>NZ_FRCA01000021.1 GCF_900142755.1 Halomonas cupida | reverse complement strand
ATATTTCAGTGACTTCGTCACTGACTCATCGGCAAGCGCCCACATGAATTACCTGATCAAATTGTTAAAGAGCCGCTCCTGTTGACTGGAGCATCCCGCTGAATTTGCTTCGTTTTGCGAAGCGCCCTGCGAGGAAGGCGTATTCTACAGAACCGGAGGATTTCGTCAACCTCTTTTTTCGTGTTGCTCGCCGTTCCGTGGAACCAGCGAACCTCGAAGCCGAGGGGCGAATCCGTGATCACTCAGCAGTGCCGAGCGAACCCCGATTCAGTGGGTGCGCATTCTACCGAATCCGGCGAGAATGTCAAGCGGTGATTTTCAAGAAACACTTTCAAATCAACCACTTCTACCACCCTTCACCGCTTGCGACGTTTGCTCGTCGCCAGCAGCGGATGCGTACTTTACGGATTTCGAAGGCACCCTGCAAGACCCTTCTGTAAAAAAGTTTCAGGATCATGTCAGCCCGGTGAATTCTGTTGGAGGCTGTAAGTGAAGAGCCGTAAGCGGTAAGCCGTTCACAGACACCACCCGCCCTGCGGCAAGGCTCTCCTCCGCAGCAGGCGGTGAGAACAACAACCGGCTCTGGTTTTTACTTACAGCTTATAGCTTAGAGCTTGGTGCCTGACTCACTCGATCGAGTAGGTCGAGAACAGAGTGGTAGGTAATCCCGGAATGCTGAGTCAGCCCTATCTCACAAGTGCGTGAGTTGGAAACCCCGAAGGCACAGGCAGATACCTGGGAGGCTAGCCCGTCCAGCGCCGAAGCATTCAACTCAGGAACCCTGAACCCCTTGTCCCCGGCAAAACCACAGCAACTGATGCCTTGCGGCTCGACGACCTCACGTGCGCAGGCCTGAGCCAGAGCGATGAAACTGTCATGCAATCCCTTGCGATGGGCCGAACATGTGACATGCACAGCGACACTCTCGTTCAGCGGCGTCAATTGCAGCCGATTGAGCAGATAGTCATGGGCAAAGGCAACCGGGTCGCGTACCTCGAGGCGTTCATCCAGGTGATCGAGAATCTGCAGGCTGCAGGGGCTGGTATCGAAGAGTATCGGTAGCCGGCCATTCTGACTGGCGACCAGCAGCTCACGATTCAGCTCACGGGCCTTGTGAGTCGCCTCGTTATCCATACCCTTCGATGAGAAGGCCATACCGCAACAAAGGTGTCCCGGCATTTCCGGGATCACCACATCATAGCCGGCCTTGTCGAGCAGGCGCAGTACGATATCCATGGCGGCACGGGAGTCGGCATCACGGCTGTCGGCGCCGAACACGCGAGTAGCACAGGACGGGAAGTACACCACCTGATCACGGTAGCCTTCCTGTCTCACCTTGTGGAGCATGCGGATCGGCGCCGCTTCCGGCATCGCAGGCGACCACTGAGGCAACCGGTCACCACTGGCCCGGTGCATCCAGCGGCTGGCTCCTTCCATGGCCCCATCCCCCAGAATACGTCGCCCCACACTCAACAGACGCAGCCCGGTTCGAGCCACTCGAGTGGTACCGGAGAAATGGTGGCCAATGCGTCTTGCCAGTGGTGCCTTGCTCAGATGCCGCTGTTGACGCAGTGCCAGCACCAATTCACCGGTGTTGATATCCACCGGGCAGCGAGTCGAACACATACCATCGGCGGCACAGGTCTCGTCGATCAGGTAATCGGCCTCACGGCGGGAGAAGTCCGCCAACCACTGCTGCTCCGATTCATCGGGGGCGGTCAGCGCCTCGAGCCGCCCTCTCTCCCGCGCCAGCACAATACGTTGCCGCGGCGTCAGGGTCAGATCTCGCGAAGGGCAGACTGATTCACAGAAACCACACTCGATGCAGCGGTCGACGAGCTCGTGCACCACCGGCAACGGTTTGAGATTCTCGAGATGCAGTGTCGGGTTGCGACTGAGCATCACTTCCGGGTTGAGCAGTTGCAGAGGATCGAACAACGCCTTGATCTGCCACATCAGTTCATAGGCATCGCTCCCCCACTCCAGTTCGACGTAGGGCGCCATATTACGACCGGTCCCATGTTCGGCCTTGAGTGACCCGCCGAACTCTACCGCCACCAGACGAGCGACATCATCCATCAGTGCTTGATAACGCTCGATCTCGCCCGGCTGTTCAAAGCCCTGTGGAAAGACGAAGTGCAGATTGCCTTCCAGCGCATGACCAAACAGGATGGCATCGCTATAACCATGTCGATGGAAGGCCGCTGTCAACGCAGCGACTCCCTCTTCGAGACGCTCGATGGGAAAGGCCACGTCCTCGATCACCACGGTGGTACCAAGGGCACGCATCGCACCCACTGCCGGAAACAGCCCCTTACGGACCTTCCAGTACATGGCATAGGTCTCGGTACAGTCAGTGAAGGTTATCGGGTCGAGGGTGGTTATCCCTTCCAGCGCTCGACCGACCTCGTCGATGGAGGAGTCCAGGACATTGGCATCCTCTCCTCGCACATCCACCAGCAGCGCGGTGGCCTCCGGCGGCAGATCCCGTAGACGCGCCGGCATTCCGGGCGACCGCTCCACAGAGCGCAGCGCTGCTCGATCCATCATTTCCACCGCGGCAACAGGAGCTGAACGAAGGGCCATGGTTGCTCGGCAGGCACTGCTCAGGTCGGGAAAGAACATCAGGGCAGCCGCCTTGCATGGCGGCTCGGGGACACTGTGGTAGGTAATGCTGGTAATACAGCCCAGGGTGCCCTCGGAGCCGATCATCAGATGCGCCAGAATATCGATGCCATCACGAAAATCGACCAGGCTGTTGAGCGCATAACCAGTGGTGTTCTTGAGCCGGTACTTGTGGCGGATACGCCGGGCAAGCTCAACATCCGTACGCGCATTGGCCGCCAACCGCTCAAGACCATCCAGCAGCGCCGCATGACTTTCGCGAAATTCAGCCACGCTTTGAGGGTCCGTGGTATCCAGCACACTGCCATCAAGCAGCATGACTCGCAGCCCCGCCAGGGTGTGATAGCTGTTCTGGGCCGTGCCACAACACATCCCGGAGGCATTGTTGGCGGCAATACCGCCAATCATGCAGCTATTGATCGAAGCAGGGTCGGGGCCGATCTTGCGCCCGAGAGGCGCCAGCAGCTGGTTGGCCCTGGCACCAATAACGCCTGGAGCGAGACGAATGCGAGCACCACCATCCAGTACTTCAGCATCACGCCAGCCTCGACCGAGCTGGACAAGTACTCCGTCCGTCACCGCCTGGCCCGATAGCGAGGTGCCTGCGGCGCGGAAGGTCATCGGCCAGCCTCCCTCTCGACATTCCTCGATGACAGCCAACAACTCGACTTCATTTTCGGGACGCACTACCAATGCCGGCACCAGTCGGTAGAAGCTGGCATCGGCTCCATAGGCCAGTCGGCGCAGGGAATCACGTACCAGTCGCTGCGCCGGGATGCGCTGACCAAGCGTCTCGGCCAGTGCATCGACTGTCATCCGCGGCTCACCAGTAGTGATTGCCCTCATCATCAAGCCCCTTGCTATCCATCTCACCAACAAAAGCGCCACTCCGAAGAGTGGCGCTGGCAGGTCACGCGTCGCTGAATCAGCCTCTCACGTCAAGCTGAACCAGTCCACTTCCGCCATCATAGCCGGTCACCGTAATGGTGTAGGTGCCGGGAGACAGGGTCGTCTCGATCATCGAGCCCAGGTCAGTGCTGCCACCATCGTCGTCATCATAGCGCACCCCCTCACCTTCCAACTGCAGCAGGGTATCGACCGTGGAGGACTGTGTCTCGACACTGATGGTGCGCTGCTCCTCAAGCACCAATTGATAGGTCAGGGCTCCACCGGGTTCCAGTTGACCACGGATGCTGTCACCGACCTGAACTTCACCCTCGGACTGGATTTCACCTTCAAACGGTTCGGCACCCAGACTCAGGGTGAACATGCCGCTACCACTGTAACTGGAGGCCCCAACCTCATAGGTACCCGGCTCGAGCACGGCCTGAATCTGCGAATCCGTCCCGCTGCCGAAGTCATCATTGCTCAGGTTGGTGTTGTCGCCGGTCAACTCGAGGTAGGTATCGAACACCGGAGACGCCATATCCAGCGTCACCATGGACAACTGATCGATAGTGAATTCATAGGTGTTGTAACCCGACGTGGACAGATTGCCCTGCACCGACTGCCCGACCTCGATCTCACCGCTATTGAGCAGTTCCCCATCGAAGGGCATGACTGCCGTACTGAGCTCATACATGCCACCGCTCATGCTGCCACTGTAGCTGGACACCTCCACCTGGTACTCACCAGGTTCCAGGGTAGCCGTCAACCGTGAGTTGGTGGAACCGTCGGTGGCGCCGTCATCATCGCTCAGCGAGATACCATTGCCGTTCACATACAGCATGGTGTCGAAAGCGCTGGACGCAAGGTTGATCTCGACGTTGGCAGGCTGCTCGAGATTCAGGGTATAGATGTTGCCCCCGGACTCGGTCATGCCCTGAACCGTCGTATCCGGCTCCAGCGCACCACTGTTGAGCAGTTCGCCATCAAAGGGAGTGGTGGAGAGCCGCAGCTCATAGTCACCGAAGCTTCCCCCGTAGCCGGAAACATCCACGCTGTACTCGCCGGGCATGAGGACGCTCTCGATACGGGAGTCGGATCCTACGCCTGCATCATCCGAATGCAGGTTGGTCTGCTCACCATAGATATCCAGCACGGTGTCGAAGCTCGATGAGCTCAACACCAGATCGATCCGGGTCGGCTCCTCGATGGACAGGGTATAGCTGTTGGCACTGCTCGACATTCCATCCGGAGTGGTCGGAGTTTCCAGGACTCCGCTGATCTGGTCACCATTACGCAGCGGGCCATCATTGCGCTCGCCACGCGACAGGTCGGCCTCGACCATGTGCAATCGATAGCCATCACCGATACTGGCAACATTATCGCTGCACTCCACGTCGACTTTCTCGCGCGCAGGTCGCCCGGGGACCACCGTTACCTCGTAGTCACCCGCATCGAGGAATGCCTCGAGTGTCTGCTGAGCATCGCCGCAGAGCTTGCCTGTCTCGGAGACTTCTGCGCCGTTCAGATTGAGCGTTGCATCGCGCACCCCGGTCAGCGTCAGTGTCACGCGACGCGACTCTTCGAGGCTGAAGGTGTAGTTGTTGTTCTCCTCGCCGAGATGGCCGGCGACCGACTGACCATCGGCCAATGCCTTGCCGGCATCGTTGGCCACGGGCTCAAGGGTGTAGGGGCCAAACTCGGCCATATCCTTTCCGCTGACAACGACCAGAGAGCATTCCTCTACCGGAGCGACCAGCAATTCCGCCGGCAGCTCATCGGTGGATTCTGCACGGCCCAACCAATCACCGGATTTGTCGAAGACACTGACAGAGCCCTCGAAAGGCGCGTCAAGACGATAGAGAGTGCCCTCGGCAGCATTTCCGGCGGACGGACACAGCCAGTGCTGATCACGGCGCGAGCCATCCTTGAGATTGACCTGGCTGGCCGAACTGAGCTCGCCCTTCAACAGGTCGCCGGCAGCGACTTCAGGAGCCTCGACATTGAAGCCGGACGACTCATCCACCTCACTATCCTGTTGCTCCTGGCAGCCCACCAATAGTGCGGCAGCCATGACACCACCCACCAGAGCGGCACGACGCACGGCCAGCGTTAATGGCTGCGTGGCATGAGTGGAACGTCCTTCATCAATCACTGCGCTATCTCCTTGCAAGGTTTGAGCCCCTGCTAGCGAAACCTTATATAAACGATATAGATGACCACCAACAGCATCTTAAGTCGGTAATAAGCGGCACTCTCGCAGAATCTATGCAGATTCGTGCACCGCCTGAGAACCGCTCATGTCCCTGACTCGGCTCTTATCAAGAGTTCAATACTCCACTCTATTGCCCTTGAATGACAAGTCCATGTCGCCAGACCGTGACAACTCTGCCTCGATGCGGCATCACTGGCGCAACAGCACTACCAGCTCCCGCGGCCCATGCACGCCATAGGCGAGGGTCTGTTCGATATCCGCTGTCTTGCTGGGACCGGAAATCAACAGCGCGTTGGTGGGCATTCGGTCTGCCCAGCCATGGCGGCGCATGACATCGAACAGGGTGTCGTCGATGCAGTCCGCATCCAGCACTGCAATGTGGATGGGCGGCACCAGACTCAACAACCGCGGCTCATCCACCGTCGGCCATAGCCACAGACTGCCGGTTTCGGCGATACCGCCCAATGTTGAGGTCAGGCCGGCGTCGACCTGCTCGAACAGTTCACGCCGCCAGCCGTCGACATCACGATCAACGTCAACCAGCTCGACATCACCTGCATCCAGCACCTCGCGGGCCTCGCGTGCAATGGCATGCTCACGCCCCAACGCCAGGCGCTCGACCCTCTTGTCCCTCAGCACTGTTGCCAGCACCCCGGTCCAGTTCGTGCTGGAGCAGTGGATCACCTCACCATGCACCGAACTGATCCAACGCTCGAAGTGCTCGACACGTTCCTGTCGAGTCCAGTTGCGACCGGTCACCACCGAGAAATCACTGACTGGCGCCTGCAAGGCTCCATCAGCGCGCTCACAGAGGCGCTGCAGGATACGCTCTCTTGCGCTCATGACCGACCCTCCTTGCGATATTGCTTGATCAACCGATGCAATGGCACTGCCGCCGGTTTTGGTGCCGTCCGGTACTCGGTCCAGGGACCGATATGGGCTGGTGCAAGTCCACGCAGTTTACCGATGATGCCCGTGGCACCGCGCCAGGCGGAAGGGTGAGTGGCCAACCACTGCCAGCTTTTCCAGGCGGCCACCTCCTTGCTGGTGCGCTTGCTGCCAGCCCCGGGGACATTGCCCCGCCCTTCTCCTACCGCCTCACGCCGCAGCCGTACCAGCAGATCCGGAATCGGAATCTTCACCGGGCAGACTTCTCCACAGGCGCCGCATAGGCTGGAGGCTGTGGGTAAGTCGCGGGTGGCGTCCAGCCCCATCAAGTGAGGCATCAGAATCGAGCCGATTGGACCCGGGTAGGTGGTGCCATAGGAGTGGCCACCGACGCGGGTGTAGACCGGACAATGGTTCATGCAGGCACCACAGCGAATGCAACGCAGGGTGTCGAGCAACTCATCATCCTGGTAGATGTTCGAACGGCCATTGTCGACCAGCACCAGATGCACTTCACGGGGACCATCATGCTCCCCCTCCCTGCGCGGCGAACTGATCATGTTGAAGTAGGTCGTAACGTGCTGACCGGTCGCAGAACGGGTCAGCAGAGCATAGAGCGGCGGTACATCAGCCAGGTGCTCGACCACTTTCTCGATACCGGTTACCGCGATATGTACCGGCGGCACCGTGGTGGTCATACGTCCATTGCCCTCGTTCTCCACCAGGCAGAGCGTACCGGTTTCCGCCACGGCGAAGTTGACCCCGGAAACTCCGACATCAGCCGCCATGAACCGCTCACGCAACTGAGCGCGCGCCGCTGCGGTCATGGCATCCACGTCCCGAGTACGCTCGGTACCAGTGTTGTCATGCATGATGTCGGAAATTTCATCGGTGTTGAGATGAATGGCCGGCATGATGATATGAGACGGTGTCTGCTCGTTGAGTTGTACCAGATATTCCCCGAGGTCAGACTCAAGCGCCTCGATACCCGCCTTCTCGAGATGAGCGTTGAGATGCATCTCCTCGGACACCATCGACTTGCCCTTGATCACCGAGCGAGCTCCATGCCGCTGACAGATATCAGTGACAATGCGGCAGGCCTGTTCGCCATCCTCGGCCCAGTGCACACGAATACCATTGGCCTCGCAGCGTGCCTCCAGCTGTTCCAGTAGATCCGGTAGATGCGCCAGCGCACGCAGACGAATATTGGCCCCCAACTGGCGCAATTCCTCCAGTTGCCACTCGGCGAAGGCGTCCCGGCGCTTGTCCATCAAACCGTCCATGGCCTTGCGGAAGTTGGCACGGATCTGCGGATTGGCCAGGGCCTCTCGGGACTGGCGATGGAACTGCTGTGGGGTGAAGGTCTCGACTGGCTGGCTCATGAGGTTCTCCTCCACAGGTAGGAAGCAATGTGCTCACCAGCCACATCACTGCCACGATGGGCCAGATGGCCGCCGATATTCATCAGACAGCCGCAATCGGAAGTCACGAAATGCTCGGCGCCAGCCTGCTCTATCGCCTGACTCTTGTCCTCGACCATCGCCGCCGATACCTGCGGATGGCGCACAGCGAAGGTGCCACCAAAACCGCAGCATTCGGCGGAACGCACCTGTTCGACCAGCTCGACCTGACCCAACTGCGCCAGCAACGCCGGACCGGTGTCGGCCAACCCCATTTCCCGCCGTGCGCTGCAGGATGTATGCATGGCAACCTTCTCTTCGCCCCCCTTGTCTTCAAGCTTCAACTGACAGACATGTACCAGAAACTCGGTCAGCTCGAAGATGCGCGATGCAACGTCACGAGCCTGCTGTTCCTCGGGAGTTCCCGCAAACAGCGCTGGATAGTGCTTGCGCATCATGCCACCACAGGAGCCGGAGGGAACAATGATCGGCCAGGGTTCCGGAAAGAGGCCCAGTTGAGCACGAGCCACTTCTCGCGCCTCATCGTGATACCCCGAGGTGTAAGCCGGCTGGCCACAACAGGTCTGGTTGTCGGGGTAGACCACCTCGATACCTTCACGCTCCAGCAGACGCACGGCATCCAGGCCTGCCTCGGGAAAGAACATATCGATCAGACAGGTACCGAAGAGATAGACCCTCTCCGGGCGCGGTGGATACAACTTGACAGGGGTCATCAGCGAGTCCTCGTTGGCGGCACGGCTTACGACTATCGTTGTTATGTAAACTGTCGGTGCTGCGCGGGCGGGAAGCCTACACACAGAACTTGGTAAATTGGTAAAACCAATTAACAGTTAAAGTCCGGGGCACCTTATGGTGCCATGGACTGGAGTGTCAAACACTCTTCCGGCATTGTGCGCGCAATCAGGCCTGAACTTTAGTATAAGCTCTTTACATCGCTTTCCATGCCATTGAAGAGAAAGGTTTTTTCGTAGCGTTGAGGATAGTACCTTTCTACCAAATATTGGTATTACCAATTTATAACCGCTACCATGGCAGGAATCTCTCTTCATCCCATTGCCTGTGCAGGATAGCGCCCATGTCCTACCAACCCCTGCGCCAGCCCCGTCTGGCAGATGTCATAACCGAGCGCCTCGAGGCGTTGATTCTGGAAGGCAGCCTGACACCAGGGCAGCGTCTCCCTCCGGAACGTGAGCTGGCCGAACGTTTCGGGGTATCGCGCCCATCCCTGCGTGAGGCAATCCAGAAGCTGGCCGCCCGCGGACTGCTCGTCAGTCGCCAGGGCGGCGGAACCTATATCAGCGAGTCCCTCAACAGCGGCTACAGCGATCCGTTACTGGAAATGCTCGAGCGTCACGGTGAGTTTCATCTTGACCTGCTCGAATTCCGTGATGCCATGGAGGGACTTTCCGCCTACTACGCGGCCATGCGCTCCACCCCCACCGACAAGGCCCTCCTCCTGCAGCGTTTCGAGGAACTGGAAGCCTGCTTCATCGGTGAGAATCCCCACAGGGAAGCCAAGGCCGATGCGGCCTTCCATATGGCGATCGCCGAATCCGCGCATAATGTCCTGCTTCTGCACACTATTCGTGGCATCTTCCACCTGCTTGAGCGCAGCATTGTCGATAACCTCGCTCACCTGTTCGAGAAACCCGACTCGAGGCCCAGACTGATGGAACAACACCGAGCCCTGCTCAACGCCATTCTCGAAGGGCGTCCGGAGGATGCACAGCGATTGGCCCACGAACACCTGGTATTCGTCGAAGAGAACCTGCTGGAGATGGAGCGCGCCGAAACCCGCGCCCAACGTTCGCTGCGCCGAGCTCAGGTCATGCCGCCAAGGTCACGCTGAGACATGCCATTGCCACGCCACTCTTCACGTCGCCGCACCTCACGTAAAGTGCTGTGGCTGCTGATTCCCGTCGGCTTCGCGATCGTACTGTGGCAGACGGCTCAGGTGGCTCGCGAATCAGCACTGGATTCACTGCAACAGGATGCCGAGGATGAGCTGCGACTCTCCGCCGTCGGCCTTACCGGACACCTGTCACGGCACGAATACCTGCCCGAGCTGCTGGCCACGCGTGAAACCGTCAAGCGCTACCTGAGCGGGTCACCTGACCAGGACATGATGCCGCTCAACCTGTTGCTCGACCGCTTCCGCAGTACCACCGGGGTCTCCGACATCTATCTCCTCGACAGCCGGGGCACTACGGTAGCGGCCAGCAACTGGCACAAACCGGACACCTTCCTCGGCGTGAACTATCGGTTTCGCCCTTACTACCAGGCGGCCATCGCCGGCCATCAAGGGCGCTTTCATGGTCTTGGTGTCATTTCCGACAACCGCGGTTACTACTTCTCCTCTCCGGTGTGGCTGGATGATCTCAATCCAGACGCAGCACCGGTTGGCGTCATGACCGTCAAGGTGCTTATCGATGATATCGAGTCAAGTTGGCAAAGCCCGGATACCGAGCTACTGATTGTCGACCAGAACGGTGTCGTGTTCATGGCCAGCCACCCCGAGTTGCGACTACGCTCACTCGACCCGACCAGTGACCAACGCCGAGAGGAACTGCGCTCCAGTCGCCGCTATGCCGACGAATCTCTACTCGCCACTGGACTCAAGGAAATTGAACGCCTTGGCGAAGACAGCCGACTGATCACTTTCACCATAGGTCCGTTCAAAGGGCGCAATTACCTGAGCCGGACCAGCGATTTGCCCGAGCTCGGCTGGCAGATGCACATCCTCAAGCCGCTGACACCGGTGGTCGAAGCCCAATGGCTGGCGATGCTGCTTTCCGGCGGGCTCTACGGCATCCTCGTCCTGGGTGTCGGCATCGGCTGGCAGCGCCACCGCCTGCGTCGCGAACGGGAAAAATTTGCCGCCCGCGAGCGCGCCACCCTCGCCCAGGCGCGGGATGAGCTGGAGCGCAATGTCGCCTCCCGTACCCAGGACCTGGTCGCCGAGATCGAGGAACGGCGACGGGCCGAGGCCAACCTGCGCCAGACCCGGGACGAACTGGTACAAGCCGCCAAGCTGGCGGTACTGGGTCAACTGGCGGCAGGCATCAATCATGAGCTCAACCAGCCACTGGCAGCAATTCGCGCCTATGCCGAGAATGCCCGAGCCTTCATGGCCCGCCAGCAGTGGCAGACTGCCGATGCCAATCTCGAGCAGATCGTCGAGCTGACCCGGCGCATGGCCGATATCAGCGCGCAATTGCGCCAGTTCTCACGCAAGAGCGGCGACCACCCCAGTGCCGTGTCGGTCCCGTCCTGTTTCGACTACGCCCTGCGACTGTTTCAGGCACGAATCAATGAGCATGCCGTCGCGATATGTCACCAGACCGGTGACGAAGAACTGTGGGTCATGGCAGACCTGGTGCGCCTCGAGCAAGTACTGGTCAACCTGATCAGCAATGCCCTGCAGGCAATGAGTGACACCGAACACCCCTGCCTGACCCTCGGTACCTGCCGAGAGGACGGCCTGGTGAGAATCTGGCTGGATGACAATGGCCCCGGCATTCCCGAGGACCAGCGCCAGCATATCTTCGAGCCCTTCTACACCACACGAGCCCCCGGCTCTGGCCTTGGTCTCGGTTTGTCGATCTCGGCGCGCATCATCGACGACTTCGGCGGTCGCCTGGCGGTCGCTCAATCGCCGAGTGGTGGGGCACGCTTCATCATCGTACTGCCCGAGGCACCGCAAGGAAGCCACCAGCCGGCGACACCGTCGTCTTCGACCGCCAGTTGAGGGCCGCTCTTGATACACTCGCTAAAGGCCATGTTTTCAAAGCCCGTTGAAGGTTATGTTTTCAAAGCCCGTTGAAGGTTATGTTTTCAAAGCCCGCTGAAGGCTATGTTTTCAAAGCCCGCTGAAGGCTCTACTCCCCACTACCGCCAGGAAGCCATCGATATGGACGATACTTTTCCCGTAATGGTCATCGACGATGAGGCCCACCTGCGCATCACCGTTGGCCAGACACTGGAGCTGGCGGGGTATCAGCCACAGCCCTTCGAGAGCGCTCAACAGGCCCTTGACCATCTCGACCGCGACTTCTCCGGGGTGCTCATCAGCGATATCCGTATGCCCGGTATGGACGGCATGGCGCTGTTGCGAGAAGTGCGCCAGCGCGACCCTGACCTGCCGGTGGTACTGATCACCGGACACGGCGATATCTCCACTGCAGTGGAAGCCATGCGCGAAGGTGCCTGGGACTTTCTCGAGAAACCCTTTTCGAATGAACAGCTGGTCGAAGTGGTGCGGCGCGGCATCGAAAAACGACGCCTGAGTCTCGAAAACCGCTATCTAAAGGCCGAACTGGAAGCCCAACAGTCCGCGCCCGGCCCACGACTGGTCGGCAGGACCCCGGTGATCAAGCGCCTCGCCTCGATGGTGCAACGTATCAGCCAGGTGGAAGCCGACGTGTTGCTGTTCGGAGAGACCGGATCCGGCAAGGATCTCGTGGCGCGTGCCATTCACGAGCGCAGTGCCCGCAGCGCCCATCCCTTCGTTGCCATCAACTGTGGAGCGGTACCGGAGAGCACCATCGAGTCGGAGCTGTTCGGTCACGAGAAGGGAGCCTTTACCGGCGCTGTCGAACGGCGTATCGGCAAGTTTGAATACGCTCAGGGCGGGACTGTCTTCCTCGACGAGATTGAATCGATGCCGCTGGCACTGCAGGTGAAACTGCTACGCGTGCTGCAGGAACGCATGGTCGAGCGGCTCGGCAGCAATACACCGGTCGAACTGGATATCCGCGTCATCGCGGCGACCAAGGTCGACCTCAAGGCCACTGCCGAGGCCGGTGAATTCCGTGAGGATCTCTACTACCGCCTCAATGTCGTGACCTTACCGATTCCCCCGCTGCGTGAACGACTCGAGGACATCCCGCTGCTGTTCCAGCATTTTGCCGCTGTCGCAGCCAGTCGCAGCGGTATGGAAGCCCCACCGCTGGATGCCGGCTCGGTATCGGCACTACTGGCCCATGATTGGCCAGGCAACGCCCGTGAGCTGCGCAACCTGGCCGAGCGCTATGTACTGCTCGGCGTCACCTGCGACTACCGGCTCGACAGACTGATGGAAGGCACCGACAGCGATTCCGGCGAGCTTCCGTTACCCCGCCAGGTCGAGCTGTTCGAGAAGCAGTTGATCAGCCAGTCCCTGGTCCACCACCAGGGACGTATCAGTGATGTGTGTGAACAGCTGGGGGTTCCGCGCAAGACACTCTACGACAAGCTGCGCAAGCATGATCTCAAGCCTGACCACTATCGCCATCACGATAGAGAAGCGTCACCATGACAGGCAAGGCTGGCCCGCCCTGCATATCAGATCGGTAACGACCGCGGTACCAGACCGAACAATGCCGAGGCAGTGCCTTCTGCCATGCGGTAAAGCACATCAAACTCCGGCAACCATGGCAGCATCAGCAGGGCCACCCCGCACATGGCCAGGCTGGCGAGCGGATAGTCGAGCTCCACCGGTTTCAGCGCCGTGCCAAAGGAGCGCTTGAGTCGCGCACCACTCAGATCGACGCTGTACAGTTCATCAAGTAGCAGGTGAATGACGAAGCCCGCCAACAGCGCCAGGCCATGGGCCCAGGCCAGCGCGTCCGGACGCTCGAACACCCGAAAGCTGACCGCACTGGCCACCAGCGCACAGGTCAGAGCAGCCAGCAGCGAATGCCAGACACCACGGTGTACGGTAAAGCGCGCAAAGACCGCACTGGCCAGATAACGCACTGCCAGATAGATGGCACCACAGACCAGTACCAGCACACCCGCCATCAGTTGATCCTGCAACATCACCGCCGCAGCCACCACGGCGGGAATGGCCAGCAGATTGAAGATCAGTCGGATCGATGTCGAGGTATCGGAGTCGATGTCCGGGAGAATGCCACCGAAGGTAGTCAGAGCCAGAACCGGCAAGCTCTGCATGAAATCCCATAGCCCCGCCTGCCATCCAGCGTGAGCAATCAGAGCGCCGCCCGCGGCGGCCACACTGATGTGGGTGCGAAAATTGGCCATACCGGACGATATCCTGATGCTGTTGAAAACCATGGACCCAGCAAACTACTGGATAAATGACCATGATTATCGCCCTGGCGTTCAATAAAAAACAAATAGTTGGGGGAATTTATTGTCGAGAGGCCGAATGAGAGAGTCGAGCTACGAGCCTCGAGTACCGAGTCGTTCAGTGCCGCGCCGTGGGTCACAGACAAGCCCCCAGTGGATTCGACACTCCACCTGGGGACGAGATCTGCCGGGAGCATAGGTCGCCGGAGCCGCTCGTAGCTCGTAGCTCGTAGCTCGTAGCTCGTAGCTCGTAGCTCAGCCTGCCAGATACTGATCCTTGAGCTTTACGTAGTTGCCCGCGGTATAGGGGAAGAAGCGGCGCTCCTTGTCCTTGAGCGGACGCAACGCCTTCGCTGGATTCCCGGCATAGACATGGCCACTCTCGAGACGCTTGCCGGGAGGCACCACGGCGCCGGCGGCGATGATGACCTCATCCTCGACCACTGCACCATCCATGACGATGGCTCCCATCCCCACCAGAATACGATTGCCGAGGGTGCAGCCATGCAGCACCGCCTTGTGGCCAATGGTCACTTCCTCACCGATGGTCAGAGGAAAGCCATCAGGGTTGAAGTCACTGGCGTGGGTAATATGCAGCACACTGCCATCCTGCACACTGCTGCGAGCGCCAATGCGGATACGGTGCATATCGCCACGAATCACTGCCATCGGCCACACCGAGCAGTCATCACCGAGCTCGACATCTCCCAGTACCATACACTGGGGATCGATATAGACACGCTCACCAAGGCGTGGCGAAGTGCCCTGCCAGGACCTGAGTACCGGGTATTCGGGAGTCATCATCGGTTCTCCTTCTCCCTCCGCGCGATAATCGGCGACGACCGCACGGAGCAAATGGGTGCAGCGGTTACTTGAACAGCGGACTGATCAGCAGTATCACCACCATCGGAATCGACACCCAGCGTACCACGGTGCGCCAGACACGGAAGCCGTTGGGCCCGGCATCCAGGGCACGCAAGGCCTCCTGCTCCGGCATCACCCAGGCGGCAAAGATAGCAATCATCAGGCCTCCCAGGGGCAGGAACACTTCCGGCGGGATGGTGCTGATCAGATCGAAGAAATTCATCTTGCCGATCACATGGAAATCGCTGAGCGTCGAGAACGAGGCCACACACAGCAAGCCCACTACCCACACGCAGATACCCACCACCAGCGCGGCCAGCGGACGCTTGAGGCCCCAGCCCACCAGGGTCGAAACCATCGGTTCGGCCAGGTTGATCGATGAAGTCCAGGTCGCCAGCAACAGCAGCAGGAAGAACAACCCCAGCCAGAAGGCGCCCATCGGTAGGTCGGCGAAGGCCACCGGCAGGGTAACAAAGACCAGTCCCGGGCCTCCGGCGGGATCCATGCCCTGCGTGAATACCACCGAGAAGATCGCAATGCCGGCCAGCAACGCCACCAGCACATCCAGCACCGCAACAGCCGCAGCAGCCCCCGGCAAGCTCTGGTGATCCGGCATGTAGGCGCCATAGGCCATCAAGGCGCAGGCGCCTACAGCGAGGGTAAAGAAGGCATGGCCCATGGCATGGACAAAGACCATCGGCGTGACGGCGGAAAAATCAGGAGTGAACAGCCACGCCAGCGCCGGACCGAAGCCATCCATGCTCATGGCGTGGCCAGCAAGAATGATCAGCAACAGATACAATGCCGGCATCAGCAGGTTATTGAGCCGTTCCAGCCCCTTGGACACCCCACAGGCCACCACCGCCATGGTCATGACCAGAAACAGGGTGTGATTGAAGGCCATGCGTGATGGATTGGTCAGGAAGGCATCGAAATAGGCCCCGATCTGGGGGCCTGTCTGACCATTGAAGTCACCACGGAAGGCACTGACCATGAAGTCGATCGACCAGCCGGACACCACCGAGTAGAAGGACAGGATGCAGAATACGGTGAAGGCGCCGAACAATCCCAGCCAGCGCCAGCTGGTATTGCGTCCAGCACGGCTGGCCAGGTAGCCGAGTGACTGCATCGGACTACGCCGGCCAGCTCGACCGATCATGATCTCCGCCATCATCACCGGCAGGCCAAGGAGCACCACAAAGAACACATACAGCAGCAGGAAGGCAGCTCCGCCATTCTCGCCGGTGATGTAGGGGAATCGCCAGATATTTCCCAGGCCTACCGCCGCCCCCGTCACGGCGAGAATAAAGGCGCGGCGCGAACTCCAACGTTCCAGCGTCTGATTCATCTTGTTGGTGTGCCCCACTAAGCTTGTCAAAGGATGTGCTTTTCAAAGGCGGCAAGACTAGCACATTGAAACCGGTGCCAGGTGCCCACATCTTCAACTCATCACCCACGTCATGCCCTGCCGCCGAGAGATCGGCGCGCTCATGACTGACAGACTCCAGCCAAGAGGTGCGTATGTCCCGCAACCCGCTGCTTGAACACCACACCCTTCCGCCTTTCGGCGACATCCGTCCAGAGCATGTCGGCCCTGCCATCGACACGCTTCTCGACGAGCTGCGTGCGAAAGTGGAGGCGCTGGTGGCACGCGCTGAGCAGCAGGCTCCTGACTGGGACAGCCTTGCTGCCCCGCTTGAAGCGCTCAACGACCGTCTGTCTCGAGCCTGGTCCCCGGTCTCGCACCTCAACGGCACCATGAGCAGTCCTGAACTGCGTGAAGCCCACGACAGCTGCCTGCAGAAGCTCTCCGATTACAGCACCTGGCTGGGCCAGCATGAAGGCCTGTTCCGCGCCTGGCAGGCGCTGCGCGATGGCCCTGCCTGGTCCAACCTGAATGAGGCCCAGCAGCGCTCCATCGAGAATGCCCTGCGCGACTTCCGTCTCGCTGGTGTCGACCTACCGACAGAGAAGAAGCAACGCTCGGCGGAGATTCGTTCGCGCCTGTCGTCGCTATCCAGCACCTTCTCCAATCAGTTGCTGGACGCCACTCAGGCCTGGTCGCTGGATCTCGAGGATGACAGCCGACTTGAGGGACTACCCGGCAGCGCCATGGCAACGCTGGCAGCCAATGCCGAAGCCAAGGGACGCCAGGGCTATCGCATCACCCTCGACTTCCCCAGTTTCTACCCGGTCATCAGCTATGCCGATGACCGTGAACTGCGTCGCGAGGTCTACACCGCCTATGTCACCCGTGCCTCGGATCAGGGCCCCAATGCCGGTGAATACGACAATGCGCCAGTGATCGAGGAAATCCTGCGCCTTCGCCAGGAGCTCGCCGGCCTGTTGGGTTTCGCCAACCATGCCGAGTATTCTCTGGCCACCAAGATGGCTGACAATGCCGACCAGGTACTGGGGTTCCTCGATGATCTGGCCGCACGCGCATTGCCACAGGGACGAGAGGAGTTTGCCGAACTCGAGGCCTATGCACGTGATGAGTTGGGGCTGATCGACCTGGCGCCCTGGGACATCGGCTATGTCAGCGAGAAGCTGCGCGAAGCCCGCTACGCCATATCCGAGGAACAGCTGCGTCCCTATTTCCCGGCCCCGAAGGCGGTCGCCGGTCTGTTCGCCGTGGTCGAGCGCCTCTATGGTGTTCGTGTCGAGGAAGACCCTTCCGCCCCCAGCTACCATCAGGACGTCCGCTTCTACCGCCTGATCGAGAATGACACACCGATTGCCGGTTTCTACCTCGACCTCTATGCCCGTGAAGGCAAGCGCGGTGGCGCATGGATGGATGAATGCCGGGTACGCCGCCGCGAAGACGGCGAACTGCAGTTGCCGGTCGCTTATCTGACCTGCAACTTTACCCGTCCAGTAGGCAGTCAGCCTGCGTTGCTCACCCATGATGAAGTGACCACGCTGTTCCACGAGTTCGGCCATGGGCTGCATCACATGCTGACCCGCCAGGATATCGCCGATGTATCCGGCATCAACGGCGTGGCCTGGGATGCCGTAGAGCTACCCAGCCAATTCATGGAGAACTACTGCTGGGAGCGCGAAGGGCTGGATCTGATTTCCGGCCACGTCGAATCCGGGGAACCGCTACCCCAACCGCTGTTCGAAAAGCTGACTGCGGCGAAGAACTTCCAGTCGGCCATGGGAATGCTGCGCCAGATCGAATTCTCGTTGTTCGACTTCCGTCTGCACCTCGAGCTGGATGCTCCTTCCGCTGCCGAGGTGCAGGCCCTGCTCGATAACGTGCGCGAGGCTATTTCCGTGGTACCAAAAGCCGAGTTCAACCGTTTCCAGAACGGCTTTTCACATATCTTCGCCGGTGGCTATGCCGCAGGCTACTACAGTTACAAGTGGGCTGAAGTGCTGTCTGCTGATGCCTGGAGCGCCTTCGAGGAAAGCGGTATCTTCGATCCTCAGACCGGCTCACGCTTCCGCCGCGAGATTCTCGAGGCAGGCGGCTCGCGTGATGCAGCCGAGTTGTTCCGCGCCTTCCGCGGACGCGAGCCCAGTATCGACCCGCTCCTGCGCCACAGCGGCATTCGTGCCGCCTGACAGCAGATTTCGAGCCCGCGCCACCCATCCTGTCGCCACCGCCCAGGCATGTCGCCGGCGGTGGCACATCACCGGAGGCCCCATGGCCGTCAAGAAACGCTTCATCGCTGGTGTCGTCTGCCCTCGCTGCGCGGAAATGGACCGTATCCGCGCCTGGGAGCAGAACGGCATTCGCTATCGCGAATGCGTCAGCTGTGATTTCTTCGAACAACTGGCAATCGAGGACGATGCCATCGACGAGCTGAGCACAAGGGTCAACCAGTCTCGTGAGGCATCGCCGAACGATCAGGTCCAGCCAGTGAAGATTCTCGACCCAGGCAAGCGCCACTGACTCGTTTTCCTGCCATGCCAGACGCAGCTCCGCCGGGGCTGTGTCTGATAGCCCATCGGCCGAGAGCCATCCCGCCTCAACGCCTTCATCAAGGTGGCCCAGCCAGCGCGCCTGGCTGCCAGATTCGGCTCCCGCACCTCATTTTTGTGTGGAAATCCGCACACCTGACCCCATCAAACGTGCGAACTTTCAGAATTTCTCTGCTGTTATTGCTTCGACTTTCGTCGAAGAAATATATCCCAACAATTTGTTTCAAAAGGTAAAAAAAGGCAGTGGCACACCCCTTGCGCTTCTAAATGGTGTTATCCAGCGGCTTCTCGTCTTGAGGGCCGCGGTACGCCATAACCACAATCGCATCGCAATGGGAGATATTCCATGAGCACCACTACCCGGATCATCACTGGCGCGCTGGCTTCAACTCTGTTGATTGCCGGTACCGCCCAGGCCGACCGCGAAGACTGGCCCCAGAGCTTTACTGTGGGAACCGCCAGCCAGGGCGGCACCTACTTCGTCTATGGCTCTGGCTGGGCCAACATGGTGGCGGACGAGCTCGGCATCTCCGGCGGCGGTGAAGTGACCGGTGGCCCGACCCAGAACCTGGCACTGGTTCACGGTGGTGATGTCGCCTTCGGCCTGACCACCATGGGCCCGGCATCCGATGCCGTGGCCGGCAAGAGTCCGCTGGCCCCCGGTGTCGCCATGGACAACGTCTGTGCGCTGTTCCCGATGTACGAGACCCCCTTCTCGATCGCAGCACTCAGCGACAGCGGCATTACCTCGATCTCCGAAATCCCGGATGGCGCACGCATCGGCTTCGGTCCGGCAGCATCCACGTCCGATACCTACTTCCCGGCCATCCTCGAGGAGCTCGGGGTCGACTTCGAGCGTCGTAATGGTGGTTGGTCGGATCTGGGCGGTCAGCTCCAGGATGGCCTGCTGGATGTCGTCGCCTTTGCTGCGGGGATACCGATTCCTGCCGTCAGCCAGCTCGAAGTCCAGACCGACGTCAACATCATTCAGTTCACCGAGGAAGAGCAGCAGCAGGTCATGGACAAGTTCCCGGTGTCGCCCTTCGATATTCCGGCCAGCACCTACACTACCCTCGAGGAAGATGCTCGTGCGGTCTCGATGTGGAACTTCGCCATCGCCGGATGTGATCTGCCGGAAGACTTCGTCTACGAAGTCACCAAGGTCACCATGGAAAACAACGACAAGATGATGGACGTGCACCGCAGTGCCGCCACCACCATCCCCGAGAACATCGAATACAACACTGTGCTGCCGTTTCATCCGGGTGCCGTTCGCTGGTACGAGGAAAACGGCTACGAGATCGATCCTGAGCTGATCAAGCAATAATCGGATCGAGCGGTTATTGCTTGAAGGAGACGGTGTCCGGCAGCCCACTGCCGGACACCGCTCCTGACCCGCTGCTTACCTCCAAGGTACTGATGCATGTCCCACACTCCCGAAACTCCTCAACATGACCGCCTGTCCGAGCAGGAGATGGCTCCCGTGTTTGCGGAAGGTGTCGATGACGAAGCCGTCGAGCCCAACCGCCGGTTGTTTGAAGGCTGGCAATGGTGGCTATTCGGTGTGCTCGCCGTGGCCTATTCGGCCTTCCATTTGATTTCTCTGAACATTTATCCGCTCGAGACCTGGTCGTTCCGTATTCTGCATATCTGTGGCGCTCTGGTGCTGGGCTTTGGTCTCTACGCCGGCTCACGCTTTGCCGAAGAAGGGAAAACCGCCAGGCCATCCTGGCCGGACCTCGCCGCTATCGCCCTGCTGCTCCCGGCGGGCTATGCACTGGTGCGTGCGGTGATGATGTATTACACCATGGCCGATGGCGCCATGCGTATCGAGCCGGCCATCGAGAACTGGCACTATGGTGCACCACTGATCCTTGCCACCTGTGGTGCCATCCTGCTGTCCTGGGTTCCGGGTCAGGCTCGTCACCGCATGGTGGTAGCCGATGTGGTATTGGTGGTCTGCTCCATCGCCGTAACGGTTTACCTGCTGACGGTCTTCAACAGTCCGCTGCGCGCTTCCACCGGCACCTCATTCGCTCCCATGGGGATTTCCTGGGCGGCCATTGCCGGATCGCTTTTGATTCTCGAGATGACGCGCCGCGTCGCCGGTCTTGCGCTAGTGGTCATCGCCGCTATCTTCCTGGCCTATGTATTTCTCGGCCCGATGCTGCCAGGCTTTCTCGGCTATCCGGGCCTCGGCCTCGGCCGTTTCTTCAGTCAGGTCTATACCGATGCCGGTATTCTCGGCCCGACCACGGCAGTGTCTTCGACCTACATCATCCTGTTCATTATCTTCGCCGCCTTCCTGCAAGCCTCCAAGGTCGGTGACTATTTCATCAACTTCGCTTTCGCCGGCGCGGGTCGTGCCCGCGGTGGCCCCGCTAAAGTGGCCATCTTTGCCTCGGGCCTGATGGGCATGATCAATGGCACCAGTGCCGGTAACGTGGTTTCCACCGGCTCGCTGACCATCCCGTTGATGAAGAAGGTTGGTTACCCAGCACGCAGCGCAGGCGCCATCGAGGCTGCCGCCTCCACTGGCGGTCAGATCATGCCGCCAATCATGGGCGCAGGCGCGTTCATCATGGCCGAGGTCACCGGGATTCCGTATACCGAAATCGCCGTCGCGGCCTTGATCCCCGCAATGCTGTACTTCGCCTCGATCTATTTCATGGTCGACTTCGAGGCCGCCCGCAAGGGCATGAAGGGGATGAGCAAGGATGAGATCCCGCAGTTCTCGAAACTGATCAAGCAGGTCTACCTGTTCGCGCCAATCATCATTCTGATCGCGGCCTTGTTTATGGGCTATTCGGTGATTCGAGCCGGTACACTCGCGACTGCATCCGCTGCGGTGGTGAGCTGGTTGTCGCCCTACCGCATGGGTATCCGCGAGATTCTCAAGGCCCTCAACCTCGCCGGCACCATGGCCATCCAGATCATTGCCGTCTGTGCCTGTGCGGGCCTGATCGTTGGAGTCATTGCCCTCACCGGCGTTGGGGCTCGCTTCTCGTCACTGTTGCTCGGCCTGGCGGGTGTCAGCCAGTTGCTGGCACTGTTCTTCGCCATGTGCATCAGCATCCTGCTGGGCATGGGCATGCCAACCACAGCGGCCTATGCGGTAGCGGCATCGGTAGTGGCCCCAGGCCTGATCAACATCGGCATCGAACCACTGGTGGCACACTTCTTCGTATTCTATTTCGCAGTGGTCTCGGCAATCACACCGCCGGTGGCGCTGGCCTCCTATGCCGCCGCTGGTATCTCCGGCGACAACCCCATGGGCACCTCGGTGGCTTCGTTCAAGATCGGCCTGGCCGCCTTCATCGTACCGTTCATGTTCTTCTACAGCCCGGCGATGCTGATGGAAGGCAGTTGGTTGCAGATCCTGCGTGTCGCCTTGACGGCAACACTCGGCATTGTGCTGCTGGCCGCCACAGTGCAGGCCTGGTTCTTCGGCCCGGTCAAGGCATGGCAACGTCTGCTGATGCTGATCGGTGCCCTGTTCCTGATCTACGGCGGCATCTACACCGATGTGGCTGGCTTGGCCATTGCCGCTCTGCTGTTCACCATGCAGCGTGCCCAGGGCGGTGGTGCAAAACCTGCCATCTCCAGTTGATGCACTGAACTACAGCAATACGGAAAAAGGGCCTCGCAGCGATGCTGCGGGGCCCTTTCCGTGTCCAGCGTTGTTGTTGTCCCTATCTCAGCGCAGTGCTATCTCAACATTGTGATGTGTTGATGTTGTGCTGTATTCAGCTGCCTCAGTGTGGAGAGCAGATGTTGTCGACGACCTTCAATGTCGGTGCGGCCTGATTGAGGGTGTAGAAGTGCAGGCCCGGTGCGCCACCATCCAGCAGACGCCGGCACAGGCGGGAAATCACCTCCTCACCAAAGGCCGCAATCGACTCGCTGTCATCGCCGTAGGCTTCAAGCTGCTTGCGGATCCAGCGCGGGATCTCGGCACCACAGGCATCGGAGAAACGTGCCAGTTTGCTGTAGTTGGTGATCGGCATGATGCCCGGGATGATCGGCGCCTCGACCCCCAGTTGACGTGCCCGCTCAACGAAATGGAAGTAGGAGTCAGCATTGAAGAAGTACTGGGTGATGGCCAGATTGGCACCAGCATTCATCTTGCGAGCAAAGTTCTGCAGGTCGGCCTCGAAGCTCGGCGCCTGCGGATGGGACTCCGGGTAGGCGGCTACGGCGATCTGGAAGTGATCCCCCGTCTCCTCGCGGATGAACTCCACCAGCTCGTTGGCGTAACGCAACTCACCGACACCTCCCATGCCGGAGGGCAGGTCGCCGCGCAGCGCCACCAGGTTATCGATGCCCTGCTCTCTGTAACTCAACAGCAGCTCACGCAACTGAGACTTCTCGCTGCCGACGCAGGACAGGTGCGGTGCGGTGGAAATACCACATTGACGCACAGCATTGACAGTATCAATGGTGCGATTCTGGGTGGAACCGCCCGCCCCATAGGTCACGGAGAAGAAACGCGGGTTGCGCTCGGCCAGCATATCGCGGGTATGCATCAGCTTTTCGCGCCCGGCGTCGGTATTGGGCGGGAAGAATTCGAAGCTGATACCCAGCGGATGCTCTTGTGCGCTCATTGCGTGTTCCTCGTCGCGGCTTCAGGCGGCATGAAGTTGAGTCATGGTGCGTGAATCATGGTTCGGATGCATCCGAAGTGGCGTTGCATCTCTCAAGTGTGTCCATTGTGACGACTGGCGCGCGCGCCGACCAATGAAAGTTTCGCCGGGTCACTATCAATTCCATTCATATAAAAACCGAGCGAGAAATAACCATTGCTTATAAAGCGACGAGCCAGCACATCTCACTGGCGACCCCATGACAACAGCCGCAAGTCTCGGCATCATGGGGCCTCTCTGGATAAGGACATCACCGCATGGCTCTCGACCCTACTGCCCTGATGGGGCCTCTGTGGACACTACTGGCATTCGTCGCGCTGGGGGTGGTGGCTGCACGCCGGCTGAAGGTCGACCCAAGGCCCATTGCCACCCTGTTGATCTACCTGATCGCTCCACTGACCTTCTTTCGCGCCCTGGTACTGGGTGGACCAACACCCGCTTGGTTGGGCCTGACCGCCTCGCTGTTCATTCTCGCCAGCCTGGTGGCGCTGCTGGTCAATGCCGTGGCCCACCGCTGGCTGCCCGGAGAGGAAGGCGCAGTACTGGCGTTCTCGGCCGGTACCGGCAATACCGGTTATTTTGGGTTGCCGGTGGCACTGGTGCTACTGCCACCGGAAGGCGTCACCGTTTACCTGTTCTGTGTATTGGGGGTGACTCTGTATGAGTTTACCGTGGGCTTCTACCTGAGTGCCCGGGGACGCTTCTCGGTTCGTGACAGCCTGCTCAAGATCGCCCGCCTGCCGCTGATCTACGCCTTTCTCGCCGCGCTGCTGGTCGAGATGCTCGGAGTCGACGTCCCGGAATCAGTGACCGAAGCCCTGAGCGTGTTTCCCGCGACCTATACTCTGCTCGGCATGATGATTATCGGCATGACATTGGGGCGTGTATCGCTACGCTCGCTGGATGGGCGGTTCATTGGTGCCTGCGTGGGGGTGCGCTACCTGCTGTGGCCGGCGCTGATGCTTGGTGCGGTCATGCTGCTGGACGCCACACTGGGACTCTCGCCGGACCTGCGCCTGGCATTACTACTGGTGGGAGTGGTGCCGATGGCAGCCAATGTCGTGGTCGTGGCCATGGAGCTGGGCATTGCCCCCGAAAAGGGCGCGCTGGCGGTACTGATCACCACCCTTGCCGCGCCCGTCGTGATTCCGCTCTATCTCAGCGGCATGCTGGCCATCGTAGGTCAGTAGCTGATCACTGCTGCAGGAACTCCGGCACCACCAGCACCTCACGTGCCGACGGCCTTGCCTTGACCCGCTCGACATAGGCCTGCACCCGGGGCGCCCTGGCTACCATGGTCCGGGCAGCAGGCTGGCCTACCAGATAATCGAGCATCGGGGCGGCCATGGCATCGGCGAGGGTGAACTGTTCGCCGACGATGTAGCCATCATCGCCCAACTGGTGCTCGATGATTGCCAGCACTCTTGTCACACCGGGCTCCGCCTCGGTCAGTCGCTGCTGATTGACCTCGCCTCCCTGAAGTAACGGCATGACGATCTCGAGCAGATAGTTACGCACAATGGCCTGATCCACCTGACTGGCGAACGCCGAGCACCATTGATCAACCTGAGCACAAAGACGGCTGTCGGTGGGTTGCAGTTCTGGCCCGCCAAATTCGCGATCCAGATAACGCAGGATACTGCCGGTCTCGAACAGTACCAGGCCTTCGTGTACCAGTACCGGTACCTTGCTGAAGGGATTGAGCGCTCCCAGTGCCGCCGTCCCCGGCATGCACTGCTGTCCCTGGTACTCCATGCTCTGCTGAAAATCGATGCCCTTCTCGTGACAGGCGAGCATGACGCTGCGCACGAAGTTACTGAAGGATGGCCCGAGAATCTGTACTGCTGCCATGACAGAGTCGCTCCTTGTCCACGGCGATGCCCATCATCGCCTTGCCTCTCAGCCTGGCCACAACCACAATATGTTCAAGAACATATTATTTATTCCCTCTCGATCGGGAACCTGCCATGCCCTGGAAAGCTCAGCACAAGGAAGAGAGCCGCGAACGGATTCTGGCAGCCGCGGCCGGCTGCTTCACTTCCCGAGGGTTCGATGCGGTGAGTATCGATGAGGTCATGCATCAGGCAGGTATGACCCGCGGTGCCTTCTACGCCCACTTCTCGAGCAAGGCCGAGCTCTACGCCCATGCCATCCGCCAGGCCGCCGAACGTGGCGTGGAACAACTCGATCGCCTGGCGACACCGCAACAGCGTATCGATGCCTATCTCAGTCAATCGACCAACCACCATGACGCGGCCTGCCCACTGGCCTGCCTGGTCAGTGACGTCGCCCAGCGTGATGATCAGGTTCGTGCTACCTATACCGCTCTGCTGGAAGATTTCCTGCAGCGTTTTCAATCAGGCGCGGCAGACTCGGAGGGGCGCCGCCAGGCCTTGATGCAGTCCGTGGCCATGATCGGCAGCCTGGCCATGGCACGTACGGTCGACGACCCGGAGCTGGCGGCGGAACTGCTGGATGCCGGACGCGCGCTGGCCAGCAACGCTGTCCCCGGATGCACGATGGCTCAAGCGCCAACCAGTACGCCCGGAGATTGAGGCGCCATCACAGGCTCGTGTTCGATGACCCGGCCCTGCCAATCGATCAATGACAGCTGACCATCATGGCTCTCCATCAGCGCCGTACAGTGCTCGACCCAATCACCGTCATTGCAGTAGAGCACACCATCCCGGGCCCGGAACCCTGCCTGGTGGATATGGCCTCCCACATAGCCGTCCAGCCCCTCGCGCGCTGCCTGATGCAGGGCTGCCTGCTCGAACTGCTCGACATAACGCTGAGCGGCACCGATACGCCCCTTGACCGCCGCCGACAGCGACCAGTACGGCATGCCCAGCGCCGAACGTGTCTTGTTGCACCAACGATTCAACGACAGCACGAACTGGTGCATGCCGTCCCCCAGTGCCATCACCCAGGGAGCCATGCGCACATGGGTATCGAACTCATCGCCATGGCTGACCAACAACCGACGCCCATCCGCCGTCTCGTGGATAACACGACGCTCAACACTTACCCGATGCACCTTGAGTCCGCACAGGCGGCGCATGGCGGCATCATGGTTGCCGGGGATATAGACGATCTCACAGCCACTGCGTGCCAGACGCAGAATGCGGGCCACCAGACGCTGTTGCTCAGCGGGTAACGAGGCGCGGCGATGCATGGCGATCAGATCGATGACATCACCGACCAGGTAGAGTCGCTCTGGTCGCACCCGACGTAACAGGCGTGACAACAGCGCAGCCTGGCAGTCCCGTGTACCGAGGTGCAGGTCGGAGATGAACAGGGTTCGAGGCGACAGGGTCTGAGTGCTTGGCGTGAGTGTAGTGGCCATGGGCATTCTCCTGGTTAGGCAAGCCCAAGCCTGACAAACCGCCATGACGACGCCATGGCGGCTGTATGACGATTCGATGTCGCAGAAACCACCAGCGAGCGACGAGCTTCGAGTGACGAGCCACCCTGTACCACACTGCCAGGTCCGTGCCGGAAACAAAACCCGTAGTCTGGCCAAATGGCTCAACACCGCTCGTAGCTCGCAACCCACATGGACGTGGGAAGTGCGTGTTCGTGTCAGGAACACGCATAGCCGACCCGCATCGTAGCTCGCGACCCACAGGGATGTGGGAAGTGCCCATGTTCGTCGGGAACGAACATGGGCCAGCTCGTAGCTCGTAGCTCGTAGCTCGTAGCTCGTAGCTCAGTATCTATAATGCTCCGGCTTGTAAGGCCCCTGCCGGGGCACTCCGCAATACGCTTCCTGCTCCACCGTGAGTTGCGTTATCACGCCGCCAAACCCTTCGACCATGTAACGTGCCACCTCCTCGTCGAGCTGGCGCGGCAATACCGTCACATCGATCTCGGCGGCTCGCTGCTCGTCCGGCAGATCGGCAAAGCGACGCTGGTAGAGATGGATCTGGGCCAGCACCTGATTGGCGAAGGAGCCATCCATGACCCGTGACGGATGGCCAGTGGCATTGCCCAGGTTGACCAGGCGACCCTCGGAGAGCAGATAGATCACATTGTGGCTGGCAGGGTCAAAGTCTGTGCCCGGCGTGGCATCGCGGTAAACCCGATGCACCTGCGGCTTGACCTCTTCCCAGTGCCATTCACGGCGCATGTAGGCGGTATCGATCTCGCTGTCGAAGTGGCCGATGTTGCACACCACGGCGCCATTCTTCAGCGCGCTCAGCATGGCCGCATCGCAGGCACTCACATTGCCGGTGGCGGTCACCACCAGATCGATCCTGCCCAGTAGTTCCTGGTCAACGCTTTCCTCACCAAGATTGACCCCGTCACGGTGAGGTGAGACCACTTCGTAGCCGTCCATACAGGCCTGCATGGCGCAGATCGGATCGATTTCGGCCACTCGCACGATCATGCCTTCCTGGCGCAGTGACGCCGCCGAGCCCTTGCCGACATCGCCATAGCCCATGACCAGTGCCTGCTTGCCCGCCAGCAGGTGATCAAGTGCGCGCTTGATGGCGTCATTGAGGCTATGGCGACAACCGTAACGGTTGTCGTTCTTGGACTTGGTGACAGCGTCGTTGACATTGATCGCCGGTACCTTGAGTTCACCACAGCGCGCCATGTCCAGAAGTCGATGCACGCCAGTGGTCGTTTCCTCGCTGATACCATGGATTGCCGACAGGTGCTGCGGATAGCGCTGATGGAGCATGGCGGTCAGATCACCACCATCGTCCAGCACCAGATTGGGCGTCCAGCCATCCACTCCCTCGATGGTCTGCTCGATGCACCACCAGAACTCTTCCTCAGTCTCGCCCTTCCAGGCGAATACCGGGATCTCTGCCGCCGCGATAGCCGCTGCGGCGTGGTCCTGCGTCGAGAAGATATTGCAGGATGACCAGCGCACCGAAGCACCAAGGTCGATCAGCGTCTCGATCAACACCGCCGTCTGGATGGTCATGTGAATACAACCGGCGATGCGGGCGTCCTTGAGTGGCTGCTCGTCACGGTACCGGGCGCGGATCGCCATCAGCGCCGGCATCTCGGTCTCGGCGATGCGAATCTCGCGACGCCCCCAGTCCGCCAGCGCCATATCCGCGACGCGAAAGTCAGCGAAGGCGGGGGTGACGGAAGTGAGCTGCGTAGCGTCAGACGGAGTTGCTGAAGTCATGCCAGGCTCCTGGTGGGTTCGATATGCATACCTCACTATAGGCACAGCTCAGGTGTCATGCAGCCGTGCCTGACTACTATTAACATGGCAATCAAATAGCTCATCCTGATCGATTTGATTTTCGGCGGCACATCCCTGTGCCGCCATTAACCCAACATGAAAGCATGCCGGGTTAATATCGACGGGTCAGTGATGAGCAAAGCCGTCGAGCCCAGCTTCCCGCAATGCCGCAACAAGTGACTGGACTTCGGAGTGAGCCACAAAGCGCATCCAGCGCTCAGCAGTGACCGGGCCAACACCCGGAATTTCTGCCCACTGGGTAACCGTGCGGCGCTCCAGATCCCGCCAGGACGCTAACCCGTGTTCATCCGGCAGGGGCGGCGCGCCAAGGGCAACCAACCATTGCTCGAAGCGCTTCTGTCGCGCTCCACGGAAACTCTCGACCAGATTCCGTGCACGCTGTGGGCCGATCCCCGATAACCGTCCGAGTTGTTCAGTGTCCAGCGTCTGCCAGTCCAGCAGGCCGTTCACCAGATCGGCATCGACCAGGGTCTGCCAGGTGCCGGGGCCAATTCCCGGTAGGGCGAGCGCCGAGTCACCACTCAACCAGACGAGTCTGGCCAGAAACTGTTTTCGACAGCCTGTCTCGGGATGCCAGCAGCTCAGCTCATGGTAGTCGTCGGCCTTCGGCGCCTCCAACTGGTGGGGAGAATCACCCCGCCAGGCCACGGCCTTGAGCTGAGGAATGATCAGACCAGCCAACTCGATGATGACTTGATCTCCCGGCTGCAGATCCAGTTCCCGCCAACGCTCGAGGCTCCCCAGCCCAACCCGGCGGAGGGTACGCCCGTCCACCTTCACAGGGTGCAACCTGGCCACCGGCGTGATCCGACCTGTGCGGCCGATATTGAACGCCAGGTCCCGAACTTCAGCCAGCGCCTCGCGTGGCGGATATTTCCACGCCAGTGCCCAGGCGGATGGCTGCGCCTGCCAGTGATCACCACTCGGACGGGAGGCCGCACGCAGGACTACACCATCAGTGGCAAAGGGGAGTCCCGAGGTGTAGCACTGCTGGCGCCAATGCTCGGCTGTCGCTATATCTTCTACCCGCTCACTGAAACGCTGAGCATCGGCAAATCCCAGTTGTGTCAGCCCGGCCAGGCGCTCGCCCATATCCTCTGGCCCCAACGGCCAGCCCCATACGAACAGGCCGATGTGACGTCCGGTATCAGCGTCCAGTCGATCGCGTGCCAACCAACCGGCAATCCTGGATCGCGCCCCGGCTGAGCCATCGTCGCGCTGGTGATGATTCGTCAAGCGCCGGTACAACTCGCCCTGCAACACCAGTTGCTGCGCATTGCGCTGGTCCAGATGACGGGTGTCGAGTTGCTGAGGTATGGCCTCGATCACCGAGGCATGGCGGCTCCAGTCCTGCCCTTCTCGCCCATCGCCCCGGCTGATCAGCTGAACCAGTTGCCCCTGTCGGTAGACCAGTGACACGGCAACGCCATCAACCTTGGGTTGAACCCAGGCGGGAGCATGGCTCGTCAGCCAATCGGCCACGTCATCACTGGAGGCTGCCTTGTCCAATCCGGTGTGAGCGAATGGATGCTCCAGAGTGTCGGATGCTGACGCTACCAGCGCAGCCCCCAATACCGGATCGTCCAGAGTCTCAGCCAATGACGGGAAGCAGGTCAGCCACTGGCGATAACGGGCCTCTGCCTGGTCATAGACCGCATCACTGACCGGAGATGAGCCGTCACGGCGATAGGCAAGATTCCAGGCCTCCAGTCGCTGGCCGACTGCGAGCAGCTGTTGCTCCGCCTGCTCACGATCCCACTCAGGACAAGCAGCAACGGCAGGTGTGATGACGAGGACTGTGACGAGAAAAAGGCCGACAGCGATGGCTGTTCTGAACGAATACCCAACCCTGAGAGAACAGCTGGATATGCGTGAACAGAAGAGAAATGCACGCTGGGTAGCGGCAGACAGACAAGTGCGCATGATGCCCTCCATGGATTCAGCGCCTTGTGATAACGCTAGCCAGGATAGGCAGTGGTGTGGGAAGCGACGCGCGAAACGGCACTACACGCCGGGCTACGCGAGCCTCGAACCCCATTATTAACATGGCAATCAAATAGCTCATCCTGATCGATTTGATTGTCGTCCGCACCACAACTGACGCAGATGCGCAGATCTGCTGGTGTGGTGCGGTCTCGCGTCGGCCTGATGGCCGATGGCGGCACGTCCCTGTGCCGCCATCAACCCAACATGAAAGCATGCCGGGCGCACATGAAAAACCCGTCCCTGCTTGCGCAGGGACGGGCTGTCTGGCGAGATCGAACGAGGTTACGAAATCGCGCGGAACTCGCCGGTATCCGCAGTGGCGCGGCTGACAAGAACAATTGCAATCCAGGCAAATACGAAGCCGGGAATGATCTCGTAGATGCCCGGGCCACCGAGGAAGCTCGCGTTCCAGCCCAGCGCAATCCACAGGATCACCGTCACTGCGCCAACCACCAGGCCGGATACGGCACCGGCACCATTCATGCGCGGCCAGGTCAGCGACAGGATGATCAAGGGGCCGAAGGCAGCACCGAACCCTGCCCAGGCGTTGGCGACCAGTCCCAGTACCTGGCTGTTGGGATCTCCGGCCAGCAAGGCGGCAATGATACCCACCGCCAGGACACAGATCCGGCCGGACAGGACCAGTTGCTTGTCGCTGGCGTTGCGATTGAGGAACAGACGATAGAAATCCTCGGTCAGTGACGAAGAGGCGACCAGCAGTTGGCTGGAGATCGTCGACATGACCGCCGCCAGCAGCGCAGCATACAGGAAGCCGGTGACCAGCGGATGGAACAACAGGTTGGACAGTACGATGAACAGTGTTTCCGGATCCGCGAGCGCCAGATCAGGATTGCGTTCAATAAAGGCTCGCCCGAACACCCCCAGCCCCACAGCTCCGGCCAGCGATATGAACATCCAGCTCATGCCGATATTGCGTGCCGTAGGTATTTCCTTCACCGAACGGACGGCCATGAAGCGCACAATGATGTGCGGCTGACCGAAATAACCCAAGCCCCATGCCACCGTCGAGAGGAAGCCAAAGAAGGTCAAACTGTTGAACAGCGACAGGAAATCTGGATCAACTCCAGCGAGGGTTTCCGAGGCCTGCGAGAAGCCTCCACCACCTTCACCCCACAGCACCACCGCGGGCATGATGATCAGCGCCAGCATCATGATGCAGCCCTGTACAAAGTCGGTCAGACTCACCGCGAGGAAGCCGCCGACAACGGTGTAGGTCAATACCACCGCCAACGTCAGCCAGATGCCTACGGAATAGTCACTCATACCGCCGATATTGATCAGTTCGCCGAAGGCGCTCTCGAACAGCTTACCACCAGCCACCAGGCCCGAAGCAGTGTAGACCGCGAAGAACACCACAATGATGATCGCCGATACCGTACGCAGCGCCATGGCCTTCGACGGGAAGCGACTGGCAAGAAACTGCGGAATGGTCAGGGCATTGTCGTAACGCTCAGTCTGCTCACGCAGGCGTGGCGCAACCACGATCCAGTTGACAAAGGCCCCTACGAACAAGCCAATCCCAATCCAGGCTGCGCTCATCCCCGTGGTAAAGAGCGCCCCCGGCAGCCCCAGCAACAGCCACCCGGACATATCCGAGGCCCCTGCCGAAAGCGCCGCCACTGCAGGTGGCAACTGCCGCCCGCCCAACATGTATTCCTCGGAATTCGAGGTAGACTTCTTCGCTGCGTAGATGCCGATGGCGATCATCAGCACAAAGTAGCCGATCAGACTGATCCAGACACCGATAGCCATATACATTCTCCTGCATGACCCTTGAGGGCGCTTGTTTTATCGACAGGCATTACGCTTGCAACCTGATCGATTTGTTCTTGGAGGTAACCGAATTTCATGTGCGCCTCGGGTTCTCAACCAGGCGACATGATGCCTCTACTCTAGAAGCAAATGCACCGATTCATCTTCATTCTTTGGTCATGACTACCATCCTGGTCGACTCGATCATTGCATCACCTTGAGCGTCACTACAGTCAATTCTGATATTTCTGCGCGTGAATTGCACGATTCAGCAAAGCCTAAAGAAAATGCCCCGCCGATCACTCGAGGGGGCATTCTGCTTCTGCCTGGGTATTTGACGCTTAAAGGCCTGCTGCCTTGCGCAGCGCTTCAGCGCGATCCGTCTTCTCCCAGGGGAAGGCGGTAAAGGTTTCGGTATGGCGCAGCCCGTCGGTATCGATCCAGCTATAGCTGGTTTCGAAGGGCTCACGACCGAAGTGGCCATAGGCAGCCGTCAACTGATACATGGGATGCAGCAGGTCAAGCATGCGTGTAATGGCGTTGGGGCGCAGGTCGAAATGCTCACGCACCAGCTCGACGATACGCATATCGTCGACCTTGCCGGTACCGAAGGTATTGACCGATACCGACGTCGGCTCGGCAACCCCGATGGCGTAGGACACCTGAATCTCACAGCGCTCTGCCAGACCAGCCGCCACGATGTTCTTGGCCACATAGCGACCAGCATAGGCAGCACTGCGGTCAACCTTGGAGGGATCCTTGCCGGAGAAAGCGCCGCCGCCATGGCGCGCCATGCCACCATAGGTATCGACGATGATCTTGCGTCCGGTCAGACCGCAGTCACCCACCGGGCCACCGATCACGAACTTGCCGGTGGGGTTGATGTGGTACTGGGTACTGTCGGATAGCCACTCCTGCGGCAACACCTGCTCGATGATCTCGCGCTTGACCATCTGACGCAGCTGCTTCTGGTCGATATCAGGGTCATGCTGGGTCGACAGCACCACCGCCTCCACCGCACAAGGCTTGCCGCTTTCGTCATAACGGAAGGTCAACTGACTCTTGGCGTCGGGTCGCAGCCAGGGCAGCATGCCGTTCCTGCGCAGCTCCGCCTGGCGCTCGACCAGACGATGGCTATAGTGAATCGGCGCCGGCATCAAGGACTCGGTTTCGTTGGTGGCATAACCGAACATCAACCCTTGATCGCCTGCGCCCTGGTCTTCCGGCTTCTCCCGGTCGACTCCCTGAGCGATCTCCACACTCTGTTTACCGATCAGGTTGAGCACGCCACAGGTCGCGCCGTCGTAGCCGACATCGGAAGAGGTGTAGCCGATATCCAGAATGACCTTGCGCACCAGATCTTCCAGGTCCACCCAGGCGGAGGTGGTGATCTCTCCGGCAACGATGGCAACCCCGGTCTTGACCATGGTTTCGCAGGCCACACGGGCATTCTTGTCTCGTGCGATCAGAGCATCAAGCACCGCATCGGAAATCTGATCGGCAATCTTGTCCGGGTGACCCTCGGACACGGATTCTGAGGTAAACAGGGAGTATTCGCTCATGGCGTCCTCGACCCTCTGGAAGCTATATACGGCAGGCGGGCCTGATTCGTTCATCGATTTGACCGGTCGCGATTCTACACTTTCGCCGCGCCGCTGCCCAGCGACGGGGCGGGCTGCCTGCACGTTGTCATTTGATGGCGGGGGCGTTTCCGGCGACAATATGCACCATCGATAGCGCCGCCCCTGCTGGAAACGGCGCCCTGATCCCCCGATGCACGCACCGTCGAGCCCGACGATGGCATGCGTCAATTGTCACTTTGCCGCAGGCGAGGAGCCCTCAATGCCGTCCCGTTTCGAACTGGCCAATGCCATTCGCGCCCTGTCCATGGATGCCGTCCAGAAGGCCAACTCCGGCCACCCCGGCGCCCCCATGGGGATGGCCGACATCGCC
>NZ_FRCA01000016.1 GCF_900142755.1 Halomonas cupida | reverse complement strand
CTTCGGCCTTTTTTAGGATATCGATCTCCAGTTCCTTGCGTTCCAACTGTTTCCGCAACTGGCGATTCTCCCGCTCCAGGTCTGCCAGACTCTTCGAGGCTCCCTGGTTGGGGACGGGCTTCTGGTCTTTCTTGTGAGTGGACACGTACTCTCTCCTCCATCGACCAAGGACACTGACGGGAACATCAAATTCAGCAGCGATGACAGCTTGAGGGGCGGTCGACTCCAGAGAGTACCGGACCACATGTAACTTGTATTCCGACGTATACCGCCGACGTGTACGTAGAAGCATGACACCTCACCTCATGATGGAAAGTGAGGTGTCCACAAAATCGGGGGCATAGCACCAGTGTCGCCCCACACCTCATAGATAAAAGCCAGGGGGTTCGGGGTTCAAGCTCGAGCGTAGCGTACTCGAAGCTCGTCGCTCGCGGCTGAGGTACTGCTCGAGCGTAGCGTACTCGCGACCCACATGGATGTGGGAAGTGCGTTTGTTCGTCGGGAACGAACATAGCCAGCTCGTCGCTGGAACCAAAAAAAAAGGCGGCCCGTAGGCCGCCCGCTCCAAGCATTTCCTTGAGCGGTTCCCTCCGCTCGACTCCTTTGAGTGACGTCCTTGCCCAGAAAGCAACAACCCTGTCGCACCAGGCGCACTCAAATCGCATCCTTTACGCATCCCAGAATCAAGAGTTGGTTATCTGGGCATAGCCCTCGGCTCAGTCGATGCTCTCTCTGCCAGTACAGGACGCCTCCGTGCAGTCGCTGTGCTGTCTCCCCAGAGTGAGCACCCACTTCGCCTTTCAGATACCGCTTGCGAAGCCTGACCTCTCTGATCCATGTGGGTCATTCTGGCAGCTTTACGGGGCTTCTCAACCCCATGATTTATGCCGACCACAGCATAGAAACAACGTTTCTGTTTAAAAAATCACATTAAAATCAATCAATTAAAAAAGCCCGCGAAAAAATCGCGGGCTTCTGAGGCGTCGATTTAGCAGATATCCCACAAATCTTGTCGTCAATCTCTTACAAAACGTATCGCAATAGACAACAGAATTCGCTTATATCCGAATTGCTTACTGACCCTTGATGGCGCTGCGTCCGGGGTAACTGACGCGATCACCCAGTTCCTGTTCGATCACCAGCAGACGGTTGTACTTGGCCACGCGGTCGGAGCGACACAGCGACCCTGTCTTGATCTGCCCTGCGGAAGTGCCTACCGCCAGGTCGGCAATGGTGGTGTCTTCGGTCTCACCACTACGGTGGGAGATCACCGCAGTGAAACCAGCATCCTGAGCCATGCGAATGGCATCCAGGGTTTCGGACAGCGAGCCGATCTGGTTGAACTTGATGAGAATGGAGTTGCCGATCTGCTCATCGATACCGCGCTTGAGGATACGGGTGTTGGTCACGAACAGGTCGTCACCGACCAACTGCACACGATCGCCCAGCTTGGCAGTCAACGACTTCCAGCCATCCCAGTCCGACTCGTCCAGGCCATCTTCGATGGAGACGATCGGATACTCGTTGGTCAGGCCCACCAGATAGTCGCCGAAACCATCAGCATCGAAGCTCTTGTCCTCACCGGCCAGCACGTACTTGCCGTCCTTGTAGAACTCACTGGCGGCACAGTCGAGTGCCAGCGTCATGTCCTTGCCCAACTCGTAGCCGGCATCAGCGATCGCCTGCTTGATCACCGCCAGGGCCTCGGCATTGGATGCCAGGTTGGGAGCAAAGCCACCCTCATCGCCCACCGCAGTCGCCAGGCCACGAGCCGACAGTACTTTCTTCAGGGCGTGGAACACCTCGGCGCCCATGCGCAGACCTTCGCGGAAGTTGGGAGCGCCGACCGGCTGGATCATGAACTCCTGAATGTCGACGTTGTTGTCGGCATGCTCGCCGCCGTTGAGGATATTCATCATCGGCACCGGCATCAGGTACTGGCCGGGCTGACCATAGAGCTCAGCGATATGCGCGTAGAGCGCCACGCCCTTGGCATTGGCTGCGGCCCTGGCCGCCGCCAGAGATACGGCGAGGATAGCATTGGCACCGAGGTTTTCCTTGTTCTCGGTGCCATCGAGTTCGAGCATGGCGTTGTCGAGGCCGCGCTGGTCGCGAGCATCCATCCCCATCAGGCGCTCACGAATGCTGTTGTTGACTGCATCCACCGCCTTGATCACGCCCTTGCCCAGATAGCGGCTCTTGTCGCCGTCGCGCAGCTCCAGAGCCTCCCGAGAACCGGTGGATGCCCCACTCGGCGCACAGGCCACACCTACAGCCCCACTCTCCAGGCGAACCTCCGCCTGCACAGTAGGGTTGCCACGTGAATCCAGAACCTCCAGAGCGCGAATATCGACAATCTTCGTCATGTTCTTTCGTCCTTCAGGTATCAAAGGTATGTGTCAGCGTTGTGGGGAAGACGGCACCACCATCGGATGGATGACACCGGCCTCCTCGGGGATTGGTTATCAGCGGATTTCGATTTCCGGGAACCCCTTGACCAGGTCATCCAGTGCCTTGACCTGGGTCAGGAACGGCTCAAGCTTGTCCAGCGGCAGCGCACAGGGTCCATCACACTTGGCAGAATCCGGATCCGGATGGGCTTCGAGGAACAGGCCAGCTATGCCCACGGCGACACCAGCGCGTGTCAGGTCCAGGACCTGGGCACGTCGGCCATCGGCACTATCGGCTCGCCCGCCAGGACGCTGCAGCGAGTGAGTCACGTCAAACAACAACGGGAAGCCGGAATCCTTCATCTCACCGAAGCCGAGCATATCCACCACCAGATTGTTGTAGCCGAAGCTCGAGCCTCGCTCACAGAGCAGGATACGCTCATTGCCGGCTTCCTTGAACTTGGTGATGATGTGGCGCATCTCGTGAGGCGCCAGGAACTGCGGCTTCTTGATATTGACCACGGCACCGGTCTCGGCCATGGCGACCACCAGATCGGTCTGGCGGGCAAGGAAGGCCGGCAACTGGATGACATCGGCGACCTCGGCCACCGGTGCGGCCTGCCAGGGCTCATGGACATCGGTGATCACCGGCACGCCAAAGCGCTGCTTGACCTCGGCCAGAATCTCCAGCCCCTTCTCCACGCCAGGCCCACGGAACGAGTGGATCGAACTGCGATTGGCCTTGTCGAAGCTCGCCTTGAAAACATAGGGAATGCCGAGCTTGCCAGTGACCTCGACATACTTCTCGGCCACCTCCATTGCCATGTCACGAGACTCGAGCACGTTCATCCCGGCGAACAGGACCAGCGGCAATGAATTGCCGGCCCTGAGGCCGGCAAATTCGATGGTACGTTGTGCTGCAGACATACGGATCACTCCTGATGTGCAGACTGGGCGCGAGTCCGCTGCGCCTTGTGGTTCAACGCCGCATTGACGAAGCCCGTGAACAGCGGATGACCATCGCGCGGAGTCGAGGTGAACTCCGGATGGAACTGGCAGGCCACATACCAGGGGTGGTCCGACAGCTCGATCATCTCGACCAGCGAGTTGTCGACGCTGCGCCCGGAGATCACCAGGCCGGCCTTTTCCAGTTCGTCGATGAACTGATTGTTGACCTCATAACGGTGGCGGTGGCGCTCGACGATCACTTCATCGCCGTAGGCCTCGAACGCCTTGCTGCTCTTCGCCAGACGACACTGCTGCCCGCCGAGGCGCATGGTACCGCCCAGATCAGAGGCCTCATCACGCACCTCGATCCTGCCTTCCGGCGTCAGCCACTCGGTAATCAGACCGACCACCGGATGCTGGGTGTCATGGGTGAACTCGGTGGAATTGGCATCGCTCCAGCCCGCAATATGGCGAGCGAACTCGATAACGGCCACCTGCATGCCCAGACAGATACCCAGATAGGGGATGCCGTTCTCACGAGCATAACGAGCGGTCAGAATCTTGCCCTCGACACCGCGCTCGCCGAAACCACCCGGCACCAGGATCGCATCCTTGCCAGCCAGACGCTCCGGGCCATGACGCTCGATATCCTCGGAGTCGATGTAGTCGACGTTGACCTTCACACGGGTCTGGATACCGGCGTGGATCAGCGCCTCATTGAGCGACTTGTAGGCGTCGAGCAATTCCATGTACTTGCCGACCATCGCGATGTTGATCGACTTCAGCGGGTTGAGCTTGGCGTCCAGCACCTTGACCCACTCGGCCAGATCCGCCGGCTCAGCCTCGAGACGCAGCTTGTCGCAGACGATGTCATCCAGTCCATGCTCATGCAGCATCAGCGGGATGCGATAGATGGTATCGGCATCCTGCAGCGGCACAACCGCACGCTCTTCGACATTGGTGAACAGAGCAATCTTGCGGCGCTCGGTTTCCTCGAGTTCGACCTCGGAGCGACAGATCAGGATATCCGGCTGGATACCGATCGAACGCAGTTCCTTGACCGAGTGCTGTGTCGGCTTGGTCTTGGTCTCGCCCGCTGTCTGGATGTAGGGCACCAACGTCAGGTGCATAAAGATCGCACGCTGGGCACCCAGTTCACTACGGATCTGACGAATAGACTCGAGGAACGGCAAGGACTCGATATCGCCGACGGTACCGCCGATCTCCACCAGAGCGACATCGTGACCTTCGCCGCCCTCGTAGACACGGCGCTTGATCTCGTCGGTGATATGCGGAATCACCTGCACGGTACCGCCGAGGTAATCACCGCGGCGCTCCTTGCGCAGCACGTGTTCGTAGACGCGTCCGGTGGTGAAGTTGTTGGACTGGGTCATATGAGTACGAATAAAGCGCTCGTAATGCCCCAGGTCCAGGTCCGTCTCGGCACCATCCTCGGTGACGAAAACCTCGCCGTGCTGGAACGGACTCATGGTTCCTGGATCCACATTGATATAGGGATCGAGTTTGAGCATGGTGACCTTGAGTCCGCGAGCCTCAAGAATCGCTGCCAGCGAGGCCGACGCAATGCCCTTGCCAAGTGAGGACACAACGCCGCCGGTCACGAAGATATATCGTGTCATGGAGAACCTGTCGAAACGTGATCGGTAGGCCCGGCAGAAAGCCGCGCCAGGATGGGACGACAGCGTAGCAGATATCGACTAACGGCTCAATTTCAGTCGCAGGAATACCACATCCGAGCCAACCGGTGCCTCGCTCCTGGAGCGAGGCACCGTTAACACAAAGGCTTATGACTCAATCAGTTGCACAAAATCCAGCGCACAAGCACTAGACCTCGAGATAATCGAGAATCCCCTCGGCAGCCTGACGACCCTCGTAGACAGCGGTGACCACCAGGTCCGATCCGCGCACCATGTCACCCCCGGCGAAGATCTTCTCATTGGTAGTCTGGAAGGCAAAGGCGCCGCGCTCCGGTGCCTTGACCCGCCCACGCTCGTCCATCTCGATGCCCCAGGTCTCGAACCAGGGCGCCGGGCTAGGCTGGAAGCCGAAGGCGATGACTACCGCATCGGCGGGGATGATTTCCTCGGACCCCGGCACCACTTCGGGACGCCTACGACCATTCTCGTCCGCCTCGCCAAGGCGAGTCCGCACCACCTTGACGCCTTCGACGCGTTCCTCGCCGACGACAGCGACCGGCTGACGATTGAACAAGAATTCGACGCCCTCCTCACGGGCATTGGCCACCTCACGACGAGAGCCCGGCATGTTCTCCTCGTCACGCCGATAGGCACAGGTCACCTCACGTGCGGCCTGACGAACCGCGGTGCGATTGCAGTCCATGGCGGTATCACCTCCACCCAGCACCACCACACGTTGCCCCTTCAACGACACAAAGTCGGCGGGGTCCTTCTCGAAACCCAGGCAGTGGTTGACGTTGGCGATCAGATAGTCGAGCGCCTTGTGCACGCCAGGCAGGTCCTCACCCGGGAACCCACCTTCCATATAGGTGTAGGTCCCCATACCCAGGAATACTGCATCGTACTCCTCGAGCAGGCTCTCAAAGGAGATGTCCTTGCCGATCTCGGTATTCAGACGGAATTCCACACCCATTTCCTCGAACACCGCACGGCGACGCTCCATGACAGTCTTCTCGAGCTTGAACTCGGGAATACCGAAGGTCAGCAGGCCACCAATTTCCGGATACTTGTCAAACACCACCGGGCGCACCCCATTGCGCGCCAGAATGTCAGCACAGCCGAGGCCTGCCGGACCAGCACCAATGATGGCCACCTTCCTGTCCGTCCAGGTCACGTGGCTCATATCAGGGCGCCAGCCCATGGCGAAGGCGGTGTCAGTGATGTATTTCTCTACCGAGCCGATGGTGACCGCACCGAAACCATCGTTGAGCGTACAGTCGCCTTCACAAAGCCGGTCCTGTGGGCATACGCGGCCACAGACTTCCGGCAGCGAGTTGGTGCGATGCGACAGTTCCGCCGCCTCGAGAATATTGCCCTCACTGACCAGTTGCAGCCAGTTGGGAATGTAGTTGTGAACCGGGCACTTCCATTCACAGTACGGGTTGCCGCAATGCAGACAGCGGTGCGCCTGACTGGCCGCATCCTGGGGTTTGAACGGCTCATAGATCTCGGCGAACTCGCGCGAACGTGTATGCGCGGGTTTCTTCTGCGGATCCTGACGTCCAACATCGATGAACTGGAAGTCGTTACTCATACGGTTAGCCATGGATACTCCTGTTTGTTCAGGGCGCCTGTTTGTTCAGAACGCTTCGGCAACTTATTCCGGCTGACGCCGGGATTGAGCCAACAGACCGTTGAGACTTGCTGCCTTGGGCTTCACCAACCAGAAGTGACGCACAAAGTCAGAGAAGTCCTCGAGGATGGCGCTACCGCGCTCGGAGCCGGTTTCCGCCACATATTCCTCGATGGTCTCCCTCAGGTGTCGCCGATAGGCCTCCATGGCCTCGGTATTGACGCGGTGGATCTCCACCAGTTCATGGTTGTACTTGTCGACGAAGGTACGGTCCTCATCCAGCACATAGGCAAAACCACCGGTCATGCCTGCGCCGAAGTTGACCCCGGTTTCGCCGAGCACACAGATCATGCCGCCGGTCATGTACTCGCAACAGTGGTCTCCGGCACCCTCGATGACCGCATGAGCGCCGGAGTTACGCACCCCGAAGCGCTCGCCGGCCGTACCCGCGGCAAACAGTTTGCCGCCGGTGGCACCATACAGGCAGGTATTGCCGATGATCGCTGTCCGGTGGCTCTCGAACTGGCTGGCGCTCGGCGGCACGATGACGATCTTGCCGCCATTCATGCCCTTGCCGACATAGTCGTTGGCATCGCCTTCCAGGTACAGGTACAGGCCACGAGCATTCCATACCCCGAAGCTCTGCCCCGCCACACCGGTGAACCGTGCCGTCACCGGCGCATCTTCCAGACCTACCTCGCCGTAACGCTTGGCAATGGCGCCGGAAGTCAGGGCGCCCACGGAACGATCACAGTTGGTAATGGTGAAAGAGACATCGGCACCGGCCTTGCTCTCGATTGCCGACAACAACGCCTCGAGCACCTCCTTGTTCTTCGCTCCCGGGTCATGGGGCACGTTGCGGCTGACCGAACAGAACTGCGGTGCTTCAGCCGGCACATGATCGTTGATCAGCAACGGCGTCAGGTCCAGATTGCGCTGGGAGGCCGTCACCCCCTCGAACACCTCGAGCAGATCGGTGCGTCCGATCAGGTCAGTCAGCTTGCGCACACCGACCATTGCCATCAGTTCGCGCACTTCCTCGGCAATGAAGCGGAAATAGTGCTTGACCATGTCCACGGTGCCCCGGAAGTGCTCGTCACGCAGATACTGCATCTGGGTAGCAACACCGGTTGCGCAGTTGTTGAGGTGACAGATACGCAGGTACTTGCAGCCCAATGCGACCATTGGCGCGGTACCGAAGCCGAAGCTCTCGGCACCGAGAATCGCTGCCTTGACCACGTCCAGACCAGTCTTCAGACCACCATCAGTCTGCAGACGAATCTTGTCGCGCAAGCCATTGATACGCAGAGCCTGATGTACCTCGGGCAGGCCCAGTTCCCAAGGAGAACCGGCGTGCTTGATCGAGGTCAGCGGACTGGCTGCCGTGCCGCCGTCATAACCCGACACGGTGATCAGGTCGGCATAGGCCTTGGCCACACCGGTGGCGATGGTGCCGATGCCCGGCTCCGAAACCAGCTTGACCGACACCTGGGCGTCCGGATTGACTTGCTTGAGGTCAAAGATCAGCTGCGCCAGATCCTCGATGGAATAGATGTCATGGTGAGGTGGCGGTGAGATCAGCGTCACCCCCGGTACCGCGTAGCGCAGGCGAGCAATCAGCTCATTGACCTTGCCGCCCGGCAACTGGCCACCCTCACCCGGCTTGGCGCCCTGAGCCACCTTGATCTGCAGGACTTCGGCATTGACCAGATAGGCGGGGGTCACCCCGAAGCGCCCGGAAGCGATCTGCTTGATCTTCGAGCTGCGGACGGTGCCGTAACGGGACGCATCCTCACCGCCCTCACCGGAGTTGGAACGTCCCCCGGCCTCGTTCATCGCCTGGGCCAACGCCTCATGCGCTTCCGGCGACAGTGCACCCAGCGACATGCCGGCACTGTCGAAGCGCGGCAGCAGCTCATCGACACTCTCGACCTCGTCGAGGGACAGCGGCTCGGCGGCGGGCTTGAGCTTGAGCAGATCACGAATGGTGGCCGGCTCACGGCCATTGACCAGTTCGGCGAAGCGCTGCCACTTGGTGTAGTTGCCTTCCTGCACCGCCTCCTGCAACGCCTTGACCACGTCCGGGTTGTAGGCGTGGTACTCATGGCCATGGACATACTTCATCAGCCCCCCCTGGGGGAGTCCCTTGCGCGGCAGCCAAGCATCGCGGCCCAGTGCCACCTGCTGCAGCTGAATCTCGTTGAAGCCGGTGCCCTCGATACGCGAGGCCATGCCGCTGAAACACAGGTCCATGACTTCCGACGACAGACCCACCGCCTCGAACAACTGAGAGCCACGGTAGGACGCCAGGGTCGAGATCCCCATCTTGGACAGGATCTTGAACAATCCCTTCTGCAGGCCCTTGCGATAATTCTCGCGGCCGTCCGCCGGGTTGCCGGTCAGTTCGCCGGTGCGATGCATATCGGCCATGACCTGATAGGCCAGCCATGGGTAGACCGCAGTGGCACCCACACCGAACAGTACGGCCATCTGGTGAGCATCACGGGCATAGCCGGTCTCGACCACCAGGTTGACGCGCGGCCGCAACGCCAGCTTGCCGAGATGGTGATGTACAGCACCAACGGCCAGAGCAGCGTGGATCGGTACCTGCCCCTTCGGCAGCTCCGCATCGCTGAGTATCAGGATGACCTTGTCGCCGCGTGCGGCGTCTTCTGCCTGGCGGCAGAGTTCCAGCAACGCCGCCTTGAGTCCTGTCTGTTCCGGGTCATAGCCCAGCGACAGCGTCTGGCTGGCAAAGGCCGGATCCTCGAGCGTCGCCAGGGCGGTGAACTTGCGCGGCGACAGCACTGGAGTGGTGAGAATGATGCGGTGAGCATGCTCCGGCGTTGACTTGAAGACGTTACGCTCGGCACCGATGCAGGTTTCCAGTGACATGACGATGGCTTCACGCAATGGATCAATCGCCGGGTTGGTCACCTGAGCAAACTTCTGACGGAAATAGTCGGTGAGCAGTCGATGCTTGCTCGACAGGACCGCCATGGGCGTATCGTCACCCATGGAGCCCACCGCCTCCTGGCCGCTCTCGGCCAGAGGGCGCAACAGCTGGTCGCGCTCTTCGAAGCTGACCTGGAACATCTTCTGCTGCACCTTGAGCAGGTCCGCGTCCATGGTCTGGAAGGCGGCCAGCTCGGTCAGGGCAGACTCGAGGAAGTGCGCCTGCTCCTTGAGCCAGCGCTTGTAGGGGTAGGCCGACTTGAGACGCTCATCGATATCCGAGGTATGCAGCACCTCACCGGTCTGGGTATCCACGGCAAGCAGTTGCCCCGGCCCGACGCGACCCTTGGCCACCACGTCCTCGGGCTTGTAATCATAGGTGCCGATCTCGGAGGCCAGGGTGATGAAGCCGTTGCGGGTAATCACCCAGCGCGCCGGGCGCAGGCCGTTGCGGTCGAGCATGCACAATGCCTGGCGACCGTCGGTCATGACCACGCCCGCCGGGCCATCCCAGGGCTCGACATGCATGGAGTTGTATTCATAGAAGGCACGCAGATCACCATCCATGATCTCGACGTTCTGCCAGGCCGGCGGCACCATCATGCGCACGGCACGGTGCAGTTCCATGCCACCGGTCAACAGCACTTCCAGCATGTTGTCCATGCTCGAGGAGTCAGAACCGGTGGTATTGACGATCTCGTCGAGCCCGGCGATCTCGGGCAGCCGCTCGCTGACGAAGTTCTCCTTGCGCGAGTTGGCCCAGCCACGGTTGGCCTCGATGGTGTTGATTTCACCGTTATGGGCCATCAGACGGAAAGGCTGCGCCAACGGCCAGCGTGGCGCGGTATTGGTCGAGAAGCGCTGGTGGAACACGCAGATGGCGGTTTCCAGACGCTCATTGCCCAGATCGCGGTAGAAGGCCGGCAGGTCCACCGGCATGACCAACCCCTTGTAGGACACCACCTCGCTGGACAGTGAGCAGACATAGAAGTCGGTATCGTGCTTCAAGGCCTGCTCGGCACGGCGACGAGCCATGAACAGGGAGACATCAAATGCCTCTGCATCCGTGCCCGGCTCGACAAACAGCTGGCGAATGCGCGGCAGGCACTCCAGGGCCATGGGGCCACAGACACTCGGATCGACCGGCACTTCGCGCCAGCCCAGCACCTTCAGGCCGCGTGCAGCAAGCTCGCTTTCGAGCACTTCACGCGCTGCCGCCTCACGAGCATCATCGTCGGGCAGAAAGATCGCACCGACGGCAAAACTCTCCCCAAGCTCAACGTCCAGCGCCTCACGGGCGACCTGACGCATGAAGGTGTCAGGCATCTTGAGCAGTAGACCGCAGCCGTCACCCGTCTTGCCGTCTGCGGCGATACCGCCGCGGTGGGTCATACAGGTCAATGATTCAATGGCAGTACTCAGCAGCTCATGGCTAGCCTGCCCTTCCATGTGGGCGATCAGGCCGAACCCGCAGTTGTCACGGAACTCGCCGGGTTGGTGAAGACCTCTGTTCATGGGCGCGCCTCAGATGAAGGGTTGTTGTCACAGCATTTTCGCGATATTGTTATATGTTTTTCTTATCTTCTGGATCTTTGCAGACTATCGCTAACTGCACTGAAAAAGAGTCCACAGAATATCCACGCCCCGCCTGCCACGCAATCATCTGCGCCTGCCACGCCAGTAAAAAAACACCGTAAATCTGCAGCTTGCAAGAAACTTTGTAGAAAAAACCTCACCACGTCAAACACTTGGAATCGTTTTCCAATGAGCCTGGAAGCCTGAAATTCGCCACTAGACTTTAGTCGCAATAACTGTCGACACCCCATGCCGATCAGGCATAAGACATGCGGATCAACGCATGGCACCAAAGCCGAATTCCAGCTCTGAACTTCATGATGCAACCCCGAGAAACGACGACGCCCGCGATATTCGCGGGCGTCGGATAGGCATCGGCAGCGTTGCTGTATCAGTGTCGGCGAGGAAACTCCGCAATACAGGCACGCAGCATGTCCAGCGGCGTCTCGTCATACACACAGGCATCGCCGAGGCTACGCAACAACACCAGGCGAAGATGGCTGTCGACGTTCTTCTTGTCGAGTTTCATGCGGGTCAGGAAGTCCTCCACCCCCATCTCCGCCGGAGCCTCCACCGGTAGCCCCGCAGCAGCGATGACACGTCTGGTCCGCTCCACGTCATCGACAGAAATCCAGCCAAGCCGCTGCGAAAGGTCGGCCGCCATGACCATGCCGGTCCCGACGGCCTCACCATGCAGCCAGTTGCCATACCCCATGTGGGCTTCAATGGCATGGCCGAAGGTGTGCCCCAGGTTGAGTAGCGCGCGCACTCCCTGCTCGGTCTCATCCGCAGCCACAATCTCGGCCTTGATGGCACAGCTGCGTTCGATGGCTCTTGCCAGAAGATCAGCATCGAGTCGACGCAACCCTTCCATCTCCTGCTCCAGCCAGTCGAGGAAATGCACGTCATGAATCAGACCATACTTGATCACTTCGGCCAGGCCTGACGACAGCTCGCGTGGCGGCAGAGTGGCCAGGACATCCGTATCGATCAGCACTGCCCGGGGCTGCCAGAAGGCCCCAATCATGTTCTTGCCGAGCGGGTGGTTGACCCCGGTCTTGCCACCAACCGAGGAGTCCACCTGGGACAGCAGCGTGGTCGGCACCTGAATGAAGTTGATACCACGCTGATAACAGGCCGCCGCAAACCCCACCATGTCACCAATGACGCCTCCGCCCAAGGCGATCAGTGATGAGCGGCGATTGAAGCCGGCCTCCAGCAATGCATCCCAGATGCGTTCGACATTGGCGAATGTCTTGTGTACCTCACCATCGGGCAGCACCAGTGTCCTGACATCCAGATCCTTCGGCAGCGCCGCCGTCAGGCGCTCCAGATAATGCCCGGCAATGGTGTCATTGGTGACCACCATGACCTGCTTGCCGGTGAGACCGGCCGTCAGGTGCTCGCCGTCATCAATCAAGCCGGGGCCGATATGAATGGGGTAACTACGCTCGCCCAGTGCCACCCTGAGGGTCAGCAGCTCGGCGGTGGTGGAGGTTTCAGTAGTCATGGACCAGCCTTGCAGGTGAGGGGATCAACCAATCGCTGAACGCGGCGGATGATGTCATTGACAACAGCACGAGGACCACGGCGATCGGTACGTATCACCAGGTCCGCAGTGGCGCGATACAGGGGGTCTCGCAGGGCGAACATGTCACGCAGCACCTGCTCACGATCAGGGCGCTGCAATAGCGGTCGGTTGCGATCACGAGCGGTACGCTTGAGCTGCTGCTCAACCGTCGTGAACAGGTAGACGACGGTCCCCCCCTCACGAATCAGGCAACGATTCTCCTCACGCAGAACCGCGCCCCCCCCGGTGGCAATGACGACGCTCTGCCGGCCGACCAGTTCCTCGATCATGGCGCTTTCGCGATCACGGAATCCCTGCTCACCCTCGACATCGAATATCCACGGTATATCCGCCCCACAGCGCGCCTGTATCTCATGGTCGCTATCATGGAAATCACGTGACATCTCGGCCGCCAGCAAGCGGCCGATGGTGCTTTTACCGGCCCCCATGGGACCGATCAAGATCAGGTTGGGTACTTCCTGCATCAGCGAACCGCCAGGCCATCGTCGAGTATTCGGGGTGTTATGAATACCAACAACTCTACCCTATCATCGACTTTCTCGGTATACCGAAAGAGGCTTCCTACCAGTGGCAGATCCCCCAACCAGGGCGTGCTATAGAGGTTACGTGCCTGACCCTGGGTAAGAATGCCGCCCAGCACCAGGGTTTCACCATCGGCCACCCGGACACGAGTGGCGATCTGGTTGGTGTCGATCGCCGGCGCTCCGGCAAAGCTCTGGTCGGCAATGGTGTCGTTGTTGATGCGCAGGTCCATGACCACCGCGTCATCCGAGGTGATCTGCGGCGTGACCTCCAGCGCCAGCACGGCTTCCTTGAATTCGGTATTGGTCGCCCCCTCGGCAGTGGACTCCTGATAGGGAACCTCCTTGCCCTGCTTGATCACTGCCGGGTGCTGGTTGGCAGTGATCACGCGTGGCTCGGAAATGGTCTTGCTACGCCCCTCGCTTTCCAGCGCATGCAGTTCCAGGTCCAGTAATACATCGCTGGCCAGGTAGCCGATATTGAAGGTTGCCCCGGGCCCCACAGGGTCTCCCAGATCCACCGCCAGACCGCCGAAGCCTCCTTCGTTGCCCGCATAACGCTCCACTCGCCGAGCGCCACCGGTATCGCCGACCACCAGCCCCTGGCGACTCGACACCCCCCAGTCGATGCCGATCTCCCGGGCAGCACTGTCACGCACCACGACGATTCGCGCCTCGATCTGCACCTGTGCCGTGGGTATATCGAGGCCCAACAATGTCCGACGAATCGAAGCGAGGTACTCGGGCGTGTCCTGTACCAGCAAGGTGTTGGTACGCTGGTCAACGGCCACTCGGCCACGTTCGGAGAGCAGCCCCCGGCCCTGTTCTCCTCTCAACAGGGCAGCCATGTCCGCCGCCCTGGCATAGCGCAGCGTCAACTGCTCCCATCCGAGTGGTGGCAAGGGGGCTGGTAACACGGTGCTCCCATTGGGCAACTCCAGCCTGGTAGCTACGCCGTCTTTCGGTGTGACGAGAATCACATTTCCCTGGCGCTGGCTGACAAGCCCCTGACTATGCAGAACCAGGTCGAGTGCTTGATGCCAGGGTACCTGATCGAGGTGCAGCGTCACCCGGCCGCTCACACCCTTGCCGACGACAATATTGAGGCCGGTGAAGTCTGCGATGGCCCCCAGCACTGAACCAAGCTCAGCATCATGAAAGTTCAGCGAAATCGGCTCTTCCGGTACCGACTGCGCTGCTGCCATGGGCAAACCGGATGCCATCAGCGCCACTAGATACAGCATTCCTACTTCTTTACGCATGCCTCGCACCATCCCTGTGTTATTGCAGCCCCCGGAGCAGGCTCCCCGGCCCGGGCTTCCTCAACCGTCCCCCCGAGAAGCACCAAGCCGCATGATCTGCCTCTCCGCCACCTGTTCCCCGGTGGCGCCCTGCGCCACTATCGACATGCTTTCCCCATCAATGGCCACGACCTTCCAGCCACGTTGGCCCAGGCGCTGGTTCACCCCCAACCGATGAAGATGGCCATCGGGCGCCGCCACCAGCGCCCAATACCTGTCGCCCCGCGCCAACGTGCCCTGCAACTCGAGCTGATCCAGCTCGTACTGGCTGAGCGCAGACCCGGGGAACGCCAGGGACGACATCTCCAGCAGGCGGCTGTCACCATCCGCTCGAAAAGGGCTGCGGCCGATCGCCAACGGATCGTGGACCGGGAGGTGGTCGAGGCTGGTGCCCACTACTTGCCGAGGCTCCCTCACCGACGACTGGTCGACCAGCGCCGCCAATTGCGCATCAAGGCGCTCCAGTTCCGCGTCACCGCAGCCTGTGAGCATCATCACCGAGCACAACAGTCCGCACCAATACCGCCATCCAGCACTCATGACGACCTCCCGCCGAGTGGCGTCATCCCGGCGTCATCCTCGAATGCAGCACGATGGACCTCGAGCCGCGCCGACATCCGCAATGCCGACTCCCGCGACACATCACGTCGCTCCACCACCAGATCATGCAGTGAGACCATGACCGGTATATCGGCAAGAGCACCGACAAATTCAGCAATGTGGTGATAGCCCCCGACCAGGTTCAGCCGTAGCGAATCCTTCTGCACCTCGACGCCATCTACCTGCAGCAGCTCCAGTGCCTCGACACTCAGTTGATGCTCGCCAGCCAGATCGCCGATCCACTCCATCAGCGCAGGAATCGAGGTGCTGTGCCGTGACTTGCCCAGTGCCGCCAGACGCTGCTCCAGCACCCCTGCCTGCTCGGTCAAAGGCTCCAGCGCAGCCAACTCGCCCGACAGCTGCTGGAATTCCTTCAGTAGCCGCGCCTCACTGGATTGCGCCAACTGCAGCTCCTGGTGCTGTGGTGCCACCAGCAGCGAGCGCCCCAGCACCAGCGCAACGACAAACACCACTCCCACCACCAGGCACCGCAACAACAGTGGCCAGTGTCCGGCCTCGGACCATTCGAGCTGCTGCCAATGCACCTGGCGCAAGCATCGCCACTCATGACTCAAGCGCATCATCACCTCCGTCCGGGAAGCTCAAACGCAGACTGAAGTACTGACGCCCCCGAGACTCCACGACATCCACCAGCTCGGCCCCGGAAAGGATCGGTGACTGCTCGATGCGTCGGATCTGGAGGTCCAGAGCGCCACTGTCGGCACTGACACCCCTCAGCTCCAGCCTCTCTCCATGCACCTCGACAGCCCGGTAGACCACCCCGGGAGCGACAGTCGCGGCCAGTTCATTGAACAGCGCCGCCATCAGGTAACGGTTTCGGCGATCTCGCTTCCACTGCTCCAGTCGGGCCTGCCGTGCTGCCACAAGCTGTTGCAGGCGCCTCACCTCCGGCAATTGTGGTGTCAGTTCGTCCAGCACGGCTTCTATATGGGCCTGGCGCTGCCGCTGGATACTGACCCGCTCATCAAGCAGCAGGGACTCCACCAGTGCCAGCAACACCGCCAGCCCGGCAGCACTGAGCAACTGCATCCAGAAAAGGCGCGTGCGGCGCCGACCATCCGCTTCGCGCCATGGCATCAGGTTGATGGTCATCAGGGACTCCACATGGCAAGGCCAGAAGCCGCCAGCAGGGTTGGCGAAAAACGGGACCAGTCGGGCCGAACCCCCTGAAGACCTGCCAGCGGGTCAGCCATCTCGACCTCTCGGAGACCTCCCGCCATCAACCCTTCGAGAAAGGCCTCACAGGCATCGGGAAGCTCGCCACCCACAAACACCCGGTCCGGCAGAGGCATCGAGCAGAGCATGCCGCACAATGCCACACAGGCCACCACTAGCCTCGCCTGATCCAGAGCGTAAGCTTCGTCGCTTCGAGCCACCATGGTGTCGCCACCGGGGCGGGGAAAATCACGACTGCACACCCAGTCCCCTTGCTGCCAGATGTGAACAGCCACCAGGTCGGCATGCAGATCCACCAGCACCACCCCACCTCTGCCTCTGTCACAAGCCAGGCCATGCAGGGCCCGTTGCAGCGCCAGGTGCTCCAGATCCACGGCTACCGGCTCGAGATCGACATCCCTCAGCAGCGTCACCAGTTGGCTCACGCGCGACTCGAGACAGGCCACCACTTCTATATCCTGATGAGCCGCGCTACTGTCATCCTGCTGGAGACGATGAAAATCTATGGCCAACTCAGTGAACGGAACTGCAAAATACTTGTCCGAGTCCCATTCAAGATGTGCGGCAATATCGGCGTCGTCGAGATCTGCCGGCAGGCACAGCCGTGAGGTGGTGGTTGCACTGGTCGGCACGGCCACGGCAGCACGCCGGGTACGCGGCGCCAATACGGCGAGCGCCTGCGACAGGGCAGAGGCGACAGCCAACGGCTGCTGAAGGCGGCGTCCGATCACAGCCCCCGGTGGTAACGCCTCAACGGCGAGCCCGCCCATGGTGATGGTAGATCGACCTGCCGCGAGCTCAATCAACCTGACTGTCGTCGACGTAATGTCAACGCCAATCAGACTTCTGACAGAAGAGGTAACATGCATTCCCTTGCCTCCCTGAAAAACGATGGAGAACATCCTGTTCAGCCTTCGCCGCTGTTCACTCCGCTTTACTCTGTCTCCATTACTACGCTAGCGCATCGTGGCATCCATCTTGATGGAATATCCGATTCAACGAGCGCCCAGGCACAGACATTTACTGCCAACGGTGGTGGCAGCCAGCGCGTAATCCTATAATGGCCATCGCAATGGAATGCATAACCCAGACTCAGCGCCCTGCCGTTTTCGTTTCCAGCATGGACACCGCGACTTCATGAAGTACCTCAGAACTCTAATCTTTTCCGCCGTGTGGCTGGCGATCTCGCTGGGCGCCGCTGCTGCGCTCGCCCTTGTCGGTGCCGCCCTGTATTTCGCCCCCGGCCTGCCCGACGTGCGCCAACTGCAGGACTTCGAACTGCAGACTCCGTTGCGCATCTACACCAGTGATGACCAGTTGATCGGCGAATTCGGTGATGAGCGGCGCATGCCGGTCGACTTCGACGACATCCCACCGGAAATGCTCCACGCCCTGATGGCTGCCGAGGATGCAACCTTCTTCGAACACCATGGTGTCGATCCGCGAGGTCTCGTCCGTGCCGCCGTCCAACTGGTCGGCAGTGGCGGCGACATCCAGTCCGGTGGCTCCACCATCACCATGCAGGTAGCGCGCAACTATCTGCTGACATTGGACCAGACGTTTACCCGCAAGGTACGTGAGATCCTGTTGTCTCTGCAGATGGAGCAGATCCTGTCCAAGCAGGAGATCATGGAGCTGTACGTCAACAAGATCTTCCTGGGTCACCGTGCCTACGGTATAGCGGCAGCGGCCGAGGTCTACTACGACAAGCCGCTCAACGAGCTGAGTCTGGCGCAGACCGCGATGATTGCCGGCCTGCCCAAGGCGCCGTCAGCCTTCAACCCGCTGGCCAATGCCGAGCGCGCCCTGATTCGTCGCAACTGGATCCTGTTCCGCATGCGCGAACTGGGCTACATCGACCAGTCGGCCTACGACGTGGCGGTACAGGAGCCGGTCACTGCCAGTCGCCATGTCGCCCGTGCCGAGGTCCAGGCCGACTATGTGGCCGAGATGGCACGCCAGTTTGCCGTCGAGCGTTTCGGGGATGATGCCTACAACGGCAGCTACCGCATCACCACGACCATCGACAGCAAGCTGCAGCCAATGGCACGCCGAGCCCTGGCCGACGGCCTCATCGCCTATGACACTCGCCACGGCTGGCGCGGTCCCGAGCAGACCGGTATTCCCCAGAGCCTCGCCGAGGCCCAGGATCAAACCGAGCGCAGCGGGCTGGAAGAAGAACTATCCGAGTCCCCCGAGGTCATCGAGACAGCGCGGCGTGCCGCCGAACGCAGTCAGACGACGGTCGAGGGTGTCGAGGGTGACGTCAGCAACTGGTTGCAGGTACTCGAACGCACCCACTCCTTCGGCCCATTGCAACCGGCCATCGTTGTCAGCAGCGAAGGCCAGCAGATGAAGGTACTGATGCATGACGGTGAGCTGGTCACCATCGAGTGGGATGGTCTCGACTGGGCCGCGCCCTACAAGTCGGCACGCTATCGTGGCGCAGCACCGTCCAACGCTTCCCAGATCGCCAGCCGTGGCGACCTGGTACGCATCCTCGAGCGTGAGGAAGGTAGCTGGCGCCTGTCACAGCAGCCCGACGCAGAAGGCTCTCTGGTGGTAATGAACCCCCAGACAGGGGCAATCCTTGCGCTCCAGGCCGGTTTCGATTTCGACGCCAGTAAGTTCAACCGCGCCATTCAGGCTCGTCGCCAGTCTGGCTCGATCTTCAAGCCGTTCATCTATCTGGCCGGTCTCAACAGTGGCGAAGTCACTCCTGCCACGGTCATCAATGATGCTCCGGTGGTACTCAATGATGGCAGTAACCAGTTGTGGCGCCCGTCCAATTCGAGCGGCGATTTCCTTGGCCCGACCCGCCTGCGTGTCGGCCTGGCACGCTCACGGAACCTGGTGACGATTCGCCTGCTGCAATCGATCGGCCTTGATCGCACCATCGACTTTCTTGTCGAGTTCGGGTTCTCCCGTGACCGCCTGCCCCACGGCCTGTCACTGGCGTTGGGTAGCGCCAGCCTGACCCCGCTGGAAATGACCAATGCCTACGCGGTGCTGGCCAACGGAGGCTTCCGGGTCTCTCCCTGGTTCATCGAGAAGATCACCCAGGGCGAGCAGAACACTCTGGTGGACGAAGCCAACCCTCGCGTTGCCTGTCGTGAGTGCAGTCCGGAGCAAACCACCACCGAGATCGACGGCAAGACCTATGAAATCGCCCCCAGGGTCGTCAATGCACGTGCCGCCTACCTGATTCGCGACATGCTGCGCGAAGTGGTTGAGCGCGGTACGGCTCGCGGCGCCCTGGCCATGAATCGCGAGGATATCGTCGGCAAGACCGGTACCACCAACGATCAGCGCGACGCCTGGTTCGCCGGTTTCAACAAACATCTGGCGACCACCGTCTGGGTCGGCAAGGACGACTACTCACCGACTGCCGAGTACGGCGCTCAAGCCGCCCTGCCGATCTGGGTCGACTTCATGGGCAAGGCGCTGGAAGGTACGCCGGAAGACGTCCCCGAGCCACCGGAAGGCATTGTCACCGAACGCGTCGATCCCAATACCGGTCGACTGCTCGGCGATAATCAGCCCGGCGGTATCGAGGAAATCTTCGACGAGGATCATCTGCCAACCTGGCAACCTCAGCGAGTGGAGCCGTCAGTCGAGAGGCACAGTGGCTCCGAAGGTACTGGCGCCTACGAAGCAATCTTCTAGGCCAGTCTCCCCTTCCCCCCTCCGGCATACGCCGGAGGGGCTCTCTTCAACGGCTCGGATGCCGTTCTCTCATCGCCAGTAGTCGCTTCCCGGATTCACAAGAGATCTAGTCATGGAGTTTTCACGACGCCATGCGACCGCTTTGGCGCTATGCACGATCGCTGCTGTCACGCCAATTCGGCACGCAACAGCCAGCACCTTCTATTCCCCGACCGCCCCCGAGGAGGATTCGCCGCCCCTGGCCAGTGAACTCGAGCTTGGTTATACCCAGCTTTCCGGCAATACCAACAGCGAGACTTTACTCGGCAAGGGCGAGATGACCCTGGTCACCGAGCAGTGGATGCATAGACTGCGCGGTGAGGTGCGTCATGCCAGCGAGGACGATGACACCAGTGCCGAACAGTATCTGCTCTCCATGCGTGAACGCCGCGAACTCGAGGGACCAAATCACCTGTTCGGCTTCGGCCGTTGGGAGAAGGATCGCTTCAGTGGTTACGATCACCAGCTCACCGCCATCACCGGCTATGGCCGCCAACTACTCGACGGTCCATCCGCCAACCTGACGCTGGAAGTCGGGCCTGGTTATCGAGCCGATGCCATCGATGAAGAAGAGGACCGCGGGTTGGCCGTGGCCTATGGCGCCGTCGAAGGCGGCTATCAACTCAGCGATTCAGCCAGCCTCGCACAGGAACTGTCCGTGGAAGGCACCTCAGCGAATACCACCACGCGCTCATTGTCGGCGCTGGACACCCACATCAACAGCCACCTGACGCTACGGCTCTCCCACGAGATCAAGCACAACACCGCACCACCCGAAGACGTCGAGGCAGATACCGACCGTACCACGTCGGCCTCGCTACGCTATGCCTTCTAGCCTGATGTGCCGTTAAGGTCATTGTGCTTCAGAGCCCCATAACGACAACGCCCCGGTCAATGACCGGGGCGTTGTCGTATACCAGATGAAGACGACGATCATACCTGACCGTAGACGTCCTCGACGTTCTTGAGCGGGTAGTGCGACGGATACGGCTTGCGGGCGACCCCCGAGTCCACCGCCGCCTGAGCGACTGCCGATGTCACCCGGTCCAGCAGGCGCACATCCACTGGCGTGGGAATGATGTACTCGCGACCGAAGCTCATCTCGTCCTTCTCGTAGGCGTCCAGCACTTCCTGGGGAACCGGCTCACGAGCCAGATCCTTGAGCGCATGTACCGCCGCCACCTTCATTGCCTCGTTGATGCGCGTAGCACGCACATCCAGTGCACCACGGAAGATGAACGGGAAGCCCAGAACATTATTGACCTGGTTGGGATAGTCGGAGCGGCCGGTCGCCATGATCACATCGGGACGCACCTCGCGTGCCAGATCCGGATGAATCTCCGGATCGGGGTTGGTGCAGGCGAAAACCACCGGATTCGGCGCCATCTTGCGGATATGGTCCGCAGTCATCAGGCCGGGGCCGGACAGACCCACGAAGACATCCGCTCCATCGATGGCGTCGTCCAGGGTCCGCTTGTCGGTATCGACAGCGAACATAGCCTTGTGCGGATTGAGATCCTCTCGCCCGGAGTGGATCACGCCCTTGCGGTCCAGCATTACCAGGTTCTCGGGGCGCGCACCACAAGCCACCAACAGTTTCATGCAGGCGATGGCGGCAGCGCCAGCGCCCAGACACACGATACGTGCTGTATCCAGCGACTTGCCGGCGATATCCAGCGCATTGAGCATGCCGGCGGCGGTCACGATGGCGGTGCCATGCTGATCATCATGGAAAACCGGAATGTTGCAGCGTTCCACCAGCGCCTGCTCGATCTCGAAGCACTCGGGAGCCTTGATGTCCTCGAGGTTGATACCACCCCAGGTATCCGCAATACGAGCCACGGTATCGATGAAGGCTTGCGGGCTCTCGGCATTGACTTCGATATCCACCGAATTGATGCCGGCGAAACGCTTGAACAGCACGCCCTTGCCTTCCATGACCGGCTTGCTGGCCAATGGTCCCAGATTCCCCAGGCCAAGAATTGCCGTGCCATCGGAGATCACCGCCACCAGGTTGCCCTTGCCGGTGTAGCGGTAGGCATTTTCCGGGTCCGCCGCGATCTCACGTACGGGCTCAGCCACTCCGGGGCTGTAGGCCAGGGACAGGTCCCTGGCTGTGGCAGTGGGCTTGGTCAGCTCGACCGAGAGCTTACCGGGAATCGGAAAGGCGTGATAATCCAGCGCGGCCTGCTTCTTGGCATCTGTCATGCTCAGTGTCCGGGTATCCTGTAGAAAGGCAGTAGATATGGTGAAGTCGAGATTATAGAAAAATTTTCCATTTCTCAACTTTATACCACTTGCCGCAGATTCATCGCCCTTTCTGCATGTTTTCTTCGACGATGCCGACAAGATTTGCTGCGACGCAGCATTCACTGCGACCGCAATACAACTTTACGTTGCTTGACGTTTCTGTACCAACGAATGGTCTCTGGAGCATAGCGCTCGGCAGTACTCCCTGCACTGGTGCAGTGCAGCACAGACCATAAACAACAAACCCGCCTCCAGGGGCGGGTTTGTTGAGCGAGAACGCAGTGCGATCAACGCTTGATGGCAGCGCCAAAACGCTTGTTGAAGCGCTCGACACGGCCACCGGTGGTCGCCTGCTTCTGCTTGCCGGTGTAGAACGGGTGGCACTGAGAGCAAACGTCCAGGCTCAGATCCTGACCAGAAGTCGAGCCGACTTCGAAAGTCGCGCCACAGGAACAACTCGCGCTGACCTTCTTGTAATCCGGATGGATACCTTGTTTCATCGTGAACCTCACTTGGCTGTATGCCGCCACCTGATCCGATGCCAGGCACCGCATACGGGGTAAAGACTGGAGCGTTCTCGCTCACAGCCGACCGGTATATCCGCCTCCGCAAGGAAGCGGGCCGGTATTCTAGCAGAACTCGCTGTGGAGGCCAATTGCAGAAATCCCTTTCCCCGCGCGCGCCACGCGTGCTGGGTATTGCCATTCCATCGCCATTGCGTCGCCTGTTCGACTATCGCCCGGCCGGCACACCGCCCTCCTGTGGCTGGGTTCCAGGCCTGCGCGTGCGAGTCAGTTTCGGTCGCCGCCAACTGGTTGGTGTCATTGTCGAGTGCCGCGATCACAGCGAGCTGGAGTTTTCCCGACTCAAGCCCATCGATGCCTGCCTCGACAGCGCTCCGTTGCCGGAGGACTGGCTATGGCTGTGTCGCTTCACTGCGCGCTATTACCAACACGCCCTGGGCGACACCCTGAGCCATGCCATGCCAGTGCTGCTGCGTCAGGGACGCCCCTTCGAGGCCCGCACTCGCGAACGTTGGCATGCCACTGACACTTGTAGCGAAGACAGCCCGGGCAAGCTGGCCCGAGCACCTCGCCAGGCCGCTCTGCTGGAGATGCTTCAACAGCACCCCCGCGGACTGACCAGCCAGGCGATTCTCGCCCAGTCCTTTACCCGTGAACAGTTGCGCGCCCTCGAGGCCAAGGGTCTGGTCCAGTGCCGCGAGGAAACCCTCACCCAGGCCGTTACCACGGAGGGCAAGGGCCTGCTGGCCAGTCCGTCGCTGACCCTGAATGCCGAGCAGAGTGCCGTATTGGCAGCACTGCACGAAGGGCTGGATCAGTTCCACCCAAGCCTATTGCAGGGAGTCACCGGTAGCGGCAAGACCGAGGTCTACCTGCAGTTGATCGAAGCCGTGGTGGGCCGGGGACGTCAGGCCCTGGTTCTGGTGCCCGAGATCGGCCTTACTCCCCAGACGCTGGGCCGCTTCGTGCAACGCTTTCGGGTGCCGGTGGTCGCACTGCATTCAGGCCTGACCGACCACGAGCGACTGGATGCCTGGCAAGCCGCGTCCAGTGGCCGCGCCTCGATCATCATCGGCACACGCTCGGCAATCTTCACGCCCCTGGCCAGTCCCGGGGTGATCATCATCGACGAGGAGCATGACAGCTCCTTCAAGCAACAGGATGGACTGCGCTACCACGCCCGTGACCTCGCCGTGATGCGCGCGCGCCATCATCAGATACCGGTGGTACTGGGCAGTGCCACCCCCTCGCTGGAAAGTCTGCTGCATGCCCAGCGGGGCAACTATCGCCACCTGCACATGCGCCAACGCGCCACTCGCCACCCTCCGGCAAGGCTCGAGCTGACAGACATCAAGGCACGCGTCCGCCGCGGCGGCCTGGTACCGCCGGTGATCGACACCATCGGTGCTACGTTGAAGGCCGGGCATCAGGTACTGGTGTTCATCAACCGACGCGGCTTCGCCCCGACGCTGGCCTGCCACAACTGTGGCTGGATGGCCGAGTGTGATCACTGCGATGCACGCATGACATTGCATCGACACCCCCCGATTCTGGCCTGCCACCACTGTGATCGACGGCGCCCGCTTCCGGATGCCTGCCCGGATTGTGGCAGTGGCGACCTGCGCCCGCTGGGCAGTGGCACCGAGCGCAGTGAAGAAACACTGGGCGAACTCTTCCCCGATATCCCGGTGTACCGCATCGATCGTGACAGTACTCGGGCGAAGGATGCCATGGACCGGATACTCGGCGAGATCCGCAAGGGCGAGCCGGCATTGCTCGTTGGCACCCAGATGCTGGCCAAGGGCCATCACCTGCCCCATGTCACCCTGGTGGTGGTGGTCAATGCCGACTCAGGTCTCTATGCCAGCGATTTCCGCGCCCTCGAACACAGTGCCCAGCTGCTCGAACAGGTTGCCGGTCGGGCCGGGCGCGCCGCACATCCCGGAAGAGTATTGGTACAGACCATGCACCCGGACGACCCCAACCTCAGGCTGCTGGCCGAACGTGGCTACGACGCGCTTGCCCGGACATTGCTCGAGGAACGCCGGGTTGCCGCGCTTCCCCCCTGGCGCTATATGGCGCTATTACGACTCGAGAGCCCCAACGAGTCCCAACTGAGCGCAGTGGCCAATCAGGCAGGCACGGCCATGCGCGGCTTCCTTCAGCACAGCAAGCGGGAAGTCGACTGCCTGGGCCCGGTTCCCGCGCCCATGGAACGCCGACAGAATCGTTACCATCTGCAATTGATGCTGACTGCAGAGAAGCGCAGCCTGCTGCATGAGGCCTCTGCCTGGTGGGTCGCATGGCTGGAAAACTCTGCCGAGGCCCGCCGCGTTCGCTGGTCACTGGACATTGACCCGCAGACGCTGAGCTGAGTTCAGGGCGTTCGGCCTTTAAAGGCTGGCCGCAATCACTGATAATGTTCAGCCAGATCTGCCCGCCGACGGGCACTGTTTTTCCCGGAACAGTTTTTTCCCGGAACAGTTTTCTCAGGACATCGGTTGCCCGTCACCGAGCTACAGGACACTCAAGCCCCATGAAAGACACCATTGTTTCGCTGCTCGAAGCCGCCCTCGACGAGCTCAAGCAGCAGCATATCGTGCCAGCCGACATCACTCCGGCCATCAAGGTCGACCCGACCCGCGACAAGGCCCATGGCGACTACGCCACCAACCTTGCGTTGATGCTGGCCAAACCGGCCGGGCAACCACCGCGCCAACTGGCTGACAAGTTGGTCGCCGCGCTGCCGGAAAGTGCCGCGGTCTCACGCGTGGACATCGCTGGCCCCGGTTTCATCAACTTCTTCGCCGCCACCGACGCTGCCGCCCAGGTCGTACGTCAGGTACTCGAGGCGGGAGATAGCTTCGGCCGTAGCCTGACCGGCCAGGGCAGAAAGGTGCAGGTCGAATTCGTCTCGGCCAACCCGACCGGCCCCCTGCATGTCGGCCATGGCCGTGGTGCGGCGGTGGGCGACTGCCTGAGCCGCCTGCTCGAGGCCACCGGCCATGATGTGACCCGCGAGTTCTACTACAACGATGCCGGCGCCCAGATCAACAACCTCGCGCTTTCGGTACAGGCCCGTGCCCGTGACCTTGGCCCGGAAGATGCCGACTGGCCCGAGGATGGTTACCGCGGCGACTACATCATTGATGTGGCGAAGGCATACCTGGCCGGTGAGTCAGTTCATGCCGATGACCGCCACGTCACCGCCGCCGGCGACGCCAACGACCTCGATGCGATTCGTGAATTCGCGGTTGCCTGGCTGCGTCGCGAGCAGGATCTCGACCTGCGCGCCTTCGGCGTCTCCTTCGACGTCTACTTCCTCGAATCCTCGCTGTACAAGGATGGCAAGGTCGAGGAGACCGCCCAGCGTCTGGTCGACAACGGCCACACCTATGAGCAGGATGGTGCTTTGTGGCTGCGTACCACCGACTTCGGTGATGACAAGGACCGGGTGATGCGCAAGAGCGATGGCAGCTACACCTACTTCCTGCCGGATGTCGCCTACCACCTCGACAAGTGGCAGCGCGGTTTCTCCACCGTGGTCAACGAGCAGGGTGCCGACCACCATTCCACCGTGACCCGGGTACGCGCAGGTCTCCAGGCGCTGGATACCGGTATTCCGCAGGGCTGGCCCGACTACGTGCTGCACCAGATGGTGTTGGTCACCCGCTCAGGTGTCGAGGTCAAGCTGTCCAAGCGCGCCGGCAGTTACGTCACGTTGCGTGATCTGATCGACGAGGTTGGCCGCGATGCGACCCGTTACTTCCTTGCCGCACGCCGCGCCGACTCACAGCTGACCTTCGATATTGACCTGGCCCGCTCACAGTCCAACGACAATCCGGTCTACTACGTGCAGTACGCCCACGCTCGCGTGTGCAGTGTGGTACGCAAGGCCGAGTCGGAAGGGCTCGCCTTTGACAATACGCTGGCCATGGCCAATCTCGGTCTGCTCGACGCCGATCAGGAAAAACTGCTGCTCAACCGCCTGGCTCGCTACCCGGAAGTGGTTTCCCATGCCGCCGAGTCCCGTGAACCTCAGCAGATCGCCCAGTACCTCCAGGACCTGGCTGCCGACTTCCATAGCTGCTACAACGCCTGCAAGGTGATGGTGGAAGACGAAGCGCTACGCAACGCCCGCCTGGCGCTGGGCATGGCGGCTCGTCAGGTATTGCGCAACGGCCTTGACCTGCTGGGCGTGAGTGCACCGGAGGAAATGTAACCCATGGCCACTCGCAAGACTCCGCCTCGCAAGCGCGGCGCGACGACCAGCCGCAAACGCAGCCAATCCTCTGCGCCACAGCGGCGGCTGCCTGGATGGTTGTGGGCCGCCGCCGGCCTGGCTGCCGGCTTTCTGTTGGCCCACCACCAGAACGGCACCGCGCCCTGGCAGGATGAGCGCTCGCCCATCGCTGCCGTGCTGCCCAAACCCAGTTCCAGTGGGCAGGGCAGTGGCGCGGAAGGCTCGGGCAAGGCTGACAGCGGCAGCGAAGAGGCCCCCATGCCGACCTTCGAGTTCTACACGCTGCTGCCGGATACCGAAGTCATCGCCTCGGACACCGAGATCCCTGCTTCCACCGCACAGCGCCCCGAGGCAGCCAAACCACCCGAGGACGACGAGGGCATCTCGGAGAATGATCCGATCGCTGCACTGATCTCGGCCAACGCCAGCCCCAGCTCCAGTAACAGCAACTCCGGCAACACCACCACGACTCCTGCGCAGGCCAGCAACGATAGCGGCAAGCGTTACATGCTACAGGCCGCGTCATTCCGCGAGATGGAAGACGCCAACAGCCTCGCCAGCCGCCTCCAGGGATTTGGACTACAGGCCAAGATCAGCGATGTGTCTGTCACCGGAGGAGCCACCTGGCACCGTGTCCAGGTTGGCCCCTATAACGATCGCCGGGAACTGGCACGGGCTCAGGACCTGATGAGCACCCAGGGCATCGAACCATTGTTGATACAGCTGCAGAACTAGCACCAACGGCAAGCGAGCCGCCCAGCACAGGATCTGCACCCAGGTCGATTCTGAAGCTGTCGCGAACAGGCTTGAGCATATGAGCGCTGCTCAGCTCAGTGCTTCCGGCGGTCCATCCGCGTCGCGCTGTCCACGATAGGCGTCAGTACCTTGTTCGAAAGTCGACAAGGTACTGACGCCTCCTTCCGAGCCAGGTCGTTTTCTCCGAGGCCGGCTCCTCTGGATACCAGCCCCAGGTGGAAAAAAACCGGCAAGTACCATAACTTGAAACCAGCAAAAGGCCTCCGTCTACCGGATTCCACATAAAGCGGCACCGAGGTACGCATGGACAACCACAAGACGTACTGCCCCGCCATCAACCTTCGTGGGCTGACAGCGATCATACTGAGCATGGCATGCCTGTTGCCGTCCATGACGCTGGCAGCAGACAACGACTATCCCACCGCAGCACGGGTGGACTATGTGATCGGTTGCATGGCGGCCAACGGCCAGGACTATCTCACCATGCAGCAATGTTCCTGCAGCATCGACGTGATTGCCGAACAGCTCTCCTATGACGACTATGAAGCAGTGGCAACGGTAATGGGAATGCAGGAACAGCGCGGCGAGATGGGGGTCCTGTTTCGTACCGAGCGCAGCATGCAGGACGATGTAGAACACTTTCGCAGCGTTCAGGCGGACGCCGACCTACGCTGCTTCTAAGGGCATCCTTCCCGGTGACTCACACCATGATCGCCAGAATACTGGGGGGCCTTCTGCTCACCCTTGCGGCAGACATCAGTGCCTCGTCCGGGACAGCGTCTGGTGCACTGACCCAAGCCATGGCCCAGGGCGAACGAGTGTTCCGCAACCAGTGCCAGGGCTGTCACTCGCTGGAGCCGGGCGTCCACATCGCCGGCCCCAGTCTGCATGGCGTGGTGGGACGCAATGCAGGGGCCGTTGCTGATTTCGAATACTCAGCCCCCCTGCAACAGGCCCAACTGGTCTGGACACCCGAGTCACTCGACCGCTTTCTCACCGCCCCGGATGACTTTCTTCCCGGCACCCGCATGGTGTTCTGGGGCCTGGACGAGGATTCCCGGCACCAGTTGATCGATTACCTGGAACAGGTCGGCGAACGCTAATGTGGCGGGCACATGCGCACAGCAACGTGACTCACTCTCCCCACTGCTCACTCGCCCCCACCCTTGCGTGCGGCCATCCCGCGCGCTGGATTATAGGCCAGGATCGCCAGCCCAAGCAGTACTGCAGTGGTCGCCAGGGCTACCAACGTAGCGCTGACATTGAGCTGCTCATACATTGTGAAGCGAATCATTTCCACTGCATGGGTAAAAGGGTTCAAGGCAGCCACCTGGTAGACCAGGTAACTCCCCTCACGAATCCGCCACAGGGGATAAAGCGCCGAGGAGAGGAAGAACATCGGAAAGATCACGAAATTCATGATGCCGGCGAAGTTCTCCAACTGGCGCACGAATGACGACAGCAACATGCCCAGCGCCCCCACCATGAAACCCGTCACGATCAACGCTGGCAGGATCAGTACATAGCCCATCAATGGGGCCTGCACCCCGTAGAGGTAGGCAATTGCAAGGAACACATAGACCTGAACGATGGCCACCATAGTCCCGGCCAGCAGTTTGCAGATCAACAGGTACCAGCGCGGAAAGGGGCTGACCAGCAGCACACGCATGCTGCCCATCTCTCGGTCGTAGACCATCGACAGCGAGCTCTGCATGCCGTTGAAGAGCTGGATCATACCCACCAGCCCCGGCACGATATAGACCTCGTAGAGGATATAGGTCTGATAGGGTTCGGTCATGGCCACGCCCAATGCCATGCGAAAACCCGCAGCGAAGACGAACAGCCAGACCAATGGCCTGACCAGCGCAGCCACGAAGCGCGAGCGCTGATGCACGAAGCGCAGCAATTCACGACCAACCACGCCGCGAAGGCAGTGAGCATAAGCCACCAGGCTCATGACACCTCTCCATCCGTCAGCCGGTTGAAGGCGTCACCGATCGACTCGGACCGAGTCTGGACCATGACATCAGCGACACTGCCATCAGCGCAAATCTGCCCATGATCCAGCACTATCACACGATCTTCGGGATAGACTTCATCGATCAGATGGGTAGCCCAGAGTACTGCCACGCCCTGCTCGCGGCTCAACCGGTGAACATGTTCCACCAGGGTACGGCGAGAAGTGATGTCGAGGCCCACTGTTGGCTCGTCCAGCAGGAGGAGACGCGGCTCGTGCAGCAGGCCCCGTGCAATCTCCACGCGCCGCCGTTGCCCGCCGGACAGATGCCGCACTCGCAGCCGCAAGCTGTCCTGCATGTCGAGGCGGGTGAGCTGCTGCGCGGCTCGCCGACGAGCCTCTCCCGGCGTCATACCGTGCAGGGCGCCATGATAGGCGAGGTTCTGAGCAACCGTGAGGTCCTGATCCAGAGTGGGCTGCTGGAACACCACGCCCATCTGTGCATGGGCCTGGACCGATTCACGACGCAGGTCATGACCACCGACGTGAATCGTTCCCTGGCGATGGTCGTAGAGCCGCGTAATCAAGGAAAACAACGTGCTCTTGCCCGCACCATTGGGGCCAAGCAGCACCGCACACTCCCCCGCCTTCAGCTCGAAGGACACCGACTCGAGTATCGGCCGACCACTGTAGCTGAAGCTCAGGTCCTGCACATCGAGAACGGCAGACTCTTGTCGCTCGCCGGCAGTCGGCACATCACTGGCAGTAGACGGCGTTTCGCTGTTCTCATGAATCACGGTTCGACAATCACTCCCCAGGGGAAGCGTCCAACGGGAATCGAACGGATTGCTTCGAAGCCGTCAACGTCGATCACGGTAACGTCGCCACTGACCCCATTGGTGGTGTACAAGCGACTTTCATCAGCATTGAGTGCCAGATGCCAGACCCGCTGGCCCACCAGAATGTAGTCGAGGACTTCATAGGTTTGCTGGTCGATCATCGCGACTCGATTCGAAGGCCCCAACGCCACGAAGCCATAGCGGCCGTCCGAGGTCAGCGCCACCCCCACCGCCTGCACCGTTTCGCGTGGCACGCCCGGCACATCGAAGCGAATGGTGTGCTTGACGTCGAAGGTATCCTGCATATCGATGATCGACACAGTGGCACCGATCTCCGCCGATACCCAGGCCTCATTGCCCTCCTGGTTGAACTCGACATGCCGCGGGCGAGCGCCCATCAGGCGGTGGTAGACCGCCTCCATTTCGTTGAGGTCAATGATATGCGCCATGTTGGAGGTTTCACTGGTCGCGATCAGCCACTTTCCATCGGGACTGATACCCAGCCCCTCGGGCTCGATACCGACGGGAATCTCCGTGACCCGGGTACGCTCCTCGTAATCCAGTACCGAAACGATATTGTCATCCTCGTTCGAGACATAGACATAAGGTCGATGAGGGTCGACACGGATCACCTCGGGATCCTCGCCCGATGATTGGCTGCGTACCACCTTCAATGTCTCGAGATCGATCATGTCGATCGCCTCGTCGTCGCCCACTGCCACGAACAGCTCACTGCCATCGCTACTGAACGCCATGGCTCGTGGACGACGACCGACCTTGATGGTTTCCACCACCTCCAGCGTCGCGCCATCGATCACCGATACCGTATTGTCCTTTTCATTGGAGACGAATACCCGTTCGGCCTGAGCCGCCAGTGGTGACAGCCACAATGCGACAAGGACGCAACCCTGCACGACGCTCATCGGCATTCTCCGTGGGTGTGTCACAGAAGACTGCCTTGGTGACCATGCTAGAAACGACATTGAGATTCCCCTTCATCGGCGCCCAGAGAGTCCAGTGGAGTTCGCGGATGCAGATAGCCCTCCTGAGGCGATACCGAAGCCACCATGCGCGGTCCGGTGATCAGAATGGGCTGACGTAACTGGTGGTTCCAGGTACGGAAACTCACCGGCAGGCCCAGATAGCCCGCCAGTTCGAACTCGTCACTGAGCATGTAGTTGAGCACCTCATCGCGGGCCACAGAATCGGTTCTGGCGGATGACTCGCCCAGCGAACGCACCGCCAGCCAGGCGGCAAAGTCCCGAGGCGTCATCCAGCGATCGGCCTGTTCCTCGAAGCGACGCTGTAACTGTACGCCTCCCCAGGATTCATGGGCACGATGCCAGGCCGTCGCCTTCAGGCCCTGAGTGCCGGCCACCGGGCGAGGCAGCCATGTCTGGTAGGGAAAGTACTCGCCGAAGTAGTCGTTCTCATCAGCGATGACCAGCACATCGTGATCAGCGAAATCCTGCACGAACACGGGGATCTCGCGCTGGATAGCATGGAAACCACCCTCGGCCCGCCGCGACATGGGGTCGTGGGGCCACATCTTCTCGCCAACGACCTCCTGGCCAAAACGCTGGGCGGCTTCGCCAAGGGCCTCTGCCAGTAGGCGATCCTCATCGGTATTGCCGAAAACCAGCGCCCAGCGATCCCACTGCTTGTACCCCAGAAACTGCGCCAGCGCATCGGCCAGCATGCGCCGACTGGGCGTGGTGTGGAAAAGATTCGGATGACACGCCTCTCCGCGCAGCACATTGTCTGGCGCAGCGGCATTGAACACGACCCGGTCTTCCAGCGCCGGGATTTCCATCAGCGCCTCGAGGCCCTCGCGGGGCAAACCGCTGACGATCCATTCGGCGCCCTGGTCGAGCAGTTCCTGCAGTCCCTCTTCTACATCGCCCTCCCGCGGCATGATGACCTCGACGAACACGAACTCCTGGCCCAGAAACTGGCCAGCAGCATTGTTATCGTCGATGGCCAGCCGTGCACCCTGAACCCCCTCATCGTCAATCACGGGATCAAGCACCGACAGGGGCTCCCACTCTTCATCTCTCTCCAGCCCCAGATAGCCCACGGTGATGGTGTCGCGCGGCTGATCGGATTGCTGCGCCCCGGCATCGCTCGCCAGACCGAGTGTTGCCAGTGCCCCCAGCAACAGCACCCCCGCTGTCTGTTTTACTGTGCTCATGCCCTGGAAATTCGAGCCCAGAGAGTTCGGGCCCGTATTGTTCTGGGCTCTGCCGTCCTGACGTTCATGATCGACCATCTGCACACTGCCCCCACGTCCATGAGTGATCCTGTCGTGGATCACATTTCTGCCCTGATCGCGCCCACCATCCGACTCAACTCTTCCTCGAGTAGATACGGCTTCTCACATAACGCGGGCAGGGTGTTCTGGCGCATCTCGAAGGTCCGCTGTTCCCAGTGCAACTCCTGCTGCAGACGCTCGATATCACTAGCGCTGGCCTCTTCCGATGCCCGCATAACCTCCAGGTCATCCACCATCTCGGAGACGCGCTCCAGGCGACTGAGCTGACCTCTAGAGGCACTACGGATACGCTCGATAATGCGGCTACGCTCACCATTGACTCGGTCGAACAGGCCGGCAAACAGCAGGGTCAGTCGCCGCTCGCGCGCGGCTTGCGGACCGTTCGCTATCTGTTCGACGAACTCGTGGACGCGCTTGATGGCGTCGTCTCGAGACGTTTCACGAGAGGTTGCGAAGCGCACCACACGCCCCACTTCCTCGTCTTCCCACCACTGCTGGTCAAGTTCCTCCGGGGATGGCCCGGCCCACATGGTGCCCCAGGCCAGCTCAGGAATCAGGCGCTGCACACAGGGCCAATCGGGCGGCCCGGTCGCAGCACGCTGTGCCCGGGCGTCCGACAGACCCACGCCAAGCAGCATCAGTGTCACGACAAATCCCGGCCCCCAGGCGCGCAGGTCAATCATCATCGCTTCCCCCAGGAGATGTAGCAGGAAGGATCAGTTGGCCATGCCGATCGAGCAGCGGCACGCTGTAATCGGCCAGGATGGCATTGATGTCATCCTGGCGACGATCGATGAAATCATTGATGGTGTCTTTCCAGTGCGGTTCGCCTTGCCTCACTCCCATGGTAATGCGATAGGTGAGACGAGCATCGGTGCTGTCATCGACCAGAGGAATCACCTTGAGTGGAGGGTCCTGACGCGCGGCGAAATACCCGGCAATCGGCCCCCATAGCACCGCACCTTCGGTCACGCCCGAAGCGACATCCTCCACGGCATTCCTCGCGGGCGTTCTGACCCGCGTGTCTGTCTGCAAGACGTACCCTTCAATGCGGGCTCCGGCACGCCGCAGTGCCACAAGGGGGGGAGTCTCGGACACCACACCGATATGTCGACCCTGCAGGGCCGCGTCGTCCAGAGAGGTCACCTCGAAAGGTGAGTCCTGAGGAACTACCAGCGAGTAGACCGAGCGGTAATAATCACTGGTGTTCTGCACGAAACCGTATCCGGCCACCACACCGATGATCACATCACAGACGCGTAGTTGCAGGGTGTTGCGCACGAAGCCCATGACCTGAGGCGCCCACACGTACCTCAGTTCCAGGTCCAGATCCTCGGCCATCAACTCGGCGATACGATTCTCGAAACCCTCACCCTGCTCGTTGGTAAACGGCAGGTTGTTGCCGTCGGCGCAGACACGCAATTGATTGCGCTCCGTCAGTTCCGGCACATCGGCACTGACCTTGCCGGAAAGGCCAACCAACCAGACGGCAAGGAAGCCCAACAGCAGGAAACCGCAACGCTGTGCATTACCCCACATGAACTTACTCCACCAAGGACACCAGGTGTTGTCACCCCTGTGGCGACACCATCACTCGTCATCGCTTCTGGATTCTCCCTCGGACGTCTCCTCCATGACCTCGGGGCGCCCTCGCTCGAGGTCCTCGGCGGCTCGCGCCTTTAGATAACTATAGATATTCTCGAGGTTATTCATCACATTTGGATCATCAGCGAATGCCGGCATGACCAGGCCGGGCTGTATCTCCATTCCTCCAGCAACCGTCCCTGCAAAGTCGGCGAACGTTCGACTCTTCACCCTTTCCTTCAGACTCGGAGCGAACGATGAACCCATTCCATCGGGGCCATGACAAGCCTGACAGACTCGGGAATAGGTAAGGTATCCATCGTAGGTGCCTTGATCGACCTTGCCGTCGACGATGGTATAGCCCCCTGCCTCGGAGCCCTCATTGGCAGCCTCCTTGTCACCTTCAGCCTCCTGTCCCTGTTCGTGCTTGCCACTGGAAGCGTCCTCAGCCTGCGCCATCGTTATCCCGCCTGCCGCAAACAGCATTCCCATGCCAGCTGCTCCCATAACACCTGCTCCAATAACACCAAGGGTCACGATAACCAGCCAACGCGAAATCACGGTCACAATCATTCCAGGCACCTTACTCGCTATGTCGAGCTCCCCGCCCTGGCACTTGCGCCGGGCTACGCTCGATGTTCGATATCAGGGTGATGGCCCAGGGCTGGGCCCGAGTCATGGCACAGGGCTATCTCCTGTGCCATGAGTGATGGTGCGGTAACGATGGATGTTGCCTGACGGGACATCAGGCGTCCGGCAATGCAAACACCGTCAGGATACCGCCCAGTTCGGTGTAGTCCTTGAGAGCGGCGAACGCACTGACTGCGCCCAGCCCCTCTTCAGGATCCTGTAGTCCGGCCGCCAGACCGATACCCGCCCAGCCGCCAACGCCGGACAGTACCGCAATGTACTGCTTGCCTTGATGCTGGAATGTATTGATGTTGCCGATGACTCCGGAGGGTGTCTTGAAGCGCCACAACTCCTCGCCAGTCTCGATATTCACCGCTTTCACATAACCTTCCAGTGTGCCGTAGAAAGCCAGGTCACCAGCCGTGGCCAGAGCACCACTCCACACCGCGAAGCGTTCATCGGTCTTCCAGACGACCTCACCGGCAGCCGGATCCCAGGCGATGAAGCTGCCCATACGGCCTTCCATGTCTCCTTCCTGGAGAGGAGCCGGCATCATGGTCAGAGTGGCGCCGACATAGGGCTGACCAGCAACGTATTCGGTCTCGAAGGGTTCATAGTTCATGCAGATGCGATTGATACCGGCATAGATCAGACCGGTTTCGGGGGAATAGGCGCTTGGCTGCATGTTCTTGGCGCCCATGGCGGTGGGGCAGATGTCGGTGGTATTGACATCGACCCCTTGTCGGAAGGTGCTGAACTCCTCGTTGACCACCGGGCGCCCGGTCTCCATATCGTAGCTGTCCGCCCAGTTGGTCTCCGGGGCGAACTTCTCGGCCACCAGCAACTCACCGCTCTCACGATCAAGCAGGAAGCCAAAGCCGGTGCGGTCGATGATCGCCAGGCCCTTGCGCTGCTCGCCCTCGAATTCGACATCAATCAACTGGTTCTCGTTGACGCCATCATAGTCCCATTCGTCGAAGGGCACTTTCTGATAGACCCATTTCACCTCGCCGGTATTGGGGTCTCGGGCGAATACCGTAATCGCCCACTTGTTGTCAGCAGGTTCACCGTCGATGGTGCGCTGCTCCGGATTCCAGGTGCCGGGGTTACCAGTACCGTAGTAGATCAGGTCCAGCTCCGGGTCGTAGGTAACCCAGCCCCAGGGGGCACCGCCACCGCGCTCCCACTCACCCTCTGGCCAGGTCGACACACCCAGGTCCGCTTCACCGATCGGCTCGCCCAGCATGGTGGTGGTCTCGGGGTCGATCAATACCTCTTCATCAGGACCATTGGAATAGCCACGCCACTCCATTTCACCGGTCTCGACGTTATAGGCTGTCATATGGCCGCGGACACCGAACTCGCCACCACTGATCCCCATGATCACCTTGTCATGAACCACCAGCGGCGACATGGTGTTGGACTCGCCCTTGGTGTGATCGCCGTTACTGACTTCCCACAGCTTTTCACCCGTTTCAGCGTCCAGCGCGACCAGGGTGTTGTCGGCCTGCCCCAGGAAGAGACGCCCATCCGCATAGGCGAGGCCACGATTGACGGTGTCGCAACACATCACCGGAATGACACGTGAGTCCTGGTCAGGCTCATAGCTCCAGACAACGCGACCATCGTCCTCCAGATCCAGGGCAAAGACCTTGTTGGGAAATGGAGTGTGGATATACAAACGACCGTCGCCAACATAAAGCGGACCACCTTCATGACCACGCAGCACGCCCGTGGAGAACTGCCACTGCGCGCGCAGGTCGGCCACGTTATCGCGATTGATCTGGTCCAGAAGGCTGTAGCGATTTCCTTGATAGTTGCCGAGCTGTGTAGCCCAGAGTTCTGGGTTTTCCTGCAACTCAAGCTGATTCTGATTGGCGTGGACTGCCGTCACGGTTAGAAGCCCTATCGCCGCTATTGTGCAACTTATCTCCCGTAGCATGGCATTGTCTCCAGTGTTCTGAATCACTTTTCAGTGCTCTGAATTACAGTGCCCCGTGCCCGGTTCACTGCTTGTAGTTATTTGACTTACTGCCAGTGCACTAGAAGGTCTAGCACAAGATGGGACCTTGCGTAGGAGTGGTTGGAGCGATTCAGACATATCCGGCAGACAAAAGACTATTGCTCCTGAGCAACAATGATCAGGGACTCATCCAGGCAATATGACAAGAATCTGTCAATGAATTCATTTCCAAGGTTTTTATCGAAAATTTCCGATGGATAACCTGTTGCCTTGACCTCCCCTGGACAAGGCACTAAGACTTAGGTTGAAAGGCAAGTCTGTTTCAGAGTGCTGTACTACTCAGAAGGATTGCCGAACCCGGCATGCCATGAGGAGAATGTCTATGTGGATCAAACCGGCTTATACCGACCTGCGTCTTGGCTTTGAGGTCACTCTCTACATTGCCAATCGCTGATTGTCAGTCGCCCGCAAGACGCTCCGAAACTCGGGGCGTCTTGCGTTGGTGATGAAGGAAAGGTGATGAAGGAAAGAGCAAGATGGATGGCAATGGATTTCCAACAAGGATGACAAGGCATGCATGTCCTGGTACTGGGGTCGGCAGCGGGAGGAGGTTTTCCACAATGGAACTGCAACTGCCATAACTGTCATGGTCTGCGCCATGGCGAGATAAAGGCGCGGGCACGCAGCCAGTCCTCGATCGCCATCAGCAGTGACGGCGAACGCTGGCTACTGTGTAATGCCTCACCGGATATCCGAGCCCAGATTGCGGCCAATCACGAGCTGCACCCCAGACACGGACCTCGCGACACGGGAATCGCAGGCGTCCTGCTGGTCGACGGCCAGATCGATCACGTTACAGGGCTGCTGTCTCTGCGCGAGGGTTGTCCGCTGGATGTCTGGTGTACCCCCAATGTGCATCAGGATCTGAGCACCGGCTTTCCACTCTTCCCCATGCTGGAGCACTGGCAAGGAGGGTTGCGCTGGCAGCCGATCGGCGTCGACGCTGACCACTCCACAGCGCGTTTTACAGTCCCCCCCTGTCCTGGTCTGGTGTTCACCGCCGTTGCCTTGACCAGCAATGCACCTCCCTATTCGCCACGCCGTGGTGCTCCCACCGCAGGCGACAATATCGGCCTGTATATCGAGGATACCGTGAAAGGTACCTCGCTCTTCTATGCACCGGGACTGGGAGAATTCGATGATCCGCTACGCGCCAGGTTGGCTGACGCCGACAGCGTGTTGGTTGACGGTACCCTGTGGCATGACGACGAACTTCCCCGCGCGGGGGTCGGACAAGCCACCGGCCGAGATATGGGGCACCTGGCGCTGTCAGCCCCCCAGGGACTGTTGAGTGAACTGGATGCCTTGCCTCGCTCGACGCGACGTATCCTAATTCATATCAACAACACCAATCCGATTCTCGACGAAGCGTCAGCCCAACGGGCCGAGCTGGAAGCCAAAGGAATCGACGTGGCCTATGACGGCATGCGTCTTGAGGTGTAATCACTGTCACAGGCCAGTCATCACTTCCCAGGGCTCACGCTGGTCCAATCACCCTGTTCCAGTTATTAATCCGGCATTCTTCCATGTTGGGTTAATGGCGGCACAGGGACGTGCCGCCATCGGCCATTAGGCCGATGCGAGACCGCACCACACCAGCAGATCCGCCCATCTGCGCCAGTGTGGTGCGGACGAAAATCAAATCGGTCAGGATGAGCTATTTGATTCCCATGTTAATAGTGACGGCAATCGCAGCGCTCAACTCGGGAGACCTTCACCATGCCCTCGCTTACACCTCCATTCACGACACCCTCCCCCTTCGATACCGGGAAAGAAGGTCAGACACTCGACCAGGCGGCATTCCGCGCCGCCTTGCTGGCCAAGGGCGACTATTACCATATCCACCATCCCTATCAGATCGACATGGCGGAAGGCCGCGCGACTCCCGAGCAGATCCGCGGCTGGGTGGCCAACCGCTTCTACTACCAGGTAATGATTCCGCAGAAGGACGCCGCGCTGCTGGCCAACTGCCCAGATACCGCCACCCGCCGTCGCTGGGTCCAGCGCCTACTCGACCATGACGGCCACGGTGACGACACGGGCGGTATCGAGGCCTGGCTTACACTGGGAGAAGCCGTGGGCCTGACGCGCGACGAACTGTGGTCTCAGGAGTACGTACTGCCGGGAGTCCGTTTCGCAGTGGATGCCTATATCAACTTCGTGCGACGGGCCGATTGGCGTGAGGCGGCGATATCCTCGCTCACCGAGCTGTTCGCTCCCCAGGCACATCAGAGTCGCCTGGCCACCTGGCCCGAACACTACCCATGGATCAATGAGGCAGGCTATACGTACTTCCGTAAACGGCTGGGCGAGGCACGTCGCGACGTCGAGCATGGCCTTGAACTGGCGCTGGCAATCTGCACTACCTGGTCCGCACAACAGCGAGCACTGGAGATTCTGCAGTTCAAGCTCGATGTACTGTGGAGCATGCTTGATGCCATGACCCTGGCCTATCAGCTCGATCGTCCGCCCTATCACACCGTTACCCAACAGCGCGTCTATCACCGGGGGTTGGCATGAGCGAGGCAATCGATAGATCGACCGTCTACCGACTACGTCCGGGTTGGCGCCTGCAATGGGAAGAAGCTCAACAATGTCACGTACTGCTCTATCCTGAAGGTATGGTGCAACTCAATGAAAGTGCTGGCGCCATTCTGACGTTGCTCGACGGCAAACGTGACGTCGCCGCACTGCTTGCCGAGCTTGAGCGCCGTTACCCTCAGGCACCCGTTCAGGAACTTGCCCAGGACGTGGAGGAGTTTCTGCACGATGCCTCCAACCAGGGGTGGATCCACCATGGCTGAACGTCCTGTCGCACAAGGTCCCGCCTCGCCAGGCCGCCCCCTATGGCTACTGGCCGAGCTGACCTATCGCTGTCCACTGCAGTGTTCGTATTGCTCCAACCCACTGGATTTCGCCGCTCAGCACAACGAGCTCAGCACCGACGAATGGATCGATGCGATGCGCCAGGCTCGTGCCATGGGGGCAGTGCAACTGGGCTTCTCCGGCGGAGAGCCATTGGTCCGCCAGGACCTCGAGACACTGGTCACAGAAGCCCGCAAACTGGGTTTCTACACCAACCTGATCACTTCGGCACTGGGTCTCAACGAGACACGTATCGGGGCCCTGCGCGAGGCTGGCCTCGACCATATCCAGATCAGCCTGCAGGCTGGTGACGCCGACGTCGCCGCGGCGGTGGCCGGCTCGCCCAAGGCCCATGCGAAGAAGCTGGCCATGGCCCGTGCGGTCAAGGCAGCCGGCTACCCGATGGTGCTCAACGTCGTTCTGCACCGCCACAACATCGACGACATCGATGCCATTATTGCGCTCTGCGATGACCTCGGTGCCGATGCCGTCGAACTCGCCAATTGTCAGCTCTATGGCTGGGCGCATCTCAACCGCACCGGCCTGCTGCCGAGTCGCGAACAGCTCGAGGCCGCCGAGGCCACCACTCAGCGCTGGCGTGAGGCACTAGCTGTCCGAGGTCGCGATATGCGCCTGCTGTTCGTGGTACCGGATTATTACGCTGAGCGACCCAAGGCCTGCATGGGGGGTTGGGGAGCCATCTTCATGACCGTCGCCCCGGATGGCACGGTTCTGCCGTGCCACAGCGCGCGGATCCTGCCGATGACATTTCCGTCAGTGCGGGAGCAGTCACTGGAGACGATCTGGTACGAAAGCTTCGCCTTCAACCGCTTCCGCGGCGACGCCTGGATGCCGTCGCCATGCCGCGATTGCGATGAGCGCCATCAGGACTTCGGCGGGTGCCGCTGCCAGGCATACCTGCTGACCGGGGACCCTACGGCCACTGACCCGGTCTGCGCGCTATCGCCCGATCACTCGCTGATCGAGGCTACCCGTGAAGAGGCCGCTGCTGACCGACGTTCGGCCCACGAGCTGACACCACGTAATACCCACGAATCGAAGGTGTTCTGCCGTGCATGAATGACTGCGAACTTCAGGATCTCGACGATGATCTGTGTCAGGCGGCTCTGCCTGCCGATGGGCTCAGTGATCTGCGAGCCAATGAGGCTGGAGCCTTCTGGCTGGCGGCCGACCCGACAACCGGACGGCGACGACTCTGGCACTGGGTGAACGATCGAGCTCGCCCTCTGACACCGCCCGAACTGGACGTGACCAGCCGCGTCAATGGCTATGGTGGGGGTGCCCATGCATACCTCGACGGCACCGTGATCTTCGTTGCCGATGACACACAGAGGCTCTACCGTCAGTCGCTGACAGAGGAAGAACCCCGCCTCTGGTGGTCACTACCCGATACCCGTTATGGAGGACTGACCGCCGACCCCCGGCGCCAGCGTCTACTGGCTGTCGAGGAGCAGGGGAGCGCGCGAAAGGCAACACAACGCCTAGTCGCGCTGAGCGACAACGAGCGTACCGTACTGTCCGAAGGGGCCGATTTCCATGGTGCCCCTGCACTCTCAGCGAATGGGAAGCGGCTGGCGTGGGTAGAATGGGCATTCCCCCATATGCCATGGCAACGCGCGCACCTTGTCATCGCCGATCTCGATCCCGACGGTCATATCCTGCACCAGCATGTCTGGGATGGCGGCGGTGCGGTGACCCAGCCCTGTTTCTCCGGCGATGGAAACCTGGTGGTCATCAGCGATCACTGCGGCTGGTGGCAGCCCTACCTCATCGAAGGTGACAACGCCTATCCACTCGGTGAGCACCCAGCCGACCATGTCCCCACCCCCTGGCAACTCGGCGAATGTCATCACCTGTGGCCTGATCGTCACACAGGTCTGCTGCTGCGTTTCCATGAAGGCGCCGCGCAGACGGTGCAGGTCGATGGTCTCGGGCACGAACATCATCGGCTATTGTCCGATGCCACGCGAGTGATAGGTCTGGCGACGGCTGAGGGATGGCTGTATGCCATAACCCAGGGGCCGAGTCATGCCGCACGCCTCGCCCGCGTGAGTCTGAGCACTGGCCATCAGCAGACACTCCATGCACTACCGACTCCAGACGATGCCCCGCCACCGACCTACATCAGCGCCCCACTGCCCGGTGACGAACATGTCACGGCATTTGTCTATCTTCCCGGCGCCACCGATGACGTGCTTCCGCCACTGATCATGCGTGTGCATGGTGGCCCTACCGCCGCATGCTATCCGGTGTTCGACCCATTGATTCGTTGGTGGGTACGCCAGGGGTACGCCGTAGTAGACCTCAACCCACGCGGGAGCGGTAACTTCGGGCGGGCCTTTCGCGAACGCCTCGCCGGTCAGTGGGGCCGGCTGGACGTCGAAGATGCAATTGCCATGGCCGACGAACTGGTGGCCCGCCGCCTCGTCGACCCAGGGCGCCTGTTTCTGCGCGGCCAGAGCGCCGGCGGCTTCACGGTGCTCAATACCCTGGCGAGCACGCGACGCTTCTGTGCTGGCGCCAGTCTCTACGGCGTCACCGATGCGCAGCGTCTGGCGTCCATGACCCACCGTTTTGAATCGAAGTACCTTGATTGGTTACTGGGCGATGATCGAGTCAGGCAAGAGGCCAGCCCGATCAATCGGCTCAACGACTTCTCCGCCCCGATCATCTTCTTCCAGGGGGGCCTGGATGCGGTGGTACTCCCCGACCAGACGTTGTCCATGGCCAGAGCCTTGCGTCAGCGGCAAATCAAGGCCGAGGTCGTACTGTTTCCCGATGAAGGCCATGGCATCCGTCACCCGAGCAACCGACAGCGCCTGATCGCACGTGAACTGGCCTTTTTCGCCGCTCAGGGTGGGAAGGTCTCATGAACACTCCTCCCGAGCTCGCTCTCCTCCCGTTCACGGACCTGCCAACGGGTAGTCGCCTCGCCGAGCGCCACCTCGACAATGGGGCTCGCCTGGTGGCCATCGAGGTTCCCACTGCGCGTCAGGTACGCCTGGTCGCGGCGATCGGAGCCGGTGCTCTCGATGAGCCCACAACCCATCTCGGGCTGGCCCACCTGCTCGAACACTCACTTTTTCTGGGGTCGGACTGCCACCCCCAACCCGGCGACTTCGCCGCGTGGGTCGGCGCTCAGGGCGGGCGCTACAACGCCCACACCGACGAAGCCGTCACCGATATCCACCTGACTCTGCCCCCCGACACAGCAGAAGCCGGGCTCGATCGCCTGCTGGATATCGTGTTCCGTCCCCAACTGGCCCGGAACAATATCACTCACGAAATCAACGTTATCGAGGCCGAATTCCAGGCACGTCTGGCCGATCCGGCATTACATCGCCAGGCTGCGCTATCCCGCCTCTACCTTCCTTCACATCCCGCCCACCACAATCACCATGGTTGCCGTCGGAGTCTCGGCGCCGACCTGGACCAGCTCCACAAGGCTCTCGTTCACTTCCACGCCAGCCATTATCGCGCCGAGCGCCTGAGCCTGGTGATGCTCGGCCCCCAGCCACTGGAACGCCAACTGGAGCAGATGACCACCGCTGCGTGTTCCATTGCAGGTGGCGCCGAGCGCCTGGCCGAGCGCAGCTGGCGCTGGTCACCGCCGGCCCGGGTACAGTGGTGTCTACCTCTCGGTTGCGCGCCTGGCAAGCCAACCCTCGAGCTCTTGTGGCCACTACCTGTCACGCTGACAGCAATGCAGCGGCTGGCCTATGAACACCTGGCCCGCGCCCTGGGCAACGGCGAACTGGCCACCACTCTGCAGCAGCACACGGCAATTACCGAGCTCACGGCCCGCCTGGTACCGGAGGCCAACCCCTCCACCCTGTCGCTATCGCTGACACTGACGCCAACCGGTCATCGACAAGTCGAGACCGTCCTGGCCACCTGCCAGACACACATACGACATCTGGCCAAACGCCTCGCCACCGCTCCATCGCCCCTCCAGTCGCCCGACGTCACCCAGCACGACCTCGACACCTGGCCAAGAACTCTGGCCTGTCGCCTTGCCGTCAGCCAGTCTACGCACCAGCCCCCGGCAACAGATGAGTCGAATATCGAAGCGATGGAACAACTGGTCGCCTGGCTGGATAGCGAACCCTGCCGAGTGCTCGAGCAGTCATCCCAGTCGACGATGATGAACGACCTCGTGCCGGAAACTCGGACGCCCTTTCGCCACTGCCCTCCGAGTGAGCACACCAGCATGCCCTGGCCGCCTCGAACACCGCCGTACGTTGCAGAGCGCAAGTTGCTGGACGACGCCAGTTCACCGGCACCGGGCCTGATCGAAGACAACGATGCATTCACCCTATGGTGGGGTGGTGGGCCTCCAGTCGCCGATGCCTTCTACGGCCTGGCCTGGCGGGCACCGGTGACCGGGCAGCCCGAACGACTGGCCCGGTGGCAGCAATCCACACTGTCTCTGCGCCAGACGAGCGCCCCACGCCTGGTCATGACGCTGGGCTGCGATGCCCACAGTGACTGGCTGTGGGTTCGAGGCGAGGCTTCACGGCTCGAATCCTGTCTTACCCAGGCACTGGCTGCCTGGCTCTCTTGCACCAGCACCGAACCCGAAACACCAACGGCGTCAGGCGGGCTGATTGCCCAGCGCCTGTTGGCTTGTCTGGAAACCCAGCCACCTCCTGTTCAAGCCGCTGACTCACGCCCTCTGGCATGGGTCGGCGGCACTCCAGGTGCTACCGAAGCCCTTGCCAGTTGTCAGCGCCTGATGGCTCAACTCCCGAAGACCAGCCCTGTGCCCTCGACCGAGGTCTATCCTCCTTGCCCACTGCCGACATGCGGCAATATCGCAACAAGCCCCACCCACTGGCTCGCGTCCCAGGGAGATGACCAGGCACTGATGCTACAGATCGACGCCCCCGACGACAGTCCGACGAGCCAGGCACTCTTTCAGTTGCTGGCCCAGTGCCACGACGCAGCCTTCCAACAGGAACTGCGTCAACGTCGAGGCCTGGGCTATGTGGCAGCAGTGCGCTATCGCGAGGCCCATGGCTGGCCCCGTCTGGGCTATGTGGTGCAGTCACCTCATGCCGACATCACGACGCTGCGCGATGCTGTGTGTGACTTTCTGAATGCCCATTGCCTGGCCCTGGCACAGTTGGATGTCAGCCGCTTCGCCTCGCGGAGAGCCAGCCTGTCAGCTCAATGGGGTCCTCCGGAAGTCCACACCGAAGCACTATCGCGAACCTGGCAGGCCCTACGTCGAAGGAAGGGTCTCCTGGCACCCTGGGAAACCCAGCGCCAGGCACTGACAGACCTGACGCCCGGCAAGCTGGCCGCCATCGCCAACGCCCTGGTGACAGGTGCGCTACCGGTACTATGGTGGGCCCACTCGCCATCATCCCCAGGTGTCACAGACAGCGCCTGATGGCTCCAGAGAGCGGCGTACAACACGCGTGGTGTTCCAGAGCCCTGATCCCATACGCCCGAGCCGCGCCCCACAGACCGTGTGTATGACACCGGAAAGCAGGTTGGTTTGCCACTCCTGGCTCAGCGCTTCGCTTGAATTCTCTCTCCCCCGCCCGCATCTCCTTGCCAACTGCATTCTGACGAGGGAGTTCATCCCCTCGAAAGTCACCGGGAAGTCATTTCCCTCAAGGAGAATTCTCCATGACCACAATCGTATCCGTGCGCCGTGGCGACCAGGTCGCGCTGGCCGGTGATGGCCAGGTGTCGCTGGGCAATACCGTGATGAAGGGCAACGCCAGCAAGGTGCGCCGCCTGTATCACGGGCAGGTATTGGCCGGATTTGCCGGCGGCACGGCAGACGCCTTCACGCTGTTCGAGCGCTTCGAGGCACAGCTCGAGAAGTATCAAGGCAATCTGGTGAAGGCTGCAGTGGAGCTGGCCAAGGACTGGCGTACTGACCGTGCCCTGCGTCGCCTGGAAGCCCTGCTTGCCGTCGCCGACAGCAAGGCATCGCTGATCATCACCGGCAATGGCGACGTGGTGGAACCGGAGCGCGGCATCATCGCCATCGGCTCGGGCGGCAACTTCGCCCTGGCGTCCGCACGCGCCCTGCTCGAGAACACCGACCTCAGCGCCCGCGAGATTACCGAGAAGTCGTTGGAAATTGCCGGCGACATCTGCGTGTTCACCAACCACAACGTGACGCTGGAAGAGCTCTGATCATGACCCAGATGACGCCCCGTGAAATCGTCCATGCGCTGGACCAGTACATCGTCGGCCAGCAGGACGCCAAGCGTGCTGTGGCCATCGCCCTGCGTAACCGCTGGCGCCGCATGCAGCTCGATGGAGAGCTGCGTCAGGAAGTCACCCCCAAGAACATTCTGATGATCGGCCCAACCGGCGTCGGCAAGACCGAGATCGCTCGTCGTCTGGCCAAGCTGGCCAGGGCCCCATTCATCAAGGTCGAAGCCACCAAGTTCACCGAGGTGGGCTATGTGGGACGCGATGTCGAATCAATCATCCGCGACCTGACCGAAGCTGCCATCAAACTGGTACGCGAACAGGCCAAGACCGAGGTCGGTCACCGCGCCGAGGACGCCGCCGAGGATCGCGTTCTCGATGCGCTGCTGCCGCCACCGCGTGGCCAGGAGAACGAACCTCGCGAGGACTCATCCACCCGCCAGATGTTCCGCAAGAAACTGCGTGAAGGTCAGTTGGACGACAAGGAGATCGAGATCGAGGTCTCGGCCCAGGGACCCAACATCGATATCCAGACGCCTCCCGGCATGGAGGAGATGACTCAGCAACTGTCCAGCCTGTTCTCCGGTATGGGCCGTGGCAAGACCGAAACCCGCAAGGTCTCGGTACGCGAGGCCCTGACACTGCTGCGCGACGAGGAAGCCGGCAAGCTGGTCAACGAGGATGACATCAAGTCTCGCGCCGTCGAGGCCGTCGAGCAGAACGGCATCGTGTTCCTCGACGAGATCGACAAGGTCGCCAAGGGCAGCGGACAGTCCAGCGGCGGAGAGGTATCCCGCGAAGGCGTTCAGCGCGACCTGCTGCCACTGATCGAAGGCTCCACCGTGTCGACCAAGTACGGCATGGTCAAGACCGACCATATTCTGTTCATCGCCTCCGGCGCCTTCCACCTGTCACGCCCCTCGGACCTGATCCCCGAACTTCAGGGACGTCTGCCGATTCGTGTCGAGCTGTCAGCACTGACGCCGGATGACTTCAAGCGCATCCTGACCGAGCCGTCCTCGGCGCTGACTCGTCAGTACCAGGCATTGCTGGCGACTGATGGCCTGGAAGTCGAGTTCACTGACGATGGCATCGAGCGCATTGCCGAGATTGCCTACAACGTCAACGAAGGCACCGAGAATATCGGCGCACGCCGTCTGCATACGGTAATGGAACGCCTGCTCGAGGAAGCCTCGTTCAAGGGCTCCGATGTCGGCAGCCCGCTGCTGATCGACCGTGCCTACGTCGATTCACAGCTCGGCGAACTGGCCATGGACGAGGATCTCTCGAGGTATATCCTCTAGGGGTAACCCGCAAAAGAGCTGCGAGCACCGAGTCGCGAGCGACGAGCTGTCCAATGCCGCTCGCTGGGTCACAGACAAGAGCCTTCAAAGGGCGAGGCTCGGGGCCGCTCGTAGCTCGTAGCTCGTAGCTCGTAGCTCGTAGCTCAAAGGAGTTTTCCATGAGTGCCCCCGTTCCGACCCGAGTTCACTACCACCGCAAGGCCAGAGAGCTTGAGATAGGCTATGCCGATGGCAACAGCCACCGCCTGCCGGTGGAATACCTGCGCGTATACTCACCTTCGGCAGAAGTCCGTGGCCATGGTGGAGAAAGTGCCACGCTGCAGGTCGGCAAGAAACATGTCGGTCTACTCGATATCAGCCAGGCCGGTCGCTATGCCCTCAAGCTGCATTTCGACGATGGCCACGACAGTGGGCTCTATAGCTGGGAATACCTGTACGCATTGATTCGTGACTACGATGCCAACTGGGCAGACTATCTCCAGCGCCTTGAAGACGCAGGCGCTTCGCGGGAAGCATTGGGGATCGAGATCAAACAGTTGTAGAGCGGTAAGCGGTGAGTCTCGAGCGGCGAGCAGTTCAGTGCCATCCCAGCTCCGAGACACGAGCTTCGAGCTGCGAGCAGATCAGTGCCGAACCGGAAACTCTGTGCATTTCTTCAGGTTCGGGGTTCAGCTCGAGCGTAGCGTGCTCGTAGCTCGTGGCTGTGGCGCTCGTCACTCCGACCACCGCCGGATCAAAGACAATTCCTCCCCTGCAAGGCTACAATAGCTCCCATTGCGGCCAGGCCGCCTCTTCCAGCGACAGCTCAGGAGTTCCATGGACAAGCGCACCACTCATTTCGGATTTCAGGACGTGCCGGTTGAGGAAAAGGCCTCCCGCGTAGCGGATGTCTTCCACTCCGTGGCCGCCCGCTATGACGTCATGAATGACCTGATGTCCTTCGGTATCCACCGCCTGTGGAAACGTCTGACCATCGAACGCGCCGGTGTGCGCCCGGGCCACACGGTACTGGATATCGCTGGCGGCACTGGAGACCTGGCCCTCAAGTTCTCACGCATCGTCGGCCCATCCGGCAAGGTCGTTCTCGCTGACATCAATGCCTCGATGCTCAATGTCGGTCGCGACAAGCTGATCGACAACGGCGCCGGTGGCAATGTCGAGTATGTGCAGGCCAATGCCGAGTGCCTGCCGTTTCCCGACAATACCTTCGACTGCATCACCATCGCCTTCGGTCTACGTAACGTGACCGACAAGGACAAGGCGCTGGCCTCGATGGCACGTATTCTCAAACCGGGCGGACGCCTGTTGGTGCTCGAGTTCTCCAAGCCGAACAACCCGCTGTTGAGCAAGGCCTATGACGAGTATTCGTTCCGCCTGCTGCCACGTATGGGGGAGATGGTCGCAGGTGATGCCGACAGCTACCGCTATCTCGCCGAGTCCATCCGCATGCACCCGGACCAGCAGACACTCAAGGCAATGATGGAGACGGCTGGCCTCGAACGCGTCGAGTTCACCAACCTTACTGGTGGTATCGTCGCCCTGCATCGCGGCATCAAGCTGTGAGGGCGTCATGGCATTGATTCCGACCCTGGTGCTGGCCGGCATCGAAAAGACCCTCAACTCTCTGCTGTCCCGCGATCCTGCTGCACCATCCCGGCTGCGCAGGCTGGCTGGCCAGCGTATTCTGCTGCACTTGGAGTCCCCGTCCGTGGCGCTGGTCATCGCCTACCATCACCAGGGCATCGATCTGATGCTGGCGGAGAGCCTGGCGGATCAGGACTACGACGCGGTCGTCGAGATCGACGCCGAGGCTCTCGGTGCTCTGGCCAGCGGCACCGATATGGAACGTCTGATGTTCGAGGGCCGCCTGGCGGTGCGCGGACGGATCCAGTTGCTCGAGGCCACGCGAGACCTGCTGCTGGACCTTGATCTCGACTGGGAAGCAGAGATGGCACACTGGCTCGGGGACACCCCCGCCCACCAACTGGCCGAAGGCCTGCGTGGCCTCTCGCGCTGGGGAATCCGCACCCAACGCGAACTGCGCGCCGATGTCTCGGAATATGTCTTCGAGGAAGCACGTTGGCTGCCGGGCCGTCAGCAGTTCGAGTCGCTGCGTGACCTGCTGATTGACCTTGAGCAGGCCACGGACCGAGTCGAAGCTCGACTGACGCGCCTGAATCGTCTGCTTGAGCCGGAGGAGAGCGAGTCCTGATGATACTTCGCCCTCTGCGCATCCTGTGGGTCATCACCCGCTATCGTCTCGATACCCTGCTACCGCTGGACAGGCTGCCCTGGCCGGTTCGCCAGTTCTTCCGCTGGTCACCACTACGTTTGATTCCCACCGGTGACCGCTCGCGAGGAGAACGGCTGCGCCTGTCACTGGAAGCCCTCGGCCCGATCTTCGTCAAGTTCGGCCAGATGCTCTCCACTCGACGCGACCTGTTCCCCGGCGATATCGCCGACGAGCTCAAGCGACTGCAGGATCAGGTGCCTCCCTTCCCCGGTGAGCAGGCCGAGCAGTTGGTCGAAGAATCGCTGGGAATGCCTCTGACCGAGGCATTCGCAGAATTCTCTCGTGAGCCATTGGCCTCGGCCTCGATTGCTCAGGTACACGCAGCCACCCTGCCGGATGGCCGCGATGTGGTGGTCAAGGTCATTCGCCCCGGCATCCATCGCGTCATGCGTCAGGACATGTCGCTGATGTACCTGCTGGCACGGGCACTGCAGTGCATTCCCGAAGCTCGGCGCCTGCACCCGGTGGAAGTGGTTCGTGACTATGAGGTCACCCTGTTCGACGAGCTCGACCTCACCAAGGAGGCCGCCAACACCTCGCAACTGAAGCGCAACTTCGATCGCTCACCGCTGCTGTATGTGCCTGCCATTCACTGGGAACTGACTCGCCAGCGTGTCATGGTGCAGGAGCGCATTCACGGCGTGCCGGTGGCCGATATCGATGCCCTGAAGGCCCAGAACACCGATCTCAAGCGCCTCGCCGAACGCGGTGTGGAAATCTTCTTCACCCAGGTGTTCCGCGACAATTTCTTCCACGCCGATATGCATCCGGGCAATATCTTTGTCGCCCGGGAGAATCCCCAGGATCCGCAGTACATCGCCATCGACTGTGGCATCGTCGGCAGTCTGACCCGCGAGGATCAGGATTATCTGGCGCGTAACCTGCTGGCCTTCTTCCATCAGGACTACTATGAGGTAGCGGCTCTGCATATCGAGTCCGGCTGGGTCGCCGAGGATACTCGTGCCAACGAGTTTGCCGCGGCGGTACGTACGGTCTGTGAACCTATCCTCGAGAAGCCACTCAAGGACATCTCTTTCGGCCAGGTGCTGCTGGGGCTGTTCCAGACCGCGCGCCGCTTCAATATGGAAGTGCAGCCGCAGCTGGTGTTGCTGCAGAAGACACTGCTCAACATCGAAGGACTGGGACGGCAGCTGTACCCGGATCTCGACCTGTGGTCGACGGCCAAGCCGTATCTCGAGCGCTGGATGAAGGAGCGGGCTGGTGCCCACGGTCTGTGGGAATCCTTCAAGCGCCAGGCTCCGGAACTGACTCGCCAGTTACCGGAGTTACCGGTGCTGGCACATCGCGCCCTGTCCCAGACCGAGAAACGCGGCCAGCAGCTCGACGATCAGACCAGAGCTCTGAGCGGTGTCCAGACGCATCTGCGCCGACAGGCACGCCGCTCCCGGCGCACGCGTATCGGCCTGGCACTGGTCGCCGTGGCACTGGCCTGGCAGCCACTGGCCAACTGGTTCGATGGCCAACCCTGGCAGATTCTGCTGGCAGCCGCGGTAGGCGCCCTGCTGCTGATCTGGAACTGACCGACTGCAATGGAATCTTAACCAATGAGCGATATTCTCGACCGACTCGACGCTGCTCTGGCCGACCGACGTCATGCAGATTCCGAGTCATCCTATGTAGCATCCTTGCATCACAAGGGGCTGAACAAGATACTCGAGAAGGTCGGTGAGGAAGCCGTCGAGACTGTACTGGCAGCGAAGGACGTCGACAGCGGAGATTCAGCCACGCAACAGGCGTTGATCGCCGAGACGGCCGACCTGTGGTTTCATAGTCTTGTCATGTTGTCCCACCTTGGCCTTGACCATCGCCAGGTCCTCGATGAACTGGCGCGGCGCTTTGGCGTCTCGGGTCACGATGAGAAGGCGGCTCGGCAGCACGGGCAAGACTGAGCAGGTGACCCACGAGGAAATCAGGATGATCACCTCGCTCGCCTGACGAATCGTGCAATGACGATAAAAGCAACTGATGGCGCCATGCGCCAAACCTTGAGGAAGCTCTTATGTTAGGTGGTATCAGTATCTGGCAACTGCTGATCGTACTCGGCATCATCATTCTGATCTTCGGCACCAAGAAGCTGCGCAACGTCGGTAGCGACCTGGGCGGAGCGGTCAAGGGCTTCAAGAAAGCCGTCTCCGAAGAAGAGGAAAAGAAGAACGAGTCCAGCGCCGACCCTCAGGCCCAGGTGCGTCATGAAGACGACACCACCGGCACCAACAGCACTGGCACCAACACCTATGACGTCGAGGCCGAGCGCAAGCCGGAATCCTCCGACGAGCGCAAGTAAGCCTCCATGCTGGATATCGGCTTCCTGGAACTGCTGCTGGTGGGTGTGGTTGGTCTGCTGGTGCTTGGCCCCGAGCGACTACCCCGGGCGGCCCGCACGGCCGGACTGTGGATAGGGCGGATCAAACGCTCGGTGTCAGGCATACAGCGCGAGATCACGTCGCAACTCGAAGCAGAGGAGTTGCGCCAGAAGCTCAAGGAGCAGCAGAGTAAGCTCGACGATAGCGTCAAGCGGGCGCGGCAGGGTGTCGAGTCACTGGGTGACAGCGGCAAACCAACCGGCGCCGGGACCCGCAGCGACAATGACGCCAGCACATCCGGTGAGGCCGATGCGGACAGTTCTCCCGTGTCCTCCTCGTCCCCGGCGTCATCTGCTTCCGACTCGGCTTTCCGTGCACAACCGAACTCGCCTGATACTTCCTCGCCTGACAGGGACTCCGCCACGCGATGAGCCAGACCGACAAGACGCCCTCCTCCACTGAGGAGGGCCATGCGCCCCTGATAGAACATCTGGTTGAGCTACGCTCGCGGCTGTTGCGAGCTGTGGTGGTCGTTCTGGCCATCTTCCTCGGGCTGTATGCCTTCTCCAACGACATCTACCAGTTTGTGGCCGATCCACTGCTGAAGCTGCTGCCGGCAGGGTCACAGATGATCGCCACTGAAGTGGCATCGCCCTTTCTGGCACCCTTCAAGCTGACCCTGGTGGTCGCGGTGTTCATTGCCGTTCCGTTCGTGCTGCATCAGGCCTGGGCTTTTGTCGCCCCCGGCCTCTACGAACAGGAGAAGGCACTGGCATTACCGCTGCTCGCTTCCAGCGTGCTGCTGTTCTACCTTGGCGCCGCCTTTGCCTACTATGTGGTGTTCCCGCTGTTGTTTGCGTTCTTCACCCAGACAGGGCCAGAAAACGTCACGGTGATGACCGATATCAATGCCTATCTCAACTTCGTGTTGAAGATGTTCCTTGCCTTCGGTATCGCCTTCGAGATTCCCATCGCTACCTTCCTGTTGATTCTGTCTGGGGCGACAACTGCCCAGAGTCTGGCGACCAAGCGGCCCTATATCATCCTTGGCTGCTTCGTGATCGGCATGCTGCTGACCCCTCCGGACATCATCTCTCAGACTCTGCTGGCCGTCCCCATGTACATGCTCTATGAGGTGGGACTGCTGATGGGACGATTGGTGAAGCGCAAGCGAGAGGAGCGCGAGGAGCGCGAGGACGCCACCGAGGAATAGCTCCCTGCTGGTGGCCCAACATGAACAAGGCGCGGCCCTTGGGCCGCGCCTTGTGTCTACATACCGAACAGGCCATCACGACCTGCCGAGTCAGGAAGTGATATCAATGATCTCGTCGATACGCTCCACCAGCTTGAAGATACCGCTGGCGGCCTCGCCGATACTGTTGGCGAGCATATAAGCAGGAGTGGTCACCACACGATGCTCGAAGTCGACCACGATGTCGTCCACCGGGCAGGTGCGGTGCAAGCCCCCCATGGCACTGATGGCGCCAGCAACAGTGGGATCACTGCCGATGGTCACCGCGATACCATGCCCGAACAATCCCGGCACCAGTACTGGCGCAATGCACATCAGGCCGATCGGCTTGCGTGCGTCATGAAACTCGATCAATACTTCGCGTAGCACATCATGAATGACCATATCAGACCCCGCCTCAGCGAAGTTCGACAGGTTCTTTGCCGCTCCAAAGCCTCCGGGCAGGATCACTGCATCAAAGTCCGATGCCGACAGTTCATCCAGCGGTGAAATCTCACCACGTGCCAGACGAGCCGACTCTACCAGCACATTGCGGGACTCTTCCACCGCTTCACCGTGCTGATGGTCAATGACCTCATGCTGGGCGATATCCGGGGCAAAACAGCGATAGGCGATGCCCAACTGATCCAGACGCAACAGTGTCAGGGTGGCCTCGTAGATTTCCGAGCCGTCCTGTACACCGCACCCAGACAGGACTATCGCAACCTGTTTACTCATGTGTCTCTCCTTGAAGGGCAAAGTGCCGACATCCCACGGTCGGCTGATCAGCCACTACTCTAGAGAGTCACCGCGGGTGCGACAAGACGCGACTTTCGGCGCAGTCTGACGGGCCCTTATACTGGGTAATTGTCATACGTTTGTCATCCAACGCCACCATGATGTCGGGGTGGCGGAGCAGAACATTCCGTGGAGTACCGTCTTGAGTGTCATGAATTCCCGCCGTTTTCCAGCAACACGTCTACGCCGCATGCGTCGTGATGACTTCTCCCGTCGGCTGATGCGCGAGAACCAGTTGACCTCAGCCGATCTGATCTGGCCCGTATTTGTCCTCGAAGGTGAAGGGCAACGTGAAGTTGTCGCCTCCATGCCCGGTGTCGAACGACTGTCACTGGATCTGCTGATCGAGGAAGCCCGTGAGGCCTGGCAACTCGGCATTCCCGCCATCGCCCTGTTCCCTGTTGTGGATAGTGACAGGAAGAGTGAGTTGGCGGAGGAGTCCTTCAATGCCTCGGGACTGATTCAGCGCTCGGTACGCGCCCTCAAGGAAGCGCTACCGGAACTGGGCATCATCACCGACGTGGCACTCGATCCGTATACCAGTCACGGCCAGGATGGCATTCTGGATGAGAACGGCTACGTGACCAATGACCGTACCGTAGAGACTCTGATCAAGCAGGCACTCTCCCACGCCGAAGCCGGTGCCGACGTGGTCGCTCCTTCGGACATGATGGATGGCCGTATTGGCGCCATTCGCCAGGTCCTCGAGCAGGAAGGCCTGCAGAATACCCGCATCATGGCCTACAGCGCCAAGTATGCCTCGCGCTACTACGGCCCGTTCCGTGATGCCGTGGGCTCGGCCACGAACCTCGGCAAGGCCGACAAGTCCACCTATCAGATGGACCCGGCCAACGGTGAAGAGGCCCTGCATGAAGTCGCCATGGACCTCGCCGAAGGCGCCGATATGGTCATGGTCAAGCCCGGCATGCCCTATCTGGATGTCGTCAGACGCGTCAAGGACGAACTGCGGGTTCCGACCTACGCCTATCAGGTCAGCGGCGAATATGCCATGCACATGGCAGCGTTCGACAACGGCTGGCTGGATGCCGACTCGACGATTCTCGAGTCACTGATGTGCTTCAAGCGCGCCGGTGCCGACGGAGTGCTGACCTACTTTGCCAAGCGAGCAGCTCGACTGCTGGCAACCCCCTGATGGCTGGAAGGGCCCCTTCCAGTTCGCCCTTGTGAGGATTGACCATGGAAGACGCCCAGCGAGACGACACCACTGCAACCGAGGCTGACGACCTCGGCAAGTCTGACGTTTCCCTGTCGGACGATTCGCAGGCCGACTCTCCCGTTCCACGCCTGAATCAGACCGGAACCGGCATCAAGCCCAAGGCGTTACCGGATCCGCAGGCCGACCTGAACGATCCGAGCCTGTACTTCAACCGTGAGCTATCGCACCTGCAGTTCAATATCCGCGTGCTCGAACAGGCTCTGGATGAGGCTCATCCACTGCTCAATCGGCTGATGTTCCTGTTGATCTTCTCGTCCAACATGGACGAGTTCTTCGAGATTCGCGTGGCCGGACTCAAGAACCAGATCATGATGGCCGACGATGGCACTGGCGCAGACGGGCGTGGCGCCCGCTCGGTGCTCGACGAGATATCCAGCGTCGCGCATGACCATGTTGATCGTCAGTACCGAATTCTCAATGAGCAGTTGATTCCGGCCATGGAGACCAGGGGGATTCGCTTCCGTCGCCGCACGACCTGGACGAAGGCGCAGCGAGAATGGGTCTACGAGTACTTCCGTACCGAGATCGAGCCGGTCATCAGTCCCATCGGCCTGGACCCGTCACATCCCTTCCCGCGTCTGGTCAACAAGAGCCTCAATTTCATCGTCGAACTGGAAGGCAAGGACGCCTTCGGTCGTGAGGGAGGTCTGGCGATCCTGCCGGCGCCGCGCTCACTGCCACGAGTCATCGCGCTGCCGAAAACGCTGTGTGAGGATGGCTTCGATGAGTATGTTTTCCTGTCATCAATGATGCATGCGCATGCCGAGGAAGTCTTCCCGGGCATGAAGGTCAAGGGCTGCTACCAGTTCCGACTGACGCGCAACGCCGACATGACCGTCGACCCAGAAGAAGTCTCCGACCTGGCCTCGGCGCTGCGTGGTGAACTGCTGGCACGCCGCTACGGCAGCGGCGTACGCCTCGAGGTCGCCGACAACTGCCCCGAGGAGCTATCGGATTTCCTCGTCAAACAGTTCCAGCTCGAGAGCGGAGACCTGTATCGCGTCAACGGCCCGGTCAACCTGACACGTATGATGTCGGTACTCGGCACTCTCGATCGCCCTGACCTGATGTACCGCCCCTTCACTCCGGGCCTTCCCAAGTCAGTACGCAAATCCGAGAGCCTGCTGCAGGCCATGCAGGAAGGCGACATTCTGCTTCACCACCCTTTCCAGTCCTTCGTACCAGTGGAAGATCTGTTGCGCGAGGCGGCTCTCGATCCCGATGTACTGGCCATCAAGCAGACGCTCTATCGCACCGGCGCCGACTCCCCCATCGTCAATGCCCTGGTCGAGGCTGCCAGCAACGGCAAGGAAGTCACCGTCGTCATCGAGCTGCGCGCGCGCTTCGATGAGGCCGACAACCTCGCCCTTGCCTCACGCCTCCAGGAGGCCGGGGCCATCGTCATCTACGGGGTCATGGCCTACAAGACCCACGCCAAGATGATGCACATCGTGCGCCGAGAGAAGGGCGAGTTGCGTTACTATGCGCACCTCGGCACCGGCAACTACCACTCGAAGACTGCCAAGCTGTATACCGACTACAGCCTGATGACGGCCAACCCAGTGCTCTGCGAAGACGTTCACAAGGTCTTTCAGCAGCTGTCCGGCATGGGTCGCGCACGTCATATCGAGAAACTGCTGCATGCTCCCTTCACCCTGCATGAACGGGTGGTGGAGATGATCGAGCGCGAGGCCGCCTATGCAAAGAAAGGCAACCGCGCGCACATCATCGTCAAGTGCAACTCGCTGACTGAACCCAAGCTGATCCAGGCGTTGTACCGTGCCTCTCAGGCCGGGGTCGAATGCGACCTGATCATCCGCGGCATGTGCTGCCTGCGCCCCGGCCTGCCGGGCATCTCGGAGAACATTCGGGTGCGCTCCATCATCGGTCGCTTTCTCGAGCACACTCGGGTCTACCACTTCCACAACGATGGCAAGCCCGAGACCTGGTGTTCCAGTGCCGACTTCATGGCACGCAACATGTTCCATCGCGTGGAAACCTGTTTCCCGCTGCTCGACAAGAAGCTTGCCGCCCGCGTACGCAAGGATCTCGAGACCTACCTGGTCGACAATTGCCAGAGCTGGCTACTGCAGAGCGATGGCACCTACACCAAGCAGGAACCGGGCGACGCCGCCCCGATCAGCGCCCAGGAAACCCTGCTCTACGCCTACGCTGCACGCGCCTGATCATCAGCAACGCAGCATCAGAAGTGCCGAGCCCTTCATGGTTGCCTACCGTGAAGGGCCTTCACCATGCGCATGATGATAACTATCCACAGTGGGAACGAGCTCTGCCCAATCAATATGTTACCGGCATTCAGGTTGTGACTTACCAGCGACCCGTTACACTACGTGAATATTTTTGCGTGGAGAGAGCCCCCAATGAGCACCCCGGGTGATTCGCTGGATCCATTACCGGATGGCGCCATGGATACCGACTACACGGTCGGTCAGGACAATATCGAAGGCCAGGTCGGTCCCTTTGACTACGACATACACGACCCGGTGTTTCTTGTCTCGTCGCTGACCGCTGTTGCCTTCATCCTGCTGACACTGATATTTCCCACCACCGCAGGAGAGGTCTTCAAGGCTATCGTCGGCTTCGCCACCAGCACCCTCGATTGGTACTTCATGATCGTGGTCGACTTCTTCATCCTGTTCAGTGTCGCCCTGATCTTCTCCCCCTATGGCAGGATTCGTCTCGGTGGCAAGGCCGCTCGACCCGAGTACAACTACCTGTCCTGGTTCTCGATGTTGTTTGCCGCCGGAATCGGCATCGGACTACTGTTCTTCGGAGTCCTGGAGCCTGTCTATCACATGGCGGTATCTTCCCCGCTGGATACTCTCTCGCCCTTCGCTGCCGACGGCACCATCAATGAGGATGCCATCGAGCGAGCCCGAGCCATGGGCCTGGCAGGGACCTATCTGCACTGGGGGATACACGGCTGGGCGGTGTACGTGGTGATGGCCCTGGCCCTCGGCATCTTCACCTACAACAAGGGCCTGCCCTTCTCGATTCGCTCGGCCTTCTTCCCGATTCTCGGTGATCGGGTCTGGGGCTGGTGGGGTCATGTCATCGACATCCTCGCCGTGTTCTCGACGCTGTTCGGCCTGGCGACCTCACTCGGGCTGGGTGCACAGCAGGCCAATGCCGGCCTGAACTTCATCTTCGGTCTCGAGATCAGTACCACCACCCAGGTGATCGTCATCATACTGGTCACCGCCGCGGCGCTGATCTCGGTGTGGCGTGGCCTCGACGGCGGGGTCAAGGTGCTCTCCGAGATCAATATGGTCATGGCCCTGCTGTTCTTCCTGTTCGTGCTGCTGGTCGGGCCGACTCTGGCGGCTCTCGATGGCTTCTGGACCGGACTGGTCACCTACGTCAGGGAGTTCATCCCGCTGTCGACACCCTTCGGGCGCACGGATGACAGCTATCGCCAGGGTTGGACCGCCTTCTACTGGGCATGGTGGGTGAGCTGGGCTCCGTTCGTGGGCATGTTCATCGCCAGGGTATCCCGTGGCCGCACCGTTCGCGAGTTCGTAACCTGCGTGCTGCTGATTCCAAGCATGACGATATTCATCTGGATGGGCGTCTTCGGCGGTACTGCCATCGATCAACTCTTCGCCAATCCCGACGCCAGTCTGGTCAAGGAGTATGTGATCGACAACTACAGTCCAGAGCTGTCGCTGTTCGGGATGCTCAATGAGTTGCCGTTTACCGCCGTCACCTCGACCATCGCCATTATTCTGGCGCTGATCTTCTTCGTTACCTCATCCGATTCCGGCTCGCTGGTGGTCGATACGATCACCGCGGGCGGCAAGACGGATGCTCCGCGACCCCAGCGGCTGTTCTGGGTCATGATCGAAGGCCTGATCGCCATCGTGCTGCTGATCGGTGGTGGTCTGTCGGCTCTGCAGGCGGGAGTGACGGCCACCGGCATCCCGTTCTCCATTGTGATGCTGGTGATGTGCTACACCATCGTGCGGGCATTGCACAGCGAGCCACGCTGACTCATTCGGTATCATGCAGACAAGGAGGCCCCGCTCATTCGAGCGGGGCCTCTGGCGTTGGCGCTGGTATTGGCGCTGGTGTTGAAAGCCTCAGGAATCACACGCCGATTATGCCCCCGTCGTCCTTCTGGATCACCACCGTGGAGGCTCGCGGGCGCACTGTGCCGGAAGCCGCCTGAGTGGCGTCATCACCAGCTGGCCAGTTCCCCGGGTGCTGAATATTGATGAACAGCGCGGTTCGATCAGCCGTGGCAAAGATACCGGTGACCTCACAACCATTGGGGCCCACACAGAAGCGCTTGAGAGCCTGCTGGTTATCACCGGAGACCACCGCAGCGGCCCCGTCGGCCCTCTGCAATGCGGCCGGTACTACCGCCAGCACCTGGTCATTGGTGGCATCGGCGACACCGGCATAGCCGTTGTCGGTCTCGATCCACAGAATTCCCTGACCTTCATCACGCTCGTCGAAGTAGAGACCGTCCGGACTGGCGAACTGGTTGCTGTCGGTCAGACCGGACAGATTGTCGGCGTCATTGGCCGCGGCACCGAAAACAAACACCTCCCATTCGAAGACACCCTGATCTTCGCCCTCGCGCCAGCGAATGATCTGGCCACCCTCGTTGGCCGCACGCGGGTTGGCCGCATTCGTCGGGGCAGTGGCGTAGCCGTTGCCTGGTGCCGCAATATCATCCTCATTGCCGGTAAAGGTCGGCTCGGAGCCTTCCTCGGTACGCTTGCTGTTGTTGGTCAAGGTCATATAGACCTCACCGGACGTCGGGTCCACTGCTCCCCACTCCGGCCGATCCATGGGCGTAGCACCCAGCAGGTCGGCCGCATCGCAAGTGTGGATGATGATCCCGGCATGATCGTCTGCCGCCAAACCCAGAGCCTCCGCCAGGGTTCGCCCATCCGCTGTGGTGGCATCCGGCGTCACCGCCAGCCACTCCCCACTGCCATCTGCATTGAAGCGCGCTACATGGAGAGTACCCTTGTCCATGTACTTCGCGCCGATCGCCAGACGATTAGCCTCGGCACCCACTACCGGTGCATCGGCTGGGTCCCAGACGGCTTCGGAAACAAACTTGTAGATGTACTCGTTGCGTGAGTCGTGGCCGGAATAGAACACCACCGGCTGCCCCTCGACCAGCTTGCCCGGCCAGCAACCTTCATGGCGGAAGCGGCCCAGTGCTGTGCGTTTGACAGCCTGTGCGCCGGTATAGGGGTCAATCTCGACGATATAGCCGAAGGTCCGCGGCTCGTTGCGATAGTCCTCGCTGGCCGAGGCGCCCCCTGGCGTTGCATTGAAGCGACTGAATTCGCCTTCCTCTTCCGAGGCATCACCAGCCGCGGTTTCCCAGCCATAGCGACCCCGGCCGGTGGGGATCCCCAACCGGTCATCATCGGTCTCGCGACCCTCATCCTTGATGAAGATGTCCGGCCAGTTCTCCTCACAGGTCAGATAGGTGCCCCAGGGGGTATAGCCGTTGGCGCAGTTGTTGTTGGTACCGCGAGTCAGAGTGCCCTCGGGAGAGTACTTCGTCCGCACATAGTCACTCCCGGCCACCGGCCCGGACAGTGCCATCGGTGTGGCACTGGTATACCGCCGGTTGAAGGCTGAGCCACGCACATGCTGCCAGACACCGTTGTCAGTCTTCTCGACTTCCACCAGCGTGATACCGTGGGCGTTGATCTCGGTACGCACCTCATCGGCAGGTCGCTGCCCCTCGGCCATATTGGTCGGGCCGCCCTGAGGCGCCCACAGGGCATTCTCATCGATGTACTCGTTGTTCATCGCCAGAATGAAGCGGCGTGAAGCGCTGTCGGCATCCAACGGAAAAGCATGCATACCATCATGATGCATGCCGACGCTGTTGGCCTGCATCTCTGGCGTGAGTGCCAGGTCCTCACTCCAGTCCGGTGCCGTGTCATTGAGCGGAGCGCCCCAGGGCACCAGCACCTGAGCACTGTAACCCGGCGGAACCACGATGGCGTCGGTGCGTGATCCGGCCAGCGACTCGAAGGCCAGCGTCAACGGGGTCTTTGCCAGGCCAGAACTATTGGCCAGCGCCGAGACACCAAAGCCGCCCAACGCTCCCATGGCGGCCAGGCCCAGTCCCCCTTTCATGACCGCACGCCGCGATACATGGCGCTCGAGTACCGCCGAGAACGGTTCATTGCTGCTGGAGTTCAACAGGCGATGATCTTCAATTTCCTTGCTCATGGGGGACGGCCCTCCTCAGTTTTTTCTTGAGCGACGTCTACGGCCGCTTCGCGACAGGCGAGACGCTACCCCCTATGCATGACATCTCCATGACAGCACGGTGTTTTCTGCTGGGCCCCGCGTGACTTTCCCCACTCCCACAGCCTTCAGGTACAAATTTCAGGTACGAACCAGAAGGCCCGCCTGCGGAAGCAGACGGGCCATGGGATCCATCCTGTCAGACGCTACCGGTTAGACACCGATCTCGCCCCCATCCTCGCGCTGGATGACCACCGTGGAGGCACGCGGACGCACCGTACCGCTGGTCTCGACAGTGGCATCATCACTGGATGGCCAGTTGCCGGGATGCTGGATATTGATGAACAGCGCTGTCTTGTCTGGAGTGGCACAGATGCCCGTCACCTCACAGCCGTTGGGGCCAACAGCAAAGCGGCGAAGTTGCACCTGGTTGGCCGAGCCAATCACCGCGGCATCACCATCGCTCTTCTCGACGTTACCGGGCACCACGGCCAGCAACTGATCGTTGGTATAGTCGGTCACCGGGCCATAACCGTTATCGGTCTGGATCCACAGAATGCCATTGCCGTCACCACGGTCGTCGTACCACAGACCATCGGGACTGGCGAACTGGTTGAGCTCCGTCAGACCGGACAGGTTATCCGGGTCAGCCGCTGCCGCACCGAACACGAACACTTCCCAGTTGAATACGGTGGCATCACTACCTTCGCGCCAGCGAATGACCTGGCCGGCACCGTTGTCGGGTCGCGGGTTGGCGGCATTGACCGGCGCGCTGGCATAGCCCGCCCCCAGGTCCTCGATGGCATTGCCATTGTTGATCTCGGCTGCGGTACCTTCCTCGGTACGGTCACTATTGTTGGTACAAGTCATGTACACGTCGCCGGTCTCGGGGTCTACCGTGCCCCACTCCGGGCGATCCATCGGCGTAGCCCCCATCAGGTCGGCGGCATCGGCGGTATGGATGATGACCCCGGCCAGGTCGTCGGCAGCCAGGCCCAGCGCGGCGGCCAGGGTGCGCCCATCCGGCGCGACAGCATCCGGTGTCAACGGCAGCCATTCACCACTGCCGTCTGCATCAAAACGCGCCGCATACAGGGTTCCCTCATCCATGAAGCGATCACCAATGGCCAGGCGATCGAGACTCTTGCCGGGCTGGTTCAGGTAGGCAGGATCCCAGACTTCCTTCGAGACGAATTTGTAGATGTACTCGTTGCGACTGTCGTGTCCGGAGTAGAACACCACCGGCTGCCCGGCAACCAGTTTGCCCGGCCAGCAGCCCTCATGGCGAAAACGACCCAGCGCAGTACGCTTCACCGCACGTTCATTGGTATAGGGATCGATCTCGACGATATAACCGAAGGTCCGTGGTTCGTTGCGGTAGTCCTCCGTGCCCGAGGCCCCAGTCGGGTTGGCATTGAAGCGCGCGAATTCATCATCGACTTCACTGGCATCACCGGCAGCGGTTTCCCAGCCATAACGGCCACGTCCTGCGGATATCCCTAGACGATCGTCATCGATGGTGCGTCCTTCGTCCTTGACGAACACCGCTGGCCAGTTCTCCTCGCAGGTCAGATAGGTTCCCCATGGAGTGTAACCATTGGCGCAGTTATTGTTGGTGCCACGCGTCAAAGTGCCATCAGGAGAATATTTCGTCCTGACGTACTCACTCCCCGCCACCGGGCCACTCAATTTCATTGGCGTAGCGCTGGTATAACGCTTGTTGTATGGCGACCCCTCGACATGACTCCACTTTCCGTCCTGTGCTTTTTCCAGCTCGACAATGGTCACACCATGAGCATTGATCTCCGTGCGAACCTCATCCGCTGGACGGGCACCATCTGACGAGTTTGTGGCTCCCCCCTGAGGGAACCAGAGGGCACCCTGGTCGATATATTCATTATTCATGGCCAGCAGCAGATGGCGCGAGGCGCTGTTATCACTCAGTGCGAAATTATGCATGCCATCGTGCTGCATACCGACACTGGCCGCCTGAAAGTCGGGAGTGATATCCAAGTCGTCACTGAAGCTTCCCGCACCCGCCAGAATGGCGGTCCCCCAGGGTACAACCACTTGAGCGGTATAGCCCGGCGGAACCACAACCGCATCTGTGAGCGATCCAGCGATGGACTCGAAAGCCAGAGTCAGCGGGCGTTTCTCGGGTCTATCATTATCGTCGTCGTCATCATCGAGACGACAGCCGGCCAGGCCGAAGCCGCCCAGCATGGTCATGGCCGCCAACCCCAACCCACCCTGAACAACACCACGACGTGATACATGCTTGTCGAGAACAGAGGAGAATGGCTCATTTTCACTAGGGTTCAATACGCGATGATCTTCGATTTCCTTGCTCATCTTTTACCTCAAGCCCGGTCGTTTATTGATAGATATTTTTCAGCCCTGCGACATCGCTTATCAGCGAATCAACCCTCAGTAATTGAGCCAATCGCTGATCCAGTCTCGACACAGCATCACTGAAAGCCAGCACCGGCTGCGAGGATAGAAATATCGGGTGACACTTGAGTTAACAAAAAAAGACAACTCCATAAATTCCAGGATCGGCATCAGCATCGTCACGAAACAGTAACGAAACCGCCACTAGAATATCGACCCTTTACCGGCACCAGAATTGACCAACAACATCAAGGCAGCCCGGGAAGAATGCACCACAGGCTCCACCACCTCTCCCAGAGTGAGCTACAGAAAATCATGACCGAGGCCAGCAAGCCGCTGTCCCCTGACCAGGCGGCACATCCTGACATTTCTCTCTCCTCGGGTCGGTCCCTGTCGGCCACGCGCCGTCAGTTCCTCTCGGCCATGATAATGGGAGGAAGTGCACTGGGCCTGGGGGGGTGCGCCGCAGGACTGAGCCGATCCAGACCACGAGCCCTGGCCGGTCAGGCTGTAGAACTGCTCTACTATGCGGACCTGCTGGACAGTCATTTTCCTGAAGTCGCGGCCGTGGCAGCAACTCGAATCGGCCCGGCTGACCAGCTGGGTCAGGCACCCTGGGCGACCGTTCAGGGTGTGCCACGCCTGTCTCGATCCTTCGATCCGGCATGGCAGGCACTGACCGACCCGCATGCTGCCACGTCAACACGACTGGGTGGCAGTGCCTTGCTCGCAGCCAGTCTCGACGAACGGCGCGCCGAATTGAGTGGTGCCGACCCGCTGACGCTGGAAAATGGACAGTGCTGGAACGGAGGTGGGCTGGGCTACCTGAGCTCCGGTGAATCCGGCCCCGCGATCAGCCGCATGCTCAAGGCTGACGTCAGGGTCTCCAGTGACGAGCGCGAACTCTGGCCGGATACCGCGGCGGCAGGCTACCGGCGCTCCAGCACGCGGGTCCTCGGTACTCTCGGAGAGAAACGCAACACCGCTCTGGGCATTTCTGCCTGGCAGCGCTTCACCCGTGCTGGCGTACAGGTCGCCGTGGTCGGAGTGACCAACCCCCACGCAGGTGATGAGCAACGCGCCCTGGATGCCTGGTTCGAGGACGTGTCGCGCCAGGTCGACGAGGCGGCAGCCAGCGCCGAACTGACCATAGTGCTGGCCGATGTCGGTAGTGGCCCCGCACTGTGGCTGGCCCAGCGCCTGGCACAAGCTGATCTGGTGCTGGCCGCCAGGGGACAGGACCTGTGGCCAGAGATGGTTCGAGTGCCCCGCGACGACGGCGGAGAGGCCACTGTGTGCTTCCCCGGCAGCCGCGGTCTCGGTGCCTTCCATATCAGCTGTATCAGCCACGGCGATCACTGGCGCTTCGATGGCCATCTGATGGTTGCCGATCATCAGCAGTTGTCGCCCCGGGGCCAGAGCCTTGCGGAGGACTTTCAGGGGCAGTTGGCTCGGCTACGAGCGCCCTATGCAGAATGGCTCGACCTGCCACTGGCCACTGCCCCGCAATGGCTATGGAGGCGCGACACCTGTGCGGGATCCTGGGATGCTCTGATCGATGCCGCCCTGGCCGAGCAGTCCTCCGCCAATCAACTGCGCCTGTCCCCCGGCCTGCGCCATGACTTTCGCGTGGCTCCCGGCGAGCCGATCACCCGCGACCATCTGCTCAGTCTCACCGGCGGCCACCGTGCCGACATCTTCCAGCACCCGATGAGTGGCAACGGCTTGCACCAACTGCTCGAACGCGCGGCCGATCAGTTATTCGGTGAGCCCATGCTGCTTGATCGTTCCGAGGACCTGCCCCGGCTGGGTGGGCAGGAGTGGCAATGCCGCTACAGCCGCGATACCGGGCGAAGAGTCAATCTGAAGGGACAAGCACCGAGCTCGTTGCTCACCTGGAGCCTGCATCCCGGCACCCCGAAGGGAGAACCTCTGTGGCAATGTCTCGAGCGCTATCTGCGCTCACGCTCCGATGGCTGGAGCCTTGCCGAACCTGAGCGGGTACAGCTGGACTATGTCGATGGCCATCCGGGCTGGCATCCCGAAGCGAGGCTGAGCTGATGACCTTCGCCGCCCCGTTGCGCAACCGGCTCCCCAGCAAGCTGGCAGCACTGCTCCCCTGGGGCCTGGCAGCCCTGCTCGGCTGGCTGGCGGCACTGGTCTGCGCCGACATCGCCTGGCGTGTCTGGCCCGCCCCTGCGCCGGCTCCGAATATTCAGGCACAACACAATGGTGAGGCTCTGGTGCCCGACCTCCCCGCCACTCTGTGGCCGCAGCCTACCGAGCAAGCGGCACCTGCTGTCGCTCCCGCCACCACCCTGCCACTGTCATTGGTCGGCGGCATCCTCAGCAGCACTGACTCTCGAGTGGTGGTCATCACGACTCCTCAGGGACCTCGCGTAGCCAGTGTCGGTGACGAAATCATGCCGGGTACGCATATTCGTTCAATCACTGAGCAAGGCGTCCGGCTGGAACACGCTTCCGGCGAGGAACAACTGAGCTGGCCGACTCGACCAGAGCGACAGCAGTCCGCGATTCGCCTCGTCATCGATGGCCAGGCTCATGCCGGCACGGGGGAGTCCTCCTGTGAGGAAGGTTCCTCACCGATCACCAATATCTCGGAGGTCTGCCGATGACCGCACTACCGCTGGCCATCGCACTTGCGCTGGGCATGCTGCTGGCAGCACCGGCCAGCGCCCAGAACGCTAACCTCGACAACACGGCTCTCGGCAGCATTGAAGCACCACAGAGTACCGAACGCTATGCGGTGAACTTCGTCGATGTCGAAATGCAGGAGTTCATCCGCAGCATCGCGCAGACCCTGCAGTTGAATGTGACCATCGATCCACGCGTCCGCGGCACGGTGAATGTCACCAGCCGTGCGCCAGTCAGTCGTGATGAGCTCTATCAGTTGATGGCCGACGAGCTTCGTCTCAGTGGCTTCACTGCCCTGCGCCAGGGGGACGGGCGCCTGCGGGTGATTCCCGAGCAGATCGCCCGCACTCAGCCGGTTCCGGTGGGCATCGAATCCACCGAGGGCAACGAGATTGCCACTGAGATCATCGAGACCCGCCATCTCGATGCCCAGGCATTGGCCACTGTACTCGAGCCGCTGATTGATCCCCAGGTCGGAGCTCTGACCCCCTATCCGGGAGGCCGTGCCCTGGTAGTGACGGACTACCGTGACAACCTCGTGCGCTTGCGCCGTGTCGCCGAGGATCTCGATCACCAGCAGGCTGCCGAGACCGATGTTGTCACGCTCCAGCACGCCGATGCCGAGTCCCTCGCCAGTACACTTCAGTCCGTGGTCGAGAGCGAGGGAGACCCACGCCTGCAGGTTGCTGCCGCGCCTCGCGGCAATGCGCTGGTGGTCATGGGAGATCGTCAGCAACGTCAGCGCCTGAGCCAGTTGATCACTGGACTCGATACCCCACATCAGGGCAACAACGGCACAGAGGTCATCTACCTCAACCATGCCGACGCGGCCTCCGTCGCCGAAGTACTTGGCGGTATCGGCGGTATAGACCGCGCGTCAGCCACCAGCACGCCAGGCCTGGAGCCTGTTTCCGCCGAGGCCGAAGGTAGCAATCCACCATCCCGTGCGGTCAGTACCCAGCGAGGCCAGGATGGCAGCACCGTGGCGGTCCATCCAGCCACCAACGCCATCGTGCTCAGAGGCTCTGCCGGTACCCTCGAGGCCTACCGGCACATCATTCAGCGCCTCGACATCCCGCGCGCCCAGGTCGCTGTCGAAGCGATCATCGCCGAAATCACCGAGTCACGCAGCCAGGAACTGGGGGTTCAGTGGCTGTTCCAAGGCAGTAACGGTGCCCTGGCCTCCTCGAGCTTCGGCAGCCCCGGCATCAACTCTGTCGCAGAGGCACAAGCCGCAGGAGACGATACGCTGCTGGGCGCGCTGCTCAGTCAGTTCAGCGGCATCACTGCCGGGGTTGCACGACTCAACGGTAGCGGTACGGACTTCGCAGTGCTGCTCAATGCGCTGCAGAACGACGCAGAGACCAACCTGCTGTCCACTCCGTCGCTGACCACTCTGGACAATACCGAGGCGTCGATTCTGGTCGGTCAGGAAGTGCCCTTCATCACCGGCTCGACCACTGTCGACAACACCAATCCTTTCCAGACCATCCAACGCGAGGATGTCGGCATCAAGCTCAATATCCTGCCGACCATCAGCGCCGATGATTCCATTCGTCTGCGCATCGTTCAGGAAGTGTCGTCCATCGATGAGAGCATCGAGGCCAGCGATGTGGTCACCAACAAGCGCGAGATCGAGACCACGGTACTGACCCAGGATGGCGGCATCATCGTCCTCGGCGGCCTGATCAGCGACCAGGGCGCCAATGGCGAGCAGAAGGTGCCGGTGCTGGGCAACATCCCGGTGGTCGGCAACCTCTTCCGTTACAGCCGTGACAGCAACGAGAAACGCAACCTGATGGTCTTCATTCGCGCCCGAGTGCTGCGTGACAGCGGCCCTCTGCACAGTGTCACCGCCGACCGCTACGCTCAGATGCGCTCGTTGCAGCAGGATGCCCAGTTGCCCTCCGGCCAGGTGCTGCCAGCGCTGCCCCAACCGGCATCTCAAACTCCATCACCACAATCCGGTACTGGCCAATCCACAACACCGGCCGTCCACAACGCAGAATCTGCCGCGATTCAGGCCCTGTACCCCTCCGGGCGAGAGCGACTGGGGAGCCTGGCGCAATGATCACGCAGCACAGCACTTCTCGGAGCAGCACTTCTCGGAACGGTGCTCAGGCCAGCGCCGAGGCAACGTCACTGCTGCCCTACCGCCTGGCGCAGCGGGCCGGTGTGGCTCTGGATTGGCGGGATAGCCGTTACCACCTCATGTGCCGGCGTCACAACGACAACCAGCGCCTGCAGATCGAGCTGTTGCAGGAATTGCAGCGTCGCCACGGTGCGCCGGCCGCCGTCGACTGGCTGGACGACAACCGCTGGACCAGTCGCCTGGGCGAACTCTACGATGCCCAGCGCGAAAACACCGACGCGCTGGTCGAGGGGCTTGCCGAGCACATCGATCTGGACAGCCTGATCAAGGAGTTGCCACGCACCGAAGACCTGCTCGACAGTGAACAGGAAGCGCCGGTCATTCGACTGATCAATGCCATCTTTTCCGAGGCACTGCGTCTCGGCGCTTCCGATGTCCATATCGAACCCTTCGAGCAGGAACTGGTGGTACGTCTGCGTGTGGATGGCGCCCTGCGAGTAGCACTGCGTCCGCCACGCGTATTGGCTCCCATGCTGATCTCGCGGATCAAGGTCATGGCACGACTGGACATCGCCGAGAAGCGCAAGCCGCAGGATGGCCGTATCACGGTACGCGCCGCCGGTCGCCCGGTGGATATCCGCGTCTCCACCCTGCCCGGCATTCACGGCGAGCGCCTGGTCATGCGCCTACTCGACAAGCAGGCGTCGCTGCTGGAGCTCGATGCCATCGGCATGCCCCCGGCAGTACTCAAGGGCTGGCGGCAGGCGCTGGCCCAGCCCAACGGCATCGTCCTCAATACCGGGCCAACCGGATCCGGCAAGACCACCACCCTGTATGCCAGCCTGACGCAACTGAATGATCAGCAACGCAGCATCCTCACCGTCGAGGATCCCGTGGAATACGCTCTGCCCGGTATCGGCCAGACACCGGTCAACCCCCAGGCCGGGCTGACCTTCGCCCGAGGCCTGCGCGCCATCCTGCGTCAGGACCCGGATGTCATCATGATCGGTGAGATCCGCGATCTGGAAACCGCCACCACCGCGGTGCAGTCGAGCCTCACCGGTCACCTGGTACTCTCGACGCTACATACCAACAGTGCACTGGGGGCCATCGCCCGTCTGCGTGACATGGGAGTGGAAGCCTATCTGCTGGCGACCAGTCTCAAGGGCGTCATGGCTCAGCGTCTGGTGCGCCGACTGTGCCCCCACTGTCGCCAGTGGCATCCATCAAGCGACGCCCAGCGTGCCCTGCTGCCGGGGCTTTCTCCGGAGCAACCGGTGGCAGAGGCCGGCGGCTGCGAGGAGTGCGCCGACACCGGCTATCGCGGCCGTCTGGGACTCTACGAATTCGTTGCCATTGATGCCCGACTGGCGGAACTGATCCATGCCGGTGCTTCCGAGGCCGAGTTGGCCAGCTGTGCCCGCCGGCATGGCACGACACTTGCTGACGCCGCTGTGGACGCTGTCGCACAGGGCCACACCAGCATCGAGGAAGTGCTGCGTGCCATTCATCTCCAGACCATGCCCAGTGGTGAACCGACGGAGTGAGGACAGCCCATGCCGACCTACCGCTATCTGGCATTGAGTGGCGACGGACGCCGACACCAGGACGTGATACAGGCCGAAAGTGAAGGACATGCGCGTCAGTTGCTCAGCGACCAGGGGCTGTTCGCTCGCCGCCTCGAGGCCGTCAACAGCGGCCATTCGCGATCCCGACGCGGGCGCCTGGACAACGAACGCCTGACGTTGCTGTCCCGCCAGCTGGCCACTCTGGTCGATGCCGGTATTCCGCTGGGAGATGCCCTCGACGCCCTGACCCAGCAGGCGGATCGCGCCAATGCCCGGGCATTACTGCTGGATATCGGTGATCGGGTACGCGAGGGTTACAGCCTCGCGGAAAGCCTGGCCGCCCATCCCAGGATATTCGACGACCTCTATGTGGCACTGGTGGCGGCTGGTGAGCGTGCTGGACAACTCGGCCGGGTACTGGAACGTCTGGCCGATCACCTGGAGCGCTCCCAGCGCCAGCGCCACAAGGCACGCACCGCCCTCATCTACCCTCTCGTGCTGGTGCTGGTGTCCAGCGCGGTGGTCATCGGCCTGATGACCTATGTGGTCCCACGTCTGGCGGAGCAATTCCAACGCTCGGACCTCACCCTTCCCTGGTTGACACGGACGTTGATCCAGCTCACCGACCTGCTGACCCAGGGCGGTCACTGGCTGGTGCTGGGTGGCACCCTAGTGGTGCTGACGGTGGTACGGGCACTACGTCAGCCCCGCTGGCGACGCCACGCCGACCGTTTGATCCTGCGCCTGCCGCGCATCGGCGAACTGGTGCAACTGCTCGATACTGCGCGCCTGACCCGCACCCTGGCCATCCTCACCCATTCCGGCATTGCCCTGCTGGAATCGCTGAAGGTAAGTCGGGATACCCTGGGCAATCAGCTGATGCGCGAGGCCGTCGAGCAGATCAGCGAAAGCGTCACCGCCGGGGTCAGCCTACGCATGGCGATGATGGAGACCCAGCGTTTCTCGCCGAGCCTGTTGCACATGATCGGCAGCGGTGAATCCAGCGGTCGCCTGGCCGATATGCTCGAGCGTGTCGCCGAGACCCAGGAAAGTACCTTCAACCGCCGCGTCGACACCGCTCTGGCGCTATTCGAACCCCTGATCATCCTGACCATGGGCGCGGTGGTTCTGACCATCGTGCTCGCCATCCTGCTGCCGATCATGCGTCTCAACGGCGCCATGGCGCTTTGATCTTCCCCCCACCAACTGCCTAGTGGAGTCCGTCATGTCGACATCAACCGTTCCTGATCACACCACCGCAAGGGCCAGTCATGCTTCTCTCCCTGGCTCGTGCTCGGCTCAAGCCGGATTCACGCTGCTGGAGATCATGGTGGTGATCTTCATTCTCGGCCTGCTGGTCGCCATCGTGGCTCCCAATGTGCTGAGCAATCAGGACGAGGCCATGCAACAGAAGGCGCGTGCCGATATCGCCACCCTTGAGCAGGCACTGGACATGTATCGTCTCGACAACTTCCGCTATCCGACTACCCGCCAGGGACTCGAGGCGCTGGAATCGCCACCCCGCCAGGCTCCCGAAGCACAGAATTACCGTGACGGCGGTTATGTCCGCCGTCTGCCGGAAGATCCCTGGGGCAACCCCTATCAGTACGCCAGCCCTGGTGAGCATGGCGATGTGGACATCTTCTCGCTGGGTGCTGATGCCGCCAGCGGTGGTGAAGGCAACGACGCTGATATCGGCAACTGGATGCTATGAGCGTCGTTGGCACGCCACGAGAGTCCGGCTTTACTCTGCTCGAGCTGCTGGTGGTCCTGGTGATCATCGCGCTGGGCGCAAGCCTCGGTATGAGCTGGCTCCAGGGTGGCTCTGAGCAGCGTCTGCAGACCTTTGCCCAGCAGTGGGCCGACGAGTTGCGCATGGCTGCCAGTCATGCGCTGGGGCAACGCCAGGTGGTGGCCGTGATCGGCGATGACCAGGGCTACCGATTCGTCACCTGGCAACACCCCAGGGGCGATGCCGAAGGCCGCTGGTCGCCACTGAGCACTCCGCTATTGACGAAAGATACCTGGCCCACCGGGCTGGCGGTGTCCCCACAGACCCCGAACGAGGACGGCGGCCCCTGGCTGGCCTGGTGGCCCGATGGCGAAGTGCTGGCCACTCGCCTCGATATGCACTTGAGCGACAGCCGGATAGTACTGGCCGTCGACGGTCACGGCATCAGCCTGGAGCCTGCTGGGGAGGCCGTGGACGAATGACCGCGCCCATTGCTCAACGGGGATTTACGCTACTCGAGGTGCTGATCGCCATGGTGGTGATCGCGGTGATCACCACCGTGGTCAGCCAGGCCCTGCACCAGACAACCCAGGTAGCGGAAAGCGAACGTCATCGTCTGCCCTTGATCCTCTGTGCCCGCAGCCTGGCAAACCATTTCGAACTGGAGAATTACTGGCCGGACAGCGGACTTCATGACGGCCAGCACGATGCCACTGGCACCCTCTGTCACTGGCGCATGGAGGTCGAGAATACCCAGGTTCGGCAGATGCGCCGCGGTGCGCTGACGCTGTCCACTGATGAAGATTTTCAGCATTCACTGACCTTCACCCTGTTCCTGTCGCCATGAAGCTGCCTGCCAACCAACGCCGACAACAACGCGGGTTCACCCTCCTCGAGGTAGTGATCGCCATTGGCCTGAGCGCGATTCTGGCCATGCTGGTTGCTGCCCAGATCAACGCCCTGGTGGGCATCCGCGAACGGCTCGACATCCCATCGCCCGGAAATGACGAGTTGCACCTGGTACGGCTGCTGGAAAGGCGTCTCGATGCCCTGGTGATACGCCCTCTCCATGAACAGGGGCAGCCGTTGCTCAATCAACCACTCGAACTGGATGCGGATGGGCATCGGCTGCAGTGGGTGGCGATAAGCGACTGGCCCGTAGCGCTGGGTGATCACTACAGCCGGGTACGCCGTCAACGGCTTGTTCATGATCCGGAAGAGGAGCGCCTGACGCTGTACAGCGCAGGATTGCTTGACGCCCTGGAATCCCCGGATTGGCAACTCGTCACACAGCTCGAGGGGGTCAGCGAGGTCGAGATGACCTTTCATGACGGTACACAATGGCGCAGCGCGCCGTTCTATCCACAGACCCGGGCGCTACGCCTGTCCTGGCGGGAGAATGACCAGCAGCGCTCGGCGACCTTCATGCTCCCGGAGGCGAGCCCATGATTGCTGTTCGCCGTCAGCGAGGAGTCGCCCTGATCATGGCACTGCTGTGTCTGGCGGTGGTCAGTGTGTTATTGACCAACCTCACCACCCGCGGCCGTCAGGACATCGCCCGTCTGGATCTACTGCAGGCAGAAACCCAGGCACGTTTCGTCATGCGTGGTGCCGAGATTCTCGTCCAGCGTGCCCTCACCGAGCCTGAGGTCCGCCAGACCGGCCTGTGGTGGCAGACACTGCGGGGTCGCCCGTTCACCTGGGATCTCGAACAGGGCAGCCTGACGCTTTGGGTCGAGGATCTGCGTACCTGTTTCAATCTCAATGCGTTGGGAGGGCCCCAGGCCGAGCTCACCGCACGTCAACTGGAACACTGGATCAAGCAGGGCCACGGCGACTTTCTCCAGGCGCTTTCTCCCGAAGGCTTCAGCAATGCGCTTCAGGACTGGATCGACGCCGATGGCAGTGCCCGAAGTGGCAGTATGGACGGCATGGATTTCGCCACCCTGGATCCTCCCCGGATCAGCGCCGATGTCGTGCTGGCCGACCTCAGCGAGGTCAACTGGATCACTCCCCTCGATAGTCAGCGTTTCCGCCGTCTCCCCAATGAACTCTGTGTACTCCCGGAGACGTCTCCCTGGCGCCTCAATCTCAACACTCTGCCAGCCTCACGCCTTGACCTGCTGAGCGCCCTGTTCGAGGGCGAGGCTCCGCCACAGCAACTGCAACGTCTGATTCTGGAACGCCCTGCCAGTGGCTATCGCAGCGCCGAGCAGGTCCGCCAGACCCTGGGCGAGAATGCGGACTGGTTCGAGTCCATGGGGCGACGCCTGACACTGACGCCCGACCTGCTGCGTATCCACCAGATCATCGAGATCGGTCGCCATCGTTTCCGCAGCACCCGTCTGGTACGGGCCGAAGGTGTCAGCGGCTGGCATCCGATGGGCCCTGCCAGTCGTGTCCACCTGCTGTCCCGCAGCGCCGGTGATCCCGATGTCACCATGCCGGAACGCGAAGAGGAGAACCTACCTTGAAGATCCTTCGCCGTCTCTCAGCCAGACACTCTTCGAAGCGGCCCGCCCATCAGGCACCGGAACGCCTGTTGATCATGCCCGAGGTCTTCGAGATCCCGGCATCGTCTTCGCCGGTCTGGCATTGGATGGTGTCCTCCCTCGAGGGCATCACTGCCAGCGGTGACAACTCGGCAACCGGGCTGGCTGAACTGGGTCGCCTGCCGCCCACCGTCAGCCGTTGCCTGGTTCTGCCACCCAACGCCGTCAGCCGAGTACAGCTGCATCCCCCCAGAGGCATAAAGCGTCAGGAGTGGCCACTGCTGGTCGGCGATCATCTCAATCAATCCATGGATGGCCTGCTGATCGAACCCTTGCCGCAGACTGGGCGCGCCCCCTTAACGCGATCATCCGACACGCTATGCCTACTGGTGGTCGAGCACCAGGCCCTTCAGAACTGGCAGCAGCAACTGGCGGCTCTGGATATCACCCTGACCCATTGGATGCCGGCCTTCATGGCACTGCCCAGCGCACCGCCGGGCCAGGTCAGTACAATGGGCTGGGGCGATCAGATGATGCTGAAGTGGCAGACGCTCGACGACAGTGCCAACGCAGGGGAAGACAACCACACCGCGTCTGCAATGTCGCACAAGGTGCCGGACGAGCACTGGCTGTGCTGGCCAGCCAGGGTGCATGTCGCAGACTGTCCACTGCCACCGGACATCAACGAGTGGCCCCGGTATCCAGCATCCTCGGATGAACTAAACGAGCCACTGGAACGCCTGGCACTACTGGCCCGACATCTGCCGGTGGCGCTACCGCGCTGGCCAACCTCGACCTCTGATCGACACTTCTCCTTCGCCTGGGCAAGCGCGCTGTTTCCCAGCGATTCCATCTCCCGATGGAGCGCCTGCGCCTGCCTGGCACTTGGTATCGGGCATCTGCTGCTGAGCCTGCTGCCTGCCCCGGAGGCATCGACGGATACCACGCAGCACCAGAGTCGTGACCTCTTCCTTGGTGCCGAGCCGTCCGCTGACCAGGCAAATGCGCGACTTCGGCAACGACGTGAGGCCATGCTGCTGCTGGCCGAACGCCAGCAGAATATCGACAGCTGGCTGGCCTTTCTGGTCACCGATCTCGAGCTTCCGCCGCCGACCGGGATGTCCGTCGATGGCCAACAACTGCGCCTGACCTGGCGCCACGACGACCTGACAACCGACAATGCCCCCCCCCCATCAAGCACGCTGGCGAGCCTTGCCGACGTGACATCGCAGAATGAATACCTGGTGGCTCGCCTGGATCTGACCATCACTCCTCGGGAGGCCACACCATGAAGTCCGCCCTCGCTCAAGGCTTCCGCAGTCCTCGCCATGAGCGGCTGCGCCTGTTGCTGGGTATCGGGACTGTCGTGCTGCTGGTCGGCTATCTGGCCATCGACCGTGGCTGGCTGGCCATCGATGGCAGCGCACAGAAGGGACAGGGAGCAGCCGTGAACCTTCCTTCGCTACCGAGTATCAGCGAGCTTGATGACAGGCAATGGCGGCAGGCCGCCAGTGACGCCGGTATCCAGCCGGCAACGGTGGAATATCGGGATTCTACCTGGCATCTGCAGGGCAGCACTGCCTCCAGCGAGAGTCTCGCGACGTTATCCCGTTGGGCGGCGAGGCGCGGCTGGTGGGCCATCGACTGGGATATCCAGCATGACCGCCCCCAGACCCGACTGAGGGTACGTTACGCCGCCGAGCTGGAAACCCTCGACCTGGAGGCACCCCCATGAAGCGTCTCGCCATCTGGCTCGGCCTCGCGGGACTCGGCCTGACTACCTTCCTGATCGGGCTGGTCTGCTATTTTCCTGCTGCGGCGGTGATTCCCCGCCTGAGCCTGTTCATCCCGTCACATATCCAGCTCGACTGGCAGGGAATCGGTGGCACCCTGCTGGATGGCAGAGTCCAACGTCTGGAAATCGCCATCGGCAACGGCTGGCCCATCGGTGTTGGCCCCATCGGCTGGCACATCGAGTCACCGGGTCGACTTCAACTGGCCCTTGGCGCCCCCCAGACTGCCTGGCAATTGAGCGTCCAGCCCGAGCTGGGCCGTCTTGCCTGGCAGGTGAAAGGCGGCAGCCTTGCCGTGCTCGATGCCCGAGCCACTCCATTGGCCCTGCAGCATCCACTGACCGGCAGGTTCTCCGGACGCCTGCAATTCTGGACAGGGGGTGGTAAATGCCTTTCCAGCCAGGGGAGCTTGACCAGCCCTGCTCTGGGTATGCAATTGCCGGATCCGGTCCCCCTCGGTGAAGGCCTGTTGCAACTGAGCTGTGACGGAGCCGACGCCCCGAATTGGCAACTGGCATTGAAGGACGGCCAACAACTCGACCTGGCGCTCAGCAATGAGGGCACACAAGCGGTCCTGGTTCGGGGCTACCTCTCTCCAGAACACCCCCTGACGCCTTACTGGCAACTACTGGGACCTGACGCAGGTAGCGGCGACATAAAAGTGCGTATGCTACCCTGAGCGCCCGCCCTGGGCGCCGGGCGTGGAAAGTAGAAGTGGCGAGTGAAGATGATGAACCGTCATCGCTGCCGGATGGGAAAGGATAGAGGGATGCACAGGTGGAGAGATGGATGAGCAAGCACGATCGAAACACGTTCAGAGAGGCCGCCCGGAGTATGATCGCGCTGGGTATGTTGCTGGCCCTGAGTGGTTGTGCAGTGTTCGCCCCCGATCCGCCCCAGCGTCAGGACAACCTCTGCGAGATCTTCCGCGAACAACCTGACTGGTATGACGCTGCGCGCGCCTCGCAGGAGAAATGGGGCACACCGATCGCCACCCAGATGGCCTTCATCAAGCGCGAATCCTCCTACCGGGCTGCCATCCGCCCTCCACGCACAAAGCTGCTGGGCTTCATTCCCTGGAAACGCCCCTCCTCGGCCTACGGTTATGCTCAGGCCCAGGATCCGGTATGGGAAGAATATCAGGACGACGCCGGAAGTCTGTTTTCCGGGCGCACCGACATGGATGACGCCACCGATTTCATCGGCTGGTACAACGCCCGCACCCACCGCAGCACCGGTGTCTCCCTCAACAACCCCGAACACCTGTATCTGGCCTACCATGAGGGCCAGGGGGGATACAAGCGCGGCAGCTACCGAGGCAAACCCGGCGTACAGCGGGCGGCTCGCGACGTCGCCACCACCGCCTCGCGCTATCAGGCCCAGCTCAACTCCTGCGAAGCCGAATTCCAATGCGATGGCGCTTTCGAATTCTGGCCGTTCTGTCGAGAGTGAAGCCAACGAGCAGCGAGCTACGAGTGGCGAGCACTCCGGTGCGAACCCAATGCTACTGCGGCTGAACCCAGGGACATCAAGGAAGCGAGTGGGCTCCATGCCCCTATAGCCGCTCGTAGCTCACAGCCTACGCTTTTGCCAGCCTCTCCGCGGCGAGATTCAGCAGGTGCTCGGTGGTCTCCCAACCGATACAGGCGTCGGTAACGGATACGCCGTAACGGAGCTTGCCCGGCACCAGTGGCTGCTTACCCTCGTGGATATGGCTCTCCAGCATCACACCGATCAGTGCGCTGTCGCCATTTTCACGCTGGGCCAGCACTTCAAGCATGACTTCACTCTGGCGGCGGTGGTCCTTGCGCGCATTGGCGTGACTGCAGTCGACCATCAGGCGTGGCGCGAAGCCGCCACCAACGATGGCCTTGCGGGCTGCGGCTACGCTGTCAACATCATAATTGGGTCCACCGTGACCACCGCGCAGCACCACATGGGTCATATCGTTACCCTGTGTCTGCTTCATTACCGGGCGGCCATCACCACCGATGGCGAAGTGCTCATGAGGATGGGCTGCGGACTGCATGGCATCCAGCGCGACCTGGAGGTCGCCGTTGGTGGCATTCTTGAAACCCACTGCGGCCTTGAGCCCACTGGCCAGCTCACGGTGCAGTTGCGACTCCGTGGTCCTGGCGCCGATGGCCACCCAGGCCAATAGGTCATCCAGGTAGGGAGCGATCATCGGCTGCAGCAGCTCAGTGGCCACCGGCAGGCCCAGATCGACAATATCCCGCATCAAACCACGTGACAGTTCCAGACCGCGCCTGATATCGCTCTGGCCGTTCAGGTCCGGATCATAGGCCATCCCCTTCCACCCCACGGTGGTCCGCGGCTTCTCGACATAGACACGCATCACCAGCAACAGTCGATCACGCACCTGATCAGCAAGCTTCGCCAGACGGCGGGCATATTCCATCGCCGCGTCGGGGTCGTGAACCGAACAGGGTCCGACCACGACCAGCAGCCGATCATCACGGCCTTCGAGAATATCGCGAATCTGATGACGTTGCGCTTCAACACGGTCGTGGAGTGCGGCACTCAGTGGAAGCTGACGCTGGAGCTCCTTCGGACTGGGAAGCGGCATCGGGGTTGCCTCTTCAAGCAACGACGAATGATCAGTGGACAAGACGGCGTGGGCATTCATGGTATTCAACTCCGTGGGCATCGGTGATTTCGAACCTGCTTCTGGCCACCGAATTGCTCACGGTCGGAGGTGGCCAACTGGCCCGACCGCGCCTCGATAAATCGCCAGCTATAGCCCCAACCATAATCAGAGTACTGACCATGGGATGCAGCACTGGCGAATTCACGAAATGCGGTCATGTCTTACCTCCTGATTGATCGAGTCCTGGCGCAGGGACCTGACGCAGAAACCCCCGGGTGGGGCTGCCATCCGGGGGTTCCGAGAGGCGGCCCATCTGGGGAGCGCCTCGCTATCCTGTTACTTGATCCTGTTGTTCAAGCCAAGCGGATCAGGAAACGGCAGTCGGCGCCCCGGTATCAAACCAATACCAGGTAAAGCCGAACCAATAGCTGTCCACAGCACCAACGCCTTCGCCACCCCGGGAGGTGGTGATGACAGACATCTGGTGAGTGGTAGCAGTCATGGAGTGTCTCCGTTTCCGAACGAGCCGACGTGTGTGGGCCCGTCGAGTTGTTTTTTTATCCTGCCCGCACCCGCAGCAAATGGCAAGCCCCTCGAACGTATAGCTTCGAGGAACGAGCTTCGAGCCGCGAGCTGTTCCGTGCCGCGCCGTGGAACACGGACAAGGACCAGGTTCGAGCGAAGCGGGCTCGTAGCTCGCGACCCACAGGGATGTGGGAAGTGCGTGTTCGTGTCGGGAACACGAATAGCCGACCCACAGGGA
>NZ_FRCA01000020.1 GCF_900142755.1 Halomonas cupida | reverse complement strand
CCGAGGAGGCGCTGCAGGCCGAAGTCTTCGGCTCGACGTCGCTGGTGGTGAAGTGTGCCGACCTCGATGAGGTCAAGGGTGTCGCTGAGCACCTCGAAGGTCAGCTGACCGCGACCCTGCAGATGGATGACGACGATATCGAGGTGGCCCGTGAGCTGCTGCCGATCCTCGAGCGCCGTGCCGGACGAGTGATGGCCAACGGCTGGCCCACCGGCGTGGAAGTCTGCGACGCCATGGTCCACGGTGGCCCGTATCCGGCGACCTCGGATGCCCGTACCACCTCGGTGGGCACGGCTGCCATCCAGCGCTTCCTGCGCCCGGTGTGCTACCAGAACCTGCCCGATGCGCTGCTGCCCGAGGCCCTGCACCGCGGGAATCCTCTGGAAATCAGCCGACTGGTGGATGGCAAGCGGAAAGCTTGATGAGTCAGTCTCAGCCCGGGAATCTCCCGGGCTTTTTCTTTCCCGGGCTACTTCGTTCCCGGCAATGGTCAAGGTGGTCACAATGAAAATAACACGCCGAGCAGTACTGTCCTACGGCGCCGCAGGCATGACAATGGCGGCGGTTTCCAGGGCCTTCGGGCAGTCATTTCCCTTCTCTCCCAATCAGCGCTATCCGGATCCTGACGTTCTGATACTGGATCCAGACTTTGCTGAATACCGTATCTTTTCGGCGACAATTGAACAGTTGGGGTCGGGAATGCGTTGGGCAGAAGGGCCTGCCTATTCTCGACAGGAAGGGGCGCTGCTTCTCTCTGATATTCCCAACAACCGCATCATGAAGTATGACGAAGCAGATGACTCGTTCAGTGTCTTCCGCGAATCCGTCAACTTCTCGAATGGTAATGTCTTCGACAGTGAAGGTCGGCTGATCACTTGCGAGCATTCAGTGACACGACGTGTGGTGCGTACTGAAAAGGACGGAAGCCAGACCGTCCTGGCCGATCAATATCAGGACCGGAAGCTCAATGCTCCCAACGATGTAGTGGTCAAGTCGGATGGTAGTGTCTGGTTTACCGATCCGGTGTTCGGCATCAATGGAAATTATGAAGGCGAGCAGGCCGAGCCGGAGCAGGAAACCACCAATGTGTATCGTATCGATCCTGATGGGAGCTTGACTGCCGCCATCACTGATCTCGTCAACCCCAACGGTCTGGCTTTCTCACCGGATGAGAGCAAGCTGTATGTCGTCGAGTGGAAGGGCACTCCCCACCGCAGTATCTGGAGCTACGATGTCGCTGCCGATGGCTCACTGTCCAACAAGGTCAAGCTGATTGATGCTGCTGACTTTGCTGGCCTGGACGGCTTCAAGGTCGATCGTGATGGCAATCTCTGGTGTGGCTATGGCAGCAATGGGGCACTTCGCGACGAACCCGAACAGGTGGATGGCCGCAATATCTTCACATTGAAGGGCAAGCCGGAAGATCTGGATGGGGTGATGGTCTTCAATCCCGACGGTAAACCGATTGGCTTTATCCGCCTGCCTGAGCGCTGCGCCAATCTGGCGTTCGGCGGCCCCCAGGGAAACCGGCTCTATATGGCCGCCAGCCACTCGCTCTACGCCCTTTATGTGAATACTCGAGGCGCAGTGTGACGCTCATGATGGTGGACGTTTCATGTATGGAGATTGCAACAACCAGGATGTTAAATAAGTAATGACTGATTAATTGGGTAGGATTCATCAAGGCCTGCTGATTACGGTCAATCCATGTAACGGAAAACTGAACAAGGAGCTATTCATGCTGCCGTCTGCTTCTCGAAGCGCATACCGAAGTCTCGTCAAGAGCTCAGCCCTTGGCGCGGTGCTTGCAGGAGCCTCGTTGGTGACTGTCGACGCCATGGCGGAATCCGCGGAGGCTGACCGCCCAGCCTATGGGGCCGAGCTGGAGGGATTCGAGTATCCGTGGCCGGTACAGCGCTTCTCGTTCACCTCTCAGGGACAGGATCTGCAGATGGCCTATCTGGATGTGGCCCCTGAGGAACCCAATGGGCACACCATTGTGCTGCTGCATGGCAAGAACTTCTGTGCCGCTACCTGGGAAGAGTCCATCACACGACTGTCCGAAGCCGGTTATCGTGTCGTGGCTCCGGACCAGGTCGGCTTCTGCAAGTCATCAAAGCCGATGCAGTATCAGTTCAGTTTTCACCAGCTGGCCGCCAATACCCATGCACTGCTGGAGCAGCTCGATATCGACAGCGCAACGATCATGGGGCACTCGATGGGGGGCATGCTCGCTGGCCGCTATGCATTGATGTACCCGGAGCAGACCGACCAACTGGTGCTGGTCAACCCCATCGGGCTCGAGGACTGGAAGCAGAAGGGCGTTCCCTGGCAGAGCATTGATGAGTCGTATGCGGCCGAGCAGCAGAAGACAGCGGAAGGCATTCGCCGTTACCAGCAGTCCACCTATTATGTGGGCGATTGGCAGCCGGAATATGATCGCTGGGTCGATATGCTGGCAGGTATGTATGCGGGAGAGGGGGGTGACATTGTGGCCTGGAATCAGGCGCTGACCTCGGACATGGTATTCACACAGCCCATCGTGCATGAGTTTGGTGAGCTTCAGGTTCCGACGCTGTTGCTGATTGGAGAGCAGGACAATACCGCCATCGGCAAGGCGCAGGCCTCACCGGAGGTCCAGGCAACGCTGGGACATTATGATGTTCTCGGTGAGCAGACGGCCGAGCGCATCCCGGACGCCACCCTGGTGGAATTCCCGGAGCTTGGACATTCTCCACATATCCAGCAGCCGGAAGTGTTCCATGAAGCGCTGCTGGAGGGGCTGGAGCAGCGCTGACAGCCAGACCTGGACTAGATCAGGGCCAGTGACTTCAGCACCAGTACTCCGGCGCTGATGGTCAACAGGCTGATCAGAGTGCTGAGCATGATGATGCTGGCGGCGAGACGCTCATTGCCGCCGGCACCACGTGCCATGACATAGGCCACCGCAGCGGTGGGGCTGGCCAGAAACAGCATCAGAATGCCGAGTTCGGCGCCGCGGTAGCCTAGAGCAATGGCAGCCGCCACACCGGTAACCGGCATGACGATGACCTTCCACAGGCTGGCGCTCAGTGCCAGAGCGCTGCTTTCCCGTGCCGCTGTCAGATTCAGGCTGCCACCGATGCAGATCAAGGCCAGAGGGAGTGATAGCGAAGCGAAGTAATTACCGGAAGTCAGTAACCAACCAGGCAATTGGATGTCGAGCCAGGCGAGCGGCAGGGCGGAGACGATACCGATGATCAGGGGGTTGGTGACGACATCGCGGACGATATCCAGCGGTCGTGAACTGACCACCGGGCTGTAGACCGACAGTACGATGGCCGACAGCACCAGATTCACGATGATGATACCCCCCGCCATGATCCCGCCAAGCGATAGTCCGAGATCGCCGTACATGTTGGCTGCCAGTGCCAGGCCGACAATGCCGCAGTTGCCGCGAAAGGCCCCCTGAACATAGACGCCGCGCTCCTGCCGAGGGCAGCGCCACAGGGCCCAGAGCCAGATCAGGCCGAACAGGGCCGCCGAGATGGTGAGATACCAGAGCACCAGCCCCAGGTTCAGCGCCGAGCCGGGCTCGGATTGCAGAATACTCAGGAACAGCAGTGTTGGCATGGTGGCCTTGAACACCAGGCTCGAGGCGGTGTTGACGAAGGTCTGGTCGATCCAGCCGAGGCGTTTGAGCAGAGCGCCGAGGAAGACCATGGCGAACACCGGCAGGCTCACTTCGAGGGTAGAATGAAGGATACTGAGTTCGATGCCGATAACTCCCATATACCGCCGCGCTGGTTGCAGCAGAACGTGCTGTGGATGACACAATAGTACTATGTATGACTTATTGAGTGCATCCTCTATCCAATTTCAGTGCTGGCCATGGCCAGTGTGGGCCATCGCCAGTGCGGGCCATCGTCAGCGGTGGTGCTCGCCGCACAGCCTACGGGTGATTCGTCCTAGCGAACCAGCCAGAGTCCGATGGCTACAGCGGCCACCACAGTGGCGAAGAACAGGCGGTTACGCAGACGGGTATCGCGGGGCGGCTTGTGACTCAAGGCTGACTCCAGAGCGGGATAATGGGATGACTATTAACATGGCAATCAAATAGCTCATCCTGACCGATTTGATTGTCGTCCGCACCACACAGGCGCAGATGCGCGGATCTGCTGGTGGGGTGCGGTCTCGCGTCGGCCTGATGGCCGACGGCGGCACGTCCGTGTGCCGCCATTAACCCAACATGAAAGCATGCCGGGTTAATAGTTGCCGGGGAGGGTTCCCGGAATACTTGGCGCTACATGTTAATGCGGTTAGCCTGCTATCGCGAGCCTGAGGCCGCACAAGGATAACCCGCGGCGATATGTGATCAGCGGGGTTTTGATAACTAGTGTGGTGTCTCACAAGTTGGCATGATTTCAGCGCGCCATACCGAGCCGCTGGCGGTGTTGCGTCCCTGGTCCATATAGTCGATATGGACTGCGGTACGCGTCGTGCCCCAACGGCGCCTGATGGCTCTGAAACACGATGAACATGTGAAACACCACACTAGGTTCTGATACCCATGACAAAAACTTCTCTGCCGACTCTGTTGTTTGCCCATGCCAATGGCTTTCCCGGGCGCAGTTACCGCAGCCTGCTGGAGCCGCTTGGTGACCAGTTCAATGTGCTGCCGGTGGATCGCCTTGGCCATCATCCCGACTTCCCGGTTGGTCATAACTGGTTGGCGCTGCGCGATGAGCTGCTCAAGGATATCCAGGCCTTGCCGGGTCCTGTGGTGGGCGTTGGCCACTCCATGGGGGGAGTGCTCACGGCGATGGCGGCACGAGAGATGCCGCACTGCTTCCATTCAGTGATCATGCTCGACCCTCCCTTGATGCTGGGGCTGGACGCGCTGGTGCTGCGCGCGAGCAAGCTGATGGGCATGGTGGATCGAGTGACCCCGGCGGGCAAGACGAAACGGCGCAGGACACGTTGGGAAAGCCGTGAAGCCATGCGCGCCCAACTGCAACGCAAGGGCCTGTTCCGGCGCTTTACCGCCGAGGCGTTGGATGACTATATCGAAGGCGGTTCCACAGTGCTGGACAATGGTCAGGTTGTGCTCAGCTACGACCCGGAGATCGAGGTCGAGATATTCCGGCACCTTCCTCATCATCTCGATCGTCTTCCCAGGGAGGTGCGTGTGCCGCTGGCGGTCATTGCCGGTGAGGATTCGGACCTTTTGACCCCCAGCCGTTGTCGGCGGATCAAGCGCCGTGGCATTCACCTTTCCACGGTGCCCGGTACTCACATGTTCCCCATGGAGGAGCCGGAGGCCACGCGTCAGGCGTTGGTGGCCATGATCAGCAAGCTGGCGGCCGAGGGAGCGCATTGATGGCAGCATGTTCATTGCCTCGTGCGCAACGCCTGGCCGAGGGGCGGCTGGCTGCTCTGGTCTGGGGCCGAGCACAGGCTCCAGTGTGGCTGGCTCTGCATGGCTGGCTGGATAATGCCGCCAGTTTCACGCGTCTGGCCCCGTGCCTGGCCGAGGCGCTGGATATCCAGATCGTCGCCATCGACTTCGCTGGCCATGGCCTTTCCGAACCTCTGCCGGGGCACCATGACTATGCCCTCTGGGACTACTGTCATGATGTGCTCGATACGCTGGATGAACTGGGGCTGGAACGTGCGCCTCTGCTGGCTCACTCCATGGGGGCGGGGGTGGCTTCGCTACTGGCGGCAGCGATACCCGAACGTGTCGAGCGGCTGGTGTTGATTGATGGACTTGGCGCGCTGACAACACCCGCTGAAGAGCTGCCTCGTGAATTGGGGAAATCCCTGCGTGCCCATCGTCGGCGGCGCTCTTCCGGGCCGCGTTACGCGGACGCCGAGGCTGCCGTAGCGGCGCGAGTGGCGGGAGGTGCGACGCCAGTCCGGGCCGCCGAAGTGAACGAGATCGTGGCACGTAACCTGCGTGAACTACCCGATGGTAGTGTCGCTCTGCGCACCGATCCGCGCCTCAAGCGACCTTCTCCGGTGAGGTTGACCCCGGAGCAGGTGGTGGCGATGTTGGCGGCCATCGAATGTCGTGTGCTGTTGATCGAAGGCCGCGAAGGGATTCTCGGTGAGCGGGAGTGGGCCCGGCGCAGTCGCGCTGCGGTCCGTCAACTCGAGCGTCACGTTCTGGACGGCGGTCATCATCTGCATGTCTCACCGGACTGTGTCGAAACCGTCGCCAGTACCATCGTCAAGGCCTCCTCGCCATGGGGTCAGCTAGAGTAGAAATAGAGGTCTCTGATAAAGGGAACCTGCCTGGTGGAGGGATGCCATGAACGCTGCGAAGTCTGATTGTCCGGCCGGTCTTTCCGGCAAGCGTATTGCCCTGACTCTGGGAAGCGGCGGGGCACGGGGCTATGCCCACATCGGGGTGATAGAGGAGCTGGTGGCCCGAGGCTATGAGATCACGGCAATCTCCGGCTGTTCGATGGGGGCCGTGATCGGCGGCATCTACGCCGCCGGCAAGCTGGATGACTATCGCGAGTGGGTCGAAGGGCTGGGGTCGTTCGGTGTTCTGCGGCTGCTGGATTTCAGCTTCGGCACGATGGGCGCCATGCACGGGCGCAAGCTGATGGGCAAGATTGGTGCCATGATCGGTGAGGTCAATATCGAGGACCTGCCGATCGCCTTCACCGCCGTTGCCACGGACCTGACCCGTCAGCGTGAAGTCTGGTTTCAGAAGGGCCCGTTACTCAAGGCCATCCGTGCCTCCATCGCTATTCCCGGAATCTTTACGCCGATCGAGGATGGGCCGCGGTTGCTGGTGGATGGAGGCCTGCTCAATCCCTTGCCGATCATTTCCAATGTCTCGGCGGATGCCGATCTGGTCATGGCGGTCAATGTCACCGCCAGCAGTTCCAGCCTGGTGACCCTCGAGGAATTGCTGCCCGATGACGAGTCGACCTGTTCTGAACGTCGTAGGGGGGAAGGGGACCGCGGGAAAGACGAGTCGGAAGAACTCTCCTGGGTCGGCGATATGCTGACCCGACGTTGGTTGCGTTCTGCCGGCAAGGAGGCGGACCGAGATCTGGATGAACAAGGCTCGGGCGGCCTGGGGCAGCGAGAGTGGGGACGTCTGGCGATGATCCTGACGTCCTTCGATATTACCCAGGCGGCACTGGCGCGCTATCGGGTGGCCGGCTGTCCACCGGATATCCTCATCGAGGTACCCAAGTCGGTGTGCGGATCATTCGAGTTTCAGCGGGCACGTGAGCTTGTGCGTCTGGGGCGGCACCTGACCTGTCAGGCCCTCGATCGGCTGGAGACCTGTGGGGTGGTGACGGAGCAGGAACGAATTCGCAACTAGTTGCTGGTTACGCGCGTTGTTGGTCAGATGCGGCTGCGCTTGCGCAGCAGGATATATACGGCGCCGGTGCCGCCATCGGCGTCGGTTGCCGAGCAGAATGCCAGCACGCTGGGCCATTCGCGTAGCCAGGCGTTGACGTGGCTCTTGATCACCGGGTAGTCGGCGCTGGCGCCCCAGGCCTTGCCGTGTACAACCAGTACGCAGCGCTGGCCGCTGGCCTGGGCATCATTGAGAAAACTTTCCAGCTGCTGACGGGCCTCTTCGAGGCGATAGCCGTGGAGATCCAGCCCGGCTTCCCAGCTCATTTCACCGCGCTTGAGTTGACTGCGTGTTCGCCAGGGGAGATCCGGCAGGGCGAAGTCGAGGTATTCTGAGGGTAGCACCGGCTCGACGCGGCCATCCGAGGTACGGCCGGTGGACTCGCTTTCGCTGGCACTCACCGCCGAGGCGCGACGAGCGGCTACCGCTTCATCTTCGAGAGACTTGCGTCGGGCGGTGCTGCCGGTATCGGCGCGGTTGGTCTTGATCCGCCGCACGCCAGCTTCCTTGAGGGCCTGACGAAAGGCATTGATATCATCGTCGGACGGGGGCAGGCGGTGACTCATGAGCGACTCGGTAACCTATCTCGGCAAATACGGGGAAATGTTCTGGTCGGTGCAGTATACCGTGCCAGCCGTGGCAGTGAACCGCTGGCGCAGATACAATCGCGGGTTGCAGCTCGCCCCGGCGGCCGCTTTCTTCAACTTGATGCGACTGACAGGATGCTCCCTTGGCTGATTCCGTTTCTGCAGGTTCGACCCTGGTTCTTGGCGATAGTGTAATCGCAGACGACCTCATCACCCTGCGCGACTGCCTGCGTTGGGCAACCAGCGAATTTCATCTGGCCGGCCTGACCTATAGTCATGGCACGGATTCGGCCTGGGACGAGGCGGTGGCTCTGGTTCTGGGTGCGCTGCACCTGCCCTGGGATGTCGACCCCGGAGTGCAGGACGCTCGCCTGCTGCCCATGGAACGTCAGCGCATCGTGACGCTGGTGCGTGCGCGCATCAGTGATCGCCAACCATTGCCCTACCTGCTTGGTGAAGCCTTCTTCGCCGGGCTGGCGTTCAATGTTGACGCGCGGGTACTGATTCCGCGTTCGCCAATTGCCGAGCTGATCGAGGATGGCTTCCGTGCCTGGTTTCCGGAGGAGCCTCCGGCTCGTGTGCTCGATCTATGCACAGGATCCGGTTGTATCGGTATTGCCACCGCGCACTACCTGCAGACTGCCGAAGTCGATCTGAGCGATATCAGTGAGGACGCGCTGGCAGTGGCACGTGCCAATATCAATCGCCATGATGTCGGGCGGCGGGTCAGGGCGGTGGCCAGCGATGTCTTCTCGGGCCTTGAAGGACAGCGTTACGACCTAATCGTGTCGAATCCGCCTTACGTCGATGCTCGGGACCTTGCCACCATGCCGGCGGAGTTCCGTCATGAGCCATCACTCGCGTTGGGCGCCGGCAAGGATGGGCTGGACATCGTCCGGCGTATTCTGCGCGAAGCACGTAGCCACCTGAGCGACCATGGTGTGCTGATCGTGGAAGTCGGCAATTCCGACCATCATCTGGAAGCGGCCTTCCCGGAAGTACCCTTCATGTGGCTCGAATTCGAGCGCGGTGGTCAAGGGATATTCGCCCTGACAGCCGAGGAACTCGACGCCCATGCGGCGTCCTTCAGTTGATTCACGTCCTTCATGGATTCATTGGGGAACGCCCATGTCTGGCAATACCTTTGGCAAGTTATTCACTGTGACGACCTTCGGCGAAAGCCACGGTCTTGCGCTGGGCGCCATCGTTGACGGCTGTCCTCCCGGACTCGAGCTCAGCGAGGCGGATCTGCAGGGTGATCTGGATCGTCGTCGACCGGGGTCATCGAGACACACCACCCAGCGTCGCGAGCCTGACCAGGTCCGGATCCTGTCCGGGGTCTTCGAAGGGGTCACCACCGGTACTCCGATTGGCCTGTTGATCGAGAACACCGACCAGCGCTCGAAGGACTACGGCAAGATCAAGGACCAGTTTCGTCCGGCCCATGCCGACTATACCTATCACCACAAGTACGGCATTCGTGATTACCGCGGTGGAGGGCGCTCCAGTGCCCGCGAGACGGCGATGCGTGTGGCGGCCGGCGCCATTGCCCGGAAGTTTCTTGCCAGCCAGGGCATCCAGGTGCGCGGCTACATGAGCCAGTTGGGCCCCATCGAGATCGAGCTGCGTGACTGGGATGCGGTGGGTACCAATCCGTTCTTCTGTCCGGACCCGGAGCGCCTGCCGGAGCTCGAGGCCTATATGGATCAACTGCGTCGTGATCAGGATTCGGTGGGAGCGAAGATCACCGTGGTCGCCGAAGGCCTGCCGCCGGGTCTGGGTGAGCCGGTCTTCGATCGTCTCGATGCGGAGCTCGCCCATGGCCTGATGAGCATCAATGCCGTCAAGGGCGTGGAAATCGGTGATGGCTTTGATGTTGTCACCCAGCGTGGTAGTGAGCACCGTGACGAGATGACTCCGGAAGGATTCCTGTCCAACCATGCCGGTGGCGTGCTGGGCGGTATCTCCAGCGGCCAGACGTTGATCGCTCATCTGGCGCTGAAACCGACATCCAGCATCACCATTCCCGGGCGCTCCATCGATGTGGATGGCAACCCGGTGGACGTGGTGACCAAGGGCCGCCATGATCCCTGTGTGGGTATTCGTGCCACACCGATCGCGGAGGCGATGATGGCGTTGACGCTGATGGATCATTTTATGCGCCATCGTGCACAGAATGCAGGGGTCGAAGTGACGACTCCGCAGTTACGCTGATCACTGTGCGCAGACCATGCGCACAGGACATGCCTGCTACACTCATGAATAGCCCCGAACTCACCGGTAGCGTTCGGGGAATGCACGCGAGGCCGCCATGAAGATCAATGTCGAGTTCGATCTGACCCCCGAAGAGTTCCGTCAGGCACTGGGATTGCCCAATATCGAGACGTTCCAGCAGGAGCTGCTCGAGCGTATTCAGGGGCAGATGGAATCCGGTGTCGAGGGCTATGACCCCATGAGTCTGATGCAACCGTTCCTTCAGCAGCCCGCGCTGCAGCAGGGGTTGTCTCAGGGGCTGGCCAGTTTCGGCAATTACCAGAAGATGATGCTCGATATGCTGACCCAGGCGGCACGAAAAGCCGGGGACAGCAGCGATGCTGCCGAAAATTCAGGCTCGGCAGGAAATTCCTCCACCAGCAAGAGCTCCTCTGCCTCCCGCAGTAGCACGAGAGCCTCTGCGCGCTCTCGCTCGACCAAAGACAAGTCCTGATTCTTTCGGTGGCGTTTGGCGCCACCGTCTCGTTACCCCATCACTCATGGAGGTGTTGCCGATTCGCGCAGGCTGCAACCTCTGTCATGGCGTTGTCATCCTGTGTGTGCCAGACTGATCTTTGTTGCGCTGCAACACGGTCGTGTTCGTGACGACATGACGTTCGTGACGACATAGAGACTCGTTGCAGCCTGGATCGAACATGTCGCCTGGACATGTCTTCGCTACGTCTTCCTGGAGGAAACGCTCATGCAAGACAAGGTTTTCGAGAATTTCAGTGATCAGGCTCGCCAGTTCTTCGAGCCGATGCGTAAGCTCAACTCCATGATGCTGGACAACATGGAGAAGATGTCCCAGTACCAGATGGAGTCGATGAAGCGCTACAGCCAGATGGGTACCGAGCGCATGCGTGACGCCTCGGAGATCCAGGATGCCGAAGGGCTGCGCGACTTCACCACCCGTCAGGCCGAGATGCTCAACGAGCTGTCTGCTCAAATGCTTGAGGATGCTCGTGCCATGAGCGAAATGAGCCTGGAGTTCAAGGCACAGCTCGAGGAAACGTTCGCTGAGTCCGGCAAGGTGATGGCTGAACAGGCCGAGAAGGTCCGTGCCCAGGCCACCGAAACGGCAGAGCAGGCCACCAAGGCCGCCAGCACCTCTACTACCCGTGCGTCCAGCACATCCTCACGCAAGCGCTCATCCTGATGCCGACCCGGCGTCCTTGAGCCTTCAAGCATGGGCTGGAGGCGTCCTGCGACAGGGATGTCGCTCGGTATCGGAACAGTGGCTTGTTTGTGGCCGAGATTCGTTCATGGCAAAGGTTCGTTCATGACACAGCTTCGTTCATGACAGTGGCCATTTGGTGATGGTGGTTTTTTTATAGCGGTGGTTTTCTTCATACACGGTGGTTTTTTATAACAAAAGGGCAGGGCGCTGCTCTGATCATCGCGTAGGCGCCCTCCGGGAAGTACAGGTAAACGGAGATGCCAATGGCGGCAGGCGATCAGAATACGGCTCAAGCAATGCAGCAGGAATGGACCGAGCAGTTGTCGGCCATCGGTGCCCAGTACCAGGCACTGATGGAGGATATGTTGGGACGCATGGTTCCCAGTGATGCTACGGACTCGGTGCTCGAGGATATGCGCAGCAGCTTCCAGGCCGCTGCAGAGTCCCTGATGCGTGATCCGCAGCTGCTGTGGGAGACTCAGATGCGTCTGATGCAGGATCAGGCGGCACTCTGGCAGCAGTCCATGCAATTGGCCAATGGCACACCTTGTGAGCCGTTGATCGCGCCGGCGCGTGGGGATCGCCGCTTCAAGGACGACGCCTGGACCGAGGAACCGGCCTGGAATGCGCTGATGCAGCAGTACCTGCTGTTCTCGCGTACGGTTGATGAACTGGTGACCAACCTTGATGGCCTATCGGCCGAGCGTAAGCGAAATCTGACCTTCTATGCGCGCCAACTGGTCAATGCCATGGCGCCGACCAATTTCGTTTCCACCAACCCGGAAGTCATGCGGCGCACCCTCGAGACGCGTGGCCAGAACCTGGTCGATGGTCTGGCACGTCTACGGCAGGACCTGGCCAATTCGGCGGACGGGCTGAATGTCTCGATGACCGACCGTAGTGCCTTCGAGGTAGGACGCAATATTGCTGTGACGCCGGGATCGGTGGTCATGGAGAATGAACTGATTCAGTTGATCCAGTATACGCCGAGCACTGAAAAGGCATTCAAGACGCCGCTGCTGATCATCCCGCCCTGGATCAACAAGTATTACGTGCTCGATCTACGGCCGGAAAACTCACTGGTCAAATGGTTGGTCGACCAGGGCCATACCGTATTCCTGATTTCCTGGCGCAACCCCGGTCCCGAGCAGAGAGACCTGACCTGGGCCGACTATATGCAGATGGGACCCATCGCGGCGCTCGAGGGAATCGAGCAGGCCACTGGCGAGAAATCCGTCAACCTGCTCTCCTATTGCATCGGCGGCACCTTGACCGCCTCGACGGTGGCCTATCTCACCAGCACCCGCCGTGGTCGCAAGATCAAGTCCGTGACCTACATGGCAACGCTGCAGGACTTTCGTGAACCGGGAGAGATTGGTGTCTTTCTCAGTGAGTCGGTGTTGCAGGGCGTCGAGGCCAAACTCGAGCGAGATGGCTATCTGGATGGCCGGGTCATGGCCTATTCGTTCAATCTGTTGCGCGAGAACGATCTGTTCTGGTCGTTCTACATCAGCAACTACCTCAAGGGCGAAGAGCCGGCGGCATTTGACCTGCTGTACTGGAATACCGACGGCACCAATCTACCGGCAGGCACCCACGGCTGGTATCTGCGCCACATGTACCAGGAGAACCGTCTGGTGCAGCCCGATGGTATCGAACTGGATGGGGTCAAGATCGATCTGCGTAAGGTCTCGGCGCCCAGCTACTTTGTTGCCACTCGCGAGGATCATATCGCTCGATGGGACAGCAGCTACTACGGTGCCTTGCTGCCCAAGGGGCCGGTGACCTTTGTTCTTGGTGGGTCCGGCCATATCGCCGGTATCGTCAATCCGCCACACAAGAACAAGTACGGTTACTGGACCAACGACGAACTGCCGGAGAGCCACGACGACTGGCTGGCCGCGGCTGAGGAGCATGAAGGTTCCTGGTGGCCCCACTGGCAGGAGTGGATGCTCAAGGGCGGTTATGTTGACCAGGAAAAGATGGTCGACGCGCGTGAGCCGGGCAGTGGTGAGCTGGCGTTGCTCGAGCCGGCGCCGGGCCGTTACGTCAAGACCACTATCCCGGATGTGTTGGGACACTAGCCCCAGACACTGAGCCAACGATAAACGACAAGAGGCCCGAGCATCATGCTCGGGCCTCTTGTCGTTGGGCAGGCAAGGAGCGACGAGCTTCGAGTACGCTGCGCTCGAGCATGGATTCCAGCCGCGAGTGACGAGCTACGAGTACGCTACGCTCAAGCTGAACCCCGAACCCCGAACCCCGAACCCCGAACCCCGAACCCCGAACCCCGAACCCCGAACCCCGAACCCCGAACCCATGGTTCATGGGCGATACTGGTCTGCTCGAAGCTCGAAGCTCGAAGCTCGAAGCTCGAAGCTCGAAGCTCGAAGCTCGAAGCTCGAAGCTGGGTTTCTACCTCCTCCGCACGAAGCCCGGCAACAACATCAGCGCGGCGAGCAGCCAGATCGGCCAGCTACCGGTACGGGTGTAGGGGGTCAGGCCGGTCATCGGCTGGACTTCACCGTCCAGGCGTGCGGTCTCGAACTGGGGTAACTGGTCGAGAATCCTGCCCTGGTCGTCGATGATTGCGGTGATGCCGTTGCTGGTGGCGCGAATCACATAGCGGCCATTCTCCAGTGCGCGCAGACGTGCCATCTCGAGATGCTGGTGGGGACCGATGGAGTCACCGAACCAGCTGTCGTTGGAGACCGTGAGCAGAATATCCGAGTGGCGGGCACGGCTGGCCACCAGGTCGGGATAGATGATCTCGTAGCAGATGGCGTTGCCGATCTCGTGGCCGGCAGCTGTCAGCGGTGTCTGCCAGTCGTCACCGGGCGTCATGGTTGGCATCGGCAGATCAAAGAAGGCAATGGCGCCACGCAGTAGGCTTTCCAGCGGCAGGTACTCACCGAACGGGACCAGGTGAGCCTTGCGGTAGTGGCCGTCGGCGTTGCCGAGACCGACCACGGCGTTGAAGAAGCGGCCATCGTCGTCGCGCTGGAGAATGCCGGTCAGCAGCGCGGTATCCGGGGACAGTGCCGCCTGGGCTCGGGCGAGAATCGGCTCGGCCTGGTCCTCGAACATCGGCAGCGCGGCTTCCGGCCAGATCACCAGGTCTGGTTGTGTGGTCGGCGGCTGTTCATCACTGCCGACCTCTCCGGTCATGGTCAGATAGGTGTTGACCGCTTCGCGCTGCCCCTCTGCTGTCCACTTGATCTCCTGTGGCAGGTTGCCCTGCAGCAGGCTGACCTGCAGCGGCTCACCGTTGGTCGATGTCCACTGCTGGGGAAGGGCCAGAGGCACCAGCCACAGCGCTGCCAGCACCGGAATGACCAGCCAGCGACCTTCGGCCAGCTTGACCAGCAGTGCGCCGCTCAGCGCCACAATCAATGACAACAGGTAGACGCCACCGACCGGGGCCCAGGGCGCCAGCGGAGAATCGACCTGAGTGCTGCCCAGCAGTAGCCAGGGAAAACCGGTGAACAGCCAGGTGCGCAGCCATTCCATCAGTACCCAGAGACCTGTGAAACTCAGCACACTCCAGCGAGCACCGATGAAGCGGCGGTAGAGGCTGAATGGCACGGCGATGAACAGCGCCATGCTGGCGACGAACAATGCCGTCAGGAATATCGCCAGCGGCATGCTGGTATAGCCATAGTCGTGGATCGATACGTACACCCAGGATGCGCCGGTGCCGAACAGGCCGAGGCCGTAGCACCAGCCGCGCAGTAGAGCCTGACGTCCCGTCTGGCGAGTCAGGCCGGCATACATCAGGGCGGCGGCGATGGGGGCCAGCCACCACCAGGAGAAGGGGGCCGCGGCCAGGGTGGTCAGGCCACCGGCGATCACGGCTGCGAGATAACCAGAGCGGCCGCTGAAGATCTTTTCCAGCATGATATCGGTCCTTGAATCAGAGAAGCACCGACCCACCTCATCAGCGCCGGGTCCGTCGCTGCTGGTGTCGATCAGTGCTTCACAGGATAAGCGTCGCTGAACCTGATGGTCAGCGCGTTACTCTTCTTCCTCGCGATCTTCCCGCTCGACCTCGAGCAGACGAATGCGGCGATTGTCGGCATTGAGCACGGTAAAACGCCACTCGCCAATAACCGCGCTTTCACCGCGTGCAGGAAGGTGACCAAAGCGCTGCATGACCAGACCGCCGAGGGTATCGAACTCGTCATCGGAGTACTGGGTATGGAAGCGCTCGTTGAAGTCGTCGATGGGGGTCAGCGCGCGCACTGCATAACGATTATCGCCGAGTGGACGGATGTCCTCTTCCTCGTCGGTGTCATGCTCATCCTCGATATCGCCGACGATCTCCTCGAGGATATCCTCGATGGTCACAATGCCTGCCGTGCCGCCGTACTCGTCGACCACCACCGCCATATGGCTGTGAGTATCGCGAAATTCCTTGAGCAGGCTGTTGAGTCGCTTGGATTCCGGTACGAACATGGCGGGACGCAGCACTTCCTCGAGCTGGAAAGGGCGCTCGATGTCAGTGTGCTGAAGCAATGGGAGCAGGTCCTTGACCAGCAGGATGCCCTTGACCTCATCAAGGTTCTCGCCGATGACCGGGTAGCGTGAGTGTCCGGTCTCGAGAATGATCGGCAGATAGTCTTCCAGCGGCTGGTCGAGTTCCAGCGCGGTGACCTGGGAGCGGGGGATCAGCACTTCGCGCACCTGCTGATCACTGATATTGAGGGCGCCTTCAATGATCGTCATGGCGTCCGGCTCGATCTTCAGCCGGCTGGAGGCTTGACGCAGGAATTCTCGTAATTCCTCACGCGAGCTGGGTTCATCGCTGTCACTGGACAGGGCGCTGAAGATTTTATCGAACCAGGAACGGCTGCTCTGGCTACTCGATCGGTCGTCGCTCATGCGTCGGCTCTCTCGTCCTCGCTGTCGGAATCATGCTTGGGGGTGGCGCAGGGGGCAGCAATATAAGGATCGGCAATGCCCAGACTCGCCAGAATATCGCGTTCGAGGCTTTCCATGTGCTCGGCCTCGTCGTCTTCGATGTGATCGAGGCCCAGCAGGTGCAAGGTACCATGGACCACCATGTGCGCGTAGTGGTCGTCCAGCGCCTTGTGCTGATCAATGGCCTCGCCTACCACCACCGGATGGCAGATGACCAGGTCGCCGAGCAGAGGTAGCTCCAGCCCTTCGGGGACTTCGAACGGAAAGGACAGCACATTGGTCGGCGAGTCCTTGCCGCGATAGTCACGGTTGAGCATCTGACTTTCGTCGCTGTCGACGAAGCGCACCGTCAGTTCGCTATTGGCATGAGCGGGAAACTTCGCCAGGGCAGCATCGATCCAGGCGGCCAGGCGTTGCTGGCTGGGCAAGGCCTGGTCGAGGTCCTGCTCGAGTTCGCTGGCCACCTGGCGATCCACCACGATACTCATGAGTCGGCATCCTCGGCACTGGGCGGGCGCGGCGCAACAACCTGTTGCTGACGGCGTACCTCGGCGCGAGCTTCGCGGCGGGCCCGCTCATCGGCTTCCTGCTGAGCCTCGAACAGATCATAAGCTTCGATGATGCGCTGAACCAGCGGATGTCGAACCACATCCTTTGACGCGAAGTGTGTCACGCCGATCCCGGGGGTGCCCTTGAGCACGTCGAGTACCTGAATCAGACCGGATGTCTGGCCACGGGGCAGATCGACCTGGGTCACGTCACCGGTGATCACCGCCGTCGAGCCGAAGCCGATCCGGGTCAGGAACATCTTCATCTGTTCCCGGGTGGTGTTCTGGCTTTCATCGAGAATGATGAAGGCGTTGTTCAAGGTACGCCCACGCATGTAGGCGAGGGGAGCGATCTCGATGATCTGGCGCTCGATCAGTTTGCCGACCTGCTCGAAGCCGATCATCTCATAGAGCGCATCGTAGAGTGGTCGGAGATAAGGGTCGATTTTCTGGGCGAGGTCACCAGGCAGGAAGCCCAGCTTCTCACCGGCCTCGACCGCTGGGCGAACCAGCAGGATCCGGCGGACTTCCTGTTGGTTGAGGGCTTCCACGGCAGCAGCGACAGCGAGGTAGGTCTTGCCGGTACCCGCAGGGCCGATACCGAAGTTGATATCGTGATTGCGGATGCAGTTGACATAGCCTTGCTGGTTGAGGCCGCGAGGCTTGACCACGACACGCGGCGTGCGGATCAGGACTTCCCCGTGCTGGTGGTCTTCGCCGTCTTCCTCCAGCGCCTCGACATCGCTCTCCTGCAGGAGCAGGTGGATGGTATCCGGTGTCAGCTCGACGGCATCGGCTTCGCGATAGAGGTGCTCGACCAGGTTGGCGGCGACCTTGACGCGCGCTGCCGGGCCTGCAAGCTGGAACATGTTGCCGCGGTTGCGCAACGTCACCCCGAGTCGTGATTCGATCAGTTTGAGATGCTCATCGCGCTGGCCGCAGAGATTGGCCAGGCGGCGAGGCTCGTTGGGCTCGAGGTTGAGCGTGATGATGCGATTGGCCTGGGATGATGGCTGGCTCAAGTCAGAGAGATCCTGAGTTGATGAGTGGTCGCTGTCAGCTTACTGCCCCGGCGTGGGCCAGGGCAATCCTGCGTCAGCTGTGTCATGGTCGGTCGATCAATAACGCTCACCGGAGGCCAGTTCGCCTCGCAGCGAGTTGGGGAATGCTTCGGTGATCTCGACATCGACGAAATAACCGATCAGCTCGGTCGGGTTGGCAGCACGGAAGTTGACGACCCGGTTGTTCTCGGTGCGTCCGGAAAGTTGACCGGGGTCACGAGGGGAGAAGCCGGTCACCAGAATGCGCTGGGTGGAGCCCACCATGCGCCGACTGATCTGCATCGCCTGTTGGTTGATGCGTTCCTGAAGAATGGCCAGTCGCTGTTTCTTCACCGATTCTGGAGTGTCGTCGTCCAGGCTGGCTGCCGGAGTGCCGGGCCGCGCTGAATAGACGAAACTGAATGACATATCGAAGCCGATACGGTGGATCAGGTCCATGGTATTGGCGAAGTCTTCTTCCGTCTCGCCGGGGAAGCCGATAATGAAATCGGAAGAGAAACTGATGTCGGGACGCAGCGCGCGGATGCGCTCCATCTTGTCGACATACTCCTCGACGGTGTGGCCACGCTTCATGGCGCTGAGAATGCGGTCAGATCCGGCCTGCACCGGCAGGTGCAGGTGGCTGACCAGTTCCGGAATCTCGCCGTAGGCCTCGATCAGACTGTCGCTGAATTCCACCGGATGAGAGGTGGTGAAGCGGATACGGTCGATACCGTCCACCGCCGCGATGCAGGCAATCAGTTCGGCGAGGTCGATCTCGTCGCCATCATCATCGAGACCTTGATAGGCGTTGACGTTCTGTCCCAACAGATTGATTTCACGCACACCCTGGTCGGAGAGGTGGAGCACCTCTTCCATGACATCCTCGAAGGGACGCGAGACTTCCTCGCCGCGGGTGTAAGGCACCACACAGAAGGTGCAGTACTTGGAGCAGCCTTCCATCACCGAGACAAAGGCGGTGGCACCTTCGGAACTCGGGCGCGGAAGGTGATCGAACTTCTCGATCTCGGGGAAGGTGACATCGACCACCGAGATCTGATTGTCACGGCGGCTGTCCAGCATCGACGGCACCCGGTGCAGGGTCTGGGGACCAAACACCATGTCGACGTGAGGTGCGCGCTTGCGAATGGCCTCGCCTTCCTGGCTGGCCACGCAGCCGCCCACGCCGATCACCAGATCGGGGTTGGCCTGCTTGAGCTTCTTCCAGCGTCCCAACTGGTGAAAGACCTTTTCCTGGGCCTTCTCACGAATGGAACAGGTATTGAGCAGGATGACATCGGCCTCCTGCTCGTTATCGGTCAGCTCCATCTGATGAGATTCGCCGAGCAGATCCGCCATGCGGGCGGAGTCATACTCGTTCATCTGGCAGCCGTGTGTCTTGATGAAGAGTTTCTTCGACATGGGAATCAGTCGGGCTCCTGGCCCGGCAGCACCACAGGTGCGTTGCTTCAAGAAGGGTGAATGGCGTGCAGAAAGCGAGGCCGGAGGTGGCCCCATTGCTGGAGCAGTATTATACGCACAGAGAGATTGCCAAGCCAGTTTACCGGCCACTCCTGGGGTTGTGTTGTGGTAGGCTTGCGCGAGATGGACGTGAAGCACGGTGTTGCCGCGATTGGTCAGTTGGTAACCAATCGGGGCTGGTGCCACAGGCTTCGCGACCTTGAGGGCACTTTCCAGCGGTTTTCCCGATAGTTGTCCACAGAAGCTGTGGAACACTTCGGTACCCTGCTGGTCTCATCGTTCGCGGTTCTCGAGCAGGATGCCGAGCCGTGATTGCCAATCGCAATGGTTAGTCGCCCCTTGAGCCCGGAATAGCCAGGAATACGGCATGAATACGCATATTTTCAAGACTTTGACGCTGGGCCTTGCGCTCTCCACTCTGACGCTTCCTGCCATGGCCCAGCAGGACGATTCGGCGCGCTGGGTGACCGACGAACTGACCACCTATGTACGTAGTGGTCCGACGGATGGCTATCGTATCGTGGGTACTCTGACGGCCGGTCAGCCGGTGACACTGGTCGAAACCTCAGGGGACTATTCCCGGGTGCGCAGTGACAGCGGCGATGAGGTCTGGGTGCCCAGCAGCCAGTTGCAGGACTCTCCCAGTGCCCGTGATCAGTTGCCCGAACTGCGCACACGGGTGGAGGAGCTGACCTCCGAACTCAGCGGTATCAACGATACCTGGGAAGATCGCACCAGCGCCATGAGCGAAACGCTCAAGGTACGTGAACAGCGCATTGCCGAGCTCGAGGCTCGCAATCATGAGCTCGAGAGTGCCAATGCCTCGATCAGCGACACCAATGGCAAGCTTGAGGCGCGTCTCGAGACCCAGAAGGAAGACCTGCTGATGCGCTACTTCATGTATGGCGGTGGTGTTGCCGGTGCAGGTCTGATCGTTGGTCTGATTGTGCCGCACCTTCCACGTCGGCGCCGCAAGCGCGATCGCTGGTTCTGATCGACAGGCCTGGTTTCGTGGGGGAACGGGTATGCAGGAAGACTGGTTGAAGCGTTGGCAGGAAGGTCGTATCGGCTTCCATCGCGATACAGTGCATCCGCTGCTGGAGCGTTACTGGCCTGAGCTGCAGGTGGCGCAGGGTACCAAGGTGCTGGTGCCCTTGTGTGGCAAGACCCTCGATATGCGCTGGTTGAAGGAGCATCAACATCCCGTGCTGGGAATCGAGATGTCCGAGCAGGCGATCGAGCAGTTCGTCGCCGAGGGCAATGGCGACGTGGCCCGCTATCGCCAGGCCGGCTTTGGCGTGTTGCGACAGGGCAGTATCGAGCTCTGGTGTGGTGATTTCTTCCACTTCCATGTCGAGCAGGCCGCCGAGATCGGTGCCTTCTATGATCGCGCTGCACTGATCGCATTACCCGAGGCCACACGGCAGCGGTACGCCTTCCACCTGGCGCAGCTGATTCCGCCGGGAGGCAAGGGGCTACTGATCAGCCTGACTCGCCAGGACGAGGGTGGGCCGCCATTCCATGTGGAGGCTGATGAGGTCCAGCGACTGTTCTCGCCGAACTTTACCGTTGCGCACTTTCAGGATGGTGAGCGAGGGCCCGACGGTTTCCGCGAGAGTTGTTGGGCACTGCAGCGGCGTGGTCCCGGCGATAGCTGATAGTCGTGTTCCCGGCGCAACAGATTCAGATACAACAGACTCAGGTACCATTCTCGGATACTACGGAGCCCGCGATGTGCGGGCTCTGTGGTTTTCTGCATCAGTGTTGACGGCTGCTATGTACGCTTGTTGTAGCGCTGGTTGTATCGGGCAACCACGCTCAGCGTGCCAGCAGTTGAGCCAGCTCCGGGTCGGCGAAGGCACGATTGAGGCCATCCGATAGCAGGTCCTGCACCATGCGGGTGTTTTCTGCCTTGTCCGGCGCTACGGCATAGGTCTGCACACGGCGGGACGTGTAGGTGCCGGTGTAGGTTTCGCCGCCATTGGTGGCAACGGCTTCGAGCACACTTTCCAGGCGGGCCTCATCCACTACCGGTCGGCTTTCACCTCTGGCGTAGGAGAGGCGCTTGAGCGTCAGCGTCAGCGATGTGCCACCATTGGCCGGCGCAGCGGTGGGAGTAAAACCCATGTCGGCAACGGCGCGTTCGGCTTCGGCCTGCAGGCGCGGCACGATTTCATGCGCGGCGACGCTGATGGTCGATGTGGAGCTGGCGCTGCCGGTGCGAGTGCCCAGGGTTTCGGATTCCCGGCCATCCGCGGCGATCACCGAGACCTGCTGACCCTGACCTGCCACTGGCACATCAACGCTGCGCTGGGGCATCGGCTGTAGATTATGGGGGCTGGAGCAGGCTGCCAGCAGAATGCTGGCACTCAGGCCGGCGATGATCGATAGAATGCGACCGGCCGATCGGGTACGACCCATCATGGAGTGATCTCCTTGTTTTATCTGCACGGCTGCTGAAAGTTGACTGCAGCGGTGCGTTCCATTCGGAAACAGGATTATGGGGACGCACAACGTGACACTGAAAACAGGTATCTCGTCCGCGTCTCTTTTTTCGGACACAGCGAATCATCCGATCCCAGCGAGTGCCTGTCCAGACATTCTGTCGCCGGGGCTCGGGGCATCATTCGTGGCTATTAACATGGCAATCAAATAGCTCATCCTGATCGATTTGATTTTCGTCCGCACCACACTGGCGCAGATGCGCGGATCTGCTGGTGAGGCGCGGTCTCGCGTCGGCCTGATGGCCGACGGCGGCACGTCCCTGTGCCGCATTAACCCAACATGAAAGCATGCCGGGTTAATAGCTGGCGGCGAGGCTCGGCTGCACCGAGGCGCTGGGCGCCGGGTAGTGGTGCCAGGTGAGGGCTCGGGCATAGACCCTTGAACCACGAGCCAACGTCAGTTGGCTGGCCTGCTCATGGCGCACACTGGCCAGCCAGGGCTCGTTCATCCAGTCGGCCGACAACTCAACGCGTACCTCGGCACCCACCGGTACCACGGCTGTTACGGTGGCCGGTAGATGGGAGCTTTCATCTGGCGTTGTGGCCAGTTCGATCTCGTGGGGGCGCAGCAGCAGCTCCTGGCGACCCTCAGGCAGATCAGCCTTGAGTTGCGCATCGCCGCAGGTCAGTACTCCATCACGCACCTCGCCCTCGAGCAGATTGACGTCGCCGAGGAACTCGAAGACGAAGCGGTTGGCAGGGGAACGATAGAGTGCCTCGGGCGTGTCGATCTGCTCGATGCGCCCATTACTCATGACCACCACACGGTCTGACAGTTCCAGCGCCTCTTCCTGATCATGGGTGACGAAAACACTGGTGAAACCCAACTCGTCATGCAAGTGGCGCAGCCAGCGACGCAGTTCCTGGCGGACCTTGGCGTCAAGAGCGCCGAAGGGCTCATCGAGCAGCAGCACCTCCGGCTTCAGCGCCAGGGCCCGGGCCAGTGATACACGCTGCTGTTGGCCGCCGGACAATTGGGCCGGGTAACGGTTGGCGAGATGCGAGAGCTGAACCATTTCCAGCAGACGTAGCACCCGCGTGCGAATCTCGCCACTGGAGGGCCGTTCGCGGCGTGGCAGCACAGTGAGACCGAAGGCCACGTTGTCGAATACGCTCATATGTCGGAACAGCGCGTAGTGCTGGAAGACGAAGCCGATTCGACGGTCGCGCACATGTACCCGGGTAACATCACGCTCACCGAAGAGAATGCGTGTACGTGGATTGGCATCCGGTGTCTCGAGTCCGGCAATGATGCGCAGCAAGGTGGTCTTGCCGGAGCCAGAGGGCCCCAGCAGACCGATCAGCTCGCCGTTGGCGATATCCAGGTCGGTCGGAGACAGGGCCTGGGAGCGACCGAAGTGCTTCTCGATGTGCTCTAGACGAATACTCATGAGTGAGCCTCCCTCGGCGCAGCGCGCCACTCGAGCAGGGCCTTGGCGGCCAGGGTGAATAGTGCGATCAAGGCCAGCAGGGCGGCGCTGGCGAAGGCGCCAACGGTGTTGTAATCCTGATACAGCAGTTCGACATGAAGGGGCAGAGTGTTGGTTTCGCCACGGATGGCGCCGGAAACCACGGACACTGCGCCGAACTCACCGACAGCACGGGCGTTGGTCAGAATGACGCCATACAGCAGCGCCCAGCGGATATTGGGCAGGGTGACACGACGGAACAGCGTGAAGCCTCGTGCGCCCAGGGTCACGGCAGCTTCTTCTTCGCGTGAGCCCTGAGCCTGCATCAGTGGGATCAGCTCGCGGGCAACAAAGGGGCAGGTGACGAAGATGGTGACCATCAGAATGCCCGGCCAGGCGAACATCAGTTGGATATCATGGCTGTCCAGCCAGCCGCCGACCCAGCCGTTGCGGCCGTACAGCAGCAGATAGATCAAGCCGGCGACCACGGGGGAGATGGCAAAGGGAATATCGATCAGTGTCTGCAATAGGCGCCGTCCAGGGAAGCTGAACCGCGTGACCAGCCACGCGAGCATGACGCCGAACACCAGGTTGACGGGAATGGTCAATGCGGCGATGACCAGGGTCAGGCCGATGGCCGCCAGAGTGAAATGGTCCGTTACGTTGCTGACGAAGGTGTTGATACCTGCAGCAAAGGCCTGGGCAAAGATTGCCAACAGCGGCAGCAACAGGAACAGGCTGGCCAGACCCACTGCCGCCGTGATCAGGGTGATGCGCACCCAGCGAGTGTCTCCAATGCGTTGCATCAGCCATGTCCTCCGTGCAGGCGACGAATGAAACGCCCCTGCCAGATGTTGATGGCCAGCAGTAGCAGCAGTGAACTGGCCAGCACCACCGAGGCAATGGCCGAGGCACCGACATAGTCGTATTCCTGCAGCTTGACGAAGATCATCAGCGAGGTGATCTCGGTCTCGTAGGGCTGGTTGCCGGCGATGAAGATGACTGCGCCGAACTCACCGAGGGAGCGTACGAAGGCCAGCCCGGTCCCGGTGACCAGTGCAGGCCATAGATGCGGCAGAATCACTCGGCGAAAGGCCACGGAATCGCGTGCTCCCAGACTCATCGCGGCTTCATCGACCTCTCCGGGAAGGTCCTCCAGTACCGGCTGTACCGTACGTACCACGAAGGGGATGCTGGTGAACGCCATGGCCAGTGCAATGCCCAGCCAAGTATAGGACACCTGCCAGCCCAGCGGCTCCAGCAACTTGCCCATCCAGCCGTTGCTTGAGTAGAGCGTGGCCAGGGTAATACCGGCCACCGCGGTGGGCAGGGCGAAGGGCAGGTCCATCAGTGCATCCAGCAGGCGCTTGCCGGGGAATTCGTAACGCACCAGTACCCAGGCCAGCAGCAGTCCGAAGACGGCATTGATCAGCGAGGCGACGGCGGCCCCGCCGATGGTCGTCAGATAGCTGGCGACCACGCGAGGATCACTGATGATGTACCAGTATTCAGCCAGGGACAGCCCCTTGAGCTGGCCGACAAGGCCGGTCAATGGCAGCAGCAGGACCAGCGAGACGAACGTCAGGCTGATGCCCAGTGAAAGGCCAAAGCCCGGCAGCACACGGCGCCGGGCGGAAAGGGACCCTGGAAGTGATAGAGCCTTCATATCAGGTTACACAGCCGTATCGTCATATCGCGGAAGTCATGTCTTGCAAGCCATCGGGATCGACCATCAGCGGCGCTGGAGCTGGTCCAGTTCACCACCACCGGCGAAATGGGTTTCCATTGCTTCAGGCCAGCCGCCGAAGACTTCCTGGACCTCGAACAGCTCGGTGTCCGGGAAGCGGTCGGCAAACTCCTCAACGACCTTCTCGTCATGCACGCGGTAGTTGAAGCCGGCAAGGGTGCGCTGGGCCTCTTCGCTGTACAGGTACTCGAGATACGCCTGTGCCAGGCCGGTATTGCCGTTGCGCTCGGCATTTTCCTCGACCACCGCCACCGGGAACTCGGCGAGGATACTGACCGGCGGTACCACGACGTCATACTCGTCGCTGCCGTATTCCTCTCGGATGTTGTTGACCTCGGATTCGAAGCTGATCAGCACATCGCCGATACCGCGCTCGATGAAGCTGGTGGTCGCGCCACGGCCGCCAGTGTCGAATACCTTCACGTTGCCGAGAAAGTTGCGCATGAATTCGCGAACCTGGTCTTCATCACCATCGAACATGCGCTCGGCCGCACCCCAGGCGGCGAGGTAGGTATAACGGCCATTACCCGACGTCTTGGGGTTGGGGAATACCAGTTCCACATCCTCGGCGGCGAGGTCATCCCAGCTGTCGATGCCGAGCGGATTGCCCTTGCGTACCAGGAAGGCCGTGGTGGAGTAGTAGGGAGACGCATTGTTGGGCAGTTGGTCCTGCCAGTCCGCGGCGACCAGGCCTTCATCGGCCAGTACCTGGACATCGGTGACCTGGTTGTAGGTCACCACGTCGGCGCGCAGCCCCTGGAGGATGGCGCGTGCCTGAGCGGAGGAGCCGCTATGGGACTGCTGGATGCTCAGGTTGTCGCCGTGCTCGGCCTGCCAGTGCTGTTGGAACTGTGGGTTGAGCGTGGCGAACAACTCACGGGCAATATCGTAGGACGAATTCAACAGTTCGCGATCCTCTGCCATCGCCGGAGCTGCAATGCCAGCCGTCATGGCGCTGGCCAGTGTCAGTGTGAGTACCGAACGGCGCAGAAACAGGGGCAAAGGCATGTGCTGACTCCTTGTTGACTGTGAGAGAACGTTGATGTGGGAGAACGCTGCTGTTGAGATGCGTATTGTAAGCAGGCTATGGCTGTTCAATGGGAATTACAATCCTTCTGGTTATTATATTTTGGAATATATGATTATGGAATATCGAACTGTACACAGAACCGCTGCTGCTCCCGACATGGGGTCGCCATAAGCTGATAGAATGCGGCTTTTCTGCCCAGCTTCGCGGATCTCATCATGACAGCGACCTCCGATTTTCTGATCGCCCCCTCAATTCTCTCCGCCGACTTCGCCCGTCTGGGTGAAGAGGTCGACAATGTATTGGCATCCGGCGCCGACATTGTTCACTTCGATGTGATGGACAACCATTTCGTCCCCAACCTGACCATCGGCCCGATGGTCTGCGAGGCGCTGCGCAAGCACGGGGTGACGGCTCCCATTGATGTGCATCTGATGGTCAATCCAGTGGATCGCCTGATCGGTGACTTCGCCGAGGCGGGAGCGACTTACATCACGTTCCACCCGGAAGCATCGGACCATATCGACCGCTCACTGCAACTGGTCCGTGACAGCGGCTGCAAGTCTGGCCTGGTGTTCAATCCGGCAACTCCGCTGAGCTACCTGGACTATGTCATGGACAAGGTGGACATGATCCTGCTGATGAGCGTCAACCCGGGGTTTGGTGGTCAGTCGTTCATTCCCTCGACGCTCGACAAGCTGCGCCAGGCGCGTCAGCGCATCGAGGCCAGTGGCCGCGACATTCGCCTCGAGGTGGATGGAGGCGTCAAGGTCGACAACATCGCCGAGATAGCCCGTGCCGGTGCCGATACCTTTGTCGCCGGTTCGGCGGTTTTCGGGGCCCGGCAGCAGCATGATGCCAATGGCTATGATTCGGTGATGGCCGAGTTCCGTCGCGAGTTGGCCAGCCTTGCCTGATACGCAGAAGACCCTGGCGCTGTGTCTCCAGTAGCGATCTGTAGCCCAGGTAATTGTGCTCAAATGACTATGTGCGACAAAGACGACTATATTGTGCAGGTCTGGTACATCTATGTTGTAGAGACGGCGGCCGGGGCGTTATACACCGGCATCTCCACCGATGTGGCCCGTCGATTCGAGCAGCATTGTCGTGGACGTGGCGCCAAGGCCCTGCGTGGTCGTGGCCCCTTGACGCTTGTTCATCAGGCGTTGGTTGGCGACCATGGCGATGCATTGCGCGAGGAAGCGCGGGTCAAGCGTATGTCGGCCGCTGACAAGCGTCGCTGGATCGCACATGGTGGAGGAGAGGCAGGGCCGTTCTCTCGGGGAACGACAGAACAGCCGGATGACTCGTCACCGGGACAGAACCTGAAGCATCCGCCATAGGGAATCCTCAAGAGGAGTAGTACATGGAGTTTATGCAGAATCTGAACGTTGATGCCCTGATCGAGTTCGCCTCGACCACCGGCCTACAATTCGCCATCAATCTGGTGGCCGCCGCGGCCATCTTCATCATCGGGCGCTGGGTCGCCAAGGCAGTGCATCGCATGACCATCAAGGGCATGGAGCGGGCCAAGCTCGAACCCTTGCTGGTGAAATTCCTCGGCAACATCATCTATACGCTGCTGCTGCTGTTCGTGATCCTCGCTGCGATCAGCAAGATCGGCATCCAGACCGCTTCGTTGATTGCCGTGATCGGTGCCGCCGGTCTGGCCATTGGCCTGGCGCTTCAGGGGTCACTGGCCAACTTTGCTGCCGGCGTGATGGTCATTATCTTCCGCCCCTACCGGATCGGTGACTATGTCGAGGCGGGAGGCGTCAGTGGTACAGTCGAGGATGTGCAGATATTTACCTCTGAACTGACCACGCCGGACAACCGCAAGATCATCGTACCCAATGGGCAGATGATGAACGGTGCCATCACCAACTATTCCGCTCATGCCACTCGCCGTGTCGATCTGGCTGTCGGTGTCGGTTATGACGATGATATCGATACTGTGCGCCGAGTACTGGAAGCGGCGGTGGCCGATGACGCTCGTGTTCTTGATGCGCCGGCACCCAACATCCGTATCAACGCCATGGACGACTCGGCGGTGGTGTGGATCGTGCGTCCCTGGGTCAAGGCCGCCGATTACTGGGATGTATACTGGGAGTTGACCGAAGACATCAAACGCCGTTTCGACCGGGAAGGTATCAGCATTCCGTTCCCGCAGCGTGATGTGCATGTCTACCATCATGACGATCAACCGCAGGACAAGCCTTCTCTATAGGCTTCCCTCCATGCAAACCAGCCAGGCTGCCATTCGGCAGCCTGGCTGGTTTCTGGGCAGGGAATTGCTGTCAGTGAAGCTTCATGCGCGGCTTGAGGAAGCGATTCAGGCCGTCGACGACCAGCATCATGGCCGTTTTGACGGTGCCGTGGATGGCACGCTGGTGCATGCGATACAGCGAGGCGTAGAAGAATTTGGCCAGGTTGCCCTCGATGAACAGGCTGCGGGCCGATGCTGCGCGCATCAGACTGCCGATGGCATCGAAGTGGGCCAGCGAGATCAATGAGCCGTGGTCGCGGAACTTGAAGTTCTTGAGCGGCTTGTCTTCGATGGCGGCGAGCAGGTTGTGGTACAGGACATTGGCCTGCTGATGGGCAGCCTGAGCACGTGGAGGCACGATGCTGCCATCTTCCTGCGGACAGCTGGCGCAGTCACCGAAGGCGAAAATACGCGGGTCATCGAGGCTCTGCATGGTGGCGGCCACCTTGATGCGGTTGTTGCGTTCGACTTCCAGTCCCAGCTCAGCGAGGAATGCCGGAGCCTTGATGCCGGCAGCCCAGACACCGAGATCAATCTCGATCTGCTCCTCGTCCGATGTATGAATGGCGGTATCGTCGACCCGGGTGACTCTGGTGTTCACATGGACCTTGACCCCGAGCTTCTCCAGTTCGCTGTGTACCGCCTGGCTGATGCGATCCGGTAGCACCGGCAACACCTTGGGGGCGGCCTCGATCAGGTGGACCTTGAGGTGCTCGCGGCCCAGCGAGGTAAAGCCATAGCTCTTGAGCATGCGTGAGGCATCATGCAGTTCGGCAGCCAGCTCCACACCGGTAGCACCGGCACCGATGATCCCCACGGTGATGACCGGGTTATCGCTGGCATCTCGGCCGCTGATGCGCAGAAAGGTGTTGAGCAGGGCCTTACGGAACCCTTCTGCCTGGGCGGGGCTGTCGAGGAAGTGACAGTGCTCCTTGACGCCTTCGGTGCCGAAGTCATTGCTGACACTGCCGACCGACAGCACCAGGTGGTCATAATGAATCTGACGTGCAGGCAACACCTCGTTTCCGTCCTCGTCGGAGATCGGTGCCAGGGTAATCTGCTGGGTATCGCGGTCCAGGTCGCTCAGGGTGCCGCGCTGGAAGCGGTACCCGTGGGTGGCAGAATGGCCCTGGTAGGAAATTTCGTCGAGGCCCGAGTCGAGGACTCCGGTGGCGACTTCATGCAGAAGGGGCTTCCAGATATGGGTGGAGTTGCGGTCCACGAGAATAATATCTGCCCTGTCCTTTCTACCGAGCTTGCGGCCCAGGCGCGTGACCAGCTCGAGGCCGCCGGCTCCTCCGCCGACAACCACTATGGTGGGTTTGCTCATGAAGAGCTCCTTGAATTTGTGGAATGGCCATCATAGGCACATCGGGGGCTGGTGTGCCATGGCAGGAACAAACGGATCTGTTCTGCCCCATACCGGAAGCGCCTGGACGAAGTCTGACAACCAAAGGAATGACGTGAGGTACGCCGAAGGCATTGACCGCGGTGGTATTTCTGGCATCCTGCTTGCCTGTGCACAGATTCGGTCGGGAAAACCACAAATGCATCATCTACTTGATGGCGTACACCTCGCGGTCTTTGATCTGGACGGAACCCTGGTGGATTCGGTCCCGGACCTTGCCGCTGCAGTGGACGCAGCCCTGCAGGAAGTGGCGTTGCCTGTCGCAGGTGAAGCCAAGGTCCGCGACTGGGTCGGCAATGGTTCTCGGGTATTGATCGAGCGCGCCCTGGCTGATGCGTTGGGCGAGGAGCCGGGCGAGGCCTTTGCGGCTGCCACCCATGAACATTTCCTGCGCTGGTATGCCAGCCATCCCTGTGAGCACACTCGTCTTTACCCGGGGGCCCTTGAGGCAATCAAGGGATTCTGGGCCCGTGGTATCCCTCAGTACATCGTCACCAACAAGCCTGAAGCCTTTGTGTGCCCCATTCTCGAGACTCTCGGCATCAATGGATATTTCGAAGGTTGGTTGGGGGGAGATAGCCTGACACGCCGCAAGCCGGATCCGGCGCCTTTGCTGCACGTCAGTCAGCGCTTTGGAGTGGAGCCTGCTCAAGCGGTGATGATCGGTGACTCGCGTCATGATATTGCCGCAGGCAGGGCGGCTGGTTTCCGTACTGTCGCGGTGCCCTATGGCTACAATCACGGTGAGCCGGTGGCCGCCAGTCAGCCCGATCTGCTGGTTGAATCGCTGGCGCAACTCGTTTAGTGTCTTTCGGGAGTCGCTATAGACATCCTGTCGATTGATTGTTTTTTGCTATAGCGCGCCTCTCTTCCCAGCTACGTTGGATTCGCTGCAATGGACAGCTCAATGCCACAGCAAGGTTCCTCGATGATGGCCCGTAGCGGCCTCCCGCCCATGAGCATGGATCGTGCCGGCGACTGGCGATGGTGAAGCTCATCCCCTGAGCCACTCCAGAACACCATCGTTTTCCGTTATATCGAGGACTCCAGGCATGATGACTGCCGAGCGATTCAAGCAACTGGCCGACGCCGGTTACAACCGTATTCCCGTGACCCGTGAGGTGCTGGCGGATCTGGACACGCCGCTATCCACCTATCTGAAGCTGGCCGATGCCCCCTGGACCTTTCTGCTCGAGTCCGTCACGGGCGGCGAGAAGTGGGGGCGTTATTCGATCATTGGTCTGCCGTGTCGTGAACGTATCGAGGTGCGCGGACATACGGTGACGCATCTTATCGATGGTCGCGCCCAGGGCGTTACCGAGGTCGAGGATCCATTGACCTGGATCGAAGACTTCCACGCCCGCTTCAAGGTGCCTCAGCTCGATGACCAGCCGCGTTTCGATGGCGGCCTGGTCGGTTATTTCGGCTATGACACCATTCGTTATATCGAACCGCGTCTGGCCGGGGTGGAAAAGCCGGATCCCATCGGGGTGCCGGACATCCTGTTGATGGTCAGTGAAGAGCTGGTGGTCTTCGATAACCTGTATGGACGCCTGACGCTGTGGACCCATGCGGATCCGTCCGAGGACTCCGCGCTGGAACATGCTCAACAGCGCCTGCGTAGCCTCGAGGAACGGCTGCGTAGTCCACTGGCGCTTTCGCGCCCGCCAGTCAATGCGCAGCGCCCTCCGGTCGAGGAAGGCCACTTCAACTCGGGCTTTACCGAGGAGGGCTTCAAGGCGGCGGTGGAGCGGGTCAAGGAATATGTGCTGGCCGGCGATGTGATGCAGTGTGTGCCATCACAACGCATGAGCATCGAGTTCGGTGCAGAGCCGCTGGATCTCTATCGCGCGCTGCGCAGTCTCAATCCGTCACCGTACATGTTCTTCCTGCATCTGGACGATCATCATGTGGTGGGGTCCTCGCCGGAAATCCTCACCCGTCTGGAGGAGGGCATGGTCACAGTGCGCCCGATTGCCGGCACGCGAGTGCGTGGCAAGACCGAGGCCGAAGACCGAGAGCTGGAGCAGGATCTACTCGATGATCCCAAGGAGGTCGCCGAGCATCTGATGCTGATCGACCTCGGGCGCAATGACGTTGGCCGTATCAGCGAGATCGGCAGTGTCGAGGTCACCGATCGAATGGCAGTGGAGCGCTATTCCCATGTCATGCATATCGTCTCCAACGTCACTGGACGCTTGAAGCCGGGTTACACTGCCATGGACGTACTGCGTGCGACCTTCCCGGCGGGCACGCTTTCCGGCGCGCCCAAGATCCGAGCCATGGAAATCATTGATGAGCTCGAGCCGGTCAAGCGTGGTGTCTATTCTGGTGCCGTCGGCTATCTTTCCTGGCATGGCAACATGGATACCGCCATCGCTATTCGTACCGCGGTCATCAAGGACGGCCAACTGCATGTGCAGTGTGGCGCAGGCGTGGTGGCAGATTCCGTCCCGGAGATGGAGTGGCAGGAAACTCTGAACAAGGGACGTGCGCTGTTTCGTGCGGTAGCCATGGCTGAGCGCGGACTCGACAACGCCGGTGATTGAGCGCTTGACAGGCGTCAGAGTGATACAGACTATAAGGCTCATGAACATGAACTTTCTCACGATGTCCAGCCAGCAGTGGTGGCGCCCTTCTCGATAAGGGCGGTGGACTCGTGTGTGAGTCGCAACGGAATCACAGTGCCGCCCGTGAGGCGGCATTTTTGTGTGAGTCGCCTCCTGGTGGCCGGGTGATTCGGGCTTGGTGAGCATGACGGCAGACCGGCCGACTGGACTGCCACAACTTTCAGGAAGCGGATATCCAACATGATCTTGATGCTCGATAACTACGACAGCTTCACCTACAACATCGTCCAGTACCTCGGTGAGCTCGGGGCAGAGGTTGTCACTCACCGCAACGATGCCATCACCCTCGAGGAAATCGAGGCACTGGCACCCAGCCATATCGTCATTTCTCCTGGCCCCTGCACGCCCAACGAGGCCGGGATCGCCATGGACGTGGTTCGGCATTTTGCCGGCAAGCTGCCGTTGCTCGGCGTTTGCCTGGGACATCAGGCCATCGGCCAGGTGTTTGGCGGCAAGGTGGTGCGCGCTCCCCAGGTCATGCACGGCAAGACCTCGGATATTCGCCACTCCCACCAGGGCGTGTTCAAGGGGCTCGACGATCCCCTGGCGGTGACTCGCTACCATTCACTGGTGGTGGATCGCGACAGTCTGCCGGACTGCCTGGAAGTCACCGCCTGGACCGACGAGAATGACGTGACACCGGGGCTGATCATGGGCATGCGCCACAAGGAGCTGGACATCGAAGGAGTGCAGTTCCATCCGGAGTCCATCCTGTCACGCCAGGGACATGAAATGCTGGCGGCCTTTATTCAACGCCGCTGAACCGAACGCCGACGAGGAGCGAACAATATGCAGATAACAGCAGCGATCGGCGCGGTGTTGCGTCGGGAAAATCTCAGCCTCGACCAGGCCCATGCCGTCATGCACACGATCATGACCGGTGAGGCTACCGATGCTCAGATTGCCGCCTTCCTGATGGGGATGGCGATGAAGGGTGAAGTCGCCGACGAGATCGGCGGGTGCGCCAGGGTCATGCGTGAACTGATGACACCGGTGACCCTGAATTGTGAGAACGTGGTCGATATCGTCGGTACCGGCGGTGATGGTGCCAACCTGTTCAATGTTTCCACGGCATCAAGCTTCGTTGCAGCCGCAGCTGGGGCACATGTGGCCAAGCACGGTAACCGCGGGGTGTCGTCGTCGTCAGGCAGTGCCGATCTGTTCCAGGTCGCCGGCATTGGCCTGAACCTTGATGCGCAACAGGTAGCTCGCTGCATCAATGAAGTCGGCGTTGGCTTCATGTTTGCTCCCAATCACCATCCGTCCATGCGCCATGCCATCGGCCCGCGTCGCGAGATGGGCGTGCGCACCCTGTTCAACATCCTTGGCCCCTTGACCAACCCAGCCGGTGCGCCCAATCAGTTATTGGGTGTGTACACTCCGGAGCTGGTGCCACTGATGGCGGAGGTGCTGCAGCAGTTGGGCAGCCACCATGTACTCGTGGCTCACGCCGAGGATGGCCTCGACGAGATTTCACTGGCGGCACCGACACAGATCGCCGAGCTCAAGGATGGCGAGATCCGCCGTTATACCCTGACCCCGGAGGATGTGGGGATAGAGCGTCAGTCACTGGAGTCGCTAAAGGTCAAGACGGCAGAAGACAGTCTGCGTCTGGTTCAGCAGGCGCTGGTTGGCGAAGGACCAGCGGCTGACATCGTGTCGTTGAATGCCGGAGCGGCGTTGTACGCGGCGGATGTCTCTGTCAGCCTCAAGGAAGGGGTGATGATGGCTCAGGATGCCCAGGCATCGAAGTTGCCGCTGGAAAAGATGAAGGAGCTGGCGAACTTCACTCGGGTCTTTTCGCAATAGCAGGCTTTCGCGCATAGCGAGTCATCGTGTCACAACAAGGAACATCACCATGACCAATACACCGACCATCCTGACCCGGATTCTCGTGCGCAAGGACGAGGAAGTGGCCAGCCGCCAGCAGCAGGTGAGTGAGCAGCAGCTGTTGGCACGCGCCGCGGGGCAGAGCGCGCCACGAGGGTTCGTGTCCGCACTTGCGAACTGTATCCGCGAGGGCGATCCGGCGGTGATCGCCGAGATCAAGAAGGCATCGCCGTCGAAGGGGCTGATCCGGGAGGATTTTCACCCTGCCGAGATCGCGGCCCAGTATGAGCAGGGCGGGGCTGCCTGCCTGTCGGTACTGACCGACGCGGACTTCTTCCAGGGACACGAGGATTTTCTGGTCGAGGCACGCAACGCCTGTTCGCTCCCGGTGATCCGCAAGGACTTCATTGTGCATGGTTACCAGGTCAGTGAGGCGCGTGCCATCGGCGCCGATTGCATCCTGCTGATCGTCGCCGCGCTTGAGGACGCCCAGATGAAGGACCTGCATCAGCAGGCCACCGAACTTGGCATGGATGTGCTGGTGGAAGTCCACGATGCACTGGAGCTGGAACGTGCCCTGGCGCTTGACCTGAGCCTGGTGGGCATCAACAACCGTGATCTGCACACCTTCAACACGCGGTTGGAGACGACTCTGGAACTGCTGCCTCGGGTGCCACCCGATGTCACGGTAATCACCGAGTCGGGTATCCATACCCGCGATGATGTGCTGCGCATGCGTGAGCACGATGTGCATGGCTTCCTGGTGGGCGAGACCTTCATGCGCCAGGATGATCCCGGCGAAGGCCTGCGTAGCCTGTTCTTCTGAATTATTGGCCTGCAAGGCTCTTGAGTTGGGTTGACCGCGGCGTGGGGAAGACCAGATTCACCAGCAGTGCTCGATGTCGTAACCCTGGTGCTGCACATGGCTTGCGGCGGTAGCGGAAACCGGTATGGTGTTGATGTGGAAGCCTGCTCCTGCAAGGCTCCATGCCAGGAACAGGCCGTTGTTATCTGTTGTTTGTTGATCGGGAGACAGTAAGCGCACGTGAGAAGCCACTGGAAATACACAGTGTATGGAATGATGACGAGTCACCGCCTGGTGGCTCTGTTGTTGATCCTGTTGTTGTCGCTGCCCAGTTTGACCGGGCATGCTGCGATGCATCCCTGTGTTTCCGACTGTTCCGTCGCCCAGATGTCGATGAGCGATGACAGTGCAATGTCCGGCGAAAGTGCCTCGAAGTGTGCCAGCTGTGCGACCTTGCCGGCTGTACCGCCAGGCCTTGCTGTTTCCCCTGAGCCGCTGGCCAGTGCGCCCGTACTGACCATGGTGGAATACATTTCTGCGCCGCCCAGGCGACCTCCCAGATCCTGACGTTTCAACACACTCGTAGACGATGGGCCATCGAGCCGGTCGTCCGTAGATGCTGAATATCTGTCAGGAGTCACACCATGATGATGTTGACCGAATGCCTTGCCTGGATGGACTCGATGGGTTGGGTGGGTTGGTTGATGCCACTCGCCGTTCTGTTGCTGATCGGCCTGGCGGCTACCGCACTGGCCAGGCTTATGTTTTTCAAGGGAAATGCAGTCAAGGGAAACGCAATCAAGGGAGATCGCCCATGAACCACTATACCTTTCCGCTGATGTTGTCCGGCGCCCTGATGCTGGGCTCGACCCTCGCTCAGGCCGAAATGCCCGATCAGGCCACCCTCTACAAGAACCCCAATTGTGGTTGTTGTGACGAGTACGCAAGTTTCCTCGAGGAAGAGACCGGTGCCGATGTGAAGATTGTCGAAACCACCGAGCTGGCGCAGATCAAGGAGGATGCGGGTATTCCCCATGGGCTTGGTGCCTGCCATACCATCGAGATGGGCGACTATGTGATCGAGGGACATGTGCCGCTGGAGGCGCTGGAAAAGCTGTTCGAGGAACAGCCGGATGCTGCTGGTATTGGTCTGGCGGGGATGCCGATTGGTACTCCCGGTATGCCCGGACCGCAGCAGGAGCCCTATGAGGTCTATCTGTTCAGTGAGGGTGAGGACACGCCCTTCATGACGCTATGAGGCCCTTCATGATGCTATGAGGCCCTTCATGATGCTATGAGGCCCTTCATGATGCTATGAGGCTTGTCATTTGCCAGTGCTGATCAACGGTTGCGCTGGCGACATTGATCGGCGATTTGCCGAATCGCACTGTCTCTGGCAAGTGCAATGCAAGTGGGCCCCATCTCGATAGTCTCGAGACGGGGCCCTTGTTTTCATGGCCCTTTGCTTTCGTGGCCCCTGGCGTCATACACATGGTCAGCAGCCGTTGACCTCAGCTTGCCCTGCGCAACGCACCAAGCAGCGCCTGAAGCGGGTGGGGCAGCCGGGTACCGGAGAGTCGCTTGACCTGGCTGCGGCAGGAATAGCCGGTGGCCAGCAGGCGTTCGCCACTACCCTGTGTTTCGACCACGGGCTGCCATGATTGGGCATAGATGGTCTTCGAGGTTGCCAGATTACGGGCTTCATGGCCGTAGGTGCCGGACATCCCGCAGCAGCCGCTGGGGAGTGTTGCCAGCGTCAGACCGAAGCGCTCGAACAGTTGCTGCCAGGCCCGCGGGCTGCCCGGTGCCTGGGTCTTCTCGGTGCAGTGGCTCAGCAGCGAGAATGGCTCCTCGCTACCCATATTCACTGCGGAGGGCACGATGCGAGGACCCAGCGACAGCAGCCATTCCTGAAGCATCAACACTTCAGGAACCTGGTCGGCCCCCAGTGCCTTGACGTACTCCTGGCGATAGACGAGGGTCATGGCCGGGTCAATGCCCACCAGTGGCACACCGCTGTCGGCCAATGCCTTGAGCTGCCTTGCCTGGCGGCTGGCGGTGCGCTCGAAGGCACCGAGAAAGCCCTGGACATTGAGTGGCTTGCCGTTGGGCTTGTAGGGAGCGACGAAGACACGGATATCCAGTCGCGACAGCAGCTCCACGACATCGGCGACTAGCTGTGCTTCGAAATGGCTGGTGAAGGCGTCCTGGACCAGCACCACACTGTTGGCCTTCTGGCGTTCGGTCAGGCGTCCCAGTGATACCGGTGTCGCCTCGGCAACGCCCCAGGCCTTCAGCAGCTTCTTCAGCCGCGCACGCGACAGGCGCGGGCTATCGACCATGCCCAGGCCATTGGCCATCAAGCGGTCCACCAGGCGGTTGTCGAGGGCCGCGTTGTACAGCGGTGCGATGGGGGCCAGCCAGGGCAGCAGGAACTCCAGTCCACCAATCAGGTAGTCACGCAGCGGACGCAGATAGCGGCCGTGATAGACCTCGAGAAACTGCGAGCGAAAGGTCGGAACATTGACCTTGATCGGACATTGGCCGGCGCAGGACTTGCACGCCAGACAGCCGGCCATGGCGTCGTACACTTCGTGGGAGAAATCGTCCTTGCCACGTAGACTGTTGAGGGCCCGTACCGGCAGGTGGCGGATGAAGCCACCAACGCCCTCGGCCTTCTTGCGTCGAGATTCCTCGACTACGTCGATACCGGCCTGGCCCTGCAGGCGTAGCCACTCTCGCATCAGGCTGGCGCGGCCCTTGGGCGAATGCACCCGGTCACGGGTCGCCTTCCAGGACGGACACATGGCATCGTTGGGGTCATAGTTGTAGCAGGCGCCGTTGCCGTTGCAGTACACCGCGTCGGCATGCGCCTGCCACACCCGTTCATCGATCTCGCGGTCGAGGTCGCCACGCATGGTGACGCCATCGATGGCCAGCAGGCCGGGATCCTGGTCGATGGCTGCCCCGGCGACGTCTTCGGCCAGTGGCGTGGCAATCTTGCCGGGGTTGAGTTGGTTGTGGGGGTCGAAGGCCCCCTTGAGCCGCTGGAGGCTGGGGTAGAGTTCACCGAAGAAGCGTGGCGCGTATTCCGAGCGCACCCCCTTGCCGTGTTCTCCCCACAACAGACCATGGTATTTCTGCGTCAGGGCCGCCACCCCATCGGAAATCGGACGGATCATCTGCTGTTGAGCAGGATCCTTCATGTCCAGAGCCGGGCGTACGTGAAGCACCCCGGCGTCGACATGCCCGAACATGCCGTATTCCAATTGATGGCTGTCGAGCAGGGCGCGGAATTCGGCGATGAAGTCGGCGAGGTGTTCGGGGGGGACCGCGGTGTCCTCGACGAAGGGCAGTGGGCGTTTCTCGCCCTGGACGTTACCCAGCAGGCCTACCGAACGCTTGCGCATGGCATAGACACGGCCGATGGCGGCGCGGCCCTCGGCGAGGGTGAAGCCGAGGCGAGGGACACTGTCATCCTGCTCCAGGTGATGGCAGAAGTCGGCCACTCTCTCGCGGAGACGCTGTGGATCGTCGTCATTGAACTCGACCAGGTTGATGCCGGCGATGGCTGGGCTGCCTTGCCCTCCTGTCGGGAAAAACTCGGCCACGCTGTCCCAGACGAAATCCTCCATCGCCAGGTTGAGCACCTTATCATCGACCGTTTCGATCGAGGTAGGGTTGCTGTCACCCGCCATCAGCGCCTGAGCATCGCGCAGGGCATCCATGAAGCTGGTGTAGCGCACATTGACCAGGGTCGAATGTTTCGGGATCGGCAGCACATTGAGCAGCGCTTCGTTGGTCAGGGCCAATGAGCCTTCGGCACCACACAACACGCTGTTGAGGTTGAAGCGACCATCCTCCTCGCGCAGGTGGGCGAGGTCGTAGCCGGTCAGACAGCGGTTGAGAGGCGGAAAGATATCCTCGATGAGCTGGCGCTGGGTATCGATGATCTCGCGGGCCATGCGATGGACTCGTCCTGTCGTCGAGTCCTCGGCGCACAGGTGCTCGAGTTCGTCGTCATCGATGGCCCGACTGGTCAGGCGTTCACCACCAATCAGGAAACTGTCGAGCTCCAGCACGTGATGGCGGGTCTTGCCGTACTCACAACTGCCCTGGCCGCTGGCATCCGTCGCGATCATGCCGCCCAGGGTGGCGCGGTTGGAGGTCGACAGCTCTGGTGCGAAGAACAGGCCATGGGGCTTGAGGGCAGCGTTGAGCTGATCCTTGACCACACCGGCCTGGACCCGGACTCGGCGGTTCTCGACATCGATCTCGAGGATCTGGTTCATGTGACGAGAGACGTCGACCACGATGCCATCGGTCAGTGACTGACCGTTGGTACCGGTGCCTCCTCCGCGAGCCGTGAGGCGAACCGCGCGAAAGCGTTGTTCGCCAGCCAGCCGTGCTACTCGTTCGAGATCCTCGGCATGTTGTGGAAACACCGCCGCCTGGGGCAGACGCTGGTAGAGCGAGTTGTCGGTCGCAAGCACGGTGCGGCTGGCATAGTCCGGGGCGATTTCGCCCTCGAACCCGGCCGCCTTCAAGGCCTCGATAAAGTCGATGTAGTGGTGATCGAGCTGGGGCGCAGTGGCGTTGGGCAGTGGTGCAATCATGGTCTCGGTCGGTAGCGGTTATCGGCGCTGGGGGGAGGGAGCGCGATAACTTTTTCATGTCGGTCAGGGCACTCTACCCGAGTGCGGAGGGCCGTGCATCCAGCGAGGCGTCGATTTTCATCATATATGCGCCATGCCTTCATACGAGGCGGGGAGGTGCTAGTCGGGGCGCTTTTGCCTACAATAGGCCCCTGACTTTTTCACCAAGATGATTCAGAGGGTGTTGTCAAAGTCGGCGACAACGGCAAGACAAGGCGATATAGCCCCCTCTCAACAGGCGACGGACACAGATTCCATGCTAGATCCGAAACTGCTGCGCAGCGACCTTGAAGCGGTCGCGCAACGATTGGCCACCCGCGGTTACGTTCTCGATACTGAACGACTGTCTTCTCTGGAGTCCCGCCGCCGTGAATTACAGGTCGAGGCGGAGCGCCTGCAGAACGAACGCAATACCCGCTCGAAGGCGATCGGCAAGGCCAAGGCCAGTGGCGAGGATATCCAGCCATTGCTGGATGAGGTCAGCGATCTTGGCGAGCGCTTGAGCACTGCCACCGCGGCACTCAACGAGGTACAGGCCGAGTGCGACGATATTGCTGCGGGTATTCCCAACCTGCCCCACGAGAGCGTGCCTTCGGGAGCCAGCGAGGATGACAATGTCGAGGCAAGCCGTTGGGGGGAGCCGCGCACCTTTGACTTCGAGGTTCGTGACCACGTTGACATCGGGGCCAAGAACGGTGATCTCGACTTCGATCTGGCCAGCAAGCTGACCGGGGCACGGTTCGCGGTAATGCGTGGCCCTGTGGCTCGCCTCCATCGTGCTCTGACCCAGTTCATGCTCGACAAGCAGACCCTGGAGCACGGTTACGAGGAGTGCTACGTCCCCTACATGGTCAATCGCGAGTCGCTGTTCGGAACAGGACAGTTGCCCAAGTTCGGCGAGGACCTGTTCCGCCTCGATGATGAGCGCGGTTTCCACCTCATCCCCACCGCCGAAGTGCCGTTGACCAACCTGCTGCGTGACGAGATCGTCGAAGCGAAGGCGTTGCCGCTGAAGTTGACGGCACATACCCCCTGCTTCCGCAGCGAGGCAGGCTCTCATGGTCGGGACACCCGCGGCATGATTCGTCAGCACCAGTTCGACAAGGTCGAGATGGTGCAACTGGTCGAGCCGGAACGCAGCTACGAGGCACTGGAGGAAATGCGCGGCCATGCCGAGGCTATCCTTCAGGCGCTGGAGTTGCCGTATCGCGTCGTGACCCTGTGTACCGGTGATATGGGCTTCTCGGCTGCCAAGACCTACGACCTCGAGGTATGGCTGCCGAGCCAGAACACCTACCGTGAGATTTCCTCGGTTTCCAACTGTGAGGATTTCCAGGCCCGCCGCCTGCAGGCGCGCTTCCGTGTCGCAGGCGAGAAGAAGCCGCGGTTGCTGCATACCCTGAATGGCTCCGGACTGGCCGTGGGACGCTGTCTGATCGCAGTGATGGAGAATCATCAGAACGAGGATGGTTCGATCACGGTGCCTGAGGTCCTGCGGCCCTATATGGGCGGCATCGAACGGATCAACTGATCTCCGCCAGGCAAGTGGACTGACATAGTCCGGGGTTCAGTCGACAAGGCTGTGCTCCAGAAGGCAGAACCCCCGGTCGCTGATGGCGCCGGGGGTTCCGTCGTTATGGCTGGCTCATGGGTGGAGCAGCCTGGTCAGTGTGTCCAGCGAGGGATCACTGCTCACCGCCATTACTGTTACCGTCCTGACCTTCGATTTCCCAGCGCACATTGACGCCAGCATCGATGGTAATACTGCCGGGGCGATACTCGGCACCGCCACTGCTGTCTGCTGCCTCGGCCCGCATCGCCATCATGCGTGGCTGATAGCCCTGGGTAGTCAGCTCGCTGACGTTGATGACATCGCCCAGCTCCACGCCGAGGCTATCGGCCATCAGCTCCGCCTTGGCGCGGGCACGCTCCAGTGCCTGAGACAGTGCCTTGTCATCAGCGGCTGACTGGTCGGCGAGACCATAGGTGATGCCATCGAGGGAGTTTACGCCGGCTTTGGTCAATGCATCGAGGATGGTCGGAACCGAAGACAGGTCAGCAATGGATAGTGTGATGGGGCGTTCCAGGCGGGTGCGCACCATGGGCACCGGCGCGTCGTCGTTACCCTGAGGGCGGTGCAGGACTTCCTGCTGGACATGCAGCGAGCCGGCGTTGATGGCATCGCTGTCCAGGCCTGCGGCCTCCAGTGCCTCCACCAGACTGGCGGCGCGATCCTCGAGCTGCCCGCGAGCCTCGGCCAGTTCATTGCCCTGGTGTCCACGATCGGACTCCTGCGGCACGGCGGGTGTCAGTTCCCACAGGCGGGCGCTGAGCACCGCTTCGTCCGGGGTGACATCGACTTCCGCTGTTGCCTGGACGTCAATGAAGCGAGAGGACTCTGTTGGCTCGGCCATGGCCTGAGTGCTGAACAGGGCGGCACCCAGAGCGGTCACCAGTGCCAGACGGCTGAAGGGGCGAGAGAAGTGGACGAGGGGATAGGGCATGAGAACCTCCTTGTAGAATGGGAGCGAGCCTGATGAGAACGAGGATAACGGGACCGGGTTCAACGGGATAGCATCAAGGGTAACAGCAATCAGCTATAGGCGAGATTGACAGGGTAACGGATGGCGACCCTGGGCAACTGCCGGTTGAGGTCCTGACTACCTGTGTAGCTGAGACCCGAGTACCTGAGACCTGTAGCTGGGACGCCTGGAATGCCGCTTGGTTCCGGGGTTGAGAGACAATGCATACTGTTTGCATGGTTGACGGTTGGGTGATGCTCACCAGGGAGTACAACGTTTCTTTGTGCTGAAGCGATAGTCGCGGCATGATGGCGTTTCCTGAAACAGGATGGTCTGATCCATGGACGACAATACGACGGAAGATGGCAAGGCGCTGGATGACGAAAGGGCGCTGGACGACGAGAAGGCGTTGCCGCTCAACCTGACGCTGACACTAGCAGCGTTGGTGATCATCATTGCCGGGATGCGGGCGGGCGCTGGCCTGTTGGTACCGATCATGCTGTCGCTGTTCATTGCGGTAGTATGCTCCGCTCCGGTGCAATGGCTGCATGAACGTGGGCTGGGTATCCGCCTGTCGGTATGGCTGACATTGATCGTGCTTGGGGGGCTGATAGGTCTGTTGGGACTGCTGCTGGTCAACAGCTTCGGGACCTTTGTCGATGCCCTGCCGGGGATCGAGGACAAGCTCTACCAGTATTACCTGAGCATGCTGGACAGTCTGGCAAGTATGGGGCTGGCCATCGATACCACACGCCTGGCCGAGTTGGTCAATTCCGAGCAGGTAGGGGGCTGGATACCGGGTCTGCTGGGACAGCTTGGCAACTTGATGATGCAGAGTGTGGTGGTCGGGATGATGGTGCTGTTCCTGATGTTCGAGACGCTCAACTTTCGTGACAAGTTGTCACGAGCGTTGGCCAATCCGGCACCCAGTCTGGCGCGTTTTGGTGAGTTCAGCCACACCCTGAAGCGTTATCTGGCCGTCAAGACGGTGATCAGTCTGGTGACAGGAATACTGGTGTGGATTGCCTGCCTGGTGATGGGCGTGGATTTTCCGCTCTTGTGGGCTGTGCTTGCCTTCGCGCTGAACTATATCCCCAATATCGGCTCGGCGATTGCGGCGGTACCACCGGTACTGCTGGTGCTGGTATCGCCGGATGGAGGCATGGCACAGGCGTTGTTGCTGAGTCTTGTCTACCTGGTGATCAACTTCGTGATGGGGAACCTGATCGAGCCGCGTGTCATGGGGCGTGCACTGGGGCTTTCCACCTTCGTGGCCTTCCTCTCTCTGGTGGTCTGGGGCTGGATCCTCGGCGTGGTCGGTATGCTGTTGTCGGTGCTGTTGACCATGACGCTCAAGATAGCCCTGGACAGCCACCCCCAGACACGCTGGATCGCCCACTTGCTGGGGCCGGCACGCGGAGGAGCGGTGGAAGATGCCAGGCGACCGCTGTGGGAGAGGGCGCGGCGCAGCGTTTCCCGCAAGTCATAGTCCTGCAAGTCATAGCCCTGCAAGACATCACGCTTCGCTCAATGCTGAAGACGACGACGCCCCGCACAAGCGGGGCGTCGTCGTTTCATCTCTACCGCGCGGAAAGTGCGCGCCAGACTCAGCCGTTCTGTTCGATGAACTGAGTCAGCTGAGACTTGGATTGGGCACCTACCAGTGATGCGACCTTGGTGCCGGACTTGAACAGCATTACGGTCGGCACACCACGCACACCCTGTTCGGCAGCAATCTCGGGTGCATCGTCAACATTGATGCTGACTACCTTCAGCGATCCTTCTCGTTCCCCGGCGACCTCGTCGACCACCGGAGCCATCACCTTGCACGGTCCGCACCAGGGCGCCCAGAACTTCAGCAGCACAGGTGACTCGGATTTGAGAACTTCCTGCTCGAAGTTGGCGTTGGTGACATCGACGTTGTTGGCCATGTGAATCTCCGTTTGCGTTGCGCTTCATCGAGCGTTTTGGGGACACGATCAGATGTGTCCGGTCGGACGATGTTAGCCGTCGACCTGATGGCTGGCAAATATTGCCGTGATAGCTTCTGTTGTTCGTTGCGCCGCTGGCTGCATTTTTATTTTATATGCTATAAAGTAATCAGTGGAAAGTTTTTTATGGCACTTTTTTATGATGTGTGGCGTCATTGGCGTCGGTTAGCCGCGTCCGCTCGAGGAGTGAGAGTAGGTCATGAAATTACAGCAGTTGCGCTATATCTGGGAGGTTTCGCGACACAACCTGAATGTGTCGGCCACTGCCCAGAGCCTGTTCACCTCCCAACCCGGGATCTCCAAGCAGATTCGTCTGCTCGAGGATGAGCTGGGGGTCGAGATATTCGCGCGCAGCGGTAAACACCTGACTCGCATTACCCCGGCCGGTGAATCGATCATCGAACTGGCCGGCCAGGTGTTGCGTTTGACTGCCAACATCAAGGATGTAGCTCAGGAGCATAGTGATGAGCGGCGTGGCAGTCTGTCAATCGCCACCACCCATACTCAGGCGCGTTACTGTCTGCCGCCGGTCATCCACACCTTCACCCAGCGCTATCCCGAGGTGGCTCTGCATATGCAGCAGGGCACGCCACGGCAGATAGCGCAGATGGTCAGCGAGGGGCAGGCAGACTTTGCTATTGCCACTGAGTCACTTGAACTGTTCAACGACCTGATCCTGCTGCCGTGTTACCGCTGGAATCGTTGTGTGCTGGTGCCGCGGGATCATCCTCTGGCCCAGAGCTCCAGCCTGACGCTGGAGGAGCTGGCTCGTCATCCGCTGGTGACTTACGTCTTCGGCTTCACTGGGCGCTCGCAGTTGGACGATGCCTTCCGGACCGAGGGGCTGTCGCCCAATGTGGTGCTGACAGCGGCGGATGCCGATGTCATCAAGACCTATGTACGCCTCGGCATGGGGGTCGGGATCGTTGCCCACATGGCGGTCGATGAGGTGCTGGACCATGACCTGGTGGCGTTGGATGCTGGTCATCTGTTCGAGAGTTCGACCACCAAGATCGGTATTCGTCGTGGTACCTTCATGCGCGGCTATATGTACGACTTTCTGCAGGGCTTCGCTGAACATCTCGATCGTGACCTGGTCGATGCGGCATTGGCGGCGGGGCCGCGTCACGAACATTCGCTGTTCGATGGCATCGAGTTGCCGGTACGCTGATTCCAGTGTGTTCCACGACTCAGAAACGCAGAGGCCCCTCCTGATGGAGGGGCCTCTTCTTCGGGACATTCGCCAACGGCAGAGCTCAGTGCTGGAGGTGCAGACCGCACTCGCGTTTCGCCTCGACCTTGGTGGGGTCGAAGTAGTCGAATTCGTTGGGCAGGTCGTGGCGCTGCAGATATTGATAGAGTTCGCGGGCCGTCCATTGAAGCAGTGGGGCGATCTTCAGCAGGCCATCGGCATTGCGTGACACCGGCAGCATGCGGGCACGCTCCGGGGTATCTTCGGCGCGTAGTGCCGTGAACCAGACATCAGGGGCCATTTCACGCAGAGCGCGGTTGAAGGGCTCCAGCTTGACCTCTTCAGTGAAGGCGGCGTGACGCGGGTCATCGATGCCCGGAGCAGGCCCCTCGACGGCTTCGCGATGGGCGCGGGTACGCTTCGGCAGGTAGCTGATCAGGTTCAGGTCGAGACGTTTCACCAGCGCGTCGGCAAAGCGATAGGTCGCATCGGTATTGTAGCCGTGGTCCATCCATACGACAGGAACGTCCGGTCGCTGGGAAGCGACCATGTGCAGAATGACTGCCTCGAACGGGCGGAAGTTGGTGGTAACGATGGGCTGGTTGCCCTGGGCGAGAGACCAGCGAATCAGGGCTTCAGGATCCTGGCCCAGATCACGATTGATGATGTCGAGTTGCTGTTCCATAGAGGAAGCTCCGGAATGATGGCATTCGAGATGGAGTAACCCTACCAGAGCCGTGACGGGCTTCCCCAATACCGATTTATGGATCATTTATTCCTGTTGGTTTTAAATGGCACTCTTCTTATCGCCATTATGCTGGTCACTGCGGAGTGATGAGGGCTGTCATGAGGTGGCCGATCTTGGCCAGTGTCTCAGCGTATTCCTCTGCGCCGTTCGAGTCGGCCACGAGTCCACCGCCCCCCCATATATGCAGCTGACCGGCGTCGGCTACCAGACTGCGGATAGCGATGGAGGTGTCCATATGGCCACGTATATCCAGGTAACCGAGACTGCCGCAGTAGGCACTACGCTGGTCGGGCTCCAGTTCATCGATGATCTGCATGGCGCGGACCTTGGGAGCGCCGGTGATCGACCCGCCGGGGAAGGCGGCTTCGAGCAGTTGCAGCGGCGTAGTGTCCGCGCTCAACTGGCCGCGAATGACACTGACCAGGTGGTGCACATTGGCGTAGCTCTCCAGGCCGCACAGCTGCGGGACCTGAACGCTGCCTGGCTGGCACACACGGCCAAGGTCGTTACGCAGCAGGTCAACGATCATCACATTCTCGGCACGATCCTTGAGACTCGAGGTCAGTTCATGGGCCAGCGCTGCATCCTGCTGTGGAGTGGCGCCTCGCGGACGAGTTCCCTTGATGGGACGGGTCTCGACGCATGAATGGCGGCACTCGATGAAGCGTTCGGGGGACAGCGACAGAATGGCCTGATGGTTGTGGCCGTGTTGCCAGGCCATGTAGCCGGCAAAGGGCGTTGGTGTGGCTTGACGCAAGTACTGGTATGCCTGCCAGAGGTCACCTCGGTAGCCGGCACTGAAGCGCTGGGCGAGGTTGATCTGATAACAGTCTCCCGCGCTGATATAGCGTTGCACGGCAGCGAAGCGCTGTTGATACTGCTCGGCGCTCAGATTGGCGGTGAAATCCGAGGTCAGTTGAAAGGCGTCGGTCTGCGTTGGGGTACGCAACCATTGCTCCACCTGGCGGCGGCGCTCGGGTGAGGCCACCAGCCAGCTCTGTTCCAGTTCATGGTCCTGGATCAGTGCCCAGTCGTAGAGGCCAACCCGAGCCAGTGGCAGGGACACGACCTGGTGCGCCTGCTGACCGATCGGTTCGAGGTGACGACCGAGGTCATAACTCCAGTAGCCGATCAAACCACCAAGGAAGGGCAGTTCGCTGTCGATGGTGCACTCGGGCAGCCGATTCAGCAGTCGTTGTTGAGCCGCGAAGGCGTTGCCAGCGACGGCTTGTCCCCGGGAGTTGAAGGAATTGCCCTCGTGATCCACTTCGAGGCTATCCAGCGGGTCGCTTGCCATGATATCGAAGCGTCCTCCGGGAGCCAGCGGGCGGCCACTATCCAGCAATACGGCACCCGGGCGTTGGCGCAGAGCCTGAAAGTAGCTCAGCGGATCGCCTTGGTAGGGCACGGGAACGATGTCGAGCACTGGGTTCATGCTGGGCCTCTGCAGATTCAGGCGCATCATTCTAGGCAAAGGCCGGAAGAATGTCTGCGCCGTAGATTGCGTCTCTGCGACTTTCTTCTGCTGGTCTCATGCTGGAGTAGGGTGTTGATGTGGTGCTTGTGAAAGGGCGCTCACCAGCGGCTTGACGAGAGATTGTCGACAGTGACACCTTTCCAGCCGCCATTGTCTACAACCAATGATCTAGAACATGGCTTACATAGGGGCATTGACCCGTGTATCGTGCTGCCTTACATTTCTGTCATGCCATTATTGTCGACAATAGCTCATGGATACTCCAGATACTGATACCTCATCCCTCCCGGAGGTCCGCACGCTGGCCGAACGGGTTTTCCACCAGTTGCAGGATGCCATCGTGCGCGGTGAGTTGCCTCCCGGCAGCAAGATTACCGAGCCAGGGCTGTCAAAGGCCTACGGCATTTCACGCGGTCCATTGCGTGAGGCCATGCGGCGTCTGGAAGCGCACCGCTTGATCGAACGTGTGCCGCATGTTGGCGCGCGGGTGGTCAAGTTGTCCATGAAGGAACTGATGGAGCTGTTCGACGTGCGCGAGGCACTGGAAAGTATGGCGGCCCGAATCGCTGCCGAGCACATGACCGCCGCCGAGATCACTGGATTGCGCGAGGTTCTGGCGGTGCATGAACAGCAGGCTGACCTGGCGCGCGGCGAGGCCTATTACCAGCGCGAGGGTGACCTGGACTTTCACTATCGCATTGTTCAGGGCAGCCACAACCGCATGTTGATGGCTTTGCTCTGCGACGACCTTTATTACCTGGTGCGGATGTATCGCACCCAGTTCAGCGCCAGTGGTAGCCGCCCCCAGCGAGCCTTTGTTGAGCACCATCGCATCGTGGATGCCATCGAGGCCGGCGATGCAGAACTGGCCGAACTGTTGATGCGCCGCCACGTCGCGGCTTCCCGAGAAAACGTGCTGGCCCGTTACGCTGCTTCGCTGGAAGGGCAGGACCAGCCCAGCGTGGTAAGCCGTCCCACGGTGCCGTCCACGCATTGAGTTGCTGACACGAATCTGATGACCCGGAGAGTCCCATGCCATCAATGACACCTGGCGCGCGGTTCCGCGCGGCACTTGAGGCCAACCGCCCCTTGCCGATCGTCGGCACCATCAATGCCTATACCGCCATGCTGGCCGAGCGTGCCGGTCATCAGGCCATCTACCTGTCTGGTGGCGGGGTCGCCAACGCATCCTTTGGTCTACCGGACCTGGGTATGACCACCATGAATGATGTGGTCGAGGATGCTCACCGCATCTGTGGCGCCAGTGACCTGCCGCTGTTGGTGGATATCGATACCGGTTGGGGGGGAGCCTTCAACATTGCGCGTACAGTCAAGGAAATGCAGCGAGCCGGGGTGGCCGCCGTGCATCTCGAGGACCAGGTGGCACAGAAGCGCTGTGGGCACCGACCCAACAAGGCCATCGTCTCGCAGCAGGAGATGGTCGATCGGGTCAAGGCCGCCGCGGATGCGCGCATTGATCCAGATTTCTACCTGATAGCACGCACCGATGCGTTCCAGAAGGAAGGCCTCGACGCGGCCATTGAGCGTGCCAATGCCTGCATCGAAGCCGGCGCCGATGCCATCTTCGCCGAGGCCGTGCATACCCTTGATGACTACCGTGCCTTCTGTGAACGAGTCCAGGCTCCGATTCTTGCCAATATCACTGAGTTCGGCGCGACCCCGCTATTCAGCCAGCAGGAACTCGCGGAGGTAGGGTGCCGCCTGGTGCTTTACCCGTTGTCCGCATTCCGTGCCATGAACGCCGCCGCTCTCAAGGTGTATCAGAGCATTCACGATAACGGTCATCAGCATGATGTCGTCGATATCATGCAGACCCGAGATGAGCTCTACGACGTGCTCGGTTATCACGATTTCGAACGCAAGCTGGACGCGCTGTTTGCCGAAAGCAACGATCAATAATACTGAGCTACGAGCTGGCCCGTGTCCGTTCCCGACGAACAAGGGCACTTCCCACATCCATGCGGGTCGGCTATTCGTGTTCCCGACACGAACACGCACTTCCCACATCCATGTGGGTCGGCTATTCGTGTTCCCGACACGAACACGCACTTCCCACATCCATGTGGGTCGCGAGCTACACGATGTTTGTATAAGACGTACACAATAAAGACAGGAGTCACGCCATGGCAGATAAATCTCTTGGAGGAGCAGGTCTTCGCGGTCAGAGTGCCGGTTCCACCGCCCTTTGCACAGTGGGCAAGAGCGGCTCGGGGCTGACCTATCGCGGTTATGACATCAAGGAACTGGCCGACAGGGCCCGTTTCGAAGAAGTCGCCTACCTGCTGTTGAAAGGCAAGTTGCCCACCCAGGCGGAGCTGGATGCCTATATAGTCAGGCTCAAGAGTCTGCGAGGGTTGCCTGAGGCGCTGCGCACGGTGCTTGAGCAGATCCCTGCTGACGCACATCCGATGGACGTGATGCGTACCGGCGCTTCGATGCTGGGCAATCTCGAGACCGAAGAAGACTTCTCGCAGCAGCAGGATGTGTCGGACCGCCTGCTGGCGGTGCTGCCGTCGATCATCTGTTACTGGTACCGCTTCAGTCATGATGGCGTGCGCATCGATACCGAGACGGATGATGAGTCCATCGGCGGTCACTTCCTGCATATGCTGCGCGATGAGCCAGCATCGGAGCTGCATGCGCGGGTCATGAATGTCTCTCTGATCCTGTATGCCGAGCATGAATTCAATGCCTCTACCTTTACCGCTCGGGTCTGCGCTTCGACGCTGTCGGACATGCACTCCTGCGTGACCGGGGCCATTGGTTCGTTGCGGGGACCGCTGCATGGCGGCGCCAACGAAGCCGCCATGGCGATGATCCAGGACTGGCAGAGCGCCGAAGAGGCCGAGCGTGAGACCCTCGGTATGCTGGAGCGCAAGGAAAAGATCATGGGCTTTGGCCATGCGATCTATCGCGAGTCCGATCCGCGTAACGCCATCATCAAGGAATGGTCGAAGAAGCTGTCCGAGGATGTCGGTGATACTCGTCTGTATGCTGTCTCGGAGCGTGTCGAGGAAGTCATGTGGCGCGAGAAGAAGTTGTTCTGCAATGCCGACTTCTTCCACGCCAGCGCCTATCACTTCATGGATATCCCGACCAAGTTGTTCACGCCGATCTTCGTCTGTTCACGGGTGACCGGTTGGTGTGCCCATGTCTTCGAGCAGCGTGAGAACAATCGCATCATCCGCCCGAGCGCCGATTACACCGGCCCGGAGCATAGCGAGTGGTTGCCGATCGAGAAGCGTAGCTGATGTCGTGTACCTTCAACCTGGCACAGGGTGTGGCGGGTTGAAGGTGCCCGAGCTGAAGATACTGACGTGAACGTGCCATCCATAATGCCGCGGCCCCAGGGACGCGGCGTCTGATACCGTGACCTGCCGACATGAATACTGACTATCGCAAGCCCTTGCCCGGTACAGGGCTCGATTATTTCGATACCCGCGAAGCGGTGGAATCCATTGCGCCGGGTGCCTGGGATCGTCTGCCCTATGTCTCGCGAGTGCTGGGTGAGCAGTTGGTGCGCCGCTGTGAGCCCGAGCTGCTGACTGATGCCCTCAGGCAACTGATCGAGCGCAAGCGTGACCTGGATTTTCCCTGGTACCCCGCCCGCGTTGTCTGCCATGACATCCTCGGCCAGACAGCGTTGGTCGATCTGGCAGGCCTGCGGGATGCGATTGCCGAAAAGGGTGGTGACCCGGCCAAGGTCAACCCGGTGGTACCGACCCAGTTGATCGTCGACCACTCGCTGGCGGTGGAACATGCGGGCTTCGACCCCGAGGCTTTTGACAAGAACCGCGCCATCGAGGATCGCCGCAATGAAGGGCGCTTTCACTTCATCGACTGGACACGCACCGCCTTCGAGAACGTGGATGTGATTCCCGCCGGCAACGGCATCATGCACCAGATCAATCTGGAGAAGATGTCGCCGGTGGTTCAGGCGCGGGATGGAGTGGCCTTCCCGGATACCTGTGTCGGTACCGACAGCCATACTCCCCATATCGATGCGCTGGGGGTGATAGCCGTGGGTGTCGGGGGACTGGAAGCCGAAAGCGTCATGCTGGGTCGCGCTTCAATGATGCGTCTGCCGGACATTGTTGGCGTTGAGTTGACCGGCAAGCGACAGCCGGGGATCACCGCCACTGATATTGTGCTGGCGCTGACCGAGTTCCTGCGTCAGCAGCGAGTGGTCGGAGCCTGGCTGGAGTTCTTCGGCGAAGGGGCCTCCAGCCTGACCATCGGTGATCGAGCCACCATCTCCAACATGACCCCGGAATACGGTGCCACGGCAGCGATGTTCTATATCGATGAGCAGACCATCGATTACCTCAAGCTGACCGGCCGCGAGCCCGAGCAGGTGGCATTGGTCGAGAACTACGCAAGGCTCTCGGGGTTGTGGGCCGATAGTCTGGAGCAGGCCGAGTACGAGCGGGTGCTGACCTTCGATCTGTCCACTGTCGAGCGCAACCTGGCGGGGCCTTCCAATCCTCATCGTCGTCTGCCGACATCAGAGCTCGGTGAGCGCGGCATCGCCGTAGACCTGGATCGTGCGCGCGAAGAGGAAAAGGCAGGCAGGATGCCTGATGGGGCGGTGATCATCGCCGCCATCACCAGTTGCACCAATACGTCCAATCCGCGCAACGTAGTAGCCGCTGGCCTGCTGGCGAAGAAGGCCAATCAACTGGGACTGGATCGCAAGCCCTGGGTGAAGTCGTCCTTTGCGCCCGGGTCAAAAGTGGCGCGCCTCTATCTCGAGGAGTCGGGCCTGCTGCCGGAACTGGAGAAACTCGGCTTCGGCATTGTTGCCTATGCCTGCACTACCTGTAACGGCATGTCCGGTGCCCTGGACCCGACGATTCAGCAGGAGATCATCGACCGTGATCTCTATGCCACTGCAGTGCTGTCCGGTAATCGCAACTTTGATGGCCGTATCCATCCTTACGCCAAACAGGCGTTTCTGGCCTCACCACCGCTGGTGGTCGCCTATGCCATTGCCGGAACCGTGCGCTTCGATATCGAGCAGGATGTGTTGGGTCATGATGCGGCAGGCAATGCCATTACCCTCAAGGACCTGTGGCCGTCCGACGAGGAAATCGACGCCATCGTCGCTGAGTTCGTCAGGCCTGAACAGTTCAAGCAGGTCTATATTCCGATGTTCGACCTGGATGCCGTGGAACAGGCCCCGAGCCCGCTCTACGACTGGCAGCCGACGAGTACCTATATTCGCCGCCCGCCATATTGGGAAGGCACCATGGCGGCTGAACGTGCACTCAAGGGAATGCGTCCGCTGGCGATCCTGCCCGACAACATCACCACCGACCACCTGTCGCCTTCCAACGCGATTCTGGCGGACAGTGCGGCAGGTGAATACCTGGCTCGAATGGGTCTGCCGGAAGAAGACTTCAATTCCTACGCGACCCACCGTGGTGATCATCTCACCGCGCAGCGTGCGACCCTGGCCAACCCCAAGCTGTTCAACGAAATGGTGCGGGACGAGCAAGGCAATGTGAGGCAGGGCTCGCTGGCGCGTATCGAGCCGGAGGGCAAGGTGACGCGCATGTGGGAGGCTATCGAGACCTATATGCAGCGTGGTCAGCCGTTGATCGTGATTGCCGGTGCCGATTACGGCCAGGGGTCCTCCCGTGACTGGGCCGCAAAAGGTGTGGCGTTGGCGGGGGTCGAGGCCATCGTGGCCGAAGGCTTCGAGCGTATCCACCGTACCAACCTGGTGGGCATGGGCGTAATGCCACTGCAGTTCGAGGCAGGTACGACCCGCCACAGCCTGGGGCTCGACGGCACCGAAGTGTATGACGTCGAGGGCAGGCCAACGCCGGGAGCCATGCTCGAGCTGGTGATCCATCGTACCGATGGCAGTAGCGATCGAGTACCGGTGGTCTGCCGCCTGGATACCTTCGAGGAAGTCTCCATCTATTCGGCAGGCGGGGTACTGCAGCGTTTCGCCGAGGATTTCCTAGAATCGGAGGTGGCCTGAGATGAATACATCTTTTGCCCCTCAACTGAGAATTCCCGCCATCTACATGCGCGGCGGCACCAGCAAGGGCGTCTTCCTGCGTGTTGAGGATCTGCCTGAAGTGGCTCGTACTCCCGGTGTGCAGCGCGATGCCCTGCTGATGCGCGTCATCGGCAGTCCGGATCCCTATGGCAAGCAGACCGATGGCATGGGCGGGGCCACCTCCAGCACCAGCAAGGTTGTATTGTTGAGCGAGAGTGAGTCGCCGCAGCACGATGTCGACTATCTGTTCGGCCAGGTTTCCATTGATTCGGCCTTTGTCGACTGGAGCGGCAATTGCGGAAACCTGTCGTCCGCCGTGGGGCCTTGCGCCATCGAGATGGGCATCGTCCCCGCAGAGCGTATTCCGGCCAATGGTGAGGTCGAAGTGCGTATCTGGCAGGCCAATATCGGCAAGACCATTGTGGCGCGTGTACCGGTGGTGGATGGGCAGGTTCAGGAGAGTGGTGATTTCGAGCTTGATGGCGTGACCTTTCCGGCTGCCGAGGTAGGGCTATCCTTCATGGACCCGGCCGCGGGGGAGGGCAGTATGTTTCCCACCGGCAATGTGGTCGAAGAGTTGGAAGTCCCTCAGCAGGTGGCGGCTTCCGGGCGTATTCGTGCAACACTGATCAACGCCGGGATACCGACCATCTTCGTGGATGCTGCTGAACTGGGCTATCGGGGCACGGAATTGCAGGACGACATCAACGCCGATGGCGAGGCTCTGGTGCGTCTGGAAATGCTGCGTGCTCACGGTGCCTTGCGTATGGGGTTGATCCACAACCTCGAAGAGGCAGCGACCCGCCAACACACGCCCAAGGTTGCGTTCGTGGCATCGCCTCGGGCCTATACGGCATCCAGTGGCAAGGCGATTGCTGTCGAGGATGTCGACCTGCTGGTACGTGCCATGTCGATGGGCAAGTTGCATCACGCCATGATGGGCACTGCGGCAGTGGCGATCGGTGTGGCAGCGGCGGTGCCCGGCACCTTGGTCAACCTCGCCGCCGGCGGTGGTGACGCGCGGACATCCGTCGTATTTGGCCACCCATCCGGAACGCTACGTGTCGGTGCTGGTGTGGACCAGGTTGAGGGCTGCTGGGTGGCGACCGAGGCCACCATGAGCCGAAGTGCCAGGATATTGATGGAGGGAAAGGTCAGGGTTCCTGCCGAAGTCCTTGCATGATGACTGCGACGCCACCCTCCGGGGTGGCGTTTTTCGTTCCGATGGAGGTCAGCATGAGCAACGTCGAGAGCAATATCCGTCCTGATTATGATCAGGAGCTCCAGCGTATTGCAGACTACATTCTGGAGTTCGAGATAGAGAGTGATGAAGCCTTCGATACGGCGCGCCATTGCTTGATGGACAGCCTTGGCTGTGGGCTGCTGGCGCTGCGTTTTCCTGAATGCCTGAAGCATCTGGGGCCGTTGGTCGAGGGGACATGGGTACCGCATGGTGCACGAGTACCGGGCACTGCCTTTCGGCTGGACCCGGTCAAGGCGGCCTGGGACATCGGCGCCTGTATCCGTTGGCTGGACTATAACGATACCTGGCTGGCTGCCGAGTGGGGCCACCCATCGGACAACCTCGGCGCTATCCTCGCTGTTGCGGATCATCTCTCGCAGCAGAGAGTGGCGCGAGGGGAGACTGCGCTGACCATACGCGATGTGCTTGATGCGATGATTCGGGCCCATGAGATCCAGGGGGTGCTGGCGCTGGACAACTCCTTCAATCGCGTGGGACTGGATCACGTTCTACTGGTGAAGGTGGCATCCACTGCGGCCATCGCCAGACTGATGGGGGCGAATCGAGAACAGCTGTTGTCAGCGTTGTCGCATGCCTGGGTCGATGGGCAGAGCCTACGAACCTATCGCCATGCTCCCAATGCCGGCTCGCGCAAGAGCTGGGCGGCGGGAGATGCCACCTCGCGCGCCGTGCGGTTGGTCGATATTGCCATGCGCGGCGAGATGGGGATCCCCGGTGTACTGAGTGCACCTCAATGGGGGTTTATCGATGTCTGTTTCAGTCACACCAACAGCGACCAGGCGCTCAAGCCAGCGTCCCAGCGTCGACTGAGTTTCCAGCGCGACTTCGGCAGCTATGTGATGGAGAACGTACTGTTCAAGCTGGCGTTTCCTGCCGAGTTCCATGCCCAGACGGCCTGTGAGGCGGCGGTTACATTGTACCCGGAGGTCAAGGATCGGTTGGATGAGATAGAGCGTATCGAGCTGACGACCCATGAGTCGGCGATACGCATCATCTCCAAGCAGGGGGATCTGGCCAACCCGGCCGATCGCGACCACTGCCTGCAGTACATGACGGCAGTCCCGCTGGCCTTTGGCGAATTGCAGGCCGAGCACTATGAAGATGGTTTCCATCGTGACCATCCGGTCATCGACCAGTTGCGCGACAGGATGATCGTGCAGGAGGACCCGGCATACAGCCGTGATTACCTGGACCCGAGCAAACGTTCCATCGCCAATGCGATACAGGTCTTCTTTACCGATGGCAGCGCCACCGACAAGGTGGCGGTGGAGTACCCCATTGGTCACCGTCGTCGTCGGGATGAGGGCATGCCGGTGTTGATCGACAAGTTTGCCCGCCACCTGGCGACGCGGTTTCCCCCTCAGCGCTGTGAGGAGATCATGAACCTGTGTCGCGATCGGCAGCGGCTTGAGGCCACTGCCGTGGATCGGTTCATGGCGCTGTGGGCGATTTGAGCTACGAGCTACGAGCTGGCCCATGTTGGTTCCCGACGAACATGGGCACTTCCCACGTCCCTGTGGGTCGCGAGCTACGAGTAGACCTCTGGCACTATACGGCTCGGTGCTCGCGACTCGCTGCTCGAAACTTCGCAAACTTTTTTACAGAAGGGTCTTGCAGGGTGCCTTCTAAATCCGTAAAGTACGCATCCGCTGCTGGCGACGAGCAAACGTCGCAAGCGGTGAAAGGTGGTAGAAGTGGTTGATTTGAAAGTGTTTCTTGAGA
>NZ_FRCA01000022.1 GCF_900142755.1 Halomonas cupida | reverse complement strand
GGCCTTTTTTAGGATATCGATCTCCAGTTCCTTGCGTTCCAACTGTTTCCGCAACTGGCGATTCTCCCGCTCCAGGTCTGCCAGACTCTTCGAGGCTCCCTGGTTGGGGACGGGCTTCTGGTCTTTCTTGTGAGTGGACACGTACTCTCTCCTCCATCGACCAAGGACACTGACGGGAACATCAAATTCAGCAGCGATGACAGCTTGAGGGGCGGTCGACTCCAGAGAGTACCGGACCACATGTAACTTGTATTCCGACGTATACCGCCGACGTGTACGTAGAAGCATGACACCTCACCTCATGATGGAAAGTGAGGTGTCCACAAAATCGGGGGCATAGCACTACGCTCGAGCTTGAACCCCGAACCCCGAACCCCGAACCCCGAACCCCGAACCCCGAACCCCGAACCCCGAACCCCGAACCCCGAACCCCGGGGAAATACACGGAACTGTTGGTTTGGCGATGAGCTGCTCGCGTCTCGAAGCTGGGTCCATCGGGCAGCTCGCCACTCGTTGCCTGTGTCCCGGAGCAGGGGTTGTCTGTGACCCATGGAGCGGCACCATACTGCTCGTAGCTCGTAGCTCGTAGCTCGTAGCTCGTAGCTCGTAGCTCGCAGCTCGTCACTCGCGGCTCGGTTCAGCAGGCCACAAAAAAGGCGCCCCTGAGGGCGCCTTTTCTGGATCGGGCGATGATATGTCACCCTTCGTTGCTTTCTTCTTCTGCCACTTCGGCGGCGCTGACCAGTTCAATGTGATCATACAGCGTGCCGGGCAGCGGCTGCGGCTCTCCAGGCTGTTGAGGTACCAGCGCATAGGGAATGCCGGAAGAGGCTTCAACGGCTTCCTTGAGGCGCTCATAGTCGATTTCGAAGTCACTGCCTTCGGCGGTGGCATCGGCCTGGTCGATGGCGTCGGTGACGCGTTCGAGGGTGTCGACCTGGTTTTCGTCCTCGTCCAGCACCGGGTAGACCTGAGCATAAAGCTCGCCGTCCTTCCAGCCCATCTTCACCGGCTGGTTGACCAGTCGTACGCGGGTACCGACTCCAACCTGGTCAAACAGGCGTTCGACATCTTCCGGCAACATGCGGATACAGCCATGGGTGACTCGCATGCCGACGCCTTCCGGCTTGTTGGTGCCATGGATCAGGTAACCGGGAATACCGAGGCGCATCTTGCGAGTGCCCATCGGGTTCTCCGGTCCGGGAGGCACAACACCAGGCAGCGGGCGACCGGCTTCAGCGTGCTCGCGACGAATCGAGGCGGGCGGGTACCAGGAAGGGTTGCGCGTCATCTCGGTGATGGTGGTGTTGCCCAGCGGTGTCTTCCAGTCCATGCGACCGACGGCGATCGGGTAGGTCTGGACGATGTCGCTGTTGGAGGGGTAGTAGTAGAGACGCATCTCGGCAACATTCACGACGATGCCGGTGCGCGGTGCATCGGGCAGGATGAACTCGCCGGGAATCACGACCTCGGTGCCCTCGCCGGGATACCAGACGCTGACATCAGGGTTGGCACGAACCATGGCGTTGTAGCCCAGGCCGTGATCATGACCGATGGAAATCAGCGTGTCGTCTTCTTCGGCAGTGACGGTGTAGACACTGCCGATGACGTCGCCTTCTTCAGGCAGTTCGTAGTAGCCGCGTGCCAGCTCTTCAGCATTGGCCAGTGACGATGTGAGGGCTCCGACCACGCCAAGTGATATGGCGATGCGTGCCAGGGAACGGGGAACCAGATGGGATATCATTGATGTCACGTCTCGACTCAATTGTGGACTCTGTTGTGGGAGAGCTCATGGGGGAGCTCAAATGTGCATAGCTTGCCTGTACTCGGCTGCCAATGCCAGCCCCGCTACAGGGGCTGGAGTGTATATGATTCAGGCCGCCTGTGCTTTTCGATTGAGGCTGTCGAGTAACTGCTCGACAGCCTGAAAACGCGCTTCCTCATTCTCCATGGGAGCCTGGAATCGCAAGGTGTCGGCGCCTTCCAGTCGGTAGGTCTGCGGGTCCTGCTGAATCATTTCGACCAGCATCAACGGATCTACCGCCGTATGGCGCCCGAAAATGATCCGTCCTCGTTCCGGGCCGGCTTCGAGGCGCGTGACTCCCAGGCGTTCCGCTCTATGCCTTAGACGCGTCTGGCGCAGCAGGGTCTTGACCGGGCCGGGCAGAAGCCCGAAGCGATCGATCATCTCGACACGCAGTTCCTTGAGCTCGGTATCACTCTGAGTATTGGCAATTCGCTTGTACATTACCAGTCGCTGCTGCACGTCATGCAGGTAATCGTCGGGAATCAAGGCTGGCAGGTTGAGGCTGACCTCGACGCCTTGTTCCAGCGGCGCTTCGATATTGGGGGTGCGGCCTTCGCGGATGGCCTTTACCGCACGATCGAGCATCTGCATATAAAGGGTGTAGCCGATGGCCTCCATCTGTCCGCTCTGCTCATCGCCCAGCAGTTCCCCGGCACCGCGGATTTCCATGTCATGACTGGCGAGGGTAAAGCCGGCGCCGAGATCCTCGGCCTGGCCGATGGCCTCGAGTCGCTTGAGGGCATCGCGGGTCATGGCGCGAGGCGGAGGCGCCAGTAGATAGGCATAGGCCTGGTGGTGGCTGCGACCAACGCGGCCGCGCAACTGGTGTAGCTGGGCAAGGCCGAACTTGTCGGCACGCTCGATGATGATGGTGTTGGCAGTGGGGACGTCGATGCCAGTCTCGATAATGGTCGAACACACCAGCACGTTGAAGCGCTTGTGGTAGAAGTCCGACATCACCCGTTCCAGCGAGCGTTCGGGAAGCTGACCATGGGCAACGGCAACGCGGGCGTCAGGGACCAGTTCGCGAAGTTTCTCGGCGGCAGCCTCGATGGTCTTGACCTCGTTGTGGAGGTAGTAGACCTGGCCGCCACGCAGGATCTCACGGAGGATGGCTTCCTTGATTACTGCCTCCTCGCGTTGTTGAACGAATGTCTTCACCGACAGACGTCTTGCCGGAGGTGTGGCGATGATCGACAGGTCGCGGATACCGCTCATGGCCATGTTCAAGGTCCGCGGAATTGGCGTAGCGGTAAGGGTCAGTACATCGACTTCGCTGCGCAGCCCCTTGAGTCGTTCCTTCTGTGCCACCCCGAAGCGGTGCTCCTCATCGATGATCACCAGCCCCAGTCTCGGGAACTTGAGCTGCCGGGACAGCAGCTTGTGGGTACCGATGATGATATCGGTCTTGCCTTCGCTGATACGCTGGTTGCTGGCTGTCTGGCCACTGCCGTTGGTGAAGCGGGACAGCAGCTCGATGTCGACCGCCGTATCGGCAAAGCGGTCGCGGAAGTTCTCGTAGTGTTGGCGGGCCAGCAGCGTGGTAGGTACCAGTACCACCACCTGGCGCCCGGACTGCACGGCGAGGAAGGCGGCGCGCATGGCCACCTCGGTCTTGCCGAAACCGACGTCACCACAGACCACTCGGTCCATGGGGCGCGGTGCGGTCATGTCATTGATGACGGCCTGAATGGTGACCCGTTGATCGGCGGTTTCCTCGAAGGGGAAGTTGGCCACGAAGCGGGCATATTCCTCGTCGGGCGGTTGGCAGGCGAAGCCTTCGCGGGCTTCGCGGCGTGCATAGATATCGAGCAACTCGGCTGCGGTATCGCGGATCTTCTCGGCAGCCTTGCGCCTTGCCTTGTCCCATTGCTCGGAGCCCAGACGATGCAGTGGCGCCAGGTCATCATCGGCGCCGGCATAGCGAGAGATCAGTTGCAGGCTATCCACCGGGACATAGAGTTTCGCGCCCTCGGCATACTCCAGACAGACAAACTCAGCGGCCTGGCCACCGGCCTCGAGGGTTTCGAGGCCACGATAGCGCCCGACACCATGCGCCTGGTGCACTACAGGAGCGCCGGGTTTGAGCTCCGACAGGTGGCGGATTGCCATCTCGTTGTCATCGGTGGCTTTCCCCTGACGGCGAGTCTGCCGCACCACTTCACCGATCAGCTCGGTTTCGGTGATCAGGGCGATGCCGGCGTCAGTCAGTTGGGTGCCGGAGGACAGCTCGCCCTCGGTGATCGCCATGCCCGCCTGGCTATCGAGAAACTCCTGAAAGGACGCCACTACGGTCAGGTTGGCTGCGACGGGGGCCAGGGTTTCCTCCATGGCCTCGCGACGTCCCCGTGACTCGGCGACAAACAGTACCCGTTGCTCGCTGTGTCCCTCGAGCCAACTGGCGAGAGCCGCCAGCGGCTGGTTGGCACGGGCGTTGATGGCCACCTGTGGTGCCGCTGCGGCGAGGGGCTCGATGGCATGAGGGTGGTCGCTGACACGGGTGAGTTCCACCCTGGGATGGTGCTTGATCAGGCCGAACAACTCGGCCTCGGGAATGAAGGCGCGATGAGGCGGCAGCAGCGGGCGTGTTGGGTCGACGCCGAGGTTCTCGTAGCGGCTCTCGATCGACTGCCAGTGGTGCTCGGCAGCCTCGCGGACCCCGGGCAGCAGGGCAATGCGCGTGCCCTCGGCAAGATGGTCGAACAAGGAGGCCGTCTGTTCAAAGAACAGTGGCAGGTACTGCTCCAGTCCGGGCGCTGGAATCCCCTTGAGTGCATCGACATAAAGGGGGCACTGACGAGGGTCGACATCGAACAGGGTCTCGAAGCCCTCGCGGAAACAGGCAATCGCCGAACGCGACAGGGAGTATTCGTGGGCCGGGAGCAGTTCGATACGCTCGATCTTGCCGGCACTACGCTGGTTGTCAGGATCGAACAGCCGCAGGGAGTCGATCTCGTCGTCGAACAGGTCGATGCGCAGCGGCGCTTCGCTGCCCATCGGGAACAGGTCGATGAGGGCGCCGCGAAGGGCATACTCGCCCGGCTCATAGACGGTCTCCACCGCACGGTACCCGGCGCGGGACAGCTTCTCGCGAAAGCCTTCTCGGTCGAGACGGTCGCCGGTTTCCAGAGTCAGCACGCGACCAGCGATGTATTCCACAGGTGACAGGCGCTGCATCAGGGTGTTGATCGGCACCAGTACGATGCCATGCACACCATCCTGAAGATGACGCAGGGTGCGCAGGCGAGCGGAAATGATGTCCTGGTGGGGTGAGAAGCTGTCGTAAGGCAGTGTTTCCCAGTCCGGAAAGGGCAGCACCGGCACTTCAGCCAGGAAACGGAGCTCGTTTTCCAGCCGCAGTGCCTCAGTGGTATCGGCAGTGACGACCAGCAGCGGCGCGTCCGTGGCCAGGCGTGAGAGCGCCAGGGCGGTAGCGGCACCGGGCGGCTCCTTCCAGAAAAGCGTATCTCTGATGCCACGTGGACGCGGCGGGTCAAGCAGCGAAAAGGTTGTCATGCGGATACTGTCGAAGTCGGTGGATAGCGGGCACAGTGATAAGCCGTAAGCCGTAAGCCGTAAGCCGTAAGCCGTAAGCCGTAAGCCGTAAGCTGCCCATGTTAGCTTCTGGCTGTTGCGTTCCAGCATTCATAAGAGGCGTAAGGAACCTGCTGTAGAGTCGTGCCGTCTGGCGAGAAATACCCGCTGGGTGGCCTGGAAGCCTATCGCTTATGGTCAGACGGTTCAGTGCAGGGTGCGTCTTACAGCTTATGGCTTACAGCTTGGCAGTCGGGCCGAGGCCCGACTGCCATCATACCAGCCTGATTTGCGTCATGTAGTCAAATCGCGATTCCTGTAATGCGCCTACAGGGAGTGCGACCATCCAGCGATTGCCCTGTCAGATCGGTGGCCAGATAATATGAGCGTTTTCCAGTTCCCTACATAGAGGTCCCCCGTGAGCCAGCAACCTGAAATCGTTTTCCAGGAGTGGCACGACAATCAGGCGATTGCCGAGCAGATGATTCCTCTGATCGGTAGCCTGTATCGCCGTAATAACGTGGTTACCACCATGTTCGGTCGTTCGCTGTTCAACCGCAGCGTCATCCGCATCCTCAAGGATCATCGCTTCGTGCGCAAGATCGAGGGAACCGAACTGTCGGTGCAGGACACCTTTCCGCTGGTTCAGGCGATGGCCGAGCTGAACCTTGCTCCAGCCCACGTCGACGTAGGCAAGCTGGGTGTAGCGTTCAAGAAGCAGGGCGGTGGTGATGCCATGGCCTTCATGCGTGAGCAGCTCGCCGAGATCGTCGATGGCCACGACCCGCAGGCGGGAACTGGTGAGCCCAAGGATGTGGTGCTGTATGGCTTCGGCCGTATCGGTCGCATCCTGGCGAGGGTGCTGGTCGAGAAGGCTGGTGGCGGTAACCTGCTGCGTCTGCGGGCCATTGTTGTGCGTGGACGTGGTGACATTGCCAAGGATCTCGAGAAGCGTGCCAGCCTGCTGCGTCGTGACAGTGTTCATGGGCCGTTCCATGGCACCATCAGCGTTTGTGCCGAGTCTCGTACGATCACTGCCAACGGTAACGTCATTCAGGTGATCTACGCTGACTCACCGAGTGAGATCGACTACACCAGCTACGGCATCAACAATGCCGTGATCGTCGACAACACCGGTATCTGGCGCGATGAGGCTGGCCTGTCCCAGCATCTCGAGTGCAAGGGCGTGTCCAAGGCGCTGCTGACCGCCCCCGGAAAGGGTGACGTCAAGAACATCGTCTACGGCATCAACCATGCCGACATCACCGCCGAGGATCGCATCATCTCTGCCGCATCCTGTACCACCAACGCCATCGTGCCGGTGCTCAAGGTGCTCAACGACGAGTACGGCATCGAGCATGGTCACGTCGAGACGGTACACAGCTACACCAACGACCAGAACCTGATCGACAATTACCACAAGGGTGATCGTCGTGGCCGCAGTGCGCCCCTGAACATGGTGTTGACCGAGACCGGGGCTGCCAAGGCCGTGTCCAAGGCGCTGCCGGAGCTGGGCGGCAAGTTGACCGGTAACGCCATCCGTGTGCCGACCCCCAACGTGTCCATGGCGATTCTCAATCTGTCGCTGAACAAGGAAGTCGATGTCGAGGCGCTGAATGACTATCTGCGTCGCATGTCCATCGACTCCGATTACCAGAAGCAGATCGACTACGTCGACTCTCCCGAGGTCGTCTCCACCGACTTCGTCGGCAATCGTCATGCGGGCATCGTCGATGCCAAGGCGACCATTGCTCAGGGGCGTCATGCTGTACTGTACGTCTGGTATGACAACGAGTTCGGTTACAGCTGCCAGGTCATTCGTATCCTGCAGCAGATTTCGAACGTAGCGTTCCGGAAGCTGCCCCGCGCTGCCAACTGAGCGTAAAAAAACGTCTTTCAGCATTTTTGTTGAATGAGCACACCCCTTGCAGGCTTTGATCTGCAAGGGGTTTTTTATGTGTCTGTCGCACCTGTTCTGACGAAGTGATCGCTGTTGCGACGTTCGATCATGTAGTCAATCCCACGCCTTGTCTTTATAATACGGGGGATTTTTTCGGGGTGGTTCGAAGTCGCCTCGGCGTGACTGGTAATGCGATCAAGATAACAAGAATTTCTCTCATTTCCATCGAGCCCCTGTCCATCATCTAACGATCCATCAACTGGGCGAGACTATGATCGAAGTCAAGAAAGGCCTGGATCTCCCCATTGCGGGCGAGCCGGAGCAGCGTATCGAGGATGCGCGACCGGTTCGTCACGTAGCTATCCTGGGGACCGACTACGTTGGCATGAAGCCAACCATGGAGGTCCGGGAAGGGGAGAAGGTCAAACTGGGCCAGCTACTATTCACCGACAAGAAGATCGAAGGAGTGCGCTTTACGGCTCCCGCGGCGGGTGAAATCGTGGCGGTCAACCGTGGCGAGAAGCGCAGGCTTCTGTCGGTAGTGATCAAGGTTGACGACAGTGAGGAAGCGGTGTCCTTCACCGCGCATGGCCGAGATGGCCTGGACAAGCTTGAACGCCAGACGGTGGTCGACCAACTGGTTGATTCCGGGCTGTGGACCGCGCTGCGCGCTCGTCCGTTCTCGCGGACCCCGGCACTCGACTCCGTGCCTCAGGATATCTTTGTTACCGCCATGGACACTCAGCCACTGGCGGGTGATCCGGCGCTGGTGATCGGCGAGCGTAGCGAAGCGTTCGAGGATGGCCTCAAGGTCCTGAGCCGTCTCACCGAAGGCAAGGTCTTCCTGTGCTCGTCCCCGGAAGCGAAGCTGCCGGGCACCAACATCAGTGGTGTTCAGCACGAGACCTTCGGTGGTTCCCACCCGGCAGGGCTGGTCGGTACCCATATCCACTACTTGTCACCGGTGTCGCTGCAGCGTCGTGTGTGGCACGTCGGTTATCAGGATGTCATTGCCATCGGCACGCTGTTCAGTGAAGGCAAGCTGGATACACGTCGTGTTGTTGCGATTGGCGGGCCGCGTGCCGAGAAGCCTCGCCTGGTGCGCACCCGCCTCGGAGCCAGCACGGAAGAATTGCTGGCGGGTGAAGTCAAGTCTCCTGACGACACTCGTGTGATCAGTGGCGGCGTGTTCTCCGGTTTTACCGCTGAGGGCCATCTGCGCTATCTGGGGCGCTTCCATCAGCAGTTGAGCCTGATCGAAGAGGGCAACAAGCGTGCCTTCATGGGCTGGTTGTCTCCCGGCAGCAATCGTCACTCGGTGCTGGGTATCTACCTTTCGAAGATCAAGGGCCTGAGCAATTACGCACCGACCACATCCACCAATGGCTCCGAGCGCGCCATGGTGCCGGTGGGGGCGTACGAAAAGGTCATGCCGCTGGACATTCTTCCGACGCAGTTGCTGCGTTCGCTGATTGTCGGTGACATCGAGACAGCCATGCAGTTGGGCTGCCTTGAACTGGATGAAGAAGACCTGGCGCTGTGCACCTATGTGTGCCCGGGCAAGTACGAGTACGGTCCCATCCTGCGCGATAACCTCACCTTGATCGAGAAAGAGGCCTGATGATGGGTATTCGACAGACACTCGATAATCTCGAGCCGCACTTCCACAAGGGTGGCAAGTACGAGAAGTTCTATCCGCTGTATGAAGCAGTCGACACCATCTTCTACGCTCCGCCGAGCGTGGCCAAGACCACCTCGCATGTGCGTGACGGTGTCGATCTCAAGCGCCTCATGATCACCGTCTGGTTCTGCACCTTCCCAGCCATGCTGTTCGGCATGTGGAATGCCGGTTGGCAGGCCAATACCGCCATCGCCGGCGGCTTCGAGTCGATGGGTGGCTGGCGCGAGATGATCGTGCTGACGCTGGCCGGCGGCCATGATGCCGGTAGCGTGTGGTCCAACTTCGTGCTCGGTGCGACCTACTTCGTCCCGATCTACCTGGTGACCTTCGTTGTTGGTGGCTTCTGGGAAGTACTGTTTGCCATCAAGCGCGGTCATGAGGTCAACGAAGGCTTCTTTGTGACCTCGGTGCTGTTCGCGCTGATTCTTCCGACCACGATCCCGCTGTGGCAGGTGGCGCTGGGTATCACCTTTGGCGTGGTCATCGGCAAGGAAATCTTCGGTGGTACCGGCAAGAACTTCCTCAACCCGGCACTGACCGGTCGCGCTTTCCTGTACTTCGCCTACCCGGCTCAGATCTCCGGTGACTCGGTATGGGTCGCGGCGGATGGCTTTACTGGCGCTACGCCGCTTTCCACCGCTTACACCAGTGGTATGGCAGCACTTCAGGACCAGTACAGCTGGTGGGATGCCTTCCTCGGCTTCATTCCGGGATCCGTCGGCGAGACATCGACCCTGGCTATTCTGATCGGTGCAGTGGTGCTGATCGGCATGGGCATTGCCAGCTGGCGCATCGTGCTGGGTGTGTTCCTTGGTATGGTGGCGATGAGTGCGGTTCTGAACCTGGTCGGCTCCGACTCCAACCCGATGTTTGCGATGCCCTGGTACTGGCATCTGGTACTGGGTGGCTTCGCTTTCGGTATGGTGTTCATGGCCACTGACCCGGTGTCGGCGTCCATGACCAACCCAGGCCGTTACATCTTCGGCGCTCTCATTGGTGTGATGACGGTGTTGATTCGTGTGGTCAACCCGGCCTTCCCCGAGGGCATCATGCTGGCGATCCTGTTCGCCAACCTGTTTGCGCCCCTCATCGACCACTTCTTTGTAGAGGCCAACATCAAGCGTCGTGCCAAGCGCACCGCTGTGGTGGCCAAGGAGAGCGAGTGATGGCACAAGGCAACAATTCCATCAAGAAGGTTCTGACGGTAGCGTTCGCACTGTGCCTGGTGTGCTCGATCATTGTCTCGACCGCGGCAGTGGCTCTGCGCTCGAAGCAGGAGCTGAACCAGGAACTGGACCGCAAGACCAATATCCTGGCAGTGGCAGATCTGTACCAGCCCGGCATGAGCGTGCAGGATGAGTTCTCCCGCGCGGTCACGCCGCGTGTGGTAGAGCTGGAGACTGGTGAGTACACCGATGCCGTGGACCCGTCCACCTTCGATGGCTTCGAGGCCGCCAAGGATCCTGCGCAGTCCCGTACTCTGTCTGGTGAGCGCGATATTGCCGGAATCAGCCGTCAGGAGCAGTATTCCACGGTGTATCTGGTCGGTGACGTCGAGAATCCTGAACAGATCATCCTGCCCATCCGTGGTCAGGGCCTGTGGGGGCTGATGCGCGGTTATCTGTCCATTCAGGGAGATGGCAATACCATCAATGGTATTACCTTCTACTCACACTCAGAGACACCAGGTCTTGGCGGCGAGGTTGACAACCCGCGCTGGAAGGCCAAGTGGGAAGGCAAGGAGGCTTACGAGTCTGCCGATGCAACGGACCCGACCATTGCTCTGGTCAAGGGCGGTGCCAGTGAGCCGACCGAGGTCGATGCCCTGTCCGGTGCGACGCTGACCAGCCGTGGTGTAACCAACCTTGTACAGTTCTGGCTGGGACAGGAAGGCTTTGCTCCCTACCTCGCACGCTTCCGTAGCGGTGGGGAAGGTGGCGATGCCGCTCAGGCCAGCACTGATGACGCTGCCAGCACTTCCGACGCTAGCGAAGGAGCCTGATCATGTCTGCACCGACTCCCAAGGGTGTTATTGTTACACCCATCTTCAAGAACAACCCCATCGCGCTGCAGATCCTCGGTATCTGCTCGGCGCTGGCGGTTACCAGTAGTCTCAGCGTGTCGCTGGTCATGACCCTGGCGGTAATGTTCGTCACGGCCTTCTCCAGCATGTTCGTCTCGCTGATCCGTAACCATATTCCGTCGTCGATCCGGATCATCGTACAGATGACCATCATCGCGTCGCTGGTTATCGTCGTTGACCAGATCCTCAAGGCTTATGCTTACGAGATGTCCAAGCAGCTGTCGGTCTTCGTCGGTCTGATCATCACCAACTGCATCGTCATGGGCCGTGCCGAAGGCTTCGCCATGACCAACACGCCAGGCCTGTCGTTCCTCGACGGCCTCGGTAATGGTCTGGGCTATGGCTTCATCCTGATGACCGTTGGTTTCTTCCGTGAGTTGCTCGGCTCCGGCAGCCTGTTTGGTGTCACCATTCTCCAGACCGTGCAGAACGGCGGCTGGTACGTGCCCAATGGTCTGCTGCTGCTGCCGCCGTCGGCGTTCTTCATCATCGGTCTGATCATCTGGGCAATACGTGCGATGAACCCGGAGCAGATCGAGAGCAATGAGTTCGTCATGAAGGCCAACACCGAGCCGAAGGAGGCTGTGTAAGATGGAACATTATCTGAGCCTGTTCGTTGCCTCGGTCTTCGTCGAGAACATGGCGTTGGCCTTCTTCCTGGGCATGTGTACGTTCATGGCAGTGTCGAAGAAGGTCTCGTCTGCCATCGGCCTGGGCATTGCCGTGGTTGCGGTGCTGACCATCACGGTGCCGGTCAACAATCTGATCCTGAAGTATCTGCTGGCGGAAGGCGCGCTGTCCTGGACCGGTGTCTCCGGTGCCGAGAACATCGACCTGACGTTCCTGGGGCTGCTGTCCTACATCGGCGTTATCGCTGCTCTGGTACAGATCCTCGAGATGTTCCTCGACAAGTTCGTGCCGGCGCTCTACAACGCCCTTGGTGTGTTCCTGCCGCTGATCACCGTGAATTGCGCCATCCTCGGTGGCACCCTGTTCATGGTCGAGCGTAACTACAACTTCGGTGAATCCGTGGTCTATGGCCTCGGTGCCGGTGTTGGCTGGGCGCTGGCGATTACCGCCCTGGCCGGCATTCGCGAGAAGCTGAAGTACAGTGACGTACCGGCATCCCTGCAGGGACTGGGCATTACCTTCATCACCGTGGGTCTGATGTCGCTGGGCTTCATGTCCTTCTCCGGCATCCAGCTCTGAGCGCGATCCGGCGGCGTGAGCCGCCGGATACACGGAAACGCTAGCAATAGGAAACCGACATGGTTGATACAACAGTCATCGTGCTCGGCGTCATCATGTTCACCGTCATCGTCATCTCTCTGACGGCGGTGATTCTGGCGGCCCGCAGCAAGCTCGTCAGCACTGGCGACGTGACCATCGAGGTCAATGGTGACCCCGAGCATACCCTGACCACTCAAGCCGGCGGCAAGCTGCTCAATACACTTGCGGCCAATGGCATCTTCCTGTCCTCCGCCTGTGGTGGTGGTGGCTCCTGTGCCCAGTGTCGCTGCCGTGTCAGCGACGGTGGTGGCTCGATCCTGCCCACCGAGGAGTCTCACTTCACCCTGCGTGAGAAGAAGTCTGGTTGGCGCCTGTCCTGCCAGGTGCCCGTCAAGCAGGACATGAAGATCGAGGTGCCCGAGGAAGTCTTTGGCGTCAAGAAGTGGGAATGTGAGGTCATCGAGAACCCCAACGTTGCCACCTTCATCAAGGAACTCAACCTCAAGCTGCCGGAGGGTGAGGAAGTCGCCTTCCGCGCGGGCGGCTACGTACAGCTGGTTGCGCCAGCCTACGACATCAAGTTCTCCGACTTCGAGGTCGAGGAAGAGTACCGTGGTGACTGGGAGAAGTTTGGCCTGTTCAACATCTCCCACAAGAACCAGGAAGAGGTCATTCGTGCCTACTCCATGGCCAACTATCCGGACGAGAAGGGTATTCTCAAGTTCAATATCCGTATCGCCACGCCGCCGCCCAACAGCAGCCATCCGCCTGGCCTGATGTCCACCTATGTCTTCAGCCTGAAGCCGGGTGACAAGGTGACGGTCATGGGGCCCTTCGGTGAATTCTTCGCCAAGGAGACCGATGCCGAGATGGTCTTCGTTGGTGGTGGCGCCGGTATGGCGCCGATGCGCAGTCATATCTTCGACCAGCTCAAGCGCCTCAACAGCGAGCGCAAGATGACCTTCTGGTACGGCGCACGCTCCTGGCGTGAGACGTTCTACAACGAAGAGTACGACAAGCTGGCCGAGGAGCACGATAACTTCGAGTGGCACCTGGCGCTGTCCGATCCTCAGCCCGAGGATAACTGGGAAGGCCCGACCGGCTTCATCCATAACGTGCTCTACGACATGTACCTCAAGGATCATCCGGCACCGGAAGATTGCGAGTACTACATGTGTGGACCGCCCATGATGAACGCTTCTGTCATCAAGATGCTGAATGATCTTGGTGTCGAGCCGGAAAACATCCTGTTGGATGACTTCGGCGGCTGATACCGCCAGAGCAGTCAAGAGCCGGCCTCAGGGCCGGCTCTTGCGTATCCGGATCCGTGAATTTCTGGCATAATCATGGTCAACCTGAGGGTTCCTTGACATGTCTCGGACGTCGAGGCCAATGGGGATCGAGAGCACCGAGTCAGGAAACTTCATGGCGGATATATCGGTCTCATGGACCAGGTAGTGGTTGAATAGTAATTGGATCGTGATAATGAATGAGCACTGTACCAGGTCAGTGCCGTATGCCGACCGTAGGCGAGGAGCTGAAGATGGCCATTTTTCTCATAGTGCTTGCTGCCATGTTGCTGATCGTGGGCGCCATGGCGGTGGGCGTGATCATGGGGCGCAAGCCCATTGCCGGCTCCTGTGGCGGCCTCAACCAGCTTGGTCTCAAGGACGGCTGTGAGATCTGCGGCGGCAAGGATGAGGTCTGTGAAGAGGAGTCGCGCAAGCGTAGCGTCAGCGCTCGTCGTCGCGGCGACGAGAATCGCGGCCTTGACCTTGGCTATGATGCCACTCGTCGCTGAGATGACAGATTCTCGATATTGATCCAACGACGGCGCCCTGAGGGGCGCCGTCCACGTACTGAATGTTGAAAGCCGAACATGTTGGCTCCAGGCGACGCGACTCCTTGGTCAGCATGCCCATTTCGGTAGTTCCCCCAGCAAGGAGAGACAATGGCAGTCCACAACTATGACGTGGTGGTGATCGGTACCGGACCTGGCGGTGAGAGTGCAGCCATCAATGCAGCCAAGCATGGCAAGCGCGTGGCGGTGATCGAGAAGCAGTCTCGCGTCGGTGGCAACTGTACTCACTGGGGGACCATCCCATCCAAGGCGCTCCGTCACCAGGTGCGTCAGATCATGTCATTCAACACCAACAGCATGTTTCGCGACATCGGCGAACCGCGCTGGTTCTCCTTTCCCAGGGTACGTGAACGCTCGAGGGTGACCATCGATCAGCAGGTTGCCATGCGTACCAATTTCTATGCCCGTAACCGGATCGACCTGTATCAGGGGATTGCCCGTTTCAAGGATGAGCACACCTTGATGGTACGTGGTGGCGCCGAGAAGCAGGATGAATTGATCGCTGAGCAGATCATCATCGCCACCGGTTCGCGACCCTATCGCCCGGCGGATATCGACTTCCGTCATCCGCGCATCTACTGCTCCGATACCATTCTGGGCCTGCAGCATACGCCGCGTACGCTGATCATCTTCGGCGCGGGAGTCATCGGTTGCGAGTATGCCTCGATCTTCTCGGGCCTTGGACTCAAGGTCGACCTGATCAATAACCGTGGCAGTCTGCTGTCGTTCCTCGACGACGAGATCAGCGATGCTCTGTCGTACCATCTGCGCAAGCATGGCGTACTGATTCGTCACAACGAGGAATACGAGCGCGTAGAGGGCACCGACAACGGCGTCACGGTTCATCTCAAGTCAGGCAAGCGTTTGCGTGCCGATGCCTTCCTGTGGGCCAATGGGCGCACCGGCAACACGGATGAACTGGGGCTGGAAAATATTGGCCTGAAGGCAAACGGGCGTGGGCAACTGCAGGTGGACGAGCACTATCGCACCGAGATTCCGCATATCTTTGCTGCGGGAGACGTCATTGGCTGGCCGAGCCTGGCCAGTGCGGCTTATGACCAGGGGCTCAATGCCTGCAATGAGTTGCTGGAAACAGACTTCCGTTATGTCACTGAAGTGCCCACCGGGATCTACACCATTCCAGAGATCAGTTCCTTCGGGCGCACCGAGCGCGAGCTGACGGAAGCGAAGGTGCCTTACGAAGTGGGTCATGCCTTCTTCAAGGACACCGCGCGGGCCCAGATTACCGGCGATACCGTAGGTATGCTCAAGATCCTGTTTGACCAGGAGACTCTGGAAATCTACGGCATCCACTGCTTTGGTGACCAGGCCTCCGAGATCGTGCATATCGGCCAGGCGATCATGCAGCAGGAAGGGGCGGCCAACAACCTGAAGTACTTCGTCAACACCACCTTCAACTACCCGACCATGGCCGAGGCCTATCGGGTCGCGGCACAGAACGGGTTGAACAGGGTGTTTCAGCGATAATTGAGCTACGAGCTACGAGCTACGAGCTACGAGCTGGCTATGTTCGTTCCTGACGAACAATCGCACTTCCCACATCCATATGGGTCGCGAGCTACGAGCACGCTGCGCTCGAGCTTGAACCCCGGGAAAGGCACGAAATTGCCGGTTTGGCACTGAATCCGCTCGTGGCTCGAAGCTCGCGTCTCGACGCTGGGTTTGTCTGTGATCCATGGAGCGGCACTGGACAGCTCGTTACTCGCAGCTCGAGACTCGGGGCTTACGGCTACTGCTCTTCTTCTCCCTTCCCATAACAAGGCGGGGAGGAGGGCAGGGCGTCGGCTTGATCTTCCTGCTGCAATGCATCAATAACGATATCTCGAAGGATCGGCAGATGGGAGTCGTCGATGCTGCGGGTGGCGGTCAACAGGGTCAGACGGCCCTGGCGTGCCAGCTTCATCAGTGGCGTCAGTACTTCCGGATGGTCGCGCAGCTCACCACGATAGCGAATCTCGAATACGTTACGGCTGATGGCGTTGTCGTGATACTGACGGCGCAATGCCGGGCTGGGTGACGCATCGCGATACCAGTCAGCCAGGGCCAGGGGTTCTCGGCGACGCCCGCGTGGCCACAGACGGTCCACCAGTACACGGGCCCCGTCATCCTCTTCAATGGTCTGATACACGCGCTTGAGGACGATATCGTAGCTCATGGGGCTCCTCCTTTGAGCTCTTTCAGGGGCAGGCCGCGACATCCTGTCGGGAAGGAGGGAAGTCAGCTTCGGCCCCCGTTCACCTTGGTCGCTCAGCGGGGGAGTATAACCAGGCGGCGGGCTACGAGCTATGAGCTACGAGCACGCTACGCTCGAGCATGGACCTCAGCTACGACTGGCGAGCTACGAGCACGCTACGCTCGAGCTTGAACCCCGAACCCCGAACCCCGAACCCCGAACCCCGAACCCCGAACCCCGAACCCCGAACCCCGAACCCCGGGGGAAATGCACGGAACTGTTGGTTTGGCGATGAGCTGCTCGTAGCTCGCCGCTCGCCTCTCGAAGCTGGCAACTCGCCTCTCGCCTCTCGAAGCTGGCAACTCGCGCCTCACAGCTCTATTCCTCCCTCATTGCTCTGGCCAGCATGTCGGTTATCGGTTTGGCG
>NZ_FRCA01000002.1:334822-495421 GCF_900142755.1 Halomonas cupida | reverse complement strand
CTTCGGCCTTTTTTAGGATATCGATCTCCAGTTCCTTGCGTTCCAACTGTTTCCGCAACTGGCGATTCTCCCGCTCCAGGTCTGCCAGACTCTTCGAGGCTCCCTGGTTGGGGACGGGCTTCTGGTCTTTCTTGTGAGTGGACACGTACTCTCTCCTCCATCGACCAAGGACACTGACGGGAACATCAAATTCAGCAGCGATGACAGCTTGAGGGGCGGTCGACTCCAGAGAGTACCGGACCACATGTAACTTGTATTCCGACGTATACCGCCGACGTGTACGTAGAAGCATGACACCTCACCTCATGATGGAAAGTGAGGTGTCCACAAAATCGGGGGCATAGCATGGGGGCGGGTTGAGTCAGTGCCGGTATCTCGGAATTGAGGTTTTGAGTTCATGGAAACCAACCTGCTGGCGTTTCGGCACAGAATGGCTCGTGGCTCGCAACTCGATGCTCGAAGCCCAATGTTCCCGTGCTTTACACCACTGCCCGGTGGCCCCAGACTCGAGAAAAGGGCCTGTAGTGCCCGTCAGAATGATCTGCCGCCTGGAGGACGACCATGGAAGTGGAGTTGCTGGAAATCAGCCAGCATCTGGGGCGTTTTGCGCCATTTGATGCCCTGTCCGAGGAGTTGCTCGACGAGGTGGCCAGCCACGTTGAGGTCAGTTACTTCAAGGCGGACACGATGATTCTCGAGCTCGATTCGATGCAGACGGATCTGTGTTACATCCGCAGCGGTGCCGTTGAAGTCACCCGCCGCAATGGCGAGTTGTACAACCTGCTGGGTGAGGGGGATATCTTTGGCCACTTCAGCCTGATGCGTAACCATAAGGTACGCTTCCCGGCCCGGGCCATGGAAGACTCGTTGATCTACTTCATTCCCGAGTCAATCTTCCACAAGCTCTGTGAAGCCAGCGACTCCTTTGCCGACTTTGTTGAAGTGGAGCGCCCACGTCTCGAATCCACGGTCGAGGGGCAGAGACGCGACAACGATATGATGGGCACTCGGGTGCGCAAGCTGGTCAACCGCTACCCGGTAATGATCGAAGCACGAGCTTCTGTGCAGAAGGCGGCACAACAGCTTTCCGAGTTCCAGGCGTCGGCCGTGCTGGTACTGGACGAGCCGGGGAGCAGTCCGCGCTACAGTATCAAGGACAGTGAAGGCAAAGCCTGGCAGGTCATCGGTATCCTCACCGATACTGATTTTCGCAAGCGCGTGGTGGCGGAAGGATTATCGCCGGATACTCCGGTAGGGGAAGTGGTGCGCCACCGACTCATCGCGATACAGTCAGATGAGTCGGTGCAGGAAGCCATGCTCTGCATGCTGCGCAACAATATCCATCATCTACCCGTGATGCACCGGCGCGCTCCGGTGGGGATAGTGCACTTGTCTGACATCATTCGGCATGAAACCCAGAGCAGTCTATACCTGGTCAGCAGTATCTTCGATCAGCCGTCTGCTGAATGTCTCGCCCGCCTGGCGCCCGACGTACAGGCCGCATTCGTGCGTATGGCCCAGGATGGAGCCGATTCCCAGACCGTCGGTAAGGCGCTGTCGACCATCGGTCGCAGCTTTACTCGCCGACTGCTGGAACTGGCCGAGGAAGAACTCGGACCTCCGCCTGTGCCGTACTGTTTCATGGCGCTCGGCTCCATGGCACGTAACGAGCAGAGTATCGTTACCGATCAGGACAATGCCCTGGTGATCTCGGATCGTTTCGATCCAGCGAAGCACGATGAGTATTTTCTCGAGCTTGCCAAGCGGGTCAGCGATGGTCTGGCTACCTGTGGCTACAGCTATTGCAAGGGCGACATCATGGCCACCAATCAGCGCTGGAGACAGCCGTTGGCGGTTTGGAAGCAGTATTTTCGTGACTGGATCGAGCAGCCGTCACCCGAAGGGTTGCTGCACAGCTCGATCTTCTTCGATCTGGATCCGGTCTGTGGCGAAAACTCGCTGGTCGAAGAGCTTCAGGACCAGGTCGCCGAGATGGCGCCGCGGAACAAACGTTTTCTTGCTGCGATGGCACGCAACGCCCTGAACCGCACCCCGCCTCTGGGGTTCTTCCGTACCTTTGTCATGGAGAAAGACGGCAAGCGCAACAACTCGATCAACCTCAAGCGGCGGGGCACGGCGCCGATGGTCGACCTGATCCGCATCCACGCGCTGGCGTGTGGTTCGCGTGCCCAGAACAGTTTCGACCGTCTTGATGATATCGATCGCACCCAGTTGCTGGCACCGGGCGTCAGCGACAAGCTGCGTTATGCACTGGAGTTTCTGTCGATGTCACGTATTCGCCATCAGGTTATCGACCTCGAGCAGGAGCAGGAACCGGACAACAACATCGAGCCGGAGAATGTCTCGCGAAGCGAGCGTCATCATCTCAAGGACGCCTTCCAGACGCTGAGCAACGCCCAGAAGTTTCTCAAGTTCCGCTATCCATTCAGCAACAGGTAGAGGCGTCATGCCGCTGATTCGCCCGAAGACACGCTCTGCTTCCGACTGGCACGATTATCTCGTCCAACGGCGTCAGCAGACACAGGTCTCGGCGCTGGAGGATTTCTTTGCCGGTGCTGATCTATCGCCCATTCTGCCCATCGAGGAAGCGCCCATGATGGCGCTGGACCTGGAGACTACCGGACTTGACCCGAAGCGTAGCGAGATTGTGTCGATCGGCATGGTGCCGTTCTCGCTGTCGCGGATTCGAGTTTCCGAGCGGCGCTATTGGGTGGTGCGGCCACGACGCAGCCTGGACGCTAGATCGGTGACCTTTCACCACATCACCCATGCCGATATCGAAGGGGCGCCGCGCCTCGACGAGGTGCTCGAGGATGTCATGCGCGCCATGGCCGGACACCTGTTGGTGGTGCATTATCGCCATATCGAAAGGGCCTTTCTCGATGCGGCAACCCGGAAGGCCTGGCGGGAGTCGGTGAGCTTCCCGGTGATCGACACCATGTCACTGGAAGCCCGTATCCACCGTCAATCCTGGCTGGCGCGCCTGAGGCGCTGGTCAGGACGGCCACCAGCGTCAATTCGTCTCCACGATAGCCGTACCCGCTATGGCCTACCGCACTATCATGGCCACCATGCGCTCAACGATGCTCTGGCGACGGCGGAACTGCTGCAGGCCCAGGTGGCCAGCCATTATGCCCCGGAAACACCGATCGGGATGCTGTGGAGCTGAAGCTCCACTCCAGCCATGAGTGGCGAGCTGCGAGCGACGAGCACGGTAATGCAGAGTCGTGTGAACTGCTCGTAGCTCGAGTCTCGTAGCTTGTGGCTTGCGCAAGCTGCAAATACCTTCGAGGGTCGAGTTGGGTGAATCGCACTTCCCACCTCCCTGTGGGACGCGAGCGACGAACGGCAAGTACGCTACGCTCGAGCTTGAACCCCTGGCGCCACGAAAGACACGGAGTTGCCGGTTTGGCACTGAGCCGCTCGAGGCTTGAAGCTCGCGTGGGGTTATCCGTGATCCAGGGAGCGGCACTGGACAGCTCGTAGCTCGACGCTCGTAGCTTACGGCTTCCACCCATAAAAAAACCCACAGGCCTCAACCTGTGGGTTTTTCATGCGCGGTTGGTGCTTACACCGCCCTGGGCTCACTCATCAGTCCCTTGATGATGGCGTAGCAGGCCACCAGCAGGACAAGGGTGAACGGCAGACCGGTCGAGACCGAGGCCGCCTGCAGCGCAGTCAGGCCACCACCCAGTAGCAGGGCAATGGCGATGGCGCCTTCGATGATCGCCCAGAAGATGCGCTGTGGCTTGGGCGCATCCACCTTGCCACCAGACGTGATCGAATCGATGACCAGTGAACCGGAGTCCGAGGAAGTCACGAAGAACACGATCACCAGCACGATTCCGATGAAGGAGGTGATGCTGGCCAGAGGCAGTTGCCCCAGCATGGCGAACAGCTTGAGCTCCAGGGCAGCATCCTGTACGCCGGTAAAGCCATTGCTGATGAACTGATCGATGGCGGTACCGCCGAAGGAGGTCATCCACAGCACGGATACCAGTGTCGGTACCAGCAGCACGGCGATCAGGAACTCACGCACGGTGCGGCCACGGCTGACACGAGCAATGAACATGCCGACGAACGGTGACCAGGAAATCCACCACGCCCAGTAGAAGGCAGTCCAGCCCTGGCTGAAGTTGGCATCTTCACGGCCGAAGGGGTTGGACAGTGCGGGTAGTTCCTTGGCGTAGTTGAGCAGGTTCTGGAAGAACCCGGTGGCGATGGCCAGAGTCGGACCAACGACGATCACGAAGGCCAACAACAGGAACGCCAGTACCATATTGATCTGGGATAGGCGCTGGACGCCTTTCTCGACCCCCATCACGACCGAAATCAAGGCGATAGCGGTGATACCGCAGATCAACAGCACCATGGTGGTGTTGTCGCTGGGGGTGTCGAACAGGTAATTGAGACCTGCCGCAGCCTGGGAGGCCCCCAAACCCAATGAGGTAGACAAGCCGAACAGGGTGGCGAATACCGCAAGGATGTCGATGACATGACCCGGCCAGCCCCAGACACGCTCACCCAGAATCGGGTAGAACACCGAGCGCATGGTGAGGGGCAATCCCTTGTTGTAGGCGAAGATTGCCAGTGACAGGCCGACGATGGCGTAGGCTGCCCAGGGGTGCAAGCCCCAGTGGAAGATCGTCGCCGCCATGCCCAGAGAGATGGCTGCCTGCTCATCACCTGCGGCGCCGCCCAGCGGAGCCCAGTCGGTACGCATGCCATTTTCCATGGTCGTACCACTGAGAGCCGTCGAGAAGTGGGTCATTGGCTCGGATACGCCGTAGAACATCAGGCCGATGCCCATACCCGCCGCGAACAGCATCGCGAACCAGCCGGCATAGCTGAAGTCAGGGTCGGCATTGGCACCACCGATACGCACCTTGCCCAGTGGCGAGATGATGATGCCCAGACACACCAGCACAAAGACATTGCCACCCAACAGGAATACCCAGGACAGGTTGCCGGTCAACCAGCTGAAGACACCGCTGAAGAACGGCTCTGCCTGTTCCTGCAGGGCCAGTGTCAGGATGACAAAAACCAGAATCAGAAGTGAGGAAATGGTGAAGACCTTGCCATGCAGGTCGACATCCAGGCCAAGCGCCTTGGTGGCGATATTATCCTGGCCAATTACGTAGTCGGTATCGATCAGGTTGGCTGGCCCATCCGGGGCCGGGACCCCCTCCGAAGCGGAGGAGTTACCTTGGGGCGCATTCTTGTCCATGGCGATCTCCCTTGCATTGCATTGTGAGTGTGTAAGTGGATTCTCGCTTTATTGGTGTCCGCTCAATGGGAGACATTGAACGTCCCTTGCTGCCTTCTATTGTGGTGGTTGAACTGCAGCCTGCCACTGATGGTGTCAACGCCAGTATTTCGGTAGCTGGCCGTTGTTATTATGTTAGACAGCTATTGTACATGGTAAAGCCCACGGTTCCGAATGAGGGCCGGAGAAGGGCATGTGGCCCGCAGTGTGGCGGGGCTGGCTTGAACAAGTGCCGCTGTGGAATGTTCAGCTTCTCGACATGATGGGAGCTGTTGGGCAAGCGTTGATAGGGCACAACTCGGTGTCAATTGAGGTATCAGATTTGGCGTGGCGGCACATTTACAGGTCGCAGTGAGAACAATTTTCGTGGCATTACTCCATGCTGATCGGGGCAAGGCGCAGCAGTTTTCCCGTGGCCTCATCGGTGAGCAGATAAATGGCGCCATCCGGCCCCAGGCGGACATCGCGGATGCGGCCGACTTCACCATCGAGCACGACTTCCTGTTGCTCAACCTGCTGGTCATGAAGGTCGAGGCGGACCAGCTGTTCACTGGATAAACCACCGGCGAGCAGGTCGCCCTGCCAGTCCGAAAACAGAGGGCTGGATACTTCCGTCAGTCCGGACGGTGCGAAACGCCCCTCGAATATATGTACCGGATCCTGCATTCCGGGAGCACTGGACTCACCAACCGGAAGAAAGGTGACATATTCACGACCGTGGCTGACCTCTGGCCAGCCGTAATTGGCGCCTGGATCAATCAGGTTGAGTTCATCGCCGGTACGAGGCCCGTGTTCGGTGGACCATAGGCTGCCATCCTCGGCCAGGGCCAGTCCCTGGGGATTGCGGTGGCCGATGGAATGGATGCCGGCAGCGGCTCCGGCCAGTGCTGCTGGTAGTGGATGGCCATTCTCGTCGAGGTGCACCAGGCTACCGGCATGATCGCTCGGGTCCTGAGCCCTGTCACGATCGCCACGCTCACCGATCGACATCAGCAGGGTGTCGTCATCGAGCCACAACAGGCGCCCACCATAATGACGACTGGAATCGGCAGGCTGGTTCTGGGTAAACAGATGCTCCATCGTGCCCAGTTGATGGCCGTCAAAGCGAACACGGGACAGGGAGGTGGCGTCGCCCTGGTCAACGGGACGTGCCCAGCTGAAATACAGCCAGTCATGCTCACCGTCACCAAACTTCGGGTGCAGGGCGATATCGAACAGGCCTCCCTGGCCTCGTGCTGAAACGTCAGGCATACCATCCAGCACTCTGGTTTGTCCCTCATCGACCACCAGCAGGCGGCCGCTGCGTTCGCTGACCAGCATGCGGCCATCGGCCAGAAACGCCAGCGACCAGGGGTGGGACAGGTTATCTGCGACGACGTCGATGGACAGGCGGTAATGCTGGGTCGCCACGGGCTCGCTGATATCGGCAATAGCCGTGATCGGAAGCCCGACTCCTGAAAGGAGAGCCGAGACCAGTATCAGCGCCGAGCGATGTAAAGAGAGCCGTGCCATGGTGGATCCCCCGTATCAGGTTCGGTTCATCAGCAGAGCCAGCAGGATGGGCAGATAGATCAGCGACAGCAGTGTCGAGCAGAACACCAGACTGGCGACATAGGCCGGTTCTCGCTGGGCCTTCTGAGCGAACAGGTAGTTGAAGACAGCGACTGGCATGCTCATCTGCAACACCAGTACTGCCAGGGCCATGGCCGGCAACTCGAGCCAGTGACCAATCACCCAGGCGACGCCCACTGCCGCCGGTATGCGAATCAGGCTGAAGCTGATACCCGAGCGCAGACTCCGGACCTGGATGCTGGCCAGCGAGACGCCCAGGGTTATCAGCATCAGCGGCACGGTAAAGCCCGAGATCAGGTCAACGCTGTTGTCCAGCCACAGCGGCAGCTCGGTATCGGTGAGCAGCAGCACCATGGCAATCAGGATGGCATAGACGGTTGGTGTCTTGACCAGAGATTTGAGCGGGTTGCCACGGCTGGCGAGCATGGTGCCGATCGTGAACTGGAACAGCGACACTGTGACCATTACGGTGATGCCGTAGGCAAAGCCAGCTTCACCGAAAGCGTAGAGCACTACCGGCAGGCCCATGTTGCCGGTGTTGGGATACATGGTCGGTGCCAACAGCACACGCCAGTCGCGACGCAGCAGTCTGGCCAGTGCGAATGACAGGGCTCCCATACTGATCAACACCAGGGCGGTGGCGAGCATGGTGCGCCCGAAGCTGGAGGCATCGATCTCTGCCCCGGACAGTGAGGCGATGACCAATGCCGGGGTGCCGATGTTGAAGACCAGGCGTGTCACGAAGGCCACGGGGTATTCCAGCCCGCGGCGAATCCAGATGAACCCGAGTCCCGCACCGGCCACGACCGGTGCCATGACAGCAATGAGTTCAGCAAGCATAGATCAGCGATCTCCTTGTGCGGGCACGAAGCCCGGGAGGTTGTTCCGCGAAACAGGACGAGCCACGGCAAGCGGTGTAGATGCCGTTTGGAGTCAGCCTGCGGTGGCCTCTTCGCTCTGCCGGGAGGCGAGCGGCTCGTTACGAGCGTTACGGGCGCGTTCCGATTGACGTTGCAGCGACAGCTCGAGGCGCTCGATCAGGCCCGATACCTGCAGGCGCTGATGGCCAGTGATGGAGGCATCATCGTCCAGTGCCTGGATCAGTTCGCGACCACACTCGGCGACGCGTTGCGGTGACTGCCCCCTGGCGCTGGCGGCGTAGTCATCGGCCAACGCCTGTGTCAGTTCGTGGCGAGCCTCGATGACCCGTCGCCCACCTACTTCCTGCAGGCGACGACGCAGGTGCATATTGGCGTAGCCGAGATCAAGGCCTGTCAGCCCGAGGCTGAACAGGTAACGGCGATCTTCCGGCAGCAGATGGTCATGGTGCGCCAGTTGCAGCAATCTGTCGGCCATTTTACCACTGAAGCGAGTTTCTGCCTCATGCAGAGGGTAGCTCTCCTGTCTCCGCAGGTCGTGAACGGTGGCCGCCACTAGACGATACTTGCGCAGCCCGGTGGGCAAGCCGGGAATCATGCGGAAGGCCATCACCACCACCGAGAGTCCAATCATGACTGCGATGGCGCGATTGGCAAAGCCATCGAAACTGAGATCCATGCCATTGCCGGGCATGGTCAACAGGATATTGCCGATGGTGAAGCCGAGGCAGTAGCCGGTCAGCCGTGGATTGCCGGCCCCCAGCAGACCGAGGAACAGCGGAGGGAAAAAGGCCAGTGCCAGCATGCCGAAGCCATGCGCCTGAGAGAGTAGGATATGGCCGAAGATGAAGGCGCTGGGGATCGCGAACAGCATGCCCTTGCCGAACATCGAGGCCACCAGCGCTGGATTCTCGCGGGTGGCGAACATGGCCGAGAACAGTGTGCCCAGCAACATGGCGGTCTGGCCGTTGTCCCAACTGGTCAACACCCAGAAGCTGGCCAACAGGGCAAAGATCAGGCCTGAGCGCAGAGCGTTGAGTGCTGCTGTCAGATGATCGCGGTGCCAGGCCAGTGACGGTGCCTTGAGTCGCTTTTGCGACGGAGTGTGCATGGCTTCACGAGCGTCGAGAATCACCAGTGCGTGGCCAAGGGCCTCGCGCAGGCCGATCAGCAGGCGAACACGCAGCGCAGCATCCGGATCGAGCTCGCTGCTCTGCTCGTTGGCGGTCTCATCCAGGCAGGCAAGGGCGCGGTGGCGTAGTTGCTGGAGCTGTTCACGTGCCTCTGCAACGCCGGAGCTCTCGGCAGATTGCTGCATGCCGTCGGCTATGTCCGCCACCAGAGAGCAGATTCGTTGTGGTAATCGCTCTCCGTGGTAGCGCAAAAGCTGTTGAAGCGCATAGAGGATCGCCATCAGACGCAAGGTACGTCGTGTCAGCACATGGCTGGCGCGAATACGCCCTTGACCCTCCGGTCCCTCATAGCGTGCCGCCTGACTGTCGGTCTCGAGCTGTGTCAGCGGGGCGAGGCTGTCGGTCAGGGTACTCTGCAGTGCACTGATATCAGTGCTGTTGTTCAAGCGCAGCGCGGCGTGCCGGAAGGCATGGTTGACCACATCATCGGCCAGTCCGGTGAGATGGTCACGGACCTGGGTCGGCCACAGCAGTGAGCTGACCAGGGTAGCGCACACAGCGCCCAGGGACAGCTCTGTCAGCCGCGCCACGGCAATGGTAAACAAACCATCCGGGGCACTGGCGGTGATGATGACGATCAACATGGCGGTGACCGCCGCCATCACACAGCCATAGGATGCATTGTTGCGGGTCACCGAGGCCGCATAGGTGCACAGCATGATCCACAGGGTCAGGGTGGCGAGTGCCGGGATCGGGGCCTGGACAAAGGCTGCCATGATGGCGATGCCGACCAGGCAGCCGAGGGCCGTGCCGGCCAATTGGCTCAACCCCTTCTCGAAGACCATGCCGCTCATCGGACGAATCTGCAGAAAGGCTGCCGAGATCAGTGCCCAGTAGGGGCGCTCCAGGTCAAACCAGAGCGCGAGGTACAACGCCAGCAGCATGGCCAGGGTCGCCTTGATGGCGAACTTGACGGCATCACCGGAAGGAGTCAGGTATGCCTGCCACCAGACCGACATGATCTACTCGGCATCCGGCGTGATGTGGACCGTAGCCGTCATACCGGCGCTCAGGTCGATAGACTCGGGATATTCGTCCAGCGCGATACGCACCGGGATGCGTTGGGCCAGGCGTACCCAACTGAAGGTCGGTTGCACCTGGGGCAGCAGTTGGCTGTTGGGCGTCTCATTGTCATTGGCGATGGCTCTGCCGATGCTTTCCACATGCCCGGCCAGTTCGATATCACCACTCATCAGTGTTACCCACGCCGGATCGCCGACCTTGAAGGCTGGGCGTTTGGTCTCTTCCATATAGGCGGTAACGTACCAGGAATCATCGCGGACCAGGGCCATGACCGCCGTGCCACGGTTGACGTAATTGCCTTCGGCCAGCTGCAGGTTGAGAACGTGGCCGGATACCGGTGCATCGATTTCCGTACGCTCCAGGTCCAACTGTGCACTGGCGAGGTCGCTGCGAGCTTCTGTCAGCGAGCCTGCGGCGACCTGGCGATTGATTTCCGAAGACTCACGACTCTCGGCACTGATCGCCTGATTGCTCAGGCGAGCTCTGCGGCCAGCCTCGTGTTCGCTCAACTGCAACTCGGCCTCGCGCTGCTCGACGATGGCGTTGGCATGATCCAGTTCTGCCTGATAGCGGGCCGCGTCGATGCGAAACAGCATCTGTCCGGCGGTGACATGCTGGTTATCGCGGATCGGTAGTTCCAGCACGCGGCCGGAGACATCGGGGGCGATGGTGATGATATCGGCAGAGACACGAGCATCGCGGGTCCAGGGGGTATAGAGGTAGTACTTCCACAACCAGAATCCGGCAGCGATGGCAGCCGCCGCGACGGCTGCGGTAATCAGCAGGCGAAGGGCTCGATGCATGGTTCAGACTCCAGACCTGGCACCGAGCCAGGCAATGGCGGCGGTACACAGTACAACCAGAGAGGTATCAAGCCAGGCTTCGTACCATAGTCGCGAGGAACCCAGTAGTCGGTACAGCACAAAGCGCAGAAGCAGTGCCACCACGATTCCTGCCATCAGGTACAGCAACAAGGGGCTGAAATAAACACCGCCGAGCGCGTATTCCCTTAGCGCCATCTGTGCTCTCCACTGCGTCAGTCGATATGGCTTTCAGCTTATCAGAGAGTCGACGATCTGCGTACGGGCGTTCAGGTACGACCACCGGATGCGGCGGCCTGGTGGCTTGTCTGAGACGTCTGCCGGTTGGCAGTGACAGACGTCTCCTGCCAGGCGTCGGGACGCGATTGGCGCAGGTGCTCCAGCAAGGCGGTGACCTTGCGGGGTTGGTGGCCGAATCCGTACAGCAACGTCACGTCCAGAGGCTTCAACTGCCAGTCTGCCAGGCAGCGCACCAGTTCTCCGGGGTGGGCTCGTTCTCGAGATTCGACAATCCAGCACGGCAGCACGCCCAGGCCGCCGCCACCGGCGATGGCATCGATATGCAACATGGGCTGATCGACCCGGAAACGGGAGCCGGGAGGGTGGAAGTTGACCTCGTCGCCATCCGGGTGACGGAGCACCAATCCATTGTCGGTTTCACCGATCATGTCGATCCACGCATGCCGCGTCAGCGCCTGGGGATGGTCAGGCTGGCCGTGGCGCCTCAGGTAATCGGGATGGGCATAGATCCCCCGTGCCAGACGTCCGATGACCTCCTGACGCAGTCCACCTTCACCCACTTCTCCCAACCACACACTGACGCCGCGAAACTCCGGATCACGCGGTGGGGTGGGGCGAGTATGTAGCGCCACACTGACCGCCGGATGTTGTTCCAGAAATTCGCGCATCGAATGTCCCAGCCAACTACGGGTCAGGGTGCGATGCGCCTCGAGCAGAATCTCACCGCTGACTTCTTCGCGCAGTGAGTCAAGAGCCCGCTGCCCTTCATCGGCTAGTTCGAGAATCTGTTGACTGATTACGTAGTAGCGATGGCCGGCTTCCGTGGGCAGTAGTTGATTGGCCTGGCGCTTGAGCAGGGGCTGGCCCAGACGCGACTCGAGCTGGCTTATGCGGCGGCTCAGGGTGGACTTGGCCAGTCCCAGCTCTGCAGCACTACGGGTCAGGCTGCCGGTTTCCATTACGCGATTGAAGGCGAGTAGTTCGTCAAGATCGGGCATCTGGCCTCCCGGAAGTGGGCGAGTCTGGGTCTGGCGAATCCATCAGCAGGTTCGCAGCATACCATTTTGTGGCTGTTAATGATTAGCATTTAAACGACTTGAGCCAGGAAAGGGGGTGTTTGTCGTTGCGTAACCCGCAACACGCTGTACCGCGACATAAGGGGAACTTTCATGAAAGAATCTAAATGAGAAAGATTAATATTTATAACATTCTCTGTGTCCACAATTACTGATTTGCCGAACCGAGCCTGCGCCGGCTGGCCCCGTGCAGCGAGTCGACTGGCAATATCGCCCAAGGAGGTCTTCGCCCCATGCCCCGCCCGATCCATCGCCCCTGGTTTACGGGAACCCTGTTGACCATGGCCAGTGCCACCGCCGCAACCTCTGCAACCGCTCAGCAGGCTGTCGAGCTGAATGATGTAGTGGTGACGGCCTCAGGCTTTGACCAGCAGGTCGTCGATGCTCCGGCGTCCATCAGTGTCATTACCCGCGAGGATCTGGAGAAGCGTTACTACCGCGATGTCACCGACGCCCTGCGCGATGTACCCGGTGTCATCGTCACCGGTGGGGGAGCCGGGGACAATGGGCATGACATCAGTATTCGCGGGATGCCGTCGCAATACACGCTGATTCTGGTCGATGGTCGCCCTCAGAATACTCGCGAGACACGTCCCAACGGCAGTGCCGGGTTCGAGCAGGACTGGCTGCCACCGTTGCAGTCCATCGAACGCATTGAAGTGGTGCGTGGCCCGATGTCGACGCTGTATGGCTCGGATGCCATCGGCGGGGTCATCAATGTCATCACCCGCAAGGTTGCCGACCAGTGGCACGGCAACCTGCAGCTCGATACGGTCATTCAGGAAGACAGCGCCTCCGGCAACAGTCGTCAGGCCAACTTCTACGCCTCGGGACCGCTGATCGAGAATCTGCTGGGGCTGCAGGTCTATGGCCAGGGGCAGTATCGCGAGGAGGACGATATCCTCAATGGCTACGAGGAGAAGAGTCTCGAGAGCCTCACCGCACGCCTGACCCTGACACCGACCCGTGATCATGACTTCTCTCTCGAGGCGGGAAGGACCTCCGAGGACCGTGAATCCCTGATGGGCAAGTCAGCACCTTCCGAAGGCTGCCGAGGTAGGTGTGAGGACAGTTTCGATGAGTTCACCCATGAGCACATTGCGCTGACGCACACCGGACGCTGGGGCTTCGGCACCAGTGAGACCTTCGTTCAGCGTGAAGTGGCGGAGAACCGTACTCGGGAGATGGAGATTACCAATACCACAGCGCGCAGTAGTCTGGTGATGCCGCTGGGGGCGCACATGGTGACGGTCGGGGCGAACTTTGAAGAAGAGGAGCTCGACGATCAGACCTCCAACAAGATCTCCGGTCGCACCAATGTGCGCAACAGCCAGTGGGCGCTGTTTGCCGAAGATGAATGGATGATCACCCAGGACTGGTCGCTGACTGGCGGGGTGCGCCTCGACGACGACGAGAACTATGGCAGCCAGGTCAGCCCGCGTCTCTACAGCGTGTGGCACATGGCGCCGAACTGGACACTCAAGGGCGGTGTCTCCACCGGCTATCGCTCGCCGAGTCTACGTGAGATCACGCCGGACTGGGGGCAGACCAGTCGCGGTGGCGATGTCTATGGCAACCCCGATCTCGAGCCGGAAACCTCACTCAACAAGGAACTGGCGGTGCTGTACACCGCCGACAACGGTCTGGCGGCCAGTGCCACGGTGTTCCACAACGACTTCGACGACAAGATCACTCGCGTGGCCTGTCCGACAGATGTATGCCCCGCTGGGCCCAACGACTACGGCTCCGATCCGACCTACCGTATCAACGTCGATGAGGCAGTGACTCAGGGCGTGGAGCTTTCGCTGTCGACGCCCATTGGCGAGTCACTGGAATTGTCGGCCAGCTATACCTACACCGACTCGGAGCAGAAGAGCGGCGAGTACGAAGGTGAGCCGCTGACGCAACTACCGAAGCACCAGGTCTCCGCCAGCCTGGATTGGGACGTCAGTGACCGCCTGGCCCAGTGGACCCGTGTGACCTACCGCGGCGAGGAAAGCCAACCGAATACTGGGCCTTCCTCCAGCAGTATCGTGGCGCCTTCCTACACCTTTGTTGACACCGGCATCGGCTACCAACTGACGGATGCCGCCCGGGTCAATGTCGGTATCTACAACCTGTTCGATGAAGACATTACCTATGACGAATACGGTTATGTCGACGATGGACGGCGGCTGTGGCTGGGCCTGAACGTCGACTTCTGATCGACGATCACGCAACGCAGCGTTCCGCAACACGCGACGATCTCCATCGCACAATACAATACGATCGAGATTGATTAAGATTACAGAAAACGACGAGCGCCATCAGTGGTCGCTCGCGTCTGAACCGGGAAATCCTCATGCTGAGTAAACGCAACCTGTTCTGCACCCTTGGGGTACTCGCCGGCGTCGCCCTGGGCAGCTCGGCGGCCATGGCTCGTAGCCTGGACACCGCCTTTGGCGAAGTAGAGGTCAATGACGATCCGCAGCGCGTCGTGACCCTGTACGAGGGAGCGCTGGATGCCTCCCTGGCGGCAGGGGTTACACCGCTGGGGGCGATTGCCACGCGGGGTGGCCAGCAGGTGGCCAATTACCTGCGCGATCAGGTGCCGGATATCCAGATGGTTGGTCTGGCCGGTGAAACCAACCTCGAGGCCGTGGTGGCCCTGTCGCCGGATCTGATCCTGGCGTCGCCGCGCCTGCCCGAGGCGCAGTATGCACTGCTTTCCCAGGTGGCTCCCACGGTGGTACCTCCGTCGTCGGGCTTCTCTCCCGATGCCTGGCGGGACGAGGCGCTGCTGTTTGGTGAAGCCCTGGGGCGTGAGCCGCAGATCAATGAGGCCCTCGCGGCTGTCGACCAGCGTGCCGAGGAGTTGAAGGCGCGCATCAATGCCGAAGGCCAGGCACCGAGTACCCACCTGGTGCGTTGGATGCCCCAGGGCCCGCTGGTCATGTCGACTAAGCTGTTCTCCACCGGGATGTTGAGTGCCGCTGGCTTTGCGGTCGAGGATAGCGGCCTGGTCGCTGACCAGCGACCACACAGTGACCCGCTGAGCCTCGAGGCGCTGCCCGAGATTGAAGGTGATTGGCTGTTCCTGGCCACGCTCAACGAGGACGGCCAGGAGGCGCTGGAAACGGCAAGCCAGAGCGAAGCCTTCCGACGCCTTGATGTGGTCCAGCGCGACCAGGTCGTAGCGGTGGATGGCCAGTTGTGGACAAGCGCCAGCGGTCCATTGGCCGCCCAGGCGGTGCTTGACGATATCGAGACGGCCGTTGAGAGCAATGCGACCCAGTGATGATCGATGAAAAACTGCGCCGCCCCATGCAGGCGGCGCTGATGCTGTTACTGGTGACCTGCGTCGCCAGCCTCTTGATCGGGGCTGGCGACGTTGGTGTGTGGCGGTCACTGATGGTGCTGTTCAGGGCCGAGGATGCCGATGCTGCCTTTACCGTATGGAGCCTGCGTCTGCCGCGGACTCTGGTCGGCCTGGCCGTCGGCATGGCGCTGGCGATATCCGGTGCGCTGTTGCAGGCGATATCGCGTAACCCACTCGCCGAGCCCGGCTTGCTGGGGGTCAGCGCCGGGAGTGCGTTGGCCGTCGCGATCATGCTGTCGCTGGGCGCCAGTATGATGGAGCTGCGCGTGGGCATGGCCCAGTTGGGGGCCTTGCTGGGTTGTGCCTGTGTGCTGAGCGTGACACGGTTGCGCGGCGTCGGTAATGACCCGATTCGTCTGGTGCTGGCGGGGGCGGCGTTCTCCAGCCTGCTGGCGGCTCTGACATCATTGCTGCTGCTGATGGATCAGCGCGCCGCAGATGAGATCCGTTTCTGGGTGGTCGGCAGCCTCGCCGGTCGACGTGTTGATGACCTGCTGGCAGTACTGCCGAGCATGGCGTTGGCCGGGCTGGTATTACTGGCACTGGTACGCCCGCTGTCGAGTCTGGCGTTGGGCGAGCGAGCCAGTGCCGGGCTGGGGCATCACCCCGGACGACTGCGGCTGTTGGCGGTCATCATCGTGGCGCTGCTGGTCGGCGGTGCAACAGCGATTGCTGGACCGATTGCCTTTGTCGGACTGGTCGTGCCTTTTCTGGCACGTTCACTGTGCGGACCGGACCTGCGCCGTACCCTGTGGCTGTGCCTGCCCCTTGGCCCCTTGCTGGTGCTGCTGGCCGATATCCTGTCGCGCTGTCTGGTTGCGCCCTCCGAGTTGCCACTTGGTGTGCTGACGGCGATCTGCGGTGCCCCGGTACTTATTGCAGTTGTGCGTGCTCGACGCCTACCCACCCTGTCCTGAATTGTGAGCCATGAGCCCTGAATCGATGATTGAGCGAAGTTCTTCCGCCATGCCCCAGTCAGGCTCTCGTCTTCCGTCAGACCACAGGTTGAAGGACAGGGTTACCGCGCCCCGAGGATACTGGTGGTGGCGCCAGGGTCGCTTCAGTGTGCTGATCGACCGCCGCGATGTCCTGGCTCTGTTGGTATTGCTGCTGGCGTTACTGGTGGCGAGTGGGACCTATCTGTGTCTGGGTAATGTACCGATCGCCCCAGCGGCGTTATGGCAGATGATCCTCGGCGAAGGCGAGGCCATGCCGCGTTTTGTGGTCGAGCAACTGCGTCTGCCGCGGCTGGTGGCTGCAGTAGCGACTGGTGCGGCCTTTGCTGTGGCTGGTTGTCTGATGCAGACTCTTGCCCGCAACCGTCTGGCGACCCCTGGCATCATCGGTATCGACAACGGCGCCACGGCCTTTGCCGTGGCCTCGGTGGTCGGGGTGGGGCTGAGTCTGGCTCCCTCGGCCATGGCGCTGGCCGGGGCGACGACTGCTGCGGTCATCACCTTTGGTCTGTCCGTGGGTGGTGGCGCTCGCGGCTATCGTTTCATTGTGGCAGGTATCGGTGTCGGTGCTGTGTTTGCCGCCCTGACCCAGTTGATGCTGGCGCGTTCGGCGATTGACCTGGCCAATGCCGCCTGGCCCTGGACGGTGGGCAGCCTCAACAGTCGTCCGCCCAACGCGACCCTGGTGCTGCTGATCGGGCTGGTGTTGGGGATGCCATTGTCACTGTGGCTGGCTCGTTCGCTTGGTTTGATGCGATTTTCCGACGCGGTGGCGATGAGTCTGGGCGTGCCCATGCGGCGGCGTCGCTTTCAGGTACTGGCGACGTCGGTGGTGCTGACGGGGCTTGCTGTGGCGGTGGCAGGACCAGTGGGCATGGTCAGCTTGATCGGCCCGGAAATTGCGCGCTCGCTGGGTTCGCCGCGTCAGGTGCCGGTTCTGGGCTCGGCGCTGGCCGGGGCGCTGGTGATGGTGCTGGCAGACCTGTGCGGCCGGTTGCTGCTCGCGCCGCTGGAACTTCCAGTGGGTATCGTCACGGCAGTGGTGGGAGGCCCCTGGTTGTTGTGGATTCTGCTGCGTTCTTCCGGGTCGAGATAACGCGATCAAGATACCCTTGGTCAAGATAACCCAGGGCCAGGATAACCCTAGTCAAGGTAATCAGAACATGAATAATCCCTCGAGTCTTGAAGCGCAGCCGTTGCCCGACAGCAACGTGCCTTGCCTGCCCTATGAGGTGGAGGCGCTGACGCTGCGGCACGGTCGCTATACCGTTATCGAGGAATTGCAGTTGGGCCTGCCCAGTGGCCAGTTGACCGCCATCGTCGGCCCCAATGGTTGCGGTAAGTCGACACTGCTGGCGGGCCTGGCGCGTCTACATGCACCAGCGGCGGGACGAGTGTTGCTTGATGGTCGCGATATTCGTGGATTGCCGTCGGCGGAGCTGGCCACCAGAGTTGCCTTGTTGCCTCAGGAAGCACTGGCGCCGGAAGGCTTGACCGTCACCGACTTGATTCGCTTCGGCCGCCAGCCACATCAGGCCTGGTGGCAACAGTGGAGTGAAGAGGATCAACGGGTGGTGGCCGAGGCGCTGGCAGCGGCAGGCCTGGAGAGTCTGGCCGATCGCAGTCTGGATACACTGTCTGGTGGTCAGCGGCAGCGAGCCTGGATTGCCATGACCATCGCCCAGCAGACGCCGGTCATCCTGCTCGATGAGCCGACTTCGGCACTGGATCTGGGACACCAGTTGGAGGTCTTTGAACTGCTGCGCAAGCTGGTCGGGGAGGGGCGCACCATTGTCATGGTGGTGCATGATCTGACCAGCGCCTGTCGCTATGCAGACCACCTGGTCGCGATGAGAGGCGGACAGATTGTGGCCGAGGGTAGTCCGGGCGAGGTCGTCACTTCACAACTGGTACGCGAGCTGTATGACGTCGATTGCACCCTGGTAGAGGATCCAGTGACCGGCAAGCCGTTGTTGGCCGGGCTGGGGCGCGTACAGTGATGAACCTGGTCAGATGAAACGCTACGAGCCCTCCAGAGGAGGGCTCGTAGATCAAGCCTGATCAAGCATCACGGCTCAGTTCGCGGTGTTTTCGGTGCTGTCTTCGCTCATGGAACTGTCTACGTTCTCGGCGTCGTCGGTGGATCCCTGAATCTTGTTACCGAGATCCTGCATGGTGCTGCCGGCGGAGTCCAGCGCATTGGAGGTGGCTTCCTTCGTTGCCTGCCATGCACTCTGGGCACCTTCCTGAGTGCTCTGCCAGGCCTGGTTCAGATCATTCTTGGTGTTGTTCCACCAGGTGTCGGTGTATTCCGGCTGCTCGCTGACCTGGTCCTGGTTGAGGTTCAGATAGACCTCGTACTCGATGTTGTCGAGGCTGTTGCCATTGTGCGTTTCGACACGGAAGTTACCGGTCTCGATGACATACAGGCGATGGCCGGCATTGAGCAGGCTTCCGCTCTCCACCACCAGTGCGGCCAGCTGCATGTCATTGTCGAACAATACATCCTCGACTTCAGCGGCTGCCTCTCCATGGTTATCGGCGGCAAAGACATCGGCGCCGATCAGCTCATCGGCGGAGTAAAGCCCTTGATGGGCGCCATCATCGGCGGCCATTGCGGCACCGTTGATGAAAAGACCGCTGATGAGCAGTGCGCTACCGATACTGCCGGAGGTGAGCTTGAGAGAAGTCTTCATGGGTGTGGCTCCTTGTTATCTGTATGGGGCCGCCTGTCATCGCTGACGGTAACGGCTTTCCCTGGCGTTTTTCCCTGGTGCTTTCCTTTTTAAGTACTTCCCTTTCCACATGGAATGAAGTCCCGCAAAAGGCATGCTGCAGTAGATACCATTACCTGTCGAGAGTTCCTCTCCCGCTGTGCGGTAGCGAGCTCCTTTCCCTGCTGGATTTCATGTCACGTCAGCAAGAGGATGAACAGGTGAGAAAGCTTTTCATTGCTGGTGGGCTGCGAGACAATGCTGCGCCGCATCTGTCATTGATCCGGATCACATCAGGCGCGCGGTGCAGAATGGTGCTGGTCTGACGAGGTATGCTCTTGGAATTGTTGTCTGTCGTCTATCGATACTACCGCTGGCCCTTCATTGGAGTGATGGTCCTCAGTCTGGCCAGTGCGGCGCTGGGCATCGGTGCCATTGCCTTCATCAACCGTCGACTGATCGAGAACGTGGGCGGTCCGATGGGAGTGTTGCCGGAGTTTCTCGGTGTCATCCTCGCGCTATTGGTGGTGACCCTCGCATCACAGTTGGCTCTGACCCTGCTTGGCCATCATTTCGTCTTCGGCCTGCGTGGACGCCTGGTGAAGCGTATCCTCGATACCGATATCGAACGCCTCGAGCGGTTGGGCAGCGCCGAACTGCTGACCAGCCTGTCCAGCGATGTACGCAATATCACCATTGCCTTCGTGAGACTACCGGAGCTGGTTCAGGGCATCATTCTGACGATCGGTTCGGCGCTCTATCTGGGCTGGTTATCGCCTTCGCTATTGCTGGTCACCTCCTTATGGGTGGCGATCACCATTATCGGTGGTTCGTTGCTGGTATCCAGGGTCTACCGACATCTCGCCCGGGTGCGTGAGGCTGAGGAGCGGCTGTATCGCGATTATGAGTCTGTCATCCATGGTCGCAAGGAACTGGCGCTTAATCGTGGCCGCGCACGCCGCCTGTTCGAGGAGTCCTTCATCGGCAACGCCCGGGACTACCGTGATCAGGTGGTGCGTGCCGATACCTACCATCTGAGTGCCGTCAACTGGTCGAACATCATGATGCTCGGTGCCATCGGCATCGTGTTCTTTCTTGCCAATGGCCTGGGCTGGGCGACCACTGGGGTGGCAGCCACCTACTCACTGACACTGCTGTTTCTGCGTACACCACTGCTTCAGGCGGTGGGGGCGCTGCCGACGCTGTTGAGCGCTCAGGTGGCCTTCAACAAATTGCACCAACTGCAACTCGCCGAGCATGACGACGCCTTCCATATACAGGAAGCCTTGCCGGGAGACTGGCAGACGTTGTCGCTGGAAAACGTGTGTTTCCAATATGGTACCAGTGATGTCGGCAGGGGAGTGGGTGGAGAAGTTGGTGGAGAAGTTGGTGGAAAAGCGGGCAGAGAAGGATTCCGTGTCGGCCCCATCGACCTGGTGTTGCGTCGTGGTGAACTGGTGTTCCTGATCGGCGGTAACGGCAGTGGCAAGTCGACGCTGGCGCGGTTGCTGACCGGGCTCTACCGTCCGGAGAGTGGTGAAATCCATCTCGATGGCAAGCCGGTAAGTGACGAACAGCTCTGCGCCTGGCGGCAGCGCTTTTCGGCGGTATTCACCGACTTCCATCAGTTCGACCAGTTGATCGGTCAGGACGGTGGTCAGGCTGATCCACGCCTGGTGGAGGATTGGCTCGAGTATCTTGCCATGCGCGAGAAACTCCATTTCGATGGGCAGCGAGTCACCAACCCGGAGTTATCCCAGGGGCAGCGCAAGCGCCTGGCGTTGTTGATGGCGGTAGCCGAGCAGCGCGACATTCTGTTGCTGGACGAGTGGGCGGCGGACCAGGATCCACAGTTTCGACGTGTCTTCTATCGCGATCTATTGCCACGCCTGCAGCAGATGGGCAAAACCATCCTCGCCATCAGCCATGACGATCACTACTTCCAGCATGCCGACCGTCTACTCGAGATGCGCAACGGCAAACTCTTCGAATTGACGGGAGCCCTCCGAGATGAAGTCAGTCTCGATGCGGTAGCGCGTCTGGACAAGATCTGAGTGTCGCGGAGCTACCCGGACAATTGTGCCTGATCAGGAAAAGGTATCTTGAGGCACCATTGTCAAACATCGTTGCTGCTTGCACCTGTTCAGGCTTTTGACGCTGAGTGTAACTATGTTACTGAAAATAAGGAATAATATTGGCGATTAAGGTTGAAAGGTAGGCAACATACGCCGGGCGGACAAGATTTTGCCTCGATTGCGTTTACAAATGTTAATGATTAGCATGCAGTCTGCATCTTCCGATATGCATTGACCTTGCCTGCTCCCATTACATTCGCAATCCGAGACAAGAACATCATGATCTGCTCATCTCCATTCCTGAAGTTGTCGCCACTGGCGGTGGCAGTTCGCTGTGGCCTGGGACTCTCCCTGGCTGGCCTTGCTCCTGCTGCTGTTGCCCAGTCCGAAGACGTCGCCGACGTCGATACCCAGACCATGGTGGTATCCGCCACGGCACTGAAGGTAGAGACTCCGGTACTGGAGACGCCTCGTTCGACATCTGTCGTGACACGGGGTGAACTTGATGACCATGCGGTCAACAAGTACGACGAGACCTTCCGGTATCGGAGTGGAGTGCTGTCTCAACCCTATGGCCAGGACAACAAGGCTGACTGGTTCTTCATTCGAGGCTTCGATGCCAACGGTTCTACCTATCAGGATGGCTTACGACAGTTCCGTGAAGGTGGGTATTTCTGGTGGAGTACCGAGCCATTCGGCCTGGAAAGTGTCGAGCTACTCAAGGGGCCAGCGTCGATTCTATACGGCGAGGCACCTCCTGGCGGCGTTATCAATGCTGTCAGCAAGCGCCCAACGGACGAACAGCAAAGCTTGATTGAGCTGCAGTATGGCACCAATGATCATGAACAGGTGGGCGTGGACACCTCGGGCCCGCTGACCGAGAGCGGAGATGTTCGTTATCGTGTGGTGGGGTTGTTCCGCTCTGAAGACGGTGAAATCAATGACACCGATAATGAGCGAGTGTACTGGGCTCCGAGTCTGGCCTGGGATATCAATGACGACACCACCATTACCTTCCTTGCGAGTTACCTCAAGGATCACGGTACGCCGACAAATGGCTTCAGGCTTCCGTATGGCACCGTCGACGATACGCCCTTTGGTCATGTGGATCCCGAGGATAATCTCGGTGAGCCGGATTACGAGCGCCAGGAGCATGAGCAGTGGGCATTGGGTTACGAGCTGACCCATCGCCTGAATGATAATTGGGACTTGTTGCAGAACCTGCGTTACAGCCAGCTCGACTTGCTTGAGCGAGATGTATATGTGTCCTATATGCAGGATGAACGCAATGCCGCGCGCGGCTTGACTTATCGTGATGGCGACTATGAAGCTTTTACTGTCGATAACCGAGCGATAGGTCGCTGGTACACGGATCGTACCGAGAATACGTTGCTGCTGGGGCTGGATTATCAGTACTTGGATATAAATTACGACAAGTACGATTTTGCTGGTTCTATTGGGCCTGTCGATATATTTGACCCACAGCATGGGAACTATGTGCCTGCGGATCGAAACGCCGGTACCGAGCACGAGGAGGGAAAAGAACAGGTTGGGGTGTATGCCCAGAACCAGTTACGCCTTGATGATCGCTGGATCTTCCTTGCTGGAGTTCGTCACGACAGTGTGGATATTACCAATCGCCAGAAAGGCGCCGGGAGCCAGGATAGTGATGCCAGTAACACGTCATTTTCCGCAGGTGTTATGTATCTCGGTGATTACGGAATCTCTCCATACCTGAGTTACAGTGAGTCATTTATCACGAACATCGGCAGTGACCCAGATGGCAATGCATATGCACCCAGTGAAGGCGAGCAGTGGGAGCTGGGGGTGAAATATGCGCCAGATTGGCTTGATGGGTATATGACGGCAGCTGTGTTTGACCTCAAGGAAAGCGACACGCTTTATACCAGTGGTGAGTCGAGCAATCGTCAGGGTGGTGAACGGCATTCGCGGGGTTTCGAGCTTGAGGGGATTGGTTATTTGACCGATAATCTCAAGCTGACAGCAGCCTACACCTATACGGATGTCCGCGTTGACATCGGCTCCGAAAGTGATCTCAAGGACCTGCGTGCCGGCCTGGTTCCGCGCAACCAGGCTTCGGTCTGGATGGATTATTCCTTCAATGGTGCATTGCACGGCCTCAATGTTGGAGGGGGCGTTCGTTATGTCGGCGAGTCGGTTGATAGCCCACAGTACTCTGACACCAAGGTAGACAACTACACTCTGGTTGATGCCAAGGTGCGTTACGACATCACTCCAAACTGGACGGCTCAAGTCAACGTCAATAACTTGACCGATGAGGACTATGTTGCTGGGTGCGATTACTGGTGCTACTACGGTGAGTCGCGCAGTGTGATCGGCAGTCTGACCTATCGTTTTTGACCACCGTTTCTGATCAGCGCTGACTGATGTATTTATCGCCCGGCTTGTGCCGGGCGATATTGTTTATGGCTTAGCGCTGTTCCGTGTCTTGGCGCTGTTTCCCTGAGGTATCAATCCCGGCCTGTTTCAGGCGCTGCTGGTCGGTCTGCTGGCTGAATTTCTGCAACAGCACACGCAGTTTGGGAGCTATCCAGCGTTCGCAGAAAGGGCGCTGGGGATTGCGGTAGAAGTAATCATGATACTGCTGCTCCGAGGGTCGGAAGGCCGCGAAGGGCAGTACCCGTGTCACCAGGGGCGCATCGAAGTCCGCCTGTCGTTCAGCGAGAATCCGCTGTGCGTCGATACTCTGTTGTTGATCGAAGACATATACCGCCGACCGATAGCGCTCGCGCCGGGAGTGTTCGGCAGTACAGTGATGGGTATGTAGATGGATCTCGACAAGCACCGCCAACGGGATATGTACCGGATCGAAGTGAACGATCACTGCCTCGGAGAAGTCCGTTTCAGCGTGATGTTCATCGTGGCTGGCGACGAACCCCTGCTCGACCTTCTCGACGCCAAGCAGGGACTGGAAGACTGCCTCCATGCACCAGTAACAGCTGCCGCCAAAGGCAATACGTTGATGGGATTCGTTCATCCAGGGAGACTCGGGTGATGGAGGTTCCATGGTGGCGGCTGTTCACTATCGGAGCAACGTTGTTTTTCGAGGCTGGAGGCTGCGTCAGCGCCTACTCAACCCCCACATGAAGTAACTGCCGCCGATGATCGATGCCATCAAGCCTGCCGGGATCTCCTGGGGGAACATCAACTGACGGCCCAGCCAGTCGGCGAAGACCATCAACAGTGCGCCCAGCAGGGCAGCGCCCAGCAGGTGGAAGCGGGCTCGCGACAGCCCGAGCATGCGGGTCATGTGCGGTGCCAGTAGACCGACGAACGACAGTGGCCCGACCACCAGAGTGGCACAGGCGGTCAACAGCGCCACCAGTGCCAGCAGGCCGAGGCGTGCACGCTCGACATCGATACCCAGGGCGCGAGAGGTTGCCGCTCCCAATGGCAGGATGTCCAGCCAGCGAGCCAGGGGCAGAGCCACCAGCGCCGCGATCAGAGCCAGACCGATGACCACCAGCGACGAACTGGAGTCGACGTAGTAGGTGGAACCGGACAGCCAGGCGATGACCTGCTGGCCACGAGGGTCGCCACCGGCCAGAGCGATGGCACGTACGCCATCGAATATAGCGGTAATGGCCACACCGCACAGCAGCAGACGCTCAGGCTGGAAGCCGCTGCGGCGGTTGAGCAACACCAGCACCAGCAGTGTGACAAGGGCGCCAAGTGTGCCAGCACTTACCAACAGCAGATTGCCGGGCCCCGGGACGATAAATACCGTGATCATCAGCGCGATGGCAGCGCCACCGCTGATGCCCAACAGTTCGGGGCTGGCCATGGGGTTGGCCGTGATTCGCTGGATCAGGGTGCCGGCAATGGCCAGCAGAATGCCACTGCCGGCGGCGGCCAGCAGGCGTGGCCAACGCCACTCCAGTACCTCGGGCATCAGCGTCAGCGACCACTGGGCATCGCCGTGCTCGGCGGTGTGTCCGGCCATCAAGGCGATCAACACAACGACCATCAGCGCCAGTCCAAAGGTCAGCAGTCGGCGCCATGGCAGCGGATGACGAGGCCCCAGTGACGGAGCTTGAACGGGAGGGCGGCCCTGGGTCAGGCGCAGGCGCGGGATCAGCCACAGCAACAAGGGGGCGCCAAGGATGGCGGTGGTGGCACCGGTGGGAATCAATGCCGCCGCCTGGCCAGCGAGCTTCTGCAGCAGCAGATCGGCCGTTGCCAGTAACAGGGCACCGATGATGATTGACCACCACAGGCGCTGGCCAAGTCGGCGAGCACCCGCCATACGGGCGATATTGGGGGCGGCGAGGCCGATAAAGCCAATCACACCAACGCTACCTACCACGGCACCGGTCAGGAATATCGCCACGCCAAGTCCGGACAGACGCAGGAAACGCAGTGACACGCCGAGACTGCGCGCACTGGCATCATCCAGCTCGAGCAATGCCAATGGACGCGTCAGCCAGATAGCGGCGGCACCTGCGATGACAAGGCGTGGCAGCAGGTAACTGACGTTGTCCCAGCCGTTCTGGGCCATGGAGCCGGCACCCCACACCAGCAGCCCCTTGAGCTCTTCCTGGTGAAACAGCAGCGTCACCACACTGATGGCACCGAAGTACAGGTTGACCACCAGCCCCGCCAGCACCACGACACCAGGCGTCAGGCGTCGCCAACTGAGCGCGAAAACCAGTGCCATGGCGGCAGCACCACCAGCCAGTGCCACCCACTCGCGGCCCAGAACCAGCAGGCCCGGAGCCAGCAGTGTGGCCATCATCAGTGCCAGATTGGCACCACTGGCGACGCCGAGGGTGGTCGGCGAGGCCAGCGGGTTACGCAGCACCTGCTGCATCAGCACGCCAGCCAGCCCCAGTCCTCCACCGGCCAACAGCGACATTGCCAGGCGTGGCCACCAGCTGTAATGCAGCACCAGCGATTCCGCGCCGGATGAACTCAGAGATACCAGGTTGTCCAGCGCAGCGCCGATACCGCCCAGCGAGGTCAACGTCAGCCAGCCACAGGTGAGGCATAGCACCAGCAGCAGCAGGGTGGTGCGGGCCGGTGTCAGCATGCGGTCAGTGGCCTGCATCGGCGCTTGCTCCTTCTGTGCTGTCCCTTTCTGTGCTTGCCTCTGCACTCTCGTTGGCGGTCTCGTTGGCGGTGATGGCACTCACCAGAGTTTCGGCAAAACGGGTTGCTGAAGGTAGGCTACCGAAGCTCCACACCGGGGGCAGGGTGAGGACATCACCGCGCTTCACACTGCCGAGGTGCTGCCACAGGCCACTGGCCTCCAGCGCCTCGCTGACACCTGCCGGTAGAGGCTCAACTACCACCAGTCGGGCCTCGTCGAGGGACGCCAGGTGCTCGATGCCCACCAGGGTGAAGCCCCAGGCATTGGTTGTCTCCTGCCAGGCGTTGTCCAGGCCGAGTTGTTCCATGACAGCCACGAACAGTGAGCCGGCACCGAACACGCGGACATGGCGGGCGTCCATGAACTGCACGGCAATCAGCGGCCTGGTGTCATGCGGGACAAGGGCTGAGAGCTCATCCATGCGTGCATCGGTAGCCGCAATCAGTTGTTCCGCTTCGGTCTGATGGCCGCTCAACTCACCCAACTGTCGCGTCAGGCTCTGCAACTCCGGCCACACCTCTGTACCAGGGGTATAGAGTGAGTAAGTCCTCACTGGGGCGATTTCCGACAGTAACGGTTCCAGGTTGCTGAACATGGGCGAGATGATGATCTCGTCCGGCTGCAGAGAGGCCAGCAGTTCCATGTTGGGTTGCGTGCGCAGCCCGAGGTCCGTGACGCTGTCGGGGACGTCTTCGCCCACCCAGGCAACATAATCATCGATCTGGGCCAGTGACTGGGGCGGTGCATCGAGTGCCACCAGCGTTTCGGCGAGGGTCCAGTCGAGACTGGCGATACGGGGTGTCGCCAGAGCGTTACCGATGGACAGAGCATCCGCCAGCATAATGACCACTGTCAGCCTGCCCACTATGAGAGGGAGCCGTGCGAGCGAAGAATGCGAGACCTTGTACATGGAGGGGTGGGCCAGAGTAGAGGAAATGCGAAACATGGGAGAGGACGGATCAGGCTCCATCAGTGAACCAGTGCCACCTGGTGCTGGCCACCCGGGTGCGGCATGACCTGCATGGGAATGCCGTAGATGTTCTCGAGCAGATCGCTGTGCATCAGCTTGTCCGGCCCACCTTCGGCAATGACCTTGCCGCTGTGCAGTGCCACTAGATGATCGCAGTAGCGCGATGCCATGTTGATGTCGTGCAGTACGATGATGACGCCGAGCCCCAGTTCATGGGTCAGAGTGCGCACCAGCGACATGACCTCGACCTGATGGGCAATATCCAGTGCTGCAAGGGGTTCATCGAGCAGCAGCAGGCGACTGCCCTGGGCCAGCAGCATGGCCAGCCAGACTCTGGTGCGTTCGCCGCCGGAAAGAGTGTCAACCAGACGGTCGGCAAAAGCCTCGGTATGGGTCAGCGCCATGGCGCGTTCGATATGTTCCGCGTCGTCACGGTTGGAGCGCCCGAGCAGTCCTTTCCACGGATAGCGACCGAAGCCGATCAGCTCACGGCAGGTCAGACTTTCGGCGCTGGGCAGATGCTGGGGGAGATAGGCGACTTCCCGGGCGAAGGCACGACGCCCCCAGTCCGAGAGGGGACGACCGTTGAAGCAGACGCGTCCGCTGCTGGCAGGCTGCTGTTGGGCAAGGAGCTTGAGTAGCGTCGACTTCCCGGAGCCGTTGTGTCCGATCAGGCCGTGAACCTTGCCGGCCTCGAATCCGAGGCTGGTGGGGTGCAACAAGGTTCTGCCCTGGACCGCGAAGGTCGCAGCCTGAAGTTCGAACATTCCGGGCTCCATATGGCGCTGCCGAAGAATCTCGACGGCAGGGTAACAGGAAAATAGATAGGAATGGTTATCAATTTTGCTCTGGTTGTCAATCCGCCGTGGCCGATGGCAGGGTCGCGCTGCGATACGGTGTATGCTTGAAATGTCCGGCACAGAAGTGACAAGGTAGAGAGATGAAATATGAGCGGCACAGCATATTGACGAACCAGGCAAGCAGCAGATAGAACAGGCGGATAGAATAGATGGATTGTTCAGGCTGCCTTGACCGGCGGTACCTGTCAGAGGTTTCCCGACAGCTGTAGCGAGAATGTCTTGTCTTTCCTATAGTGTCTTGTCTTTTCTGTAGATAGTATGTTTCCCGTTATCAAGCCAGCTGGCGGCCGGGGTTGAGTTCTTTTGCCCTCGCCACCAGAACAATATCCGACACGGAAGGAGGTATCACCATGGCACACACACTGCCCGATCTACCCTATGCCTACGACGCACTGGAACCCTCCATCGATGCGATGACCATGGAGATCCACTATTCGCGTCACCATCAGACCTACATCAACAACCTCAACGCTACCCTGGAAGGCACTGGCCTCGAGGACGTTCCGGTTGACGAACTGGTGGCCAACCTGGATCGCGTGCCGGCCGACAAGCGCCAGGCGGTGATCAACAACGGTGGCGGTCACTCCAACCACTCCTTCTTCTGGACCGTCATGTCGCCGAACGGTGGTGGCCAGCCGAAGGGCAAGGTGGCGGAAGCCATCGAAAGCGAACTGGGTGGCTTCGAGGCATTCAAGGAAGCCTTCACCAAGGCGGCCCTGACTCGCTTCGGTTCCGGCTGGGCGTGGCTGAGTGTCGACGCCAACGGCAAGCTGGTGGTCGAGAACTCTCTCAACCAGGACAGCCCGCTGATGAACGGCAACACGCCGGTGCTGGGTCTGGACGTGTGGGAGCACGCCTACTACCTGAAGTACCAGAACAAGCGTCCTGACTACATCGCCGCGTTCTTCAACGTGGTCGACTGGGACGAAGTCGAGCGTCGTTACCAGGCGGCCACTGCCTGAGCGATAGCCGACTGATACTGCTGCTGCAGTATCCTTCGTTGGCGGCTTGACCGCCTTGCGAACCGCGGCCCCGGAGACGGGGCCGCGGTTTGTCGTTGAGCCCGCTGATAACCATTCTCTTGCTCAGGAAGCTCCGCCCCATGTCCACTTCCGGGAGTCTTCAGGCGCTGGGACGCCTGCTGCGCTATGCCCGTGGCTATCGCCGAACCATCATTGCCGCGACCTGCTGTTCCGTCATCAACAAGCTGTTCGATATTGCGCCGGAAATCCTCATCGGTGTGGCCATAGATGTGGTGGTCAATCAGGAGCAGAGTTTCGTCGCACGGCTGGGCTTCGAGTCAGCGCACTCGCAGATCATCATGCTCGGCGTGCTGACCTTCCTGATCTGGGCGGGCGAATCGATCTTCGAATATCTCTATCAGATTCTATGGCGCAACCTGGCGCAGCGGCTGCAGTCCGACCTGCGCCAGGACGCCTATGAGCACGTCCAGCGTCTCGACATGGGCTTCTTCGAGAGCCACTCCAGTGGGACACTGGTGGCGACCATGAACGATGACGTGAACCAGCTCGAGCGCTTCCTCGATGGTGGCGCCAACTCCATGGTGCAGGTGGCCGTAACCGTGGTCGCGGTGGGCGCCGTCTTTGTGGTGTTGTCGCCGTTGATCGCGCTGCTGGCCTTTACGCCGATCCCATTGATCCTGTGGGGGGCCTTCGTTTTCCAGCGCAAGGCTGCTCCGCTGTATGCCGATGTGCGTGAGAAGGTCGGCGTGCTGTCCAGCCGTCTGTCGAACAACCTGCAGGGCATTGCCACCATCAAGAGCTTTACCGCTGAACACCGCGAGGCACAGCGTCTGCGTGAGGACAGCGAAGCCTATGTCGAAGCCAATCGTCAGGCGATACGCATCAGTTCAGCGTTCATTCCGGTGATTCGCATGGCCATCCTCACCGGCTTTCTGGCGACCTTTACGGTCGGTGGCATGATGGCCCTGCGTGGTGATCTCAACGTCGGCGCCTATGGCGTGCTGGTATTTCTTACCCAGCGGCTGCTGTGGCCATTGACCGGATTGGCTCAGGTCATCGACCTGTTCGAACGCGCCATGGCCAGCACCAGGCGCATCCTCGACCTGATCGCCACACCGATTCGTGTCAGCGATGACGGCGACCAGGCATTGCCGCAGCCGGTGCGCGGTGAAGTGAGTTTCCGTGCTGTCAGCTTCCACTATCCCGGTACCGGTACCGGTACCGGTGCCGGCATCGACGGGATCGATCTGCAGGTGGCGGCCGGCAGCACGCTGGCGCTGGTCGGTGCAACCGGCTCGGGCAAGTCGACGCTGATCAAGCTGTTGTTGCGCTTCCATGACCCGGATAGCGGTGACGTCTGTCTCGACGGAATGGAAATCAAGCAGTTGCGTCAGAGCGAGCTGCGCCAGGCGATTGGCCTGGTCAGTCAGGATGTGTATCTGTTCGAGGGCAGCATCCGTGACAACATCGCCTATGCGCGACCCGAGGCCAGCGATGACGAAGTGATCGCGGCGGCTCGCACCGCCGAGGCATGGGACTTCATCGAACGTCTGCCCGAGGGGCTGGAAACCCTGGTCGGCGAGCGGGGTGTGCGGCTCTCCGGTGGTCAGCGACAGCGTCTGTCATTGGCACGGGCATTGCTCAAGGACCCACCGATACTGGTGCTCGATGAAGCCACCAGCGCCGTCGACAACGAGACCGAAGCTGCCATCCAGCGCTCTCTGGCACGCATCGGCAGCGAACGTACCGTGATCATGATCGCCCACCGGCTTTCGACCATCGTGCACGCCGATAGCATCCTGGTGCTGGAGCATGGCCGGGTGGTCGAGCAGGGACGGCATGATGAGCTGCTGGCTCGAGATGGTCGCTACGCGGCCCAGTGGCGTGTGCAGACCGGGGAACTGGTCGAACCACAGGAGCTGCCACTGCAATAGGAACTGCGACCGGTTCCCTGCCGGGCCGAGGGCCCGGCTCAATTCATCGCCTGGGGCAGCCAGGTCGCGATGCCAGGGAAGGCATACATCAGGGCGATGGCCACCAGCATCAGCAGGAAGAAAGGAATGGTTGCCCGGGTGATGTACATGATGTCGCGTCCGGTCAGACTCTGGATCACGAACAGGTTGAAGCCGACCGGTGGCGTGATCTGCGACATCTCGACGACGATCACTAGATAGATACCGAACCAGATCAGGTCGAAACCAGCCACTTCGATAACCGGCATGATGATCGAGGTCACCAGCAGAATCAGCGAGATGCCATCGAGGAAGCAGCCAAGTACCAGCAGGAACAGCGTCAGCACCACCAGCAGGGCCATCGGCGACAATCCCAGGGCACCGATCTGCTCGGCGAGATCCATCGGCAACTGGGTGAAACTCATCGCCGAGGACAGAAAGGATGCGCCTGCGATGATGAAGGCGATCATGCAGGAGGTGCGCACGGCAGCGAACAGCGCTTCCTTGAAGGTATGCCAGCTGAAATGCCCGTTGAACCGAGCAATCAGCATCGACAGTACAACCCCGGAAGCCGCCGCTTCGGTGGGCGAGGCCAGGCCGCCGTAGATACTGCCAAGAATTCCACCGATCAGGGCCAGCAGGGGCAGCAGTTCCAGGCTGCCACGCAGTTTCGTGGTCAATGGCGTATGGCCTTCATGACGACCGGCCAGACCCTTGCGCTCACCGACCAGCACCGACCAGCCGATGACATAGGCCATGAACAGCCCCAGCAGCATGATGCCGGGTCCGACACCGGCGATGAACAGCCGCGAGATCGACTGCTCGGTGACCACGCCGTAGACGATCATCATGATCGAGGGTGGGATCAACAGGCCGAGCGTCGAGGCACTGGCCAGGGTACCGATGGCCAATTGTTCGTCGTAGTTGCGGCTCTTCAGCTCCGGCAACGTCATCTTGCCGACGGTGGCGCAGGTCGCCGCCGAGGACCCGCACACGGCGGCAAACAGACCACTACCGATGATATTGGAATGCAGCAGTCGGCCCGGCACGCGGCCCAACCAGGGCGAGAGTGCCCGGAACATGTTGTTGGCCAGTCCGGAGCGAAACAGGATCTCGCCCATCCAGACGAACATCGGCAGGGCGGTGAGATCCCAGCCATAACTGGCGCCCCAGAAATCCGAGGCCAGAATCGGCCCCGGTGCCAGCGGGAAGAACAGGCTCAGCACCAGCCAGCCGGTCCCCAGCAGAGCATAGGCGATCCAGACGCCGCTGCCGAGCAGCACGGCCAGGGCAACAAGGGTAACGATACTGATCACAAGCATGGGGTCAGGTCTCGCGGCAGCTCATTCATGGGCGTCAATATCCAGCGGTGCAATCAATGTCCAGCAGCGGTGTAATCAATGTCCAGCAGAGGTGTCGTCATCCGCTGGCTGGTAACTGGAAGGCGAGGTAAAGGCCGTTCTTGCGGTCATCCACAGTGCTTCCAGCAGGGCCAGGTTCATCAGTGCCATACCGATCAACAGCACCAGTTGGGGGATCCAGATCGGAATCGCCAGCAGGCCCGAGGAGACATCATTGAACTCAATGCTCTCCCGCATGAGCGCCCACAGCGAAACACACAACAGCAGGTTCAGCGCGGTGGCGACCAGTAGACAGAACAGCTCCGTGAAGGCCCGGATCGCTGCCGGTAGCCGTTGGATGACCAGCGACATACGGATATGGGCGTGATGGGTGAAGGTGTAGGCCATGCCGAGAAAGGTGGCGCCGACCAGCAGAAAGGAGGCCAGCTCGGAGACTCCCGTGACCTCGATGCCCAGCCGCGAGCTGCCGAACAGTACCAGCAGGGCATCGACCAGGCGGAACAGCACCTGTAGCGATACCAGCCCACAGATGGCCACCATCGATATGGCGGCACCAAGGCCGCCGAGGCGGTACAACGGCATGAGACGGAATGACATGGGGAAGCCCTCTCTACGAACGACTCACTACGAGCGACTGGCCAGGAGCGGAAGGCGACGACATCCTGCGCTCAGTCGCCAACCGCTCGTAGCTTGTGACTCACAGTCGATGGTTTACTGCAGCGAGGCGCGATATTTCTCGACCAGCTGTCTGGCGCCGGCGTCTGCGCGGCTTTCCCATTCCTCGAACAGCTCGTCACCAGCGGCCTGGAGGGCTCCGGCTACCGCTTCGTTGGGGGACGAAATGCTGATGCCGTGTTCGGTCAGCGCCTGGGTGCTACCGGCCGCGTCGGCCTTGCTGGCCTCCCAGCCTCGTTGCTCGGCGGCTTCTGCAGCATCGAGAACCGCTTGCTGGACATCCGCATCAAGGCTCTCGAAGGCTTGGCGGTTGACGAACACGATGTTCTTGGGAATCCACAGGTTGGCATCGCTGAAGTGACTGACATAGTCCCAGGCCGCCATGGATTCGCCGGTGGAGACCGAGGTGATCATGGCGTCAACGCGTCCTGTGGAGAAGGCGGTGGGGATGTCCGACTCTTCGGTTTCGGTGGGCAGGCCGCCGAGATTCTCGGTCAAACGCTGGGTATTGATGTTGGGAGCACGCACTCGCAGCCCCTGGAACTGGGCCGGGTCATTGAGCTCGAAATCGGTGTAGATACCCTGCGACGGCCAGGGAACCGCATATAGCGGCATCAACCCCTGATGGTCGAAGAGCATCTCCACCGCAGGCTTGCTGGCCTGCCACAGTTGCCAGGCTTCATCGTAGCTGCCGGCCAGTCCCGGTAGGGTATCCAGTTCGAAGACGGTGGACTCGTTGGAGAGAATCGACAGGAACACCTCGCCTGCCTGCACCGTGCCACGTCGCACCGACGGTTTGATCTCACCATGGCTGATCAGCGAGCCACCGGAGTGCACGTTGATATTGAGCTCGCCGCCAGTGGCCTCGCGGACATCTTCGGCAAACTGTTTGGTATTGACCGTATGGAAGCTGGCATCGCCGTAGGGCGTGGCCAGGTTCCAGTCCGCGGCGTTGGCGGACCCCGCGACAAGCGCAAGGGCGACGGCAGTGGCCAGAGATGTTGGCGTGGAAATCGTCATCGTCGAAAGCTCCTGTATTGTTGTTGGATATTGGCGTTACTGGATCTATTCCACCGGCCCCATGAGTCGAGAGGTGTCGCATCAACTCGGAGCAGCTGCCTTCAGCCCGGTGCAAAGGTTAGTTCAGCCTGGTGCAAGGGACAGTTGAAAGGCAACTCCACGCAGCAGCGGATGACGATACCCCTCAGCTTACCCTCATGCCTTCTTGAACAACTGCGTCTCCCGATCCTTGAAGGCCTTGAATTCCAGCGCATTGCCGGAGGGATCTTTGAAGAACATGGTGGCCTGTTCGCCGGGCTCGCCCTTGAAGCGGATATAGGGTTCGATCTCGAACTCGACGCCGTGAGACTTGAGCTTGTCGGCCAGCGCCTGCCAGGCAGCCATTTCCAGTACCACTCCGAAGTGGGGGACCGGTACGCCGTGGCCATCCACCGGATTCTTGTGAGCAGCGGCAGCCGCATCCTTGAGAGCCGGATTCAGGTGGCAGACAAACTGGTGGCCATAGAGATCGAAATCGACCCAGGCGTTGGAAGAGCGACCTTCCGGGCAACCGAGGAACTCACCGTAGAACTGGCGGGCTTCCTCGATATCACGGACCTGGATGGCAAGGTGGAAGGGATCGGATACGGCCATGAGGGTTCTCCTGTTATCGTGGCTTTGTTGGTCAGAGTCCCTGTGATTCTTTGCCCGGACTGCCATCGGCGTCAACGATTTATCCGAATTCACTCCAGCGCAACAGCGTTGGACGAGGGCCTGCCAACAGCGATAGATTCGTTATCAATGATTGAATTCGGCGATGATCGAGTCGAGCAATGGCTGTCCAGGCCAGTGCAACAACGAATCAAATACAACAACGATTGAGGATTTCCCATGACGATTCCGTTACTTAACTGTGATGTGGGCGAGAGTTTCGGCGCCTGGCAGATGGGGCGTGATGCCGATGTCATGGCCTTCATCGACTGCGCCAATATCGCCTGTGGTTTTCATGCCGGTGATCCGGACGTGATGCGCCGCACCGTCGGGTACGCGGTGGCCAATGACGTCCGTGTCGGTGCCCACCCTGCCTATCCCGACCTGGTCGGATTCGGCCGCCGTAGCCTGGCGGTCTCACCGCAGGAAGCCGAGAACCTGGTGCTCTATCAGATTGGTGCGCTGGATGCGGTGTGCCGGGCCGAAGGCACTCGGGTGAGCTATGTCAAACCCCATGGCGCCCTGTACAACGATATGGCACGGGACCTGACACTGCTGCGTGCCACCATGCGCGCGGTCAAGGCCTACGATCCCGAGTTGCCGTTATTGGTGATGTCCACGGCGGATACCGGCGCCCTTCGCGACCTGGCGCAGGAGGAGGGCATCACGCTGTGGTTCGAGGTCTTTGCCGACCGCGCCTATGACGGCGAAGGACGTCTGGTGTCTCGGCGCGAGCCGGATGCGGTCCACCATGATGAAGCCACCATCGTCCAGCAGGCCGTGACCCTGGCCCGGGGGGAAGCTCTCATCGCCCGTAATGGCCGGCCGCTGCAACTGGCTGCGGATACGCTCTGTGTTCACGGTGACAATGAAAGCTCGGTGGCCGCGGTTCGTGCCATTCGCGAGGCCTTTGATGCACTGGAGGGCGCGTGAGCAGGAGCCCGCTGATGCCACGGCTGGAAACCGTGGCTTTCGACTCACTGATCGTGCGTCTCTTCGACCGAATCGATGAAGCCCATATGCCCTGGGTACTGGCGGCGGTCGACAGCATCCGGGATGCTCTGGGCGAGCTGGCGCTGGAGGTGGTGCCGTCCTACACCACGGTGCTGGTGCAGATTGACATCAAGCAGTTGGCGCTGCCCGAGGCGCGTGCTCGTCTCTCTCAGGCACTGATGGGCCTGGAACCCCGCGACGGCGAGGCCGGTACGCTGCATGAGATTCCGGTGTGGTATGACGTCTCAGTCGGGCCGGAGCTGCCACTGGTTGCCGAGCGCCTCGGCACCGACATCAATGAAGTGATTCAACGACATACCGCGCGGGATTACAGCGTTTTCGCGCTGGGGTTTGCGCCGGGTTACGGCTTCATGGGGCTGATCGAGGAAGCCATGGCCACACCGCGCCTGAAGACACCACGCCAGAAGGTGGCGGCAGGCAGTGTCGGCATCGCCGATCGTCAGACTGCCATCTATCCTGCACCGTCGCCAGGCGGCTGGAATCTGCTGGGACGAACCGCCGTCAAGCTGTTCGATCGCCAGCGCGAGGGTTACACCCTGTTTCGTCCCGGCGATCGCGTGCGCTTCGTTGCCATCGATCGCGAAGCCTTCATGGCCCAGGGCGGAGATACCACGCCGCAGCCGGGCGTTGGCAGTGAGAGACCCAACGGGGAGGGCCGCTCATGACACTCAGGGTGGAACGTGCCGGTCCTCTGGCGCTGGTGGTGGATGGCGGGCGCCGGGGTGTGCGTCATCTGGGAGTCACCCAGGGCGGTGCCATGGACTGGATTTCATTGGGCTGGGCCAACTGGTTGCTGGGCAATGCCCCGGACGCCGCGGGTATCGAGGTCATGGTCGGGGGCCTGAGCCTGGTGGCCGAGGCAGACACCTTGCTGGCGCTGGCCGGAGCGGATCTGGCAGCCACCGTCGATGGCGCCCCGCTGACGTCAGGCCAGCGTTTTACCTTGAAGGCGGGGCAGACTCTGGCCTTTGGTGGACCGCAATCGGGGCTTAGAGCCTATCTCGCCATACCTGGCGGTGTGCTGGCCGACCCGGTGATGGGCAGTGTCACCAGCACGGTACGCGAAGGGCTGGGCGGGCTCGATGGCCAGGGCAGGACGTTGCAGGTGGCAGATCGTCTGGAGGGGGCGGATCGTCAGGCCAGGCAAGCCTCCCTGGCAAGGCCTGGTCAGTTACCGGAAGAGGCCCGGTCGACACTACCTGCCAGTGGTGTCACTGCTGGTGGTGTCGCTGCTGGTGGTGTCGCTGCTGGTGGTGTCGCTGCTGGTGAGGCCGTAGCTGGTGAGAACATAGCTGGTGAGAAGAACATCGTGCGTCTTGATCTGGTGCCGGGAGCGCAGATTCACGCCTTCAGTGGCACCAGTCTGTTCCGTGCCTTCGAGCAACAGTGGCAGGTTGATCAGCGCGCCGATCGGATGGGAATTCGTTTGACGGGAACGCCGCTGGACTGCGCCATGAGCGGCATGGTCTCGGAGGGCATTCCGTTGGGTGCGGTGCAGGTGCCACCGGATGGTCAGCCGATCATTCTGATGAACGACCGCCAGACCATCGGCGGCTACCCGCGACTGGGCGCCCTGACACCACAGTCCTGCGCACGTCTGGCGCAATGCATGCCCGGTGCCGCCGTGCGTCTGGCGCCGATGTCGCCTGAGCGTGCTCGGCACGAGTATCTGCAGCAACTGGCCATGTGGAAGATGTGAGCGGGGGCTGAGACTGAACCTGAGCCTGAACCAGCGTTCACTTCTTCAATAGCGAGCCCATGATGCCACGCAGTAGTTGCCGTCCCAGGCTGCTGCCCAGGGTGCGCGCCATGCTCTTGACGAAGGCTTCGGTGCTGCTCTGGCGGTTGCTCGAGCGGCGCCCACTCGACTTGCTGGTGCCTCCCTTTTTCTCGGCCTTGGCCTGCTGTTGAGCCTTCTCCTGCTCGGCCATGGCCTTTGCCGTGCGTTCAGCGAGAATCTCGTGGGCCGAACGTGGATCCACCGCATCCCGGTAGCGGCGCAGGTTGGGGTCATGAGCCAGTACTGCCTCGCGTTCCTCATCGGTGACCATACCCATGCGAGACTGGGGCGGGCGCACCAGCACGCGCTCCACCTGAGACGGGATGCCCTTGTCCATCAACGTGGACACCAGGGCCTCACCGACGCCGAGCTCGCTGATCGCAGTGACGGTGTCCAACTCGGGATTCTCCCGGAACGACTGGGCGGCGACGCGTACCGCCTTGCGCTCATTGGGGGTATAGGCACGCAGGGCGTGCTGGACCCGGTTGCCGAGCTGGGCCAGCACGGTTTCAGGGATGTCTGCGGGACTTTGGGTGACGAAGTACACGCCCACTCCCTTGGAGCGGATCAGGCGCACGACCTGTTCGATCTTTTCCAGCAGGGCCTTGGGTGCATCCTTGAACAGCAGATGAGCTTCGTCGAAGAAGAACACCATGATCGGTTTGTCGGGATCACCCAATTCCGGAAGCGTCTCGAACAGCTCCGACAGCAGCCACAACAGGAAGGTCGAGTAGACACGAGGATTCTGGATCAGCGTATCCGCCGCCAGCAGATTGATGATGCCGCGGCCGTCCCGCGTGGTCTGCATGAAGTCATCCAGCTGCAGCGCCGGCTCACCGAAGAAGGCTTCGCCACCTTCCCGTTCGAGCATCAGCAGGCGGCGCAGGATGGCATTGACCGATGATTTGGCCACGCCGTAACCCGCCCCCAGTTCCTTGCCGTGCTCGGCGAGGTATTCCAGCGTAGAGCGCAGATCTGCGAGGTCCACCAGCAGCATGCCCTCGCTGTCGGCGAACTCGAATACCAGCGTCATCACGCCTTCCTGAGTGTCATTGAGATCCATCAGGCGTGACAGCAGCTGCGGGCCCATTTCCGACACCGTGGTGCGCACCGGAGTCCCCTTCTTCGCAAACAGGTCCCAGTAGGCCACTGGATATCCACGGGCCTGGTAGTCATCGATGCCGATGGCCTGCAACCGTTCATCGACCTTGGGGTGCGCTTTACCAGCCTGGCTCATGCCTGAGATATCGCCCTTCACATCGGCTAGAAACACTGGCACGCCGAGGTCAGAAAAGCCCTCGGCCAGGCATTGCAGGGTCACCGTCTTGCCGGTACCGGTGGCGCCTGCCACCAGCCCGTGTCGGTTGGCGTAGCGTGGATTCAGATAGACCTTGCCGGCATCGCAGCCGCCAATCAGGATTCCCTGCGTCATGACTGCCCTCGAGTTCAGAAAAGCCCGGGCTGATCCGGGCAAACCGCCCATCGACATCATAGGCAGCTTGCGCGGGGTTTGTCATGGCAGGGTGCAGGGCGACACCGGCAGAAGCGGTATCAGAAGCGGTAGGACACCGTGGCTTCGACGCTGCGCTCCGCACCGAAGTAGCAGAACTCCAGCGAGTTGCACGAAGCGACATAGTCCTTGTCCAGCAGGTTGTTGACGTTGAGGCGTGCCGAGACACCCTGCAGGCCCACATTGCTGAAATCGTAGCCGAGGGTCGCATCGACCAGTGTGTAGTCCGGGACCTTCTCTGTATTGGCACGATCCGCCTGGATATCGGCGTTGTAGCGTACACCAAGGCCTGCGTTCAGACCGGCCAGGGCACCGCCCTTGAAATCACTGCCCTTGAAATCATAGTAGCCCCAGGCGCTGGCCATATGACGCGGCGAGTAGATGGCTTCATTGCCTTCCTCGGTGGGATCATCGCTCTTGCTGTAGGTGGCGTCGGTGAAGGTATAGCCCGCTTGCAGACTGAAGGCATCAGTGATCTGAGTACGTGCTTCCAGCTCGATGCCCTGGGACTCGATCTCGCCGATAGCGCGATAGTCGTCGGTTGGCTGCTCCTTGGTTGCCACGTTCTCCTGAGTGATGTGGAACAGGGCAATGGAGTAGTGGTCACGGGTGCCGGTGGGCTGGTACTTCAGGCCCGCCTCATACTGCTCGCCTTCCATCGGTTTGAGTAGATCGCCATTGGCATCGACGAAGCTGGTTGGTGTGAAGGCAGTGTTGTAGCTGATATAGGGAGACATGCCATTGTCGAAGGCATACAGCAGGCCGACACGACCACTGAACTGGGTATCGTCCAGCGTGCTGGCAGTATCAGAGTCGCGATCGGTGTTCTTGATATCCACCCAGTCATAGCGCCCGCCCAGGGTCAGGTGCCAGCGATCCCACTGCATCTGGTCCTGAAGGTAGATACCGGTCTGGTCGATCTCGTGACGCTCTCGAGTCGAGGCATACATGGCCGTCGGGTCAGCACCATAGCTCGGGTTGAAGGCGTCGATGTTGGGGAAGGCGCCGGACGGCCAGACCACATCATTGTCGCGGGTCTGGTAGTCGACGCCGAACAGCAGCAGATGGTCGAGGTCGCCGGTCGAGACATCCCACTCGAACTGGTTGTCGACGGTCAGCGCAGTGAGGTGCTCATCGGCGCCAGAGAAGTAACGAATCAACTCGTTATCGTTGGCCCAGCCATAGGCATAGACCTGATCCATATCGACATCGGCTTCCAGGTAGCGCAGCTTCTGACGCGCCGTCATGCCGCTGCCGAAGCGATGTTCGAACTCGTAGCCCAGCAGGGTCTGGTCGCGTTCGAACTTGTCGTAGTCGTCTTCGCCTTCATAGAAGGTATTGTCGATGTGCTTGCCGTTGTGGCTACTCACCGTGCCTTCATAGGGCAGACCCGCGTGGTAGCCACCCTCCGGTTGGTGGGAGAGGTACGCATACAGATTCAGGCTGGTGGCATCGGTGATGTCCCAGGTCAACTGAGGGGCGAAGAAGTAGCTCTCCTCCTCGACATGGTCGAACTGGGTATCCGCCGCACTGCCGCGCCCGGTGAGGCGGTAGGCCACACGCTTGTCCTCGCCCAGGGCGCCGGTGACGTCGAAGGCTGCCTCGCGCTGGTTGTTGGTACCGAACCCGAGGCGAATCTCTCCGCTATCCTCGAACTCCGGACGGCGGCTGGTCAGGGCCACGACACCGCCAGGAGACGCGCGACCATAGAGCACTGATGCCGGTCCCTTGACCACCTCAATGGACTCAAGGAACCAGGGGTCGATGGTCAATGAACTGAAGGCTGCACCATCGCCCATCACTTTCATGCCATCGAGGAAAGTGTTGTTGACGCTGCCATCCGAGAAACCGCGCAGCACGATGTAGTCGTAGCGGTTGGAGGCTCCGACCTGGTTGGTGTAGGCGCCCGGTGTGTAGTTGAGGGCACGCTGCACCGTCCGTGCTCCACGCTGATCGTATTCCTCGAAGGTGACCGTTGAAGTGGCTTGAGGCACTTCATTCATGGGCGTGTCGGTCTTGGTAGCCGCATCGCCCACCACGGTCATGGTGGTGAGGGTGGTGTCCTGGGCACTGTTGTTCTGGGTGTTGATGTTCCGGGAATTGGCGTCCTGCTGGTCCTGTGCCAGAGCGCTGGATGAGACGACTGCGGCGATCAGAGCCGCAGCGATGGTCCAGGGCAGTGATGGACGGTTTCTCGAAGGTCTGAACGTCAGCGCCAGCGGTTTGAGCGAGAAGGGGAGTCGGTTGGGGAGCATGGGATCGCGTTACCAGTCGATGTTATGGATCGCACCAGGGTGCGGCCGTATTTTGGTAATGCGAATTATTACATTTCGTAACTGGTTGGCGGTTATGCCGGGTGCCAAAGATGTTATGCCGGATGTCAAAGGTATCGTGCGGCAGGCCTGGTTGGTGGTAAGGCCAGGCTGAAGCGCGCCGCACTATGTACAGGGAAGCTCAACGGTGTGTGAGCCAGCGATGGCAGGTTGAGTCTGCGCATCGCCATTTCAGGCGGGGGTGACCTTATCGATGAGCCTTACCGATGAAACTGCTTCTCGCGCTCGGGTTGCCACAGGATGGCATCGACACGCAGTTTCACTGCTCCGTTGTTGGGCAGCGGCCAGTGGATGACGTCGCCCACCTTGAGGCCAATCAAACCGGCACCTATCGGCGCCATGACGGAAATAGCGTCGTCGACCGATTCCAGAGAGTGGGGATAGACGAGCGTACGAATCATCTGCCGACCGCGGGTCAGGTCAGTGAAGCGAATCCGGCTGTTCATGCTCACGATATTGTCTGGAATCATTTCCGGGTCGAGCACCGTGCCCCGCGCCAGTTCCTCATCCAGCAGTTCTGCAACGGCCCGTTCCTTGTCCGTGGCATCATCGATCAGGCGTTGCAGGCGCTCGGCATCGAGACGGTTGATGATGATAGGAGGACGTTGTTCCATTTTACTCTCCTGGGAAAGCAATTGAATCCATGAAATAATTTTACGCTAGCCAATAAAAACAGCCCTTCCCGATAAAGAAGGACTGTTTGATACCGCCAGTCTATGCGATCTGTAAAAGGAAAGCGACTACATAACACCCTGCTCAATCATGGCATCGGCAACCTTTTTGAAACCGGCGATGTTGGCACCAAGAACCAGATTGGTGGGATCGCCAAATTCTTCAGCAGTTGTCGCGCATTGCTGGTGAATATTGGCCATTATCTGTTGAAGTTTTTCATCGACTTTTTCAATTGGCCACTGTTCCATACCGCTGTTCTGTGCCATTTCCAGTTGGCTGGTGGCAACGCCACCTGCATTGGCGGCCTTGCCGGGGCCGTAGGCAATTTTCTCCTCAAGAAACAAGTCAACAGCCTGTTTGGTGGAGGGCATGTTGGCACCTTCGCTGATGCAATATACACCTTGAGAGAGCAGTGACCTGGCATCGGCTTCAGTGAGCTCGTTCTGGGTCGCACAGGGAAAGGCGACATCAGCGGCGATACGCCAAACGGCATGGCCATCCTGCGGATAGTCGCGAACAGAGATGTATTGAGCATCGGGGTGATCGTGCAGGTAATCCTCAAGCGATGTGCGCCGTACCTCCTTCAACTGCTTGAGCAGGTCAAGATCGATACCCTTCGGGTCGTACACGGTGCCACGGGAGTCACTGCACGTCACGGGCAGCGCATCCAGCTCGTAGAGCTTCTCGATGGCATAGATGGCAACATTCCCCGCTCCCGATACCAGGCAGGTCTTGCCTTTCAGGCCGTCCCCACGAGCGGCCAGCATGTTCTGGGCAAAATAGACGGCACCGTAGCCGGTGGCTTCCTTACGACCGAAGGAACCTCCCCAATTCAGCCCCTTGCCGGTGAGTACACCTTCGTAGCGACCGGTGAGCCGTTTGTATTGACCGAATAGATACCCGATCTCCCGGCTGCCGACGCCGATGTCACCTGCTGGTACATCACAGGTCGGCCCGATATGACGATGCAATTCAGTCATGAAGGCCTGACAGAAGCGCATGATCTCATTGTCGGACTTTCCCTTGGGATCAAAATCCGATCCGCCTTTACCACCACCGATGGGAAGGCCCGTAAGTGCATTCTTGAAGATCTGCTCGAATCCAAGAAACTTGATCGTGCCGGATGTCACACTGGGATGAAACCGAAGTCCACCTTTATAGGGGCCAAGTGAGGAGTTGAACTGAACACGATAACCCTTGTTGACATGTATGCGTCCGGCGTCATCCACCCAGCTGATACGAAACAGAATCTGGCGCTCCGGTTCGACGATACGTTCGATAATGCTGTGATCGTGATAGTGAGGAAAACGCTCGATAAGAGGACGAAGACATTCCAGTACTTCTTCGGCTGCCTGATAGAACTCTGCCTGGGCTGGGCTGCTGTGTTTCAGGCGGGCAAGGGTGTCGTGAACGTAGGGCATAGGGGGAGTATACCGTTGCAATGATAAAGGTAATTGGCTGGCCAGCCCATGCCACTATTTAACGGCTATGATGATTTTGTGCATACCCTATGCAGCTTTGTAATGGGCAGGAAAACACGTAAAAATAGACGAAAGTAGTAGCCGGTGTGGTCTTGAAGTCGAATAGTAGGGATTCTTTACTTACGATATTTAAACGATTGGGCTGGTCGAGAATCAATGAAAGGGGGGCTATCGGCAAGGCCCAAGTGTGATTTCGGCCAGGCTCAGGCGTGATTTCGGCAAAGCCCGGAGGGCTGGTCGGCGGCATGCGGAAGGATCGTACTGGGACAGACGCCAAAGCGACGGCGGAAGGCGGTGGAGAAGTTGCTGGTATGGCCGTAGCCGCTTTCATAGGCGGCCAGCTGCACGCTGTGGCCATCGCGCAGTAACTCATGGGCGAGTTGCAGACGACACTCACGGAGATAGTCGAACACCGAGGTGCCGAAATGGCGCTGAAACTTGGTACGCAGGCTGCTGGGGCTCATCGATGCCATCTCGGCGAGTTGCTTGAGATGGTAGGGCTGGGCGGGGTTGTCGCGCAGGTGACGGCGGACTTGCTCCAGTCGGCGACGTTCGTCCGGAGAGAAACGGCCCTGCTTGCTGTGGGTCTGCGGCAACCCCAATGCCAGCATCTGCAGTGCCAGTGCCTCCAGCATCATCTGGCGTTGAGCGTGGGAAGGTTGTGGTTTCAGGGCCTGCTCGATGGCGGGAGCCAGGAATCCCGGTAGTGGCCAGACATGCAGCTGGGGGCGGTCGGCGCGCAGCGGTTCGATCAGACCATGTCGTTGAGCGAGGGCATGGATGGCATCGTCGTCCAGGGCCAGATTGAGTGTGCGCAGGCGTTGCTCTGCAGGCTGATGAACACGTAGGGCGGCCTCCTCGGCGAGGCGGGCACTCAAGGCATTGCCGGCTTCCATGCGCTGCTGATGACCGCCGATCTCGATCTGGATGGCGCCTTCCAGCACCACACAGACAAACAGTGGCGAGGCCATGGTCGAGCAGGAATCGTAGGCATGCAGGACTTCGACGTCGGAAAATGTCAATTGCCAGCCGGGTGTCAGTGTCTCTTCGAAGACTCGCCCCTTGAGCACCGCCTGGCTGCAACGCGGGTGGCAGGGAACGCTATTAACATGGCAATCAAATAGCTCATCCTGATCGATTTGATTGTCGTCCGCACCACACTGGCGCAGATGCGTGGATCTGCTGGTGTGGTGCGGTCTCGCGTCGGCCTGATGGCCGACGGCGGCACGTCCCTGTGCCGCCATTAACCCAACATGAAAGCATGCCGGGTTAATACCACCGGCAAAACGATAATCGATACCGTGTCGTTCACCGTAGCTGAGGAAGTCGGCGACGGTGATCAGGTTCGAGGTATCGGCGACCAGTTCGGGCAGCCCGCCGGCGAGGGGGCGAGATCCGGAGGCAGTCATGGTCTCAGTTCCCGGAAGCGGCCAGACACGTTTCATCGGTAGTGCTGTTCGTCGGCGCCTCGCGGCGTGGCGCGAACTTCTGCACCACGGCGGCACGTTTGGCCGCCCTGGTGGACGCCGTGGCTTCCAGCGGACAGTTGCCACAGTATTCGCAATCATCCAGTCGGTAGCGCAGACAGCACAGACGTCGTGTGCGATGACGCTCTCCCGTCTCGTTCTCGAGATAGCGTACCGGCATGAATAACGGATTGCGGCGACCATCCGGATACACACGATGATCCACCAGACGCAAGGCCTCATCGGCGACACCCGGCAGCGCCATGGGGTGGAGCTCGGCATTGTTGGCGAAATACTCGAAGTAGTTGCCGAAGTTGCTCCAGAACAGACGTGGCGAGGCGCCGCTCAGGCAGGAGAGCATCTCGATCAGCGGGGATACATGGCCCTGGAAAAGTGTCTCGAAGCGCTGGAAGGCATCCAGTGACGGCAGTGGCGTGCCTTCATGGGGAAGCACCAGGCGTCGGGTGCAGCCATGCTCATCGCTCTGGATGGCCATCTCGTCGAGGGTAACGGGAAGGTCGCGCTCGAGCAGCAGGTTGGCGGCCAGCGCCGGGACAACAACCGCGGCGAAGTGCCACTGGGACCAGATCGAGGCGATGGCCTTGATGTCATTGCCCTGGTGCTGGGCGGCAAGACGTTCGAGGCGCTCCTCGATAACGTTGGCGTCGAGCAGCTGGTCTGCAGGCAGTGCATCCTCCGGCAGCGTGCTACTGACCAGTGGTGGTGTCAGTTGCTCGAGAGGACCGCAATAGAGGCGGGAGAGGGCGGAGGTCATGGCACACTTTCCTGAAGCTGCTGGTAGCCTGACGCTGGCATCAGCTGATTGGGAGTAGCAGACTCCAGTATGCATTGAATGCGAATTGTTATCAAACATGCCTTGTCAGCCGACGTCGTTCAGCCTTGAAACGCGAGCAGTTCTGTACAGCGGAGTCATTCAGCCTGGCGCGGGGCTTCGGTGGGTCGTTGCCCCGGTGTGTGGAGATAGCCCGGTATGTAGCGATAGCCCGGTATGTAGCGATAGCCCGACATGTAGAGAGAAGGTCTGACTCAGCAGCAGGTCTGAGGCGCCGGGTGTTGAGATGAGTCGGGCTGAGATGAATGGGATTGAGGAGCGGGCTGCGGGTCGGTCTGAAGCTCCTCGATATGGCTGACGGTCCAGACAAGGCTGGGCGTCGGCCCTTCGTCGAGGTCCTTGCAGGTATCGACACGCAGGATGCTGATTGCCCTGCAACTGACCTGAAGACGCTGGGTGCTGCCGTCGTCATGTTGGCAATGCCACACCAACTGGCGATGTTCGTCATCTCCCTGATCGCTTTCCAGTGTCAACTCAGGCTGTCTGGGGCGAAGGTCGGTACGCTTCAACACGGCCAATTGGGCGCTCTGTTGCACGGCACTGAGTTGCGAGTCACCACGATAGCAGGGCAGATAACGTTGGCCTCTGGACTCGGCAACCAGCAGTGGCAAGGCTTGTTCAGGGCTGATGCGGCCATATTTGCGTACCGGTGACAGCACAATCATGCTTGCCGCCAGCCGGCATCCTCCGAGATGTGAGCTTTCCCACACCTTGAAGGGTAACTGGTGCTCGCCCACGGCCTTTTCCAGTGCCTGCCAGGCGGCATAACCGAATTTCGCGCAACACTTGTCCTTCTTGCCATGGGTGCAGCACAGCACCAGATCCTCGCTGACCTTGCCTGCCTGCCAGGCATCCAACGACCTGCCGGCCTGCCAGGCATCGAGAAAGGTTTCCAGATCGTCGCGCACTACATCAAAGGACAGGCGCTCGGGCATCAGGTAGATCCGATGGATATCGGACGGCTGGTCCCGGCGATGGATCAGGTTGATGCGGCGACCGCTGGCGGCAATGGCATCGAGGCGCTCGATCATCGAGTCGGGCATATCGTTGGCATGGCGCAGGCTGCGTTTCCACTTGGCGCGAGGCCAACTGATCAGCATGTTGGGCGCCGGATGAGCGGCAGTCCCGGCCAGCGGGTCGCCCTGTTGTCGACTGAGTTCGGTGCAGAAGCGATGGCTCATGACATTCGGTGCTCCGTTCCAGGGCTGTCACCGGCGGTATCTAGTGTTGGTGAGGAGGGGCGAACACGCTGCGGTACACAGATCAGGCTACCGCTGCGTGGGTCGCGGATCACCTCGGCATCAAGCTCGAAGACTCGTTTGAGGTTGGCGGCGGTGAAGACCTGTTGTGGCGTCCCACTCTCGACAATACGCCCATCACGCATCATCACCAAATGGTCCGCGTAGGCCGCTGCCAGGTTGAGGTCATGCAGCACCACCAGCAGCGTACGACCGTGTTCATGGGCCAGCCGCGTGAGCAGTTCGAGCAGGTCGACCTGTACCTTGAGATCAAGGAAGGTCGTCGGCTCGTCGAGCAGAATCAGGTCGGTGTTCTGGGCCAGCACCATGGCGATCCAGCAGCGTTGACGCTGGCCGCCGGAGAGGGCATCGACGCCCCGTTCGGCAAAATCGGTGACATCGGTATAGGCCATGGCATCGGCAATGGCACGTTCATCCTCTGCAGAATCCCGGCGCCACAACCGCTGATGGGGAAAGCGCCCCATGGCGACCAACTGACGCACGGTCAGGCCCTCGGGCGCCGTGGGACCCTGGGGCAGGATACCGAGACGGCAGGCCACATCCCGCGAGGAGCGCTGATGGATATCCTTGCCATCGAGGAGGATCTGCCCGCCGCTGGGCTTGAGTGTACGGGCCAGTGTCTTGAGCAGCGTCGACTTACCGCTACCGTTGGGACCCAGCAGTATCGTGACCTTGCCTTCGGCAACACTCAGGTCGACATCATCCAGCACTCGCCGCGATTCATAGCCGGCATGCAGGCCTTCGCCACATAGGCGAGGAGAAGCAGTAGGTCTGGGCGGTGTGACGGGCATGGATAACCGGCTCGATGGATGGTCATGGAAGCTGCTGCACACTATGACAAAACATTCTCATTTTCAATCGAAGGCGTGATCCTCTGGGAGCTGGACAGGGCGCTGGAAGGACGGTTGGAAGGCGGTCTGACGGAGGCGAGCCGGAGAGACGCTGAGGCCGTGACCATGGGACATTGGCGATAGCTGTGGTGATCTCGATGGAGGCACGAGGCCGTGCTGGTATGGGGAGGAGAAACTATGCCAATACAGGTAGACAGAATGTGCCTCAATTCTTTAAGATAATCATTCTCATTACGATAATCTCCAATATCTTGAGCTCCAGCTCTGTTTTGAGCAATAACAAGGGATACACCATTCAATGAAACGCCATGCACTCTGGCCGACAGTGTCCATGCTTGGGTTGGCCGTCTCTGCTCCGGGCCTTGCTCAGGAGGCCAACCCCGCTGAGCCAGCCTTTTCCGAACAGTCCGGTGTTTCCGAGCAGCCAGCCACTTCCGAGCAGCCGGGTACTTCTGAACAGACTAGTGCACGGACGGAACCCGCAGATGTGATGGTGGTAACGGCCTCGCGTACCGGGACCACGGTTGAGGACTCCCCGCAGACCGTGCGTATCATCACCAACGAGGAAATCCAGCAGCAGCTGCAGGTGACCACCGATTCCTCGCAGATCCTGAGCAACCTGCTACCGTCCTACTCGCCGAGCCGTCAGAAGATGAGCGGCAGTGGCGAGACCTTGCGTGGCAGGCGGCCGCTGATCCTGATCGACGGTATTCCACAGTCCAACCCGCTGCGTCCCACCGGCCGCGAAGCCCACACCATCGATTATTCGATGGTCGATCACATCGAGGTGATCCAGGGAGCCAATGCCACCAACGGCATCGGCGCTGCCGGCGGCGTCATCAATATCATCACGCGTCGCCCGGAGCCGGGGTCGTTCAATCAGCACGTCGATGTACAGATGACCACGCCGACCAGTCAGCTCAAGTCCGAGACCAACAGTTACAAGGTCAACTATGGCCTGAGTGGTAATGCCGGAGACTTCGATTACCTGTTCTCTGTCGGCTATGAGGATCAGGGGATGTTCCTCGATGGTGATGGCGACTACATCGGGGTCGATAACACCCAGGGCGACCTGATGGATTCGCGCAGCTACGACATCCTCGGCAAGCTGGCTTACTGGATCGATGATAATCAGCGCCTGCAGTTCACCGTCAATCATTATGATATCGAAGGCAACGGCGATTACGTCAGTGTTACCGGTGATCGGGAAAATGGTGTCCCGACCACTTCCGAAAGTGGCACACCGGAAGGCGACGCCCCCTTCAACGAGGTCTGGACCACTGGCCTGAGTTACGACAACTACGACCTTGAAGGTATGCACCTCAGTGCCCTTGCGTACTATCAGGACTACCAGTCGCTATTTGGTGCCACCGATTCCGGTAACTTCCAGGATCCGTCGATTGCGCCAGATGGTACGCTTTACGATCAAAGCATGGCCGAGACCCAGAAATGGGGCACCAAGCTGTCGTTGACCAACGACCAGTTATGGGACGAGCGTCTCAAGATCACTGGCGGCCTGGACACTATGGTCGACGAGACCGAGCAGTATCTGTGGCTGACCGATCGCACCTATGTGCCACCGATTCAGTACACTGATATCTCGCCGTTCCTGCAGTTCGAATTGCGTCCGGTGGATTCACTGCTGCTTTCGGCAGGGGTGCGTTATGAGTATGCCAAGCTAGATATCGACAGCTATCGGACGGTGGCGGCCAATGGCGGCGTTGATGTTGAAGGTGGTTCGCCGAGCTTCGACGAGACTCTGTTCAACTTCGGTGCCGTATGGACGCCAGTGGAGAACTGGAATCTGTTCGCCAACTACTCCGAAGGCTTCTCGGTACCCGATGTAGGGCGAGCACTGCGCGGCATCAGCGAGCCTGGCCGCTCCGTCGATAACTTCGAGAACCTGCGCCCGATCGTGACCGACAACATCGAGACCGGTGTGCGCTACGAAGGCGACCGTCTGGGTGCGGAGCTGAGCTACTACGTCTCGTCCTCCGATTTCGGTGATCGTGTCGAGGAAGTCAATGATGCCTTTGTGTTGAAGCGTGAGGAGACCGAGATCGAAGGGGTGGAAGCCTCTGTGGATTATCAGTTTACCTCCAATCACAAGGGCCGCCTGGCGTATTCGTACATGGACGGCCGCTATGATAGTGACGACAACGGCTCCCTGGATGCCAAGCTCAATGGCCTGAATGTGGCACCGGATCGCCTGATCGCCAGCTGGTCGGCGCGCTGGACTCCGGAGTTCACTTCCTTTGTCCAGGCCAACTATGCCTTCGACAAGAGCTTCGATGAGGAAGAGCGCGAGTTCGATGGCTATCTGCTGGTCGATGCTGCCGTGGGTTATGAGCTGCCGGTCGGTCAGGTGAATGTGGGTGTCGCCAACCTGTTGGACGAGGACTACGTCACTTACTACTCGCAAAGTGCACTGGTCAATGATGACCGTTACTTTGCCGGCCGTGGACGTACGGTCACGCTGGGTTATAGCGTCGACTTCTAGCGTTTGATCTCGAGAAATGAAACAACCTGGTGCTGGCCGTCACGGAAACGACCGGCACCAGGTGTCAAATGAAATCAAGTTCATAATAATACCAATCCAATAACTCTGCAGTGTGACTAGCAATGGAGGCGCTGGTGTCGTGGTGTTGTCGCCATGTTTACCAGACTGTTAATAGGCAAGGAATGTAGCGCAGGGCTCATGTGGTCATCCTGGATCTGAAAGCATCAAGCGATGATCGAGTCAGACGGTAAGTCAACATTGCGGAGCGATTATGGACATCCCCTCAAGACCTTGCTCACCGAGCGAGGCGAGTCGGCATGCGTCCCTGCATGCGCTGATGAACTGCATCATCAAGGAAATCGCCATTCCCGATGGTCTTGTGGAATATCAATGGCCTGATAATTATCAGGGGTTACCATCAAGATATATCGATATTCCACTTCATGTCAGTTGGTCAGAAGAACTTTCATTACTTGTTCTGGTGGACAGGAAGTCTGCTATTGGTAGCCAGTATTATTGTTCAGATGTGTATGTAAAGTCTCCCCGGGACCATGTGTGGCATAGTCCCGATTTCGATACTCTGGTGGTTATGCTTCTGGATAACTGCCGTGTCAACGAAACTTCAGAAACAGGCTCAATAAACAGTGAGTTGAGTGGTCAGGTCTCGCAAAGTCGACAGGTGATGGAAGATGTTCTGCGGCATGCTTCCCTCCATCAGGACTTCCGCCCGCTTCAGGACTATGCGCGCAGTGAACAGGGACTCCTGTTTGGACATCCCAATCATCCGACTCCCAAGGCCAGGCAATGGCCGAATCTGGACAATGCTCACCGTCACGCACCGGAGTTAGGTGGGGAGACAGCGCTTCACCAGTTCGAGGTGCCCCGTGACGGTCTGTGTGTCGAGACCAACCGTATCGGTGCCAGTCAAGCACTGGCGCAGGTGGCTGACCAGTCTCATCGCCAGAGTGCCGAGTATGCGGTGATCAGTATGCATCCGGTCCAGGCTGAACTGTTCCGCCGAGACGAGCGTGTCGCCGCACTGCTGCGCGATGGTGTGATTCGCGACCTTGGGGCAACCGGCCTGATCGCCAGACCCACCGCCTCGATGCGTACCTGGTATATCAAGGACCACGATTACTTCATCAAGGGCTCGCTCAATGTGCGTATTACCAACTGTGTGCGCAAGAATGCCTGGTACGAGCTGGAGAGCACTCTGGTCGTGGACCGCATCATGCACCACCTGGTGCAGCGCGATGATCCTGCGTTGGCAGGGCTGTGTGTCGCCCGGGAGCCAGCGACCCTGTATTGGGCACCGAGTGAGGCGAAAGGTGAGACCCATACCTGGTTTCGTGAGCAGACTGGCATCATCCTGCGCGAGAACTTCTGTCGTGATCAGGGTGCCTCGCGTTGCCTGTTGACCGCGACCCTGTTTGCCCGCGATGCCCAGCTGTCACCACTGGTGATGCCCTTCCTCGGCAACGGCGACTCCCAGGAGATGCCGGATGAGTCGCTGATTCTCGACTGGTTCCGCGACTACCTGGCGGTGTTGATACAGCCGGTACTGGCACTGTTCTTCCGACACGGGATCGTGATGGAGCCGCATCTGCAGAATTGTGTGCTGATTCACGACCAGGGACGTCCGTGTCAGGTGCTGCTGCGTGACTTCGAGGGCGTCAAGCTCACTGAGGACAAGGGAATCGACTGGCTGGCCGGGGAGGGCAATCTTCATCCGCGGGTACGTCAGTCGCTGACCTATAGTCGCGAGCAGGGCTGGAATCGCATCGCCTACTGCCTGTTCATCAACCATCTTTCCGAAGCGATTCTGGCGCTCAGTTGGCAGCGCCCTGCGTTATCCGATGCGCTGTGGGAGCTGGTGCGAGAAGAGCTGGTCCAGGTTCGCGAACAGCTCGATATCGAGACCCCCGAACTGGATGCGCTACTCGATGGCCAGCCGATTCCCTGCAAGACCAACTTCAAGCTGCGACTGATGGCCGAGGCGGATCGCAAGGCTCAGTACGTACAGTTACCCAGCCCGTGGTGCAGAGAGGTGGCGCATGTCTGAGTTCAATATTGCCATCCCCGGGGCGCGTGCGGATCTGCCGCTGAACGTGATTCAGGCGATCAGCAACCAGCGTCGTCAGTTGGCGGATCCCATGGCTGCCTTCTTCTATGACTTGAATGCGCTGTCCGGGCATGCTCGGCAACTCAAGGCTGAGCTGCCCGAGGGTGTCGAGCTGTACTACGCGATCAAGGCCAACAGCGAAGCACCGATCCTCGAGACCCTGGCGCCCATCGTCGATGGATTCGAGTTGTCGTCCGGCGGGGAGATTGCCCGTGCCTGTGGCTGTTCCCAGCCTCGGCCCTGGGTGTTGTCCGGTCCCGGCAAGCTGGATTCGGATATGCGTCAGGCCATCGCCAACGGTATCGAGGCCTTCCATGTCGAGAGTGTGGGTGAGATTGCGCGGTTGCAGAATATCGCCCGTGACATGGGGCAGCCGCAGTCGGTACTGCTGCGTATCAATCCGAGCCTGCCCGAGGCGGCTGGCAGCCGTTTGCAGATGGCTGGAGCTCCCACGCCCTTCGGGATTGATGAGGCTGATCTGGCCGAGGCCGTGCAGGCAGTCGACAACGCCAGTCACCTGAAGTTGGTGGGCTTTCATGTTCATGCCATGTCGCATCAGCAGGACGTCGAGCGTCACCAGCAACTGATCGCCTGGTATCTGGCGCGCTGGCCCGAATGGCAGGCGCTGGCCAGGAATCCCGAGGCGCTGGTGCAACTCAACGTCGGCGGTGGCATTGGGGTCAACTATCTGATTGACCAACCGGGCGGCGAACAGCAGTTCGACTGGCCGGCGTTGTGCCGGTCATTGGAAAGCCAATTGAACGCAATGCATAACCCGCCTCGACTACGCTTCGAGATTGGCCGCTTCCTCACCGCGTTCTGTGGCTATTACGTGATCGAGGTACTGGATCGCAAGTTCAGCCATGGCGAAGGCTTCCTGGTCTGCCGCGGAGGAACCCATCAGTTCCGCCTGCCTGCCGCCCAGAGCCATGACCACCCGGTCATTCATCTGCCCCAGGCGGGGACTGTTGATGGTGAGTCCGGCAGCTGGAGCGTCGTGGGACAGCTATGCACACCCAAGGATGTGCTCAGCCGCCATCGCCATCTGCAGAACGTGGCGGTCGGCGACCTGCTGGTCCTGCCGCTGGCGGGAGCCTACGGCTACAACATCTCCCACGCCGATTTCCTGTGTCATCCGCGCCCCGCGCAGCATTTCATTACCGAGCATCTCATTTCCGACCATGAGACTTCCATGCCACAGCTTTCCCTTGCCGACTGCACCACCCAGAATCCGGCCGATCCACGTGAGACCAGCATTGCTGTCCCCTTCACCGCCGAGGCCCAGTGGCGTCACTATCCGCGTGTCCAGCAGCGCGTGATTGGTCAGTTGCTGCAGACCTTGCTGTACGAGCAGGTCTTGAGCTATCGCGAGGCTTCGCCCTTTCCGCGCGGAGGTGAGCGTGAGTCGTGTAGTGGAGGAGAAAATGCCAATCGCCGTTTTCTGATCGAGCTGGGTGCCAACCTCTATCAGATCGACGGTTGGCAGTGTGACAGCTTCGAACTGATCCGCCTCGACTATGCCTCGATTTGCCTCCTGAGTGCGGATGGCGACGAGCAGTCACCGAGTTTTCAGCAACTGGTCGCCGATCTGAGAGCGCAGTTCGGTCAGGGAGAAGGGGGCGGTAGTGGCGCCATGCAGTCCGGCTTCATCAATGAACTGGAGCAGACCCTGATCAAGGATGCGCAGTCCGCAGCGTATCAGCAGGTGGGGTTGGAGCACCCGCAGCAGTTGGATGCCGATGCTCTTGAGCACTACTTCACCGATGCTCACAGCTATCATCCCTGCTACAAGTCGCGGCTGGGATTCTCGCTGCAGGACAACCACCGCTACGGGCCGGAGTTCGCGCTGCCGATTCGCCTGATGTGGCTGGCGGTGCCGAAGCGACTGGCGCATTGTTCCAGCGTCGATCGCATTGCCACTCGGGAGTTTGTTGATGCCGAGGCGGGGGGTGAAGTACTGGCGCGGTTGGAACGCTGGCTGGAGAGTCGGCAACTGACCCGCGACGACGTGGTGCTGATACCGGTGCACCCCTGGCAGTGGAATCACATCGCAGTGAGTGTCCTGTATCCCGAGCTGTCCCGTGGTGAGGTCCATTGTCTGGGGCAGGGCGAGGCGATCTATTCCGCACAGCAGTCGATTCGTACCCTGGCGCCACGGGATCGCCAGCGGCCCTACGTCAAGCTGGCACTGAGCATCACCAATACCTCGAGCACGCGGATTCTGGCCCGGCACACGGTCACCAACGGCCCGATCATCACCCAGTGGCTGCAGCAGCTGATCGAAACTGATGACACCGCAAGGGGACTGGGATTTGCCATCCTCGGCGAGGTTGCCGGTGCTGCAGTGGATGAGCGTGCCTTTGATGCCTCGCGCTACGCCGGGGTCTACGGCACCCTGGGGGCGATCTGGCGCGAGAACGTCAGCCAGTATCTGCGCCCCGGTGAACAGGCGGTCCCACTGAATGGCCTGAGTCAGCACCAGCGCCATGCCGATGGCTCGCAGACACCCTTCATCCAGCCCTGGATCGAGCGCTTCGGACTCGAAGCCTGGACGCGCCAACTGCTGCAGGTCAGTGTGCTGCCGATCATCCACATGCTGTATGCCGAAGGGCTGGGCATGGAGTCCCACGGCCAGAATATCGTGGTGATTCACCGCGACGGATGGCCGTTGCGTATTGCGCTCAAGGACTTCCATGACGGCGTGCGCTACAGCCCCGAGCATCTGGCTCGCCCCGAGCTGGCTCCGGAGCTGGAGCCGGTGCCTGCCAGTCACGCTGCGCTCAATCGCAACTCCTTCATCATCACCGATGACGTCGAGGCCGTGCGTGATTTCTCCTGCGATGCCTTCTTCTTCATCGCGCTGGCCGAGATGGCGATCTTCCTGCGCCGCCACTTCGCGCTGGAGGAACACGACTTCTGGGCCATGGCAGCCGATGTAGTGATTGCCTACCAGCAGTCCCATCCGCAGCATCGTGAACGTTTCGAGCTGTTTGACGTGTTCGCGCCGACCTATGAAGTGGAAGCCCTGACCAAGCGACGTATGTTCGGTGATGCCGAGCTGCAGGCGCGTCTGGTGCCCAACCCGATGGCCCCCTTCAGGCCGCAGCAGGGTGAGCGGCAGCATGAGCCAGCGGAGGCCCTATGCTGAGGACCAATCTACTCAAGCGAGCGTTGGTCGAGGGCCGCGAGGTCCATGGTGTGATGGCGTCGCTGCCGACGGCGGCATCCATCGAGTTGATCGCCGAGGCCGGCTTCGATTTCGTGATCATCGACACCGAGCATGTGCTGATCAACCCCGAAACCATCGAGCACATGATCCGCACGGCGGAGAGCTACGAGCTGACACCGCTGGTGCGGGTGGCCGACAGTGACCCCAAGGTCATGTTGCGCCTGCTCGATGCCGGTGCTCAGGGCATTGTGCTGCCCAGTATCGAGGATGCCGAAACCCTCGAGCGTGCGGTGGCCGCGTGCCGCTATGCGCCGACCGGCCAGCGCAGCCTCAATGCCGGGCGCCCGGGGTCCTTTGGCAAGTATCCGCTGAAGGACTACGTCACTCGGGCCAATGACCAGATCATGGTGGTGGCCATGATCGAGAGTCGTGCCGGGGTCGACAACATCGACGCCATTGCCGCCGTGCCGGGGCTGGATCTGCTGCTCGAGGGAGCGGCGGATCTCTCCCAGTCGTTGGGCGTCAGTTGGCAGACCCAGCACCCCGACGTCATTGAGTCCCTGCAGCGTGTCGCCGATAGCGCCCAGCGCCATGGCGTTCCCTACTGCGCCTTCCTCCGTGAGCCACAAGCCCAGGCCGACTGGCGCGCCAGAGGTGTGCGCGCCTTCATGCTGGGTGACGAACGCGGCATTGCCTTCCGCGCCTTGAGCCACGCCCTTGCCAGTGCCAGATCCTCTTCAGGAGACATGCCGTCATGAATTCAGCACAAATGCAGCCCGTATCGATGAGCCCTACGTTGATGACCTCCGCACAGACGACCCCTGAAGGGGAAAGCCACAGCAACGCTCAACAGTATGCCGAGAACCAGTTGATGCAGGCGCTGGTGGATGGCCTTTGGGTGGAAGGTTTCTTCGACGGAGTCACCGCCGAATGGCTGACGCCTGAACAGGCTGACTCACTGATCGGTGAGCTGCCCGAGCATACCCTGCTGCCCGAGTCCGTCTTGCTGAGCGAACAAGCCCTGCTGATGGAGCAGGCATCACGCCGCCTGTGGCGTTGGCAGCATGAAGCCGGTGGTTCACTGGTGATGCTGATGCAGCCGGGTATTACCCAGGCCTGGGAGAAGGTTCCCGGCAGCCGCGTTTTCCATGTCGAGGGGAACCCGGCTGGATTGGACCCGGTTGGATTGAACTCGGTTGAATTGAACCATGCCCCGTCCTGGCGTGTACTGACGCCCCGCGAGCTGATGCTGGAAGTCCTCAAGGGACAGAAGGGATTGACCGAAGACAGCCTTGGGCAGGGCGAACGGGTATTCCTCGAGGCACTGCGGGTCAGTGAGGTGCAGACGGCACTGTCGGTGGATCACCGGGTCGATACACGCCAACTGCTCGACCGCACTTCGGCGGAGTTCTTCACCGTCATGGAGCAGTGGGCCTCGCTGCTGGATCGCCCTTATCACCCCACGGCCAAGGCCAAGCAGGGGATGAGTGACAGCGAATACCTGGCCTGGATGGCCGAGTTCGCTCAACCCGTGGCACTGCTCTGGGTGGCCATTCCCCGTGACCAGATGCAGACTGGCGCCGCAGCGAATAATACCGATGGCGGTCCGGCCGCGTGGATGGCCAATGCCGAGACCCGTGACGCTCTCCAGGCTGCCCTGGCTCAGCACGGGCTGGCGGAAACCCATGTTGCTATTCCCGTGCACCCCTGGCAGCATCAGCACGCCCTGCCCAAGTGGCTGGCGCAGGCTTTCGAGGCAGGTCACTGCGTGACGCTGGAGGTCGAGTCCAAACCCTGGCTGGCCACATCCTCACTGCGCTCTCTGGCACCGATGAATGACTCGGCCCATTACCTGAAGCTGCCCATGGCCATCCACTCACTGGGGGCCTCGCGTTACCTGCCGGCGGTGAAGATGCTCAATGGCGACCTCAGCGCACGCCTGCTTCACCAGGCGCGGGACAAGGACGAACGCCTCGCTCGCTCCCTGTATCTGTGCGATGAGGGCAAGTGGTGGGCGTTCATGCCGCCGGACGCGACCCTGTTTGACGAGGCGCCACGTCACCTGTCGGCAATGGTGCGCAGCTATCCGTCACAGCTGCTCGAGGATGACAGCTACCGGCTGATTCCCATGGCAGCGCTGGGTACGCCACTGCCCGAGGGCAACCACCATTTCTTCGATGACTGGTTGGCCCATCGTGGTCTGGAGACGTCTGCCGAGACAGTGACGGGGCTGTTCACCGAGCTCTGCCAGTGCTTCTTCGAGCTCAACCTGCGCATGTTCCGCCTCGGTATGCTGGCCGAGGTGCATGGCCAGAATGCGGTACTGGTGTGGAAGGACGGTCAGTGTGACGGCCTGCTGCTGCGTGACCATGACTCGTTGCGTATCACGGTATCGCGTCTGGAAGAGCACGGTATGGAAGACCCGTGCTACTGCATCAAACCGGGACATGCCAATACCCTGTACCACGATGACCTCGAGGCGCTGCTGTTCTGGATGCAGACGCTGGCGATCCAGGTCAATCTGCGTGCCATCATCGACACTCTGGCTGGACACTACGCGATTCCTGCAGCATCGCTATGGACCGCCATGGCCCAGGTGATCGACAGCCAGATCGAGGCGATACCGTTCTCGGCAGAAGACCGTCAACTGTTGCGTGGCCAACTGTTGGAAGCCGAAGACTGGCCGTACAAGCTGCTGATCGCCCCGATCATCGAGCGTGCCGGTGGTCCCGGCAGCATGCCGTTCGGCACCGGGCGAACCACCAATCCCTTCCGGCAGGTGGCAGTGTTGGAGGAATAGGGCAACCACTGGAGCTGATGTTGCGGTAATGCCAAGGCGGCGCTCGATGAGCGCCGCCGTTTTTCGTACGGGCAGCAGAAAACTCAGACAGCAGCAAATTCAGGCGGCAGCAAATTCAGACTGCGGCAAATTGCGTGAACTCAAGGCAGGTAACGCTACCTCTCTATTACCGAATCCCCTCTTGCTACCGAAACCACTCTGGATGGTCCTGCAGCAGTTGCTGACGCTTCTGTTGTTCCTGTTGCTGCTTGGTCAGGGCGGCTTCGGCGAGGGCGTCGGCGCGGTGCGGTGGGACGATGAACAGGCCGTCGTCGTCGCCGATGATCAGGTCGCCGGGGTTGATGGTTACGCCGTTGATGGCGACGGCGGTGTTGATCTCGCCTTCCAGCTCCAGGGCGCGGGTGGTCAGCGGGCTGGCGCCACGGCTGAATACCGGCAGGTTGAGCCGGGCAATGTGCTTCCAGTCGGTGATCGCGCCGGAGGTGACCACGCCAGCCAGCTGCTTCTGCATGGCGGCGTAGGCGCGAAACTCGCCCCAGCAGGCGCGACGCTCATCGCCGGAGACATCGATCACCAGCACATCCCCGGGGCAGGCCATCTTCAGTGCTTCGCGAATGATGCTGCCATCGCCATGGGGAATACGTACCGTCAGCGCTGGCCCGAGCAGGCGCAGAGGACGACGCACGGGTGTCAGCGAGCTGATGGCCCCGAAGTCGGTCAAGTGACCCAGAGTGGAGGTGTCGATGTCGCGGAAGCGCTCCAGCGTCTCCGTCGGGAAGGCCGTGCTGCGCGGCTGGATATGAAACATCAGTCTCGGGTCCTGTAGAGCAGATAGACGAAGAAGGGCGCGCCGATCCCGGAAACGAAGATACCCGCCGGCAGATCACGGGGCAGGAAGGCCACGCGACCCAGCAGGTCGGCATACAGCAGAATCAGTGCCCCGGTGAGGGCAGCGACCGGCACCAGCCGAGCGAAGCCTCGGCCCACCAGAAGGCTGGCGATATGCGGCGCGATCAGTCCGACGAAACTCAGGCCCCCGGCATAGGCCACGGCGGCACCCGCCAGCGCCACGCTGCAACCGATCAGCACCAGGCGGCTGCGCGCCACATTGACGCCGAGACCGATGGCGACCATATCGCCCAGCCGCAGTGCATCCATGTGCCGGGCATGGCTCAGGGCCAGCGGAATGCACAGCAGCAGCCATGGCAACATGCCCACCACATCCCGCCACTGAGCGGCATAGATGCTGCCGGTGAGCCACACATAGGCATGCATGGCAGCGGCATCGTCACTGATTACGATCAATAGCGTGGTGACCGCCCCCATGGCCGCCGACAGACCAATCCCCACCAGCACCATCCGACCGGGCGCCACGCCTTTTTTCCACGCCAGCGAGAACACCAGCAGCATGGCTGCTGTGGCACCCAGCATGGCCGCTGCCGGCAGCCAGACAATGCTCAGGGTGCCGGTGAGCAGCGCCAGGAACAGTACCGCCAGCAGCGACGCGCCACTGGTGATGCCGATCACATCCGGCGAGGCCAGCGGGTTGCGCACGATGCCCTGGAGGATGGCACCGGCCACGGCCAGCGCTGCGCCGACCAGCACTGCGAGAAGAATACGAGGCAGGCGCAGTTCCCAGACAATAAAGGCGATATCGCTCTGCGCCGGCTGAATCAGTGCTTCAATCACCGCCGCGGGCGCGGTCGGATAACTGCCCAGGCACAGCGAAGCGAAGACACTCGCCAGCAGTACCAGCGATAGAGTCAGCGCGATGCTGATGACACGTCGGCGATCCGATGTTTGTTGTTGATGATCGGGCAGGGCGAGAGACTGACTCATGACGCGCTGGCCCCCCGCCGGGCGAGATGGATGAACAGCGGAGTGCCGAGCAACGCGGTCATGATGCCCACCGGGACCTCCTGGGGCGGCATCAGAAAGCGACCCAGCAGATCCGCCGACAGCAACAGGCTGGCGCCGAGCAGCGCGCAACCGGGCAGCATCCAGCGATGGTCAAGGCCAAAGAGCCCGCGGGCCATATGTGGCACGATCAAGCCAACGAAGCCGATCATGCCTGCGATGGCCACCGAACTGCCGGCCAGCAGGATCACCACCACCCCGAGCAGCAACTTGATGGCCCCGGCATTGATACCCAGCCCGGTGACCATCTCATCCCCCAGCATCAGCGCATTGGCGTGGCGTACCAGGCAGATGCACAACAGCAGCGCGATGGCGAACAGTGGCAGCAATGGCTCGAGGGCGGCAAGATCGCGACCCGCCACCGAGCCTGCCAACCAGTAGAGCACGCTCTCGAACCCCTGCTGGTCGGCGATCAACAGGCCCTGGCTGAAGGACACGAACAGCGCCGTCACTGCCACGCCTGCCAGCACCACACGCAGTGGCGAGAGCTCGCCGTGACGACCACGGCTGAGCAGGAAGACCAGCAGGGCGGCCAGACAGGCACCGGCCAGTGCCGCCCAGACATACTCGGCGGGGGAGCGCAGCTGCAGAATCGACACCGAGACCACCACCAGAAACATCGCCCCGGCGTTGATGCCGAGAATGCCCGGTGAGGCCAGCGGGTTGCGGGTCATGGTCTGCATCAGGGCACCGGCAATGGCCAGACTGGCACCCACCAGACTGGCCACCACCGCCCGAGGCAGGCGCTCGGAGAGCAGGATGATGTGGTTGACCGAGGTGGGGTCGTAATGCCACAGGGCGTCGCCCAGCGCAGTAAGGGGCATCGGGGTATTACCCAGCGCCACACTGGCGACAAAGGCCACCAGCATCAACACGGTCCCCAGGATCAGCCCGAGGATCTTCCAGGATCGGCGGTTCAGCAACGCGTGCTCCATTCAACAGATTCAGTCATTAACGACTAGCTTCGAGCTGGCCCATGTTCGTTCCCGACGAACATGGGCACTTCCCACGTCCCTGTGGGTCGCGAGCTTCGAGCTAGCGTGGCCCAGGGTCTTGGGACCCCTGATCTTGAAGTCCCTGATTTTCAAAACCCTGACTTTCAATACCCTGATTTTCAAAACCATAGTGCGCGTACAGGTCATCCAGCATCAGGTTGGCGGCGAGGATGCCGCCACCCATGATCCAACTCACCGGGTCGACTTCGTAGACTCTTCCGGCCTGTACCGCATCCAGCTGTTGCCACAGCGGATGCGACGACCAGTCACGATAGTTGTCCATGATCGCGGGGTCGTTGGGGTCCAGCAGCAGGAACAGCACATCGGCATTGAGTACCGGTATGTTCTCCTTGCTGGAGAGCTTCATGCCCCAGCCCTCGTCCTCGATGGACTCCGGTTGGGTAAAGCCGATCTCATCGAGAATCGAGCCGGCGAAGCCGGTGCTGTAGATACGCACATGGTCGCTCTTGAAGCGCACCACGGCAGCCTTCTGCGGCCATTCGTCGCCGAGCTTATCGGCAATTCGAATGCGGAAGTCGGCGACCCGCTCATTCCAGTCATCCAGCAACTGATTGGCGCGCTGTTCACGGCCAGTTGCCTCACCGAGCATTCGCAGGCTGTCCCTGAAGTCGAACACCTGACGCTGGGCCACCGTGGGTGCGATACGCTCCAGCAGCGGCCGTACCCGCTCGTGACGGAAGCGAGTGGCCACAATCAGGTCCGGCTTGAGCCAGGCGATCTGTTCCAGGTTGGGTTGGGTCTCGAGACCGACATGTTCGACGCCTTCCAGCTCGTCACGCAGGTAGCGGTACATCGGTCGTTCCATCCAGGAATCGACCACCCCAACCGGGGTGATGCCCAGAGCCACGGCACTGTCGGTGGCGCCCTGATAGAGGGTGACGATGCGCTGAGGCGTGCCCTCGATCCGCGTTTCGCCGAACTCACTGGTGACGGTATGCGTGTCCTGATACAGGTCCTTGGCCAGGCTCATCTGGCTCAGGCTGAAGGGCATTGCCAGTAGCAGGAATGACAGCAGGCGACGCGCCAGTCGCGGTGTGGAAATCATGGACGTGTCCGGCAGGGGGCAGGAGAGGGAGCATCCTGCCGCTGCTCACGGCGCAAGGTCAAGGCCAGCGGGATCATGCAGGCGGTCAGCAGTGCCAGGCCGAGAAAGGCCTCCTGCGAGGCCAGCGTGCTGGCCTGGGCCATGGAGTCACCGGCCGCGAGGCCCTGCGTCAGGCGCAGATCGTAATACAGCGAGAGCACCACCACGCCGAGGGACGACACCAGGCGCCGGGCGATATTGTTCATCGCCGCCCCCTGGGCGAGGCTGGTATCCGGCAGCGCATTGAGACCGACAGTGGTCGACGGCAGATAGGCAAAGCCCTGGCCGACCCCGCGTAGTCCCATCAAGCCGGCCACCATCCAGAACGGAGCCAACTGGCTCTGCAGGCCCATGCCGATCAGGCTGGCAGCGGTAATGAAGAGGCCCCCGGCAACCACCCAGCGCGGTGGATAGCGATCGATCATGCTGCCTGCCAGAGGAGAGCAACAGGCGGCGGCGATGGCGGTGGGCAGGAAGACCAGGCCGGTGGCCAGAGCGCTGAAGCCCAACGCGTGCTGCATCCACAGTGGTACCAGCAGAATACAGCCGAAGGTGATCACTGCCTGCACACAGGCAATGATCACGCTGGTGCGATAGCGGGATACCGCGAACAGGCCGAGATCGAGCAGTGGCTGGGCGACCCGGCGCTCGACACTGACGAAGGCCAGCAACAGCCCGATACCCAGCAGCAGGGGACCTGCGTGGTCGAGACGACTCAGGTCGTCCAGCGATGAGGTGGTACCGAGGCTGAACAGCACAGCCCCCATCCCCAGTGTCACCAGCACAAAACCCAGCGCATCGAAGCGGCGCTGGCGGTTGGGCTTGTCACGCTCGAGGTAGAGGTGTCCGCAGATCAGGGCCGCCAGTGCAAAGGGCAGGTTCATCACGAACAACATCCGCCAGTGGCTGACCTCCAGCAGCAGGCCACCGACGCTGGGGCCAATGGCCGGAGCGATCATCACCGCGAAGCCCCAGATGCCGCTGACCTTGCCGCGTTTGTCGTTCGGGTAGCTGGCAAAGATCAACGACAACGACAACGGAATCATCAACCCCGCCGCGATGCCCTGAATACCACGCGCAAGCAGAATACCGTTCAGCCCCTGAGCCAGACTGCCCAGTAGTGAACCGCCGAGAAACAGCCACAGGCCGATCAGATAGATGCGTCGGCGAGCGAAGCGGTCAGCGAGATAGCCGGTCAACGGCATGGTCATGCCCATGCTGATCAGGAACAGTGTCACCACCCAACTGACCTGCACTGCACTGGCCCCGAACACATTCATCAACTCGGCAATCGCCAGGTTCAGGGCACTGTTGTTGAGGCTGACAGTGAAGGTACCCAGCAGAACGCTGATCAGGACCTTGCTGCCGTGCTGCGATTCTTTCGGCATGGGTTTTGGCTGGGCTTGAGGAGTGAACGGGTAAGACTGAATTCGCAAACTTGAATATTGAGCTCTTGCGGAAAATCTGTGGGCGAATGAGAGTCGCACATCGCACTTGATAATGCAACGCATTATCAAGTGCGGAGAAGTAGCCGGTGGGAAGGATGGTTATTAACCCGGCATGCTTTCATGTTGGGTTTATGGCGGCACAGGGACGTGCCGCCGTCGGCCATCAGGCCGACGCGAGACCGCATCACACCAGCAGATCCGAGCATCTGTGCCAGTGTGGTGCGGACGACAATCAAATCGATCAGGATGAGCTATTTGATTGCCATGTTAATAGTGAGTGGGGATAGACTGCGAGGGGGGGCGATAACGAGGGAGGATAGACAGAGAGGGAGGATAGACAGCGAGAAGAACAGACCTCGGAGAGGGAAAGCCGCGGCGAGGAAAGGCTGCCGTCGCCAGGGACGGCAGCCGTGAGCCGGATCAGAAATCCATCGACCAACTGAGCGTATAGGTGCGACCGCGGCCCTGGTAGTCGTACAGATACTCGGGGCCGTAGTAGGGCGAATAGAACATCGCCGCGCGCTGGCCCCAGACGGTGGAGTATTGCTCGTCGAGCAGGTTGCCGATACCCAGACTCAGGGTACCCACTTCGATGTCCTGGCTCATGGCCAGGTCGAAGGTGGTGTAGCCATCGACCTGGCGGTCCTCGTTGTCCTCGATATTGTGGGCATGGCTGGCCTGCAGCCGTGCGCTGCGACCGGCGTCGTAGTCGTTCCAGCCGACAAAGGCAGTGGCCGAGGACAGGGAGGCGTAGCGGGCATCTCGTTTGACCCAGTCTCCATCGTCATCTTCCTGCTCGGAGCGCACTAGGTGCAGGGTGCCGCCGACCTCGATGCCGTTGTCGAAGTAACGAGTGACCGCCGCTTCCAGGCCGTAGTCACGCTTCTTCTCGTCGACCACGCTGACGCTCAGATCCTCGGCGTTCTCCATCGCCTTGTCCGACCAGGCGTAGTAGAGCGCGGCCTGGGTCATCCAGTCGGCATTGTTGAAACGCCAGCCCAGCTCGACCTGATTGGTCTTGATGGCATCCAGCGGATTCTCGTCGACGCTGACATCCGGGCTCTTGCCGTAGTACTTGGCCGGGTCCGGCAGCTCGAAGCCCTGGCTGAACTGCAGCCAGTTCTGGTTGCCGTTGCCCCAATCGTAGAGAGCACCGAGGTTGGCCAGGGTGGCGTCATAGTCGTTCTCACCACCGGGCACTGTCTTGAAGTCCTCGACCTCGACATCCATATGCTGCTGGCGCAGGCCGCCAGTAAGGGTCAGGCCATCGGTGATCTTCCACTCGCTCTGGGCGAAGGCGGCGTAGGTATCGACCTGATAACTCGGATAGCGCGGCTCGACGCGGCTGTTCTCCTGCACCAGGCCGCCGCTGGCGTTGGAGGTCGGAATATCGAAGTACATCTGGTCGGCATCGAAGGACTCGCGATCCCAGTCCAGACCGTAGTTCAGCGTCACCGTGTTGTTGAAGTCAGCCTCGAACAGCGCCTTGAGACCACCCATATCGGTGTTCTGCTTGGAGGTGCGGAACTCGATGCCATCTGGGGTGGAATAGGGGAAGGCGTGGAAGCTGGATTCTTCCTCGCGGTAGTAACCCTGCAGATAGAAGTTCTGACCCAGTAGATCGGCATGGTGGTACTGCACATTGACCATACGCCGATCCGTCTGGGGCTCACGGTCCGAGCTATAGCCATCACGGATATCGGCGTCGTTGAGATCCGGCACCGGCGCATCGAGGTTGGGGAAGTAGACGTCGCGATCGCCTTCGTAACCGGAGCGATACAGCTGCGCGCCCAGGGTCAGCGTCTGATCCTCGGCCAACTGGACATTGAGGTTGCCCATGATGTCGATGCTGCGGTTGTCCTGCAGATCGGTCTGGGCGATATCCGGGAAGATCTCGTCGCCACTGCCATCGTAGAAGCGACCGTTGTCCTGATAGGCCACCGCCAGGCGCCCATTGACCCGCTCACTGCCACCGCTGACCGACTGCGCCAGACGGTATTGGGCATCGTTGGAGTTGTTGAAGCCCGTGGTCACCCCGGCTTCAGTGGAGAAGTGACGACCGGCGCCTTCTCCCTTGCGGGTGATGATATTGATCAACCCACCGGTAGCACCGCCGCCATACAGGCTGGTGGCACCCGACAGCACCTCGATACGCTCGATATTGAACGGATCAATGGAGTCGAACTGGCGAGACAGGCTGCGCGAACCGTTCATCGACACACCGTCGATCAGCACCTGTGCCGTACGACCACGCATGTTCTGGCCATAGTTGGTACGGCCCTGAGGCGCCAGATCCATGCCCGGCACCAGTTGGCCCAGCGCCGTCTTCAGATCCGCACCGGTGTGCAGTTGAGTATCCAACTGCTCGCGGTCGATGACCCATACCGCACCGGGAATCTCACTGATGGCGCGTGGCGTGCGCGAGCCCACCACCACCATGGTGTCCTGCGTCTGGCTCTCCGCTGGAGCGGCGGAGGTCGCGCTGACCGAGGTGGTACCGCCATCGCCTGAGCTGACGGTTTGGGAACTGATAGTTTCGGAGCTGACAGTTTCGGAGCTGGTGGAGTCCGAACTGGTAGAGTCTGGGCTGATAGAAACAGGCGAGGTCTGGGCAAATGCCAGACCGGGTACCGTGGTGGCAGCCACCAGTACCAGATGGGTCATCCTGGGTGTGTTCATGCTTTGCCTTGAAGGATCCGGGAGAAGTTGTGTTGTTATCGAGGGAGCTGGCGCCTTTCATGCGTCTCGGATGCAGGAGCGCTACCGGCCGCAATATACCGAAATATGCAAGTAATGAGAAGGTTTTGCATTTGTGTTTGCAGATGGCGTCATGTGTAGAAGAGGCCATGCAGGAGAGGCCATGCAGGAAGGGCCATGTAAGGGAAGGACAGAGACGATGGGTTTCATGCAGCAAACTTCTCCCGGATACTCGGGTCTGAACAGCAGTCTTTCATCAGATGGAGAAGCTCATGACCAGTGTGCGCATATTGCAGCAGGGCACCATCCACTGCTTTCCCGCCGGACTGAAGGACAGTGATGGCAACCTCGTCAATGTCGAGGTATCGGCTGTGGCGTATGACGGCAAGAGCCTGATGCTGGCCAGTGACAAGCCGATCCCCGGAGAGGGACGTTCCGCCGTGTTCAAGCTGCCCCTCGACAGCAGCGGGCCGGACGACACCCGGCTGGAATACCTGACCCAGGCGAAGATCAAGCAGGCGGTGAAGTACGAGGATTTCGCACTGACCACCAATGGCCGGTACATGATTGCCACCACCGGCTTCGATCGTATCGACGATCACACCCACGACCTGAACGACTACAACCATCTGCTGGTCTGGCCGGTTGGTGAGCCGGAACAGGTGCAGGTGGTTGACCCCGATCCGCGTGACGGCGTGGAAGGATCACTGGAGCTGCGCCGCAAGATGACGGCTGCCGTGGGTGATCCCTACTACAAGATCGAAGGGCTGGCTGCCATTCCCAGCGACAAGGGCGATGGCCTGCTGCTGTTCGGCATTCGTGAGCAGGGCAGGGCGCACGACGACTTTACCTATCAGCGCCGCGTCATCGGCGCCCACTTCATCGTCAATGACAGCCACAACCTGGAATTCATCGATGCGTTGCACGATGTGTACAGCTTCGACCCCTGTGACCACGAAGGCGTGCGCTATGAGTGTGCCTTGTCGAGCATCGAGTACGACCCCTATCACGGCCAGATCTATCTGCTGACCAGCTTCGAGACCGAAATCGACGGCGAGGAAGTGATCGGTGGTTACCTGTGGGTGATGTCGCTGGAAGATTTCCATGCAGGCAAGGAGCCCACCCTGGTAACGCTGGAAGATGGCACGCCGCTGGAGTTCGAACACAAGGCGGAAGGCCTCGCGGTGCTGGATCGAGAACGGCTGTTCGTCGCCTACGACAACGACCGCAACCACCAGCTCGGCAGCGTCGACGACCGTGATGAGCGCCACTCCTGCGAAGCGCTGTACACCATCCTCGGCCTGGCATGAACCCGACGTGAGCTGAGAGGGGAGCCTGGTGCCTGGTGCAAGACAAGAAAAGTGACCGGATCATGACTCGACCACTGGAAGCACCAGGCCGCTTTGGGTATGATACTGCCCGCGTAGATTTGCCAGGTTGATCAACAGCCTGGCAACCATCGCCACCTTCCTCGCAAGACGGGCCTATAGCTCAGTTGGTTAGAGCAGGGGACTCATAATCCCTTGGTCGCTGGTTCGAGTCCAGCTGGGCCCACCAATAAAATCAGCATCTTACGAATTCTCTCTGGTGAGTCCCATAGTCCAAGGGTACAGTTTCGGTACAGTACCGATTCTTCAGCCTCCTGGAGATTTTCATGGCCACCATCGTCAAGACCCCCTCTGGTAGTTGGAAAGCCGTCATTCAGTGATACCAAGGTACTATCAACCCAACAGGCGTTAATTGCGGAGGCCGCACTCGTCAGAAAGCGCACCTAAGCCAACGGTTACCCCGAGATAGGTAGGGAAAGGTTGTCAGCGGTTGCTGCTTTCTGTCAGCACAGCACGTTTCGTCTTGGGCGCTGGAGTATGAGCGATGAGCTTACCCTTGACAGGCCTGCATAATGGCGCACGCTTCGGTCCAAGTGCCTCAAAGTGTAGAATGCTGACTCAATCATCAAGGCATGGTGCGCAGCCACAATCCCGTGGCAAGTCAGAAGAGTTATCAGAATGACCTTGAAAGAAAGCCAGATCGAGCAGAACTTGATCAGCAAGCTCGAAGAGCTTAAATATACCTACCGTCCCGACATTCGCGACAAAGTCGCGCTGGAGCGGAACTTCCGCGAGAAGTTCGAGGCACTTAACCGCGTCCGCCTAACGGATGCGGAGTTCTCCCGGCTGCGCGATGGAATCATCAACGCGGATGTTTTTCAGGCGGCAAAGACCTTGCGCGAATACGGCTACTTTCAGCGTGAGGATGGCACCCCGTTGCACTACATGCTGGTCAACCTTAAGGATTGGTGCAAAAACGATTTCGAGGTCATCAACCAACTGCGTATCAACACCGACAACAGTCACCACCGCTATGACGTGATCCTACTGATCAACGGTGTGCCTGTGGTGCAGATCGAGCTGAAAACCCTCGGCATCAATCCGCGCCGCGCGATGGAGCAGGTCGTCCAATACAAGAACGAGCCTGGCAATGGCTATGGCAACACGCTGCTGTGCTTCATGCAGTTGTTTATTGTCAGTAACCGAAGCAGCACCTATTACTTTGCCAACAACCACAATCAGCACTTTGCGTTCAATGCCGATGAGCGCTTTTTGCCTATTTATCAGCTGGCCGGCGAAGATAATACCAAAATCACCCATCTGGACGACTTTGCCGACAAGTTTCTCGCCAAATGCACTTTGAGTCAGATGATTAGCCGCTATATGGTACTGGTGGCCAGCGAGCAAAAACTGATGATCATGCGTCCTTACCAGATCTATGCGGTCAAGGCCATTGTCGAGTGCATCCAACAGAACCGGGGCAATGGCTACATCTGGCACACCACCGGCAGTGGCAAGACACTCACCTCCTTCAAGGCTTCTACCCTGCTCAAGGATACCCCAGACATTGAGAAATGCCTGTTTGTGGTGGACCGCAAGGATCTCGATCGTCAAACCCGCGAGGAGTTTAATCGATTTCAGGAAGGCTGCGTTGAGGAGAATACCAACACCGAAACTCTGGTGCGTCGCCTGCTCTCTGAGGACTACGCCGACAAGGTAATCGTTACCACCATCCAGAAGCTCGGCTTGGCGCTGGATGAAACCAGCAAAAAGGCCCAACAGCATAAGGAAAAGGGCCAGCTTACCTACAAAGAACGGCTGGAGCCTCTGCGCGACAAGCGTATCGTAATCATTTTTGACGAATGTCATCGCTCCCAGTTTGGTGACAATCACCAGGCCATCAAGGAATTTTTTCCTAGGGCTCAATTATTTGGCTTTACTGGCACTCCCATTTTTGACGACAACGCCAGCTATAAGCAGATCGACGGCACCGTTGGTTCTTACAAAACCACCAAAGACATCTTTGAAAAGCAACTACACGCCTACACCATCACTCACGCGATTGATGATAAAAACGTGTTGCGCTTCCATATTGACTATTTCAAGCCGGAAAGTCAGAAGAAAAAAGAGCAGGCCCAAGATAATAATAGCAAGGCAAAAGCGAACTCAAGGACCAAGCATGCGCTGACCCAGCAGGCCTCTGCAAGATTGATAGTGGACGCGATTCTGGAGAAGCACAATGCGGCCACCAATCAGCGCCGTTTCAACGCTATACTAGCCACGGCATCTATCAACGATGCCATTAGCTACTACCGGTTGTTCAAAGAGATTCAGGCCGAGCGCTATATCGAAGATCCGGATTATCAGTCGCTGAATGTCGCCTGCGTTTTTTCGCCGCCAGCTAACGGTAATAAGGATATCAAACAACTACAAGAAGATCTTCCCCAGGAGAAGGCTGACAACCAGCAAGAGCCGGAGCGGAAAAAGGCTGCGTTGCAAGAGATTATTTCCGACTACAATGCCCAGTACAGCAGCAATCACAATGTCAACGAGTTCGATCTTTACTATCAGGATGTGCAGCAGCGCATAAAGGAGCAGCAATATCGCAACAGTGATTATCCGCAGAAAAACAAAATCGACATTACGATAGTCGTAGACATGCTGCTTACCGGCTTCGACTCCAAGTACCTTAATACTCTGTACGTGGACAAGAATCTCAAGTACCACGGATTGATCCAGGCCTTCTCACGCACTAACCGCGTGCTCAATGACACCAAGCCCTATGGCAATGTCCTTGACTTTCGTGGGCAGGAGCAGTCCGTGGATGAAGCCATTGCGCTTTTCTCCGGCGAGGATACCGGCCGCTCTCGTGAAATCTGGCTGGTAGACCCAGCTCCCGCGGTGATTGAAAAATACGAAAAAGCCGTCATGGCCATGGAACAGTTTATGGCGCAACACGTTGAACCGAGTGATGAAAAGAGCGGCGTGGTTTTTGAACCTAAAGGCGTCTACAACCTTAAGGGCGATACCGCGCGCATTGAATTCATTAACCGCTTCAAGGAAGTCCAACGCCTGAAAACCCAGCTTGATCAATACACTGACCTGAGTGACGAACAAAAGGAAGCAATCAACACCCTCCTGCCGGAGGATGAGCTGCGTGCGTTGCGTGGCTCCTACCTGGAAACCGCCCAGCGTCTGAAAGAACAGCAAGGCAAAAGCGGTGATCAAGCAAGCGATGCACAGCAGGCCATCGAGCAACTGGATTTCGAGTTCGTGCTTTTTTCCTCCAGTCTGATTGACTACGACTACATCATGGGCCTAGTGGCCCGCTTCAGTCAGGAAGCTCCCGGCAAGCAAACCATGAGCCGCAGCCAGCTGATCAACCTGCTGGGCGCGAACAGTAACCTGATGGATGAACGCGACGATATCATCGCTTATATCAACACTCTGGAAGCAGGCAAGGGGCTGAGCGAACAAGCCATTCGCGAGGGCTACCAGATCTTCAGGTCCCAAAAGGCCCGGGATGAACTGAGTATTTTGGCCGAACGACATGGGCTAATACACGATGCCTTGCAAGCCTTTGTGGACGGTATTCTAAATCGGATGATCTTTGACGGTGAACAGTTAAGCGATTTATTTGAACCACTGGGACTGGGCTGGAAAGCGCGCAGCAAGGCCGAACTGGCACTGATGGAAGAATTGGTACCCTTTTTGAAAAAACAGGCTGGCGGACGTGAAATTTCAGGGTTGGCGGCGTATGAGTAGGGATATGAAGGACGAGAAGCAGACTTTGGTGCCTAGGCTGAGATTTCCCGAGTTCTCAGATGAGTGGGAATACAAAGAGCTTAAACCATTTCTAGAAAACTATTCGGAAAGAGTAGATGCTGCTGGAAATGATTTTCCTATTTATAGTTCCACAAGGACGGGGCTTAAGTTTCAAAAAGATTATTATGATGGGCGAGAGGTCCTGAATGAGGGCGAATACGGCATTGTCCCGGCGGGGTATTTTGTATATCGCCATATGAGTGATGATGCGACTTTTAAGTTCAATATAAATGGTACAGGGCATAGGATAGCTGTAAGCAAAGAATACCCGGTCTTTAAAACGTCGGGCTTGGATTCGCGATTTCTTCTTCACAAACTAAATGATGGTGAAGATTTTAAGCGGTTCGCGGAAGCTCAGAAAAAAGGCGGAACAAGAACTAGGCTCTACTTTAAAACGCTTTGTTCTTGGAGTGCTTTATTTCCAGAGCTTCCCGAACAAAAAAAAATCGCCGACTGCCTCTCGTCTCTCGACACATTGATCGCCTCCCATACGGAGAAGCTCGATGCTCTCAAGACCCACAAAAAAGGTCTAATGCAGCAGTTCTTCCCCCGCGAGGGTGAAAGCGTTCCCCGCCTGCGATTTCCCGAGTTTCAGGATGCGGAGGGGTGGAGGATTCGTGAGCTAGAGTCTTTGACGACGAAAGTTGGTAGTGGAATTACTCCACGAGGTGGAGATAAGAATTACAAGTCAGAAGGGCGACCGTTTATCAGAAGTCAAAATGTCGGGTGGGGTGAGTTGGTCTTAGACGACATTGTGTTCATTGATGAAGAAACCCACAAGTCTTTTGGTTCCACTGAAATCAAAGGTCTCGATGTCCTTCTCAATATAACGGGTGCGTCTATTGGGAGAAGCGCAATCGCTGATCTACGTATTTCTAGTGGGAATGTTAATCAGCATGTTTGTATCATTCGTACTAAACGGCGTGAGTTGAACCCCTTCTTTTTGAATCAATTCCTGTTGTCAGATCGTGGCCAAAACCAGATTGACAGTTTTCAGGCAGGAGGAAACCGGCAAGGGTTGAATTTTGGGCAAATTAGGTCCTTCAAAATTCCAATTCCATCGACTGAAGTAGAACAACAGAAAATCGCTGATTGCCTCTCGTCTTTCGATGCGTTGATCATCGCGCAGTCGGAAAAAATTGACGCCCTAAAGTTCCATAAAAAAGGATTGATGCAGCATCTCTTTCCAAGCCCTGAGGTAGTTGTATGAGCCTAGATGATATTGCAAAAGAAATTCAGGGAATGGATGAGAGTATTGTTCTCATTTATGCATTTAATGGTACAGGAAAAACTCAGCTTTCTGTTGCTTATAAGAATTACACTAAAGAGAGGAATGGTGGTCAGCATTCAGGTGTTTATTATAATGCTTACAGCGAGGATTTGTTTGTTTGGGATAATGATGAAGAAAACGATGGTGCCGATATCAGGCTGAAGATACTGCCAAGTCGTTTGAACCAGTTTCACAGCTTTATTTATGATGATGAAGATGCTGTGATGGAGAAGTTGGCCCAGTATAATCCGTGCTTTAGGTTTAGGTTAAACCCTTACGATGATCTTGAAAAGGGAATTGAGTCGGTCACGTTTTACAATGAGGGCGAAGAAGAAACTCCCATAAAAATTTCACGGGGAGAAGAGCGAATTTTTGTCTGGTGTTTTTTCCTTTCTTTACTAGACGTCGATGGTTGGGCTAACGAGCAGGACGCACATATTTTTATCGATGACCCGGTGTCTAGTCTAGATGATCATAATATTTTTCTGACAGCTGATACTTTATATCAGCTGGTTGAGCAGAGTTATAAGAAGAAGTCTATAATAATAACCACTCATCACATTGGGTTGTTTTCTATTCTAGCCAATCGTTTGACAGAAGGAGAAAAGAGTGGTCGATATAAAAATCTGACGGGGCTGCGTATTTTGAAGCGTACGGACGTAGGTGTAGTACTGGATGTACCACAACGAAATGTTTTCCTTTATCACCTTCATCTACTACAGGTGTTGAAGGAAGCAAGTGATAGACAGCTATACACCTATCACTTCTCCCTGTTGCGACAACTTTTGGAAAATGTTGCATCTTTTTTGGGTACTAGAGCTCCAGGATACACCTTGAGAAAAATTGGGATTGTAAATTCCGAAGAAGTTATGCATGTGATAAATATGCACTCACATAAGTCTGTGTATTATGACCAAACGGAAATGATGAGTGATCATGAGGCTGGTTTGTTTAAGGAAATATATAATAAACTGGTCGAAAAATTTCAATTTAAGTTTTGAATGAGAAATCCATGACCAAGGAACAACTCAACCAACTGGGAAAAACCCTCTGGGCTATCGCTGATGATCTGCGCGGGGCGATGAATGCCGACGATTTTCGCGACTATATGTTGTCATTTCTTTTTCTGCGCTACCTCTCCGATAACTACGAAGCGGCAGCCAGTAAAGAGCTGGGAGTGGATTACCCAAAACTGGATGGGGATGATCGGCGTGCACCACTTTCAGCTTGGTACACAGAAAATACTGAGGATGTTCCCGATTTTGAAAAGCAGATGCGCCGCAAGGTACACTATGTGATCCACCCGGATTACTTGTGGAGAAGTATCTACGAGCGCGCCCGAACCCAGAATGAAGATTTGTTGCAAACCTTGGAGCGGGGGTTTAAATATATCGAAAACGAATCCTTCGCTAGTACCTTTCAGGGCCTGTTTTCCGAGATCAATCTAAACTCGGAAAAGCTGGGTAGAACACCTGCTGACCGGAACAAAAAACTTAGTACTATAATAACAAAAATTGCTGAGGGAATTGCGAAATTTTCCACCGACAGTGACATTTTGGGCGATGCCTACGAATACTTAATCGGTCAGTTTGCTGCTGGTTCCGGCAAGAAGGCTGGGGAGTTCTACACCCCTCAATCGGTCTCCACCATTCTCTCGCGCATCGTCACTCTGGACAGCCAAGAGCCGGCCTCTGGCAAAAAGAAGAAGCTCAATGCGATACTGGATTTCGCCTGTGGTTCTGGTTCGCTGTTGCTCAATGTGCGCCATCAGATGGGGCCGCATGGCATCGGCATGATCTACGGGCAGGAAAAAAATATCACCACCTACAACCTTGCACGCATGAACATGCTGCTGCACGGAGTTAAGGATAACGAGTTCGGTATTCATCATGGCGATTCGCTGACTAACGACTGGAATCTTCTCAATGAGATGAATCCGGCCAAGAAGCTTCAGTGCGATGCAGTTGTCGCTAATCCACCTTTCAGCTACCGTTGGCAGCCCAGTGAAGCGTTAGGCGAGGACTTTCGCTTCAAAAGCTATGGCCTCGCGCCAAAATCAGCGGCGGACTTTGCCTTCCTGCTGCATGGTTTCCACTTCCTTGGTGATGAAGGCACCATGGCCATAATTCTTCCTCATGGCGTGCTTTTTCGTGGCGGTGTGGAACAGCGAATTCGCACCAAGTTACTAAAAGACGCTCACATCGATACTGTCATTGGGTTGCCTGCCAACCTATTCTTTTCTACCAGTATTCCAGTATGTATTCTGGTTCTGAAAAAGTGTAAAAAACCTGATGACGTGCTTTTTGTCAACGCTAGTGAGTGTTTTGAAAAAGGTAAGCGTCAAAATTCCTTACTGCCAGAGCATATCGATAAGATTGTCGATGCCTACCAATATCGCAAGGACGAGGAGCGCTATTCTCGGCGCGTAGGCATGGAGGAAATTGAGAAGAACGATTACAATCTCAATATTTCCCGCTATATCAGTACCGCCAAGCCTGAGCGGGAAGTCGATTTATCAGAGGTTCATAAAAAGCTAGAAGAAATTGAAATGCGAATAACAAAATCTTCCGAGGAACATAATGGTTTTCTCAAGGAGCTTGGCTTGCCCTTGATTTGAGGCTGGCATTCAGCAGACATCCACCAATAATTGAGTGAAAGTCTTCTTTCCACAGCTGTACCAAAGCTTGTGTAGCTGTGGGGAGGGACCACTTTGGAACACTTATAAATGAGGAACAGGGGAAACCATGACCCAAGGGCTCAGCATACGACTCTTTCTGGTGGACGGTACTCCCAATGGTCTGCTGACGGCGGAAATCATGAACTGGACTGGCCATGTGCTCACTGGGCCGCGTAGCAAGTTGAGTGAGTTAGTCCAGCGTCCTGAATGCGGCCGTACGGGTGTGTATTTCCTTGTTGGCTCGGACCCCGAGGGAGGTGCTCGCCCTTTGCTCTACGTTGGTGAAAGTGATGATGTGGGAAATCGGCTGAAGCAACACAACAGGCTTGAGGAGAAGGGCGGTAAGGACTTCTGGGAGAAGGTCTGTCTGGTTACCAGCAAGGACCAGAACCTTACCAAGGCTCATGTGAAGTATCTCGAGAGTTTGTTGATCAAGCATTCACTTGAGTCGGGGCGTTACAAGTTGGTCAATGGCACTGCGCATGACTATGTCGGACTACCCGAGTCAGACAAGGCGGATATGGCGTTCTTCCTTGAGCAGATCCGCACGGTGATGCCGGTGCTTGGGCTCGACTTTCTGCGTGAGCGGTCCACTTCACTGCGAATTTCCTCGGATGAGCCTGATTCACCAGTCGTCAGTACTCCCCGTTTTGTTGCAGAAGTTCCCAAGGTCAAGGCAAAAGCTTATGGGAAGGAAATCGATGGCGAATTCTATGTACTTGCTGGCTCCTTCGCTCGTGGCGAGTGGTCGGGTATCGATGGTGGCTACAAGACCTTGTACATGCAGCTGTGCGAGGAGGGAGTGTTGGTCGGCACGAATAATGGGTTAAAACAGTTCTCCACTGACTACGCCTTTTCCAGTCCTAGCGCTGCATCCGCGATAATTGTCGGGCGCAACTCTAACGGTCGTATCCATTGGAAAGTTGAAAGTTCGGGACATACTTACGCTGCTTGGCAGGACCAACAAGTCAGCGCCGTCACGACGCATGTTGAGGGTAGCATGCAGGATTGATTTGTCTGGCTTCGCATTAACTGATCAATCATTGACTACTGCTGGAAGCCATCAGCAACGTACTACCTGCTAAGGGTAGATGTTCACTATGACCGACAGCGGAAGGGGGGAGTCGAAGCGGTTTGACTCAAATGATGAAATCTTCGCGATGGTTGGGGCAGTTCAGAGCAGCAGAGCAGGCATGCCGGGCGAAGATGGAGAAGAATGCGGAGAAATATCCCGCCGACCAAGTGAAGGGAAGTGCGAAAAAGTACACGCACTATCAGGATTAATGAGATTTGCGGTCGCTTCGCTTTCTGTCGCGATTTCCTCAGCTTGGTGTTGTCCCTCAAGCTGCCGTCCCGCTACAACGTTGCGCCGGGCACCTGGATGTGAACGCGGCGCGCCGAAGTTGACCAGTTGGCCCTGCAACCGTTGCGGTGGGGCTATCCCTTGGCTCGAGCAGGGCCGGAGACGCAGCTGAAGGTTTAAATTCTGTTCTAAAAGCGGCCTTGAATGGCGATTTTGTTCTTGAAGATAAACCAACATGGTTTATTCTTCACTCTGAAGACGGAATTTAAGGCCGCTTTTTAACGTGAAAATAAACCAGCTGCTACACAAGATCCCGTATGGCGCCGTCGTGACGACCGCCTGGCTGGCGTCACACGGCGTCACATCTGATCAGGCGCGTAAGCTGGCCAGCAGTGGCTGGCTGCAACGCGTGGGGCACGGCGCCTACTGCCAAGCGGGGGAGCCTCTTACCTGGGAGAGCGCTGTGTTCGCCCTGCAGGCGAGCGACGGCTCGGGGATGCCACCATTTTGGCCGGGTGGCCAGACGGCCCTGGCACTGCATGGCTTTGCCCACTATCTGCCCATGGGGGAGCGCACGACGCATCTGCATGGCAAGGAGGCCACTCGGCTGCCCCGATGGTTGAGTGACGCCGAGTGGGTAGGGCAGATGGTGCTCCACTCTGAAAAGGGCCTGCCAGCGCAGCTTCCCGGCAGCTTTACGGACTACGCGCCGGATGGCAGGGGCTTCAGTTTGCAGGTATCGACCCCAGAGCGAGCGGTCCTGGAGTGGATCGCCGTAACGTCGAATGAGCTGCTGTTCAGCAGTGAGCTGGTGGACACCTTCGGCGGGCTTAACACGCTGCGCCCGCGCCGGCTGCAGGCATTGCTCGAGGGGTGCCGTTCGGTGAGAACCAAGCGGGCCTTCCTGGTGCTGGCTCGCCACGCCGGGCATGCCTGGTACGGTCGTCTGGAACCACGCCGACTGGACCTCGGCAAAGGCAAGCGGCAGCTCTACCAGGGCGGCAAGCTGGACAGGGAATATCACGTGACGGTGCCGGAGGCGTTCCTGCATGCCTATTGACGCTCGCTACCACGAACAGGTCAGGCTGCTGTTCTCGCTGCTGCCATTCCTCAATGACGAGCCGTGCTTCGCCCTGAAGGGCGGTACGGCCATCAACCTCTTCGTGCAGCCGTTTCCGCGTTTATCGGTCGATATCGACCTGGCCTACCTGCCGCTAGAACCCCGTGACGAAGCACTACAGCGCTGTCGCGAGGCGCTGCAGCGACTGGCACAGGCCTTCAGTGCTCGACTGCGAGGCGTGCAGGCCGAGCTTCAGGATAATCGCCGAGACGAGCTGAGGATCCTGGTGCGCCGAGGGCGTAGCCAAGTGAAGGTAGAGGTATCGCCGGTACTGCGTGGCACTCTTCACCCGCCTCAGGAGCGCGATGCCGTTGAAGCCGTGGAGGACGAGTACGGCTTTGCTGCGGTGCAGGTGGTGTCACTTCCGGACCTGTATGGCGGCAAGATCTGCGCAGCGCTGGACCGCCAGCACCCCAGAGATCTCTTCGATGTGAAGCTGCTGCTGAACCAGGGCGGCCTGGATCGAAGCGTATTCGAAGGCTTCCTGGTCTATCTGCTGGGACATCCCAGACCCTTGAACGAAGTGATCAACCCGCGACTAAAACCGCTGGACGACGTCTACCGACAGGAGTTTGTCGGAATGGCCAGAGTTGACCTTCCTTTGCAGGAGCTGGAGAGCGTCCGCGATGAGCTGCTGTCGCGGCTGGGGCAGCTAATGACCGATGAGGACGTTCGCTTCCTGATGTCCTTCAAGCAGGGAGCGCCTGACTGGGCGCTGCTTCCGCTGCAGGGCGTTGATCGGCTGCCTGCCGTGCGCTGGAAGCTCGCCAACATCCAGAGGATGGGGGCTGACAAGCACCATCGGTCACTGGGCCTGCTTGAGCAGGCCTTAGGCAGGCTTCGCGAATAATGGCTGGGACCCCGGTGATACAGCGGCGTAAGTAGACTTCTCCTGTTATCCCTGAAGCGCTAGGCTGTTACGCATAATTACGCCAGGCGCAGGGGGTGACATGGCGAACAGCGGGGAAGCTCTGTTCCAGCGGGACATCATCGAGGCCATAAGGGCCTATGGCTGGGAGGTCGGCATAGCCGGCGGCTGCGAACATACGGGGGAGGAGGTCAGCGAGCGGGATCTCACCCACTATTACCTCACCAAGCACAATGAGAAGCGCCTGCGTTTAGAAGGGGCTGAAGGCGACTACGGCCTCACCCCGGTCAGCGAGGTGGGCTCCGGCAAGCCCCACGACCCGGAGAAGCAGCGCCTGGCCAAGATTATCGACCGACTTGACGACCTCTACGGCTACGGCGCCGAGGTCAGCGACGACGACAAGCTGCACTTCACCAACGGCATTGTCGAGCGCGACGAAGCGGTCATGATCCAGGTGCAAAACCACAGCGAAGACCAGGTAATGCACGGCCTGTTCCCGAAGAAGGTTACCGACGCCGTGCTCGACGCCCTCAGCGACCAAGAGAAACTCAGCATGCCGCTGCTGGAGAATGATGAGTCAGGAAGGGAGTGTATGTTCTTGATGCTGAAGTTGTTCGCGGGGAAGTCGAGCTGTGACTTACGTTGTCAAAAGTAACCTAAAGATGATGAAAGATGACGACTTCAAAGAACTTATGCCAAACCCGCAGAGAGGATTATATGGCTCTGACCATGTGATTGCGGGCATCCCTATCCCAAAAACGCAAAGGGTGAAATTGTTTGATGAAGATACATGGGAAGAGTTTACTGAAGAGTGGGCTTCGTCTATTAAAAGTTCGTATTATCGGGTAAGACGCTTTGCTGGTGCAGGGGACCAAGGGTTAGATGTTGTAGGGTTCGTGACTTCTACCCAGTTCAGTGATGGGTGGGATAACTATCAATGCAAATTTTATGACCATCCGCTCACCCCTTCCGACGTTTGGGTTGAGTTTGGAAAGGTTATATATTTTTCCTTCCGAGGGGGCTTTCCATCTCCTCGCAAGTACTATTTTGTTGCGCCGCGGCAAGTAGGGACAAAGCTAGGTAAGCTTCTTTCAGATGCACCAAGTTTAAAAGAGGCGTTAAAAGAAAATTGGGGTAAATATTGTGAAAACGGTATTACATCTACAGATAAGGTAAAGCTTGAGGGCGAACTTCTTAAATATTTAGAAGGATTTGATTTTACCATTTTTGATACAGTCTCTCTCGTCCAGATGATTGAGCAGCATGCTACCACACCCTACCATGCTGTGAGGTTTGGCGGTGGGCTTGGTCTCCGACCGCAGCCTGAGATCCCACCAGAAGACACTGTATCTCTTGATCATCGATATGTGCGACAACTTCTTGTCGTTTATGCTCAATCTATTGGTGAGAACCAAAAAATACCGGACTTATCTTTGTTAGATAAGGACCAAAGAATACGGAACAATTTCCAAAGGCAACGAGAAAGTTTTTATCATGCTGAATCTTTGCGAAGCTTTTCTCGAGATACGGTTCCCCCCGGCGTTTTTGAGGCTCTTCAAAATGACATTTATGATGGGGTCGTGGACGTGTGTGAATCCCAACATGAAAGCGGCATGGATAAGCTAAGCTCTACACTTTCCCAGGCTGCAACTGTGGCTGTTAATGCTAGTCCATTAATGAGTGTGACCCGCGTGCGTGATAAACAAGGGATATGCCACCAGTTAGTCAATGACGAAAAGCTAAACTGGAGTGAAGATGATGGATGAGCAGAAAAAGGCAAGTGTCAATATATTTAATAGTGCATTAGAAACAGGGGTTCGCTCGCTAATAATTCTTGTGGCTAATTTTCCTACAGCCTTGGATTTGCAGAGACTTGTGGATTTCGATTATTTGGTTGTCCATTCAGGCGATGTTGACGGCCCAGCGAGTCTTCACCCACCGATTCCAATGAGAGAGGGTGAGCTTCTTATAAGGAGAAATGTTATCGAATCCGGTCTTTCATTAATGATGAGCCGGGGGCTGATTTGTAGAATTGCTTCTTCCGAGGGTATAGCTTACCAAGCTAGCGACTACGCTAAACCATTCATTGATTCACTCGAAACGCCATATGTGCGTGCTCTGCTGGATAGGGCGAACTGGGTTGCGGATGCATTTGGTAATACAGATACAACAGATGTTAATAAGGTGATCAGCAGTTTTTTTGACAAATGGACTACCCAGTTTCACCCACCACAAGGTTTAGGTGGCTAACGATATGCATGAAAAAATTCAATTAAGAAATGTTACCTTTTTGGGGGTCGTGGTCGAGCCAGCCTCAATTTCTTTCAATCAAGGATTGAATGTTGTTTGTGGCGCATCTGATACGGGTAAATCCTTCCTTGTTGAGGCTATAGACTTCCTCTTGGGAGGAAAGGATTTGAGAAGAATCCCTGAACTTGATGGATACGACAGAGCCCGTATAGCAATCCAGTCTTCCAAAAATGGCGCTTGGACTTTTGAGCGGAGCATTGACGGCGGAAACTATCGCGTGTACGAGGGTGTCATCGGCGCACGAACTGACATTGAAGATAGTGGCAAGATAAATGTCAAACATGCGGCTGGTAGAGAGGATAATATTTCAGGCTGGCTTCTCGGCGCAATTGATGTATTAAATAAATCATTGAGAAAGAACGCGCGAGGAGAATGCCGGTCTCTTAGCTTTCGTGATATAGCTAGAATGATTATCGTCAATGAGCAGGAGATTATTCGCCAAGACTCACCGTTTTTAACGGGGCAGTATGTTACCAAAACTTCTGAGAAGTCTGCGTTAAAATTTATGCTCACTGGTACGGATGATGGCGCGGTAGTTTCAACAGATATTCGTAAGCAATCTGAAGCTAATGAAATGGCGAAAGCAGAGCTTCTAGATCAATGGATAATTGATCTAGAAGATGAAATAGCTCAGCATGGTTTCAGCCGTAAAGAGCTTGAGGAACAGCTCGAAAAGCTGGATGTCTCCATTTCATCCAGCAAGCAACAACTTCAATTGGCTCAGACACATCTAAATGAAATGACAACCCGTAGGCGGGAGATTGTTAGGTGCCGCGAGAAGATCAAGGATAGAATAGATGATATTAACAATATGCTTGAGCGTTTCTCTTTGCTAAGGGCTCAATATGTTTCAGACTTACAGCGCTTGATGGCTATTGAAGAGTCTGGGTCGCTATTTGTACATTATGAGCGTAAACCTTGTCCACTTTGCGGTGCTTCACCTGATGCACAGCATAGTGATAATGAATGTGTCGGTGACGTTGAATCTATCGTTATTGCTGCCGCTGCCGAAATGGAGAAGCTTAAAAGGCTGGCAAGCGACCTCGACTCTACTGTCTCTGGATTACGAGATGAATCAGTTAGACTAGCAGAGGAGTTGGTTGATGTTGAGGATGAGTTTTCTGAAGTCGACGGTGAAATAAAAAGCGCTATTGCTCCAGAACTTTCAGGTATGCAGTCAGATTATTCGGAATATGTAGATGCGAGAAGCAGGGTTACGTCCAACCTCTCGCTGTTCTCAAGGTTAGATAAAGTTTATGCGAAAAAAGAAGAGTTGTTCGGCGATACAGATAAATCCGAAGCTGATGATCCGAAGCTTGCTGCGAAGCTACCCACGAAGACTTTACATGATTTTTCAAAAACAGTAGAGAATATATTGACCTCATGGGACTTTCCTGATGCTGGAAGCGTACATTTCGATGAGACAATAATGGACTTTGTTATCAATGGTAAAATTCGTGGTAACAGAGGGAAGGGGCTGAGAGCAATAACTCACGCAGCGGCAACATTAGGGTTGCTGGAGTTCTGTAAAGAGTACTCGCTCCCTCACCCAGGATTTGTGGTACTAGATTCACCACTGCTTGCCTATTATAAGCCTGAGGGTGAAGATGACAGCTTGCAGGGATCTTCTTTGAAACAAAAGTTTTATAAGTACCTGATAGAAGAGCATTCTGATAGTCAGGTAGTGATCATCGAAAATGAACATCCTCCTGAGGCTTTTGAGGATCAGCTTGATTTAACCGTATTCACCAAGAATCCCCAGCAAGGGCGTTTTGGTCTGCTTGCTGTGCATTAGGAATAGTTTAAAAATTAATGGATATTTTTTATAAAAATATATTGGTCGGCTTTTATTTTGCGAGGAAGAACTGTGGCGCTATAATTTTTAAATGTGCGTTCATATTAAAGTGGAGGCCGGATACGCCTCTTAATTATCTGTATAGGCGGATGTCTACATTCTATAAGGGATGCTATGATTGATGTGTTAGATTTTCTTAATCTTGGCAAATGGGCCGCTGTGGTTTTGGTCGTCGTTGTTTTATGGCGATGGGTGTTTAAAGATTTTTCAGAAAAATGGTTTCAGAATAAACTCGATCTTCGAAAACAAGAGGTTGAGTCGGCCCTTCAGATTCAAAAAGATATCGCTATCCGTGAGGCAGAGTTTCAGAAGATAAAGCTGGAGAGAGTTTTGCCGCTTCTGGAAACTATGAACTCTGTTATTTCAGAACACAAATTGATGAATAACTCGTATGCTATCTTGGATAGCGAATAAGGCTGGGATTCCTGAGGGTTTTGAAAAGAAGAGAGTTGATTTGGATGGACAGCTTCTAAAATCTCTTTATGCTTCAGATATATATTTGCCAAACCAGCTTAGAGAAGTGGTTCGTCAGATTAGAAAGATAGTAAGTTGTTCGTGGAAAGATCCATCCTCTATATACTACCTTTTGCTAGAGAAAGGAGGTGTCAGCTGTGTCTATGATGTCTGTAATGATACCAATGATGTCTATGGTGACTTACTAAATTGTTTTTATGATATGTGCAATAAGTATTTAGGAGCGAATGGGGATGATCAAAGTTATATTGACATATTAAATCGTCATGGTTTTTCTAGTGATGTAAAACCTATAAGCCAAAATTCGGCGCAACGCTTCCTTTGGAGCTATATTCTTGTCCATGAATATGTAAGTGGTGAGGAGAGATCAGAAGCGCTTGCTCAAATAGAGCGCGAATATAAGGCGTAAAAAATTGAGGCTTGCTTTATCAAGGTTAGGCACAGTTATATTTTTGATTTCTAATTTTTCTTGGCTATATTGTTTCTTCTATTAGCAGATAAATATATCAGGGAAATATAAATTACCGCTCTTTGCCGTAAGCGGTCAGCATGCCTTTGAGAGAAGCAACCTTGCGCCCCTCAGAGGCATGTTGCTCGAGAGAGTGGTGGTCCCCAAACGGTACACCAGCGGTACACACACCAGCTTCGTGTGCTATCCTTAGCTTTCGCTAAGTTACTGATTCCAAAGAACTGTACCTTTCGCACGATTACGGTCGCTTTCCCTTGTGTATCAGGAGCTTATTGATTTAAAAGCGAACTCATAATCCCTTGGTCGCTGGTTCGAGTCCAACTGGGCCCACCAATGACGTCAGTCAGCTACCCTTCCTGAATATACTCACCTCCCAAGCGCTGCTCATAGTGCATTCTCGGCACCGAGACACGGTGATACGGCTACTCATCACGGCCACATGCCGATGCGGTTCGAGAGGGACTGCGCAACCTCCCCAATAGTTTCCAGGTCTTCGAGCATGCGTTTCCTGCTTCGGCTCGCGTGCGATCTTCATGGCCCTTGTGCTGCTTGCCGTCGAGCGGTAGTCCGGCTAATCCCAGTCATGGGATGAATCTCGGGGCGATTCACTGGAATAATTTCGTTTGTAATCAATGGTTTATTGTTTTTCAGTGGTGCAGAGATATGATGGCAACTTGGATGCATCGAATTGACTGTGAGAGCAGTTGAATTCATAATTCATGTATCACTAAAAACTTCACGGCGAAATCGCTGATTGTTTTCTTTCAATGCAAGCCTTCCACAAAATCGGGGTGCTTTCCTATGGACAAGATCAGGCAGAACACCTTGCATGGTGAGGTCGCCGAGCGGATTCGAAACATGATTTCCCAGGGGACTCTGGTCCCTGGTAGTCGTGTCCCGGAGAAAGCATTGTGTGAGCAGTTCGGGGTGTCTCGAACGCCACTGAGAGAGGCCCTCAAGGTCCTGGCTCATGAAGGCTTTGTTGAGCTCTTACCGAATCGTGGCGCACGGGTAGCCAAGTTAACCAAGGCAACACTCAAGAACACTTTCGAGGTCATGCAGAGCCTCGAGGCGCTAGCTGGCGAACTGGCTGGACAGCGAATTACCGAGGAGGAACTGACCAACATCGAGGCGCTCCATTACCAGATGTTGTCACACTACAAGAGTGGCAATATGTCGGAGTACTTGTTGGTCAATCAGCAGATTCATGAGGCTATCGTTGTGGCCTCTCAGAACGACGTACTCATCGACGTCTACAAGAATCTCAACCATCGTGTGCGGCGGGTGCGTTTCACCGCTGAGCTGAGCAATGACTACTGGTCTCAGGCGGTTAGTGAGCACGAGTCCATGGTCGAGGCGCTACGGGCCCGCGACGGCGCTACCCTCGGGGCGATTCTTCGCCGCCACCTGCGCAACAAGGTGGAGATGTCGGCGCTGGAGGAAATGGCCGAATAACCCTCTACATACCAGGTTACCACCTGTTCAGCGCATCAAGTGCCGAGCAGGTGATAACTGCCTTCATGTGCTTTCCAGGGACACATTCATACGATAGAAACGCACGGCATTGTCGTGAAATAGCTTGAGTCTTTCTGACTCGCTGAAGGACTCGGTGATGGTCATGAAACCCTCGAAGAGGGTGGAGAAGGAAGCGACCAGGCTATCGACCGGAAAATTGCTGGCAAACATGCAGCGTTCCACGCCGAAGCAGTCGATCGTCTCGAGCACGACGCGTCGATTCAGTTCTACCGTCCAGGGCGAACCGGGAACACCGATACCGGAGATTTTCACCGCAACATTGGGTTGCCGGGCTACTGCCGACATGGCTTCTCGCCACCCCCGCAAACCTGCCTCGCTGCGATCCGCAGGAAGTCCGGTATGATTGATGATGATCTGGATGTCCGGATGGCTCGCGGCGAGGTCGGCCGCTTCATGGAAGTGCCACCATGGGCTCTGCAGGTCGAAGGAGAGGCCATGGGCGGCCAGTCGAGCGAAGCCGCGGCGCCAGGTCGGATCACTCATGGATCCCGGGGCGCCGGTCTCCACTTCGTTGGGTGATGGCGCGGCTCGGGGCTTATGGCGAATACCGCGGACTCGTGAATAGCCACAGTGGGCTGCCAATATGTCTTCGACATCCGGCTGGTCGAGGCGTGCCTGGGCCACCATCACGCTGGGCAGCCCCTCTCGTTCAGCCAGTTCATGGACCCAGTGGGTTTCCTGCACGGGTGTCTCGGGATTCCACTCCGTCTCGATGAACACCGACCCAACCACTCGATAGTCTGCCGTGTCGCGCCGGTAATCCTCAGGCAGGTAGTTGTGCCGGATGGCACTGTAATCGCCATAGCGAAACGGAATCATTGGCTCGTCACAGAGCCATGGCAAATAGTTACGCTCAAGGTCCCAGAAGTGCTGGTGAGCATCAATGATGGGAAGTGACTTCATGACGTGCGCTCCGGCGTGACACCTTCCAGAAGCGACACGATGGCGGCGCCATCCAGCTCTCCCTTGCCCTGGGAAACCAGCATGCTGTAGAGGGAGTTGGCGGTACCTGCCATGGGCATGGAAACATTCAAGGCATTGGCGGCGTCCTGCAGCATATGCAGGTCCTTGAGAATCTGCCGGGCATAGCCACGCGGTTCGAAGTCGTTCTCGACCATGCGGGGCAGGAGGTCGTTGAGCAGATTGCTGCCGGCATAGCCCGAGGAGAGGGCATCGGGAATCTTGCTGACATCGATACCGAAACGGTTACCGAGGTTACAGGCTTCGGCGATCACGCAGTAGTTGGAGAGCACCAGCGCCTGGTTGATCAATTTGGTGGCTTGTCCTGCGCCGACCTCACCCATGCGCGTGCATTTTCCCAGGGTGCTCATCAAGGGTTGGATCGCCTCGATGGCGGCCTGATCTCCACCGGCCATGATGGCCAGGCGTCCCTCGGCGGCGGCACCGGGTCCACCTGAAACCGGGGCGTCGACAAATTGCATGCCGGTCCGCTCCATCAAGGTCTTTGCCAGGCGTCTGGTGGTCTCGAGTTCCGTCGTGGAGTGGTCAATCACGGTCTTGCCCTGGCCCTGGGTGACCTCGATGAGGCCTCCCTCACCGAGGAGGACCGCTTCCACGGCAGTCGTGGAGATCACACACACTTGAATGATGTCGGCACGCTCGGCGACCTGGGCCGGCGATTCGGCAATGTCGACGCCCCGGGCTCTTGCGGCCTGGCAGCAGGTGTCGTCGATGTCGTAGCCGATGACCGAATAGCCACTTTCGACGAGGCGCGAGGTGAAGCCAGCCCCCATCTTGCCGAGGCCGATAAAACCGATAATTGGCGTGTTTGTCATTGTATTACTCCTTCATGCAAGGCTGACCATTGGTTGGGGTCACACGACTTAGCGCAGGAAGCTTGGCAGCCACAGCACCAGATCAGTCGAGAAGGTAATGATGGCCAGAGTGATCAGCAGGGGGATGTAGAAGGGCATCAGCGCTTTCAACAGCTGACGCAGTGAAACCTGGGCGATCGATGACACGAGGAACAGGGACAGGCCCATTGGTGGGGTCAGTAACCCGATCATCAGATTGAAGATGGCAACGATGCCCAGATGTACGGGGTCGACACCTGCAAGCACCATGGGGGGCGCCACGATAGGCACGATCAACAGGGTCGCGGTGGTCGAATCAAGGAAGATACCGGCGACAAAGAATATCAGGTTGGCGATGAGCAGCAGCATGAGTGGGTCTTGGGATATCTGCAGTATGAATGCAGCAAACTGCTGAGGAATCTGCTCGACGGACAGGATCCAGCCAAACATCGAGGCGGCGGCCACGATGATCAGTATCGCGCTTGTTGTCTTCAGTGTGGCCATCATCGAGTTTATCAAGTGTGACCAGGTCAGCTCCCTGTAGAAGAGTGAGCTGACCAACAACACATAGGCAGCGGTAACTGCCGCGGCTTCCGTCGGGGTAAACAGGCCCAACAGCATGCCCGAGATCATCAACGAGGGGGCCAGAAGGGCTGGCAGGGCGGGTAGGAACGAGTGATAGAGCTCTCTGGCCGTAGGTAGCCTCGGGGCGCGAGGCATCTTGTGCTTGATGGCCAGAATTGCCGCGGTGATCATGAGTAGTGCTGTGCAGATCAAGGCCGGAACGATCCCGGCGAGAAGCAGCTGCACGATAGAGACGCTGGTGACGGACCCATAGACGATCAACGGAATACTAGGAGGGAATATTGGCCCCACGACGGCTGATGAGGCCGTGACCGCTGCGGAGAAGGGAGCCCCGTAACCCCGTTTCTTCATGGCTTCGATTTCTATCTTTCCCAGCCCGCCCACATCGGCAAGAGATGCGCCTGACATGCCCGAGAATATCAGGCTCGAGAAGATATTGACCTGTGCCAACCCTCCTGGGGCCCTGCCAACCAGTGTATTGGCAAAATGGAAAATTCTGTCGGTGATGCCGGACTGGTTCATCAAGTTCCCGACAAAGATGAAGATGGGCACAGCAACCAATGGAAAACTATCGAGAGAATAGGTGATCCGCTGACCGAGAAGTCCCACCGGAAACCCTTCGATGAGAACATAGACCACGGAAGGGATGAGAATGGCATAAACGACAGGGAACCCAAGCAGGAAAAATACTAAAAAGAACGCCAGTATCATGAAGCCCATTATTTTTTCCTATGCACCGGTGCTGTGTTTAGGGCGTGGAGACTTCAGTCCCTGGCGGAAATGCATGAAAGCTGCTCCGACAAAACCCAGTAAAGTGGTGAGAAAAAAGATCCAGTAGGGAATCTTCAACACGGGAGTTGCCTTGTTAAGATTAGCCAGCACCGTAATGAATGCAGCATAAGCAATGAACAGACAGGCAACGATGGACAGTAGGGCTATGACCTTGCAGAGAAGTATCTTTAATTTTCCGGGAAGCATCTCTCGTAGCTCAGCCATCTCGATGTTTTCACCGCTCGATATGGCCAGCGGATAAGAGGAGAAAACCAGGCAAATCAGCAGGAAGCGAGTGAGCTCTCCCGCGCCAGGAATGGAAAATCCGAATATGGAACGAGTGATAACCTGCATGAAAGGAACAAATATCATGCCTGCCAACAATGCCAGGCAGAAAATTTCCAGCAAATTTTTTCCGGATCTCAAGCTTTTCCCGGTCCTCATGTTTTTTCCGGCGCTCATACTTTCGCCCCCATGTGAAAGGTAGTGTCAGTAAGGACCAGCAGCCCTTACTGACAAACGGTTACTCTATTTCCGAGATCTGTTCGATATAGGGTTCGAAGTTGGGGTAGTCTTCGTTGATTTGTGCAAGAACCTTCTCACGGAAGGCATCCAGATCAAGGTCGTTCTCTTCGGTGACGAAAGTCATGCCCTTTTCCGTCAGCTCCTCAACAAGGCGAGTCTCGCGCTCCTGTGCCCATTGAAGGGATTCCTGGGCTTTTTCCTCGAGAATCCGTGTAATGACTTCCTGGTCACCTTCGTCCAGGGACTGCCATGTGTCCTCGTTGATGAATACCGCCAGTATGGAGTGCATGTGGCCGGTCATCGATACATGCGACTGCACTTCATAAAGGCTGTTGGACATGAGCATGGTCAGCGGGTTTTCCTGGCCAACTACGAGCCCGGTCATTAATGAGGTCGGAAGTTCAGAGACTTCCACGGGAGTTGGCTCGGCACCGAATCCCTTGACCATGGAAATCCATATGTCTAGCGGTACAGCGCGGAAGGGCTTGCCTTCCAGGTCGGCGGGGGAGCGAACGGGGAAGTTGGCAGTAATGTGCCGTGCACCACGGTACATCCGGCCGATGATACGTAAGTTACCTTCTGCGACCAGTTGGTCATTCATCTCGCTGACGACGGGGGATTGAGGATCGGTGGCTTTCAGTGCGTGTGCGGCGTCACGATAGATAAAGGGGGCGTTGAAGACGGCTATATCGGGGACGATCTGGGCGAGCGAGGCAAATTCGTGATGTGCCAGTGAGATCGAACCAAGTGACACACCGTCGACCATTTCAGCAACACCACCAAGCTGGCTAGCCGGGAACAGATCGATCGTTATTTCTCCGTTGGTGGCCTCCTCGATGGCAGCTGATGCTTCCGATGCATAGCGTGTCTGAGAATCGCCCTCCGAACCGACATGGGCATAGCGTAGTGTTTCGGCTGATACGGAGATGGTAGTGAAGCTGAAAGCTAAAGTGGCAATTGTCAGAGCGAGCTTTTTCTTGAGAAACATCTTGTACCTCTCTTTTGTTGACGTGCCGCTAACTTATTGGCGTGCCGCTAGGGCTGATCTTGTTATCGTTCGCCTCTGAGCAATGTCATGCACAGAGTGTGCTACGGATACGCTTTCGTATTTCCATCGTCCCTGGTTGATCGTCCTGGCCGGACAGGAAAGGCATCGAGCTTCGCTTCCTGTACTATATTATTATGAACTCATAATTCATTTTTGCGTTTTGTACTTTCGTCGCTGTTGCCGGTCTGGCGACCGGCATGGTGTCGACAGTAGTATTTCCGCGGGCGTCACGGGCCGGGGTGGTGTAGACGGGGTGATATAGACAGGGCGATCCTGTTCGCGGTTGTGCTTGCCAGTGGTGGACGAATTGGACGAATTGGACGAATTGATCGATGAGTTGAGGCAACAAGCCCGGTTGGCGTTGGTCAGTGAGATTGGCCATGGACATTGCCCAGCAGCGCCATCGGCATCTCACTTTCTTCGCGCCTGGTCTGTCAGGATACTGACCAGTTCAGGCACCGTGGAATGGGCATGGCCCGGGGACTGTGCGTCCTCCAGCACCTGATGGATTCCTGCGGCGGCGCTCTGGGTCGCATTGGTATCCCTGGCCATTGCCAGGTAGTAGCCCAGATCCTTGTGCGCATTGGAGATGCTGAAGCGAAAGCCACTGTCGTCCCGCGCGAGAATGTAGGGCCGCAAGCGCTCCAGGACGGTTCCCGCGCCACCGCCCTGGGCCAGTACGTCGACCAGCACTTCGGCCTCGATACCACCTTGTTCGGCACAGGCCGCCGCTTCCGCCAGCACTGTGGAAAAGCCGATCGATACGAAATTGTGCAGCAGCTTCAGTTTATGGCCCGAGCCCACCGGCCCGGCATGGGTGATATTTTCGGCATAACTCTGCAGCAGGGGGAGTTGGGCTTCGAAGAGTTCACGGTCCCCCCCTACGATCAGGTTGAGTCGCCCCTCTGCGGCTTCCTTGGGGGTACGGGTCATCGGAGCATCCAGGAAACGACCACCCGCGGCTTCCACCGCCTCGGCAATCCGCAGGGTGGAGCTGGGTATCGCCGTCGAGCAATCGATGACAACCCTCCCCGTACGAAGTCCCTCCAGAACGCCGCCATCACTGAACAACACGTCTTCGACCTGAGGAGTGCCTGTCACGCAGAGGATGATGACATCGGAGTCGGCGGCGAGTGCCGCCCCACTGGAGTAGGCGGTTGCTCCCCTTGAGATCAAGTCCTCGACCGGCTGGTTGCCAGGATGTTCCAGGAAGTTCAAGGACCAGCCGTGGCGTTGCAGGCTGCTGGCGATGCCATGCCCCATCAACCCGACGCCGACCATGCCGACCCATTGTTGCTTGCTGCTCATATGCCATGTCCTGTGTCGTTTACCCGGTCGAAATTCAAAGGCCGCCCATGCAGAGATACTTGATCTCGATATAATCATCGATGCCGTACCTGGAGCCTTCGCGACCGATACCGGACTCCTTGATCCCGCCAAAGGGGGCCAACTCGCTGGAGATGATGCCCTCGTTGATACCTACGATGCCGGATTCCAGGGCTTCCGCTACGCGCCAGACGCGCCCTACGTCACGGGTATAGAAGTAGCTGGCCAACCCCAGCGTGGTGTTGTTGGCCTGGCGGATCACGTCATCTTCATCGCTGAAGCGCAACAGCGGGGCCACGGGGCCGAAGGTTTCATCGTGCATGAGCATCGAGTCGGGGGAGACGTTTGTCAGGATCGTCGGTTGGAAGAAATTCCCCTGCAGCTCGTGGCGTTTCCCGCCCAGATAAACGCTAGCCCCCTTGGCTTTCGCATCCTCGATATGTTGCTCCACCTTCTCGACGGCCGCCGGGTTGATCAATGGCCCTAGTGCGACGTTCTCCTCGAGACCGCTGCCTACCTTGAGTGCGCTGACGGCAGAGGCCAGCCGGTCGGCAAAGTCGTCGTAGATCCTGTCGTGAACGAAGATCCGGTTCGCGCAGACACAGGTCTGGCCGGTGTTGCGAAACTTGGAGGCCATCACCCCTGCAACCGCCTGGTCGAGATCGGCATCCTCGAAGATGATGAAGGGCGCATTGCCACCCAGTTCCATCGAGACCTTCTTGACGGTTTTCGCGCACTCGCCGAGTAGTATCTTGCCGACTTCGGTGGAGCCGGTGAAGGAGAGCTTGCGAACGCGTGGGTTGTCGGTCAGCTCGCTACCTACGACGTCCGAGTTCCCCGTGACAACATTCAGCACGCCCCGAGGTACGCCGGCCCGCTCGGCGAGTTCAGCCAGCGCCAGGGCCGAGTAGGGGGTACTTGAAGCGGGTTTGACCACCACGGTGCATCCGGCCGCCATGGCCGCGGCCGCCTTGCGGGTGATCATGGCGTTGGGGAAGTTCCAGGGGGTAATGGCAGCTACCACGCCGACCGGCTCCTTGGTGACAACAATACGTCGATCATTGGCATGAGCCGGGATGATATCGCCATAGATCCGTTTGGCCTCTTCGCCAAACCATTCGATAAAAGAGGCGCCATAGGCGATTTCTCCACGTGCCTCCTGAAGTGGCTTGCCCTGTTCCAGGGTCAGGATCTGAGCCAGATCCTCCTGATGCTCCATGCATAGGTCGAACCAGCGACGAAGGATCGAGGCACGTTGCTTGGCTGTGCTGGCTTTCCACAAGGGAAAGGCACGATCGGCGGCATCAATGGCTGCGCTGACTTCGTCCTTGCTCAGCCTGGGTACCGTACCCAATCGGTTACTGGTGGCCGGATTGGTGACCTCGATGGTGGCCTTTCCTTCGGCCTCTGCCCAGCGTCCATCGATATAGCAGTGTTGTCTGAAAAGGGCGGGATCATTCAGGTTCATGGTATTTCCCGAGTAGTGAGTTTCATGGAACTAGTCGTGGGTTTTAATGAACGAGCCGACATGTGCCGATCGGCCGCTGGCGCAATGTGGGCCGCGATCCTGGCCGTGCTTGATGTCTCTCTGAGTCAACCCTGTCTGAGTCAACCCTGAGCCTGCTGTCTGACATGACCGATAGGAGGGGGGAGTCAACAGGATGATTTAATATGAATTATGAATTCATTATACTAAATGCCACTTTCGTCGATAATTTTCTTGGGTCTGGAGAGGCACATGGAGGACAGGAAGGGAAGGTCGGCTGCTATCGCCAGATTCTCTCAGAGAAATGTCAGTAAAATCAGATTTTTGTGACTGATAAAGCACTGCTTGAGTCTGGTTCTGGAATGTCACTTCCGGGGCTGTCGGTGGTAGCCGGGGCTTCTGGAGGAAGCCGGAACAATGTGTGGGTAGACTAAAGTTCTCATTGATAAAATGAATTATGAGTTCAAAATTACAATAATCATGACTGCGAGGGCAGGCCACAGGGCTTTCGGCCTGGCGGTCCTGGCAGGAGTGCGCTGCAAGAGGATGTTCCGGTGGCCAGTGCTGGACATGCCCGTCGCAGCTATGGGTCTGTACATGCCGTGCAACAATTACAAATCGGAGTGACAGAATGACCAGAATGAAATGGGTAGGGAAAACAGCAATGTCAGGTGTGCTTTGCCTGGCAGTTTTCAGTGGTAGCGCAAGCGCTTGGGAGCCGGAGCGTAATGTTGAATTCATTGTGCCGTATAGCGCCGGCGGAGGCAGTGATATCAATGCGCGCATGCTGGTGGAAGTCATCCGCCAGAATGACTTTGTCGACCAGACGATCCTGGTCAACAACCGACCGGGCGGCTCGGGGGCCGTTGGTAATAGCTATACCTTCAACAAGAGAGGGGATGACCATACCATCATGACCTTCAATGGAGGCCAGATGATGAGCATGGTGACGAACGACGCCGATGTTCAGCTGGAAGACTTGACCCCTCTCGGTACCTTGGCGCTGGATACGCTACTTCTGGGTGTGGCTGCAGATAGTGATATCGAGAATGTCGATGAATTGGTCGAACAAGCGAAGCAGGATCCGGGCAGCGTCACCATTGGCGGTGCTGGAAGAGGAGGAGAGGACCACCTTGCCTTTGCCATGCTCAACTCCAGTCTGGGCGCCGATTTCCAGTACGTTCCCTTCGGCGGCACTGGCGAAGTGACTTCAGCCTTGCTGGGTGGCCATATTGATGCGGCCGTATACAAGCTGGGTTCACGTATGGATCCTGCACAGGTTAGAAGCCTTGCCGCTCTTGCGGAAGAACGCCTGGAAGCCCCCTATGACGATGTCCCCACCTTCGCCGAGCTTGGTCATCCTGATATCAAGCTCATGATTTTCCGCGGCTATGCCGGTCCTCCAGATATGCCTGCGGAAGCCGTAGCCTACTGGGAAGGTGTATTGGAAAAGGCCTCAGAAAGCGAGCAATGGAATAATGACTATATCGATAAGAATAACCTGATTGGTACTTTTGTGGGTGCCGAGGAAAGTGCTGAGTTTTATAGTGAAGAGAAGGCAAGGTATACCGAGAAATTCAAGGAAGTCGGTATCATCGAGTAAAATTTCTGGCGGCGTTATGGTGTTCCTGCTATACCATTCGCCGCCTTTTTTTATGTGATCATTGCAAGCGACTATTTTAATCTTCCGATGTGTAGCGAAACGAGGCTGTCATGGTAAGGGGAGGGGGAAATATGAATATTGAAAAGTCTCCTGAGAAAGAGAGCCTATCCTGTCTTCCGGGTCTAGTCACCATCGGTATTGTGTTGATGGGGGCTGCGTGGGCAGCGCTTGGATACTTCAAGTACGGATTTTGGGTAAATAGTGGCCCTGGAGGTGGGTTCTTCCCGGTTGTAGCAGGATTGGGGGCGGCCGTGCTGGGAATCTATGAGTTCTTGTTCTCTCCTGTAAAAGTCAAAGCTGTGGGAATCAAGGGGCTTTGGCCAGCGGCTGCCATGGCCGTTACAGTAGCCAGTATTCCCTTGATAGGCATGGTGTTGGCCATGGCGTTGTTCATCGTGCTATGGATCCTGATCGTAGAGCGAAAATCCTGGTACAAGGCCGTTCTGACCGGAGCCGGTGCTGGTGCAGCAATTTACCTCGTGTTTTCCCTATGGCTGAAGGTGCCATTCCCTCAAGGATTTTTCCTTGAAATGATAAAATAAAGGGGAAGTCTTCTATGGATATCCTGCAGTCCTTGCTGTTGGGTTTTGCCACCTCTCTGACAGTTCCTAATGTATTTGCTGCGCTGGTCGGGGCCAGCTTGGGTATCATGATCGGCGCGATACCAGGGCTTGGCTCCGTGACCGGTGTTGCCTTGTTATTGCCGCTGACATTTCAAATGGATCCGATCACAGGGATCATCATGCTTGGTGCGCTGTATTATGGTTGCATGTATGGCGGATCTTACAGTGCCATCATGCTCAATATACCCGGTGATGCACCCGCCGTAGTCACGGCCCTGGACGGTTACCCGCTTTCGAAGAAAGGTCAGGCCGGGAAGGCTCTATTCACTGCCAATATTTCTTCTTTCATTGGCGGTACCGTAGGCATTGTGATGCTCACTTTCATGGGAGCAGCCCTGGCCAGGATCGGCTTGATGTTTGGGCCTGCAGAAGTCGCCGCACTCGTGGTCCTTGCTCTCTGCTCCATCGGTTGGCTGCTCGGTGATAGCCCGAAGAAGGGGCTGATCTCGACGTTTGTCGGTGTCATGCTGTCGATGGTGGGCATTGGCTTGGCGTTTGGGCAACCACGCTTCACCTTCGATTCCATGTATTTGCTGAATGGAATTTCCTTCATTCCCCTGGTCATCGGAATGTTCGGGTTTAGCCAGGTGTTGGAAATGATGGTCAACAGGATAGATGCCGAAGGGTTGATGCAGAAAATTGGTCTGCGGAAGAGTCTGTTGGATAGAAGTGAAGTTCGCCGGATTATTCCGGTATCGCTCCGTTCTGGCGTGTTGGGTAACCTTGTAGGGATTCTTCCAGGAGCCGGCGCCACCACCGGCTCTTTCCTGGCGTATGTGCTCGAGAGGAAGGTAGGGCGCAACGGTGATGAGCTTGGTACAGGGAAAATCGAGGGTGTGGCAGCTTCGGAAGCAGGCAACAATGCCGCAGCGGCCGGCTCCTTTGCCCCTCTTCTTTCCCTGGGCATTCCGGGGTCCGGTACTGCCGCCGTCCTATTGGGAGGCTTGATGATGTGGGGCGTACAGCCGGGCCCCATGCTCTTTCAGAACAGCCCTGATTTTGTCTGGGGTCTGATTTCTTCCATGTACCTGGGTAATGTCATGGCGGTACTGGCAGCATTGGCCATTATCCCCTTCCTGGTAAAACTGTTGAGAGTTCCGCCTGCCTTCATGATTCCTGTCATCGCGGTTATCTGTGTAGTGGGGGCCTACAGTGTCAATAACAGCATGTTTGATGTCTGGTTCATGCTGGGGGCCGGGGTAGTGGCCTATTTCATGAATGTCGCCAAATATCCAGTAGCGCCCTTGCTATTGGCCTTTGTACTTACACCCAGGCTTGAGACGAGCCTCCGTCAGGCACTGGATATCTCACGTGGAGATTTCTCGATATTCTTCAATAGCCCAATTGCTCTCACGTTGTTGGGAGTCACTGCATTGTTTGTTGTGTTTCCTTTTGCAAGGAAGCTTCTCCCATCTCAAAAAAGAAAGATGTTGGCAAAATAATCCTGGGAGCCCTCTTTTCAAGGGGAGAGGGCTCTAGATTAATTATCTACTCCTGCTTGTTTTCCCCATTCTTTGGGGAGGTGAAATATACACGATAGATTCAGGCTTGCAGTGGCCTCAGGTGCTCAAGGTAGCGATCCTTGCGCGCTACGTAGCTCTGACTGCTCTCGGCCAGTCCCGCCACTTCCTCCGGTCTTAGGGTCCGCACCACCTTGGCTGGTGAGCCGAGGATGAGTGAGTTGGAGGGAAATTCCTTGTTGGCGGTGACCACCGAGCCGGCTCCGATCAAGCAATTCTCGCCGATCCGGGCGCCGTTGAGGATGGTCGAGTGCATGCCGATCAGGGAGCCGTCACCGATGGTGCAACCATGCAACATGACCAGATGACCGACGGTGACGCCCTGGCCGATGCTCAGAGGAAAGTCGGGGTCGGTATGCAGCACGCAATTTTCCTGGATGTTGCTGTTGGCACCGATATGAATCGGCTCGTTGTCGCCTCGTAGCACGGCTCCCGGCCAGATGCTGACATTCCTGCCCAGCCGGACGTCACCGATGATGGCTGCCTCACGAGCGATGAAAGCGCTGGCATCGTAGCGGGGCGAAAGCTCCTCGAGCGCGTAAGTGGTCATGTCCTGTCTCCTCTTGATGTAGGTCAACGGCTGTTGACTGTTCGGCAGCCGGCAGTGTCGCCGCCCAAACATGAACACGATAGGAAGCTCCGCGGGTGGTGTCAAAGAAATGTATTCATAATTCACATCAGTAGATGGAGTCGGTCTTTCTATAACTTCATGTATTTTCTCTGAAATTCATCTATATGCGGAATAAGGCAGACAAAGGTCTAGTGCCTAAGAATGAATTATGAGTTCATAATTCAAAAAATGAACGATAACATTCTTGAGCCATGTACTGCTATCCAGATGACATGAGGACCTGATCGCACTCTGCTACACCAGCCGTGATTACAAGAGCGCCGTCAGCGCTTTCATCGACAAGACATCACATGCCTGGCCCGGAAAGTAGTGGCGGCTCCATAACAGTTCGTGGCCTTTGCCGATTGCAATACTTTCATATCACAACGAGGTGGTTAGCATGCTTCCATTAACGAAGATGAAGGTTCTCGACATTTCCCAGATCATGGCTGGTCCATACTGCACCATGGTGCTTGGCGATATGGGAGCGGAGGTCATCAAGGTTGAGAAGAAGGGCGGTGATGACAGCCGCCAGATGGGTCCTTACGTCAATGATGAGTCAACCTGCTTTGCACAGATCAACCGCAACAAGAAGAGTATTTCACTGAACCTCAAGGAGGAGGAAGGGCGCGAGATATTCTATCGGCTCGCCCGGGAAGCCGATGTGATAGTAGAGAACTATCGCACCGGTGTGGCAAAGAAACTCCAGGTGGATTACGAAACCATCAAGGCCCTCAATCCTGGCATCATCTACTGTTCCATCTCCGGTTACGGGCAGACCGGCCCTTATAGCCAGAAGGGGGGCTTCGATCTGGTTGCTCAGGGAATGACGGGGTTGATGTCGATGACCGGTGAGCCAGGTCGACGTCCGTTGAAGACCGGCATTGCTGTCTACGATATCGGTGCGGGCATAACCGCCGTCTATTCGATTCTTGCCGCCTACATCCACAAGATGAATACCGGAGAGGGGCAGCACGTAGATGTGGCCATAGCCGAATGCGGTCTTCCCTGGTTCACTTGGGAAGCTGCGGCATATTTCGCGGAAGGTACTGTTCCCGAGCCCACTGGCTGGCGTCATCGAGTATCCGCACCTTATCAGGCCATCGAGGTACAGGATGGCTATATCATGTTGGGTTGTGCCAACCAGCGTACCTGGGAACGTCTCTGTCACGAGGTTATCCATCGTCCGGACTTGTTGAAAGATCCGCGCTTCCGGACTAATCATCTACGTGGACAGAATGTCGAAGAGCTGGAAAGCGTGCTTGAGGAGATATTCGTGCAGCATGGGCGTGAGTACTGGTTATCGAAGTGTGATCAGGCGGGCGTCCCGGCTGGCCCTATCAATAACTTTGCCCAGGCCCTGGAAGACCCACAGTATCAAGCGCGTGGGATGGTGCAGGAAATAGATCACCCGGCAATCGGCAGGATGAAAACTATTGGTTTTGCCAGCAAGCTCTCGGAGACCCCTCCCCAGATACGTCGGCCGGCACCGCTCTATGCCCAACACACTGATGAAATCATGGCTGAGCTGGGCATCGATGAGGCACGCTGTGAGGAGCTACGTCGAAAGGGGATAATCAAGTGACAAGGACAGCATAACAGTCGAGGCGGAGCGTCCATATTCTACTGCTTAGCCGATGTGGGGGCGGTCTCTCGCGACCGAACGACCGACCTGCGGGTAGATTGCACCAGCTTGTAGAATTTACTTTCCATACGAAACCGCAGCGTTTGGAAGGATCCAGGGGCACTCGGCTAGATAACGATGTTGGAAAGCGACGATATCCTGCTCCCATGCGAGCGTGGCCTGGATATCGTCGATGCCGTGTAGTAACCGCTCACGGCTACCTTCATCGATATCGAAGGTCAGGCAGTTATTCTCTTCCCAGCGAATCTCGCAGCGCTCCAGGTCGACCGATAGCTGCGCTTGGGTATTGGATTGGCAGTGAACGACGAGGGTATAGAACGCCTCTTGCTCGAGTTGGATCGGCAATAGGCCGTTGCGCATCGCATTGTTGCGAAAGATATCGGCGATCTTCGTCGAGATGATTACCTGGATACCGTAGTCGACGAAGGCATAGACTGCTCCCTCGCGGGACGAGCCACAGCCGATGTTGTGGCCGGCCAGCACGATGGAGCAAGGCGGCATTGATGCCGGGATTGGCGAATCGACACGCTCGTTGCCGTCCATGTCGTAGCGAGCATCATAGAGCAGATAATGGTGATAGCCGCTATTACGGGGCTTGCGCAAAAAGCGGGCTGGGATGATCTGGTCGGTGTCGATATTTTCGTTGAGCAGAAGCAATGCGGGGCTGGTGATCTGAGATACAGGCTTCATGCGGGCTCTCCTGATACCTGGCGGACATCGACGAGTCGGCCGTGCAAGGCAGCCGCGGCAGCCATTGCCGGGCTCATCAGGTGGGTACGAGCACCAGGACCCTGACGGCCGGGGAAGTTGCGGTTACTGGTGGAGGCGCATCGCTCACCGGGAGCGACGCTGTCGCCGTTCATCGCCACGCACATCGAGCAGCCGCTCTCGCCCCAGTCGGCGCCGGCGGCACGGAACACATCGGCCAGTCCCTCAGCTTCTGCCTGGGCCTTGACGTGATTGGAGCCGGCGACGATCAGTGTCGGCACTTTGACCTTGCCTCCAGCAAGCACTGTCGCGGCGGCATGCAGGTCGCTGATTCGCGAATTGGTACATGAGCCAATGAATACCTGATCGATGGGTAAGTCGCGCAGCGGCTGGCCGGGGACGAGCGCCATGTAGCTCAACGTTGGGTGGTTGTCGTCGAGTTCGGGGACGACGCCGGTGTTGATGGGCAGAGACTGCTCTGGGTTGGTACCCCAGGTAATCCGTGGTTCGACCTCACAGGCGTCGATGACGACGGTCCTGCCGTATTCTGCTCCCGGGTCGCTGTAAAGGCTTTGCCAATACCGTTCGGCCTGTTTCCAGGCTTCGCCCTTGGGGGCGTGTGGCGCTTGGCGTAACCAGTCGAAGGTAGTGTCATCGGGAGCGACCATACCCACCCGAGCGCCGGCTTCGATCGTCATGTTGCACAACGTCATGCGGGCATCCATGGACATCGTGCTGACAGCCGGCCCGGTGTACTCGACGGCGTGATTGGTGGCGCCACCGGTGCCAATCTCGTGAATGATATGCAAGGCCAGGTCCTTGGCGGTCACGCCTTCCCTCAGGTGTCCTTGGATATGGATTCGCATCGTCTGCGGGCGCCGTTGCCAGAGTGTCTGGGTGGCTAGCACGTGCGCGACTTCAGTGGCTCCGATGCCCATGGCCAGAGCGCCGAAAGCGCCATGGGTTGTGGTGTGGGAGTCGCCGCAGACGATGATCAAGCCAGGCAGGGTCAAGCCGAGTTCGGGGGCAGCGACATGCACAATGCCCCGATCCTCATGGCCCAGCCCAAGATAGGTCAGATGATGGCGGCTTGTATTCTCGTCGAGTAGACGAATCATGCCGGCGACCTCGGGGTCGTCCTCGAGACCGGCGAGATTGGAAGGCACATAGTGGTCAGCGATGCCAAAGGTCAGCTCTGGGTGAGCAATCTCGCGCCCGCTACTGTCGAGCTTGTCGAAGGCATGGAAGGAGCCCTCATGGACGAAATGTCGATCGACCCAGAGCAGGTCGAAATCGCCAGAAGTGGCCACCGAATGTTGGCGCCAGATCTTGTCGAAGAGTGTCAGGGCGGGTTGCGACATATTGGGCCTCCGAATCTCATTGGGTCGCGGCACGCCGGCGTTTGAGTACGCCGTTGATGATGCGTGGCGCAAGCGACAGCAGCAGCAAGGCGAGTAACACCAGGGTGATGGGACGGTCGGTGACGAAGCCGATATGACCGCCGCTGATTTGCATGCTGCGCACCAGTTCCCCTTCCGCCATGCCACCTACCAACAAGCCAACGACGGTGGCCGCGACCGGATAACCGTAGCGGCGCATCAGCCAACCGATGATGCCGGTGGCCACCACCGTGATCGGCCCAACCATATTGCCGGTGATGGCATAGGAACCGACGACCGAAAGCACCATGACGATGGGGATCATCAGTTTCAGCGATAGCTTGACGATGTAGCCGGCGAGAAAGATGAATACGCTGCCGATGAACAGCAACAGCAGGGCCTGAGCCATGTTGCCCAGGATCAGTGCGTAGACGATATCGGTATTCTCACGGATGAAGCGCGGACCACCGGTAACGTTGTGCAGTGCGAAGGCACCCAGCAGTACGGCGGTACCGGCGCCGCCGGGCAGGCCAAGGGCAAGCAGGGTGATCATCGAACCACCTTCGGAGCTGCTGTTGGCCGATTCGGCGGCCATCAATCCGTCGGGATTGCCTTTGCCGAAAGATTCCGGCTCTTTTGAGCGTTGCTTGGCGGTGGCATAGGCGGCAAGGTTGGCGATACTCGCGCCAACCCCGGGAATGGCGCCGATAACCGCTCCCATGACACCGCCCCGCAGTAGCTGGAAAGGCTTGCCGAGGGCGTGGCGCATGCCACCGAGAATGTTTCGGAACTTGACCACGCGCAGACGACTGTCATCGACGATGTACTGCTTTCCGATAAGGTTGAACAGTTCCGATGCAGCGAAGAAGCCGATCAGCGCAGGAATCGCCGGAATGCCATCCAGCAAGTACATGCTGCCGAAGGTGCCTCGCATTTGGCCGGCGTCGCTGTAGCCGATGGTACTGATCAGGATGCCGAGTATGCCCGCTGCGATTCCTTTGGAGATACTGGCGTCATTGAGTACGGCGATCAGCGTGACGCCCCAGAGCGCTATTACCAGCATCTCGGTGGGACCGAGTCGCAATACCCAGTGAGAAATGGATTGAACGGTGAGCAGTAGCAGAACGTAGCCCACCAGGGTGCCGAGTACCGACCCAACCAGGCCGATACCGAGTGCCTGGGCGTGTTCGCCACGGCGAGCCATTGGGTAGCCGTCGAAGGTGGTAGCGACTGATGAAGACGTGCCGGGGATATTGAGCATGATGGCGGGAATGGCACCGCCGAAGCCGCCTCCTGTGAAGATGGCGGTGAGAAACAGGATCGCCGGCAGAAAGTCCATATACAGGGTGGCCGGCAGGAAGACGGCCATGGCGATCGAGATCGAGAGCCCGGGAATCGAGCCGAAGAATAGCCCGATGATCAGCCCCGGGGGCACCACCAGCCAGGCACCAGGTGTGCTGAGCAAGTTGATGGCTGCCTGGAAGGCATCGACGTTGATCATGGTGCGTTATGCCTCCTGCTAGATCAGCAGCGTGGGAAGACGGACGTTCAGCAACTCGATGAACACCATTACGACAAGCGCCGATACCGCAAGGGAAAAACCGAGAATGGCCCACCAGCGTTTCTCGCCCTGTAGATAAAGGGCCAGGCTGATGAACACAAAGCTGCCTAGATCGAATCCGATGGTGGGAATCAGTGCCACATACAGCGTTAGAAGCCCCATGAACAGCACGGCGGGCATGGGGGAGGCACCTGACGTGCTGTTTGAGGCATCGTGGGCAGGCATATGGCGGCGGCGATACCAGTCGGTGACCTTGGTCCCCGCATTGATCAGCAGCGCGGTGATACCGATACCCGCTGCTGGAACGATCAACAGCCAGTCAGTGACGCCGCGGGCATCGGCGTGTACATCATGGGCGTAGTAACCGAATGCCGCTGCCAGCGCCAGGGCGAACAGTACGTTACCCAAGGGAAACTGCTCTTTCCGATTCTCCGATGCCATGCTGCACCCCCTACTTGCTTTGAGTGGCCCCGTATCACTTGAGCAGCGGAGCGTACTGTTTGACCACCTCATAGGCTTCGTCGATCAGCGCCTGACTTTCCTCCGGAGTCACCCAGTCAGCGCCAACTGATGCTTCGGCTGCCCACTCCCGGAACTCATCGCTTTGCAGGGTTTCCTTGTAAACCTGAGCGATGCGTTTATAACGCTCGGGATGCTCCTCCTCCAATGAGGCGTGAGCGATGAGACCAGTCACGTTGCCACCGATCAGTGGCAATGGGTCGACACCCATCTCAGCCATCTCATCGTTGAAGAGTGGAGCGTCCCAGTTGTCGCCAGGTCGGTTGTTGACCACGGCCAGTGCACGAACCTCATCGCTGATGGTCAGCGCGGCTTCGGCGGCCAGGATCTCGAAGTCGACTTGATTGCCCGCCAGCGCCGTGCGCAATGGGGCGCCGCCGCTGTAAGTTACGAAGCGCACGTTGTCATGTTCGATGTCGAGGGCATCCATCATCACCAGTGTCTGTAGGTGTCCGCCGTTACCGACGATGATGCCGGAACTCAATTCGCCGGGTTCCCGCATGGCGTCGACCAGCTCTTCCAGGCTCTTGTACGGGCTGTCCTTATGAACGGCGACGATTCCATAGTCGTTCCATTGGGCGCTGAGCAGCTGGAAGTCTTCCCATTTGACCGGGGCTCCACCGATCTCAATGGCGCTGGCCAGGTAGGGTGTCGCTTGCATGACCAACAAGGTCTGTCCGTCGGCGGGCTGCTGCTGAAAGTAAGTGGCACCCAGTGCACCGGCTCCACCGGCACGGTTAACGACACTGACCGGCACATCGAAGCGTGGCGACATGTGCTCAGCGAGGCCTCGGGCCACGCGATCCGCACTGCCCCCAGCATCGAAGGGCACGATAATTTCGATGGGCTCTTCCGGCCAATCCGCCTGGGCAGCGGTGACGACTCCAATGCTTAAAACGAGGCAGGACATACCAGCTGCCAGCTGAGGCAGGCCACGCTTTATCTCTGAGTCAAGAGGCTTCTGGTGAGGTTTCGTGAAGTGGTTCATTTGGCGTCTCTCCAGAGTCGTTATTGTTGACCTTGGCCAAGAACTGGCATGGACTATTGATGCATGGTATTTTTGTTATGTCAATAGGACATGACGGTTGCTTACCGGCAACCCGATTGGAGGGAGATGAGAATGGTAGAGCACGCGAAACGGCACGCTGCAGGTGAGGCGAGCGACCCTTGGCCAAAACACCATCGTGTCTATCTGGTGTTGCGGCAGGAGATTCTGGAGGGGCGTTACACGCCTGATAAACCGTTGCCCAACGAGCTGTTGCTGACCGAGCAGTTCCAGGTGTCACGCATTACCATTCGCAAGGCGATGGAACGCCTGGATCGTGAAGGTTTAGTGGTGCGCTACCGCGGCAAGGGAACCTTTCCGGTGGCATCCAATGAATCGTCGCCGGTTCAGGCGAGCATCTCAGGGGTGATCGAGAACTTGATCGCGATGGGCCTCAAGACCGAAGTCAGGGTGCTCGACTTCAACTACGTGGCGGCATCGGCCAACGTCTCCCAGGCACTGGCGATCCCACCGGGTGCCCTGGTGCAGAAGGCAATACGGGTTCGGAGCCATCGTGATTCGCCATTCTCCCTTCTGACGACCTATGTGCCCGAGGCTATCGGCCGCACTTTCAATCAGGGCGATTTGACCCACCAACCGCTGTTGCTGTTACTCGAACGCGCCGGCGCCAAAGTCACGCGTGCCGAGCAGTCCATCACCGCCAAGCTAGCCACGCCGAAGCAAGCGGAGGTTCTGGAAATGGAGCCGGGAGATGCTTTGCTCTGCATTCGTCGCATCGTATTCGATGAGAACGATCTCCCAGTGGAGTACATCGAGGGCTACTACCGCCCCGATACCTACGAGCATCAGATGTCGCTTGGTCGCCAGATGCACGACGACAGGTGCGTCTGGGAGACACGATAAAGCCTTTTGAATGATCGATAACCACAACAGAGGAACTGCTATGACGCCGTTAGCGATGCTGATCGACCAAGCCGAGGGAGCTGTCGTTGCGCCGGGAGTCTATGATCCATTCACGGCCAACCTGGCGACTCAGGCGGGTTTCGACTGCCTGTATCTCTCCGGCGCAAGCCTGGCCTATACCCAGTTGGGGCGGCCCGACCTGGGACTCGTGACCATGACCGAGGTTGCCGACAGTATCGCGGCCATTCGCGACCGCGTCGATGCTGCACTGATCGTAGACGCTGATACCGGCTACGGTAACGCGCTCAATGTGCAGCGTACCATGCGGATGTTCGAACGCAGTGGAGCGTCGGCCATTCAGCTAGAGGACCAAACCTTTCCCAAGCGCTGCGGGCACCTCAGCGGTAAATCGCTGATCTCCGCCGATGAAATGGTAGGCAAGATTCAGGCGGCGGCGGATGCACGGTACAGCGAGGCGACCCAGATCATTGCCCGTACCGACGGGATTGCTGTCGAAGGCATCACCGCGGCGCTGGAGCGGGCCGAGCGCTACCTGGAGGCAGGCGCCGACGTATTATTCATTGAGGCGCCGCAATCCCTTGAGCAACAGCGGATGATAACCGAACATTTCGGCCAGAGGGTGCCACTGTTGGCCAATATGGTGGAAGGTGGCCGCACCCCGGCAGCCAGTGCTGATGAGCTGGCCGAGATCGGCTTCAAGCTGGTGATCTTCCCCGGCGGGTTGGCAAGAGCGGTGAGCCGCCAGGTCATCGCTTACTTCGAGAGCCTCAAGGCTCACGGTACCACCGAGCCCTTTCGCGACCGAATGGCCGGGTTTGATGAGTTGAACCGAGCCGTAGGGTTACCGGAGATGCTGGAAACTGCCGAGCGATATGCAGTCAATTAGTGCCCGTTATGAGCGGCCGCACCACCGGGGCAGTGGTGCGATGACGTCAGGCACGAGTCGAGATTTTAAAGCTTTACAGTCACGTTCTTGTTACGCAGGTAGTTGTCCAGTGCCAACCATCCTTTCTCTCGGCCGAAGCCGGAGTGCTTTGTGCCGCCTGCAGGTGCGTAGATTCCACCGGCGAAGTACTTATTGATGGTGACCTGGCCAGCGCCGATCTCGGCGGCCGGCCAGGCGCACAGACCATAGTCGGTGCCGTTAGCCATGGCGAGGGCTTCCTCGTCGTTGCTGATTACCTGCATCGCCAGCACCGGCCCGAAGAGCTCTTCCTGGACCAGGCGGTCGTCTCTTTCTAGTCGGTCGATCACGGCAGGCTCGAAGAACCAGCCTTGGCCACCTGTCGGATGCTTTGGATCCGGAACAGATTCGAGCTGGCCGCTCCAACCGTCGAAATAAGGTGCTGAGGGGACAGAACCGATTGATCTGGTGCCTGCCGCTGGGTGTCCTCTATCATCAGCTCCACTAGCAGGCGGAGCACCAGCATTTCGCGTTCCAGACTCATGAAGTATGCGGCTTCAGCGTTCCAGCTTCCCCCGATCATCACATCCCATACTGTCGACATGAGCTGGGTGTGCTATTAACCCGGCATGCTTTCATGTTGGGTTAATGGCGGCACAGGGACGTGCCGCCGTCGGCCATCAGGCCGACGCGAGACCGCACCACACCAGCAGATCCGCGCATCTGCGCCATGTGGTGCGGACGACAATCAAATCGATCAGGATGAGCTATTTGATTGCCATGTTAATAGTACAGCCGCAGCCACTCTCGTCAGTACGCCACTTCATGCCACGTGACGCGGCTCTCCTGATCCCCAACTGTTGTAAAACCCCAGGCGCGGCAGGGCTTCACGGCTCAGCGCCGGTGCTTTTTCCATGGAGAGCTCTTGGTGAAATATGCGTTGGAAGTGCTTGATTCAAGGGGCTGAGGGTATAGGCTGAGGTTAAAGGAGCCGGGACATTCATATGGAGGTGATGGTGTACGCACTCTTTCGCGTAGCAGTGGCGCTGGTGGTGGCAATCGCCTTCGTGGTCTTTGTGACACGGGCCCAGGAGGCGTTGGCCAATGGTCCGCTCTTTTCGTTTGTGGCCGATTGGCAGATTGTGACCAAGGTCTTCGGTGTGGTTGTTGCCGTTGGGGTCTGGACGCTACTGGGGAAAAAGTAACCGGGCTTTCGAAGAGGCGGTGGCGCTTCAGCAGCCCAGGGACGGCTGTTGATCTGCTGAAAGCCGTTTGTCGGATGGTTTGGCAGTGGGGCTGGTCTATTCCGGCACCAACCACTCAACACAGGAACGGGGCTCATGTGGCCCCGTTCGTGTTTCTGCTGATTGTATTTCTGCTGATTGTGTTCAGCGCTTACATGGCGGTGATAACGGTCATCACCAGGTTGTCGTCGACCTTGACCGGGCCGTCTTCTGTGGCGCCCAGCGTGTATTCGAATACGCCAGCCTGCGTGCCGCCATCCTCACCGTGGAGCATCAACATCAGGTGATCGCCGGAGGCGACGGATTCGGTGAGCAGGGCGGTCACGTCCGTATTCTCGCCAGCTCTGAGAGGGGCATAGCCGACCACGGGACCGGGTTTGTGGCTCTCGTCGGTACGGTGCACCACCAGCCAGCCGTTGGCATCGGCCGTGATCTTCTGCGCCGAGACGGCTCCATCGGCAACGGATTGATCCTCAGCCCAGACGCCCAGCTCCATGTGGCCTTCATGACCTTCTTCCGACATGTCCTCCGCATGATGGGCGGCAAGCACTACGGATGCTCCAGCGATCAGAGACGCAGAAACAATGGCGCTGGAAACGAGTTGCTTGATCATCGTTCTCTCCTTGCTTTGAGGGCACGACCCATCTGATTGAAGTGGTTTTCGATGGGTGTGCCCGTAGCTACGAGAGAAATCCCGGAAGGTTTCAGCCATGGTGAAAAAATCTACAGACTGTGTTGGCCATCCTCGTCGGCAGTGGAGTAGAGGTAGCCGTGTATGGCCGGGCCAGTGGGTTGTCCGGTGGGGGAGCCGCCTTCCGGCTCGACGCTGATGCCGAAGGTCGCGTTCCTGAGCAGGTCCGGGTCGTACTCTTGAAGTGCGGTGCTCTGGAGTCTCATATCGTCGGTCAGTACGCCCACGGAATGCGGTTTCGGGCCAAGAGATGGCTCCTTGATCCAGAGCTGGTAGGACTGGCCGGAAAGTGGCTCGGCAGTTACCGCCTGAACTTGTAACTGACGGCTCTCGAGATCGACGGTGAGCATGAAGGCCGGTTGCTGGTCGTTCTGCTGGAAGACGGCCACGAAGGACTGTGGTGTCGAAGGCTGCAGGATCTGGGCAAGCAGAACGCCCACCAGCACCAGTGCTGCAGCGGAGGTCAGCCCGGTGCTCCACTGCCAGAATCTGAGGCGTTTGTGGAGCGCGACAACACGGTTGTCCTCTTCGCGAGTGCTGGTTGTCGGCTGCTGGGTGCCGTTCTCCAGTGTTTCGATGCGCTGCTCGATGCGTGCCAGCAATCCAGGGCCGGGGACGATATCCTGTACCTCGTCACCGAGCGGCGCCAGACGCTGCTGCCAGAGCTCGATCAAGGCCTCCAGCTCGGGTTCCTGTTGGCGTCGCTGTTCAACCAGCGCGCGTTCGCGGGAATCCAGTGTGCCCAGCACGAATTCTGCGGCCAGCATGTCGAGATCGTCGTGTTCGTTCATGATGACAAACACCCCTTGAGTTGCTTGAGCGCACGATGCAGCCAGGTCTTGATGGTATTCACCGGTTGGTTGAACTGTGTGGCCAGGTCGGCCCGTGACCAGCCATCCAGATAGGCGAGTCGTACCATCTCGCGACGATCCCGCTCCAGTTCATCCAGACACTGGTACAGGCGTTGGGCGTCCTGCTGATGCTCGAGATGTGCCTGGGCGCCGGGGTCACTGGAGGCGGTCTGGTTCAGGACGTCATCGCCTTCCGGCTGGCTGGCGGGTTGGCGACGCAGGTAGTCGATGGCGCCATGGCGAGCAATGGTTACCAGCCAGGTGATCGGTGAGGCCTTGCGGGCGTCGAACTGGGCGGCCTTCTGCCAGATGTTGACGTAGGCCTCCTGGACGATGTCTTCCGCGAGTCCGCGATGATTCTGCAATCCCTTGTTGCTCAAGATACGCAGCACCGTGCCGAAGAGTTTCGCGGATGTTGTTGCGTAGAGCAGGGCAAAGGCATCGCGGTCCTTGTGTGCCACACGCTGGAGCAGGTCGTTGAGCCTGGCAATATCGGCTGTCGGCGCTGAACGGCTGGGGGCGTCCTGTCGTGCAGCGGAAGAACCGGATGCGTCGGTCATGCAGGAGTTCCTGATGAATGGACCGCAAAGTCGTCCAGGTCGAGGTAGAGTGCTGTCTCTGGTGCGTATTGGTCAAGATTGCACTGGGGGAGCCTGCAGCATCTCCCCCAGCATCGGCAGCATGTCGCGGGTCTGTTCAGGTTTTGGTCGGCCCTCTAGAAGGGATACGTCCGGGGCGTATTCATCAGACTTACCCATTGTGATTGTGTGAACTCTTCGAGGTTGGCTGGGCCGCCGAATCTGCCTGAATTTCCCGAGTCCCCGAAGCCACCGAAGGGCACCTGGAACTCATTGTTCACGGTTTGATCGTTTATGTGGATCATGCCCGCCGGGATTCTTTCCGCCAGGTCCAGCGCCCGTCCAATAGAGCTGGAGTGGATGGCTGCAGCGAGCCCGTAGGATGATGCAGAAACTTTCTCGATCAGTTCTTCTTCATCATGAAAGGTGGTTACTGGAGCAACGGGGCCAAACAGTTCCTGCTGGAATGCGGGCATATCGATACTGACGTTGCTGAGCACTGTGGGGCGATAGAATTGACCGTGGCTGTGGCCGCCCGTGACCAGCCGAGCGCCATCATTGATCGATGCAGTAACGGCCATGTCGAGCTTTTCCAACTGCTGTGCATTGATCAGCGGGCCGATATCCGCAGTACCGAGAAACGGGTCGGCAACCGTTAGTCTCTCGGCGCGCTCGGCCAGCTTGCTGATGTATGCCTCGGCCACGCTGTGGTGGACAAAGTGCCTGCCGGACTGCATGCAGATCTGGCCTTGATGAAGGTAGGCACCCCAGGCGCCGTGGGATGCCGCTGCATCGATGTCTGCATCATCCAGCACGATGAAGGCATTGTTGCCGCCGAGCTCCAGGGCGGATTTCTTGAGCAACTCACCACAGGTCCTGCCGATTTTTCTGCCGACGGCGGTTGAGCCGGTGAATGAGATCATGGCTGTCAGCGGGTGTGTTACCAACGCTTCGCCTGCTTCAGCGCCCCCCGGTATTACCTGGAGCACGCCGGCGGGTAGACCCGCCTCCTCGAACAGTCTGGCAATGAGCAATCCACCGGTCACTGCGCTTTGATGGTCTGGCTTCAGCACCACGCTATTGCCCACCGCGATAGCTGGAGCCACCGAGCGCATGGCCAGCAGCAGAGGAAAATTCCAGGGAGTGATGACACCGACGACACCCAACGGAACTCGCCGACAGGTGTTGCGTCGTCCGGGCATGCTCGATGGCAGGGTGATGCCATCGGGTTGCATGGTCATGGCCGCGGCCATGTTCAGCTGTTCATGGGTGGAGTGAAGCTCGGCTTCAGCCTTGGGGACAATGGAGCCGCATTCGCGGATGTTCCATTCGATGAAGGTGTCCCTGTGCTCGAGAAGGAGCTCGGCCGCGCGCCGCAGAATACGAGCTCGTTGATCGAAGGGCAGGCGTGCCCATGCGGGCTGTTGAGCCTTGGCTTCTACGATGGCCTCGCGGATGTCCTCGCTGTTACCTATTGCGGTGCGAGCGAGCACCTTGCCTGTCGCTGGCTCGACGACATCGCTGGTTCCGCCCCGAGATTCGCGCCAGTCATTGAGGTAGATCCTGTTGCTGTAGGTTTCCGCGTTGAAGAAAGTGCTCATTGCTGTTGGCTCCATCAAGGAATTGGTGGGGTCGCTCAGGACTGAGGAACGTTGACCTTACGGGTGTGTCCGATTTCCGACCAGACCGCCCACACAGCGGTGATCAACGAGACGGCAATGAAGAACAGGGGCACCGGACGTGTCAGCAGTGGTAGGTAGCTGTTGCCGTAGACAACCAGTCCGGAACGAAGGTTCTCCTCGGCCATCGGCGTCAGAATGAAGGCGATGATGAAGGGACCAAGAGGGATTCTGGCGCGAGACATGAGGTAACCCAGGCATGCAAATCCGATCATTGCAGTGACATCGAAGATCCGCCCGGATACCGAGAATGCGCCGATGAAGCAGAAGATCACGATAGGCGGAAGCAACCAGGCCTTGTCGATATACATCATGCGTGAGATGAGCGGCGTGGCGAACCACATCACTGCCAGCATGACCAGGTTGGCGGCCAGCGCACCGGCGATGATGGTGTAGGCCACTTCCGGATTCTGGGCGAAGAGAAGCGGGCCCGGATTCAGGTTGTGAATGACCATGGCGCCGAGGAGGATGGCGGTAACGACCGACCCGGGAATACCCAGGGTGATAAGCGGCACCAGCGCTCCCACTGATCCCGCGTTGTTGGCGCTCTCCGCGGCCACGATACCTTCACTGCAACCTGTGCCGAATTTCGAGGAATCCTTCGAGAATCCCTTGGCAGTCGAGTAGGAGGCAATCGAGGCCGTGGTGCCACCCACTCCCGGGAGAATGCCGATCCATGTCCCGATGATGGACGATCTGATGACGTTCCAGACGTTGTCTTTCAGATCCCTGATCTTGATGGTCACTTTATTGGAGCTGTCACTCTTCTGGATCAGGCGATCGCCAGTACTGCCGCTATCGATCAACACCTGGCTGAGCACCAGGAGCCCGAGCATGACGGGCAGCAAGGTGAAGCCGTTATCCAGTGCTGGAACGCCAAAGGTGAGGCGCAGTGCTCCGGATACGGGGTCGATACCTGGAAGTGAGAACATGGCTCCGAGTGCGGCAGCCAGTAGCCCATTGATGAAACTGCCCTTTGAAATAGCGGCAATCAGGGTGAGTGCAACGACCGCCATGGAGAAGATTTCGTAGGGACCGAAACGCACGGCCAGCGTTGAAAGCAGCGGTGAGATGGTCGCAAGGACCAGCCACGCGGCCATGCCTCCAACGAAGGAGGCAACCACCCCGAGTCCGAGAGCTCGAGCAGGCTCACCCTTCTGGGCCATGGGGAAACCGTCGAGTGTGGTCATTATCGCTGACTCCGTTCCCGGCATGCGCATGAGCGTTGCGCTGATCAATCCGCCGGTAGTAGAGCCGATATACATGGCCACCAGAAGCACCAGGGCGTCTGATGCCTGCATGAAGTAGGTGGCAGGCAATGTCAGTGCAATTACCATCGCGCCGGATAGACCCGGAATCGATCCAATCAGTATTCCCACGACGGTGCCAAGCAATACCCATAGCATTCCGGAGAACGAGAAGACTTCCATATATGCGCTAATCATGATCTGCACCTGTTGGTGTTTGATTACAGGTCAAGGTACAAAACCTGAGTGGCGATGTAGTCCAGTATCAGGGAGAAGGCCACGATCACCAGACACCGGATGATGAGGGGAGTGACCCCGGCAGGCTTTTTCAGGAAAGACATGGCCGCCATCAGAAACAGTGATGTACTGATCCACCATGCCAGATTGAGAAAATGGGTCATCGCGACGAAGGCGACGAGTAGTGACAACATGACCAACGATCTTGTGAATCGTGAGCTGTCTTTCTCTTTCTCTTTCTCTTTCTCGTTCTCTTTCTCCTCGCGTGCTTGTGGGGTAACAAATAATTGCAGAGATTTCAGCAAGACAAGCAGCACAGTCACCGTGGCAATGGCGCTCGGGAAGGCTGCTGAACCCATGGGTTCGAAGGTTGGTTCGGGAAGCTCTCTTGCACTGCTGAACGCCAGTATTCCCATCATCAGAGCAATGAAAAGAAAGCTGATCTCATAGCGGAGTCTGAATAGGTTTGTCATTGGTCACTCCGGACAAGTCGGCATAAGCGGGCCGTAGCCCGCTTACTGATCAGTTGGTAGGGGTGCCCTTGACGATATCGGCGACCTCAACGAAGGTTGCGTACTCTTCATCAACGAGTGTGCGCAGCTCCTCACCTCTGACGATCTTCAGTGTCTCGCCGGACTCGGCCAGGTATTCCTTCACTTCATCGGTATTCGCCGCAGCCTCGATGGCATCTGCCAGTACATCGATGTTCTCCTGGGGCGTGCCCGATGGCGCCCAGTATCGACGGTTTAGGCACGCGGTGACGTCGTAGCCCTGCTCTGCAGCTGTCGGGACATCGGGAGCAGAGTCATAGCGCTCATCACCCAATACGGCGAGGGGACGAACCTTGCCTGCTGCGCGCTCCAGCCACAGGGGCGAGAGCAGAGCCATATTGGTAAAGCCGCCCTGTAAAGATGAAAACCGGGCTGAGGTGGCCCCCACCGGAACGACGGGCCACTGCACATCCGCCGCTTTCATCAGCTGTACGGAAGGAAAGTGAGTGGCACCACCAATATCGTCTGCCTGACGAAAGCTGTCTGGCGCTTCATTGATACCGCTGAACATTTCATCGAGATTGGTATAGGGAGAATCTTCGCTGACAGCGACAAACATGCAGGCTTCACTGACCTGGATAATGGGCTCGAAGTCTGCTGGCGTGTAGTCCACTCGGCCAATGGCTGACGCGGCGAACATTTCCTGGTGGATCTGAAGGATGGTGTAGCCATCGGGGTCCGAAGCCAGCAACTGGCGAGTGCCGACGGCGCCGGCAGCGCCATCCGCGTTGACCACGACAAAAGGCACCGGAAGGAGGTCATCCTGTTCTATGGTTCGCTGGATGGCGCGGGCCAGGCCGTCTGTTCCCCCACCTGCGCCGAAAGGCACGATCAGCTTGATGGGGCTGGAGGGGTAGTCGTCCGCAGCGTAGCTCACGGAAGTCGATGACAGCGCTAGAGAGGTCATGAGTATTATTGTCAGTCTCTTCATGATGCTGTTCCTGTTGTTATGGAGCTGCTATTGAGCTGCTATTGAGTTGGCGTAATTCGAGTTGATGTCGCACGAGTCGGTGTTATATGGGCTCGCGTATTACGAGTTCGCGTATTGCAGAAAACAGGCGCTTTGATCACTTACCCAGCCCGCGAGATGTGGGCATTCTGGCGAGTTCCTTCAGAGCATCTTTATTCAGGGTGAAGCCGAGGCCGGGGTTGCTCGGGGCATGGATCAGCCCGTTCTCTGGCTTCGGCAATCCATCGAAGATCTGCTCGAGGCACTTCACGGCGAAAATGTGGTACTCCACCATGCCGCCGTTTCGGACTCCGGCGTGGAGATGGAGGTTATGGAAGGGCCAGGCGCCACCGTTGTCGATTCCGGTGTTGAAGGCTTCGGCCATACCGGCGATCCTGGCGCATTGGGTGTAGCCACCAGTGATGGCAACATTGGGTTGCAGGATATCCAGCGATTCGTTGAGCAGGAGTTGCTTGAACTTGGAGGACTGGCCTTCATTCTGCCCACCCGCCAGCGGTATGCGGGTGCGTGCTCGTAGTTGTTTCAGCTGTTGCGGATCATTGCCGATAATGGGCTCCTCGAAGAAGGAGATGTCATAACCTTCGAGGCGTTCGGCCAGCCAGGCCGCATGATAGGGGTCGAGGTTGCAGTTGGCGTCAATGAAGACTTCGGCATCCTTGCCTACGGTTTCCCTGAGTGTCTCTACGCGGCGAATGTCATTACGCAATGCGTCCAGTATCGGCCTGGGCTCATCTCGGCGTTTGAGGGCGTTATGACCCACCACCATCTTGAATTTGTTGAATCCCTCGGCCTGCCAGGTGCGGGCTACATCTGCCAATTGGTCGTTGTCGAAGAAGTCGAAGCCGATGGTGGCATAGGTGGCCACCTTGTCCCGGGCGCCGCCAAGGAGTTTCCAGACGGGCTGGCCCAGGGCTTGTCCCTTGATGTCCCACAGAGCAATATCGACCGCTGCGATGGCGTGGCAGGCGTATCCTGATTGGCCTCGAGGTGTCATCAGCCAATACAGCTTGTTCCAGATCCTGTCGGTACAAATAGGGTCTTCGCCGATGATGGCGGGGGCCACGATGTTGTTGATGGTAAAGGCGATGACTTCCTCTTCAGTGATCGCCGTCATGCCCACACCGACCAGCCCGTCGTCGGTAGTCACTTCCACCACACAGATGCCCAGTGTCGCCTTCCTTGGCTTCCCACATGAGTTGAACTCTGCTGGTACGTTGACTGCGGTGGCCTTGATCTCTGCAATTTTCATTATTCAATCTTCCTGGATGGTGGCTTGTTGATTGGAGTTTTCTACAAGATTTCCTTCTAGTTCGGAGACCGTTGAGCAACCCAGTTGGCTCATGCAGCCCTCGAACTCATCCTTGAGAATACTCAGTGCCTTGAAGGCGCCTTCTTCTCCCCCGGCCGCAAGGCCGTATAGCGCTGCACGCCCGATCAGAGTGGCATTCGCGCCTAGCGCGCAGGCCTTGGCGATATCACGTCCACGTCGAATTCCGCCATCGATCAGCACATCAGCGTTGAGGTTTCTGGTATCGAGACTTGCCAGTGCATCGATTGTCGAGACCGTCGTGTCGAGCTGGCGGCCACCGTGATTCGACAGCACTACACCTTCGATTCCGTAGCGTTGGCACTTATCGAGATCGTCCTGATGCAGCAGCCCCTTGAGGATGATCTGGCCCGGCCAGAGGTCTCGTATTCTCGCCACGTCGTCCCAGGTGAATCCCGCATCCATGGAGCGACTGAGTAGTGCTGCGCGGGCTTCGGGAGACAGGGCGTCACGGTCGGCGAGATTCCCGAGCTGTGGCGTGCCATTTTTCAGGAAGTCGAGTGCCCAGGCTGGATGGGTCAGCCCGTCGAGGATGGTCTTCAGGTTGTAGCGGATGGGGAGACCGAAGCCGTTGCGTAGATCGCGCTCGCGCTTGCCATTGACGACCACGTCAGTGGTGATGACGAGCTTGCGATACTCGAGATCTCTGGCACGACGCACCAGGCTCTGAGCCAGGCTTTTCTCGATCACATAAAGCTGAAACCAATGCTCTCCGTCTACCTGTTCGGCGACCGCCTCCAGCGAGTCGGAGGATGCTGTCGAGAGCACGAATGGAATGCCCACGCGGGCGGCTGCCTTCGCCAGAGCGATATCACCATTGGGCCAGAACAATGAATTGAGCCCGGTTGGTGCCATCACTCCGGGGAACGAGGCGGGGCTGCCGAGAATATGGGTGGAGGTATCTACTGTCGTCAGGTCCGTCAGCCGACGTGGTTTGAATTTCCAGTGGTCGAAGGAAGTGATGTTGTCGGACAGGTTGTGTTCGTCCTCGGCTCCTCCTTCCAGATAGTCGAAGACGAGCCGAGGTAAACGAGAGCGAGCGCCACTTCGCATTTCGTTGATATTGTGGATGTTCTTCAAACGATGCATGGTCAGACACTCTCTATCATGGCTTCGATAAGCACTGGAGAAGCGTCGGAAATAGCGCTGTCGAATGCCTGAGAGAATTCAATGCAGGTCGACACCCTGAGTGCCTTCATACCGTAACCTTCGGCGAGGCGAACGAAGTCGACACCTTCAATTTCAATGCCTGGTACGTTGTGTGTCTTGAACTGGTGGCTGAACCACTTGAGAGCACCGTAGCCACTGTTGTTGATGATGACGAAGACAACGGGCAGTCGGTATCGCACCGCTGTCCAGAGGGCGGTAATGCTGTAGTGAGCGGATCCATCACCGATGAAGGCCACGACAGGCCTGTCCGGGTTTGCGAGCTTTACGCCGAGTGCCGCGGGCATGGCGAAACCCAGTCCTCCCGCTGCTGCGAAGTAATAACTGCCGGGCTCCACCATGGTGACTCGTTCCCACAGGGTGGCAATGGTGGAAGTCGCCTCGTTCAGGTAGGTGGTGTTGCGCGGTGCGATGGATTCCACGATATCGAAAATGGCGCTGGGTTGGAGTGGACTCTGGTCGATCTCATGGCGCTGAATCGGCTTGCGGAAGTCCGGGCAGTCGCCGGTTTTTCGCACACCATGCTCAAGCAGGTAAGAGAGCACTGCATCGACATTCGCCACGATGGCGTTGCCAACCGGAGCTCGCGCGGCTTCCTGAGCATCACCGGTTACCAGAATCAGGCGTGCGCCATCCGGGAGAATATTGCCGGGATCATTCTGGTGATAGCGGAACACGGGTCCGCCAATCACCACGATGAGGTCGTGGTCCGACAGTTTCTGCGCGAGACTTGCCTCACCCGCCGGGAGTATTCCTGCAAAACAGCGATGGTTGGTCGGGAAGGGGCATCGAGGTGCGGAAGGGGCCACCCATACCGGCGCATGTAGCTGCTCGGCGAGTTGCGTGGCCTTGTGGTTGCAACACTGGGCGTCGACTTCTGGGCCGAGAACCAGTACTGGGCTGCTGGCCTGTTCCAGGGCATCCAGTAGCGGCTGGATATCATCGATGCCTGGTGCGCCGAAGTGGACGACTCTACGTGTACTCAGAAGGCGAGCATCATCGGCTATGTGTTTATCCCAATCATCGTAGGGAATGGATACATAAACCGGCCCTCTGGCTGGTGACATGGCACAGTGCAGGGCACGGCTGATGGCGTGGGGGACTTCCTGAGCACTCAAGGGTTCGTAGCTGTCTTTTACCAGAGGCAAGGGCAGCATGCTGGCAGCGGAGTTCTTCAGCAGAGGGTCGGAATAGACCATCGTCCTGGCCTGCTGACCGGCGGTGACCACCAGAGGTACATGGGAGTTTACGGAATTGCTCAAGGCACCCATGGCATTCCCGGTGCCTGCTGCCGCATGCAGGTTGACGAAGCCGGGGAGCCCGGAAGCCTGGGCGTAGCCCTCCGCCATACCAATCGCAACGCCTTCATGCAGGCATAGGATGTACTCGAAGTCGTCAGGAAAATCCTTCAGGAAGTTGAGCTCATTGGAACCGGGGTTGCCGAATACCTTGCAAATTCCATTTTCTCTAAGTATCTGATAAACAGAATCTTTAACAGTTGTTGTCGACTGATTTTCCACCAGAGCTGCCTCGGTTTTTGTGTTTTTCCTTAAGCTAGCTGCGTGGGTTTATTTGAGCAAATAGATAGTTTTTGCTACTCATTATAGATCTCATCTATATCTACGGTGCTCGAATGGCCTCCAAGGTCGACTTGAATCTCATCAAGGTGTTTCTCGCCATCCATGAGACGGGGAGCGTCAGCGCTGCTGCGAAAAGGCTTCATCTGACACAGCCATCGGTCAGCTATTCGCTGTCCAGGCTCAGGTCATTGCTCAATGACCCCTTGTTTCATAGGACTCGAGATGGAATGCAGCCAACTTATTCGGCGGATAAGTTGTATGAGGTGTTTCGTGTGTCTGTAATGAATATTGAATTGGCAATTTCTTCAACAAGGGAATTTGATCCATCGCAGTCGAGGCGGACCTTTAGAATTGCCTTGTCGGATCTAGGGGAAATATTTCTCCTTCCCATCCTCATGAAAGCTTTTCGTGAGCTGGCGCCAAAGGTTTCCATAGATGTTGTCCCCATGGAAGTGGGCCAGGTAGAAGAGTGGCTGTTGAAAGGTCGCATTGATGCAGCCGTCGGAAATCTGACCTTCCTTAAAGGAAAGGTTCAGTCATTGCCCGTCTTCGAGGAGTTTTATTCATGTCTTGTCTGTGCGAAGCATCCACGAATTGGCAGTAAGATGACGCTGGATAAATTTCTCGGTGAGAGCCATGTCAGTGTGTCGCATACCACAGGGCACTCGATGGTTGAAGAGATGCTGAAAAAATTGGAAGTATCACGGCATGTGGCGCTGAATATACCTCATTTTTCCGCCTTGCCGAGTATTATACCTGGTAGTGAGCTGGTTGCTTGTCTACCCAGTAGAGTCGCTGGCATGTTTGCGGAAAATGGGGAGATGCGAGTGATGGCGTTACCTTTCGACCTCCCGACGTTTGAAGTGGGAGTGTATTGGGAAAACAAGCTGGGGGACTCAAGTGAACAGCAATGGCTGTGTCATACGATGCGCCGGGTTCTGGAAGTCCTGTAAGTTTTACGGTGCTGTTTTGTGCCTCTTTTGATGGGGCTTCATATAGACAAGTATTATATGGTCAAGGACATTATCTGGAGCAGTATCCATGGAGGAGCCTGGGGGCTCGGTCAGCCGTCACTCCAGCTCAGGTCATCCATCTTCCACAGGGCCGCCGGTGTCGTTCTTCATGGCTTCTATTGCATCGGTATTCGTCTCGTCTGCAGCACCGCCTTCCGTGGCTGGCTTCTCCGATGAGGCGGTGGATTCAATCCAGCCCTGTTCCCGGTAGTAGCGCAGGGCCCCTTCGTGCAGTGGCGCGGAGAGGCCATCCTCGATCATTGTCTCGGGTGCCAGTACCGAATAGGCCGGGTGGAACTCGGTGAAGCGCTCGAAGTTGTCGAATACCGCGGAGACCAGTTTATAGACCAGATCCGGGTCAGTATTCTCGCTGGCCAGTAGGGTAGCTCGCACGCCGAAAGTGGTGATCTCGGGTTGGTCTTCGTAATAGAGTCCAGCGGGGATGGTTGCCCGGCTGTAGTAGAGAGTGCTTTCCAGCAGGGCGTCGACGGCGGGCCCTTCGACATCCACCAGTACGGCATCACAGAGATCGGCGGCCTGGCGGATGGAAGTATCCGGGTGACCCACTGTGTAGACCATGGCATCGATGTTGCCGTGACATAGCTCCAGTGACTGCTGGTCGGCGGGGAGCTCGTTGACCAATGCGAAGTCGCTGAGGCTCCAGCCCTGGGCGGCGGTCAGCTGCAGCATGGTGGCACGCTGGCCGGAGCCCGGGTTACCGATATTCACCGAGCGTCCCGCCAGTTCATCAAAGGTTTCCACGTCAGCGTCTCGGCGTGCCACGAGGGTGAAGGGCTCGCTATGCACCGAAAAGAGGGCGCGTAGGCTCTCATCGGGGCCTGCCTCGGCGAACCCCTCTATTCCTGACACCGCATGGTACTGCAAATCCGACTGAGCCAGGGCGAAGGGCACTTCCCCGACGCGCAGGGCTTGGAGATTGTCCATGGAACCATCGGAAGGACGAGCTTCGCAGGGGGCCTGCATCAGCCGACACAGGGCCCGACCGGTGATGTGGTAGACCCCGGTGGGACTGGCGGTGGCAATCACCAGCGGAGTGTCCACCGAGGCAGCTTCAGCAGGCCCCAGAACCAGGGTTGCCAGCAGTACGGAACCTGTCAGTTGGCTGAGGCGCTGAGAAATGAGCGTCGGGATACCCATCGCGATCTCCTTGGGACATAGTGGCGTTCCCTGATGTTGAGTCTAGGCCCCCGTTGAAAGGGGGCCAAGGAATCACGACACAAAAGCGAAGGTCTGAAAGCGAAACCCCAGCTCCAGTGAGTCAACACCAGGTTCGGTTCTGGTTGACGCCTGGCTGCAGCGGCACCTTGCCCCGGACCGTGCTCTGTGCATGATCGTGCCGTACCTGATGTCGAGCGTTTCGCTCGTTCCTTTAAGGGGGGTATCGGTCGCTGGTGGTTCGAATTGGACAGGGGGTTAGGGCATGGTGGTTACAGGTCGCTGAGTTCGCAACGACAACGGAGAACGGACCTGCCAGTCTCCAGGCTGTGTGTCTCCCCGAATACATCCGGTACCGGTAACCAGAGGGAGAAAACAGGGGCATTTCGTCTTCGCTGTGATGTTGATCACGAGCGGGGTGCGTTGACGCGGTAATTCCTACCCAGTGGGATTTCTACTTTTCCACATTTAAAAAAACCGGTAGTAGGCAGCTCAACCCCCATTGAGCGGACTCGCTACCTAAGGGGGAATTTCGTGGCCTGGGGCTTATTCGAAAAAATAATGCTTTTTGTCGATGTTTGCAGTGTTTTTTCTGAACTTGTTTTTCTTGTGGAAATCTTTGCTTTTTCTATGCTTTCACCTCTTGGGCTTGCCTTTTATTTTTTACGAGGTATGGTTGTAAGCATCTGGGATAGAAAGTATCACTAAAATATTTCCATGCGTGCATGGGGATTTTTCTTGAGGCATGACTGTGTCTTTAAGGTGTCGAGTTATTTCTGCAAATCGTTCAATTGACAGGATTTTATCCAAGAGCATGTGCCACCCTTTCTTCTTTCGGGGACGGTCGATAGATTACGCATCTGTCATTGAGAAAGTTGAACGGCTGGCAGCCGGTGGAGAAAGTGATCCTGGTGTAGTATCTGTAGATAAAGTTATCCGTATCGTGGACTTGTCTACAGGGGAACGTCGTACTTATACATTAACCGCGCCTGACAAGGCGAAACCACACTATGGATTTATTTCCATTTTTTCACCTCTCGGATCAGCGCTGCTTTCCTCGAGAGTAGGAGATGTTGTGAAAGTGGTAGTCATGGGGTTTGAAAGGAAGGTGCGTATCATTTACGTACAATAAATTTCCCGCGCCTGGATAAAGCCAGGATTAAGTAGGCCTCCAGTGCACATGCGGAAGTGCCTGGGTTATATCGAGGAGGTTTGTATGAGTAAAGAGAAGGAAAAGAAAAAGCCACAGAAGACGCTGAAGGAAAAGCGCAGAGAAAAGAAAGAAAAGGAAAAAAATTAATGTTGTAGAAATGCCCGCCTGACGGTGGGCATATTCATGAAATGAGCTCCAGTCAATATACCCAGTCTATCGCTGTCGGTGACTTTCTTCCGATACATCACGGAAGCGCTGTGCTGCAGCTGCGTTTGATGTAGCCCCTTTGCGGGAATGATTTTGCGCTTCGCATGGGTCCGCTGTTCCTCTGGCTCCTTGGGCGTACCGGGGCCATTTGCAGGTATGACGTAGAACGCGACCATAGCGAAAGGACGGTCTGGCTGCGATGTCTTCAGGTTTCTCAGCACTCCTGACAGCCGTTGGCCTGGTGAGCCCAACCGCCCAGCATGGGGGCCAGTGATCGAACAGGCCCTTTCGATCTGAAACCAGGACATACTTCCGTTCATTGTCGGCTAGTACCGGGCAACGGCGGCAACCTTTTCTCCACGGGGGACGACTGGATGATGGATGTGTTGGTCATCGCATAGGGCACGATCTGGTCGATCACTCGCTCCATGTCCGCGATGGAGGCGAGGTGGGCACGGGCCAGAAAGCAGTCTTCTCCTGTCACGCGGTCGCACTGCGTGATTTCGGGAATCCCCTTGAGGATCTCCGCTACTCTCTGCATTTCTCCGGGGACCGGGCGTACTCGGAGCCAAACCGCGATTGGCAGCCCGATGGCTTCAGGTGAGATCGAAGCGCTGTAGCCGGTGATGACGCCAGCGTCCTCCATGCGCCTGACACGCTCGGCCACGCTGGGTGATGACAGGTTCACCTTGCGGGCCAGCTCGGCCGTCGTCGTTCTGCCGTTCTCGACCAGGATCGTCAGAATCGTCTCATCAATCTCGTCCAGGCCGTAATTTTTATATCGAAGGGTTTTCACGTTAATAGCCTTTCTTGTTTATGGAGATTGCTCATGAATAACTGGCTATAAATATGCAGATCGTCGTTTTCCCTCTTCATAATATAGGTGATGAAGAGGAGTCATTCATGAAGCCTGACGTTACCGGATCGCCGAGGCTTGATCGTGCTGCCGAGGCTGTACCACCGCATGCGTGGTTCGGCGTCAGTGCGATCTTCCACTATCTTGGTCCGTCCTTTGCGGTCTTGCTGTTCCCTGTGTTGGGAGTGCTGGGGATCGCCTGGTTGCGGATTGCGACAGCCGCTCTGGTCTTTGCTCCAATCACCAGGCCCTGGAACACCATCCGGGAGGCTGACCCCGGAACCCGATGGTTGCTGATTGGACTCGGCGCTTGTCTGGCGGTAATGAATACGTCCTTCTATCTCGCGCTCGACAGGTTGCCGATGAGTCTTGTCGCAGCGATGGAGTTTGTCGGAACCATCGGTGTGGCGCTCTATGGGCTAAGAACCAGACGAAACCTTCTGGCGCTGGTGATGACCGTCATTGGTGTGCTCATTCTGATCGACGTGAAATGGGCCTCCGATCCGCTCGGATTGTTCTGGGCAGCCTTGAATGCCACCTTGTTTGTCGGATACATCATCCTTGGCCACAAGGCCTCCGAGGGTGGTGCGAGCCGTGGGGTCGAGCGTCTCGGGGCCGCGATGTCCATTGCCTTCATCATGCTCATGCCGGTCGGTTTCATGGCTGCGGCACAGGCATTCGGTATGCCGTTGGTGATCCTGGCCGGCATGGGCGTTGGAATCTGCTCGTCAGTGATTCCCTATGCCTGTGACCAGCTTGCCATGTCGCGCTTGCCGCGCGCGTCATTCGCCTTGCTGTTGGCGCTCTTGCCGGCGTCGGCGACGATCATCGCGGCCATTGTGCTGGTCCAGATTCCAACGCTGCAGGATCTTCTCGGCATCGCCCTCGTCATGCTGGGTATTGCCGTGCACAGACCGGCCGGGATATAGGTCTTGAATGACTTGACCTCGAAGGGTCTGGTCTCAAACGGCATAGTCTCAAACGGCATAGTCTCAAACGGCATAGTCTCAAACGGCATGGCCTCGAATGTATCAGCGGGAGGTTCACCGTGCCGAGCCGGCTTGGAGGAGTTCAGGCTGGATACGCAGGAGTAGAACAGGCATGCTTTCAGCAATCAAAACCAGCAGAACCAGGTGAGCCCCGCATGTCTGATCCCTTCAAGCAGCTGCATACCGCGATGAACCAGTTTGCCGCTGAGCGCGACTGGGATCAGTTCCATTCACCCAAGAACCTGGCCATGGCGCTGACGGTGGAGGCGGCGGAGCTGCAGGAGTGCTTCCAGTGGTTGACCGAGGAGCAGTCCAGAGCGCTGGATGATGAGCAACTGGCCGCCGTGCGTGACGAGATTGCCGATGTTCAGCTTTACCTGATCCGTCTGGCGGGCAAGGTGGGCGTGGATATCGAGCAGGCCTGCCGGGACAAGATGCAGAAGAATGCGGCCAAGTATCCGGCGGACGAAGTCCGAGGCAGCTCGCGCAAGTACACCTGGTATCAGAAGTGATTGAATGACGGCTTGTTGATACAGCAGCGGGCCACAACAAGCATTGTTGGGGCCCGCTGCGATGTCGCTGTTATGGCAATACTTCAGCAGCTCGTTGTGTCTTCATGCGTTGCTGAACGGCGAGGATCGCGATGATGATACCGCAGCCGACCAGCGTGCCCGTTACCCCCGGGATCAACGTCAGGATTGCGGCTGCCGCCAGCAGCAGGCGTACAGGCCATCTGGTGCGTACAAAGCCCTGGCCGACCATGGCGACATTGAGTGCCGTGAGGGCCAGAGCACTGATGACGACGACGTAGATTCGCTCGAGCACACTGCCTTCCAACATCAGCAGTTCCGGCCTTGCCACGAACAGGAAGGGCAGGAAGAATCCTGGAAGCCCGATTTTCACCGCCTGCATGGAAGTGCTGAAGTAGCTTGCTTCGGCAATGCGCGCAGCAACCAGCGAGGCGACTGCCACGGGGGGCGTCAGAGCCGAGAACACGGCAAAGTAGAGCACGAACATATGCGCCGCCATCACGCTCAGTCCCATGTCGATCAGCGCCGGTGCAGTGAGAAGGGCGACGAGAATGTAGGCGGCAGAGGTCGGCAGCCCCAGGCCGAAGACCAGACAGGCCAGAGCAGCGATCAGCAACAGTATTCCCAGGTGCCCATCGGCATAGTCGAGCATCAGGTAGGACAGTTTCTGAGCGAAGCCTGTGGCCGTCAGCACCTCGACGAAGATGCCGATCACCGCCACGATCACCGCAATGGTTGCTCCGCTGAATCCGCCTTCCCGCAAGCCGTCGATGAGACGTGCTGCGGCTTCCTTGAAGGCCTGCAGGGGTTGGTGGCGCTGGCGGATAGCGTTGCTGATAAACTCCAGAACGATGATCGAGAGGCAGCCATAGGCCGCTGCGTAGGGTGGCGGCATGCGGCTGACCAGAAGATAGACGAGCACAACGATCGATACGAGCAGGTGACCGTAGCGTGCCAGCAGTACCCTGGCGGGCGGTACCTCGATGCGCTTGTCATTGTTTGCCTCTTGCTCCACACCATCGCGAGTGGCCTGAAGGTGTACCGCCAGCAGTAGATAGAAATAGTAGAGTGCGGCGGGCAACGCTGCGGCCAGGATAACCGTGTCATAGGCCAGTCCAGTCACGCCTACCATCAGGAAGGCGGTCAGCCCCATGACCGGTGGTGTCATCTGGCCACCGGTGGAAGAGACGGCTTCCACGGCAGCGGCAAAGGGCCCCTTGAAGCCCGAGCGCTTCATGGTCGGTATGGTCATGCTGCCAGTACTGGCGATATTGGCCACGGTACTGCCCGAGATCATGCCCATGAAGGCGCTCGCCAATACAGCGATCTTGGCCTGGCCGCCACGGGAGTTGCCGGCCAGTTTGGTGGCGAAGCCCATGATGAAGTCGATGCCGCCTGTCGACTTGAGCAGCCCGGCGAATACCATGAAGACGAAGATGGTGCTTGCGGAGAGCTCGGTCAGCGAGCCCAGTACGCCCTGGAAATTCGGGATCGAGGCGTAGGAGACCAGCCGGTCGAAGCTCATCCCACCGTGGTGGAGCAGATCGGTAGGCAGTTGGTTGCCGAAATAGCCATACAGCAGGCCAAGCACTCCGATCAGGGGAATGGTGATTCCCCATTGCTGCCAGGCGGCGATCAAACAGGTAGCGATCAGCAGGCAGCCGACCACCACGTCCATGGGCTCAGGACCGAACACTCTCTCGGTAGTCAGGCCGCTGTATTCGACCAGAACGTAGCCCGCGGCCAGAGCCGCTATACAGAAGCACAGAGCAAGGATGGCACGGGCCAGGGTGTGTCGTGCCTGGCCGACGGCACTGGCGAAGATGATCAGCAGAGCGAGTCCCAGGTGCAGAGCCTTGAACTGCCCGGAAGGAAGGTAGTACTCGAAGGTCTGGGCCAGATGAGTAGCCACCATCAGCAGTGTCAGCAGCAGGACCAGGTTGGCAGTATTCAGGTAGCTGCGTTTGTCGCTCAGTAGCGTTGGAGTCATGGTCAGGGGGCTCTGGCGTCGAGGATGAAGCTACCATGCCCGGTGACGGGGCATGGTAGACGGTGGAGTCACGCACTTACCGGGTCGGCGATGACCAGTTCGTCTCGCCATACACCCTGTTCCTTGAAATAGCGTGCAGCCCCGGCGTTGACCGGGTACTCCTTCAGCAGATACTCGACAGCGAAATCCACACTGATGTCCTGTAGCTGCGCCCCTACGCGGCGCACTTCTTCAGGGTTGTCGAAAATGGCCTTGCAGACGGCATAGGCCTCGTCGTCGGTTACCGAGGGCGGAGTGGCCAGCACGCCGGAGATCGCCGGTATCAGCATCTCGCCATCGATCTTGTCCCACTGGTCCGCCGTGACGGTGGTGGCGATCAGGCCCGAGTTGATCTGTTGGGCGCGAGTCAGCACATCCGGATCAGTCGGCAGAACGCGGAACTCCACGGTGTTGTCGATCTCTGCGAGAGACGGAGAAGGGCGGCCATTGGTCAGCGTCGAGGGAATGGCATCGACCGCCCCTGACTGAAAGGCGCTGAAGGTGTCGTTCCAGGAGCCGAATGTCCAGTCGACCTGGTCGGCGACACCCGCGGCTTCAAGGATGGTCTGGTGCATGATGGCGGTGGCGCCGCCCGCAGTGGAGGGCATGACGCGTTTCCCGGCGAGATCTGCAAGGCTGTGGATGTCCGAGTCCTTGCGTACGATCAGCGGGATGTTCCACACCGTATAGGCGAAAACCTGACGAGCATCGATCGGGTCCGGGAAGGGCTGTTTGCCCTGCGTGGCCGGTGGCCAGTCAGTGGAAGTGGTCTGGCCGAAATCAATCTCTCCTCGACCGGCCATGACCATGTTCTCGGCGCCCCCGGATGTGGCCAGGGTGGTACAGCGCATCTCGCTGTTGCGCTGGACTGCCTGGGCCAGGGCCTCGATGATGATATACCCGGTCGACCCCAGGCTGGCAGAACCCCAACGCAGCTCGCGTGCCGGCGCGGCGTGAAGAATGCCGGGAAACATCGCCACGCCTGCTGTTGCGATACTGGCCTTGAGAAGCTGTCGACGATTGAGGTCGATTTTCGAGAGGGCTGTACTGAATTGTCGTTGTTGTAGTGATGTGGAGCGTGATGTGGATCGTGTCATGACTCGGCCTTCTTGTTGGTGGGTCCGAAATGGCATTGCCATGTCCGTTGGCGTTGGCGTTGGCGTTGGCGTTGTTGTCCTTTACGCCTGCTTTCAGGCGCCGCTTCCCCGCGTTACCTGTGCGGGTTGCATTGCCTGAGTAGTGATCTCTATCTCCCGGTGGCCGGGTTGCAGCTCGAAGCGCTGGAAGGTGGTGGGCAACCCGTCCCGTGAATACCCACGAACCTGCCACTGCATGCCGCACTGAACGTCATCGGGTAGCGCGAGGGAATGTCTGGCGTCCGCCGAGAATGGACCTACACCCAAACGATGCATGAAGCGGCTGGTCAGAATGCGTTGGGTGTGGAACAGGTACTCATGGAGTGATAGCCCGTCAAAGTCGCTGGCTGGCCGTTCCATCAAGGCTTCTGCATACGCCAGTGGCATATAGAACTCATTGAAGGTCCATGGCTCACCTTCGACTTGTACCAGACGCTGTACAACGGCGGCCCTTTGCTGACCGAAGAACTCGGCCAGCTCGGTATCCAGCTCCACTTCACGAATACCCAACCCCTGCAGGTTCAGCGGTAGCGGGCGTCCCTCATCGAGGAAGCGGAAGACACGGATATCCTCGAATTTCACTTCCTGGTCACGAATGAAGGTCCCACGACCGTGCTCGCGGATGACAATGCCATCGTCCGACAGTGCCTTGAGGGCCTTCTGCAATGTACCGAGGCTAGCTGGTAGACGTGCGGAGAGCGCCTGCTCCGATGGCAGCTTGTCTCCCGGCAGGAGATCACCGGCATGAACGGCTTGCTTGATGGCGTTATAGAAACGCGCATATTTCGGTACCCCGAGATGTTCGTTCTCGAAGTGGGGAAGACATGCCTTGACGATCTTTTCCAGGGTCATGAGTCGGGCCGTCTGTGGTGGTAGTGATGACGTCAATAATAGCTATATAGCTTTAATGTTGCATAGAGGTCATGGTAGTTTCAAGCGTATTGATGTGTTTTCCCTTTCACCGCTGGAGGACCTGCCTGCGATGTCGACCTTGCCGCCGTTCACCACTCGCCCAGAGATAAAGGGAACCTTCGGAGCCGTTTCCACCACTCACTGGCTGGCCTCGAGCGTGGGCATGGCGATACTCGAGAAGGGAGGAAATGCCTTCGATGCGGCGGTGGCATCGGGGTTCGTCCTGCAGATCGTGGAGCCGCATCTGAATGGCCCAGGAGGCGAGGTACCAATCATCGCCATGCGTCATGATGACGAGGCGCCCCGTGTCATCTGTGGTCAGGGTGTCACCCCGATGGGAGCGACTCACGAACACTTCGCCTCTCTCGGTCTCAAGACGGTACCTGGTACTGGCCTGCTCCCAGCAGTGGTGCCGGGGGCCTTCGACGCCTGGATGAGGTTGCTACGTGATTACGGCACTCTGTCACTGGAGACAGTGCTGGAGCCGGCCATCGGTTATGCGGAGCGAGGCTTTCCGATGCTGACAAGGGCCGTGTCATCGATTCTGGCGGTGGTCGATTTCTTCAAGCAGGAATGGCCGAGCTCCGCCGAACAGTGGCTGGAAGGGGGCAGGGCCCCCAGAGCAGAAGCCTTGTTTCGATCCCCGGCGATTGCTGCCACCTATCGTCGTATTCTGGCTGAGGCCAGATCGGCTGGTTCGGATCGCATTGCCCAGATAGAGCGCGCTCGCGATACCTTCTACAAGGGCTTCGTGGCCGAGGCCATTGATGACTTCTACCGACAGCCGTTGATGGACAGCAGCGGCGAACGTCATGCCGGTGTGCTTTCGGGGGAGGATATGGCGCGCTGGTCGGCCAGTGATGAGCCGACCATCAGCCGCCCCTATGCGGGCCTTGAAGTACACAAGGCCGGCCCCTGGAGTCAGGGGCCGGTGTTCCTTCAGCAATTGGCGCTGCTCGAGGATGTGGATTTTACTGCCTTCGGGGCAGAGAGCGCCGAGTTTGTCCATCAGGTGGCAGAGGCAGCAAAACTTGCCTTCGCTGACCGTGAGGTCTGGTATGGCGACCCCAATAGCGCGGAGGTACCGCTGGCAACTTTACTTGGTCAGGCGTACAACGACGAGCGTCGGAAACTGGTCGGGGAGCGGGCTTCGTTTGAGATCCGCCCTGGACTGGAGGGGGGCAGGCAACGGCTCGAGGCCATCATGGCACTGGCCGGTAGTGAGCCGACCGTTGGCCCCGGTGGCGGCGAACCCACCTTTGCTCCGCTGCCATCGGTCGAGGGAGATACCGTGCATCTGGATATCGTGGATAGGCACGGCAATATGGTGTCCGCCACGCCCAGTGGCGGTTGGTTGCAGAGTTCACCCAGTGTTCCGGGGCTGGGATTCTCGATCTCTACCCGTGCCCAGATGACCTGGCTGGTGTCGGGTCTCGCCTGCTCTCTGGAGCCGGGAATGCGGCCACGCACGACGCTGTCGCCTACGCTGGTGACCCGAGATGGTAGACCGTACCTTGCACTGGGAACGCCTGGCGGAGACCAGCAGGACCAATGGAGCCTGGCGACCTTCCTGCGTATTGTGCATTACGGCTACGATCTGCAACGCGCCATTGATGCACCATTATTCCAGGTTCGCCATTTCCCGGCCTCATTCCATCCGCGCAAAAGTGTGGTGGGGCGGCTGTTGATCGAACGTCGTTTTTCCGAGCATGACCTGGCGGAACTGCGCCGCAGAGGGCACGAGCTTGCGGTACAGGGCGATTGGTCGTTGGGCAGAATGTGTGCCGTTGCCCAACACAACGGCATGTTGCATGCCGGCGCGTCGGCCAGACACATGCAGGGGTATGCCGTCGGTCGTTGAGCCCAAGGGGAGAGGGCAGTTAGATCCCGGCCCACCACTCGTAACCACGATCCTCCCAGTAGCCGCCCTTGCCGCCATACAGGTCGCGGAAGCTTTCCACCACCTCGACTCGCATGACGTATTTGGCATGTTTATAACCCAGCTGGCGTTCTGCGCGTAGGCGAATCGGCGCGCCATTGGCCACCGGAAGAGCATCGCCGTTGAGGTCGTAGGCAAGAATGGTCTGCGGGTGGTAGCTCTCGATCATGTCGAGGCTTTCGTAATAGAGGTCGGAGCGGCCGTAGGTGTGGTCGGCACAATGGAAGACCACAAAGCGGGCGTTGTCGTGAGGCTCCGCCTGATCGAGCAGGTCGCCCAGCACCACGCCGGTCCATTCGCCGATGCAGCTCCAGCCTTCCACGCAGTCGTGGCGGGTGATCTGTGTGCGTGATGGCATTTCTCGCAATTGGGCGAGGGATAGCTCCAGTGGCCGGTTGACCAGGCCATCGACACGCAACTGCCAATCGGCGAAGCCATTCTCCACCATGCGCAGGTATTCCGGCTCTTGCGGGTCGGTGGTGCCATTGGCGCGGAACACCGGGGCAATGTCGCTCTTGTCGAATTCCTGCGCCAGAGATTGTCGGGAGGCAACCAGCCGTTGTGCGCCGCGTGTCAGCTTCTCCATCGAGCCGAGTGCCTCTCGCACTTGAGGATTGCGGGAGATGCTATCGTCACAACCCGGTAGAAGGGTTCCCGCACCGAGTGCGCCCAGTCCGGCCAGCAGCTTGCGGCGGCCGCGATTCACGCGGCGTGAAGTATCATCGTTCATCGCGTTGGTTGGCCTCATCCGATACGTTGATGCGGTAGGTTCCTGTCACCATCGAGCGCAGGTTGTTGAAGAATCCCGAGATCACCACCAGTCCGACATGAATCACCACGAACAGCACAATGGCAACGGCACCAATGAAGTGGAAGGTGCGTGCGCTCTGGCGGCCGCCGAACATCTCGGGTAGCCAGGGCCAGGCGGCATCCATGGTTGGTGACATGGCCAGGCCGCTGAGCACCAGCATCGGCAATAGTCCGAACAGTACAACGATGTAGGTGAGCTTCTGGATCACGTTGTAGTCGGAAACGTGATGGAAGCGAAAGCGTGCGTGGTCGAGAAACGTCTGCTTCATCTGACGCCACTGATGGGCGCTGGGAAATATCTGTCGCCTTCGCTGTCGTCGGATGACGGTGTAGATCAGGTAGGCCACCAGTGATGTCGCGAATATCCAGGCAGCGAGGAAATGCCAGTTGCGTCCCATTGCCAGCCATTTGCTGCCTGGCAGGGTGGCCCAGGCAGGAAAGGCGCGTTGGCTGTATTCGTCGTTATGCTGTGACCACCCCAGCACTCCGGTGGTGTCGAAACGATAATCGGAAATCTGCAGGTAGCCTCGGGCCTCGCCCTCTGCTGTCCGCCGTGCGCCGATGGCAAGCACGGCATTCTCGGACAGTGACTGGTCCCCCCAATACAGCGTGGGGTGAGCATTGAAGATCTGCAGGCCGCTCATCAGCAGGATCACCAATGCGACCAGGTTGATCCAGTGCCAGACACGAGTCCCGGGGCTGTGGCGTTTGATCAGCCTGGTGTTGCTGCTCTCCGGTGACGGTGAGCCTGATGGTGGCTCATGGTCAGTGGCGGTGTTGGCAGGGGATGTCATGGTGCTGGCCTCTCTGGTCTGTCATCGGGGGTGGGCGCGGCCCAGTTACGGGTGCGCCCACCAACGTCTCCCTGGCACGGGCGCCAGGACAGCCCCCTTTCCAGCGCCTTGCTCGGTGACTCTGTGTATCGGGTTCAGGAATCCTTTTCCATGGAATCATCTTCCATCATGTCGCCTTCCATTGAGTCACCTTCCATCATGTCGCCGTGCTCCATGGAATCACCTTCCATCATATCGCCTTCCATTGAGTCGCCTTCCATCATCGCGTCGTGCTCCATGGAGTCACCGTCCATCATGTCACCGTGCTCCATGGAACCACCTTCCATCATATCGCCGCTCATGGCGTCGTCGGCCATCTTGTCATCAGCCAGGGCGACGGTGGCAGTGGCAGCCATCAGGCCACTGGTGAGCAGGGCGGCAGTCAGTGTTTTCAACATGGTCGAGGTCATCCTGGTCATGGTTCTACTCCGGTATCAGGGAAGTTTCAGCCGGCCGCGGAAGTCATGTTGCGGTACTCAGCTTTCCGCACATTAGCCAGTGTAGGCGCATCGAATCATCACAAAACGATAACGTGGTAGGTACGTTTTCGTATGTAATGCAGCAGCGAGCTGGCCAGGGCACACTGCAGTCATCACCGGACCGGGGTTAACAAGCCGGACTGGGGTTAACAAGGCATGGATCAGGGCTGACAGGATATGGGACCAACAGAACATGCAAAACAAGCGTTCAATATTGTGTGTTGAGGACGCCGAGGATATCGGCCACCTGCTGACCGAAATACTGGAGAGTGCCGGGCACTCTGTTGAATGGGTCAGCGATGGAAAGACAGCGCTGGGCCGCTGGCAGAAGGCCGCACTCATCATATTGGACCTGACGTTGCCTGACATCGATGGCCTGGAGGTATGCCGTGAGATCCGCGCTAGAGATAGTCTCGTGCCTCTGATCATGTTGACCGCGCGGGCGGCTACCCGCGATGTAGTGGAAGGCTTCGAGCTGGGCGCGGATGATTACATCACCAAACCCTTCGATGCCGATATCCTGTTGGCTCGGGTGCAGGCGTTGTTGCGTCGCCACGCTCAGCAGGAACATACACCGGATTCAGCCCCTATCCATGTTGGGGATCTGGAGGTCGATGTCGCCAATCACCGGGCCACACTGAAGGGACAACCATTGTCCCTGACGGCGCGTGAGTTCGCATTGCTGGCCCATTTCGCTCGTCATCCCGGCCGAGGCTTCTCGAGAGGGGACCTACTGGATGTGGTTTGGGGTCCCGAGTTCGATGGTTTCGACCATACCGTCAATACGCACATCAACCGGTTGCGCGGCAAGATTGAAACGGATCCTCGACACCCTCGCTATATTCTCACCGTCTGGGGAGTGGGCTACCGATTCACTGATGAAGCCGAGGTGGGTGAAGCGCAATGAAGGAAGTGCAATGAAGAGATTCTCGGTGCCGCGTCTGTTTCGCAGCCTGTATGCTCGGATTGCATTCATATACCTGACCAGCCTGGTGATCATGTCATTGGCTGCGGCCTGGGTTGCGGTAGCGCAGTTCGATCAACTGGGTCGTGAGTGGCTTCAGCGCAGTCAGCTTGATCTGGCGCAGCAACTCGCCACGGTCATGCAGGAGCCACTGACGCATGGTGCCAATAGTGCCCAGGCTCAGGCGGCCGCCGAGCGTATCTTCAATATCAATCCTTCGGTCACCCTCTACGCGGTGGATCTCGACGGGAAGGTGGTGGCGGCCTGGTCAACCAGGGATTGTGGGGAAGGAGCTGTCATCGAGACCGCGCCCATTCGTCAGATCCTGTCGGAGACTCCCATGTTACCGGTGTATGCGACGATGCCATGCGCCGGTGGCGAGAACGTCTTCTCCGCCGCCCATGTCACCTTTGGGGCCGATCAGCAGCCGGGGTATCTGCTGGTTTCTCTCGAAGCCAATGCGCACCTGACCATGGTGGGCATGTGGCAGACCAGCAGCATCATGCGCTCCATGCTGTTTGCCGGAGCCGGGGCTCTGGTGCTGTCCGCCGGGGCGGGATTGCTGCTGTTCGCGCTGATGACACGGCGCTTCTCGCAACTGACTCATGCCGTTCAGCGCTTTGCCCAGGGCGATTACCGCAAGCGAATTCCCGCGGATATCGACGATGAAATCGGTCAGGCCGGGCGCGCCTTCAATGACATGGCGGCGACAATCGAGGCCCAGCTCGAGGCGCTGCGGGTGAACGATAGCCAGCGGCGGGAATTGATCGCCAATCTCTCTCATGACTTCCGCACGCCACTGACCTCGGTTCAGGGCTATGCCCAACAGCTACGTCAGGCTCCGGATCTCTCTGATACGCGCTCACAGAAGATGGTCGAGTCGATCCTGTCCAATGTGGATCGCCTTGCACGTCTGGCCAATCAGTTGTCACAGCTGTCTCGCTTCGATGTGTCGGACCGTCCGCTGGCGGTTGAGGCCTTTTCCCTGACCGAGCTCGCCTATGACATCGTCGGCAAGTTTCAGCCCCATGCCGATGCGACTGGCGTGGCCTTGAGCGTCGACAGCAGCATCGGGCTTCAGCAGATAACGGCCGACCTGGAATTGATCGATCGAGCCATAACCAACCTGGTCGATAATGCGTTGTCTGCTACCGGTGAGGGAGGTGCGGTGACGATCGAGTTGCGTGCCCATGATGCCGGGATCGAGGTGAGTGTGATCGATACCGGTGTCGGGCTTTCGTCGGAAGAAATCACGCTGGTGGTACAACGCTTCTACCGTACTGAGGGCAGTCGCAGTCGCGGAGAGGGCTCAGGGCTTGGGTTGTCGATCGTGACAGAGATTCTGGCTCGGCATCGGTCGCGCCTCGAGTTGACCAGCCGGCCGGGAAAGGGGACTCGGGCGAGATTTGTTCTGAATGACGTGATCGACACCGTGTAGAGCGCTGCCTGTAGTCGCGGTGCCGTGGAGTTCGCCAGCTCCAGGAAATCCGAGCATTGAGAGGCTCAGCCACAATTGCGTTGCGGGGTTCACGGATGCCGGCGATTGGCGCAAGATAGCGAGCTATCCAATAAAGTATTATTTCAGGATGTTCCTATGCCGATCTTCGAGCGTATCAATCGCCTGTTCCCTGTCTGGGCGATTCTCTTTGCCCTCTGCGCTGCATGGCAGCCGGACTGGTTTACAGGTCTGGCTTCCCGGATTCAGCTGCTGCTGGCGATCATCATGTTCGCCATGGGCCTGACGCTATCGCGTCATGACTTTCTCGGCGTGATTCGTGCACCTCTGCCGATTGCCGTGGGTCTGATACTGCAGTTCTCGATCATGCCGTTGGCGGCATTGCTGATCTCCTGGGCACTGGGACTGTCGCCGGAGCTCACTACAGGCATGGTGCTGGTCGGCGCCACTGCGGGTGGCACTGCTTCCAACGTGATGACCTGGTTGGCGGGCGGCAATGTGGCGCTGTCGGTATCCATGACGCTGGTCTCGACGCTGGTGTCGGTGGCCGCCACGCCTCTGCTGACCTGGGCGCTGGTGGGACAGAGTGTTGAAGTTCCGGTATGGGGCATGTTCCTCAGCATTGCCAAGCTGGTGATCGCGCCGATTGCTCTGGGGGTGGTGATTCACCATTTCCTGGGTCGACAGATCAAGCGCGTCGAGCCGGCATTGGCGACCCTGGCGATGTTTGCCATCGTCATCATCATCGCCATTGTGGTGGGCCTCAATGCCGGTCGGCTGGCCACACTCGGCCCGATGGTGGCACTGGCGGTGATACTGCATAACGCCATCGGTCTGGCTGGAGGCTACAACATCGGTCGTATGCTTGGTTTCGACAAGCGTACTTCCAGGACCATCGCCATCGAGGTCGGGATGCAGAACTCCGGGCTGGCGGTGTCGTTGGCCAGCCAGTTCTTCTCCGCGACGTCGGCGCTGCCCGGAGCGCTGTTCTCCGTCTGGCACAATGTTTCCGGCTCACTGCTGGCCGGCTACTGGAAGCGTCGTTCGGTAGATGACGAGCCGTTGGATACGAATGCTGCCAGGTCCTGATCTGGCGCAACCCCGGATCTAGCGCAACCTCAGATGACGAACAAGGGCCGAGCACAGCAATGTGCTCGGCCTTTTTGAGGCTGGCGGAAAACACTCGCCTGCTATGCTTGCCTGTAGTGATCAATACAGCACAGGTTGTATGCGTTCTTATCGGCCTGGCCGGTGCCATGGCAGTACTCGTCACGCCCTGGGTGTTCCCTTTCTGAGCCAGTTCCGTATCGTCGAGAGCCTATCAACAGGGAAGGGAAAGGGAATGGTCTGGCATACCGTAAACATGAGATCCCCCCACCAGGATGCGTGGCGGAGGTGGTATTCCCCGTCATTGGCCGGTGTTCTGCTGGGTGGGCTGCTGTGTGCTCTGACCTTCATGCCGTCGCTGGTGCCTCGTCCATGGATCCATCAGGCCATCCTGACCGGACTTGCCTTCTTTCTGGGATACGGGGCGGGCCTGCTCATGAGCTGGCTATGGCGGTTCATGGAGTTGCCAACCTTCCGTGCCAGGTGGCGACCGGCAGCGTTCGGCATACTGGTGACGATTCTTTGCGTCCACCTCGCGTACCACCTCTGGCATGCAGCAGACTGGCAGAATTCCACCCGACAGTTGATGGGTATGCCGCCGGTGGAAGGTGTCTATTACCTGCGAATACTTCTGGTTGCCGGAGCCGTCGCAGTTTCGTTGATGCTGCTGGGGGCTGGACTGATCTGGGGCATTCGCGTTGCTGCTGCCTTTCCACGCCGTTACATCCGGCGGCGTGTGGCCTCGGTGGTTGGGGTGGTGGTGTTTCTGATGCTGTTGGTCAATGTGGTCAACGGCACCATGGTCAGTTATGCCATTACCGCGGTGGATCAGGTTCAAGCGGCGGTGGATGTCAGTGACCCTCCTGGCGTATTGCCTCCGTCTCGATCAACCCGCTCTGGAAGCCCGGATTCCTTGATTGCCTGGGATCGTCTGGGGCTGGCCGGAAAGCGCTATGTGAGCGAGGGGCCGCGAGCCGAAGACATTGCGTCCTTCACCGGGCAAGCGGCCATGGAGCCCATCCGTGCCTATGTGGGCTTGAGATCTGCCGATGATACGGAGGACCGGGCTCGCCTGGCGCTGAAGGAGCTGCAACGCACGGGAGCCTTCTCGCGCGAGTTGCTGGTCATTGCCACACCGACGGGAACCGGTTGGCTCCAGAACGAAGCGCTGGCACCACTGGAATTCATGTACGGCGGGGATACCGCGATTGTGGGTGTCCAGTACTCCTACCTTCCCAGCCCCCACTCGCTGATTCTGGAGCCGGGGAGGGCGCAGCAGTCCGCGGCTATCGTCTTCAATGAGATCTACGAGTACTGGAAGACGTTACCGATATCCGAGCGGCCTCGGTTGTATCTGTTTGGGCTGAGCTTGGGGTCGTTGGGCTCGGAAGCATCCGCTCCAATGTATGCCTACATCAACCAGCCGATTCAGGGAGCGGTATGGGCGGGGCCAACCTTTCGCAATCCGATGTGGAGCCGCATCCAGGCAAATCCCGAGGGAGACTCACCGGCCTGGCAACCCGCATTCGAGGATGGCTCCTTCATTCGGGTGATCGGTGCTCAGGATGGAGATGACGCGGATCATCGTGAGTGGGGGCCGGTACGCATTGCCTACATCGTCAATCCATCGGATGCGATTTCGTTCTTCGACGAGAACATGTGGTTTAGAGAGCCCAACTGGATGAGACCGCCAAGGGGGCCGGATGTGTCACCGCTGTTTGAGTGGGTGCCCGTGGTCAGCTTTTTCGAGGTGGCGATGGATATGCTGACCGCTGGGAAGGCTCCCCCAGGCCACGGGCATAACTACTCGGCACGGCAATACACACGGGCCTGGCTGGCGGTGACCTCTCCCGCTGACTGGTCAGAAGAAGATACCGAGCGGTTGCTGCGCTTCATGCCTGCGTCCGAAGAGTGAAGTGAATCGCTATAAGACTGTGCAGATGAAGACAGGGGCGCCGGTACCGACGCCCCTGAATGCATTCCAGTCGATGTTTCCAGTCAGCTCTGAAGCTGGCGTGCAATGCTGGCAACGTCGCTGAGATCGGTGATGGACCAGGCCGCGGTGATCAGCGCATCCTGAGCGTCATCAGCAAGAACACCCGCGCAGCAGGAGCGAACCTTGGCTTCGAGCTCAGCGTCGCTCAATGGATTTTCCGGCCCACCACGATAACGCTCGTCTGCCCAGCCACTGACGCTTTCACCGTTGTTCAGTTCTATCGTGATACGTGAGCGCATCTTGTCGAAGCCCTGGGCCTCGATGTCGGGATCCAGCTGTGTGCGTACTCGGTGCTGCATGGCCTGCATGGCATCCGAGGCGACAAACTCGTCAGAGAACTCGACCTTGCCGGCCTGCCGGTTCAAGGCAATCATCGCCAGGGCAGCAGGCAGGGAGAACTTTGCCTGCAGATGATTGGCTGCAATCGGGTAGCGAATCGGATTGAGGATGTTGGAACCGGCGTGCACCACGACAGTATCGATATCCTCCGGTTGAATGTCGGCCTCGGAGACCAGTCGTAGCATGAGGTCGATGGTCGGATGGGTCAGTACACCACACGGATAGGGTTTGATGGAGACACCGGGATCAAGGATGGACCAGGTCTTGCCGAACCCCTGTTTCAGTTTGTCTGCGCTGGCGCCGCCGCCATGGACAGCCATGAACCCCCAGGGGCCATCCAGTGCCTCGGGGTCAGCGGTGAAGCCTCGCTGGGCAAGAAGCGCAGCGGTGACGCCGTTTTCCGATGCACGGCCAACATGCAGGGGCTTGGTCATGGTGCCGAAGTTGCAGCGAATACCAGCGGCCAGGCTGGCGGCGATACCGAAGCCATGGCGCAGACGCTCGCCTTCGAGACCCAGGAGCTTGGCAGCACTGGCGAAGGCGCCAAAGGTGCCGACGGTGCCGCTGGAGTGCATTCCCTGCATGTAGTGGTGGGGCAGCATCCATTCCGAAATCTTGCACTCCACCTCGAACCCCGTCAGGAAAGCCTCCATGAAGCGTTCCCCGCTGACCGCACCCAATCGTTGACTCATTACCAGACTGGCTGTCAGCGGCGGGATTGTCGGGTGAGTGAGAAGACCATAGATATGTGAGGGATCCAGGCTGACCTGGCTGTCATCCCAGTCATGGGCGTGGCCTGCGGTGCCCAGGACCCGCGCGGCAAGCGCGACGGGGCCGCGTTGGTTCTCCAGCCCCAACAATAGAGCGTCCTCACGGCCGCCAGCCTCGGCTGCATCTTCGGCCAGCATGCGTACCGAGTGTTCTTCTGAGCCTGCGACGAACAGGCCCAGCCCATCCAGCAGACAGCGCTTGCCGATCTTCAGTGCCTCATCGGGAATATCCGCGAACTTGACCTGCTCCACGAAAGCAGCGGCTTGAGCGGTGATGTCGGTATTCTCTGGCATTTCGGCAAAGACATTACGGGTAACAGACACATGGTCCTCCAGGGTCATTCATCAGTAGTGGAGTTACGGGTGAGCCTCGCCCAGAGAGGCCCTGCGAAGAGATTGACGGTGACAGCACGGACAGCATGAAAGGCCGCCACCAGGGCGGCGTTCTGGCCAAGGACCTTGGCGGTAAGGGTCATTTCCGCCATGCCGCCTACGGCGAAGCTCAGCACGAGGGTCATGGCGGTCTCGCCTTCGCTGAACAGCGCGAAGATCAGCGCCGCACCGGACACCAGCGAACCGATCACCAGCAGGATGACGATGCCGGTGACCAGCGAGCGTGGCAGTGCGAGCAGGGATTCGCGCTTGAATTTGGCGCCGAGACTGAAGCCGACGATCAGTTGGGCGATGATCAGCAGCCATCCCGGCATCTGCCCGCTGTTGGTGAACTCCGCGCCAGACATGACGCCACTGATGATCAAGGGCGTCAGCAGCCAGGCGGATGGCATACCGAGACGTGAGGTGAAGGTACTGGCCAGCATGGATAGTCCAAGGACCGAGATCAGCAGGGGAGCCGACAGGGCGTGGCCGCCGCCGGACAACATCGGGACCTGGTGCCCGTAGTGCTGCGCAATGGCAGGAATCAGCGTGACGATGAGGCCGACGCGTGTGGCATGCAGAGCGGCGATGGCAGCGCGGTTTGCGGAATAGCGCTCGCCGATCTCTGCCATTTCGATGACGCCGCCCGGCAGCAGGCAGAAATAGGCTGTCGCCGTATCGAGGCCGGATAGGCGGGCAAAAAGGGGCGTCAGTGCAATGGCCAGGGTGATGCCCAGAACTGCGGAGACCAGCATGACCGGCAACCATCCGAGCATCTGCGAAGCCACTTCGGGAGTTACCCATAATCCTACGCTGGACCCCACGATCAGAAGCCCACCACGGTGCAGCGGCTTGGGCATCTGGATGGATAAGCCGCTCAATGCCAACCCACCGATCATGATCGCCGAGCCCATCAGCCAGCCCAAGGGCAGGCCCAGGGTCTGCCACAGGTAACCGCCCAGTGTTGCCGCGATGGCGGGAAGAATGAGTGTCCTGACAAGCGGTGCAGGAGCTTCTGATCTCTTCTCGCTGGCGTGGAGAGGTGGCCGGTTGTCCATCGGATTACCCAAGGTAACGACCACCGTTGATATGCAGTGTCTGACCTGTGATGTAACGGGCATCGGGGCCTGCCAGGTAAGCGACCATGGAGGCCACTTCCTCTGGTCTGCCAAGGCGTTGGGCCGCCGTGGACCCCGAGGCGAGCTGTGGTGTAGGCGAGTTGACGGGGCGTTGCGTATCGATCTGCCCGGGTACAACACAGTTGGCGGTGATGCCACGCTCTGCCAGCTCCACGGCCAGAGCACGGGTCAGTCCGACGACTCCCATCTTCGAGGCGATCACACCGGCTCGTTCCGCAGCACCGAGGTGAGCGCTGACACCACCGAAGGTGAGGATGGCGCCCTGATCCGAGGCAGACAGTAGTGGTAATGCTGCTCTCGTTGCCAGAAAGGGGCCATCCAGGTTGACGGCCATGACCTGCCGCCAGACATCTGGAGTCAGTTCATCCACTGGCTGATGAGGGCGGATGGCCGCACAGCAGACAAGAATATCGAGCTGCGAGAAACGGCGGCCGAGCTGCTGCACCGCCTGCTCCATCGCCTCGGCAGACGATACATCGGCGCACAGGCCAATGGCCTGGCGGCCAAGGGACTCGATGTCCTGCAGAGTGCGGGCCATGTCTTCGCCGTCGCGGCTGGCGAGGACGGCCACATCGGCGCCTTGCCGTGCCAGTTCCAGGCAAACTGAACGTCCGATGTTGCGTGTCCCTCCGGTTACCAGGGCAACGCGACCACGAAGCGGTGTCGAGGATGTCATCAGCTATGGCCTCCGTTGACGGCTCTGCGTCTCTTCAGACCTTTCAGTCCGTTGGAGAGCGGCTTGGCAAAGATGCTCAGGAAGGCGAGCAGGAAGAAGCCGAGCGCGATAGGACGCTCCAGGAAGCGAGAAGCGTCCTGGTCGAAGATGATCAGCGATTGAGCGAGGGAGTTTTCCACCAGTGAGCCGAGGACAACGCCCATGATGATGGGAGCAGCACCGAACCCGTAGCGCTTCAGCCAGAACCCGATGAAGCCTGCAATCAGCATGATGGTGACATCGACCAGGCTCTGGTTGACGCCGTAGGCACCGACGACGCATAGAGCAAATACGGTTGGCCACAGGAACGTTCGTGGAATCAGCGAGATGCGAGAGAACAGTCTGGCGCCGACCAGACCGAAAACCAGAAACACCAGGTTGGCGACAAGCATGGCGGCAAAGATGGAATACAGCAGTTCGGGTTGGTTCTCGAACAGGTAGCTGCCCGGACGTATGCCATGAATCTGCAGGCCGCCCAGAATGACTGCAGCGGTGGCTGAGCCGGGGATGCCGAGTGCCAGTGTCGGCACCATGGATCCGCCTGTTGCTGCATTGTTGGCTGCTTCCGGCCCGGCGATACCTTCGATCTCGCCAGTGCCGAACTTGTCACCATTCCTGGACCAGCGTCGTGCTTCGTTGTAGCCGATCATGGATGCCATGGTGCTGCCTTCGGCGGGCAGAATGCCGATGAAGGTACCGATACCGGAAGAGCGCAGGATGGTCTTCCATACCTTCTTGAAGTCGTCTCTGGAGGGCAGCTTGATGGCCTTCAGGGTAATGCGGTCCATGGCCCGGTCGACGACATCGGCCTGGGAGAGCAGTTCGGCGACAGCAAACAGACCGATGAGAATCGGAATGAAGCTGATGCCTTCGTAGAGTTGCGGAATACCGAAAGTGAAACGCTCGACGCCGGTGGTCAGGTCAACGCCGACCGTGGCAATCAGCAGCCCGAGAGCGCCACCGATGAGATTCTTTACCGGAGATTTGCCACTGATGGATGCCAGCATGGAGAGGCCGAAGATGGCGAGGGCAAAGTATTCCGGTGGTCCGAATGAGTGGGCAATGCGTGCCAGAGCCGGCGCTGCCAGGACCATGACGATCAACGATAGAATGCCGCCGATGACGCTGGAAACGGCCGCCATGCCCAGGGCACGTCCGGCTTCGCCATTCTGGGCCATCGGATAGCCATCAAAAGCGGTGGCGGCGGCAGGAGGTGCGCCTGGCGCATTGATCAGGATAGCGGTGATGGAACCACCAAAAGTGCCGGCACAATACAGTGCGGCGAGCATGGAAATGGCAGGTATCGGTTCAAGATAGATAGTGAACGGGAGCAACAGTGCAACAGCCATCGAGGAGCTGAGTCCCGGCAACGCACCTACCAGCACACCGATAATAGTGCCCAGCAGGATAACGGCGATGGCGATGGGGTCAGCCAGAATGCTGAGCCCGGTGAGAATCGGTTCCATGAGTACTTTCCTTCAGCTCAGCCAGGGAGACAGCACACCCTGAGGCAGCCGCAATTGCAGGACATGAGTAAACAGCAGATAGATGCAGACAGGAGTGGCGATGGAATAGATGGCAACCCTGGTGATTCGTCGTTCCCCCCACAACAGCGGAATAGCGAAGCAGGTCAATGCTGTCGTCAGCGTTATGCCCAGACGTTCGAACAGGAAAACCGCGCTCAGGAGTAGTGCCGAAGTCGCCCAGAAGCGCCATGACATGGTGGGCTTTTCCTCTTCTCCTTGCGCATGTCCCTGATAGATCATCACCAACGCCAGAGCGGCGATCAGCAGTAGAATCAGTTGGGGCATGGCAGATGACTGCATTCCCTGAGCAAAGGCTGCAGGGACGGTGTCGAATTGCAGGGTGACGGCGAACAGCACCGCGACCATGGCCAACAGCAACAATCCGGGCAGGAGATCTTTCCAACGACTCGGCATTCCATAGTCTCCGGGACAGATAGAGGTACGAGGACAGTGGCCAGCCCGGGCAGGGCCGGCCCACGGAAGCGTTATTGCATAAGGTCCAGTTCGGTCATGGTCTTCTCACCGGCTTCATACATCCGGTGGAGCTGCTGGTCCCAGGTTTCGGCACCCGCGATGCTGGACTCGTCAAGCCCGATGCCCTGCAGATATTCCTGGTAACGATCGCTGGCCATGCCGTCCAGCATGGCTTCCTCCAGTATCTTGAGGCGGTCCGATGGTGTGTCCTTCAGCACCACATAGCCGCGCACCGTGGAGAACGACACATCCATGCCGTTTTCGGCGAGGGTGGGGACATCAGGGAGGGCCCCCATGCGCTCATCAGCCATGACTGCCAGGGGGCGGAACTCCCCTGCATCGATCTGATCCCGAGTCTCGGAGATATTCAGCCCTGCTGCATCGATGTCACCTCGGGATAGCGCCGCGGCAAACTCGGCACCACTGTCGAAGGGCACATAGGAGACCGTCATGTCAGCGGCATCGGCGAAACTCATGGCCGCAATGTGATCGACACCGCCGACTTGAGTCCCACCCCATTTGATGGTGCCTTGCTGGCCGGCTTCGACCAGTTGGTCGAGAGTCTGGTAATCGCTGTCCCCACGTACCATCACGATGATCGGGTCGTCGGTGGCACGCGCCACGCCCTGGATGTCATCGATGCTCAGCGGTGCATTGCCGCGCATCATGGTGAACAGGTGGGTTGGCGTCACCGCCATGACGGTATAGCCATCAGCAGACTGTTCACTCAGGTAGCTCATGGCGACGGAGCCACCACCACCCTTGCGGTTCTGTACGAAGACATTGCTGTCGAGCTGTTCCTTGGTGGTCAGCGCCACCATTCTGGCCGTGGTATCGGTGCCTCCTCCCGGGGAGGTGTGCACGGCTATCTCGATGGGTTCGGAGGGAAAGTCGGCGGCCAGTGTGGATGCACTCACACTCAGGATCGCCGTAGTCACACTGGCGATGATATAGCCGTGCTTCATCGGGAGACGCATGGAAGACCTCTCTTGCTGGAGTTGTTGGTAGAGGCAGTCGATATGTTTTGTTAACTGTTAACAGTTGACAGTAAGCAAGGTAGAGGAAGCTGCCGGTATATTCCTACTAGACAATAGTTGTAACGGCATGATCTGGAGGCAGGGGCAGGGGCAGGGGCAGGGGCAGGGGCAGGGGCAGGGGCAGGGGCAGGGGCAGGGGCAGGGGCAGGCTACCGTTTCGATAGCGAAAAGTGAGAAAAAGTGAGAACAGGCGCCGCAGAGGATGTGGCGCCCGTGCCGGAGTGCGGGTCAGCTTGCCTCGACCATACGCTGCCAGCCTGCCATGACATGATCGCTCAAGCGCTCCGATGCAGCTGTGGCATCACGCTGGAGCAGGGCTTCCACGATATGGCGGTGCTCGGCGTTGGAAGCATGCAGATTGCCGCGCTGGACCAGGCCGCGACGGCGAAACAGGTGCAGCTGCTTGACGATGTCGTCGTAGTAGCGCGCCAGAGAGGCGTTGCCGGCACCCGCCATCATGGTGTCGTGGAATTCCAGGTTGAGGCTGTAGTAGCTGTCCAGGTCATCTTCATCCGCGGCCTTGCTCATCTGGTCGACAAGCTGTTCCAGCTCATCAAGCAGTTCATCAGAGGCTCGTTCCACCAGCAGTTGTCCAACCAATGCAGTCAGCGCTCGGCGAACCTCATAAAGCTCACGAGCTTCGTCCAGTTTCATCTCGCGGACATAGGCTCCCTGGTTTGTTACATTGCGCACCAGCCCGGCATGCTCGAGACTGCGACAGGCCTCCCTGATCGGGCCACGACTGATGTTGAAGCGAGTGGCGAGTGCGCTCTCGTTGATTCGATCGCCGGCACTGAGTTCGCCAGTGATGATCATCTCTTCGATGGCTTCCTTGGCAATGGATGTCAGCGTATTGGAGCGTCGCTGACCGATGCGCTCGAGAGCGCTGACAGATCCAGGTTCCTTTCTCATCGCGTAGTTCCATAATTGTTAACTGTTAACAACATAGAGCCTGAGCGATATCAAGACAAGCCAGTCTGTGAACCTGGACTGGGTGTGTACCTCAGCAGTTATTTGCCGATTTCTTTTTTAAATCAATTATTAACCCGGCATGCATTCATGTTGGGTTGATGGCGGCACAGGGACGTGCCGCCGTCGGCCATGTGGCCGACGCGAGACCGCACCACACCAGCCGATCCGCGTATCTTCGCCAGTGTGGTGCGGACGAGAATCAAATCGATCAGGATGAGCTATTTGATTGCCATGTTAATAGTGATTTCCTCATCTCCATGGGCAGTTGAGGTGAGAGTTTCACGCCATGAGGCCGGTTCTCGTTGGCCTCAACTGCCCATTTCGATCCGTTGTTCCCTGCTGCACCCAACGGTTTCCCGGGCTACGTCAGGGCTGGAGGAGTGAGGCGAGGCAGGCGCTGCTCCAGCAGCATGGCAGCATGCAATACTCGCATGTCCTCGTAACGCGGGCCGACCAGATGCAGGCCGACCGGAAGCCCATGGTCGTCCAGTCCACAAGGCACTGAAGCCGCCGGTTGCTGGGTGAGGTTGAAGGGGTAGCTGAATGGCGTCCAGTCCATCCAGTCTCGCCAGGGGCCTCCCGGTGGAACATTGTGGCCGGCGGCGAAGGGAGCGATGGGTAGGGTTGGGGTGATCAACAGATCATAGCGCTCATGGAAGGCCTGCATCCGGGCGACCAGCTGTTCCCGCTCACGCCGCGCCGCGAGGTAACGAGACAGGGAGATATTCTGGCCGCGCTGTGCGATGTCGAGAAACCCGGGGTCCAGCTGTTCCACCTGCTGATCATCAAGATCTTCCAGCACCTGAACGGCTCCCGCAAACCATAAGGTATTGAAGGTCTCGAGGGGATCATCGAAGCCGGGGTCCACTTCCTCGACCACTGCGCCCAGTTCCGTGACCAGGCGAATGGTTTCCTCGATGCGCGCGGCGATATCGGGTGCGACATCCACATAACCCAGAGTGGGGCTATAGGCGATGCGCCAACCTTCCAGCGACTCCGGCGCCGGGGCCAGCCAGTCCACACTGCGAGGGTTGCCCAGGTAGCCATCGCGACTATCGGGTTGCGCGAGTACGCTCATCATCAGCGCGCTGTCCCTGGCGGTGCGTGTCATCGGCCCCAGGTGGGAGAGTGTCGACATGGCGCTGGATGGCCATTGCGGCACCCAGCCGAAGGTGGGCTTGATGCCGAATGTGCCGGTGAAGCTGCAGGGGATGCGTATCGAACCTCCGGCGTCGCTGCCCTGGTGCAGCAGTCCCAGATTCAAGGCCGCTGTTGCTCCGGCTCCCCCCGAGGATCCTCCCGGTGTCAGCCGCGTATCCCAGGGGTTTCGAGTGATGCCGTGGAGGGGGTTGTCGGTGACTCCTTTCCAGCCGAACTCCGGCGAGGTGGTCTTGCCCAGGATGACGGCTCCGGCAACCTTGAGGTGCTGGCTGACCGGCGCATCCTGATCCCATGGCCCCTTGTCGGAGGTCGTTGCCGAGCCCTTGCGTGTCGGCATTCCTGCGGTCAGGGTCAGATCCTTGATGGTGGTGGGGATGCCATCCAGCGGTCCGCAGGGGCGTCCCGCCTGCCAGCGTGCCTCGGATGCTCTGGCCGCCTGCATGGCGGTATCCGGTGCGAGGTGGGCAAAGGCATTGACCCGTGGGTTGTCGCGTTCGATACGCTGCAGGCAGTCCCGGGTCAGTTCGACCGGGGACAAGGCGCCACTCCGAAACAACTCCAGTGCCTCGCAGGCAGTCACATCCTTGAGATCAGTGGCGGCAGACTCTGGCATCATCATTCCTCCCCATCATCAACGATGCCTGCCTGTTCCAGCATGGCATGCAGCAGCACATTGCAGCCTACATGGAGGTGTTCCGGCTCGGCATTCTCGCTCTCATTGTGGCTGATGCCGTTCTCGCAAGGCACGAAGATCATTGCCGCAGGGGCGATTCGCCCCATGAAGATCGCATCGTGACCGGCGCCACTGACAATATCGAGATGAGATGCGCCGAGGCGCTCGGCGGCGTTACGTACCGAGCTGACACAGCTTTCGGCAAAGTGCTCGGGAGCGAAGTCCGCCGCTGGAGTGAGCTCCGCCGTCAGGCCGTGACGTTGGCAACTGTCTTCCACTGTCTGCTGCAATTCATCGCTCATCTGCGCCAGGATTTGCGGCTCGAAGTGCCGCAGATCGATGGTCATCTTCACCTGACCGGGAATCACGTTGCGTGATCCGGGGTGCAACTGAAGCATGCCCACTGTGCCGCGGCCATGGGGTTGATGGCGAAGGGCGATGGCGTTGATGGCCTGAGTCACCTCGGCGGCACCAAGCATGGCGTCCCGGCGCAACGACATCGGAGTCGGGCCGGCGTGAGACTCCTGGCCCGTCAATGTCAGATCGAACCACTTCTGCCCCAGCGCACCCACCACGACGCCGATGGTAGTGTGTTGATCCTCGAGGATCGGCCCCTGCTCGATATGGCACTCGAAGTAGGCCTTGATGCCCTCACGCTCGATGACATCGCTGCCACGATAGCCGATGGCGTCCAGCGCATCGGCCACCGTTACGCCATCGGTATCGGTCTGGCGCAGCATCTCGTGCTCGGCAAGCTGTCCGGTGAAGACGCCGGAGCCCATCATGCAGGGAGCAAAGCGGCAGCCTTCCTCATTGGTCCAGGCGACCACTTCGATCGGTGACTCGGTCTGGATGGCGTGTTGGTTCAGCGTGCGTATGACTTCCAGACCGGCCATTACACCGTAACAGCCGTCAAACTTGCCGCCGGTCGGCTGGGTATCGAGATGACTGCCGGTCATGACGACAGGGGCGTCAGGGTTGGTGCCGGGGCGACGGGCGAGGATGTTGCCGATGGAGTCCACTCGAATGCTGCAGCCTTCTGCGCGGCACCATTCAATGAACAGGTCACGCGCCTGACGGTCGAGCTCGGTCAGCGCCTGTCGGTTGACGCCACCTTTGGCAGTGGCGCCGAGGCGGGCCAACTCCATCAGCGACTGCCAGAGGCGGTCACTGTCGGTGGACCGCGCTCGGGTCCCGGTAGTCTGTACATCGGAGGTCGAAGTCGTCGTCATCGGTGGGGCCTCGCAGGTTCAGGTTGTTGTTGATTGGAGTGTTGATTGGAATGTTGGTGGAAATGTTGGTGGAAATGTTTGTTGGCAGTCAGGAGACCACCCGGCTGACGGTTCTCCGTCGTGGTACCGGGTGATGTCGTTGTTGTTGTCGGCGCTAGCGGAGCTGCTGGGCCATCTGCGTCAGTGGGGAGGCATCTGAACCCTGAGATAGACTCTCCGGTGCAATCAACATCTGGCCGGCCATCTCGGCTTCCAGCGCTGACATGTGTCCTTCCGCGTCACACATGTGTTCTGACATCAGGGTACGCACGCGCTCGGAATCCTCGGCACGAAAGGCTGCTACCAGGTCACGGTGATAGCGGTGGTTGGCCTCATCGAACTGTTTGCGTTCCGGTATGTACGCTTTCTTGACGACCACCAGGTCTCGCAACATGTCGTTGAGAAAACGGCACATGAACGCCAGCAGAGGGTTGGGGCAGGCTCGAGCCAGACAATTGTGGAACTCGAGCTCGAGGAACCGCTGCCGCCGGTGATCTTCTTCATGCGGCTGAGCGCATTCACAGCTCTCCATGTTGGCTTCCAGGCTGGCAAAGTCATCCTCGCCAAGACGCCCGACCACGGACACTGCCATTTCGACCTCAAGCAGACGGCGGAGCTGGTACACCTGATGGCCGTCGAGAGACTGGAAGTGGAGGAAGTTCCTCAGCATGCGGCTGGCGGGCTCCATACTCGGTGTGTGCAGAACGGCGCCCCCGCCTGGGCCTGTCTTGAGGGTAATGAGCCCTTCGACTTCGAGAATCTTCAGTGCTTCACGAACGGTGCCCTTGGCGCAGCCGTACAACTCCATCAGGGTGCGTTCGTTGGGCAGACGATCACCTTCCACCATGCCCTCGGTGGCGATCCAACGCTTGATGTCATCGCTGATCAATTCAGCGAGTTTCTGGCGGCGCCGTGGTGAAGGCGTCTGGACCATGTTCAGCTCCTTGAGAAGAGGCCGCGGCATGCCGGGCCCCGAGTATCCATTAACATGGCAATCAAATAGCTCATCCGGATCGATTTGATTGTCGTCCGCACCACACTGGCGCAGATGCACGGATCTGCTGGTGTGGTGCGGTCTCGCGTCGGCCTGATGGCCGACGGCGGCACGTCCCTGTGCCGCCATTAACCCAACATGAAAGCATGCCGGGTTAATAATCAACGTGCTTGATTGGCATCACCGACCACGGTCTGCCGACCATCGCATTGTTCTGGATGGTACTCCGCGACATAGTCCTGGCGCGCCTGATCGAAGCGCTCCACCACATCATGGTCACGCCGTTCCAGTGCCAGACTCAGTACAACGAAGAGTGTGGTGTTGATGATCAGCCCCCAGATACCGGCATGCAGACCCAGTGGGTTGCTGATATCGGCACCGTAGGTCAGCCACAGCACACAGCTGACACCAGCGACCAATCCCCAGAAGGCCGCCATGGGATGAGCACGGCGCCAGGTAATGGCACCGATGGTCGGGACGATCAGTTGTGCCGTACCTGCCAGAGCGGCGATACCGATGGTGACCAGTAGACCCGGCACCGTGAGCGCCATGATGTAGGCTGCCAGCGAGAAGCCGACCAGTGACAGTCGCCCGATGAAGACGATGCGTGACTGACTGGCATTGCGATTCACGTAACGCTGGTAGATATCCATGGTCACCACCGTCGAGACAGCGTGAATCTGGGAGTTAGCCGTGGACATGGCTGCGGCAGCGCCGGCTGCCATGATCAGCGATGCCAGCAGGTAAGGGGCGTAGTTCATCAACATGACGGGAAGTACCTGATCGGCATTCTCCAGTCCTGGTTCCAGCAGTACACCGGTGTAGCCGGTCAGTACTGAACCGAAGTAGGCAAAGGCGGCCAGACCCAGCAGGAATGGCATCAGGTTGAACAGCCGACCACTCTTGACCGAGTACATGCGGAGCCAGATCTGCGGGCCCATGAAGGCGCCAATGGCCACGATCATGAACAGCGAGAACCACATGCCGTAACCCATGTTGCCGTTGGGGCCGGGCATGGTCAGGTGTTCCGGAGAGGACGCAGATAGTCTGGCGAACAACTCGACAGGCCCACCCACCTGGCCGGAAATGTAGTAGCCCGCGAACATCATGCCGAAGAACAGTAGTGCACCGTAGATCACGTCGGTCCAGGCGATGGCACGGATCCCTCCGACCCAGACATAGACGATGATGATGAAGTAGAACAGCAGGGCGGCGAGCCAGAAGGGGACGACGCCTCCTGAGGCCACCTCGATCAGATAGGCTCCGCCGGTGAGCTGGATCTGCAGGTAGGGAACAGTGAACACCAGGGTGATGACGGCAACGAGGACGCGCAGGGCTTCGCTATTGTAGAAGTCGCCCAGCAGGTCGGACGGGGTCAGATAGTTGAAACGCTTCCCCAGATACCAGACACGCTTGCCGATCCAGTAATACATGAAGCCGAACAGCAGGTTCCAGGCCAGTGCGGTCAGGTATACCGGACCGCTGGTGTAGAAGGTGGCGTTGGAGCCGAGGAAGGCAAAGGCGCTCCACCAGGTGGCAGCGACGGTGAAGAATACGGCGACACTGCCCATGGCTCTGCCCTGGACGAAGAAATCCTCGCTGGTGTCCTGGAGCTGACGTGACGAGACCAGCCCAACGATCAGTGGGATGATCATGAACGCGGCAATGATCAGAATACTTCCGGTCATGGTGGCTCTCCTCAGCTGTCACGCTCTGGGTTGGATCGCGAAGCACTTCCCCAGTTGGTGAGGTAGGCCACCAGAAACAGGACCGTAAGGAACGCCCACCAGAATAGGTTCCAGACGAACAGGAATGGAATGCCCATGATCATGGGCTCTACCTGGTTGGCGACGAGGATGAGTGGGCTTTCCAGCATGATGAAGCCAAGTAACAGGCCACCATAGATGGTGAGCTTTCGGGTAGTGAAGGTCTTGCGCATCTTTGATTCCCCTTTGTCTTGATTGAGTTGTTTTGACTTGGTGGGGCGGGTCATTTCCCGATAACAGCTGCTATCGGGAGAGAGCAGACTGGCATTGCTTCATTTGTTGTATTTATACGAATAAATATACCAATAGGATCTGCAGGGCAGTCTGTCAAGGTTCGGCCATGAGCCAGGAGAGGAGGGGGTCATACTTTGTGATGAATTGTTAAAAACAGACTGGACGGTTTTTTATATAAGTGGTTATCTTGATTGATCAGAACAACAAGGCTCTGGGGCGTATATGCGGCCCGGGGGCACGACATCGAGGCACTTATGAAATGGCAGCAACAGAAGAGCCTGGCCACTCGCGAGAAGGTTCTGCGTGCCGCACTGGTCTGTCTGGAGCGCGATGGCTTCCATCATCTCAGTCTGGTGCGGGTGGCCAGTGAAGCCGAGGTGTCGAAGGGAGCCTTGACCCATCACTTCTCCAGCAAGGATGAGTTGATCACTCTGGCCATGGAAGTGCTGCTGGATGAGTTCGTGCAAACGCTACGGGCATCTGTCGATGATGTGCATGCCGGTAGGGTGAGCCTCGATGAGTGCCTCGACGGCATCTGGCACTTCATGAGTGGCCAGCTGTATATGGTGACGCTGGAGATCGCGCTGAAGGCGCGCCACGAAGCGGCGTTCAAGTCCGCATTGACCCCTCTGGTTCAGCACTTCCATGCCCAGTTGAACGATATCTGGATCAGGCTCTTTCCTGACCTCACGCCCGAGCGTGCTCAGGTGTTGATGAATTTGACCATGAACCTGCTGCGTGGGATGGGGACGCAAAGTGTTTTCCGTGAGGATCCCTCGTACTTCAACGAGTTGCTTGATACCTGGAAAAACATTCTCGACCAGCAACTGCCTCGTGGAAAAGACCACAAATACTGATTCGGTAACGAATCACATAACCCATCGCTGGCCTGTCCTGAACAGCGATGCCGCCAAACCGCTGCTTCACTGACGCTCTACAACGCACCGACGTTCTACAACAACTACCCCACAGGGGAGGTATGTCTGATGTACGCACTGGTACTCTTGCTCTATCTGGTGTTGATGGTTCTTGCGGGAATCTACTATTCAAAACGCAAGGTTCATAACGATACGGATTTCCTGGTCGCAGGCCGGTCCCTGTCATTCTTCGTGCTGACCGGAACGCTGCTGGCCACCTTCGTCGGCTCGGGATCCGTGATTGGCGGTGCCAGTTTCGTGTTCCAGAATGGCCCCGGTGCGGCAGTGTTCTTCTTCGCCGGTACGCCGATCGGCGCCATGGCCATGTATCTATTCCTGGCCAAGCGTATTCGCGAGTCTGAAGCGACCACCATTCCCGAACTGATCGAGCGGCGTTATGGCCGACATGCCCGTACCGTGGGTTCGATCATCATTCTGCTGGCCTATATCGGTATCGTGGCCTACCAGTTCATCGGTGGTGGCTATGCGTTGCATCTGGCCTTTGATATCCCCGCCTGGCAGGGCACGCTGATTTCAGCCTGTCTCATTACTGTGCTGGCCACCATGGGCGGGCTGGTGTCGGTGGCCTATACCGATTTCATCAGCGCCTTGATCATCTTCGTCAGTATGTTGATCGGTGTGCCTCTGGTGCTCAGCCAGTTGGGTGGGTTGTCTGGTCTGTACGCGGCGCTGCCGACGGAGCAACAGAGCTGGACCGGCGGGCTCAGCCTGTGGCAGGCAATCGGCTTCTTTCTACCGCTGTTCCTGCTATTGCTGGGAGACCAGAATCTGTTCCAACGCTTTGCCGCAGCCACTGATGGCAACACCGCCAAACGTTCGGCATTGGGCTTCTGCATTACCGGCCTGATTGCCATCACCCTGATTGTCATCCTGGTATGTGGCGCGCGAGTGATGTTCCCGGACATCAACCCGGATACCGCCATGCTGGTAATGGCCGAGCAGGGCCTGCCGGGCATTCTGGGAGCGTTTCTGCTGGCATCGGTGGTCGCCTTGATTCTGACTACCGGTAACTCGTACCTGCTGTCGGCATCGGCCAACCTGACTCAGGATCTCGTTGGCGGGTTGTTTGGTGTCTCGATCCCTGAGCGCAAGCGGCTGGCGTTCAACCGTGTCAGCGTAGCCGGACTGGGCATTGCGGCCTATGTCCTGGGGTCCTTCTTCCCCAGTGTTCTGGCCATCCAGATGTATTCCTATGGCATGTATGGCGCCGCCATTACTCCGGCGCTACTCGCCGCCCTGCTATGGAAGCGTGCCACTGCCTGGGGCGGCATGGCCGGGATGCTGACCGGCTGTATCGTTACGTTGGTCTGGGAGATCGGGTTGGGTAAACCATTGGGCTGGAACAGTGTGCTGGTCGCCATGCCGCTGGCAACGCTGATGCTGGTCGTGGTTAGCCTGCTGACGCAGTCAGCCAATGAACGTACTCAGGGGTTGAGGCAATAAATGGAGTCTGTGATGTTGATCATCAATAACTGTCGTGTATTCGATGGTGTCAACGACACCGTCAAGGACGACCAGAGCGTCATTGTCGAAAATGGGCAGATTCGTGATGTGGTCAGCGGCCGGGAGACGGCCGCTGCAGCGGAGGTCATCGATGCGCGGGGCGCGACCCTGACACCGGGGTTGATCGATGCCCACGTCCACGTACTGGCGGCGCATGCCAGCCTACGTCAGGTTGATCTGATGGCGCCTTCCTACGTGGCGCAGTTTGCCCATCATTCTCTGCGCGCCATGCTGCGTCGTGGTTTCACCAGTGTGCGTGATGCGGCTGGGGCTGACTATGGGCTTGCCCAGGCCATCGAGGAAGGGTTGATCGATGGCCCGCGGCTGTTCTATTGCGGTAAGGCACTAAGCCAGACCGGGGGGCACGGTGACTGGACACCTTTCGAGGGCGGTTGTATCTGCGGTTGTGGTGCGTCGACCAGCATCTCGCGGATTGCCGACGGGGTCGAAAGCGTTCAACACGCGGCGCGTGATGAATTACGCCGCGGCGCCCATCACATCAAGATCATGGCGGGCGGTGGTGTGGCTTCACCTTCGGATCCCATCGATGTGCTGCAGTACACCGAGGACGAGATTCGCGCCATCGTCTGGGAGGCAAATGCCTGGGGCAAGTACTGCCTGGCCCACGCCTATATTCCTGAAGCCATTTCCCGCTGCCTGGAGTATGGGGTTCGTTCCATCGAGCACGCCAACCTGATCGATCGCTCGAGCTGCGAGCTGGCGAAGCAGAAGGGTGCCTTTATCGTGCCCACGGTTAGCACCTACGAGGCGCTGGCGAAGCACGGGCGCGAAATGGGGTTGCCCGAGGTCAGCTGCGCCAAGGTCGAGGATGTGCGTCAACAGGGGCTGGATGCCCTGGAGTTGCTACGCGATACCGGTGTTCAGGTAGGCCTTGGCAGTGATCTGCTCGGTGACATGCAGCGTTACCAGATGCGTGAGTTTGCTCTGCGTGGTGAAGCCTTCACTCCAACGGAAGTCCTCAGGCAGGCGACCTCGATCAACGCAAGGCTGCTCGACCGTGAAGGAAGTCTCGGTGTTGTCCAGCCTGGAGCGCTGGCCGATCTCGCCCTTTGGGATGGCTGTCCTGACCAGGACCTGGGAGTACTCGAATATCCTGAAAAGACCTTGAAGGCAGTGATCAAGGGAGGGCGTCAGGTAGTGCTGTAGGCATTATTAACCCGGCATGCTTTCATGTGGGGTTAATGGCGGCACAGGGACGTGCCGCCGTCGGTGAAACTGAACTTCCAGAACTGTCTCTCCAAAGCTTGCTCGATAGAACCGGAAAATTTCTGCCAGAGGTGCCGTGTCGGCGCTCGCTGACGGGTATGCCTCCTTCTCATTAAAGTTGCTCTTCTCGAAGTGGACTGCTGGAACTGCGGTCCATCGCGCGTATTGATACTGACGTTTGTGAACCGGGTTTTCCTGGTGAGGAAGTGAAAACTTCTCTTCTTCAAGAGCGATGCCCGTGCCATTCCTGTGTCTTTCCTGGCCTTTGATCAGTGGATGATTCTGGCAGATAGTTCATGGAGGCCATTTCATTATGTCTAGAGTTTATGGTGTAAATGGCTTGTAAGTCCGAAGAGAATAATAGCTTTTCTTGTAAAAGGTAGAAACAAGATGATTCGGTTTTGAGTGTTTCGGGCAGCCCTTCAAAACGCTGGGTGACCGTCTGTTGAGATAGAGCAGTCTGGAGTGCTTGCTGCAATACGCGATGACGACTCTGCGAGGAAGGATGCCAATCTGGCTTCCGGCCTTTGAGCTGGGTGTCTCTGAAAGGAGTCAACAGATGAATTCCTTCAAGGAGTCGTTGTTCAGAGACCTGATACATAGGGTATTGGAGTGGCTACAAAGTGTTACTTCATTTGCTTCCGGGCTCAAGGAACGAGAGGTTCACCGCTTGTTATTGATCTGTCACAAGTATTACGGAGGGAAACGTCAGCATGCATTCCGAAACAAAGTGTACTTATGTGTATTTTGGTTTCCAGTGATGGTTTTTGTGGTTTTTATTGTTCGGTTTGTTGCTTGTTTTGAGTTCTTTGTTTTTGTTTATCTATTGTAGTCAAAGGTTTCTTTTCCCTTCTTGTTGTTCTGTTTTGTTTGTATTCGTATGTGCTTAATTATTTCTGGCACAAATTGAATTCCCTGATTAAGCTCTTTCTCAAGTGCATATGGAGTGCATGTTTCGTTCTTTTATTTCGTCAGTGAAAGAAGAGATCATTATAAAGGGATCTGAGCAATGAACATCAAAACCACGCCGCTGAATGCAGGGTTCGAAGACGCCATCTCATGGACTCTGGAAGGGGACTTGGCGGTTCAGGAACCGTCCAAGATTTTGCTGGACCTGGATCCAGGGTCTGTTCAACAGCTCACCAGAGACGGTGCCGATCTTGTTATCGAGACCGTGGACGGTCAGTCCATCAAGATTCTCGATTTTTACGCAGATAACGGGGCAGGCCCCAGCCAGCTTTATCTGGTGGATGAAGAAGGCGAAATCGTCTGGGCTCAACTGGAGCCAGCGGCAGCGGATGGAAGCGTTGCCGTTGCAAGCTACGTTCCCCAGGGTGAGATGGCGGACTTCGGCCTGGTGACGGCTGCAGAGTCAGGTTCTGATGACGGTGTAGCTGGGTGGGCGATCCTCGGCGCCCTCGGGGCTGCTGGCACTATCGCTGCTGTCGCCGCCGCGGATGGCGGAAGTAGTGGTGGCGGTGGAAGTGATAATGATGTTGATACCACCGCTCCAGATGCACCTACTGACGTTGTAGTTAGTGATGATGGCACCACGGTTACCGGTTCCGGTGAGCCCGGTACAACGGTCACTATTACCGACCCCGATGGCACTGTAGTGGGCGAGGGCACGGTCGGTGATGATGGCCAGTTCACAGTGGATCTTGATGATCCGCAGAACAATGGTGAATCACTGGAAGTGGTGGTGACAGATGGGGCCGGTAATGAGTCTGACCCCACCAATGTCACCGCCCCCGATACCACTGCTCCAGATGCTCCCTCCGACGTTGCCGTGAGTGATGATGGCACCACGGTTACCGGCTCCGGTGAGCCCGGCACAACGGTCACTGTTACCGACCCCGATGGCAATGTAGTTGGCGAGGGCACGGTCGGTGATGATGGCCAGTTCACAGTGGATCTTGATGATCCGCAGACCGATGGAGAGTCACTGGAAGTGGTGGTGACGGATGAGGCGGGTAATGAGTCCGATCCCACCAATGTCACCGCCCCCGATACCGGTGGTCCAGGTGATCCCGACACCACTGCTCCCGATGCACCTGCCGATGTTGCCGTGAGCGATGATGGCACCACGGTTACCGGCTCCGCTGAGCCCGGAACAGCAGTCACCGTTACCGATCCCGATGGTAATGTGGTTGGCGAGGGCACGGTCGGTGATGATGGCCAGTTCACGGTGGATCTGGATGATCCGCAGAACAATGGCGAATCACTGGACGTGGTGGTGACAGATGATGCGGGAAATGAGTCCGATCCCACCAATGTCGTAGCACCGGATACCACCGCTCCCGATGCGCCTACTGATGTTGCCGTGAGCGATGACGGCACCACGGTCACCGGCTCCGGAGAGCCCGGAACAACGGTCACTGTTACCGACCCCGATGGCGCTGTGATTGGTGAAGCTGCAGTAGGAGAGGATGGCCAGTTCACGGTGGGTCTGGATGATCCTCAGAACAATGGCGAATCGCTGGAAGTGGTTGCGACGGATGATGCGGGCAATGCATCTGACCCCACCAGTGTCGTAGCCCCCGATACCACTGCTCCAGATGCTCCCTCCGATGTTGCGGTGAGTGATGACGGCACCACGGTTACCGGCTCCGGTGAGCCCGGCACAACGGTCACTGTTACCGACCCCGATGGCAATGTAGTTGGCGAGGGCGCTGTCGGTGATGATGGCCAGTTCACAGTGGATCTGACCGACCCGCAGACCGGTGGCGAGTCACTTGAAGTGGTGGTGACGGATGAGGCGGGTAATGAATCCGCTCCCACCAATGTCACCGCCCCCGATACCGGTGGTCCAGGTGATCCCGACACCACTGCTCCCGATGCACCTGCCGACGTTGCGGTCAGTGACGATGGCACCACGGTCACCGGTTCCGGTGAGCCGGGCGCAACCGTGACGGTGACCGACCCGGATGGCACGGTGATCGGTGAAGGCACTGTCGGCGACGGTGGTCAGTTCGAGGTCACGCTGGATACACCGCAGGTGGATGGCGAAGCGCTGGAAGTGGTCCAGGCTGATCCGGCAGGCAATGCGTCGGAGCCTGCCACGGCGACAGCACCGGACAACACTGCGCCGGCTGCTCCTGCCGACGTTGCGGTCAGTGACGATGGCGCCACGGTTACCGGTTCCGGTGAGCCGGGCGCAACTGTAACCGTGACTGACCCGGATGGCACGGTAATCGGTGAAGGCACTGTCGGCGACGGTGGTCAGTTCGAGGTCACGCTGGATACCCCGCAGGTCGATGGTGAAGCGCTGGAAGTGGTCCAGGCCGACCCGGCAGGCAATGCGTCGGAGCCCGCCACAGCCACAGCACCGGATAATACCGCGCCGACTGTGTCGATGGATCCGCTGACCACCGACGATGCGACGCCGGCACTAAGCGGTACGGTGAATGACCCGGATGCGACAGTCACGGTTACCGTGGATGGCACGGCCTACGATGCCACCAACAACGGTGACGGTACCTGGAACCTGGCCGACGATACGCTGGCGGCACTGCCGGTCGGCGACACTACCGTCACGGTGACGGCTGCCGATGCAGCGGGCAATGAAACGGCAGTGGATGTCACAGTCACGGTTTCCGACAGTGGCGGTGGCGCTGACGGTAGCCTGAGCTTCGACGATGGCGGCGACGGCATGTTGAATGCTACCGAGGCTGCCAATGTCACTCTGAGCGGTGAGCTGGAGCCCGGTGGTGCCATTACCAGCCTTGTCATCAGTGATGGCACCAACGAAGTCATCGTGGCAGCGGCGGATATCAGCGTTGACCCGGATACCGGTGCTATCGCTGTCGTAGGTCAGGACCTGAGTGGTCTGACCGAAGGCGAGATCACGGTCACCGCCGAGGGCACGAATGCCGCTGGCAATCCCATCTCCCTTACCGATACCACCACACTGGATGCTACCGCTCCGGAGGCTCCGGCCGATGTCACGGTCAGTGATGACGGCACCACGGTTACCGGTTCCGGTGAGCCGGGCGCAACCGTAACGGTGACCGACCCGGATGGCATGGTGATCGGTGAAGGCACTGTGGGCGACGGTGGCCAGTTCGAGGTCACGCTGGATACCCCGCAGGTGGATGGTGAAGCGCTGGAAGTGGTCCAGGCTGACCCGGCAGGCAATGCGTCGGAGCCAGCCACGGCTGCGGCACCGGACAATACTGCACCGAACGCGCCGGCTGATGTGGCCGTCAGTGACGATGGCACCACGGTCACCGGTTCCGGTGAGCCGGGCGCAACCGTGACGGTGACCGACCCGGATGGCACGGTGGTTGGTGAAGGCACTGTGGGCGACGGTGGCCAGTTCGAGGTCACGCTGGATACCCCGCAGGTCGATGGCGAAGCGCTGGAAGTGGTCCAGGCCGACCCGGCAGGCAATGCGTCGGAGCCCGCCACGGCGACAGCACCGGACAATACCGCGCCGACTGTGTCGATGGATCCGCTGACCACCGACGATGTGACGCCGGCACTAAGCGGTACGGTGAATGACCCGGACGCCACAGTAACGGTCACCGTGGATGGCACGGATTACGATGCCACCAATAACGGTGACGGCACCTGGAACCTGGCCGACGATACGCTGGCGGCACTGCCGGTCGGCGACACTACCGTCACGGTGACGGCTGCCGATGCAGCGGGCAATGAAACGGCAGTGGATGTCACTGTCACGGTTTCCGACAGTGGAGGTGGCGCTGACGGTAGCCTGAGCTTCGACGATGGCGGCGACGGCATGTTGAATGCTACCGAGGCTGCCAATGTCACTCTGAGCGGTGAGCTGGAGCCTGGCAGCACTATCACCAGCCTGATCATCAGTGACGGTACCACCGAGGTTACGGTGGCCCCGGCGGATATCAGTATCGACGCGGACACCGGCGCGATCACGGTCGCAGGGCAGGACCTGAGCGGTCTGGCGGATGGCGAGATCACGGTGACGGCTGAGGGTACGGATGCTGCTGGTGGCGCTATCTCGCTGACCGATACCACCACGCTGGATGCTACTGCGCCGGCTGCTCCTGTCGACGTTGCGGTCAGTGACGATGGCACTATGGTCACCGGTTCCGGTGAGCCGGGCGCAACCGTAACGGTGACTGACCCGGATGGCACGGTAATCGGTGAAGGCACTGTCGGCGACGGTGGCCAGTTCGAGGTCACGCTGGATACGCCGCAGGTCGATGGCGAAGCGCTGGAAGTGGTCCAGGCCGACCCGGCAGGCAATGCGTCGGAGCCTGCCACCGCGACAGCACCGGACAACACTGCGCCGGCTGCTCCTGCCGACGTTGCGGTCAGTGACGATGGCACCACGGT
>NZ_FRCA01000002.1:332600-332830 GCF_900142755.1 Halomonas cupida | reverse complement strand
ACCGTGACGGTGACCGACCCGGATGGCACGGTGGTTGGTGAAGGCACTGTGGGCGACGGTGGCCAGTTCGAGGTCACGCTGGATACCCCGCAGGTGGATGGTGAAGCGCTGGAAGTGGTCCAGGCTGATCCGGCAGGCAATGCGTCGGAGCCTGCTACGGCGACAGCACCGGACAACACTGCGCCGGCGGCTCCTGCCGACGTTGCGGTCAGTGACGATGGCGCCACGGT
>NZ_FRCA01000002.1:0-332590 GCF_900142755.1 Halomonas cupida | reverse complement strand
GACGTTGCGGTCAGTGACGATGGCGCCACGGTCACCGGTTCCGGTGAGCCGGGCGCAACCGTGACGGTAACCGACCCGGATGGCACGGTGGTTGGTGAAGGCACTGTCGGCGACGGAGGTCAGTTCGAGGTCACGCTGGATACCCCGCAGGTGGATGGTGAAGCGCTGGAAGTGGTCCAGGCTGACCCGGCAGGCAATGCGTCGGAGCCCGCCACCGCGACTGCACCAGACAACACTGCGCCGGCGGCTCCTGCCGACGTTGCGGTCAGTGACGATGGCACCACGGTCACCGGTTCCGGTGAACCGGGCGCAACTGTAACCGTGACTGACCCGGATGGCACGGTAATCGGTGAAGGCACTGTTGGCGATGGTGGCCAGTTCGAGGTCACGCTGGATACCCCGCAGGTGGATGGCGAAGCGCTGGAAGTGGTCCAGGCTGATCCGGCAGGCAATGCGTCGGAGCCTGCCACAGCCACGGCACCGGATAATACCGCGCCGACTGTGTCGATGGATCCGCTGACCACCGACGATGTGACGCCGGCACTAAGCGGTACGGTGGATGACCCGGACGCGACCGTAACGGTCAGCGTGGATGGCACGGATTACGATGCCACCAACAACGGTGACGGCACCTGGAGTCTGGCGGACGACACCCTTGCGGCACTGCCAGTCGGCGATACTACCGTCACGGTGACGGCTGCCGATGCAGCAGGCAATGAAACGGCCGTGGATGCGACGATCACGATCTCCGACAGTGGCGGTGGGGTCACCGCCAGCCTGAGCTTCGATGATGGCGGTGACGAGCTGTTGAGTGCCACCGAAGCGGCCAATGTCACTCTGAGTGGTGAGTTGGAGCCCGGCAGCACTATCACCAGCCTGATCATCAGTGATGGCACCACCGAGGTTACAGTGGCCCCGGCGGATATCAGCATCGACGCGGACACCGGCGCGATCACGGTCGTTGGTCAGGATCTGAGCAGCCTGGTGGATGGCGAGATCACCGTCACCGCCGAGGGCACGGATGCTGCGGGCGGCGCTCTCTCGCTGACTGATACCACGACCCTGGATGCGACGGCACCGACCGTGGCACTGGATCCGTTGACCACCGGCGACGCGACGCCGGCACTGAGCGGTACGGTGGATGACCCGGATGCGACGATTACGGTCAGCGTGGATGGCACGGATTACGATGCCACCAACAACGGTGACGGCACCTGGAGCCTGCCCGACGATACCCTGGCGGCACTGCCGGAAGGGGATAACACCATTACCGTGACGGCCACCGATGCGGCCGGTAATGAAACGGCAGTGGACGCGACAGTGAGCGTGGACACTACCGGTCCCTCCGATGGCGATGGTCTCAACAGTATTGCCTTTGATGATGGCGGCGACGAGCTGCTGAGCGCCGATGAAGTTGCCAATGTCACCCTGAGTGGCCAACTGGAAGCGGGCAGCAGCATCACCAGCCTTGTCATCAGTGACGGCACCAATGAGATCACTGTAGCGGCCGCCGATATCACGGTAGATGGCGCGGGTGTGGTGACGGTCGCAGGGCAGGACCTGAGCGGTCTGGCGGATGGCGAGATCACCGTTACCGCCGAGGTCACGGATGCTGCAGGCAACACCGGTACCATCACCGACACCACCACCCTGAGTGTTACGGCCCCCGACGCTCCCACCATCGCTTTGGCTAACGATACAGGCGTCGCCGCTGATGACGGCATTACCAGCGATGGGGTTGTTAACGTCACAGACCTTGTAGCCGATGGCACATGGGAATACTCAACTGACGGGGGGGCGACCTGGGAGGCCGGTTCTGGCGGTAGCTTTGAGTTGCCGGAAGACAGTTACGCTGACGGTAATGTGCAGGTGCGCCAGAGTGATTCGGCTGGCAACATCAGTGCTGTTGCCTCACTTGGTGCGATAGTGGTCGATGCGACCGGCCCTGGACAGCCAACTCTGGCGATCGCCGAGGCGGATGACGGTCTAATCGACTCAGGGGAGATGGGCGATGGCATTCAGACCGAGGTAACGCTGGGGGCGAATACTGAAGCAGGGGATACCCTGACCCTGATGGTTGAAGACGGTGCGGGAAATACCGTCAACACTATCGATTACACCGTGACCGAAGACGACGTGGCGGATGGCGCCTCCAGCGTGACCATTCCCGTCTGGCTGGATAATGGCAGTTATAGCGTCACGGCCAGCGCTTCTGATGCGGCAGGTAATGTCTCGGCTGCTTCCGGCGCCGTAAGCTTTGATGTCGATGCTACCGCTCCGTTTGTCAACGTCAGCAGCAGCGGGCTGTTGGGCTTGATCGGTGTGGATGCCCTGGGGCTTGTCGATCTCAGCAACCAGGTGTTCTCGGCTTACGATCCGAACAATAATCTGCAATCCGTCACGATCGAAATGAGCACTGTACTTTCGATCACTCAGATATTGAGTCTGCTGGGGGTTGGTGAGGACTCCTTGAACTACTCGCAGGACCTGGCTAACGAATTGGGGTTGAACGTCGAATTCGAAGAAATGTTCATGCTGTTGGGCATAGGTAACCCTGCGACGCTGACAATCACTGCTGCGGATGGTGGCACCATCGACAATCTGGCCATTAACGAATTTCTGGCCACGGTAAGTATGGGAGGAGGCCTACTCGGAACCGACGTCAATGTGCTGCCAACCTTTGCTATCACGGGGACCGCTGCTGATGGGCAGTCGGGAACGGATACGGCAACTGAACTGGCTGATCTTAGCCTGCTGAACCCGAATAGCAGCTTCATCACGGAAGGTACCAGTGGTGCTGACACCCTTGAAGGTACAGATGATAGCGATCGCCTGTATGGCTATGAGGGCAACGACACTCTGATCGGCGGTGGGGGCAATGACATCCTGCGCGGCGGTGCTGGTGATGACACGCTGCAGATAAGCGATGACACCTTCATCATGGTCGACGGTGGCGATGGCTTCGATACCCTCGAACTGGATGGTGGCTTCGATCTGGATGTCACTCAGGTTGAGGGCAGCCTGGAGAATCTGGAGCGCATCGACCTGGTGGATGGTGATGCCGGTTCAACCCTGACGCTGGACGAGGACTCGGTCATCGAGCTGACCGATGCCGACAATATCCTGCAGATCGCGGGTGACGAGGCAGATACCCTCAATGCCTCGGGGGCCGCTGCTACCGGTAATCAGCAGACCATCGATGGTTCCGTCTATGCGGAATACTCGCTTGGCAGCACGACCTTGCTGGTCGACGAAACTGTCAACGTGGAGGTGGCCTGATCGGAAGAAACCGGAAGAGAGGTGGTGGAAGGCGCTTCGGCATAGCGCCTCTCTTCCGGACAGCCGTTCTTCAGCGAGGAAATCGTCTGTCGGGAAATAGCTGTCCGTCGGGAATGAGTGGTCTGTCGGGAATTCTGGTTGCTGCCATGGCGATGTCGCCTGGCAGCATTCAGGCCATGACGTTGTCCGAGGCAGTGAGCCGCGGGCTGGCCATCAACCCTGCAGTGATGTCAGCAGAGGCGGAGGCACGTAGCGTGGCGACGGAAGTTGATATCGCCAGGGACAGCTATTGGCCGTCCGTCAGCATGTCTGCTGGTCCCGAGAACGAGGTATTCGGTGAAATCGGTTACGACGTCACCGCCACCCAGGTGTTGTATGACTGGGGGCGCATCGCTGCTCAGGTGGACACGGCATCGGCGGAGCACCGTGAGAGCCTTGCTGCTCTCAAGGTCACCAGTGACGAAGTCGCACTCGATATCATCGAGCTGTATCTGGATGTCATCGCTGCGCAACGGCGTGTTGCCGTAGTGGAGGAATATCTTCAGCGTCTGGATGAGCTGGCGGCGATGACTCAGGAGCGAGATGTCAGTGGCTATAGCGACCGTAGTGAAAGCGAGCGGGCCAGCCTCGATCTGGCCCGGGCTCGGGAGCAGCTATCTATCGAGCGAGGCAGCCTGAGTGAAGCACAACGACAGCTGTCGGTGTTGTTGCAGCGCGAATTGCTGACGACTCAGGAACCCGTGCCGCATAGTGACCTGCTGGAGACACTGGAATCTCCCCAGGTGCTGGACGATGCCATTGCCGAGGCACCGGCTCTGAACCGGAGTCAGGCCGGCGTGGTGGCTGCAGAGGCGCAGTTGGATGAATCGCGTGCTGCGCTGAAGCCGCAATTGAATCTGGAAGGCTCTCTGTTGCGCCGTGAAATCGGTGGCCAGGTCGAAGATGACCAGGTCATCGCCTTGCGTGTGCGTATGGAACCGATCCAGGGCCTGTCCAACTGGCGTCGTGCCGAGGCGGCAACACAGCGAGTCGAGGCTTCAAAATACACCCATAGAGCGACCTTGATGGATCTGGAGCGTACTGTCAGCGGCCTGCTGGAACAGCGCGATGTATTGATGATGCGTCAGGATGTGCTGCAGCAGCAGGTGCGCAGCGCCGAGGGTGTGGCGGCCACCTATCGCGAACAGTTCGATGCCGGTCTTCGCGATGTAGCGGATCTGCTCAGTATCGAACGTGAACGTTTCGAGGCAGCTCGCCAGAGCGTGGACCTGAAGGTCGAACTCTATCGGCTGCAGTATCAAGCCGCTTCACAGTTGGGAATGCTGGATGCCGTAATGCCGGGCATACCAGCACACATGGCAGGAGACAGGAATGAATAGGCCATGAACAGGACGTCAGGTTTGAGGAGGTATGTGACTTGGGCCTTGATGCCGTGGAATGGCAGAGTGATATCGAGACAGACAGTCATCAAGGGCAGGGCGTTAGATAATCTCAGGAGACAGAAAAGCCGAGAACTCAGCGGTATCCGATGTTTTATGCGTCTGGATGTTCGGTTTCTTTACTATATGTAAAAGAGTTTTGAGTGGACCACATATCTCTATGCCTATGGCTTTGTCGAGAGAGGGATATATGCTGTAAGTGGTGCAGTTCTGATGTAAGGCGTTGTTTTTATGGAGAGTGTTGTGCTGCTGTTTTTTTGTTTGAATGACTGTGAATAGAAAGTCGCGATATAGGCTATTGCTCTTTGTTTTTCTGTAACCAAGTGTGTTTTTTTGGATTCCATATGTTTGTTTTATTGTTTTATTTGTTATTTCTTCATTAATACTGGCGTTATTGTAATTAACTGCATAAGCTGGTGCTTAAGTGTATTCAGAGTCGTATAGAAATCCATTTTCTACATCCAGGCTATTGAAATGAGTAGAAAATAACTACAAAAGGATTCGATGAATGAATATCAAGACCACGCCGCTTAATGCAGGGTTTGAAGAAGCAGCTTCCTGGACTTTAGTTGGAGATGTGGCTGTTCAAGAGCCTTCGAAAGTTCTGCTGGACCTTGCTCCAGCCAATATTCAACAGCTAACCAGAGACGGTTCCGATCTTGTCATCGAGACTGTGGACGGCCAGTCCATCAAGATCCTCGACTTTTATGTAGATAGTGGCTCTGGAACCAGCCAGCTCTACCTGGTGGATGAAAGCGGGGAAATAGTCTGGGCTCAACTGGGCCCGGCGGCAGCGGATGGAAGCGTTGCTGTGGCGAGCTATATCCCTCAGGGAGAGATGGCTGACTTCGCCATGGTGACTGCTGCAGAGCCATCATCTGATGATGGTGTAGCTGGGTGGGCAATCCTGGGGGCCCTCGGAGCTGCTGGCACCATCGCGGCTGTCGCCTCCGCGGGTGGAGGTGGCAGTAGCGGTGGTGGAAGCGATGCAGATACCACCGCCCCGGATGCTCCCGCCAATGTCGCGGTAAGTGATGATGGCACCACCGTCAGCGGGGATGGTGAGCCGGGCGCCACCGTGACGGTCACCGACCCGGATGGCGTGGTGATCGGTGAAGGCACGGTTGATGATGATGGTCAGTTCGTCGTCGAGTTGGATGAACCGCAGACCGATGGTGAAGCGCTGGACGTCACCCAGACGGATGCGGCGGGCAATGAGTCCGAGCCGACCAATGTGGTAGCTCCGGATACCACCACCCCGGATGCCCCCGCCAATGTCGTGGTAAGTGACGATGGCACCACCGTTAGCGGTGATGGTGAGCCGGGCGCAACTGTAACCGTGACCGACCCGGATGGCGTGGTGATCGGTGAAGGCACGGTTGATGATGATGGCCAGTTCGTCGTCGAGTTGGATGAACCGCAGACCGATGGTGAAGCACTGGACGTCACCCAGACGGATGCGGCGGGCAACGAATCCGAGCCGACCAATGTTGTTGCTCCCGATACCACCGCCCCGGATGTAACTCTGGACCCTCTGATTACCAACGACACCACACCGGCCTTGAGCGGCACGGTGGATGATCCGGACGCCACCATCACGGTCACCGTGGATGGCACGGAGTACGATGCCACCAACAACGGCGACGGTACCTGGAGTCTGCCTGACGACACCCTGGCGGAGCTGCCGGAAGGCGACAGCACCGTCACCGTGACAGCCACCGATGCGGCGGGCAATGAAACGGTCGTGGATGAGACAGTGACCGTGGATACCACCGGTCCCTCCGATGGCGATGGCCTCAACAGCATCGGTTTCGATGATGGTGGCGACGAGCTGTTGAGTGCCGACGAGGCGGCTAGCGTGACGCTGAGCGGCCAACTGGAGCCCGGCAATACCATCACCAGTCTGGTCATCAGTGACGGCACCAACGAGGTTATTGTCGCGGCGGCGGATATCAGTATCGATGCCGCGGGCGTGGTAACGGTTGTCGGCCAGGATTTGAGTAGCCTGGACGACGGCGAGCTCACTGTGACGGCCGAAGTCGAGGATGCGGCCGGCAACACCGGTACCATCACCGACACCACCACGCTGGATGCGACCGCGCCTGATGTGGCGCTGGATCCGCTGACCACCAACGACACCACACCGGCCCTGAGCGGCACGGTGGATGATCCGGACGCGACCATCACGATCACCGTGGATGGCACCGACTACGATGCCACCAACAACGGCGACGGTACCTGGAGTCTAGCCGACGACACCTTGGCGGCGCTGCCGGAAGGCGACAGCACCGTTACCGTGACGGCCACCGATGCGGCGGGTAATGAGGTCTCGGTGGATGAGACAGTTACTATCGACACCACTGGTCCCTCCGATGGCGACGGCCTCAACAGCATTGCCTTTGATGATGGGGGCGACGAGCTGCTGAGTACCGATGAGGCAGGCAGCGTGACGCTGAGTGGCCAACTGGAGCCCGGCAATGCCATCACCAGTCTGGTCATCAGTGACGGCACCGACGAGATCACCGTGGATCCGGCGGATATCAGCATCGATGCCGCGGGCGTGGTAACGGTGGCCAGCCAGGACCTGAGCGGCCTGGTGGACGGCGAGATCACCGTCACTGCCGAGGTCACGGATGCGGCCGGCAACACCGGCACCATCACCGATACCACCACGCTGGATGCGACTGCTCCTGCTGCGCCACTGATTGAGCTGAGCAACGATACCAATGTGGATGGAGATGGTATTACCAGTGATGGAAACGTCGCGGTGACTGGCATAGAGCCTGAAGCAAGTTGGGAGTTCTCGGTTGATGGTGGCACGACCTGGGAGCCGGGAGCCGGGGATAGCTTTGTCTTGCCAGAGGGTGTGTACGCCGAGGGTGACGTCCAGGCTCGCCAGACCGATGAAGCCGGTAATACCAGTGAACCAGGAGAGCTTGGAGCGGTGGAGGTGGACTCCACGGCACCTGCAGTGCCAGTGGTCGATGCCAGTGATGGAACTGTGCTGTCCGGCTCGGCGGAAGCGGGCACTACGATCAATATTGATGTCGATAACGACGGCAGCATAGATAGCACCGTTGTCGCCGATGCTGCGGGTAACTGGAGCGTTCTGTTTGATCCGGCACTACCCGATGCTACAGAGGTGTCCGTCACTGCATCCGATGAGGCTGGTAATACCAGCGATCCTGCGAGTGTCACGACCGATGTCGATCTCGCTGATACAACTCCGCCTTCTGCACCACTGATTTCTGCGGTTGATGATGTCGGTCCGGAAACGGGGGAATTGAGCAGTGGCGAGAGTACCGACGATCAGCAACCGACATTGATGGGTACGGCCGAAGCCGGCAGTATCGTGGAGGTATTTCAGGATGGCTTATCGATCGGCATAGCGACTGCCGATGCCGTCGGAAACTGGAGCCTCACCCCGGATGCTCTGGCTGAAGGTGACTATAGCTTTACTGCGGCGGCAACGGATGCTGTGGGGAATGTCAGCGTCGAAAGCAGTGCTTTCGAGCTGACCATCGATATTACTGCTCCGGATGTAACTCTGGATCCGTTGACTACCAACGACACTACGCCAGCCCTGAGCGGTACGGTGGATGATCCGGACGCGACCATCACGGTCACCGTGGATGGCACGGAGTACGACGCCACCAACAACGGCGACGGTACCTGGAGCCTGCCTGACGGCACCCTAGCAGAGCTGCCGGAAGGCGACAGCACCGTCACCGTGACGGCCACCGATGCGGCGGGTAATGAAACGGTCGTGGATGAAACAGTGACCGTGGATACCACCGGTCCCTCCGATGGCGATGGTCTCAACAGTATTGCCTTTGATGATGGCGGCGATGAGCTGTTGAGCGCCGACGAGGCAGCCAGTGTGACGCTGAGCGGCCAAGTGGAGCCTGGCAATACCATCACCAACCTGGTCATCAGTGACGGCACCAACGAGATCACCGTGGATCCGGCGGATATCAGTATCGATGCCGCGGGCGTGGTGACAGTCGCTGGCCAGGACCTGAGCGGTCTGGCCGACGGCGAGCTCACTGTGACGGCCGAGGTCGAGGATGCGGCCAGCAATACCGGCACCATCACCGACACCACCACGCTGGATGCGACCGCACCGACGGTGGCGCTGGATCCGTTGACCACCAACGACACCACACCGGCCTTGAGCGGCACGGTGGATGACCCGGATGCGACGATTACGGTCACAGTGGATGGCACCGACTACGACGCCATCAACAACGGTGACGGGACCTGGAGCCTGGCGGACGATAGCTTCCCGGCACTGGCGGAAGGCGACAACGATATTACCGTCACTGCGACGGATACCGCCGGTAATAGCCGCTCGGTGCCTGGCGTCGTGGTAGTCGATGTCACTCCGCCCGAGACCGGGGATGGCCTCAACAGTATTGCCTTCCTGGATGGTGACGGTGTCGTCGATGACGCCGAGGTCACCAGTGTTGCGTTGAGCGGCCAGGTGGAAGTAGACAGCACCGTCGATAGCATTGTGATCAGTGATAGCGACGATGCCACGGCAGATATCGTCGTTGATGCGGCGGATATCACGCTGGATCCGGATACCGGTGAGGTAACGGTGGAAGGTCAGGATCTGAGTAGCCTGACCGATGGTGGGCTTGTCGTCACCATGACGGTGACTGATGCCACAGGCAATACCGGTACGGTGACGGATACTTCCACGCTCAATGCGGTCGATGATGACCCTCAGGCATTCTCGACGGACACCAGCTTGCTGGGGCTTGTTGGGCTTGATGCGTTGGGCTTGCTTGATCTGAGTGACCAGGACCTGGCGGCCTACGATCAGGATGGTGATCTACGTGAGGTGGTGGTCACCAACAGTGCCTTGATTGGCGTGACTCTCGGCGCCATCGGCCTTGACTACTCAACCGCTCTTGCGGATGAACTGGGGTTATCCGTGGTTCCGGATTCCGATTCGGGGATACTTAATGTGCTCGGCCCCAGCTACTGGTTGACCATCACCGATGCTGGTGGTGGCGATATCGATAACCTGGCCATCAACGAGTTCCTGGCCACCGTGCACTACGCCAACAGTACGCTGGACCTTTCCCTGCTGGGTGGGACCGAAGTCGAGGTGACCGATAGCCGAGACGCCACGGACAGCGCGGACTCCGGTAGCCTGGTAGGTTTGACGCTACTTAGCCTGCAGAGCATGCCCGACTACATCCAGGAGGGCACCACTGGCGACGATACCCTGACCGGTGATGGAGGCCATGACCGCCTGTATGGCTATGAGGGCAACGACATCCTGATTGGCGGTGGAGGTAATGACATCCTGCGCGGCGGGGCTGGCGATGACACCTTGCAGATCGGCGATGACGGCTTTGTCATGGTCGACGGTGGCGATGGCTTCGATACCCTTGAACTGGACGGTGGCTTCGATCTGGATGCCACTCTGGTTCAGGGCGACATGCAAAACCTGGAGCGCATCGACCTGGTGGATGGTGATGCTGGTTCAACCCTGACTTTAAACGAGGAATCTGTGATCGAACTGACCGATACCGACAATATCCTGCAGATCGCGGGTGACGAGTCGGACACCCTGAATGTCTCGGGAGCTACGGCGACCGGCAATCAGCAGGACATCGATGGTTCCGTTTATGCGGAATACGACCTTGGCAGCACGACCTTGCTGGTCGACGAAACTGTCAACGTGGAGGTGGCCTGATCGGAAGAAACCGGAAGAGAGGTGGTGGAAGGCGCTTCGGCATCGCGCCTCTCTTCCGGACATCCGTTCTTCAGCGAGGAAATTGTCTGTCGGGAGATAGTTGTCCGTCGGGAATGAGTGGTCTGTCGGGAATTCTGGTTGCTGCCATGGCGATGTCGCCTGGCAGTATTCAGGCCATGACGTTGTCCGAGGCAGTGAGCCGAGGACTGGCCATCAACCCCTCGGTGATGTCAGCAGAAGCGGAGGCGCGTAGCGTGGCGACGGAAGTCGATATCGCCAGGGACAGTTACTGGCCTTCTGTGAGCATGTCTGCCGGTCCCGAGAACGCAGTATTCGGTGAAATCGGTTACGACGTCACCGCCACCCAGGTGTTGTATGACTGGGGGCGTATCGCTGCTCAGGTGGACACGGCGTCGGCGGAGCACCGTGAGAGCCTCGCGGCTCTCAAGGTCACCAGTGACGAAGTCGCACTCGATATCATCGAGCTGTATCTGGATGTCATTGCTGCACAACGGCGTGTTGCCGTAGTGGAGGAATATCTTCAGCGTCTGGATGAGCTGGCAGCGATGACTCAGGAGCGAGATGTCAGTGGCTATAGCGACCGTAGTGAAAGCGAGCGGGCCAGCCTCGATCTCGCCCGGGCTCGGGAGCAGCTATCCATCGAGCGAGGTAGCCTGAGTGAAGCACAACGGCAACTGTCGGTGTTGTTGCAGCGCGAGCTGCTGACGACCCAGGAACCCGTGCCGCATAGTGACCTGCTGGAGACACTGGAATCTCCCCAGGTGTTGGATGACGCCATCGCCGAGGCACCGGCTCTGAACCGGAGCCAGGCCGGGGTGGTGGCTGCAGAGGCGCAGTTGGATGAATCGCGTGCTGCGCTGAAGCCGCAATTGAATCTGGAAGGCTCTCTGTTGCGTCGTGAAATCGGTGGCCAGGTCGAGGACGATCAGGTCATCGCCTTGCGTGTGCGCATGGAGCCGATCCAGGGTCTGTCCAACTGGCGTCGTGCCGAGGCGGCAACACAGCGGGTAGAGGCTTCAAGGTACTCGCATCGGGCGACCCTGATGGATCTGGAGCGTACTGTCAGCGGGCTACTGGAACAGCGCGATGTATTGATGATGCGTCAGGATGTGCTGCTGCAACAGGTACGTAGTGCCGAGGGTGTGGCGGCCACCTATCGCGAACAGTTCGATGCCGGTCTTCGCGATGTAGCGGATCTGCTCAGTATCGAACGTGAACGTTTCGAGGCCGCTCGTCAGAGCGTGGACCTGAAGGTCGAACTCTATCGGCTGCAGTATCAAGCCGCTTCACAGTTGGGAATGCTGGATGCCGTAATGCCGGGCATACCAGCGCACATGGCAGGAGGTAGGAATGAATAGATCCGGGACAGGAAGCCGGGATCCATTGCGTGAAGGTCTGGTGCTGTTGTGTGAGCACCAGAACCAGACCAGCAGCGTCGCAGAACTGGGCGATGGTATGCCTCTTGAACAGGGGTGCCTGCCGCTGTCGCATGTGGCTCGGGCGATGGCAAGAGCCGGGATGAAGGCTCGGATGGTCGAGAGTCGGATAGAAACACTCAACGAGACATTGTTTCCCGTGCTGATCGAGCTCAACGATGATCGTTGGGTGGTGGTCGCGGCCCGCTCGAATGACCAATTCACCGTCTTGACGCCGGAAAGTGCTGGTGGCTGTGAAACCTGGCAGGAGAGCGAGCTCGCGGAGCGCCATACCGGCACGGTGGTAGTGGCTCGTCCACAGTTCAAGCCCGACCAACGCGCTGGCGACTATGCTCGGGAAGCACCGGGACACTGGCTCAAGACGCCACTGAAGGAGCGTCGTGGGATCTACGCAGAAGTGGGGGTGGCTGCATTGATGGCCAATCTGCTGGCCATCTCCACGGCGATATTCGCCATGCAGGTCTATGACCGGGTCGTCCCCAATGAGGCCTTCTCTACCTTGTGGATTCTCGCCAGTGGTGTGGCGCTGGCGGTGTTGCTGGAGTTTCTGTTGCGCAGCCTGCGAGCACACCTGCTGGATTCCACCGGCAAGGGGCTGGATCTGGAGCTGTCGTCACGGCTGTTCGACCAGGTGATGCAACTGCGTCTGGCGGCAAAACCGGGGTCGACCGGGGCCTTCAGCAGCCAGATTCGTGAATTCGAGTCCGTCAGGGAATTTCTGACCTCTGCCACGGTGGGGGCAATCAGTGATATTCCCTTCGTATTGCTGTTCCTGGGTGTGATCTTCTTCATTGGTGGCCCCATGGTCTGGGTGCCGATCGCTGCCATTGTATTGATGGTGGTACCGGGCCTGCTGGCTCAGGGGCGACTGTCCCGACTGTCGCGACAGAATCTTCGCGAAGGCGCGGTACGCCAGGGCGTTCTTCTGGAGTCGATCGAACATCTGGAGACGGTCAAGGCGACCCATGCGGAAGGTCGGCACCTCGCGCTCTGGGAGAACCTGTCCCGGGATCTGGCAGAAGCCGGTATGCAGCAGCGTAGCCTGTCAGCGCGCCTGGCCTATGCCGCCGCCACCGTGCAGCAGCTCACCTATGTCGGGGTAGTGATCGTCGGTGTTTACTTGATTGCTGCGGGTGAACTCACCGTCGGGGCATTGATCGCCTGCACCATTCTTACCTCGAGGACTGTAGCGCCGATGTCGCAGGTGGCCAACCTGCTGGCGCGCTGGCAGCACGTCAAGGTGGCCATGGAGGGGCTGGATGCCCTGATGGAAGCGCCGGTGGAACGTCCCCCGGGAAGAAATTTCGTCCGTAAGCCGAAACTCCAGGGCAACTATCAGCTGGAGAATGTGGCACTGTCCTGGCAGGAAGATGCTCCCGCAGCGCTGGCATTGGCGGCTCTGAGGGTGGATGCCGGTGAGCGGGTAGCACTACTGGGCGGCAATGGGTCCGGCAAATCGACCCTGTTGCGTCTCATGGCTGGATTGGTCGATCCTGGATCCGGCAGTGTGGTGCTGGACGACGTCCGCATGGAGCAGATCGACCCGGTGGATCGGCGACGGGCCATCGGCTATCTCCCCCAGGATATTGCCCTGTTCCATGGCACCCTGAGAGACAACCTGACTCTCGATGGCGGGGCACATGATGACGATGCTCTGCTCGAGGCGCTTAATGGCGTTGGGCTGGGCAAGTTCGTACGCCGTCACCCGCTGGGCCTGGATATGCCTATTGCCGGTAATGGCAGCCTCTCGGGAGGCCAACGCCAGGCCGTAGGGCTTGCCCGCGTCATCCTGCAGGACCCACGTATCGTGCTGATGGATGAACCCACGTCCGCTTACGACCAGACCAACGAGCAGCATGTGATTCACTTTCTCGAGTCCTGGCTCGAGGGGCGAACCCTGCTGGTATCGACACACAAGAAGTCGCTGTTGTCATTGGTCACAAGAGCGGTTGTTCTGAAGGACGGCAAATGTGTCATGGATGGCCCGGTGAATTCTGTTGTCAACGGCAACCGGGTGGAAGTCTCTGCCTCGCGTGATGCGAGACAGCGCCTCAATACAGTGAACCAGGATAAGGAAGATCGCCGCGATGTCGATGCAGGCTACACAACAGCACCTGGCAACTGAAAAGCAGGCCCTTGAGCAGCTTCGGCCGAAGGCAGGGCCACGTCGACTATCGCATCCGGTGCTTTGGCTGTGCGTATTGATCATTCTCGGTTTTGTGGCCTGGGCTTCCTGGGCCACGATCGAGGAAGTGACGCGTGGAGATGGCCGGGTAGTGCCATTGTCCCGAATGCAGACGATCCAGAGTCTTGAAGGGGGCATCCTCGCTGAGCTGCTGGTGAGACGAGGGGACGAGGTCGCGCGTGGGCAGCCGTTGCTGCGTCTCGACGATACACAGTTTCGCAGTGCCTGGCGTGAGACACTCAGTCAGACTCAGGTGCTGCGCGCGGCCATTGCGAGACTCGAAGCGGAGGTTCTTGAGCAGGAGAGTATCGAGTTTCCCGACACCATTGATCCCGATAGTGAGCTGGCCCGGTCCGAGCGTTCACTGTTCGAGGCACGCCGTTATCGTCTGAAAGAGGCGGAACGCTCGATTCAGAACGAGATGGCGGTCACACAGCAACAGATCAACATCCTCCAGCCATTGGTGCAGAGGCGTTCGGTCAGCGAAATGGAGTTGCTGAAGCTTCAGCAGTCTGTTGCCTCCCTGGCGGGAAAGCTGGCCGAGATGCGCAACACCTATGTCCAGGATGCCTACTCCGAGCTTTCCAGCAAGCAGGCTGAGTTGTCTGCCATGGAACAGACCCTGCTGCAGAGAAATGATCAGTTGCTGCGTACCGAAATCCATTCCCCAGTGAATGGCCGGGTCAATGAGGTCATGATCAACACGGTGGGCGGTGTCATCCAGCCAGGTGATCCAATCATGGAGATAACACCGCTGGAGGATCAATTGCTGATCGAAACGCGTATTCGTCCCGAGGACGTGGCCTTCATTGCGCCAGGTATGCCGGCCAGCGTCAAGATCACCGCCTACGACTACACGATCTATGGCGACCTGTCAGGTACCGTTGAGCAGATCAGTGCCGATACCATCGAGGAGGAAACGCCACAGGGCAAGAAATCCTTCTATGAGGTGCTGATACGTACTGACGAAGCCCATCTGGAAAGGAAGGGAGAACGTCTGGACATTCGCCCTGGCATGGTGGCGCAGGTGGATATTCAGACCGGAGAGCGGACTCTGCTCAGCTATCTGTTGAAGCCGTTGGTGAAAGCCAAGCTTTATTGAAGGAAAGCTATGCCGGCGGACATCATGTCTGGAATATAACGGATGTCCCCTGGTGTCTGGTATCCGACACTTGTCAGCAGCCAGGCGTTGAATACGGCAATGCCCCGCGTATCGCGGGGCATTGCCGTATCAGGAATCAGCCACTGTTGTTACGAGGCGTGCACCTGTCCTGGAGCCGAGCTGTCCTGCTGGGTACCTGACTGTGGCTTGACTCTCCAGATGGCGATGTTGGCGTAGCCATAGAAGATGGATATGGCGATGACCAGCATGTGATACCAGAGAAACGGCAGATAGCTGAGGGTCGATACGCCAAGGGTCGTGGCCATGAATACACCTCCATCGGTCCATGGCACCATGGGGGTGGTGATGGTGCCCCCGGCTTCGGCGTTGCGGGACAGGACTCGGCGGTCCACTCCCTGGTCATCATAGTTCTTCTCGGTAATGGTGCTGGCGGTAATCAGCGAAACATAAGCAGCGCCACCGAAGAAGTTACCGAAGAAACCTCCCAGCATGGTGGAGATCGTCAGGCGGCCCGGGTTGTTGGCCCAGCGCAGGAAACCATTGCTGATCGCCTGAAGAATGCCTACTCGCTTCATCAAGCCGCCAAGGCCAAGAGCGAAAAGGATCAAGGCCACCACTCCCAGCATGGACTCGATACCCCCGCGGTTGAGCAGCGTGTTGAGAAATTCGACATCCGACTGCATGGCATTGCCGACATAGGCAATGTTGATGGATTGGACGGGGTCAACACCCTGAACCCACCAGGCACAGAGACTGCCCAGTAGCGCGCCGAAGGTGATGACCGGTATAGCAGGGTAGCGCCGAGTCAGCAGAATGATGACAACAGCGGCGGGCAGGAGCAGCCAGGGAGTGATGGTGAAGTGGCTCTGCAGTGCCTCCATGGCGATAGCGGTACGAGAGGTATCAACACCGTCGCTGATATAGAAGAAACCGACAACGATGAACAGGACTGAGGCAATCAGGATTGCCGGAGCACTTACCCACATCATCGAACGTATATGGTCCACCAGGTTGACCTTGCAGAGAGAGGCGGTCATCACCGTGGTGTCCGAGAGAGGGGACATCTTGTCGCCAACGTAGGCGCCGGAAATGACGGCCCCCGCGACGAGTGGCAATGGAATACCGAAGCTATGCCCTATCCCCATCATGGCCACCCCAGCGGTTCCTGCGGTACCAAAGGAAGTGCCGGTCGAAAGGGAGGTGAGGGCACAGATCATGAATGCGGCAAACAGGAATATCTGAGGGTTCATGACCGTCAGGCCGTAGTAGATGATGCTGGGTACAATCCCTCCGGCAATCCAGGTCCCGATCAGAGCACCTACGGTGGTCAGGACGAGTACAGCCTCCATGCCATTGTGAATTCCATCGATCAATCCTCGCTGCATGCTGTCATAGGGAACCTTCAGGCGCAGGCCCAGCGCCATCACCAGAAACCACGAGGCAAAAAGCGCCAGCTGGATAGGAAGCTGAAGGACATTGATACTGAGAAACATGATGGCGATGAAGCCGATCATTATCGCCATGACTTCTGTCATGGTCGGTAGTCTTGAAGAACCCATGGGGGATGTCATGATCTCTCCTTTTGGAATTGTTGTCCGAGTGATGCTGCAAGGGCGAGGTCAGGCAAATCGATTTGCCTTGTAGTACTCCAGGTCGGGCAGGGGGAACGTTGCCGGAGTCTCTCCATCGGTTGCCAGTTGGGTGATGATCTCGGCGGTTACCGCCGCCTGGGTCAGGCCAAGGTGGTGATGGCCGAATGCCAGTAGTACCTTGCCGTCCTTGACGGAATCGATGATCGGCAGTGAGTCGGGAAGTGAAGGACGAAAGCCCATCCAGGCTGTCGCCGAACCAGCATCCAGTTCCGTCTTGAACAACCCCTGACTGAGCGGGTGCAATTGCCATGCGCGTTGCATGTTGGGAGACTGCTTGAGGCCAGCAAACTCGACGGTCCCTGCCAGTCGCAGGCCCTCCTCCATGGGGGTCATGATGAAGCGACGCTCGAGTGAGGTGACGGCCACCGGCAAGCGGTTCTGCTCACCTGGCAGCATCAGGTGATAGCCGCGTTCGGTGTCCAGAGGTACTCGAACGCCGGCCAATGCTTTTGCCAGAGACGCCGAGTGGGCGCCACAGGCCAGCACCACCTTGTGTGCTCTGATCTGTCCTGACTCCGAGGTCTGCAGGGTGACTCCCTGATCGTCAACCTTCCCTGTCAGCACTTCATTCCTCGTGAACTGCACGCCATTGTGGCGAGCGGCCTCGACCATGGCGTTGACAACGCGCCAGGGATTCACCACATGTGCCGTGTCCGGAAAGAAGAGTCCACCCCTGATGCGTTGCGAGAGTTGGGGGGCCAACTGTCGAATGGCATCGCCCTGCCAATGTTCCACGTTGACCTGCTGCTCGAGCATTCGTGTGTGGAGTGCATCAATGTCGTGGCGGGTATCGGCCCGTTCGTGGATCAGGAAGGAGCCCTGATCCTTGAGAAGATGGGAGTGATCAATGGATGCCAGCAATGCGCGCCAGGTACTCAGGCTTGATTGATTGAGCGCGCGGATTCCCGCGACCGTCTTTCGGTAAGGGGTCTTGCGCAGATTCCAGAGCAGGCGTGAAAACCAGGGGATTGCTCTGGGGAAGTAGCGCCAGTCAAGACGAAGTGGGCCCAGAGGATCCATCAGCATCCCGGGCAGACGCTTGAGTATTGAGGCATCGGCGATAGGAAATATCTGCTCTGTCGCCATGTGTCCTGCATTGCCCCAGGAAGCTCCCATTCCGGGATCGTTCTGGTCGATAACCAGCACGCGAAAGCCTCTCCGGCTCAGCATCAGGGCACATGCGGTACCTATCACACCAGCGCCGATAATAGCGATGTCAGCATCATTGCCAGAGAGGCCGCCTGGTGAGGGAGACACTTGCATATGGAGTCCTTGGTCTTATTTTTGTCGATTGTATAAAATATAAGATATGCCGTGATCGGGATCAATATGAATATCAATCCGCGTCGGAAACCAGAGTCGGAAACCAGAGTCGGAAACCAGAGTCGGAAACCAGAGCCGGAAACCAGAGTCGGGACCCGTCAGGTACAGGCCATACTGGCCGGAGAAATCAGAAAGATGGGCTGTGGTGGTGCCGGGAGTGAGGATACAGGTCGTCGAAGAGTGACAAGACAGCAGGGGAGTGCAGAGAGGCGCCAGGACAGGGTGTCAGTTTCCTCAGGCAGGGTCGCTCATACCCTGTAGTGACGAGTAACGGCGATCTGCACAGAACCACAGTCCCTCCATGTCCCGATGCACTGGGCCAGGGAGGGAATATGGCCTGGAAGGAAGATGGCCAGAATCAGCACTGCTCTGTCAGTGTGGTGCGTTCTTCCAGAACCGCCACGATACCTTCGCATGCTTCCTGAATATGGGTTTTCAGCAGCTCACAGGCTTGTTCGACATCACCCCTGCGAGCCAGTTCGAGAAGCCCATGATGCTCCCTTTCTGCTTTCTCTATTTCCTGGGTATAGAGCAGCTGCATGCGGATATAGCGATCCGACTTGGTGTTCAACTGGCTGATGATGGCGAGCGTCTCGGGCAGCTCGGAAGGTGCATAGAGCGCATGATGAAAGGCGAAGTTGTACTCGCTCCAATTACCGATCTCGCCCCCTGAGTCCAGAGCCTTGTCGTACTTCTCGAGAATATCTTCCGCCTTCTTCAGATCGGCATCCGTCAAACAGTCGATGGCACGACGGAGAGTATGCGTCTCGAGCAGAATGCGCAGTTCGAACAGCTCGCGAATCCTGGCCACGGACAGTTCAGTGGTGAAGGCGCCGCGGTGAGGGTGGAACTCCACGAGCCCTTCGGACTCGAGGGTCAGAAGGGCTTCGCGAACGGGAATTCGGCTGACATCATAGTCGCTGGCCAGGGCATCCTGTCGGAGTTGTGTGCCGCCCTGAAACTCGCCGCCAAGAATGCGTCCACGCAGGTCGTCGGCAACGAATTGTGCCCGTGTCTTGTAGGTGGCCATGGCCCGCGTTCCCCCAGGCAAGTAGTTTTGCACATTGTATACAAACTACAATGAAAGTCCATGTAGCCGTGCCTTCAGGACCCTGGAAGCTGGGGCGGGCCACTATCTCGAATGGGGCGGCAGGGTGTTCAGTTCTGCTGCTGCATTACTGATCTAGAGATGCCGACCACTGGGTATACCACTCGCGAAAGAGCTGATATTGCGTTTCGGCGTATCTACGTTGTGCGTTGCTCAGCGCATCCGTCTCGTTGAAATGCAGGGAGTACTCCTTGTCACCGTTGAGCACCATGAGGTGCTTGTAGTAGAGAACGAGGTCCGGTCCTTCATCGAAGGACGACAGCACCCCCAATGCTGACTCGAGTTCCAGTGCAAGTCGGCGTGCCTCGACATCACCCCGTGCTGCCTGTTTGCAGAGTGACACCAGATGCAGCACTTCTCGTGGCAGGGCGTTGCCGATGCCGGTGATGGCGCCAGTGGCCCCACAGTTGACGAATCCATGAAAGACATTGGTGTCGACGCCCACCATCAAGGTGATGTCATCGTCCTGTGAGGTGATGTTCTCCGCTGCATATCGCAGGTCGCTGGCCCCACCGAACTCCTTGAAGCCGATCAGGTTGGGGTGTTGGCGACGCAGTTCGAAAAACAGGTCGGCACGGGTGGCAAAACCATAGTAGGGGCTGTTGTAGATCACCGCCGGGAGTTGGGGAGCCGCGTCGAGGATGGCCGAGAAGTGGGCTCTCTGAGCGACAACGGAGGTTCCTCGAGACAGCACGCGAGGAATCACCATCAACCCCTGAGCCCCCACTTCGGCGGCATGCGCGGCATGGGATACGGCCTCTCTGGAGTTGACGGCGCCGGTACCGACAATGGTGGGAATACCTGCTTCAACCAGCCGTGCGACGCCCTGCTGGCGCTGTGCTTCCGTCAGTAGTGGCCAGTCCCCCATGGATCCACAGTAGACGACGCCACTCATACCGATATCGATGAGCTCCTGTCCCTTGGCGACCAGGGCGTCATAGTCCGGTTGGCGGTCTGAGTTGCAGGGAGTCATGAGAGCAGGAATACAGCCTGTGAAGATGGTGTCATTCATCTATCTGGTCCTTTTGGTCCGTGGTTTCATTGCGTGGCAGTCTGCCCGAGCTCACCGTGGTGGATGGGCAGTGGAAGGTTCCTGTCGGTCTGTTTACTCGGCTTGGTGCGAGCCTGTTGCAGAGCTTTATCGGGCAGGTATCACGATGCGCAGATTCCCCAGGCAAAGGGATCCTGTTCATCGATCAGCAGTGTGGCTTCGGCACTCAGGAAGGCTTGGCCCTTGATGTAGGGGCGCACGCGATCACCCTCCCACTCGTAGTAGCCTTCGAATTGACTGCCGGTGATGCTGGCTTGTGTCCAGCGGGCACCGGGAGCGAGCTTTCCATCGGCGGCAAGGCAAGCCAGTTTGGCACTGGTGCCCGTGCCGCAGGGGGAGCGGTCGTATGCCTTTCCAGGGCAGAGTACAAAATTTCGGCTATCGGCCACCGAGTCGTCGCTAAACAATTCGATATGGTCGATCAGCTCTCCATTAGCCCCGGTGATGGCCTGGGCTTCGAGTGCCTGGCGAATGGCCCAGGTATATTCGGTCAGTGATTCGACGTTACTCAGTTCCAGGCTGTGACCATGCTCGCTGACAAGGAAGAACCAGTTACCTCCCCAGGCAATGTCGCCGTAGACCGTGCCATGTCCGGGAACGTCGACGGGCACCTGCTTTCGGTGGCGCCAGGACAGAACATTGCGCACGACCACCGAGCCGTCGTCCATGAGCGTCGCGTCGACCGGGCCCACGGGTGTGTCGATTCTATGTGAGCCGGGGGCCATCAAGCCGAGATGGTGCAGGGAAGCGACGAGGCCGATGGTGCCGTGGCCACACATGCCCAGATAACCGGTGTTGTTGAAGAAGATGACTCCGCAGGTGGCGTCTGCCGACTCTGGCTCGCAATACAGGGCGCCGACCAGAACATCGTGCCCTCGTGGTTCCAGCATGCTGGCGCACCGCCACTGGTCATATTGGCTACGCAGTGCATCACGTTGTTCCGCAATGGTGGCTCCCGGTAGGGAAGGAAAGCCATCCATGATGACTCGAGTGGGCTCACCTGCCGTGTGGGAGTCGATGACATGCACGTGTTTCATGGGGCACCTGTGTTGATCTTGTCGTTGTCGGCGATCGGAATTTCATTGCTGCTTTGGTGTTTTTATATTTTATACAATCTTCAATGTGCTTTGTGAAGTCATCATCACGCAAGGTGGGCAGGCGATAGCGGCAGCTCTGAATGTCAGGTGCAGGACTGTCGAGCGCCATGGCAAGGCGGAAGCCGACAGCGGACGGGCCCGGGGTGTCAGGGAACGGGACTGAAGTTCAGGTAACGTGGAGGCGGAGAACCGGGAGAAAGGCCCCCTTCCCGGCAACTACCGGCAAGGGGGAGAGTAGGCTTGTCACAGGTATCAGGACAGTCGCTGCCTGAAATCCTCGTAGCCGAATTCGCGGACGATCTTCAACTCATCGGTTTCGGAGTTCCATACCGCGATGGCCGGTAGTCGGGTGCCATTGAAGGTAGTGGTCTTGACCATGGTGTAGTGCGCCATGTCCTGGAATACCAGGCGCTGACCGGGCTGCAGGGGAGTGTCAAAGCTGTAGTCGCCGATCACATCGCCCGCCAGACAGGTCAACCCGCCGAGACGCCAGGTGTATGGGCGTTCGCCGGTTTCGCCGCCACCGATGATGCCGGGCCGGTAGGGCATTTCCAGAATGTCCGGCATATGGCAGGTCGCCGAGGTGTCGAGGATCGCCTGGTCGACGGCATTCCAGCTGGTGTCCAGCACCGTGCTGACCAGTACACCAGTACCGATGGCCACCGCTTCCCCCGGCTCCAGGTAGACCTGTACCTGGTGGCGGGCAGCAAACTCACGAATGCAGGCAGCCAGATCGTCTCGCTGATAGTCAGGGCGAGTGATGTGGTGACCTCCACCGAAGTTGACCCAATCCATGCGTGCCAGCAGATGCCCGAAACGTTCCTCCACTGCCTGTAGTGTGCGTTGCAGAGGGGGAAAGTCCTGCTCGCACAGGGTGTGGAAGTGCAGGCCGGAAACGCCCTCCAGGCTCGATTCGTCGAGCTGGGACAACGGAATTCCCAATCGTGAACCCGGTGCACAGGGGTCGTAGATCGGCACATCTCCTTCGGAGTGTTCCGGGTTGATGCGCAGGCCGAAGCGCAGCTGGGGACGCTCGGCCAGTGCCGCACGAACCAGGGGCTGGGCACGCTGCCACTGGCCGCAACTGTTGAACACCACATGGTCGGCAATACGCAGGATCTCGACCAGGTCAGCATCGCTGTAGGCTGCGCCGAAGACATGAACTTCACCGTCTCCGTGCTGGCCACTGTAGTATTCGCGACCCAGTTGCGCCTCGTGCAGGCCACTGGCGCAGGTACCGCTCAGGTAGCGCGAGACCATGGGCGCAAAATGCCACATGCTGAAGGCCTTGAGCGCCGACAGGACCTTCGCGCCACTGGCTTCGGCAACCTCGGCGAGGATGCGCAGGTTGTGCTCCACGGCGACTTCGTCGACCACGAAACAGGGTGACGGAACGCGCCTGGTATCCAGGCGCGAGAAGTCACTGAACTGATGGATTTCCACGGATGCTCCCAGACTGTTGCCTTGAAGGACTATTGCCTTGAAGGGCTAGAGCTTGAAGGACCGGAACCTGGAGGACTACAGGTCCTGGCCTTTCTGCACGTCGAGGCGGAAGGACGGGTCCAGTTCCACCGCTTTCCAGGGCAGACCATACTGGTTCATGTCGGCCATGAACGGATCCGGATCGCACTGCTCCATGTTCCAGACACCCGGACGCTTCCAGTGACCTTCGAGGATCATCTTGGCACCGATCATCGCCGGTACGCCGGTGGTGTAGGAGATGGCCTGAGACTTCACTTCGGCATAGCAGTCTTCGTGGTCGCAGATGTTGTACAGATACATCAGCTTTTCCTGACCGTCCTTCTTGCCACGGACGACGCAGCCGATGCAGGTCTTGCCCTTGGTGCGTGGGCCGAGGGTGGACGGATCCGGCAGCAGCTTGGCGAGGAACTGGATCGGCACGATCTGCTGGCCGTTGTACTCCACCGGCTCGATGCCGGTCATGCCAACATTCTCCAGCACTTCGAGGTGCTTGAGGTAGCTGTCACCGAAGCTCATCCAGAACTGGGCGCGCTTGAGGCTCGGGTAGTGCTTTGACAGCGACTCCAGCTCCTCGTGGTACATGCGATAGATGTTATAGCTGCCGACGTTCTCCGGGCACTCGAAGCGGGCCATCTTCGACATCGGAGGAGTGGTGACAAAGTCGCCATCTTCCCAATGACGGCATTCGGCACTCACTTCACGGATGTTGATTTCCGGGTTGAAGTTGGTGGCGAAGGGATAGCCGTGGTCGCCGCCGTTGACGTCGATGATGTCCAACTCCTCGATCTCGTCGAAGTAGTGCTTGGCGAGATAAGCGGTGAACATGTTGGTGGCGCCGGGATCGAAACCGCTACCCAGCAGGGCGGTGAGGCCGGCTTCCTTGAATTTGTCCTGATAGGCCCACTGCCAGCTGTACTCGAACTTCGCGGTATCCAGTGGCTCGTAGTTGGCAGTGTCCATGTAATGCACGCCAGCGGCCAGGCAGGCATCCATGATGCTCAGATCCTGGTAGGGCAGTGCCACGTTGATCACCAGCTCGGGGCGTTCCGCTTCCAGCAGTGCGGTCAGTTCAGCGACGTTGTCCGCATCCACCTGGGCGGTACGAACCGGGCGCGGCAACTGAGCGGCGATGGCCTTGCACTTGGACTCGGTACGGCTGGCCAGCAGGATGTCGGTAAACACCGATTCCAGCTGTGCACACTTGTGGGCTACGACTGCGCCGACGCCGCCGGCACCAATGATGATCACTTTCGACATGAAGAGAGTCCCCCCGTCTTGGCTTGGGCAGGAAGTGCCCGTCAGGATGTTTCAGCCCGGTAGTCGTGAATGCCTGTTCACGCGATCTCGGTGCCCACTGGATTCTGCTTGATGAGTCCCCGGGGCCTGGGAGACCGTCCCGATAGCACTGTGCCGATGCAGATGCTCGTAGTCTAGCGTCTATTCCGGCGGGCGCATGCTAACCGGGTTTTGCATTATGCGCCATGCCTCAAGACGACTTTACGACAGTTTATTGCGGCAGCCGTCAGAGACGGGCTCTGACCGAACTCCTGTCCGCCACCTTCACCCTTCAGAAAGCCAGGGACTGACATATGGCAGAGTACCTTTATCGACAGCGCATTGTGCTATCATTGATTTCATTGAAATCGAAAGAAGGGCCACGCCATGGCATCGATCACGATTCGTAATCTTGATGATCAGTTGAAGACTCAGTTGCGACTTCAGGCCGCCCGTCATGGGCATTCAATGGAGGAAGAGGTTCGCAGGATCCTGCGTCATGCCTTGGCTCAGCCACAAGGGCGAGGGCTGGGCAGTCGCATTCACGAAAGGTTTGCTCAGTTGGGGGGCGTCGAACTGGAGTTACCCGAGCGCAAGGATGATCCTCGTGGCGCAGAGTTCGACGCATGATTGTGCTTGATACCAATGTGGTGTCCGAACTGATGAAGGCTGAACCGGAAGCATCAGTCGTCAAGTGGCTCGATGCTCAGGACGCCTGGTCCGTGATGGTATCTGCAATTACGGTAGCTGAAGTTTTCTACGGGATCGAACGCTTGCCTGATGGCAAGCGGAAGAGTGACTTGAGCGCTGTGGCAGTTGCCATGTTTGGTGAGGACTTCGCTGGCCGCATTCTGCCGTTTGATGGAGAGGCAGCTATTTGTTATGCCGAATTGGTGGCCACCAGGGAACGTTCGGGGCGGGGAGTGAGTGTCGCTGATGCCCAGATTGCTGCGATCTGTCGTCAATATGCATCTGGACTGGCGACTCGCAACATCAAGGATTTCGAGTGCCTGGGGATCGAACTCATCAACCCCTGGGATGTGTAGTGCTCCTCACAGACCTTCTGATGGGAGGCTTCTGGTGGCTTGAGCAATATCGTGCCGTGGCTATTGAGTGCTTGCTCGGAACTCTCCCCTTGAGCTAAAGGATATAGCTCCACATTTCCTCTCAGGGGTTATTACACCATGTCTGATTCCGTCATCCTGACTACCTCGTCGCAGCTCGAAGGCTATCGTGTCGTCGAACACCTCGACATCGTCTCGGCCGAGTGCGTGTTCGGCATGAACATCCTCAAGGACATGTTCGCCGGGATCCGCGATATCTTCGGAGGGCGTAACAAGTCGTCCCAGAATGCGCTGCGTGACGCGCGGGTCTCCTGTCTTGAGGAGTTACGTCGCGAGGCTGGCGAAATGGGGGCCAATGCAGTGATCGCCGTGGATCTGGACTACAGCGAGATTTCCGGCGGTGGCAAGTCGATGCTGTTTCTGGTGGCCACAGGAACAGCGGTTCGGGTAGAAAAGGCTTGATTGTCACCGCTGTAGCGACTTTTTCGGTCGATGGGGGCTCACTCAAGCCATTCCGCACTACACACCTTGTTCTCATCGGGTCTATGCTGAACGTGTAGGGAACAAGACGGACACAACAATGAAACTCTACGAGATCCGCTTCACGATAAACGGTCGGCGGAGCATGAGGTACTGTCATTTCCCCCGACCACCGACTCTGGAAGATGCAAGCAAGGCTCTGGCTGCTCGACTTCAGTTGCCCAATGCCGACTCTACCCGCTCTTTCACTGACCTGGTGGAAGCCAATGATATTGCCGATGTGCGATGGCGGCTCGTCGATAGCCGGCCATCCATGGTGGCGATGATACCATTGCCCGGACGTCGACCGGGGCGCGTCCATGAATGAACATATCCAGTGGAATCTGATTCCAGGTAGTCGATGAGTGGTTCCCGGTAGCGCCGGGGCAGTGGCTCAAGGAGCAGTGTTTCAGGTCGAAAATTCAGGTCGAAAAGATCTGACCGAAACGTTGCAGCCTCATGCCAGCAGCACACCACCGATGATCAACAGGTACTGGAGCAGAGTGACCGCACATTGGAGCCTCAACAGCCGTCGACTGCCTCTGGTGCGCTCGACCAGACTGCGATTGGCCGCAGGCCTGTTGGCCAGGCGTAAGTCGACAAGGATGCTGTCCATGGTTTCCGGGTGCAGCCCGCGAGCCAGGCGCTCGAACAGTGCCCGATCAAAATCGGTTCGTGCCGCCAGATAGAGTTGTACCAGGCCCAGTAGAGCGGCGACGGCCATGGCAATGGCGACGATTCCAGGGGTATGGTGGCTGATGATCAGGCCAAACAGCGCACCGGCAGTGGCCAGCAGGGAGCTGTACGCTGCCAGGCGCCCCTGAGCCAGCAGGTCTGCAGCGATCCCGGCCTGGGTATGTTGCAGCTCGTTCATGTTGCCTCCCTGTTGCCGTCCTGCCCGTTGTCTTTCTGCAGGGCCGTCTTGATCAGTTGCCGATGACGTTCGTCGAGACGAATGCTCGGACGTTTCTCGGCAATCATGGCAATGGCCGTATCGATGCTGGTGGCCCTCCCCGATTGAACCAGCCAGAGAGCGACTACGCTGGCACTGCGCGAGTAACCCAGCGCACATACCACCAGCACCGGACCCTGTTTGTGCTTGAGTTCGAGACGCGTCGCCGCGGCGGCCAGGTCTGACGGTGGAGCATCCACCAGGTCCAGCATTGGCTGACAGAACCAGCTCACGCCTGTGTCGGCCAGGTTGCCGGGCGCTGGAAGCTCGGCGGTCAGGTCCAGCACAGTCAACTCCCTCTCTGACAGTTCTACCACCGGAGCGACGCGGCTGTTCAAGCTGTGTGCGGTGGGAAAACGGCCCAGCCACACTCCGTCAACAATCTCACAGGCTTCTGTCTGGCCCCGGGTCCACCACCTCGAATTGAGCCAGGCTCCGAGCAGGTAGGGCAGCAATAGAAGCCTGGCGGCCAGTGTCATGATGCCCTGTGGATCCTTCTGGAAGCCGTTGATGCCGATTACCAGATAGTTGGCGGCGACCAGCGCCAGAGATACCGCCGGATACCACAGCCACAACCAGGCACCGCCGCAAAGCATCGCCATGGCAGCAAGTAACACCGCGCCTACAGTGTAGTAGCCGAACAGCCTGATGCGACGGCGATCCCGGCTCAGTTGCAGCGATTTCAGGGGCGAGACGCTGTGCAGTGGCCATAGCCACAGGCAGAACAGTCCGAGCAGAGCGCCGGTGGGAACGTCGATGAAATGATGCTGCCAGGTCGTGAGTACCGAGAGCCCAACCAGTATGAACCAGAGGTGCAGCAGCCCACGGAGCAGGCCCTGGACATGGTGGCTGTACAGCGACCAGAGAATCACGACCAGGGCGATATGCAGTGAGGGGGCCTGGTTGTAGGGGCGATCGAAGCTGCGCAGGGCACCGAACAGCCTTCCCGGTAGACCATCGACCTCCGGTTGACCAAAGCTGAACGCCAGTGGCGTGATGATGAAAAAGGTGACAGCGATGATCTGAACGGTCAGTAGCCGCCGTACATGAATGCCGAGTTCATGGCGTGTCGAACAGACAAACAGCGAGCCTGTGTAGAACAGGTTGAGCGACCAGTAGGGCAGGATCGACCAGGCAACGAAGGGAATGTTGGCTTCCCAGTCGAAGACGACGCTCGGCACATGAGCACGCTGCGTGGCCAGCCAGTTGGCGAGACCGTAGGAGGCATAGAAGAAGATGCCTAGTGCCACCAGCCACGCCAGGGCCAGCCGCCAGGGCCGGGGTGTCGGTTCTGCCGGGATGGCGGCCATTCAGGAGCCGACCTTGCGAGCCAGGCTGACCGTGAAGATGCCCCACTCATCGATGCGCTGGTCGATCTTCTCGAACCCGGCCTCGGCCACCAGTTGGTCGAGTTCAGACTGGGTCCGGCGGCGCATGACCCAGGCCTGGCCACCGCGATGGCTGGTCAAGGCGCGGGCGATGAATTCGAGCTGCGGGTGCCAGGGCTGGCCGGTGTATATCAGGTAGCCGCCGGTCTCGACGGCATCCCCGAGGCCGGCCAGTGAGCGCCGTACGGCGCTGTTGTCGGCGAATAGCTCGTAGAGACCGGAGACAATCGCCAGGCTGGGCCCGGGAGCCAGGATCGCCAGTGACTCCCGGTCGAAGGCATCGCCCTGTTCGAAACGGGCGATGTCGTCAAGCCCCGCAGACTTGATCATGGCCAGGCCGGCGGCGACATTGTCGGCGTCATAGTCGCGCAGCAGTACCGACTGGGGGCGTTGCTCGGTCGTCACCAGTGCATCGATGACATAACGGCCATGTCCCGCGGCAATATCCAGCACATGGATCGGCAATGCCTGGTCGCTCAGCAGTGCCATGGCCTGCTCGAGCAACGCTTCGATATGCTGCTTGCGTTGGCGAATGCCACGCCAGCCAATCGACTCGAGGTAGGCGCGGTCGATCCAGCGACCGGCAGTGCCACGCCCCTGAGGTTGATGGCGGTAGACATAATCCAGCGTGGTGCCGGAGTCGAACCCGGTCTGGTGGCCGATGCGTATGCCCTCGGAGAGCCTGCTTCCCAACAGCAGTCCTGCACGGGTCAACGACCAGTATGCGCGACGCGGTGACAGTGTGGGTAAAGGCGTCTCGAGACGGTCGACTTCGGCGCGGGTGTAGCCGACCTGGTCAGCATCCAGCAGGCAAGGAGTGTGCTGTGGAGTGGCAAAGCAGCGCTCGATGAAGGCGCGGATACGATCGGTTGCCTGCGTTCGATCCCTTTCGCCCAGAGTATCGTGGAAGAAGCCCTCCAGCACATGGCGCTCCTTGATCGGACTGGACAGATTCTCGTAGAAGCGATGCTGCGGCGTGTGGTGCACCACCCAATCCTTGCCGGAGATCAGTAGCTGTGTCGGTGTGGTGATGGCGCCGGCATCGGCCACGATACGCTTGCCGGCCTCGAACAGCTGAACAAGGATCTTGACGGATATGGCGCGGGAGACCAGCGGATCGCTATCGAAGGAGGCCACTCGTTGTGGGTCGTGGGTCAGCAGCTTCGCCTTGACGTAGCTGTTGACGTAGAAGTGGCCACGCAGGGCCTGCAATAGCTTCAATCCCGGTATGGCCAGAGGCACGTAAAGCTTGACCTTGAAGGCGGGCGAGGCGAGCACCTGGCAGCGAATCGGTGGCGCGTAGTCATGAACCCAGGTGGATACCAGTACGGCGCCGACGCTCTGGGCGACCACTGCGATATCGCTGACGACGATGCCATGGGTGGCCTCGATATGCTTGATGAAGTCATCGACATCGCGTACCGAGGCATCCAGACCCGGGCTGTAGCCACGCTCACCGGGAGAGTGGCCATGGCCCCGCGCATCCCAGGCGAAGAAGGCGAAATCCTCGAGTTGCAGTTCATCGACCAGGTGCGCCATGCGCTCGGAATGCTCATGTCCGCGATGAAACATCACCACGGCCCCGCGCGGGGTATCGCTTACTGCGGGCCAGTGGCGATAGAACAGCTCGACGCCATCGAAGGTCGTGAAGTGACCGGATTGCTGCGGTCTGTGCTTTGGTCTGTCCTGTGGCGGCATGCGACTCTTCTCCTGAGTTCAATTATTAACCCGGCATGCTTTCATGTTGGGTTAATAGCGGCACAGGGACGTGCCGCCGTCGGCCATCAGACCGACGCGAGACCGCACCACACCAGCAGATCCGCGCATCTGCGCCAGTGTGGTGCGGACGACAATCAAATCGATCAGGATGAGCTATTTGATTGCCATGTTAATAGCGGCACAGGGACGTGCCGCCGTCGGCCATCAGGCCGACGCGAGACCGCGCCACACCAGCAGATCCGCGCATCTGCGCCAGTGTGGTGCGGACGACAATCAAATCGATCAGGATGAGCTATTTGATTGCCATGTTAATAGCCAGGTCAATCAGCCAGAGCGCCTCTGGCGCGATTGATGATCGTCCATGTCAGCAATATGCAGGCAATGATCAGCGCCATGTTCAATAGCCAGGCCGGTTGGCCGGCGATGGCCACCCACAGTGCCAGAGTGCCGAACAGTGCGGCACGGTCACTCTTGCCCATGGGGCCGTCATAGCGGCGTGGGCCACCCAGAGCCTGGCCGAGAACACCGGTCATTTCACTGATGGCGGCCAGGATGACCACCAGCACCACCGCTGCGGGGGACAACGGAGCCACCAGCGCGAAGGGCAGGTAGAGAGCAGTATCGGAAAACACATCGCCGAGCTCGTTGAGGATCGCTCCCAATCGGCTCTGCATGTCATGTTCGCGGGCCAGCATGCCATCGATGGCGTTGAGTGCCATGCGTACGAACAGTACCAATGGCACCAGCCACAGCGGCCAGTTGTGCTGGGGCCAGATGGTCAGCGCCAGCCCTGCTGCCAGTGATAGCGCCATGGCTGCCAGCGTTACCTGGTTGGCGGTGATGCCAGCCCCGGCAAGCCGACCAACAATGGGGCGGAGCCAGGCCTGAAAGGCGGGTTTCAGCTGGTAGATTGAAGGCATTCCGTTACCGGTTGCTGGGGCTGCTGGCGCGGTGCATTGCGCTTCGATGGGCGCTCGCGAATCAGCCCAGTATTACGCATTTACGAGCCAAACAGGAAGCTCGGGCATTGCCTGTTCGGGCATATCCAGCTGTTTCACCATGACCACGGGGTGCATTCGACGATGATGTGCTGATTCTGCGGCTGACACCGTGGCAACTGGGTAGCGTTCGTTTGCTCTGAACAAGGATTCCGCCTACACCTGAATATCAGAGCAGGCTGGCCACAACCATTCAACGAGGGCCCATGGACGCTGGCGGTACGACTCGAGGTGAAAGCCGTGGTGTGGCGGGGATGCTGCGTTTCCTTGGCCTGGTGATGTTGGGCGGAGTGATCGGCGGATTGGCCGCAGGACTGGCGGCAGGCTTCGTCAGTCTGGTGCTGTGGCTCAACGATGTACTGCTGATTTCGGCCCGTGGCCGCATGATGTTTGCCAATGCCGAGATTCTGGCCTTGGCGACGCTGCTGGTACCGGCACTGGGTGGTCTAGTGGTCGGCCAGTTGCATCGTGCCATTCGTGAACAGCGCCCCCATGGGCCTGCGGATGCCATCGCTGCAGTGCAGACACGTCGCGGCCGTTTGCCGTTTCGGGCTGGAGCACTTTCGGCGTTGAGCGGACTGGTGTCGTTGGGCTGCGGTGCCTCGGTAGGGCAATACGGGCCGCTGGTGCATATCGGTGCCACGGTGGGGTCACTGGGCGCACGCCTGCTGAGGCTCGGACGCTCGGATGACAATGTCACCATCGCCTGTGGGGTGGCGGCGGTGATTGCTACCGCCTTTCACGCTCCCCTGGCCGGGATCGTATTCGCCCATGAAGTGGTTCTGCGCCATTATGCGCTGCGGGCCTTCGCTCCGGTGGCAGCCGCCGCCATCGTGGGCCATGTCATTTCCACCAATGTGCTCTCCTGGGGGGCACTCTTCCATGTCGCGGAAACCGCTCTCCCGCGTCCCTGGGAGTTCGGCATCTTCGTGATCATCGGTGCTCTCGGAGCCCTGGTGGCGGGGGGCTATATGCATGCCATTCTCGCTGTGGGGCGCTGCTCGGCGCGTCTTTCCCTGAGGCCTTCATTACGCCCGGCTGTTGCCGGGCTGGGGCTCGGGCTGGTCGCGCTCTGGGTGCCGGACATTCTGGGCATGGGGCGAGAAACGCTGCGCTTCGCGACCATCTCGGGTGCCTTCGGGGGGATCGAGCTGGCAGTGGTCATGTTGTTGAAGATTGCTGCCACGGCGCTATGTCTCGGTATGGGGTTCGGCGGCGGTGTGTTCAGCCCGGCCCTGTTGATCGGCACGCTGTTTGGTGCTCTCTGTGGCACCCTGGCCGGTAACCTCGGCTTCGCCGAGGACACCTTCATCTTCTACGCCGTCTGCGGAATGGTGGCGGTGACCGCGCCAGTGATCGGGGCTCCCTTGAGCACGTTGTTGATCATCTTTGAACTGACCGGCAGTTATGTCCTGACCACGGCGGCGCTGGCCAGTGTGACCCTGGCGAGTCCAATTGCTGCGCAACTGTTTGGCCGCTCGCTTTTCGATATTCAATTGGCGTCTCGGGGGCTGGATCTTTCGGCGGGCCGTAACCTGGCCGTCATGAAAAGTGCGCGCCTCAAGTCTCTGTTGAGCCAGGATTGTGCGACGCTGAGCCCATCTCTGAGCGTGGGGGCAGCCGTCGAGGAACTGGGCGGCAGCGGGCATGCCGAGGCACACCTGGTGGATGCACAACAGCGTTACCGTGGCACCGTGACACTGGCGCAACTGGAGACCATGCGCCGGAAGGGGCAGAGCGGAAGCTCGTTGAAGGACTGCCCACGTATCCCACGTCCGGTGTTGTGTCCCGATACTTCGGTGTGGACGGCCATGCAACATATGCAGGAGGTGTCGGGTGAAGCGCTGGCGGTGGTGGACGACAAGGGAACGGATACCTTTCTTGGTGTGGTCCACGAAACCAGTATTGCGCGTGCCTTCCTCAACTACAGCGAGGAACTGCGTCAGGAGGAGCATGGTGTTGGCTGAGCATGGACAATCTGCCCCTCGGCGGCACCGTTGGTGGTTGGTGTCGATATCGACGCAGTGGGCACTGTTGCTGGCTCTTGCTTTGTCAGCGACGCTGTTCGCTGCACCAGTGCTGGCGGAAGGCGAACAGCGTCGAGAGCTGGTCGTGCTCAGTTGGGGCGGAGCCTATGAACGTGCGCAGCAGCGTGCCTTGTTCGAGCCTTTCACCGAGGCCACCGGGATAGCGGTGCGAGTGGAGGAATACGACGGTGGCATCGAGGAGTTGCGCGAGGCGGTCACGCAGGGAAACGCTCCCTGGGACCTGCTCGACATGACGCGCAGCAGTGCTCGAGCAGCTTGTGCGGAGGGCCTGCTGGAACCACTGTCGACATCGATACTATCGCCTGCTCCAGATGGAACTTCTGTCGGGCGTGATTTCCTCGAGGGGTCGTTGGGTCGGTGCTGGTTTACCCATTCCATCTTTGCCACGGTAGTTGCCTATCGGCGTGATGCCTTTCCCGGTCGTCGCCCCACTCGAATTGCCGACCTTTTCGACCAGCAGCGTTTTCCGGGGCCACGTGCATTGCAGCGTACCCCGGCAGCCAATATGGAATGGGCGTTGCTGTCCTACGGGGTGCCGCGCCAGGAGCTCTACCGGCTGCTCAGTACGCGACGTGGTCTGGCGTTGGCCCTCGCACGTATCGATGACATCGACCCTCTGCATTGGTGGGTGGAGGGGGAAGAGCCGGTCAGCATGCTGGCCGCCAATCAGGTGGTCATGGCATCGGGCTACAATGGGCGTTTCTTCACCGCCATGGTCGAGCAGAATCTACCTATCGAGATCCTCTGGGATGGACAGATCCAGGAGCACGAAGTCTGGGCCATACCGCGTCATGCAGAGGGCGCCGAGGTTGCCCGCCAGTTCATCGGCTTCGCTACGACGACGGATCGTCAGACGGCGTTGGCCAACCTGATTCCCTATGGCCCATCGCGCCATTCGGCGATCCTCCAGGTCAGCACACATCCGGATCATGGAGTGGATATGCGCCTGCATATCCCCACCCATCCCTTGAATGCCGAGCGTGCAGTGCGGCTGGACGATGACTGGTATGCGAGTACCTACAGACGGGTGGGGGACTACTTCCGGGCGGCCCTGCTGGAGAAGGAAGGCAGCAGCGTCCCGCCCCAGCGAGGCGGGGAGTGAGGCTGCCTCTCAATCATCGTGATGAGGCGACGGCACTGGACTCGCATCGGCGGGGAATGCCTGAGGAAGATGGCTGCCGACGGCTCGTGAAGGGGGCAAGGGTGTGCTGAGCTCGAACACTGCCAGCCCGAGGACCCCGAGGTTGTGGGCGGCGCCTTGTTCGCTGTTGCTGGTGTCGGCATCGCCGACCGACGAGAAGCGGAACGCGGCCACTTCAGTGTTGCTCCTGCGAAAGCCGCTGATGGTCAGGATCCTGCCGGGTTCCAGCACATACCCCCGATGGTGGAGGCTGCCCGGCTGACCATTGAGGACATCCAGGCCATCAACGGCGGATACCACTTCGTAGGTACGATTGCCGAAATTGCGCAACCGCAGTTCGTAGTGCTCTCCTGCTGCTGCCTGCAGATGGAGGTCGCCGTTGTGCTGCACGAGATCCATCTTGTTGCCATCCTGATCAAGGACCGCGAAGGTCACTCGGCCATTGATCATCGGTATTTCCTTGATGGCGGTGCCTGGTGAGCGAGAGGCGCTGTAGTAGATCTCACTGCGCTCCAGTGGTGAATCCGAGACGCGCTCGAGATTGACACGGGTAACACGGGACTCCAGGCCTTCCCCCCACTGTGTGCCCTGGTATTGACCTTCGGTCGAGTCCATATCGTGTTGAGGGTTGGATATCTGTGGATAAAGGGAACAGCCGGCCAGCAGCAGGAAACCCACCAGCAACACTGGCAGAATGGGCTTTATACGACGCATCAGAAACACTCCTTGTTATGTGATTATCGTCGGATCGTATTTTTCAAGGCGGTATATTGTAGGTGGTATTCGGATTTGTGGTAGAGGTTGAAAGCAATTCGGCAATTACAGGCCTGGGCTGCGTTTACGCCATTCGATCGGCTGGATCAGGATGCGTTGGTCGAGGCTGCCATCCCAGCTCACATGTAGACCGTGGCGGTTGACAGTGGAGACGACCGCCCGGGCGACACCAGCAGCGCTCTCCTCACTGTTGTCGAAGGCACCGAAGGCCAGGTGAACTCGACCTGATTCCAGTGCCGTGTCGACATCCTGACCGTGATAGAACACGTATCCCTGTGGTGTCTCGCCGGCCTGTTGACGAGCATCGAAGACTTCCATGGTGTCCGCCAGGCCGTCGGACTGAGTATTGCCGGCATAGTGCAGGGCAATGATGCCGTTGTTGTCCAGTGACTGAAAGGCATTGTCCAGCCGGTCCCAGTCCGTGGTACGTGGCCATTGTGCCTGGCTTTCCTGTTTGTCAGCCAACCTTCGTTGTATTTCGGTGTCGATCCATCGGTGGTCAGTTGCCGTCAGTTCATCAGGAGATGGCGATTGGTCGGCGATGATGTCATGAATGTCCTTCGGTGTCTCGAAGCCTCCCCAGATCAACAGATGGATCTGCCTGGCAGTATCCCCGTGGTTCAGCTGACTATGCTCGTCGCTCTGCGGCTCGTTGCGGCGGGCCAGTAACGACTGGAGAAGCTTGAACATGACGACGTCCTTCTTCCTGTCGGAGGGCAATGCTGTAGGACTGCGGTGTTGCTCGGCACTTGTTGTTGAGAATAGAGCGTTACACCGGCCCCCGCGACTTCTCGATGCTTCGTCCAGAGCGCGTAGAGGGGGTAGGTTGAGTTCGAGTTGCTGATTGGAGTGCGACCTCCGATGGCTGCACCAGCGGCCGGGAGGGGAGTTTTGTCTGAATTTTTGTATACATTTTTACAATTAAATTGTATTCATTGTGGGCGGTCCAGGAGGGGCGCGTCTTTCTTCTGTGACCCACCCCCTGTGGCTCACCCTCCTGCGACTCAGGTCGCCGCCGTCTCTTCCGAGTTCGAGACACTCTTTCGCGCCTGACGCGAAGGGAGGAGAGAGGATGTATCAGGCCTTCACCAGAAGAAGAATGAAGTCGTTGAGGAGCGTACGAAGATGATGTCAGGACTGATGCTGCTGTATGTCGGCGCAGTGCTTTTCGTGAATGGCGTCTGGATGCTGGGGAAGATCGGTGATCGAGAGGTCTCTGTCATCAATACCCTTGTGGGAAGCTTGAGCTTCCTTGTTGCCTGTTGGCTGATCTTTCACGACCCCGCAGATGAGCGTTCCATCAATGCTGGGGCTTTCACCTTCCTGTTTGCCTTTACTTACCTGTGGGTAGCGGCCAACCAGTTTCTCGGTGCTGATGGGCGGGGGCTTGGCTGGTTCAGTCTTTTTGTCAGCATCACCGCCGCTGTTGTCGGGGGCAATGCGCTGCTGGGTAGCGCACTGTCACTGACTCTGTGGAGCAGTCTCAACTGGTTGGCCTGGGCAGTGCTGTGGTTCGGCTTCTTTCTGCTGTTGGCGATGGGGCGGGATATCAAGCGTCTGGTGGCGATATATACCATCGTCTGCGCGATATTCACCGGCTGGGTACCAGGCGTGCTGATTCTCGAGGGCGCCATGCGCTTTCAATAGACTGACAACTCCCTGGACCAACGATCGGACTGAGTCCCGGAGTTGCTGGAGGGCTCGGTATTGACCCGGTACGCTTTCATGTTGGGTTGATGGTGGCACAGGGACGTGCCGTCGTCGGCCATCAAGCCGACGCGAGACCTCACCACACCAGCAGATCCGCGCATCTGCGCCAGTGTGGTGCGGACGAAAATCACATCGATCAGGACGAGCTATTTGATTGCCATGTTATTAACCCGGCACGCTTTCATGTTGGGTTGATGGTGGCACAGGGACGTGCCGTCGTCGGCCATCAAGCCGACGCGAGACCTCACCACACCAGCAGATCCGCGCATCTGCGCCAGTGTGGTGCGGACGAAAATCACATCGATCAGGACGAGCTATTTGATTGCCATGTTATTAACCCGGCATGCTTTCATGTTGGGTTAATGGCGGCACAGGGGCGTGCCGCCGTCGGCCATCAGGCCGACGCGAGACCGCACCACACCAGCAGATCCGTGCATCTGTGCCAGTGTGGTGCGGACGAAAATCACATCGATCGGGATGAGCTATTTGATTGCCATGTTAATAACCCGGCATGCTTTCATGTTGGGTTAATGGCGGCACAGGGACGTGCCGCCGTCGGCCATCAGGCCGACGCGAGACCGCACCCCACCAGCAGATCCGCGCATCTGTGCCAGTGTGGTGCGGACGAAAATCAAATCGATCAGGATGAGCTATTTGATTGCCATGTTAATAGTGGCTTTCAGGCTACCACCAGTGCAGGGGATAGCGCCGGTGGCGCGCCAGGTTGTTGACCAGCACAGCGACGCTCAGCATCAACAGACAGCCTGCTGCGACGGGGACCAATGCATAGCTCCAGCCCAGACCATGTACTTCACTGGAGCCGATCACGGCGATCAAGGCAGTGGCCCCACCCGGAGGATGAAGGGTATGGGTCAACTGCATCACCAGCACTGCTGTCGATACGGCGACCGCAGCAGCCAGCCAGGTATCCCCCAGCCATTGCCAACTGAGCACACCGACCATGGCCGACAGCACATTGCCACCGAGCACATTGCGTGGTTGTGCCAGAGGACTCTCGGGAGCGGCATACAGCAGCACAGAGGTGGCGCCGAAGGAGCCGATCATCAACAGGGTATGCGAAGTGAGCCAGGCGCTGCTCAGCCAGCCGACACCCGCCATGCCGGCGAAGGCACCGAACCATGACCAGAGCGCATCGCGCCAGCAGGGGCGAGGGCGTGCAGGGCTGGCGCCCTTCATCTTGTAGAGGTATGTCTTGACCATTAATGCGATTCAGTCGGGGTTATCGAAAGGGCGCTAAATATCGCAGATATGAAGATGATAAAGAAATGCATTTTTAGCATGATGTTATGAATGTCATTCAAGATGCAGCAACCCCACCACCTTCTGCCACAGCCGGTGATGGGGATTGCGGCTGTTTCATCAGGCGTTGGATGACTGTGCCCAGATGTTGACACCACCGTCAGTGGCATGACGCTCGATGGCGTCCAGTTCTTCTTGGCTGAAGTCCAGGTTGTCGAGTGCCTTGACGCAGTCGGTAACCTGCTCGGGGCGGCTGGCGCCGATCAGTGCCGAAGTGACCCGCCCGCCACGCAAGACCCACGCCAGTGCCATCTGTGCCAGGCTCTGGCCGCGCTGCTCGGCGATCGCATTGAGGGCGCGGACCCGCGCCAGGTTGTCGTCACTGACGTGATCCGAGCGGATGGCTCCGCCTCTGGCCAGACGGCTGTCCTCGGGCACACCGTTCAGGTATTTGTTGGTCAGTAGTCCCTGAGCCAGCGGTGAGAAGACGATGGATCCCATGCCTTCGGCATCGAGGGTATCAAGTAGGCCATCTTCTTCGATCCAGCGGTTGATCATCGAATAGCTTGGTTGATGGATCAGACAGGGAGTCCCCAGATCACGCAGAATCGCTGCCGCCTGGCGAGTGCGTTCGGCGCTGTAGGAAGAAATCCCCGCGTAGAGTGCCTTGCCTGAACGTACTGCATGATCCAGTGCGCCCATGGTTTCTTCCAGCGGCGTTTCCGGGTCGAAGCGGTGGGAATAGAAGATGTCCACATAGTCGAGCTTCATGCGCTTGAGGCTCTGGTCAAGGCTCGACAGCAGGTACTTGCGGCTGCCCCATTCACCATAGGGGCCAGGCCACATGTGATAGCCGGCCTTGGTCGAGATGACCAGTTCGTCGCGATGGCCTGCGAAGTCGTTGTGCAGGATGCGGCCGAACATCTCCTCGGCAGAGCCCGGAGGCGGGCCATAGTTGTTGGCCAGATCGAAGTGGGTGATACCGTGATCGAAGGCGGTATGGCAGATGGCTCGGGCATTGTCCTCGTGGGCGTTATGGCCGAAGTTGTGCCATAGACCCAGCGACAGTGCTGGAAGCTTCAGACCACTGCGTCCACAGCGTTGGTAGCGCATGTGCTCATAGCGATCGGCGGCAGGCTGGTAGCTCACGGGCATCTCCTTGGGGGAATGGGGTCAATGTTGCTGCACTCTAACAGTCGGCACGGAAGCCTGATGAGTAAAAAGACTGTTTGGTATAGTGAACAATGAGATTCACAATGATGGAAATAGCCAACAGTTGATGGTGTCTGCCGGTGCGTGAACACAAGAAGGCCGAGCGTCTGATGCTCTTTATTGAGGTGGCGGAGGCGCTGAGTTTTTCTCGAGCAGCAGAAACGCTCGAGGTTTCTAGAGGCTATCTGTCCGAACAGATCCGACGCCTGGAAGCGGAGCTGGGCACGGCGTTGTTGATTCGCTCCACGCGCAGTGTCCGTCTGACCGAGGAAGGTTTGATGGTCTATCGGCACATGGCCGGGGTTCGCGGCAGTCTGGTTGATCTGGAACGGGAACTGGCCCATTCCCGCGAGGGGTTCTGCGGCGAGCTGCATATTACGGCCCCGGTGCTGTTCGCCGAGCGCTTTCTGCTCGATGTCTGCCATGCCTTCCAGCGTGAGCACCCGCAGCTCAGGATACATCTTGATGTCAGTTACACCAGTCATGATCTGGGACGGGATCGCTTCGACCTGGCCTTTCGATCGACGCTGTCGCCACCGCAGAACATGGTGGCGCTGCCACTCTGGCATTATGCCACCGTCTGTTGTGCCGCCCCCGAGTACCTGGCCCGAAGGGGAACGCCGGAGCAGCGGCATCAACTGGTCGACCACGATTGCCTGAGGTTCGTCGGCCATGATCGTTGGTCGTTCAGGAATGGAGAGATGGATATCTCGGGCTCGATGGCCATCAATGATCACCGTCTGCTCAAGCAGTTGGCGCTGGAAGGGCGAGGCATCGTGCGTGTTGCGGAGTATCTGGTCGATCGTGAACTGGCTGATGGACGCCTGGTCAGGTTGCTGGAAGGTGAGGAGAATGACGGGCGAGTCATCCACATGATCTATCCACCACACCTGCGCGAATCCGCTCGTCTTCGGGCCTTTATCCGGGCCGTGCGTGATGCCATGCCAGACGACTCGTGAAGTCTGTACGGGAGGACGAAACTGGAAGCAGAGGGGGAGCCACAACCATGAGGGCAAGAGTCCTGGGGTAGCGAATGGTCTATCCTGGTCGGATGTGGTGATTTCCCCGCTCGGGCAATGGAGATGGTTGAAGAAGATGGTTGAAGAAGATGGTAGAAGGAGATGGCAGATGGCAATGACAGACAGCCGGGACAGTAATGGTCCGGTGCTGGTGACTGGAGCTACCGGTTATGTTGCAGGCTGGATCGTCAAGGAACTGCTTGATGCCGGCCATAGCGTGCACGCCGCTGTGCGGGATCCGGACAACGAGGAAAAGGTTGGGCATCTGCGCGATATTGCGGCCAATAGCCCAGGCCACCTGGTGCTGTTTCAGACAGACCTGCTGAATCCCGACTGCTGGGCCGAGGCCATGGCGGGGTGTAGTGTGGTGATTCACACGGCGTCACCCTTCATCACCGAGGTCGACGATCCCCAGCGTGAGTTGATCGAGCCGGCGCTGATGGGCACGCGCAATGTTCTCGAACAGGCCACGCGGACGCCGGAAGTACAGCGTGTGGTGCTGACCAGTTCCTGTGCGGCCATCTATACCGATGCCATCGAGTGTCGAGATGCGTCGGGTGGCAGGCTCAACGAGGATATCTGGAACACTACGGCCTCACTGGATTACCAGCCCTACTCCTGGTCCAAGGTCGTTGCCGAGCGCGAGGCCTGGCAGATCGCTGGGCAGCAGTCGCAATGGCAACTGGCAGTGATCAACCCTTCGTTGGTGATCGGTCCGTCATTGAATGCCAACCCCACATCGGAGAGTTTCAGGATCGTCCGTCAACTCGCGGATGGGACTTCCAGATTCGGAGCGCCACGGTTTTCCATCGGAGTGGTCGATGTGCGCGACCTGGCGCTGGCGCATGTCGCGGCAGCCTGTCTGCCAGGTGGTGGCGGGCGCTACATCGTCAGTGGTCACGATACTGATCTCTACGAGATGGGCCGAGTGCTGCGCGAGCGTTTCGGCAGGACATATCCGCTTCCTCCGCGCGTCTTGCCGCGCTGGCTGGCGATGCTGTTCGTGCCAATGATGACCGGCGTGTCACGCCGTTTTGTGGCGCGAAATGTCGGGCATCCCTGGCGGGCCGACAATACCCGTAGCAGACGTGACCTGGGGCTCCATTATCGGCCCATGCAGGAATCGATGGAGGACATGTTCGTGCAGATGATCGAGCGAAACCTGGTATAGAGGTTTCTTTACCCGAGTGAGGAGTCGCGCGTTGATACGCTGTTCACAACCAACAGGGCTGCCGCTCATACAGACTGCGTCAGCCCTGTTGGTTGTGATGACCACTGGTGTGATGCCTGTCGATGTCAGGCCTCGTAGATGGGGGTGGGATAGGTTCCCGGACGCAGTAGGTTGATATCCACTTGCTGGATATCACGCAGCCCACACAGCGCCAGGGTGGTGTCCAGTTCCTTGTGGATGATGTTCAGGCATTCGGTCACTCCCTGCTCCCCCATGGCGCCGAGCCCGTAGAGGAATGCACGTCCGATGTAGACACCCTGAGCGCCAAGCGCCACGGCCTTGAGGACATCCTGTCCTGACCGGATACCGCCATCCATATGCACTTCTGTACGGTTGCCGACGGCAGCGACGATATCCGGTAGTGCCTGGATCGACGAAGCCGCGCCGTCGAGCTGGCGCCCCCCATGATTGGATACAATCACCGCATCCGCACCGGCTTCCACCGCCTTTTCGGCATCTTCGGGCTCCATGATGCCCTTGATCACCAGCTTGCCTCCCCAGCGATCCTTGATCCACTTGACGTCGTCCCAACTGAGTTTCGGGTCGAACTGGGTGGTCGTCCAGTGGGACAGGGATGCCAGGTCATGGGCGTCACCAATGTGCCCGGCGACATTGCCGAAGGTACGTCGCCTGGTCTTGAGCATGCCGTAGCACCAGCGCCATTTGGTCGCCATGTCCAGGATGTTGCGTACGGTGGGGCTGGGTGGAACGGTGAGGCCATTGATCACGTCCTTGTGGCGCTGGCCGATGATCTGCAGATCGGCGGTCAGTACCAGCGCGGAGCACTCTGCTGCCTTGGCTCGATCGATCAGGCGATTGATGTAATCGTGGTCACGCATCACATAGAGCTGGAACCAGAAAGGCTCCGGGCTGTGCTCGGCAATATCCTCGATGGAGCAGATGCTCATGGTCGAGAGGGTAAAGGGGACGCCGAACCTTGCCGCGGCCCGGGCGGCAAGAATCTCGCCATCGGCATGTTGCATCCCGGTCAACCCGGTTGGCGCCAATGCCACGGGCATGCTGACCTTCTGACCGAGCATGGTGGATTCGAGGCTGCGGTTGTCCATATCCACCATGACCCGCTGGCGCAGACCGATGCTGGCGAGGTCTGCGCTATTGGCTCGGTAGGTGCTTTCGGTCCATGAGCCGGAGTCGGCGTAGTCGTAGAACATCCGGGGAACACGACGGCGTGCCAGACGCTGCAGATCTTCAACGCAAGTAATGACCATAGGGGCTCCACAGGTATAGAAGATGCAATGCCCCGCCCTGGCCGAAAGCCTCAGGTGCGTCGCGGTTCCAGCGGGCAGGGCATCAAGACGATGTCAGAACGTTATCCAGCTACCTGTCCTTGTCCAGGTGCTGTCAGTCGGTGGGGACGCCGTTCTGCCACTGATCCCAGTGATCGACGATGTCATCAACGACGCGAGAGCCGACAAGTTCGATGTTGGCGACGGTTTCGGCGAAGCCCCCGGCAGTGTTGCCCGGCGCTGGGTCCAGGTGTTGCTGAGTGGTCTCGTTGGGGTTGCCCTGATCGAAATTGACAGCGCCACGCAGACTCATGATGCGCTCGGTGCCGTGCAGTCGATCGATGACCTGGGTAATGGCGGCGGCCTCCATCTCGGTGATGACGTAGTCATCGGCCCCATACAGCTCGGTCATGTACTGGGCTTCGGCGGAAAGGCCGGGCCCATGGAAGAAGGTATCACCGGTCATGTGGGTTCCGGTGCGGACGAAGGGCGTGCGGCGGGCCATCTCATCGGGATAGCGTTGGCGGTACTGCCGGGCAGACTCGGAGTCTTCCAATGGTGTATCCGCGCTCAACGCCATGGCACGCTCGACCAGTTGCGGGTTGAGCTGGTAGACACGAATGTCCTCGTAACCTTCGCGCGGCTGAAAGAGGGGCTCTCCGGGCTTGCCTTCCTCCGCTGCCCAGCGATGACCGAGATCATAGTCGACCAGCCAGGTCGCCCAACTGACCATGCCGATGGTGCCCTGAGACGGGGGCGTTCCGGCAACACCACTGAGGACGAACCAGGTATCGGAAAAGTCATAACGCGGGTCGAGCAGAATCGCTTGCATCGAAGACGATGACGCGACCTTGCCCATGCCAAGTACCGAGCCACAGACACCGGCATCGTTGCAGTAGAGTTCATGAGTGGCGCCTCGTACTTCCACCGGCTCGGCATTCTGCCAGTAGTTTTCGTACCAGCGCTGAAACTCTCCGGCGCGGTCACCGGTGTTGTCACCGATCTCGAACATGCTGGCGATGAACACCTTGACCGGGATCGGGTCGCTATCGTCATGGGCGATTGCTGTGGTGGTCAGAGCAAGGCCGGCGACGGCAGTCGCCAGTGGAAGCGCCGCGCGCTTGAAGGTAGGAAACATGGTGGACCCTGGTGAAGAAACACGAGAAAGGTCAGTCTAGTCAGTTGCTTGTCGGTTGTCTGTTGGGCTTTGGAAGAATGTTGGAGAGTGCGTGAGCAGTGGAGGGGGCCGGTTGCCGGCTGTACATCTATCGAATATCGAGTACCCCGTCGAGTTCGTGGAGACAGTACTCGAGTTTCTGTTGTCACCTTGAACCCGGCCTGGTGTGTATCGCGAGAGCTACGTCGTAGCTGACTGTCCGGGGGACCGGAACTCCCCGGCTATACTGGGCTGGTATCGAGCTTCGTAGAGGGGATTCCAGATGATGCAGCCTTGCTGGCCCTACCATATATACAGGCTGACAGCCGACGATCTGACATTGATGGATGCCCTGTTGAGCACCTTCGGCGAGGCATTCGAGGAGGTGGAGACCTATGGTCGTGCCAGGCCCCGGGCGGACTACCTCCGGCGGCTGCTCGGCGGCGACACCTTCATCGCGCTTGCTGCCTTGAAGGATGATGAGGTCGTGGGCGGACTCGCGGCTTATGAGCTGCACAAGTTCGAGCAGGAACGCAGTGAAATCTACCTCTACGATCTTGCCGTTGCCTCAGGACACCGACGGAAGGGGATTGCGACGGCCCTGATCCAGGCGCTCAGAGAGATCGCCGCAGCGCGTGGGGCCTACGTGGTTTTCGTACAGGCAGACCTGGGCGACGAGCCGGCAATAGCGCTCTATACAGGTCTGGGCACAAGGGAGGATGTCGTGCATTTTGATATCCCCATTTCCGTGATAGAGCGCTGATAGGGGCCAGCCGACCTGCTTCGATCAGCTGGCCCGGTCCCGGTGATGCGTCAGTTGTCATCCATGGTTGCGGGAATCGCCGACAGAGTCTCTTCATCAGAGAGCAGGTCGTGGAGGGTCTGGGAGGCCAGCTGTGAGCCGCCGTCCATGACTTCATCCAGCCACAGCAGTGCCTGTTCGCGGTTGGCATTTTCCAGCCCGTTGGCGGTCAACCAGGCCTTGGCCAGCGCCAGCCGTGCCGAGGAATGTCCCTGACGTGCCGCGGCGAGCAGATAGTCCGCCCCCTTGCGCACATCCTGGTCGATGTTCTCGCCACGCAGGTACTCGCGCCCCAGGGCGGCCTGGGCGCCGGCATTACCCTGCTCGGCGGCTGCGGTCAGCAGGCGTTGGCCTTCGGCCGCATTCTGCGCAATGCCTTCATCCCCGCGAATCAAGGCCGTACCCAGTTGCGCTTGAGCGGCGAGGCTGCCGGCATCACTGGCCTGCTGCAGCCAATGTCGTGCCTGCTCTGGGTCTGCGGAGAGTCCTTCACCCGTGAGATAAGCTTCGCCAAGGCGTTGTGCGGCAAACTCGTTACCGGTCGCGGCGGCCTCCTCCAGCAGACGCTTACCGCGCTCGGGGTCGGCTTCCACACCGTTTCCGGTCAGCAGTAACTGCCCCAGATCGGCACGCGCGCCCGAATGGCCTCCGGCCACGGCGACCTTGAGGAACTCGGCCCCACGGGCGGCATCGCGTGCGAGACCATTACCGTCCAGATACATTCGGCCCAGGTCTGCGGCGGCACCGGGGTGCCCCTGGCGTGCTGCGCGCTCCAGCCAGCGGCTGGCTTCGGCGGGGTTGCGTTGCACGCCCTCGCCATTGAGATAGGCACGTCCAAGGTCGGCCATTGAGGCGATGTGGCCGTCTCGAGCCGAAGCGATCAAGGCGTTGATGTCACCACTTTGACCGCGATCCCGTTGGGTCCGGCCAAGCTCGGCAGCGGCGGATGGGTGGCCTGCCTGCTCGGCGCGCTGCAGCCAATCGGTCGCCATGGTGAGGTCGCGGGGCACACCGGTTCCTTCGCGATAGGCACGGCCCAGCACGACCATCGCATAGGCATCGCCAGCATTTGCCGCTTCCTCCAGCAGTTGCTGGCCACGTTCGGGCTGAGCCGCTCCGAACTGGCCGGCCAGCATGGCTTCACCGAGCCGGGTCTGTGCGGTGGTATCACCGGCATTGGCGGCTTCGGTCAGCAGCTTTTCCGCTTCACTGGGGTGATAGGGGAGAGGGCCATCTTCCTGCAGATAGGCTTCGCCCAGAGTACGCATGGCACCGGTCTGGCCTGCGGCGATGGCTTCTCGCAGCAGCGCTTCACCACGGCCGGGATTGGCGGGAACACCTCGGCCTTCCAGGGTGATCTGTCCCAGCAGTTCGGTGGCGTAGGGGTGGCCGATTTCATGGGCGCGTTCGAGGTAATCAGCGGCCATGAAAGGCTGGGTGGGTACCAGCTCGTCATCGAGGTAGACCCGGGCCAGTTCGGTCATGGCCAGGGCATCGTTCTCGCGGGCGGCGCTTTCGAGCAGTGTAATGCCACGGTGGGGCTGGGCCGGTTGGTGTTCGCCGGACAGCAGTGCTCGGCCTAGCGTGGTGGTGGCGTTGACGGAGCCTTCGGCGATCGCGGCTTCCAGCCACTGCTGACCCTCTCGTGGGCGTGGAGCGATACCGTCGCCTTCCAGCAGAACCTTGCCGAGGCGCTCCATGGCGCTGACATCACCATTTTCGGCGGCCTGGGTCAGTAGCTCGATGCCACGTTCCGGGCTGCGTCCATCAAGCATATCGCGACCGACCTGAGACAGTGCCGAGGTATCACCGGCCTGAGCCGCCTGGGTCATCCAGTGGACGCTCTGCTGCGGATCATTGATCAGGCCATCCTCGGCGTAGAGGCGAGCCAGCTTCTTCATCGCATTGACATCGCCGGCACTGGCCTGCTTGCGCAGCTCGCCTGCGTACTGTTCGGCATACTGCTGCGAAAGGGTGGCATCGCTGGGTAGCCAACCGCCGTCATGCCAGGCTTCGGCCAATGCCTTCATGGCATCGGGGTTACCGGCTTCGGCGGCCTGTTGGTAGAGCTGGCGCGCCTGCTCTGGATCGGCCTCGATACCTTCCGCGCCACGCGACAGCAACTGAGCCAGCCGGACGCCTTCATCGCGGCCCACCTGGTTTTCCTGGGCATCGCGCAGCAGATACCAGGCGAGTAGTGGCTGATTGGGGACACTGTCGTCCTCGGTATACAGGCGAGCAAGGTTCAGCGCCGCCTGTCCGTGGATCCAGGACGGCGTACGCAATGCTTCGCTGTAATACTCCTCGGCCTTGAGTTTGTCGACCTCGACACCTTTCCCCTGGTCGTAGATCTTGGCCAGTTCGTAATACGCCTGGGGAATGCCTTGATCGGCCACCCCCTTGAGCTTGGCGATGGCCTGAGGTGTTTGCTCCTGTTCGACCATCTGGCGGGCTTCCTCGATGGTGTTCTTCTGAACCCAGTCGGGATTGAGTGGCGGCTCGTAGTCGAACCAGGCCTCGTACTGGGGGGGCAGGGGAGCTGTACCCGGACCCGCGAGTTGAGTCGAGGGGGCAGCGCAGCCAGTGAGCATCATCATCATGGCCACCGACGTCGTCAGTGGCAGTCGACGGTGGTGCAGGTGACTGCACAGGGGGTGTCGCAGGGAAGTCTGGAATCTGGTGTTCACATCAGCCTCGCTTGTCAACTGGATTAATCGGATGCACTGGCGTCCTGCCCGGAAGAGTCCACGGAGCCTTCCAGACCCTTGAAGGCCTGGGTTTCACGCTTTTCGTCGTTGATCACGATGTGCTGCTGGGCGGCTTCATCCATGAAGTACAGGGTGATATAGCCACCGGCACTGCGGTTGTAGATGGGCCGCACCTGCTGGAGGAATTCCTCGATACGGGCGTCCGGGAAACGACGCTGGTAGATCTCCATCCACGAGAAGTACTGGTTGTCCTTGAGGAATCCGGTGTACTGCTCGAGCGGTGCCATGTCGCCGAGGGCAACGGGATCCTTGAAGATGCGCAGGGCGAAATCCACTGCGTCATGGATGTCCTTGCCATCGACCTCGAGGTCGAAGATCGGATAGCCCTGGCGGGCGATGACCTGCATGTTGGTGATCAGGTAGAGCAGGGCATAGTTCTGGTAATGGGTAGCACGTCGGCCACGGGCGACCTCAAGCGGAAAGGCTCCTTCCTCCGTCATGTCCGAGAGTGCCGAGTGGATGGCGCTGACACCGAAGCGAAACAGTTCATTGTCCTCGGTCAGCACACCGATCACGCTGGCGTACAGTGCCCTACGGTAGAAGTGGTTGTTGCAGCAGCTGTTGCCTTCCTGGCCGGGAATCTCGACATGTCGATGCGCCAGTTCGTTGAGCCACTGTTCGATGCGCTTGCGCTCCTCGGTGTAGGCCTCGATCTGTGGGCGAACCAGGGAGTAGGCCATGCCGGCGGCAAAGATCATCGATTCGGTGGCAAACCAGGCCTGAGGCTCGATAGGGTCATAGTGGAAGTCCATCAGTGCATCATGCTGTGCCCACCTGTCGAGAAAGGAAACCAGGCATTCCGCGTAGTACTGGTCGCCGGTGGCTACATAGGAACCCGCCAGCATCGAGACACTGTCCTCGAACTGGAACAGTGGCTCGGATGCCAGCTCCCAGGCTTCCGGGCTGGGGTAATAGCCGGGGATGCGCAGGCGTGTGGTAATCGGCTCCAGCGCCAGTAGTTGCTGGCAGCTGGGGCCATTGGCCAACTGGTCACGCTCCTGCAGCAGGATCGAGTTCTCGGTATGGCGCAGTACCTCGATGCGAGAACCGAGGTCTACATACGAGGCGTCGGAATCCGTGACACGATAGTCACTGAGATCCAGCTCGGCGCGCTCATCAAGGGTCATGGCACTGACTGGTGCAGCGAGCAGAGTCGCGAAGGTCAGTGCCAGCACCCGCTGTAGCGGGTGCCTTGATGGTGGTGATTGCCACGCTGTGATGGCTCTGGTGAGCATGAAGTTGTCTCCTCGACAGGACATGTGCTCAGGAGGCCGGGGCATGGATACGGAAGTCGGCAAAGTCGGCGTGCTGGTCACGAGGTGTGCGCCACTCCTCGCCGTGTCCACCGAAGAAGGTCGAGAACATCAGCCCATCGATATGCACCGAGTCGCTGGTGCGGTACACCAACCCCTGCTGTTCCAGCACAGGCTGGCCATCGACCCACACGCGTACCACGCCATTGCTCTGGCCCGGGTCGTTGAGGATGACTTCCTGTTCCAGTTGAACCCACTGACCACTGGGGAAATACCACTGTCCGCGACCGACGGACTCGCCATAGTCATCATCGTCCTTGTTGACGACGTATTCGTAGAGTTCTCCGGCGCCTTGCTCGCGCCACATGTAGCGCATCGAGAAGCCGTTCTCGCCGGTCACCTCGTCACCTCCGCTGGGTGCCTCGCCGCCATACAGCCCGGGCAGCTTGCCGCCCTTGACGAAATCGAAGCCCGATTCAAAGCGAACGCGGTAGCTCAGGCAGGCATGGTCACGCCCCTGGAGCGCTGGCGGGGCGGAGTAGAAGCCGGCGCCGCCGACCTCGGTATCACCCGGAGAGGAGGTGTCCTCGGGATAGGTCACGCGCAGGGCGGTAGCCGTGCCGTCATTGAGCAGGTCGACATTCTCTTCAGTACCCCAGGTGCGATCGGTCGAGAAACCTGCACGGATTGCCTGATGGGCATCGGCACTGGTCGGTAATGGAGAGGGGGCGGCCACCAATGGCATGCGCGCGGAGCAGGGTGCCACTGCGGGAACATTGAGTTGAGGCTGATCGTCATCGGCCTGCACGTTGAACGACAGGCCAGCCATCAATGGCAGGGCCAGCAAGCCCATTCCGGTTGCGGTTTTCAGGGGTACTGTTCTGGACAGCAGGGCCTGCAATAGTGCGGATCCTGAAGGCATGAATCTTGATGTCATGAAGCTTGTCCCTGTTGTTGCGCCCCGGCTTTCGCGGGAGCGCAGTATGAAAGATGAATTACAGAGCGGCTTGCTGTGGGTCCTGCGACGTCTCATCGTCAGCCAGACCAAGCATCTGACTGGCGCCCTGGAAGACGGCACGGCCGCCTTGCCAGATCCATTCAGCGGTGGCCCCCAGCATCGGCTGTTCGGTGAAACGCACATCGACCGGTGTACCGACAGCCTCGACGGGGATCGGCTGCTGAGGCACCAGCAGTACGCTGGCTACGTTCTGTTGCTGACGGACCCAACTGGGAAAGCCGGCTCGTGGCTGGCGCTCGATATCCAGTGCCACACTGCGAACTCGGGCGCTGATCGGGCCAGTGGTATTCGGCAGCGAGATGTAGGCCAACTGATCCGGCTCGATACGTGCGATGTCTTCCATATGCACCAGCGCCTCGACCATCACCTCGTCCTCGCCGGTGCGAATCAGGGTCATGATCTTCTCGCTCTCGTTGATATAGGTGCCGTCAGCACTACTCAGTGCCCAGGCCACCAGGCAGTCGCAGGGGCTGTAGATCTCGTTCTGTGACTGACGTGCCTGAAGGGCTGTCAGGCGAGAGCTCTGGAAGTCCCGTGCGGTCTCGAACTGTTCAATACGCGCCTTGGCCACGTCAGGAGAAACGTTCTCGAAGCTCAGCGACTCGCCATTGGCGGGCTCGGCGGAGTTGGCCAGGCTGACATCCTGACCGCTGGAATTGTCGATGCTCTCTTCGAGGTTCTCGATCAACTGGGAGTTATAGCGCTGCGCCGCCTCGGCCAGAATCAGATCCGACTCCAGGTCTACGTCCTTCACCTGGGTCAGGCGTTCGTCACGGGCCACGCTGTCCCCCGCCTGCAGGTCGTGGGCCATGAGGATGCCGGGGCTCGGTGCGCGAATATCGATACGCGGTGCAGTCACGGCAGCGAAGCTGGGCTCGATCAACATGAAGTTGCGGTAGGCGGTGGCGGCAGCGACCACAGCCAGCACGGCGAAGGCCATGAACAACGCCACGTAACGGCCCAGTGGTTTGGGAGGCCGTTGAATGGGTTGCGGTGCGCTCCCGGTGCTACGTCGCTTGCGCGGAGTCTGGGGATCCTCGCCCTGCAGCAGGTTCTGCACATCCAGCGGGCGCCCCGAGAGGTGAGCGCGCACGACCTGACGCAGCAACTCGAGATGGGCGGGGCTGATATCCAGGATCTCGAAGCCAGCGATATAGTGGCTTCTACGGCCAGGTTGAGCCTGACAATGGCGACATTCAGCCGTTACCGGAACCAGTAGTTCGGTACCTGAAGTAAGGATGGCCAGTTCACCACGTATTCGGGCCTGGTCACGCATCGGGCGCGGAGTCTCGAGGGCGAATCCGCCCTGACTCACGTCGACGCCTCGGAAGCGGTTCCCGTCCTCGAAGCGTACCTCGAAGCTGGCATTCACACGGATGAAGCGGCGCTCATCGCGGCGCTCATGGGACAGTGGCGCACCTGTGCTGGCCGGAGCCTCATGGGGGGCGGTATCGGCAGCAGGCGGCTCTTCCGACAGGTGGGGTTCACGGCGCTCACCATCCTCGCGGCGCCCACCACTGAAGTGGGCCGGTATGGCGGCTCGTGAGGAGCGGTCGGCTCCAGCCCGGCCATAAGGGCCGGACCCACGGTCGTCATGTCTGTTCATGCCGAGATCACGGTGGTCCGAGTCGCGGGGGAGGGCACGGGAGTCGAAATCGCGGTTGTCAGGGGCTCGAGTCCCAAAGTCTCGAGTTTCAGGGGCTCGGGCTTCAGGATCCCGGGTTTCGATATCCCGGGTTTCGATATCCCGGGTTTCGATATCATTGTCGTTGGCGAAATAGTCGCTCATGGCGGATTCCTTGTGTCTGATCAGGGGCTCTCATGGGGAGCTGGCGCGCTGGCAGGTGTCGGCTTGCCGGGGTCGAGAATCTGCAGGGACACGCGGTCGGGTGCCTTGAGCACCCCCGTGGCCAGCAGCAGCACGAAGACCATCAGGCAGACGTGGAAACCATGCAGGAGGTGCCCCATGCGTCGCTGGCGCCGAGCGGCGGCAAGGGAGTCGGGTTCACCGGCGGAAATACCCTGGCGAGACCACTTCTGGCGGTTGAAGCGGAAACTCACCCAGGTCTTGAGCAGCGCGCCGTAGACCTGGTTGTAATAGATGAGCGGTATCCACAGCAGGCTGTAACGCCCACGCTGCCAGGCCAGAATCAACGTCGAGATACCCCGGGTCATCAGAATCCACAGGGCATAGACGAAGATGAAGGATGGCCGGATAAACAGGGTTACCAGTATCGCTACGCTGGGGCCGATCAAGGTCGTCCACATCGAGAGCCGTTGGTCGACCAGGCTCCACCACGTAAATAGCCCCATGGGCCTCGGGCCCAGAGCGATAGCGCGTCCGCTGGTACGCAGCATGTTGCCGTACCAGCGCCGCATCAGATCGGTGGTCGAGGCGAAGAAGCGCTTGCGGTCGGGTAGCTCCTCGAAGCCAGTGACGAAGACATCAGGGATGTAGAGCATCTTCCAGCCGTTCTTCAGCAGCCAGTACCAGGTCGACTTGTCATCGCCGGAGAGGAACTTGAAGTTGCCGAAGCGCCAGTGATTGACATGATCGTTCTCGACCATCTCGATGAAGGTCGGATGAGTGGCCAGGTCTGCACGGAACACACTGTAGCGTCCTGTCAGCACCAGCAGGCGCTCGGAGACTGACATGGAGCTCATCACCAGATGACGCTGGGCATAGCGTAGGTCGTACCACTCGGCGGTAGCATCAGTACCGGTGACAATGGCGCTGTTGTTGGTGGTCAAGGCGCCAAGGTCATCGCGCAGGGCGAAGAACGACAGTGAGCGTTCCAGGGTGTCCGGTTCGAGCAGGATGTCACCGTCCATGGAGATCAGCAGCGCCCCGGGAGCCGGCGCACGGCGTGAGATGGCTCGCAATACCTCGGCCATGGCCGAGCGCTTGCCGTCGCCCTTCTGGAACATGTAACGCAGCTCGATGTTGGCCGGCCAGCCGTGGTCCTGAAGGACATGGCCGATGATATCGACGTCGGTCTGATCAGAGACCGAGGCGAATATCGTGGTCGGGACGCCGTAATTCCGAACCTCGCGGATCAGGGCGTCATAGACGCGGTAGCAGACCGGAGGGTCGATACGAAAGGACGTGCACAGAACGTACAGCTCGGGTGGCAGACCCGACTCGCCCAGCGCATCGGCTTCGGCACGCATGCGCGGGAAGATTCGCCGGTTGTACCATACCGAGCGCAGGGCCTGGATGAACCACCAGCTGTAACGCCAACTGCCGACCGCACCGATGGCAAAGAAGAAGCTCTTCGACTCGGTCGAGAAGATCTCGCGTGGCAACTCACTGATCAACACGATCAGCAGGGCCAGCATCAGCAGCAGTACCGTCAATTCCGTGGCCTTGCTGGCCACGGAAACATGCCTGGGGAGATTCGACATGGCGTGACCTCAGCGGCCGGTCGGACGCAGAGAGTCACCGCGCCCGATGGCGTAGTAGTCGAGTCCGGCACGTTTGACGTCTTCCGGCGAGTAGAGATTGCGGCCATCGACAATGACCGGATGGTTGAGCGTTCGGGCAATGTATTCGAAATCCACGCTGCGGAACGCCTTCCATTCGGTGCAGATGACCAGGGCATCCGCACCCTCCAGAGCGGCATCACGCTGGCGGGACAGGCACAGATCCGGGCGCTCGCCATAGAGGCGGTGGCACTCTGCGGAAGCCTCAGGGTCATAGGCCTGAACACGCGCACCTTCCGCCCATAGCTGCTCCATCAAGGTGCGGCTGGGGGCCTCGCGCATATCATCGGTATTGGGCTTGAATGCCAGTCCCCAGAGGGCGATGGTGCGTCCCTTGAGGTTGCCGTGCATGGCCTGCTTGAGCTTGTCGAACAGGCGCGACTTCTGGGCTTCGTTGACCTCTTCCACCGCATGCAACAGCTGAGCCGGGGCGCCCACTTCGCCAGCGGTCCGGGCCAGTGCCTTGACGTCCTTGGGGAAACAGGAGCCACCGTAGCCACAGCCGGGATAGATGAAGTGATAACCGATGCGCGGGTCACTGCCGATCCCGTGACGGACCTGCTCGATATCGGCACCGAGGCTTTCCGCCAGGTTGGCGATTTCGTTGATGAAGCTGATCTTGGTGGCAAGCATGGCGTTGGCGGCGTATTTGGTCAGCTCGGCGCTGCGCACGTCCATGAAGATCAGCTTGTCCTTCTGGCGGCTATAGGGGGCATAGCACTCACGCATCAGTCGTTGAACCCGCTCGGACTCGCTGCCGACCACGATGCGAGCGCCGCGCGAGAAGTCCTCGATGGCGGCGCCTTCCTTGAGGAACTCAGGATTGGAGCAGACATCGAAGTCCAGTGTTTCCGTGCGGTCTTCAAGCACTTCATGAATGGCCTGATGGACCCGGTCGGCAGTGCCGACAGGTACCGTCGACTTGTTGACGATGACTCGGTAATCACCCATGTGCTGACCAATGCTGCGTGCCACCTTGAGCACATGAGTGAGGTCGGCGCTGCCGTCTTCATCGGGGGGCGTGCCTACGGCGATGAACTGTAACAAGCCATGCTCGACACCTTCCTCCGGGTTGGAGGTGAACCGCAGACGACCGCTTTCCAGGTTGTAGCGAATCAAGTCTTCGAGACCTGGTTCGTGAATTGGCACGTTACCCTGCTTGAGGCTGGCAATCTTGATCTGATCCACATCGACACAGACGACGTCATGTCCCACGTCTGCCAGGCAGGCGCCGGTAACCAGTCCCACATAGCCGGAACCATGAATGGTGATCTTCATCAATGACCTCCTCGCGTCACTTCAGTCAAAAGGGGCTCCCAGTTGCTGCGTCAGGCGCCGACCGGCACCGGCCAGGGCATGCGCTGGAGGCGCATACCGTAGCCGGCGGCGGGCGTCACTGGGGGCGGTAGTCGGCGCTCGTCCGGGCATCTAGCCGGGCAACGAGGCCTGGACCGCGTGTTTGGTAGCGATGAGGTGCAAGAACTGATCCAGCAACGGAATTTTTGTTTGTGAACAGTGTTTTATTTGATGGGAGGCGATGGTTCCGACAAAGAAGACAGACGCCGTTGCGCCAAATACGTCGCCAGTGGGCGACGTAAATTCGGGATGAGTATTAAATATCAATTAAAACAGCATGATATGTGTATGCGGTCGGCTACGTCGGGGATGGCAGACACACAGATTATCGACCACAAGCGCGGCTTCGCAGCGGGTGACAGGAAACAGGGCAATGACACCTGGGGAGCATGAGGCCAGTGGTTCGGGGATGATTCGGCACCCAGGTGTTGGCTCGGGCTGACGCTTGAGCATCAGTCCGAGCTATTAACATGGCAATCAAATAGCTCATCCTGATCGATTTGATTGTCGTCCGCACCCCACTGGCGCAGATGCGCGGATCTGCTGGTGTGGTGCGGTCTCGCGTCGGCCTGATGGCCGACGGCGGCACGTCCGTGTGCCGCTATTAACCCAACATAAAAGGATGCCGGGTTAATAACATGGCAATCAAATAGCTCATCCTGATCGATTTGATTGTCGTCCGCATCCCACTGGCGCAGATGCGCGGATCTGCTGGTGTGGTGCGGTCTCGCGTCGGCCTGATGACCGACGGCGGCACGTCCCTGTGCCGCCATTAACCCAACATGACAGCATGCCGGGTTAATATATCGTACGCGCGGTAGGTGGCAGATCAGATGGTGGAAAATCAGTTGATGGCGGATCAATCGACGCCAGATCAGAAATCGATGCCGCGGCGTGCCTTCAGGCCGTTGTTGAAGCCATGCTTGACCTCGTTCATTTCGGTCACGGTGTCGGCCATCTCCACCAGCTCGCGGTGGGCGTTGCGACCGGTAATGATGACCGTCTGTTCGGCTGGACGGTTGTTCAGGGCGTTGCGCACTCTTTTGATGTCCAGGTAGCCGAACTTGAGCATATAGGTGATCTCGTCGAGCACCACCAGATAGACTTCCGGGTCTGCCAGCATACGCTCGGCCTGTTCCCAGACTTCGAGACAGGCGGCGGTATCGCTCTCACGATTCTGGGTATCCCAGGTGAAGCCGGTGGCCATGATGGCAACCTCGAGATTGTCGTCGGCCATCAACTTCTCGCGTTCACCGCACTCCCAGAGTCCCTTGATGAACTGCACCACGGCAACCCGGTAGCCGTAACCCAGGGCGCGGGTGACAGTGCCCCAGGCGGCAGTGGTCTTGCCCTTGCCATTGCCGGTGAAGACCAGCATCAAGCCGCGCTCCTCGTCGGCGGCGGCCACTTTCTCATCAACATGGGACTTGAGTTTCTGCATGGCCTTCTTGTGTCGAGTATTCCTTTGCGAGTCGTGATCTGTCATGGGAAGGCCTCCGGCGCCGTGAACGAGATCTGGCAGCGTAGCGCAGACGCCAGCCCACGTCAGCCTGCGCTGGTCTGGCGGCCCGGCAGGGAGCGAGCCAGGTGGTGACGTCTGGCTTCCATGCGGGTGAGAAATACCTGCATCACTCGATCGTAGAGCTGGTTGCCAAGCACCGCATCCTCGATGCCGGCATCGATATTGGGATTGTCATTGACCTCGATGACCACGACTCGTTTGCCGCTCTGTTTGAGGTCCACGCCATACAGGCCCTGGCCGATCAGGCGGGTGGCCTTCAGCGCCGTATGGATCACGGCACGTGGCACATCCTCCACAGGGTGAGTGGTAAAGCCACCACTCTTCACCCGCGCGCTGGAATGGTCATAGATCTGCCAATGACCACGTGCCATGAAGTAGCGGCTGGCAAACAGTGGCTTGCCATCGAGCACGCCGATGCGCCAGTCGAACTCGGTGGGCAGCCATTCCTGCAACAACAGTAGATCGGAAGAAGCGAACAGCCTTGTGGCTTCCTCCACCAGTTGCGCCGGCGAGGTCACCTTGACAATGCCCCGGGAAAAAGCGCCGTCGGGAATCTTCAGCACCAGCGGGTAGTCAAGCCGCTCGGCCTGGGCGAGTAGCCGGGTTGCCGATGCCTTCTTCAGCAGCTGTCCGTTAGGGGCAGGAATACCACGAGCCCGGAGTAACTCATGCAAGTAAACCTTGTTGGTACAGCGCAGAATATCCTGCGGGGCATCGATGACTACCAGATCTTCATGTTCGGCCCGCCGAGCCAGGCGCCAGGTGTGATGATCGAGTGACGTCGTTTCGCGGATGAAGAGTCCGTCGAATTCCGCCAGACGGCCGGCATCGCGGTGGGTGATCAGCGAGACATCAATGCCTTGACGACGACCGGCGCGGATGAATGCCTTGAGTGCCCCCTTGTTGCTGGGCGGCAGACGCTCCTCGGGATTGACCAGCATCGCCAGGTCGAAACGATAGCGGCGCCTTGCGCGAGGAGTGCGCCATATCTTGCGTGAGTGACGGTTGAGAGCACGAGCAAACTGGTCCTGCTCCACACCTTGCAGATCCTTGAGGCGCAGCGGCTTGATGCGGCTGAGGCGCCAGGTATTCGACTTGCGAACCAGGCGCACATCCAGCAACGGGCAGGGCAGACGCTCGAACAGTCGACGTGCCAGGCGTGCCAGTAGTGACTCAGCACACTCACCGAACATGACCTTGAGGCCGAGAGTGTCCGGCAACTGTTGAGCCTCGGGGTTACGCGACAGCTCCTCCAGTATGGAGGCCAGTCCTTCCAGCTGCATGTCGGTGGTCGACTTGCGACGCAGGGTGTTGAGCGTATCGACGCTGGGCAGGACACGATCGCCACGAGCCTGGGCCAGCAGCGAGACATAGTAGCCGGTGCCCAGATAGTCGAGATCGGAGCACAGGTTGATCACCTGATGCTGGTGGTCGGCCTCGGTCCGCGACAGGTAACCATCGGCGTCGATCAGATCATCGGTGGGATAATAGGGGCGCCAGTCGTCGTGACGATCCACGACAATCCGTAACGAGCACATCACGGTAAATTCCTCGAGCAACCCCGGAGGGGCGACGAAATATCGCCGCCGGGTTGCGCAGAGAATGCACCTGAGCTGAAGGCTGCACAAGCTGGGATGAACGTGAAATGATTTCACGTTCATAGTGGCTGACAGTGATCCTGGTCAGGCGGCAGAATGCCGATAAGCCGCTTGTCGTTGTACCAGCCCACAGTCTCACTCTGGGGCTCACTGAGTCAGGAAACTTCCATTCATGTCCGCCTCGATTCGCCCCGCGCAGGGGAGTGATCTCAATGCTCTGGTTGATCTGGAGGAACAGGCCTTCAATGGCGATCGTTTCTCGAGGCGTCAGCTATGGCACCTGATTCATCGCGCCAATGCGCGGACGCTGGTGGTCGAGGCCGAAGGGCAGTTGCTGGGTTACGGCACCTTGCTGTTGCGACGCAACAGTCACAATGCGCGACTCTATTCGCTGGGCATCGCTCCCGCCGCACGGGGGCATGGATATGGGCGCCAGTTGCTCGAGGCGCTTGAAGGGCTGTGCCCCGATCTTGGTTGTCGTCTGCTGACGCTGGAAGTGCGCGCCGACAACCGCACCGCCCTGGCGATGTATCGACGCTCTGGATTCCGACTCATGAGCTGGGTGGAAGACTATTACGAGGATGGCTGTGCTGCCTGGCGGATGCGCAAGGTCCTCGCTGTCGAACAATTGGCGGGGTGATCCCACGGCCCCCCCATTTCCTCGACCGCCCCGTGTCCTCGACCAACGCCCGGTTTTCCTGGCCAACCCCTGGTTTTCTTGGCCAACGCCCGGTTTTCTTGACCAACATAGTGACCGTGACGGCATGCTGGTAGAATAGCGGCTTTCTCTCGCGCAGCAGGAGCCTTGCATGCCTTCCTTTGACATCGTCTCTGAATTTGATCGCCATGAAGCCCAGAATGCGGTGGATCAGGCCAATCGCGAAGTGCAGGGGCGTTTCGATTTCCGTGGCGTCGATGCCAGTTTCGAACTCAACGATGAAACCGTCGCCCTGAGTGCCGAGGTCGATTTCCAGCTCCAGCAGATGCTTGATGTGCTGCGCAACAAGCTGGTTGCCCGCAGCATCGATCCGCGTGTCATGGATATCCAGGATCCCGAGCTGTCCGGCGTCAAGGCTCGCCAGAACGTCAAGCTCAAGCAGGGCCTGGATCAGAAGGAAGCCAAGGACATCGTCAAGTTGATCAAGGACAGCAAGGTCAAGGTCCAGGCACAGATCCAGGGCGACAAGGTGCGTGTCACCGGCAAGAAGCGCGACGACCTGCAGGGCATCATGGCGCTGCTGCGTGGCGAGCAGGGCCCCGAACTGGCGCTGCAGTTCGATAACTTCCGGGACTGATCGGCCCGCAAGCGGACCGATCAAGCCTTAAGCTTTAAGCTGTAAGTAACCCCGACCCTGGAGCAGAGTTTGGTTCACGGACATGTCACTATCAGTCGTGCGTTGGACGGCTCGCAGCTCGACACTCCGTCGCTTACGGCTTACGGCTTACGGCTAACACCTTGATAGTTTGGGACCATTGGCCTTCGAGGCGGAAATCAGCTTCAATCAGGTTATGTTGATGGATGAAGGCAAGGGGAGAGGTGCTGTGATCGGACCTGTCAGACGCGCCCTGTATCTCACTCTGGCCTGGCTGAGCTTTGGCCTCGGGGTGCTGGGTGCTTTCCTGCCGCTGCTGCCCACTACCTGCTTCATGCTGGTGGCGGTGTGGGCAGCCTCGAAGGGGTCGCCGCGGTTCGCCAACTGGATTCGCTCCCATCCGCGCTTCGGCCCGACCGTGGTGGCCTGGGAGGAGTCGGGTGCCATCCCGCGTCATGCCAAATGGCTGGCCATGACCATGCTGGGCATCTCGATCATCATTCTGGCCTTCACCGTTTCTCTGATGTGGTTGAAGGTTGCCTTGATTGTTGGCCTGATGGGGTTGGCCATCTGGATCATGACCCGCCCCGAACCCGTATCCTCATCCTGACGCCTTCGTCTCTGGCGGACACTTCTGCCCAGCCCCGGCACCAACGAGGCTGGTCTGCGCTGCGTATTGTTCTGTGACATTTTTCTTCAAGCACACTTCTTTGAGCATCGGTGCTCAGGCACCGTACAATGCTTACGACCTTTCTGAACTGGAGCATCACTGATGTCCGAACCCCAGCCGATTCATTTGAGCGACTATCGTCCGCCTGCCCATCGTGTGACACGTACCGAGCTGACCTTCGACCTTGATCCCGGTGCCACGCGCGTCAAGGCACGTCTGCACCTCGAGCGTCATCCGGAGCGTGAGGCAGGCGAGCCGTTGTGGCTGGATGGTGAGTCACTGGTGCTCAAGAGTATTGCCATCGACGGTCAGGCGCTCGACGCCGACGAGTATGAGCAGAGCGATAACGGGCTCAGAGTGCACCGGGTCCCCGAACAGTTCATTCTCGACACCGAGGTCGAGATCGCTCCCAGTGAGAATACGGCGCTGGAAGGCCTCTATCAGTCTGGTGGAATGTATTGCACCCAGTGCGAGGCAGAAGGCTTTCGTCGCATCACCTTCTACCCGGATCGCCCGGATGTGATGGCAACTTTCACCACCACGGTCATCGGTGGCCGTGATCAGGAACCGGTACTGCTGTCCAACGGTAACCCTGTCGAGCGCGGTGAATTGCCCAATGGTCGCCACTTCGTGACCTGGCAGGACCCGCATCCCAAGCCCTGCTATCTGTTTGCGTTGGTCGCCGGTGACCTGAAGAAGGTCGAGGACCACTTCACCACCATGAGTGGGCGTGAGGTCACGCTGCAGATCTGGGTCGAGGAAGAGAATCTCGGCAAGACCGAACATGCCATGGAGTCGCTCAAGCGATCCATGCGCTGGGATGAGGAGGCCTACGGCCGCGAGTATGACCTCGATCTATTCATGATCGTGGCGGTGAACGATTTCAATATGGGCGCCATGGAGAACAAGGGGCTCAACATCTTCAACTCTGCGGCGGTGCTGACCCATCCGCAGACCGCGACTGACGCCACCTTCCAGCGGGTCGAAGGCATCGTGGCCCACGAGTACTTCCATAACTGGTCCGGTAACCGCGTCACCTGCCGTGACTGGTTCCAGTTGTCGCTCAAGGAAGGCTTCACGGTCTTCCGTGATCAGAGCTTCTCGGCCGATGTCAATTCCGCACCGGTCAAGCGCATCGAGGAGGTCTCCTTCTTCCGCACTGCCCAGTTCGCCGAGGATGCTGGCCCGACGGCTCACCCGGTGCGTCCTGACCAGTACATCGAGATCGGTAACTTCTACACCCTGACCATCTACGAGAAGGGCGCCGAGATCGTTCGCATGCTGTGCAACCTGGTGGGCGAAGAGAAGTTTCGCGAGGGCTCGGACCTGTACTTCTCGCGCTTCGACGGCCAGGCAGTGACCATCGAGGACTTCGTGACCTGTATGGCTGAGGTCTCGGGGCTGGATCTGACCCAGTTCATGCACTGGTATCGTCAGGCTGGTACCCCGGAGATTGATGCTTTCGGCGAGTACGATTATGCCAATGGCCAGTACCGCCTGTTGCTGCGCCAGCGGACGCCGGCCACACCGGGACAGTCCGACAAGGTGCCGTTGCATATCCCGGTACGTCTCGGCCTGGTGGGCACCAAGAGTGGCCGCGACCTGCCGCTGACGCTGGATGGCGAATCGCTGGGTACGGACGCGGTGGTGCATCTGCGTGAGCAGGAGCAGGAGTTCCTGTTCACCGACGTCGATGAAGCCCCGATTCCTTCGCTGCTGCGTGGCTTCTCGGCACCGGTCAAGCTTGCCTTCCCGTATTCTCGTGAAGACCTGGCCTTCCTGCTGGCCAATGACAGCGACGGCTTCAACCGTTGGGATGCCGGTCAGCGTTTGACCCTGCTGGCGTTGGACGACCTGATTGCTGCGCACCGCAATGGTGTCGAGAAGGTCATGGATAGCCGTGTGGTTGACGCCTTCCGTGTTCTGCTCGAGGAAGATACGAATGACAAGGCGGTGCTGGCCGAAATGCTGACACTGCCCAGCGAAGCCTATATTGCCGAACAACAGCCGCTGGTGGATGTGGATGCCATTCATGCGGCGCGTGAGTTCGTGCGTCAGTCACTGGCCCGGGAACTGCGCGACGAGTTGCTGGCCGTGTATCGCGCGAACCAGAGCGATGCTGCCTATGAGCCGACACCTGAACAGATCGGTCAGCGTGCCTTGAAGAACGTGGCGCTGTCATATCTGATGAGTATCGAGGATGAAGAGGGCGTGGAGGCAGCGAAGGCCCAGTTCGATGCCGATCACAACATGACCGATGTGCGTCATGCGCTGACTTTACTTGTGCACAGCTCGCGTGCCGACATCGCTGACCCTGCACTCAAGGCGTTCGGCCAGAAGTGGGCCAACGACACCCTGGTCATGGATCAGTGGTTCAGCCTCCAGGTGACTCGCCCGCAGCCGGATGCGCTGGAGCGTGTGCGTTATCTGATGCAGCACCCGGCGTTCTCGCTCAAGAACCCCAACAAGGTACGGGCCCTGATCGGTGCCTTCGCTGGCCAGAACCGTATCAATTTCCATCGTCTCGACGGTGAAGGCTATCGTCTGCTGGCCGATGTGGTCATCGAGCTCAACCGTCTGAATCCCGAGATCGCGGCTCGCATCATTACACCGCTGACCCGCTGGCAGCGCTTCGACGAGCAGCGTCAGGATCTGATGAAGGCGGAGCTCGAGCGTATCCGTCAGGAAGACCTGTCGCCCAACCTCTATGAAGTGGTGACCAAAGCGCTGGCCTGACGCGCCTTGCGCCCGGGGGCGCAAGGCGAGCTGTAAGCTGTCAGTCGTAAGCTATAAGTCGTGTGGTGCAGGATTGAGACTGCACCACCGGCTACCGAGCTTTGGGGGAGCTTACCGCTTATAACTTATGGCTTATAGCTCCGAGCTGCTTGCAGCTCGTTGCTCGGGGCTCGCCGCTCGAGGCTTGCTCCTCACGCCATCAACGTCGACAGCACCAACAGGCCCAGTAGCGTCCAGACCAGCGCGGCGACGACCGAGCGGTGCATGGCGGCGCGGATCGCTCGCCACAGCATGAACAGTCCGAGAATCAGCAGCGCCAGGCTGAAGAAGGACGGTGCAATGCCCAATGAGCTGGACAGGCCGTTGATGAAACCGGCACCGGCGTCGTCGAGGCCGGAGAAGATGGCGCCAAGGCCATCGACAATGAAGCGAATCAGGTGGCCGAGTGTCTCGCCAAGCCAGGTGAAGATGTCTTCCATGGATAGGGGATCCTTGAATTCCGGGGGCGCTATTCTAGCCCAACTGCTCGCTGTCTAGCCCAACTGCTCGCTACGCGAGGTCAATCCTGCCTCTTCTGCGGCGCTGTCAGCCAGAGCGCGTCCAGCCTCATCATAGACGTGGTAGACGGCATGAGCACCCAGCTCCCGAATCGGTTCGATTTCCTCGGGGTACTCGACGACCGCGGTGATCTTGCCCGGGAACTGGCGGCTGCGCAGCTGCTTGAGCGCAAAGAGGTTACCGGCGTGGTGAGGCATGGCCAGCACCACCAACTGAACCTCGGAGGACATCAGCATCTTGTCCCAGAAATCCGAGTCAACGGCATCACCTTCGAGAATATTGAAACCAGCCTCTCGGAGGGTGACCACACTGCGTGGATTGGAGTCGATACCCAGTACCTTCAGGCCGTACTCCTTGGTCAGGCGGCGATAGACGCTGCGGCCGATACGCCCCATTCCCAGTACCACCGCTTCGGCGTCGCCGACCTCCAGTGGCCGGTCGCTGGGCGACAGATCCACGATGTCGATCTTCGGTAGATGAGGCTCGGCCCGTTGGTAGATCTGCTCACTCACGGTATTTAGCAGGGCCGACACGACGAGACTGAGGGCCAGCGCCAGCGATATAACCACCATCCACTCTGGCGACAACCAGTGGTGCGACACGGCGATGGCACCGACGATCAGGCCGAACTCCGAGTAGTTGCTCAGGCTCAGTGTCGCCAGTATCGAGGTACGATGGCGAATACCGAAGCGCATCAGTACCAGCTGGTAGATCAAGGCCTTGAGAGGTAACAGCAACAGCAGCAACAAGGCGGCGCTGAGCAGCGTCCAGGTAGGGAGAGCACTGAAGCCGATGGTCAGGAAGAAGCCGACCAGCAGCAGTTCCTTGATGTTGAACAGCGAACGCGCCAGGGATTGGGCGGCGGCATGTGGTGCCAGCAGCATTCCGACAATCAGGGCGCCAAGGTCTCCCTTGATGTCCACAGCCTCGAAGAGTCCGTAGCCGAGTACCAGGGCCATCACCATGCCGCATAGCATCTGCATCTCGCCGTGCCCCATCCGGTCGAGCAGTCGGGCCAGCCAGGGGGCCAGCGGAATCAGTGCCAGTAGCCCGAGAGCCAGCAGACCAGGGGGCTCTCCTTCGGAGAAGGTCAGGAACACCACCGCAAACAGATCCTGCATGATCAGAATGCCGATCGACAATCGACCATAGGCTGTCTGTGTCTCACTGCGCTTTTCGAGTACCTTGACCACAAATACGGTACTCGAGAAGGAAAGGGTAAAGCCCAGCAACAGTAATGTGGGAAAATCGAGAGACGACAGCAGGTCGCTGGCGCCGAGTCCGGGTATCATCCACAGGGCGGCCCTGACACCGACCAGCAGGGCCATGATGGCGACGGTCGTCAAGCCCATGCTCAGGGTGGCACCACCCCATATGTCGGGTCGCAGCAGGGTGCGAACGTTGAGTTTGAGACCGATGGAAAACAGCATCAGTGTCACGCCGAGGTGGGCGATGGTGTCCAGCAGCGGCGGCTTTTCGTAACCCTGCGCGTTGAGTACAAAACCTGCGACGAGAAACCCGACCAGTGGTGGTAGTCTCAACAGTAGCGCTGCGACGCCGGAAAGAAATGCCGCAAGGATGAAAACTGGATCCATCGATCACCTGTATAGTCGGAAAGGTAATTGCAACGGCCAAGTGTAACGGTATTGTTACGGGATTGGGACGATCTTGCCCGGCACACTCATCAACCGGAAATTTCCTCGCCAGGGACGCCCAGGAATCGATGAACTCCCATGAATAGCGTTCAAGAATAACCAGGGAAGCGTCAGGATGACCCAGCCGTCAGGCACCAATCGACTGATTCTCAATGGCAAGGCGGCGAATTCCCCCGAGGTCCGCAGTGCGATCTACGCCTGTCGCCGTGGAGGCATGGATGTCGATGTGAGGGTGACGTGGGAGAAGGGCGATGCCCAGCGTCAGGCGGCTCAGGCGGGGCGAGATGGTGTCCGCCGGGTCATCGCCGGCGGTGGCGACGGCACGGTACACGAGGTGGTCAATGGACTCATGCAGTTGCCTCGTGACATGCGCCCGGAACTGGCGATCATGCCGCTCGGTAGTGCCAATGACCTTGCGCGATCGCTGGGCCTGCCGGTGGGGCAGGCTGCGGCGTTGGATGCTGCGTGCCGGTTGCCTAGCCGCTGGGTCGATATCCCGCGGATGAACGACCACTATTTCATCAATATGGCCACTGGAGGCTTCGGTGCCGAGATCACTACCTCGACACCCAAGGGGCTCAAGCGGCTGATGGGCGGTGGTGCCTACTCTGTTGTGGGTGCACTCAAGGCATGGCGTTACAAGCTTTATCCGGGGCGCCTGGCCTGGGATGGCGGAGAAAGCCATACCGAGATATTCCTGCTGGCCATCGGCAATGGCGTTCAGGCTGGTGGCGGTCAGCAGCTGACACCGGCAGCGCGACTGGATGATGGCCTTTTCGATGTCATGCTGGTCCGTGACTTCAAGTCGCTGCGTCAGCTGCGAGCCATGATGCAGGAACTGCGGACCCGCCCTTATCACGGCCTGCACGTTGATGCCTTCCGCTCCGCCTGGCTGCGGTTCGAGGCCGATGGTGATGCCTGGCTGCCACTGACCCTGGATGGTGAATCCTGCTACCAGCGCTGTTTCGAGGCGGAGGTGACCCCATTGGCGCTGCGCCTGGTGATGCCCGACCGTTGTCGCCTTGCCGCGCCACTGGGTGAGTAGGTCCGGCGGGGCTGCGTGATAGGCGGCGCTTGCGCCTCGGGTGTGGCTTTGGTGCAATACAGGCTTATTTCATGGAGAGACGCTGATGGCAATGAGACCCGGCAAGGCCGTGTTGGCGGCGATGCTGCTGCTGGCCCTGACTGCCTGCGACAGTGATGAGTCGGCAGGAGAGGGCGAGTCGGCATCGAGTGCCGAGCCGACCGCCGCTGAGTCATCGGCGGCAAACGGTGATGTAGCGAGTGATGAGGTTGATGGTGCGGCGGAGTCGAACGTCGGCACTGAGGTCGGTAGTGAGAGCGCGGAGGAAGAGGTTCCTGCATCTGGTGCAGCTGAGGGCTCCAATCAAGCTGAAGGCTCTGGTCAAGCTGAAGGCTCTACAGAAAGCAGCCTGGGTGCAGACGCCGAGGCGACGCTGGACGATGAGACTGCGTTGCCCAATGAGACCAGTTCCAGCGAAGTCGATGCGATCATTGAGGAGACCGAACGACGCTTCGAGGAAGCCAGTCGTGAGCTGGATCAGCAGTTCGAGGGAGTCGATGACCCGGAGCTGGCTCCTTCAGAACCTGCGACTTCCGCGGAAAATATGCCCAGCGATGATGTCTCCACCGAGAGTTCGATTGAAGACGAGCTGAGCAGAGATCCGACGACCAGAGAAGTCGATGCGATCATCGAGGAAACCGAGCGTCGTTTCGAAGAGGCCAGTCGTGAGATCGACCGCCAGTTCGAGGAAGCCGAGCGTCAGGTGCCCGATGCGGTGCCGGCGGACGTGGAGGCGGAAGTCGACGCCAGTGTGGACTCGGAGAACGATGGTGACAGTTCGCAGTAGAGTATGATCTGCGGCAATCGTGACTCTGGAGCAGGCGGTAACTGGGTGCTACTATCCCCGCGTTCCGGCCTCCGCTCATTCCAGCACAAGAAGGCCCACCTTGTTGGTGGGCCTTTGACTGCGCAGGACGGTGTCGCTTGCGCAGACTCCGAGCTTGACGGAGTCGTTACTTCGGCGCGCTCGTCCTGGCCTGGTCAGTCACCAGGTTCAGTCGGTAACCTTGATGTTGGAAGCCTGAAGGCCTTTCTTGCCCTGAGTGACGTCGAAGCTCACCTTCTGGCCGTCCTGCAGGGACTTGAAGCCTTCAGCCTGAATTTCGGAGAAGTGGGCGAACAGATCATCACCGCCGTCGTCGGGAGAGATGAAGCCGAAGCCCTTGGTGTCATTGAACCACTTGACAGTGCCAGTTGCCATTGTCTATTTCCTTAACTCGCTATGAAGATGGTGCGGGTCCAGCCAGCCGGGGATCTTTTCCACCATGGCATGGTCCGAACCTTGATGCGTGGGCAAGGCAAGAAAGAAGACGTATTGCGTGTTTCGAAAGAATCGAGTGATCGACAAATCGAACTACCACTTACGACATTTCTGCTTGCTGTCCAACGCTGCGATTCGAGAACATGCCCGGCCACAGTCTGTAGAAGCTATTGTGACGAATGGCATGCCTCGGCTCGCCAGATTACTGTAGATCGAATGGGGTGCAGCGTCCAGAGCTCAGCGGGGCTGTATCGAACCAGGATTTGACCTGATCGGGATTTACGATGACGACATCGGTAGTACATTCAGAAAATACTCACTCCAAGGTAGTGGGATACCTGCTGTGGCTGTTCGGCTTTCTTGGCGCGCACCGTTTCTATTACGGTAAGCCAGTGACCGGAACCATCTGGTTTCTGACCCTGGGACTGTTCTTCATCGGTTGGATCATTGACCTGTTTCTGATCCCGGGTATGGATCGCGAGGCCGATATGCGCTTTCGCGGTGGCTCGATCAACTACACCGCCGCCTGGTTGCTGCTGACCTTTCTGGGCATCTTCGGTGTGCATCGCTTCTATATGGGCAAGTGGTTGACCGGCTTGATCTACCTGTTTACCGGCGGACTGTTCCTGATCGGCATCCTGTATGATTTCTGGACGCTCAATGATCAGATCTCCTTGAAGCACAGCGAAGAGCTGGGCGGCGTGTCTCGCTGATGGAGACGCTGGTCGATGCCCAGTTTCTGCCCTTTGTGGTGGCCATCACTCTGCTGAGTATTACACCCGGGGTGGACACACTGCTGGTCATTCGCAACACCGCTCGAGGTGGTCTGCGTGACGGGGCTCTGACCAGTCTGGCCATCTGCATGGGGCTGTTCGTGCATGCCACGGTATCGGCATTGGGCGTGTCGCTGATTCTGTTGCAGTCGGCGTGGGCCTTTTCGGCACTCAAGCTGATTGGCGCCGGTTACCTGATATGGCTGGGCATCCAGAGCCTGAATCAGGTGCGTTATTCCCGGGGATTGCCGGTGGCCGAGGTTGCTTCCGGTGAGTTTCAACGCACGGGTATCTGGCGACCGGTACGTGAGGGCCTGTTGTCCAACGTACTCAATCCCAAGACGGTGGTGTTCTACATGGCATTCCTGCCACAGTTCATCGCCCCGACCGACCCTGTCCTGCTCAAGTCATTGTGGCTGGCTGGCGTCCATTTCGTGATTGCCAATATCTGGCAGATCGGCGTTGCGGTGATGGTCGGCAGTGCCGGGTCTCTGCTGGCAAGGCCTGGTTTTTCGCGCTGGCTCAATGGCATCACCGGCGGTGTACTGGTGGCCTTCGGCATCAAGCTGGCGCTGGCCAGAGCCCCGAGCTGAACTGAAGAGCTGACCTGCCGTCCCGCGTGTGGACAAACGGTGTCAGACGGAAAAGCTGAAGACTGCCTCGTGGCTCCAGGCGCTGATCCGGGCCTACCCCATGGAAAGCCGATGAGCACCGGCACGTGGTTTCGATTCGGGCCCTTCAGGGGCTCGGCAGGGATGCCGAGCCGCAGCGTCGGCACAGGGATGTGACATCGCTGCGCCCGGGACCACGTGTCGGCGGCTATGTTCGTTCCCAACGAACAATCGCACTTCCCACATCCGTGTGGGTCGCGCAATGGAGTCGTCAGACCGGCTTTCCGGGGCGTGTTTCTTTTGCATCCTTTTCTTTCACGCAAAGAAAAGGGTGTCGCCATCAGGCGAAATAGGGAGCCGCCAGAGTGGCAGAGGAGTCGACCGGACCATTTCACGGCAAAGTGTGGCGAACCAAAAGAAAGGGCCTCGACGTTTCCGTCGAGGCCCTTGTCGTTGCCGGGAGTCAAAGTCAGACCATCAGCGCCTGGCCATCAGCCCTGTATCGTAGCGACGATCCCTTTCCGCAGGAGTCAGGACACTGACGCCCTGAGTGGAGCCGCCGTTGGCGAGGCTTTCGAATACCACTCGATACTCGAGCACCGCGCGCACATAGCGGCGTGTTTCCTTGAAGGGGATGTGTTCGACAAACAGGTCGAAGTCGCCGGGGGCCCGGGCCAGCCATTGGTCAACCCGCTGAGGCCCGGCGTTGTAGGCTGCAGCAGCAGCGATGCGATTGCCGCCGTAACGGTTGATCATGTCGCGGATATAGCGACTACCGAGGCGGATATTGGTCTCTGGCTCAAGCACACCATAGGGGCCAGGGTCACCGATGCCGACCTGGCGGCCCACTTGGGTGGCGGTGCCGGGCATCAACTGCATCAGACCTCGGGCACCGGCTGGTGACTGGGCTCTGGGATTGAAGGCACTCTCGCGCCGGGCGATCCCCATCAGCAGGTAGGGGTCGACGTCGTTGGCCTGGCCCCACTGCATGAAGTCCGCACGGTAGGCCTCCGGGAAGCGCCACTCCAGGGCATTGAGCATGTCGTCAGCGGCAATGGTGGTCTGCACCAGCAGCATGTACCAGCCACGATGGCGAGCGTAGTCTGCCAGGCGACGAGCGTCGTCAGGTGTGGCGTCCTTTACGGCATTGATCCACTCCAGATAGGCCAGACCATCCTGACCGATGCGCAGGAGGGCTTCGGTGCGACGCACGGTTGGCCAGCTGGCGACTTGTGCCCGCTCGGAGTCGCTGAAGGTACGGGTCTCCATGTTCAGATTGTAGGGTTGGCCAAGACGATCAGCAGCGACAAAGCCGAAGAAGTCGCGTTGACCGGCCGCACGGGCGAAGGCGGTCTGAGCTGTCGAGGATTGCCCGCGAATCTCCAGGGCTCTTGCCAGCCAGTACTGCCAGCGAGCCTTGCCCTGGGTTTCGGCCGGCATGATGCCTACAGTGCGCTCCACTGCGGCCCAGTCTGCGTCACGAATCGCCAGGCGCGCGCGTAGTTCATAGACTTCCGGGTCGGTCTGGCGGGGCAGGGCGGTATCGATCCATGACAACATCTGGCGCTGATCGCGGCGTAGTCCCCAGTAGATGATGTCGTGTTCGATGGTGCGTGTCGCATCCATCGAAAAAGGCTGCGAGCGGGAGAGCTGCTGCCAGGCACTGAGTGCCGCAGCGCTGGAGGAGCGTGCCGTAGACAGCAGGGCCGCGGTGTAGAAGTTCTCGTTGCCGGCGCAGTCGGGGCCGATACAGTTGCCGACACTGGTCAGAGCACTGGGAGTGACGGCCACGCGCTGCTGAGCAGCGACGGCGCTGGACCAGGCAGGACTCATCTGGCGGCCGAGGTAACTGACCAGTCCATCCTCGCCATTCTCCCAGGCCAGCATCATGCGTTGCCAGGTTTCGAGGTCGCCGATCTGGCCGTTGTTGCGCAAGGTGGCGAACAGCGAGTTGCAGGCATCCGGCTGTGAACTGCCGACTCGCCACAGGCGTCGCCCACCTTCGGCGGCGGTAGCCGGGTCGCTGGACATCAAGGCGGTGTAGTAGTGGCACTGTTCCTCGGTGCTTTCCGGAACACCGTTGGCTACGGCCAGCACGTTGTCGTAGCGTCCGGCCCTGCCGTACCGCAGGATAGCCTGTTCACGCATCCAGTCGCCCATGGGCGCGTCGGCATTGGCGGCGATGTAGTCGAGCACTTGCTGAGGCGTGGCATGGGGCAGCCGTTCACGCAACAGGTAGTATTCGACATAGCCGCTCAGTTCATGACCTCGGTATGCCGACTCACTGACGCTTTGCGCATCACCACGCCGCGCGGCATCAAGGGCTGCACTCAAGGTACTGTCACTGGCTTGCGCAGTGGCGCTGGTCAGTAGTGGCAGGCTCATGGCCGCGATGGCCACCAAAGGTGACAGGCGGCGTAACGGGGTAAAACGACGTAGCAACGCAAGCGGCATATGTTCCCTCCTCGACGACAATTCCGTGCGGTCTTCCTGCCATGGCAGGCATCCTGCCTGTATCGACCTCATGATCGAGGTCCATGGTCGCCTGGCGCGGTGTGGTTGAACAGTCCCCAGGTAACGAATAATCGCTGCTGTCCGTGGCAGATGTGTACCCAGCGAGTACTGAAACAGCATAGCTGGTGCTGGTCACAGCGCTTGAATGCCAGGCCAGTTGGCCCCATTACTGCGATACTGACAGAAGGCCGCTGGACCTGGGCCAGTGAGCCGTATCAGCAGGAGAGACTTCATGGCAATTCGCGACTATCTACCCATCATCGGACGGTTCTCGCAGCGTTCACGTGCGTTCAAGCAGATCCTGCGAGCGCTGAAACTGTTCGTCCCGATGCTGCGGGATGTGGTGAGTGGGCGCTATCGGCCGGTACCCTGGGCGGCGATCGGATGGATGGTCGCGGCCTTTGCCTATCTGGTGTCCCCCCTCGACCTGGTGCCGGATTTCCTGATGCTGATTGGTATCGTCGATGACGTGGTTATCGTCAGTTGGCTGCTGACCCGGGTTGACCGTAGTCTGGTCGACTACCGTGCCTGGCGTGGTGAGCCTGAAGAACCCTCGGACTCTGATACGCACGATATCTGACCTGGAGCTATCCTGTTGGGCGAGAGGCGCCTTTCGCCTCTGGTCGTATTGCGTGGGGAGCGGTGACAGGCCATATTCAGACGTACGTTTGAATGTCCTGCTCATCCACCACGGAATCCAAGAATGCCTCCTGCACCTACTCCCTCCTTCCCGTTGTGGCGGCGCGCATTGCAGCGTGTGGTCGAGGTAATCCCTCATACTCAGCGTCTCGACCTGCAGGTCGTCGAAGTCGATGATGATGGTGTGACATTCCATCAGCCCTGGCAGTCGAATCTTTGCGGTGATATTCAGCGTGAGCTGGTACACAGCGGTGTACTGAGCATGTTGCTGGATACCGCATCCGGTGCGGCACTGTTGCCGGCATTGCCGACACCGGAAATCTGTCCGACGCTCGACCTTCATGTCAGCCATCGCCGCCCGGCAACGGCCGGACAGGGGCTGTGGGTACGTGCCCGTGCGGTGGAAGTCACCCAGTCGCTGGTCTTCACCGAAGCCGAAGTCTGGCAACAGCCTGGTGTCGTCATCGCGCGTGCGACGGGCCATTTCATGCGCCTTGGGGAGCGCAATACACCGCCGGACTTTGCCATGGCATTGTTCGAAGGTCTGGAAGACGGTGCTTCGGATGAGACGGCAACTGCCGCTGCCGTCTCTCCCTCCGCGGTGCCCGCTTCGCAAGAGAGGAAGCTCGTGCCGGAGTTGCCGCTCGAATTCCGGGTGCTGGACTCTCTGAACCGGGGGCGCGAGAGTGGTGATATCAGCGCCTGGCTTGAGTGGATTCCCTATGCTCAATACATTGGCGTTCGGGCGGCGGGTAGCGAGGAGCCGGGGCAGTTTGTGCTTGAGCCTCGTCGACGCAATATCGGCAACTTCATGCTGCCTGCCCTGCATGGTGGTGTGGTAGCCGCCTTCATGGAAACGGCGGCAGCATTGAGTGCCCTGCAGGCCGGGCGGGAGCCGCGCCTGCCGCGCCTTGTCGATGTCACGCTGGACTACCTGCGCAGCGCCGAGGTCAAGCCGACCCATGCGCAGTGCTGGATCGAGCGGGAAGGGCGACGTATGGCCCACGTCAGGGTCAAGGCGTGGCAGGACGACGATCGGTTACCGGTGGCCAGTGCGCGCGTCAACTTCCTGCTCGGTGATTTGTAACATCCGCTGACCCATTTCTCTCGTCACGTGGCTTGAAATGCCACAGCCAGGCCCCATATCCCTGAGCATATCGCAGTAGCGCCCAATGATGGGCGTTGTTCAACGAGCGGCATCTGCCGTGGATCCTGGCCAGACATGTCGAAAGGGGTTCGACCAACCATGACCACCGCTACCCACGAAGAAACACTGGGTTTCCAGACTGAGGTCAAACAGCTCCTCAATCTGATGATTCATTCGCTGTATTCCAACCGTGAGATCTTCCTGCGCGAACTGATCTCCAATGCTGCGGATGCCTGTGACAAGCTGCGCTACGCGGCGCTGGACAATGACAGCCTGTATGAAGGCGACAGCGAGCTGCGTATCGAGATTGAGCACGACAACGATGCTGGTACGGTCACCATTCGTGACAACGGCATCGGCATGAATCGTGAGGATGTGGTGACCAACCTCGGTACCATCGCTCGCAGTGGCACCGCCGAATTCCTCAAGCAGCTCTCCGGTGAGCAGCAGAAGGATGCGCGCCTGATCGGTCAGTTCGGGGTGGGCTTCTACTCGGGCTTCATCGTTGCCGACGAGATCACGGTGCGGACCCGCAAGGCGGGTGATGAGGCCGCGGCCGGTGTTGAATGGCGCTCACGCGGCGAAGGCGAGTTTACCGTGGCCGATGTCGAGCGCGAGCAGCATGGCACCGAGATCATTCTGCACCTCAAGGAGGATGCCGCAGAGTTCGCTGACGACTTCCGCCTCCAGAGCCTGGTACGCAAGTATTCCGACCATATCGAAGTGCCGGTGAAGATGCCTCGCACCGAGACGGCGCGGGATGATGATGGCAATGAGGTCGAGGGATCCGAGGTTACCACCTGGGAGAACGTCAACGAGGCAACCGCACTCTGGGTGCGCCCCAAGAGTGAGGTATCCGACGATGAGTACAAGGCCTTCTACAAGCACATCGCCCATGACTTCTCCGACCCGCTGAGCTGGAGCCACAACAAGGTCGAGGGCAAGCTCGAGTACACTAGCCTGCTGTATGTACCGGGGCGTGCACCTTTTGACCTCTACGAGCGCGATGGTGCGCGTGGCGTCAAGCTGTATGTGCAGCGCGTCTTCATCATGGACGATGCCGAGCAGTTCCTGCCGCTGTATCTGCGCTTCATCAAGGGGGTGCTCGATACCCGTGATCTGTCGCTCAACGTGTCTCGCGAGCTGCTGCAGCAGGACCCCCAGGTCGACCGGATCAAATCGGCGCTGACCAAGCGTGCTCTGGATATGCTCAAGAAGCTGGCCAAGGACAAGGAAGCCTATCAGGGCTTCTGGAACACTTTCGGCTCAGTACTCAAGGAAGGTCCGGCGGAAGACTTCGCCAACCGTGAAAAGATCGCCGAGTTGCTGCGTTTCTCCACCACGCATAACGACAGTGCGACTCAGGATCAGTCACTGGCTGATTATGTGTCGCGCATGCCGGAAGGTCAGGATCGCATCTACTACATCGTCGCCGATGGCTTCAATGCTGCACGCAACAGCCCGCACCTCGAGATCTTCCGCAAGAAGGGCATCGAGGTGGTGTTGCTCCATGACCGCATCGATGAGTGGCTGATGAGCCATCTAACCGAGTTCGACGGCCACAAACTGGTGGATGTTGCCAAAGGCGACCTCGACCTGGGTGATGTCGAGAACGAGGACGAGAAGAAGGCGCAGGAAGAGACCGCCAAAGCCAAGGAAGATCTGGTCAAGCGCGTCAAGGATGCCCTCGGTGAGGAAGTGCAGGAGGTCAGGGTGACCCATCGTCTGACCGACTCCCCGGCCTGTGTGGTGCTGCCGGAGCATGAAATGGGCTTCCAGATGCGACGCATCATGGAGGCTGCCGGGCAGAACGTTCCCGAGGTCAAGCCGATCCTCGAGCTCAACCCGGAACATGCGCTGGTCAGTCGCCTGGAGGGCACCGAAGGTGACGGCTTCAATGATCTGTCGCGTATCCTGCTCGATCAGGCGATCATCGCTGAAGGTGGTCATCTCGATGATCCGGCCGCTTACGTCAAGCGTCTCAACGCTCTGCTCAGTGCCTGATAGATATGAGCCAAGGCTGATTGACTTGGGTCAATATAGATACCTCCATTGGCTGATATGGTGATACCACGCTCCCGGTGAAACCATGGATGGTTGAGCCCCTTCAGGACAGAAGAGGCCGGGAGCATTGACTTCTTCAGAGCGACATTGCGCAATGTTGCCCTTGAATCAAGCAAAAAGGCCGATACCTCAGGGTATCGGCCTTTTTTCATGGGCATCCAGCGTGTCAGTCGGCCGGTTGGCTGACTGCCTGGTCACGTTCGCGGGCCTGACAGGCGGCGGCGGTGAACAGTACATCCGTCGAGGAGTTCAGCGCCGTCTCGGTGGAGTCCTGCAGCACGCTGATGACGAAGCCGATCGCCACGACCTGCATGGCCACATCTGCCGAGATGCCGAACAGGCTGGCGGCCATGGGGATCAGCAGCAGTGAACCGCCGGCGACACCGGACACACCACAAGCCGCCAGTGCTGAGACAATGCACAGCAGCAGAGCAGTGGGAAAGTCGACGCTGATACCGAGGGTATGAGTTGCCGCCAGGGTGATCACGGTGATGGTGATGGCGGCACCGGCCATATTGATGGTAGCGCCGAGCGGAATCGAGATCGAATAGGTATCGGCGTGCAGTTTGAGTCGCTTGCACAGCTCGAGGTTGATCGGAATGTTGGCCGCGCTGCTGCGAGTGAAGAAGGCCGTGATGGCACTGCCGCGCAGACAGGTGAACACCAGCGGGTAAGGGTTGCGGTGGATCATCAGGTAGACAATCACTGGGTTGGTGACCAGCGCCACAAACAGCATGCAGCCGAGAATGATGGCCAGCAGGCGGCCATAGTCCAGCAGTGCGCCCATGCCGGAAGTCGCCAGGGTCCCCGCGACCAGGCCGAAGATGCCCAGGGGCGCAAAACGAATCACCAGGCGGACGATATTCGACACTGCACTGGATAGGTCATTGAGGGCGTTCAGGGTGGTGGCATTGGCGCCACGTAGTGCAATGCCCAGACCAACCGCCCAGGCGAGAATGGCCACGAAATTGGCCTCCGTCAGCGCACTGACGGGGTTGGCAACCACGCTGAGCAGCAGGTCACGCAGGATCTCGAGCACGTTGCCGGGAGGATTGCCGCTGGCCTGGGGCATGTCGATGATCAGCGTGGTCGGGAACAGGAAGCTGGCGGTGACCGCCACCAGGGCTGCGACCAGCGTACCGATCAGGTAAAGCACCAGCACTGAGCGAATGTGGGTGGGCTGGCCCTTGCGGTGGTTGGCGATGGCTGCCATGACCAGTACGAAAACCAGTATCGGTGCCACGGCCTTGAGTGCGGAAATGAAGATCTGACCCAACAGGGCGACGGACTCGGCCGTCTGAGGTGAGACGAGGACCAGCAGTACACCGCACACAATGCCGATGGCGATCTGCGGTATCAGGCCCAGGCGCAGGATAGCGCGCAGTGGAGCAAGCAATGGGGCTGTCATCTTGGTGTTCTCGGAGTGTGAAGTGGGGGCGGATCACGCCCTTTCATGGCCATGCACACGCGGGGGTAACCGCGAAGCGGCGCATTCTAACATTCCGATGCAGGAAGGTGGGGGCGACTTAAGTCGCAGAAAGCGAGTGATATTCCATGCCGAATGGCTGAAAGATAGATGAATCAGGTGGCTGGAAGGTCGGTGGTAGAGTAGATCAGCCACGAGCCACGAGCCACGAGCCACGAGAACGCTACGCTCGAGCCGAACCCCGAACCCCGAACCCCGAACCCCGAACCCCGAACCCCGAACCCCGGCTCGTGTTTGTGATCCAGGGTGCGGCACTATACTGCTCGAAGCTCGAAGCTCGTACTCGCCTGTCACAGGTGCCGGCCTACGTCCTGTCTTTCGTGGAGGACTCGAATGATTTGCAGATGATCGTCCCGATCCCGGAAGAAAATCACATGCGAGCCGGTGCGGCACTTCAGATACCCGGGACGCACGTCGGCTGTATTGCCCCGTTTCTGGCCCGAAGCCAGAGCAAGGCAGGCATCGCGGATTTCGTCGGTATAGCGGTCAGCCTGATCTGGCCCCCAATTCTCGGTGCTGTAGTCCCAGATACTGTCAATGTCAGCCCGCGCCGCAGGCGAGAATACAAGGGCTTTCATCCAGCCTTGTACTCCGCCCGTTTTCGGGCCTTGAATGCCTCGAAATCGAAGGGCTGTGGCTCCCCGGATTGCTCGCCTTCGACCAAGGCAGCTTCCAACGCCTTGACTCTGGTCTCGTGCTCTTCCAGCAGGCGCAGTCCAGCTCGAACCACATCGCTGGCAGAGCCATAACGGCCTGTCTGCACCTGCTCGCTGACGAAGTTGGTGAAGTGATCTCCAATCGTTACGGATGTATTCCGAGCCATGATGACGCCTCCTGCCGCTGGTTTGATGAGCGTATACCAATAAGTATTACAGTGCCAGTGTTCGGGAGCGTGGTGTCTGCTATACGAACAGGGCGGACAGGAAGTCACCGCACAGTGGGGCACTTGGCTCCGAGCCTGAGGAATAGCAGTAATTGCTGAGCTATTAACATGGCAATCAAATAGCTCATCCTGATCGATTTGATTTTCGCCCGCACGACACTGGCGCAGATGCGCGGATCTGTTGGTGTGGTGCGGTCTCGCGTCGGCCTGATGGCCGACGGCGGCACGCTCCTGTGCCGCCATTAACCCAACATGAAAGCATGCCGGGTTAATCACAGGTTGCACTGGACCACTCGTGGCTCGCGTCTCACGGCAGGGGTTGCCTGTGATCCAGGGGGCGGCACTATACAGCTCGCAGCTCGCAGCTCGCAGCTCGCGTCTCGAAGCTCTCTGCATTATCCCCTTGCGCCGCGCAATGCTGCGGCCAGCTCTCGGGTCAGCTTATGCACCGCTGCTGTACCCTGTTCAGGCGTTTCGCCGCTTGCCTGGGCATCGATCAGGGCTGAGCCGACTACCACGCCGTCGGCGAAGCGGCCGATGGTGGCTGCCTGTTCCGGGGTACGGATACCGAAGCCGACGGCGATGGGAATCTCGCTGTGTTCGCGGATCCGCTCGACTTCCGTGGCGACACGCTCGGCCGTCGGGGCGGCGCCACCGGTGACCCCGTTGCTGGAGACGTAGTAGAGGAAGCCCGAGGTATTGGCGAGCACCCCCGGCAGTCGTCGGGCGTCGGTGGTCGGGGTAGCCAGGCGAATGAAGTCGAGACCTGCGGCGGCCGCCGGCAGGCACAACTCATCGTCGTGTTCCGGAGGCAGGTCGACGACGATCAAGCCATCGACTCCAGCGCTGCGTGCCTCATCCAGGAAGCGCTCGACGCCACGGCGATAGATGGGGTTGTAATAGCCCATCAGTACCACCGGCGTATCGTCATCCTGACGGCGAAGCTCGCGCACCATATCGAGAGTCTTTTCCATGGTCTGGCCACCATCCAGTGCACGTCGAGTGGCATGCTGGATCGAGGGGCCATCGGCCATGGGGTCGGTAAAGGGCATCCCCAGCTCGATAATGTCGGCACCAGCCTCGGCAAGGCCGCTTAGCGTCGCGAGGCTGGTGGTGTAATCAGGGTCGCCGGCGGCGATATAGGTCACCAGAGCCGCACGGTCTTCCTCGCGTAACTGCTGGAAACGGCGGTTCAGGCGGTCGTGAGTCGTGGTCATCAGGTTATCTCCTCAAGGCGCAGTGACAATCAGTGGGCATCATTCGAGCAGCGAACGTCGAGGCCGGTACCTATCAAGCCAGGTGATCGGCCAGGTGCTCGGTGACAGTGGCCATGTCCTTGTCGCCGCGTCCGCTGAGGTTGACCACCATCAGATGGTCACTGGGCAGAGTGGGTGCACGACGGATAACTTCAGCCAGCGCGTGGGAAGACTCCAGCGCCGGGATGATGCCTTCCAGACGACACAGTAGGCTGAAGGCATCCAGTGCCTGCTGATCGGTGGCGGCGACATACTCGGCGCGTCCCACCTGATGCAACCAGGCGTGTTCAGGACCGATGCCCGGGTAGTCGAGGCCCGCCGAGATCGAGTGGGCGTCACTGATCTGGCCCTGCTCGTCCTGCAGCAGGAAGGTTCGGTTGCCGTGCAGGACTCCGGGGTGGCCACCCTGCAGGCTGGCGGCATGGCGTGGTGTGTCCATGCCTTCACCGGCGGCTTCCACGCCGATCAACTCCACCTCGCTGTCCTCGATGAAGGGGTGGAACAGGCCCATGGCATTGGAGCCACCCCCGATGCAGGCCACCAGCGAATCCGGCAGACGACCTTCCTTGTCCTCGAGCTGCTGGCGAACTTCCTTGCCGATCACCGACTGGAAGTCGCGCACCATGGCCGGATAGGGGTGAGGGCCGGCAACGGTACCGATGATGTAGAAGGTGTCCTCGACATTGGTCACCCAGTCGCGCAGCGCCTCGTTCATGGCATCCTTGAGCGTGCCATCCCCTGCGGTTACTGGCCGTACAGTGGCTCCCAGCAACTGCATGCGATGTACATTGGGCTGCTGGCGGTGGATGTCGGTGCTGCCCATGTAGATCACACAGTCGAGGCCAAAGCGAGCCGCCACTGTTGCAGTGGCCACACCATGCATGCCGGCACCGGTCTCGGCGATGATGCGAGTCTTGCCCATACGGCGAGCCAGCAGGATCTGGCCCAGGGCGTTGTTGATCTTGTGAGCACCGGTGTGCATCAGGTCTTCGCGCTTGAGATAGACCTTCGCGCCACCCAGGTGCTCGGTGAGTCGTGCTGCGTAGTACAGTGGGCTCTGGCGACCCACGTAGTCGCGTGACAGTTCAGCCAGTTCGGCGGCAAATTCCGGGTCCTGGCGGGCGAGTTCATATTCCTGTTGCAGATCAAGGATCAGCGGCATCAGGGTCTCGGCCACAAAGCGACCGCCGAAGTCGCCGAAGAAGCCCCGCTCGTCCGGGCCGATCTGAAGGTTGGCATGCGTCATGCTGGGAACCTCATCATTGCAGGAAAAATTCAACTGTTGTCAGTTTTTTCAACTGTTTCCATTTGCTGTCACCTGCCATGTTCGGGCCGGCGAGCCTTTGTATAGTGAGAGATTAGGTGTAGCAGGGCTCGAAGACTATCGATTAATTTGCCATGATGTGTGAGTTTTTATCACATGAGGAGTGGCTTGTGGCTGGCCCGGATTCCCGAGACCTGACGGATCTGCCGTCCCTCAATGCCTTGCGGGCCTTCGATGCGGTGGCCAGCGGGCAGAGTGTGTCCCGCGCCGCAGAGGTACTGCATGTCACCCATGGGGCGGTCAGTCGCCAGATCCGGCAGCTGGAGACACAGCTGGGTATTGCCTTGTTCGAGCGAGCTGGACGCGGGTTGGTGCTGACTGTTGCCGGGCACCAGTTGGCCGTGGCCACGCGACAGCACTTCTCCGGCCTGGCACGAACCTGTCGTGAACTTTCGCGAGCTGACGGCAAGGCGCCTTTGGTGTTGAGTTGTCCGGGCTCCTTTCTGGCACGCTGGTTTATCCCGCGCATGGCGGAATTGCAAAGGGCACTGCCGGAACTGGAGCTGCACTTGACGGCCAGTGACGACAGCAGCGTACTCAAGCCTGGTGTCGACGCTGTGCTGCGTTTTCAGGCTCCTCCGCTTGAGTGCGGTGAAAATGAACAACTGCATATTCTGGGGCCTGAACGCATCGGTCCCGTAATGCGCCCTGGCCAGTGGCCTGAGCTGGAAGGAGCCTCGACACTATCGCTCGGACAGTTGGCAGAGCGGCTGGCCAGATTGCCGCTTCTGCATACCGGCTCGCGTCCCGACGCCTGGGCCGACTGGGCTCGACATCAAGGGCTGGCAGGCGCAAAACTCGCCGCAGGGCAGGGGCCCGGACATCCGAGCTTTGAACATTCTGGTTTTGAACATCCTGGTTTTGAACATCTTGGCTTCGAACACTTGAGCTATCTGCTCGAGGCGACCCTGGTGGGGCTGGGTATCGGTATCGCCCCGGATTATCTGGTCGAGGAGGATCTGCGCAGTGGGCGCCTGGTGGCTCCATGGGGCTTTGTCACCACGGAGGCCCGCTTGACACTGGTGATTCCGGGAGACCGTGGAGCGCCCAGACACCCGGCAACCAGTGAGCTGGTGGCGTGGCTATCTCGTCAGTTGGCAGCCACGCCGAGCTGAATGTCGGATCTCTGGCCGGGCCGGTGAACAACGTTCAACGCAGAGTGTCTGCCCAACTCATGTAGCGCAGTGAGAAGACGGCCTGGGGGTGACAACTGTCGGGCTCTGTCTGTGGTGTGGCGGGCTCGGCGCGGAAGTCTTCATCCTCGGCAGAGACCACCTTGAAGGCTTCACGGATGATGCCGATATCGCAGGTCAGTGCCTGTTCGTAGGTGTCGCGTACCTGAGGAGACAGGCGATGGGTACCGCGGCCATCCTGCCACCAGACATGCCAGCCATTGTGGGCCAGCGTATCGCCCCATTCGGCATACAGGGCAGGAGACAGGAAGCCACCGGTGAACATGCTGAGATGCAGCTCACCATCCAGCGCCGCTGCGGTACTGGCCAGCTGTTCCAGCAGCTCGTGACGAACACTCTTGTCACGGAACAACCAGTCGTCCAGTTCCAGCGGTAGGTACCAGCCGACGGGATGCAGTGCCCATTCGTCCTGCAGCCGACGCTGTTGGCGGATGGCCTCCGCCATCTGTTGATACCAGTAGCTGGCAAAGCGTGGGTTGTCGGGCAGCGTTGCGTAGTATTCCGGGTCCTGAGTCAGGCCGAGGACCAGCTTCAGGCCGTGTTGTTCGGCGGAGGCCAGGGCCTGTGCCAGCCAGCCGGTATTGCCACCGAGGTCGTCCTCTCCGTAACGGGTCCATTGGACCATGACGCGATCGAAGCCGGCATCTCTGGTGTGTTTCCAGATAGCGTCCCATTGCTCGGATGACAGAGTGGCATCGCGATTCTGTGGTTGATAGAAGATCCCGTGGGACTCCCTCAGCTCTCGAGGAGGCACGTGCTGCATGCTGGCATGGGAGTCATTCAGCACTGTATGGATGATTTCTGCAGCCAGCAGTACCAGCAGGATAATGCACGCTGCGGTACCACTTCGCTTCACATGTCCAGTTCCAGATTTATCGCCCATCCATGGTTTCCACCGTATAGTTCGCCTGATACCGAGCGTTGAAATTCGGTGCCGATGGTAAGCTTGCGGCGATAGGCATTGTACTGATCCTCGTCATACCAGAGTTGCCAGCGAACGCCTGCCGCCACTCGGCCATCACTGTCCCAACCGTTGCCGCGCTGGCTGGTGAATTGAGCGGCCACATAGGGCATCAAGGTCTGTGCGGAAGTGGTGCCCAACTTGAACGAATGGCCCTGCTGGTATCGAGCATAGACCTGAGCGGATTCTCGGTGTATCCACCAGGCGCTGTCCAGATACAGCGAACGCTCGTTCCAGTGAGTTTCACTGGGCCGCCATTCACTACTGTAGTCGCCCTGGTCGAACAGTGAGGTGTTGGCACGCAGCATCACGTCGAGGTCGCTATCACCTCCGTCGCTGTGGTCGGCATAGAGTTCAGCATAGAGGTTCAGATTATGCGTGGCGAAGGGTCTGGCACGCAGTCCGAGGCCGAGGGACTGGCTGTCGGCGTAGCTGTGATGACTGTCGTTATCGCCCTCACTGCCACCAAGAATGGCACGGCCATATACCGCCAACTGACGACCATCGTGCCAGGGCTCGTTGCCCAGTGCATGATCCCATTCGAGGATCTGGGAGTTGATGCCTCCGCCGCTGTCATTGTTCTCTTTGTTGTTCTCTTCGTTGTAAATGCCAGCAGAGGGCAGGGTGGGGGCCCAGCTACTGGAAATCCGAACACTGTCACGCCGCGACAGGCTTTCATGCATGCGGCGCTGCCAATAGCGCCGATCGGCGATGACGGACGCTTCTGCCCCGCCGACGGCGATATCTTCCGACTGAAGATCGATGGAGCGCCTCAGCCAGTGGCGTGTGCTGGCGTAATTTCCTGATGAGAACTCGAGGTTGGCCAGACTGCTGGTGACCATGAAGTCCTCGGGATAATCCCGGCTGGCCTGCTCGAGTAGTGATACGGCACGCTGGCGTGTCGGCGCGTCATCGGCTGCGGCCAGGTTGATGCCCAACTGTCGGGTCAACTGAGGGGAGTTCGGATTGAGTCGCCAGGCCTGCTCCAACCACTGGGTGGCCAGGCGATCATCACCGACATTGGCTGCGACGGCACTGGCTTCGACCAGTTGTCCAGTGTCATCGGGATTCGTGGGTGAAGGCGTCACAGCGCTGCGTGCCAGTTCGAGGGCGTGCGCGTTTTCTCCCCGCGCCATGGCGATGCGTGCTCCCAGCAGGCGGGTACGACTAGAGCTGGCGTCGAGGTCCTGCCAGAGCGTCCAGGCATCCTCGGTGGCACCAATGGCCAGTGCACTGCGGGTTTCGGCCTCGTGAGCGGCGGCACCGAGATGCTGCCAGGGGATCTGTTGCCATTGTCGCCAGGCACCGGGATTGTCCCCGGCATTGCTCAGGGCATAGGCCAGCGCACGGCGGTTGTCCTCGATCAGGCGGGTATCGTGTTCGTCGAGGCTTTGACCCAGTGCCTTCTGCCAGAGCACCGCGGCCTGACCTGGCTGATCCTTGGCACACAGGGCCAGGGCGCGCCATGGTGTGGGACGCAGTGACTCAGCCAGTGGATTGATCAGGTCACAGCGTTGCGCGTACGCCAGACTTTCCAACAGAGGCCTGCGTTGCTCCGGGGAGATCCGGGCAGTGATGCTGGTGAGGGTCGTCGCGTCCAGGCTTTCGGGCGATTGGCGATAGAGGTCGGCGAGACGCTCGATGGTACGAGGGGCCAGGCGCTCAGGGTGTTGCTGCAGCACTGTCTGCAGCAGGGCGATGGCGTCCTGGTGATGTCCTGTTTCGGTCAACTGGTAGCTTGCGGTTTCCAGTGACCGAGGGTCACCGGTCAGGCGGTAGTGAGCCTGCCAGGCTCGGGCGGCGCGCAGGGAATCGCCGGCACGAGTGGCCAGCTCGGCCTCGAGCTGCCAGCGCTCGGGGCTGGAAGGCACCGCCTGCAGCCACGCAAGCGCCTGCTGCCAGTCATGCTGGCGAGCGTATCCGTGTACCAGAACCATGGTGCGCTGATCGTTGAGTGTCGCGGGAAGAGGGGTGTTCTCGATCAGTTCCAGAGTATCCAGTCGCGCTGCCAGATTGAGCCAGGTGGCTGCGCTCTCGGGTTGTCCAGGAGGGCACTGGCGGAGCACCTTGCGGGCATCCTCGACGGAGTGATCGGCCAGCCATACTGCCTCGCTCAGGCAGTTGTCACTGTTGTGCAGAGCAAGGTCACGGACGGTCCCGACGTCACTGACTTGAAGGGCCGTTTCCACCAGCTCCGCTCGGGTTGTCTCGTCCAATGCACCCAGGCGGTCGAGCTGCTTCAACCAGCGCTCGGCCAGCCTGGGGTGTCCCAGCGCAATGGCATGCTGGGCGCCTTCGTTCAAGGCGATGGTCTTCTGATCATCAGGCATCACTTCCAGCAGTCGGTCGAGGCCTGGGGCGTCGCGGTTGCCCACCAGCCCAGAGATCAGTCGTTGCCAGTCGTTATCGTCGAGCTCGCCGCGCTGGGCATGTGGGGTCAGCGTGCCTATAACGGTTGGCCAGTCCTGAGCGGATTCAGCAAGACTGGCACGGTAGCGATCAAGGGACAGATCGTTGCCGTTGCCGATGTCGCCCAGCCAGTCTGCAGCGAAGCCGGCACCACGGGTCACGCGTAGATGCTCCGCCTCGCTTCGCCACAGGCGCTCACGGCCACTGCCGGTGGTTTCCTGCACCCACTGCCTGACCTGATCAGGTGTTGCATGGCCGCTATTGATCCACTCCTCCTGGAGCGCCAGGCGCTGAGTGACGGCAATGTTGGTATCCAGGCCATGCAGGGCTGCTAGAGCTCCTTCGATATCGCCTTGTTCCTGCAGCGACTGCGCCAGTAGACGGTGTGCCTCCAGGTTACCGGGGACCCGAGCGATGAGATGCTCCATCAGTCGTTGGACGTCTGCCCAGCGGTGCTCATCGGCCGCACGGTAGGCGTGGTCGAGATAGGGATAACTGCGGAAGTTGTCGAAATGGCTCAGGTCCGCCTGACCCTGGGCTTGCACCAGGCCGGGAAGCAACATCATGGCAAGCGCGAGAGACTTCTTCATGCCGCTTGCCCTTCCAGTGTCTGACGTGCGAGTTGTTCTTCCTCATGGAGCACCTCGAGTGCCTGATCGAGAGTGGGGGTATCGATCATGCCTCGCTCCACCAGGAAGTCACCGAGTCGCTGCTGTTGGGGGGCGAAGTCGATCATGGCCTGGATGAACAGGGTATTCGACAGCCAGCCTCGTTCGAGCAGTACCTGGCCCAGCAGGACCTGATGACAGCAGTAGGCATCGAGACAGGCTTCGTCGACGTCGTCATCCGGCTGCCAGGCGGAAATCTGATGCTCTTCGTTTGGCTGGAGTTGGCTCAGGTGCCAGTGGCGAAGGCCGAGGGTGACACGGCCGGTCGGTACCAGATAGACCTCGACCTGACAGCGGAGTCGACGGCAGATAGCGCCAATGGCCACTGGTGTCAGGGGGGATTCTGTGGCCAGTTCGAGCACTCCGTCATGTTCGCCGATCGGCAGAATGGCATAGCGCATGGCCGTGGCGGTGGGGACTCTTTCGATCAGCTTCACAGGAATGGCCAGCGGATTGATCGAGCGCCAGTGCATCTCATGCTTACGCGCTAGTGCGCTGGCCAACTGGCGACCGCTGATCAGCCTCTGGACGAGCATTTCTCGGCCTTCTTCACGCTGAATTCCCTGTGCCTTGAAGGCTTCCAGCTGCTGGTGTGTGATGGCTCCGTCCTCCAGCAGGTATGTCTCCAGTGGCACCTGGACCGGCAGTTCCACATGCGGAAACTCATGGGTGGTCTTGTCCCAGGCGAAGGTACGGTGGCGAGCCCGTTGCATGAACAACCGCCAGGCGCGCACATTGGCGAGGAAATTGATCACGTTGCTCCACAGCATGCGCGGGAAGGACAGCAGTCCCTGGCGCCATCCGTAGTAGACCTTGACGAAATAGAAGCGCTGAAAGGCACGATTGGCCAGCAGGAGACCGTTGAGCCACAGCAGTGTGCTCAGCGGGCCACCGCTGAGAATATCGGGGAAACGCCAGGCTTCGGGAACCAGTACGGCGGCCAGCCACAGGCTGACGAGAAGGATCAGCAGGCAGGAGGCAATCAGGGCGACCGGGTAGGCGATCACGCCGCGTCGATCACGCCAGAGAAAGTAATTGAGGCGCCAGTCACGACTCCAGCCGAGGTGCTGATAGCCCTGGAATACGATACCGGTGATCCAGCGTGACTTCTGGCGGATCACTGCCTTGAAATTGGTCGGGAAGTGTTCGCGAACACAGATCACTCGGCTGTCGTGGTAACGCTGTCCCGCAGCGTGCTCACGGTGTGGTGACAGACGGTCGTCGTCGGTGCTGTAGCGGATGAAGGCGCAGGACATGCCTCTTTCGTGGAGGCGGAACCCGATGTCGTAATCCTCGGTCAGGCTCCAGATATCAAAGGTAATGCCGTCATTCAACTCGCGCAACAGGGTCAGTGCGCGGCGGCTGAAACAGGTACCGACACCAGCGCTGGGGACCTGACCGGTGATTGCCTCACGGGTGACCACATCCTTGCCGTGATACTCGGAAAACTCATCGATGTAGTGCCCGCTGGAAAGCTGGTACCAGCGTGGGCGAAACGGATAGACAGGAACCTGGATCAGATCCTTGTGAGGCAGCAGGTAGTTGAACATGCGCAGTTCGAGCGGCGAGATGACATCCTCGGCGTCGTGGAGTATGCAGCCGGCGAACTCTATCCCCGCCGCTGCCTCGAAGTCGGCGATGGCCTGGATGATGTTGTTGAGGCAGTCGGCCTTGCTGGTAGGGCCGGGGCGTGCCGTCACTACCTTGTGCACGTTGTGGAAGGTGCGGGCAACGACATCGACCTCGGCCTGGGTCTCTGGGTCGTTGGGGTAGGTGCCGACGAAGATCTGATAGTTCTCGTAGTCCATGGTGTTGGCCATGAGCTGTGCCATGGAACCGACGACGCCGACCTCCTGCCAGGCGGGCACCATGACGGCCAGAGGTTTTTCCGGCACGTCGTACAGCCGATCCTCGTTGGCATGCGGATGTTCCTGATAAACCGTCCAGCGGCGCCAGAAACGACGTGTCCAATAGCAGATATCGAGGAAGAGGTCGTCGAGGCCGCACAGCAGCATCAGCATGGCCAGGAGCAACGCTACCCACTTCAGACCGTAGAGCACATAGATGAGAATATCGACTGCCAGGAAGCTCAACTCGCTCATTCCACGCTCCCTGCCGCATCTCCACTCTGTTGCTGGCCCTGACGCTGCCGGGGCTTGATGGCGATGGTCTGGACAGCGTTGGTGCCTGTGTGAGACATGGTTTTCGCCACTTTCGGCTCGGGGGTCATGGAAACGCCTTCTCCGCTTTCTGGCACTGTGCCGACAACCATCATTACTGAATACATGTTGTATCCCTCGTCAAACAGCGGTTTCGGTGGCTCCAGTGCCATTGTGCGCAGAGCGGGCAGTCCCGGAAGTGCTCTGTTCGGATTGATGCGGAAACGGCTCGAGTTTACGGCCCGACACCATGGGTGTCCTGGTCGTGACTAGGCTAGAAGGGGTATGAGGGTATGACAAACAAGGGTATTGAAGTTTATCAGTCAATGGTAGTTGTATGGTGGTTCCATTGAGCAGTGATCGACTCTGCGCCATGTTCGGCTCGAGGCATCCTGTGGCGTAGTGGTTGAATGGTATCTGCATCGCATTGTGGGCAGCGTGTCGGGGCTGTGACGGCTGATTCAATGGGGAGGTGTATTGGTAGTCAAATTTACTGGGTTTTCTGCTCGTACGTAAGTATGTAGTTCAGGTGTCGTGCGCCATTCGTCCAGGCGTGCCTTGCCATCTTGTGGAGGTGAATACATGGCCGGTCGTTGGATAGTAGTGGTGTTCGGTCTCTGGGGGCTGGGGACTGGGTGGAGTCATGCGCTTGAGCCGCCGAAGGGGCCTGTGGTGTTGGTGGTCAGAGGTGATATCACCCACACCAATGTCGGTGATGAAGCGCATTTCGACCGGGACATGCTTGAGTCTCTGCCGCAACGCGAGATTTCCACGGATCTACCCTGGTACGATGGCCCATCGCATTTCAGTGGTCCGCTGACGCGTGAGCTGCTGGAACTCGTCGGTGCGCGAGGAGACGAGCTGTATGTGGAGGCCCTCAATGATTACGCAGCACAGATTCCTCTTATCGATGTGATCGACTACGACGTAATACTGGCCACGAGTCGCAATGGCCGCACACTACGTATTCGCGACAACGGCCCTCTGTTTGTTGTCTACCCCTTCGATGACCACCCAGAACTGTGCACCGACATCTACCTGACCCGCTCGGTGTGGCAGGTAGCCAGTATTGAAGTGCGTTGAGTCGCCTGACCCGGGGCCAGAATATGTACTCTCTTCCCTTCCGTTCACGAATTTCGGCCATCGCGACACTGCTGTTCTTTGTGGCGGCTCTGGTGGCCGGGGGGCTGACCTACGATCGACAGCAGGAATTGCACCAGCGCGTGCTCGACACGGTGACCTGGGGCCTCTATCAACTGGATCGCAGTGTGAGTGATCTGCGGGTATGGGTGACCGATGGTGATGTCGAGCAGTCCCTGCTCGATTACGAGATCCTGTACGGGCGAGCAGCGATGCTCGACGAGGGGCAAACGCGGCGTTTTCTCGAGGAAAGCGAGGGTAACCTGGACTGGTCTCGGGAAGTCGGTTCCGAGGTGCAGGCACTGGAGCCGATCATCATGAGTATCGCGACGGGGGACCAGACGCTCGAAGGCGAGACGCAGCGCGCGCTCATCGCAGCACTGGATCGGCTTCAGGTCACCACCCGCAGCATGTTGCTCAAGCACAATGAATATGTCGCTCAATTGCGTAGCAGAGACACTCGTGAGTTGATGCGGCTCTACGTCGTGGTGCTGCTGTGTATTGTCCTGATCATGGTCGCGGGGACGATCCTGGTGATGGCGCTGATTCGCGAGGGGCGAGCGCATACGCTCAAGGCTGAGCTGCTGGAGGCTCAGTCCCGAGCGTTGAGAGGGGCTGCCCAGCGTGCCGAGTCGGCCAACCGGGCCAAGACGGATTTCATGGCGATCATGAGTCATGAGATGCGTACGCCACTGAGTGGCGTCATGGGCATGGCGGATCTGCTCAAGGACGAGCAGCTCAGTGAGGAGGGGCGACAGCACATCGAGGGCCTCGAGGCCAGCGCAGTAGGGTTGCGCATGGTGATCAGCGACATCCTCGACTATACCCGTATCGAGTCGGGGCTGCTGGATATCGAGAAATCACCGTTTTCACTGAAGAACCTGCTTGATCAACTGGCACTTGGCTACCGCACTCAGCCCGATGGGCGGGTACAGTTTCTGATGCGACAGGCGCCATCCCTGCCCGAGAATGTCGAAGGCGACCGATATCGCTTGCGTCAAGTATTGATGAACCTGCTCAACAATGCCTTCAAGTTCACCGAGCAGGGCTTTGTCATGTTGCGGGTCTGCCGCGCGGAGGCATCACGCATATCCTTCGTGGTCTATGACACCGGTTGCGGTATTGCTGACCAGGATCTGGGTTTGATCTTCCAGCCGTTTATCCAGCGCGATACAACGCTGGCCTGGCGCCATGAAGGCACTGGTCTCGGACTTGCCATATCACGCAGCCTGGTCAAGGCCATGGGCGGAGATCTACGAGTGGATAGCCAACCCGGCAGTGGCAGTCGATTCTGGTTCGAGATCCCTTTGCCGGTCAGCAATCGAGAGGAGGTGGTTGAGCCTCCTTCCCCTGGCGATGGGCTGGCATTGCCGGACCCGCACCATGTGTTGGTGGTCGAGGATAATTCGCTCAACCGTGATCTGGTTGCTGCCATGCTGTCACGACTGGGGCAGTCCTGTGAGCTGGTCGCCAATGGCGAACAGGCACTCGATGCCCTGGCCGAGCGTGATTTTGATCTGGTGCTGATGGATCTTCAGATGCCGGTGATGGACGGGTTGGAGACCGCCCGACGTTGGCGTCAACAGGAGCACCAATGGCTGGAGGAGGGTCGTCTCGCACAGCCTCTACCACTGGTTGCGGTGACGGCCAATGTGTTGCCGCATCACCGCAAGGTGAGTTTCGAGGCGGGGATGGATGATCTGATCAGCAAGCCATTCACCCGCCGTGAACTGCGTACGATACTGCAACGCTATCCATCGCGGCTCTACGCATCCTTGAGTACGGGGCTGGAGCAGGGGGAAGCGCTGCGCTCACAGGACATCACTGACCCGGCAGAGGGTGGCGCCAGGGTAGTCACAACGGCACACAACGCCGCCGTGGGAGACAGTCTGGTGGTGCAGGAGGATCTACTGGCTTGCCATGCTGGCAGTGAGCCGGTTGACGACATGGCCGGAAAGCTGGACAGCGAGGTGCTGGCTGAGTCGACGGTCAAGGAGTTGTGCTCTGTCATGTCGCCTGCGGCGCTGGAACGTATGGTGCTGGGCTATCTGGCACGGTTCCCGGCGCGCCTCGAGCGCATGTACGCAGCTATCGAGGTGGATGACCGCGAAGCGCTCGAGCAGGAGACCGAGGAGCTCAGGAGTGCCTCGGCTGTGATGGGCTGTCGAGCGGTAGAGCAGGCGGCCATGGAGTTGGCGGACCAGCTTGCTGAACGGGACCTGCAAGGACTGCGTGCCCGTGTCAAGGACATCGAGCTTCAGGGCGCGCGGACAGGCAACGCCTGGCGGGATCTCGAGGTACTCCGCCATCACCACTGAAGACCATATTCCGCGTCAGGCTTTCCTCGCCGCCGTCAAACAATTAGCATAATCTCAATCTTATACCTCTCGATAGTCCCCTTGAATCTGGGGGAACACCGCACTTTGCCTGTAAGGAGAAGGCTTATGGCCTCGCAATGTTGGCGAATGCTGCTGAGCGCGTCATTGTTGCTGATCAGCTTGCCGTCATTGGCTCTGGAGGCCCCGACCGGGCAGGTTATCCTCGAGATTACCGGACGTATCGGTGCAACCAATACCCAGACTGAAGCGCACTTTGATCGAGACATGCTCGAAGCGTTGCCTCAGCATAGCGTGATCACCGGCCAGCCATGGATTGATGGGCAATCAACCTTCGAAGGTCCATTGCTGCGTGATGTGATGCAGGCTGTCGATGCACAGGGCGAGACTATGAGTGTGCAGGCCATCCGCGATTACAAGGCGGATATTCCGTTATCCGATGCGCAGGATCACGATGTCATCCTTGCCCTGGTTCGCGATGGTGCTCCGATGCGTATTCGTGACAAGGGGCCGTTGTTTGTCATCTACCCCTTTGATGAGCACCCTGAGCTCAAGACCAATATCTACTACAGCCGCTCGGTCTGGCAGGTTGCTCGAATCGAAGTGCGCTAACCGGATGCCCATGGTTCTGCGATCCACGAAAATTCCCGTAGTGGCAACTGTCGCCGCTGTGCTGTTCATGGTGGCACTGATGGTGGCCGGTGGTCTGATCTATGACCGTCACCGTACCCTGTCTCACCGTCATATCGATACCGTCACCTGGACGCTGTACCAGTTCGACCGTTCTGTACGTGATCTGCGAATGGCCATATGGAAGCGTGGTGACGCTGAGCTCGACGATACTCTGCTGGATTTCGAGATGTTGTATGGCCGCTTGCGTGGGCTTCAGGAGGGCCAGGCTGCCAGTTTTCTGCGTCAGTTCCCCGAAACGTCGGCCGATGTCGGAGAGATCGAAGGGGTCATGACGAAGCTCGATGAGATGTTCTCTGAGCTCGGCGATGGTTCGGTGAACTACGACGCGGCCATGCGGCGACAACTAGGGGATACCCTGGAGGAACTGCAGACGCGCAGCCGCCAGTTGATGCTGATTCATGGGCGGATTTCAGCCGAGACGCGATCCCGCGATATGCGTCTGCTGACTCGACTATACGGTGTCGCCTTGATGTCACTATTGTTGATTCTGGTTGCCGGTGTCTGGTTGATCCAATCAGTGGTGCGGGAGAGTCGCGCACGTGACAGCAAGACACTACTGTTGGAGTCGCAGTCGGAGGCCCTGCGCGAAGCCTTCGAGCGCGTCGAATCGGCGAGCAGAGCGAAGTCTGATTTCATGGCGATCATGAGCCACGAGATTCGTACTCCGCTCAGTGGTGTGCTGGGCATGGCCGATCTGTTGCGAGATGAGAACCTCTCCGAGGAAGGGCGTCGGCAACTGCTGGGGTTGAAGGAAAGCGCCTTCAGCTTGCGCATGGTGATCAACGATATCCTCGACTACACCCGCATCGAGTCCGGCCATCTGGACATTCAGCAGCAGGCCTTCGATTTCCATGCCATGCTCGAGCACCTGACAACGGCCTGTGGCGCTTACGAACACGGCAAAGTGCAGTTCCTGGTGCGTGCGGCTCCAGATCTACCGAAAAAGGTCGTGGGTGATCTGCACCGCCTGCGCCAGGTGTTGATGAACCTGCTGGACAATGCTTTCAAGTTCACCGATCAAGGCGTGGTCATGTTGCGAGTGTCTTGCCTGTCCGGAGATCGAGTGTCCTTTGTCGTTCATGATACCGGCTGCGGGATCGAGCCTGGAGCGCTAGGCACCATTTTCGAGCCCTTTGCTCAGAGCGATACCACCCTGGCTCGCCGCCACGATGGTACGGGGCTTGGGCTGGCAATCTGTCAGCGTTTAGTGAGAGCTATGGGCGGAGAGATCCTGGTAGATAGCCAGCCAGACAGTGGGAGTCGATTCTGGTTTGATATCAATCTGCCGCGCCCGGAATACGACGCGGAGCCGGTGGCTGAGGACGAAGGTATCGAGCCCGGCGCTCATCATGTGCTGGTCGTCGAGGATAACTCTCTCAATCGCGAGTTGACGGCGGCTATGCTGGTTCGCCTGGGGCTGACTTGCGAGTTGGTGGCCAATGGCGATCAGGCGCTGCGGGCATTGGGCAAGCGGCACTTCGATCTGGTCTTGATGGACATGCAGATGCCGGTCATGGATGGCCTGGAAACCACCCGCCGTTGGCGTCAGCAGGAGGCCGAGGCAGCCGCTGCTGGTAGCCCGCAGCCTGCCTTGCCGGTGGTGGCCTTGACCGCCAACGTCATGCCGGAGCATCAGCGTGCCTGTCTGGAAGCCGGAATGAATGAGGTGGTCGGCAAGCCCTTCTCGCGTGCGGAGCTGGCTGAGGTGCTGGCGCGCTATCCGGTATCCACAGAGTGTCCCCGGTCGACGGTCTCGGCTGAGGGGCGGGATTCTACCCAAGCCGGTTCGGTTGAGCCGATCAGTGCCCCTCTGCTGGCGGCAGGTACGCTGTCGACGGCGAGAATCGACAGCACATTGCTGTCCGAGGACACTCTGGCGGAACTGCATGAAGTAATGTCTTCCGGCGGCGTCCAACGCTTGATGAAGAACTACCTGCAGCGTTTTTCCGAACGCCTGTCGTGTTTGAGAACTGCTCTGGCCATACAGGATCGGGCTGGTCTCGAGGCCGAGGCTCACGAACTACGTGGAGTTTCGGCATCACTGGGCTTCAGTGCCATCGAAAACGCCGCTGCGGAACTCGAGGAAGGGGCGCAGCAGGCCAGTGATGAAGCGCTGGAGACCACGCTGGCCTGTCTGGAAAGACTCGGGCCGGCCTCGGGCAAGGCACTGCACGAGGCCGGTATTCTTGGGCACTGAGGTGGCTGTCTCCAATCAGTATCAGTGTGGCTCGGTACTCGCCCAACGTTCGTCAGGGTGCACTTCATTGGCGGGCATGACCGGGTCATAGCCTTCGGCACTCAGGGCGTCGATCACCTCTCGAGTGTGCTCACTACCCAGCGTTTCCAGCGTTGCTTCCACTTCGGTGGCACGCAGCGACAGGTCCGTGAAGGTACGCTGGTGAGTAATATGGATGACATTGGCCCGCTCGCGGGCCAGCAACGAGGTCAATTCCGAGAGTGCACCGGGAACATCGGGAATCGCGACCCGCACGCGCACCACCCGGCCCGAACGCACCAGCCCACGCTGAATCACCGATGACAGCGCCTGCATATCGATGTTGCCGCCGCTCAGTACCAGTCCGACATGGCGACCACGGAATCGCTCGGGCTCGCTGAGGATGGCGGCGAGGCCGGCAGCACCAGCGCCCTCGGCCACGGTCTTCTCGATTTCCAGCAGCATGAGAATGGCGCGCTCGATATCCGCTTCATCGACCAGCAGGATATCGTTGACGTGTTCGGCTACCAGTTGGCGAGTCAGCTCGCCGGGTTGCTTGACCGCAATACCCTCGGCGATGCTGGCTTGGCCACAGTGTACGGTCTGGCCGGCAAGAAGTTGCTTCATGGCGGGAAAGCGCGCTGTCTGAACCCCCAGGATCTCGATATCCGGGTTGAGGCTGGAGGTCGCCACCGCGTTGCCGGCGATCAGTCCTCCACCGCCAATCGGTACCACCAGAGCATCCAGTTCCGGTGCGTCCTCGAGCATCTCCAGTGCCACCGTGCCCTGTCCGGCGATGATATGGGGGTCGTCATAGGGGTGGACGAACACCAGTCCGTGCTGATCAGCCAGTTCGCGCGCATGGGCGCCTGCCTCGTCGACCCCATCGCCGACCAGGCGTACATCGGCACCCAGCGCGCGAGTGTTGCGGACCTTGAGGTTGGGAGTATGGCGAGGCATGACGATGGTCGCCTGAATGCCCAGGCGAGCGGCATGGTAGGCGACTGCCTGGGCATGATTGCCGGCTGACATGGCGACCACACCACGTTGACGTTGTGCCTTGTCCAGCATCAGCAGATGGTTGAGTGCACCGCGCTCCTTGAAGGCGGCAGTGAACTGGTGGTTCTCGAACTTGATGTAGATCTCGCAACCGGTCAGGCGTGACAGGGTGGCAGAGTGCAGGCAGGGAGTACGAACCAGTTGGCCAGCGGTCGCTCTGGCGGCACGCTGCACGTCGTCAAGAGTGATGCTCATCCGGGATCTCCAGTCGGCATATGATGGTTGTAGCCGGGGTAACGGCGTCGTCGACAGGTGGTTGTCAATGGGCCTTCGTCAATGGGAACGGGGTAGGCAGCGTACAGCGGATCAGCGCGGTATCGCCGCACCCGGCATTCGCTCGCGCAGGGTGGTGTCGAGATCGAATACATGCTCGTCATGACCACCAAGCTTACGCAAGGCATCGGCGAGGTTGTGGAGATAGTCGGCGTTGGCGCCGCTGGGGCCCTGTGCCTCACCGATCTGCTCGACCATCCTGGTCAGCGGGGCCTCACCGAGCCAGGCGGTATTCTCGGCGGTAGCGATGTACACCAGACCTTCGGCGCTGTCAGGGGCGAAAGCAGCGGCAGCCGAATCCGTCGCCGGCTCATCGACGAAGTGCATGGTGGTGACGCGGCGCAGGTAGCCGTTCTTCTCGCGCAGGTCGAGCGGGGCCAGGAGGTCGCGATCAATCAGGTAGGCCATGCCCAGGCACTCGGCGCCGGGTTCGTCGACCAGAGTCACCACTCGGCCGGGGGCTTCAGGGGTGCCCCTGTGGTCGTGGGAGCCTTGCCAGAAACGCCGTGACAGGCCATGGATCACCGCCGGACGGCGCTGATGCCAATCGAAGTCGGCTTTCCAGATCAGTGAGCCATAGCCGAACAGCCATATCATCGACTGCCCTTCGAAATGGTTCATGCGACGGTTGAGTTCGCGGGTATCGGCTGAGCGGAACGTTGGTGTGGTCATGGCAAGTGGCGTGGTCGGCATTTCGGTTTCTGATCTCCGGCTCCTGATCTTGAGCCCTGCTCCCGGCGGCTCCTCGTCATGCACCGGGTTACTTACCATCATGCGATAGAAGGGCGTTGATGATCCAGGCATTGATGCCTTCAGAGTGCCATTGGGTTTGTATACAAGAATTGTCGACGTATGATGGTTGGCAAGCATCGAGTCACGAGCTTCGAGCACGCTTTGCTGGAGCAGTACCCTGTACCCGAACGTCTGGATGTTATCTGTGATCCTCGGCGCGGCGCTGGACTGCTTGAGACTGCAGCTCGTCATTCGTAGCTTGTTGACTCTGGGAAGATTGACCCTGACAAGACCGAGGAGAACCACCATGAGTTTGCATGTCTATCTGTCCGGTGAGATTCACACCGACTGGCGTGACGAGATCAAGCGGGGTGCCGAGAAGGCAGGGCTTGATGTGGTCTTTACGTCGGCAGTAACCGACCACGATGCCAGTGATGCCGCTGGTGATCACCTGGGAGCGGAATCGGATAGCTTCTGGCGCGATCACAAGTCGTCAAAGGTCAACGCGATCCGTACCCGGACCTTGATCGAGCAGAGCGATCTGGTGGTGGTACGCTTCGGTGACAAGTACAAGCAGTGGAATGCCGCCTATGACGCAGGTTACTGCGCGGCACTCGGCAAGCCCTATGTCACGCTTCATGCGGACGATATCGTGCACCCATTGAAGGAAGTCGATGGCTCGGCCATGGCCTGGGCACAGACCACCGATCAGGTCGTGGAAATCCTGGCCTACGTCACGCGTAGCTGAGTCTGGAAGCGGCGAGCAGTCGAGTGGCCTCTTTCGGGGCTCGATGCTCGTCGCAGGGGCCTCTCAGGGCCTCTTCCTCGGCGGTGGAAACACGACTTCCATACCGCGAGCGTCGAGTTGGCGGATGTCTTCCGGACTACCGTCCTCGGCGAGGGTAATGAGGCCCATGCCGGGACCATTCCATAGCCGTTCTCCGGCCTTTGCACCATCCGGATCGCGTGGCCGGATCGCCATGGGACGTCGGCGGGTGAACCAGTTGAGTGGTGAGCGGGGTGAGAATAGCCAGCGGTTGAGGCGATCGAAGACATCCAGCAGGGTGTCAGGAAAGCAGTTCTTGATGCCACTGGAGGTGACCTGCCAGATCTTTGGCCCTTCGCGACGGTGGCGAATCAGGATGTCGTAGACGAAGGAATAGTGTACGTCGCCGGACAGCACCACATAGTGCCCGGGGGTACGGGAATGGCGGAAGATGTTGAGCATGGTGTTGGCGGCACCGCGGTGGGCCATCCAGTTCTCGGCATCGACCAGTAGCGGTTTGCCGATCATGGTGAACAGCTTCTGGATGATCTCGATCAACTTGACTCCGAACATCGGAGCCGGAGAGACGATGATGACCGAACGAGCGCCGAGGATCTGCTGCTGCAGCTCGGACAGAGCCTCCCAATCCATCAATCCTGAAGGATGTTCGGGGTCGCGTTCACTGCGCCAGCGCCGGGTGCGGGTATCCAGAGCCACCAGTTTGGGATTGCCATCGATCTCGAAGCCCCAGCCCTCGAAGCGCAACAGATGTCGAATCACCTCGTCGAGTCGTTGACCGTCCAGCCAGTTGTGATTGGCTGCGGCTGCTTCAAGCAGAGTCTGAGCTTCATCGAGCGGTGTGGCGAGCCGCTGGGGGTCGTTGCCCCAGCCCTGACAGAGCAGATACCCCAGCAGCGCGTTTCCGATGATCCGCCGCGAGAACGGATGGCCATAGGCGGTGCGCTCCCAATCGGCGGTCAGGTTCCAGTCATCGGTGATGTCGTGATCATCGAAGATCATCAGCGTCGGCAGGTTTGCCATGACCCGTGCGGCTGCCGGCAGCGTTGCGACGAATCGCTCGATGACTTCCGCTTCGTTGTCATAGGTCGCCCTGTCCTCATCGGACAGCTCCGGTGGTTGCATATCGATCAACCGCCAGGGAGTCGGTGACCACACCAGCAGGTACATGGCGATGACTTCGGCAAAAGTCATCAGGTGATTGTTGGCGCTGGCCGACGTAAACACGGGTTTGCGCGCACCACCGAAGAAACGCTTGCGCAGCTCGCGGCTTTCCTTCACGTCGGGCAGTAGCTGCTGGCGATGGTAGTAGCAGGCATCACAGGAGTAGAGCGCCTGGCTGTCGGGGAGGGTGGCTTCCTCGAGAGGCTCGTCAAACAGTCCCAGTCGTGCGATCAGCTCATGAATGGCCACCAGCATGGGACCGGCAACGTCATCGGCATACACCTGGTCGCCGGTCATCAACAGCCAACTGGGCCATTCGGAGGGCTGTTCGAGCCGTTGCTCCAGCCAGCCATCGACATGGGCCAGCCCATCCGGCCCATCAAAATGGGGGCGTCGGCAGGAGCCATGCAACAGACGACGCTGCTCGGCGGTGATGACGAAACCGGGATTCTGTTGCTGTGGATAATGGAGGTGGGGCGCCCAGTCGGCAATGCTGCCGCCGTCACGGATGCGCAGATCATAGTCGATGTACTGACCGGTCGGCAGTGGGCTGTCCAGACCTACCTCAATCAGATGCAGAATTGCATGATGGCCCAGCGGCATGCGACGGCACTGCTCGTCATCAAGAGGCAGCTCCTGCAGAGGTTGATCACCTGGCTTGAGCTCCAGGACCAGGTCGAGGGGGCGACTGGCGACCAGCCAGATACGCAGTCGTTCCGGTGAGCAGCGCCGCAGAATCGGACCAGCCAGTACGTCAGGCAGTGTTGAGGTCCGAGGCTGTCCATTGTCGCTCATGAGGCTCCCTTCGCGTCGCAGGTCTCCGGTAGTGGCCGGAGAAACGATTTCTGCCGCCACCCCGAACGCGGGGTGGCGGGTCCCGGCACAGAGAATATCATTGCCCCACGCCTTGTGTGTTACACCAGTTTACTGGAGCGCAGCCTGGCGATGGCTTCCGGCGCCGCGAAGCTGTCGGCATCTGACACGTCCCAGAATTCACGATACAACGGATGATCGACAGCGCCGCCTTCCAGGAGTTCGCTGGGCTTGAGGGTGTCGAGCAGGCTGATGTAGGGCCTGGCGGAGCCATTGTCGAGGCGCCGGATGATATGCTCGGGGCCCAGTTCGCCGGGATGTTGCAGGCCTGCGGCTTCCAGCAGCTCGCGCAGCGCATGCAGCGTATTGCTGTGGAAGTTCCTGACTCGTATCGCTTTGTCATCGATATCCAGGCGTCCACCGCGCAGTGGATCCTGGGTGGCGACGCCACTGGGACAGCGGTCGTTGTGGCAGCTCTGTGCCTGAATGCAACCCAGCGAGAACATGAACCCGCGAGCCATGTTCACCCAGTCGGCGCCCAACGCCATGGTGCGACAGATATCGAAGGCACTGATGATCTTGCCACTGGCGCCGATACGGATATCCTCGCGCAACCCTGCGCCGACCAGGGTGTTGTGAACCAGATTGAGAGCGTCATCGAGCGGCATGCCCAGGCGGTTGATGAACTCCAGCGGTGCGGCACCCGTCCCGCCCTGACCGCCGTCAACGATGATGTAATCGGGGTGGTCATTTTCCTCACGCATGGCCTTGACCATGGCAAACCATTCCCAGGGGTGGCCCACTGCGAGCTTGATTCCCACGGGTTTGCCCCCGGAAAGCTCACGCAGGGTCTGGATGAAACTGATCAATTCGCGGGGAGTGGAGAAGGCCGAGTGACTGGACGGAGAGACTACGTCCTGCCCCTCCGGCACGCCGCGGGTGGAGGCGATTTCTGCGGTGACCTTGGCCGCCGGCAGGATACCGCCATGGCCGGGCTTGGCCCCCTGAGAGAGCTTGATCTCGATCATCTTGACTTCTTCGCGCTGGGCGTTGCGACGGAATTTCTCCGGATCGAAACCGCCGTCATCACGCCGACAACCGAAGTAGCCGGACCCCAACTGCCAGACCAGGTCCCCTCCACGCAAGTGATAGGGGGAAATCGACCCTTCACCGGTGGTGTGATAGAAGCCGCCCATGCGTGCGCCCTCATTCAGAGCGCTGAGGGCATTGGGCGATAGCGCTCCGAAGCTCATTGCCGAGATGTTGACCGCACTGACGCTGTACGGCTGGGCACGGTTCTGTCCCACCACAATGCGGAAGTCCTGGTCTCCGATGTGTGTCGGTGCCATGGAGGGACTCATCCACTCATAGCCGGGGGCATTCATGTTGTGCAGTGAACCGAAGGGCTTCTTGTCCACGGTATTCTGGGCGCGACGGTAGACAAGGCTGCGCTGTTCACGGGAGAAGGGTACCTGGTCGGTATCCGATTCGATGAAGTACTGACGAAACTCCGGGCCGATGGATTCGAGTAGGTAGCGCATGTGCGCCAGAATCGGATAGTTGCGGCTGACGGTACGGCGGCGTTGCCGCAGGTCATGGGTGCCGAGCACCACCAGGGCGGCGAAGATCACTACGCCGATCCACCATAGACCGTCGAAGGCCAGGCCGATCAGACTGAGGATCAGGCCGGCGATGCTCAAGGCATAGGTGGTGAAACGCACAGGCAATACGGACATACAGGTCTCCTCGAAAGACAACGCGGGTCATGTCCAGACCGGTCCTTTTGGCTTTTCCATCGTTGTCGTAATGGCCACGGTTGGTGCTGATGATATATCGGGTCACCATAACGCCATTGTAACGCCAATGCAGAACCGCGATGTGACCCGGCGCATGACTGGCCTGGACGTTGGCAGCATTGCGGGAGGGCAATGAGTCGATAGTCTGTCGTTATTGACCCGGCAAGCTTTCATGTCGAGTTGACCGCGCCACAGGGAAATGCCGCCGTCAGGTTGAGGCGAGTGACCATCAAACAGCTCGGGGTGATCCACGTGATGACTATGTTGGTCGTGATAACCCGGTTGGTCGTGATAACCAGGTTGGTCGTGATAACCAGGTTGACCGCGATGACCAGATTGATAGCGACATGCCGGATCCTGGCTGGCACCAGGAGAGTGACTCGATGAGCAAGGCAACCACCAGCTTCGACTACATCATCGTAGGGGCGGGCAGTGCCGGCTGTCTGCTGGCAAAGCGCCTGAGTGAAGATCCGACGGTATCGGTTCTGCTGATCGAGGCCGGGGGGCGCGATAGTTATCCCTGGATCCATATCCCGGTTGGCTACCTCTATTGCATTGATAACCCGCGTACCGACTGGCGTTTCCGCACTCAGCCTGCCGCCGGGCTCAATGGCCGCACGCTGCTGTATCCACGGGGCAGAACCCTGGGGGGCTGCTCGAGCATCAATGGCATGATCTACATGCGTGGTCAGGCTCGAGACTATGACCATTGGGCAGCGTTGACCGGTGATGATGCATGGCGCTGGGAGTCATGCCTGGAAGACTTTCGGCGCCATGAGGACCACTATCGGCTGGATGATGGGGGGAGCGAGCAGCAACGACGCTTTCATGGCCATGGCGGCGAGTGGCGGGTCGAGCAACAGCGCTATCGCTGGCAGGTGCTGGACGATTTTGCCGCGGCAGCCCGAGAGGCGGGCATTCCGGCAACGGATGACTTCAATCGAGGCTGCAACGAGGGTGTCGACTATTTCGAGGTCAACCAGCGTGCCGGCTGGCGCTGGAATACCTCGAAGGCCTTTCTGCGCAAGGCGCTGGCACGTCCCAATCTGACACTCTGGCACGACAGCCTGGTCGAGCGCCTCGACTTTGCTGCCACCAAAGGTGCCGAGGAACCGCGTTGTACGGGAGTCAGTGTCCACCGTCAGGGGCAGCAGGTAACCGCACAGGCGAGCAGGGAAGTTATTCTGAGTGCCGGGGCCATCGGCTCGCCCCATCTGCTGCAGCTTTCCGGTATCGGCCCACGGGAGTTGCTGGAGCAGCATGGCATTGCGGTGATCAAGGAGGCGCCCGGGGTGGGCGAGAACCTTCAGGACCACCTTCAATTGCGCGCCGTCTATCGCCTGGAAGGGGCACGGACCCTGAACACCATGGTCCATCGCTGGTGGGGCAAGGCGGCGATTGCACTGCACTATCTGTTCAAGCGTTCCGGCCCGATGAGTATGGCGCCATCGCAACTGGGCATCTTTACTCGCAGCAGTCACGATCAGCAGCATCCGAATCTGGAGTTTCATGTTCAGCCATTGAGCCTCGAGGCCTTTGGTCAACCGCTTCATGAGTTCCCGGCGGTCACTGCCAGCGTCTGCAATCTGAACCCTACCAGCCGAGGAACGGTGCGTCTGGTGAGTGCAGACCCCCGTGAGGCGCCGGCCATTGCGCCCAACTATCTCGCCACCGCCGAGGATCGCCAGGTGGCAGCAGACTCATTGCGAGTGGTAAGGCGTATCGTCGAACAGGCGCCACTGGCGCAATATCGGCCTGAGGAGATCAAGCCGGGGGCATTTCTTCAGAGTGATGAGGAATTGCAGCAGGCGGCAGGTGACATCGGCACGACAATCTTTCATCCTGTCGGAACCACGGCCATGGGGCGAGCTGATGATCCCATGGCCGTGGTTGACTCTCGGCTGCGTGTGCTGGGCGTCAGTGGTCTAAGGGTGGTGGACGCTGGTGTAATGCCGACGATCGTGTCGGGTAACACCAACTCACCAACACTGATGATCGCCGAAAAGGCTGCGGCCTGGATTCGTGAATCAGTGTCATCCTGCGGTCATGATTGATAATTAGTGTTGACGTGAGCGCTCAGACCGCGCATGCTGATCGCAGTAGGTTAGCAAGTCGAACATATCTTCAGTGGTCATCGAAGCCTGATGCATCGGTTTCCCGGGGGAAGTTTCTTGTTTTACCCACTGCTACTCGGGTATTTCCCGGTAATTCAATTGCTATTCGAGGAATTCGATAATGGCTACTGGTACAGTTAAGTGGTTCAACGACACTAAAGGCTTCGGCTTCATTTCTCCGGACGACAACGGTGACGACCTGTTCGCTCACTTCTCCGAGATTCAAGCTGACGGCTTCAAGTCTCTGCAGGACGGTCAGAAGGTCTCCTTCGACGTCACTCAGGGCAAGAAAGGCCTGCAGGCTTCCAACATCAAGGTCATCGACTGATCTGATGCTGGTCCAGAGCTGAGGCTCTGAATGCAGAAGAAGGCTCGCCATTGGCGGGCCTTCTTGCGTATGTGGCTTGCGAAATGCCACAACTCCGTATTCTGCATGCCGAAGGCTCGGCATGCCTTCTTATCCCCGATGGATATAAGTGGATAAGAACCAGGAACTTTTTCGAATAAGCTGCAGCGGTCACAATGAGGCTCCTCCCGCAAGGATGCCCGCTGATGTCGCTGGACGCCTGGATTTCCCTGTTTGTTGCTGGTGCTGTCTTTCCCCTCATGGCCATGACTCGGATCAGCCCGGACATGGTGTTGATGGGCGCTGTGGTGCTGCTGTTGAGCCTGGGTGTCATCGACACCGAGCAGGCCCTGAGTGGCTTCTCCAATAGTGGTTTGTTCACTGTCGCCTTCCTGTATATCGTTGTCGCGGGGCTGCGTGAGACCGGTGGCATCGATCTGATCATTCGCTATGTGCTGGGACGGCCCCTCGGACCACGACGAGCACTGGTACGTCTGGTGCTGCCGGTGGCGGCGATCAGCTCACTGCTCAACAATACTCCAGTGGTCGCGACCTTCATTCCTGCCGTGATGAGCTGGAGTCGGCGTTTGGGACTGGCACCACAGCTATTGCTGATGCCATTGAGCTTTGCCTCGATTCTCGGTGGCACCATCACCCTATTGGGCACCAGTACCAACCTGGTGGTGCATGCGCTGGCGGAGCAGCGTATCGACGGACTCGATATGGGGCTGTTCGATGTCGCTTGGCTTGGCGTTCCCATGGCGGTGGTCGGCGTGGGTTTCCTCATCCTGGCAGGACCGCGTCTGCTGCCCCAGCGCAGTGGTACGGACGATGCCTTCTCCAACCCCCGTGAATTCACCATCGAGATGGAGGTCGATCCGCAGGGCCCGTTGGTCGACAACACGGTGGAAGAGGCCGGACTGCGTCACTTGAGCGAGCTGTTCCTGGTCGAGATCGAGCGTGGCGGTAACGTGGTCAGCGTTGTCGGGCCTGGTGAGCGTCTCAAGGGCGGTGATCGTCTGGTGTTTGCCGGCACCGCCGGTGGCGCTGTGGAACTGCAGCAGTTGCGTGGACTCATCCCCTCGAGCCAGGGCATGTCGAATCTCGAGAAGGAGTTCCGGGAGCGGCGCCTGGTCGAGGCGGTGGTCTCCGATCAGTGCCAGTTCATCGGCCAGCGTATTCGTGATGGCCATTTTCGCACCCAGTACGGGGCAGCAGTGCTGGCCGTCTGTCGGAGTGGTGAGCGGGTATCCGGTAATCTCGGTCAGATTCGTCTGCAGCCGGCTGATGTGCTGCTGCTGGAAGCGCGCCCGGCTTTCATCGAGCGTCATCGTCAATCGCGGGACTTCCTGCTCATCAGTCAGTTGGATGGTGCGGCGCGTCCAGTGCATGAGCGTGCCATTCGCGCCTGGGGGATTCTGGCGGCCGTGGTGGTACTTGCCACCAGCGGTGTGATGAGCATGATGAATGCCGCCATGCTGGGGGCGGCGGCAACCCTGCTGAGTGGTTGTGTGAGCGTCGCCGGCGCGCGCCGCAGTCTCGATACCCAGGTGTTGCTCACCATCGCCGCGTCCTTCGGTCTCGGGGCGGCCCTCGACAGCTCCGGTGCGGCATCCGCAGTGGCCGGGAGTCTATTGGCGATTGTCGGCAATCAGCCATGGCTGTTGCTGATCGGCACCTATATCGTGGTGGCGACACTGACCTCGCTGGTGACCAACAATGCCGCCGCAGTAATCACCTTTCCGATTGCCATGTCCGGGGCTGAACACCTCGGTGTCAGCCCGATGCCCTTTGTGGTGGTTGTGATGTTCGCTGCCTCGGCAAGCTTTCTGACACCGATCGGTTACCAGACCAATCTGATGGTCATGGGACCCGGGGGATATCGACTCGGCGACTATCTGCGTCTGGGCGGTCCGCTGAACCTGCTTACGGCGGTTGTGGTAGTTGGGTTGACGCCGCTCATCTGGCCTTTTGGCGGTTGAGGGAGGGGCTCGCGAAGGCACGGCCATTTGCGCTACTGTGTCGTCTCGATTTCAATGGCTTGCTGAAAGCCATCGCCCCTTGAGTCTATCGACCAGAGCCACGAGACAACCATGAGCGACAACGACCAGATCGTCATCAACCCGACCGGTGGCGCGCCTGCCGACGCCTGTATGATCATCCTGCACGGCCTGGGAGCCGATGGCCATGACTTCGAGCCGGTGGCGCAGATGATGCCGCGCCCCGACTACGCCCAGGTGCGTTTCATCATGCCCCATGCCCCTCGGCTGGCGGTGACGGTCAATGGCGGCATGGTCATGCCGGCCTGGTACGACATTCTGGAGATGAGCCTCGACCGCCGCGTTGATGAGGAACAGTTGCGTCGCTCAGCTCAACGCATCCAGGCCATCATTCGCGAGCAGATTGCGGCCGGTATCGATAGCCGCCGGATTCTGCTGGCTGGCTTCTCCCAGGGCGGTGCCGTGGCCTATGAAGCGGCATTGAGCCTTGATCAGCCGCTGGGCGGCCTGTTGGCCATGTCGACCTACCTTGCCACGGCAGACTCCGTTTCGCTGGCAGAGGCCAACCGCGGGCTGCCGATCGAGATACATCACGGCAATATGGACCCTGTGGTCCCCGAAGCCCTTGGACGCGCTGCCCATGCGCGCCTGGAGACGCTCGGCTACACCGCCAATTATCGTCAGTATCCGATGGCCCATGCGGTCTGTCCGCAGCAGATCGCCGATATCGGTGAATGGATGACATCACGTCTGGCGCAGTAGGTCTCGCTTGATGCTGCAGTAGACTTCGCTTGATGAAAATGCCGGACGCTCGTGCCTTGAAGTCGGCTGGAGTGCCTCAAGGTTCGAGAGGAGGAGGTGATAAGCATGTCTTTGAGTGAGAATCTACGTCTTCCGAAGCCCTGTCCAGTATGTGGTAGCCATAACATGCGTGTGCCGAGCACGCACAATCCGGACGAGAAGGTCCATTGTGCGTCCTGCCGCACCTACATCTGTCTGTATTCGGATGCCATGGCGATGCTGGAAAAAGAGCCTCGCAGCGAGGAGGAAAGGCTGATCGAGGACGTCGTCAATCGTGATGACCGATCCTGACACAAGAGGTTCTACACAACACCCCCAGCCGTGATGGCTGGGGGTGTTGTTCAGGTGGATGGAGTCGGGTCAGTTCATGGACTGTCAGAGCAGTTCTTCACCAGCCAGGGCGAGGCGCGAACGCTCGACGCTCTGCAGGGTGACATGACCGGCATGCGGCCAGTGTCGGAAGTTCTGTACCAGGGCTGCCATGCCGCAGGTATTGGCGGTGAGGTAGGGGGTGTCGATCTGGCCGACATTGCCCAGACACACGATCTTGGTATTGCGTCCGGCACGAGTGACCAGACTCTTCAGCTGTTTGGGTGTGAAGTTCTGTGCCTCGTCAATGATCAGGAAGGTGTCATTGAGGGTACGCCCCCGCATGAAGCCGGGAGCACGGATCTGCACTCTTGATCCCAGCAACTGACGAGTGGCGTCCTGGTTCCAGGTCGAGCTGCCGTCATGCTCGTCACGCAGCAGGTTGTCCATGTTGTCGTGGAAGGCGCCCATCCAGGGAGACATCTTCTCCTCTTCGGTGCCCGGCAGAAAACCGATATCCTCACTCATCGAGATGGGTGCCCGGGTGAACACGATCCGCTCGAAGCGCTTGCTGTCGAGGGTCTGCTGGAAAGCGGCGGCAAGGGTCATGAAGGTCTTGCCGGTACCCGCACTGCCGGCCACGGTGACCAGATCGATATCATCATCCATCAATAGGTTGAGGGTGAAGTTCTGGCGGCTGTCATGGGCATGTACGCCCCACACACTGGCGCCGTGACGGTAGTTGGTCAACAGTTCGAGAGTGGCCTGGTTCGGTGACATCTCGCGTACGATGGCCTCGAAACTGGCTTCCTGCGGATGGTCTGCGACCAGCATGCCCAGATGCCAGTCCTGCGGAATGTCGCCCTTGAGACGATAGATGACCCGGTCATCCTCGCGCTCGACCTTGACTTCCATGGCCAGCTCATCCCACAGGTCATGGCCGGCATCCGGGTAGACCTTGACACCATCGGTCATTACATCGGTGTCGTCGAAGGCTCGGTCGGTCAGGTAGTCCTCAACCGGAACGCCGAGAGCGGCCGCCTTGACCCTCAGGTTGATGTCCTTGGTGACCAGAATCACCGAGGCATCGGGGCGTTCGTCACGCAGGCGACAGGTTTCGCCGAGCAGACGGTTGTCGGGTGAGTCATCAAGGTTGTCGGGAGCCGCCAGATCGCTGTAGCACAGCAGGCGGAGACGTCCTTCGGGGCCAGCGGCACGCTGGATGGGGATGCCCTGACGAATCTGGGCGATGTCCACGTTGGCAGTGAGGTCAGAGAGGGTCCGGCTGACTTGCCGGGCGGTACGAGCGATTTCGCGAATTCCGTTCTTGTGCTTGTCGAGCTCCTCGAGCACGGTCATGGGGATGACCACTTCGTGCTCATCGAACTGATAGAGCGCAGCGGGGTCGTGGATCAGGACATTGGTGTCCAGCACGTACAGTCGGGTGGCCTTCTTGTCGATGCGTACCATCGGCACAGCTCTCCTGATTGTCACCTTGGGCGTCAACATGACGCCTCGATGTCGACACTGTCAGCGCAAGATGTCAGGGATGTGACAGCCTGCAGGTGTCGTCGTGCGTAAGAGAGGTTCTCCTTGTGTTGGTGGGAAGGGAATCAAGGGCATATCCCTTTGACTCTGTTTGGGGGAGTCAGTGCCCTTGTTTGTCTACAGCATGGACCATCATGCCGATGCTGCAAGGGCGAACTCAACAACTTTAGCGTTTCTGCATGTTTTTTCGTGTCGAGTATGGTGACCCATGATCCAGCCATGGGGCGAGAACGAACAGCATGAGGGGAGCCGTGGGCGCCGGCTCCCTCCGTCCTGCTAGACTGCGACCCTGACAGCGTTTCCATCGAAGGCCACCGGCCAGCTGCGCAGCATGACCCGCGGCTCTTCCAGACATTGTCCATCGGCCAGTCGGTAGTGTTGCTTGTAGAGGGGAGAGGCGACCACCGGCTCACCCTGGACATCGCCGACGATGCCGCGGGCAATGACATTGGCACCCGCCAGCGGATCATGGTGATCGATGGCATACAGTTCCGGCGAACGTCCGGGCAGGTAGAACAGCGCCACCTGGCAGGGGCCATCGGCGGTCTCCAGCCAGGCTGCGATGCCGGAATTGGCGACCAGATCATCGTGTTGACAGAGAAGCTGCCAGGTCTGGACGCTGGGGGCGGTAGAGGATGTGGTCATGGGAAGACTCCTGAAGTTGGGCCAACGTATTGTTGAGGTTGAGACGAGGTGTCATGCAGTTCCGGCGCATCATGCCGATGCTGAGCGATGCGCAGGTCTGGGCTGGCCACGCTCTTCGGTAACGATGATGTCCGGGTCGGGGCGTCGATCATTGACGAAGCTGCGGAAACGCTTGAGTTTCTCGGGATCAGAGAGCGCATTGGCCCACTCGCACTCGTAGTTGTCGATCACCGTCTGCATCTGGCGGTCGAGCTCCTCGCCGAGGCCGAGGCTGTCGTCGAGAATCACTTCCTTGAGGTAGTCGAGACCTCCCTCGAGGTTCTCGCGCCATACCGAGGTGCGTTGCAGACGGTCGGCGGTGCGGATGTAGAACATCAGTATCCGGTCGATGGTACGGATCAATGTCACATCGTCGAGATCGGTGGCAAACAGTTCGGCATGGCGTGGGCGCATGCCGCCGTTGCCGCAGACATAGAGGTTCCAACCGTGCTCGGTGGCGATCACTCCGATGTCCTTGCTCTGCGCCTCGGCGCACTCACGAGTGCACCCGGAGACCGCGAACTTGAGCTTGTGTGGTGAGCGTAAGCCCTTGTAGCGATTCTCCAGGCGAATCGCCATGCCGACACTGTCCTGGACACCGTAGCGGCACCAGGCGCTGCCGACGCAGGACTTCACGGTGCGTGTGGACTTGCCGTAGGCATGTCCGGTCTCGAAGCCGGCGGCGATCAACTCTCCCCAGATGGCGGGGAGGTCCTCCAGGCGTGCGCCGAACAGGTCGATGCGCTGGCCGCCGGTCACCTTGGTGTAGAGGTTGTACTTGCGACCCACCTCGCCCAGCGCGATGAGTTTGTCGGGAGTGATCTCGCCGCCGGGAATCCTTGGTACCACCGAATAGGTACCGTTCTTCTGCATATTGGCCATGAAGGTATCGTTGGTGTCCTGCAACGAAATATGCGTGGCATCGGTGATCGGTTCGTTGAAGCAGGAGGCCAGAATCGAGGCCACTGCGGGCTTGCAGATATCGCAGCCGAGACTGGGCATGCCATCGTCGAGATGTTTGCCGTGCTTTTCCATCAGTTCGCTGAAGGTCTTGATGCCTTCAACACGAACGATGTCGTACAACTCCTGGCGGGTATGCGTGAAGTGCTCGCAGAGCGCGGTATCGACTTCCATGCCACGCGCGGACAGCTCATGATCGAAGACATTCTTCAGCAGGGCGGCACATCCGCCACAGCCAGTGCTGGCTTTCGTCGTGCCCTTGAGCGTGCCGAGGTCAGTGCAGCCATTGTCGATGGCTGCACTGATCGCGCCCTTGGTGACATTGTGGCAGGAGCAGATGGTGGCGCTGTCCGGCAACGCATCCGGACCCAGAGCCGGGGCTCCCTCGCTGCTGGGCAGGATCAGCGCGGCGGGGTCATCGGGAAGCGTCAGGCCGTTGGCAAAATACTGCATCAGGGTGTCATAGCCGGCGTTGTCGCCGACCAGCATGGCACCGTGCAGTCTGCGACCATCGCTGGACACCACCAGTTTGCGATAGACCTGCTTGAGTTGGTCGAAATAGCGGAACTGCCTGGCGCCGGGAGTGCGGTCGCCGTGGGCATCGCCGATGGCGCCGACATCGACCCCCAGCAGCTTGAGTCTGGTGCTCATGTCGGCACCGGTGAAGGCACTGCCGCCGCCGGTCAGAGTGTCAGCGGCTACCTTGGCCATTTGATAGCCCGGCGCTACCAGCCCGAAGATGCTGTGGTTCCATAGTGCCACTTCGCCCACGGCAAGGATCGCCGGATCGCTGGTCAGACAGTGATCGTCGATCACCACACCACCGCGCTCACCGATTTCCAGACCACAATCCCGGGCCAGTTGGTCGCGAGGGCGGATGCCGGCCGAGAACACGATCAGGTCGGTCTCCAGCACCTTGTCGTCCTGGAACACCATGCGCAGGCGGCTGGTCTCACCGGGTTCGATGCGCTGGGTGGCACGCTCGGTGAGTACCTGGACGCCGAGTCCCTCGATCTTCTCGCGTAACAGCTCACCTCCCTGGGCGTCGACCTGCATCGGCATCAGCCGCGGTGCAAACTCCACCACGGCGGTATCCAGCTCGAGCCCACGTAGGGCATTGGCAGCCTCCAGTCCCAGCAGGCCACCGCCGACAACCACGCCGGTGGTGGCCTGGACAGCAGCCTCGCGGATGGCATCGAGGTCCTCCAGCGTGCGGTAGACCAGACAGCCATCGGCGTCGTTGCCGGGAATCGGTGGCACGAAAGGCCAGGAGCCGGTGGCCAGCACCAGACGGTCGAAGGCATGGCGTTCGTTGTCGGTGACGACCTCGCGAGTGCTGCGGTCGATGGCAGTCACCGCTTCATGAAGGTGCAACTCGATATCGTGCTCGGCGTAATACGACCTGGTCGACAGGGACAGTGACTCGGCATCGCGACCACTGAAGTACTCGGACAGATGCACGCGGTCATAGGCCAGGTGACGCTCCTCACCGAACACCAGAATGCGGTATTGCTGGTGGGCCTCGCGCTCGACCAGTTGTTCGACCAGATGGTGGCCAACCATGCCATTGCCGATCACGATCAGTGTCGGGCGCGCATTGTCATTATGATTGTCATTGTGAGGAATCGAGGGGGTAGGACTGGTCATCATGCGGCCTCCCTGGAGAGCTTCTGGTGGTCTGGAGAGTTGTCTGTCGCGGACTGTTCGGCCATCAATGCCTCGGTATCGGCCTGGCCAAGCAGTAGTGAATGACGCACGGATACCAGCGATAGGCGTTGCTGAGCGAGCTCGAAGAGCCATGGGCCCATTCGGGTGTCGCCGTACAGCACGGCGCCAACCAGACGGCCGTTGGTGAGCAGGAGGCGTCGATATTCCGCCTGTTCGCTGTCCCGGTAGGTCAATACTTCATGTTCGGGCCGGGCCTTGGTGGGTCCGAAGGCAAACAGCGAGATACCGGATATCTTCAGGCGAGTGGCGCAACTGGCTTCGTGGTAGGGATTGCCTGGTGTGCCACACAGGCGCAGAGCCAGCACCTCGACCTGGTGCCAGATCGGCTCGACCAGGCCATAGGTATGCTGCTCGAACTGGCAGCACTCGCCCAGGGCAGAGATATGTGGATCCGAAGTCAGTAGTTGGTCGTTGACCAGTAAGGCGCGATCGCAGGCGAGTCCAGCACTGCGTCCGGGTTCAACATTGGCAGTGATGCCGGTGGTGATCACCACAACCTGCGCAGGCAGGGGAGTCTGCTGGCCCTGAAGGTGTACGCCGCAGGCTTTGCCATGCTCATCGCCGATGATCTCGGCGATCTGTGCTCCGGTATGCAGGCGGATGCCGCGCCCCATCAGTTCCTCGGCAAGCATGCCTGCCGCGGTGTCATCCAGTTGTCGGTTCATCAAGCGCGGGCTGCGCTGCAACACGGTGACCTGCATGCCGCGCTTGCGAAGTCCCTCGGCGGCTTCCAGACCCAGCAGGCCGCCGCCGACCACAACCGCCTGACCGCCCTGATCGGCGTCGGTGGCTAGTGCCTCGGCATCTGCCAGGTCACGAAAGCCATAGACCCCTTTGAGATCAATACCGGGGACCTCGGGCATTGCCGGGCGTGAGCCTGTCGCCAATACCAGATGGTCGTAGTGGATGATCTCGCCGTTATCACATTCCAGCCATTGCTGCTGACGGTGGATGGCCACTACCGTCTGGCCACAGCGACGGATGAGCAGTGGACCGTCGCTGTGTTCGGCATGAGCCAGAGTGAGCCCGGCGGTGTCGATCTCGCCAGCAAGCCAGGGAGACAGCATGATGCGGTTGTAGGCTGCCTGGGGCTCCTCGCCGATCACGGTGATCCGCTGGGGAGCGCCGGGCATGCGGCGCAATGTCTCGATCAGCCGGTGAGCAGCCATGCCATAGCCGACGATGACCAGATGCGGGTGTGGTGATCGCTGATGTGGCGATCTCTGATGTGGTGCGTGTCGATGAGATATGTGCTTGGGATGGGTCACGGTCAGTCTCCATAAACGAAAAAGACGTCCGGCATGACGCTCCACCGCTGGAGGCATGCCAGGACGTCTTTGTCCGGGGAATTGCGATCGCCGTTGACCGCTCGGCTGTGATGGCCGTTACTGCTCAAGTACCAGTCAAGTTACGGGCCATAATTCATAAAGTTGATGAATATCATGATGTTGAATTCGTTCTGTAGGCGAGTCATGGAAGCGGAAAGAGCGTTTGGCACTTCATTGGTGCGTTGCGGCATCAAAGTGCACAGCGCTGTAGCACTGTTCCACTGTGGGCGAGTCGATCTGACGCCCTTGTTGTCCCAGCAGGTCCTGCATCTGACCGGCCAGTGTGGTGAAGTCAGGTAGATTCGGACGTAGCGCATCTCCCAGGCGCAGGTCGGCGATGTCACTGCTGAGCGTCTGCTGGTCGAGATGTTGGATGCTGTGGTCAAGGTATGGAGGCAATGCCAGCCACTCGAGGGTGCGTTGAGGGGCATCGACTTCGCAGTTGAGCCAGTTGGCTGCTGCCCGTAATGCACGGATCAGGGCCGCCAGTGTCGCCGGGTAGCGCCTTGCCCAGGAGGCCGTGACACCCAACACTTTCTCGGGGTGACCCGGCATCAGGTCGGCGCCACGCGCGACAATGCGACCGAGACCGCGGTGCTGGGCAAGACTCCCCCAGGGCTCTCCCACACAGAACCCATCGATTTGACCTTCGCGCAGGGCATCGACCATGCGTGGTGGTGGAAGTGCCACCAGTTCCACTCCGGACTGGGGATCGATATCGCCGAGTGTCAGCCATTGGCGTAGCAAAAGGTGCTGACAGCTCCAGGGATAGACCATGGCCAGGCGTGCCGGAACTCGTGCACCAGTCTGCCGACGCTGGTCGAGATACTGGCGCAATCGGTGGGCGTTGTCGGTGGGAGAAGTCTGGCCTGGTGAAGGCATGCCCTCAGCGTAGCGCTCGGAGAGTACCAGGGTGTTGCCATGACGGCTGAGTACGACTGGTGCCAGGGTTTCGCAGGGGGCACGTGCCAGACCCAGACTCATTGCCAGCGGCATGGGCGCCAGCATATGAGCGCCATCCAGCATTCCCGCTGCCACCTTGTCACGTAGTGTCGACCAGGCGTTTTCACGTGACAGACTGACATCGACACCCTCGGCCATGAAGAAACCCCCTTCGCGGGCAACCACCAGCAACGCAGCATCCAATAGCGGGATGAAGCCCAGACTCAGGGATGACAACTCCGGTATGGGGATTATCGGCGCAGCCGTTGCCATGGTGGACAGGTTGGTGTCGCTCATTTTCCTTTCTCCTGTTGGCCGGGGGACAGCTGCTCGAGGATATCGATGACATTGCCGGCGACTTCGCCGATACGCTGACCGCGATCCATGGCCAGCTTGCGCAGCATGCGGTAGGCCTGCTCTTCATCGCAGCTCTGGTGTTTCATCAACAGTCCCTTGGCGCGCTCGATGCGCTTGCGGTCGGCTAGCTGATTACGGGCGCGGTCGAGTTCGAGGCGCATGGACTGGAAGGATTCGAAACGGGCAATCGCCACATCCATCACCGACTTCACGCGGCTCGGTACCAGACCATCGACGACATAGGCGCTGACACCGGCCTTGACGGCGGATTGCAGTGCATCGGAATCATGCTGATCGGCGAAGAACACCACCGGGCGAGGGTTCTCGCGATGCAGTAACGCCATGCTGTCGAGGGTGTCACGGTCCGGGGATTCCATATCAATGATCACCACGTCGGGTTGGTGACGGGCGACCATGTCATTGAGGCTGGTCGGGTTGGCCAGTCGGCAGACCACTGCATGGCCTTCGCTGGCCAGTGCTTCCTCGACCATGGCGGCGCGCACGATCTCATCGTCGACCAGCAGAACTTTCAGGGGCTGGGGCATGGGGGTAGATCGCCTTGTTCGAACATATACCGCTTGCGTTGCAAGATATGTTCCAGGGTTGGATGAGCTACGAGCTACGAGCTACGAGCTACGAGCTACGAGCTACGAGCTACGAGTCAGGAGTCAGGAGTCAGGAGTCAGGAGCGGAAGGCCCCCTGTCTATAGGTGGAAAGTCGCACCCTTGTGGTGCGTCTGGATGATGAGATGCTGGCTGATGGTGCGGTGCAGCGAAGGCGCTATGGGGCCTGGAGGGCTGAAGTCTGCTGAGATGCTGCATTGACCATTACCTGGCACAAGGTTTGCTTCAACAATGTTGACCAGGTGAGGCCATTGTCGGCTTCCCTATCCGGCAACGACGCCCATCCTCGACAGACCGATACAGGCTCTGATGAGGGTGGGCGTCGTGTTTCCGGCTTCTGTTGGCAGTGATGGAGGTACCTATGGCACAGCCCCGGCAGCAACCCGATGACCACCTGAAGGAGCGGACCACTTGCCCGTACTGTGGCGTGGGGTGTGGCGTCAAGGCGCGCCTTGAGCAGGGCCGCATGGTGGATGTGGAAGGCGATAGTGATCACCCGGCCAACTTCGGGCGGTTGTGCGTCAAGGGCTCGGCTCTGGCGGAAACCCTGGGTGATCATGGCCGTCTGCTCGAGCCGAGGGTCGATGGTCGGCCTGTTGACTGGGAGGTTGCGCTGTCCGAGACGGCATCTCGTCTTCAGGCGATACGTGCTGAGCATGGTGATACGGCTGTGGCGGGATATCTCTCGGGCCAATTGTTGACCGAGGACTATTACGTTGCCAACAAGCTGTTCAAGGGCTTCCTGGGCACGCCGCATCTGGATACCAACTCAAGGCTGTGCATGGCGTCGGCGGTGGCGGCCTATAAACGCTCCTTCGGTACCGATGCGGTGCCGTGCAACTATGAGGATCTGGAAGAGGCCGAACTGGTCGTGTTGGTGGGCTCCAATCTGGCCTGGAACCATCCGGTTCTATTCCAGCGGTTACGTGTCGCCAAGGCTCGCAACCCGCTGATGCGAGTGGTAGTCATCGATCCCCGCGTGACTGACAGCTGCGAGTTGGCAGACCTGTATCTCGGTATTCGCCCCGGCTCCGATGCGCGTCTGTTCAATGGTTTGCTCACCTGGATGGCAGACAGAGGACGGCTTGACCCGGTCTATCTGCAACGCCATACCAATGGCTTCGATGAGACTCTGGCAGCGGCGCGGGAGGCGGTGTCGGATATCGAGTCGTTGGCGGCGGATTGTGATGTCGATGCCGAGCGCCTCGAAACCTTCTATTACTGGTTTTCCAGCCAGCTGCATGTGGTCACGCTGTACTCCCAGGGGATCAACCAGTCGACCAGCGGCACCGACAAGTGCCAGTCGATCATCAACTGCCATCTGGCCGGGGGCAAGATCGGGCTGCCCGGTGCCGGGCCCTTTTCGATCACCGGCCAGCCCAATGCCATGGGCGGTCGTGAAGTGGGGGGGCTGGCCAATCAACTGGCGGCCCACATGGATTACGATAGCCCCGGAGCCATCGATCGCGTGACTCGCTTCTGGTCGACGCCTGAACTGACGCCGACTCTGCCCGAAGCGCCTGGTTACAAGGCCGTTGAGCTGTTCGAAGCTATCGAGCGCGGTGAGATCAGAGCGTTGTGGATCATGGCCACCAACCCTCTGGTCAGCCTGCCGGATGCCAATCGTGTGCGCGCCGCCATTGAGCGCTGTCCATTGGTGATCGTCTCCGAGTGCATGACGGATACAGCCCTGGTCGAAATGGCCGATATCGTCCTGCCTGCCAGTGGGTGGTCGGAAAAGGACGGTACTGTCACCAACTCCGAACGGCGGATCTCGCGCCAGCGTGGAATGCTGCCACCTCCGGGGGAGGCGCGGCACGACTGGTGGATCATCAGCGAGGTCGCCAGGCGTCTCGGCTTTGGCGAGGCCTTCGATTACTCGCATCCGTATCAGATATTCACCGAGCATGCGCAGCTCTCGGGTTTCGAGAACGACGCAGAGCATCAGCGTCGGCTGTTCAACATCTCGGCGCTGGCGGAGCTGGACCGTGCTGCCTATGACGCCCTGAGCCCCATCCAGTGGCCGGTTACCGCGAAGGCGCCACTGGGGACCGCTCGATTGTTCGAGGATGGTCGTTTCATCACCGCGGACGGCCGCGCCCGCCTGTGGCCGGTGCAGCCCAGAGGGCCTGAACAGTCACTGTGCAATGACTACCCCTTGAGGCTCAATTCGGGACGGATCCGTGATCAGTGGCACACCATGACTCGTACCGGTCGGTCGGCGCGCTTGATGAACCATCGCACGGAGCCATTCGTCGAAGTACACGAGGAGGATGCGCGTGAGCATGGGCTGGTGGATCGGGGGCTGGCGCGTATTGTCTCGGCCACCGGCGAGATGCGGGCCCGGGTAAGAGTCTCGCCCGCCCAGCGGCGTGGAGAGTTGTTTGTCCCCATCCACTGGACGGATCGCTTCAGCGGTGCTGCGCTCAGCGGCAGCCTGTTTCGAGGGCTGACCGACCCCCTGTCCGGTCAGCCTGAGTCCAAGCACGGAGCCGTCAGAATCACCTCTCTACCGATCACCTGGGAGGCCAGTCTGGTACTGGATCACCAGTTGGATGCCCAACTCGGCGCGGCAGTACGTGATGACAGCAGCTACTGGACGCGTATTCCTCTCGAGCAAGGCGTGTGTTGGCAGATGGCCGGAGAACCCCGAGCCGAGCAGCGTGACTGGCGAGAGTGGTTGGCGAAGATGCTGCCGGTACCGGCAGGGCCACTGGCGGATGACCCCAGCGCCGAGCGTTTGCGTGCCGCGGGGATCGAGGAGGGGCGCCTGCGCTGGTGGCTGATGGTGGGTCCCGTCACGGAGCTTCCGGGCCTGGGCTGGATCGGCCAGCGTCTGGGTGACGCTATCTCCGGGCAACCATTGACCGATGAACAGCGCCGTCGAGTGCTGGCGGCCTGCAATGATGGGACTGCCCACCAGGGCCCGATAGTGTGCAGCTGCCACCAGATTGGCCGTGCCTCGATTGTCGGGGCCATTCGCCAGGGAGACGACAGTATCGAGGCGCTGGGCGCACGCCTGGCCTGCGGCACACAGTGCGGTAGTTGTATCCCTGAACTCAAATCACTGCTTGAAGAGGAAAAGAGCCATGCGAACGCTGCTATCGGTGATACAACGCAAGCCCTCGCCGTTTGAGCCTCAGGCGTCCGTAGAGCGCCCGCCGTGGTCTGGGGGAGTGTTCATGCAGCGTCGCCTGATGAAGCTGGCGGCCAGTGTCGCACGCCAGGCTCTGCGACTGGAGAAGCGCTTCGAGGGACATCTGCACCGGGGCTTGTCGGGCAGTACCAGCGGAGAGGCCGACGGTGCATCCAGGCCGGTGCAGGGCAGGGTGTACCTGGTCGGTGCCGGTAGTGGAGCAGGAGATCTACTTACCTTGAAAGCATGGCGTTGCCTGCAACGGGCCGATGCGGTGGTCTACGATCGACTGGTTGGCGACGAGGTACTGGCGATGATTCCGGCTCACGTCGAACGCCATTATGTGGGCAAGGCCCGCGGCCACCATAGCGTGGCCCAGGAGGAAATCGGCCAGCGTCTGGTCAGCCTGGCACGGCAGGGCAGGAGGGTGGTGCGTCTCAAGGGCGGTGACCCTGGGGTGTTCGGCCGAATGGGCGAGGAACTGGCGGCACTCGATGATGCCGGCGTGTCCAGTGAGATCGTACCTGGTATCACGGCAGCCTCGAGCGCCTGTGCAGCCATGGGGATACCGTTGACCGATCGCTCTCACGCCCAGACGTTGCGCTTGATTACGGCCCAGCAATGTCGGGAAGGTGGTGAGCCGGACTGGACGGCATTGGCACGTGAGGACGAGACGCTGGTGTTCTATATGGGGCTCAACAAACTGGAGGCGATCTGTCGAGGACTACGCGGTGCCGGGCTGGCTGACGAATGGCCGGTGATGCTGGTGGCCAACGCCAGCCTTGCCGAACAGCAGAGTCTGGTGGGGACGCTCGCCGATATGCCGGAGCAGTTGCGAGACAATCCCTTGCCATCACCTTGTCTGATCATCGTCGGCAGTATCGTCTCGATGGCACACCAGCGCCGCGCCATGGATCTCCGTGTGGTGGATATCGATACTGAGGATCATGATCTGTTCAAGGCGAAGAGCGCTTGAGAGTCGCCGTGGCAATGCCCATGACCACCAGAGCACTGCCACTGAAGCGGGACAGGGCTGCCATTACCGCTGGCCGGGCGATACGGCGACGCAGCTTGTCAGCGAGTAGCGCGTAGGCCAGGGCGTTGATGGCAGCCAGGCCGACAAAGGTACCGGTCAGTACCATGAACTGGGGCAACAGAGCATTCCCCGGCGTGATGAACTGGGGCACGAAGGCAATGAAGAAGGCAATGGACTTGGGATTCAGCGCGGTCACGATGGTGGCATGGGTAAACACCTTGCGTGCCGAAGCTCCGCTCGTCTGGGTCAGGTCGTTGGGGCTGGCTGTGGAAGCACTGCGAAACAGCTTGATACCCAGGTAGACCAGATAGACGGCGCCCAGCCATTTCAGTGCCGTGAATACGGTGGCTGATGTCATGACCACCGCCCCCAGCCCAGCAAGGGAGGCACACATCGCCAGCAGGTCTCCCAGCGATACTCCCGCCACAGTGGCCAGCGCCACGGTTCGACCCTGACTCAGGGCATAGCTCAACACCAGCAGCACCGTGGGGCCGGGAATCAACAACAAGGCGGTGGAGGCGGCGACAAACGCCAGCCAGAGTTGAACGTCCATGAAGTCACTCCCGAAAGGGCAAGGCTGAGGATGAAGATGAATATGGAGCTAGCCATATCCCGGTGACCAATGGAAGGGGCGAATGTATTCCATCGCCGGAGCTCCCGGCCATCGGTTGATGGCCGGGAGAAGAGTGGTTACTGATAAAGCTGGAACATCAGCCAGGCTCCGCTCAAGGCACAGGCCCATCCCAGCAGGCGCAGGATGTGACTTCCACTGGAGAGCTTGAGCAACAGCAGGGCGGTCATGGCCCCCACCACATGTAGGGTGACGGTGGTGGCGACGAAGCCGAGGGTATAGGTCAGCTTGTTGTCCATGACCGGCATTTCATAGCCGTGGGCGTATCCATGAAAAAGGCCGAAGATACCCACTGCCAGAGCGGCGATGACAACCGGAAAGGTTCTTTCCAGGCCGATGGCCAGGCCGAGCAGTACAACGGAAAGCGTTATTCCCAGTTCCACTCCGGGGAGATTGATCTGCTGGAACCCCAGCAGTCCGCCGAGAATCATACTGCCTACAAAGGCGCTGGGCACGATCCAGATGGCCCGTCCGCCCATCTGACAGCTCCACGCACCTATGGCAAGCATGGCCAGCAGGTGGTCGAGTCCCGAGAGCGGGTGTAGCCAGCCTCCACCCAGGCCGGTGTGAGCTTCGGCGTAACTGCTTATCAGCAGCAGAGCGAGCCACATCAGGGGCTGAAACATCGTAATGGAACGGAAAGGCGTCTTCATGGGGTGCGGGTTCCCAGGTTGGTCAAGGTAAATGAGTTGCTCAAGGTGAATCAGTTGGCCTGGTCAAATTGATCGGTCAGGTCGATGGTCAGAGAGCTCCACAGGCTCTCCCAGTCGGCGCTGTCGTCGCCGCTTGGTTCCATGTGCACGGCGTTGAACAGCCATAGCCCGGGCTCCATCAGATCAAATGACACCATGCCCTGAGCATTCGATCTGGCGGTCAGCTCGACGACAGGGTCTGCCTTGAGTTGGGCCTTGACCAGCGCGCCTGCCAGTGGCTGTCCGTGGAACAGCAGCTGCAGATCAAGAGGCACCTGTGTGCTGGCATGCAGCGGATCGGTGCGCGGGACAAGTTCCAGCGGAAGATCCATCTGTTGGTCGTAGCCCTGACTCTGCTCATCAACGAGGATGATGCTCTTGGCACAGCGCGAGAATATCTCGCGTCCCGGAGCGTCCATCAGTCCAAACTTCTCACGCAGTGCAAGGACGTTATTCAGGCCTTCTTCCTCGAGATATTGATTGAACTCGTCGCCAGGCAACTCGGTTGAGGCGGAGTTGGTGCGCATGGCGACCACCAGCGAACCGGGGGCTCGAGCGGTGATGTTGCCCACCGCGAGAGCGCCTTCTCGACCATCAACCTCGCGCGTACCCTCGACATCCCTGGCCTGAAACCAGCTGACAAGATCGGGGATACGGGGTGTCTGCACTCCAGGCCAGGTCGGGCCGATTCGCAGTTCGAAGACGACTCGCTTGCCCTCGTGGGTAATACCGTCGTGTGGTACCAGCCAGAATTCATGGGCATATGCCGCTGGAGCCAGAAGTAGGGCAACACAGCAGCCCGTCAGGCAGCCTGGTCGAATGGATGATGTGATGACGCGGGCCGTTGATGTGATGAAGCTCTGGCGCAACAGGCGAAAGGAAGGTGGGGAACGAAGGAGTGTTGGGAATGACGCGACTGAGAACAAGGCTGCTCCCTCGGGTAACAAGAAATCTGGAAGGGGCGGCAGTGGGGACCCCACCACCGCCAGATCATCATGACTCGCGTTGTGTCGCGATCATTCCACGGACACCGGTATCACATAGGGGAAGGACTCGGTGTACAGCTTCGGATTCTCGATCTTCTGGTCCGTTGGCGTGCCCAGCAGCATGGTCAGCACTTCGCTCATGGCATCATCATCCAGTGGGCGGCCGTTGCGCTCGGCGGCGCTGTATGTTGCAGGCGTTCCTGTTTCATAGGTCAGCACGTCCGGTACCAGCATATCGGCAACCTCATTGCCGTACTTGATGGGGTCTTCCTGTGAGTCGGCCAGAGTGGCGGCGCGAGAGACACGCGCTGCGACGATGGGCTTGATGGCATTCTGCATGTTCGGACGACTACGATCATGGCTCACTTTCAGAGCCTCGTTCTCGAACAGCATGATATGTGAGAACAGTGGGTTGGCTGAGTATTGCACCTGACGCCAGCCATCGCCCTGTGGGATCGACGTGGTCATGAAGGTGCGGGTGGTGGAGCCGAGCATTGAATTCGGCACATCGAGGACGATGGAACCGGCCTTGCGACCTACGAAGATACTGGTGCCTTCGGCCTGTGCCCAGATATCGGGGTTGTAGGGCTGGCCAGCATTGAGTTGAGCACGCAACAGGCCCAGGCTGGGAGAGTTCCCGTAGAAGGGGTCCTGGATGGCGCCGGCCCAGACCTTGATACCACCGGACAATTCGCTGGCTTCGCCGATAGTGCCTTCGCCGATTTCGTCACCGACAGTACCGACATCTCCGTTGGGAGTCTCTGACTGATAGACGGTGAACTGGTTATCTTCATTGAAGTCGAGGGTAAAGGTATGCCCTGTCTCGAAGGTCTCGTCACTGGAGACGTGGATGTTGTAGAGGGCGTCGGTTGAGAAGATGCCTCCCTCTCCAGCCTCGGGCGTTACGCTGACATCCATGACGAACACCGTGTGGTCGGGGCGTTCGGAAGCAAAGACGTAGTTGTCCGACTGATTCAAGGTCGGATTCTTCTGGACGAAGGTCGTTTCGAAGTGATGACTGGCGAGGGCCTGGCTGCTGACCAGACAGGCCCCGCTGATGATGGCTGCCGTGACAGCGATGACACCTTTGTTCTTGAAATGCATCTTCTTGAAATTCATCTTCTTGAAACTCATTGAGATCTCCAGAAACGCAAGAGCGCGTCGATCAGGTTGATACCACTGTCGAGCGTTGAGCTCCCTGCGTAAGCAGAGCTCATGGACAACTGGTGGCTCCCTGCTCTGAACAATCCCGCATCAACAGCGGGAAGTAGGCAGGCAAGGAGACACAGGCTGTGCGGACTATTCTTCCCGTTCGGCATACTTTTCGATGATGTCGGCTCTGGCAGGTGTCCAGCAGGTCAGAATCTCGCCTGTTGGTGTCAGGCACTCCAGATTGTGCGGGTCTTCCGAGTGCACCAGAACGGAGTCGCCAGCGGTCAGAAGGACCTTCTGGTCACCGTTGGTCGCTTCGAACTTTCCGGAGATGACAATGTTGGCTTCCTGATTGAAATGGTGATGTGTGCCCTCGAACCCCTTCCCGGTAAACCACAGTCTGGCGACCATCATTTCTTCGGTGTAGGACACCATCTGAAGGGTGACGTCATCGTTGAGCTTGTACTTCTTGAATGGTTTGGTCATTGCGGCGGTCCTTTTGTATTTCCTGCTCACTCGGAGAGTCCGTTCCGGTGGCTGGTGTTGTTGTGTAAAGATTGTTGACAGAAACCGTGCATGTAATTGATTGTGTTAAGTTTTCATGCAAGACATCTGTGTAATTTATTGTTTCTTTTGGCATGGCTAAAGCCTAGGGGGCTCCGGGATAGGTGTCCATGTCCCGGGCCTTATTCGGCTGTGGGAAAGGTCGTATGTGCACAGTGCTTTTAGTAGGGAGCCTGGATTCAGGCTCGTTGCCGATGAGATACCCGCAACTCCCTGGTTGGAGGCGAGCTGACTCGGTAATGATGTCGACAGGGAAGCAGCTGATTTGCGGAGAAGCGTCGGGTAGCCAGTAGCTCAGGTAGAGGGGGGGATGATTTCTCGAGTGGATCCAGTGGCGATCTCTTCCATGTCGGAAGCCGCACTGCGCAGCATTGCCAGCAGGGCGACAGCGGCAGAAGAAAGGGCTGCATGGCGCCGGGTGATGATACCGAGATGGCGAGGCAAGCGAGGCTCGACCAGTGGTCGATAATCAAGCCCGTCCAGAGATATCTGGCGGAAACTCAATGATGGCAACACGCTGATGCCGAGGCCCGCCGCGACCATACGCCCGACGGTGGCAATCTGGCTGGCGTCACAGAGGATATCCAGGCGACAGCCGATATCTTCCATCAACTGGTCGATCTGTTGGCGAGAGCTGGATTGGCGGTGGATACCGATGAAGGGGTAATCCGCCAGCAATCGCCAGGCCACTTCCCGGTGCTCCAGCAGCGGATGACCCTGTGCGCAGACCACGACGTTCTGGTCATCGATGATTGGAGTGAAATCGAGGTCCTCGGCATCTCGAGGGGGCACCGATAGTCCGAAGTCTGCACGCTCATCGCGCACCATGCCGGTGACTTCATCGGCGAGCACGTCGTGCAGGCTCAGATTGATGCGTGGGTAGTGGCGGTGAAACTCGGCGATGACACCGGGCACCAGGCCCGCAGCCAGGGTCGGCAGAGCGGCGATGGTGACCTTGCCGCGTTGTTTGGAGAACAGCGCACCGAGATCATCGAAGGCCTCTTGCCAATCCTGCAGCAGGCGCTGGGCAGTGGGGAGAAAGTCGCGTCCTTCCGGGGTCAGGCTGAGCTGCCGCCCGTCGCGGCTGAACAGCTTGCCGCCGACCTGTTCCTCGAGGTTCTTCAGCGCAATCGAGATGGCTGGCTGTGACAGGTGCAGTCGTTCGCTGGCTTGCGCCAGACTGCGAGAGCGAGAAACGATGACAAAGGCCTGAAGCTGCTTGATGCTGGGATTCATAAATTTATTAAAACGTTTTTTAAAAACTATTCAATAGTCAAAACGTAGTCTGCCGACCATGCTGGAGTCGTTCATCTTGTGGGAGGGCAGGACTCGAATCCCACGACTTCTCTTGTGGCACAACAACAAGCCCTCGAGGGCAGGAGTACGCCATGAAATTTCGTATTGCCACTGTAGCGGCAAGTATTGCCATGCTGGCCGGCGTGTCATCGGTCGAGGCGCAACAACGTCTGCTGATCGGCTCTACTTCCAGCTCTTCCAGTCATTACGGTTACTTTGTCGCTGTCAATCAGTTGATCAACGAGCACGTCGAGAGCGTTGATGCCTCCGTAGCGGAGACAGGGGCTACGGTCGACAATCTGCGCCGCCTGAGCCGTGATCAGATCGACATGGGGCTGGTGACCACCAATACCGGCTATCAAGCGTATGCCGGTGAGGGAGACTATGCCTCACGTCCAGTGGATACGCGCCTACTGTGGGTCTATACCGTAGCACCACAGAATGTAGTGCTGCGTCAGGATGCGGGTGTTTCCCGCCTGGCGGAGCTTGATGGCGTACGGCTCAACCCCGGGATCACCGGATCATCCACCGAGACAACCACCGAGGCGGTGCTGGAGACCCTGGGCATTACACCGGAATACGTGCGCGGTTCGACCACGGATGTGGTGGATTCGATCAAGGACGGTCGCATTGCCGGTTACGTCAAGTCTGGAGTTGGCAAGCGTCTTGATGGCTCGACCATGGATATCGCCACCTTCACTGATGTCGCGGTACTGTCACTGGATCAACAGCAGGCAGAAACATTGCGTAGCGAGATGCCGGACCTCGCGGTGGTCGATATCCCGGAAGGTGCTGCCGAAGGTATTCCTGCCTACACCACCTGGGCCTTTGGTGTGGCCATGCACGCCTCTCCCTCGCTGGATGAGGAAACCGCCTATCGGATCGTCAAGGCGGTGATGGAGCATCCTGAACCTCAGGTCAATGCCTTTGCGGCACTGGAAGGTGAGGACATGGCCGAAATGACACTGTCGGTCGGAAGCGTTCCTTTGCATCCCGGTGCGGCGCGCTACTTCGAGGAGCAGGGTTACGAGATTCCTGATGCCTTGATGCCGGTCGAACAGCCCTGAGTCTGGTGGAAGAACAGCCCTGAGCCCGGTTGAAACAGCCCTGAGCCCGGTTGAAACAGCCTTGAGCTCGGTTGATGACCAGCGTCACCGCATAGCGAGACATTTCCATGCTGACTCTGATATCCCGTTGCCTGGCGTTGCTGCTGGGCTCGATGATCCTCTATACCTCGGCATTCGGCTCCTTCGAGAGCCTGGTGCAGCGCAGCCTGTTCCTGAGCCTGGTGATTCTGCTGGGTCTGACGCTCTATCCGCTGGGGAAGAACAAGGTGTGGCGCCCCGTAGGGGGGGCTGTGGATCTGGTGCTGGCCGTGGGGAGTGTTGTTGCCTGCGGCTATGTTGCGACGCACCACCAACAGATCCTCACCGAACTGCCCTGGGCGAGCACGCGAGACCTGGCGCTGTGTGCGGTGCTGGTGGTGACTATTCTCGAGCTGTCGCGTCGCGCCATCGGCCTGATCTTTCCGCTGTTGGTGGTAGTGGGGCTGGCCTATGCCTGGCTGGGTGAATGGATTCCCGGTCCACTTGGCCACCGAGGTTTCGATATCTTCTACATCACCGAAACCCTGTATCTGGGAGACCTCGGCATCTGGGGCATGCTGGTCGGAGTGGCAGCGACCACCATTGCTGCCTTCGTGATGTTCGGAGGCATACTGCTGCACACCGGAGGCGGCAACACCTTCATGGATCTGGCGCTGCGCATCAGTGGCCGTTCACCAGGCGGTGCCGCCAAGGTTGCCACAGTGGCCTCGGGGCTGTTCGGCATGGTCAGTGGCAGCGCAGTGGCCAACGTGGCGACCACCGGCAACTTCACCATACCCATGATGAAGCGACTCGGTTATCCGGCCCCTTTCGCCGCGGGTGTTGAAGCAGTGGCCTCGACCGGTGGCCAGGTGGCGCCGCCCATACTGGGCGCGGCAGCCTTCATCATGGCGGAGATCCTCGGAGAGAGTTACGTCCGCATTGCGCTGGCGGCGTTGATTCCAGCAGTGTTGTTCTATCTCGGTGTCTTCCTCACCATCCATCTGGTGGCGCGTCGTCGCGGGCTGTGCGTGGTACCGGCGGAAGAGCTCCCGTCCTGGCAGACGATTCTCAAGGCGTCGCGGCTGGTACCGATTCTGGCGGCTCTGGGAGGGCTGTTTGCTGGAGTACTGAGCGGCAAGTCGATTCAGACCGCCGCCTTCTATGGCATCGCCCTGACGGCGATCAGCTATGTCCTGTTTGGACTGCGTGCAGGCACGTCGCTGCGTGAGTTGGTCGTGACGCTGCTCCAGGGATTGCAGGACGCCGGGCGCGGAATGGTCATCATCGGCGTGTTGCTGGCCGGCGCGCAGATTCTGGTGGCGATGATTGGCATGACAGGAATCGGCGTTACCCTGACCAGTCTGATCGTGGATGTTGGTCAGTCGACGCTGGTCGTAGCGGTGATCGTGGCGGCGGTCTGCCTGATTCTGGGGATGGGAATTCCGACCACGGCGGCCTATGTGCTGGTGGCTTCGGTGCTGGCACCTGCCTTGACCGGCATCGGTGTCGACCCACTGATCGCTCATCTGTTCGTGTTCTACTTCGCGACGCTGTCGGTGATCACGCCGCCGGTCTGTGTCGCTGTCTTCGTCGCAGCGGGTATTGCCGAGACCACCTGGCTGACTTCGGCCTTCGAGGCCGTGCGACTGGCGGCTGCCATCTATGTAATTCCGTTTCTGTTGTTGATCTATCCCGCTCTGGCTGGGTTCGGCAGTGGTATCGATATCGTGCTGGCGCTGTGTCAGGGCGTGGTGTTTGTCACGGCATTCGCAGCGTTGATGTCGCGCTGCGAATTCAGTGGCCGTGGTTGGCTGGATCTGCTGGCACTGATTGTCATCATTGCACTGGCGCTTACTCCGGGTTGGCTGACCACAGCAGCTGCTCTGGCGATGACGGTGTTGATCTTCATTCTTCGCCGACGTCGTCTGGCACGGTTGCCGGAGAGCGCTTCAGCGCGCCAGACAGTAGCGAGTCATTCCAGGAGGACTGGGGCATGAGTTTCCTGCTGGGTAGTGGTGCGGGCTTCTCCGGCGATCGCACCGATGCGGCGATTGCCGTGGTCGATGAGCTGATTCGACGTGGTGAACCCTGTGCGCTGATATTCGAGACCCTCGGCGAGCGTACCCTGGCGGCTGCGCATCGACGCATGCGCGAGGATCCGCAAGGCGGCTATGAGCCGCTGATCGACGAACTGATCGAGCCAATACTGGAAAAGTGTCTATCCCGAGGTATTCGCATTCTCGGCAACTTCGGTGCGGCAGACCCTGATGGTGCCTGCCGTCGGATCGAAGCATTGGCGAAGCGTCTCGGGTTGCCCGACGTTGCGCTGGTGGAAGTCTATGGCGATGACATTCGGCAGCGTTTAAGTCATCTGGACCTGGTGCCCTGGGAGGCCGAGGTCGGTGACTTGCCGGATGAGACAGCACTGGTGTCGGCGAACGTGTACCTGGGAGCACAGCCATTGGTGGAGGCTTTGCAGCTTGGTGCTGAGGTGGTGGTGGCCGGAAGAGTGGCGGATCCCGCGCTTTTTCTGGCGCCGTTGATCGATCACTTCGGCTGGGCCCGGGACGACTGGGATCGGCTGGCGGCGGGCATGATGGCGGGGCACCTGGGGGAGTGTGGCGCCCAGGTCAGCGGAGGCTATTTCGCCGATCCGGGGTTCAAGGATGTGCCGGGTATGGCGCACCTCGGGTACCCGATCATTGACGTCGAGGCAGACGGGGTACTGGTGGTGACCAAGCCCGCCGGGACCGGTGGGCTGGTCACCGAGCGCACCGTCAAGGAGCAACTACTTTATGAGGTCCATGACCCGGCCAATTATCTGACGCCGGATGTGATAGTGGATCTCACCGAGGTTGAAGTTCGTCAGCTCGCCACGGATCGGGTCGAGGTGCGTGGTATTCGCGGCAAGCCCGCGCCGGAGAGGCTCAAGACCACGATCTGCTACGACGCCGGCTGGCAGGGCGAGGCGGAGATCTCCTACGCCGGGCCCAACGCTCTGGCGCGGGCCCGGCTGGCGGCGGACGTGCTGCGTGAACGCCTCGGCTTCCGTACGCCCGTCGATCTGCGTGCGCGTTTCGACATCATCGGTCACCTCAGCGTATTCAATGATGATGATGGTGGAATGGCCAATCAGGGCGATGAGCAGCCGGACGGTGATTATCGGCTCAGGCTGGCTGTCGAGCACTCTGAGCGACGCTGGGTGGAGCGTGCTACTCAGGAGTTGATGGCCCTCTACTGTGCGGGCCCAGCAGGTGGTGGTGGCGTCCGACGTCACTTTCAACGACGCCTGTTGAGCGCCTCCTGGCTGGTCAGACGTGAAGATATCGTTGCTGGCGCCAGGTGGTACAGGGGCGATACCGACGCTCCGGAGTCATTGGGGGAAAAGAGGGCCGCATCATGACTATACCGCTCCAGACCCGTCGCGCGCGGTGTCTGCACGACATTGCCCATGCTCGCGCTGGTGACAAGGGAAATCGCCTCAACCTCGCCGTTTTCGTCTATGACCCTCACGACTTCCCATTGTTGATGGAAGTCGTCACCGAGGAGCGAGTGCTGGCGCTGTTTGCACATCGTGGAGCCTCTGAAGTGAAGCGTTATTCGATGCCTGGGCTGCATGGCATGAACCTCGTCATTGACGATGTGCTGCAGGGGGGAGTCAACGGCGCTCTGAATCTGGACGGGCATGGCAAGACACTCTCCTTCCTGTTGCTGTCGATGCCATTGAGTGCTGAGTGATCCGCAAGGTATTGGCGCAGGACTCCTGTGACCATTGCTGAGGCACTTCCGCAGAAAGCATGCGTCCACCAGCTCCGTAAAACAGGGTATTGGCCCAGCCTCGTTCATGGAGCGCGGGGCCTGCAGTGGCAGGATCCACGATAGGACTGGAGAGAAGACAGGTGCACAATACGTCAATGGACAAGTGATATACCTGAATTCGGAAATCGGCCCTTGAACAACGTGATTCGATTCGTTGCTGCTCGCTGCGTGCCGGTGACGGCCTTGATGCTGATGGGCGCACTGACGGCCTGCAGCACTCTGCCTCCCCCGGAAGGGCGCAGTGTGACCCATGCCATACCGGTAGAGCTGACTCGGGATACCTCGCTCGGTCGGCTCATCGCGCCAGCGATGGAGGCACATCCGGGCGAGAGCGGTATCTACCAGTTGCGCCAGCCACTGGATGCCTTTTCCGCCCGCTGGTTACTGGCGGCAGCGGCGGAGCATACGCTGGATATCCAGTACTACATCTGGAACGACGATGTGACCGGCACCATGCTCTACAAGGCGATGCTGGATGCGGCCGACCGTGACGTGCGAGTGCGTCTGCTGCTGGACGATATCAATACGGCCGGTCGTGATGAGAAGATTGCCGCGCTGGATGCCCATCCCTATATCGAAGTTCGGCTGTTCAACCCCTTTCTGGTGCGCTCACCGCGATTGGTGGGGTATATCACCGACTTCCACCGAGCCAACCGCCGCATGCACAACAAGTCGTTCACCGTGGATAATCAGGCCACCGTGATCGGAGGGCGTAACATCGCCGATGAATACTTCGGTGCCAGCGAGGCAGTGTCCTTTGCAGACCTTGATGTGGTGGCGGTGGGGCCTGTGGTGCAGGATGTTTCCGCTGATTTTGATCGCTACTGGGCCAGTGCCTCGTCCTGGCCGGCATCAAGGGTACTGGCCTCGGTTGGGCCGCAGGGGCTGGAACGTTTCCAGCAGGAGGTCAATGCGGCGGTCGACTCGCCCGAGACGCTGAAATATCGTCAGTCGATCACCGAAAGCCCGCTCGGTCAGGCGCTGGAGCAGAGTGAGGTCGACCTGATCTGGGCACCGACGACACTGGTCAGCGATGATCCGGCCAAGGGCCTGGGGCTTGCCAAGGATGACGGTCTGCTTACCGATGGTCTGCAGCGAGTGATTGGCTATCCACAGCAAAGCGTATACCTGGTCTCGCCGTACTTCGTGCCGGTGGAAAGGGGCACCCGGTTGTTCTCGGAGATGGAACAGCGAGGGGTCGAGGTGACGATTCTGACCAATGCGCTGGAGGCGACTGATGTGGCTGCGGTGCATGTCGGTTATGCCAAGCGACGTCGCGAACTACTCGAGGCCGGGGTGCAGCTGTTCGAACTCAAGCGTCGTGGTCCAGGGATGGAAGGTATCCGCGATGCGGCAGGCCCTCTGGGCAGTTCCGGCGTCAGTCTGCATGCCAAGACTTTCGCCGTGGACGGCGAAAAGCTGTTCGTGGGGTCTTTCAATTTCGACCCACGCTCCACAGAGCTCAATACCGAGCTGGGATTCGTGATCGATAGCCCGGAACTGGCCGAGATGCTGGCGGAAGTCTTCAATACCGACGTGATCGAGCATGCCTATGAGGTCAAGCTTGACGACAACGGCGATATGTACTGGCTCGAGCGCACCCCACAAGGGGTTCTGCGTTACGACCAGGAACCCAACTCAAGCCTGTTCAGGCGCGGTGCGGTGTCGTTCATCTCGCTGCTGCCGATAGAGTGGCTACTGTAAGGTCACCATGGGAAAGTACAGACGCCAGGGAATCGGCCGTGTCATGGTCGGTTCCGTGGGGTTGAGCCAGCGTTTTCGCTATTGACATGGCAATCAAATAGCTCATCCTGATCGATTTGATTGTCGTCCGCACCACACTGGCGCAGATGCGCGGATCTGCTGGTGTGGTGCGGTCTCGCGTCGGCCTGATGGCCGACGGCGGCACGTCCATGTGCCGCCATTAACCCAACATGAAAGCATGCCGGGTTAATAGTCTCCCTGACTGGCGTTGAAGGCTTCGAAGACTTGCTGTCCGGTGAGGTTCTGGGTCTCGTTGCCGAAGTGATACCAGCCCGGTTTCTCATCAATGAAGATCTGGCTGTCGAGCGTCCAGGCTTCACCGTGATCGACCAGCCCCACCGGCACGGCATAGTGCTTGTCGTCCTTCAGGCGATAGAACAGGTGTGTACCGCATTGGCTGCAGAAGGCACGTTCTGCCCAGTCGGATGACGAGAAGTAGCTCACCTGGTCCTCGCCGTCGACCTTGACCTGGCGTACTGACTCGAGTGCCAGCAGGGGACCTCCGCCCCAGGTACGGCACATATTGCAGTGGCAGGCACCGACATTCTGTTTCTCCAGTTCCACCGCGAGGTGGACGGCGCCACACAGGCAGGCGCCATTCAGCGTCATGGCTGGGGTCTTTTCCGGCTCATCCATCACAGTCATCTCCAGGCTGGTTGGTGGGGTGTCCGGCTGGCGGACATCAGAGCCCTTCCAGAGTATTAACCCGGCATGCTTTCATGTTGGGTTAATGGCGGCACAGGGACGTGCCGCCGTCGGCCATCAGGCCAACGCGAGACCGCATCACACCAGCAGATCCGAGTATCTGCGCCAGTGTGGTGCGGACGACAATCAAATCGATCAGGATGAGCTATTTGATTGCCATGTTAATAGTAGTCCAGAGTGAGATGGCCTACCTGCAGACTACAGACGAGACATTACGGTGTCGGCGCTGGAAGCCTCGATCACGCCACGCTCGGTGTCGACACCGAGATATTCGACGATGCCGTCATTGACGATCATCGCATAGCGAAGGCTGCGGACGCCCATGCCGCCAGCGCTGGCATCCTTGTCCATGCCGATGGCGCGGGTGAAATCAGCGTTGCCGTCGGCCAGCATGGTGATCGCCTCGGCGTTCTGATCCTTCTGCCAGGCGCCCATGACAAAGGCATCATTGACCGCCACACAGGCCACAGTATCGACCTTATCGAGCAGCTTGTCGGCGTTGACCACGAAACCGGGCATATGCGTATTGGAGCAGCCGGGAGTGAAGGCGCCAGGGACGGCAAACAGCACAACCTTGCGACCGGAGAAGATCTCGCTGGTGGTTACCGGGCCGGGACCATCGGCAGTGTTGGTGAACAGTGTGACATCAGGCAGGCGCTCGCCTGTGGTAATGGTCATCAGAGGACTCCTTGGACGAATGTTGTATGAGTGTCCTCTGCACTGTATCAGTTCTCGACATGAAAGGAGGGGGGGATCAGTATCCTGCTGACGTCGGCATGGAGGGGTTGGGCGAGGGCATGGGACACAGCGTTGGCGATATCCCGGTCCTGCAGAGTGCCATCCAGTGAGGCATCGAGAACGGAATCACCCGCCGCCCCCGGCTCGATCATGGTGACGCGCACGCCGCTGTGCTCGAGTTCTCTGCGCAGATTGTAGCCGATGCCGGTTATCGCCCAGCGGGTGATGTTGTACATCGAACCGGGGGCGACAGGGCATCCGGTGGCGAATCCGGTCAACAGGATATGGCCCTGGGTCTTGCGTAGAGAGGGGAGTGCGGCCTGGATGGCAATGCCGACACTGTAGACATGGGTCATCAGCATGTCTTGCCAGGTGTCGGTGTCGGCGCTGCCAAGGCCGCGGGCATCACTTTCCCTGATCGGGCTGGCGAAGATGGCGTCGATGTGGCCGAAATACTCCAGCGCCTGTTCGATCATGATCGCCTGATCCTGGACACTGGTGGCATCGACCTCCACCGCCACGACATTCTCCGGGCCGAGTTCCTGGGTGATGGCTTCCAGGCCGCTGCGGGAATCGGCGGCCAGAACCAGCCTGTAGCCTTCACGACTTGCCGCACGGGCGGTGGCCATGGCAACGCCAGTGGTGGCGTTTGTGATCAGCAATACCTTGTCTTGCATTGCACAGTCCTGTCCGACTCCATTTTCGTGACCCGCACATCTGCCGGGCTCTGCTCCAGAATGAATACTTCATGAACTTATCGCAATATTCATAAGAGGTAGCGTGGATCTGCATCAGGAAATAGGCGAGCCCGGCAGAGAGCCGGGCTCGGGGAGGACTGGGCTGTGGCGCCATGTGCTTTGGAGAAATGTCCTGTTGCGAAATGTACGGTTGCGAAATGTACTGTTGCCACCGGATGCAACCTGTCAGCGCAGTGACAGTGCGGAATCGCCATTATCTCCTGCGGCCTCACTATAGGCTTGAGCCTGTTGTTCCTCGACCTCGGGAGAGAAGCGCACCAGTAATGTGCAGAGTGAAGCCACCACCACGGCGATGCCGAGGTAGAACAGGCCCTGCTGCCAGGACAGGGCTTCGGAACGGAACAGAAAGCCAGCGGCCACTGCTCCGGCATTCCCACCGGCACCGACGATCCCGGCCACGGCACCGAGGGCTCGCTGATTGATGAAGGGGACCACACCGAAGGTGGCACCTTCGGCCATCTGCACGAACAGGCTGAAGACCAGCATGATACCGATGGCCAGTGCCAGCGCCTGCATCTGCGAGAAGAACATCAGTGCCACACCTTCGCAGAGTAGCGCGATGAACAGCCAACGCACCCGGCCCCTGAGTCCACTGCGGCGTGCAAAGAGGTCGGAAAGAACACCTCCCATGGTACGAGCAAAGATGTTCATCAAGCCGAACAGCCCGGCGATCAGTCCCGCCGTAGCCAGACTCAGGTCGAAGTTGTCGAAGAAGTAGATCGCCGCGATGTTGTTGATCGTCAGTTCCACTCCAAAGCAGGCGGCATAGACCACGAACAGTGCCCAGACCCGGATGTCGCGAGCGGCGGCACCGAAGGTACTGGACATGCTGTTGCTGCCGCTGGATGGCTCCAGTTCGCCGCGCTGACGCAGCTCGCTGAAATTGCCGTCCGGCGCATCCTGGGTAAAGAGGTAGTAGCAGATCCCTGTGATGAACAGCACGATCCCCGGGACCACCATGGCCAGTCGCCAGCCCAGCGTTTCACTGACCCCCAGCATCAACAGGCCAGAGAGGATCAGCGGCATCAGTATCTGCGTGGTGCCGCCCCCGAGATTACCCCAGCCTGCCGAGGTGGCATTGGCGGTGCCGACCACGTTGGGCGCAAACATGATCGAGGTGTGGTACTGAGTGATGACGAAGGACGCACCAATGGCACCGATGGCCAGGCGTGCGAGGAAGAATGACTCGAAACTGTCGGCAAGACCGATGCTCATGACCGGTAGCGAGCCGAGACACAGCAACCAGGTGTAGGCCAATCGAGGGCCGATGCGATCGCACAGTACACCGATTGCCAGGCGCACGATCACGGTAATGGCGACGGAGGCGATGATGGTGTTGCCGATCTGGGTTCGGGTCAGTCCCAGGTCATCGCGTACCACGGCCATCAATGGTGCGATTCCGAACCAGCCGAAAAAGCACAGATGAAAGGCGAGCCAGGAGAAGTGGAAAGCTCTCATCTGGGGAGTCTTGAAAGTCAACAGGCGAATCCTGTTGGCCTTGTGGCGAATCTGCATGGAGTAGCCCCTTGCCCTTGGTGGTGGACGAGTGAATGACGAACACACGATCTCTGCTGGCCTTCGCCGTTGAAGGTCGGGTTCGACGCACTCGTGCCTGGGGCCTGGTCCACGTCGATTCTCGGAGAAGAGTCTCCTCCGTCACACGCGCAGCTTAGCGCATACCAAACCTAAGCATGAGCGATGCCATTGTCGTGGTTTTTGAATTAATTCAATCGGATGGAATATGTTGAAGGGTGTTGGGTGCGCCAGACGTCGATAATGCGCTGCAACAGAGTGCATGCCATGCCGGCTGATGCATGTTTATGGTGCTGAGGGAGAGTGCTGCACTCTTGCAGGGCTCTTGTGGGAATGCAGGCGAGCATGCTGACGGGAAACATTCTGGTTCGGTCAATGCGGAGCGAGGCACCAGTCGGGGCGAGATTCTGCGACCTCCTCCCCGAGCCGTGGACCCGTTGAGTCAGTTCTGCATCGCCAGTTGATGTGCTGAAGTCGGACAGCGAAGGAAGGCAGAGCTGCGTAACCAGTTCTGGTCTGGATAATAGGTGAAGAGATACTGATTGTCCTTGATGCTGTTGATCAACGGAATGGCGACTTCAGAACGAACGGCAGGGCAGCCGTGACTGCGGCCAATACGTCCGGTCTTCTCGATGAACTCCTCGCTGACATAGTCGGCACCGTGGATCACGATGGCTCGGTCGAAGGCATTGTCATTGACGCCGGGCTCCAGGCCCTGAAGTCTCAGAGAATAACCGTTGCTGCCATCGTAGCTGTTCAGGGTACGAAACAGGCCGATGCTCGACTGGTGGCTCTCGGGAATGTTGGAGAAAGTGCTGGCAACTGCGTCGCCGGAACCGGCGCCATGGGATACCAGTTCGCGAAACAGCAGCTGTTGTTGCCGCAGGTCGAAGACCCACATGCGCGGTTGCGTTGAGGGCAGTGAATAGTCGATGACCGCCAATCGCTCGGCACCGGGGTCCGCGCAATGGATCGCCCGAGCCGCCAGGGTCAGAACGCCCGGGTTGGCTCGGGGAGCAAGACGGCTCAGAGTCTGGGCCAGTGGTGGCCAGGTGTCTGGTTGAGGAGTCAGTGCCTGTTGCATGAAATTCTGTGCACTGGCGGGCGCAGCCAGTGCAGCCATGAGCGATAATAATGAAACAGTCTTGAACGGCAGGAATAAAACAGCCCTGAGCGATTGAGATGAAACAGTCCTGAGCGATTGAGATGAAACAGTCCTGAACGGTTGAACTGAAACAGTCTTGAACGGTTGAGATGAAACGGCCCTGAACGGTAATGATGAAACAGCTTTGACCGATAATGATGAAAGAGAACGCAGACACTGGGACATATATGAAAAAGGCGTTTGACGTGACATCTCTCGGGCATCCTGTTGGTGATGTCGCAATGCGAACTGGATGTTTGTTGTTGGCCGGGTCCAGGTGGACCAGGTTGAAGCTCAACTGTCAGGCATTATAGCGCCATATCTCTGGGATCAATTATGACAATAAGGCGCAGGATGGCCAGTTTTCAATAGAACCAGCGTGGGGGAATTTATCATGTTCAGTACTTGTTCACTGGTCGAGCAGTGTCGAAGAGTATCGCATAAAGGGGCATTGTTGCTGTTGCTGACGACTTTACCGTGTTCGGCTTTGGCCGTCTCTACCGACGCTGCTACTGGCCCGCCGGCGGTGGGTATTGATGGGAGCATCAACGTAGAGCACAGCCTTGCCGACCAGCCTGCCACTGTCGGCGGCGTATCTGACTCGGCGCTGGGTAACCTCGACGAGCTGCAGCGCTTCTACGCGCTACGTGGCCAGCGCCCGGTATGGACCAACATGGCGCGCGTCGACGCCCTGGTGGCAGCACTGGAAAGTCTTTCGGGTGATGGTTTGATGCCCTCCGACTATCACCCTCGGCAACTGGCTATCGAAGGTCAGCAGGCGTTGGCGTCGAGGCAAGGGAGTACGGCCCTCCGCGCCTTCGAAAGCAAGGCTACCAGTACTCTTCTGACTGCCATGGCTCACCTGCAACGTGGCAAGGTCGACCCGCACCAGATCGATAATGGGTGGGAAGTGGATATCGCTCCTCCCTCCTTCGACCTGGTCACCATGTCGCTAGAGCTGGATGAGGGGGATGTCGAGGCGGTGATCGAGCTGGCACGTCCCGATTTCGAACCCTATCGTCAACTGCGGTCGGCGTTGGCCGAGTACCAGAGCATTGAACAGCAGGGCGGTTGGCCATTGCTGTCCGCGCGCGATGAGCCGCTGCGTCCCGGGGATCGCGATCACGATGTGGCCATGCTGCGACAGCGCCTTGGCATGGAGGGAGGTGATGGAGTCATCGCCGCCGATACCGGCTATTATCCACAGGTCTCACTGGATGCCCCGGACGCCGAAATCTACGATCCACAACTGGTTGAGGCCGTGCGGCGCTTCCAGCGCCATCACCTGCTGGCTGATGATGGCGTGGTGGGACCGGACACCCGTCTGGCGCTGAACGTGTCGGTGTCCCAGCGTATCGATCAGATTCGGGTCAACATGGAGCGCGTGCGCTGGTTGCTGCACGGGCTGCCGGACTCCTTTGTGCTGGTCGATATTGCCGGTTATCAGTTGACCTACTTCCGCCCTGATGGGCAGGTCTGGCGCAGCCGCATCGTTGTCGGCCAGCCTTATCGACGTACGCCGACACTGCGCTCGGAGATTACCTACCTGACCCTCAACCCGACCTGGACGGTACCACCGACCATCTATCGGGAAGATATCCTGCCGAAGGTCCGCAACAATCCAGGTTATCTGGCCAGTCGTGGCCTCTATCCGCTGACACCATCGGGTCAGCGTCTGGATCCGCATGCCGTGGACTGGTCCAATCCAGGAGGCGTGATGCTGCGACAGGGAGCCGGTCCCGGCAACCCTCTGGGGCGGCTGGTGATTCGCTTTCCCAATGATCATCTCGTGTATCTCCACGATACTCCGTCGAGGCATCTGTTCGATCGCGCCCAACGCGCCTTGAGTTCGGGCTGTATCCGTGTCGAGGGGGTCACGCAACTGGCGCAGATGCTGTTCGATGACTCGGGGACATCGGCGAGCGTCAGCCGTCTGCTGGCGGATGGCAAGACCCGCAATATCTCGCTGGAGCGCCATATTCCGGTGGTGCTCAATTACTGGACCGTTCAGCCGGAAACTGACGGCAGTCTGGCATTCCGTCCGGATATCTACCATCGCGACACCGATGTGGTGGCGGCGCTGGACCGCCCTCTGGTGCTCTGAGTAGAACCTCTGATGACGAAAGGAACAGCGATATGAAGAAGAACCAACAGGGACGGGCGTTACACGCGCGGGTTGCTCATTCAGGGGGGAGAGATAGCGTTTGGCGATGGCTGCAAGGCCTGCTTGCCGGGGCCGTGGCGTTGTGGTCAGGATCGGTAATGGCCGCCAGTTGCACCGGCACCGACCTGATGGCGGCCATGCCCGGTGACGAACAGACCAGGCTCGAAGCCGCTGTTGGCAAGGTGCCCTATCACCAGGGCGTACTGTGGCGAGCCACCAGAGGTGATGCAGAGATCACGCTGGTCGGCACCCTGCACCTCGACGACCCTCGTCACCACCAGACCCTGGATCGCCTATCCGAGACACTGGACAGTGCGGCGGCGTTGTATGTCGAGGCTGGGCCGGAAGAAATGGCGAAGTTGAATCAGGCTCTGGCGGAGGGGACGCTGTTGCTGGTCGATGAGGGCACCCCAGCATTATCGCAGCGGCTGAACCCGGATGAGTGGGAGGCCGTTTCCAGTGCCATGGCCGAACGCGGGATTCCCCCTCAGGCTACTGCAGTGCTTCGGCCCTGGTTCGTGATGCTGATGCTTGGAATGCCTCCCTGCCTGGTGCGATCAGCAGACGGCAGCGGGGAGCTCGAGGGATTGGACGGGCTGTTGATCGAAAGGGCGCAGCAGAGCGGGTTGCCGATTCATGCCCTGGAGCCGTGGGAGACACTCTTCACGATGTTCTCCGATCTGACGGCGGAACAGGAACTGGACATGATCCGTGCTTCCATCCTGGCGGGTACCTATGCCGATGACTATGCGGTCACCTTGACTGAAGCTTACTTTGCCGGTGATGTCTGGTCAGTATGGGAATTTATGCGTCTGGAAGAATACAGGAGTGCGCGGTTCACCCGAGATGAAGTGGATGAGCAGTTCGCACTGGCGCAGAGTTCGCTCATGGATCAGCGCAACCAGCAATGGCTTGGTCCCTTGACGGCTGGTGCCGAGGCAGCCGCAGCTGAAGAAAAGGGAATCGTGGCGGGATTTGGCGCCCTTCATCTACCGGGGGAGCAGGGCGTACTCAAGTTGCTTGAGCGGGATGGCTGGGCCATCGAGCGGCTGGATTGAGGCGCCTGTCCATGGATGACATCGCGTTCATGGAGCTGGCGGTGTTGCGATTCCCTCGTCCTGTAACGAGTCCAACAACCAGCGTTTGACGTGGCATGTCGCTGCTGTGATCGGTGCGCTACGGCGATGCACCAGGTATAGGTTACGTCGAGCGGCCATGTGTAGATTCAGTGGCTTGACCAGCCGTCCGGAGCTGAGAGCATCGCCTGCCATGACACGGTCGCTCAAGGCCAGTCCCAGCCCCTGTTCTGCAGCCTGTAGAGCCAACTGTGATTGATCACAGTGCAGGCCCATGGTGTTTTCAGCCGAAAGCGCTCCACAATGAATCAGTCGGTGCCAGTCCTGATGAAGGATATCGTGGATCAGCGTTACACCATCCAGGCGCCCGTTGGTCAGGGCGGCGTGGGTATCCAGGTAGTCGGGACTGCATACCGGAAACACATCGAGTTCATACAGTAGCGTGCAATCCAGTGCCGGGTCGGGATGGGGCAGATAGCGCACGGCCAGGTCGGCGCCACTATCCTCGACAGAATGCAGGACAGCGGAGGCCTGTATACGCAGCTCGATATGTGGGTGCTGCTGGCGCAACGCTGGTAGATGTCGGCCGATGCACATCATGGCAAAGGACGGAGGCATGCCGAGCCTCACCACCTGAGTTCGGTTCACCTGCTTGACTGAGCGGCTGATATTGATCAGATCACCCATCAGCGGCGCCATGCTCCGGTAATAGGCGTGTCCTGCGTCAGTCAATTCGATGGAGCGTGTTCGCCTGTGGAACAGCGCAAATCCCAGCCAGTTTTCCAATAGACGTACCTGCTGACTGACAGCACCCGAGGTGACGGCCAGGTCCTGTGCTGCCTGCTTGAAGCTGAGATGTTGGGCGGCAATGCAGAAACACTGTATGGCCTTCAATGGCGGCTGGCTCATGAGAGAGAATTTCTCCTTCATGGGAGAGAAAGAATTGATTTGTCTGTATGCCAGCACTTTCCTGATCATGAGGCAACTATCGATTGATGCAAGGAGTCTGCTTCATGCAGCCAGCCACCATGAAAAATCGAATTTCTCCTGCCAACCTACTGCTTATCGTCAGTGGTTGTGTGCTGCTGATGATGTCCTTCGGTCTGCGTTCCAGCTTCGGACTGTTTGTCTCTCCGATCAGCGAGGCCAACGGCTGGGGGAGGGATATCATCGGCCTCGCGTTGGCCATCCAGAATCTCGCCTGGGGAACCATTGCCATTCTCGCAGGAGGACTGGCAGACCGCTTCGGCAATGCCCGTGTGCTGGTCGTGGGCAGTGTGCTTTATGCGCTGGGAATGTGGATGACTGGGGGTGTCAGCGAAATATGGGCTCTGCACAGCGGTGCTGGTCTGCTGGTGGGAGCCGGAGTCGCTGGTACGGCGTTTGGCATCGTATTACCGGCCATGGCCAGAGCGGTAGCGCCCGAGCAACGTCAATTGGTGCTGGGCGTAGGAACCGCTGCGGGCTCCATGGGGCAGTTTCTGCTGGTACCGGTGGCCCAGCGCTTGATGGAGGCCTTTGGTTGGGCTGGTGCCTTGCATGTAATGGCCTTGATGGCCTTGCTCATGGCGTTACTGGCCATGCCTCTAGCGGCGCGCCAGATAGAGGCCGGGGCTGGCAAGGCTGGGGAACGTGGCTTCAGTGAGACTTTGACACTGGCTCGTGGGCATCTTTCCTATTGGCTGTTGACGCTGGGCTTCTTTGTCTGTGGCTACCATGTCGCTTTCATCACCGTGCACATGCCGGCTTTCCTTGGGGATGCGGGCTTCGACCCGGCGGTCGGAGCCTGGTCGATCAGCCTGATTGGGCTATGCAATGTGGTGGGCTCTCTGGCGTCAGGAGCAATTTCCGGTCGAGTTTCGATGCGCCTGGTGTTGATCATGATCTATGCCGGTCGCGCGGTAGCGATAGTTGCGTTCATGCTGTTACCCCTCAGTCTGGCTTCCGTGCTGGTATTCAGTTGCGTAATGGGGCTGTTGTGGCTGGCTACGGTGCCGCCAACTACTGGCCTGGTCGCTGCCATGTTTGGTACACGCTACATGGCAACGCTCTATGGCGTCGTGTTCTTCGGTCACCAGGTAGGCAGTTTCACCGGCGTATGGCTGGGCGGTTGGTTGTACGAAAACACGGGAAGCTATGCCGGGCTGTGGTGGAGCGGGGTGGCGATGAGTCTGGTAGCCATGGCGTTGCATTGGCCAATTCGGGAGACTGAAGCGACGCCACGTGCAGTAGCTGCATAGGCTTGCTCCGCGTCATCGAAGCAGGTGGATGGCGGTATCGAATTTCTTGCGGTCGCGGGAAATCAGCGTGCGGAACTTCCTGACATTGTCGTCGGCGTAGAGCAGTTCGTCGCAGAAACGATCATAGGCATCCATGTCGGGGACTTCGACGATCAGCACGAAGTCGATTTCCCCGGTGACCTGATAGCACTGCTTGACCTCCTGGATCGCCGTCGCCCGTTTCAGAAAGCGGGCATAGAGATCCTTGCGGTCCCTCTCCATGGTGACCTCAACCACCATATGCATACAGAGCCCCACCGCAGCGGGATTGACCAGCACCACCTGGCGCTCGATGATGCCGCTGCTCCACAGTCGCTTGACGCGCTTGAGACAGGCGGAAGGGGATAGTCCCACGGTATCTGCCAATGCCTGATTGGTGAGGCTGGCGTCCTGCTGCAATTGGGTCAGTAGGCGTTGGTCGATCGCATCCATGACGGCATCCTCAAGTGATGAGCTATGAGCTATGAGCTATGAGCTACGAGCTACGAGCTACGAGCTGGCCCATGTTCGTTCCCGACGAACATGGGCACTTCCCACGTCCATGTGGGTCGCGAGCTACGAGTGTTGCTCTGGTGTGCTCCTGGCTTCTGCTGGTATCTCAATGCCTGCTTTCGTCGCTGAAATCAATAATCTGCACTTTCATGGCATCACAACGATACAAGATATGTCGTAAATAAGGTATTTGACAGAAGATTTTGCAGCCTCATTGGTACCATTGGTTATCGTTGATTATTGGAGATCGGGGCGGTATGTCATCCAATGTTGTGGGTTCTGCACGCCGGTTCTTGATAGATGTATTGCGAGTCTATACCGCCTTGCTGAAGGTGCTGGTACCGGCGCTGATTGTGGTGAAGATTCTCGATGAGCTTGGGGCGACGGTCTGGTTGGGCCACCTGTTGGCGCCATTGATGCAACTGTTGGGATTGCCGCCGGAGTTGGGTATCGCCTGGGCCGCGACCTTGTTGACCAATATCTTCACCGGGCTGGTGGTGTTCTTCGAGATAGCGGGTGGCATGTCACTCAGCGTGGAACAGATCACCGTGTTCAGCGCACTACTGCTGATCGGACACTCGATACCGGTGGAAGGCGCTGTGGCCAGGCGGGCAGGGGTACCATGGTGGGCGACTATTGTCCTGCGTCTGGGAGGCGCGCTGCTGTTTGCCTTACTGCTGGGTGCTTGCTATCGCCTGGTGGGCGATGATCCACGGCCGACCGAACTGGTATGGCGACCAGAGCCGGCTGCCCCGGGGTTGGCTGGTTGGCTGGTCAATCAACTCGAGGCCCTGGTAATGATCTTCCTGATCATCCTCGCCTTGATGGCGTTGCTCGCCGTGCTCCGGCGGATGGGCGTCGAGCGTGTCATCCACATAGCGCTGTCCCCCTTGCTGAGAATGCTCGGTATCGGACGAGCGGCGGCCAATGTGACGGTGATCGGGGCAACTCTGGGGCTGACGTACGGCGCCGGACTACTGATCCGTGATGTGGATAGCGGGGTGATGGGCAAGCGCGACAGCGTCCTGGCGCTGTGCTTTCTAGGCCTCTGCCATAGTGTGATAGAGGATACCTTGCTGATATTACTGCTGGGCGCGGATCTGTGGGCGGTACTGTGGGGACGTCTGCTATTCGCGGTGGTGGTCATTGCCATCATGGCTCGCTGGCCGAGTCACTGGCTACCCACTCGTCTCGGCAATAGCAGCATCGGGTCCTGATCTCGGCCAGCAAACTCGGCCATCACCCTGATGGAGATGGCCGAGTTGCAGGGTTACTGAGTATTCTGTGCAGCGTTGGCTGCACGTGCCCGGAAACTCACCGCAAACAACACCAGTACCGCAATGGCGAAGATCGCCGGGAACTGCCAGATACCGGACCAGTCATGACCCTCCGCCGTGGCATAGTGATCGGTGATCATGCCGGCAATCCAGAAACCGATCAGCATACCGACGCCATAGGTAGCGAGCGTGATCATGCCCTGGGCGGAGCTCTTGAAACGCTCTCCGGCACGAGCATCGGTATAGATCTGTCCCGAGACGAAGAAGAAGTCGTAACAGACGCCATGCAGGGCAATACCAATCAGCAGTAGGGCAATCCCTGAGTCGGCATCACCGATGGCGAACAGCGCGTACCGAACGGCCCAGGCCAGCATCCCCACGATCAGCGTAATCTTGATACCGAAGCGGTGGATGAAGACCGGCAGCAGCAGCATGAACAGAACTTCCGAGATCTGCCCGAGGGTCATCTTGCCGGTGGGATTGGCAACGCCGATTTCCGCCAGGAAGGGGTTGGCGTTCTGGTAGTAGAACGCCAGCGGAATGCAGATCAGGATCGAGGCGACAAAGAAGATCGCATAGTTACGGTCCTTGAGCAGTGCCAACGCATCCAGTCCCAGCCACTCACGCCAGCCGGACTGCCCCGTATTGGCCTTCGGCGGTGTGGCCGGCAGGGTAAAACTGTAGAGCCCGAGCAGCAGGGACGCCAGTGAGCACATCAGGAAAGTGTTGCGTAGCGCACCGGCGGTAATCGCTTCGCCGCTGTCCCAGGCAAACAGATAGCTGATGGCCAGTCCGGCGACGATCCAGCCGATGGTGCCCCACACCCGTATGCGGGCGAACTCCCTGGACGGATCGTCCATCTGACGGAAGGACACCGAGTTCACCAATGCCAGGGTCGGCATGTAGAGGATCATGTAGGCCAGTACCAGCGGGTAGAAGGCGGTGAAGGACTCTGCCTGGTACAGGCAGAACATCAAGCCTGCACCGACCAGATGCAGGACACCGAGAATACGTTCCGCCCGAAAGTAGCGGTCGGCGATCAAGCCGATAATGAAGGGCGCGATGATCGCGCCCCAGGATTGTGTCGAGAACGCCATGCCGATCTGACCGCCAGTGGCACTCAGATTCTGGGCCAGAAAGGTTCCCAGGGTGACGAACCAGCCCCCCCAGATGAAGAACTCGAGAAACATCATCAAACCGAGCCGGGCGCGTATCATTGTTGGTGCCTCCTGATGGATCGATGTTCTGGTGGTTGAGATCAGGGCGTCAGGCCGAGGATGCGTCGATTGCGCTCAGGACTCGCGTCGACGGCGACAAAGTCGTCGAAGCTATGCGTGGCTCGTTCAATCAAGTGGTGCTCGATGAAGGGAGCGCCTTCTGCAGCCCCCTGGGCTGAGTCCTTGAGGCAGCACTCCCATTCGAGTACTGCCCAGCCATCGAAGCCATACTGGGTCAGCTTCGAGAAGATCGCGCTGAAGTCGACCTGACCGTCGCCCAGTGAGCGGAAGCGACCGGGACGATCCTGCCAGTCCTGGTAACCCCCGTAGACCCCGCTGCTGGCGGAGTATTGATACTCGGCATCCTTGACGTGGAACATCCGGATCCGCTCGTGATAGCGGTCGATGAAGCCCAGGTAGTCGAGCTGCTGCAGAATGAAATGACTGGGGTCATAGAGCAGATTGGCGCGGGGATGATGATCCACCGCCTCGAGGAAACGCTCGAAGCTGGCGCCATCGTGAAGGTCTTCACCCGCGTGTACCTCGAAGCACAGGTCGATGCCTTCTTCATCGAAGACCTCGAGTATTGGCTGCCAACGTCGGGCCAGTTCCTTGAAGCCTTCTTCGATCAGCCCCGCCGGACGCTGTGGCCAGGGATAGAAGTAGGGCCACATCAAGGCGCCGGAGAAAGTGGCGTGGGCATTGAGCCCAAGGCGGCGGCTGGCGCGTGCCGCAAGTTTCAGTTGCTCCACGGCCCAGGCCTGGCGCTGCTGTGGTTTGCCACGCAACTCGGGGGGGGCGAAGTCATCGAACAGGTCGTCAAAAGCCGGATGAACTGCCACCAACTGGCCCTGGAGGTGGGTGGACAGTTCGCTGATGGTCACGCCGGCCTGTTCGTAGCGAGCCTTGAGTTCGTCGCAGTAATCCTGGCTATTGGCGGCCCGTTCGAGATCAATGAAGCGGGCGTCCAGGGTCGGTAACTGAACGGCTCGATAGCCTTGAGATGCGGCCCACTGAGCGATGCTCTCGAGGTTGTTGAAAGGGGCCTCATCGCCGATGAACTGAGCAAGGAAGATGGCCGGTCCCTTGATCTGGCTGTTGTGCATGGAAGTGGTCATTGTGCGGGCTCCCGATCGACAAAGGTGGTCCATTTGCTGTCACTGGCATGGCTCTTGAGTACTGTCTCGATGAACGCCAGACCGCGCAGTCCGTCAGCCAGACCGGGGACACCAGTGGCGGCTCCGGCCTGCTCGGCGCGTATGGCACGAGCCATGTCTCGGTAGAGATTGGCCATGGCCTCGATATAACCCTCCGGATGTCCGCCGGGAATACGCAGGCGTTCCAGGGCCACCTCGTCGAGACCGGGCTGGTCGATACCGGCACGCAATGTCTGTGGGGGGCTGTTGAGCAAGGTAAGGTGCAGACGATTGGGGTCACGCTGCAGCCACTCCAGGGCACCATGCTCACCATACAGACGCAGCTTCAGGCCATTCTCTTCGCCGGTACAGACCTGGCTGGCAATCAGCGTGCCACTGGCGCCTTCGGCGGTCTGGAACAGGATGTCACCATCGTCGTCGAGCTGACGTCCCGGTGCATGGATCGACAGTGAAGCACAGAGGCGCTCGATATGGTGACCCGAGGTAAACTCGGCGAGTCCAAAGGCATGCGTGCCGATATCGCCCATGGCGCCGCTGCTGCCGGACAGTGCCGGATCAGTACGCCAGGCCGCCTGGCGGTGGCCATCGGCTTCCAGTTGGGTGCCGAGCCATCCCTGGGGATACTCGACATGGATCTTGCGTAGCGCACCGAGACGGCCCTGGCGAACCAGCTCTCGTGCTTGCCACACTAGAGGGTAGCCCAGGTAGGTATGGGCGAGACCGAAGACGCGGTGACTGGCAGAAAGAGCTGCCTGCAGACCGCTGGCTTCGTCGAGATCGCGGGCCAGCGGCTTCTCGCAGAAGACATGAAAGCCAGCTTCGAGTGCCGCCAGACTGACAGGAACATGGAGGTGGTTGGGGGTGACTACGGCGACCATTTCCATGCGCTGGTCGGCGGGCAGGGCAGATTCAGCTTCGAACATCTGCTGCCAACTGGCGTAGACTCGGCTATTGTCGATGGCACAACGAATGCCACTGCGGCTATTGTTGTCGGCATCACGACTGAAGCTGCCACAGACCAGCTCGAACTCACCATCCAGGGCTGCGGCCATGCGATGGACCTGGCCGATGAAGGCGCCTTCTCCGCCGCCGACCATTCCGTACCGGATGCGGCGAAAGGGAGCATCACTCATGGGACCTCCGGGTATGTACAAGAGTATTCAATTGACCATGGAAATTGGTCGATGTAACCGGTTACATTGGTTCGTGCCCAAATCATGTAACGGATACTGGTGCGGAACAATGCGACCTAAGTCGTGACCTGATGTCAGAGGATTGATTTCACGTCTCTTTCGGGCCGGCCATTCAGGCTTGAGGAGGAGAGGGCCTCCAACGGTTGGAGGTTGCCGTTATCTGAAGAGAAGGTTCAACGCATTGAAAACTGTTGCAAAGTCTGACTTGAATTAGACTGTATGTCTTGGGCAACCCAATATTCGAGCGCAAGTGAGGAAAAGAGACTGCGAGTATGACCAATATACGCAAGGTGGCGGAGATGGCTGGCGTGTCGGTCGCGACAGTCTCTCGAGCATTGAAGTCGCCGGATGTCGTGTCCCCCGAGACCCGGGAGCGTGTTCTGGCCGCTGTCGAGCGTAGTGGGTACCGTCCCAACATGACCGCTGTCCAGTTCCGCTCCCAGCGGACCCGTAATCTCGTCGTGCTGGTGCCAACGGTTGCCAATACCTTCTTTGCACGGGTGATCAGTGGCATTCAGGAAGCGGCCAGTCGGCAGGGGTATGCCGTGTTGTTGTGCAATACCATGGCCGATGAGCAGGCCGAGCGCGATTATGCCGCCATGGTCACCAACCGCCAGGCAGATGGCATCATCCAGCTGCGGGCCTTCTATCCGTTTGATGATCAGCAGAGCCTCGACCCCCTCCCCATGGTCAATGCCTGTGAGGTCATGGACGACGCGCTCTGCCCCCGCGTACACCTGGACAATCGCGCTGCAGCCCGCGTAATGACTGAGCACCTGGTTCAACTGGGGCATCGCCGTATCGGCATGATCAAGGGGCCGCGCCTGAGCCCCTTGACCCGTGACCGACTACGCGGCTATCAGGAAGCGTTGGAGGATGCAGGGATTCCGCCGGATGAGAAGCTGATCTGCCCCGGGGATTTCTCGTTGGCTTCCGGGTATCGCGCAGTAGCGTCGCTGCTGGAGCAGCGCCAACGCCCAACAGCGATCTTCTGTGAGAATGACGAAATGGCCATTGGCGCCATCAAGCGTCTCAAGGAGGCCGGCCTGCGTGTTCCCGAGGATATCTCGGTGGCGGGCTTCGATGACATCTCCTTTGCACGCTACAGCGACCCGCCAATTACCACCATTGCCCAGCCCGCCGAGGATTTTGGTCGTGAGGCCGTGTCCCTGTTGGTCAGTATGATCGAGGGCACTGACGTCAAGCGGGATGCTCGTCGCACCATGCCTTTCGAACTGGTGGTAAGAAATAGTACCGGACCGGCTCCTCTCTGAGCGGATCAGCGCTCGCTGACCGCCAGTCTTGCTCCCAGCAGGACAAAGACCCCGGCAAGGCTGCGCCGCATCCAGGCTTGTACCGACGGGCGGTCGACCACATGGCGACGAAGCCAGGCTGCGCCACAGCCGTAGCCGATGAATATCACCAGAGTCACCAGCATGAAGACCGCGCCCAGCATGAGCATTTCGATCACGGCGGCAGGCCCACTTGCGCTGACGAACTGTGGCAGAAAGGCGAGAAAGAACAGTGACAGCTTGGGGTTCAGGACGTTCAGCAGAGTACCTTTGGCAGCGGTGCGCATCATTGAATGGCGGGGTGACGCGGAAGTTTCAACGGCCAGGGGAGTGGTGTCACGCAGCGTTCTCCATGCCATGTACAACAGATACAGGACACCGAGGACCTTGATGATCTGAAAGGCCAGGGCACTGGTATGCAATATGGCAGCCAATCCCGTGACGGCGGCGATCAGCGAGGGCAGGATGCCCAGAGTACAACCTGCGGCTGCGGCAATACTGGCGCGAGCACCATCTGTCAGGCCAATGGAGAGGGTGTACAGCACACCGGCGCCGGGAGCGAGTACTACGACCAGCGTCGTCAGTAGATATTCGGGGGACATCGGCTAGTCCTGTTGGTGGGAGCACTCAACAGGTATAGCACAGCAATCACTCGCTGATAGAGTATGTTGGCGACAAACCGCACGCCACAGCGTTGAGGGAGTGATGAGTTGCAGGAATGGTGGGTCGTGAGTCCGGCGGTAGGATGGAGGTCACCGGTGGCCGACTGACCACCGGTGAGCGGGGGTCCGATCAATTCTGGTCGATGCGCTGCTTGGCGTCGCTGAAGCCCATCAGCGAGACGTTCAGGTTAACGCGTTGCCCATTCGGGTCGATCATGCTGACAGTGGCGGAGCTGCCACCTCGCAGTTGAGTGAGCAGTTCCGGCCGGATCGGCAGGTCGGCACGACAGCCCTGGGGTACGCACATCTGATAGGGCATACCGATAGGTTCATTGCTGCCAACCTGGAGCTGCAGCCCCGGAGCCAGGCGCACACCCAGTGGAGTCAGGAAGGTAATGGCGGAGCTGTCGAGCTGCGGTGGATTACCGACAACGACACGCAGCACCGGCTCGCCATTGGAACCGTCGACCAGTTGGGTCATGGAGCAGTCGCCATCGGCAGCGTTCACTGGGCAATTCACCTCCCAGTCCTGAAACTGCTCGGTGTCGACTGCCGGGCCTGAATCCTGAGCGAACGCCGCGGGCGACAGGGCCATCAAACCAAGCAGGCCTGCAGTGCGTAGGCGGGACGCTAGTTGATCAAACATGAAGAGACTTCTCCTTTCCTTTCCGTTGGAGAGACGTGATTCTGAACACGTGATTCCAAACACATGGTTCTAGATGCATGGTTCTATATACATGCTTCCAGGTACATGGCTTCAAGCACATGGTTCAACACAGAACGTCCCACCCAGGCGAATGCTTGTGGGCTGGTATCCTGCAAGCAAGGGTGCTGAGGCATGGAATACACAGTAATCCTGCCATGCAAGAATGCCGGAGCCGGTCAGGTGGATGCAAGCACCACCTCACCTGAATGCTGGCCTGGAACAAGGGATACGAGGCTTCTGCGTGACGAGAGGGCCGAATATGCCTGAAGGCCACCGGGGCTCGAGCCAGGGCTCTGAGTGTCTCCGGATGACGTCGTTGTGCCAGCCCGACGGAGCACAGAAGTATAGTCGCGCTGGATTACGTCACCGACGCAAGGCCGCTCGAGCTCAGGTCCTCGGACCAACGTCCAGGGGGCAATGTCCAGGGGGGGGGCAATATCAGAGTAAGACTGCATCGTCGCGATCCATCAGGGGGGAGCGTAAAGGTGCTTTATGGGTAGGGGAGGTATGGCTGGCCTCCTGATGGAGGCCAGCGGAGGGTCGTTAGCTGTTACTGTTCGGACTGAGTTTCCATCTGCTGCTTCTTGAGTTCTTCGACTTCGGCTTCCAGTGCGTCAATACGATCCTGCATCGCTTCCTGGGCCTCCATATAGCTCTCGTCCAGGGCTTCGCGAGACTCGTTGAGTGCTTCGGAGTCCATGGCGGATGCAGCACCGGCTACCAGCATGAGGGACAGCAGGGCACCACCAAGCATTGAGGTTTTCATGTGACTCTCCTTGAAAGAAGTCCTTGAAAGAAGTGTGTCTACAGCATTGAGGCTTGATATCAAGTGCAAGGGCCGGGGAAAAGCGCAAGGGTAGCTTCTTTATCTCTGCCTTATCTCCACCTCCGTTTTCCCTGCCATAACTAAGCCATCTCTTGATGAGCTTTTTGCACAAGTTCAGGTATATCTTGAAGCGAGCTATAGGGGTAGGGGGGATGCATGGTTTGGCATAGGCAACATGTCTTGGTGACGATTCGGCACAATGCTGGGTTTTCTTCAGCGCGTGGATTGTCACGAAAAATACTGGTCGATCATCGATGACGGAGCCACGTTGCAGACAGAGAAATCAGGGTCTGGAGGTTTTCTGATAGAGATGAAAGGCTCTTTTCATGGAAAACCATTTTTGCTGCTGCAAGAAGTTTCCCGAGAAATGCCATGAGGCGGCATGGCATGGATATGGGCCATGCACCTGAATCTCATCGTGTGGTTTGAGGAAAGCTCTGCTGGTCTCCACCGGAGAACCGGAGACCAGCAGAGAGCGGCCCGTTCTGTTATTTCTCGGACTGGGCTTCCATCAGCTGTTGCTTGAGTTCCTCGACTTCAGCTTCAAGCGTGTCAATACGATTCTCCATGGCTTCCTGGGTTTCCATGTAGCTCTGGTCCAGGGCTTCACGGGATTCATTTAGTGCTTCGGAATCCATGGCGGATGCGCCACCGGAAACCAGCATGAGGGACAACAGGGCACCGCCAATCATTGAGGCTTTCATGTAACTCTCCTTGAACAACACGCGCTCTTCAGCGACGTGCAGTTTAGCTGTTATGGGAAACCTGAGACGTGGAGGTCTTTTTCCGCACGTCCCACCATTAGGTCACCTCTGGACCGATTTCCTTACATCAGGGATACACGTTTTTCTGGATCCCTGAAGAAAGTCTACCCATCCTGAACAGGCGCGGGAGGAATGATGTGTGTAGGAAATTGCTTATTCTGGATGTATGGACAGTTTGCCTGGCTCATGTCCAACCATGAACTAGTGATGAGAGTGGACAATCTCTGAGCCACTTCGAGAAATGATCCAGAGTGATACGCCGAGAAGCACTACATCCTTGAGAAGAAACCCGCCGAATAGTGAGGGAAACGCTAGAGTGTTTCCACTGATACTGCTGGTGTGAAGAACACCTGGTGTGGTCAGCAGAAAGCTCATGGTTGCCAGAAAAATACAGGAGGCGATAGTCCCGCCAGCTACTGCGGCTTTCCGTGATACTGGGTAGAGCGCAAGAAGAATGCCGGCGATGATTTCCACTACACCTATCAATATGGACGCTTGGTTGATATCGAGAATGTAGTACAGCCACGACATCAGCGGTGATGCAAGAATGATGTCTGAGATGGCTTCTGCTTCGTCGGGGTGGAACTTGAAGGCTCCAATCCAGATAAGAATCAGGGATACGCCATATAGTGCAACGAAAAAACCGATTCTATCGACATTGATATAAGGAGTTCTTGCAGAATGCTTTTCACTGAGGTCGGTTTTTTCCATGGTTATTCTCGCCAGGTGTTGATGTCGCGCGTGAATGTCGTGTTGTCCTTGCTGTCATGAAGCCTGCACAGGCTCATTACATGTCATCCGTTAGCCCTCCTGTAGTCGAAGACATTTGCTCAGCCTTACAGGCTTCGGGCACATTTTCGTGAAACGGGCAGGCAGTGGCCTGCATGTGAGCAGCCAGTGGATTTTCCCGATATTGCACGTGCCGTGACCACTCGGGTGACCTCAGGATAGGCGGATCGTGGTCTGTGGCACCGGTGTCGGTGCCTCGATTGCCGCCAACAAGGCCAAGGGCATCGGTGCTCGAATCGTTGGCGCCTGGTTGACCAATGATCTGGTCAAGGCCTGGCTCGAGGCCGAATTCTCCACCGATGAGGATTTCCGTCGCCGTGTCGCCAAGTTGTATGCCATGGAATCCGGGCTGGCTGATGGCACCATCTGAGGTGAGAGGTTGACAGCACAGTCTCGGGCAGGGAACTTGAAGCATCTCGAAGATCACAAGGAAGACAAGCCATGAATCGAGTTTCACTGGGAGCCGGAAGCCTCGGGCTTCGCCGCCTGGGCTGGATTGCTGCAGGTCTACTTATCAGCGGTGTCGTCCTGGCGGCGGATCGGCAGGCCTCTGATGAGGCCCGGGAGACGGTGGATGGACTGCTTGGCCAGGTGGAGCAACGCCTGGCCGTTGCGCCTGATGTGGCCATGGCCAAATGGAACTCCGGAGCACCCATCAACGCGCCGGAGCGTGAGGCGCAGATTCTCGAGCGGGTGGTGGTAGAGGCGCAGCAGCAGGGGGTTGATCAGCAACTGGCTCGCGCCTTCTTCCAGGACCAGTTCGATGCCAGCAAGGCAGTCCAGCAGCAGCTGCATCAGCAGTGGCAGCAGGCATCGCAACCGCCTTTCGATAACCCGCCGGATCTGGCCAGTGATGTTCGGCCCCAACTGGATACCTTGACCCCTCAGTTGATCCAGTCGCTGCACGAATACCAGTCGCTCGAAGACGAACCGGCAGCACTGCAGTATTTCGAGGATAATGCGGCCAGAGCCGTGGCGGATCATGAGTATGCCGAGGCGCTGGAGATGGCGCTGTCGTCACTGCGCGAGGAGTGATCCTCGTCGATCTGGCGTCTCGGAGAATCGCCCCGCTGAAGCGGGGCGATCTCGTTGATGACGAGTCTTGGAGATCAAGAGGCTTCGAGCTGAAGAGGCTCAGACTTCCTTGAGCTCCAGATCCGGTACGTCCTGCTTGAACATGCGAGTCAGATAGAGCAGGTAGAGGAAGCCAGCAGCGACCCAGCTCAAGCCGACCTGGAAGGTATAGCCGGAGAGACTGGTCCACAGCCAGATGGTCAGCAGGAAGCCGATGCCGGGCATGACGCCATAACGCACCAGGTTCCGAGGCTGCAGTAGATGTTCATCCAGCAGGTAGTGCTTGATCACTGAAAGGTTGACGAAGGAGAAGGCCACCAGAGCGCCGAAGCTGATCATGGTCGCTGCCAGCTCGAGGCTGATGACCAGTGCCAGCAGCGAGATGGCACCGACAATCAATGTCGATCCCAGTGGTGTGCCATAGCGCTTGCTGACCTTGCCGAAGACCCCCGGCAGGACATGATCGCGACCCATGGCGTAGAGAATGCGGGCGACGCTGGCCTGGGAGGCCATGGCCGACGCGAAACATCCGGCTACGTAGGCGGCGGTGAAGAAGGTGACGAGGAAGGCGCCGCCGGTATGGCGCATCACGTCCACGGCTGCCGAGTCGACGCTACCGAACCGGCTGTAGTCAGGGAACACCATATGCCCCACCCAGGACGCAAGGATGAACAGCAGGCCTCCGACCAGGGTGCAGAGCATGATGGCGCGTGGGATATCACGCTTCGGATTGCGGGTCTCCTCGCTCAGGGTCGATACCGCGTCGAAGCCGAGAAACGACAGGCATAGAATCGCGGCGCCTCCGACAATCGAGGCCCATTGCAGGGATTCGCTATGGAAGGGCGCCAGAAGGGATGGGGCGCTACCGCTGGCCATGACGCTGAAGGCCATGGCGATGAAAACGGCAAGGAACACGAACTGGAAGGCGATGATGATCAGATTCATGCGTGCGACCAGCTTGATACCGAGCACGTTCAGTAGCGTGACGGCGGCAGTGGCGCCGAGTATCCATATGCCTTGATCAACGGCCGGAAAATACTCCTTCATGTAGATGCCGATCACCAGGTAGTTGATCATCGGCAGAAAGATGTAGTCGAGCAGTAGCGCCCAACCGACCATGAAGCCGATGCGCCCACCAAAGGCACGTCGGGTATAGGTGTAGGCGGAGCCGGCGACCGGATAATGCTCGACCATGCGCCCGTAGCTCCAGGCGGTGAAGAACATCGCCGCCAGAGTAATGATATAGGCCATGGGGACATGGCCATTGGTGGTTTCGGTGACCACGCCGTAGGTGGTGAAGACGGTCAAGGGCACCATATAGGCGAGGCCGAAGAACACCAGCGCCGGTAATCCGAGGATGCGTTTCAGGTCACTCCCCTGGCCGTCATGGGCTGGGGGCAGGGTCGAGGGCTTGTGCTGTGTCATTGTTCGGCACCTCCCGGTCTTGTTGTGGTTGTCGGTGACTGTCGCTATCGGTGACGGTTGCTATTGGTGGTTGTCGTCAGGTGATGCACTTCGTGGTTGAGTCCTGGGAGCGAGGTTGTTGGGGTGACCGGCGGATGTTCCACCGGTCGGTCTGCTGCGATCTGGCGTCATCTGTGGTGACTGAACCCCTTCAGTACATTGACGGCATTGATACCGATTTCCTCCACGGCATAGCCACCTTCCATGACAAACAGGGTTGGCAGGCCCAGCTCCGCAATGCGGCGTCCCATGTCCAGATAGTCTTCGCTCTTGAGCTTGAAGGAACTGATCGGATCGTTCTCGAAGGTATCCACACCCAGCGCGATGATCAGCAACTCGGGTTGGTACTCGCCGATGCGTGCCTTGGCCTGTTCGAGATGTTCGGTCCAGATGGCGTAATCGGTGCCGCTGGGAAGGGGGTAGTTGATGTTGAAGCCTTCCCCGGGGCCTTCGCCGGTTTCTTCGGCGAAGCCCAGATAGTAGGGGAATTCGTCCATGGGATTGCCGTGCAGCGACAGGGTCAGCACGTCATTGCGACGGTAGAAGATATCCTGGGTGCCGTTGCCGTGGTGGAAGTCGACATCCAGAATGGCGACACGCTCGCGCCCCTTGTCCCTGGCGCGTTGAGCGGCGACAGCGACATTATTGATGAAGCAGTAGCCACCGAACTGATCGACGGCAGCGTGGTGACCGGGGGGCCGACACAGAGCGAAGGCGCTGGTGCTGCTGTCCAGCACGTGATCCAGCGCCGTCAGCGCAATGTCCTTGCTGAGCAGGGCGGAAGCAAAGGAATCGGCAGTGAGTGATGTTTCGCCAGCGAGGGCATAGTAGCCCAGTCGGCCTTCAATATTGCGCGGTATGTGGCGACCCGGCATGCGGCGTGTCGGCCAGATGTTGGGAATGGCTTCACCGGGGTGACCGTCGGCTTGCCAGTCCTGCCATGCCGTACTCAGGAAGTCGATGTAGTCTCGATCGTGAATGGCCAGTACCGGCTCGAGGCCATAGTCCGAGGGTTCACGAATCTCACCCAACGGCGCTTTTCGGGCGCATTGGATGATGTAGTCCACGCGCTCGGGACACTCGAAGGGGCTGACCAGTTCACCGCCGGACAGTTCGGTCCGGGTGCGGCGTTGACGTGTCCTGTCGCTATGGATGATCAACATGTCGCTGTCTCCGTATGGGGTTGACGTTGTCTTTTCACGATATCGTTGTCAGCGCTACCACTCGATAACCGGGGCAAAGGCTACTCGATGACCGAGGCAAAGGCATTGTTCAGCCAGCCGAGGCCGGGACTGATCAATGGCAGGTGGCGTTCCTCACGCATCAGGGCTTCCTCGGCTGCATAGCTGGTCAGTATCGTCTGTGCCGCCAGCCAACGCAGCGGCTCCGGCTCCCAGCGCCTGACCACTTCCTCCAGCGACTTTCCCTGAACGGCCCAGGGGGCGCGAGTGCGGAGGCTATCCTCACCCAGAATCATCTCGGCCAGAGTTCGCCCCATCAGATGCGAAGCGGCAACTCCTTCTCCTGCATATCCTCCGGCGGTGGCAAGTCCTTGCTCACTGGCCAGCACGGCATGGGGGCGGAAGCTGCGCGACAGTCCGAGGGAGCCCCCCCAACCGTGAGAGACCTCGACATCCTCAAGAGCCGGAAACAGGTCAACCAGCAGGCGCTGGCGCATGGCAATATCGCTGTCACTGATCGACGCTGAATGGCGAGACCGTGCGCCCAGTCGATAGTTGCCGCGGGCACCGAACACCAGTCGGCCGTCGCGGGTGCGATGACCGTAGTTGATCAGTCGGCTGGCGTCGGCGAAGGTGGGGCGTGACGCCAGACCCACCGCGTCCCACGTGGCGTCGCTCAGTGGCTCGGTCGCGATCACCAGACTCTCGACAGGAATCACGTGGCGGCGAATGTTGGCGAGCTGCTCACTGTAACCTTCGGTGGCGATCACCACTGTTCGTGCTTCGATACTGCCCTCGTGAGTACTCACTATCCGCTCGGCTGTACTGATGACGCGGCTCTGCTCATGCAGATGTACACCAGCGGCGGCGAGCTTCCGGACCAGTCCATTGATCAACTTGCGCGGGTGCAGGGTCGCCACCTGGTGCTGGAACGCTGCGCCGAAGGGGCGGTGAAAGCGAGCCATGTCGGTCAGTTCATCAGCACTCAGCCACTGACAGTGCTGTTCGCTGAAACCCAGTTCATGCAGGTGCGCGAGATAGCGGCGCTGAATGGCCTCCTGGGCCGGGTAACGCGCGGCGACGTTGAGCGCACCGCCCTTGTGGAAATCGGCATCGATACCGGCTGCTGCCAGGGCGCTGCCGAGGTCATCCACGTTGTCGCCCAGCAGTCGACAGAGATCCTGTCGGGTGCCGATATCCAGGCCTTCGAGATGACGCTCGAGTCCGGCGATATTGCCGATTACCCATCCCCCGTTGCGGCCCGAGGCTCCATGGCCGAAGTGCTCGGCTTCGAGTACCCGAATGTCCTGGTGAGGGGCCAGCTGTTTGAGATACCAGGCGGTCCAGAGTCCGGTGAAACCACCACCGACGATGACCACATCGGCCTGTTGATGACCCTCCAGCGGAGCGCAGCATTGGGGCAAATCCTGCTGGCTGGCACTCCAGTACACGGGACTGTCGAATGCGTCGATTGCGGTGGTCATGAGGTCAACGAGTCCTCTAGAGAGTGAAACCGAGAATCAGGTAGAGCAGGGCTGCCACACTGCCGGCCAGCACGGCGTAGGGCAACTGCGTCAGAGCGTGCTGGAACGGCGTACAGCCGCTGGCCTGAGCGGTCAGTACGGTGGCATCCGAGTAGAAGCAGGCATGGCTGCCGAAGGTACTCGCCGAGAGTGTGGCACCGATCACCAGCGTCATGTCCGCGCCGAGGTTGTGCCCCAGAGTCGTGACAATCGGCAGGATGATCACGAACACGCCCCAGTTGGAACCCGTAGCGAAGGACACGAAGCCCATCAGCGAGAAGATGATGAATGGCAGGAACTCGGCGCTGATCAACGGTTGCACGGCATTGATGATGTATTCATTGAGGCCCAGTGCGGTGTTGACCTCATTGAACAGAAAGGCCGCGACCAATACTGCCAGGGCGTCGAGCATCGACTTGAAGCCTTCGAGAATGTTGTCGAAGGTTTCCATGGGAGTCAGCTTCTTCAGTGCGATGAAGCCCACAATCATGCCGGCGAGGGTAACGGATATCCCCATGAGGAAGTCGAGGTCGAACCACCAGGTGAAGAACGCCAGTGATGCCATCGGGATCAGGAAGGTCCAGATACTGCTGGTGGTGGTATCCGACGCCTGCAGGTGGGCGATCTCGTCGTCAATGTGTTCAGCGCCTGGCGGTACGCACTTGCCCTCGTTCTCGGCGCGTAGTTCGGCACGCTTCATGGGGCCGAACAGCGGGATCTTGCCATAGGCCACCAGCGGTACCAGAGCGACGGCCAGCCAGGGGTAGAACATGAATGGAATCGCCTGGATATAGGTCAGTACGCCTTCGCCGTCGGGGGCCAGACCGTTCTTCTCGATCAGCGCGCCGAAGAACACCGCCCAGGTGGAGATCGGAATCAGCACACTGATCGGTGCTGCCGTGGAGTCGATCACGTAGGCCAGCATTTCCCGTGAGGTCTTGAAGCGGTCCGTCACCTGACGCATGGAAGTGCCCACGGCCAGTGAGTTCAGGTAGTCATCGACAAACAGTACGATACCCATGAACCAGCAGCCGAGCAGGGCCCGGGGCTTGCTGGTGATGAATCGCAGCAGGCTTACGGCGAAAGCACGGGAGGCGCCGGACTTGAGCAGCAGAGCAATGATACTGCCCATCAGGCCACAGACCATGATGACCCAGGCAACGTCCTCGTCGGTCATTACCGTCATCAGGCTGTCCGACAGTGTCGAAAGGGCATTGCCGGGGTCGATCATCAGGGTACCGACAAAGGCACCTGCCACCAGTGGCTCAAGGGCGCGCCTTGTCCACAGGGCCAGTATGAGTACCACTGCCGTGGGAACCAGAACCAGTGGGCCGCTCAGCGGGAATATGTCTTCCATGTAATCTCTCCAAAGGTTGTTGTTGTGGAAGGAGATGGTTGGACATCGTTGATGGGAAAGCGAAGGTTGGATGGCGTTGTTGTCAGAGTTGTCAGAGCACGATATTTCGGGTCAGCGGAGCTTCTCGCGTAGCTGGTAGTACCACATGCCGGCGGACAGCAGTGCATTGCCCAGTTGGTCACCCAGCGGCAGCCGCCAGTGGCGCATACCGGCAAAGAGGTCGAATTCCTCGAGCTGACCACTGACGGCGTTGGCCATGATTTCACTGACGATATGTGAAGTGGCAATACCGTGGCCGGAGTAGCCCTGGGCATAGAACACGCCGGGCGACAGCTGGCCAAGCTGGGGAATCCGGTTGATGACGATGCCTGCCATGCCCTGCCACTGATAACCGAGGCGGACGCCCTTGAGCTGGGGAAAGGTATGCTCCAGTCGCGGTCGCAGTTCGCCGCCGACATCAGCGGTGGCCTTGCCGGAATAGTTGGCACCGCCACCAAACAGCAGGCGCCCATCGGCGGTCAGCCGGTAGTAGTCGAGGACGAAACGGGTGTCATAGACGGCAAGGTCGTCCGGGTTGATGGCCTTGCGTTGTTCAAGGCTCAGCGGTTCGGTGGTCACGATACCCAGTGATGCCGGGAACAGCTTGCCGCTCAGTGTCCTGCGCTCGAGTCGGTGATAGGCGTTGCCTGCCAGTACCACCGCATTGGCGATCAGCCGCCCCTTGTCGGTTTCGACACAGGGCTTGTCGCCATGCACGATGTTGCGCACCGGGGAGTGCTCGAACAGCTTTACGCCCAGCGATGCTGCCGCACGGGCCTCGCCGAGGCACAGGTTCAAGGGGTGCAGGTGCATGTTGTAGTTGTTGCGGATGGCACCGTGATACTGCCTGGTGCCGATCACCTCCGCAGTGGCTTCAGCATCCAGCCACTCCAGATGTTGAGCGATGGCATGGCCCTGGGAAGCCTCGTAATCGCGCTTCAGCTCATTGATATGACTGGGCTGCCAGGCGGCCTGCAGATGACCGTACTTGAGGTCACAGGGAATGCCGTACCTGTCGACGCGTTCGCGGATGATACGGTGGCCACGCCAGCGCAGATTCCATACGAAGTCCTCGGCATCATCGCCCAGCGGCCCCCGCAACTGCTTGAGCATGGCATCCTGGCCCGAGAGGCTGCCGGTGACCTGACCACCATTGCGCCCGCTGGCTCCCCATCCCACCTTGTTGGCCTCGACCAGGCCCACGGAATACCCACGCTCAGCCAGCTCCAGCGCCGTGTTGATGCCGGTGAAGCCGCCACCAATCACGGCCACGTCGACATGGTGGTCGCCTTCCAGCGCCGGGTATTCCGACTCCTGGTGGACAGTAGCGGAGTAATAGGATGCGCAGCGCGGTTCGGTCATGGGCTCTCCTCGTGGGGGGATCGGCTCTCGGGTGTTATGGTGTGATCACATGTTGTGATCACACTAGCAAGAGCCTATCGTGGTCACAAGGGTTTCCAGCCATCGGTTCCCAACTCGGCCGTTCCGCAACAGTCCGTGCGACAGTTGAGTGAAGACCTGTCCAGAGGTATACAGGACTGGCTCAAGCGGCCATCGACCATTGATCGAGGAGCATCATGACGCAACAAGGCATGGATTCATTCGCGGCGGCGCTGCCGCCCACTTCCAAGGCCAGGGTTGAGGGGGGGGGCGAGGCACCCTATATGCCGGATACCGCCTCGACGCGGTTGCATCGTTCGCTGAAGCTGCGTCTCTGCGAAGGTGACTTTGCCCCTGGAGAGGTGATCTCGATTCGTTCGATGGCGGCGCAGTACGGCACCAGTGCCATGCCGGCGCGGGAAGCGTTGCGCTGGCTAGTCACCGAAGGGGCACTGGTGTTCTCGGACAGCCGCAGGATCATCGTGCCGCGACTCTCGCGTGAGCGTTTCCATGAAGTGCTGTTTGCACGCCGCAATCTGGAGACGGAAGTCTCTCGTCAGGCATTTGATGCCCTCGACGAGCGCGATGTACAGATTCTTGAAACCTTCGATGAACGCATCAACACCGCGATTGCCGAAGAGGATCTCCCCAGCTACATGCGCGGTAATCACCGTTTTCACTTCCATATCTACCGACGCAGTGGCTCCACGGTGCTGTTGCCGTTGATCGAGATCCTGTGGCTGCAGTACGGACCGAGCATGCGCCAGATCTGCACCCGCTGGGGGGCATCCAGTATTGCCGACGACTATCACCGTCAGATCACCCAGGCATTGCGCAAGGGTGACCGAGAAGCCTTCTGTCGTGCCATCGAAGCCGATATTGAACAGGGCATGATGCTGCTGGATTGAGATGTCATTGCTCAATGGGTAGTGATCGGAAATGCCGTCAGTTTGCAGGATTTTCGGTGTTCTCGGCTCGACTTTTTTGATGGTTTTTTTCCTTCATGATTCTGTTTTAAAAAGATATTTAATGGTCTTCTGCGGGTGGTGGCCAAGTGTTTTTCTTGAAATTACCGATAATAATTGCAGCGTTTGACAGTTATTGAAAGCAGCTACCATAGTGAGTAGGCCGCTAACACAAGAACAAGACTCACTGGAAAAGGCGAGATGATCATGAAAGGCATGACAACGAGACTGCTTTGCTCCGCAACCCTTGCTGCTGCGACCCTTGCCGGGACTGGCCTTGCCACTTCCGCCCATGCGCAGGACCCCTACACCGTCGGCGTTGAGGCGTCCTTCCCACCCTGGGCCTATGTCGAGAGTGGCGAGTTCAAGGGCATTGCCATCGATGCCATGACTGCTATTGCCGAAGAGATGGGCGTCGAGATCGAGTTCCAGGATATGCCGTTTCCTTCATTGATTCCGGCCCTGGCTGCGGAGAAGATCGATATCCTGGCGACTGGGCTGACGGTCACCGAAGAGCGCAGCCAGGCCATCGATTTCACCATTCCCTGGTGGGAAACCAATGATGTCGTGTTGGTACCCGAGGACTCCGATGCCAATGTGTTCACCGCAGTCTGCTGCGGGGCGCGTATCGGTGTGCAGGGCGGTTCTTCTCAGCAGGCATGGATGCAGGAGAACGTCGTCGACAATGACATCGATGTCGAGCTCGCCAGGTACGACAGCTATGTCACTGCGGTGGACGACATGGCCATCGGGCGGATCTCGTCGGTGATCGTGGACGATACTTCTGCACAGGAATACATCAACGCCGGTAAGCCGGTGAGAATGGCCGGCAAGATCTATATTCGCGCGCCCCTGGCGCTGGCGGTATCCAAGGGGGACCCTCAGGAGATTCTGGGGTCGTTGAACCAGGGCATCATGGCGATCCATGAATCCGGCCAATGGCAGCAGATTGTCGACCAGTACATTCCCGGCGTTGTCCCGCCGCCCATCCCGGGCCACATGCCGGACTTCGTTGATACCTATGACAAGCCGGTTGCCGGTATTCCCACGCTTGGCAACGAATGACGTGATGTGATGAAGAGTGCCTTCTCCGCTGGGGAGGAGGCACTCCTTGTGTCGGGAGCCTGATTTGGATATCTACGACGTATTACTGCGCGACTTTCCTTTCCTGCTGAAAGGGTTGGGAGTGGCAGTGGTGTTGCTGGTGGCACTGTTGCTCATCGGCTTTGTATTGGGAATGGCGATTTGCCTGCTGCAGCTCTACGGCCCGCGAACGCTTCTGGTCCAGTGGCCGCTCAAGGTGTACGAGCGGGTGTTCCGGGGAGTGCCGATCATCATCATGTTGTTCATCTTCTACTACGGCGTATCGGGGATATACGACATTTCCGCCTTTGCGGCGGCGGTGCTTGCCATGGGGCTGCGTTCGGCTGCCTATCAGTCACAGATATTCCGCAGTGCCTTCCAGTCCGTACCCGCCGGCCAGATGATGGCCGCCAGGGCGATGGGGATGTCGAAGATCAAGGCGATTCGCCACATTGTATTTCCTCAGTCTGCCCGCCATGCCATCGGTCCCTGGACCAATGAATTCTCCTCGGAGATCAAGGAAACCTCGCTGGCCTATGTGATCGGTGTGGTGGAGCTGACCCGCCAGGCGCATTACATCATCACCAGCACTCAGGGCAATGTACTGATGGTCTTTGCGGTGGTGGCACTGCTCTATTTCGTACTGAATCGAGCAGGCAACAGTCTGCTCTACGCCTTCGAGCGCAAGCTCGCGGTCCCGGGTTTTGAAAAGTGACTGGTTTGAAAAGTTACGGGGCTTGAAAATTGATGTCCATGAGGGTGCTGCTCAATGACTGACGACCTTGTGCTGGATGTGCGAGACGTAAAGAAGAGCTACGAGGGGCTGGAAGTGCTCAAGGGGATCGGCTTTGGTCTGCGTAGGGGCGAGACCAAGGTGCTGGTAGGCCCCTCTGGCTCCGGCAAGAGCACTCTGCTCCGTTGCATCAATCATCTGACGCCACCCGACGAGGGGCGCATCTTTCTTTCCGGAGAAGAAGTGCTCGAGAAGAATATCGATGCCATGCGTGCGCGAATCGGTTTCGTGTTTCAGGACTTCAATCTGTTCTCTCATCTGACCGTGCTCGACAATGTTCGAATCTGTCAGGTCAAGGTCAAGGGGGTCGCTGCCGATGTTGCCACCGAGCGTGCGCAACAGGAGCTCGAGCGGGTCGGGCTGGGCGACAAGGCCAGCGCTTATCCAGCCGAATTGTCGGGTGGACAGCAGCAGCGCGTGTCCATTGCACGAGCTCTGGCCATGGACCCGGACGTGTTGCTGTTTGACGAGCCGACATCGGCGCTGGATCCCGAGCTGACCGGGGAGGTGGTGCGGGTGATGCAGAAGCTGGCCAGTGATGGCATGACAATGGTGGTCGTCACTCATGAAATGAGCTTTGCCAGGCAGGCTGCCGATGAGCTGATCTTCATGGAGAATGGTTACATCATCGAGCAGGGGCCCCCACAACAGTTGTTCAGCTCGGCCGCCAACGATCGTACCCGGGCCTTTCTCAACGTCATTGCCGAGCACGGGTGAACGCCATGCTGGATTTCCTGCGTTTCGGTATTGAATGGCTTCCCGCGCTGCTCAAGGGTGTGCCTCTGACGCTGGCACTATGGGTGATTGCGATTACGCTGGGCTGTCTCCTCGGCCTGATCCTGTGCTGGGCCAGGGTTTATGGAAACCGCCTGTGCTATTGGATCAGCACGGTCTATATCGAGCTGTTTCGCGGCACTCCGATGCTGGTTCAGATGTTCTTCATCTATCTTGGCTTGCCCCATGTGGGGATCGTGTTCGATGCCTTCACCGCAGCAGTCATTGCCATCACGCTCAATAGTGCGGCTTACCAGGCCGAGTATTTCCGCGGTTCGGTGCTGTCGGTCCCCCGGGGCCAGATGGTGGCGGCCCGGGCCTGTGGCATGAGCAAGTGGCAGGCCATTCGCCATATCATGCTGCCTCAGGCGCTGAGGCGTGTGATTCCCCAGTGGTCCAATGAGGCCATCATTGAGCTCAAGTTTACCTCCATCGCCTATACCATCGGGGTTGTCGAGATCACGGCGATTGCCCAGGACATCGGCTCGCGCACCCTGGATTTCTTTCAGGTGTTCCTGTGGGCAGGATTGATCTACCTGGTGCTGACATCAACGGTGGCCAGCCTGTTGAGCTGGGTCGAGCGCCGGACCCATGTGCCGGGCGTGACCACGAACTGATCCCCCTGTGGGGAGGCCATACCTCTCTGCGTTCCAGGCCCTGTTGCCTACCAACGGCAGAAAATTTTCTCGCCGCTGTCGATTCATTGATTCTCCCTTCGTCTTCCCTGTGTAGCTGGATGAACTACACCCGTGAAGGAGGAAATGAATCATGAAGTACCTGTGTCTGGTCTATGGTGATGAAACGCTGATGCACTCGCTGCCGGAAAGCCCGGTGGATGATGAGTGCCATGCCTATGGCAACAGTGTCGCCGACAGTGGACGGCTGGTGGCTGCGGAGGCGCTGGAATCGGTCGCAACGGCGCTGACGGTGCGCGTCAGACAGGGTAGCCATACGGTAACCGAGGGGCCCTTCGCCGAGACCCACGAGCAGTTGCTGGGTTTCTATCTGGTCGAGGCGCGTGATCTCAACGAGGCGGTGACCATCGCCAGTGGCATTCCTGCTGCTCGGGTCGGGTCGGTAGAGGTACGCCCGGTGAGAGAGCTGCAGTTGAGCGAGTCGCCGGAATCCGCTGATGCGGTGACAGCGAATTCCTGAACACTGGCTCGGCGCATGTTGCTGCCGATAAATGATCGATCACGGAGTCAACACCATGAAACTGAATGTGAGTCCCTACCTGTTTTTCGATGGCTGTTGTGAGGAAGCATTGCGTTTCTATGCCGAGCTGATGGGAGGCGAGATGGGGGCCGTCATGCGCTTCGCCGATGCGCCGGATGAAGAAGGCTGCATGCCGGAAGGGTTTGACCCGTCGCCGGATGCCGTGATGCATGCCGAGGTCAATATGCCCTGGGGGTTGATGATGGGCTCGGATTGTCCCTTCTACGAGAAGCCCCAGGGATTTGCCTTGACGTTGGGGGCGACCAGCATCGAGGATGCCGAGCGCCTGTATGAAGCACTCAAGCAGGGTGGTGAGGTGAAGATGCCGCTCGAGCAGACCTTCTTCGCACTGCGGTTTGCGGTGGTGGTGGACCGCTTCGGCACTCCCTGGCAGATCTACCACGGAGAGGAGATGGCCTCATGAGTCGCAAGGTCTTCATCAATCTGCCGGTGACCGATCTGCCGGCAGCCAAGTCGTTCTACGTAAAGCTGGGCTTTACTATCAATGAGCAGTTCACCGACGACAACGCATCCTGTGTGGTCATCAGTGAGCATATTCATGTCATGTTGCTGACCCATGAGTTCTTTGCTGGCTTTACACCCCATGCCATCAGTGATGCCCACAAGGCCACGGAAGTGCTGGTGGCGCTGTCGGTGGATAGTCGCGAGGCGGTGGACGAGATCGTAGGTCGAGCCCGGGAGGCTGGAGGTCAGGCCAACGGAGAGCCTCAGGACCATGGATTCATGTACGCCCACAGTTTCATGGATCTGGATGGCCATATCTGGGAGCCGGTCTACATGGAAGAAGGTGCAGTGGAGTAGCCGTCGTCTGTTCGGGTGACGCAAGTGAGGTAACGAGAATCTCATGCCACAACAATTGAGCATTGATATGGAGGTGCTCTATCGCCAGCACTCGCGCCGAGTGCTGGCGAGTCTGGTGCGCCGGTTGCGTGATTTTGACCTCGCCGAGGAGGCCATGCACGAGGCCTTTGCCATTGCGCTGGTGAAATGGCCACAGCAGGGGCTACCCGATCATCCCACCGCCTGGTTGGTTACCACCGGGTATCGACGCGCCATCGATCGACTGCGCCGCCAGGCAAGGTTCGATCACTCACCTGATCCTCTGGAAGATGGTCTGGAAGCCGAATTGGTCGATGCGGATCGAGCCATCGAGGATGATGAATTGCGGCTGATCTTCACCTGTTGCCATCCTGAGCTGGCCTTTGCCTCACGTCTGGCGCTGACCCTGCGCGAGGTCTGTAGCCTGACCACCGAGGAGATTGCTCGTGCCTTTCTGCTCAAGCCGACCGCCGTGGCTCAGCGTATCGTGCGAGCCAAGGCACGCCTGCGTGACCGACAGGTGGCCTTCGAGGCGCCCGAGGCCAGTGAGCTGGCCGAGCGTCTGGAGGCAGTGCTGCACGTGATATACCTGATGTTTACTGAGGGCTACTCAGCCACCAGTGGAGAAACGGCGACTCGAGCTGAACTGTCGAGTGAGGCCATTCGCCTGGGCCGACGAGTCTGTGAGCTGATTGCCGACGCCGAATGCCTCGGCCTGCTGGCACTGATGCTGTTGCAGGAATCCCGTCGTGGGGCACGAACCGCCGGTGATGGCCAATTGGTCCTGTTGGTGGACCAGGATCGTCAGCAGTGGGACCTGCCATTGATTCGGGAAGGGCAGCGTTGTCTCTCCCGAGCGCTCGAGATGGGCGAGGTGGGGGCCTTTACCCTGCAGGCGGCGATTGCCTCGGAGCATGCCAGAGCCGTCAGCGCTGAGCAGACCCGCTGGGATCGAATTGCGTCACTCTATGACGTGCTGGTGGATGTCAGCCCGACACCGGTGGTCAAACTCAATCGTGCGGTAGCAATTTCCATGCACCAGGGGGCAGAGGCAGGGATGATGCTGATCGACGAACTGCTCGAAAGTGGCAGTCTGGATAACTATCATCGACTGCATGTCGCACGTGCCGAGATGCATCATCGCCTGGGCCAGCGTCAGTTGGCGGCGGATGCCTGGCACAGGGCCCTGGCGCTGGCATCGCAGCCACGTGAGCGAGAGCTCCTTCAGCGGCGCATTGACGAAATATCGCAGGGCTGATGAGAGGATCAGTCGTAGACAGGGAGGTAGTATTAACCCGGCATGCTTTCATGTTGGGTTAATTGCGGCACAGGGACGTGCCGCCGTCGGCCATCAGGCCGACGCGAGACCGCACCACACCAGCAGATCCGCGCATCTGCGCCAGTGGGGTGCGGACGAAAATCGAATCGATCAGGATGAGCTATTTGATTGCCATGTTAATAATGTCCACGGAGTCGGCACCCACGCAAGCCATCGTCACGGAACCGGTCGTATCGGAAATCCACGGGCCCTTTGTCAGTCAGCCGCAGGTATTGCCGGGGTTCGGCGAGGAAAGCGGTATCTACAAGGTAGCCGCTGATGAGCCTGAGTGGCTCGGTCGGATGGGGCTGACATCCGACAGCCAGGCCAATATGGTTCAGCATGGTGGTGTTGATCGGGCGCTGTGTCAGTACTGTGCCGACCATTATCGGGACTGGAGTCGGCGCTATCCGCAGACGACTGCGCCATTCGTGTCGGGCGAGAATATATCCACCTATGGTGTCAGTGAGAGTGACGTACGTATCGGTGATGTGTTGCGTATCGGCGAGGCCCTGGTACAGGTGACCCAGCCACGCAAACCCTGCACGAAGATCGATGCGCGGATTGGCGTGCCCGGCATGGCTCGAACTCTGATGCTCGAGGCCAGGATGGGCTGGTTGCTGCGGGTGCTTGAGGAAGGCTGGGTGCCGCCACGACCGACCATCGAGTGGGTGGAGCGAGGCCCTGAACAATGGAGTGTCACAAGTGTGGTGTCTCACAAGTTGGCATGATTTCAGCGCGTCATACCGGGTCGATGGCCAGACGCCGCTTGCAGGGAATGGCCGATCCCCTTTCCAAAAGCGGCAACACCGCCAGCGGCCCGGTATGGCGCGCCCTTTGGGAGCCATCAGGTGCCGCTGGTGCTGTGTTGTGTCCCTGGTCCATATAGACGATATGAACGGCGGAACACATCTTGCCCCAACGGCACCTGATGGCTCTGAAACACGATGAACATGTGAAACACCACACTAGTGCCTGGCGTGTGTTGGAGAACAAGCGTGCGGAGGTCATGATCATGAGAGAATTACGTGGTGTCGAGGCGTTGGCACAGATCTGGAAGGATGAACTGACCCGGCGCATCGACTATTGGCAGCGCCGCTCGTGACACTTGCCTACAACTGACATATGGCTGCAGCTGGCCTATACCTCCAACTGGCCCATATCTCCAACGGAATACGACAATGCCCCGCAAAGCGGGGCATTGTCATTCGGGAGCGTTGCCGTAAGGCAGTGCCTGCGATAGAGGAGAGACTAGCTGTCCTCGTCCGCATTGCCTTCTGCCGGAGCACTGGCCACTGCCACGACGCTGCCAGGCTCTCCAGACATCAGCGCGGCCATGGCGGGAGCGGTTTCCTCCTGGAAAGAGGCGAGGGCAGTGCCCTGCAGGCTGCGGTTCTCGGGGAGAGCCACACGCATGGCATCGACCTGGTTGTTGTTGACCATGATCTCGTAATGGAGATGGGGGCCGGTGCTGCGCCCGGTGTTGCCGGAGCGTGCAATCTGCTCGCCCATAGTCACGCGCTCACCGGTGGAGACCAGAGGCTGTGACAGGTGCAGGTAGCGGGTCTTGTAGCCATTGTCGTGGCGAATGACGATATAGCGCCCTGCCAGCGGATGGTTGCCGACCATCTCCACGGTGCCATTGGCGGGAGCGACCACTGAAGTGCCGATGGGCATGGCGAAATCGGTGCCCTTGTGCGGACTGGTGCGACCGGTAATCGGGTGGCGGCGATTGAGGTTGAAGTTGGAACTGATTCGGTAGTGTCCGCTGAAGGGGTAGCGGTCAAATGCCGGGTCCAGGCTCTCGCCATCGGGTGAATAGAAGTGGTTGTCCTCGGGGTTGCGCACCAGCGTCAGGTCCATGCGCTCGCCTTCATAGGATACCGCCAGCACACGGGGATCGAGCCGCTGACCATCAATGATGTCGGACTCGACCAGCACCCGGAACTCATCTCCACGACGTGTATCGCGACGGAAGTCGAGCTTCTTCTCGAGTACCCGGGCCATCTCGGAGACTTCGGCGCTGCTCAGGCCTGCAGCCTGGGCAGAGCGGGTAAAGCTACCACTGACGGTACCGGCATACAGGCGTTGTGAGGCTTCACCTGCGCGTTCGATGCTGGCGACGTCAAAGTCACTGTCGATACTGTCACGCTCGATCAGATAGCCGTCACGAACATTCTCCATCAGACGCAGAGCCAGCAGATGGCCATCCTCGTCGAGCTGGTACTCGAAGGTGTCACCGATGCGCCAGCGAGTCAGGATGTTCTTGTCGGGTACCTGGTCCAGCAGAGCCATGGCTTCACGGTAGCCCAGCCCCAGTGAGTGTTCTGCCAGCGCGGCGAAGGTATCGCCCTGCTGTACGCGATAGGTCTGCCAGGTCGGAACATAGGGAGTGTCGGCGGCAATTTCCTCGGTGAGGACAATGGGGCCCTCATCGAACAGCTCCAGTTCGTCATCGCTGACATCCTCGTAAGAGGTGGCTTCCGCGACCTGGTTGGCAGTGCTCTCGAGCATGCCTCCGGCAACGGTACCGATAACGATCGCCACATGCCGAGCACCATCGTCCAGATCAAGGCTACCATCGGAAATCGGCGCCGCCTCGGTTGACGAAGCGACGCCGGTCTTCAGGATCAGCGGCTGAGAATTCCCCGTCGACGAGCGCATGTTGGCTTCGAAGCTGGCGTACTCCGCGGCGCTGTCGATGAAGTCGACATCGACGAATTCCTGTGCCTGGAGCTGCGAGATCGGCACATGGTTGCGGGTGGCGTCGAGGGCTCGGTCGATAGCACTGGCAACCGGGGAACGGGGTAGTTCCAGGGATGGCAGGCCGGGGGTGGCGTTGTCTTCCAGGGGTACCAGGACGGTGTCCAGCGGCTGATTATCGCGCTGCATGTCCTCATACGTTGTGGCAATCTTGTGAGCGCCCAGCACTGTGACCATGGTAGCAACGGGTAACAGAAGTAACTTGTGCGTGCGGGGCAGCGAATGAAGGATTCGCATCATGGGTAACGGGCCATAACTTTAAAGTGAATAAATAGAATATAAATAGGCTGCCTCACCATAACCCATGACGTATGGTGTGCATAGACTGTATGGACATACAGTTTACCGGATGGCGCCCAGCGTTCATGCCACTTGCAGGGCCATCCTGGAGAAGAACAGCATTGCCGGAAACTGCAGTGAACACTGTTCATTAACTGCCGCTCATTTGACACCATTTACATGCCGATTGCAAGTATTGTCGCCAAGTGGCTAATATCTGTAGGAGTTTTCTGACGCTGTAGGGATTGGCAAACTCCTCCTCGGTGGCGTCGGAGTCAGTTGCGCGCATTCAGCCCCGGAGTCGTTGAACGTCATTGCCCTCCGTTTGTAAAGAGTGGAAAGCGGAGGAGATTACCTGTTTTTTGGCATTTTGTTGCGTGAGTTCTTCCATCTACTCGGGAAAATCGATGATGTCTCGTGTCACCCTTGCACAATGGCAGATGTTGGCCGCCGTGGTGGATCACGGCGGCTTTGCTCGCGCTGCTCAGGCGATTCACAAGAGCCCCTCCACGCTGAACCATGCCGTACACAAGCTGGAAGAACAATTGGGCGTCACGGTGCTCGAACCGGTGGGGCGACAGGTGCGGCTGACCGAGGAAGGTGAGTTGCTGTTGCGCCGAGCGCGGCAGTTGCTCGAGGGAGCCGATGCGCTGGAGGACATTGCCGGGCGACTGAGGGAAGGGCTGGAGACGGAAGTGGTGCTGAGTGTCGACCAGATATTTCCGGCTGACACTCTGGCCTGCGCCATGGAGGCCTTTTCCGCGGACTTTCCTCATGTGCGTGTGCAACTGCACGAGGCGGTACTCAATGGCGGCATCGAGATGCTGGATGATGGTCGTGCGGATCTGGTGGTCTCGGGGCTTGCTGCTCGTGGCTATATGGGCGATCCGTTGGTCACGGTGACCTTCATTGCGGTGGCGCACCCGGACCATGTCCTGCATACGCTGGGTCGGCCGTTGGATTTGCGTGACCTCGAGCAGCATCGCCAACTGGTGATTCGCGACTCCTCCTCCCGCAATGCCCGAGATGCGGGCTGGCTCAAGGCCGAACAGCGTTGGACCGTCGACCATATAAGTACGTCGGTGGATATGGTCGAGCGCAACCTGGGGTTCGCCTGGTTGCCTGAGACGCGTATACGGCGGCAACTGGACGAAGGGCGGCTGGTACCGTTGCCGCTGCAGGCAGAAGGTCAGCGCTTCGTCCCCATGTTGTTGATCCATCGCGACCTCGACCGTGCAGGCCCGGCAACCCGAGCCATGGCGGAGAAGCTTCGCGAAGCGATCCGCGTTTCCTGCGCTACCTCGGACCACGAACTGCCCGAGTTGTAGGTGCCGTCGCGGGCTACGCCTGCCAGATCCCCTTGCCCTCCAGTCGGGTGCGATCATGGGGGCGGTCCAGAGCAAGGCGTGGCCCGAGGGGCACAATGCGGTTCGGATTGATGGTGGCGTGGCTCATATAATAGTGGCGCTGTATGTGGTCCATGTTCACCGTCTCTGCGATTCCCGGCCATTGATACAGTTCGCGGAGATAGTGGGACAACTGGGGGAAGTCCTCGATGCGTTGCAGGTTGCACTTGAAGTGACCATGGTAGACCGCGTCGAAGCGCACCAGAGTGGTAAACAGACGAATATCGGCCTCGGTCAGCCATGCCCCTGCCAGATAACGCTGCTGCTCGAGACGTTGCTCGATATTTTCCAGTGCCTCGAACAGTGCCACTACATGCTTTTCGTAGACATCCTGATGAGTCGCAAAACCGGCCTTGTATACGCCATTGTTGATGTGGTCGTAGACCTCGGCGTTGATCTCGTCGATGACATCCCGCAGCGGTTGCGGGTAAAGGTCGCATCGGTTGCCGGTCAGCTCATCGAAGGCGCTGTTGAAGATACGCACCAGCTCCGCGGACTCGTTGTTGACGATGCGCTGCTGTTGGCGATCCCACAGCACCGGTACCGTAACACGACCACTGTAGTGGGGGTCGGTCATGGTGTAGAGCTGATGATGCAGACTGACCCCATTGATCGGGTCACCACTTGAGCCCTCATCCTTGTGATAGGTCCAGCCATCGCTGCCCATCAACGGGCTGACATGGGAGACCCCGATGATGTCCTCCAGTCCCTTGAGGCGGCGCATGATCAGGGTGCGATGTGCCCAGGGGCAGGCCAGCGATACATAGAGATGGTAACGCCCCGGTTCGGCCGGCAGGCCAGGTTGACCAGAGGGCCCCGGGCTGCCATCGGCGGTGACCCAGTCACGCAGGCGAGCGCTTTCACGTACGAACTCGCCGCCACTTGCTTCGGTGTCATACCATTCGTCGCGCCAGATACCCTGTACCAACAGACCCATCATCGTCTCCTCTTCACTGATTGAGACAGAATAAGGAGGTGGAATCGAACAACAAGCGCAGTATTTAGCGCCATTGGTTCGATAATCTTGAACGATGTCGAGTTCGCGTCGGTACAGGGCAAGCTATTGGTCGGGGCCGACTGGTGACGGACTACGTTCTGCTCTGCCTGGCCAGCCAGCGGTCGAGGGCATTGGCGAACTCGCGGCGGTCGGCGTCGGAGTAGCCCTTTGGTCCACCCGTGTGTTCGCCGCTGGCGCGCAGCGTTTCCATGAAGTCACGCATCTGCACGCGAGCACGAATATTGTTGGGTGTCAGTGCCTCACCACGATTGGTCATCACCTGAGCGCCCTTGTCGATGGCTTCCATGGCCAGCGGCAGGTCGGCGGTAATCAGCAGGTCGCCTTTCTTGATACGGCTAACGATTTCATTGTCGGCGGCGTCGAAGCCGTGACTGACGGCCATGACCTTGACCCACTTCGAGGGTGGCAACGGGATCTGGTGGTTGGCAACGAACCAGGCCTGTGTGGCGGTGCGCTCGGCGGCACGCACGATGATGTCTCGCGCGACTCGAGGGCAGGCGTCGGCGTCGACCCAAAGGGTTGGCATGCGGATCTCCGTAATGCAGGAAGGGAAAAGGACTAGCCACAGGCATTCGCCAATGGTAGCATGCGCGCTCCTCGCATGTGTTGACCCCCCATCATGACGCAGCGACCTCCTCCGGCGAGCCATTCGCGGAGTGGGGCACCACGCTGTAACGCTTCGAGCGTTGAATTGTGAAGATGGAACGCCAATGATCTCCCACCCTTGATGTGGGACTGGCGCAGACGGTCGCCACAGTGGTTCAGGGACTATCGCCCCTTGAATCGATGCCAGGTGCGACCGGCGTCCCCGACTCCGATGTTGACTTGCTCTGCATGATGCAGGGCCCTGACGTATTGATAGCGCACTCTGTGGCCGCGTCAGGGACGCCATACATATATAGATTGCCGGTGATCCCGGCCTACCAAGGTGTGATTCATGACCTCTACGACTGTCGCCTCACCGTCTTTCGGTGATCTGGCCCTGCTGCCTGCTGTTCTCTCCGCCATCGAGACTCTGGGCTATGAAACCCCATCGCCCATTCAGGCACAGACCATTCCAGCGCTGCTGGAAGGCCGCGACATGCTGGGCCAGGCTCAAACTGGTACCGGCAAGACAGCCGCATTCGCTCTGCCTCTGCTGTCACGTCTGGAAATCAGCCGTCGTGAGCCCCAGGTTCTGGTGCTGGCTCCGACTCGTGAACTGGCGCAACAGGTTGCGGTTTCCTTTTCTCGTTATGGCCAGAACCTTTCCGGTCTGGAAGTCGCTACCCTGTGCGGCGGCCAGGAATATCGTGAGCAGCTGAGTGCGCTGCGTCGTGGTGCTCAGGTCGTGGTTGGTACGCCGGGCCGTGTGATCGATCACCTCGATCGCGGCAGCCTCAAGCTCAATGGTCTCCGCTCGTTGGTGCTGGACGAGGCTGACGAGATGTTGCGCATGGGCTTCATCGATGACGTCAAGCGCGTGGTCGCCGATACTCCTGACGACACTCAGCGCGTGTTCTTCTCGGCGACTCTGCCGACGGAAATCGAGCGCATCGTCAACAAGTACCTGCTTGATCCGGTCAAAGTGGCCATCGAAGCACGCACTACTACCGCTGAAGGCATTGAACAGCGCCTGGTGCGCGTTGACGGTGGCGCCAAGCTGGAAGCGCTGGCGCGTATCATCGAAGTCGAGCCGGTGGACGCCGCCATCGTCTTCGTGCGTACTCGTGCCGCCTGTACCACTCTGATGGAGCAGCTTTCCGCGCGAGGCGTCAATGTTGCCAGCCTGTCTGGTGACCTTGATCAGAGTCTGCGTGAGCGCACCATTACCCGCCTCAAGCGTGGCAAGATCGATGTGCTGATCGCCACCGACGTTGCTGCCCGTGGTCTGGACGTTCCGCGTATCACCCACGTCATCAACTACGACCTGCCGCAGGATGCCGAGGCCTATACCCACCGCATCGGCCGTACTGGCCGTGCCGGTCGTACCGGTATCGCCATCACCTTTGCCGGCTTCCGCGAAGGCCGCAAGGTCGGTTGGTTGGAGCAGGCGACTGGCCAGAAGATGGCCGTCATGGAACTGCCGGACGAGGCAGCGATCCGTGGCCATCGTGACGAGGTCTTCCATCACCGCGTGGTGGCATCCCTGACTCGTGGTGCCGAAGAGCAGCGTGCGCTGGTCGAGCGCCTGGTTGAGGAAGGTCACGATCCGGTTGAACTGGCTTGTGCTTTCGCTTCCATGGCACGTGCCGACGAGCCGCCCATCGGGCGTCTGCAGGCTCCGCGTCGTGAGCGTAATGACCGTAACGAGCGTGGCGGCAGCCGTGATCGTGATGGCCGTGCGCCGCGTCGTCGTGACGACCGTACCCCCAGCGTCGGCATGACCCGTTATCGCGTGTCGGTCGGCCACAAGGATGGCGTCAAGCCGGGCCAACTGGTCGGTGCTCTGGCCAATGAAGGTGGCATCGAGGGTTCGCGTATCGGTCGTATCGATATCCGCAATGCCTTCTCGGTGGTCGAGCTGCCCAACGGTCTGCCGGAAAGCATCATCGCCAAGATGTCCCGGGCCCGCGTTGCCGGTCGTCCTCTCGACATCAGCGAGGATCGTGGTGGTGATCGTGGCAGCAGTGATCGCGCTCCGCGTCGTCGTCGTGATGAGGATGGTGCCGCTCCGGTACGTCGTCAGTCACGCGCCTGATGTGAGGCAGTAGGGGATTGCGATTCCCTGACATGAACAAGGCCGATGGGGGAAACCTCATCGGCCTTGTTCGTTCATGGGTGACCTGGTCGCTCATGGATGGCTTGTGGGGATAGCGGGCCTTGAGACCGAGCCTCACTCATGAAGGTGGTGTGGTATTCGCCAGACGATGATTCAACTGGCCGATTTCATAGAGGTCATGCATATACAGGTCGAAGCGGGCGACAAGGTGGGTGATCCCCATCAACAGGTAGATCAGCACCATCAGGATCCAGGCCTGGTTGGCCCAGGCCAGCGCCGGTAGCTGCATCTGGTAGCCCAGGGTATAGATGCTCAGCCCGCCGAGAAACAGGGTCAGCAGACAGTTGGCGCTGATCACCATCAACAGGAAACCACGCATGTCGACGGATGGGGGGCGGATGATCCAGCCCGGCAGAGGCTTGATGCGAATGCTGCCGTCGAAGTGAATCTGGGCCTGACGGCGCAGTAGAGGTTCCGGTCGAATGGCGGCCGGGTCGCCGCAGAAGGCGGCCTCTGCGAGGCGGCGATCGAGGCTGTCACCGAAAACCTGCTGGAGGGACTGCTCGAAGGCATCGGCTTTACCGGTGCGTGAGTAGTCTCTGGCGCTGGCGAGCAGCCTGCGCAGAGGCGCCTTGTCCTCGTCGTCGCGCCGCTCGTCATCGCCGAAGTTCTGGTAATCGTAAATGGCGTAGAACTGATACAGGGCCAGGGTGACGCCGAGAAAGATGAGCAGGTAGATCACAAGGCTGGCCATGCAGGGCTCCCGAGAAGTTGGATTCCCGACACTATGCCGGTGCACGGAGATGGGCAACAGGGGCAGTTGTGGGCAAAAACAGCATAGCAGTTGCGATATGACAGTGATCCACGGCCGGCATGGCGATGCGTTATGCTGGCCACTCGGCATGACGGTTTGTCGGGTAAATGAGCCGGGTAGAATAGTGAGCTGCTTGAGTCGGTGATGACGGGCGAGTGGGTGGTACAGATCGAATGAAACGCTATGAACAATTTGCCGAGCAGATCGCCACCTTGATTCGTCAGGGCGTGCTGGCAGCGGGGGAGAGGATTCCTTCGGTGCGACAGGCCAGCCGCCACTACGGGATCAGTCAGTCGACGGTATTTCAGGCCTATTATCTGCTGGAGAATCGTGGCTTGATCGCGGCCCGGGAGCGATCGGGGTACTTTGTTCTTGAAAATGCCCGGGTTCTTGAACACGCTCGGGTTCTCGAAAATGCTCGGGCTCTTGAACATGCTCGGGGACCGGAGCACGCCCAGCGCCAGGAAAATGAGCCACAGGACGGTGCTGCCCATACCGTTCCCACCCAGGTCGCCGTCAGTGAGTTGGTATTTTCGGTGCTGGAGTCGTTGCAGGACACCAGCACCGTTCCCTTCGGCTCGGCGTTCCCCAGCGCTGAACTGTTTCCGCTGTCGCGGCTCGCCGCCAGCATGACTCGGGCTCTGCGTGCGATGTCGCCGCAGTCGATAGGCGCGGACATGACCTCCGGCCATCCAGACCTGCGTCGTCAGATTGCACTGCGTTATCGTCTTGGCGGTATGCAGCCCGAGCTCAATGAGCTGGTCATCACCAATGGCGCCATGGAGGCGCTGAGTCTTGCCCTGCAGTGTGTCACCGAGCCGGGCGACCTGGTCGCCATCGAGGCTCCGACCTTCTATGCCAGTCTTCAACTCCTTGAGCGCCTGAACCTGCGAGCGGTGGAGATTCCCGTCGACCCTGACCGGGGGCTGGATATCGATGTTCTCGCCGAGCGTCTGGCGCGCTTGCCGATCAAGGCCTGCTGGTTGATGAGCCACCTGCACAATCCCGTGGGCGTCAGCCTGGACGAAACGCGCAAGCAGCAACTCTACCGCTTGTTGAAACAGCACCAGGTGGCGCTACTTGAGGATGATGCCTATGCCGAGCTGTACTTCGGGGATACGCCGCCACGCCCGATCAAGGCCTTCGATGATGATGGACTGGTGATGCACTGCGGATCCTTTTCCAAATGTCTGGCGCCGGGCTATCGCGTCGGTTGGGTGTCGGGTGGCCGCTTTGCCGCCGCCATCGAGCGGCTCAAACTGATGACCAGTATCTCACCGTCGCTACCCGCTCAGGCGGCGATTGCCGACTATCTACAGCATGGTGGACTTGACCGTCATCTACGCCGACTGCGCCAACGGCTGGAGCAGCAGCAGGGGCTGATGCTGGCAGCGGCGCAGCAGTACTTTCCTGCCGAGACTCGGGTAACGCGCCCCGAGGGTGGCTATTTTCTGTGGTTCGAGTTTCCCGCTCGGGTGGATTCGTTGAGTCTGTTCAGGCAGGCGATGAGTGCCGGGGTGAGCCTGGCCCCGGGACCGATATTCTCGGCCACGGGGGACTTCCGGCACTGCGCTCGCCTCAATTATGGGCACTTGTGGACGGAGCGCAGTGAGAGGGCGATGAAGACCCTGGGACAGTTGATGACGGCTAACTCAGGCGGCGTTTGACGACTCACCCAGCAGACGAGCAAAGCGCGATAGCAGTGAACTGGCCTGTGGTGTCGGGCAGATGCCTGCGTAAAGCGCCTCGGGATCCGCCCCCTGTTGCTGGAGTGGCTCTCGCTGATGGTCGAGGTAGCGCAGCATGACGTTGACATCGAACTCCGGGTGGAACTGCACACTCCATTGGCGTGGACCATAGCGCAGCGCCTGATGCGGGTCATGGGCATTGCGTGCCAGAACCGTGGCACCGGCCGGAGCCTTGAGCACAGTCTGGGAGTGGGTCAGATGGGCCGGGAAGATCGGTGGCAACTCGGCAAACAGCGGGTCATCGGACGCCGCTGCATCCAACTGAATCGCGAAGCTGCCGCATTCTCTACCCGCGGGATGGTAGCCGGCTTGTCCGCCCAGCGCATCGGCCATCAGTTGATGGCCATAGCACACACCCAGCAGTGGTAGATCAACCGCCAGCGCCTGACGCAGCCAGGGCTTGAGCGCCTCACTCCAGACTTCGCGATCGGTGACCATGGCATGGGAGCCGGTAATCACCGCGCCGCCCAATGAACCAGGGTCGGGCAGGGCGTCAACGTCACGCGCATCGACCACGTCAATGGGCAGAGTGGCGGGGGCATTGAGCGCCGCCGCGAACAACTGCTCGAAGTTGCCCCGATGCTCGATGACATCATCGAAGCTATCGCCGGTCTTGAGAATGATCAGGGGTTTCATCATCGTTCAGGCCGTCCTCAAGCGTTCGCCCAGAGCCTGCATGAAGCGGCTGCCGGCCTCGAGTTGGCTGATGTCGATATATTCGTCCGGCTGGTGGGCCTGGCCGATGCTGCCCGGGCCACAGATGACTGTCGGCAGTCCGGCAAGCTGGAACTGGCCAGCCTCGGTGGCGTAGGCAACGGCACCTGCGCCCTGGCTGTCGAGCAACTCGTGGCACAGTGTCAGCGCTTCGCGGTTGTCGCGGTCGGCCAGTGCCGGAACGGTGGTGTTGAGGGCCTCGGTGACAACGGAGGCTTCCGGCGCCCGAGTCCGCATATCGGCTTCCAGGCGTTTCGCGTTGGCTTCAACGCGGGCCAGTAGTTCCCTGGCATCGTCGGTGGGCAGGTGGCGGATTTCCCACTCGAAGGTACAGCGTCGCGCCATTATATTGATCGCGGTACCGCCTTCGATCCTGCCGACATGCAGGCTCGAGTGAATCACGCTGAACGACTCATCAACGCGACCTTCCTCCTTGAGCTCTGCCATCACATCCTCGATGCGAGTCACCAGACGCGCCGCCACATGGATCGCTGAAACGCCCTGGTAGACCTGACTGGAATGCGACTCACGGCCGGTCACGGTGGTGCGGAAGTTGGTTGCGCCCTTGTGGGCGACAATGGGCTCCATAAGGGTTGGTTCGCCGACAATAACCGCCGCTGGGCGGGGGTGTGAGGCCATCAGCCGCTTGATCATGCGCGGTGCGCCCACGCAGCCGACTTCCTCGTCATAGGACAGTGCGAGCCACACCGGCACCTTCAGATCGCTGGCCAGCCAGCGTGGAACCTCGGCCAGTGCGCAGGCGATAAAGCCTTTCATGTCGCAGGTACCGCGGCCATAGAGGCGGCCTTCATTGTCGCCAGTCCCTTGGGTGAGCGTGAAAGGATCCGTGGTCCAGGGCTGGCCATCCACCGGCACCACATCGGTATGGCCGGAGAGCACTACGCCGCCCTCGACATTGGGGCCGATACGAGCCAGAAGGTTGGCCTTGGTGCCGTCGTCACTCTCGATTCGCCAGTGTTCGACACCAAGCTGGTCGAGGTAGTCCTCGACGAAGGCAATCAGCTCGAGGTTGGAGTCACGTGATACGGTGGCAAAGCCCACCAGCGTGTCGAGCAGTTCCTCTGCGTTCATCTATGGCCTCCTGAAGGATGGGAGCGCGATTGGCTGGAAGCCTATCATGCGAACCGGGGCGCATCGTAGTTAACGGGGTCTAATGGCGTTTCAGGCCGAAACGTCACCAGACCTTGGGTTCGTCACTGTAGACACAGACATTGGCATCCTCGATATCGCCATCGGGAGACTCGACCTGAGCGGCAAAGAACTCCTTGATTTCACGGCGATTGCAGTGGGCCTCAAAGGCTTCCCGGCTGGCCCATATCTCGTGGAAGACGATAGGGTAGCTGGTGCCCTGGGCGTTGGGGTGGTCGATGTGTCGGGTCACGGTGTACTGCAGGCAGCCGTCTTCACGGTGACTGTTGGGCTCCAGGGCCTGAAGCGCTTGGAACACAGCGTCTTCCTTGCCGGGCCTGGGCTTGAAGTTGGCGATGCAGTAGATCTTGCGGGACATGTTGTTGCCTCCTGATGTTGCGTATTGGATGGGGTGGTCTGGTCTATTACCTGTCTGTCACCAGCACATGACTCTCGCCGTTGCCGGTGGGCAGAACACGAATCTGTACCGGGATACGTTCGTGCATCTCCTGTACATGGGAAATGACACCCACTCGCCGTCCCTGAGCCTGGAGGCCGTCCAGAGCGTCCATGGCCATGGCCAGCGATTGCGGGTCGAGGCTGCCGAAGCCTTCGTCGATGAACAGTGACTCTATCCTCAACTCGCCTGAGGCCATCGAGGCCAGGCCCAACGCCATGGCCAGTGAGACCAGAAAGCTCTCACCGCCGGACAGGGAGTGCACCGAGCGGCGCTCGTCGGCGAGATCCCGGTCGATGATCTGCAGTCCCAGAGCGCTACCTCCACGTACCAGACGATAGCGGCGGCTGAGCCCGGCGAGGTGCTCGTTGGCCTCGTCGATCAGCCGCTCGAGGTTCCAGGCCTGGGCAATGCGCCGAAACACCTTGCCATCGGAGGAACCGATCAGGTCGTTGATGCGCGCCCAGCGCTGATGCTGCTCGCGGGCAGCGTCCAGAAGCTCACGGCCCTCGGCCATACGCTGTCTTCGGCGATCATCGTCACGTACCGCATGCCAGGCACTGTCACGCCGTGACTGGGCCGCCTCGAGGTCCGGCTTGAGTCGCACCCGGCGTTCGGCCAGCGAGGTTCTCAGTTGCTCGATCTGCTGTTGATGTTCGTCGCTCAACAGTTGCTCGGTCGGTGTGTCGGGGGAGCGTGAGGCTCGTGCGCGTTGCCATTGCTGGCGGCGTTCATCGAGACTGACCTCTGCCGACTGCAGACGGGTACGGGCATCGGTGATGCTTTGCTGCAGGGCGCGATGGGCCGCGTCATCCAACTGCAGCAGGCGTGTCAGGGTGACATCATCCAGCTCGGGATGCTGAGTTCGCCACTGCTCGACACGATGGGACAGTTGCTGCAGTTCCTGCTCCAGTGCCTCGAGACGTTGCTGGTCGTGTTCGCACTGCTGGTTCAGGCGTTGTTGATGCTGGCGAGCGCCGCCGAGGTTCTGGCGGGCCTGGTCACGAGCCTGCAGCGCCTGGTCGCGGCTCTTTTCGAGTTGCTGTTGCCACGCGTCGACACTGGTGTGGTCGCCCAACTGGGCGGTCAACTGTTGCTGCAGCTCGCTGACCTGTTGCTGCAGGGGAGCTGATTGCTGTGCCAGACGTTGCAGCTCTTCACTCAGGCTCTGTTCGCGGGTGGCGAACCTTTCCAGCTCGCGCTCGTCCCTGGCGAGTGCCTCGGCCAGTGGTGTCAGTGCCTGTTGTGCGCGATCCAGAGCCTTGTGGCGTTCGTCAGCCTGCTGACGCTGTTGCTCGCTGGCCTCGCGTTGTTGCTGCAGCCAGGCGCTGCGCTCGGCATCGACAATGGCCCGCAGTTCAGGGTACAGCTCGTGGGCATCGAGATGCTGTGACGCTTTATCGCGCTGCTGTGCCAGTTCTTCCAGTGAGGACTGGATCTCCTTGAGCTGGGCATCGAGGGCCTGATAACGCCCCAGCAGGCTGTCACGCTGCTCTCGAGCCTTGTCGACGGCCTGTTGTGCTTCCTTGAGTTGGCGGTCTTCCTCCGCCTGACTGGCTGCCAGTTGAGCGGCTTCCGGGGTGGCGGGGGGCGATTCTCGCCATGGATGGTCAAGGCTGCCGCAGACCGGGCAGGGAGTTTCCTCGTCAAGAGCGGCGCGCAGCTCCATGATGCTCTCGCTGCGCGCGGCCTGTTGGCGTTGCACGAATTGGGTGACATGGCGCAGCGACACAGTGGCATCGTCGAGGCGTTGCCGCGCTTCCTTGCCTCGCGTCAGGCACTGGTCCCGCTCGGCGGTGTCGCGGCTCTGGCGTTCCAGCAGCTGTACATGACGACTGCTGGCCTCGCTGACGTTGTGCCAGTGCTGGGCCAGTTCGGCGAGTGCCAGTCCTCTGCGCGACGAGGCCTCGAGTTGTTGTTGAGCCTGCTGGCGAGCGCTATCAACGTCCTGATGATCGCCCAGCCAGGTCGTCAGCTCCGCCTGGCGGGCCTCGCGCTCGGCCAGATGTTGTTGGTGACGGGCCTGGCATTGCTGGTGCTGCTCGCCGAGAGCAGTGAGCTGCTGTTGACGCTGATTGTGCTCATCCTGCAGTGCCGCCAGACGATGCTGTTGTGCGGTCAGGGTCGTGGCCAGTTCGCGCGCCTGGGCAATGGCAGGCCGGGCCTGGGCAATGGCCTGCTGGTGGCTGTCCAGTTGTTGCTGCGCCTGCTGATCAAGGGTTTCTGCCTGCTGCAGGGCGGTATCGGCCTGCCTGCTCTGCTGGTGACTGCCTGCCAACTGGTCGCGCTGTTCGGGACAGCGTTGCTTGAGTTCCTCAAGGCGGGTCAGCCGATCGCGTTGAGGTGCGAGCAGCGTCAACCATTCCGCGTCATGCCTCTCGCCCGCCAGGGCTTGCCAGTCGTTGTGTGCCTGATGCTGAAGCTGGATGGCTTCGTCGACGGCCTCGCGGAGTTGCTGGTCCTGCTCCAGCCAGCGTTGCTCGGCATCGAGCTGCTGCGCCAGGCGGTGGTGTTCGGCGAGTGTCTGCTCGGCCTGCTCAAGCTCGCTGTCGAGCTGCTGGCGTGTCTGGGCATCGGCGGGGAGGTCGTCGGCGAGTTGGGTCTCGAGATGCTTGACCTCATCGCGCGCAGCACTGGTGCGCTTCCAGGCCGCTGCGGAAATCCGCGAGTACTCGTGGGTATCGGTGAGTTTTTCCAGCAGGTCGGCGCGTTCGTTGTCATCGGCCTTGAGGAAGGCCGCGAACTCACTTTGGGCGAGCAGCACGGCGCGAGTGAACTGGTCAAAGGTCAGCCCCAGGTGCTGTGGCAGCAGGTCGGCGAACTCGCGCTTCTGAGCGGTCAGCAGACGGTCCTCGTCGAGATTGGTCAAGGACTGTGCGACGGCCTGGAGTTTGCCGTCGGCGCGATTGCGTGCACGTCGGACTTCCCAGCGAGCTCGGTAGCGTTGTCCGTTGCGACCGATGAAGTCCACCTCGGCATGGCCACTGCTGGCGCCGCGTCTCAGCAGGGTTCGGGGGTCGGCGGTCTGTAATTCACTGCCGTCCACATCGACAATCGGTGATTCCCTTCCCGGAGCATGGCGCAGTCGTGGGGTATTACCGAACAGCGCCAGACACAGGGCATCGAGCAGGGTGCTCTTGCCGGCACCGGTTGGCCCGGTGATGGCGAAGAGTCCGGCGTCACCCAGCGGTGAGGCGCGGAAATCCACTTCAACAGGGCCGGGCAGAGAGGCGAGCTGCGACAGACGCAAGGCGAGTATCTTCATGCGTCCGCTCCTGTTCTCATGAGTTCATTTCTCATCAACTCGTTTCCTCGCCGTCCTGCTCCAGTACGTCCTGACACAGCCGGTCGAAGTCGTTCAGCACATCCGGTTCTGCCGGCGCTCCCCACTGCTCCTGCCAGACACGTTCAAACAGGCGACGGGGGCCGATATCCTCCAGGCGTTCACCATGGCGTGGTTGCTCTCTGCCAGTACCGGGCAGTTCGCGGCGCAGACGTAACAGCCGCGCGGCGCGATCGGCCAGTGCTTCATCGATGCGTGCGCGCAGGTCGGCCATGGGCGCGTCGAGGCGGATACTGATTTCCAGCCAGGCCCAGTACTTATGATCAGAGCACTGATGATCAGAGCATTGTGGATCAGCATTGTCGCTACGCAGGGGAAGCTGAGCGATCTGCTCAAGTGCCTCGTCCAGGGTGCCGGGGCCGATACGTTGCATGGCGACGGCTCGGGGAATGGGAAGTGCCGTCACCTCGCCGAGTCGTTCGCCATCCAGCTCCAGCATCAGTACCTGGTGGTGGTAGCCGGCTTCACTGAAGTCAAGGGGCAGCGGGCTGCCGCTGTAGCGGATCCGCTCCTCGCCGACACGTTGGGCGCGGTGGAGATGACCGAGGGCAACATAGCTGATGTCTTCGGGGAAGATGGCGGCAGAAATCGACTCCTCGCCGCCGATGACGATGGGGCGCTCGCTGGCCTCGGAAACGGCGGCACCATGCAGATGCGCATGGCTCATGGCGATCAGCGCCTGACCTGGCTGGCGTTGTTGGCGTGCGGCATCCATAAGTTGCTGATGAACACGCTCCGCGCTGCGCACGTAACTCTGGGTCTCGTCCTGCAGCAGGTCGCCCTGGGGGCCGGAGCTCTGTCCACGTCCGGTGATTTCCGAGGGACGCAGAAAGGGCAGCGCCAGACACCAGGCTCGGGTTTCCCCCGTGCTGTCGGTAAGGGGGACCAGTAGGCGCTGACTATCGAGGTTACCGTCATCGAGCCAGCTCACCCGGCCTACTGCGTGGGCGTGCAGGCGCTGCATCAGTGGCGCAGGAAGCTCGATGCGGGCGCCGCTGTCGTGGTTCCCGGCGATCAGCACCATCTGCAGCTCGGGACAGCGCTGGTGCGCATCGACGATGAAGTCATACAGCAGCTGTTGAGCTCGCAGCGATGGATTGACCACGTCGAAGATATCACCGGCGACCAGCAGCGCATCAGCCTGTTGCTGTTCGAGGGTATCGAGTAGCCAGGCGAGGAAGGCCCGGTGCTCCGTAGTGCGCTCCTGGCCGTGGAAGCTCTGGCCGAGGTGCCAGTCAGCAGTGTGGATGACTCGTAGCATGCATTCCCCGATAAGGCTGATCGCTGTGTGCTTGAGCAGTTGGAAGCGTGGCCGTAGTCTACCCTGATGTGCCTCCATTATTAATGATGATTCGATGCCATCACTTTTCCCTCATCCTCTACATGACTGGAACCTGACTCCGACACAGGCCGTGGCCCTGCAACGAGAATTGGCCTGCCGGATTGAACGCCGCGATCGTATCGGCGAAGTCAGGCGCATCGCTGGCGTCGATATCGGCTTCGAACAGGGTGGGGAGGTGACTCGTGCCGCAGTGGTGGTACTCGACTACTCGAGTCTCGAGATGATCGATCAGGTGGTCAGTCGGGTGGCGACATGCATGCCCTATATTCCTGGACTGTTGTCGTTTCGAGAGGTACCGGCTGCTTTGCAGGCCTTTGCTGAACTGCCTTCCGAGCTGCGGAGTGAGGTCGACCTGCTGATGGTCGATGGACATGGCATTGCTCACCCTCGGCGGATGGGCGTGGCAGCACACCTGGGCCTGTGGCTGGATCTGCCCTCGCTAGGGGTTGCCAAGAAACGCTTGACCGGCCGTCATGGTGACGTGGCCGATGAGCGAGGTGCCTGGACGCCACTGATGGATGGCGAGGAAACTCTGGGCGTAGTGATGCGCTCGCGTCAGGGCGTCAAGCCGATATTCGTCTCGCCGGGGCATCGCCTCTCGGTGGATACCGCAACCCAGTGGGCGCTGGCCTGCCTGGGCCGCTACAAGCTTCCCGAGCCCACCCGACTGGCGGATCGGTTGGCGTCGAGGCGAGGACAGAAATCATGAGCGATGGTGGCGTATACTGGGCGCTTTCCTTCAGCCGTGATCTGCCATGCCTGCCCTGACTCCCGAGAATTGCCTGAATGCGACCCGCCAATGGGTCGAGGACTTTGTCGTTGCTCACAATGTCTGCCCCTTCGCCGGGCGTGAGGTGGCGCGAAACAGCATCGAGTACCGGCAGCTCGATGGTAATGATCTTGAGGGAGCCTTGCTGGGATTGGTCGAAGTCTGCCGTTATCTGGATGAAACACCGGAGGTCGAGACAGCGTTGCTGGTGATGCCGGACGGGCTGGATGATTTCGACGACTATCTGGATGCACTGGCGCTGGGCGAGGCACTGCTGATTGATCAAGGCTACGAAGGCATCTATCAGCTGGCCAGCTTTCATCCCGACTATGTTTTTGAAGGGAGTGTGTCTGACGGCACTGACGAGGACGATCCCGCCAATTATACCAACCGTGCCCCCTGGCCCACCTGGCATGTGATCCGCGAGGCAGGATTGGAGCGGGCCCTGGTCCACTACACCAACCCTGAACAGATTCCCGAGCGCAATATGCAGCGCATGCGCGAGCTGGGCACCGAGCAACTCGCGCAGCAGTTGGCCGGTCTGCGGCAGCTGGCTGCTGCAGGACAACAACCCAACTGACGAGGTTTCTCGTCAAGCCACTTCGCTCTGCGCGATACAGACGCTGAAGGTCTGCTCGAGCGCCTCTCGGTCGAAGCCTCCGCGTGTGCCGATGAACACCAGGCGGGTAGTGCGGGGGCCATTTCGCCAAGGCTCTCCGGGATGGATATCATGACGGCTACCGACGAGATGCAGGACGGCGCAGTGGTCGGGAAGTTCGGCCAACTGACAGAAGCCCTTGGCTCGATAGATCGTGGTGGGAAGGGTGGCCAGTGCACTTCTCAGCAGTGACAGTGACAACGGCTGCTCGCACTCCCAGTACCAGGTCTCGAACAGTTGGTCATGTGCCTCATGATGGTATCCAACATGGCAGTGCTCATCACAGTGGTGATGGCCATCGTGGTGAAGGACACAGGGTTGTTGACGTTGTTCAAGACTGTTTTCTTCAAGATCGTGGGCATCGAAGTGACCGGTACCCAGCACCAGCGACAGGGGCACGTCACAGTGATTGGTCTCATACAGACGAATGCCAGGATAGCCCCAGCGTGTTCTGAAGGCTGCAATCTGTTCGGGACTGGCGATATCGGTCTTGTTGAGCAGCACGATATCGGCCACATCCAGTTGCTCCATGGCCAGTTGGGCCATATCGCCCTCGAGGTCGGCAAACTGATCGGCGTCAACCACGGTGATGGTGCTGTCGATGGACAGTCGGTTGGCGAATTGCGGATAGCGCAGGGTGCTGACGATCTTCGCCGGGTTGGATACGCCACTGGCCTCGATGATCAGATACTCAGGGCGGTTGGGCGAGTTGATCAGGCGCGAGAGCTGTTCGATCAGATCGCTCTCCACGGTGCAGCAGATGCAGCCGTTGGCAAGGTTGATCATGGCGTCGGTCTGGCCGACGATCAGCTCGCTGTCGATATTGATGGCGCCGAAGTCATTGACCATGACGGCCACGCGCATACCGGTATCACTGTTGAGAATCCGGTTGAGCAGAGTGGTTTTCCCTGAACCGAGAAAGCCGGAGACGATGGTGACGGGAATGGGGGTTGCCATGGGAACCTCACTACCTGTTGTTGTATGTCGGCTGTTGTATGTCGGCGGGGATTCGCAGGTATCTGACCGAATCCCCGGAGCAGGGATGTTTCAGAAGTCGGGCATCTCGCGTGACCAGATAGCCTCATGCTCGGTGCCATCGAATTCCCCATGGGCATCCCACACGAGTTGGCCTTCCAACAGCGTCATTTCGACCCGCGTATTGTGGATATTGCCCCTGGGCTTGGCCTCGAACAGGTTGCGATCGAGTACGATCATGTCGGCGAACTTGCCGAGCTCGATGGAGCCTGCGCGATCCTCGATCTCCATCGCTTTCGCTCCGTTGATGGTCATCACGCGTATGGCCTGTTCGAGACTGATCGGCTCACCATAGAAGCGGCCGTCCTCGTCCCCCCAGGGATTCTCGCGGGTGATCATGGCCTCGAAGCCCACCCAGGGATCGAAGCCGGAGACCGGCCAGTCGGTACCCATGACCGCGGTGCCACCGTTGTCCAGGATGCCCTTGAAGTTGTAGGCACGCTGCATGCGATCCTCGCCGAACACGGCACGGGCATAGCTGAACGAGGACGGATACCAGCCCACGGGCGAGAACTCGGCGATGACATTGAGATCCTTGAACCGAGGCAGATTCTCGTCGAGCAGCGTGGTGCAATGAGCACACTGGTGGCGAACCCCGTTGGGCCCGTTGCGGCGCCGTGCCTCGGCCACCGCATCGAGGAACAGGTCCGAGGCGCCGTCACCGGTGCAGTGGGCGATGACGCGAATGCCCTTGCGATCCATGTCGGCAACCATGTCGGTGATATGTTCCGGCGTCAGGTTGAGGTGGCCACGCCAGCTGCTTTCTCCCGGCCAGGCGCTGGACAGGAAGGAGGATCGGGACTCATGGGTGCCGTCGAAGTGAAACTTGACGGCATTGGCGTTGAGTCGAGAGCTGCGATAGAAGTGGCGTTCTCCGGCCATCAACTCCCAGCGGCGTTTGACCGGGAAGATGTCGTCCTGCCAGCTGATGGCCGCTTCGACGCGCACGCTCAATTTGCCGCGCTGGTCGATGGCCTTGAGTGCATCGAGGCGGTGCTCGCAGACATGCACGAACTTGGTGCCGACCACGCCACGACCACTCTGGAAGTTCACAGCTTCGCCATAGGCGCGCTGCAGGGCGTGAGCCGGTGTCGGTGGCATGGCGGCATGAATCAGGGCATAGGCGCCGTCGACGAGGATACCGGTGGGCTCGCCGGTAATGCTGTCGCGTTCGATATAGCCGTGTCGCGGGTCGGGGGTGTCGGCATTGATACCGGCCAGTTCCAGTGCCTTCGAGTTGACCAGCATGCAGCCCCATGAGCGATCGAGAATGGCCGCGGGACGGTCGGGCAGAAAGCTGTCCAGCCACTCTCGGTTGGCGACAATGCCGGCCTGCTTGAAGGTGTAACGCACGAAATAGGCGCCATATACCCAGCCTTCGGCATCCGCCGGCGCATTGGCAGCGTAGTCAAGCATGGCCTGCTTGACCTGCTCGGGAGTGGGGTCTTCGATACCCACATCCAGATACCCGGCGTAACCCGGGGCCAGTGCCAGATCCGGGTGGGTGTGCATATCGTAGATGCCGGGCATGGCAAAACGGCCATCCAGGTCGATGACTCGGGTGTGCTCTCCCACCCGCTCGCTGATGTCCTCGCTGGTGCCGACGGCGATAAAGCGGCCACCCTTGATGGCGACGGCTTCGATCCATGGCTGCTGTTCGTCAACGGTGTAGATGCGCCCATTGGTCAGAACCATATCCGCGCTGGGCAGGTTGGTAGGGGCCTGGTCGGCATGACGAGTGATGCCGTGGGAAGTCTCGGTGTTGTCGGTACGGGATGTTGTCATTGCACGTATCTCGAAGAGTGGACGAGAGAAGAGTGGGACGAGAATGGGGGCAAGCCAGTCATGGGGGCGTGGTGACGCCCCCTGGCAACGTCAGTTGTCGAGCAACAGGTGGCCAAGCAGCGACAGGATGGGCAGAGAGATCAGGACTCGCAGCACATAGACGGCCAGCAGGTCGCGCAGCTTGAGTCCGATGCCGGCGCGCACCAGAACGATCGCTGCCTCGGTGAAGAAGATGATCTGGTTGACCGCGACTCCCGCAAGGACGAACCGCGTGACTTCGCTCTCGATGCCAGCGCCGAGGATCGGCGGCATGATGCTGTCGACGATGCCGGCCATCAGAGCCGGGGCAGCCTGTTCGGCCTCCGGGAGCTGCAGTAGTTGGAACAGCGGTACCAGCGGAGCGGACAGGATGTCGAACACCGGGGTATAGGCAATCAGCGCCAGACCGACACAGCCGATTATCATCATTGCCGGGTAGACGGAAATGGCGATATCCATGCTGATGTGGATGGCACGCTTGAACAGTTCCACTGGGCTGGCGGCGGTTTCGGCGCGGTGGACGGCTCGGCGCAAACCCAGAGCGAACAGGCTTTCACCTTCCAGGCGGTCTTCCTTGAGCTGTTTACCCTCTGGCGGGAAGTAGCTGTCCTTCTTGAAGCGCAGCGGAGGCAGTTTAGGGACGATGATCGCGCAGATGATGCCGGTTATGGCGACCGAGGCATACCACTGCAGGAAGACATGCTCCATGCCGATGATGCTGAGCAACAGGTAGGAGTAGGCAATCGAGACAATCGAGAAGTTGGTGGCGATTACGCAGGCCTCGCGGCTGCTGTAGAAGCCTTCGCGATACTGCTTGGTGGTCAGAATGATTCCGACGGCGGAGGCCGACAGCCAGGAGGCCAGACTATCGATGGCCGCACGACCGGGCAGTCCGAAGAGCTTCTCGAACACGCGGCTGATGATGCTGCCGGCGAATTCCATCAAACCGTAGTCGGTCAGCAACGGTAGCAGTATCGCCGACAGGAAGTAGATCGCCAGCACCACCGGGCCGACGTCATAGAGCATGACGCCGCCGGTGTTGCGGTCCCAGACCCATTCCGGGCCGACCTCGAAATAGACCATCAGCATCAGCACGGCACCGATGGCGCGAATGATGGTCCAGCCGGTGCCGGGATTGAACAGTTGCATGAAGCGGTTCTGGTTGTGCTTCAGCGATGTGCAGCTCACCACCACGGTGAAGATGCTCGGCACCACGGCAACGAACACCACAACCGGCACCATATAGGGTTTGATGACGTTGTTGATGAGATCGATGATGAGGGCAATCATCACCGTCAGCTTGCCATCCGCCATGATGGGGGTCAGGAACAGCAGAATACCGAACAGGGTCGGGATGATGAACCTTGCCAGCTGTTTTCCGCTGTAATGGCCGGTGATGCCGGTCTTCTCTCGGGAAGCAGACCTGGAGCGATGTTGCTCAATCATGAGAACGCCCTTTGTGTAGTTGTTGTTGAATTTACGGCTGTTGCAGAAGTCGTAGATGGTTGAAAAAGATGGTTGAAAAAAAGAGTGTTGAGAAAGGCTGATGAAGATGTGCTGTCAGCGGTGGTAGCTGTCATCGATGCGATCGAGCTTGCGGCGTAGCGCATTCCACACCAGCTCGACGCTTTCGTTGTGATATTCCGGGTTGTCGAATTGTTGGGCGGTGAACTCGCAATCACTCGGCGACGGCGTGATCAATTTGCGCCCGGTTTTCATGGCCTCAATCTGTATTTCACAGGCCTTGTTCAGGTAGTACATATAGAAGAAGGCTTCCGCGACGCTGCGGCCCACAGTCAGAAGACCGTGATTACGGAGAATCATGCATTTGTGATCACCCAGTGCGGCCACCAGGCGCTCACGAACACTGAGGTCCAGTGGAATTCCTTCGTAGTCGTAATAAGCCACACGGTTGTAGAAGGCCATGTTGGTCTGATTCAACGGCTGCAGACCTTCCTCGAGAGCAGCGACTGCCATGCCGGCCAGGGTGTGAGTGTGCATGACACAGACCGCATCATGGCGGGCAGCATGGATGGCACTGTGAATGGTGAATCCAGCGGGGTTGACGTCGATGTCGCTGTTGTCGACCTTGTTGCCTTCAGTGTCGATCGTCACCAGGTTGGAGGCGGTGATCTCCTCCGGCATCAGACCGTAGGCATTGATCAGAAAGGTTGGGGTCTCGCTGGGGAGGCGTGTGGAAATATGGGTAAAGACCTGATCACTCCAGCCATAATGATCCAACAGTCGATAGGCCGCCGCCAGGTCGGTTCGCAGGGTAAGTTCGTCACCCGATGATTGCATTGTAATATCCTCCAGCAGAATGCTCTTCCGGCAACTCATGCAGGCGCTTTATGCCAGGCTCTGCCGGTAGAAGTAGGGTCTGCCTGGAGCATAGGGGACTTGCTGGTCATCGGATAACGACTTAGCCTGAACACATCATTACAAAAAGGAATGACCTGAATGCTGAAACGCTTGCCGTCGACCATCGCGTTGAGCTGTTTTGAAGCGGCTGCACGGCATCTCAGTGTGACCCAGGCTGCCGAGGAACTGAGCTTGACTCAGGGGGCCGTGAGTCGCCAGATCCGTAATCTCGAGGCATTCCTCGGCTGCCAGTTGTTTCGCCGGGTCAAGCAGCGTCTGGTACTCACGGAAAGCGGGACTCGCTATGCTCGCGATATCGGTCCGCTGCTGGAGCGTCTGGCGGTGGTGACTCGCGATGTACGGCGGGATCATGCCCAGCCATTGCTGGTCGGGGCCGAGCCATCCTTTACCACACGCTGGCTGTTGCCGCGTATAGAGGCATTCGCCGCCAGTCTCCAGGGTGTCGAGGTGGAGTTCGCCAATGACCTTCATCAGCTCTATATCACCCAGGAAGGCTTCGATGTCGGGATTCTGTACGGCGGTGGCACCTGGGCGGGATTCGACAGCCGGCTGTTGATGCATTGTGATCTGGTGGCGGTGTGCACTCCGACCCTGCGCGAGCGTTATGGCCTGGTCGAGGATCACCGCGAGCTGGTGCGCTATCCGCTGCTGTGCCATGCACCAAAGGCATCGTTGATGGGGCTGTCGTCCACCTGGCTATGGTTCCATGAAGTGGGCATGTCCGACGAGGAGATTGCCGCCTTGACTGGCCAGCGCTTCGAGCACTTCCAGTTCGTCCTCGATGCCGCACTGCATGGCATTGGCGCGGCGATCCTGCCGCGCTACTTCGTCAATCAGGAGCTGGCTCAGGGACGTCTGGTCGAGGCCGCCAGTACGCCCCTGTCATGCGGTGCCTACTACATTGCCGTGCGCCAGTCCCGGGTCGGCGACAGCCGTGTCGAGGCGCTGGTCAACTGGTTGGTGCGCATTGCCGAGGAGCCGCTGCCGGGCGCTTGAGCAGGGACACCCTCGAAGCCCCCTCGCCGCGGCAATCTCGGTGCCTTCTGTTTCCTGTTCGGTTTGTTTCCTGTTCGGTGTTGAGAAAAATTGTTGAGCAAATTGTTGGGAAAGTCGTTCAGGAACTTGCCTGAAGAACTGTTCAGCAAACTGCTCAGACAATATCCAGTGGTACCTTGCGCGTCGGTGCGGGATACAGGGCATCCAGCCGCGTCAGGGTTGCATCGCTCAGTTGCACGTCAAGGGCAGCGGCGTTGTCGCTGACATGGCGTTCGCTGGAGGCCTTGGGAATGGCGATGACATCTCGCTGTTCGGCACCCGAGCGTATGCACCAGGCAAGCAGCAACTGGGCAGGGGGGATGCCGTGCTCTTCGGCCAGCTCGATAATGGCGGGGGAGGCAAGAGGGTCGGTGCCCCAGGCGCCAGCCTGGGCGAGGGGACAGTAGGCCATCATCGGCATGCTATGCTGCCGCATCCAGGGCTGCAGTTGCACTTCGGTGCCACGTGACGCCAGGTGATACAGCACCTGGTTGACGGCGCAGTGCAGACCTCCGTCGAGGTCATGCAGTGTCTGCAATTCGTCAAGGTCGAAGTTGGACACCCCGAAGTGGCGAATCTTGCCGGTTTCCTGCAGACGCTCGAAGGCCTCGAGTGTCTCCTCCAGACCGATGCTGCCTGGCCAGTGCAGTAGATACAGGTCGATGGTGTCGATGCCCAGTCGCTGCAGGCTGGCCTCGCAGGCGTCAATGGCACTGTCGCGGCCTGCGTTCCAGGGGTAGCACTTGGACACCACAAAGGCTGAGTCGCGTCGCCCCCTGAGTGCTTCGCCAACCACTTGCTCGGCACCACCCTCGGCGTACATCTCGGCGGTATCGATCACCGTCAGGCCCAGATCCAGACCCTGCTGCAGTGCTCTGACCTCATGCTGGCGGGGTACCTGTCCCTCACCCATATGCCAGGTACCCTGGCCGATGGCGGGCAGGCGTTGTTGACCGATAGTGACATAGGGTACTGTCATGCAGGCCTCCTTTTCGGAAAAAGTTTCCATTTTTCTTTGCGTCACTATGGCAGGGAGGGCATGCTGAAGCAAACCACGGCTCGACAGTCTGGTTGATATTAACCCGGCATGCTTTCATGTTGGGTTAATAGCGGCACAGGGACGTGCCGCCGTCGGCCATCAGGCTGACGCGAGAGCGCACCACACCAGCAGATCCGCGCATCTGCGCCAGTGGGGTGCGGACGACAATCAAATCGATCAGGATGAGCTATTTGATTGCCATGTTAATAAATTGCATGCTGAATACCGCTGTCATGGTGTCCTTCCATGACACACTACCCATCTGGAGGAGTCGACGATGAGCATCACCAACACCGCAAGCGCGCAGTGGAAGGGAAGTCTCAAGACAGGCAAGGGCGTGGTTTCCACTGCCAGCGATGCACTCGATAACGTTCCCTACGATTTCAAGCAGCGCTTCGAGGGCCAGGCGGGCACCAATCCTGAAGAACTGATCGGCGCGGCCCATGCCAGCTGTTTCTCCATGGCGCTGTCGATGATTCTGGGCGAAGCGAACCTGGAAGCCGAGTCGATCGACACCGAGGCGCAGGTGACACTGGATCAGGTGGAGGGCGGTTTTGCCATCACCCGGATTCAGCTAACCACGCGTGCCAGCATTCCCGGCGCCGATGATGCGGCCTTCCAGGAGGCGGCAGAGAAGGCCAAGGCCGGTTGCCCGATCTCGAAGTTGTTCAATGCCGAGATCAGCCTGGACGCCAGCCTGGTGTGATCGACTGAGACCGATAACGCCCGGTCCGTCATAGGATTCAGACCGTCAACGCCCGCCTCTATGGTGGGCGTTGCTCTTGTGAGCCGAGCTGCTGGAAGTGGAGCTGCGTTCGAGGACCGTTGTCTGCTTGGCATGCTGGTGAGCGGCATTGATCAAGGCGCGGATCAGACGTTGTTGGGGGCGATTGAAGATCAGAAATTCGGGGTGCCATTGTACGCCGACCATGAAATCGTGGTGTCTGGACTCGATGGCCTGAACGAGCCCATCACGGTCTCGAGCCACGACTTCGATGCCGTCTCCCGTCTCCTGTACGGCCTGGTGGTGGAGGCTGTTGATACGACACCAACTGACTCGAAGGATATCGTGCAGACGACTGCCGATATGGATATCCACCGTCTTGCGCGGTAGAACCGTTCGCCGCCGCTTGAGACCCTCGTTGCTGGTATAGATATCACTGTCCAGGGTGCCGCCGAGGTAGACGTTGATCAATTGGGCACCGCGGCAGATGCCAAGCACGGGTGTACCGCGCGGGATTTCCTGACGCAGCAGCGACAACTCCAGCTCGTCACGTTGTGGGTCGACGCGGACATCAAGCTGCACCTCACCGCCGTAGAGGTGAGCCTGGATATCGTCACCACCACCGACAATCATCCCATCCAGGCGTTCCGGCACCGGGCGCGAAGGCGACAGACGCAGGGGGCGACCACCGTGACGCCACACCGCGAGCCAGTCGAAAAACCAGGCAATCAGGCTCTTGTGGTCGGAGGTCGAGATGCCGATCAGTGGGCGTCGAGACATCAGTAGCGCCCTCCCGGCAACAGACTACGCAGTTTCTGCCACCAGCCGGAGCGAGCGTGGCGAGCGCGGTATTCTGCCATGCGCTCGGCGAGGGTATCGGGAGTACAGGCAAGGGTCTCGACTTCCAGCCAGCGGTTCCATTCTCTGACGACACCCCACTCCGGGTCCGAGAGTTGCGCATTGGGCAGACGGTAGTGAAAGGTCGGGCGTGCCTGTACCAGGCCCTTGCGCAGGAGTGGGTGGGAGTGGTTCGGGCACAGGTGCGCAAACAGTGGTAACAGGTCCAGGTCGCGGTTACGGGTATCGTTGTCGCTCAGATAGTCGTTGACCAGGGTTTCCAGATCAGGACGGTAAGCCTGGTCGAGTACTTTCAGACAGTACTTCTGGGGAAAGGGGTTGGCGTGAGGCAGAACCTCACGGGTGATATCCACCCGAATCTGCTCACGTATCCCGTTTGCGCACAGCAACCAGGCGCGTAGATAGCGCAGAATGGTGGCCGAATCCAGTGCCGGTAGTTCGGGGTTGAGGTGCAGGCCAAAGCCGTAGAGCAGACTAGCGTCGGTACCCTTGGCGCCGTAGCGCCGGAGTTCGTTGAACAGGATATCGAGTTCGTCGAGGCGTTCCCAGTCGATGGGAGGGCAGACAATTTCCGTTGGTACGACCCCGGTCACGACATCGCCGAGCAATTCCCGGTAGCGTCGATCAAGCTTGAGCCTGAGGCGTTGCCATTCGCTGTCGTTGGGCACATCGGGTTGGCTTTCCGGGTGCACATATCGAGAGTCGAGTTCGATGCTGAAATCGCCCCATCGTGTATCGCGAAGCTTGATTCGATGGGCGCTGAGAGGCTCAATGGTGCCGCCAAACAAGGATTGTGCGATTACAGCGGTTTCCTCGGGCAGCAGCCCGGCGAATTCCAGTTCGACGCCCACCCTGCGGGGTTTACCATCGGTATTCAAGGGTTCGGGGGGCGACTGGATTGGCATGAACACCTCCTGGTGAGCGACATGCCGACAGCCTATCATGGGAAACCTCGATTCAGTGGCAGTGATGCCTGAACAACCAGAGGGTCGGAAGTGCGATTGATTCAAGAGCGCATTCGAATTAGTGCAATTATTCAGCACGTTATTGTGGTCATGCTGCTGGCTGTCGCTTATATGCCGTCTCAGGCATTGGCTCAGGCCGGGGCGCTGGGTGTGCTCAATGGCGGGGCACAATCCGAACCTGCCGCTTCCAATGATGAAATCCAGCGATCCCTGGATACGTTGATCCAGACGCTCGAGAACGAGGCCACTCGCCAGGCGCTGGTAAATGATCTCAAGGTATTGCGCGATGGAGAGCAGGCCGCGACAGAGACATCGGAGAGTTCCCAGGGGTTGTTGGGAGCGCTGGCCGATACCTTTACCGAGTTGGGGGAGCAGACCGAGGGCGCTCGCTCGCCGATCGCACGTTGGAAAGTCAGGTTCCTGCAGGGCTGGCATGATGTCACCGCGATGCTGGGTGACACCGGTTACCGTCAGTTGGGCCAGTTTGCCGTGGAGTTTTCCGTCCAGTTGGTGATCTGGGGTGGGTTGGTGTTTATCCTGGTGGCGCTGGGCCGCTTGATCGCCAGGCGTCGCGGCTGGCCGATGGATCTGCCGCGTGAACCGCGGGCCTGGTTGCTGGCAGCGCATTTTCTGCGTCGCATGCTACCCTGGGTGGTGGCTTTCCTTGCAGTACTGGGGATTGCTGAGGTCGTGCCGGACAGCGCGGGGCGTACCGTTGTCACCATCATTGCCTATATCGCACTCTGCGGTCGAACGCTGTCGGTGGTGGTGGAAATGGTCATCTCGGTGTTCACCAGTGGCCATCGCTATACAGCCGTACGCATAATGCAGCATCAGGCGCTGCGACCGTTGTTCGTGATCGGTGCGCTGGTGGCGCTGGGTGATGCCTTTCGTACCGAACGGCTGATCGACATGTTGGGCTTCGACCTGGCAACCCTGGCATCGGTGTTGGCCAACATGCTGGCGGCGCTCTGCGCCATGCGATTCATTCTCCGTTTCCAGCGGCCGATCAAACAGCTGATTCGCAACCGCCCCTACGCCATGCGCCAGGACTGTTCGAGCCCTACAGAGGTCTTCCGCGTAATAGGGCGGTTGTGGCATATTCCTGCGCTGTTGATGGTCTGCGGCTCACTGCTGGCGATTTTCATCACCGGTGGTGATGTCGGCGCGGCCCTTGCGCGATCGATCATCAATGCGGGTCTGCTTGTCTTGACGCTGGTGGTGACGGCGCTGTTGCGCCGCCAGAAAGAGCGCCACAACCACATGCGCGGCCGTTTTCGGCATCATAGCGAGTATCGTCGTCGCCTGGAGCGCTTTGGCTATACCCTGGCGCACGTGCTGGCATGGCTGGTGTTCGCCGAACTTTCCGTTCAGGTGTGGGGAGCGTCGCTGGTCGGCCTGGGGCAGGAGGGCGTTGCCAGTGTCCGCATAGGTCAGGCGGTGCTCGGTATAGCCTTTACCGTATTGCTGGCGTGGTTGGCGTGGATCTTCGCCGATACGGCGATCCAGCGCGCCCTGGTATCCTCGGCACGCTCACGTGGCCGGCGGGTCAATCAGGCCCGAGCGCAGACCATTACGCCCATGATCCGCAATGTGATGTTTGCCACCATCGTCATCATTGCCGCCATCGTTGGTCTGGCCAACCTCGGCGTCAACGTCACTCCACTGCTGGCGGGTGCCGGTGTCATTGGTCTGGCCATCGGCTTCGGGGCCCAGACGCTGGTGCAGGATTTGATCACCGGGATCTTCATCCTGATCGAGGACTCGCTGGCGGTGGATGACTTCGTGAAGATCAACGGCCACATGGGCACGGTCGAAGGTCTGACACTGCGCACTGTACGTCTGCGTGACCTCGATGGCATCGTGCATATCCTGACGTTCTCGCGCATCGAGTCCATTCACAACATGTCACGGCAATTCGGCATTGCCCTGATGAAGATCCGTATTCCCTGGGAAATGAAGGTCGACGATGCGGTGAGCCTGATGCAGGAGACAGCGCGCGAGTTGCGTCAGGACCCGATGATGCGTCACCACATCTGGTCGCCGCTGGAAATGCAGGGTATCGATCGCTTCGAGGATGGTTGCGCCATCCTGCGCATGCGCTTCCGGACCTCGCCGGAAATGCAGTGGGATGTATCGCGCTCCTTCAACATGCTGCTCAAGCAGCGCATGGAAGACATGGGCGTTCATCTGGGGGCGCCGCGCTTGAGTGTCAGTATGGAGGGCACGGGCGGCGGACGTCTCGATGGTACCACTGGCCCGGGGCAGGCCGATCACCAGCGCACTGCTGGAGTGGTTGATCCACCATCACATCCCGACATGCATCGGTCTTCTCCTGATCCCATGTAAGGCTTCCGATGATGAAAAGCGGTCGATGATAAAAAGGCCGGCTGCTGCCGGCCTTGAAGATGTGTTGATCGTGCTGGGGGGAGAGGTCAGGAGGCTTGCCATCAACGCCCCATCGCGGAGTCTCGACCGAGGTTCTCTGGACCGAAGGAGTCGGGCAGCAGCTCGTCCATGGTGTAGCGCTTGAGTAGCTGCCCCTGGGCGTCGACCACACGAATCACGGTGTCCGGGGTGGCGAACTCGCGCAGACGCTGACGACAGTCGCCGCAGGGTGTACACAGGTGCTCGCCCGGGCCGATCACATAGACCTCTCGCAGGCGCTGCTCCCCGGCACTGATCATGGCAGCAATCGCTGATGCTTCGGCACAGAGCCCCTTGTAATGGGCCACCTCGACATTGGCGCCGACGAATTGCTGGCCGGACTCGCAGATCAGTAGTGCGCCGACCGGGTGGTCGGAGTAGGGAACATAGGCGCGCCCACGGACTTTGATCAACGCCTCGACAATCTGTGTCGGGATGGTGTCAGTCATGCATTGTCTCCGTTGGTACTGCCTCCGTTGGCCTCGTCATCACGCAACACCGCTTCCAGCGCGACCTTCATCATTTCGTCAAAGGTGGTGGCGCGATCATCGCTGGACAGGGAGTCGCCATTGACGATGTGGTCGGAGACGGTGCAGATGGTCATCGCCCGAGCGCCGAACTCGGCAGCAACGCCATACAGACCGGCGGCTTCCATTTCGACACCGACAATGCCGTATTGCCGCAGGGTCTCCACCAGCGCCGGGTCCGGGTGATAGAACAGGTCGGCGGAGAAGATGTTGCCGACCTTGACCGGCACACCCTGTTGCGCGGCGGCGTCGACCGTGTGACGGGTCAACTCGAAGTCAGCGATGGCGGCGAAATCGAGGCCACGGAAGCGTGAACGATTGACCCCGGAGTCGGTGCTGGCGCCAAGGCCGATGATCACATCGCGCACCTTGATGTCGTCGCGTACGGCACCGCAGGAGCCGACACGGATCAGGCTTCTGGCGCCGAACTCGGTAATCAATTCCTTCGCATAAATGGATACCGAAGGAATTCCCATGCCGTGGCCCATCACCGAAATCTCACGGCCCTTGTAGGTGCCGGTATAGCCGTACATGTTGCGGACGTCGTTGACCAGGCGTGCTTCGTCGAGAAAGGTTTCGGCGATATAGCGGGCGCGCAGGGGATCACCCGGCATCAGCACGGTATCCGCAAAGTCGCCACGTTCTGCCTTGATATGGGGCGTTGCCATGAGCGTCTCCTGTCAGGGGCTGGGTGGCATGAAGCTCACGCCATCATCCATGGGATCGAGGTGGAAGTAACTGGCCAGTGACTGACCGATATCGGCAAAACTGCTGCGCTCGCCAAGGGCCTGTGCGCCGAGTCCGGCACCGTGCGCGAGTACGGGAATATATTCGCGAGTATGGTCGGTGCCATGCCAGGTAGGATCGCAGCCGTGATCTGCAGTGATCACCAGCAGGTCATCGGGGCGCAGACGCTGCAGTAATTCCGGCAGACGCGCATCGAAGGCTTCGAGCGCAGCGGCATAGCCCGGCATATCACGGCGGTGGCCGTAGGTCATGTCGAAATCGACGAAGTTGGTCATGATCAACTGATGCGTGCCGTCTTCGTCCATGGCCGCGAGGGTGGCATCCATCAGCGCATCGTGCCCGGAAGCCTTGATCAACCGGGAAATCCCGCAGTGAGCGTAGATATCGGCGATCTTGCCGATGGCCACGACCTCTCCATCCGCCTCGGTCAGCTTTTGCAGCACGGTGGCAGAGGGCGGCTCGACGCTGTAGTCGCGACGGTTTCCGGTGCGCTGGAAGTCGCTGGCGTCATTGCCGACGAAGGGGCGGGCGATGACTCGGCCGATGTTGTATGGTTCGAGCAACTCACGAGCCGTCTCGCACAGCGTCAGCAGACGTTCGAGGCCGAAGGTCTGCTCATGGGCGGCGATCTGGAAGACGCTGTCCGCCGAGGTGTAGACGATCGGCTTGCCGGTACGGCAGTGTTCCTCACCGAGTCGTGCAATGATCTCGGTGCCGGAGGCGTGGCAGTTGCCGATGACGCCGGGCAGTTCGGCGTCACGGATCAGAGCGTCGAGCAGCTCAGTGGGAAAGCTGTTGTTCCGGGACTCGAAATAGCCCCAATCGAAGCGCACCGGAACACCGGCGATCTCCCAGTGGCCGGACGGCGTGTCCTTGCCGGAGGACACTTCGCGGGCATGTCCCCATGCGCTGTCGGTGTCGCCGAGTTCGATTCCGGCGGCGGTGCTGCCGGTCGCTGCCCGATGGGCATGGAACAGTCCCAGGCGCGCCAGGTTGGGCAGTTGTAGCGGCCCCTGGCGGCCACGCTCGTCCGCCTCACCATTGGCACAGGCCGCTGCGATATGTCCCAGGGTGTCGGAGCCGGCATCGCCGAAGCGGTCGGCATCCGGCGCGGCGCCGATGCCGAAGGAGTCCATGACCAGCACGATGGCGCGTGTTGCTGGTCGTGTTGTTGGATTAGCGGCAGTCATTGGTGTCCTCCTGCCATGCCGGGCTCAGATGAACCAGAGGCGTCACGAGCGCCGAGAATATCGTGAACCAGCGGCGGAGCCTCGGCGGATTCCGCAATGCTGAAGCAAGTGCTCAGTTGGTCTGCGATACGTGCGGCATCATCGTCGCTGGCGGCATGTATGCGTGCCAGGGGTGTCTGCTGATCGACACGACTGCCGATGGCGGCGATCTGATCCAGGCCGACGCGATGATCAATGCGATCGGCGGCGCGACGGCGACCGCCGCCCAGGGACACCACGCTCATGCCGAGTGCCTTGACATCCTGGCTGGCCACCACACCGGCTTCAGCCGCATAGAGCTCACGGATCACCGGTGCCTCGGCCAGATAGCGGTCGCGATGCTCAAGCAGATCAGCGGGACCGCCGAGGCCGGCCACCATGGCGGCAAAACGCTCTGCTACCTGTCCTGAAGTCAGCACCTGGTCGAGCTTGCGTGCGGCGGTCTCGGCGTTGTCGGTCAGCTTGCCCGCTACCAGCGCCTCGATGGCAAGGGTACGAGTCAGTTCCAGCAGACGGCCGCCGCGTCGCTGCCCGGTCATGATGTCCAGGCATTCACGCACTTCCACCGCATTGCCGGCACTACTGGCCAGACTCTGGTTCATGTCGGTCAGCAGGGCAGTGGTTGGTGTGCCGGAGCGGGTGGCCACTTCAGCGATCGTAGTGGCCAGCTCACGGGTCTCGGCATCACTGGCCAGGAAGGCGCCATTGCCGATCTTGACGTCCATGACCAGCGCATCGAGATTCTCGGCCAGCTTCTTGCCGAGAATCGAGGCGACGATCAGCGGCAGGGAAGCGACCGTGGCGGTTACGTCACGCACGGCATAGAGCCGTTTGTCGGCGGGGGCGAGGTTACCGCTCTGGCCGACAATGGCTACTCCGGGCTCTCGCAGCAGGCGCTCGAAGGTTGAGTGGTCGGGTGTGACGTTGTAGCCGGGGATCGCTTCGAGCTTGTCCAGCGTGCCGCCGGTATGGCCCAGACCGCGGCCGGAAATCATGGGAATGTGGGCGCCGCAGGCCGCCAGCCAGGGGCCGAGAATCAGCGACACCGGGTCGCCGACGCCGCCGGTCGAGTGCTTGTCGAGAACCGGCCCCGGCAGGTCGAGTCCTCGATAGTCGAGAACATGCCCGGAATCCCGGGTCGCTTCGGTCAGGGCGACGGTCTCATCGAGACTCATGCCGCGCAGATAGACGGCCATGGCGAAGGCACCGATCTGCTCGTCACCGACCTTGTCGTCGGCGATGGCACCGATGAACTCGCGGATCTCGGCGGCGTTGAGTGGATGGCCGTCACGCTTGGCGGCGAGGATATCCTGAATCAGCATCAGTAGCCCTCCGTGTTGCCCCCTGCGTCGACACCGACACCCAGCGTCATCAGCAGGTTGTCCAGCAATCCAGAGGCGCCGAAACGGAAGGTCTCGGGGGAGACCCAGCCGGGGCCCATGATGTCGTTGGCCAGTTGCAGGTAGATCGCGGCATCTTCTGCAGAACGTACGCCACCGGCAGCCTTGAAGCCGACCGGCTGCTTGCTGTCGCGGATAACCTCGAGCATGACGCGCGCGGCTTCCGGTGTGGCATTGACGGCCACCTTGCCGGTAGATGTCTTGATGAAATCGGCGCCGCCGGCGATAGCCAGCTCCGAGGCGCGACGGATCAGCTGTGGATCCTTGAGCTCGCCGCTTTCGATGATCACCTTGAGCAGGCGGCCACCACTGGCGGCTTTCGACATTTCGACCAGCTCGAGCCCGGTGCTCTCATCACCGGCCATCAAGGCACGCCAGGGGAAGACCACATCGACTTCATCGGCGCCTGCGGCGACTGCGTCGCGGGTCTCGCGTGCCGCCGTCATGACATCCTCATTGCCTGCCGGGAAGTTGGTAACAGTCGCAACCCGAACCTTCTTGTCGAGCTGGTGAGCGGTCAAGGCGCGACGAGCGGTTACGATGAACTGGGGATAGATGCACACGGCGGCAGGTGAACCGGCCGGTGTTCCAGCGCGCTGGCACAGGCTCTCGATGACAGCATCATTGTCATCGGCGTTGAGGCTGGTGAGATCCATCAGGGGCAGTGCCTGGCGGGCGATGCGGGTCAGGTCAGTCATTATCGGGGCTCCAGCTTGAGTCATGGTCGGGACTCTCAAACGTAAGTCGTGTTCGGGACTCTCAAATGTACGTCGTCTTCGGGACTCTATAATTGATAGGTCATGTTCAGGACTCGAAGTTCAACGAGCCGGGATCGAGACTCGGGAGGTGAATGGTCCAGAGCTGAACGTCACGGGATTCAGACAGTCGGGCCGCCCGGGGCGGCCCGATGGAAAGGGCTGGATGGTGATCAAGCCCCCAGGGCGATGAAGAAGCCGGCGATGCAGGCGGACATCAGGTTGGAGAGGGTGCCGGCCAGTACCGCGCGGATGCCGAAACGGGCAATGTCATGACGACGGCTCGGTGCAATGCCGCCGAGCCCGCCGAGCAGGATGGCGATGGATGAAAGGTTGGCAAAGCCACAGAGTGCGAAGGATAGAATGGCCGCTGTATGGGCACTCATGACCTCGCCGGTAGCCTCGACGACCTGGCTGCCATCGATATATGGCGCCAGATTGATGAAGGCGACGAACTCGTTGACGACCAGCTTCTGGCCAATGAAGGAACCGGCGATGTTGGCTTCTGCCCACGGAACTCCGAGCAGGAAGGCCAGGGGCGAGAATACCCAACCAAGGATCATCTCCAGGCTCAGGTTCTCGACGCCGAACCAGCCGCCGATGCCACCGAGGATGCCATTGAGCATGGCGATCAAGGCAATGAAGGCCAGCAGCATGGCACCGACGTTGGCGGCTAGCTGCAGGCCTGAGGATGCGCCGGAGCAGGCCGCATCGATCACGTTGACGGGTTTGTCATCCTCGTCGGTGTTGTCCTCGGTACGCTCGGCACTGTCGGGGTCTTCGCTGGTCTCGGGCATGATCAGCTTGGCGAACAACAGTCCGCCAGGAGCGGCCATGAAGGAGGCGGCAACCAGGTATTCCATGGGAATACCCAGCGAGGCATAGCCGGCCAGCACCGAGCCGGCCACCGACGCCAGGCCACCACACATGACGGCGAACAGCTGAGAGTCGGTCATGCGCGCGATATAGGGTCGCACCACCAGCGGGGCTTCCGTCTGGCCGACAAAGATGTTGGCGGTTGCGGACAGTGATTCTGTGCGCGAGGTACCCAGCACCTTCTGCAGAGCGCCGCCCAGCAGGCGCACGACCCACTGCATGATGCCCAGGTAGTAGAGCACGGCGGTCAGCGACGAGAAGAAGATAATGATCGGCAGTACCTTGATGGCAAACACGAAGCCAATATTGTCGACGTTGGCCAGGTTGCCGAACAGGAAGTCGATGCCGTCGTTGCCGTAGACCAGCACCTGACTGACGGCATCGGAGACCGTCTTCAGCAGATCCTGGCCGAAGGGCACGTAGAGGACGAAGGCTCCTAGACCTGCCTGAATGAGGAAGGCGCCGACAACAGTGCGCAGACGAATGGATTTGCGGTTATAGGAGAACAGGATGGCAATGGCGACCAGCGTCGCCATGCCTACCAGGCTCATGAGAAGTGTCATGGTCCATTCGCCTCTACAGGAAGTTGAACTTGATGGAGTAGATCATGGCGTTCTGGTACTGATTCGGCGTGCCGAGCTTGTTGTCGGAGTAACGGTACTGCACACCGGTAGTGATCGCCGGATGCGGATGCCACCACAGGGCCACGGCGCCGTTGGTGCCGACACTGTCTGCCTTATCGCCGACATAGTTCTGCTCGAGGTACTCGTCATCACGCTCGAACGTCTGCTCGTGCCAGTTGGTCAGGCTGAATGACTGGTCGAAGGCCTTGAAATCGTAGCCCAGTACCCAGCCCAGCATGCCGCCATTCATGCCAGTGTAGCCGTCACTCTGGACGCGCGCGGCGCCGAGGAAGGGTTTCACCCACAGGCCGTTGTCGAAGGTATGACGATAGCCGAAGCCGAGAATCTGATCCTGTTCGCGGCCATTGAACCCGTAGTCTCGGAAATCGTAGACATGCAGGTACAGCGAGAAGGGACTCTCGCCGAGATACAGGTGAGAAGTCACCTTGGCAGCGGTGCGAAAGTTGTCCTGGCCGTTGCTGTCCTCGTCGAAATGATCGTGTCCCGGGTTCTCGATATCGAAGAAACCATAGAACTCACCCCAGGAGTAGCCGAGGCCACCTTCCAATTCGAGGTAGTAGAAGTCGCTCTTGGCGGCGTTGTCAGCGGTGCGTGATTCGGTACCACTGGACCAGTCCAGATAGTTGATCGAGGCGTTGGCAAAGGACCACTGCGGGCCTTCTGCCTGAGCAGCGGAAGAAAAGGTGGCAATTGCCAGAGTGGCAGCTGCGACAGTCGAGGATGCATAGCGCGACATGATGAGTACTCGTAGTGATGCCTGGTTGTTGTTGGGTGTGGCAATGGTTCCCTCTGGAAACGCGGACACCAGGCGGTGCCTATACTAGCGGTCGGTACCGGGCCGTGGCGTGACCTACCTCATATGCCGATCAGCAATTCTCCCCATTGCCTGGCGGCAGCCAGCACGGAAAACCTCGTGGCGTCTGCATTTCCTCGTGTGAGAGGATGGTAACATATAATGTTATTTTTTTAACATTGTGCTGGGTCGTGTCTTCCATGCCAGTAACGTTGGCTGGCTGCGATTGTTCAGGGCATGCTTAATTAACCTATCACCTTGGGTACGAGAACCTGGTGCCTGGAACTGGAGAGCTCCTGGGCCAGCGAATGAGGAGAGTACTTCGACGATGAATCGACGCAGTGTCGAGCGACAGGAGCGCCTGCTGCAGGCTCTTTCCGGAGGCGGGAGTCTGCGACTGGCCGATGCGGCCATGCTGTGTGGGGTCTCGGAGATGACCCTGCGGCGTGACCTGTCGTCCAGCGAGAGTCCATTGATGTTGATGGGCGGACATCTGGTGCGTCGCGATGATCCGCAATTCCAGCCACTCTATGACCTCCAGCGTCAGCAGGGACGGCGCATCGAGCTCAAGACCGAGCTGTGTCGTAGTGCAGCGAGCTTCATCGAGGATGGCGATACTCTGTTCATCGATTGCGGTACGACGCTGTTACCGATGGTCCCGGAGTTATCGGGATGGCGCGAGCTGACAGTGGTGACTTACGCGCTCAATGTCGCTCAGGCCGTCAGCAAGCTCGATGGTGTGCGACTGATATTGTTGGGTGGTCTGTATCAGGCAGTATCGCAATCCTTCGAGGGCGAAGACATCGCCAGGCAGGTACGCGCACTGGGGATCAACCGTGCGTTCATCACCGCAGCCGGCGTGCATCCCGAGCGAGGCCTGAGTTGCTATCACTTCCATGAGGTGGCGCCCAAGCAGGCTGCGTTGGAAACGGCGGCTCAACGTATTCTGGTGTTCGATGACAGCAAGTGGGAAACACTGCGCCCGGCCTTCTATGGTGATCTGGAAGACGTTGATGTAGTGGTCACCCATGGGCGTGCCTGGAAGGAACTGAAGACTCGCAGTATGGAGTGGCTGCGGCTGGTGCAGGTCCATACCTGACCTGGCCAGAGTGGCTCGGTAGCTCCAACTGTACGCTGCCGGTCACCAGGTACTGGACAGAACGATTGTGACCCGTTGAGACTTTCTTCGTTCCCGGCATGTGAATTTGGCTACACTGCGCATAAGTAAATCACCTTCTCAGGCGAAGCTCCTACCCCTTGTGGATTGGCCGAATACCCCGTCAGGCGGTGGTTTGCGCCGGTTCCTGAAAGCAGATCAAGGGTGGGTGCGACACCCCTGCGGCAAATCGTCGCTTCTCAAGACCCCGGTGCCTGTCGACAATACCGCCAGTCTCATTCCATAGCGCGTGTTTCTGCCATCGACATTCCTGTCGAGGGCAGTGTGCTTGTTGTGGCATGGGATCTTGCCATGGGTGCAATGGCGTTGGCGGGACCATCTCATACGAAGTGCTGAATGACGTAAGATATGTTCCCGGCGCCGGGCCGCCTCCGGCACGACACGAGAGCCGTTGCTCGTGAGCTCTGATATTCCGCCTCCTAGCCCGGACGAGGTTGTTACATGAGAAGAAATCCCTACCTGCGCGCGCTCGGCCTTGTGCTGATGCTGGCGCTACCCCTGGTGCTGGCGGGCTGTAGTTCAGCCCTGCTGGATCCGAAGGGGGAAATCGGTCAGGAGCAGCGCACCCTGATCCTCACCGCCTTCGGTCTGATGCAGATCGTGGTGGTGCCGGTTATTGTGCTGACCCTCGCGTTTGCCTGGCGCTATCGCAAGGGCAACAAGGACGCTACCTATGCCCCGGATTGGCATCACTCGACCAAGATCGAGGCCGTCGTCTGGTTCATTCCCTGCGTCATTATCGTGTTCCTTGCGCTGTTGACCTGGTATACCTCCCATAGCCTTGACCCTCACAAGCCGCTCGAGGCTGAAGAAGGTCAGAACGAACCCATGGTCATCGAGGCCGTTTCGCTCGACTGGAAGTGGCTGTTCATCTATCCCGAGCAGGGCATTGCCACTGTCAATGAGCTGGCATTCCCCGAAGACACTCCGGTGCGTTTCCGCGTGACTTCCGGCTCGGTCATGAACTCCTTCTTCATTCCGCAGCTGGGTAGCCAGATCTATGCCATGGCTGGCATGGATAACGATGTTCACCTGATCGCGGAAGAGCAGGGCGTGTATCGTGGTCGCTCCACCAACTACAGTGGCGCAGGCTTTGCCGACATGTACTTCGATGCCCACGTCGGGTCGCAGGAAGACTTCGACAACTGGGTGGCGCAGGTACGTGAAGCGCCCGATACGCTGACTTTCCCCGAGGAGTACTACGAGCTGGCCAAGCCTACCGAAGGTCATTTCATCAAGTACTTCTCCGACATTTCCTCGTCTCTCTACGAGAACATCATCAAGAGCTTCCACGCCGGTGGCCAGCACTCTGAGCAGATGGCGCAGTATGCAGACGCCTACGCGGAAGGGTTCGGTAATGGCGAAAGCGCCAAGGGTGACGAGCCACAGACCTATGGCGAGTCCATGAGCGCGGAGGCAGCGGAGTAAAATCATGTTCGGAAAACTCAGTCTGGATGACATCCCGATTCACGAACCCATCCTGGTGGTGACCTTCCTGGCCATCGCTCTGGGGGGACTCGTGGTGGTGGGCGCCATCACCTACTTCAAGAAGTGGGGCTATCTGTGGCGTGAGTGGTTGACCTCCATCGACCACAAGAAGCTTGGCATCATGTACTTCATCGTGGCGCTGGTCATGCTGTTGCGCGGCTTTGCCGATGCCTTCATGATGCGTAGCCAGTTGGCCATGGCCTCGGCTGGCTCCGAAGGCTTCCTGCCGCCACATCACTATGATCAGATCTTCACCGCTCACGGTGTGATCATGATCTTCTTTGTTGCCATGCCCATGGTCATCGGTTTGATGAACCTGGTCGTGCCGCTGCAGATCGGCGCGCGTGATGTGGCCTTCCCGTTCCTCAACAACCTGAGTTTCTGGTTGTTCGCGGCCGGTGTGATTCTGGTCAACGTCTCACTGTTCGTAGGTGAGTTCGCCACCACTGGCTGGCTGGCCTATGTGCCACTATCGGGCATAGATTACAGTCCCGGGGTCGGGGTGGATTACTGGATATGGGCGTTGCAGATATCGGGCATCGGTACGACCCTGACCGGTATCAACTTCTTCGTTACCATCATCAAGATGCGCACCAAGGGCATGAAGATGTTCCACATGCCGATCTTCACCTGGACGTCTCTGTGCGCCAACGTGTTGATCATCGCATCCTTCCCGATCCTGACGGCCACCATCGCGTTCCTGACGCTGGATCGCTATCTGGGAACACACTTCTTCACCACCGATATGGGTGGCAACATGATGATGTACGTCAACCTCATCTGGGCCTGGGGCCATCCTGAGGTGTACATCCTTATTCTGCCGGCATTCGGTGTGTTCTCCGAGGTCATTGCGACCTTTGCACGCAAGCGCCTGTTCGGTTACGGCACCATGGTGTGGGCGACAGTGGCGATTACCATCCTGTCATTCATCGTCTGGTTGCACCACTTCTTCACCATGGGCGCCGGTGCCAACGTCAATGCCTTCTTCGGCATCATGACCATGATCATCGCGATCCCCACCGGGGTGAAGGTGTTCAACTGGCTGTTCACCATGTATCGCGGGCGTCTGGAGTTCACCTCTCCGGTACTGTGGACCATCGGCTTCATCATCACCTTTACCCTCGGCGGTATGACCGGTGTGATGCTGTCCGTGCCGGCGGCCAACTTCGTGCTGCACAACAGCCTGTTCGTTATCGCCCACTTCCACAACGTCATCATCGGCGGCGTGGTGTTCGGGATGATGGCGGGCCTGACCTACTGGTTCCCCAAGGCCTTCGGCTTCACGCTGAACGAGAAGTGGGGCAAGCGTTCCTTCTGGTGCTGGCTGGTCGGCTTCTATCTGGCCTTCATGCCGCTGTACGTGCTGAGCTTCTACGGTGCGGTGCGTCGTATGCAGTCCTACGAGGACGGTAGCTGGCAGCCGCTGATGCTCATCGCCTGGTTGGGCGCTGTGACTATCCTGTGCGGTATTGTCTGCACGCTGATTCAGGTGTTTGTCAGTATCCGTGATCGCAAGCAGAACCAGGATCTCACCGGTGATCCGTGGGATGCTCGCACCCTGGAGTGGGCTACTGCGTCTCCGCCCCAGTTCTACAACTTTGCTCACCTGCCCGAGGTCAACAGTGTTGATGCCTTCTGGGAGATGAAGCAGAAGAACGGAGGCACGGCGCCGAAGCCCAAGGCTCCGTACAAGGACATCCATATGCCCAAGAACACCTGGGAAGCGCCGGTCATGGGGGCATTCTCCACCGTGTTGGGCTTCGCTCTGGTGTGGCATATCTGGTGGCTGGCCATTGTCAGTGGTATCGCGATCTTTGCCACTTTCATGGCGCGTATTTTCAACAACGATGTTGATTACTACGTGCCGGCAGCCGAGGTCGAGCGTATTGAGCGCGAAGTCCAGAAACGTGCGGAGATGCAGGCGTAATCATGGCTACCGATACTCTGAAAACTGAAGGTCATGCCCACGGGCATGACCACGATCACGACCATCACGACGCGGCTGGAACCAAGCTCTTCGGTTTCTGGGTCTATCTGATGAGCGATCTGGTGATCTTCGGGTCACTGTTCGCTACCTACGCTGTGCTCCTGAGGGGCACAGCCGATGGCCCCACTCCGGGAGAAATCTTCCAGCTCCCGTTCATTCTGGTCGAGACCTTCCTGCTGCTGTTCTCGAGCTTTACCTACGGCATGGCCGTACTGGCGATGAATGCCGGCTCTGTGGCGAAAGTGCGTCAGTGGTTGTTGATCACCTTCGTACTGGGTGCAGCGTTCGTCGGGATGGAAGTCTATGAGTTCCAGCACCTGATCCATGAAGGCTTCGGTCCTGACAAGAGTGGTTTCCTGTCGGCGTTCTTCACTCTGGTGGGAACCCACGGTCTGCACGTGACCTTCGGCCTGATCTGGATTCTGGTGATGATCATCCAGGTGTCGAAGCAGGGGCTGACCGACGTGACACGTCCGCGCATCCTGTGCCTGAGTCTGTTCTGGCACTTCCTGGATATCGTCTGGATCTGCGTCTTCTCCTTCGTCTACCTGATGGGAGCCCTGTGACATGAGTGGACATTCTCACCAAGAGCACAGCCACGGCAGCGTCAAGTCCTACATCGTGGGTCTGATCCTGTCTATTGTGCTGACCATCATTCCCTTCGGTGTCGTCATGACCGGCAGCTTCGGAACCGGGGCTACGCTGTTGATCATCGTGATCACGGCGGTGGCCCAGGTGCTGGTTCAGCTGGTGATGTTCATGCACATGAACACCAAGGCCGATGAAGGCTGGAACTTCATGTCGTTCGTCTTCACCGTGGCGATTCTGGTTCTGGTCATCGGAGGCTCTCTGTGGATCATGTACCATCTGCATCTCAACATGATGATCGGCTGACGCCGAGAAACATGATGATCAGAGACTACATCACGATCACCAAGCCGGGCATTATCGGCGGTAATGTGATCTCGGTACTGGGCGGCTATTTTCTGGCCGCCCAGGGCCAGTTCGAGGCGCTGGTGTTCTTGTCGGCGCTGATCGGACTGGCCCTGGTGATTGCTTCGGGCTGTGCTTTCAACAATGTCATCGATAAAGACATCGATGCCCTGATGGAGCGCACCCGTAACCGTCCGCTGGTGCAGGGCAGGGTGAGCGAGGCGGCAACGTTGCGCTTTGCCAGTCTGCTGGGCATTGCAGGACTGACGGTGCTGGCTCTGGGCACCAATTGGCTGACGGTCGGTCTTGCCGCTTTCGGGTTCGTGATCTATGTTGGGGCTTATAGCCTCTACATGAAGCGTCGCTCCGAATTCGGTACTCTGGTCGGTAGCCTGTCTGGAGCGGTGCCTCCAGTGGTCGGCTACTGTGCCGCCAGCGGCACCTTCGACGCCGGAGCCCTGACACTGCTGGTGATCTTCTGCCTGTGGCAGATGCCGCATTCCTATGCCATCGCCATCTTCCGCATGGAAGACTATCGTGCCGCCAACATTCCGGTACTGCCGGTTGTGCGCGGTATCGGTACCGCCAAGCATCACATTCTCGGCTATATCCTCGCCTTCATCGGCGCGGCGCTGTCGCTGAGTCTGGCAGGCTATGCGGGACCTGGTTACTTCGTTGTAGCGCTGGTATTGGGTGTCTATTGGCTGTACATCGCGGCCAAGGGCTACCGTACCGACGACAACGTTCGCTGGGCTCGTCAGGTGTTCGGCATCTCGATCCTGACCATCACCGCACTCAGTGTAATGATGTCTCTGGACGCCACGCTGATGCCCAGCACGCCTATGTGGACATCGATGTACTGAGTGATCCCCTGACCGATCTCTCCTGCGGGCCACCTTGTGTGGCCCGCTTCTGTATCAGGGCGTTATTCATGCAGGACATGGCCACGCTCCACGCCCAGGTCCTCACCGAGCCTTGCCTCCGGACAGAGCGAGCTGTGCCCTGCGAGTTGTGCGAGAGGTCCTTCCAGACTGTTGAAGATGTCTCGAAATCTGTGCTTGAACCATGGTGCAACCAGCAAAGCCTGAATTCGGTTCTATACTCCAGTTAGAGGGGGCCTACGACAACAAACCCTCTATCTGATCACTGCGGTAGCAGGAGGAAGTCGCGATGCTGGCACATGTCTGGGGATTGATGGCCCGTCCCAATCGAGAATGGAAGGCAATCAAGGAAGAACGTGAGACGCTAACCCACCTCTATGCCCATCACGTTTTGTTGTTGGCCGCCATTCCGGTGGTCGCTTCCTATATTGGCACAACACAAGTGGGGTGGAGCCTTGGTGGCGGGACGCAGATCAAGCTGGGCTATCTGGATGCATTGGGGGCGGGAATCGTTTTCTACTTGACGATACTCGCGGCGGTCTATGTCGTCGGCAAGGTCATACGCTACATGGCCAAGCGTTATCCCAAACCGCCCAGCCAGAGTCAGTGCATCATCTTCGCGGGCTATATCGCTACTCCCATGTTTCTCAGTGGAATCGTCGCGATATACCCTCTGGTATGGTTATGCCTCCTGGCAGGTGTTATCGGCCTTTGCTATACGGCCTTCCTGCTGTATATCGGCATACCCTCCTTCCTGAATATCAGTGAAAAGGAAGGCTTCATTGTTTCCATCACGACCCTTGGGGTCGGTGTTCTGGTGCTCGAGGCACTGCTGGGAATGACCGTATTGCTGTGGGGCTATGGTGAGAGAATCATCCTGTCGATCCTGTCGTGACATCGAACCGTCCGGCAAGCACAACGCCGCATAATGCAATGGGCGCCATGAAGGCGCCCATTGTCATTTCTTCCCGCGACATTTCTTCCCGCGAATAGGGTTTCGGGAACACGAGTCAGGCATTGAGTACCTGGTCGAGTGCCTTCTGGAAGCTGTCGATACTGCGTGCTGGGTGATGCAGCTTATCGAGCCCGAACAGACCAATGCGGAAGCTCTGGAAGTCATCGCCTTCATCACACATCAGCGGGACACCAGCCGCTACCTGTAGGCCGGCTGCCGCGAATCGCGCGACGATTCCATCATCACGGCTATAGCAGACCACCACGCCCGGCGCCTCGAAGCCCGGGGCGGCGACGCTGGTCAGTCCGCGGTCACTAAGTAGCTGGCGAATGCCCTGACCCAGTGCCCATTGCTCGTCCTTGACCTTGTCGAAGCCATACTCGGCGGTTTCCTGCATGATGTCGCGCAAGCGGCGCAGGCCATCGGTGGGCAGAGTGGCATGATAGGCATGGCCGCCAGCTTCGTAGGTTTCCATGATCGACAGCCATTTGCGCAGGTCGGCAGAGAAACTGCTGCTGGTGGTTTCCTCGATCACTTCTCGGGCCAGCGCCGACATCATCACCATGGCGCAACAGGGCGAACCGCTCCAGCCCTTTTGTGGCGCGCTGACCAATAGATCGACACCAGTGGCCTGCATGTCCACCCAGACAGTGCCGGAAGCGATGCAGTCCAGTACCACCAGCCCGCCATGGGCATGCACGGCATCGGCGACACGCTTGATGTAGTCATCCGGCAGGATCATGCCTGACGACGTCTCGACATGAGGGGCAAAAACGATATCGGGGCGCATGCGCTCGATGAGTTTCTCGACTTCCTCGATCGGTGCCGGAGCAAAGGGCGAGGTCGGGTCACCCTCATTGAGGCGACGTGCCTTGGCAACATTGAGCTCGGCGGGAATCCGGCCCATCTCGAGGATCTGGTGCCAGCGATAGCTGAACCAGCCATTGCGGATGACCAGGGCGCTGCGATTGTGGGCAAACTGTCGCGCGACCGCCTCCATGCCGAACGTACCACTGCCCGGTACGATGGCTACCGCATCGGCGTTGTAGACCTGTTTGAGTGTCGCCGAGATGTCGCGCATGACGCCCTGAAAACTCTGCGACATATGATTCAGGGCGCGGTCGGTATAGACCACGGAGTATTCCAGGAGCCCCTCGGGGTCCACATCATGGAGCAAACCGGGCATGGCGATCCTTCCTTATTGGTTATTGGTGGTCATGGGGAGCGGTCACCTCCCTTTATGCTGACAGGATAAGGTGAATGACAGCCATCGGCCAGCAAAGTGATATGGACGCTGACTCTCTGTGGTTGGCAGCTATCCACCGACCTCAGCATCCTGCTGCGGAGAGGGTTCGGGAAGTGCGCCTTGATTGATGCGTGCGATGGCCGCAGCGGCACGCTCAAGCACCGGTAGGCAGGCCAGAGCACGTTCACGATCCATACGCATCACCGGTGCCTGAATAGCCAGTCCCGTATTCGAGATTCCTGCTGAACTGGGGGCGAGAACAGCAATACACAGCAAACCCGGCAGGAACTCCTCGTTATCGAAGGCAAAACCCTGCTCCTTGACCTGAGCGATCTCGTCTTCCAGTGCCTCGATGTCGGTAATGGTGTTGCGGGTGAATTTTTCCAGAGGCATCTCGGCCAGCAGACGGCGACGCTGGGTGGCGCCCATCTGGGCGAGGAACAATTTGCCACTGGCAGAGCAATGTGCGGGGACACGGGAACCGGGATGCAGGTAGAAGCGCAGTGGAGCCGATGTTTCGACCCGGTCGAGATAGAGCACCTCGGAACCTGAAAGCGCGGTGATATTGCAGCTTTCCCCCACCTCTCGCACCAGGTCTGCGAGCACCGCATGACGAGCACCCTGAACGGTGTCGTTGAGCAGCAGGTTCTCGGCGAGACGGCGCAGGCGAGCGCCCTTGCTGTAGTGGCGGTTGTCGGCTTCACGCTGCAGCATGCCGGAGTTCTCCAACTGCTGCAGCATGCGGTGCAGGGTCGGCTTGGGCAGGCCGGTCTCATCCACCAGAGTTTGCAGTGTGAAGTATTGATCCTTCTCGGCAATGACCTCCAGCAACGCCAGCAGCCGCTGTGCTGGTGTATCTCCCTCGATGCTTCTCGTATCCAGACGCGGTGTGGTCATGGTGTCTCTCCCTTTGACCTGAATTCTATCTATTCCTGAAAAGAAATCAATTTGTACCGTTTTTTGAAATTAGTTCTTTAAATCTTGTTGACGAAGCTCTCCTGCGTCGCTACCTTTTTCATCAAGTTTCGCAAAACGGAACTTATGGTATCGAAAAAAGTAGAAACAGCATCAAAGCACACCAAGCTTTTGAGGTCATACGTCCCAGGGCTGGTGAGGTGATACGTCCTTGGGCTGGATAAGCATTCCAGACCAGGTGAATGGCCAACAGCGCAGGTGGAAGGTTGGTAAGAGGCGCAGAGCGCCAATTACCGGCGCTGCGCAAGGTGCACAAGGCCAGAGCCGTCCAACGCGCCTGTTTACGTTCCGTGGAGGAGCCAATGAGTTACAACGACAACACCGATAATCGTCAGGTCGTCCAGGGCAAGCAGAAGATGACGCCATCCGAAGCGTTCGTCGAAACCCTGGTGGCCAATGGTGTCACTGATATGTTCGGCATCATGGGATCGGCCTTCATGGATGCCATGGATATCTTCGCTCCGGCGGGGATACGCCTGGTCCCTGTGGTGCATGAGCAGGGCGCTGCACACATGGCGGATGGCTATGCCCGAGTCTCTGGCCGCCATGGCGTGGTCATCGGGCAGAACGGTCCGGGGATTTCCAACTGTGTTACCGGGATTGCCGCGGCGTACTGGGCGCATAGTCCAGTGGTGATGATCACTCCGGAAACGGGGACCACCGGCATCGGCCTGGGCGGCTTCCAGGAATGCAATCAATTGCCGATGTTCCAGGAGTTCACCAAGTACCAGGGGCATGTTACCAACCCCGCGCGTATGGCGGAGTTCACCGGTCGCTGCTTTGATCGTGCCATGTCGGAAATCGGCCCGACGCAACTCAACATTCCCCGCGATTATTTCTACGGTGAAATCGAAGCCGAGATTCCCGAGCCAAGGCGCATCGACCGCGGTCCAGGTGGTGCACAGTCGCTGGACGATGCTGCGGCACTGCTGGCCGAAGCCAGGTTCCCGGTGATTGTCTCCGGCGGTGGCGTGGTGATGGCGGATGCGGTGGAGGAATGCAAGGCGTTGGCCGAGCGTCTCGGTGCGCCGGTGGTCAACAGCTACCAGCATAATGACTCATTCCCCGCAAGCCATCCGCAGTGGTGTGGCCCGCTTGGCTACCAGGGCTCGAAGGCGGGCATGAAGCTGATTTCTCAGGCGGACGTGGTGCTGGCTCTGGGCACTCGGCTGGGGCCATTTGGTACCTTGCCCCAGCATGGCATGGACTACTGGCCGAAGGACGCGAAGATCATCCAGGTCGATGCCGACCACAAGATGCTGGGTCTGGTGAAGAAGATCTCCGTCGGCATCTGTGGTGATGCCAGGGCCGCTGCCATCGAGCTCAGCAAGCGTCTGGAAGGCCGTAGTCTGGTCTGTGATGCCAGCAAGGATGAGCGACTGGCGAGAATCAAATCGGAGAAGGATGCCTGGGAGAGCGAACTGGACGAATGGACCCATGAGCGCGATCCCTTCAGCCTCGACTCCATCGAGGAAGCCAGGGATGAGAAGCCGTTTTCCGGTGGCGAGTATCTGCACCCACGTCAGGTGCTGAGAGAATTGGAAAAGGCCATGCCGGACGATGTCATGGTGTCCACTGATATCGGCAACATCAACTCCGTCGCCCACAGTTATCTGCGCTTCGAGAAGCCGCGCAGCTTCTTTGCACCGATGAGTTTCGGCAATTGTGGCTATGCGCTGCCGACCATCATCGGCGCCAAGGCAGCGGCGCCGCATCGCCCGGCCATTGCCTATGCAGGGGATGGAGCCTGGGGCATGAGCATGATGGAAACCATGACGGCGGTACGCCACAACATCCCGGTCACGGCGGTGGTGTTCCATAACCGCCAGTGGGGGGCGGAGAAGAAGAATCAGGTCGACTTCTACAACCGCCGCTTCGTTGCCGGTGAACTCGACAACCAGAGCTTCGCCGAGATCGGGCGGGCCATGGGAGCAGAAGGGATCACTGTGGACCGTCTGGAAGATGTGGGCCCGGCACTGAAGAAGGCAGTGGATATGCAGATGAACGAGGGCAAGACCACGATCATCGAAGTCATGTGTACTCGCGAACTGGGTGACCCCTTCCGCCGTGACGCACTGCGCAAGCCGGTACGGATGCTGGAGAAGTATCAGGACTATGTGTAGGTCGACAGCGAGGGTATAGGTCGACAGAGCAGAAACCATGCCGGCGCGTAACGGACTTTCCCTGTCCAGTACCACGCATGCTCTCTCGTCCGGCATGTCCCATTGCCCCGACCTCTTGGTCGGGGTTTTTTCTGGACCACCAGGTTCCACACGCCAGTGGTTGCGGCACCTGGCTGGTCCCGATAAGGAGTCTGTACGGCGATGAAGGCACTCAACCTTATACGTGAGCGGGCACGTCAGGCACCCAAACGCATTGTGCTTTGTGAAGGTGATGACGAGCGGGTTCTGAAGGCGGCAACGTTGGCGGTGAAGCGAGGTTATGCTGAGATCCTGATGGTAGGAGATATCCCGGCCATTCAGCGAACCGCCGAGGATGCCGGCGTTGATCTGACTTCCATGACACTGATTGATCCACGTTCCTCGCCTTGTACCCAGAGACTCGTGGAGAGACTGGTGGCATTACGTGCCCACAAGGGGATGAGCGAGAGCGAAGCGGCCCGGGCCGTGCTGGATCCACTGGTGTTCGCCAACCTGATGGTAAGTGAAGGACTTGCCGATGGCAGCGTGGCCGGTGCGACCCATACCACCGCTGATGTGGTGCGTTGTGCACTGCAGTTGATCGGCAAGGCGCCAGGCGTCAGCCTGGTGTCGAGTTTTTTCCTGATGATGTTGTGCAAGCCGTTCCATGAGTTCTCGGGAGGGATGATCTTCTCCGATTGTGGGCTGGTTGTTGAGCCGAGTGACATGGAATTGGCCGACATTGCCCTCGCGGCTGCCGGGAGTGCCGAGGTGCTGCTGGATGAACCTGCGCGGGTGGCCATGTTGTCGTTCTCGACCGGAGGTAGCGCCTGCCATGCAGCGGTCGACAAGGTGGTGCGTGCGGCACGCCGGGTCAAGGCCGAGCGTCCCGAGCTGGCGATTGATGAGGACGTGCAACTGGATGCGGCGATCGTAGCCGAGGTGTCCGCGCGCAAGGTTCCCGAGTCGCGCGTCAAGGGCCGTGCCAACGTGCTGATCTTTCCCGACCTCGAGGCCGGCAATATCGGCTACAAGCTGGCCGAACGTCTCGGTGGTGCCGAGGCCATAGGTCCTCTGCTACAGGGACTGGCCCGGCCAGCCAATGACCTCTCCCGGGGCTGCAGTATCGAGGATATCGTCAACGTCATTACGGTCACCACGGTGCAGGCGCAGCATCAGTCTGCTGATAACCACGATTGAAGGGCAGCCATGATGGAACTGTCGGCGTTGCTGGGCGTGTTGGCCATCATGGCTGTGGCAGGGTACCTGCACACGGTTTCCGGCTTTGGGCTGGGCATGATCGTCATGGGGGCCGCAGGTGGTCTGGGCGTCGCCTCGGTGCCTGTGCTGGCGGCTGTTGTCAGCCTGGTGACGCTGGTCAACAGTGCGGTGGCGTTGCCGGGGGGATGGCGCGGTCTGGGGCGTAGCCGAGTCGTGGCGTTGGGAGTGGGCATCTTGCCTTCCATTGCCCTCGGGGTATGGCTGCTGGAGTGGCTGAATACCGAGTGGAAGTCGGTCATGACGCTGCTGCTGGGCATTCTGGTGTTCTACGGTGGCTTGAGCATTGCGCTGAAGCCACGCCCTCGACAGCAGGTGTCACCGACCTGGACCTTTGCCTTCAGTGGTGTTCTGACAGGACTTTGCGGTGGGCTGTTCGGCGTCCCCGGGCCACCTGTCATCTACCATTGCTATCGTCAGCCCCTGTCCCTGGAAACCATCCGTCTGCTGTTGATCCTGTGCTTTGCCATGACCTCCGGCGTGCGCACCTTCTTCGTCGCCCTTCAGGGAGGTCTCACCACCGAGGTATGGAGCCTGGCACTATGGGCGATGCCAGCGGTGGGGTTGGCCACCTGGCTGGGACGTCGCTATCCACCACCCTGTAGCGCGGCGACGATGCGGGCTGTGGCCATGCTGACGTTGATGGGGTTGGGGATCAGTATTGTCATCGGGGTGGTGGCGGGCTGAGCGTAATGGCCCTGGCCTGGCTCAGCGCCGCCGTGGTGTTACCAGCAATTGGGCGATCTCATCGGCGAGGCGATTGTCCAGTGTCTGTGACAGATCGATGATGCGGTGATGACGGTACCAGGGGCTGAGGTCGAGCCCTACCCCCAGACCGGTGATCTCGACCTGCCCGGGGCGATCATGGCGGGCGACGACTTCCTTCAGGTGGTTGTCCAGGTAATGGCGGTCATTGGCCAGGTTGGTGGCGGTATCGGAGGGACTGCCATCGGAAAACACCACCAGTAGACGGCGGTTGACGTCTGCGCTGAGCAGGCGTTGGCAGGCCCAGTCCACCGCTTCGCCATCAATGCCTTCCTTGTAGAGGTCGGCCTTGAGCATGGCGGCGAAGGTACGTCGGGCGCGCCGCCAGGGGCGCCCCGCATCCTTGAAGATCAGATGTCGACTTTCGTTGAGTCGCCCAGGCTCTGGTGGGCGTCCGGCCTTGAGCCAGTCCTGATGTGCCCGCCCTCCGTTCCAGGCGGCGGTGGTGAACCCCAGCACTTCGGTGGCAACACCTGCCATATCCAGCGCGCGGGTCAGCAGCTCCACCAGAGTAGCGATAGCCTCCGCGTGGGCCTTCATCGATCCAGAACAATCAATGAGCATGCAGACCTGAGCGTCACTCGTCGGCGCATAGCGCTGGCGCTGGAAGACACGACGCTCCAGCGGAGAGGACACTATCTGGGCCAGCCTTCGCCCATCAATGACACCGCTTTCCTCGCCATGCTGCCAGCCATCACGGTCGGGCCGGGACAACGTACGGCGAAAGATGTTTGCCAGCCTGCGTACATTGATGCGCTGATCGGCGATGCGTCGATCCAGGCGTCGACGATACTCATCGAGCAGAACACTGCGGATCAGGGACCCGGCGTCGCGTTCGGTATCATAGGCGGTGGTAAAGGCATGGTAGTGATGGCCCTGGTCATGAAAGATACGGCTATATCCGCTGGGTGCCAGCGGTATGTCGCTGTCGATCTCGTCCTCGCTGTCCAGCAGCAGAGCCAGTTGCCGCCTCGGATTCTGGCTTTCATCGTCGCGTTCGGTATTGGCTTCGAGGCCCTCCAATTGAGTGGCGATCCAGTCGGCAATGCCGCGCGCATGATGTTGGTAGCGGGCCTGGTCATGGCGTTCGCGGCGCAACCCGGCGAGATCGTGGCCGAGGCTGGGAACGATGTTCGCGCGGGTGGCTTCCAGCAGATCTTCCAGCTCTTCAAACACGGGGCGCGCCATGAGCCGCGACCAGCAGATCATGATGACACAGAGCAGCAACAGGCCGAGTGCGGTGTCGCTCAACTGACTGTGATGGTAATCCAGCGCCCAGCGCCGAAACCGGCGCGCCAGATTGTGGGCCATACCTGGCGTGCCGACTTCCACCAGTGACTCCGCGCGGAGTTGCTCGAGCAGGTCGTAGATCAGGCGCGCTTCGGGCAACTCGGGGCGATGTCGGGCATGCAGGTCATTGTCGCTGTGCCGCCAGCGCAGGGCGACGGCGTCGCTGACCGCCCGGTAGTCCTCGAGTGACGTGTTGTCATCACCCAGTCTCAGGTGAGGCGCCCGTAGCGCCACTATTGTGATGCCATGGTGCAGGCGGCGTGCACGGTAGTGCCAATGTTCATCGGCCGTTGCTGCGCGCAGCGTGGCGGCCTCGAGTTCCTCGAGATACTGCTGGCGACGCAGGCGTACTGGCAGGGAAGGTGCCTCGGCCATTACGGCTCGCCCTCGTCGTTGATCATCGATTCGCTCAGTTCCTGATCGAAGCAACGTTGATAGAACTCTGCCACCAACGGGCGCTCGTGTTCATCACACTTGTTGAGAAAGGACAGGCGGAAGGCCAGTGCCGGATCACGAAATATCTCGCAGTTCTCGGCCCAGGTGATGACCGTGCGTGGTGACATCAGCGTCGACAGATCGCCATTGGCGAAGCCACGACGGGTCAGTTCCGCCACGGCAACCATGGCGTTCACATGCTGTCGACCACGCTCGTTGTCCTTGCTCGGCACACGGGCCAGCACGATGTTGACCTCTTCATCTCGTGGTAGGTAGTTGAGTCTGGCGACAATGTTCCAGCGGTCGACCTGAGCATGATTGAGCACCTGAGTGCCGTGATAGAGGCCATCCTGGTTGCCCAGCCCCACGGTGTTGGCGGTGGCGAACAGTCGGAACTGCGGATGGGGGTCGATCACCCGGTTCTGGTCGAGCAGTGTGAACTGCCCATCGCGCTCGAGAATACGCTGGATAACAAACATGACATCGGGGCGTCCCGCGTCATATTCATCGAAGATCAGAGCCACCGGGCGCTGCAGTGACCAGGGCACGATGCCTTCCTGAAAGGCGGTGACCTGAACGCCATCGCGCAGCACGATAGCGTCTTTGCCCACCAGGTCCAGGCGACTGATATGGCCGTCCAGGTTGACCCTCACGCATGGCCAGTTGAGGCGTGCTGCCACCTGCTCGATATGAGTGGACTTACCGGTACCGTGGAGGCCTTGAACCATCACCCGTCGGTTGCGGGTGAAGCCAGCAAGGATAGCCAGCGTTACGTCGGGGTTGAATCGGTAGGCCTCGTCAATGGCCGGGACATGATCCTCTCGCTCATCGAAGACCGGCACCTGCAGATCCGAGTCGATGCCGAACAGCTCGCGCGCGCTGCACCAGTGCTGGTTGAGCAAGGTATCGTCGAGAGTGGGACGAGGATGGGGCATGGTCATGCTCCTGTGAAGCCGGTCCCCGTGGGCCACAAGCGACGGAGCAGGGACGGTGAGTCTATGAATGTGCCGAGCATGGCGGACGCCGGTGACGTCCATGAGCCCAACTCTCCGGTGGGGGATGGATGAACTATAGACTTGTTTCTGAAAATAACGCAAATTGTATCGAAAAATGAGATTTGTTGGTTTGTGGCATTCTGTGCGTTAGCGATGACTGTGCGTTAGCGATGAACCGGGAGAACAATATGACCACTCTGATTGTCGGTGGCGGTGTAATCGGGCTGATGAGTGCATACCAGTTGGCTGAGGCCGGGCAGAACGTCACCCTGGTCGAGCGCAGGCGATGCGCCAGAGAAGCTTCCTGGGCCGGTGGTGGTATCGTCTCGCCACTTTATCCGTGGCGATACAGTGAAGCGGTATCGGCACTCTCACGCTGGTCGGAGGGGGTCTATCCCGAGTTGGCCGAGCGGCTTCGTGAGACCACCGGTATTGATCCCCAATATCGTCGCAATGGGCTGCTGTACCTGGCGGTGAATGATGCCGATCAGGCGCTACGCTGGGCATCCGAGCAGGGCAAGCCCATGCGTCGGGTCGATGCTGAAGACGTTGCGCGGATAGAGCCGGCTGTGGTCGGTGGACCGCATGCCAACGGTGGGCTCTGGATGCCGACTCTGGGCAGCGTTCGTAATCCAAGGCTGGGAAGCGCGCTGCGCGCCTGGTTGCAGCGGCACCCGAGGGTGACGTTGCGTGAGGATCTGACCGTGGAACAACTCTGTATCGAGAGTGGGCGGGTCACCGGCCTGAACACGACCCGGGGACGCCTGGCGGCCGAGCGCGTACTGGTATGCGCAGGAGCCTGGAGTGGTGAGCTGCTGGCACGCTCCGGGATCTGTCTGCCGGTGACGCCGGTAAAGGGGCAGATGATGGTATTCCGGCCTGGCAAGGGGACCGGTCCGCCGCTGTCGAGGGTCGTACTCGCTGATGGACGCTATCTGATTCCGCGTCGCGATGGGCGGATTCTGGTGGGCTCGACACTGGAGCATCAGGGGTTCGACAAGACGGTCACCTGTTCCGCTCGGGTGTCTCTGCAGCGAAGCGCCCGACAACTGTTGCCGGCTCTGGCCGAGGCAACCATCGAGCATCATTGGGCAGGACTGCGTCCCGGCTCGCCTGGCGGAATCCCCTTCATCGGCGAAGTGCCCAATGTGGCGGGACTGTTCGTCAATGCCGGGCATTTTCGCAATGGGCTGGTGTTGGCTCCGGCAGCCACTCGTCTGGTGGCGGATCTAATGCTGGGGCGGACTCCGGTTGTTGACCCGCAGCCCTACTGTCCTCCCGCCGCAGATGTGGGGCTGGTCCAACCGATGGCCGCCAACTGGTGCTAAGTGCGGCAGGCGGCACAGTCGTAGGCTCGTGGCAGAGAGGAAGCGGGGCACAACAAGCACCATGCCCCGACCCTTTCGGGTAGTCAGCGTATGGTGCTGCCTGCCACCCACCAGCGGGGAGTAGTTCTGCGCCGGTTACAACAAATCACCAGGAGCATGTCCATGAGCCAGCCCGATATCCAATTCCTGCAGGATTTCAGCGATGCCCTCAATCGACACGATATTGACGCCGTCATGTCGATGATGACCGATGACTGCGAATTTCATGCCGTAGGAGGACCGGACCTGCTGGGCAAGAGCTTCATTGGCAGGGAAGCGGTTCGAGCAGGGCTCAGTGCGGCCTGGCAGAACGCCACGGATGCCCAGTGGGTGGATGCCGTTCACTCGGTCATTGGGGATCGTGGTTACACCGAAAGCACCTACTGTGGCACAACCGCTGATGGTATGCGCTCTGAAGCCCGCATGATCGATGCCTTCACCTTCAGAGACGGCAAGATCGCCGTCAAGAATGCATTTCGCAAGCAACGGCCAGCGGTTCCGGTCAAGGGCGCCTGAGACTCGTTTGTTCAGGGTCCGTTGTGTACGCAAAGCATCAGGAGCATCGCCATGTTGGATGTGCAAAGCCCTGTCGGGACGCAGGAAGCAATGGGCGAAGATCGTCACACTCCCGCTCGGAACCCCTACGATCCGGCTTATGATCCCCTGACGGCACCGCATGTAGGTACCGGCTGTGAGTATGCCCCCACCTACTGGATAGGTACGGCGGGTGAGCCTCCCGCCGACGATGGTCCCATCGTCAGTGACACCGATGCCGATGTGGTCATCATTGGTTCCGGTTTCACCGGACTGACAGCGGCTATCTTTCTGGCGGAGCAGTACGGCATCAAGGCAACCGTGCTCGAGGCCAATCGGGTCAGCTGGGGGTGCAGTACCCGCAATGGTGGTCAGGCCCAGTGTGCCTCGGGGCGCTTGAAGCGTTCGCAGTGGATCGAGCGCTATGGCCTCGAGACTGCACTCAAGCTGCATCGTGAATGTGTCGAGGGCATGCAGACGTTCAAGTCTCTGATCGCCGATATCGACTGTGACCCGCAGCCCGGTGGTCACCTGTATATTGCCCATCGCGAGCGCATGATGCCCGGTCTGGAGAAGGAGGCCCGGCTACTGCGCGAAACCTTCGATTATGATGCTCGCATCATTGACGCTGACACGGTGCGCAAGGAGTGGGTGGGCGATGAGGAAGCCGCTGGTGCCATGCATGAACCCGAAGGCATCGGCATTCATGCTGCCAAGTTGGCCTTCGGCTATCAGCGCAAGGCTAGGGCCCTTGGCGTCAAGGTTCATCCGGCCAGTCCGGTGCTCGGTTGGGAGACGCGCGGTGACGTGCACTATCTGCGTACTCCAGGAGGCATCGTCAAGGCGCGGGCCGTTGGCATGGCAACGGGGGGCTATGTGACGGGGCAGCTGCACCACCAACTGAAGAATCGGTTGCTGCCGATCCTGTCCAACTCGATCGTGACGCGCCCCTTGAGTGAGGACGAACTCAAGGCCACCCACTTCCATACCCGGCAGGTGTTGACCGACACGCGAGTGCTGCGCCATTACTACCGGCTGTTGCCCGATAATCGGGTTCAGATCGGGAGTCGCAGTGCCGTTACCGGTCGCGATGCACCCAGGGACAGATATCGGCAACTGCTCGTCGCCGACCTTGAGCGCAAGTTCCCGGCGCTCAAGGGCATTCAGATCGATTATTCATGGTGGGGCTGGGTGGATGTCAGTCACGACATGATGCCGCGCATTCACCAACCCGATCCTCGCGAGAGCATCTACTACGCGCTGGGTTATGGCGGCAACGGCGTGATGTATTCGGCACAGGCCGGCAAACGCCTGGCACAGTGGATTGCCGGGGAAGGGCACAGCCTTGATCTACCGATCTTCACTTCCAGGCTTCCCTATCCGAATGTGCGTGAAATGATCGAGTCTGAAGCCTTTGCGCCTTTCCGGCGTCTGGGCCAGCGTTTTCTCTACAAGTGGTATTACTTCAAGGATGAAAAACCCTGAAGCGACCACTGATCGCTGAACGGCACTGACCAATGCGCCCTGGAGACAGACCTGATCGGAACTGTCTTTGGGGCGCTGTCGCCTCGTGGCCACGACGGTCCTGTGTATGGCCCTGGGCCCAGCCTCCATCCTTCGGCGTCATATATCTTCGGGAGCCGGAAGCATGACCTCGAGTCTATCGAGAAAGGCTTTCTGGACGGGGGAAAGGCTTTCATCACGCCAGACGATTTCCGTTACCAGACTGTCGTCGACGTTACTCAGCGGCAGTATCCTGACGCCTTTTCTGACGTAGTTGCTGGCGCATTCAAGGTGCACGGTGACACCGAAATTGCATGCCACGAAGCCAAAGATGGTTTCACTATTGAAGGTCTCCTGGGCCACGTATGGCTGAAAGCCTGCCTTGGCGCAGATGTCATCGAGTTTCCTGCGAAAGTGTTGCCACATCTGGGTGGTACCGACGATGAATGGTTCGTGGGCCAGTTCCTCCAGACGAATGCTGTTACGTGTTGCCAGAGGGTGCTGCTCGCTCACCGCAGCAATGAAGTGATCGCGCTGGATCGGACGCGAGGCCAGGCCCGGGGTCAAATTGGGACCGGTGAGAAAACCGAAGTCCAGGTGCCTGTTCTGTAGATGACTGATCTGCTGAGCCGTGGAGCCGAAATTCAGGTCGAAATGGATGTCCGGGTGCCAGTGGCGGAAGTCGTCGAGAATCATCGGCAGGCGCCCGGTAATGGCAAAGTCGGTGTAGCCAATGATCAGGCGCCCGACCTCACCTCGTCCGGCACGTTGCGTCTTGATCACGGCGCGCTCGAGCAGGGTGAGGATCTGATGGCTTTCCTCAAGCATTACCCGACCGGGTTCGGTCAACTGCACCTGACGATTGTTGCGCTTGAACAATGTCTCTCCAACCGCTTCTTCCAACTGAGCAATGGTGCGGCTCAGCGCAGGCTGGGCCACATTGAGGCGCTCTGCTGCACGCCGGAAGTGCAGACAGTCGGCGACCTCGATGAAGGCACGGAGGTGGCGTATCTCGATGCGCATTGATGCCTCAAAAGTATTGAATGAAATATAATTGATATTATACAGGCAACAATAGTCGGCCTAGCCTCAGAACGCGACACCGAGACGTACAACCACAACAGATCAGGTGATGCTGCTATGAACGATTCCTTCCAGGGGGTGATTGCTTTCGCCCTGTTGGCACTGATGCTATGGCTGGGCAGTGTGCTGCGCAGCCGCGTTCCCTGGCTGAGGGCTTCTCTGGTCCCGGCCAGTATCGTCGGAGGGGTGTTGGGTTTTCTGTTGCTGTCCTTCGACCTGCTGCCGGGATATTCCCCGGGAGATTTCACGACTCTGACCTTCCATTTCTTCACCCTGAGTTTCATGTCGTTGTGCTTGACCGGCAAGGCACAGAAAAGTGATGCGTTGGGTGGCGGAAGTATTGTGCGGGGAGGCATGTGGCTGACCCTGGCATGGAGCATCAGTCTTGGGTTGCAGGGGGTGATCGGTTACCTGATCGTCACCGGCTATGACATTGTCACTGGCTCCGATATCAGTGCCTGGCTGGGTGCCATCGTGACCCATGGCTTCACTCAGGGGCCGGGGCAGGCACTGACCTATGGTGGCATCTGGGAAACCGAGTACGGTGTGGCCAATGCGGCCCAGGTTGGGATGATCTATGCGTCGCTGGGATTCCTGATGGCATTCATCGTTGGCGTGCCCATTGCCCGGCGTTACCTCCGCAAGGGCTTCAATGCCAACCAGGCCTCGCGACTGGATGCCAGTTTCAGGCTGGGGTTCTTCACCTCGTCCGCTGACGATGGTGAGGCGCAGGCTCCAACGATGGGCAGAATGGTGTCGCACCCGGGAAACCTGGATTCGCTGGCCTACCACCTGGGACTGCTGGCGATCGCCTATGTCATCACTCACCTATGGCTGACCTTCATGCAGGGGGTGATCGGTGATGCGTCACCCTGGGGCATCAAGCTGGGCGTGCTGTTCAGCCATAACCTGTTCTTCCTGCATGGCCTGGGAGTCTGTGTGCTGATGCGCATGATCATCGACCGTCTCGGTCTCGGCCATCGTATCGATGACGAAACGCTCAAGCGCATTACCGGGAGTTCGGTGGACTTCATGGTGGTGGGGACGCTGATGAGCATCCAGTTTGCAGTGCTCTATGCCTTGTTGGTGCCGGTATTGCTGGTCAGCATCGCGGTGACAGTGGCCAGCCTGATTGGTTGTGTGTTGATCGGGCGCATGAGCGGAAAACTGGGCCATGAGCGAGCTCTGACCTCGTTCGGTTGCTGCTGCGGGTCGACTGGTACTGGCCTGTTGCTGCTGCGCATGATGGATGCCGACTTCTCGACATCGGTACCCAAGGAACTGGCCTTCTTCAACCTCGCCATCGTACTGGTCAACCTACCCATACTGATGATCGTTGCTCCCATTGTCCCATCGCTGACAGGGGGGACCTATCTGTTGATCTTCGGTGGCTCGGCGTTGTTCTTTACCGCCTGCCTGCCATTGATGTGGCTCTGGTCGCGTCGTCGTTCGGTCAGCCTGAACTCGTGGACGACCGCCACCAGAGTGTCGAGCGTGGCCGGCGCACCCAGGTCTGATTTAAGCAAGGGAGCTGCTTCCTGATGAGTATCACTGTCTATCCTGCACGTCGCATCCTGACCATGAATCCCTCGCAGCCCGAGGCGACCCATATCGCCGTGGACGGCGATCGTGTTCTGGCCGTTGGTGAGGTCGACACCATGCCCCGCGGAGACGGCTGTGTCTGGGATGAGCGCTTCGCCGACAAGGTCATCATGCCGGGATTCGTCGAAGGACACAGTCACGCCCTGGAAGGCGCAATGTGGGACTACCTGTATCTGGGGTATTTCCCGCGCCACGATGCCGATGGCAAGCAGTGGAGTGGACTCAAGAGTGTGGAGCAGGTGCAGGAGAGGCTGCGCGAGCACGCTGCCTGCTTGCCTGCCGGTGAGCCGCTGATTGCCTGGGGATTCGATCCGGTGTACTTCGAAGGCACACGCCTGACCCGTCGAGAGCTGGATGAAGCGGTCTGTGATCGCCCGCTGGTGGTGATGCATGCCAGCTTCCACGTCATGACCGTCAATACCCCCATGCTCGAGCGTGCCGGTATTCTCGACGGCCCGCGGGTCGAAGGAATCATGTGTGATGAGCAGGGCATTCCCAGTGGTGAGTTGCAGGAAATGGCGGCGATGTTTGTGGTCTTCGATGCTCTGGGCCACAACCTGTTCGAGAAAGTCAGTTCTCCCCATGTGCTGCGTCGTTATGGTGCCATCGCCGCTGCGGCGGGGGTGACCACGATCACTGACCTGTACAACCCCATGTCCGACGAGGCTATCGATGCCATGGTCGAGGTCACTCGCAGCGTCGATTATCCGGTGCGCCTGGTGCCGGCCATGGGGGTGCTGCAGTGGAGTGCTGAAGAGGGCATCGCGCGTCTGCAGGCGGCGCTGCCACGCAGTCATGAGCGATTGCATTTCGGCCTGGCCAAGCTGATGACCGATGGCTCGATTCAGGGGTATACCGCGCGTCTGAAGTGGCCCGGGTACCATGATGGGCATGCCAATGGGTTGTGGAATGCCGCTCCAGAGGTCTTGACCGAGCTGGTACAGGCCTATCACCAGGCGGGCCTGCAACTGCATATTCACACCAACGGCGATGAAGCTGTCGAACTGATGCTGGATGCCATTGATCAGGCACTGACGCTGTGGCCGCGTGCCGATCATCGTCATACCCTGCAGCACTGTCAGGTCATCGATCACGCGCAACTCAGGCGAGCAGCTCGGCTGGGTGTGTGCCTCAACATGTTTGCCAATCACCTCTACTACTGGGGTGATATCCATTACCAACGTACCCTGGGGCCATCGCGGTGTCAGCGTCTCGAGCCGCTGGCATCGGCACGCCGGCTGTCCATTCCGGTGGCGATTCATAGTGATGCCCCGGTAACGCCCCTCGGGCCGTTGTTCACGGCCTGGTGCGCGGTCAACCGGCGTACTGCCAGCGGTCGACAACTGGGTGAGCACGAGGCCGTCAGCGTAGGTGAGGCGCTGGAGATGATTACCCTGGGAGCGGCCTGGACGCTGGGGCTGGATGACAAGATCGGCAGCCTCGATGTCGGCAAGTATGCCGACATGGCGGTGCTGGATCAGGACCCCCTGCAGGTTGCCCCGGCCGAGCTACGCGATATCAAGGTACATGCCACGGTACTCGGAGGGCGGGTTCATGGCGGTGACTGAGCGACAGCTGCCGGTAACGGTCATTGCGGGATTTCTTGGTGCCGGTAAGACCAGCTACCTCAATCAATGTATTGCGGCCGGACAGGTCGATGACGCCCTGATCATCGTCAATGACGTGGGAGCGGTGAATGTCGACGTGGAGTCGATTGCCTGGCGCGATGACCGTGTACTGGCGCTGACCAATGGCTGCATGTGCTGCACCCTGGGCGGTTCTCTGGTGGAGCAGCTGTCGCAGGCTCTGCGGCTCAAGTCGCGGCCAGCGCAAGTGATCATCGAGGCCAGTGGCGTGGCCGATCCCGAACGAATTGCCGATATTGCGCGGCTGGCACCGGGCATGGAGTTGGCCGAAGTGGTGGTGTTGGTCGACGCCAGTCAGGCCCGTCACCTGGCCGGTGATGTTCAGGTCGGGCAACTGTGGCAGGCTCAGCTCGCGGCGGCTCACCGAGTGCTGATCAATCGTCTGCCGCCTGGGCAGGCGCAACAGGCGGTGCTGCAGTGGTTGAGCGATCAGGCTCCTGACGCTGCCATGGAGTGCCAGCCCGATATTGACAGTGCTGAGCAGCAGGAATCCGCATGGCACGAAGCGCCTGCCGCTGGGCGGGACCAGGGCCCCAGGTTCATGACCAGGGTCTCGTCGTCTTCTACACTCACGCCATCTGCGGTTCCCGGGCATGCCGGTCTGGCCCATGGACTGTGCCACCGCGCAGTACGCTTCAGTGAGCCGGTGCCTACGGAGGAGCTTGAGGCGCTACTGCTCGATTATCTGGACGTATTGCTGCGCGCCAAGGGCTTTGTACTGGGTCACTCCAATGACCATGTTGGTTGGTTCAGTCTGCAGTTGAGCGGACCGCGCCTGGTCTGGCGGGCCCATGCGGCGTCTGCCAACGGCTCGGCACTGGTATGTATCGGCCGTGGAGGAGCACGTTTCGATCAATTGATACAGCAGTTGCAGGGGCTGGTAACGTCCGAGGGAAACTCGTTCTCGACACCCGTCAGTCGGGTGTCAATGTAGCAGTCGCAAGCAATAGGCTATGCGGCAGCTTCGCCCATGAGACTTTCATACGGGATATTCAGTCCATCATGGAGTCGCTTGATCATCCGAAGGCTAAGTTTCCGCTTCCGGTTCAGCACTTCTGACACGCGGCCACTTGAACCAATATAGGGCTCCAGGTCGCGCGGCGTCAGCCCCTGCTGCTCCATACGGAACTTGATGGCCTCGATAGGATCAGACGGCCCGATAGGATAGTGCTCATCCTCATACTTCTCGATCAAAATGGACAGAACATCCAGCTCGTCGGCTTCAGGCGTTCCATCTTCTGCTGCCCACAGTTCCTCCATGCGCACAAGAGCCTGTTCAAGGTCAGCGTTGCTGCGAATGGGTCGAATATTCATCATATGGTCTCCGCGTCAACCTTGTCGTACTGGGCATGAGTGCCAACGAAGCGCACCCAGGCAATCTGTTGGGTGTATCGAATCGCCACAATGATTCGATACTTGTTGCCGCCGATGTTGAAGACGACTCGTCCGCCCTTGAGGATGCTTGCTGTACGAATGTCGGTCTTCAGTTCCTGAGGGGTGGCCCAGGACGCCTTCAGCATCATGTTGTACCACTCAGTGAGAGGTGTTTCGGCAGACTCAAAGCCTTGCTCCCAGAACTCTCGCAACGTGCGCTTCGCAATGACTCGCATGCCTTCTCCCTTTTTGGGAGAATTATGGGTTCTCCCTTTTTGGGAGTCAAGAGAGGGCGAAAGACCGAGCAGGAAAACCATCCAATCTCAGGGATCCAGACGACGACATGCTCGCATCTCAAGGCCTTGGTGTACCGTGACTGTGTCGCTATCTGCCTGGCATGCGATTCAGGAGTCGATGGGCTCGCGGTGGGCTTCGAGGGCCTGGGGTACCAGTGTCGCGAGACGTTCGATGCCAGGCTCGATGCGGGCATCGTCAATGGCCGAGAAGCCCATGCGAAAGATGTTGTGGCGTTCGTCATTGAGGAAATGCAGATCGCCAGGCTCGATGAGGATGCTGTGTTCTCGGGCCAACTGACATAGCCGAGAGGCATCCAGGGTTTCCGGTCCTTCCAGCCAGAAGCAGGACCCGCCGTAGGTCGAGCGCGTACGCAGCTCAGGAATATGCTTGTCCAGTGCCTCCCGCATGATCAACCAGCGGCGCTGGTAGGTCTGGCGCAACTGTCGCAACAGCGCATCGTGGTAGCCCCGATCGAGGAACAGGGCCACGGCACGTTGGTTGTTGGTGGCCGGATGACGCAGCATCAGGCGGCGCAGCGCTCTGGCCTCGCGGATCAGAGCAGGGGGCGCCACCATGTATCCCAGGCGAAGGCCCGGTGCCAGAGTCTTGGATAGGCTACCGACATAGATGACACGTCCTTCGTTATCCAGACTCTTCAAGGCGGGAGTAGGGTTATCGACGAAGTTGGTTTCGCTTTCGTAGTCGTCCTCGATGATCAGGAAATTGCCCTTGCTGGCCCTCTCCAGCAGCATACGGCGGCGCTCCATTGGCATGGTGACGCCGGTAGGCGATTGATGGCTCGGGGTGACATACGCCAGGTGGCAACCCTGCAGACGTTCGTCCGGCAGCAGGCCGTGGTCGTCGACATCAATGGCAGTAATGTCGTTGGTGAATGTCCGGGCAATATTGACCATGTCCACATAGCCGGGATTTTCCATGGCCAACCGGCGCCCGGGCCCCAGAATCAACATGGCAGCGATCCACAGTGCCTGTTGCGCCCCGACGGTGATCAGAATTTCCTCGGGGCGAGCCCAGACACCGCGACGAGGCAGCAGGCGCTGGTGAATCTGTTCGATAAGCAGCGGATCATCTTCGCTGAGATGATCCGATGACCAGTAGCGAATCGCGGGAACGCTCACCGAATCACGACTGCACTCCCGCCAGTGTTGAGTAGGGAACAGTGCTGGATCGAGCTGGCCATACAGAAACGGGTAGTCATAGCGCAGCCAGTCGCGAGGCTTGGTGATGGTTCGTTGGTGCGACGGCGTCATGGTCAGCAACGAGTCCCAGGCCAACTCATCGGTCGGGGGAACGGGCGGGGCCGTGGGCTCATTGTGGACCCGGCCAGCGAGGATGCCGGGGTTGACGAAGTAGCCACTGCGCTCGCGAGCCACCAGATAGCCATCATCGAGTAGCTGTTCATAGGCCAGCATGACGGTATTGCGAGCCACACCGAGCTCTCTGGCCAGGCGACGACTGGAGGGGAGGGCCTCCTCAAGCGGCAGATGCCCTTCGAGAATCGCTCGCGCGATCTGCTCGCGGAGCTGGCACTGTAGACTTTCCTGACGACTGGCGTCGAGATGGAACAGGGGAGCGCTCATTCCAGGGGTTCACTAATCAGTATTGTGGTTATTGGGCTGGCAACAGCCCGCAAGGGGCGGTCTTGGGGCGGTACGATCATCAATTCACATTTCCTTGTTCTCCTACCTTGTTACAGCTTTCACTCCATGTCGAGTACTGGCCTCGGCTGGTCCAATCGATATGGAGTCACTGGCCCTATGGACTGTTGACGCACAGGAGGAAAGTGGACTGGGAAAGCGAGCAGGGCACAGGTGTCACTGTGCGTGCTCAAGATAGCAGGATGACCCAACACAAGATCACCGCCGGTCAGGCGGTACAACAAGATGGGAGATCAGAATGCGTCCGACAACCTCCACAACAGGCCATCGCGATAACGCCGAACGTCGCCCTGACGTTACGCGTCGCGGTGGTAGCTTGTCTCGTACCATCCTGAGCAGTGCCGTTGTGATGGCGATGCTGGGTGTCAGCGCGCATGCCAGTGCCGACACCTGGAAAATGGCGCTGGGTGATGCCGCCGGCGGTACTCAGCATGAGCTGGGTAGTACCTTTGCCAGCCTGATTGAAGAGAAGACCGGTGGCGAGATCACTGTCGACCTGTTCCCCAATGGTCAGCTCGGCAGCGAGCAGGATACCGTCAACAACGCCAGCATGGGCTTGCTCGACCTCTCGGTGCTGGCCATCAACAATATTACGCCGTTCTCACCTTCGGTCGGCGTAATGACTCTGCCCTATGTGATTCGTAGCCCCGAGGATGCCCGCACTCTCACCCAGGGAGAGATCGGTCAGGAGATGGTCGACAACACCGTGCGCGATGCTGGTGTGCGTATCCTTGGATGGGCCTACTCGGGCTGCCGTCGGTTGACCAATTCGGCGCACCCGGTAGCCAGTCCGGAGGATCTCGATGGTCTGGTCATTCGTGTGCCCAAGAACGAGATCATGATCGCTGCCTATCAAGCCTGGGGCGTGAATCCCAATCCGCTGGCCTGGTCCGAGACATTTACCGCCTTGCAACAAGGCGTAGTGGATGGTCAGGACAATCCCTACATCACCATCGACGCCATGAAGTTCTACGAGGTGCAGAAGTACGTCACCGACAGCTGCTATGTGTTCTCGATGGAGCCGCTGATCATTGGTGAGGGGATGTTCCAGAGCCTGAGCGAGGAACATCAGCAGGCCGTGCTGGAAGCCGGTGCCGAGGCCTCCGAGCATAGCTATGAATACCTGCTGGCTCAGGAAGATGCGATCAAGCAACGCCTGGTCGATGAGTACGGTATGGAAATCACCGAGCCAGCCAACGACGAGAGCGAATGGGTTGAACTGGCAACCGGTATCTGGCCACAGTTCTACGACAGCATTGGCGGCAAGGAAAAGCTTGATGAAGCTCTGACTGCGCTGGGCCGCGATCCTGCGCCCTGATGACCCGGCTGCTTCGCCACTTGTTCATCACTTCGCCGCTGGGTTCCGGCGGCGAAGTGGGTGTCGAAAGGAGTGGGTGTCGAAAGATGCACGAGGCTTCGTCGACACCCTGAAGGGCCCGTCGCTCACTTAGCCTGACCCGGGAGTTCCTTGCCATGAACCGCGTCTGGAAGCTGCTCGACAATGTCGAGAATATTCTGTGCCAGTTGTTGCTGGTGACCTTCGTGTTGCTGCTGTTTGCCCAGATTGTCCTGCGCAATCTATTCAACTATTCACTGCCATGGGGTGATGAACTTGCCACCTATGCCTTTGTCTGGTTCGCCTATCTCGGGGCTGTCTACGCAGCGAAGAAGTCGGCACACAATCGGGTCACCTTTCAGTTTCGCTTCTTTCCGCGTTGGGTTGAGCTGGCTTGTGGTCTGGTAACGGACTTGATCTGGATTGGCTTCAATCTGGTCTTTATCTGGCTCAGTTATGATTTTGTTTTCAACAAGATGAATACCTTCTGGAAGTCACAGACACTCGGTGTGCCAATGAAGGTTTTCTATCTGATTCTACCTCTTGCCTTCATCGCCATGACGCTGAGGATCCTGCAGAACAATTACCTGCGTTTCGTCAAGCATCGTGAGCTTTCCGACCCTGAGTCAGAAGCCATTGAAGATGCCAAGGCGTCGGCGACAACAGATAGCAAGGGGGGCTGATATGGATACCACCATCATCTATGTACTATTTGGCGTGTTCTTTCTGTTGTTGGTGCTGGGGGCCCCGATTACGGTGTCGCTGGGTGTGGCTGCTCTGGCGACTTATCTGTCGTTGGGTGAAGACCCCATGGCTTTTGTGCAGATCGCTTTCACATCAGTCGGAGCCTTCCCGCTGATGGCGCTACCCGCCTTTATTCTTGCCGGTGCATTGATGGAGGCGGCGGGTATCTCCCGGCGTCTGGTCGATATCGCCGAAGCCTTTGCGGGCCCGGTAACGGGGGGACTGGCGGCAGCAACGGTCTTTGCCTGCATGTTCTTTGGTGCGATCTCGGGATCTGGCCCTGCCACGACAGCAGCAGTGGGAATGCTGATGATTCCGGCGATGGCCAAACGCGGTTACGACAAGGGATACGGCTCGGCGATCACGGCATCATCAGGAGGCCTCGGCGTGGTGATCCCTCCTTCGATCCCTATGGTCATCTTCGGTATCTCCGGCATGGGGCTCCAGCCACCTGCGGAGGCAGTGGCCGAATTTGGCTCCTTCCAGACCTTGTCGATCCCCAAACTGTTCATTGCCGGGGTTGTTCCGGGGATTGTGATTGCCAGCTGTCTACTCACCATGAATTACATCATCTCGAAACGCCGAGGTTATCGTGGCTTGAGTGATGTCTGGTCGATGAGCGATATCGGTGCCAGCTTGCGTCGCGGTGTATGGTCGATTCTTGCTCCCATCATCATTCTCGGTGGGATCTATTCTGGTCTTTTTACTCCGACCGAGTCCGCCATTGTGGCCATTGCCTATACCTTGGTAGTCGGGATTTTTCTGCATAAGGAATTGAAGTGGAAACCGACATTGAAAACATTGGAGACGACTACCTGGATTACCGGAAGAGTGCTACTTATCCTCTTCACTGCCACAGTATTCGGCCGCCTTCTGGTCGAGCAGAGAGTTCCAGCTATTATCGCCGAAAGCATGCTCAGCTTTACCGACAACATCTATCTGATCTGGGCCATGGTCATCGGGTTTCTGCTGTTCGTCGGTATGTTCATGGAAACCCTGGCAGCGATCATGATTCTGACGCCAGTGTTGCTGCCGATCATGTATATGCTGGGCATGGACCCAGTGCATGTCGGCATCGTGGTGGTGTGTGCATTGGCAATCGGCTTCCAGACACCTCCTCTGGGAGAAAATCTGTTCGTGGCTTCCGGCATTGGCGGGTCCTCGATCGAAGAGATATCGGTCAAGGCACTACCCTTTGCAGGGGCCTCGGTATTTGCCTTGTTCATGATTGCGTATTTCCCCGAGATTTCCCTGTGGCTACCACGGGTACTCGGATACTGACCATTGCCGATACCCGGCATCCAAAGAACCGTTCACCAGAGCCATTCACCAGAGCCATTCACAAGAGCCATTAACAAGAGCAAGGAGTCATGCCATGCCTGGTTCAATCCGTCGACTGCTGTGTTGCCTCGGACTGCGTGACGACTGCCATCAGGTGTTGTCGCACTCATTGTGTCTGGCTCAGGCGCTGGGAGCCGAATTGCACGTGCTGCATGCGGTCAAGTCACTGTCCGATGATGTGATGAACACGCTCAAGGCCAACATCCGCCAGCGCCAGACGCTTGAGGGTTTGATGGAGCAACGCCTTGACCAGGCACGTGGGCGTCTGGATGACTTTCTCGATGAGTTCTGGACCTCACCAATGAGTGAGATCCCATCAAGAGAACTGATACAGGCGCGAGCGGTGGTGGAAGGCTATCCCGCCGCTGAAATCATTCGATATGCCACACGCCACGACTGCGACATGATCGTGATGGCGGCGAACAAGCGTGGCTTCGCCGCGTCCTGGGCTGGCAAGGTGACCAAGGGGGTGGTCAAGCGCTCCAGCGTTCCGGTAGTGGTGGTTCCGCCGGTGTGATGCTGGGACGAAATGCCGGTGTCTGTCAGAGTTGACTCAAGTCCACAGGGTGTCCTGCAGGCTGCTGGAGATGTGACGCATACGTGGCACCCATTCGCGCAGACTGTCGATGGTGTGACGCAGGCGTGGAGCATGGATGGCCAATGACGCCTGAATGCGCCCGGCTTGATCATAGACAGGCACCGCGACGGACACCATTCCCTGGATGAACTCCTCGTCATCGACACTCAGTTCATCGTCGGCGATACGCTTCAGGCGTGTCTCGAGCTCCTCTACGTCTGTCGCGGTATAGGGAGTGTACGCTTCCAATGCCAGGTGCTTGAGTAGATTGCGCCGCTGTCCTGTCGGCATCAGTGCCAGGAACAGCTTGCCACTGGCGGTGCAGTGCAGCGGTAGCCGGGAGCCCGGAGGCAGTTGGATGCGTACCGGCCAGTTGGTTTCGACCCTTTCGTAGTACAGGACTTCATGGCCATCGAGCAGGGTCAGGTTGCAGGTTTCTCCGACCTCCTCAGCAAGACGCTTGAGCAACATTCTGCGCGGAGCCTTCAGGCTTTCGTTGGCCAGCACTCCCATGGCGATCTGGTGCAGTCGTTCCCCCGGCAGCAGGTTGCGTCCTTCCATATCTCGGACCACCAGCCCCTGCTCCTCGAGCTGCTTGAGCAGACGGTGGAGGGTGGGTTTGGGTATCTCGAGGTGGCGCTCAAGGTCTGCTGCACTCATGCCATGGGGAGCGGTGGCGATGGTTTCCAGCAGCATCAGCCCTCGCTGCAGGGTGGAGTTGGTGGCGTTACGGCGTGAACTGTCACGTTCTGTGGACATACGCGATCCTTTGCGTTGGCGCGAGAGGGGCAGGATATCGTCAGTGCTCATGATAACGCGGCAAGCCGAAGATGACTCACGCCAACCTCGTCGTTGGCCCGAGTCCATTGGCTTGCCACGTACGCACTGATGCTGGCTGTCGATCACCCTTGACCGATCAGTGCCAGCGACAGTTGTGGCCACAGCGATATCGCGATCCAGCAGGCCAGCAATGCGATGAAATAAGGGATGATGTATTTCACCAGGCGCAGGTAGGGAATGCCGGTAATGCTGCTGGCGACATACAGGTTGAGCCCGAACGGAGGGGTAACGAAGCCGATGGCCGCGCCGACCAGGAAAATCACCGCAAAGTGGATAGGGTCGACTCCGACGCTCTGCGCAATGGGCGCCAGGATCGGGGCCAGGATAATCGTCACCGGTAGGCTTTCCAGAATCATACCGGCAAGCAGAATCATGATCATGCAGGCGCCGAGTACCGCATAGTAGCTTCCCAGACCCAGCAACAGGTCTTCCAGTATCTGGCCTGCACCGAGCACCGACAGTAACTGCTGCATGACAACGGAAATGGCGATCAGCGGAGCCAGCATGCCGGCAATCTGTCCCGAGCGGAGCATGATGCTGGGCAGGGCAGTGACGCGAATTTCCCGCGTGATGGCCAGACCGGCGATCAAGGTGAAGCCCACGGTAATGGCAGCGGCCTCGGTGGGTGAGAACATTCCGGAATAGATCCCGTAGAGTACGACGCCGATGGTGGCGAAGCCCAGGTAGGCACGGCGGGCCAGGCGCGCACTGGAGCCGACCTTGAACGGCAGTAGAGTGCCCCAGCCATGGCGGCGTGCCACCAGATGACAGGCGATCATCATCCCCAACACCATCATGGCCCCCGGGATCATGCCGGCGATGAACAGATCGCTGATCGACAGGTTCATCATGAAGCCGTAGACGATGAAGATGATGCTCGGTGGGATGATGATGCCGACGGTGCCTCCGGATGCTGCCGTGGCGGCGGAGAAACGCTCGTCATAGCCGTTCTTGACCATTTCAGGCTGCATGATCGAGCCGATGGTCGCTGTGGTGCCGGCGTTGGAGCCGGATATGGCGGCGAACAGGCCGCAGGCACCGAGCGTGGCCATACCCAGACCACCACGCATCCAGCCCAGTAGCGAATAGGCGAAGTCGGAGAGGCGCTTGGCGATACCGGCGGCGTTGATCAGGTCGCCGGTCAGAATGAACAGCGGGAGTGCCAGCAGGCCGAAGAAGCTCAGGCCCTGGAACAGCGTGACGCCGATGTTGGCCAGGGTGAAGTCAATGATCAGGCTGGTGCCGACCACCCACAGGCCAATGACCAGAAATATCGGCACGCCCAGCAGGAAGATCAGGGTACTGCCGGCGGTTACCAGGCCGATCATGAATCCGTCTGTCATGATGAGTCTCCTAGTCCATGATCGAGGGTTGCAGATTGAATGGCTCGCGGTGGCGGAAGCGACTGATGTCCTGCCACAGGTTCTGTAACACGCGCAGGATGATCAGTGTCCATGCCAGCGGTGTGGCCAGGTAGAACCACCACTGCATGACGTTGTCGGTGCCAGGTACGATGGCGAAATTCATCCAGGCAAGTTCGACCTGGGCGCTGGTGAAATGAATGACCATGACACCGAAGCCGATCCACAGCACGGCATCAAGCACCTGACACAGGAACTGCCCGACATAGGGCAGGCGCATGCGAATTTCGTTGAGCGACAGGTGGGTGCGCTGTTTGACATTGAGCGAGGCGCCGAACCAGGTGAGCCACAGGAACAGCAGCACCGGAATGCTGGTGCTCCAGGGGGCCTGCAGATTGAAGAAGAAACGCCGGATGACCTCGACGAAGATGATGCCGGCCATGCCGCTGTAGGAGATCAGAATGACCACCTTCTCGAGGTTGTCATCCAGCCAGTACAGTGGCTTCAGCCAGGCCGGACGCTCTCGGCCTGGCTGAATCGGTCCCGTGACATCCGAGGCGCCCGAAGACGCCTCCCGTGGATGTGGTGATGACGAATCTGAAGGTTTTGACGGCATGGCGATATGCTGACTCATCAGGACCTCCACCAGCGTTTGGGCGCGACGTTGACGGCGGCGATGTCGCGGGGAATCTCCCGGGCAATGGTATGAATTTCCTGATAGATATCGACATCGCCCGCCCAGGCGTTGAGTCGCTCGCGCCACTGCTCCCAGGGCTCGGGGTTGAATTCCGGAGCACAGAGCTGTTCGGCCTGGCTGCGGACTTCGTCGGATAGTGGCGCCACGCGCACGTTGTTCTGGGCGAACACCGTGTTGGTATCCGGGTGCTCGGTGGCGCCGACGATCTGATAACGACCGGCTTCGTTCATCCCCTGAGTAAAGATCTGCGCAGCGTAGGCCGACTCCATTACCTGGTCCTGCAGCTCCGAGCCCAGGCTATCGAACTTGGGCAGGCTCATGGCGGTATGTTCTGTCCCGGCGAAGAAGCGCAGATCCACCGCCTGGGACACCACCGGTGCCATACCGGCGTAGGCCACGGCGCTCATCCAGGTTTCCGCACCATCGAGCAAACCCTGACGCAAGCCATCGAGGGTCTCTTCCCAAGCCACCGGCACCGGGTTGAGTCCCAGTTGCTCCATGGCAATGCGGCCCAGTTGGGTGCCGGTGACACGGTTCTTGGTGCCCTGTAGCTCCTCGAGGCTGGTGATCAGGGGCTTGTCTTCCCATTTCAGGCCCATCATCAGGCCGCGCAGGTCGCAGTGGGTGAACAGGAACTGCAACTGGTGACGTTGACGGAGAGGCTCACGCAGCAGGGCCTCGCTGCGTGGGTCGTAGAAGAAGTGAAACATCGACGCCACGGTGGGGAACATGTAGGCGAAGTCGAGAACATTGAGGTAGGGCGCACCGCCTGCCGAGTTCTGGGTCGACGCCGAGAAGATATCGACGATGCCCTGCTGGGTCTTGCTGACGCAGTCGAGCTGGTTGCAGACCTCGTTGCTGCCCATGAACTCGACCCTGATGGCACCGTTGGTACGCTCCTCGAGGTCACGAGCGAAGAACAGCTGGCCGGACTTCTGGATGTCCAGGTTGCGTTCGTTGAATCCGGAGGCGCCAAAGCGTAGCTGGAATTTGGGTTCCGTCTGGTAGCGGCGTTGCTGCTCACCATCGGCGGCACGCGCCAGGCTCGAGGCAGTCAACCCCACACCGAGGCCGCTGGCAGCCAGTAGCGTAGAGGTCAGGCCAAAGCGCCCCGAGATATCGAGAAAGTCGCGGCGTGATAGGCCCGAGAGGGGAGAGTGGCGTTCGTTCATGAGGTGCTCCCGAGTGTTGTGATCTTGTGGTTGGGATGCTGCATCTGCCTTGCAGACGCCAGACCCGAGAGGCGGGCCCTGCATTCAACATAGAAGGCTGTTTGGCCTAGATCAACAAAAATGATATATTTTGTCTCAATATTGATCTTTTTGAATTTGACGATCATATTAAGTGAGACAATAAAGCTCATTTTTATGGTTATTTCTATGGCAGCCACAAGACGAACAACAAGTGCTGGTTTCGATTACGTGATCGTGGGGGCAGGGTCAGCAGGCTGCGTGCTGGCCAATCGTCTGAGCGAGGATGCTGACGTCTCGGTGCTGTTGCTCGAGGCGGGAGGCGCGGATTGGAACCCCTGGATTCATGTGCCGGTCGGCTATTTCAAGACCATGCACAATCCCGCGACCGACTGGTGCTATCTCACCGATGCCGATGCGGGCATCAATGGCCGCCGACTGCAATGGCCACGCGGCAAGGTGCTGGGAGGATCCAGTTCGCTCAATGGCCTGCTCTATATTCGCGGCCAGAAGGAGGACTACGACGACTGGGCGGCAGCCGGTAACCAGGGCTGGGACTTTGCTTCAGTGTTGCCCTATTTCAGGAAGTCCGAATGCCAGGAACGGGGTGCCGATGATTACCATGGGGTTGATGGGCCACTCAAGGTGTCGGATCTGCGACTGAGGCGTGAAATTGCCGAGCGCTTCATTGCGGCGGCACGGGCCGCTGGTATACCCGAGAACCAGGACGTCAACGGCGCGCGTCAGGAAGGCGTCGGATACTTTCAGCAGACATCACACAAGGGACTTCGCTGTTCCACGGCCAGGGCCTTTCTGCGCCCGGCGCTTTCACGACCCAACCTTACGCTGATCAAGCGCGCGCATTGCCAACGCCTGTTGCTGGACGGCAAGCGTGTGACCGGTGTCGAGTACCGACAGGGCAATGAGCTGCACCAGGTTCACGCTGATCGTGAAGTGCTGCTGTCGAGCGGTGCAATCGGCTCCCCCCAGATTCTGCAGTGCTCCGGTATTGGTGAGCCCCTGCATCTGGCCAGTGTCGGGGTGGAGTGTCTGCACGAATTGCCGGGGGTTGGCCACAATCTCCAGGACCACCTGCAGATTCGGTTGGTGTTCAAGACGCGCTGTCGAACCCTCAACGATGAAGTTCGCCATCCGCTGAAAAAGCTTGCCGTGGGTGCGCAGTATGCGTTCACGCGTACGGGGCCGCTGACACTGGCGGCCAGTCAGGTGTGTGTGTTCACGCACTCTCGACAGGATCTGCAGCGTCCGGATATCCAGTTCCATATGCAGCCATTGTCGGCGGACAAGCCTGCCGACGGGGTGCATCCGTTCTCGGCCTTTACCTCATCGGTTTGCCAGTTGCGGCCTTCCAGCCGGGGGGTGATACGTATCGTCAGTCCCGATGCCTCGGTTTACCCATCGATTCAGCCCAATTATCTGAGCACCGAGGAAGACTGCCGAGTGGCGGTGGACGCCATCAAGGTGGCGCGCCGCATTGCCGCTCAGCAGCCGTTGGCTGAAGTGATCACGGAGGAGTATGTGCCGGGGGCAAACTGGCAGACCGATGAGCAATTGCTCGAGGCCGCGCGTCAGTACAGCCAGACCATCTATCACCCCGCAGGCACTTGCATGATGGGGCAGGGTGCGATGGCGGTGGTCGACGATCAGCTCTGTGTTCACGGGCTTGAAGGGTTGCGTGTGGTCGATGCTTCGATCATGCCGGTGATTGTCTCGGGCAACACCAATGCACCGACCATCATGATTGCCGAGAAGGCGGCTGACATGATCAAGCTGGCGCGTCGCGATGGTCGGCCAGCAGGAAGTGCACAGGTTGCGCTGGCCTAATGCACGACCCGCGACTGGTTCTAATTCATCGAGAGGGATTGCCACAGGATCGAAAGCGAGCCAATGCCTGGTGTGGCGTCCCACAAGTTCATCATATTTCAGAGCCATCAGGCGTCGCTGGGACAAGGCGTGGAGCGTAGTTCATATCGGCTATATGGACCAGGGACGCAACACAGTACCAGCGGCGCCTGATGACTCCCGGAGGGCGCGCCATATCGGACCGTTGGCGGTGTTGCCGCTTTTGGCAAGGGTGGCGCCATTCCCTGCAAGCGGCGCCTGGCCAACGATCCGGTATGACGCGCTGACATCATGCCAACTTGTGGGACACCACACCGAAGAGGTTTTCATCATGCCGCAACCAGAGACTCCCGCCATGAGCAAGTCCCATGCGCTTTCACTCCGAGGCTGGCGCAGGCACGGTGCATCCGCCCGCCAACGTATGCCGGGGGTACTGATCTGCATCACCATCGCCCTGGCAACGACCTTCATTGCCGACCACTATGGCGGTCCGACACTTCTGTATGCTCTGTTGTTTGGCATGTCGCTGCATTTCCTCAGCGAACAGGGCCCATGTCTGGCCGGTATCGAATTCGCTGCACGGACCATCCTGCGTCTGGGCGTGGCTCTGCTGGGGGTCAGAATCACCCTCGAGCAGGTTGCAGCGCTGGGGATAGGGCCTGTACTGACCGTAGTGGCAGGAGTGGTGCTGACCATTGCCATGGGGGCTGTGCTTGCTCGATTGTTGGGCGTGTCCCGCGACCTGGGGTTACTGACGGGCGGTTCGGTGGCGATCTGTGGTGCGTCGGCTGCCATGGCACTATCGGCGGCAATGCCCCGTAGTGAAGAATCCGAGCGTAATACCATCCTCACTGTGGTCGGTGTCACGACACTGTCGACGGCAGCGATGGTGCTTTATCCCTTGCTGGTCGGGGCCTTGGGTCTGTCGGAGACCGAAGCGGGTATCTTCCTTGGTGGCACCATCCATGACGTTGCGCAGGTGGTTGGGGCGGGCTATATGATTTCGGACCAGACCGGTGATGTCTCGACCTTCGTCAAGCTGCTGCGTGTGGCCATGCTGGTGCCGGCGGTGATGGTATTCATGTTGTTGTTCCGGCGTGCACGAGGCGAGACCGAAGGCGGTAAGGTGCCGATGTTCCCTGCCTTTCTGGTCGCCTTTGTCGTACTGGTGCTGATCAACAGCCTGGGTGTCATTCCTCAGGTGATGACAGAAGCCATGACCGATCTGTCACGCTGGTGTCTGGTCACGGCCATTGCCGCATTGGGCATCAAGACGTCGTTCCAGAAGCTTGCTGTGGTGGGGTGGAAACCGGTGATCCTGATGGCGGCGGAGACGCTGTTCCTGTTGGGTGTGGTGCTGGTGTGTCTGTATAGCGGAGTCGCGGACTGGTAGGCCTGAACGGCAAGATCATCGCCATGGCCGAGGGCCATGGCGATAGGAAGTATGGCGTCGTTCGGTGGATTGCCTGGTTTTCGATGGGTCGCCTGGTTAGAGCATGGCACCGATGACGATATAGCTGGCCAGAGCCATAACGGCTGCCAGCAGCGCGAAGGGAATCTGGGTCTTGATATGGTCGATGTGGTCCGAGGCCGCGCCAGTCGAGGCCAGTACCGAGGTGTCCGACAGGGGGGAGCAGTGGTCACCGAAGACACCACCACCGGCGACGGCGGCGAGAGTGGCATAGACCAGGTAAGTGACCTCGTTGTCGCTGAAGGTAAAGGCCACCGGTACTGACAGCGGCACCATGATGGCAAAGGTGCCCCAGGAGGTACCGGTGGAGAAGGCAATGATGGCGGCGATGAGGAAGGTCAGCGCCGGCAGCAGCGCCGGTGTCAGCCAGGCTTGGGTGGCTTCGACGATATAGTCGGCGGTGCCCATGTCCTTGGACAGCTGGTTGAGCGAATAGGCTAGAGCCAGAATGATGATGGCCGGCATCACACCCTTCATGCCCGCCGTGGCGGTCTTCATGATGTCATTGAACGGAATGCCCTGCAGGCGCATGCAGACCCCCAGGAACACCGCTGCGGCGAGGAAGGCCTCCATGGTCTTGGCTGACCCCATTACGATGAAGGTACCCACGGCAATGCTGATCACCACCAGAACGGGCATGAAGAAGTTCACCAGCAGGCTGGTCTTGACGCCGGGGTAAGGCGTGATGTCGGTCAGTTCCTCGCCCATCAGCGGCTCGGCACCGTCGCGCAACACCTTGCCTTCCTCGATGGCGCGGCGCTCGGCCTTCTTCATTGGCCCAAACAGCGGCACCACGCCAATGATGATCAAGCCGACCAGTGCCACCGATAGCCAGGCATAGATGTTGAACGGAATGGCGTGTACGAACACGGACATGGCCTGTTCGGCATTCTCGATGGGACCGATACCGATCAGCAGACCGGCGATGAATACCGCCCAGCCGGTAATCGGGACCAGCACGCTGACCGGCGCTGACGTGGAGTCGGCGATATAGGCCAGCTTCTCGCGCGAGACATGGTAGCGGTCGGTCAGTCCACGCGTTGTGGCGCCGACAAACAACGGACTGAAGTAGTCGCTGAAGAACACGAACATGCCCATGAACCAGCCGACAAGCTGGACACGCACACGCGACAGTTTGCGGCGCGCCACCCAGGCGGAGAAGTTCTGGATTGCGCCCGTTCTCTGGAAGAAGGCGATCACGGTGCCGATGAACAGCTCAAGCAACAGTATCCAGGAAAAGCTGGTGGTACCGAGCGTTTCCTTGAGCAGGGTCGGGAAGCCCATCAGGCCGTTGCCGATGGCGAGGACGCCAGCGAAGCAGGCCACAGCCAGCGAGAACACGGTATTGCGGGTGACGAAGGCGAGGATGATGGCAATGGCGGCCGGCATGATCGACATCAGGCCGAAGTGGTCTTGTGGTTCCATGAGTGGTCCTTGTTATTGTCGTGGACAGTAAGGAAGAGCTGAGTGTGGTGCGACGATTCAGGTTTCTGGCGCTGCGCGGCGTCGCTCCCAGGCGGCGATGAGGTGGAAGGCTCCGCGTCGGAACGGCTCGGGGGGCATCCAGTCGGCGCGCCCGAACAGTGAGTCGATGTCCTCGACGTCCTGATCCAGCGCCAGGCGTGCCAGTGCGTCTCCCAGGAAGGTGCCCTTGACGATGCCACCGCCGTTGCAGCCGGCGGAAACAAACAGACCGGGCTGGATCTGTCCCCACAGGGGAGCTCCGTTATGGGTCAATCCCGTACTGCCTCCCCAGCTCGCATCGAAGCCCGAGATATCGAGGTTCGGATAGCGTCGGTGCAGGCTGTCGAGCAGCTTCTGCTCGATCCGGCCGTTGTCTTCTTCCCGCTCATAGCTGTAACGCGAGCGGATCATCAGGCGACCGTCTGCTGTGGAGCGCAGGGTGCAGCCGAGCCGGTGGGCCGGCAGCAGGCCCCACTGCCGGGGCATCAGTCTGTCGCGAGTGGCCTGGTCGAGCACCTCGGTGACGGCGGCGTAGGTATAGATGGCGGTCAAGCGCGAGCGGTCGGCGCCCAGGGCGCGGGCAAAGGCATTGTTGGCCAGCAGTACACGAGGAGCCTGAACTTCACCGTCGTCAGTGGTGACGAGCCACTGCCTGCCATGGCGGACTACCGAGGTTGCCGGGCTGTTCTCGTACAGGGTGATGTCGGGGGAGAGGGCATCGACAAGACCGCGTATCAACGCCGCCGGCTGAACCAGTGAGCAGTCCGGTGAGTAGATGCCATGGCGGTAGTAGTGGGTGCCGATATGTTGATGCATCTGCTCGGCGCTCAGCCAGTGATGCGGTAGCTCGGCTGCCTGCAGAAAGGCGGCATAGCGATCGAGGGCGCGTCGTCCAATATCACTGCGTGCACCGCGGAAGGTACCGCTGTGCTCAAACTGGCAGTCGATGGCGTGCTCCTCGACCAGCCGACGCAAAAGGGTCATGGTCCTGCGGCTCAGGGTATTGAGCCGGGACATGCGCTCGAGTTGGTCCGGTGAGGCATCGTTGGCCAGGGCGACTTCCAGCATGAATCCGGAGTTGCGCCCCGGGCTGCCTTCGCCCAGGGTCTCGGCATCGAGCAGCACGATACGATCATCGGGGCGAACCTGGTGCCAGCGGCGGGCCGCGGCGACGCCGGTAAAGCCCGCGCCGATGATCACCACATCGGCTTGTGCGCCGCCATTCAAGGCGGGCGTGGCACTGCGTGGCGGTAGTTGAGCGTTCCAGCCGCAGGGGTGCTGATGTGCGGGATGAGTCGGTTGTGGCATGTGAACAGGGGCTCCGGGGGAGTTACTCCAGATACAGCAGACTGTGGGCTTCCTTGACCATGTCCCGAGCAGCGTCGCGCATGGCATCGAGAACCTCGGCGAGGTGCTCTTCGGTCGTGCGCGACTTGAGCAGAGAGCAGCTCAGGGCACCCAGTGGGTGGCCGCTATGGTCGAGTATCGGCACCGCCAGTCCCCCGTACTCGGGGAGCTGACTGCCTTCGACGCCACGGGCATAACCATGTTGATGAAGAAAGGCGATTTCATCCTCGACGTCCTGCGCCGAGATCCGGTAATCAGACTTCAACTGGGCCTGACTGTGCTGAAGGATGGTGCGTCGCTCGGCGGGTTCCAGGTACGCCATCAGGGCAATCGATGCCTGACCGACGCCCAGCGGAACGCGTCCGCCGGTGGCCCGAACGAAACTGCCGACCGGGTATTCGCCGTTCTGGACTTCCAGACACACCGCATGAATGCCATCACGGGCAAACAGGTAGAAGCTGTCGCCCAGACGCTGGGCCAGTGACAGCAAGCGGGGGCGAGCCAGGTCACGCAGGCCGGAGCCATTGCCGGCTTGAGCGCCGAGTACCAGCAATTCATAGCCGAGCAGATAGCGACCGCGGATCGGCCCATTGCGCAGGAAGCCCTGTGACCTGAGGCCCTTGAGCAAACGGTAGGCGGTAGGACGGCTGAGCCCAGTGCCATCCATGTAGTCGTCAATCCCGGCACCGCGATAACCACAGGCGGCAGTGATCTGCAGCAGTTGCATGGCACGGTGCAGCGTTGAGGGGCCGGGTTGCGGCATGACAGTGGCCTGCTGAGTCGTTGGTCAGGGAGTTGATGAGAGCTACGGCTGAGCATAGCGAGACTAAAAGGTAAATTCGTCTCACTTATTGAGAAGTTGTCGAAATGAGGGGGGAGAGACAGAGAGCCGTGCAGACAGAGGGGAGTGGTGATGCCAGGTGGAGAGCCCCCGCCAACCCGGCAGGTATGACCGGATTGGCGGAAGGCAACTGGATCAGCGCTGGTTGGCCTGGATGGCGGTCAGCGCGATGGTATAGACGATATCGTCGACCAGAGCGCCGCGGGACAGGTCGTTGACCGGTTTATTGAGGCCCTGAAGCATGGGGCCGATGCTGATCACGCGGGCACTACGCTGCACTGCCTTGTAGGTGGTGTTGCCGGTATTCAGATCGGGGAACACGAACACTGTGGCGCGACCGGCCACCGGTGAGTCCGGTGCCTTCTGCCTGCCGACGCTGGCAATGGCGGCGGCGTCGTACTGCAGAGGACCGTCGATGGCCAGATGTGGAGCGCGCTCGCGGGCAATGCGTGTCGCTTCGCGAACCTTGTCGACGTCGGCACCGGTACCCGATTCGCCGGTGGAGTAGCTGATCATCGCCACCCGAGGTTCTATGCCGAAGGCTTCGGCGGAGGCGGCGCTCTGCAGGGCAATCTCGGCCAGGGTTTCGGCATCGGGATCCGGGTTGATGGCGCAGTCACCGTAGACCACCACCTGATCCGGCAGCAGCATGAAGAAGATCGACGACACCTGGTTGTAGCCGGGAGCGGTCTTGATCAACTGAAAGGCCGGGCGCACGGTATTGGCGGTGGTATGGATGGCACCGGAGACGAGCCCGTCGACGTCGCCTTCGGCAAGCATCATGGTGCCGAGCACCACACTGTCCTGAAGTTGGGCTTCGGCGGTCAACTCGTTGAGCTTGCCACGACGACGCTCGACCATGGGCGCGATGAAGTTGCCGCGCACCTCGTCCGGGTCCACCAATGACAGATCCTCGGGTAGCTCCAGACCGCGAGCGGCGGCGACATCAAGGATTTCCTGGCGCTTGCCGAGCAGCACACAGTCGGCGATACCACGGCGCTGACAGATGACCGCAGCTTCGAGTGTACGTGGTTCGGTGCCCTCAGGAAGCACGATGCGGCGACGCTGTTGCTGGGCCAGTGAGACCAGTTGATGGCGGAAGGCCGATGGTGACAGACGACGCTGGGCATCGGTGTGCACCCATTGGGTGATCCAGTTACGGTCGAGGTGGTCATCGATGAAGCGGGCCACGGTTTCGGCACGCTCGGGGTCGTCACTAGGGATATGGTTGGGCAGTTCGGCCAGACGCTTGACCGCGGAATAACTGTCATCACTGATCGACAGTACCGGCAGACCGCAGTCGAGTGCCGGGCGGCAGAACTCAATCAGTGCACGGCTGGGGATTTCACTATGAGTGAGCAGCAAGCCGCCGAGCTTGATGCCATTCATGGTGGCCAGTGCGGCGGCCAGCAGCGTGTCATCGCGATCACCAGGTGACACGATCAACTGTCCGGGTCGCAGGGCATGGAGCTGATGTTCGGCCTTGCGAGCGCCAAGGGTGATGCCGGTGACACGACGTCGGCTGGCTTCACCTTCGTGCAGAATGTCGGCACCCAACGCCCGCGCAATATCGAGAACCCGCGGGGCGCTCAGTGCTGCGTGCCAGGGTACCGCGGCAACGACCGGCAGGTTGAGGCCGCCATCCTCGAACAGTTTCTGTTGCCATTGCCGGCCCAGCTTCTGGGCCTGATCACCGGCGGCGGCAAGCTGTGTCGGCTCATCCGTCCTGCTGCCATCAAGCGACGGTAGACGCATCAGCATCACGCCACAGACCAGGTTGGCGCCAAAGGCGTTGATGCTGCTGGTGTGCATGCTGACACGCTCGACCAGTTCGCGTGAGTTGCCGGTCTGGCCGTCCGCTACCAGTACCACTTGGGCATCCAGTGCCAGTGCCAACTGGACGTTGAGATCGAACGCATAGGAGGACTGTGAGCTGGGACAAAGACCTTCCACCAACACTACGGAGGGTGGCTCGCTCTGGCTGGGCTGCAGCACATGGGAGTGGCGTTCGACAGCCATTTCCAGCAGGGTGTCGCGATCGCCCTGGTTGAGCATCCGCTCAAGGGTGATGCGGTCCACTGGCTTGGGTGAGTTCACTCCCAGGGTGTTGGCGATCAGGGTACGCGAGCGCTCCCCCTGACAGTCTGAAATGGCCTGACAGAAAGGTTGGAGAAAAGCGCCTTTCAGTCCCATGGAGTCGACGCCGCGCATCAACCCCAGACTGCAGGAGGTCAGGGCAACGCCTTCATCCACCGGAATCAGCAGTAGCGTTCGTGGGCTGAGGGTGGTGTTCATGCCGAGGCCTCTGGGTGGAAATCCAAATAGGGTTGGAACTCAACGAGTTCAGCGGTCTCGCGTGCGATGCGACCTTCCTCATCGGTGGGGATCACCCAGATCTCGGGTGAGCCGGTGTCGCTGGCCAGATCGATACGGCCTTCTCTGCCGCGGGCAAGGTTGTCGTTGGCTATGTCGGAAAGGCGGGGACCCAGTGCCGCCATCATCGACAGTGCCCGGGAACGAATCAGAGGTGAGTTCTCGCCGATGCCTCCGGTGAAGGCAATGCCGTCGAGTTGCGGCAAGGCGCAGGACAGTGCCGCCATGGTCCGGGCCAGACGATAGCAGAATACATCCAGTGCCAGACGGGCACCGCTGTGCCCGTCTCCAGCGGCCTGCTCCAGGTCTCGCATATCGGGTGAAAGGCCGGATAGGCCCATCAAACCGCTGTGCTTGTTGAGCATCTGATCGATCTGCTCGACACTCCAGCCACACTGGTTGGCCAGATGCAGGTGCAGCCCCGGATCGACATCACCGCTGCGGGTCCCCATGACGAGACCTTCCAGCGGGGTCATACCCATGCTGGTGTCCAGGCTCCGACCTTGCCAGACGGCGGTGGCAGAGCAGCCGTTACCGAGGTGGGCAATGATCCAGCCGCCATGGCCATGTACGCTCAACTCACCAAGGCGTTCGGCGATATAGGCATGACTGGTGCCATGGAAACCGTAGCGGCGAATGCCATGCTCGCGATACAGCTCGGTGGGAATCGCATAGCGGTAGGCATGCTCGGGCATGGTCTGATGGAAGGCGGTGTCGAACACCGCGACCTGAGGCAGGTCCGGGAACAACAGGCGGGTAGCCCTGATGCCTTCGAGATTGGCGGGATTATGCAATGGCGCCAGTGAAGCGCACTGCTTGATGCTGTCGATGACTTCCTCGTTGATCAGGGTGGCACTCTTGAAGCGCTCGCCGCCATGCACCACTCGATGGCCGATGGCTCGGGGCTGACGGTCGCCGAGGTGCTCGAGGATAGCCTGCATGGCCGAAGCGTGGTCGGCTCCGGGCAGTGGGAACTGGTGCTTGTTCCCGTTTTCATCGGTGAACTTCAACCCCGGGTCCGAGGCCCCGAGTCGCTCAACCAGACCACTGAGACGAGGCTGGCCGGACTGCTGTGGAACCAGTGCAAACTTGATAGAGGACGAGCCGCAGTTGACGACGAGTATGGAACCGTTCATGCCATCTCCAGAAGGACAACAGCTGACAAGTAATGTAGTCGAGGCTGTTGAATACAGGGGGATGGCGCGGAATCTATCACCTCCACACAGAGGTCAGAATTGACCGGGAGGGGTAGTGATGGCGCTGCAGCAAGGAGAGTGCGCTGCCAATGATGTGTATCAAGTGCGAGTATTGTTTTACTAGACTTTAGTCTAAACAGGGGCTCTGGTAGAACTTCCGTGCTCCAGTAGAACTGCCGTGATCTGATAGAGCTTCCGTGAGAAGGGGGCGTCAGGTGGGCTGCAGCCGGCCCCGTCGTGAGCGCCGGGGCCGGCTTTTCAGTGTCCGCTGGACCGCTTAAACCTCACGGTACAGCTCGCCACCCTGCTCGCGGAAGGCTCTGGCCTGTTCCTCCATGCCTGCGGAGACCTCCTCCTCGCTGGCCACCTGAGTATTGGCACCAGTCCCGGGTTCTTTGGCCTCATTTTCCCTGGCATTGGCATAGTCACGCACTTCCTGACTGATCTTCATCGAGCAGAATTTGGGTCCGCACATGGAGCAGAAATGGGCGACCTTGGCCGAGTCCTTGGGTAGGGTCTCGTCGTGATATTCCCGGGCAGTGTCCGGGTCGAGGCCAAGGTTGAACTGATCCTCCCAGCGGAACTCGAAGCGCGCCTTGGACAGGGCGTTGTCGCGTCGCTGTGCTGCCGGGTGCCCCTTGCCCAGGTCGGCAGCGTGAGCGGCGATCTTGTAGGTAATGATGCCGGTCTTGACGTCATCCTTGTTGGGCAGGCCAAGGTGTTCCTTGGGGGTCACATAGCAGAGCATGGCGCAGCCGTACCAGCCGATCATGGCGGCGCCGATTCCCGAGGTGATGTGGTCATAGCCGGGGGCAATGTCGGTCACCAGCGGGCCGAGGGTGTAGAAGGGTGCTTCGTCACAGTACTCGAGCTGCTTGTCCATGTTCTCCTTGATCAACTGCATCGGCACATGGCCGGGGCCTTCGATCATTACCTGCACATCGTGTTGCCAGGCAATGCGGGTCAGCTCACCGAGGGTCTTGAGTTCGGCCATCTGGGCCTCGTCATTGGCATCGGCCACGGAGCCGGGACGCAGTCCGTCGCCCAGCGAGAAGGCTACGTCGTACTGTTTGCAGATCTCGCAGATGTCCTCGAAGTGGGTGTAGAGGAAGCTCTCCTTGTGGTGGTAGAGACACCACTTGGCCATGATCGAGCCGCCTCGCGAGACGATACCGGTGACACGTTTGGCGGTCATCGGCACATAGCGCAGCAGCACACCGGCGTGAATGGTGAAGTAGTCCACGCCCTGTTCGGCCTGCTCGATCAGGGTGTCACGGAAGACTTCCCAGGTCAGGTCCTCGGCCACGCCCTTGACCTTCTCCAGTGCCTGGTAGATCGGTACGGTGCCGATCGGGACCGGTGAGTTGCGGATGATCCACTCACGGGTTTCATGGATATTCTGCCCAGTGGACAGGTCCATGATGGTGTCGGCGCCCCAGCGAATGCCCCAGGTCATCTTGTCCACTTCCTCCTCGATGGAGGAAGTGACCGCCGAGTTGCCGAGGTTGCCGTTGATCTTCACCAGGAAGTTGCGACCGATGATCATCGGTTCGGTTTCCGGGTGGTTGATGTTGCAGGGGATGATGGCGCGACCGGCAGCCACTTCCTGGCGCACGAATTCTGGGGTGATCTCTTCAGGAACGCGTGCACCGAAGCCCTGACCGGCATGTTGATGGCCGAGAATACGCTCGACTTCGTCGGTGCCCAGCCTCTGTCGGCGCTGGTTCTCGCGAATGGCGATGAACTCCATCTCGGGCGTGATGATGCCGCGGCGGGCGTAATGTAGCTGAGTGACATTGCCGTTGCTGCCATCGGCATTCGGACGTGCGCGGCGCGGCGTACGTGTCAGGTCGAAGCGCAGCGGGGCCAGCATTGGGTCGGAGGCCCGACGGCGGCCGTACTCGGAGGTCGGGCCTTCGAGCCACTCGCAGTCATCACGCTCCTCGATCCAGGTGCGGCGCAACTCCGGTAGTCCCTTGCGCAGATCCACGCTGATGTCCGGATCGGTGTAGGGGCCGGAGGTATCGTAGACCAGCAGTGGTGGGTTCTGCTCATCCTCGCCGGAAGTCTTCGTCGGCGACAGACTGATTTCACGGAACGGTACGCGAATATCCGGGCGAGAGCCCTCGACATGCATCTTGCGTGAGCCGGGCAGAGGCTTGATGGCGGCCTCGTCAACCTGGGCAGTTTCGGCCAGAAAATGATCGGTGTGTGCCATGTAACGGTCTCCTCAGGGGTTATGGTTGTTTGAGCTACGAGCTACGAGCTACGAGCTACGAGCTACGAGCTACGAGCTACGAGCTACGAGCTACGAGCTACGAGCTACGAGCTACGAGCTACGAGCTGGCACATGTTCGTTCCCGACGAACATGCACACTTCCCACGTCCATGTGGGTCGGCTATTCGTGTTCCCGACACGAACACGCACTTCCCACGTCCATGTGGGTCGCGAGCTATAAGCTTTAAGTAACCCCGAACTCCGGCTCTTGTCTGTGCTCCATGGAGCGGCACTGGGCAGCTCGTGACTCGCAGCTCGACGCTCGTGGCTTACGGCTTACGGCTTACGGCTTACGGCTTACGGCTCACTCCGCTAGATCGAGCCCAATCTGCCAGAAATCGATTTCCAGCCGAGTAGCGTCCCGGAACAGCGTGACCAGGCGCTCGAAGCGGGCGCTGGACAGTGACTCGAGCTGGACGTCCAGCCACTGCCTTTCGCTGGCGGCGGCCTGTTGAAACTCCTCGCTCAGGTACATCTCGATCCAGGCGGTGTAGGGATTGTCGGCACCGCGTAGGGTGGCTTCCTGCTCATTCAGCCAGCGGGCAATGTCGGCGTAGCCGACCATGCAGGGAGCCAATGCCACACGAAGGTCGAGCAGGTCGCCTCGGGCACCGGCGTCGAGCACATAGCGGGTATAGGCAAGGGTGGCGCGGGCTTCCGGAAGAGACTCCAACTCGTGGCGTGGGATATCCCATTGCGCGCAGTAGTCGAGATGCAGTTGCATCTCGGTATCGAGAATGATCTTGAGGCCCTCGAAGGCATTGCGCAGCTCTTCCAGCGAATGGCTCTTGTAGGCGGCCAGCGCGTAGGCACGGGAGAACTGGATCAGGAACAGGTAGTCCTGCTTGAGGTAGTGGCGAAAACTGTCTTCGGCGAGAGTGCCACGACCCAGTTGGGAGACGAAATCATGTTCGATGTAGGCCGACCACTCCTGGTGGCAGGCATCGATCAGATCGGCAAAACGATAGCCCATATGTCCTCCGGTATCGGTGATCCGGAGAGAGCGGGCGGGAGAACGGAGAAGGAGGGCAGCGTAGAGGTAGAGAGTACGGCCAACGCCAGCCACCGCTCGATTCCCTACGCCGGTATCAACCGGATCAGGTTCCACGGGACCAGCGCTGTGTGCATCCCCTATGTGCTGTTTCTCTACATAGGCAGACGACCTGCGCCATCTCAGCCGGATTGACCGGCACCCCGTCAAGCGTGTCGAGGGCAGCATAGCACTACCTGGCCCGAATCCGAAAGGGATGGCTTGCTCGACACGGAAGTATCCTGGGCCTTACCATTTCGGCAAACTCCAGGACTGTGAGAATCGTCGCGTGTCTCAGCACCATCCAGGCGTCGCCTGCGCAAGTGGTCCGGCACTGCGTTGCCTGGCTATCAGCTCGGTATGGCGCGCTGTAATCATGCCAATGAGGTGGGCCACATCAGCGATCAGCAAGTTGAGAGAAGGATGGTTGAAATGACTTCGCGTAAACCGGGCAGCGACACCTACGGTCGAGGGGTTGATCTGGGATCCTTGTCTCACGACGAAGTCGTCATCCTTGCGCAAACCTTCCGCCTGTTGGGTGATCCTTCGCGTCTGAGGATCATGCTGTGCTGCATGCAGGGTTCATCTTCAGTTGGTGAGATCGCAGAGAGTCTTGATCTCTCTCCCTCCCTGGTGAGCCATCATTTACGACTGCTGCGGGGAGCCAGGTTGGTCAAGGGTGAGCGCATGGCCAAGCAGATCTTCTACAGGATCGATGATATGCATGTCAGCCAAGTGCTTTTGGACATGACCAATCATATCGCTGAGGAGCACAGCGACGAGCCGTAGTATATTCGCCCTTGCCGTCGACGACTGCCGCCGGACGTTTGTGAACCCACTCGATAGCTCGGCCATAAGCCCTGTCCTTGCATCCGTGATGGATACTGAAGCCTGCTAAGGTCGTTGATGGTTCAGGTGCCTGTATGGCCCACCAACCACGCATCATGGCTGAACGCCCCTGGTCTTGAGTCGCAGACTTGCTACCTTGGTCTGGAGCGCCGCTGTACAAGTGATCTGTGGCAATAGGGCAATATTTGTCGCAATATACACTTCATATGAACATGTGTTCATTTGTTTGCTTTTTTCCAGCCATCCTACTGGCCGAGGTGCACATGCCCCCATCTGACTCTCATCACGACCACGACCACGACCACGATCATTCGCACGTTCCCGCTGTGACCAGCACCAACGAGCGCAAGGTGCTGATATCCTTCTGCCTGATCTTTACTTTCATGATTGTGGAGGCGGTCGGCGGCATTCTGTCTGGCTCGCTCGCGTTGCTCGCCGATGCAGGGCACATGCTGACAGATGCCACTGCGCTGGCATTGGCCTATGCGGCATTTCGTTTCGGCCGGCGAGCCGCTGACAGCAAGCGCACATTCGGCTACCTGCGTTTCGAGGTGATTGCCGGCTTCGTCAACGCCGTTACGCTGTTCGCGATCATTGGGTGGATTGGCTACGAGGCATGGCAACGTTTTCTGGATCCAGGTGAAATTCTCGCTGGACCTATGTTGATCGTTGCGATAATCGGCTTGCTGGTGAATATCATCGTATTGTGGATCATGACTCGTGGAGAGACCGATCACGTCAATGTGAAGGGAGCTATCCTGCATGTGATGGGCGATCTTCTGGGCTCAGTTGGTGCCATTGTTGCCGCCATTGTCATCTATCTTACAGGCTGGACCCCGATCGATCCCATCCTGTCGGTGCTCGTGGCGATGTTGATCCTGCGTAGCGCCTGGAAGCTGCTCGCCAAATCGCTCCACATTCTGTTGGAGGGGGCACCTGAAAATGCCCTGCCGGACGCCTTGGAGCGTACCCTGATGCGTTCGGTTGAAGGTCTGGCTGCCGTAAGCCACATTCATGTGTGGCAACTCACTTCTGGGCAAACGCTAGCAACCCTGCATGTTCGTCCAGAGTCTGATGAAGACGCGAAGAGGGTCGTAAAATCGGTCGAGAAGGAGTTGCTTGACCAATTCAGTATTGAGCACGCCACTGTGGCAATCGACTGGAACTCGGAGTCGAGTGAGAGTTCATGCGTTCTACATCAGCATACCGATGGCCACGACCACGATCATAACCATAGCTACTGAGGATGGTTTCAGTCGTATCACCCAGGGCAAGGGGGTTGAGCCTGTGTCGCATCGCGAAATGACTGGCCTGTCATCCTTGACTTCCCCTTGATTTCATGAGGAACAGAAGGACAGCAGCAGGGATGTTTCCTGCTGCTGTATGGCGACTTGATTCACGAGTCGGCTTTGCTGGCGCGCATGCGGCGGCGCTCTTCATACCAGGCTGGGACCTGTGAGCCTTTCGGCCTCTGGAAGGATTGCTCCGGCATTTCCCGGGGCAGCTTTTCCGGCGGCGCTTCAGGTTCGGCACCCAGTGGTGGCAGCTCGGTGATGTCCATCTCGGCCACCACCGCGGGGGGGCGAGTTTCTTCCGGCACCTTCAGCAGACCCAGGCGACTCAGACGCCGCCCGATGCTGAGACTACTGCTCCAGCGCACCAGTGGGGCGGCCATCACCAGGCCCAGCCACACTGGCGTCAGCCACAGAAAGAACTCCGGCGTGTAACGCCAGGTGACCAGCGCCCAGGCGGCGCCGATCAAGGCCCAGACCCAGCTGTGACGCCAGCTTTCACGCCAGGGAAGGGCGCGCCCCTCACGGGATTGCGGGTCCCAGGCCACGGTGCGTCCAGTCAGTACCTGCAACACGAAACGACTGTGGAAGACCATCATCAGCGGGGCGATCAGCATGGCAAAGATGCTTTCCAGCAGCATGCTGATGACCAACCGCAGGCGGCCTCCATAGGCTTCGGGATCTCGGATCAGGCCGAGGATCAGGCCCAGTACCTTGGGCATCAACAGCATCGACAGGGTGCCGATCAGCAGCGGCATGATCAGGTTGGGCGGTGCGATTGGCCAGTTGGGAAACAGCTGCGAGCTGGAGGTGAAGAAGTTGGGCGGCACCAGTGCTCGAATCAACGCATCAATGGTGCTGATGGCCAGTATCGACAGCCACACCAGTGAAGACAGGTAGGCGAGGGCGCCACAGAAGAAATGCAGGCGGCTGAGGAAGTGCAGGCCATGGCCGCGCAGCAGCCGCATATGTTGCAGGTTGCCCTGTACCCAGCGGCGGTCGCGCTTGGCGTAGTCGAGCACGTGGCTGGGCATTTCCTCATAGCTACCGCGCAGGTCGGTGCGCATCCGTACCTGCCAGCCGGCACGTCGTAGCAGTGCCGCCTCGACAAAGTCATGGCTGAGGATGTCGCCACCCAGCGGTGGTTTGCCGGGGAGTTCCGGCAGCCCGCAGTGGTTGGTGAAGGCTTCCACGCGAATGATCGCATTGTGGCCGAAATAGTTGGCCGCTGTGGCATGCCAGAAGCTCAGCCCGCTGGCCAGCATCGGTGAGTAGAGCGAAGCAGCAAACTGGTTGGCACGGCCGAACAGGCTCAGCTGACGAACGGGGATCGGTACCGTCTGCAGTAGCCCGAGTCGGGGGTTGGCCATCATTTCGTCGATCAGCTCGATGATGCACTCGCCGCTCATCAAGCTGTCGGCGTCGAGTACCAGCATGAAGTCGTAGTGGGCCCCCCAGCGCTCACAGAAATCGCCGAGGTTACCGGCCTTGCGGCCCTGGTTGCTGTCACGGTGGCGGTAGTGCACCCGGCAGTGGCCGGCGAGGCGCTGCTGCAGCCTGGCAAGGGCGGCCTTTTCCTCGGCGACCGTCTCGCTGTCGGTACTGTCACTGAGCACAAAGGCTTCGATCAGCATGTCCGGGGTTTCGCTGGGCAGGTCTCGGCAGGTGGATTCCAGCCCCGCGACCACGCGGGCCACGTCTTCATTGTGAATGGGCATCACCAGGGCTGTGCGCGACTGTGAGCCGGCAGGGCGTTGTGGTCCAGCCGGTCGGCGCCGCAGTGAAAGTGGGTCCAGGCCCAATAGATTGAGCACGAACCCGATCACGGCACTCCAGAAGGCCATGGTGATCCAACTGAAGGTGATCGCGAACAGCGCGAGGATGGCCAGTTCCAGTGGTGTAATGCCCTCGACGTGGAGGATGCGGAACATGGTCCACACCCCGAGTGCGCTGGTCGCGGCGATCGCCAGGCCAACGACCAGGCGGCGCAGGCGTGGCCAGGGCACCGTTTGAGGGTTGATGTCAGCGTTCATCGGCATTCCAGATGGCGTTCCAGGTCTCGGTCAGGTGACGTCCATGCAGATTCAGCGTCAGGCGCATATCGGCAGGCTTGCCCTGTTCGGGCATCAGCTCGAAGCTGGCGCGCCAGGTCTCACCATCAGGCAGAGGCTGAATCTTCTGCTCACGGATCTCACCGCTGGTGGATGTCAGGGTCATGGTCACTGGTTGGCTGGGGTCCAGACCTTCCAGCTCACCGCCACGGAAATCGACGATGAAGTGACGCAGACTCTCGTCGGGAGGATCACTCTGCCCCGGAAAACCGCCCCAGCCCTGGCGGGAGCGCACCACACGAGCCAGCGGCTCATTGATCGGCTCGCCAAAGGTGAAGGTGCGGTAGCGGAAGGTCCGCGACTCGCCAGCTTTCATCGGCGTAGCCGGCACCCAATAGGCAGTGATGTTGTCGTTGAACTCGTTGTTGGTCGGAATCTCGACCAGCTCCACGCGGCCTTCTCCCCACTCGCCCAGTGGCTCGACCCATTGGCTGGGGCGCTTTTCATAACGAGCCTCCATATCCATGTAGGCATCGAAGTCATTGGGGCGTTGGATCAGTCCAAAGCCGGTGGGGGAGGTGTCCTGAAGGCCGGAGATCTGTAGACGTTGCGGATTCGACAGGACCCGCCATGTCCACTCACCACGACTGGTGGCCATCAGCAGGCCGCTGGAGTCATGGACACGAGGGCGATAGTCATCCTCGCTATGGCGCTGCATCTCGCCATGCATGAACATGCTGGTCAGCGGGGCAATGCCCAGCTTGCCGACATCCTGACGGGCGAACAGGCGCGCCTCGGTAGTGACCTCGGTACGCTGTCCCGGAGTGATGTCGAAACGATAGGCGCCGGTGACGGACTCACTATCGAGTAGGGCAAATATCGTCACCTGTGTGGCATCGTCCGCTGGGCGAACCAGCCAGAACTCGCGGAAGGAAGGGAATTCCTCGCCTTCCGGTGCCGCGGTGTCAATGGCCAGACCTCGTGCAGAGAGGCCGTAGCCCTGATCACGTCCAACCAGACGGAAGTAGGAGGCGCCGAGGAAGACCGCAAATTCATCGCGGTAGTCTGCCTTGTTCAGCGGGAAGTGCAGGCGAAAGCCGGCATAACCGAGGTCCGACAGGTCGAGCTCACCAAGGGGAGCGGCCTCATCGTCATAGCGAAAACGCTGCTGATCGAAGGGGACCTCGCGAACCTGTTCGTCTTCCAGCACATTGATGGCGACAGGGTGATCGTAGAGAAACCCCGGGTGGAACAGTTCCACCTGGAACAAGCCGCTGTCATTCCACAGCGCCTGGTCATCACGATAGCGAATCTGGCGATAGCGGTCATAGTCCATATCGCTCAGTTCGCTGGGCAGTTCGACAGAAGGAGCCGTCCATGACTCGTCTGCCAGGCTGCGTGCCTGTTCTGTCACCTGGTCAAACAGCGCGGCAGGGGTTATCGCCAGTACCGATGTACTGCTTCCGAGAACCATTACGGCCAACGCCAGGCGGCATAGCAATTTCATCCAGGGGCACTCCTTGCATTCACGGTCTGGGTTCACATCCTGTTGGACGTCATTGCGCAGGTGGCACTTTGCGCTATTAACATGGCAATCAAATAGCTCATCCTGATCGATTTGATTGTCGTCCGCACCCCACTGGCGCAGATGCGCGGATCTGCTGGTGGGGTGCGGTCTCGCGTCGGCCTGATGGCCGACGGCGGCACGTCCCTGTGCCGCAATCAACCCACCATGGACGTCACTCAAGTTCCAGTCTGGTCGTCGTATGGATTTATGCAATAACGAGCAGGTCAATCCTGTATTTGAGAGGTGTATTTTACCAAGGTTCCATGTCGCTTCACGGAGACAGGTGTGTGAATTTTCGTATTCAGGGGGAGGAATAGGACGAAATGAGTGGTTGAGCTTCAGTGACGTCCTACCACAGCCAGCTATCGGGCCGCGCCGGAGGAAGGTTCTGGTGCACCGCTCGCCAGCCGATGATGCAGCGGATTACCCACCAGCCAGGCAGCACCAACGCAGGAATGGCCAGGCCGATGATAGCGAAGCTGAGCACCCCCGCGGCAATGGTATAGACGATGCCGATCCAGAAGGTACGGATCAGGAAGCGGTAGTGTTCGGCCAGCCAGAGAGGCGCATCACCGCGGTAGATATAGGCCGCCACCAGGCCGATCAGAGTGGTCACGAAGCCGGTGACCAGCCCCAGCATATAAAGTGCGTAGAGCACCTGGGGGACACGGTTGCCGGAGGCGGGGCGCATGGTATTCATGGCGGCAATCCCTCGTTGGTCACAGTCAAGGCCAGTGGTGCATGAGGCTGGCCTGCGAAGTTACCGATGACGCCTTGCGAGCTTCATATTGCGCGAGCTGTAGAGTCGGTGGCGACGAAAGTTCGGGTCGCCGCATTCTTCTTCCGGCGTCTTGGAGAAGCGCTTGTATTCCCACTGGTACTGAGCCGGCTCCAGTGCGATGGCGCCTTCGACGCTGGCATTGACACCTGCGCAGGACGTGGCTTCGTCCTCGGAGTAGACACGCTCATCGGCGGCCAGGAAGTGCAGTGCATAGCCCCTGCCCGGCAGGCGCTGGGCGACACCGGTTACGACCCGTGCATTGGTGCGTGCCACCAGTTTGGGCAGTAACGTTGCCGTATAGGCCGGACGGCCGAAGAACGGCGCAAAGACACCACTGCCCCAGCCCGGTTCCTGATCGGGGAGAATTCCTACGGCCTGACCACGCTTGAGGGCCTTGAGCAGGGCGGCGACACCGCGTGAGTTGGTCGGCACCAGGCTGGCACCGCAGCGCTCGCGTCCTGCACGAATGATGGGGTCCAACGGTTCCAGTTTGGGTGGTTCATACATGGCAGTGAAGTCAAAGTTACGCGACAGCCAGAAATTGAGCACTTCCCAATTACCGAAATGCGGAGCCAGCACGATGGCACCCTGGCCCGACTGGCGTGCTTCTTCGAGCAGCCTCTCGCCGTGGACTTCGATGATGCTGGCTGCGACCTTGTCCTCGTTGCCCTGCCATGCGAAACCCAGTTCGAGCATGGTGGCGGTGGAATGGCGCAGGCTATCGCGTGCCAGCATGGCCTGGTCGTCTTCCGGCATGTCCGGATAGACGACCTCGAGGTTGAGCCGGGTAACGGCGCATTCTCGCTTGAGGAACGGCTGAAGGATGGCTGTCAGCGACTGGCTGAGGGTCCAGAGCTGCCGGGGGCTAGCATGGGACAGCAGTCGCCAGAGGCCTGCGACGGCCCGGGCCTGGATACGCTGCTGGAAAGATGTCGGCATGATCAGATCAACCAGCTGTCGATATTGTCGGGGGAGCGATGCTCCTGCAATGCCTTGAAGCCCTTGATGCAGCGCACGATCAGCCAGATGGTGAGTGCCAGCAGCAGCGGCAGGCCGATGACGACGAACACCAGCACCGAGGCGATCAGGCCATAGAGCAGACCGATCCAGAAGGTACGGATCTGATAGCGGTAGTGGTCGTCGAGCCACTCGGGCCCCTTGCCACGGTAGACGTAGGCAATCACCACGCTGATGATCGCGGTAAAGGCCGTGAATGGCTGTGCCAGCAGCAGGCCGTAGCCGACCAGTACCATAGTGGTGTCAACAGGAGCTCCGCCGGGAGGCGGCTCGCTGGGCTCAACCTGAGGTTCGTGAGGTTGCAGTGGGTTACCGCTCATGATGATTCCCTATCGTGACGGAACTGTCCTGTCCGGGCCATGATGACACCGGTGACATCGCGCGATTCGTCAGACATGCCAGCATTCGAGGCCTTGATCAGTGAATGGGTGAGGGACGGATTGAGTCGTTTCCGGGGCGCCAATGATACCTTGCCGTGCATGGGTTTCCAGTGGCTCCTGTCGGGGTCATGAGACCTTCAGAGGCCGACTGATCTCGATGAGGTTACCGTCCGGATCGCGTAGATAGAGGGATTCGATCATGCCGATGGCGCCCTGGCGAGGAACTGGCCCCAGTTCCACCGCTACCTCCAGCGCTTCCAGATGACGGCGAACCTCGTCCAAGGGTAATTGACTGCGGAAACAGATATCCAGGCTTCCGGGGGTCGGGGTTGCCGCCCTTGGTGTGATATCGGTAGCGGTCCAATGCAGCCTCAGGGCCATGTCGCCCAGCATGAGATCGACGCGCTCGCGGTCGCGGTAGCGCACGTCGAGGCCGAGGACGCGGGTATAGAAGTCCACGGCGCGAGAAATGTCGGTCACGGTAATGACCAGATGATCGAGGCCTGAAAGCATGCCACTCTCCGTAACGAGTTTTCAGCCACAGAGAATACGATGATGTTGGCCTGTCCGCTATGTTCGAGCAGCGATATGAGTTACTTCCACAATGACGGCAGACGCGATTTCTTCCGCTGCGGCCGCTGTGACCTGGTCGCTGTACCCCCACAGCAGCGTCTCGATCCGGTGGCAGAAAAGGCCATCTACGATCAGCACGACAATCGCCCGGATGATCCCGGTTACCGGGCCTTTCTCGCGCGCTTGATGGTACCGTTGAGCGAGCATCTGGCGCCGGGGGCAGAGGGACTGGACTTCGGTGCCGGCCCGGGGCCAACACTGTCACTGATGTTCGAGGAGGCGGGGTTCATGATGCAGGTGCATGATCCCTTCTTTGCCCCCAATCCCGAGGCCATGCAGCGCCAGTACGATTTCATCACGGCCACTGAAGTGGCTGAGCACCTGTTCACTCCCGGTGAGACCCTCGGCCATCTGGTGTCCTGTCTGAGGCCCGGTGGTTGGCTGGGCTTGATGACGATGCGTATACCAGAGGATTTTGCCAACTGGCACTACATCAGAGATCCCTCACATGTAGTGTTCTTCAGTGACCTGAGCCTGGCCTGGTTCGCCCGTCAGCATGGCCTGACACTGACGCTTGCGGGACGTGAGGTGGCACTCTTGCAGCGCCCCGGTTGAGTTGTGAAAAGAGGCGTTTGACTGGCATGGTTGGGCGATCTTTCTGAAGTTATGCTCACCGGTACATAAAGCGGTTGACAGAGGGCTGGGCGGGCGTATATTCGCCGCCAAAATGCGCCGTTTGTCTGCCCTGTGTTCTCTTTGCATCAGCGAGGCTCCTGATGTCCCCGCAACTCCTGGCCATGGCCATCGCTCCCTTGCTGGGGCTGTTCATCCTCGGCATCGGTAATGGTTATCTGACCAGTCTGGTGTCCATCCGTCTCGATGCGTTCGGCGAGTCCCAGGTTGTCGTGGGCTGGGTTTCGTCGGCCTACTTCATTGGGCTGGGCGTAGGGGCGATGCTCAATGACCGCCTGCTGCTGGCGATCGGCCACATCCGTGCCTATGGCAGCTTCGCGTCGCTGGTCGCCGTGACGGTGCTGCTGCAGGGCCTGGTCAATGATCCCATCGCCTGGTTCGTCCTGCGCCTCATTGGCGGCTGGGCCACTGTGGGGGTATTCCTGGTCATCGAAAGCTGGTTGCTGACATCCGGGGATTCCACGGTGAGAGGGCGGCTGCTGGCGCTGTACATGATCGCCCTCTATGCCTCTGGTGTGATTGGTCAGTTGTTGCTGGGGGTTGTTCAGGGCCTGGGGCAGACAGAACCCTTCATGGTCGTCGGCATCCTGGCGTCACTGTCGGTATTGCCGATGGCCATGATTCCCCGTGTCACGCCTCTGCTGGACAAGGCCGAGCCACTTTCGCCGCTGCGCCTGATCACCCTCACGCCTACGGGAGTGATGGGGGCCTTCGGTTCCGGCCTGCTGGTGGCGGCCATCTACACCATGTTGCCGCTGTTCCTGCAGCGCAGCGGATTCAGTGTTACCGAGGTGGGTCAGTTCATGGCCATTACCGTCCTTGGTGCCATGCTGTTGCAGTATCCCGTGGGGCGCTGGTCCGATCGCCATGATCGTCAGATCGTATTGATCATGATTGGCGCCTTCTGCGTCGTGGTGTCGGCGGTGGTGCTGTTGACGCCGTTACCGCCGATGGGGCTGGCCGTGGTGCTCTTTCTGCTCGGTGGCGGCGTCTTCTCGTTGTATCCCGTGGCTGTCAGCCACGCTGCTGACCGGACACCGGCAGGTGCCCTGGTACCCATGAGTCAGGGATTGTTGCTGATCAATGCCATCGGCTCGGCCCTGAGCCCGCCTGCGGTCAGCCCAGTGATGGCTGCCCTGGGCGATATCGCGCTGTTCGGCGCCTTCGGTGTGCTGGGGGCGGTGCTGGTGATGTTCTTCGTCTGGCGCCGTCTGGTGCGTCCGGCCCCGGTACCGGTGGCACCGTTCTCACCCTCGACACCGTTGAGTTCGGTAGGTGCAGAGTTGGCGGTGACCGAGGAGTGGTTGCACGGTGCGCGGGAGCACGAGCACATGGAAGACCTATCCGATGTGCTGCCGGATGTCGAAGTGGCGGAGCCGCTGGTCGGCCCGCCCACGGAAGAAGGGCAGTATGTCGCCTACTATGATGACGATGGCTTTCACGAAGGGGTTCGGGAAGCCATGCATGATAGCGCCACCGATGCGGCCCCTGCTCAACCCCCGGAGGTCGAGGGGACTGACGGTAGTGAGAGCGAGGAGGAGGCGCTGGACGAGCGTGCCGAGGACAAGGACTCGGATTCGCGTCACTGAATTTCGCTACAGCCTTTCTTTACCGCGAGCGCCCCTCGGCCCCTGGCCAGGGGCGTCGTGCGTTCTCGGGGATGCATTTCATATCTTCGCGGCCAGCGGGAAAGTGGGATGTGACTGCGACCTTGGGGGCATTGAGGTACTGAGCCAGGGAAACTACTATCGCAAATATTGTTTTCACGAGGCCTGCCTATGTCGTCCTATTCCGCTCCCGTTCGTGATGTTGCCTTTATCCTTGATCACCTGCATGAAAACAGTGCGCTGACACTGCCGCCATTCAGCGAGCTCAGTCCCGACCTGCTCGAGGCGGTGCTGGAAGAGGCCGCGAAACTGGCGGGTGATATCTGGGCTCCCCTCAATGCCAGCGGCGATCGCGAGGGTTGCCTGCGCCGCGAGGATGGCAGAGTGGCCCTGCCTGACGGCTTTGCCGAAGCCTATCGTGCCTATGCTGAAGGCGGCTGGAATGGCATTGGTGTTTCCGAGGCGTTGGGTGGCCAGGGGCTACCCGAGGTGGTGGCCAGTGCGGTCCAGGAAATGCTGCATGGAGCCAATATGGCGTTGGGCCTGTGTCCAATGCTGACTGCAGGAGCCATTGAGGCTCTGGCCCATCATGGCAGCGAGCAGCAGCAGGTCCTCTATCTGCCGAAACTGGTCGAGGGGCACTGGACCGGCACCATGAATCTGACCGAACCCCAGGCCGGTTCGGATCTGTCGAAGGTGCGTACCCGCGCGGTTCCGGAAGGAGACCACTTCCGCCTGTTTGGTCAGAAGATCTTCATCACCTGGGGTGAGCATGATGCCGCCGAGAACATCATTCACCTGGTTCTGGCGCGGACGCCGGATGCGCCCGATGGCAACAAGGGAATCTCGCTGTTTCTGGTACCGAAGTACCTGGTCAACGAGGACGGTTCGCTGGGGCAGCGCAACGATGTGGTATGTGCCTCCATCGAGCACAAGATGGGAATTCACGGTAGCCCGACCTGTACCCTGAGTTTCGGTGAGCAGGATGGTGCCGTCGGCTACCTTGTCGGTGAACCGGGACGTGGTCTCAACCACATGTTCACGATGATGAACGAGGCCCGCCACAAGGTGGGTATCCAGGCCATTGGGGTCGCCGAGCGAGCCTGTCAGCATGCCGCCAGTTATGCCTCAGAACGCAGTCAGGGCCGTACGCCGCCGGCTCGTGGTGGTGAGCCCTGCATGATCGACCAACACCTCGATGTACGTCGTATGCTGCTGTCGATGCGCACCCGAACCGATGCCCTGCGCGCTCTGGCCATGAACTGTGCGGCCCAGCTGGATGTGGCACGTCACCATGAGGACGCCGACTGCCGCCAGGCTGCTCAGGCGCGCGTTGATGTGCTGATTCCCGTGGTCAAGGGCTTTGCCACCGACCAGGCCATCGACATCGCCTCGCTGGGAGTACAGGTTCATGGTGGTATGGGCTATATCGAGGAGACCGGTGCCGCTCAGTTGCTGCGCGATGTGCGTATTGCCGCCATCTACGAAGGCACCAACGGTATTCAGGCGCTGGATCTGGCCGGACGCAAGTTGCAGCGTGATGGTGGGGCGGCATTCGGCAGCCTCGTCGAGGAGGTTCGTAGCGTCGCGGAACAGCTCACCGCCCAACCATCACTGGCCACGCTTGGCAAGGCGCTGAATGCCGGGGCCGAGGATCTCGAAGCCTGTCTGGCGCGGGTGCTGACAGAAGGCACCGATGCCGAGCTGGGGGCCGATGCCGTTCAGGCTTATGCGACACCTCTGCTGGCACTGGCTGGCCATGTGCTCTGTGCATGGCAGATGGGGCTCAGTGCGCTCAAGGCGCAGGCGGCGCTTGATGCCGGAGCCGATGATGACTTCCTGCGTGGCAAGCTGCAGGAGGCGGACTTTGCGCTTCGTCACTGGTTGCCGGTGGGCCGCGCTCAGCGCCAGGTCATCGAGGCCGGGTTCGAGGCGCTGCTGCCGAGCAGCGGTAGATATTAACCCGGCATGCTTTCATGTTGGGTTGATTGCGGCACAGGGACGTGCCGCCGTCGGCCATCAGGCCGACGCGAGACCGCACCACACCAGCAGATCCGTGCATCTGCGCCAGTGTCGTGCGGACGACAATCAAGTCGATCAGGATGAGCTATTTGATTGCCATGTTAATAGTCTGTATCCGGTCACGGCTTGATGGGGCTTGCTGTGGACAAACTATGCTTACAGCAAGCCTCTTGAATACAGCCGCCATTAGCCAGTATTGCCGTCACAATACACGCCGTCACAACATTGCTATCACAACAAGAAGGAGATCCGGACGCCATGAGTCAGTCGGCCTACGATCAGGGCATGCCGCGCACGCCCGCCAATCATGTTGCCCTGTCGCCCTTGACCTTCATCGAGCGCAGCGCCGGTGTCTATCCGGATTTCCCCGCCGTGGTCCATGGTGATATCCGCCGGGACTGGGCCACGACCTGGCGGCGCTGCCGTCAGTTGGCCTCGGCGCTGGAGAGGCGTGGCCTGGGCAAGGGCGATACCGTAGCCGCGATGCTGCCCAACGTGCCGGCGATGTTCGAGGCGCATTTCGGGGTGCCGCTGGCGGGTTGCGTGCTCAATACGCTCAACATTCGTCTCGATGCCTCGGCCATCGCCTATATGCTCGAGCATGGCGAGGCTCGTGCAGTCCTTGTTGACCCCGAGTTCGTCGAGGTGATCCGTGAAGCGGTGAAAGCGCTACCTGAGCCACCATTGATCATCGATGTTGCTGATGAACAGTTCCTGCCGGGTGCGGAACGCCTCGGAGAGATTGAATACGAGTCGCTGCTGGAAGAGGGGGATGCGGAGTATCCCTATCGGTTGCCGAATGATGAATGGGATGCGATCTCGCTGAACTACACCTCCGGCACCACCGGCAAGCCCAAGGGGGTGGTCTATCACCACCGTGGCGCCTACCTCAACGCCCTCAGCAATATCCTTGAATGGGACATGCCGCATCATCCGGTGTACCTGTGGACGTTGCCGATGTTCCACTGCAATGGCTGGTGCTTTCCCTGGAGTATCGCCGCCTATACCGGGGTCAACATCTGTCTGCGCAAGGTGGATCCAGTGCGCATCATGCAATTGATTGCCGACGAGAAAGTCACTCACTTCAGTGGCGCCCCCATTGTGCTCAATGGTCTGGTCAACCTCGACCCGGCGCAGCGGCGCGATATCGACCATCCCGTCAAGGCCACCACCGCAGGTGCCGCGCCTCCGGCCGCGGTGATCGCCGGTGTCGAGTCGCTGGGTATCGAAGTCACCCATGTCTACGGACTGACCGAGGTCTACGGTCCGGTGACGGTCTGCGCCTGGCGTGAGGCCTGGGATGAATTGCCGCTGGAGGAGCGGGCGCGGATCAAGGCTCGACAGGGCGTGCGTGGCCACTTGATGGAGGCATTGTGTGTCGCCGACCCTGTCACTCTTGAACCGGTGGCAAAGGATGGTGTGACCATTGGTGAAGTGCTGATGCGTGGCAACAACACCATGAAGGGTTACCTCAAGAATGAACAGGCGACCCGTGAGGCGCTGGAGGGCGGCTGGTATCACACCGGAGATCTTGCCGCCTGGCATCAGGATGGGTATATCGAGATCAAGGACCGCTCCAAGGACATCATCATTTCCGGGGGCGAGAACATCTCGACCATTGAAATCGAGGACGCACTCTATAGTCATCCCGCTGTGGAAGAGGCGGCAGTGGTGGCCCAACCCGACGAGAAATGGGGCGAGAGTCCCTGCGCCTTCGTCAAGCTCAAGGCCACGGCCGAGATCAGTGAGGAGGACATCATTGCTCACTGCCGAGAGAAGCTGGCGAGTTTCAAGGTGCCGAAGCGCGTGGTGTTCAGCGAGTTACCGAAGACCTCCACGGGTAAGATCCAGAAATTCGTGCTGCGTGAGCAGGCGCGTTCCGACTGAACGACTGACCAGGGTGGCGCGGGCTTGCGTCGGCCTGGTGGCCGACGGCGGTACGTTCTTGTGCTGCGATTCACTCAACATGAAAGCTTGCCGGGTTCATACTTCCTGTCGCTGTGTCTGTGTCATGATGCGCAGGCACTTTTTAGCCAAGTCCTGTGTCAGACAGGCCCTGGGCTCATGCATGGTCTGATGCATGAGGCCGAGATATGGAGTCGGGCACGAGGGACACAACCTGGAGGCAGTGATGAGTGAGCAGATCGGTGTGATCGGGGCGGGAACCATGGGCCAAGGCATCGCCCAGGTGCTGGCGCAGAGCGGCTTTACCGTGAGTCTGTTTGATATTGCCAGTGAGCCGCTCGAGCGAGCGCTGGAGGCCATTGACAGGAGTCTGGCGCGGCTCGTTGATAAGCAGAGGTTGAGTGAAGCCGAGAGCGAGGAGGCCAGACAACGCCTGACCACCACCACGGACCTGGAGACGCTGGCGGACTGCAGCGTGATCATCGAGGCCGCACCCGAGCAGGCCGCACTCAAGGAGAAGCTGTTCTCCGATCTCGATCGCCTGGCTCCGCACAGCATTCTGGCATCGAACACCTCATCATTATCGCTGACAGGACTGGCGGCGGTCTGTGAACGGCCGGAGCGTGTTGTCGGCATGCATTTCTTCAACCCGGTGCCGGTGCTCAAGCTGGTCGAGATCATTCGTGCCGAACAGACCTCCGATGCCACGGTGGAGAAGATCGAGCAACTGACCGAGGCCATGGGCAAGATATCGGTGCGGATCGCCGATTCCGCGGGCTTTGCCGTCAACCGTCTGCTGGTACCGATGATCAATGAAGCCGTCTTCCTGCTCCAGGAAGGTGCGGCCTCGGCGGAGGATATCGATACCGCCATGAAGCTGGGCGCGGCTCACCCCATGGGCCCACTGGCACTGGCCGACCTGATTGGTCTGGACGTCTGCCTGGCGATCATGGAAGTGCTCAATGACGGTTTTGCTGATCCCAAGTACCGCCCCTGTCCATTGCTCCGACGCATGGTGGATGCCGGCTATCTGGGCCGCAAGACCGGTCGCGGTTTCTACAGCTATTGAGCCTCGGGCTGGAGCCCGACGGATACCTGGCCGGAAGTCTGGCTTGCTGGCCTACCAAGCGTTCGTTAGGGTGAGGCTGATGAGCGATGGGGCAGTGAGCATTGCGATGATGCCCAACGTCATTGAGTGATTTTCCGTCATGAGGAGACGAGATGAGCGAGTCATTGATTGAAGTGCAGGACAACGAAGGCATCGTACGCCTGACCATCAACCGTCCCAAGGCGCTCAATGCGCTCAACAGCGCGGTGATCGATGCTCTGGAGCAGGTGCTGGTCGAGCTGGAAACACGCGCTGATCTTCGCGCGGTACTGATTACTGGTGCCGGAGAGAAATCCTTCGTGGCCGGCGCGGATATCGCCGAGATGCGCGACAAGACTCCGCAACAGGCGCGCGACTTTGCCGCTCAGGCGCTGCGTACCATCAAGCGCCTGGAAACATTGCCGGTACCGGTGGTGGCGTTGGTCAATGGCTTCTGCCTTGGTGGTGGGTGCGAGCTGGCGCTGGCCTGTGATTGGGCAGTGGCCAGCGACAATGCGGTATTCGGCCAGCCCGAGGTGCTGCTCGGTGTGATCCCCGGCTTCGGCGGTACCCAACGGCTACCACGGCGTGTCGGCCCGGCCATGGCCCTGGATCTGTGCACCACGGGACGCAAGATCGACGCCCAGGAAGCATTGCGCATCGGCTTGGTCAACCAGGTCCTGAGTCAGGATGCGCTGGAGGAATATGCCCAGACTCTGACGAAGCAACTGGGCGGCAACGGTCCCGGTGCCGTGCGTAGTGCCAAGCAGGCCATTCACGATGGCATGGATCAGGACCTCGATAGTGCCCTGGCGCTGGAGACCAGTCTGTTCGCGTTGAGCTTCGCCGGCGAGGAACAGCGTGAGGGCATGAGTGCCTTCGTCGAGAAGCGCAAGCCGGAGTTCTGAGCCAGGCAGCTACGAGCGCCCCGTCCATGTCATGTGGGTCTGCTCGCCACTCGTGGCTCGCTGCTCGTAGCTTTTTTGGTCCTCTACTCCGTAGTGCAGGGGGCGCGCCGCCCCCGTCGCCGCCAATGGGGCAGCATGCCGGTTGCCACAGCGGTGCCGCCGAGCGTGATGGCCATGCCGAGCAGAATGCGCCAGGTCAGCACTTCATCCAGCAGCAGGTAGCCCCACAACAGTGCACTGACCGGGACCAGGAATGTCACGGTGGATGCTGCCGTGGCCCCGGCACTGGCCAGCACGCTGAAGAACAGCAGGAAGGCGACAGCGGTGGACAGCGTGGCCAGCGCCAGAGCACTGGCCCACGCCATACCGCTGATAGGGGCTTCGGGCCACAGCATCAGCCCCGGTATCAACAGCACCAGCCCTGAGATACTGCAGCTCCCAGCGGCCAGCACCCTGACTGGTAGGTGGCTCAGGTGGGTCTTCGAGTAGTTGCCGGCAAGTCCGTAGAAGAAGGTGGCGCCGAGCACTGCGAGGATAAACCAGCCATCCCCCCCGATATCGAAATCCAACCGATCGCCGGACAGGACATAGATGCCGAAGAAAGCCGTGGCCAGGCCAATGTACTGACGTTTCTGGATGGATGTGGCAAACCACAGAGCACCGATCAGAGCGGTAAATATCGGTGTGGTGGCGTTGATCAGTGAGGTAAAGCCGGCTTCCAGCTGCAGAGTGGCCAATGCCAATAGCGAGAACGGAATGACATGGTTGATGAAGCCGAGCAGGGCGAGTTTGCCGATATTGTCGCGCACCAGCTGCAGGTAATTGCGAGACATCAGTAATGGCAGTAGTAGCAGGGCACCGAGCCCCATGCGAACCAGGATCAGTGGTACGACACCGAACTCCGGCGATGCCACGCGCATGAAGATGAACGACATTCCCCAGAGCGTCGACAGGAGAAAGAGTTTCAGCGTATCCCTGGTGGACATGGTAGTGATCCCTACGATGATTCAAGACTCCATGGTAGGGGGAATTACCGTTTCGGCATAGCCACATTCGGTAGTGGCTGGGGCATCTTTCCACGTGTGAGGTATGCTGGGGCCACGAGCAGCATGCGTTGGTCATGACTGCTGTGACTCACCAGGAGAGACACATGAAGACCATTGGATTGTTGGGCGGCATGAGCTGGGAATCCACGGTGAGCTATTACCAGGTCATCAACCGCGCGGTCGGTCAGGTACTCGGAGGCCATCATTCGGCGAAGATCGTGCTGGTCAGTGTCGACTTTGCCGAGGTCGAGAGCTTGCAGCATCAGGGCCGCTGGGATGATGCAGGAGAGATGCTGGCCGATGCGGCCCACAAGGCCGAAATGGCCGGCGCGGAGTTGCTGGTGCTGTGCACCAACACCATGCACAAGGTGGCACGCTGTATCGAGAAGGCCGTGGAAATTCCGCTGCTGCACATTGCCGATGCCACCGCCGATGCGTTGATTGCGGATGGAATCCGGCGCGTCGGACTGCTGGGCACTTCGTTCACCATGGAGCAGCCTTTCTATCGCGAACGGCTCGAGAGCTACGGCCTTGAAGTCCTGACTCCAGAGCGGCCGGCCCGAGAGAACGTGCACCGCATCATCTACGATGAACTGTGTCATGGGGAGATCAAGGAAGACTCCCGTGCGTTTATGCTGTCTGCCATCGACGAGCTTTCCCGCAACGATGCCCAGGCGGTTATCCTTGGTTGTACCGAGATCGCCTTGCTGGTGACCAGCGAACACACTCAGGTTCCGCTCTACGACACTGCTACCATCCATGCCCTCCGGGCGGTGGAGCTGGCACTTGGCCATGCCGGGTCGGGGACGATATAAACGACTACTCAGTTCTGGAAATCGGCCCAGTTCTGGAAATCGGCTCAGTTCTGGGAAGCGGCTCAGTTCTGGGAAGCGGTACAGGCCAGAGAATCAGAAAAAAGGAGTTCGAGACGTTTGATCATCACTGAACTGAATTGTTATCCCGTCAAGTCGTTGCAGGGCATCGCGCTGGAGCGGGCCGAGCTGACGGAGCATGGACTCGCTCACGACCGGCAGTGGATGCTGGTGAATAGCGATGGATGTTTCGTGACCCAGCGTGAAGTCCCGGCGCTGGCCACTATCGGTGTGGCGCTGGATGACTCATGTCTGACATTGAGTCACCCCGGTATGCCCGACCTTGAAGTGAGTCTCGAAGCCGGTCTGCAACCGTCCGGGGAGAGCGTGCGTGAGGTACGTGTCTGGAAGTCCGATTGCCGGGCGCTGGATGAAGGCGACGAGGCTACGGCCTGGCTGAATGACGTGCTGGGGCCTCAGGGTGTCAGTGGGTTGCGTCTGGTACGTTTCGCGCCTGATCAGCGCCGTGAGGTGGAGCATGACTATCTGCATGAAGGTGAGCCGGGCCGAGTACATACGGCATTCGCCGATGGCTACCCGGTCCTGATCACCAGCGAGATATCATTGGCAGCCCTCAACCGGCATCTGGCAGACAAGGGCGAGACAGCGGTTCCCATGACACGCTTCCGTCCCAACATTGTCGTGTCGGGAGCGGCGCAGGCCTTTGGTGAGCGCGATTGGCAGACGCTGTCCGGGCCCGGCTATCGCCTTGGTGTCCGCAAGCCCTGCAAGCGCTGCAAGATCATCACCATTGACCAAAGCAGCGGCAGGATTCCGTCGATCAAGGAGCCGCTGCGCAGTCTGGTCGAACTGAAAACCCAGCCGGGCTGGAAGGGTGCCTTCTTCGGACAGAACGCGATTATCGAAAGTGGTGTCGGTGCGACCTTGAAGCTTGGTGATGAGCTGGCCATCAGTGGGATCTGACCATCATCGGTCCTGACTGTCAGGATCCTGAATGCAGGCGGCGGTGGAGGTCCCGGATCTGTTCGGCGAGTGCCGGCGCCGGGCCTTCCACCTGAGCATTCGGGACGATAGCCGTAATCGGCAACGGCGCTACCGGCCCGTTGGCCACGCCCAGCTCCTCCAACCATTCTCCCAGTTGCCGTGACGAACTGGCATAGACGATCCTGCCCAGCCCGACCCAGCCGTGGGCCGCCGCACACATGGGACAATGTTCTCCCGAGGTATACACCGTGGCGTCAGCCCTTTCGTCGGGAGTCATGTGTTCTGCCGCCCAGCGGGCGATGGCGAACTCCGGGTGCTGGGTCGCGTCACCGCCCGCGACATGGTTGTGATCCTCGAAACATACCTTTCCCTGGGCATCGACCAGCACCGAACCAAAGGGCTCATCGCCCTTGTTCAGGGCCTGCTTGGCCAGCTCGACGCAGCGCTTCAGGTGTTCCATATCGATACTGTTCATGACAACGTCTCCTGTGGTTGAGAGATGAGACCCGCCGATTCTTGAGGCAAACCCAGCGGTGTGATGCCACGTGGCAAGGAGGGGATACAGAGCCTTCACCGGGTAAATCCAGAGCCTTCAGCGGATGAACTCAGAGCCTTCAGCGGGTGAATCTGAAGCCTTCAGCGGGTGAATCTGAAGCCTTCAGCGGGTGAATCCAGAGCCTTCAGCGGGTAAATCTAGAACCTTCAGCATGGTCAATTAGGCACAGAAACACGAATACTCCCGAACGAGCGTAGATCATGCCATTTCTCCTACGAACCTCTCTCCGATTGGCTATTGTCGCCAAGCACAATCCCGTCAAGGCTAGACCCCAGTGGCTCACGATTCGGTAGCGCTCTACGGGGGCCGTGTCGTTGGTGACAGTTGCTGCTGATGGGAGCTGCTACTGATGGAAGTTGTTGTGGGTGCGAGCTATTGACGCTCGACGACAGTATCTCTCCGCGAACAATGCACGAGTCGCACCGCGGAGCGGCGGGAGGGAGGATGCCGTAGTGAACTGGACGCTGGCTCAGTCAATGAGTGCACTGGAACAGGAAAATCGGACGCTGATGGACGAGTTGGAGGCGTCGGGCGAAATCGTTCCGGCGGATTATCACCCTCGGGTCAGGGCGCTACACCAGATCAGCGCTCGGAGCCTGGCACAGGCACTGGATGTGTATGGCTGGCCGGACGAGCGACTGGTCGGTGACGAGGCCTCACGGGCGGCCTGGCGCATCGCAATGCAGGCGGTGTTCGATGTGACCTTCATGGAGCGCTGTCGGCAGGCGCTGCGCGAGGCCGTGGGGCGAGGAGCGGCCCGGGCCTGGCAGCTGGCGTTTCTGGAGGATCGTATTCGCCTGATGACCGGGCGTCCGCAGCGCTATGGGACCCAACTGGAGATAGGTGCGGATGGCTGGCCGGTGCCGTGGATGATCGAGGATCCCGACAAGGTCGACCTGAGACGAGCTGTCATGGGACTGGAGCCTCTGGCCGCGCGCCTCGGTCGAGCGAAGGTCAGGCGAGAGATGGGGCTTGCCAAGCGCCGTGTTTGATGCCGTCCGGGCCAGGCGTCAAACGGGTCTGATCATTCAGTCCCGAGGGAGCTCGTGATCGGGCAGGATATCCACCAGCTCGAGCGCTACGCTCAGACGAATCAGGTGCGCCAGACTGGTCGCGCCCAGCGCCTTCATGATGCGCTGTCGATACACCTCCACGGTCTTGGCGCTCAGCGCCAGGTGCTCGGCAATCTCGCGACTGGTGAAGCCACAGGCCACTTCCTTGAGGATATCCTGCTCTCTGGGACGCAGAGCAGCATAACGCTGGTGCAGGCTGGCCAGACGTTGCTGGCGATCGGCGCGCTCGCGCTGTTCGGCCAGTACCTGCTGGAGGATATCGATCATTTGCTGCTGATTGAACGGCTTCTCGATGAAATCCACGGCTCCGGCCTTGAGCGCTGAAACGGCCATGGCAACATCGCCATGCCCGGTGATCATGATGACCGGAGGGCAGGCATCGAGGCCCTGTAATCGCTGCTGCACCTGGAGGCCACTCAGCCCCGGCATGCGGACATCGAGCAGGATGGCATCATGCTGTTGCGGATCGTCATCGAGAAAGGCATCGCCACTGGCGTAGGCCCTTGTATGCAGTCCCACGGAATCAAGCAGCCAGCTCAGCGATTCACGCAGATCATCGTCGTCATCGACGATCGCCACATGGGGTATTGTCGAGGTCGATGGATTACTGTCGATCAAGGCGGTCTCCGTGGCAGGTCATGGTTCGTGGCAGATCATGGTTCGTGGTAGAGCGTTGTCCGGGGTGCTGGGAAGAATGACGCGAAAGATGGCACCGGTCATGCCAGCACGTTCGACGGTCTCGTCGCCCTGGGTCTCATGGCACTGTTCTGCATCACCGCTTCGCGACCCCGCCGAAACCAGTACAAGGTTACCGCCCATGGCTTCCGCCAGTGAATGGCTGATCGAAAGGCCCAGCCCGACCTGTTGCTCAGGGGCTGGGGTGCGGGGAGAGGCGACCAGCGGTGCGAGAACCCGATCGACCTGATCGGCAGTGATACCGGGACCATTGTCCCGGACGTCGACGGCGACCTCCCAGGCCGAGAGTTGCCAGGCGCAGACCTGAATGCGCCCCTCAGTGTCTTGAGGGAGATCGTCCTGCCTGAGATCGTCCGGGTTATCTGAACAATGGTCGCGGTGATCATCATTGGCGGGGCGTCGGCAGGCCTCCTCGGCATTGAGGATCAGGTTGACCAGTATCTGCTCCATGGCGATGGCGTCGGCTTGTACCCTGGGCAGATCATCATCGACACTGATGTCGAGTACAACGCCCTGTTGTTCGCATTGCCACTGGCAGAGCTGGCGCACCGCCGCCAGAATGTCGCCGATGTCCAGCGCCTGGCAGCGCACATCGCCATTGCGCACGAACTGGCGAATGTGGCGCAGGCGTGCGGAGAGGCGTTCGATCTGGTCGTTGATCCGCTGCAGTGGTATCGCCAGTTGCGAGGCCGGCTGACCCGGCTGGCGTTTCAGCTGCATCAGCGCGCCACTGGCATAGTTGCTCATGGTGGCCAGAGGCTGGTTGCACTCATGGGCGATATTGCTGGCCAGCTCCCCGAGCATGGCGCGACGGTTGGCATGGGCGACCTGCTGCTGGAGTCGTCGAGTCTGGGCCTCGGCGTCCAGCCGGCGGCTGACATCCCGCGATACGCAGAGAATGTCGATCAGTTCCCCGTCAGTCGCTCGCCGTGTCCGGCTGGTTGTCTCGAACCACACATAGTGGCCAGAACGAGCGCGGAAACGATAGGTCTGCTGGTAGAAGCCTTCGTGGTAATAGATGCGTGGCGACTTTGCCAGCAGGGCGCGCAGATCGTCGGGGTGAAAGAGATCGTAGGCCGAGACCCCGATCAGTTCCTCCGGGTCGTAACCGAGTAGATCGCGGGCCGCCCGGGAGGCATAGAGAAAGACGCCGTTCTGGTCATGGCGAGAGATCAGATCGGTGGTGCTTTCGGCCAGCCACTGGAAATGCTGCTTTTCACTCTCCAGTTGACGCACGCGCTCTTCCAGCGCCTGGATGCGCTGGCTGTCGGTGACTGACGCTGGTGATGGCTTGTCCGGCATCCTGGTACCTCTGTGATCAGCGTGCGGGGTCGACGACCCCGCCCAGCGAGGCATTGCGGCGAAACCACCCGGCGATACTGGCCCTGGGCTGACGGGTAGGCAGTACTTCATGGGGGACCTGTTCGGCGAGGAAACACACGAAGGTGCCGGCCTCGGGGGACACCCGCGCGACTTCCCTGTCTGGATCATGCCGGTCGAAGATCACCATCTCGCCGCCGGCATCCCGGGGCCAGTCGGGATTGAAATAGCCTACCGTGGATACCACTCGGTTGGCACGTCCGCGGAAGCTGTCCAGATGGCGGCGATAGAAGGCTCCTGCTGGATAATGCGCGAAGTGTGCTTCGTACTCGAAGAGTCCCAGATAGAGGCTGGCGTTGAGTGCCAGTTGCAGCTCTGCCATGGCATCGAGGTAGCGACGCTGGGCGAGAGTCTCACGATCCAGCCAGTGAATGGCGTCACCGCGGATATCCTCGCGCAACTCGTGGTCCTTGCCTCGGCCGATACCTGCGCGATTCATCGACTGCTGTTCGGCGCGTCCCATGACCTCCTGATGAAGTGCCTGGCACAGGGCAGGGTCCAGTATCTGCGGGCCGATGAACCAGCCATGTTCGACCAGGGAATCGATCAGAGTGTTGACCTGGGTAGCGGAGAAGTGACAGGAGTCCGGGTAGCTCATGGCTGTGGTGCTCGACGAGAGGGCAGGTGGCGTAGTTTACCCTCGGGCTGGTCGAAAAGACTCAGAGGTAGATCAAATCCTTCTGCGAGCAACTCCACCAGCATCATCGCCGAGAGACCCCAGATCACGAAGTCCTCGCCCTGTGGTGACGGAATCCGGTAGCTAGGCACATAGATATTGCGGCCATCGACAGGAATCACGTCGGTATGGGTACGGCAATCGTCGAGGAAGTGCTGGAGAGGAACCTCGAAGATGGCGTCGAGTTCGTTCTCGTCGGCTACCAGTTGCAGGTCCGGCGGGATCACACCAACGAAGGGAGTGACCTTGATGCCGTGCAGGGACAGCACGTCGGACAACTGGCCGAGGATTTCGACTCGCTCGCGGGGTAGAGCGATTTCCTCGCTGGATTCGCGCAGTGCAGTATCGAGAAGGTCGCTATCCTGCGGCTCCCGCTTGCCGCCGGGAAAGGCGACCTGACCGCTGTGAGTGGAGAGGTGACCGGCACGCCGGGTGAACAGCAGTGTCGGTTCGGGACGCCTGACCAACGGGATCAATACCGCTGCCTCGGGGAGACGAAGGCGGATGCGTCTGGGGTGAAGTCCTTGCAGCTGTTCGCGAAGTTTCTCTAACATGGGGATTCCATCGGGTTTGATCTCTTGTAACCAGCACGTGGTAAAGGCGTCAAGCCCGACCAGTATCCTCACGGGAGCGACATGAACTATTGCAGCCACTGTGGACAGCCGGTCAGTTTCGCGATTCCCGAGGGAGACGACCGTCCACGTTATCTATGCCGCTCCTGTGGCACCATCCACTATCAGAACCCCCGTATCGTGGCCGGAACACTGCCGGTGCGTGGCAGCCGAGTGCTGTTGTGTCGGCGAGCCATTGAACCTCGGTTGGGGTACTGGACCCTGCCCGCCGGCTTCATGGAAAATGCCGAGACCACCCCCGAGGCGGCGGCCCGGGAAACCCGTGAGGAAGCCTGCGCCGAGGTCGAGTTACAGGGGCTTTATACGCTGATCAACCTGCCGCATATCAATCAGGTGTTCATGATCTTCCGCAGTGAGCTCAAGGGCGAGTTTGCTCCCGGAATCGAAAGCCTCGAGGTCGCGTTGTTCGAGGAACAGGAGATTCCCTGGCAGGAGCTGGCGTTTCCCACGGTGGAGCGCACTTTACGCCATTACTTCAAGGATCGTCAGCAGGAGCATTATCCGCTGCACATCAGCGATATCACCATGGAAGACCGGCGATTGTTCTTTGATCTGGATTGATTCTGCACAGGGTCTGGCTCAGAACTCCGCCAGGCGCCAGACATCGAAGGCCGGCTCTTCATAGGGGTGAGCCAGTCGGAGGGCCGCGACCGCTGCGGCGATCAGCTCATCCTCGCAGACCAGCTCCACCTTGAGTTCGTTGACGGTTTCCAGTGCGCCCACGTCACCGATATGTGGATTGGCGCCGTCGAGAGGGCGAAACTGACCTCGTCCCGGCGTCTGGAAGCAACAGGCTTCGTAGTTGCCGATGCGGCCGGCACCCGTGGCGAAGATGGCTTCCTTGACGGTTTCGGCGTCGTCTTCGGGAACGAAGAAGGCAAGCTTGTACATGGTGGCCTCCTGGGCATCACAGTCGTGGTGGGCATAACAGAAACGGACATTCGAGTGGCAGAATCCTGTTGTTGGAATCTGCGTGACAGAAAGAGATAGATAGAGCATGCAGCTTGTACAGGCCATTGAGCAACTCGGACTCGACCTGCTGTCTCCGCCACGGATGATGTCAGGAGGCGATATCGCCGAGGTTCGCCTGGTCGAGACCAGGCAGGGCCTGGTGGTCGCCAAACGGGATGATCCCGGGCGCCTTGCGGGTGAGGCGGAGGGGCTGCGGGCGCTGGCTGCCCAGGCCAGCCCGCTGGTGATTCCTGAAGTCATCGGTCTGGTGGGTCCGTGGCTGTTTCTCGAGGCTCTCGAGCCTGGCCCACCTCAACCGGTCCGGTTGGGAGAAGGGCTGCGTGCCCTGCATGCGAACGACTGGCCGGAGCATGGCTGGGTGCGGGACAACGCCTGTGGCCGTACACCGCAACCCAATACCCATTGCCGGGATGGCCGTGAGTTTCAGCGTCGCCAGCGATTGTTGCCTTTGACTGAACTGGCGACACGGCAAGGGCTGTTGAGTGAGGGCGAATGTGTGCGTCTGGTGGCCGTGGCCGATGGGCTGGAGACCTGGTTATCGGACGCCCCAGCCAGCTTGGTTCACGGTGACCTGTGGTCCGGGAACCTGCTGTATTCGAGCCGTGGACCGGCGCTGATCGACCCTGCGGTGTACTGCCACTATCCTGAAGTCGATCTCGCCATGCTGACCCTGTTCGGAGCGCCGGGTGATGACTTCTTCGACGCCTACTGGAATGGTTCCGCCCCGCACGACTGGCCGAGGCGAGAGGCACTATTCCAGCTCTATCCACTACTCAATCACCTGGTGTTGTTCGGCGCCGCTTATCGGGGGCGTCTGCTCTCGGCACTGACTCTGCTGGAAGCGTATTGATCCAGCATTGAACCGTCAGCCGAACAGCCGGCGCAACCAACTGGTGCTGGTCTGTTTCTCTGGTGCGGGTTCGAACTCACGCTGGAGGAATTCACGAACCGGCGCTACCTGGGACTCGCGGTCCAGCATCGGAGCATGGCCACAGCCGGGGACTTCAAGCGTCGTCAGTGAGGGTTTACGTTCGGCCATGCTTTCGACGCTTTCACGGGACAGCAGTGTGGAGTCCTCGCCGCGGATGACCATCAGTGGGCACTCGATGGCATCCCAGTCGGCCCAGGTGTCGCGCGGCGTGTCGTGGACGAATTGCTCACCGATGCGGGGGTCGTAATGATAGCTCCAACTGCCGTCCGGCAGACGGCGGGCACTGCTCAGTACCAGCTCGCGCCAGACATTCTCGTCGTCGATGCCGAAGCCGCTGTAATGGCTGCGGAGTTCCGCGTCGAGCTGGCTGAAGCGGCTGAAACGGTAGGGAATGGCGAAGTAGGTGGCCAGCTCGGTCAAGCCCTCGCGGCTGAGTTCCGGGCCCACGTCATTGAGCACCAGACGCCTGATGCGTCCACGTGTGTTCGGGTCGGCGGCGAGCAACATTCCCAGCAGCCCACCCATGGAGGTACCGACCCAGTCAACATTTTCCAGTTGGAAATGGTCGAGAATGGCGATGGCAATCGTCATGTAATGAGAATAGAGATAGTCATGGGCAGGATAGAGTGACCAGCTGGATAGACCCCGCCCGGGAGTATCGGGTGCAATGACCCGCCATTCGGGGCCGAGCACACGTGCCATCTGCGCGAAGTCGCCGCCGTGACGAGCGAGACCATGCCAGGCGACAACTGTGTTGGTGGCTTCGGGGTGCCAGATGCGTACAGCAACTTCCAGCTCTCTGACCTTCAGTGTCTCGAGGCGATCCATACTGTCTCCAATGGTTCAGCGTCTATAGTGCAGGACGATGTGTTGTAAGGGGCTGCTCGTTGTACGAAGTAGTGCGTTGTACGAAATTGTGTGTTGTTCGAGGCAAAGTGTTGTACGAGGCAAGGATGCGGTGACTCGATTCGCGAATATTGCTGCTATGCAGCATAGTTGATTGGTAGATGAATGGTGCGAAATCAGGAAATTTTCACCATCCTTGCATGAACGGCGGTAGAATCAAGCGATAAACATGCGACAATGTATGTAAATGGATTTCCATCAGGATCTAGACTCGAGGAACTTTCAATGACGCCATCCCGTCTCGACATGCCAGCCCGGCCTGCTCGTGTCATGTTTCGCAGGAAGCTGCTTGGTGCGATGGTGGCTGCGATGCTGGCCGGACAGGCCCAGGCGGCTGACCTGCTCGCCATCACCCGTGATGCGCTGGACAACAACTCCGAACTGGCGGCCGCCCGAGCTACAACCAACAGTGTAGAAGAAGGCCGTGACGTCGAGCGTGCGGACTTGCTGCCACAGGTAAATGCCTCCGGTGAAGTTGCCTACAACCACATCTTCGAAAGTCAGTCCCAGGCCGGCTTCAGTGGTACCGCAGGTGACGACTCCTACGCCAGCTATGGGCTCAACCTGCAGGCAACCCAGGCGCTCTATGACGCTATCAATAGCCGCGAGGTCGGTGTCGCCGAACGACAGATTGACCAGCAGACCTATGTGCAGGCTTCAACTGAGCAGCAGGTACTGATCGACACCTCTTCTGCCTATTTTGATATTCTGCGTGCCTACGACATTCTCGAGGCGCGTCTGGCGCAGGAGCGTGCCATCGGTCGTCAGTTGGAGCAGGCTCAGGAGCAGTTCGATGTAGGCCTGATCGCCATCACTGAGGTCGAGGAAGCTCGTGCCAGCTTCGACCAGTCGCGTGCGGATCGCATTGCCGCCGAGAGTGACCTTCAGGTAGCCTTCGAAGCTCTCGAGCGCCTGACCGGCAAGCAGTACGATAGTATCGAGCGTCTCCAGGACGATCTGCCGATAGCTCTGCCTGAGCCCGCCAGTCGTGAAGCCTGGATTGACCTGGCGCTGGAGAACAACCCCGCGGTGCTGGCACAGCAAGCCGGTGTGGAAGTGGCACGACAGCAGGTTGACGTCGCTCGTGCTGGCCATCTGCCCCAGGTCAATGCGTTTGCCAATTATGCCTACAGCGATAGCGACAACGACGCGGTGACCAATTACGACTCCAACGGTCAGATCGGTGTCAATGCGACACTGCCGATCTACACCGGTGGCCGTACCAGCGCTTCGATTCGTCAGTCGACCTATGCGCTCGAGTCCACTCAGTACGATTTCGAGTCCCAGCGTCGCGAAGCGATTCTGCAGGTCCGTTCGCTGTACACCCAGGTCAGCAACGACGTGTCCACTGTTGCCGCTCGTCAACAGGCTATCGTTTCCAATCAGAGTGCGCTGGACGCGACTCGGGCTGGTTACGAGGTCGGGACGCGTAACATCGTCGACGTGTTGAATGCCGAGCAGAACCTGTACAACGCCATTGCCGATTACGCGGATGCTCGTTACGACTATGTCGTGGATCTTCTGTCGCTGCGTCGTCAGTCCGGCCTGCTCGACGAAGAGGCGATTGCGCAGGTCAACCGTTTCCTCACTGGTGAAGGGCAGGTCAATTTCACTCTGCCGGAACAGGGAGATGTCTACGATACGTCCATGGATATCGGTGAGCGCCCTCAGCTCGAGCAGTAGCAGTGTCAATCGGTGATAACCAACCATTGATGTTAACCAACAACGGCACGGCAGGCCGATGAGCCTGTCGACAATGACACGGCGGGACCAGGATCTCGTCGGCGATAATGCGGTGAGTCAGAGACTGCAGCGATGCAGTCTCTGATTCGTTCCTGACGCCCATATAACGACCCCTTAAAGGAACCACAGGGATGAAAATCTTCTTCTCTCAAGGTCGCCCTCTGGTGGCCCTGGCAACGGCACTGTTGATTGCCGGCTGTGGCCAGGACGAGGCTGCGTCCCAGCAGGCAGGCGCCGGGGGCGAGCAACAGATGCCGCCCAAGGCGGTTGAGGTGGCGACACTTCAGCGACAGAACATTCCCCTCGACAAGTCCTATCCATCGAAGCTGAGAAGCGACGAGGAAGTGACGCTGGTGGCGCGTGTAACCGGCTACCTGGAAGAGCGCAAGTTCGAGCCCGGCGATATGGTCGAAGCGGGCCAGAGTCTGTATGCCATCGAGCCGGATCTTTACCAGTCCACGGTGGAACAGCGTGAGGCGGACCTGGCCAGCGCCCAGGCGGAACTGGCGCGTGCTCAGCGCGATTCCGAGCGCTTTCAGCAGTTGGCGGCCCAGAACTCGGTGAGTCGCCAGCAGGTCGATCAGGCGCTCGCCGACGCTCGCGTAGCAAGGGCCAGTGTTGCCCAGGCACAGGCAGCGTTGAACAGTGCGCGGCTTGACCTCAACTATGCCGACGTCAAGGCGCCGGTTTCCGGCCTGATCAGCTTGAGTCAGGTGAATGTCGGAAACCTCGTGAGCTCCGGTACTGAACTGGCAACCATCACGCCTCTGGATCCACTGGAAGTACGCTTCCAGTTGCCGCAGCGTGATGCCTTCGAGCTACGTCAGCAACTGCAGGGCCAGGAAATTGCCGATATCGGTGCGATGCTCGAGGTTCCCGGCATGGAAGGTCAGCCCGGTGCCGAGCTCCAGGGACATCTCGAGTTCCTGGGTGCTCGCGTCGACAGCGGCACCAGCACCGTGCAGGCCCAGGCGAGCTTTGCCAATCCTGAAGGTGCGATCCTGCCGGGGCAGTTCGTGCGCGTGCGACTGCAGGGTATGAAGCGCTTCAACGTACTGGCAGTGCCTGAACTGGCCATGACCCAGGGGCTGATGGGTCCACAGGTCTTTGTGTTGGATGAGGACAACACCGCACGTGCTCGTCCGGTGCAGTTGGGCGAGCCTGCTGGCCCCTGGCAGATTCTGGTCGGCGGCATCGAGGCCGGTGAGCGCGTGGTGGTCGGTGATCCCTCGTCCATCCAGCCGGGGATGCCCATCGAGGCGCAGCCCTTTGATGGCGATGCAGCGGCACTGATGGACCGCTTCATGCAGGAGAAGCAACAGCAGCAGGCCCAGCAACAGGCAGCGGCTGGTGGTGGCGCTCCGGCCGAGGAAGGAGCTGCGCAGCAGGGCGCTTCCGAGGAAGCGGCAGCGGGCAATGAGGCAGCCGCCCCGGAGCAGGCCGAGCCGTCTGACACCGAGTCTTCTGCCGACAATGCTGCCGAAGCCGCGCCTGCCAACAGCGCCGATGCTGCCCAGCAGGTGCCGATGAGCGGCGACGGCGAGTCCGATCCGGAGGCGCAGGAGGCGCAGGGAGCGGGTAACGAATGAATTTCGCCAACTTCTTCATCAAGCGACCGATCTTTGCCTCGGTTCTGGCGATTATCCTGACCATCATCGGTGCCATGAGCATGCGGGTACTGCCCATCGAGCAGTATCCCTCGGTGGTGCCGCCGACGGTATCGGTCTCTGCCTCCTTCCCGGGGGCAGATGCCGAAACCGTGGCGCAGACGGTGGCAGCGCCGCTGGCGGAGGCGATCAATGGTGTCGAGGACATGCTCTACATGAACTCGACCAGCTCCGACAATGGCTCCATGAGCCTGAGTGTGGCCTTCAACATCGGAACTGACGGTGATATCAACACCATCAACGTCAACAACCGAGTTCAGGGTGCACTGTCTCAGCTTCCTGAAGCCGTGCAGCAGCAGGGCGTGCAGGTCGAGTTGCGTTCGAGCCAGATCCTGATGCTGATAGCGTTGATTTCGCCGACCGGCGACTACAACGACGTCTACATGCAGAACTATGCAACACTGAACATTCTCGACGAACTGCGCCAGGTTCCTGGTGTTGGTGAGGCCGAGGTGCTCGGTGGTGGCGAGTTCGCCATGCGTATCTGGATGGATCCCAACAAGCTTGCCGAATACGACCTGACGCCGAGCGAAGTGGCAACGGCCATCAAGGCCCAGAACACCGAGATACCAGCTGGTAATCTAGCCGCGACGCCGACCGACAACCCGCGTGCCTTCACCTACACGATTACTGCAGGTGGACGACTGTCGAGTGCGGACGAGTTCCGCAACATTCTGCTGCGTACCAACCCCGATGGCTCCTCCTTGAAGCTTGAGGATGTGGCACGGATCGAGCTTGGCGCGTCCTTCTATGGTGTCGAGGCACGCCTCAACGGCGCTACCATGACGCCGATCATCATCAACCAGCAGCCCGGGGCCAATGCCCTGGAAACGGCTGAGATGATCAAGGCGAAGATGGACGAGTTGCAGGGACGCTTCCCGCCCGGCCTGGAATACGTGGTGCCCTACGACACTACGCTGTTCATCGATGCCTCGGTGGAAACCGTGCTGCACACCTTCATCGAGGCGTTCCTGATCGTTGGTGTGATCCTGTTCATCTTCCTGCAGAACTGGCGCTTCACCGTCATTGCCATGTCGGTGGTACCGGTGTCGGTGTTGGCAACTTTTGCCGGCTTCTTTGTCTTCGGCTTCTCGATCAACCTGCTGACGCTGTTCGCCATGGTACTGGCGATAGGTATCGTGGTGGACGATGCGATACTGGTGGTGGAGAACGTCGAGCGGGTGCTGTCCGAGGATGAGGACATCACGGTGCGCCAGGCGACTGTGGAAGCCATGCGTGAAGTAGGTGGGCCGGTTATCGCCACGTCACTGATCATGGCGGCGGTGTTCGTACCGGTGGCGTTCCTCGGCGGCTTCACCGGGCAGATCTATCAGCAGTTTGCTCTGACCATCGCCATTTCGGTGGCGTTCTCGGCGCTGATGGCTCTGACCTTCACACCGGCGCTGTCGGCGATCTTCATCAAGCATGACCTGCATCGCAAGGAATCGGCCTTCATGCGTGCGGTGCGTACGCCGCTGCGTCTGTTCGATCGCTTCTTTGCCGGTGTAACCGCGGTGTTCATGAAGGTGGTGAAGCTGCTGGTACGGGCCTGGGTGCTTACCCTGGCGCTGGTCGCATTGGTGCTGGTCGGCTCCTGGTGGCTGTACGAAAACACCCCCTCGACCCTGGTGCCGGAGACCGATCAGGGCATCGTGCTGGCCGCTGTGACCTTACCGGACTCGGCCTCGCTGGCACGTACCCGGGAATACATGTCGCAGCTCAGTGAGCGAATCGAGGAGGTGCCGGGTGTGCAGTACTCCTCAGCCATTGCCGGCTACGACATGTTGACCAGCTCGGTGAATACCGCCCGAGGGATCATCTTCATCAACATGGAGCCCTGGGACGAGCGCGAGACTACGGCGACGGACCTGATTGGCCGCATCATGCAGATTGGCGGTGAACTGGACGGGGGCTCGGTGATGGCCTTCAACATGCCGCCGATCATGGGCCTGTCGACCACCGGTGGTTTCACCGGCTATCTGCAGTCCTATGGCGGTGCCACACCGGAAGAGATCTACCAAGCATCTCTCAAGGTGATGGGGGCTGCCGCCCAGGACCCGATGCTGGCGCAGGTGTTCACCACCTTCAGCGTCAATGTGCCGTCCTTCCGTGCCGATATCGATCAGCAGAAGGCCCTCAGTTACGGCGTCTCCTTGACTGACCTGAACGCGACCCTGGCCAATACCTTTGGTAACGGCTTCGTCAACTTCTTCAGTTACCAGAACCGTAATTTCCAGGTCTACCTGCAGAACGAGTCGGAATACCGCGATACGCCGGAAGACATCAACCATGTCTATGTGCGCGGCGGTGATGGCGAACGGATTCCGCTCTCGGAGTTCGTGACCCTCGAGCGTCAGGCGGCGCCGGCAGCGGTAACGCGCTTTGGTGTCTACTCGGCAGCCCAGTTCCAGGGCGGCCCTGCGCCAGGGTACTCCTCGACTCAGGCGCTCCAGCGGATGGAACAGATCGTCCAGGATACGCTGGGCGGCGAATGGGGCATGGGCTGGACCGGTACCGCCTATCAGGAGAGCTCCCAGGGCAATGCCGGTACCATCGCTATTGTCTTCGGTATGGTCATGATCTTCCTGATTCTGGCGGCGCAGTACGAGAGTTGGTCGTTGCCATTGGCGGTACTCACGGCAACGCCGTTCGCGGTGCTGGGTAGTATTTCGGGTATCGCCATGCGCGGACTGGATACCAGTGTCTACGTGCAGATCGGTCTGCTGGTGGTGATCGGCCTGGCGGCGAAGAACGCCATCCTGATCGTCGAGTTTGCCGAGCTGCAGCGCAAGGAGATGGGCAAGAGCATTCGCGAGGCGGCCGTCATTGCGGCAGAGCTGCGTTTCCGTCCCATCGTCATGACCTCACTGGCGTTCATCTTCGGTACCTTGCCGTTGGCTCTGGCGACTGGTGCCAGTGACACCAGCAGCCACCACATCGGTACTACGGTGGCGGTGGGGATGGCATCGGTGGCAATTCTCGGTAGCTGCTTCGTGCCATCCTTCTACGCGATGATTGCCACTCTGTCGCACAGGATGTTCGGCAGTAAGGAACACGAGGATGACACCAGCAAGGAGCAACAGGACGACACCCGCGAGGAGCCGAATCGGGGATAACTCGATAGGTACTCTCGATAGCCACAGCCTGCTGTAACCTTGAAAACACCGCCTTCGGGCGGTGTTTTTTTGGTTTATTGAAAGATGGCGGGGTAGCCGTGATTGGCGCTTCAATACCGTATTGGGCGTACTGAATCGAATCTTGTATCGCAAAAATGCTGCGCTGCAGGGTGCTGTTGTCAAAAGAGAAAGTCAGCACATTGAGGCTGATCACAGCTATGCTGATAGATATAGGTCAAGCAGGTCAGCTTCGGCAGAAGGAGGGAGTACCATGGATATCGAGCTCATCAGGGGCGTAGCACTCAGCTTTCCTCTGATCTTCTTCACCATCCTGTTGCCTGTGGTGGGGCTCTATTGGCTGCTGGTGGCAGTACGCCTGTTGCCACTGCAGGTATTCGAGCATGACAGCCTGCGGGATGACCATCTGGCCAGCACCATGGTCTCGCTGGGCTTTGCCGGTATTCCGGTCACCATTGCCCTGAGTGTGCTCTGGCTGTATGCGGGCCTCATTACGCTCGCGGCGGAGCTGCTGGTGCTGCACTGGTTCGATCTGGCGTTGGTGGTCATTCCGTTGGGCATGGTCGTACTGTGGGCATCATTTGCACTGGCCTCACCGCTGGCGGCGCGTACCTGTCGGGCGATGGCAAGGAAATGGCGGGATCATCCAGCTCTTTGCCAGCGCTGTCTGCTGGGCGAGCGGGTGCAGGTGGTCGGCTATGCCGACGATTCAGGCTGCTGCCGTGCTGTATTGTGCAGCGATGGTACTCGGGAGGTCTGTCTGAAGGGCAAGCCGGGGTCCATGCCTCAGGGCGGCGAAACGCGCGTGCTGGTCAAGTATCTGAGTGGCGAGGACCGTTTCCGCTCCGTGGCGGAGAAGGATTTCCTCGATGCCCGGGCGCGGCTGGTGCATCTCAAGCTGATTGATCGGCATGAACGGCCCCACTATGAGGAAGAAAACGGCAATCACGCCCATTCCCACCATCACTAGGCCCATTTTTGCCTCACCATGGTATTAACCCGGCATGCTTTCATGTTGGGTTAATGACGGCACAGGGACGTGCCGCCGTCGGCCACCAGGCCGACGCGAGACCGCACCACACCAGCAGATCCGTGCATCTGCGCCAGTGGGGTGCGGACGACAATCAAATCGATCAGGATGAGCTATTTGATTGCCATGTTAATAGTGAGGCGATTCACCAGGCGCTGCGCTTGAGCGCTCTGCTGCGCGGAGATGCCCAGGGATAGTCGCTCAAGGGTAGCTCTCAGAAGGGATAGCTCTCAGAAGGGATAACTCCTGGAGATAGTCGCTCAGGCGCGGTGCATCAGGGCAATCAGGGTATCGATCAACTGCGGCCCCTCGTCGCGGAGCGAGTAATTGTCCGGTGCCCGCAACCATTCCCAGAACTGACCACTGAGCGTGAAGTGAAAGAGCTGGGTGGCCTGCTCCGGTGCCAGCCCCTCGCGCAGTTGCTCTCGTGCTTGAGCTTCGCGGAAGTGGCGCAGGAACACCTCGCGACACTCGTCGGTGATCTCGTCCTTGACCTCCAGCGGGTCGAACTCCGTGGTGCGTTCACAGTGATGCAGCAGAATGCTGTGTACACGCCGATGGTGCGGCGTATCGAGATGCAGGATGCCGGCATGACAGCCAAGGCGCAGCGCCTCGAGAGGGCGCTCTTCCAGGGAAGGATCATCAAGGGCGGCAATCAGATCCTCGAACGGCATGCGCACGCGGTCGATCATGGCGCGAAAGAGATCGCCCTTGTTGCGGAAGTGCCAGTAGAGGGCCCCCCGAGTGACGCCAGCGCGCCGCGAGATCTGGTCCAGCGATGCATTGGCAACACCACGCTCGAGGAAGACTTCTTCCGCTGCGTCGAGCAGTGCTTCTCGAGTGGCGGCAGCTTCGGCCTTGGTACGACGAGCCATGGTGGCGGGCAATCTCCTCAGGTTGATGGTGTTCATTCTACCTCATTCGACTGGTGTGCAGGAGGCAAAATTGGTACATATGTCTCAGAAAAATGGACTCGTTTTAGCGACATCGCCGGGGTATAAGGGGGCACAGGAAGCGATGCCTGGCCGAGGCATGTCCAACCCGGCCTGAGCCGTACTTCCCGCGTCCCTGTCGCTGTGTCGGCAGGCATCAATCGGTACAAGGAACTACCATGGCTCGTGCTCCCTTTGAATTGGCCGGGGTTCGTGTCGCCCCCGGCACTCGTGCGCAGATTGAAGTCCCCATTGCCAAGCTCTATACCCATGCCCCGCTGGACATCCCGGTGGAGGTGGTACACGGACGCCAGGCCGGGCCGACCCTGTTGGTCTGCAGCGCCATCCATGGCGACGAGATCAATGGTGTCGAGATCGTGCGCCGCCTGCTGCGTTCACGCCAGATCAACCGGCTGCGTGGTACCCTGATCGCGGTACCGATCGTCAATATCTTCGGCTTCGTCCAGCACTCCCGCTATCTACCGGACCGACGTGATCTCAACCGCTGCTTCCCGGGCACCGAATCCGGTTCGCTGGGCGGACGTATTGCTGCCCTGTTCCGCGAACAGATCGTCGATCACGCCACCCACATCATCGATCTGCATACTGGCGCCATTCACCGCACCAACCTGCCGCAGATTCGTGCCCAACTGGATGAGGCTGGCGAAGAGACCCGGCGCATGGCCGATGCCTTTGGCGCGCCGGTGATTCTCAATGCCGAGCTGCGAGAAGGAAGCCTGCGCCATTACGCCCAGGGCCGCGGTATTCCCGTGCTGACCTACGAGGCAGGCGAGGCGCTGCGTTTTGATGAGTGGGCAATTGCTTCCGGGGTGCGTGGTGTGCTGCGCGTAATGCGGCGCCTGGGAATGCTGGCGGGTGAGCAGCGGCATCGGGCACCGCCAGCGGCAGAAGTGGCCAATGGCTCAAGTTGGGCTCGCGCGCCGATCGACGGCATCCTGCGCCCGCGTGCACGGCTTGGCGCACGGGTGTCGCGAGGGGAGGTGTTGGGTATCGTTTCCGACCCCTTCGGCAACGAGGAGGGTGAGGTACTGGCCATGGCCGATGGCATCGTGATCGGTGCCAGCCGCCTGCCACTGGCCAATGAGGGCGAGGCACTGTTCCACATCGCTCGCTTCGACGAGATCGATGAAGCTGAGAGTGCCATCGAGACCTTCCACTCGGGGCTCGAGCCACCGCCCGACGCCCTTTACTGAGGGCATTCCGTTAGCGAAACGGCCGGTTCAGGCGATACCTGAACTGACCGCACCCTGAACCGAAACCTCCGGAACCAGGCCCAGGGCATCGTCGAACACGCTGAGCCCGGCGCCTTCACGGTGGGCGTTCTCGGACAGGTGGCGACGGAAGCGACGACCGCCGGGGCAGCCCTGGAACAGGCCCAGCAAGTGACGGGTGATATGGTTCAGCCTGGCGCCTTCCTCAAGGCGGCGAGCGATGTAGGCGCGCATGGCCTGAGCAGCCTCATGACGGCTGGCAGCCGGCCCCGGCGTGCCGTACAGGGCCTCATCGACACCGGCCAGCAGCCAGGGATTTTGATAGGCCTCGCGACCGATCATCACGCTATCGACATGCTCCAGTTGCCCACGGCACTCATCCAGCGTCTTGATACCGCCGTTGATGCCGATATGCAGCTCGGGCCGGCTGGCCTTGAGGCGATGAACGCGCGGATAGTTGAGCGGCGGAACATCACGGTTTTCCTTGGGTGACAGTCCCTGAAGCCAGGCCTTGCGTGCATGGACGATGAACACCTCGCAACCGGCATCGGCAACCTGCTGGATGAAGCGCTCCAGGTCGGCATCCTCATCCTGCTCATCGATACCGATACGGCACTTCACGGTGACCGGAATCGACACCGACTCACGCATGGCTCGCACCGCCGTGGCCACCTTGTCCGGATGACCCATCAGACAGGCCCCGATCAGGTTGTTCTGCACACGGTCACTGGGACAACCGACATTGAGATTGACCTCGTCGTAGCCCCATTCCTCGGCAATCGCCGCACATTCCGCGAGCTCACCGGGATCACTACCGCCGAGCTGCAGTGCAAGGGGATGCTCGACGGCATCGTATCCTAGGAACCGCTCACGCGGCCGCCCATGCAGAATGGCCCCGGTGGTCACCATCTCGGTATACAGCAGAGCCTGCCGAGTCAGCGTACGCGCAAAGACTCGGTAATCACGGGTAGTCCAATCCATCATCGGGGCGATGGAAAACCGACGGGCCTCGGATACATGGGGTTGTTCAGTCATTTCAACCACTTGCGTTTTTCGCGATACTGTATATTCATACCGTTAAATACCCTGATATACCGCCAGAAACCTCTCTTGGTGTACCAGCTTATGGGTTTTGACCTATTTCAGTGGATAGGTGGTACACCATGGCAACTTTCCAGAAGCGCGGCACTCGATGGCGCGCCATTGTACGCAAGAAAGGCCACCCGGCACAGAGTAAGACATTCAGTACCAGGCTCGAGCCCTGGTGTTGGCCTGACAGGTGGAAGATGATATCGAGGCTGGAGTGCTCGGACAGAGGCCGATGCCAGCTGTAGGAGACATTATCAATGGACACCTGGTACACCTCGATCGCGCATTGGATCGAGGCCGCAAGAATCGTGCTTTGCGCACTCTCTAATCCCGCCTTGAACACGAAAACCGCCAGTTGACCGTGTGTTGGATCAACTTGTGGTTTCGCCGTGGGCCAGTGGTTGGCATGGCGCTATCCAACTCTCTCCGCTAGCCGGTATTGATTTCTATGAGGAAAATTTCCAATAACGCACGTTTAAGGTCTGCCAGAGCTATCTCGTCCCGGGCTTTCCTGCGTTGGGCCTTCTGTATTCACCTGGAGTAATCCGAATCCTGTTGTGGTGACTCACCTTGAGGAGAGTAGGGGGCTCATATTTTCCATCGAGTGGTTTTCCAACAGCCTTTAGCTGCAGGCCATGAGGGTGGCTACAAATAATTACCAATATATTTTGACAAAACTATAAGCATGTCTATCTTTCGTGGCAGGCTGTTTAATTAGATTTCAAAAATATATAAACCGACTTTTCACGCGATAACTGTTGGGCGACAAAATGAAACCAATTAGCAACATCGATAGTGTTGGGGATGGCGCTGTGTCCAATATCATGGATTTGGACCTTGAGTTCATCAAGAAACGTATTACAGTTCAGCCGCCATATTTTGCATTCGATAGACTGTATCAGCATAGAGAGGATGATTGGGATATTTACGGTGAGTTCTGCCCGGAACAATGCCCCGGGGCAGAAGACGGGATAGTTTCGATAGCAGAAGCAGGACGCCATCTGGCAATATTGGGAACGTGCGCCGCATCGCTTTATGATCATGAAGACGAAGCCATATATTACCTCGCTACACGTGCAACAGGAAGTATTTACCACTACGAGATTCCCGGAGAACAGAAGTTTCAATCGGAGCGGTTAACAGCACGGGCACGTATTACTGGACGTCATCGAAAGATCTTGCAGGCTCATACTGAGCTGGTTTTTGAAAACACCGCTCTGATGTCGATAAAAGTGGAGTACTATATAATACCTTATAAGCTGTTTTCTCGTCTTTTTTCCAAAAATCATCATCCTGGATTCGGCCTGGCAGAGACAGGTCCGTCACCATACAAACGACCCATGGCGCTTGATTTTGAAGTACCTGGAGATCAAGGCTTGACGGCACACTCCGCCGATGACTCTCATGGCCAATGCCTGGGACATTTTACTGGCTATCCCATGTGGCCCGTAGCAATCATTGTGTATAGCGCTGGTCAGGTTGTGGCAGAGTTGATGAAGTATTTGATAAAAGACGATTCCATGAAGTATAGAATACATGATATCGAAGTTGATGCTTTCCAGCTTACACCGGTCAGTGTGCGGCTCTCTTTTCATGCCAAGCTGTTGAAAACCAGCGAAGATGGACTTTTTTCCGTGTCATGTAGAGTGGTAGGTGGTGGTCAGGATGTCGCCAAAATTGACATGCAATGCTTTCCAGGTGTAGAGGCGTCGTTATAAAAAACTACATGTACCGATCTTCGGCATGTGAGTGCCAGGACCTGTTCTTCTGTAGCGACGACCAGCTCGCCGGCCACCGAATCCTGCCGCAGTTGATGGGCATCATTCCTCAGAATACCGGTGGCTTTGGCGATGTCGAGAAGGCTGCCAGAGTGTTCGTCGCCACAAGATATTTCAACGGAGGGCGTATACGTGTGCCTCGACCGTGCCACCCTCAGACAGCGTCACAGTAGTTAGTGTGCGCCGATACTCCTCACCCTCGAAGTCGTCCAGGGCTTGCCAATGGAGTGACAGGTTCTCCGACATGAAGACGTGGCCCTTGATGACGTCTCCGGCCTCGTCCAGTACAAGACCGGGAAATCCCATCTCGGCTCCCCAACCCGCTTCCATGAGCCGGCCCTTGATGCTTCCAGCCTCCCACGTCCCTCCGATCTTCTGCATGACGTGCTCGTTAGGGCGACCTGGTCCGAGTGTCCCGTAGACGAAAAGGTATTCCATGACATGTCTCCTGGCTGGACAGAGAAAAGAGGAATTGTCGAGGTTATCAGTTACCCCTTAACCTGGGCATCCACTGAGAAAGCGAATTTTCACCGTCGCTGAGCTATCCAATACCAACCAATGTTTCCGGATAACCGATATCTGTCCCGTAGGGGGCGCTCGCCGGCATTCGCCGCCTCAACCTCACCAGAGTCTGGAGTGATTGATCGATTGGACCGACTGTCCGGTGGGCCGGAGAGAGGCCGTGTCTTGACCTTTCTATATCCTCACTCGCGACCACCACTTGCTCATTTTTTTTGCACGAGAGAGTCTCTACAGAGCCCTCACAACGGCCTGGGCTGGCCCGGCGGCTCAAAGCCTGTATGATGAGGGTGCAACATATTCAGATACGGAGCAGAAACCACGATCGATCATTCTTTCCAAGCCAGCACGGGAGGTTCTCATGAAGGTCTATAAACCTGAGTGGCAGTGCACGTTTAGCGTAAATGAAGGCGCGGAAGAATCGGCTAGTTGGAAATCACGTATCGCCTGGCGTATACGGGAGTTCGCCGACAAGCTGGATGGCGGCGGAAGAACGATCCAGATTGACTGCAACGTAACACCAGAAGTGAGTCGGCAGGATGTTGATACCTGCCTGGGGAAGGGCTTCGAAGTCACCCAGAGCCTGCTCACACAGCTTGCTCATCAAGCTGCCTGCGAAGATGTCATGCGTGACGCGAAGGCGGAACTGTTTGAGGAAGACTATCAGCATTGATGACCGGCTTCTCTGTCATCACCACACCCCGTTCAGCCTCTGGCTGAATGGGGTGTTTTGTTTCAACCCGGGCGGTATCTGGTGGTCGGGTAGATCATCTCAGCACATCGTGATGCTTGAGGCTTCCATACAGGAATCAACGCCCCTGGGCACCCCGGCGTAGCCAGTCATGTACGAAGGCCAGCTTTCGACGCGCATCGTCAGGCAGCACGAATGGGTAGAGGTCAGACAACCCCATGGAGCGATTGACATGATTGACTCCCATGGCGAGAGAAGCTGCGACGTGGATCAGGCGTTCTGCGTCCGGCTCCGAGTAGGGATCCCAGCCAGGACTGGGTAGCTCCGGCGAGGACAGGCCTGCGGCGACGAAGCTGTCGGTTATGTCGGTCAGATGCAGTAGGTGTGCGGCGGTTTCGGCCCAGTCCTCATGCGGATGTGCCGAGGCGTAAGAGGTCAGGAAGCGCAGCCGCCAATCGGGCGGAGGGCCGTCCTGGTAATGGTGCTGGAGTGCAGCGGGGTAATCCGCTCGTTCGTCGCCAAACATGGCACGGAAGGCATCGAGGAAGTCGTCGCGGAGGCTGAGCCGCCACCAGAGCATATGGGCGATCTCGTGGCGCATGTGGCCGATCATGGTGCGGTAGGGCTCATCCAGCGCCTGGCGGCGAGCTGTGCGCAGGACCGGATCCGCCTCCGCGACACTGATTGTCACCACTCCTTCGACATGCCCCATGAGCACGGGTGTTGGGCCTTCGGCAAGCAGGTGGAATACAGGGCGTGTGCCCGGGTCTTCCGGCCGGAACCAGTGCCAGCGGCCAAGATTGTCGATGGCCCAGCGCTTGGCCGCTTCGGTCTGTGCCCAGTTGGGGATGGCGCCAGGTATGGCAGGGTCCGGGGCCAGCGCCGTCATGGCGCAGGATCGGCAGAAGGCACCTTGGGTGGGAGCAATCCAGTTGCAGCCGATGACCTCTCTGTTGGCGCAGAAGGGGGGCATCGGCAGGAACGCCCGAGCCTGTGGGTCGTAGGCAACGGGAGTGCCGTCAGCGGTGGCCAGGTTATCGAACCAGAGCGTGCCGGAACCGACCGGGTTGGAAAAAACGCGCATACAGTATGGAACTCCGGAAGAGGGACTGAGCCCAGGGAGTGAGCGTCATGAATCCATACTTCTCTTGTCTCTGGGCCGTGTCAAAGTCTTTGCGGGTAATGGACTATCCGCTGAGGCGACAGCCTGGCTGAGTGGCCGACCCGGGGCAGGTACTGCCGGTCGGCACATGGCCGACCGGCGTGTGGCGCGACAACTATTAACATGGCAATCAAATGGCTCATCCTGATCGATTTGATTGTCGTCCGCACCACACCAGCAGATGCGCGGATCTGCTGGTGTGGTCTCGCGTCGGCCTGATGGCCGACGGCGGCACGTCCCTGTGCCGCCATTAACCCAACGTGAAAGCATGCCGGGTTAATAGCGGGGTCTGCTGAAGAGCCCGTGACGACTATCGGCCATCAGGCGGTCGAAGTCGGTACCACTCATGTGTACCAGAGTTTCGTGGTCGCCGGCCTCGAAGTAGATATCCGGCTGATGGCGCAACTGGTCATCCAGATAGACCTGCAGGCCGTAGGCCTGACCTACCGGAATGGCCGCGCCCGGATCACAGTCATTGAACTCTCTACGTACCTCGTCCTCTGTGGCGAGTTCGAGTTCCTCGTGGACCATTTGTGAGAGTACGTTGAGATCCGCGTCACAGGTGCTGGGTACCACGGCAACCCGATAACCGGCTTCGCCGTGGAGCATGATGGCCTTGGCCAACTGATCACCGCCGACATGCGATACCTCGGCGATGCGGCTGGTCGAGACCGCGCGTGGATGGGACACCTCCTCATAGTCGATATCGCAGGCGCGGAGGTATTCCCGAATCGTCATCGGCATGGCCATGACGTTGCCTCCCTCGGCCGCAGGGGCCGAACGATCGAATGCCGTGCCTCCTGGCGTGGCGAGCAAGACTCCATACTCCCAAGCATAGCGTGCCTGCTGGATGTTGGGGTGACGCACGCAGATCAATCGAAGATATCGAGATCCTCAGCCAATACGACGTCACCGCTATAGCCCTGCTTCACTTCATCCACCACGCCGTCGATCGGGGCTCCGTAGTGAAGTACATGATAGAGCACGAGCAATTCGGGTTGCGCCTGCTCTGCAAGCTCCGCCACGTCGGTCGTCAAGGTGTGTGCATACTGGTGATAGGCCTGCCACTCCTCGGAAAGGTCCTGCCAGCCCTCATGGCTGATGACCTCGTGAAAGAGAATGTCAGCGCCTTGCGCCTGCCTTGCTGTCTCGTCATTGAGCGAGGTGTCGCCCGACAGGATGATTGTCTTGTCGGGCGTGGTGATCCTGAACCCATAAGCGGCATCCCAATCCCCGTGGGTAACGGGAAATGCCTCGACGGTAACGCCGTTCTCATCGAAAACGACTCCAGCACCATCAAACTCGGTAACGTTCGCTCTGAAAGCGTCGCGATTGGTGACAGGGCTCTTGTCCGCCAGGCGTGTTTGCGTATCTTCCGTGAGCATGGCATTGGCGCCTTCGCTCATCGCCTGAGTGCCGGGAGGGCCGAATACCTGTATCTGATTCTCGCGTCGCCACCAATACGTCCCCAATAGCTCCGGGAAATCCACAATGTGGTCACTGTGCAGGTGCGTCAGAAACAGATGGTCGATCTGTGTGGGATAGAGGGCGTCGATATCGTGTTGCTCATAAGCCTGGATGGCCCGCTGGACCACGCCTGCTCCCATGTCGAACACATAGGCTTGCTGGTCATGGATAACGGCGATACTGGATCCCGCGCGCTCGCCATTGGGAACCGGGGTACCGGTACCCAGTACAACGACCTGGGTGTCGGCGCTGGCCGCCATCGAGGTGATCAAGCCAGTCGCTGCCAGGGAGGTGACGGCCAGAACGGTGCGGAATTGGGGCATGCTCGACTCCATGATGATGTTCTTGTTCGCATGACGAACCTTGATTCGTCATGCGTAGGGCAAGCCTGGCGCATAATCCGGATTGAAAGAATGCAACTTAGGTGGAGCATGAGATCGCAAGACCGCCTTCCCGGTGGCAGACGGAAGGCGGAAGCCAGTCATCTGAAGCGGCGATGAGCATACAGTATCCGGGCGACGGTCTATCTCTATAGTCCGCGAATACCCTACAGGCCGGGAATACCGATGGGGCCTGGCAGGTCGGGAATCGGGGAGCAGCCATTCAGCATGATGGCGCTTGACGCGAGTATGAGGGCCAACAGTAGTGGTTTGAATCTGGGCACGCGGGAAACCTCGAGTAGGAAGTGGCTGGGCTGGGTCATGGTTGGAATAGGACGTCGTTGGAATAGGACGTCGTTGGATGCTGTGGGTCTGGACCACCTGCCTGAGGCGTCGAGTGTCGAAGCATTCCGCATCATGACAGGGAGAAGTAGGAAACAGGCAAGCAATATGCATCATATCTAACCATGCACTATGATGCCTGGAGGTCTCAAGTGCGGTTTCGCTTGTACTTCACGGCAATCAGCTAACAGGGAGCCATCATGTCCTCGAATATCCTCGCCACTATCCCTGTCCTTCAGATCGAGAATGCGGAGCGCAGCTGTGATTTCTACTGCGGCCGGTTGGGCTTTCACAAGAATTGGGAGCATCAGTTTGAACCCGGTATGCCATGGTTCGTGTCACTCAGCAGAGGCGCGGTAACCCTGTTCCTTACCGAGCACCCCGAGAGTGCAGTGGGAGCACTCGTCTACCTGCCGGTGGAGGCAGTTGATGAGCTTGCCCAGGAGTTTCAGGGCAATGGCGTGGACCTTGAGCTGAAGCCGGTGACACAGCCATGGGGAATGCGCGAGATGCAGCTCGAGGATCCCGATGGCAACAGGCTGCGCTTCGGTCAGGACATGGAGGAAGGGGAAGGCTGAGCCGAGGGCTCCACGACATGTTGAGTCACATCACCGCAGACTTGGTGCCGCGCATAGGTGATCCCTGTTTCGTCATCGAACGCCAGTATTGTCTGATCCGGCAGCAAACGCCTCACATTTCCAGATGTGAGCTCTGGTTAAAGATAGGCAAGGAAGCTCGCCGCCGTGTGAAGTCCTACCGAATGATGCCGGAGGCTATAGATGCTGGGCCGGCTCTGCGTCGTATGCCCTGTACAGCAGGCTCATGAAGGAGTCTGGCTCAGCGATGGTGGTTGAACCAATGGACGTGACGGCGATGCCGGGTGTCCAGGAGTTCATCACCGCTGCGCCGGACAGGCTCTCGAGACGTTCCAGAGAGATCTCTTCATGGCGCTGGGGAATACCGAAATGATCCAATTGCCGCTGAACAATGCCCATCATGGTGCCGGTCAGGAGAGCAGCTTTCGGCCAGATAACCGTTTCACCATCCCAGAAGACCAGGTTCCAGATAGTGGCCTCGCTCAATCGTCCCTGCCTGTCCACGAAGGCTGCATCGTCAAAGCCCTGACGTATGGCTTGATGCAGATAGTAGGTCTTGCCGGACTCGCCAACGTGCTTGATGGTGGGTAGAGGCCTCTCATGTTCCACGGCTGCCAATCTCAGCGGACCCGTTGGGCCATTTGAGGGGGCTCCTGTCCGCACCAGAACGTCAGGCTCTACGTCCATGCTGTCTGCGGTGAACTCTCCGCCGGGAGAGAATACAGTGACGGTCAACGACTGGTCTTCCGGCCCATTGTCGATGGCAGTCTTGATGAGACGTCTCAGTTGCGCGTCAGGAAGGGCTCTGCCGAAGAATTCCATTGAGGCTGTCCGCAGGCGGGCGAGGTGCAGGTCCAGTCCCTTGATTCTACGGCCTCGAACCTGCATTGCGGTGAAGTGCGCAAACCCTGCAAAGGCCAGCGGTGTCAGCTCTGTTGCCGTGGCCGGAAGGTCATTGATCCGTGCCTGATGGGAATGGGGTTCAAGCGTCATGTCGTCGTACTCCTGAGTGTGTTGATGACGAAGAACCTGTATCCTGGACCCTGACAGCGCTGTTAGAGTCAAGGGCAGGGAAGGCGAAGGGGAAGCACGATGAAAATTGGTGAGCTATCGAAGCGCACTGGGGTGAGCATTCGCATGCTGCGCTACTACGAGACCGAGGGGCTGTTGAAGCCGCAGCGCATGGCAAGTGGCTATCGTGACTACGACGCTGGGGAAGTTCGCACCGTTGAGCGAATCAAGCTGTTGGGCTCGGCGGGCATGACGCTCGCGACAATCCGCGAGTTTCTACCCTGTGTCAGGGGCGAGGGGCCCGTGTTCGAGCCTTGTGATGAGCTGCGTAATGTACTCCATGAGCAGATCCGTCTGGCTGAGCAGAAGGCGGAAAGGCTGGCTAAAAGCCGGAGAGTTCTGGAGAGCTTTCTGGCGGAAGTAGAGCAGGGCTCGTCTGCCGTGAAGTATTAACCCGGCATGCTTTCATGTTGGGTTAATGGTGGCATAGGGACGTGCCGCCGTCGGCCATCAGGCCGACGCGAGACCGCGCCACACCAGCAGATCCGCGCATCTGCGCCAGTATGGTGCGGACGACAATCAAATCGATCAGGATGAGTTGTTTGATTGCCATGGTAATGGCGGCGCGCGGTGTACTCGATGGCTTCCGCCAGGTTCAGATTGGCACCATCAGCCTTGTGATCATTACCGCAGCGCGGGACGCGGCCGGCCGCTCTGGCCTGCTGCCAGGTGGTAAGGGGGAGGACGCGATAGAGAATTGCCATGGCCCCATCTTCCTTCTTGTCGCATTGGGAAGTCTCCTACGGCCGCATAGGAGTATGTCGACTACCGATAGGGGGGCTGATGCGGCATAGTAGCCGCGGCGTCAGGGAGAGAGGATGTCTCCATGGATGGAGTGGCTCTCTTCGTGATGCCGACCTCTGCGACCCAGGTCTGCAGTGTGCTTGAAGTGGTGATCACGACTTCGCGCATTGCTCAGGGTCATGCGATCTCATATCCCTACCATCTTTGATGGTTTCTGCCGACGGATTTCCGCCGGCTTTTTTTGTGCCACGACTTTTGTGCCACGATCACTGAAACCTGCATCAGAGACGGATGGCATCAGGGATGGGGGGTATCAGGGATGGGGGGTATCAGGGATGGATTGCATCAGGGCTGAACCATGAGATGGTGATACAGGGTGATACAACCCACACCGATCAGGATGAGGCCACCCACAATCTCGGCGCGCTGGCCGACCACGGCCCCTACTTTACGCCCGATCATGACGCCTGTGGTGGACATGATGGTGGTGGCCAGGCCGATGGCCAGGGCGGTCAGCCAGATGTTGACGTCCATGAAGGCCAGGCCGATACCCACCGCCATGGCATCCAGGCTGGTGGCGATGGCGGTGGCGACAATCAACCACCAACTGGTGCTGCTCGAGGAAGTGCCGCAGCAGCGGTCATCATCCTCAGCCTGCGGCTTCAGCCCGGCGAGAACCATTCTGCCACCGAGCAGCAGCAGCAGAGTGAATATGACCCAGTGGTCCCAGTCGCGGACCAATTGAGAAGCCCCCATCCCCAGTAGCCAGCCGATCAGCGGGCTGATCATCTCGATGACGCCGAATACCAGGCCGGTCTTGATCGCCGTGCTGAAGCGTGGCTGCTGCATGCAGGTTCCCTTGCACAGCGACGCGGCAAAGGCATCGGTGGACATCGAGAAGGCAAGCAATGTAGTGGAAACCAGGCCCATGGGTGTATCCCGCGAGGTGTGAACAATCTGCCGAACCTTCAAGGCAGGACAGAATCCGGTGTCTCTCCTGGGCGCTGTCTGGTCTTTTCGGAGCGAATTCATGTATCGCTATTCCGACAGCCAGGTGCCACTCAATCGAGCTCTTGGAAGCCATCATATATGACTGCAAAAGCGCGTCAACTCATTGCCACGGTTGGGTTTTTAAGTGTCGACAAAGTTTTATAGCCGCGGCTATGGGTCTTTTATCAGGCAATAATTCCCGCAGCATTGATGCGCTGAAAATGACTCATTCATGATCTTGTTGAAATGTCGGGAAAGCAGGTCATGTCCCGGGCATTTCAGCGGATATTGATGGAAGCGAATATTGAAAGAAGTGGATATTGATAGAAGTAAATATTGATGAAACAGAAGGACCACCTTGGACGGGCCAGGGTGGTCCTGAGAGCGTGGTCAAGTGAAGGTGGTCCGGATCCGGTCAGGAGGCGGCGGACACGGAAGTACGAATGTGGCGCTCAGTTCTGCAGTGACTGCAGGATCTGCCAGGCGGCCTCTGCACGCTCACCGTTGGGATAGTTCCTGTTGGCGAGGATCACGATGCCCTGTTCGCGAGAGGGCATGAAGGTCGCATAGGCTCCGAAGCCGCCGGTTGATCCGGTCTTGTGATACCAGCGCTGGGGCTGAGGGTCGCCGGAAGTGTCCAACAGCCGGGAAGGCTGAGGTTCCAGTGCCATCTCGGCGGTTGTCCCGGCCTTGAGGGTATCGACGGTAACCGGCAGGGCGTAGCTCTCCCAGCCGAGCCCCTGCAGCATATCGCCGACGGCGGCATAACCGTGTTGAGTCTCCAGCAGCGCTTTGGACATCAGGTTGTCCTGCCGCTGGGCATCGATATTGGCCTGCAGGAACTCGGCCATATCCAGCGCTGTGGTCTTGATGCCGTAGGCCTGGGCATCCATGGCTCCGGGGTTGACCCGTACCGGCTCGTTATCACTGTTGTAGCCCTGGGCGTAGTGACTGGCCTGATCGTCCGGTACCGTGAGCCAGGTGTGTGCAAGGCCAAGCTCCGGCAGTACCCGTTTCTGCATCAGTGCATTGAACGGTTCCCCGCTGCTGCGCGCCGCCAGCTCACCGAACAGACCGATGCTGGGATTGGAGTAGAGGCGCTGGCTGCCCGCAGCAAACTCTGGCTGCCAGGCCATGTAGTAATCCCTGGCGTTGTCGCTGGTCACCCCCTCGGGAAACTGCAGGGGAAATCCGCCGGCCGTATAGGTCGCCAGCTCGACCATGGACACTTCCCCCACCGGATGACCGGCGAAGTCCGGCTCTATGCTGGCAGCGGTGTCCTGCCATGCGAAGTCGCCTTGTTGATGCACCCAGGCGGCCAATGCCGAGGTGAAGGTCTTGCTCACCGAGCCGATCTCGAACAAGGTGTTGTCGTCCACCGTTGCGTGGGTATCACGCGAGGCCACGCCATAGTGGCTGGCACATAGTTTGCCGCGATCGACCACGGCCACGGACATCCCGGCAATGTCATGACGGCTCATCAGCGCGTTGATCTGCTGGTCCATGGTGGTGTTTCCGCAGGGGGCGGCGGCTTGAGCAGAACTGGCGGTAACGGCAAGTACGAGGGGCGCGAGAACGAAGGGCAACAGGCGAACTGACATGGCAGGGCTCCTTGGCGATATCAAATCCAATTCATGTGTCGGGCAGCATGGCGCTGCTGGAGTAGGGTAGATAGGCGAGATATGCTGCACAATCGAGCAATTCTCGCGCTAGACACAAGTTGAATTTGTAGCTGGTGGAGCGTTTGGACAACGGAAAGGGAGCCGACTTGGATCGTCATCAACTTCCCCTGAATGCACTGCGGGCCTTCGAGGCCTCGGCACGCCATGCCAGTTTCACTGGAGCGGCCAATGAGCTCTGTGTCAGCCAGGCGGCGGTCAGCCATCAGGTGCGTCACCTCGAAGCGCAGTTGGGCGTGGTCCTGTTTCGCCGTCTACCGCGTGGCCTGGCGCTCACCAGTGAAGGCGAGTTGCTGTTTCCAGTGCTGCGGGAGTCACTGGATCGCCTGTCCCAGACACTGAACCTGCTGACCGATGGCGCGCGTCGCGAGGTATTGAGTCTGGCAGTTGTCGGTACTTTCGCGGCCTGTTGGCTGCTGCCCAGGCTTGATGATTTCCGGCGGCGATTTCCCTTCGTCGACGTGCGGGTAGCGACCCACAATAACCGGGTGGAACTGGCTAGTGAAGGCTATGACATGGCGATCCGTTATGGCGGTGGGGCCTGGCATGGTGAGTCGGCGGTACACCTGATGGAAGCACCCTTGAGCGTGCTCTGTTCTCCGCGGGTGGCGCGAGAGCTGCACCGTCCTGTGGATGTCCTCGGGCAGACGCTGTTGCGTTCCTTTCGTAGTGATGAGTGGCAGACCTGGCTGGTGGCGGCGGGAGTGGATTCCCGTCTGCGTCTGCCGGACAGCGTAGTGCTCGACTCCTCATTGGCGATGATGGAAGCGGTGGTGCAGGGCACTGGAGTGGCATTGGTGCCGGTCCCGATGTTCGAGCGGCAACTGGCCAGTGGTGCCATCGTCAAACCCTTCGAGACGCAGGTGGCGCTGGGCAGCTATTGGCTGACGCGATTGCAGTCGCATGCCGAGAATGCCGCCATGGCAGCATTCCGGCGCTGGCTGATCGAACAGCTCCAGGAGCCGGCATGCACTGTACAGGAAGGTTTATTAACCACGTTGGGTTAATGGCGGCACATGGACGTGCCGCCGTCGGCCGTCAGGCCGACGCGAGACCGCACCACACCAGCAGATCCGCGCATCTGCGCCAGTGTGGTGCGGACGACAATCAAATCGATCAGGATGAGCTATTTGATTGCCATGTTAATAGTCGGTTGACTTCAGCGTGGCCGGGGCCGTGACATCGTCACTATGGGTGACCACGTCCTCGAGCTGCTGGCAGAACAGGTCGAAGGCCTCGCTGGCGTGTCCCGGACGCCGGTGCATCTCGATCTCTACCTGGCCAAGCGGGGGTAGCCCACTGGACTCATCGAGAATACGGCAGTTGTGGGGCAGGCTGCGCGGTGTCTTGACCGTGATCGCCAGTCCTGCCTGTACCGGCAGGTTGATGCCGGTAGGGGACTGGCTGGTATAACGCAGCTCCCAACGCCGTTCCTGACGGCCCAGCGCCGCCAGCGCATGAGCGCGGAAGATACAGCCCTCTGGATTCAGTGCCAGAGGCAGGGTTTGGCCACGGGTCGGATCGGCATCTTCCGCCGCGATCCACACCATGGGTTCCCATCCGAGCAGCTGACCGGATTGAGTGGGTTCATGGCGTACCGACAATACGACATCGAGCAGCCCCTGCTGGAAATCCTCGACCAGGTTGGCGCTGATATCGCAGATGACTTCGATGCGGGTGTTGGGGTAGACCTCGGCGAACCGCGGCAGCAACTCCGGCAGATAGGCATTGGCCTGCTCCTCTGAGGTACCGAAGCGGATGCGCTCTCCCATGGGGCGTTCGCCCATGGCTTCTCGGGCCTCATCCTCCAGCTTGAGCATATGGCGAGCGTAGGGCAGTAGGCGCTCACCATCGGCGGTGAGGATGACGCTGCGGCTGGTGCGCGCAAACAGCGACTTGCCCATCTGGTCTTCGAGCCGCTTGATCTGCAGGCTGATGGCGGACTGGGTTCGATGCAGCACACGTCCGGCGGCGCTGAAGCCCTGGCATTCGGCGACGGTGACAAAGGCGCGCAGCAGATCGGTATCCATAGGGAATCAATCAGTAGTTGCAATAGGTAGTATCTTAACCATTCATTTCTATTATTGAAACAGGCTCTCTATGCTGGTCACATCCATTCGACAGCAGTTGGAGTCAATCCCATGCAGGCCATTGACGCCGCAGCGAGCGCCTCTCTCGAAGGTCTGATCGACCTTTCCCGATACCCCATCAATCAGCTCGACAGCGATGCCGGAAAGGCTCTGGTGGAGCAGTGCCGTCAGCAGTTGAACGAGGACGGCTGTGTCGTGCTCAAGAACTTCGTGCCCCAGGAGGCGCTGGAGGTTCTCGAGCGGGAAACCGAGCGTCTGTCTCCGGATGCTCACTACAACCAGACCGAGACCAACCCCTACAACAATGCGGGCGACGAGACCAGGCCCGCCTCGCACCCGCTCAACCGATTCGATGACCGTACCAATGGCTTTGTTGCCGGTGATCGTATCGATCATGACACCATTCTCCGCCAGGTCTACCAGAACCCCAACTTTCAGCGCTTTGTCGCGTCGGTGGTGGGAATGGACGAGATTCATCCCTACGCCGATCCTCTGGCGGATCTGGTGGTCAATGTGCTGCGCGAGGGCTGTCAGCATCCCTGGCACTACGACACCAACCAGTTCATCGTCACCATGATGACACGTTGTTCCCATGGTGGGGGGACCTTCGAATATGTTCCCGGCATCCGCAACCCCGAGAGTGAGAACTTCGAGCAGGTGCAGCAGGTGCTGGACGGGGATCATTCACGAGTTCGCTCGCTGGATCTCCAGCCGGGAGACCTGCAGGTCTTCTTCGGCCGTTATTCCCTGCATCGTGTCACGCCGGTGCAAGGCGAGCGTGAGCGGCACACGGTGATCTTCGCTTATGCCAGCGAGCCGGGTTTCATCGGCCGCCCGGAGCGCGCCCAACGTATCTTCGGTCGCATGGCACCGATTCACGAGAGGCTGCTGGCCGAGGGCATGCAGCGCAGTGACAAGCTGGTGGACTGACATCAATAGCCCCCGCTGTCGTGACCTTCCATGCAACGGTAAGCACCCCTACAACGGAAATACGGACCTGACATGAGCATCGTTGATTTCGAGAACCTGACGGACCAGGAGCCGGACCGGATTCCGGTCGTTCCCTCGGCACCCATGGCCAATGGTGACAGCATTCCCACCGCCTTTGATCCCCTACAGTTGCGCGCTGGTCGACTACAGCGACTGCGCGCCATGATGGCGGAGCAGGGCTATGCTGCGGTGGTGCTGTTCGACCCCAACAATCAGCGTTATGCCACTGGCTCGCGCAATATGTTCGGGTACTTCCTGCGTAACTCGACGCGCTACATTTATGTGCCGATCGAGGGCCCGGTGATTCTGTTCGAATATCCGGGGAGCGCCCATGTCTCGACCTGGCTCGAGACCATCGATGAGGCACGTACTTCCAAGGTGGTGTGGTCGGCGGTCAATCAGCGCGACAACCTGTCATCCGACCCCTTTGGCGTCGAGATTGCCGAACTGGTTGAAGAGCACGGGCGTGGCAGCCGCAAGGTTGGCCTGGATCGCTGTGCCCTGAACCTGGCACGTTCGCTGGAGGCGCAGGGACTGGAGGTGTTCGACTGCATGCAGGACACCCTGCATTGTCGTCGCATCAAGACGCCTGAAGAAGTCGCTTGCCTGGCGCAGTCGATGGCCGCCAGTGAAGCTGCGGTGGCCGAGGTCGAGGCAGCCATCAAGCCGGGCATTACCGAGAACGAGCTGTTCGCCATCATGTATGGCAACGTGATCAAGCAGGGCGGCGAGTTCATCGAGACGCGTCTGCTGTCTTCCGGTCCACGCACCAACCCCTGGTTCAACGAAGCCAGTGATCGTGTGATTCGTCCTGGCGAGCTGGTGGCCCTGGACACTGATACCATCGGCTGCCATGGCTACTACTCCGACTTCTCGCGCACCTTCCATGTCGGCCCCAGCCGCCCCAGCGACTACCAACGAAGCCTGTACCGCATGGCCTGGGAGCAGGTGCATCACAACATGAATCTGCTCAAACCGGGGCTGAGTTATCGTGAGCTGGCCGAGCAGGCATGGAAGATTCCCGAGCGCTTCCTTGATCGTCGTTATCCGTCGATCATCCATGGGGTTGGCATGCATGGCGAAACCCCGTTGGTCGCCCATCACATGGATTTCGACCGGTTCTCGAAGGATGGCGTCCTCGAGCCCGGCATGGTGGTCTCGGTGGAGAGCTACATCGGTGAGGTCGGTGCCGCGGATGGCGTGAAGCTGGAAGAAGAAGTACTGATTACCGACACCGGGATCGAGAAACTGTCACGCTATCCCTTTGACGAGGCGTTGCTCGGACGCGAGTTCTGACCCGACACCTCGATACCCGCAATGGACGCAGCCCCGGCACATGCCGGGGCTGCGTCGTTGTATCTGTTGGCTGAGCTGCCTTCTCTGATGGCTTGTCGTTGGACGCTTTTCATTGAGTGCGTGGACAGGGAATGGACGGCTTCTGAAGAGCGAATTGTTGCATTTGTGTGACAGTATATGTCGTTTCTGTTGATCTGGATCAAGAACTCGCCGGGAAAAACGCGGAATGATCATTAGTCGGTGCGAAAAAGTCTCTCTGTGGTAGGATCATCGATGATAATTATTATCATTGGTGTTCGAGTATGAGACTGTCTGACTTGAAGCCGAATCAGTCTGCCATCGTCAAGGAAATGTCGAGGCTACAACCGATGGTGCGCAAGAAATTGATGATCATGGGGTTACTCCCGGATACATCAATAAGGATGATTCGTAGAGCACCACTTGGAGATCCGATCATGCTCCGCTTTCGAGGTGTTGATGTCGCCTTGCAATGTGAAGTAGCGGAGAGGATTCAGGTGGAATTGAGCAATGACATTTAGAATTCTTGTTATCGGAAATCCCAATAGCGGTAAATCAACAATATTCAATAAGTTGACGGGGGCGAGGCAAAGAGTCGGAAACTGGAGTGGTGTTACCGTCGACAAGAAAGTCGGAAGGTTCGATCACGATAGTTGCCATTTCGAAATTACTGACCTCCCCGGTGTCTACCACCTCAACGGTGACCAGAGCTTTGATACTCTGGATGAGTCCATCGCCGTCAGTGCCATTGAAAGCCTTCCTGCAGACCTGATCATCAACGTTGTCGATGCCAGTACCCTGGAACGCAGCCTGTATCTGACGCTACAGCTTCTCGAGTCGGGGCGCCCCATGTTGGTGGTGCTCAACAAGATGGATGTAGTTGCTCGCCAGCAGCAGAAGCTTGATATCACGAGGTTACAGCAGCATCTGGGTTGCCCGGTCATTGCGCTCAGCGCTCATGAGCCAGACGATGTTCGATCATTGAAGGATAGGATCAAGCAGGTTATTACTCGAAAGCAGACAGGCTACTCCTTTCAACTGGATTATGGCGAACAACTGGAACCCGCCATTGATGGCATTCAATTGCATCTCGAAGGTTATCCGACCAACTTGACCAAGCGAAGTCATGTGTTGCGGTTTATCGAGGGACAGAATTCCAGTCTTTCCGAGCTATCCATTATCGGGTACCAGCAGGCCAAACTGATTCGTGAAGAGTTGTTGAGCCAGGTCGATGTTGATGTTGTTGTTGCCGATGTCCGCTACAGCTTTATTCATGAGTTGGTGACTTCTGTTCGCCATCAGAGAGGGCGGTTGAGCCGCCGGTTAAGCGATCGTATTGATAATATCGTCATGAATCGTTGGCTTGGCCTGCCGATCTTTCTATGCGTCATGTACGTCATGTTCATGTTCGCGGTGGATTTCGGCAGTGCCTTCGTCGACTTCTTTGATATCAGTGTCGGCACACTATTGGTCGATGGCGTGCATTTCCTGTTCGATGGCATCCTGCCGTTGTGGCTCGTCACTCTACTGGCGGATGGCTTTGGTGGTGGTGTACGGACGGTGGCAACCTTCATTCCGGTGATTGCCTGTCTCTACCTGTGCATGTCGTTGCTGGAAAGCTCCGGCTACATGGCTCGGGCGGCCTTTGTACTCGACAAGCTCATGCGCAAGGTTGGCCTGCCCGGCAAGGCCTTTGTACCGCTGGTGCTTGGCTTCGGTTGCAATGTGCCGTCGGTGATGGCAACGCGCAACCTTGACCATGAGCGCGAGCGTCGCCTGTCGGCGGCGATGGTACCGTTCATGTCCTGTGGAGCACGACTGCCGGTCTATGCACTGTTTGCCGTGGCCTTCTTCCCGGAAAACGGGCAGGACGTGGTCTTTCTGCTCTATCTGGTTGGCATTCTGGTGGCGATCATGACCGGGCTTCTGTTGCGGTACACGCTGTACCCGGGTGTCAACAGCAGCTTCGTGATGGAAATTCCGGATTACGAGTTTCCCACTGTCAGTAATGTGTTGCTCAAGACCTGGCAGAAGCTCAAGCGCTTTGTGCTGGGGGCGGGCAAGACCATCGTTCTGGTGGTGGCCTGCCTGAGTATGATCAACTCCATCGGCATGGATGGCTCCTTCGCCCGGAATCAACACAGCAATTCGCTACTGGCCGAGATTGCACGAGGAATTACCCCGGTTCTGTCACCGATGGGGATCGAGCAGGACAACTGGCAGGCCACGGTGGGCCTGGTGACCGGCATCTTCGCCAAGGAAGTACTGGTGGGGACGCTCAACGAGCTCTATGGCCCACCTCAGGATGAGGCGGCAGAATACGATCCATGGACAAGACTGCAGGAGGCAGTAGCCACCATCCCGCAGAACTTCAGTGACCTGGATTATGCCGACCCCATCGGGGTCGAGGTCGGAGACGTCGATGACCCGACCCTGGCGGCCGAGGAGCAGCAGGTCGATGTCTCGATCTACGGCAATCTACAGCAGCACTTTCCCAGTGCCAGCGCAGCGATGGCCTATCTGCTGTTCGTTCTGCTCTATACCCCCTGTGTAGCTGCCATTGGCGCCTATGTTCGTGAATTCGGCCGCCGCTACGCGCTATTCATCGTGACCTGGACGCTGTTTGTCGCCTATGGCGTATCGACGCTCTACTACCAGTTCAGCATGGTGGAAGTGATGTGGCGATCTGCAGTGATCTGGGGGCTGGTGTTCGCCGCGCTGTCTGTTGCCTGGTTCCTGACGCTGAGGTGCTATGGGCGACGCCTACAGGAGCTTTCGTTGAGTGTGTGAGAGAAGACGATGATTCTGCTGGCACTCAAGGCCTATATCGAGGAGCGACAATCGGCGAGCGTCAGTGAGCTGGCACGGCACTTCGCGCTATCCGAGGATGGCGTCAGGGCGATGATGCAGGTGTGGGAAGAGCGAGGTGGCCTTTCTGTGGAGTACGACAGTGATGGTCGGGTAACGCGTTACCGCTTCGTCGGAGCAGAAGAGATTCCTGTCGCGATGCTGTCGGATCGGTGACGATATTGTCAGGCCAGAGGCGGCGCTTCGAGACTAACCCTGGTTCGGGTGTTCAGTCAGCAGGGCCATCCGTTCGGTGACGGATGGCCCGTGGCCGATCACGCTGGCACTGGGATCTGGCAGCCGGTCCTGAAAACCGGCTCCTGACAATCTAGAATCGAGTCTCCCAGCTTTCGACGACCTGAAGTTGATCATCAACCAGGTGAATCTGACGCCACTTGTCGAAGGTCATGCAGGGGTGGGAGGCGCCAAAGGCGACAATGTCGCCGACCTGGATATCATGCTCACCCGTCGGCAGTTCGATGAAGGTATGCTGGTCCATCTGTTTGACCACCTTCCAGCCGTCCACGCCCAGCACACCGTCACTGCTGCCTCCCTCTCGATAGCGTGCGAGGGCCTCCGGCGGCAGATCATAGCCGATATCTCGCTTGCCGAGGGCAACGATCGCCATACCAGGCTCCGGCAGTGACTGTACCTGGGCATAGACTTCAAGTGCCGGGCGTAGTCCCTCGTGGAGATCGGGGCGACGCGACAGTACGCCCTGCTGAGCCTCGCGATAGATGCCGTGGTCATGGACCACATAGCAACCGGGACGCAGCACCGGAGCGAAGTGCCCCTGCAGGCCGGCATCACGGAATTCCTCGGCGATCAGATCGTACCAGGCCGAGCCCGAAGCGGTGATGATCGGTTGCTCCACGCCAATCAGGCCTTCACTCGCCAGGGCTTCGGCATTGGCTACCATGCGCTGTGCATAGGCACGAATCCCGGCAATCGGGTCGTCACCGTGTACGACACCTTCATAGCCTTCCAGACCTGCCAGCACCAGCCCCGGCTGCTTGGCAATCTTCCGCGCCAGCGTCAGTGTATCTTCGTCGCTTCGGCAGCCGGTACGTCCACCGTCCACGCCGATTTCCACCAGCGTCAGCAATTCCAGGCCGGCAGCGGAGAAGAATTCACCAAGCTGGGTGGCATTCTCGACACTGTCTACGGTCACGTACAGCTCGGCACCCGCACGGATCAGGTCCGCGGCAATCGCCATGTTGGCACGCCCCACCAACTGATTGGCCAGCAACAGGCGCTCGACGCCTTCGGCGAAGGCAGCACGACACTGGGGCAGGGTGGCGAGGGTGATACCCCAGGCACCAGCTTCCAACTGACGACGGAACAGCTCCGGGGTCATGGTGGTCTTGCCGTGGGGAGCGAGATGCGCTTGGTGGTGCTCGGCGAAGTGCTGCATCCAGACAAGATTATGCGCCAGCGGTGATTGCTTGATGATCGCTGCCGGAAGACTGACGTCTGCCAGCAGGTTGCGGCCGCTTTCCAGAGTGCCCTTGTGGCCTCCCCGGGAGTCGATTCGAGCGCTGTCGTGTGCCATGGCAAGTACCTGCAGTGATGGTGATCAAGATCAGTGCTGATCAAGAGTGTAGAGAATGCCGCTTGAGGAGCGGCCCCGGCCAGCATTGTGCTGTCTGCGGTCAGGTCTGTCGCGGCTGGCGTCAGCATGGGGCGATGTCCCTGACATGGATCAGTGCTGAGCCGGGTAAGCTCGCCTAACGTGTTGTCCTTGAACTTTTGTCGAAAACTTTCATGCTTCGTTTGCGATGTGTTAGAAACTAACATAACGTGGTTATCACGATCTACCCTGTTCTGTGTGAGAACGCTCTTGTCGAGAATGGTCTTGCCGGGCACTGGAATCTGCCCCGGGAGCCGATGGGTAGCAACCAATTCGCAGGCCGCACATCCGAGCGATGAAAGGAAGGAACACGTGAGCGAGCAGATCGACATCCTGTCACGCATCACTGCCTGTGCAGGCTCGCTGAGCGAGTCGGAGCGCAAGGTGGCGGAGCTGGTGTTCGAGGACATCGACTTGATCTCCGAAGCCAGCATCACCGATATCGCCAGGCGTGCAGGGGTCAGTGAGGCGACGGTGACACGCTTTGCGCGCTCGGTCGGTTGCAGCAATGTGCGCGACTTGAAGACGCGCCTGACCCGGGCCCTCGCTGCCGGGCGTCGCTTCATTCAGGATGCCGATCCTGCCGATGGTCCCGGCGTGGTTTATGACATCGCCACCCAGACACTGGCCACCAACCGTGAGTTGCTGCTGCAGGCGGATATCGCCGGTGCGGTGGAACGGCTGGACAAGGCCCGCCAGATTCTGGTCTTCGGCAGTGGTGGTGGCTCCAGTGTGATGTGCCAGGAGTTCCAGTTCCGACTGGTGCGTCTTGGTTATGCGGTCAGTGCCTATCCGCAAAGCCTGTTGCCGCGCATGGTGGCGTCGACCCTGGATCCCGAGGATGTGGTGGTGGTGTTGTCGGTTTCAGGCTATACGCCGGAGATGGTCGAATCTGCGCGAATTGCTCGCCAGTACGGTGCCGAAGTGATCGCCATCACCGCCATTGGCTCGCCACTGGCGGCCAGCGCCGATGTGGCATTGCCCATTGTCACCCGTGAAACCGACCTGATTCACCACCCCTCGGCATCGCGCTATGCGCTGATGGCTGCCATTGACGTGCTGGCGCTGGAGCTGGCCATGCGTCACCGCGACCGTGCACGCGACAAGCTGCGGCGCTTGAAGATCACGCTGGACGCTCATCGTGGTGGCGATGATCGCCAGCCGCTTGGAGACTGAATATGCACCATGACCTGTTGATTCGCCGAGCGACGGTACTGGACGGCAAGGGCAGCGAGCCCTTGGTTGCCGATGTCGCGATACAGGGCGATCGAATTTCCGCCATCGGTGAGCTGGGAGAGCATACCGCCGATGAGCTGGTGGAGGCTCATGGTCTGGTGCTGACACCTGGCTTCATCGATGTGCATACCCACGATGACACCAATGTGATTCGTACCCCCGAAATGCTGCCCAAGCTCAGCCAGGGGGTGACCACGGTTATCGTCGGCAATTGCGGCATCAGCGCCTCGCCGGTGCAACTGCGTGATGAGGTGCCGGACCCGATGAACCTGCTGGGCGATGTCGATGACTTCGCCTATCCCAGCTTCGCTCATTATGCCGAGGCAGTGGACCAGGCCCAGCCGGCGGTCAATGTGGCCGCATTGATTGGCCATACCAGTCTGCGCAGCCAGGTGATGGATGACTTCATGCGCCCGGCGAGTGATGACGAGGTCGCCTCGATGCGCTCAGCACTGGCGCAGGCGCTTGCCGATGGTGCCCTGGGGTTGAGCACCGGGCTGGCCTACCGCAATGCCTTCCATGCTCCAGACTCCGAGGTACTGCCGCTGGCCGAGGCGGTCGCCAGTGCCGGGGGCATCTACACCACCCATCTGCGTGATGAATTTGCCGGTCAGGCAGACGCCATGGACGAGGCCTTCGCCACCGCCGGCAAGGCCGGGGCGCCGTTGGTGATTTCCCACCTCAAGTGTGCTGGTGCCGGCAATTGGGGCCAGGCTCCACGAGCACTGAAGCAGCTCGAGGAGGCTTCCCGACAGCAGCGCGTGCACTGTGACTGTTATCCCTACACCGCAGGGTCCTCAACTCTGGATCTGGGTCAGGTCACTGATGAGATCGCCATCACCATCACCTGGTCAAAGCCGCACCCCGAGCAGGCGCGACGGGCATTGAAGGCCATCGCCGCCGACTGGGGGCTGTCGCTGATGGATGCGGCACGTCGTCTGCAGCCGGCTGGCGCGGTCTACCACAACATGAGCGAAGACGACATGCGTCAGGTGCTGACGCATCCGCTGGCCATGGTCGGTTCGGATGGGTTGCCCAATGATCCGCATCCGCACCCGCGTCTATGGGGCGCGTTCCCGCGTGTGCTGGCGCACTACAGCCGTGATCTGGAGTTGATGCCGCTGCCCGAGGCAGTTCGCAAGATGACTGGACTGTCGGCGGCCACTTTTGGCCTCGAGGATCGCGGTGAAATTCGTCAGGGGGCCTTCGCCGATCTGGTGCTGTTCGACCTCGATGCGCTCGAGGACACGGCCACTTTCGACACGCCGATCTCACCTGCGGCAGGCATTGTGCGGGTGGTCGTCAACGGCGTTACGTCATACATCGATGGTGTTGCGCGTGAGGCGCGGGCAGGGCGCATGTTGCGTCGCACCCAGCGGCTCTCGGCAACGCCGCAAACCCATCCCGGAAACTCCCTCCGTAATCAAGGAAACGACTCATGAGTATTAAACGTTATGGCGCTGAAGGTGGCGTGGGCACTGGTGGACAGAAACTGCCGTTCTCCCGTGCTGTGGAAGCGGGCGGTTGGCTGAAGGTGTCCGGCCAGACCCCGATGACCGACGGTGAGGTGGTCGAGGGCGGCATCATCGAGCAGACCCGTCTGGCTTTCGAGAACTGCTTCGCCATCGCGAAGGAAGCTGGTTATGGCGTGGAAGATGTGGTGCATGTCACCGCCGTACTTACCGATGCGCGTTACTTCCAATCCTTCAACAAGGTTTTCGCGGAATTCTTCAAGGACAATCCGCCGGCACGTATCTGCAGCGTTCAGGACCTGGTAGTCGACTGCAAGGTCGAGGTGGATCTGACCTGCTATCGCGCCGATCGCGCGTAAATCGTCTCGCGCTGTCAGCAGGGAGCGTGACTGGACGGCAGGACGACAAGCAAGAGGGGGCGTCGGGTCCCGGCAAGGACCCGACGCCAGGAACAGCAAACGGCAAATGTCTACTGCCCCGGTCGCGGCAACGACCGGGACAACAAGTATAAGAGGTCTGTATGAACAGTCATCTTTTCCTCGGCACTTTCTTTGTCTATATCGTCGGAATGATCCTGTTTGGTTGGTGGATCTCGCGCAATGATCGCGGTTCCGGTGACGATTTTCTGCTCGGCGGACGTGGCGTCCCGATCTTCCTGACCATCGGTACCACTGTGGCGACCATGGTCGGTACCGGCTCCAGCATGGGAGCGGTAGGCTTTGGTTACGCCAATGGCTGGGGCGGCGCGCTCTATGGCATCGGTGGTGCCATTGGCGTGCTGCTGTTGGCGCTGTGCTTCTCTGGTGTCAGGCGCTTGCGCTTCATGACCATGAGTGAGGAGCTGTCGTACTACGTCGGTGCCAACCGTATCGTGCGCAACGTGGTCGCGCTGTTGATCTATGTCGCCTGTATCGGCTGGCTGGGGGCGCATATTCTCGGTGGTGGCCTGTATCTGGCATGGATGGCCGATATCCCGGCCTGGCAGGCCAAGCTGATCGTGGCCCTGGGCTTCGGTGTCTACTGTGTCATCGGTGGGTACATGGCGGTGGTCTGGACCGATACCGTCCAGGCAATCGTACTGTTCGTCGGCTTCTTCCTCATGGCCGGGGTGGCCGTGGTCGATGCGGGTGGCTTCTCGGCGATGACGTCGAGTATGGATCCTGCGGCGCTGAGCTTCCTCGGCGTCGACAAGATCGGTTTGATTCCGGCGATCTCGCTGTCCGCGGTCATCGCAGTCGGTGTGCTGTCAACGCCGTCCTTCCGTCAGCGGATCTATTCCGGCGCCTCGGTGGGCTCTGTACGTCGCTCCTTCCTGGTGACCGGTGTGCTGTACATGGCATTCTCCATCGTGCCGGCGATTATCGGTATGGCCACCTATGCGCTGAATCCGAATCTGGAGAACACCAACTTCGCCTTCCCGTATCTGGCTACCGAAGTCCTGCCGTTGTGGCTCGGCCTGCTGTTGCTGGTGGCTGGCCTGTCGGCGACCATGTCGAGTGCCAGTAGTGATGCGATTGCCGGTGTGACCACCTTGATTCGTGATGTCTATGTGCTGTTCAAGGGACGTGCGCCCTCGGCGGGCAATGTGGTGCGCTTTTCCCGCTTCGGGCTGGTGTTCACTATCGGTCTGGCGCTGGCCTTTGCACTGTCTTCGGACAATGTCATCAAGTACATCACCAGCATGGTCTCTACGGTACTCTCGGGATTGTTCGTCTGCGGTGTGCTGGGACGTTTCTGGCCTCGCTACAATTGGCAGGGCGCACTGGCCTCGCTGGTCGTGGCATCGATCACTTCGCTGGTCATGCTGTATGTGATGCCGGACTGGAAGACCTTCTGGGGTAACCCGGTAATTCCGTCGGTGGTGCTCTCGGCTCTGGCCGGTGTTGTGGTCAGCCTGCTGACGCCGGCTTCACGACTCAGCGCTGAGCAGGCGCTGGAGAAGATCTCCGAGGAGCGCAAGCGGATGGAAGCCGTGGAAGTTCCGCTCGGCAACAAACCTGCGAACGCCTGATTCTTCGCCATTGCAACGAACAAGCGCCCGTGATCGAAGGATCACGGGCGCTTTCGTTTCTGGCCCTGCGTTCTGTCAGCCCTGTTGACGCGCCAGAGTATCGATCAATCGCTGGCAGATAGCATCAAGGGTCTTCGCCTGCCCCTCGTCGGCCAGTTGTCCCTGGTCATCAAAGGCTTTCGACGCACCACCAATGGCCAACTGGTTGGGAAGTACGGTAACGCCGACGTTGCTGAGCAACTGGCGCACCAGCGGCAGGGCGCGTAGCCCGCCGAGGCCACCGGGAGAGGCGCCGCTGATGGCGGCAATCTTGTTCTCGTAGGGCACCAGACCACCGATATCACCGTCCGGACGCGAGACCCAGTCGATGGTGTTCTTGAGCAACGGAGTGATGAAGCCATTGTACTCAGGGGAGGCGATCGCCAGGCCCTGGTGTTCGATGAACAGCTGCTTGAGGCGGCGGGCGTTCTCGGGCAGGCCCTCACCATCCTCCAGGTCTCCGTCATAAAGAGGCATGGGATAGTCACGCAGATCGATGAAGGTCGCTTGACCTCCCAGCGCATCGATACGCGATGCCATCAGCTTTGCCAGACGCTTGTTGAAGGATGTCTCTCGGGCACTACCGGCGAAGACCAGAATACGTGGGGATTGGCTCATGCATGGCTCCTGTTGATGGGTGATACTCGATGTGAGTTCTAGCCTTGTTTCCATGGAATCGGTGGGGCTTCCAGTCGTTCGCCCTGCCAACCGGGAACACTACCGAAGCGGTCGCTGGCGGTTTCCCAGTCGTGCTGGGCGGTGATGATCTCCTCCCGGCTGTGGCCGACGAAATTCCACCACATCAGGATATTGCTCTCCAGCGGTTCGCCGCCGATCAGCAGTACTCGCGCCGGTTTGCTTCCCGATGCCTGGTCATCGGTGTTCAGGTGTAGCTCCAGTTGCTGGCGGCCCATGCCCAGGTAGGCCAGCTCGTCGGTGGCAAGGAGCTCTCCATCGAGATTGGCACTGCCCTCGAGGACCAGAATGCCGTATTCAAAGTCGTCGCGCAGAGGCAGGACGATACCACTGTTGCTGCCGACGATGTCGACCCCGACCAGTGGTGAGAAGCTCAAGGTAGGGGCCTCGTGGCCCTCGAACTCACCAATCAGCAGCGTAAAGTCTGTGCCATCGCGATGCCAGCGGGGCAACGCCGGGTAGTGGTCAAATCGTGGCTGGGTATGACGCTGCTCATGAGGTAGCGCAATCCACAACTGGGCTGCGTGCAGACGTGGCGAGTTGTCGAGGCTGACTTCGGTGTGGCTGATGCCGTAACCGGCGGTCATCAGATTGACCTGTCCCGGCCGAATTACCTGGTCGCTGCCGAGACTATCTCGATGGTGGACTTCTCCTTCGAGCATCCAGGTGAAGGTCTGCAGGCAGGTGTGCGGGTGGGGGCCCACCTTCATGCCGGGTTTCACGTCCATGCCGGGCTTCGCGTCGCAGGTTTCGCGCAGGATGCTGGGGCCGGCATGATCGAGAAAGCACCAGGCGCCGATGGTCCGTCGTTCGCGGGTGGGCATGGCGCGGTGAATGGGAAGCCCTCCCACGTCGGCTTCGCGGGAGCTGATGCGCTGGATCTGGTGCCGACCCTCGATGATTGGGCAGTCGCGGGATGCAGAGACTCGGGTAGGCGTTTCGTGAATGCTCATGGTCGTCCCTCGAGTGAATCGCCAGTTGAGGATAGCCTGATACTGTCTTGGTGTGCAGCTCAGAGACGCAGAAGCCACCCGGGAGATCCGAGTGGCTTCAGGGGTGGTCTCGTCGAAACCCTATCGAGCCTGTTGCTCATAGCTCTGCATGAGGTTCGAGTAGGCTGGCAGATGGCCGGCCAGCAGGCCGCCGAAGCCCTCAATATCATTGCGCCAGTCACGGTGCAGCTCGCCACCGACAGCAAACCATGTCATCAACTGTACACCTGCCTGACTCATGCGCTGCCAGGCGGCATCACGGGTGACCGGGTTGAAGGTGCCCGAGGCATCCGTTACCACGAAGACGTCATAACCTGCTTCGATGGCAGACAGTGCCGGGAAGGCTACGCAGACCTCGGTGACGACACCCGCAATCAGCAGTTGCTTCTTGCCGGTTGCTTTCACCGCGGCGACAAAGTCGTCGTTGTCCCAGGCATTGATCTGCCCTGGACGGGCAATGTAGGGCGCCTGTGGGAAAGTCTCCTTGAGCTCGGGGACCAATGGCCCGTTGGGGCCATCCTCGAAACTGGTGGTGAGGATCGTCGGGAGGTCGAAGAATTTCGCGATATCGGCCAGTGCCAGCACATTGTTCTTGAATGCGTCAGCTTCGAAGTCTCTGACCAGTGACAGCAGTCCTGCCTGGTGGTCGACCATCAGTACTGCGACGTCGTCCTTGTTGAGTCGAACATAGGGCTTGTTCATGATGCACCTCCAGAGGAGTCGAGGGGAGAACCCCACCGCCGGAGAGCGGTGGGGCGGGCAAGGCGCCTGTTACGCCTCGCCGGTTGCCAGCGCGCCAAAACGGCCCTGCTGGAATGCTTCAAAGGACTCACGGATCTCTGCTTCGCTGTTCATCACGAAGGGGCCATGGCCGACCACCGGCTCATCGATCGGCTCACCGCTCAGAACCATCAGGTGGACTTCGTTGTTGGCGCTGACCGTTACCTGCTGGCCGTCGCGGGACAGTTCCACCAGGTCCGATGCGCGCGCCAGAGATTCACCCTGTACCAGCACGGTACCTTCCTGTACCACGATCAGGCTGGTATGGCCTTCGGGCATCGTCAACTCGATCTCGGCACCGGGTGTCAGGCTAACCTGCCAGGCATTGACCGGAGTAAAGGTTCTGGCTGGCCCCTTGATCTGCTGGTAGTCACCCGCGACCACGCGTAGCTTGCCGACACCGTCGCCGAGGCTGACCTCGGGAATCTGCTCTTGCGTCAGGGTTTGATAGGACGGCGGTGTGTTCTTGTCACGCGCCGGTAGATTGACCCAGAGCTGGAGCATTTCCATGTCACCGCCTTCTCGAGTGAAGGCCTCGGAATGGAATTCCTCATGGATGATGCCGGCGCCTGCCGTCATCCACTGCACTTCGCCCGGCCCGATGGTGCCGCCAGCGCCGGTTGAATCGCGGTGGGCAACCTCTCCCTTGCTGACGAAGGTCACTGTCTCGAAGCCGCGATGTGGATGGCTACCGACGCCGCGAGGCTTGCTGGCGGGGGTGAAGCGCCATGGGCCGGCATGATCGAGCAGCAGGAATGGGCTGATACGCTCGGCGCCGAAGCGGTCGTAGCTGAACAGGGAGCGGACCGGGAAACCGTCACCCACCCAGTGGCCGTGAGGCGCGCCATGGACGGCGATGATCTGCTTATTGGTCATGATGTTCTCCTTTCATCTGCGGGAGAGGGACCACGCCCGTCTCCTTTGCCATCCATATTAGTCGTGCAACAATAGGGCGGGTAGATAGTGGTTTTACAACTCATTGTTCTATTTTTGGGACAATCCATTCAAGGGTAATCAGCCGAGTAGGGTCCATGCAGGATCTCAATGATCTCTATTACTTCGCGCAGGTGGTCGACCATGGCGGCTTCGCCGCTGCCGGGCGGGCTCTGGGCATGCCAAGGTCTCGCTTGAGCCGCCGTATCGCGGCGTTGGAGGCGGGTCTGGACGTGCGCTTGATTCACCGCTCGACACGTCAGTTCGTGGTGACCGAACTGGGGCAGATGTTCTACCGGCATTGCCGAGAGATGTTGTGGCAGGCGGAGGCCGCGGAGGAAGTGGTGGCGCGCCATCGGGCCGAGCCGCGTGGCCGTATTCGCTTGAGCTGCCCCCCCAGCCTACTGGAGGCGTTGTTCACGCCCCTGTTGACCCGGTTCATGCACGAATGTTCGCAGATACAGCTGGATGTAGTGGCGACCAGTCGGCGTGTGGACGTGGTTCGCGAGGGCTTCGATCTGGCGATCCGCGTGCGTTATCCGCCGCTGGAAGACTCCGATCTCATCTTGAAGGTGCTGTCACGGAGCCCTGAGCGGATACTGGCCGCCCCCTCATTGGTGGAACAACTGGGAATGCCGTCGTCGCCACAGGACCTGGCACTATGGCCCAGCCTGGATTTCGACGAACTGAACCATCGCCACCGCTGGTGTCTCGAAAACCCGGATGGTGAACGCTGTGAAGTCACCCATCAGCCACGCTTGATCACCGACGATGTGCGCTTGCTGCATCGTGCCTGCCTGGAAGGGCAGGGAGTGGCTCGTCTGCCGCTGGTCAGTGCCGGAGTCGATCTGCAGCGTCGGCAGCTGGTGGATGTAGTGCCGGGCTGGGAGCCGCGGGCCGGTATAGTGCACGCGGTATATCCCAGTCGCCGGGGACAACTACCCTCGGTCAGGGCGCTGCTGGACTTTCTCGCCGACGGTCTGGGGCAGGAGCAGGAGGACACTGTCCTGACGAATCCGTCATGAGGCGGTACTCGGTCTGGCTCTGTGGCTTGAGTTTGCGATGCCGAAAAACACCAACGCCACGACCCTGGTCGTGGCGTTGGTGTTGATGGTGTTGAGACTGATAGTGGCGTAAGCCATGGCCCCTTTCTCGAGGCTGGGGCATGGAAACTGCCTGTCAGTCTCGGGATTCCGCTCTGGGCGGTGTCGGCCAGGCGCTCGAGTCGACCTTGTTGGCCAGTTTCGGGAACTGGCTCGGGTCGAAGGTTGGCTCGACACCGGCTTTCAGCTGTCGCTCGTAGTCGCGGAAGATGGCGAAGGCCAGTGGTGACAGCAGCAGAATGGCGATCAGGTTGATCAGCGCCATCATGCCCATGGACAGGTCAGCAAAGTTCCAGATGGTCTTGAGCTGGGCGACTGCGCCGATCATGATCATGGCCAGTACAGCGAGTCGATATACCAGTACTGCCGGTCTGGATCGACGTTCCCCGGCGATATATTCGATGTTGGACTCGCCGTAGGAGTAGTTGGCGATCAATGAGGTGAAGGCAAACAGCAGAATGGCGATGGCCACGAAGCTGGCTCCCCAGGAGCCAACGTGCTCGGACAGGGCAATCTGAGTCAGCTGAATGCCATTGGGCGAATCGCCGTCCTGCAGTGCCGGCTCGGAGAGAATGATCACCGAAGCGGTGGCGGTACAGATCACCAGGGTGTCGAAGAACACACCGAGCATCTGCATGAAGCCCTGGGCCGCCGGATGATTGGGGCTGGTGGTGGCGGTGGCGGCGACGTTGGGAGCCGAGCCCATGCCGGCCTCGTTGGAGAACAGGCCGCGCTTGATGCCTTGCATCATGGCCTGGGCAACGGCATAACCGACCGCACCCCCTGCTGCTTCTTCCAGGCCGAAGGCGCTGTTGAAGACCAGCGCCAGTGCGCCAGGCAGCTCACTGATATTGGTGGCGACGACGAACAGAGCAATGGCCAGGTAGAACAGTGCCATGATCGGCACGATCAGCTCGGCAACCCTGGCAATGGAGCGCAGGCCACCGAAGATGATCGGCGTCACCACTACGACCAGCACAATGCCGACCACCCAGGTGGGGATGCCGAAGGCCTGATCCATGGCCTGGGCAATGGAGTTGGACTGCACACTGTTGAAGGCCAGACCGAAGGCAATGATCAGGCAGACCGAGAAGGCAACCGCCATCCAGCGTTGCCCGAGTCCCTGCTCGATATAGCGAGCCGGTCCACCGCGGAAGGTCTTGTCGCCGTGGTCGACCTTGTAGGCCTGAGCCAGTGTCGACTCGATGAAACTGGTGGCCATGCCGACCAGTGCGGTCATCCACATCCAGAAGATGGCGCCGGGGCCACCCAGATAGATGGCTACGGCGACACCCGCCAGATTGCCGGTACCGACACGGGCAGCAAGACTCGTGGAGAGCGCCTGAAAGGAGGAAATGCCTTCACCACCACTCCGGGAACCACGCAGCAGCGAGAACATATGGCCGAAAAATCGGAACTGGATACCGCGTGTCATGATAGTGAAGTACAGGCCCGCACCGATCAGTATGTAGATCAGCAGTTTGCCCCAGATGACGCCATTACCGGCCGACACCAGTTCGTTGAACAGGTCTATGAGAGAAGTCATATCGTTATATTCCGTCGTTTCTGGATCGGGCCATTTTTCATGAATCGACTGTGAATACAAGGGTAATGAGAATGCTGATCGGAAAAGCCGGTGTATCTCGAAGGAATTTGCTGATGGGCAGGGAGGGGGGAGGAAGGCTTATGGCTCTAGTCTCTGGTCGGCCTGTCGCCACGGTGCAGGCGTTCGTAGCGAGCCTGGGACAGGCTGGCCATTGTCATGCGCTATAGGGCTTATCCCATCAAGACACTGCGGCGCGGTGCCGAGGCCTGTTGAATCTCATTCTGCTGGTAGACCGCACAAGCCACTCGAAGCAGCGAGGCCAGGTTGGGCACTTCGCCTCGACTGGCGACCACTTCACTGTGCAGTTGGCTGATGAACTGAGCCGTGGACAGCTGCTGGCCGCTGGCGATCTGTTCGAGAATTTCCCAGAACTCGTTTTCGAGACGCACGCTGGTCACGCAGCCCTGCAGGCGCACGGACCTCGTGGTGCACTCATAGCGAGACGGGTCGGTAGAGGCATACATGTAGCACATGGCGGGCTCCTGCGCTCGGGTAGCACCAATAACTGGCACCGCTTCAGAGAAGTCATTACTGACTATCACCCGTGTGAGTCCAGAAGGCCACCCTGATTAGACCATGGTCGACGTAGTAATCCTCTGTTACCTCATTCCTCCCTCTTCAGGCCAGGATAACAACAGGGTCAGGGTAACAACAGGGCCTGGAGTTCGTTGCCGTGGCGAACTGCAGCCGTCGGATTGGTGACGATCCGCCATTGAGGAGAACAATCATGATAAGCCAACCCCTATCTCGCAAGCCCGTATCCCGCCGCGTGTTTCTGAAGGCCAGTGGTGGCGTACTGGCAGGCACGCTGGCCTTTGCTTCCGGGCCGATTGCGCTATTGGCTCCCAGTCGTAGCTGGGCGATGTCTCTCGATCATCTGACCAGTCGTCAGGGCGAAGTATTGCTGGCCATGACGCGGAAACTGTTTCCCCATGCCGATCTCGAGGATGCGGTCTACGCGCTGGTGGTCAAGAGCCTGGATGGCAAGGCCGCGGATACCGCAACAGCCGAACAGATCAGCAGTGGTGTCAGCGAACTGGACGACCAGGCTGATGGCGACTGGTTGGCGTTGGGTGACGACGAGCGTCTTGCGGTGCTGCAGAGCATGGCCGGTACTCCCTTCTTCGAACTGGTGCGCGGTGACGCGGTGGTATCGCTGTACAACAACCCTCTGGCCTTTGCCCATTTCGGTTATGAAGGCGAGAAGGGGAATCCCGGGTATCTGAGCCAGGGCTTCAATGACCTCACATGGTTGCCGGACCCGCCTCAGCCCGAGGCCGGTTATCTTCCGTTCGAGGAACCGAGTGCCTGATGGCGTGAGTCTTCGTGGCTGGCAATGGTTCGTCGCGAATGACAACGGTTGATCGTGAATAACCGTCGTGAACAGCAATCGTGAATAACCATCGTCAATATCCATCGTTAATGACGGTCGCCCATAACGATCGTCCATAACGATCGTCCATAACAACAGCGACAGATGAGGAGAGGTCATCATGACCATGACCGACGACCAGAAGACCTTTGCGCTCGATGACGACAGCGTTGTCGTGGTGATCGGCTCCGGCGCGGGCGGTGGCACCCTGGCCAATGAGTTGGCTCAGCAGGGCGTTGATGTGGTGGTGCTGGAGGCCGGTAAGCTACACACCGCAGCAGATTTCCTGGCGGATGAGTGGGGTGCCTTCAGCCAGCTTTCCTGGCTGGATCCGCGTACGACGTCCGGAAGCTGGCGGCTGGCGACGGACTTTCCGAATCTCCCCGCATGGATCGTCAAGTCGGTGGGGGGCACCACGGTCCACTGGGCGGGCGCCAGTCTGCGTTTCCAGCCTCATGAGTTCCAGGCGCTGACGCATTATGGCGAAGTGGCGGGCGCCGAGTTGCTCGATTGGCCCCTGAGCTATGACGATCTGGCACCCTGGTATGATCGTGCGGAACAGCGCATGGGAGTGACGCGCACCAATGACAACAAGGGGCTGCCGGGGAACAACAACTTCAAGGTCATGTATGCCGGGGCCCAGAATCTGGGGTACTCCTGCAACACCGGACACATGGCGATCAACAGCACGGTGCGTGATGGTCGTGCCGCCTGCCAGCAGCGTGGATTCTGCTTCCAGGGCTGCAAGATGCAGGCGAAGTGGTCGACGCTCTACACGGAACTGCCTGCCGGTATTGCCACCGGTCATATGGAATTGCGGCCGGAATCCCATGTGGCACGCATCGAGCATGATGATCAAGGTCGGGTCAATGCGGTGGTCTATTTCGATGCCGACGGCAATGAGCTGCGCCAACGAGCGAGGGTGGTGGCAGTGGCCGGCAATTCCATCGAGACTCCCAGACTATTGCTCAACTCCGCCAGTGATCGTTTCCCCGATGGCCTGGCCAATGGTGCCGGGCATGTCGGTCGACATTACATGCGCCACATGACCGGTTCGGTGTATGCCACCTTCGATGAGCCTGTCCATATGTACCGTGGGACGACCATGGCCGGTATCATCCCCGATGAATCGTACCATGATCGCGAACGGGGGTTTGTCGGTGGTTATGAGATGGAAACCCTGTCGCTGGGATTGCCGTTCATGGCTGCCTTCTTCAATCCCGGAGCCTGGGGACCGGACTTTACGCAGGCGATGGATCAATACGATCATATGGCCGGCATGTGGCTGGTGGGGGAGGATATGCCCCAGGCGACCAATCGCATCACGCTCAATAGTGACGTTGTGGATCGCTTTGGTCTGCCGGTGGCCAATGTGCACTACGACGACCACGACAACGACATCGCCATGCGTCAGCATGCCTATGCTCAGGGGCGGGCACTCTATGAGTCGGTCGGTGCACGGGACGTCTATGAGGTGCCACCCTATCCCTCGACGCACAACCTCGGCACCTGCCGCATGAGTGAGCGGCCCGAGGATGGCGTCTGCAATGGCCATGGTCAGAGCCATGAGATCGACAACCTGTTCATTTCCGATGGCAGTCAGTTCACCACCTCTGGTGCCGAGAACCCGACGCTGACCATCGTCTCTCTGGCGCTGCGCCAGGCGGAGTTCATTGGCCAGCAGATGCGCGAAGGCGTCATCTGACCCGCGCTGCCGGGGGCTGACCCGGCGAGCAACGGACTTTTCGGGCCCTGCACTGATGCACAGGCATCATCCTCGCAGGGCCCTTTCATCACAATCACAAGATCCACCCATCACACTGACATCATCCATTTACAGTACTGATATTGAGGAGTCTTTCATGAGTGATCACCTCCAGGGTGAAGCACATCCCGGTGTTGAAGCAGCTCCCGCACAGACGCGTGGCTTTCGCCTCAACCACTGCATGCTGCGGGTCAAGGATCCCGAAGCCTCGCTGCGCTTCTATTCGCGTGTCTTCGGTATGAGCGTGTTGCGGCGCCTGGACTTCGAGGAAATGAACTTCTCTCTGTATTTCCTGGGCTGCCTCGAGGCCGATGACCAGGTGCCGGAGGAGACTGCTGAGCGCACTACCTGGACGTTTTCCCAGTCGGGCCTGCTCGAATTGACCCACAACTGGGGCACCGAGCAGCAGCAGGGGCGCATCTATCACGATGGCAACGCTGAGCCTCAGGGCTTCGGCCATATCTGCTTCAGCGTCCCTGACCTGCACGCCGCCGTCGCCTGGTTCGATGCCAATGATGTGGAGTTCATCAAGCGCCCGGACCAGGGAAAGATGAAGGACGTGGTGTTCGTCAAGGACCCGGACGGCTACTGGATCGAGGTAGTACAGCCGGATCTGATGAGCCGCGTAGGCAAGTGAGATTGAGTAGTGACGTCGGCTGCCTGTCGTGCCGCCTGTCAGCGCGGCAGGCAGTTCGGCAGGCTCTCGCGCAGTGTGCGTGGGGTGATGCCGAGTTCTGCAAAACCGGCGACATCGGGACTCGCGGTGTTGTCCTCGGCGAGCAACCACAGCATATCCCGTGTCAGCGGGGCCGAAGGCAACGGTGACAGGCCGATGGCGAGGGCGTGCCATAGTGCCATGGGGATCGGTACGAGGCGTGGGTCGCGGTCCAGGTGATCTGCCACCAGCCTGACCAGTTGCCTCCAGCTCAGAACATCAGGGCCGCCCAGCTCGAATGACGCCAGGGGTATATTCGGGCGGGCGGTCAAGCGACTGATGGCATTGGCCAGGTCACTGACATGCAACGGCTGCAGTCGTACCTGACCATCGCCGAACAGCGGAACCACCGGCAGCCGTGCCAATCGGGAAAGGGTAGTCAGCAGCCCCTGGCCGGGACCATACATGACGCTCGGGCGAAGGATGATGGCGCGGGCGATCTCGGCCATGACAGCCTGTTCGCCCTCGGCACGGCTGCGCACATAGGGAGAGGGCGAGTCGAGGCGGGCGCCGATGCCGGAGATCAACAGATACTGTTCTACGCCCGCCGCCCGAGCGAGAGAGGCAAGTTGCCGGGCACCTTCGACATGGACCTGCTGGAAGCTCATGTCACGATGCTGCTGATACAGCCCCACCGCATTGATCACTGCTCGGGCGCCCTCGAGCACCGGCTTCAGGCTTTCCGTATCGGTGATATCGCAAGGACAGGCGACAACGGGGTCGCCCGGTTCGATATCCGCCGGCAGGACGGGGCGACGGCAGGCAACCCGAACCTGCTGGCCACTGTAGAAGAGTTCACGTACCAGGGTCTGGCCAACCATGCCGGTTCCGCCTAACACCACCACGGGACGAGGGTCGTGGTTCATCGGTTCGTCTCGTCTCCCTGTTGACGCAGCAGGTCGAGTAGCCGCTCCACCGCCAGCAGCAGCTGTCGACGCGGTTGGGCACCGACCAGAACACCCGCATGCTCACCATCGATCATGAAGCGCAGCGCTGGCACGCCGCGAATGTCCAGGGCCGCTGCGGCTTGCCTTTCGTTGCGCACATGCTCGGTATCCTCGCCTGCGGCGAGAGAGGCCGCCAGCGCTGTACCATCCAGCCCAAACTGATCTGCGTGGGCGGCCAGGGCCTGATGATCGGCAAGATCCAGGCTGTTCTCGAAGAAGCCGCGAAACAGCGCCAACCTGAACCGTTCAGCAGCTTGATCGCCATATTGACGTTGTGCCCAGCAGACGGCCTCCAGCGCACAGCGCGAGCGAGGCTGGTGGTTGGGTTGCAGCATGGTCAGCCCACGTTCCGCTGCCATCGGCAGTACGGCATCCTGCCATAACTGGTTGAGGTAATCGCCATGGGGGGCCAGTGCCGGTTCTGGTTCCGGGCGCAGCTCGAGAGGGCGCCAGCGAATCTTGATGTCATCACCGAAATGCGCCTTGAGCACGTCGAGCTCCGGCTCTTCGAGATAGCAGAAGGGACAGCGCAGGTCGCTGAACACTTCCAGAGTTATGCGTGCATGGTCGGGCATGAGGACTCCACTCCTGATACGTCTACGTTAGACGTATGCCGCGCGGCTGCCAATGGGGCGGGTGCGAGATCACCGTCTCTACGCTTGTCTTGCAACAATCAGCCCCGCCAGCAGGGGCTGTTGGCGGGGCTGAAGTGTCGTTCGGAGGGGCTTGTTATTAACCCGGCATGCTTTCATGTTGGGTTGATTGCGGCACAGGGGCGTGCCGCCGTCGGCCATCAGGCCGACGCGAGACCGCACCACACCAGCAGATCCGCGCATCTGTGCCAGTGTGGTGCGGACGACAATCAAATCGATCAGGATGAGCTATTTGATTACCTTGTTAATAACGGAAGTGATGCTCAGGCGCTATCCAGTCGCACCAGCATCTTGCCTTGATTGGCTCCTTCGAACAGTTCGAGGAATGCCTGGGGAGTGGCATCCAGCCCTTCACGGACGGTTTCGGTATAGCTGATCTCTCCCGCGGCCACTCTGGGGCCGATCTCGGCGATGAAGCGCGGGTACTGGTCCCAGTGCTCGAAGACGATAAAGCCCTGCATGCGTGCCCGACGAATCAGGATCATTGCCAGGTTGGCTGGTCCGGCGGCGGGCTCGGTATCGTTGTAGCGAGAGATCATGCCACACACGGCGATGCGCGCACCGACCCTGAGGCAGTTCAGAGCGGCTTCGAGGCAGACACCGCCAACGTTCTCGTAATAGATGTCGAAGCCGTCGGGACAGGCCGCTTGAAGGGCCTCGGTCAACTCTTCGGCGGTTCGGTTGCGATAGTCCACCGCCTTGATGCCCTGGGACTCCAGCCAGTCACGCTTGGCCTGGGAGCCTGCGAGTCCTACCACGGTGCCACCTCTGGCCTTGGCCAGCTGCACCGCCAGTGAGCCGACAGCACCGCTTGCTGCACTGACCAGTACGTTATCTCCGTCACGCATTTCGGCAATGGTGTTGAGTCCCGTCCAGGCCGTCATTCCCGGCATGCCCAGTACACCGAGGTATGCCTGTTCGGGAACCGCGATATCGGGCAGCGTGGTTACGGCGTCGCCGGACAACTGAGCAACGTCACGCCACCCGCCCATGTGGCTGACCTTGTCGCCGGGCTGGAAGCGAGTGTCACGTGATTCGATCACCTCTCCCACAGCGGCGCCTTCGAGCGGTGCCCCGAGGGTAAACGGTTCGATGTAGGTGGTAACGCCGCTCATGCGTCCGCGCATGTAGGGATCAACCGAAAGCCAGTTGTTGCGGATGCGGACTTCGCCATCCTGCAGCTCCGGCAGTTCCTGTTGCTGACGCTCGAATACCTCGAGGGCAGGTGTGCCCTGAGGGTATTCGCGAATGGTGTAGAAGTTCGACTGCATAGTGCTCTCCTGTGGGGCAGGTCTGGCTGACTGTTGCGTCGTGTGAAGAAGCGATAGGTGGGATGCCACGACGATGAGTCATCAGCGTAAGCCGATACTGGAAACTGTGCTTAGGCAACTAGCAATAGACCAGTCTATTACAAAATGCAGCCATGTAAAGCATGACCTCCAGCGAATCCGTGTCGACATGCGTGTCTGGCAGGACCCTGATCGCCTCTACGCGATGCATGACCAAAGTCTAAAGGCATCTGTAGGGAATTTATCTGATCCTATGTCGGACATAACAAGTATGAAGTCGGACAAGAATGATATGCATGTCTGACGAGACGAGGTCTAAAGAGGCCAAGTCTAAAGAGGCCGGATCTAAAAAACGTATCCAACCAGATTGGGCCTGCCACGACTGGGTGTACGACAACGAATGCCGCAAACAACAAAGCCAACATCTCGCACTCGACCGGATATCGCCGACGCCCTCGCCGAAGCGATCTTCTCCGGTGAGCACGCTCCGGGTGAGTTCCTGCCCCGGGAAGTCGATCTCTGTGAGGCCTTCGAGGTCAGTCGCTCCACGGTGCGTAGTGCTCTGCAAGTACTGGTGGCGGCAGGCATGATCACGCGGATCTCGGGGCAGGGGTCACGTGTCCAGCCACTTGATAAATGGCATCTGCTTGATCCACGGGTCAGCCACTGGCTGGCGCGCTTTGCCCATCCCAACCCGGTGATCCAGCGCGAGATATTTGCCTTTCGGGTCGCCGTGGAACCCTTTGTGGCGCGTCTGGCGGCGGAAAATGCCACGGCGGTGGATCTGTTGGCGATCGAGACGGCCTGGCAGGGGATGATCAAGGCGCTGGAGCACGATGATCTACGCTTCGAGGGCAAGACCCACGATGAGTATGACGTGGAATTTCACGAGGCGATCTTCAATGCCTCGCATAACCTGGTCTGGGCACAGATCAGCCATGTTCTCAAGCCGGCCATCGCCTTGCTGGTGGAGCGATCCAACCAGAGTGCGGACCGTCTGCAGGACAGCATGGATCGTCACCGTCGGGTGATGGAGGCGATTCGGCTGCGTCAGCCCGCAGAGGCTGCGCAAGCAGCGCTTGCGGTTCTCGAACGCACCGGACAGGACCTGGGTCTCGAAGGCCTGTCACGGCGGTTACCCCATATCGAGACGACCTTCGACTCCAACAATGACATTTCCTCGCATCAACAAGAAGGATGACCGAATCATGAAGGCAAGCACCAAGCTCACAGCGCTCAGCGCCGCTATCCTCGCCGCCATGGCCACCACCGCCAATGCGGCCGAGTACGAATGGACCTTCCAGACATCCGAGACGGCCGGCGAGCCGCAATTCGAGATGAAGAAGGCCTGGGCGGAAAACGTTGAACAGATGTCTCAGGGCCGCATTTCCATCGAGATTCTGCCGGTCAACGCCGTGGTTCAGGCCAACCAGACACTGCAGGCAGTACAGAGCGGTATTCTTCAGGGCCACCTGACAGACCCCAGCTATTTCACTGGTCAGGACCCGGCGTTCGGCATGATCGGTAACCTGGTGGGCGCCTGGAGCGACCCGTACGACTTTCTTGATTACATGAACAATGCCGGTGGTGAAGAGCTCTACAACAAGCTCGTCGAACCCTATGGCGTTCACCTGATCGGTGCGGCGGCCACAGGTCTCGAATCGTTGCCGTCCTCACGTCCGGTGCGCTCGATTGACGATATGAAGGGGCTCAAGATTCGTGCCCCGGAAGGTATGGTCTACAACATCTTCGAGGCTGCTGGTGCCACACCGGTCAACCTGCCGGGCTCCGAGGTCTATACCGGTCTCGAGAAGGGCGTTATCGATGCGGCCGACTACACGGTATTCGCGACCAACCAGTCCCAGGGCCTGCACGATTTTGCTCCCTACCCGCTGTATCCCGGTTTCCACTCACTGCCGATGGTTGCAGTCTCGCTCAACAAGGAGATCTGGGATGGCCTGCCGGATGATCTGAAAGCGATGCTCGAGACCTCCGTGGACGCCCTGGCCTACGAGATGGTCGCCGAGCTCAAGACCCGCGATCTGGAAGTGGTGCGTGAAGCCCGTCAGGATCCGGATATCGAGATCATCGATCTGCCGGCTGAGGAGCGCCTCAAGTTCCGTGAGATCGCCAGAACAGAATGGGAAGAGTGGGCTGGACGTAACGAGATCACCCAGGAGTTCTATGACTCCGTGGTGGCCTACCTGGAAAATCACAACCTGCTGTAACCCCAACGTAATGGTCACGACCGAGAGCCGCGCTCTGATGCGGCTTTCGGTCAGTGGCAGGAACTTTGGTTTGCTATAACGGGGTTTTCCGTAGCTGGATTTTCCGTGGCTGAGTTTTCCGTAATTGGGTTTTCCGCGACTGACTGGTGAAACAGCGACTGGAAATGGCTTACCGGAATGATCTGGGCTCGATAGGGGCCGTGGTTTGGTCCCGTTGCCGCCATGTCAGTTCCGAGGTTCATCAAGTCGGTCCGGGGTTCATCAAGCCGGTATTCATTGAGCAAGACTTTGTTGAGGATGTGTCATGAGCGACTCGACTCCTGAGCCGCGCGCAGGCTCGCCTTCCGGCGGTGGGGGCTCCGACGGCAACCCCTTGCCGGAAAAGGCTCCCGACCCGGTGCGCAGCGGCTTCGACCGCTGGGTGGTCAAGGCCGGACAAAGTGCCGCCTGGCTGGTGTGTGTGGCGATGATGATCAGTGTCTATGAGGTCATCATGCGCTATGGCTTCGATTCCCCCACCTCCTGGGTCCACGAAAGCGTGGTCATGCTGGTGGCGGTGAGCTTCTGTCTCGGCGGCCCCGCGGCACTGGCCAGCAATCGCCATATCCGCGTGCGGGTGCTCTACGATTCCGTCGGCCCCACCTTCCGTCTGTGGCTCGACCGTTTCAATGACCTGGTGACCTTCGGCTTCTGCCTCGGCATGACCTATGCCGCGTATGTGATGTTCTGGGGCGCCTCCCACAACCC
>NZ_FRCA01000019.1:8615-57070 GCF_900142755.1 Halomonas cupida | reverse complement strand
CCTTTGTCGCGGCGGCCGGTGAAGCGGTCAAGGTAGCGGCGGCCCAGACCATGCTCACGCCGGGCATCTTCGAGGCCTACGAGAGTGGTGTCGGTGGTCTGTCGGCCAGCGACAAGGCGCAGGAAGTGGCGCGTGGCCAACGTGGCGAAGGCCCCAACCAGTGTCAGGCTGGCTTGTTCACGGCCAGAGCCGCAGACTTCCTCGCCGAGGAGGCGCTGCAGGCCGAAGTCTTCGGCTCGACGTCGCTGGTGGTGAAGTGTGCCGACCTCGATGAGGTCAAGGGTGTCGCTGAGCACCTCGAAGGTCAGCTGACCGCGACCCTGCAGATGGATGACGACGATATCGAGGTGGCCCGTGAGCTGCTGCCGATCCTCGAGCGCCGTGCCGGACGAGTGATGGCCAACGGCTGGCCCACCGGCGTGGAAGTCTGCGACGCCATGGTCCACGGTGGCCCGTATCCGGCGACCTCGGATGCCCGTACCACCTCGGTGGGCACCGCCGCCATCCAGCGCTTCCTGCGCCCGGTGTGCTACCAGAACCTGCCCCAGGCGCTGCTGCCCGAGGCTCTGCGTGGCGGCAACCCACTGGACGTCAGCCGGCTGGTGGATGGCAAGCGGAGCTAAGCGACGCCCCCTCAGCTACTGACGTGCCCCTCTCCAGAACTGCACAGGCTATATAGCGATAGTGCAGCGATGAGAGGGGCATTGGTCAACCGGCCAGCTCTCTTTTCCTCCGACCGGCTGCACTTGGCCTGGTTTGCTCCCGGGCCGAGCCGGACAAGCGTTATGGTCTCTATCGGCCTTATCAATAGATGATAAGTGCCGGCACCAGAGACACCAGCAACAACACACACAACGCTACCAGATAGAAAGGCACCAACTCCCTGACCACCGCACCAATCTTCTCCTGGGCAATAGCCGATGAAACAAACAAGGTGGTACCAATAGGCGGCGTAAACAGCCCGATACTCAAGTTGACACACATCATGATGCCTAACTGTACCAGGTCCAGACCAATTGCATTGGCTATGGATACCAGAGTTGGGCCAAGCAACAGGATAGCGGCGGGAAGGTCAAGGAACATGCCGATCACCAGCAGCAAAAGATTAATGGCGAGAATGATCAACAGTGGATCCTTGAGGTGCTCTACTGCCCAGTTCGCAACCGTCTGAGGTACACCACCAGATATCAGGATATAACCAATGATATTGGCCGCCGTGATGATCAACATTACGACACCAGTAGTGATGACGGTATTGGTCAGGGCCGCCATGATTCGCGCCCCACTCAGGTCACGATAGACCAGGGCACTGATTACGAGGGCGTAGGCCACTGCAATGATACTGACCTCGGTCGGTGTGGCGATCCCAGCACGCAACAGAACCAGGATAAACACCGGCATCATCAATGCTGGCAGTGCATTGAGAATGGTTGATCTCACCTCGGCCCGGGTGTATTTCATGGTGAGTCGGGGAAAGCCTCGGCGCTTGCCGGTGATATAACAGGCAAACATCATACCAAACGCCAGTAGCAATGCCGGAATCACAGCGGCGATAAACAGGGAAGCGATGGAGGCGTTGGATACGACCGCGAACAGGATCAATGGTATGGAAGGTGGCATGAGTCCGGCGATGACGGAAGAGGACGATGTGACTGCGGCACCGAAAGCCCCCGGATACCCCTCCTTCTTCTGCCAGGGAATCAGCATGGAGCCCAACGCAGAAGCCTCGGCCACGGAGGACCCGGAAACCCCTCCAAAAACGGTTGAGCCGACAACCGACACCTGCCCCAGGCCGCCGTGATATTTTCCGACCAACATGGAGGCTAGTCCGACGAGTTTCTGGCCCAACTTTCCAGACATCATCAAACTTCCCGATAATATAAAGAAAGGAATGGCGAGCAGGGGAAAACTCTGGGTCGGTTGGAAGATCTTCATTACTGCCATGCTGGAAGGCATTGACCCAAATACCGAAAGTGCCGCCCAACCGCTGATGACCAGGGAATAGCCCACCGGCATGGCCAGCAACATGAAGATAATGAACCCCAGGAGCATATGAGCAGTCATAATGCCTCTCCCCCATGGAGCTTCCCGGACGCCGAGTATGTCTGACAATCAGCCAGCAACAGCCCAATGTTGATCAAGGCAACAATCGCAAGAGCAGTAAACCCAACAACAACCGACCAGTAGGCCCAGGACATGGCAACATGGGTGATGGGAAGCCGTTGGCTACCTGCGATCTCGATGACATCCAGGCCGTAGTAGGCCATGGTCCCAAAGGCGATTGCGGCCAGAGCATTGGTGGCCAGGCTGACCGAGTGCCTGACAGGTGCCGGGAGCTGATCCACGATCAGGTTGATACCTATGTGCTCGTTCCTGACCGCTGCCGCGACAATGGCACTCATTGTCAGCCAGGGAAAGAACAGGTTGGGTATTTCCGCTACCCATCCCATATCGGTGGACAATATATATCGTACTATCACACCGGTCATCAGTGACAGAAACATGAAAATAATGGACAGGATGGCAATCCACCGGAACAGTTGATAGATGGCCGTTCTGGAGTTCAGCATCAGTGAAGTGACCAAAGCCACTTCACCAACACTCCTCTCCTCGGAGAGCTTCACCACAGCATCCTCCCGCTCACTGAGCATTATCCTGGGCTTCCTCGACGACCATATCCACCAGTTCTGGATACTTTTCGTGCCAGGTATCGTATACCGAACTGGTCGCGTCGATGAAAGGCTGCTGATCTACCTGATTGAATTCGACGCCGGCCTCGACCATTTTACTTTTCAGTTCTTCATCGGCTTCGAGCGATGCCTGACGATTGAAATCACCGGCCTCTACCGCGGCCTCCTGGATGGCCTGCTGATACTCGGGGGACAGGGTGCTCCAGACTGCCTTGCTCATGAGAAGCGGTGTCGATTCGTATTTGTGGCCGGTCATCGAGATATAGCTCTGAACCTCATAGAGCTTGGACGAGTAGATGTTCATCAGCGGATTTTCCTGGCCATCTACAACACCCTGTTGGAGAGCAATATAGAGCTCAGAGAAGTTCATCGGGGTTGCATTGGCACCCAGGGCCTCGAAGATATCGACAGTCACCTCATCCGGAGGCGTACGAATCTTGAGCCCCACCAGGTCTTCTGGATTCTCTATCGGTCTTACACTGTTACTGACATGGCGGATGCCGTTATCCCACATAGCCAGGAGTACCAGACCATTCTCTTCAGCCAGGCGCTTGAGCTCGTCACCGACCCGTCCGTCCATGACACGCCATGCCGTCGGCAGAGAGTCAAACAGAAACGGAAGACCAAGAACGGAGAACTGGGGTACCACCGAAGACGTAGAGCCCTGAGCATTGGCACTTAGCGCGAGGGTTCCAAGACGCAGTTGAGAGATGGCTTCCATGTCATCGCCATATTGTGAGTTACCTCCAACGTCAATCTTGATCTCCCCATCAGTCGCTTCTTCCACCAGTTTCGCGAAAAGCTCGGAGGCCTCCCACTTGGGGTTGCCTTCCGCAGCACTGTGGGAAAGCTGCAGTGTCTGTGTAGCTAACGCCGAAGAAGTGACGACCGTTGAGCCTATAACGAGCAGGCTACCAATCAGTTTTTTCATGATGAGCTACTCCAAATTGTTAATTGTTATTTCGACCAACAACTTCGTGAAATCGACAGAATATACTGCTTCTTTTCTCCTCCTTTATTTATCATCAACAACAACCACGCAAACTCAGCAATTCTCCAGCATTGATATAATACTCAAACAGGCCAATCTTCCATCTTCTTTAATGTCACCTGGCCCATGCTGAAGCCCAGCAGTGAAGCTACGCTTCCCCAAGCCATCACTGCATGGTTTTCCGTAACAAATACCGGTTTTCCTCCCGGCCTATTGTCCTGGCATATCTATGCCAACAGCGATTTCAGTATCTGCCGCACAAGGCTGCGGTGATTCTGGCAAAGCCGCCGTGCCTCCTCGCGGTTTCCTGAAGTGATCGCCGAGATGATCAGGCGATGTTCACGCACTGAGTTCTCTCGATCGACATGAATCGGACTGATGAATGACAGGACCAGCTTCATGCGACTACGAACTGAGTGATAGCTGTTCGCAATCAACGCGTTATCGGCCATATCGAAGATGATCTGGTGAAAACGCGCATCCAGCTCCGCCCATTGGCGGACGTGTTCGCGAGCGAGGTTCTGCTCCATCTCGTCAACAAGGGAGGTGAGTCTGACCTCGAGTTCAAGTCCATCGATGTCGTTCGCGGCGACGCGTTCCGCCACCAGGTAGCCGGCCATTCCGTCCAGTGCTTCCACGAGTTCATAGCCATAGATGAGGTCCTGGATAGTGAAATCCCGCACGTAGGTGCCCGAGCGAGGGATAACTGCCACCAGCCCATCCGCTTCCAGTCTCTTGATGGCATTACGTACCGGCGCGACACTCATCTCGAGCTCATTGGCGATGCGAGGGATGTCGATCGGCGCCGAGGCACGCAACTCTCCGCTGACAATGCGTTCCCATAGCGTGTTATACGCCTTTTCAGAAAAATTATGTGTCATCCCCTCACCTCTTGAATATTCCGTAACTACTTTCACATGAGCTGACTATATATCTGAACAATATCGGCTTTTGAAAGAGGTGTGTAGTTGTTCACCAGCAGCCGTTGCTGCGTTTCAATGACCTTGTCAGCGTAGCGATCGGCATCACCCATATTCATACCGTATTCACTCAGCCGCCGTGTCGGAACGACCTTGGATAGAAGAACATCCAGTGCCTCGAAAGGTGTCTGTCCCGAACCACAGGGACCCAGGATTTCCTCGATCAGTTGCGCAATGTCTGCAATCTTTCCGGTGGGTGCCTTGCTGTAGTAGGTCTTGAAGACAGGCGGCAGGAATAGCCGTGTCGCTTCTCCATGTGGTACATGGTGCTCACTACCAAAATGCATTGCGATGGCATGGACTCCCCCAGCCAGTACATTCGCGAGAGCGATCCCAGCCATGTTGCTCGCAGCGAGGTAGGCTTTGGCATCCTCCTGGATAACGCCAGGCCCTAATCCGGCAATGCGTACATAGCCCTGCAGAATCGAGCGCGTGGCAGCAAGGCAGAACATGTCGGTGTAGACGCTCGCTCCCGGAGCAAGATAGATCTCCAGCGCATGGACTAGCGCATCGGCCGACGATCTTGCAAAGACCGGATAGGGGATATTCGAGAGAAATTCGTCGATCAACACCGCATGATCGGCAAAACCTGCGTTGAACCCCTTGCCAATCTTGCTGCCGACCTCGGGGAAGTCAAACACCGAGACGCAGGTCACCTCACAGCCTGTCCCGCAGGTCGTCGGGGACAGGAACAGTTCAACCTTTCGTCCGGGCTGCACATCTGGAGCAAACAACGATGCCACGGTATCGTCCGAATCGAGTGCCAGTACCTTGGCGCAGTCAAGGATTGAGCCGCCACCGATCGCGATCAGCCGATCAAAATCGCGCGAGCGCACTTCGGTCAACATGGCATCGACGGCTTTATCCGTAGGTTCGCCATCACAGTAGTCATCGTAGAACAGCGTCTGCGCCTGGGTCTGCGAGAAGAATGTCTCGTGCAGGAAGCGCTGCGTGAGTATCAGATCTCGCGAACCGACGGCATGTGCCTGCTCGAAGGCAGCGAATGTGTCATAGTCGTGAATTCGTGGGCGAATGGCGAATTCCATACGTCATACTCCCAGTGCGATGCGCAGGTCAGCGATCCTGTTGAGCATCGGGCCATAGATCTCTGCCTCATCCGGCACCTTGCGCTCAATCGGTTCCGCAATTCTTGTCGTGTTGTAGTAGTGCTTCTGGGTCACGTTCTCGGAAACCGAATTTCCGCCCCAGCTTCCGCAGCCAAGTGAGAATGTCTTGGCCAGTCCGTTCGACCAACTGCCGGAATTGGCTATTCCATGCGGCTGACGAACAATGACCCTTGACGTACGCGTTTCCAGCCCCAACTTGAGGATGCGAACACCATCATTGGAGTGAATTCCGCAGGAATGGCCAGACCCCGAGTAATCAGTGATCCTGTTCACCAACGCCACCGCCTCTTCGAAGCTTTCGTACTTGTAGCAGGTCAGTACAAGGCTCAGTTTCTCACCTGAGAAGGGAAAGCCTGGGCCAGTGTCGGTTTCCTTGACGACAATGAAACGGCTGTCCGCTGGCAGCTCGATCCCTGCCAGCGCAGCAATTTCTCCGGCAGGTCGTGCAACGACCTTGCGGGATACATGCCCACCCTCCCACATCACCGCCTGCAACTTCTGTTTGTCACCCATGGTGGCGATATAGGCCCCCTGTGCCTCCAGGGCCTGAAGGAACTCATCGTAGATCGACGCGTGAACAATGATCGCGTTCTCCGCGGAGCAACCTGAGGCATTGTCACCAGTCTTGCCGATGCTGATATTGGCCGCGGTTTCCTCGAGGTCGACAGTTTCGTCGATGATGACTGCAGCATTCCCCACGCCTACACCGTAGGCTGGTCGGCCCGAAGAATAGGCGGCTTTCACCATATCGCCAGAGCCTGTGGCCATCGTCAGATCGCACTGAGCCATCAGCTCTCCCGCCAGCGCTTTCGATGGCGTGTCGATACACTGAACCAGATCATCAGGTGCTTCGAGGGAGCGCAGGATTTCGCGAATGATACTGACAACAAACTGAGTGGTTACCTTGCTTGCTGGATGAGGAGCGCAGATCACCGCATTACGGGCACGGATACCGAGGACCGACTTGAAGATTGGGGTAGCCTCACAATTTGTACTCGGAACAAGGGCAGCGATGACCCCGAAAGGCTTTGCGATGATCGTAATACCGTTTTCCTCGTCGCGATCGATAACACCGACGGTCTTCTCCTTGCGGATGTCGTGGAAAATGGCAGGCATCTTCTGAGTGAGCTTCGCGCGTTTGCTCGCGACAAGCCCCATCCCAGTCTCCTCATATGCCATCTCAGCAATTCGGGTCGCAAGCTCCGGGCGCGATAGATGATAGACAATGGCTGCAGCAATCAGGTCAACCTGCTCCTGACTGTACCCGTCCAGGATCGCTTGCGCTCTACGCGCCTTCGCAACAAGCGCATCAATGCTGTCTAGTGTGTTGGTCATTTTATCGTCCTTCCGCCATGGAGGATTTCTATTATTTCTGTTGTTGTAGTAACTGACATTTCAGTTAGAATGTCAACAGCTCGACAACATCCTCATTAGAGGTACGTCAGAGAACCCGCAGAGAGCTGGAATCCATGGGGGACCACGATATCCGAGCCGCAGGATTGGTCGAGGCCACGACAAGCCGTGATGAGCCAGGACTTACAACAAAATGAATTACAAGGAAAAATCCAGGAACCCAATCGGTTGTTCGACGTTTCCCTTCGGTCAGTTATTCCTTCTCTCATCGAGGACAACGCCTGGGCTGCAGCCGATACGTGGAGCCCCCCACCAGATACCTGACGACCCCATGATGGATAGGGGCATCATCCAACCAGCAGTGAGAGACAAGTACCATGCAAGGCAACAACAAGAAGATATATATGCAGGAGGTCGTTACACGTGATGGCTTCCAGAATGAAGCAAGATTTGTGGACACTGACGAAAAAATCAAGCTTATCAATCAACTGAGCCAGTGTGGTTATGCCAGGATCGAAGTAACCTCATTCACATCGCCGAAAGCGATTCCAGCACTGCGCGATGCCGAACAGGTGATGAAAGGGATCAAACGCCACCCCGGTATCGATTACACGGTTCTGGTGCCGAATCTACGTGGCGCTGAACGCGCGCTGTCCTGTGATGTCGATGAGGCCAATCTCGTCATGTCAGCTAGTGAGAGCCATAACCTCTCCAACCTGAGGATGACATGTGAGCAGTCATTTCACGGTCTGAGCGAGGTAATCAAGGAGATACAGCCGACCCGTACCGCGATCAATGTTTCACTCTCAACCGCCTTTGGCTGTCCCATGGAAGGTGATATACCGCTCGAAACAGTACTCTCGTGGGTAGAGCGCTTCGCAGAACAAGGGGTGCGTGGCATTACCCTCTGTGACACCACCGGCATGGCTTACCCCACTCAGGTCGCCGAGGTGGTGGACAAGTTCAGAGAGCGATTTCACAACCTACAGCTCACGGTGCACCTGCATAACACCCGGGGCATGGCATTAAGTAATGCCCTGGCGGCAATTGAAGCTGGTGCCGACCGCTTCGACAGCGCCCTCGGTGGACTCGGTGGCTGCCCCTATGCTCCTGGCGCCACTGGCAACGTATGTACCGAGGATCTCGTGCATATGCTGGAACTTATGGGCTATCGCACAGGTATTGCTCTGGAACAGATTCTTGAGGCCGCTTCGCAACTGCCAGCCCTGGTGCATCATGATGTACCGAGCCAGGTTCTCAAGGCTGGGCACCGCCTCAACCTTCATGCCGTACCGGATCTTGTGAAGGAGCATGCTGGTAACTGAGGACGAGAGCTGCAGGAATCTCTGAATGGCGAGAGGGGCCGATAGCCGACCCTCAAGACAGAATGCCCCCTCTCGAGCCGCATGAGCTCCAGAGGGGGCATTTCGTTCTGACATGGCTTGGGTTCTGGACCTTTTACAACCCTGCGCTCGATTATCCACGCTCAGCCAACCCAGTTGAGTCAACTCTAGTTGATCAATTGACGCACGACTTCATTGATCACCTGGTCAGCAGCGCTGTTGATCGTCTGCCGATCGTCATAGCGGTTGCCCTGATAATAGCTATCCCGCTGCCAGTCACGATCCCGTTGATAGTAGCGCTCGCGATCACGTCGTGCTTCCTGATACTCGCGCTGGGCTTCGCGGTACTCCTCACGCGCTTCCCGATACTCTTCGCGGGCGTCCTCGTAATCATCATCGTCATGATGATGGTAACGATGGCGACGGTCGTCCCAGTCGTCATCCCAATCATCATCGGCCGAAGCGGCACCTGACACCAGGGCCAGGGATGAGGCCAACAGAACAGCCAGAACGGCATTCTTGCCAGCAACGGTGAACAGTTTATTCATGACAAGTCCTCCAACGGCTTGTTTATTGACTCGACAAGCTTTCATGTCGGGTCACTCGCGGCACAGGGACGTGCCGCCGTCGGCCCCCCGGCCGGCGCGAGCCCGCGTCACACCAGCAGATCCACGCATCTGTGCCGGTGTAGCGCGGGCGACAATCAAGATCGGTCAGGATGATCGACTTGATTGCCACGGTAATAGCGCACCCAGTCTACCTGCTTGCGGCGGTGAAACAGCCCATCTGCACAACTCTCCCTGACTTTTGCACCAGTGTCGCCAATTCACGACATCCTGACAGGGCTGACAACCACGGGCTCAAGGCCTGCCCAAGGCCCATAAACACCAACGCCGCGGGATGGCCGCGGCGTTGGTGGAACAGCTCAGGTCAGATTCAGTCGAGGGTTTCACCCGCCAGCATGAACCAGGTTTCGAGTACGGCGTCCGGGTTGAGCGACACCGAGTCGATGCCCTGCTCCATCAGCCACTTGGCCAGTTCCGGATGATCCGAAGGCCCCTGGCCGCAGATGCCGATGTACTTGCCCTTGGCATTGCAGGCCTGAATGGCCATGGACAGCAGTTTCTTGACCGCCGGGTCACGCTCGTCGAACAGGTGCGCGACGATGCCGGAGTCACGATCCAGCCCCAGCGTCAGCTGAGTCAGGTCGTTGGAACCGATCGAGAAACCATCGAAGTACTCGAGGAACTCATCGGCCAGCAGGGCGTTGGTCGGCAGTTCGCACATCATGATGACCTTGAGGCCATTGTCACCACGCTTGAGACCGTTGGCGGCGAGCAGGTCGACCACCTCGCTGGCTTCGCCCAGCGTGCGCACGAACGGAACCATCAGCTCTACGTTGTCCAGGCCCATCTCGTCGCGCACGCGCTTCATCGCCCGACACTCCAGCTCGAAGCAGGGACGGAAGCTTTCCGAGATGTAGCGCGAGGCGCCGCGGAAGCCGAGCATCGGGTTCTCTTCACCAGGCTCGTACATCTTGCCGCCGATCAGATTCTCGTACTCATTGGACTTGAAGTCCGACATGCGCACGATCACCCGCTGCGGGTAGAAGGCTGCCGCCAGCGTCGAAATGCCCTCGACCAGCTTGTCGACATAGAAACTGACCGGATCGGTGTAACCCGCAGTACGCACGTCGATGGTCTGCTGCAGTTCGGTGGGCAGAGTATCGTAATCCAGCAGAGCCTTGGGATGCACACCGATCATGCGATTGATGATGAACTCGAGGCGCGCAAGACCAACACCGGCATTCGGCAGTGAAGCAAAGCTGAAGGCACGGTCCGGGTTACCCACGTTCATCATGATCTTGAACGGTATTTCCGGCATGGCATCGACGCTGGTAACACTGCGATCGAATTCCAGCAAACCATCATAGACATGGCCAGTATCCCCTTCGGCACAGGACACCGTGACATCACGCCCATCTTCCAGTGCCGCCGTGGCATCGCCACAACCGACCACTGCCGGGATGCCCAGTTCGCGAGCAATGATTGCCGCGTGACAGGTACGCCCACCACGATTGGTAACGATGGCCGAGGCGCGCTTCATGATCGGCTCCCAATCCGGGTCGGTCATGTCGGTGACCAGCACATCGCCTGAGTTGATCTTGTCCATGTCGTCCGGCGACATGACCACCTTGACCTCGCCACGGCCAATCCGCTGACCAATAGCACGCCCGGTCACCAGGGTACGGCCCTTTTCCTTGAGCTGGAAACGCTCCAGTGAGCCACCCTCCTGCTGGGAGACAACCGTCTCGGGACGCGCCTGGACGATGTACAACTCGTTGTCGTCACCATCCAGCGCCCATTCGATGTCCATCGGGCGGCCATAGTGCTGCTCGATGATCACCGCCTGACGCGCCAGCGACATGATCTGCTCGTCATTGATGCTGAAGCGCATGCGGTCGGCCAGCGGAACATCAACGGTAGCAACCGAACGCCCGGCACTGGCGTCATCGGTATAGACCATCTTGATCAGTTTGGAACCCAGGTTACGACGCAGCACCGCCGGACGACCGGCGGCCAGCGTCGACTTGTGGACGTAGAATTCATCCGGGTTGACGGCGCCCTGCACGACGGTTTCGCCAAGTCCCCAGGAGGACGTCACGAACACCGCATCACGGAAGCCGGACTCAGTATCCAGGGTAAACATGACACCGCTGGCTCCCGTCTCGGAGCGCACCATCTTTTGCACACCGGCGGACAGAGCGACATTCTCGTGGGCGTAGCCGCGATGTACGCGATAGGAAATCGCCCGGTCATTGAACAGCGAAGCGAAAACTTCATGTACCGCGCGCTTGATGTTCTCGTAGCCCTCGATATTGAGGAAGGTTTCCTGCTGACCAGCAAAGGAAGCATCCGGCAGATCCTCGGCAGTGGCGGAGCTACGCACGGCCACCTTGAGGTTGGGATGCTGACTGAGCATGTGGTCGTAGGCTTCGGCCAGAGCTGCTTCAAAGGCCGGTGGCAGCGGAGTGTCGGTGACCCACTGGCGAATCGTCGAGCCGGCTTTCGCCAGTGCCGCGACATCGTCCACATCCAGGCGTGCCAATTCCGCGTTGATGCGATCATTCAGTCCCTGGTGGGAGAGGAATTCGCGGTAGGCTTCCGCGGTGGTGGCGAATCCGCCGGGCACCGTGACACCAGCCCCAGCCAGGTTGGAAATCATTTCGCCCAACGAGGCATTCTTGCCTCCGACACGCTCAACATCATTCATGCCAAGCTGATCGAACCACACAATGTACTTTTCCACGTAATCCCCCTGGAGGCCGACGTCTCAGTGATGTTGCGTCGTCAAGAATGGATGCTGGCGACTTTATCAGCGCCCCACCATATTCGCCATTAGTCTAACAGCGAAGTCACTGGAGGATTTTTACAACAGCTGCCGATTTCCTGCATATTGTGTAGTCGAGCAACTCACTCACTGCACCAATGGGCAGCTTCGAGCCCGCCCGGTGGCTCGCCTGGCAGTCCATCAAGGCTTCCCCATGTCCGGTTACAGGCGCCGCTCGCCATACGCCTCCCGACAACCCGCATGTGATGGTCCTGACCCTGTAATGACCTCTGTCTTGTGATGATCCCTGTCTTGTGGCGGTCCTCGCCTTGTGAAGAACTCTGGCGGCGGAGACAATGCGAACATTGATCACTAGGGGCCAGACATGACTCGTACCGCCTTTTTCATCTCCGACGGCACCGGTATTACCGCAGAAAGCCTCGGCCGCAGCCTGCTTGCACAGTTCGAGAATGTGGATATTCGCAAACTGACCAAGCCCTATATCGACACCATCGAGAAAGCGCGATCCCTGGTCAGCATCATCGAGGCCACGGCGATTCGTGACGGCGCTCAGCCGATCATCATCGATACCATCGTCGACGAGAATATCCGTGACGTCATTCGTTCGGCACCGGGGTTCAAGGTCGATATCTTCTCGACATTCCTCGAACCACTCGAGCGAGAGCTGGAAACCCACTCTTCCTACAGCGTCGGCCGTACTCACGCGATCGCCAGCGACGATGCCTACATGGATCGCATCCATTCGGTGCACTTTGCTCTCGACAATGACGACGGCGCGCGCACCCATCAGTACGACAAGGCGGACGTCATCCTCGTGGGAGTCTCACGCTGTGGCAAGACACCGACCTCGCTGTATCTGGCCCTGCAGTTCGGCGTACGTGCCGCCAACTACCCCCTGACCGAGGATGACCAGGACGAAAGCGGCACGCTCAAGCTGCCGGCGGTACTGGCCCGCCATCGCCACAAGCTGTTCGGGTTGACCATCGATCCACGCCGCCTCTCCGCCATCCGCCACGAGCGTCGGCCCAACAGCCGCTACAGCTCCATCGACCAGTGCATGCAGGAAGTCGCCCAGGCCGAGACGATGTACCGTAAACTGCATATTCCCTTCATCGACACCACGCGCTTTTCCATCGAGGAAATCTCGACCCGCATGATTGCCGAAACCGGCATCAATCGCCGCTTCTCACCCCGCTGACAGCCGTCGTCGACCGAGGCATGGGTGCCCCTCGCCTGTGCCTTTTCGAGCATCAGCACTCGAGGCCCCCCTACCTCGGATGTTCAACTTGCAATGAGATTGAATCTCGTTACTATCAAATACAGTGACGGTGGTGCCCGTCGCACAAGCCCTTGCGCGATCGACCACAATTCGCCACACAGGGTCAGAAGATCCAGCGCACCGTCAGCCCGATCTCGAAAACCCGGTCACGACAGACCGATCCTGAAAGACGGCCTTGAAGAACCGGTCTGGAAAAGCCGATCTTGAAAAGCTGGTCTTGAAAACCGGTCTTGAAAATCAGTACGCAGGCATCAGGCACTGATCCTCTACGTTCAGTGGCTTCGAAAACGATTCAACAAATCGAGGGCTCCATCATGACCCATCGTCTCGCCCGTCGTCCGCTGTCTGCCATTGTCGCAGTCAGCGCCCTTGCCATGCCATTTGCCGCTCAGGCGGAAGATGTCACTCCTGAGCAGGTCGTGACTCACTACGCGGATCTTGCGCATACCGTCTACACCGATGCGTTGAGAACGGCCAGAGCTCTCGACGAGTCCATCGAAGCGCTGCTCGCTTCACCGACTCCCGAGACGCTGGCAGCGGCTCGCTCGGCCTGGCGGGACGCCCGCGTCACCTACCAGCAGAGCGAAGTCTTCCGTTTCGGCAACCCCATCGTCGACGACTGGGAAGGTCAGCTCAACGCCTGGCCGTTGGATGAGGGGCTGATCGATTACGTTGAAGCCGATGGCTATCAGCACGAACTGGGCAATGCCGGTGCCACCGCCAATATCATCGCCTCATCCACGATCAACATCGGTGGCGAGAACATCGATGTCAGCGAGATCACCCCGGAACTGCTGGCCAGCCTCAATGAGATCGGTGGCTCCGAGGCCAATGTGGCCACCGGTTATCACGCCATCGAGTTTCTGCTCTGGGGTCAGGACCCCCACGGCTACGAAGCGGGGGCCGGTGAGCGTGAAGTCACCGACTTCGTCGTCGGCGAAGCCTGCACCAATGACCACTGTGATCGCCGCCGTGCCTATCTGGCTGCCGCCAGCGACCTGTTGGTCGAGGACCTGGAGTGGATGGTCAATCAGTGGGCCCCCATTGCCGAGGAGAACTACCGCTCCGAGCTACTTGCCGAACCTGCCGCTGAAGGCCTGCGTCGTATGCTGTTCGGTATGGGCTCGCTGTCACTGGGCGAGTTGGCTGGCGAGCGCATGAAGGTGGCGCTGGAAGCCAACTCCTATGAGGACGAGCACGACTGCTTCAGCGACAACACCCATAACTCCCACTACTACAATGGCCTCGGTATCCAGAACGTCTATACCGGCCACTACCAGCGCAGCGATGGTACTGACTTCGATGGTGCCTCACTCGAGTCACTGCTCGAACAGCAGGACGCCGACCTGGCCGCCCAGCTTGATCATGAACTCAAGGCGTCCATGGCAGCGTTGAGCGACCTCAAGGCCAGAGCTGAAGACAATGAATCTCCGATGACCTTTGACATGATGATTGCTCCGGACAACGCCGAGGGTGCCGAAGTGGTCAACAATGCCATCCTGGCGCTGGTGTCGCAGACCGGCTCCATCGAGCAGGCTGCCGGTGCTCTGGGTGTTAGCTCGCTGCAACCGGATGACGCTGGCCATACGTTCTAGGTGTGGCGGCGCCATATGCCGAATGTAGCGGAACCATATCCGAGTGTGGCGGTGTTACATCGGGCGCGTCCTGATCAACGATAGTCGATAGCGCCGCACGTCCCTGACGTGTGGCCCTTCTTCTATATAGAGTCTGTATGGAGTCTGTCATCCCTCATGTCCGCCCGTTCTGATACCAACCCAGTGCTACGCCCTATTCGCGGGCCTGTGCTGCTGGCCATTACCCTGGCTCTGTTGTCCGCCCCTACCCTGGCTGTGAACGCCGAGCAACGCAGCTCTCACGCTAATCTACAGCGTACCCCCATGACCGGTGGCGATGGCTCCGTCGAACAATTTGATCACAATGCCTATTCCCTGCCGCTGGGCAACCTGCCGATGACCGGGCGTCTCGATTTCAGCGTCGGCAACAGCTTCTTCCGCAATCCCTGGGTGGTGGCGCCGGCCAGCACCGATGCCCGTGACGGCCTCGGTCCGCTGCTCAATACCAACAGTTGTCAGGGCTGCCATATCAAGGACGGCCGCGGCAATCCTCCCGCCGGTGACGAACGCTCAGTGTCGCTGTTTCTGCGCCTGTCATTGCCCCCGGGGGAAGACGATGACGAACTGGTCGAGCGCACCGGCGCGGTGCCCGTGCCCCATTACGGCCGCCAGTTGCAGACCGCGGCCATTCCGGGAGCGCTTCCGGAAGCGGAGATGCAGCTCAGCTATACACCGCGCGACGTCGAATTGGGCGATGGCAGTCGCGTCGAGTTGCGAGTGCCCGAGTACCGCATCATCAGCCCCACCTACGGCGAGTTGCCAGATGAGCTGTTGACCTCCCCCCGTGTTGCACCACCAATGATCGGCCTGGGGTTGCTCGAAGCGGTCGATGAGGCGCAGATCCTGGCCTGGGCCGACCCGGATGATGAGGACGGCGACGGCATTTCCGGCAGACCCAATCGGGTCTGGGATCTACGCAGCGAAAGCACCACACTCGGCCGCTTCGGCTGGAAGGCCGGTGAGCCGACTATCGAGCAGCAGAGCCTGCATGCCTTTGCCGGTGATATGGGCCTGACTTCCTCTCTGGTGCCGGACACCGATTGCATGCCCGAGCAGGCCTGTGATGAATTCGCCAACGGCGGCACCCCGGAGGTCACCGACAAGGTCGCCGACTTCATCACCTTCTACGCCGGTAGCCTTGCCGTGCCACAGCGTCGGGACATGGATGATGCCGAGGTCCAGTTGGGCGCCAATACCTTCAACGAGATCGGGTGTGCGTCCTGCCATCGACCACGCCTGACGACCCCGGACAGCACCCAGCGTCCAGAGCTGGCAGGCCAGACCCTGTGGCCCTACAGCGACCTACTGTTGCACGACATGGGAGATGCCCTTGCCGACCAGCGCCCGGAGTTTCTGGCCAACGGTCGGGAGTGGCGAACGCCTCCGCTGTGGGGGATCGGCCTGGCACAGCAGATCAATCCACTGGCCGGTTTCCTGCACGATGGCCGAGCTCGCAGCCTGGAAGAGGCCATTCTCTGGCATGGTGGCGAAGCCGAGACGGCGACCCATGCCTACGCTGACTTGCCATCCGCACAACGCACTGCCCTGATCCGCTTCCTGGAGTCACTATGAGCGCTGGTTCCCACTCTGAGCTGAAACCATTGACCCCGTGGCTGTTTAGCTCGAAACCAATGGCCCTGACGCTGCTACCGCTGGCTCTGGTGTTGTCGCTACCAGCATCAGCACAGGCCGAATCGACCGATGACGCTGCTGCACGCCAACGCTGGCACACCGATCTCGGCACGCTCTATGCGGCGCTGGCCACCAGCACAGATGAGCTGAAGCAGGCAGCGTCGGACTACTGTGCCGCCCCCGATGAAGACTCCCGCAACCACCTCGATGCACAGTGGCTGCAGGCCTACCAGGACTGGCAGGCCATACGTCTGGTGGACTTTGGTCCCATCGAGGTCGATAGCCGCGCCTGGCAGATGCAGTTCTGGCCGGACCGCAAGAACCTGGTCGGCACTCGCATGGCATCGCGGTTGCTCCAGCCCACAGACGGCCAGCCACAACCCATCACCCAGTCCGATATCGACAATGCCGGGGTCGCTGAACAGGGGTTTCCTGCCCTCGAGTATCTGCTCTACGACGAAGCAATGGACGAGCGCCAACTCAGCGACCCTCTGCCCTGCTCGCTATTACAATCCATCAGCGGCCACCTGGCTGACACCAGTGCCGCTCTGGCCACGGACTGGACAGACTTCGGCGATCACTACCTCGCGACCGACAGCTACACCACCGCCACCCTACATGGCGCCATGCAACTGCTCGATAGCCTTGAAGACAAGCGCCTCGGAGAGCCCCTGGGCATGATGGGATCGCCCGCCAATCACTACCTGGCGGAAGCCTGGCGCAGCGATGCTTCCGTGGCGCTGATAGCCGGCAGTCTGCATGGCCTCCAGCAGGGCTTTGCACCGGGCCTGCGACAGATACTGGAATCCCACCAGCAGGATGAACTGGCGGATGCCTTCGAAACCCAGCTCAGCGATACCATCGACCAGGCCGAATCGCTGCAGAGCGGCATCGCCACCGGACTGGAAGACGACCAGGCGCTTGCCCAGTTGACCACTCTCTATATCGAGGTCGCCCAGCTTCGAGAGCTGCTGAATCAGCAGATTGCAGTGGCTCTGGGAGTCGTACGGGGCTTCAACTCCAGTGACGGCGATTGAGCCATGAACATGCATCGACTCCCGTGCACTGACCAGCAGCGGCGCCGCTTGCTCAAGCTGGGACTGGGCAGCCTCGCCGCAGCGAGTATGCCACTGCCTCTGAGAGCCATGGCCAGCCGCTACGAAGGCAACACTGCTCAACGCCGGTGGTTCTTCAGCGCCGTCGATAACCTTGATGGCCAACACTTTCTGGCGGGGCTGAGCCGGGATGCCAGCGAGCACTTCCTGCTTCCGGTACCCGAGCGCTGTCATGGCGGCTGCCTACGCCCCGGTCACACCCAGGCGGTACTGTTTGCCCGCCGCCCCGGCACCCGTCTGCATGTTATTGATCCGCGCCGACGCCAGCCCCTGCATGAGATAGAGGCAGGAGATGGCCATCACTTCTACGGCCACGGCGTCTTCGAGCCGAGCGGTCGTCGCCTCTATGTCACCGCCAATCGAATCGACGATGCCATGGGCCTGATCCGCGTCTATGACGCCGAACACGGCTACCGCTTGGAGGAAGATTTCGAGCTGGCAGGTATCGGCCCCCACGAAGTGGCACTGATGCCCGATGGAGAGACACTGGCCGTGGCGCTCGGTGGCATCAAGACACACCCCGACATGGGACGCATCAAGCTCAACCTCGAAGACATGGACCCTGCGCTGCTGTTGATCGACCGCCGCAGTGGCGAGGTCATCGAGCGTCACCGGCCTTCTCATCACCAGCTCAGTTGCCGTCACCTGGATATTGGCCCGGAGGGAGAAGTCATCGCCGGCTACCAGTTCCAGGGACCCGAGTGGGAAACCGACCACCCATTGATTGCACGACGCGCCGCCGACGGAAAGTTCACGGAGACCGACCTGCCTGAGTCACTGCAGACATCACTGGCCTCCTACACCGCCAGCGTCGCCATCAGCCACCATGCTCCCAGTGCACTGATCACGGCACCACGCGCCGGGCGTGTCGTCATGATCAACCGCCACAGCGGGGAACTGATGGCCAGCCCGGCATTGGATGATGCCGCCGGCGCCCGTTGTGACGGTCAGGGCGGCTACCTGGTCACCAGTGGCACCGGCAGGGTCAGCCATCTCGATATGAAGGGCCAATTGACCACACTAAACGAGCTACCACTGCGCTGGGATAATCATCTGACATAGCGGCGAGCGGCGAGCAACGAGTGGCGAGCTGCCCAGTGCCGACCTGACAGCCCCAGCGTCGAGACACGAGCAACGAGTGGCGAGCTGCCCAGTGCCGACCTGATGGACCCAGCTTCGAGACACGAGCAACGAGTGGCGAGCTGTCCAGTGTCAGCCTGATGGACCCGCTTCGAGACACGAGCAACGAGTGGCGAGCTGCCCAGTGCCAACCTGACAGCCCCAGCTTCGAGACACGAGCAACGAGTGGCGAGCTGCCCAGAGCCGACCTGATGATTACGCGCCTTGGCTCAGGAATCGAGGTTCGGGGTTCAGCTCGAGCGTAGCGTGCTCATGGCTCCCAGCTGAAGTCACTTACAGCTTATAGCTTGAGCTGCTCGTAGCTCGTAGCTCGTAGCTCGTAGCTCGTAGCTCGTAGCTCGTAGCTCGTAGCTGATTTTTACCGAACCACCCCTTCCTCGCGCAGTCGCTGGATATCCGCCGCGGAGAGTCCCATCTCGGTGAGAATACGCTCACTGTGTTCACCCAACCCCGGTGGCGGCTGCTGCCCTGTGGCACTGACTCCGTTGAACCGTAACGGATTGGCCACCTGCGGCACGCCGTCCAGCTGTCGGGCCATTTCCCGATGCTGGACCTGGGGGTCGCTCAGCACTTCGGGTAGTGTATGAATCGGCCCTGCGGGAATTCCCAGCGCCTCGAACTCGGCCAGCCATTCCTCACGACCACGTTTCAACAGTTCGGCCTGAACCAGCGGTACCAGTTCCTTGCGCCAGGCGACTCGCCCCTCATTGGTCGCCCAGGGCCCCTCACACCATTCGGCATGCCCCAACAAACGCGCCAGACGCGCAAACTGGCCATCATTGCCCACTGTCAACACCAGATGGCCATCGGCACAGGCGAAAGCCTGATAGGGAACGATATTGGGATGGGCATTGCCGTGGCGTTCGGGCGCCTGGCCGCTGACCAGCGCGTTGAGCGCCTGATTGGCCAGTGTCGCGACCTGCACATCCAGCAGCGCCAGATCGATATGGCTGCCCTCTCCGCTCTCGCGGCGTTGGTTCAACGCTGCGAGGACACCAATGGTGGCGTACAGACCGGTCATCACATCGGTGATGGCGACGCCGGTCTTCATTGGCATGCCGTCGGCCTCGCCGGTCAGGCTCATCAATCCGCCCATCGCCTGGATCATGAAGTCGTATCCGGCCCGGTGCGCATAGGGACCGTCCTGGCCGAAGCCGGTGATCGAGCACACGATCAGCGCGGGATTGGTACGGCGCAGACTCTCGGCATCCAGGCCATAGCGCGCCAGCCCTCCGACCTTGAAGTTCTCGAGCACGATGTCAGCGCCCCGCGCCAGAGCATGGATCAATTGCTGGCCGGACTCACTGGCAATATCCACTGCCAGCGACTGCTTGCCGCGATTGGCGCACAGGTAGTACGCCGCCTGACGCTCGGGATCCTCCAGGTTTTCCTGACCTTCCTGACGCTCCCGATGGTGGTGACGTTCTCGACAGTGCCAGGGAGGCCCCCAGCCGCGAGTATCGTCACCACGTTCAGGATGCTCGATCTTGATCACGCGAGCCCCCAGGTCCGCGAGCAGTTGGCCACACCACGGGCCAGCCAGTACTCGAGACATGTCCAGCACGGTGACCCCGGCCAGTGGGGCTGGGGTCGTACGTCCTGTTGCCGCACCCTCTGTCACAGAACCCGGTTGCGAGAACTTATGCATGACTCAACCCGTGAATGCCTGAATTCCGGTCTGGGCACGGCCAAGAATCAGCGCATGCACATCGTGAGTGCCCTCATAGGTGTTGACCGCCTCGAGGTTCATGACATGGCGAATCACATGATATTCGTCGGAAATTCCATTGCCGCCGTGCATGTCCCGCGCGACCCTGGCGATGTCCAGCGCCTTGCCGCAGTTGTTGCGCTTGATCAGGGAAATCACTTCTGGCACCAGTTGCCCTTCATCGATCATTCGGCCGGTACGCAGCGAAGCCTGCAGCCCCAGGGCAATCTCGGTCTGCATATCGGCAAGCTTCTTCTGGATCAACTGGTTGGCCGCCAGAGGACGGCCGAACTGCTTGCGCTCCAGGGTGTAGTCACGTGCCGCATGCCAGCATGCCTCGGCGGCTCCCATGGCACCCCAACTGATGCCGTAACGTGCGCGGTTGAGACAGGAAAACGGCCCCTTGAGCCCCTGCACGCCAGGCAGACGCTGATCGTCGGAGACCTCGACATCCTGGATAGCAATCTGACCGGTAATCGAAGCGCGCAGACTGAATTTGCCTTCGATCTTCGGCGCCGACAGTCCGGGCATATCCTTCTCGAGAATAAAGCCACGGATCACACCCTCATCGTCCTTCGCCCAGACCACGAACACATCGGCGATCGGTGAGTTGGTAATCCAGGTCTTGGTGCCATTGAGCCGCCAGCCGGACTCAGTCCGCTGGGCACGGGTTGCCATGCTGCCCGGATCCGAGCCGTGATCTGGTTCGGTCAGGCCAAAGCAGCCCACCCATTCTCCACTTGCCAGTTTCGGCAGGTAACGTTCGCGTTGGGCCTCGCTGCCGAAGGCGTGAATCGGGTACATCACCAGACTCGACTGTACACTCATGGCGCTACGGTAACCGGAGTCGACCCGCTCGACCTCACGAGCGATCAGGCCATAGCTGACGTAGCTCATGCCAGCGCAGCCATAGCCATCAATGGTGGCGCCGAGCAGTCCCAACTCCCCCATCTCACTGAGAATCTCGCGATCGAAGCGCTCGTGGCGATTGGCCTCGAGCACTCGCGGCATCAACTTGTCCTGGCAGTAATCGTGCGCGGTCTGCTGGACCATGCGTTCTTCTTCACTGAGCTGGTCAACCAGGCGGAAGGGGTCTTCCCAGCTCATCGGGGTAATCTGGCTCATAGTGGCAACTCTTTGTCTGGTGATAGGGCTTGTGACAGGGTTTGTCCTGTGACGAGGCTTGCGGCAGGATCCATTGCACAGAAGATGATCCCGCGGAAAGCGGCTCGGCAGCAGTCTCAGCGACAATCTCAACTGCCATCTCAACTGCCATCTCGACAGCAGCAGAGACGCTGCCATCCCTGTAAAATGTCTACATTTTTAACAAATGTAGACCTAATGAGCTTTCCTGCCAACCCCTGCTGAACAATTTCCCTGTCCGCTCAGCTCTCCATGCCTGCCCGGTAAAACCACTGTATGCTCGAGAAATCCAGCTTGCCATTGCCCTGAGCGCTGTGTTGCATGAATAGATTACGCGCCTCGGATCCCATCGGCACAGGCGCACCTGACTCCAGCGCCAGCTGCCAGGCCAGCCCCAGGTCCTTGATCATGAGATCGGTCAGGAAGCCCCCTCGATAATCGCGCGACGCCGCAGAACCCTCCATGACGCCTGGCCAGGGGTTGTAGACGTTCAGCGCCCAGTTGCCGCCACTGCTCTGCTTCATGATCTCCGACAGCACCGCTGGATCCATGCCGTTGCGTACCCCGAGCGCCAGGGCTTCGGCGGTGCCGCTCATCAAAATACCCAGCAGCATGTTGTTGCAGATCTTGGCAACTTGTCCGCTGCCCACTGAGCCGGCATGGAAGATGTTCTTGCCCATGGCCTCGAGTACCGGCCTCGCTGACTCGAAGTCCTCGGCAACGCCCCCAACGATGAAGGTCAGGGTGCCAGCCTGAGCCCCACCGATACCTCCCGACACCGGTGCATCGAGATAGCGCAGCCCATGCTCGGTAGCGGCGGCCCCCACCACTCGGGCGTCGTCCGGCGAGATGGTCGAGGCATCGATGATCAAGGGGCCGGAGCTCAAGCGGGAAAACAGCCCCGGCTCACTGTCTGTCCCCAGGCTATCTGTTCCCAGGTACAGGCCACGCACATGGCGTCCCGCGGGCAGCATCGACACCACCACGTCGGCACCATCGGTAATCTCCAGCGCACTGCGGCCGACTGTGGCACCTTCGGCTTCCAGCGCCTTGAGCGCTTCCTCGACGAGATCGAAGACATGAACCTCGAAGCCCGCCTTGATCAGATTGGTGGCCATCGGCGCACCCATGTTGCCGAGACCAATGAATGCAATCTTCATGACGCTGCTCCCTCCATATCACTGACTCCAGAGTCGGTAGAACTCTCACCCCGAGTGGAAAATGCCGTCGCCTCCCGCGCCTTGCCGCCGAGATCATTGTCGTGCAGGTCATCCAGTGGCCCAGGGTCTTGCCCCCAGGGGGCACCAAACATCGCCGCCAGATCCGCTTCCGAGACCCCGGCCACATCCCGGTGACGCCAGCGCGGCGCCTTGTCCTTGTCGATCAGCAAGGCGCGTACGCCTTCGGCGAAGTCACCCAGCACACAGCACTGGATCGAGACCACCAGTTCCTCGCGGAAGGCATCGCCAAGCGACCCGTGTCGATGTCGCGCCAGCATCTGCCAGGCCAGATGTGCACTCAGGGGACACCCGGCCTCAAGCCTGGCGCGGTTGGCTGCCAGCCACTCATCGTCGGTGTCATCGGCAAGAATTGCCGCCACCGCAGCGTTGACCGTCGCCTGCTGAGCGAGCGACTGGAGGTGATCCTGCCACTTCCGGACACGCCCCCGGGGTGCTCGCGAACGGTCCTCGAATTCTGTCAGCGCGGCGGCCACGGCCGCCTCGGCATCATCGGCGGTACCGGGCACGATATGGCTGCTCGCCAGCCGCTCAAGCAGCGCCTGCCGACTTTCCCGTGGCACGAAGCGGTCCGCCAGTCCGAGGTCCAGTGCATCCCGTGCATCGAGATTGGCACCGGTCAAGCCGAGATAGGTACCGATACCCGATGGCAGATGATTGAGGAACCAACTGGCCCCGATATCCGGATACAGACCGATGGTGATCTCGGGCATGGCGATTCGCGACGTTTCAGTGACCAGCCGATGGCGTGATCCAGCCATCAATCCCAGACCACCACCCATGACGATGCCATCGGCCCAGACGATGACCGGCTTGGGATAGGTGTGCAGCCGGTAGTCGAGGCGATATTCCGCACTGAAGTACTCGCGGGCAAAATCCCCCGGCTGACCCTCGCCCTGCTCCTCACGCTTGAGTGCCTGCACCAGAGCGACCACATCACCACCAGCGCAGAACGCCTTGTCGCCCTCGCTGTCCAGCCAGACGAGATGTACCGCAGGATCCTCGGCCCACTCCTGTAGCCGCGCATCCAGTTGTCGGGCCATCTCCAGCGACAGCGAATTCAAGGTGCGTGGCGAATTGAGCATCGCCACCGCTACGTACCCACCATCCTCGGTGGCATGCATCTCAACCCTGACCAGCTCTTCGGTCATGCTGCTCTCCCATCGTTGGGTAAACGGTCCTTGGGTAAATGATCGTCGAACAAACGGTCGCCAACGGCTACTGCAACGCCTCAACCACACCATCATCGAGCAGTCGGCGGGCGACGATCACTCTCATGATCTCGTTGGTGCCCTCGAGAATCTGGTGAACTCTGGTATCCCGCACCAGACGCTCCAGCGGGTACTCTCGAATGTAGCCGTAGCCTCCGTGAAGCTGTAGCGCTTCATTGCAGACCTTGAATCCCACGTCGGTAGCGAACCGCTTGGCCATGGCGCACCAGGCAGTGGCTTCCGGGTCGGCCTGGTCAAGCTTCCATGCCGCCTGGCGAACCATCAGACGTGCCGCACTGAGCTCGGTGGCCATATCGGCCAGCTTGAACTGCAGCGCCTGGAAGGAAGCCAGCTCACGACCAAACTGCTTGCGCTCGTGCATGTAGTCGCGAGCCAGTTGCAGCGCATGCTGGGCGGCCCCCAGCGAGCAACTGGCGATATTCAAACGCCCACCATCGAGCCCTTTCATGGCGAAGCGGAATCCCTCGCCTTCCTCGCCGAGCCGGTTCTCCGCCGGCACTCGGACGCCATCGAAACTGATCAAACGAGTCGGCTGACTCTTCCAGCCCATCTTGTCCTCGTTCTTGCCATAGGACACTCCCTCGGCATCGGCGGGCACCACGAAAGCAGAAACGCCCGATGCACCACTATCGGGCTCTCCGGTGCGCGCCATCACCACCAGCACTTCGGTGGACCCTGCGCCGGAAATGAACATCTTGGATCCGTCGATTACGTAGTGGTCGCCATCCCGAGTAGCTCGTGTGCGCAGATTGGCAGCATCCGAGCCCGCGCCCGGCTCGGTCAAGCAATAGGAGCCCAACAGCTCACCTGTGACCATGGCCTCGACATAGCGCTCACGGACCGCCTCTGAGGCCCAGTTGGCAATCATCCACGTCACCATATTGTGAATGGTTAGATACGCGGTCGTGGCAATGCAGCCCCGGGAAAGCTGCTCGAAGATCAGCGAGGCATCAAGCCGCGACAGCCCCAGCCCTCCCCGCTCCTCCGGCGTATAGATGGCAAGAAACCCAGCCTCCCCGGCACGACGGATGACACCCAACGGAAAGTGCGAGCTGGCATCCCACTCTGCGGCATGTTCCATCAACTCGGCGCGTGCAAAGTCCGCCGCCGCGGCAACCAGTGCCTGCTGGTCTTCGGTCAGGGCAAAATCCATGGATAATCCTCTTCAAGCCTGGGGATGTCGAAACCGGGTATCGAAAACCCAAGGTGTCAAATACATCGGAGTCGATAACATGAAAGGCCGATAGCCAACTCCTGTCGTTCAGCACCTGGCAGATCATTGCTAGCAGATCATTGATTGCCTGGCAGGCGATGCGGAAAGCGGGCTTATCGACGCTACAGCAGTCATCGAATGCCGCCCAACCTAGCACTTGCTTGGTTTATGCTATATCAACCCATAGTCGTACGAGCCACACTTTACGTTAACGTAAACTTGATCCAGGATCTGTAGAAGACCCGAGCGCACCAACATGGACTTTCCGCTACACAGTCATGGCATCATTTATTAACCTGGCATGCTTTCATGCTGGGTTAATGGCGGCACAGGGACGTGCCGCCGTCGGCCATCAGGCCGACGCGAGACCGCGCCAGTGTGGTGCGGACGACAATCACATCGATCAGGATGAGCTATTTGATTGCCATGTTAATAGTGTAGTGCCACGTGACATGGGCCGCCCCGTTCACAACCAGTGTGACCATGCACATGACCAGAGCCCACAGGACACCATCATGACCGACGCCCCACACGGCGAAAGCACCTCCAGTGAACGACCACAGCGTAGCTGGTCAATCGGGGAGCTGGCGCGCATGTTCGAGGTTACCCCACGCACCATCCGTTTCTACGAGCAGGAGGGCCTGCTGTCGCCGTTGCGTCAGGGGCAGAAGCGCATCTATCGCGAGAAGGACCGTGTACGACTGAAACTCACTCTGCGTGGAAAGCGCCTGGGATTCTCGCTGGCCGAGATACGCGAGGTGGTGATGATGTATGACGCCATGCCGGATGGAAACGCACGCCAGCTTCAGCGTCTGCTGGAGATCATCGTCGAGAAACGGGCAGAGCTGGAACGCCAGGTCGAGGACATTCGTCTGATGCGCCTGGAAATGGATGATGTCGAGCGTCGCGCCAGAGAAGCGCTGGATCAACTGCATCAACAAGCCTGACCAAACCACTACAAGCCGGGCCGAAGCGCCAACCATGGAAGCCACAATAAACAGGCTGCTCCGCCAATACGAAATCGACCATCAACAACAATCGAGAACCCGCATGACACGCCAGACGACTCCTCTCAGCTATGTCAGTGGTACCAGTGACCTGCCACTCAAGGGCCAGACCATTGGTGACTGTTTCGATGATACCGCCGCTCGCTTTGCCGAACGCGAGGCCCTGATCAGCCGCCACCAGGGACTACGCTACCGCTGGCGGGAGCTGCGGGCCGAGGTCGACCGTGTTGCCCGTGCCCTGTTGGCGATGGGCGTTCTCAAGGGTGACCGTGTCGGCATCTGGTCTCCCAACTGCGCCGAGTGGGCACTGACCCAGTTTGCCACCGCCAAGATTGGCGCCGTACTGGTCAACATCAACCCCAGCTACCGTACCCATGAGCTGGACTATGCACTGAAACAGTCAGGCACCTCGACACTGATCCTGCAGGGTGAGTTCAAGACATCGGACTATGTCGGCACTCTCGCCGAGCTCGCTCCGGAACTGAAGCGGTCACGCACGGCAGCACCTCTGCGACTGGCGGGTCTTCCGGATCTCAAGCGTGTCATCTGTCTCGATGCCCAACGCGCCCTCCCCGGCATGCTGACCTGGCAGCGCATGCTTGAGCGCGCCGACGAAGTAGGTGCCGAAGAACTGGCCGATGTGCAGGCCAGCCTGCAGTTCGACGACCCCATCAATATCCAGTACACCTCCGGCACCACGGGCGCACCCAAGGGCGCCACACTCTCTCACCACAATATTCTCAACAATGGTCTGTTCGTCGCCCGCGCCATGAAGCTCAGCGAACAGGACCGTATGGTCATTCCAGTGCCGCTCTACCATTGCTTCGGCATGGTAATGGGCAACCTGGGCTGCATCACTCACGGCGCCACCATGATCTACCCCGAGGCTGGGTTTACTCCGGAGTCGACACTACAGGCAGTCGCCGAAGAAAAGGCTACCGCGCTCTACGGCGTGCCCACGATGTTCATCGCCGAACTCGAACATCCCGACTTCGCCGACTACGACCTATCGACGCTGCGCACCGGCATCATGGCGGGCTCGATCTGCCCCATTGAGGTCATGCGCAAGGTCATCGAACGCATGCACATGCAGGACGTGACCATCTGCTACGGCATGACCGAAACCAGTCCGGTCAGCTTCCAGACCACCACCGATGCACCGCTCGAAAAGCGCGTCACCACCGTCGGCACCATTCATCCACACCTCGAGGTCAAGCTGGTCAGCCCGGACACCGGGGCACTGGTGCCACGCGGCGAAACCGGCGAGCTGTGCACCCGAGGCTACAGCGTGATGCTCGGCTACTGGAACAACGAGGCCGCGACGGCGCAGGCGATCGACACGGCCGGGTGGATGCACACCGGCGATCTGGCAACCATGGATGACGAAGGCTATGTCACCATCGTCGGGCGCATCAAGGACATGATCATTCGCGGCGGCGAGAACGTCTATCCCCGCGAGATCGAGGACTTCCTCTACACCCATCCGGCCATCTCCGATGTGCAGATCATCGGTGTACCCTGTGACAGATACGGCGAGGAAATCATGGCCTGGGTGAAGCTGTCGGAAGGTGAACAGCTGGATGAGGAAGGATTGAAGGCATTCTGCAAGGGCCGCATCGCCCACTACAAGATTCCGCGCTACGTGAAATTCGTCGACGAATTCCCGATGACCGTCACCGGCAAGATCCAGAAATTCAAGATGCGCCAGCAGGCCAGCGAGGAGCTGGGGCTATAGCCCCAGCATTGAGCTGCGAGTCACGAGCAGCGAGCAGTTTCCTACCGGACTGACCGCTCGTAGCTCGTAGCTCGTAGCTCGTAGCTCGTAGCTCGTAGCTCGTAGCTCGTAGCTCGTAGCTCAGTATCTCCTACATCCCCTTCGGGGCGAAGATACCCGGTGCGTTGCGCCAGTATCCCTTGTAGTCCATGCCGAAGCCGAAGACATAGCGGTCCTCGACCTCGAGGCTGCAGTAGTCCGCTTTGAGGTCCGGAACGGCCTTGCGGTCGTGGGTCTTGTCCACCAGCACAGCCGTAGAGACGCTGCGCGCGCCCGCTTCGCGGCAGTACGCGAGGATTGCGGCCAGGGTAGCACCTTCATCGAGAATGTCATCGACGATCACTACATGGCGGTCGGCCATGGGGATCTCCGGCGATACCCGCCAGAACAACTCACCGCCACGAGTCTTGCCGCGATAACGAGTGGCATGCAGATAGTCGACTTCCAGCGGAAAGCCCAGACGCGGCAATAGGTGTCCCGTGGTAATCAAGCCACCATTCATCACACAGTAGAAGACCGGTAGCTTGTCGCCCAGGTCGCGAGTGATCTCGTCGGCCATGCGATCCAGCGCCAGCTCAACCTCATCGTGGTTGATCAGACAGTCGGCGTTGTCCATGACTTCACGCATATCATCCAGCGAAGCACTATGAACGGGGTCCAGTTTAGGCATGTGAAATCACTCGTAACAGATTCAATCGGAATTCATTGCTTCCAGGTGCGCATGCACCCGACGCCAGCGTGACAGCGCAGTCAAGGCATCAAGGTCAGGCCTGGCCCGTGCATAACGGAGGCGTGCTGCGCGCCGGCTGGTCATACCTTCACAGGCGTCCAGCACCTGCACTGCCGCGGCACGGTCATTGCAGATCAACGCCATATCGCAGCCGGCCTCCAGTGCGGCCAGTGCACGCTCAGCCGGCCCTCCCGCCACATGAGCTCCTGCCATGCTCAGGTCATCCGAGAAGATTACGCCCTTGAAACCAAGGCTCTCACGCAGCATCCCGAGCCAGGACGGAGAGAAACCGGCCGGGCGAGCATCGAAGGCAGGGAACACCACATGAGCCGGCATCACGCCATCAAGGCGCCCAGCCAGCTGCGTGAACGGCACCAGATCCTGCTGACGTAGCGTATCCAGATCCCTTTCGTCCACCGCGACGCCATGATGGGTATCGACATTAACGCCACCATGACCCGGGAAGTGCTTGCCAACCGCCACCATCCCGGCTTCGTGCAGGCCTTCGATAAAAGCCCCCGCCATGGCAGCCACGGCCAGGGGGTCGCTGGAGAAGCTGCGATTGCCTACGACAGAACAGAGCCCGCGGTCGATATCCAGCACCGGCGCAAAACTCAAGTCCAGACCACAGGCCGCCATCTCCATGCCCAGCAGCCAGCCAGTATCCTGACAGAGACGCATCGTGACCTCAGGGGTCTGCTCGAACTGCTGACCGATGCGTGCCATCGGCGGAATACGAGTGACGCCCTCCTTCAGGCGCTGTACCCGACCACCTTCCTGGTCAATGGCCAACAGCAGGTCGGGACGGACCTCGCGGATGGCCTGACAGAGCTCTCGTACCTGCACCGCATTCTCGGTGTTACGCGCAAACAGAATTACGCCGCCGACCGCTGGATGCTGGAGCAGGGTTCGCTCGTCGGCTGCCAGTTCGGGGCCTGCGAGATCGATCATCACCGGTCCAAGCGTCTGAGTCATGTGCCTACCTGATCGCGAAAAAAGAGGGAGATTCTAGACCAAAGTCGCTCGCGGCAACAGTGTCTAGCCATCCGCACCGGACAGCGTCGTATGACATGGCTAGAATAGGCCACGAAATCCGTACTGCGGCACCCATGCCGTATTCCAGAGGCGCCCGCAGGGAAGCGCCGGGCCATACTCTTCAGGCAGGAGCCGTTTCGTGTCCAGCGACCCACATGCCGTTACTGTATTGATGTTCGTGACCGCTCTGGCAGGCCTGTGCCTGGGCAGTTTTCTCACCGTTGTCATCGAGCGACTGCCGAAAATGATGGCTCGACAGTGGCGCAGTGAGGCCCGAGCGATACTCGAGCCGGAACCAAACCATGAGCCCAGTCTGTCACTGGCACTTCCCGGCTCTCATTGCCCACAATGCCATCACGCCATCGCCTGGCATGACAACATTCCGCTCATCGGCTGGCTCAAGCGCCGCGGCCGATGTGCGCACTGTCATGCATCGATCGGCCTGCTCTATCCCGCCATCGAGCTTACCGCAGCCGCCCTGGCGGTTACCCTTATTCATGTTCATGGCATGACACTGTCGAGCCTCATGCTGACCGGCGCCGCACTCACGCTGCTGGCACTGGCCGCGATTGATCTGAGGACCCAGTTGCTGCCCGATGCCCTCACCCTACCACTGTTGTGGGCCGGACTCGCACACAAGCTGCTCTGTGCCCCGGAGATGCTCGACTCCGCAGTCATCGGTGCCATGGTCGGCTATGGGGTGCTGTGGACCTTTGCCGGTCTGTTCCGTTTGATCACCGGTCGCGAAGGAATGGGGCATGGTGATTTCAAGCTATTGGCAGCGCTGGGAGCCTGGCTGGGGTGGGAAATGTTGCCGATGACCCTGGTGCTGGCCGCCGGTAGCGGAGCGCTTGTCGGTATCCTGAGTCAGGCGCTGATACCTCGGCTGAGGGGCCAGCCCCTACCCTTTGGCCCCTGGCTGGCCGTGGCGGGCTGGTGTGGCCTCGTGGCAGGTGACACACTGATGGCCAGCTACCTTTCGCTGTTCTATTAACCCGGCATGCTTTCATGTTGGGTTAATGGCGGCACAGGGACGCCGAATGGCTATAAAAGTTTATGGACCTGGAAAATTGATGAAGCAGGGAAACCCAGGGGACACCACAATGGCCCGGACACCGAAGAACGGAAACGCACAATCATGATCATCGGACTGACGGGTGGAATTGCCTCAGGTAAATCCACGGTGGCAAACGCCTTTGCTGAACTCGGTATCGGCTGGGTCGACGCCGATCACATCGCTCGTGAAGTGGTCGAGCCTGGCGAACCAGCGCTGGCGGAGATCCTGGCCCGCCATGGCCCATCGATCATCGATGCGTCCGGCCAGTTGAAACGCAGTGCACTGCGCGCGATTGTCTTCGCCGATGAGGAGGAACGGCGCTGGCTGGAGAGTGTCACCCATCCGCGCATTCGCGATCGCCTGTATCAGAGGCTCGATGGATTGCTGGCCTCCCGGTCACCCTATGTATTGCTGGTGTCACCGTTACTGTTTGAATCCGGGCAGGTCAGCATGGTCGATCGTTGCCTGGTGATCGATGTACCGGAGAACATACAGATAGCCCGAACCTGCCAGCGCGATGATGTCGACGAAAACCAGGCAAGGGCCATCATCGCCGCCCAGATGCCCCGTGCCGAGCGTCTCTCTCGAGCCGATGATGTGATTGTCAATGACGGCGACCTCACCTCATTGACCGATCAGGTCGCCAACCTCGACCGTCGATACCGCGACATCATTGCCCACTCAACTTTGCCCCCTGAGCGGTAATCTGGCATCCTGGCGGCTGGTTATCGATAGCCATCTATTGGTACACCATGTATTGATAACCATGCATTGGAAACCCTTCACTGGAAACCATCGAGAAATCTCATGAGCCAGACTGACCACAAGCGTCCACTGGAAGTGGCCTGTCCACAATGCCGGAAGAAGGTCCAGTGGAGCGACAGGAATCCCTTCCGCCCCTTCTGCAGTGAGCGCTGCCGACTGATCGATCTGGGCGCCTGGGCTGACGAGTCTCATCGTATCGCCGGCGAACCCGCCATGGACGAGACCAGTATCGATGAGTGGGTAGCCCGTGCCGAACGCGACATGAACCGCGATGGCTGAATCGGCGTCATATCAGCTACTGGCTGAACTGGAACACGCCTTCGACCATATCATCGAAGATGTGGAACGTCTGGTGGAAGCATGGTCTGCGGCACGCTTGCCGGCCTGGGCCTTCGCAGCACAATGTGCAGATGTGGACTGGCTCAGGCAGGCACTTCTGGATGTCTGGTATCAGGACGGTCAGGATGGCCGTGCCACCAGCAGCCATGTAGGTATCGTCGCCGCGGATGAGAGCACGCTCAAAGCCGTCAATGAGCTCAATAATGCCAAGGCACGCTTTGCGCGTACAGCCGCACAGATACGTCAACAGGCTCCTGGCTTGATTCCCGAGATCAAGGCGGTGTTGCCCTTTCGCCACCCTCAGTTACATACCCACCTCATGGGCACTGGACTGGCACGACTGCACCTCAAGCAGTGCTGGCGAAGTGTTCCACTGGCCGAAGCCCCGCTATCACGGGTACGTCTGGCCTGGTACAGCAGCGGCAGATCGATCACGCGTCTGACAGTGGCCGATGCAGAGAAGCGCCTGCTCGCACTGGATAATGAAGCGCCACATATACGCATCCAGTTACAGCGACTGGCAGGCATCCCTTCATCGGAGCCACTGGCTCAGGTACAGCGCCAGGCGCCGCTGATGCGTGCCAATCTGTTCTATCGAGAGCCTCTGGCAGACGGCCGCAATCGACGCGCCATGAACGTATCCATGCCGTTGTTCGTGCCCTGCCCGGATCAGTGCTTACCCGACCACAACATGCCGTCTCCTCAGCCTCCCGGAGAACGCCAGCGCGCTCGCCGCAGTGATGAGCGCCTGGAAGACGAAGCCTTCCTGCCCAGCATCAGGGTGTTTCGTTATCGCTCAAGTTGAGCCACTGCCCATGCGTCGGCGTCAAGCCTGACGGCGGCGCTCTTCGATAACTCTCACCATCTGATAGACATCAACCGGTGTCTGGGCATATTCCTTCATCAAACTGTGCAACTGCTCTCTGAATTCCGCATCGCGAGCTTCCTGCGCCTTTCTGGCCTCTTCGCGCTCGCGTTCCTCCGCAGAAATTTCCGGTGGCGCATCAGGGGCATCATCAGGTTCGCCTGAACCCTCCAGCCCTTTCAGCGCCTCCGCGAAGGCATCATCCAACTCACGGAATTTACGTAACTTTTCACGTTCATCCATAGGCTTGGAAGTCTTTTGCTGTTTCATTTGTTACCGGCCGTAAAGAACAGAATCCGAGTGCGAAAATAGACGTCCTGCGCCATCGCACCGCCATCACAGAAAACATGTGTCACAAGAATTTATCCATAATTCAACATGTTAAGTATGTATTACATGGATTATTTCTTGTGCACAATCGATCAAATCGGCACATTGAACTTGCCATCAACACGCCCTACACTGCATAACAACGTAACAGGATGTATCCACACGCAACAAATCGAATCACAATGACCAACGCGGGGCACGACTGCTCCCCATAAAGGCCACCAGGGCAATGCCTGGATCAAATCCAGCGAACCTCAACAAGGTCACGCATTTGCCACTGGATCAGGGAGGCACGACATATGTTCAACGAGATGATGCGCGCGGAAATCTGGCTGCAGGAGACATTGGATAGTCAACTCAGCATTGAAGACCTCGCAACACGCATGGGCTACTCATCATCACAGGTACGCCGGCGTTTCCGTCAATCTTTCGGTATCTCACCCAGCGCCTATCGCGACATGCTGCGTCTCGAGAAGGCTGCACGGCTACTGATCCACACGCCGCACGGTGTACATGATATCGCAAGGCGCTGCGGATATCGTAATCATTCTGCCTTCACTCGAGCCTTCCAGCGCCGTTACCATGTGGCTCCGCGCGAATACCGCCAGAACCAGCGACTGGAACTCTACCGCCAACGCCATACCCTGCCGCACTTCTCGGTCAAGATGATTGAACTGCCACTGCGTAGAGCCGCTGTAACACGTCTCTACCAGCCGCCGGAAATCATCGAGAATCTCGACAACTGGGAGCGCAACGCTGAAGGCGCCTATGACCTTCCAGCACGAATCACCAACGCGGCTCCCATCGCCATCCTTCACGACCACCCATTGGCGAGTGAATCACCGCGCATTGACCTTGGCGTCCTGGTGGATGAGGAACATGCTCACCGCCTGGCGTTACCACTACCCTTCCGTCTCGTGGTATTGCCAGCACAACGCTACGCCTCGATCTCGCTGGAAGACAGCTCGCATCTCACCAGTGCCATGCTGTTCATGGCCTGTCGGGGCCTGTCGGAGCACGGCGTATACCTCAGCGGAGAGGCACCACAGCTGGTCAAGAGCAAACCGGGACTCGAGCTGCGTCTGCCGCTTCTCGAGGATGATTGAAATAACGCTTCTCGCCTCAATCAATGGCCGCAGAGATAACTCTGCGGCCATTGTCCTGCCTTGTACAGGTCATCAGGAGAAGTGACGACCAGAAACTCCTACCCTTCCTCCAACAGGTTTCATTGCCTTAACATTACTGGCAAATTGTGGGACTGGAACAAGAAGCAGGAATAGAGACCTACAAGACAGAACACAACAGCCCGCCGAAGAGAATACCATCGGCAGGATTTGACGCAGCGGGGCTGCGTCTATCCTGGGCTATGCAATCACTCTTCGACACGAACCAGCCAGGACTCAACGGTGTCACCACCGAACTCCTCCTTCCAGGCCTTCAATGTCTTGTGGTTACCACCACGGGTTTCCACCACTTCACCGCTGTTGGGGTTCTTGTAGATCTTCAGCTTACGCTTGCGGCGACCACCAGTGGAAACCGGGGCTGCCTTGGCACTAGCGGGCTTCGGATCAAGCAGAGCAATGACATCCGCAGGAGTTTTCTCGAACTTGCTCATCAATGCTTCGAGCTTGCTCTTGAACTCCAGTTCCGCCTTGAGGCGATCATCATTCTGCAGTTTGTCGAGCTGAGCCTGAACCTGCTTGAGCTGCTGTTCGAGCTGTACGTAGTCATTCAAGATTGAAGACATGAAAGTTACCTTGAATTATGTTTTCGGGAATGCGCGGCCTATTATTGCTGCTGTAGTTGAAACTCGCAACTACTGAAGCAATTTTATAATAGCAGCATTTTCTTCGAACACTTCGCAAACCCACCCCTCTTACCGGAAGCAACCACAAACCGGAACTGAAAATGAGCAGAAAACCTTGATGGAGAAAGTCTTTCTCAGAGAAAAAGAGACTTCTCTTCGTAACATGAAGGTATATAACGCTACGGTTACGCAGCTCACTATACAGAAGAAATACAATCCAGCAGAAAGGCGAGCCAGCGAGTTCTTGACACCATAGCAATACCAGTGCCCATAAAAACAGAAGCGCCGCCCCTGAGGGCGGCGCTTCAGCGATCAAATCAGCACTGACCCTGGATCAGTGCTGACAAGATGGAATCAGGATCAATCCTGGCCCATCTGCTGCTTGATCAGGTCACCGATGGTGGTCGGACCACCCACTTCGGATTCCTGGTCACGCAGCTTGCTCATGTTGCGACGAGTATCGTCCTGATCCTTGGCCTTGACGGACAGAGCGATCTGACGGTTCTTGCGGTCCACGCCAATGATGCGCGCTTCGACAGAATCGCCTTCGTTCAGGACGTTACGAGCATCCTCGACGCGATCGGCACTGATCTCGGATGCCTTGAGTACGGCGATGACATCAGTGGCGAGCTCAACGTGAGCTTCCTTGGCATCAACTTCGACAACGCGGCCAGTCACGATGGCACCCTTGTCATTTACAGCCAGGAACTCAGCGACCGGGTCGGAGTCGAGCTGCTTGATGCCCAGAGAGATGCGCTCACGCTCCGGATCGATGGACAGGATGACCGCTTCAGCTTCGTCGCCCTTCTTGAAGGAACGCACGGCTTCTTCGCCAGTTTCCGTCCAGGAGATGTCGGACAGGTGAACCAGACCGTCGATACCACCGTCGAGACCGATGAAGATACCGAAGTCAGTGATCGACTTGATGGTACCGGCAACGCGGTCGCCCTTGTTGAACTGGCCGCTGAAGGTTTCCCACGGGTTGGCAGTGCACTGCTTGATACCCAGGGAGATACGACGACGCTCCTCGTCGATATCCAGAACCATGACGTCGACATCGTCGCCCACCTGGACAACCTTGGACGGATGGATGTTCTTGTTGGTCCAGTCCATTTCGGAGACGTGAACCAGACCTTCGACACCCTCTTCCAGCTCGGCAAAACAGCCGTAGTCGGTGAGGTTGGTGACGCGAGCGTGCACCTTCATGCCTTCCGGGTAACGATCCTTGATGTTGACCCACGGATCTTCGCCCAGCTGCTTCAGACCCAGAGACACGCGATTGCGCTCACGGTCGAACTTCAGCACCTTGACGGAGATCTCGTCGCCGACAGCAACGATTTCACCAGGATGCTTGATGCGCTTCCAGGCCATGTCGGTGATGTGCAGCAGGCCGTCAACGCCGCCCAGATCAACGAAGGCACCGTAGTCGGTCAGGTTCTTGACGATACCGAGGATCTGCTGACCTTCCTGCAGGGTCGCCAGCAGCGCTTCGCGCTCGGCGCTGTTCTCGGCTTCGAGCACGGCACGACGAGAAACGACAACGTTGTTGCGCTTCGGATCGAGCTTGATGACCTTGAAATCGAGTTCCTTGTTCTCCAGGTGCGCGGTGTCGCGAACCGGACGAACATCAACCAGGGAGCCGGGCAGGAAGGCACGGATGGAGTCGACGTCGACTGTGAAGCCGCCCTTGACCTTGCCGTTGATCACGCCCTTGACGATCTCTTCCTTCTCGAAGGCAGCTTCCAGCACCTTCCACGCTTCGGCGCGCTTGGCCTTCTCGCGGGACAGGCGGGTTTCACCAAAGCCGTCTTCCACGGCTTCGAGGGCAACGTGCACCTCGTCACCAACGGCGATAGTCAGTTCACCATTGTCGTCGCGGAATTGCGCGACAGGGATCTGACCTTCGGACTTCAGACCGGCATTGACGGTAACCCAGTCACCTTCGATGTCGACAACAGTGGCCGGAACGATGGCGCCCGGTTCCATGTTGATGTCCAGGAGAGATTGTTCAAACAGTTCAGCAAAGCTTTCGCTCATGATGTTCCTACATGATCAACGTTGAGTGCGGCAGGGCCGCTTCTCCGCACCACCAGCGAGTGCGGGCCATTTCCGATAACCCCCGGGGATGTTGACACTGGTTCGACCTGGCCTGGTTTTTCTGGATCTGCTTCCGAGTTCAACAATATCCCTGAACTCGACAACCGGGCCACGTCATGACATCTTGCCGGGAACTCCGCAAGGGAGTCAGCAGACCTCCGTCAGCCCCTTCTGGACCAACAGCTGGGTCAGCTGTTCCACCACTTCCGGTATGCTCAGGCTAGTGGTGTCGAGCTCGACAGCATCATCGGCCGGCACCAGCGGAGCCACGCTACGCTGCATATCGCGAGCATCGCGCGCCTGAATCTCCTTTAAAAGACTCGATAGACTAGCATCCATACCAGCCTCTCGCAACTGCAGGTGACGTCGACGCGCCCGCTCCTCGGCACTGGCGGTGAGGAATATCTTCAGCGGCGCATCCGTGAATACCACAGTCCCCATATCTCGACCATCAGCCACCAGTCCCGGCGCCTGGCGAAAGTCACGCTGGCGTTGCAATAGCGCTGTGCGTACGGCCGGCAGCGCGGCGACTCGAGAGGCACTATCGCCCACCTGTTCCGTACGAATGTCATTGGTGACCACCGCACCTTCCAGCTCGATCACGGTCTTCCCGTGATCGGCACGAAATACCACGTCCAGTTGCAGGGCAATATCGGCCAATCGGGACTCGTCATCCAGCGGCACTCCCTTGCGCAGGGCCGCCAGAGCGGTCAAGCGATAAAGACTACCGCTATCCAGCAGATGCCAGCCCAGGCGCTGTGCGATGAGGCGACTGATGGTGCCCTTTCCGGCACCACCTGGACCATCAATGGCCAGCACCGGCACGGTCACTGCCGAGGATGCGGTCTGAGCCGTCATACCGCCTCCTCACGCACCTCATCAAGACTCAGACCCACGCGTCTCGCCAGATCGACGAAACTGGGGAAAGAAGTCGCCACATTGGAGCAGTCATCGACTTCAATCGGGGCGCTGGCTCGCAGACCTGCGATGGTGAAGGCCATGGCAATGCGGTGGTCCTCATGACTCTGAACCCTGCCGCCGCCATAGTTCGGCGCTTCTCCACCCTTGCCGACAATATCGATGCCATCGTCCAGCAGCGTATTGTCGATGCCGAGAATGGTCATTCCATCGGCCATTGACTGCAGTCGGTCAGACTCCTTGACGCGCAGCTCCTCAGCCCCACGCAGGCGTGTAATGCCTTCGGCGTTGGCCGCCGCAATGAACAGTGCCGGGAACTCATCGATGGCCAGCGGCACCTGGTCGGTGGGAATCTCGATGCCCTTCAGCGGCGCATAGCGAATATGCAGATCCGCCACCGGCTCCCCGCCCACCTCACGCTGGTTGTGCAGTTGAAGGTCAGCCCCCATCGCCTGGAGAATATTGATCACACCGATGCGCGTCGGGTTGATGCCGACATGCTCCAGAACCAGATCAGAGCCGGGCGTAATGGCAGCTGCAACCAGGAAGAAGGTCGCCGAGGAAATATCGGACGGTACATCGATCGGCGCGGCACTCAACCGACCGCCACCCCGCAGCCAACAGGTATCGCCCTCGCGCTCGACCCGATAGCCGAAGCCGTTCAGCATACGCTCGGTATGATCACGGGTCGGCGCAGGCTCGCGCACCCGGGTTTCCCCATCGGCGTACATGCCGGCAAGCAGCAAGCAGGACTTGACCTGAGCGCTGGCCATCGGCATGTCATAGTCAATGCCCTTGAGCGACTGACCACCCTTGATCTTCAATGGCGGACGCCCGCCCTCGGTCGTCTCGACGACCGCGCCCATCTCGCGCAGCGGGTCGGCCACGCGCCCCATCGGCCGACGCGCCAGTGATGTATCACCGGTCAATTCGGTGTCGAATGCCTGCCCAGCCAAAAGGCCTGCAAACAGGCGCATGGCGGTACCGGCATTGCCGACATACAGCGGACCAGCGGGCGGCTTCAGTCCGTGCATGCCAACTCCGTGGATGACAACCCGGCCCTGGTGTGGACCCTCGATTGCCACCCCCATCTCGCGAAAGGCCTGCAGCGTCGCGAGACTATCCTCCCCTTCGAGGAAGCCAGTGACTTCAGTCACCCCCTCGCTGAGTGCACCAAGCATGATCGAACGATGTGAAATCGACTTGTCCCCCGGTACACGAATACGGCCGGAGACACTGCCACCGGGAGCAACGAGGTAACGCAAGCTGTTGGGTTCCTGCATCTGATATTCCGCCTGATAACTGGTCTTGTTTAGCAAGGATTCGAAATAATGCCTGGCATGGCGTGCGCGGTCGAAGGTGGCCAACATGCCATCACCGTCCCCCTGAGCCACCGCCTGCCGCAAGCGCTTCAGCCCCACCTCGAAGTCATCCAGCGCATCAAGCACCGCCTCGCGGTTGGCCGTGAACACATCACGCCACATAACAGGGTCACTGCCGGCGATTCGGGTGAAATCACGAAACCCACCCGCAGCATAGCGGAAGATATCCATCCGCTCGTCCTGCCGGGCAAGAGTATCAACCAGCGAGAAGGCCAGCAGATGCGGCAGGTGGCTGGTGCGCGCCAACACCTGATCATGACGCTCGACATCCATGCTCAATACGTCGGCCCCTGTCAGTCGCCACAGAGTCTCGACACACTGCCGAGCATCCTCTGCGGTATTCGCACAGGGGGTGAGAATGACCTTGTGATTCTGATAGAGCCGCGCATCGGACGCCGCCACACCACTCTTCTCCGACCCGGCAATGGGATGACCGAGCACCAGACGTGGCGGCAAACCACCGAATGCCTCCACGGCGATGTCCCGTACGGCGGCCTTGGTGCTGCCGACATCGGTGATCACGGCATCGGGCGCCAACTGCGAGATCAGCCCCGCCAACTCCCCCATGACACTGCGCATCGCCAACACCGGTACGGCCAGCACCACCAGGGTCGCACCTTCGACCACATCCGCCAGGCGAGTGGACCCCGTATCGATCAGCCCCATCTCAACCCCCAGCCGAATCTCATCGACATTGGGGTCGCAGGCGAGGATGACAGTGCCATCCTCACGGCCAACTCCAGCGGCACGCAGAGCGGCAGCCAGAGAGCCGCCGATCAGGCCGAGGCCAACCACCAGAATGCGCGAAGCGTCAGGGAGCTTCAGGTCCTGCTTGACTGACATTTCTGCAGCACACCTTTCCAGAGAACACCTTTCCAGAGACCCCTCAGGCATTCCTAGAGTACACCCTGGGGGTAGGAACCCAGCACCTTGAGCTCTGAAGCACGCAGACGCACCTCATCCAGCACGGCAGCCACTCGTGGCTCATCGAGATGCCCGGCGAAGTCGATGAAGAACACGTAGTTCCATACGCCGGTACGCGATGGACGAGTTTCCAGACGTGTCAGATCAATCTGATGGCGATGGAACGGCTCGAGCAGGTCGTGCAAGGCGCCCGGCTGGTTACGCATGGCCACTACCAGCGAGGTCTTGTCGGCCCCTGACATGGGCACCTGCTGGTTGCCGATGATCAGGAACCGCGTGGAGTTGTCCGGGCGATCCTCGATCTTCTCGGCAACATGGGTCAGCCCATACAGCTTGGCAGCCATGTCCCCGGCGATCGCCGCACTGTGCCACTCCGACTTGACCAGCCGTGCCGCCTCGGCATTGGACGATACCGGTACGCGTTCTGCATGGGGGAAGTGAGCATCCAGCCACTTGCGACACTGGGCGAAGGACTGTGGGTGCGAATAGATTCGCGAGACCTTGTCCTTGAGCGTTGTGTCGGCCACCAATAGATGATGATGGATACGCAGGACTACTTCGCCACAGATATGCAGCGACGAGTCCATGAAAGAATCAAGGGTGTGGTTGATCACACCTTCAGTGGAGTTCTCGACCGGCACCACACCATAATTGACGGCGCCCGCCTCAACCTCACGGAAGACTTCGTCGATGGCAGCCATCGGCAGGCTGATGGCGCTTTCACCGAAGTGCTTGAGTGCCGCCTGCTGGGTGAAGGTTCCTTCCGGACCGAGATATGCCACCTTGACCGGCTGTTCCAGCGCCAGACAGGCCGACATGATCTCGCGGAACAGCCGTGCCATTTCCTCGCTATCCAGCGGCCCCTGATTGAGCTCCATCACCCGGCGCAGCACCTGGGCTTCGCGCTCGGGGCGGTAGAACACCGCATCAGGATCGGACGCCGTCTTGGTTTCCGCGACCTGCCGCGCACACTCGGCACGCTCGCTGATCAACCGCAGAATGTCCCCGTCGAGCTGATCGATGCGATCACGCAGCAAAGACAGGTCCTGCTTGTTCGGCTTGCTCATGATGTCCCCTTAGCCTCGCCGCTGCTCGAAATCACTCATGAATGCCACCAGCGCATCCACGGCCGCTTCCGGTACCGCGTTGTAGATACTGGCGCGCATGCCACCCACACTGCGATGACCCTTGAGATTCAACAACCCGGCCTGATCGGCCTCGGCCAGAAACTCCTTGTCGAGCCGACTGTCGGCCAGCACGAAAGGCACGTTCATGCGCGAACGGTTGGCCACGGCGATCGGGTTGCTGTACAGCGCGCTGTTGTCGATGGCGGCATACAGCTTGTCGGACTTGCGCTGGTTGATCGCGTCCATGGCCTCGAGACCACCGATATCGCTCTTCAGCCACTCAAAGACCAGCCCAGCCAGGTACCAGCTGTAGGTCGCCGGGGTGTTGATCATCGAACCGGCAGCGGCCAGCTCGCGATAGCTGAACAACGAGGGCATGTCATCGCGCGCGCGATCCAGCAGATCCTCACGCACAATCACCACAACCAGCCCGGCGGGACCGATGTTCTTCTGCGCACCGGCATAAATGATCCCGTAGCGAGAGACATCCAATGGCCCGGATAGAATGCTGGAGGACATATCGGCAACCAGTGGAACTTCACTGCCGTCGTCTCGCTGGACCTGCGGCGTATAGTCGAAGGCCAGACCACCGATCGTCTCGTTGGGCGTGAAATGCAGGTAGGCCGCGTCAGAGGACAGCGCAATGGCCTCCGGGCGAGGCACTTCAAGATGACTATGATCTGCGCTGGAGGCGGCAACATGAGCCTCACCGAACAGATGCCGGGCTTCCTTGATGGCCTTGTGGCCCCAGATGCCGGTGTCAATGAAGTTGGCGGTTCCGCCCTTGCCGAGCAGATTCCAGGGGACGGCCGCGAACTGCTGGCTGGCACCGCCCTGGGTAAACAGGATGCGATAATGGCTCGGCACTCCGAGCAACTCGCGCAGATCAGCCTCGGCCTTCTCGGCGATGGCCACGTACTCCTCGGAGCGGTGACTCATCTCCATTACCGAGAGGCCACGCCCTCGGTAGTCCAGCATCTCCTCGCGGGCCCGCTCGAGTACTGCAGTCGGCAGAGCCGCAGGCCCTGCACAGAAATTGTAGTGGCGCGTCATGGATGTCCAGTGTCCTTCACTGTTTGTCGATGCGTGTGCCCCTGACGATAGGGTTTCACCAGGGGCACGGGACACGAATTATTCTTCGTCTTGCTTGCCGTCGTCGGTAGCGCCTTCTGCACCGCCATCGCCGGCCGGCCCTTCTTCGGAACGGTTGTCTTCAATGTCGTCACCGGACGCAGCTTCCGCAACGGATTCAGCAGAAGGGTCTTCCCCTTCCTCGCCGGATACGCCCGGTTCCTCGTCAAGCTCATCGATACGAACTGTCTTGACCAGAGACTCGGCTTCACCCAGACGAATCAACATCACGCCCTGGGTATTGCGCGAGGTGATCGACACCTCTCCAACCCGAGTACGGACCAGAGTGCCGCGATCAGTGATCAGCATCATTTCATCGCTGGAGTAGACCTGCATCGCGGCCACCAGGGCGCCATTACGGTCACTGGTCTGCATGGCGATAACCCCCTGGCCACCACGCCCACGCAGCGGAAACTCCTCAAGACGAGTGCGTTTGCCGTAGCCGTTCTCACTGGCGGTCAGGATATATATCTGATCATCACCCGCAGTGACCTGTGCGACCTCATCACTCGACTCTTCGCTGCCTTCGGCCTCGGCATCAATCTCGCGGCTCTGCGGGATGATCAGGCTGATCACCTCGGCATCATTCAGCAGGCGAATACCGCGCACACCACGTGCGGTTCTGCCCATGGCGCGAACCTGGGTTTCCTCGAAACGAATGGCCTTGCCATTCGAGGACAGCAGCATCGCATGATCGTTGCCCGTGGTAATGGCGGCCCCGACCAGGCGATCCCCCTCTTCCAGATCGATGGCGATCAGGCCAACACTGCGTGGCCGCGAGAACTGTTCAAGACTGGTGCGCTTGACGGTGCCGCGAGCCGTGGCGAAGAAGATGTAGCTGTCTGGATCATACTCGTTGACCGGCAGGATGGCGTTGATCGCCTCGCCCTCATCCAGCGGCAGTAGATTGACCAACGGCTTACCCCGGGAGCCACGGCTGGCCGCCGGCATCTCGTAGACCTTGAGCCAGTAGACCTTCCCGCGATTCGAGAACAGCAGCACAGTGTCGTGGGTCGAGGCCACCAACAAGTGCTCGATGACATCCTCGTCCTTCATGGCCGTAGCCGACTTGCCACGTCCACCACGACGTTGAGCCTGGTAGTCCGACAGCGGTTGAGTCTTGGCATAGCCACTGCGCGACACGGTAACCACCATGTCTTCCTCGGCGATCAGGTCTTCGATGGACAGGTCCAGACGGCTGGCCTGAATCACCGAGCGACGCTTATCGCCATATTGATCACGGACCGCCTCGAGCTCTTCTCGAATGACCTCAAGCAGACGCTCAGACGAGGCCAGGATCGCCATCAGTTCAGCGATGGCCTGGAGAATCGACAGATACTCGTCGAGCAGCTTCTCGGTCTCGAGCCCTGTCAGGCGATGCAGGCGCAATTCGAGAATGGCCTGAGCCTGGGCTGGCGACAGGCGGTACTCTCTACCACCATCCAGCAGGCCGAAACCTTCCTCGAGATCTTCCGGCTTGCACGAAGTGGCCCCGGCACGCTCGAGCATCTCGGTAACCTGCCCTGGCTGCCAGGCGCGTGCCAGCAGCTTCTCCTTCGCCTCAGCGGCATTCGGCGAGGCCTTGATCAGCTCGATCACCTCGTCGATATTGGAGATGGCGACGGCCAGGCCTTCCAGAATATGGCCACGCTCACGCGCCTTGCGCAGTTCGAACAGGGTACGACGAGTAACCACTTCGCGGCGGTGACGGATGAAGGCCTCGAGAACCTCCTTGAGGTTCATGGTCTTCGGCTCGCCGTCCTCCAGCGCCACCATGTTGATGCCGAAGACATTCTGCAGCTGAGTCTGGGCGAAGAGGTTGTTGACCACCACATCGCCGCTTTCGCCCCGCTTGACTTCGATGACCACACGCAGACCGTCCTTGTCGGACTCGTCGCGCAGCTCAGCGATACCCTCGATTTTCTTGTCCTTGACCAGCTCGGCGATCTTTTCAATCAGACGCGCCTTGTTCACCTGGTAGGGAAGCTCGGTGACAATGATATGGTCACGGCCGGTCTTGTCGTCATGCTCGATGGTGTGGCAGGCGCGTACGTAGATGCGGCCACGGCCGGTGCGATAGGCCTCGAGAATACCGGCGCGACCATTGATGATGGCTCCGGTCGGGAAGTCCGGCCCCGGGATGTATTCCATCAGATCGTCGATGGTCAGGGTGTAGTCATCGATCAACGCCAGACAGCCGTTGATGACCTCGACCATATTGTGCGGCGGAATATTGGTCGCCATGCCCACGGCGATCCCCGAGGAGCCGTTGATCAGCAGGTTGGGTACCCGTGTCGGCAGCACATCGGGAATGCGTTCAGTGCCGTCGTAGTTGTCGACCCAGTCGACCGTGTCCTTCTCGAGGTCAGCCAGCAGTTCATGGGCCAGTCGCGCCATGCGCACTTCGGTGTAACGCATCGCGGCAGCGTTGTCGCCATCGATGGAACCGAAGTTGCCCTGACCATCGACCAGTACGTGCCGCATCGAGAAGTTCTGCGCCATGCGCACGATGGTGTCGTATACCGCACTGTCGCCGTGTGGGTGATACTTACCGATTACGTCGCCCACGACACGGGCGGACTTCTTGTAGGGCTTGTTCCAGTCATTGCTCAGCTCATTCATCGCGAACAGTACGCGTCGATGAACCGGCTTGAGCCCATCACGCACGTCCGGTAACGCACGGCCGATAATCACGCTCATCGCGTAATCGAGATACGACTGCTTGAGTTCGTCCTCGATATTGACTGGCAGAATCTCTCTGGCGATGTCACCCATGGGTCGTCAAGTCCTTTGCGCAGCAACAGGTAGGCGCGTCACAACGTGGCAAGGCGCACAAATACAGCGCCATATCATACCACTGATAGGTGCCCTGGCGCAGCGCCACCCACGACTTTCCAGGCGAGCTGTCCAGGCGGGTTATCCAGGCAAGTGGTCCAGGCAAGTGGTCCAGGCGGTTTTTACTCACCCGCAACCAGGGCGCTCAATGACTCACGCAACGAGCCCTCAAGGGTGACGGCACGGTTCTCCGCGACATCCAGCAGCACAAAGGTCAGAACCGCCCGACAGACCAGTTGCCCATCGCTGCGGCGAACAATGCGCTGAGCCATTTTTGCGCTGCGCGAACCGATTTCAGCCAGGCGAGTCTCCACTGCCAGGTCATCTCCGGCAACCGCAGCAGCACGATAATCGATATTCAGATTGACCACCACAAAAGCGATATGGCCGTGACGCAGCTGCTCCATCAATGCCGCGTGATGATCGAAATAGTCCCAGCGCCCCTCCTCGAGAAACTCGAGATAGCGAGCATGATTGACGTGCCCATAACCATCCAGGTGATAGCCACGTACACGCAGCTCAACACGAGTCGCCTTGCTGTTCTCGGAAGCAATAGTGTTCTCGGAAGTAACAGCGCCCTCAGAGGCATTAGTGCTCTCAGAGGTATTAGTGCCTATGGAGGTTTGAGCGCCCGCGGAAGTATCAGTGTTCATGGGAGAGGTACTCCTTGATGGCGGAGAACGTGGTGATGGAGAACGTGATTACAGTAGAAAATATTGCTGCTGGCAGAGTAAAGCGGGCCCACACCGAATTCAAACATACGTTTGATGCTCGCTTGCCGCGACCAGATGCTGCATGACAAAGGCAAAACCACGGCTGTGCTCAATCATTTCGCCACTGGAACCCATCGCTGCCATTGTCCATAATGTGCCTCCTTTCTGTACCGGGAAATGCTCCATGTGGTTCAAGCACTTGCATCTCTACCGTCTGCACGACGCCAGTAGCCTCGACAGCACTCAGTTGGAAACAGCTCTTGCCGCCCAGGCATTTCGCCCGCTGGGCGGCGCGGAAGCACGCAGGATCGGCTGGACAACCCCGGCCGGACGCGCAGGCACTCAGTACCTCCACGAGTTGCAGGGCCACCGCCTGATGACTGCGCTGCGTCAGGAACGCATTCTCCCGGCTTCTGTCGTCCGCGAAGAGGTCGATGAACGTGCCGCCGAAATCGAGGCACGGGAAAGCCGCAAGCTGCGCCGTCAGGAAAAACAGGCCATCAAGGAACAGGTCTACGAGGAGTTGCTGCCGCGCGCTTTCGTACGCAGCCAGAAGACAGACCTGTGGTGGGACACCAGGCGCAACATGATCGCCATCAACACCTCGAGCAGAAAACGCGCCGAGGAACTGCTCGACCTGTTGCGTGAATCCCTGGGCAGCCTCAAGGTAACGCCGTTGGCCACACAGACATTGCCGATTCGCGCAATGACCACATGGTTGACTGACCCAGCGGCACGTCCGGCTGATATGCTGCTTGGCGATCAGGTGGAACTGAAGGCCAAGGGCGACGACGGTGTTCTGCGCGCTCGCCAGGTTGACCTCGACAGTGACGACATTCAACGGTTGCTGGAAAGTGGTCGCCAGGCAAGCAAGCTGGCACTCGGCCTGGAAGGCCGCCTGCGCTTCGTCCTGCATGACGACCTGGCAGTCAAGTCACTGTCCTTTGACGACGCCCTGATCGAGGAAGCCAATCAGACTGATGACGGTGACGATGCCATGGTGCGCATGGAAACCGACTTTCTGCTGATGGCTCAATCCCTGAGTGACAGCGTCGATCGCCTGATCGACTGGCTCGGCGGTGAAGCAACCAATCACTCGAGTATGGATAACGTATCTCTCGCGGCGACATCATGACATCGACTCTCGAGCCTGCCCGCCAGGACCCCTGGCACGACATTCGTCCCTATCAGGACGACGAGGTGTCAGCCACGCTGACGCGTCTTGCCGAAGACCCCGAACTACTGGGTGCCCTGACCCGCTACCGCCTACCCCGCATGTCACGATACATGCCGCGGCTATCACGCACACTTGCGAGCTGGGTCATCAAGCGCGAGACACGCGATGTCTGCACCGTAAAGGGTTTCCAGGGCCGCATTGCAGCGTATATGCAACGCATGTTGCGCACCTCCACCGATGACTTCAGGGTCGATGGACTCGATCGCCTCGATAGCGATACCGCCTACCTGTTCATTGGCAACCATCGCGATATCTCACTGGATCCAGCATTCGTCAACTATGCGCTGTATCTTGCCGGTCGCGATACCGTGCGTATTGCCATCGGCGACAATCTGCTCAAGAAGCCTTATGTCACCGACCTGATGCGTCTCAACAAGAGCTTCATCGTGCCGCGCAGTGCGCGGGGCAAGCGTGCCATGCTGACGGCCTACCAGAACCTCTCGAGCTATATCCGCCACTCCATCTGCACTGACAACCACTCCATCTGGATGGCGCAGCGCGAAGGTCGGGCCAAGGACGGTATTGATCGTACCGACCCGGCCATCATCAAGATGATGACCATGGCCCACCGCACCGACAACCGCCAGGCACCGCTCGGCGAAGGTGTCAAGGAGCTGCGTCTGGTGCCGGTGTCGATCAGCTACGAGTACGACCCCTGCGATGTGCAGAAGGCCCTCGAGCTCAAGGCGATCAATGAGGAAGGTAGTTACCGCAAGAGCGAATTCGAGGACATCAGCTCCATTGTTGCCGGCATCACCGGCCACAAGGGCCGTGTGCACCTGCGCTTCGGTACTCCCCTCGGTGACCAGTTCGAGACGCCGGACCAGGTCGCCGAGGAAATCGATCGCCAGGTTCTCAGCGGGTATCACCTCTTTCCCAGCCATTATCTGGCACTCGAGGCACTGGGCACCCACCCCGAGTTGCTGGACATGAGCGAAGTGACCGATGCCGACCGTACCCGCTTTACCCAACGACTCGGCGAAGTCCCGGACGACCTGCGCCACTGGTGGCTGACCCAGTACGCCAACCCAGTCATCAACTGCTCGAACACCACATCTTTTCGCTAGCCCCTCCCTCTTCCGGGGGATAGCCCCTCTCCCACCAGCCTGCGATGGTGCATATCGATCACCTGTCGCAGGCTGACCTCTGCTCGCGAGAGTAATCAATTATTAACCCGGCATGCTTTCATGTTGGGTTAATGGCGGCACAGGGA
>NZ_FRCA01000019.1:0-8415 GCF_900142755.1 Halomonas cupida | reverse complement strand
GGTGCGGACGACAATCAAATCGATCAGGATGAGCTATTTGATTGCCATGTTAATAGCAGTCGACAGGAAGCCGTCAACATCCAAGGTCCGGGTGACACCCCCCAAGGCTCCCTGTATGTTGTCGATATAACCTGGAGTTACGCGCATAACGACCAGAATAAATAAACAGGCTACGCAGGCCATGAGCGACATCCAAGCCATGCATGCCATGGCGGCGCGGGGAAAGTTTCAAGCAGTCTGGCACGTCCTGGTGGCCAGCGTTTTCATATTGCTCGGATTGGCCCAATTGCCCCCACAAGGCCAGGCAGCCATCGACACCTCACGGCTACGCCAGGCGATGCAGGCTGAGTACGGCAGCTCTGGACTGACACTTGCCAACCAGTGGCTCACACTGATCGAGCAATTGCGGGGCCTGGACGTGACAACCCAACTGAGCCGCGTCAACGATTTCTTCAACAATCATGTTCGCTGGCTTGAAGATGCCGATATCTGGGGCAGCAGTGACTACTGGGCGACACCGGTAGAAACGCTCGGCCGAGGCGCGGGCGATTGTGAGGACTTCTCGATCGCCAAGTACGTCACCCTCAAGGAACTCGGCATCCCCAACGAACGGCTCCGCATGATCTACGTTCGAGCACGTGTCGGGCGCAGCGCCATCAGCCAGGCACATATGGTGCTGGGATACTATGAGACGCCTGCAGCGGAGCCTCTGATTCTCGACAACCTCTCCCGCAGCATCGTGCGCGCCGGACAACGAAACGACCTTGATCCTCTGTTCAGTTTCAACGACAGCGGCCTCTGGGCTGGAGCCTCTACCCAATCAAGAGCAGATCCCATGGCGCGCCTGTCACGCTGGCGAAGTGCCATTGATCGCATGCGGCGCCAGGGAATCCATTGAGCACGCCACCATGAACCGGACCACCATCGAATAACCAGACGGCAGAAATCACGAGTCATCAGTCAAGGGATCACGCAATGTCGCTCATCAAACAACTCTGGCTGGCCATCATCACAGTGCTGCTGCTCGCCTTCGGCGGCAGCCTGCTGGTGGCGATGACCAGCAGCCGGGCCTACCTGGAGCAGGAGATCCGCATCAAGAACGCCGACAATGCCTATGCACTGGCATTGGCCATGACTCAACTGCCCAAGGATGAGGTGACACTGGAGTTGCTGGTCTCGGCCCAGTTCGACACCGGGCACTACCAGGAAATCAAGCTTACCGAATTTTCCGGCGACGTGGTGATCAGGCGTAATGCCAGTGAGACAGCGCCTCTCGTGCCTCGCTGGTTCAGCTCGCTGGTCGCCTTCGATGTGCCCCCCGGGGAAGCCGTCGTTCAGGATGGTTGGCGCCAATACGGAACGGTTACCCTGCGCAGCCAGCACGACTACGCCTACCTGTCACTGTGGCAGGGGACACTGCGACTCGCCGGCTGGTTTACCGCAGCGGGCCTGATCAGCCTGTTCATTGCCTACGCGATCGTCAGGCGTATTCGTGTTCCGCTGCGCATCGTGGTACGCCAGGCCAATGACATCAGTCAGCGGCGCTTCACCATTTCTCCCCTGCCCCGTACTCGAGAGCTGCGTGAAGTCTCCGATGCCATGAACCAGCTTTCGGCCAGTGTGCGCCAGATGCTCGAGCGTGAAAGCGAGCAGATTGATCGGCTGCGTCGTCAACTACTGCATGACTCCGTCACCGGCGCCATGACACGAGATGCCTTCCTTGATCGTCTGAGCTTCCAACTGGCTCAGGAAGATGGCACCAGCTACGGCTCCATGGCCCTGGTGCGCGTCACGGACCTTGCCTCGATCAATGAACGACATGGCTATCCTTATACCAACCTGCTACTGCAGGATCTCAGCCAGCGGCTACAGGCCATTGCCGACGCCCATGGCAGTGCCTATGTCGGGCGTCTCAACGGCAGCGATTTTTCCCTGTTGTTGTGCGGTGATGTCGACCAGGACTGGGCACTGGAACGCCTGGATGACAACCTGCGCACACTGACGGCCCAGCACGCGCCATTACTCCACTTACCAGCCGCCTTCACTCATTATGAGTTCGGCGATCAACGCGCCGATCTACTCTCGAATCTGGATGGCGCCCTGTCACTGGCCGAAAGCGGCGATGGTCATGGCATCGAAATCTGCAGTGACACCAGTCGCGAGTCCCTGTATCAATCACGAGTCGAATGGCGTGGAGCGCTGCTGAATGCCATGGACAGTGGCATCATGCTCGGCCAGTACCCGGTCATCAACAACAACCGGGAGGTGCTTCACTTCGAGGCACCGGTCCGCCTTAACCTCAATCACCAGTGGCGCCAGGCCAGCGCCTTTCTGCCATGGATCTCGCGTCTGCGCCTGCAGGATACACTGGATCTCAAGGTCCTCGATGAAGCGCTGAAGATCATCAGACGCCATCAGCAGCCACTGGGCATCAATCTGTCCCATGAGTCCGCTACCAACCCGAATCTGGTGTTGGCCATGCAGCAACGACTGAGCAACTACGTCGACGCCGCCACTCGCTTATGGATCGAGGTCCCGGAGTCCATCGCACGTACGGATATCCAGGCCTTCCGCTACCTCTGCCGCGCATTGCGCCCTTTCGGCTGCCGAGTGGGCATCGAACATGTCGGCGCCGCCTTCCGTCAACTGGGTGATCTCCAGGACCTCGGCCTGTCCTACATCAAGCTGGACGCCACACTGACCCGGAACGTCAGCCAGAAGCCCGAGCAGCAGACCATTCTTCGCGGCATGGCGACGCTGTGTCATTCACTGGCCATACTGGCCATTGCCGAGGGAGTCGAAGACGAACAGGACATCGATATACTGTTCGAACTGGGGCTGGATGGAGCAACAGGCCCGGCAGTCACCGCCGAGAGTGGAATGTAGAACATCAGAAAACGATCTACAGGTCGTGGCGTATTATTAACATGGCAATCAAATAGCTGATCCTGATCGATTTGATTGTCGTCCGCACCACACTGGCGCAGATGCGCGGATCTGCTGGTGGGGTGCGGCCTCGCGTCGGCCTGATGGCCGACGGCGACACGTCCCTGTGCCGCCATTAACCCAACATGAAAGCATGCCGGGTTAATACATTGGCGAGTATTATGACAATGTCCGCTCTCACGAAACCTTGGGCAGGTTAGCGCCCAGGGCATACGAGTTGGCGGTTTGAACCGAGGTGTCTACTTTTTGGGGGGCACACCACCATACTGCTCGTAGCTCGTAGCTCATAGCTCATAGCTCGCGACCCACATGGATGTGGGAAGTGCCCCTGTTCGTCGGGAACGGACAGGGGCCAGCTCATAGCCATCATCAAATCAACGGCTCATCATCCCCGACCAGATCCACATCATTATACCGCCGGCGCAATGACTGGCGCTGCATGATCTTGCGACGAGCAGCCTCAGGCAGGTCAGTAAAGCTGATGACCCCCTTGTCCATCAATAGATCCAGCACATCCTCAAGCACCCGCACGAAATCAAGATCAGACTGTTGCAGTCGCGCTCGTTCGTCGTCCTCGCGAACCTCCGAGAGAAACTGCAACAACTCCGAGTCGTCGGCAGCAACCGGTTCCGTACACTCCGCTGTCGGCATCCTGCTGACGCTGAGTATCCGTTCATCAGCATCGCGTTGAACATACATGCCTGGCATCTCCTTCTTCCCGGCCCTTTCGGCCTCACTACCACTCAGGTTAGCATCCTCAACAAACAAGGCCACATGCGCTTGATCAAACATCCTGACAAGGCTCAGGAACCTGCAGCAAGGCCTCCAAGTGCAGAAGCAAGCCCCCCGCCTTTCGACGGGGAGCCACCAGTTCACTCGATATCGAGCTGTCCCTGGTCAATCATTTGTGACAGGAAGTCATGGGAACTCTGTCCTCCCATACTGACATTATCCAGCTTGATCTTCTGGTCGGCATTACTGTTGTCATCGGACAGGCCACCATCGCTCTTGATGTACAGCGTCGTGGACGAACCATCCTGTTCAGCGTGGATATAGGTATCCAGAGCACTCTGGTCGGCATCTGTCCCGGCGTCATAGCCCTCGAGCAGGTCTCCCAATGACAACTTATCGGCAGCAGAAGTTTCACCGAATTTGCCAACAGTGAAGTCCAGAACCCGATCCTCGGCTGGCGCATCCGTCGCCCCGGCATCACCCAACTCCCAGACAAAGGTGTCAGCGTACAGGACAACTCCTGGCCCAGTACCATCACCTATCAGTTGATCACTTCCCTCACCGCCTACAATGTGATCAACACCAGCCTCACCGTTGAGAAGGTCATCGCCACCACCTCCCTTCAAAATATCATTGCCCGCTCGACCAGCAAGGGTTTCAGCTCTGGCATCACCCTCCAGTTCGTCATCACCTGCTCCACCTAAATGCTGTGGGAGAGACTGCCAACCATCTTCCAGCGTCACCTCTGCATGGGCATTGTAGTAGTCGAACTCGCGCTCACTGAAAGCCACGTCACCATTGGGCAAGCCATTGATGTTGATTTCCAGGGTTTCCTCCACTTTGTCGCCATCCTGGTCGGTGACGTAGTAAGTGAAGGTCTCAATCAGTGAATCGCCAATATCCATCCCATCACGAGTTTCACGTGAGATGGTATATACGTAACTACCATCATCGGCAGTCGTCAGTTCTCCGTACTGGCCAGAGACGACACCATTGGCATCGGCACCTTTCCAGCTCAGACTGCCATCCGTATCAGGATCATCTGCACCATAGGCAACGATGTCATCAATCACCGTACCCTCAAGGATCGGGAGATCATCTGTCGACGAAATTCTTGCATATAGCTGGTACTGATTACTCTGATTTTCATAGGTTCTAACCGTATTCACCAGACTTCCATTTTCAAGAAAACCCTCAACCTTCAACACAAACTCACGATCGCCTACCTGAATAGTCTGAGTGGTACTGGGATTGGTGATAGAAATGACATCTCGGTTCTGCTCAGCGGTACCATTATTGGTTGTTTCGGTTAATTTCAAGCCAACAGTCGTTGATACTTGCGTGGCGACTCCGTCGATATCCACGGTAAAGCTAACATTCAGATTGACTTCCCTTGGTGCTTCGTAATCGGTGTAAGCAGGGTTATTCACATGATAGAAAGTCCCCAGTGAGAACAATGAATCTGTATCCACACCGATATCGCTGTTCGCACCGTTTGGATAGAGGAAGCGAAATGCTACATACGGACTCTGACTTCCCCAGCCTAAGTGTATTCCATCAACCTTATGGGTTTCTGTAATCTGGCCTTTCGTATATCCATTCTGCTTGGTAATCACCCAATCTGCCGAGAGATTCTTGATTGTCTGCTCGCTAATAGGGACCATGAGGTCACTATCAGGTGAATCCACCACCGGTATATCGTCGCGAATGGATACATCCAGACTACTCGTCTGTTTACTACCATCACTGTCCGTGGCCACCACAGCAAAAGACTCTTTCACACCATCGATGCCGGTGCCTTGGGTACTGTGTTCCGTGCTGTTGTCGGTCAGCTCGTAACTCCAGTCGTAGCTGCCATCATCGTTATCCTTAACTGTCAAAGTTCCGAGATCTGTCGTAATGGTCGTTGAGCCACCCAGAACTTCATTGCCATCGATGGTCAGCGAGCTCAACGCATCTCCACCCGTTGCAACACTGAAGGTACCAGTGGAAATGTTCGAACCATCCCCCGCCCGGCTACCATTGGCAAGGCCCGCCTCATCGACAATACCTTCGTCACCGTCAAGAGAGTCGAATACCGGAGTCGAGTCATCTCCCACCGTGATCGTCAGCGTTGCACTACTGATATCGCCGTCACCGTCAGTGATGGTGTAGTCGATCAATACCTCACCGGCAAAGCCTCCAGCCGGAACAAACGTCACTCGTCCATCGGGCGTCCAACTGACACTACCCGCGCCTGAACTGGCAGAATTCAGCTTCGCCTCAGTCAGAGTGGCGCCATCTGCACCCTCATCATCATTGGTCAACACATTGTGCGTAACAGAACTGTCTTCCGTAGTGGTAGTGCTGTCGTCACGAGCGATCGGAGTGTCATCATCGACCTGGATCTTGACCTTGCCCTGCGCGGTATCACCATCGGCATCAGTGACTCCATAGACGATGTCGAATTCAAGATCGTTCTCGTCACTGCCTGAAGCATGGTCCAATGGCCCCTTGAGCGTAACACTATAGGCGGCAGTGCCTTTGCTGATATCGATATCAGTCAGTTCAAAAACAAGCACCTCCTTGCCTGTTGACGCCGTCGCGGTCAGCGTTGAACCGCCGCCAGTCACCTTCCAGGTAACAGGCTCACCACCGCTTGTCAGATCAGGTTGACCGCTTTCCAACCAACCCACTGCTCCACTTTCTGCAGGGCCATCGGCACCAAAGGCGTAATTCAGTTTGCCAGAACCTTGTGTGACCTCTCCCGGCACATCTCCTTCACCACCGGCGATACCTCCGGCCAGACCGTCTTCGTCCAGAATCGTCCCAGCACTTCTTATCGCAACTCTGTCAATGACATAGTCGCGATCAGTGAGCCCAGAGCTGGAGTCCTCCGCCTTGAACAGCAAATAGTAATTTGCGGTTTCACCGGCGGTAAAAGAGCCGGTAAAGGTCGCGTATTCCTGAGCTGATGGCAAACTTGCAAAGGTACCTGACTCTAGCGTCTCTACTACCAGGTCGGTATCTGCGTTGTACAGTTGTACACTATATTTCAGAGATGCATGGCCACCACCACCTCTGAGACCAAGATCGAAGGTGTAATCGTACGTATTTCCTGCAGAAAGCTTCTGATAGCCATCCACTGTCGGGTCAGCATCGATCCTGGCCACCAGAGCCTGCGGGTTGTTTGAGGTTTCCACCAACACATTCAGCAACGCGTCAGATGGCGCATCATTACCATCAGGCTCGACATCGTCAAAAAAGCCTTCTGTGTTGGAAGAGTTCCATCTGGTACCTGAGTAGCCGGAATAATACCCGTCCTGTATTCCATACACCGCCAATTCGCTGTCATATGGAGCGTTGGCATAGTACCAGCCATCTGGTAAAGAATTGCCTTCAAAACCGCCATTCCCCACCAGGTTAACCGTGCCATCCGCAGAAAGTTCAGAGGAAGAGGCAGTCGGGGAATCATCGTCAACGTTGATATCAAGCGCTCCTTGAGCAGCGCTACCATCACCATCGGTGATTTCATATTTTACCGACAGCGCAATATCATCCTCAGTATTGGCAGTCGGATGATCCAGCACATCACTCAACGTGACCTCATAGACTCCATTCGCCACGTCGGTGATCGCGACCTTCAACACCTCCCGGTCGCCGGCATTACCGGTCAGCGTCAGGCCGTCCTCGCTGACTGCCCAGGTAACCGCCTCGCCTTGTGAGGTCAGTGACGGTAGGTTGGAGGTCAGCCACGTGAAGCTACCCGCTCCGTCGGAGCCGAAGCTGTAGCCCAGGTTACCGGTGACGGTGGTGGCCTCGCCAGCCACATCACCGCCACCGCCAGCAATCCCACCACTCAGACCTTCCTCGTCCACGACCGCTGTCGGAGAGCTGGTTTTTGGATCACCATCAGAGTCAGGAGTTGTGGGCACTGAGTCCACAATGACCGTCAGCGTCGCGCTGCTGGTGTCGTCATCGGCGTCGGTGATCGTGTAGTCGATCACCACGTCACCTTCCACGCCCGCTGCCGGGGTGAAGGTCACGTTGCCGTTCTTGTCGAAGCTCACCGTGCCCTGCGTGCTGTCACGCAGGCTCGCCGCGGTCAGCGTCGCGCCATCCGCGCCTTGGGTATCGCTGGTACCGTCGTTGTTGCTCAGCACGTTGTAGGTGACTTTGGTGTCTTTCTCTGTCTCCGTCGTATCGTCCACCGCCGTCGGCTCGGTGTCCAGCGTCTCCACCGTCAACGTGCCGGTGGTGCTCTCGCCGGCCACGTCGGTGACCACCACGTCGAAGCTGTCGAGCTGTTGCGCGTCGTTGGTGTGGTCCTCGGCGTCGCTGTCCTCGGTGTAGCGGTAGCTGATCACCCCGGTGGCCGCATCGTAGTCGGTCACCGTCAACGTGCCGCGAGCGGTGGTGGCGATCTCGATCTCGTTGCCGTCACCGGCCGCGGTCACGTCCACGCCACCCACGGTCACCGCGGCAATGCCGGCCTCGGCACTCACGGTCACCGACCCGGTCACCGTCTCGCCGGTGCCTTCGGTCACGCTGTTGTGTGCGTCACTCGCCGTGCCGTCACTGTCCTCCGGCGTCACCGTCGGCGGTGCGTCGGTCTGGCCGGTGATGGTGATGGTCAGCGTCGCTTCGCTGGTGTCGCCATCGGTGTCGGTCAGGGTGTACGTCAGGCTCTCGGTCAGTGTCTCGCCGTCGTCCAGCGCCTGCACCGCCTCGAGGCTGTTGTCGAGTTCATACGACCAG
>NZ_FRCA01000018.1 GCF_900142755.1 Halomonas cupida | reverse complement strand
CAGGCGGCAGCCTGTTTCACTCAGATCAGGGAGTGCAGTATCGCAGTGAAGAGGTGCTGAAGACGCTGAGTGGAGCCGGCCTCACCATCAGCATGTCCCGACGTGGAAACTGTTGGGATAACGCCTGTGCAGAGAGCTTCTTCTCGTTGATGAAACGGGAGTGGTTGCACCATCTGGGCTTGATCAGCCGCAGGGAGATGGAAGACGCCGTGGCATATTACATTGGCGAGTATTATGACAATGTCCGCTCTCACGAAACCCTGGGCGGGTTAGCGCCCAGGGCATACGAGTTGGCGGCTTGAACCGAGGTGTCTACTTTTTTGGGGGCACACCAACTGTGCCGCCCCACAATCTTCAGGCTCAAACTCCAGGCTGATGGCCTGACTGGCCTGTACCAGATCCAACGCATCACCGATGCGCTCGCCGCTCGCGTCTCGAAGCTCGTGGCTCCGCACCACACCGACACTTTTTCAATTGCCTCCTCCAGGAGTATGCTTGTCTCACACTGTATTCAGGAAGCGAGCACAACTGGCGCCCATGGCCAGGCCGTGCCGAACCTTCTCCACACGGACAGCAAGAGGATTACGCCATGAAACTGGTGACCGCGATTATCAAGCCATTCAAGCTCGACGACGTCCGTGAGTCGCTTTCGGAAATCGGCGTGCAGGGCATCACTGTCACCGAGGTCAAGGGCTTTGGCCGTCAGAAGGGCCACACCGAGCTGTATCGTGGTGCGGAGTATGTGGTCGACTTCCTGCCCAAGGTAAAGCTCGAAGTCGCGGTGGATGACGGCATGACCGAACAGGTCATCGAGGCCATTACCCAGGTCGCCAACACCGGCAAGATCGGTGACGGCAAGATCTTTGTTACCCCGCTGGAGCAGGTGATTCGTATCCGCACCGGGGAGACCGACAAGGACGCGGTATAGCTTCGAGCAGCATGGAATCCCCTCCAGCCAGTGGTTGGAGGGGATTTTTCATCTCCGGGACACCATCAGCTCTTGCGCAAAGGTTCCAGCAGGTCGCTCAGGCCGTTGTGATCGATCTCGTGCATCAGCGCCAGCAAGCGCCCGATCTCTCCCCCGGGAAAGCCTTCACGCGCAAACCAGTTGAGGTACGGGCCGGGCAGGTCCGCAATGATAGTGCCCACATACTTGCCGAACGGCATGGTCATGGTGACCAGTTTCTCCAGGTCCTCGGGATGCATCGGTTCTCCTTGGTGATCGTTCCCTGGTGATCATAAAGGCCCTGTCTCGAGCCATATTGCCGCCAAGTGTACACAGCCTGCCCGGCCAGGATCACTGCCAACCTTCAGCGCAACTCCGGATTGCAGCCCAGCACATCCGCCCGAATCACACTCTGGGCCGCAATCAGCGGTGTTACCACCTCACGTGAAGCGCGATAGTGTGGCGTCTCCTTGTGGGCGGCAAGTGCCTGTTCATCGCGATAGATCTCGTAGAGATGAAAACAGTCGGGGGTTTCACGATCCTCTATGACATCAAACACCAGGCAACCCGGCTCGTCATGAACCGAGGCTCGGGCATTGTCCAGCATGGCATCAAGAAACTGCTCGCGATTGCCGGGTTTGAGTTCTGTTCTGACAATGATGCAGTACATGTGCGGATCCTTCTGCAGGTGGAGGGGTTGTCTTGCGGCGCCAGGGCACGCATTATGGAAATATTTTCCAACAACACTATCCAACCCTCAGGGAGCCTGCAAGATGTCTCGACCAGCCCCTCTCAATGGCATGCGCCATATCGCTCTGCAAGTGCAGGACCTGGAAGCCTGTGAACGCTTCTATGTCGATCTGCTGGGAATGCAGGTCCTGCGGCGGGCCCACAACGACCTGGTCTATCTAACCCTCGGCAATGACAACTTCTCGCTGAGCCGTGCCCGCCAGGACACCGGTGACGACCCTCAACGCCTCGATCATTTTGGCTTTGTCGTCGATCAACGCGAGGATGTGGATGCCTGGCACACCTGGCTGGCCGAGTCCGGTGTTACCATCAGCCGCGAGCCACACGACCACGCCGATGGTGGCCGTAGCTTCTACTGCCTCGACCCCGACGGCAACAGTGTGCAGCCACTCTACCATCCCAGTGTCTCGGGACAGCGTCTGTCCTGACCTGCATCCAGACGCAAACCACCCCGAAGGCATCGCTGCCCTCGGGGTGGTGGATTACTGCAACCTGGCCTTGAATGCGGCCGGGTTTATTTCTCGACGATTGACTTCTCTACTCGTACTTACTTCTCTACGAAGGCACGTTCGATCACGTAGTCGCCCGGCTCGCCCATACGCGGAGAAATGTTGAAGCCCAGCTCATCCAGCAACGCGCTGGTATCGTCGAGCATCGCCGGGCTGCCGCAGATCATGGCACGATCCTGCTTGGGATCGATGGGCGGCAGGCCCTTGTCTTCGGTCAACTTGCCACTGCGGATGTGGTCGGTCAGACGGCCCATGGTGTGGAATTCCTCACGGGTCACCGTGGGGTAATAGACCAGCTTCGCAGCGATCTCTTCACCGAGATACTCGTGGGCAGGAAGGTCCCTGGTGATGAAGTCGGCATAGGCCAGCTCATTGACGTTACGCACGCCGTGCACCAGCACTACCTTCTCATAGCGCTCGTAGACTTCCGGATCCTGGATCAGGCTCATGAAAGGCGCGAGACCGGTGCCGGTGGACAGCAGATACAGGTTGCGCCCCGGCAGCAGGTCGTCACACACCAGAGTGCCGGTCGGCTTGCGGCTGACCATGATCTGGTCACCCACCTTGAGGTGCTGCAGACGCGAGGTCAGCGGACCATCCGGCACCTTGATCGAGAAGAACTCGAGGTGATCCTCATAGTTGGGGCTGGCAACGGAGTAGGCACGCATCAGCGGCTTGCCTGCCACTTCCAGACCGATCATGACGAACTGGCCGTTCTTGAACCGCAGACTACGCTCACGGGTAGTACGGAAGCTGAACAGGGTATCGTTCCAGTGATGAACGCTGAGAACTTCTTCCAGGGCAAACTTGCTCATGCCGACTCCTCGAAAAGGTGCGCTACATATTCCTGTATCGAATAAACAGGACAATGATGACTTGCAGAGGATTCTAAGCCTTGTCCCGTTATCTGTTAAATGGATTGTATGGATATGACTTATCAATAAGATAGATATAGACTGAAATCCCTCGTTCATGCGGAGCTCGCCATGCGCTATACCCTGCGCCAACTCGAGGTCTTCGTTGCCGTCGCGCAGCACGAAAGCGTCTCCCGTGCAGCCCGCGCGCTTTCCCTGTCCCAGTCCGCTGCCAGCACGGCCCTGGCCGAGCTGGAGCGCCAGTTCGACTGTCAACTGCTCGACCGCATCGGCAAACGCCTCAAACTCAATGCTCTGGGCTTCCAGCTGTTGCCCAAGGCAGTGGCACTACTCGATCGCGCTGAGGAAGTCGAGGAGCTATTGCGCGGTCAGCAGGGCATCGGTCACCTGGATGTGGGCGCCACTCTGACCATCGGCAACTATCTTGCCACCCTGTTGATCAGTGACTTCATGCAGCGGCACCCCGGCAGCCGCGTACGCCTGCAGGTACGCAACACGCGCACGATCATCGACAGCGTTCGCCACCACCAGCTCGATCTCGGATTGATCGAGGGGCAATGCGAGGAAGAGGAAGTAATTACCCAACCCTGGGTCGAGGATGATCTGGTGGTGTTCTGCTCGCCGCGCCACCCACTGGCCAACCAGGGCCCAGTGGAACTGGATCGCCTGCTGCGCGAAGCCTGGATCATGCGTGAAGAGGGGTCAGGCACCCGCCTGACTCTGGAACAGGCCGCCCGCCACCGGCGTGGTCGCTTCAATATCCTGCTGGAACTGGAACACACCGAAGGTATCAAGCGAGCGGTGGAGTCGGGCCTCGGCATCGGCTGTGTGTCGCGACTGGCATTACGCGATGCCTTCCGGCGCGGCAGCCTGACACCGATTCCCACGCCTGAGCTGGACCTCAGCCGCCAGTTCACCTTCATCTGGCATCGCCACAAGTATCTGGCCGCGGGCATGCGAGAGTTCCTGCGTCAGTGCCGTCAGATGACAGAAGGCATCAAGCGCAGCGACGAGATCGATCTACCGCATATTCCCTGAGGCCCTGCATGACATGAGCGAGCCAGCACCTTTGTGTCTACTGGCTCGCATCACACCTATCTCGAACCACACATGGCTCGAACCACACATGGCTCGGATAACCATGCTAGTGAGATTGACTGGTGAGATGGAATCAGGAGGCAGTCAGCGCAGATCCTCGATCGCGTTGGCGATCTCCTCGGTGCTGGCCTTGGTCAGGTCCTTGGACAGGGAGTGAATGACCAGTTTGCTGGTCGGAGCATCCAGCTTGTCACGCAACTGTCCAAGAAAGCGCGGTGGCGCGACCAGAATCAGCTTCTCCATCTGATTGCCGTTGCGTACCTGATACAGCCGTTCGGTAATCTCGCGAGCGAATATCTCCTCATGGTGAACCGTGGCCACTTTCTCGCCACCCGATGAACGAGTAGCGGAGAAATGAGCGCTCGAGTCCGTCCCATTGTCGGTAACCAGATCGCCTTCGTGCAGACGCCCTTCGGCATGCACCAGGCCTTCCTGTTCCGTCAGTTTAGGTCCCAGTCTCGTGAAGATACGAGCGCGGGCCGCGTCGGCCACCACGATATAAGTCGTCATGGGCAATCCTCGCAGCAGATGAAATGGCGGGAAGCACTACCCCCTCACCATGGCAACGGCCCGACCAGGCGTCAACTGATCATTGTCGGCGACAACGGCGTCGCCCATCGCGGACAGTGACGCCAACTACCTCCTTTGCGGTAGCATGCGCCCCTGACTCAGACACGGTTGTCTCCGGCCAGACCGATGACAACCGTGTTGCAAGGAAGGTCGCAATTGGTTGGCGCACGCACTGCCAACACCCAGAGGAATCATACTCATGCGCCAGTTTTTCTACCCCCGCGCCCCTCTACGCCGTGGCACCCTGCTGCTCTGCCACCTCGCCCTGCAGTTGGGCACCGTGGTCGCGGGATTGGGGTGGCTGATCCCACGTACTCCCTGGATAACCGCCGCGAGCTGGGCCGATGCCTGGCCCTCGCTGGCCGCCGGCCTGGCCATCACGCTGCTGGTCATGATCGTCGTCCGTCTGATCGCCGAGCTATGGCTGCTGCCTCATCACCTGGCCGGCATGCGTCCAAGCTTCGATGCCTCAGCCGTGGTCACGCGTTCCTTCGAACGCCGCCCCGCCGTACACGACAAGGAACAGGCCTGGACGTCACAGGGCCAGATCCTGACCGATGATGACTCCGCGGTGGGCACGGCCCGGGTCAAGCGTCGTGCTGCGACTCTGGCCGAACGTCGTCAGCAGGAGCCCGGATTGAACATCGATGCATCGACCGACAGCAACAACGATGCCGACAGCGGTCCCGATGACAACGACAAGACCGACGACAGCAGCGGTCCCGGCCGTCGCGAACCCAGCCTGTAGCCCGCCTCAACAGCAACCCAATGCAAACGGGGGTGCCAGAGCGCCCCCGTGAGTGTCGGTATTCTGACCGACTTCCGTATCGTTTCCTGTCAATTCAATGACTCGTCAACGGCTGACCTGGGTGGGCAACAATCCTGCCCAGGCCATCCCTGTATGCTCCGACAAGGAGCATGATCATTACGATAAGGGTATGGATGCCATCCACCGCCAGGACACCCCAGCCCAGCAATTCCTGGCCGGTCACCAACAGGTAGGTCGCGGTGGCTGTCATCGCCAGGTCAGCAAGGCCGTGTAACCAGCGCCCCAGATAGAAATGGTGAATTCCGAGCAGTCCGAAAAGCCCGATGAGACACACCGCCACTCCATAGCGCTTCTGCGACTTTTCCATCCTGAAAGTCTACTCGCTGAAAACGTCAAATCCGCACTTCAATGTGCTCGAGATCTGCTGCTCAGCAAGTCTATAACCAGCGCTGTGGCTTTGACATCCGGTTCATCGGTTCAGCATAACCGGGCTCAGGTCACCCGTTACTCCGACTTCAGGCAGCCCGGATAAGCCAGGCCATCATTCCTGCACCGATCAGGGCCCCCATGGCGTTGGCGGCGATATCGAGCATGTCACCACCACTGCGCCCCGGCACGTATAGCTGCACCCACTCGATCACCAGCCCGAAACCCACCGCCAGGATAACCGACCACCAGAAACGCCGGCTGGACAGTGCGATCAGTGCCGCCAGCCCCATGTAACCCACCAGATGGTTGAGCTTGTCGGACGGCAGGTTGGCAGGTAACTCATCACCCGGCAGCAGGCTGCCCAGGGCGATGACCAGCGCGACCAACACTGCCAGCCACGCCCACATCCGCCGTCGGTCGAGGAGACCGAGCCACCGAGATGTCATGGCCATGACGTCACCCCATGGCGATCTGATTGTGATACCTGGGGCTCAACTCATGCAGCGCATCAATGAACGCATCGACATGACCGGGATCGGTGAACTGGCTGATGCCATGGCCAAGGTTGAAGACATGCCCGGGGCCTTCACCGTAGCTATCGAGAATACGGCCAACCTCGGCGCGAATCGCCGCAGGATTGGCGAACAGCACATTGGGATCGAGATTGCCCTGCAGGGCCACCTTGTGACCAACACGAGCGCGAGCATCGGACAGCTCGGTGGTCCAGTCCAGGCCCACCGCATCCGGGCCACTGCCGGCGATATCCTCCAGCCATTGTCCACCATTCTTGGTGAACAGGATCACTGGAACACGACGTCCTTCATGTTCCCGAATCAACCCGGCGACGATCTGCTCCATGTAACTCAGCGAGAACTCGCGATATGCCGGGGTAGAGAGCGTGCCCCCCCAGGTGTCGAAGATCTGTACCGCCTGAGCCCCGGCACGGATCTGCGCATTGAGGTAGTCGGTGACAGAGTGCGCCAGGATATCGAGCAACTGGTGCATGGTATCCGGCGAGCCGTACAGCATTGACTTCACATGCCGGAAGTCCTTACTCGAGCCGCCCTCGACCATGTAGGTTGCCAGCGTCCAGGGGCTGCCGGAGAAACCGATCAACGGCACTCGGCCATTGAGTTCACGACGGATGGTCGATACCGCACGCATTACATAGTCGAGATCACGCTCGGCCACCGGCTGATGCAGGGCGGCAACATCAGCCTCACTGCGTACCGTCTTGCGAAACTTCGGCCCTTCGCCGGTCTCGAAATACAGCCCCAGCCCCATGGCGTCAGGGATGGTGAGGATGTCCGAGAACAGAATGGCCGCATCCAACGCATAGCGCTCCAGCGGCTGAAGCGTGACCTCGCAGGCACGATCCGCATCCCGACACAGGCTCATGAAGTCACCAGCCTGGCCACGAACCTCACGATATTCAGGCAGATAGCGGCCAGCCTGGCGCATCATCCATACCGGAGTACGGTCGACATGCTGACGCGCCAGAGCACGTAGAAAACGATCATTCTTCAATTCCATGCTGTCATCATCCCCTCGATTTTCTCAGCGCATTGTACCTCACCTCAGACGGTCGTGAGGCTAGCGTGGTGCCCCACCAGTTCATCGTGTTTCAGAACCGCCGGGGGCTCGCTGAAATCATGCAAGCTTGAGGGACACCACACCAGCGCCGGATGCTGGTAGAATAAGCGCCCTCCCATCGGCTTTGCCGTGGTCCTGACACTGAGGTACCCCGTGACGATTCGTTTCATCGCCGCCTCCCGCCTGCCCACACCCTGGGCCACCTTCACCATGCACGGCTTCGAGGATGAAGCTACCGGCAAGGATCATATTGCGCTGACACTCGGCGATATCGCCGATGGCCAGCCGGTACTGGGCCGAGTGCATTCCGAGTGTCTCACCGGAGATGCGCTGTTTTCCATGCGCTGTGACTGCGGCTATCAGCTGCAGGAAGCCATGAAGCGTGTCGCCGAGGAAGGCCGCGGGGTCATTCTGTATCTGCGCCAGGAAGGGCGTGGCATCGGCCTGCTCAACAAGATCCGCGCCTATCATCTCCAGGATCAAGGGGCGGATACCGTCGAGGCCAACGAGCGTCTCGGTTTTGCCGCCGACCTGCGTCGCTATGACCTGTGCATTCCGATGCTCGATCACCTCGGCGTCAAGGGGCTGCGACTGATGACCAACAACCCACGCAAGGTCGATGCCTTGAGTGAGGCTGGTGTGGATATCGTCGAGCGGGTATCCCTGACCACCGGGCTCAACCCGCACAACGAACACTATCTGGCCACCAAGGCCGGTAAACTCGGCCATATGATCGCGCTGGCCGACTTCGTGCCCGCGGACGATATCGATATCGAACGCAAGCCCTGAGAACTGGCCGGGTATCCCGGTAATGGACAAGGGCCCACTCAGTCAATGAGCGGGCCCTTGTCGTCAGTATAGCTGTTCGAGGAACAGGTCTTTCAGGACCTACGCCTGGCCACTCGCCAGTGTCGGCCGCCAGACGCTGCGCAGTATCAGCGCAATGATGAGCATGGTGGCCACACCCGCCAGGGCACCCATCCAGATGGTCGCCGTCACGCCCGCGATGAAGAAGGCAACAATGCCTGCCACACCCGCAGTGATGGCGTAGGGCAACTGAGTCCGCACATGGTCGATATGGTCACAGCTGGAGCCGGCCGAGGACAGAATGGTCGTATCCGAGATCGGTGAACAGTGATCGCCGAAGATGCCACCACTGAGTACCGAGGCAATGGCCAGCGCCATCGGCAGGTCCATGGCCGCCGCAACCGGCATGGCAATCGGAATCATGATCGCGAAGGTGCCGTAGGAAGTACCGGTGGTGAAGGCCACCACGGCGGCGATCAGGAACAGCAGCACCGGTACCAGACTGACAGGAATATTGGCCTGGGTGAGCGTCACCAGATAGTCCGCCGTGCCCAGCTCGGAGGTCACGCTGCCGATCGACCAGGCCAATGCCAGGATGATGTAGACCAGGGTCATGCTCTTGATGCCCTCGACCACGATGTCCATGGCCTCGCGGAAGTCGAACAGACGCTGTGCCATCCCCATGCTCAGCCCCACGATCACGGCCACCATGGTGGCGATCAGGATCGACTTGCCGCCATCGGCATTACCTACTGCCGTCACCAGGTCATTGTTGGGGTAATCCCCGGTCCACAGGAACAACGGCGGAATCATCACCAGCAGCACCGCAATGGGCACCAGCATGTTGCGCTTCTTCGCCGTGTCGGTCGGTGCGTGCAGCGACATGGCTTCGGTATCCGACGGCGGCTTGGCCCCATCTTCCATCAGCTTGCCGGTATCGCGAGCACGACGCTCGGCATGTGCCATGGGGCCGAAATCCCATTGGGTGATGACGATGAAGAAGATCATGCCCAATGCCAGCCAGGCATAGAAGTTCAACGGGATGGTCGACAGGTACAGCAGGTATTCGGACCCACTGACGCCCATGCTGCTCATCTGGGTGCCAATCAACCCCATGACAAAGACCACCCAGGTCGACACCGGGCCCAACAGGCACATCGGCGCCGAGGTGGAGTCGACGATATAGGCGAGCTTTTCTCGCGAGACCTTCATGCGGTCGGTGATCGGCCGCATCACACTGCCCACCGTCAGGGCGTTGAAGTAATCCTCGAAGAAGATCAGCATGCCCAGTCCCAGGGTCGCACCCTGAGCACCACGCGCCGAAGCTACCTTCCGCGAGATCGCCCGTGCAATGGCATGGGCACCACCGGTGCGCTGCAGAATGCTGATCAATACCCCGAACAGACCACAATAGATCAGTACCGTGGCATTCCACTCATCGCCGATGCTGGGCACGATGAACTCGGAAAAACTGTTGTAGAAGCCTGTCGCCGGATTATAACCGGCCAACATGGTGGCACCGAGCCAGACACCGCAGAACAGTGCCGGAATGACGTTACGCGTTGCCAGGGCCAGCAGAATCGCCAGCAACGGTGGCAACAGGGAAAGGGCTCCGAATGACATCGGGTTACTCCTGAGTTCTTGTCGGTATTCATGCAGCAGGCCGATATCCAGGGTCGGCGGACTTCACCTCTCGATTACCGCCGATGTTGCGAGATATCCGCGATTACCGCATGGAAGCCGAGCATCCTAGGGATTGGTAACGCAATCGGCAACTGCAATGTCTCAATCGCGAAACTTGCTCCGCCACGACGTATCAACCCGAGGCTCGCTCACCTGAGGTGGCCAGCCTGAGCAACCACCCGGCAGCCCCGCTTCTATGCCAGTGTGGCACAGACAACAACCTTCAAGCTGGATGCTTGCACTGATTGTCATTGGAACCCAGTCGTCGTACATCTTCTGCAAGGGTACTGCCGGGCATTCAGTCCGGCAGTCGTGTATCGACCTCCACCCCTTTCATGCCCTCTTCGGTATAGCGCTCTCCGCTTGCCACTCCTGCCGGGAACCAGGTCGACAGCTGGGCAATGTCCGCATCGCTCAACGCCAGCGAGATAGATGCCAGATTCTCGTTGAGGCGCACCAGGCGTCGAGTGCCGGGAATCGGCACAATGTCGTCACCCTGAGCCAGCAGCCAGGCCAGTGCCAGTTGCGCGGGTGTGGCCTCGCGTTGCTGCGCCAACGCCTCCAGTCGCTCGATCAGTTCGCGGTTGGCTGCCAGGTTCTGCTCGCTGAAACGGGGCGCCTGGCGGCGAAAATCACTGTCAGCGAGACTGTCCCGGGTCTGCAGTGCACCACTGAGAAAGCCACGCCCCAGCGGAGAATAAGGCACCAGCCCCACACCCAGACGACGGCAGGTCGGCAGGATCTCGTCTTCGATGCCGCGGGTCCACAGTGAGTACTCACTCTGCAGGGCGGCAATGGGATGCTCACGACAGGCACGCTCGAGAGTGGCCGCAGACACTTCGCACAAGCCCAGTGCCCGTACCTTGCCGGCGTCCACAAGGTCGGCCATGGCTCCCACCGTATCCTCCACCGGGATATCCGGATTCAGGCGGTGTGCGTAGTAGAGATCAATACAGTCAACGCCCAGGCGCTTGAGCGAGGCCTCACAGGCACGACGTACGTACTCGGGTCGCGTATCGAGAGATCGTGCGTAGGCGCCCGGCTCGCGCACGATGCCAAACTTGGAGGCAATCACTATCTGGTCTCGACACCCCGCCAGAGCACGGCCCAACAGGCTCTCGTTATGGCCCTGGCCGTAGGTGTCGGCGGTGTCGAACAGGGTCACTCCAGCGTCGACGGCTTGCTGAATCAGGCTGATGGACTCAGCATCATCACTGGGTCCATAGAATTCGGACATGCCCATGCAGCCGAGACCGAGTGCCGAGGTATGCAACTCCGAGCCAAGGCGGCGCTGTGTCGGAACAGAGGGATGAGTCGAGGGGGATAGGGAAGTCATGGCAACAAGCTCCAGCAGGGTCTGGTCAATGAGTGGGGCAGGACGCATCAATATGGCGAGATGCCACACCGCTCATGCTGCAGGCTGTCGACTCGACAGAGAATTGCCGATAGTTTGATACTCTGACGGTATCAATGACCGGTTGGACAACTTGATCACACGGGCCCGGTCACCAATCACAAGGGCCCAGTCACAAGGGCCCAGTCACAAGGGCCCAGTCACAAGGGCCCAGTCACAAGGGCCAGGGAAAGGATTCGGGACAACGCCATGAGCCAGCGACTGCGCATCGACCGCCTGGAGAGTTTTCTCGCCGTTGCCGATACCGGCAACTTTCGCCAGGCCGCGGCACGCCTCAATATCTCCCAACCGCCGCTGACCCGCCGCATTCAGGCGCTGGAAGCCGAACTGGGTGTAGCGCTGTTCGAGCGCACCACCAGGCGCGTCACCCTGACCGAGGCCGGGGAGCGCCTGGCGCATCGGCTGCGCCCCTGCTTCACCGAGATCGAGGCCGCCTGCAACGAAGCACGCCAGGCTGACTCGGGAAACTCCAGCCGCTGGTTGCTGGGCATGACCGCAGCACTCGACCCCAGTGCCTTCCCGACACGCCAGCAACTCGAACAGTACCTCGAGGCAAGAGTGCAGGTGATACGCGCATCGTCACGCGAGCTGATGAACCGGATGCTGGAGCGCCAGACAAGCTCCTGCCCACAATTGGCCTTCATCGGCATGCCCAGCGAGATACCGGAGGGCATCGACACTCGACAGGTCGGCCATGAGCCGCTCTGGGTCATGCTGCCGACGGAGCACAACCAGGCCACAGCGGATGCCATTGACCTCCAGCAGCTCAACGACATGCCGTTGATGTGGTTTGCACGACGCGCCAACCCGGCCTACTTCGACCATTGCGAACGCGTCTTCCGTCGCGGCGGTTATCACCCATCGCGTCTTGAGGAGCCAGAGGATCACCATCAACTACTGGCGGCGATTGCCGCCGGTGAAGGCATCGCGTTGGTGCCGGCCAGCTATCTCGGCACCTGGCGGGATGGTGTCAGTGTGCGTCCACTGACCCATCACTGGTCGGAACTGGGCACTGATATCGCCCTGGCATGGAACCGCACAGACAGTGAGGCTGCAGAGTTGGCCAAGCGCTTGACGGCGCGCCTCGAGACGACGGTTCAGGCCTGACCACGAGCCTCACGGATACGCTGATAAGCGTTACCGATCTCTACCGTGCGTTGCTCGGCGACCTCACGCATGCTGTCCGGCAAGCCCCGGCTGGCCAGCTTGTCCGGGTGGTTCTCGCTCATCAGCTTGCGGTAGGCACGCTTGATCTCGGCATCCGTGGCCTCGGAGGAGACCCCCAGCACCTTGTAGGCTTCTTCCACCGAACTGCGACTCTCCTGGGTCCCCTGCCCACCACCATGCTGCGCGGCACGCAGCATGGCTTCGATCTGCTCGACTTCGGCAGCCGAGCAGCCCAGACCACGCGCAATACGCAGGATCATCTCGTGTTCGGCAGGATGCAGGACACCATCGGCGGCAATGGCCGACAACTGCACCTGCAGGAAGACCTGACGTACCGCCGTCTGACCACGTGTCAGGCGGGAGAGTCGTGCCAACTCGCCATCGAGATCGAAGTCACTGGCACGGCCACGCTCGAAGGACTCGCGGGCGCTGGCCCTGGCACTTTCCGACAGGCGCAGGCGAACCATCAGTTGCTCCAGCACCTGACGCTCGTTGCCACTCACATGGCCATCGGCCTGGCAGAGCGCACCCATGACCGCAAAGGTGGAATCCAGAAACTGGCGCTGCATTTCGGCAATGCCACGGCCGACCAGCAGGCCGCCGCGCAGCCGCTTGCCCAACCACCAGCCCAGCCCTCCACCAATCAGCATTCCCAGCGGGCCACCGGCCAGAAATCCGAGTAGCGCTCCAATCAAGATGATGACCATGCAAACCTCTTTCTCTTCGTTCCTCAGGCGCCGGAGCGCCGCTGCGAAACGGCAGGATAGCACTTATGTGGGCTTATTGACCGGCAAGCTCTCTTGTTGGGTCAATCACGGCACATAAGGGGCCAATAGCTCAGAGACAAGGTCCGGTTGAGCCGGGTTCCCCAGTCACGCAATGGTCATCAAGGCCTTCCAGAATGGGGCGAAAAAAAGTGCGTCTCCCATTCCTCCAGGCCACAACAAGGACTCCTGATCCATGCGTCGACTCCCGCGTCCGCTGATCTCCATGACCATTGCCACGCTCGCCCTGCCCCTTGGCGCCGCCGCTCAAGCGCAGGGCCTGACTCCCCTGGCTACCTTCGAAGTGCATCACAACCTCCCGCAAGAGCTGGCCCCTGACGAGACCGTGACCGCAGCGGAGATCATCACCGCCAGTGCCGACGGCAACCTGCTGATCTATACCGACAGCCCCGCGCAACGCCTCGGCTTCATTGATATTACCGATCCCTCAAACCCCGGCGCGGCCGGTTCGCTGGCGCTGGATGGCGAACCGACATCCGTCAGTGTCGCCGCCGGGATCGCCCTGGTCGGCGTCAACACCAGCAACAGCTATACCGACCCTTCCGGTTTCCTGGGTGTGGTTGATCTGGAGTCTCGGAAGCTGATCGCCCAGTGCGAACTGGGTGGGCAGCCGGACTCAGTGGCCGCCAGCCCGGACGGGACCCTGCTGGCCGTCGCCATCGAGAACGAACGCAACGAAGACCACAATGACGGCAAACTCCCTCAACTGCCTGCCGGCGACCTGGTGCTGTTTGATCTCGCGGCGGATGGCTCACCGAGCAACTGTGATGCGGCCCGTCATGTAGACCTGACTGGACTGGCCAGCGTTGCCGCCGACGACCCGGAGCCGGAATTCGTCGATATCAACAGCGCCGGTCAGGTGGCCGTCACCCTGCAGGAAAACAACCATATCGTCATCGTCGATGGCACCAGTGGCAGCATCGTCAATGACTTCTCCGCCGGGAGTGTCGATCTCGAGCAGATCCCTACCGAGCAGGGCAGCCTCACGGCCAATGGCCAACTGAGCGATCTGGCGCGTGAGCCGGATGCTGTGGGTTGGCTGGACGAACAGCGTCTGGTCACTGCCAATGAGGGCGACTATCTGGGTGGGTCTCGCGGCTTCACCATCTTCACCGCCGACGGACAGGTGGCCTGGGACAGTGGCAATGCTCTGGAGCAGTTGGCTCTCGAGCATGGTGCCTATCCCGCCGGTCGTGCCGGCAAGAAGGGCGCCGAGCCTGAGGGGATCGAGATCTGGAAGGAACGTGGGTTGATTCTGGTCGGCCTCGAACGCGCCGCCTCTGTGGCGGTATATCGTGACGGGGGGGCCAACCAGGCGCCGGAATTCCTGCAATGGCTGTTTACCGGTGTCGGCCCGGAAGGCCTGTTGGCCATCCCGCAACGGGACCTGTTCGTGGTCGCCGCGGAAGAGGACGATCCTGAAGGCGGCCTGCGCTCCACTGTCAGCCTCTATCAGTGGCAGGATCAGACAGCCTCTGTCGATATTACCGGTACTGACGACAGCGGAGAGGCCATTGGCTTCGGTGCTATCTCCGGCCTCACCATCGCCACCGATGGCACTGCCTATGCGGTAAGTGACAGTGCCTACCCCGAGGCACGCCTGTATCAACTCGACCCGAGCACGACCCCGGCGCGCATTACCAGCGTCACCGTGATCCATGAAGACGGCGCTGCTGCCGAGGGGCTGGATCTGGAGGGAGTGGCACCTCGTGCCGAAGGTGGCGTCTGGTTGGTCAGCGAAGGCAATCCCGAGCAGGGTCGCGCCAACGAGGTCATTGGTGTCGACAGCGACGGCAATATCGTCGAGCGCTTCACGCTCCCCGTCTCCATCGCCGAGCGCATGACCCGCTTCGGCTTTGAAGGCATTGCCGCCCTATCAAGCAATACATCAAAGGCGAGCAATACATCACAGGAGGGCAGCACGCCACAGACTGGACGTCTGGCGGTCATCTTCCAGCGTCCGCTGACTGATGAAGCAGGCAGCGCACGCCTGGGTCTACTGGACCCGAACAGCGGTGAGTGGCAGTTCGTTGCCGTCGCCCTGAGCGAACCACGCTCCGACGCCGGCGGTTGGGTGGGCTTCTCCGAAATCACAGCACTGGAGGATGGCCGCCTGGCCTTGCTGGAACGGGACAACCAGGTGGGGGAGCGCGCCACGCTCAAGCGAGTGGTCAGTATTTCCCTCGACGACGCCACCCCGGTCAGTGCCGAACAGGCGCCGCCGGTGCTGAGCACCTCGGAGGTCATCGACCTGCTCCCGGTACTGGCCGCCGATCATGGCGTTATCGTCGACAAGCCGGAAGCCATGGCCATCACTGGCAACCAACTGCTGGTGATCACCGACAATGATGGCGTCGACGACAGCATCTCCAGAACCCAATTGCTGTCGCTGACACTGCCGGACGCCTGAGCCGTTCAACAATGACGAGGCCGCCTCAGAGGGGCGGCCTCGTCCTTCACAATCTCATCTTTCACAACCTCGTCCTTCACAACCCTACTGCTCACAACCCAGCCGCTCGCAGCGGACAGCGAGATCAGCTTTCCAGACGTCGGCGGATCGATGCTTCGATACCGTCGGCATCCAGGCCACAGTCGCGCAGTAGTTCCGCGGGCTTGCCATGCTCGGCAAACGTATCCGGCAGGCCCAGATTGAGTACCGCAACCTGCATCCCATGCGCAGCCAGCAGCTCATTGATACCGCTACCCGCGCCACCGGCGATGACGTTCTCTTCCAGGGTAACCAACACTTGGTGGTCTCGGGCTGCAGCCAGCACTGCCTCGGCATCCAGCGGCTTGACGCTGCGCATGTTGACGTGAGTCGCGTCGAGGCGCTCGGCCACTTCACCCGCGGGGCCGTTGAGGCTGCCGAAGGCCAGCAGAGCGATATCGTTGCCACGTCGACGCTGTTCCGCCTTGCCGATCGCCAGGGGTTCGAGATGCTCGGGGATGACCGTTCCCGGCCCGGTGCCCCGCGGGTAACGCACCGCCGCCGGGCCCGGATGATGATAGGCAGCACTGAGCATGGCTCGGCATTCGGCCTCATCCGCCGGCGCCAGCACCACCATGCCTGGTACGCAACGCAGGTAACTGAGGTCCATGGCCCCATGGTGGGTCGGGCCATCCTCGCCCACCAGGCCGGCACGGTCGATGGCAAAGGTCACATCGAGATCCTGCACGGCGACATCGTGGATAAGCTGGTCATAGCCACGTTGCAGAAAGGTCGAATAGATCGCCACTACCGGTTTCATGTTCTCGCAGGCCATGCCCGCCGCCAGCGTCACCGAGTGCTGCTCGGCGATCGCCACGTCGTAATAGCGCTCGGCATACTCTCGGGAGAAGCGGACCAGATCCGAGCCTTCGCGCATGGCCGGCGTGATACCGATCAGGCGCTCATCCGCCGCCGCCATGTCGCAGATCCAGTCGCCAAACACACTGCAGTACTTTCTTGGTCTGGCGGCAGAGAGCGCTTGAGGCGCCTTGGGGGCGGCCGGAGCGGGAGCAGGCTCACCTTCACTGGGGCGCTCCAACTTGGTGATCGCGTGATAGCCGATGGGGTCTGATTCCGCCGGCAGGAAGCCACGGCCTTTGCAGGTCTTGATGTGCAGGAACTGCGGTCCCTCGAGGTCGCGCATCCCCAGCAGCGCCTGATTCAGTGCCTCGAGATCATGACCATCGATGGGGCCGACATAGTTGAAGCCCATCTCCTCGAACAGTGTCGCAGGACTGACCATGCCCTTGACGTGTTCCTCGGTGCGCCGCGCCAGCTCGAGAGCGCCCGGCAGATGCGAGAGCACCTTCTTGCTGTTCTCGCGCATGCTCTGGTAGGGCTTGCTGACCAGGATACGCGCCAGATAACTGGCCATGCCACCAACATTCTCCGAGATCGACATCTCGTTGTCGTTGAGCACCACCAACAGGTTGGCATTGACGTGCCCGGCATGGGCCAGGGCCTCGAACGCCATGCCTGCGGTCAGGGCACCATCACCGATCACCGCGCAGACGCGACGCTTTTCCCCCTGGCTACGTGCTGCCAGCGCCATGCCCAGTGCCGCCGAGATCGAGGTGCTGGAATGGCCCACACCAAAGGTGTCGTATTCGGATTCAGCGCGGCGCGGAAAGGCCGCCAGACCGCCATAACGGCGGATACTGGTCATCTGCTCGCGGCGCCCGGTGAGAATCTTGTGCGGATAGGCCTGATGGCCCACGTCCCACACCAGGCGGTCATGGGGGGTATTGAAGGCGTGATGCAGCGCCACCGTCAGCTCGACCACGCCCAGCCCTGCACCGAAGTGGCCTCCGGACACTCCCACGCTGTACAGCAGGTACGCGCGCAATTCATCGGCAACACGCTTGAGCTGCGCGGTTGTCATGGCGTGCAGGGCTGCTGGAGAGTCCAGAGTATCAAGCAGAGGCGTGGATGGACGCTCGGTGGGAATAGTATCGAACAGCTTCATGATGGCCCTGTGAGAATTGCCCTGTGAGTATAGCCCTGTGGTGTCAGTGATCGCGCTCGATCATGTAGCGGGCGAGCTCGGCCAGCGGTGCGGCGGCTTCACCAATGGGTGCAAGGGCATCCAGTGCCTCATCAATCAGCGCACTGGCCCGCTCACGCGCCGCTTCCAGCCCGAGCAGTGCCGGGTAGGTTGGCTTGTCGCGGGCAGCATCGGCCCCCGAGGCCTTGCCCAGGGTCGCGGTATCGCCGGTCACATCCAGTACATCGTCATGCACCTGGAAGGCCAACCCCATGGCAGCGGCATAGTGATCCAGCGCCGCCAGGCGAGAATCATCCTCGGCCACAGCCATCAGACCACCAAGACGCACCGCGCCGCGAATCAGTGCACCGGTCTTGTGACGGTGCATGGTTTCAAGTGCCTCCAGCGTGGATCCGCGGCCCACCGCGGCAAGATCCAGCGCCTGACCAGCCGCCATGCCGTCGCGTCCCGAGGCCGATGCAAGACAACGCAACAGCGCCGCCAGGCGTGGTGAGCGCGTTTCTGCCAGCACCTCGAAGGCCAGCGTCTGCAGAGCATCTCCAGCGAGAATCGCCGTGGCTTCATCGAAGGCCTTGTGCACTGTTGGCTGGCCACGACGCAGATCGTCATCGTCCATGGCCGGCAGATCGTCATGCACCAGCGAATAGGCATGAATCAGCTCGATAGCCGCCGCCGGAATATCCAGGTCGTCATCGTCGGCCCCCAGGGCTCGCCCCGCCGCATAGACCAGCACCGGACGCAGCCGCTTGCCACCGACCAACAGGCCATGGCGCATGGCCTGTTCCAGGCGCGGCTCCACTACCTGGCGCCGCTCGAAAAGCTCGCCAAGGTAGCGGTCGACCCGTGCTTGATCAGCAGCCAACCGGGCTGCCAACACATCAGCGTTCACCATGATTCTCCGCCGCGGCACCGAAGGGTGTCAGTTCCATTCCGCCTTCCTCGCTCTCGGTGAGTTGGCGAACCTTGAGCTCTGCTTCATCGAGACGTCGCTGAGCATCGCGGGCCAGAGCAACGCCCTGTTCAAAGGCCTTGAGGGAATCCTCCAGCGATAGTTCGCCAGCCTCCAGTTGCTCGACGAGGCTCTCGAGGCGTTGCATGGTCGAGCCAAAGTCCTGAGGCTCGCCAGTGCTCTTCTGCTGACGGTCTTGAGTTGCCATGCTTCCCCCTCCCAGTGTTGCCCTGAGATGGCTGCGATAGTCACGAAAAAGCGAGTGCGATTGCAAGGGGCGATAGTATACACGCACCGTGTGCCTATTTCGTCAGTTGAGCAACCTGTCCAGCCTACATGCATGCGGCTCATGTCCAGCATCAGGTATTTTCAACGCCGATTTAGCCACATGTGGTAGTCTATGTGCCCTGATTTCGCGCCTTTTCGCTAGCGGGCTATTGCCACAATCTGGTGCCATAGCCAAAAACCTGAGGGGGTTGACTCAACCATGGCCAAAACGTCCCTGGACAAGAGCAAGATCAAGATCCTGCTGCTCGAGGGCGTCCACCAGAGTGCGGTGGATAACTTTCTCAATGCCGGTTACACCAACATCGAACATGTGTCGACGTCGCTGGACGAGGAGTCACTGCTCGAGAAGATACGTGATGTCCACTTCGTCGGCATTCGCTCGCGCACTCAGCTCACCGAGCGTGTGTTCGCGGCGGCCGAGAAGCTGGTTGCCGTAGGCTGTTTCTGCATCGGTACCAATCAGGTCGACCTCACCGCCGCCCTGATACGCGGTATCCCGGTCTTCAATGCCCCCTACTCCAATACCCGCTCGGTCGCCGAACTGGTGCTGGCGGAAGCCATCATGCTGCTGCGTGGCATTCCCGAGAAGAACGCCAGGGCCCATCAGGGTGGCTGGCTGAAGAATGCGAAGAACAGCCATGAGGCCCGAGGCAAGACACTGGGCATTGTCGGCTATGGCAGCATCGGCTCTCAGCTGTCAGTACTGGCCGAGGCATTGGGCTTCGACGTCATCTACTACGACGCCATCACCAAGCTCGGCATGGGTAATGCCCGCCAGGTGGCCAGCCTCGAGGAACTGCTCGCCCGCTCCGACGTGGTCACCCTGCATGTTCCGGATCTGCCTTCCACCCGCTGGATGATCGACGAAGAGAAGATCGCGCTGATGAAGCCCGGTTCGATTCTGATCAATGCCGCACGTGGCAGCGTGGTGGTCATCGAAGCGCTGGCCGAAGCCATCAAGGAAGGCCGCCTGAATGGTGCCGCCATCGATGTCTTCCCGGTCGAGCCCAAGGGCAATGATGAAGAGTTCGTCAGCCCGCTGCGTGGCCTGGAGAACGTAATCCTGACCCCGCACATCGGCGGCTCGACGCTGGAAGCTCAGGAGAACATCGGCGTCGAGGTGTCCGAGAAACTGGTCACCTTCTCCGACAACGGCTCCACCGTCACTTCGGTCAACTTCCCGGAAGTGGCCCTGCCGGCACACCCGGACAAGCATCGCCTGCTGCACATCCACGAGAACGTGCCTGGCGTGCTTTCCGAGATCAACCGCGTGCTGTCGGAAAACGATATCAACATCTCCGGCCAGTACCTGCAGACCAACAACAAGGTCGGCTATGTGGTGATCGATGTCGACAAGGCCTACGGCGAACAGGCTCTGGAAGCGCTGCGTGAGGTCAATCACACCCTGCGCACTCGAGTGCTGTACTCGGAAACCAACTATGTCGAGTAACACCAATTGGGTCGAGTGACACCGAGTAACAACGACGCCAGTCTGTTCTGGTGATTCCATCGCCGCCTTCCTTCCGAAGGCGGCGATGTCGTTTCAGGAGCAGCGCAGAGGGGGTACCGCAAGCCCGTCGACGGGACTATGCTCAAACGTCGGCGTCGTTCCAGAAGACGCACCCCCCACTTCCATGTGGGTCGGCTATATCCGTTCCAGACGGATAAATGCACTTCCCACGTCCATGTGGGTCGCCTATCACATTTACGATGAAAAGGAATTCGGTATGCCAACCGGGCTGGCCTATCTGATTGTTGTTCTGGTCTGGGCCTCGACGCCTCTCGCCATCAAGTGGAGTGCCGAAGGCGGCGCGCCGGTCGGCAGTGTCATGCTACGCATGGCGACCGCGCTGGTTGTCGGTGGATTCCTGTTGCTGTTGTTGCGCCGCAGGCCGCGCTTCGACCGTCGTGCGCTGCTGAGCTATGCCGCTGCCGTTCCCGGTGTCTTCGGTGCCATGGCTCTCAGCTACCAGGCCTCCCAATACCTGCCATCCGGCATGCTTTCGGTCATGTTCGGCATGGCTCCACTGATCTCCGGCCTGATCCTGCAGGCGCTACCCGGTGCGACACGTCTACGCCGCTGGCACTGGCTAGGCTGTGCGTTAGGGGTCGCGGGCCTCGGCGTGGTCTTCCTCGACAGCCTCGGCGTTCAGGGCAGCGCCCAGCAGTTGGCTCTGGTCATGATGCTGCTGGCAGTCACCCTGTTCAGCGGCAGTGGCATTGCCGTACAACGAGTCGCCGCCGGTCTCGACCCGCTGACTCAGACCGTAGGTGCTCTCGCCCTGTCGATGCCCTGCTTCCTGGTTCTGTGGTTGAGCAGCGGTGAATCCCTGTCGATTCCGCTGACCCATCGCGGCCTGTGGTCGGTCATCTACCTGGCACTGTTCGGCTCGGTGGTCGGTTTCCTCTGCTACTACCTGATCCTGTCACGCCTGCATGCCGCCACCGTGGCACTGGTTACCCTGATCACTCCTGTGCTGGCGATGACCCTGGGCATGCTGCTCAACCAGGAGGCTCCCTCGCCCTCGATGCTGGTGGGCGCGGTACTGATCCTCATCGCCCTCGGGTGCTACCTGTTCGGTGACCGCCTGACAAGACGCAAGGCACGTCAGGCGGCGCTGGCCGAGGACAGCACCGAAGTCTCGAGCTGACCAGCCACCCTGCTGCAGGCAGGCTCCAGCCACACTACTCCTTTACTTCTTTCGCCAGCAGCACGCTCCGGGGCCAGCGCGCCCCGGAAAGCCTGTGCTCGTGCGCTCTTCGACTAACGACTGATGATGACTTTCGCCTCTGTTCCTGGGTGGAAGTGGCTGGTATAGCGCATGATTTTCCAAAGGCGCCGTAACAGGCCCGACAACGCCGGGTAGAAACGCTTGACATTCCCCCCCGGACAATCTCATTTTGTACACAATAACTACCAATAACTGTGCATCAATTTGAAGCATTGATGCATGCAATGCACCAGATTGACGCATTTTGCGTCTGGTGCAGCCATGATTGAAGGCACCTGAACCAGGTATCCCATCGAGGCCCGGACCTCATGGCACTTGCGATGCTTGGGTAACCCTTCGCCTTGCGAAGCCACCCAGGAGGACAGCATGACTCAACCCGATACAGCAGCGGACAAGCAGCAGAACCTGTGGATCCGCCACCCTCTAGCGGTCAGCGATGAAGCCGCAGCCGGCGGCATCGTCATCCGCAATGGTCGTATTGTCGAGGTCGTGGCCCGTGGCGCCACCCCGACCACTGTCATCGATCAGACCTTCGATGCCTCACAGCACGTCCTGTTGCCGGGCCTGGTCAACACCCACCACCATTTCTATCAGACCCTGACTCGGGCCTATTCCCCAGCGCTCAACAAGGAATTGTTTCCCTGGCTGACCACGCTCTATGACGTCTGGGCCAACCTGACCGAGGATCAGTTGGCACTGGCCAGTGAGCTGGCCATGGTCGAACTGCTGATGAGTGGCTGCACCACCGTCGCGGATCACCATTACGTTTTCTCCGGGGCACTGCAGCATGCCATCGACATTCAGGTCGAGACCGCCCGTCGCCTCAAGGTACGTGCCGCACTGACACGAGGCTCGATGAGTGTCGGCCGCGACGATGGCGGCCTACCACCACAGTCCGTGGTCCAGGACGAGGCGACCATTCTCGACGAGAGTGCACGCCTGATCGACGCCTATCACGAGCGTGGCGAGGGCGCCATGATCACTCTGGCGCTGGCGCCCTGTTCTCCCTTCTCGGTCAGCCGCGAGCTGATGCAGGACAGTGCCCGCCTGGCGGAAGAGCGCGACGTTCGCCTGCACACCCACCTCGCCGAGACCGAGGACGAAACCAACTACTGTCAGAAGCTGTTCGGCATGCGCCCGCTGGATTACCTCGAGGCCACCGGCTGGCTGTCCAACCGTACCTGGCTGGCCCACGGTATTCATTTCAATGATGACGAGGTCCAGCGCCTCGGTGCCGCCGGTACCGGCATCGCCCATTGCCCTTCATCCAACATGGTGCTGGGCTCCGGCATGTGCCGCACCCTGGAACTCGAGGCCGCTGGCTGCCCGGTCGGGCTGGCCGTGGATGGTTCCGCATCCGCCGATCACTCGAATCTCGCCGAGGAAATGCGCCAGGCCATGCTGATCGGCCGCCTGCGTTACTCACCCAGCCAGGTACGCCATCAGGACGTGATTCGCTGGGCTACCCAGGGCTCGGCCGGTTGCCTGGGGCGCAGTGACATCGGCGGCCTCAAGGTCGGCCAACAGGCAGATCTGGCGATGTTCCGGCTGGACGAGGCACGCTTCTCCGGGGCCGAGAACCCGCTGGCCGCGCTACTGCTGTGCGGTGCCCATCGGGCCGACCGTGTGATGGTCGCCGGGCAATGGCGAGTGGCCGATGGTCAGCCACTGGATGTCGACCTTGAAGCACTACTGGCCCGCCATGATGCGGCTGCGCGTCAGCTGCGCCAGGCTGTCTAGGCTTTTCGTACAAGTCCCGGGGTTCGGCAGCGATCACGGGAAGAAGGGAGCAGTACTCAACACATTCACATAATCGGTCATCGTGTCCGCGGCAGTCGCCTCCGGAATGCCCGAGGTGACACTCGACACGATCTCCGGGTTTCAACAGGTTCAACGACAATGACAACAGGAGAACCCGACCATGGCGACCAATGAATCGATTGCCGAAGAGAACGACAAGCGGCAGATACGCAGTACCCATGACGTCAATGCCATGCCGCCACTCAGCCGGGCGATTCCGCTCGGCCTGCAACATGTGCTGGCGATGTTCGTGGGTAACGTGACAGTCCCCATCATCATTGCCGGGGCCGCCGACCTTCCCGCCGATCAGACCGCCTTCATGATTCAGGCAGCGATGTTCGTGGCCGGTATCGCGACCCTGGTGCAATCCCTGGGGCTGGGTCCCATCGGGGCACGTCTGCCGATTGTCATGGGCACCAGCTTCGGCTTCGTCCCGGTGCTGATCCCGATCGCCGTCGGCATGGGGCTACCCGCTGCCCTGGGCGCAGCGCTCTGCGGCGGTATCGCCATGGCCATTGTCGGGCTGTTCCTGCCGATCTTCCGCTTCCTGTTCCCGCCAGTGGTGACCGGCACCTTTGTGGTGATGCTCGGAACCCTGTTGATGCCCGTTGGTTTCCTCTACCTGGGCGGCGGCGGCGGTGCCTCGGACTTCGGTGCGCCCCACCATATCGCGTTGGGTGCGCTGGTTTTCGTGGCCACTCTGGCACTGCACCAGTACGGCCGTGGCATCTGGTCAGAAATGGCCCCTCTGCTGGGCCTGGTGATCGGTTACTTCACAGCGCTGGGGTTCGGCTATATCGACCTCGGCAACATCGCCAACGCTGGCTGGGTCTCACTGCCGGTACCACTGCACATCGGTCTGGAATTCCATGCCGCAGCCATCGTGCCGGTGGTGCTGCTCGCTGTCGTCACCTGCGCGGAGTCAATCGGTGACATCGTTGGCACCACGGCAGGCGGTCTCAACCGTGAGCCGACGGCGAAGGAACTGTCGGGCGGAGTCATGGCCGACGGCCTGGCCAGCGTCTTCGCCGCCATCTTCAACGCCTTTCCCCAGATCAGCTTCAGCCAGAACGTCGGCATGGTCGCATTGACTGGCGTGGTCAGCCGTTACGTGGTGGCCATCGGTGGTGCCTTCCTGCTATTCGCTGGTCTGGTGCCCAAGCTCGGTGCCCTGATCAACAGCATTCCCAACTCGGTCCTCGGTGGTGCAGTACTGATCATGTTCGGCATGATTGCCAGTGCCGGCATCAAGATGCTGGCCAGTATCGACTTCAACAAGCGCAATATGGTGATCATCGGCGTGTCGCTGTCCGCCGCCATCGGCCTGCCGGCCCAGGAAGGTCTGTACGCCAACCTCAATGAAAACATCCAAGCGATCATTCACTCCGGCCTGATTCCAGGCGCACTGTTCGCCATCGTCCTCAACCTGGTACTGCCGCGCAAGGAGCGTACCTTCCGCGACAGCGTCTAGTGTGGCATCCCCCCCATTTGTACCGGGACTGCAGCTCGCCTCGGCGGGCTGTTCTCCTTGTGCACCGGGACAGGAACATCCGGAAGGAGCGGCACAGAAGAGCTGCCGCGGATTCGACCCGCTCATTGTCCTTTGGTCGCACAGTTCCCCCGCAAGCGGCCGGAGCAAGCTAGTCTGGCGACGACGGAAAAGCCGGAGACCCACCAATGAGCCAACATCAGCTGGCGACCAGCCATGCCACCAGTCCGGGTGCCCCGGTACTGTGTCACCACGACCGCGGGGTCGCCACTCTGACCCTCAGCCGGCCCGACAGCTACAACGCGCTGTCGATCGAGATGCTCACTGCACTCGAGGAGGCTCTGACGGAGCTCAATGATGATCACGCGCTGTGCGCACTGGTGATTGCCGCTGAAGGTAGAGCCTTCTGTGCCGGACACGATCTTCACGAGATGCAGGAAATGGGCAACGAGGATGACTATCGCCAGTTGTTTGCCCACTGCAGTCGAGTCATGCAGCGCCTTCAGGAGTTCCCGGTGCCGGTCATTGCTCGGGTCCAGGGGGTGGCGACGGCAGCCGGCTGCCAACTGGTAGCCAGCTGCGACATGGCAGTTGCGGCTCAGTCGGCGCGCTTCGCCGTTTCCGGCATCAACGTCGGCCTGTTCTGCTCGACCCCCGCAGTAGCGTTGACGCGCAGCATCTCACCCAAGCGCGCGGCGGAGATGCTGTTCACCGGTGATTTCATCGACGCCGACACGGCGCTCGACTGGGGGCTGGTCAACCGCATTGCCGAGGATGCCGAGCTCGACAATGAGCTTGCCCGGCTGCTGGACAGTCTGCGCAGCAAAAGCCGCATTGCGCTGACCACCGGCAAGGCACTGCTGAGCCGCCAGCGCACACTGCCGCTGGGGCAGGCCTATGCCTTTGCCGGCGAGGTGATGGCCAGCAACATGATGGCCGAGGATGTCAGCGAAGGCATCGACGCCTTCATCAACAAGCGGCCTCCGGACTGGCAGCACCGCTGAGCCACCATCAGCCTCCCCTATTACACGGAGGAAGCGTGGATTCCGGCTGTTTCAGCAGGATCATGGAATTGTTTTCCGCAAACGAGACAGCCCCTCGCTCAGACGGTATGCTATTGAAATTGAAATGCGAATACCTGCCGACGGCCACAAGCTGGCGGCGACGGGTTCACGGCAATTCGAGCACGCGCCGGTTCACAGCGAACGCAAATACCTGGCGCACGCAAGGGAGAAGATAACGGTGACCGAAGGCAAACGCAGGACGGCGGGGCGCCCCGCTTCAGGCAAGGTCAGTGGCGGGCACAGCCAGTCATTGGTGCGCGGACTCAATCTGCTGGAGCGCCTCGCGGCTCACCCCGGCGGTCTGGCACTCTCCGATATTGCCGAGCAGTCCGACCTTGCTCCCTCGACCACCCATCGCCTGCTGCAGGCCCTGCAGAGTCAGGGCTTCATCACTCAGGATGAGAGCCTCGGTGTGTGGCGCATTGACGTCAAGACCTTCCGCATCGGCAACAGCTTCCTCGAGGCGCGAGACTTTGTCGGCACCAGCCGCCCGTATCTGCGCCGCCTGACCCGGGAAACCGGTGAAACCGCCAACCTGGGTGTCCGTGACGGTGCCACGGCAGTCTTCCTGGCCCAGAGTGAGTCCGCTCAGATGATGCGCATGATCACTCGTCTCGGCTCGCGCGCACCACTGCACGCTTCCGGCGTCGGCAAGGCTCTGCTGGCCTGGCTACCCGAGGACGAGCTGGACTGGGTACTTGCCGAACGCGGCCTGGAAGGGGTCACCGTCAATACCATGACCAACCCCACCGAAGTGCGCCGAGCCATGGCCGAGATTCGCCAGAGCGGCTATGCCTGTGATCGCGAAGAACACGCCATTGGCCTGCACTGCGTCGCCGCCTGCATCCACAATGAGTTGGGAACACCACTGGCGGCCATCTCAGTGTCCGGCCCGTTGGCGCGCATCCCCGACAGCCGCCTCGCCGCACTGGGCGAGCTGGTACGCGATACCGCTCACGAGATCACCGCTCAGTTGGGTGGACGGGTGCCGTCCCCCGATGATGTCCGTTCCTGACGCGGGGCCATCAGCATGAACGATGCCTGGCGCAACTATCGCTCGGCTCCTCCGATCGGTACTCAAGTCCTCAGGGCCAGCGAGATCGGGCGCAACCAAAGCCGTTGCGTCAGTGTCGAGAGTGACAACGGGCGCTTCCCACTGGTCATGGTGCGGGATGCTGAAGGCCAGCTACACGCCTGGGTCAACGCCTGCCCCCACCAGTACCTGCCACTGGATGGCCGCGGCGACAATATCCTCAGCCGTGATGGCGACCTACTGATATGCACCAGTCATCAGGCCACCTTTCGTGTGGACACTGGCGAAGGGATCTCCGGCCCGGCTCAGGGCGAAGCCCTTGAGCCGGTACCGGTGATGGAGGATGCCGATGGTTGGCTGGTGATTGGCGCCTGAGACGCCAATGACCGAATACTCAATCCGTCGGCGAACCCGGCATTTCCATGGGATCTCCGGAGCGATCCTGTACCCTGTTGCCGTTCGCCTCGATACGGCCGAGCTGACGCTCCAGCTTACCCATGATGTTCATCAGGTCACGGTATTCATGGACGCCAAGCGTCGCCAACAGCTCTGACTCCCATTGCCGGGCTTCCGGTATCAATGACTCCAGCAGCACCTGTCCATCGGGCGTCAGACATAGCTCGTGCACCCGCTGATCCCGGGAAGATGGTGTGCGTTGGATCAAACCACGTTCTTCCAGTGCCTGTACCGCCCGCGAGACTCTAGCCTTGTCCATACGTGTCGCCTGGCAGATCTGCCGCGCCGATAACTGATCAAGGTGAGACAACCAGGCCAGCACCCGCCACTCGGCAATATTGAGTTGATAACGCTCGGCATAGAGCTGGGCCAACGCCTGACTGATGCGATCAGCCAGACAGTTGAGCCGATAGGGCAGAAACTGCTGAAGATCCAGCTCTGGTTTGGCAGAGGAAGGCGATGCATCACGCTCGGTCAGGGACATCTCACCAGGGCTCCTTGAGTGGCGGTGGTGAAGGCGAAGGAGGCAACACGATACCGAGGCCCGGTGGTGGCAGCAACGCAGCCAGGCGTGCCTGCAGGCCTCGGCACCATCACTGGGTCTGCGCCTCAGTGGCTTCTGCAGTCGAGCGCTGCATCAGCCAATCGGTCAGCTCAGGCTCGGCCAGAGCACGCTGCCAGACATCGGAGTGATCGGCATCGGAATAGACGGTCAGCGTGACATCACGCCCCAGCGCCTTCAGGCCTTCCACCATATCCACCGACTCCGATAGCGAAATGACGTCATCACGGGCGCCGTGGAAGACCCAGAAGGCAACGTCTTCCCCTGTGCGTCCCAGGTAACGGGCAATACCACCTCCCGCAATCGGCACCACGCCAGCAAAGGTCTCGGGATATTGCTCCGACATCATCCAGGCACCATAGGCGCCGCGACTGTAACCGACCACGGAAATCCGACTTTCGTCCACGCGATAACGCTCAACCACATCGTCCAGCAACGTCTTGACCCGCTCGATGGGGAAGAACAGCTCGGTATAGGGGTTCTGTGGCGAAAGGATGATGAAGGGAAACTCCTGCCCCTGCTCGACCAACAGCGGCAAGCCTCCGGTCCTGAGCTTGTCGATATCATCACCGCTTTCGTCGCCACCATGCAGATACAGCACCAACGGATAGTCCCCTTCGGTGCTGGCGTAATCATCCGGTAGGTACACCAGGTACTGCATCCGGGTCTCGACGTCCTTCTCCATCACTTCCGCTGTCTGCTCTGCGTGCACACTCGCAGTCACCAGCAGCAATGCACAAAGCCCCCAGCGCTTGACCATGTTGAGCATTCGAACCCTCCTGTCCCGGGGAATATGAATGACTCAGCATAGCCCAGACGCCATGCAGCCCCTCAGAGAGAAGAGGTATTCGTCTTGTGACATGGGGTATGTCATCAATCGGCTACATACCGATCAGATGAAACCAAATTATAGAATACTTCCTCACTCCAAAGTCTACATCATGGCCAACATACTGATGAAGATCGATAAATTATGGCTCAATGGCTGAATCCATCCAAGGCAAGCGAGACATCTCTGGACAATTAGTTTCATTTGAAACTAAAATTCCATCATATCCTCAGCCATGGAAGCGAGTGATCGGCGAAGCCGTAGCCTGCCGGCGCTCTACCGTCAGCCACTCGACTCTGGAGATTCGCCATGACGCTATCGCTTGAATACCAATCCGGCTTTCGCAACCACTTCGCTACCGAAGCTCTGCCCGGAGCTTTGCCTCAAGGGCAGAACTCCCCACAGAAGGTGGCGTATGGCCTGTATGCCGAGCAACTGACCGGCTCGGCCTTCACCGCGCCACGCAGCCACAACCTGCGCAGCTGGCTGTATCGCATTCGCCCCTCGGTGGCACAGAGCGCCTACCTTCCGCTGGGTGAGGGCGCCATGGTCACAGCACCGCTGAGCCAACCGGCTGCAGACCCCAACCAGATGCGCTGGGATCCCTGCTCGCTGCCGGATGCCCCGACTGATTTCGTCGATGGGTTGCTGACCATTGCCGTCAATGGCGACGCCGGCACCCAGACCGGCTGCGGTATCCATGTCTATGCCTTCAACCAGGACATGACCCAGCGCTTCTTCTACAACGCCGATGGTGAGATGCTGATCGTGCCTCAACTCGGCACACTGCAGCTGCGTACCGAGTTCGGCGAGATCACGGCCGGAAACGGCGAGATCGCAGTCATTCCCCGCGGGGTGAAATTCCAGGTACGCCTGACCGAGGGACATGACGCAGCACGCGGCTATATCTGCGAGAACTACGGCAGCCCCTTCGAACTACCCGGTCTGGGACCGATCGGTGCCAATGGCCTGGCCAACCCACGTGATTTCCAGACCCCTGTAGCCGCCTACGAAGATGTCTCCGGCGACTTTGAGCTGGTGGCGAGATTCTCCGGTCGCCTGTGGGTCACCAGGCTCGACCACTCACCACTGGATGTGGTGGCCTGGCATGGCAACTATGCTCCCTGGAAGTACGACCTGGCCCACTTCAATACCATCAACACCGTGAGCTTCGATCACCCGGACCCATCGATCTTTACCGTGCTGACGTCATGCTCCGACACCGAGGGCATGGCCAATATCGACTTCGTGATCTTCCCTCCGCGCTGGATGGTGGCCGAGCAGACCTTCCGCCCACCCTATTTCCATCGCAACCTGATGAGTGAATTCATGGGGCTGATCCATGGGGAATACGATGCCAAGGCCGAGGGCTTCCTGCCCGGCGGTGCCAGCCTGCATAACTGCATGTCACCCCACGGTCCGGATGCCAGCACTTTCGAGAAGGCCAGCGAGGCAGAGTTGGCACCTCAGTACCAGGCAGCCACCCTCGCCTTCATGTTCGAGAGCCGCTACGTATTCCAGCCCACGGAGAAGGCCCTGTCTGCCGACTTCCGACAACGCGACTATGTCGATGTCTGGCAGGGGCTCAAATCCCACTTCACTCCCGAACAGCCGTGAAGTGCACCAAACACCAATAAACGCTGGCACCAATAGACGCTGGTCATCGAATACCACAGCGAACCCACACAGCGAAGAATTCACCTGACAAGGATCTCTCATGAAGCTTGCCACTTTGAAAAGCACCACATCGAAAAGCGCTCGTGACGGAGAATTGATTGTCGTCTCTCGCGACCTCCGCCGTGCGCTCCGCGTGCCGCATATCGCCGCCACCCTGCAACAGGCCGTGGAAGCCTGGGATGAACTGTCTCCTCGCCTGAATGACGTCTATCAAGCGCTCAATGAGGGCAAGGCAGACGAGGCCTTCGACCTCGATATGCAAACCCTGCATTCCCCTCTGCCGCGAACCTATCACTGGGCTGATGGTTCGGCCTATCTCAACCACGTGCAACTGGTCCGCCAGGCGCGCAATGCCGAGATGCCGGAAACCTTCTGGAGAGACCCGCTGATGTACCAGGGCGGTGGTGACAGCTTCCTTGGCCCCTATGACGATATCGAGGCGATCAGCGAAGACCACGGTATCGACTTCGAGGGCGAGATCGCAGTGATCACCGACGACGTGCCGATGGCCGTCACCCCGGAGCAGGCCGCAGATCACATCAAGCTGATCATGCTGGTCAACGATGTCAGTCTACGCGGCCTGATTCCCGGCGAACTGGCCAAGGGTTTCGGCTTCTTCCAGGCCAAGCCGGCTTCCAGCTTCTCACCGATCTGTGTCACCCCGGATGAGCTGGGTGATGCCTGGCAGGACGGTCGCGTGCACCTGCCGCTGACCGTGCATCTCAATGGCGAGAAGTTCGGCGAGCCCGAGGCTGGCCCCGACATGATCTTCAACTTCCCGCAACTGGTGGCTCACGCGGCGCGCACCCGCCATCTCGGCGCAGGTGCGGTGGTCGGCTCCGGTACGGTCTCCAACCCCGATGCCAATGGAGGTCCTGGCAAGCCGATTACTGACGGCGGCGTCGGCTATAGCTGCCTGGCGGAGGTCCGCATGGTCGAGAAGATCCTGCATGGCGACAGCAGGACGCCGTTCATGCGCTTCGGTGACCGGGTGCGTATCGAGATGTTCGACCGTGATGGCACCAGTATCTTCGGCGCGATCGACCAGCAGGTGGTCAAGTACAACTCCTGAGACGGGACCTGCCCCGGCCAACCACCGCCTCTCTGCCCCGCAACCTCCGGGAGCTTGCCCATGCAGCTATACGACTACTTCCGCTCGTCAGCGGCCTATCGTGTGCGTATCGTCGCCAATCTCAAGGGTATCGAGCTGGAACAGGTTCCAGTCAACCTGGTCAAGGGTGAACAACGCAGCGACACCCACCTGAGCCGTAATGCCCAGGGGCTGGTACCCACCCTGGTGACCAACGATGGTGAGTGCCTGACCCAGTCACTGGCCATCTGTGAGTATCTGGAGGAATGCTTCCCTGAACCTGCTCTGCTCCCCTCAGACCCGATCGCCCGAGCCAGAGTGCGCGCGTTGTGCCAGGTCATCGCCTGCGAGATTCACCCGCTCAATAACCTGCGCGTACTCAAGCACCTTACCGGAGAGTTGGGACTCTCTGACGATAACAAACTGGCCTGGTACCGCCACTGGGTCCGCCTGGGGTTCGACGCCGTCGAAGCAATGCTCGATGCCAGCAGTGACTTCTGTCATGGCGACAATCCAACGCTGGCCGATGTCTGCCTGGTTCCCCAGGTGTTCAATGCCGAACGCTTCGAGTGTGACCTGGGCCCCTACCCCCGCATTCGTACCGTCACCGAACGTGCACGTGCGCTGGATGCCTTTGCCGGGGCTGCGCCCGGTAAACAGGCAGATGCTATCTGAGTTACCATAAGCGGGCTAAACAAAAGCTTCCCTGATCATGGCGCAATGCCCTCGGGGAAGTCTCGCCCCTTGCCCCAATTCAGGACAGCAGATGCTCAACCCCACCTCCCGCGCTACCGTGGCACTATTGGCTGCGCTGACAGCGCTCGGCCCGTTGGCTACCGACATGTATCTGCCGGCGATGCCGGCCATGCGCGAATCGCTGGCGACAGGTGCCGATGAGATCCAGTTGACACTATCGCTGTACCTGATCGGTTTCGCAGTGGCTCAACTGCTGTGCGGGCCCTTGTCCGACCGCTATGGCCGCAAGCCGGTGCTGCTCGGCGGTATGTTGCTGTTTCTGGTCGCCAGTCTGGTCTGCGCCTTCGCTCCAGACGTCGAGGTACTGTTGGCCGGGCGTTTTCTGCAGGCGTTGGGGGGTGCTGCCGGACCGGTTCTCGGGCGTGCCGCGGTACGCGATATCCACGGCCCCTTCGAGGCCAGTCGCATTCTGTCGTACATGGCCAGTGTCATGGCCCTCGCTCCTGCCCTGGCACCATTGTTCGGCGCGGCTCTGCTGTTGTGGTTCGGCTGGTATTCCATCTTCGTCAGCCTGGCGATCTACGCTGCTGCCATGCTGGTCCTGATCAGCATCCTGCCCGAGCCACTGGCCAGCGATCAACGTCAGTCGATTCACCCCTCGGCACTGCTTGCTACCTTCCGCATGCTGATCGGGCAGCGCGATTTCGTCGGCTATACCCTGACCAACTCTTTCGCCTTCTGTGGCCTGTTCGCCTTCCTGTCCGGCTCGTCCTTCGTACTGATCGGCTTTCTCGGTGTCACCCCCAACCAATACGGCGCTCTGTTCGCGATGATCGTGGCCGGTTTCTTCATCGGCTCCATGACCAGCGCCAAGCTCAGCCGTCGCCTGTCTCGACACAACCTGTTGGTCATCGCCACCATGCTTTCCGCCGTGGGTGGCGGCGTAATGGCAATACTGTCGCTCACCGAGCTCCATAGCGTATGGGCCGTCATCGCTCCGCATATGCTGTTCATGGTCGGCTTCGGCATCATCATGCCCCAGACCATGGGTGGCGCCCTGGCACCCAACCCGCAGTGCGCAGGCTCAGCCTCGGCATTGTTCGGCTTCGTACAGATGAGCATCGCCGCCATCGCTGGCGGCCTGGTCGGAGTCTTCCACGATGGGACGTCGCAGAGCATGGCGATCGCCATTGGCCTGGCAGGACTGGGGTCCCTGGCCAGTTATCACCTGATCGTCAGACAGCCATCATCGTCCAGCGCGTGTCCGGCAGGTACGGCCTGAAAAGGAAAGGGGGGACTATGGGTTGCGCCTGGCGTTTGCCAATTCCTCTGCGGTCAGGGTCCGCGGTATTGCCCGTGGACTGCCTGATTCATCGAACAATGGTGATCCGCGCCAGCTTCCTCTGATGTAGCCACTGGCCATGATCCACACCAGCCTGACCAACACCCCGAGAAATCCTCGCGTCTGAGGCTTCGGCTCGCCCAACGCCGACTTCACATTTGCTACCGCCACTCCGGGGCCGAAATCCGTGTCCATGCGTGCCGGATCAAGGCAGGTATGAACCAGGCCGATGAATGACATTCTGGGGTTGAACATGGTGTTGCCGATGGGAGTAGCACAACATGCTGCATACCAGCGCAACATGCCGCTTTCACTGAGCCTGAGCACCGCCAGGTGCTCCTCACCCTGCTCAAGGCGCAGACGCGACTGCATCACCTGAACAACCTCGGTGCCGCCCTGACTGTCCAGGGTCTCGGACGCCTTGTCGAGAGCGCGCGCAAAAGCCTGGCAGTCGGCACAGTAACAGATCACTCGGTTGTGTGGACCACGGCCTTCGAGTCGCGCTCGAAAGGCACCACAGCGGCACTGAACGGGATGTATCACGACGCTCGCTCCATGGTAAGCGAAGACTCACTACCGAGCCCTGCCCAGCAGTATAGAACAGCCCCCAGGACTCATGACTCCGCTGCCCAGTTCAATACAGCAACTCGATCCAATAGCTCAACTCAGGTGATCATCGGCTGGCCGCCAGGCGCGCAACAACAGCCACATCCCCAAACCCCAGGCGCCATTAACCAGAAACCCGATGGGAAAGATGGTCAGATTGATCCCGCGCCCCTTGAGTGGAAACACCACCAGCATGGCAACCAGCGTCAGGGCAATGCCACCGAACAGCCCGGACTGCCACCAACTGAGCACATCCACCTTCCGTACAGAACAGATGGCGATCATGACCAGTCCCCAGATGCCTCCCCAGAAGCTGGCCGAGAACCAGGCCGGCACTCCCAGCGGCGCCACGGCCTGCGTCGAGTAGGGAGCGAAGGGGATCACCCCATAGGCATGCAATAACCCCACTACCGGCTGATGGAAACAGAGCACGGCAAGAAAGCCCGCAATAAACCCCAACAGATATCGATTCATGCTCCCTGCGCTCCTGACGTTGACCATACTGTCCGTGGAAGGCTGTCAAACCTCTCGGCTCAACGACTATTAACATGGCAATCAAATAGCTCATCCTGATCGATTTGATTTTCGTCCGCACCACACAGGCGCAGATGCGTGGATCTGCTGGTGTGGTGCGGTCTCGCGTCGGCCTGGTGACCGACGGCGGTACGTCCCTGTGCCGCCATTAACCCAACATAAAAGCATGCCGGGTTAATAGCGTAGGCCAGGCAGCTACCCAGAGCACCACCGCATTCAGCATGCGTTTTGCTTGCGTGGCGGTTGAGGCTCACAGTTTCTCGGCAGCTTCGCCCGTGCCGAGGGTGGCGGTGTCCTTGTATGATCGAGGCTTACGTTGATGCACGCGTCGATGCACATCTCGACATCATCCCCGTATCTGTAGAGATCGTGCCGTTACCGGAACCCTGTATGTAGCCTGCAGGTTCCAACATCAATATTGACCGCCTGGGGGATCAACTGACCATGCTCAAGGACAGGGAACAACCGATATCGCTTCCAGCCGTGGAAGTCTTCCGTGGCGAGATTCTGGAAAGTCTCCACCGCGCTACGGCAGTGGCCTGCCGTGCGGATGGGCGAGTGGTATTCACGCTTGGCGATCCATATCGTGAAGTGTTCCCGCGCTCGGGTCTGAAACCGTTTCAGGCACTGGCCCAAGTGGAAACCGGTGCCGTCGACACACTGGGCATCAGTAATGAGGAGCTGGCCTTGAGCTGTGCCTCTCACTCCGCAGAACCCGGACATATCAACACGGTGAGACGTTGGCTGAAACGGCTCGGGATGGATGCTGGACACCTGGCCTGTGGTGCCCGGCCGCCCCACGATGCATCGGTTGCCAGGGCACTTTTCCTCGCTGGCGAACAGGAGACACCGCTACACAACAATTGCTCCGGCAAGCATACCGGCATGCTATCAGCCTGCCGGCAGATGGGCTGGTCAATCGAAGGCTATCAGGAGCTCGATCATCCTCTACAACAGCATATTGCTCGCGCACTCGGCGAGCTGTCCGGGGAAAGCAGCCTGCCGCGTACGGCCATCGACGGCTGCTCTGCACCGACCTTCGCCATGCCTCTCGCCTCGGCCGCCCGTGCCTTTGCCCAGTTGGCTGACCCCTCTCGTCTTTCTGCCACTCGTCAGCAGGCAGTGGAGCGAATCTTCTCTGCCATGCGTGCTCACCCCTGGCATGTCGCGGGGTCTCATCGTTCGTGTACTGACTTCATCACGGCCTGCCCGGATACCGTCGTCAAGATGGGAGCCGAAGGTTTCTACGGCATCTCACTGCGTCGTCTGGGGTTGGGAGTCGCCATCAAGGTGGACGATGGTGCCGAACGAGCCGGTCAGGTTGCCGCCGGCGCCGTACTCGAAGCCCTCAAGGCCGTCGCGCCGGAACACACCGACATGGTCGCTGCCTGGACGCGCAAGCCTCTGATCAATGCGGTTGGCCTGCGCGTAGGAAGTGTGTGCCCCAGCCAACTCTGGGTGGATAGGCTCCACCCAGGCCTTCACCTGCAGTGACTGGCGGAAGCAGAGTCATGCCGGGCCCCGCGGGCCCGGCTCAGTCAAGCCGCTCAAGGTGGCGACGAATGGTCCGAACAATATGCTCGGCCAGTTCATCGCTCAGCCGATAGCGCGGCACGCTGACACTGATGGCGCCGGCGGCTCGACCGTCGACACCAAGGACCGCATGCCCGAAGCAGATGATGCCCAGCTCATTTTCTTCATCATCCAGTGAATATCCGCGCTGGCGAGTGAGCGCCAGCTCCTGGCGCAGGGCATCGAGATCAGTAATCGTCTTCGCCGTGACCGACTCCAGTTTCAGCTGCTGCAGGTACTGCTCGCACGCCTCATCGTCCAGAGCCGCGAGCCAGGCCTTGCCCACCGAAGTGGAGTGCATCGGCACCGGCATACCGATGTAGGAGGCCATACGCACAGCCTCCACCGACTCCACCTTGTCGATGAAGGTCATGTGGCAGCCGTAGGGCACTCCCAGATGCACAGTCTCGCCAGTCTCGCTGCTCACCCGCTGCATGACGCCCCGCACTCGCTCACGCAGACTGCTGCGTGACAACGACTGTTGCGCCAGATGGATCAACTGGCGACCCAGCACATACTCGCCGCCGAGCGGATTACGTTCGATGAAGCCTTCCTGCTCGAGCGTATTGAGCAGGCGGTAAACCGTCGGCCTCGGCAATCCAAGGCGATGCTGAATGTTCTTCGGGGACGCCTCCGCCCCGAGCTCGGGAATGACCTGCAGCAGGCGGAGCCCCTTGATCACGGCGGCCGCTCCCTGCACGCCAGAAGCTCTGAAGGTGGAATCGGTATCTTCGCTCATGGCCACTCCCGACGAATGTCTAATACAGCAATCCACTCCCCTGGTTTGACGCCCTTGCGGGAGTAGCATAGCTTTTCATTGTCCATATTATGAATTCAATGTCCATATTATGGACATTATTCCTGTGCCAATAGCATACGAGGACAACATGGCTGACTCCCAGCAAGAGCATCAACGCATGCCCTACCAGTATGCGCAGCCACCCGAGGCCGCCGCGGAAATCGTGGTTGCGAACGCCATCCCGGAGGACGAGCGCATCTGGGTGCCACAAGCCACCAACGTCGACTTTCGCCCACTGTGCCTCAACGTCTCCCAGGGTTACTGGGTCAATCTGCTGCGGGTCCGCAAATCAGGAGTACTCAGTCGCCATCGCCACCCCAACCCCGTGCACGGCGTCGTTCTCAAGGGACGCTGGCGTTATCTCGAGCATGATTGGGTTGCCACCGAGGGCAGCTATGTCTACGAGCCCCCGGGAGAAACCCATACTCTGGTTGTGGATGAAGATGTCGATGAAATGATCACCCTGTTTCAGGTCAACGGCGTGATGTACTACGTCGACCCATGGGGCAAGCATCTCGGCTACGAGGATGTTTTCACCAAGGTCGACATGTGCCGCCGCCATTACGAAGCCTGTGGCCTGGGACGCGACTACGTCGATCAATTCATTCGCTGATCCTGTCCTCCCCTGATGCCTGGCCGTCCATGACAAGTCCCGAGTCATGCCCAGCCCAGTTCACCACGAACCCAGTCCCGGATCACAACAACAAGACGCGAGGAGCCCATGCCATGCGCACCAGACAGATCGCCTTCACCCTGAGCACCAGCCTGCTTGCCCTGGCAGTTTCCGCTGGCGCTGCCCAGGCCGCCTACCCGGAGAAACCCATCCAGTTGATCGTGCCCTGGTCGGCCGGTGGTGGCACGGATGCCGTCGCTCGTCAGCTCGCCAACGGACTGCAGGAAGAGCTGGGCCAGCAGGTCAACGTGGTCAATCGTACCGGGGGAGCCGGCGTGGTTGGCCACACGGCCATGACACTGGCCGAGCCGGATGGCTATACGCTTGGCCTGCCGACCGCCGAGATCACCACCTACCGCCACATTGGAACGGCGCCGATCTCCTATGAGGACCTGACGCCTATCGCGCTGGTCAACTTCGACTCGGCAGCGTTCAACATCGGTGCGGACTCCGGTTGGGATTCCCTCGAGGCCGCGCTGGACGACATCAAGGCCAACCCCGACCAGTACACCGTTTCCGGTTCGGCGCCCGGTGCCGCCTATCACCTGGCCTTCGCCGGCTTTCTCAACCAGCAGGGTATCGACCCCAATAGCGTCGCGCTGGTCCCCAGTGAAGGAGCCGCGCCGGGCCTTCAGGAACTGGCCGCGGGGGGCGTTGACTTCGTGTTCTCATCGCTTCCCGAGTCGGAGTCCATGCGCCAGGCCGGTCGCGTGAACACCCTGGCGGTATTCGCCGACGATCGTCTGGAAGCCTTCCCGGATATTCCCACTTCAGGCGAGATCACCGGACAACCCTGGTCGGCAGGGACCTGGCGTGGACTGGCGGGTCCCAAGGGGCTGCCCGAGGATGTGGTCAGCACCCTCGCCGAGGCCGCGCAGAAGGTCTATGAGTCGGAGGAATTCCAGTCCTTCATGCAGCAACGTGGGTTCGGTACGCAATGGGAAGGCCCCGAAGGCTTCGCCGCCTTCATGGCGGAAGCCGATGCCAACAATGCCGAGATCATCGACAAGCTGGGCCTTGCGCAATAGAGAGGAAATGCCATGCGCATCAATGATCTATTGCTCGGGGCCCTGATGGCGCTACTCGGCGCCATCACCGTCTGGGCCTCTCGAGACTTCCCCTCCATGCCCCGCCAGGAATATGGCGCGGGCACCTTTCCCACCATAGTGGGAGTCATGCTGGTGATACTTGGTGGTGTGTTGGCACTGCGTGGCTGGCGGCAGCAAGGCGCACTCTTCGCCTGGCAGTCGCCAGTGGCGATCAAACACGTGTTGCTGTGTGTCTGCGCAGTGGTCATGGCCATTGTCGGCTATGTGCAACTGGTCCCCATCCTCGGCTTCCCGATTGTGTCGCTGGTGATGCTGACCGCCTTGATCGGCTGGCTCTCCGCAGGTCGCTGGCTACTGGCGGTGAGTACCGCCCTGATTGCTACCCTGCTGATCTGGCTGACCTTCGCAGAATTACTGCTGGTGCCGCTGTCACTGGGCATCCTCGAAGAGGTGGTCTACTGATGATGGATCTACAGGCGGCACTGGGGATGGTGTTCGATTGGCAGGTGCTGCTGACCATCGTCGCCGCATCGATGTTCGGCCTTTTCATCGGTGCCATCCCCGGCCTGACAGCGACCATGGCCACGGCTCTGCTGGTGCCACTGACCTTCTTCATGGACCCTCTGCCCGCCATCGCCGCCATTGTATCGGCCACTGCCATGGCCATCGTCGCGGGCGATATCCCGGGTGCCCTGCTGCGTATTCCCGGTACTCCCGCCTCCGCAGCCTACACCGATGAAGCCTGGCGGATGGGGCGCGAGGGACGTATCGGCCAGGCACTGGGAGTGAACCTGGTATGCTCGGTGATCGGTGGCGTCATCGGTGTCGCCATCCTGGCCTTCTTCGCCCCCTTGGTGGCTGACTTCGCTATCCAGTTCACCAGTGATGAGTACTTCTGGCTGGCCTTGCTGGGACTCTCCTGCGCCGTGCTGGTATCGGGTTCGGACCCGCTCAAGGGCGCCATTTCCATGCTGCTGGGGTTGCTCATCTCCATGGTCGGCATGAGCTCGGTATCCGGACAGATGCGCTTCATCTTCGGCATCCCGGAGCTGCTGAGCGGTATCTCCATCCTGCCGGTATTGATTGGTCTGTTCGCCATCGCCGAATTACTGCGCCGCCTGCCGGAGGTCGGCAAGCTCAACCTGCCGGCGGCGCCAACCGTGCGCCGACCCTTCGAAGGCGTAGGTCGCATCACCTGGCGGTACAAGGGTGGCGTGGCACGCAGTGGAGTGCTGGGCACCCTGATCGGCGCCCTGCCCGGTGCGGGTGCCGATATTGCGTCCTGGATCTGCTACGCATTGGCGCGCAAGTTGTCCCGGACACCAGAAAAGTTCGGCACCGGTCATCCTGAGGGTCTGGTATCGGCCAGCTCGGCAAACAATGCCGCATTGTCCGGCGCCTATATTCCGGCTCTGGTATTCGGCATCCCTGGTGACACCATTACCGCGATCATCATTGGTGTACTGATGATGAAGGGCATTACTCCCGGCCCGGATGTCTTCACCACTGACACCGTGCTGGTCTACGCCATCTTCATCGTCTTCCTGCTTGCCAACCTACTGCTGTTGCCGCTGGGCCTGCTGGCCATCCGCGGTGCGCGTCACATCCTCGCGGTGCCGGCGGCGATGCTGTACCCACTGATCCTGCTGTTCTGCATCGTCGGCGCCTATGCCACCAACAACAGCATGCTGGATGTGGTGATCATGCTCATTCTGGGCCTGCTGGCCTGGCTGCTGGCCGAGAACGAGTTCCCCATCGGCCCGATGATTCTTGCCGTGATCCTCGGCCCCATTCTCGAAGGCAACTTCCTGCGTTCGATGATCAAGGCCAATGGTGATGTGTTGATGCTGGTGGATCGCCCTATTGCAGCGACTCTCGGCACTCTCGCCATTCTGGTATGGGTGGCGATCATCGTCTCCACCCTGTGGTCGATGCGTCGTACATCGCAGGCAACTGCCCCTCAACACAACAACAACTGACAGGGAGTCTTGATGAACACAATCATCGTGATCGGCGGCAGCACCGGGATCGGTCGGGCCATCGCCAGCGCCTTTGCCGATCAGGGCAACATCGTCAACGTCACCGGCATCGAACCCGTCGACGACATGCGCCTGGGCTTCCCGGCGAGCGGCCATCAACTGGATGTGCGTGATGAGCAGGCTGTCAGTGCCTTCTTTACCAACTTCGCAAGGATCGATGTGCTGGTCAATTGCGCCGGCGTCATCCGTCGGGGAGGCGCCGAGTTCTCCCCCCAGGGGTTCGCCGAGGTCATCGACATCAATCTCAACGGTACACAGCGCTGCTGCCAGGCCGCCTATCCGGCATTGAAGGAGGCCCGGGGCTGCATCATCAATACCGCGTCGATGCTGTCATTCTTCGGCAGTGGCTTTGTGCCCGCCTATTCCGCCTCCAAGGGCGGCGTCGCCCAGTTGACCCGTTCACTGGCGATCGCCTGGGCGGCGGATGATATCCGCGTCAATGCGCTGGCCCCGGGCTGGATCGCTACCGATTTGACCGCGGCGTTGAACCAGGACCCCGAGCGTTCTGCCGAGCTGGTGGAGCGTACACCGATGGGACGCTGGGGAACACCAGAGGACCTGGCCGGTCCGGCCCTGTTTCTCGCCTCTCCAGGCGCCCGGTTTGTGACGGGGACGATCCTACCGGTGGACGGCGGCTATGCCGCACGCTGACGCCCCGGCCTCTCTTCCGAAGGATTATCCCCGGCAACAGTCGGCTGTGCTCACCATCAATCAACAGGAGTCACGACCATGGATCTACAGATAGCCGGACGCTGGGCCATTGTCTGCGCTGCCAGCAAGGGGCTGGGAAAGGGCTGTGCCACCGCCCTGGCACGGGAAGGTGTCAACCTGGTCATCAACGCGCGTAACGCTGAATCGCTGGAGACCACGGCTGAAGAGCTGCGTGGTCTGGACAAGCGGATCAAGGTCATCGCTGTCGCCGGGGACATCGGTGACCCGCAGGTCCGCTCGGCCCTGCTGGCAGCCTGTCCTCAGGTCGACATTCTGGTCAACAACAATGGAGGCCCGCCACCGGGAGATTTCCGTGACTGGTCACGGGATGACTGGATCAAGGCGCTGGATGCCAACATGCTCACCCCGATCGAGCTGATCAAGACCTGCGTGGACCGCATGGCAGAGCGTGGCTTCGGGCGTGTGGTCAACATCACTTCCGGAGCCGTCAAGGCACCCATCGAAGTGCTGGGGTTGTCCAATGGTGCCCGCAGTGGCCTGACCGGCTTTGTTGCTGGCCTGGCCCGCCAACCACGATTGGTCAGTCGCAATGTCACCATCAACAATCTACTGCCCGGACCATTCGACACCGACCGCTTGAACCAGGCCCTGAATGCCGAAGCCCGGGCGTCTGGCGAAGACCTTGCCCAGGTCACCGAGCAGCGCCTGGCGGGAGTACCTGCACGACGCTTCGGCAACGCCGACGAATTCGGTGCCTTCTGCGCCTTTCTGTGCAGCCAGCACGCCGGATTCGTCACCGGACAGAACCTGCTCATGGACGGGGGCAGCTACCCCGGCACCTATTGATTCAACCAACCACTCTGACCCAACCAGCCACCGGCCTGTTATTAACATGGCAATCAAATAGCTCATCCTGATCGATTTGATTGTCGTCCGCACCACACTGGCGCAGATCGGCTGGTGTGGTGCGGTCTCGCGTCGGCCTGATGGCCGACGGCGGCACGTCCCTGTGCCGCCATTAACCCAACATGAAAGCATGCCGGGTTAATAGCATCACCCAGGACTGACTCAGCCCCATGGTTGAGTCAGTCCTGTGGATAGAACAGGCCTTCGCCGACCAGCACCGCCTGGCCGGCAATCTCCACCGTAACCTGCTGCTGCTCGTCGCGGGTGGCACGGGCATAGATCTCACTGGGCCGATCCATGTGGTAGCCCTGATGGATACGCCACTCATTGCGGCTAGCCTCGCTCTGGCTACCGAGGAAGCCCGCCAGGGCAGCAGCGGCACTGCCGGTGGCGGAGTCCTCCAGAAAGCTGCCGTTCTGCCGCGAGAACATGCGCGCATGTATCGCTTCATTGCGCATCACATAGAAGTAGGCCTGCTCCACGCCACTCGGGGACAGGTGCTCCTTCCACACCGCCAGGTCGAGCTGCATCCTCGACAGCGCCTGTGGCGTCGCCAGCGGAATCAGGTGAAACGGTAGACCGCAGGAAGCCTGTACCGGATCTCCGGCAATGTCGTCCGGCGCCAGTCCGGTCAGCTCGAGGGTGGCAGCTCTGCCCAACGGACTGGTGCCGACTTCCACCGGGCGCTTGATGCGGAACCTTGCCAGGTCCTGCTCGAAGGTAATCGCCAACGGCCCTGCAGGGACTTCCAGCACCAGTGGCGAATCTGCCGTAATGGCCTTGCGATCCACCAGTCCCTGCGCTGCCAGCAAGTGTGCGGCCCCCACGGTAGGGTGGCCCGCAAAGGGCAGCTCACGATGAGCCGTGAAGATGCGCATGGGGAAGCGGTTCTCACCCTTGCTGCGGCCGACGAACACGGTCTCGGCCAGGCCCAGTTCCGTGGCCATCGCCTGCATTCGCTCGGCCTCGATACCGTCGGCGTCGAGAAACACCGCCAACTGGTTCCCGGCAAAGGGGCTGGCAGTGAACACATCGAGCAGATAGTAACGAGACTGGGAAAGAGGCATGGTTGGCTCCGACAGTGGATCAAGGTCGTTGGTGGGTGTGTGACACGGGTAGAGCGGGCTTAATGCTTTTCAGCATAGAGGTACAGCAACTTTATGCCATATCGCGAAGACAAGGCCTTTCTTTCGGCATAGTTTTGGTCGAATGAGTTTTGATCGAAACAGCTTTGGTCGGAACAGGTTCGCTCGGCATGGTTCCGTGGCTGTGACAGGGGCGCTGGAGAGACTTCCAGTCTCGCCGTACCTGATCAGGGTCAAACCCTATATCGCGCAGCAGATAGTCATCCAGTTGACGCACATGGTCCCATTGCCGCCGATAGTATGCACGGCGACGCCAGGCTCGCCACGACAGAAGTTCCCAGCAACGTTGCAGAACGCGCATGACAGACCTCCTTTATCGGCATGTCAGTCTCGGCAATTCAGTGGCTTGTGTTGCCACCAGGCTCTTGCTACCGAGCCTCTGCATAGCATCAGGTCTGCACGCCTTGCGGTACAGATTCACCATATGAATGAATATGCGGTACAGTAAGACGAAGTAGCGTCTCTGTACCGCCTGCCGAGTGTCAGCTGTTCCACTTGCCATCAGGAGTTGCCGCCGTGTCCAGGCAGCATTCGATGCGGGGTAAGCCGGGCGAGAAGTGGATGCCCGTGCGGAGCCACCCTTCAAGGGTATGGCGTAGCCCCACCGGGTGGTGGGGCCTGGTCAGGCGACTTCGGTCGCAAAAGACAGCGTGACGGGGATATGCGCCGCCGCGCTCATGTTGAGCAGAGTGTCAACGGAAAAGCGGTCGATCCGTCCTTTCAGGAGGTCGTTTACACGCGGCTGGGTAACGCCCAATCGCTCGGCAGCTTCGCGCTGGGTGATATCCCACGCCTCGATAGTGTCGGTCAGTTTGCTCATGAGCTCCGCACGGACCTTCATATTCAGGGCTTCCTGCGGTGTATCGCTGATGGCATCCCATACACTTTCGAATCTTGCCATGATGGTGCTTCCTTCGTTTACTCCGCCTATTTCTTGATCGGAGCGTATTTCAAGTAATGTCCTTGTAGCGTTGTCTTGCCAGATCGATGTCCGTTTTCGCTGTCTTCTGTGCCTTCTTCTGGAAGCAGTGAAGCACATAGACAATATCTTCCCGTTTCGCTACGTAGAGGACTCTGAACTCTCCATTGTCCGCTTTGATCTTGATCTCGACGACCCCGAGGCCAACGCTTGGCATCGGTCGGTAGTTGCGTGGCTCCTTGCCTTCCTGGACCCTACTCAGCTCGTATCCCGCGGTCTGCTTCACCTTGTCGGGGAAGTCCCGAAGCCGGTCGAGAGAGTCACCCAGGAAATCTAACCCCTTGGACATTGTGTTCTCCTTGGCCGCAATGCCACTTTATATAAAATTCTATATAAAAACAAACCAGAGATGCTTCACTGCCCGGCAAGTCCCGGTGGGCCGAGTTCGATTCCCGGCCTTCACCCAGATTCATCCCACTATTAACATGGCAATCAAATAGCTCATCCTGATCGATTTGATTGTCGTCCGCACCACACTGGCGCAGATGCGCGGATCTGCTGGTGTGGTGCGGCCTCGCGTCGGCCTGATGGCCGACGGCGTCAACGTGCAACTCTGGCCGCACCCCGAAAATCCAGTCCACGGGCGGTGAGGACCACTCTTCAGTACAGATTCACAAAATGAAATAACATGCAGTACAGTAAGGCGAAGTACTGCCTGCCGAGTGTCAGCTGTTCCACTTGCCACCAGGAGTTGCCGCCGTGTCACGCACCAAACGCTATGAGCAGTTACGCGATCTGCTGGCCGAGCGTATCCACCAGGGTGTCTACCGCTGCGGTGACCGACTTCCTTCAGTGCGCCAGTGGTGCCAGCAACAGGGCGTCAGCATGACCACCGCTCAGGCCAGCTTCGCCGCACTTGAAGCGGAAGGGCTGATCGAGGCACGGCCCCGCTCGGGCTACTTCGTCACCGCGCCGGTCAACAACACGCCCCTGCCGCAACGCTCGCAACCAGAACAGAGGCCGGTCCACGTTTCACGCTGGGCCCAGGTCAAGGCGCTGGTGGTAGGTTCCTCTCCACAGCAGATCCGCCATGCGCTGGCCAATGGTCTACCGGACCTGCGGGCCAGGACTCTACTGCCGCTGCAGCGCCTGCTCACTCAGTCCCAGCGCCAGGCCTCCCTGACCCACTTCGCCTATGACAGCCTGGCCGGAGACGCGGAACTCAGGCACCAGATCACCCACTTGATGAGCCACTCCGGCTGTATGCGCCACCAGGATGATGTCGTCGTCACTACCGGCTGCCAGGAAGCACTGGCCATTGCCTTGCGCCTGTTGACCCAGCCCGGTGATGTGGTGGCGGTCGACTCGCCCGCCTTCTACGGTGCCATGCAGATGCTCGAGGCGCGTGGTCTCAAGGCACTGGAAATCCCCACTGACGCCGAACACGGCATCAGCCTTGGCGCCCTGGAGCTGGCGCTGGAACAATGGCCAGTGAAAGCGATCATGGTCACGCCGACCTGCAACAACCCGCTCGGCTATTCGATGGATGACCAGCGCAAAAAGGCCCTCGTCGAGCTGGCTCGCCGTCATGATGTGGCGATCATCGAGGACGATGTATACGGCGACCTCGCCTACGCTGCGCCGCGACCACGCAGCCTGGCGGCCTTCGATGAGGATGGGCGTGTGCTGCTGTGCAGTAGCGTCTCCAAGACACTGTTGCCGGGACTGCGCCTGGGCTGGCTGGCCCCCGGACGCTATCGCGACAGGGCGCTGCATGAGAAGTATGTCTCCACCGGCTCCAGCGCCACCCTGGCCCAGAGTGCGGTGGCCGAATTCATGGCCAGAGGGCATTACGCTCGCCACCTCACCGCCATGCGTCGCCAATACCGTCTACACCGTGACCAGATGCGAGCCTGGGTTCACCAGTACTTCCCGGAAGGCACTCGGGTCAGTGTGCCATCCGGCGGCTTCATGCTCTGGCTGGAGCTGCCCGAGAGATTCGACAGCATCGCGCTCAACCAGTGCCTCGTCGAGCACCAACTGGGCGTTGCCCCTGGCCCTCTGTTCTCCGCCAGCGGCAAGTACCAGCACTGCCTGCGGTTGAATTTCGCCAGCACTCTGGATGACATCACCCACGCCGCTGTCCGTACCATCGGGGACTGTGCTCGTGAGCAACTGGCAAGGCGACCGGAATCAAAGGCGATCCGAATTCGGCATGACGGAGACAAGAGTTCGAGCACATCAGGGCTGATCTAAGCCAGCCACAGCGTTACACTAGCGCCCGTTCCCACTGCCGAGGCCGCTGCGATGACCCATCTGCTTTCCATCGACTCCCTGTCCCGCGATGACATCGACCACCTGATGCGTGTTGCGGCCAGAATGGAGCCCATCGCCCAGCGGCGCAAGATCACCCGGGTGCTGGAAGGCGCAGTGCTCGGCAACCTGTTCTTCGAAGCCAGTACCCGAACGCGTGTCAGCTTCCACACCGCCTTCTCACGGCTTGGCGGTAGCGTCTGCGACACCACCGGCTTCACCTTCTCGTCGATGGCCAAGGGCGAATCGCTGTATGACACCAGTCGAGTGATGGCCGGTTACTGCGATGCCATCGTCATGCGTCATCCCGACAAAGGCTCGGTGGCCGAATTCGCGCAGGCCACCCATGTGCCGGTGATCAATGCCGGTGACGGCCCCGGCGAGCACCCCAGCCAGGCGCTGCTCGACTTCTATACCATCGACAAGGAATTCACCCGCCAGGGCAAGCAGCTCAAGGGCGCTCATGTCCTGATGACTGGCGATCTCAAGTTCGGTCGCACCGTGCACTCGCTGATCAAGCTGTTGGCACTATATGCGCCGATGCGCGTTACCCTGGTGGCGCCGCCAGGACTGGAAATGCCCAGCGAGCTGATCGAGCGCGTCAGTCAGCAGGGGCTGGCGGTGGAAGTGCGTGAGAACCTCAGCAGCGACTTCAGCGATGTCGACGTGGTCTACACCACTCGCATCCAGAAGGAGCGTTTCACCGCCGAGATGGAAGAAGGCTTCAACCTGTCACGGGACTTCACCGTGCATCGCGCCTTCCTCAACGACCACTGCAGCGACTCGACCATCGTCATGCACCCGCTGCCCCGCGATAGCCGCCCGGATGCCAACGACCTTGATGTCGATCTCAATGGCGACCCGCGCCTTGCGATCTTCCGCCAGACCGACAACGGCATCCCGGTGCGCATGGCGATCTTCGCCACCCTGCTCAAGGTCGAGGATCAGATCGAAAAGAGCCTGCGCGACGTGAAGTGGTTTGTCCCCGAGACCGTTGGCGTCGACGACGCCAGGTTCTGAAAACCGTTCCGCGGACTGCCCCGTCGCTGCGGCCCTGCTGCCACTGACCTACCGTCAGGGCTCAAGGCCGCTCCTGCCAGAAGCGCGCAAACAGCTCGGCCTGGGTATTGATGCCCAGCTTGGCGTACAGATGTTTCTTGTGCGCGCGGACGGTTTCTACCGAAATCGACAGCCGACGGGCAATTTCCTTGGTTGAGCTGCCCCCCAGCATCAGCTGGCTGACCTCGCGTTCTCGATCGGTCAGGCCAAACTGCGACGCCGTATCCTGCATCTCACCACTACGTGGGTGCCAGGGGTGAGCACCGGGTGCGGCTTCCGGTTGCTCGAAATGCATGCGCACCCGCATCAGTTCGCACATCCACGGCTGAATCAGATGCAGCACTCCCAGTGGGGTCTGGTCAAAGGGTGTGACCGCCCCCAGCGATAGGCATAACGTTCGCCCACCATCGAGCGGCTGGTTGAGCTGAATCTCGTCGGCCACAATATTGCGCTTGAAGTAGCGCAGGTAGTACTCGGTGTGGGTGAACCGCTGTGGTGCCACATCATCCAGTGTCACCAACCCGGCATGGGCATTGTCGCGGGCCGCCACATAGAACGGATCGAGAAGATAGAGTCCCTTCTGGTAATCCTGGAACAGCGCTTCGTCGGCGCCATCGTCCTCGTCACTCTCGGCAAGAATGGTCGGCGGCTGATCATGGTGAAAGACCAGCGCTACCCAGGTATTGAAGGCCACATGACGGGCCAGCAGACGCGTCACACCAAGCCAGAAATCATCGTTCTCCAGTTGCCGCAACAGGTTGGCCATGTCGCGATGCCAGGCCGCCGCTTCCAGCCATCCATGTCCGGCCTGGTGCCGATGCCCCTCAGCGCTCATCAACATCCTCCCCCCATCAGGGTAACCCTGCCATGGAATTGGCAAGGCGCGTGAATAACGGATACTGGATAGCAACTTCCCATCAATATCGATAATACGGAAGATCCCATGCATATCGCACTTGCCCAGCTACCCGGCATCGAAGGCAACATCAAGGCCAATCTTGATGGCACTCTGGATGTCATCGCCCATCATGGCGATGAGGTGGCAATGATTATCTTCCCCGAGACCCACCTCACTGGATTTGCCGAACCTCGGCATGTCGAGGACCGCGCCATCTACAGCGATGGTGAGGAAATCGCTCAACTGATCGCTGCCAGCCGCCGCCACGACTGTGCCATTGCCATTGGCTTTCTCGAGCAGGCCGAGAGAGGCGTCTACAACACCACCGTGTTGATCACCCCGGAGAGCGGTATCGCTCTACGCTACAGCAAGACCCACCTGTGGCCGGACGAACGTGACCTGGTATTACCCGGCAATACGCTGGGCACTACCCAGTGGCGCGGCATCACCATCGGTCTGATGATCTGTTATGACATTGAATTCCCCGAGACAGCACGTGCGCTGGGCGCCCTCGACGCCGACCTGATGGTTGTCACCAACGGCAACATGGATCCCTATGGTCCGGTGCATACCCGCGCCGCTCAGGCACGGGCCCAGGACAACCAGTGTTTTATCGCCATGACCAACCGTTGTGGTACAGGTGCCGGCTTCGAGTTTGCCGGGGAAAGCGCCCTGTTCTCACCGCTGGGCGAGACACTCTTCCAGGCCCAACGCTCCCCCGGCGTACATCACGTAGCGCTGGATCCCGAACTGTTGCTCAGCGCACGGCGCCACTATGACTACCTGGCCGACCGCCGTCTGGGCCTTACCGGCGAGCCCATCTCGACCACCGAGGGCAAGGCCTGGCAACTGCCCGACCACAATAACTGACGACTCTTCCGCAATTCGCTAGACACAACCCCAGTGCTCAGGACACAACCACAATAAAGAGGCTAGTCCCATGCCCCATCGCAAACCCATGCTGTCGCTGGGCCAGGTCGTGCTGTTCGGCCTGGCCTACATGACCCCCATCATTGTTCTCGGCACCTTCGGCGTGCTCGCCGTGGTCACCAAAGGCGGTGTCTCCGGCGCCTATATTGCCGCACTTATCGCCATGCTGTTCACTGCCCACAGCTACGGCCGCATGGCCAGTGCCTATCCCGTTGCCGGCTCGGCCTACGCCTATGTACGCCACGCCATTGATGATCGTCTCGGTTTCATTGCCGGCTGGGCGATTCTGCTCGACTATCTGTTCCTGCCCATGGTGATCTGGCTGATCGGTGCAGCCTATCTCAACTCCGCCTTCCCCGAGATCCCGGTATGGAGCTGGCTGCTGGCATTCATCGCAGTCACCACGGTCATCAATCTCATCGGGCTCAGGCTGGCCAGTGTGATCAACAGCGTGATGATGCTGATCCAGGTGTTGGTGATCGCCGCCTTCGTCGCCCTCGCCATCCACTACGTGCTTGGTGATCCGACCCAGCCGTTGTGGAGCCTGACCCCATTCATCGGTAGCGAACAGGACCAGGCCCTGCCCCTGCTGATGGCCGGAGCGGCAGTGGCCTGTTATTCCTTCCTCGGCTTCGATGCCGTTACCACGCTTACGGAGGAAACCCGTGATCCCGAACGCACTCTGCCACGCGCTATCCTGTTGATTACCCTGCTCGGCGGCCTGATATTCGTTGTGGTGTCGTACTTCGTGCAGCTGGCCTCCCCGGGGCATGACTTCAGCAACCCGGACGCCGCCGCCTACGAGATCGCCCGCAATATCGGTGGTGACCTGTTTGTCTCGGTATTCCTGATCGGCCTGGTCGTCGGTCAGTTCGCCTCGGGTATAGCCGCTCAGGCAAGTGGTGCACGCCTACTCTACGCGATGGGGCGGGATGGAGTGTTGTCCACGACCCTGCTGGGCCGCCTGGGACGCTTCGGCACACCGGTTGGCGGACTGCTGTTGAGTGCCACCGTCGCCCTGTTGGCCCTCTATCTGGATGTGCTCTCCGCCGCGTCCTTCATCAACTTCGGCGCCTTTATCGCCTTCGCCATGGTCAATATCGCCGTTGTCGCTCACTACTATGTGCGTGGTAGCCGTCGCGGCCCCGGCGATACACTGCGCTTCCTGGTTCTCCCGACGATCGGTCTGCTGGCCATCCTGTGGCTGATCGCCAGCCTGGATGCCCGGGCCATTACCCTGGGTGGCATCTGGTTGCTGTGTGGTATCGCCTGGTTGGCATGGTTGACGCGAGGTTTCCAGCGCCCGACACCGGAGCTGAAACTGGAGGGATAGCAAAGGATTCATCACGGAAGTCATGAATTACTGCCCGCTGCCTCCCGAAGGCAGAGGGCAGTCCAGCACCGGGTATCAACTCAGCTCGGCAGCCCTTCCTGCTGCGCAAACCAACCTTCGAGGATCAGTACCGCGGCGATGCCATCGACACTTTCCTTGCGGTAGTTGCCGCCATGCCCCTGCTCCCGGGCGATGGCCTTGGCCTCACGGGTGGTGCCGCGTTCGTCGAACATCTCGCAGGGTTTTCCGTAGCGGCCATACAGACGCTTGCCGAACTTGCGGGCCCGTGTGCTCATCTCGCTTTCACTGCCATCCATATTGAGGGGCAGCCCGACCACGAACAGATCCGGCTGCCATTCCTTGACCAAGGCAGAGATGGCATCCCAATCGGGAACCCCATCCCGGGCAGCAAAGGGCTCCAGCTCACGCGCGCTGCGCAGCAGTTCATTGCCCACCGAGACGCCGATACGTCGGGTGCCGAAGTCGAACGCCAGTACCAGGCGCGAGCCCGAAGCTGCCATCAACCGTGCCCTGCCTCACGGGTCATCAGATTCAGGTCCACGCCCAGCAGACCAGCGCTGGCAGTAAGGCGCTGCTCGGGTGGGGTTTCGAAGATGACCTCCGGGCGCCCTTCCACGGTCAACCAGGCATTGTCCATCAGCTCGTTCTCGAGCTGGCCGGACTCCCAGCCCGCACACCCCAGACAGACAATGAACTTCTCCGGGCCCTCGCCACTGGCCAGCGCCTGCATCATGTCCATTGAGGTGGTCAGCGCCAGCTCTTCCGTCACCTGGAGGCTGGAATCCCACTCTTCGGCCTGGCCATGGTGCAGGATAAAGCCGCGGTCCTTGTGCACCGGGCCGCCGAAATACACCGGCGCCTGGCGGTTGGGACCGTCCACGGCCTCGATCTCGAGCTGTTCGAACAGCGCCTCGAGGGTCAGGTCGGTGGGCTTGTTGACGATGACTCCCATGGTGCCCTTTTCATCGTGATCGCACAGATAACTCAGGGTGCCGGCGAAATTCGGGTCCTCGAGATGCGGCATCGCCATCAAGAAGTGATTTCTCAAACTTTGCATGTGACTCCCGGGCGGTGTTTGGCACGCCGTAATGGTTCACGGCAGGAGTCTCCAACGGACTCCCGCCTGTTACCACTATTGTACCATCACCAGTGGTTGGCCTCAGCGGCGGGAAAGGCGCCCTTCGATGGCATCCATCAATTGGCCGGCAATATCGGTGCCACGCTGATCGTCGATCTCGCGCACACAGGTCGGGCTGGTGACATTGATCTCGGTGATGTAGTCACCGATCACATCGAGTCCAACAAACATCAGGCCCTTGTCACGAATCATCGGCTGCACCTGTTCGACCAGCCAGTAGTCACGATCGGTCAGCTCGCGGCTGACCCCACGCCCACCGGCCGCCAGATTGCCACGCGTCTCGCCTGCCGAGGGAATCCGTGCCAGACCGAAGGGTACCGGCTCACCATCGACCAGCAGAATGCGAGTATCGCCGTCCTTGATCTCGGGCAGGTAGCGCTGAGCCATGATCTGGCGCCTGCCGCGCTCGGTCAGAGTCTCGATCACCGCGCCCAGGTTACGGCCCTCGGGACCGATATGGAAGATGCCGCTGCCGCCCATGCCATCCAGCGGCTTGAGAATGACGTCGCCATGCTCGGCCTGGAAGGCGCGAATCTCGGCATCACGGCTCGCCACCAGCGTCGGCGCGCAACACTGCGGGAACTGCTGGGCGAACAGCTTCTCGTTGCATTCGAACAGCGCCCGGGTCGGATTGACCACCAGCACGCCCTCGCGCTCGGCAAAAGCCAGCAGATGCACCGCGTTGAGGAAATGGCCATCCACCGGCGGATCCTTGCGCATCAGGATCACATCCAGCTCGGCCAGAGGACGGGCTTCCTCGTCCCCCAGATCGAACCAGTGCTCGGGATCACGATGGACCTTGAGTGGTCGCTGGCGGGCAAAGGCATGGCCATCCTTGAGGAACAGGTCTTCCTGCTCCATGTAGAACAGCTCCCAGCCACGGTCCTGGGCGGACCACAACATGGCGAGGCTGGTGTCCTTCTTGTAGGTCAGCGCGGAGATGGGGTCCATCACCACGCCTACACGCAGGGGGCGGTTGCTCATTGAAGTGTCGTCCGCAGTCATGATTGATGTGCAGCAGTATGCCCGAGGCCAGCACTCTCCACCAGGGAGGGTCAGGGGCAGGCATGGTCAGGAAATGGGGCTATCCAGGCGCTATTGCAATGCTCTAGACACCATTGCTCCAGGCACCATTGCAACGCTGAGGCTCGATGGTGATATGCGCCAGATTCGGACATTGCGCCTGAATACGCCGCCGGTAGACCTCGGGAGATTCGGGGTGGTGTGCCACCAGTGCAATGATGGCGGCATACACGTTCGGCCCGATGGCCCACAGGTGAAGGTCAGTGATCCGCGCATCCTCATCCTCGACGGCACGCCGAACCTCCTGTTCCAGCTCGCTGCACTGACGGTCCAGCAGCACCTTCGAGGTATCCTTCAGCAACTGCCAGGCCCAGCGGGTCACCAGCACCGCGCCGACGATGCCCATGATCGGGTCCAGCCACGCCCAGCCGGCATACTTGCCCGCCAGCAGTGCCACAATCGCCAGCAATGACGTGAGCGCATCGGCCAGCACATGAAAGTAGGCCGCGCGCCGATTGTGGTCGTGGTGCTGGTGATGTTCATGGCCGTGGTGGCCGAACTCATGGTTCTGGTGATTGAACTCATGGCTGTGATGATGGTGGCCATGGTCGTGATGATGATCTCCACCGCCGAGAATCCAGGCCGAAACACCATTCACCACCAGCCCGATTACCGCCACGGCAATGGCACCATTGAAGGAGATGGCCACCGGCTCGACAAAGCGCGCGACACTCTCGAATACCATGAACAGCGCAAAACCGACCAGCAGGATGGCACCGGCAAAGCCGCCGAGGGCATTGACCTTGCCGGTACCGAAGGAGAATCGCGCACTGCCGGCATTACGCCGCGCATAGCGATAGGCAAAGGCCGCAATGCCCAGCGCCACCGCATGCGACCCCATATGTAGGCCATCCGCCAGCAGCGCCATCGAGCCGTAGTGGATACCGGCGAGAATTTCCCAGACCATCATCGTCAGTGTCAGGCCAACGATGATCAGTGTGCGTGTTTCACCGGACTGCTTCTGGTCCTGGCCGAAGACATGGTCGTGCTGCCATGCCGAAAGTCTCTGCTGATGCATACCATTCCCTCCATGGCGGGATGATCGGCTGTTGTAAGGGTCAGGTTCCGTCCGCCCCCGCCTCCGTCGAGGCTTCCGTGCTCGGTGCCAGACGAATGCCGGCATCCTCGATCACGATCATGCGTCGCTTGTAGAGGCGTCCAATGGCCTGTTTGAAGGCATTCTTGCTGACCCCCAGACGCGCCTTGATCTCCGGAGCAGGACTCTTGTCGGACAACGCCAGGTAACCACCGGCTTCTCGCAGAACCTTCATCACCTGGTCGCCGACCACATCGATCTTCGCCGCGCCTGGCGGCAACAGTGACAGATCCAGGCGGCCGTCTTCGCGTACCCGCTTCACGTAACCGGTCAGACGCTGGCCGCGACGCAGCGGCCGGCTCAGATCATCGTGATACAGCAGGCCCCAGCACTGGTTATCAACCACTGCCTTGACGCCGAGATCCGTGGTTTCGCCGATCATCAGTACCACCTCGTCACCGGCACGATGGTCATCGCTGGTATCCGCCAGAAAACGCTCCAGACGCTGTGTTGCCACTGGCCGCCCTTCGCGATCAGTGGTGATCATCACCAGCACCCGCCGACCGACGGCAGGCTTGAAGCGCTGCTCATTGAGCGGCAACAGCAGATCACGTGGGTGGCCCCAGTCGAGAAAGGCACCGATCTCGGTCACCTGAACCACACTCAGGTCCGCCACATCACCGACATTGGCCTTCGGCACCGGCTGACGACGCGGGCCGGACTGACGCGAAGCAGCCGGACGAGAGGAGCGACGATCACGAGACGGCGGCGCACCGCGGCGGGAGGAATCGGACATGGGAAGCACCTGGCAGAATAGGCGCCCATTATGGACCTCAGCGTCGAATTGAGGAACCGCACAGCCAGCGATCAATCAGCCGCTTATACTAAGGAAATCGCAGACCCCTTTTTTCATGAGCACTTGTCGGCGATAGATAAATCAATCACTTGCGCACACGTCGAGAAAAAGGGGCAATACGTGCTTCTTGGGAATTACTTTCTAACAATCAATACGTTAGCGAAATCATCAAGGTCAATGCGATCCATAGCGAGCATGCTTGAGACCCATGGGGCTATGCAGCGACAGGTATTTGCATACATTGAGTTGGACTACAACCGGTAACATCGGCACAGTGAAATTGATCTGATCAGTCCCAAGATCTTCGAAGCCCTAACGATCGCCCGGATCGAAGCCCATGATTACCGGATAAGATTCAAATGGCCAAGTGTTGCGCTCAGAATTTTCGGCAAAGCGGTTATCTCAGGAGTCCAAGCATGACCATCAATTGTAGCCGCGAGGTGGTAATTCGCATGAAATATATCTTCGCTGGCTGCTTTTTTTCGCTAATTTTATTTTCTATCTCGGGATGTTCATCAACTCAGCAAGCATTTGATAAAAACCATGGAATCAGCCAAGAAAATATCGATGGTTTAAAATGCCTGCTTATACTAGGTCAGGATCTACCTGATGGCGATCAAGTCGACTACATCAGGAAAAAGGCAGATGACGGTAATCCAAGGTGCCTCGCTACTCTCGGATTCATGTATGAGAGGGGAAATGTCTTTCCCCTGGATTATGCGATGGCTCGAACAATCTATAAGCAGCTAGGCGATGCATATCCAGAATCCTACAACCTGTTGGCATCGATGTTGGAGCAAGGCAAAGGAGGCCCCATAGACTACGTGGGTGCAAGGGAGCTCTATGAGCGTGCTTATAGAGCAGGAGGAACTGATGGGGCAGTGAAGTACGCTGAATTTCTAGCTGATGGAAAAGGAGGCGATCAGGATGAAACCAGAGCAATGTCAATATTGTTCGATAGTGTAAAATGGTATGGGGATGACGCTTGGGAATTGATTGCAGTGCTTAATGGACGTGGAGTCGACATGACTACATACCAAGTAAGTCAATATAATAAAATGTGGGTTACGCGCATACAAAAATCCTTAAGATCCATTGCTCGTCGCCAGCATCGAGATAGCTTACAGACACTCTTAGAACCTACACTTCCGACGAGAATATTTCACCTTAAATTGAGATTCGAGCAGGGTATCGGAAAGCCAATTGTGACTATCCGAGAGCCATCAGGGTATCCAGAACAAGAGTCAATGATTCTAGAAGCCATCGAGAACTTGGAGATGAAAGACCCCTACATATCACCTTCGGGGCAGGCTTCCTTGGTGATTCAGGTGGACCTTGAAATCTAGTCCATGCCTGCGAAGGATACCGCCAAGTAGCCCAGAAGTTTTTGGAAAAATTGCATCCTGAGTTGGAATAAAAGATCATGCTCGAGTGCAACCAGAATAAGATATTCGCTGGGTGCATCCAGATCGATAAGGGTCATCAGAGTGGTGAGCGGTTGGGAAAGCACAGGCACTGCACGAAACACAAGTTGCTGCTCATTGACACTATGTAGACCGATGACGAGAGCCATCCACAGCGTGTTGAGCTCAGTTGTGTGAACGAACTTACCTTTATCGAAATACGTTGCCATGACTTGAAGGTCAGGTACCGCGCTCAGAACGCCGTAAATGCCATTACGATAACCACGCTTCCATAATCAACTAGTTGGAGCCATGTTACTCCAGTTCACTGCCGCATAGGCAGTTTGCCCTCAGGCCCGGTATCGAACCGGGGCTGAGGGCATCGCGATGCCTATTACGCTTTCCGCTTGCCATCCACCAGACGGCTGATTTCCAGAGGATTCCCGCGGCGCAGGGCCTCGGGCAGCAGTGCCTGAGGCAGATTCTGGTAGCACACCGGGCGCAGGAAGCGCTGGATCGCGGCCGTGCCCACCGAGGTGGTGCGGGCGTCCGAGGTCGCTGGATACGGACCGCCGTGGACCATGGCGTCGCAGACTTCCACGCCGGTGGGCCAGCCGTTGGCCATCACTCGTCCGGCACGACGCTCGAGGATCGGCAGCAGCTCACGGGCCACCTCGACATCACCGTCATCCATCTGCAGGGTCGCGGTCAGCTGACCTTCGAGGTGCTCAGCGACACCCTTGACCTCATCGAGGTCGGCACACTTCACCACCAGCGACGTCGAGCCGAAGACTTCGGCCTGCAGCGCCTCCTCGGTGAGGAAGTCTGCGGCTGTGGCGGTGAACAGGCCCGCCTGACACTGGTTGGGGCCTTCGCCACGTTGGCCACGCGCCACTTCCTGCGCCTTGTCGCTGGCCGACAGACCACCGACACCACTCTCGTAGGCCTCGAAGATGCCCGGCGTGAGCATGGTCTGGGCCGCCGCCACCTTGACCGCTTCACCGGCCGCCGCGACAAAGGCTTCCAGTTCCGGGCCGTCGATGGCGATCACCAGGCCGGGGTTGGTGCAGAACTGACCGGCTCCCATGGTCAGCGAGCCGATGAAGGCTTCACCGAGATCCGCGCCACGTGCCTTGAGCGCTTCCGGCAGCAGGAACACCGGGTTGATCGAGCTCATCTCGGCGTAGACCGGGATCGGCTCGGGACGATTCTGGGCGGTCTTCATCA
>NZ_FRCA01000015.1 GCF_900142755.1 Halomonas cupida | reverse complement strand
ATCGATCTCCAGTTCCTTGCGTTCCAACTGTTTCCGCAACTGGCGATTCTCCCGCTCCAGGTCTGCCAGACTCTTCGAGGCTCCCTGGTTGGGGACGGGCTTCTGGTCTTTCTTGTGAGTGGACACGTACTCTCTCCTCCATCGACCAAGGACACTGACGGGAACATCAAATTCAGCAGCGATGACAGCTTGAGGGGCGGTCGACTCCAGAGAGTACCGGACCACATGTAACTTGTATTCCGACGTATACCGCCGACGTGTACGTAGAAGCATGACACCTCACCTCATGATGGAAAGTGAGGTGTCCACAAAATCGGGGGCATAGCATGGGCCAGCTCGTAGCTCGTAGCTCGTAGCTCGTAGCTCGTAGCTCGTAGCTCGTAGCTCGTAGCTCGTAGCTCGTAGCTCAATGCTTCATTCAGACCACATTCCGCCCACCATCCAGCGGCAAGGTCGCGCCGGTAATATAACGATTGTCGAGCAGATAACGCAGGGTCTGATAGACCACGCCAGGCCCGGGCACCAGTTGCATGGCCGACTTGCTTTTGGCTTTTGCCACATACGCCTCATCATCGCCCTCATTGAGCATGATCAGCGCAGGGGCAATGGCATTGACCTGGATGTCTGGCGCGTACATCGCCGCAAACGAACGTGTCAGGTTGTCCAGTCCGGCCTTGGTGGCGGCGTAGGCGGCATGCTTGCGCGAGCCCTTCTGAGCGACAAAGTCGGTGATATGCACGATATCGCGCTGGGGCTCGATGCAGGCATCGAGCAACTCACGGGCGTGCAGGTTGATCAGATAGGGCGCGAGCATATGCACGCGAAACAGGCGCTCGAAATTGGCCCCCGCATCCTCACCGGTGCTGTCGGGCGCCCAGTCACTGGCATTGTGGACGATGGCACGCAGTGAATCGGTGCTCTGCCGGAGACGCTCGAGGAAGTCGAGAACTCCGGCTTCACTGGAGAAGTCTGCCATCAAGGTCACGACACCACGCTGGCGGAGCTCGTCCAACTCAGGGCGTTCGCGTCGATAACTGATGATCACCGGATGGCCATCGTGCAACAGCCGTTCGGCACAGTGACGCCCCAGTCGCTGAGCGCCTCCGGTGATCAGGATCGGAGCCGCACTCACGAGGATCCCTCTCGCACCAGACTGCCGAGCGTTGGTACCAGAGGGTCACGCGGAGCATAGGCGAAGACATCCGAGAACACCCGCGATGACTCGAGCCCCATGGAAGCAAGCACATCGACACAGGCATAGACCATTCCGGGCGAACCGGAAATATAGACATCTTGCGCAGACACATCGGCAAGGCAGGACGCCAGCGCCGTATCCACTCGGCCATGATGCCCCTCGATACGCGGTTCAGCGAACCCCTCTTCAAAACCGTCTTCACAGACGGCGTGAAAGCGCAGTTGCGGAAACTGCCTGACCCACTCCCGGACCATCGACTCAGCGTACAGGTCGCGACGCTCGCGGGCAGCCCACCATAGAGCGATGGAGCGTTCAGGAGACTGATGCTGAGCCTCCTCGATGATTGCCTTCATCTGCGCAAAACCGGTTCCAGCCGCGATGAGCAACAGCGGGCGCTCGCTGGCTGGGTCGAGAACACAATCGCCACTGGGCAGCCGCAGGGTCAACTGTTCGGCCACCACCAGCATGCGTCGCAACTGTGCGGAATTGGAACGCTCCGGCCAATGCTGGATATGCAGTTCAAGACGGCCGTCATCAGCATGGCGACTGGCGATCGAGAATGGCACCCAGGTGTCCTCGTCGAGACGCATCTCGAGATACTGGCCAGCCGCATGGGCCATGGCCTCGGTGCGACCCTCGAGCAGCACACGAAATACGTCGGGAGTAAGATCCTCGACCTCAATGACCTGGCAGGTCAGGGTCCTTGCCGTCATGTTGACCTCTTGTCGGTGTCAGGGAGAGCAATGCCGAATTCACTCCAGCGTTCGCTGACGCGCGCCTTGATAGTGTCGTCCATGGTAATGGGAACGCCCCACTCACGGTCCGTTTCCCCCGGCCACTTGCTGGTGGCATCCAGCCCCATCTTGGAGCCGAGCCCTGCCACCGGGGAAGCAAAATCCAGGTAGTCGATCGGCGTATTCTCGACCATGACCGTATCACGAGCCGGATCCATGCGTGTGGTGATGGCCCAGATCACATCCTGCCAATCGCGGGCATTGACGTCATCATCCAGTACCACCACGAACTTGGTGTACATGAACTGGCGGAGAAAGCTCCACACTCCCATCATCACCCGCTTGGCATGCCCCGGATACTGCTTCTTCATGGTCACGATGGCCATGCGGTAGGAACAGCCTTCCGGCGGCAGATAGAAGTCCTGAATCTCGGGGAACTGGCGACGCAGGATGGGCACGAACACTTCGTTCAGCGCCAGTCCCAGAATCGCTGGCTCATCCGGCGGACGGCCGGTATAGGTGGAGTGGTAGATCGCGTCCCGGCGCATGGTCATGCGAGTGACAGTGAATACCGGGAATTGCTCGACTTCGTTGTAGTAACCGGTATGGTCGCCGTAGGGACCTTCCGGAGCCATGTCATCCGGGTAGATGAAGCCTTCGAGAATGATCTCGGCCGAGGCCGGCACCATCAAGTCGGCGTGCCCGCACTTGACCAGCTCGGTGCGCGAACCGCGCAGCAGACCAGCAAAGGCGTATTCCGAGAGGTTATCGGGGACTGGTGTGACAGCGCCCAGTATGGTGGCCGGATCGGCCCCCAGAGCGACAGCGACCGGAAAGGGTTCCCCCGGACTGGTCTTCTGGAATTCCTGGAAATCCAGGGCGCCACCCCGATGGGACAGCCAGCGCATGATCAAACGATTCTGCGACAGCTTCTGCTGACGGTAGATACCGAGATTCTGGCGTGACTTGTGCGGTCCTCTGGTGACCACCAGTGGCCAGGTCACCAGGGGGGCGGCATCGCCTGGCCAGCAGTGCTGGATCGGCAGGCGATCGAGGTTGACGTCGTCACCCTCCAGCACTACCTGCTGAACAGGCGCTGAGCGGACCGTCTTCGGCCCCATGCTCATCACCTGCTTGAAGATCGGCAACTTGCTCCAGGCATCCCGGAACCCCTTCGGCGGCTCAGGCTCCTTGAGAAAGGCCAGCAACTCGCCGACTTCCCTGAGCGCACTCACCGATTCCTGACCCATGCCCATGGCAACGCGTTTCGGGGTGCCGAACAGGTTACCGAGCAACGGCATGTCGTAGCCCTTGACGTTCTCGAACAACAACGCCGGACCACCGGCTCGCAGTGTACGGTCACAGATCTCGGTGATCTCGAGGTAAGGGTCAACTTCTGCCGTGACCCGATGGAGTTCGCCCTGCTGTTCAAGGCCGGCGATGAACTCGCGCAGATCCTGATACTTCATGCGATTGTCTCGCTCGCCCTGGTGGTGTCTACAAGATGCCGCGGAAAAATGTCGCGGAAAGAACGGAACACGAAAGTGGGGAGCATATCATGGCCGAAGGGGGCTGCGCGCCAGCCCCCAGCAGTCAGAAAAGCAAAACCCCCTGCGGGCAGAAGCCTGCAGAGGGTTTATCTACCGCCACACTCGAAGCTTATCGCTCGCGACCCACAGGGATGTGGGAAGTGCGTGTTCGTGTCGGGAACACGAATAGCCGACCCGCAGTGCACATCCTCGTAGCTCGCGACCCACAGGGATGTGGGAAGTGCCCATGTTCGTCGGGAACGAACATGGGCCAGCTCGTAGCTCGTAGCTCGTAGCTCGTAGCTCGTAGCTCGTAGCTCGTAGCTCGTAGCTCGTAGCTCGTAGCTCAGATCCTAGCGGCGCTTCATGGCCTCGAAGAACTCGATATTGGTCTTGGTGTCCTTGAGACGATCAATCAGAAACTCGGTTGCGGCAGTGTCATCCATCGGATTGAGCAGCTTGCGCAGGATCCACATCCGCTGCATCTCTTCCTCGGACGCCAGCAGGTCCTCGCGGCGAGTACCGGAACGACGGATGTTAAGCGCCGGATAGATGCGACGCTCGGCCAGGCGACGGTCGAGGTGGGCTTCCATGTTACCGGTACCCTTGAACTCCTCGAAGATCACCTCGTCCATCTTGGAGCCGGTGTCGACCAGCGCCGTAGCGATGATTGTCAGACTACCGCCTTCCTCGATGTTACGAGCGGCACCGAAGAAGCGCTTGGGCTTTTCCAGTGCATGGGCGTCGACACCACCGGTCAACACCTTGCCGGAAGACGGCACAACGGTGTTGTACGCACGCGCCAGGCGCGTGATGGAGTCAAGCAGGATCACGACATCCTTCTTGTGCTCCACCAGTCGCTTGGCCTTCTCGATGACCATCTCGGCGACCTGAACGTGACGGGCCGGGGGCTCGTCGAAGGTCGAAGCCACCACCTCGCCGCGTACGGTACGCGACATCTCGGTCACTTCCTCGGGGCGCTCGTCGATCAGCAATACGATCAGTTGGCACTCGGGGTTGTTTCGCGTGATGGAGGTGGCGATGTTCTGCAACATCAGGGTCTTACCGGCTTTCGGCGGGGAAACCAGCAAACCGCGCTGGCCCTTGCCGATCGGTGCGGTCAGGTCGATGATGCGAGCGGTCAGATCCTCGGTGGAACCATTACCGATCTCCATGCGCAGGCGATCATCGGGGAACAGCGGGGTAAGGTTTTCGAACAGGATCTTGTGCTTGGCATTTTCGGGTCGGTCGAGGTTGATCTCGCTGACCTTGAGCAGCGCAAAGTAACGCTCACCTTCCTTGGGCGGGCGAATCTTGCCGGAAATGGTATCGCCCTTGCGGAGGTTGAAACGACGAATCTGAGACGGTGAAACATAGATATCGTCGGGCCCGGCGAGGTAGGAGCTGTCTGCGCTGCGCAGGAAGCCGAAACCATCCTGGAGAATTTCCAGTACACCATCACCGAAGATATCCTCGCCGCTCTTGGCGTGTTTCTTGAGGATCGCGAAGATGATGTCTTGTTTGCGGGACCGTGCAAGGTTGTCGATGCCCATCTCGCGGGCAATTTCGAGAAGCTCCGGCACGGGCTTTTGCTTGAGTTCGGTCAGATTCATCAGAGTTCAGAAGTTACTCGTGGAAGCCGGGCGGCAAGGCGCCGTCTATGTGAGAGGCGAAACGACGCCACTTGAATGCGTTCAGAGCCCGGGCTGCTCTTCGTAGGCCGATCATTGCAGGTGTTCAAGGCCATCGAACGGCGCCTCCGACAGGAGTACCGTTGGTATCTGGACATGGGAGCAGGTTGTTCGCCTGATCAGCGTCGCGGGGCTGGGCCCATATGCGGGGCTGATACCTAGTGGGCTGTCTGACGACTTGGGGCGGTTGTCTCGGCCAACACGTAAAGCTGTTCGTACAGCTTGTGTCAGCATCACAACCGGAAAACACATTCGAAACAGGCGAATGACCCGATACTAGACAACCCTGATCACGAACGCAAGTCCTACCTTTCCCGGATCATTGACATCAAGCAGGGTCGGTCGCAACCTTGGTTCAACTCTATTGAAGGACCCGTCATGACCCAGCCTACGGACACCCTAAGCGCGCTGCGCGATTCACCTGGTGAAATTACCCCGGATCCCACGCGCCTGGCCGCTATTGATCTGGGTTCCAACAGCTTCCACCTGCTCGTCGCCAACTACCAGGACGATCGCCTGCAGGTAGTGGCACGTCTGGGCGAAAAGGTACAGCTGGCCGCGGGCCTTGATGATGACGGCATGCTCAGCGAAGAGGCCATGAGTCGAGCACTGGATTGCCTGAATCGCTTCGCGCCCTTCCTCGAGGACATCCCCACCTCCCGACTGAGAGTAGTGGGGACCAATGCCCTGCGCGATGCCGAGAACAGCCAGCAGCTCATTGATCGTGCCGAAGCCATGCTGGGTGCGCGCATCGAGATCATCGCCGGCCGCGAGGAAGCGCGCCTGATCTATCTCGGCGCGGCCCATGCGCTGGCCGAAAGTGGGCGCCGCCTGATCGTCGATATCGGCGGCGGCTCCACCGAATTCATCATTGGCGAACAGTTCGAGCCCCGAGCGCTGGAAAGTCTGCGCATGGGCTGCGTGACCTATACTCAGCAATTCTTCACCAATGGTGAGATCAGCGAAAAGCGCATGCGACAGGCTGAGCTGGCGGCGCTATCGGAGCTGGCCAATATCCGCCGCCCCTATCTCAAGCTCGGCTGGGAAGACCCCGTCGGCTCCAGTGGAACCATCAAGGCCGCTGCCGCCGTGCTGGCGGCGGCAGGCGATGCGCCGGAAGGCGTGATTACCCATGAGGGACTTGCACGGCTGCGCAAACGTCTGATCAAGTGCCGTCATCTCGACAAGGTCGACATGGAGGGGCTCAAGACCGACCGGGCCCGCGTCTTCCCCGCGGGTATCGCCATCCTCAGTGCCATCTTCGAGGCCTTCGATCTCGAGCGGATGCGTTTCGCCGATGGCGCCCTGCGTGAAGGCGTGCTGTACGACATGGTGGGACGCAACAGTCCCGAGGATTCACGCCTCAAGAGCCTCGAGATGCTGGCACGCTGCTATGGTGTCGATACGCGCCAGGCCGACAACGTCGCAGCCACGGCCAAGACACTGCTCAATCAGGTGCGTGAGGCCTGGGACATTGACGAGGATCAGGCTCGTTTTCTCGACTGGGCCTGCTGGATGCACGAGATCGGCCAGGCCATCTCCCACAGCCAGTTCCACCGTCACGGAGCCTACCTGCTCGAACACTCCGATCTATCAGGTTTCTCGCGCCCGGAGCAGCGCCTGTTGGCGTTCCTGGTTCGCGCTCACCGGCGCAAGTTTCCGCTCAAGGAGTGGCAGGCGCTGCCCGCCTCGGAACAGACCTCCCACCAGCGCCTCGCCCGCCTGCTGCGCCTCGCGGTGCTGCTCAACCATTCCCGGCCGGAGAGCCCGCCGGAAGTACCGCGTCTGGAGGCCCACGGAGAGGCCCTGCACCTGACCACCACCTCCAGCGATGAGCCAGGCCTGATGGCCACAGACCTGGAACAGGAGGCCCGCTACATGACCAACGCCGGCTTCGAGCTCAGGGTCGAGACCGTCGAGCTTCGGGCTGCTGGCCGGAGTCAGTAGCCCAGCACTGATGTCGCCTGCCGGTCAGAAATTCTCGGACTCGTCGGTGCCCGAAGTCCACCAGGCGCCCTGCGCCTGCCAGCCCTCGGCCACCGCCAACCAGCGGCCCTCGACCATGTCGAGGGCCGCCACCGTTGTCGCTCCATGCCAGATGACCGCGACGGCCTGGCGACGCCAGGTCGGCACACCAAGCTCCTGCAACAGTCGCTTGAGATCACGCTGACCACGCTTCGCTAGACGCAACATCTCGCCGCCCTCGCGGGGGCGCAACACCAGCAACTCCATGGCCTGGCCCGATAGCAGCGAGAGCGCCAACTGATGCTCCCCTCGATCCGTCACCAGCGATGTGTGGCCATCCCAGTCTCGAGGAGTGTCGAAGACCACCAGAGTGTCGGACATCAGCCACAGGGTGCCACGCCAACAGCGTGCCTCGACACCAGGCCAGCAGACCCGGACCTGAGCATCATTGCGGGCCGACAGCTGCTCGAGCAACGCTCCCAGCCGTGCCTCCGGGGGAGTAGGCAGCCCCAGTTGACGTAGACAGTGACGAATCAACAGTCGCTGGCGCGATGCACTCAGCTTCCCCAACGCCGCCAGCGGTAACTCTCCCGCTCGCCCGCCGAGGCGCTGCAGGTCCTCGTCGGCCAGCTCCGCCAGCAAGCCATCGGCTTCACCCATCCAGTGCGCCGAGCGCGCCAGCAATCTCGATGCCTGCGGCCAGCGTTCCTTCAGTTGCGGCAGGATGGCATGACGCAGGAAATTACGGTCGAAGGTGGTCTGGGCATTGCTGGGATCTTCACTCCAGACAAGGCAACGACGCTGGACCTCCGCCTCCAGATCGGCACGGGGCACTTCCAGCAGTGGTCGTTGCAGGCGTATACCCGCCAGTTGTCGCTCAGCGGGCATGGCCGCCAGCCCACCGACACCGGAGCCACGCAACGCCGCCAGCAGAAAGGTCTCGGCCTGGTCATCAAGATGCTGGGCCAGCCACAGAGTGTCACCGGCGGGAATGGTCTGCTGAAAGGCGTTGTAACGTGCTCGTCGAGCAGCGCCTTCCACTCCCTCACCGGCTTCGACAGCGACACGCACATTGACCACCCTCAGCGGAATCTCCAGTGAACGACACAAGGCCCGGCAGTGGGCCTCGAAATCATCGGCGCAGGATTGCAGGCCATGGTGGACATGCAGCGCCTGAAGGCGACGCGGGTATTGGTCCGCGGCGGCCACGGCCAGATTCAGCAGCAGCGACGAATCCAGGCCACCGGACAACGCAATCCATACCCCGCGGTTCGGATCGGTGGCGCCCAGCGCAGTGGTGACAGTCGCAGCAATCGAGGAGGCAGGACGCATCATGGCGAAGCCTCGAAGGAAGTGCCGACGCCCTCAGAGGGCGTCGGCATCAAGGTGACTCAGGAAGGCGCGCCATAGCTCATCAGGCGCTGGTAGCGACGTTCGAGCAGAGCATCGGTATCCAGTGCATCAAGACGCTCGAGGCTGTCGCTGATCGCATCGCGAACGCGCTGGGCACACTGCTCGGGGGCACGGTGAGCGCCACCCAGCGGCTCCTTGACCAGGGTGTCGACGAAGCCCAGCTCCTTGAGACGAGTCGCCGTGATGCCCATGGCCTGAGCCGCATCCGAGGCACGCTCGGCACTCTTCCACAGGATCGAGGCACAGCCTTCCGGTGAAATCACCGAGTAGGTGGCGTACTGGAGCATCATCAGTTCATCGCAGACACCGATCGCCAGTGCACCACCGGAGCCGCCTTCACCCACCACGGTAGAGATGATCGGCGTCTTCAGGCGCGACATCACCGCCAAGTTATAGGCAATCGCTTCACTCTGACCACGCTCCTCGGCGTCGATCCCGGGATAGGCGCCCGGAGTGTCGATGAAGGTCAATACCGGCAGCTTGAAGCGCTCGGCCATTTCCATCAGTCGGCAAGCCTTGCGGTAGCCTTCAGGACGCGGCATGCCGAAGTTGCGGCGAACCTTCTCCTTGACGTCCCGCCCCTTCTGGTGGCCGATGATCATCACCGGACGGTCATTGAGACGTGCCACGCCACCCACGATGGCAGCGTCATCGGCAAACTCGCGATCGCCATGCAGCTCATCGAAATCGGTGAACACATGCTCGAGATAGTCAAGTGTGTACGGCCGCTGCGGATGACGCGACAACTGGGAGACCTGCCAGGGAGAGAGGTCCTTGAAGATGGACTCGGTCAGCTTGCGGCTCTTTTCCTCGAGTCGAGAAATCTCATCGCTGAGGCTTACCTTGCTGTCGTTGCCGACCAGACGCAGCTCTTCGATCTTGGCCTGAAGCTCGGCGATGGGCTGTTCGAAATCGAGATAGTTCGGGTTCATGGGCAAGTGCCTTGTGATCATCGAAGGCAGGCCGGGGTACCAGCTCCCGAGACCCACCCATGGCGAGAATAAAGTGGGGTGCATTATCGCACCCTGTGCGAGTCACGCAAGCCTCGGGCCGCAAGCGCCCCGAGATAAGCTGCGAGCCCCGAGCGACGAGACGCGAGCAGCACCAGGTTACAGCCCGCTCTTCGCTCGCGACCCACAGGGATGTGGGAAGTGCCCCTGTTCGTCGGGAACGAACAGGGGCCAGCTCGTAGCTCCTAGCTCCTAGCTCCTAGCTCAACGATATTTCAAACGCACGCCGTCCTGGCCTTCCACCTCACGCAGGGCGATCAACAGATCATCGCTAGGCGTCACCTTCCATTGGTCGTCGAACTCCAGCCAGCCGCAGGCCTCGTGGCTGCGGTAACGCAAGCGTACCGGCAGACCTTCCTCATGGCGATGGGGCGCAAGACTCTGCTGCAGGCTGTCGATCAGTTTGCCGTTGGCATTGGCGGCATTGATCGAGACCTCCACCGCCTGCCCGAATCGAGCCCGGGCCTGAACCATGGGCGTGACGTCCTTGCCTCGCAGGCGCAGGCCACCGGAGTAGTCATCGCTGGACACCTCGCCCTCGATGATCAACACCTCGGCATTGTCGAGCTGGCCACGGACGCTATCGAACAGCTCTCCGAACAACGAGGCCTCGATACGCCCGGTGCGATCGTCCAGAGTCAGAAACGCCATGGTGTCGCCACGCTTGGACTTCATGGTGCGCATGCCCACCACCAACCCGGCCACACGCTGGGCTTCCCGCGATGGTTTGAGGTCGGCGATACGGGTCGACACGAAACGTGCCAACTCGGTCTCGTACTCGTCGATGGGGTGACCGGTCAGGTAAAGCCCCAGAGTGTCCTTCTCCCCCGCCAGGCGCTCGCGGTCGGTCCACTCCCTGGCGCGCAGATAGTCGGCATAGGGGTCGGAAGCCTCTTCTTCCTCTACAGCGGCAAAGGCTTCCCCGAACAGGTCCATCATCCCGGCGTTCTGGTTCTGGTGGTTCTGCGCGGCTGCACGCAGTGCATCATCCAATGCCGCAGACAGCACAGCTCGGTTGGGTCCCAGGTTGTCCAGAGCGCCGGAACGAATCAGCGCCTCTAGAGTACGCTTGTTCATGCGCTTCGGGTCGACGCGACGACAGAAGTCGAACAGATCCTTGAAGGGGCCATCGGCATTACGCGCCTCGACGATGGCACCGATCGGACCTTCACCCACACCACGGATGGCACCGAGCCCATAGACCACGCGCCCATCGACATCGACGGTAAACTTGTAGCCCCCCACATTGACGTCCGGCGGAGTGACGGTGAGCTTGAGGTTTCGGCACTCCTCGATCAGCGGCACCACCTTGTCGAGGTTGTCCATTTCGGTGGACATGACCGCGGCCATGAATGGCCCCGGATAATGGGCCTTCAACCAGGCGGTCTGGTATGACACCAATGCATAGGCTGCCGAGTGCGACTTGTTGAAGCCGTAGCCGGCGAACTTCTCCACCAGGTCGAAGATGTTGCCCGCCAGGTCGGCATTGATACCGTTGGCCTCACAGCCCTCCATGAACCCCGCGCGCTGCTTGGCCATTTCCTCGGGTTTCTTCTTGCCCATGGCACGGCGCAGCAGGTCAGCCTGGCCCAGCGAGTAGCCGGCCATCACCTGGGCAATCTGCATCACCTGCTCCTGATAGAGGATGATGCCGTAGGTGGGTGTCAGTACCGGCCTGAGCAGTTCGTGCTGATAATCCGGGTGCGGGAAGGAGATCTCGGCACGCCCGTGCTTACGGTTGATGAAATCATCCACCATGCCGGATTGCAGCGGCCCCGGACGGAACAACGCCACCAGAGCGATCATGTCCTCCAGCGAGTCCGGCAGCAGGCGCTTGATCAGTTCCTTCATGCCGCGGGATTCGAGCTGGAAGACGGCAGTGGTCTCGGCCTTCTTGAGCATCTCGAAGGTCTTGCCATCATCCAGCGGGATGGTGTCGATGTCGAGCGGGCCTTGATCATTGACGGCACGCACCTTGTCGACCATCTCCAGCGCCCAGTCGATGATGGTCAGGGTTCGCAGGCCGAGGAAGTCGAACTTCACCAGCCCGGCGTCCTCGATATCGTTCTTGTCGAACTGAACCACCAGGCCGTTGCCTTCCTCGTCACACAACAGCGGCGCGAAATCGGTCAGTTTGGTCGGCGCGATCACCACGCCACCGGCGTGCTTTCCGGTGCCGCGGGTGACACCTTCAAGCTTGAGCGCCATCTCCCAGATTTCCTGGCCATCCTCATCGGCCTCGAGGAAGTCCTTGAGCTGCGGCTCCTGCTCGATGGCCTTGGCCAGGGTCATACCGACTTCAAAGGGAATCAACTTGGACAACTTGTCGCCCAGCGAGTAGGGCTTGCCCTGGGCCCGCGCGACATCACGCACTACCGCCTTGGCGGCCATGGTACCGAAAGTGACGATCTGGGAGACCGCGTTACGGCCGTAGCGTTCGGCCACATAGTCGATGACCCGGTCACGCTTCTCCATGCAGAAATCGACGTCAAAGTCGGGCATCGAGACACGTTCCGGGTTGAGGAAACGCTCGAACAGCAGGTCATACTGGATGGGGTCGAGATCGGTGATCTTCTGCGCGTAGGCCACCAGCGAGCCAGCCCCCGACCCCCGTCCCGGGCCGACAGGAACATCGTTGTCCTTGGCCCACTGGATGAAGTCCATCACGATCAGGAAGTAGCCGGGAAAGCCCATCTGCAGAATGATGTTCAGTTCGAAGTCGAGACGCTCACGATAGCGTTGCTCGAGGGCGGCCCATTCCTCGGTACCACGTGGATGGCTGTCCACCGGGTAGAGTGCGTCGAGACGCTCGGTCAGGCCGTCATGGGAGATCTTGCGGAAGAACTCGTCCTGAGTCATGCCCTCGGGAATGCCGTACTCGGGCAGGAAGATCTCACCGAGACGCACCTCGACGCTGCAGCGTGCAGCAATCATCACGCTGTTCTCGATGGCCTCGGGAATATCGGCGAACAGCTCAGCCATTTCCGCTGGTGTCTTGAGGTATTGTTCCTCGGTATAACGGTGCTCACGACGAGGGTCGTCCAGCGCCCGCCCTTCGCCGATGGCAACGCGTGTCTCGTGGGCCCAGAAGTCTTCGCGCTTGAGGAAGCGCACATCATTGGTGGCAACCACCGGCGTGTCGGTTTCCATCGCCAACGCCACCGAAGCGTGCACACAGTCTTCTTCCAGCGGACGACCCGTACGCGTCAGCTCGAGGTAGAAGCGTCCGGGAAAGGCAGCATTCCATTCGTCGAGCAGTTGACGCGCTTCGCTGTGATGGTCAGAGAGCAGAAATCGGCCGACCTCTCCTTCCCGACCGCCGGACAGCGCGATCAACCCATCGCTCTGCTCCATGACCCAGGCCTTGTCGAGAATCGCCCGCCCCTGGCGCTGCCCCTGCATCCAGCCACGCGAGATCAGCTCGGTCAGGTTGCGATAGCCGGTGTCGTTCATCGCCAGCAGGGTCAGGCGATAGGGGTGGTCGGTGTCATGAGGATTGAACAGCCACAGGTCCGAGCCGATGATCGGCTTGATACCGGCCCCCTGAACACCGTTGTAGAACTTGACCAATCCAAACAGGTTGGTCTCATCGGTCAGCGCCAGTGCCGGCGCCCCCTGCTCCTCTCCGGCCTTGATATAGGGCTTGAGCCGCACCAGTCCATCGACCAGGGAGAACTCACTGTGAACACGCAGATGAACAAAGGGGACAGACATACGGGTACAGCACCTCAGGGGTCAGTCACGACGCGGGATGACAAAGCGCCATGCAGAAGAATAGCAGTCCATTGGCCCGGCAGATCTTCATGCTGGACCAAGCTATGCCGGATCAAACGCGGCACAGGAAAGTACCGCCGTCGGCCATCAGGCCGACGCGAGACCGCACCACACCAGCAGATCAGCGCCAGTATGGTGCGGGCGAAAATCAAACCGATCAGGATGAGCTATTTGATTGCCATGTTAATAGCTCAGGGTGACCCATTTGATTGCCGGATCAAGAGAACAGCGCCAGCTGCCGCTTTACCGGGGCAAAGGAACGACGATGCTCCGACAGGGCACCCAGACGCTCGAGTGCGGCCAGGTGCTCCACAGTCGGGTAGCCCTTGTGGCGGGCAAAACCATAATCCGGGTGACGCCCGTGCAGGGCCAGCATTGCCGCATCACGGGCCACCTTGGCCAGTATCGAGGCCGCGGCGATCGCAGGATGACGCGCATCCCCCTTGACGACCGCCTGTCCTGGAACATGATGCCCGGGCAGTCGATTGCCGTCCACCAGCAGATATTCCGGCGTCGGCTCCAGGCCATCGATGGCTCGGCGCATGGCCAGGTGCGTGGCATGGTAGATATTCAGCGTATCAATTTCTTCGCTGCTGGCCTCGGCCACACAGAAGGCCAGGGCCTTGTCGCGGATTTCTCCATCCAGGACCTCGCGACGCTTCGCCGACAGTGTCTTGGAGTCTCCGAGACCGGCAATCGGACGCCGGGGATCCAGAATCACTGCAGCAGCAACCACCGCCCCCACCAATGGGCCTCGACCGACTTCGTCAACACCCGCCAGTAATGTCCCCTGGTAATCGATGACCAGTGGCGGCAGGCTATCGATCTTGCGCTTTGCTCCCGCCATGTCAAACCCCCTCTGCGATATCGGCAGCAGCTTCGGCAGAGACACCTGGCGGCAGCGGCCGACGCTCGACCAGAGCCTCTATGGCATCCACGGCGCGGCGACTGGCGTTGCGTTGCAGGGCTCGATGCATTTCGGCAAAGCGTTGCTCTAGTTCAGTACGACGCTCAGGGTCATCGAGAAGCTCTCCAAGTTGGGCGGCAATGGCCTCGGCGGAGGCTTCATGCTGGATCAACTCCGGCACCAGACTCTCTCGGGCAATCAGATTGGGCAGGGAAATCCACTCGGTCTTGACCAGGTGACGAGCAATGGCGTGGGTCATGGGAGCCATGCGGTAGCCAACCACCATCGGGCGATGACAGAGCATGGCCTCCAGCGCCGCGGTCCCGGAGGCCAGCAGCACCGCATCACTGGCGACCATCGCCTCCCGGGCCTGGCCATTCAGCAGGGTAACGCTTGCTTCGAGCTGCGGATAGCTGGTCAGCAAAGTGGCAAGCTCCGCGTGGCGTTCCGCTGTCGCCGCGGGAATGACCACTTGAAGCCCTGGCCGGGCTTTGACCAGGCGCTCGGCTGCTTCGAGAAAGGTGGCGCCCATGAAGCGGATCTCATTACGCCGCGAACCCGGCAACAGGGCCAGCACTTCCGCCTTCAATTCGAGGCCAAGCAGAGCGCGACTGGCCGGGCGGTCCGTATCCAGTGGCATGTCATCTGCCAATGGGTGGCCGACAAAGGCCACCGGCACCCGGTGTCTGGCGTAGAAGGCAGCCTCGAAGGGCAGAAAGGTCAGCATGGCATCCACTGAACGCGCAATGCCCTTGACTCGTCCCTGCCGCCATGCCCAGACCGACGGGCTGACATAGTGCGCCGTGACCATACCAGACTCGCGCAACTGCCGCTCCAGCCCCAGGTTGAAGTCCGGTGCGTCGATGCCGATCATGATATCCGGCTGCCAGGCAGTGGCGTCCTCACGCAGGGTGCGACGCACACGGAACAGCTCAGGCAGGTGCTTGATCACCTCGACCAGGCCCATCACCGACAGGGTTTCCAATGGAAACAGCGAATCCAGCCCCTGCGCCTGCATCCGTGGCCCGCCAAGGCCGCGGAACTCGACCCGGGGGTGGCGGGCCTTCAGCTCACGCATCAAGCTCGCCCCCAGGATGTCGCCGGAGAGCTCCCCGGCCACCAGGTAGACACGATGCAGTGAGGGTGACTCAACGGCCGTCGACACACTCATGATGGGGCTCTCAGCGAATGATGCCGCGAGTCGAGACCTCGATGGACGCAGCGAAATGTTCCGTCTCGGCCAGCGAGAAGCGCGCACGGATCTCGGACAGTGCCTGCTCGACCGTCAGCCCCTGACGATAGACCAGCTTGTAGGAATCACTCAGGGCGCGAATCGCCTCGGCACTGAATCCGCGGCGCTTGAGGCCCACGGCATTGAGACCATGCACCTGAGCCGGGTTGCCGTTGATCATCACGAAGGCTGGTGTGTCCTTGGTGATGATCGAACCTCCGCCCGCCATGGCATGAGCCCCGAAATGGCAGAACTGATGAACGGCTGACAATCCACCAAGAATGGCATGGTCACCCAGCCGGACATGGCCGGCCAGTGTCACCTGGTTGGCGAGGATACAGTCATTGCCGATCACACAATCATGACCGACATGCACATAGGCCATGAACAGATTACGCGAACCGATGGTTGTCTCACCACGGTCCTGGACAGTGCCACGATGCAGCGTGACACCTTCACGGATCACATTGTCATCGCCCATCACCAGTCGGGTGGGCTCTCCCCGGTATTTCTTGTCCTGGCAGTCTTCACCGACCGAGGCAAACTGGAAGATACGCGTGCGCTCTCCCAGTATCGTGGGGCCCTTGACCACCACATGGGGACCAATAACCGAGCCAGCCCCAATCTCGACGTCAGGACCAATCACGGAGAATGGTCCCACCTCGACATCGTCGGCCAGGCGCGCGCCGGGATCTACGATGGCGGTAGGATGAATCAAGCGACCTTCCTCTCGGCACAGGTGATATCGGCCTCGACGGCCAGTTCACCATCAATGGTGGCCTGACACTTGAACTTCCAGATGCCACGCTTCTCGCGCTCCACCTGGGCACGCAGCTCAAGCTTGTCTCCCGGCATTACCGGGCGCTTGAAGCGTACATTGTCGCTTCCCACCAGATAGTAGACGTAACCGTCCGCCGGCAACTTGTTGACCGTCTTGAAGCCCAGAATACCGCAGGCCTGAGCCAGCGCCTCGACAACCAGCACACCCGGCATGATCGGATGGTGCGGGAAGTGACCATTGAAGAACGGCTCGTTGATGCTGACGTTCTTGTAGGCAACGATGGATTCGCCGAGGGTCAGTTCCGTAACCCGGTCCACCAGCAGAAACGGATAGCGGTGGGGTAGGTACTCGCGAATTTCATTGATGTCCATGACCATCGTAGCGACCTCTGAAATGACAGGAGTCCTTCATCTTCCGCGAGAAGGACGCATGCGGCGTTGGACTAGTGCAAGGACGCAAGAGTCACACCAGGCGGGAGATGTCCCCTTCTCCTGGACGCCGACAACAGGCGGAGGATTATACCGACCTCTAGCTGACCCTCAAACCTCGCCTTTACCGCGTTTTTCCAGGCGGCTGAGACGCCGGGCGATGCTGTCGAGTTGCTTGAAGCGGACGGCGTTGCGACGCCACTGGCTGTTCTCCATGGCACCGGTACCCGACGAATAGACGCCAGGCTCGAGGATCGAGTTGGTGACCAGGCTCATTCCGGTGATCTGAACACCATCACAGATGACCAGATGCCCCGACAGTCCAACGCCGCCGCCGAGCATGCAGTGGCGCCCCACTCGCGTGGAACCGGCAATGCCGACACAGCCGGCCAGTGCGCTGTGGTCGCCGATCTGCACGTTGTGCGCAATCTGCACCTGGCTGTCGATCTTGACGTCATTACCGATCACCGTATCCCCGAGCGCACCGCGATCAATGCTCGAACAGCTACCGACTTCGACATCATCGCCCAGCCGCGCACCACCCAACTGGGCGATCTTCTGCCAACCCGAACCATCATGGGCAAAACCAAAACCATCGCCACCAATGACACAGCCGCTGTGCAGGATCGCGCGCTTGCCGACCACCACCCCGTGATACAGGGTGACATTGGCATGCAGGTAGCAGTCGTCACCAAGCTGGCTATCGGCACCCACCACGGTATTGGCGCCGATCACCACACGATCGCCCAGCTCGACACCGGCTTCGACGACGGCATGCGGGCCAATGCTGACATCCTTGCCGAGCACAACGTCATCAGCCACCACTGCTGTCGCGTGCACTCCCGGACGATGTGCATCGGCCAGCGGGTCCAGCATTCGCGACAGTTCCGCATATCCGAGATAGGGGTTATCGAGGATCAGGGATGCCACAGGGCATGCCCTGGCATGGTCCTCCACCAGTACGACAGCCGCTGCGCGAGTCGCCGGCAGATCCTTGAGATAAGCGCGATTGGCAAGGAACGCCACCTGGTCGGGACCAGCGTCCTTGAGGGTTGCCAGCCCGGTGACTCGGAGATCGCCATCGCCTTCGAGGCGTGCCCCCAGGCGTTCGGCAATCTCGGCAAGTGTCAGGTGTATTCGTGTATCTTTCATGAGAACCCGTGGAGCAGTGACCATCCCGTTATTGCGCGTTGAGGACCGCGGTGACTTCAGCCGTAAGATCCGGCAGGTCATCCTCGCTGTGGAGGACGCCGGAGGGATCTACCAGAACCTTCACCTGATGGCGTGCAATCACTTCGTTGACCGCCTGATCCATTCCGGGCTCGAGGCGATCCAGGAAGCGTTGCTCCGACTCCTGACGCGCTCGGGCCATTTCCAGTCGTAGTTGATCGAAGCGCTGCCCTTTCTGCTGCATCTCCTGAACCAGAGCACGACCTTCGACGTCATCCAGGCTTTCGCCGCCCTCGGCCAGGCGTGAAGACAACCGCTCCAACTCCTCTCCCAGGGCCTGCGCCTCCTGTTGACGAGGGGCAAGCCTGTCGCGCAGCTCAGCCATATCCTGTTGCGCGGCATCGGTATCAAGCAGCGCCTTGCGCCAATCCAGCACCGCAACATCATCCGCCATGGCAGCGGAGGACATCAGGCACAACATCATCAGCAACAGACCGTTGCCGCACACACGCCATGACAGCAACGGCACAAATCGCCTCATTAGAAGGTCTGACCCAGTGAGAACTGGAAGACCTGGGTATCATCGCCATCCTCGTCGTTGAGTGGCTCGGCAACGCTGAAGGTCAGCGGCCCCACCGGCGTCAACCAGGAAACGCCAACACCCGCACTGTAGCGCAGTTCGCCAAGGTCCACTCCGTCGTCGCAGGTTTGACGGTTGGCATCCTCTTCGAGTACGTCATAACAGGACGTCAGGAAGGTGTTACCAGCATCGATGAACAGTGACGGCTGCACCGAACGCTGATCCTCGACGAACGGCATCGGGAAGATCAGCTCCATGCTGCCCTGGACCAGTACGTTGCCACCGAGGGTATCGTCGTCCCCGGAGTTGCGCTCCGTCGTCTTCGGGCCCAGCGTATTGGAGGTGTAACCGCGTACCGAGCCCAGGCCACCGCCAAGGAAGTTCTCGTAGAACGGATAGGGTTCGTCGTTGAACGAGTCGGCATAACCCAGCTCACCACTGAACTTGAGCGACCAGGTCTCCGACTCGTTGAGCGGGAAGAACTTGCGAGCCTCGGCACGAGCCTTGTAGTACTCGGCATCACTGCCCGGCACCCCGAGCTCCAGCGACAGGCGCTGATAACTACCCGCCGTGGGCATGATCCCGCGGTTGAGGTTGTTGCGAGTCCAGCTCGACGTCAGGCTCAGAGTCTCTGCACTCTCGCCCTGATCCTGCACGTAGCGTTCGATTTCCGACGGTGTATCATCGTAGGTCTTGATCTCCAGCGACTCGATATTGGCGCCGAAGTTCATCCGCGACAGTTCGTTGATCGGGTAGCCGAAGTTGATACCCGCGCCCAACGCATCCGTCGAGTAGGTCGAGATATCGGAGTCTTCGTAATCGGTCTCGCGGTAATAGAAGTTGTAACCACGCGAGATGCCGTCGAGGGTCCAGTAGGGATCGGTGAAGCCGAAGTTGATACTGGTGTAGGTGTCACTCTTCTGGGCACCCACGTTGACGCGGTTACCGCTGCCCAGGAAGTTGTTCTGGGACAGAGAGGCGCCATAGATCACCCCGGCACTCTGCGAGTAACCCAGGCTTGCCGAAATCGAGCCCGACGGCTGCTCTTCGACGTTGTAGGTCACATCCAGTTGGTCGGCTTCACCCGGAACCGGCTCGGTCTGTACCTCGACCTGCTTGAAGAAACCGAGGCGCTCGAGGCGCTGACGCGACTGGGAGATCGATTCGGTGGAGGCCGGAGCACCTTCCATCTGGATCAGCTCACGACGCAGTACTTCATCACGGGTGGTGGTGTTACCGACAAACTGGATACGGCGCACATAGGCACGACGTCCGGGAGTCACCTGGAAGGCCAGATCCACGGTTTCACCATCGGCGCGGACTTCAGGCACGCCATCGACCTGGGCAAAGGCAAAGCCTTCCGCCCCCAGACGTGAGCGCATGGCTTCACTGGACGCCACCACCTTACTGCGCGAGAAGGTCTCGCCAGCATGAATCTGCAGCAATTCCCGCGCCTGACTCTCGGCCACCTTCAGGTCACCGAGGAAGCTGATGCTACCGACCTTGTAGCGATTGCCCTCATCGACGTTGATGGTCACGAAGATCCGCGACTTGTCCGGGCTGATGGAGACCTGGCTGGAAGTGATCTCGAAATTCACATAGCCGCGATCCAGATACCAGGACCTCAGACGCTCCAGGTCACCTGCCAGTGCCTCACGGGAGTATTCATCGCTGGAGAACCAGCCGAAGAACAGGCCGGGATCATCCTCGAGCTCGAACTGGTCAAGCAGCACCTCATCGGAGAAGGCGTCGTTGCCCACGATGTTGATCTGGCGGATCTTGGCGACCGTGCCTTCGGTGATATTGATATCGACGCGTACCCGACCTTCGCCGACCGGTGTGACGTCAGTGTCGATACGTGCACTGTAGCGACCCTGGGACTGGTAGAGGCCCTCCAGTTCGCGCTTCATCTCATCGATGGTCGACAGCTGCAGCACCTGACCTTCGCTGATGCCGGCCTGCTTGAGGCCATTGCGCAGATCGTCGTCGGTCAACTGCTCGTTACCCTCGATATTCAGCTGCGAGATGGTCGGCCGTTCCTCGACCTCGACCACCAGCACATTGCCTTCGCGGGCCAACTGAATATCCTCGAACAGTCCGGTCTCGAACAGCTTCTGAGCAGCAAAGGCCAGTTCCTGATCGTCCACCTGGTCATTGGTATTGACCGGGAACGCATTGAACACGGACGCGGCAGAGACCCGCTGCAGGCCCTCCACGCGAATGTCCGAAACGGTGAAAGGAGCCGCGTGCGCCGCCTGCGCACAGGCGGTCAAGAGTGTCGCCAATCCGATGGTCTTGATTTTCATGCAGTCGTTTCGCTCGCGTTGAGTCTGCGTACCTGTCCAGACAGGCACCTTATACATTTGTGCGGGTTACTGACAAGCGGCAAACCGCCCGTATTTCCATTATGTCGCGCCCACAGGGTCGATAATGTCGGGCCGGATCACCACAGCCGCATCAAGTCAAAATACAGTGCCATGATCATCAAGGTTCCGACCACAGCAAGGCCGATGCGCAGGCCAGCGGCCTGAGTACGCTCGGAAACCGCTCTGCCGCGAACCGCCTCGATGAAGTAATAAAGCAGGTGGCCACCATCCAGCACCGGTATCGGCAGGAGATTGAGCACCCCGAGGCTGATCGACAGATAGGCCAGAAAGCTGACAAAGCTCTCAAGCCCGGAGCGAGCCGTATCTCCCGCAATTCGGGCAATGGTGATCGGCCCGGACAGGTTGCTCGGGGAAATCAACCCGATCACCATCTTGCGTACGGCATCGAAGGTCAGCAGCGTCATGTCCGCCGTGCGGCTCGCCGCCTGCCCTACTGCTTCCAGAGGCCCATAGCGGATTTCCCGCTGCCACTTCTGTGGCCAGTCTACCGGCGCAACTTCGGCACCGATATAGCCGATTGAGCTGCCATCCTCCAGTGCACTGGCTCTGGGCGTCAGACCAAGAGTGCGATGCTGCCCCTCTCGCTCAACCTCCAGCGACAGCGTCTGACCCGGTTTGGCACGCACCAGTTGCACCAGTGCAGGCCAGTCGGCAACCGCCTGGCCATCCACCGACAACACTCTGTCACCGGCCTGCAGCCCGGCTTCATCAGCCGGGTCACCGTCCACCACCCGTGCAATCACTGCCGGCAGCTCAGGTCGCCATGGTACCACCCCCAGCGTCGCCAGCGGCTCCGGTGGGTCCTGACCGACCAGCCAATCCTCCACCTGCAGCCGATGGGTCGAAGCTCGACTGCTGCCTTCATCCCGCGTGGTCACCGTCAGTTCGCCGTTCAGGCCGATGACCGCCACCAGCTTGAGATTGACCTCATCCCAGGAACGTACCGACTGCCCCTGGACCGCCGTAATCTCCTGATCCGGCTGCAGACCGGCCTCGAAGGCTGGCGAATCGGGCACGACCTGCCCCACTACCGGCACCACGGTGGTGGTACCGGCAACGAACAATGCCCAATAGGCGACCAGCGCCAACAGGAAGTTGGCGAGCGGACCAGCGGCAACAATAGCGATACGTGCCCAGACTGACTTGCGGTTGAAGGCCTGGTCGAGCTGCGACGGGTCCACATGTCCTTCGCGTTCGTCGAGCATCTTGACGTAACCGCCAAGCGGAATGGCCGCCAGCGCAAACTCGGTACCGTGACGGTCGAATCGCGACCAGATCGGCTTACCGAACCCTACCGAGAAACGCAGTACCTTGACGCCGCAGCGGCGCGCCACCCAGAAGTGGCCGAACTCGTGAAAGGTGACCAACAGGCCGAGCACCACAATGACAGCCAGCACATTCTGAATCAGGTCCACTCAGGACTCTCCCTCAAAAGCATGCCGAACTCCGGCAGAATCCCACTTCGATGAGCAGGATAGCCTACCCTATCATCCGGCAGCAGCCGCCAACGAAGGTTCCCCATTGACCGATAACTCATCGCTGCCGCTCCAACCAGGCCAATGCCTCCTGGCGGCTGCGCTGATCAGCTTCCAGCACCAGCGCCAGATCATCGGCAGGCGTGACCACCAGTTGCTCCCGCACCTCCTCGACCAGGCGCGCAATATCGTTGAAACCGAGCCGTCGCTCGAGAAACGCCGCCACGGCAATTTCGTTGGCAGCGTTGAGAATCGCCGGCGCCGTACCACCAGCCTGCATCGCTTCACGCGCCAGGCGCAGGCAGGGAAAGGCCTGCTCGTCCGCCGGCTCGAAATCCAGGCGCGCCACTGCAAACAGGTCCAGGGGCTCGACACCGGCATCGATTCGCTCCGGCCAGGCAAGGCCATAGGCGATGGGTGTACGCATATCCGGGTTGCCCATCTGAGCAAGCACCGAGCCATCACTGTAGGCGGCCATTGAGTGAATGACGCTCTGTGGGTGCACCACCACCTGAATCTGTTCCGGACGAGCATCGAATAGCCAGCAGGCCTCGATCAGCTCCAGTCCCTTGTTCATCAGAGTGGCACTGTCGACGGAAATCTTGCGGCCCATTGACCAGTTGGGATGGGCACAGGCCTGCTCCGGTGTCACGGCAGCCAATTGCTGATGGTCATGGCCACGGAAGGGTCCCCCCGAAGCGGTGAGCAGCAACTGGGTTACGCCTTGACGCGCCAACCCACCACGGTGCTCAGCGGGCAGACACTGGAAAATGGCATTGTGCTCCGAGTCTATGGGCAGCAATGCGGCACCACTCTCGGCAACGGCACCCATGAACAGAGCCCCGGACATCACCAGGGCTTCCTTGTTGGCCAACAGCACCCGCTTGCCCGCGCGCACCGCAGCCAGGGTCGGCAGAAGCCCTGCGGCACCGACAATAGCGGCCATCACCACATCCACCTCAGCGGCACCAGCAACCTCGGACAGCGCAGCCTCCCCGTGGTGTACTTCGGTGTCCAGCCCCGCGGACCTGAGTTGCTCGGCCAGCCAGTCAGCGTCCTCGGCCCGCTCCAGAACGGCGATCCGAGGATGGTGTACTCGACACTGACGCAACAGCGCCTCCCGTGAACGATGCGCCGTCAGAGCATGAACACGATAGCGCTCGGGGTGACGGGCGATCACATCCAGCGTACTGGTGCCGATCGAGCCGGTCGCTCCCAGCACAGTAACGCCCTGAACGGCAGCCACCGGTCGAATGGATTCTCTGGCAACGGAAACAGCGGGGCCAGCCCCAGTCGACATTGAAGAACCTGGCTCAGAGATTGTCATGCGGATACCAACCACGAGAAGAACAACGCAAAACATGGCACCGCAGCGGTCAAGCTATCGATACGGTCCATGACTCCACCGTGGCCGGGGAGCAGTTGACTGGAATCCTTGATCCCACGATAGCGCTTGAGCATGCTCTCCAGCAGATCACCCAGCACAGAGGCCATGGTAACCAGCAGCGTCAGCAGGATCAGCAACAGTGTTGCGACAGGACTCCACTGGTGCGCCATCGCGAAGCCCAGCGCCAGCACAGCAGTCACCGCCATGCCGCCATAGACGCCTTCCCAGGACTTGGCAGGACTGACACTGGGAGCCAGCTTGCGGCGGCCGAAGGCCCGGCCGCAGAAGTAGGCGCCGATATCGGCCCCCCAAACGACCAGCAGCACAAACAGCAACCAGATTGCGCCATTGTCGCGCAGGACATTGAAGCCCACCCAAGTGGGGATCAGCACCCAGGCGCCCATCGCCAGGCGCACTGCGGTGGATGACCATTGCGCCTGTCGCTTTGGGTGGCCGACCACCCACCACAGGTTGACCAGCCAGCCCAGCCCACCAACGGCCAGAATGGCCCCGGACTGGGCGAAGCCACCCAGCCACAGGCCCAGCATCATGGCCCCCAGAACAACGGCGACCAGGCTTCGCGACGCCTGCCCGAACAACCCGGCGAGATTGCCCCACTCCCAGCCGGCAAGCATGACGATACCCGCCGTGAAAACGGCAAACCAGGCGCCATCGAGGCCGAACAGGCCGAGCAATGCCAGCGGCGCCAGCCAGGCGGCGGTGATGACTCTCTGCCTAAGCACCCTGAGCCTCGTCGATCTGTTCGTCAGTCATGCCGAAACGGCGTTTGCGCTGGCAGAAGTCCTCCAGCGCATCGTCAAAGGCTTCGCCGTCAAAATCAGGCCACAGCACCTGCGTGAAATAGAGCTCTGCATAGGCCAGCTGCCACAGCAGGAAGTTGGAGATTCGACGCTCACCACTGGTACGGATACACAGATCAACCGGAGCTGCATCGGCCAGACCGAGCTGCTGACCAAAGGACTGCTCATCAATACTGGCCGGATCAAGCTCACCAGCCGCTGCCTGTTCTGCCAGATGGCGTGCCGCCCGGGCGATGTCCCATTGGCCACCGTAGTTGGCCGCAATGGCCAGGTGCAGCCCGCGGTTGTCGCGAGTCAGCGCCTCTGCCTCGCGGATATGCTTCTGAATCGCATTGGAAAAACCGGAGGTATCACCGATCACGGAGAGGCGGATATCGTGCTGATGAAGCTTCTTCACCTCGCGCTTCAACGCCATCAGGAACAACTCCATCAAGGCATTGACCTCGGCCACGGGGCGTTTCCAGTTCTCGCTGGAAAAGGCGAACAGGGTCAGCGTCTCGATACGCCTCTCCGCCGCACGCCGAATCACGGCACGTACGGCCTCGACGCCGGCATGGTGACCGCGTACTCCAGACATGCCTCGGGCACGTGCCCAGCGATTGTTGCCATCCATGATGACAGCGACGTGGCGCGGAAGATTGGCATCTGCCGGCAGCGGGCGAAGATGGTCAGATGACTGTGACGTCATGGTGTCTCGCAAGGCGGTTGAGTCAGTTCCCGGGGTCGAGGCCCCGGGACGGTCACGGCAGATCAGCCTTCAGGATCAGCGGTGTTAGACCTGCATCAGGTCCTCTTCCTTGGAACTCAGCGCCTTGTCGATTTCAGCCACATAACGATCAGTGAGCTTCTGCACTTCGTCTTCGCCCTGACGCTGCTCGTCCTCGGAGATCGACTTGTCCTTGAGCAGTGACTTGAGGTCGTTGTTGGCATCACGACGCACGTTACGCACCGCGACACGTGCGTTCTCGGCTTCACTGCGTGCCTGCTTGATGTAGCCCTTCCGAGTCTCCTCGGTGAGCATCGGCATCGGCACCCGAATGACATTACCCGCGGTCGACGGGTTGAGTCCCAGATCGGAGGTCATGATGGCCTTTTCGACCTTGGGCACCATGTTCTGTTCCCAAGGGATCACGGCGAGCGTGCGGGCATCCTCAGTGTTGATCTGAGCCACCTGGTTGATCGGCACATTGGAGCCGTAGTAGTCCACCTGCACGGAATCCAGAATGCTGGAATGTGCACGGCCGGTACGGATCTTGTTGAAGTTGTGGTGCAGAGCGTCAAGGCTCTTCTTCATGCGCGCTTCTGCATCTTTCTTGATGTCGTTGATCACGATCTTACCCTCTATCAATCAGCGTGCCTTCCTTGCCACCTACCACCAGGTTGAGCAAAGCGCCAGGCTTGTTCATGTTGAAGACCCGGACCGGCATGTCATGGTCACGTACCAGGCAGATGGCGGTCAAATCCATTACCCCGAGCTTCTGCTCAAGGGCATCATCATAGGACAGCTGATCGTACTTGACGGCATCCGCGTGCTTGACCGGATCCTTGTCGTAGACCCCATCCACCTTGGTGGCCTTGACCACCACGTCGGCATCGATCTCGATACCACGCAGGCAGGCGGCGGAATCCGTGGTGAAGAAGGGGTTTCCGGTACCCGCAGAGAACAGTACCACGTCCCCGGAGGTGAGGTAGCGAATCGCCGTACGACGATCATAGTGCTCCACCACGCCACTCATGGGAATCGCTGACATCACCCGGGAACGAATGTTGGAGCGTTCCAGCGCATCACGCATCGCCAGGGCATTCATCACTGTTGCCAGCATGCCCATGTGGTCGCCGGTGACCCTTTCCATGCCCGCTTCATGCAGTGCAGCACCCCGGAACAGGTTACCACCGCCAATCACGATGCCCACCTGAACACCGATTCCCACCAGTTGCCCGATCTCGAGCGCCATGCGATCCAGCACCTTGGGGTCGATACCGAACTCCGCATCGCCTGTCAGTGCCTCTCCGGACAACTTCAACAGAATCCGCTTGTACTTCGATACATCAGCGCGTGGCTTGTCGGGCCTGGCAAGTGGGGTAGAGTCGGCGCTACTCATGGTATGTCTCCGCTTCTGGCTGTGCTCGGTCGGCCATACCGACCTCTGTCACATACACGATGGCGTGCGCTCTCGCGCACGCCATCATCAACACACTGGAACTTCTGACCTCAGCTACGCTTGGCCTGTTCCATAACTTCCTTCGCGAAGTCGACTTCTTCCTTCTCGATGCCTTCACCCACCTCGAAGCGGGTAAAGCCGACCACTTCACCACCAGCAGCCTTGACGAATTCGGCAACGGTAACGTTGGGGTCCTTGACGAAGGCCTGCTCGGTCAGGCTGTTCTCGGCGAGGTACTTCTTCAGACGGCCTTCAACCATCTTCTCGGCGATCTGCGCAGGCTTGCCGGCCATATCGGGCTGAGCAAGGATGACGTCCTTCTCGGCATCCAACTGGGACTGCGGCATATCTTCCGGACGGGCCACGGCCGGGTTGATCGCAGCAACGTGCATGGACACGTCCTTGGCGGCTTCCTGAGTACCACCGGTGAGCACGGTCAGCACGCCGATACGGCCACCGTGAACGTAGGCACCCACCAGGTTGCCTTCGCTGGCGTTGACCACCGCAGCACGACGCACGCCGATGTTCTCACCGATCTTCTGGACCAGCTGCTCGCGAGCAGTTTCCAGCTCTCCGCTGGTCACGGCGGCCACGTCTTCGCTCTTCGCGGCGAAGAAGGCATCGGCAACCTTGTCGGCGAACGCCTTGAAGTTGTCGTCACGAGCGACGAAGTCAGTCTCGGAGTTGATCTCGACCATCACGCCGTAGCTGCCGTCTTCGGCAACACGCGTCACGACCACGCCTTCAGCGGCAGTACGGCCCGCCTTCTTGGCGGCCTTGAGACCGGAGTTCTTGCGCAGGTCGTCGATCGCACGCTCGATATCACCGTCAGCTTCGGTGAGTGCCTTCTTGCACTCCATCATGCCGAGACCGGTACGCTCGCGCAGTTCCTTGACCTGGGAGGCGCTGATAGCTGCCATGGTATTCACCTCTAGTGGTTCGACCTTGGTGTCGGTTAGGGAAACATGGCTCGAATGCCGGCAGACGAATCACTGCGGGCGGCCCGGCCAGTGCTTCCTCAAGTCGCGGGGAGACATACACCCGCGGCCTGAAAGTAGAGAAAAGGGGGCCTCGGCCCCCTTTTGCGCCTGTCCGGCGGAGGTCGCTGACGCGACCGGCTGGCCCAGGCGGGCCGAAGATTACTCGGCAGCAGCGGCGGTGTCGCCTTCACTGCTTTCACTGCTTTCGGTCACTTCGACAAACTCGTCGGGACGACCTTCCTTCGCACGACCACAGGCGTCAGCGATAGCCTTGACGTAGATCTGGATGGCGCGGATGGAGTCATCGTTGCCCGGGATCACGTAGTCAACGCCGTCCGGATCGGAGTTGGTATCAACGATGCCGATAACCGGGATACCCAGCTTGTTGGCTTCGTTGATGGCAATGCGCTCATGATCGACATCGATCACGAACATCGCGTCCGGCAGACCGCCCATTTCCTTGATACCACCGATGGAACGCTCGAGCTTTTCCTGCTCGCGGGTAGCCATCAGGACTTCTTTCTTGGTCAGCTTCTCGAAAGTGCCGTCGCCCTGCATGGTCTCGAGATCACGCAGACGCTTGATGGACTGACGGATGGTCTTGTAGTTCGTCAGCATACCGCCGAGCCAGCGGTGGTTGACGAACGGCTGACCAGCACGGGTCGCTTCTTCCTTGATGATCTTGCTCGCACTGCGCTTGGTGCCGACGAACATGATCTTGTTGTTGGAAGCGGCCATCTTCTCGACCACATCAATCGCTTCATTGAGCGCAGGAAGGGTATGCTCAAGGTTGATGATGTGAATCTTGTTACGAGCGCCGAAGATGTACTTGCCCATCTTCGGGTTCCAGTAACGGGTCTGGTGACCGAAGTGTGCGCCTGCCTTGAGCAGGTCACGCATATTGACGTGTGCCATGGATGACTCCTGAAATATCGGGTTAGGCCTCCACATACCCCATGGATCCGACCATTGACGCAAATCAACGGCACCCGGGACCATGTGACGGTACGTGTGTGTTTTCAAGGCTGGGCGACCACCATTGATCGCCCTGGTTCAACGATTTCCTGTTGACGACACCGCGAATCTTCGGTTGTCGGCATATAAGGCCCGAACAGAATGATCCGCAGGTGAATGGCGATTGCAGGAAAGCGCGCAGCTTTATACCATGGATAGCCTTCAAGTTGAAGTCGCCAGACGTCCTGGATGAGTGCGCAGGTTGACGCACCGCGCAGCCTCCGCTGCATTTCTGCCCCGGATACCGGGCCTCGGCGGGGTCGTCAGGCGCTTCAGCGAAGGCCAGCCCGGCAGGCTATCGCTCAGTGCAGTGCCACGGCTTCTGTTTTCCTTCCAGACCGAGATTCCATGAACGTACCCATCAAGACAGCCGAAGAAATCGAATTGATGCGCGAAGCGGGCCGCCAGGCCGCCAGCGTATTCGAGATGCTCACGCCCCATGTTGTTGCTGGCGTCAGCACTGGCCACCTTGACCATCTGTGCCACGACTATATCGTCAACGAGCTGGGGTCCACGCCCGCACCGCTCAATTATCACGGTTTCCCGAAGTCGATCTGCACCTCGATCAATCACGTGGTCTGCCACGGCATTCCCGATGACGGCAAGAAGCTCAAGAAAGGCGATATCATGAACATCGATATCACCGTCAAGACCGCGGCCGGTTATCACGGCGACTCGAGCATGATGTTCATCATCGGCGACACCATCCAGGGCGAGCGCCTGTGCCGCGTCACTCAGGAATGCCTGTACAAGAGCATGGCATTGGTGCGCCCCGGCGTGCGCCTGTCGGAACTGGCCCGTGTCATCGAGCACCATGCCGACGCCAACGGCTACTCGGTGGTTCAGGATTTCTGCGGCCATGGTATCGGTGCAGGTTTCCACGAGGACCCTCAGGTTCTTCACTATGACGGTTATGCTCCCGAAGCGGACATCGAGCTCAAGGCGGGAATGTGCTTCACCATCGAACCGATGATCAATGTCGGCGACCATCGTACCAAGGTCCTGCGCGACGGCTGGACCGCCGTGACCAGGGACAGGAGCCTGACCGCACAGTGGGAGCACACGCTACTGGTCACCGAAACGGGTGTGGAGGTACTGACTGCCCGTTCCGATGAAGACCTGTCCTTCCTCGAGCGCTGATCCTCCATGCTCCTGCACCACTATCGCTTCACCCCGGACCATGAGCTGTTCGACTTCGACGAGTTCCGGCAACAACTCGATGGCCAGCGCTCGCCGATCGCTCCCTTCAAGGGGGCGCTCAAGGAAATCCAGGCTCGCCTGGACGAACGCTTCCTCAGTGGTACCGATATTCGCGATCTGGTGCGGGGGCGCGCCTGGTGCATGGATCAGCTGCTGGCCATGGCATGGCAGCGTTATCCCGAGCTTGATGATGGTGTTGCGCTGTTGGCGGTCGGTGGTTATGGCCGCGGCGAGCTGCATCCCCACTCCGATATCGACCTGATGTTCCTGCTCGCCAGCGACGACGACACGCCGTATCGCGAGGGGCTGACCACCTTCATCACCTTCCTTTGGGACATCGGTCTCGAGATCGGTCACAGCGTGCGCTCACTGAACGACTGCGAGCGTGAAGCCGAAGCCGATGTCACAGTCATCACCAACCTGCTCGAATCACGCACTCTGGCAGGTCCGGAGCCCCTGCGTCAGGCCATGCGCGAACGACTGTCGCCGGAGCGTATGTGGCCCGCAGACCGCTTCTTCGAGGCCAAGTGGCAGGAACAGATCTCGCGCCACTACCGTTTCAACAACTCCGAGTATCATCTCGAACCCAATATCAAGAGCTCACCGGGTTGTCTGCGCGACATCCAGATGATCGGCTGGGTCGCCAAGCGCCATTTCGACACCGAGAGTTACGAGGATGTGGTCGCCCGCGGCTTCATGAACGATGCCGAGCATCGCATCCTCAGCCAGGGGCAGGCCTTCCTGTGGCAGGTCCGATACGCCCTGCACATGCTGACCGGCCGCGCCGAAGACCGCCTGCTGTTCGACCACCAGAACACCATCGCCGAACTGTTCGGTTACCACGACACTCCCGAGCGCCTCGCGGTGGAACAGTTCATGAAGCGCTACTACCGCCATGTCACGGCCCTGGCCGGACTCAATGACATGCTGCTGCAGCACTTCGATGAAGTGATCCTGCGGCCGCGCATTCCGCTGGAAGTCACGCCTCTCAACGAGCGCTTCGAGATCGCCGGTGGCTATATCCAGGCCCGCTCACGGGCGGTGTTCCGCAACCAGCCCTCAGCGTTGCTCGAGTTGTTCTATCTCATGGCCGAGCACCCCGAGATCGAGGGTGTGCGTGCCGACACCATCCGCCTGATACGCGACCACCGCCACCTGATCGACGACCTGTATCGCGATGACCCCGAGCACCAGGCGCTGTTCATGGCATTGATGCGCTCCAACGGCAATGTGGCACGTCAGCTCAGGCGCATGAACCGTTATGGCGTGCTCGGCAAGTACCTGCCGGCATTCGGCCAGGCCGTGGGGTTGATGCAACACGACCTGTTCCACATCTACACTGTCGATGCCCACACCCTGCGTCTTCTCAAGTGCCTCCACGGCATGCGCAAGCCCGAAGCCAAACGCGAATTCCCGGTCGCCGCAACGCTGATTCACCAGCTACCTCGCATGGACATCCTGTGGATCGCCGGACTCTTTCATGACATCGGCAAGGGCCGTGGTGGTGATCACTCACTGATCGGGGCCCGGGATGTCGAAGCCTTCGCCGAGAGCCATGGCATCACCCAGCGTGATACCCGGCTACTCAGTTGGTTGGTGGAGAACCATCTGCTGATGTCGATGATCGCCCAGAAGCGCGACATCACCGATCCCGACGTGATTCGTGATTTCGCCGCTGCTGTGGGTGATGAAACCCGCCTCGACTATCTATACGTGCTGACGGTGGCCGATATCAACGCCACCAACCCGACCCTGTGGAACGGCTGGCGGGCATCGCTGCTGCGCCAGTTGCACACCGAAGCGCGGCGTGCGTTGCGCCGAGGCCTCGAAAACCCGCTGGAGCGGGAAGACTGGGTGCGCGAAACCCGAGAGGAAGCTCGCTCCCTGCTCAGCGTCATCGGCGAGGACATGACCCGGGTCGATGCCCTTTGGCAATCCCTGGGCGAGGACTTCTTCCTGCAGTATGCGCCCAGTGAAGTGGTGTGGCAGACCCAAGGAATCCTCGCCCATGAGAATCAACCACCTCCCCTGGTCCTGATCAATGCCCCCACTGCCGACATGGCCGAAGGCGGCACCAAGGTCTTTATCCACACCCATGCGGTCGACAACCTGTTTGCAGCCACTGCCGCCGCCATGGAACAACTCGGGCTGTCGATCCATGATGCCCGCATTGCCACCTCCAACAACGACTGGACGCTGAATACCTTCATCGTGCTTGATGACCAGGGACGCGCCATTCGTGACCCGGGACGCCTGGAGGAGATTCGCCGTCATCTGTTCGAGGAGCTCGATGACCCCGATGACTATCCGACCATCGTGACCCGGCACACTCCCCGCCAGCTCAAGCACTTCAAGGTCCCCACTCAGGTCGCCATCGAGCAGGACCCGGGCAGCGATCGCACCATGCTCGAGCTGACCGCTCCTGACCGTCCAGGCCTGCTGGCCAGAGTCGGTGGCATCTTTCTCGAACAGGGCATTTCCCTGTCCGCCGCCAAGATTGCTACTCTCGGCGAACGCGTCGAGGACGTCTTCTACATCACCGATCGGCGCGGGGACCCGCTCACCGACCCCGAGCGCCAGCAGCAGCTTCGTGAACGCCTGATCGAGGTGCTCAGCATTCAGGGCTGACTGTCTCTTCAGACGGTGGCCACCAGCGGCAGAAGGTGATCCCTGGTGAGCGGTGCCAGGGGCAGCAGTTCCGCTTCCTCCGTCGTCACCCAGCACAGCTCTTCGATCTCGGCTGCCGCCTGCAGCTCTCCCGTCATACAGGCACGATATACATGTGCCTCGATCTGATGCCCCGGCTCATTGGCCGCAGGCGCGGTGAAGATTCCCAATGGCTGAAGATGGTCGGGGAACTGCCCCAGCTCCTCCTGGAGCTCCCGCACCAATGCTGCCTCAGGCGCCTCACCCGGCTCCATCTTTCCACCTGCCTGCATGAAGGCATCGGTGTTACGCTTGCGCACCAGCAACAGACGTCCTTCCTCGTCTTCAATCAAGGCGGCGGCAATCCTGATGATGGAATCCTGAGCAGACATGCTTTCTCCTGATGGGTCTGAAACCGGATGAACCAGTGAGGCATCTCCCTGGGGCATGGCATTTTCGCATAGCCTCACACAACTTGTGGCAATAACATTTCGACACAGCGAGGGCTGTTCCGACACAGTTGACCTCGAACAGCATAACCATTCACTGATATTCTTCTTCAGCCGAACGGAACCCCATGCCGTCTGCATTGCCGAATGTTCGAGTCGACCGAGAACGTCGAGACGACTCATTTTTCTTCCTCACCGATCAGCACAATAGATGGTCAATTCCGCGATACATGCGTCATCAGGATGGTTGCTGCGCACAGCATGTCTTCTGCTGCTGCTTCCCGGCATCACGCTCGGACGTGAATCGCCGGAACAGACGGTCTCTCTGTCCAGGGAGTTGCTGACCCAGCCTGCCGACGACCTTCCCGCTTCTCGTGAGACCTCGAGACACTCGACGGGCCGCAATCAGGGCGTTACAGCAGGATTCCTGTCCTATGACGTGGACGCCAACCAGCGTCGCAAGGCCGATGACAGCAGGTCACGCCGCTACAACCTCAACTACACCCTCGGCTTCAACGCCGGCGCCTGGCGGCTGCGCCACAATGCCAATGCCAGGATCGACGAGGAGCAGCGCGGCTATGACGTCATCAGCAGCTACGCACAGCATGACCTCTCGCGATTCAACTCACGCCTGACCCTGGGCCAGTATTCAACACCGGCTGAGTTGTTCGACGGGGTAGACTTCAGTGGCGTCCAGCTACGCAGTGATGAGCAGATGCGTCCCATGAACCAGCGCGGTTATGCTCCAGTGGTGCGTGGCGTGGCACGTACGTCGGCAACGGTAACCGTCTCCCAGCAGGGCTCGGTGATCTATGAGACTCAAGTGCCCCCTGGCGAATTCATCATTCATGACCTGCAGGCACCGAAGGACTCCGGCGATCTTGATGTCGTGGTCAGTGAGGCCGACGGCAGCAATCACCACTTCACTGTGCCCTACCTGACGCAAGTGGATCTGCTACGGCCGGGCAACTCGCGTTACAGCTTCAGCCTGGGCCGACTGCGTGAGCAACAGCATGTCGATGGCCCCTGGTTCGGTCAGAGCACCTGGCGTCACGGAGTGAACAACTATTCCAGCCTGTATACCGGGGGTGTGCTGGCGGAAGGCTATACGGCACTCACGGCCGGAAGCGCTGCAGCGACGCCCTTTGGCGCTCTCAGCGCCGACATTACTTCCTCCACTGCCAGTGACATGCTGGATGATGATGGCACCCGCAGGACTCTGCAGGGTGAGAGCTACCGCCTCGGATACAGTCACCACCTGTCGGCCACCGATACCTCCCTTGCCCTCGCCGCCTATCGCTTTTCCAACGAAGACTACGTCAGCCTCGACGACTTCGCCTGGCAGGACGACGATGACGGCGCGCGCGAACAGAATCGCTTTCAACTGACCGTCAGCCAACCGGTAGGCAGCTGGGGTCAACTCGACCTGAGTGGCACTGGCCGACACTACTGGGACAGCGATGACCAGGCCACCACCTATCAGTTGGGATACCGCCGCGACTTCAACTGGGGAAACCTGTATCTCAGTGCCAGTCAGGACATCAAGAACGATGAACCCAGTAGCCTCTATCTGGCCAGTGTGACGCTGCCACTGGGTCTGGCCAGCCAGAGTCCCGACGTGACAGCCAGCTCCAGTTTCGGCAGTGAAGACCCAACACGCTTCCGCACCAGCATCGGCGATGAGTTCGGGGCAGCTCATCAGGCCAACTACCAGGTCCATGCCAGCCTGGTAGGAGAACAGGGCACCCAGCTCGATGACTATGGCGCCAACCTGCAGTGGAAGACTCCTGCCACCCTGTTCGGTATCAATGCCAGCCGGGAAGGCGATGGCAATCAATACAGCGGGTCGCTGAGCGGCACCTTACTGGCACATTCGGGAGGGCTGCTGCTGAGCCCCAATCGTGGTGAAACCATGGTGCTGGTCCAGCCGCGCCACGGTCGCCGAGTCAGAACCAGCGACTCACTCCAGAGCTATATCAGCGCCAGCAGTGATGCCCTGATGGCGGGGCTGACTCCCTACCAGGCCAACAACATCGAGTTCGATACCACTCGCGACAATCGCTGGCATCTCGCGACACGCGAGGTCATTCCCACCCAGGGCGCCATCATCGTCATTCATCCGGACGACTATCCTCAAGAAGAGCTCGAACTGTATGAGGAAATACGTCTGGACACAAACGCCAGTGATGGAGGTTATTAACCCAACATAAAAGCATGCCGGGTTAATATCCAGCTCGGCATGCCATCATGCTTCACCATGCCCCCAACGGTTGCCACGACGAAGTTTGAGGCAATCTGTCGGCTTCCCTATAATCGGGAGCCCGGCGCTTTGCGCGCCTCGCGGCGCCGATGGGCGCCAGCACATGAACGATATGCCGGCCTCGTGTTACGGCATCACAACGACGCCCTGAAGGGCGCGCCTGGACACCCATGAACCCCGATATCGACGCCCTCAAGCCGTACCCTTTCGAGCGTCTAGCGGCGCTGAAAGCTGGACTGACACCGCCTGCCGGCCTGGCCCATCGTCCGCTGACCATTGGTGAGCCTCAGCATCCCCCCTATCAGGCGGCGCTTGATGCGCTGGTGCAGTATCAGCAGGAGTTCGCGCGCTACCCTGCCACCACAGGGCTTCCCGAGTTACGCCAGGCCATGGCCCGCTGGGCAACGCAGCGCTTTTCTCTTGACCAGCTCGATGCCGAGCGCGAGATCATTCCGGTCAACGGCACCCGCGAGGCGATCTTTGCCTTCGTGCAGGCCAGCCTGGACCGTGGCCGCCCGGCTCGGGTAGCCGTGCCCAACCCCTTCTATCAAATCTATGAGGGGGCAGCACTGCTCGCCGGAGGGATGCCGCTCTACCTGGACTGCAACGCGGACAACGGTTTTCGCCCCGATTTCGATGCCATCGGCCCGGACACCTGGCGCGAGGTGCAGTTGGTGTTCCTGTGTTCGCCGGGCAATCCGACCGGTGCGGTCACCCCAATGGCGGATTTCCAGCGCCTGATCCAGTTGGCGGATAAATATGACTTCATCATCGCCTCGGACGAGTGCTACTCCGAGCTGTATCTCGATGAGCAGACGCCACCCCCCGGCTTACTGGAGGCCGCTGCCGCTCTGGGGCGTCACGACTATCATCGTTGCGTGGTCTTCCATTCGCTGTCCAAACGCTCCAATCTACCCGGTCTGCGCTCAGGATTCGTTGCCGGTGATGCGCAACTGATCGAGCGTTTCAAGCGCTACCGAACCTACCACGGCTGCGCCATGGCCTTGCCGATCCAGCAGGCGTCCATCGCCGCCTGGTCCGATGAACAGCATGTCCGTGACAATCGCGATGCCTACCGCGAGAAGTTTGCCGCCGTCACCGATATCCTTGCCCCGGTGCTGGACTTTCCCCGGCCCGAGGCCAGTTTCTATCTGTGGCCGGCGGTTCCCGAGGGTGACGATGAAACCTTTACCAGACGCCTGTTCCAGGAAGCTCACGTCAGCGTGCTACCCGGAAGCTATATGGGCCGGCCCGGCGTCGATGGCATCAATCCCGGCTCGGGACGTCTGCGCCTGGCACTGGTCGATGAGTTGGAACCGACTCGCGAGGCTGCCGAACGCATCAGGCAATTGATCGAACGTGGCTGATCAACGCTGCCTGAAAACCGGACTGCAACCGCTCCAAAGCGAAGGAAGCACCCCATGCTGACGATCTATGTGATCCACAACTGCGACACCTGCCGCAAGGCGATCAAGGCACTGGATGGCAGCGGTCATCCCTATCAGGTTCATGACCTGCGCAAGGATGGCGTTTCCGCCGCCCTGCTCGAACATATCCTCGAGAAAGTGCCGGTGCTGACGCTACTCAACAAGCGCAGTACCACCTGGCGCAATCTACCGGAAGACGACAAGGCCGATATTGATTCGAACGGTCTGGACTCAAACAAGGCCCGCGCCTTGATGCTGGCCAACCCGACACTGATCAAGCGCCCCTTGCTCGATCTCGGCGATGACATTCGCGTCGGCTATCGCGATGGCGATTACTCCAATCTTTGAATTCGAACCTCTCTGATCACATTCTGACCAAGGACACCCCCATGCTCAGCTTTGCACTCGGTATCGGCACCCAGAACACCCAGGGCGACTGGCTGGAAGTCTACTATCCAGCTCCCCTGATCAACCCCGAGGCCAGCCTGGTTGAAGCCGCTGCCCGCGCCCTTGATGCACCGGGCGGCAGCGCCGTCGTCAGCCTGCTCCCGGAGCACTGCGCCGGGCTTGCCCAGGCACTGCGTGATGCCGGTCACAACGAACAGGCCAGCCTCGCCGACAGCCTCGCGGTCAGCAAGCGTCCGCTGGTCGCCACCTTCATCGACAGCGACGCGGCACCGCAGAATGTGCCTGAGGTCTACCTCAAGCTCCATCTGCTGTCCCATCGTCTGGTCAAGCCGCATGAGCTCGACCTGAGCGGTATGTTCGGCCTGCTGCGCAACATTGCCTGGACCAGCGAAGGCGCCATCGATATCGAGGAACTGCCCACCCGTCGCCTGCGCGCCCGCCTCGAAGGCCGCAGCCTGTCGGTGGACTGTGTCGACAAGTTCCCCAAGATGACCGACTACGTGGTACCGACCGGCGTACGCATCGCCGATACCGCTCGAGTGCGTCTGGGAGCCTACCTCGGGGAAGGCACCACTGTCATGCATGAAGGCTTCGTCAACTTCAACGCCGGAACCGAAGGCCCGGGCATGATCGAAGGCCGTATTTCGGCCGGCGTCATGGTCGGCAAGGGTTCCGACCTGGGCGGTGGCTGCTCGACCATGGGCACCCTGTCCGGCGGTGGTAACCTCGTCATCTCCGTGGGCGAAGGCTGCCTGATCGGCGCCAACGCCGGCATCGGTATTCCGCTGGGTGACCGTTGCACGGTGGAAGCCGGCCTGTATATCACGGCAGGTGCCAAGGTAGCGCTGCTCGACGACCAGGGACAGGAAGTACGTACCCTCGCCGCTCGCGAGCTGGCTGGCCAGAACGATCTGCTGCTGCGCCGCAACTCCCGGAATGGCCGTATCGAGTGCCTGACCAACAAGAGCGCCATCGCACTCAACGAAGCACTCCACGCCCACAATTGATTCATTCCGCGGCGGCTGGGCCAGACAAGCGACAGCCGCCGCCGCCTTCCGGAACCCTGCATGCCAACCACTGAACCTCAATCGCCCAACGTCGACCTGTCCGCGACCCTCGAGCTGGCCATGGAGCTGATCAGCCGTCCTTCCGTCACCCCCGATGACCTGGACTGCCAGGAGTTGATGATCGAACGCCTCGAGCAACTCGGCTTCACCATCGAGCTCCTGCCCTTCGGTGACGTCAAGAACTTCTGGGCGATACATGGCCATCACGGTCCTGTGCTGGCCTTCGCCGGACATACCGACGTGGTACCTTCCGGGCCGGAGCTCCAGTGGAGCACACCACCCTTCGAGCCACTGATCGACGCCGAGGGTATGCTGAGAGGTCGCGGTGCTGCGGACATGAAGGGCAGCCTGGCCGCCATGGTGACCGCGGTGGAACGTTTCGTCAGCACGCACCCGGACCATGATGGCCGCATCGCCTTTCTGGTCACTTCCGATGAGGAAGGTCCGGCCATTGATGGCACCCGAGCCGTCGTCGAGCACCTGCGTGAACGCCACGAGCGCCTCGACTACTGTGTGGTCGGTGAGCCCTCATCCACCGAGCGCCTCGGCGATGTGATCAAGAATGGTCGTCGTGGTTCGCTGGGAGGGATCCTCAAGGTACGCGGCATCCAGGGCCATGTGGCCTATCCGCACCTTGCCCGCAACCCGATCCATCAGATTGCCCCGGCGCTCGATGCTCTGGCCACGGAACACTGGGACTCCGGCAACGACAGCTTTCCGGCGACCAGTTTCCAGATATCCAACATCCGTGCCGGTACCGGCGCGACCAATGTCATTCCTGGCGAAGTCGAAGCCACCTTCAACTTCCGTTTCTCCACCGAGACCAGCGAACAGCAGTTACGTGAACGTACCGAAGCCATACTGCGCGCCCATGATCTCGACTACGACATCAGTTGGACACTCAATGGTGAGCCCTTCCTGACCCGCGAGGGCGCGCTGGTGGAAGCCACCATGGCTGGCGTCGAGGCCATCACTGGCCAGCGCCCGGTGCTCTCCACCAGCGGTGGAACCTCGGACGGTCGTTTCATTGCTACGCTCGGTAGCCAGGTAGTGGAGCTCGGTCCCCGCAATGCCACCATCCATCAGGTCAACGAGTGCGTGCGGGCTGCGGACCTGGATGAGTTGAGTGCCATTTATGAAGCTATTCTGAAGCAACTGTTCGTTGCTCAGGAGACCCGCTGAGGTGTCAATGGAACGCTACCCGGATATCGAGATCTACCTGGCTCCTGCCAATGTCGAGCGCATCAGCGCCTGGCTGGAAACCACCATTACCGCCCCAGCGCTCAAGCCTCACGGCAAGCTCCGCTGGCGTACCGAGGGCAACCACCAGGGCCATGACATCCCGGTACTGCTGGTAGCACGAGCCGCCGATGAATTTGCCAGTCTGTGGATCGACAGCGCCGCCAGCCCCTGGGCCACGGATGGCGACTGCGCCCGTGCAGCGGCTTCAGCACTGGACTGTGAAGTTCGCTGCTCGTTGGGTGGCTGGCATCCCGGGGACGACCCGGATCGCTTTCTTCAAGTGCTGCCGGATGGTAGCGAGGCGATCATCGACTGGCCGGATACCGATTCGCGCTGAGTCGCCCCGGACACAACAGCAATACACGAAAACGCCCCGCTTTCGCGAGGCGTTTCGAATCAACCGCATACCGTAATCAGGTGATGACAGTAACGTCATCTGCCTGCAGGCCACGGTCATTCTGCACCACGTAGTAGCGTACCTTCTGGCCCTCGGCCAGGGTACGATGACCACGCCCGCGAATGGCACGGAAGTGGACGAATACGTCCTCTCCGTCATCACGAGTGATAAAACCGTAGCCCTTGTTGACATTGAACCACTTGACCTCGCCGACCTCGCGATCATCGTCCTCATCTTCGACCAGCGAGGCCCGCTTCGGGGCCAGTGCATTGATTGTCAGCGTCGCTACCAGCAGCAGCACAAATACGACTACTGCTATCGTCACGTATCCCTTGACGAGCTGGTCATCCTGAATGACCGCCAACAGCTGTTCGGTAGCAACACCGGTAACAAGACTGAACAACAGGATAATCAACAGTGGTGACGGGGCGGCCAGCAATAGGCTGACAAGACCACAACGAACAACATCCCTTCTCTTCATGGACCTGAAATACTCTCTTGTCATTGGTTGAAATAGATTGAAAATTAACCAGAACCTCTATAAAACCCCGCAGGGCTTCAGGGTCCTGCTGCACCAGGGCAGACGGCTGACACGATGAACAGTGACACACCGCAACATGAGTCTATCACGGAGACGGAAAATCCGTCCGCAGATACAGCACAAAGGCTTGAAGCACTGGAGAGCCGGCTGGCCTACCAGGAGCACTGGCTGGATAGCCTGGATGCCGCCGTCGCCCAACAGGAGCGACGCCTGATGCAACTCGAGCGACTCAGCAACGCCATGCAGACACGCCTGCAGGAACTGCGCGCCAGCCATGGTGACCTTCAGGGAGATATGCCGGGACCGGAGGACGAATTACCCCCGCACTATTGAGGCTACTCCCGATGACAGGCAGTCCGGGCCGGTGACGAGGAAAGGCCGTCGCTCCGCTGCAACGAACCGGCGGCCTCAGTGCCCTGCCGGGTCAGTCGAAGGAATCACACACGGCGGTGAGCGTCGATGGATCATGCGTCTCGACGTGGGTGACGGCACCATCGCTCATCTCGATGTCGCGACTCCACTGATGGTCCTGTTGCAGCTCGTCACAACTACCCTCGCTGCCACCACCGAAGTTGGAGTCGATCCAGTAATTCACCCTGTAGCTTCCACCCTCTTCGAGGGCGCCGGGGAAATCAAAGGAAAAGGCGGGGTCCGCATCGGCAGAAACTTCACCACTCTGCGTCTCAAGTACTTCACCCGATGACGCCTCGACCAGCGCCACCTGGATCGCCTGACCGCCATGAGGTCCGCCGAAACTGGCATCACCCTGAAAGGTCAGGTCCTGCCCATCGGCGGCCAGGGCGGGAACGGCCATCCAGGGCAATGCAAGCAACAACCCGCGACTGAACAAGGTCCTGTGCATCATATTGCACCTCCCGATCATGGAAAACAGCGAAACAGCCATCCGGCCTGCCGCCCCGAGTGAGGCCAGCAACCGGGTAAGCCCTGTGTCCCAGAATAGTCTCCAGCACCAGCATTTGCTGATATCTTCCTTCACCGGCGTGGGAGTACTCGGAAGGTTGTTGCCGAGGCCGAGGTTACGAGCAGGCTCGCAACCCGGCCAGAGCATGGCTCAGTTCGCCAGGTCGTCCAGGTAACGCTCGACGTCGAGGGCTGCCATGCAACCGCTGCCCGCTGAGGTGATCGCCTGGCGATAGACGTGGTCCATGACGTCACCGGCGGCGAAGACCCCAGGGACGCTGGTCGCGGTGGCATTGCCCTCGAGCCCCGACTGGACCTTGATGTAACCACCCGCCATGTCCAGTTGGCCTTCAAAGATACCGGTGTTCGGGCTATGGCCGATGGCAATGAACACACCCGGAGCCTGGATCTCATGGGTGGTGCCATCATCGACGGATTTCAGACGCGCGCCGGTCACACCAGTGTTATCGCCCAGCACTTCATCGAGGGTGTGGTTCCAGATCAACTCAACGTTACCGTTCTCGGCCTTGTCGAACAGCTTGTCCTGGAGAATCTTCTCTGCACGCAGGCTATCCCGGCGATGCACCAGGGTCACCTTCGAGGCAATGTTGGACAGGTACAGCGCCTCTTCCACGGCGGTGTTACCGCCGCCGACCACGACCACTTCCTGGTTGCGGTAGAAGAAACCATCACAGGTGGCACAGGCAGATACGCCCTGGCCCATGAACTGCTGCTCGGACGGCAGCCCCAGATAACGGGCACTGGCACCGGTGGCAATGATCAGCGCATCACAGGTGTAGGTACCGTTGTCCCCCTTGAGGGTAAAGGGGCGTTGGCGCAGCTCGACCTCGTGAATATGATCGAACAGCACTTCCGTGTCGAAGCGCTCGGCATGACGCTTCATGCGCTCCATCAGTTCCGGGCCCTGAACACCGGCATCATCGCCGGGCCAGTTGTCGACGTCAGTCGTCGTGGTCAGCTGACCGCCCGCCTGCATGCCGGTAATCAGCAGCGGCTTGAGATTGGCTCGCGCGGCATAGACGGCAGCGCTATAGCCTGCCGGGCCGGAACCGAGAATGATCAAACGTTCGTGACGCGCTTCGCTCATGGCAACCTCATGGGGGAAGTGGGAACAGCGTATTATCGGATACTGGGGAGCATCGACGGATCGCTACGGATTCGGCAATACCGACTGCCAGGCAGTCGGTATGACCCAAGCCGCAGGTGGGGGCACAGGCCCCCACCGTCAGACGGTTGTCTGTCTTACAGCGCGGAAGAGTGGGCGCCGAGGTACTTGGCAACGCCTTCGGCGTCAGCGCTCATACCTTCCTTGCCCTCGTCCCAGCCTGCCGGGCAGACTTCGCCGTGCTGCTGGTGATGCTTGAGTGCCTTGACCATACGCAGCATCTCGTCGACGTTGCGGCCCAGAGGCAGGTTGTTGACGGTCTGGTGTTGTACCACACCCTGCTCGTCGATCAGGAAGGACGCACGCATTGCAACGCCAGCCTCCGGATGTTCGATACCGTAGGCCTGAGTGACTTCGTGCTTGACGTCAGCCACGATCGGGAAGCCAACTTCACCGATGCCGCCCGCTTCCGGGCTGGTCAGGCGCCATGCATAGTGGGTGAACTGCGAGTCGATGGAGACACCGATCACTTCAACACCCAGATCCTTGAACTGCTGCAGACGGTTGTCGTGGGCAATGATCTCGGACGGGCAGACAAAGGTGAAGTCCAGCGGCCAGAAGAACAGCACGCGCAGTTTTCCGTTGCTGTCGGACAGTTTGAAGTCTTCCACGATCTCGCCGTTGCCGAGAACTGCAGCTGCTTCGAAGTCAGGGGCTTGACGTCCTACCAGTACGCTCATGTAACACTCCTTGAAGGTCAGAGGATTGAATCGGCGGAAAAAAGGGTTGTCCACTCAATCACATCAGGACACCTGTACGCCAGTCGACCGAGCCTATGGCCCGAATAGTCGCGGCCTATTGTCCCGCTACCTTGATGACGCCGCAATGACGGCGTCACATTGACGCGTGAAAATCCACCATTGTGGCGTCATTCGGGGCTCGGCAAGAGCGCATCCACGGGACAATCCTCGCTGCGACGATTCAGATCACGTCGTCGTCGGCACCCACCACCAGTGACTCGATCTCACCGGTAAGCGCTGATACGGCCACCTTGAAATGAATGGGGGCACAACACTGCGGGCAGTCCTCCCAGCTCTCGTGACTGCCCTGGGATGGGTCCACCAGCATGCTGAAACGCGCACCGCAGTACGGGCAATTCACCACTCGTGCGGGAAGCTGCTCCTCATTCACGACAGACTCCTGATTCGCGACAGACACCTGATATCAGGTGGAACTATGAAGATGGCGACAGGAGAGTTACCTTTCAAGGTGTGCTCCCCGGACGACAAGGAAAAGGTGCAACGACGGAACGCCCGAGAAGGCGCTCCACCCAACACCGCTTTCGACACTTGAAGCTCCCCTCCAACATACCAATACCAGACTGGAGGGTAGGCGCGCTCAGAGCAGCCATCTGGTCATGGCGAGGCATCGTCTTCGGTTCCCGCCGCCAGCAGCCCGCCTCTGACGACCTTGCATGAACAGAACCCGGACCGTTCGATATTCAGGAAACACCGAGTGAATCGACGAGCAGAATGAAGCACAAGGAGCTCGGAGCGCATCAACCACAGCATATGCAGCATATATGTGAGGATTGATAGCACCGCGCGACACAGTGATTCGCCTGCGCAGGCATTCAATCAGTGGTTCCTCAGCCTCAGGAGGACAGCATGACTACATCGCTACCAGATACCCGCCAGACGCTCAGCGTCGGCAACCAGTCCTGGCAGATTCACAGCCTGAACAAGGTGTCCCAGGCATTGGGCGACATCTCGCGCCTGCCGATGACTCTCAAGGTACTGCTCGAGAACCAACTGAGGTTCGCCGATGACGAAAGCGTCAGTGTCGAGGATATTCAGGCCCTGATCGACTGGCAGAAGGAAGGCCGCTCCGACCGCGAAATCGGCTACCGTCCCGCCCGAGTGCTGATGCAGGATTTCACCGGTGTCCCCGGCGTCGTCGACCTCGCCTCGATGCGAGCTGCCGTGGAAGCGCTTGGCGAGCAGCCCTCTCGCATCAACCCGCTGAGCCCCGTGGACCTCGTCATCGATCACTCGGTGATGGTCGATCACTTCGGTGATCCCAGCTCCTTCAAGGACAATGTCGCGCTGGAGATGGAGCGCAACCGCGAGCGCTATGAATTCCTGCGCTGGGGACAGGAGGCGTTCGACAACTTCCGAGTGGTCCCCCCCGGCACCGGCATCTGCCACCAGGTCAATCTCGAATACCTGGGCAAGACCGTCTGGACGAAGGAAGAGGACGGTACAACCCTCGCCTACCCCGACACCCTGGTCGGCACCGACTCCCATACCACCATGATCAACGGTCTGGGCGTACTGGGCTGGGGGGTCGGTGGCATCGAAGCCGAGGCAGCGATGCTCGGCCAGCCGGTGTCGATGCTGATCCCCGAGGTCATCGGCTTCAAACTGACCGGCAAGCTGCGTGAAGGTATCACCGCCACCGACCTGGTGCTGACAGTCACCGAGATGCTGCGCAAGAAGGGGGTGGTCGGCAAGTTCGTGGAATTCTACGGTGACGGCCTCAAGGACCTGCCACTGGCCGACCGTGCCACCATCGCCAACATGGCGCCGGAGTATGGTGCCACCTGCGGCTTCTTCCCGGTCGATGACGAAACCCTCACCTACATGCGTCTGTCCGGGCGTGATGACCAGCAGATTGCCCTTGTCGAGGCTTACTGCAAGGAGCAGGGTCTGTGGCGCGAGCCCGGCCATGAACCCATCTTCACCGACGCTCTGGAACTGGACATGGGCGAGGTCGAGGCCAGCCTGGCCGGGCCCAAGCGTCCTCAGGATCGCGTCGCGCTCAAGGATCTCAGCGCCACCTTCGAGAAGCTGATGGAAGGCAATGGCCAGTCAGTGGACCAACAGCGCAGTGACAACCTCGCTGCCGAAGGCGGCCAGACCGCCGTCGGAGTGGAGCGCAGCTATCTCCACGCCGACAGCCAGGAGGTCAATCATGACGGAAGCACCTTCAGCCTGGACCCCGGTGCCGTCGTGATCGCCGCCATCACCTCCTGCACCAACACCTCCAACCCCAGCGTCATGATGGCCGCAGGCCTGTTGGCCAGAAACGCACTCAGGAAGGGACTCAAGACCCAGCCCTGGGTCAAGACCTCACTGGCCCCCGGCTCCAAGGTGGTGACCGACTACCTGGCCGCCGCCGACCTGCAGGACGACCTCAACGAACTGGGCTTCAATCTGGTGGGCTATGGATGCACCACCTGCATCGGCAACTCCGGACCACTGCCCGAACCCATCGAGGAAGCCGTAAAGAAAGGCGACCTCACCGTGGCTTCGGTACTGTCCGGCAACCGTAACTTCGAAGGACGCGTACACCCGCTGGTCAAGACCAACTGGCTGGCTTCACCGCCATTGGTAGTGGCCTTCGCTCTGGCCGGTAATGTGCGCTGCGACCTGAGCCAGGACCCTCTCGGCGAGGACAGCGATGGAAACCCGGTGTACCTCAAGGACATCTGGCCCTCACAGAAGGAAGTCGCCGAAGCGGTGGAGAAGGTCAACACTGCGATGTTCCGCAAGCAGTATGCCGAGGTCTTCGATGGTGACGAGGTATGGAAGGCCATTGATGTGCCCCAGAGCGAGGTCTATGAGTGGAGCAGCGACTCCACCTACATCCAGCACCCGCCCTTCTTCGAGGGCATGGGACGTGACCCGGCGCCCATCGAGGATGTCGAGCAGGCTCGCATCCTGGCCATGCTCGGCGACTCGGTGACCACCGACCACATCTCACCGGCCGGTGCGATCAAGCCGGACAGTCCCGCTGGACGTTACCTGCAGGAGAACGGTGTCAAGGTAGTGGACTTCAACTCCTATGGGTCGCGGCGCGGCAACCATGAAGTGATGATGCGCGGCACCTTCGCCAACGTACGGATCCAGAACGAGATGCTGGACGGTGTGGTGGGCGGCGAGACTCGTCACGTGCCCAGTGGCGAGCAGATGGCCATCTACGATGCGGCGATGCGCTATCAGGAGGAAGGTACGCCGCTGGTGGTGGTCGCCGGCAAGGAATACGGCACCGGCTCATCGCGCGACTGGGCCGCCAAGGGCACCCTGCTGCTGGGGGTTCGTGCGGTTCTGGCCGAATCCTACGAGCGCATCCACCGCTCCAACCTGATCGGCATGGGGGTAGTTCCACTGCAGTTCCCCGAGGGTGAAGACCGCAAGTCATTGGGCATGACCGGTGACGAAAGCATCTCCATCTCGGGCCTGAGTGACCTCCGCCCCGGAAGCAAGGTCAAGGTCACCATCCACAGTGACAAGGGCGACAAGGCCATCGAGGCCCTGTGCCGGATCGACACCGCCAACGAACTGGAGTATTACCGCCACGGCGGCATCCTGCATTACGTACTGAGGAAGATGATCGGAGCGGCGACCTGAGGGTCCAGCTACGAGCTAGCTATGTTCGTTCCAGACGAACAAACGCACTTCCCACTTCCATGTGGGTCGCGAGCTGCGAGCGTTATTTTCAGACCGACACTCAAGCGCTACCAGCAAAATGCCCCCGGACCATCAGGTCCGGGGGCATTCATTTCAGACGTTATATTATCCGCCTACCAGAAGAGCGCGAAGCGCGAAGCCCGCCGCCTGCAAGGACTGCTCGGAACTCGGTGCTCGGAACTCGGTGCTCGTGGCTGGTGCTCAGAACGCCCGACGACGATAGTCCCGATAATCCGGCGTCCAGCAAGACTTCTGAATCGCCTCGCGCAACTTGGCCCCATCGGTCTTCAATGCCACGCCTTCATGCTGCGCCTGGGCGGCAACGTCAAAGGCAATCGCTTCGGATATCTCGCGGATACGCGACAACGGTGGCAGCATCGAGCCTTCACCGGTCTTGACGATGGGGGCTTCACGGGCCAGCGCACGGGAAGCGGCCATCAGCATGGCATCGGTGACATGGCGGGCGCCGCTGGCGACCACACCAAGACCAATACCCGGGAAGATATAGGCATTGTTGCACTGGGCAATCGGGATGGTCCTGCCGTTGATTTCGACCGGAGCGAAGGGGCTGCCGGTGGCGACCATGGCTTCGCCATTGGTCCACTTCAGCACGTCCTCCGGCTTGGCCTCGGCCTGCCTGGTGGGGTTGGACAACGGCATGATCAGCGGCGTACGGCAACCGGCATGCATGGCCTTGACCACCTCTTCGGTGAAGATACCCGGCTTGCCACAGACCCCCAGCAGCACGGTCGGCTTGAACTGACGCACGACCTCAAGCAGTGATTGACCTTCCCACTCATCCACCATGCTGGAAGGCTGAGCCAGACGCCGCTGGAAATCACGCAGCCAGGTCTGATCATCGGTGACAAGGCCTTCACGGTCGACCATGCAGATGCGTGAGCGCGCCTGCGCCTCGGTGAGCCCTTCGGCCATCATCGCCACGACGACCATCTCGGCGATACCACAGCCTGCAGAGCCCGCACCAACAAACACCACACGCTGCTGCGCCATGCCTTCACCACGCGCCTGGCAGGCAGCCATCAGAGTGCCGACACAGACCGACGCCGTCCCCTGGACATCATCATTGAAGCAGCAGAGTTCGTCGCGATAGCGCTCCAGCAGCGGTACCGCATTCGCCTGGGCGAAATCCTCGAACTGCAGCAACACCTTGGGCCAGCGACGCTTGACCGCCTGAATGAAGGCCTCGATGAACTCATCGTATTCTTCCTGGCTGATACGCGGATGGCGCCAGCCCATGTAGCGTGGGTCATCGAGCAGAGTCTGGTTGTTGGTGCCGACATCGAGCATGATCGGCAAGGTGTTGGCCGGGCTGATGCCGCCACAGGCGGTGTACAGCGACAGCTTTCCGATCGGGATCCCCATGCCGCCGATCCCCTGGTCACCGAGACCGAGAATACGTTCGCCATCGGTGACCACGATCACCTTGACGTTGTCCTTGGTGGCGCTGCGCAGAATGTCGTCGATGTGCTCACGGTCCGGCCAGGAAATGAACAGTCCGCGGTGGTTGCGGTAGATGTTCGAGAACTCCTCACAGGCCTGGCCCACCGTCGGCGTGTAGATGATCGGCAGCATTTCCTCGAGGTGCTCGGAGACGAGACGGAAGAACAGCGTCTCGTTGTCGTCCTGAATGGCACGCAGATAGATGTGGCGGTCCAGATCGTTCTGGCACTTCAAGTACTGGGAGTAGGCGCGTTCCACCTGCTCATCGATGGTCTCCACCGTCTGCGGAAGCAAACCTATCAGGTTGAACTGCAGGCGCTCCCGCTCAGAGAAGGCGCTGCCCTTGTTCAACAACGGCATCTCCAGCAGTGACGGGCCCGCAAAGGGAATATAGAGTGGACGCTTGGTTGATGTGCTCATCTCTGCTCTCATTCAGTAACTGGGGTCTGGGCCGTTGGCGTTCTCGGCGACGCCTTGCTGGCCACTCTAGCACGGCACTGTGCCGCCCGGATCGTCACCGGTCTGCATGGCGGCTTCATGCGCACTTCTGCTTAGGGGCTGGGCGATAGCGCCCGCATCCTTCTCAACACCGATGGATGGCCTATACAAAACGCCCGAGGCCAGCGGCGACACGCAATCTATCCATCAGGGGGGCAGCCTGTTCTCGAGCCTTCTCGGCACCCCTCAGCAGTATCTGTTCGATATGGCCCGGATCCTCGAGCAGCGCCTGATAGCGCTCGCGCGGCTCGCGCAGTTGCTCGTTGAGATACTCGAAGACACGATTCTTGGCATCACCCCAACCGATGCCGGCGGCATATTCGTCGCGCATTGCCTGCGTCTCTTCCTCGGAGGCAAAAGCCGAATAGATCTGGAACAACGTGCAGGTATCAGGATCCTTGGGCTCACCGGGCTCCAGCGAGTTGGTCTTGATCTTGCGCACCAGCTTGAGCAGCTTCTTCTCGCCGACGAACAGCGGAATGGTGTTGTTGTAGCTCTTGGACATCTTGCGTCCATCCAGCCCATTGAGCACCTGAACACGCTCGTCGACCACTGCCTCGGGCAGGGTAAAGAAGTCGCCCTTGTAGAGATGGTTGAAACGTCCCGCCATATCGCGGGCCATCTCGATATGCTGGATCTGATCACGCCCCACCGGCACCCGGTTGGCATTGAACATCAGAATATCGGCGGCCATCAGCACCGGGTAGCCGAACAGCCCCATGGTAATACCCTTGTCCGGGTCCTGGTTACCGGCTTCCTCATTCTCGGCGACCGCGGCCTTGTAGGCATGAGCGCGGTTCATCAGGCCCTTGGCGCAGACACAGGACATCAGCCAGGTCAGTTCCGGAATCTCGGGAATATCCGACTGGCGATAGAAGATGGCGTTGTCGGTGTCCAGACCCAGCGCCAGCCAGGTGGCCGCAATCTCGAGGCGAGATTCCTGCACCCGGCGGGCATCCTGGCACTTGATCAGCGCATGCAGATCGGCGAGGAAATAGAAGGACTGGACATTGGGGTCAAGGCTGGCTTCGATGGCCGGCTTTATGGCCCCGACATAGTTACCGAGGTGAGGAGTACCAGTGGTGGTGATGCCCGTCAGGACACGGGTCCTGGCCTGCTGCTGGCCACCGGAAGACGAAGGTGATGAAGGGGTCGAGACGGAAGGTGCGGACATGGGCGCGAAACTCTGCTCAATCAAGAATGCCCGCTATGGTAACGCGGAGCCTCGCCCAAGGCGAACGCCAGCACATCAGCCATATTGAGCGGTGACATGCTGGCGAGAATGGGCGATCAGTCGAGCAGAGTGGCGGTCGGCCTATACGCCAGGCCGAAGGCATCGGCCACGGCGGCGTAGGTCACCAGGCCAGCATGCACGTTGAGGCCTGCCGCGAAGTGAGTGTCATCCTTCAGCGCCTGACGCCAGCCCTTGTTGGCCAGCGCCACGACAAAGGGCTGAGTGGCATTGGTCAGCGCCTGAGTCGAGGTGCGAGCCACAGCACCCGGCATGTTGGCAACGCAGTAGTGCACCACACCGTCCACCACATAGGTCGGCTCGGCGTGGGTGGTGGGTCGGCTGGTCTCGAAGCAGCCGCCCTGATCAATGGCCACATCGACCAGCACAGCACCGGGCTTCATCAGCGACAACATCTCGCGTGTGATCAGCTTGGGCGCCGCGGCTCCCGGCACCAGCACTGCGCCAATGACCAGGTCCGACTCACGAGCGGCTTCCTCGACAGCATCGGCGGTGGAGAACACCGTCTTCATGCGACCCTGATAGCGATCATCCAGAGTCTCGAGGCGCGAAATCGAGCGGTCGAGCACCGTAACCTCGGCTCCCAACCCCAATGCCATGCGTGCAGCGTTTTCGCCTACCACACCGCCACCGATGACGGTCACTCGCGCCGGAGCCACACCAGGAACACCCGGCAACAGCACCCCTGCACCGCCCTGTGCCTTCTCGAGGCTATGGGCACCCGCCTGTACCGCCATGCGCCCGGCCACGGTGCTCATCGGCGCCAGCAGCGGCAGGCCGCCCTGGGCGGCGGTGATGGTCTCGTAGGCAATACAGGTTGCACCGCTGTCGATCAGGCCCTGCGTCAATTTCTGCTCAGCGGCAAGATGCAGGTAGGTGAACAGCGTATGCTCCGGCTTCAGGCGTGCGACTTCCTCGGCCTGGGGCTCCTTGACCTTGAGGATCAGCTCGGCATTTTCCCACAGTACCGCCACGTCCGGCTCGATGGCGGCACCTGCCGCCTTATAGGCACTGTCGGCAAACCCTGCCCCATCACCCGCGCCCTGCTCGACAACAACCGTATGTCCGCGCTCTACCAGTTCCCGAGCACCACTGGGCGTGAGGGCAACCCGGTACTCGTGATTCTTGATCTCTCTGGGGACACCTATATGCATGATTCTGCTCCCTGACTACCGCTGACTGGTCACCCGACAATGACAGCGTCGAGCCAGCTCCTCGGTTGAAGTTGAAATATCGTCAACTTCATTACAGCACAAGAGTTTTTTGCTGTGGGGAGGGCCAAATAAAAACGGAAAAATCAGAACGTCGGCATTTTGTCAGCCGAAAAACAATCGTCAGACCGGAGTATCGCCAGCAAGAATCACGGCCTCTACACCAAAAGTACAAGTCAGTCACAGACGTTTAATGACCGTGAGGGGTGTTTCATCGTAACGATACCCTGCCCCGCGCACCGTGGTGATACGCCCGGCGTAGCTCCCCAGCTTCTTGCGCAGGCGAGCAATGTAGACGTCTACGGTGTTGGTCATGGGGTCCTCGTTGAGCCCCCATATCGAGTTGAGAATACGCTCGCGACTGAGCACCCGACCGCCGTTGGCCAGCAACAGTGCCATCAGATCCCGTTCTCGTGCCGACAGAGAGATGGCTTCACCGTCAACCACCAGACACAGCGCCTCACGATCGAACTGAACTTCATCGACACTTCCGGCGTCCGACACCGCCGCCTGGGCGAAGGCCTCGGCTCGGCGATGCAGCGCCTCGATGCGAGCGATGAGCTCATCGAAGCTGAAAGGTTTGGACAGATAGTCGTCGGCACCACGTCGCAACCCGGCCACCTTCTCGTCGGTGGCATCCAGCGCAGTGAGCATCAGCACCGGAGTGTGATTCCCCGCCATGCGCAGTCGCGCGCAGACCTCATGGCCAGAGATACCGGGCAGCACGATATCCAGCAGCACCACATCGAAGGTATTGTCGCGCAGCATGGCCAGCGCACCTTCACCATCGGCGCAATGAGTTGCGCACCAGCCTTCGCCGCGCAGACCGCGGCAGATGAAGTCCGCGACGCGTTCCTCATCCTCGATCACCAGGATATTCATGAACCTACCTCCACCGAGTCACCGCGTGGCAGGTCCATATACACCACCAGACCACCACCATGGCGATCATGTAGACCGGCCTCGCCGCCATGGGATCGGGCAATGGCGCGCACGATCGGTAGCCCCAGGCCACTGCCTTCGACATAGTTGCCTGCTGCATTGGAGCCACGAAAGAAACGTTCAAAGACCAGCTCCTTGTCGGCGTCAGCGAGTCCGGGGCCGTCGTCCTCGACGGCAATACGAAAGCCGCTGAGGGTTGCCTGCAGACTGACAGCAAGATGATTTCCCCCATGTACCCGAGCATTCTGCAGCAGAGCCAGCACCGACTGACGCAGACGCAGACGATCACCATGGATGGTCGCCTCGGACAGTTCGGTGTTTAGCGAGACCAGACGCGGCGACAGACTCAACGCATCCTTGAGGAACGCTACCAGGTCGACTGGTTCCAGTTGCAGGGCCGGCTGCCCCCCCTCCTGCCGGGCAATGAACAATAGATCATCAATCAGTGCGGATGTATGGGCCGCCGCTTCCCGGGTACGATTCAGGGCCTCGCGATACTCGGGCTCCGAGGTATGCCGTCCGCGCAGGGCAACATCGCTTTCGCCGTGGATGATGGTCAGGGGGGTCTTGAGCTCGTGACTGACCTCGGCCAGCAACCGTCGCCGGTTGCGCTCAGCCTGGCGCGCCTCCTCAAGCAAGCGCTCCAGCTCCTGGGTGCGCTCTGCCACCGCGCTCTCGAGGCGCGCATTCTGACGCTCCAGAGCCTGGCGATGGGTGCCGACATCCGCCGCCAACTGGTTGATCAGGTGGCTGATATGACCGACTTCATCACGTCCCGACACCGCGATCGGGCGATTGAAGTCTCCTCCTCGCATATGCTCGACGCCATGCATCAAACGCTTCAAGGGGAGGGCCACTCTTCTGCGGTAGTAGACCGTCACCGCCAGGGTCAAGGCAATGGCAGCCACCGCAAAGGCCATGGCAATGATACGAATCCGTCGCGCCCCCTCTTCCAGGGCACGACGCGCCTCATTGGCTTCGTCACTTTCTTCTCTGATCGCATCTTCCATGAGCGAACGAAACTCCTGATCGATCCTTTCATCCAGCAGGTCGGAAAAACGCAGCCAGCGGGTCACCGGATCGAGACTTTCGCCAATGCGAATCAAGTCGTCGAACTCGATGATCAGCGCATTGATCTTGCGGGCGATCTCATCGGTTACCACCAACTCCTCGCGCTCACCCTCACCGGCAAGCCGAATCTCGGCGGCAATGATCGAGCGAATCTCGCTGATATCCTCCAACACCCTGGCGATCATCTCGCGCTCACCGGCCCCTGAATCCTGGTCACCGATGACCACCGCATCACCGAACTGCTTGAACAACTGGTAACTATGCGCCGAAAGCCGCAAATGAGCACTGTAGGAGCGGTGCGCCAGGTTCATGCGATCGGTCAACCAGGTGGTGCGCTCGACATTCCAGAAGGCCAGCAGAGCGCCACCGAAGGCCATGGTCAACAGTATCAAGGTATAGCCAGCGACTACCCCGACTATCTTCATCGCACTATCTTCATCGCACCATCTTCATCGCGTATCCGTACCCGAGATATCTTCCCTGGGCGGCTGGACCTGCCACTCCCTGTCCAGCGCCTGTATCACCAGCAGATGGCTGTTGCCGGCATCGACAGCTTCCGGCAATGCATGCACCAGAGTTGCCCCGGATTCCACCAGACGCTTCAGCAACGTCCCGCCATCGGCCAGACTCGGCCACAACTGGCTATTGACGACAATAATGTCCGGCCTGGCGGTCAGTGCCTGTGCCACCGCCAGGCGTAAGCGCTCACCGGGCAGCAGATTGCGCCCCTGTTCGGCCAGACGCCCTTCCAGGCCTCCGACACGCTCCAGCAGATCGCCGAGACCACAGTCGGCAGCAAGCTCCTTCAGCCGCTCATCCACCGGCCGCACTGCGGCGGCCAGGGTCAAGGCACGACGCAGACTACCACGCAGAATGGTTGGCGAATCACATACATACGCCACCATCGGCAATTCACCGCCGGTACCATAACGGATGGTGCCTGCGTCACAGCGCCGTCGCAAGGCCATTGCTTCGAGCAACAGCCCGGCCTGATCGCTGTCCCGAGCCGCAATGCGCACACACTGTCCGGGGCGGATAGTCAGGTTGAGGAACAGTCCTCCGATCGAGACATTATCCAGATCGATACCCACCGCATGCCGCTGACGCCTGGGGCGTGGCACCGGGCCAGCCTGCTCCATCAGGCGTCGACACTTGTCACGGGCAATGCACCAGCCATTGTAGCGATCCCAGACCCCCACAAACTCCTTGAGTGGCAACACCAGTACCGCCAGCACCGACAACGCTGCAGCGGCTTCCGCAACCGCAATATCATACTGCGCTGTCGCCCACAGCATCGCCGCGGCGGATATCCCCAGCGAAGCACTGGGCAAGGCTCGCAACAGCGCAACACGACGCACACGTCTCACCGCGTCGGCCGCCGACTGCGCGCCCTTGCGCTCGAGAGAACCCAGCTCGCGAGGTAGACGATTCATCAACGCCAGTTCACGCGCTATACCGATACGTTCCATGGCGGCAATGGCCACGCCGGCACGGCGCCTACGCAAGCTGCGGTGCAGATGATTGAGTGCGCTGCCCAATCCCAGTGACAGCACCACTGCCAGCAGTATCGGAGCCCCTCCGGTCAGCGCCAGGGTCGGGTTCAGCCACCACAGGCACACCCCTGCCATGGGTAACACAATGATCCCGGACAACAGTCGGGTAATCCCCAGCCCAACCCAGCCACGTGCGGCACTGAGGTCTCCAACGAAACGCAGTGACAGTCCGCCGAGGCGGCGATCATCGCGTTGTTCGGTCGGCATACCGGCAATCGCCTCGAACAGGCGTTGGCGCAGTTCCAGGCTATAGCTCTGGCCAATGGCTTCGGCACGCACCCGCGAGAACGCCTGTAGTGCGGCAATCGCTGGAGTGGCCAGCACCAGTGTCAGCAGAGCGGCCATCGGCAGGTCACGGGCGGAATGCAGAGCGATGAACAGATCGCGGGTGGCGAAGGCATTGACGATCATCAGCACGGCCTGAATCACGCCCATGCCGGCCACCAGATACATGTCAACGCCGCGTCGCCCCCCTGATATGGTGGGCAGAGACATCTCAGGCGGCACAGTTGCTGGCAGCGGCAGTGCCGGTGCGCAGATACGGCTGCACCAGCGCCATGATGGTATCGGCATCACACAGCTGCTCGCGCGTCAGCACCGGCAGCCCCGTGGCCGCTTCGGCTTCCCGGGTTGCCAGAGCCGATAGGCTCAACATGCCTGCCAGGGCGAAGGGACGATGCCCGGACTGCGCCATCACACCAATGCCTCCCAGTGCACCCAGTGCATCCGGCGCAGCGAACAGCATGCCGTCGAGGCGCTGGATCATGCTCGAATCCTGCAGAATGGCCGCCGTTTCCTGCTGCAGCACACCATCGGCGATTTCCACTACGGCAACCTGTGCGCCCTGCTCGGCGGCATGGCCCAGCAGGCTGGCAAAGCCCTGTTCGATCCGCTCAAGTGGCATGCGATAGGTCGATGCCATCCCGGCATCCGTGAAGTCAGTCACCGCAATGGAGGCATCGGAAAAGGCATTATAGTCACCGAAGGCACCAGTGCCGGTGGCCTTGATGCCAGCGACCCGTAGCCCCGCCGCCTGCAGCCCGTGTGCCAGTCCGGCCGCCGCCGTGGTCTTGCCGGCATTCATCGAGGCACCGAAGACGCCCAGCACGGTGATATCCGCAGGCACGCTGCGCTGCGGCAAGGCATAGCGGTCGATGTTGATGATCTGACCATGGCGATCAACCAGCAGCCCCAATGGCTCCAGTTGGGTCGGACTGGACATACGATGGTGGGCGGCCTCGACCAGGCCGGCAATGCCACCACCGGCAAGCAGGTCCATGGACTCCGGCGCAATGGCCGCACGCCCCATGAATTGATCCGGCGCATAGCGATCACCGAGACAAAGTACCACCAGATCACCAGGGTAACTTTCCGCGGGGCGGCCACAGGCCAGTTGAACCCTGCGGTGCTGATGGACACTACGAATTCGGCAAAGCAATAGATCACCAGAGCGCGCCTCAGCGCTCAACGGCGCCAGACCATGCACGTCGTCACGCTGGACACGCCGAGTGGTGAAGGCCCATTTGGCGGTGGCAGGAATACGGTAGGACTGAAAGGGAGTCATGCAGCTCATCACGAGATCCTCAGTGTGGTTCGGCACTCGCGGATGCTACGGATGACACCCGAAGGCGTCTTGACAGAGGCGTTAGCTGAACATGAATACCAGATGAATGTTTACTGAATCAGCACAGCACCCGACGTCGCCTGCAGGAGACAAGCAGTAGATATTTCTGGTATTCAGTCGTCAGTTGTGACGACGGCGTCACCATAGCCCTTGACGAAGGCGTCAGGCAGGCGCCGTGGCCGCCCCGAGGAAAGTGCGATACAGGCGTAGCGGGTCCGGGCCCGCAGCAGGGTCACCCCGTCGGCGATACGCTGGAGTTGAAAACGGCGCGTCAGTGTGAGGCGTCCGTCACATTCGATCACCCAGGTGGCCATGGCCAGCCGCTCTCCGACAAAACACGGTGCCAGATAATCCAGCTCATGGCGATGCACAGCCATGGCACGGTCCAGTTCACGATAGTCGGCCAGAGTCAGCCCGAGGTGGGCCGAGTGCTCCCAGCTCGCCTGTTCTACCCAGCGCAGGTACTCGGCATTGTTGGCATGGCCATAGTGATCAATGGCCTCGTCTCCCACGTCCAGTTCGATCACGAAAGGTCGGGGCAGGTCCCAGTCGAGTTCAGCCACTTTCGACACATCCACCACTTCCGACACTTCAAGACTCCTCTCGTCGTGCCCCACAGTTCCAGCAGGTATCAAAGGCCCCTTCGAGGCGCTCCCCACAGTCGGCACATTGCCATTCCGGCTGGCGACCGGGTGAATCCAGAGCCTCGCGTATCACCTTCTCGGCTCGTTGCTGATTATGTGCGGCCACCCAGACCTGGGGTTCGCACTCGAGAGGCGGCAGCTCACCAGCGCCGCCTCCGAGGGTCATGTTACGAACCTCACAATGGATGCCGGCGGCATCGAGCAGGTTATTCACATGTCCTACCAGCATGGCGTTGCTGTGCACAAAAACCAATACCCATGGCACTGCCGTCATGCCCGCCTCCATTGCGTCAGATCGCCATCAGTCACGAAATACGCGTACACCCAAGGCCTTGAGATAGGACGTCTCGGGGATTGCCGGGTGCACCGGATGGTCCGGTCCCTGGTGTCCCTGATAGATGATCTGGCCCTGACGATCCTGGTGGCGAACGGCACCGCGAACCACATCGGTCAGACGCTCCGGAGCCAGGTGCATCGAGCAGGATGCCGACAGCAGCAGGCCATCCCGACCCAGCAGTCGCATGGCCTCACGGTTGAGCTTACCGTAGGCGCGCTCACCGTTGGGAATATCCTTGCGCTTCTTGATGAAGGCCGGCGGATCAAGCACCACCACATCGAACTTCTCGCCTTCTGCACGCAGCGCCGAAAGCACTTCGAAGGCATCGCCCTGACCAATGGCGACCTGTTCATGTACGCCATTCAGCGCCGCATTCTCGGCAACACGTTCCAGGGCCGGCTCGCTGGCATCCACGCACAGCACTTCACTGGCCCCGTGGGCAGCCGCCTGGACCCCCCAGCCACCAATGTAGCTGAACAGGTCAAGTACGCGCTTGCCGGCTACATGCTGGTTGAGCCAGGCACGGTTGACGCGATGATCATAGAACCAGCCGGTCTTCTGTCCGTCGAGCACCGCCGCAGCGAAGGTCACGCCATTCTCGCGCAGCAACACCTGCTCAGGTAGCGTGCCCTTGACCACCTCGATCTGCTGCTCGAGGCCTTCCTGACGGCGTCCACTGGTGTCATTGCGCAGCACCACACAGGACGGTGCAATGACCTTGTCCAGCGCGTCCAGCAGTTCATCCTTCACCGCTTCCATACCGAAGGTGTTGAGCTGGACCACCACCACATCATCGAAGCGGTCGATGACCAGTCCGGGCAGCAGATCGGCCTCGCCATGTACCAGCCGATAGAAGGGTTCGGCGAACAGACGCTGGCGCAGTGCCAGTGCCTGCTTGAGACGGTGCACCAGCAGCGAGCGGTCGAGACGCATGCTCGGGTCCCGCGACACCACACGCGCACAGATCAGCGAGTTGGGGTTGACGTAGGCCAGGCCGATGGCTCTGCCATTGGCCTCCTCGATGATCGCCTGCTCTCCCGCCTGGAATCCCTTGAGCGGTGTCTCGGCAATATCGATCTCATTGGAATACAGCCACAGGTGACCGGCCTTGATACGGCGGTCGGCATTCTTCTTCAGGCGCAGTGAGCGAGTCACGATAATCAGATTCCTTGGACGGGGGGAGGGAGAAATGGCAGCCCCGATGTCAATTCTGGCAGGCCGCGCAGAATACGCTGGCTCTCTGCCCCAGTGTCACCAGACGCAATTCAGCACCACAGCGTCGGCAGGGTTCTCCATCCCGGCCATAGACATTGAGGCGCTGGGCAAAATAGCCCGGCTCGCCGGTACCACCGACAAAATCGCGCAGGGTGGTACCCCCCTGGGTAATAGCCGCTGCCAGCACTTCTCGACAGGCCGCAGCCAGACGATCATAGCGCTCGCGCGAGATGCGTCCGGCGGCACGACGTGGGTCGATGCCGGCAAGAAACAGTGCCTCGGCAGCATAGATATTGCCCACGCCGACAACAACGGTGTTGTCCATCAGAAAGGGCTTCACGGCGATACGCCGGCCACGCGACATCTCGAACAACCGCGCACCATCAAAGGCCTCGGACAACGGCTCCGGCCCCAGCTTCGCCAGCCTCGGATCATTGGCGACAGAACCCTGTAGCCAGTCGACAAAGCCGAAACGTCGCGGGTCGTGATAGCGCAATATGCCGCCATCATCGAGCACCAGGTCAACGTGGTCGTGTTTTCTGGGCAGGTCCCCCAGACGCACGATACGCAAGCTGCCGGACATACCCAGATGCCAGATCAGGGTGCCGCGCTCAAGATGAGCATCGTCGCCATCCTGCAACGGCAACAGAAGATACTTGGCACGCCGCGCCAGGCGATCGAAACGTGCACCGACCAGACGGTCCACAAGATCGTCCGGCACCGGCAGGCGCAGGCGCGACTCGCGCACGATGACCTCACGAATCTCGCGCCCCTCGACATGAGGCGCAATACCGCGTCTCGTCGTTTCAACCTCGGGCAGTTCCGGCATCGGCTATCTCGGCGGCTGATGGAAAGGGCGTGAGCAGAGGCCTCGCCATACGCAAGAACCCGACCTGCGGGCCGGGTTCTCGAGACAGGCGCTTCGCCTGCGGAGGAAGCAGAGCATCAAGCTGCTGATCAACTGGCCACGCGGGCCAGTGGATTCGCCTTACTTGATCTTGGCTTCCTTGTACATCACGTGCTTGCGAACAACCGGGTCAAACTTCTTCATTTCCAGCTTGTCCGGAGTGTTACGCTTGTTCTTGTCGGTGGTGTAGAAGTGGCCAGTACCGGCGCTTGACACCATACGAATCTTGTCACGCATTTCGTTTCTCCCAGAAAGTCGCGTGGAACGTCGTCAGCTCGGCTTAGACAGCTTCGCCGCGCTTGCGGATATCGCTGAGCACCTCATCGATGCCCTTCTTGTCGATGATGCGCATGCCCTTGGAGGAAACGCGCAGGGTCACGAAACGCTTTTCGGACTCGACCCAGAAACGATGAGAGTGCAGGTTCGGCAAGAAACGACGACGAGTCTTGCGCTGGGAGTGTGAAACATTGTTACCAGTCACCGGGCGCTTGCCGGTAACCTGACATACTTTGGACATGGAAGCCTCCAACCGCGTGGCGAGTTGTTCAAAACCTGTCGGGCAAACCGGGAAGAGCGAGGACTGCAGCGAAACGAGGACCAGATGTCTGGCAAACGTGTCGCGACGGCACCTCCAGCCATGGCATGAGCCTTCAGCCCATGTTATAAGCCCCGTGCTTTTGACCCAAGGGAATTCAAAGGGTGCACTTTATACCAGACCCCTGCCCTACAGGCAAGAAAAACGCCGGAAAAAGCTGCAACACACGACTCCGCCCCGATACACGGGGCGGAGCTTCCTGATTCCTTGCTCGACAGCGAAAGTCGTCGGCAACCCAGAACGCACAACGACTCTCGAGCATAGCCGCCATTATACCCATCCTCGCTCGGCAAAGGACACCACTTCTCCATCTCCGACCACAAAATGATCCAGCACACGAATATCGAACAGCACCAGCGCTTCGCGTAGTCGCTCGGTGATACGACGGTCGGCATCGCTGGGCTCGGCCACACCGGACGGGTGGTTGTGGGCCAGTATCAATGCCCCTGCTCCCAGCGCCAAGGCGCGTCTGGCCACTTCTCGCGGGTAGACCGAGGCGCTGTCCAATGTGCCTTGAAACAATATCTCGAAACGGATTACCCGATGCTGGGTATCGAGAAAGATCGCCGCGAACACCTCGTGGTCGAGATGCCGCAACTGAGCGGTAAGATAGCGGCGCACCAGGTTCGGAGCCGTCAGGGCCTCGCCCCTGTCAAGTTGACAGGCCAGGTGACGACGCGACATTTCCTGACCGGCCTGCAGCTGCGCCCAGGTGGCCGATCCCAGACCACGCAGGGCGCTGAGTCGTTCAAGATCAGCCTCCATCAATGGCCTCAACCCACCAAGCGCCACCAATACCTCCCTGGCCAGATCCACCGCGGATCTTCCTGCCGTCCCCACACGCAGGATAATCGCCAGCAACTCGGCGTCACTCAGCGCCGCCGCTCCATGACGAATCAACTTCTCTCTCGGCCGCTCGGTCTCCGGCCATTGGCGTATCGACATCCGTGTCCCCCTTTTTTCCATCCGGCACCCTGTATTGCCCGGTGCCGTTCCGCGACCTTCCATGGCCGCTACCCATCAGTCTAGACGGTCGAAGGACAGCCGCTGTCCCTCTGCGCGGCTACGCATGATCCCGGACCAGTGGTAAGGTATGAGGTCGATTATCTGTGCGGGACTCCCCATGTCAGCCCCTGATCTGCCATCCCCAACAGTTCGTCCACGGCCCGCTGTTCCGGGACGACGCGTGCTGCTCGGCATCAGTGCCGGCATCGCCGCCTACAAGAGCGCCTTTCTGGCCCGTCTGCTGGTGCAGGCAGGCTGTGAGGTACAGGTGGTGATGACCGAGGGCGCTCAGGCCTTCATCACCCCCTTGACCCTGCAGGCCCTGACCGGACGCGCCGTCCGTACCTCGTTGCTGGATCCTGCTGCCGAGCTGGGCATGGGCCATATCGAGCTGGCGCGCTGGGCCGATCGCATTCTGATCGCCCCGGCCACCGCCGACCTCATGGCGCGACTCGCCCAGGGCCAGGCCGATGACCTCTTGACTACGCTGTGCCTGGCCAGCGATGCCGAGAAACTGCTGGCCCCAGCGATGAATCAAGCCATGTGGCGCAACCCCGCCACCCAGCGTAACGTCGCGCAACTGAGCAGCGACGGCTGGACACTGCTGGGCCCGGGCCAGGGAGACCAGGCCTGTGGTGATGTTGGGCCGGGGCGCATGCTGGAGCCGGAGGAGATTGCCGCTGTACTGCTGGGTTCATCACCCCCTGTTGATCAGCGAGAGGTTGATCAGGATGGCGCGGGACATGGCCGACATATCGTGATCACCGCCGGCCCGACCCGTGAGCCGCTGGACCCGGTGCGTTACCTGTCCAACCACAGTTCCGGCAAGATGGGCTTTGCTCTTGCCGAAGCGGCTCGCAACAGCGGCGCTCGAGTCACGCTGATTGCCGGACCGGTCACTCTGCCCACCCCAGCCGGGGTGACCCGCATCGATGTGGAAACGGCCCAACAGATGCTCGAGGCTGCACAGGACCTCGCCAGTGACTGTGACATCTTCATCGGCTGTGCTGCTGTGGCCGACTATCGCGCCGCTGCTGCTGCCGAACACAAGATAAAGAAGGTCGAGGGTGAACAGGGACTTACCCTGAGGCTGATCAAGAATCCGGACATCATTGCGACAATTTCAGCCCTTGCCGACGCGCCCATGGTGGTAGGATTTGCCGCCGAAACACGCGATGTCGAGCAGTACGCCCAGGCCAAGCTGGAGCGCAAGGGACTGGACATGATCATAGCCAACGATGTTTCCCGACAGGATCTGGGGTTCGGCAGTGATGACAATGCTGCCATCCTGCTGTGGCGTAACGGCGATGGCATTGCCCGCCAGGCAGAAGCGCCACAGCCCAAGACACAACTGGCCCAGGCGGTGATCACCCGTGCTCTAGACTGCCTGGCGCAGCGCCAGCCTCGCCATACAAGCTCTTCATGATTTGACTACCGGGAGAGCCGGCGAGGCTTGCCTTGCCTCCGCTCGGCTCCCTCCACCAGGAACCCTTGCAATGTCTTCAAAACCTTCGTCTGCAACGCCCTCACGCCCTCGCCTGGCGGTCAAGATTCTCGACGAACGCCTCAAGGACCGCATGCCGCGCTATGCCACCGAGGGCTCCGCCGGGATGGATCTACACGCGCTGCTCGATCAGCCACTGACCCTCGAGCCGGGCCAGACCGAACTGGTGCGTACTGGCCTCTCCATCCATATTGCCGATCCCGGGCTGGCCGGTATGATCCTGCCGCGTTCCGGCCTCGGCCATAAACACGGCATCGTGCTCGGCAACCTGGTCGGCCTGATCGACTCCGATTACCAGGGCGAACTGATGGTCTCGGTCTGGAACCGTGGCCACAGCACCTTCACCCTCGAGCCTTTCGAGCGCATGGCCCAGTACGTCATCGTCCCCGTGGTTCAGGCCGAGCTCGAGATCGTCGATGACTTCAGCGAAAGTCTGCGAGGCGGCGGCGGGTTCGGCAGTTCCGGGCGGCACTGACACCGCCGAGACCCGCGGAGCCCAGCAGAGAACACGGGCTCCCCCGAATCCACATAAGTACTTGGCCAACATCAGTACCTGGCCAACATCAGTGCATAGCAATACCCGGTACATGGTCAATCAGAGGAAGGCTTTCATGCCCCAGGTTCCAGCCACTATCTTCCGTGCCTACGATATTCGTGGCGTTGTCGACGACACCTTGACCGAAGAGAATGTCGAGGTTATCGGCCAGGCCATCGGCAGCGAGGCCCAGGAGCGCGGCGAAACACGCATTGTGGTCGCACGTGATGGCCGACTGTCGGGCCCTCGCCTGCAGACCGCCCTGATCCGTGGCCTGGCGGCCAGCGGCTGCGATGTGATTGATATCGGCATGGTTCCAACCCCCGTGCTGTACTTCGCCACCAACGTGCTCGAAGGCGCCACCTCTGGAGTCATGCTGACCGGCAGTCACAACCCACCGGATTACAATGGCCTGAAGATGGTACTCGGCAGGGACGCCCTGTATGGCGATGCCATCACCTCACTGTACGAGCGTATCACCAGCGGCAACCTGCGTAGCGGTCAGGGTACCGTCAGCCAGCAGGATGTACGCAGCCTCTACCTGGAGCGCATCCTCGGCGACATCACGCCGGGGCGCCGCCTCAAGGCGGTAGTCGACTGCGGCAACGGTGTCGCCGGTGAGCTGGGCCCCAGGCTGATCGAGCAACTGGGCGCCGAGACCATTGCACTGTTCGACGAGATTGATGGCACTTTCCCCAACCATCATCCGGATCCGGGCAAGCCCGAAAACCTTGAGGATCTGATCAAGGCTGTCGCTGAGCACCAGGCAGATATCGGTCTGGCCTTTGATGGTGATGGCGACCGTCTCGGTGTCATCACGCCTCGAGGACGCCTGATCTACCCGGACCACCTGCTGATGGCCTTTGCCGAGGACATGCTCGACCGCAACCCGGGAGCCCGGGTGATCTTCGACGTCAAATGCACCGGCAAGCTGATCGACGTCATCGAGGGCGCCGGTGGCACTCCAGAGATGTGGCGCACCGGTCATTCGCTGATCAAGGCTCGCATGAAGGAAACCGGCGCCCTGTTGGCCGGTGAAATGAGCGGCCATATCTTCTTCAAGGAACGCTGGTACGGTTTTGATGATGGCATGTACGGCGCCGCTCGCCTGCTCGAGATCCTGTCACACTACGACGGCGATGCTGATGCCTTCTTCGACCGCTATCCCCAGAACCTGAGCACGCCGGAGATCAATATCGAGGTCACCGACGAAACCAAGTTCGGCCTGGTCACTCGTCTGGCGCAGCAGGGCAACTTCGGCGAGGATGGCATCAAGACCACTCTCGACGGCATTCGTGTCGACTATGCCGATGGCTGGGGATTGTGCCGCGCATCCAACACCACTCCCATGCTGGTGTTGCGCTTCGAAGGTGAGAGCGAGGCGGCCCTGACCCGAATTCGCGACCGTTTCGCCACGGCCCTGGCTGACGTTGATCCGGCTCTGACATTACCCCAAACCTGACGCTGCCCGACCCGTTCTGAACCTGAACTCAGGAACAGAGTCGTCCCGCCAGCCGCAGGACAGATGGCAGCAACAAGACAACAGCAGCAGCAAGACGACAAGGAGACATGACCCCCATGAGCGAACAGGCTCGCGATCCGCGCCTGGTGGTAGAGATCCTCTCCGAGGCTCTCCCCTATATCCAGCGCTTCTCCGGCAAGACAGTGGTCGTCAAGTATGGCGGCAATGCCATGACCGAAGACGCGCTGATTGACTCCTTCGCCCGCGACATGGTGCTGATGAAGGAAGTCGGTATCAATCCGGTTGTGGTCCATGGCGGCGGTCCACAGATTGGCGAGCTGCTGGAGCGACTGCAGATCGAATCACGCTTCGTGGGCGGTATGCGTGTTACCGACTCCGAGACCATGGATGTGGTCGAGATGGTACTCGGTGGACTGGTCAACAAGGAGATCGTCAACCAGATCAACCAGTGCGGCGGCAAGGCTATCGGCCTGACCGGCAAGGACGGGCGTCAGATCCAGGCACGCAAGCTCCAGGTCAAGCACCAGACACCGGAAATGACCGCCCCGGAGATCATCGATATCGGCCATGTCGGCGAAGTGGAGCATGTCTCCACCGACTTGATCGAGATGCTCGCCGCCCGCGACTTCATCCCCGTGATCGCCCCCATCGGGGTCGACGCTGATGGCAACAGCTACAACATCAATGCCGACCTCGTTGCCGGCAAGGTAGCCGAGGCACTGAACGCCGAGAAGCTGATGCTGCTGACCAATGTCGCTGGCTTGATGAACCGTGATGGCGAGGTGATGACAGGTCTGAGTACCGCTGAAGTCGATGAGCTGATCGCCGATGGCACCATCCATGGCGGCATGCTGCCGAAAATCCGCTGTGCTCTGGATGCGGTCAAGGAAGGCGTGGTCAGTGCACACATCGTCGATGGTCGCGTGCCACACGCTACACTACTCGAGATCTTCACCAATGCCGGCGTCGGGACCTTGATCACCAATACCGGGCCGGAGGTCGAGCAGCAGGGACAGGGCTGACCGGCTACCCGTGGGTGGCCGGTCAATGACCAGGGAACATTGCCCGCCGGCTTGATCCGGCGGCATCAAACATAAAGAATCAATCTATGACGCAGGCAATTACACCACCCAGTCGCAGAGAGCAGATTCTGCAGGCGCTGGCCCTGATGCTGGAGGAAGACAGCGGCAAGCGCATCACCATCGCCGCGCTGGCTCGTCAGGTTGGCGTGTCGGAAGCAGCCCTATATCGCCATTTCCCCAGCAAGGCTCGCATGTATGAGGGCCTGATCAGTTTCATTGAGGAAAGCCTGTTCGAACGCATCACCCGGATCCTCGACGATCATCAGCAGGCGCTGCCGCGCTGTTATCACATCACGGCGCTGGTACTGGCGTTTGCCGAGAAGAACCCCGGGTTATCCCGGCTACTCGGTGGCGACGTCCTGACCGGCGAGACCGCCCGCCTGCGACTGCGCATCCATCAACTGTTCGAGCGCCTCGAGACACAGTTCAAGCAGGTACTGCGTGAAGCCGAGCTGCGTGAAGGGCGGCGCCCGGCCATTCCCGCCACTGCCGGGGCCAACCTGCTCAGTGCATTGATTGAGGGTCGCATCGCCCAGTTCGTACGCAGCGACTACCGGCACCGCCCTACCGTACACTGGGAAGACCAGTGGCAGGCCATTTCCACCCAACTGTTGCGCGGGGCTTCGGTACCCGCCTGATACAGGCTAGAAACGAGCAACGCCCGGACCTGAGGTCCGGGCGTTGCTTATCGTGCGCTAATCAGAGACTGCGTATCAGGCCGCCATCATGGCGTCGCCCAATTGCTCACGCACCTTCTTCATGGCGTTCTTCTCGAGCTGACGAATACGCTCGGCTGAGACACCATAGACATCGGCCAGCTCATGCAGGGTTGCCTTGTTCTCCGACAACCAACGCTGCACCAGGATATTGCGCGAGCGCTCATCGAGAGACGCAAGGGCACCCTGCAGGCGACGGGACGAATCCTCTTCCCAATCGCTGTCCTCGAGCTGAGCTGCCGGATCCAGACTGGCATCGTCGAGATAATGCGCCGGTGCCTGGTAGGCACTCTCCTCATCATCGCTGGGACCCGCGTCAAAGCCGGCATCGTGGGAGGCCAGGCGGCCTTCCATCTCACGCACGACTTCCGGCTTGACGTCGAGATCACGCGCAATGGCATCAACCTCGTCGTTGTTCAGCCAGGCCAGACGCTTCTTGGCGCCACGCAGGTTGAAGAACAGCTTGCGCTGGGCCTTGGTGGTAGCGATCTTGACGATACGCCAGTTGCGCAGCACGAACTCGTGGATTTCCGCCTTGATCCAGTGCACGGCAAAAGACACCAGACGCACGCCTTGATTCGGATCGAAGCGCTTGACGGCCTTCATCAGGCCGACATTGCCTTCCTGGATAAGGTCCGCCTGGGGGAGCCCATAACCGGAGTAACTGCGTGCAATGTGCACGACAAAACGCAAATGGGACATGACCAGACGACGAGCCGCGTCGAGGTCGCCCTCGTCCTGGAGACGCCAGGCAAGCTCACGCTCCTCATCGGCACTCAATACGGCGATGCGGTTGACTGCCTGGATATAGCCATTGAGGTCATGACCCGGAGAAAGATGACCGACCGGCAGAAGACTGTTGCTCATGTGCAGGTTGTCTCCTTGAAGACCAACATGATGTCTGGACGACCCATTGGAGAACGATGAACGGTGAAAGTTCCCCTTTAGTCGCAGATATCGCAATTCGCTTACTGGATAACAGGGTTATCGAGATAACGAGCATTCTGTCGGGGCCGGATTCAGCGGGGCTTGATGCCCGCCAGATGGCGACTGACCGCTATCCATGCACCCAACCAGCCCAATATTGTACTACAGCTGAGCAGTGTTGTAGAGCCAACGAGACCCAGGTTCGGCAAGGTGTAGTGCGCACCGTAACTCTCCGCCAGTGCTGCCACTGGTGTTGCCAGCCAGTCGCTCCCCAGAGTCAACAGCAGCAGGGCGATGAGCCCTCCCCCCATGCCATACCAGGCACCGCTGTAGAGAAACGGACGACGCACGAAGGCGTGGGTGGCACCAATCAGCGTCACCACCTCGATCTCCTTGCGGCGGTTCTCCACGGCGAGACGAATGGTATTGCCGACCACCAGCAACACGCCCAGACCGAAAAGCACCGCCAGGGCGAAGGTCACTCGCCGCCCGACCTCCGTCAACTGGCGCAACCGCTCGACCCAGGCCAGATCCAGGCGAACTTCCTCGACCCCGCTCATCTCGCCCAGCCGTTCGGCCAGGGCCCGCATCTTCTCCGGTAGCGGATCAGTGGGGGTAATGACGACCGTTGCCGGTAGCGGATTGGTATCCAGACGCGCCAGGGCATCTTCCAGTCCCAGTGCCTGCTGGAACTCCTCCATTCCCTCACTGGCGGTGATCAAGCGCGTTGCAGCAATATCCGGCTGAGCCTCGAGGGCCTGCTGGATGCGCCCGGCTTCCCCTTCATCAACACGGCTTTCGAGGTAGGCGGTCAGGGTGGCACTGGCGTCCAGTTCGGCACTGACCAGGCGGGCACTGTCGAGGGTCAGCCACAGGGCACTGGGCAACACCAGCGCAATGGCAATCGCCAGCATGGTCAACAGGCTGCCCACCGGCTGCTTGACCAACCGGCGCAGACTGTCGCTACACATGGCGCGGTGATGTCGGCTCCATGCCTGCCACTGAGCCTGAGTCTCGACTGACTGCTGACGAGCCCCACGTGGACGTGTCACCTGCTGGCGCTCACCGGCCTTGCTCATGCCCCCTCCTCATCGGCCACCAGGCGACCGTCCCGAAGCCGCAGCGTACGATGGCGCAAACGTGCAATCAGCGCCAGGTCGTGACTGGCAATCATGACGGTAGTACCAATGTGATGAAAATCTTCGAACAGCGCCATGATGTCCGCCGACAGCTGTGGGTCGAGGTTACCGGTGGGTTCATCTGCCAGCAGCAGCGATGGTTTGTTGACCACCGCCCGCGCAATGCCCACACGTTGCTGTTCCCCACCGGAAAGTTCGATAGGCAGGGCCTTCTCGCGATGCAGCAGCCCGACCTTGTCCAGCGCCGCGCGCACCCGGCGTGCGGTATCGCGCGGAGACAGGCCACGGATTTCCAGCGGCAGGGCGACGTTGTGATAGATCGAGCGATCAAACAGCAACTGGTGATCCTGGAACACCACTCCGATCTGGCGCCGATAGAACGGCAGCTGACTGTGGTGCAGGCGGTCGATATCGTGACCGGCGACCAGCACCCGGCCCCGCGAGGGGCGCTCCAGGCGCATGACCAGCCTCAGCAGCGAACTCTTGCCGGCGCCGGAATGTCCGGTGAGGAACACCATCTCCCCCCGCTCGATGCGAAAGCTCAAATGAGCCAGCGCATCGAAACGACCACCGTAACGCTTGCCGACGTTATCGAACTCGATCATTCGTTGGCATCACCCGAGCGTTGATCGAACAGGGCATCGACAAACTCGCTGGCCTCGAATGGCCGCAGATCGTCGAGGGTCTCCCCGACTCCGATGAAGCGAATCGGCGTCTTGAGCTGCTGCGCCAGCGCAAAGATAATGCCGCCCTTGGCCGTGCCATCGAGCTTGGTCAAAGTGATGCCGGTCACCGGTACCGCCTCGTTGAAGGTCGCCGCCTGGGACAGGGCGTTCTGACCGGTACCAGCGTCAAGCACCAGCATGACTTCGTGGGGTGCGCCGGCATCAATCTTGCCCATTACCCGATGGACCTTCTTGAGCTCCTCCATCAGATGGCTCTTGTTGTGCAGGCGCCCAGCCGTATCCGCGATCAACACATCGACCTTGCGTGCACGTGCTGCCGACACCGCATCGAAGATGACCGACGCACTGTCGGCACCGGTGTGCTGAGCAACCACCGGCACATTGTTGCGCTCGCCCCAGACCTTGAGCTGCTCCACCGCCGCCGCACGGAAAGTGTCACCGGCGGCGAGCATGACGCTCTTGCCTTCACGCTGGAAGCGCTGGGTCAACTTGCCGATGGTGGTGGTCTTGCCCACCCCATTGACACCGACAACCAGGATCACGAAGGGCCCTTCACCGCTGTTCGGTATGGCCAGCGGCTGGGAAACCGGCGCCAGAATATTGGCCAGTTCCTCCTGCAACGCTCGATACAGTGCATCCGGATCATTGAGCTCCTTGCGCGATACCCGATCGGCAAGCGACCCGATGATCTCGGACGTGGCATCGATGCCGACATCCGCCATCAACAGCTGGGTCTCCAGCTCTTCGATCAGGTCATCGTCTATCTGCTTGCGGCCCAGGAACAGATCCGCCAGACCATCACTCAGATTCGCTCGAGTCTTGCCAAGGCCGTCACGCATACGCGCAAACCAGCCCTTCTTCTCGCTACGCGGCTTGTCCTGCAGCGCCGGCTTCTCCTGCAATGCAGGCTTGTCGGAAACCTGGCCAACTGTCGGCTCGACAATCATCGAGCCCTGTTCGAGCTCCGTGACCTCTGCCGGAGGCTCGGACTCGGGCCGCTGACGCTCTGGCGCCGACTCAGCCTCACGGGAGGATGTCGTCTGCGTGCCATCAGGCGACGCAGCCGCCTCGACCACCGGCTCATCCAGCGATGTCTCCTCGCCCTGTGGCTCATCAGCCGGAGCTGGCGATTCGAGAGCATCCCGAGCCTCGGTCTCCTCGGCTCTGGTCTCCTCAACCGGGGGCTCTTCAACCCTGGCCTTTTCAGCCTCGGCGGGACGAGTGTCCTGCGACGCATCAACGTCCACCTCGTCCTGTACAGCCGTCTCATCGGCCTGCTCGGCGCTCTCGGGCAGGGCGCTCTGCGCCTGCTCCTGAACGTCGGGCTTCTTCTTGCGTTTCAAAAATCCGAACATGGAAGACCAACACCTCAGCCGGTGAACGAACCGACACATCCTACCATTGCGGCCCGTCACTGTGGACAACAGGCGATGCCTGAAGCACTGAATTATTCACTCGGCACGCAAATCTGTCGGGTTATCAACCCAGCAAGCTCTGGTGCTGGGGTAATTACGGCACAGGAAACACCGCCGTCGACCATCAAGGCGACAATCGAATTGAACAGGGTGATCCATTTGATTGACACGTTAATAACGGCTGCGTTTCCAGTAGAATCGCAACCCATGACACGAAAACGCTCTTCTTCTCGCCCGGCCCGCACCTCGCGCAATGCATCGCGACCAGGCCAGCTGCGCATCATCGGGGGCGACCATCGACGTCGTCTGCTGCCCGTGCTCGATAAGCCCGGTCTGCGCCCAACTCCCGATCGCGTACGCGAAACCCTGTTCAACTGGCTGACTGGGGAGCTCTACGCTGCCCGGGTATTGGACCTGTTTGCCGGCACCGGTGCTCTGGGCTTCGAGGCCCTGTCACGCGGCGCTCGCGAGGCAACGTTCATCGAAAGTGATCGTCAGGTGGCCGAGTTGATCGAACAGAACCTGGCAACCCTCGGCATCACTCAAGGCCAGGTCATCAACACCGACGCCATTGCCTGGCTCCAGAACACGACGCCGAATGCGCCCTACTCACTGGTGCTGCTCGACCCTCCCTTCCGTCTCGGCCTGGCGGAGCCGTGCTGTGCCACCCTCGAAGCTTCCGCCTGGCTGGCCCCGCGAAGCTGGATCTACCTGGAGGTCGAGTCCGGACTGGAGGTCGAGGTGCCCGACACCTGGCAATTGCATCGCGAGCTGCGCGCCGGAGACAGCCATGCACGGCTCTATCAGCGCAGCATGGATTGATCGCAACGAGCATCCAGGTCACGACCTTGACGTCGCCCAGCCGCGACGCTTGTTCCTGTCGCCTCACAGCGTTACGCTCATGCTCCAGGAAACACTGCCTGAATGCCTCGGTGAGCGATTCGCTCGGCCATTCATCCACTGCTTCCCGATGCGCGCTCTGCGCGCCTGAACGAATGTCATGCAGGAGACAAGGATGAGCACTGAACTCTTCAACCAGCTCGAACAGAAAGTCACCAGCGCTGTTGAGGCTCTGGAATTGCTGAAGATGGAAGCCGAGGAGCTGCGCGAGGAAAATACCCGCCTCAAGCAGGAGCGCGAGGATTGGGAGCGTCGCCTGACGTCCTTGCTCGGTAAGCTCGACGAGGTCGATGGCAGTCAGCCGCAGGCAGCGGCACAGCCGGCTCATTCGGTCTAGGTCGAGCACAGCCGACTCACTCGGTCCAGGTCGGCAGCAGCAAGGCTTACCGAAACAATGATGCGGAGGGACTCATACTGAGTCCCTCCGCATTCGTGTGCCCTGCCGACGGCGGCGCGTCCATGTGCCGCCATTAACCCAACATGAAAGCATGCCGGGTTAACAAGAATTCAAGTCAAGCGACATCAACCACGCATCCTCGCGCAGCCCGGAGCTTGCGGTTGGGGATGAAGCGGCTGGGCCTGGAGGATAAGCGCCTGCGGCTGGGCCTGGAGGATAATACCCCTTGCGGACTCCATCCAGCTGAAAGCCCGCCGCTCGATACAGGGCGATCGCTGCCTGATTACCGGCCCGCACTTCCAGTAGCAGCCGTTCGAGCTGCTGATCACGGGCGGCGGTGACCACCCTGTCGAGCAAGCGCCCGGCAATCCCCTGACGTCGCGCCTCACTTGCCACCAGAATGGCTTCCAATTCGGCATCAAAGGGTTGCAGCGCCAGCATCGCATATCCCAGCAACCGGCCCTCCTCGGAACGGGCGCCGAAAACCTGATGCCGCATCTCGTCTGGACTGCTGGACAGCGCCGCGCTCAACGAGGCCGGTGTGGACACCGCCACTTCCTGAGCCTGCTCCAGCGCCATCAGGTCCGGCAGGTCGGAAGGCTCCAGCAGAACCACCTCAGTCACTCTGTTGCGCCCCACCCAGCCATTGTTGACGCCATGCCTGAATGCGTGGCCACAGGGCCCGCTTGGCTTCAGCGCTGCCGAGCAGTTCCTGCAGGCCTGGCCCCTGCCACAGCGGCAGTGCCAGACTGCGGCTGTGGTCACTATCACCGGCATCGACCACGCTCTGCAGCACCTCGCTCTCACCGAACAGCAACACCCGCTCCGGCTCCCAGCCACGTCGACGACGACCGGCCACGAAAGCCTTGAGTCCCTGACGAGCCTCGGCCAGGGGCTGATGCACCGGCAGCCCCTCTTCCAGAGGCCAGCGCAGTGACTCGAACCCCGGGCGCTGTGTCGCCTGAACTCCGGCGGCACGCAGCAGATTCAGCAGCAGGCGCTGACACTCGGCATCCAGTGGCTGTGACTGTGCCACCATCAGCAGCCAGCGCCCATCCAGACAGCATACCTGGCACTCGAAACGCAGCGCTTCAGCACTTTCGGCTGCCGTTTCCGGCACCGCCTCTACTTCTCCAGCCGCCGCATTGCCACCAGGCTCCTGCTCGGCCTCAAGGGGCGCAATATCCCCCAACAGAGCACGAGCCTTGCGCTGGGAACGACCGGATCGGGCACTGGCCTCGGCGGCAGGCGACGCTTCAGAATTCGGCGCCGCCTTCGGAGCAGTGTCATCCAGCAGTGCGTGCAGGCTCTCGGCTCCTGCCCTGGCCTGGACAGGTTGCGGTGCTTCCTGCTCCGGCCAGTCGCAGACCGGTGTCGCCAGGGCATTGGGCAACTGGTAGCGGGCGGTCCACGCGGTCAGCCCCATGGCGTCCAGATAGGCCAGCCGTGTCGGCTCTGCTGTCACGAGCGCCCACCACCCAGGCAGTTGGGAGAGTCGGGACGTGCTCCTCCGCGAGCTGACCATTCCTGAGGGGTATAAAGGTGCAGCGCCAGCGCATGCACCGGGCCGGAAAGCTCATCGGCCAGTAACGCGTAGATCTGCTGGTGGCGCTTGACCGGCATCAATCCGACAAAGCGCTCCGACACCAGAGTGACCTTGAAGTGAGTCTCGGAATTCGGCGGCACATTGTGCATGTGGCTCTCGTTCTCGACCACCAACTCGGTGGGCTCCAGCGCCTTGAGTTTATCTTCGATGGTCGCCTGAATGCTCATATCGGTTCTCGAATAGGTGAGTGGTTCTCGAAACAGGGAGAATGGAACCCAGCAGGAAGCTGAACGCCTCGACAGTTCCCTGACAGCTGCATCCATGGCGCCTGCAGGTGATGAGCTGCAATGGACTGTCTCGACGGGTGACACTGTGTCCTGCACAGTCTCATTCCCTGACAATCATTGTACGCTGTTGACCCGACATCTACGAAGCCCGTAGCGCGCGCGCCTCTCCATGCGCTCGCCCGGCACGTCCTACACGAACGATGCTGATGCACAATGCCAGTAGCGTGGTCGCGGCTCCGATCCACAGCGCCTGCTGGACACCCGTGCCTGCGGCGAGACACAGCCCCACCAGTGCGACACCCAGCGACTGCCCTACTGTACGTGTGGTACTCATGACGCCCGATGCATTGGCACTGCGCGCCAGCGGCACGCTGGTCATCAGCTCACGATTGTTGGGTGGCTGGAACAGGCCGAACCCTGCTCCACACAATGCCGTGCGCCACAGACTATCCAGAACCCCGGCATCTGCCGGTAGCGAGGCCAGACTCACCAGTCCCATCAACAGCAACACCAGTCCCAGGGTCGCCACCAGAGCGGGATTGAAGCGATCCGCCAGGCGACCGGCAAGCGGGCCGACCAGCATGATGGTCAACGGCCAGGGAGTGAATAACCAGGCGGTATGCAACGCCGAGAACCCCATTTCCTGCTGGTACAGAAAAGACAGCGCAACGAACGTCAGCCCCTGACCGATGAAGGCCGTTCCCTGAGCGCCGACCGCCAGCCGAAAGCGTGGTTCGCGGAACAGACTGAGCGGTAGCAGCGGATGGCTGGCACGCCGTTGACGACACACAAAGCCCAGCATCGCTGTGCAGGTCAGCGCCACCCAGCCGACGATCTCGAGCAACGGCGCCCGGTGACCGACTGCATCCATGGCCATGAACAGCCCGCCCAGCATCAGCATCGACGAGACGGCACCGATGGCGTCGAAATTGCCTTCACGGGGCGCCTCACGCGGGAGAGCTCGCCAGGCCATGACCACCGCCGCCAGACCGAGAGGTAGGTTGAGCGCAAACAGCCAGGGCCAGCGGGCCACCGACAGGATCAGACCGCCGATCGACGGCCCGGCTGCATAGCCGGCCGCCACCACCAGCGAGGACAGACCCAGTGCACTGCCGAGCAGTCGTGAGGGAAAGATCATGCGATACAGCGACGGACCAATCGACAGAGTCGCTGCGGCACCGACACCCTGCAGGGCTCGGAACACCAGCAGCGTCTCGAAATTGGGCGCCAGCGCACTGCCCAGGGCAGCCAGGGTGAACAGCCCGATACCGCCGACATAGACCTTGCGTCGGCTGAGCAGCTCACTGGCGGCGGCAAATACCAGCAACATGGCCGCACAGACCACCTGAAACAGGTTGGTGATCCAGATGGCCCGTGAAGGGGAGATATCGAGATCGCGTGCCATTGATGGCAGGGCAATATTGATCATGGTGGTGTCGACGACCGCCATCAGGGTACCGAGCACCAGCGCGATCACGGCCAGACGGCGCTCGCCACCAGGCAGGCCATCATCACCTTCACGATCAGAGAATAAACGACTCATGCACAGTATCCATCGGCATGGCACGGGGAAAGCGGTTACGAGCTACGAGCTACGAGCTACGAGCTACGAGCTACAGAATAGTCGATCGAAAACAGCAGTCCGATTCAGACTCCACAACATCCTGTAAAGAGCACAGGCGCAGTGTGGCTCAAGCCCTGGCCTGAATAGGCACTCGGAAACAGGCACTCGGAAATAGACACTCAGAAGAGCCATGCTGACCAATTATCCAGACAGAAGGTCCCGCCAGGCAGGCGGTCTCGCTGAGCAGAAGGCCCCGCGAGGATACCTCGGGGCCCGTCCGAGAGGCATGTAGTGGGCTGCGATCACGCCCCATGGCCATGTCTGCCGAACACCATCAATCCTGGTCGAGATCGACCAGCAATTCGTCATCCACTTCAGCGATTTCCAGCGCTACCTCATTATCGAGATCTACCGCCAGATAGCTGTGCTCGACCTGTAGAAAACGCTCGAACAGGGCCCAATCGAGTGTCTCCGGCCACTGTCGTTCGTCTTCTTCCCAGGCACGCAGTTCGCTTTCAAGCACATCGAGGTAACGCTCGCGAACGAAGGCGTCCAGTGCTTCCCTCGTATCCATCTCGGGAATCAGATAGACAGTGCTCTCGCGCTCGACATCAGCAAGAGTGAGGTCATCATCGCCTACCGTCGGTTCAAGCGCATTGATCCAGTCAACGAAATGCTGGGTCGGCCTGACGCTCAGGGCGGAGCGGTTGAGCAGTTTCATCACAGTCTCCTCGACGTCGAAACGCAGCCATTATGTGCGCTCTGTTGCTCCCTTACCAGCGCTTACTACGCCGGATCATTGCCAGCGGTAAACTCCGCTGGCAATGCCGGCAGTGACGCTTGAGCTTACTCGGCTACCTCAGGGCGCATGGCCGGGAACAGCAGGACATCACGAATCGATGGACTATCGGTGAACAGCATCACCAGTCGGTCGATACCAATGCCTTCACCGGCGGTCGGCGGCAAGCCAACCTCCAGTGCGCGGACATAATCCGCATCGTAGTACATGGCTTCCAGGTCACCGGCATCCTTCTCGGCCACCTGGGCCTGGAAGCGCTCGGCTTGATCCTCGGCATCATTGAGCTCGGAGAAGCCGTTGGCGATCTCGCGTCCACCGACAAAGAACTCGAAACGGTCGGTGACAAAGGGGTTGGCATCGCTGCGCCTCGCCAGCGGGCTGACCTCGGCGGGATACTCGGTGATGAAGGTCGGCTGGTCGAGCTTCGACTCAGCGACTTCCTCGAAGATCTCTGTCTGCAGCTTGCCGAGGCCCCAGCCATCCTTGACCTGAATGCCGAGGCGCGCTGCCAGCGCCCTCGCCGCCTCGAGATCGTCGATGTCCGCGCCAGAGATGCCCTCGCCATGAGCCAGAATAGCTTCACGCAGGGTCATGCGCACAAACGGCTGGCCCAGGTCATAGCTGGCCCCCTGGTAGTTCAGGGTCGTGGTACCCAACACCTTCTGGGCAATCTCGCGCAGCATCTGCTCGGTCAGATCGATCAGTGCCCGGTAGTCGACATAGGCCCAGTAGAACTCGACCATGGTGAACTCGGGATTGTGACGCGTGGACAGGCCTTCATTGCGGAAGTTGCGATTGATCTCGAATACCCGCTCGAAGCCGCCCACCACCAGCCGCTTGAGATACAGCTCCGGGGCAATACGCAGATACATATCGATATCCAGCGCATTGTGGTGGGTGGTGAACGGACGTGCCGTTGCACCGCCGGGAATCGGCTGCAGCATCGGCGTCTCGACTTCCATGAAGCCGCGATCCTCGAAGAACCGGCGCATGGCGCTGATGATGGCCGCACGCGTTTCGAATACACGACGCGAATCCGGATTCATGATCAGGTCGACATAACGCTGGCGATAGCGCGCTTCCATGTCGGTGAGACCATGAAACTTGTCCGGCAGCGGGCGCAGGCTCTTGGTCAGCAGTTGCGCTTCCTGCATCATCACGTACAGGTCGCCCTTGCCGGACTTGTGCACAGGACCGCGTCCCGCCACGATGTCACCGATATCCCAGCCCTTGATGTCGTCCAACACTTCCGCCGGCAGCCCCTTCTTGTCGACATACAGCTGAATCTGCCCGCTGACATCCTGAATCACGATGAAGGGACCACGTTTACGCATCACCCGGCCTGCCACAGCGGCAGCACGGCCGAGCGACTCCAGCTCGTCCTTGTCTCGGTCGCCCAGTTCAGCCTGCAGTTCAGCGGCCAGGCTGTCGCGACGGAAGTCATTGGGGAATACGCTGCCACCCTTCTCGGCAACCAACTGGCGACGAGCGGCCAGCTTGGCACGACGCTCGGCGATCAGGCGGTTTTCTTCCTGAGCGGCATCCCCTGTAGTGGAAGAACTAGTGGTGGGAATATCCTGGTTGGCCATGGCCAGTGTCCTGTATCAGAAGTTGTCTCGTATCGCTGGCGGAAACGCGATGTATCGTTTCCGGGGCTCCTCGAGGGAGACGGTGAAAATGGCAAGATCGAGAACGATGGAAATCAATGTAGCCCCGCACGCTGCTGTGCGGCGAGGCTACAGGTTGCCACGGGTAGCGCCTTAAAGCCCCTGTTTCAGGCTGGCGACGATGAAATCATCGAGGTCGCCATCAAGCACCTTGTCACAGTTGCTGCTCTGCACGGAGGTACGCAGATCCTTGATGCGCTGGTCATCCAGCACATAGGAGCGAATCTGGCTGCCCCAGCCGATGTCTGCCTTGGCATCCTCGGCTTCCTGTTTGGCGGCGTTGCGCTTCTGCATCTCCACTTCCCACAGCTTGGCCTTCAATTGCTTCATGGCAAAGTCGCGGTTGGCATGCTGGCTACGCTGGCTCTGACAGGACACCACCACGCCACTCGGTTCGTGGGTGATTCGCACCGCAGAGTCGGTGGTGTTGACGTGCTGTCCGCCGGCGCCACTGGAACGGTAGGTATCCACACGCAGATCCGCCGGATTGATCTCGACCTCGAAGCTGTCGTCGATCTCCGGTGACAGGAACACCGAGGCGAAGGACGTATGACGGCGTCCACCGGAATCAAAGGGACTCTTGCGTACCAGGCGATGCACGCCGGTCTCGGTACGCAGCCAGCCGAAGGCGTAGTCGCCCTGGATGTGCACAGTAGCAGACTTGATACCCGCAACCTCGCCCGCCGACAGCTCGGAGATCTCAGCCTTGAAGCCGTGACTCTCGGCCCAGCGCAGATACATGCGCAGCAGCATGTTGGCCCAGTCCTGAGCCTCGGTGCCACCGGAACCGGCCTGAATATCGAGGTAGGCGTTGTTCGGGTCCATTTCGCCGGAGAACATACGCCGGAACTCGAGCTTCTCGAGGTTGGTCTTCAGCGCCTCGAGCTCACGCTCGACTTCGCTGACGGTATCCTCGTCGTCTTCCATTTCGGCCAGTTCGAGCAGGTCGCGGCTATCACCCAGTCCCTGATCGAGTTCGTCGATGGTGGCCACGACCATCTCCAGCGATGCGCGCTCCTTGCCCAGTTTCTGGGCATAGTCCGGGTCGTTCCAGACCCCCGGGTCCTCGAGCTCGCGGGAGACTTCCTCTAGCCGATCCTTCTTCTCGGCATAGTCAAAGATACCCCCTCAGGACTTCTGTCCGCTCAGACAGGTCCTTGATGAGGTTATGAATCGGGTTGGTTTCCAACATGGGAATCGCCTATCCACAGGGGAAATGGCAGGACCATCGTCTGGCCCTGAAAAAGGGCAAATATTGTAGCCAATTCCAGGTGTGGTGTCTCCCAGGTTCATCCTGTTCCAACGCCACCCGCGGCGCCCAGAAGCGCTGCGCCAGATAAGGTTTGCCCGCCATCATCGACGAAACGTAATGCGCTATGAGAATTTTCGTCTGGACAGCGTTGCGGCCCTGGCGCGATGGTCTTGTACATTCAGTCTCAAGTGCTCAGTCTCAAGTGCTCAGTCCCAGGTGCTCAGTCCCAAGTGCCGTAACCACAGTGACCACGACCGGCCAGAGCCTGGGTCATCACCATGGGCCACAGCAGGAGGCCCATGCGAGGGCTGGAACAACCAAAGCGGGCACGGCTGTCCGCGCTGCTGGATAGCGCGCCGCACAACAATAACCATCAACGTGCAAGGAAGTCATGACGATGTCTCTCTCACGCAATACCTGGTTGCGCCGCACGGCGCTGGTCTCCGCCATCGGCCTCGCAGGCCTTACACTCGCCCCCGCCAGTCTGGCTGCCACCCTGGATATCGGTGTCACCGGCGAACTGGCCTCCTTCGACACCTCGAAGATTTCCGGCGGCATCTGGGAGTCACAGGTGCTGATGGATGTCTACGAGGGCCTGGTGAAGGAGTCACCGGACGGTGAGATTCTACCGGGCATGGCCGCCAGTTGGGACGTTTCCGAGGATGGCAGGACCTACACCTTCCACCTGCGCGAGGATGCTCGCTGGTCCGATGGAGAGCCGGTTACCGCCGATGATTTCGTGTTCGGCTGGCGCCACCTACTCGACCCGGCCAGTGCCTCCAAGTACGCCTATCAGCTCTATCCCGTAGTCAACGCAGAAGCCGTGAATACCGGCGACAAGCCTCTTGAAGAGCTGGGGGTGGAAGCAGTCGACCCACGGACCCTGGTCGTTCATCTCAATGCCCCGACGCCCTACTTCATCCAGCTACTCACCCACTACACCACCTACCCGCAACCGTTGCACACCTGGCAGGAGTTCGGGCAGGACTACGTCGACCTGGACAACATCGTCACCAATGGCGCCTTTACGCCGACCGAATGGATCTCACAGTCGCGAATCACGACCAGAAAGAACCCCGAATACTACGAGGCCGATGAAGTCGCCCTTGATGGCGTGCGCTACCACACCATCGAGGACCGCAATGCCGGGGTCTCGCGTTTTCGTGCGGGTGAACTGGACATCATGCGCGAGTATGCCTCGAGCATGTACTCGCTGCTCAAGGAACAGATTCCCGACGCCACTCACATGGCGCCTTATCTCGGCAGCTACTATTACGTCTTCAACCACCGTGAGGGACATCCGACCACCGACCCGCGGGTGCGTGAGGCGCTCAGCATGGCGGTACGCCGAGAGGTGATCGCCCAGCAGATTCTGCAGGGCACCTTCCTGCCATCGCTATCCTTTGTCCCCGAGGGTATCGAGCATTACGACGCTCAGAACGTGACCTTCCGCGATGCCGATGGCAACGACATTACCGATGACATGAATGCCCGTATGGAGCGTGCACAGGAGTTGATGGAGGAGGCTGGATACAGCTCGGAGAATCCGCTGCGACTGCGCCTTCGCTACAACACCACCGACGAGCACAAGAAGATTGCCGTGGCCGTGTCGTCCATGTGGCGGCCGCTGGGCGTCGAGGTCGAACTGGTCAACTCCGAAGCCACGGTGCATTACCAGACCATTGCTCAGGGCGATTTCGACATCGCTCGCGCCGGCTGGATCGCCGACTACAACGACGCCGAAAATTATCTGGCGCTGCTGCGCACCGGTGCCGGCAACAACTACGGCGCTTACTCCAGTGCCGAGTACGACGAGCTCTACCATCAGGCGGCCATGACGCTGGATGCCGACGAGCGTGAAGCGCTGATGGAACAGGCCGAAGCCACAGCGCTCGCCGACAACGCCCTGATCCCCATGCTCTATTACGTGTCGCGCAACCTGGTGAACCCGGCCCTCTCCGGTTGGGAAGACAATATCGACGACGACCATCCGTCGCGCTGGATCTCCATCGACGAGTAATCCCTGAATTCAACCCATCAAGCGCAGCGGGGCCGGACTCTGCCCGCACGGCAGCCACGCCCCTGCTGCGCTGGGGAGGAATGGTCCTGTGTCTTCCAAAGATATGTCTTTCAGAGATATGTCCCCCTGGGACATGATCCGCCGTCTCGCACTGACGGCATCACTTGCGCTCAGTACGACAGTGATCAGTACGACGGCAGCCAGTGCCACCCTGCAGGTCGGTAATGGCGCCGAGCCCGGAACCCTCGACCCACAGAAGGTCAATGGCAACTGGGAAACTCGCATCACCCGCAGTCTGTTCGATCGATTGCTCAACTATGCACCGGATGGCAGCCTCGAGCCCGGCCTCGCCGAACGCTGGGAGGTCTCCGAGGATGGCAAGCGCTACACCTTCCACCTGCGCGAGGCACTCTGGTCGGATGGTGAGCCGATCACTGCCGACGATGCGGTGTTTGCCCTTCGCCGTGTGCTGGATCCCGCCACAGCCAACCATAACGCCAACCTGTACTATCCGATCGTCGGCGCCCGGGAGATCAATGCCGGAAAGGTGGATGGCGAGAGTCTCGGCGTCACCGCACTAGACGACCATACGCTGGAAATTCGACTGGTCGAACCAACGGCCTGGTTTGTTCAGGCCCTGGCAATGAGCGAAGCAGCACCACTGCCCGAGCACCTGCTGAGCAGTGGCACCGACTGGACACGTCCAGGTGTCATGGTCTCCAGCGGTCCCTTTGTGCTCACGGACTGGCGCCCTCAGGATCACATCGACGTCGCGCGTAACCCGCACTATTACGCCGTGGATGAAGTCGCCCTCGACGGCATCACCTTCCATGCCATTGAAGATCCCGCCTCCGCTCTCAACCGCTTTCGCGCCGGCGATCTGGATATCTCCTACTCGGGGGTGCCCTCGGCACGCTTCGACTGGGTCCAGCAGCATCTTCCAGAGTCGCTGCAGGTCGGCCCATTGCTGGGCAGCTACTTCTACATGATCAACCTGCGCGAAGGTACGCCTCTGGCCGATACTCGTGTGCGCGAGGCGCTCAATCTGGCCCTGCGTCGCGAAGTGATCACCGACCAGTTGCTGGGCATCGGTCAGACACCCTCCTGGTGGTACGTGCCGCGCGCGGTCAGTGGTGCGCCCGACTCCCGTCTGGCCTTTGCCGACTGGCCAATGGAACAACGCCTGGCACGTGCCGAACAGCTGCTCGATGAAGCCGGTTATGGACCAGAACACCCGCTGCAGTTGAGCCTGGCGTACAACACCCTGGACGATCATCGCAAGATCGCCGTAGCCATCGCTGCCATGTGGAAGCCGCTGGGGATCGAACTGGAGCTGATCAACCGCGAGGCGGCAGTGCACTACGCCACGGTACGTCAGGCCGATTTTGAACTGGCCCGCTACGGGTTGATCGCCACGGTCGACGATGCCTACGACTTCCTCAATGCCTATGCCTCGGGTGGGTCCGCGGCGCGCAGCACCGGCTTTCACGATGAGGAGTACGACGACCTGGTCCGCCGGAGCAGCGCCGAACTCGACCCACAGCGTCGACGCCAGTTGGTCGGTTCAGCGGAGCAGCGCCTGCTGGATGCCAATGTGCTGCTGCCCATCTACGACTACGTCAGCGTGCATCTGGTGGCCCCTCACGTACGGGGCTGGCAGAGCACGCCGCTCGATGTACATCCACTGCGCTACGTCTCTCTCAAGACGCAGAATGACACCAGCCAGTAATCAAGGAGGACTCTGGCGCAATGCTCAAGTACACCCTGAAACGCCTGTTGCAGGCGATTCCCACGATGCTGGTCGTGATTACCATCGCCTTCTTCCTGATGCGAGTGGCACCGGGCGGTCCCTTCGATGGCGAGCGCAGCCTACCGCCGCAGATCGAGGCCAACCTGATGGCCGCCTACCATCTCGATGAGCCGCTCTGGCAGCAGTATGCCCGTTACCTCGGCAATCTGGTGCAGGGCGATTTCGGCCCCTCGTTCAAGTACAAGGACTTCACTGTCACCGAACTGATCATGCAGGGCTTCCCGGTCAGTCTCGAAATCGGCGGGCTGGCCATTCTGCTGGCTCTACTGGTGGGATTACCACTGGGCGTCATCGCTGCCCTGAGGCGCAACACCGGCATCGACTACACAGTGATGGGCCTGGCGCTGGCCGGCATCGCCGTGCCCAACTTCGTGATTGCGCCGTTGCTGGCACTGGTCTTCGGTGTGCTGCTCCAGTGGCTACCGGCGGGTGGCTGGAATGATGGAGCGCTACCCAACATGATCCTGCCGATCGTCGCGCTGGCCGTCCCTCAGATTGCCTACATCGCCCGCATGATGCGGGCAAGCATGATCGAGGTGCTCGGCAGTCACTATATCCGCACCGCCCGTGCCAAGGGACTGACAGAAACCGAGGTGGTATGGCGCCATGCCATGCGCCCGGCGCTGTTACCGGTGACCTCCTATCTCGGCCCGGCCATCGCCGGCATCATCACCGGCTCGGTGGTCATCGAGCAGATCTTCGGCATTCCCGGCATTGGTCGTTACTTCGTACAGGGCGCACTGAACCGAGACTACACCCTGGTGATGGGTACCGTGGTCTTCTATGGCGCCCTGATCGTGCTGATGAACCTGATCGTTGACCTGATCTATTCCGCCCTCGATCCACAGATCCGCTACGACGACTGAGCCATGACTACCGATACCCTGAATCAGACAATTGCTCCTGCAGGTGACAGTCTCGGACGTGACGCCTGGCGTCGACTGTCACAGAACCGCGCAGCCATGGTCAGTCTCGCGCTGCTTGGCCTGATGGCACTGGCCTGCTTCCTGGGTCCCATGCTGAGCCCCTGGGGGCTGGCCGAGGTTGATTGGAACGCCTTCAGTAGCGCGCCGACGCTGGAGGGCTGGCATCTGCTGGGCACCGACGCCAACGGCCGCGACCTGCTGACCCGCACCCTCTACGGCGGCCAGATTTCCCTGTCCGTGGCACTGGTGGCCACCTTCGTGAGTCTGGTGATCGGCGTGCTGTACGGCGCCATCTCCGGCTATGTCGGTGGACGCCTCGACAACCTGATGATGCGCTTTGTCGACATCATGTATTCACTGCCCTTCATGTTCCTGGTGATCCTGCTGATGGTGGTATTCGGGCGCAATATCTTCCTGATCTATGCCGCCATCGGTGCCGTCGAGTGGCTGGATATGGCACGCATCGTGCGCGGCCAGACGCTGGCACTGAAGCAACGCGAGTTCATCGAGGCCGCCCATGCCCTCGGCGTCAAGGATGGCAAGATCGTCACCCGTCACCTGATCCCCAATGCGATAGGCCCGGTCATCGTCTATGTCACTCTGACGGTACCCAAGGTCATTCTGCTGGAAAGCTTCCTGTCCTTCCTCGGCCTCGGGGTACAGGAACCACTGACCAGTTGGGGGGTGCTGATCTCCGAAGGCACCGAATCCATGCAGACCGAACCCTGGATGCTGCTGGTGCCATCAGTGTTCCTCGCCGTGACCCTGTTCTGTCTCAACTTCCTCGGCGACGGATTGCGCGACGCCCTGGACCCCAAGACTCGCTGACGGTGACACCAAGGAGTAGCCAGCATGACTGAACACCCATCCCGTCCCGCCAGCGGCCCCCTGCTTGAGGTCGCTGACCTCGCGGTGCAGTTCGAGCTGCCCCATGGCAGCGTCGAGGCCGTCAAGGGCATCAATTTTCAACTGGAGCCCGGCGAGACCCTTGCCCTGGTCGGAGAATCCGGCTCCGGAAAATCAGTCACCTCCACCGCGATCATGCGGCTGCTACCGGAGTTGGCGAAGGCCAGCGGCAGCATTCGTTTCCAGGGGGAGGAACTGCTCGGTGCCACCGCGAAGCGCATGCGCCGGATTCGTGGCGGTGAGATCGCCATGATCTTCCAGGAACCGATGACATCGTTGAACCCACTACACCGTATCGGTCAGCAGATCCGTGAAGTGCTGGATCGTCACAAGGGCCTCAAGGGCAAGCCCGCACGTGCCAAAGCCATCGAACTATTGGAGCAGGTGGGAATTCCCGAGCCACACCGGCGCATCGACAGCTTTCCCCACGAGCTGTCCGGCGGCCAGCGGCAGCGGGTGATGATCGCCATGGCACTGGCCGGCGAGCCCGAATTGTTGATCGCCGATGAACCCACCACGGCTCTGGATGTCACCGTCCAGGCCCAGATCCTCGAGCTGCTCAAGGGCCTGCAGCGGCGTTATGGGATGGCGATCCTGTTCGTCACCCATGACCTGACCATCGTGCGTCACTTCGCTGACCGCGTCTGTGTGATGCGCCATGGCGAGCTGGTCGAACAGGGGGACACCACAGAGGTCTTCCGTGCCCCACAGCATGAATACACTCGCATGCTGATCGATGCCGAGCCTCATGGACGCAAGGCAGTCGTATCCGACAGCCAGCCCATGCTGCTGGAGGCAAGGAATGTACGTGTGCGCTTCGCGATCAAGAAACGCTGGTTCGGCCCCAGCGACTATTTCGAGGCGGTGAAGGGCATCGACTTGAATATTCGCCGTGGCCAGACCGTCGGAATCGTCGGCGAGTCCGGCTCGGGCAAGTCGACACTGGGCCGGGCGCTGCTGCGGCTACTCAAGAGCAAGGGTGAGATACGCTTTGAGGATACCCGGCTCGACACGCTCGACAAGGCCGAAATGCGCCCTCTGCGCTCACGACTCCAGGTGGTGTTCCAGGATCCATATGGCTCGCTCTCACCACGCCTGACAGTGGGCGATGTCATCGGTGAAGGCCTCAAGGTACACGCTCCGCACCTCAGTCGCGCCGAACGCGAGTCTCAGGTGATGGCGGCTCTGGAGGAGGTACGTCTCGACCCGGGCATGCGTAATCGCTACCCCCACGAATTCTCCGGCGGCCAGCGTCAGCGTATCGCCATTGCCCGCGCCCTGGTGCTGAAACCGGACTTCCTGCTGCTCGACGAGCCCACTTCAGCACTCGATCGCTCGGTACAGGTAACGGTCATCGAGCTGTTGCGTGACCTCCAGGACAAGTACGGGCTGACTTACCTGTTCATCAGCCACGATCTCGCCGTGGTTCGAGCGCTATCGGATACGGTGCTGGTAATGAAGGAAGGCGCCGTGGTGGAACAGGGCAGCACAGAACAGATCTTTGCCGACCCGCAGACCGACTACACCAGGAAGCTGATTGCTGCCGCCATGCTCGAGGATGTGGCTTGATGAGCTTCGAGCTTCGAGCTTCGAGCTTCGAGCTGCATGGTGGCACGGCACTGCTCACAGCCCGAGCGTAGCGTGCTCGAGGCTCGTGGCCTGCCACAGAAGGCGAAAACCCCGACCATCGCTCGATGACCGGGGTTGGCAAGCAACGAGCTTCGAGCAACATGGGGGCACGGAACCGCACGCGGCCCGAGCCCAGCGTGCTCGGCGCTCGAAGCAAAAAAAATCCCCCGGACGTATCCGGGGGATTTTTTCGAATAGATGCCTGACGATGACCTACTCTCACATGGGGAGACCCCACACTACCATCGGCGCTGAGCGGTTTCACTACTGAGTTCGGCAAGGGATCAGGTGGTTCACACTCGCTATGGTCGTCAGGCGAAAAGGGTGTAGATCATGCCGACGTGATACGTCTCTGTATCCGGTCAATCGTAAATTTCGTGCGTCATCGACCAAAACCACTTGGGTGTTATATGGTCAAGCCTCACGGACCATTAGTACCGGTT
>NZ_FRCA01000027.1 GCF_900142755.1 Halomonas cupida | reverse complement strand
ACCGACAACCCCTTCCGCTTCCAGGGCCAGTACCACGACGAAGAAACCGGGCTGCATTACAACCGGTTCCGCTACTACGACCCGCAGATCGGTCGCTTCACCACTCAGGATCCGATAGGCTTGGCAGGTGGCGAAAACCTGTATATGTACGCACCCAACCCTACCGGGTGGGTGGATCCGTTGGGGTTGGTGAGAGGAACCAACGAGCGAGGGCAAGTTACTAGCCGAACTTCTTGGCGTAGAGGGACTGTCAGAAGCACATGGGAAAACGCTAGTGAAGGCCCAACTGGTGGACGTCTATGTCCTAGCTGCGGGACAGAGGTCAGAGTTGCGCCGGGCGAAGGGCCCAGAGACTGGCATATCGACCATGATCCTGAACCTTGGTCAAATCGAGAATTTCCGGATGATGTGTCGCGCCCTCAAGTTATAGATAACTATCAAGAAGGAGTGATTCTAAAATGTCCGAGATGCAACATGTCGGAGGGGAATCGAAAATAAAGAAAGACTTTTTCGAACATATGGAGACAAGTTTCGGAAGGGTGGAGAAGGGGTGGAGGATATCCACCCCTTCAAACGATGTGCAAGTTGTAAAGACCACCCCTGATTACATAGTCGACGCTAATATCTATGTATCACTTGGGCTGAGCAATTCTCCATATCCATTGAGGAATTCCGGGAGACATGTGCGTTGTGAATTATTTTTTATCCTCCCTGGAGAGTGTGATTTTCTTCATATCCCATCTATCATAGAAGATGTGGTGACTGTGATGGAAAAATCGGGAACAGCATTCTTGAGGGGGGATGTTATCGGGCCAAAAGGAGAGCTTTTTGAAGGACATGAATTTACATCACTTTATGTAGCCCCTCCATTCTTGCTTCCCGACGAATCGTATGGATTCATGATTGAAGGAGAAGAAGTTTTGTTTATGTGGCTAGTGCCAATAACAACTGCAGAGTGCGAGTTCGTCAGACAATATGGATGGGAAAGATTTGAAGATCGGCTAGAAGAAATGGAGGTGGATGTGATAAATATCGACAGAAATTCTGTAGCCTGATTTTCAGCTATCACCGGATCTTCTAACGGGTCGCTTGAGACACATTGTTCACGCTACTTCTTTACCATTGATGGAATGGGCTGGAAAGTTCAGGGTTGCTGCATCAGGTTCATTTTTTCTTGCCCTGAAATTAAACATAAGAAGTGCTTTTATTTTCTCTTAGGTGAGTGGTGATTATTCTGACAGAAAGTGTAGACTCAGACCTCTCTGGATGATATTTAGCCATGTTGTCGCTGATGTTCGGGTATGTAAGGTTGACAGACATGCCCCTTTTTCAGAGACATCATATGAAGGGGGTGGAGAGGGTGAATCTGCAAGATGAGCAACAAGAGGTTTGTAAAAGGACGGGATCAGAAGTCATTTTCCCGTCTCTTGGCGATATTGCTGGGGTTGCTATCCATACAGCTAAAGAATCTCCTATCTATGGGGTCCGTGAAGACCCGGAAAATGGTAGTTCTGGCTGGTATATTTGGGCAGGTGAGTACAGTGATGCTGCTGATTTTTTCAAACCTCTTGGACGCAAAGTCTGAGTGCAACACCTGACCAATTCGGTAAGGTGTTGGCCCCATGTCCTATTCTGAACTCTGCATCGAAGAACGTGCCGCA
>NZ_FRCA01000013.1:63401-108984 GCF_900142755.1 Halomonas cupida | reverse complement strand
GCCGACCGTGACGATCCATACCATCGCCGGGGATGATGCCATCAACGCTGTGGAACATCAGCAGGCGCTGAGCATCAGTGGCACCGCCAGCGGGGTGAAGGGTGGAGAAACGCTGACCCTGACGCTCAACGGTAAGCGTCACACCACGCAAGTCGGTGCCGACGGCCACTGGACATTGACCGTTGGCGAGGGGGATATCAAGTCGCTGAGGGATGGTGGTTACGCCCTCAAGGCCGAGGTCACGGATGATGCGGGCAATACCGGGTATGGCCAGCGGGGGGTGACGGTGGATACCTCCAGGCCGACCGTGACGATCGATGCCGTCACCGGGGATGATGTCATCGATGCCGTCGAACACCAGCAGGATCTAATCCTGAGCGGCACCACCACTGGGTTGAGGGAGGGAGAGACCCTTACTCTTGACCTGGGCGGTAAGATCCATATCACCAGGGTCAGTAGCAATGGTACCTGGAGACTGGGGGTTCCAGCAGCGGACGTGAAAGATCTGGAGGTCGGTCATCAGACGGTTTCTGTCCTGGTTGAAGATGATGCCGGAAATCAGGCGAATGGCAGTAGACGCTTTGAAGTGCAACTAGCTGAATCGGAAGATTTTGAAAGTGATCCCCTGAGAGACCAGGTACATGCTGGTGAATCACATATTTTTGATTCAGGCATGAAAATCATTGGTATTCAGGACGGCAGGGCTTTTGGTGGCTCAGAAGCGTGGGCATTCGGCTTCAATGAAAATTATGGGAATGTTGTCGTTATCGCTGAGGGAGCAGTGGGTGAAATAGATTTTGGGTATAGAGTGGATTACTTTTCTTTTAATTATCACTCTGTGGATAATGACTCCTATGTGGAGGTTTATGATTCAAATGATTTGATGATTGATCAGGTGAAGCTGAAAGCTGTTGATCCAGGAGGCGGGATCCCGGTCGTTTATAAGTTTGAATATACAGCAGACGATGGAAAGGTTGTGGACCATATTCGTATCAATGGTCAAAATGAACGAATGGGTGTTGTGCTGGATAACTTTGAATGGAACCGCTATGAAACTGTCGCGACTGTTCAGCAGCGCCTACTGATGAGTGAAGATGCCGAGAGCGAGTCAAAACCCATTGATACAGCCGTCATGGAAAGTAATACCGTGTCTAGCCGGGAGGCCGACAATCACCTGACAAGTACTGCCAACGACGATCACTTCACTATCAGCAATGGTGGCGGTGATCTACTGACTTGGCATCTACTGAATGCCGCCGATGCTACCGGTGGTAATGGTGTGGACCGGATCAGTGGCTTCACGGTTGGTTACGGCGCGGACGCGGATTACATTGATCTGCATGAATTGCTGGCTGACTCGGGGATTCATGGTTCAGGCAATGGTGGGCCTGACCTGGATGAGCTCGCCAGGTATCTCAGGGTCATGGTGAAGGGCAACGACACCGAGATCGCCATTGATCGAGATAGTGAGGGAAGTACTCACAAGATGACCACACTGGTGACACTCACCGATGTGCAGACGGATCTGGCGACCTTGCTGGCCAACCAGCAGTTGATCGTCTAGGGCCTGCCTGAAAAGTGTCTGCGCTCGGTCATGCGGCGTTGAAGTCGTTCTCAAATGCTCATTTACGACCAGTAAACTGCGCTTTTTCGTCCGATTTCGCCTTGCCTGACCGTCGCTCGTCGATTTTCAAGACAAGGCCTGGGCGGCCCTGGCGAGGGGGCGTGGTACCCCCCGCCAGGCAGCTATCAGGCGGTGTTCAGCCGGGATTCACTGACCAATACTCAGTAGCGGGTCGCTGACACCCAGTACATGGAAGGCGAACAGGCCGATCAGGCCTGTGGCAATCACGTAGTACAGCGTCGGCAACAGGGTCTTGCGGATGGTAATCCCCTCGCGGCCCAGCAGCCCCACGGTAGCCGAGGCGGCCACCACATTGTGGATGGCGATCATGTTGCCGGCGGCGGCACCAACAGCCTGCAGAGCGATCATCAGTGCAGTGGAAACACCGAGTTGCTGGGCAACATTGAACTGGAAGTCCGACAGCATCAGGTTGGAAACGGTGTTGGATCCGGCGATGAAGGCACCAAGTGCACCCACTGTCGGAGCGAACAGTGGATAGATTTCACCAACACTATTGGCGACGAGGGTCGCCATGGCGACTGGCATCGACGGCAGGTCGGCAGCATTGACGCCGGAGTTGATCAGGATGCGCACCATGGGAATGGTGAAGATCAACACGAAACCGGCGCCCAGCAGGGTGCGAGTTGACTCTCCGAAGGCATTTCTGAGTTCCGAGACCTTCATGCGATGCAGCACGGCGGTGATCAACACCACCATCAGCAGGATGCCGCCGGGCAGGTACAACGGCTCGACGCTACCGGACACACCGCTTTCACCCAGGATGTCGGTAACACCGAGGCTGAACGAGGTCAGTGCGGCCTTGAAGGGTTCGACAGTGCGCGACAGCACCAGCAGCACGGCCAGCAGTACATAGGGTAGCCAGCCCATGAAGGTGGAGATGCGTGTTTCACCAACGACTTCCTCGGCCTTGATACTCAGCTTGCCGATCCAGTGGTCGGGCCATTGCTGGCTGTCCGGAAAGTCCCAGTTCTCGGTGGGCATCAGAAAACCACGTCGAGCCGCGGGCACCACGATGGCGAGGCCTACCATGGCGCCGATCATCGATGGAAACTCTGGTCCGAGGAAAACCCCCGCCAGGGCATAGGGCACTACGAAGGCGACACCGGCAAAGATGGCAAAGGGCGCAATGGCCAGCCCTTCCTTCCATGAACGATTGGCGCCGAAGAAACGCACCATGATCATGACCATGATCAGTGGCATGAGGACCCCTACCACAGCGTGCACCAGTGCCACTTCAGCGGCGATCAGGTGGAAGTAATCCAGCCAACTGGAGCCACCTGTCTCCAGAGTACTGGTGATGCCGACACGGTCGACGCCACCGGCAACCCCGACCACGATGGGCGTACCCACAGCACCGAAGGAGACCGGTGTGGACTGGATCATCATGCCTACGGTGACGGCGGCCAGAGCCGGGAATCCCAATGCCACCATCAAGGGAGCAGCGACGGCCGCCGGAGTTCCGAAGCCCGAAGCACCTTCAATGAAACAGCCGAATAGCCAGGCAACAATGATTGCCTGCACGCGGCGGTCGGGACTGACACCGGAAAAGCCATTACGGATGGCGGTAATGCCACCCGAGTGCTTTAGCGTATTGAGCAGCAGGATGGCGCCGAAGATGATCCACAGGATCGCCACGGTGAGGATCAGGCCCTGTAGTGTCGAGGCGATGACCCGGGTCACGGTCATGTCCCAGGCCAGCAGGGCAATGGCGGCGGTCACCACAAGGACGATAGGCATGGCCACTCGGGCGGCCATGCGCAGGCCGATCAGCAGAATACCTGCCAGTACCAGCGGCACGAATGCCAGGAGCGCAAGGGTCGTATCAGTCATCAGTCGGTGTTCTCTTGTCGTTTGTGGTCAGCGATCTCATGAGTTTCCGCCCACCGGATCACGGTGTAGCGTTCGCTGCACGATAAACGCGAGATTCTTCCAGTTCCATACTTGGTGAATTGGTCTTACCAATGCTTGCTAAGCATTGAGTTCCGTTTTATTCTTGTATTGTTTAATAAAAACATAGAGTTGTGATACGTCATTGATGAGGGAAAGACATCATGATGCGGCAGACCGTTAGACTAATGGACAAAATTGGTGGGATATGAAGTGCCTGGCCTCGGGATATTATTAGCCCGGCATGCTTTTATGTTGGGTGAGTTGCGGCACATGGACGTGCCGCCGTCGGCCATCAGACCGACGCGAGACGCACCACACCAGCAGATCCGCGCATCTGCGCCAGTGTGGTGCGGGCGACAATCACATCGATCAGGATGAGCTATTTGATTGCCATGTTAATAAGGCCCTGTGATAACAAGCCAGGACTTCCCGGCATTGGTCTCAACGCTTGATGCTGGCACCATGCATCTATCGACCCTGAGCGAGGCAAGTCCAATGTCACGAGTGTTGTACGATCTGTGTGGCAGCGATAGTGAGCTGCGCTTTTCTCCCTACTGCTGGCGGGTGAAGCTGGCACTGGCCCACAAGGGGCTGGATGTGGAAACCCGGGCATGGCATTTCACCGACAAGCAGGCACTGGCGTTTGCCAACTACGACAAGGTGCCGGTATTGGTGGATGGGGATCGGACTGTCGTCGACAGCTACGAGATCATGCGTTATCTGGATCAGGCCTACCCGGAGACGCCTTCCTTGCTGGGTGATGCTACCGCCGAAGCGCGTGTCCGTTACATCAAGTTCCATGCGGAACGGGTCATGGCTCCGGGCATCATGCGCACGATCATCATGGATCTGGTCAACGCCATTCATCCAAAGGATCGTGACTACTTCCGCGAAACCCGTGAGAAGCGCTTCGGGTGTCGTCTGGAAGAGTTTCATTCGCCGGCCAGGGGCCTGGCGCAGTTGGATGCGGCGTTGGAGCCATTGCGGGGGTTGCTTGATCAGACCGAGTTCATCGATGGCGATGTGCCTGGTGCCGGTGACTATCTGGTATTCGGCAATTTCATGTGGGCGCGTAGCGTCTCCACTGCGGATCTCATATCCAATGCCGACCCGGTACATGCATGGCGGGAGCGCATGCTGGACCTGCATGATGGATTGGGACGCCAGGCGCTGCGTATCTCAGATATTGAAGGAAGTTATTGACCCGGCAAGCTCTTGTGCTGAGTTGAGCGCGGCACAGGTAAGTGCCGACGGCAATCATCAAATCGATCAGGAAGAGCCATTTGATTGCCATGTCAATCGTGAGTTGCCACGTTGATATCGAACCGGCAGGCAAGGGCCTGCAATCGGACGCTTCATCGACAACGGCCAGCCGAGAGAGGCTGGCCGTTGTCGTATTCAGCATTCAGCTGGCGCGATCCTCGAGCCGGAAGCGTGCGATGCGGTTGATCTGGGCAACGGCCTCACGACGCTCCTGGTCTACGTTATTGTTCAGGCGCTCCTCGAAGGCGGCGAGGATGGTGTGTCGGTTGCCGCCCTTGACCGCCATGATGAAGGGAAAGCCGAAGCGTTCCTTGTAGGCATTGTTGAGCCGGGTGAAGCGCTCGAGCTCTTCCTGGGTGCATTGATCCAGGCCCGCACCAGCCTGCTCGCGAGTCGAGTCATTGGTCAGCTCGCCTGCTGCCGCTGCCTTACCGGCCAGATCCGGGTGGGCCAGAATGACTTGCATCTGGCGCTGTTCATCGGCATCGATCAGCACCTGTCCCATATGCTCCGCCAGCGTGACTGGATTGTCATGCTGTTCGTCCAGGCCCCGCTGCCAGGCCTCCTCGGCGACCCAGGCAGAGTGCTCGAAGACATCGCCATAGGTAGCGACGAACGTTGCCTTGTCCATGTGGCTCGGGCGTTTCTCGAGAATCGGCGCGGCCATGAAGCCTCCTGCTGTTGTAGAAAGAAGAGTATAGATAAAGAAGCATCGTCGACGAGAACGGTGAAAGCGAGTTGCAGAGAGTTCTATGGACAGCTCTCTACGGACCGTGCTCCATAACCGTGTGTATGGCCCGTCGTTGATGGGTCGCTCAGTAATGGTGGCGTCATCTGGATAAAATGTATACAAAAAATTGGTTGAAATGTACCCTTCTTTAGATCAATCATGTTCACCATAGGCTCGATTCGTCGAGTGACAATAATTTCGCATGGCAGGAGGAGCACCATGGGACGCTTGACCACACACGTATTGGACACCTCTCGCGGCTGCCCGGGAAAGGGCATCCGTATCGATATCTTCCGCATCAATGGCGATGAACGTATTCGCCTTGGTGAGGCTGTGACCAACGACGATGGCCGTTGTGACGCCCCCCTGCTGGAAGGCGATACCTTTACCCGTGGCGAATACGAACTGGTGTTTCATGCCGGCGACTATCTACGTGCCCAGGGCGTCGAGGCCAGCGAGCCACGTTTCCTCGACCGCATTCCGCTGCGCTTCGGGGTTGCCGATGACAGTGAGCATTACCATGTCCCGCTACTGGTATCGCCCTACAGCTATTCCACCTACCGCGGTAGCTGACCGGCCCCTTGAATTTGTGACCGACAGCACCCTTGACCGGCTGCATCTGTGACCGGCTGAACCCGTGACCGACGTGGCTGAATGGTCTTGACCATCGCTGCGTTTCCCAACAACAACTCCTGGCAGAGAACAAGTCATGTCTTCCTACTTGCTTGACGTCTCCAACTTTCTGCTGCGTTGGCTGCATGTCATCGCGGCCATCGCCTGGATTGGTGAATCCATCTACTTCGTCATGCTCGACAACGGACTGAAGACCCCCAAGGCCGAGGAAGATCGGCGCAAGGGTGTTTTCGGCGAGATGTGGGCGGTGCACGGCGGTGGCTTCTACCACAACCAGAAGTATGCGACAGCACCGGAAAAGCTACCCGATGACCTGCACTGGTCATTCTGGAAGTCCTATGTCACCTGGCTGTCGGGTTTTGGCCTGTTCGTCATCCTCTACATGGCCAACCCCAGTTTCTACCTGGTCAACCCGGGTAGCCCCTGGCAGTGGGCCGCCAACCTGAGTGGTTTGGAAGCCAACCTGGTGGCGTTGGCGTTTCTTGCCGGGGGCTGGGTCGTCTATAACGAACTGTGCAAGCGCATCAGTCCCAACATGGATCGCGATGGCCTGCTGAGTATCGCCGTGGCGGTGATGATGGTGGTCGTTGCCTGGTTGAGCGTACACATCTTCTCCGGCCGTGCGGCGTTCCTGCTCACCGGTGCCGTCATGGCAACGGCCATGTCGGCCAACGTCTTCTTCTGGATCATTCCCGGCCAGCGTCGCATGGTGAAGGCGATGCAGGCGGGCGAGACTCCCAACCCGTTGGATGGCAAGCGTGGCAAGCAGCGCTCGGTGCACAACACCTACTTCACGCTGCCGGTGGTGCTGCTGATGATCAGCAACCATTACTCCTTCGCCTACACCAATGACTGGGCCTGGGTGATCATGGCGCTGCTGATTTTCGCTGGAGCACTGATTCGTCAGTACTTCGTGCTGATGCACTCCGGTCACCACAAGCCGGCCTATCCTGCCGCGGGTGTAGTGCTGATCCTGCTGGCCTTTGGTCTGGGCGCGCCGAGTCTGAGTAGTGACAGCACATCAGGCGCAGCCAGCGCGGCCGTGACCAGCGAATCCTCAGCCTCGAGCGGCACTGGGAAGGCAGTCGCTGACAGCGGAGAAGACTCGGACGCAACGCCACTGGCCAGCGTACATGCCGTAGTGGTTGAGCGCTGTGCCTCCTGCCACGCGGCTCAACCGACGCATGCGGGCTTCAGTGCTCCACCCGCTGGTGTTGCACTGGAGACAGAAGCTCAGACCGAGCAACAGAAGGCGGTCATCCAGCAGGTTGTTGCCAGTGGCTATATGCCGTTGGGTAACCTGACCCAGATGACCGATGATGAGCGCAAGCTGATCGCGAATTGGGGCAGCGAATAACCTTCTCTGCCGCCTGCAGCAAGGTTCTGCAGTAAAGTGTTGTGACTCCTTTGGCCTGCCCCGACTTCGGTGGCAGGCCTTTTTGCCTGGTGTGGTGTCTCACAGGTTGTCATGATTTTCGCGCGTCTGATGACTCTGAAATACGATGAACTTGCGAAACACCACACTAGATGTCGTATACAATAGGCGTTGATACTTGTGGCACGCCACACTGGGCTCGTGGGATAACTGCAGCAATCGCACAATGATCGCGACGCCAGGCCAGGCACGCGAGATTCCTGGTATATGGGACTTATGGTTTATGGGACCCAGGGTATACGAGGCTCGAGCCCGTTGATGGTGGTCCGGCTTCAAGGCCGGAGTGGTCACCGCACAGGCCATGACTGATCAATAGCGCACTGACAGGAGAGCGTCGATGAATCAACGGGTGAAGGCTTCCCCTCAGGCTACCGGTGCATCATCCCCCAGAATGGGGAAGAACGGTGATGGTGCCGAGCGCCATGAGGCCATCCATCGCTCCATCAGTGACGCCATCATCGAACATCGTCTCAAGCCCGGCGCACGGCTTCGCGAAGATGCTCTTTCCGAGGTGTTCGGCGTCAGCCGCACCGGGATTCGCAAGATCCTGCAGCGCCTTGCGCTTGAACAGCTGGTCACGCTGACACCTCGTCGCGGGGCAAGCGTGACTCGGCCCACAGCCGAGGAAGCCAAGGATGTCTTTGATGCGCGTCAGATGGTCGAGTGTGGGCTGATACCGGAGATTGCCCGGCGTATCACGGCGGCAGACATCGAGGAATTGCGGCGCATGGCCCAACGCGAGCGCGATGCCTTGCGTGTTGGTGAGCAGAGCCAGGCGATTCGGCTTTCTGCAGGCTTTCATACCTACCTGGCCAGTATTTCGGGTAATCGTACTCTGGCGGAGTTCGTTGACCGCCTGTGTTCGCGGTCATCGCTGATTCTTGCGGTGTACGGCAACACCGGCCATCTGGGCTGCGAATCCCACGATCACCAGGATCTGATCAACTTCCTCGCCGAAGGCAAGGGCGAGCGCGCTGCGGCCTTCATGAGCCGGCACCTGAAAGCGATCGAAGCCTCGCTGTCCATTGTCGAAGAGGACAGCGAGGCTCCGGATCTGTTCGAGATCTTCTCGCGCTGATCAACTGGGCGGCGTGTATCCCTTCAGAATGGCGCGCCGCCCGGCTGATCGTTCCCGAGCTTGTTTTCGAACAACTTACTCCCGAACTATTTACGTCCGAGCGACGTATTTCCTGACTACGGGCCAGGGTCAGGCAGGCGACTTCAGCGCCCGCGTCTGGCCACGCATCAGAGCCAGATAGAACACGCCACCCAGCGCGGCTCCGATCATCCAGCCGAAGCCAGACAGACTGGACATCGCGGGCACGATCACCGTCGACAGCGAGAATATTGCAGCGAGGGCGAAGGCCGCCAGTCCCCGCAGGTTCCAGCCGTTGGTATAGGTGTAGGCATCGCCTTCCCGAGCCGAGTACAACGCCTGAACATCCAGTTTGCCTCCCTTGATGAGATAGTAGTCGGCAACAATGATGCCGTAGAAGGGCGCGACAATGGCCCCCACCGCATTGACGAAGCCGGGAACGCCGATCTGGCTGATGACCGAGACCCACAGCCCACCGACGACCAGCGCCACGCAGGCGGTGATCAGACCGCCGATGCGGAAGCTGATATGGCGCGGGAACAGGTTGGCCAGATCGTAGGCCGGAGGAATGAAGTTGGCGACGAGGTTGATGCCCACCGTGGCCGCAAAGAATGTCAGGGCCGAGAGCAGCGTCAACGGCAGGGAATCCACTCGCTCGACGATATCGGTGGGATTGGTCAGCGCCTCGCCGAACAGCACCATGGTACCGGCGGTGATGATCAGGGCGATGAACGAGAAGAAGGCCACGTTCAGGGGCAGCCCCAGCAGGTTACCGAGCTTCATCTGCCGTTCAGTGGTGACGAAACGAGTGAAATCGCCGAAGTTGATTACCACCGCGGCGAAGTAGGCAACCATGGTGCCGACGATGGCGGCGAAGGCCTGGATGCCACCGATGCCGTTACCCTGGCCGGAGAAGATATCGCCCACCGCGGGCAGCAACTGGTCACCGGCCTGCCACCAGACGACGATCATCAGAAGCACCATCACCACATAAACCAGCGGTCCGGCCCAGTTGAGGAAGTGCTTGATGCGCTCGATACCGGACCAGAAGATGGCGATCTGGAACACCCACACCACCAGGAAGGACAGCCAGGCAACGGGGGACAGCCCCAGCATGCCTGCGCCACCATCAGTACCGATGAGCGACGTGATCATCAGGGTCACCGCGGTGGATGCGAAGTAGGTCTGCACGCCATACCAGAAGATCCCGACAATAGCGCGCAGTAGTGCCGGCAGATTGGAGCCGCGTACGCCCATGCTGGCGCGGATCATGACCGGAAAGGGGATCCCGTAACGGACACTGGGTGAGCCGGTCAGATTGACGAGAAACATCACGATTACCCCGGCGAGAATGATCGCTGCCATCACCGCCCAGCCACTCAGGTTATAGGTCAGGAACAGTGACGCGGCCAGGGTGTAGCCGAACAGACTCTGGATGTCGTTGGACCATACATTGAATATCTCGAAAGCCCCCCAGTTGCGTTTGTCATGGGGCAGCGGGGCGAGATCCTTGTTGTATAGAGAGGGATCGACACGCGAGGTGTCGAGGTGGAGATCCTGCTCATTCATGAGAGAGGCCCTTGCGCTGTGGTTGTTGTGGATGGCCTGCCCGCTCGGGAGGGCCTTGAGTCGGGGTGCTGCCGTCACTCTCAGTGTAGGTTGGCCCACCGCGGTCTCCGCGGTGGGCCGTAGAGCGACTACTTGTCCTGAATGGCCGCGACGGCTGCACGGGCCGCAGCATTCACGGCGACCACCAGCGGGACCTCGAAGCGGGGTTGCAGGCGAAGGGCGGAGGCCGACAGCGGGCCACCGCCCATGATCACGGCCTGGGCGCCATCCTCCTCGATGGAGGTCTGCACCGCCTCTGCCAGGGCGGCATCGAGGGCTTCAGGGGATTGCACCAGCTGGGTGGGGTCGCCCGGGGTGACCCTGACGCCACGGTAGAGGTGCTCATAGCCGAGGGACGCAGCCTTCTGGCGGAACGACTCGATCAGTGCCTCGTCCGGGGTGACGGTGACGATGCCGAATTCGCGGTCGCCTCGTGCGGCCTCGTGGAAGACCTCCTCGCCGATGCCGAACACCGGAATATCAACTTCCTCGCGCAGCTCCTCGAGCCCGGGGTCGCTGAAGGCAGACACGATAATGGCGGCCACGCGTTCGTCACCGGCGGCTTCGACACCGATGGCGACGACACCCGGGGCGGCGCCGATCATATCCTGAGGCGTGGTCAGCAGGGCTGGAGCATCGGTGTTGCTGCGCTCGATAACGGTTGCCACGCCCTCGGTCTCGAGCCGGGCCAGCTCGGCCATCGAGCGGGTGGCCTCGGCATTCGAGTTGGGATTGATCAGTACGATGGCGCGGTCGGGTGTGGTGTCATTCGCGGCACCTGCCGTCGATGCGAAGGCGGCGCAGAGGCAGACGCTCAGCAGGCCGTAGGTGGCCAACTTGCGGCCCGAAATGAGAAAGGGAAGCTTGTGCATGATGGAAGAGCTCCGTTCATTGTCGTTGTTCTCGAGAAAGGTCTCCGTCGGCAAGGGTGGTTGCCCGTCGCTGAGGAGCGCCTGAGCAGGCGCCCCGAGGGAACCCGGGGCGCCATGCGCTCAGTTGCGGAAGCGCTGGCAGGCCTGCCAGTGACGCATCAGCAGCAGATAGGTCAGGCCGGCCGGGATCAGGCTGGCGTACCAGGACACCGTGGATGCGCTGAAGGCAGCCACCACACCAACCACTGTGGCGACCAGGGCCGCGGGATTGACGCCGCGATAGGGGCCGTTCTCGTCATACAGCTTGTCGAGGTCGAGGGTGCGGCGACGGATCAGATAGTAGTCGACCACCAGTACCGCGAAGATCGGACCAAGGAAGGCGGAGTAGGTCTGTACAAAGACCTGCAGGCCGGCGGCGGATTCGTCCTTGACCAGTTCCCAGGGGAAGGTCGCAAAGGCCAACAGACCGACGATCACCGTTGCCTTGCGGTAGCTGAGCTTGAAGGTGTCCATCAGTACATAGGTGGGCGGCACCACATTGTTCAGCACATTGGTGGTGACCTGGGCGAAGGCGATGAACAGCAGGGTGGTCATCAGCAGCGGTGTATTGTCGACTGCGTTGGCAAACACCTTGATGGGGTCGGCCACGCCGGTGGCCTCGGACACCATGAAACCGATCAGGCCCATGAACATCGTGCAGGGCAGGATCGACATGGCGTAGATGGTGGTCAACAGCCCTGGTCCGGTGCCTTCCTTGTGCTCACGGGAATAGTCACTGACATTGAGCATCATGGTGCTGTAGATACCGAGGAACAGCATGGTGGCTCCCCAGAACGGCAGCCCCCAGGAGCCTTCCATGGTCAGCAGATTGGCGGACAGCACATCGCCATAACGCACCACGGTGCTGTAGAACATGTACACCAGTGAGGCGAGGATGAAGGCGCTGCCGATGTTCTCCAGCCACTTGATGCCCTGGAAACCGAGCACCGAGAGTCCGATCTGCAGGAACTGGAAGCCGATGAAGAACACGATCAGGTTATCGAAGCCGAACAGGGTCGCCGATACCAGATTGAGTGCTCCTGCACCGATCCAGCTCTGAAAACCGTACCAGACGATGGCCGGAACCGCGCGTACCAGTCCCGGCAGGCGAGTGCCCTGAAAGCCGAACGAACTGCGTGCCTGGACCATGAAGGGGATGCCGTACTTGTACCCGGCGGCGCCATTCAGGGCCAGGGCAATGCCGATCACGAAGCAACCGATGGCAATGGCCAGGGTTGCCTGGATCAGGTTCAGGGTGCCGACCACGCTTGAGCCCATGGTGAAGGTCCCGATCGAGACACAGCCACCGAACCAGGCCAGCAGGTAGGAGGTGCGCCCCATGATGCGTGTCTTCTGGGGCGCCAGGGACTCGTCACCGGCGGCCTTGGTGGCCGAGCTGTCGGTGGCAGCACCCGTAGTCGGGTGCGATGGGGAAGTGGACATGTCGATTCTCGCTCTGTTGGTTTGTTGTTGGAGGAGATAGCTGGATGCGATGGTTGGAGGAGAGCCTGTTGTTGGTTGTTGGGGCCTACTGATCGTTGGAGCCTGTTGATTGCAGGGGCCCGTTCGATGCCCGAGAGCGGCAAGCCTGTTCATGTGTCGTGCCGCAATGGCCCTTTCGACCCTCCCGAGCCGAGTTCTGGTGCCACAGTCGTTCCACGACCATGGTCATGCCGTGTTTGTCACTGACCGGGTTCGAATCCCGAGAGATGAGCAAACTTCCCGGTGTAGGTCTTGGCGCGAGGCCAGGCCAGATCACCGACCTTGCTGGTGGCCAGTCCAAGGCCGACCAGCGCTTCCGCCAGCTTCACTGCTGCGGTGACGCCTTCAACGACCGGTAGACCGACTTCGCGGCTGATGGTCTCGGTGAGGTTGGCCATGCCGCCGCAGCCCAGCACGATGGCACCAATACGATCCTCGTCGCGGGCACGTCGTCCTTCTTCGATGATCCGCTCCAGAGCGCGATCACTGTCGTCCTCGAGATCCAGCACGGGAATCTCTGCGGCGCGTACCCGGCGACAATGGTGGCTGAAGCCATACTGATCGAGCAGGTGTTCGGCGATGATCACCGTGCGGCCCAGGGTAGTGACCACGGAAAAGCGCGTGCTGATCAACGTAGCCATGTGGAAGGCCGCTTCGGCGATGCCGATGACCGGAGCTCGGGTAATCTCGCGTGCCGCCAGCAGTCCCGGATCACCGAAGCAGGCAATGACATAGGCATCGGGCGGTGATTCGCGATCCAGACGCATGATCTCTTCTGTGACACCTACGGCGCTGATGGCTTCGTCGAAGTGCCCTTCAATGGACACTGGCCCTGAGGGCGGCTGAGAAGCCGTGACTCTGGTGCCCGACGCGGCGATGGCAACGCCAGCATCTCGGATGGTGGCGGTCATGCCCGCTGTGGTGTTGGGGTTGATCAAGTGAATATGCATATCAGCGATCCTGATGGGTGAATCCTGTGGTACAGCAAAAATTATCTTTGTACACAAAATAGCGTTGCTTCGAATACGCATCAAGGCAAAGATGTGCCGAGAAAACGCATTCGTTTATTTTGTTTTTAATCAGTGTCTTATATTCGTTAGCTGAGTCATGGAATGGCTTTGTTCAACGGTACTCAGCACTTGTCGGTTCGAATCATCAGTTTTTGTGTACACTTTGCCCGGAGTTATTGTATACACTTTTTGAGTCCGATAGACTCTTGCAACCCGGCAGTGTTCCAGCTTCAGCGGACTCCGGAGCACTGACTGGGAGAGAAGTAATGGAAATATCGAGTTTGAGTGCCTGTTAGGGCTTGATGATGACTTGAGTACAGTCTATCTTTTCTTTGTATACATAATGGCTAATCGAGTCTGGATCCAGCTTCCTGGTGCCGAGTCTCTTTACATCAGGATTCACGTCAGATCTGTTCATGTTCACAAGCGTCTACAGCAGATCTGACCATAGCCATTACACAGCATTGCTATAAAAACACCGCCACAACAATACAGGCACAACATCGCTTCCGGGCTGGCTGAACCAGCATCAGGAAGCTGGGCGCCGAGATACAGCAAGGCCCAGGAGTTGTCTGAAAAATCAGGAGAAAGGCATGAGCACGTCGGCTTCCTATCCCCGCGATCTGATCGGCTACGGTCAGAAACCACCGCACGCCAATTGGCCCGGCAAGGCCCGCATCGCTGTTCAGTTCGTACTCAACTACGAAGAAGGTGGCGAAAACTGTGTCCTGCATGGAGATGCGGGTTCCGAACAATTCCTGTCGGAGATCATCGGGGCTGACAGTTATCCGGATCGCCACCTGAGCATGGAGTCGATCTACGAATATGGCTCACGTGCTGGTGTCTGGCGCATCCTGCGCGAATTCGAGCGTCGCGGCCTGCCGCTGACGGTCTTTGGCGTGGCCATGGCGCTGGAGCGCAATCCCGAGGTTGCCCAGGCCTTCAAGGAGCTGGGCCACGAGATTGCCTGCCACGGCTATCGCTGGATTCATTACCAACAGCTATCGGAAAAGGTCGAGCGCGAGCACATGCGCAAGGCCATCGAAATCTTCGAGAAGCTGTATGGCGAGCGACCGTTGGGGTGGTATACCGGTCGTGACAGCCCCAACACTCGCCGCCTGGTGCTCGATGAAGGCAGCTTCCTGTATGACAGCGATTACTATGGGGATGACCTGCCATTCTGGACGCGTGAGTCTGACAGCGAGGGCGTCGAGCGTTCGCACCTGGTAGTGCCCTATACGCTGGACAGCAACGATATGCGCTTTGCCGCACCTCAGGGCTTCAATACCGCCGACCACTTCTTCACCTATCTGCGTGATGCCTTCGATGTGCTCTATGCCGAGGGGGAGGAGTCGCCGAAGATGCTGTCCATCGGCCTGCACTGTCGCCTGATCGGGCGCCCGGGTCGCTTCCGTGCGTTACAGCGCTTCCTTGACCACATTGAGGCCCACGACCGGGTCTGGGTCACGCGTCGTGTCGATATTGCCCGTCACTGGGCAGAGCACTTCCCGGCTCCGACTTCACAGGGGTGAACGATGCCGCCCCCGCCAGCAAGGGGCTGGTGGGGGCGGCGGTTCAGATGGCTGGTGGTGGTCGTTGAGGGGGGGGGAGTGTGGGGCTGCCCCTGAGACCTAACCGACCCAGCCGATGGCCTGGGCGACCAGCAGGAAGCCGAGCGAGATTACGACCCAGACGCAGAACAGCGGGAAGAAGAACTTGACCCATTTCTGCCACGGCACTCCGGCCAGTGCCAGCGTAGCCATGAAATAGCCGGATGTCGGATACAGGATGTTGCCGATACCGTCGCCGAGTTGGTAGGCGAGTACCGCGGTCTGTCGGGTGACTCCGATCAGATCAGCCAGCGGTGCCATGATCGGCATGGTGACCAGAGCCTGGCCGCTGCCGGAAGGTACCACGAAGTTGAAGGCCAGCTGCGCGAAATACATGCCGGTGGCGGACAGCAGGGTCGGGAGTTCTCCGACCAGATTGCCGAGGCCGTAGACCAGGGTGTCCATGATCTGGCCATCCTCGAGGACGACAGCGACACCACGGGCGATACCGGCGATCATGGCGCCGACCATGACGTCTCGGAAACCCTGGTTGAAGCCTTCGCAGATGTCTTCGGTCGTCAGGCCCGCGACAAGGCCGACGACAATGCCCATGATGATGAACAGGCCCGCCATCTCCATCATGAACCAGCCCTGGGCAAGGACGCCGTAGACCAACAGGGCCATGAAGGCGAAGGTGGTCAGTGCTGCCAGCTTCTGGCGCGGGCTGGCGCTCAGCGCACCCTCATCGGTGGCATGCAGGTAGTCATGACGTTTGGCGGTCTCGTTCGGGTCATTGGCCATCAGGCTGACATCGGGGTCATGGCTGACCTTTCGCGCATAGCGCATGACGAAGATGATGGCGGCGGTAAGGATCGCAACAAACGCGAGAGCTCGCAGCATAAAACCGGAGTAAAGCGGCAGACCGGAAAGCTGTTGTGCCAGGCCGGTGTTGATCGGGTTGAGCACGCCAGTGGCAAAGCCCGCCGTCGTAGCGCAGAGAGCAACCGCGGCAGCAGTGACCGAATCGAAGCGCAGTGCGATCATCAGCGGCAGGATGACCGGCACATAGACCAGCGCCAGTTCCTGGGTGCCGATGATGGTCGCAATCAGCGCGAACACGGTCATCAACACAGGAATCATCAGCAGGCGGCGGTTGGCAAAGCGTCGACTCAGTTTGTCGACGCCGATCTCGATGATGCCGGTGCGACGCAGCACCATGAACATGCCACCGATCATGAAGGTGAAGAACACCACCTGGCCGGCGCTCATCAGGCCATTGGGAATCGCCAGCATGAAGTCGGTGAGGGTCGTTGGTGATCCGTCGACGAACTGGAAGGATTCCGCATCGATAGTGGTTCGCCCATTGGGTCCTGGTACGCGCTCGTACTCACCTGCCGGGATGAAGTAGGTGGCGATCGATGCCAGAGCAATGAAGACGAACAGAATGACGTAGATGTTCGGGATGCGCAGTCCAGGCTTGCGCTTGCGGTTGGTTGATGGGGAGGCCTTGCCGGCCGCCGGCGATTGAGTTGGTGTTGTCTGGGTCATGGGGCCCTCAGGGTGTTGTTGTGACTACTCAGGCGAGTGTGGGTCTCGCCTCGGGGCGCTGTTGGAATTGGTCACGCAGATGGTGCGTGTGGAATTGCGCCTTTGGTCAGTGAACATTAATATGGAATCGATTTCCATAAATATGTCGAAAACAAATGCAACGAGCCTGCCGCATCAATCGCCCATGCGAGCAGGAGTGGTGGGTACGTTGTCGAGAAAACAAGAGGAAACCGGATGCTGGAACTTGTAGCGCAGCCCTTGACTGCAGAGGCTTTCTCCGCCTTTGGTGACGTGATCGACTCGCGGACCTCGGAGCACTTTTCGATCAATGCCGGACGTACCCAGCGTCACCATGACCTGGCAAGGGTGGAGACGCTGGGCGACAACGCGCATACGCTGATCAGTATCTTCGTCAGCCAGCCGATTTCCCTGCCGCTGGAACTCACCTTTCTCGAGCGCCATCCCCAGGGCAGCCAGGCGTTCATGCCGCTGCATGAAGAGCGTTTCGTGATCGTGGTCGCTCCCGCGGGTGACAGCATCGACCCTGCCGATGTCCGCGCCTTCGTCACTGATGGGCGCCAGGGCGTCAATTACCGAGCCGGTACCTGGCATGCCATCCAGTCGGTGCTGGAGCGCGAGGGTGAGTTCCTGGTCGTTGACCGTGGTGGCGACGGCAACAACTGCGACGAACATCCCTTGCAGGTACGCGTCAGCCTGGATTGAGGTGGCCCGCGACTCGGGGCTGCATTGCCGATTGCCCAGCAAGTCGCGCTGCTCCCGTCATGAGTGAAAGAGCCAGAACACGACAAGGAAAAGACCATGAGTACAGACAAGCCCGTCAGAAGCTATTACGCACCTCAGGGTGGTCATCCGGACCAGAAGGTCATGACCACCGACCGCGCCATGTTCACCGAGGCCTTCGCGGTGATCCCCAAGGGGGTCTATCGCGATATCGTCACCAGCAAGTTGCCGCACTGGAGCAATACTCGCCTGTGGGTTCTGTCGCGGCCGCTGTCCGGCTTCGCCGAGACCTTTTCCCAGTACATCATGGAAGTTGGCCCGGAAGGTGGCAGTGAACGCCCGGAATCCAACCCGGATGCCGAGGGCGTGCTGTTTGTCGTCGAAGGGGAACTGGAACTGACCCTGGCCGGAAAGACCCATACCATGGTGCCCGGTGGATACGCCTTCATTCCGCCGGGGAGTGACTGGCAACTGTTCAACCGCTCCTCATCAGCGGTACGCTTCCACTGGATTCGCAAGGCTTACGAACGGGTCGATGGCATTGATCTGCCGGAGCCGATCGTCACCAACGAAAATGACATCGAGCCGACGGTCATGCCGGACTGCAATGAGGTCTGGGCCACCACGCGCTTTGTTGATCCGGATGATATGCGCCATGACATGCACGTCACTGTCGTGACCTTCCAGCCGGGTGGAGTGATCCCATTCGACGAGACTCACGTCATGGAGCATGGCCTCTATGTGCTTGAGGGTAAGGCCGTCTACCATCTCAACCAGCAGTGGGTCGAAGTCGAGGCCGGCGACTACATGTGGTTGCGTGCCTTCTGCCCCCAGGCCTGTTACGCCGGTGGCCCGGGCCCATTCCGCTATCTGCTGTACAAGGATGTGAACCGGCACATGAAACTGCCGACGCTGGACTGATCGCGAGTTATTAACCCAGCATGCTTTTGTGTTGGGTTGATTGCGGCACAGGGACGTGCCGCCGTCGGCCATCAGACCGACGCGAGACCGCACCACACCAGCAGATCCGCGCATCTGCGCCCGTGTGGTGCGGACGAAAATCAAATCGATCAGGATGAGCTATTTGATTGCCATGTTAACGATGTTGACCCAGTACACCCTTGTGATGGGGCAATAACCCAATCGCTTATCCTGAGCGATTGGGTTGTCATGTTATGGCAGGATGCCGAGCCGTCTCGGCATCCTTCTCGATGATCTTTCCGGCCAGCTCTTTCCCGCCAGTGTTTTCCCTTCTGTTGCCCCGAAGCCTTCTGCTGTGGGGTATACCTGCTTGCTGCCGTTTCCCCTTGGGAGAGTCAGTGCTCGTCGGCGGTGAAAATCTCATTTCTGTATACATTATCAAACGCTTGTTTGGGAGCTGGCAGTCTACCAGGCCCGGGATGCCTCGCGTCGCTCGGTAGTGAAGAGGCTGGTCGGCTCCAGTGACTCTGCTCCTCCCGGGTCTTGAATGCGGCCTTATACGGAAGTTGAATACGTCGTTTCTATAACAAATAACTGTTTATAAACAGATAGTTAGTCTGTATTTCCTTTCGTTGTTGTCAATTATGTGGAAAATTTTTCCAGTTTCTCTGGCGCTGCGCTTCCATGGCTGCTACAAATATTGAAAAGAATTTCCATAAAAATAGTTTCGTCGCCATTGTAGATACTATTTTGTATACAAAAATCACAACCAGATAACAGGAGAAGCATCATGGCTCGTATGACCGCCGCTGACGCTGCTGTGCATGTGCTGCGCAAGGAGGGCATAGATGTTGCCTTCGGCTTGCCCGGTGCTGCCATCAACCCCTTCTACGCCGCCATGCGTAAGGTGGGAGGTATCGATCATGTGCTGGCTCGCCATGTCGAGGGCGCTTCACACATGGCCGAGGGCTATACCCGTACCAAGCCCGGCAATATCGGGGTTTGTATCGGCACCTCTGGCCCCGCCGGCACCGACATGATCACCGGGCTTTATTCGGCATCGGCGGATTCGATTCCGATTCTGTGCATCACCGGCCAGGCGCCGGCCAACAAGTTGCACAAGGAAGACTTCCAGGCGGTGGACATCAAGGCCATCGCCGGACCGGTGACCAAGTGGGCCATCACCGTACTGGAACCCGCCCAGGTGCCGCGTGCCTTCCAGCAGGCCTTTCAGATCATGCGTTCATCGCGTCCCGGACCGGTGCTGATCGATCTGCCGATCGATGTACAGATGACCGAGATCGAGTTCGATCCGGATACCTACGAGCCGTTGCCGGCCTACAAGCCTGCGGCGACTCGTGCCCAGGTCGAGAAGGCGCTGACCATGCTCAATGAGTCCGAGCGTCCGTTGCTGGTGGCCGGGGGTGGCATCATCAACGCGGATGCCGCCGAGCAGCTTCAGACCTTCGCCGAGTTGACCGGTGTGCCGGTGATTCCGACGCTGATGGGGTGGGGCACGATTGCCGATGATCACCCGCTGATGGCAGGCATGGTGGGCCTGCAGACCTCCCATCGATACGGCAACGCCACCATGCTCGAATCCGACTTCGTCATGGGCATCGGTAACCGCTGGGCGAACCGCCATACCGGCAACCTCGAGACCTACACCGAGGGCCGCAAGTTCGTTCACATCGATATCGAGCCGACCCAGATCGGGCGTATCTTCGGCCCGGACTACGGCATCGTCTCCGACGCCAGGGCGGCACTCGACCTGTTGATCGAGGTGGCCTCCGAGTGGAAGCAGGCCGGTCGTCTCAAGGATCGTAGTGAGTGGGCCGAGTCCTGTCAGGAGCGCAAGCGCACCTTGCTGCGCAAGACCCATTTCGATGACGTGCCGGTCAAGCCGCAGCGTGTCTACGAGGAAATGAACAAGGTCTTCGGCCGTGACACGCGTTATGTCAGCACCATCGGCCTGTCGCAGATTGCCGGTGCCCAGTTCCTGCATGTCTACAAGCCGCGCCACTGGATCAACTGTGGTCAGGCCGGTCCGCTGGGCTGGACCATTCCGGCCGCGCTGGGTGTCTGCCGCGCTGATCCGGATGCCGAGGTGGTGGCACTTTCCGGTGATTATGACTTCCAGTTCATGATCGAGGAGCTCGCCGTTGGTGCCCAGTTCCGCCTGCCTTATGTGCATGTGCTGGTCAACAACGCCTATCTCGGTCTGATCCGCCAAGCGCAACGCGGCTTCGACATGGACTACTGCGTGCAGCTGGCGTTCGAGAACATCAACTGCGAAGAGATCAACGGCTATGGCGTTGACCATGTCTCGGTGGTCGAAGGTCTCGGCTGCAAGGCGCTGCGTGTCTCGCGTCCGGATGACATTGCTCCTGCGCTCAGGCAGGCGCGTGAGATGGCCAGAGAGTATCGCGTGCCGGTAGTGGTCGAGGTGATTCTCGAGCGCGTCACCAACATCGCCATGGGTACTGATCTGGGCGGCATCAACGAGTTCGAGGCATTGGCCGAGAACCTCGAGGATGCACCGAGCTCGATTGCCGCACTGACCTGAGGGCAAGGGGCTTCAAGAACATGGGGACCTGAAACACGGTCCCTGACCCTCTCCCGGCACGGCAATGGGGATTGCGGTGCTGGGTCGATAACCACGGTTGGACAAGCCTGGTTCCAGAACCACAACAGGGAGACCCGAAATGTCTCGATTTGCTGCCAATCTCAGCATGCTGTTCACCGAAGTGGACTTTCTCGATCGCTTTGAAGCGGCCGCTCAGGCGGGCTTCAAGGGCGTCGAGTACCTTTTCCCTTACGATTATCCTGCCGAGGAAATCAAGCAGCGCCTTGATGCCAACGGTCTCGAGCAGGTGCTTCACAACCTGCCGGCGGGTGACTGGGGAGCGGGGGAGCGAGGGATCGCCTGCCACCCGGATCGCGTGGAGGAGTTCCGCGCCGGTGTCGATACTGCCATCGAGTACGCCACCACCCTGGGTTGCCGTCAGGTCAATTGTCTGGCCGGTATCGTGCCTGAAGGTGTGACCCAGGAGCAGGCGCATCGCACTCTGGTCGACAACCTGCGTTATGCCGCGGAGCGTCTCGAGCAGGCGGGCATCCTGCTGATCGCTGAGCCGATCAATACCCGCGATATCCCGGGATTCTTCCTCAACCGTACTGAACAGGCACTGGCGCTGTTCGATGAAGTCGGCAGCGACAATCTCAAACTGCAGTACGACATCTATCACATGCAGATCATGGAAGGGGACCTGGCGCCGACCATCGAGCGTCACCTCGCGCGGATTGCCCACGTTCAGTTGGCCGATAACCCCGGCCGTCATGAGCCGGGCAGTGGCGAGATCAATTACCCATTTCTGTTCGCTCACCTTGAACGGCTGGGCTACACCGGCTGGATCGGCTGTGAGTACAAGCCGGCGACCACTACCCAGGAAGGTCTGGGCTGGTTGGACGCCGCGCGCCGCTGAGTGAAACGCTTCCTTTTATTGTCTTGCGCTGTACAGAAGTCATACGCAGCACAGAAGTCATACGCAGTACAGATTTCAGGAGAAGTATCATGAGCAATATCGGTTTTATTGGTCTGGGTATCATGGGGCGTCCGATGGCGGGGCATCTGATCGATGCAGGCCACCAACTGACCACGGTCAAGCGTGGCAGCCTGGATGCCACCCTTGCTGACAAGGGTATGCAGGTGGCGGATTCGCCGAAGGCCGTGGCCGAGGCGTCCGACATTGTCATCACCATCGTGCCGGACACCCCCGATGTGGAAGAGGTGCTGTTCGGTGAGAACGGTGTCGTCGAGGGGCTCAAGCCGGGCACTCTGGTGATCGACATGAGCTCGATCGCGCCCATCGCCACTCAGCAGTTCGCCGAGCGCATCCACAAGGCCGGCGGTGAATATGTCGATGCACCAGTATCCGGTGGCGAAGGTGGGGCCATCAATGCCGCGCTGACGATCATGGTCGGTGCCACCGAGGAAGGCTTCCAGCGTGCCTTGCCGGTTCTCGAGGTCATGGGCAAGACCATCACCCATATCGGTGGTCATGGTGCGGGCCAGACCTGCAAGGTTGCCAACCAGATCGTGGTGGCGCTGACCATCGAAGCCGTTGCCGAAGGGCTGCTGTTTGCTTCTCGTGCCGGTGCGGATGTGGCCAGGGTTCGCGAATCCCTGCTGGGCGGCCTGGCACAGTCGAAGATTCTCGATGTGCATGGCGAACGCATGATCAAGCGCACCTTCGATCCGGGCTTCCGGGTTCGACTGCACCAGAAGGACCTCAACCTGGCTCTGGAAGGCGCTCGCAGTCTCAACCTGGCACTGCCGGGGACGGCCAATGCCCAGCAACTGTTCCAGGCGTGCGCGGCGCAGGGCGGCAGCGACTGGGATCACGCGGGTATTCTGCGTGCTCTCGAGTCATTGGCGGACCACGAGGTGGGGCAAAAAGGTGAGTGAATGAGATCAGCCCAGTGAGTTGGGCTGGTCAGTGATCTTGCTGTGTCAGTCGTTGCCTCGTGGATGGTCCTGTATCGCAAGCCACTGTGTCGCAAGCCCCGGGGTCGGCAGCCGCTGCATACGACAGCACGGTGTTGAGGGCCCAGGGATGACAGTGCTGTGCCGCCAGGGCTGAGGTGACGGCGGCTATATTTGTTCTTCCCACATTCGTGTGGGTCGGCTACTCGTGTTCCCGACACGAGCACGCACTTCCCACATCCGTGTGGGTCGGACAGGGGAGTTGACTGCTCCCTGAGCGCAGGCGTCGGGTCGTCGCCTGCCTGGGCCGCTACGGCGGCCCTTGCTCGCCGGCTTGCTTCCCCCCTGTTCCTGCCGGTCGGCGAGCCTTTTTGAATGAGTCGAGCTACGATCAGGTCGAGCTTGAAGCCGCAACCCCTGGCTTTTGTGCATGAGCAATGAAGCAGCGCTGACCAGTTCGTGACCCGCGGCTCGAAGTCTGTTACGTATGCTCGGTACTTATGATCAGTACTTATGATCGGTACTTATGGCTACAGAAGGACAGTCTGGTCCATCCGCCTGTCACATTTTTCGTGTAGTTTATTTACAGATACACCGCAAGGCCGTGCCCCTGAACCGAGAAGGGGCGTCGCCAGCAGCCCACCAAGGTGACGGTGTTTCGATACAACCTGTTGTTGAAAAGAACAATTTCTACCAATATGACCCGTGTGAAGCTTGGGTTCGCCTTGATGTCCCTATGTGTAGTAAAATTACATAACGAGTTGCCCGTCAGGGCGACCCAGGTCGCAAGAGATCGCTGATGCATCTCATCCGTACCGACATGGCCCGCATCACGATGGGTGTTGAGAAGGGATGTCGAAAATGGTCGTCGAGCGCTCCATCGAAGCGAGTGCTACGGGCGCAGCAGGGCAGTGCATCAGGGTTTCCAGAGGTCATATTCGAACCATCATCGAGGACAGCATGAGCCGACTGCCACATCCCCCTATTCGCCGTACCAAGATCGTAGCCACACTCGGGCCTGCCAGTGATCGCGAGGGCGTCCTCGAGAAGATGCTCAAGGCCGGAGTTGATGTGGTGCGCCTCAACTTCTCCCATGGTAGTGCCGACGATCATCGACGCCGACTCGGCGAGGTGCGCGAGATCGCCGAACGTCTGGGCCGCAGTGTCGCCGCTCTGGGTGACCTGCAGGGGCCGAAGATTCGTATTGCGCGTTTTGCCGAAGGCGCTGTACAGCTGACCGAGGGAGCCCTCTTCGTCATTGATGTGTCACTGGACAGGGATGCCGGTAATGTTGATCGCGTGGGCTGTGAGTATCGCGAGCTGGCCGACGACGTAACCGCCGGTGACCGTCTGTTGCTTGACGATGGACGAGTGGTGCTGGACGTCGATCGTGTCGAGGGCAGCGAGATCCATACCCGGGTTGTGGTCGGCGGCAAGCTGTCCAACAACAAGGGCATCAACAAGCAGGGTGGAGGTCTCTCTGCCCCGGCGCTGACCGACAAGGACAAGCAGGACCTCAAGACCGCCATGGAGATCGGAGTCGATTACCTGGCGGTGTCCTTCCCGCGGTCTGCCGAGGACATGCTCGAGGCGCGTCGTCTGCTGGGCGAAGCCGGCAAGGAAATCGGCCTGGTGGCCAAACTGGAACGCGCTGAGGCCGTGGCCGATGACGAGACCCTGGACGGCATCATCGAGGCCAGTGAGGCGGTGATGGTGGCGCGTGGAGATCTGGGCGTCGAGATCGGTGATGCCAAGCTGATCGGCACCCAGAAACGCATCATCAAGCATGCGCGCAGCCACAACCGGGCCGTGATCACTGCGACTCAGATGATGGAGTCGATGATCGAGTCGCCGCTGCCGACCCGTGCCGAGGTGTTCGATGTGGCCAATGCGGTGCTGGATGCCACGGATGCGGTGATGCTGTCCGCCGAAACAGCGGCGGGGGATTTCCCGGTGGAAACCGTCGAAGCAATGAACCGCGTCTGCCTGGGAGCGGAGCGTGAGCGCATCGCTCAGGAATCCGGCCACCGCATTCACGAGGGCTTCGAGCGGATTGATGAAACCATTGCCCTGTCGGCCATGTATGCTGCCAACCACCTTTCCGGTGTCGCGGCCATTGCCTGCATGACGTCCACCGGCTATACACCGCTGATTGCCTCACGGATTCGCTCCGGTCTGCCGATCGTGGGTCTGGCCCACAATCCGCTGGCGCAGCGCCGCATGGCGCTGTATCGCGGCGTGATCTCACTGCCTTTCGATACCAGTGAGATGACGGCTGATGAACTCAATGATCGAGCGTTGGAGCGTATCGTCTCGCATGCCATCGCGGATATCGGCGATCACGTCATCCTCACACGTGGTGACCACATGAATGCCCACGGCGGCACCAACACCATGAAGATCCTCGACATCAACGAGCGTCATCTGGGGAAATAAGGCTACGAGCTACGAGCTACGAGCTACGAGCTACGAGCTACGAGCTACGAGCTGGCACATGTTCGTTCCCGACGAACATGTGCACTTCCCACATCCCTGTGGGTCGGCTACTCGTGTTCCCGACACGAGCATGCACTTCCCACATCCCTGTGGGTCGGCTACTCGTGTTCCCGACACGAGCATGCACTTCCCACATCCCTGTGGGTCGCAAGCTGAGAGCGACGAGCTACGAGTACGCTACGCTCGAGCTTGAATCCCGCTCCGCGTGAAAAGGCGCGGGGTTGTCGGTTTTACGCTGAGTTTCCCGGCGCTCGCGACTTGAGGCTGGGTCCTCGGAGCGGCACTGTGCAGCTTGAGGCTCGTCGCTTTTTGCTCGAAGCTGGTATCTCTCAGCACCGAACGGCGCGCCTCAGCATGCTGGCTTCGAGATCGGTGATGCGATCCACGCCCAGTAGACCGATGGTGCGGTCGATTTCCCCTTGCAGGATGCCCAGTGCATGGGCGGCTCCTTCCTGACCACCTGCGGCCAGTCCATAGAGGGTGGTGCGTCCCAGCCATACCGCATCGGCGCCCAGCGCCAGAGCCTTGACGACGTCTGTTCCTCTGCGAAATCCGCTGTCGATGAATAGTTGGCAGCGGTTCCCCACCCTTTGTCGGGCTTCCGGCAGTACCTCGAACGGCGAGCAGGCATGATCGAGTTGGCGACCGCCGTGATTGGAGAGCACAACCGCATCCGCGCCGATGGCGGCTGCCTGCTCGGCCTCGGCGGGTGACAGGATTCCCTTGACGATCAGCTTGTGCGGCCAGAGGTCGCGCAGCCAGGCAATGTCATCCCAGTTGAGGGTAGGGTCCAGTTGCTGGCCAATGATCGCAGAGGCTCCCTGGACGCCCTGCTTGTCGGGGGGCAACAGGTCGCCGAGGTTCTTGAAGGTTGGCATGCCGTCGGGAATCAGCACGTCAGCCATCCAGCGTGGTCGAGTCAGTAGGTGGAGGAGGTTGCGCAGGGTGGGCTGCATGGGCTTGCGGAAATTGCGCACATCCCACTCTCGATTGCCATAGATGGCGCTGTCGGTGGTTACCACGATGGCTTCATAGTCGGCGGTTCGGCATCGTTCCACCAGTTTCCTGACATAGTCCCGGTCACGATAGAAGTAGATCTGCATCCATGCCGTGAGCCCTTCGATGGCGGCGATATCCTCCAGCGAGGTGGTGGAGACGTTGCTCAGCACGAAGGGAATGCCTGCATCGCGAGCGGCTTTTGCCAACTTGATGTCACCGTCAGCCGTCAACATGCCGTTATAGCCGGTCGGGCCGATGGCCAGCGGCATGGCGTACTGTTTTCCCAGCAGTGTGCTGGTCAGGTCGCGTGGGCCGACTCGGGTCAGGGTTCTGGGTTCGAACAGGTAATCGGCGAATACGTTTCGGTTGCGAGCCAGGGTGCGCTCATCATCGGCGCCGCCCTGAAGGTATTCGAAGACGAAGTTGGGCAGTCGACGCTGAGCAATACGCTCCAGGTCGTGGATATTGAGGGCCTTGCGGTAATCGCTTCCGGCGTAGGAGCGGCGTTTCACGGGAGTCTCCAGATGAGGGCCATTGCACCAATGTCTAAGACGGAGGTGCTTTTTGTTTTGTCACCATACTACCATACTAGTCATATCAGGAAGAGGCTGCTGTATTTCCATCAGGACCAGCCGGGCCATGTCGAAAGCCAGGGCAAGGTTGGAGCCGAAGTCAGAGCTCGAGGTGGAGAGCGCATGAGGTGGATAAAGCCCGAGGTGGAGAGAACCCCATGAATACAACGCTGCAATCGCTATGGCAGGAAACGCGGACCAGCGACCCCGTTCGCCAGCGGCTCTACCAGGTGCTGCGTGAGTCAATCATCAGAATGGTGCTGGTGCCGGGGCAGGGTCTGTCGGAAAAGGAACTGGCCGACACCTTCTCGGTGAGCCGCCAGCCCGTTCGCGAAGCCTTCATCCGGCTGTCGGAGGCAGGGCTGGTCGAGGTCCGACCGCAACGCGGCACCTTTGTGGTCAAGATCTCGCAGCAGGCAGTGCTGGAAGCGCGTTTCGTGCGTGAAGCGATCGAGGTGGCGGTAGTACGCCTGGCGGCGACTCGGGGACTATCATCGGCAACGCTGATGGAGCTGCATGACCTGGTCGAGCGTCAGCGGCGTTGCATCGATCCGCAGGATCACGACCGTTTCTATCACCTTGATGAGTTGTTTCATCGAGCGCTGATTCTGGGCGTGCATCAGCAGTCAGCGTGGAAGGTCGTGGAAGAGGTACGGGCTCATTTCGACCGGGTGCGCTATCTCAGTGTCCCCGACAGCACACCCATCGACAAGCTGGTCGATCAGCATGCGCATATTCTCGACGCCATCGAGCGCCGGGATGTGGAGGCGGCAGGGCAGGCGATGGAGATTCATCTACGCGAAGTGCTGATTTCTCTACCTGACCTGGTGCGGCGCTTTCCCGACATGTTCGAGGACCAGCAGACCCAATCCCTCGTTAAAGAAGCGAGCTTATGAACAACCGAGGACGCCAGCCAATGAAGATCACGCAGGCCTACACCATTGTCTGTGCCCCCGGGCGCAATTTCGTCACTCTCAAGATCGTCACCGACGAGGGGGTCTACGGTATCGGGGATGCGACCCTCAATGGGCGCGAAATGGCGGTCGTCGCCTACCTCGAGGAGCACGTGATTCCGGCGCTGATCGGCAAGGATGCCAGCTGCATCGAGGACATCTGGCAGTACCTCTATCGTGGTGCTTACTGGCGGCGTGGCCCGGTGACCATGTCGGCCATCGGTGCCGTCGACATGGCGCTGTGGGACATCAAGGCCAAGGCTGCCAACATGCCGCTGTATCAACTGCTGGGGGGTCGCAGTCGCGAGCGGGTGATGACCTATGCCCACTGCACCGGCAAGGACATCGACAGCTGTCTCAGCGAGGTCGAGCGTCATGTGGCCCAGGGGTATCGTGCGGTGCGCGTACAGGCTGGCGTGCCCGGTATCCCGACGATCTACGGTGTGGCAAAACGCGAGGGCGAGCGTTACGAACCCGCGGATGCGGAACTTCCCGCAGAGCATGTGTGGAGCACCGAGAAATATCTCAATCATGTACCGCAACTGTTTGCGGCGGTGCGTGAGCATTTCGGCCACGACCTGCACCTGCTGCATGATGTGCATCACCGCCTGACACCCATTGAAGCGGCCCGCCTGGGCAAGGCTGTGGAACCCTATCACCTGTTCTGGATGGAGGACTGTGTCCCCGCCGAGAACCAGGAGAGCCTGCGCCTGATTCGTGAACACACCACCACGCCTCTGGCGATAGGCGAAGTGTTCAACTCGATCCATGACTATCGCGAGATGATCCAGAACCAGTGGATCGACTATATCCGTACACCGCTGACCCATGGTGGTGGTATCACTCATGTCCGCCGTATCGCGGATCTGGCGGCTCTCTACCACATTCGCACCGGTTTTCATGGCCCGACCGACCTGCCCCCGGTGTGTCTGGGAGCGGCGGTGCATTTCGACACCTGGGTGCCCAACTTCGGTATTCAGGAACATATGCCCCATGACGACCTGACCCACCAGGTCTTCTCCCATGATCATCGGTTCGAGGATGGTCATTTCATCGTCGGCGAAGCCCCGGGGCACGGTGTCGATATCGATGAGTCGGCAGCGGCGCAATTCCCGTACAAGCGCGCGAGTCTACCCGTCAACCGTCTGGAGGACGGCACGCTCTGGCACTGGTAGGTCGTCAACAAGGTCAGGTGCCGCGCTATCAATCAGAGCAAGCGGCGTCACCGAATGGTTTCAAGGAGTTGGTTGCATGCAAGCATTTCAAGTCAAGGCCCCGCACGATTTCGATGTCAGTGAGCAGCCGTCACCACAGCCCGCTGCAGGTGAGGTGGTGGTCGATGTGGCCTTTGCCGGTATCTGCGGCTCGGATATGCACATCATCCACGGCGACAACGCCTTTGTCCGCTTTCCTCGCATCACCGGCCATGAGTTCGCGGGCGTCATCAGTGTCGTGGGGGAAGGGGTGGATGCCGGACGTGTCGGAGAGCGCGTGTGTATCGACCCGGTGGTCAATTGCGGTCAATGCTATCCATGCCGCATAGGCCGTCCTAATGTCTGTAGCGCCATGCAGGTGATTGGCGTCCATCGTCATGGCGGCTTTGCCGAGCAGGTCAATGTGCCAGCGGGCAATGCCTGGCGTATTCCCGACACTCTGGGCCTGGATTCGGCTGCGCTGGTCGAACCCTATTCGATCGCGGCCAATGTGCTGGCACGCATGGAGCCCCATGCCGGAGATCGCCTGCTGGTCATCGGTGCCGGCGTGATTGGCTTGACCATCGTGCAGATGGCGCAGGCCATGGGGATCGAGGACATCATTGTCACCGACATCATCGAAGAGCGCCTGGCGACCGCCCTTGAGCTGGGTGCCCGTCATGTCATCAACGGGCGCGAACAGGACCTGGAGCAGGCGGTGCAGGAGCTGACGGCAGGTGAAGGTATCCCGCTGATCGCCGATGCGGCCTGTGTCCCGGCCATGCTGCCGGGCATGCTGCGTATGGCCTGTCCGGCAGGGCGCATCGGCCTGCTGGGATTCAACCCGACTCCCAGCGACCTGGTGCAACTGGAAGTAATCAAGAAAGAGCTGACACTGGTCGGCTCTCGGTTGAACAACCGCAAGTTCCCGGAAGTGCTCGCGCATATCGAGGCGGGTCGCCTGGATCCCCATGCATTGGTCAGTCACCGCGTTGCCCTGCGCGATATGCCCGGGGCCATCCATATGCTCGACACCACTCCCGAGAAGGCCCGAAAGGTCCTCGTCGACATCGCCTCCTGAGGCGTTCGGCCAATTGCCAGACCCCTAACTGTCAGACCCCGATAAGAAAGGAGCTACGCCATGTCAACAACAACCTTCAAGCGTCTAGTGGCAGGAGCATTGCTGGGTACTGCACTGCTCGGTAGCCAGTCACTGCTGGCGGCGGATTTCACCCTCAAGTTCGGCCATCTGGCCAACGAACAGAATATCTGGAACCAGGCTGCGCTCAAGTTCAAGGAATTGGTGGAAACCAACTCCGATGGGCGCATCGAGGTTCAGGTCTATCCCAATGAACAATTGGGCAGCGAGATGGATGTGATCAACAGCATCCAACTGGGTACCGCCGATATGACCATCAGCGGTGAAAGCCTGCAGAACTGGGCACCCAAGGCGGCAATGATGGCGGTGCCGTATCTGTTCCGTGACGAGGATCACCTGCGTCAGACCGTCGAGAGTGATGTCGGCAAGCAGATCGAAGCACAGATTACCGAGCGGACCGGACTGGTGCCCCTGGCCTGGTTCGAACGCGGCCCCCGTGAGTTGACCTCCAACCGTCCGATCACTTCGCCAGAGGATCTCGACGACCTGCGTTTGCGCGTCCCCAATGTGCCGCTGTTTGTCGATACCTGGGAGGCACTGGGAGCCCGGCCGACGCCCATGGCGTTCTCCGAGGTGTTCACCTCTCTCCAGCAGAGCACTATCGAGGCCCAGGAAAACCCGCTCAGCCTGATCGAGAGTGCCAGCTTCAACGAGGTGCAGCAGTACGTGAACATGACTGACCACGTGCGCAGCTGGATCTACGTGGTGATCGGCAAGAGCAAGCTGGAGAGCATGCCGGCAGACCTGCAGCAGGTCGTACGTGATGCTGCCAGTGAAATGCAGAGCTACGAAGCGCAGCTGTTTACCGAGGACCAGCAGCGTCTGCGCCAGGCCCTGACCGACAAGGGCATGGAATTTGTCGAAGTAGACCAGCAGGCCTTTGCCGAAAAGGCTCGCCCGGCTGTGCTTGATGCCCTCAGTGAAGAGCAGCGTGAGATCTACGACGCCATCCAGGACCTGTAATCAGAAGTGGTGGTGAATAGCATGCGCCGGGGCCTGAGCTCAGCCAATAAGGGCCGGCCCCGGTTTCTGCCATATGGCATGTATGTAGAGCATGTGTGGAGAATCCCATGACCGAGCCCGTTATGACCAGACCCGATATGACCGAGCCCGTACAGGATATACAGGAGTCTCTGGAGGTGTTGACCTCCGTGCCGAGACTCAAGGGGCCACTCGGCCGGCTGGCTGATGTGCTGGACAGGACCCTGCTGGCGCTGGCCGTGATTGCCCTGATCGGTTTGTCGCTCACGGTACTACTGCAGGTGACATCACGCTTGCTGCTGCCGTTTACCGTTGCCTGGACAGAAGAGCTGACGCGCTATCTGTTCATCTACATGGTGTCACTGGGAGCCGGTGTCGTCCTTCATCGCCACCGCAACGTCAATGTCGAGTTGTTTCACGGTCTGCTGGGCTTTCGCGGGCGCGCGGCCTACCTGGCATTGATCTCGCTGCTCACGGGAGGGTTCTCGCTGATTGTGCTTCCCGAGGCATGGAAGTTCGCGCAGATCGGTGCCTTTCAGACATCTCCCTCGCTGCGCGTTCCGATGATCTATATCTTCCTGTCCTCCGTCGTACTCTTTGCGTCGCTGCTGTTCTACAGCGTCATCTGTACGTTGGAAGGCATCATTGCCCTGGTGCGTGGTGAGCAACCCGCCAGTGAGGTGCATTAATGGAAATCGCAGTACTCTTCATTACTTTTCTGGTTCTGCTGCTGATCGGTCTGCCCATCGCCTTCTGCCTGGGAATTGCATCACTGGCCTATCTGGTACTTGGTGACATCTCCCTCACCATCATTCCGCAACGCATGTATGCCGGTATCGATGTGTTTGTGCTGCTGTGTATTCCGGGATTTGTCATGGCCGGGAACCTGATGAATGTGGGCAATATCACCCAGCATATCGTGCGTTTCTCCAATGCCCTGGTGGGGCATATTCGTGGTGGGTTGGGGCTGGCCAATGTCGGCGGTTCGATGATCTTCAGTGGCATTTCCGGCACAGCCGTTGCTGATGCCGCCAGTATCGGCTCGGTCATGATTCCCGGCATGGCTCGGTCCGGTTATGACAAGCCCTTTGCCGCAGCGGTGACGGCAGCATCTTCCACTATTGGTCCGATCATTCCGCCCAGTGTGCCGATGATCATTGTCGGCTCTCTGTCGGGAATCTCGGTAGGGCGCATGTTTCTCGCCGGTGCGATTCCGGGGCTGCTGCTGGGTGTGGCGATGATGATCACCGTATATTGGTTGGCAGTGCGCCGGGGATATCCCAAGGAGAAGCGTGCCACCTTGAAGGAGTTGCTGACCGAAGGTCGCAGTGCCTTCTGGGCGTTACTGATGACGTTCATCATTCTGTACGGCATTATCGGTGGGCTGTTCACCCCGACCGAGGCATCCATCGTTGCCAGCCTTTACGCCCTGTTGATCGGCACTTTTGTCTACAAGGGTATCAACTGGAGCAATCTGCGTGGCATCCTCACCGATACCGTTCTGACATCGGCTTCATTGATGATGCTTGTCGGTCTGGCCAATCTGTTTGGCTGGATATTGACCAGCCAGCAGATCCCCCAGATGTTGGCCGACACCATTCTGGGTTTCAGTGATAATCCCATCGTCGTCATCCTGATTCTCAACCTGATCCTGCTGTTCGTCGGTGCCTTCATGGAGACCATCGCGGCGTTGATCATTCTGTTTCCGGCCTTGCTTGGTGTGGCAACAGGTGTCGGAATGGACCCCATCCACTTTGGTGTCATGGCAGTACTGAACTTGATGATCGGACTGACCACACCGCCAGTGGGGGTTTGCCTGTTCGTGGTTTCCAGCATCGGAAAGATGCCGATGCTGCAGGTGGCGCGGGCCATCATTCCCTTCCTGATCTGCAATCTGGCAGTGCTGATGCTGGTGTCCTTTGTTCCGGCCATCTCACTGTGGCTACCCAATCTGTTGATGGGGGAGTAACAGATGGAAAAATGGAAAAGTGACGAGATAGAAATGCAGTATATCGATAGTCATTATCCCGCCGCCGATATCGGGATCGTGCATCTGGGGTTGGGGGCCTTTCATCGAGCACACCAGGCGGTCTATATCGAACGCAACATGGCGCGTCATGGTGGCGGGAACTGGGGAGTCTGCAGTGCCAATATCCGCTCCAATCACCAACTGGTCATCCAGCTGCGTGATGCGGGTATGCGCTACCATGTAGCGGAATATCGTGACAGCTGTGATGTGACGATCAGAGCCGTGCGGTCCGTTCGCGAGGCGCTCTATGCCGGCCCCGATGGACCTGACCTGGAAACTCTGCTTCGACGGCTGAGTCAGCCGCAGGTGCGCATCGTTACTCTGACCGTGACGGAAAAGGGCTACCATCTCAGTCCCGGCAGCGGTGACCTGCTGGTTGAATCTCCGTCCATTGCCCACGACATCGAACACCCCCACCAGCCACAGACCGCTCCGGGCATTATGGTGGAGGCCCTGGCACGACGTCGGGAAGCGGGCACAGCACCGTTCACGGTGCTGTGCTGTGACAACATGCCCCACAACGGACAGCGGACGCGGCGTGCCGTGATTGAACTGGCGAGCCATCGCGACTCACGACTGGCTACCTGGATAGAGCAGAATGTTGCCTTTCCGAGCAGCATGGTCGATCGCATTGTACCGGCCATGACCAGTCGGGACCTTGCACGTCTGTCGGAGCTCGGGGTGGATGACCCTGCCGCTGTAGTCTGCGAGGCCTTCAGTCAGTGGGTGGTCGAGGACGATTTTCCTCAGGGGCGTCCGGACTGGGAGCAGGAAGGGGTGCAGATGGTTGCCGATGTCGCGCCCTTCGAAACCATGAAGTTGCGCATGCTCAATGGCAGCCACTCTCTACTGGCCTATCTGGGTGCTCTGGACGCCGTCGACACGGTCAGTGATGCCATGCAGAAGCCAGCCTTCACTGCCATGCTGAAACGCTACATGCTCGCTGAAGCGGCGGCCACGCTGACCATGCCGGAAGGCGCTGACCTGGCGACCTATGCCGATAGCCTGTTGGCCCGCTTCGCCAATGATAGCCTGCGTCACCGCCTACAGCAGATCGCCATGGATGGCTCGCAGAAGCTGCCACAGCGCTGGTTGCAGGGAGCATTGATCAACCTGCGAGCCGACAGGGATGTGTCCTGCACCGCTCTGGGAGTGGCTGCCTGGCTACGCTATACCGCGGGTACTGACCTGCACGGCCATCGTCATGTGGTGGATGACCCCATCGCTGAACGTCTGGCCTCTCTGCATGCGACCCATCAGCAGCCGCAATCCCTGGTGGCGGCGTTTCTGGCCCAGTCGGATGTCTTTGCGGCCGAACTGGCCGATTACCCGCACTTCAGCCAGGCAATCGTGGATGCCTGGCAGGCGCTGGAGACCGACGGCGTCTCCGCAACACTCAGGCGTCTTTCATGACCCTCCTCCGCCGGGGCTGCTTCCGGTGCGGCCCTTGTTTGTTGAGTTCGAGAGGTTGAGCCCAGGATGTCGAACTCAGAATATTGAATTCAAGATGTTGAATTCAGAAATGCAAGTTTTCTGGCACAGGACGTATATCGATGGAACACACATGGCGCTGGTTCGGTCCCAATGACCCGATTTCCCTGGCGGAAGTTCGTCAGACAGGGGCTACCGGAATAGTCACCGCATTGCATGAGATTCCCAATGGGGAAGTCTGGCTGGTGGAGGCTATCGAGTCGCGTCGAAAGCTGATCGAGAACGCAGGCCTGAGCTGGTCGGTTGTCGAGAGCGTACCGGTACACGAGGACATCAAGAAGGGGCGCCCCGGGCGCGATGCCTGGATTGCCAATTATCAGCAGACACTGCGCAACCTGGCGTACTGTGGCATTGATGTCGTCTGTTACAATTTCATGCCCGTGCTCGACTGGACGAGAACCGACCTCGCCTGGCCGCTTCCCGCTGGCGGCACGGCATTGCGCTTTGATCAGCAGGCCTTTGCCGCTTTCGATCTGTATCTGCTGGCCCGCGCCGGTGCAGATCAGGAGTATTCCGACGCCGAGAAGCAACAGGCGCGCACCTGGCTCGATGCTCTGGATCAGCAGGGGCGTCATCGCCTGGTCGAGACCATCATTGCGGGCCTGCCCGGTACCGAGGAGCACTACACGCTCGAGCAGTTCCGCGAGATCCTTGCGGAATATGCCGGAATCGATGCCGAGCGTCTGCGCGACAATCTGGGGTATTTCCTCAAGGCCGTGATCCCTGTGGCGGAGGAGGTCGGGATACGCATGGCAATTCATCCAGACGATCCTCCCCGTCCGCTACTCGGCCTGCCACGGGTGGTCTCCGGGCCTGATGATGCGCGCTGGATACTGGCAGCATCCCCGAGCCCAGCCAATGGCCTGACCCTGTGTACCGGATCCTATGGCGTCAGCAGTGATGTCGATCTGGTGGCGATGGCACGTGAATTTGGTCCTCACATTCATTTTGTTCACCTGCGTGCCACTCAGCGTGAGCAGCCTGACGCACGTTCCTTCCATGAGGCAGAGCATCTGGAGGGAGATGTGGATATGGTCGGGGTGATTCAGGCTCTGGTTGAAGAGGAGCAACGGCGCGGGCGCGAAGGGGGCAAGCGCCTGCCGCTGAGGCCGGATCATGGTCACCATATCCTCGACGATCAGCACCGCAACACCGCGCCCGGTTACCCGCTCTATGGTCGTCTCAAGGGGCTGGCCGAGCTGCGTGGCGTAGAGTTGGCCGTTCGTCGGTTGAGTCGCTGACCTCTGAACATCGCTGCGACTTTCCACTGATTACCGGAACAGGTGTTCTCTTGTCTCTCGCCTGGGTTTGTTGCCACGCACCTCGACAGTTGTATACACGTGAAGTGGATTCTGTGGTGCAATTGGCAAAAACGTGCGAAGGTCATTGATTGGCCAAGTGAATAAAAGCGAGCAGACAATGAGCAGCACCTGGCAGCGGGAAGTGATGGCGGAGATCGGCGCCGGTGGGCGCGTCAGTGATGGCGATATCGTCCGTCAGGTCAGGCGGGCGGTACTGATGCAACGGCTGCCTCCCGGCTCGCGTCTGCCGGAAGTGACGTTGGGTGAGGTCTTCGGCGTCAGCCGCTCGGTGGTGCGCAAGGCGCTGACACGCCTGGCGTCGGAGCATGTGGTGGACCAACGCCCCAATCAGGTGGCACGAGTCCGTGCACCGGACGTGGACGAGACTCGCGAAACCTTCTCCGCGCGCAACCTCGTCGAGGGCGAGGTAGCTGCCTTGACCGCAGGGCGGCTGGAAGATCGCGTGCTGGTGCAACTGGAGGATCGTGCTGAACGAGAGCGTGAAGCCTTCCTCGCCAATGACGAGCCGACGCGCATCGAGCATTCGCTGGCCTTCCATCACCTGCTCGCCGAGCATTCTCCCAATCGGGTTCTCGGCTCGATGCTGACGGACCTGATCCTGCGCACGTCCATCGTCATTGCGCTGTACAAGCGCCAGGGTCTGGGTAGCTGTTATCTCGAAGGGGACCATCCCTGCTTGATCAAGCACCTGCGCAGTGGTGATGGTGAAGCCGCTCGCGCCGATATCGAGCAGCATCTGACCAGCCTGCAGGGCCTGCTGGATCTCGGGCCACGGGACAGCAGTATTGACCTCAAGTCCATTCTGTCCGGCGGCAAGTAACTCCGGTGCCTGTCATCAACAGGCGATGTTGTGGATTCAGCAAGGTAGAACATCATGATGCGAAAGCTGTTGGGCGTGCCCATGTTGCTGGCCGTGACACTGGCGACCAGCAGTCTGGCTCAGGCCGAAACCGTGACGGTGGCAGCGGCATCCTCGCTGCAGTTTGCCATGCCGGAATTGGTGGAGCGATTCGAGGCCGAGCATGACGACCAGGTGCGCGTCACCTACGGGGCGTCCGGTAATCTGCTGCGGCAGATCCAGCAGGGCGCTCCTTTCGAGGTCTTCCTGTCCGCCGATGAGGCACGTGCCCGGACCCTGGAGGATGAGGGGCTGAGTGACGGTGAGGGGCGGACCTACGCACTGGGGCGGCTGGTCTGGCTGCAATCGAAGGATCGTCCTCTGCCCAACGAGGATGATCCGCTGCAGGTGGTGCGTCAGGCCATTGCCGAATCCAGTAGTGGTGACTCGCGGTTGCGGATTGCTCTGGCCAATCCCGAGCATGCGCCCTATGGTCTGGCGGCACGGGAGGTGCTGGAGCAGGCTGACTTGTGGCAGGACTCCGAGGCGTTGCGCATCGTCGGCGAAAATGTCGCCCAGGCGGCGCAGTTTTCCCTGTCTGCCGAGGCCATCGGTGGTTTCTCGGCTTATTCTCTGGTCAGCTCCCCGGAGCTTGAGGGGCGGGCCACCTGGCGCCTGATTCCCGAACAGTGGCATCACCCTCTGGTACAGCGCATGGTGCTGGTCGATGGCGCCGGCGATGGTGCCAGAGCCTTCTTCGATTTCATGCAATCGCCCGAGGCTGAAGAGGTCCTGACGCGCTTCGGGTTCTCGGTACCCGAAGCGTCCTGAGGCGACCGCCATGGATGGAGCGGCACTATTCGTCTCACTGAAGCTGGCGTTGTTGACCAGTGCAATGCTGCTGCCGCTGGGCATTGTTCTCGGGCGCAGCCTGGCGCAGGCCCGAGCTCGCTGGAAGGTGCTGCCCGAGGCAATGGTGGCGCTTCCTCTGGTCATGCCGCCCACCGTGCTGGGCTTCTATCTGATGCAGGCATTCAGCCAGGATGCGCCCCTGGGCGCCTTCTGGCAGTGGTTGTTCGGCGGTAGTCTCAACTTCAGTTTCAGTGGCATCCTGCTGGCATCACTGGTGGTCAATCTTCCGTTTGCGGTGCAGCCTGTGCAGCGTGCTTTCGAGGCAGTACCCGCCCACCTGCGTGAGGCGGCGTGGTGCTCCGGGCTGTCTGCCTGGCAGACCCTATGGCGTATCGAGCTGCCGCTGGTTCTACCCGGTATCATTTCCTCTCTGGCCCTGACCTTTGCGCATACCCTCGGTGAGTTCGGCGTCATTCTGATGGTGGGCGGTTCGATCGATGGTGAAACCCGAACCCTGGCGATCTCCATCTATGATCGCATGCAGGCCTTCGATGAAAGCGGGGCGGGTATCATGTCGGCCATGTTGCTGCTGGTGTCGTTCCTGACCATTGGAGTGGTCTACGGCCTGGCAGCCCGACAACGCTGGAAGAGACACGTATGACGCAACCGGAGACTGCTCGATCAGAGGCCGTGGGACCAGGTACGCTGCTGGTGAACCTGACGCAGCCCTCGCCGATTCCTCTGGCGGCTGAGTTTCGCTGTGGCCCGGGCGAGCTGCTGGCGCTGGTCGGTCCTTCCGGCAGTGGCAAGACGACGTTGTTGCGCAGTATTGCCGGTCTCTATCGGCCCTCCGGAGGCTCGATTCGTTGTGGCGACGAGCTGTGGTATGAGGCAGGCGGCCAGTGTTGGTCGCCGCAGAGGCGCCGCGTGGGCATGGTCTTTCAGGACTATGCACTGTTCCCGCATCTGGATGCACGGGCCAACATTGCCACAGCCCTCGGCCATCTACCGCGTGATCAGCGTCATCAGCGAGCCATGAGTTGGCTTGAGATGGTGCACCTGGAAGACTTCGCGCATCGTTATCCTCATCAACTTTCCGGTGGTCAGCGGCAACGTGTGGCCCTGGCCCGAGCCCTGGCTCGCGAGCCTCGAGTACTGTTGCTGGATGAACCTTTCTCGGCGGTGGACCAAGTGACGCGCCGTCGTCTGCAGCGTGAGCTGGCGCTGCTTCGTGAGCGGCTCAACATCCCTATCGTGATGGTGACTCATGACCTCAATGAGGCCAGTGCCCTGGCCGATCGAATCTGTGTATTGCATGGAGGACGATCCCTGCAACAGGGCGCACCGAGCGAAATCTTCCGGCGCCCGGTCAGTGCCGAGGTAGCGCGACTGATCGATCGCCCCAATGTGTTCACCGCAACCCTGGTCCATGGCGCAGACGGACCAAGGCTGGCGTGGGGCGATTGGCAACTGGAGGTAACCGAGGGGCTGGAGGGATATGCCGAAGGAAGTCGGCTGGCCTGGTATGTGCCGGAATCGGATATCATCCTGCAACGCGCTGACCGGTCCTCGCAGCACCAGGACGAGAACCAGCACGAGGACGAGAACCAGCACCAGGACGAGAACCGAGTCAGGGCTCGCATCGAACAGTTGGTGGTGCTGGGCGGTGTGAGCACCATCACCCTGGCACTCGATCATGAGCACCAGACCATGCGCTTCGACATGGCGACCCATACCGTGCGACGCAGTCAACTGCTGCGCGGGCAGGTGGTGGAAGTGTCGCTGTTGGCGACGGGCATTCATATCATGGGAGAGGCGTCACAGGACGCGATTCCCCCCGAGGAGATCTGATCATGACACTGAGTCGTCGCCGACTGCTCAAGACGCTTTCGCTGTCACCGCTGGCGCTGACGCCGATGATGCTGTCGGCACCATTGAGCCTTGCGTGGCGTAGTGCGCAGGCATCCACCGGTGAAACAGTTCCACTGGTGATTCACGCGGAACAGGGACCAACGCGATTCGACGTCGAGGTCGCCGATGCGCCGGGCGAACGCAATCGTGGCTTGATGGGACGGGATTCGATGCCTGGGGATCATGGCATGCTGTTTCTGTACAGCGCTCCTCAAGGGGTGGAGAACGCCTTCTGGATGTATCAGACCCTGATTCCGCTGGATATCGCCTTTATCGATGCCGATGGGCGCATCGTCGAGATTCGTCAGATGCAGCCCTGTGAATCTGATGCCTCGCACTGCCCAGCGACGCAACCAGGCCAGGCTTATCATGCTGCGCTGGAGGTCAATGCCGGTACCCTGGCGCAGCTTGGCATCAGGGTCGGCGACTGCGTCAGTTGGCCGGGCAGCAGTGGACTGTGTCAGTAGGGATCAGCTACGAGCGGTATCCGGTTCAGGGCGTCGGCGTCGCCAGCGGATCACGATCAGGCCGACGCCGGCAACGACCATGCCACCACCACCGAGCTTGTAGACATCGGTACCATCACCGAGCAGCAGGATGCCGAGGATAACCGCCAGTACCGGCACCAGCAGAGTCATGGGCACTACGCGATTGACGTCATGACGGCGCAGCAGGCCGAACCACAGGCCATAGGCGACGATCGATGACATCACCGCGGTATAGACGACCGCTCCCCAGCCCTTGATGCCCGCACTCTGGATGATCTGCCACTGATGGTCTTCGAACCACCATGATCCCAGCGCCACCTGGGGGACGGTAAACAGAGCCACCCAACCGGCCAGTGCCATGGGCGCGATATTGGGGCCGCGCTTGATCAATAGCTGGGAAATCGCCCAGCCCATTGCACTGGTCAGCAACAGTGCCGTGGGCAGAGGTGCGGGGAGCGATGGACCGCCCGCGAGTATTGCCACTCCAGCGAAGGACATCAGCAGGCCCACCAGGCGTTTGAGTCCCAGCCGTTCACGCAGGAAGATCACTGCCAGCAGGGTCGCGAAGGGCGTTCCCATCTGCACCAGCAAGGCACCAGTGCCGGCTTCAGCCTGCTCCAGGCCGATGATCATCAACGCGAAATGCATGCTGCCGAAGGTCAGCGACAACAGCAGCAGAAACGGCAGCTGATGGCGGGCGACCGGATGAAAGGGCACCAGCAATACTGCGACCAGCATGAAGCGCAAGGTGGTCAACAACAGTGGCGGCATCTCGGTGACGCCGACCTTGATGACGATGATGTTCAGTGCCCAGAGGGCAATGGCAAACAGGCCAGGCAGCAGGTCGCGAAGCGGCACGGAGCGTCCTTGAGTTCAGGGGGAGACGGAGCCGCACAGCATAGCAGGCGAGAGCAATAGCGACGAGCAGCGAGCTGCGAGTACGCTGCGCTCGAGCAGGTAAACCCAGCCACGAGATACGAGCTACGAGCACGCTACGCTCGAGCATGGACCCCAGCCGCGAGCGGCGAGCTTCGAGTACGCTACGCTCGAGCTTGAACCCCGAACCCCGAACCCCGAACCCCGAACCCCGAACCCCGAACCCCGAACCCCGAACCCCGAACCCCGAGGAAAGGCACGTAACCCATCAGGTTGGCACCGATCTGCTCGCAGCTCGCAGCTCGCAGCTCGCAGCTCGCAGCTCGAAGCTCGTGGCTCGCAGCTGGAAGCTTGGTTAGAACGTCCATCTCACCATGGCCTGGGGCAGGGACTCGTCGGTGCCTTCCAGGCCGAACTTGTTGTGCCAGTACTGGTACTCGATCCCCAGGCCGATATTGTCGGTGGCGTGCCAGACCAGCTGTGGTTGGGTCAGCAGTTGGTCGGCGAGATCGCCTTCCTCAGTGATGTAGTCGAGAAAGCCTTCAAAGGAGAAGGTGGCGGAGCCGAGTTCGAAGGTGCGTGACCAGACCAGGGTGTATTGCTCGGAGCTGCCTTCGGCGGCGTCACTCTCGTCGTTGCGGTATAGCGTGTGGAGCTTGAAGAAGTCCAGGCCCGGGACATCGAGGTCAAAACTCAAGCCCGCCAGGTGGGTGGTCTTGCGGGTTGACGAGTTGCGGTCGAAGTCGAGCTGGGCGGCGGCATAGACGCCCTTGACCGGGCCGAAGGAAAGGTCACTGTTGAACAGTTCGCCGAGGTTGCCACGTACGATCCACTCGGCGTGAGTGCTGCCGAAGTCCTGCTCCTCGTCGCTGCTCTGGTCGTAGTTGGTGAAGTCGGCGAAGAAGAAGCTGTCGCCCCAACTCCAGCCGCTGGCATTGGCGAAGGTCAGGATGCTGTGGCGCGGATTGTCGATGGTGAACCCGGCATCGGCCTCATCCTGATAGTCCCAGCCATAGAGGGCCTCGACCTTGGTGGTGCTGTACTGTGCGGCAATGGCGGGGTGGACAGCCAGCATGGCAGCACCGCTGAGGAATCCCAGATGAAGTAATTTCATAGAAATGTTTTCCATTGTTTTTGTATTGGCGATCAGAGTATCGATTTCATGTGTCCAGTTTGTCAAATTAGTTGTATACAGATCGAGTGGTTTCATGGCTCCAGCCGTTGAGGCCTTGCCGAGCGGGGACGAGGCCTTGTGAGCGGGCCTGCTTTGCAGGCATATTAAGTAGCGTCTCCATACCAACAATATTTCCCCCTGTGACTCGGGGTTTCCCAATCGACCCCGGTTTCACGGGGCTACAATGCAAGGACACGTCATGACTGCCTGGCTCCCTTCACGTCTGTCTCTTTCACTTGCGGGTGCGTTGCTCGCCGGCGCGACCCTGGCGACTTCCGTCGAAGCTCGCGAACTCTCGGTTTCCACGGTGCTGTCCGATGCCTTCCCCTGGGGGCAGGCGGCACAGAAGTGGGCGGACCTGGTGGAGGAGCGCTCAAATGGGGAGCTGACGCTGCGTGTCTATCCCAACTCTCAGTTGGTCAACGGGGATCAGACGCGAGAGTTCTCGGCCATGCGTTCCGGTTTGATTGATCTGGCCGTGGGCTCGACCATCAACTGGTCGCCCCAGGTGCCGGAGCTCAATCTGTTTTCGCTGCCGTTTCTGATGCCCGATGAAGCGGCAGTGGATGCGGTTACGGGAGGCACCGCGGGTGACCTGGTGTTCGACGCCATTGAGTCCCGTGGTGTGGTGCCATTGGGCTGGGGCGAGAACGGGTTTCGCCAGGTGTCCAACTCCCGTGGCGTGATCGATGAACCTGCGGATCTGGAAGGGCTGAAGATTCGTGTGGTCGGTTCACCGCTGTTCCAGGATACCTTCTCTGCGATGGGGGCCAATCCCACTCAGATGAGCTGGGCCGATGCCAAGCCGGCATTGACCACCGGCGCTGTGGACGGTCAGGAAAACCCGCTGTCGGTATTCGATGTGGCACGTATCGATCAGGTGGGGCAGAGCTATGTCACGCTGTGGAACTACATGAATGATCCACTGGTCTTCGCTGCCAACCAGCAGGTATGGAGCTCGCTCTCTGATGAGGAGAAGACACTGCTGCGCGAGACGGCCATTGAGGCCGGCGTCTGGGAAATCAAGATGACCCGTGAACAGGAAGCAGATCGCCTTGCTGCCATCGAGGAGCGAGGAGTGACTGTCACCGAGTTGACCGAAGAACAGCTTGAAGCCTTTGTCAGTGCCACCGAGAGTGTCTACAGCAAGTGGACGCCGCGTATTGGCGAGGAGCTGCTCGAGGCCGCTCGTGCCGATATCGGCACTCCCTGACATTGGCTGGAAGTCGACGCTGGCTCCTGGCTCAGGGGCCGGCACCTGTTACCCTCTGTAGATCAATCCCCTGATGAAACGCCCTGACGCTGTTGTCGAACGTGTGCTTGCCACTCTGGCCATTCTGATCATCGGCGTGATCAGTCTCGGCAATGTAATAGTGCGCTATATCACTGGCGGTTCCTTCGCCTTCACCGAAGAATTCTCCGTCTTCCTGCTGGTACTGTTGACCTTCGCCGGTGCCTCAGTGGCACTGCGTAGCCATCGCCATATTCGTATTGGACTGCTGGAGCGAGCTCTACCACCTCGGGCTCGCCAGGGGCTCATTGTGGTTCAGGGGTTGTGTGGGGTTGTGCTGCTCAGTTTGATCACCTGGTTCGGCGGGCGTATGGCTTGGCAGGAATATCAGTGGCAATCACTGTCGCCTGGCCTCGGACTGCCACAGTGGTGGTACCTGGTCTGGCTGCCGGTGTTGTCGGCCTTGATGCTGTTTCGTCAGTGCCAGCTGACTGTTGCTCGCTTGCGGGGGGATTTCGCCGATGACGCCTGATCTGTGGATGCTGGTCAGTTTCCTCGCGCTGCTGGTGATTGGCGTCCCGGTTGCCTTTTCCCTTGGTCTTTCGGGGGCGGTCGGTATTCTCGCGGGACTGTCACCCAACATGCTGGCTACCCTGGGTACCAATACCTGGAACAGCGTTGCCAAGTATCCGCTGATTGCCATTCCGTTGTTCATTCTCACCGGACTGATCTTCGAGCGTGCTGGAGTGGCCGCACGTCTGGTGCGTTTCGCTCAGGCGCTGATCGGCCCGCGTCACGGCGGCCTGGCAGTGGTTGCGGTGTTGGTGTGCATGATCATGGGCGGGATGAGTGGCTCAGGGCCGGCGGACGCCGCAGCAGTGGCCATGGTCATGTTGCCGAGCATGACCCGTGCCGGTTATCCACGGCCCTTTTCCGCGACCCTGATTGCCGCTTCGGCCTCCACGGCGATACTGATCCCACCGTCGGTGGCGTTGATCCTGTATTCGATCGTGGTGCCGGGAGTGGACTTGCGCGCGTTGTTCGCCGCAGGTCTCTTTCCCGGTGTGCTTGCCGGACTGTCACTGTTGATACCGGCGTTGTTGCTGTCGCGCCACTATGGTTGGGAAGATCCCCGGGAGGTGGAACGTCCACCGTTGGGAGAGAGTTTTCGTCAGGCGATTCCGGCACTCTTTGCCCCTGTGCTGATTCTCGGTGGTCTACGCAGCGGTCTGTTCACCCCGACCGAAGCAGCGGTGGTAGCCGTGGCGTATGGTGTGGTGGTGGGCCTGGTGCTGACCCGCGAGCTGAACTGGCGAGACCTCTGGGAGCTGCTGGGTGAGGCTGCGGTGGTCTCGGGGGTGGTGATGCTGATCATTGCGCTGGCCGGAATCTTCGCCTGGGCAGGAACCACCCTGGGCACCTTCCGGCACCTTGCCGAATGGGTCATCGGGTTGTCGGACAATGGTGCTCTGCTGCTGGTGCTGATCATGTTGGCGGTGCTGGCGGCAGGCATGCTGCTGGATGCCATCTCGATCTATCTGATCATGATGCCGATCCTGATTCCGGTGATGCAGCATTTCGGCTGGAACCCGGTGTGGTTCGGTATTCTGTTGGCAATGAACATCGCCATTGGCCAGTTCACGCCTCCTGTTGCTGTCAATCTGATGGTGACGACAGAGGTGGCGAAGATTCGCCTCGAGCAGACGGTCGGCTGGGCGCTGCTGTTTGTCGTGGCCATGGCCTCGTCGCTGGCGCTGGTCGCGTTCTTCCCGGAGATCGCGCTGTGGCTGCCAAGGGTGCTGGGGTATAACGTGTAGGGCGAGCCACGAGCCACGAGCCACGAGCCACGAGCCACGAGCCACGAGCACGCTACGCTCGAGCCGAACCCCGAACCCCGAACCCCGAACCCCGAACCCCGAACCCCGAACCCCGAACCCCGAACCCCGAGAAAAGGCACGTAACCGTCAGACTGGTACTGGGCAGCTCGCCGCTCGTTACTCGTGTCTCGAAGCTGGGACCATGGAGCGGCACTGGGCAGCTCGCCGCTCGTTACTCGTGTCTCGAAGCTG
>NZ_FRCA01000013.1:0-63316 GCF_900142755.1 Halomonas cupida | reverse complement strand
CACTGGGCAGCTCGCCGCTCGTTACTCGTGTCTCGAAGCTGGGACCATGGCGCGGCACTGGGCAGCTCGCAGCTCGTTACTCGACGCTCGTGGCATCAGTCATCTGTTCCAGCCAGCGCTGGTATACGGCCAGGCTGGCCTCGTCGAACAGTACGAATCTCACCAGCTCGAGTGTCGAGCAGTTGGCCAGACTGGTCAGGACGGTGGAGATCGCGATTTCTGCCGCCTCTTCCATGGGGTAGCCGAACACGCCCGTGGAAAGTGCCGGGAAGGCAATGCGCTGGATGCTGTGCTGTTCAGCAAGATCAAGGGCGTGACGGTAGCAGGATGCAAGCAGTTCGGCACTCGGCTCGTCCACGCCGTACACCGGGCCGAGGCAATGAATGACATGAGCGTTGGGCAGATTGAAGCCCGGCGTTATCACGGCCTGGCCGGGGCGAATCGGCGCCAGGTCTCGTCCGGCGCGCGCCAGTTCCGGCCCGGCCGCTCGATGTAGTGCACCGGCCACGCCTCCGCCGGGCTGAAGTTGGGCATTGGCGGCGTTGATCACCGCTTCGATGTCATTCTGTGCCGCGATATCTCCCTGAATGCACTCTATCAGGGGGTGTTGAGATGTTGGCATGTCGGATCCCGGTGATGTCTCACAAGTGGTGCCAGTTGTCAGCAGTAGTTGTACCTCCTGTCAGAGTAGCACCAGTGGCTGGACGCCTATTCCCTGCCGAAAGCTATTAACATGGCAGTCAAATAGTTCATCCTGATCGATTTGATTCTCGTCCGCACCACACTGGCGCAGATGCGCGGATCTGCTGGTGTGATGCGGTCTCGCGTCGGCCTGATGGCCGACGGCGGCACATCCCTGTGCCGCCATTAACCCAGCATAAAAGCATGCCATGTCAATAGTTCAACAATGGTGTGGTTCACAATGACAACAGACAGCGGGGAAGCCTTCGCTGTCTGTTGATCCTGTCTCGTTGAAGGTCAGCGGTAGCCGGCCATCAACTCGCGTATCAACGGGGTGTCGGCATCGCGGTGGGTGGGGAGCTCGAAGCGAGCATTGGCAATTGCCTTGCGTGACAGTGTGGTAGTGATCAGCATCTCGCGGTCCTCGGCCCGGGCGAGAAATTCACCACGCGGGCCCAGGATACAGGAGCCGCCCCAGAAATGGCTGTCGCCCTCCGGGCCGTAGCGATTGACCATGATCACCGGAGTGCCATAGGTCATGGCATAGAACCGTACATTGACATGCCAGTTCTGTTCGTTGGAGAAGTCCTCGCTGACAATGCCCGACGCCGAGTTGATTGGTGCGCAGAGCAGCGTCGGGCGTGCCAGCAGTGCGGCGTGCACCAGAGCGGGGTTCCACATGTCGGCGCAGATCAATGGGGTGTTGGACCAGCCGGGGCGGACATCGGTATGCGTCAGTTCGTTACCGTGGGTGAACCACTTGCCTTCTTCCAGGCCACCGTAGCTTGGCAGGTTGAGCTTGCGATGCACGGCGATGATCTCGCCGCGCTGCATGATCGCCAGCGCATTGTAGTACTCGCCGGGACTTGCCTCCTCGACGAAGCCCACGACCGTCTGCATGTCCCCGCAGGCAGAAGCCAGTGTTGCCAGGCGTGGATCCTCGCGAGGAATGGCCACTTCCATGACCTGACGGCCAAGGCCATAGCCGGTCAGCGACAGTTCAGGGAAGACCAGTAGCTCGACATCCTCGGCTCTGGCCTGGTCGATATACTCACGATGATGCTCGAGGTTGGCATCCAGGTCAGCAAAGGCACAGTTGATCTGTGCAGCAGCTACCTTGAGCGAATCCTGGTGGTGCATTCGCAATTGACTCCATGGGTAGGTGGATGATGAGGGCTGAGTCACCTCGATACAGGTGGATTGTGACTCATGCCGGATGGTGTAGCCAGGTGGCGTTAACCGGATCATGCAGGTTAATGATGGACCGGCCAATGGTGCGGACATCAATGCGACCTTCGAGAACAGCATGCTGTCATGGTCTGTCGGGTATGGGCCGGCTCTTTCATCCCGCGGTCGGGTAAGCCACGAATATCGACACGAAAGCGGGGGTATTCCGATGATGGCCATGACCGAGACCAGTCCAGAGTCAGGTGCGTTACCGGTCGGTACGGGGCTGGAGGTAATCTGCTACTGGCATGGCTCTGAAATACGAAGAACTGCGGGATACCGCACTAGCGTGATGTCAGGGAGTGGCTATGCTCATAAGAATAGGATCAGGCCAGATTCGAGTAGAGCCTCGCGCGATGCTTCAATGCTGTGGCGATTAGTGCACAGCGTTGAAGCAAATTGAGCGCCACAGGACGAATTTGCTGTCTACACTGATTGAGTAACTGGAAGTTATTGAATCATTCAGGTAATTTCCCCGCTGAAGTAGCATGATAAGGACGCTGTACCGCCCATCAGGGAAGTCAGCAGGGGATTGTCCCATTACAACGTCGAGAATCCAGAATAAAGAGGTATGTCCATGAAGCGCCATGCGTTCTCTGCCGCTGCCGTCTCCGGTGCCATCCTCGGAGCCGCCATGTTTTCGTCTCCGGCAATGGCCCAGGAGGAAAGGTTCATCACCATCGGTACCGGTGGACAGACCGGGGTCTACTATGTCGTAGGCCAGTCCATCTGCCGCTTCGTCAACCAGAGTGCTGAAGAAACTGGTATTCGTTGCAATGCTCCTTCCACTGGTGGCTCTGTGGCCAACGTCAACGGTATTCGCAGTGGCGAATACACCATGGGCGTGGCCCAGTCTGATGTGCAGTATCAGGCATACAATGGTACCGGCAATTTCGAAGGCAATACCTACGAGGACCTGCGAGCGGTCTTCAAGGTACACGGCGAGCCGCTGACCATTCTGGCGCGTGCCGATTCCGGCATCGAGACGCTGGATGACCTTGAAGGCAAGCGCGTCAACATCGGCAACCCGGGTTCCGGCCAGCGCAACACCATGGAAGTGGTCATGGATGCCAAGGGCTGGACCGAGGACTCCTTCTCGCTGGCTTCACAGCTCGATGCCGCGGAAATGGCCTCTGCTCTGGCCGACAACAACATCGACGCCATGGCCTACGTCGTCGGCCACCCCAATGGTGCCATCCAGGAAGCGACCACTACTGTGGATGCGCGTCTGGTGCCGCTCAATGATGAGGACGTCCAGTCTCTGGTCGAGGAGTATCCCTACTACTCCATGTCGGTCATTCCCGGTGGTATGTACAAGGGCAATGACGAGGATGTCGAGACTTTCGGTGTCGCAGCGACATTCGTGACCTCCGCTGATGCTGACGAGGACCTGGTCTACGAAGCCGTCAAGGCGGTATTCGAGAACTTTGATCGTTTCAAGCGTCTGCACCCGGCTTTTGCCAACCTCGAGCCGGAAGAGATGGTCTCCGATGGACTGTCCGCACCGCTGCATGAAGGTGCTGCACGCTACTACCGTGAGCAGGGCTGGATCGAGTAAAACGCTCGACCCTTGCTGCTGACAGCTATGCGGTAAACAACGTTGCGCGGTCTCCCGGAGGGCGGCCGCGCAGTGCGTTCTGGTCGGAGATTCGTGACGTATGGCTACAGTGCCATGTCATATCGCCGGATGGGGCCGCCATTCGGTTTGATCGTCAAACAGTCAAAGGTGTGAGGATGTCGAATCACCTCATCACATTCATTCATCTTCTTCAGACAGGGCTTGCTTATGACTGAGGACAACAAGAAAGCCGCGGGATCCACGGTGGATCTCGAGGATATGGTCGCTTCCAGCGACTCCGGGGCACGCAACCCCGAAGGCTTTCCGGGCAAGTTGCTGATCGGAATAGCGGCAGCATGGTCGTTATTCCAGCTCTGGGTGGCATCGCCTCTGCCGTTCATCGTCGGCTTTGGTGTCTTCAATGCCACGGAAGCACGCTCGATTCACCTGGCATTCGCCCTGTTTCTGGCCTTCATGGCCTATCCGGCCACCAAGCGCTCACCGCGTGATCGTATTCCGATTCAGGACTGGATCATGGCGATCATCGCCGCGTCAGCCGGGGCCTATCTGTTTACCTTCTACGAGCAGTTGTCGGCCCGTCCCGGAGCGCCCATCATGCAGGATGTGGTCGTTGGCGTGATCGGCATCCTGTTGCTGCTCGAAGCAACGCGTCGTGCCCTGGGGCCGCCGCTGACCATCATTGCGTCGCTCTTCATCATCTATTCGCTGGCGGGCCCCTGGATGCCCGGTATTCTTGCCCACCGTGGGGTGAGTCTGCACGGCCTGGTCAACCATCAGTGGTTGACGACCCAGGGGGTGTTCGGCATCGCACTGGGAGTCTCGACCAGTTTCGTCTTCCTGTTTGTGTTGTTTGGTTCACTGCTCGACAAGGCGGGGGCCGGTAACTATTTCATCAAGGTCGCCTTCTCGATGCTGGGGCACTATCGTGGTGGCCCGGCCAAGGCTGCTGTGGTGGCTTCCGGTCTTACCGGTCTGATTTCCGGTTCGTCGATTGCCAATACGGTGACCACCGGTACCTTTACCATTCCGATGATGAAGCGCGTCGGCTTCTCCTCCGAGAAGGCCGGGGCGGTCGAGGTATCGTCTTCCGTCAATGGCCAGATCATGCCGCCGGTCATGGGCGCGGCAGCTTTCCTCATGGTCGAATACGTGGGAATTTCCTACGTCGAAGTCATCAAGCATGCCTTCCTGCCGGCGCTGATTTCCTATATTGCGCTGATCTATATTGTCCACCTCGAGGCCCTCAAGGCTGATATGCAGGGGCTGGAGAGTTCCAACCCGGCAAAGCCGCTGGTGCGCAAGGTCACCGGCTTTCTTGCCGGACTGCTGTTGATGATGGGCACGGCATTGGTGGTCTACTACGGCCTCGGGTGGTTGAAGCCGATTCTCGGTGACGCAACGCCCTGGGTAGCTGCAGTGGTGCTGGGTGCCGTCTATGTGGGATTGCTGGCACTGGGCTCCGGTTATCCGGAGCTCGAACTGGATGACCCCAATACCCCGATCTTCAAGTTGCCGCAGACTCGGCCGACAGTCATGGTGGGATTGCACTATATCCTGCCGGTGATTGTGCTGGTCTGGTGCCTGATGGTTGAGCGTCTTTCTCCGGGACTGTCGGCCTTCTGGGCCACGGTGTTGATGATCATCATCATGCTTACCCAGCGACCGATCATGCATGCCTTCCGTGGCCGTGGTGATCTCGCTCGGGATTTCCGCGAAGGTGCCATGGACCTGTGGAACGGTCTGGTCGGCGGTGCTCGTAACATGATCGGTATCGGTATCGCCACCGCGACGGCGGGCATCATTGTAGGGGCGGTGTCACAGACCGGCGTCGGTCTGGTACTGGCCGATGTGGTCGAGACGCTGTCGATGGGCAACCTGATGCTGATCCTGCTGATGACGGCTGTGCTCAGCTTGATTCTTGGCATGGGGCTGCCGACCACTGCCAACTACATCGTCGTTTCGGCACTGCTGGCGCCGGTCATTGTCCAGCTGGGTGAGCAGAATGGCCTACTGGTGCCGTTGATCGCGGTGCACCTGTTTGTGTTCTATTTCGGCATCATGGCTGACGTCACGCCACCCGTGGGGCTGGCTTCGTTCGCGGCGGCGGCGCTGTCCGGTGGTGACCCGATTCGCACAGGCTTTCAGGCGTTCTACTACAGTCTGCGCACAGCGGCGCTGCCGTTCCTTTTCATCTTCAATACTGACCTGCTGCTGATTGATGTCACGCCTCTACAGGGGGTGTTGGTATTTATCGTGGCGACCGTTGCGATGTTGATCTTCGCGGCCGCGACCCAGGGCTTCATGCTGACGCGTAACCGTTGGTACGAGACCATTCTGCTGTTGCTGGTGGCCTTTACCCTGTTCCGTCCCGGCTTCTGGATGGACAAGATCCATGATCCCTATCGCAGTATTCCTCCGTCGCAGTTCGAGCAGGCGCTGGGAGAGGTTGACCGGGACAGCACCCTGCGACTGCAGATCAGTGGTCTGGACGCCTTCGGCAAGCCATTGACGACCTGGATGACCATGCCGGTACCGGAAGGTGAGACGGGCGAGGATCGCCTGCTCAATCTGGGACTGGAGCTGGTGGAGCGAGATGGCAAGACCATCGTGGACCTGGTCACCTATGGCAGTGAAGCTCAGGATCTTGGTTTCGACTTCGACCAGGAGATCGTTACGGTGTTGGCGCCAGTGGATCGCTGGCCGAAGGAACTGATGTGGTTCCCGGGGCTGGCAGTGTTCGGCCTGGTGGTGCTGATGCAGCGACGCCGTCGGACAAGACAGATCACACAGGCCTCGGCCTGAGGAGTGAGCGTCATGTACAACAGGATTCTGTTGCCGATCGATCTCAACGAAGAGAGTTCATGGCAGAAGGCATTGCCGGTTGCTCTCTCGTTGTGTCGCAACTTCGGCGCATCTCTACAGATCGTCACGGTATTGCCGGACTATCGGATGCCGATGGTCGGTTCGTTCTTCCCGAGCGACTTTACCGACAAGGCTCGTGAGGCACTGAAGGAGGCTCAGCAGAAGTTCATTGCTGAGCAGGTGCCGGATGACATCGAGGTTCACACGGCGATCGTCGATGGCTCTCCCTGGGAAGGCATCATCAAGGCGAGCAAGCGACTGGAGGCCGACCTGATTGTCATGGCGTCGCATACCAGGCGAAAATTCGCCGATTATGTGATTGGCCCCAATGCTGAACATGTGGTTCACCACAGTAAGCAGTCGGTGATGATTGTCCGCTGATTCCGTCATGCTTGCCACTGAGCCCCCTTGCCCGCTCGGGTGAGGGGGCTGTCTTTTTCATGAAGGGACGGTTCGCCGTCCTGGTGCGTGCCGTGCCCCGTGCGGTGCTGATCGGCGGGACGTATCAGCTTCGGCTACAGTAATTTCAAGGGGAGGATGGCCAGGTACAGCAGGCGTGCCACTCTGCTGAACAGGGCATTCAACTCCGCATTTTCTGCCGGAATCCAGTAATCTATGCGGCAGAACGACCAGTTACAGGAGAGTACATGCGGGCGCGACGCATACGACAGATCATTCAGGTCGTGGCACTGATGGTGTTGGTGGCCCCGGCCATGGCCGCGATTCCGCCACCGGATGGTCCTGTGCTGCTCAAGATTACCGGCAACATTCGCCATACCAATGTCAACGACGAACTTTGGCTGGATCGCGAGATGTTGAGTGAGTTGCCCTGGCATGAGACCACCACCGATACCCCCTGGCACCGGCAGATGGGACGTTTCGAGGGGCCACTGCTGCGCAGTGTGCTGGAGCTGGCGGGAGTCGACTCCGATGTGGTGGAAGTGCATGCATTGAATGATTTCTTCGCCGACCTTCCGGTCAGCGATACCGAGGACTATGACGTCATCCTTGCTATGAAACGCAACGGCAGGGAGATGAGTATTCGAGAGTTCGGCCCCCTGTTCGTGCTCTATCCCTTCGATGAACATCCTGAATTGAAGACCGAAGCCATTCAGTTCCGTTCGGTCTGGCAGGTCAACCTCATCAAGGTTCCCTGATAGATGACTCGCAAGCCGATTCCATTATCGAACCACCGACCAGGACGGGCGGTCGGCGGTGGGAGGAGGATGCCCCAGTCGTGTTGAGAATCCGCCCCCTGGTCATGTGGTTGAACACTTACCCATTGCGCCTCAAGGTCAGTGCCGGGGCAGCACTGGCCTTCTTTGCAGCGGCCATGGTGGTCATGGCGCTAGTGGTCTGGCGCCAGGATGGTCTCGCCCATGATGTCGCCGAAGATGCGGCCTGGCATGCCTACAAGCTTGATCGGGATGTCGTTCAGCTGCGCGGTCAGGTGTTGTCTGCGGTCCCTGGTTCGGACAGTAGCCTGGAGGAGCTCCGGCTCAATTTCGAGCTGCTCTACAGTCGTATCAACATCATCCATGGCAGTAATATCCTCCAGGTGATCACGATGGCGCCGAGTGCGCAGCGAGAGCTTGATCGCATCGAGCAGCAGTTGTTTCAACTGGATACTCTGCTGTCGTCATTCGATCGACTGGATGACGCTGCGGTTGCGCGCCTCGATCACGAGTTGCTGCAACTCAGTGCGGTCAGCGAGCGGCTGCTCATTGCCACCAACGAGAACCTGGCGCATGTGGCCACGGTGGATCGCCTGCGGCTCCAGCGCCTCTACATGTTGTTGTTGGTGATGATTCTCGGCATGAGTGCTGCTGGCGGGGTGATGTTGATGATGTTGTTGCGTGAGGCTCGGGACAACGAGGCGTCACGCAAGGCACTGGAAACCCTCAGTGACGAACTGGAAGTCAGTGCCCGTCGAGCACAGTCGGCCAGTCAGGCCAAGTCGGACTTCCTGGCCACGGTCAGTCACGAGATTCGAACGCCGCTCAATGGCGTCATCGGCATGAGCGAACTGATGCGCGACCTGTCGTTGGCGGAGCCTGCTCGTCATTACTCTGACACCATTTTCCGCAGTGCTCGCCAGTTGATGAGCATGATTGATGACATCCTCGACTTCTCGAAGATTGAAGCCGGGCGGATGGACCTGGATCTCCAGCCGGTCGCCCTGGAAGCCCTGATCAAGGATGCCGTGGCACTGTTCATGCCGCGAGCCGAGGCCAGTGGTGTGCGCCTCTCTGCGTATCTCGACCCGCAGTTGCCGAGGCGAGTGGAGGCGGACCCCGGGCGTCTGCGTCAGGTGCTGCTCAACCTGTTGACCAACGCCATCAAGTTCACCGATGAGGGTGAGGTGAGTCTGTCGGTGCAGACAGGAGCTCGCCACTGGATGATATTCGAGGTAAAGGATACCGGATCGGGTATCGACAACGTGCAGGCAGCACAACTGTTCGAGCCGTTCCGTCAGAGTGACCCGACCATTGCTCGCCGCTACGGAGGAACTGGGCTGGGGCTGGCGATCTGCAAACGGTTGGTGGAGGCAATGAGTGGTCGCATTGGTGTCGAGAGTTGGCCGGGGCAGGGCAGTCGCTTCTGGTTCGAATTGCCGTTGAGAGCCTGTAGTGAACCGGCGGAGGAGCCGGATGAGAATGCTGTGCCTCAGGCCCATCTCAAGGCACTTGCCGAGGCCGAATTGCTGGTGGTCGAGGATAATCCGGTCAATCAGGAAGTCGCCATGGCCATGCTGGAGCGCATCGGTTGTGCCGCCACCCTGGCCGTTTCCGGTGCTGAAGCCTTGAGCCTTTGTGAGCGTCAGCAGTTCGACCTCATCCTCATGGATATCCAGATGCCGGATATGGATGGTCGAGAAGTGACTCGCCGTCTGCGCCACTGCGATGACTGGCGTGCCACAGTGGCCATTCTGGCGATGACCGCCGGTGGTGCAGCCCATGACCAATCGGACTGCCTGGCGGTGGGCATGGATGGCTATCTGACCAAGCCGCTGCTGATCGGCAACTTGTCCGATGCGCTTCGACGTCATCTTCTGGGGGAACATCGCCACACCTTGCCGTTGGTGGTCGAGGCCGAAGGTGAGAGCAATCCTCTACTGTGTGACGAGACGCTGACATCGTTGCGCAACAGCCTTGGCGATGAGCGTTGCCTGACGCTGGTCCACCTGTTTGGCGAGCAGGGCAATGAGCACCTGAATGGCCTGCAGGCTGCGCTGCAGGCTGAGGATGCCGACGAGGTGAACCGCCTGGCTCATCAGCTCAAGGGCGAGTCGGCGGGTGTTGGTGCTGACACCGTGGCCTCGCTGGCGGAATCCCTCGAGTCACGCTCGCGGGATCTTGCGCCAGACAACATCAATGAGCTGAATGACCTACTGGGGCGGATGCGTCAGGCCTTCGAGGAGACCCTGGTGGCCTTCGACCTGGCCTTTGCTCATCGCTCCCCCGATAGTGATTGACCAGGCCTGTTTCCCGTCGGCTCCACAGGTCACCGACTCCGCCAGTGCGGATGACGTGGTACCACGACTCGTTGGGGCCGGTAATCGCCACGGGTTGCCAGCAGTGCCAGTTCCAGTGCCTGGCGCGCGATGGCCTCATGATCCTGAACGATGGAGTTGACTGCCAGGGGCAGGAAGTCCAGCAGTCGATTGTCGCCAAAGCTGGCCATGGCCAACCGCTCGGAGAGGCCACGTTCCAGCAGAATATCCAGCACGCCCTCCAGCAGCGTGTAGGACGCGGCGATCAGGGCATCGGGCAGTCCCTCGTCATCGAGATGCTGGGCAAAGAGCTGTGCCCCCTGTTCGCGGTCATAGCGCTCGGCACTGATCATGTGGCTGTCGAGATGGCGATCGACGATGGCGGCCTCGAAACCGGTTCGGCGTTCCTTGCTGATACTCAGATGCGGGACGGCATCGAGCCACAGTACGCGTTTGATGCGTGAGTCAGTGATCACCGATTCGGTAAGCAACCGTGCGGCTTCTGTATCATTGCTGACCACGCTGGCAAAGTGTTCAGGGGCAAGCCCCCGGTCGACACCGATGATCGGCAGCCCCTCACTCATCAATTCCCGGTAGAAGGGATCCTCGGTGGTCAGGCAGCTCGCCGTGATCAATGCCTCACAGCGTTGAGCACGCAGGGAGAGCGCCAGTTCGCGCTCACTGTCAGGCTGGTCATCGGAACCGACGATCAGCAACTGGTAGCCCTGTTGTCGCGCCCCTCGCTCGAGATGCTTGGCCAGTCGGGCGTAACTGGAGTTTTCCAGATCCGGAACGATCAGCCCGAGAATTCGGCTGGAACCCCGTCGCAGTGCCGCTGCCTGGGCATCAACGCGATACCCATGCTCACGAACCACCGCCATGACACGCTCGACGGTTTCTTCACGAATGCGACGCTCACGGGCCTTGCCATTGACGATATAGCTGGCGGTGGTACGCGATACCCCGGCCAGTCGGGCGATCTCGGCGAGGGTCATGGTCGCACTCCTTGGCTCTGGTGGCGTTCGCGAGCGTCAGCCATCGGGCGCATGGTGGTCATCGAATGTCCTGTGGTCGGCGAGGTGGATAAGGGTGTCTGGCGACATTTTACATGCCGTCCTGATACTGGCCCCCTGCGAAAGTTGTAACCAATGACTCTTGCCAATGTAGCTGAATCGTACCAGCATTGTGAATATGATAAGTGACACGATTCAGCAAGGCGGTTAAGCCAACACCAGGAGACTCCCCCCAATGCTGACGCTACGCGCTGACGATATTCGACTGGCCTGCCGGGCGGGTTCATGGCAACAGGCGCTTGATGCGGCCTTCGACACCCTCAGCAGTGCCGGGCTGGTGGAGCAGGGCTACCGCCAGGGGCTGCTGGATCGCGAATCCCAGTCCTCCACCTGGTTGGGTAATGGGATTGCCATTCCCCACGGCACACCGGCCAGCCGTGATGCGGTGAAACAGACCGGGGTGCGCGTCCTGCAGTTTCCTGAGGGAGTGGAGTGGCACGATGGCAATCGGGTGTACGTGCTGGTCACCATCGCCGCACAGAGCGATGAGCATCTCGACATCCTGCGCAGTCTGACCCATGTACTGGATCAGCAGGGTGTGGCCGAGCGGCTGGCTCAGGCGGACACCGCCGAAGCCGTTGCCGAATTGCTCTCGAAGCCGGTGGTACGACCGCGCCTGGATCGCGAGACGCTTTGTCTCGGACACCCCGGCGAGGATCTGCTTGAACTTGGCGTTGCCGGCGCCCAGCGCCTGCGTCGTCTGGGACTGGTGGAGGCGGACTTCGTTGCTGGTCTGGCGATGCAGCAGCCGACGCCTCTGGGACGAGGACTGTGGCTGTACAGTTCGGATCAGGGCGTCGTTACACCAGCCCTGTCGCTGGTGACCTCTTCATCATCGCTTCAGCATCAGCAGCAACCGGTGGATGCTGTGTTGTGTCTCGCCAGTCAGGGCCAGGCCAGTCGACCACTGATGGATGCCATCCTGGCTCTGCTTGATGAGCACCGGGACGTCGATCAGACGCCCATTTCGCTGCGTGAGTTGGACGCCGATACATTGCTGGCACGGCTGGCAGGGGAGTCGGTGGATACCGCCAGTTGCCGAGTCCGGGTGTTGAACGCCCATGGTCTGCATGCCCGGCCAGCCAAGGTGCTGGTGCAGAAGGCACGTGAGTCGGGGCTGACGATTCAGTTGCGTCCTGCCGATGGCGGCGGTCAGCCGGTGTCGGCGACGTCGCTGACCAAGGTCATTGGGCTCGGAGCGAGGCGTGGGCAGCAACTGGTGTTGTCGGCACGCGGCGAGGGAGCCGAACAGGCGTTGGAACGGCTGGCGGCAGCCTTCGAAGAGGGCCTGGGCGAGGAGGTCGAGGCTTTCGAGGAGTCGCGTCGTTCACCGCAGATCAATGATGAGGCAATGGAAGTTGCCGAGGCACCTGCCGTCGATACGCCTTTTACCGCCGTGGCGGCATCTCCAGGATTTGCGGTGGCGCCGATTTTCGTATTGCGTACGCCATCCTTCGACTATCCCCAGACCGCCGCTGATGCCGCAGAGCAACACCGTCGCCTCGCTGCAGCGATTGCTGAAGGTCGTGTTCAACTCCGGGCCTTGATAGAGAGCACTGCCGGTGGTGAAGTCGCCGCCATCCTGTCGATGCATGAAGAAATGCTCTCCGATCCCGAGCTGGAACAGGCCGCAGTGGAGGGTATTCACGAGGGGCTGTCGGCGGAGGCGGCCTGGTGGCGGGCCATCGATACCGCCGCCTGCGCCCAGGAGCAACTGGCCGACCGACTGCTGGCCGAACGGGCGGCGGATCTGCGCGACGTTGGCCGACGTGTGCTGGGCGTACTCTGTGACGTCACGCTGCCGGCCCCCCCCAGCTCGCCCTACATTCTGGTCACCGATGATATCGGCCCTTCGGATGTGGCACGCCTCGATACCGGGTTGGTACGTGGCATCATGACCGCACGGGGAGGCGCCACAGCACACAGCGCCATTCTGGCTCGGGCGTTGGGCATACCGGCCGTGGTCGGCGCCGGTGACGGTGTGCTGGCCCTGGCCAATGGTGCCGAACTGCTGCTGGATGGCGAGAGTGGACGCGTGGTGGTCGAGGCGTCGGCGGAACGTCGCGACCGCTTTGTGGCGCGGATGGAAAGCCACGAGCGCGAAGCGGCGCTGGCCTGGGAGTCGCGCTTCGAGCCTGCCATGACCGCCGATGGCACACGCATCGAGGTAGTTGCCAATCTTGGCAACACCGCCCATGCCAGGGATGCCGTGTCGCGGGGGGCCGAGGGCATCGGCCTGCTGCGGACCGAGTTCCTGTTCATGGCCCAGGCCGAGATGCCAGACGTGGAGGCTCAGCAGGCGCTGTATCGCGAAGCCCTCGACGCACTGGATGGACGCCCGCTGGTGGCGCGCACTCTGGATGTCGGTGGTGACAAGCCGTTGAGCTACTGGCCGGTCCCGCGGGAGGACAATCCCTTCCTGGGCCTGCGTGGCATACGTCTGGCGCTGACCCGTCCACAGGTGTTGCGCGATCAGTTCTGCGCACTGATCAAGGCTGCAGAAGGCCGGCCGCTGCGCATCATGCTGCCGATGGTCAAGGATGTGGCCGAATTTCGTGCGGCCAGGCAGATCTTCGATGAAGTGATCGAGGAACTGGCCGTGACCGCGGATGGCGAGGCACTGCAACTGGGGGTGATGATCGAGATTCCATCCAGCGCCTTGCTGGCGTCGACGCTGGCCGCGGAAGTCGATTTCTTCTCGGTGGGCACCAACGATCTGACCCAGTACACCCTGGCCATCGACCGCGGTCACCCCCAGTTGTCGGCGCAGTCGGATGGATTGCATCCCGCGGTGCTCAAATTGATCGAAATGACGGTTCAGGCCGCCCACGCCCACGGCAAGTGGGTCGGGGTATGCGGTGAGCTGGCCAGTGATCGACAGGCAGTCCCGGTGTTGTTGGGGCTGGGCGTCGATGAGTTGTCGGTCAGTGCCCGGCAGGTGCCCATGGTCAAGACTCGCCTGCGTGGACTGACCATGGATGAGGCCCGCCGCCAGGCCCAACTGGCGCTGGCGCAGCCGACTGCCGAAGCGGTACGCAGCGCTCTGGAGGACCAGGCATGAGTCGGGTTCTGACGTTGTCTCCCAACCCGGCCATCGACCTCAGCGTGGCCCTCGACAGCCTCGAACTCGGTGGCGTCAATCGCGCTGGAGCGATCGAGATCATGGCCGCCGGTAAGGGCGTCAACATGGCCCGAGTGCTGGTGTCACTGGGCCATCAGGTGACTGTCAGTGGCTTTCTCGGAACCGAGAATGAAGCGCCCTTCGTCGATGCCTTTGCGGCATTGGGCGTGGAGGATGCCTTTGTGCGTCTACCCGGCGCCACGCGGATCAATACCAAATTGTCTGAAGCCGGTGGACGGGTCACCGATATCAATGCGCCAGGTCTGGCGGTTGACCAACAGGCCTGGCGAGAACTGACCGAGCTTGTCGACCAGCGTCTCGCATCACCTCGGGGGAAACCGGATGCCGTGATGATCGGCGGTAGTCTGCCTCCTGGCGTGGGCGCGGACGCTCTCGCCGCGCTGGTTCGTTGCGTACGACGTCATGAGGTGCCGGTGTGGGTGGATACCAGTGGTGATGCACTGGCCGCAGCCATCGAGGCCGGTGCCTCGGCGGTCAAGCCCAATCGCGAGGAACTGGCTGAATGGGCAGCGATGCCATTGCCGGACGAAGACACTCTGCATCGCGCGGCTCAGTTGCTGGCGAGCCGTGGGCTCCAACACTGCCTGGTGTCATCCGGAGAGCAGGGTGTTCTGTGGCTCGGCCAGCAGGGCGAGTGGCGTTCACATCCGCCAACGGTCGAGGTGAGCAATACCGTATGCGCCGGCGACACCCTGTTTGCCGCCATGCTGCATGCCGTACTGACCAACATGTCTCCGCAGGCTGGTCTGGGATTGGCGACGGCGTTGTCTGCCGAGGCGGTTCGCCACCCGGGGGTCGGCGATGTTCACTGCCCGGACTTCCATCAACTTCTTGAGCACACCAGGGTGCATCGTCTGAGCGATGCCGCCACCGGGGGAGCACTTGCATGAGCATATGCACAAGTACCCGCATGAACGTGATTCTGATTGCCACCTGTCCCAGCGGAATGGCGACCAGTTATCTGGTTGCCGAGCGTCTCAGGCCCGCTGCTCAGGCGCTGGACTGGCAAATGGATCTCGAGGTGCATTCAAGCCTCGAGCGCCTGGCGCCGGTTTCCGCCGAGGCCATTGCCAATGCCGACTTGATCATTGCGGTAGGCGGTAGCCTACCGGATCCACAGCGTTTCAGCGGCAAGCGCCTCTATCGTGGGTCAGTCCATCAGGCCCTGCCGCAACCCGAAGCGTTTCTGCGCCAGGCCGAGCGTGACGCCAGCGTCTTTACGCCACTGGGTGATGTGCCTGCTTCCACTTCCAGCCTGGAGGCCAGCCACAGTGCTGCCCAGCGCATTGTGGCGGTGACCGCCTGCCCAACCGGTGTCGCCCATACCTTCATGGCGGCCGAGGCGCTGGCCGAAGCCGGACGTGCTCTCGGTCATCAGGTGCGTGTCGAGACACAGGGCTCGGTGGGGGCCCAGGATCAACTGACCGACGATGAGATCGCCAATGCCGACCTGGTGATTCTCGCCTGTGATATCGAGGTTGATGCGGCGCGGTTTGCCGGCAAGCGGATCTATCGCACCTCGACCGGCAACGCCCTCAAGAAGTCACGACAGACCATTGAAGCAGCGCTTGGCGAGGCTGAACTGGAAAGTGCCGAGTCAGGGGCAGCCAAGGGCAATGAAGGCGCACGCAGCTTCAAGGAAAAGGGCATCTACAAGCATCTGCTGACCGGGGTGTCCTTCATGCTGCCGATGGTGGTGGCCGGTGGTCTGCTGATTGCCCTGTCCTTCGTCTTCGGCATCGAGGCCTTCAGGGAGGAGGGCACTCTGGCGGCAGCGCTGATGCAGATCGGTGGAGGCACCGCCTTCGCTCTCATGGTGCCGGTGCTGGCCGGTTACATTGCCTACTCGATTGCCGACCGCCCGGGGATTGCACCCGGCATGATCGGCGGCATGCTGGCCGCCAACCTTGGTGCCGGCTTCATCGGTGGCATCATCGCCGGTTTCCTTGCCGGCTATGTAGCCAGGGCACTGACTCGCCATGTCCGGCTGCCGTCCAGCGTCGAGTCGCTCAAGCCGATCTTGATCATTCCGCTGATATCCAGTCTGGTGACGGGGTTGGTGATGATCTATCTGGTGGGGGAACCGGTGGCCGGTATTCTCGGCAAGCTGACGGCCTTCCTGGCCAGCATGGGCTCGACCAATGCGGTGCTGCTGGGCATCCTGCTGGGGGCGATGATGTGCTTCGACCTCGGCGGCCCGGTCAACAAGGCAGCCTATACCTTCGGCGTCGGCCTGCTTGCCTCCGAGACCTACGCGCCCATGGCGGCGATCATGGCCGCAGGCATGGTACCGGCCATCGGCATGGGGATCGCGACGTTCGTTGCCCGCAGCAAGTTTGCTCAGGCCGAGCGCGAGGCCGGCAAGGCGTCATTCATTCTTGGCCTCTGCTTCATCACCGAAGGTGCGATTCCCTTTGCTGCGCGTGATCCCTTGAGAGTGATTCCGGCAGCGATGATTGGAGGCGCGATCACCGGTGCCATCTCGATGCTGGTGGGAGCCAAACTGATGGCCCCACATGGTGGCGTCTTCGTGCTGCTGATTCCCAACGCCATCACCCCGGTCGTGGGCTATCTGATCGCCATCCTCGCCGGATCACTGGTGACGGGCGTGGGCTATGCCATGCTCAAGCGTCGTGACGCCGAGTCGATGGCGGCGATGCAGGGAGGTTGAGGGGAAAGTCCAGATAGGAGCTTCGAGCGACGAGCACGCTACGCTCGAGCAGCGAGCAGTGCCGTACCACCATACTGCTCGAAGCTCGAAGCTCGAAGCTCGAAGCTCGAAGCTCGAAGCTCGAAGCTTCTCTTGCTCTTCGTCTGTGCCATAATAGCGCTCATATTGCAGTGCAGTATTCAGGAAATCGCTGATCCGTGACGCCAACATCGTCGATCCGCGTTTCCCCGGGCCTTATCCAGGCCCGGTTTCACCTGAATCCGACGAGGAGATCCCTGTGTCGAACCAACCTGTTACCTTGATGGTGGCGCGTCGTGTGGCCAGCGGTCGCTATGGCGATTTCAGTCAGTGGCTGGATGAAGGCCGTGAACTGGCCGCAGACTTCACCGGATATCTGGGTTCCGGGGTTCTGGCGCCGCCGCCGGGTGACGACGAGTATCAGATCATCTTCCGCTTTCAGAATGCCGAGACCCTTGAGCGTTGGGAGCACTCGGCTTCACGCCGTGCCTGGCTGGAGCGAGGAGCCGGTCTGTTCGACGAGCCCGAGGAGCATCGTGCCGTGGGCATGGATAGCTGGTTTTCCGTCCCCGGTCCGCGGACATCTCCGCGCTGGAAGCAGGCCATTGCCATCTGGCTGGCGTTCTTCCCCGTGTCGTTGATGTTTCAGCTGCTGTTCGGAGATGCTCTGGCGGGGCTGCCTACGGTGCCGCGAGTGCTGGCCAGTACCCTGATGCTGACGCCGGTGATGGTGTTCATCTTCATTCCTCTTTCCACACGTTTGTTGGCACCCTGGTTGCAGGCTGAGTCTGCACGCTTGCCGCGTCTGCGCATGAAGCGCAGTGGATGATGGAGCTCACGGGGTTGGTGGAGAACTGGCAGTAAAGGGTGAGTTGACCAAGACTGGAGGAGGGTAATCAGCCACCTTCCTTCTCCAGTGGAGACACACCATGATTTATGCCAACCCCGGACAGCCCGACGCCGTAGTGAACTTTGACGACAGCTACGGCAACTACATCGGTGGTGAATTCGTGCCACCGGTGAAGGGCCAGTACTTCGACAACGTCAGCCCGGTCAATGGCGAGGTGTTCTGCCGTATTCCTCGTTCGACGGCGGAGGATATCGACAAGGCCCTTGATGCCGCCCATGCGGCGGCACCCGCCTGGGGCAGCACTTCGGCGGCGGAGCGCTCCAATCTGCTGCTCAGGATTGCGGACCGCATCGAGGCCAATCTCGAGCCACTTGCCGTGGCGGAATGCTGGGACAACGGCAAGGCGGTTCGTGAAACGCTCAATGCCGATATTCCGCTGGCTGTCGATCACTTTCGCTATTTCGCCGGTTGTATTCGGGCCCAGGAAGGTACCGCAGCCGATATCGACGCCAATACCGTGTCCTATCACTTCCATGAACCACTGGGCGTGGTGGGGCAGATCATCCCGTGGAACTTCCCGTTGCTGATGGCCACCTGGAAATTGGCACCAGCGCTGGCGGCCGGCAACTGCGTGGTCCTCAAGCCCGCCGAGCAGACACCGGCTTCGATCCTCAAGCTGATGGAGCTGATCGGCGATTTGCTCCCGCCCGGTGTGGTCAATGTGGTCAATGGTCTTGGCGAAGAAGCCGGTCAGGCGCTGGCCACCAGCAAGCGTATCGCCAAGATTGCCTTTACCGGCTCGACGCCGATCGGTTCGCACATCCTCAAGTGCGCCGCCGAGAACATCATTCCTTCCACGGTGGAACTGGGTGGCAAGTCACCGAACATCTACTTCGCCGATATCATGGACGCCGAACCCTCGTTCATCGACAAGGCAGCGGAAGGCATGGTGCTGGCGTTCTTCAACCAGGGAGAGGTCTGTACCTGCCCATCACGGGCACTGATCCAGGAAAGTATCTACGAACCCTTCATGCAGCGCGTGATGGAGCGGGTAACGAAGATCAAGCGTGGCAATCCGCTGGATACCGATGTTCAGGTGGGCGCTCAGGCATCGCAGGAGCAGTTCGACAAGATCATGTCCTACATGGAGATCGCCCGGCAGGAGGGTGCCGAGTTCATTACCGGCGGCGGCAAGGCTGACGTTGGCGATGGATTCGGGAATGGGTTCTATATCGAACCGACGTTGCTCAAGGGTCGCAACGACATGCGGGTCTTCCAGGAAGAGATCTTCGGCCCGGTGGTGGCTGTCACCACCTTCAAGGACGAAGCCGAGGCCCTGGCGATCGCCAATGACACCGAGTTTGGTCTTGGCGCCGGGGTGTGGAGCCGCGACATCAACGTCGCCTTCCGCATGGGCCGTGGCATTCAGGCCGGTCGCGTATGGACCAACTGCTACCACCAGTACCCCGCTCATGCCGCCTTCGGTGGCTACAAGAAGTCCGGCGTCGGCCGTGAGACCCACAAGGTGGCACTGGAACACTACCAGCAGACCAAGAACCTGCTGGTCAGCTACGACACCAATCCGCTGGGGTTCTTCTAGGTTTCACGAGCTACGAGCCAGCTATGTTCGTTCCCGACGAACAAACGCACTTCCCACATCCATGTGGATCGGCTACTCGTGTTCCCGACACGAGCACGCACTTCCCACATCCCTGTGGGTTGCGAGCCACGAGCCAGTCAATGGGTTCGTGGCTCGGTTCCTTTTCAGGGCAGGGCAAGAGCCTAGAGCGTCATGGCTGCAAGCCAGCCAAAGGCGATCAGCGGCAGGTTGAAGTGCATGAAGGTCGGTACGACGGTATCCCAGATATGGTCGTGCTGGCCATCGGTGTTGAGACCGGCGGTTGGTCCGAGAGTCGAATCGGAAGCTGGTGAGCCTGCGTCGCCCAGTGCGGCGGCGGTACCTACCAGGGCAGTCGTCGCCAGCGGCGAGAAATCAAAACTCAAGCACATCGGCACATAGATGGCAGCGATGATCGGAATGGTGGCAAAGGACGAGCCGATCCCCATGGTGATGAACAGCCCCACCATCAGCATTACCAGCGCGGCCAGGGCGCGGCTGTCGCCGATCATGTCAACGGAGCCCTGTACAAGGGACGGGATTTCGCCGGTGGCTTTCATCACCCCCGCAAAGCCGGCGGCAGCGATCATGATGAAGCCGATCATTGCCATCAGGCGCATGCCCTGAGTGAAGACGCTGTCCTGATCCTGCCAACGCACGATGCCACTGAAAGAGAGCAGGGCGAAACCGGCCAGGCCACCGAAGATCATCGATCCACTCCACAGTTGTACCACCAGAGCAGCCACCAGGGCGGCAATGATGATGCCTATTTGCCACCATCCAAGACGGAAGTTTGCCGCGTCTCGGGACGTTTCTGCCTGTCCGGCAATGTCCTGAGCCTGGTATTCGCGTTTGCGACGATAGCTGATGAAGATCGCCACCAGTAGGCCAAGCCCCATGCCCATGGCCGGGATGATCATGGCCTTGGGAGGAGTGCTCCGATCGATGTGAAAGTTCAGGCTGTCACCGACATTGTTGATGTTGCCCATCAGGATATCGTTGAGAAAGATCGAGCCGAAGCCGATCGGCGTGGTCATGTACATCAGCGTAATGCTGAAGGTGATGGCGCAGGCCACCGCTCGACGATCCAGTGACAGGTGATTCATGACCATCAGCAAGGGAGGCACAAGGATAGGAATGAAGGCGATGTGTACCGGGATGATGGTTTCGGCAGCGAAGCCGGCAAGAATCAGGGCCACGAACAGGCCCCAGGTGACGAGCCTTACCTGGGCATGAGTGTGGTTGCCGTTCTCGAATAGCCCAATGAGCCGCCCGGACAACCGCTGGGTGATTCCCGAGCGTGACAGCATGACGGCAAAGGCACCGAGGGTAGCGTAGGCCAGCGCCACGGAGGCACCACCTCCAAGGCCATCATTGAAGGCTGAGACGATTTCGTTGGCGGGTAACCCGGCATAGAGCCCACCGACCACGGCGGCGGTGATCAGTGCGAAGACCACGGATACCCGCAACAGGCTGAGGCTGACCATGATCAGAACAGAAAGTACGATGGCATTCATCGATTTCCCCTTGTTTGTGTTTATCGGACGGGGGGCGTTTGCCGGTCAAAGTGGTCCCGCGTCATAGAGACACGGGACCGGGACCATGGATCGGGGATCAGGGTTGGAGACCGGCATGACCGGCCGAGTATCAGTGGCTCGGCAACAGCGAAGCAGGTATCAGCGCGTTGAGAACGCCGGAAGACAGCAACTCGCAGGCGGCATCGATATCCGGTGCGAAGAAACGATCCTTGTCGTAGTAGGCGACACGCTCGCGCAGGGTGTGGCGCGCCTCTTCCAGTGCTGTCGTGGTCTTGAGGCCCTGACGGAAGTCGAGTCCCTGGCAGGCGGCCAGCCATTCGATGGCAAGGATTCCGCGCACGTTATCGGCCATCTCCCACAACCGTTTGCCCGCGGCCGGCGCCATGGAGACATGATCTTCCTGGTTGGCGGAGGTCGGCAGGCTATCGACACTGTGGGGATGCGCCAGTGCCTTGTTCTCGCTGGCCAGAGCCGCGGCGGTAACCTGGGCGATCATGAAGCCGGAGTTGACCCCTCCGTTTTCCACCAGGAAGGGCGGCAACTGGGACATGTGCTTGTCCATCATCAGGGAAACACGCCGTTCGGTGAGCGAGCCGATCTCGGCGATGGCCAGCGCCAGGTTGTCGGCCGCCATGGCCACAGGTTCGGCGTGGAAGTTGCCGCCGGAAATGATGTCCCCCTGTTCGGCGAATACCAGCGGGTTGTCTGATACCGCGTTGACCTCGATGGCCAATACCTCGGCGGCCTGGCGAATCTGGGTCAGCGCAGCGCCCATGACCTGGGGCTGGCAGCGCAGGGAATAGGGGTCCTGCACCTTGTCGCAATCAGCGTGAGAATTGCTGATTTCGCTGTGTGTACCCAGCAGGTGGCGATAGGTCGCAGCGGCATCGATCTGACCGCGCTGACCACGTACCTCATGAATACGAGCATCGAAGGGAGAGCGCGAGCTCAATGTGGCTTCCACGGTCAGCGAGCCGCAGACGGTGGCCGCGGCGAACAGATCCTCGGCCTCGAACAGCCCCTTGAGGGCATAGGCGGTGGAGACCTGGGTGCCATTGAGCAGTGCCAGACCTTCCTTGGGAGCCAATGACAGTGGCTCGAGGCCGGCGATGCCGAGGGCTTCGGTGGCGGTCAGCCATTCACCGCGGTAACGGGCCTTGCCCTCGCCGAGCAGTACCACGCTCATGTGTGCCAGAGGGGCCAGGTCACCGGAGGCGCCAACCGAGCCCTTGAGCGGAATATGCGGATAGACCTCAGCATTGATCAGTGCCATCAGGGCATCCAGCACTTCACGGCGGATACCGGAGAAGCCCCGCGCCAGACTATTGACCTTGAGCACCATGATCAGCCGTACCAGGGCGTCATCCATGGCAGCACCGACGCCGGTGGAGTGGGACAGCACCAGCGAGCGCTGCAGGTCCTCGAGTTGATCCTTCTCGATACGGGTCTGGGCCAGCAGACCGAAGCCGGTGTTGATGCCGTAAACGGTGCGATCCTCCTCGACCACGCGGTTGACGCAATCGACGGCACGGCGAATATCCGCATCGGCGCTGGTCGGCAGGCTGACCCGGGTGGAAGCCGCGAAGATCTGGCGTGCCTGTGCCAGCGTCATCTGACCGGGAGAGATCTGCATACTAGACATGATGTTCATTCCCTGGATTGAGGTGTGGAGCGTGTCGGCGGAATGTTGCCAACGATGTATGTTCGCGAAGCAGGTCGCGGGTTGACTGCATGTCATGGGAAAGGGCGTGTTCTTCGCTGTAGGAAGGAACACGCTCCCGTAGAGTGTGCCAGGCAAGCGTGGTCGCAGGAGCGAAATTCTGGTCATCGACCAGGTCCATGGCCTGCGACGCCAGCAGGTATTCGATGGCGAGCACCATAGCGGCATTCTCGAGCGCCTGGTCCAACTTCAGAGCCGCGCTCTCTCCCAGGCTCAAATGGTCTTCCTGCAGCCCGGAGGTCAGGAAATTGTCGGTAACGGCGGGCTGGGCAAGGCGCTTGCATTCCGCGACCAGAGAGGCCGCGGAGTACTGTGCGATCATCATGCCGGATTTGACGCCGCTCTCCGTGGTCAGGAACGGAGGAAGTTGGTTGGCCTGCGGAGTGACCAGGCGATAGAGGCGTCGTTCGGATATGGAACTCCACTCGCAAACGGCGATAGCCAGTAGGTCGCAAGCCATGGCGACAGAGGCACCATGTGGGTTTGCCTGGGAGATGATCCGATAGCCGTCCTGGTTGACGACGACGAGAGGATTGTCGGAAGCCGAATTGAGTTCCTGCGTTATCTGCCTGGCGGCATGCTTGAACTGGTCACGGCAGGCGCCGTGTACCTGAGGCATGGCGCGCAGGCTCAGTGCATCCTGAAGTCGCTGTCCCTGGCGGCGTGCCAGATGCTGGCTACCTTCGAGCAGGTGGCGCAAGTTGTCCCCCACCTGCTGGACACCGCGCTGTCGTTTGAGCCGAATCACGTCGGGGTGGAAAGCATCCAACTGGCCTCCCAATACCTCGAAGCTCATGGCGCCAATGACATCGGCCCAGGCGGCAAGGAGGTCAGCATCATCCAGTGCCAGGCACGCCAACCCTGTCATGGCGGGCGTTCCGTTGACCAGACTCAGACCGTCCTTGGGACCCAGACTCAACGGCGACATACCGATGGCGTTGAGCGCCTGGTCCGTTGGCATGTTCTGGCCCTGGAACTCGACGTTTCCGTGACCCAGCAAGGCCAGGCCGATATGCGCCATATGAGTGAGATAGCCGACAGAACCCTGGGAAGGCACGATGGGAGTGATCCGCTCGTTCAGAAGTCGTAGCAGGCCTTCCACAACAGCCGGGCTGATGCCGGAGTATCCATGGCTATAGTTGATGATGGCGCAGCAGATGATGGCTCTGACCTGCTCCGTTCTCAATGGTGGGCCGACACCGCTGGCGTGGCTCATCAGTGTATGGCGGGAGAGTCGCTCCAGCTCGCTGGGTTCAAGCACGACATCGCACAAGGCACCGAGTCCAGTATTGATGCCGTAATGTGGCGTGGCCGAGGATGCGATGTCGTCCACGACGTGACGTGCCGTGGCGATTCGCTCCCGGGCGTCCCGGGACAGCGACAGACTGGCCCCGTGACGAGCGATCCTGACGACGTCCTGCCAGACCACAGGTGCTGTGCCGAGTTCGATATGCTGGTCGTCATGCATGGTCATTTTCTACTGACTTGAGTTGCTGAGCAGATTCGGGTTGGTCATCGACATGGCCCGAGATGAATACCCTTGCGGCCGAGATCAGGATCAGCACGAACAGGAACACCACGGCGAAGCCACCGGCCGCTGCCAGGTACTTGATGCCGTCGACACCCTGGGCGCCGCCGCCGAAGGCCACCATGATGTAGGCGATAACGGCAATCGATAGTCCCCAAAGTATCTTCTGTCGAGTTGGCGACTCTTCATCAGCGGACATGTTGCGGGTACAGATGGTCGCAATGGTCGATGACATCGAGTCCGCAGCAGTGGAGAAGGAGATGACAAGGGTGAAGATCGCCAACGGTACCAGCAGCGCGGCCATGGGCAGATGCTGCAGGAAGCCCCAGAGTCCGGAGACGGCGCCGTTCTCGGTGACGATGTTGATCAGATCGATACTGCCATCCATCTGCCATTTGATCGCTGCGCCGCCCCAGATCGCGAACCACACCAGGCCGAAGACCGATGGCAGAATCCAGTTGATGACCAGAAACTCACGCAGCGTACGGCCGTAGGAGATTCGGGCCAGAAACAGGCCCATCAAGGGGGCGTAGGCAATCCAGATCGACCAGTCATACATGGTCCACCAGGTGACCAGTGCTTCACCTCCAGCCTCCTTGGTGTCGAAGGACCACAGGAAGAAGTTGTCCATCCAGTAGCCGAGACTGGTCACCGACAGACTGAGGATATAGGTCAGTGGTCCGACCACCACCAGAACGGCGACGAAGGCATAGAAGATCCAGGCATTGAGCGACGACAGTACCCGGATGCCGCGCTTGAGACCGGACACTGCCGAGGTGATGAAGATGGCTGCGATGACCAGGCTGATCATCAGCCAGGTGGTGGCATTGGGCACCACGCCGTACTGGGCCTGCAGTCCAGAGCTGATCAGCGCCAACCCTGCTCCCAGTGAAGACGCCAGTCCCAGAGCAATCGCCAGCACCGAGATGATGTCTACCACGGCACGTACCACCGGCTTGTGGCCATGAGCACCGAGTACCGGCGTAATGGTCGAGGAAATCGAGAATTTCTGACGTCGGTTGAAATGCATGTAGGCGATCATCAGGCCGACAATGGAATAGATGGCGTAGGGAATGAAGCTCCAGTTGTGGAAGCTTCTGGCCAGCGCAAAGATCGCGGCTTCACCACTGCCGGCAGCGAAATCCTGCTGAGCTATCTCACCGTAGATATTGCCCAGATAGATGATCGGTTCGTTGACCGAGTAGGTGACAACCCCAGTGGCAATACCACCGGTCAGTGCCATGGCAAAGTTGGAGGCCAGTGAGAACTGAGGTTTGGCATCCTTGCCACCAAGACGAATGTTTCCCGCCCTGGAGAAGAAGATGAAGCCGGTGATCAGCAGTGCTGCTACGGCGACCAGTTGATACAGCCAGCCGAAGTCCGACAGCGAGATATAGAACAGCTGCTTCGCGACCTCGACCAGCAGTTCGTTGTTCACCAGGCCAACGGCGACAGCCAACAATATGATCGCAAAGGCCGGCAGGAACACGCTGAGCTTCAGGCGCCGTCTGTTGTCGCTTGCATCGTTGTGCGTATTCATCGGGGGAGTGTCTCGGCGGGTATTGTTGTTGGAAGGCGTCGGCAGTGGCTGCCGACGCCGGTGGGATCGAGAAGAGAGGATCAGTCCTTGAGCATCGGCAGATCCAGTCCATTCTCCCTGGCGCTGCGCCTGGCAATGTCATAACCGGCATCGGCATGGCGCATGACGCCAGTACCCGGGTCGTTGCGCAGCACGCGGCCCAGACGAGCATGGGCATCGTCGCTGCCGTCCGCCACGATCACCACCCCAGCATGTTGGGAGAAGCCCATGCCGACGCCGCCGCCGTGGTGCAGGGAGACCCAGGTGGCGCCGCCCGCGGTGTTGAGCAGGGCGTTGAGCAACGGCCAGTCAGAGACCGCATCCGACCCGTCCTGCATGGCTTCGGTTTCGCGATTGGGGCTGGCCACCGAGCCGGAGTCGAGGTGGTCGCGACCGATGACGACCGGCGCCTTCAACTCGCCACTCTTGACCATTTCATTGAAGGCCTGGCCGAGGCGTGCGCGGTCCTTGAGGCCGACCCAGCAGATACGCGCCGGCAGACCCTGGAAGGCGATGCGCTCACGGGCCATGTCGAGCCAGTTGTGCAGGTGCGGATCGTCGGGGATCAGTTCCTTGACCTTCTGGTCGGTCTTGTAGATGTCCTCGGGGTCACCGGACAACGCCGCCCAGCGGAACGGGCCGATTCCCTGACAGAACAACGGACGGATATAGGCGGGCACGAAGCCGGGGAAGTCGAAGGCATTGTCGACGCCTTCTTCCATGGCCATCTGGCGAATGTTGTTGCCGTAGTCGAAGGTTGGCACGCCCATCTTCTGGAACTCGAGCATGGCGCGGACATGCACGGCCATGGACTGTTTGGCTGCCTTGACTGTAGCTTCCGCTTCGCTCTTGCCGCGCTCCACGTACTGCTGCCATGTCCAGCCAGCGGGCAGGTAACCGTGCAGGGGGTCGTGTGCGCTGGTCTGGTCGGTAACCATGTCCGGCTTGACGCCACGGCGTACCAACTCGGGCAGTACGTCGGCGGCGTTGGCGCACAGGCCGATGGAGATCGCCTTGCCTTCGGCGGTGTAGCGCTCGATGCGTGCCAGGGCATCATCCAGGTCGGTGGCCTGCTCGTCCAGATAGCGTGTCCGCAGGCGGAAATCGATGCTGGTCTGCTGACACTCGATGTTGAGGGAGCAGGCGCCGGCGAGGGTCGCTGCCAGAGGCTGGGCGCCGCCCATGCCACCGAGGCCGGCAGTGAGAATCCAGCGTCCCTTGAGTTCGCCGTCGAAGTGCTGACGACCGGCCTCGACAAAGGTCTCGTAGGTGCCCTGGACGATGCCCTGGGAGCCGATGTAGATCCACGAGCCTGCCGTCATCTGGCCGTACATCATCAGGCCCTTGCGGTCGAGCTCGTTGAAGTGCTCCCAGTTGGCCCAGGAGGGTACCAGGTTGGAGTTGGCGATCAGTACGCGAGGTGCATCCTTGTGGGTCTCGAAGACACCCACCGGCTTGCCGGACTGGATCAGCAGTGACTGGTTGTCCTCCAGACGGCGCAGGGTCTCGACGATCCGGTCAAAGCACTCCCAGTCGCGCGCGGCACGGCCGATGCCGCCATATACCACCAGGTCCTCGGGACGTTCGGCAACATCCGGGTGCAGGTTGTTCATCAACATGCGTAGTGGCGCTTCGGTCAGCCAACTCTTGCAGGACAGCTCACTGCCGGTGGGAGCGGCAATTTTGCGGCTGGGGTCGTGACGCTTGTCGCGAACTGACGGGTCATGAACTGGCTGATCCTGAAGTGACATGGCAGATAATCCTCGTGTTGGGGGCCTTGATGATCGGTTTTGATGGTCGGCGATCGATGCTTCGATAATCAGGTATCGAGCGTCAGTAGATGGACAAGCCGAGCCGCGACTCTGGCGGTTCGATTGTCCTGGTCGAATTCGGGGTTGAGCTCAGCGATATCGGCCAGCCGCAGCTTGCCGCTGTCGCGGATTGACTCGATCAAGGGCTCGAGCATGGCCAGCGACACACCACGGGCAGCGGGCGCGCTGACGCCGGGCGCTTCGGCGCTGGGCAGGACGTCCAGATCGGTGGTCAGGTAGAGGTGATCGCAACGTGAGATGAAGCGACCCAGATCGCGTACCAGGGCTTCGCTGCGTGCCGGCGTGAACTCACGATCTTCGCGAACCAGCACTCCAAGCGACTTTGCCCGTTGGAATAGCGCCCGGGTATTGGCGGCACGGCTGACTCCCAGGCAGGCATAACGGAACGGCCAGCCGCGTTCGCTGCAGCTGTCGGCAATCTGGGCGAAGGGAGTGCCGGATGAACGCACGTGGCTGGGGTCGCGCAGATCGAAATGCGCATCCAGGTTGATGATGCCGATACGTGGCCTGGCTTTACATGGCTCGGTCTGGCATGGCTCCGCGCTACCTGACAGGGCTTCGTGATTCTCGAGATGTCTGGCCAGCCCGGACCAACTGGCGAAGGCGACCTCATGACCGCCGCCCAGCACCAACGGGCGATGGCCGTTGTCCAGTAGTCCAGCCACCTGGCTGGCCAGTTCATGCTGGGCCTCCTCCAGCGCGTCGCCCTGGCACACCACGTCGCCAGCATCATGGGCCGGCCCCTGGCGATGCCAGGCCAGCGGGGCGAGCGCACGACGAATGGCTGCAGGGCCGCCGGCGGCACCGATACGCCCCTGGTTGCGTGCCACTCCGGCATCGCAGGCAAAGCCGATCAGCGCGGTGCCAGGCACGGCGCTCGGGGCCAGCGGCTGAATGCGTTGGTGCCAGCGGTCACTGTCGGGTTCGGGGTCGGTACGTCCCTGCCAGGGACTCATGTCGATAGCGGACATATTGTCGTTGGCAGACGCTGTGCGGGTCTTCTCGTTCATGCGCTCAGGCCTCCGTGGAAGATGCGCTGACGCAGACGGCCCGGTTGTACCGCATAGGCCAACTCGGCAGGGGAGTGGATGTCCCATACGCAGAGATCGGCAGGGGCACCCTCCTGGATGCGTCCCAGGCTGGGCTGTCCCAGGGCGCTGGCGGCGTTGGCTGTCATGCCGGAGAGCGCTTCCCGCGGCGTCAACTGGAACAGGGTGCAGGCCAGGTTGAGCATCAGGGTCGGCATGAACATGGGGGAGCTGCCGGGATTGGCATCGGTGGCCACGGCCATCGGTACCCCGGCTTCGCGCAGCCCGGCGATCGGCGGACGCTGGGTTTCGCGCAGGGTCAGGAAGGCGCCGGGCAGAATCACGGCGACACTGCCGGCTTTACGCATGGCGTCGATGCCGTGCGCGTCGAGATACTCGATATGATCGGCAGACAGCGCACCGAGCCCTGCCGCCATGGCCGTACCGCCCAGGTTGGACAGTTGCTCGGCGTGGGCCTTGATCGGCAGACCATGAGCAAGGGCCGCACGGAACACGCGTTCGCACTGAGCGACGGAAAAGGCGATCTTCTCGCAGAACACATCCACGGCGTCAGCCAGTCCTTCCGACGCGGCACGCGGGATCATCTCGTCGCACACCAGATCGATATAGCCATCGCTGTTGTCGCGGTATTCCGGGGGCAGGGCGTGGGCGCCGAGCAGCGTGGTCATCACCCGGACCGGCAGGTTCTCGCCGAGACGGCGGGCAACACGCAGCATCTTCAGTTCGTTGTCGACATCCAGGCCATAGCCGGACTTGATCTCCACGGTGGTCACACCATCGGCGATCAGCGCTTCCAGGCGGGGCTTCGCTGTGGCGTAGAGCTCGTCCTCAGTGGCGCTTCGCGTGGCATTGACGGTGCTCAGAATTCCGCCACCACGTCTTGCGATCTCCTCATAACTGACACCTTCCAGCCGTGCCTCGTATTCGTCGGCACGGCTGCCGCCGAATACCAGGTGGGTGTGGCAATCCACCAGGCCGGGCGTCATCACACCACCACTGCCCATGTCCTGATAGTGCTCGAGGTCAGAGGCATCGAACGCTGTCATAGGGGTGAGCTGGACGATCCGTCCGTCGGCGACCACCACGGCCATGGGTTCGGGCAGGGTCTGGTGGCCGTCGAAGACGCAGAGGTCACGCCACAGTAGCGGGCTTGTCATCTCGGTGGGCCGGGATGTGAGAGGCATGGCTGCACTCCGCAATTCAAATGTATATACAATTAGGCTAGCGCAGTGATAGTTCCTCGTCACGCATTTTTTGATACACGGAATCATGACAGGCTTTGCTTTTTTTCAAGACGTATATTATTGAAAATATTTATTTTTATTGGATTTGTCAGGATGTTGGAGAAAACGCTGAGCGTTCTTTTTAGACCAAAGTTGTAGCCTTGGTCACTGCCCGTGGATAGATCGGTGTTTTACACTCATGTATATACAATTTGGCGAGATGGATAGCTTGCACGGAGGTCTATATCGATTCTGATAACGACAACCGTTGGCAATGATCGTCAACAGCCATCGTCAATAACCATTCTCAATAACCATTCTCAATAACAACGAAGCCACCGACCGGTGCTGATGGATGCATTCTCTGCAGTCGTCGTCACGGTCCACCCGGAGTTGCTCCATGACCTCGTCATCCAACACAACGGCGGCACCGTCTCTTGCGACGGTTCTCAAGCTGCTGATACCCAGTGCTCTGGGCATATTGATCTTCTTCGTGCCGATGACCATCGGTGACAGGACCACCATTCCTCTGGACCATATGGTCGGCGCGATACGTGACCTGTTGGGAGGGGCCAGTGGCTACTACGCGCTGGCCCTGATCATTGCCGGTGCGCTTTACCCCATCATCAGCGGACGCTGGCGCAACAGCACCACGGAGCGTGTGTTTCTGGTCTTCAAGGTGCTGGGGGTGGCCGCTGCTGTCATGGCTCTGACGGGCTGGGGTCCCGCCGCTCTACATGCTCCCGACATGTTGCCGTTCCTGTTCGGCAAGCTGGTGATCCCGGTGGGACTGATCGTGCCCATCGGCGCCATTTTCCTGGCACTGTTGATCAGCTTCGGGTTGCTGGAGTTGATCGGAGTGCTGGTGCAACCGGTGATGCGACCGATCTGGCGTACGCCGGGGCGCAGTGCCATCGATGCAGTGGCGTCGTTCGTCGGCAGCTATTCGATTGGTCTACTCATCACCAATCGGGTCTATGTGGCCGGGCAGTACTCTGCCCGCGAGGCAGCCATCATTGCCACCGGGTTCTCGACAGTCTCGGCGACCTTCATGATTATCGTGGCTCGTACCCTCGACCTGATGTCGGTATGGAACCTGTATTTCTGGCTGACGCTGCTGATTACCTTCATCGTCACGGCGATTACCGTGCGTCTGCCGCCGATCTCGCGCATGGATGACAGTGCCGTCGACCAGGAACCCGTAGCAGGGTCCGGCAAGCGCCTGAAGACGGCATGGCAGGTCGGGGTCAAGGCGGCATCTGATGCGCCGAGCCTGACCTCGAGTGTGTGGTTGAACTTCCGTGAAGGGCTGGTGATGGCGATCAGTATCCTGCCGACCATCATGTCGGTGGGGCTGATCGGGCTGTTGATTGCCAAGTACACGCCGCTGTTTGATTGGCTCGGCTGGCTGTTCTATCCGTTTGTTGCCATCTGGGGCCTGGATGATGCCGCTGCGCTGGCGCAGGCCTCGGCGGCGGGATTGGCGGAGATGTTTCTGCCGGCACTGCTGATGGCCGATGCCGAATTTGTGGCGCGCTTTGCCGCTGGCGTGGTATCCGTTTCCTCAGTGCTGTTCTTCTCTGCCTCGATTCCCTGCATCATGGCGACGAGGATACCGCTGTCGATCGGTCGCATCCTGATCGTCTGGTTTCTGCGTGTGGCCTTCAGCCTGCTGCTGGCGGTTCCAACAGGAATGCTGGTTCAGGCGCTGGCGGCATCATGATCGCCAGCGTTTGCTAGCGCTCCGTATGCAGCGATGAGCGCAGCTTGTAGCGATCCCCCGGGTGCACCAGACGGGCGTAACTGATCAATCTATCGCCGGACCAGGTCCGGCGAATTAGTCTCAGGCAGGGCTGACCGTGGCTGATGTCGAGGTGTTCGGCGATGTAGTCATCGGCGGCAACGGCCTCGACAACATGCTCGACATCGCTGATCGGGCAGGCCGCGACCAGCACCTCGTTGGGAGTCTGTCGAGTGAAGTCGGTGTCCAGGTAGTGGGGCACCTGACGGGGGTCGACATAGCGGTCCTCGAGTTGGATCGGCACACCATTCTCCCGGTGGACGATCAACGTATGAAAGACGCGTGTACCGATGCGTACTCCCATGCGCATCGAGACATCATCGTCGGCCTTGCGGGCCTCGGCGATCAATATCTCGCTGGCATAGTCGTGGCCGCGAGCCTTGACCTCTTCGGCGATATTGTGGACCTCTACTAGTGACGACTCCGCCTTGCTGTCGGTGACAAAGGTCCCGACCCCAGGGTGGCGGGACAGGTATCCCTGTTGCACCAGGTCACGAATCGCCTTGTTGGCGGTCATTCTGCTGACACCGAATTCTTCCGCCAGGCGTTCTTCCGGGGGAATCTGATAGCCTGGAGCCCAGTCGCCATTGTGGATCTTTTCCAGCAGATGCTGCTGGATCTGCAGATAGCGGGGAAGGGTACTGCCCATGAGCGTCGAGATGTCCGTTCCAATGGAGGTGATACGAGTTTACGCGTTGCATCACGCGCCGGCATCCCGACGATGGGTGATATCAACTCGACAAGCCTTTGTGTTGGGTTGATCGTGGCACAAGGCCGTTTCGTTTCAGCGGCTATCATTGCGCTGGAACTGATCCAGCTTGAGAGGATGACTCTGGCCCAGCCAGATCACGCCCTGGGTGTGGTCGTACAGGTCATCATCAGTACCGAGGTGGACGAAGACATCCAGCGCGCCGCGATGGATGGCCAGCCAAGGCACGATGTCGCCGAAGTTCTCGGCGGCGAATGATAGCTGGCAACTCCACAATGGGTGCGGCCCGACCGGTTGGCGATGAAAACGACCGACCTGAACCTCGAAGCGCTCGGCACAGGCGTCAGCCAGGCGACGGGCCTGCTCAAGCCCCTGGTCGTCGTGGTAGTAGAGGTGGGCATGGTAATAGCGGATGGTCGGGGTGTCGGGCATGATCGGGCTCTCCTGAGGTGATCGACTCTCAGCATGCCTGTGCCGATGTGGTGCTGGCAATGCCTGTTCAGAAGCACCAACGGCGGCCCCCTGGGCCGCCGTTGGTCTTCAGGATCCGCAATATCCTGCTTACATGGTGGCGCTTTCCGGTGGCTCACCAATGCTGCCTGGCATGGCTGGTGCGGGGGCTCCTTCACCACGGGTCAGGGCGAGGAACTGCAGATGACGCTCATATTCACCGAGTACGTCATCGATGACCTGGCCACGGCTGTAGCCGTTGAGGTTCTGGCCCAGGCTGCCTTCTGCCAGATGTACGTCGAGGCGCAGGTAATAGTCGTCATCCACCGGCAGGAAGCTCGGTGTACGCATGCGATGGGGGCGTACCTGATAGACGAAGCTCTGCACGTCCTCGAAGTCGACCTGGAGTGTCAATCGCGGCAGAGGCTCGTCCTCGACCTGCTCCTCGCTCAGACTGGCAATCTGTCCACGGCTGGTGAGTTCATCGACAAACTGCTGCAGTGCCGGACGCAGGGCATGCTGGATGGTAGCGGCGGCACCGGCGCGGTTGGATGTGTCCAGGGCATGGTCGAGACGCTCCTTCCAATTGCCGGCATCACCGGTGGCGGCGACCAGACGGCGAGCATCGGCCTTGTCCTTCTCGGTACGCAGGGCGCGATGCAGGCCAAACATGATCGCGAACATCACCAGTGAGAAGGGCAGCGCCATGATCACCACGGCACTCTGCAGAGCATTCAGGCCACCGGCCATCAGCAGGGCAACAGTGATCAGGCCGATCACGGCGGACCACAGGATGCGCAGCGGAATCGGTGCATCATGGTTCACGTCGCGCAGGATCGAAGTGAAGTTGGCCAGCACCAGTGCACCGGAGTCGGCCGAGGTCACAAAGAACACCACGCCCAGCAGGGTAACCACCGAGGCGGTGATACCGATATACGGATACTGCTCGAGGAAGGTATAGATGGTGGTCTGCGGTGTGGCCAATGCCTGCTCACCCAACTCGGTGAGACCGTTGGTCACCATGTCGATACCGGAGTTACCGAAGATCGACATCCACGCCATCATGAAGGCCAGCGGGATCAGCAGGGCGCCCATGGCGAACTGACGAATGGTACGGCCACGGGAGATGCGGGCCAGGAACAGGCCGACGAATGGTGTCCAGGCAATCCACCAACCCCAGAAGAAGATGGTCCACCAGCCTTTCCACTGTTGGGCTTCATCACCGGCAAAGGCATAGGTGTCGAAGCTCTTGGCAACGAAGCTCGAAAGGTAGTCACCGATATTGATGACCAGGGCGTTGAGCAGTGCCAGGGTCTGCCCCTGGAAGAGTACGAACAGCAACAGGCCGGCGGCGAGCAGCATATTGAACTCGGACAGGCGACGAATCCCCTTCTCCACGCCGGTGACTACCGAGATGGTTGCCAGGACCACCACCAGCACGATCAGGATCACCTGGGTCGAGAGGCTCTCCGGGACCCCGAACATGAAGTTCAGGCCGTAGTTGAGCTGAATGACACCGATACCGAGGCTAGTGGCGATACCGAAGACGGTGGAAATCACGGCGGTGATATCGACGGCATTGCCGATCGGTCCGTAGATGCGACGTCCCAGCAGCGGATAGAGTGCACTGCGAATGGCCAGTGGCAGACGGTGGCGGTAGCTGAAGTAGGCCAGCGCCATGCCCATCAACACATACATTCCCCAGCCGGTCAGGCCCCAATGAAGGAACGTCTGAGGCACTGCCTGGCGCAGCGCGGCATGGCTTTCGGGGGCCAGCTCGGGCGGCGCCAGGTAGTGCGACAGAGGTTCCGCGACGCAGAAGAACAGCAGGTCGATGCCAATGCCTGCGGCGAACAGCATGGAGGCCCAGGACAGGGTGGAGAATTCCGGGCGTGAGTCATCCGGTCCGAGGCGAATGTTGCCGACCCGAGACAGGCTGATCACGACTACGAAGACCAGGTAGGCCACGGCGGCCAGCATGTAGTACCAGCCGAAGGTGCTATTGACCCAGTTGAGGCCAGCATCGAACAGGGTTCCGGCCTGTTCGGTAAAGGTCATGGTGTAGATGAGAAAGACCACGATACCTGCCAACGACCCGTGAAATACAATCGGGTGAAGGCGGTCGCGGGATGCAGCGGCATCGTCTAGATGGGGCATGCACGAACTCCCTTGATGAGTGAAGTGAGTACGCGAGTCGCCGGGTGATCATCAATGCTGTCCTGCAGTGATCGTTGACACCCTTCCAGTTGAGCTGGTGCTGTGGTTACTGATGTCTATCCTGCTCCTGCCGAGTGATGGGCTGATATCCCACGGCAGCTGAGTGCTGTTCCTGTCCTTGCGCACTGCACAGCGATCGGGCGGTTCTCGTCGTGACTCGGCTCGACCCTGATGACAGGGTCTCGTGCTGTTTCGTCGGGGGACTCAACAGCGTTTTTTGTTAATTGGACGTTCAATAAAATACAGAGTCGTCAAACAGGTTGCAAGGTGAGTCACAAACGCATCTTCATCACTGATTCCACGGAAGTGGTGGTTCACGAGCACTAGAGAGGGATCAGAACGAGTGGGGGCAGGCAGGGGAGTAGTGCAGGAAGCGTCGGGAGGTGAGTCCGAAAATGCCGCTGCCCGGATAGGCCGGGCAGCGATTCAGGTGACAGCGGTGAGGATGAGCCCGGAGATCAGGACTCGCTGTGCTGTGCTTCTCCATGACGGTCACCGTGGTGGTGGCCGTGAGGACCACGATCACCGCGACCATGGTCCGGCATCATGGTGTGCTTGAGCTCGTCGATCTGTTCCTCACTCAGCACTTCGGCCAGTGAAGCATGGGTGGTCTCGCGCAGCTCGTTCCAGGCCTGGCGGCGGGCTTCACGACTCTCGAAATCCCGTGCGCGCAGGGACTGGATGCTCTCGTGGAAGCCCTCACGAGTCTGCTGCAGGCTGGCACGATCCTCATCGGATAGCTGCCACTCGTCCATCAGTGCCGTCAGTCGCTCCTCACGCAGTTCCTTACCCGCCTGCTTGAGTGCCGTCATGCCTTCCTCGCCGAGGATCTGCTGACGCTGGTCGCGATAGTCGGCGTTGAGTTGTTCCATGGCGTCATGGTGCTCGATACCAGCTTGACGCAACGCTTCGCGCGTCTCGTCATCAATGCCGGCACGGTCGAACAGGACTTCCATATGCTCACCGCGATGGCCAGCGTGGTCCGGACCATGGGGCTCGTCGGCGGCCTTCTCGCCAGCCAGGGCTCCCATGGAAACCGGCAGCAGCATGGCGGTAAGAATGGCGGGAAGCAGTGCCTTGCGGGTAAATGATGTTGTCATCTGTGTCTCCTTCAGCGTTGAGGCGTCATTGTCTGACCTCACACACTATCTGCTTCAGTCGTGCAAACCCCATGCAGTGAATGTGCAGAGAACGTTCAAGTGACTGAATCGCCAACAGACGCTGAAAGATGAAATTCCGTTCAATAAACGGGGCCCCTGATGTCTGACACTCCCCTTTTCCTGATCAACGGAGTGCCACCATGTCCACAAGTCTGCTGTTGTCGATGTCGTCCTTTGCCCTGGTGGCGTCCATCTCGCCCGGGCCGGTCAATCTGTTGGTGCTGTCTACCGGAGCACGTTTTGGCTGGCGTCGCGCCATGCCACTGGTGATCGGGGCCAGTGCGGGGTTTACCCTGTTGCTGTGGCTGATCGGCATGGGCCTGAGCGAGATCTGGATGCGATTGCCCTGGCTGCGCGTACTGGTGCAACTGGCCGGGGTGGCTTTCCTGTTGTGGCTCGCCTGGCGACTACTGGCCAGCACAGCTGAGCTTGAGGTGGATCCCAGTGTGCAGCCTGCCGGTGCGATGACCGGGGCCATGATGCAGTGGCTCAACCCCAAGGCGTGGCTGGCTTCGGCGGCAGGAATGGGGATATTCGTCGATGCCGGTAACGCTCTGGGTGTCACTGGGTACGCATTGCTGTGGGGGGCGATCTGTCTGCTGTCGATCAGTGTCTGGGCATTGATGGGTGGCCGCATGGCGTGCTGGTTGACCTCCCGCGCCAGGCAGGCCTGGTGGAATCGTGCACTGGCGATACTATTGGTCGCCAGTGCGCTGGCGTTGTTGGTGGGATAGGCGTTGCTGACAGAAGAACTGTTGCCGGCGGGAGAGAGGGATTGCTGGTGATCACCACACTCAGGGACGCAGTCGTCGTCCCTGGTAATGTGCCGGTGTCGTGGCCAGTAGTCGCTTGAAGGTACGCTGCAGGTGGGCCTGGTCGGAAAAACCGCAGTCCAGTGCCACCTCGGCAATGGCCTCGCCATGGCGTAGGCGCTGCCGGGCCTGGCGTATACGCAGATCAACCAGCGCCGCGTGGGGTGTCACTCCATAGTGGCGGCGAAAGGCTGCAATCAGGCTGGTGGCGCCACAGTCGGCGATACGGCAAAGTTCTTCCAGGCCGATATCCCGCTGCCGTTCGGCGGCCATGAACTCCATGACCCTGGCAAGGCGCTCCGGTGGTACATCGGCTGGTTGGTGAGGGTGCAGGGTCTCGCGGAGAATACCGGCAAGAGTCTCGGCATGGCTTTCGCGTTCGAGTCGCGTGATGGCCGAAGAGTCGAGCGCATCAGCCAGCGCCATCAGCGCGTGGTGCAGCCTGGGGTTCCTGCTGGTGGTGGCGCTGAACATCGGTACATCCAGGCCTGTGTCACCTGCTGCCGCTGGACAGCGCTGGGCGAGCCAGTGGCTATCCAGGTAGATCATGTCGTAGGACCAGGGGGACGTTGACACGCTGTTGCAGGCGTGGCGGTCCTCGGCATTGATGATCACGGTGTCGCCACGACTGACATCGGTGCAGTGCCTACCATTGCGGTACTCGGAGTGGCCCGAGACGATGGCGCCGAAGGAATGGCAATCGTGGCTATGCATGCCATGGTTGAAGGCGTTGCCGGCCCGCACCCGACGAATCTCCAGCCAGGGCAGGCGCGGATCGCGCAGGAACCGCGAGGCAGGGTGGGGCTGCGGCTTGTATGGCATGCGGGACCTCGTAGGGGCTATGCTCCCGGGCAATCACTCCTCGGGCTGATACTTGTAGCCTACACCATAGACCGAGCGGATGATTTCGCGCTCCGGCCAGATATCGGCAATCTTCTTGCGCAGCTTCTTTACATGACTGTCGACGGTGCGCTCGGAGACGATGCGGTGATCGCGGTACATGTGATCCATCAATTGCTCACGAGCGAAGATGCGCCCCGGTGACTGCATCATGACCTTGAGCAACTGGAATTCCACGGCGGTCAGCCCCAGGTCCTGGCCATCGGCCAGCGCCCGCCAGCCGCTGTCGTCCAGTACCAGGTCATGGCCGGCAACAGATGTGTCCAGAGCCTGGCTGCGGCGCAGTACTGCCTTGGCTCTGGCGACCACTTCGCGCGGGCTGAAGGGTTTGCAGATATAGTCATCCGCCCCCAGTTCCAGCCCCAGCAGTCGATCGACCTCCTCGACCCTGGCCGTGAGCATGATCACCGCGATTCGGGGCCAGCGCTGACGGATCTCGCGGCACAGGGTCAGACCATCGGTGCCGGGCAGCATGAGGTCGAGCAGCACCAGTTGGGGGCGCTCCTCGATCTCGCTCAACCAGCCAATGACCTCATCGCCGTGGTCGATGTGGTGAGTCCGGTAGCCGCTGCCATTCAGGTAGTCGGCCACCAGCCGGGCGATCTTGGGTTCATCCTCGACAATCAGGATCTGGTCGTGGGCGATGGGCGCTTCAGTCATTCCTCATCCTCGTGTTGCTGGTGCGCGGCCAGTGCAGGAAAACGCAATGTCCAGCATAACCCACCCAATGATGACTGGGTGGGCTGCATGTCGGCATCGTGGGCACGGGCCAGAGCCGTGGCAATCGACAAGCCCAGACCACTGCCGCCACTGGCACGGCTGCGCGAACCTTCGACACGATACAGGCGTTCCGTCAGTCGCGGCAATTCGGAGGCTGGTACCCCCGGGGAGCTGTCCTCCAGGCGCAGCACCCAGTGATCCAGCTGACGTGTCAGGCTGACCTTTACCTTGCCGGGGGCCTGGGTATAGGCGCAGGTGTTGTCGAGCAGATTGCTCCACAGCTGGCGCAGGCGCTGCATATCACCGCGTATCCAGGCGGGTCCCTGAAGTTCGTATTCGAGTTGCAGGCCATGGTCATCCAGCCAACCTCTGGCTTCCTCGAGCCGTGATGTCAGGCTCTCGGCGAGATCCAGTGGGGCCAGTTGAACCTCCAGGGCACCGGCATCGCTTTGCGACAACAGGCGCAGATCCGCCACCAGACGTTCCAGTTGGCTGACCTCCTGGGCCAGCGAGTGAAGGTTGTCCTGATTCAGCGGGCGAATGCCATCCTGCATGGCTTCGATCTCGCCTCGCAGTACCGCCAGCGGGGTACGTAATTCGTGGGCGGTATCCGACACCCAACGTGTACGCGCCTCGCGGCTGGCCTCAAGGGTTTCGGCCAGCACGTTGAAGTCGTGGGACAGGCTGGACAGCTCATCGCGGCCACGTACGGGCAGGCGGATACTGTAGTCGCCTTCGGTGAGGCGACGCGTGGCCATGGCCATGCCACGGGCGCGGCGTCCCAGCCACCAGGAAAGTGCGGCGGCCAGCAATAGTGAAGCCAGCGCGAGGGCTGCAATGATGATTGTCAGGTTGCGCCGCTGCTGGTTCAGAAACAGCCGGTCCATGCGCGCCATCAACTGCTCTGGTGGCCGGTAGCCCAGGGTGCCGACCTGCTCGTCATTACTCATCACCGGCAACCAGCGCAGTTCTGCCGAGATATCGTCATCATTGGGGGGCAGCCCGATCACCGGCAGCCCGTTGGCATCGTGGAGTACGAAGTCCCGGGGATCGCCAAGATTCCCTTCGATGCTGACCGGTGGAAGATTGTCGGTCGGCCATAGCTGGCGGCGTACCAGGTGGTGCCAGGCACGTGGTGACTGGCGCAGCCACTGCCAGTCCTGACGGCGTGACCAGGCCTCGCCGAGGCCTTCCGCCAGGGTTTCGGCGCGCCGGGTCTGGGCGTGGTCGAGATATTCGATGAAACCTTGGTCGAGGCTGCGTGAAATCGCGACGAAAACCAGTCCGGCGATGGCTACATTGACCACCAGGATAATGGCGAAGAGCTTGAGGCCGAGCCGTGAAAATGCGGGCCGCAGCAGGCGTTTCGCTAACATGAAGAGGATGACTCCAAAGAGGCCGTTCAGCCGACGTCGGTAGCAGACGAGACCGGCACCACCCGCGGTGGTGTCTCCGTATCGCGTCGAATTCATGCCGACAGCATGCCATCACAGCATGGTGAAAAGCGGCAGCAATGGTGAAATCATTGTGCAGTTGGCGGCAATTCGGCGGCTCAGGGGCAGGTTTCCCCGATCAGCAGGCTGGTGTTCAGCAGACGGTCACTGGGGGTGTCGAGCCCGAGGACCATGCGCGCGGCCATGCGTCCCTTCTCGATGCTGTCCTGGCGTACCGTGGTCAAGCGTGGGGCCCGGTACTGGCCCTCTTCTATGCCGTCGAAGCCGGTCAGACGCAGATCCTCGGGTACTCGGATGCCACGTTGCTCGGCCAGAGTCAGGGCGGTCAGCGCGATCCGGTCGGACATACACAACAGCAGATCAGGGCGTTGATCCGGCGGGAGGTTGAGAATTTCCTCGATCACCGGGGCGCAGACTGCATGGGTGTTTTCCTCGATGTTCCACAGCGGGATATCGTCGCGATTCAGGCCATGGTCTTCCAGCGCGCGGAAGCAACCATCCAGCCGAGAGCGGGTGATGGTGCTCTGAGCGCTGAGCCAGTCATGGCCGGCCGTCAGACGGCCGTTGTGGGGCGTGGCCGACAGTCGCAGACAGACAATACCGACGCGCTTCGGTGGGTGGCGCAGAGCATGCCTGGTGATCGCCCAGGAGGCCGGTTCATTATCGATATGCACGGTAGGACGGCCGTTGATGTGGAAATCCACGGCAACCAATGGGCGATGGGCGGGCAGCTCGCTCATCATATGGTCATCGGGCATCAAGCCATAGACGATGAAGCCATCGGCCATGCTCGACGAGGCTGGCATCTGGCGCGAACCCGGCTGACGTCCGGACAGCAGCAACAGGGTATGACCGTGGGCGTCCAGGACTTCGGTGACGCCGGTGAGGAGTTCACTGGAAACGGCGTCATTGAGGCTGTAGGTCAGCGTCTCCGCCAGCACCACGGCGATGATTCGCGAGCGACCAGTGCGCAGCATGCGGGCTCGCGCGTCCGGGCCCGGATAGCCCATGCGGCGCGCCTCGCTGAGGATATGCTGGCGCAGCTCGCGGGACAGTTGATCAGGGCGATTGAAGGCATTGGAAACACTCGCGGTGGAGACGCCCAGCTCGCGCGCGAGGTCCTTGAGAGTCATTCGCCGGTCGGGTGGTGTCACGGCAACCTTCCGTTCAGTGAGGCGTTCAGCATACGGATTGCTCGTTGGCCTGTCAGCATGCATGCGGTCAGGACGGGCCACGGATCGAAACCTGCAGATGCCTACAGGGACAGCAGAAACAGGATCAGTGGCGGCGACAGTAATGACAACAGGAAGCCGCTGACTACGGCGATGGGGACACAGGCCACGCCGCCATGCTGCTGAATGACCGGCAGAGTGAAGTCCATGGACGTGGCGCCTCCATAGCCGATTGCCAGCGGCGCCATACGCTGGATAACCAGCGGAATCAGCACAAAGGCCATCAGTTCGCGAGTCAGGTCGTTGAAGAAGGCCACACCGCCCAGCACCGGGCCGAGGTGTTCGCCGATCAGGATGCCGGACAATGAGTACCAGCCAAAACCCGCAGCCATGGCCAGGCCTTCGTTCCAGCGCAGGTCCAGCAGTGGGGCGGCGAGTAGACCGCCGAGCAGTGAACTCAGGGCAAGCGTCACGGCAATGAACAGCCCGTGGCGGTTGAGCAGGATCTGTTTGAGTGGCATGCCAGAATTACGCAGTTGGCAGCCGATCAGTCCCAGCAACAGGTACAGCACCCATTCGGCGAGGCTCTCGGCGCCGCCGAACAGCGCTTCACCGACAAAGGGCTTCAGTACCAGGCCCAGCGCGATGCCGGCAAGAACGACACCCACCAGCGATAACGAACCGGCCAGTGCAGCGATCTTGCTGGTTGGGGCATTGCTGACGATCTGGGGTCTGCCGAGATCCAGTTGCAGGCGGTGCGATAGCCAACCCAGTGCCAGCAGATTGCATAGGGTAATCACCGTGAACAGCGTCAATGCCTGGCCGCCCATGCGTGAAAGCTGCGCAGCCAGGTCGGGGAGCCCGGCCAGGCTCAGGCCCATCAACATCAGGATGGCGTAGATGGACAGGCTGACGCCACGGTTTATGGCGTTCATGACTCGGCTGTTGTGTACAGGCACCAGGTAGCCGAGCACCAGCGGCAACAACACGATCAGGAGACCGCTGAACATGGGGGAGCTTCCTTTCTCGTCCACAGAAACGACCAACCGCCTCGGAAGGCGGTCGGGTCGGGAAGGCATTGATTGTATGCAGTTTCAGCGATTCAGCAAGGGAGACCATAGTTCCAGGAGGCCACGGCTCCGAAAGACAACAGCTCCAGGAGGCCACGGCTCCGAAAGACAACCGTTCCAGAAGGCCCCATTTCGCAAGACTATGGTTTCGCAAGACTATCTATGGTTTCCGAAGACCATGGCGCCGGAAGGCAATAGCTCCAGCAGATCATGGGGCACAGTGAGGCGCTGAACGGAGCGGTTGACGAGTGCTGACCGAGATCAATCAGTGCTGCTCGAGTGAGGAAAGGCTCATACGGCTCACCTGTTCGTCATGCTTGAAATAGTCGAGGCGCAGGATCAGGCCGGGAATCTCCGGGTGGAAGCTGATGACCATGTAGCGGTCCTGCTTATCCGGGTTCTGCAGCTTGATGGTGGGGGCCTCTACGGTCTGACCGTTGACCGCAACCGGGACATTGTCGATGGACCTCCAGTCCATGGTTTCCTCGCGTCCCTTGTAATCGATGAAGCGTACGCTGCAGTCGCTCCGACAGTGACTCTCCTGGGCCTGGCGGGCGAGGTTGATCAGTGCCGTCTGGCGATCGGGAACCTGCGCCAACTGCTCCTGGCCGAGCCGGTAGTCCTTGCCGACGCCCAGCATACGATAATTGCTGCGATAGCTGAGAGCACGAAGCTGGTCACCATCCTCGATGAATCGAGAGCTTTCGTTGCCCCCGGCGACAGCGACATTGGCGTGCATCTCGCTCAGCCAGTGTCCGCCCTCGCGGGAGACTCGGTGTTCGATATCGGCATCCGGCCAGCCATCGACGGCCAGGTGATAGCGGGCATCAAAGGCCTGGGGAGCACCGGCATATGCCGTACTGGCCAGAGCCAGTAGCGACAGTAGACAGCTGCCGATCAGTCCGGCAATGCGTGGTCGTGCCGGCTTGAACAATGAAGTACGCCTGGTTGAAGACATGGGCAGTCGATTCAGCCATCTGGATGGGAGTGGATATGGCATCACTGGTTGATTCTCGGATACCCGGAGGCGCGAAAGGTTCCGCTGGAATGCTCTGTCTGCTGCAGTGTGTTGTCCGAGGTGGCGAGTCTCCAGGACAAGGAGTACGCTGCAATACAGCATGATCGCGTGGTTGCCTGACTGCGTAAATACGAGGTTGTGCACATATAGGGTTGCGTAAATAGAGCTGCATAAGCAGTCAGCGCTCCCGGAGAGTCCAGAGAGCCCATAGCACCCAGCATTGTGACATCCATTCAGTTGCTGGGTGAAACAGTTGCCAGATGAAACAAGAGGAGCTTGACGATATGGCAAGACTACTGTTGATTGCGGGTGATTTCGTGGAAGACTACGAAGTGATGGTGCCTTTCCAGGCGCTGCAGGCGATGGGCCACCGGGTTGACGCTGTCTGCCCCGACAAACGCGAAGGTGACACGGTCAAGACCGCCATTCATGATTTCGAGGGCGATCAGACCTACACCGAGAAGCCGGGCCATCATTTTGCACTCAATGAAACCTTTGCCGACGTCACTCTGGCGGACTACGACGGTCTGGTGATTCCCGGTGGACGTGCCCCCGAATACCTGCGCCTCGACCAGCGAGTGCTGGAGATGGTGCGCCATTTCGTTGATGCCGAGAAGCCAGTAGCCGCCATCTGCCATGGTGCACAGTTATTGGCGGCGGCAGTGCGACTCGATGGTTATCGCATATCGGCCTATCCCGCCTGTGCCCCGGAAGTCCAGCTTGCCGGTGGTGAGTTCGCTGATCTCGACGTGACCGATGCCGTTACCAGCGGCCACTATGTGACAGCGCCTGCGTGGCCGGCGCACCCTGAGTGGCTGAGGCAGTTCAACGAGTTATTGTAGCTACGAGCCACGAGCAGGGGACTGCCCGTGGCTCGCAATGTTCTACAAGGGTTGTGGTGGCTAATTGACTGGTCTAATCTAGCGCCATGACCAATACTTCTCCAGCACGCGATCTGCTGATTCAGGTCGGCAAGACCATGATCGCGGAACAGGGCTACAACGCGACGGGCATCAATGCGGTGCTCAAGGAAGCCGGCGTGCCCAAGGGTTCCTTCTATCACTATTTCGCCAGCAAGGAAGCCTTTGGCCTGGCGGTCATCGAGTCCTTTGCCGAGGAGAACGACCAGCAGTTGTATGGCGTCCTCAAGGATGCCTCCCGTCCGGCTCTGGATCGAGTGTCAGACTGGCTGGCGGTTTCCCGTGGCGAGATGAAGCGTTGCGATCACTCGCGGGGATGCCTGATCGGTAATCTGGGACAGGAAATGTCGTCGCGTAGTGATGTGCTGCGTGACGCTCTGGCGCAGGCCTTCCAGCGCTGGGAAGGGTGCCTGGCGGATTGCCTGGGAGAGGGGCAGGCTGAGGGTAGTGTCCGTCGGGATCTCGATGCCGGAGCCCTCGCGGCTTTTGTCATGGCGGGCTGGCAGGGGGCGCTGTTGCGTGCCAAGACAGTCCGGGACTGCCAGCCGTTGTATGAGTTCGAGCAGACGTTGATGGCGTGCATCAGGACCCACTGATCTCGCCATCTAATCGATAGTGGTGAATGCAAATCAATAGTGGCGAATGACACAGTAACTATTAACCCGGCATGCTTTCATGTTGGGTTAATGGCGGCACAGGAAAGTGCCGCCGTCGGCCATCAGGCCGACGCGAGACCGCATCACACCAGCAGATCCGAGCATCTGCGCCAGTGTGGTGCGGACGACAATCAAATCGATCAGGATGAGCTATTTGATTGCCATGTTAATAGTAGACTGGTCTACACCGATGTGGCTCATCGCTCTGCCGGCCTGGATTCAAGGCCGCATGACCAGAGCCTGGGACCAATGCTGTATGACCAACGAGAGGCGTCAGGCAAGGGGCATGTTGCGGTCAAGACCGCCGTTCATGGCGGTGGCTCGAAAGGTGACCGGATGCCCCGGCCTTGATCTACGCTGTTGATGACACCAGGTGCATGGAGACCCCTGATGAGTAACGATACCAGCTATCAACCACCCCGTGTGTGGCAGTGGGAAGGCGAAAGTGGTGGTCAGTTCGCCAGCATCAACCGCCCCATTGCCGGCGCCACCCATGAGCGTGAACTCCCGATCGGCAAGCATCCACTGCAGCTCTATTCGCTGGGTACGCCCAATGGCGTCAAGGTGACCATCCTGCTTGAGGAGTTGCTGGCTCAGGGCCATGGCGGTGCCGAGTATGATGCCTGGTTGATTCGCATTGGTGATGGCGATCAGTTCGGCAGTGGTTTTGTCGATATCAATCCCAATTCAAAGATTCCGGCTCTGGTGGATCATAGTGTGGTAGAGCATCGTGGGGAGGCGCCGTTGCGGGTATTCGAGTCCGGCTCGATTCTGCTTTATCTGGCCGAGAAATTCGGTGCTTTCCTGCCCAGTGATATTCGTGCACGCACGGAAGTCATGAACTGGCTGTTCTGGCAGATGGGGTCGGCACCCTTCGTCGGCGGAGGATTTGGCCACTTCTATGCCTATGCGCCGGAGAAGCAGGAATATCCCATCAATCGCTATGCCATGGAAACCAAGCGACAACTCGACGTTCTTGATCGCCAGCTGGCGAATCACGAGTTCATCGCCGGAAGCGAGTACAGCATCGCCGACATGGCGATCTTCCCCTGGTATGGCGGTCTGGTGATCAACAATCAGTATGATGCCGCGGAGTTCCTCTCCGTGCATGAGTACACCAACGTCCAGCGCTGGGCAGAGCAGTTGGCGGCTCGTCCTGGCGTACGGCGTGGACGGATGGTCAACCGCACCTTCGGAGAGCCATCCGAACAACTGCTCGAACGTCATGATGCCAGTGACTTCGAAACGCGTACTCAGGACAAGTTGACCGAAACCACCTGACTCAGTAGCCCGCCTGGCGGTCGATGCTCTCGACCGCCTCTCCCGCCTGCAATGCCTGGATACTGTTGACGACCTGGTCAATGGCCTCGTACAGGGGCGTGGGACCGGCCATATGCGGCGTCACGATGATGGACGAATGGCTCCACAATGGACTGGCCTCGCTCAGCGGCTCCTGTGGGAAGGCATCGAGGATCGCGCCTCGCAGGTGGCCCGGCTGATTATCGTCGCCCAGTGCCTCAAGCAGTGCTGCTTCGTCGATCAGCGTGCCACGGCCGGGGTTGATCAGACTGGCACCCTGGGGCAGCAGGGCGAGCCGCTCGGCGTTGATCAGATGGTGCGTGGCAGGAGTATCCGGCAGCAACAGTACCAGGCTGGTGCTGTTGCGGAGCACCACGTCCAGTCCTTCATCTCCGTGATGGCAGTGAATGCCCTCCACCTGTTTCGGTGACCGGCTCCAGCCGTATACGGGAAACCCATCTCGGGCGGTACTCTGGGCTACGCTTGTGCCGATGGCGCCCAGCCCCAGTACGCCGACGCCCCAGTCGCGCTTGTCGACGACATCATGGGGTTGCCAGCGCCGCTGACGCTGCAGCCGCGCATAGTGGTCGAAGTCGCGCTGGAAGTGCAGCAGACCGTAGCGCACATAGTCGGCGATCAAGTCGGCCATGCCGGCGTCACGTAACTTGATGATGGGAATATCGGCGGGCAGTGCCGGGTTGGCCAGCAGCGCATCGACTCCGGCCCCCAGGTTAAGGATAGCCTTGAGGTTGGAGCAGTCACCCAACAGGGCCTGGTCTGGCTTCCAGGCGGCGAGATAGTCGACGCCTGCGCGCCAGTCGGAGGAGGCCTCCTGACTGGTCTTGATCTCTGCCTCGGGCAAGCGACTGGCCATTTCATCACGCCAGCGTTCGGCATTGTCGATATGCACCAGAATTCGCATGATGTCTCCGTTTTGCCTGGTGGCTCTGCAGCAGTTCGTCAAGCTGAGGCTGGGCGGGTAACGCCGCTTCAATAGACGATCTGCATCATGGGGGGCGGTGAATCTTCGAGCAGTGCGGCGAGTTGCTCCAGTCCAGACCGCAGGCGCTGGATGTCGGGCTCAGCACCGAGGCTCAGACGGATTCGACGCGGTGGTGGTGTCTGCTCGACCATGAAGGGGCTGGCAGTAGTAATGGCCAGGCCTTCCTGTTCCGCCAATTGCTGTAACTCCTCGGCTCGCCAGGCGTTGGGCAGGCTCAGCCATACGTGAAGGCTGGTCGGCCGTGATTCCAGTAAATGTCCGGTCAACACCTCAGCTGCCAGCCGCTGACGTTCGGCAAGCAACTCACGCTGGGTGAGTGCCATTTCATTGACTGTACCATCTTCGATCCAGCGATCGGCAATCTCGAACATCAGTGGCGGAGCCATCCAACTGGTGGCTCGCAGGCGCGGCAAGGTGTGGTGCAATTGGCCGCGGGGTACGGTGACATAGCCGGTACGCAGCCCTGGCACGGTGACCTTGGTCAGACTGGTGACATGAAAACCCTGGTGAGGGATACGCGCGCTGATCGGCATCAGGCCCGGGGACTCGAGCAGGGCGTGGACATCGTCCTCGATCAACCACACGCCATGGCGTTCGAGCACGGCAGCCACCTCATCACGGCGCGTGTCGTCCATGGTGGCGCCGGTGGGATTGAGCTGGGTCGGGGTCAGGCATACAGCGCGTGGCTTGAAGCGGTGGCAGGCCGCATCCAGTGCATCGGGCATGACGCCCAGTTCATCCACCGGTACCCCACGCAACTGGAAGCCGAGGGTCCGTGACAGGGCGATCAGGCCGTGATCCGTGAGCGCCTCGGTGAGTACCAGATCACCGTGCTGGACCACACTGGAGATCGCCAGCATCAGACCGTGAGCGGCTCCATTGCAGAGGATTCGGTCCTCGATGTCGCCCGGCATGCATAGCTGGCTGGTCAGCCAGGCGCTGGCGCGCTCTCGGTGATGTTCGAGCCCGGCAATGGGGCGGCTGGCGCCGATGATATCCGGATGGCCATCGTCGGCGATCTGTTTCAGGGTGTGGCGAAAGCGTTTGTAATGATCCGGTGGGCATACCGGATGCGCAATCGACATATCAATCAGTGGATCCTCGCCGCGGGGCTCGCCGTTGCGCAGATAGGCAGATTCCCGTGACTCGTCCAGCACATTGACCCAGGTGCCGCTGCCGACGCGGGAGCGCACCAGTCCCATCTTCTCGGCCTGTGCATAAGCCCGCGACACCGTCTGTACACTGACACTCAGTTGCTCGGCCAGCATGCGGTGTGGCGGCAGGCGTGTGCCTGGTGTCAGCTCGCCGGAGCGAACGGCTCGTGACAGTGCTCTGGCGATGGCCAGGTACTTGGGATGAGCATCGTCAAGGTAGTGCGTCAGGTCAATTGTCATGACTCAATAAACCCTTTGACCGAAATCATGGTAGTGGTGCTAGTATCACCACAACGACATTGTTAAGACATTGTCATGATAAAACGGCACAAACAATCATGACATTTGATTCGGCGTGATGCCAGCATGGATCTTGCAGGAGCGGATACTGAAAGCGCAGACAATCGATGGCGCCGATGGATGAAGGCTCTGGATTATCGAAGGTTCTGGACAATCGAAACGCGTGCAGTGTCGGAACGCTACAGCAATACCAAAAAATGTGCCGGGCAGAACGGAATCTGACTGAATATCCTGGATGAGCCAAAGCGCTCATTGTGACGATGCAGGAAATGCATCAGTGATCAGTTGGTTTCCGGGGACGCCCGGGTTTCGGTGATGTCTTTGTAGGGCGAGTGGTTTCATGATTCAGGTTTCGCTGCCGTTCACTCGTGAGGAATACGCGCAACGCCTGCAGAAGGTGCGCGCCGACATGGCCATGCGTGGCATCGACGTGCTGGTGATCAGCGACCCTTCCAACATGGCCTGGCTTACCGGCTATGATGGCTGGTCGTTCTATGTCCACCAGTGCGTATTGATCGGGCTGGAAGGTGAACCGGTGTGGTATGGACGTCGTCAGGACAGTAATGGTGCTCTGCGTACCTGCTGGATGGACCCTGACAATATCACCTACTACCCCGACTACTACGTCCAGAATCCGGACATGCATCCCATGGAATATCTGGCCCAGTCGATCATGCCCGATCGTGGCTGGACCGATGGGGTGGTGGGTCTGGAGATGGATAACTACTACTTCTCGGCCAAGGCATGGCAGAGCCTGGTCAAGGAGTTGCCACATGCACGCTTCCAGGATGCCAACTCTCTGGTCAACTGGTGCCGTGCCATCAAGTCGCCGCGTGAAGTCGAGTACATGCGTACCGCAGCGCGTATCGTCGAGGCAATGCATACACGCATCCTCGAGGTGATTGAGCCGGGGCTGCCCAAGTCGCGATTGGTATCGGAAATCTATCGAGTGGGGATCGAGGGGTGGACCGACCCCAGTGGCAAGGTCTTTGGTGGTGACTATCCCGCCATCGTTCCCCTGCTGCCGACCGGCAGTGATGCGGCAGCACCGCACCTGACCTGGGATGACGAGCCCTTCCGCGAGGGCGAGGGTACCTTCTTCGAGATAGCTGGTTGCTACAAGCGCTACCACTGTCCGCTGTCGCGTACTGTCTTCCTGGGGACGCCGCCGAAGGACTTCGTACGTGGCGAGTCGGCTCTACTTGAAGGTATCGAGAATGGCCTCGCGGTGGCGCGGCCCGGCAATCGCACGGCGGATATTGCCATGGCGCTCGGCGCGGCGATGGACAAGTACGGCTTTGACCGTGGCGGTGCGCGTTGTGGTTACCCCATCGGTATCAGCTACCCACCGGACTGGGGTGAGCGGACCATGAGTCTGCGTCCCTCTGACGAGACCATTCTGGAACCGGGCATGACCTTCCATTTCATGCCGGGGATGTGGATGGACGACTGGGGACTGGAGATCACCGAGAGCATCCTGATCACCGAGCATGGTGCGGAACCGCTGGCCAACTTCCCGCGGCAGCTGTTCGTCAAGTAACGTGCCGGAGGCACGCGCATCATATAGATAGCCTATACAGAGATTCGTTGATCCGGCGCCTTTGACACCTTTGGCACATTCGGCAAGGTGCTCGGCGCCATCAGTGCAGGAGAGAACATGAGCAAGCGCAAGAGCCCCATTTCAGCCACCGTCGATTTCGATGCCCAGGGCGTACAGCACGGCTTTCTCAAGCTACCGATCTCCAATGATGAGTCGGCCTGGGGCGCGGTGATGATCCCGATCACCGTGGTGGCCAATGGAGAAGGGCCGACAGCACTGATCACCGGGGGCAATCATGGTGATGAATATGAGGGCATTACCGCGCTGCAGAAACTGTCCTGCTCACTCAAGGCCGAGGACGTTCATGGGCGCGTGATCATTGTACCGATGATGAATACGCCAGCCGTCCAGGCAGGACGCCGAACGTCTCCCATGGATGGAGGTAACCTCAATCGCAGCTTTCCCGGTGACCCGGATGGGACAGTGACGGAGAAGATTGCCGACTACTTCACCCGTGAGCTGGTGCCGATGGTCGATGTCGTGCTGGACCTGCACTCCGGCGGTCGCACTCTGGATATCATTCCGTTCGGTGCTTCGCACGTGCTGGATAATGCCGAACAGCAGCGTGCAGCTCTGGAAGGCGCCAAGGCTTTCGGTGCTCCCTACGCGATGGTGATGTTCGAGCTCGATGCGGCGGCGCTGTTCGACACCGCCGTGGAAAGCCAGGGCAAGATATTTGTTGCCACGGAACTGGGCGGTGGCGGTACCTCAACACCGGAGAGCCTGGCGATCACCGAGCGTGGCATCGACAACTTCCTGATTCACTATGGGTTGAAGGATGGCGAAGTCGAGATGCCGGCCGAGCAGGTCTATCTCGATATGCCGGATGCCAGCTGCTACGTGCAGAGTGAGCATAGTGGCTTGCTGGAGCTGACATTGGCTCTGGGGGATGAAGTTCGTCGGGGCGATGTCATTGCCCGTGTCTATGACATGAGTCGCAGTGGCGCGGAGCCGATCGAGTATCATGCTCAGCGTGACGGTATCCTGGCGGCGAGACGTTTTCCCGCTCAGGTCAATATGGGCGATACCATCGCCGTGATTGCAGAGGTTGTGGAAACATTGGCCTAAGCTGATATCACCAACCCGATGCCGCCCTGAGTTCCTGTTTTCCTGCCCGGTACCGGGCCAACAGTGGACCAGAACCGGGGCGGTCTGGCCCGATAACCTCAAAGTTGCGCATGAAACTCGACCGTTACGACCTGAAGATACTCTCGATCCTGTCGCGTGATGGACGTATTACCAAATCGCGTCTGGCAGAATCCATCAACCTGTCTGTCAGCCCCTGCTGGGAGCGCGTGCGTCGGCTGGAAAAGGCCGGCATCATCGAGGGTTATTCGGCACGCATCAATCCTCGGGTGCTGGTACCGAAAACACCGGTCTGGGTCCAGATCGAACTGAAGCAGCACAACGCAGAAAGTTTCCAGCGTTTCGAACAACTGATACAGAACACGGCAGCTGTCACCGAGTGTGTGGCCGTGGGCGGTGGCGTCGATTACCTGATCAAGGTCGAGGCCGACTCCATCGATGCCTACCAGCGCTTGATTGACGGCTGGCTGACCTCGGCGGATATCGGCATCGAGCGCTATTTCACCTATATCGTGACCAAGACCGTCAAGCGTCCCGCTCAGGGATTCGACAGCGACGACCTGCTGTTCTGAGTCACGTGCTCCATTCGCTGTCATGGCGCTTGTGGCAGGAGGCCAGCTCCTGCTGCAAGGGTGCAGAAAAAAACAGCATTTCCCTGCCGGCGACAAAAAAAAACGCTGTCGTTCGGCAGGGGTTCAAAAAGTCCTGAAGAGTGATCTCCCTTACCATATCGGTATCGAATGGCCACAGGCCATGGATGCCATATTTCTGCTGTTGAAGGCATTTATCCGCCGCAGCAGCTGGTCAAGGGAGGTAGCGTCATGAAACTTGGTGATCCGCGACTGTTTCGTCAGTATGCCTATATCGGTGGCAAATGGACCAGCGGTGAAGAAGGTCGTGAGGAGTCCGTGGTCAACCCTGCCAACGGCGAGGTGATCGGCCATATTCCGCTGCTCGAATCACATCAGATCAGTGCTTGCGTCGATGCTGCCGAGGAAGCGTTCGTCAACTGGCGTGCGCTGCGTGCCGACGAGCGTGCCGAGCGCCTGCTGGCCTGGTATGACCTGATCCAGCAGCACCGCGAGGACCTGGCCACGATCATGACGCTGGAACAGGGCAAGCCGTTGCCTGATTCCCGCGGTGAGGTGGAGTATGGTGCGAGTTTCGTGCGCTGGTTCGCCGAGGAAGGCAAGCGTACCTATGGCGAAACCATTCCCAGCCATATTCCCAATGCTGCTCTTGGAACCATCAAGGAGCCGGTGGGTATTGCGTTGCTGGTGACGCCCTGGAACTTCCCGTTGGCGATGATCACTCGCAAGGCGGCAGCGGCGCTGGCGGCTGGCTGCCCGGTGATCGTCAAGCCGGCGCACGAGACACCGTTCTCTGCGCTGGCGCTGGCCGAACTGGCGGAGCGCGCCGGGATTCCCGCGGGCATCTTCAATGTGGTGTTGGGTGAGTCGGCGTCGCTGTCGCGTCAGCTGTGTGATGATGATCGCATCAAGGCGGTCTCCTTCACCGGGTCTACCCGAGTGGGGCGGATTCTGATCGAGCAGTGTGCCCACACCGTCAAGCGCATGTCGATGGAGCTGGGCGGTAATGCACCTTTCATCGTCGGCCCTGATATGGACCCGCGCGAGGCCGCGTTGGCTGCCGTGGCGGCCAAGTTCCAGACGGCCGGTCAGGACTGCCTGGCGGCCAACCGTATTCTGGTTCACGAATCGATTCACGATGAGTTTGTTCATCATTTTGCCGAGCGTATGGCTGCACTGACGGTAGGCGACGGCATGGAAAGCGAGGTTGACCTGGGTCCGCTGATTCATCGGCGTGCCGTTGAGGGTGCCCTGGCGATTGTCGATGATGCCGTGTCGCGTGGTGCCACTCTGGTGGCAGGTGACCAGTCTGGAGCGCCGGGTGAGAACTTCTTCATGCCGGTATTGCTTACCGGGGTAACACCGCAGATGAAGGTGTGGCGTGAGGAGAACTTCGCGCCGGTCGCCGGAGTGACCTCATACAGCGATGATGACGAGGTCATCGCCATGGCCAATGACACTGAATACGGCTTGGCAGCCTACATCTACACCCATGATATTCGTCGCATCTGGAAGCTGATGCGTGCGCTGGACTTCGGCATGGTGTCGGTCAACTCGGTGAAGATGACCGGGCCGCCCGTACCCTTCGGTGGCGTCAAGCAGTCCGGCCTGGGGCGTGAAGGCGGTGCAACAGGGATCGATGAGTACCTGTCGACCAAGTACTACTGTCTTGGTGCCATGGGCTCGGTATCCGGTAGTTGAACGAGCCCGCCTCAGGGACGTGATGTATTGCGCGGCGAGAGTGCCGCATTGATTTCAATGAACTTCTTTCAACGAGCTTTCCGGCAGGCAGCCGGAGAGTCTGGTAAACAGGGAATTGCATATGACTACCCATCAGGATTTGATCGATCGCGACCGCAAGGTCACCTTTCATGCTTCCACTCACCTGCGTGACTTCGCCAACGGTGATGCGGCCGGTCGTGTCATCACGGGTGGCAAGGGCATCAACATCATCGACAAGGATGGGCGCGAATTCATCGATGGTTTCGCTGGCCTGTACTGCGTGAACATCGGCTATGGACGCACCGAGGTTGCTGAAGCCATTTATCAGCAGGCGCTGGAAATGGCCTATTACCACACCTATGTGGGCCACTCCAACGAGCCGCAGATTGCGCTGTCCGAGAAGATTCTCGAGCTGGCCGGACCGGGCATGTCCAAGGTCTACTACGGGCTGGGCGGCAGCGATGCCAACGAGACTCAACTCAAGCTGGTACGTTACTACAACAACGTACTGGGCCGTCCGCAGAAGAAGAAGGTCATATCGCGTCAGCGTGGTTACCATGGCTCTGGTCTGGCGACTGGCTCCCTGACCGGCCTCAAGGCCTTCCATGACCAGTTTGACCTGCCCATGGCCGGCATCCTGCACACCGAGGCGCCGTACTATTACCATCGTGCTGCCGAGCAGCAGGGCATGAGTGAGCGCGAGTTCTCTGCCTGGTGTGCCGGGAAGCTCGAGGAAATGATCCTCGCCGAAGGACCGGATACCGTAGCCGCCTTCATCGGTGAGCCGGTACTCGGCACCGGTGGTATCGTGCCGCCGCCGGAAGGCTACTGGGAGGCCATTCAGGCAGTGCTCGACAAGTACGATATCCTGTTGATCGCTGACGAAGTGGTGTGTGGTTTCGGCCGGATCGGCGCTGATTTCGGTAGCCACAAGTACGGCATCAAGCCGGACCTGATCACTGTGGCCAAGGGCCTGACCAGCGCCTATCAGCCGCTGTCTGGCGTTATCGTCGGTGACCGTGTGTGGAAGGTACTGGAGCAGGGTACCGGTGAGCTGGGGCCGATCGGCCACGGCTGGACCTATTCCGGTCATGCCCTGGGCTGCGCGGCGGCACTGGCTAACCTGGCCATCATCGAGCGCGAGAAGCTCACTCAGAACGCCGTCGATACTGGTGGCTACCTGCAGCAGCGCATGCAGCAGGCCTTCGGCAATCACCCGATCGTTGGTGAAGCACGTGGTGTCGGCATGCTGGCGGCGCTGGAGTTCTCCGTGGATCCGGAGTCCCGTTGCCACTTCGATCCGAGCCTCAAGGTTGGTCCGCGCATCGCCGCCGCTGCCATGGAAGAGAACCTGATCGCACGGGCCATGCCGCAGGGCGATATCCTCGGCTTCGCGCCGCCGCTGATTGCGACACGTGATGATATCGATGAGATCGTGGCGCGCACCGAGCGTGCGGTGAACAAGGTCACCGATGAACTGGTTCGCGAGGGCGCTCTACAGACTGCCTGAGTATGACCACAGGGGCCGCCCGCGAAAGTGGGCGGCCTTTTTGTGTGTCGAACTGATGATATGTCGAATGGGCATGTTGGGTTGCAGGTTGAATAGGGAAGCCGCGAATGACGATACAGTCTGCTTCAGGTCAGTCACCGCAGGATCATGGCGTCAGCCTTGATCAGATCTACCGTGCAAGGCGCCGTATCGACGGCCAGGTGTGCCGTACACCGCTGACTCGTTCACAGGTGCTGAGTGAACGCTTCGGCGCCGAGATATACCTCAAGCTCGAGACTCAGCAACCGACAGGTGCCTTCAAGCTGCGCGGGGCTACCAACATGATCGCGGCGCTGATCGAGCGCCATGGTCGTGATGCCCTGGCGGCGGGGGTCACTACCGCGTCCACCGGCAATCATGGTCGGGCAGTGGCCTATGCAGCATCGCGCCTGGGGGTGCCTGCAGTGATCTGCGTCTCGCATCTGGTTCCAGACAACAAGGTCGCGGCCATTGAGGCACTGGGCGCGACAGCACGGCGTGTGGGAGCGAGCCAGGATGAGGCCTTCGAGGAAGCCGCCAGGCTGGTGGCCGAGGAGGGCATGACATTGATTCCGCCGTTCGATGACGCCCTGATTGCTGCCGGCCAGGGCACTATTGGTGTCGAGTTGCTCGAGGACCAACCCGAGCTGGATCGTGTATTCATCGGCCTCTCCGGTGGAGGGCTCCTCGGTGGCGTTGGTGCTGCGCTCAAGGCCATTCGCCCCGGAATCCAGGTAACCGGAGTCAGTCTCTCGGCTGGCGCGGCCATGTTCGAGAGTCTCCACGCAGGTCAACCGGTGGCGGTAGAGGAAGTCGAGAGTCTCGGTGACTCACTGGGTGGCGGCATCGGTCTCGACAATTGCTGTACCTTCGCATTGGTACGAGAGGTCATGGATGATCATTTTCAGGTGTCCGAGTTGGCGATAGCCGAGGCCATGGTGGATATACTGAAATATGAGAAAATTCTTGTGGAAGGGGCCGCTGTGGTGGGCCTGGCCGCTATCGCCGAACATCAACTGGACATTCGTGGTCAGCGCATTGCGCTGGTGATTTCCGGCAACGGTGTGGCTCTGGAAACCCTTGATCGTGCGCGTCAGCTGGTAGCCGCAGGAAAGGTGTGAAGACAGCAAGGTGCGAAGACAGAAAGGTGTGAAGACGGAAAGTCTGAAGTCGTTGGACTACCGATAGCGACAGAGTGGAATTCATGGCTGTCCGGCAGGTGTCGGAATAGCCGCTTCGATAGCCATTTCGACAACCGGGGAGGGTCAGGGATGCAGCTTTTTCAACGTGACAGGATTGCCGAGGTAGTGGCGATTGACGAGGCGGCGCTGGAAGCCGTCGAGCAGGGGTTTGCCGCCCTCGGCAGTGGCACAGTGGTGCAGCCGCCGATTCTGTCGATGGCCATCGAGGAGTCCAACGGCGAGGTCGACGTCAAGACGGCGCATATCCGTGGCAACGAGCGCTTTGCCATCAAGGTCAGCCCGGGCTTCTTCGACAATCCGAAGATCGGCCTGCCCAGCCTCAATGGACTGATGATGGTGTTCTCGGCGAAAACCGGTCTGGTTGATGCCGTGCTGTTTGATGAGGGCTATCTGACCATGGTGCGCACGGCTCTGGCAGGAGCCATTGCGGCGAAACATCTGTCGCGGAAGGATAGTCGTCGGGTTGCCATCCTGGGGGCCGGAGAGCAGGCCACGAAGCAGCTCGAAGCCCTGCAGCTGGTGCGAGACATCGGTGTGGTGGATGTCTGGGCCAGACGTCATGATGCGGCTGATACCTGGGCGATTCCGCAGCGTGCCAGAGGGCTCGAGGTCAATGTACATGACCGTATCAGCGATGCCTGCCGACAGGCCGATATCATCATTACCACCACACCATCACAGACTCCGATTCTTGCTGCCGAGGACCTTCTCGAGGGCGTGCATGTCACGGCGATGGGGTCAGATAGCCCCGAGAAGCGTGAGCTGGATGAAAGCGTGCTGACCCGTGCCGATGTCTTCGTTTGCGATACCCGAGCCCAGAGCGAGAGCAATGGCGAACTGAAGGCCTTCGCAGGGCGCACCGTACCTTTCGAGGTGGTTGAGTTGGGCAGCGTGATCGCCAACGGCCAGCAGGTGCGCCGCTCGGCGACGGACATTACCGTCTGCGACCTGACCGGCACCGGCGTACAGGACACCGCCATCGCCAGCTTTGCGCTGGGGAGGCTGGAGAAGGCATAAGTACAGCTACGAGTCGCGAGCAACGAGTACGCTACGCTCGAGCTTGAACCCCAGACCCCAGGAAAGACATGGAGTTGCCGGTTTGGCACTGCGCCGCTCGAGGCTTGAAGCTCGCGTCTCGGAGCAGGGGGGATCCGTGATCCAGGGAGCGGCACTGGACGGCTCGCAGCTCGTGGCTCGACGCTCGTAGCTTACGGCTTACGACCCCGCACCACCAACACCACTCCGGCGATGGCGATAGCCATCCCCACCAGCGAGAGCATCGGTAGTTGTTCATCAAACAGCCACCAGGCCTCCAGCGCAGTGACGGGAGGGACCAGGTAGAACAGGCTGGCAACCCGAGAGGCGGCGCCGCGCTTTATCAAAGCCATCAGCAGCAGGATGGCTGCAATCGACAGCACCAGTACCAGCCAGGCAAGGGTCAGGATAAAGGTGCTGTTCCATTCGATCTGACGCTGCTCCAGCGCCAGACTCCCCAGCCCGGTAAGTGCCAGAGCGCCCAGGTACTGGATCACGGTGCCACCGAGTAGCGGCATGCCGGTACAGTAGCGCTTCTGGTACAGCGTGCCACAGGAAATGCCCACCAGGGCCGCTCCAATACAGGCCAGTGCCGACCAGCCGAAGCCTTCGAATTGCAGGGATGCCGGGTCGAGCTTGCCACCCAGCACCAGACCGATACCTACCAGCCCCAGCAGCAGACCTCCCCACTGTAGTGTGCTGAGCCGCTCACCCAGCAACGGCCCGGCCAGTATTGCCGTGACCAGTGGTTGTAGTCCCACCAGCAATGCGCCCAACCCGGCTGGCATACCCAGGTCGATGGCGTAGAAGACACCGCTCAGGTAGATGCCATGCACCAGACAGCCGGACACCGCAGCATGGCCCCATAGGCTGCGGTTGTTCGGCCAGCTGCCACGCATCAGCCATACCAGTGGTACCAGCAGCACCAGGGTCAGGGCGAATCGTATGACCAGAAAGGTAAAGGGCTCGGCATAGGGCAGGCCATAGCGGGCGCCGATGAAGCCGGTGCTCCACAGCAGTACGAAAACGATCGGCATGATGGCCACCGGCCACTGACGTTCCGCTGTCATCGGTGTCTCCATAGGGCCGAATTTATTAACCCGGCATCCGGCATGCTTTCATGTTGGGTTGATGGCGGCACAGGGATGTGCCGCCGTCGGCCATCAGGCCGACGCGAGACCGCACTACACCAGCAGATTCGCGCATCTGCGCCAGTGTGGTGCGGACGAAAATCAAATCGATCAGGATGAGCTATTTGATTGCCATGTTAATCAGAGCAGGAAGTGAGATGGAAATGCTTTGCAGGATATCGGTAATTCTTTTGTCGTGCTTTGGTAGTAGATGAAGAGACTAATTGAAATTGGTCATACCGCAGTGAGCCCAGTAATGGCATGGCTGGGTTGGCTGCTGAGTGTTGGTCTGACCAATATTCGGAGCACGTAACGTTGAAATCCGGCGTTGAAGCCAGGGGGGTATTCGCTAGTTTTCAAGGAGCAGCAGTTGGAAGGCTCAGCGCCGCATGGGAGCGCCAGGCGGTGTGTCGATCAGGGACGAAGGGCGACCTGAACAAGGCGCCAACTGGATCTGGACCGTCAACAACAGACAGGCAGGAACAACCAGCCAGCAACCGTCAGTCAACAACAGCCAGTCAAAACAACAAGAAATCCCGGAGCGAAGACATTATAGCGCTCCGTCTAGTGCGAAAGCGGCATGTGCGTCGGTGCTTTCGTACAGACCCAATCCGATCAGGAGTGCCACCATGATGACCTTGGACAATAACAAGCCCAGCAAGGACAGCAGCGGGACCAGCACCGAGCGCGAGACTCGTCTCGACAATACCACTGACCGTAGACGCTTCCTCAAGGCTGCGGCCGTCGGGTCTGCGGCCGCGGTGGCTGCTCCCTGGGTGGGCAATGTGCAGGCCCAGGAGGGCATTCGCATCCGCATGCAGTCTTCCTGGCAACCAGGTACCACAGGCTACCGCATATTCGAGGAGTGGGCCGGCGGTGTGGTGGAAGCGACCAGTGGCGAAGTCAGCATCGAACCCTTTCCGGCGGGAGCCGTGGCCGGGGCATTCGAGGTCGCCGATGCGGTGCGCAATGGCGTGCTCGATGGCCAGAACTGGTTCACCGTCTACTGGCCCGGCAAGATGCCGGCTGGAGTGTTTCTCACCGCTTATCCCATGGGGCTATCGGTACCCCATCAATGGGACATGATGTTTGGCGCCTATGGTGGATTCGGTATCGCCAAGGACCTCTATCGCAAGCAGGGGCAGGAAATGCTCGGCTATGTGCACCATGATCTCAATCTGATCCACTCCAAGGTGCCGCTACGCAGCTTCGATGACTTCGAGGGCGTCAAGATTCGCATGCCGGGTGGTATTGTTGCCGAAACCTTCGCCAGCATCGGCGCGCGTACCACGTTGCTGCCGGGCTCGGAGGTCTATCCGGCGCTGGAAAAGGGCACCATCGATGCGGCAGATTATACCGGTGCGGCGGTCAACTATGAGCTGGGGTTCTGGCAGGTGACCGACTACATCATCATGGGGCCGCCATCGACTCCCTGTCTGCACCAGGCGGTCGACCTCATGGATATCGCCGTCAACCGGCGTGTCTTCGAGCGCATGTCGACTCAGGTCCAGGACTTGATGCATGACCTGGTGGCGGCCTATTCACGAATCCATTATGCGGCGATCCAGAAGGCCAATTCCGAGGCCTGGCCGAAGTATCGCGAACAGGGCATCGAGATCATTCACCTCTCGGAAGATGATGCCGTACGTTTCCGCGAAGCCGCCATTCCCCTGTGGTTCGAGTGGGCCAACAAGGATGAGGATGCCTCAAGGCTGTTCCGCGCCCACCTCAACACCATGCTCGATCCAGCAGTGGCATTGGTCACCGACGAGGATATCCAGGGCTACGAGCTCAACGCCTGATATTGATCCGGCAGGCGTTCAAACCTGGTGGGCAGTCAATGACCGGCCGGTACCATCCGGCCGGTTGACCTCGATTCATGGAGAGTCGTTGTGCGGCGTCAACGGTGGGCAGAGTGCTGCCCGGCTCTGGGCCGTACAGCGGAGGTGAGCCAATGAACCTGCAGATCAACTTCATTCTGCCGCACTGGATATATTGGTCGGTGCTGGCACTTCTGCCGCTGTTTGTCATGCTGATGGTCGATCGCAGTTTCCGCCGTGGCGCGACGATCAGTGGAAGCGATACCGGCGGTGTTCCCGAGGTGTCTCTCGACCCGGGATACCGGCCTCCCGGTAATGGACTGACAACGGCCATCGACCGCATATCGGGGTTTGCCGGGCGCTACGTAGCTTACTGGTCATTGATTGCCCCCTTCATCTTCACCTACGAAGTGGTACTGCGTTACGCCTTCAATTCGCCGACCAACTGGGCGCACGAGTCGATGACGTTGATGTTCGGCATGCAATATCTACTGGCCGGAGCCTATGCCCTGCGCGAATCCGGGCATGTGCGGGTCGACATCCTCTATCAGCGTGCCAGCCCGCTCTACCGTGCGGCACTGGACCTGGTCACCTCAATATTCTTCTTTCTGTTTACCCTGGCGTTGCTGACCAGTGGCTGGCGCTTCTTTTCCCAATCGGTCAGCGACAAGTGGTTCTTCGGCGACAGTTATGCCAATGAAGTCTCCTTCACCGAGTGGGCAGTACAGTACTACCCGGTGAAGTTCATGTTGTTTCTCGGCGCATTGCTGCTGCTGTTGCAGGGAATCGCTCAGTTGATTCGTGACTTCCAGAGCTACCGCCATCATCGCCGTGACCAAGGTGGCAGCCATGCTCTGGCCAGTTTGATGCTGGGGGCAGCGCTGTTACTGGCCGCCTGGCTGGCCTTCGAGATTGCCAATATTGCCATCACCGACTACGAAAGCCTGGCGTTGAGCATTGAACACAGTCTGGCCGAAGTGGGAATAGGTACGCTTACCTGGTTGATGTTCGGAACGCTGATGGTTGTGCTGGTAGCGGGGCTGCCGTTGGCCTTCGTCACCGGCGGGCTGGGGGTGCTTTTCCTGTATCTGGTCGGCGATCAGCACATGCTCAACCTGATGCCATCACGCATCTTCCCGATGATGACCAACTATCAGTTGTCGGCCATTCCGCTGTTCATCTTCATGGCATCGGTGCTGGAAAAGGCCGGAATCATCGAGGAACTGTTCGACGTGGTCTACAAGTGGATGGGCGGGCTCAAGGCCGGACTGGCCATTGCCACGGTCATTGCATCGACGCTGTTGGCGGCGATGGTTGGCGTGATCGGAGCGGCAGTGGTAACCATGGGCCTGATTGCACTACCGGCCATGCTCAAGCGCAACTACAACCCCGAGATAGCCATCGGTTCCATCATGGCTGGCGGTACCCTCGGTATCCTGATTCCCCCCTCGATCCTGGCCATCATCTATGGGGTCATTGCCCAGCAGTCGGTGGGGGAGTTGTATCTTGGCTCGCTGTTGCCGGGGCTGCTGCTGGCAGGCATGTACGCGCTCTACTGTTGGTTGAGAGGCACCTTCAATCCGCGCATGGCACCACCGATGCCGGTAGAGGATCGGGTGTCGATGAGCGAGAAGTTGCGCCTGCTGCGCAATATGCTGGCGCCCATCGCCCTGGTGGTGCTGGTGTTGGGGATCATCTTCACTGGCGTGGCGACTCCAGTGGAGGCGGCCGGTATCGGTACCTTCGGCGCCTTGCTGGTGGCGGCCCTGCACCGGCGCCTGACCTGGCCCAACCTGCATGCGGCCTGCATGACCACTCTGGTGGCAACGGCCATGGTGATGTGGATCATCTTCGGTGCCAGCATCTTTGTCGGCTTCTACATTCTGCAGGGTGGCCAGACCTTCGTGCAGGACCTGATTGCCGGGGCGGGCCTCAGCCCCTATGCGGTGCTGGCGCTGATGATGCTGTTGCTGATCGCGTTGGGGATGTTCCTTGACTGGGTGGGTATCCTGCTGCTGGCGGTGCCGATTTTCGTGCCATTGATAAAAGGGATGGAGTTCAATGGTGTGTTCGGGTTGCCGGGAGTGGAGGCCGCCGATGTATCGCTGTGGTTCGGAGTGATCTATCTGGTCAACATGCAGATGTCTTTCCTGAGCCCGCCATTCGGCTATGCACTGTTCTATATCAAGGGGGTTTGTCCACCATCCATTACAATGGCGCAGATATTTCGTGCGTCCTTCCCGTTCCTTGGTCTGCAGGCTGTGGGGCTACTGTTGGTGATACTATTCCCGGCTCTGGTCACCTGGTTGCCCAGGCTCGCCTATGGTTAGGTCATACACCATGATAGTAGTGTCGCAAATTGGACACATGTAGCTTGCAAACTGTAACACGACGATATTGAACGGATTGGCACCTGTGTCGTCTCAATTGGCGAGTGATCGATAAACCCGAGATAATCCTCAGGAGGATTCATGCAACGATTCACCGCTCTGCTTTCTGCCGCACTTCTTTCTGCCGGTCTGATGAGTGCAACTGCTCATGCGCAGGATGCTGCCACCGCTCCGGATGCGGCTGCGCCGACTGCCGGTGCTGATGCGGCTGCGGCTGCGCAGAACTTCTCCGACGATGATCTGCAGAAATTTGCTGATGCATCCCAGGAAATCGCCGCGATCTCCCAGGATTACACCACTCGCCTGCAAGGGGCAGAAGGTCAGGAAGCTCAGCAGGAAGTACGCGTAGAGGCCAATGAAAAGATGGTGGAAGCCGTACGCAACAGTGGTCTCGAAGTCGAAACCTTCAACGCCATCGGTCAGGCTATCCAGCAGGACCCTGAGATGATGAAGCGTGTGCAGGAAATGGCCCAGTCTTGATCGACCAGGTCCTGCGTGTTCACAGGACCTGATTGAGTACCAGGTAAGGCAGCTGAGCCGTGACTCCTCGGCGGCTCGGTAGCTTTGCAGCGACACCCGCTGTCCCTCTGGGACAGCGGGTTTTTTTGTGGCCAGTTCTGAGCTACGAGCTACGAGCTACGAGCTACGAGCTACCCAGTGGTGTGCCCCCAAAAAAGTAGACACCTCGGTTCAAGCCGCCAACTCGTATGCCCTG
>NZ_FRCA01000001.1:693280-958871 GCF_900142755.1 Halomonas cupida | reverse complement strand
GGCTTCAGCGCGGCGCTGAATCGCATGCCATTGGCCGCACGGAAGAGCCTGACGTATGACCAGGGACGTGAGATGGCGAAGCACACCAGAATCACCCAGAACACCGGCGTTGCCATCTACTTCTGCGACCCGCACAGCCCGTTGCAGAGAGGCGCCAACGAAAATATCAATGGACTGATACGGCAGTACTTGCCCAAGGGAACGGACCTATCGGTCTACAGCCAGAAAGAACTGGATGAAATAGCGCTTGAACTCAACATGCGCCCGCGAAAGCGCTTCGACTTCAAGTGTCCCATTGAGATGATGAGCGAACTGATGGCGAAGTATCATGAAGCACCGTCATTGACTCATTAATAGTGTTGCACTCAGAACCTGCATCCGCCCTCATTCTCATGTTGCTCGCTTATCAGCGTGTATCGGTTGCTGACCAGATCGCACCTGGTCAATATGACTTTATCCCCTTCGATAGTGATGGTTCCCGGATAGACATCCACCATTGCAAACACATCAGAAGAGAATAAAACAAAGAGAATCGCAGCACCCGCTCTGAACATAAATCTCTCTATTAAATATATAGAAGCAGCTTATTCAACTATAACGGTGTTGATTAGTTGGATTCATAAAATATCTTCATATCCAACGTTGTGGCTGTGAGGCCACGGTACTGATTGTAGTAATCCGCCAGCTCAGCCCCTTGCTGGGTGAGTTCCCAGCCAATCATGCCGTGTCATCCGGTAGCAGCGCACCGGCCGCCGGTGAAAGCTGATATCGGAGAACTGCTGAAAACCGACTTTCTCGGCAACCCGCAGAGAGGCACGGTTCTCGGGTTCCACCAGGCAGACGATCCTGGGGAGTTCAAAGCGGGTGAACGCCAGGTTCAGGGCGCCCTCCGCGGCTTCCGTGGCCAACCCCTTCCCCCACTGCTGCTTCGCCAGCCGGTATCCGAGGCTGATTTCATTGCGTCCACCCACAGGCTCATGGCCGATACCGCAGAACCCCAGCAGCTCAGCGGTGTTGTTGGCCACAACTGCCCAGGGGCCGAAACCGTCTCTGGCATAGCTCAGCAGGCTGCCTTCGATGAAGCGCCGTGTGGCCTGTTCATCGCACACGCCACGGATCGAGAATCTCATTACCTCGGGGTCAGAGAGGATACAGTTCAGGGCTGGCAGATCATCCAATGACAGATGACGCAGCCCCAGCCGTTGTGTCTGGTAAATGGGCACGTCTGGCCTCCTTGCCTGAACGCTGGCCCTTCTACCATACCTTGAGGATCTGGCCTGTCACCAGTGATTCGACGCTGCGGCGGCCGGCTTGTAGCCATGGAAGAAGCTGGCGTACTTGCCAAGGGATTCCTGCATTGCGCTGGGGCTGCCTTTGCTAAACGATATGGTATAACATTTCGTGCGGTTTTCACCCACAAGCCATCACAAAGACCTCATCATAAAGAGCAGCCCCTCCATGACAAACCACTGGCGCAACCTGGCAATGGCGGCCCTCGGCGGCGCATTGCTGTTTCCGATCAACGTCCATGCAGATGACCGTGTCGACGTTGTCGCCCCCTGGGAAATCAACAGTCTGGATCCTGTACAGGCCGGACATGTCTACGGTCGTATGCAGATTGCCGAAACCCTGGTGGATACCGACCTGCAGGGTAACCTGGTCCCGGGGCTGGCCACCGACTGGCAGTCCAGCGATGACGGCCTGAGCTGGCGGTTCAATGTGCGCCCCGAAGTACGTTTCCACGACGGCAGCAGGATGACCGCCGAGAGCGTGGCACAGTCGCTGAACCGTACTCTGGCCAATCCCGGTGTGCTGTCCCAGGCCGATATCGACAGCATTGAGGCCGATGGCGATGCCATTCGTATCATGCTCAATGCCCCTTATTCGGCGTTGCCTGCCCTGCTTACCCATTATTCGACCCAGATTCTGGCTCCCGCGAGCTATACCGAGGACGGCAAGGTCCAGGAACTGATCGCCACAGGCCCCTTCCGCATTGTCAGCCTCAATACTCCGCAGCGGCTCGAGGCCGAACGTTTCGACGAGTACTGGGGTGAGGCGCCTGCTATCACTGCCACCAGCTATCTGGCTGCTCCCCGCGGCGAGACACGCGCCCTGATGGCCCAGAGTGGCGACGCCGATATCGCCTTTACCCTGGATGCCGCCAGTCAGGCCAGACTGCGCATGACACCCAGTGTGGCACTGCATGCCGAACCCATTCCTCGTACCGTCACGGTCAAGTTGAATGCCGCACGTGAGGCATTCGACAGTGTCGAGGAGCGCCGTGCGTTGAGCCTTGCCATCGATCGACAGGGCATTGCCCGTGGTGTGATGCGTGTCGAGGATGCGGCAGCCAATCAGTTGATGCCCGCCGGCATGGGCGCCTGGCATCTGGAAGGACTGGCAGCGCCAGAGAAGAACCTGGAGAAAGCGCGTCGCCTGCTCGAATCTCAGGGCTGGACACCCGGCGAGGATGGCATTCTTCAGCAGGATGGTCAGCCCTTCAGCGTGACCCTGACCACCTTTGCCGACCGCCCGGAATTGCCGGTTATCGCCACGGCATTGCAGGACCAGTGGAGGCAACTGGGGATCGATGTGGCAGTGAATGTAGGCAACTCCAGTGAGATCCCTTCCAGCCACAATGATGGCTCACTCGACATGGGCCTGTTGGCACGCAACTTTGGCCTGGTGCCGGACCCGCTGGCCATCGTCCGTCAGGATTTCGGCCCGCAAGGCGGTGACTGGGGCGCCATGAACTGGTCCAGCGATGCACTGAACAGCGCGGTGGGTGAGCTGATCAGTGCAACTGACGAGGGGCGCAAGGCCGCACTTGAAAAGCAGACGGCAGAAATACTGCATGAGCAGATGCCGGTGATTCCAGTCGCCTGGTATGTGCAGACGGCGTCGGTCAATGCCCGTCTCGGTGGCTTTGCCATCGATCCCTTCGAGCGCAGTTATCGTCTGTCCGATCTGCACTGGGAGGAATGATGAATCGAGTGATTTCTACGCTGCTGCTTCAGCGTCTGGTGCAGGCAGGCCTGGTGGCCTGGGTGGTGGGCACACTGACGTTCATCCTGACCCGGGCCCTGCCTGGCGACATGGCGTTTCGGATCGCTGCGGGTCGTTACGGTTACGAACAGGTCAATGCCGAAGCAGCGGCGGCAGTGCAGGCCGAACTGGGTCTGGATCAGTCGCCGTTGATCGCCTATTTCCATTGGCTTTCCGATCTGTTGTCACTGGACCTGGGCCACTCACTGGTCAGTGGAGAGTCCGTGGTCAGCGAGTTGGCTCACCAGTTGGGCCATTCTCTTGACCTGGCGTTGATGGCAATGCTGCTGGCTCTGGTGATCGGCGTGCCGGTGGGAATTCTCAGCGGACTCCGGCCCAATGGCTGGGTGGATCGCCTGGCTCTTGTATCGGCGGTCGCCCTGCGTTCCCTGCCCCCTTTTGTGATCGGTCTGTTGTTGATCATGTTGTTTGCCGTCCAACTGGGCTGGCTGCCCGCGGCTGGACACGGTGGTGGCAGCCATCTGTGGTTACCGGCCATGGCTCTGGCGCTGGGTCTGGCTGCGGTATCGGCCCGGGTCACTCGGCATGGCATGGCCCGAGTGGCTGGCTCGCCCTACTACGCCTTCTCACGCACACGCGGGCTCAGCGAAGGTCAGACACTGGCGCGGCATGGTCTGCGTAACGTTGCTGTTCCGGTCATCGCCTACCTCAGTGTGCAACTGGTCTATCTGGTCGAGGGCGTGGTGGTTATCGAATCGCTGTTCGCCTGGCCCGGTATCGGGCATGCACTGGTGCACGCCGTCGTCGCTCGGGACGTGCCAATGATCCAGGGCACAGCACTGGTCATGGGCCTGCTGTTCGTTACCCTCAACACCCTGGTCGACCTTGTTTCTCTCTATATCGATCCCCGGAGGCGCCTGTCATGATGGCTTCCCGTTCGCCTGGTCTTGCGCCCTCCGTGGCACGATTCCGCTGGGCTTCTTCACATACGCGGCGCCGCCTCTCCCATGCTCAACGTTGGGGGATTTCGCTGCTGGCCGCACTGCTGGTATTCGCATGGGTGGTGCCGCTGTTCCTCGATGCTGACCCAACGCGTCAGGATCTGATGAGCACCCTGGCGGCGCCGAGCCTGCAACATCCACTGGGCACCGATCACCTCGGACGCAGCATGCTGGCGCGTGTCGCCGCTGCGATTCGACTATCACTGGGACTTGCCCTGCTGAGTGTGGTCACCGCTGCACTGCCCGGTTTGCTGGCCGGGGTCACCGCCGGTTGGCGAGGTGGTTGGTGCGACCGTCTGTTGAGCACGGTTGCCGATTGTGTACTGGCGCTGCCCGGCCTGTTGCTGGTGCTGATGCTTGCTGCTATTGCTCCGGGTAACTTCTGGACGCTGTATATCGGGATCGCGCTGGTGTTGTGGGTCGAGTACTTCCGCGTCGTACGCAGTGCCACGCGGATACTGGCCCAGTCGCCTCAGGTCGAGTCATCCCGGCTGCTGGGGTTTGGACGCTGGTATATCTTCCGCCGACACCTGTGGCCGGAACTGGCCCCTCAGGTCACTACCCTGGCCGCCTTCGGTGCGGCGACCTCGATTCTGGCTGTGTCTTCTCTGGGCTTCGTGAGCATTGGCCTCAAGCCGCCCACGGCGGAACTCGGCCTGATGATGACCGAGCTGTTTCCGTACTATCAGGAAGCGCCCTGGGTGCTTGCTCAGCCTGTGCTGGCCCTGTTTTTCATGGTCCTGAGTTTCCACCTGCTGGCCGGCAAGGAGCCGCAATGAAGGCGATCATGGAAGTGCATGACCTGAGTGTCACGACCTCTGAGGGCGCCACGCTGGTATGGCCGATCTCATTTACCCTCGAGGCCGGCGTGCCATTGACCCTGCTGGGAGAGACCGGCTCCGGCAAGAGCCTGCTGGCCCAGGCGTTGATGGGCAATCTACCGCCTGCTCTCAACGCCAGTGGAAGGGTCATCATCGATGGCGAGAATCTGTTGGAGATGCCGCCCCAGCAGCGTCGTCGCTGGTGGGGACGACGCATGACCATGTTGCCACAGGAGCCCTGGCATGCACTCGACCCCACCATGCGTGTGGGGGCTCAGATCAACGAAGGCCATCGACTGGTGGCTGGGCTGGAGCCTGCTGCCGCCAGGCATGCCATGTACGATGATCTGGAAGGTCTGGGGCTGGCGGATAGCGAGTTCAAGTTGCCGGCTCAACTGTCCGGGGGCATGGCCCAACGTGCGGCCTTTGCTGCTGCACGTGCCGGCAATGCACCCATCGTGATTGCCGATGAACCGACCAAGGGGCTGGATAGCGCACGCCGGGACGATGTGGTCCGTCTACTCGCTCAGGCCCTCGGCTCCAACGGTGGTCTGTTGACCATTACCCACGACATCGCAGTGGCTGAACAGCTTGGCGGTACGGTGATGATCATGCGTCGCGGAGAGTGCCTGGAGAGTGGCAGCGCCGAGACGCTACTGAAGGCCCCGCAGAGTGCTTACGGCCAGCAGTTGATGGCCGCCAACCCGCAGCATTGGTTGGCGCGCCACCAACACTTCAACCCTGCCGACGATACGGTGCTGCAGGCCAGATCTGTCTCCCTGTCACGGGGCGGGAAGTCGTTGTTCGATAACCTCACACTCAACCTGTATCGCGGAGAGGTGCTGGGTATCAATGGTGCCAGTGGTAGCGGCAAGAGCAGCCTCGGCGACCTGTTGCTGGGGTTGGTGAAGCCCGATGCCGGTAAGGTTGAACGTGCGCCGGGAATTGCTTCGACGCGCTTTCTCAAGCTCTATCAGGATCCACCCGCGGCCTTCTCGCCCTTCTGGTCGCTGGGCACGCTGTTGCACGATCTTTGTCGGTTGCACAAACTGAGCTGGGATAGCGTACCGCCGCTGATGGAACGACTGGGATTGGCGCCGGACCTGCTGGAACGACGCTCGGACAGCATCTCCGGGGGTGAGCTGCAGCGGTTCTCGATTCTGCGCGCACTGTTGCTGGAGCCGGTGTTTCTGTTTGCCGATGAGCCGACTTCACGGCTGGATCCGATCACTCAGCAACAGACACTTGAGTTGCTGGTTGAATTGGCCCGTGAGCGCCATTGCGCGTTGTTGCTGGTCAGCCATGACAAGGCCTTGATCGATCATGCCTGCGATCGTCAGTTGTCGCTGGAAGCACCGATACGGGGTTGATCCAGTCGTGGTCATGGATTCCCTGACCGGGTTGGCACGGGCATACTGGGCGGCTCCTCGTCAGGTCACACTCTGTGAGAGCCCGCTCCATCCTCTCGCATCTCGGTCAAGGAAGCCCACGATGACAACTCTGCAGTGCAACATGGCGGCTGAACAGTCACGACGTGAGCGTGCTACTCGCCTGGTCTTTCTGCTGGCAGGCATTGCCATGGCGAGCTGGGCGCCGCTGGTTCCCTACGTCAAGAACCGGTTGGCAATCGATGCGGGCAGTCTTGGTGTGCTGCTGTTGTGTCTGGGAATCGGTTCACTGATGGCCATGCCGGTAACCGGCGCCCTGGTGGCCCGCCATGGTGCTCGTCCCGTTATTGTCTGTAGCTCTCTGGTCGCCCTGGCTTGCCTGCCACTGCTTGCCGGGCTGTCCTGGCTGCCGGTGGCCTTTGTTGTGCTGCTGGTATTCGGTGGCGCCATCGGCATGCTGGATGTGGCGATGAACCTACAGGCCGTGGTCGTCGAGCGTGAAAGCGGCCGCACGATCATGTCCGGCTTTCATGGCATGTTCAGCCTCGGCTCTCTGGCGGGGGTGGGCATCATGATGGCACTGCTTGCCTGGGGGACATCGCCAGTGATGGCGACCCTGGTGGTGGTGGCACTATCACTTGTCGCTCTGGTAGTGGCCTGGGAAGGTTTGTTGGTTGGAGGCGCGCCACCCGCAGAGGGGCCGCTGTTTGCCGTGCCACGAGGAGTCGTGCTGTTGCTGGGCGTGGTGTGTGGCGTGAGCTTTCTGGTGGAAGGCGCCATGCTCGACTGGGTCGCTGTCCTGTTGCACGAGTATCGCCAGGTGGATACCGCCTACGCTGGTCTGGGCTATGCCCTGTTCTCCGTCACCATGACGGTGGGCAGACTCACCGGCGACAGAATTACCACCCGCTTCGGTCACGTAGCTGTGGCAACATTGGGCCCCATTCTTGCTGCGCTCGGAATGTTGCTGATCTGTCTCATTCCGCATTGGTCGGGAGTCGCCATGGGTTGCATTCTGGTGGGAGTCGGTTGCGCCAACCTGGTGCCGGTGATGTTCTCGCTGGCCGGTCGCCAGACACTGATGCCTGAGCGCATCGCCTTGCCCGCGGTGGCCACCATGGGCTATGCCGGCATACTCGCAGGACCGGCGGCAATCGGCTTTGTCGCAGACGCCACCAGTCTGGTTTCTGCCCTGTTGATACTGGTGGGGCTACTGGTACTGGCCAGCTTGATCGCGGCCAGTATTCAACGATCTTCTTTTCTGTCCTTGCCCGGCAATCATGGGTAACACCGCAGGAGAGCTTGATATCTCTCCTTTGGTCGTGGCCGGATGAATTGCTGCGGGGCAAGAGGACTGCCCCGCAGGAGGGTATCGTTACCAGCGGATCTTGATGCCGATATTGGCGTTGGGGTTGAGGTGGTCTCCGAAGTCCTCGATGCCGGTTCCCAGACGAACTTCTCCATAAAGCGCTATGTTGCTGTTGGCTGCCTGATATTCACCTCCCACGACCAGTTCGGCCATGCTGCTGTCGGCGTTGCTGACGAATTCACTGCCGCCGAGGCGGATCCCTGGCTCATCCATCAGCTCCTGGTACAGGTTGGTCTCGGTGTAGAAAGCCGCGGTACCCGTATCGGCCTTGAACTCACGATCAAGCGAGGCACCGATGCGCAGGCGCAGGCTGTCGATATCAGCAGCCTCGACCCTCCCTCCAATGACGTTGAAACTATCGAAGTCCACACTTGACCAGACCAATTGGGCCTGGGGAGTGAGGGTCCAGCCCTCCTTGCCCACCGCGAAGACCCTGCCGCTCTCGATAGACAGTGCATAGCCGTCGCCATCATTACTGTCGACGAGATCACCCAGTTGCCTGCTGTGCAGATCGGAACGGAATACGCTGTACTGGCCCTGCAGATCGAGGTAGGTGGCTTCGTCGAAGTACCATGTTCCGGTTGTTCCCAGTCCATAGCCATCGGTCTCGATCCGGCCATCGCCGAAGGTAGAGTCGATGTCACTGGTTGAGCGTCCAACATAGGCATTGACGCCAAACACCTGGTCGAACCACTCTCCGGAATCCCTGGCTATATCCATGCCAAAGTGCAGTTTCCCGGTATTGTTGCGGATCGAGGCATCGGCGGTGGAGTCGTCAAACCGACGACGGCCACCCTCCACCCGTATCCAGCCTCTGCTATCGACCTCTCCATCACCCATGGTCGAGAGCAATTCGGCATGACGTTGGCCTACGCGTGTGCGCAGGGATGGCAATTGATTCAGAGCCATGAGGTTTTGTGGGTAGGCCAGGGCAATGGGTACGGCGGGCTGCAGCCGACGCGGCGATGTCGGATCCAGCGGAATCACTGGCTCTTCAGGCTCCACGACAGGTTCATCGGGCTCCGTCGGGTCCACAACAGGCTCATTGGGCTCTACCGGGTCCACGACAGGCTCATCGGGCTCTCCCGGATCCACAACAGGCTCATCGGGCTCTACCGGATCCACGACAGGTTCATCGGGCTCCGTCGGGTCCACAACAGGCTCATCGGGCTCTACCGGATCTACGACTGGGTCATCCGGTTCCGTCGGGTCTACGACAGGTTCATCGGGCTCCACCGGGTCTACGATGGGGTCATCAGGCTCCACCGGGTCCACGATCGGTTCATCGGGCTCCGACATTGCCGAAGTGAGATACCAATTACCTGAGTCGGTCCTGTCCAGCGTATAGCCATAAGCCCCGGCGATCAGTGCCTGCTTGCCACCGTCAGTGACGTAATCTCCATCCACCAGCAGAAACTCACCTGTTGAGGTGCCCCCGACCGTGACCAACGGAATGCCGACGATAGTTTGGGCTCCGACGCCACCCAGATTGGTGACCGACACATCTGTTATTCCGCTGGTGCCTCCATCGATCGCCAGCAGGTCACTGGCCGAGTCATCACCTTCCAGTACGGCTTCCATCAACAGATCAGAGCCTGCGGCGTAATCGCCGCTCACGGTCAGCACATCACCGGCGGTACCGTTGACCATTGACACTGTTCCACGGTTGTCCAGGCTGCCCTCGAGCAGCGAGGTACCATTCACCGCCAGTGTCGCGCCCTGCCGAATATTCAGTGTGGTTTTGCTGTTCAGCATGGCCAGGGTTGCGTTATCCAGACGCAGCGTGCCGCTCTCGACCAGTCCCGAGTGGAAGTTACCCGCGGTCTGCGTGCCGGTCAGTGTCGTGATGTCGGTACCGTTCGTGATCAGGTGGTCGAAGCCGATGATCGCATTCGGATCAGCGGTATCACCGATCATGCCAAGATCGAGTGTGGTATCGGCCAGCACCAGTCGGTCATCGGTATCGGTATCATCTGTGAGGGCCTGCCCGGAAAGGCTCCAGTCATCTCGCAGTACCAGCGAGGCCACGCCGGATACTTCGTCCATCAGGATGGCTGTGCCATTGCCTCCGGTGACGTTGCCGGAAACATCCGCCGCAGCATCACCGGGGGCAGTGATACGAATGCCATTTTCCCGGCTCCCGGCGACATCGCCGGTGGTTACGACCGACATCAGACCATTGTCGTGGCTGTTGACGACGATACCAGTATTGCCTCCCGTTACATCTCTAGCATGAATCGTCAAGTCGCTGTCTGCGTACTGAACTGCATGGATCCCAGAGTCGTCTGTCCCCATCACCGTTCCTGTCGAGGTGATCGACACTGTGCCATTGCCTTTAAATAGCTCTCTCCCGTTCTGGGCTCTGATGCCGTCCGTGCCACCTGTCACATTCACAACATCGACCGTCAGACCGCTGCCCGCAGACTGAAAGGCATAGATTCCATGATGGCTCGTTCCCGATACCTTTCCTGTCGAAGTGATCGACACTGCGCCGGTGCCGTCATTCAGGGCTCTGATGCCATCTTCGGCACCGGTCACATCCATGGCATTGAGCGTCAAGGTGGTGCCGGTCGGGCGCGACACCACGGCACTGATTCCAGCGCTTTTTCTAATATTGTTGGTCGCCGTTGTCGCCGTCACCGTTCCCGTTGAGGTGATCGACACTGCTCCCCTACCGCTGCTCCGGGCTCTGATGCCATGTGTGCCACCGGTCACATCCACGGTGTTGACGGTCAAGTCGCTGGCCGCAGACTGAGCTGCATAGATTCCAGCGTCGGTAGCTCCTGTCCCCGCCCCCGTCACCGTTCCCGTCGAGGTGATCGATAGTGCACCGTAACTCTCATTCACGGCCCTGATACCATCCTTACCACCGGACACATCCACCACATCGACTGTAAGCCCGCCACCTACATACTGGGCTGCGCGGACTCCACTGCTGCTCGTCCCCGTAACCGTTCCTGTCGAGGTGATCGACACTGTGCCGCTACCCCTGTTACGGGCAAGAATGCCATCACGATACCCTGTGATGTCGGAGGCATTCTCATCGGTAAAGTTGATATCACCGGTGGCGGAATTGCTGTTCTTCAGGACAAGTCCGTCTCCTGATATGGTTTCTAGTCCAAAGTCGCCCTTGGTCGTAACGGTGAGGCTACCGTCCGTTGCAGGGATAGGCGTGATTGTCGTGTCGTCGTCCGATGCGACTCCCGAACAAGTCCAGACACCCGCCGCTTCTTCACTGCAGTCACCTGCATGGACAGAGCTGCTCATGACCGGGGTCAGCAACAGGGCTGTGCCGAAGGCCAGAGAAATTCCACTCACCCATGACCGTAAGGCGTCACTCGAGGGCATTGGCTGACTCGGCGTCTTGCCGAGGCCGATAACATTTACCTTTGACTTCGGAACCCACCCATTATGAGATGGAAACGGCTCCCGCTCCGATTGCTCTGTTCTGGCGAATATCACTCCCTGTATGATCATTATTGTTGCTGCCCTATCGTGATGTACTGATTGATCTCCGGCGCCTCTGCACCAATTGCCATAGGGGTGCGTACGCCCGGCAGGATGGCCACGTCGTAAATCTCTCCCACTGCTCCATCTACCCTTAACCAGTCCACACAAAGCCCGCTATCCAGGTCGATCACCTGTACGCCGCACCAGGCTTCACTATCCTTTTCTGCCAGGCGGCGATCCAGCTCAAGTCCTTCGAATCGCTCGTAGCGAGGCCGGGAAAGTCCCACAAGAGCAAAATTGTCGACAAAGGCCAGGCCTCGGACAAAGCCCGGGCAAAATGCCACGGGAGTAAACCGGTCTTGCGTTTTACCTTCGAGCGAAACCGTGCCCAGTTCTCCCTTCCCGGAGTTCAGTACCCATAACTGATCGCGATACCAGCGCGGGGAATGTGGCATCGATAACCCACTGGCGATGACCTCATTACTGGTCACATCGATAATGATCCCTCCAGAGCCCCGACGATCTCGCCAACCATCGATGGTATCGGAGCGTGATACGGCGGTGACGAAGGCCGGAGCGCCGTCCTGCATCGCCAGACCGTTGAGGTGGCAGCGGTCCTCGGCGACCATTGCCGAGATGAAGGGGGGGCGCCAGATCGGCACGAAGGAATGCTGCGGATCGGGAACGGCAAGGCAGTTGTAGCGCGTGTTGACAAAAACCGGGGTTCCATCTGCCATGATTCCGACATCGTGCGCATCCAGGGCACCGGTCATATGGACCATCCGAGGGGCATAACAGGCGTCGAAATGGTCGTTGACCCGCTGATCGGGATTCAGTCCGTTGCTGAAGCGCTGGATATCGGCTCGTCCAGAGAGTACAAAGCCGCCTGCATCATCCACCGCGATTCCCATGGGCCGTGAAACCGCTGCCTGGTGGATGTTCAACTCCGACTTCGCACCAAGGCCAAGACCCACCAGGTATAATCCCCCCGATTGATAGGAGGTAAACGCAAAGGAAAACCGCCCCTGGTATAATCGTCGCCCAAAGCCCGGCGATATGCTGAAAGTGGTTGTGTCATTGGCTTTATCGGAGTCATTTCTGACCGGATTGGATAGTTCCTGCATGCGCAACCCCTTTAATGCAACCTACTGTTTATTCTGATTGTTCTGTTTTTCTTGTTGTTTTCTCTGTAGCGCATATGCGTAAAAACAACCGGTAGTGGCTGCTATATCATGTTGATGCATTGTGGATAAATCTACTGGAAGTGGTTGTAAAAGACCTCGAATTCCAGTCAAATAAATGACACGTGATTGAAATGGCACAATTTATTCACGATAACTTCCCTTAAAAATCCCTAGGGTGTTTTCAATTACTGCCTCTCAAATACAGAAACTGATTTCAGGAGGTAGTAATGAAGCATTAGCTACTATGAATATAAAGAATTATTACGACTCGTTGCAGGACGGTTTATAGCCATGAGCCTGGTTTATTCATTTGGCAGGCCTGAAAATGAACCAGTTCGGCCATGCCGCTGCCAGCGTCGCTGACGAATTCACTGTCCAGAGAGGCACCGGTTCGCAGGCGCAGGCTATCGGTGTCGGCCGCCTCGACCTTTCCTCCCGTGACAGTCAAAACTGTCGAAGTCCACGCTGGACCAGATCAGTTGGGCCTGGGGAGTGAGGGTCCAGTCCCCTGCTCCCATCGCGATGCTCCTGCCGCTCTCGGTGGACAGCGCATAGCCGTCGCCGTCATTGTTGTCGACGAGATCTGTGCAGATCGGGACGGAAGACTCTGTACTGGCCCTGCAGATCGAGGTAGGTGGCGTTGTCGAAATACCATGTTCCGGTCGCCCCCACGCCAGTGCCGTGGAAGTGGTGTCGGGGCTCAAAACGTCGGCATCTACTGAAGCATGGAGCTGATGTGTTGATGGCAATGATGCTGCTAAAGGCTGGGTACAGGATCAAGGATGCCTTTGTCATAGCATCCGAAGGCAGCAATGGGGCTGATGTTGAGTCTATTGTTGCTCACCTGCGCGAGGAGGTGGATGCAATTGTTATTTCTTGCAGCACGCTGAAGAGTACTTTCCATGATGGTCTGGACAAAAATTTCCGTCCGGCATCAGCGGGCGTGCCTTGAAGCGCACCTCGCTGATGGAAGGCATTGTCAATATGACGGTCCAGGCGGCTATCGCGGGCATTGACCTGGGCAAGTGGTGATATCATCGGTGTCGCTTCAAACCGCCGCTGAAATCGTCGTTACTCACTGACCTGAAACTGCTGGTAGGTCTGGCGGGCACGACTCAGGTGCTGTTGCATGGCCTCACGAGCCTGCTCTGGATCCCGGGCGAGAATGGCGTCCACCACCGCTTGGTGCTCATCCTCGACGCGTTTGAGGTAAACATCTGCAGTCGCGGTATTGACTTCGCTGCTGACCAATTTCGAGCGCGGAATGGCGCTCAGATTGAGCTGCTCGAACAATACCGCGAAGAAGGGATTATGTGTCGCCCGAGCAATGGCATGATGGAACTCGAAGTCTTCTTCCCGGGCCAATGTATGCTTTGCGCGAGCCTCGACGAAGGCCTTGTGACCGGCGAGAATGCGCTCGCGGTCTTCCTCGGTATGACGCTCCGCGGCCAGCGCTGCAGCCGCAGGCTCCAGGTTCAGGCGCAGCTCGATCACATGCAGGATATCCTCCACTGTGGTCGGCCGAATCCGCTTGGCCGGCATTGCCTCGGCTGGTGCGGTGCGTATCACGGTAGTGCCGACGCCCCGCCTTGCCTCGACCAGACCGAGCGACTTGAGGTGTGCCACCGCCTCACGGATCACGGTGCGGCTGACACCAAAGGACTCGCAAAGGCCACTCTCGGTCGGCAGACGATCCCCTACGGAGATGTCGCCACCGGTAATCAGCCCCTCGAGTTGGTCGGCCACGTGCATTGACAGGCTGCCTTCCCTGGTGAGCTTCTGAACATTGAGCGTTGCCGTCTCGCTGCGGGGTTCAGGCCTGACTGCCATGATGTGATTCCTCATTCATACCGAAGTCCCTTTACGCACAGTGCGCACCTTGAGTCTACCAGCCCTTGGAGTACGGGTCGCCCTTGTCGGGCGACCTCGTGCCCCGGAAAGACTGGGTGCTGGACATACAAGGGTACTGAACATGCATGGAAGACTCATTCGTCGTCAGGGTGCCCCTGACTGACGAACTTGCCGCCTTGGTAGACCACTGCCGGATCCGCCGAGTCCAGGCCGGTGTCACGCGCCTCGATTTCCGCCCGCCAGGGATCTGAACTGTGCTCCGGTGTCCAGCCAAGAAAGGCGGCCTGGCCGTTATCCCACCACTGCTCTCGGTTGTTGGAGGCACCATAGATCACGGTATAACCGAGCTTGGGCGTGATGAACGCTCGTTCCAGCAAAGACACGAAGTCCTCGACGCTCATCCAGGTCGCCAGCATTCGCGTATCGGCCGGCTTTGGAAAGCAGGATCCGATGCGCACGGCCAGGGTCTCGAGACCGAACTTGTCGTGGTACAGGCTGGCGAGATCCTCACCGAAGCATTTGGAGACGCCATACAGCGAATCGGGCCGCCGTGGTACCTGGTTGTCCAGTCGTTGGGTACGGGGATAGAAGCCGATGGTATGGTTGGAGCTGGCAAAAACTACGCGAGGCTTACCGTGCCGGCGTGCCGCTTCATACAGGTTGTAGGTGCCCATGATGTTGGCGGGCAGGATCTGTTGCCAGGAGCGCTCCACCGAGACACCGCCCAGGTGAATGATGCCATCGCACCCCTCGACCAGTGCCGAGGTCTTTTCGGCATCGGCTAGATCGCAGAGAACGATTTCCTCATGCCCTTCACCCGACTCGATCGGTGCAATGTCAGATAGACGCACATGACGGGCCAGGCGGGCGAGATGGGGACGAATCGCCTGGCCGAGTCCTCCTGCTGCTCCTGTCACCAGTAGTCGATTCAACATGGTTCTACTCCCTTGTCGTTGCTGTTCCGTTATGCAGGAATTTCATCCTGCGATGCTGTTGTTACTCTTTGCCGCCACCCGGGCCTCTGGTTTCGAGGCCCGGCTCGCAGCACGGGGTTAGTCCATAAGATTCGGCAGCGTCATGGATAATGCCGGTACATAGGTCACCAGCATCAGTGCCGCAAACAACGCCAGATAGAATGGCCAGATGGTACGTACTGCCTGTTCGATACGAATCTTGCCGATCACACTACCAACAAACAGGCATCCCCCGACTGGTGGCGTACAGAGTCCGAGGCCGAGGTTCATCATCATGATGATGCCGAACTGGATAGGATCCATGCCAAATTGCGTGGCAATCGGCAGGAAGATGGGAGTACAGATCAGAATCAACGCTGCCATGTCCATCACCATGCCCAGCGCCAACAGGATCAGGTTCAGCATCAGCAGGATCATCAGCGGATTATCGGTAATACCCAGCAGCGCGTCAGACAGCAGTTCGGGGACACTGTATAGAGCCAGCATGTAGGAGAATGCCGAGGCACAGCCGACCAGGATCATCACCAGCGCAGTGGTGCGCACCGCCTGATAGACCGCCTGCTTGAAGGATTCCCAGCGTAGCTCACGATAGACGAGGCCGGTAACGACGATGGCATAGATGGCACCGAAAGCGCCGGATTCGGTGACCGTCAAAACACCCGACAGCACCCCGCCAACGATGATCACCGCCGTGAACAGGCCCGGCAACGCAGCAGCGAAGCTGATCACCAGAGCCTTCCAGCCCGGAAAGGCTTCGCCACTATAGCCGCGCTTTACCGCTACCAGGTAGGCTGCCAGCGCCAGGAAGCCACACATCAGGATACCGGGCAGGATCCCTGCCATGAATAGCTTGGTGATCGAGATGCCGCCCCCCGCTGCTACGGCATAGAGAATCATGTTGTGGCTGGGGGGAATCACCACCCCAGCGATGGACGAGGTCACGGTGACGTTGACCGCATAGTCCGCGTCGTAGCCCTTCTCCTTCATGACCGGAATCAAGATCGAGCCCAGTGCTGATGTGTCGGCCACCGCGGAGCCGGAGATACCACCGAACAGCATAGAGGACGACACGTTGACCATGCCGAGGCCACCGCGCACTCGACCGACTGCGGCGGACGCCAGGCGTACCAGGCGCTGGGAAATCCCGCCATGCAACATCAGCTCTCCAGCAAAGATGAAGAACGGAATGGCCAGTAACGAGAATACCGAGATACCTGACAGTATGCGCTGGAAGGCCACAAACATCGGCAGACCTTCGTAGAAGAAGGCAGCCACAGCGGCAAGTCCTACAGAAAACGCTACTGGAGCACCAATCACCAGGCCCAGTGCAAATACCCCGAACAGGATTGCCAACCCCATGTTTACTGCTCCTCTTTAGAGTCGGTTGCCGTCGCATGATCAGATGAAAGTCCACGACGCAGAATATTGGCGAGGCTGAACAGCACCATCAGCACGCCACAGACCACCAGCGGAGCGGCCCGCCAGCTTTCGGAGAGGCCGATCATGGGAATCGGTCGATCGAGGTTGTCGAGCATCATCAGACCGCCCTGCCAGCACATGAAGGCACCGAACAGGACAACAAATACATCTGCGAGATGGAGCATCACCAGTCTGGGAATGGCCGGGACGGCCTCGCGGACCATCTCGATGCTCAGGTGTGTGCCCTGGCGCACGCCAGCGGCAGCACCAAGACAGGTGATGTAGACCACACAGAGCAGAGCCGACTGCTCCACCCAGGTCGGGGTGTCGTTGAGGACATAGCGGCCGAACACCAGCCAGCCGAAGCTCGCGATGAGATAGACAAGCAGTACACCGGCCGCAATGATGCACAAATGGGCAAGGCCATCCAGCATTCGATCGACGCGCCCGACCTGGCCATGGGGCGAGCCGAGGGAGTCGGAAAATTCACCAGGATGCGTCACAGGATTCAACCTCACGAAATGCCTCCGGCGACGAACCGGAGGCTTGTTGGGACGTTATTCGATCAGTTGGCCTGTGCGGCCTGAATGTCTTCCACGAGCGATGCGAGATCAGGGTACTCAGCAAGGAAGTCATCATAGACAGGTTGCATGGCCTGTTGGAACTCCGCCTTGTCGGCCACCTCATTGATCTCGGCACCGGCCTCTACAACGGCATCGTGACTCGCCTGAGAACCTTCTGCCCAAAGCTGTCGTTGCTCCTGGGCGGCGTTTACAGCAGCCTCGCGCACGATTTGCTGGTCTTCTTCCGACAATCCATCCCAGGTGGCCTTGGCCACGCACAGACACTCGGGAAGGATCAGATGCTCCGTCCTGGAATAGTAGCCAGCTACCTCATAGTGACCACTGGAGTCATAGGAGGGATAGTTGTTCTCGGCTCCATCGATCACGCCGGTTTTCAGCGACTGATAGACCTCTGAATAGGCCATTGGTGTGGCGTTCCCACCAAGTGCATCGATCATGTCGACATACAGGTCATTACTCATCACCCTGACCTTGAGCCCTTCTAGATCAGCCGGCGTCTCGATCGGGTGGTCGGTGTTGTACAGGCTGCGGGCACCGGAACCGAACCAGGACAGCGCCACCAGCCCCTTCTCTTCCATGGCAGCGGCAATCCTGTCGCCGATTTCACCATCCATCAGGCGATACATCTCATCCTCGCTGGTGAAGATGAAGGGCAGCGACAGGACGTTGGTCTCGGGCACGACTGGGCCCATCGGGCCCATATTGAAGTTACCGAAGTTCAGTGCACCGTTGCGGGTCTGCTCGATGGCATCGGGTTGAGCTCCCAGTACACCGTTATGAAAGACCTTGGGTTCTACACGCCCTTCGGTCTTCTCCGCGACTTCGGAGGCAAAACTCTCCAGTGCGATACTGTTGGGATATTCGGGGGGATGAACATTCCAGCCCCGCCACTGCTCCGCCAGCACAGGGGTCGAGAAAATGGCGATGGCACCGGCGAGTGCACTGATTTTCAGGGTCTGGACGGTTTTTGACGAGCTGACGAGACGCATGTTGCAACCTCTTTGCAGGGTTTGTCGTTGTTGTGGGGCGTGCGTGGTAGCACTTGCACGGGCATTAGTCTTCTTATCCGACATAATATGTATGACAAAGTAGATAATGCGAGGGCCATTGTGCAAGACCCGATATACGATGTTTCGACTAAAGTGCAGCCCTGCTCCCACTTCGGTCAGTTATCGGAAAACGTGAGTCAGTAATGAAAACGGCGCCGTTACCACTAAGGGCACGGCGCCGGTCAGGGTCAGATCAGGGCATCAATGAAAGTTGGCCCGAACACTGGCCCTGGCCCTCTCAATCACTCGGCAGGAGCGTAGGAACCATCTTCGCGATGCACTTCGTTGCCACTCAGACCCGGCGTGAATACGCAGGCCAGGTGCATGGTCTTCTTCGCACGCAACAGGTGTTCGTCGTGCTGGTCGAGGATATAGATGTCACCCGGCTTGATCGGCCAGATCTTGCCATCGGCCAGAGTCTCCACTTCGCCCTCACCTTCGATGCAGTAGACCGCTTCGAAGTGATGCTTATAGTGAATGTGGGTTTCGGTACCTTCGAAGATACGGGTGATGTGGAAGGAGCAGTTGCCGCCATCATCCACCAGCGAAAGGCGTGTGCTGTCCCAGTTGCCGTTCTCGGCTTTCACCAGGCGATCAGTCTTGCGGCATTCCTCGAGATTACGGACGATCATGAAACTTTCTCCAGGCTGATTCGAATTATCAGAGGGGATTGAATGGCATCAGATTCTGCCGATGCCACTCGGACATACCGTTATGGAAACACTGATGAAATGCCTGCTCGTCAATTCATTCAGCATTTCCCTATCCGGCAGGATATTGTTGTCTAAGGGCTCGTCTGACGAGGAACGGCTAACGCCCTCATCCGCCGGGCCACTGCTCAGTTGAGCACTTCCACGATGCTGCGCTCGAGAATATCAAGACCTTCAAGCAGGTCTTCATCGGTAATCGTCAGCGGGCACAGACACTTGACTACTTCACCTGCCTGACCACTGGTCTCGATGACCAGGCCGTTCTCGAAGGCACGACCGGTGATACGGTCGGCCAGTTCACCAGAGCCGACATCGATGCCACGCATCAGGCCACGGCCCCGTTCACTGGCGGGATTTCCCTTCTCGCTGATCAGACGCGCGAGTTTCTGGAAACGTTCCTCGACGATACGCCCCTTGCGCTGAACGTCACGCTCGAAGGTATCGTCACTCCAGTACTTACGCATCGCTGCAGTTGCGGTGACAAAGGCCAGGTTGAAACCGCGGAAGGTGCCGTTGTACTGGCCCGGCTTCCACTTGTCGAGTTCCGGACGCATCAGAACATGCGCGAACGGCAGACCAAGACCAGACAGTGACTTGGAATTGGTCACGATATCCGGCGTGATACCAGCATGTTCGAAGCTGAAGAACTTTCCGGTACGGCCGCAGCCGGCCTGGATATCGTCGACAATCAGCAGAATATCGTGAGCACGACAGATCTTCTCCAGCCGCTGGAGCCATTCGATGCTGGAAACATTGATGCCGCCCTCGCCCTGCACTGTCTCGACAATCACCGCCGCCGGAGTATCCAGACCGCCGGACTTGTCGCCGAGGAGTTTCTCGAAATAGTCGAGGGTATCGGCATGTTCGCCCATGTAGCCATCGAACGGCATGAAGGTGCCGCCCAGAGTCGGTACACCGCCGGTGGCTTCACGGAACTTGCTGTTGCCGGTCACCGCCAGAGCGCCCATGGTGACGCCGTGGAAGCCGTTGGTGAACGACACGATGTTGTGACGCCCCTTGGCCACGCGAGCCAGGCGGATGGCGGCCTCAACGGCATTGGTGCCAGTTGGTCCCGGCAGGTGAATCTTGTAGTCGAGGCCACGCGGCTTGAGGATCACCTCTTCCAGCGTCTCCAGATAGTCGCGTTTGGCGACGGTCCAGAAATCCAGGCCATGGATGATGCCATCAGAAGCCAGGTAATCGACCATGGCCTGCTTGATGTGCGGATTGTTGTGGCCGTAGTTGAGCGTTCCTGCACCCGCCAGAAAGTCGATGTACTCACGCCCGTCCTCATCGGTGAGGCGCGCATTCAGCGCCTTGTTGAACACCACCGGAAAGGAGCGGGAATAGGTACGGACTTCGGATTCCATGCGTTCGAGGGTCTGGGTCTGCATCTGCGACCTCCTGATTGATATTGGATCGACAAGGTAAGGGGGGCATACAGCACTGATATTTCATCGTTGCTGCATGCAGGAAAGATGGCGTCAGGCCTGGATGCGTGTGGTCACGAAGGGACCGATGCGTACCAGGTTCTCGGGGTCATGCTCACCGCCGAGCTGATCGGTAGAGAAGTATTCGCGGCTGTTGAGCGGTGCCTGCCAGCGCTCGGCAAGGCGACGGAAAAGCCCCCACGACGCCTGATTGTCCGGCGTGATGGTGGTTTCCAGATGGTGTACTTCAGCAAGTTCCGGACGGCTCATCACCGCCTCGACCAGGCGGCGCGCCAATCCGGTGCCACGGGCCTTGTCACCCACCGCTACCTGCCAGAGAAAGTAGGTGTCGGGTGCATTGGATTTTACATACCCCGAAACGAAGCCAACGATCTCACCATCCTGATCGGTGGCCACCGCGCAGCTGTCACGAAATTGCGTAGCCAGCAGCAGGTAGGCATAAGCCGAGTTCACATCCAGCGGTGGGCAGGCCTTGACCAGTTCGTAGATACCCCAGCCGTCGTCCGGATTGGGCTTGCGAATGAACAGGGATGCCGCGTCATTGCCGACCACGGCGTCTGCCACAGTGGGCCTGGCGAGGTCGGCGGAAGGTGTGAAGGGCTCTGTGCTTGCGGTCATTGAGTTATGCTTCGCTGTAGCGATTTCGGTGAAAGATTATAACAGCACAATAACGCATTTCAAATTCGCCATTATTCTTCAGGCGCTTACCCATAACAGAGATTTATACCACGGGGCTGGCGGGGCACCAGTGCTTCGTGCTGCCAACCGCTCAGGGTGACAGTTTCAGCATAGTCGTGTTCCATGAAGGCTGGGTTTCAAAAGCAGGATTTCAAAACCAGGGCTGCGACGAGATGGCACAGGATAGGGGCGCACGTCCCTACCCTCACTGGCCCCGATACTGCAGGTTGGCGCGGCAAGCCCATATAAACGTGAAACGCCCCGGTCCGGGGCGTTTCACTATTAACATGGCAATCAAATAGCTCATCCTGATCGATTTGATTGTCGTCCGCACCCCACTGGCGCAGATACGCGGATCGGCTGGTGTGGTGCGGTCTCGCGTCAGCCTGATGGCCGACGGCGGCACGTCCCTGTGCCGCTATTAACCCAACATGAAAGCATGCCGGGTTAATAAGAGACTGATAGGCTCACACCACTAGCCAGAGAAGAACAGCGGCACGATGATGCTCGAGATCAGAAGGATCAGTGCACCGCCGAGGCGCGAGGAAATCTGCGCGAACGGCATCAATTGCATACGGCGAGCCGCCGAGAGCACGGCTACATCACCTGTCCCTCCCATGTTGGCCATGCACAATCCTGCGGTAATGGCCGATTCAATCGGATAGAACCCGACCAGCTTACCCACGATACCTGCGCCGAAGGCTGCTCCAGCGACCACAGCGAAGACGACCGCCACATAGGTCAGGGAAATCGCGTCAATCACCTGCCCCAGGTCGGTATAGGCGATACCGATGCCAAACAGCAGCGCGAAGGTCCAGTTCCTCGCCACAAACTGGAACCATTGGGACGCAGCCTCGTTGACACTTTCCGGCACAACGTTGGTGATCTTCAGCACTGCAACCAGAACAATCATCAAGGCATAGGGGTGAAGCGGAATCACATCACCCAATACTTCACCGGCGACGAAGAAGGTCAACGCAGCCACCAGGCCGATCCCAAGGCGGCCGAGGTCGAAGGTGCTCTCGCGTTCCTCTATCTCCACCCCCGGCATCATCTGACCATTGCCGGTCCAACTGGGAAAGCGCTTTGCCAACCCGTTGAGCAGACCAGCAATCATGATGGCGAAGACATTGCCCAGTGCCAGCGCAGGGACCAGAATCGAAATGTAGTAGCTGGCCGGTTGGCCCAGTAGTTGCTCGTATACCTGACTCATCGGTACAGCTCCGGCGCCCATCCCGCCGCCCATGATCGGTAGCGTAATAACGACCAGTGCATCCTGAGGCGAGAAGCCCAACAAGGCACCGACGCCCATGGCGAACACCCCGGCAAACAGAACCGAACACAACAACGGCAGCGCGTAACGAGAGCCGACCTTGACCAGTACGCTGGACTCCATACCCAGTATGCTGCCGGTGATCAGTGCGGCAATATAGAAATTGAGAAAGCCGCCATCCTTCATGAAGGTCGTGACGTTACCGGAGACAGCCTCGGGCAACCAGTCGAGATATACCAGCGTCGCAGCGCCGAAAATCGCAACGATGGCGCCTCCCCCCAGGTAGGTCTTGACGACAGGCAGGCGGTCACCGATAAAGCCAAGCAGCTCCCCCAGCAACATCATTACCAGCAGAGCGCTGATCATTCCTGTCGGTAGTGTATCCGTCGCCATGGCGATCACCATGACGGCAAGCGCGATGAAAAAGAGTGGCAGCGGCAGACCAAAGACCCGCGGCACACTTGTGGCCATTGAAGTACGCTGCACATCCTGCAGCGTTTGTGTCGAGGCACTGTTCATTGGCGTGCTCCCATGTAGTGTGGATCCGCACGATGAAGCGGAATGATGGACGTCGCCGAGGATAAGCGCCCCACACCAATGACCAAGCTTTGCAAAGTTACTAAATCGTTTTGTCATTAATGAAAGCGTTGAACCACTTTCCGGCATGGCAGTGGTGTCTTGGGTATTGCACAAAGGTAGAATTCCAAACGATATGTTCTGCGACTTTCGCTATTCCGATGCGAGCGCAGGCCATAACTACATTGAGGTATCGTCGTTGCTGAAACTCCCCTATCCGCGCCTCAACATTCTGATTTCGCTACTCGTGGCCAGCAGCATTGCGGTAACTCTCGCCATTGCACTGTGGCTGTTTGATGCCACGCTGCGTCACGTCCAGGCAGAAGCGCAATCGGCACGGGTGATCAATATTGCCCAGACCGTGGCAGCGCACGGCAATGTTGTGCAGGCGCTGCAGCAGGCGAACCAGCCGGGAACGGACATCTCCTCCGATAGTGCTCTGGAGCGTGACATCAACCGCCTGCGCCAACGCCTGGGCATCGATTTCATCTCCATCTTCAACCGTCAGTCCCTGCGTCTGACGCACCCCGATCCCGAACTTGTTGGCCTGCCATTTCAAGGTGGCGATGAGGGTCCTTCCCTGCAGGGCAGGACCTACTCCTCCCGTGCCCAGGGAACACTGGGCACCAGTATCCGAGGCTTCTCTCCAGTCATGGATGGCAACGGCCAGGTGATAGGCGCCGTTGCTGTTGGCGTAACCCTGGCCACCCTGGGCGATCGGCTCGCCGAGAATCGCTTGAGCGTACTTCTCGGCGTCGCGCTGTTGATGCTGTTTGGGGTATTGGGGGCAAGCTGGCTGGCACGTTATCTTAAACATGTATTGATGGGGCTTGAACCGCACCAGATCGCGCGTCTGGTGGAAGAACGCCAGGCCATTCTCGGCTCCGTGCATGAAGGCATTCTGGCGATCGATAGCGAGGGGCGAATCTCGCTGACCAATGCTGCAGCACATCAATTGCTGCACCGCGCGGGCCTGGATGTACCGACCTACGGCACCCGGATAGACACCTGGCTGCCCCAGGCGGGATTGATGGAGGTGTTGAGGGAGGGTAAGGCGTCGCTGGATAGAGAAGTGCTCATCAATGGTCTGTCATTGCTCACCAATCGCATGCCGATTCGCCACCAGGGGCAGATCATTGGTGCCGTAGCAACCTTTCGCGATACCAGTGAGGTCCATATGCTGGCCGAGGAGTTGACTGGGGTTCGCCGCTATGCGGAAGCACTACGTGCGGCGACCCATGAGTTCAAGAACAAGCTCCATGCCATGCTGGGTCTGGTGCAGATGAAGGAGTACACGGCATTGCATGACTATATGCTCGAGCTGGCCGATCACCATGTTGCCCCGGGAGCGGCGCTGGTCAGGGAAGTCGAGGAACCGGTACTGGCTGGATTTCTGCTCGGCAAGCAGAGTGAGGCTCGCGAGCGGGGCATTGTCCTGTCGATTGAAGTGGAAGAGCCGATTCCTGCTCCTGAGTCCTCAACACTGATTCATACCCTGGTGATCATCATCGGCAATCTATTGGAAAATGCCTTTGATGCCGTGAGTGAGCAGGATGAACGCCACGTCACGCTGACACTCGGCCATGATGAGTCGCTGCTGTCACTGCATGTCCAGGATACCGGAACAGGGATCAGCGATGCCCTGAAGCAACGCATCTTTCAACGCGGGATCTCGACCAAGGGAGCTCACCGCGGACTGGGATTGGCGATGGTACGCGAACAGATCGAAGCCCATGACGGTGATCTGGCACTCTACTCGGAGCCGCCGCATGGCACTCTGATCGAAGTCACTCTGCCGTACAGGGCAGGTTCCGGCGCACGGGATTGAGGAGTTTCCATGGCTGATGTGCCATTGCGAGTGTTGATCGTCGAGGATGACCCCATGGTCATGCGGCTCAATGTCGAATATCTCAATCGACTCGACAACGTCAGCCTGGTAGCCCAGTGCAACGACGTTCCCAGCTCTCTGGATGTACTGGAGCACGAACAGGTCGACGTAGTTCTGCTGGATGTCTATCTACGCAATCGCAGTGGCCTGGAAATCGTGCGTCACCTGCAACGTGGGGGCCACGACACCGATGTCATCCTGATTACCGCAGCCAGTGAAATGGACACCGTGCGCGATGCACGTCGTCTGGGAGTACGCGACTATCTGATCAAGCCATTCGAGTTCGAGCGTTTTCAGGTAGCCGTGGAGACATGTCGCCGCGCCCGCCACGCACTCAAGCACATCAGTGAACAGGCGTCTCAGCATGATCTGGACCACCTCTTCCAGCCTGCCAGGCCGCTCAAACCCGCCAGATCCATGGGAAGCGATGGCCTTCCGAAGGGGCTCACCGCACCCTCTCTGACACAGATTGCTCGCGCTATTCTGGCATTGGAGCTAGAGAGCTTCACTACGGAAAGCCTGATGCCGACAACGGGAATGTCGCGGGTCTCGGTACGCAAGTATCTCAAGTACCTCGCCGAGCGGGGTGTGCTCGGCGAGTCCTTCCATTATGGTCAGGTGGGACGACCATCTTTTACTTACCGATGCCTTGACCTCGAAGGGTTGAGAGCGCTCGCCGGTGGCAAGCGTTAAAGATCATATTCACCCAGTAAGCTTCTGTGCTGGGTTTCGCGGCACGTCCCCCTGCGAGACGCGACGCTCGCAGGGGGAAAACTCAGAACCGGTAAAACCCCAGGTCAGGTGACAACCTGGATCAGTTACGCGTCGGAGTCCGCATGGTCACGAACTCTTCGGCGCCGGTGGGGTGAATGCCCACCGTGGCATCGAAGTCAGCCTTGGTCAGACCGGCACGCACGGCGATGCCGATGCCCTGAATGACCTCGCCGGCTTCTTCGCCGACCATATGCGCGCCTACCACCACGTCGCTGGCGTCATCGACGATCAGCTTCATCAGGCAGCGTTCTTCACTTCCCGACAGAGTGTGTTTCATGGGGCGGAAATCCGCGCTGTAGACGCGAATAGCGTCGTATTTCTCGCGGGCCTTTTCTTCCGACAACCCCACAGTGCCGATGTTGGGATGGCAGAATACTGCGGTGGCGATATTGTCGTAGTTCATCGCAGCCTTCGGTGCCTCGCCGAAATGATGCGCGACCAGGTGCATGGCTTCAGCCAGTGCCACTGGCGTCAGTTCCGGCCCTCCGGTGACGTCGCCCAGCGCCAGAACCGAGGGCACCGACGTCTCGAAGCGATCATTGACCTTGATGGAAGCATCCTCGTTGAGCTCGATACCCAACTGCTCCAGGCCCAGCCCCTGCAGATGCGGCTTGCGGCCCGTGGCGGCCAGCACTACGTCCACTTCGTGGACATCACCGTTGGTCAAGGTGACCTTGAGTCCGTCATCGAGCTTCTCGATGGTCTCGATGTTGGCGCCGAAATGCAGATTGACGCCCTTCTTGCCCATCTCGTCACGGGTGAACTCACGGACTTCCTGATCGAAACCACGCAGGAACAGCTCCCCGCGATAGACCAGATGAGTCTCGGCGCCCAGACCATTGAAGATGCTGGCAAATTCCACGGCGATATAACCGCCTCCCAGTACCAGGAAACGCTTCGGGAAGGCGTCGAGGTCAAAGATCTGGTTGGAATTCAGGGTATGTTCACTCCCCGGAAACTCGGGTACCCAGGGCCAGCCTCCCACGGCAACGAGGATCTTCTCGGCGCTGACCTGCTCGCCGGCGACTTCCACGGTATGGGCGTCGATGACTGTCGCTCGGCCGTTGATCAGGCGAACCCCGGCGTTGTCGAGCAGCTTGCCGTAGATGCCATTGAGGCGCTTGATCTCACCGATCTTGTTGTCACGCAAAGTAGGCCAATCAAAGGTTGGCGCCTGCTCGAGCTGCCAACCGAACCCATGTGCGTCCTCGAAGGCGTCATGGAAATGTGCGGCATAGGAATACAGTTTCTTGGGCACGCAACCGACGTTGACGCAGGTGCCGCCCAGATAACGATCTTCTGCAACAGCCACACGAGCGCCGGTGGCCGCAGCCGTTCGGGCAGCGCGGACGCCGCCGGATCCTGCACCGATGACGAACAGGTCGTAATCGAAATTGGACACAGGTTTCTCCCAGTGTTGCTGGCCAGGCTGGCCTGGATGAATGATGTGGCGCAACATGATACCACCGAGGAAGTACTCTTGACCCCCTCGAGCACCACAGGTAAAAAAGCTCCGCAAATGACGTTTCTCACCACTGCCGGGATATGGATATGAGTGATATCGACAACCTGTTGGCCAACAATCGTGCCTGGGCCGACCGCATGTGCCAGGACGATCCAGATTTCTTTACTCGCCTGGCCAATCAGCAGACCCCCGAGTATCTGTGGATCGGCTGTTCCGATAGCCGAGTTCCGGCCAACCAGATCATCGACCTTCCTCCCGGCGAGGTCTTCGTTCATCGCAATGTCGCCAACCTTCTGCATCACAATGACATGAACGCCCTTTCGGTGGTGCAGTTCGCGGTTGATGTCCTCAAGGTCAAGCACATCATGATCGTCGGCCATTACGGGTGCGGCGGTATTCGTGCCGCGGTGACCGGCGGTGAATGCGGTGTGGTCGATTATTGGTTGCACAGCGTCCGCGAACTTTACAGCCGTTATCGCCCGGATCTTGAAACCCTGTCGATGGACGATCAGGTCGATCGCATGTGCGAGCTCAATGTCGAGGCTCAGGTAAAGAACCTGTGTCGCACCAAGATCATCCAGCGTGCCTGGCAGCGCGGACAGGAGCTCTCGGTACATGGTTGGGTCTATGGCCTCAAGGATGGCCACGTGACCGATCTGGAGTGCAGCGTGCATGGGCTTGATCAGGTCGCCCAGCTGTACCGTATTGACCGTGTCTGGTCACCGGAGGATTGAACCCGCTGCGCTCGGGGTAATCTTGCGGCAGGCACGGATTCTGATTTCGTGTCTGCCATCCCCACCCTTCCCTGTGATCTCGCCGTAACGTCAGGAACCGGCTTTCCCGCCCGCTCCGCCGTCCTGTATTCATCCTCCGAATGACGCCTCTCACAATTTCGATTGTGCTTCAACGCAGCTCATCTCTATCTTCTTTCTGACCGCGACTGGCGTTGATTTCCTACAACGTCTGTTGCTGATGGACTATACAACAACCTCAAAAAGCAGGAATCCTTCCGATGTTCAAGAAGACTCTACTGGCGGGCGCGCTCGGCGCTGCCATGCTCACCGCTGCGCTGCCCCAGGCGGCGATGGCCGAAAACACGCTGCGCATGGCCTATGACGCCGACCCGGTCAGCCTCGACATCCATGAACAGCTCTCGGGCGGTATTCTGCAGCTGTCGCATATGGCCTTTGATCCCCTGGTACGCTGGACTCAGGACTTCGAGTTCGAGCCGCGTCTGGCTACCGAATGGGAACAGGTCGATGACACCACCATGCGCATGACGTTGCGCGAAGGCGTGACCTTCCACTCCGGCAATCCCTTCACCGCGGAAGACGTCGCCTGGACCGTGGAGCGTCTCAAGCGCAGCCCGGACTTCAAGGCGATCTTCGAGCCCATCGAGACCGTCAACGTCATCGATGAACACACGGTCGAAATCGTCAGCAAGCGCCCCAACCCGCTGCTGATGAACATGGCCACCTACATCTTCCCGCTGGACAGCCAGTTCTACAGTGGTGAAACCGAGGATGGCAGTGCCCGTGACGAGATCGTCAAGAACGGCAACTCCTACGCCTCACGCAATATCTCCGGCACTGGCCCCTTCCGAGTCACCGATCGTCAGCAGGGTGTTCGTGTCAATTTCGAGCGTTTCGAGGACTACTGGGACAGCGAGTCCCCCGGCAACGTCGACAATATCGTGTTGACGCCGATCAACGAGAATGCCACTCGTGTGGCGGCCCTGCTGTCTGGTGACGTGGACTTCATTGCTCCGGTTCCTCCCAATGATCTGGAGCGTATTGAAGGGGATGCCGACAGCAATCTAGTGACCATGTCCGGGACACGCATCATCCTGCTGCACATGAACCAGGAGCGCGTCGAGGCCTTCAAGGATCCGCGCGTGCGTCAGGCGTTTACCTATGCCATCAACCAGCAGGGCATCGCCGATCGTCTGATGAAGGGCTTTGCCACTCCAGCCGCCCAACTGTCGCCGGAAGGTTATGTCGGTCACAACCCCGACCTGGAGCTACGTTTCGATCTCGAACGTGCACAGGAGCTGATGGCTGAAGCCGGTTATGAGGACGGCTTCTCGATCACCATGATGGCGCCCAACAACCGCTACGTGAATGATGCCAAGATCGCTCAGGCCGTTGCTGCCATGCTGGCGCGTATCAACGTCACCGTCGACCTGAAGACTTTGCCCAAGGCCCAATACTGGGGCGAATATGACGACCGAGCGGCGGATATGATGATGATCGGTTGGCACTCGGACACCGAGGACTCAGCCAACTTCTTCCAGTATCTCACCGAATGCCCCGACGCCGAGACCGGTGCTGGTCAATACAATGCGGGTAATTACTGCAACCCGGAACTCGATCAACTGCTGACCGAAGCGAATCTCGAACTGGATCTCGAGAAACGTGCCGAGATGCTCCAGCAGATCGAGCAGGGCCTGTACGACGATGCCGCCTTCGTCCCGCTGCACTGGCAGGACCTGGCCTGGGCATCTGCCGCCAATGTCAATATCGAGCCGATCCTCAACGTGATGAACTTCCCCTATCTCGGGGATCTGGTCATCGAAGAGTAAGACTTTCCCCGGCCCATGCGGGCCGGGATTGTCGAATCCATCAATGCACAGCCAGCTGACGAAGGCCGCCGTGGTGGCTTTCGTTGGCAACTGTCGTATCCGACTGTCATATTCGGTAATGCCCCATGATTGCATTTCTGATCAAGCGCCTCTTTCACGCGCTGCTGGTGATGTTCGTCATCAGCGTGATCGCCTTCGCCATCCAGGACAATCTTGGCGACCCCATTCAACAGATGGTGGGCCAGTCAGTCCCCGAGAGTGAGCGTGAAGCGCTGCGCGAGCAACTGGGGCTCAATGACCCCTTCCCGGTGCAGTATCTGCGCTTTGCCAGCAATGCCCTGCATTTCGATTTCGGCTACTCCTACGTCTTCAATGAGCCGACCACCGAGGTGGTATTGCGACACCTGCCGGCCACCCTGGAACTGGTGTTTGCTGCCAGCATCCTGATCATCGTGCTGTCGGTGCCGATTGGTGTCTACAGTGCCATTCGCCCGCGTGCCTGGCTGTCACGATTCTTCATGGGGGTGTCGATCATCGGCATTTCCATTCCGGTATTCCTGACTGCCATCGTATTGATCCAGATATTTGCCATCGGAGTAAGTTGGTCACCCTTCCCCGCCGACACCGGATGGGGCGCGACGCTAAACGGGATATTAAGCACCGATGGTGGTATGCCAGCCTATGGTCGTGGCAACCCGACCCACGTGTTCGGCACCTGGTACACCAACTTCTCCTCGCTTGATGGGCTGATCTACCTGGTATTGCCGGCCATTTCGCTGGCCTCGATCATGCTGCCGCTGTTCATTCGGTTGATTCGCGCTGAAATGCAGGAAGTGCTCCAGTCGGAATACATCAAGTTCGCCCGGGCCAAGGGCATCCCCATGCGGCGGATCTACTTCCTGCATGCGCTGAAGAACACCATGCTGCCGGTTATCACCGTCGGCGGTGTGCAGATCGGTACCCTGGTGGCCTACACCATCCTCACCGAGACCGTCTTCCAGTGGCCGGGCATGGGCCTGATGTTTCTCGATGCCATCCAGCGCTCGGACATTCCTCTGATCGTGACCTACCTGATGATCGTCGGTCTGATCTTCGTGATCACCAACACGATCGTTGATCTGATCTATGGCCTGGTCAATCCCACCGTCAAGCTCACAGGTAAGCCCGCATGAGCACTACAACAACGACAGCGCCTGCCACAACTGCAGCACCGCCCAGCAGATGGCAGCGCTTCCGTGACTCCTTTCTGTTCTACAGTTTCAAGCGTGACCTGGTCGCTCAGCTCAGTATGCTGGTGTTCCTGCTGATGATCGCAGCGGCTGTGTTTGCTCCCTGGCTGGCCAGCATGAACCCCTATGATCTGGCCCAGATCGACATTCTGGCCTCGGAGCTGCCGCCGTTCTGGGTCGATGGCAGCGACCCGATGTATGTCATGGGCACCGATGCCCAGGGACGCGATCTATTGTCGACCATTCTCCATGGTTTGCGCGTGTCACTGATCATCGGCTTCGGCGCGGTCATTCTGCAGGCGACCCTGGGGGTCTGCTTTGGTTTGCTGGCCGGCTACATGGGTGGGCGTATTGATGCCTTTCTGATGCGCGTCGCTGACATCCAACTCTCGTTCTCGACGCTGATGGTGGCGATCATCGTTGGTGCACTGGTCAAGGCGATCTTCGGTGGTGCGACTTTCAGCGATTATGCCGTCTGGTTGCTGGTGCTGATCATCGGTCTTGCCGAATGGCCGCAGTATGCACGTACCGTACGGGCCTCAGTGCTGGCCGAGAAGTCCCGGGAATATGTCGATGCAGCACGTGTCATGGGGCTGCGCAGTCGCCGCATCATGTTCCGGCACATCCTGCCCAATACGCTGTCACCGATCTTCGTCATCTCCACGGTGCAGGTGGCTAACGCCATCATCTCCGAGGCGGCGCTGTCGTTTCTTGGCTTGGGTATGCCGGAAACCCACCCTTCGCTGGGTTCCTTGATCAAGTCCGGTTTCGACTATATCCAGTCGGGCTCCTGGTGGATCACGCTGATTCCGGGGCTGGTGTTGGTGGTGGTGGTGCTGGTCATCAACCTGCTGGGCGACTGGCTGCGCGACGTGCTCAACCCGCGTCTGTACAAGGGCTGAGGCCAGGAGGAGAAACCATGGCATTACTCGAAGTCAACAATCTCGACGTGCGTTTCGCTCTGCGTCAGGGCGATGTCAGAGCATTGCGCGATGTGTGTTTCAGCCTGGATCGCGGTGAGCGTCTGGGTATCGTCGGCGAGTCCGGCGCCGGCAAGTCCGTCGCCGCCTTCAGCCTGCTCAACCTGATTGCTCGTCCCGGCTACATCGCTGGCGGCAGCATCAACTTCGATGGTCACGAACTGACCTCCATGAGTGATCGAGCACTGCGCAAGATCCGCGGTCATCGTATATCAATGATCTTCCAGGACCCGATGATGACCCTCAACCCGGTGTTGACCATCGGCGAACAGATGATCGAGTGTCTCAAGGCTCACCGCCGGATTTCCTCGCGGGAGGCGCGTGCCATCTCGCTACGCAAGCTCGAGCAGGTGCAGATTCCCTCGCCGGACAAGCGCCTCGACCATTATCCCCACGAGCTGTCCGGGGGGATGCGTCAGCGCATCATCATTGCCATCGCCCTGCTTCTGGACCCGGATATCATCATTGCTGATGAACCGACCACGGCACTGGATGTCACCATTCAGGCCGAGATCATGGCGCTACTGCTGGAACTCTGTGAGAAACACAATGTGGCGCTGATCCTGATCACCCACGACCTCGGCGTGGTCAGTCAGGTCACTCAACGCATGCTGGTCATGTACGCTGGCCGAGTGATCGAACAGGGCCCCACCCGCGAGATCATCAATGATCCCCAGCCCCCCTATACTCAGGGGCTGATGAATGCCCTGCCGCAAATGGCGACCCCCGGCTCTCGGCTCAATCAGATCCGCGGCAGCATGCCCTCATTGAACAAGCTTCCCAGCGGTTGTGCCTTCCACCCTCGCTGTGATTTCGCGACACGGCCCGAGGGAGAACTTCGTCCTGCCTGCGTTGACCAGGTTCCCCAATTCGTCGATTCGGGCAACTGCCAGGTGGCCTGCCACATGGTAGCGGAAATGCAGCAGGCCGAACGTATTCCGGTAGAGGAGAAGCAATGATGACGGCTACCGCAGCAAGCCATCGGGCACCCGCCGACGATCAGCAGCCTGCCGAATCACTGCTGGAGATCCGTGGTCTCGAGAAGCGTTTTTCGCTGTCGGGCGACTTTCTCGAGCAGCTGAAGTTTCGCCGAGGGCGCATTGTCCGCGAGCAAGCCCATGTCCACGCCATCAATGGCGTCGATCTGACCGTCCAGCGCGGGGAAGCTCTCTGCGTTGTCGGTGAATCCGGTTGTGGCAAGTCCACCGTAGCGCGAACCGTCATGGGTCTGCTGCGCCCCACCGCTGGCGAGATCCACTACGACGGTGAGCGTATTGATCACCTGGAATCCCGTGCCCTGCTCCCCTGGCGCAAGCGCATGCAGATGATCTTCCAGAACCCCTATGCCTCGCTGAACCCGCGCATGACCATCCAGCAGACGCTGGAAGAGCCGATTCGCCTGCACAACGCCAGTTGGACGCCACAACAGGTCAGGGACAAGGTCGCAGAAGTGATGACCGATGTCGGCATCGCCCCGGACTGGGGCAGCCGCTACGGTCATGAATTCTCCGGGGGCCAGCGGCAGCGCATTGCTATTGCCCGTGCTCTGGCAGTGGACCCGGAGTTCATCGTGGCCGATGAGCCGATCTCGGCACTGGATGTATCCATCCAGGCGCAGGTACTCAACCTGTTGATGGAAGCGCAACAGGAGCGCAACCTGACCTATCTGTTCATTACCCACGATCTCGCTGTGGTCGAGCACTTCGGCACTCGGGTCGCGGTGATGTATCTGGGCCGGGTGTGCGAGGTGGCTCCCACGGCGACGCTGTTTGCGCGTCCCCGCCATCCCTATACTCAGGCCTTGATGTCGGCGATCCCGCGTCTCGAGGATGACCGGCCGCAGCATCTTCGGCTGACCGGAGAAGTCCCAACACCGGTCAACCTGCCGTCCGGTTGCGTTTTCCATGGCCGCTGCCCGGCGGCCAATGAACGTTGCCGCAGAGAAGTGCCCAGACTTATCGCCACCGATGATGGCGGCCAGGTAGCCTGCCATGGTGTGGAAGAAGGTCGGCTCTCCTGATATTGCCCATGACGTTGAACCGCTCGTCACCGGGGGCGCTGCGTGCGCCTCTGGTGATGCCTGTCCGGTGTCAGGGGCAACGGCTGATATAACCAGGGCGTACACAGATTGACGTTCTGGCATAATAAACAACGACGCAGGTAATTCGAGAACACAATGGAAATCCGCTGGCTGGAAGATTTTCTGGCATTGGCTCGTACGCGGCATTTCTCCCGTGCTGCCGAGGAACAGAACGTGACTCAGCCTACTTTCTCGCGACGCATCAAGTTGCTGGAGGAAGAGATGGGCACAACACTGATCAACCGGCAGACTCTGCCACTGTCATTGACGCCGGCGGGTGAGGCCTTTCTGGGCATGTGTCACGATGTCACTCGCCGCGTCGGCGCGACTCGGCAGCGACTGGCACAGATGGCTGAGGAGCAGGCGGGACAGCTGCGCCTTGGCGCTCCCCAGGGGCTGCTCACCAGCTTTCTGCCGGCATGGCTGGCAAGCTGGGAAAACCCGCCGCCATTGGTGCCCTATCTCCGTGCCACAGCCTGGCTGATGGGCGATTATTTCCAGGCACTGGCATCCGGTGAGATTGATATGGCCATCTGCTACTGGCCGCTCTCGGGGAGTCCATTGGAACTGGCCAATGACGACACCGAGTATGTGGTCCTCGGACATGAGCGCTTCATTCCCGTCAGCCTCCCCGATGCCAGCGGCACCCCGCGCTTTGCACTGGACAGTGGCCGGAGCAGCAAGAGTGGCAAGACACGCTCATTGCCGCTGATCGCCTATCACCCTCGTGGAATGATTGATGCCGCCATACGTGCCCATCTGGACAGGCTCGGCGACTGCCCGACCCTCACGGTGCTCAATGAGAGCATCCAGAGTGGCAATATTCGTGAGCTGGTATCACTGGGCTACGGGCTCGGCTGGTTGCCGGAACGCAGCCTGGGGGGAGCCATGAGCAGTGGTGAACTGGTCGCCGCGGGTCAGCCTCGCTGGAACGTCGAGTTCGAGATTCGTCTCTACCGGCATTTGAGCACCGGACGAGCATCGGTGACCGACACCTGGCAACAGATCCGTGAACACGGTAGATCCATAAACACGACCATGCCACGGGAATGATTCGATGATGACGTCTTTGCCGCTGGAAAGCCCCTCCTTTCGCGCTCCTGCGCTGATTCGCAATCCTCATGTCCAGACACTGCTGCCACGGGTATTGCGGCCGTTGGCACTGAAATGGCGTGGTGAGTGGCTGAATCTTCCGGATGGCGACGAAGTGGAGTTGTGCTGGGTGGCTCCGGAGCCGCGGGACAATACCGCACCGATACTGGTGCTGTTCCATGGCCTGGAAGGCAGTATCGCATCACCCTACGCCGCCGCGATTCTCGGTACGGCCTGCCGAATGGGACAGCGTGCCTTGATCATGCATTTCCGCGGCTGTGGGTCACGACCCAATCGACGTCCCCGGGCCTATCACAGCGGTGATACCGGCGATGCTCTAGTGCTGCTGACGGAACTTCGTCGTCGCTATCCACAGGCACCGATACGTCTTTGTGGCGTTTCCCTCGGGGGCAATATGTTGCTGCGGCTGCTTGCTGAACCGGACAGTCAGCACCTCGATATCACCTCGGCGCTGGTGATCAGTCCACCACTGGATCTGGCCGCCTGTTCAGAGCGGCTGAGTCGGGGATTCTCGCGCATCTATGAACGCCATCTGTTGAAGTCACTCAAGCGCAAGGTCATGCCTCGTCTGGCAAGGGGGGAGCTACCGCTCGATGTCAGTGTCGAACAGGTGGCGAGGCTCCGACGTCTGCGCGACTACGATGACATCATCACCGCTCCCCTGCATGGCTTTGCCGACGCCGAGGACTACTATGCCCGTGCATCCAGTGGTCCGGTGCTGGATCGCATCACGACCCCCACCTGGTTGATTCATGCCGAGGATGACCCGTTCATGCCCCCGGACCTGTTGCAACGTTTTCCGGAACGGGCCGAGCAGTTGAAGGTCGAGGTGAGCCGTCATGGTGGCCATGTCGGCTTCATGCAAGGGCGGGGTTGGCGCTGTTCCTCGTGGTTGACGGAGCGAACGGCCCACTTCCTCGCTGGCTGACTCTCGTTCGCGATTTCCCCGCACCCACCCTACCACCGCAAGCACGACGCCCGGCTTTCAGGCCGGGCGTCGTGCTGTCGATCACTGCACTTCGGGTGGATCACCAGGGAAGCTGAAGCTATAGATCAGGTCTACCGCCTGAGCCGCACCTGATACCGCCTCGAGGTACAGGTCTCGCCACAGTTGGTAAGTCAGGGTCAGCTCGGCGATTGGCGAGAATACGCCGACGCCATACCCCACTTCGAGACGGTCGGTAAGCCGACCGCTGACCACTACCTGACTATCCTCCCCGCTGCCGGCGGTATCGAGGCTCAGGTCCTGGATGCCGAAGCTCTCACCCAAAGCACCCACGGCACCACCGGTCTTGCCGAGGGTAATACCGATCAACGCTGAGGTAAGCGCCCCACTTCCGCCACCACCGCCATCTTCGGGCGAGCGACCAGTGAGCACATAGGACAGTGCACGCGTCTCGTCCATCGACGGCTCCGAGAATATCTCCAGATCCGGCTGAGATGCGACTCCCGTCACACGCAGACCCGCGATAACACCATCCGCCGTGTTGGCCGGGTTGCGGATCGCTTCGAAGTCCAGTAGTGGCTGGCCCGGTGCGCCACCGAAGACGATGTTGCCTTCCCGGATATGGAGGTCCTGTCCATAGGCACGGAAGCGCCCATCAATCAGATTGACTTCGCCATACAGCTCCAGAGGTCCATCGCTCTGGATTACCTCGAGTGTGCCTCCCAGCTCTGTTTCGAGGCCATAGGCACTCAACTGCACATCGCGGCCGAGTATCAACTTGATACGGATGTCGATGGCCATACCGGCATCGGCCATTGCTTCGGCGGTGGATGCACCGGGCTCGGCTTCAGCGGCGGCTTCTTCTGCCTCTCTTGCCGCTTCGTCCATCTCGCGAGTGATGATGATTTCATCGCCGCTGGGTGAGACCGCCGAGGGGGGAACCTGCCCCACTTCAAGACGGGCCCAGGGGATGGTGACCTCGCCACGTACCCGCAGTCGCGAAGGGTTGGCACTGATGGTGAGGTCCGGGGCCAGTTTGATGCGTCCGAAGGCCGGCATGGTCGCCAGCAGCGGGTCCTGTACAGCGGACAGCGCCACATTGGCCTCCCAGCTGCCGTCCGGCCAACTGGCGTCACCATCAATGTTCAGACGGCCTTGCTCGGCGTTTACGTAGCCCGAGATATCGGCACGCTCACCGGCCAGACGGATATCGAGGTTACCGTCGGTGACGGCGACCGGTATATCCGAACCATGTACACGCAGTCCCGACAGGTTGATGTTGCCACTCAGGTCAGGTGCAGAGCTCGTTCCGGCAATGGTGATATCGCCATTGATTGCCCCTTCCAGTTGGTCAAGTCCAACAGCCAGAGGACGATAGGGGGCGAGACGAATATCATCGAGGCTCAGCTGGCCGCTGAGAGCACCCGTGCCGAGGGGGTCATCGACTACCAGCTCGAGCCCAAGGTTACCGCTATCGGCCAGGGCCAGATCCAGGTCGGTATTGACCCGTGCTTCGCTGGCGTCGACCTGCAGAGACAGCGTGGTGGCCGGAACCGTCCACTCCTTTCCGTAGGCGTCCACACCAGTCACGCTGATATCGCTACCGAGATCAGCCTCGGCCTGCCAGCGGCTTCCTCCCGCTGACCAACCCGCTGTGAACTGTGCCTGGGTATCACCGTCGATACTCCACCCTTCCGGCAGTGATTCGTTGACCAGGTCCATGGGCAACTCATTGATCGCCAGGGCCACACGACCATTATCTGCGGACGCCTCGAGAGGTTCCGTGACACAGATATTGCCACCCTGCTCCCGGCGTAGGCAGAAAGGTTCCGCTGTCACGGCAGACTGGTTGAGGTTGGCAGCGAAGGTCAGCGGCTGGTCGAGTTCAATGGTGCCTTGTGGCAAGACGACCTGCAGCGGCGACAGGGTGCCTCGGTAGCGATCGCGAGCGGCATTCATGGCACCATCCAGTGCCAACTGCAGGCTATTGAGAGGCCCGTCCTCACTACCATCCACCTGCAACTCCAGGCGATGGTTGGAAAGGCGCCCCGACAGGTCGAGATCCACGCTGTTGAATTGCTGGCCGCCCGCCTCAATCGCACTGGCATCCAGGCGCACGTCGAGCTCCGGGTCCTCAAGACCAGCAACTCGGGCGGTCAGGTCCAACTGGCCGACCCGGTTATCCTCGAAACCGGTTCCTGAACCTTCCAACGACACATCCAGTTGTGGCGCCTTCAGGCTACCTCCGGCAGCGATGTCGCCGCTGAGACTGCCGGTCAAACCGGGGTACAGGGCTGCCATATTGGGTAGATTGAGTCGGCCATCGATATCCAGCCGAGATTCGCTGATCAAACCGGCGAGGTTGATGTGATTCTCACCCTGGCGGAAATCGACGTTACGGATATCCCATTGCATGTCGCTGTTGCCGGAAAGCTCGCCAGTCAACGCAAGTTGGCGTTCATCGAGGGTGCCGCTGATGTCGAGCAGCGGAACATCCAGCTCCCAGCCGTCCTCAGTCTGACGGAAGGCCACCTCGGCCTGTCCGTTGAGGTCGCCCTCGAGTCCCTCGACAAAGGGCGCTGGATTCACCGAGTCCAGCGTCAGGCTGGCCTGAACATCGACCCCCTCGCCCCAGCTCACCTCACCTTCGGTCAACAGTTGACCGGCCTCCATGCTCATCGATAGCGGCGACCAACGGAAATGGTTGAAGTCTCCGCCGCCTTCAAGCTCGATCTGAGTGGCGGGCAACTGCGGGCCTTCAAGATTCAATGCCAGTTGGATCCGATGATCGATCAGGCTACCTGAGGTCTGGATATCGATATCTCTGGCGATCCAGGGCTGCTGCTCGGCCGTAGTACTCGGACTTTCACCATCATCAGTACTCGGGCTTTCACCATCATCGCCGACTTCCTTGCCCTCATCATTCTCCTCAGGGGCAGGCGCGCCAACCTTCATGCCTTCCAACGGCCACTGTAGATGAGGACTGGAGAAGCTGGCCTCGAACGGCAACGTCGGCGCCAGGGTATCGAGCTGGGCATCAAGTCTCGCCTCAACCGGGCCGGTAAGATCCAGGTTGACCTGCAGTGCCGCCATGTTTCCCGACAATTGCAGCTCTACCCGCTCGCCGTCCAGCGCCGGGAAGCGGTTGGGTAGATAGAGATCGGCTTCCAGCAAGGCATCCAGCGGGTAATCACCGCTCAGGGTCACATTGGCCTGCAGACGTGCGTCAGCCTCCACTGCCGAGACCGCCAGCGGCTCGATCGTAACCGTCTGACCTTTCCCATTGAGCGACAGGTTCAGACGTTCTACGCCATATTCCTTCGACCCTTGAACAACTGCCGCGTCCTCCACCACCAGTTCCGGGACCTCTACTGCCAGAGGCAGGGTAATCTCCGGCAACTGGATACGGTCACGTTCCTGTAACGGCCTGGTAGCCAGCCCCTGTACCTCTACCGGTACCGGAGAGCCCACATCAAGCGCGGCATCAATGGCCTGAGCGTTGACCACGGGGCCGTCATGTTCCGAGGCACTGAGAGCCAGCATCGCCCCTGGCGTCAATGGCAAGGTCACCCTCAGCCCTGCAAGTCGGGTCGGCTGGACCTTGATGGTATCCGTTTCGGCGATAGCGCCGGTGGTGAATGACTGCCACGCCAGGCGAGTACCATCGTCAAGATATACGGCAGCGTCGTTGACGCTGACTTCGCGAATTTCCATCGGGAACGGCAGATCGACATCGGGCAGGCCACCGGCGGCCGGCGGCTCCTCGGCCGGAGGTTCGTCTTCCGCTTCGCTTGCTCCGATACGAACATCAGCACCGGTCACCGCTAGACGGTCCAGACACAGCCGGCCATCCAGTAGGCAGTCTTCCGCCCAGGCCAGTGATAACTCATCCACCACCACACGGGTGCTTCCGAGTTCAAGGCGAAACCCGGTAAGCTCCATGCTGTCGAGCGGCGCACCTTCAACGCTCTCGTACTCCAGCAGACCGAGGTTTTCCCCCTGATCCAGAGCGACTCTCGTGCCCCAGGGACTGAGCACCAGTCCGATCAGCAACAGCGCCAGGCCAAGCAGCCATAGCGGTAGAAAGATCACCAGCCGGATCACGGCCCAGGCAAAACGTCCTGTCTTCATTTGGGCTCTCGTCAACTTATTGGCGGGGCTACCCGCAACTCAGAATTCGGGACCAATGGCGAAATGGAATCGCACACTGTTGTCGTCATCATCAAAGGGGTGCGCCAGGTCAAGGCGAATCGGTCCTACCGGAGAGATCCAGCGTACCCCGAGACCTGCACTCTTGTTCACCTCGTCCGGCCACCAATCAGTGAAAGCATCACCGGCATCGAAGAATACGGCTCCCCACCACTTGCCGGTAATGCGGCGCTGGGCCTCGACACTACCTGCCAACAGGTTCTGGCCCCCCGTCAGCTTGCCGTTCTCGTCTTCCGGTGACAGCGATTCATAGCTATAGCCTCTGACCGTGGTATCCCCCCCGGTGAAGAAGCGCAGCGACGGTGGAATATTGGAGAAGTCGTCGGTCTCGATCATGCCGACACCCAGGCGGCCGATAAAGCGGTTGTCATCGCCCCATTTGCGGATCCAGGCCGTGTCCCCTGTCATGCGGAAGAACTCTGCATCGGATCCCCAGGCCTCACTGGAGTACTGCAGGTTCAGTGTCTGGCGGTCCCCCCAGGTCGGGAACTGTGGGTTACGTGTTCGCGTCCGCGTCCACTGCACCCCCGGGTACAGCAGCAGCACCTGATTCGATTCATTACCCTGGGTAAAGTCCTCGTAGGTGGCACGCAGATAGATGGTCTGTTCCCAGTCATTGTCGAATACCCAGTGGCGCCCGAAGTCGATGGTGCTCTCGAAGCTCTCGGTGTCCTCGATATCCTGGTTGCGCAAGCCGTACTGGAGCCGATAGCTGTCACGCAGCGGGTCATCCAGCGGGATATTGTAGGTGCCGCTGAATTGCTGGTCCGGGCCGGACAGGTACAGTTTGTGATCGAGGCTATGCCCGTAGCGGTTGATCCAGGGCTGCTCCCATGAGAACTGCAGGCGCGGACCGACATCCGTGGCGTAGCCGATACCGGTCTCGAACTGATGGCGATCCGCCGGTGTCACCACGACATCGATCGGCATATAGGGTTGTTCAGGTGAATACAGCGACGTCGCCGACACCAGTGCCTGACGGTTGATTCTCGGCCCCTGCTCAGGCATGGGAATCTCTTCGACATCGAGAGCTGACCACCAGGAGTCGTGCTCGGGAAGTGCCAGAGCGCCTTTCTGGCGATCAAGCCGTGGACGCACGCTGATCGACCCGAACCATTCAGTGGAACCGAGCTCGTTGTTGAACTCCGCCACCTCGCTGGCCAGGTAGGGATCGCCGTAATCAAACGGTTTCAGATTGCGTAGACGCTCTTCAAGGATATGGTTGCCATGGATCGCAACCTTGCCGAAACGATAACGCGGGCCACTATCGATGCCGAGGTACAGGCGCGCGCTGTGGGCCCAGGGACGGATTTCCATTCGCTCGTCGGTAAACTGCCAATCGAAGTATCCACGTTGGATGTTCAAGGCCTGCAAGCGCCCCTTCAGGCTATCGTAGGGCTCGTGCAGCAGTACATCATCAAGCTGTTGTGGATAGTCGTCGATGGCCTGCTGGAATGGCTCGTCGTTGGCGGCATCTCCCGCCAGAGTGAAGTCGATCACCTCCAGCCTGACCGGCTCGCCCTTGTCGATGACCAGCGCCACCTCCTCGGGAGTCTCCTCGTCGTCGAACTGCATCTCGATCTGCGGTTCGTAGTAGCCATAGACGCGCATGGCCTCTTGAGTAAGGCGCATGACCTCCGCTCGAAGGCGATTGACACTGTATTCGCTACCGTCGAGGTTCTTCAGGTAGATCTCGACGTTGTCGGCCATATCCCCTTCGATACCCTCGATTTCCGCGTCAAGTGCCAACGCGGACACGGGAATGGTCAGCATCACCAGAGCCGATCCCCAGTACAGCAGTCCCCCTTGCAAGGGTCGACGATTATCCATAATCCTCACTTCCTGACGGTGGCGGTGGTGCCGTTCAGCGCAGCGCTTCGAGTTGGGCTGTCAATGCCAATTGGCTGCGATTCAACTCCTGTACCTGCGTCACCAGATCATCCAGGCGCCTTTCGAGAGCGTCTTGCTGCTCCTGCTCATCTTCCAATGAATGCCCCATGGCTTCAACGGCAGTGGATGTGTTCTGCAGCTCATCACCAAGGGATTCAAGGTCGGGAATCATCTGCCCCAGACGTGTATCCAGACGACTGACAACCTCATCGACTCTCGTGGTCAGGGAAGCGACACGTCCAGCCTGGGACTCTCGCGCATCGTCCAACCTGGACACTCGCGAATCCAGCGCCCCACGAGCCGCGTCCCCGGCCTGCTCGACCGCAGCAAGGGAGGTGCGTGTTGCTGTCAATGTCGTTTCCAGAGTATCCATCTGCTGGGTGAGATCCTGCTGAACTTCCGTCAGCTCCTGAAGCTGTTGGGTAAACTGTTGCGTACTCTCGACACGCTGTTCATCAGCCTGATCCTTTAGCTGTTGCTGCACAGTCAACAGTGACTGTTGTTGCTCTTCGAGCTGATCGAGGCGCCGATGAAAGTCACCAATAACATCACCACGACCATCCTCGGCGTCAAAGCGGGCATGCATATTGGAAACATCCGCTTCGAGACGGGTGATCTCCTGTCGAAAGGACTGGCGTTCCTGCCACGCAAACCAACCGCCAGCAGCCACTGTCCCGCACAGTAACAGAATCAAAAACCATAGTGGCCAGACTCTGGGGCCTCGCGGCCGGAGATAACGCGTGGCCGACACACTCTCTCCAGGGTCCGCCACTATCGGCTGCGCCCCCTGTCTGGTGTCTGGTGGCTGTGGCATTCTGTTCTCCTCGTTCAAATCAAAGTCTGTGCTCAGGACAGTAAGGTCCGGACAGCAATTGCGTGACATTGCATGCCTGAACGTCGAGGTCGGGGCGCAGTGTCCCTGAACGTAGCGCCGGCCCGGATACAGAACGTCGGCTTGCCGACATTCGCTCCCTGCCCTGGGAAATGCACCAGCTTACTGATAGTGTAAGTTTTTTCGCCAGCGAAGCGCACGCCCATTCGTGCCATTGTCAGTTCAATTCTGTATTGACATTACTCTGGCTGGCGAATTCGGCGTCGGAACGTTATGGTCACCGGCCGCCATCTCTGACTTTCGCAATCGACGAGGAAGCCTGTATGAGCTTCGAGCTCCCGGCATTGCCCTATGATCGACACTCCCTTGAACCTCATCTATCGGCCACAACGTTGGATGCCCATTACTCGGGCCATCATCTCGCCTGCCTCAAACGCCTGAATGCTCGGCTGGAAAACACCGGCCAGACGGCAGGTTCACTGGAATTGCTGCTGTGGTCAGAGGATGAAGAGCTTGCGTGGCTGGCCGCCGAAGCCTGGAACCATACCTTCTACTGGCATTGCCTTTCCCCCTGGGGAAGCGCCACACCGGATGCTCGTCTCGGCGCCGATATCGATACTACCTTCGGCTCGCTTTCCGCCCTGCATGACGCCATCGAGGCAGCGGCACTGAATCACTTCGGCAGTGGCTGGCTGTGGCTGGTTCGCCGATCCCGGGGACCACTGGAAATCATCATCACTGGCGACGGACAGACAGCACTGGCCGCTGACCGAACACCGCTGCTCGGAATCGACCTCTGGGAACATGCGTGGTATCTCGATTACCAGAATGATCGCGCGGCTTATCTAAAGGCTATCCGTTCGCTGATCAACTGGGACTTCGTTACTCAGAATGATCTCAACCCCATCTCGATCGCCCCGCCTGCTCAATGATGTGGCCGCTTGTGGATGTTCGAAACCAGAGCGGCGCCCGAATGGGCGCCGCTCTGGTCTTTCATCAATCGCAAGGATAACCGCTGGCAGGATCCATTTCAGTGCGCAGGATCTGCACGCCGCCCGATTCCACGATAGTGGAGCCCCTGGGCAGCAACGTATTGTGGGTCGTAGATATTGCGCCCATCCAGCAACAGACGTTCGGAAAGGCACTTGCTCAAGGCCTGCCAGTCAGGGTTCCAATAGGCCTTCCACTCGGTGACCAGCATCAGGGCATCGACATCCTCACAGGCCTCGATGGGTTCTCCCTCACACAACGTCAATAACGGGTGATCTCCCACCTCCTCACGCACCGCCGGAAGCGCTGCCGGATCGTGCAGTCGCACATGCACCCCCTGGGCGAAGAGTGCGCGCAGCAAGGTCAGCACCGGTGCCTGGTCGATCCGGGCGGTTCCCGGTTTGAATGCCGCACCCCAGATGGCGACTCGTCGCCCTTCCAGACGCCCATGGAAATGGGTCCAGAGCTTGCGGAACAGCGTCTCCTTCTTGTGCTCGTTGATCTCGAGCACCTGGTCGAGCAGCTCGGAGTGGCGGCCACTTGCAGACTGGACATCCGCTAGTCCCATCAAGTCGCGGCTGAAATTGGGACCGCCAAAACCGCAGCCGGGGTACAGGTATTCATAGCCGATACGTGGATCGGCGCCCATTCCCTGGCGAACATGCTCGACATCTACGCCGAGGGTGTCAGCAAGACCGGCCATTTCATTCATGTAACTGATCCGCGTCGCCAGCATGCCGTTGATCGCCAGCTTGGTCAGTTCCGCGGCGCGGCGTGGCATGCGCTGGAACACCTCGTGACGCCGATTGAAGGCACGCATCAGCTCACGCACCTGCTGTTCTGCACGATCATCGTCACAGCCCAGCAACCAGCGGCGGGCACGGGTAAAGGTTTCCCAGGCTCGGCCTTCCTCCAGCGTATCCGCCAGCGCAACGGCAACCGCACCGCGGTCAGCAACCTGTGCCTCGAGGCGCTCGGTATCTCCGACCGGGAAGGTCGAGTTGTTGACCACGATCGACCGAGGCCCCAACTGCTCGGTGGCATCTTCCACCAGCCGAGAGGCCTCGTCGCGCTGTCCGGGAGACAAGGCCAACCACAGAACGTCAAGTGATGAGTCGGACGGGTTCGGCTGATCACCAATGTGCAACTGTCCTCGGGCCAGGGCCTCCTCGATGTACTGTGTCAGTAGAGGCTCTCGGGCCAACCAGCCACTGCGCTGCAATTCCTCCCAGGAGATGCCCGAGGGTTGCCAGCAGACCTGATGCCCGACCCAGGACAACGCGGCTGCGGCAGTCGCCGCCGAAAGCTCGCTGCCGTGAATCATCACGCGCATGGTGTTATTCCTCTGCTGCGTAGCGCTGGAGCAACTCGATGAAGCCAGCACCGTAACGTGGGTGACGGCGGCCGTAGGCCAGAATGGCTTCGAGGTAGCCCAACTGATGGCCGCAATCATAGGTCTTGCCCTGCATGCGGTAGGCGTCGACACCAACCTCCTGACGGAGTTGCTCAATGGCATCGGTCAACTGGATTTCATTGCCGGCCCCGGGCGCGGTCTCGGCCAGCATCGGGAAGATACGCCCCGGTAGAATATAGCGGCCAATGACTGACAGTGTGGAGGGAGCGTCCTCGACAGCAGGCTTCTCCACTACCCCATTGAGTTCGCAGGACTGACCAGGAGCCGGTGCATCGCCGCGGGGAGCCACGATGCCGTACTTGTAGACCATCTCACGGGGTACTTCCTCGACCATCAGTTGACTGCGACCAGTGTCCTCATAGGCTGCGATCATACCGGCCAGGTCATTGCGCGACAGTCCCTCGTCATCCACCAGAACATCCGGTAGCAGTACAACGAAGGGCTCATCATCACCGACCACTGGGCGTGCACAGAGAACGGCATGGCCCAGGCCCAGGGGCTCCGGCTGACGGACACTGATGATATTGACGTCAGAGGGAACAATGGCACGGAGCTCTTCCAGCAGCTCGGTCTTCCCCTTGGCTTCGAGAGTGGCTTCGAGCTCGAAATGCTTGTCGAAGTGGTTCTCGATGGCACTCTTGGTTCCATGAGTGACCAGTACGATATCCCGAATACCGGCAGCAACCGCCTCCTGGACAACGTACTGGATCACTGGTCGGTCGACGATAGTGATCATTTCCTTGGGAATCGCCTTGGACGCCGGCAGACAGCGAGTACCGAAACCAGCAACCGGGAGAACGGCCTTGCGAATCATAGGATGCTTCCCTTTCTTTCTGTCATTCAGTCGAATTTACATCCATGCTCATCACCGTCATGGGAATCCGGGGATGGGAATGCGTAGAATACGCATCATACCGAATAGATGACCTGTATCAGAAGTTGTCGGTCGATGGTGACAGTCTTGCCAGACACCAATTACATTTCCGCTACATCACGGATGTGACTGGACATACCTTGACCTTTCTATACAGGACGCGGACTTCTCCCGCTCGGGTAAACGGCTAGCCCCGGAGACATAGATGACTGTATCGAACATGCACACTGCCAACGTTGACCACAGCGAGATCGACAAGTTCTCTGCACTCGCCGATCGTTGGTGGGATCGAGAAGGTGAATTCAAGCCACTTCACGAGATCAACCCACTACGACTTGATTTCATCGACGCTCGCGCCTGCCTGGCAGGCCGCGAGGTACTGGATGTGGGATGTGGTGGAGGAATTCTGGCAGAATCCATGGCCCACCGCGGCGCTCGAGTAACAGCCATTGACCTGTCTGAGGCCGCACTCGATGCGGGCCGCCGTCATGCCGAATCCCAGCCAGTCGAGGTCGATTATCGCCTGATAAGTGTCGAACAGCTGGCAGAGGAAATGCCGCAGCACTTCGATGTGGTGACCTGCATGGAGATGCTTGAACATGTCCCTGACCCCGAGTCTGTGATCAAGGCCTGCGTTCGGCTCCTCAAGCCCGGTGGTCACCTGATGTTATCGACCATCAACCGCAACCCCAGAGCCTATGCGCTGGCGATCCTCGGAGCCGAGTATGTGCTGGGCTTGGTACCGCGCGGCACTCATGACTATTCACGCTTCATTCGTCCCTCGGAACTGGCGCATTGGTGTCGCGAAGCTGGCGCTCGGATCTGCGAGCAGAGCGGCCTGACCTACAACCCGTTGACACGCCGCTTCCGCCTTGATGCAACAGATGTTGCGGTAAATTATCTGATGCACACCCGCAAGGAGGCCGAATGACGTCACTGGCCCTACCCCGGGGCATGCTGTTCGATCTGGATGGCACCCTGGTGGATACCGCTCCGGATCTGGCGCGGGCGACCAACGCCCTGCGCCAACATCATGGCCTGTCGGCACTGCCCTATCCCAGTATTCGCGCCCAGGTATCCAATGGCGCCAGTGCGCTGGTGACACTGGCACTCGGCAGCCCGGTGGATGACCCCGGCCACCAGCAGGCACGGGAGTTCCTGCTGAGTGCCTATGGTCAGTCAGTGGCCGTCGATAGCTGTGTCTTCTCCCCGCTGGACAAATTGCTTGACCACTGGAGCCGCGACGGCCGTTGCTGGGGCATTGTCACCAACAAGCCGCGTGCCTATGCCGCTCCCCTGGTCGCTGCACTGGGGCTCGCGCCCGACGCCTTGCTGTGTGCCGACGACCTCGAGGTTCGCAAACCGCACCCTGAACCGCTGTGGGAAGCGGCACGACGCATGGGTGTGGAAGCAAAGGACTGCTGGTATGTCGGCGACCATCTCCGCGACATGGAAGCGGCGCGGGCTGCTGGTATGACCGCCGTAGCCGTCGGCTATGGCTATATCGCCGAGGACGACGATTATCGACGCTGGCCGGCCGATCTGTGGTTCGATACCAGCCAGGCACTGGTCGAGGCCTTACTGGCCCCGGACACCACATCAGTATCTGCCTGAACGACGACGGCGCCGTCAGAGTCTCTGGCGGCGCCGTGGCAACCTGCATGCGTCAAGAAGCTTTCTTCCCGTAACCTCAGGCTTCAGTGGTCGATGCCTTCGGAGGCTGGGCGTCGAACTTCTCGCCATTATGGCCCTGGCTATCCGGCCCCATTAGCCATAGATAGGTCGGCATGATGTCATCCGGGGTACGCAGCAAGAGCGGATCCTCACCCGGATAGGCTGACTTGCGCATGGCGGTCCTGGTACCGCCAGGGTTCAATGAGTTGACCCGGATCGTGCCGAGATGCTCCAGCTCATCGGCAAGCAGTTCAACGAACCCCTCGGTCGCAAACTTCGAGACCGAATAGGCGCCCCAGTACGCCCGCCCCTTGCGGCCGACACTGGAAGAGGTGAATACCACCGACGCATCCGGCGACTGTTCAAGCAACGGAATCATGGCCTGAGTCATCCAGATAGGGCCATTGATATTGACCTGCATGACCTGTTCCCAGAGCTCAGGGTTGTACTGTACAAAAGGCGTGATACGGCCCAACAGACTGGCGTTGTGGAGGATGCCATCGAGGCGGCCGAACTCCTTGTCCAACGCCTCGGCCATATCGTGGTAGTCCTTGAGCGTAGCGCCCTCGAGGTTGAGCGGGATGATCGCTGGCTTTGGCGCCCCCTCGGCGACAATCTCGTCATATACCTTCTCGAGCTTTCCGGTGGTGCGACCAAGCAGGATCACAGTCGCTCCATGGCGGGCAAAGCTCAGTGCTGCCGCCTTGCCGATGCCATCACCGGCCCCCGTCACCAGTATCACCCTGTCCCTGAGCAGATCCGGTGCGGCCTGGTAGTCAATCCTGCAACTGCTCATGCGCGCTCCTGAAGTCAGGCGCCAGACTGGCGCAGATATTGGTCGGCCAGTGCTGCGGCATTACTGTCAGGATAATCGTCCTTGATCGAACGCAACAGTGCCAATCCAGCATCTCTATCGCCATTGCGCGCCTTGAGGACACCCAGCTTGTACATGGCATCCGGTACCTTGGCACTGTCCGGAAAATCGCTGAGGACCTTCTCGAAGGCATGTGAGGCATCTGCCGGAGACGACTGAGCCGAATGCAGCTCACCCAGCCAATACCAGGCGTTGGCCGTCAAGGAAGTGTCCGGATAACGTTCGACAAAGCTATCAAACTCGCTGATGGCCTGATCGAAATTGCGGTCCTGCACCTTGCTGAAAGCCGACTGGTAGGCATCCCGTGCCTCGCCACTGGCCGAGCTGCCATTACCACTGGACGCACTGTCACGGCCATCTCCGGAATTCCGCGAATCAGAGCCATCAGCGCTGTTCCCGGAACTGGAGCCATCAGCGTTGTTTCCAGAACTCGAGCCTTCAGCGTTGCTCCCCGAGTCCGCCGCGGGTGCTTGACCCGAGGGCATTTCCGACAGGCGCGAATCCAGGTCCATGTACTGCTGACGGCTCTGTTGCTTGAGCTGCTCGAGCTGATACTTCAGTTCTTCGATCTGACCACGCAGTTCACGCAACTCACGGGAATGGCCTTCCACCTGGTTGAACAGCTGCAGGCTACCACCAGCTTCGCTGCGCGTAGCCGTCTGGCTGTAGATCGAGTTGCTGCCGCCGATCTCCTGGATCGTTGGCTGCTGAGCCAGCGCACTGCTGCTCATTGTCATTATGGGAACCATGACGGACAGCGGGAGCACCAGGGCTCCCGCACCGCACAGTCCCTTGAGACCGTGTTTCATCGATTACTCCCGTATCGTCAGGAGTCCGCCCATCAGTAGGCGAACACCACGCGGCGGTTCTGGGCGAAGGAATCTTCGTTGCTGCCACGCGCAGCCGGACGTTCCTCGCCGTAGCTGACCACCTCAACCTGAGACGGCGAAACACCGCGCAGGTTCAGATAACGCTCGACAGCTCCTGCACGACGCTCACCCAGGGCCAGGTTGTACTCACGGGTACCGCGCTCGTCGGTGTGGCCCTGAAGTACAACATGGGCATTAGGGTTACTGCTGAGGTAATCAGCATGGGAGTTGACCAGCGACTCGAACTCGGAGCGAATGGTATCGCTGTCGTAGTCGAAGTAGATGGTACGTCCCTGCGGAATCTGGGCACCAGCCATCTGGCCTGCACCGCTACCGTTGACACCGGTACCGCTCACCTGGCCTGTCCCGGCGGTCCCGGTACCTGCGCCACCAGCAGTGCCGCTACCGTCCATGCTGCCATCCTGGGTACCACCTGTGCTGGAACAACCCGCGAGTACCGCCAGGGAAGCGGCAACAACCAGCGAACGGGCATAGGGCTTCAGAAACATCGTATGACTCCTTGCTTGATGTATCACAGTCGATTCATTGACCAGTTTTTATGGGTTGGCGAATCGATCAGTTCAGGAATGGCGACCATGAAGGTTCACGTACGTCGCCCTGTGCAGCGGGAAGGCGAAACTGCGCTCGCCCATCTGCGGTTACCGCCCCCAACACGCCGGTACTACCCTGCTGGGTGGCAAAGATTACCATGGTGCCATTCGGCGCGACACTGGGTGATTCTGCCTGTTGAGCATCACTGATCTCGACCAGACGACCAGTGCCCAGGTCCTGCTTGGCAACCTGGTAGCCGTTGTTGCCACGGTGGATCAGAAACAGTGATTCACCATCCGGTGAGATGCGCCCGCGGGCGTTGTAGTTGCCGGTATAGGTCAGTCGCTCGGCACTGCCGCCTGAGGCACTCATGCGGTAGATCTGTGGTCCGCCGGAGCGGTCGGATGTAAAGATGATGCTCTGGCCATCCGGCGTCCAGGCCGGTTCGGTCTCGATACTGTTGGTATTGGTCAGACGCTGGACATTACGTGAAGCGATGTCCATGACATAGATCTCCGGCTGGCCATCCCGCGATAGGGCCATTGCCAGACGGCGGCCGTCCGGCGACCAGGCTGGTGCGCTGTTGAGACCCTCGAAGTCGGTCAGTTTGACACGCTGGCCGGTGCCGAGATTCTGCACGTAGATCGACGGCCGCTCGGTCTCGAAGGATACATAGGCCAGTTTCTGCCCATCCGGTGACCAGGCCGGCGACATGATCGGCTCATCGGAGGTCAACACCTGCTGGCTGCGTTGACCATCCGCATCGGCAACGTACAGACCATATTGGGTGTTGTCACCCAGTCCTTGAGAGGTCACGTAGGCAATGCGAGTAGAAAAGGCGCCGCGAATGCCGGTGATCTCTTCGAAGATCTGATCACTGATGTAATGTGCGGCGCTGCGCAGATCTGAGCCGTTGGCCGTTACTGTCTCACCGATCTGGCGCGACTCACCATTGACGTCGAGCAGCTCGTACTGGATCTCGGCCTGGCCGCCACTCTGCGAGACCTTGCCAACCACCATGTAACGGGTCTCGAGTGCCTTCCAATCGCCATAGCGAACCTCCTCACTGCTGGAGGGCTGCTCGAACATCGAGGAGCGTGGTAGGGGTTCAAAATAGCCACTGCGCTCGAGATCATCGGCGACGATCTGAGCGACATCTTCCGGCAGGTTGCCAGCTTCACTGGCAAAGGGCACCACGGCAATCGGCGTCGCCCGTTCGTTCCCCCGAGTGATATCAATGGTCAGGTCGGCCTGAGCCACAGAACCTGCTGCCATTGCAACCAATGCCAGTGCGCCAACGATCATTCTTCTGGCCGACTTCCCTGCGCCTCTGGTTGATAACCCACCAGGCCCTTCCCAACTCGCGAACAAGGCTCTCATCAGCGAATACCTCCTGGACTGAAGTTCAAACTGAATTGACGATAATCACGCTGTAAACCGCTGGGCAGCTGCAACAGTTCCGAGAACGGCCCCGCTGCCTCAACCGCATCGATAGCCGAGTTATCGAATGCACTATCTCCACTGGACCGGCTGACGGTCACAGCGAATATCTCGCCGGACGGCCCCAAACGCACCTCCAGTGTTGCCGAGGCTCCATCTCCCACATTAGGCGGAATATTCCAGGCTTGCTCAACTGCTGCCTTGACGGTCTGGATGAAACCGTTGGCCGCCTGCTCGCCCTGAGCGGCATTGGATACCGCATCCGTATCACCTTCGATGATACGCTGAAGCTCCTGCTCCGCCTGTTGCTGGGCCTCCCGATCGGCTTCTTCCTGCGCACGGCGTTCCGCTTCCTCCCGGGCCTGGCGCTCGGCTTCTTCCTGTGCCTGACGCTCAGCTTCCTCCTGGGCCTGGCGCTCGGCTTCTTCCTGTGCCTGACGCTCAGCTTCCTCCTGGGCCTGGCGCTCGGCCTCTTCCTGAGCCTGACGCTCAGCTTCCTCTTGGGCCTGGCGCTCGGCTTCCTGCTGGCGACGAGCTTCTTCTTCGGCCTCACGCTGTCGCTCGGCTTCCTGCTGCTCGGCCTGACGACGGGCTTCTTCCTCGGCCTCGCGCTGACGGGCTGCTTCTGCCTCCGCGGCGCGGCGCTCAGCTTCGGCCTGAGCCTCTTCGGCGGCCTGCTGACGTTCGGCCTCAGCCTCGCGTCGTGCTGCCTGTTCAGCTTCCTCCTGGCGCTGAGCCTCTGCCTCAGCTTCCTGGCGTGCCTGTTCCTCGGCCTGTTCCTGTGCCTGACGCTCCGCTTCTGCGGCGGCGGCCTCTTCGGCGGCACGCTGGGCTGCCCGAGTACGAGCTTCGGCTGCTTGCTGTGCCTGATCGGTAGTGGTCTCTGTGCTGATCAGGGTCGCCTGCACAATGGCGGTGTTGGGCGTTTCCGGTGGAGAAACCGGCCACTTGATGACACTGAGTATCAGCAGCCCCAGGTGCAGACCAACTGCCAGTATCGCGGGCAGTGTATAGCCCTCACCCGGCGCCCTGATGCGACGCTGTCGTTTCGCCATGGATTACCCCTGGCCATCCGCGGGAGGAGGTTCAGAGATCAAGCCGACATTCTCGACCCCGGCCACCTGCAGTGTGCTCATCAGGGTGACGATCTGGCCGTAGGCGACATTGCGATCACCGCGCACCATCACCGGCGTGCCCGGGTTACGCTCGAGTAGAATGATCACTCGATCACTCAGTTCATCGAGGCTGACCTGAGTTTCGTCTCCGCCCAGAGCAATGAAGAACTGACCACCACGATCCACCGAGACGATGATCGGGTCCTTGTTCTCGATATCCTCGATGGGTTCCGAGGTAACCTGCGGCAGGTCGACCTGTACCCCCTGAGTCAGCATCGGCGCGGTGATCATGAAGATCACCAGCAGTACCAGCATCACGTCGATGAAGGGAACGACATTGATTTCGCCCATGGGCTTGCTGCGCCCACGACGGTTGAAGGGTCCAAGCATCGATCCTCCTCCCTCAGGCCGTGCCGCTATCGGAGCGGCCCTGTAGATTGCGGTGCAGGATCGAGTGGAACTCTTCGGCAAAATCCTCGTACTTGCCCAGTAGACGTGAGGATTCAGACGACAGACGGTTGTAGAAGATCACCGCCGGGATGGCAGCAAACAGACCCATCGCCGTGGCGATCAGGGCCTCTGCAATCCAGGGAGCCACCGTCGCCAGAGTCGCCTGCTGAGCCATGGACAATGACTGGAAGGAGCCCATGATGCCCCATACGGTACCGAACAGGCCGATATAGGGGCTGGCCGAAGCAACAGTGGCGAGGAACACCAGGTGCAGGTTGAGGCGCTCTTCCTCACGCGACCAGGCCACCCGCATGCTGCGTTGGACGCCGTCCAGAATCGCCTGAGGACTGCGCGTCTTCGGCATCAGGCGATTGAATTCGCGGAAACCGGCGCGAAAGATATGCTCGGCGCCCTGGGTTTCCTGTTCCGCCGGTGTCTCGCGATACAGCTCGTTGAGATCAACACCTGACCAGAAGCGATCCTCGAACTGACGATGGGTCTTGCGTGCCTTGCGCATCACGAAGCTGCGTTGGAAGACCACCACCCAGGACAGAATGGAGGCGACCAGCAGCAGCAGCATCACCAGTTGGACCACGCCGCTGGCGTTCATGATCAGGTGTGGAATGGACATGGAATCGTTCACGGGAATCCTCGTCTCGTGTCAATCAGTGGTTGCATCAACGGCCCTGTCATCAGGGGCGATGCCGAAATGTTGCCAGGCCTGCCGAGTCACCACGCGTCCCCGCGCGGTACGCATCATCAGACCTTGCTGAATCAGATAGGGTTCGATCACGTCTTCGATAGTGTCACGCTCCTCACCGATCGCCGCCGACAGGGAGTCCACTCCGACAGGTCCGCCGTCGAATTTTTCGATCATGGCCAGCAGCAGCCGACGATCCATGTGGTCCAGGCCATGGTGATCGACATGCAGCATGTTGAGCGCGTCATCCGCCACTTGAGCGGTAATGTGCCCCTCTGCGCGTACCTCAGCGAAATCCCTCACCCGTCGCAACAGGCGATTGGCAATCCGCGGTGTACCACGCGAGCGGCGAGCCACCTCATGGGCGCCGCCCTCATCAGTATCAACGCCGAGCAAGCGTGCCGAGCGCGAGACAATCTCGGTCAGTTCATCGATGGCGTAGAACTCGAGTCGCTGCACAATGCCGAAGCGATCACGCAACGGTGAGGTCAAACGCCCCGCCCTGGTCGTGGCCCCAACCAGCGTGAAAGGCGGCAGGTCGAGCTTGATCGAGCGCGCTGCAGGCCCCTCGCCGATGACAATATCGAGCTGGAAGTCTTCCATCGCTGGATAGAGGATCTCCTCGACCACCGGTGACAGGCGATGAATCTCATCGATGAAAAGCACATCACCGGCCTTGAGATTGGTCAACATTGCCGCCAGGTCTCCAGCCCGCTCCAGCACAGGACCGGATGTCGATGTCAGCCCTACGCCCATCTCGGTGGCGATGATGTTGGCCAGGGTGGTCTTGCCCAGCCCCGGGGGGCCGAACACCAGCGTATGGTCGAGGCTTTCATCCCTTGCTCGCGCTGCGTGGATGAATATCTCCAACTGCTCCCGAACCCGTGGCTGGCCGATATAGTCCGCCAGACGACGAGGACGTATGGCGTGATCAACACGCTGTTCGCCGTCCCCGACATCTGCTGTGACCAGCCGATCACTGTCAATCATGCCAGTCTCCCTGTGTGTGAACCGCCATGATGCCGGCCGCGCACCAGTGCCAACGAGCTCTCTGGGTATCGTTGCAGGACATCATTGCTATCCGGCCATACGCTTGGCCAGAGCGGCCTTGATGATGGCTTCGGTCGACCCTTCGTTCTCCAGGCCGGACAGCATTCGACTGGCTTCGGTAGGCTTGTAGCCGAGACTGACCAACGCAGCTTCCGCGTCTGCCAATGGATCACGTGTACTGCCTGGCGTCGGGGCTGTGCCGGCGGCCATCGTCAGTGTGCTGTCCGGGTGCTCCCAGTGCGGAAAACGGTCGCGCATCTCGATGATCAACCGCTCTGCGGTTTTCTTGCCGACACCCGGTAGTCGCGTAAGCGACTTGATATCGTCATCCATCACACAGCGCACAAAGGCGTCCTCGTCCATCCCCGAGAGGATCGCCAACGCCAGTTTGGGACCAACGCCATTGACCTTGATCAGCGCACGGAACAAGGCGCGTTCCTGCTCCCGAGCAAAGCCATACAGCAGATGGGCGTCTTCACGCACGGTAAGGTGCGTATACAGAGACACCTTCTCCCCCAGGCCTGGCAGTGCGACCAGCGTCGTCATAGAGGCTTCCAGCTCATAGCCGATACCGGCGACGTCGACCACCAGCCAGGGCGGTTGTGTCTCGAGCAGAATGCCCGTGATGCGTCCAATCATGGCGCGCTACTTTCCTTGAATATTTCCATGGCCTCGAATGTTTCCATGGCCTTGAATGTTTCCCTGCCCCTGATGCTCCGGTGCCCATGAAATACACGGGCGCTTGATTGCATCAGGCCTTGAACCTGTCGATTTAGAGCGGGGAGGTCAATCACGCTCCCCTGCCCTGAATCCATTACTGTTTCAGCCAGTGACTCGCAGCTGCATGGCGCTATGTGCTGATTTTACCGAGCATTACCGACTGACCACTATACCGACCCGCCACTATAACTGGCGAACATACCCGGACACCAGATGAATCAAACACCGTTCGACAATTGATATGTCACTCCGTGGAGACACCTGGCCCCACCCTCAAGGACGATACTGTCGCCAGGACGAGCGGTTGGTGCGTCGGCTACCGTAACTGCCGCTGGTGACAAGTCCACGACAGCTGTGCAGATGGGTCAAGGCGATCGCCAGGGCATCTGCGGCATCCGCCTGAGGCGTTGCTGACAGGCGCAGTGCCGCCGTGACCATATGCTGGACCTGAGCCTTGTCGGCCGCGCCTGTGCCTGTAACGGCCTGCTTGATCTGGCGTGGGCCGTATTCGCTCACCGGAAGACCATGGTTGGCCGCACACACGATCGCAGCGCCACGCGCCTGGCCCAGCTTCAATGCCGAATCGGCATTCTTCGACATGAACACCTGCTCGATCGCAACTTCGGACGGCCGATGCACCGCAATCAGCTCGCTGATACCGGCATAGACCTGAGCCAGGCGCTGAGCCAGCTCGTCATCCTTCAAGCGGATACAGCCGCTGGCGATATAGCGAGGCTCACGCTCGCTGGCATCGATTACGCCAAAGCCGGTAATCCGCGACCCCGGATCAATTCCCAGTATCAGCACCTGACACCTCTCCCGGTGACATCATCCGTGGTGGCCGAACCATCGACCCTGAATCGGGCTAGAATCGCATCATTGCGCCGCTGATTGGTGAAAGAATCTTGCATCTTTCGCTTGCTGTCGGGCTGAACCCTGAACATCGCCTTTTCTCCTGCAACGGCCATCCTGACCGGGAACTGCTCGACGATATGGCATCCTACCAGCGTCGAGAACACAGTCTGCCTGAGCCCCATCGGCAACAAAAGCCTCCTGCAGATGCATATGGAATCCTGGTCTGGATCAATGTCCGGGCGGAATCTATTCGAGATTCGATCGAGGCTCGAATAGCATAGGCAATGGAGGCTCGATAACCGCACAGCCCATCCACACATATTCAGCACCCGCGTCCAGCAAGGAGAGAAACGTGAGGGATGTCGCAATCATTGGAGCAGGCCCGACAGGACTCTGCCTGGCCAATACACTCGCCTCTGCCGGACTTGAGGTTATCCTGATCGACCGCCTGTCCGCAGAGGAACTCTCCTGCCCGCCTCCCGACGGTCGAGAGATCGCCCTGACACACGGCTCAAAACAGCTGCTCAACGACATGGGAGTCTGGCAGCGACTGGCTGATGACGAGATCGCTCCGCTACAGCAGGCCCGTGTCTTCAATGGACAATCGACCTGGTCCATGGGCTTCGGCGACGCCAGCAGCGATTCACCTCTCGGCTTCATGGTGCCCAATCATGCCATTCGCCGGGCAGCCTGGCAGGCGGCGAATCTGGACGGCATCCGGTTTCTTCATACCGGGCTGACAAGCATCTCCACCAATGCCCACTGTGCCAGCCTGAAACTGGAGGATGGCACTACCCTTCAGGCACGGCTGGCCGTCGCCGCCGACAGCCGTTTCTCGATCAGTCGACGTCAGATGGGCATCGCTGCCGAGATGCGCGACAACGGTCGCTCGATGATGGTGTGCCGTGTCACCCATGAAGTCGCTCATGATCAATCTGCCTGGGAGTGGTTCGACCACGGCCAGACGCTGGCTCTTCTGCCGATATCCGAGCACCTTTCATCCGCAGTGGTCACCCTGCCGGAACGTGAGATAGCGGAACTCATGGCTCTGGATGACGTCGCGCTCAGCACCCAGCTCACCGAGCGTTATGGCGGGCGCCTGGGACGCATGACGTTGGCCGACAAGGCCCATGCCTATCCACTGGTCAGTACCTATGCCGAGCGCTTTCATGACCGACGTTTCGCGCTGGTCGGTGATGCGGCGGTGGGTATGCATCCTGTCACCGCGCACGGTTTCAATTTCGGCGTTCACAGCCAGCAGCGCCTGGCACGTCGGATCATAGCCGCCTTCCAGCGTGGCGAGGATATCGCCTCATCGCGCTTACTGGCGACCTATGACCGAGAACATCGGCTGGCCACCCGTCCTCTCTATCTCGCCACCCAGGCCATTGTCCGGCTGTATACCGACGAACGCCCGCCGGCAAGAGCCCTGCGCCGCCTGGGGCTGCGGTTGGGCGACAAGCTGTCTCCAGTGCGTGAACTGGTCTCACGCCACCTCCAGGGCGACCTGCTCCCTCCTCGCATCAGCGAGTTGCCTCATCCGGCCTTGCCCAGGCTACCTCTGCCGCGACCGCTCGACTCCTGAGCGATGGACAGACGGGAGCTGGAAGACTGGATTTGAAAGACCGGTTCTGAAAGACTGAGCCCTGAACGACAACAGCCCCGCGAATAGCGGGGCTGTTGTGTCTCTGGAGTGAAAATGTGGGCCGCAGGATGTCCCGAGGCCCGCAAGGTATCACTCGCTGTCTTCGGTCTTGACCTTCTGGCGCAGACGGATATTCAGATCCTTGAGCTGATCCGCGCTGACTTCGCCGGGTGCATCGGTCATCAGACAGGCGGCGCTCTGGGTCTTCGGGAAGGCAATGACCTCACGAATGGTGCGCGCACCGGTCATCAGCATCACCAAGCGGTCGAGGCCAAAGGCCAGTCCGCCATGGGGCGGCGCACCGTATTGCAGAGCATCGAGCAGGAAGCCGAACTTCTCGCGGGCCTCATCCTCGGCGATGCCGAGAATCTCGAACACTACCTTCTGCATGGCCTGGTCGTGGATACGGATGGAACCGCCACCCAGCTCGGTACCGTTGAGCACCATATCGTAGGCACGGGAAAGCGCCTCTGCCGGGTTGGCCTTGAGCTCTTCCGGGCTGCAGGACGGCGATGTGAAGGGGTGATGCAGCGGGCTCAGGCGGCCATTGTCATCAGCTTCGAACATCGGGAAATCCACCACCCACAGCGGTGACCACTCGCTGGTGTAGAGGTCGAGATCCTCACCGATCCTGACACGCAACGCACCGAGCGCTTCGTTGACGATACGTGCCTTGTCGGCGCCGAAGAAGATGATGTCACCATCCTTCGCATCGACACGATCCAGCAGGGTCTCGATGACGTCTTCCATGAACTTGACGATCGGCGACTGCAGACCTTCGATGCCCTTGGCGCGCTCGTTGACCTTGATCCATGCCAGGCCACGGGCACCATAGATACCGACGAACTTCGTGTACTCGTCGATTTCCTTGCGCGACAGGCTGGCACCGCCAGTGACCTTGAGCGCAGCAACGCGACCATCATCAGCATTGGCCGGGCCGGAGAAGACCTTGAAGTCGACGCCCTTCATCAGGTCATCGACATCCACCAGCTCCAGCGGAATCCGCAGGTCCGGCTTGTCGGAGCCGAAGCGCTGCATCGCTTCATGCCAGGTCATGCGCGGGAAGTTGCCCAGCTCGACGCCAAGGACATCCTTGAACAAGGAGCGGATCATCGACTCAGTGACACCCATGATGTCGGCTTCCTCGACGAAGGATGCCTCGATATCGATCTGGGTGAACTCCGGCTGACGATCGGCGCGCAGATCCTCGTCACGGAAGCACTTGGCAATCTGGTAGTAACGGTCGAAACCGGCCACCATCAACAACTGCTTGAACAGCTGAGGTGACTGGGGCAGCGCAAAGAAGCTGCCGGCATGGGTACGACTGGGTACCAGATAGTCGCGGGCACCTTCCGGCGTCGCACGAGTCAACACCGGCGTCTCGATGTCGAGGAAACCCTCGCCCTCGAGGAAGGCACGTACGCTGTGGGAAATGCGCGAACGCAGACGTAGCTTGTCGAGCATCTCAGGGCGACGCAGATCGATATAGCGATGCTTGAGGCGAACCTCCTCGCCTACCTTGCCGTGCTCATCAAGCTGGAAGGGAGGTGTCGCAGCGGTGTTGAGCACTTCGACCTGCTTGGCCAGCACCTCGATCATGCCTGTAGGCATGTTGGGGTTCTGGGTACCTTCAGGGCGCAACCGCACACGGCCTTCGATACGCAGCACATACTCACTGCGAGCGCGGTCGGCGTTGGCGAAGGCCTCGGCGGTATCGGGATCAACCACGACCTGGGCGACACCATCACGGTCGCGGAGGTCGAGGAAGATAACCCCACCGTGGTCACGGCGGCGGTGAACCCAGCCGCACAGGGTGACCGTCTGGTCCACCAGGGTTTCGTTAAGCTGGCCGCAATAATGGCTGCGCATGTTTCGTCCTGTCTGTTTGCGTAATAAAAGAATGCGGATAATCGACTCAGAAGGTCGACGTTTCGTACACAACCTGGTTCATGTGCACAATCTAGGCAGCTGCGCCATCACCGGGTGAAGCGCTGGAGCTGCCGGAACCACTGTCACCTGCCAGATTCTTCTTCCCGCTGGTCTTGAAATCGGTCTCGTACCAGCCACCTCCAGCAAGGCGGAAGCCAGCAGCCGACACCAACCGATTCAGCTCGGACGCGTCGCAGGAAGGGCAATCGGTCAGGGGAGCGGCACTGATCTTCTGCAGTTTTTCCAGACGATGACCGCAAGCCTTGCACTGATACTCGTAGATGGGCATGGTAAAAATCTCCAATCGCCTCGGAGCCAAAGAAGGATAATGAAACCCGATGTGCGATATAGGGCCGGAAGCTATAGATTCCAAGTCCATGAATTCCAGACCCTATAGATTCCAGGCCCGGGCCAAAGCGCCATATTATAGCCTGTCGATGACCGACAGTCCCACCCCTGACAACGTTATTCCCTCGCCCAGCAAGGAGAAGCGATGAAAGCCGTCATGCTTGATGCCGATAGTCTCGGACCGGATATCGACCTCACACCAATCCGTGCCCATGTCAGTGAACTCGAGGTATTTGCCACCAGTACCTCGGAAGAGGCTCGTCAGCGTCTGCACAATGCTGGAGTCGTGCTGGTCAACAAGGTTGTACTCGATGGCGAGACACTGGCGGCCCTGCCGTCCCTCAAGCATATCTGCGTGCTGGCCACCGGCACCAACAACATCGACATGGAGGCCGCTCGCCAGTTGGGCATCCGAGTCGACAACGTCAGTGCCTATGGTACAGCAAGTGTCGCACAGCACACTCTGATGCTGATTCTTGCTCTGGCCACTCGTCTACCACTCTATCAGCGGGATGTTGCCTCGGGTGACTGGGGACAAAGCCCCTTCTTCTGCCTGATGAGTCACACCACACTGCAATTGGAAGGCAAACGACTGGTCGTCGTTGGCCAGGGCGAACTGGGCTCAAAGGTTGCCAGTCTCGCCGAAGCTTTCGGCATGCGGGTCGACTTTGCCGCGCGTCCGGGCAACGAGGCCAACGATTCTCGACCGGCGCTGGACGATCTGCTTCCCGAGGCAGACATCATCAGCCTGCATTGCCCCTTGACCGAGCAGACACGGCACCTGGTTGGCCAACAACGACTGCAACGAATGAAGGGCAACGCATTGCTGATCAACTGCGCACGCGGAAGTGTCATTGACGAGGACGCCGCTCTCGCTGCCCTTCAGGCGGGCAGACTCGGCGGCCTGGCCGTGGATGTACTACCGAGCGAGCCTCCCCGCGACGGACATGCGTTGATCGATGCCCTGAGCGTGGATCCTGCATTGAACCTGATCGTTACGCCCCACAGCGCCTGGATCACTCCTGAAGCACGGCAGAACATCATTCAACTGACAGCAGAGAACCTGAAGCGCGCAGCTCATCCCTGACCCGTGAGTCTTCTCTCGTTCGAGTATTGGCAGTTGCGCTGGTGCCCGAACGAGAACCTGCTGCAACGATTTCTGAAGGAGTTCTTCCAACAGGTCAGCTGAAATTATTGATCCATCAATAAAAGATAACGGTATAAATGGAGAATTCACTGACCATCGCTTGCATGCGGCGATGGAGATTCCGATACTGCGCCTACCGCTTGAGTTCAGTCTTCGGTGAAATGTCGCACGACATGATCATGCCGTGTGCGCTTCGCTGTAATTCGCACCTGGGTGCCCGTCACTCTCGTCATTCGTATGCCAGGTAGAAATCGCATGCTCTACAATTACGGGTCGATCAACCTCGACCATGTCTATCGTGTTCCCCACCTGGTCCGACCAGGTGAGACACTCGCCAGCCACGCCTACCAGGTCGGTCTGGGAGGCAAGGGAGCCAACCAGTCGCTGGCATTGGCCCGGGCCGGAGGTCAGGTCGCTCACTGGGGACGCCTCAATACCAGGGATCTCTGGGCCCGAGACCTTCTCGACGAAGCCGGAGTCAACGTCGAAGGTGTTCTCGAGACCAGCGGCCCCTCCGGTCATGCGATCATTCAGGTCGATGATCAGGCCGAGAACAGCATTCTGCTGTTCCCCGGCGCCAATCACATCTGCGGTCGCAAGGAACTGGCCGAAATGATTGCCGGCGCTACTACCGGTGACTGGTTGCTGCTGCAGAATGAATGCAGCGCCCTCTCCGACGCCATCGAATTGGCCCACCAGGCTGGACTCAAGGTCGCCTTCAACCCTGCGCCCATGACCAACTCCGTGCTCGATCTTCCGCTTGAGTCCTGCGATCTGCTGTTCGTCAATCAGGGCGAAGCCGCCTGGCTGGCCGGCGTCGCTGAAGATGCCAGCGCCGAGGAGTTGCTCACCGCCCTGAATGCCCGGTTACCGGAATGCCAGATGGTATTGACCCTGGGAGGCGATGGCGCCTGGTATCAGTTCAAGGGACAACGCCATTTCCAGCCCGCCATCAAGGTGGAAGCAGTAGATACCACTGCCGCCGGTGATACCTTCATTGGCTATTACCTCGCCGCCGTGCAGGAAGGCGCTGGAGTGGCAGGTTGCCTGGCATTGGCCGCCGCTGCCGCCTCGCTGGGCGTTCAGCGTGAAGGCGCCGCCCACAGCATTCCTCGACGCAATGAAGTCGAACAGGTCCTGGCCAGCATAAGGAGCCATACGTGAGCCACCCCATCATCTTTGATACCGACCCCGGCGTCGATGACGCCCAGGCGATTGCCATCGCATTGCGCCACCCCGATATCGAGCTGCTCGGTATGACTACGACTTTCGGCAATGTCGATGTCGAGACCGCCACCCACAATGCCCTACTGCTGGCACAACTGGCGGACGCCGACATTCCTGTCGCCCGCGGATCCGCCTGCCCGATGGTCAAACCTCGTCACCCGGCACCAAAGCATATCCATGGCGACAACGGCCTGGGCAATATCGAGCTGCCGGAAGTCACCACCCAGCCCGATCCACGCAATGCAGCACAGTTCATCGTCGACACTGTCAACCAGCGCCCTGGCGAAGTCAGTCTGGTGGCGGTCGGCCCGCTGGGCAACCTGGCCGCAGCCCTACAGCTTGACCCGAGCATTACCGGCAAGGTCAAGAACGTCATCATCATGGGGGGCTCGATTCGCGAAGGCGGAAATGTGACACCGGTGGCCGAAGCCAACATCTTCAATGATGCGCATGCCGCACAGCGTGTCCTGACCGCAGCATGGCCGCTGACACTGGTGGGTCTGGATGTTACCCACCGCTGTGTGCTCACACCGGAGCACATGGCACGCATCGAATCTGCTCAAGGCGAACTGGGCAAGGTACTGGCAGGTAGCTATGCCTTCTACCGCGAGTTCTACCGCGGCGCCCTGGGCATCGATGGCTGTTGCCCGCATGATAGTGTGGCGCTGGCGTGGCTGGTACGCCCGGAACTCTTTACCACGGACCAGGGACATCTCCATGTGGTCACGGAAGGACCCGCGGAAGGACAGACGCTGTTCGCACCGCTGGGCAGGCTGTTCATCGAAGACCGTTGGTCGCTGACACCAGAACAGACCGTGTGCCTGGACGTTGATGGCGATGCCGTCAGCAACTGGATCGCCGACACTCTTTCTTGAGTGCCCACGCTTGAGTCACACTATTCTGAGCACACCCTGTCCTGGCCACACCCCAAGCTGGATATCAACGCAGACCGCCGGCTCCAGGCCGGCGGTCTGCGTTTCATGCTCTGTAATACGAGTTGTCTACCGGGCCCCGCAGTAGATCAGCCAACAGTAAAATCAGCAGGCGGGCAATCAAGGTGCACGGCCATGACCTCTACCGAGGTGACTCTGGCCGCATCAGGGCCCCGCCATAACCATTGAGCCATCTGCTCGACAGCTGGTTGGTCGCCGCACAGCAGCACCTCTACACGCCCATCTTCAAGGTTGATGGCATGTCCGGTCACGCCAAGTTGCCGAGCCTGTTCGCGAGTGGTCCAACGATAGCTGACACCCTGTACCAGGCCACTCACCAGCACATTGACGCAATACATCTCAACCTCCCTCACCGCTCCCTTGCCGCAGCTTTGCCATCGGTCTCTGCATCACCCTGCCGTTCTTCATCAGGACTGACATCAGCATAGTTCTCGGCTCTCTGACTGGCCTCATCCGCACCCACGTCACCATGAACCTCGACACCCGCTTCGACCTCCCCGGCCTCCTCGGCAGCGGCCCGCACCCGACTCCGCCGTTCCTCATCATACTCACGGCGCTCCTCGGCGGATAACTGCTCTCGTATGCTGGCCTGATCAACCAGTTCCTGCTTGACCAGTACCGCGCTGTTGCGCGGGATGATCGGCTTGCGTCGCTGTACCAGGTGACTCTTGGTGAAGGCAGCACCAAACAGCAGTATCAATGATGAGTAGTAAACCCACAGCAATACGATGACCACCGACCCCGCTGCACCATAGGTCGAGGCCGTGGCTGTGTAGGCCAGATACATGGCGATTCCCGAGCGCCCCACTGCGAACAGCACTGCGGTGACAGCGGCCCCGACAATGACATCACGCCAACGCAGCACCACATCGGGAAGCACACGAAAGATGGTGGCGAACAAGGCCGTAATCACCACCAGCGACACCAGGAATTCCGCCCCCTTGGTCAGTAGGCTGACGAACGGCAGGATGTCGTGGGCTGCACGCAATGCCGCACGTACGAACACCCCCAGTCCCAACGACACCAACAAGATAAAGCCAATGGACAATACGATGGTCAAGGACAGCAATCGCTTCTTGAGGAACAACAGTAGACTATTGCTGTTGGGTCGAGCCGTTACTCCCCAGATGGTGTTCAGCGAGAACTGCATTTGCCCGAAGACCGTCGTCGCACCTATCGCCAGAGTGGCAAACCCGAGCAGTGTCGGCAGGAGACCAGACTGATCAATGCTCGACTGGGCGACTGCCTGCTCGATGGCCCTGGCCGCCTCCGGCCCCATGGCGCTGTGGAGCTGCGCGAAGATCTCGCCCTGAGCCGCATCCTCACCGAGCACCAAGCCGATTACCGTCACCGCGATGATCACCGTTGGTGCCAGGGAAAAAAGCGTATAGAAGGCCAGTGAACCGGCGTAGCTGAAGGCATTGCGTTCCAGCCACAGTTGAATAGCGTTGCGCAGCACGCTCCACCAGAACCCTATTGCATCCTTGATCATGAAGTTCCCTCATCCATTCTTGTCTGGGTACAGCATAACGAAACTGAGCGCCACTATAGCGAAACCAGGCACCACTGGGCGTCACAACGAACAACTGTGCACATTGCACAGTGTGCATGGCACCACCATAATGGCGGCGTCTTGAACCGAGGAGCATGGAATGTCATCTGTGGAAGACCCCACTGGGGCCGACAGCGACTTTGACTGTCTGGTATTCATCGGACGCTTCCAGCCGCCGCACCTCGGCCACCTTGCCGTAATCCGCGCCGCTCTCAAGCGAGCCCGCCAGGTGATTGTGCTGGTCGGGTCGGCTTGGCAGGCGCGCTCACTACGTAACCCATGGCGCTTTGATGAACGCCGCAGTATGGTACGTAGCGCATTCGATGACGAAGACAATGCACGACTCGAAATCGTCCCATTGCTGGATGCTCTCTACAATGATGACGTCTGGGTACACGATGTCCAGCGCAAGGTACGTGACCTGGCACACCCGGAGCATGCTCGTCTGCCCCGCATCGGCCTGATTGGTGCCAGTCGCGGGCAATCCAGTTACTTCCTGTCACTCTTCCCTCAGTGGGAGTCGGTCAGCGTTCCTCTTGTCGAGGCCATCTCGGCCAGCCAGATTCGTCAACGGCTGTTCCGATCCGACGCCTCGGCGATCGAATACCTGAGCACCAATGCCAGCCACGACCTGCCACCACCCGTGGTCGCCTGTCTGCGCGACTTCATGAATGACCTGCCGTTTCGTCAACTGGTCGAAGAGCAACAACTGCTCGACCAGTATCAGTCGGCCTGGGCCCAGGCGCCCTACCCGCCCATCTTTGTCACGGTCTGTGCCGTCGTCGTACAATCAGGTCATGTATTGCTGGTCAAGCGCACCTCGGCCCCTGGCAAGGGGCTCTACGCCCTACCGGGAGGCTTCATCAACTCCCAGGAACGTTTGATGGATGCATGCCTGCGCGAATTGCGCGAACGCATCCGCCTGAAGGTACCGGAACCCGTACTCAAGGGCTCGCTGCGAGGCCAGCGGTTATTCGATGAACCTCATCGCAGTTGGCGGGGTCGCACTCTGGCGGAAGCCTTCTATTTTGCATTGCGTCCCGATCAGCAACTACCGAAGCTCAAGCCGGTCAAGGGTGGGGATCACGCACGCTGGGTGCCACTGGCGGAACTGGAGCCGGAGAGCCTGTTCGAGGACCACTTCTTCATCATCCAGAACTTTCTGGGGCTACCGGCGGATCAACGCAGCTGATGGCAACCCGCTGGAGGCCGGCAGGAGTGCTTCCAGCGCTTTCAGGCTCATGTAGCCCTCGAGTCCTTAGCCCTCAAGTGCTCAGGCCTCAAGAAAGTCCCGTGGCAACTTCATCATCTGTCGCCACAGCTTCTCCACGCCCGGCTTGTGGACCAGCGAGCAGCGATAGAGACGAATTTCCAGCGGGATATCCCAGTTCTCCGCGGCAGCACGCACCACGCGTCCCTCGTTGAGCTCCTGACGCAGACAGAAATCCGGGATCCAGGCCATCCCGACTCCCTGCATCATCATGCCCTTGAGCCCTTCCGCCATGGCGGTCTCATAGACAGTACGCAAGCGCATTCGCAGCGGATCGTTCTTGAGCAGCATCCGCACACTGCGACCGAGAAAAGCTCCCTGGGTGTAGGCGAGATAAGGTAGAGGGTCACTACCCTCCAGCGGAAACATCGGTTGGCCCTGCTCATCCGGTAGACAGACCGGTACCATCTTGACGCTGCCAATGGAAAAGGAAGGGAACACTTCCGCATCCAGCTGCATGGTCGCATAGGGATCGTGATAGGCGAGCATCAGATCACAGTTGCCTTCGCGCAACACATGAATGGCCTCGCCAACGTTCATGGCGATCAGGCGAGTAGGAAGCTCCCCCAACCCCTTCTGTAGACGCGAGATCCAGGGCGGAAAGAAACTCAGCGCCAGAGAATGTGCGGCAACGATATCCAGTGCCTCATTGGCCATCGACAAGCCACGCAAGTGCCCAAGAGATTCATTGAGCTGCTCGACGACATTGCGCGCGGTCACAAGGAACAGCTGCCCCTGGGGCGTCAGGTCGATCGGAGTGGTCGAGCGATCCACCAGCGTCACGCCCACTGCCTGCTCGAGGGACCGAATGCGGCGACTGAATGCGGGTTGAGTGACATGACGTTGACGTGCCGAGGCGGAGAAGCTGCGTGTGTTGGACAATGCCACGAAGTCTTCCAGCCATTTGGTCTCGAGATTCACTACCACTCCTCGCAGGGCATACAGGTATTCCAGGGCGTTATTATGCCTGTAACAGCGGCGCTATCGTAGGCAAAGTTTCGATCCAGCAAGGTTATCAATCTATCTCCGAGCCTTGTTCACGCCCACCGGCAGCTATGCTCGCCTGGGCAGCCATGCTCACCATGCAAGTTCTACTGCACCGGTGCAAGCAGATAGGCGCCCCGCGAAATCAGCTTCCGCCACAAGGAGCGCGACCGCAGCTCCTGAAGCGTCACCTCGCGACAGTGGGCAAGATCCGCCTCGAGCATATTGGCAACTTCCGCAGCAAAGGCCCTGTCGGCGACCAGTGCCGTGATTTCGAAATTGAGCCGGAACGAGCGATTATCGAGGTTTACCGTCCCGACACTGGCCGCCTGATCATCAATCAGCATGACCTTCTGATGCAGAAACCCCGGCAGGTAGCGATAGACGCGAATGCCGGCCTTCAGCATCGCCGGCAGGAAGGCAAAGGCGGACAGGAATACCAGCAGGTGATCCGGTCGCTCCGGAATCATGATCCTCACATCCACACCACGCATGGCGGCCAGCCGCAGCGCGTCCTGTACCCCTTCATCCGGCACGAAATAGGGGCTGGTGACCCACAATCTCTCGCGGGCACTGTGGATCTGGTGCTGTATCAATAGGCTGGCGGTCTCCTGAGGGTCTGCTGGCCCAGAGGGAACGATAGCCACATTGCGCCCCTGCTCATGCGCCACCCATGGTTGCCAGCTCAAATTGAGCATTGACCCGGTCGCCCAGTGCCAGTCCTCCCAGAAGGCTTCCTGCAGACCAAGCACACCAGGCCCCATCAGCTTGAGATGGGTATCGCGCCAGGCGCCGTGTCGCTCACTCTGGCCGAGATACTCGATACCAACATTAAGCCCACCCAGCCAACCCTGCTCACCGTCCACCACCAGAATCTTGCGATGATTACGGAAGTTGAGTTGGAAGCGATTGCGCCAACCGCGTGACGAGTGAAATGCGCTGACCCCGATGCCGGAAAGGCGTAGATCCTTGAGGTAACCTTCGCCAAGCTGACGGCTACCGATCTCGTCATACAGAAAATGGACGCGAACCCCACGCCCAGCAGCGCCGATAAGATGCTTCTTGAGGCGTCGCCCCAGGGCATCATCACGAACAATAAAGAACTGGATCAGGATATAGGAGCGGGCCGAATCTATACCGGCGAACAGACTGTCGAAAGTCGCTTCACCATCGATCAGCAATTCAGTTTGATTGCCGCTGGTCATCGGCATCATGGCGAGTTGCTCGACCACTCGGACATCAGGGTCGTCACTATCGACGACATGGGAATCGAAACGGTCACGATACTGCTGGAGGACACGCCGCAGCACGGTATCCCGCTGCCCTCGCGCAGACACATAGCCGTAGAAACGCGGTCGGCCAAAGATCCAGTACGCCGGTAGCGCCAGGTAAGGCATCGTCACCAACGAGATGATCCAGGCAATGGCCCCCTGGGAGGTACGACTGGACATCAAGGCCAGTACCGCCGACAAGGCCCCTCCGACATGCACGAGAAATATCATCAACCCAAGCAGCCATGCCGCCATTGCGCCTCTCCACCGTCCCTGTCGATTTCAGCTCTGCCGTTTCAGTACTCTGTTCCGAAACCATCCTGCCGGAATACGTCTTGTCGACCTTATTCCCGAAACCTGTCTGCGCCCTTGTTTCACCTATTAACATGGCAATCAAATAGCTCATCCTGATCGATTTGATTGTCGTCCGCACCACACTGGCGCAGATGCGCGGATCTGATGGTGTGGTACGGTCTCGCGTCGGCCTGATGGCCGACGGCGGCACGTCCCTGTGCCGCCATTAACCCGACATGAAAGCAGGCCGGGTTAATATCACCAACTCCGTGGTCTGTATAGCTCCTCACAGGAGCCACCAAGGCGTATCCGAGCTCCGGCACAACCGAATCAGCATACTCGCAAACGTTACGACCCCGCCACCAGGCGGGGTCGTAACGTCAAACACCGGACGAACTGATGCTCAGAGCATCAAGCCGTCTGTGCGATGATTTCCTTCCACTTGGCCGGGCCGGTCTGGTGTACCGATGTCCCCTGACTATCGACCGCCACCGTGACCGGCATATCTTCGATCTCGAACTCGTAGATGGCCTCCATCCCCAGGTCTTCGAAGCCGACCACTCGTGACGCCTTGATCGCCTGTGACACCAGGTACGCGGCACCCCCCACCGCCATCAGGTAAACCGCTTCGTTGTCGCGGATCGCCTCGATCGCCACCGGTCCACGTTCGGCCTTTCCGACCATGCCCAGCAAGCCGGTCTGCTCGAGCATGGTGCGGGTAAACTTATCCATGCGAGTTGCCGTGGTCGGGCCAGCCGGACCCACCACTTCATCACCGACGGGATCCACCGGCCCCACGTAGTAGATGAAGCGTCCCTTGAGATCCACCGGCAGGCTTTCCCCTTTAGCCAGCATATCGACCATGCGCTTGTGTGCGGCGTCACGTCCAGTCAACAGCTTGCCGTTGAGCAACAGGGTGTCACCCGGCTGCCAGCTCTTGACGTCTTCTGCGGTGATCTCGTCCAGGTTCACGCGCTTGACGTTGTCTCCGGCCTCTCGGGTGATCTCCGGCCAGTCCTCGAGTCGGGGGGCCTTGAGTGCAGCCGGGCCGGATCCATCGAGGCTGAAGTGCGCATGGCGAGTGGCAGCACAATTGGGAATGATGGCCACCGGCTTGTTGGCCGCGTGGGTCGGGTAATCCTTGACCTTGATATCCAGTACCGTCGTCAGGCCACCTAACCCCTGGGCACCGATGCCACTACGGTTGACCTTGTCGAACAGTTCCAGACGCAGTTCCTCGGCACGATTGGCGGCGCCACGAGCCTGCAGGTCCTGAATGTCGATGGGGTCAAGCAGTGCTTCCTTGGCCAGTTCCATGGCCTTCTCGGCGGTGCCGCCGATGCCGATCCCCAGCATGCCGGGAGGACACCAGCCCGCCCCCATCTTCGGCAACTGTTCCATGACCCAGTCGACCACGGAGTCCGACGGATTGAGCATGGCAAACTTGGACTTCGCCTCACTACCCCCACCCTTGGCGGCGACATGCACCTCAAGGGTATCGCCCGGCACCAGCTTGTGGTGGATGACGGCCGGGGTGTTGTCGCGGGTGTTCTGGCGCTTGCCATCAGGATCGGCCAGCACCGAGGCCCGCAGTACGTTATCCGGGAAGTTGTAGGCGCGGCGTACGCCTTCATTGATCATGTCGTCGAGGCTCATATCACCTTCGAAACGTACATTCATGCCCACATGCACGAAGACGGTAACGATACCAGTGTCCTGACAGATCGGGCGATGGCCCATGGCACACATGCGCGAATTGATCAGAATCTGGGCGATGGCATCCTTCGCCGCCGGGTTTTCCTCGCGCTCATACGCCGCGGCCATGGCATCGATGAAATCCTTCGGGTGGTAGTAGGAAATGTACTGCAGAGCGTCGGCGACACTCGTGATGAGGTCGTCCTGTCGAATCACGGTCATGGCTGACTCCTTGGCTGGGTCGGGCGAGCCCGTTTCTATACGGTGGATCACCGCGGCGCCGGGCTTTCGTGGTGGCATATTGTACCCCATCCTCTGCGTTTCGGCAGGCCCGCCAGGGTGGAACCATGGCTGACGAAAAGACAGATAACGGTATAACTATAGGAACATGAGAAAGGAGGATTGCCATTCGGCAACCCTCCTCATCTGGACGACGACGGTCAGAGTGTGGGCTTCACCACACCCGGTTTCCAGAGCAACGGCTTGAGCAGTGTGACCGGGATATTCCCGCTGGACCTTGAATCAAACCTCGCCAAGCGCCAACTGTTGCTCTCGCAGCTCATGGAGACGGTCGCGCAGTCGTGCCGCTTCCTCGAACTCCAGGTTCTGGGCGGCCTCGAGCATGGCATTCTCGAGCCGGCTCATTTCCTTGCGCAGCTCCTCGCCGGACATTGCCGTCGGATCGTAGCCTGCCTTGTCCTCGGCCACCTTGCGGTCGCTCTTGCGTCCCTTTCGACGGCTACCCGGCGCCTGAGCGGCCTCGAGAATATCAGCCACTGAACGCGTCACGGTGCGCGGCGTGATGCCGTGCTCCTCGTTGAAGGCCTTCTGTTTCTCCCGGCGACGCTCGGTCTCGTCGATTGCCTTGCGCATCGAGTCGGTGATCCGATCGCCATAGAGGATGGCTTTGCCGTTGGCGTTACGAGCGGCCCGGCCGATGGTCTGGATCAGCGAGCGCTCGGCACGCAGGAAGCCTTCCTTGTCGGCATCGAGAATCGCCACCAGTGACACCTCGGGGATATCCAGGCCTTCACGCAACAGGTTGATACCGACCAGCACATCGAACTTGCCGAGACGCAGGTCGCGGATGATCTCGACCCGTTCCACCGTATCGATATCCGAGTGCAGGTAGCGCACCCTGATGTCGTGCTCATCCAGATACTCGGTGAGATCCTCGGCCATGCGCTTGGTCAGGGTGGTCACCAGCACCCTTTCACCCACATCGGTGCGCAGACGAATCTCGGACAACAGGTCATCCACCTGTGTCGAGGCAGGACGCACCTCGATCTCGGGATCCAGCAGGCCAGTCGGACGCACGACCTGCTCCACCACCCGGCCAGCGTGCTCTGCCTCATATGGGCCCGGCGTCGCCGAGACAAAAATGGCCTGCGGACAGATGGACTCCCATTCCTCGAAGGTCATGGGGCGATTGTCCAGTGCCGAGGGCAGGCGAAAACCATATTCGACCAGGGTTTCCTTGCGTGAGCGATCCCCTCGATACATGCCACCGACCTGCGGCACACTGACATGGGATTCGTCGATGAACAGCAGGGAATCCGGCGGCAGGTAATCGAAGAAGGTCGGCGGCGGCTCACCGGGCGCGCGCCCTGAAAGATAGCGCGAGTAGTTCTCGACGCCATTGCAGTAGCCCAGCTCCATCATCATCTCGATGTCATAGAGCGTGCGTTGCTCGATGCGCTGGGCCTCTACCAGGCGGTCCTCCTTGCGCAGGAAGGCCAGGCGCTCTGCCAGTTCTGCCTTGATCTGATCCACCGCACCGAGAATGGTCTCGCGTGGCGTCACATAGTGGCTCTTGGGATAGATGGTCATGCGCGGGACCTTGCCACGCAGCTCCCCGGTCAGCGGATCGAACAGGCTGATCGAGTCGATCTCGTCGTCGAACAGCTCAACCCGCACTGCCTCGTCCTCGGCATCCGCGGGAAAGATATCGATGACATCGCCCCGCACCCGATAGGTGCCACGCCGGAAGTCCATATCATTGCGAGTGTACTGCAGCTCCGCCAGACGGCGCAGAAAGCCCCGCTGGTCAATCAACTCTCCACGAGTGAAGTGCAGACGCATCTTCAGATACTGATCCGGATCACCGAGGCCGTAGATCGCTGACACCGACACCACGATCAGCGCGTCACGTCGCTCGAGCAAGGCCTTGGTAGCCGACAGACGCATCTGTTCGATATGGTCATTGATCGAGGCATCCTTCTCGATGAAGGTGTCCGACGACGGCACATAGGCTTCGGGCTGATAGTAGTCGTAGTAGGAGACAAAGTACTCGACGGCGTTGTCGGGGAAGAAGGACTTGAACTCCCCATACAGTTGCGCCGCCAGTGTCTTGTTGTGCGCCATGACGATGGTCGGACGCTGCATGCGCTCGACGATATTGGCCATGGTGAAGGTCTTGCCGGAACCGGTGACACCCAGCATGGTCTGGTGAGCCAGACCCGCTTCCAGGCCCTGAACCAGCCCTTCGATGGCGGCAGGCTGGTCTCCCGCTGGCCGGTATTTTGATACGAGTCGAAAGGGCTTGCTCATCTCAGCTCCTGGTATCATGAATGATGACGGAAACGAGCGTCATTCGAGGTGGTCATGCAGAACAAGGGACGGGACGACAATGCATCCCGGCAATGCTCAGGGAGCCGTGCCGAGGCTCGTGGCCAGGGTCCGCGTGGTAACCTCCACCGTGGACGTTGTCATCAAGCGGTGAATCGGGCACTTGTGACTGATCTCCTCAAGGCGCGCCAGTTGCTGTGGGTCTTCGATACCATGGAAGGTCATCGCCACGTCCAGTCGGTAGACACCACGCCGCTCGTCACGTTCGTCCCGCGTCACCACCACGCTGACATCGGTCAGCGGCCATTCCTTGCGCTTCGCATACATCTGCGCCGTAATGGCCTTGCACGCCCCCAGCGAAAGATCGAAATAGTCGTGGGGATCCGGTGCCTGCCCCTCTCCACCAAAGGCTTCGGGGACATCCACCAACAGATCGTCGAAACTCTCGATGCTGGCACGCTGGCGCAGCACGCCATCACGCTCACTGCGAAGATGAATGCTCATCACTGTACCTCAATGCCCGGAATCTGAGCCTTGACAGCGGCGATCAACTGCTGGCGTGTCGCACGACCTTCCACATCGGCGCCATGGCGGCCCACTTCGGCGCTATCGACGCCGTCGAGCATCATCAATGCAGTAGTGATCTGGTTGATCTGGTCGGCATTCTCCACTCCCTTGAACATCAGCGACTGTTGGGTCATATGCAGCTCTCCTTGAGATGGACTTTTACTTGAAACCGGGGCTCTCACTTGAAGCCAGAGATGGTCACTGGAAGCGGTTCCGGTGTATTCGCCGACAACAGGTAATGATCGCCCAAGCTTAGCATGACGCTTTTCCGCTGGGCACAGCCTGGTACGCTTGCAAAAGGCGACCAACGACCGCACATTTCCTGTATAGCGCAGCCTTGGTCATCAAGACCATTGCCGTCTCGCGACAACCGACAGGAACTCCATGACTACCTGGATCACTACCCACGGGGGGCGCCTGAGCTCCCCGTCAGACGTCGAATTCGACACCCCGGACCCGGCACGTACCGCGCTCGAGCGGACCGTGGCCATTCCGCTGGCACACCTCGGCATTCTGGATGTCCGCGGCCCCGATTCGATACGCTTTCTGCAGGGCCAGACCAGTGCCCAGCTCAACCTGATCGACGGTCATTTCGCGCCCTTGACGGCGTTCTGCTCCGTCAAGGGACGAGTGGTCGCCAACGCCCAATTGCTGCGGGTTGGCGAAGACCATTTTCGGCTGATTCTTGACCGCAGCCTGGTGGAGCCCCTTGCTCAGCATCTCGGGCGTTTTGCCGCCTTCTACAAGGCTGAGCTGGAACCCAATCCCGATATTGCACTGATCGGCATCATGGGCCCAGAGTCTGCCGCGCTGACCGAAGTCGACTGTGACCTCAACGCCCCCGGTGTATGGCATCAGGCCAACAGCAACGGCACCATTGCCCTGGGCTACCCCGGGCCGCAGCCCCGCTACCTGATCATGGTGCCGGGCCCCCAAGCCGATGCCCTGTTCGAGCGACTGCTCAAGCAGTGCGTTGCCGTAGGCAACGCCATCTGGAAGCTCACTGACATCCAGTCAGGACTGCATTTCATCACCAACGAGCAGCAGGACACCTGGTTGCCGCAGATGCTCAACTGGGAGGCCCAGGCAGGCATCAGCTTCAAGAAGGGTTGCTATACCGGACAGGAAGTCGTGGCACGCGCGCATTTTCGCGGCCAGGTCAAGAAGCGCCTGTTTCGGGCCCAGGTCGAGGGTAGCGAGATGATTTCCATCGGCAGCCAGGTGACCAACACTGATGATAAGCGCGTCGGTGAGATAATTGCCTGCCAGCAGGATGCCTATGGACAGTCCGAGGTCCTTGCTGTCCTCAACATCAGCGCCGAAGACATGAACCTGTCCTTCGAAGGGCGCCGAATGCAACTCCTCAAGCTACCCTATAGCATCGAACGCCTCGATCCCGAGAGTCTGGCACCACCGGGCCAATCGTGAACCTGGCCAGGTGATGCTGCCCTCCTCTCAGGGAAGACCAAACAGGCGGCGAGCGTTGGCCGAGCTGTTCTCGGCCACCTCGTCACAGGACTGACCACGCAACTCCGCCACCACCCTGCAGACCTCGGCGACTCGAGCCGGCTCGTTGCGCTGTCCCTGATAGCCAGCCAGCGGCATATCGGGGCTATCACTTTCCAGCACATAGGCGTGATCGGGCAGACTGGTCACTGCCCTGCGCAGGCGGGCGGCTCTCGGGTAGGTGACCGCACCGCCCAACCCCAGCACGTAGCCCAACTCATCGAAGCGCAGCGCCTGCTGGGCAGAACCGGAAAAGGCGTGGATCAAGCCACCTTTCGCTGGCCCCAACTGGCGCAGACGCCGAGCCACATCGTCGTTGGCTCGTACACAATGCACCACGACCGGTAGGTCATGCTCTTGAGCAAGACGTAACTGGGCGTCAAATAGCGTCCATTGCCGAGGAAGGCTATCGGAAAAGCGCGCGTCGATCCCGCACTCGCCCAGCGCGACGACTTCAGAGTGGTCCTTGAGTGTCCGCGCCAGCTCAGCGAGGTCGTCACTCCCCCGCTCGCCGCCCTGACCCTCAAGACGGTTGTACTGAACGTCATGCTCGCCGAGGACATGATCGTCGAGAACATGGTCGTCAAGAACATGGTCGCCAAGAAACAGGGGATGCAGCCCCAGGCAGGGATAGCAATCACCCCGACTGGCCAGCGCCAGCAAACCGTGCCAGCGCGAACGCGTAGTCCCCGCGACAACAAACTGCTCCACACCGGCAGTTCGTGCACGCGCCAGCACCTCATCGCGATCGTCATCGAAGACCGCAAAGTCCAGGTGGCAATGAGCATCGATCATACGGGCAGTAGACATCGGGCTACTCCAGGAGCTGACCCAGGAATCATGCGGCCCCCATGGAGACCGCAATCCCGGCCTGCCGAGGGGACTCGGCAGGCCGTCTGGCTCAGTGCTCTCGGGTCTCGCCGAAACGCACGTCCGGCCAGCGCTCCTGAGTCATCTGCAGATTGACCCGAGTGGGTGCAATATAGGTCAGGTAGCCACCGCCATCGATGGCCAGGTTGGTACTTGCCTTGCGCTTGAACTCTTCAAGCATCTTCGCATCGTCACAATAGATCCAGCGTGCGGTATGCACGTTGACGCCCTCGTAGATGCAATCGACCTTGTATTCTTCCTTGAGGCGGTGGGCTACCACATCAAACTGCAGGGTACCCACAGCGCCGAGAATCAGGTCATTGTTGTCGAGCGGCATGAAGACCTGCGTCGCCCCCTCCTCGGAGAGCTGCTGCAAGCCCTTCTGCAACGCCTTCATCTTCAGCGGATCCTTCAGGCGTACGCGCTTGAACAGTTCCGGTGCGAAGTGGGGAATGCCGGTAAAGCGCATATCCTCGCCCTGGGTGAAGGTATCACCGATCTGGATGGTGCCGTGGTTGTGCAGGCCGATGATGTCACCCGGCCAGGCTTCCTCGACATGAGTACGATCGGCGGCCATGAAGGTCAGAGCATCGGCAATCTTGATGTCCTTGCCGATACGTACATGACGCATCTTCATGTTCTTCTCGTACTTGCCGGAGCAGACCCTCAGAAAGGCAATGCGATCACGATGGTTGGGATCCATGTTGGCCTGGATCTTGAACACGAAGCCAGTGAAGCGCTCGTCCTTCGCTTCCACCGCGCGGGCATCTGTTTCGCGAGGTTGCGGTGCCGGTGCGTACTCGACGAAGCCATCCAGCATCTCACGAACACCAAAGTTGCCCATGGCGGTACCGAAGTAGACCGGCGTCAGCTCGCCGCGCAGATAGGCCTCATGGTCAAAAGTATGAGAAGCACCGCGCACCAGCTCCACCTCCATGCGCAGTTCCTCAGCACCGTCCTCGCCCAGCAGTGCATCAACCTCGGGATTATCGAGGCCTTCGATACGCTTGTCTTCGGGGATTCGGCTGCCCTGCCCCTGGGTATAGAGATGAATGACGTCGTTGTAGAGGTGGTAGACGCCCTTGAAGTGACGCCCCATGCCAATCGGCCAGGTCATGGGCGCACACTGGATATTGAGTACCGTCTCGACTTCGTCCATCACCTCGATGGGATCGCGGATATCGCGATCCATCTTGTTGACGAAGGTCAGAATCGGCGTGGTACGCAGGCGACAGACTTCCATCAGTTTGATGGTGCGATCCTCGACACCCTTGGCCCCGTCGATAACCATCAACGCCGAATCCACCGCCGTCAGCGTGCGGTAGGTATCCTCGGAGAAGTCCTCGTGCCCGGGCGTATCCAGCAGATTGACCATACGGCCCCCATAGGGGAACTGCATGACCGAGGTGGTCACTGAGATGCCCCGCTCCTGCTCCATCTTCATCCAGTCCGAGGTCGCATGCCGGTCATCCCGCTTGCTCTTGACCGACCCCGCCATCTGGATGGCGTTTCCGAACAACAGCATCTTTTCGGTGATGGTGGTCTTGCCCGCGTCGGGGTGACTGATGATCGCGAAGGTCCTGCGTAGATCGGTCTGCTGGGCCTGTTTCGGGTTGGACATGAAGGGTGTCGCCTGCTTGCTCGAATATAGAGGGCATCTGCCGAATCGGCAGCGCTGAAACCGCCAGATGATACCGCGCCAGGCCCCAGGGCGACCAGTACGGTCTCGCCTTCGCCATCAGACTGTCATCTTGCTGCGACCTGTTTGTCATTATCGCTGTACAAGATCAAGGCCGATCACGCGTCCCCATCCGCCATCGCCACAAGACCTTCCGGCAGGTCTCTCAGCCAACATGAAACACGAGAATATGAAACCAGGGGATATCGGGTGTCCGGCTCCCTGACCATGACTCGTGCCCTGGAACAACTATCAAACCGACAGCAAGGAGGAAGATGATGCGCACCACAAGACGTCAGTTTCTGGGATTCGGCCTGAAGGCCAGTGCCGGCCTGGGTCTGCTGACGACCGCTCCCGGTATCGTGCTGGCCGAGAACCGACGCCCGATGATCACTTCCGGTGTCATGAGCGGTGATCTCTGGACCAATCGCGCCATGATCTGGTCACGCGCCGACCGACCCTCACAGATGCTGCTGGAGGTCGCAGACAACGCCGAATTCCATAATGCTCGCCAGTTGACCGGCCCCGATGCCCTGCCATCCACGGGCATGACCAGCAAGATCGACGTCACCGGTCTCGCCAGCGACACCGACCTTCACTACCGTGTCCGATTTGCCGCGCTGGGAGATCACCGCGCCATCAGCGAACCGGTGGTGGGCAAGTTGCGCCTGCCCAGCGACACGCCCCGCAATGTCCGTTTCGTCTGGTCAGGAGACACTGTCGGTCAGGGCTGGGGAATCGATACTTCCCGCGGCGGCATGCGCATCTACGAGACCATGCGCCAGCAGTCGCCGGACTTCTTCCTTCACTCGGGGGACACCATCTATGCCGATGGCCCGCTGGAAGAGACCGTCACCATGGACAACGGCGAGACCTGGCGCAACCTGATGACCGCCGAGAAATCCAAGGTCGCCGAGACGTTGGATGAATACCGTGGCCAGTATGCGTACAACATGCTTGACGAGAACCTCAAACGCTTCAACGCAGAAGTACCGATGTTCGCCCAATGGGACGATCACGAAACCACCAACAACTGGTATCCCGGCGAGATTCTCGAAGATCCGCGTTACACCGAGAAGAATGTATCTCTGCTGGCGGCTCGTGCCCGAAAAGCCTTTCTGGAATACATGCCGATTCGCCAGTGGCCGGAAGCCCCGGATCGCATCCGTCGGCGCTTCGATTATGGCCCTGACCTCGAGGTATTCATGCTCGATATGCGCACTCACCGCGGCGCCAACTCGGCCAATATGCAGTCAGCCGATGATCCGGCAGCGGCACTGCTGGGCGCCACCCAGGTCGACGAGTTGATCGCCGCACTATCTGCGTCTCGCGCCACCTGGAAGGTCATCGCCTCGGACATGCCCGTGGGTCTGGTGGTCGCCGACGGCGACAACTTCGAGGCAGTGGCCAATGGTGATAATGGCGCACCGGCAGGCCGCGAGCACGAGATTGCACGCCTGCTCAAGGCCATCCACGAAGGCAGCATTGCCAATGTGGTGTGGCTGACCGCAGACGTGCACTACACCGCAGCACACCATTACGCCCCCGACCGCGCCAGCTTCAAGGACTTCACCCCCTTTTGGGAGTTCGTCAGCGGCCCCCTGCATGCCGGCACCTTCGGCCCCAATGCACTGGATGCCACCTTTGGCCCTCAAGTGGTCTTTCAGAAGGCCCCGGAAGACGGCCGTGCCAACCTGGCGCCCAGTGAAGGCTACCAGTTCTTCGGCCAGGTCGATCTGGACGCCGAGACCAAGGAACTGACCGTCACTCTGAAGGACGTCGAGGGCTCCACCCTGCATACCGAAGTACTGAAGCCGCAGATGGCCTGATTACAACTCTTCTTCAGATCTGCCCCATGGCCTCGGGAAGCCTCCCGGGGCCATGCCTGTACTGGCTTTCTCACCTATTGATCCACTGCTGATGGATCTGCGGCTGAACGGTAGCCCGTCCGATATGTGACAACGTGACGGGACGGTCCAACTGCCGATCATTCCGCCTGTTCAACAGCGTGGAAACGTTCTCTCCAGCCCTCCAGGTAACTCAGCAATACCGGGATGACAGCCAGTACCAGCATGGTGGAGACGCCCAGACCAAAGGCAATGGTGACTGCCATCGGGATCAGGAACTGCGCCTGCAGAGAGGTTTCGAACAGTAGTGGAGTGAGGCCGCCAATGGTGGTCAGGGTCGTCAGCAATACCGCACGCACACGTTGCACCACCGCCTCTTCAAGTGCCGCATTGATGGCCAGCCCCGCCGCTCTTTGATGTCGGTAGAAACTCACCAGAATGATCGCATTGTTGACGACGATCCCCGACAGGCCGAAGAGGCCGAACAACGACAGGATGGTCAGATTCAGTCCCATGACCCAATGCCCCAGCATGGCACCCACCAGCGCCAGCGGGATGGTCGCCATGACAATAAGCGGTAGGCTCCATGACGAGAACACCCAGGCCAGTACGGCATACATCAGTCCCAGTCCCACCATCAGCCCTGTCTGCATGTCGGCGAATACCTCACGCTGATCGGCGGCCTGGCCTTCATAGCTGTAATTCAGGTGGTACTGCTGGACGAGCTGCGGCATGAGTGAGGAGTCCAATGCCTCGATCACTGTGGCCGTTGTCGTCACCTCGCTGTCGAGGTTGGTACTGACCTCCACCGCCAGACGACCATCGGCATGGCGCAGGGCATCGAAGCCCTGGCGGTAGGTGATGTCCATGATCTGTCCCACCGGTACGAGGCGACCATCGTCAACTCGAATCATCAATTGCGAAAGGGTCGCCAGTCGTTCGCGCTGATGTTCCGGCAACAGGACCCGGACTTCTACCTCATCGGCGCCATCCTGGAACGTCTGAACCAGCACACCCTCGAAAGCGGCCCGCAGCTGGCGCCCCAATTCTCGGGTGGTCAATCCCAATGCCTGCCCCTGCGCATTGACCGAATAGATCAATTGCTCACGTCCCCAGGCAAGGTCGTCGGTGGGCTGCAGGACTCCGGGGATCTGTGCCATGGCCTGAGCCAACTGCTCGGAAGCGGATTTGAGCGCCCCCGCATCGTCCCCAGTCAGCCTGACGCTGACATCGTCACCAGGCGGCCCACCAGCACGCTCGCGAATCGACAGCACATCCAGTCCCGCTGCTTGCGGTAGCTTCTCCCTCCAGCTGCGGATGAACTCGCGATTGCGCGTCCGGCGATGATCCGATGCGGTAAGCTCGACCATGACCGAGCCGACGTTATCGCCGGTCCGCGCCTCGGCACCAGGCGCCAGCGTCGCCCCCTGGCGTGTGATGGCGACTTTGACGATGTCTTCATCCAGTTCGTCCAGCGTCTCCTCCAATGCCTGATTCATCTCATCCAGATACGCCGCGACCTGCTCACTCGGCGTGCCGGTAACGAAGCTCACGTTGGCATAAACCACGCTGGGCTCCGGCGTGGGAAAGAAGTCGAAGGCCAGACGCCCACTGGCAACCAGTCCTGCCATGGTCAATACCAGCGCCACCGCCGACGCCAGAGTCAGACCACGATGGCGAAGCGTGAAGGCGGAGAAGCGACGAAAGCTACCGTGCCGCAAGCGGTCCACTCGCTCGTCGAAGGATCGGCGCCAGGATACGGCCACGCCCTCGCCATTGTCGGATGACGTCGTAGCACCAGCCACAAAGGCATTGCGCAGATGCGCCGGCAGAATCACGAAGCACTCCAGCAACGAGGCAATCAGCACACAGATCATCACCAACGGGATATCACGCAGAATGCTGCCGATCGGACCACCCACCATCAGCAACGGCATGAAGGCGGCAACCGTCGTCAGCGAGGACGCCACCACCGGCCACAGCATACGATGTGCCGCCCCTGTCGAAGCCAACCTTGGTGCTTCTCCATTGCGCCAGTGGGCATCAGCGTCTTCGCCCACCACAATGGCGTCATCGACAATCACACCCAGCGCCATGATCAAGGCGAACAGCGAGATCATGTTGACCGAGCCACCACCCAACCAGAACACCGCCATGGCACCCAGAAAGGCGGTGGGGATGCCTACCGCCACCCACAGCGCGACTCGCGCCGGCAGGAACAGGTAAAGCAGGCCCAGTACCAGTACCAGGCCACCGACACCGTTGTTGATCAGCAACTGAATGCGCTCGCTGATCAGTTGCCAGGACTGATCATGGACTTCCAGTTTCAGGCTGTTCGGCAGCTCGCGTCTGGTACGCTCCAGCCACTGATTGAGCACCTCGGCAGCCTCGAGCGCATTACCACTCTCGGATCTCTGCAACAGCAGCTCGACTCCCGGTTGTCCATCCCTGTTCAAGGTCGTCTGTTGCGGTCTCGCCTGCTGCCGCAGGATAGCGATATCACCCAGTGTCAGGCGGACTCGTGTCCCTGCCAGCACACTGATATCGGCGAAATCCTCGGCCCTGCGCCGTTGCTCCACGGCACGCAACTCCCGCGCACCATCCTGCTGCCCCAGCATTCCGGCAGGGAGGTCCACCGACATACCATCGAGGCGTTCGGCAATCTCCGGCAGAGTGAGGTCCAGTTGTCCGAGGCGCTCGACCGGCACCTCGACGCTGATCTGCTGCTCGGGGAGACCACTGATATCCACGCGATCGATGCCATCGGCCAGCAGCTCGTCCTCGTAGCGGCGCGCCAGCTTGCGTAGTGCCTCGCTATCGACATCACCATACAGCAACACTCTGGCCACCGGCTCGTAGTTGACGACCCGCGAGACTCGAGGCTCTTCGGCATCCGTAGGCAGGTTGGTGAAAGAGTCGACCTGCTCGCGCACATCGTCCAGCGCCAGGACCGGATCACTGCCCTCGATAAACTCCAGACTGATACTCGATACGCCCTGGGCGGAGGTCGAGGTCATGCGCTTGAGGCCATCAATATTGCGCAGCCTTTGCTCCAGCGGGACGGTGATGCCGCTCTCCACATCCTCCGCCGAAGCGCCGCTGTACAGGGTACGAACGGTGACAATGTCGAGTGCGAAATCCGGGAGGAACTGCACATTCATGCGCGACAGTCCCAGAACGCCACCGAACAGCATGAGCAGCATCACCAGATTGGCGGCGACCCGATGCCGAGCGAGGAAACCGATCCAACCATTGCGCTCGGCTGCGGCGTTGGGAAGATCACTCACGGGGCATCCTCTGACTCCCGGGCCCCGCTGTCCACTGGCACTGGCTCGACTGCCAGGCCATCAACGGCATTGGGCAGATGGGTGGTAACAACCCGCTGACCATCGACCAGCTCGGAGCCCTTGACCAGCGCCCACGGAGAGCCGTCAGGTCCGGGGATTTCACCGACATAGGTCACCGGCAGAGGAAGAAGGCGGCTCTCTTCGACGATATAGAGAAGATCGTTGCCATACAGCGCGTCATGGGGCACGGCGAGACTGGCCTCCGTTGCAGGTCGCTCCAATGACAACGTCACCAGTTTTCCCGGCCTCAGCCACAGAGGAGGTCGATCGGAAGTAAAAATGGCCTCCGTGCCTGCTGGGTCACCAACCCCCGCCATGCCACGCAGACGATACCGGTTTCCTTGCGAGTCATGTGCCACCAAGGCACTCGAGGCAGCCAGGGCTTCCAGCAACTCGGGCTCGAGATCTGCAGACACCCTGGCCCTGACCTCCATTCCCTGTAGAGGAATGATATCCAGCAGTGCATCTCCCTCCCTTACGCGGTCGCCAGGGGCCACCGCCAGTTCCGTCACGATCGCCGCAAACTCCGCATGGGCGCGTGCCCGCTCGGCATCACGACGGGCTTCGTTCAGCTGCGCCCGGGCCGCAGCCCGCTGCGCCTCCAGCTCGGCAACCCTGGCAGGCTGTTGGTTGAGCTCCCCCTGACGAGTGAGTCTGGTCACCTCCGCTCGGGCGATGTCGTTCTCGTACTGATCCAGCTCCGCCCGGGAGGCCAGGTTACGGCGCACCAGCGAGCGCATGCGCTCGACCTGCTGACGCGCGTTGGCGAGCAATTCGTTCTCCCGCGTGAGGACCTCCGTATCACTGGCAAAGCGAACGTGCTGTGCCTCCAGTTCGGCCTCGATACGCGCCAGCTCGGCCTCGGCTTGCACCACAACGGGCTGTATATCGTCATCATCAAGCGCCACCAGCAGGTCACCCGCCTCAACGCGACTGCCCTCCATGACCGGACGTTCAGCAATACGTCCTGGCAGCGGTGCAGTGATCGTCACCCGTCCGGGGGCGACCACTTCACCATAGAGCGATACGTGAGAATGATGCGTACCCAGCGACACTTCGACAGTCGATACCGGCCACGCCCGCTCGGCAACATCCACCGCCGGAGGTGGGGTTCTGGTGACCTGGAGTAGCACGAACATGCCAATCCCCAACGCAACAACCAACAGCGGCAACAGTCTCTTTCCCATCGCAGGCATCCTTATCCAACGGGGCTTGACCCTCTACAGGCAATCCGTACTACCGACAGTCGGTGCTCTATTCTCCCTCGCGCGACGTCAGCGGCTGTGATGCGCTATCATCGCCACGCACACAAAGGGAGAGATCATGCCTGCCGCCCTGCCCCTGCCATTATCCACCCCCAACCGCAACCTGGTGCGTCTGACCTACGTCAGAGGCATCACCTGGACCGGGTTTCTGGTTGGCATCATCGTCGGCATCGAGTTGCTCGGCTTCGTCCTCGATGTGCCCGCAGTCATCGCCGTGATCGTGGCCATGGGACTGATCAACATCGCGACCTGGTGGCGCCTCGGTTGGCCGCGGGATGTCAGCCATCTGGAATATCTCATCCATCTGATGCTGGATGTCGCCGGGCTCAGTCTGTTGTTCTACTTCACAGGAGGCGCGACCAACCCCTTCATCACCTATTACCTGGTACCGGTGACCATCGCCGCCGCTACCTTACCCTGGCACTATGCCTGGGTGCTGGCCTGTACGGCAATGGGCGCCTACAGCATCCTGATGCTGGTCTATCATCCAGTCCCGCAGTTGGGTTCGCACTATACGATGAACCTCAACCTTCACGTTCTGGGAATGTGGTTGAACTTCTTCCTGTCCGCAGGCCTGGTCACCTTCTTCATCTACAAGATGGCCCACGCCTTGCGTCATCGCGACCAGACACTTTCCCGTACGCGCGAATCCGCACTGCGTAACGAGCAGGTGCTTGCCGTGGCAACCCAGGCCGCCGGAACCGCCCATGAGCTCGGCACCCCGCTATCCACCATGGCGGTGCTGCTGAACGAGATGCAAGAGGAGGCAGGCAAGGACACCCCTCTTGGAGAGGACCTCACACTGCTGCGCCAGCAGGTCGATGTGTGCAAGGCGCACCTGCGCCAGTTGGTGGAGAACGCCGACCGACGTCGCATGGCCGAACCTGAAGTTCGCGACGTCGAAACCTGGCTAAGGGCGCTGATCAACCGGTGGTTGGTGTTGCGGCCTGACGTGACCTTCCATCTTGAGGTCGCGCGGCGGCGTGGCCAGGCACAACTGGTAGTCGATACCACCCTCGACCAGGCTCTGACCAATCTGCTGAACAATGCGGCCGACGCCCAGCCCGACGATATCGAGATCGGCCTGGACTGGACTTCGGAGAACGTCATCATCGACATCCGCGATCATGGTCCGGGGATCGCCATGGACATCGCCGATCAGCTCGGCGAGACCTTCGTCTCCACCAAGAGCAGAGGCCTCGGTATTGGCCTGTTCCTGACCCACGCCACGATCAACCGCTTTGGAGGTGGCGTGAGTCTGTATAATCACCCCGACGGCGGCACTCTGACCGAAGTCACGCTACCTCGCTCCGGCCAGGGGCTACACCCTTGAGGACATCATGCAAGACTCCGCACAACGCCTTCTGATCATCGACGACGACGACATGTTCTGCCATGTACTGGAACGCGCCATGCAGCGCCGAAGTCTCGACGTGGCAGTAGCTCACGACGGCCTGCAGGCGCTGGAAATGGCGGAACGTCACCAGCCCGAACTGGCCACTCTGGATCTCAAACTCGAACATGAGTCCGGACTGAAGATTCTACCCGAGTTGCTCAGGATCGTGCCCGACTGTCGGGTCGTCATTCTGACCGGCTACTCCAGCATCGCCACCGCAGTGGAGGCCATCAAACTGGGAGCCGTCAACTACCTGTGCAAGCCCGTCGATGCGGACGAGGTACTTGCTGCACTGGAAAAGACGGAAGGCAACCCGGAAGCCGAGGTAGCCGACAATCCCCCTTCGATCAACCGCCTGACCTGGGAGCATATCCAGAAGGTGCTACAGGAACACGACGGCAACATCTCGGCCACTGCCCGAGCTCTGGGCATGCACCGCCGCACCCTGCAACGCAAGCTGCAGAAACGTCCGGTGCGGCGCTGATCTCTGCGGGCTACTTTCCCCCAGCTGTTGTGTTTGCCCTGCCATGATCAAGACCGAATGACCGAGACCGCCTCTTGAGGCGGTCTCCTGCTCAGCAACGGACAAGGGCCCGCTGGACACTGTGGTGACAGAGTCGTTACTGCGCGGTCCAGCCCAGGTCGATGTTCCAGCTCGCCCCGGTAACGGCTCCGGCAGCGTCCGAGGCCAGATAGCCAACCAGTGCTGCTACCTCGGAAGGCTCGATCAGCCGCTTGACCGCCGCATTCTTGAGCATGACCTGCTCGATCACCTGTTGCTCGTCCATGCCATGCAGTCTTGCCTGATCAGCGATCTGATTGTCGACCAGCGGCGTCTTGACATAGGCCGGCAGCAGCGCATTGGCCGTAATGCCCTGTGAGCCGCCTTCAAGGGCTGCGGTCTTCGTCAGGCCAATCAGACCATGCTTGGCACTGATGTAGGCGGCCTTGCCCGGCGATGCCACCTGGGCATGAACCGACGCGATATTGATGATGCGGCCCCAACCGTTCTCGCGCATCGATGGCCAGGCAGCCTGAGTCAGCAGGAAGGGAGCGGTGAGCATCAGGTCGATGATCTGGCGCCACTTCTGTTCAGGAAAATCCTCGATCGGCGAGACATGCTGGATACCGGCATTATTGACCAGGATATCGACACGGCCGAATCGAGCTATTGCATCGGCGATGGCGCCGCGACAGGCATCCGCATCCGTCAGGTCCGCCTGATGGAAGACGGCGCCGGCCTTCTCGGCGACCGTCGCGCCATCCGGATTGAAATCCACGGCCAGTACCTGCAGGCCCTGCTCGCGTAGATGCGCCACCACAGCAGCACCAATGCCACTGGTGGTGCCGGTAACAACAGCGACTCTGGGGGTTGTTGCTGACATGCATGTCTCCTTCTATCCAGGTGCGTCTCGATTTCCATCCGCGAAGATGCCCAACACAAGACCACAGCATAGGTAATGCTGCGTCGCCGCACCAGAGCATTGCACTGCACAAATCGCCATGGAGTGGTAGCATCGCACCCATTGCCCAGTGATCACGGAGTTGTCCATGTCATCAGATCCGCACTCTCCAGAGGCCATGTCCCCACAGCACATGTCTCTACAGCAACGGCTCGACAAGACCCTCGAGATCGCCGCCGCTGCCGGCCGCATGATTCTTGAAGCTCGCGAGGCGGACAACCTCGAGCACCACTACAAGGATGGTCAGGAGCTGGTCACGACCACCGACGTAGCGGTGGACACCCTGATTCGCGAGTACCTTGAGCAGCACTTCCCGGGAGAGGAACGTCTCAGCGAGGAGCTGGCGCCGGATCGCGATGCGGTGGAACAGGACGGCGCGCTGTGGGTCGTGGATCCCATCGATGGCACCGTCAACTTTGCCCATGGGCTGCGCCATGTGGCGGTATCCATTGCCTACGTCAAGGATGGCGTCACCCAGTTGGGCGTGGTTCATGCACCCTTCCTCAACGAGACCTTTACCGCACTGCGGGGCGCCGGTGCCTGGCGCAACGGCAACCCCATCAAGGCCAGTGCCGGCAAGCCTCTCGAGCACAGTCTGGTCGCGACCGGCTTCCCGTATCGCCGCGATAGCCGTCCGCCACTGATGCGCCGCCTTCAGGCTGTGCTTACCCACTGCCGTGACGTACGACGCAACGGTTCCGCCGCTCTCGACCTGTGTGACGTGGCCTGCGGACGCCTTGATGCCTACTACGAGACGGTATCCCCCTGGGATTTCGCAGCCGGGCTGCTGATCGCCAGAGAGGCAGGCGCCTCAACAGGCCACCTCTACCCATGCCCCGAGGGTCTACCGAAAGATCTCTACGGCGAGAACCTGCTGGTCAGCCACGCCGACATCTTCGACGAACTCGGTGATCTGTTGCGCGACGCCGATGCCGGCAAGCTCGACAACCAGTGATCGTCCTGCCCCCTTGAGAGAGGCTTCCGACCATGCCTTCAGGTCGGGTGGGTCCCGGAGCTACTCGGTGGTGGCTGCCTGACGGGTCAGGTCCATAGCAAGGATCGATCAGCCATTGAAGGCACTGACTATTGGCGATGGGCGAGACAATCCGTCACAATGCGCTCATCCATATTCCCACCCCCTTCAATGCATCCCCGATGCAAGGAGTTTTCATGTTTGTCGTCATCTTCGGTCGCCCCGCATGCCCCTTCTGTGTGCGGGCCAAGGAACTGGCCTCCCGTCTGAGCGACGCCGGTAGCATCGAAGGCTATCGCTATATCGATATCCACGAGGAAGGCATCACCAAGGCCGACATGGAGAAGACCATCGGCAAGCCGGTGGAGACCGTGCCGCAGATCTTCGTCGACCAGACGCATATCGGTGGCTTTACCGAGTTCGATCAGTACGTACGCGACAACGCTCTGGCTACCGAAGCGTCCTGAACTGCCGAACCGATGAGCCCAGGCCGCCCTTGAAGGCGGCCTTTTTGCTGGCCCTGCGTTTACCGTCCCTGTTGCCCCGTTGAATATGCGTTTCGGGTCTGCGCCTATACTCAAGGCGCACCCTGCAGTGCAAGGGACCACCCGGCAGGCGTAAGGATCGGCAATGACTGAGCAGCAGACCATCAGCCAACAACTATGGCTGGATTTCATTCATCAGCACCCGGAAATCGGTGCCCTACGCCTCTGGCCCGTCGACACTCCGCTGGAATATCTGGTGCTGGCAACCATCAGCCAGTCGCCGTGGAGCATGGCCGCTACGCTGTCACGTCTTGCTGAACGTGGCTATCGCCCCACTCGCCATTATGCGCTGGCAGATCGTGGGTTACTGGTGACACTGCTCGCCGGGGATATTCATTCCCCACGGCTGATTGTCATCGAGCTCCAGACCACCCGCCTGTCCAGTCCTGCACGTGCCGCTCTCCAGCAGTTGACCTCCGGAGAAAGCTCCGACTCCCGGACCGAACTCGGTGCCTGTCGCCCCTGGCCAATGCCCGACTGGGCAACCTACCAGCTCCTGCGTAACGAACACCCTCTGGCCGGCTGGTTGGCTGCAATGGGACCTCGTGTCCACCACGTCGGCTATGACTGCACCCAAATCGGCAAGTCACTGGCGCAGTTGGACAGCGAGATGCAGGAGCATGGTTTCATGCCCGCCTCGGAGGTCGATGAAATGCTGCCGGTATCACCGCTGATCGAACATCGCTACTATCCCAATTGCTCACGACGTCTGGCCTTTGCCGATGGCGATGAGCACCGCATCACTGCTGGCGCGATACAACTGGTGCGCCAGGCACCTGGCGCCGGTCGCGAACGCACCGCAGATGTTCTCCTGCCGCCCTATGCATGGTGTGAGATGTCCTGAGGCGCCCCCTCGAGATCGAGTTCCAGTTGCTGAGGCTCCAGCCGCGGGTCCATCTCCGTGAAGTGTGGTGTTTCCATCACCGGTACCGCCACAAAGGGTTCCTGCGTGACCGTGTCGGGGCGTTCACCATGCAACCGCACCATCACGAACATGGCCAGGCTGAACGCCGCCGCTCCCAGGAACAACCATAGTCCATCAGGGCCGGCAACTTGCATGACCAGTGAAGCACTGAAGGGCCCAACCACCGAACCGATGCCGTACCAGATCATCAGCTTGGCATTGGCAGCGACGATCTCCTCCGGCTCAAGCCAATCATTGGTATGAGCAAGACTCAGTGAATAGAGCGTATGCAGCATGGCCGTGTGGAAGCAGGCCACCACCAACAGTATCCAGAAGCTGGCATTGGCCACCGCCGAAATGATCGCCCCGGTAACCGTCATCACGATCGCCATCCACAGGATCACTCGCCGCCGATCCAGGCGGTCGGAGACGCGCCCCAGCGCCCACTGAGCAACCAGCGCCACCAGCGTGGTGATCGCCATGAAACGCGCTGTCTGCGCCGTTGTCAGACCGATTTCCTGACCATAGTAAGGCGTCATGGCGAAGAACGCCTGAGCCATCAGACCGCCGGTGAAAGCGCCCACCAAACCGACCGGCGCACGCTGATACAGCGTCTTGAGATGAATCTTGCGAGGCTGGATATCGTGGTGGCGGCTGGGCCCATGAATACGGTGGATCGACAGCGGCACCAGTGACAACGCAAACAACATGCCCACCACGGAAAACAGCACCGGGCCAGAAGGATCGGCAAGGTTGAGCATCCATTGACCGGCAGCCAACGAGGTAGTCGAAATCACCATGTACCACCCGAGTACCCGGCCGCGGTTGTCATTGGTGGACTCCCCGGAGACCCAGGACTCCATCACCATGAGCATTCCCGCCGTGGCGGCCCCACCCACCAGCCGCCATACCAGCCATGCCCAGGGGTTGATCCACAGCCCGTGTGCCATGGCGGTGACAGCGAGCGAGGCCGCGCAGGCGGCAAAGACGCGAATATGCCCAACACCACGAATACGCTTTTCCAGCCAGTAGCTGCCGAACACGAAGCCCAGGGAAAAGCTCGACATCAGCAGACCTGCCATCTGCGAAGGAAAGCCTTCCAACGACATGCGCACGCCGAGCAGTGTCATGATCAACCCGTGCCCCAGCAGAAAGCTGATCTCGCACAGGAAGAGGATCGGCAAGGTGGCAGGCAAGGCGCGCAAGACAAGCTCCAGAGAGGTTCAGAATCGAGAACGGAACAGGCTGCCGGGGTCAGCCGAGAACAAGGTTCACGGCAGCTGGATAGCCAGATGGGCCGGGCATTTTACCCATATCCACCGGATCATCCATCCCTCGCTGGCAGGATAATCCACAGTTTCTGTGGATAACACTGTGCATCAACGCGTTTAAGGCCTCCTCGCGCACGACAATCTCTGGTCTCGACTCAAGTTGGTCATAAAATCGGCACCCCTGTACGTGATCGGCCCGGCATACAGCCGGGCCGATACCTACCGCCGAGAGGCTGTCACATGACAGCTGATCACTGCCTCAGTCAAAGGTCATTTCCGGGACATTTTCGGGAACGATCAGTTTGCCCGCGGTCTTTTCCTTGATCTCCTCGACACTGACGCCTGGCGCACGCTCCTTGAGAACAAAGGTCCCATTCTCGATTTCCAGATAGGCCAGGTCAGTGAGCACTCGATTGATGCAGCCGGCTCCCGTCAACGGCAAGGTGCATTGCTCCAGCAGCTTCGAGGTACCATCCTTTGACGCATGGGTCATGGTACAGATGATGTTCTCGGCACCTGCCACCAGGTCCATGGCGCCGCCCATGCCCTTGATCAGTTTGCCGGGCACCATCCAGGAGGCAATATTACCGTTCTGGTCGACCTCGAACGCGCCCAGCACGGTCAGATCAACATGCCCGCCACGGATCATGGCGAAGGACTCCGCCGATGAAAAGATCGCCGAACCGGGACGACTGGTCACCGTCTGTTTACCGGCGTTGATCATGTCGGCATCAACTTCATCCTCGGTCGGAAATTGCCCCATCCCCAGCAGCCCGTTCTCGGACTGCAGCATCACATCCATCCCTTCAGGAATGTAGTTGGCGACCAGAGTGGGGATGCCGATCCCCAGATTCACATAAAAGCCGTCTTCGAGCTCGCGTGCGACACGCTGCGCCATTTGTTCACGAGTGAGTGCCATCTTGATACCTCTTGTGTTCGGTGGAGAAGTTCGCGGTGTCGAGTCCGACTCAGGACTCGCGCACGGTGCGCTTCTCGATGCGCTTCTCGAAGGTTCCCTGGATCAGGCGATCGACATAGATACCCGGCGTATGGATCTGGTCCGGATCCAGCTCACCCGGTTCGACGATTTCCTCGACTTCAACCACCGTAATGCGGCCTGCCGTGGCGGCCATCGGATTGAAGTTACGCGCGGTCTTGCGATAGATGACATTGCCGTAGTGATCGGCCTTCCAGCCCTTGACGATGGCAAAGTCACCGATAAGGCCTTCCTCGAGGATGAACTTGCGCCCGTTGAACTCGCGCACTTCCTTACCTTCACCAATGGGCGTGCCGTAACCGGTGGCAGTATAGAACGCAGGAATGCCTGCCCCTCCAGCCCTCAGCTTCTCGGCCAGAGTGCCCTGGGGCGTGAGCTGGACATCGATCTCACCGTCGAGCATCTGGCGCTCGAACAGCGCATTCTCACCGACATAGGATGCCAGGATACGACTGATCTGACGGTCCTCAAGCAGAACACCGAGCCCGAAGCCATCAACGCCACAGTTGTTGGAAACCACGGTCAGGTCCTTGACTCCGCGACGCTTGATCTCACTGATCAGGTTCTCGGGGATACCACAGAGCCCGAAACCTCCAGCGACCACCGTCATTCCGCTCTCGATGCCGTCCATTGCCTCTTCATACGAATACACGCGCTTGTCGAATCCGGCCATTATGGCGCCTCATCTGTTGTCTGATGTGGATAGTTCTGTTGCCTGGCGATAAGGACAGTGTTGCCCCACGCAATATATTTGTTAAGTTTGTTTTTCTTATCGATTGATTTATCTTCCCAATGAATTTTACCTTGGTCTTATACAAATGCCTGGTCTTACCCAGATGACTGGCCTCATACAGAGAACCGGCCATACATCATTGAATACTCCTCCACGAAGCTGCCCCCCATATGACAGTTAAACAACTGCGTGCCTTTCTCGCCGTGGCACGCACCCTCAGTTTCACTCAAGCCTGCGACCAGTTGCACATGTCGCAACCGGCGTTGAGTCTCGCCATCAAGGGCCTCGAACAAAGCCTGGGTGGACGCCTGATGATTCGCACCACTCGCAGTGTCCGCCTCACTCCTGAGGGTGAATCTCTGGTGCCTCTGGCCAAGCGGCTGTTGGCTGACTGGGACAACACCGAGGAGTTGCTGCGCCAACGCTTCAGCCTGCAACTCGGGCACCTCGCCCTGGCAGCCATGCCCTCCTTTGCCGGCAACCTGCTGCCGGCGGCCCTCAACCTGTTTCGTCAAAAGCACCCACGCATCAATGTCACCGTACATGATGTGATCAACGAGCAGGTGATCGACATGGTTCGCCAACGTCAGGTCGAACTGGGTATCGCCTTTGAGCCCGAGGCCAGTGGCAACCTGCACTTCGTCCCCTTGTACACCGACCGCTTCGTCGCCGTGGTTCCTCCCGACTCACCGCTTGCCCAGCATGCTCGTCTCGACTGGGACACCCTGATGAGTCGGGACTTTGTCGCCCTGCAGCGACCGTCCATGGTTCGCCGCCTGCTCGAGCAGCAACTGGGACCCAGGCATGCATCACTCAAGGTCGCTTTCGAGGCCCACCAGCTCGCCAGCGTCGGCCGCATGGTGGCCAGCGGTCTCGGTGTCAGCGCCGTGCCGTCATTGTGTATCCGCCAGATGCATGAGATCGGCGCAGTCTGCCGCCCACTGATCGATCCACAGATCGAGCGTGCGGTCGGCCTTGTTACCTGGAACCCACACGAACTCTCAGTCGCCGCCCGTATCATGGTCGAGATGCTGGAATCGATCAGTGTTCCACCGTCACTGCCTGACTCAGCGTAGTCCAGAGTCACCATCCACTGGGCATGGGAGTCGCGATCCATTAGCATTGCTCGCTTGACCGGACCACACCTCTGGCGAACTTCATCGTTCGCCGGGTGATACAAACTCCGGAAAACACAAAGTCCGGTGTACACAAGGTCCGGGGTACACAAAGTCAAGGAGCCTTGCCTGCATGTCGACCTTCAAGGGCCTGGTCAGTGTCCTGCTGCTGATAATGAACACCTTGTTCTGGACCCTGCCACTGCTGGCCTTGACCCTGATCAAGCTTGTGGCGCCAGGGCGCCCGTTACAGCGCAGGGTGCTGGCAGGCCTCAATGCCATCGCCCTCAACTGGATCGGTTTCAACCTCTGGTGGATGAAGCACTGGATACGCCCCGACCTCCAACTGGAGGTACCGGATGACCTGAGCCCTCAGCAATGGTGGCTGATTCTTTCCAATCATCGCAGTTGGACCGACATCTTCATCCTGATGATGGCACTGCATCGGCGAATTCCCATGCCGCGCTTCTTCCTCAAGCAGCAGTTGATCTGGGTACCAGTGGTCGGCATGGCGTGGTGGGCTCTGGAGTTTCCGTTCATGCGCCGCTACAGCAAGGAGCAGCTCGACAGCAATCCTGCGCTGGCCAAGCGTGATCGCAAGGCCACCGAGCGCATGTGCGAACGAGCGCAGGACACCCCTCTCGCCATCATCAACTTCGTTGAAGGGACTCGATTTACCGAGGCCAAACGTGACGCCAGACAGAGCCCCTTCAACCATTTGCTCAGACCCAAGGCTGGCGGTATAGCACAGGTCCTCAACCTGCTTGGCGACCGCCTCACGGGTATCATCGATGTGACCATCGACTACCAATCCCCGAAGCCCAGCTTCTGGAAATTTCTGTGTGGCCGCGAACAGGGCATTCGGCTGGAGGCTCGCACACTGGAAATTGCCGACTGGATGCTCGATGGCATGTATCATCACGACTCGGACTACAAGGAACGCTTCCATTCATGGCTGAACGCGCTGTGGCGAGAAAAGGACGCCTCACTCGACTCGCACCGTTGGTAATTGCACTGGCTCTGGTCGGCTGTGCCAGCCAGTCGGGCGGTACGTCGGGCCCGTCCAGTGGCCAGACCATCAGCTCTTCCAGTGCCAGTATCGCCGGCCATTGGATTACCGTGCAGCGTGGCGACACCCTCGGCAGCATCGCGTCACGCGCCGGGGTTCCGCTGTTACGTCTGCAACGCTTCAATCCGAGCGCCGATGCACGTGGGCTCGCAGTGGGTCAACGACTGCTGGTGCCCAGCCAACAGGAGCGTGCCCCCTCTGGGGGCCCCTACCGCTACCAGATTCGCCCGGGTGACACCTATTCGTCGATAGGGCGTCATTTCGGTGCCAATGCTCGCCGCATCCAGAGCGCCAACCCTGGCGTCTCCGCGACCAACCTGCGCGTCGGCCAGTTGGTCCAGGTACCTCTGACATCAGGCAGCAAGACGGCGGCGTCCCCTTCCACGGCTGCGCCATCAACGTCTTCAGCGTCGGCCAGATTGCCGAACCCGGGCAAGGTGCCTTCCACGGCACGCGGCTGGCCCTGGCCGCTGGAGGATTACCGCATTGTGCGCAACTACGGACCGGATGCCAGGGGCGTACTGCAACCGATGTTGCTGGCCACCGATGAAGGTGCGGAAGCCAGAGCCGTCGCCAACGGAGAGGTCAGCTTTGCCGACAGCATGCGTCAACTCGGCAAGGTGGTGATCGTCCACCACAGCGACAACCTGCAGAGTGTCTATGCTTTGTGTGACAGTGTATTGGTGAAGAGTGGCCAGCAGGTCTCTGCCGGCACGCCACTGTGCCGGGTAGGACGTCACAGCAGCACCGGGCGTTACGATCTGCTGTTCGATATGCGTCATGGCGGCAAGCCGATCAACCCGAATACGATCCTTCGCTGATCCTTATTCTTCGATTCCTTTACCGCCGTCGTTGATTGCCCCAACCTGTGGCGCTCTCCTGGAGCGTCACAGGGTCTTCATCCAATTGACCCTCTTCTGTCACGAATCCCCCCCACCCTTGTGAAAAAGGTGGCCGTTCATGGCCCTGTTGGCACGAGGAACCCCATGCGAATCTGTCTGGTCAGCGAAACCTGGTCCCCCGATATCAACGGCGTTGCACACACTCTTGGCCGCATAAGTCACGAGCTACGAGAGATGGGTGTCACTCTACAGCTGGTTCGCCCACGCCCGGCGATGGCCGATGCCCCTGCGGCACAAGGCATCGAGGCGGAGGTGCAGGTGCGTGGCATGTCGGTGCCTGGATACCGTGAAGTCCGCATCGGCTGGCCTTCCGGTCGTGCCATCAAGCGCCTTTGGAAACAACAGCGCCCCGATGCCGTGTACATCGCCACCGAAGGTCCGCTGGGTTGGTCGGCGCTGCGTGCCGCAGAAAGTCTATCGATTCCAGTGGTCAGCGGCTGGCATACCAACTTCGACCATTACTGCCACGACTATGGGGTCGCCTGGCTGTCGCCGCTGGTCCGCCAGCGCCTGCGTCAGTTCCATAACCGCTGTGACGCTACCCTGGTACCAACTCATCTGCAGGCGGAAGATCTGACTCGCCGCGGCTTCGAGCGGGTCAGTGTGATGGCTCGGGGCATTGAAGGTGATCGCTTCACTCCAGACAAGCGCGACCAGACGTTGCGAGACAGCTGGGGGGCCAACGCGCATCAGCCCGTCGCGCTCTACGTCGGCCGTCTAGCCCCGGAAAAGAACCTGGACCTGTTGCGCGACACCTTTCTCGACATGCAGGAGGCTCGTCCAGATCTGCGCCTGGTAATTGTCGGAGACGGACCCGGCAAGGCTTCGCTGCAGAAGGCCCTGCCGGATGCCATCTTCACCGGTTTCATCCCGTCAACGGACCTCCAGACCCACTATGCCAGCGCCGATATCTTCATCTTCCCGTCGCTATCGGAGACCTGGGGCAATGTCATTCTCGAGGCCATGGCCAGTGGTCTGGCGGTCGTGGCCTATCGGCATGCCGCCGGCGCTGAACTGATCAGTCACGACCAGGATGGCCTGAGTCTGGACGCCGACGACAGCCAGGGATTTCGCCAGGCGGCAGTGGAGCTGTGCCAGCAACAGGCGCGTTACGCCCGCCTGGGAAGAGCCGCCCGTCAACGTGCCCTGACCTATCGCTGGTCCGCCATTGCCAAGACCTTCCTCGATGCCCACCGCACTGCAAGGGAGTCCCGCCATGCCATCTCGAACCCCGCAGGTGTTTGACCGTCTCGACATGTTGGAGTGGCACCTCTGCCAACGCATGGCAGGGTTGTCGATCCACCGGCCCTGGCTATCGACACTCAAGCTTGCCAGCAAGCTCGGTGACTGGCCGGTATGGGTGGCCCTGATTGCCGCACAACCGGCCATTCATGGACGTGACATCGGAGTGCGCCTGATGCTCGAGTACACTGTAACCGCCCTCGTGGCCATTGCGGTGTACAAGCTGGTGAAGACTCGGCTGTGTCGCGAGCGCCCCTTCATCACCTTCGGCAAGAGCATCCTCTGCAACGAGCCGGCACGGGACCGCTACAGCTTTCCCAGCGGCCACACCATGCATGCCATCATGTTCTGTGTGCTGGTCGCAGCACACAGCCCTCTGCTATTACCCTGGCTGGTGCCGCTGGCCGCTCTGATTGCCTTTTCCCGTGTCGGTCTCGGCCTGCACTACATCAGCGATGTGATGGCAGGCGCAGCACTCGGCTATGGTTTTGCTGTCGCCAGTCTGGCCCTGTCTCCCACCACGCTGCTGGTGGTCCAGGGCGCACCTTGAAGGAGCCACGCCAGTCCGCACTGGGCAGCATGAATATCGGCATGGCATGCTGCAACCATGTCCCACTCAACGATATTGCCTGGCGAATGCCTGCTCGACTCGCCTCGCCTTCATTACCTCCCCGACTTCCTGTCCGCGCATCAGGCCAGTGACGCTCTGACCCGTTTCAGCCACGAGCTGGATTGGCAATCTCCGGAGATCCAGGTTCATGGGCGCCGCGTACGCATTCCCCGCCAGCAGGTATGGATGGGGGATCACCCCTATCGCTATTCCGGGCAATGGTTCCAACCCAGCCCGTGGCATCCCCTGGCGATGCAATTGCGACAGCAGATTGAACAACACCTGGCTCGCGTCCAGCCTGGGCGCTGGCGCTTCAACAGCCTGCTGCTCAACCGTTACCGAAACGGCGAGCAGCGTATGGGGTGGCATAGCGACAACGAAGCCGAGCTGGGAGAACGGCCCTGCATTGCCTCGATCAGCCTGGGAGTCGCACGTCCGCTACGGTTTCGCTGGAAAGACCGCTCGCGAGCGGCATTCAACGTCTGGCTTGAACACGGTAGCCTGCTATTGATGGGACCCGGCATTCAGCAACAGCTCGAACACGCCCTGCTGCCACGCCGCATCGACGGCGAACGCATCAATCTGACTTATCGGTGGGTCGAAGGGTAAGCGGTAAGCCTCGAGCTACGAGTGGCGAGCGACCAGCCTTGCACTGAACCGCTCGAAGCTCGAAGCTCGAAGCTCGAAGCTCGTAGCCCTAGCCCCGATAATATCCCGGCGTGATCACCGGCATCTTACTGACTGTCATTGGTAGGCGCTTGCCACGCACTTCGGCGAAGACCGTATTGCCGATCTCGGCCTGCTCAATGGCAACGTATGCCATGGCCACCGGCTTGCCGACAGTGGGACCAAAGCCGCCGGACGTGACCGTACCGATATGATCACCGGCTTCACTGTACAGCTCAGCGCCTTCGCGTACCGGAGCACGGCCTTCGGCCAACAGCCCGACGCGCTTGCGCTGATGATTCTTGACTTCGATCTGATGGAGGATCACATCTGCACCGGGGAACCCACCCGCACGCTCTGCGCCACGGCGACGCGGCTTGCCGATTGCCCAGATCAGACCGGCTTCCACTGGTGTGGTCGTGGTGTCGACGTCATGACCGTAGAGGCACAGCCCAGCTTCGAGACGGAGCGAGTCACGTGCCCCCAGACCAATCGCCTCGACTTCCTCATGGGCCAGCAACAAACGCGCCAGGGACTCGGTCTGATCCGCAGGTACTGAAATCTCGAAACCGTCTTCACCGGTGTAGCCACTCCGGCTGACCCAGACCTCAATGCCCTCGATCTCGAAGCGCGCATGCTGCATGAACACCAGCTTGCAGGCAGCGGGGCACAAACGCTCCATGACTGTTGCCGCCTTCGGCCCCTGCAGTGCCAGCAGACCTCGATCCAGCTCCTCGACCTCATGCTCGGCAAGACCACGGCGCAGGTGTGCCAGGTCCTGATCGCGGCAGGCAGCATTGACCACCAGATAGAGGTGATCGCCGGCATTGACTGTCATCAGATCATCCAGGATGCCACCATCTTCACTGGTGAATAGTCCATAACGCTGCATACCAATCGGAAGACCCACCAGATCCGCAGGCACCAGTGTCTCCAGTGCTCTCAGCGGGTCTTCCCCGTGGATAAGGATCTGCGCCATGTGCGAGACGTCAAACAAGCCACAGGCGGCACGGGTATGCTCATGCTCCTTCTTGACGCCCAACGGATACTGTACTGGCATCTCATAACCGGCAAAGGGCACGAGTTTCGCTCCCAGCTCCTGGTGCAGTGCGTGAAGTGGTGTGGTCTTGAGTTCTGTCATGGCGAATTCACTCGTCTGTCGTTCAACAACCGGCCCATTGCGAAGAGGCGCCCCGCGGGGCGCCTCAAGGTCCAGCCGGATTCAGGATTTATCGTGGCCCAGGTCTTCTCCGGGCAGGATATCCTTGCCGTCGAAGTAGTCGCGGGTCAGCTTGAATACCACCGGCGACAACAGCGCCAGGGCGATAAGGTTGGGGATGGCCATCATGGCATTGAAGGTATCCGCCATCAGCCAGATGATACCGAGATTGGCCATGGCGCCCACCGGTACGGCCAGCACGAACAGGATGCGGTAGAGCATGATCGACCGGGTACCGAACAGGAACTGGAAACACTTCTCGCCATAGAACGACCAGCCAAGAATGGTGGTGAAGGCGAAAACGGCCAGAGCGATGGCAACAATGCTGTCACCCGAGGTGCCTGCCAGAGCATGGCTGAATGACTGTGCCGTCAACGTAGCCCCCTGCACACCCTCTTCCCAGATCGGCGAAGTGAGGATGACCAGCGCGGTAATCGAGCACACTACAATGGTGTCGATGAAGGTCCCCAACATGGCAATCAGGCCCTGACGCACCGGGTTCTTCGTCTGAGCTGCTGCGTGGGCAATTGGCGCACTCCCCAGACCTGCCTCATTGGAGAAGATGCCTCGCGCAACACCAAAGCGAATGGCAGCCATGACCGCCGCGCCTGCGAAGCCACCCATGGCCGCATGCGGGTTGAAGGCATAGTAGAAGATCTTGCCGAAGGCCGGAATGATCTGGTCGGCATTGGCAATCAGCGCGACCACACCAGCGATGATATAAGCAATCCCCATGATCGGGACCAGTTTACCGGCCACCTTGGCGATTCGCTTGATACCACCAAGAATCACTGCGGCGGACAGCAGCATCAGAACCAGACCGGTCACCCAGGGCGGAACACCGAAGCTCGAGTCCAGCGCGTCAGCCACCGAATTGGACTGCACCGTGTTGCCGATACCGAAGGCAGCCACAGCACCGAAGAAGGCGAAGGCACCACCCAGCCACAGCCACTTACGCCCCAGGCCGTTCTTGATGTAGAACATCGGCCCACCGATATGATTACCAGTGGAGTCAGTCTCGCGATAGCGCACGGCGAGAACTGCCTCCGCAAACTTGGTTGCCATACCGACCAGCGCCGTGATCCACATCCAGAACACGGCCCCCGGACCACCCAGCGCAATGGCAGTCGCCACACCGGCGATGTTGCCGGTACCGATAGTGGCCGAAAGTGCTGTCATCAAGGCGTTGAATGGCGAGACCTCACCATCCTTGCTGTCGTCCTTGCTCTCACGCCCCGCCCACATCAGCTTGAAACCGGTCCCCAGCTTGCGGATCGGCATTATCTTGAGACCTGCCTGGAGATAGATACCCACCCCCAATAGCAGGATCAACATCAGGGGTCCCCACACCACACCATTGATGGCAGTGAAGATATTGTTGAGTGCTTCCACGGAAGTCTCCCTTTGCAAAGGCAAGTTGTTTTTATGCACTGACGATCTGTCGGATGCGGCAAGCCAGACATCAACCGCGACGACGCCCGACCTCCCCTGGCAGCATAGACAGTGCGAACCCGCTTACGATAGCGGATAGAAGCGAATTCGCACCAGCAGCATCGGTCCACGCTGCTACCACGCAAGAGCTCAACGTTTCTGTCTCTCGCAATTAATTTCTTATAAGAAACCTGCGACACTCTAGTGCGAGTCTCTCCGGGGTGCAATCCCTCCCTGGCCCAACGGATAACTGTCGCGCCTGGATACTCGGATGCCGTTGCAGGAATAGTCAGCGACCATCACATTTATCGGCCGGAAGGCTATCCTCTGCCCTGTACCTCCTTTCCTCGACATCATGACCATATTGCTACTGGACGCGGCGCGCCTGACGTTCCAATCTACAGCAGAGGATTTCGGCGCATCCCGAATTCTCAGGGAACACTTATTGATACTGGGACTCGCAAAACGTCTTTTTTGGCGTTAGCATGCGCACCATCGGAAAACCAATTTTCGTATAGGAAATCGTGATGAGCTCTATTCCCGCCAATCTGCGCTACACCGATAGCCACGAGTGGATTCTGGACAACGGCGACGGCACCGTGACCATCGGCATCACCGACCACGCTCAGGAAGCCCTGGGCGACGTGGTCTTCGTTGAACTTCCGGAAGTCGGCACGTCGCTGGCTCGTGGCGACGAATTCGGTGTCATCGAATCCGTCAAGGCGGCCTCCGACCTCTACGCCCCGGTCGACGGTGAAGTCGTCGAAGTGAACGAAGCACTGGAAGATGCGCCGGAGACTGTCAACGACGCTCCCTATGAAGATGGCTGGATCATGAAGGTCCGTCTCGATGACGAAAGCGCTGTCGACAATCTGCTCGACGCCGACGGTTACCAGGCGGTCATCGACGCCGAGGGCTGATTCCCCTTGCCCATCCGATCAGAGGATGGATACACCGCTGCCCGCCTCTCGCAGGCAGCGGTCATCAACCTGATTGCACTACCAACCCGCGCACACTGCGCTTCGTTCACCAATGGGCCATGTGCCCATCACGCTACCAGGGTGTTCCATGGCTTTTGATACACGCCACCTGGCCGAACTGGCCGATCACGATGCCTTCATTCGTCGCCATAATGGACCGCGAAAGGACGACAGCCTCACCATGCTGTCCGCCCTGGACATGGATAGCGTAGAAACGCTGATCGATCGCACAGTGCCTGCCAACATCCGTCTCGGACGCGAACTGGACCTTGATCCACCCAAGGCCGAAGCGGAAGCCCTCGACTATCTCTACCGCCTGGCGCGGCAGAATCGCGTTGCACGCAGTTATATCGGTCAGGGCTACTACGATACCTACCTGCCGGCAGTCATTCAGCGCAACGTGCTGGAAAACCCGGGCTGGTACACCGCCTACACTCCCTATCAGCCGGAGATTTCCCAGGGGCGCCTGGAGGGTCTGCTCAACTTCCAGCAGATGGTCATGGACCTGACCGGCATGGAACTGGCCAATGCTTCACTGCTCGACGAAGCCACTGCCGCCGCTGAAGCCATGGCGCTGTGCCGCCGCTCGAACAAGAAATCGAAGAGCAACGCCTTCTTCGTCGCCGAGGATGTCTTCCCCCAGACCCTGGACGTACTGCGCACCCGTGCGGCCTGGTTCGGCTACGAGATCATCAGTGCGCCGGCCGACACCCTCGCCGAGCACGATGTCTTCGGTGCCCTGCTTCAGTATCCGGGCAACGATGGCCGTATCCACGACATCGCACCACTGATCGACGCGGCTCGCCAGCGTGGCGTGATGACCTGTGTCGCCACCGACCTGATGGCTCTGGTACTGCTCAAGGAACCGGGGGCACTGGGAGCGGACATCGTGCTCGGTTCATCGCAGCGTTTTGGTGTACCGATGGGCTTCGGTGGTCCACATGCGGCGTTCTTCGCCACTACCGACAAGCTCAAGCGGTCGATCCCCGGCCGCATCATCGGCGTGTCGCGGGATGCCCGCGGGAACACCGCCCTGCGTATGGCGATGCAGACTCGCGAGCAGCACATCCGCCGCGAGAAGGCCACCTCCAACATCTGTACCGCCCAGGCACTGCTGGCCAATATTGCCGGCTTCTATGCCGTTTACCACGGTGCGGAAGGCCTGCGCACCATCGCCGGGCGCATTCATCGCCTGACCACCATTCTGGCGCGTGGCCTGCAACAGAAAGGCATTCAACTGGTCAATGACAGTTGGTTCGACACCCTGCGCCTGACAGGGGTTGATCGTGGCAAGATACTTGGTCGCGCCATGACCCACGACCTCAACCTGCGTTACTTCGACAACGGTGATGTCGGTGTCAGCCTGGACGAGACCACTACCGCTCACGACCTCGACGCCCTCTTCGACGTGCTGCTCGGCGAGGAGCACGGCCTTGGTGTTCGTGAACTCGACGACGGCGTGGTCGCCGACCAGGCCAGTGGCGTTCCGGCGGCCTGCCAGCGCAGCAGCGATTTCCTGAATCACCCGACCTTCCAGCGCTATCGCAGTGAGACCGAGATGCTGCGCTATCTGAAGCGTCTCGAGAACAAGGATCTGTCGCTGGCCCACGCAATGATTCCGCTGGGCTCCTGCACCATGAAGCTTAACGCCACCACCGAAATGATGCCGATCACCTGGCCGGAATTTGCGCGAATTCACCCCTTTGCGCCCAAGGATCAGGTCGCCGGCTACCGTCAGATGATCGATGAACTGGCCGCCTTCCTGGTCGAGATCACCGGTTACGACCACATCTCGATGCAGCCCAATTCCGGTGCGCAGGGCGAGTACGCCGGCCTCGTGGCGATTCGCCGCTATCAGGCCGCCCAGGGCGAAGGACACCGTGACATCTGCCTGATCCCCAGCTCTGCCCACGGAACCAATCCGGCATCCGCCGCCATGTGCAGCATGAAAGTGGTGGTGGTGGAATGTGACGACAGCGGTAACATCGACCTCACTGACCTGCGCGCCAAGGCCGAGCAGCACGCCGACAACCTGTCCGCGATCATGCTCACCTACCCGTCTACTCACGGTGTCTTTGAGGCAGGCGTCCGCGAGGCCTGCGAGATCGTGCATGCCAACGGTGGTCAGGTATACATCGACGGCGCCAACATGAATGCTCAGGTCGGTCTGGCACGCCCCGGCGACTTCGGCGGCGATGTCAGCCACCTCAACCTGCACAAGACCTTCTGTATCCCTCATGGTGGCGGCGGCCCGGGCATGGGCCCGATCGGCGTCAAGTCACACCTCGCCCCCTATGTCGCCAACCATGTGGTCACGCCACTCGACGGCGTTGAAGCCGACTCCGGCGCAGTCTCCGCGGCTGCCTTTGGCTCGGCCTCGATCCTGCCGATCTCCTGGGCCTATATCAAGATGATGGGCGCACGCGGTCTGCGTGAAGCCACCGAACTGGCCATTCTCGGTGCCAACTACATCGCCCGCCGCCTGGGCGAGCACTACCCGGTACTATACAAGGGGCAGAACGGCACCGTGGCTCACGAGTGCATCATCGATATTCGACCGCTCAAGGCCGCTTCCGGCATCAGCGAGGAAGATATCGCCAAGCGTCTGATCGACTATGGGTTCCACGCGCCAACCATGTCCTTCCCGGTGCCCGGCACACTGATGATCGAGCCAACCGAGTCGGAGTCGCTCTACGAGCTGGATCGCTTCTGCGATGCCATGATTGCGATCCGCGAGGAAATCACCAAAGTGGAAAATGGTGAGTGGAGCGTCGAGGACAACCCCCTGGTGCATGCACCGCACACCATGGCTGACCTGATGGATGGAGAGTGGACACGCGGCTACTCCCGCGAGGTCGGCGCCTTCCCGTCCGAGGCAGTCAAGGCTGCCAAGTACTGGCCCGCCGTCAACCGTGTCGACAATGTACTGGGCGACCGTCAGTTGATCTGCTCCTGCCCGAGCATCGACGAATATCGCGACTGATGCCTTCGGTCAATTGAAAGACCAACACCCCGCTTCGGCGGGGTGCTTTGGTTTTAAAGTGCGGGTTTTATTAACCCGGCATGCTTTCATGTTGGGTTAATGGCGGCACAGGGACGTGCCGCCGTCGGCCATCAGGCCGACGCGAGACCGCACCACACCAGCAGATCCGCGCATCTGCACCAGTGGGGTGCGGACGACAATCAAATCGATCAGGATGAGCTATTTGATTGCCATGTTAATAAGTGCAGGGAGGCGGTGCAGACCGTCAGAAGAGGCTTGCTGAACGCGTGCTCGGATGACCCGGGAACACAGGTCCCCTGGATGACAGGTCCGCTGGAAAACAGGTGCCCCGAAATACCATTGCCTCTGAATACAATTTCCCCTGAAGACAAGGGAGCGGCATCAACTCCCGCCGACAATCTCCTGCTCGCCAGGCTGGCGATTATCCGGATGGCCGAAGCGCTCCAGACGCCGCTGCTCACGAAAGGCCTCCAACAACCGGAAATAGCGCCCCGGCACTCTAGCCTCGCGACGACTGATCAGATAGAAGGTCTCATCGACTGGTTGCGACAAAGGCAGCTCACGTACCTGGCGCTGCCAGGGTGAGGTTTCCAGTACCAGGCGTGACACCACGCTGAAGCCAAGTCCCCGCGCGACAGCATCCAGCACCATGCCCACCTCGTTGGTGAACCCCTGACTGGGGAACTGGCTCATGGAGCGAAACTCCTCGGGAAAGTTGGCCTTGAGTAGTGCACGCGCCTTGTCGAGCCCTTCACTGTAATTGATGAACCCCAGGCCCAACAGGTCGTTGAGCGAGCCTCCTGCGAAATCCGCCGGCACCACCAGACACAGGGGTTCGTCATACCAGGCCTCGACATCGACCGCCTCGTCGCGGGGCTGCTCGGTTACCACACCTACGTCATGGCGACCGGTGATGACATCGGTGATGATCTCAGGCTGGAAGGCAAAGCAGTAGGTCACGCTGAGTCCGGGGTTCAACTGCTGTTGGCCAAGCAGGAAAGGATACAGCATCACGCCGATGCTGGCGGTGGAGGCAATACGGCACTCACCGCTGAACAGGCTGTCATCATCCAGCGAATGCCGGAACTGCTCATGCTCGGAAAACAGCCTGACACCATAATCATGCGCGCGGCGTCCCGCTTCGGTGAGGCGAATGCGTCGGCCCTGACGCTCGATCAGCGGCTTGCCGAGATACTGTTCCAGCTTGCGCATATGCTGGCTCACACCGGGTTGAGTCATCGACAGGCGCCTGGCCGTGCCGGTGAAACTGCCGGTCTCGACCAGAGTGATGAAGGTGCGGAAGTATTGGGCATTGAACATGAGCAATCGGCCAGTCCGGGAAAGCGCATATATTCTACCACTTTGCTGCATCTCCGGCAGCGCTGCCCGCGGGCCTGCCGCTCGTGTTAGCATCGACATCAGCCAATTCGTACAGCACTGGCTGTATAAACCTGTTTGACCCGTTCGAGAGCCCTTTTTATGTCTGACCCTATCGCCGCCCGCGCCGACGCCATCCATGAAGCCCTGTTGTCCATGGAGCGAGAGGCCGGCGCCGACGACCTCTTTCCGCTGGGCTATCTCATTCCGCAGGTCCTGCTCGTCGTCGATCAACTCGACTACGATCCAACGGATGTGGACGGCGAGGAATTCGACGCCGTCTTTCATGATTGGCTGGACGATACCTTTGCCCAGGACGGCATGAGCGAAACCGACCAGACCGCCGTTCGCCAATTCTTCAACCAGGCGTGCCAACAGGCCAGCACGCCCTGACAAGGAAGCCACCAATGCCAGAGACCATTTCTGCCACCATTTCCCCGGAAGGCAGTCTTGAAATCCTCTCCCAGCACGAGGTCAACCGCCTGCGCGACACCTCTCAGACTGGCCTGCACGAAATCCTGCGCCGCTGCGCCCTGGCAGTGCTGAACTCGGGGAATCCCATGGATGATGGTCTCGCCCTGCTCGAGACCTACCCTGACTTCGATATCGAAGTACAGCAGCAGGACAGAGGTGTGCGCCTCAAGCTGACCAGCGCACCTGCCGAGGCCTTCGTCGATAGGCGTATGATTCGCGGTATCCGCGAGCACCTCTCGTCCGTACTTCGCGACATTGTCTACGTCTACAACGAGATCCAGAGCCACGACCGCTTCGACCTTTCCACCGGCGAAGGCACCACCAACGCCGTGTTCCATATCCTGCGCAAGGCCGGGACGCTCAAACCGGGCCTGGACCCCAGTCTGGTGGTCTGCTGGGGCGGTCACTCGATCTCACGCGAGGAATACGATTACACCAAGCACGTGGGCTACCAACTTGGCCTGCGTGACCTCGACATCTGTACCGGCTGCGGTCCGGGCGCAATGAAGGGGCCCATGAAGGGCGCCAACGTCGCCCACGCCAAACAGCGATATCGCGCGGGACGCTACCTGGGGGTATCGGAACCCGGCATTATCGCCGCCGAGGCCCCCAACCCCATCGTCAATGAGCTGGTGGTGATGCCGGATATCGAGAAGCGTCTCGAAGCCTTTGTACGACTGGGACACGGTATCATCGTTTTTCCCGGAGGCGTGGGAACTGCCGAGGAGATTCTCTATCTACTCGGCATTCTGCTGCACCCCGACAACGCCGACATGCAACTACCATTGATCTTCACCGGACCACAGAGTGCTGCAGACTATTTCGAGCGCATTGACGAATTCCTGGTCTACACCCTCGGTGAGTCCGTACGTAGCCTGTATCGCATCATCGTCGATGACCCGGCTGCTGTGGCAAGGGCCATGCGCGCCGACATCGACAAGGTCAGCGAATACCGCCGCTCACGTCAGGATGCCTTCCACTTCAACTGGCGGCTGACCATTGCTCGCGATTTTCAGGAACCCTTCACTCCGACCCATGAGGCCATGGCGTCGTTGGCGCTGCGTCGCGAGCTGCCCAAGCATGAGCTGGCGGCCAATCTACGCCGCGCCTTCTCGGGTATCGTCGCCGGCAACGTCAAGGAACAGGGGCTACGCGCCATCGAGGCCCATGGCCCATTCCGCCTGCATGCCGATGCCGACCTGATGGCTCGGCTGGATGACCTGCTGACATCCTTTGTGGCCCAGGGTCGCATGAAGCTCACCGGTGACTACGTGCCCTGCTATACCCTGGGCAGCGCCGTTTGAGCCGGTAGTCCTCACCAATGCGCTATTCGCTATTACAGTAACGACAAACGACAGCGGCCCGAGTCCAGAAGACTCGGGCCGCTTCGTTCCACCTGAAACCTGTTGATTGAACCTGACAGGATGTCGTCTCAATCCTTGCGTGCGAACACCAGAACGATGGCATGCAACAGTACACCGGCAGTCGCTCCCTGAGACAGGGTGGCAAATCCCAGCGGCACACCTCCACCCACCGTCTTCCAGGCAATCATGCCAAGCATGCCGACCACCAGGCAGCCAAACAGGGTGAACAGCAGACGCAGAAAGCGTGAACGTCCCGAGCCATCGAGAAACCACCACTGTACTACGCTGGCAATCGCCAGCACCGCGAGGACAATCCAGCCAAGCGTTTCCCGAGTGGCATGTCCAGCCACGGAGTAACGCGGCAGGGTGAACGCCAGCACCACCATCAGCCCGACCATCAGGCTCAAGCGTGCCGGGCTGGCCACTTTCCGACCGGAGATTCCTGTGCCACTCATCAGGCCACCTTGAGGTTCTGTGCGCTGATCCAACCCTCGACCCAAGGCAAGGCCGCATCATCAGCCATGAAGGTTTCCATGGCATCGATCTCGAGGCGCTCATCGAGCCGTGTCGCACCCTGATCCCGGAGAATCTCGTCAAGGCGCCTTCCGGCGCCGCAGAAGGTGTCGCCGTAGGAGCTGTCACCCATGGCAATCAGGCCATACCGCAGGTTCGGCAGGCCTGGACTCTGGTCCTGCAATTCTCTGACGAAGGGGACGAAGTTCCCGGGAAAATCACCGCTTCCTGTGGTCGACACACAGAACAGCGCCAGGTCGGTATCCTCCCCGGTGATATCCGCGAGGCCGGGCTGGTCGAGTATCTGCACCTCGTAACCGGCATCCTCGAACAACGGCTTGACCTGTTCGGCCACGTCCAGCGCACCACCATACATGGTGCCGACAAGTATCTTGAGAGTAGGCATGTGAGGCTAGGCTTATAGAAGAATGGGCTGAAAAATCTGGGCAGATTCTACCATGCCCTCCCTGGTCGGCGCACTCGCCCCACAGTCTGTCCTCAGGACCGCCACGCTGCAGGGCAACCACCATTCAGGCTACCATGGCGTCATCGTCCCCTTTGATCTACACCAGGAACCTGCCATGCGAGAGACCTTTGACGCCTGGATCACCCCGATCATGATCGGCGCACTCATGCTGTTCATGTGCTTCATCATCCTCGACCTGGCACGCAGATCGAAGGCTGGCCGCTTCGGCACCCTGATGATGTTCGTCGTGTTGGGCGCCGGCATGCTCGGCTATGTGTTCAAGGTGGTGATTACGTGGTGGCTGGAGCAACAGGGTATCTGAAGTCCTGACCGGCAAGTCACGGCCAGTGCCAGGTAGGCATATCCAGAATGCCGCGACCGAGGATCTGCGTCTCGCCCAACTGCTTGTCCAGCTCGATCGCGTGACAGCGCTGCGAGCCGTTGAGCGCCGCCACCAGTCGAGTGGAATGAGTTACTACCCATAACTGTGTGGCCTCACTGGCGCGAATGATCAACCTGGCGAGTGCCGGCAGCAGATCAGGATGAAGGCTGTTCTCCGGCTCGTTGAGCACCATCAGAGATGGCGGGCGTGGCGTCAGCAATGCGGCCATCAACAACAGGTAGCGCAGGGTGCCATCGGAAAGCTCAGCGCTGGACAACGGCCGCAGCAGACCATGCTGGTGGAAGCCCAGCGCAAGACGACCGCCCCCTATGGTATCAATCTGCACATGCGCACCAGGAAAAGCATCCTCGATGGCCTCATCGAGAGCGCTCGAATCGCCGACTTCACGAATGGTCTGCAGTGCTGCGATGAGGTCACGACCATCGTGATGCAACACCGGAGTGCGCGTTGCCAACGGCACCTGTCGAGCCGGCGCTTCCGGGTCGGTACGAAACTGGTCGTAGAAGCGCCAGTTGCGAATTCGTTCACGCAGCTCCAGCACCAATGGCGTCGCCCGCGCATCTGCGAGCTGGCTGAACAGGCTATCAAAACTGGCAAGCTGTTCACTGGCAACGACCCAGCGCCGCCCTTCCCGCACCTTGACCAGTGGTCCACGCCGATCCACCACGGCACTGGCTGGTCGCCAGGCGCTGCCCACCCAGATGGCTTCGCGTTTGATCTCGGGGTCGAGATTGAAAAGACTGGTCGCATCCGGCCTTGGCAGCCCCAACTCGATCAGATAACCGAAATCCTCGGCACTGAAACCGAGCTTGAGGCGCACCGCCTGCTGACGTGGCCCGCCCTGAATCGCTTCTCGGCCCTCACGCATACTACGCGAGAACTGTTCAGGGCCCGCCCAGAAACAGGATGGCAATCCGCCCTCACAGGCCAGCGCCGACACCACGTCGCCCTGGGCGGTGGCCGCGAGCAGACGCAAGGAACGATAAAGGTTGGATTTGCCGCTGCCGTTGGCACCGGTAATGACATTGAGCGCGCCCAGTTCGACTCGCAGGTCACGCAGCGAGCGATAGTTGGATACCGCCAGCGAAATCAGCATGGTGCGGCTCCCACTCAATGGACATATTCAACGATCAGAAGGAATAGGCAACAACAACAGCGCCGCCTCCCTGAAGGAGGGGCGCTGTCGAGGTCTTGCCTCCTGTGGTCAGGAGTCGGGGTGCCCGACCTGACTCTTGAGCTTCTGCCCGGGGCGGAAGGTCACCACACGACGGGCGGAGATCGGAATCTCCTCGCCGGTTTTCGGGTTGCGCCCTGGCCTCTCACGCTTGTCGCGCAGATCAAAGTTGCCGAATCCGGACAACTTGACCTGTTCGTTCTCGCGCAGGCACCCGCGGATTTCCTCGAAGAAAGCCTCCACCATGGACTTCGCTTCCCGCTTGGAAAGACCGAGTTCGGTGTGCAGATGCTCAGCCAGTTCAGCCTTGGTCAACGCTCCCATGTTGTCGTCCTCATGGTGATGGTCTTGCCACCCCTCAGCGCTCATATACTGCTCCTTGCACTCAGGCTCTCAGCTCTGCTTGCAGGCGCCGTCGAGCCGTGGTCACGATGGCATCGACCAACTGATTGATTTCCTCGTCATTTAGCGTGCGCGAAGGATGCTGCCAGGTCAAGCCCAGAGCGACACTCTTATGCTGATCCGCAACTCCCTTGCCCTGATACACGTCAAAAAGCGCCACATCCGTCAGCCATTCCCCGGCCTCGCTACGTACAGCGTCCATCAACGCCTGAACCGGCGTGGTTTCTGCCACGACGAAGGCCAGGTCGCGACGTACCTCAGGATAACGCGACAATGGAGTAAACGCCGGGATACGTCCTTCGGTCAGCGCATCGAGACGCACTTCAAACAGAATGGCCTCTGCCTTCAGGCCCAGTTTGGCACGCGCCGCAGGGTGCAGAGCCCCGATCCAGCCGGCTTCCTGACCACGATGCAGGACGCGAGCACATTGGCCCGGATGCAGTGATGGATGCTCGCCCGGCTCGAATCGCCAGGCCGAAGCGTCACCGGCAACGCCCAGAAGGCTCTCCAGATCTCCCTTCAGATCAAAGAAGTCGACCTTGTCACGACCACCGGTCCAGCCTTCGGGCAATTGCGACCCACATACCAGAGCGCCGAGCATGGGAATCTGCTCGAGATGATCAAGCTCACCACGGAACACCAGCCCGCTCTCGAATAGTCGCACACGACTCTGCTGACGGTTGAGGTTGTGCTCCAGCGCACGAATCAGCCCCGGAAACAGGCTGGCCCGCATCACCGATAGGTCGGCAGAGATCGGGTTGGCCAGCACTGGTGACTTCGCCTCGGGCAACAGCGTCTTCTGCAGCTCAGGGGCAACGAAGCTGTAGGTAATGGCTTCCTGGTAGCCACGGGCAGTCATCTGGCGACGCAGACGGGCCAGCGGAGTACGCGACTCGGCCTCGGGCTCCAGCGCCAGACGCACGGCTGGACGGCGCACCGGCAATCGGTTGTAGCCATGAATTCGCGCAACTTCCTCGATCAGATCCTCTTCGATGCTGATATCGAAACGCCAGCTCGGCACCTTGACCGTCCAACCCTTGTCCACGACCTCGACAACCATGCCGAGGCGCTCGAGAATCTCGGCGACTTCAGCGTTGTCGAGCCGCTTGCTCAAGGCAGCGGCGAGACGCTCTTCACGCAGGGTGACCTCACGTCCACGCGGCAGATGCGCGTCGTTAACCTGTTCATTGAGAGGACCCGCCTCTCCACCACAGATATCGATCAGCAATTGGGTCGCACGCTCAATGGCGCGCCGCGTCATCTCGGGATCGACTCCCCGTTCGAAGCGGTGCGAGGCATCGGTATGCAGGCCATAGGAGCGCGCCTGACCAGCCACAGAAAGCGGCGTAAAGAAGGCACCCTCAAGGAAGATGTCCCGCGTCGCGGTGCTGACCCCGGAGTGCTCACCGCCCATGACCCCAGCGATGGCCAGAGGTCCCTTCTCGTCGGCGATGATCAGAGTGCCGGCATCCAGCTTGACCTGTTGACCGTCGAGCAGCATCAGCTCCTCTCCCTGACGGGCAAGGCGCACGACCACAGCCCCGTCGAGGTTGGCCAGATCGAAGGCGTGTAGCGGCTGCCCCAACTCGAGCATGACGTAGTTGGTCACATCGACCGCCGGATCGATGGCACGAATCCCGCTGCGCCGCAGATGCTCCACCATCCAGGTTGGTGTCTCGGCGCTGATGTCGACCCCCTTGATGACACGACCGATATAGCGCGGGCAGCGTTCAGCATCCTCGACCCTGACCGGGAAGGTCTCGTCATGCCCAACAGCAACATCCAAGCCTTCCGGCGCATTCAGCGGTAGACGGTTGAGAACCCCCACTTCCCGCGCCAGACCCAGCACACTGAGACAATCACCGCGATTGGGCGTCAGATCAACTTCAATGGTGTGGTCGTCGAGGTTGAGGTACTCACGCAGGCAGGTGCCCACAGGAGCCTCGTCAGGCAGAACCAGAATACCTTCCGACGTGCCCTCCTCAAGCCCCAGCTCCGAGGCTGAGCAGATCATGCCGAAGGACTCGACTCCGCGCAGTTTGGCCTTTTTGATCTTGAAATCGCCCGGCAGCACAGCGCCAACCTGAGCGAAGGGAATACGCTGCCCTATGGCGACGTTGGGCGCACCACAGACCACTTGCACGGTCTCGCCACTGCCGTCCTGCACCTGGCAGACATTCAGCTTGTCCGCATCGGGGTGCTGAACCTTGTCGACGACCTCACCGACCACCACTCTGGTGAAATCTGCCGCGACCGGCTCCACTGCATCGACTTCCAGACCCGCCATGGTGATCTGATCGGCCAGACCCTGGGTCGAAAGCTGCGGCGAGACCCATTCGCGCAGCCACTGTTCGGAAACTTTCATTTCGGCTCCTGTTGCTTCTGTTGCTGGCGAATGTCAGTGAAACTGCTTGAGGAAGCGCAGATCATTCTCGAAGAACAGGCGCAGATCGTTGACACCATAGCGCAGCATGGCCAGACGCTCCGCACCCATACCGAAGGCAAAGCCGGTATAGCGCTCGGCGTCAATGTCGCCATGGCGGAACACTTCCGGATGCACCATTCCACACCCCATGACTTCGAGCCAACCGGTGTGGGAGCACACACGACAGCCGTCGCCGGAGCACATCACGCACTCGATATCGACTTCAGCCGAAGGTTCGGTGAACGGGAAGTAGGACGGACGGAAGCGTACAGAGAGGTCATCACGCTCGAAGAAGGCGTGAAGGAAATCCTCGATAGTCCCCTTGAGATCCGCGAAACTGACGCCCTCATCGACCAGCAGGCCTTCCACCTGGTGGAACATCGGGGTATGAGTCAGATCCGAGTCACTGCGATAGACACGGCCTGGGCAGACGATACGAATTGGCGGCTCACCGGCCTTCATGGTCCGCACCTGTACCGGCGAAGTGTGGGTGCGCAGCAACCGTGTGGCATCGAAATAGAAGGTATCCGCCATACCTCGCGCCGGATGATGAGCCGGAATATTCAGGGCTTCGAAGTTGTGATAGTCATCCTCGAGCTCCGGGCCAACGGCAACGTCGTAACCGATACGCCGGAACAGCGATTCGATACGCTCCAGGGTACGGGTCACGGGATGCAGGCCACCCGTGGGCTGACCGCGCCCGGGCAGAGTGACATCGACACGCTCTGCCGCCAGGCGTGCTTCCAGCTCCGCCCGGGCCAGCGCTTCGCGCTGTGTGTCGAGTTCCTGTGCCAGCGCCTGCTTGGCCTGGTTGATCTGCTCGCCGGCTGCCGGACGCTCCTCGGGCGGCAGCTTGCCAAGCCCCTTGAGCAACGCCGTCAACTCACCCTTCTTGCCCAGATAACGCACTCGAATCTCGTCGAGCGCCACCATGTTGTCTGCGGCCGTGATGGCCTCGCGAGCCTGTTGAACCAATACAGGTAGATGGTCCATCCGTAGAGCTCCGATGTCGTTGGTCTTGCAATCTAGTATGTATCGATCATCCCAACCTACCCATTGTCACCAGTCTGTACTCGGTCACTGGGCCAGGCAAAAAAACAGGGGAAGAGCGGCTGCTCTTCCCCTGGGACGATCATGCTTCGGCATCCCCTGCTTTCAGGGATGCGACGCGCTAATCGGACGCGCTTACTGGGCAGCCTTGGCCTTTTCCACGATGGCAGCAAATGCAGCCTTCTCGTGAACAGCCAGGTCAGCCAGGACCTTACGGTCGATTTCGATGCCAGCCTTCTTCAGGCCACCAACGAAGCGGCTGTAGGACAGGCCGTGCAGGCGGGCACCAGCGTTGATACGCTGAATCCACAGGGCACGGAACTGACGCTTGCGCTGGCGACGGTCACGATAAGCATACTGGCCGGCTTTGATGACGGCCTGCTTGGCCACGCGGAAAACGCGCGAACGGGCACCGTAGTAACCCTTGGCCTGCTTGAGAATCTTCTTGTGACGACGACGGGCGACGACACCACGCTTGACACGAGTCATAGCACTCTCCTGACGTTAATTAAGTTTCACCAAGGATCAGATGTACGGCAGCATGCGACGCACGAGTGCCTTGTCGGCATCGTGGATCTGCTGCATGCCACGCAGCTGACGCTTACGCTTGGTGGACTTCTTGGTCAGAATGTGGCTACGGAAAGACTGCTTATGCTTGAAACCATTGGCAGTCTTCTTGAAGCGCTTGGCTGCGCCACTGTTGCTCTTGATTTTCGGCATGAGGATAAACTCCGCTCGATATTTTTTAGAAAACCCGGGGCCTATTGCCGGCCGTGAGACCGGCAATCCGTTCAACTGGCCGTCGGATCACTTCTTCTTGGGGGCAATGATCATGATCATCTGGCGCCCTTCCATCTTGGGGAAGGCTTCCACTGTCCCGATCTCTTCGAGATCCGAGGCAATGCGTTCCATCAGCTTGCGGCCGAGGTCCTGGTGCGCCATTTCACGCCCGCGAAAACGCAGGGTGACCTTGCCCTTGTCGCCACCTTCGAGGAAACGAATCAGGTTTTTCAGCTTGACCTGATAGTCACCCTCGTCGGTGCCAGGCCGGAATTTGACTTCCTTGACCTGAATCTGCTTCTGCTTCTTCTTCTGAGCAGCCTTCTGCTTCTTCTGCTCGAAGACGAACTTGCCGTAATCCATGATCTTGCAGACGATAGGATCGGCGTTGGAAATCTGGACGAGATCCATCCCTTCGGCTTCGGCACGCTCGAGAGCTTCGCTGGTGTCAACGATGCCCAACTGTTCGCCGTCGCTCGCGATCAGGCGAACCTGATCCTCGGTGATGCGCTCGTTCATTGGCGGACGCTTTTCCTGGGGGCGTCCTCTTGGGTTGCTACGCTTGATGGTTGCGTCTCCACTTTAGCCTTGGAAGATGTCGAACGGGCGGCGGCCACATGCCGCCTACCCTCAATACCGCTCGGCCTGGACTCTCTCGATGAAGGCATCCACCGTCATGGTGCCCAGATTTTCACCGCTGCGCGTTCGCACAGCCACCGAGTCGGCCTCGACTTCCTTATCTCCGACGACAAGAAGATAAGGGACCTTCTGCAACGTATGCTCGCGGATTTTAAAGCCGATCTTCTCGTTCCTCAAGTCCGACTTGACGCGTAAGCCAAGATTCTGCAAGCGAGAGGTCAAGGCTTCGGCATATTCGCGTTGAGCATCGGTGATGATCATCACCACTGCCTGCTCCGGCGCCAACCACAACGGCATGGCCCCGGCATAGTGCTCGATGAGGATACCAATGAAGCGCTCCATGGAACCCACGATGGCCCGGTGCAGCATGACCGGCGGCTTGCGCTCGCCCTCTTCGGTCACATACTGCGCACCGAGACGTGTCGGCATCATGAAATCAACCTGCATGGTACCTACCTGCCATTCGCGACCCAGGCAGTCCTTCATGTGATACTCGATCTTGGGACCATAGAAGGCCCCCTCGCCCGGCAGTTCCTGCCACTCGACATCGCAGGCGCTCAGGGCGCTGCGCAGAGCGTCTTCGGCACGATCCCAGACCTCATCGTCGCCGATGCGCTTGTCCGGGCGCAGGGCAATCTTGATCGCAATATCCTCGAAACCGAAGTCACTATAGACCTTCAGGGCCTGCCGATGGAAGCTGGTAACCTCCGATTCGACCTGAGCTTCGGTACAGAAGACGTGACCATCGTCCTGGGTAAAGGCCCTTACCCGCATGATACCATGCAGCGCGCCGGACGGCTCGTTGCGATGACAACCACCGAACTCACCGAAACGTACCGGCAATTCGCGATAGCTACGCAGCCCGGAATTGAAGACCTGGACATGGCCAGGGCAATTCATCGGCTTGAGTGCATACTCGCGTTTTTCCGACTCGGTGAAGAACATGCCATCGGCATAGTTGTCCCAGTGACCGGACTTCTTCCACAGCGAGACATCCATGATCTGCGGGCAGCGAATTTCCTGATAGCCGCCTTCCTTGTAGACGCCACGCATATACTGCTCGACCACCTGCCACAGCGTCCAGCCATTGGGGTGCCAGAACACCATCCCCGGCGCCTCTTCCTGCATGTGGAACAGGTCCAGACGGCGAGCCAGCTTGCGGTGATCGCGCTTCTCGGCTTCCTCGAGACGCTGGATATATGCCTTGAGCTGCTTCTTGTCGCCCCAGGCAGTGCCATAGATACGTGTCAGCATGGCGTTCTCGGCGTTGCCGCGCCAATAGGCACCAGCCAGCTTGGTCAGCTTGAACGCCTTGAGATGCCGTGTATTGGGCACATGGGGCCCACGACACATATCGGTATATTCCTGGTGATGATAGAGACGAATGGTCTCACCCTCGGGAATCCCGCGCACGAGTTCCTGCTTGTAGGGTTCATCACGCTCAACGAAGGCAGCCAACGCCTTGTCGCGATCAACATACTCGCGAACAACGTCATACTCTTCGTCAATCAGCTGCTTCATTCGGGCTTCGATGGCCTCGAGATCCTCGGGGGTCACCGATCTACCGAAATCGATATCGTAATAGAACCCATCCTCGATCACAGGCCCGATGGCCATGTGAGCTTCCGGGTATAACTGCTTGACGGCATGACCAATCAGGTGGGCACAGGAGTGACGAATGATCTCCAGACCGTCTTCATCACGAGCGGTGATGATATCCACTCGAGCATCACGCTCGATCACATCGGCAGCATCTACCAGTACGCCGTCAATACGGCCAGCAATACAGGCCTTGGCCAGGCCGGGGCCGATACTGGCGGCCAGATCCATGATGCTCAGGGGTTCGTCGAAGGTTCTCTGACTGCCATCAGGCAGTGTCACGATGGGCATGAAAGCTTGTCCTTGTGCAGCAGTGGTGATCCATACCAGGGACCACATGCCGCCATCAGATGGATTCGAGGAGTTGAAACAGCGACATAGCGTACCAGAAACAGCCCCTCAGAGGCTATCGCCAATCACCATCCTCCTGCCCTAGCGCCGAATCATGAAGGACCAACACCGGCCTGCCCCGAGCGCGACGTCCCCCTCGTGGAACGCTCCAGGTCGTGCATACAGCACACACGACAACGGGGCGCCCGAAGGCGCCCCGTCTTTCATCGCTCCGGCCAGAGGCCGGCAGAATCTCCTTAACCCGGCCACTGGCCGGTGGAAACCCGGTTCATGGCAATATTACTGCCACTCACCCAGCTCAACGCGACGGTTCTCGGCACGGCCTGCATCGGTCTCGTTGGACGCGATCGGCTGCTCTTCACCGTAACCCACAGCACGCATGCGGCTCGGGTCGATGCCCTGGCTGGCCAGGAAGCGAGCAACAGAAGCGGCACGCTCCTGAGACAGCTTCTTGTTGTACTCGGCAGAACCGGTAGAGTCAGTGTGACCCTCGATGACAACGCCAACGTTCGAGTTGTTGCGCAGCGGCTCGGCCACACCCAGCAGCACTTGCTCAGCCTGCGGAGTCAGAGTCGCGGAGTCGAACTCGAAGTTCACGTCACGCAGCACGAGGTCGGCTTCACAACCCAGAGCGTTGACCTTGACGCCAGCCGGAGTACCCGGGCACTGGTCCTGGAAGTCCGGCACACCGTCGCCATCGGAATCCAGCGGGCAGCCGACTGCGTCGACAGCAACGCCAGCCGGAGTACCCGGGCACTGGTCGTTTTCGTCGTAGACGCCGTCGCCATCGGAATCAACCGGAGAAGCTACCGCCGGCTCCTTGTTGGGCTCTGCACACAGCAGTGCGCCAGCAACGGTACCGAGAGTAGCGCCAACAGCAGCACCGGTGTCTTCGTCGCTCTCGCCGGAAGTACCGTAACCGATACCGCCACCGATCAGGCCGCCGGCAACGCCGCAGACGAACGGATGCTGATACCATGCCTTGTCGGCATTGGAGCTCGTATCAGTTGATGCAGAGCTGGCGCAGCCGGAAAGGCCGACAACCAGAGCAGAGCCGAGCAGCAAGCCAGTCGTTGATTTTTTCATGTAAGACTCCTTCTTTTTTGACACTCAATGCTGAATACCGGGTAACCCTGTTCTTCAGCGGGTCCAATGTTGTGCCGGACGAGAAACAGGATAGGTACCCTAATTCCCCAATGGCAAGATAAGCATGAAAAATAATGCCTGGCCAGTACCACAGCCCGGTTTTCCCACGCTTTCACAACAGCTTTGCCATGTGGCGGTATCACGCAGCAGCCAGCCTATTGTGCGACCCAGTTGATGACACTTCCATATCAAGTCACCACGAGAACGCTACAAGTATACCCCCACACCGACATCTTCGAACAGTGTTCGAATTGATTCAAGTGAGACTCTCTGGGTAACGGGCCCGAAAGTCCAGTACAAACTTTGCCGCCTCCAGCACTTCCTCGCGTAAACGGTCTTCCACCGACAACCTGTGACGGTCCTCGGCGAAGCGCTGTCTGGCAGTCAATTCCTTGCGGGCGTCGTGAGTATGCAGGTGCCGGGTCTCTTCATGAACATCGGCAAAGACACGAAACTCAGAGCGCACCAATAGCGATGGATCCAGCATCTCCAGCAATACCTTGATGCGCCAGCAGCCTTCGGTGATCTCCACCTGCCCCTGAACCAGCGCTGAAGCGACCAACTCCAGATTCTCCAGGGCATTGTCCCGCGCACGACGATCCTCATCACGCCGAAAGGCTTCACGAAGAGCCACTTGTCGGCGCAGGGACATTGCGTAATACGCCAGTGCAACAATCACGACCGTGCCGATGCCGAGCAGACTCAGTGCTACGGTGTTGGACATGATTTCCCCATCACTTCAAAAGGTTGGCATTTTACACAACCTTATCGCCAGAGAAACCCCACAATGTCGTAGGAAATCTCCCGGGCGACAACCGGCCGCACCCGCATGAATCTGCTTCAGTCCACCACCATTGCCAGGTAATGGTCGGCCAGCAGCAGCACGAATACCCACAGCAGGTAATGAATGGAGAACCAGAAAGCCTGCAGAGGTGCCTGACCATCATGCCCCTTCCAGACTCTCAAGTTCCAGATCATGAAGCGAATATTGAGGACAACTACCCCGATTAGATAGGGCCAGCCACTCATTCCGATAGAGAACGGCAGCAAGGTGGCGGCAACAGTCAACCAGCCATAGAGCCACACCTGCAGGCGCGCAAAGTCACAGCCGTGGGTCACGGGCAACATGGGGACCCCTGCCTCGGCGTATTCGTCACGCTTGTAGATTGCCAGTGCCCAGAAATGGGGAGGCGTCCAGGCGAAGATGATCAACATCAGCAACAGGGGCTCCGGCCCCAGGGATCCCGTCACCGCTGTCCAGCCGAGCAGCGGCGGAGAAGCACCTGCGACGCCGCCAATCACGATATTCTGAGGTGTAGCACGCTTGAGGAACACCGTATAGATCAGTGCATAGCCGATCAGGGATGCCAATGTGAGCCACGCCGTCAGTGCGTTCACCGCTACTGCGAGCAATGCGATTCCGGACGCACTCAGCAGCACCGCCCAGCCCAGCGCCAACGGCCAGGTCATGCGACCACTGGCCAGAGGACGGCGAGAGGTACGCAGCATCTGCGCATCCAGGCGGCGATCCACGACATGATTGATGGCAGCGGCTCCAGCCGCCGCCAGAGCAATACCACCAATACCGAAAACGACATTGCTGAATGCCGGTACTGGCGCTGCCAGCAACATCCCTACCAGCGCGCATACCAGCATCACCGACACCACACGCCACTTGCAGAGCGTCATCAGATCACGCCAAAGCTCAGCGGCAGTGACCACCTGTAATGGCAGCGCATCACGCATGGAGCCACTCCTCACGTTTGCCGAGAGCCGCAGTCCGGCGTGCCCTGGCCGGTATTGGATGACGTAGTTTCCAGCTCACCAGGCTGAAGGCGAACACCAACAGCACCGCCCCGGCGGTATGCAGTAACGCCAGGCCCAACGGTAACCATAGCAGAACGTTGGCGATACCAAGTGCAGCCTGAAGCACCAGAGCTGCCGCCAGGCTGGCCAACCAGGGGCGCATTGCTACCTCGCGCCAATAACGAAAAGCCAGGCTGAACAGTGCCAGAGCCAGCGCTCCGGCACCGAGTCGATGAGCGAGATGAATGGTACTGCGTGCCTCGGCATGCAGCTGACCATGGAGGTAATTGGGCCCAACCGTTTGAGTCAAATGAAAGCCCTCGCCCCAGTCGGTTTCCGGCCACCACTGGGCATTACAGGTAGGGAAGCCCTGGCAGGCAATCCCTGCGTAGTTGCTCGATGTCCAACCACCGAGCGCCAGTTGCATCACCAGCAGCGCTGCCGCCACCCACCAAAGTCGCCCCATTGGCGCTGACACCAGAACTCGCCGCTGATGGAATCGACGCAAACGCAGGTGTAGCCAGATGAACAGCGCCAGCACACTGATACCGCCCAGCAAGTGAAGCGTCACGACCTGCGGCCAGAGCTTGAGCGTAACGGTATAGGCACCAAAAGCCCCCTGCACCATCAGCATGGTGAACAGCATCACGATCAGCCGCCAGGGAAAGCCGGTGTGCCGACGCATCCGCCAGCCGATCACCACCAACACCAGCCCCAGCAGGCCGAGCGTGGTGGCCAGGTAACGATGGATCATTTCCATCCATGCCTTGGAAGCCTCCAGTGGCACACCTGACGCATGCTGGCTGGCAATCTCGGCATCCGGCACCACAAGGGCCCCGTAACAACCCGGCCAATCCGGGCAACCCAACCCGGCATCCAGAAGTCGCGTCCAGGTTCCGGCGAGGATCACGATCACGGCAAACATGGCGCCACAAAGGCTCAACGTGCGCAGCAGCGCCATACGTTTGGTGTTTCCATCTGCCCGACGGTCTGCTGGCATGGGATCAGCTTTCATGACGCGTCTCCTCGGCTGGTTCTACCGACAGCGCCCGGGACGACTCATCCAACGGAGAGAATTCCGGCTCGGGATTCATCTTGAACAGCTTCTCGATGTCGTCCAGCACCAGAGCCGTTTCAATATTCGATGGGTACTCGAGCATTACCATGCCTTCGGGATCACCAATCCAGACACGACCGTCAGTGGTCCAATCGGGCTGCTGCTGCCAGTGCGCAACATGCTCACCAGGCAAGGCGTCCCCATCGCCACCAATCCTGACCCGGCTCAGGCGATGCGCCTCTCGCCCCAGGGCACGATGCAACCGCCACCAACGATCAGCATCCTCGGTACATTGCTGACCACAGTCATAGACGATCACCCAGTCACTGGCGTCCTCCTTGTGGAACTGATCAATGGGCCACTCACCCAGCATCGGCAGTTCCACATCGAGATTGCCGTGGGCTGTGCGCCCCTCAGGGATCCCCCACTGCAAGGTGACCATTGCCCAGGCCACCACCATGGGCAGAGCGAAGATAGCCATCAGAGCCAACAATTTGACGCGTGCTGAAACGATCATCCACGAACCTCCCCTGCCCTGGAGTTTGCCTTGTCCGGTACGCCACGACCTCTACCCAATAGCTCCTCAGGTCTGGTCCGCCCCAACCGTCGTCGATCGGCGTTGAGCCGTCTAGCGCCGACCAACAATGCAATGAAAGCTACCGTGGCCAGTGACCACCACTGAACCGCGTAGGCCGTATGGCGTTCTGGTGGCATGACATTCGGTGTCCACCACACCGGCAGTTGCCCTTTACCGCTGTGCTGGTGCACCCAGCCATCGAAGCTGAAACCTTGCTGCCAGGCCGCCGGCTCGATCTGTTGCAGGCGTTGACCCTCGAGGTTCTCACCAAAGACGGGAGCCTGGCGCCCATCAGACTGCCAACGGCCAGTGATGCGCACAGTTCCTTCAGGCGTCGATACCGCGGGCGTGGCACGCGACATACCGGTCTCGAGGAAACCTCGATCCACCAGCCAGCGCTGGCCATATTCATCCATCAGGGGCACAAGCACACCGACACCAAGACGGCCATTCAAGGTACGGTTATCGAGAAACAGCGTCTGGCCACCAAGAAAGCGCCCTTCAATCACTATCTCACTCCCTTCAGCAGGAGTACCTCGTGGCGATTCGACCAGCGGAGCATTGGCCATTGCCTCGAGCCATTCGCGCTTGTCGGCTGCCCTCTGCCACTGCCATAGTCCAAGACAGATGCCGAGCGTCATCAGCAAGCCGCAGAGTACACACCAGAACACCAATCGGCCCCTGTGACGCACTTTCGGTTGCCTTGTCATTGCCTCAGAACGGACTCGTGCCATGTTGCTCAAGACCCTTATCGCCGTTGTGTTCATCGCCATGCTGGCAAGCCTCGCCGCCGGAGCAGGGTTCCTGCTCAAGGACGATAGCCAGTCGCGCCGCCTGCTTACCTCCCTGAAGATTCGGGTCTGTCTCGCCGCCCTGCTGGTAGTGCTGCTTGCCTACGGGTTCTTCGGCGGTCCGCTGGGCTGACCGGCGCTTATCTTCTGCAACTCTTCTGCAGCACCCGTCCCTGGTCCCGCTCGGGTCTGGAACCCCCAGGCCCGGATCACACAGACCTGAAACACATAGCTCTGAAACACATAGACCTGAAACACATGGCCCTGGAGTACATGGCCCTGGAGTACATGGGCTTAAAACACATAGACAAAGAGGAACAGGCCGATCCAGACGACATCCACAAAGTGCCAGTACCAGGCGCCTGCCTCGAAGGCGAAATGGTTGTGAGCATCGAAATGCCCCTTTTTCACACGCTGCAGCAGGGTGAACAGAATGATGGTGCCGATGATGACGTGAAGCCCGTGGAAGCCGGTGAGCATGAAGAAGGTCGAACCGTAGATGCCGGCCTGAAGCGTAAGACCGAGGTGTACCCAGGCCTCGTAATACTCGATTCCCTGGATGCAGATAAAGACCGCCCCGAAAAGTACCGTCACGACAAGCCAGGTGTGAGCCCCGTAGCGATCCCCCTTCTTCAGCGCCTCATGCGAGAAGGTCAAGGTGATGCTTGATGTCACCAGCAACAGCGTGTTGATCAGCGGTAGTTTCCAGGGATCCAGGATGTGCTCCGGCCCCTGGATCGACGGATCGGGAGGATTCAGCAATGGCCAACTGGCAGTGAAGTCCGGCCACAGCAAGGCCGTAACGCCCTTGGCACCTTCGCCGTCCAGCCATGGCAGCGCAAAGGTACGCACGTAGAACAGCGCACCAAAGAAGGCCGCGAAGAACATCACTTCGGAGAAGATGAACCAGGCCATTCCCCAGCGGAAGGAACGATCCATCTGGCTGTCGTACAGCCCATCCATCGACTCTCGAATCACGTCACGGAACCACAGCGCCATGATCGCGAGGATTGCCACCAGGCCAGCCAACATGATCAGCGAGCCAATACTCCCATGCACCAACCAGGTGCCGGTTCCAACCATCATCAACCCCAGCGCCAGCGAGGCGAGAATCGGCCATCGGCTGGTTGCAGGTACGTAGTAGCTTCCACCGCTCATGTGTAACCTCCTGCGCAATCCTGTCTCATCAACTGTTGTCCATCGCCAGGTCCAGTGCGCTGACATGCCCTGCCAACCACTGGTCGAATGTTGGATCACTGACCTGAACCTGCCGCGGTCCGGAATCCTGGGGGTGAAGGGTGTACACCATAGTGACGGTGCGGATGTCGTCCGGCAGCTCACGAGTCAACTGGAAGACCAGTGGAGCCTTGAAGCTTTCTCCCGGCCCCAATTGCTGGTTCTGGAAACAGAAACACGCCAGCTTGCGTAGATGTGTTGCTGCTTCAGAGGGCGTCACACTTGGCACCGCCCGAGCCACCATGGTCCGGTCACTCAGATTGGTAAAGGTGAAGTAGACCTCGACGCTAGCCCCGGGATGGACCTGGACCTGGCGTGTATGAGCCTCCAACTGCCACGGCAATCCGGCACTGGAACGAGTGATGAACTGCATGTTCACCGTACGACTCATGTCCGCATCCTGGTTGGCCAGCGTCTGTGCAGAGGCTGATGTCTTGCCATTGAGGCCCGTGACCTGACAGAACACGTCATACAGCGGCACCAAGGCAAAGGCGAAGACAAACATCCCGGCCAACACCACCAGGGTGCGCGTCACGGTGCGACGCACCTGAGGTGCTCTGTCGGTAATTTCCTCAGCTTCTGCCTTCGACATGACCGGCTTCCTCATCAACGGCGCCCTCACAACGGACTCGCTTACGACGGCACATTAACCCCAGGCTCATTCATCCTGGTCTTGAACACGATGGTCTTGCTCACAATGGGTTCGCTCCCAAGCCAGACAATCACGACCGGCAAGCCCTTGTAACAGGGCTTGCACGGCGCTCAGTGCTCAACGGGCCGATACTGCGGTGGGTGCTCGAAGGTATGCAGGGGCGCGGGACTCGGTACTGTCCACTCGAGGTCCTCCGCCCCATCCCACGCCTTGGCCGGGGCCTTCTTCCCACCGCGTACGCACATGAAGACGATGACCACAAACAACAGCTGTGACAGGCCGAACATGAACGCCCCGACACTCGAGATCATGTTGAAGTCGGCAAACTGCAGTGAGTAATCAGGAATCCGCCGCGGCATACCGGCCAGTCCCGAGAAGTGCATCGGGAAGAAGGTCAGATTCACCCCGATGATCGACAACCAGAAATGCCATTGGGAAAGCCGCAGATGCGGATAGTGGCCAGTCCACTTGGGTAGCCAGTAATAGACGGCCGCCATGATCGAGAAGATCGCTCCCGGCACCAGCACATAGTGGAAGTGCGCGACCACGAAATAGGTATCGTGATACTGGAAATCCGCTGGCGATATGGCCAGCATCAGCCCCGAGAAACCACCAATGGTGAACAGCACCACAAAGGCAATGGCGAACAGCATGGCCGGCTCGAAGGTGATCGACCCTCGGAACAGCGTGGCAATCCAGTTGAACACCTTCACTCCGGTGGGCACAGCGATAAGCATGGTGCTGTACATGAAGAACAGCTCCGCCACCAATGGCAGGCCGACCACAAACATGTGGTGCGCCCAGACCATGAACGACAGGATGGCGATCGAGGCTGTGGCATAAACCATCGAGGCGTAGCCGAACAGCCGCTTGCGAGCGAAAGTGGGAATGATCACCGACACGATACCGAAGGCCGGCAGGATCATGATGTAGACCTCGGGGTGACCGAAGAACCAGAAAAGATGCTGAAAGAGCACCGGATCACCGCCACCTGCAGCATTGAAGAAGCTGGTGCCAAAGTTGATATCCATCAGCATCATGGTGACCACACCCGCCAGCACCGGCATGACCGCAATCAACAGGAAGGCCGTGATCAACCACGTCCAGACGAACAGTGTCATGTCCATCAGGCGCATACCCGGTGCACGCAGGTTGAGAATGGTCGCGATGATGTTGATTGCGCCGAGAATCGAACTGATACCGGCGATGTGCAGCGACAGAATGAAGTAGGTGGTCGAAGGCGGCGCATAGGTCGTCGACAGTGGCGCGTAGAAGGTCCAACCGAAATTGGGTGCCCCTCCCGGCATGATCAGAGTGCTGAGCAGTAGCGTGAATGCCACCGGCAGCAGCCAGAAGCTGAAATTATTCAGCCGTGGCAGCGCCATGTCCGGAGCCCCGATCTGCAGCGGCACCATCCAGTTGGCCAACCCCACGAAGGCCGGCATGACAGCACCAAACACCATGATCAGGCCATGCATGGTGGTCATCTGGTTGAAGAACTCCGGCTGCACCAGCTGCAAACCGGGTTGAAACAACTCTGCACGTACCACCAACGCAAAGACGCCGCCAATCATGAACATCAGCAACGAGAACAGTAGATAAAGGGTTCCGATTTCCTTGTGGTTGGTGGTCAATACCCAACGCATGATGCCCCGGGGGCGGTCATGGTGAGTGTCTGAGCCGCCGACAGCATCGGCGGAACCCTGTTGTAGCCTGTGCTTGGGAGGCAGTGACGCCATGCGAATTCTCCCTGTTGGCAATGCAATCAAGTTGGAGCGCAATCAAGCGCCGCTACTCCGCCATCATCTCGGCGATATCCGCAGGCTGGATAGCCTCACCGGTATCGTTACCCCAGGCATTGCGCTCATAGGTAATGACCGCTGCCAATTCCACCGGATTGAGCGTGGTACTGAACGCTGGCATCGCCGTACCGGCAACACCATTGACCACAGTGTCGATATGCAGGGCGGAATCGTCCATCAGCGCCTGGTTTCCCGCCAATGCCGGGAAGCTTGGCGGCAGACCAGAGCCATCAGGTTGGTGACAGGAGGCACAGATAGAGCCATAGACCTGCTCGCCACGCTCCATCAATTCATCGAGGGCCCATTCACGATCCACTCCCGAGGCTTCCGCTTCGGCCGCGGCCTTGCGCTCGGCCAGCCAGGCCTCAAACGCTTCCGGCTCGACCGCCTCCACCACAACCGGCATGAAGGCATGATCCTTGCCACACAGCTCCGCACACTGGCCACGGTAGATGCCCGGCTCATTGATCCGAACCCAGTTTTCGTTGACGAAGCTCGGCACAGCATCCTGCTTGACGGCGAGATCCGGCACCCACCAGGAGTGAATGACATCGTCACTGGTCAACAACAAGCGCACCTTCTTGCCCACCGGCAAGACCAGAGGCTCATCAACTTCCAGCAGATAGTGTTCACTCCGCTCGCCATCGCCAGTGATCTGCTCCCGCGGCGTGCCAAGATTGGAGGTGAACTCGACATCCTCGCCGAGATAGGAATAGTGCCACCGCCATTGCTGGCCGGTGATCATGACGTCCAGGTCGGCCTCGGAGGCGTCGTACATCTTCTTGAGCGTTGCCGTGGCCGGAATGGCCATGCCGACCAGGATCAGCAGAGGGACCGCCGTCCAGATCACCTCCACCATGGTGTGCTCATGGAAGTGGGCCGCCTCAGCCCCTTTCGAACGACGATAGCGGAACAGCGAATAGAACATCGCGCCGAATACCACCACCCCGATCACTACACAGATCCAGAAGATCGTCATGTGCAGCGAATAGATTTCGCGGCTGACATCCGTCACCCCTATCGGCATGTTCCATTCCGCCGCAAGGGTGTGACTGCTCAGTGCTGCCAACAGCATTCCTGCAGTCATCCATACGTGCCGCTTTCGCATCGATGCCTCCTGGAGCCAGTTATTGTCGTTATCACCATCGGATTGCTCCGGGCCGACGATCATCTCCGAACCCGGTTTCCGACCCCCTCTCAACTACGGTCCTTGAACTCTCAACTTCTGGTTCTGATGTTGCTGAACTGCGGGTCCTCAACCGTCCCACTGCTGCATGCTTCCTGTGCTGCTGACCTTCACTACGGCTTTTCTCCCCAGCCATGACGTTTCAACAGAATGACAGGAGTCATCCTGCTGCCGTCATGGCAACCACAATCAAGATCAGTACCAGAATGATGCCCATGAGAATGCCCACCAGAATGAAGCTGATGGGCTTGCCGGAGGTGAAGTCTTCCCGCCGCTGCGCTTCGCGTTGGACACCGAAGAACGCTGCCAGCACAGATTTGACGGTCTTCCACATATTGACCTCCAGACGGATCCCTTATGCCTGACCATAGTTCAGGAAAAGGCAACGCGCCCAGGGCATTAGACCAAGGTTAGATACGTGAGCCACACAAGGCTGCCAGGCGGCCCTGCAGGGACCGCCTGAAGGAAAGTCAGTTAAATCAATGGAATGACTCGCAGCATGTGTCGCCCGGCAGGCGAAAATCAGCTGGCTCTCAGCTATGCCGGAACCAGCTACAGACCAAACAGGCCCACAATCAATGGCAGGATAAAGGCTGTCACCAGCCCCGTCAGACCCATGGCAAGCCCCGAAAAGGCGCCGGCCATAGCCCCCAGGCGCGCAAAGGATTGCGCCGTACCGAAACCATGCGCGGCCAGGCCCATGGTGAAGCCCTGAACGACAGGATCGCGAATCCCCAGCAGCCGGAAGATGCCCGGACCAAGTGCACAACCAATCGAGCCGGTGATCAACACCAGTCCCGCCGCCAGCGAGGGAATTCCGCCGATCTTCTCGGCAACCCCCATGGCAATCGGTGACGTCACCGAGCGTGGTGCCAACGACATTACTGTCACGTGGTCTGCGCCGAACAACAGCGCGAGCCCGATGGTCGAAACAACAGCAGTGGCGATACCTGCCAGACAGGCCAACAGCAACGGTGCCATCAACTGGCGCACCCGCTCACGGTGGTCGTAGAGCGGTATGGCAAGCGCTACCGTAGCCGGGCCAAGCAGAAAATGGATGAACTGCGCGCCTTCGAAGTAGGTGGCGTAATCAATTCCCGATATCAACAGGAAGACAATGATCAGCGCAATACTCAAGGTGACGGCATGCAACAGCGGAGTACCACCGAGCATTCGATTGATGCGCACGGCCAGCGCAAACGCCAACAGAGTGACCAGTAACGACAGCAATGGGTTGCCTGATAGATAGACCCACAGCTCGCCCAGCTCCGCGACCTTCATTGGCGCCCACCAAACCGGTTGGCCAGCCGCTGCATCACCCAGGCCGTCACGGCAAGGGTCAATGCCGTCGACAGCAGCAGGGTCATCCCAATCGCCAACCAATCATCGGCAATCAAGCGACCATGTAACATCAGGCCCACCCCTGCCGGTACAAACAGCAAGGTAAGGTAGCGCAGCAACCCCTCACCGGTGGTGCGCAGGCTGGACGGCACCTTGCCACGCACCAGCAGCCCCACCAACAGGATCACCATACCGATCACCGGCCCCGGTATCGGCAGATCAAACGCACGCACCAACAACTCACCGGCGAACTGACAGGCCAGCAGAATACTCATGCCCAGAATCAAAGGCATCGATACCTCTCCTCGAAGGTCAACAAACGTGGATCGCAAAGGCTACACAAATCACCAGCCGGTTGCTGGTCAATAACCAACCAATTGAAATAAAAGCGCAAAAGGGGCTTTTCATTTCCCGACGAACACGATAGTATACGCCTCGTTCTCGGGGACTGCTGCCAACAAGGTAGAAGTTATTCGAGGGCCAAGTCGGAGCGTGGCGCAGCTTGGTAGCGCGTTGCAATGGGGTTGCAAAGGTCGCAGGTTCGAATCCTGTCGCTCCGACCAGAAATTCCAGAAAAAACGGTCACTTAGCGAATCATCGCAGTGGACGTTTTTCGTTGTGGAGCCTCCAGGTTCCAAATAGGTTCCAACGGTCAGCAGAACCAAAGCCCTACTCTGACTCCATCACCGACCTCACCAAACCTTCCAAGGCACAAAAAAGGCCCACCCCAAGAGGTGAGCCGTGTCAGTCCTGGTTCAATACCCTGGCGCGCTGGTCCAGCACCGCCTGGCAGCGGGCGAGAGGCTCCCTGCCAAAGGCACCAACGAAGACCGCTTCGCCGTAGTCATGGAGCTGCGCCGGCCGGAAACCCACGGGCGGAATGTCGAGCCACGGTCTGCCCCAGAACATCTCGCCCCAGGAAATCCGCGTGCCATCGTCGTACTGGGCCAGATAGCGCTCCCCGTACTTCAGCCACTTGCGGTGAAACACCTTGTTGGGTATCTGGTGGCAATTGGTACCGACCGAGAACAGACCGATCAGGCGGTCGTCGAGTGGGGTTACACCCGACTGGCGGGATCGTTTCGTGGGCATGAGAGTCTCCTCAGTCGTGACCAAAGCCATGGGGCGGAATGTCGTTCCAGGGCTCACCGAAGGCTCGCTGCATCCAGCAAGGCCCTGGCTGTTTCCAGTAGTGACGCAGAAAGCGCTCACCGTGCTTCCGCCACAGACGTTCCTGATCATCGTCGTCAATGAGGTTGCAGGACGTGCCGCAACTGAACAGGCCGATCAGGCGCTGATCGAGCGGTGATGCTCCTGCTCCTGACCGGCGAGTGCGCTTGGTGGGCATGGTGGCCTCCTACAGGTTCTCTATCGGGGTGCTGAGATCCCGCCCCCCCACGGTGCTCAAGGTCGGGGGACGGCCGGCGGCATCGCGCAACGGTTCCAGATCCAGATTCAATGCCTTCAATGCCGACATCATCTGCCCCCGCGCATCCCGCGACACCGCCAGCAATGGGTGTGGCTTCGGCTGGCCGTATCGGTCCAGATAAGTGATGCCCTCGGCCGAGATGACCTTCTGACACTCATCGATCAGCGTCCGCGACTCGGCCACACTCCTCAACAGAGCAAGACCGGCCTCATCCGTGATGTCATAGTCGGTGGCCAGTGCGGTATATAATCGTCTTGCCTCAGTGGATAGCTTACTTGGTGGTTTTTTGCAAACCATTGATCCTCCTAGAGAAAATACTCAATTACAACAATTGACGAGTACCACGCCGTTCCCGAGCAGGCCCGGTATTTGAGACTGGACCCACGCCCCCGGCGCTTAGCGGCGCTGCCCACTCCTGTCCTCACTCCGGCTTGCGTCTCACGCACAGATGGCCATCCGCATTAGTACTCCATTCGAGTAATTGCAATGGGACACCAGGGAAGCAATGTCTGGCCCCTTCTTCCATGATCTCGGCCGCCGATGGTGGGCGACCTGTGAGCCGATTGAACTGGGCATGCCAGCGTTCCATCTCGGACTGGAAGCTGTCGAGCATCTGCTTGTCCCGGATCGCCTGCATCGAGGTTACGCCCGAGGGCAATGTCTCGGCCTGGTGACGATCGGCTACCACCTCCTGCCAATAGCCTGACGCCAACGCGCCAACCATCCAGCGCCACACCGCCTCGATGGCCATGTCGCGCGCCTCCTCGGGCGGGGTCGAACCTCGGTTCTGCATGATCAATGCCACAGCGCGGCAAGCGGACTCTGCATACAGTGCCTGCACCTGAATAACTTCCTCGCTGCTCAGGCCGATCAGGCTGGTATCGGGCAGGGGAAGGTGTGCCCGAATCTCGGCGGCGGTTGGTTCGGTATATGCATTACTCATGGGTATTGCCTCCTCGGTTGCAGCGGCACGGCTTGGCATCTCGGCCGGATTTAATGGCCAGCGTCCAGCCACTGCCCTCGGTGCCGGGCTTCTCGCCGGCGTCGCATGGCTCGCGGGCAACCCATCCGCTGCCCCTGCATGTCACCATCTGACCAATGCGGTAGGATTTGTCTGCCCGCCAGACACCGCAATACTCCACCCCGCGCCGTTCCAGCTCGGCGAACCTGTGCTCGAGCGTGGCCAGTCTGCCCAGCCCGGCAGAATCCAGCCCTTTCAACGTGGGCGGCGTTGGCTCGGGCATGGCGTCGAGGCGCTTCTCCAGTTGGCTGATTCGCTCGAGATGCGGTCTCAACACCTGGGACATGGCATCAGCGATGACCTCTCGCTCCTGGTGGATGCGGCGGCGGATATTCGCCGGCACCGCCTCAAACCGATCAAAGCTAAAGCCAGTATCGTTGTCGGCATCGGGGGCACTCATGACGACACTCCCACCTCGACAATCACCGCGTCCTGCGTCGCCAGCCGCCAGCGCCGCTCGAGCAGCAATGCGACGCTGTTTGTTTGAAACAAGCTGACCATCTGCGTGGGCGTCGGGGTCGGCGTGTCGACCATCTGGATGGCGTCCTGCTCGGTGGTGCGCAGGAACAGACCATCATCGCGGATCATCACTCTCGAGACCGGAAGGATGACCATGCCGCTGGTCATGGCGTCATCCGCGACCACCTGAATGCCGTCGATGTAGCTGCCGCCCGAAACACTCATGCCGGCACCGGCCTTGTCGGACAGGGCCAGTTCGGCGGCCACACTCGGCGCGGCCAATATCAGATAGCCGTTCAGGCTGGGCTGGCTGGCGGAGATACCGGACTTCAAGTCCGCCTCGGCATCTCCGGAGCCGGGCAGCGAGACGGATTCCGGGAAGGCCGCCACGATCGCAGCATTGGCCGTGGAATCCAGTGCGGTGCCCATCTCGGACAGCACCATCACCTCCGCGGCGGCACCGGTGGCGAGGAATTCACGGCTCACGACCACCAGGCTGGAGACTTTCGTGGGTGGGGCATCGGCCAGACTGAGAGCGACAGTAGTGGCCACTTTGGCGGCACCTTCCGGCGTGACCTCGGCACTGGTGCCACCGGCGAGCAGGATCCGGTTCATGCCGACCGGCAGGGCGGGTGCCATGGCCACCAGTTGATCCACGAGACTGAAGGCCAGATGGCTGGCGAGGTAGGCAGCGGTCAGCTCATCGAGGCCCTCATTGGCACCGATGTCACCAGCGGTCATGGCACTGGCCTTTTCCTGGGCATAGTCACGAAGCAGCGGTAGATCACTGCTGGCCAGCGCGTGGTGAAACTGTTTCGGCTCGGTCAGGCCCTTGAGGGCCACCAGCCGGTGGAAGGCTCGCAAGCGAGGATTGGACAGACGAGAGGAATGCATCGGAACGATCTCCGGCAGATTGTGGCCCCTCGCCTCAAGGCTAGGCAACCTCCACCGATACTGCCAGACAGCGCGGTGCAGGCCGCCGTTTCCAGGAGTGACCTGCACCGCTTCCGGGTTCGATGGCCCGGCACTCCCAGCATAGCCGAACAGGCCGTATGCCATGGCATGACCGGGCTGGACTACCCTGATAGTGAGGGACCTCCAGCTACCAGAATACCAGCTTGAGGATTTCCTCCATGACCTACCATGAACTCGCTTCCCTGTGGCTCGCCGAACAACACCATTTCAAACCCCGGACGCGACAACGCGCCCAGCAATGCCTGGACCTCCACCTGTCGCCCGCCATCGGAAACACCGACATCGGCGACCTCGACCACCCCACCTTGTGGCAATGCCTCCACCCCCTCAAGGTGCGCGGCCAGATGGTGACACTCCGCCAATGCCGCACCCTGCTTACCGCGACCCTTCACCACGCCATGAGCATGGGATTACTTGACCGCGACCCCACCAGCGCCTTGCGCTCCACACTGGAACCCCACAAGCGACAACCCCCCAATCATCACCGCTTCGTCAGCCCGGCACTACTCCCTGCCCTGCTGCGTGATATCGAGGCACTCGACGACCGCATCAGTCACCTGGCCCTGCGCGCCCTCGTGGTGACCACGCTACGCCCAGGATGCCTGGTGCTGGCCTGCTGGGAGCATCTCGATCTCGACCGGATGGTCTGGTATCCGCCGGCGGCGACCTGCAAGAACGGTCGTGACCATTCCATCCCCGTCACGCCGCGCCTGTGGGACGTATTGCAGCGACTCCCCCACCGGGAAGGCCGCCTGTTCCCGGTTCACGTGGATACCGTGCGCGATGCCCTCAAGCGGATTCACTGGGAGAAGGAACAGACCCTGCACGGGTTCCGGCACATCGGCAAAACTGTCCTCGAGGAGCATGGCTGGTCAACGCCCTGGATCGAGAGACAGCTTCACCACATCAGTGGCAGCGTGGAAGCCCTCTATAACCATGCCGAGTTCATCGGCCCCCGGCGTGTCATGCAGACCTGGCTCGAGGACTATTACTACGCCCTCGCACAAGGCCCGCTCAGTGAGCACCAACAACGCGCCTTTGCCGAGCGCGTCAAGGCCGCTATTACCGCCTCACCTGCCGAACATGTACTGTGGAATTCTCCAGAAAACACACCAAAAACGGGTCATGATCAAGACGAAATACGACATAACAGAAAGAGAACACTTGCACCATGGAGAAACAAGTGACTTGACCAAAAATGGCCAATAAATGGACGTGTCTTATAATTATAAAAGTCAATACTGATACACCCTGGCTTCCGACCATCGAGCACGTGCAACTTCCAGCGCCTCCTCTGGAGACAACTGGCAGTATCGCGACAACATCACCATAGACTTTCGTCCAACGACGACACGCCAGCATCGACGGCGAGGATCAAGACCTTTGGCGATGTCGTCCAACAGCTCTTGCTTGTGCGCACGAATCCATGTGCGCAACTCTGGAGTGATGTTCTGCACCGGCCATACGCTGAGACGCCCATCACACGCGGCCTCAGCGTACAAACCGTGCTCTCTCAGATAGTCGATTGCGGCCATGTGAGAACCTCGCCATCAAGACCTTTTCATCAAAACTGCTCTTTCTCTCCTGGCGAGGGGGGTGTTTCATCCGAAACATCGAAACAAACCGCATGGTTACTGGGCTCGCGGGAATTTTCAAACGAAACATTACCCCCTTGTGTTTCGTTTCCAACATCGCTGTAACCCGCGTGGTTGCTGGATTGTTTCGTTGTTTCGGATCCAGAGAGGGGGGCTGGGGAAAGGTACCGTTTGAAAACCTCTTGGAATTGCCGTCGGTAATAGCCTTTCTTGGTGCCCTCCCCGATTCTGATCTGTTGCGGACGAATACCAAATCCTTTCAATCGTGATGCCAGTTGACGCTGTCTCATCGGTTTTCCCTTGTCACAGGTACCCCAAGGTGCGTCCCCATCAGCGCAAAGTGCTTCAGTCAATGCAGCGGAAAATATGGACTCCACGCCCTTTCCTTCAAACACCGACTTTACATCTTTCAATAGCTCAACATTAATATCTGACGACAATTCCTCGTCATCGTTTTGAGCGATAGTGACGGCAACGTTCTGGACACGTTCCGGCCATTCACCGCCGATAACTTCCGCTATCTGCTGAAGGGGTTCCCAGTTGTCAGCAGCACGGTTGTTCAGTCCGCGAACAGGTTCAGGACGTGCCTCGGCTACCTCTCCAGCCAGATCCTCATGCAGCCTGGCCAACTGCCGCAAAAGCCGGTCACGCAGCTCTGACGGCATGTGACGGAGATTCTCTATCTTTTCGGTGGGAAGCTTTCGGCGCAGCTCCAGGCGTATCGAGCGGCTGGCCAGCGTGTCAGCGATGGCACCAATGCCACATAGCGCCTTGGCCCCCCACGTGGAAAAGCGTACGGGCTTGCGGTCGGCGCCTTCGCCTTCCACACGGATGATGAAACCGTTCCGCTTGTGGCCGCTGTTGAGCACGCCTCGTGCTTCTTCGTTTTCCTTCAGAAAGGCATCTGTCTCATCGATCAGCAGGGTCGGACCCCACATATCCATGGAGCGAAACAGTGCCGCCGGGCTGATGCCATCACATTTGAGAGGGTGAAAGGAGAATTCGCCCATGAAGTCCAGCAATATCGACTTCCCACAGTTCGGCAGGGGCGCTGTGATGTTGGCGATCGGTGCAACATAGACCTGATCAATGAACCACGTGAACACAATCCAGAGGGCGGCAGCATCCGCCACATAAGGCTCACAGACCACGTAGCGCCTCAGGGTGTCGGAGAGTTCACGCACCAGGGCGGCACCCTCTACCGGCTCTGGCCACGGCTCAATGACAGGGAATATCTCACCACTGTCTGCCTTGGCTTGCGTACGTTCCCGCTTCTCCAGTTCGGCTAGTAGATCCGTCAACGCTATTCCCTTGGCATCCTTGACTGCCTTGCGAATGCGCTGCCAGTCCGGGGGAGAGTCCCGCCGAATCGCTGTCATCAGGTCCAGAATGGGCCGCTCGAACACCTTGCCGGGGTCTTCATCCTTGATGGCCGCCATCACCTGTTCGAAAGGTGTTGTTGTGTCCGCCGCCATGGTCTGGTGGTTCTGTCGCCGTTTGGCTTCCATGCGCGAGCACTCTTCTGAAGTGAGCCCACCACCACTGTGGACAGGTGCCTGCCCATTGATACGGCGGTCTGGATCATAGGCACCGGTACATCCCTGAATGGCGGTATGGATGGTCCGCTGCCCATAGGTCAACTCGCCGCGTTGCTCATCCCACTTGCTGCGCATTCGGGCAGATTGCCGAAAGAGCAGATCCATGCGTTCCGGGTCCGACCCCGTCAGCCAGGCAAGGGCATTCATAAGCGACTGGTCACTCGCACTGGCGTCATCCAAACCGGTATCTTCACCGGTGAACAGCCTATGTGCCGGTGGCTTGATACGCTTCAGCTCGGAAAGCAGAACATTACTATCCACCGTGGTGTGTGCAGGAGGCCTGACTGGCACCGCCGAGGCTGTCTGAGCCGGCTTCTTGAGTAACGGTGCGCAGACACGTTCCAGCACCGGCTGACGGGCCTCTACGCGCCCGGATGCGTGATCGCGTGGTTTCCCCGTCATGGTCATCCACCGATCGGTGTCATAGACCTCGACGGCACCCTCGTGGAATTTGCTGGTTTTGCATCGCATGCCGGCGGGCTTGGTGGCGACCATCCAGATGTGATAGCCATCACCACTGGGTGACACCTCCGTATAGCTGTTCACATGATTGATAATCCCCAGCGCCCAGGGGGCCTCCGGGCAGTGGTCGAGGTCAATGCAGGTAAAGGGATCCTCGCTGGTGAGTACGAAACCGACACCATCCCATTCCCCTCTGGAATAGGCGTCTTCCGCCTCTGCGAAGGTTGTCCACGTGGTTGGGTTCGTGACGCTCGCTCGTTTCCCGGTGCTGACTGCATAAGGCACCTTGGTCCAGCGGTCTTTCTGGTACTCCAGTTTCCAGAGGATCCACTGGGTGTGACTCTTGAGTTCGCCGGGAATGTGCTCAAAATCAGGTGTGATGAGTTCGGGTTTTTGGATACAATTCGACATGTTTCGATCCTTCGAGGGTGGGAACTCGGGGTTCCACAATGAATATCGGCATGTTGGTCCCTTCTCTGCTGTGTGGTAGCGCCCATCGCCTCGTCATCGATGGGCGTTTTCATTCTCTCCCCTCCTGACGCTTCACATGTTCAAGCAATGCGGCCTTGCGCTCTCCATAGTCCATGCCACGAAACAGGCTGAAACAGTTGTATTGCTCAGCATCGATGACGTAGCGCAGCTCATCACAACTCAAAGTGTCCCGGTCTCGGCGAAGGTGTTCGCCGAATAGCACGTGATCGATCATGAGTGCTTCATTGATGTAATGATGTTGTCCCGTGGGCTTACCTTGCAGCAGTCGAGAGAGGCGCAATGTCTCGCTCATGGTTCGATATTGAAATCCAGAAAAGTCGCGTAGATGGAACCATTCCTGGCTCATGACTGAACCTCCATCGCCATAGCTTCTGCGGTGGAAGTCGCAATGTTCGCTTCCTCTAGCCATGCAAAAACATCCGATAACCGGTATCGAACCATTCGACCACGCTTGATGAATCTAGGACCGGGGCGACCGAGCAAGCGCCCACTATTGCGGGCCTGTCTTCCGGTATTCACTGAGGCAGGAATGAGGGCGGGAAAGACACACTTCTCTGAAACTTCTGCATCATACCCTGAGCGGTATAGCTCAAGCGCTTCTGCCAGAAGTTCACTGGGTGTCTTGGTTGCTTTGTTTTGTTGCTTGGTCATTGGATATATCCCTTTTCATATGGAGATATATCCAATGGTTAACGATGACTTTGATGCTGTATGTACAGTCTCCCGGGAGACTGTACACTTTCGCAATCAGTCCAGCTCACGCAGCCAACCATAGATGGTCCGCTCCTCGACCGGCACAAGCTTGGCTTCATGGATTGCCGCTGCTGCTGCTCGCTTGCTTCGGAATGTGCCTTGATGCTCGCGGTAGTACTGATACACATCCCTCTTGAAGTCTTGTGTCTCTGCATGGCGCTGTTTGCTCACGCGCTTATTTCTCGCACTGATCAACCACTCCAGGTAGTCATCTAGCGTCCAATGCTCGGTGGCTCCATCCACCATGCCGTCTCTCACGAGCAATAGAAGCTCCAGGAGCCCCGGCGAATCTTCAACAAACTTGCGATCGGTGGCACAGTCGTTGACCAATCGAGTAAATTTTTCCATACCATACTGGAATGGCTTTTCCTGCTCACTCGTCAGAAACTCCTCGATCTGCTCTAACGACCAGTATTCCGCCCCCTTGGGCCAGCCTTGCGGTGTGCGCTTCATACCACACCTCGCTCTTCGGCTTCTCCGACATCACCACCAGGGGCCTTCCTGGCGAACGCCTCCACAAGGTCTCGTGTGTGATCGGGGGATAGGTGAGCGTAAAACTTGATTGTCGTCTCGATGCTGCTGTGAGCCATCAGGCGGGAGACTGCCAGCAGGTCAGCACCGGCCATCACGAGTTGGCTGGCAAAATTGTGGCGTAGCGCGTAAAGCTGTAGACCTTCCGGCAGTCCGCCCAGCTTTCGAACCGTTGCCCATGGTCGCTGCATGGCGGTCTGCGACAGCCGTCTACCATTCACTGGCGACGGGAACACCAAGCCTGATTTGGGTTCGCCCTGCTGTCGATGCCAGGCCTTGAGTACCTTGGTGGCGGCACCAGACAGCGGGAACGTCTGAGGCTCGGGGCGCTTGTGGGCGGACTTCTCGATGACCTTTCGAACCGTCTTGAATGTCAGGTTTGTGTGTTCCCAGCGCAAGCCAAACAGGTCGCCGGGCCTGAAACCGGTGAAGTACATCAGCAAGATCCACGGATTGACATGATCGACGTAGATAGCGTGATCCAGATCCGGCAGATATGACCGACCATGTTGCCTGCTATTCCGGCGCTCAGCCCGACGTTGCTCCTGGTATGCTTCCAAGCCAGCGAACAAAGCATCAACTTCTTCTGGTTCCAGATACCGGCGTTCAGCGCCCTGTTCGGCCAGTTCTTCCTCTGTCAGCGCTGGTTTCTGCAACTTGACGCGCAGGAGTGGGTGCTCAGATATCACCCTTCGTTCGACAGCATGCGCCAGAAGCCCTTGCAGGGCGTCATAGGAGCGCTTCAGCGTCGCAAAGCTGCGGGGCTTATCCACTGCCTCCTGGTCGGCTTGCCATCGCTCCACAGCAGCACGGTCAAGGCTAGACATGGGTCTATCCAGCCAATCGGTAAAATCCTTCTCGATGCGGCGCAGCGTACCCTTGCCATCCTTGGCCCGATTCTGAAACGCGGTATACGGGCCACTCAGGTATGCGCGAAGGGTTTGCCGTTCTCGGTGCTCCGCATCCTCCCTGGCCTTTTCCAGCAAGGCACGTGGATCACCTCCCTGAGCGATGACTCCCAATGCCTCACGGGCATCATTACGACCCTGAGCCGCCGTCAAGTCACCATAGCGCCCCAGCGTCAGTACCCGACGTTTGCCCACGCTGTTGTAATAACTCACTCTCAGCGACAGCCCGCGCTTGCCCGCTCGGACGTGATAGCCGGCAAGGTCAGCGTCCCAGGCCTCATCCCCATCCGCCAGATTACGGGCCAATCGCTCGAGCGTTCTCGTGGTCAACTTCTCTGTTATCTTCGTCATACCCTCACCATTCCAGGTTCCAAATAGGTTCCAACGGTAAGATATAACGAGATATTTCCATATACAATGAAATACAACAGATATGAACTTTACCCATTGTTATTCTTGTATTTTTTCTATCCTGTTGGTACTTCGTTGTATATCGAGATATACCATGATTATGCAATGGGGTTGCAAAGGTCGCAGGTTCGAATCCTGTCGCTCCGACCACTGAGATTCCAGATCAAACCGTCACTTACGGAACATTCCGAGTGGCGGTTTTTTCGTTGCCTATAAAATTTTGGTAAAACTCTGGAAAAATTCTGCAACGGAGTAGTGCCTGCCCCCTATCTCTGCCCCCCTCTTCCCTATGCCTCTTACATTCCGGCTATCCTGTAGGGGTTGTATCGAAACCTTCGTCGCAGCAGAAGGCTCGCGACCATAGTCAGAGACAGCATCAATGTTGCCAAAACCAAAATCTGACCATGTTGAGCACACAAAACAGTACATCTCATGGTTCTGGGTCTTCTATGCTATTGCCGTGCTTGTTCCGGTGGCCTTTTATCTATGGAACCCATTCGCCATGGACCTGGCCAGGAAATTGCAGATATCTGGCGCTCTTGCCATATTGCTGGCGCCCATTGCCGAATACCCAGCCTCGAGCGGTAATTACGACTCTTCCCAAGCCCACAGCATTCCTTTCAACTCGGCACTCGACTGACATGGCGGAACTGAAAACATGTGGCCCTGTCAGTCGGGCATGTTATTGGCAACTCCATGAACTCACCTTCTCAACTTCCGCCGCAAGTCACTACATGGCTAGAACGCTGGAGCCTGATTGCCGACGGGGATCTGCTAACCACGCAGTCCAGCTGGTTGCTTCCAGTCCGGCACGCAGGTTCGCCCGCAGTACTGAAGATCGCTCGTACCTCCGACGAAGAGGCCGGCTACCGCCTGTTGGCCTGGTGGAACGGTCAAGGCGCAGCCCGGGTCTTCGCCTCGGCTGCGGGTGCTCTGCTTATGGAGCGGGCGTCGGGGGCCGGCGACCTCGCGCAGATGGCCAGGTCCGGTCAGGACGACGAGACCTGCAGGATCCTCTGTGACACTGCCGCTCGGTTGCACGCTCAGCAGCGCGGACCGCTTCCCGATCTTCATCCGCTGCAGGACTGGTTTCAGCCACTGTTTCAACTTGCCGCAGATAACGCGGTACTTGTGCCAGCTGCTGAAGTTGCCGGCGAGCTCCTCGCAGCACAGCGCGATGTCGGCCCTCTCCACGGCGACCTGCACCACGAGAACGTGCTCGACTTCGGCGAGCGTGGGTGGTTGGCCGTCGACCCCCATGGGCTGCTGGGCGAGCGCGCATTCGATTATGCCAATATCTTTACCAACCCCGACCTTAGCGACCCCAGCCAGCCACTCGCAACCCTCCCGGGCCGGCTGGAGGCCAGACTGGATATCGTAGCCAACGCAACCGGGATTGAGCCCGAACGGCTACTTCGCTGGATCGTAGCCTGGACGGGGCTGTCGGCAGCGTGGTTCATTGGTGATGGCGATGATGAGGGCGTCAAGATTGACCTTGCAATCAACACGATAGCTCGTCGGATGCTCTACTAGCCTCGCGCCCGTGCCACACTGGGAGCGGACAGAAAGTGACGAGAGGACCGCTGCCAGACGCAGTATCCATGCGCCGGGAAGATAGAGAGAGCATTGGCAGTTCTCAACATTCTTGAGGCACTATTTCTACCGGCTTTTGTTGGTCGTTGGGAACAACAGGTACCAGTACAGGGCCACCTCTGGAGTATCGGGGTATATCCCACGGTAGAGGAAACGGTCATGCCCGCCGAGAATGAAGCCGTACTGATCGTAGAATCGGCACGCCGCAATATTGTTCGATTGAGTCTCGAGCCGCACTCCCGCGAGGGCAGCTCCACGCGCCCACTCCACGGCAGCGTCCATCAGACGACGAGCGATGCCGCTTCCTCGGTGAGAGGCATCGACTGCGATGTCCTCGACGACAGCGAAGCGATTCCAGCCTTGGGACACGGCGGCATAGCCGACAGGGATGCCCTTCATCTCGGCGACGAAAAGCTCCGCGTCAGGCTGGTCAAGGTACTCGGCCAACTCGCCTGAATCGAAGCCATACGCCTTCCGGTATGAAGGATCAACAGGAACAATTCGCCTCCCGTCATAAGGCTCGGCAAACTCAGCATCGACCTCGAATGAAAAGTCGCACTGGGCCAGCCGCGAAAGCCCAGCGGCATCGCCGCGGCGAACAGTTACATCATGTCCTCGCAACGATGCCATTGTCTGGTCTGCCCTGTGGTCACCAAGTGATCCGTTCAAAGCGCTCCGTCTCATCATCCTCAACGAATCGGCCCGTCGTTCCGCTATCCAGTTAATCGGAGAACGATTTATAACCATCTGAGAGTGGTGGGGAAAAGGCTCCCCATCAACCGTTGAATCGGACTGCCCATTATTGGCCGCTATCCATCAAATAAACTCAACTGCTGCAGTCTAACAAAAGAGTGCCTGTGGCAATGCCACCGACTCCATCAATATCGTTACACCATCAAACCAACTCTCTCAACCGATGTTACGGTGATTGTGCCGCCCTCCTCGTCACCGACCTCACACGGCCTGGAGTCGTACACACTGTCATACTTGGTTTTTACTTCAGGGTCCGTCCGCCAAGAGGCGCTGCATAGATGGCATCGGGAGTTTACCGGCCGATATAGGGCACTGAGGCCAGGACCTCGTAGCCGGGTATGCTCTCGCACTTCTCGGCCTCATCATCGCGCGACCATCACCTTGACGCCATCGGCGCAAACAGCAGTAGGTGTGCGGACACCTCAATCACCACTGGTGGCTGGAGCATGGCCCCATATTCGTCACGTTACAGCAGCTCACGGTGATGCAGGTTGACGTAGTTGAGGCTCCGGGCTTTTCATATTCCCCTCTGCCACTCAGCGGACACCGTGTTTACTACAGGAAATCGCCATGAGGCTACTGGTCACAGGAGCAGCTGGTTCCGGCACGTCGACACTAGGACAGCTATTGGCGGCGCGCTTGGGTCTCGAGTTTCAGGAAGCCGACGATATCTACTGGCTTCCTTCCATCCCGCCCTTTCAGCACAAGCGCCCTTACGCCGAACGTCATGAGATGATGGACGGGGTTCTCAGCAATGCCGGAGGCATTGTCGTTGCCGGATCAGTCATGTCCTGGGGAAGAGAGATCGAGAATGCCTTCGATGCGATTGTCTTCCTGACTGCACCGACTCAGTTACGCCTTGAAAGACTCAAGCAAAGAGATATTCAGCGTTTTGGAGCTGTTGATTCGGAGTTTCTCGACTGGGCTGCTCAGTATGATAGCGGCATGATGCCGGGAAGGAGCCTTGCCAGGCACAATAGCTGGCTTGCAGATAGAACATGCCCGGTTCTACCGCTGGAATCCATTCAAGAGCCCGAAACTCTTGCGCAAGAAGTATGTGAGTGGCTCTACCGCACATGACGAAGCCGAGAACGCCACAGGCCGCCTTTCAGCTCCGCCAAAGGAGACAAAACATACGGGGGCCTTCAATACGTGTATCCTGACCTACCATCCACTTACCTTAGTGGAGACCTCTCGTTGACTGTCGGCCGCATTGGCCGGGACCACCCCGTCGCCTCCTCTGAGTCAAGACTCGAGGTACGCGCATCATGCTTCCCACCTCCCTTCACGCCATTCTCGACTCATCCTCTGTCTATGGTGACGCTCGGCAGTCGGCGATTATCTACTGTGAGGGCAATTTCGCCCGCATCGATGGCAAGACGGCCAATGGGCTAGTACGCAGCAGCGAGAAATACCGAATACTTGCCGTTATCGACAGCACCCTTGCGGGTCAGGACGCCGGTGCTGCTCTGGGCGAAGCGACGGCAGGCATCCCCATCGTGGCAGACCTGGAAACAGCACTCACGGCAAGAGATGGCCCTCCCGACGTCCTGATCTTCGGACTCGCGCCACTATCGGGGCTGATGTCCGGGTCAGATCGTAAAGTGGTGTTGGCTGCTATATCAGCTGGCATCAGCGTAGTGTCCGGCCTTCACGAATTCCTCGCGGACGACCCGGAGATATCGGCGGCGGCACTTGCCTCAGAGGTCACGCTTTACGATATCCGTCGTCCCCGGCCGACCAAGCACCTGCGCATGTTCGATGGTGCGATCGAAGACGTTAAGTGCATACGTATCGCTGTACTGGGTACGGACGGCGCTATCGGTAAACGCACGACGTCAACGCTTCTGACCCTGGCACTCAACAATGCCGGGATTCGCACCGTGATGGTGGGTACTGGGCAGACTGGTCTTATGCAGGGTGCCGCCTACGGTGTCGCCCTCGATGCGATTCCCGCCCAGTTCGGTGTCGGCGAATTGGAAGGGGCGGTTCTCGCCGCCTATGAAGGTGAACGACCCGACGTCATCGTCATCGAGGGCCAAGGTGCGCTCAGCCATCCCGCTTACCTGAGCTCGACGGTTGTGTTGCGTGCCAGTCGACCACAGGCCGTCATCATGCAACATGCGCCGGCCCGAAGAATGCTCAGTGACTACCCGCTGGTACCCATGCCGTCTCCCCTTGCGGAGATCAAGCTTATCGAGATGTTCGGCAAGACGAGGGTTATCGGCATCGCCATCAATCACGAGGAGATGACCGAGATCGAGGTCACGGCGGCCATCGCCCGTTACAACACCGAGTTAGAGATCCCTGCCACCGATGCCTTGTGGCGCGATCCCTCGGAACTGGTGGCAATGGTCACCGCCGCCTTTCCTTCGCTACAGGTGCGCGAATCGCTGGAAATGGCGTGACCTGCCCACGGGTCGAGATTGATTTAACCAAGGTCGAGCACAATGCTCGCCAACTGGTAACCCGACTGTCAGATCGTGGTATCGATGTCACCGGGGTCACCAAGGCCACCCTGGGTTGCCCCGAGGTGGCCAGAGCCATGATCGCGGGTGGGGTGACACGTCTCGGCGACTCTCGGATCGACAACCTTGAGACGCTCCGCGACGCTGGCATCCATATTCCTCTGACGTTGTTGCGCTCCCCCACCCCCGATCAGGCCGGACGTGCTGTGGCATGCGCCAACTTCAGTCAGGTGAGCGAGTACGAGGTCGTCGAGGCATTGTCGGCGGCAGCCGGCAGACGCGCCATCACTCACGGTCTGGTAGTGATGGTCGAGCTCGGCGACCTGCGCGAAGGAGTGATGCCGGAAGACGTGCTCTACCTCGCCCGATGCATAACGCTTACTCCCCATCTGACGCTTGCCGGACTCGGCAGCAATCTCGCGTGTCGCGCCGGTGTCGTACCGAGCAGCGATAACATGGGCGAGCTAACTGCTCTCGCGACCATGATCGAAGAGGAACTGGGCCTGCATTTGCCGATCATTTCCGGCGGCAACTCGGCGAATCTCGCCTGGGCCATGATGGCGCCTGCCGGCCGGGTCAACGATCTGCGACTCGGTGAGTCGATCCTGCTGGGATGCGATCCGCTCTCGCGGATGCCTCTGGCCGGTCTGTACAGCGATGCCTTTACCCTGGTGGTGCCCGTCATCGAGTCGCTGGACAAGCCAACATCGCCACGAGGTTCGACCGGCGAAGCAGCATTCGGCGTGCCGACGCCAATGCAAGAGCGTGGCACCATCACCCAGACCATCGCCGCCATCGGCCGACAGGACGTCGATCCGGACGGGCTGGTACCACCACAGGATGTTACCGTGCTCGCAGCCAGCAGCGATCACCTGGTGCTCGAAACGCAGCGGCGCATGGCACCCGGTACAGAGATCCGTTTCGGGCTTAATTACTCAGCACTACTGCGCGTCATGACATCGCCATTTGTGACGAAGCAGACGTAAAGAAAGGGCTCATATCCACCCCGGTGGTATTGGCAGCGTTCCAGTAACCACGGGTTTTCTTGTGTGGCAGTTGGATATGAATCTGAACCTGTCTACGCAGGACGTAGTTCGGCAGAATGGCGACCTTATCTGCTGATTCGGTGGGCGTGGTACTCGCAAGATAACTGGCCACAGCTCGAGAGAGCATACCCGGCCCGGTCTTGCTCCATGTATTCTCGTTATCGCGCGCCAGCAAGGCCTCGACCGCCATCTCCGAAGCAAGCACGATCGCCGGGTGCTCAGGCACAGCGGCAATGACATTATTGGCCAGAATGTTGAAAGGCTCGCGGAAGCACACCATACCGACATCGGCAGGAATCAGCGCATCCAGGTCTCCGTACAGGCGGTCATCTGCATCCACGTAGAGCCCGCCGTGGTGACGGAGATAACAAAGACGCAGGAGGTCGGCGCCCTCCGCGATGTTGTTGGCCAGGTGGAATGCACGCTCATAGTCAGCCCCAAAGGTCTCCCTCAGAAAGTTGGAAGCGCTCTCACTGTCGAAGCGCACATGCTTCACGCCAGGCAAACTCGACCAGGAGTCCATGATATCCACCACTTCCGGTGGCGGCGTGGGATCGTTCCAGTACTGGAACACCTGACGCGGAATACGTTTCTGTCCGGAGTCGTTCCGCAGCGGACCATCCTCGGAATGGCGCTCAATAATCACACTCGCGGCATAGATATAGCGTGAAGCCAGCCAGTCATCATGGTCTCCTGATGGCAACGATGCACGCTCCATGCGATACAGCTCAAGGTCGCTCAGCTGGCCCCCGTGAAGAGAAGTCGAGAAGTGCCCCGAGGAAATGCGGCTCTGCCATCCACGTTGCTGCTCCTCCTTGACCAGTTCTCGCGCCTCCTCTTCTCGTCCCAGAGAGATCAGCGTGCGCAGGCGCATGCCGACGATCCCCTGGGCAGCACCGTAGGCACTGGCCTTATCGAGTTCAGCCCGCGCAGCATGCAGCTGACCACTTTCCACCAGACTATGCGCACGAACATGGGCAAAGATATTGCGCTTCGCCGCAGGACCAGGCGATGAAAGCTCCGTCAGCGCAGAATCGGGCTGCCCCATCTCCATCAACAATCTGGCATGCAACAGTCGAATCTCGTTGTCATTCGGCCAGAACTTGCGACAGAAGCGAAGGTAACGCAACCCAAGATCAGCCCTGGCGAACCTCAACAGGCGAGCGAGTTTCAGGGCGTCACGGGGAGAGCGTCGTTTGCGTCGCACCTTGAGCAAACTCTCGAGGGCTGCCTGAGGACCATCAACATGCAGTGAGAACTCTGCTGCGAGTGAGTCCTTCTGGGCCTCCGGAATATACTGCAGCAGGCGAGATGCGACCGCATCGGCCTGGTCACTGCCCACCGAAGCCATGGCCTTGCGGAAAAGCGCGAGTGCCACAGGAACACGACGCGGGCCATTGTTCAGTATTCCATCGAGGGCACGATGGGCAGCGGCGGAATGCCCAAACCGCTCAGCCTGGGTAAACAGGGTGAGTTTGTCGTGCTCTGACAGCTGATCAGTGATGTCGCTCAGTCGGTCCAGGGCACTGATACATGCGGGAGACAACTCGGGATCTGCCGTAAGCTTCAACGCCTGCAGCAGCTCCACGGCCTCAACAGTGGAAAGCTCGGCCTCATTCACGGTCTGGGTCAGCAAGGCGGAAACAGGAGAGGGATCACCCTCATTCACGAGGTTACTGTCCAGAGTCAACCGAACAATGCACGCCTGTTGGTGATCCGGGTGCTCCACCAGCAGGTAGTCGAGAACGGCTTTAGCGGCCCGAATACGACCGTGACTACGGTAGAACTGCGCTGCAGCCATCACTACTGCTGGCTGATCAAACCAGCGTTTCCGCAATTCGCCAAGCGCTCGCAAGGCAGCAGCCTTGCGTCCCAGACGCTGCAGGAGATTGAGCTTCAGGAGACGCGGCCGGAAATCGCCTGGCCATCGTGAAATGACGCGATCAAGGCGCCCCAGAGCCTGGCCAGGTCTTCCGACGGCAGCTTGCATCTGAGCGGCAAGGACAACAAATTCCGGATCACGAGGACGAGCCTTCACCGCTTGTTCTGCCCGCATCCGTGCAACTGCGACCCTCCCCTGGTTAAAGGCACTCCGCACCCAGAGTCGCCACACGCCGGGGTGCGTGCTACCGGCACGAACAGTATGTCCGAGCAATTTCTCTACCCTATCCGGGTCGCCGTCGGACATCGCGCGTCGGGCATCTTGAAAGGCACGCTTCTGCTCGCCCGCCTCATCGCTGAGACGACCTTGTACTAATGCATCATCCATGACATCACTCGAATCAATCTGTTATGAAGTTACGGCTTCGGGGAGGGAGTCTTCAGACACAAATCACCGGCTGGGCAAAAGAACAGCCGCGCCCAGCCGGTGCTGTGGAATTACAGTCGCAGATTACAGGACCGTGTCAGTCGATCAGGCGGATCTGGCCATCAAGGGATCACGTGCCATACCGATGCCGAGCTTCTGGCGCAAGGCCAGCGGCAGCAGGCGACGCGAAGAGATGCGATGACGCGGCATTTCAATGATTCGGGTTTCAGAACCGTAGAGCTCGACATACTCGTCGTAATTATCGAACGCCTGACGCTCGATATAATCGACATAGGTTTCGGCCTCGGTACCGTTGGCCAGAATCACCTCATGCGCTTCCGTTTCGATATGGTAATAGGTCACCGTCTCGGGCAGCTCATGCAACGGCACAAAGCTGATCGAGCTGTGATTGACCAGCGCACCAGCGTTGATTACCAGACCATCGATAATGACGCCATGGCTAGCCGTGAGGACCAGATCGCGATTGGGCTTGCCGGCTTCCAGCGCGCCTTCGCTGATACGTACTGGCTGAAGTTTCTCGTCGTTTGACGCTGCCGGGCGAAAGGTCTGACGCCCGACCCACTTCACAGGAACCTGCTGGCCACTTACTGTAATCACCAGATCACCGATCTGCAGTGTCTCTACAGCCACCTCACCGTCAGGCGTCTCGATCATCGAGCCTGCGGCGAAGCAAAGCCCTTCACCAGGATGCTCTTCGCCTTCGTGGGGCTTGCCGGGATGCGTTGCATCGGGGTGAGGGTTTCCAGAGTTTGGTATGCCGGGGCGGGACTCCGTGGGATCCGCGTCAGGATGCTCCCCACCAGAATGTGGTTCGGTCTGCTTTTCGTCTGCCATGACTTTCTCCTTCCTCGGTTTATTGTAGGGCCATCAGTTGGATGGAAAGCACCGATGCATATGCCACTAGCCCCCTCAGGTGATTGCAAAAGGTGACCAGCTCAAGTGGAAATGACAGCGGTGGAATTTTCGCTTCCATGTACTGAAACGGGTTGCCGAAGGCAAACTCGGTCATGGCCCGGCCATACCCTAGCACCGCTGATCAATGAATTTTCCAGGAAAGATTCAGCGTTGAATTAGCGCTAAGAATAACTGTATGTAAGAAACATCTTATAAATATTTTGTTACCCATTGCACTACATTTGATAGCGTTAACCTCACAAAATAAAACAGAATCCAGTGAAGTATTACTTGTCGTTGAGAGATCTGTGGCAATACATACTCCACTCTGGAGCCATCAGAGCTGTTGCCAGAAAGAAACACTTTTCCCTTTCCAGCTCAATCCTGTTCAGCAACCAGAGATATGCCACGTCCCGCCACTGGCCGGGGCAGAAGTAGAGCGTGTCGAGAAAGGGGCAAGAACGAAGTCCCGCGACAAGGGACAAAAGCACTAGAATGGATCCGTCTTTGCACAAACGAGCATGTATCTACGGTTTACCTGGCATTGACAACTTTTCAGCCACCGGTCGCATACGCTATTCCGTATACTCGCTCGACATTTCGCAAGGAGTCGCTCTACGGCGTTCCATGAGCAGCATGACAACGTCCCCGACAACGAATGAGGACGTGAACGACTCTCCCAAAGCAGAAGACCTCCTACGTATTCTCGAAAGCCTTGATGCGCTCGTTTATGTGAGTGACATGCACTCCCATGAAATGCTCTTCATCAACGCCTATGGGCGCCAACGCTGGGGAGCGCCGAACGGTCGCAAGTGCTGGCAGGTATTGCAGGATGGTCAGTCAGGCCCTTGTGACTTCTGCACCAACCCGCAGCTTCTCGGCGCAGATGGCCACCCGCCCCCCACCATCGTATGGGAGTTCCGCAATACAAGGGACGGGCGATGGTATCAGTGCCGGGACCAGGCCATGCAATGGCATGATGGGCGTATGGTGCGCGTTGAAATCGCGACGGATATCACTGAACGTAAGACTTTGGAAGAAGCATTAAAGGCCTCAAACCAACAGACCAGGAAGCTGGCCTATCGTGACGACCTCACTCAACTCCCGAACCGTCGTGCGTTCTTCGAGTCCTACCGGAAACAGATGGAAACCCTTACCCCGGATCAGCCGCTGGCGTTAGTGCTGATCGATCTGGATCATTTCAAGATGGTCAACGACGTTCGCGGACATGCTGCGGGAGATCATGTACTGAAGGTCGTTGCCGAGTTGTTTCAGGCTCAATTGAAACCCCTGGATATCCTGTGCCGACTGGGAGGCGAGGAGTTTGCTCTGGTACTACCGAATACATCCCTCCCCTGCGCGACCGCTCTGGCCAAGCGCCTCCATGAGGCTTTGCGCTCACATACGATGGAGTATGCTGGCCAGCCATTTCTGGTCACCGCAAGCCTTGGGGTGGCGGCAACCACATGCGCAGAAGCCGACCTCAACGACATGTTGAAAGCGGCAGACAGGGCCATGTATCGAGCCAAGGCACAGGGCCGTGACCAGGTCTGCAGCGAGGCGCTTTCCAGCCAAAATGAGTCCCGACCTGAATAACTCGCCCCCCAGCGTGAGCCTCTTCCGGACCAGCATCTACAGGCATTTATCGATGAACCGGAAACTCGGTATAGCGACAGGGGACGGGGATCATGAAACCCATTACGTCTGGCCAGATCAACCAGCTCAACTACACTGGACACACCAAGCTTCCTGTAAAGAATTGGTTTTACAGCACTGAAACTACGTCTACTGGCACCCGAAGCATCCTGTGCATGTTGCCTACCACCCTCTTGTGCAAACACCTTGAAGGCGGCGATTTCTCTATCAGTCAGCGCTTCAATCATCTGCTGATCCGACAGGATATTCTTACCATGCCTCCGGGTGCCCTCTGGAAAATATGAGTAGCCATCACCGATAGCCGCCAGTGCTTGAGCAACTTTTGAAATATCGTCGCTCTTGCTGACAAAGCCGGATGCTCCGGCCGCCAGACTACGAATCGCATAGTACTTTGTCGGCTGGGCACTGAACACCAGAAAATCGGGGCGGTCTCTACTTTCCGAAAAACCGTGAACCAGATCGATCCCGTCCCCATCAACAAGATCGATATCAAGAATCACCACATCTGGGGCCTGAGCTCCTATACATTCTCTCGCCTCTCTTGTATTTGTCACACCCCCTAGAACCATATATTCAAGGGATGACAAATATAGCGACAATCCCTCGAAGACGACAGGGTGCCTATCGATGATCAATATGCGCGGTACTTTTCTATCGAGCATGTATCACCTCATGGTAAGACGAACTCTCCATGCAAACCTGCAACGACACATAACAGGCAGGACAGCAAGATGCTTACATATAGAGATTCATCATATTTCATCCCTCCTGCATCATTGCACAGGACGAAAACACCCCTCATCGGAAGCATCCTCAAACCCATCAGGAAAATTCCCAAACTGGTGAGCAGGATACTTTCCGGATAGTTTCATTCGTCCCGAAGCGCCCAAGGGGGCTGGAGGGAACCCGAGAGAGGTGGGGGCACAGTCAGCAACCGAGTTCACCACGGCGCTTCACATAGATCAGAATGTACGTTATAACATAACATTTTTATCACAATGGAGCTCCATTGGTGCCGATGCCCACACTCTCGCCTTCGTCCAGGACCAGTCACAGCGAAAACCGCGCCTCACATTGGGCCACAGGTAGCGAAATCTCGGTGCTGCCGCGGATCTTCGACGACAACATCAACCTCGCTGTAATGCACCGAAATCTGTCCGCCTCCTTGAGGATCAGCATTCAGGCTCAGTGCCAGGTGGAGCGCGCATGGCAACTTTCCTGGCTCGGGAAGCCGGATGACGAACTACGCGCTGACCTGGTCCGCAAGCTGCCAGTTCCAAAGGCCGCAGAGCCGCTGGTCGAGGATATTCAGCTGTTGGCAGAAGCTATGGCCTATCTCTTTGATACCGATACCGTCGGGATACGCCTACGATTGTTGGACGCGGCAATGTGTCCGCGCTTCCACTGCGACAACCTTCCCGTGCGTCTGGTTACAACCTACTCCGGGCCCGGCAGCGAGTGGTTACCGGAATCCGCCGTCAACCGCGCTGGGTTGGGAGCTCCAGGAGCAGACAAGCCCGAGATTCTGGCTGACCGGGGCGCTATCCAACGACTCCAACCGGGTGATATCGCCCTACTCAAGGGCAGTGGCTGGGTCGGCAACGAGGAACACGCTCTGGTTCACCGCAGTCCCGAGCTCTCCAGCGGGCAAAAGCGGTTGCTCCTGACCATTGATCCCGCATGAGAACTACATTGAAGAAGGCGTTGTAAGCATCTCGTCAAAGTCGTCGACCAGAGCGATATAAAGACAGGCCGCCACTATCAAGGCGGCCCGATCCAACACCTACCCCTGTTGCTTACCCCGGCACTCCGATGGCGTGAAGGAAGATGGCCACGATACCCACCGGTACCACATAGCGAATCAGCAGACACCAGATCCGATAACCGAGGCCATCGCCGAGTTCGTCACGAGTCGCCGCGTGGCTCATCACCCAGCCGGTGAACACAGCCATCGCCAGACCGCTCAGCGGCATGACCCAACCACTGGTGAGATAATCCAGCACTTCAAGGAAGTTCTTGCCGAATACCTGATGCTGTTGCCAGATGTTGAACGAGAAGACCGACCCCAGACTCAACAGCCAGATACCGCCCGATGTCATCAGCCCTGCCTTGATCCGCGACAGGCACCATCCTGAAAACCATCCAGATACCTCGAGGCAACCGGGGATCCCGGTCCGCCAGCCCCTTTCTTCAGCTGACGGCGGTTCAGGTGACGGCGGTACGTTTTCTGTACTCAGCGCGATCCCACTCACCATTCGCCATGATCTCGGCCATGGCCTCGACGCAATCCCAGAGATCGACGTAGCGGACGTAGAGGGGCGCGAAGCCGAAACGAAGGATATCCGGCGCGCGGAAGTCGCCGATGATGTGGCGCGAAATCAGCGCCTGCATGATGGAATAACCCTGTTCATGGGTCAGCGAGACCTGACTACCTCGCTGTGCTGGGTCTTTTGACGAGGCAATGCCAAAGCCATACTCGGAGAGGCGCTGCCCCGCCAGCTCGATGAAGAGCTCGCCCATTCTGAGCGACTTGTCGCGGATCAAGCTCATATCAGCCGACGCCATGATGTCCACGCCCACCTCGAGCAGGCTGGCTCCGAGTACCGGCGTCGTGCCGCAAAGCATGCGCTTGATGCCCTCGGCAGGCTCATAATCATCACGCATCGCAAACGGATTTGCATGGCCAAACCAACCGCTGAGTGGCTGTTGCAACTCGGCCTGGTGGCGCTCGGCAACGAACAGGAAGCCTGGTGCGCCGGGGCCACCATTGAGGTACTTGTAGCCACAGCCGATGGCGAAATCGACGTTGGCCTCGTTCAGCGCCACCGGCACGGCACCGGTGCTGTGGCTCAGGTCCCAGAGCACCAGGGCCCCTACCTCGTGGGCACGTCGAGTGATTGCTGCCATATCAAACAGCGCACCACTCTTGTAATGAACATGAGTCAGCACGACGAGGACCGTGTCTTCATCCATCGCCGCGAGTATCTCATCGCGATCGACCGTGTTCAGTTGCACCTTGCCGTCGAGGAACGTCTCGAGCCCCTGCAGGATATAGAGGTCGGTGGGAAAGTTGCCCGGCTCCGATAGAATCCTGCTGCGGCCAGGACGCAGCTTTACCGCCGCTGCCGCCAGCTTGAAAAGGTTGACCGACGTGGAATCAGCCACGGCGACCTCGCCCGCCTCCGCGCCGATCAGCCCGGCGATCCTGTCACCCACTCGCCGCGGCAGATTGATCCAGTCGGCGCTGTTCCAACTGCGAATCAGCCCCTGTCCCCACTCCTGATCGACCACCTCACGGGCTCGCGCCTTTGCGGCTTTCGGTAGTACACCGAGGGAATTGCCGTTGAGGTAGATATGCCCAGCCGGAAGCTCGAACTGATTCCGAAATCCGGCCAGAGAGTCCTGCCGGTCCAACTCGACGAAAACGTCGCGCGTCAATGTGTCCATTATCCAATGCTCCTCAGCAGGGCTCGTACAGGTGAGGCGTCGAGGTTATCCAGTTTCAGTGGCGGTGCGATCAATTCGTAGGTGCCCGCGGGCACCCCTTCCAGCACCAGGCCTTCGAGAATCGCCATGCGATTGCGGTTCACCGCCCGGTGCGCGTCAAGCGTCTTCGATTGCTGCGGATCCAGCGATGGGCTATCGGTACCGATCAGTCGAGCACCACGAGAGGCCATGAGCTCGATGGCATCAGCCGAGACAGTGGTGAAATCCTCGACCCAGGCGTCATGCGGGAACTGCGCAGTAGTCCGCAGCAGGACGCGCTCCACCCGCTCCGGCAACTGGTCGATGATGTCCTCGGGTTCTACCCGCCCTGAGGTCGAAACAACGTCGAGCAACACACAAGGTCCGATGTAGGCCTCAAGCGGCACCTCGGCAATGGCCTGACCGGAACCGTCATAGTGCAGCGGTGCGTCAGCGTGAGTGCCGGAATGGGCCGAGAGCTGGAAGCGCCCGACATTGACCGGACAGTTGTCATCCATCACCCAGTGCGGCGAGGAATCGAAAGGCGTATCGCCGGGCCACACCGGCAAGCCCTGGCGTAGCGTCTGTGAAATATCCCAGATGCGACTCATGACAGATCCTCAGATGGACGTTCGCACGGACCACAGTTCCGGGAAGAACTGCAGGTCCAGTGCCTTGACCAGATAGTTCACGCCGGCAGTGCCACCGGTACCGCGGCGGTAGCCGATGATTCGCTCGACGGTTTTCATATGATTGAATCGCCAGCGCTGGAAGTTGAACTCGATATCGACCAGCTTTTCCGCCAGCTCATAGAGGTCCCAGTGCCTGTCGGTGTGGTGATAGATCTCCGACCAGGCTGCCTCGACCTCGGGACTGGCAACGTAGGGTTCAGCCCAGTCGCGCTTCAGGTGACTGTCGGGAATCGCAAAGCCGCGCTTACTGAGGAGCTGCAACGTGACATCGTAGAGACTCGGCGCCTTCAACACCGATTGCAGATATTCGTAGTGTTGCGGATGGCCTCGGTGCGCTTCGATCATGCGCGCATTCTTGTTGCCGAGCAGGAACTCCAGCTCGCGATACTGGTACGACTGAAAGCCCGAGCTCTGGCCGAGCTGGTCGCGAAAACTGGCGTAATCGGCCGGCGTCATCGTCACCAGCACTTCCCAGGCCTGAATCATCTGCTCCTGGATTCGCGCCACCCGGGTCAACATCTTGAACGCCGGACGCAGGTGATCCTGGCGAATATGGTCGACCGCGCCATAGGCCTCGTGCAGGCAGAGCTTCATCCACAGTTCGGACACCTGATGGATGACGATGAACAGCATCTCGTCGTGCTCACCCGACACCGTCTTCTGGCAGGCCAGCAGCGGCTCCAGCGAGAGGTACTGGCCATAGCTCATGTCCTGGTCCCAGTGGACCTTCTCGTCATCAAGATTGACCTGTTGTCTACCTTGGCCTGTCATCATTCACCACCATTGTTGTTATTGGCTAAGTTATCGACTAACTCAAAGTTTACGCAGCAGTTTTTAGCGTGTAAATTTCATAAAAATCCCAATATCAATTAATTTTATACATACTCAATGCACGCTCGTATCAGCACTCGCCACCTACAGATGATCCTGGCTATTGCCACCACCGGCAGCGTCTCGGAGGCTGCCAGCCAGATCGGACTCACCCAGTCGGCGTTGAGTCACCGCATCCGTGAGGCCGAGCGACTGCTCAATACCGAGCTGTTCTATCGCAAGCACAAGAAGCTGATCCCGACCAGCGCCGGCAAAAGGCTGCTGCAATCAGCGAAGGTGGTGCTGGGGGAGTTGGAACGGGCAGAGAACGACATCAACAAGCTATCGGTCGGCATCGAGCACGTGGTGAGAATCGGCAACGAGGCCTACGGCAGCTACCACTGGTTGCCCCGCTTTCTGAAAGGGTTCATGGCCGAACAGCCGAGCATCAGCGTCGAGATCATTCCGGATGTCTCGATGGATCCTTACACCGCACTACGCAACGGCAGCATCGACCTGTCGATCATCTCGGGTACACCGATCAAGAGCGGCTTTCGCACCCAGAAGCTGTTCCGCGACGAGATGGTGGTAGTAATGCCCGACAGTCACCCCCTGGCAGATCGGGAATGGCTATCGCCGGAAGAGATCGCCGACAGCACCTATATCACCTACCACACCAATCCAGGACCTGGCCGGGAATACGAACAGTTGTTCAGTCACTACCAACTGCTGCCACCGAGGGTGATCCGCGCCGGCGTCACAGAAGCGGTCGTGGAATTCGTTCGCGCGGGAGTCGGTATCACCATCATGCCCACCTGGGTACTGGAACCCTGGCAGCACGACAAGAGCCTGCGTATGGCAAGAGCGACCAGGAAAGGCCTGTATATCGACTGGCAGGTCGCCCTGCGCAAGGACGAACGCCGCGACTCCCCTGCCACCATACTGGCTCGGGCACTGACAGACGCGGCCGGAAGGCTTCGCCCCACGCAGCAGCTTTCCACCTACTCAGGCAACTTGTAGAGCGAAGCCCGCACGCCAAAAAAGCTTGGTGCGTTGAATTTCCCTCCCCGCCCAAGACGCGCCAATACCAAGCTCTCTACTCGGCCCTCACACCTTGGACTACGGCATCCGACAGCTCTAAACCGCCCCGTCCTGCCTGGATGGGACTGCCACAAAACCACCAAAAATCACAAAACCACAAATAATTCAACAAATAAATTACCAGCTCGATTCTGCACAAAAATCATATTGTCTGCTAAAAGAGACACAGGGAGATGTTAGCGAGGGAGAGCAGCAGATGCGCCCATAACGCTTATCGGCGCATTGCGATACAACAAGACCTATGACATAAGGAAAATAGAAATGCAGGCATTCATTATCAATAAAAATGCTCAATCCAATGGCGACCATGAGGTTCACAGCACTACAGCCCGTTGTTCTTACATGCCAGAACTTCAGAATCAGATTAACCTAGGCGCCCACGCCACATGCCATGATGCGGTTTCCTATGCAAAACAGCAGCACCCCGGCACTAGAATCAACGGTTGCTATTACTGCTGCAACCCATGCCATACCACCTGAACAACATATAGTCTCACGCAGGCCGGTGCCGGTTCACGGCTCGGCTTGTTATCCATCTTTCGCTATGAACTCACTCTTCCCGCGACAAAAATTTATCTGATCGTAGGAAGGTCAAATGCTTTACCAGAACATCTATACACTATTTATAGCTAAATCCAGTATACGAACCTCTCTCTCCTACCAAGTCAGCCTCTTCCCCTTGGCGACAATCTTGGAGCTCTGGATGGTTCCCAAAAGGGAGTACTTTCGCGAGCCAGTCGACCTAGTTGAGGTGATGGGCCAGCAGGTAGTCGACAAAGGCGCCTACCTTGGAAGAGCGCAGCCGGTTCTCCGGAAAGATGAGGTGAATACCGTCGATGCGTGGTTGGTTGGCAGCCTGCCATCCTTCCAGCATCGGTACCAATATTCGCTCATTCAATGCGTCCTGCAACAGCCATGTGGGAAAGAGCACCACGCCCTGGTCGTTGATTGCAGCTTCAATCAGACTCTCGGCGTTGTTGCTGCGCAGGTTGCCATGCACCTCGATAGCCCGGAATGCCTCGTGACTTTCGCGACGTACGTACCAGGGCTGCTTTCCCCGAGTGCCCTTGTAGACCAGGCAGTTATGATCCGCGAGGTCTTCGGGGCGTTCGGGCGTCCCGTATCGGGCCAGATATCCTGGGGACGCCGCAATCACGAAGCGCTGCGGCGACAACTCTCGTGCCACCAGACTCGAATCCTCCAGCATGCCGATACGTACCACCATATCGGCCCCTTCCTGTACTGGATCGACAAACGCATCGGTCAGCGTCAGCTCAACCTCCAGCTCAGGGTACCTGGACTGAAAGGCTTCCAGTAACGGAGCGATGTGCTTGCGGCCATACGCTACCGGCGCATTGATCCGCAATACACCGCGAGGACCGCTTGCTGTCCCGGAGACTTCGTCGGCAGCCATATCCAGCAGAGTCAGGGCCTCGCTTACCTGGCTGAGATAACGTTGCCCTACCTCGGTCAACCTGACGGCACGAGAATGCCGATACAGCAAGCGCTGGCCAAGCGTCTGCTCCAATGCCGAGATGCGGCGCGACACCGAAGATGGAGGAAGATCGAAGTCGTGCGCCGCTGCAGTAAAACTGCCGGAATGGGCCACTCGGACAAGAAGCCGCAGCGACAATAGCTGCACATCATTGCTCACAAGACAACACACCTTTGCTTTATATCGGTATTGTGCCAATTACAGCACAAATCCAGGATGTCGGCTTTCCTGAAGCGGAGGCAGACATGCCACAACTCACGATCTTGATACTGGTGCTGTGCGCCGGCATGGGCCTGTCGGTTGAAGCCGGCCTTCTGGGGCCCCTGGGAGAACAGGTCGGCCACTTGTCGGCGACCTTGTCGATTTTTCTGGTGGGAGCTCTGTTGCTGTCGCTGGCCATGGTCTTCGTTGCCCGCCCCTCGATCTCCATCCTGTTCAACCAGCCCCGCTGGCTGTTGACTGGCGGCCTGCTCGGGCCGGTTTACGTCGTGGTACTGACCGTCACCACCCCCCTGGTCGGCGTAGGCATGACGATGGTGGGCATCCTCTGTGGCCAGGTCGCTGCCAGCCTGGTCATCGATCACTTCGGCTGGCTGGGTAGCGAGCGGCGGGCTGTCGATAGCTACCGGGTCGGTGCGCTGGTGCTGATTCTGGCAGCACTGTGGCTTATCTACTGAATCCCCATAAGGAGAATTTCGATGCTTCTGACCCTGATGTATCCACTTCTGCTGCTGGGCGGCGCTGTGCTTGCCGCCCAGTCATCCGTCAACGGACGCCTCGGCTCCACGGTTGGCGTGCTGACCAGCGCCTGGCTGACCTTCTCCATGGGTGCCGTAGTCACCTTTCTGCTGGTGTTCTTCTTCGAACCGCACCACGAGGCAACACTGTTCAGCGTCCCCAAGTGGCAGCTCACTGGTGCTCTGTTTGGCGTGATCTATATGCTCGCTATTGTGTTCGCCATTCCCCGCGTCGGGACTGCCGCAGCCACTGTGGCCGTCATCTCGGGACAGATGTTGATGAGCCTGATGATTGACCACTTCGGTTGGCTGGGAAATGCTCGTCTGCCACTGGATGGTCCACGAATCATGGCAATCATCCTGCTGGCCAGTGCACTGTGCCTGATCTACATGAGCAACACTCGTCGTGAACGTCTGGTCGCGTGCAGTTCTTGACGACAGGTTCTCCACCAGGCTATTGCTGCCCATCCCCCACCTCCAGCAAAACGGTACGGATGCCCCCATGATCTACCGCGAGATGACAATGGATGACTACGATGGTGCCTTGAACCTATGGATGGAGCTCGAGGGGGTTCGTCTGCGCGATGCGGATTCCCCCGAAGGCATCGCCAGGTACCTGGAACGCAATCCCGGTCTGAGCCTTGTCGCGGAGGTGGATGGCGTCATTGTCGGCACCATCATGGCGGGCCATGACGGCAAGCGAGGCTATATACAGCATCTCGCCGTCTCGCAGTCACAACGACGTGCCGGTATTGCTTCTGCCCTGGTGGAACGCTGCCTGGCCGCCCTCGCCCGAGTCGGCATACTCAAATCCCATGTGATGATTCTGAACACCAATGAGGTGGGCAAGCGCTTCTGGGCGGAAATGGGCTGGCAACAGCGCGATGATGTGGAGCTCTATTCATTCATCAATGGCGGTGCGGAGAACACGTAATAGCCCACAGTCCCTGATTCGGCGGTTAAACAGACGCCCTCTCGCCCGGCATGTAACGTCGCGTCGCAGCCCAGAACAATAGGGCCAACAGACTGAAAGACGCTCCCAGAGCACAGACAGCGGGCCAGCCAGCATGGGCATAGACAGCCGTCGTGCTGATGGCCCCCAGGCCGCTCCCGATTGAGTAGAACAGCATGTACAAGCCCACCAGGCGACCATGTGCCTCCGGTCGAGTGTGAAAGACCATGCTCTGATTGGTGACATGAAGTGCCTGGCCTCCCAGGTCCAGCAATACGATCCCGACCAGCAGTGCCCATAGCGACTCTTCCAGCAGTGATATTGGCCACCAGGAAAACAGCAGCAACACCAGCGCAACTGCACTGGTGCGCTGGCCAAGTCCACGATCAGCCCATTCTCCGGCGCGGGCAGCCGCCAACGCCCCCACAACTCCTGCCAATCCGAAGGCGCCAATGACGGTATGGGAGAACTCATATGGTGGCGCGCCAAGAGGCAACACCAGAGCACTCCAGAAGACATTGAACGCAGCGAACATCAGCAAGGCCAGCACACCACGAATCTGCAACACCCGCTCTTCCCGCAGCAACTCCAGCATCGAGACAATCAAGCGGGAATAGCTCATAGACCCTGATGCGGGCTTCAGCGCCGGCAACCGGTGCCACAGAGGCAACGAAAGCGCCAACATCATTGCCGAAGAACACAGGTATACACCCCGCCACCCCACAAGATCGCTTACCCCACCGGCGAACACACGAGCCAGTAACAGGCCAATGAAAACGCCACCCTGTGCAGCACCAACCACACGTCCCTGTTCATGCGGTGCCGACGCACTGGCCGCATAGGCGATCAAACCTTGTGTCATTGCAGTACCAAGCAGGCCTACTCCGAGCATCCCCGCCAGCAGTACCGTGGTGGATTGCGCCAGTGCCACGACACCCAATGCCACCACCAACGCCATCAGCTGGAACACCATCAGCCGGCGACGATTCATTCGGTCACCCAGTGGCACAAGCAGCAGCAAGGCCAGAGCACATCCCACTTGAGTGGCAGTGATCACGCCACCAACAGCGGCATGACTGATCCCGAAATCTCGCGCCAACGCGTCCAGCAGTGGCTGAGCGTAATAAACATTGGCAACGCTAGCTCCACTGGCAGCGGAAAACAGCAGCACCAGGCCGCGGGGAGTCCCCGAGCACGCGACAGACTCGCTGTCGCCACACAGCGATGCAGGTAACCCCGGGGAATCTTTCATGACAACCCTCCAGACCAGACAGTTTCGAGCAGACAGTTCTGAAAAGACCGCTTTGAGCAGACAGTCTTGAACGGGCAGTTATGAGCAGACAGTCTTGAACGGGCAGTTTTGAACAGAGACTAGTTTCAAATAAAAACCAATTGGATGGTAAGCACCCTGGTTTTAAAATGCAACCACGTGAGTTGCACAATGTCGTCAAAGGAGAGTGTCATGCCCTCTCGGAAGTCCGCGAGCACCGAAACCTGTCCTGTAGCGCGCTCCATTGACGTCATCGGAGACCGCTGGTCCTTGCTCATCGTTCGAGATGCTTTCGATGGTGTGAGTCGATTCGGCGACTTCCAACGCAGTCTGGGCGCAGCACGCAACATTCTCGCTGAGCGCCTGCGTCGTCTGGTTGAAGCGGAAATCCTGACCACTCGGCCGGCATCGGACGGTACTGCCTACCAGGAATACGTACTGACAGCCCGAGGAGAACGTCTCTTCCCACTCGTTGTGGCACTACGTCAATGGGGCGAACAGCACTTGTTCGAGCGCGGAGAACCGCACTCCACACTCATCGACAGGTCGACAGGACAGCCCGTGCCCTTCATGGCCCCGAAAACGAGTGATGGCGAACCGCTGGAGCCGGATGGGACGGTGGTCAAGAAACTTCAATAGGCGTACGCAGCCCCCCCTTCCTCTGTTACCGATCATTCGAGAAAGGTCCCTACGCAGGTGCTCTCGGGGAACAACAATCACCTGACAGTTCTACAGTCCAGACAGATTTGAGCGCTATCAGATTGAAGATGGGCTCAGAACCCGCGAGATGAACCATGGGAGGCATGAAATGAAGGTCAAGCGCATCATGGCCAATATCCGGACCGAGAACCTCGACAAGGCAGCTGCCTTCTATCGGGATATTCTGGGCATGGAGCTGATCATGAACCATGGCTGGTTCCAGACCTATGGCTCCGGCGAGCAGATGACGGTGCAGATCAGTTTCGGCACCGAAGGGGGCTCCGGTACCCCGGTACCGGATCTATCGATCGAAGTCGACGACCTGGACGAAGCCCTGGCCAGAATCGAGAAACACGCCGTCCCCATCGAGTATGGGCCAGTGAGCGAGCCCTGGGGAGTACGCCGGTTCTACGTCCGCGATCCATTCGGCAAGCTGCTCAACATTCTCGAGCATGAGTGAGCGATGTTGCTCCGTCCTTGCCCCGGCGTCAGACCGCTCTTCTACTCCACATAGGTCAGATTGGTTTCCCAGCTCTCGCTACTGACCTTGATCGCAGCCTTGACCGCCTCTTCATCTCTGGCGCAGAAAGCCGCGTAAATGGCCTTGTGATCCTTGAGCGCGACCTTGGGCAAGGTACGCATGGAGGTCTCCAGTCCCGCCTCGACCAATTGGATCAGGGTTTCTCCGACCCGGATGGTCATGGGGTTGTGAGTGGCCTTCAGAATCGAGCGGTGGAAGGTTGCGTCGTGTCTTGACGTCTGCTCACCTCGTTTGATGGCCTCACCCATGGCATCAATAGCCGCCTGAATACACCGGTGGTCTTCCTCAGTGGCATTATTCATGGCCTGGATGGTGTAAGCCGGTTCAAACATCATGCGGAATTCAAGCACATCACGAGTCATGCCACGCGCGAGAATCATGCCGAAAGCCATGGGATCCACCAGAGGATCGCCTGGCTCCTTGCGAATGACGGTACCCTGCCCGCGTTTCACTTCCACGATACCGATAGCCTGCAGCATCTTGATCGCTTCACGGACACTGGACTTGCCGATACCCAGTGTATGAGTCAACTCCGTTTCTGAAGGCAGATAATCGCCTGGTTGAAGCTCCCCGCTGATCAGTGCGCTTTTGATACGTTCAAGCAACTGCAGGGCAACGGAACTACGGTCAATCGATTCCCCGAATGGCTCCATGGGCGGCGTCCTTGGCTGGCGTTCTACTGGTACGGTCAAGGCTTGCGCGAATGTCAGCAAGGCATTGGAAATATCGCTGGAAATCAGGTTCTCGCCTGCTCCATGGCAAGGGCTTTCCCGTTGACCTTATCGTGCTTTTCATTTGCGGAGCCTGGCGCTCCAACGGATTCGAGTCTAGCATGTCACATGACATCAGACATCAGACATCAGATGTCTGATCACCTTGGCTATCCATCACGACAATCCCCATCCACAACAATAATGGATCTCCTGAATGCCAGCCCCCCGAATCGTCGTCATGACCACCGGCGGTACGATCGCCAGCGAGCGGGATGTCTCCGGCCGTAGTCTTTCCGGTGCTCTTGCAGGTGCGGACCTGCTGTCACGCGCCAGCCTGCCCGAGCACCTGGCTTCCTGCGTGGAAGTGCATTCAGTACTACAGAAGCCCAGTAACGCCATTACGCTTGATGACCTATCGATGCTGCGCCAGCACTGCCTCGAGCTCATCCAGGAGGGCAATGTCTCGGCAATCGTCATCACCCACGGCACCGACACTCTGGAGGATACGGCCTGGTTCCTCGACCTTACCCTTCCCCGAAAGTTGCCGGTGGTGGTAACCGGCTCCCAGCGTCCGCCACACCAGGCAGGCACCGATGCATTCTGCAATATCGCCGATGCCATACGAGTAGCCGCCATTCCTGCCACACGAGGATTGGGCGTGCTGGTGGTATTCAATCAGACACTTCTTGCAGCTCGCCATGCACGCAAGGTCTCAAGCTATCAACTACACGGCTTTGCCTCACCCACAACCGGCCCACTGGGTTACGTGGATGGAGATGACGTATGCCTTCTCAACCAACCAGGCTCGGCACCAGTCCTGCCCCTCCAACCGGTTCAAGCCATGCCCCGGGTCGACATTGTGACGGCCTATCTCGATGCCAGCCCGGACCTCATCCAGGCATCCATTTCCGGTGGTGCTTGCGGCATCGTCATCGAGGGACTAGGGCGTGGCCATGTCCCTCCCACCTGGGTGGATATCATCAGCCAAGCCCGAGCCCTGCAGGTGGTGATAGTCGTGGTCAGTAGTTGCCTTGCTGGCCCGGTCCATCAGAGTTACGAGTTTGCCGGCAGCCTGGCCAGTCTGGAACAGGCTGGTGCCATTCCCGTTCGGGACCTCAATGCACGAAAGGCTCGAATCGCTCTTTCTGTACTACTCGCCGAGAGCGACACCTCGAACCTGGCAATCAAGTTGAAGGCTCTGTCGGAACCGTCTCGGTTCAATGACAACGTTATTCAGACTCGCTGTACCTCATCAGCGTGACTGACCCAGCAGTGGAGTCGCCCAGATAAACCAACGCACTTGCAACATCGCAGCAATCAACATCGCAGCAATCAACATCGCAACAACCAACAACCAACAACCAACAACCAACAACCAACAACCAACAACCAACAACAACGCACAGGCAGCAACCACCAACCACATAACACTCAACAATATGGTGCTCCAATGAAAACTCACTTCACTCGCGCATCTCTGGTTACCGCCATCGCGGTGGCATCAATCGGCCTCGGTCAGGCGCAGGCCGCCGACTACAACTTCTCGTTTGCCCACGTCCTGATTGAAGAGACACCGAACGGCCAGGCGGCCCTTGCCTTCAAGAAGGAGGTCGAGGAACAGTCCGGCGGTCGTATCAGCATCAACGTGCTGCCAGCCGCCCAGGTCGGCGGCGATGTAGAAATCATCGAGCAGGTCCAGATGGGACTGGTGGATATCGGGATTCCGCCTACCGCCACGCTGGGAAACTTTGAACCACGTATGCAGCTACTGGACCTGCCCTTCCTGATCTCCTCCTACGATGATGTTGAGACCGTGCTGGATGGTGAGGTGGGTCGCGAAATTCTCGATACTCTCGAAGACGACAACATGCATGCCTTCAATTTCTGGGGTGCGGGCTTCCGGCACATGACCAACAATGTGCGCCCCATCGAGACTCCCGAAGACCTCACAGCCATCCGCATGCGTACCATGCAGGCACCCATCATCATTTCGACCTATGAGAACTATGGTGCCAATGCCACTGCCATGGCCTTCACGGAGGTCTACAACGGCCTTCAGCAGGGGGTAGTCGAGGGCCAGGAGAACCCGCTGGCCAATATCTATACGATGCGCTTCCACGAAGTTCAGGACTACCTGTCACTGACCAACCATGCCTATCACGCCTACGCTGCTGTGATGAACAGTGACGCCTGGGAGTCATTGCCGGAAGACCTTCAACTGGTCATGCAGGAGGCCTTCGACAATGGCCGTGACACAGCACGGCGTCTGACACAGGAAGATGAAACCACCATTCTCGAGGAAATCCAGGACGAGATTGCCATCAACGACATCACGCCAGAGAATCGTCAGGCCTTTGTCGAGGCCAGCATGCCGGTACATGAGGAATATACCGAAATCGTGACAGCAGACCTGCTGCACAAGGTCTATGACGCCATCGGTATTGAACACTGAGGCCTCGACACCATGATCAAGACGCTCAATGCAGCGATTGATCGCCTGGAAGGGGCTGCGATGGTCGTGTTCATGTCGATCGCGACCATCATCACTGCCATCCAGGTGGTCTATCGCTACGGTTTCAACAGCTCACTGTTCTGGGCCGAAGAAGTCGTGATCTATTCCATCATCTGCATGAGCTTTGTCGGTGCGAGTATGGGTGTCCGCTATGGCGCCCATATCTCGGTCGATGTGCTCAATGCCATCGTCTCGCCAAGGATCAATCGCTGGCTGCACCTCGTTTCGGCCGGACTTGGCATCGTGTTCGCGGCGTTCATGGTGTTGTACGGCTTTGAGCTATTCATCAACACCCTGGGACGCGGCCAGTTGACCGCCGCGCTCCGCCTGCCCATGGCCTGGTTCTACCTCCCCATCGGTGTCTCCGGTGTACTGCTGATCATTCGCTACCTGAAAGTGATTCAGGACGCCTGGTCACATCCGCCCAGGCGCCATGCCGACGAACTCGCAGACGAAGCGAACAAGCTTGTCTAACTTCTGGAGACTGCCATGATCACGGCACTTCTGCCCGTTTTCTTCGCCGTGCTGCTGCTGGGCCTGCCGATCTTCGCGGCCCTGTCGCTTGCCGTATTCGTCGCCATCGAGTTCTTCGGCTCCACCAATCCAGTTATCGTACCGATGCGCATGTTCACCGGGATGAACAATTTCTCGCTGATGGCGATCCCCTTCTTCATCCTTGCCGCTGAGTTGATGCGCATCGGCGGCCTCTCCGATCGCCTGATCAATCTCGCCAAGGCGCTGGTAGGCTGGGTGCCTGGTGGCCTGGCCGCTGCTACCGTACTGTCGTGCCTGTTCTTCGGTTCGATTTCCGGCTCCAGTCCGGCCACGGTGGTGGCGATCGGCTCGATCATGTTCCCGGCACTGGTCGCGGCAGGCTACAACAAGCTGTTTGCCATCGGTCTGATCGCCACTGCCGGCACCCTGGGCCCCATTGTTCCACCGAGTATTGCGCTGATCATCTATGGCTCGGTGACCGGTACTTCCGTGGGGCAACTATTCGCGGCAGGCCTTCTCCCAGCCGTGCTGATTGCGACACTACTGATTGTCTACTGTATGGTGTATGCATCCATCAAGGGTTACGAGCGAGCCCCTTTCCCCACACTGCGCGAGATCATTCAGGCGTTCAAGGCAGCCGCCTGGGGACTCGGCCTGCCGTTCATTCTGCTGGGTGGCATCTATAGTGGCGTGTTCACCCCCACGGAATCAGCAGCGGTTGCCTGTGTCTACGGCCTGTTCATCGGCATGGTGGTATATCGCACCATCCGCTGGCCTGAATTGCTCACTACATTGCGCAGTTCGGGACTGACTTCAGCCACCCTGCTGTTGATTACGGCGGGCGCGTCGGCCTTTTCCTGGCTTCTGGCGATTACCGGCACGCCCACTCAACTGGCAAGTCAGGTCCTGTCGCTCACGGACGATCCACTTCAAGTCATGGCACTGTTCAACGTCGTCATGATCATTGCTGGTTTCTTCCTCGACAGCGCCTCCGCCATCATTGTGCTTTCCCCCCTGCTACAGCCTATTGCAGCTCAGGTGGGTGTCGACCCTGTGCATTTCGGGGTGATTACCCTGGTCAACTTCTCGGTCGGCATGATTACCCCGCCCGTCGGTCTCAACCTCTTTGTTGCCATGTCGATATCCCGAATGTCGCTGCAACAGGTGTTTCGAGCCTGCCTCCCCTTCATCGCGATGATGCTGGTGGCGCTGGTGGTCATCACCTATGTTCCCTGGTTGAGTAACTGGCTACCCTCACTGATCTACTGAGAACAGACCGATGCAGAATGACGAGACCTTCGGCGGTCAGGTGGATACCCAGCATTTCTGGCGCGATCTGCAACATCAAGTCTGTATCGGCGCTCTCCCTGGTGGCGGCCTGGGAAGGCTGGCGCTGGACGACAACGATATCAGGGCACGGCAGTGGCTGATCGATGAAGGCCATAAGTTGGGGTGCCAGACGTTCTACGACCTCATTGGCAATGTGTACCTACGCCGCGAAGGACTGGATCCGCAACTGCCTCCACTACTGATTGGAAGTCATCTCGACAGCCAACCCTGTGGTGGTGCCTACGATGGCACCCTGGGAGTGGTTGCGGGCCTGGCCGTACTGCGCACCCTGCATGAACAGAATATTTCGCATCCACGTTCCATCGAGGTCGTCAGTTGGACCAATGAGGAAGGCGCCCGCTTCGCTCCCGGAACACCAGGTTCTGCATGGTTTGCCGGAAAGCGGGAGTTGGAGGAAATTCTTCCCCTGTGCGACGACAGTGGAACAACATTCGGTGACGCCCTCGCCCACTGCCTGTCAGTACTGGGAGACTCCAACGCTATCGACAGGCCTGATTCCTTCACGCCGCACGCCTACCTCGAAGTGCATATTGAACAAGGGCCGATTCTGGACGCTAGTGGTCTCCCTGTATGTGCGGTCAGTGGCATCCAGGGGGTCAACTGGTATCGCTTCGAACTGGTCGGGGTCGCCAATCACGCTGGCACTACACCGATGGAGATGCGCTACGACGCTCTGATGGCTGCCCACACCCTGATTTCCGAGCTGAAGAGTGTCATCGAACGAACTGCCGTCCAGCATCAGGACAATCAACTACGGTTCACCATTGGCAAGTTTGCCCTTGCCCCAGGTTCAGTCAACACTATCGCTGACCGTGCCACCTTCAGCGTGGATCTCCGCCACCCGAAAGCCGAGACCCTCGCGGTGATCGATGCGGAGTTCCAGCAACTGGCACAGCAGCTCTGGGAAGGCTGCGAGGCGACCCTACACGTATCTTCACGTGTTCCTCCGGTCGCCTTTGATGAAGACATCGTCAGCCTCCTGGAACGCAGCATTGAGCAATACGCTCCCGGTGCTCCACGGCTGGTATCCGGAGCCTTTCATGATGCGATTCATATTGCACATCTGTGCCCTTCCGCAATGCTGTTCGTCGCATGCCGCGACGGCCTCAGTCACCATCCGGATGAACATGTGGAAGAACAGGACGCCGCTCCAGCGGTACGTGTGCTGGCCCAGACCGCTTTCGAGCTACTGCATCAGTAAATCACATGGAATCCTGCAAGGAGCCATTTCCCATGACAGCCTCCCCCATTGCACTACCATTACGCACCCAATATCAGCAACTGCGCAACGGGCAATTACATGCTGTGCAACTGGTCGAGACGGCCATGACCGCCTGGCAGTATCGAGGTCACCATGATCATGCCTACCGGACCTGGAATGGCGATGCGGCCATGGTCCAGGCACGGAGCGTGGATGAGTTGCTGACCCAGGGCGCGGATACCGGACCACTGATGGGGATGGCCGTGTCCATCAAGGACATCTATGCGGTCAGCGGGCTTCCTACCTTCGCAGGATCATCCAGACGTCTCGGCCAGCCATGGGAACACTCGGGCCCTCTGATCCGCCAGTTGCTGGCACAGCTACCCAGTATCATGGGCAAGACGCATACCGTGGAGTTTGCTTTCGGCGGCCTCGGCACCAATGCACATTGGGGTACGCCGAGAAACCCGTGGGATACTGCGGTACATCGCACGCCAGGAGGTTCCAGCTCCGGGGCAGGCGTTTCACTCATCGGTGGTACAGCCAGCCTGGCGCTGGGCACAGATACCGCAGGCTCTGTACGAATACCTGCTGCCATGACCGGTGTTGCCGGTCTGAAAACCACCGCAGGACGCTGGCCCACCGCCGGTATCGTACCGCTCTCCAGCACTCTGGATACCCCGGGCCTGTTGGCACGTTGTGTCGACGATCTGGCGTTCGCCTTCGACGCCCTCGATCAGGGGCTGACCGGCCACGAGGACAGAGTGCTTTCGCCACCACCACTCGCATCGCTCACCCTTGGCGTACCCGATAGTTATTTCTGGGATGACTGCAGTCCCGGCGTTGCAGAAGCGGTGCAACAGGCTATCCGGCAGTTGGAAGCCGCAGGAGTCCGCCTGGTGCCCCTCGACATCCCCCGAACCGGGGAGGCACTGACCCTATTTCAGGAAGGGGGGCTCGCTGCGGCGGAACTGGCCGAGTTCCTCAATAGCGAACTTCCCGACACTGTGGATCGTCTCGATGCCAATGTTGCAGCACGCGTCAGAGTCGCTGACCAGATGCCAGCCCCGGAATATATACGCCGTCGCAGGTTGATCACGGCACTATCGACCGATGCCTGCGAGGCACTGCGTCACGTGGATGCTGTCCTGACTCCGACCGTGGCCATTACGCCACCGGCACTGACCAGTCTGGAGCCGGCGGGAGCCTACGCCAAAGCCAATATGACCGCGTTGAAGAACACCATGATTGCCAACTTCATGGGACTCTGCGCCCTCACCCTGCCGGTGGGACGAGATGCCGAGAACATGCCGGTCGGACTGCAGGTCATGGCCGGTCCGATGCAGGAATCCCGCCTACTTGCCATGGGAATCAGTATCGAGCATCTGCTGGGCAACGGCTCCGCCATTCTGGGAGAACCAGAAGCTCGGGTGGTCCAGTGATTTCACTCTTGCCAGGTTCTACGTCCGCGATCCATTCGGCAAGCTGCTCAACATTCTCGAGCATGAGTGAAGGAGTCAGCGGCAGTCCGACCCACCGGCTGCCCTATTCTGCCCTTCACTCCCCACAGTTCATGCGATAGCGACGCGACTCGGCATCCAGCTCCGCATTGTCATCCACCTTGCTGTAGAAGAACGGCGCAACCTCGTCCTGCCCACTGGCCAACCGATAGCTGCCGCAGACGCCATAGCCTGTATTGACCTCTCTCAGGTCAAGCAACGTCATCTGGCTCGGGGTGCCGAGGGCAGCGCTGATGGCCTGTTGGATATCGTCGTCAACATGGCTATCAGCCATGTACTCATAGCCGAACAATGCCGCAATGGAGAGAAGAATCAGTACCACGGGGATATAGAGGTTATGCATTGCACGACGCCTGAGTTCTGGACAACAAGACCGGGACGGGGCCGATATGATACGCGATAGCACCCGCCTGTGCTGCATGCCATGCATGTGTTGAACAGCAGCGGGAGCCTCCAAAGAGCATCTGCATGCCATACGGTATTGAACAGCAATTAGTCCATCTGCATGCCCCAGGCATGACCGAACTGGATGTAGGCCACTTCCTCCTCCGGCCCCACAGCGTAATCAAGCCCGACATCCAGCCCCAGCTTGCGGGCAATACGATAGCGCACTCCACCGCCCCAGGTAGCAGCATCCGCGTCGTCATTGCCGAAGGCACGGCCATAACCTCCGAAGCCGACTGCTGCCCAGCGAGGCGTGAGCTGCCTTCTGATTTCGATTTCCGAGGACAATACCTCGTCGCCGGTGTAGCGATTGCGTGCCAGGCCACGGATATTGATATCCGGCTGCATGAAGAACGGAGCATCCTCCGAGGCCACTTGAGCATCCGCCATGGCAGCGAATGTCCACTGGTCCCGGGAGTGGAACCAGGCGCCGAACAGCGAGGCGGTATTGAAGTCGGCATCGCTGCCGATGGCTTCGTCGAAACGCTGGAACTCGGCAACCACATTGAGTCCACGAGTGGGCGTGAGAGGGTTGTCCCGATTGTCGAAGTGCCCCGCCACACCCAGAGAGACAAGTTCGATCTTGCGCTCGGCCAGTTCCTCTATACGCGGAAACTGGTCCTCGGTATCCAGATTGATGTCATTGCGTCGCCAGCGCAGCGAAGGCCCCAGCGAGAAGCCACTATCGCCGAAACGGTAGCGGGTCTTCACACCGATGTAATCGATATCGTTGTTGTAACGCAGCGCCAGATCCCGGTTGCCGGGGTGGAAGTCGAGCACGGCCAACCCCGTGGCAGCGGCAACATCATAGAGCCAGCGCCCACCGGCAAATGAGCCGGAACGCATGATGCCTCCGCCCCAGGAACCGTTACCGGTCACAGCTCCCCCAAGAATGGTACGAGTCGGAGGTAGATCCGAGCCTGGCGGTGGGTTCTCTACGAAATACGCCGCCATGCCCAGACCGTCATCCACGGCGGGCTCGGTAATGATGATTGGCATGGGAATAAATCCCCCCTTGGCGAGCAGGTTGGACATATCCAGTTGCCCATCCACTTCGTCGAAGAAGTTGCTGCGCCAGCCCGCCTGTCCTGGCGGTACCGTCCCGGAAGAAAAGTCGGAAGAAGAATTGCCTGGGGCAGTCCCTGCCACACTGTCGGTTGAGGCGTCAGACCGCGTGTCCTGAGCCAGACCGAGATGAGGCGCCAGCGAGATCAACAGCAGACTACCAAGCAGCGTCGAGCGTACGAGCTGGTTCATGAAGATCCCCAGGAACAAGACAAGAGCAGTGGTTGACGCCACATTCTGGCCTCAAGCTGTGTCTCCCTGCCAGGCAAGGAGACACAGCGGCATTGCCACCACTTCAGGTATTACTCATTGAACCAGGATAGATCAAAATCTGCTGCTGCGGGTAATGCTGTCGGAGGTATTACCCGCCTCTCTCGAAGGATAGCCACGTCGCCTCAACTCAGGCATGCGCCAGGGCACCACAGGGGTTGCATCGACCTGATGGCCGACGGCGGCACGTCCCTGTGCCGCCATTTACCCAACACAAGAATTTGCCGGGTCAATGGCGATGATGGCCTCGGTGATGCCCACGACTACGGTGACGGTCGCGCTTCCAGTCACGGCCGCGACCACGGTCCCAACCCCGATGTCCATGGCGTTCGGAGCGGTAGTGCCCATGACGGCGATCCCAGTCGCGATCGTAGCGCTTGTCATGGTCGCGATACCGCCGGTAGTCACGGTCATGGTCACGGTCGATGATAACGCCATGGGGCCCATGGATACGTGCAGGATGGTAGCTGCACCCCGCCAGGGTGACGATGAGGGCCGCGCTCAGAAGAATCGGTAACAGGCGCATGGGGACTCCGGTGCTTGCTTGTTTGTAGCGATGCTAGCAACGCCTGGCTGCCCTGCCATGTGGTCTACCGGCGACATCCGATGACAATGTTGTGCAGCTATTGCGCAACCACTGTCGCCTGCTCACGGCCTCCCTCTCCCGTCCATTCCGGCCAGCTTGTGGCCGGTCGTTACCCGTGACTGGAAACCGCAGGCCAGCGGTCCAGCAGGCGATGCAGCACCGCCATAACCACCAGAGTCGCAAGAAGTGCCACACACATCGAGCTGAAGCGATACAGGGCATCGAGCACCAGATCCTGATTGGGGCCGAGGTACTGGCCGAACAGGATGCCCAGGGTGGTCATGCCTCCAAATCCCACGCCGGATCCACCACCTTCCAGGATATGCTCGCGGGCAAACAGCAACAGACCTCCGAAGTAGCTGACCATTACCAGCAACAGATGATCACTCTGGGTGAACAGCACCATCTGCAGCACCAGAGCCAGATTACAACCCAGCAGCGTACCAATGGCCCTCTTGCGTGCCGAGGCCCTCGCTCCGTGATAACCCAGCGCGAAGAGAATCAGGATGGTCGCCATCTGGGCCGACAGCGAGTCACGCAGATCCAGCGACTGGAAGACCACGAAGGACAACGTTGCGGTGATGGCCCCGATCAGCGTCTGGTGGCGCCGGAGTTCCCGCGACTTGACCACCGGTTGCGGGGGTTGGCGCGGGTAACGATCCGGCAACAGGCCATGCATCAGGAAGGCAATCAACACCGCCAGTACGCTGGCCAGGGTATTGCTGGCCAGCAGATCGAACAGGTCAAGGTCCGGATAGCTGGCAAAGTGCAGCATGATGCTCAGCGTCAGCACCCCATTGGCCCCGAACAGGAATAGCGGCCCACTGGCCATCAGCGAGAAGCGCCACAGGAACAGCATGAATACCAACCCGGTCATGACCACCGGCATATGCTGGGTCAACCCCACCACCAGTGAGACCTCGACGATATTAAGGCAGGCATTGGCCAGGAACTGGCGGACGACATGCATGTTGATGACTGGCACCATGCCAAGCAGAAACATCGGGAACACAGTGAAGAACACCCCATAGTTCCAGCCCATCAGCTTGCTGATCAGGAAGCCGATGCTGGCACCAATGGCGATGCGCAGACACTGACGAAGGTCATTGGCGCTCAGCCGCGACTGCGTTCCGCCAGACTGTGACGCGCTGGGCCGTTGGGGCTCAGAGGATAACCGAGGGTCAGTAGACATAGTGCAACCAGGACATCAAGCGCACCTGCATGGCGCCCATGGTATGCGCCAGGAAGTTGTCTCCGGGAAGCAACTGAACCGTCGCCCGAGCCCCGCTCGGCAGATCTTTCGGCAAGGCTTCATCCAGTTCGAGATGGATACGAATGCGTTGAGCATCTCGTACCCAGCGATCGGTGGACGGAATGTCGGCGAGGCTACCATCAGCAATCAACTGGCCATCCTGGACACCGGCATCCCGCGACACCACATGAGCGTCAAACACCTTGCCGGGAATACCATCGAAAACCACCAGCGCCGAATTGCCTTCGCTGACCTGACGCAGGCTCTTCTCTCGGAAATCGGCCACGAGATCCAGGGAATCCACCACCATGGCCAATACTGCCTGCCCTTGACTCACGAAGTCACCGGTTTCCAGCTGTAGGTTGCTGACGGTCGCATCGTGGTCGGCTCTGATACGGGTATGGGCCAGATCCAGTTCCGCCTGGGCGAGCGCATTACGCGCCTGGCGCAACCGCAGGTTGGCAGCACCTTCCTGACCAAGTTCCACTTCGAGTTGGCGGACCTGGGCCTCGGTGGCCAACAGCTCTGCCTGAGCTGCCTGGTCTGCCGCCACCAGGCTATCCAATTGCTGGCGCGAGATACTGTTCCGGGAAATCAGGCTCTCGGCGCGCGCCCGTTCACGGCGGGACTCGTCGGCGTGCGCTCGGGCCGCCTCGACCTCTGCTCTCGCCGCCTCGAGGCTGGCGGCAAGACTGGCGTTGTCCTGACGAGCCTGTTCGAGCTCAAGACGCGCCTTGTCGCGCGCCAGTACGAAGGGAGCCTCGTCGATGCGAAACAGCAGCTCACCGCGCTGTACATTCTGATTGTTGTGCAGCGACATCTCGCTGACCGGCCCGCTGACCTGAGGTGCCACACGTACAACGGGGCGCATCACCCGCGCCTCTGGTGTCATCGGCATCCAGATATCGGCAACCAGGAAATAGACAAACAATACGCAGAACAGCCCGATGGCCGTTCGCACCAGGAGCGCAAAACGCTGATCAGGGGACATGCAGGAACATCCTTGAAATGATTCAACTTGCTGCACTGCGTCGAGCGCACAAGGATGAAGCAGACTACCACCTTATTAGCACGCTAACAATATCCATCTTGATAGGCATTGAACCTATGCCGATACGAGCAGTCGCACTGATGAACATCTGAACGCCCCCACAAGGACGATGGAGATGAAACGACGCGATTTTCTCAAGTCGGCAACAGTACTCGGCGCCAGTCTGCTGCCTATCTCACCACTATTGGCTGCAATGGACGGCCGAGTCATCACCACCGGTGACGCCAAACCCTTCGATTACGCCTGGCTCAAGGGCCTGGCTCGCCACCTGTCCGAACAACCCCACCAGGATCACAGTGGGCAGATCCCGGAGCAGTTGCAGAAGCTGAGCTGGGATGATTACCAGGCCATTACCTATCGCCCCGACCATGCTCTGTGGAGCGACAGCAAATCCCCCTTCCGCGCCCAGATGTTTCATCTCGGGCGTACCTTCACCACGCCGGTACGCATCTATCAAGTCAGCGAAGGCGAAGCTCGCGAGATCGCCTATGATCCCGCGATGTTCAACCTCGAGGAGACTGACCTCGACGCCTCACAGCTCTCCGAACGACTGGGCTTCGCCGGCTTCCGTCTCCACCACGAGAGCGACTGGCAACGCGACATTGCCTCCTTTCTCGGCGCCAGCTATTTCCGTGCGGTCAGCCAGTCCATGCAATACGGCTTGTCGGCACGCGGTCTCGCTATTGATACCGCCGCCCCGGACAGTGAAGAAGAGTTCCCGGTATTCACCCGCTTCTGGCTGGAGCAGATCGATGATCGCTCGATGGTGATCGTTCATGCCCTGCTAGAGTCGTCCAGTGTCACCGGTGCTTATCGCTTCGAGATTGCAAAGGACGTGGAAGGCGTGACCATGGATATCGATAGCGCCCTCTATCCTCGTCAGGAGATCTCACGGGTCGGCGTGGCTCCGCTGACCAGCATGTATCTGGTCGGTGAGAATGATAAGGAGGTCAACTACGACTGGCGTCCGGAGATCCACGACTCGGATGGTCTGGCGATCCACAGTGGCGAGGACGAGTGGCTGTGGCGCCCACTGGTCAACCCGCCTCAGCTACGCTACAACGCCTTTGCCACCACTTCGCCAAAGGGCTTCGGCCTGGTGCAGCGCGACCATGATTTTGACCACTATCAAGATGATGGCGTCTTCTATGATCGACGCCCGAGCGTCTGGGTAGAGCCGCGGGGCGACTGGGGTGAAGGCACTGTTGACCTGGTCGAGATTCCTGCCATGGATGAGACCTTCGATAATATCGTCTCCTACTGGCACCCCGTCGACCCGCTCCAACCCGGCCAGGAGTACCTCTATGCCTGGCGACTGAGCTGGTACGGCCTGCCTCCCCAGCAACCGAGCCTGGCTCGCTGCGTGGCAACGCGCACCGGTCTGGGCGGCGTGGTTGGCCAACGACGTGAGTACTTCAGCTGGCGATTCGCCGTGGATTTCCGCGGTGGCCCCTTCCCGTTCGAAGAGCCCCCTGCCGAAGGCGAGATCGAGGCGGTCATCGAGGTCAGTCGCGGTCGTATCGAGATCACCTCCGCACGCCCCCTGGAGGCAATTCAGGGCTACCGTGCCATGTTCGATGTCGTTCCGCCCGACGACAGTACTGATCCCATCGACCTGCGCCTCTACCTGCGCGACGCTGAGGGTACTCCGCTGACCGAAACCTGGCTGTATCAGTGGAGTCCGCCGCCCGCCGACCAACGCGAGCTTCATAACCCCGGGCATCTGTAGACCGCCCATTGCACAGAAGCCGGGCAGAACGGCATCATGACGGCGCGAGGGATCAACTCTCGCCGTCATGATCGCCTTGAGTAGAGAGCTCTCCATGCCACAGCACCCCACTTTCTGTCCGACCGCGTCTCATCAACCGGCGCGCCGCGCCTACGCGCTACCCCTGGCCGCCCTTCTGATGGCCACGACCCTGAGTGCCTGTACAACCTACACCTGGGATGATGGCCGCAAGGAAACCGTGTGGGGCGTTCCCACCGAGGATGAGACAAAAACCCAGCAGGAGCGCCAGGCAGAAGGCGTACAGTACCGAGAACCCGGCGAGATTCCTGAGTAGGCCGGCAATCAGGCACTGCCTCTTTCGATCAGGGCATAGCCGATATCACGCTGCACTGGTTCCGGCTGCTCTCCATCCAGTCGGGCCAGCAGCATCGAGGCGGCCTCCACACCCATCTGTGTTCTCGCCACCGATAGAGTCGTCAGCGACGGATTGAGAAACTCCCCCAGCTCCAGGCCCAGATAGCCAGTGATGGCAATCTGCTGAGGAACCTTCACTCCCCTGCGTTGGGCCTCCAGCAAGGCGCCTGTGGCCAGGATGTCATTGGAGAAGTGGATGGCATCCGGAGGCTCGGGCAACGCAAGAGCAGCATCCAGCGCCTCCACACCGACTCGATACGAGGCCGCTTCAGCGTACTCCAATAGATCTGCCTTGAGTGCATGCGTGGCCAGTTGGTCACGGAAGCCCTCCCAGCGCTGACGAGCCCTATAGTCCCGCTCCATGTTGGAACCGGCAAACAGCATGCGGCGATAGCCCCTGCCAACGAGATAATCCGCCATGAAGCGGCCCAGAGCGTGGCCGTCCACCCCTACACTCATGTCGATGCAATTGTCTCCGTGCTCCATGATCTCGACCACAGGCCGCCCCCACTCCCTGAGACGCTCTCCCACTGCCGGCCGATGGCGCAGTCCGGTGAGAATCACCCCGGAAGGTGAATAGCCAAGCACCGTATTGACCAGTTGAGCCTCACGGTCAAGGTCGAAATCCGTGGAGGCAAGCAGCATCTGATAGCCCGCCCTTTCCAGGGTCTGCTGAATGCCATGCACGACCTCGATAAAGGTCAGAATCGACAGCGAAGGTACGATCACCGGAATGACTCTGGTTCCCGCAGAGGCCAACCCCCCAGCAATCAGGTTGGGCACGTAGCCCAATGTCTCGACCGCGGCATCAATCCTCGCCCTGACCCGATCCGATACTCGCTGGGGAGTGTTCAATGCCCGCGATACCGTAATTGGCGCAACGCCTGCTTCTCGTGCCACATCACTCAAGGTGACTCGTCCCCCGGCACGATGACGCTTGCGCCCCCGCGGCTCGTTACCTGACGACCTGTCGTCCATGGATACTCATTCCCCTGTCTACGTTGGGCCGGCCATGATGCCTCGGCTGTATGCCGCCAGTGTAACCCAATACCAAAGTAGTGGTAGCGCTACCATCGAAATGGTAGCGCTACCATAAATCCCCTGCTAGCTTTTCATCGAAGCGATGGTGATCCGTTGGAATATACAAGGTGTACTGCCTGCCCAGTTCCAGCCATCACCGCCAGATTGTGCCTACCCATGGCCCGCACCATGGGCCGGACACTCCATCCCGCGATTGGGAGACAACAATGAAAACACGCCTTGTATCCGCTCTTGCCCTCACTGGCCTGATGTCCCTCGGTACCAGCGTCCATGCTGACGCAGAGGAGTTGGCCATCGCCATTCACGTCGACCCTTCCCACGCCATGTTCAAGGTCGGCGAGCGCTTGAAGACAGCCATCGAGGATCAAACTGACGGAGAGATTACCGTCACGCTACTGGGCACCGAGGTCGGAGGTGAGCGTGATCACCTGGAGGGTGCCAGCTATGGCGAATATGCCATCGCACTGGGTGGTTCCATGCCGATGACGCTATACGCACCTCAGTTTGCCGCTGCAGACCTGCCGTTCGTCTACAGCTCCAGCGACGAGGCACGCAAGGTCTATGAAGGTGAAACCGGCGAAGCACTCAACCAGAACTTGATCGCCAACGGTAATATGCGTCTGGTTGGCCTCTCGACACGTAATCCTCGCAACCTGACATCAAAGGAACCGGTACAGAGTCCGGCAGACGTCAGTGAAGTACGCCTGCGTGTTCCGGAAATCGCTCCCTGGGTCACCATCTGGGAACAGATCGGTGCCCTGCCCAGCCCGATCGCCTGGCCGGAGGTCTACACCTCGCTGCAGACGGGGGTCATCGATATGCAGGAAAACCCGGTCGACCTGATTCAGGCCGGCAAGCTCTATGAAGTCCAGGACTACATCAATCGCACCCAGCACGTGTACTCCTTTTTCCACTGGCTGATGAACGAGGATTTCTATCAAAGTCTCTCGGACGAGCATCGCCAGATCGTGCTTGACGCCATCGACGAAGCCACCCAGTGGGGTGATGAAATGGTCGAACAGGGCCAACAGGAAATCTACGCCCAGCTCGAGGCGGAAGGCATGGAAATCATCGAACCGGATGTGGATGCCTTCCGTACCGCCGCCCGCCCGGCCATAGAGGAAGTGGCAAAAGGCTATGACCCTGCAGTACGTGACTATGTCATGTCACTGATCGAGTAGCTTCTGACCTTTCCATCATTCAGGGCGGACGCCATCCGCCCGCCCTGAATATCACGCGCTGTTGCAGACATCACCCGGAGCTTCAATCATGACGCTGCCGCTCTCTCCTGCTGCCCGCATCTTCCAGACTCTCTGGCGTCTACTGACAATCATTGTGGTGGCCGCATTTACCATGATGCTGGTGGTCATGGCGATTCAGGTGATCTCACGTTATGCGTTGGGCATCGCCGTTCCCTGGACAGATGAAGTCTCCCGCTATCTGTTCCTGACCGAGATCTTTCTGGGCTCGGTACTTGCTCTGCGCTATCAGGAGCATATTCGCATCACCGTCGTTACCGACCTGTTGCCGCCATCCCTGCAACAAGCAGCCGCTGTCATCGCCGACCTGATCAGCATCCTGGTGCTGCTGATGATCATGGGTGGTGCCTTCAACATGATGGGCCGCACCGCTGGTGTGTTCGCCAGCACATTCGACATGAGCTTTGCCTGGCTGTACCTGATGCAACTCCTGGCCGCAGCTCTGATGGTCGCGATGCTGGTGGAGAGTCTCATTGCACGCCTGCTCGGCAAACCCAGCAGGACATTACTGACAGATCGCGCCTCGCGGAGTGAATGACCATGGAAATATTCGCCATCATGTTCGTCGGGCTGATTGTCCTGTTGATGCTGGGGGTTCCCGTCGCCTTTGCCATGATCGCCTCCTCGGCCATCGTGCTTGCCTGGACAAGAGGCTTCACCGAGATCCCTCTGGAGATGATTGCCCAGCGCACGCTTTACGGCGTCAACAGCTTCACTCTGCTGGCGATACCCGCCTTCCTGCTGATCGGCAGACTGATGAATTCTGCTGGAATTTCCGATCGCGTCTTTGATGTAGCGCGCTGTGCAGTGGGACATCTCAAGGGTGGTCTGGGACACGTCAATGTATTGGCCAGTATGCTGTTTGCCGGCATGTCCGGATCTGCAGTAGCCGACGCGGGGGGACTGGGAGCGGTCGAGATCAAGGCGATGAAGGACGATGGCTACCCTGAGGACTTCAGTGCTGCCGTTACCGCAAGCTCCGCCACCATCGGCCCGATTATTCCACCCAGCATTCCTGCCGTGATCTACGGTGCGCTGGCCAATACCTCGATTGCCGCCATCTTTCTGGGATCGATCCTGCCCGGTGTGTTCATGGGCCTTGGCCTGATGGCGATGGTGGCGATCATTTCCCATCGACGCGGCTATCCGACCCGAGCACGCGCAACCTTCGCCGAATTCGGTCACGCTCTGGCACGGGGCTTCCTGCCCATGCTCACTCCGGTGATCATTCTGGTCGGCATCCTGTCTGGCTTGTTCACGCCGACAGAAGCGTCTGTCGTGGCCCTGCTCTATTGCCTGGGCATTTCATTCTGTGTCTACCGCTCAATCACGCTGCGGGAGTTCGGCAAGATCCTGCGCGATACTGCTATCGACACCTCGTCGCTGTTGTTGATCATCGCCGGCAGTGCGCTCTACAGCTGGATTCTGGCGCGTTACCAGGTGACTGCGCTGGTGGCGGATTTTCTCCTGGCGACGGTCACCGAGCCAATGATCCTGTTGCTGCTGCTGAGCCTGTTTATCCTGCTGATCGGCCTGTTCATCGATTCGATTCCGGCACTCTTTCTGCTGACACCGCTGCTGGTGCCAGTAGTGGTGCAGTACGGTATCGACCCCGTGCATTTTGGCGTACTGATGATCTTCAACCTGATGATCGGTTTGATAACACCACCGGTGGGCACCGTGCTGTTCGCGATCCAGAAGATCACCGATATCTCATTCTCGAGCCTGGTGCGCGCCACCCTACCGTTCTACATCCCGCTGGTGTTGGTCATGCTGGTCATCACCCTGTTCCCATCCATCGTGATGTTCCTGCCCAACCTGCTGCTCAACTGAACCTTTTCCGCTGCGCTGTCGCCCAGGCACCAGCCAGCCTCATCCCTACCGAAAACCGGCAAGGAGACAACACATGGCCGTATTGATCACTGGTGGCCTCGGCCACGTAGGTTCCTGGGTCGCCACACACCTTGCACGAGCAGGCCGCAAGGTCATCATCTGTGATATGGCGGCCGCCCACTTCGACCGCATGGGCCTCGACTATCTGGAAGAAGTCCGCGACAACATCGTGCTCGAATCCGTCGACGTGCTTGATACTCACACCCTGTTCGAGACCTTCCTGCGTTACCAGGATGAGCTGGAGGGGGTCATCCATGGTGTGTCGGTGATCGCTGGGCCAACCTTCAAGACACGCCCCTTTCGGCATCTCTCGATCAACGCCATGGGCACGCTCAATGTCTATGAAACCTGCCGATTGCTTGGCATCAAACGCATCGTCAACATGAGCTCAGGTGCCGTCTACGGTGATGCCAGCGGCCAGCTTCACGAGACAACACCCTACAAGGCGACCGATCTGTACGGTGCCACCAAGATCTCCGGTGAGCTCTATGGTGACCAGTACAGCGAGACCTATGACATGGACATCCGCCAGGCTCGCCTGTTCTTTGTCTATGGGCCCGGCAAGAAGCCATCCCATATGCACGCGGTCTACCAGGCCATGTTCGGACCATTGGAAGGACTGAAAGGAGTGCATGCGGCCAATGGCCGCGATCAGATCACCGACTGGACTCACGTCGAGGATACCGCTCAGGGCATTGTCCGCCTGTTCGACACTCCCGCAGTGCCTCACCGCCACTACAACATCTCCTGCGGTGTTGCCGTGAGTCATCAGCGAATCGTCGAGTTGGTCAGTGAACAGCTCGGCTACGATAGCGACATGCAGTTGGGCCCCGGACCTTTTGTCGTTCGCGGTGCACCGCTGGACATCCAGCGCGCGCGTGATGATCTGGGCTTCACTCCCCGCTACGCCGATATTCGGGAGGGACTGGAGGATTATCGGCGCTGGTTACTCGGCCAGAGCTGAGCCGACTGAATCACTTCGAACATCCACTGGCGTCGAAAAGTCGGCTCAGCCACGTGCCGCAGGAGGTCAGGCGCGGCGAAAGACAACAGCAAGGTTATTGGCAGGCAGTTGCTCGACACTCTGGAGCGTCAGTCCGTTGTCGGCGGCTTCCGCGACGACCTGCTCAAGGTCGCGAACACCCCAGCGAGGGTCTCTCGCCTTGAGCCAGGCATCGAATTGAGCATTGCTCGGTGCGGTGTGCTCACCACCCCTGCGGTACGGGCCGTAGAGGAATAGCACACCACCGCTGACCAGGTGCCGCTGGGCGGCGAGCATCAGGCGCTCGGTGACCGCCCAGGGTGAGATATGGACAAGGTTGATGGCCACCATGGCGTCCCAGGGTTTGTCAGAGTCAATGTTGTCGGCCTGGCTATCCTCAACCTGCCCCTTATCAACCCAAGCCTCCAACAGGTCGCGACGTTGAGGGGCGAGCATATTGTTCAGGCCGGTATGGCGTCGCCAGGCTTCCATCGACTGGATGGCGTCATCATCGACGTCGCTGGGTTGCCATCGCCAATCAGGGTGTCGCTCGGCCATATAGACGGCATGTTCACCGCTGCCGCTGGCCAGTTCCAGCACTCGCGCTGAAGATACCAGAGACGCTTCCAGCACAGCATGAATCGGCTCTCGATTGCGTGCGGTCGACGGGCTGAACAGGCGGCGATCGTCGGTCGGGGCATTGGCCATGGGTCTCACCATTCGGTCGGAAATCTCGGAGCTTCAGTTGCCACAGCACTGCTTCAACTTGCGTCCACTGCCGCAGGGGCAGGCATCATTGCGCCCGGGCTTGAGTCTGCTGACCCGAGGCTGACCATCGACATAACGCCAGTGGCCCTGTTCGCGCAGAAAGCGTGAACGCTCTTCCAGCATACCCCAGCGACTTCGTCCCGCTCGTCCTTCACGCCCCTCAAGTCCTTCACAAAAGAAGGCGCGAAAGTGGACATGGCCGCGGGGCTCGCCATCACTTTCATCAACACCATGGTCGACGATCTCCAGACGTACCCAGTGGGTATCATCGGCGTTCAATTCCGCAGGGCGCGTTGTCGAGTGCCAACTGTTGAGCAGGTAATTGTGACGGCCCAACGCGAAAGCGCTATACCGCGAACGCATCAAGGCTTCGGGTGTGCCTGCCACCGCACCATCGTGGAGCGGTTGGCAGCAATCGGCCAACGCCATTCCGCTTCCACAGGGACAGGGCTTTCGACTTGTATCATTCATCAGGCTAGCGCCCCTTCGCTCCTCAAGTACGTATTTCAGGCACCTATTTCAGGCACCTATTTCAGGCACCTATTTCAGGCACCTATTTCAGGCAAATACGGACCAACCGGTTTCGCGGGAAAGCCGCGCCAGCGCAGCCGTGCCCTGCAGCGAGTTACCGTAGCGATCCAGCCCTGGTGACCAGACTGCGATCGAGGCCACATTGGGCACTACTGCCATGATGCCTCCTCCAACTCCACTCTTGCCGGGGAACCCCACCCGGTAGGCAAAGTCTCCCGACCCGTCGTAGTGGCCACAGGTCATCATCAGCGCGTTGATGGAACGCACCCGTTCGATACCAATCAGCCGTTGGTGGCTGAAACCACCACACAGAAACCGTGCCGCCCGGGCCAGTTGCACCGTGGTCATCTCGATGGCGCAATGGTGAAAATAGGTCCCCAGCACACGATCACAGTCGTTGGAGAGATTACCGCAGGACTTCAGGAAATAGGCCAGTGAGTAGTTGCGATCACCGGTCTTCTGTTCCGAACGCGCCACATGGCGGTTGATGTGGATGTTGGTGTCACCGGCGGCCTCGCGGAGGAAACTGAGAATCTCGCCCAGAGTATCGCGAGGCGCCTGACGCCCAAGCACCGCATCAGTGGTGACGATGGCACCAGCATTGATGAAGGGATTGCGCGGAATTCCTTCCTCGACTTCCAATTGCACAATGGAGTTGAAGGCCCGGCCGGACGGCTCACGTCCCACACGATCCCAGAGCCCATCACCCAGGCGCCCCAGCGCCAGCGCCAGGGTGAAGACCTTGGAGACACTCTGGATCGAAAACGGCACCTGATAGTCGCCGGCATGATACTCCTGTCCATCCACCGTACAGACACTGATGGCAAACTGCGCAGGGTCGACAGCGGCCAGCTCGGGAATATAACTGGCCACGGTACCCCAGGTTTCCTGCTGTCTGGCGTCACGATCAAGGGTGTTCAGCAGTGCTTCAAGCATGACATTCCCGATATGGAAAAGGACTGAGGGTAACGCTCCCACCTGACGAATGAAAACAGACAGTTAAGCAATGGGTGTTCGGCATCTGCCAGGCGGGGCCGGGACGCGAGATGGTGGCGCCGGCATCAGCACCTGTCAACGCCCGCGGCCTTTGGTGCGCATGGTCGGCGTGGCGGTCAACGGGTCTTCCGGCCAGGGGTGCTTCGCGTAACGGCCGCGCATCTCCTTGCGAACCTCCGGGTAGACATTGCGCCAGAAGCTTTCCAGATCCATGGTTCGCGCCAGAGGACGCCGCGCCGGTGACAGCAGTTCTACACGTACTGCGACGCGCCCGTCGACGATACGTGGTGTTTCCCGCCATCCCAGCAGGGCCTGCAACTTGGCCGCCAGTACCGGTACCACCCGGGTCCTGCCCTGCTCTTGGCCCTGTTCCAGGCTGGCTTCTCCACTCTCCGTGACCGCTTCGATGTCATAACGCAACGCCGCGCTATCACCACTGGGCAACGTCATGCGGAGCGGTGCCAATTCATCGAGGCGAGAGACCAGTTGCCAGGGGATCAATTGGCGCAACAGTTCCGTCCACGGCAAGTCCCGCAACTGGTCAAACCGCGACAGGTTCTCCAGATGCGGGCCCAGCCACTCATCCAGCTGTGCGCGTAGCCCATCGTCGGTCAGGTCAGGCCAGCGTTCATCATGTTCGGCGCGCAACAACTGTACTCGCGCGCGTAGCATTTCGGCTGACGAATCCAGAGGCAGTCGTGGCTCGCGTACCAGCGCCTGCACCAGGGCCCCGCGGCGAGCCTCGGCGCTGGGAGGCCCCTCCAGAGGGCGCCGTTCGAGAACCACGGCACCAAGCCCACGCACCCGTTCGCCAATCAGTCGTTTCTGCTGATCACACCATTCCACGCTTTCGCGCCACTCCAGGGTCTCGGGGAAGGCCGCCTGGAGATCGGCGAGCTCAAGACGCGCAGCACGCCGAATCATGGCCTCCCGAGGGTCGCCGTCGGTGTCCACCACCAACAGCAGATCGGCATGGGCCAGCGGCAGATTCTCGGGGAGTCGAGCCATACCGCCACCTGCCAGGCGAAAGCGTCCTGGTGCCACGCGCTGGGCAACACGCTCGGGCCAGGCATGCATCAACAACGGCGCCGATGGCAACTGTCCACGGCTGGAGAGGTCGCGACCCACGACACGTGCCAGTCGCTTCAGGTCACGCCACCATTGCCCCGCTCGCTCCCGCGCCTGTCCCTTCTCATGCCACAACCACAGCTCGGCGAGGCAGCTGTCCAGGTCACGGGAGCTCCCGTCACTGCGACCTTCCAACCAGGCGGCAATCCCGCAGGCTGTGACAAGCGCTTCACGGCTCTGCTCAAGGGCTCGTTCCAGCATCACGGCAACAGGTGGTGAGGTCGGCCAGCGGCCTGCACTGCGACCGAGGCGGCTGAGACCACCGTCGGCATTGACCAGCCCGAGTCTCTGCAACTGCTGCCTTGCCACCTGCCAGGCAGCCGGTGCCGGCGCGGTGACCCAGCTCAGCATACCGGGATCGGCAACCCCCCAGCGCGCCAGCTCAAAGGCCAGTGAAGCCAGATCCGCCTGGCGGATCTCCGGCTCACCGTGAGGAATCAGCGGCTGCTCCTCGGCCCACAGCCGGTAGCAGTAGCCTTCCGCCTGACGGCCGGCTCGTCCGCGACGCTGATCGGCACTGGCGCGATTGACACGACGGGTTTCAAGACGGGTCATACCGCTGCGGGGTTGGAAGACAGGCACCCGCTCAAATCCGGCATCGATGACCGTACGCACACCGTCCACCGTCACGCTGGATTCGGCAATGGCGGTGGCCAATACAACCTTTCGCTGCCCCTTCCCGTCTGCTGCCCTCTTCTCCAGCGGACGCAGAGCACGTCGCTGGGCATCCAGTGTCATTCGCCCATGCAGTGGCAGCACGGTCAGCTCTGGATGTTGTTGATTCAAGGTGCGTTGAAGTCGCTCAATCTCTGCCACACCGGGCAGAATCACCAACACATCGCCATCGTGGGCGAGCGCTTCCGTCACCACACGTGTCTGGTGTTCTGCAGCCTCGACACGGCTGCGCTGAGGCCGATAGTGGGTTTCAACAGGAAACTGGCGACCGGGGCACTCGATCAAGGGTGTCGCCTCTCCGAGCACTGACTTGACGGCCACGACATCCAGGGTCGCCGACATCACCAGCAGGCGCAGATCCTCCCGCAGGCCCTGCTGGACATCCAGTGCCAACGCCAGGCCAAGATCGGCCTCAAGACTGCGCTCATGGAATTCATCGAAGATGATTCCGGTCACCCCTTCCAGCATCGGGTCGTCCTGCAACATGCGTGTCAACACGCCCTGAGTGACCACTTCCAGCCGAGTATCCCCGCTGACGCGACTTTCTCCACGCATGCGATAACCGACACGCCCACCAACCTCCTCACCCAGTTGCGCGGCCATGTGGCCTGCCGCCAGACGCGCCGCCACTCGACGAGGCTCCAGCAGCAGCAAGCGCCCCTTGCCGTTCTCGCCGCGGCACCAGTCGCTGTCCAGCAATGCCAGAGGCACCCGGGTGGTCTTGCCGGCACCGGGCTCGGCCACCAGCATGACGCGGCTACTGTGTGCCAGAGCATCGCTCAGCGCCGGCAGGCGGGACTCGATAGGCAAGTGAGATTCGTTGTGAACGTCGGCAGGCAGATCCATACAGCATCCGGAAAAAAGTCGGGCAAGAGGCAATTTCAGGTCACGGCAGCCCCCGCAGATTCGGGGCATCGTGATGGCGGGAATCATACCACGCAGGGTCACGGCTCGGAGGCCAACCTCCAGCGCGAGTCGGGTATACGCCATCTACTACTTTGTATACATATTGCCCTATCGTTTGTTGCCTTTTATGGGCGTTATTGTCTACGCTGCCGAATGCTGACCAAAAGGTCAGGTTTTTCTTCCGTTCCATGACAATGACAAGAGAACCCCGCCATGACACAGAGCTCGAGCTCGTACGCAACGCAGTCTTCTGCGTCGGCCAACGAGTCACCCTCGCCCTCGCCCTCGCCCGGCTGGCTCGACCGCTACTTCAACGTCAGCCGCCGTGGCTCTTCAGTGAAGACCGAAGTCCTGGCCGGCATCGCCACCTTCCTCGCCGGGATGTATATCATCGTGGTCAATCCGGCGATCCTGTCCGATGCTGGAATCCCCTTCTCCGCGGCGCTCTCGGCCACTGTGGTGATCAGTTTCCTGAGTAGCCTTGCCATGGGGCTCTACGCCAGAAATCCGATTCTGGTGGCTCCGGGCATGGGCATGAATGCGCTGTTCACCTATACCCTGGTACTGGGGGCCGGCCTCTCCTGGGAAGTCGCTCTGGGCTGTGTGTTCTGGTCCGGTGTGATGTTCGCCATCCTGGCCATGTTCAATGTTCGTGAAGCGATCATCGAGGCGATTCCGCCGTCGCTGCGTTACGCGATCACCTGCGGTATCGGTCTGTTCATCACCTTCATCGGGTTGAAGAACGCCGGCTTCATCGTCGCCAATCCAGCCACACTGGTCAGTCTGGGCAACCTGGATCCCAGCCTGGTGACCTTCTTCATCGGTCTGGTAGCCACCGCGGTGATGGTAATTCGTGGTTACAACGGCGCCCTGATTCTGGGCATTGCCGTAACCACTCTGCTGGCGGCCCCCATGGGACGACTGTGGGGCGAGGATGTGTTGGTGGCCTGGAACGGTCTGGCCGCACTGCCGGACTTCTCGGCGGTCTGGAAGGTCGATATTCTCGGCGCACTCAAGGTCGCCTATCTACCCTTTATCTTCGTGATGTTGTTCACCAACTTCTTCGATGCACTGTCCTGCTTCATGGCACTCTCGGAGTCGGCCAACCTCAAGGATGCCAACGGCAATCCGCGCAATCTCAAACGCTCGATGACCGTAGATGCCTTCGCTTCGATGATCGCCGCTCCGCTGGGCACCAGCGCCGCCCAGACCTTCATTGAGTCCGGTGCAGGCGTCGCCCAGGGTGGGCGTACAGGCCTGACTGCGGTGGTGATTGCCTTGCTGTTCCTGCCGTTCCTGTTCCTGTCACCGCTGCTGTCGCTGGTACCCGGCATCGCCACTGCACCTGCGTTGGTGCTGGTGGGGCTGTTCATGATGGCGCCGGTGACTCGCATCGATTGGAGTCGCTTCGAGGAGGCGTTTCCGGCCTTCCTCGCCATCATACTGATGCCGCTGACGTACTCGATCACGCTGGGCATTGCCTTCGGCTTCATGAGCTTCGTGCTGATCAAGCTGGCGCTGGGCAAGTTCAGTGAGATCAAACCGGCGATGTGGGTCTCGGCAGTGCTCGCAGGTGTCATGCTGGTCACAGCCCAGTAGCGATATCCGGCATCTACACGGAGTCGGCCTCAGGCTGGCTCCGTGAACCGGATCCCGAGTTGGACCTGACACCACACCCCTTGAGCACCACCTCGACCAGGAAGCCGGTAATACGTTCCAGGTCCTCATCACCCAAGTGATCACGACCGGTAATACCAAGCACCTGAGCCTCGAAGTCGGCATAGTGCTGTGTCGCCGACCAGATCAGGAAGATCAACGACACCGGGTCGACAGGGTCCATCAAGCCGAGTTCGGACCAACGGCGAAAGACCCGCGCTCGTCCCTCGACCCATTCGCGCAGATCGCCCCGCAGATAGTCCTGGAGAAAGGGCGCACCCTGCAGGATCTCGGTCGCAAACAGACGCGAGGCTTCTGGATACTGGCGTGACATCTCCATCTTCGAGCGGATGAAGGCACTGAGTACCTGGGCTGGATCATCATCCTCGTCGATATCATCGAGCATGGTATTCCAGCGAGCCATCACGCCTTCAAGCAGTCGCACGTAGAGTGCCTTCTTGCTGCCCATGTAATACAGCACATTGGACTTGGGCAACCCGGCTTCCTCCGCGACCAGTTGAACACTGGCGCCGCGATAGCCATGGCGAGAAAACACCCGCTCGGCGGCCTCGAGAATGTCGCGTTCATTGCGCTGGCGAATCGCGCCTCCGGTTTCCGTCCCGGCGGGTTCCGCTGCGGCGGCCGAAGTATTCCTGTCCTGTGACCCTCTTGCCATGGCACCTGCTCGTTGTTGTGCAATCCAATGGAAAGGACACAGAGATTGCCTGATGGGCCCCGTCGAGGCAATCGCTGCACGCAAGGGAGGCGTGTTGGCAACATCCATCAAGCAGCCCTTACCAGCTATCAACATGGCAATCAAACAGCTCATCCTGATCGATGTGATTGTCGTCCGCACCACACTGGCGCAGATGCGCGGATCTGCTGGTGTGATGCGGGCTCGCGTCGGCCGCGGCACGTCCTTGTGCCGCCATTAACCCAACATGAAAGCGTGCCGGGTTAATAACTCCATCAACCCATGGATACAGAATTTTACCATTAGGACTTGAAGAATCTGACCATTTGGTCAACTATTGAATCAAGGACGATCAAATACCCAATGACAATGATCAGTGATAATCACAACAGGACCCTGACATGATCGAATTCCACCTCAATGGGCGGCCGCAGCGCGTGCAGGCGGATGCCCACCTCAGTGTGCTGGAATTGCTGCGCGAACAGTTGCTGCTGACCGGCACCAAGGAAGGCTGCGCGTCCGGTGACTGTGGCGCCTGCACCGTGGCCATCGGAGAAGTCACCGCGGATGGTGAGCTGCGCTATCACAGCGCCAATGCCTGCATCATGCCGGCTCATCAACTGCAGGGACGCCACCTGGTCACCGTGGAAGGTCTGGCCGATGGCGAACAGCTTCACCCCTGTCAGGCGGCCATGGTCGAATGCCACGGTAGCCAGTGCGGCTTCTGCACCCCGGGCATCGTGATGTCGCTGTTCACTCTGCATGAAGAACAACGCTTGCGCCCTTCTCCACTGACACCCGAGCGCCTGGAAGCAGCGCTGGGCGGTAACCTGTGCCGCTGTACCGGCTACCGACCGATCCGCGATGCTGCCCTGGCCATGAACGAGATGCCCGGTCACCAGCCCCGGTGGTTGGATAACAGCAGTGAGCTGGCTGAGCAGCTGGCGGTCAATGTCGGCGAGGATCTAAAGAACGAAGACGACACCACCTTCCATCAGCCACATACCCTCGATCAGTTGGTGACCCTGCGCAGCCGCTACCCGGATGCCCGACTGGTGGCCGGTGGCACTGACCTGTGGTTGGAACAGACACAGCACCTGGCTGACTTTGCACGTGTCATCGACGTCACCCGCGTCGACGAACTCTGCCATATCCAGCCCGGTGACGACGGCGAGGGCCGCCAGGGCTGGTGGGTCGGCGCTGCCGTGACCTACGCCAACCTCGAGCCATTACTGGAGCGCGAGTACCCGACCTTCGCCCATCTACTGCACCGACTGGGCTCCGCTCAGGTTCGCAACCGTGGCACCCTCGGCGGCAACGTGGCCAATGCCTCTCCCATCGGCGACACACCGCCGGTACTGCTGGCACTGGACGCGCGCCTGCGCTTGACCGGACCTTCCGGCAGCCGCGAGATTGCCGCTGCGGATTTCTTCCATGCCTACAAGCAGACGGAATTGGCTGCCGATGAGTGCCTGGAGGCAATCTTCATCCCGGCACGCCAGTTCGAGGGCAAGGCGGAACGCCAGCTCAAGGTCTGGAAGCTCTCCAAGCGCCGCGAGGACGACATCTCTGCAGTACTGGGCGCCTTCAGCTGGCGACTCGATGATGGCTGTCTGCGCGATGTCCGTCTTGCCTTCGGCGGCATGGCAGGTATTCCCGCCCGTGCTGCCGGTGCGGAAGCGGCACTGGAAGGCCACGCTCCGAATGCGGAGGCATTTGCCGCCGCTCGCAAGGCGCTGGCCGGTGATTTCTCGCCGATGAGTGACGTGCGAGGCTCTGCTGAGTATCGCAGTCACTCCGCAGCGGCTCTGCTCGAGCGCCTTCGTTTACTGATAGCCAGTCAGTCCGCGACAACCTCCCACCCTGCTTCCGCCACAACATCCGAGGAGGTGATGCTCCATGCGTACGCTCACTGAACTGCCCCCGGTCACCACCGCCGAGCAGGGCCTTCAACAACAACCAGCTCCGACACAGGCTTCAGGCTCGTCGTTCTCAGGGGCTTCGGCTCGCCACGAGAGTGCCATCAAACATGTCACTGGGCGTGCCGCCTATATCGATGACCTCGCCCTCCCGGCGGATGCCCTGCACCTGGCCGTGGGTCTGTCTGCCGTGGCCCACGGTCGCATCACGAAACTCGACCTCGCCGCTGTACGCAATGCGCCGGGCGTCGTTGACGTGATCACCGTCGCCGATGTCCCTGGCCACACCGACATCGGCCCGGTTTTTCCGGGCGATCCGATCATGGCGGATGGCGAGGTTCTCTACGCCGGTCAGGTGCTCTTTACCGTCGCCGCCAGCAGCCATCGTGCAGCCCGCCAGGCCGTTCGCCAGGCGGTGATCGAGATCGATGAGATGCCGGCCAGCCTCGACCCGGTCGCAGCGGCACAGGCTGAGGATTTCGTTCGTCCGACCCACCAGCAGCTCAGCGGTGAATGGGAGCAGGCTCTGACCGAGGCAACCCATATCGTCGAGGGCGACCAGTTCGTCGGCGGCCAGGAGCACTTCTACCTCGAGGGGCAAGCCTGCGTGGCTCACCCCACCGAGGACGAAGGGGTGATGGTACACACTTCCAACCAGCATCCCAGTGAGACCCAGAAACTGGTCGCCGAAGTGCTCGGCATTCCCTTCCATGCGGTGACCGTAGAAACACGGCGTATGGGGGGCGGTTTCGGCGGCAAGGAAACCCAGGCCTCTCCCTGGGCCTGCCTGGCAGCATTGGTGGCCCGACGTACCGGTCGCAGTTGCCGCCTTCGCCTGGCGCGCAGTGAAGACATGCGTGTCACCGGCAAACGCCACCCCTTCCATAATCACTATCGTCTGGGTGTCGATGAGGCCGGTGTCATCCAGGGCAGCGATATCACTGTGATCGGTGATTGCGGCTATTCCCCGGATCTGTCCGACGCCATTGTTGATCGCGCCATGTTTCACTCGGATAACGCCTACTCACTGGGCGCCGCTCGCGTAGTGGGGCATCGTGCCCGTACCAACACTGCCTCGAATACCGCCTTCCGTGGTTTCGGCGGTCCCCAGGGCATGATGGTGATCGAAGCGGCCATGGAAGATATCGCCCGCCGAGTCGGCGAAGACCCGCTGACGGTGCGCAAGCGCAACTTCTATCGCCTGGACCGCAATGTCACCCATTACGGGCAGACCGTGGACCAGATCGCCTTGCTGCACGAACTGGTCGAGAACCTGGAGACCTCCAGCGAGTACTGGCGCAGGCGTGAGGAGATCCGCCAGTTCAACGCCAACAACCCGATCATTCGCAAGGGTCTGGCGCTGACGCCGGTCAAGTTCGGCATTTCCTTCACTGCCCAGCACCTCAACCAGGCCGGTGCCCTGCTGCATGTCTATACCGACGGCAGCGTGATGATCAATCATGGCGGCACCGAGATGGGCCAGGGGCTGCACACCAAGATCTGTCAGGTGGTGGCCCGCGAGCTGGGACTTGATCTGGAGCGCGTGCGCATTACCGCCACACGCACCGACAAGGTTCCCAACACCTCGCCCACCGCGGCATCCAGTGGCGCTGACCTCAATGGCCAGGCAGCACGCGATGCTGCTCTCAAGCTGAAGAACCGCCTGTTCGACTTCGCCGCCGAACATTACCACTTCGACCGCGAGGCCATGCGCATGGAAGATGGCGCTCTGGTCGCGGGCCTGGGCGAGAGCGAGCAGCGTATCGTCTGGGGCGAGTTGGTCCAGACAGCCTATCTGTCGCGGATCTCCCTATCGGAAAAAGGCTTCTATGCCACGCCGCTGATCCACTATGATCGTGCCACCGGTAACGGCAGGCCCTTCTACTACTTTGCCTTTGGCGCGGCAGTAGCCGAGGTCTCCGTGGATACCCTGAGTGGTGAATATCAGGTTGATCGCGTGGATATCCTGCACGATGTGGGTGACTCGCTGAACCCGGCCATCGATATCGGCCAGGTCGAAGGTGGCTTCATCCAGGGCATGGGGTGGCTGACCAGTGAGGAGCTGCGCTGGAACGACAAGGGCCAGTTGATCTCTCAGGGGCCCGCGACCTACAAGATTCCCACCTACGGGGATCTACCGGAGACCTTCAACGTCCGGCTGATGGAGGGGCACCCCAACTCCATGGCCAGCATCTATCGGTCCAAGGCCGTCGGTGAACCACCGTTCATGCTCGGCATGTCAGTGTGGTGCGCCCTGCGCGATGCTTTGGCCAGCCTCAGCGACTACCGCCAGTCTGTGCGCCTCGACACTCCCGCGACACCAGAGCGAGTCATGGCGGCAGCCAAAGCTGCACGCGAGGCAGCGGGGACCGCGCCATGAACCGGGAGCCCTGGTACGAGGCACTGGCGCGCCTGCAGCGTGACGGCATGCCTCATGTGGTGGCGACCCAGGTAACCAGCCAGGGGTCGACACCACGTGAGCCCGGAGCGCGCATGATCATCACCCCGGATCGGGTCTACGACACCCTCGGCGGCGGGACCTTCGAATGGCAGGTGATTGCCGCAGCGAGGGACAACCTCGCTGCCGGCAAGGCCGGCATGCAGCTCGAGGCGTTTTCCCTGGGGGGACGCAGCGGTCAGTGCTGCGGTGGTTTCGTCAATGTCATTCTCGAAACCTGGCCAGGCAGCGAGGTTCGGCTGGCGTTGTTTGGTGCAGGCCATGTCGGACGTCATATCGCCCACCTGGTCGAGCCTCTCGACTGGCGCCTCGACTGGTACGACAGTCGCGATGATGGCTTTGCCGAGCTGCCCGACGCCAGCCCACGCCAGCACCGCCACACCATGCCGGATCCCCAGGCAGCGGTGGACGGATTGGCCAGCCACAGCCACCTGCTGATCCTGACCCATGACCATGCCGAGGACTATGCGCTGGTGGACGCGGCACTGAAACGCGGCGACTGTGCCTCCATCGGATTGATCGGCTCACGCAGCAAGTGGGTCAGCTTCCGCCGTCGTCTCGAAGCCGCAGGCCACACTGCCGAAGCCATCTCCACGGTACGCTGTCCCATCGGCGACTCGGGCGGCAACAAGGCGCCCTACGCCGTCGCTCTCTCGGCAGTGGCGGAATTGCAGCCGATCTGCACCCGCCTGGACGACAAGAATCTGAAACGTGGCGAAGGCCGGGGCATCGATGGTGCCTCACTGCGCTCCCTATTCAATTGAGCAACCTCTCTCCAGACGCGAGCCGAACCATGAGTAACTCCCCTGAGCCGACCTTGCACCAGGCTCCACAGAAGGACACGCCGACAGCGTTCCACAACAGTCGTAACAGCTGGGTCATGCGTGCGCGTATTCTGAGCTTCGATGCCGACCCCGGTGATGGCGACACTCCTGCAGAAGGCAGTGTTGTCTATCATGAGGACGGCGCCCTGTGGTGGGAGGCCGGTCGGATTCGTGCCGTGGGTAGTTGGCAGGAACTGACCGACCGACTACCTGCCGATGTCAGCGTGATCGATCAGCGTGACAAGCTGGTTATGCCCGGTTTCATCGACAGCCACGTCCATTACGTACAGCTCGACATCATGGCGTCCTATGGTCGCCAGTTGCTCGACTGGCTCAATGAGTACACCTTCCCCGAGGAATGCCGCTTCGCCCAGCGTGAGCATGCCGAGCAGATGGCTGACGCCTTCCTCGACGAGTTGATGCGGGTCGGCACCACTACCGCTCAGGTGTTCTGTTCCAGCCACCCCAATTCAGTGGACGCCTTCTTCAGCGCCTCTCGTCGTCGCGATCTGTGCATGCTGGCAGGCAAGGTACTGATGGATCGCCATGCGCCGCCCGAGCTGACCGACGATACTCTGGGAGGCATTCACGATACCGAACGCCTGATCGCTGAGTGGCACGGGACGGGACGTCTCGGTTACAGCGTCACGCCACGCTTCGCACCGACGTCGAGCCGCGAGCAACTGGATGCCGCCGGGGGTCTGCTACGCAACGATGATAGCCTGTGGTTGCAGACTCACCTGTCGGAGAACCTCGGCGAGCTGGACTGGGTGGCAGAGCTGTTCCCCGACAGCCGTGACTATCTCGAGGTCTACGAGAAGTCGCACCTTGTCGGACCGCGCAGTACCTTCGCCCACGGTATTCACCTCGACGACGGTATGCGCAGGCGCCTCGCCGAGCGCGGCGCCAACATTGCCTTCTGCCCGAGCTCCAACCTGTTTCTCGGCAGTGGATTGTTCGACAGAGCCGCTGCTCGCGACACCCGCCTGAATCTGACCCTGGCCAGTGACATCGGCGCCGGCACCGACCTGTCGGGACTGGCTACCCTCAAGGCCGGTTACCAGGTCGGTCAATTGCGAGGCCAGCCCCTCACTGCCTGGGCCGGCTTCCACGCCCTGACCCGTGGCAACGCGGTATCGCTGTCCCTGGATGATCGTATCGGCCGCCTCGCTCCCGGCATGGAAGCAGACTTCGTGGTCCTTGACCTTCACGCCTCACCGCTGCTGGCCAGGCGCATGGCCCGCTGTACCAGTCTCGCCGAGGAACTGTTCACATTGATGATGCTCGGCGACGACCGCGCCGTACACGAAACCTGGGCAGGCGGCAGACTACAGCATCGCCGGCAGCCGTGAGAGAATAGCTTGTAGCGCAAACCAGAACGCGACCGTGCCGTGCCGGAAATGGCGGCACGGCACGGTCGACTCGCAACGCACTACACCGACTTCTCAACACCTATGGTATCCAGCCAGTCCTGAATATCGCCGGTGCTTATCTTGCTGTCCTCACCGTCATCCTTCTGGAAGGTGTCCAGCATCGAGAAGAAGCCATCATCTTCCAGCATGAACTCCGCTGCCGCATGTTCCTCATCACTGCGATCGTCATCCCCGCCGTGGTTGCGAAGATCCTTCCTGCTGACGATGTCATCACTGCCGTTCCAGTCATCCCAGTTGTCCAGCATGGGGTCGATGACATCCTTGTTTTCTTCATAGAATGCACGGCCATATCCACTGGCGGCCATCTGTTGGCGATATTCATCGAATCCACCCTCGCCAACAGATTCCAGCCAGCTATCCAGATCGTTGGTGCTGATTTTTTCATCACCATCACCTTTCTTTTTGGCCGTATCCAGCATTTCGAAGAACTTCCATTCATCCATCAGGAATTGCGCTGCTTCCTTTTCTTCTTTGGTTCTTCCATCGTCCTCACTGATACCCTCCAGGTCCTTCATACTGACAATGGAATCACTACCGTTCCAATCATCCCAATACTCAACAACGGTATTGATGTTATCCCTATTATCTTCAATAAATTCTTTCCCGAACTCACTCAGCCCCTCTTCTGACTCAACGTAAGATCGGATATCATCCAGGTCGTTATATTCATCTGTTCGGCCAAACGCCTCATTCATCATATCCGCGCGTTCCTGACTGAACTCTCCTTCAGGGTGAGTCAGGTCGTATAGCCCTTCAAGATACTCCACGATCTTGTCGCGAGTATCACGAGTTGCAGAGTCCCCCTGAGATGGGTTGATGATCTGCTTGACGCCATCCTTGACAAAGATCACGCGACCATCGTCCAACAGCTCAATGTCCTCAACATCCACGCGGTCTACATCCTCTTTGAATTCACCGAAGCTGCCGGGATCCCCTCCATCGCCAAACACCGGGAGCCCTGTGGGGTCGATATCAAGGTCGAGTTCTTCGCGCAGGTCATCAATATCATTGTGATCGTCGGATTCGTCGTGTAATTCCGTGATTCGATCGACCAGATCCTGATCCAACTTTCCATCTGGGTGGGAAAGAATGTGAAGATCTTTCAGGTAATCGAAGATATCTTCTGCATCACTCTCGCTCAAATCTCCGTGATTATCCTTGTCAATCTGCCAACGCTTTCCGTCCTTTTCAAAGGTGATGACACTGCTATCACCAGAGTCCAGTTCAATGGAACCCACATCGACACGATCAACATCCATCTTGAAATCATAAAAGGTACCCGGATCGTCATCATCAACGCCGAAGAGCGGTGGTTCCGAATCATCCAGCGCACGCTTTAGAGCGTCTATATCATTATATTTATCCGACTCATTATGAAGATCCGTTATCCTATCGACGATATCACTATCTTTCTTTCCATCGGGGTGCGAGATTTCATATAACTGGGTGAGATAGTCGATGATGTTCTGGCGAGTGGAGTCACTGGCCTTTTCTCCGATAAAGGGATCGATGACCTGTTCTACCCCATCCTTGGTAAAGAAGACCCGGCCATTGTCGGCAAGTTCGATCGATCCCACATCGACTCGGTCGATATCTTCCTTGAACTCACCGAAGCTGCCCGGGCTGCCACCATCGCCGAAGCGCTGCCGTCCGGAAGGATCTGGTCCATTCTCTCCGATACCGGAATCATGTTCATCATCCCAGTCGGAAAACCAGTCATCCGAGATATTCTTATGTTCCGCCACATAATCAGTAAAGTCTTCATACTGCTCTGGCCGTGACTCCCAGACTGGCTTGTCTTCCGGATAAAGGTCGTAATAAGCATCCGAGCCATATTCGCGGTCGTATTCGTAGCGAGAGTGGATGGTATAGTTGAGCTTATCGCCCCAATCGTCTTCGGTAATGCCAAGGGTACTCCAGTCCTGGAAGGTATTGAGCACTTCTTCTGCTTTTTGATCCGACTTCTGCTTGGCAACGACCCCCATCACAATGGCGGCAATTCCCCCCAGAGCGACCCCGGCAATACCCAAGGCCCCGGAGGCAATGCCGAGTCCGGTGGCCAGGGAACCACCGGCGATCATGCTGGCCAGGTTGGTGCCTGCGGCTCCTGCGATACTGATCCCGGATAGCAGCTGCAGAGAGGCGGCGGCAAATTCGCTATCGAGGGCATCGGGATTACCGATCAGCTTGTCAATCGACATGGCCCCTAGCGCCAGGTCCAGCACCCCCCCGGCCACATCGGCAAGACCGCCTACCGTATTGAGCACGGTTCCCACCAGTCGGAGCTTATCGGGGGTATCCATGCTACTGGGATCAATACCCATACCTTCGATGCGTTGATCTACTGTGGACATAATGGCTGCTCGACGCTCCGGGTCCATTTCCTCCAACATATCCCAGTTGATGGTGATGTCCGAACTGGCCCGTGATAAGCGATCATTCGGCTCTTCCATGACCTCCTGAAAGCTTATCTCTGCATCACGGGACAGCGGTTCAAAATCTACGTTTGTGCCTGAGCCAATGTCATCAAAGTTGCGTATGATGTCATCGGCCCAGCCTTCTTCAACAATGCCATCTATTTGAGGCAAACCACCGCCGATAGCCGTACGATACTGATCCAGCGTCTCAAGGCTTATGGATTGCGATGGGACACTGACAGCATCATCAGCTTTTGGAAATAGTTTCAGGTAGGCTTCACGAAGCTGTGTATTGGAACCCGCATCCAACCCCAGCATAGTGACCATTCCGGGCTCGCCGAATATCGTTTCCAGTACCTTGGCACCAACGGTCACCATCGCAGGGGAGGTTGCCAGAGTAATCATTAACGTACGAGCGGCAGCCATCCGCTCTTCAACTGTGTCCCCCTGGTTCTTGGTCAGGGTGTAGATCGCCGCAGTTGCGGTCAGGGTGCCGGCAATGGCCGGGAGGGCTCCACTGGTCATGCTGGCTTGTAATAGCGCGGCTGCACCATTACGGACTTGAGCACTTTTGGGTGCTCCTTCATGACCTTCCTTCAATGCAGCAGCAATTTTCGAAGACACATCGCGGATATCAAACTTGCCGTTGGTCTTGAAGGAATCCGTAATGGCATCGGTAGCAACCTTGACCGCAGCCTTGTAGCTATCCAGGCCCTTTTTCACGTCATCCGGCAGGTTGCCGCTGCCATCCTTCAGGTAGTTCTGTACCGCCCTGTCAGAGAAGGAGAGGCCAAAGATTGCAGACCATGTTCCTTGTAGTGCGGTTTGTACATGATCACTGATGGCAAGTTCCAGGGACTCGCCAGCATAGTCTCCACTCTCGATGATGTTGGATATCTCTTCGACCAAGCCCTGGTCCAGGGCGTTATTTCTGATCTCGCTGGCTTTTCCGCTATCCAGGTAGTCCAGTGACTTCAGGTCGTTGGAAAAACGCACCTTGGCTGCATCACTGTTCATTCCCTCGAGCATCTCCATGTATTCCGGGCTGCTCATGGCCTCATAAATTCTGTTGGTCAGGCCTTTCTTGTCTTTTATCTTGCTGACGGCATCCTCCATAAACCCTTCAATGCCATCAATAACTTGTTCATTTTCGGACAGCTCAGCCAGCTTATCGTTGATTTCCTTTTCCTTGAGCAAGCCATAAGTGCTGGCTTGATCCATGATGGTCGAGTTATCTAGATAACCAGTGGTATCGCCATCCCAGAAGAATGCATCCTTTTCAGTTTGATAGGGAAGATAATCGAACCCACCCACTAGCGCTGTCTTGGCTTGCAGAAGTTCGTAATACTGGCGGCGGGGATCATCCAGATCCAGGTCGCCCCATTCATCTTTCATCTTGTCATGAAACAGCTCGCCGACGGTCTTTCCATCCTTGGTCGTTTCAGCATTCATGAAATCCGTAGCTTCGGAATCGGCAACATCTATCTTTACATTATTATCCACATGGCTTATTTCAGTTCCAGCTATCTTGCTTCCCAGGACGGAATACTTGAACGGGGCCATATAGGAGGAAACCGCATATATCTCGCCTTTGTACTCGAAGGTAATGGTTGTCGAATCCTGGCGTTCCGGGCTCAGCTGAGAAACGGGTGGAAGAACATCTCCTTCAGAGAGGATCTTCCAGTCATTCTCTTCAGCATCGCTCTTGAAATCCTCTACGGCCTTCTCGACATCATTTGAATTCTCCTCTCCGTCTACTTCATTGTTCTCCTTCTGTCTGCCATGCTTGACGCTAGCTTGCCATTCTGCAGTGGACGACAAATTTAACCTGGCGGGCTGTACTGACATCATTATTCTCCTTGTTTCGACAGGCCATGAGAAAGCATTCTTGCTAACCCTCCCAACACCGTATTCGTCGTTGTATTCCTTTGTTACAACATACGAACTCCGAGTGTGATGCCGTTGAAACCCATACCAGACCGGTTGGTAATACGGTCTGGTATGGTGGCTCCATCAAATCGGCTGAGGGAGACTTCCCGGAAGGCGCGATATTCATCACATGGGTTGGGGTCACCTGGGTTGAGCTCGCAGGGGTTGCGATCACTCGTATTGCAATAACCTGGGGCGCAATAGCCTGGTTATGCGGACTGCCATGTGAACCAGGCAGGGCGACTTTTTCGGATAGCGTGGTCACCGCGGGTAGGGGTGACCACGCCATCCGTTGAAGTATCAATTATTTGGACGTGATGACCGGGCTGTATCGACTTCAGTATTACCCTCAGTCTTGGCCTTGCTCACTTCCATGGACTTCTGGGCAGCCTCTTCGAACACCTGCTTCAGTTGGCCGACATCAATACCTCCGCCGCCTGCCCCATTGGCCCCTTCGACGTTTTCCTTTCGATATTTCAATACAAACATTGGACGCTCCTGTGTCTTGAATAGCTGCTGAGTACCACTACCTCCACCGGGAAGCGGCAAGGCTTGTCCAGAGAAAATGGAAGCTGCCATGCCTTGACGCGGCGAGCCCCGATCAAATGAATCATATGTGAGTATATTGATCATTCCACGGCCAGCGAAAACGCTGTACAGAATGGGGCTATATCAGAAGGTAGCTCAAGCTTTCAGCAACGCAATGCTCGGAGCGTTGTAAAGACATTACGATATGTAAGATTTTGTCAACCACAGCTACCCCGGCGCCTTCAGGGCGCCGGCAACAGATCAGCAAGGGCCGACAATCTCTACAGGTTCAGATAATCCGATGGTTGCGTTCCAGCCTGATGGCAACCGCCTTGCTGGCGGGGGTGCCAGTATCAGCACCATGGCTCTCCAGAGCGATCAGCACGTTGGTCTCGGGGTAATAGGCACCGACACACCCCGAGGGGATATCGTAGCGAACCAGGCGGAAGCCGGGGGCCCTACGCTCGCTGCCATCGAAGCGAGGTTCGCCGACCAGATCAACCCATTCGCCATCGGCCAGTCCCAGCCGTTCCAGATCCCGCTCGTTGATGAACAACACTCGGCGCTGGCCGGATACGCCGCGGTAGCGGTCGTTGTAGCCGTAGACCGTGGTGTTGTACTGATCGTGGCTACGCATGGTCTGTAGCGTCAACCACCCCTCGCGCTGCGCTAGCTGCTGATGTAGAACGGCTTCAGGCAAGCGCGCCGCCGAGAAGCAGGCCTTGCCACTTTCGGTGGGAAAGTCCAGCTCACGGACTGGGTTGGCGAGGTGGAAGCCACGTGGTTTGGCCAGGCGGGCATTGAAGTCATCGAACCCAGGTATGACGGCCGCGATCTCATCACGAATACGATCATGGTCAGCGACCAGTGCCTTCCAGTCGATAGCGGCACTCTCGCCCCGGGTCGGCAGCACAAGTGCCAATGTTGCCTCGGCAATCGAGGCCACTATCCAGGGCTCGGAACGCAACAGCGGGCTGGCGGGCTGCTTGAAGCCGACACTGGCGTGCACCATCGACATTGAATCCTCGACACTAATCGCCTGACGCTCCACCTCATCACTGGCGTCGATTTCGCTACGTCCCAGGCATGGCAGGATAAAGGCATCGGTTCGGGCGCCAACCACCAGATGGCTACGATTGAGCTTGGTACTGATCTGTACATTGAGATCCAGCCGGCGCATCGCTGCCTCGGTTCGCTCGCTATCCGGTGTCGCTCGGGTGAAGTTGCCGCCCAGACCAATGAAGGTAAGCGCCTCGCCCCGCTCAAGCGCAGCCAGGCTTTCCACGGTGTTGTAGCCGGGTTGGCGCGGCATGCTGACGCCATAGCGCTGTTCGAGGGCGTCAATCATCCATCCCGATGGCTTTTCATCAATGCCCATGGTGCGATCCCCCTGGACATTGGAGTGACCGCGTACCGGGCAGGCTCCCGCACCGGGACGACCAAAATGGCCTCCCAGCAACAGCAGATTGATGATTTCACGCACACTGTCCACCGCATGCAGGTGCTGGGTAATGCCCATGGCCCAGGTGCAGATCACGCTGCGGGACACGGCATAGATACCCGCCGCTTCTTCCAGTTGAGTCCGGCTCAATCCGGACTGCGATTCTATGGTTGCCCAGTCGGTGGATCGCACCAGGCTCTCCCATTCCTCGATGCCCTGGGTACAGGCAGCGATGAATGCCTGGCTGCGGTGGAAGCCGCCCTGCTCTTCCATCGCAAACAGCGCCTTGGCCATTCCTCGCACAGCGGCCATGTCACCACCCATCCGTGGCTGGTAATAACGCGAACTGATCGCTTGGCTGGAAAGCGTGATCATCTCCAATGGAGACTGGGGGTCGGCGAAGCGCTCGAGTCCGCGTTCGCGAAGCGGGTTGAAGCTGACGATACGCGCACCGCGACGCGAGGCACGCCTCAGGTCGCCGAGCATACGCGGGTGGTTGGTGCCGGGGTTCTGGCCGAAGACGAAGATCGCGTCGGCATGCTCGAAGTCTTCCAGCAGCACCGTTCCCTTGCCAACGCCCAGGCTGGCGGTCATGCCGATACCACTGGCCTCGTGGCACATGTTCGAGCAGTCGGGAAAGTTGTTGGTACCGAACAGACGCACGAACAACTGATACAGGTAAGCCGCTTCATTGCTGGCCCGCCCGGAGGTATAGAACAGGGCCTGATGCGGAGACTCCAGCGCTGCAAGGCGAGCCGCGATGGCATCAATGGCTTCCTGCCAGGACACCGTCACATAGCGATCCGTTTCGGAGTCGTAACGCAACGGCTCAGTCAGGCGTCCCTGATCCTCGAGCATGAAATCATCCCAGTCGAGAAGTTCCGCGACCGTATGGCGCGTAAAGAAGTCCGCCCCCAGACGCTTGTCGGTGACTTCCCAGGCAACGGCCTTGGCACCGTTCTCACAGAACTCAAAGGAAGAGCCATGTTCCGGGTCGCCCCAGGCACAACCAGGACAATCAAACCCCGCCGCCTGGTTGGTCCGCAACAACGAACGCACGCTCTTCCAGGGGCCACGGGAGTGCTTGACGTGGCGGCCGACACTACGCAGCGCACCCCAACCACCCGCCGGCCCCTCATAGGGAGCTATGCGCGGATGGCGAGTCATTGCCTTATCCTGCAGTGGGGTGGAAATCTGCTCGCTCTCGGGGTGTTCTGTGCAATTCATGCAGGCAGCCCTCGGCATTACCATGGCAACATGGCAATGGTGGTAGGAAAATGAGTGGTAGAAAGAAAAATGAAATGGTGATGAACAATGACTTGCGGCTCGGACAGCGGTTGATGCACTGATACCGGAAAACGCAGGCCCGCGATCCTGACCAGCTCAGGGCAACTGGCCGCTCAACAGTTCCAACTGATGGCCGCGGTTGGCGCAGACCAGATTGAGATCACAGGCTCTCGCCACTTCCAGCGCCAGCCGCGAAGGTACGGCGAGGGTCACCAGAGTGGCGATTCCCGCATGCACTGTCTTCTGCACCAGCTCGACGCTACAACGACTGGAGATGACGATGGCGGCGGGCCATATGCCACTGTCGAGGGAGTGGCCTATCACCCGGTCCAGGGCATTGTGGCGACCGATATCGTGGCCACAGGAAAGCAGGTCGCCCTGCTCCGAGACTCCAACAGCGACATGTAGCCCCGGACATCGCATCGACGCCAGACGTGCAACGGCACTCTCGATGACAGACGCGGCCAGAGCCGGTTGCGGGCCGAGGCGCTTCAAGCCGGAGAACAACTGGGCTTCCTCGTTGGCCCCGCAGGCGCCACAGCTCGACACACTGGTCTCGACACGACGATGCGGTTCCGCCTGCCGCACCACCGAGGGAGGGACTTCCAGGCGTACGGCTAGACCATGGCGCAGGCGCGACAGGCGAATATCAGTGACCTGGCTACGGTGCTGGATCCAGCCCTCACTGAAGGCATGCCCCAGAGCCAGCGGCTCCAGCACATCAGGCGTCGCCAGCAGGGTTCCCATGGCCGTATCGTTGAGTGCCAGGCTCACGGGAAGCTCGGTTGGCCCCTGATGATCGCGCAGGGCCTGCCCAGTCAGATCAACATAACCTGCTGACCAGCCATCAATGCAGGCGGGGGGCTCAGCCATGATCAGGATTCCTCATCGTCGGGGCTTGTCTTGTTGTCACTTCCATCATTTTGGCACGCTGCGGCATCTCCCGGCCAATTGATGATGGGAGCGCGATGATAGACAGCATCTATCAACAATGCTCCAGGTCAATACCAGGAAGGAGGAAAACTCCCATGGAATCGGATATCATGCGCGCCGAATTCGTCGTCAACGACGCCAATCTACACTCAGTGCTCCGGATTTACGCTCCGGCCCGCAAGGAGAACCTATTCGATGACAGCTCCATCGCAGCCCGCTGTGCCCTCTCATCCGTCAGCCACCGACATTGTGGTTTGCGCGATGTACAAGTTCGTGACCCTCGATGACCATGAGGCACTCCGTGAGCCCCTGCTTGCCACCATGCTCGAGCACGAGGTGCGCGGCACACTGCTGCTGGCACGGGAAGGTATCAATGGCACAGTCGCCGGGCAACGCGAGGCAATCGATGCTCTGCTTGACTGGTTGCGTTCCGACCCACGTCTAGCCGATCTGGATACCAAGGAGTCACTGACCGACAAGCCCCCCTTCCTTCGCACCAAGGTCAAGCTCAAGCGTGAGATCGTGACCATGGGGGTAGAGGGTATCGACCCGCGCCATACGGTCGGCACCTATGTTGACCCCGAGCAGTGGAACGAATTGATCGCCGACCCCGAAGTACTGTTGATCGATACCCGTAATGACTATGAAGTGCAGGTCGGCACCTTTGAAGGCGCCATCAACCCCAGTACTGAAGCCTTTCGCGACTTTCCGGAATATGTGAAACGCGAACTCGACCCCAGCCGCCACCGCAAGGTTGCCATGTTCTGCACTGGAGGGATTCGTTGCGAGAAGTCGACGGCCTACCTGAAGGAACAGGGCTTCGACGAGGTCTATCACCTCAAGGGCGGCATTCTCAAGTATCTGGAAGCCGTGCCCAAAGGGCAGACCCGTTGGCAGGGCGAGTGCTTCGTGTTCGATGACCGAGTCACGGTCAATCACGACCTTGAGCGCGGCAGCTACGATCAGTGCCACGCCTGCCGCATGCCGATCACCGAGGATGACAAGCACAGTGGTCTGTATCAGCAGGGAGTCTGCTGCCCTCACTGCCACGACCGCTTGAGCGATGAACAGAAGGCGCGCTTCGCCGAACGCGAGCGTCAGATGCAGCTAGCCCGAGAGCGCGGCGAAGCTCACCTCGGTAGCGAGGCGGTGGAGCGCATGGAACAACGTCGTCAAGCCAAGCGTCACCAGCGTGAAGCGGCTCGCCAGGCCAACCAGCAGAAGCAGGACTGACCGCCCTTGAGGACCAGAAGCGCCTTGAAGACCTGGCGCTTCTGGTCAGTCAGAGACCGCCTCCCCCCTCTTCACGCAAGACCGCCAGAACGGCCTCGAGCCGCCTGCTGTGGCGCTGTTCCGCTCGCCACAGCAGCCCGACCCTCTGCCCCTCGTCATCCAGCGGGCGTGCCACCAGCCCCTGACCCAACGATGCCTGCAACCAGCCCTCACTGAGCACGCTGACACCGCAGCCGGCATCCAGCATGGTCCGCAGAGCGGCGACAGAGTTGGCCTCCAGCACCAGGCGCGGCTGTATGCCATGCAGCTCAAGGCGCTGATTGAGCCTGCGCCGCTGCTGCATCTCCGGAGTCAGCAGCACCAGTGGATAGTTCCCCAACTGTTGCCAACCCAGTTGCTCAGGTAGCGGGAAGTATTCGGGATTGGCCACCACCACCGGTAACTCGCGATACAACGGACGGCAGGCAAACCCCGCCATGGCTGGCGCATCGGGGAAGCCCACTACCAGATCAAGCTGACCGTCCTCCAGCCCCTGGGCCAGAGCGGACGTCGCCAGTTCACGAATACGCAGCGACAACTGGGGAAAGTTCTCACGCAGGCGCCTGAGTAGAGGCACCAGCTCGGGCAATGCCGACGGCACCACGCCAATACTGAAGCGTCCATTCAAGGGGCTGCCGGCAGTCAGCTCACCGCGCAGTTCGTCAAGTTCCGCCAACACCCGCCGAGCGTGAACCAATACCCGCTCCCCTTCAGCCGTGAAGCCTTCGAAACGGTGCCCACGCACAATCAATGCTGTTCCCAGTTCGTCCTCGAGTTGCTTGAGACGAGCCGAAAGAGTCGGCTGGGTAACATGGCAGGCCCTGGCCGCACGTCCAAAATGGCGCTCGTCGGCCAGGGCGGCCAGGAAGGCAAGCTGTCGATGATCCACAACCCGCTACCAGGTGTCGGCCAGGCGCGCTCGCAGAGCGTCGCGACGTGATTCATCCATGAAAGCGGCCTCGATGGCATTGCTGGCCAGCCAGCGCATGGTCTCGTCCGACCAACCAAAGGCACGTTGACAGGCGGCGAAGTTGTCGCGCATGCCGCCTCCGAAATAGGCGGGATCATCGGAGTTGAGTGTGATATTGAGTCCGGCATCGATCATACGCGGCAGCGAATGCTGCTCGAGATGATCCACCACCTTGAGGCGCACGTTGGACAAGGGGCAGACCGTCAGCACAACGCCCTCGTCGGAGAGACGCTCCAACAATTCGACATCCTCGACCGCCCTGACACCATGGTCGATGCGGCACACATCGAGTTCATCAAGAGCCTCGCGAATGTAGCTCGGCGGGCCTTCCTCGCCAGCATGGGCGACCCGTGCCAGCCCCAACTGCCCCGCCCGCGCAAACACCTCGCGAAACAGACTCGGCGGATTACCCTGCTCGGCGCTATCCAGACCCACCGCGCTGAAATGTTCCAGCCAGGGACCAGCCTGTTCCAGCACCTTCAAGGCATCCTCGACCGGCTGGTCACGCAGGAAGGCGAGAATCATCGCCGTGGACAGATCCAGCTCATCCCGGGCTACACGGCTGGCACTGATCAGCCCCTGCATGACGGTATCCAGGGAGACGCCACGAGCGAGATGCGCCTGGGGATCGACATGCATCTCGACATGGACGACACCCTCGGCAGCAGCACGCCGAAAGTAGTCCATGGCCAGATCATGAAAGTCACGGGCTGTGATCAGAACACTCATGCCGAGGAAATACAGGTCGAGAAAGGACTGCAGGTCGCTGAAGTCATAGGCGGCTCGTGCCGCCTCGACATCTGCATAAGGCAGCTCCACTCCATTGCGTTCGGCCAGCGCAAACATCAGCTCCGGTTCCAGCGTTCCCTCGATATGCAGATGCAGCTCTACCTTGGGAAGCCGGGTGAGGAAATCGTCGACCCCGGCCTGACGGTTGTTGGACATGTCACCACTCCCTTGAAAAGCCTCAGTCCTGATGGACAGCATGGCTCACATGGTGACGGATTCCGCCTCGTCGTGCCACGCCAAAGGGTCCTGCAACCCCAACTCGAGCCCGAGCGTAACGCCCTGCATACCGGGTTTCGGCCGGCTCGGGTCATGTTCATGGACGAGATAGACGACACTGCGCCCGGCCAGCCAGTCTTCCAGGCCATGACGGACACGCTCGGCGGTATCGGCATCCAGACCGGCGAAGGGTTCGTCAAGCACCACCAGGCCGGGGTCGCTCAGCCACAGACGAGCCAGCGCCATGCGTCGCGCCTGCCCGCCGGACAGCTGGCGACCACCTTCCCCCAGACGGGTAGCGAGTCCCTCCTCCAGTGACGCTGCCCAGTCGGCGAGATCGACAGCTTCGAGAGCCTGCCAGAGGCGCTGTTCACTGGCTTCCGGATCAGCAATCCAGAGATTGTCGGCAATTCTGGCATCGAAAAGGTCAACCTGCTGGGTCAGGCATCCCACGGCGCTGCTCAAACACTGCGGTGACAGCGAGGCAATATCGTGTCCGGCAAGGAGAATACGGCCCTGTTGCACGGCCATCTGGCCGCTGATCAAGGCCAGCAGCGTGGATTTGCCAGCACCCGACGGCCCACTGACGGCCACTCGCTGCCCCGGCTCAAGCGTCAGACTGACCTCCTCCAGCGCCTGAAACATCGCACCGGGATAGCGGTGTGCCACCGCCTCCACCGACAACGCCAATGGCCCGTTGGGCAGGTCACTGATGTGTCCCTCATCCGAACGACACTCATCGATCTGATTGAGCCGCTCCGCCGCCGCCAGGCTCGCCCCGAACTGGGTAAAGGCCGCCGGTAGCGGTGTCAGCCCCTCGCTCAGCGCCATCGCCGCCAATGGCAACATGACCATCACTGGCGCGGATACCGCCCCGGCCTGAAATGCCGGGATGGCAAACACCAGCACCATCACCCAACAGAGGCCGATGGCAGTGGCGGCCAGCGCATTGCCGATACCCGCGACGATGCTCAGGCGCCACTGGTCACGCAGCAGACGCTGCTCAATCCCCTCGAGCTGCTCACGACGCCGAACCAGAGCCTCATAGGCTTCCAGTTCAGCCAGACCACGCAGAGTCTCCATCGTCGCCGAGCGCAGCTCCTCAAGGGTCTGAACGCGACGCCGACTGGCCGTCAGGCCCAGGCGAGCCTGTCCCAGTGTCAACCAGCACCAGCTCACCCCCAATGCCAGCCCCAGCCATAACGCTGCCTCGGGCACCCAGAATCCCACCAGCGCCACCAGCGCTATCGACAGCAACAGGGCAACCAGCGGCGGCGCCAGCAGGCGTAGATAGAGCGCGTCCAGGGTATCGATGTCGGCGGTGAGACGATTGAGCCAGTCGCTGGCACGGCGACCACTCAACCGCTCTCCGTCCATGCGCACCAGCGCATCGAACAGGCGGCCACGCAGATCAGCCAGCAGCCGAAGGATGGTGTCATGGTTGTAGAGACGCTCGATATAACGCGACACCGTCCGGCTGACTGCAAACAGGCGAATAGCACCACCGGGCGTGTAGACATCGAGCATCGCCGTACCGCCCATGGCCAGCACGGCTCCGGTCAGTGCTGAAGCGGTAATGAACCAACCCGATACGGCCAGCAGCCCCAGCGCCGAGAGAGCCGTCAGCAGCATCAACAGCATGCCCACCAGCAGGCGTCCGCGGCGCTGCATGTGCAGGTCCAGCCAGGGGCCTAACTGAGTGCGGATATGGACCAAAGTCACTGATTCGCGCATGTCACCTCCCTGCCCGCATCCATTATCAACTGCCGATTGCCCATCGCCATCAAGGCAGGATGATGGGTGGCAATGACCAGAGTGCGCCCCTCGGCAGCGAGCTCCCTGAAACCTTCAATCAGAATGCCTTCGGTCACAGCATCGAGACTGGCCGTGGGCTCATCCAGTAGCACCAGCGGAGCGTTGCTGAGGAAGATTCGGGCCAGCGCCAGCCGCTGTGCCTGGCCACCGGACAGCCCTCGCCCCCCCTCGCCGATCGAGGTCTCCAGCCCTTCGGGCAATGCGCGAACCAGAGCACCGAGCCCGGCCCGCTCCAGGGCGGCCATCATCCGGCAATCATCGGCATCCGGCGCGGTCAGCGCCAGGTTGTCGGCCAGACTGCCATGTATCAGTAATGGCCGTTGGTCCATCCACGCAAAAGCCAGGTCGTGCGCCACCAGGCGCCGCCCCTCGCCGGCACCGACAAAACCCGCCAGCACCTGCAACAGGCTCGATTTTCCGGATCCGGAAGGCCCACTGATGGCCAGCACATCACCTCGCGGGATAACCAGATCGATCGGCCCCAATACTCGGCCACGTCCGCTGTGATCAAGAGTGACGCCCTGCAGGGACAGCAATAGGTGGGCGTCATCAACGAGCCGGTCCGGCACATGTCGACGTTCATCCGGCGTCTCGGCCAGCAGCTCGCACAGCCCATCGGAGGCGGCCAGCGCCGAGGCCCGATCATGGTAGAACAGGGAGAGCGTGCGCAGCGGCTGGAAGAACTCAGGTGCCAGCAACAGGATCAGCAGACCGCTGAACAGGGTCAGGTCCTGTGCCGGACCAAACGGTATATCCCCCAACAGCCCGAAGCCGATGTAGATCGCCACCACGGCAATCGCCACCGACGAGAAGAATTCCAGTACCGCTGAAGAAAGAAATGCCAGCCTCAGGGTGCGCAGGCTACGACGGCGGTAATCATCCGCCGCCGCGACCACCTCGACAGTCGCCCGAGGCCCGGCACCGAACAGTCGCAGGGTAGTGATACCGCGCACACGGTCGACAAAGTGCGCGGAGAGACGTGCCACCGCCACGAACTGTTCACGATTGAGGGCTTCGGCGCCCATCCCCACCAACGCCATGAAAAGTGGAATGAGCGGCGCGGTAAGTGCCAACAGAATCGCCGCCAGCCAGTCCTGCCAGGCCACCAGCACCAGGATGACCAACGGTACCAGCGCCACCAGGCGCATCTGCACCCAGAAACGTGCCGCATAGCCATCCAATGCCTCGACCTGCTCCACCCACTGATGAGCCAGTGACGCCGTGTGGTACTGGGTCAGCCGTACCGGGCCGAGGGCGGCCAGATGATCCAGCACTTCGCGGCGCACCCGCTGACGCAAGCGCTGACTGCCCCTCTGTGCGGCCAGCTCCTGCGCAATGCTCAGCAGGGCTCTCACCCCCAACAGCAGCAGTATGCCCATCAACCAGGGCCAGACGGCAGCGACGCCGCCATCCTTCCGGATGACGACGTCGATGAGACCTGCCAGCAGCACCAGTTGACCCACAGTGGCGAGGCCAGCCAGACCACCGCAGAGCACCGCAAGATTCAGCCAATGGCTCTGCTCGGCGGTCCGTCGAGACAACCAGCGGCGCGCTGGCGAGCCGCCACTGGTTGCTCTGTCAGTGATAGCCGCCTCCACGCACCTTGCCGCGGAACACCCAGTAGGACCAGGCGGTATAACCCAGCACCACAGGAATGACGAACAGCACGCCAAGCATCAGAAAGAGCTGAGATTCCGGTGCGGAAGCCGCATCCCAGATGGTGATGTCCGGCGGAACCAGATAGGGCCACTTGCTGGCGATCAGCCCAAGGTAGGTGAAGATGAATAACCCCAGGGTCGCGACGAAAGGCTGACCTTCACTGCGATTGGCGACGGCACGCCAGATCTGCCAGGCACACAACAGTGCCAGCACCGGCAGCACCCAGAACAGGGTCAGGTGGCCAAACCAGCGCTCACGGACGTATTCGTCAATGAACGGCGTCCACAGGCTGATCACACCAAAACCGACCAGCACCGCAATCAACAGCTTCGGCGTGATGCGATAGGCCCACTCCTGCGTACGCCCTTCACTCTTGAGGATGGTCCAGGTCGCGCCCAGCAGTGCATAACCGGCGACCATGACCAGGCCGGTGAACACGGTGAACGGCGACAGCCAATCAAAAGGCCCACCCGCATAGACGTTGTTCTCGACATGGAAGCCCTGGATGTAGGCCCCCACTACAACGCCCTGGCAGAAGGTTGCCAGCATCGAGCCCAGATAGAAGGCACGGTTCCACCAGTGACGATTACGATTCGCCTTGAAGCGAAACTCGAAGGCAATGCCACGGAAGATCAGTCCAGCCAGCATCAGAAACACGCCGAGATACAGCGCCGGCAGGATGATGGTGTAGACCAACGGGAAGGCAGCGAGCAGGCCGGCACCACCGAGGATCAGCCAGGTCTCGTTGCCATCCCAGACCGGTGCCACAGAGTTCATCATCACATCACGGGATTCCTCGTCCGGAGCGAAGGGAAACAGGATCCCCACTCCCAGATCGAAACCGTCCATGATGACGTACATGATGACGCCAAAGCCGATGATCACCGCCCATAGCATCGTGAGGTTGATCAGTTCCATTGTCTCAACTCCTGAAGGTGCGGCCGCCATCGGCCTCGAGGCTGGTATGCGCAGCAGAGAGCGGGCGCGTCGGACGCTCGACCTCATCATGCGGAGCCTCAGCCAGCATGCCTTCGCGCACCACGCGGGTCAGGTAATAGCCACCGGTCAGGAACACCACAACGTAGACCGCGAAGTAGCCGATCAGTGTGGCCAGCACCATCCAGCCAGACAGCGACGGTGTCACGGCCTCAGCCTGGTTCATGATGCCGTAGACCAGCCAGGGAGCACGCCCGGCCTCGGTGACGAACCAGCCACCCAGTACCGCAATGAAGGGCGTGACCGACATCAAGCGCAACACCTGCAGGAAGCAGCGATTGGTGTAGAGTCGACCGCCACGGCGATACCACAGGCCCACCAGAGCCACCAGAATCATCAGTACTCCCATGCCGACCATGGCACGGAAGGACCAGAACACCAGCCACACTGGGGGTTGTTCCTCGGGGGCGACTTCCTTGAGGCCCGGCACCACGCCATCGGTATCATGGGTCAGGATCAGACTGGCAAGACTCGGGACACCGATCTCGAAGCGATTCTCCTGGGCTTCCTTGTCGGGCCAGGCGAACAACAATAGCGGCACATTGCTGCGAGTTTCCCAGTTGGCCTCCATGGCCGCCACCTTGGTCGGTTGATGCTCCAGGGTGTTCAGCCCGTGGGCGTCGCCGACAAAGGCCTGCAACGGCGCCAACACCAGCAACAGCCACATGCACATGGACAGCGCCTTGCGGTTGGCTTCGACATCGCGACCGATCAGCAGGTACCAGGCACTCACCCCCGCCACCACAAAACCACCGGTCAGGAACGATGCCAGCGCCATATGCGTAAAGCGATACGGGAAGGATGCCGAGAACATCGCCTCAGCCCAACTCGTGACGTGGAAACGTCCATCAACGAGCTCGACACCAGCAGGTGTCTGCATCCAGCTATTGGTGGACAGAATCCAGAATGCCGAAATGAAGGTTCCCACTGCCACCATGATGGCAGCGAACAGGTGTACGCCCTCCGGCACCTTGCCACGACCGAACAACAAGACGCCGAGAAAACCAGCCTCCAGGAAGAACGCGGTCACCACCTCATAGCTGAGCATCGGACCAATGAAGTTGGACGCTGCCTGACTGAAGTTGCTCCAGTTGGTACCGAACTGGAATGCCATGACGATACCCGAGACCACCCCCATGCCGAATACCACGGCAAAGACCTTTATCCAGAAGGATGCCAGACGCTCCCAGGCGGGATTGCCGGTCTTGTAGAACAGGCCATGAAGCAGTGCGACATAGGATGCCAGACCGATGGTGAACACCGGGAAGATGGCATGAAAGGATACGACAAAGGCGAACTGTATGCGTGACAGGAGCACGGGATCCAGTTCCATGATGAGACTCCTCGCTGCTGAGAAGAACAGACGGAAGCCGCCTGACCACACCCTGTCAGGTCAGCGTCCGCCGCACTTTGGAGCCCGGTCGACATCGCTTCGCTGCCGCCGCCCTGCCTGGCGAGACATGGCGAAGCGTTACACGACTATGCCGCTCCGGGTCACATTCAGCATGATAGAAGGCTCTCGCAACACTGTCGCATGGCAGAATTGTCGCAGGGCGTTCTGTCGCACCCCTTGAAAGTCAGGTTGCAGAGGCTCCCTGAGTGACCACCAGCGACACCATGTAAGTGGTGTAGCCAATGAACATTGCCAGCAATGCCGCGCCTTCCAGCCGATTGATTCGCCCCTGGCGTCCCTTCCAACCCAGCGCGAAAACCGCCATCAACACGGTCATTGCCGTCATCATGGTCCAGTCCCGGAATAACACTTCATGACCTACATCAATAGGCGAGATGAGGGATGCCAGGCCGACGACCCCCAGCGTATTGAAAAGGTTGGAGCCCACGACATTGCCCAGTACCAGATCATGCTCATTGCGCCGCAGGGCACTCAGCGATGATGCCAGTTCCGGCAGCGATGTTCCGACCGCCACCACAGTCAGACCAATGATCAGGTCCGAAACCCCCAGCGCCTGAGCGATATCCACGGCTCCCCAGACCAGAATCCGCGAACTCACCACCAATAGCACCAGGCCAACCACCGTCCACAGAATGCCCTGCTTCAGTGTCATGCCCTGCGCATCGATCTCGGACAGGGTGTCACCTGCCAGTGCATCCTCCTCCGCAGGTTTCGGAGAACGAATACTACTGACGATGCTGAACGCCATGAACGCTGCCAACCCCAGTAACAGCAGCCCCCCTTCCCAACGCTCCAGTACACCACCGAGCATCATCAGTGCGGATACCACAGTGGCGACTCCAAGCACCGGAAGTTCACGACGAATGACGGAAGTGTGCACCACCAGCGGAGAGACCAATGCAACAAGCCCCAGGATCAAGCCGATATTGGCAATATTGGAGCCATAGGCATTACCCAGCGCCAGACCCGGGTTTCCCTGGGCTGCCGCCAGCGCCGACACCGTCAGTTCGGGGGCCGAGGTCCCGAAGCCGATCACCAGCATACCGATCAGCAAGGGAGACAGGCCGAGCCGTGCCGATGTCGCAGCAGCACCGCCAACAAAGCGCTCAGCGCTCCATACCAGTAGAATGAGACCGCCGATTACCGCCAGCGCGGGATACAACATACAAGCTCCTCCAGGATAGACTGGCTGCATGGTTATCTATGGTGTCGCCTGCGTCAACGTGCCAAACTTCCCTTCGTCGAATCAGAGCCTTGGAGGATCGTTCCCAAAGTGCCCAGCAAGGTCAGCGGTCGTCTTGACCGGCTCAGAAAACCCCAGATAACGCATCACCCTGCGCCGGAGACTCAGCTCACCACCCGCAGGCGCCTGCGTGCCTGTCATGAGTGCGATTGGGTCATGGCTCTGCCACCGCTCAAACCTCGTGAGCAGGCAGATTGCGTGCGTTGTGGCCACCCTTTAGTCAAACGCCACTCCTACCCTGCCCAGCGTAGTATGAGTCTGGCACTGGGGGCTCTGATCGCATTGCTACTCGCTCTGCTGTTCCCTTTCATCAGCTTCAGTACCCGGGGCATCGGCAACGAGATCGAAGTCACCCAGTCGGCGACCGAACTGGTGGTCTATGGCCAGCCCGTTGTCGCACTGGTCGTCATGTTGGCGGTGTTCGTGTTGCCAGCGCTGTATCTGGTGGCCGTGGTCTGGCTGCAATGCAGCCTGATGCTGCCCCGACGTCTGCCCTGGAGCCACGGCATCGCCCGCTCGCTATCCCATATTGCGCCCTGGCTGATGGCCGACGTCTTCATCGTCGGCACCATGGTCAGTCTGATCAAGATCGCTGGACTTGCCGACATCACCATCGGCATCGGCTTCTGGGCCTTCATTGCCTATGCCCTGCTGCTGCTCGCCACTACCCTGTCACTGGATACCGACTGGCTATGGTTTTCCCTGAGTGGCGAACCTCTGGCACCGGAAGGCACCCGTACCGGCGAGACCGCTGCTCCCCAGAATCTTACCGGCTGTTCGGTGTGCGGCCTCATCGGTCGACTCAATGCCAATGGCAAGGGAATCTGCGAACGCTGTGGCGAACGACTGCATACCAGGCGGCCTGCCAGTGTTCAACGTTGCTGGGCACTACTTGCCACGGCGGCCGTGTTGTATATCCCCGCCAACATCTATCCGATCATGTACACCACAACACTGGGCAGCGAGAGCCCCAATACCATCATTGGTGGGGTCATCTATCTGGCCAGTCACGGCAGTTGGCCGGTGGCCATCATCATCTTCGTCGCCAGCGTCATCGTGCCGATCGGCAAGATACTGGCACTGGTCTGGTTGTGCCTGGTCGCGCCTCGGGCAGCAGACATGCGCGCATTGACCCGCACCAGACTATATCGTCTCACCGAGCTGATCGGACGATGGTCGATGGTCGATGTATTCGTGGTCGCCATTCTCAGTGCCCTGATTCATGCCGGGGCCCTGATGTCAGTAACACCAGGCGCCGCTGCCCTGCCCTTCGCCGGAGTCGTAGTGGTCACCATGTTGGCCGCCATGAGTTTTGACCCACGCATCCTGTGGGATGGCAGCGAGTCCCGATCACCGCAACGCGACGACACCGTTGCCCCCGTTGATGAACAAGGAAGCACACCATGAGTGAAGGCGAATCATCTCCTCAGCCTCCGTCTCAGGAAGATACTCATCGAGCCTCGCCCTCGCCCCAGAAACGGGTTTCACCGGTCTGGATCGTGCCCTTCGTGGCACTGGTGATCGGTGCCTGGCTGGTCTATGACAACTATTCCAGCCGTGGTCCCGAGATTACCCTGCACCTACCCAGCGCCGAAGGCATCGAGGCCGGAAAGACCCTGATCAAGACGCGCAACGTCGAGGTAGGACGGGTCAATGAGGTGCGCCTGAGCGATGATCTCAGCGAAGTCGAGATCAGTGCGCGCATGGAGCCCGAAGCCACACCGATGCTGGTCGAAGACAGCCACTTCTGGGTGGTCAAGCCGCGCATCGATCGAGAAGGTATCAGCGGTCTGGGCACGGTGCTTTCCGGCGCCTATATCCAGCTGGAACCGGGCCAGAGTGAAATCGAAGAGCGGGATTTTGCAGTCAATGACCAACCCCCTGTTGCCCCGCCGGGCGCCGAAGGTCTGCGTCTCAACCTGATCAGCCAGATCGGCAACTCTCTGGGAGTCGGCGATACGGTGACCTTCCAGGGAGTCAATGTTGGCCGTGTCGAGGAAGCCAACTTCGATGTCGATACACAGACCATGCACCACAAGGTGTTTATCGAAAGCCCCTACGACAGCCTGGTCACCGAGAACACCCGCTTCTGGACCGCCAGCGGCGTGGATATCCAGCTCGGCTCGGAAGGTTTTCGCGTCAAGGTCGAGTCTATCAATGCCCTGCTCGGTGGCGGCGTGACCTTCGGCGTTCCGGAAGATATACCTGCCGGTGCCGAGGCCGAGGAGAATGCCACCTTCGAGCTGTATGCCGACGAAGAGTCCGCGCGCCAGGGGACCTTCAACCGTTATCTCGAATACGTGCTGATGATCGAGGACACCGTCCGCGGCCTCAGCCGTGGCGCTCCTGTGGAATTCCGTGGGGTACGCCTGGGCACCGTGGCCGCAGTGCCCTGGAATTTCGGTACGCCTCAGGCCGACACCAGAGAAAAACTCGCCATTCCGGTGTTGATCCGAATCGAGCCACAGCGGCTTGGTCTGGATGCCAATGCCCTCGATCTGCGGGAGTGGCGTGATCGCTTCGATCGGCTGTTCGACGAAGGACTTCGCGCTAACCTCAAGAGCGGCAGCCTGCTCACCGGCGCACTGTTCGTTGACCTGAAGATTGACTCTGAGCTGGAAGGCGAATACAACCCCGAGATCTTCGCCGACCGTCCGGTGTTCCCGACGGCATCCTCAGGGCTGGCACAGATCCAGAACCAGATCACCGCACTTCTGGACAAGCTCAACAAACTTGAGGTTGAACCCATCCTGACAGGGCTTGATCGCAACCTGCAGGTCGCCGAGGGCATGCTGGAACAGGCCCGCCAGTTGGTGGAAAGCATGAACACTCTGCTGGACAACCCCGAGACCCGTGGATTGCCGCAGAATCTCAACCAGACCCTGGAGGAGCTGCGCCATACTCTGGAAGGCCTGGGCCCGAACTCGGCCGCCTATCAGGACCTGACTCGGACGCTGGATGAGGTCGAGACCCTGGTTCGCGACCTGCAGCCGGCGGCGCAGAAGATCAGCAATGATCCGCGTTCGCTGCTGTTCGAGAGCATTGACGGCGCGGATCCGATTCCGCGCGCCCCTGAAGCAAGGAGCACGCCATGAGGCCTGTAAGGAAACCTCGCTCTGTCATCAGGCCTGCCTTCCGGGCAGGCCTGGCGGTCGCCGTCCTGTTGCTGGCAGGGTGTGCCAGCAGCGGTGTCGAAACCACTCGCTATGTGCTGCCGGCCGATGCCGGGAGCGCCGACGCAGCTCTTCCGGCTGCCGGCGACAGTACCCTGCTGATTGCTCAGCCACAGCTGGCTAGCCACCTCGACAAGGAAGGGATCATCCTTCAGTTGGATGACATCACTCTCAACGAGGCCACCACCAATCTGTGGGCCGCACCACTCCGCCAGCAGCTCGAACGCGGCATGCGCGACCGCCTGGCTCGTCGTCTGCCTGACAGTCAGGTGCTACTCAGCCAGGGTAACAGCCGTCGCGATGCCCTGACCCTTGAACTCACCGTGGATCAGTTCCAGGGACGTAACGACGGCTCTGCGGTTGCCTCGGGCCAGTGGTTACTGCGCAATGGTGATGGCAGTGTGCGGCGCCACGCCCCCTTCCAGGCGGCTGTCGTTCTGGATGCCGACGGCTACCCCGCGCTGGTTCGGGCACTGGGGCGCAGTTGGGACCAGGTGGCCGACGATATCGCGGACGGCTTCCGCACCGCAGTGCGGTGATCGATACACCACTCGATCGATACACCACATGATCGACACACCGCACTGGGCGGAACCGGTTTGCCGAGGCAAGACATAACCGACCCACATGGACGTGGGAAGTGCGTGTTCGTGTCGGGAACACGAGTAGCCGACCCACATGGACGTGGGAAGTGCGATTGTCTGCCGGGAGCTGGTTCCACCTTTACTGACGTTTTCCCGTGCTGCGCCGAGCACGCAAATCTGTCATCATGCACGCTGCGGATTTTCGGGGGTCCCCCAGCCGCAGCGGTCATCGATCTTTCCTCACGCCTTGCCCGGGACCGACGTCACTCCATGACGTCTAGCGAGTGCGTGCGAGCTGGAGCTTGCATGAGTTTTTCCGATCTCGGCCTGCGTGCCGAATTGCTTAGTGCCATCGAGGCACAAGGTTACCAAACCCCCACCCCCATCCAGCGCCAGGCGATTCCCCTCGTCCTTGAAGGACGCGATCTGCTGGCCAGTGCCCAGACCGGTACTGGCAAGACGGCGGGCTTTACTCTTCCCATGCTGCAACGCCTGAGCGGCGGCCAGCGCCCGCGTGCTCGCCAGGTTCGCGCCCTGGTACTGACACCCACTCGCGAGCTTGCCGCCCAGGTCGGCGAGAGCGTACGCGAGTACGGCCAACACCTTGCCCTTACCAGCCATGTCATCTTCGGCGGTGTGGGCCAGCAGCCGCAGGTCGATGCCCTGCGCCCCGGCCTCGACATTCTCGTTGCCACCCCTGGACGCCTGCTCGATCTGCATCAGCAGCGCCACGTCGACCTCAGCCGCATCGAGATTCTGGTGCTCGATGAAGCCGATCGAATGCTCGACATGGGCTTCATCCATGACATTCGTCGCGTTCTCAAGTTGCTGCCGGAGAAACGCCAGAACCTGCTGTTCTCGGCAACCTTCTCCAACGATATCCAGAAGCTTGCCGAAGGCCTGCTCGACAACCCCGCGAAGGTGGAAGTGGCGCGCCGCAACACCACCGCCGAGAAGGTCGACCAAGCGGTGTATCGCGTCGATCGCGAACGCAAGCGCGAACTGCTGTCGCACCTGATCAGCTCGCAGCAGTGGTACCAGGTGCTGGTGTTCACCCGCACCAAGCATGGCGCCAACCGTCTCGCCGAGCACCTCGGCAAGCATGACATTCCGGCCATGGCAATTCATGGCAACAAGAGCCAATCGGCACGTACCCGGGCGCTGGACGCCTTCAAATCCGGGCAACTGCAGGTTCTGGTGGCCACCGATATCGCCGCGCGCGGGCTGGACATCGATCAACTGCCTCACGTGGTCAACTTCGAGCTGCCCAACGTTGCCGAGGATTACGTCCACCGCATTGGTCGTACCGGCCGTGCCGGCAAGGAAGGCCAGGCGGTATCACTGGTCTGCGTCGACGAACATGGCCTGCTCAAGAATATCGAGCGACTGATCAAGCGTGACCTGGACAAACGCATCGAGCCCGGCTTTGAGCCTGACCCGAATGCGCGCCCCGAGCCCATCGAAAATGGCCGAGGCCGTGGTGGCGGTGGGCGTGGGCGTTCCCAGGGCGGTGCGCGTTCACAAGGTGGTGGCGGCCGCTCCCAAGGTGGTCGCGCTGCAGATGGTGCCTCTCGCAAGAGTGAAAACCGGGGCAACAGTGATAACCGCGGCAACCGTGCCAACGACAGCAATCGGGGCAACGGCGGCAACAGCGATGCCACTGCTCCTCGTCGTCGCCGGCGTCGCAGCGGTTCGAGTTCACGCCAGGCGTAACCTGAGCCAACAGGCATGACTTGATCCGATAGAACGAAATACCGGATCGAACGAGGCACAGGGAAGTGCCACCGCCGGGAATCATTACTCCATATCGATGAGGACAGCAGCATGGCTTCTCAAGAGATGATCAACGAATATCGTCGCTGGCGTGCCTTTCAGCGTCAGGCGCAACTGGACACAGAGCACCGCGCTGCCCGCCGCAAGCTTGACGAGGCTCGCGTCTCGGCAACGCGCATGACCGAAGCCTACCGCTCCATGGCCGAGAAGGGAGCGGAGGAAGGCGCTTTCTATCGCACCCTGTATTTGCGCAGCCATGACGACGCTGCACTCGCCTGCGAAGGCTGGCTGTTCGTGCGCCGAGTGCTCTCCGAAGGCGGCTCCACTCGAGTTCGCGCCACACTGCTGGAAACCTTCCGTCTGGCCAATGGACAGCTCGAGCCGGGCAAGACACCGGCAGAAAAGGTGACCCTCGAGATCTACGACCAGCTACTGGTTGATAAAGGCATGGCCACAGCCGTACGCGTCGATCGTGTGGACGGCGACCGTCAAGTGCAGTTCCTGACCTTCTCGGACCAGGCACGGGGCGACCTCCGCCAACACCTCAACTAATCACCCGCACCGCAATGAAAGGGCAGGCCAGGTGCCAAGCACCGGCCTGTCCCGGTAGATGACAATCATGACGTTCTCGAAACAGGCGTTCTCGAAGCTCCCCTGGCGCTTCCTGCTGTTGATGATACTCGTCGGCCTCAATCTGAGACCGGCACTATCCTCACTGGCCCCGCTGCTGCATCGCATTCAACAGGACACCAGTCTCACGCCACTGGCCATCGGTGCCTTGACCACCCTACCAGTGCTGTGTCTGGGTGTGTTCGCTCCCATGGCCCCGCGCCTGTCACGTCAGTATGGACCGGAACGTGCGCTGAGCATCGCCCTGGTGATCATCGCCACCGGCCTGCTGGTGCGCTGGTGGCCCGCCCCCGCCGCCCTGTTCATCGGCACTCTGCTGGTTGGCGCCGGTATCGGCGTAGCTGGCTCCCTGCTACCGGCACTGGTCAAGCGGGAGCTGCCTCATGGCGCGGACATCATGACCGGCGTCTACACCATGGCGCTGTGCCTCGGTGGAGCCCTGGGAGCCGCGTTGTCGATTCCACTCGCCGAGTGGCTGGGCGACTGGAGTCACAGCCTCGCCGCCTGGTCTCTGCTGGCGTTTGCTGCATTGATCGCCTGGGAAGTGGCCATGCCACGCACTCCTCCGCTCAAGCACCAGCCTGGCCAGACCGGCACCGGTGCGACTGTCGGCCTGCTGCGCAAACCACTCGCCTGGCAGGTCACCCTGCTGATGGGCTCACAGTCATCGCTGGCCTATATCGTCTTCGGCTGGCTGCCGACGCTGCTGGTCAATCGCGGTTATGGCGAGGCCGAGGCCGGTTGGTTGATGGGCCTGTCGGTGTTGATTCAATTGATCTCGGCATTGGGCGCGCCCTGGTTGGCTCGTCTCGGCCGCGACCAGCGTCCCGCCCTGCTGCTGGTACTGGGTTGCTCGGTGGCAGGCCTGTGGCTGTTGCTGATGGGTGATACCAGCCTCAAGTGGCTGGGCGTCACTCTGCTCGGGCTGGGCCAGGGCGGCAGCTTCAGCCTGGCGCTGACCTTGATCGTACTGCGCACCTCGGACTCTCGACTGGCGGGCCGTCTGTCCGGGCTTGCCCAGGGCGGCGGTTATGCACTGGCCTCACTGGGCCCGCTCGGCGTTGGCATCATGCTGGAAATGCAGGTCGGCATCGCCGCCGTGACCTGGCTGCTGATGGCCATTGCCGCCGTCGCAGCGGTCTGCGCCTGGTTTGCCGGTCGATCTCGCCAACTGGCCTTCGCTGAAGACGGCAGTCTAACCACTCTGAAAGCGCCGCGCCGGTAAGGCTCGGCGCGGCAATCGATACCTGCAACCCGCAATCTCAACGCTGATGGACCGAATCACCTCATGCTCATGACCGACGAAGCACCTCTGCTGATCCTGTATACCGGTGGCACCATCGGCATGGTCGAGACCGACAACGGACTCGCGCCAGGTGATGACATGGAGGCACGGGTACGGTGGGCCCTGGCGACGCTGCCACCCCAGCGGCAGGCGCTGTTGCGACCGTTCGAATGGCGCCAGACAGACCAGTTGATCGACTCCAGCAGCGCTCGCCCTGAAGACTGGTCACATCTCGCTGGCGAGATTGCCGCCTGCCATCGCGACTACGCCGGTATCCTGGTACTGCACGGCACGGACACCATGGCCTGGACGGCATCCAGCCTCGCCTTCCAGCTCCAGGGAGTTGATCGCCCGGTCATCATCACCGGCTCCATGCAACCTCTCGAAGCTACCGACAGCGATGCCCTCTACAACATCGAGACGGCGATGCGCTTCGCCGCCATGCCAACCCTGCAGGAAGTGGTGCTATGCATGGATGGGCAGCTATTGCGTGGCAGCAGGGCACGAAAGTGGCACACCACGGATCGCCAGGCCTTCACCAGCCCCAATTTCGCCCTTCTCGGCGAACGCAAGGGGGATGATGTCGTGCTGTTCGAAAGCCGCGGACTCGAGTCCCGCCAACGCGGTGCTCCACGTTTCGAGCTGCCGGATTACACTGGCCTCGAGGAGAGAGTGGTGCGCATCGCGCTATGGCCAGGTATCAACGCCCACCGGGTGGCGCAGTGGCTCGACGATCCGCAGGTAGCAGCTGCCCTGATTGAAGTCTGGGGTGGCGGCAACATCCCGGAAGACATCGAACTGGCCGCGGTACTCGGCCGAGCAGTCGGCCAGGGCAAACTAGTGGTGGCTATCAGTCAGTGCCCCTACGGCACCATCAAGATCGGCCACTATGCTGCAGGACAACTGCTCAACGATGCTGGCGTGATGTCCGGTGACGATATGACACCGGAGGCCGCCTGGACCAAGCTGCTGCATCTGGTAGCTCAACCATTGGAATACGCCGATCGCCTGCAACGCTTCCGTGCCAGCCTGGTCGGAGAGCGAGGCTGATTATCGAAGCGCTGTTCGGGCAGGATTCTTGATTGCGGTATATGCTCGGTTGGAGGACCGGACCCGAGGAGACCAGAATGGAACATCACGACCACGCCTTCAGTGAGCTCTTCGAGCAGCTCGGACTCGCGTCCGATGCTGCCTCGATCAAACGCTTCATCGAGCGTCACTCGCCACTGCCTGCCGATATGGAACTCCCCAACGCCCCTTGCTGGAACGAGGGCCAGGCCGAGTTTCTACGAGAAGCCGTGCAGGAAGACGCCGACTGGGCCGAGGTCGTCGATCACCTTGATGTGTCATTGAGGAAGGCTTGAGAAGCGGTAAGCGGTAAGCAACATGCTGGGCCAATCGCGAATAGACGAAACCCCAAGGTTGAACTGCCTACAATTGCTGGGCAATCATCGAATCTCTGGGGTTTTCTTTTAACTTACAGCTTATAGCTTACAGCTCATCGCTAATATTTCCCCTCAAGCCGGTCTTCGACCCGACGCAGGATCTGACTGCTGACCTTGCCGACCAGAGGCTGGGCAGCGCGCTTGACGGCGCTGGCAACAAGGCGGTTGCGAATCTCGTACTCGAGCGTGAGCTTGACCCTGGTGCCTTCGGGCACCGCTTCCAGCTCATAACGCCCCTGATTACTGACACCGTCCACCGACTCCCACGCCAGCACCCTCGGTCTGGTCTTCTCCGTGACCTTGACGTCGAACGTCCAGTCGACACCAATGGCATGCACGTACCACCGATAATGCTCATTCCCCTGGGCTTCGATGGCAGTAATCAGATCCGAGTAGTCGGCGAAATCCTCGACCCTCTCGAGCAGATCAAACACCTGCTCTGGTGAGGCGGGCAGAATCGCGCTGTGTTCGACGGTCGTCATGCAATCTCCTGACCTGACGTGAATGACGAGTCCCGATGGAGCACCGGGTGAATGCTGGTCAACGACCGTATTGATCAGCAACCAGCTGGATGATCAGGTTTCACAGGCGCAAAGTAAAGGGAGTCGGCCTTCCCGGCCCCTCAAGCCTTTAGCCCAGGTCGCGCATCAGCAGGGCGAACCGCATCATCTCGGCATCCATGGTTTCGTTGTTCAGGAACTCTTCATCAAGGGCCAGTCGCACCACGTGACCAGATCCCGGGGCCACCTGAATCGACTCACCATGGCGATTCTCCAGCTGCTTGATGGTAAAACGCCGGTTACCGGCAGGTGTCATCAGCTCGACGCCATCACCCACGGCGAAACGGTTGCGCACCTCGATCTCCAGCAGCCCCCGCGCACTGTCCAGATCAGTCACCTCACCGACGAACTGCTGGTGTATTCCAATGGAGTGACCACGCTCGTAGTTCTGGTATTCATCGTGAACATGGCGACGATAGAAGCCTTCCGTGTATCCGCGGTTGGCCAGGTTCTCCAACTCATCCATCAGCCCCATATCGAAATCGCGCCCGGCCATGACGTCATCGATTGCCCGACGATAGACCTGAGCGGTGCGTGCCACGTAGTAGTGGGACTTGGTACGCCCCTCGATCTTCAATGAGCTGACCCCCATGGCTGCAAGACGTGGCACATGCTGTACGGCACGCAGGTCTCGGGAGTTCATGATGTAGGTGCCATGCTCATCCTCGTGCACCGGCATCAGCTCTCCCGGTCGCGAGCGATCCTCGATCAACGCCGCCAGCGACTGCTGCCCTTCCCTGCCACCGGCAGTCCCGGCACCTTCACCGGGCGACCAGTCACCGCTGACCGTAGCACTCGATGAGGCAATCAAGTCGCCACTGGCGTCGGTCTTCGCGGCATGAACATCGTATTGCCAGCGACAGGCGTTGGTGCAGGTTCCCTGATTGGGATCACGATGATTGAAATACCCGGACAGCAGGCAGCGTCCCGAGTAGGCGATACACAGAGCGCCATGAACAAAGGTCTCGATCTCGAGTTCCGGGCACTGCTGGCGGATTTCGGCAATCTCTTCCAGCGACAACTCCCGCGACAGGATGATGCGTTTGATGCCCTGCTGCTGCCAGAAACGTGCTGCCGCGTAATTGACCACATTAGCTTGCACCGAGAGGTGGATGACCTGTTCCGGCCAGCGTTCGCGGACCATCATGATCAGTCCCGGGTCGGACATGATCAGGGCATCGGGGCCAGCCTCGATGACCGGCTCCATATCGCGCAGATAGGTCTTGAGCTTGCTGTTGTGAGGCGCAATGTTCGACGCCACGTAGAACTGTTTGCCACGTTGGTGCGCATAGGCGATGCCACGATGCAGGTTATCGATGCCGAAGTCATTATTGCGCACCCGCAGCGAGTAGCGAGGCTGTCCGGCATAGACCGCATCAGCCCCATAGGCGAAGGCATAGGTCATGTTCTTGAAGGTGCCGGCGGGCGACAGCAGTTCCGGAGCTTGCATGTAGAGATACCAGTCATGACATCAGGGCAGCCCGGCAATCTGCCACAACGCCACGCCGACGGCATTGATCCAGCTCAGCCCAATCTCGATCATCTCCTCTAGCCAGCTACGCGCCGATTCGGTACCCTTGCGCAGCCGGACCGGACCCCGGCAGGTCACCAGCGCCTTATGCAGGAAACCTTGCACAAGAAGCGCCACGACCCCCAAATTCTCCGATTTCGAGTACCCCTCATGATCGATTCCAATCCTGCCACCGTCGTCGTCTATTCCGGCGGCATGGACTCCTACACCGTTCTCCATCGTGTGCTGCGCGAAACGCCCAATGTGCACGCGCTGTCCTTTCACTATGGCCAGCGCCACTCTCGCGAGCTCGATGTCGCGCGTGACGTCTGCAACCGCCTCGGCATCGAGCACCAGGTCGTCGATATCACCGCCATTCATGGCCTGATCGACAATTCTGCGCTGACCGATGCATCCCGCGCGATGCCGGATGGCGACTACGCCGAGGACAACCTTACCGCCACCGTAGTCCCCAATCGCAACATGATCCTGCTGTCCCTGGCGATCGCCAAGGCGGTCAATGTCGGGGCATCACGGGTGGCCTATGGTGCCCATGGTGGCGATCACGTGCTCTACCCCGATTGCCGCCCGGCCTTCGTCGAAGCGATGAATGACGTCGCCGCCATCGCCAACTTCTCACCGGTGGAGATACACGCACCCTATCTGCGCGCCAGCAAGAGCGAGATTCTGGCCGATGGTCTGGCCATGGGGCTCGACTATGGCGAGACCTGGACCTGTTATGAAGGGCGGGAACTGGCCTGCGGTCGCTGCGGCAGTTGCCGCGAAAGGCTGGCTGCCTTTGCTGCCCATGGAGTGACAGACCCGCTGGCCTATGCAGACACCAGTGCGGATACCCAGCATGTATAGCATAAAGGAAGCCTTCTATACCCTGCAGGGCGAAGGCATGCAGGCGGGGCGTGCCAGTGTGTTCTGCCGCTTCAGCGGCTGCAATCTATGGTCCGGTCGTGAGCAGGACCGGGAGCGGGCACAGTGCCGCTTCTGCGATACCGACTTCGTCGGTACCGATGGCGAAGGTGGTGGACGCTTTGCGAATGCTGCCGGTCTGGCGGAACATATCGCAGGGCTGTGGCCCTTCGCCGCGGGTGCTCAGGGAGCCACACCCTATGTGGTCTTTACGGGGGGAGAACCCCTGCTGCAACTCGACGAGGCACTGATCGAGGCCATGCATCAGCGCGGCTTCGAGGTCGCCGTGGAAACCAATGGAACCCTGACCGCACCAGCCGGCATCGACTGGATCTGTGTCAGTCCCAAGGGCAACACTCCGCTGACCCAGACAAGCGGCCATGAGCTCAAACTGGTCTACCCACAACAGGGAGTCTCACCAGAGCACTTTGCCGACCTCGATTTTGACCACTTCCTGCTGCAACCCATGGACGTCAGCCATATGGCCCCTTCCTCCCAGCCGCGGCACGACAATCCGCTTCAGGCCACCCTGGATTACTGCATGACGCATCCATTGTGGCGCTTCTCGCTACAGACCCACAAGATCGCGGGGATTGCATAATGCCGTTGTTCGTCAACCAACTGACCCACCTCGATGTGTCACTCTGGTGTCCGGAAAGAGGCCTGGTCGGTGCCAGTTGGCATCTTGATGCCGAACTGTTCGGAGAGCTCGGCGAGCACGGGATGTTGTTCGATTTCGGCGAGGTCAAACCCTGGATCAAGTCGCGTATCGACGGGGGCGCCGATCACACCCTGTTGATACCGGCCAAGGCACCCGGCATCGATATCAGTGATTGTCCGGAAGGCATGCGCATCCGCACACGCACTCCCTACGCCATGGAAGTGCGTGGCCCTCGCCAGGCCTTCACACTGCTGCCCTGCGAGCGCATTGACACGGACAACCTGGCCGAGCATCTGTCCCAGAGCCTCGGTCGCCGCTTCCCCGAACAGGTGGAACGTATTGTGCTGCGCCTGCGTGAGGAGATCATCGACGGCGCGAGCTACAGCTACAGCCATGGACTCAAGCACCATGGCGGCAATTGCCAGCGCATCGCCCATGGTCATCGCTCGCGACTGGAGATCCATCAGCATGGCGAACGTCAGCCGCATCTCGAGAGCCACTACGCCAGTTGGCTGGACAATACCTATCTGGTAAGCGCCGAGGACATCCTTGCCGATCAGGCCCGTCAGCAGACACTGACAACGAGTTATCGCTCAGCCCAGGGGCAATTCGTACTGACACTGCCCCGCGAACGTTGCCGTGTGCTGGCCACCGCCACCACAGTGGAAAACATCGCCATCTGGTTGACCCACGAGATTACTCGCGCCACAGGTGTGGCAACGCAGCTCTATGCCTATGAGGGAATCGACAAGGGGGCCAGCCACTCTGCAACGCCCGAGGAACTGGCCGGGGACGCATGACAGACACACCACACTCCGGTTGCCGTGCAGGCTGCGGAGCCTGTTGCATTGCACCATCGATCAGCTCACCGATACCGGGCATGCCCCAGGGCAAGCCCGCCGGTACGCGCTGCGTACAGCTCGATGACAACAACCTGTGCCGCCTGTTTGGCGATCCCCGCAGACCTCGGGTGTGCCTGGCCTTCAACTTCGATGCCGATCTGTGTGGCAGCTCACGCAGCGAGGCCCTGCAACGCATAGAGGAACTGGAGCAGCTTACCTGAGCGGGCTCCAGTTCCTCGGCCCCTTACGTTCACGTTGCTCACGTTGCCAGGTTCCCGAGCCCGAGCCCGAGCCCGAGCTCAGACACTGGAAGCCTGCGAGACCCGACGATCAAGCAGATTACGCCAGCGTACCAGCACCGGAGCATCACTGAGCGATACCCGGGCCTGCAACTGACGGAACTGCTCGCGGGCCTCACTGTCGTCAGGATCGACCTGCGTCAACCACAACTCCAGGGCGCATAGCTGCTGGTGGATGTTGCCGTCATTACAGGCTTCCTCCCGTGCCTGAGTGGCCAGACTGCGCACCGTGTCGATACCGCGCCCCAACTGATGACGAACGTCGGCGAGGCGCATCGACAACTCCGGCACGAACAGACTATTGCGCTCCCGGGCCAGCAGCAGACATTGATCCAGGTAGTCCTCGGCACGCTCCAGCTCTCCCAGCGCGACGCAGGCGTCGACATACCACAGGTTGGGCCTCTGATAGGGATCACCACCGGTGATCTCGGCCAACTCGTCCCGCGCAACATCGAGCTGTGCCAACCCTTCTCGATTCCCGGCAAGTGCCTGCTGCCAGCCAAGCACCGCTCGCGATGACACCTGCCACAGATGCAGGTGCGAGGATCCCGTCAGGTCGAAGGTACGCTGGGCACGATTCGCCGCTTCATGGACATGCCCCAACTGTCGATAGAGAGCGGCGGCATACATCAGCGCCATCGCCAGACTACCGGGATGATTGATCTGCTCGGCAAGGCGAATAGCCGCTTCCATCTGCTTCTCGGCCCGCTGATAGTCGCCACGCAGGCACAACGCCCAACCATGGAAACAAACGGCGGCCACCTGAGGATGATCCGAGAACGGCAACCATTCGATCATCATGGCGTTGTTGAGCGGGTCAAGCTCCTCGAGGTGGTCGTAGGCCTGGGGTATCCGGCCAGCCCAGTATTCACAACTGGCACCGGCATAATCGGCGAGGCGCTGATAGCGAGAATCGTCGAGCCGCATCGCCAGGTCACCCAACCGCGAGGCAAGCATGAAGGCATCGGCATGGGCATGGCGTTGGCTGCATCCGACCCACAACCCCCACTTGACCAGGAACGCCTGCTCAAGATCTTCCTCATCCGCCAACTGGGCATCACAGACCTGCAACAGTTCCTGAGCACGCACGAAGCTCTCATGCGCCAACGGCGACCCGTGCCCCTCAAGGGCAAAGGCTGCCTGACCGCGTACGGTAAGCAGGCTGATTTCACGATCGTGGTGGTCTTCCACCTGGCGCAGGGCAGCAAGGCCGAAGTCGGCCATCTTCAGGGCCGTGCGATTGGCGCTGACCTTGAGCGCTTCCCGCGCTGCCAGTTCAAAGTAGCGCGCGCCACGGGCGTAATGACCACTGCGTCGCAGGTGCATGGCAAAATCGCCGGGATGTCGACTGATCCAGGCCGGGTGCTGCTCCTCGATCAGATGCACCACCTTGCTGTGGATGTCGATGCGCACGTCACGCGGACAGGACAGGTAGGCTGCTTCATGCAGCAACTGATGGGTGAACTGATATTCACGACTCCTGCCCTCGCCTTCTGCCGGCTCGATGATCTCCAGGCGGCGCATGGCTTCCAGCGCGTGGCCTAAGCGATCAGGCTCCCAGCCACTGCACTCGGCGAGGAAATCGAAGCGGAACAATCGCCCGAGTACCGCAGCGATATGAGCGACATCACGGTCGCCATCGAGTTGGTCGATACGGCTGCTGAGCAGACCCAACAGGCCATGGGGCAATTCCTCGAAATGTACCGCGCGACCTTCACGGCGATCCATGTCCAGGCGCCGGCAGATTTCCTGAAGGTACAACGGAACACCATCACAGCGCTCTATGATCTGTCCGCGCAGTCGCGGTGAGAGATGCAGACGATAGCGCCGCGCCAACTCCGACAGCAGCCGTGACGACTGCATGGCATCCAGTCGCCCCAGGGTGATCTGCTGGTCCCAGTGCAGCCGGGTCGGCAGGGCTTCGCGCCCGTGATGACTGGCAACCAGCAGGAAAGGACTGTTGATCGGCAGTCGCGCCTGCAGGCCGGCAAGGACCTTCAGGGAAGGCTCATCGACCCACTGCAGATCATCGATCATCAGCACCAGCGGGCACTTGACGGCCACTTCATCGACCAGCCGATGCACAAGACTGATGATCAGCTCCAATGCTTCGCTGCTCTGTGCCAACGCTGATATCTCACGGGCACCCGCGATGCCCATGGCCTCCTCGAGCCACTGCCAGGACTCTTCACCGAGTGGGCTGAGGCCGACTCGGTCGACCAGCATACTCAGCGACTCGTGAGTGACCTCCTGTTGCAGGTGCCACTGCAGCAACTGGCGTGCGACGCCATACGGCTCCTGCGCCGACATGCGGGTATTGGGCTGCCAACAGATCGCCGTTTCACGGCTCTGCTCAAGGTGACGGAAGCCTACCAGCAGGGCCGACTTACCCAACCCGGAAGGGCCACGAACCAGTACGCTCTGACGCAGACCGATACCGGCCCGGGCAAGGGCATCACGCAGGGTCCGCAACGCTCCCTCGCGACCGATCAGGCTGGGAGGAGTCGCTTCGCGCCCACCCTCGTTCTCGCCCAACACCAGAGCCCGCAGACGGATACGCCCATCGCTGGCCACCAACCGCGAATACAGACGTGGCTGCAAATCAAATGCCGGAGGCATATGCTGGCTGGCCTGGCGGGAAATCACCAACTCGCTGCCTTCGGCGGCGCTCATCAGCTCGAGTGCCCCCTGGGTCACCTGGCCGAGCGGATCGACCAACTGACGCGATGGCAGATAGACCACCTGACCACTGTTGAGGCCTGCTGCCAATTCAATGCCCGGCAAATCCCCCTCGCCATTCCAGTGGCATCGAGCTTCATCCACCAACTGACGACGACAATGCTCATAGAGCGCAACCAGTTCCGCCAGCTGGTGTGCCGGCCCATGGGTGCCGAAACAGGCCAGCCCCAGCCCCCCGGTAGCGCCAGGCAGCCAGAAGCCTCCAAGATGGTGGCACTGCTTCTCGAGCCACCGCATCAGTTCGATCTGCAGCGAGAGACAGGCTCGGGTTTCCGCGCGACTGCCGAGATCGGCATTGAGCCGCAGACGTATCGCCATCACCGACAATTGACGGCTCTCCACCTCCTCTTCGCCTAGCGGTGCGCTATCCACTGCCAGGGCACGAGAGAAGGCTCCCCGTGGGGAGTGAGAGTCCACGTCGGTCTGCGGCAAATCGGACCAGTGGGCAGCCAGTTGCAGAAAACCGGGCTCCGGCTGCTGGCCGGAAAGTGCCAGCATCTGCAGAAAACCATTGTACTGCTCATGAGCCGCCGCCGTCTGACCATGCTCGGCCAGTTGTCTGACCAGACGTTCATGGAAGGGGCCATAGCCCGAAAAGCGGTTGACCAACTCATGCAACAGGTCGTCTGGCACACTGCCCTGCTGACTGAGCACCTCTTCGGCGAAGCGAATGACCTTCTGTCGCCATTCGTTGCGAGCCTTGAGCAGCAATCGTTGGAAGTCCGGACAGGATGGCAGTTGCAGCTCCTCGACCAGGTCACCACGATAGCAGCGCAGGACGCGCTCGAGATTATCGATATCAGGTGAACCTTCCAGCAGCGTCTTCAGGTCATCGAGATCGAACCCCCAGTCGTCGGGAAGCTGGAAGGCGATGGTCTGTCGCGATACGCTCAGCACACGATCGGCTTCGTCACCCAGCGACTGACGCAGGCAATGCAGTGCATGACGCAGATTGGTGCGCCCGGACGACACCCCCTGATCGGGCCACAGCAACTCGGCCAGACTCGCGCGATTCACCGGCTGCTGATGCAGCAACAGATGTACCAGCAATGCCTTGACCTTGTCGTAGCTGAACTGAAGAACGACATCTTCCCCTAGTGTCAGGGAAAACTGTCCGAAGAGTGTCAGGTAATCCTGATCTGTTATCTGGGAAGCTTCCTGTTGGGCGTCCCTCATGATGATGTCCCTGCATGGCGGTGAGCTGGCTATCAGGCCGGCACACCACTGTGAAAACGAAAGGCAACATCCGCCTGAGTTACCAATTCCTTCTCGCGCGACCGGAACTCCTCGATACGCGCATCGATATTGTTGTCCGCTATCTGACGCGCCAGCATCAGATAGTCTTCAAAATGGCGCCCCTCCGACTTGACCAGTCCACGATAGAACTTCGCCAGCTCATCATCGAGATGCGGGATCAGACAAGCGAAGCGCTCACAGCTGCGGGCTTCGATCAAAGCCCCCACGATCAGAATATCAACCAGTCGCTCCGGGTCTTCCGCACGCACCAGCTGGCGCAGCCCATCGGCGTATCGCGAGGCACTCAGATGACGATACTCGATTCCCCGAGAGCGCATGATCTTCACCACCTGCTCGAAATGCAGAATTTCCTCACGCGCCAGCTGCGACATACGTATCAGTAGCTCATACTTGTCAACATAGCGATACATCAAACTCATCGCTGTAGAGGCTGCCTTCTTCTCGCACTGCGCGTGATCGATCAGCAGCAACTCCTCATTGTCGAGTGCCCAATCCACCCAGGCCGCCGGAGTGGCGCAGGGCAGGAAGTCGAGCAACTCGGCTGGCACCAGTACATCGGTACCGACATCTTGCCTGGCGGTCATAGCGCACCATCTTCCTTACACAAGAACTTTTTCGAATCGAGCGGAGCCATCCGAGGCCGAGTCATGGTGGCGTCGCTTCAGGGCAGCTTCCGCCAGAGCTCGGCTCAGGGCCACATAGAGATCCTTCGGATCGTCAGGTGCGGACGCGTGCAGCGCAATGCCGTAACGCGAGAGGTCATGAATGCGATCACGCCCGACTCGCAACAACTCCACCACACGCGACAGCGACGGCTGAGTGTCACGAAAGCGGATGCGATGTCGCCTCAATTGCTCCTCCAGACACTGCTCATCGACGACACGAACAAAGGCCGCGGCCACCTCGACGCGTATTGCATCGAGCTCCCGTATTCGCCTTTCACGCTCGTCCGCCGACATTGTCATCCAGTCAAGTATCTCGACATCATGGCGCTGACAGCCGCGGCAGACACTGTCTCCCACGGTTGTGGAACACAGGCCGACACACGGCGATACGATGCGTTGCGACATCGTCCTCTCCCGAATGCAGTAACGCAGCCATGGTACCTGCTACCAGAGTGAGAGGCACCCCTACCACTCTTGATGTAGATCACAAGCCGATTAAAAGATGCCTTTCATCGGTCTTTCAGCATGGCTTAACTCCCCCTTGCTTAACATTGTCTACAATCTAGTTTAGAATTTCGCCACCGTTGACACCGGTGACTGTCGCGGCGGCCGACGACTCATCTCTGCAGCGCCGCACCCGTGACCACCAATAACCAATGAGGGCCACCACGTGCTTGAAGCCTATCGCCAACATGTCGAAGAGCGTGCCCAGGAAGGCGTCCCCCCCAAGCCCCTGAATGCCGAGCAGACCGCCGAGCTGATTGAACTGCTCAAGGCGCCACCGGCTGGCGAGGAAGAAGCCATTCTGGACCTGCTGACCAATCGTGTGCCGCCGGGTGTCGATGAGGCGGCCTACGTCAAGGCCGGCTTCCTCACCGCCATTACCAAGGGCGAGGCGCAGTCCCCACTGATCGACAAGATCCACGCTGTTAAACTGCTGGGCACCATGCAGGGCGGCTACAACATCGCCACATTGGTCGAATTGCTCGACGACTCCGAACTGGCCAAAGAAGCGGGTGAGCAGCTCAAGCACACCCTGCTGATGTTCGATGCCTTTCACGATGTTGCCGAGCGTGCCAAGGCCGGTAACGAAGTGGCAAAAGACGTCGTTCAGTCCTGGGCCGACGCAGAGTGGTTCCTGGCAAAGCCTGCCCTCGCCGACAAGATCACCCTGGCCGTCTTCAAGGTCCCCGGTGAGACCAACACCGACGACCTGTCGCCGGCACCTGATGCCTGGTCACGTCCCGACATCCCGCTGCATGCCAACGCCATGCTCAAGAACGAGCGCGAAGGCATCGAGCCGGAAGTCCCCGGCACCAAAGGTCCGCTGGCCCAAATCGAAGCGGTCAAGGCCAAGGGCTTCCCGGTCGCCTACGTGGGCGACGTGGTCGGTACTGGCTCCTCGCGCAAGTCCGCCACCAACTCGGTGCTGTGGTACTTCGGCGACGACATTCCCAATGTCCCCAACAAGCGTGCCGGTGGCTTCTGCTTCGGCAGCAAGATCGCGCCGATCTTCTTCAACACCATGGAAGACGCCGGCGCCCTGCCCGTCGAGATGGATGTCGACAAGATGGACATGGGCGACGTCATCGACGTCTACCCCTATGAAGGCAAGGTCTGCCGTCACGACACTGACGAAGTGATCTCCACCTTCGAACTCAAGACTCAGGTCATTCTCGACGAAGTCCGTGCTGGCGGTCGTATTCCGCTGATCATCGGTCGCGGCCTGACCGAAAAGGCGCGCGAGGCACTGAACCTGGAGGCGTCCGACGTGTTCCGCAAGCCGGAACAGCCGAAGGACACTGGCAAGGGCTTTACCCTGGCACAGAAGATGGTCGGCAAGGCCTGTGGCATGGAAGGCGTGCGCCCGAACATGTACTGCGAGCCGAAGATGACCACCGTCGGTTCCCAGGACACGACCGGTCCGATGACCCGTGACGAGCTCAAGGACCTCGCCTGCCTCGGCTTCCAGGCCGACCTGGTCATGCAATCCTTCTGCCACACCAGCGCCTATCCCAAGCCGGTTGACGTGGAAACCCACCACACCCTGCCCGACTTCATCATGAACCGCGGCGGTGTTTCCCTGCGCCCGGGCGACGGTATCATCCACTCCTGGTTGAACCGCATGTTGCTGCCGGACACCGTGGGTACCGGTGGTGACTCTCACACCCGTTTCCCGATGGGCATTTCCTTCCCGGCCGGATCCGGCCTGGTGGCCTTCGCTGCAGCTACCGGCGTCATGCCGCTGGACATGCCTGAGTCCATCCTGGTTCGCTTCAAGGGCAAGCGTCAGCCGGGTGTCACTCTGCGTGACCTGGTACACGCCATCCCCTACTACGCCATCCAGCAGGGCCTGCTGACCGTCGAGAAGTCCGGCAAGAAGAACGCCTTCTCCGGTCGTATTCTCGAAATCGAGGGCCTTGAGGATCTGACCGCCGAGCAGGCGTTCGAACTGTCCGACGCCAGCGCCGAGCGCTCCGCGGCCGGTTGTACCATCACCCTCTCCGAGGAGTCGGTGAGCGAGTACCTCAAGTCCAACATCACGCTGCTGAAGTGGATGATTGCCAACGGCTACGGCGACAAGCGCACCATCGAGCGCCGCATCCTCGCCATGGAAGAGTGGCTGGCCAACCCGTCGCTGATGCGTGCCGATGCCGATGCCGAGTATGCGGAAGTCATCGAGATCGACCTCAACGAAGTCAAGGAGCCAGTGCTCTGCGCCCCCAATGACCCTGACGATGCCCGCCTGCTGTCCGAAGTGGCCGGCGAGACCATCGACGAGGTGTTCATCGGCTCCTGCATGACCAACATCGGTCACTTCCGTGCCGCTGGTAAGTTGCTCGAGAAGATCCCCGCCGGCAGTCTCAAGACTCGCCTGTGGCTGGCGCCGCCAACACGCATGGATCAGCACCAGCTGACCGAGGAAGGCTACTACGGGATCTATGGCCGTGCTGGAGCACGCATGGAAATGCCCGGCTGCTCACTGTGCATGGGTAACCAGGCCCGTGTTGCAGCGAAGAGCACCGTGGTCTCCACCTCCACACGTAACTTCCCCAACCGTCTCGGCGACGGGGCCGACGTCTACCTCGCCTCGGCAGAGCTGGCCGCCGTTGCTGCAGTGGAAGGTCGTCTGCCGACAGTAGACGAGTATCGTCGTTACATGGGAGAATTCGATGCCATGGCTGGCGAAATCTATCGCTACATGAACTTCCACGAGATCGAGCAGTATCAGAAGACTGCCTCGAACGTGATTCCGGTGGCTCAGGAAGCCTGAATCAGGCTGCACCTGAATCTGGTTGCATAAGCCACCTGATTTCGACTCCGATGCTCGCAACATCGAAAGGCCCTCGCGGCCCGAGCCGATGACAGAAGCGCCCCTCCCGGGGCGCTTTTCTTTTGAGCTACGAGCTAGCTATGTTCGTTCCAGACGAACAAACGCACTTCCCACATCCTTGTGGGTCGCGAGCTATGCTGCATTGTCATCAAGCCTCAGCGATCATGTAGCCCCTTGCCTTCGACAATCCTCACCGCACACTTCTCGATTCTCGCCACTCGGGTCGCAGACTGCTTCGCATTGGAAAAATGCAGGATATAGCCGCGCCGACGGCCTGGCGTCAATGCCTCGAAGGCCTCCTGCAGCCGGGGATCGACCTCGAAGCGCGCCAGCAGCTCCTCCGGATAGTCCAGATCATCGTTACGGAACTCCACCTTCAGGCCAGAGCGCTCCGCCTCGATGGCCCGCTGGACATAATCCAGCACAATGGAGCGACGCTGGGTGATCTCGTCGATACTGGTGAACCGGATCAGGCGCATCGAACGTGAATTCTCACCGGGCGCTACCAGAATTGCCTCGGGATCCTCGAGCAACACCCCCTTGAAGAACGCCAGCGCACAACTGTCCTTCAACCCCCAGATGGCCACGAGGTTGCCCCCATCATGGGTGTAGCACGGGGAATACCATTTGAAGTCCTCCTCCAGCGAGCTCTCCAGCAGAATGCTGCGCAACATCGCCAATTCTTCACGCCACTGGGTGGCCTCGCGGAAGAAGGCCTCGACCCGGATGTCTGCATCACTCATTGTCAACTCCATGCCCGATTGGATCTGCACGTTCATGGTATTAACCCGGCATGCTTTCATGTTGGGTTAATGGCGGCACAGGGACGTGCCGCCGCCGGCCATCAGGCCGACGCGAGACCGCACCACACCAGCAGATCCACGCATCTGCACCAGTGGGGTGCGGACGACAATCAAATCGATCAGGATGAGCTATTTGATTGCCATGTTAATAGCAGGGCTGTTGTCGACGGCCGCACACCTCGGCCCCTGAGAGTCCCGGTTTCTCGAATCAATGTTCCAGTGAGGGACTCACACCGAAATAGCGTTTGTATTCGCGACTGAACTGAGAGGTGCTGCGGTAGCCGACTTCTGCTGCCGCTCTGGCGACATTGATTCGCTGCTGGCCGAGCAGCACCCTTGCCCTCAGCAGGCGTAGCCGCTTGATATACTGCACCGGTGACAACTGGGTAGTGCGCTTGAAGTGATGATGAAAGTGCGAGGGGCTCATGCTGGCACGTTCCGCCAGCATTTCCACCGTCAAGGCATCAGCAAGATGCCGATGAAGATAGCCCAGTGACTCGGCAATGCGTGCGTAGTGGCCCTGCCTCTGGACCAGTTGGCGCAGCGATTCACCCTGCGGCCCCATCAGCACGGCGTAGAGGACTTCCCTCACCCTGCCGGCCCCCAGCGCACGACAGGCGGCATCGTCGTGCAGACAACTCGCAAGCCGCTGAACCACCTCCGCCATGGGAGCATCGAGAACAACCGATGCCATGGGTTCAGGGGCCGCCTGGCCCAGACTGGTCGACTCGGGAACCAGGTGTACCAGCTCGCTCAGGGTGAGTGGGTCCACGGCAATGGACAGCCCCAACAGGGGCGCGTCGGGTGTCGCCAGCGTCTCGCACTCGAAGGGTAGCGGCATCGCCTGAACCAGATAATTGCCGGGTCCATAGTGGATGACTCTGTCCCCCAGATAGCCGATCTTGTCCCCCTGCGCCATGACGAAGATTCCCGGTTCATAGATCAGGGGAGTTCGCGGATAGCTGCATCGGGAAGCAATCAACTTGACCCCTTCAACAGCAGTCGCCGAAAACCCTTCCTCCTTGACCAATGGCATGAGCGTGTCGGCCAGCCGAGTCTCCACATGCTGACGACGGCCTTCCATGGCACTATCCGCGGCAACAACCGAGCCATGCGTCACCTGATGTGACACGGGTGTCGAGCGCGACAACAGCGATGTCTCTTCGTCCATGCATGCCTCCCGGTACTTTACTCAGACTGCCCGGACAGGGGCCGTCAGCGTATTGTGCATGATTATGGCCAGAAATAAGCATGCTCCTGACAAACACCATAGGATCAAGCACGCATTGCGCAGGAAAGGGCATGGCCGAAATCACGCCTCTCGACCAGAATGTTCCACCGTTTCCCTCATCAACCGGGAGTCATGTACATGACACAAGCGACTGGAACATCCACCCGCGGCTATGCCGCCCACTCATCCACCACGCCACTGGAACTGTGGAATTTCGAGCGCCGCGCGCCGCGCCCCGATGATGTCTCGATCGATATCCTCTACTGCGGTGTCTGCCACAGCGATCTGCACTTCGCTCGAGATGACTGGGGAATGGCTTCCTACCCAGTTGTACCTGGCCACGAGATCGTCGGCCGAGTCACTGCCGTGGGCAACAACGTCACGCAGTACAAGCCAGGTGATCTGGTCGGTGTTGGCTGTATGGTCGATTCCTGCCGCCACTGCCAGGCCTGCAACGACGGACTGGAACAGTTCTGCCAGGAAGGCTTCACCATGACCTATGGCAGCCCAGACAGACACAGCGGCACGCTGACCCAGGGGGGGTATTCCGACAAGGTGGTTGTCAGCGAGCGCTTCGTGGTTCGAATGCCTGATGGTATCGACCTGAAGTCCGCTGCACCTCTGCTGTGTGCGGGTATCACCACCTGGTCACCACTCAAGCACTACGGCGTCCAGGCAGGCCACAAGGTCGGCGTGATCGGCATGGGCGGACTCGGCCATATCGGCGTTAAACTGGCCAGGGCACTGGGTGCGGAAGTCACCCTGTTCACCCGCTCCGAATCCAAGGTAGCCGAGGCGAAGCGTCAGGGCGCCGACCATGTTGTGGTGTCCACCGATGAAGCGCAGATGGAAGCCGTCACCGAACAGTTCGACTTCATGCTCGATACGGTACCGGTACAACACGACATCAACCCCTATCTCAAGGCCTTGAAATACGACGGCACTCACATTCTGGTGGGGCTGCTCGATCCGATTGAACCGGCCATCGAGGGCTTCAACCTCGTCTTCAAGCGTCGAGTACTGGCCGGCTCACTGATCGGCGGCATGCCGGAAACCCAGGAAGTCCTCGACTTCTGCGCCGAACACGACATCAGTTGCGATGTCGAGCTGATCAACATTGATCAGATCAATGACGCCTGGCAGCGCATGGAAAAGGGCGACGTCAAGTACCGGTTCGTCATCGACATGGCATCACTGAAGGACAACAGCTGATCGCCATGGCCCGCCAGAGTTGAACCCCAGAGTTGAACCTTTGAAGCGTGGCTTTCGAGCCACGCTTCTTTCACCTCATCCCTGCTGTCTTCTGATCCCCACCTTCTGATTACTCCTTGCCGAAAATTCATCCATCCGGATGTTCCCGCACTTCCCTGTTCACCGTCATGATGGACTTAATGTTATGTTATTACGTACCATACCATGCCTTCACCATCATCGACGGGAATACCATGTCACAACTGTCACTGCCCGATATCGCGTCCGGAAGCCCCTTGATCGATACCGCACTGGACTGGGTGGGAATGGAGCAGATCGCCCTTCCCCTGCACGTCGCCGGGCGCAGCATTGTCGGTCGTGCTTCAGCCGGGGTGAGTCTGGACACCCCTGAGGCGCGCGGTGTGCATATGTCACGTCTCTATCTGGCCCTGTCGGAGCTGGAAAATCACGAACTGACGTTATCCATGGTATCCGAGGTGCTGGATACCTTCCTTGCCAGCCATGCAGGACTCTCCAACACGGCCTTTCTCGACCTTGGTGGCGAGGCGTTGCTCAACCGCCCTGCGCTGCTCAGCCCTCTATCAGGCTGGAAGGCCTACCCCTTCTCGCTGCGCTGCCGCCAGGACAGCCGGGGCTTCGAGGCGGTACTCGGCGTCACCGTCGGCTACTCGTCGACCTGCCCCTGCTCGGCGGCTCTGGCCCGCCAACTGATCCAGCAAGCCTTCGATGAGGATTTCGTCGATATCCCTCTGAGCCACGAAAGCGTGCGCGCCTGGTTGGGTAGTGAACAGGGCATTCTGGCAACACCCCATAGCCAGCGCAGCCAGGCCCACATATCCGTGCGCCTGTCGGGTGATGCCGAACCACTCCCCCTGCCGTCATTGATCGACAGCGCAGAGAAAGCCCTGGGCACTGCACTGCAGACAGCAGTCAAACGCGTGGACGAACAGGCCTTTGCGCTGGCCAATGGCCAGAACCTGATGTTCTGCGAAGATGCCGCACGACGCCTGCATCGCACACTGCAGCGACACCCACTGGTCGAGGGATTTCGCGTGCGAGTCGTACATGGTGAAAGTCTGCATGCCCATGATGCCGTAGCCTGCAGTCAATCGGATTGGCCGTCGGCATCTCGCTGACCTGATCGTCCAGCGTCTCATCGGGCCTCGACCGACATGCTTTACCCTGAGAGCCAGCCAGCCGATACTGGTCTACGAAGATGAACGGCTCCGACACAGAGCCTCGACACCCTCGAGGCTCGTGCCGGCCCTCTCCAGTCTGCCAGGAAGCTGATCATGACCAGCATTGCAACTCCCGACATCTGTGACGCCTACCCCGAAATCGCAGTATGCGACCCGGTATTCATCAACTTCGGCGGTATCGAGGCCTTCTTCGGACCGGTACGTACGGTGAAATGCTTCGAGGACAACTCCCTGGTCAAGGAGGCGGTCACTGAGCCCGGTGAAGGAGCCGTACTGATCGTGGACGCCGGCGGCTCCACCCGCTGCGCGATGCTCGGCGATATGCTGGCTGAACAGGCTGCCGGAAACGGCTGGGCCGGCGTAGTGATGTACGGCTGCGTGAGGGATATCGACGTCCTCGCCGAAACCGACCTGGGTATCCAGGCACTCGGCGCGCACCCACGTAGAAGCGAGAAGCGTGGCGAAGGGATTCGCGATATCCCGGTCACCTTCGCCGGAGTCACCTTCACCCCCGGCCAGTGGGTTTATGCCGACAACAACGGCATCCTGGTCGCCGAGGAGAAGCTGAAGCTGTAGGTCAGCCACGAGCGGCAAGCGCCGGCGTTACAACCTGGGCCCAGCGCGCTCGCCGCTCACTACTTTACCGAACAGCGTTCGGGTGCCAGTCTAGCCCCATGTTCCATCGTATGAATTCTCTGACCAGAGATGTACTTACCAGTCTGCGCGACCACCTTCGCCCCTTGCTGGCAGGACACCTACTGTTCACGCTGCTAGCCTCGGGCCTGTTGATCCCCGCCATGGCCTGGGCGCTGACGGGCTGGCTCTCACAGGTCGGGCAGCCGCTGATCACGTCCTCCGATGCGCTGGAGCTACTACTGTCCCCCGGTGGCCTGCTATGGGCCTATGGTGCCTTCTGCCTGATTCTCACTCTGCTGTATCTTCAGCAGGCCTGCATGATACTGATCGCGCTGATGCCCCATGGCCACCATGCCCGTCAGGCGTTGGTCTCGCTGTGGCTGGCCGTTCATCGGCTACCGTGGCTGATCCTGTTGTCGATGATTCAGGTGGCTTGCCATCTGGCCATGCTGACCCTCACCCTCTTCCTTGTCACACAACTGCACCAGGCAATCCTCGGCGATCTGGACCCTTATTATGTCCGCCGAATGCGGCCTCCCGCGTTCTGGTATTTCATTGCCACCTGCCTCCCTCTCGTCGGTACCTGGCTGATCATCGCCGGCCGCCTGCTGGTGCGCTGGTGGCTGGCCATGCCCTGCGTCGTTCTCGAGCAGTTGCGCCCCATCGCAGCGCTCAAACGCAGCATGTTGCTGACACATCATGATCTACCGCCTATGGCAGCAGCGGTGTTCTCCGCTCTCGGCGTGATTCTGCTGTTGCCATCACTGGCCTCCATGGCATTGAGTGCATTACTGGGACCGCTGCTGACTCAACTGCCGGACAACAACGAGCTGGTCATCACCGTCATGCTGGTCGTGATCAGTCTGGTGACTCTGGTAACCCTGGCGGTGGCCTTTGCCGCCACAGCCGTCAACGCGCTACTGGCTACCTGCCTGTATCTGCGCCGAGCACATCGACAGCCCCGACCCACCTCACCACCCGCCGATGCCCACCCGGGACGTCTTGCCTGGGCCGTGGAGGTAGGAGTCATCGTATTCGCGCTGTCTCAGGCGATATTGTTCATTGATCGTCAGGAGCTGCGAGACGAAGTCCAGATCATTGCCCATCGAGGCAGCTCCTGGAGCGCCCCCGAGAACAGCATCGCCGCCATACGCCAGGCACTGGATGAAGGCGCCGACCTGGTGGAGATCGACGTGCGGCTGTCCGCTGATGGTGTGGTGGTGCTCAGCCACGACGCCAGCCTGAACCGTTTGATCGGCGACCAGCGGCGCATTGCCGACCTCGACTGGACGACTCTGGCCCAGCTGGATGTCGGCAGTGGTTTCAGCCATGCCTTCGCCGGAGAGCCCATTGCCAGCCTGCAACAGGCGCTGGCCACAGCGCGCGGACGTGCCAGCCTGATTATCGAGCTGAAGCCCGATCGAGGAGATGAAAGACGACTGCTGGACGCGGTGATGGGCGAGCTTCGACGGGAACGCGACTGGCGTATCGACTGCCGTGCCCAAGCCGCGGATCTCATGGCTCGGGAGCAATGCGGCAATCCTCGCATCTTCGAGGATACCTGGCTGGCCACCCTGTCCTACCGACAACTGGTCGAGATCGACAGATCCGCCCCCGAGGCCAGGTCAATTCTACTGGCTGAATGGTCGCTACCGAGTGCCCTGCCCCGCGACCGTTTCGACGCCCTCGGGCTACGTCACAGCCAGATCGATCACCGGGAAGTCGAGCGCGCTCACCAGTCGGGTTACCAACTCCTTGCCTGGACCGTCAACCAGCCAGGGCAAATGGCGCGACTGCTCGATATCGGCGTGGATGGCATCATCACCGACCGTCCAGATCATCTGACAGCATTGCTGGATGAAAGGCGACAATTGGGTGACGGTGCCTTGTTGCTGCTCAAGCTGCGCCATTGGCTGGCCGACAGCTGACCGTCTCGAGCATAAACAAGAACGCCGCCCCGAAAGGCGGCGCCCGTCATTCATGCAGTGAGGCTCAATCATCCATCACTATTCGCCCAGTACTATTAACATGGCAATCAAATAGCTCATCCTGATCGATTTGATTGTCGTCCGCACCACACTGGCGCAGATGCGCGGATCTGCTGGTGTGGTGCGGTCTCGCGTAGGCCTGATGGCCGACGGCGGCACGTCCCTGTGCCGCAATCAACCCAACATGAAGGCATGCCGGGTTAATAATCGCCCAGTACTAATCTCCCAGCACTATGCCTTCACGCCGCGGGTCGGCCCCGCCAAAGAAGCCGTCCTCGGTCACTCGCAATGCCTGCAGGCCACTGGTCAACTCGCGAGGCTCAACCTCATGACCAAGTCCCTGCAGATCGCGGAAGGTCGCTTCAGGGAAGCGCTCCTCCTCCAGATAGACGGTGTCTCCAAGGGTAATGGCATGGGGTAGATTCAGGGCTTCCTGAGCATTCAGGTCGCGATTGAGCATGCCGTCCATGGCCTGGGCGGTGTAGTGGATGATCGCGGCCCCGCCAGGCGACCCAAGACTGGCCACCAGGTCGCCGCTTTCACCATCGAAGATCAGCGTCGGGCTCATGCTCGAACGCGGCCGCTTGCCCGGCTGAACTCGATTGGCAATCGGTGTGCCTTCGTCGTCGGTCGGCGCAAAGGAGAAGTCCGTCAATTCGTTGTTGAGCAAGTAGCCACCCGCCAGCCCGGTTCCACCGTTGGCCATGATCCTTGAGCCGAACCCCTGCTCGATGGTAGTGGTCATGGCAATGGCCTGTCCCTCGGCATCGACAATGCTGATGTGACTGGTGCCATGTTCCGGTTGCTCAGGCTGACTGGCCCAACTGGTCATCAAGGGGCCGGGATTACCGGGCTCCGCACCTCCGCTCCCCATGCTCCTGTCACCGATCAACTCGGCCCGACTGGCCAGATAACCAGGATCAAGCATGCTGTTCCAGTTACCTCCCGGGGCCTCGACAAAATCGGGGTCGCCGATATAACGCCCCCGATCGGCAAAGGCCAGCCGCGATGCCTCGAGGAAGGGATGCAGCCATTCTACTGTCGGTATGCCCTCATGGATGGCAGTCTCGATAGGGGGACGTTCGGCCATCATGCCAAGGATCTGCATCACCGTCAGATGTCCAGACGACGGCGGCGGAAAACCACAGACTTCGTATTCCAGCCAATCGTTGCAGAGTGGCTCTCGCTCCACAGCGGTGTAGCCGGCAAGGTCCTCGAGACTCAGCTCGCCGGGCATTTCCGGATGTTGCTGTACCCGGGCGACCAGTTCGCTGGCGATATCTCCGGTGTGGAGCGCAGAACTGCCGTCCTCGCTGATTCGGGTCAGAATCTCGGCCAGAGCCGGGTTCTTCAGCATCGTGCCTTCCGCCAACGGTTGCCCATCAGCATCGAAATAGAACTCCGCAGCAATCGAATCCTCAGCCAGCGACGGGGTCGAGGCAATGCTCTGATGCAGCCTGGGACTCACCGCGAACCCTTCGGTCGCCAGTCGAATGGCTGGCTCGAACAGGTCCTTCCAGGGTAGCTTGCCATGCGCTTCATGGGCCATCTCGAGCATGCGGACAGTACCGGGCACGCCCACCGATCGCCCACTCTCCACGGCAGTCATGAAATCCAGCGGCTGACCATCGGCATCGAGGAGCAGCGTCTCATCAACCGCACCAGGAGCCATTTCTCGCCCGTCATAGGCATGCACCTGGTCGCCGTCATACAGCATCAGGAAGGCGCCTCCTCCAATGCCACTGGACTGGGGTTCCACCAGTGTCAGTACCATCTGGACGGCAATGGCGGCATCAATGGCCGAGCCGCCGGCCTTCAACACCTGGTAGCCGGCGTCCGTGGCCAGAGGATTGGCTGCCGCCACAGCAAAACTGGTCGTTGACCAGCCCGGCTTCTCTTCGAAACCGGAGCCTCCCTCTGGAGAAATCGCCGGTCTGGTGTATTGGAAGTCGGCGGCCAGAGCACTGGAGGCACCCAGAGCAAGGCAACCCAACAGTAAAGCTCCCTGCTGGATGGCGCGGGCCGAGAACAGATATCGAATAGGCGTTACGGACTTCATCACGTCTCCTTGTGCGCCAGGCATCGTCAGGCAGATACCCAGCGTGATGAGCGGTTGCTGTTGTTGTACCACTTTGTTCTGCCAATTCCTGTTGTGCCAACTGTTGTTGTGCCGCTTGTGTTGTTGGTCATATCAGGCCTCAGGCACCTCGCTTCCACTGAAGCGCCTGCGATCACATCAGCATAGATCACCCTGCAAGGGAGAGAGAAGCAAGGAGGGAAAAGACCCACCAGCAAGCACAGTAGCTACTGGCGCGCTTCGTACCAGGCGATGCGCCAACTGGCCAGCAACGACAATACCGCCAGCAACAGGGTCAAGGACGCCGTCCAGCCCAGCACCGCAACCACCTTGTGATAGCCATCCGGCACACTCTGGCTGCTCGACTGCATACCCACCTCGGCCAGGCGAGCACCACCGAACAGGAACAGCACGAGCAATCCCAATGGCAGCGCAGCACGACAGGACGCCAACAGGCGGGTCAGCCCCCAGGGTGGAGAAGGCTCGGCGTCAGCCTTGCCAGCTGTCGAGCGCGACGTGCTGCTGCGCGTTGAACTCGTCTTGCGACGAGCCGTCGGTTGACGCTTGCTGGGTGTCGGGGTCCGATGAGACGTGGGCTTCTTCGGTGGCGCAGAAGACGAACTCAAGCGTCCCAGGCACCAGCGTCCCAGTGCCCAGCCGGCCCATCCAAGGCAAACAACGACGGACAGCATGACGCTGCCCATGACCAACATCCAGGCCATCAATACTCCCCAACAGTGGTATTGGCTACATAGTGCCAATTCCAGCGGCCATTGGGGAGCCCTGAATGTGCCAACTGTGCGCCCTGCATGAGAAATATCATGGCCCCGGCGTCAGGTATCACCATCGACACCCGCAACCAATCGCCGAGACCGCATCTCAGTAGAAGATGTCCTCAACCACATCCTCGATGATGTTGTTGGTGGCGTTCACCAGAATGGCGGTCGTCCCCGCAACCCACCATTCATAGCCATCGTAATGAGGCAGAACATCCCGGAAGCGGCTATCGACACGCTTGGCAATTCCCGGCGGCAATGGCTTGCCACGGGCAAGGTTCTGGCGAATTCCCGGCGGCAACGACTCCCCGGGCCCATCGATCCAGTCGCGGTGATCGTGGAAGACATCGCGAATATCGCCATGTACCAGGTTGATGTCGATGTCCCCGTCATGCCTCTGTGAGCCATGGTCATGACTGTCGCGATCATGGTCACGACGATCATCGTTATGGTGCGGATTACCACCGCCATGCCCCTGGGATTGAACGCGCTCGGGTCCATTGCCCTGGCCCTGGCCCTGGCCCTGGCCCTGGCCCTGGCCCTGGCCCTGACCCTGGCCATTACCGTGGCCCTGCCCATTGCCATTGCCGGCCACCGCCGAGCCACTGAACATGGCCAGTGCAAGCACCAGTACCGCAGGCTTCCACGCCATGGGGCGCCCATCGAAATGTTTCCGTTTGTCATGTACGGACATGGGACCTCCTTGCTGAACGTACTCACCGTCAGCATACCCCAAAAAAGGTCACCGCTGATCCAGGTCGCATATATCACCGCGGTTCGGAAGCACGCAGCAGATCAATGAACTCCTCCACCACCTCGGAAAGGGCTTCCCCCTTGCGGGTCATCGCCCCGTAATGGCCAAGGGGAGCACCGATATCCAGTGGCAGTATGGAGAAACGGCCATCCGAAAAGGTGGTTCTGAGAATCGAGCTGGGCAGGATCGAGAGGGTATCGGAAGAAGCGACCAATTGCAGCGTGGCCTGAGTCGAGGTGGTCTCCACCACATTGCGTGGCGAGGGCACACCGGCTTCGGCCAACGCCGTTTCGAACAACCCACGCATGGGGCTGCTCATGGGGTGCAACACCCAGGGCCAGCGAACCAGTTCCGCAAGCTCAGGTGGCGTCCGGCTCAAGGGATGATTCAGCCGGGCCACCACCGATACCGGCTCCTCGTTGAGCGGCTGGAAATCGAACAGGTGTCGCTGCGCGGGGTCGGTAAAGCGACCGATCACCACATCGAGTAGATGGTATTCGAGGTCCACCAGCAGGCGATCACTGGAATTCTCGAACAGACTGACGGCCAGCCGGGGGCGGCGCTGCTTGAGTGCCTGGATGGCTCTCGGCAGCATCACTGGCGCCGCACCGGGCACCGTGCCCAGCGAAAGCTTGCCGAAACCACCTTCACGCATCGACGCCAGATCCTCGATCAAGCGGTCCGTGTCATTGAGTACCCGGCGGCAGTACTGCAATACCCGCTGCCCGGCATCACTGGGCTCCATGTGGCCGGGATCACGGCTGAACAGTGTGGTACCGAGAAAACCCTCAATATCCTTGAGCATCTTGCTCGCGGCGGGTTGGCTGATATTCAGCTGACGCGCCGCGTTGTGCATGTTGCCACTCTGTTCCAGGGCGACCAGCAACAGCATATGTCGCACCCGCAACCAGCTCTTGATATGCAGTCCGAATTCCTGACGCATGCCTGTCTCTCTTCACCCGATTGAACGCCGTTCTCGATGGAAGCGCTCTGTCGATAACGCGCCTGTTGCTACAGAGCACCTTGCAATACGGAGCGCTGTTTGTGGTCCGAAGCCACTCGATACCGCACGGCTGCCATCCGCAGGGGATGATGATAACCAGAGGTTATCGGCCCAACAAGAAATACCATTGGCGCGGCTTTCGCTCCTCTACATAGACTCGGGCCATACGCAGAACACGACATTCCCGGGCTGTCGACCTCTCTCTTCGACTGCCTGAACCGCAGGCTCCGGCTCGTTCATCATCAGTGCGGTGGCGGCGACCAGCCGGAAGTGACATCAACAACAAACGACATCAATGACAACGAGGCTCCAGGTACAGAGATGACCACTATCACTCGAGTTGAAGCACGCGACATCCGATTCCCCACCTCTCGTCACCTGGACGGGTCGGATGCGATGAACGAGGCGCCTGACTACTCAGCAGCTTACGTGATTCTCCACACTGACCGAAATGACGATATCGAAGGCCACGGCCTGACCTTCACCATCGGCCGTGGCAACGATATCTGCGTGTCGGCGATCAACGCCATGGCCTCGCGCCTGGAGGGACGCCGTCTCGAGGATATCACCGCCAACATGGGCCAGTTCTGGCGCGAAATGACCAGCGGTGACAGCCAACTGCGCTGGCTTGGTCCGGAGAAGGGTGTGATCCATCTCGCCGCCTCGGCCATGATCAACGCTGTCTGGGATCTGTGGGCCAAGCAGGAAGGCAAGCCGGTGTGGAAACTGCTGGTCGACATGTCCCCCGAACAACTGGTCAATTGCCTGGACTTCCGTTTCGTCACCGACGCCCTGACGCCCGAGGAAGCCATTGCCATGCTCAAGCGCATGGCACCCGGCAAGGAAGCTCGCGAAACCGAGATGCGTACCAACGGCTACCCTGCCTACACCACCTCCGCCGGCTGGCTGGGTTATGACGAAGACAAGGTGCGTCGCCTGTGCCGCGAGGCACTCGCTGAGGGCTGGGAGCACTTCAAGCAGAAAGTCGGAGGCAACCTCGAGGAAGACCGGCGTCGTGCCGCCATTATCCGCGAGGAAATCGGTGAGCAGCGCACCCTGATGATGGATGCCAACCAGGTGTGGGAAGTCGATGAGACCGTCGCCAATATGCGCAGTCTGGCCGAATTCAATCCACACTGGATCGAGGAGCCCACCAGCCCCGATGATATTCTCGGCCACGCCGAGATTCGCAACCGGCTGTTTGATTCCGGTATCGGCGTCGCCACCGGTGAGCATTGCCACAACCGAGTGATGTTCAAGCAGTTCATGCAGGCCGGCGCGATCGACTACTGCCAGCTCGACTCGGCGCGTCTCGGAGGACTCAACGAAGTCATCATGGTGCTGCTGCTGGCAGCCAAGTTCGATATTCCGGTCTGTCCCCACGGTGGCGGTGTCGGTCTGTGCGAATACACCCAGCATATCTCGATGTTCGACTACATCGCGGTATCCGGCTCCCTCGAAGGACGCCTGCTCGAGTACGTCGACCATCTCCACAACCATTTCGTCGACCCGGTGCGCATTCGCCAGGGACACTACCTGGTACCCGAGGCGCCCGGCTACAGCATCACCATGAAGGCCGCTTCACTGGATGACCACACCTACCCCACCGGTAAGGAATGGCAATAAGGCAATCAAGCCATAAAGCAACACGCGAGGCGCCGGACGCGGCGCCTCGTCTATCCCGCAGGCCTGCCTTCAGAGCCTGTCAAAAAGGAGACCGACAATGACAATCACAAGGTACGCCACTCCGAGCTTCCCCCTGCGCATCATTACCGCCTCGATCGGCGCTCTGGCGCTGACGCTGGCCACCCTCTCCACGGCCCAGGCCGCAGCCGAGATGCCGCCGATTCCCGAAGTGACAGGCGACGTTGTTGAAGGAGATGGCAATGATTACACCATCAAGTTCAGCATTGGCACCACGCAATCGGGTGCCCAATATCGTGGACTGGAATACTTCGAGGATATCGTCGAGGCACGCAGCGACGGACACATCCAGGTCGAGCTGTTCCACAGCGCACAGCTTGGCGATGACCTGCAGGCCGTCAGTGCACTGCAGTCCGGCACTCTGGAGATGACTGCGCCCTCGACCTCTCCGTTGGTGAATATGTTCCCGCAGTTCGCGGTCTTTGACCTACCGTTCCTGTTCCCGACCCCCGAGGTTGCCGATGAGGTGCTCGACGGTGAGATCGGTGACAGCATGCTGGGCATCGCCAGCAGCAACGGTCTGGTGGCCATCGGCTGGGCCGAGAATGGTTATCGCCAATTGACCAACAGCCAGGCCGCGGTGGACTCCCCGGACGACCTGGATGGCCTCAAGGTTCGCACCATGCAGAACCCGATCCATCTGGATATCTGGCGGACGCTGGGCGCCAACCCTACCCCGATGTCATTCGCCGAGTTGTTCACTGCACTGGAGCAGGGTGTCGTCGATGGTCAGGAGAACCCATGGATCACTATCCAATCGTCTCGCTTCAATGAAGTCCAGGGCTATGCCAGCGAGACCAACCATGTCTACACGCCGTTCATCACCCTGGTGTCCGAGCGCTTCTGGAACAAGCTCCCGGAAAGCTACCAGCAGATGCTGGTTGAAGCCGCCCAGCAGATGGGGGACTACGAACGCGAAGTCAGCCGCAGCCTGAACGATCAGATCAAGCAGGAGCTGATCGACGAGGGCATGCAGATCACCGAACTCACCCCGGAGCAGGTCACCACCTTCCAGGAATCGCTGGCGCCGGTCTATGACAATTGGCGCGACCAGGTGGGCGGCGAATTGATCGATTCGATTCGCGCCACCTCCGCTCAGTGATCTGTTGACTCACCACGTTGTTCACCACATCGGGCCAGACCCGGTGTGGTGCTCATCCAGACCTTGTGTCGTTAACCCTGTGGAGATGCTCGATGACGACTCAAACGTCAAGTCAGACACCCGGGTGGCTGGCGGGGCTGATCACCACGCTACGCATAGCCGTCGGCCTGCTGGTAGTGGGAGTGGTGTTCTGTGTATGTGCCAATGTCTTCGGCCGCTTCGTACTCAACACGTCCTATTCCTGGGCCGAGGAAATGTCACGGGTACTGTTCATCTGGCTGGTGCTGTTGGGAGCCGGCCTCGGTAGCCTCGAACGCCAGCACGTTGCCGTCACCTACTTCAAGGACCTGGCCCCTACCGGACTGCGCCGCCTACTCAACCTGCTCGCCATCGCCATCATCTATGGCGTGTGCGTGTGCATTCTACTCGGCTTCAAGGAGCTGATTTCCGGCTACACCAGCGCCACACCAATGCTCGGCATTCCCAGAACCTGGCTGTACAGCGCCATGCCGGTCATGGCGGTACTGACACTGATTGCCAACAGCCTGGCGCTGATCGCCTTGTTCAAAAAGGACCGGGTCAAGAACAACACGCCCGAAACGCCATCCAGAGAGGAAGAGCCATGATTCTGTGGAGCATCCTCATCGGCCTGGCGATCTGTATCGCCATCGGCATGCCGATTTCCTTCGGACTTGGCGCCATCAGTCTGTTCATTTTCTTTCATTCCGGCTATTCGCTGTCGCCGATCGTTGATCAGGCAGTGAATGGACTCGACTCGTTTCCGCTGTTGGCGATTCCACTGTTCATCCTGGTGGGTGAGGTCATGAGCGAAGGCGGAATCGCCACCCGGCTGGTACGCCTGGCCAGTGCCCTGGTGGGCTTTGTCGCCGGTGGTCTCGGCCAGGTCGCGGTGATGACCTCGATGTTCTTTGGCGGCATCAGTGGCTCCGCCGTGGCAGATGCCTCAGCCGTGGGCAGTATGATGATCGAGCCCATGAAACAACACCGCTACACGGCATCGATGGCCACTGCGATCGTCGTGGCCGCATCAGTGGTGGGTATCATCATTCCGCCATCGATTCCCATGATCCTGTTCGGCGTCGTCACCAACACCTCGATCTCGCAGCTGTTCCTCGCCGGCATCGTGCCGGGAGTGTTGATCACCCTGGGTCTTGCCATCACCACCTATGTCCAGTCCCGCAAGACCGGGCGCGGCCAACCGTTCTCACTGCCTGAGTTGGGTGCCGCACTCAAGGACGCGCTGCTTGCCCTGCTGCTGCCAGTGATCATTGTCGGTGGCATCCTGACCGGCGTGTTCACTCCCACCGAAAGCGCCGCCATCGCTCTGCTCTATGCCATCATCGTCTCACTGCTGGTATATCGCAGCCTGACCCTCAAGCGCCTGTTCGAGCTGTGCATCGCCACCGGCCGCCTGACAGGTGTGGTGATGCTACTGCTGGCTTTCGCCAGCGTGTTGGCGTGGCTACTGACGGCCAACATGATCCCTCAACAACTGGTAGTCAGCCTGTCGGCGATCACCGAGAACAAACTGCTGCTGTTACTGCTGCTCTCGGCCTTTCTGCTGATCGTCGGTTTCTTCATGGACCTGACTCCAGCGATGGTCATTCTTGCCCCCTTGATGACCCCGGTGGTGGTCAAGCTCGGCATCGACCCGGTGTACTTCGGCGTGCTGATGTCCTTCGTGCTCGGCATCGGCTTGATCACACCGCCCGTCGGCACCGTGCTCTACGTCGGCTGCGGTGTCGGCAAGGTGGGCATGGAGAGCCTGGTGAAGAGTCTGTTGCCGTTCTATTTCACACTGCTGGCACTGCTGGCGTTGTTTCTGGTGTTCCCCGGCCTGGTGCTGTGGTTCCGCTAGCACGGTGTTTCCATTTCTACCAACGCCGTCATTTCACCAGTCACCGAACATGATGGAGGCCCCATGCGCGATGAGCTGATTACCTTTCTTCAACAGTCCCTTGGCCCCAACGGCGTGTTGAGCAACGCCAACGATACCGAGCGCTACTGCCTGGACTGGGCCGGTGCTCGTGGCGCCGAACCTCTCGCCGTTGCCCGCCCGGCCAGCGTCGACGACGTCGCCGATGTCATGCGCTACTGCCATCAGCATGATATTCCGGTGGTACCCCAGGGCGGCGGTAGCGGCCTGGTGGAGGGGGCATTGCCGGACCGCCATACACCGGAACTGGTGTTGAGTCTGGAGCGCCTCAACCGGATTCGTGCGCTGGATGCGATCAACTTCACCATCAGCGTCGACGCCGGTTGCGTATTGCAGGAGGTCAAGGATGCCGCTCTGGCCGAGGACTGCTTCTTTCCCCTCGCGCTTGGCGCTCAGGGCAGTTGTCAGATCGGAGGCAATATCTCGACCAATGCCGGTGGCCTGAATGTGCTGCGCTACGGCATGACACGCCAGCTGGTGCTCGGCCTCGAGGTGGTACTGCCGGATGGCCGAATCCTCAGTGACATGCGTCCGCTGCACAAGAACAACACCGGCTACGACCTCAAACAGTTGTTCATCGGTGCCGAGGGAACCCTCGGTATCGTCACCGGAGCCGTCCTCAAGCTCTGCCCGCAACCTGCCAACTCAAGGGTGGCACTGATCGGTTGCCCCGATGTGCGGGCGGTGATGCAACTCTATGGTCTGGCGCGACGCAGTTGCTGTGACCTGCTGACCGCGTTCGAGCTGATTCCGCGTCGCTGCATCGAACTGGCGCTGGAAGCGGCCCCCACGCTCAGGGATCCGCTGGATGAGCCCCATCCGGTCTACGTGCTGCTCGAGGTTGCGGCCAGCGGCGAGCTGGATCTGGATGCCATGATCGAGACGCTGTTCAGTCAGGGGATGGAACGACAACTACTCGGCGACGGTGTACTGGCCAGTAGCGAGGCTCAGGCGGCCCAGTTGTGGCAGTTCCGGGAGGCCATGCTCGAGGGCCAGCAGCGACGCGGAGTGCACCTGCGCACCGATATCGCCCTTCCCATCTCGGCACTGGACACCTTTCATCACCAGGCCGAGCGGCTGGTGGCCGAGCTGTCGCCGGATGCCGAAGTGATCGCCTATGGTCATGTCGGTGACGGTAACCTGCATTTCAATGTTCTTCCGCCCACTGGGCTGGATGACGACGACAAGCTTGCCCTGCTCCACGATATCGAGGAGCAACTGTTCGAGCTTGTCACAGAGTTCGACGGCAGCATCAGCGCCGAGCACGGCATTGGCCGCATCAAGCAGAGCGCCTTTCTTGCCAGCCTGTCGGCGCCGGAATATGACATCATGCGCGGCCTGAAACGCCTGCTGGACCCACGAGGAAACCTCAGTGCCGGACGCATTCTGCCACGTTCGGATGGCCGTTGATCCGATGTGGCCCTTGTTCTTGATGAAGATAGTTCTTGATGAAGATAGTTCTTGATGAAGACAGTTTTCATCACGACAACAACCGCCTGTCATGACCACACCCGTCTGTGATGACAACAATCTTACCCCCAGGAGACTTGCCTTGATCCCCAATATTCTTCCCCAGGATGCCGAACACGCCCTGCTGGTAGGACGTGTATGGCGCGATGACCAGCGCGGCCCGGCCATTGTTGCCCTGCGCGCGGACAAGGTCATCGACCTCAGTGCCCATGTCAGCGTAATGGCCGACCTGCTCGAGCGTGACGATGCCGCGCAACTGGTGCGCGACGCTCAGGGTGAGGCCCTGTGTTCCGTTGATGAACTCGTCGCCAACTCCCTGGCCCGCCCTCAGGTCAGCCCCTACCTGCTGGCTCCCTGTGACGTACAGGCCATCAAGGCCTGTGGGGTGACCTTTGCCGTCAGCCTGCTGGAGCGGGTCATCGAGGAACAGGCCGGCGGAGATCCCTCTCGAGCTGCCAGTCTGCGTGATGAGCTGAATGCCATCATCGGCAGCGACCTGTCTCGTATCAAGCCCGGCTCCGACGCGGCCATGGCGCTGAAGGCGGAGCTTCAGGCACGCGGTGCCTGGTCCCAGTACATGGAAGTCGGTATCGGACAGGATGCCGAGGTATTCACCAAGGCACAGCCGTTCTCGGCGGTAGGTTTCGGTGCCAGCGTCGGCCTTCATCCGGCCTCGCAGTGGAACAACCCCGAGCCGGAAGTGGTGCTGGCCGTGGATTCCCGGGGTCAGGTCAAGGGAGCAACCCTCGGCAATGATGTCAATCTGCGCGATGTCGAAGGGCGCAGCGCTCTGCTGCTCGGCAAGGCCAAGGACAACAATGCTTCCTGTTCCATCGGCCCCTTCATCCGTTTGTTCGATGCGCACTTCTCCATGGATGATATTCGCCAGGCGCTGGTCAGCCTGCGTATCGAAGGCCAGCAGGACGGCTTCCTGCTTGATGACAGCAGTGACATGCGTGAGATCAGCCGAGACCCCCTGGACCTGGTCAGCCAGACCATCGGTCGTCACCACCAGTACCCGGATGGCTTCATGTTGTTCCTCGGCACCATGTTCTCGCCGATCCAGGATCGCAACGGCCCTGGTCAGGGCTTCACCCATCATCTCGATGACATGGTGACCATCTCGACACCGACGCTGGGCAGCTTGTCGAACCCGGTGGGCCGCAGTGATCAACTGCCACCCTGGCAATACGGTATCCGTGCCTGGTTGGCCCATCAGAGAGGTACGCAAGGCTGAGGGAGCACCGCTGGAAGCAGACTGGATACCGGATTGGCGAGCCACGAGGAGCTGAGCCATACTCGCTGAAGCATCATGCTTTCATGCTGTCATACCAGTTGATCCAGGCGGCGACCTGACAACCGGTCTGGCCAACGCTTCGACTATCGCGAGGATTGTCCATGCGCCTCAACCACAAGATCGCCCTGGTCACCGCTGCCGGCCAGGGCATTGGACAGGCCACAGCCACTCGGTTTGCGGCGGAAGGAGCGCGGGTCATTGCGACGGACATCGATGCCGACAAGCTGCAAACCCTGAGCACGGTGGATGGCATCGAGTGTCAACGTCTCGATGTCACCGACCCCGCTGCCATCCGGGAGCTGGCTGCTCGTCTGCCCAACCTCGATGTGCTGTTCAATTGTGCCGGATATGTCCACAGCGGCACTCTGCTGGAGTGTGATGCGGATGCCTTCGAGCGTTCCATGGCCATCAATGTCGGCTCGATGTTTCATACCATCTCGGCCTTCCTGCCCGGCATGCTCGACGCCGGCCAGGGTAGCATCATCAACATGGCCTCGGTGGCATCCAGCCTCAAGGGCGTGCCCAACCGTTTCGCCTACGGTACCAGCAAGGCGGCGGTACTGGGGCTTACCCGCTCCATCGCCGCCGACTATGTGACCCGTGGCGTGCGCTGCAATGCCATCTGCCCCGGAACGGTGGACTCGCCATCGCTGCGCCAGCGTATCCATGACCAGGCAAGGGCGCAGGGCAGCAACGAGGATGAGGTTCGTCAGGCATTTCTGGATCGCCAACCCATGGGACGGCTGGGTACGGTGGCGGAGATTGCGGCACTCGCCACCTACCTTGCTAGTGACGAATCGGCTTATACCACGGGAACCGCTCAGATCATCGATGGCGGTTGGCTGGCCTGATGCCTCCCTCTCCCGGCTTTCATAAACACAAGCACAAGGACAAGGATTCACCATGAAACTATTGCGTGTTGGCCTCCCCGGCGAGGAAACCCCGGCCATTCTCGATGCCGATGGCGTCATTCGCGACCTTTCCGGAGTCATCGATGACATTGCCGGCGATCACCTGTCCGCGGCGAGCCGCAAGCATCTCACCGGTCTGGATCTATCGCGCCTCCCGAAGATCAGCGATTCAACTCGCATCGGCCCCTGTGTTGGACGGGTCGGCAAGTTCATCTGCATCGGTCTGAACTACGCCGACCATGCAGCGGAAAGCGGTTCTGAGGTCCCTCCTGAGCCGGTCGTCTTCAACAAGTGGACCAGCGCCATCTGTGGCCCCAACGACAATGTCGTGATTCCCCGCGGCTCCAGCAAGACCGACTGGGAAGTCGAACTCGGCGTGGTCATCGGCAAGGCAGGCCGCTATATCGATGAAGCCGACGCCCTCGAGCACGTGGCCGGCTACTGCGTGGTCAATGACATCTCCGAGCGGGAGTTCCAACTGGAACGCAGCGGCACCTGGGATAAGGGCAAGGGCTGCGATACCTTTGGCCCCATCGGCCCCTGGCTGGTGACCCCCGACGAGATTGGCGACCCGCAGAACCTCGGTATGTGGCTGGATGTGGACGGCAAGCGCTATCAGGATGGTTCCACCCGCACCATGGTCTATCAGGTGCCTTTCCTGATCAGCTATCTCAGCCGCTTCATGAGCCTGCAACCCGGCGACATCATCTCCACCGGTACGCCTCCGGGGGTCGGCCTGGGACAGAAGCCGCCAGTCTATCTGCGCGCTGGCCAGACCATGCAGTTGAGCATCGAGGGGCTCGGCACTCAGACCCAACAGGTCTTTGCCGAATCCGACGCCTGAACCACACGCTTGAGCCATGTGCTTCAACATGGGCACAACAGCCGACCATGGCCCAGCGACCATCATTCAAATTACCCGCGGTCGAGAACATCGACCGCTCAAGAACAACAGATTGATTGAGGAGGCCATGACCGTGGCAACCACTACCCCACCACTGGCCACCGATACCGTTGGGCGGCCCAGTCTGCTGGTGCACGCCAGCGACAATGTTCGCGTAGCGCTACGTGACCTCGCCGCCGGCACGCTGATCGAGGATGGCGATACCAGCGTTCGTCTGGTGGAACCGATTCGCCAGAAGCACAAGTTTGCGCTGTGCGACCTGCAAGTCGGCGATACCGTCACCATGTATGGCGTTACCGTGGGACGCGCCACCCGGGCGATTTCCGCGGGCGGTGCCATCCGTACCGACAATCTGGCCCATTCCACCGATTCCAGCGGAGACGTGGTTCGTCGAGAACACTGGCTGGCACCCGATATCAGTAGCTTTGCCGACGCTACTTTCGACGGGTTTCATCGGCCGGACGGCCAGGTGGGTACCGCCAATATCTGGCTGGTGGTGCCGCTGGTGTTCTGCGAGAACCGTAATATCGAAGTATTGCGGCAGAGCGTGGCCGAGGCCCTGGGCGATGACCCCTATCGCGACTACAAGCGCATGGCCAGGGCCATGCTGCGCGGTGAGAGTGGCGATGAGGGTTCCCCTCCGCTGAGTTCACCCTTTGCCAATGTCGATGGCGTGCGCTTCCTGACCCATCACCAGGGGTGCGGCACCACCGATGATGATGCACTGGCACTATGCCGCCTGCTGGCCGGTTACATCACTCATCCCAATGTGGCCGGTGCCACGGTTCTGAGCCTCGGGTGCCAGAAGGCACAGATCGCCATGCTCAAGCAGGCAATGAAGGAACGTGATCCTGAGGGACTGCGCCCGGTGCACTATCTCGAGCAACAGGCCAGTGCCAGCGAGGACGCCCTTATTCGCGAAGCGCTGACGACCATTTTCGATGGCCTACACGAAGCCAATAAGGTCGAGCGACGCCCGGCTCCGCTGTCAAAGCTGCGGATCGGTGTGGAATGCGGCGGGTCGGATGGCTTTTCGGGACTCTCGGCCAATCCGGTGGTCGGCGCCACCATCGACCGACTGGTGGCACTGGGCGGCAGCGGCATACTCAGCGAGTTTCCGGAGCTCTGTGGCGTCGAGCATGAACTGCGAGCACGCTGTGTGGACGACGCCACCGCGCAGCGCTTCGCCGACCTGATGGAAGCCTACCAGCGGCACGCAGCAGCAGTCGGTGCCGACTTCTCCATGAACCCTTCTCCAGGCAATGTCCGTGATGGACTGATCACCGATGCCATGAAGTCCGCCGGTGCGGCCCGCAAGGGAGGGGGAAGCCCGGTGGTCGAAGTGCTCGACTACACCGAGCCCGCCACACGTCCGGGGCTGAGCCTGTTGTGCACGCCCGGCAGTGACGTCGAGTCGACCACGGCGCTAGCGGGGTCCGGGGCCAACCTGGTGATTTTCACCACAGGGCTCGGTACCCCGACTGGCAACCCTGTGGTGCCCGTACTCAAGGTCTCGAGCAACTCGGACCTGGCCCGCCGCATGGCTGATATCATCGATTTCGATACCGGTGAGGTGATCCGTGGGGAGGCGAGCATCGACGAACTCGCCGACAAGCTGCTGCAGCAGTGTCTGGACGCAGCCTCCGGTCGCTACACCACCAGAGCCGTGTCGCTGGCCCAGCACGACTTTATCCCCTGGAAGCGCGGCGTATCGCTCTAGCCCGCCATCATGCAGTTCGGTATCGAGGGACCCAGTGCCGAACTGCACACTCCCATCAGCGCTTGCCAACCATCAATGCTTGCCGAGTCGCTGCTTCAACTGCATGTAGGTGCCGTAGTGCCGATCCAGGTGGCGGCGCATGGCCGCTTCGGCATCGTCCGGATGGCGTGAGGCAATGGCCTCGACTATCTCGGTGTGGGCCTCAAGTGCCGCCTGGTCTTCCCCTTCCTGCTGCAATGCCTGCGCCCGGCGATCGTCGAGCCATTCCGACAGCGCCTGGTGGATAGCATCATAGATGGGGTTGCAGCCAATGGCGGCGAGCACACCATGGAAGTCGTTGTCGGCGCGCTTGAAGGCCGCCTCATCACCGATCACCGAGCGCTGATGCTCCAGCGCGGCACGCAATCGGGCAATATCTTCATCCGTGGCATGGGAAGCAGCATGACGCGCCAGAGATACCTCGAACAGCGCACGGGCTTCCTGGAAATACTGCTGTCCCCGCGGCTGCGAGAGCAGTTGACGGGTAACCCCCGACAGTCTGGCCATCACGGCGTCCGCCGTAGGACGAATCACCCGCGCACGAGTACCACTGTTGATGGCGATCAGACCGAGCTTCTGCAGGTAGAACAGCGCTTCCCGCACCGCCGGGCGACCCACACCGAATTGCTCCATCAATTCCCGCTCTGACGGCAGTTGGTCGTCTTCACTGAGCCGTCCTTCCAGAATTTCCGCTTCCAGTTGCTCGGCCACCTGTTCGGAGAGTGTCTTGCGCTCTACCCGATATCTGCTCATCGACGCGATTCTCCTTTCATCCCGTTCCCCTCACCTCTCATCCAACTCCCCTTACCTTCGGGTCGAATGCCATATGGTACTGCACACGGAGACCGCTGTACTGCCTGTCTCACAGCCTTGAGCCACGAAGCGGCACAGGATCGAGACCAGGGCTCAGGCATGCTCAGCGAGTGACGGGATATCGAGTTGGAGGGACAGTTCACGGTAGGCATCACGCTGAGCATGATCCAGCGGTATGCCCTTGCGCCGGCGCTGTTCACGGCACTGCCACTCACGGTCCCCCGGCGCCATTACTGGCCGATCATCGACGCCGCGCATGGCACGTAGATCGTCTCGATAGGCTTTGATGCGCTGTTGGAAGGTATCTCGCTCGATGAAGGCTTCTGGATTCATCACCAGAAAGAAATGCCCCACCCCACGCGGGGTCGACATATCGGGGCCGGTCATGGGCAACAGATGGAAACCATGCATCATGTTGGCCAGAGTCGAGCAGAGGATCTCGACCATGCCGGCCAACCCCGCGCCCTTGAAGCCAAAACCGGCACCTCCGAGCGGCAGCAGTGCCCTGACGTCAGCCGCATGGGTGGTGGTGATACCATCCTCAGTGGCGGCAATATCAGCAGGCAGTTCACGACCGATGGCAGAATACTGCTGCACACGATTCCAGGGAACGGCGCTGGTAGCCATATCGAGCAACCAGGGATCCTCCCCGTCGACCGGAGCGGCGAAGGCTATCGGGTTGGTGCCATGGAAGGCCTGACGACTACCATGCAGCAACACGAAGGGGTCGGAGTTGCACAGGGCCAAGCCCAGCATGCCCTGCTCCGCTGCAGTCATCGCGTAACAGCCCGCAGCCCCGAAATGCGAGGAGTTACCTACCGAGACCGCCCCGACACCCACCTGACGTGCCATTTCCACGGCCTTCTCGACGGCACGATAGCCAGCCAGATGTCCCAGACCATGCCCGGCATCAAGCACCGCCACCGCAGGCAGGCGTTGCTCCATCCGCAACTGGGGAGCGCCACACACGCGCCCTCCCTGCAGTTCCTTGATGTAGTGCGGCAGAAGGCGCAGTCCGTGGCTATCGACCCCCATCAATGATGCCGTCACCAGCGCCCTGACCACCGCGTCGCTGGTCGGCGTATCGGCGCCACAGCGGGCCAGGCTCTGGCCGATAAAGCGCCTCAGATCCGCCTCGTCAACCCGACAACAGATGTCGTCCCTGTGCATGGTCAATCCCTTCCTCTCTTATTGACATGACAATCAAATAGCTCCTCCTGATCGATTTGATTGTCGTCCGCACCACACTGGCGCAGATGCGCGGATCTGCTGGTGTGGTGCGGTCTCGCGTCGGCCTGATGGCCGACGGCGGCACGTCCCTGTGCCGCCATTAACCCGACATGAAAGCATGCCGGGTTAATATCGAATGACCGGCCTCGAACAGGCGGTGTTGTCCATCGCTTTTCCTATCATCCCCTCGCTGCACGCAACCCACATGGACGTGGGAAGTGCGTGTTCGTGTCGGGAACACGAATAGCCAACCCACATGGACGTGGGAAGTGCCCCCGTTCGCCAGGAACGAATAGGGGCCAGCTCGTGGCTCGTGGCTCGTGGCTCGTGGCTCGTGGCTCGTGGCTCGTGGCTCGTGGCTCGTAGCCCATCATCGATATATCAGAGTCGGCAGCCACATCGAGATGGCAGGGACAAAGGTCACCAGCATCAAGGCAATCAACAGGGGTATGAGGAACGGGAAGGTCCCGCGCATGCAGTGCTCGAAGGAGATTCCGGAGACTCGCGACAGCACATAGAGCACCATGCCCACTGGCGGTGTCAGCAGCCCGATCATCAGGTTCAGCACCATGATCACCCCGAAATGTACCGGGTCGACACCGGATGCCACGGCCACCGGCAATAGCACCGGCACCAGAATGGTGATCGCAGCGATGGTCTCCATGAAGCAGCCGACGATGATCAACACCAGGTTGATGATCAACAGCACCGCCACCGGGTTATCCTGGAAGGGCCCGAGCAGTGCCATGACATGCTGGGCCACCTGGTTGCTGGTCAGGATCCAGGCAAAGATCGAGGCTCCCGCCACGATGAACAGGATGATGGCGGTAGTTTCGATGGTCTCCATACTGACCTTGAGCAGCCGACGCCAGGTCAGGGTCCGATAGACGAGGCCACCCAATACCAGGGCATAGACCACCGCAGCAATCGCCGCCTCTGTTGGGGTAAAGGCGCCACTGATAATGCCCCCGACAATCAGCACCGGGGTCAGCAACGATAGGAAAGCGCGCGAAAAGGTCGTTCCAATGGCCTTGATCGAGAACCTGGCATCACGCTGGTAGCCGCGACGGCGTGCAAGCAGAAAGATCATCACCATCAGCGTCAACCCCATCAGCAGTCCGGGAACGAGGCCAGCCACGAACAGTTGTCCCACGGATACCGATGCCATGACGCCATAGATCACCATCGGCAGACTCGGCGGGATGATCGGGCCGATGGTCGAGGAAGCCGCCGTGATGCCGACCGAGAACTCCTGATCATAGCCGGCATCGCGCATTGCCTTGATCTCGATGGTTCCCAGTCCTCCCGCGTCGGCCACCGCTGCGCCCGACATGCCGGAGAACACAATGCTCGCGCCCACATTGACATGTCCCAGGCCGCCACGCATCCAGCCCATCAGCGCCTTGGCGAAATCAAAAATTCGTGTGGTGATGCCGCCGTTGTTCATCAGGTTACCGGCGAGGATGAAGAACGGAATGGCCAGCAGTGGGAAACTGTCGATGCCGTTGATCATGCGATGCACCACCACCACATCAGGCACCCTGCCGGTCAAGGTGACATACACCAGACAGGAGCCGGCCAGGCTGATGGCAATCGGCACACCGACCAGCAACAGGGTAAACAACAGTACGAACAGCAGTGACAGATAGTAGCCAGCGACAGCCAGCGCCACACAGCCGACCAGAGCCAGCAAGGCAATCACGGGTGCAACGCGCGACCCGTGGCTGTTGGTGATCATCATTTCCTTCATATCGGGGTTCCCCGGCTCAGTCATCATCCTGCTGGAACATCAGTTCACTGCGCCCTTCTCGATAATGACGCCAGGCGAGTTGCAGCGAACGCAGCAACATCAGTACAAACCCCACCATCACCACGTAATAGATCAGGCTCTTGGGTAGATCGACCGACACCATCATCGAGTTGGTGCGCTGGGCCAACTGCCAGGTGATCCACACCATGACCGCCAGAAAGCCAATGCGAATCACATCGACCACTGCCGCCATCACACGGGCAACCGGGTCAGACAGATAGCGGTAGAAGAATTCCACGGCAATGTGGGAGCCCTTGCGCGCTGCCATGGCTCCGCCGAGAAAGCCAACCGCGATCAATAGGTATCGGGCCATTTCCTCGGTCCAGGCAATGGAGTTACCCAGCACATAGCGGCTGAAGAACTGCAGAAAGACATCCAGTGCAAGCAACCAGAACACAACCAGTGTGACGTAGTCCTCGATCACATAGTCGCCGGGTTGGATTCGATCATCATCCTCCGGCAACACGATACCCGTGGACTCTCGGGCGACCTCTCTGTCGTCCATTGCCACCTCCTCGCAGATCAACAACCCGCTGACATGACATCCACGGGAGCCTCAGGGAGTGGCTGCCGACCGCGTTGTGAGCCGGCAACCGGGGTGATGGGCGACGACTTACTGGCCGAGCGCCTGCACACGATCGTAGGTTTCCTGATCCCAGGTCGCGGCGTCGCCATTGTGGAATGGCACCACGGCTTCCCGGAACGGAGCGGGATCCACTTCATTGACGGTAACGCCCTGCTCCTCAAACCACGCCACCAACTCCTGCTCCTGCTGTTGAATGTCGCTGGTGATGTTGGCCCCGGCCTCGGTATAGACGTCGCGGAACACCTGCTTGTCCTCGTCGGACAGGCGGCTCCACAACGAACCACTGGCAATGGTAATCAGCGAGTCAGTGATATGGCCGGTGAGGTTGATATAGTCCTGGACCTCGTAGAACGCCTTGGCCTTGATCGTCGGCAATGGATTCTCCTGGGCATCGACGACGCCCTGCTGCAGGGCCAGGTAGGTCTCGGCGAAGGCAATCGGCGTAGGATTGGCGTCGACCGCTTCCGGGAACATCATGTACATCGGCGCGTTGGGTACACGAATCTTCAGATCCTGCATATCGGCCGGTGTATTGACCGCCTCGTTCGAGGTGACATGGCGCTGTCCGTAGTAGTTCATGGCCAGCGGCACATTACCGGTAGCGTCCTCGTAGCCCTGGGCAATTTCCTCGAACAGGTCACTTTCGGCATAAGCCTTCCAGTGATCGAAATCACGGAACATATAGGGAGCACCAGCAATGCCTATCGGGCCGTAGGAACGCCCGGCGAACTGATTGCCGGTGTAGATCAGGTCCACGGTACCGAGGCTGAGTCCTTCGTTGATGTCCGCTTCCTTGCCCAGTGACGACGCCGGATGTACCTCAATGCTATAGCGGCCATCGGTACGCGTCTCGATCTCATCCGCCGCCCATAGTGCCCATTGATGGTAGGGCTCGGAAGTCTCATAGACGTGAGCAAAAGTGAGTGTCTCGGCGGCGGCCGGAGCAGCGAGTCCAAGACTGGCCAGCGCAGCGATCAAGCAGCGCTGGGTGAAGGCTGAGGAAAGGAGTCGAGGGGACGTACTCATGTTGTTGTTCTCCTGAAGGTCATATGCGGCGCGGGTCTGGGTTCTCCTGACACAAACACTCCTGGCACAAGCACTCCTGACACAAGCACCCTGCTCCCGTATTACCGCCGGGGTGATTACCGAAACGACCATGATGACTGTATACGTGTCATACCATCACAAGGGAATCTAGTTGGCGGTCTGGATACTGACAAGGCACAAACCGCGAGACTTTCGTCGAGGCAAGGTATTCGAGGAGGCGAGCGGGGTCATGAAAACCCGGTCATGAAAACTGGGCCAGCACCCAGGCCCGAGAGAACGAAATGCCGGTGATACCGAGCTATTAACATGGCAATCAAATAGCTCATCCTGATCGATTTGATTGTCGTCCGCACCACACTGGCACAGATGCGCGGATCTGCTGGTGTGGCG
>NZ_FRCA01000001.1:60887-693140 GCF_900142755.1 Halomonas cupida | reverse complement strand
GGTCTCGCGTCGGCCTGATGGCCGACGGCGGCACTTCCCTGTGCCGCCATTAACCCAACATGAAAGCATGCCGGGTTAATAACCAGCCCGGATGCCATATACTGAAATCCTTGCATACACCGCATTCTGCGCATATTTTCCTGCGCACAAGCTGTGCCGGAGTAGTAGTCATCCGTAGGATGGCCAATTCCCCTTAGGATCAATCTGTGACAGTCTAGGCGGCATCCGTGGAAAACATTAGCAATCACTATAACGGGGAAGCCATTTCCCCCCATGGCCAGCATCACTCTATTGTGTTCATTTTTCAGGAGCAGTGGCTTTGATAAGGGTTCTCGTTGCAGACGACCATCATCTGGTTAGAACCAGCATTGCGCACCTGCTGAACGCGGAGAAGGACATCTGCGTGATCGGCGAGGCGGCTGATGGTGAAGAAGCCATCGCCCAGACTCGGCGCCTGAACCCCGATGTGGTGATGATGGACATCCGCATGCCGGGCATCGGCGGACTCGAGGCGACGCGCAAGATTCGCCGCCTGACCTCAGACATCCGTATCCTGGTGCTCACCGCCTTCATCGAAGAAAGTTTCGCTCAACGTCTGCTCGAGGCTGGGGCCCACGGATTCATCAGCAAGGGGTCGCACCACGACGAGATGGTGCACGCGATTCGCAGTGTGTTTGCCGGTCAGCGCTTTGTCAGCCCTGAGATCGCCCAGCGACTGGTGATTTCGCGCATCGATCACGAGGATAACCCCTTCGACCAACTGTCACAGCGTGAACTTCAGGTGGCAATGATGATCGTCAACGCCCAACGCGTCTCGGATATTGCTGATCAGATGTTCCTCAGCCCCAAGACCGTCAACACCTACCGCTACCGAATCTTCGAAAAGCTCGGCGTCAACTCGGATGTCGCCCTTACCCATCTGGGCCTGCGCCATGGTCTGGTCGAAGGGTTCAAGGAAGATTGACCGGTAGTCAGGCTGCCGATGAGTCTTCAGGCCCGGCCACCATCCGCAATCAAGCTCACAGGACAGTAGGGCTTGCCTGCCTGATTCTGTTAGCATATCCCCATATGTCCAGGGGCTGTCTTGGAAGTCACTGAGCCCAGTCGGCGCGACCGCATCATGACCTTTGATTCACGACGATTTCTCGACACAGTAAGCGAGGCGCCCGGCGTCTATCGTATGTTCGATAGCGAGGGCAACACCCTCTACATCGGCAAGGCTCGTCGGCTCAAGGCGCGTCTCGCCAGCTATTTTCGTGGCGCTCTCAACACCAAGACCCAGGCCCTCGTGGGGCGTATTGCCGATATCCAGGTAACGGTCACCAACAGCGAGACAGAGGCGCTGCTGCTCGAGCAGACGCTGATCAAGGAACTGCGTCCGCCATACAATATTCTGCTGCGTGACGACAAGTCCTACCCCTTCGTTTTTGCCAGCGACCACCACCCCTTTCCGGCACTCGAGCACAAGCGCGTGCGGACTCGCCACCAGGATGGCCGTTACTTCGGTCCCTACCCCAGTAGCGGCGCAGTACGTGAGACGCTGTCTCTGATGCAGAAGGTATTCCGTATTCGCAACTGCGAGGACAGCGTCTTCGCGCATCGTACTCGCCCCTGCCTGCAATATCAGATCCAGCGTTGCCGAGCGCCCTGCGTCGGCTATATCAGCGAGGCGGACTATCGCCGCGACCTGGAGCATGCCATCCAGTGCCTGGAAGGACGCAGTGAAGCGGTCAGCGAGGAACTGTCCCGGGAAATGGAGGCCGCCAGCAAGGCACTCGATTTCGAGGAGGCCGCCCGCCTGCGCGACCAGTTGCAGGATCTGCGCCGTCTACAGCAACGCCAGATCGTCGACACCGGCAGCGGTGATGCCGACATCTTCGCCTTGGCCAGTGAGTCAGGCGCACTGTGCATCTCGCTGCTGACCATTCGCCAGGGACGCATGCTTGGCGCCCGTCATTACAGCCCCAGCAATGGTCTGGATATCGGTGAGGCGGAATTGCTTGGCGAGTTCATCAGCCAGTACTACTTCGGCCAGCCCCACGAGATTCCAGTGGAAGTCCTGACCAGCCATACCATTCCCGACGCCAGCCTGATCGCCACAGCACTGAGCGAGAAATCCGGACGTCGCGTGCGGGTCACCGACAAGGTACGGGGTCATCGTGCCCAATGGCGCGAGCTGGCACGCACCAATGCCGAGCAGCAACTCGCCGCTCAACTGGCCAACCAGCAGCAACTGGCCAAACGCTTCGAGGCCCTGCGAGAGGCTCTGGAACTGGAAGAAACGCCTCAACGTCTGGAATGCTTCGACATCAGCCACAGCCACGGAGAAGCTACTGTAGCCTCCTGCGTGGTATTTGATCAGGATGGTCCTCGCAAGAGCGACTATCGCCGCTTCAATATCACCGGCGTGGCCGCCGGAGACGACTACGCCGCCATGCAGCAGGCGCTGACGCGCCGCTTCAAGCGTCTGCAGTCCGGTGAAGGCATCCTGCCCGATATTCTGGTGGTTGATGGCGGCAAGGGGCAGCTCAATATGGCCAGAGATGTGCTCAGGGAACTGGGCATCAACGACCTGATGCTGCTTGGTGTGGCCAAGGGCACCACCCGCAAGGCCGGATTGGAGACCCTGTTCATCGAGACCCAGTCCCTCGAGACCCGGCCCCTCGAGACCCGGCCCTTCGAGACCAAGAACCGCAGTCTTGCTCTGCCACCCACGTCCCCGGGGCTGCATCTGATCCAGCACATTCGCGATGAATCACACCGTTTCGCGATCACCGGGCATCGTGCACGCCGGGACAAGGCCAGGCGTACTTCAACCCTGCAGGATATTCCTGGCATTGGCCCCAAACGCCGGCGCGAGCTGCTGCGTTTCTTTGGGGGGCTGCAGGGAATTCGCCAGGCAACACGGGAAGAGTTGGCCCGAGTTCCCGGCATCAGCACCACCATGGCGGAAACAATTCATCGCTCCCTGCATGGATGAACAACGCCTTCGCAGATAGAATAAGGCACTTTCAGATGCCTGGCCCCCTACAATGGCACAGCAGCAAGGACAGCGGTTATCCATGAACATTCCCAATCTATTGACACTCGCTCGCATCGTTTTCATTCCCTTGCTGGTGGTGCTGTTCTACCTTCCCTTCTCCTGGAGCATGCCCGTGGCAGCGGCGCTGTTCGCTCTGGCATCAATCACCGACTGGCTGGATGGCTACCTGGCCCGCCGCTGGGACCAGTCAACGCCTTTTGGCGCCTTCCTTGACCCGGTGGCCGACAAGTTGATGGTGGTGGTCGCACTGGCGCTGTTGATCGAGGATTACGATGCCATGTGGCTGACGCTCCCCGCCCTGGTGATCATCGGCCGGGAAATCGTCATTTCTGCCCTGCGTGAGTGGATGGCAGAGATGGGCAAGCGCGGTTCGGTGGCCGTCTCCTGGATCGGCAAGGTCAAGACCACACTGCAGATGGTGGCACTGTTGCTGTTGCTCGCTTTCCCGGCGGGCCATCTGATTGCCGAACTCGGCGTGGTGATACTCTACGTCGCCGCCCTGCTCACCCTATCGTCGATGATTCAGTATCTGCGGGCCGCCTGGCCGGAACTGAGCCGCTCGATGTAACGCCTCGGCGTAGATCGATATACCAGTACCGCGACGCCAGCTCATGCTGGCGTCGTGCTTTTCTACCCCGGTACAGCCAATCCCGGACCTGTGCGCCCCACTCCTGCCATTGAAAGCACACGCCGCATCGCCTTGAAATGGCAGCAGCTCAGTCTTCCTGACCGCGTGCCTTGCCTTCCCGGATCGTCTCATTGGCTTGCTGATGTTCGTCGTGATCTGCCTCGGGATTCTCGTGCTCATCGGCGCGAGATGGACGGTAGCAAAGTGTCGTGAGAATCGGAAAATGATCCGACCCGAATTCGGGCAGGCGCCGCAGATCACGTAGCGTGAAATGTTCGCTCGAGAAGACGTGATCGAGCGGCCAGCGCAGCAACCGATAGTGGGCATGGAAAGTATTGAACATGGCGCGGCCGCGACGAGGATCGAGCATGCCACTGACGCGACAGAACAGACGGGTCGTGCGCGACCACGCCACGTCGTTGAGGTCTCCGGCCACGAGCGTCGGTACGGAGTCATCACGGATGCGCTTGCCGATCAGCAGGAGTTCAGCATCACGCCACAAGGACTCCTTGCTTTCATTTGGCGCCGGTGGGCGTGGATGCACGGCGTACAACTGGATGTCGTCCCCGCAATCTAGAGTGACCCCGGTCGAGATGGAGGGGATGTCATCCTGGATCAGCCGTTCGATCTGCGGTGATACCAGCGGCAACCGTGAATAGAGATGCATGCCATAGAGGTTGTCCTGGGGAATGCGCACGGCATGGGGCCATTGGCTCGCCAGAGCAGCGTCAAGTTGCTGCCCCCACCAGTCGTCGGATTCCAGCGTCAACACGATATCCGGCGAATGCTGATTGATGAGAGCAATCAGCCCCTCCGCATTGCGGTTGGGCGTCAACACATTGGCAACCAACAGACGCACGCAGCGCTCGTCATGGCCAGACTCTGCACGCTGTACCTGAACCGGCCAGAGTCGGGTCCAGGGCAGGATATAGCAAGCCTGAATCACCAACGTGGCAAGCCCGCCCACCAGAGCCAGCCACTGCCAGGGTGTCTCGGCAAAAGGCGCAAGCAGCAGTGTCATCAGTGCCAGGGAGGCGATCTGCATGCGCGGAAACTCGCAAGCACGTATCCACCACCAATGGACGGGTAGACGGGCCAGGAGAGTGATACCAAGGAGCAGGGTGGCGACAGTCGCGAGAGCAATGGACAGCAAGGCGCATCCTCCATGTTGATGCCAGCGGGAGCCCAGAGGAGCCCCCCTCCGGAAGCCTGAGCAACAGGAACTGCAGGCTTCCAGCACCTTACCATGATGATCCCGTGAATCGACGACCGCTATGCCGGAACGGGCACAACTCTCTTTTTTTCACACATGCTTTTTTTCATACATGCTTTTTTCGTACATGGGCCTGCCGATGGCGTCGTGCCCCATCGGTACTCGCGTCTACAACTTGATGTGGAGCTCATCAGTTGGTCGAAATACGCATACGGAGCCAGCAATGCGGCCCGATATCGTCGACCGGAATATGGAGAGAGCGGAGAGAGAACAGGATTGATGTGATTGGTGCCCGGAGCCGGGCTCGAACCGGCACGGTGTTGCCACCGAGGGATTTTAAGTCCCTTGCGTCTACCAATTTCGCCATCCGGGCTGGGAGTTCGAGCGTATCGCGGGGCACATCAGAAGAAAAATGGAGGCTGGAGTCGGAATCGAACCGGCGTACACGGAGTTGCAGTCCGCTGCATGACCACTCTGCCATCCAGCCTCACTGAGTCGGCATCTCTATTGGAGATGGAGCGGGAAACGAGATTCGAACTCGCGACCCCAACCTTGGCAAGGTTGTGCTCTACCACTGAGCTATTCCCGCCTGACTCGAGGACGTATTATACGTATAAGTCGGTGACTGTCAAACGCTTTTGGAAAACTCAGTAAAACTGCAGCGGTGCCATTCCGACACATCACCACTGCAGTTCCAGGCCAGGATCCTGCGCCCTTCCCCACCAGAAAAGCGATCTCTCAGTCGCTCATCACGCTCCAGGGTGTCTTAACGCTCCGCATACTCCGCCATCAGGGTGTGGAACTCATCGGCCTGCGGGAATCCCTCATAGCGATGCACTGCCGGAGTACGGGCCCAGCCTAGCGCCTCGGCGGTACAGGTTTCCATGAAGGGAGCAATATCGTCGATCTCATCGAGCAGCGTACTGCGGACATTGACGTATTCCCCCATCATGGCGGGAAAGCGGGTAAAGACCCAGCTCTTGCAGTGATCACAGCAGGAATGCTGCAGCCCTTCCAGCTCCCGGGCGCCACCCGCGACCGGTGTCCCCTTCTCGATGGCGAAACCGGCGTCGGGCACGGTGAGGCTGAGCGAGAAAGCACTGGCCGTCATGCGCTGGCAGCCTCGGCAATGGCAAGCCATGGTCATGATCGGCGAGGCCGTGATGCGAAAGCGCAATCGTCCGCATCGGCAACCTCCTGTTCGGCAAGTCCAGTCACTCATGTAGATCAATCCTGTTGGCAATGGATGGCATAACGTCGGTACATATCTCAAGATCCAGCGCAGGAGGCAGGCAGTGGAGTCGCGTTCCCTTCCCCCTGGACCGACAACAGATTATCAAGATCAACCGTCTCGGCCATGGCCCGATTCCCCTCGTCACCGGGGTGCAGGCGATCTCCCGAATCAAATCTCTCATCAAGGTGAGACGGCGCGGACTCATCTCTCAAGGCCGCATCAAGGTCGATAACGACATCGAACACTCCGCTGCAGCGAATCCATTCATTCACCTGCTGTCGCAGCGCGTCCTTTTTCGCATCGTAGTAGTTGTCCAGCACAGTGCCAGGCAAGGCGCCTGAAAAAGGAGTGAGCGTCGCTCCAATGACGCGAATGCCCCGTACATGAGCCTGGTCGACCAGTTGCCGATACCCCTCGGTCATTGCCTCCAGGCTTGGTGATACCCCATTGGGAGACAGGGCAGTTCCGGGCCAGGCGATGTCATTGATACCCACCAGAACGATGACATCCTGCACCCCCGGCTTGTCCAGCACATCCCGGCGCAGGCGATCTACCACCCTCGTTCCCATTCCATCAGACAACAGACGTCCACCGGAGATACCGGCATTGATGACCGCAACACCGTGCGGCGCGAGCCTTTCGGCAAGAAAGTCCGGCCAACGAGTGTCGCCGTCCAGGCTAGCCCCGGCACCATCGGTAATGGAGTCACCGATCACTGCCACCGCTCGTGCATCAGCATCGGTGTCGACCGCAACGTCGATACCCGTCAACAGCACTCGTGCGGTAGTGCTTTCCGCTACGTCATCACCACGCACCAGCTGTGGAGCATCAGCCTGGTCTCCTTCAACAAACCAACTGGTCTGCCGACCATCCCAATGGAAGGTAGTCAACGGTGTCTCCTCGGGCAGATAGGTACTGACCGTCACTCGCCCCAACGGCTCCACCGCCAGAGCTACGGGATCGCTGGTCATGGAGGCACCTGCAGGAATCGTGACAGTGGGGCTACCATCAAACATCACCTGACGTAACGTCTCTGCGTCAATCGCATCCTGCATACCCGCCAACGCCACGCTGACCTTGCCGATGGTGACCGGTCGTGAGCCGTAGGCATTGGAAAGTTCGATGCGCAGACGCTTGCCTCCCAGGCTCAAACGCGCCACCTGACGCACGGTCTGCTGTTCCAACTGCTCAGGTACCCGCGTCGGAAACAACAGCTCATCCCCCCATACCGGCTGAGGGCTGGCACTCCAGGTGGCGACCCAATTCGAGCGTTCGCCCGACGCCTGACTCATCGGCGAGAACAGACCTGGCACCAGGACCAGCGCCATGGCGAAGACCTGACTGAACTGACGGATGCTTTTCATGCTGGTGCCCTCATCGACAATGAATGTCGTAATGATGGGCTCAATTCTCCCCTTCAACTAGACTGCATAAAGGAACAACATTCATGAATTGAAATCACAGGATGTTTCGTCATGGCACGCCAGGATGTGAACCGCTCAGGTGAACTGGAAATCTTCGTTAGATCGGTCGACCTGGGAGGGTTTTCAGCGGCCGCTCGTGCGAGCGGTATGACACCCTCGGCCGTCAGCAAGCTGGTATCACGCCTCGAGGATCGCCTGGGCGCTCGCTTGCTCCATCGTTCAACACGCCAACTGCAACTCACGGCGGAAGGTTGCGCCTTCTACGAGCGAGGTGTGCGCATCCTCGCCGACCTGCAAGAAGCCGAACTTTGCGTCAGCGCACGCAATGCTCCTCGCGGCCACCTGAAAGTCAATGCCAATGTGCCCTTCGGCCACCACTTCCTGCTTCCGTTGGTACCGGAGTTCGCCGACTGCTACCCCCAGGTGGAGCTTGATATCGTGCTCACTGATACCGTCATGGACCTGTTTGAGCAGCGTACCGATGTGGCGATCCGTGCCGGCCCATTGAAGGACTCGTCTCTTGTCGCGCGCAAGCTCGGTGAGACACGCATGATAGTGGTGGCGGCCCCCGCTTACCTGCAACAACACGGTACCCCCCACGCCCCGGGTGACCTGAAGAACCACAACCTGCTCAGTGCCAACTACACACGAGCTCAACAAGGTTGGCCCATGCGGTACGCTGGCCGAGAGCAGGTGGTCATCCCTTCGGGCAATGCGCAGGTCAGTGACGGTGAAGCCCTGCGTGGACTGACACTGGCGGGGATGGGCCTGGCTCGGCTGGCGGAATTTCAGGCCGCAGAGGACCTCGCTAGCGGTAGACTGGTGGCGGTACTGGAGGACTGCAACCCGGGGGATACGGAGGAGATCCACGCCCTTTATGTCGGACAGGGTGACTACCTGCCTTTGCGGGTGCGAGCCTTTCTGGACTTTCTGGCAGCGAAGGTGACTATTGGCTGAACATTCAAGCCACCCAGCCATTTCCACCAACAGCTCTTATTATTAACATGGCAATCAAATAGCTCATCGTGATCGATTTGATTTTCGGCGGCACATCCCTGCGCCACCGCCCCGCGTCCGCGACGCCAGACGGGCTCCATGGTAGAATATCGCCCCCATCCATGTTCGTGAATCAGCCGGCAGATCGACGACCTTGAGCGACCTTCTGAAGACCCTCGCCCAGCGATTGTCCACTCGACCACGGGGGGCTTGCTGAATGCTGTTGGGCCGCCTGCGAGACCCCTACATCAACTATCGCCATCGGCGACTCTTTCACGTGCTGCGTGTCAGCATCGCCCTGACCGTCACCTTCGCCGTTGTTCACCTGTTTCCCCTGGAGCACAGTAGCTGGGCACTGGTCAGCACCGTAATGGTGATGGGTAACCTGCCACATATCGGTGGGGTACTCGACAAGGGACGACAGCGCCTGCTCGGAACCCTGGTCGGAGCGGGGATCGGTCTGCTGTTGATCAGCCTGCCAATCCCCGGCAGGGGAGTCCAGATCGGCGCCCTGGTGGCGATTGCCATTGCAACCTGGCTGGTATTCTCGAGCCGGCAGGCCTATGCCGGCCTGATGTTTGCCATCAGCCTGCTGTTGGTTATCGGTAACGGCGCCCCGGACTTCAGTGTCGCCCTGTGGCGCAGTGCCGATGTGCTGATCGGAACCTTGATCGGCATTGCTGCCACTCTGGTGATACTGCCCCACAAGGCCACTGACGTTCTGCGCTTCATGCTGGCCGACAATCTCGATCGCCTGGCCAGGCTCTATCATGCCCACACCTCGGCTACCTCCGCGCCGGGGGTCGACACCCGCGAACTGCTCAAGGCCACCAGCGCCCTGCTGGTCAAGCAACGCGGGCTGGTTGACGCCGTTCATCGTGAAGGTCGCCTGAGTCGCGGTGAAGTCGACGAACTGATCTCGTATCAGCGACGCATGCTGTCCACCATCGAGCTGCTGCTGGAGTCCCACTGGACCACTCGCGAGGGCCATGACCGAATCAATGCCATGCAGGGACTGCGCGACCAGCAACACAGTCTGGCAAGAGACCTCGGCACCCTCGCCTTTCAAGTCCGCACCGGGCAGCCCATATCAACGGATATCAGCCCCTTCGAGCTACACAGCTTTGCCGAGCTGGCAGTGGGTGCACGCGGCACCGATGGCCGCATGCTGTTCAGTCCCAGCGGCTATCTATGGTTGAATCGCGAATTGGCTCGAGTGGCGGCAAGCACAGCGCAACGCCTGGCCAGTCTTGAGCGCCTACCCAGCAAGCGCCTGCGTCGTCGCGCAGGTCGTCACGGGCTTCACGAGGCTCAGCGCCTCGACAGCAAGGAAGGAAGTCAGAATGACCCAGGCTCCCATTGAGGTACTGATCATCGGCGGCGGTGTCGCCGGCCTGTCCATGGCGCTGGAAATTGCCGACCATCGGCGGGTCACGCTGTTGCGTCCCGGGGAAGAGGCTCAGGGAGCCAGTCGCTGGGCCCAGGGGGGGATTGCGGCGGTATTGTCACCCACCGACGATGTCGAAGCACACATTCAGGACACCCTCGTCGCCGGTGACGGACTGTGCGAGGAGCCCGCCGTGCGCTTCACCGTCGAGCAGGGCCCTGCAGCCATCCAGTGGCTGCTGTCCATGGGTGTGCCCTTCACGCCGGACTCCGACCCCGAGTCGGGATATCCCTATCACCTGACTCGAGAAGGCGGCCACAATGCGCGGCGCATCATCCATGCCGATGATGCTACCGGACGAGCGGTAACGGATACGCTGCTCAACAAGGCTCTGGCGCACTCCTCCATTCAGGTGCGCGACGACCTGACGGCCATCGAGTTGATCGGCGACACGGCCGGCACCTGCCGTGGTGCTCGCTGCCTGGATGACACAGGCAACGTCCATGAACTTCTTGCCGAGAACACGGTGCTGGCCACCGGTGGCGCCAGCGGCCTGTACCGCCACACCACCAGCCCCAGCCCGGCGAGCGGTGAAGGCATGATCATGGCCTGGCGCCTCGGCGCCGAACTGGCCAACCTCGAATTCCAGCAGTTTCACCCCACTTGCCTGTATGACCCCGAAGGCTCGCCCTTCCTGATCAGCGAGGCAGTTCGCGGTGAAGGCGGTATCCTGCTCAACATTCACGGTCAGCGCTTCATGCCGGGCATCGACGAGCGAGCTGAACTGGCACCACGCGATGTGGTCGCACGCGCCATCGATGCCCAGATGCAGCAATACGGTTCCGATCATGTATTGCTCGACATTCGCCACCTGGGGGCCGAGGCGATCCGCCACCATTTCCCCACCATTCATAACCACTGCCTGAACCGCGGCCTGGACATCACCCAGCAGCCCATTCCGGTTGTGCCTGCCGCCCATTACAGCTGTGGCGGCATCGCTACCGACCTGAACGGCGCCACAGCAGTGGAAGGACTGCATGCGGTGGGGGAAGTCGCCTACACTGGCCTGCATGGCGCCAACCGCATGGCCAGCAACTCATTGCTTGAATGCCTGGTCTTTGCCCGTGCCGCGGCACATCATCTGCAACAGGCCAGGGCACACCAGAAGGCGGATATTGTCCCGGCTCGCTGGGGAAGCAGGAGTGTCTCCGAATCGCAGATCCTGCAGTGGCGTGAGCACATGCGCGAAATCATGAGTGCCAGAGTGGCGATCGTGCGCAGCGACGCCGGACTGGCCAGTGCTCTGGCGCAACTCCAGCAGCTCGAGAAGGAAATCGAGGAAAGTAACATTGAGGCCGCGCCCAGCGTCAGCCTGATGGCCTGCCGCCAGGCGCTGACCTTGTCCCTGTTGACCGTTGCCAGCGCTCAGCAGAGACGCGAATCCCGCGGACTACATTACAACCCGGATTGCGCAGTTCACGCCGAGGCTCAACCGCTACCCTCAAGGGTACGCTGCGGCTGAGCCCTCGGCGCCGCTTCGCAGGGCTTCGCCAGGGCCTTGCCTTCAGGCAAAGACCACTGTCTTGTTGCCGTGAATGATGACACGATCCTCGAGGTGCCAACGTAGCCCTCGAGCCAGCACGGTCTTCTCCACATCCCTGCCGAAACGCACCAGATCAGCAGGGGTGTGGCAGTGGCTGACTCGATGGATATCCTGCTCGATGATCGGGCCGGCATCCAACTCCTCGGTAACATAGTGGCAGGTGGCGCCGATCAACTTGACCCCGCGCTGGTAGGCCTGGTGGTAGGGTCTGGCACCAGCGAAGGACGGCAGGAAGCTGTGGTGGATATTGATCACCTGTCCGGCATAGTTCCGGCACAGGGCCGGCGGTAGAATCTGCATATAGCGCGCCAGCACGATGGCATCCGCCCGGTACTCTTCAATAAGCCCTTCCACCCGGGCAAACGCCTGGTCTTTCCTATCCGGGCTGACCGGCACATGGTGGTAGGGAATACCATGCCACTCGACCATGCCGCGCAGGTCATCATGGTTGGAGATGACCGCCACGATGTCGCAGTCGAGGCCTTCCGCCGTCCAGCGATACAACAGGTCGACCAGACAGTGGGACTCCCTCGATACCATCAACACCACGCGCTGACGCTGTTGTGTATCGCGCAGCGCCCACTGCATATCGAATTCCCTCGCCACCGGCGCAAAGGCGTCACGCAGCTCATCGAGCGACATACCGATGGAGTCGGCAAGAATCTCGTAGCGCATGAAGAACCGCCCGGTCTCGAGATCCGAGTGCTGACTCGCCTCGGTGATGGAGCCGCCGTGGCCGGCAATGAAGTTCGACACTCTGGCCACGATGCCCAGACGATCAGGGCAGGACACCACCAGACGATAAAAATGCGACATGGGTACACTCTCGATGGAAACAGGTCTCTGAGGAGCGGCATTGTAGCGAAAACCCCTGCGTACGGCACGGTGCCATGACGCAGAACAGTCACACCGATTGAGAGGACCTCGACGCTTCCCGTATAGTGGTGGAATTCCGTCCACGATGCCTGATGCGATGCCGACACCCAAGGTTCAGATCCGCCGCCGCCGCCGCCCACCACTGCGCATACTACCGATGGGAGGTTGTGGCGAAGTCGGCATGAACCTGACCCTGTATGGCTATCTCGACAGCTGGATTGCTGTGGATTGCGGCATGCTCATCCGTCAGGACCTCGACGGCAACCCGCTACAGGTGCCTGACCCACAGGCCATCAAGGCGCTGAACCTCTCACCGGAAGCCCTGATCATTACCCATGGGCATGAAGACCACATCGGTGCGGTGGTATGGCTATGGCCTCACTGGGGCTGTCCGATCTACGCCACGCCCCTCGCCGCGGCGATGCTCCGCACACGCTTCACCGAGCAGGGACTGGCCGCTTCTGCCATAAGGGTCATTGAGCCCGGTGATGCCTGCCGTACCGACGCCTTCAATGTTCGGCTACTGCCGGTCCCCCACTCCATCCCGGAAAGCTGTGCACTACTCATCGAGGCAGGCTCTCGCCGTGTCCTGCACACCGGTGACTGGAAACTCGACCCGAAGCCGGTGATCGGCTCCCCCGTGGACGAACAGCTGTTCCGCAGCCTGGCGCCCGTCGACCTGGTGGTGGGTGACTCCACCAATGCCAATGTCCCGGGACACTCGCACAGCGAGCACGAGGTTGCCCAGGCCCTTATCGACACCATCAGTCAGTGCGAGGGACGCGTAGTGGTCAGCTGCTTCGCCAGTAACCTCGCTCGCGTCCTGTCGATCGCTCGCGCTGCCACGCGATGCAACAGACGTGTCAGTCTGCTGGGACGTTCGATGGAGCGCATGGTGGCACTGGCACGTCAGCTCGATTATTTCGACGACTTCCCTCCGCTGGTTCCTGTCAACGATCTCGGCTACCTGCCCCCGGAGGAAGTGCTGGTCATTGCCACCGGCAGCCAGGGCGAACCACGCGCTGCTCTGTCTCGTCTGGCTCAGGGGAGGCACCCCCATTTCGAATTGACCACCGGTGACAGTGTGATCTTTTCGGCCAAGGCCATTCCGGGCAACGAGCACCTCATCGAACGCCTCAAGAAGGGATTGGCCCGTTTCGACGTCCGTATCCTTGACGAGTTCACCCATCCGCAACTACATGCTTCCGGTCACCCGGCCCAGCAGGAACTCGAGCAGCTATACCGCTGGGTACAGCCCGCCTACCTGCTACCGGTACATGGGGAGCCCATCCACCAGACCGCACATATAGAGCTTGCAAGAGGACTGGGCATTACCGCAGACCTGGTGCCGACCAACGGCGATGTCGTCCACTTCGATGAAACCGGCCTGAGTGTCGAACAGCGCCACCCTCAACAGGTCTGCCTGGTCCAGCGCAATGCACTGAGCCCCATGAATGCATCGGACAATGCCCGAGTGTCGGCCCATGGCACACTGTTTGTCGCCATGACACTTGCCGCTACCGCAACGGGCTGGACACGGATCGGGCGCTTGATGCTGGATGACAGTGAGAGTAGCCCACTGGATGAAGACAGCTTCTGTGAGTGGATGGACGAGCAACTCGACGAGATCACCACCGATACGCTTTCAGGCCTACGTCGATTACTGCACTCGAGAATCACGCACTGGCTGTCCGAACATGTGCAACATGCGCCCGACGTGCAGCTGCAATTGGTGGCCACCGAAGCCGAGTTTCTGCTCGATGGGTTGCCTACCTGAGCCCGACTCCCAATGGCGCCATGGCGAATGCTATTGCCATAGATGACGCCCCCTATGTGTGCCAACCTGAGCCTTACCGAGACAGCAACCGTCCATCTGCTCGGCTGACGTCTCCATCTCCTGTTTCACGACCGACGCCCCCTGTAATGCAACAAGCCGGTTCGAGAATCTTCATCTCGAACCGGCTTGCCGGGATTCTACGATGTCGGCAGCGACCATGGATACAGACCGCTATCACTCACCTGACGCATCCACGTTCAACAGCTTGCTACAGGCCTCTGTTGACTGCCAACCTGAAGACCTGAAGCGTCGCTGATCACTGCTTGTTTTTCGGCGGACGACCACGCTTGCGCTTGGGCTGCTCCGCGACCAGATCATCCAGAGACAATCCAGCTTCAGTGATCTGCTCACGAATCTCTGCCAGCTTGCGTGCCTTCTGTGCTTCGTCTTCCAGGCGCTGGCGATCTTCATCCTTCTTCTGTGCAATCACTTCCTCGACGACCTCAGCCAGCTTCTGCAATTGTTCCATGCTGAGCTGACGAGCTGCGGCACGTGCCACATTCTTGTTCCGAGCAATACGCTCAAGAGATTCACTGGACATATTATCCCTCCATGCCTTTCCACACGATCACAGGATAGCAATATTCACTTGATGAAAAGTATATGCTCTCCACTAGTCTTGGCAAGAATATCGTTGAGATTTTTTTTAATGTCCATAAAAAAATACCCGCGGTCGCCACGATGTTTCAGACAACCGGACTGTCAAGTTCCTCCCTCGACAATACTGCTTTTCGTATCCGTTGGAAGTAGTCACTGCATATTCAAATAATTCAGTGTCTCGGAAAACTCCAGAACGCCGTGGCGTCCAGGGATTCCATTGGGTCATTGATACCTTGTGCGCTGAGGGTCGGAACATTCTCGATCAATCCTTTTCACTACCCCATACGGCCAAAGGCCCATGCACCAACCGTCACATGAGCCATCCTGCAATCAGCAGACACTTGGGTGTAGTGATAAGGAATCGGGGATAAAGGCCGACCAATGAAAAGTCAGTGACCTCAGATCGGCTAACCGCCCGTCATGTTCATGAAGCGCACTATCTGCACGTCGCCGTCGGTGCTGAAATGGTGGCGTTCAGGCTTCAGTGCCATGGCGTCGATGATGGTTTGCTTGAGTCGCTCGTTATCGCCGGGATAGCGGCGCAGTATCGCTCGTAGATCCACTGAATGCTCATTGCCGAGGCACAACAGCAGGCGACCCTCCACAGTCACGCGAACACGATTGCAACTGCTGCAGAAATTGTGGCTATGCGGAGAAATGAACCCGACTCTAGTATGACTGTCAGCCATGCGAAAGTAGCGCGAAGGACCAGCAGTGGCTTCTGTCGTCTGGGTCAGAGGATAATGCTGTTCGATCAGTTCCCGAACCTCATCGCTGGAACAGAAGGTTTCTGCCCGGGAGTGATCGGACACATCACCGAGAGGCATTTCCTCGATGAAACTGATATCCAGTTCATGGCGACGGGCAAAATCGACCAGGTCGACCACTTCATCGTCATTGCGCCCCTTGAGCACCACTGCATTGAGCTTGAGGCGCTCGAACCCTGCATCCTTCGCCGCATGAATGCCATCGATCACCTTGTTGAGGTCACCGGTGCGAGTCAGACGCCGAAAGCGTTCAGGATCCAGGGAATCGAGGCTGATATTGAGTCGTGTCATGCCGCCCTGGCGCAGTGCCACTGCGTGACGCCTCAGACCAGCGCCATTGGTGGTCATGGCGAAGTCCGTGAGTCCCGGCAGTTGACCAATGGTGCTGACCAGATCGCCGATATTGCGGCGCACGAGGGGCTCGCCACCCGTCAGCCGAATCTTCTCGACCCCCAACTCCGTGAAGGCTCTGGCTACCTGGGCTATTTCCTCCAGCGTCAACACTTGTGCGCGAGGTAGAAAGGTCATCTCCTCGCTCATACAATAGACACAGCGAAAGTCACAGCGATCCGTAACCGAAAGACGAACGTAGGAAACGCGCCGACCGAAGTCGTCGATCAACTGTTGAGTCATGATGCACTCACCTCCCAACGTCTGGCATCGGCGTGGTCCTGCTCACGCTCCGCCACCCAGTAATCACCACTGGTGGTATGCTCCTTCTTCCAGAACGGGGCACGGGTCTTCAGGTAATCCATGAGAAACTCGCAGGCCTCAAAGGCATCGCGTCGATGGGCACTGGCGACGATCACCAGCACAATCGGATCTCCGGGTGTCAGGCGGCCGATTCGATGAATCAGAGTCACACCAGTCAACGGCCAACGCTGACGGGCTTCCTCGATGATTTCGGCAAGGCTCGCCTCGGTCATGCCCGGGTAATGTTCCAGGGTCAACGCCTCGACTTCCGGGCGTTCATTGAAGTCACGCACCAGACCGGTAAAACTGACCACCGCCCCGATGTCCGTGCGCCCGGCCACCAGCGCCTGCTGTTCCAGCCCGGCATCGAACGGCTCCTGCTGCACACGTATCATTTCAACCTCCCGTCACCGGTGGGAAGAACGCAACCTCATCTTCACTGGTCAGGTGCGTACCCTCCCCTGCCATGACCTGATTGACGGCACACAGCACTCGCCCCTGATCAAGTCTGGCAAAGCGCTCATCCATGGCCTTGAGCGCAGTCTTCAAACCCGCAATATCGGCACTCGGCAAACGCTCCAGCGGAACGACCACTTCGCCGATACCGAGACGCTCACGCAGCTCGGCGAGACACTTCACCCGTACACAGGGCTCCGCGCCAGGCACCAACCCCAGGTCCATCTCGCCGCCCATACCAGGCCCTGTGACGATAGGCGCTTCACCGGCGGCAGACACCACAGCGCCACGGGATTCAGCCGGCCGGTCACCACGCTGGTAACTCCCCGAACGACCTCCAACCTTGGTATCGAGGTGAATCTCGCCGATTTCCATATCCTTGTCGACGGCCTTGCACATGTCATACAAGGTGAGACATGCCACCGACACCGCCGTCAGCGCCTCCATCTCCACCCCGGTGCGTCCCGCCAGGCGGCAGCTCGCCGATACTCGAACACAGCCCTGATCATCATCGATATCAAAGTCGACAGCGACACTGGATAGCGCCAACTGATGGCACAGCGGGATCAACTCATGAGTCCGCTTGGCAGCCTGAATACCGGCGATGCGCGCCGTGGCCAGCACATCACCCTTGGGAAGCTTGCCATCCGTCAGCAACGCCAGCGTACCAGGCGCCATGTAGACCGCACCGCTCGCCGTCGCCTCCCGTCGAGTGGTGGCCTTGTCGCCCACATCGACCATGCTGGCCTCGCCACGCGCATTGAGATGGGTAAGCGTCATTGAACTGTGCCTCACGCAAATATGAATAATGGGTGAATGGTCACCATATCACCTGGCACCACTCCCTGGCTCTGTTCGCTGATTTCGACCAGACAATTGGCCGCCATCATCGACGATAGAATACCGGAACCCTGCGCACCTGTTTTGACCACGCGCAAGGTCCCTTGTGGATCCACGCGGTAGATGCCGCGACTGAACTCGGTGCGCCCGGCACGGCTATCGAAATGGCTCTCGGCAATACCTTGCCAGACCTCTGTCATCGCCTTCATGCCCTGCATCTCACGCAGCAGGGGTACCATGAATAATAGCGCAGTGACCATGCAGGCGACGGGGTTGCCAGGCAGACCCAGAAATGGCACTTCGCGCTCCGTCAACAGGCCACAGGCCAGGGGGCGCCCCGGCCTCAGCGCAAGGCGCCAGAAGGCCAGTCGCCCCAGTGCCTCCAGCGCCGCTCGGGTATGGTCGGCCCGGCCTGTCGACACACCACCGCTGGAGACCACCAGATCCGCGTCAGCTGCGGCCTCTCGCAGAGTACGGATCAGCGCCTGACGGTCATCATCGATGATCCCGAGATCAATGACCTCGGCCCCCTGTTCCTGCAACAACCCCATGAGTGAAAAACGGTTGGCATCATAGATGCAGGCCTCGGTACGTTCACCTCCCGGTGCCATGACTTCATCGCCGGTGGAAAATATCGCCACCCTGGGCTGACGCCTCACACTAACCTCGGCCACCCCCAGAGAGGCGAGCATACCAAGCGCAGCAGCATCGAGTCGTCTACCAGCGACCACGACCACCTCACCAGCGGCAATGTCCTCACCAGCACGACGGATATTCTGGCCGACACACACGCGGTCGGCATCCTTCACTAGCGCCCGGCCATCGCTCAAGGTGACCTGCTCCTGCATGATCACCGTGTCGGTGCCTTCAGGCAGCGGCGCTCCAGTGGTAATGGTCACACATTCGCCAGCACCGACTCGACCAACGAAGGGGCGTCCGGCCAGAGCCTCGCCGACATGCCGCCATGTCCGGGCCATGGTCTCTTTCCTGGGCAAGCCGGCTTCGGGCACGTCGGATTGCGGCCAACTGAGCGCAATGCCGTCCATCGCTGAATTGCTGTAACCGGGCACATCAAACTCCGCCACGGCCGCTTCGGCAAGCACACGCCCATGCGCTTTCGCTAGACTCACCTTTTCGCAGCCCAGTTTTTCGCCGGTCAAGGGTGACTGAATCAGCCCGCGCAGAGCCTGGCGTGCCGTCTCGACACTCAGCGCCTCCTCTCCAACGTCGAAGCATGACAGACTGCCGGTCATCGCCGCCGTTCCTCGATCAGGGTCCGACAGGTCGATGGCCAATCACGCACCCACTTGACCACCCAGTCGACCACAGCCGACTGGTCATTGATGTCCAGCATCGGCACCGATAGCGACGGTGCAGGCGGTTCATCACAGGCCACCGCCTGGATCCAGTGATCCTCCTCGGCCAGCAGCGGCTTACCGAGACTGGCACGGTGCAGCTCCAGCTTGGGTAGCGGCCAGGCCTTGAAGCCCTCGACCAGAATCAGGTCCGGCTGCAACGGCATGACCATACGCACCAGCATCGCCAGGTCGGCGTCTTCCTCACCCGGAGTCTCCAGCATCAGCGCCAGCCGCTGACTGGAGGCCACCAGCATGGGTGTGGCTCCTGCCTGGCGGAGTCGGTGGCTGTCCTTGCCGGGTTGATCGACATCAAAGGCATGGTGGGCGTGCTTGATCACTGCACTGCGGATACCTGCATGCCCCAGTGCCGGCAACAGTTGTTCAAGCAACGTGGTCTTGCCAGTGCCACTCCAGGCCGCGAGACCAAGAATCGGCAGGGTCGGGTCGAGCGTCAGCCGCCCGTCAGTGGAACTCGTCATGCTGCCTCCTCAGGTGACTCTCGAGCGCGCTTCGCTCGGCTTCGGAGTTGAGATTGGTAAAGGCCTCGGCGCAATCGGACACGTCCACCGGATGGCACTCATGGCGTGCATACCAGCGCCCCACCTTACGCTCCCCGGACGCCAGCGCGAGCCCCAGATCCCGATGGAGGGCCTGCCGCATCATGGCCACCACCGGATGGCGTCGTTCACCGTCATCGGCGATGGCAATGTCGGCGCCGGCTTCGACCACTCTCGCGAGGCGTGCCACCAGATCGTCGGGTAGCAGAGGACTGTCGCAGGGGACAATCACCACCCACTCGGAGCGTGCTGCACGAAGGCCACTGTAGATCCCCATCAAGGGGCCGTGAAACCCCGCTTCTATATCTTCGACAACACGATCCGCAACGGCGGCGTATTGCTCCAGGTGTCGATTGGCGCTGACCAGGACTTCTCCCACATGGGGCCTGAGGCATCGAATTGCCCAACTCACCAGGGGAGCTCCGGCAAACTCGACCAGCCCCTTGTCGACACCTCCCATACGCTGCCCTTGCCCTCCGGCCAGCACCAGGCCCGTCAAGGCTCCCGGATCCATGATTCCCTCCTGAGCCCTTTGCATCCCGAACGCCTCACAGTCACGATCATCCAGTACGCGGTTGGTGAAATACGATGCTGTTCCCCACCCTCGATGGGGTTCGAGACATCGGGCATCCTTCCGGTGATTTCTCAATGATGCCTCAGGCAGGCCACTACTGCCATTCACTCAAGCCCTGCAATGAACGCGCTGTGTCGCTGATCCATACAAGCAGGTATCATCTGTTGCACATATCACACAGCTGCCCAGGGCGGCCGATCGGAAACCCACCAACTCCTGAAGCAGACAGCGGCAATGCCGCGATGGAAATCAGCATGGAAGAAGGCTTTGACGTTGGCGCACGACTGCGCCAATTGCGCCAGGAAAAACAGCTCTCTCAGCGTGAGCTGGCCAAGCGGGCTGGTGTTACCAACAGTACGATCTCGCTGATCGAACTCAACAATGTCAGCCCATCAGTGAGTTCGCTGAAGAAGATCCTTGACGCCCTACCGGTATCGATCAGTGCCTTCTTTGCCGGCGACGAGCCCAACCACCCCAGCCCGTTCTACCGCGCCTCGGAACTTACCGACATCGGCGATGGCCAGCTCAGTTGGCAACTGGTCGCAGCCCGACGCCCGGATCGCCGCATGTCGATCCTGCATGAGCGCTATCCGCCTGGAGCCGATACCGGTGAGGATATGCTCGAGCATGATGGCGAGGAAGGTGGTGTGGTCATCACTGGTGAGATCGAGATCACCGTCAATGGCGAAGTCGGTTTGCTTGGCCCGGGTGATGCCTACTACTTTGACTCACGGCTCCCCCATCGCTTCCGCAATCGAGGCGACCAGGAATGCGTCATCGTCAGCGCCAACACGCCTCCGACCTTTTCCGATGGTGGCCAGGAGCTCCATCACGCCTGACCCTCTTGTTACAAGCATCATCCTTTGATCACCATCGCCCAGGGCGCGGTGCCTCGTGAATGGAAACTCACGGGCACCACCCTGTTCAATGGTGGGGTTCTTCCTTCGCTGGCGGAAGGATCAAATTGAGAACAATCCCGACGAAGGCGGCAAGACTGACCCCCTGAAGCGCGAACTGACCACCGCCGATCTGCATCCCGCCAATGCCGAATACCAGTACCAGTGATACGACAACCAGGTTGCGCGGCGCCGTCAGCGGCTTGCCGGAACGCACTAGAGTGTTCATGCCCACCACCGCGATCGAACCGAACAGCAACGTCATGATGCCACCCATGACCGGGGCGGGAATGGTCTGCAGCACTGCACCGATCCTGGCGAAGAACGCCAGCAGAATCGCGGTGAACGAGGCCACAACCATGATCCGGGGATCAAAGGCACGAGTCAGGGTGACTGCCCCGGTAACTTCGGAATAGGTGGTATTGGGTGGCCCACCCAGGATACCGGCGGTAATGGTGGCCAGACCATCACCCAACAGTGTGCGATGCAGACCAGGCTTGTCGAGATAATTGCGCCCGGTCACCGAACCGATGGCCACCATATCACCAATGTGCTCAACTGCAGGAGCGATGGCCACCGGGATCATGAACAGAATGGCAGCCCAGTGGAAACTGGGTGCCGTGAAGGACGGCAACGCCAGCCAGGCAGCTTCCTGAACGGGAGTGAAATCAACGACACCCATCACCAGCGCCAGCAGATAGCCGAACACGATTCCGCCCATGATCGGTACCAGCCGCAGCAGACCGCGACCGAATACCGCCAGCACCAGGGTCACCAGCAGGCTCGACATCGACAGCACCATGGCACGACCATAGCCAATGTCCTCACTGGTGGCACCGGTTGCCATCTGCACTGCGACAGGCGCCAACGCCAGACCAATCACCATGATCACAGGCCCCACCACTACCGGTGGCAACAGATGATGCAACCAGGCAGTCCCCTTGAGCCTTACTGCCTGGGAGATGGCAACATAGACCAACCCCGCCGCGATCATCCCGCCCATCGTAGCGGACAATCCGAAGTTGGCGATGGAGCTGTTGATCGGTGCAATGAAGGCAAAGGATGAGGCGAGAAAGACCGGCACACTGAGGCCAGTAGTGAAATGAAACACCAGGGTGCCGACACCCGCAGTGAACAGCGCCACGTTGGGATCAAGCCCGGTCAACAGCGGCACCAGCACCAGCGAACCGAAAGCGACAAACAACATCTGCGCACCAGTGAGAACCAGGCGCGGCAATGATCCCGCAGACACAGTGGTCGCGGGTGTTCGAGAATCTGACATGGAGGCTCCGGGAGTGAGTCGTTGCAGGCCGGGGTATGGTATCAGTGCCCGGTCGGAAATTGGATGGCCTATTGGGGTAGCCGGCAGTAGAAGGCCCCCGCTGACGGTTGTCAACGGGGGCCGGATCAAGCCGTTATCAAGTCCTACTGACGGCTGCCCGCCGCCATCCACTCTTCCATCAACTGGTCATAGGGCACGGTGGTTCCCTGGGGCATCTCATCTTCCAATTGGGCCTTGGGAGCACCGGGCTCATCGAGCCACTCCTGGGGATCACGCGGCTCGTTGAGGATCGGCTCATAGGTCGAGAACACCTTGGCCCGGGCCAGGCGCGCCATGATGTTGTCGAGATCATTGGCCAGATTGTCCAGTGCTTCCTGAGCCGAGATATCACCATTCACCGCCGGCGCCAGGTTCTGCCACCACAGTGGAGCCATGCGTGGGTAGTCCGGCACATTGGTACCGGTGGGTGTCCAGTTGGACTCGTTGGGGCTGCGATAGAACTCAACCAGCCCCCCCAGCTTCGGTGCCATCTCGGTCATCTGGTCCGAGAAGATATCCGACTCCCGGATCGGCGTCAGACCGGCCATCAGCTTCTCCAATGAGACCGTCTTCGAAACAGTGAACTGCGCGAACAGCCAGGCAGCACTGCGGCGGTCCTCTGGCGTCGAGTTGAAGAAGGTCCAGGCGCCCACGTCCTGATAGCCCACCTTCATGCCCTCTTCCCAGTACGGTCCGACCGGTGATGGCGCCATCCGCCATTTGGGATTGCCCTCGTCATCGGTCACCGCCACCTCGGGGCTGACCATGTCAGCGGTAAAGGCGGTGTACCAGAACATCTGCTGGGCAACGTTGCCCTGGGCAGGCACCGGTCCGGCCTCTCCAAAGGTCATACCCTGTGCCTCAGGCGGCGCATAGTCACGCAACCACTCGACCATTTTTGTGACCGCAAACACCGAAGCCGGTGAATTGGTGGCACCGCCACGGCTGACACTGGCTCCGACCGGATGACTCTCCTCGTCGACGCGAATCCCCCAGTCGTCCACCGGGTTACCGAAGGGCACGCCAGGACTTCCCATGCCCGCCATGGACAGCCAGGAGTCATGGAAGCGCCAACCCAGCGAGGGATCGCGGCGACCATAGTCCATGTGACCATAGACCTTGGTGCCATCGATCTCCCCCACATGCTCCGAGAAGAACTCGGCGATGTCCTGGTAGGCCGTCCAGTTGGTGGGCACACCAAGGTCGTATCCGTAGATCTCCTGGAATTGCTGTTGGAGATCCTCGCGCTGGAACCAGTCATAGCGGAACCAGTAGAGATTGGCGAACTGTTGGTCCGGCAACTGATAGATACTGCCGTCAGGTCCGGTGGTGTACTGGATACCGATGAAGTCCTCGAGGTCCAGCGTCGGCAGCGTCAGATCCTTCCACTCATTGTCCATCGCCTCACTCAGATTGACCGTCGCGCCATAGCGAATATGGGTGCCGATGGAATCGGAGTCGTTGATATAGGCATCATAGATATTGCGCCCGGACTGCATCTGAGTCTGCATGTTCTGGACAACATCACCTTCGCCGATGATGTTGTGGGTCACATTGATCCCGGTGAGTTCCTCGAATGCCGGCGCCAGAACGTCACGCTCCCAGGTATGAGTGGTCAGACCTTCGGCAACGGTATTGATCTCCATGCCACGAAATGGCTCGGCAGCCTGGGCAAACCATTCCAGCTCGGCAATCTTCTCTTCTCGACTCAGGGTGGAGTCGGCGAACACTTCATCTGCCAGGCGTTCAATGACAGCGGTTCGATCCTCCTGAGCCAGCACACCCATACTGGCGAGCATTGCCCCGGCAGCCAGCCAGGCACTTGCCTTGTACGTCGTTTTCATAATCACCTCTTGTTGTTGATATCGCACTAACCCCAACGCACCAGCACCAGCATCCAGACCACCGAAACGCCCAGTGCCAGCCACAGGCTCAATGACGTAAAACCTCCCATCAGCAGATGAATCCAGGCGACGGACAGCATACCGATGAAGAAGCGATCACCACGGGTAGTGGCCATCGGCAGGAACCCCCGCCGCTCCACCGTGGGTGACACCAGCTCCCAGATGGTCATGCCGACCAGCAGGGCCGCGATTGCTGCAAAGAAGATGGCAGTCGGTACTGTCCAGACCATCCAGTCCATAGCCGCCTCCTCAGGTACGTCCCAGGGCGAAACCCCTGGCGATATGATGACGAACGAAGAAAACCACCAGGATGCCAGGCACAATGGTCAACACACCCGCCGCGGCAAGCGTCCCCCAATCAATGCCCGACGCCGTCTGTGTGCGTGTCATGACTGACGCGATCGGCTGCGCCTCCGTCGAGGTCAGAGTCCGCGCCAGCAGCAACTCCACCCAGGAGAACATGAACAGGAAGAACAGAGTGACACCGATGCCGGAGCGAATCAGCGGCAGGAACACCCGCACGAAAAAGCGCGGGAAGCTGTAGCCATCAATGAAGGCCGTCTCGTCGATCTCCCGCGGCACACTGCTCATGAAGCCTTCAAGAATCCACACCGCCAGCGGGATATTGAACAGACAATGCGCCAGAGCCACGGCGATGTGGGTATCGAATAACCCGACGGTGTAATAGAGCTGAAAATACGGCAGAAGAAAGACCGCCGGCGGTGCCATCATGTTGGTCAACAGCCAGAAGAACAGATGCTTGTCGCCGATGAAGCTGTAACGGCTGAAGGCATAGGCAGCCGGCAATGCGACCGCCATGCTGATGGCCATGTTCATCAACACATAGATGATCGAGTTGACATAGCCCATGTACCAGCTCGAGTCGGTGAAGATGCGAGCGTAATTGGCCCAGGTGAGTTGCTGAGGCCAGAGCGTCAACTCACCGAGAATCTCGCTATTGCTCTGCAGTGACATGTTGACCAGCCAGTAGATCGGCAGCAGCACGAAGACCAGGTAGGCGGCCATCAACAGCGTACGGCGCAACACAAATCCCTTGCGGGTGACTTCAGCCATGGTCACCTCCCGGCACGCGATCCTTCTGCATATTCATGATCAGGGTATAGAACACCCAGCACACCAGCAGAATGATCAGGAAGTAGATCAGCGAGAAGGCGGCTGCCGGACCGACATCAAACTGGGCGGTTGCCATCACCGCCAGCGACTGACTGAGGAATGTGGTCGAATTTCCGGGCCCACCGCCGGTCAACACGAAGGGCTCGGCGTAGATCATGAAAGAGTGCATGAAACGCAGCAGCACCCCGATCACCAGCACATTGGTGAGCTTGGGCAGCTGGATATAGCGGAAAATCGCCCACCGCGAGGCGCGATCAATTCGCGCCGCCTGGTAGTAGGCTTCAGGAATGGCCCTCAGTCCGCTGTAACAGAGCAGCGCGATCAACGAGGTCCAGTGCCAGACATCCATCAACACGATGGTCAGCCAGGCATCCAGCGGACTGGAGGTAATATTGTAGGCATAGCCAACCTCGCGCAGACTCCAGCCCATCAGTCCGATGTCACCACGGGTAAATATCTGCCAGATACTGCCCACCACATTCCAGGGAATCAGCAACGGCAAGGTCACCAGAATCAACACCGCCGAGGCCTGCCAACCACGTTTCGGCATCAGCAGGGCGATACCTATCCCCAGCGGCACCTCGATGGCCAGAATCGTCAGCGAGAAGCCGAACTGACGCAGCAGTGCCGCCTGCAACGACGGATCATTGAGCATCTGCACAAACCACTCGGTGCCGGTAAAGAAGCGAGTGTGCGGATCAAAGACGTCCTGAACCGAGTAGTTGACCACCGTCATCAGAGGAATGATGGCCGAGAACGCCACCAGCGCCAGCATCGGCAGGATCAACCACCAGGCCCGGTTGTTGCGAACCTTGTTCATGCCTCTACCTCCCAGCGATATTCATCGACGTAGAGCCCGAAGCGCTGAGCAGGGAAACGCACCCGAACTTCCGTTCCCGGGGCAACATCAAAGGGCAGCGGGTGGCCTTCCTCGACGCGCGCCTTGAGGCGCAGGTCGTCGCGCTGCAGCGTGAAGATGGCATAGGTACCGAGATCCTGGCTGTGTTCCACCACCATCGTCAGGAAAGCCTCCACCCGGTCATCGCCCTCCTCGTCAACCATCTCTACAGCTAGTTCTACAAACTCTGGTCGGATTCCCAGCTTGACGTTGTCGGTCTGCGCCAGTGCCTTGCGCACCGCCTGCTGCCATGCCTGACTCAATACCAATGACTGGCCATCGGCCACCAGCTCATCGCCCTCCTCTCCATCAGCACCTTCCCCCTGCAGCGCCATGGACATGAAGTTCATGCCGGGGCTGCCGATGAAGTAGCCGACAAAGGTGTGGGTCGGGCGCTCGAAGAGCTCCTGAGGCGTGCCGAACTGGACGATCTGCCCGTCGTACATCACTGCGATGCGATCGGCGAAGGTCGATGCTTCCAGTTGGTCGTGGGTCACATAGATCATGGTGACGGCAAAGCGCTGGTGGATTTCCTTGAGCTTGCGCCTCAATTTGAACTTCAGTTGCGGGTCGATGACCGTCAATGGCTCGTCGAACAGGATGGCAGTCACGTCATCGCGTACCAGGCCGCGCCCCATGGAAACCTTCTGCTTCTCGTCCGCGGTCAGGTTACGGGCCTTGCGATCGAGCTGCGCCACAAGGTCGAGGCTGTCAGCCACCTCCATGACCCGCTGGCGAACAGTCTCCTCCGGTGTTTTCACATTGCGCAGCGGAAAGGCCAGGTTGTCGTAGACCGTCATGGTGTCGTAGACCACCGGGAACTGGAACACCTGGGCAATGTTGCGCTCCTCCGGCGGCAGTTCATTGACCCGCCGGCCATTGAACAGCACTTCACCGCTCGAGGGCGCCAGCAACCCGGAAATGATATTGAGCAGGGTTGACTTGCCGCAGCCGGAAGGCCCCAGCAAGGCGTAGGCACCACCTTCTTCCCAGACATGATCCATTCGCCGGATGGCGTAGTCTGCCTCCCCAGAGGGTTGGGCCTGATAGCTATGAGCCAATTGCGAAAGCGTGATCTCGGCCATCTATTTACCTCCCCGGGAGCCGGCCGACGGAGATGCGTCGGGTGCATGCACGGTGGCACCACTGTCATCAAAGGCATAGAGCCCATGTACCGGGAAGTACAGGCTTACCTGTTGATCGACCGCAAAACTGTGCACCCCCGCTAGATGGGCCACCAGCGACACCTTGTCGTTGTGCACGTGGAGAAAGGTTTCTGAACCACTGATCTCGGCAAGATCCACCTGCACATCCAGCACCAGATCATCGACAGCCTGGCGCTCCAGCGCCAGATGTGACGGGCGGACACCAAATCGATAATGGCCTTCGGCCAGGGCAGACAGCGCCTCATCGAGGGGAAAGTGCACATCCTCATCAAAGGTCACTTCTCGACCACGGATATAGCCATCCAGCACATTGATCGGCGGCTCCGAAAACATCTCGGCAGCAGTCAGCGACATCGGCTGCCGATAGACCTCGGGCGTCGGGCCGTACTGGATCAGGCGCCCTTCGTGAAGAATCGCCGTATGGCCGCCCAACGCCAACGCCTCCGCAGGCTCAGTGGTGGCGTATACCGCGATGCAGTCGCGGCTGGCAAAGAGTGTGCCCAGCTCCTCGCGAAATTCCTCACGCAGCTTGTAGTCAAGGTTGACCAGCGGCTCGTCGAACAGCACCAGATCAGCGTCCTTGACCAGCGCTCTGGCCATGGCAGTACGCTGCTGCTGCCCTCCGGAAAGTTCCAACGGCATACGCTCGAGGAGATGCTCGATATGCAGCAGCTTCGCCACCTCATGTACACGAGCCTGGATCTCGTCACGCGGCACGCGCGCAATCTTCAGCGGCGATGCGATGTTGTCGAACACCGTCTGATGGGGGTAGTTGATGAATTGCTGATAGACCATTGAGACGTTGCGCTGGCGCACCCCGCGCTCGGTCACATCCTCACCGCTCATCAGGATACGTCCACTGCTCGGACGGTCGAGACCTGCCATCAGGCGCATCAATGAGGTCTTGCCGGCCAGGGTTCGCCCCAGCAACACATTGAAGGACCCGGGGTCCAGAGTCAGGGAAATCTGATCAAGGTGTGTTTCATTGGCCACCACACGGGAAACCGCTTCCAGGCTCAGGGACATGTACGCGTTCGTCCATCCTGCTGTCGAATCCATCCCTCGGCATAATGCCAGGGCATACCTCATTTAACGTATCCTGGATTCGAAGTTGCGCTCGGATGTCCTTAAACGAAACTGGACATTTTCCCGCTTGAAGAACAGCCAATAAATTTCAGAACATTGATTAACAATAATTTCTTCCGTTAAACCTACTTTTGTCTACCTCGACGAAAGAATACCTCCATTTGTCGCCCCCAGAACGCAGAAAGCCCGATGTTCAATAACGAACATCGGGCTTTTCATGTCGCTTACAGCGGAAATCATGCGCCGCGGGTTACACCAACCAGAGAAGAATCAGCGTGTGCCGAAGATCTTGTCTCCGGCATCACCCAGCCCCGGCACGATATAGCCGTTCTCATCCAGGCGCTCATCCACCGAGGCGGTATAGATCTCGATATCCGGATAGGCATCCTGAACCCGCTTGATACCTTCTGGCGCAGCAACCAGTACGATCACCTTCATCTGGGTACAGCCACGTTCACGCAACATATCCAGAGTCGCCACCATGGAGCCGCCGGTTGCCAGCATGGGGTCAATGACAATCGCCATGCGCTCGTCCAGGTCGCCGGCGAACTTGGAGAAGTACGGTACCGGTTCGAGCGTTTCCTCGTCGCGGTAGAGCCCCACCACACTGATGCGCGCGCTGGGAATCAGGTCAGTGACCCCTTCCAGCATGCCAAGCCCTGCACGCAGGATCGGCACGATGGTGACCTTCTTGCCCTTGAGCAGCTTGACGTTGATGGTTTCGCCACTCCAGCCATCGAGGGGATAGTCTTCCACTTCCAGATCCGACGTTGCCTCGTAGGTGAGCAGCTTGGCCACCTCTCCTGCCAGCTCGCGAAAGCTCTTGGTACTGATACCGGCTTCGCGCATCAAGCCGAGCTTGTGCTGAACCAGGGGATGATTGATGGCATGGACGCTCATGGGCAGACCTCTCTGATGACGGGCAGGACAGGAACACCGACTGATCACCAGTGAACCCAAAATTGCGCGCCATTTTAACCGCATCTATAACGTTCGATAAAGCCGCCTCCCGGGGTAACGTTCCGATGAGGTTCAGGGTTGCTCGGGTAGCTGCCAATCCACCGGCTCGCGTCCCTGCTCCGCCAGGAAGGCGTTGGCACGCGAGAAGTGATGGTTGCCGAAGAAACCACGATGAGCCGACAGCGGCGACGGATGTGGCGACTCCAGCACCAGATGCCGCTGGGTGTCGACCAGCGCCTTCTTCTGCCGTGCATGGCTGCCCCACAGCAGGAACACCGAGGGCGGTGCCTCGGCACTGACTGTGGCAATGGCTCTGTCGGTAAAGGTTTCCCAGCCCTGTCCGCGATGTGAACCGGCATTGCCCTGCTCGACCGTCAGCGACGTATTCAGCAGCAACACCCCCTGACGAGCCCAGCTTTCGAGATGGCCATGGTTCACCGGCCGAAAGCCGACATCCTGGGCCAGTTCCTTGTAGATGTTGACCAGCGAGGGCGGCGTTCGTACACCAGGCCTGACCGAGAAGCACAGACCATGAGCCTGGCCCGGGCCGTGATAGGGATCCTGGCCCAGGATCACGATCTTGACCTGGTCCAGAGGCGTCAGTTCGAAGGCACGAAACCAGTCCGAGGAATGCGGATAGATTACCTTGTGGGCAGCCTTCTCGCGCCTCAGGTACTCACGCAATGCCTGCATATAGGATTGTTCGAACTCGCTACCCAGCCATCTCTGCCAACTGTCGGGAAGCACTTGAGTCATCGTCACCACTCCTGAGCCATGTTCACCATCCCTGAAGCATATTCGCCACCCCAGAACAGAGTCACTACCCCAGAACAGAGTCACCACGTCCGGGGTAGTGCCATCATTTCGCCGTGGAACGATGCTGGTCGACCAGCGGCTCGACATAGGCCACACCCATGTCCCAGGGGAACTGGATCCAGCAGTCCTGAGCCACTTCGGTCAGATACTGGTCCACCAACTGGCGCCCTTCCGGCTTGGCGTAGATGGTCACGAAGTGCGCACGCGGCAGCATCTCGCGCACTGCCCGAGCGGTCTTGCCGGTATCGACGAGATCGTCGACCAGCAGCCAGCCCTCGCCATCGTGATCCACACCCTTGAGAACCTGAAGTTCGTCCTGGTCCATGTGGTCATAGCTCTTGATGCACACGGTATCGATCAGGCGAACATCAAGTTCGCGGGCAACCAGTGCCGCGGGAATCAGGCCACCACGCGTAATGGCAATGATGCCCTTGAGATCACGCTCCATCAGCCGGTGGCAGAGCTCACGAACATCGCGATGGAGCTGGTCCCAGGAAACGGTGAAATGCTGGTGATATCGGCTGCTCATGAGCTTATTCGTCCTCGGTGAAGGAACATACGGCGAATACACTGTGCCCTGCCTCGCGAACCTTCTGCGAGCCACCCAGCTCAATCAGGTCGACGATGGCCGCAGTTTCCACGACCTGTCCACCGGAGCGGGAGATCAACTCGGCGGCTGCCAGCATGGTGCCACCGGTGGCAATCAGGTCATCCATGATCAGGATTCGATCGCCTGTACGGAAGGCATCGGAATGCAGTTCCACCTCAGCCTGCCCGTATTCCAGAGTGTAGGTCTGGCTGATGGTCTTGAAGGGAAGTTTGCCCTTCTTGCGCACCGGCACAAAGCTGCAGCCCAGCTCATAAGCCACAGGCGCGCCGATGATGAATCCCCGGGCATCGATGGCGGCAATGGCGTCGAGATCCATCTCCTGATAGCGATGCACGAAGCTGTCGATCAACTTGCGGAAGGCCGAGCTGTTCTGCAGCAACGGCGTGATATCACGAAAGTTGACCCCGGGGCTGGGCCAGTCGGGAACGGTACGAATGACTGACTTGATATAGTCGCCGTAGATACTCATCACATGTCTCTTTGAAGCGGTGTTCGTCGCAGGGGTGGAAACCATGCTCCACACAGCCCAGTGAAATCACGTCGTCACTGGGCTGGTGTGCAGGGTATCAATCGATGAAGATCAGCTTGATCGCAAACAGCAGACCCAACACCACCACTGCGGGATTGAGGTCGGAAAAACGACCGGCGAGTGTCTTGATGGCCAGGTAGCTGACAAAGCCCAGCGCAATACCCTCGGCAATCGAGAAGGTCAGCGGCATGGCCAGAGCAGCGATCAGTACCGGTGCGGCTTCGGTGGCATCGTCCCAATCGGCACTGGCCAGGCTGCCGGCCATCAGCGAAGCCACATACAGCAAGGCACCAGCCGTGGCATAAGCAGGAATCGAGCCTGCCAGCGGCGCAAGGAACAGGCTGGCAAGGAACAGTACCGCCACGACCACGGCCGTCAAGCCTGTGCGCCCACCAGCGGCAATACCCGAGGTGCTCTCGACATAGCTGGTGGTCGTCGAGGTACCCAGCGCAGCACCCGCCATGGTTGCCGTGGAGTCTGCCATCAACGCACGCCCCAGACGCGGCAGCTTGCCATCCCTGTCGAGCAGGCCACCGCGATGGGCAACCCCCACCAGAGTACCGGAGGTATCAAACAGATCCACGAACAGGAAGGCAAAGATGATGCTGATCATGCCCACATCCAGGGCGCCGGCGATATCCATCTGCATCAGGGTAGGCATCACCGACGGCGGCATCGAAACCAGGCCAGCGAACTCATTGTGCCCCAGCGCAATCGCCACCAGAGTGACACCGAGGATGCCGATCATCACCGCACCGGTAACGCGACGATAGGCCAGCGCCGTGATCACGAAGAAGCCAGCCAGCGCATACAACGGTCCCGGCTGAGCCAGATCTCCCACCGACACCAGGGTGGCCGGATTGTCGACGATGATGCCGGCATTCTTCAGTGCCACCATAGCGAGGAACAGGCCGATACCAGCGGCGATGCCCAGGCGCAGCGTCAGCGGAATCGAATTGATGATCCACTCCCGGATACGCAGCACACTGAGAATGAAGAAGGTCACGCCGGAAAGAAACACGGCTCCCAGCGCCACCTGCCAGGTGTGGCCCATGCTCAGCACCACGGTATAGGTAAAGAAGGCATTGAGCCCCATCCCCGGTGCCAGCGCGATCGGATAGTTGGCCCACAACCCCATCACCAGACAGCCGATGGCCGCTGCAAGGCAGGTCGCCACGAACACCGCCCCGCCATCCATACCGGCCTCGGCCAGAATGCTGGGGTTGACGAAGATGATGTAGGCCATGGTCAGGAAGGTGGTAATACCGGCGATCACCTCCGTTCTGACATTGGTGCCATGCTCGCTGAGCCGGAAGTAGCGGTCGAGAAGACTCTTGTTATGGTGTTCTGTCTTGCTGGAGTCGGGATGGGACATGTGCCAGATCCTGAAGTGAGATCGCCGAAAGGAAATCGCTATCGCTTGTGTGAACCCCGCAAGGGGATGTCACCTGTTGCTGTCAACGCCCAGGCACGAGACGAGGCCGTCCGCAAAAGCGCGACACTCTACCAGAATAGGCAATATGTCGGTATAGGCGCGCCTCGCGTGGAATTCGTCACCTTTCGCTCAGTTACGCGTAGCCAGCACTCGTTCTACGGTCTCAACGATAGCCTGGGTCTGGGGGTCAATCTCGATATTGACGTGATCACCGGGTTGACGATCACTCAGCGTGGTTCGCGACAGCGTCTCGGGTATCAGGTCAACACAGAACTCGCGGCCCTGCTTTCCCTCAAAGGCGCGAACATCGCCAATGGTCAGGCTGATGCCATCGACACCAATATAACCCTTGGCAAACACGAAGCGCTCGAGGCCATCAGGCAACCGGAACCACAGCCTACGGTTGTTGGGGGCCTCATCCAGACTGATCATCTCGGCCATGCCTGAGACATGACCGGACATGGCATGACCTCCGATCTCGTCGCCGAAGCGTGCCGCGCGTTCGATATTGACGCGATCACCAACGACCAGGGCGCCCAGGTTGGTGACCCTGAGAGTCTCGCGCATCAGGTCAAAGCTGACGCGCTCACCTTCGATGGCGGTCACCGTCAGGCACACGCCGTTGTGAGCAACCGACGCCCCCAGCTCGAGCCGCTGGCGCAGGTCGTCCTCCAACGCCACGACATGGGTGCGGAACTGCTCGGCCTCCTCGATGGCCAGCACCCGAGCGGTGCCCTGAACGATACCGGTAAACATGCAATCTCTCCCTTCACTTTCCTTCGCTGATGGCCTGCGGGTATCCGAATACGCCGCTCGGCAAGGCGCTCATTGATACCACTTTCCCCCGCCTCGCGCATCCGGAGAACGTCTGGCATACCGCTGCCTGGCATCGGAGTGACGTAGCAGGAGATCCTCTATACAGCTGCAAGGTCAGTGGACTTTTCTCCAATGAGGTAGATCTCCAGCCAGAATATCCATCTCTACTGTACAGATCATTGACACTTGCCCCCGCCGCCCCTATGCTTGCCCGCTACATTTTTAGGCGCCGATTTGTACCCGGATTGCGGGCGCCAGCACGTCAGCGCTCACAAGGCGTTGTCGGGTGAAGTGCAGCTAAAAGGGTGTGTCCAGCGTTGATGGCCACCCGTAAGGGTGGCCTTTTTTTCGCTCACCCTGCCCCTCTGGCTACCCTGCCTTCCCCTTGCCCATCCCCGCAGTCATCGGCACCACCGAGTGGCTGAGATGATACGACTGCAGAATGTTTCCAAGACCTTCGGTAGTGGCCCGCGCGCGGTCACCGCACTGAAGAACATCAACCTCGAGGTTCCCCGAGGACAGATCCATGGCGTGATCGGGCTTTCGGGCGCCGGCAAGTCGACCTTGATCCGCTGCGTCAACCTGCTCGAACGCCCCAGCACTGGCACGGTTCATGTTGACGGTCAGGAACTGACCCTCCTGTCAGGCGAAGACCTGAACAAGGCCCGCCACGGCATCGGCATGATCTTTCAGCACTTCAACCTGCTGACCTCACGCACCGTGTTCAATAATGTCGCCCTGCCGCTGGAGCTGATGGGTGTATCACGCACCGAGATCCGCGAGCGTGTAACGCCCCTGCTGGATCTTGTCGGCCTCACCGACAAGGCGCGCCAGTATCCCGCGCAGCTATCCGGCGGTCAGAAACAACGCGTCGCCATTGCCCGAGCACTGGCTAGCCGACCCAGTGTACTGCTGTGCGACGAGGCAACCTCAGCCCTCGACCCACAGACCACGGCATCAATCCTCGAGCTGCTGCAGGACATCAATCGCAAACTGAACCTGACGATCCTGCTGATCACTCACGAGATGGAAGTGGTCAAGAGCATCTGTCATCGCGTCAGCCTGATCAGTGACGGCGAGTTGGTCGAAGAGGCCAATGTCGGCGATTTCTTTACCGCTCCGCGTACACGCCTCGGCCGCCACTTCCTCAACGACTTCCTCGAACTGGAGCCGCCCCGAGCTCTGATCGATCGCCTGCTCGATGCCTCTGGAGAGCACACCCACCCAGTGGTGCGCCTGGGCTTCTCCGGCGATGCCGTGGCCACGCCACTGATCTCGCGCCTGGCACGTGAGTGCGGGGTCGATGTCAGCATTCTCCAGGCCAAGGTGGAGTCGATCCAGGAACGCACCCTGGGCCTGATGATCGCCGAACTGATGGGCGACGCTGACGACACACAACGCGCCATCGACTATCTGATGGCCCATGATCTAAACGTGGAGGTGCTTGGTCATGTCCAGCGCAATGATTAACCTGATCCTCGAGGCCACTCTCGAGACCATCTACATGGTGGCCATTTCCGGCATCATCGCTGCGCTAGCAGGCATTCCGCTGGGTGTACTGCTGTATGTCACTCGCCCGGGACAGATTCTGGCCCAGCCGATACTGCAGTCCGTACTGAGTGTGGTCACCAACATCGGCCGCTCGATCCCCTTCATTATCCTGCTGGTGGCCATCGTGCCCTTCACCCGCCTGCTGGTGGGTTCATCCATCGGCACCATGGCTGCCGCTGTGCCATTGACCATTGCCGCCATTCCGTTCGTGGCCCGACTGGTCGAGGGCGCGCTCAATGAAATCTCACCGGGTCTGGTCGAGGCTGCACAATCAATGGGGGCCACCCCCTGGCAGATCATCACCAGGGTACTGCTGCCCGAGGCGCGTGGTGGCATCTACACGGCACTGACCATCACCGTGGTCACCTTGATCAGCTATTCTGCGATGGCGGGAGCGGTTGGTGGCGGCGGACTCGGCGACCTGGGCATCCGCTATGGACACCAGCGTTACAACGAAACGATCATGCTGATCACTGTGGTCATTCTGGTGGTCATGGTTCAGGGTCTGCAGAGCCTGGGCGATTATCTGGTGCGCAGAAGCAACCACAAGTGACTTGATCGGACTGATAACCAAACAGCATTACACAGCCCCTGCTTATTCCGTTATCATTGGCACCAGTATCGCCATGGCCTACTGACGCCAGTAGCTGGCAATCAGTAGTCGTCAAGCAGTAGCCAGCGATGAATGGAACGGGCGAACATAACTGACGAAACCTGCCAACGAGACACGTTGGTCACGAGAGTTGAAGGGAGACACAACGATGCGCAAGACACTGATCGGCGCGCTGGCGCTATCCACTCTGTCACTGTCCATCGGCCAGGCACTGGCCCATGAACACCACATCAAGGTGGGTACCGTGGCCGGCCCGGAAACCGATGTCATGCAGGTGGCAGCGGATATCGCCGAGGAGAAGTTTGGCCTCGAAGTCGAGATCATCGAGTTCACCGACTATGTTACGCCCAATGCCGCGCTGGCGGACGGCAGCCTCGACGCCAATGCCTACCAGCACGAGCCGTACATGAACGCCATGGTGCGTGACCGCGGCTTCGACTTCGCCATCGCCGGGCGCACCTTTGTCTATCCGATCGGTGCCTATTCCGAGAAGTACGACAGCCTCGACGAACTGCCGGACGGCGCCACCATCGCTCTGCCCAACGACCCATCGAACGAGGGCCGTTCGCTGATCCTGCTGCACAACCAGGGTCTGATTACGCTCGACGACCCGGAAAACCTCGAAGTCACGCCGCTCAACATCGTCGAGAATCCGCACGACTACGACTTCCAGGAAATCGAGGCTGCGCAGTTGCCGCACATCCTGCCCGATGTCGACATGGCCTTCATCAACAACACCTTTGCCCAGCCAGCAGGCCTGTTGCTGGATGACGCCCTGGTCAGCGAAGGTCCCGAGTCCCCCTACGTCAATATCATCGCCGTACGGGCCGGTGACGAAGACCGCGAGGAGATTCAACAAATGGTCGAGGCCTACCAGACTGACGAAGTCGCCGCCAAGGCCGAAGAACTGTTCAAGGGTGCCGCCGTTCCCGGTTGGGAATGATCGCATCCTGTTGAGACAAGTATCGCAGTATTGATCGATGGAGGGCCGGCACTGTGCCGGCCTTCTTCCATTCCGGCTACCGGGAACGCAACACCCATGACCGACTACGCCCTGCTCGCCCGCCAACTGAGAGCCCTGCTCGACACCCGCGACTGGCTGATCAACAGTGCCCAGACCAGCGCCTTTCTGATGCAGGAGATTCCCGACCTCAACTGGGCCGGCTTCTACCTGCAACGCCAGCCGGAACTGCTCTCTCTCGGCCCATTCCAGGGCAAACCTGCCTGCAACCCCATCCCCTTCTCCAAAGGCGTATGCGGTGCCGCGGCTCGCAGCCGCCAGACCCAGCGCATCGACGATGTCCACGCCATAGCTGACCACATCGCCTGCGACAGCGCCTCACAATCCGAGCTGGTAGTACCGATCATCGACGCCAGCGGAGCGCTGTGGGGAGTCCTCGACCTGGACAGCCCGAAAGCCGACCGCTTCAGCGAGCACGATCAGGCAGGTATCGAAGGGCTGGTGGAAGTGTTTCGGGAAGTGACGGAGCTGGGGAAGCCGTAAGCCGTAAGCCGTAAGCCGTAAGCCGTAAGCCGTAAGCCGTAAGCCGTGGAAAGCATCCAATCTGCGACAACTTCCGGCAACCCTTCTGCTTCGGAGGACTACTTACAGCTTATAGCTTACAGCTCTTTCCCCAAGAACAGAAAAAGCCCCGCAGCGATTGCTGCGGGGCTTCGTTCTGGTAGGACCAGGCGGATTCGAACCGCCGACCTCTACCATGTCAAGGTAGCGCTCTAACCAACTGAGCTATGGTCCTGGAAACCTTCTCTTTCAAGAGCAACTCTCTTGAAGAGTATCACTCTTGAAGAGCATCTTGCTTGAAGACCTTCTCGGCTGAGCATCTCTCGATGTTCGATGCTGCGGCCTTCAACGTCAGGCTGTCAGACAACCAGCTGCCAGAATCTGGTAGGACCAGGCGGATTCGAACCGCCGACCTCCACCATGTCAAGGTGGCGCTCTAACCAACTGAGCTATGGTCCTGCAATGTCCGGCGGGTAACAGCATACTGGTAGGACCAGGCGGATTCGAACCGCCGACCTCTACCATGTCAAGGTAGCGCTCTAACCAACTGAGCTATGGTCCTGTAGCTGCTCCGGGGCAATGACTGCCCTGACAACGGATGCGTATTTTACCCAGCTGGCAGACAAATGCAAGTCCTTGAGTTACGTACAGGAAGACAGTATCGCTTTGCCGCTCCTCTCCCCATCGCCAAGACTCGTATGTTCGTTTACGATCATGCCATGGTCCCTCAAGACGGAACCCTCCATGAATCAACAACAACGCCATGCGGCCATTGTCGAGTTGGTCAGCCAGCAAGGCTACGCCAGCATCGAACAGTTGACCGAACACTTTGCGGTTACTCCCCAGACCATACGCCGTGACCTCAATGCCCTGGCCGCCGAAGGACGTGTACGTCGCGTACACGGTGGAGCAGGCCTGGAATCCAGCACCGTCAATACCGCCTATGCCACCCGCAAGACGCTCAACCTGGACGCCAAGCGACGTATCGCCGCTGCCGTTGCCCATCAGGTACCCAATCATGCGTCACTGTTCATCAATATCGGCACCAGCAATGAACTGGTCGCCGAGGCCCTGCTCGAACACCAGGGCCTGGAGATTATTACCAACAATCTCAATGTCGCCGCCATCCTGCACCACAAGGAAGACTTCAATGTCATCGTCGCCGGCGGCCAGGTGCGAGCTCGGGATGGCGGTATCATCGGCGAGGCCACCATCGACTTCATTCATCAGTTCAAGGTCGATATCGGCCTGATCGGCATCAGTGGCATCGACGAGGACGGCTCGCTGCTGGAGTTCGACTACCAGGAAGTTCGTGTCGCCCAGGCGATCATCGGCAACTCTCGCCAGGTCTTTCTTGCTGCCGATCACTCGAAGTTCCATCGCAACCCAGTAGTCCGCCAGGGCAATGTCTCGCAGCTCCATGCCCTTTTCACCGACCGAGAACCACCCACCAGCATCACGCGTCTACTGCGCGAGCATGATGTACGTCTACATATCGCCTGACGCCGTCATCGGACGGCCGTCACCGCTCCGCTCCTGCGCCCCTCAACAGGATGGCTGAACGTTTGAGCCATCATTTTCGAACATTTCGATATCAACACCGAACATGCCTTTCCCACCGCTCCTTCCTGCGGTACCCGCTGCGCCCTCTGCCATAGCCACTAGCCCCGTCATTCGCTGATTTCACCGCCATAAAACCCTTTTCAGCGCCCACCTTCGCAACTATCCCTACGACCAAAGGTGTAGCCCTTCGAGCTCTTTTGGGCTTGTCGGTTGTTCGCTATCGCACTATTGTTTGTTCGTATTCGAACCTAATTGGCGTATTTCGAACATCTGGACGTTCGGGATTCACTACAACAAACCATCCGATACCCGGTCACGAAATCAATAAACCCGAGATATTGCCCCTGCAGGCTCTGGTGTTGGGTTGATTGCCTCATTGATGGACCCGGTATTGAAAAATGGGAGACCCCTCTTCATGACTCCGTTTGTCGGTGAGCTGGTTGGCACGATGCTACTGATCATCTTTGGCGGCGGCGTGGTAGCCGGTGTCGTGCTCAAGGAATCCAAGGCGGCTGCCGGAGGCTGGATCGTCATCACCTTTGGCTGGGGCCTCGGCGTGGCCATGGGCATCTATGCGGTTGGTCAATTCAGTGGCGCTCATCTCAATCCAGCCGTCACCCTGGCACTGGCCAGTATCGGCGAGTTTCCGTGGCGAGATGTGCCTGGCTATGTGCTGGCGCAGATGCTCGGCGCCATCGTTGGGGCCAGCGTGGTCTGGCTGCACTATGCGCCGCATTGGCAGGCCACCAGCGACAGTGACGCCAAACGTGCAGTGTTCTGCACCGACCCGGCCATCGACCGCCCGTTGGCCAACCTGATCAGCGAGATCATCGGCACCTTTGTACTGGTGCTGGGCATCCTCGCTATCGGGGCCAATCGCTTCACCGACGGCCTCAACCCCCTCATCGTCGGCCTGTTGGTATTGGCCATCGGGCTGTCACTGGGCGGTACCACCGGCTATGCCATCAACCCTGCCCGTGACCTCGGGCCGCGTATCGCCCATGCCCTGCTACCGATTCCCGGCAAGGGCAGCAACCAGTGGCGCTATGCCTGGATTCCGGTGGTCGGCCCGCTGATTGGTGGACTCGCAGGAGCACAGTTCTACAGCCACGTTTTCATCGGTGGCGATACGCTGTTACCGGGTCTGGCCATTGGCGGCCTTGCCCTGTGGCTGGCCTGGACTGTCATCGGTGCCCGCCGTCAGGCTGCAGCACTCGAACGCGACGGTTGCGACTGACCTCTCTTCGAGCCCCGTTTACACTCACACGATTCTGTCGACCTCTTGCATCCCAACAATTAGATCCACTCAGGAGCCGCCACCATGGAAGCCCGGAACACGCCAACTGACCACTCCACCACCAGTTCCACCGCCAACTACATCCTCGCCCTGGATCAGGGCACGACCAGTTGTCGTGCCATCCTCTTCGATCGTGACGCCCGCATCGTCGGTATCGCCCAGAAGGAGTTCCAGCAGCACTACCCGAAGCCCGGTCGTGTCGAGCATGACGCCATGGAAATCTGGGGCAGCCAGATGGGCGTTACCCGCGAGGTACTGGAAACCCAGGGCGTGAAGCCTTCGCAAGTGGCCGCCATCGGCATCACCAACCAGCGCGAGACCACGGTGGTCTGGGACAAGGAAACCGGCAAGCCCATCCACCATGCCATCGTCTGGCAGGACCGCAGAACGGCTCCCCTATGCGACGCCCTCAAGGAGCAGGGGCTCGAGCAACATATCCGCGATACCACCGGTCTGGTGGTGGATGCCTACTTCTCGGGCACCAAGATTCGCTGGATCCTCGACAACGTGGAGGGAGCCCAGCAACGCGCCGAACGCGGTGAGCTACTGTTCGGCACCATGGACTCCTGGCTGGTATGGAACCTGACCCGAGGCGAACGCCATGTCACCGATGTGACCAATGCCTCGCGCACCATGCTTTTCGATATTCATACTCTGCAATGGGATGACCGCCTGCTGGAAGCACTGAATATTCCCCGTGCGATGTTGCCCGAGGTACGCCCCTCCAGCGAGATCTATGGCAACACGGATGGCGAGATGTTCGGTGGCGCCAGAATGCCGATCGCCGGTATCGCCGGCGATCAGCAGGCGGCATTGTTCGGGCAGGCGTGTTTCGAAAAGGGCATGGTCAAGAACACCTACGGTACCGGCTGCTTCCTGCTGATGAATACCGGCGAAGAGCCAGTACCCTCGCGTTCAGGACTGTTGACCACCATCGCCTGGGGAGTCGGCGGCAAGGTGACCTATGCGCTGGAAGGCTCGATCTTCATCGCCGGTGCCGCGGTACAGTGGCTGCGCGATGAACTGAAGATGATCGACTCCGCCGAGGACTCAGAGTACTACGCCGGCAAGGTCGAGGATTCCGGTGGCGTCTATGTGGTTCCGGCCTTCGCCGGGCTCGGCGCGCCCTATTGGGACATGTATGCCCGTGGCGCCATCTTCGGCCTGACCCGTGGATCGAGCAAGGAACACATCACCCGGGCCACCCTCGATGCCCTGGCCTATCAGACCCGCGACATCATCGATGCCATGCAGGCGGACTCCGGCATCACCCTGAAGTCGCTGAGGGTCGACGGCGGCGCGGTCGCCAACAACGTCATGATGCAATTCCAGTCCGATATGCTGGGTGTCGATGTCGAGCGTCCGAAGCTGACCGAAACCACAGCGCTGGGCGCGGCCTACCTCGCCGGTATCGCCGTAGGAATGTGGACTCAGGACGAGGTCGCACACAAGGGTGAGATCGAGCGCACCTTCACGCCGACCATGTCCCCCGCAGACCGTGAGCAGCGCTACAAGGGCTGGAAGAAGGCCGTGGAACGCACCATGGGCTGGGAACGCGATTAACCAACAGGCGCCACCGGGGAGCCAAGCCAATGCAACTGCGCAACAGCAATCTACAACGCCTGTCGGATGATACCTTCGACGTCTTGATCGTCGGTGGCGGCATCAACGGCGCCTCGGCGGCTGCGGCCCTGGCCGGCAAGGGCGTCAAGGTGGCGCTGATCGATCGAGGCGACTTCGCAAGCGCCACCAGCCAGCAGTCCTCGAACCTGGTCTGGGGCGGTATCAAGTACATGGAGAGCCATGACTTCGCGCTGGTACGCAAGCTATGCCGGAGTCGCAACCACCTGATCGAGAGCTTCCCCTCCTCGGTTCAGGAAATTCGCTTTCTTACCACCATCGGCAAGGGTTTTCGTTTCCACCCTCGCACGCTCTGGGCGGGCACCTGGCTGTATTGGCTGATGGGCAATGGCTTCACTCGCATTCCGCGCTTTCTCAAACCGCGGGACATCCGTCACGAAGAGTCGATCATCAACACCGATGAGGCGCTGGGTGGTTTCGAGTACTCCGATGCCTACCTGCACGACAACGATGCACGCTTCGTATTCAGCTTCATCCGCAATGCGCTGGACGCAGGCGCCTGTGCCGCCAACTATGTGGAGTCCGTCGGCGCCAGACGCGAGGACGGACTCTGGCATTGCCGAGTCCGTGATGTAACAGACCAGTCCAGCTTTGAAGTACGAGCTCGTGTGGTCATCAACGCAGCCGGTCCCTGGGTCGACCGGCATAACCAGCTGACCGGCCAGAGCACCGATCATCACCATGCTTTTTCCAAGGGCATTCACCTGATCGTGCCACGGCTGACCGAACAGCGTCGCGTACTGGCCTTCTTCGCCGACGATGGTCGCCTGTTCTTCGTGATTCCCATGGGGCCTCGCACCTGCATCGGCACCACCGACACTCGCGAGGAGCGCCCCGAAGTCGAGATCACCGATGGCGACATCAACTTCGTGCTCGACAACATCAACAAGCGTCTGCGCCTGGAAGCCCCTCTCACCCGTGATGACATCATTTCCACACGCTGTGGCGTACGTCCTCTGGCAGTCAGATCCGACCAGAACGGCGGACGTGACTTCCTGCAGATGTCGCGCAAGCATGCCGTTGATATCAACGCCGAAGACGCACACATCAGCATCTTCGGTGGCAAACTCACCGACTGCCTGAATGTCGGCGAGGAGGTCGTCGAGGAGGTGCGTCAACTGGGCATCGAAATTCCCGACCCGGAGGCACGCTGGTATGGGGAGCCCGGCGCCGAGCGGCGTCAGGCCTTTATCGAGCGTGCGGGTCAGATCGGGCTGGACGAACGGACGCCGACAACCTCCAGCGAGTCTCTCAGCGTACGACTGTGGCGACGCTATGGCGAGGAAGCCTTCAGCATGCTCGAGCGCATCAACGAGGATCCCCGTCAGGCGGAATTGCTGATCGAGGGCACCGAGTACCTGCGTTGCGAGCTGGAGCATGCTCGCAGTCGCGAGATGGTCACTCGGCTGGAAGACTTCCTGCGCCGCCGCTCGAAGATTTCGCTGGTGGTCAGCGAGGCTGAGATCCAGCAGTCGCCGGGCCTGCGTGAAGCCTGCGAAATCCTGTTCGGCGATGAGGCACAACAACGTCTCGAGGAATATTTCGCGCCGGCGCAGAGCCACCTCGTCAGGCAAGGCATCACCGACGATGAGCATCCATGCATCGAGGCCGGAGACCAGACCGATGACAGCGACTCCCTGTCGCTCTCCAGCCCTCAGACCTGAGCAGCTCGATCCCACCTCGGCGGGATCGAAGCCGACTCAGCTCGGAATGCCGCCCCGGGTCAGCGCAGCCGGGTCCAACAGACGTTCCAGTTCCTCGCGTGCCAGGTCGGTTTCTTCCTCAGCCACGTCGATGATAGGCCGACCAGCCTTGTAGGCCTTCTTGGCAATGGCCGCCGCCGCGTTGTAGCCGATCACCGAGTTCAACGCCGTGACCAGGATAGGATTTCGGGCCAGAGGCTCACGCAGTTGATCCTCACGTACCTTGAAGGTAGCAATGGCCCGGTCCGCCAGCAGCCGAGCAGTGTTGCTCATCAACTGAATGGAAGTCAGCAGGTTATTGGCGACCAACGGCAACATCACGTTGAGCTGGAAGTTGCCGCTCTGCCCTGCAACCGTCACCGCACTATCCAGACCGATGACCTGGGCCGCCGCCTGGGCAGCAGACTCGGGAATCACCGGATTGACCTTGCCCGGCATGATCGAGCTGCCCGGCTGCAACGCTTCCAGTTCGATCTCGCCCAGCCCTGCCAATGGCCCCGAGTTCATCCAGCGCAGATCATTGGCGATCTTCATCACTACGCACGCCAGGCCTCGTAGCTGCCCGGACAACTCAACGGCCGCATCCTGGGATGCCAGGCTGGCAAAGAAGCTGTCATTGGGCGTCAGGCTCAGTCCGGTCTGAGCGGCCAGTTCCACCGCGATGCGCTCGGCAAACTCAGCGTGGGCATTGATACCGGTACCCACCGCGGTACCGCCCTGGGCCAGGCGACACAGGCGAACCAGTGCACTGTCGAAGCGCTCGATGGCCTGCCCCACCTGACTCGACCAGCCACGCAGCTCCTGGCCCATGCTCAGCGGCATGGCATCCATCAGATGGGTGCGACCGGTCTTGATCACCTGATCCAGTTCCGCTGCACGGGCATCGATGGTCTCACGCAGATGCACCAGCGCTGGTCGCAAAGTGGCATTCACCTCTATAGCCGCCGACAGGTGCAGCGCGGAGGGAATCACATCATTGCTGGACTGCCCCATGTTGACGTGATCGTTGGGGCCAACCTGCAGTGAATCAGTGGATGCCAGATGAGCGATTACCTCGTTGACGTTCATGTTGCTCGAGGTTCCGGAACCTGTCTGGAAGACGTCAATGGGAAACTGCTCGTCATGCTGCCCGGCAATGATGGCGTCGGCAGCCGTGACGATGGCGGCGGCACGGGCATCGTCCAGCAGCCCCAGTTGCTGATTGACGGTGGCCGCTGCACGCTTGATTCGTGCAATGGCGTGGATGAAGGCCGACGGCATGGGCTGACCGGAGACCGGGAAGTTATTGATGGCACGCTGAGTCTGGGCACCATAGAGGGCATCCACCGGCACCTCGAGTTCACCCATGCTGTCGCGTTCAATTCGTGTTTGAGTCATGCACTGCTCCTGAAACAAGGGTCGCGCCACGGTCCGTTGGACACAATGGCGCCCCACTACGTCACTTTCAAGCGTCATCTCAATGTCATCACCCCGGCCTACCCTGCCAACAGCACTGAAGCCCTGAGTTCAGGTGCGGACGCTGCATGCTGTGCTCGGGCAGGCAACCTGCGCCCTCCTGCAACCGGCCATCGGAAATTCATATTGCAGTGCACAAAACCCTTTGCTATTGTGCACTGCAACAGGAAGGGATATTTGCTTGATGACCACTTCCTGCAACAGATTTCTTGAAGAAACGAAAGGCATCGACCCAAACGGTCAACGCCTTGACCTAACCTCCATCATCCCAGGAGATTCAACGATGCGCACTTTTGACACCAAGGCTTTCTTCGACGCCAGCCAGTTTGAAGATATGTTCTTCGCTCCGGCTCGCGCCTACACTTCCCTGACTGTCGACTTCACCGAAAAGCTGGCTCACGCTCAGCTGGACGCCGTCAAGTCCTACACCGACACTGGCCTGGCTCAGGTCCGCGCTTTCACTGCGGTGAAGGATGCTGAAGGCCTGCGCAGCTACATGGAAGGCCAGCAGAAGGTCGCCAAGGAGCTGACCGAGCGCCTGAAGGGTGATGCCGAGAAGGTCGTCGCTCTGCAGCAGGACTTCGTGTCCGAGAGCCAGAAGTTGACCGAATCAAACGTCAAGAAGGCCACCGACACTGCGACCAAGGCAGCCAACGCCAAGTAAGTTGTCGGTAGACTTCTCGATGTCGGCCTGACAAGACAGGTTCACATCAAGACATGGCCCCCGGTCACTGGACCGGGGGCCATTTTGCGTTAGGCTATCAGAACGTCGTGCATTTCAAGGACGGTGCTGCGCAAGGTCACCAACCCACGCCATCGCCGGAACGATGACCGCACCGCCCCGGCGGGAGTTCAGCATGCTGCAACTCGTGCTGACCCACAGGGCACCACGCCATTTCATCCAGGAGGGATCTTGATATGACAACTACCCAGCGCCGCTGGCCGCTGGCCACGATGGCCGCCATCGTTACCCTGAGCCTCGTTGGCTGTGGAACGATCGCCCCCACCGGCACGACTCGCCAGCCCGAAGTGATTGATATCGAGGATGGCACCGGCCCAACCGAGCCACCGCCCGAGACCCAGGAGCCACCGAAGGACGAAGGCCGCGTAGCGCGTGAAGTCGTCTTCAATCCCGAAGAGTATGCCCAGTTGCCGACCACCGGCACGGCAGCCGTCAGCGGGCGCCTGAGCATGGATATCGGGGGCGGCACCGTGATTGGCGCCAACGAAGGCGTTTCCGTGGCACCGATCACCACCTACTCCGCCGAGGCCGCCGCTCAGGCGCTGGCAGGTCGAGCCGTGGAACGCGCCGACCCTCGTGCCCGTGAATACACCCACGCCACCCGCACCGATGCCAACGGCTACTTCCAACTGACAGATCTACCGCCAGGCGACTTCTACGTCTCCGGCACTGTCGTCGACCCCACCACCGGACAGCGGCAGATCATCATCAAGGAAACCACGCTGCGCAACGGTCATCGTACGGAAGTGGATCTGCATCGCTGATGCGCGAGATTCCCTCGACCGTCAAGCAAGAGGCCGCCAGATTGGCGGCCTCTTGCTTGCACATGTCACTCGGATTGGCGACTACCAGCCCAATGCCTTCTTGACGAAGGGAATGGTCAGTTTGCGCTGAGCAGATAATGACTCACTGTCGAGCGTCTCCAGGCACCTCAACAACTCACCGAACTGACGGGAGCCGCGATGCAGAATATAACGCGCCACCTCGTCAGGAAGCTGCATGCCGCGGAGTTTCGCCCGCAACTGCAGGGCACGCATACAATCTTCATCTCCCGGCAGCGCCAGGTGAAAGGTCACCCCCCAGGTCAAGCGCGAGGCCAGATCCGGTAGCGTCACCTCCAGTTGGCGCGGTGGTCGATCCGCGCAGATCACCAGACGCCTGCCGCTGTCACGCAAGCGGTTGAAGGCATGAAACAGTCCCTCCTCCCAACGCTTGCGACCAATCACCCGCTCGAGGTCGTCGATAGCCACCAGATCAAGGCGTTCAACATCTTCCAGCATCAAGGGCGGGAAATGCCCCAGCTCCTCCAACGGCAGATAGAGCGTACGCAGATCCCGTGCCGAGGCCTCGTGACAGGCAGCCTGCAACAAATGACTGCGTCCTGACCCGGGCGGCCCCCACAGATACAGGAAAGGCTCGCCGTCCTCCTCGAACTGTCGCTTGAGATGATCGACAAGAGTGGCATTGGCGCCCGGGTAGAAGTTGCTGAAAGTGGAATCATCACGCAGCCCGACCCCAAGGGGTAACTGCGCGGGCGCTCGACTCATGTATTCTCCTCGTCGGATGCTGACTCAGAGGGTCGATCGGCGACCTTCTGTCCAGCATCATAAAGAGTGGAGTTTTTATAATTCTCGTGCAGATAACGCAAGACTACCATCACCATCGCGGCAACCGGCAGCGCCAGCAGAACCCCGGTGAAGCCAAACAGCTGGCCCCCCGCCAGCACAGCGAAAATGACCGCGACCGGGTGCAGCCCAATCTTGTCACCGAGCAGCTTGGGTTGCAGGACCACGCTCTCGGCCAATTGACCGAAGCCAAAGACCAGGGCCACGCCGAGCAACATCAACCAGTCATGGAACTGGAAAAAGGTCACCAGGCCAGCCACCGTAATACCCACGATCACCCCGAGGTAAGGCACGATACTGGCGAGACCGGAGAGCAGCCCGATCAACAGACCAAAGCGCACTCCCAACAAGGTCAAGCCAATGGCATAGATGATACCCAGACACAGCATCACGATCAGTTGGCCACGCAGAAAGGAGGACAATACCTCATCGCATTCACTCGCCAGTCGCACAGCTGCCGGCTCCCACTGACGCGGCAGTGACTGGCGAATCTTGCCGACCAGTACATCCCAATCGAGCAACAGATAGAAAGTCACCACCGGTATCAGTGCCAGGTTGGCCAGCCAGCCGACCAGTGCCAAACCGGAACGCGACACTTGAGCCAACAGGGTCGCGGCAATGGTACTGGTTTCCTTCCAGTTCTCGACCACCGCCTTGCGCAGCTCATCGAAGTCTGTGCTCAGATCAAGTCCCGTCAACGACTGCACTTCAGGCAACACGGCCGTCTGGATCCAGTTGAGTATCGCCGGGAAGGCCTCGACCAGTTGCCCGGCCTGACGCCCCAACACCGGTACGACCAGCACCAGGGTCAAGATGATCGCAAGGCTCAACAGCACAAACACCACCGTCACCGCCAGCCGCCGTGACAGGCCGCGATCCTCGAGCCGATCAGCCAGCGGGTCTCCCAGATAGGCCAGCACCATGCTGACGAAGAACGGTGCCAGTACAGGCTCTATACTGACGAAGAACCACAATGCGACTGCAACAACCGCTGCAACGATCCACCACTGCCTACGCATTTCTCTCTCCTTGCGAAACTGCGACCTGGCGATGCGGGCCGGTCAACGTAGTGCTACAATTCGGCCCCCGAATCCACCTATTGTCTCACGCTCGCCCAGCGACGCACTAACAGAAACACTGCTCAAAACGGCGCGCGCAACCCTATCCACAGGATCTGTCATGAGCGACTCATCCCGCCCCGAACGGGCATCCCTCAGCTACAAGGACGCTGGTGTCGATATTGACGCCGGCAATGCCTTGGTCGATCGCATCAAGGGCGTCGCCAAGCGCACCTCTCGTCCCGAGGTCATGGGTGGGCTGGGCGGCTTCGGCGCGCTCTGCCAGTTGCCCAGCGGCTACCGCGAACCCGTGCTGGTCACCGGCACTGATGGCGTTGGTACCAAACTGCGTCTGGCCATGGACCTCGGTCGTCATGACACCATCGGTATCGATCTGGTGGCGATGTGCGTCAACGACCTGATCGTTGCCGGTGCCGAGCCCCTGCTGTTCCTCGACTACTATGCCACCGGCAAGCTCGATGTCGATATCGCCGCGGATGTGGTTACCGGCATCGGTGCTGGCTGCGAGCAGGCCGGTTGTGCTCTGGTTGGTGGCGAGACCGCCGAGATGCCCGGCATGTATGAGGGCAGTGACTATGACCTCGCCGGGTTCTGTGTCGGTGTCGTCGAAAAGGATGAAATCCTCGACGGCAGCCAGGTCGGCGAAGGTGATGTGCTTCTGGGCCTGGCCTCTTCCGGCCCACATTCCAACGGCTATTCGCTGATTCGCAAGATTCTCGAAGTCGCCGATGCCAACCTGGAGCGCGAGATCGACGGCCAGAGTCTCGCCGACGCGTTGATGGCACCGACCCGTATCTACGTCAAGCCGTTGCTCGAACTGCTGCGTCACGACGACTATCGGATCCACGCGCTGTCGCACATCACCGGCGGCGGGCTGCTGGAAAACCTGCCGCGGGTACTGCCAGAGCATCTCACTGCACATATCGATACCGACAGCTGGCAACGCCCCGCCGTGTTCGACTGGCTGCAGGAACAGGGCAACGTCGAGGATCGCGAGATGTATCGGGTCCTCAACTGCGGCATCGGTATGGTCATGGTGGTCCCCGCCGACAAGGCCGATCAGATGCGTGCCCACCTGCAGGGCCAGGGCGAGAGCGTGTTCCGTATCGGTCAGATCGTGGCGCGCCAGGGTGATGAGGAGCAGGTTCGACTGGAGATGTCGGCAGCATGAGTGACGACACCCTGAATGGCTTCACCCCCGAGGACTCTCGCATACCACGTGTCGTGGTGCTGATTTCCGGCGGCGGCACTAACCTGCAGGCACTCATCGACGCCCAACAGCATGACGAGTTGGGCGGCGAGATCGTGGCGGTGATTTCCAATGTCGCCGATGCCTACGGCCTCAAGCGAGCACGCGATGCGGGTATCGATGCTGTCGCGCTCCCCCACCACGAGTACGAGTCTCGGGAAGCCTTCGACTCGGCTCTGATCAAGGTGGTTGAGCGCCATGAACCCGACCTGGTGGTACTGGCCGGCTTCATGCGCATTCTGACACCGCGTTTCGTGCAGCGCTTCCTCGGGCGCATGATCAATATCCATCCATCGCTGCTGCCGGCCTACCAGGGGTTGCATACCCATCGCCGCGCCCTGCAGGACGGCGTCAGTGACCACGGCTGCAGCGTTCACTTCGTCACCGAGGAACTGGACGGGGGACCGGTGCTGGTTCAAGCCGCCGTCCAGGTAACGCCGGACGACGATGAGGAAAGCCTCAAGGCCCGCGTGCTGACTCGCGAGCACCTGATCTTCCCGATCGCCGTGCGCTGGTTCCTTGAAGGCCGCCTGCGCCTCCAGGGCAACCAGGCGACCATCGACGGGCACCCGCTCCCCTTCGGAGGTATGCGGCTTTCCCATGAGGACGCCGCCGAAGAGTTGGATGAGGAAGAATGACTATAAGCTATAAGCTATAAGCTATAAGCTATAAGCTATAAGCTATAAGCTATAAGCTATAAGCAGCCAGCTTGTCATTCTGAAGCCATGATACGAGAACACCCCGCCAGCAGTACTGGCGGGGTGTTCTTCCTACAGCTTCTGACTTACAGCTTACAGCTCGTCGCCAGACGTCTCGACGCCCAGGTCCTCGGCGTTTACGTCCTCGGCAGCGTTACACCACGCTGGCCCATGTACTTGCCTCCGCGGTCCTTGTAGGAAATATCACAGACCTCGTCGGATTCCAGGAACAGCATCTGCGCCACACCCTCGTTGGCATAGATCTTCGCCGGCAGGTTGGTGGTATTGGAGAACTCCAGAGTCACGTGCCCTTCCCACTCGGGTTCCAGCGGTGTGACGTTGACGATGATTCCGCAGCGCGCATAGGTGGACTTGCCCAGACAGATGGTCAGGACGCTACGCGGAATACGGAAGTACTCCACCGTACGTGCCAGGGCGAAGGAATTCGGCGGAATCACGCAGACGTCGCCCTTGACGTCGACGAAGCTCTTCTCATCAAAGGCCTTGGGGTCAACGACAGCCGAATGAATATTGGTGAAGACCTTGAATTCATCGGCACAGCGCACGTCATACCCGTAGCTGGAGGTCCCGTAGGAGATGACCCGCCGATCGTTGACGTAGCGAACCTGATCAGCCTCGAACGGCTCGATCATGCCCTCGTTCTCGGCCATACGGCGAATCCAGTGGTCAGACTTGATGCTCATGGGACTTCCTGCTGGGTGATTCGGAAACGGGGCAACATGATACCCACCCCGGCGGTTCTCGTCACGATTGCTCGGCCTTCTGCATGCTGCAGCTCAATCGCTGAAGCTGATGGAGGGCCCAGCGTCTCCGCTGTCAGCCTCGATCCGCGCCGCCACCTGACGGGCCATCTCCCGGAAGGTCGTGGCGACCTCGCCGTCGGGCTCGGCAACGACACTGGGCCGCCCACCATCCACCTGCTGACGTATATCCAGTGACAGTGGTAACCGCCCGATCACGCTGGTCTGATACTCCGTGGCAATACGCTCACCGCCGCCCTCACCGAAGACCGGCTCGGTATGGCCACACTGCGAGCAGGTGTGCAGGCTCATGTTCTCCACGACGCCGAGTACCGGCACCTTGACCTTGCGGAACATCTCGATGCCCTTGCGCGCATCCAGCAGAGCAATGTCCTGGGGTGTGGTCACGATCACCGCCCCGGATACCGGCACCTTCTGGGCCAGAGTCAACTGGATATCCCCGGTACCCGGCGGCATGTCGATGAATAGATAGTCAACATCCTGCCAGGCTGTCTGATTGAGCATCTGCTGGAAGGCACCGGCGACCATCGGGCCACGCCATACCATCGGCTCGCGGACATCGACCATGAATGCCATCGACATGGCCTGAATACCGTGAGCCTCCAGTGGCTGAAAGCGGTTCTCACCGATCGCCTTCGGTCGTGTCCCCTCCGCAACGCCCAGCATCTGCGCCTGACTGGGGCCATGGATATCAGCATCCAGAACACCGACACGATAACCCTCCGCGGCCATGGCCAGCGCCAGGTTGACGGTAACCGTGGACTTCCCGACACCTCCCTTTCCGGAGGCAACGGCGACAATATGCTTCACCCCTTCGATCACGACTGGCTCCTGTTGTCGGGATGGGCACGATAACTACCGTGCCATCTTCACTTCATCCCCGCAGTATACGCCCCCGTCCTGGCTGAGGCGATGCCGTAACCGACGGCGCGTTCACGAAAAACGGCGAGCCCTGGGGCTCGCCGCCGACGGATCGAGACAGTCCGAAATACTCGATCCGAAATACCATGCTGGACAGAAGGCGCCTCACCTGCGGACGCTTACTCTCCGCTGTCAGACGGTTTGCCGGAAGTGGCTTGCCCGTCGTCGCTCTCGCCGGACTCAACGCTCTCTCGAGCGGGCTTATCCGTTGCCGCTGAGTCTTCACCTTCACTATCGGTTCCTCGGCCCTGGTCGGTCAGCGCTGAAGGCACTTCAGGAACCGACTCGGCCAGCTCAGTCAGAGACGTACGCCAGGCTGCAAGCTGCTGATTGAGCTGCTGGAGGCGGCCCTGCCGAACCTGAATGCTCTGGTTCAGCTCAGCCACCATGGCCTCCCGTTGGTCACGTGTTTCCGCCGCCTGCTCAGCATCCGCTCTGGCCTGTTCGAGTTGTTGTTCAGCGGCACTTCGCTGGCTCTCGATCTCTGCGAGCGTCTTTTCCAGCTCGGCCTGCGCCTGCTGTTGCTGCTCCTCAGCCTGCTGTCGCTGAGCCTCAAGAGTGGCGACCTGCTCTTCCAGCCCGCCAATGGTACTGCGACGCTCCTCGATACCAGTCGCCAGTTCCTCAACGCGAACCTCAGCCTCTGCAATATTGCTCTCGAGTGTCCCCATCTCATCGGCAAGGGCATCGCGATCATTTGCCAGGGCTTCTCGCTCCTCCGCCACCTGCTCGAGGCTGTTGCGTGCCTTCACGAGTTCGGCTTCAACACTGGCCCTCGTCGCCTCGAGTTGCTGAAGCTCAGCTTCGACGAGAGCCGCATTTTCCTCTGCCGCGGCCCGCTCGGCACGCGATGCTTCCATACCTGCCTTCAGAGCCTCCGCGTCTGCCCTCAATTGCTCGAGAGTCGTGCTGGACTCACGCCAGTCGGCCAGCTCCTGCTCCAGACCGGCAACCTGCTCCTCCAGTGCAACCATCCCGCTCTGACGATCCTCGAGTTGCGCCCTCAGATCGTCCACAGCACTGCCATTTGAACTCGCGGTGACCTGCGCAATAACAGCCCATATGAAACAGACTGCGGCGATAGCAGCCAGCCCCTTGACCCGATTATCCCGGAATAACCCAACCAGTGACGCCGACGGCTGCCCGCCGGCCCCTTCCCGCGGAGTATCCTCCTGTCGAGGTTTCTCCTGTGGCGTGTTCTGTGGTTTATCCTCAGGGCTATCCTGTGAATTGTCCTGCGTATCGTTACTACCCATAGGGATCTCCCGTTTTGTGTTAACTCATCAACAGCGTTATTTCAGTACAGAATCCTCCTCTGGCGATGACATTGCATGGAAATCGGTGCCTGAAAAGCTGATTCAGCACATCAAGGCAACGCTTGGCCAGGTTTGACGTCGGCCCCGCCCAGGCAGCTATCATGGGCCGTTACTCAAGGACGACAGGCCCATGAGCCCGGCTCACCGCTACTATCTATCATTACTTACGCTGGCACCGCGTCTCGCGATGTTCTTCTGGAGAGTGCTGGTCAATTTCGCTCACAATCGCGGCATGTTGCTGGCCGGAGGGGTGGGTTTCAATATCCTGCTGTCGACCGTCCCACTGTTTGCGTTGATGGTGGTCGCCATCGCTCAGGTGGTGGATGAACAGCAATTGATGATGGTGCTGGAGCTGCAGGCGAGGCATATTGCGCCAGCTCACGCCGACATCATGCTCGACTCGGTGAGTCGTCTGATCGACTCCAGCGCACTGATCAGTCTCTATGGCATTCCAGTACTGCTGGTGTTCAGTTCCTTTGCCTTCCGTATGCTTGAAGATGCCCTGGCCATCATCTTCCACAAGCCGGACGTCAAGCATCGCCGCAGCCTGTGGGTATCCTTCCTGCTACCCTACGGTTTCATGCTGGTATGGACCGCGCTGCTGTTTTCGTTGGCCATCGCCGTCAGCCTGGCAAACACCGCCAATGCGCTGTGGATGGCAATGTATGGCCAGTCCCTGCCGGTTGCCTCGCTTCAGGATCCGATACTCAACCTGATCAGCTTTACCGGTGTCTTTCTGCTGTTCAGCTCGATCTACAAGATACTTCCGGTGGTAAGAATCTCGTTACGCCGTGCACTGGCGGGAGGCTTCGCAGCAGCCTCGATGTGGGAAGCCGCGCGCCTGGTACTGGTCTATTACTTTGCCAACCTGTCGCTGGTCAACGAGGTCTATGGCTCGCTGGCCACTCTGGTGGTGATTCTGCTCAGTCTGGAAATCGGTGCCGCGATACTGCTGCTCGGTGCCCAGGTCATTGCCGACCTGGAACACAACAGTCGTCTTGGGTTGCCCTGGCATGTTCCGCCCGGCACGCCAAGCGCCCGAACAGCCCCGCTGCTATCGGTCAGTTCCTGTGCTCCTGATGGCGAAGACGACGAATCACCCCCATCAGACCACGCCCGCTGAGCATGCCAAGCAGATAGATCACTACCACCAACAGCGCCATCGGCATGGTAATGGTCCATCCCAGCACCTGGACGTGCACCATGTCGATGTTCTGCACCACCAGAATAGCGATGAGCGCAAGACTGATGACCTTGAGCACCAACCAGAATCTTTCCATGGTCATCTCCCTATCACGTCAACAAAGGCCTGTCCGCCAGTCATCTAAATCAGGGACAGCGCGAGCTGTCCATGCCAGGGAAAGATGGGTTGCCCCCGACGAGGTGTCAAGTCGGCCTGACGAGGGGTTCCAGCGGGCTGACTAGAAGGTCGATAGCCCCGTCGCTTCCATGATTCGATAACGCCAGCTGTCGAACCAGCCACTGCGCTGCGTCGGCTGCCAGCGGCGGCTGGTACGCCGCTGCGGGGAGGATTGCCAGCGCTGCTCAAACCAGCGATCGACCTGTTGCATGGTCGGCTCGGAGGCATCGGCACTCAACAACACACTGGTTTCCAGGTTGTAATCGTCCAGATTGCGCCGGGTCATGTTGGCCGAACCGAGAATCAAGCGGTCCTTGCCCCCCTGAGCCGCCAGATGCAGAACCTTACTGTGGCACTGTTCGCCTGCCGTCAGACACCAGCGCACTTCGACACCGGCATCGTGCAGCTCGGCTGCCACCGGTTGGTTGGGAAGCCCACCCTTGGCAAAACCAAATGCCTCCCGGTTGGGGTCCAGTAGCACACGTACCATCGCGCCTCGCTGTTCTGCTTCCTTGAGCGCCGTGATCACCTGTCGATGCGCGAGATAGAAGGCCGCCATATCGAGACGGTCACCGCTGCGAGCGGCATCAATCAGCTCGAGACTGGCATCGCGAATGGCCGCTTCAGTCAGCAGTTGTACTGTCATCAATTGTGTTCGGGGGCCTTCTCCTGAGGCGGACGGAGGCTGCTGAGGAAGTTCAAGGTCAACACCACTCCAATCGGCCACCGCGGCTTCCGATGCCATTACGTCAAGTGCCAGATCACCACGAATCCGCAGCGCCACATTGCCGTGCCGACTACTGCCATCGTGAGGGTTGGCGGAGGTGATCAGGGTAACCCAGGCGTCCTGCTGGTCCACCACCAGAGTCTTGCGATGGTTGGCCCGGAAGTTGAGCATGGCGAGGTAACTGCGCAGGGTCACATCGGGGCCCTTGAAGATATTCGGCAACCAGCCACCATCAGGGTCATTACCCAACCGATTCAGTCCCAGATGCCAAAGCCCCGACCACAGGGGATTCGACGCTCTCAGACGGTCGAGCTCGGTAAACACCACCTCCACACCAGCGTCCCGCAATTCACGGAAATGCTCCGGCATGACCCCGCCATAGAAGGTATTGAGAGGATCACTGATCACCACCACCCGTAACTGTGGGTGTTCCCGGCGCGCCTGAATCAACGCCTGACTCAGCTCTTCGGCCAGATGGCGAGACACTCTGGGGCTCTCGCCTGACAGTGAGTTGAACAGGAACATGTCCATCACGATCAGTCTGCGTGCCTGGCCAATCATGTTCAGCACCTCGTCAAAGATCTGCTGATCGAGATGGCGCTGACCTTGAGCGTCGTACCAGGTGCGATCACTCAGAAACTGGATCTCATCGGCCGAGCGAAGCGGCCATGCCTTGCCGACGTCTTCCGGCAGAGGCTTGATGGTCTGCCACACGGCCATGCCCCCCCATGCCAACAGCAGCAGGAGCAAGAACCATCCCGCCAGCCGTGTCCCGATGGAGCCTTTCCCGCGTCCCTGCATGATATGAGTTCCTGAAGCCTGTCTGCGTATCGGCTGCACCGCCTGCAGGTCACCATCGCAAGGCCCAGCCAGCTCTAGAAGCTCGAGTATAAACCAGCTCAGGGGATAGGCGGCAGAGCGCCTTGTGCCGCGCCTGTCACCGTAGCGGCAAACGGGAATGCCCGGCAAATTGCCGGGCATTGGAAAGGGCTGAATTGAAAAGGACAGGAGAGCAGCGAAACGACCTCAGGACATCACGAAGAAGGCACCGCAGGCAGCAATGGCCGCTCCCGCGACACGCAGCACCGGGTTCCCGCTGGCCCCCAGCCAACCGCCAAGGCGGCGCGCGCCCCAGGTAATCACCAGAGTCGAGATGGCGAAGCCGATGAAGAACGCTACCAGCGAACTGCCTGCCGGCATCTCACTGCCATGGGCATGTCCATGGAGCACCATGAAGGCCACTACCAATCCCATTGCCAGCGAAGTCGGCAGGCGCGCAAGGCTGGCCACCAGGATGCCGCCCAGCAGCACCGACAGCGCGATGGCGCTCTCCACGCCGGGTAACGCCACTCCCGTTGCAGCCAGGCTCGCCCCCAGGATCATGCCGGCGAGCGCCAACCAGGGAGTGGCCGAGCGCACTGCGGGCGCCTGCACCAGGCTCCACAGACCAATGGCGATCATCGCCAGCAGGTGGTCAAGGCCCATCCAGGGATGGGTCAAGCCCGCAACCAACCCGCCCTGCTCAGCGCCATGTCCCGGGTGAGCCAGCGCCACCCCCGGCATGGCTACCATCAGCACAAGGCTCAACACGCGTCCTGTCCGGACTGAATATGACATGACAATCTCCTGATCATGGATATGGGGGATTCCGGGTATAGGCATTGATGCAATGTCCTGTCCGGAAAGAAAGATAACGGTATAACATCGATATCACTCGGACTCGGCAACAGCGGCCTGACGTCGGCGCTGCGGCAACATGCCCTGCTCGATGATGAAGTCGATGATGGTATCGAGGCCGACGCCGTCATAGAGGTTGGTGAACACAAAGGGTCGCTCACCGCGCATTCGTCGCGAGTCCCGGTCCATGACGTCCAGCGATGCGTGAACCTGTTCGGCAATGTCGATCTTGTTGATGATCAGCAGGTCGGAGCGAGTGATGCCCGGCCCACCCTTGCGCGGTATCTTGTCACCAGCAGAGACATCGATCACATAGAGCGTCAGGTCGGAGAGCTCCGGACTGAAGGTCGCCGAGAGGTTGTCACCACCGGACTCCACCAGCACCAGCTCCAGCCCGGGATGGCGCTCCATCAACTGGTCGATGGCCGCAAGGTTCATCGAGGCGTCCTCGCGAATGGCAGTATGCGGACAGCCACCGGTTTCGACACCGAGAATACGATCCGCCGACAAGGCTTCGTGCCGGGTCAGAAAGTCGGCATCCTCGCGGGTATAGATATCGTTGGTCACCACGGCGATGTCATAGTCACTACGCAATGCCTTGCACAATTGGCGCAGCAGCGCGGTCTTGCCGGACCCCACCGGCCCGCCGACGCCGACTCGCAAGCAGTGTCGTGGTATCGGAGATGCGGTATCTGTCATGGTCAACTCCTGCTGTCGTTCTTGCTGAAATTATTGGTGCTGAAATTGTTCGTGCGTTAATGGGTCCTGCCGCTGAATCAGCGCCACCGAAGAGTGCCGAATCAGCTGCGAAAGAGTCGTGAGTACTGGGTCTCGTGTTGAGCGCTGGCCAGAGCAAGTCCAGGCAACGCCGGCCCCAACTGGCCATCCTCGAGTTGCAGAGCCTGATCAACACAACGGATCAGCTCAGGCCTGAGCCGCTCGATCAGTCGTTGAGCCGCGGTATGCCCCAACGGCATGGCCTTGCAGGCCACCGCCAACTGGTTTTCCAGCCATGCCCAGGCAAAACCCAGCAACGCCTGCCGAGGCTCGATGCCACGGATCACCGCCAGGGCAGCAAAGGCGCTGGTATAACCCGCCCCAACGGGCAAGTGAGGGGACTCGGGCCAAAGTCCGAGACTGGTCACCAGGCGATTCAGCGAGGCACCCATTTGACGCTCCTCCTCGGCCAGTTCACGAGTCTCGCGACAAGCCGCGAGCCAGCGGTCCCAGTGTTCGAAAGCCTGCTGATCCCCTTTCCACCAGGCCGACATCAGGCGGCTCATCACCGGCAGCTCGGCGTGCCCAAGACCATCCTCGAGAACACCTTCCAGCCAGTCACCGAGGCTCGCCTCATCGGTGACCCAGCCCAGCTCCAGAGCGCTCTCCAGCCCCTGTGACCAGGCGAAACCACCAATGGGCAGGGCCGGGCTGACCAGTTGCAACAGCCCGAGCAGTGCCAGGTCCCGGCTCGTCTCAGTGGGCATGATGACCTTCATGGGAGTGATCGTGGGCGTGATTGCTGCTGTGATCGTGATGAGCGTGATGGTGAGAGTGACCGGCGGAGTGACCGCCCATGCTGTAGGCACCGGGTTCGGGATCGAAGGGCGCGCGATGGTGGGTCAACTCCGCGCCGAGGCGCACGGCCAGGTCCTCCAGAACATGATCCGGCGCGAAGCGCACCCAGGCTCCCTGCTCGTCTTCACCGATACCCAGGGTGACATGACGATTGCCGAGGTGGTAACAGAGTCGTGCCAGTGGCAACCCCGACGCCACCCTTGCTGTGACCACCGGTTCAACGGCAGCAACAACACGCACGCAGAGGCCACCACCCTCCAGACCGTCGCCATCCCGCAGCACCGGCCCACGATCAAGAAACAGCCCTGCTCCGCGCCCACTGTCCAGCGTGACCCGCAAGCGTCCCTTGATGCGGTCGTCATAGGTGAGTGTCAGAGTGTCCTGGGCCGAGTCTGCGGCGACTGGACCTAGACGTTGCGTCAGTTGTATCAGGCTTGTCATCGTGACCTTCCTCTAGAACAGGTGATAACGCTGGGCCAGCGGCAGACTGTCCAGCGGCTCGCAGCTGAGCAGTTCACCGTCACAGGTCACTTCATAGGTCTGTGGGTCAACACTGAGCTGCGGGCAACGATCGTTGAGTTTCATGTCCTGCTTGCGCACCTGGCGCACACCACGGCAAGCCACGAGACGGCTGTCCAGGCCAAGCGTCTCGCGTAGGCCGGCATCCAGTGCCGCCTGACTGACGAAGCTCACGCGAGTGGCACTGGCGGCCTTGCCCAGGGCGCCATACATCGGGCGGTAATGCACCGGCTGCGGCGTGGGGATCGAGGCGTTGGCATCGCCCATCGGTGCCATGGCGATCATGCCGCCCTTGAGCACCAGCGCCGGCTTGACGCCAAAGAAGGCCGGACGCCACAGCACCAGATCGGCGAGCTTGCCGACCTCGATGGAGCCCACTTCATGGGCAATGCCATGGGTGATGGCCGGATTGATGGTGTACTTGGCGATATAACGTCGCGCGCGCAGATTATCGGCGCCCAGCACTTCATCCTCCGGCAGGAGGCCCCGCTGCAGTTTCATCTTGTGCGCGGTCTGCCAGGTACGGCAGATCACTTCGCCCACTCGGCCCATGGCCTGAGAGTCCGAGGCGATCATCGAGATCACGCCCAGGTCCTGAAGAATGTCCTCGGCGGCGATGGTCTCACGGCGGATTCGTGAGTCAGCGAAGGCCACGTCCTCGGGAATATTCGGATCCAGGTGGTGACACACCATCAGCATGTCGAGATGCTCGTCGATGGTATTCACCGTGTACGGCCTCGTCGGGTTGGTCGACGACGGCAGTACATAATCCTCCGCGCACGCCGTGATGATGTCCGGCGCATGCCCTCCCCCGGCACCCTCGGTGTGATAGGTATGGATACCCCGTTGCTTGAAGGCCGCCAGGGTATCCTCGACGAAGCCGGCCTCATTCAGGGTGTCGGTATGGATGGCGATCTGCACGTCATAGCGCTCAGCAACCGACAGGCAGTTGTCGATGGCCGCGGGAGTGGTGCCCCAGTCCTCGTGCAGTTTGAGGCCCATTGCCCCGGCCTCTAGCTGGCTTTCCAGGCCTGCCGGCAGACTGGCATTGCCCTTGCCCAGCAGGCCGATGTTCATCGGCAACGCATCGCAGGCCTTGAGCATCTGGTGGATATGCCAGGTCCCCGGCGTGCAAGTGGTGGCATTGGAACCGGTGGCCGGTCCGGTACCTCCTCCGAGCATGGTGGTAATGCCACTGGCCAGGGCTTCATCGATCAGTTGCGGGCAGATGAAGTGTACGTGGGCGTCGATGGCCCCGGCCGTGAGGATCTTTCCCTCGCCGGCGATGATCTCGGTACCGGGGCCGATGACGATCTCCACACCGGGCTGGGTGTCCGGATTTCCGGCCTTGCCGATGGCGGTAATACGTCCAGCCTTGAGGCCCACATCGGCCTTGACGATGCCCCACCAATCGAGGATCAGCGCATTGGTGATCACTGTGTCCATGACCTCGGCGTCATCCCGCTGGCTCTGCCCCATACCATCGCGGATCACCTTGCCGCCACCGAACTTGACCTCCTCGCCATACAGGGTCGCGTCTCGCTCGACCTCGACCCACAACTCGGTATCACCCAACCGCACCCGGTCACCTACCGTGGGCCCGTACATATCGGCGTAGGCCTGACGTGAGATCTTCATGCCCCGTCTCCCTGGGTCAAGTCATCCAGCGGGCCCATGATTTCTCCATGAAAGCCATAGATATGGCGGCGCCCGGCAATCGGCACCAGCGTCACTTCCCGCATCTGGCCCGGCTCGAAGCGGATTGCCGTACCCGCCGCAATGTCGAGCCGCTGGCCCCGGGCAATGTCACGATCGAAGTACAGCGCCGGATTGGCCTCGGCAAAATGATAGTGGGAGCCAACCTGAATCGGTCGGTCGCCCCGGTTGGCCACCTCAAGGGTGGTGCGCGGACGCCCCTTGCAGAGTTCGATATCGTCGGACTGCAATTGATATTCACCGGGAATCATGTTCGACACCCCCGCTCAGGTAATAGGGTTGTGCACGGTCACCAACTTGGTGCCGTCAGGAAAGGTCGCTTCGACCTGGACTTCATCGATCATCTCGGCCACGCCATCCATGACCTCTTCACGGGACAGGATGCGTCGTCCCTCGCTCATCATCTCGGCGACCGAGCGACCATCGCGGGCACCTTCCATGATCTCGCAACTGATCAGTGCCACCGCCTCGGGATAATTGAGCTTTAGCCCACGGGCACGCCGACGTTCGGCCAGTAACCCCGCGGTAAACAGCAACAGCTTGTCCTTGTCTCTTGGAGTCAGCTCCATATCGATATCCACCCGTGTCGGAGAGAAAGAAGGAAAGTGATCAGGGGTTCGCCATTGTCCAGAAATGCATGGTCCAGAAACTCCAGGTCCAGCAATACGTGGTCCAGAAAGAAGGGTCAGGTGCGCCATATTCGCGGGACACAGGCCTCACACCCGGCCAACCGCGGCCGCAGCTGAGTCCACGCGCTCTCCAGCAATTGCCAGGCGTCTTGTCGGGAATCGCCGAGATATCGCAGCAGCAGCACATCCTGCCGCCAGGTCACGGCCCAGCATGACTGGGGCTCGAGCTGCTCGCGCAGCCATTCGACGGTCGCCTGACCATCTTCCAGGCCCACTGCCCACAAGGTTGCCTGGACACTATGCCCACGCTGGCCCCAATTGCCTCGAAACCGCCGGTGTGTTGGGTCAAGGGGCTGCCGCTCGATCCACATCGGCACACCATCACGCAGGATCTCGAAATGCTGCTCCAGACCTCCGGAGACAAAGGGCAACTGACTCGCCGGTCGCCCCAGCGCCAGCAACTCCCAGCCCAGGCAGCGAGCGTTACCCGACAACTCGATACGAATCTGCTGACGCCCGCGAGACCCATCGAAGGCAATCGTTTCCTGGGGCAGCCATTCCAGCAGCCCACCGTCCTCAACCTCGAGCCGCGTGTGCTGGTGCCAGGCGACGCCGTTGCGATCAGCCCGGTAGAGCTTGTTGGCCGCCGGAGTGGTCAGCAGGGTATGGGCGCCCTTCCCTACCCAGGCCTCGATATGCAGGGCGTCACCACTGACCAGACCACCAGGCGGATGCAGCAGATAGAGATGGCAGGCTCCGGTCGGCCCCTCCGGATAGAAAGGACGCTGAACGCGTAAAGGGCCCTGGTGACGCATATCACGCATTCGTGTGACGCCGTCGCGCTCGGCGAACCCCAGTTGCAGTGATGCATCCCAGCGTCTCAGGTCGTCGAAGCGATGCCCGGACTGCCCCACAGCCACAGGTTGCCGAGTGGCGGACAGCCTGGCCTGCTGGGCTTGAGGACGAGTCGATATCTGCTGCGCGGTCATAGGGCTCCTGGTCCATGGCGGGAGTCGCGGCCGGATTCTGCTGCTGCATTGCAGAGGGCATTCTGATCTCCATGCCCAACAGCGGTGCAACGCCCGTACCAACTTGCGACCAGAGTGTTTTTCTTGTTTTATATCAACAAATAACCACCAGCACCCGACACCATTCCGGGAGCGCCAAACCAGCATCGAGCACCATACGTGTGCACAACCGCCACTGGCGCCCTTGAACGGTGCAAATCAGATGCTCTGGAAATGCCGTCTTCTAGACTGTCAGATACTGCTTGACCACATCGTCATCAAGCGCGGCAATATCACCGCAGGCCACTCGACGGCCACGATCGAGAATGGCGAAGTGGTCGGCGTAGCGCCGTGCAAAAGGCAGCTTCTGCTCAACCAGCAATACCGTCAGCCGATCCTCGATCATCAATTGGCGAATCACTTCACCGATCTGGGTGACGATATTGGGCTGAATGCCCTCACCCGGCTCATCGAGGATCAGCAGCCTTGGCTCCAGTACCAGTGCGCGACCAATGGCCAACTGCTGCTGTTGCCCACCAGACAGATCTCCACCACGGCGATGGCGCATCTCCTTGAGAACCGGAAACAGCTCATAGATGCGATCCGGCACCTGACGTACCCTGTCGCGTCGTGCCGCCAGCCCCGTGCGCAGGTTTTCCTCCACCGTCAACAGCGGAAAGATCTGGCGCCCCTGGGGCACATAACCGATACCCAGTCGCGAACGGGCCTCAAGACGCTGGCGTTCCAGTGCCACTTCGCTGTCGAAGCGAATCTGTCCACTGTGCACCGCGACCTCGCCCATGATCACCTTCATCAAGGTGGTCTTGCCGACCCCATTGCGGCCCAGCACACAGGTACAGGCACCCGGTGGTACGTCCAGATCAAGATCCCAGAGCGTATGACTCCCGCCGTAGAACTGATTGAGCCCTTGAATGCTGAGCATCAGACTGCCTCCTCTTCACCACCGAGATAGACCTCGATCACCTTCGGATCATTGGCCACCTGATCCATGGTTCCCTCGGCGAGCACACTGCCCTGATGCAACACCGTCACGGTTCGAGCGATTGAGCGAACGAACCCCATATCGTGTTCAACCACCACCACCGAGTGGCGGCCAGCCAGGCCGGTCAACAGCTCGGCAGTGCGTTCCATCTCCTGCTCGGTCATACCGGCCACCGGCTCATCAACCAACAACAGGCGTGGCCGTTGCATCAACAACATGCCGATCTCCAGCCACTGTTTCTGGCCGTGGGACAGAATGCCCGCCGGGCGAGCACGCAAGTCTGCCAGCCCGATGGTCTGCAACACGGCATCGATGCGTTCCCGCACCTCCGACGTCAGACGTGCCCGCAGTGTCGGCCATAGGCTCTTGTCCATGGCCATCGCCAGCTCGAGGTTCTCGAATACGCTCAAGGCCTCGAATACCGTGGGCTTCTGGAACTTGCGACCGATTCCCAGCCGGGCAATCTCCGGTTCATTCTTCTGCAACAGGTTGTGACGGCTGCCGAACCAGACAGTCCCCGTATCCGGCCTGGTCTTGCCGGTAATGATATCCATCATGGTGGTCTTGCCCGCACCATTGGGGCCGATGATGCAACGCAATTCACCGTCGTCGATGGTCAGGTTGAGGTTATTGATCGCCTTGAAACCATCGAAACTGACCGTGACATCCTCGAGATACAGGATCGGCCCGTGGCGCACATCAACTGGCGAGTCCTCCGGCACCAGAAAATCAAAGACACGATCCCGGTCGGCGAGGCTCTGGAGAAAGCTCATGTGCTGGCCTCCGTTGTTGTTGTTGTCGATGTCGGTACCTGTTCTGCGTCACCACGACGCCGCCGGAGCAATCCTGCGATGCCGTTGGGCAGCATTACCGTTACCAGTACAAAGAGCGCCCCCAACGCGAACAACCAGGCCTCGGGCATCACGCCAGTAAAGACACTCTTGGCATAGTTGACGACCAGGGCTCCGATGACCGCGCCAAACAGGGTGGCACGGCCCCCCAGAGCGACCCAGACCACGATCTCGATGGAGAACAGCGGCGAGAATTCACTGGGGTTGATGATTCCCACCTGGGGCACATAGAGGGCTCCGGCCACCCCCGCCAACATCGCCGAGACCATAAACACGAAGAGCTGATAGCGCTCCACTCGATAACCGAGAAAGCGCGTGCGCGCCTCGGCATCGCGCACGGCGATACAGACCCGCCCGAGCTTGCTGACCACAATCGCTCGGCACAGCACATAACCCAGGGCCAGTGCCACACCCGAGGCGATGAACAACCCCAGTCGCGTGGCATGAGCGGTGAGATCGAACCCCATCAGCTCCTTGAAGTCGGTCAGGCCGTTGTTGCCGCCGAACCCCATCTCGTTACGGAAGAAGGCCAGCATCAGTGCAAAGGTCAGCGCCTGGGTAATGATCGACAGATACACCCCGGTGACCCGAGAGCGGAACGCCAGGAAACCGAACACCAGCGCCAGCAAGCCGGGCGCAAGTAACACCATGAGGAAAGCAAACCACGCCATGTCAAAGCCCTGCCAGTACCAGGGCAGGGAATCCCAATTGAGGAACACCATGAAGTCCGGCAACTGAGGATCACCGTAGACACCGCGGTCGCCGATCTGGCGCATCAGGTACATGCCCATGGCATACCCGCCCAGGGCGAAGAAGGCGCCGTGGCCAAGACTCAGAATACCGAGATAGCCCCACACCAGATCCACCGCCACAGCCAACAGCGCATAGCACAGGTACTTGCCAAGCAAGGTAACGGTATACGTCGAGACATGCAGGGCGTGCCCGCGAGGCAGCCACAGGTTACAGGCCACCACCAGCGCCATCACCACACCGAGCACGGCAAGAAACAGCAGCGTCGAGCGCTCACTCAAAGGTCTGGTCAACCACATCGCTCAACCCTCCGCGGCACGGCCCTTCTGCGGAAAGAGTCCGCGCGGGCGTTTCTGGATAAACAGGATGATGAACACCAGCACCAGGATCTTGGCCAGTACTGCTCCGGCCCAGGGCTCGAGGACCTGATTGATGACACCCAGTGACAGCCCCGCCACCAGAGTGCCCCATAGATTGCCGACACCCCCGAAGACCACCACCATGAAGGAGTCGATGATGTAGTTCTGGCCCAGGTTGGGGCCGACATTGGTCAACTGGGAAAGTGCCACCCCGGCGAGACCGGCAACCCCGGACCCCAGCGCAAAGGTCAGAATATCCACGCGCGTGGCGCGAATGCCCATGGCTCGTGCCATGGCCCGGTTCTGGGTTACAGCGCGGACTTCCAGCCCCAGGCGGGTGCGACGCATGACCAGCATCAGGGCAGCAAAGACCAGCAGCGCGAAACCCAACACATAGAGCCGATTGAGGGTCAGTGACAGAGCATCGTTGACCATCAGCGACCCACTCATCCATTCAGGCGTCACCACCGTACGATTGAGCGGCGAAATTACCGTGCGCACCAGTTGCTGGAGGATCAGGCTGACACCAAAGGTGGCCAGCAGGGTCTCCAGAGGACGCCCCTTCAGGAACTGGATCACGCTGCGCTCGATGGCCACGCCCGCCAGGGCTGCCACGAGGAATCCCGCCGGAATCGACAACAACAATGCCAACCCCGGCTGGCCCGGCAACACCTGCTGCATGGCCCAGGTGGTGTAAGCCCCCAGCATGATCAGCTCACCATGGGCCATGTTGATCACGCCCATCACCCCAAAGGTGATCGCCAGGCCGATCGCCGCCAGCACCAACACCGAGCCCAACGACAGGCCGAAGTAGAGAGTTTCCGCAGCACGATTGATCTTGAGCACCTGCTCAATACTGGTGAGCGCCTCTGATGCCGCCGCCGCGAGGGTCGGATCATCGCTGCGTGACGCTTGACTCAGTGCGGCACGCGCACGGGAATCCAGATTTCCGGCCAACACCTCGACAGCCTCGACATCCCCCTGGTCCAGCCGTTGAATGGCCAGAGCCAGCTCCAGGGTGGTCACAACATCGGAGTCGGATTCCTCGGCAAGCAATCTCGCTATAGGTTCGACACTGGACTCATCGACCTCACCAATCAGATCACGCGCCGCCACCAGTCGTGCCTGCGGGTCATCCACTCGCAGGTCGAACAACGCCAGGCTGCTGTCCAGATAGCCACGCAATGCATTGTTGATGCGGATACGGTCCAGCGCTCGGCGCGAGACCTCCCCGGCATCCTCGAAGGTCAGCGCATCGACCACCGGCCACTCGCGTCCACGATTGCGCAGTACAATGACGAAATCTCCACTGTCCTTGAGACGCTGCAGCTTCCCATCGGCAAGGCTTTCCAGCCAACGTCGACTGCGCTCATCGCCACTGGCCACGATGGTATCAATCACCGCTTTCTTGCCGTTGTAATCAGCCTCCGCGAGTTCGGTGAGCAGCCCCCTGCCCGGGTCCGGTGCGGACGAAGCCTCACTTGCGCCCAATGCCGAACCGGCACTCAGCCATAGCAGACCAGCCAGCACCAGGCCGACCAGCCCTCTTCCAGCGGAAAACATACCCATGGTCTGTTCCTGTTGCTGCCACACGGCATCGTCAAGGCAACATCTGCGCCTGACGGGCCAATGGCGGGAAGTGAAGGCCGATGCACCGCGGTACATCGGCTTGATGGTCCAAACAGTTACTCGCTGGCGACCGTCTCCGCAGCTCCAGCGCCGCAGCTACCCTCTACGACGTTGTAGTTGCCACAGCGCATTGGAGCGCGCCAGTCGCTGATCAGATCTCGTGAGCCCTGGAGAAAATCGGACCAGGCATCCCCTGCAACGGTGGAAGGCGTTTCCCAGACGACCGAGAACTGGCCGTTGTCCTGGATCTCGCCGATCAACACCGGCTTGGTGATGTGATGGTTGGGCATCATGGTGGCGTAACCGCCGGTCAGGTTCGGCACGCTGACCCCGATGATGGCGTCCTTGACCTCATCGACATCCGTAGTACCGGCCTTGCGTACCGCCTCGAGCCACATGTTGAAGCCGATGTAATGTGCTTCCATGGGATCGTTGGTCACCGCTTCATCGTCACCGGTGTAGTCGTACCAGGCGTCGATGAAGTCATAGTTGGCGTCATTGTCGACGCTCATGAAGTAATTCCAGGCCGCCAGGTGGCCAACCAGCGGCGCCGTATCGATACCCGACAACTCCTGCTCACCCACCGAGAACGCCACCACCGGTATATCGGCAGCATCCACACCCTGGTTGGCCAGTTCACGGTAGAACGGCACATTGGCATCGCCGTTGACGGTCGAGACCACGGCAGTCTTCTTGCCCGCTGAACCGAACTGCTTGATCTCGGAGACAATGTTCTGCCAATCGGAATGGCCAAAAGGCGTGTAATTGACCATGATGTCATCATCGCCGACACCATTGGCCGCGAGATAAGCCTCGAGAATACGGTTGGTGGTACGTGGATAGACGTAATCGGTGCCCGCCAGCACCCAGCGCTCGACACCGACCTCATTCATCAGATAGTCAACCGCCGGAATCGCCTGCTGGTTCGGCGCCGCCCCGGTATAGAAGACGTTCTCCGAGGACTCCTCGCCCTCATACTGCACCGGATAGAACAGCAGGCCGTTCAACTCCTCGACAACGGGCAGTACCGACTTGCGCGATACCGAGGTCCAATTGCCGAAGATCACATCCACTTCTTCCTGTGCCAGCAGTTCGCGCGCTTTCTCGGCGAACAGCGGCCAATTGGAGGCCGGGTCGACCACCACCGGTTCAAGCTCACGACCAAGCAGCCCGCCCTGGGCATTCTGTTGCTCGATCAACATCAGCATGGTGTCCTTGAGGGTCGATTCGCTGATCGCCATGGTGCCGGTCAGCGAGTGCAGAATGCCGACCTTGATCGGGTCCTGTGCGTCCTCGGCCAGGGCCGTCGTGGAAATACCCAGCGCCAGTACTGACAGCGCAAGACCGCCCGTCAATCGGCGGGACAAGGAACGATGCAATGCAGAAGGAAGGATACGGATCATGCGGACCTCCATTGGGGAAAGGGATTGTTGTTTGTTGTCGTCAACCCTGATCCACAAGGACGCTGCAAGACCCGTGCCATTTCACCTCGTCCCTGCCATTCATGAGCTCTGAACCTCCAGAACACTGCGTACCTTCGCCCCGGAGTACACGCAACAGAACAGGTCCTGCACCGAACAAGGGCACAGCAATGAGGCATTGCATAGCCGGACTGCACCAGTACAGTGAGAGGTCAGGGATGCATCACGAAAAAAGGGCACCACGATGGTGCCCTGAAGGGAGTGCTGCAGTAGCGGCGACCGGCGCTGCCCCTGTTGTTTTCTATCTCGCTGTTTTCTATCTCGTTGTTTTCTATCTCACTCTCTAGTGCCTCACAGCCTTGTTTCTCGCTGCCTTCAGTCTCCCGGTGTCTCCGGAACCCCGGTCTTGACCTGCATGCGCTTGCGCAGGATCGGACCAACGATATAGGGCAGCACCAGGCCGACGATGGCAAAGGCCCACAGGCCAATTGCCAGGCCACTGCTCCACAGCACGGTCCAGTCACCATCGGAAATATCCATGGCATGGCGCAGATTCTTCTCCATTTCCGGGCCGAGCAACAGGCCCAGAATCACCGGTACCAGCGGAATCTCCAGCTTGCGCAGGACATAACCGAGGAAGCCGAAGGCCACCATGAAGTAGAGATCGAAGGTGGTGTTGCTGATCGAGTAGATGCCGACGAAGGCCACCATGGTCACGATCGGCAGCAGGTACATCGGCGGTACCGACAGCAGCTTGACGAACAATCCCACCAGCGGAATATTGAGGAACAGCAACAGCAGGTTGCCGATCAACAGTGCCGCAATCACGCCCCAAACGATATCGGCATGCTGAGTGAACATCAGCGGTCCCGGGGTGATGTTCTGGGAAATCAGCAACGCCAGCAATACGGCGGTGGTACCACTGCCCGGAACACCCAGGGTCAGCATCGGCACCAGAGCACCACTGGAGGCGCCATTGTTGCCCGCTTCAGGTGCAGCGACACCGCGTGGGTCACCAGTACCGAAGCGCCCCTTGCTGCCGAGAATCTTCTTCTCGAGGGTATAGCTGATGAAGCTGCCCAGCGATGCTCCAGCACCAGGCAAAACCCCGGCGATAAAGCCCATCACGCTGCCACGCAGGCTGGTCGGCAGGATCTCGAGAATGTCCTTCATGCTGAGCTTGAGCCCGTTGACCTTGATGGCCTTGTGGCCCTTGCCGGCCCGCTCCTCAATAAAGAAAAGCAGCTCCGAGATCGCAAACAGACCCACGATAACGATGATGAAGTCCACGCCTTCATAAAGCTCGAGCACTCCGAAGGTGTAGCGCTGCACCCCGGTATTGTCGATACCCACGGTGGCGATCATCAAGCCCAGACAGGCTGCCAGCACGGTCTTTACCGGGTTCTTGCCGGTAATACCGCCGAGAGTGGCAAAGGCCAGCAGGAACAATGCAAAGTATTCGGCAGGACCGAACGTCAACGCAAAGTCCGCCAGAATCGGGGCCAGCAGAATCAGGCCGATGGTGGCAATCAGGCTGCCGATGAAGGAAGCAATCGCAGAAATTGCCAGCGCCTCGGCGGCCTTTCCCTTCTGTGCCATGGGATAGCCGTCGAGACAGGTCATCATCGCCGGCTCATCGCCGGGGATGTTCAGCAGAATCGACGAGATGCGCCCACCGTACATGGCACCGGCATAGACCGACGTCAACATGATCAGCGAGGTGTCCGCGCGCAGACCCAGGGTAAAGGCCAGCGGAATCAGGATCGCCACACCATTGGCCGGGCCGAGGCCAGGCAAGGCCCCGATCAGGGTGCCGAGAAAGGCCCCCAGCAACGCAAATATCAGGTTCTCCGGCGCCAGAGCGACACCGAAGCCATCCATCAGAAAGCCAAGTGTTTCCATCAGCCCACCTCCAGGAGGGACAGCAGACCCAGCGGCAGGGACAGGTCAAGCGCGAAGTTGAAGATCAGGAACACCACCGTACCCGCCACCAGTCCAGTCACGTAAGCCTTGACCGGGCGTGCACCCATACGCCAGCACAGCGTGCCAACAGCCAGCGCGGTGCTGACGATGAAGCCCAGTGGCTCGAGGCTCATGGCATAGAGGGCCAACACCACCAGCGCGATGATCAGTTCGATACCAGTGCGGCTCCACGGCCAGGCGTTGTCCGGGTCCGGACGCACCACCAGATACAGGCTGGAAATCGCCAGTACCACAGCCAGCAGGTGCGGGAAGGTTTCGGGACCGACAACTTCGGTCCCGCCAAATGGTACCGGGAACTGTGAGGCGGCCCAGCCGTACGCGACGGCCAGGACGATCATCAGTACCCCGAAGATGCGGTCGTTGAAATAACTCATTGCTGAATCAGCCCAATATCCACGGACAGCTGGTTGATGTCCTCGATCTGTTCCTTGACGAAGGTCTCGAACTCGGCGGCGCTCATGTGGAACGGCATCAGGCCATTGTTTTCCATGACAGCCTGCCATTCTTCACTGGCATAGATGGTGTCCATGGCATCCACCCAGTACTGCTTCGCCTCGTCGGAGATATCCGCCGGCATGTAGAAACCACGCCAGTTGGGGCCGACCGCATCGATACCCTGTTCCTTGGCAGTGGGAATCTCGCTGAAGTCGCCCGGCAGACGCTCGTCGGAAAGTACCGCGACGATGCGCAGATCACCGGACTCCCAGAAGCCCTGAGCCTCGGTGATATCTCCGGTGAAGGCATCCACATGGCCACCGACCACCTGGGTCATGGCCTCACCACCGTTGTTGTAGGACAGGTAAGGAATCCGCGGGAGCTCTTCGACACCCGCTGCCTGAGCGGCGATCAGCACCTTGAGGTGATCCCAACCGCCCTTGGCACTGCCACCGGCAAACTTCACCGCGCGCGGGTCTTCCTTCAGAGCATCCATCAGATCGTTGAGAGTCTGATACTCGGAGTCCGCACTGACCGCGATGACGCCGTAATCAGCGCCCAGCGCGCCCACCCAGTTGACCATCTCGGCATCCATTCCAGGGAATTGCCCCTGGGCAAGACGGGTGGTGGTGGCGGTGGAAGCCGCAACCAGCAGTTGCTCATCACCGGCACGCTTGCTGACGACGTGGGCATAGGCCACACCGCCACCGGCTCCTGCCATATTGACGGTCTGCACGCTACGCGGCACCAGATCGAGATCCTCCATCACGGTACCCACGCTGCGGCAGGTAAAGTCCCAACCGCCGCCTGGATCTGACGGTGCGATACATTCGACCTTTCCTTCCGGCTCGAAGGCATAGACCGTAGAAGTCCCAAAAGTGAGAGCAGCGATGCCAAGGAGTTTGAGTGGCGTCTTGATGGACATGATGAGTCCCCTCTTTGTTGTAACGAATGTTGTTGTAACGGATGTCGTTGTAACCGGCCGACCAGACAGAACGGCCTGACGCTAGTAACGATAATGGCAGTAGCGATGATCGTCGTAACGATCATGTAGCGTGCCCACTTACGTTGCCTTCCAGCACCGGGCCTGCGGTGCGCCACTTGCGGAATCCTGACGCGGACCTTACAATTCCGTAAGGCAGAACGCCGTTCCTTAGGGTAGAAAGCTAATCCGCAGATCCTGACGGGTCAACGCGGATTCATGCATTTGAGACCAAAGTTCAATACGGCTGACCCAGGCCATTTCATAACGGAGAAAGCATGTGGCTCAGGATCGTGTAGAAGCCGTCGAACGGGCCCTGACAGTGCTCGAATCCTTTGATTCACCACAAGAAAGTTTCAGCCTCGCGGAGTTGGCGCAAGCCACTGGATACTACAAGAGCACGCTGTTGCGCCTGCTGGCATCGCTGGAGCGCTTCGACTATGCCCGGCGCGGTGACGATGGGCGCTGGCGCATGGGCAACACGCCATTGCGCCTGGCTCGCCGCCATCCTCCCAGCCGTAACCTGGCGTTGTACGTCCAACCAGTACTTGATGAACTGGCCAGACAGTCGGAGGAAACCGCCAGCCTGCTCGAACAGAGCGATACCGGCATACTGTGCAGACTGGTGGCACTTCCCGACCAGCCATTGCGGCATGACCTGAGTCCGGGTACAGAGTGGCCGAGCCGTGGGGAGGACGACCCACGCCTGGAATTGAGCGGTGGAGAGATGCTCTACCGAGTGCTGGAGAACGATGAAGGAATGCGGTTGTGGATTGCCCTGTCCGGCCCCGGTGGACGCCTCGAGCATGATCGTTGTGCCAGACTACTGGAAGCGGCCATTCGGCAACTGCAACCGGGTCAGAACCGACAGGAGGATGCATGACCATACTGCTGGTCGAAGATGATCGTCTGCTGGCCGACACCCTGGTCGATGCCCTGAACCACGGCGGCCATGCTGTCGAACATATCAACCACGGGGATCACGCCCACGCCAGCCTTTCAACCCGCCATAACCACGCCCTGGTGCTGCTGGATCTCAACCTGCCGGGACGTAGTGGCCTGGAAATTCTCGAGGCATTACGGCGTCACGACAGTGTCACTCCCGTGCTGATCCTGACCGCCAGGGGGGCCATCGAAGACCGGGTTCGTGGCCTTGACCTGGGGGCCGATGACTATCTGGCCAAGCCGTTTTCGCTGGAAGAACTCGAGGCCAGGGTTCGTGCGCTGTTGCGTCGGCATGCCCCCACCACTGTTCTCAATGTCGGTGCCTTGACCTTCGACAGCATGGCGCAACGCTTCACCCTTGGTGACGAACCATTGGCCCTGCCGCCCCGGGAGCAACGACTACTGGCGTGCCTGATGCGCCATGCCGGTCAGCCCGTCGACAAGTCCGCGCTTGCCAGCGAGGCCTTCGCTGAGGACGACATCGGCGAGAATGCTATCGAGGTCTACATTCATCGTCTACGCAAGCGCCTGGGATCCCACGACATCAAGCTGAGCACCGTGCGTGGCCTCGGCTACCTACTTGAAGCGCCATGACCATACGCGACTCCCTGCATCGCCGGCTGTTGACCTGGATACTGGTGCCGATGCTGGCTGTCGGCTCATTGGTGCTCTGGCAAGCCTGGACAGACGCGCGACGCACTGCCGATACCGCCTTTGATCGCCTGCTGGAAGCCGCCTCGCTGGCAATTTCCGAACAGGTCCAGTGGCAGGATGGTCAATTGTGGCTGGACCTGCCCCCGGCAGCGCTGGAGATGCTCGCCACGCAGAATGACGAGCGCGTGTTCTACGCCGTGGTCGATGTCCAGGGGCACCAGGTGACCGGCAATGCGTCGCTTCCTGGGGATCCGCGCCCTGATCAACAGGGCGGTGACACGCTATGGTATCGGGATATCCAGCTTCAGGGCATGTCCCTGCGCCAGGGGGTACGCCGCTCGCGGCTCGAGGACTGGAGATTTCGTGATGTCTTCGAGGTCCGCGTGGCACACACCAGGGAAGGGCGCGACGCGCTCAGTTGGGCGCTGTTCCGCCAGAGTCTGGCCTATCTACTGGCGCTGGCGGTGCTGACCCTGGCTGCTCTGATCATTGCCATTCGCTTTGCGCTCGCCCCCCTCACCCGGCTACGCCGTCAGATTCGCGCCCGTGACCCACGAACCCTTCAGCCACTGGAACTGCCGCTGCCCCGCGAGCTCGCCGAACTGCGCGACACGCTCAATGAGCTGCTGGCTCGGATGCGCCGCGTCAAGGCCAACCAGGAACGCTTCATCGGTGATGCCTCCCACCAACTGCGGACGCCATTGTCAGGGCTCTCCGCCCGCGCCGAGCTGGCTCTGCGCCAGAACAACCCGGAGCTATGGCGAGAGGCACTGGAGACCATGCAGGCTACCAGCACCAGGGCCTCACGGCTGGCCATACAACTGCTGTCATTGACCCGCCTGGACAACCCGGAGTATCAACCCGAACTGGTGCGCACCGACCTCAATGTCATTGCGCGAGAGGCGGTACGAGAGCACTGGCAACGATGTCAGCGCCAGGCAGTGGATCTGGGACTCGAAGCCAGTGACCACGCCGTGTGGGTGATGGGCCTGGACTGGCAACTGGCCGAAGCACTGGCCAATCTCATCGACAATGCCTGCCGCTATGGTGCGAGGCAGGTGACAGTCAAGGTCACTACCGAGCCGCCCTGCCTGGCCGTGGAGGACGACGGCCCCGGCATTCCGGCAGAGCATCGCCTGCTGTCGCTACGCCCTTTCCATCGTGGCCAGCAGGACGACGATGGTTCCGGCCTCGGCCTGGCCATTGTTGATGGCATTGCCCGCACCCATGGTGCACGACTCAGCCTGGCAGCCACTATTCCTTCCTCCCAGCGGGGCCTGATCGTCAGCTTGACGTTTCCTGAACCGCCGCCCTGCAACACAGCGGAGAACCCATGACAAGACACAGCCTGTGGGCATTCATGTTTCGGAGATCGGTACTGCGGGGATCAGCGATTTCGGGCTCGGTACTGTGGGGATTGTTGCTGTGGAGCTTGTGGCAGTCAGCTTACGCCACGGAAGAGCTGAACCTGCCGGCAACCGCCGAGCCGTCCACACCTCTGGTGATCCATGCTGCCTTCGACGTGCCCTATGCCCGTCCTCTGCTGGAAGACTTCCACCGCCGCCACCCCCAATACGACATCACCTACCGCAATCTCAGCACCCTTGAGCTGCATGAGCGCTTCCTGAACGTGCCCGATGAACCTGATGTGATGATGTCCTCAGCCATGCCCTGGCAATACCGGCTGGTCAATGACGGTCATGCCCAGCCCATCACTACACCCAACGCCGAAAACTGGCCGGCCTGGGCTAAATGGCGTCAGGAGCTGTTCGCCTTCACCTACGAGCCCATCGTCATGGTTATCAACCGCGAAGTCATGGACCGCTTCGGCCCCGTCAACAGCCATGCCGACCTGTTGGGCCTGATCAGCCAGCATGGTGATGCGCTGCGCGGACGTATCGTGACCTATGATCCGGCAACCAGCGGCGCTGGCTACACCTATGCCATTGAGGAGTCGCAGTTGTCACCACGCTACTGGGACCTGGTCGCCGCCCTGGGGAACGCCGACACTCACCTCGTCGGCACCACAGGAGAGATGCTCGATGGCCTGCACGACAGACGTTTCTTGATCGGCTACAACCTGCTTGGCAGCTATGTCAGGCAGAGCGTGGAGCACGACCCCAGTTTGCGCTGGGTCATTCCGGATGACTACGCACTGGTCATCCAGCGCCTGGCCTTCGTCCCACGCCTGGCCCCTCACCCTGCGGCTGGTCGCCGCTTCGTCGACTACCTGCTCAGTGTCGAGGGGCAGAGAGTCCTGTCGGACGGGGGCAATGTCGCGGCTATCCACCCACAACTGGATGGACCCGGCACCGCCACCGCCATGCAACGTCGCTATGCCGAGGGACTGAGACCCACACCGCTTGGTCCGGGCCTGCTTGCGACCCTTGACGACCTCAAGCGCCGCGCACTTTTGAGTCGCTGGCAACGAGAGTTTTCCGGGGAAATGGTGGGAGAACAGGAAAGGCCGTAAGCCGTTGACCCAGCTTCGAGGCACGAGCTTCGAGCCAGCTATGTTCGTTCCAGACGAACAAACGCACTTCCCACATCCCTGTGGGTCGCGAGCGGCTCAACGCCAGAATGGCAATCCCGCGCCATCCCCGGAGTTCGGGGTTCGGGGTTCGGGGTTCGGGGTTCGGGGTTCGGGGTTCGGGGTTCGGGGTTCAGGGTTCGGGGTTCAGCTCGAGCGTAGCGTACTCGTGACTCGCAGCTCGCAGCTGAGACTCAAGCACAAATACCCCGAGACCAATCATGGTCCCGGGGTACTCTTCAGCGAGAAGCGGTTATCGAAACCAGGCACTCGTACCGGTGGGTCTGACTACTGTAGTCCCTGTTGCCGAACGGCTTCAGGGCAGATAGGTCAGGCGCACCGGCGCAACACCACGGTTCAACATGCCGAGTTCCCTGGCAGCACCCTTGGATAGATCAATGATGCGCCCTTTCACAAAGGGACCGCGGTCATTGATCTCCACTTCTACCGACTCCCCGGTATCCTCCCGAGTCACCAACACCTTGGTGCCGAACGGCAGGCTGCGATGCGCCGCGGTCAAGGCTCGCTGATCGAAGGTATCACCACTGGCGGTGGTGCGTCCCTGGAAACGGTCGGCGTAGTATGATGCACGTCCTTCCTGGGTCTCGATGTTCAGTACTGCTCCGTTAGCCAGTGCCGTCGTCGATATCAGCAAGGTCGACAACACCACTCCAGCAACCACAACAGTTCCTCGCAGCGCCATCAGGCGCTGAACAATCTCATTCATTCTTCACCTCATGTCGACATGACGTCGCATCATGGGGGCCTGGTGCTTCTCCTCGGCTGTCAATACAACAGACACAACAGAACACAACCGGTGTTGCCCGAGTCTCTACTCGGATGGCGACGGATGCTTGCCTTGAACCCACCCACGGCATCCCGCTCGCTCATGATCAAACCAGGCCAGTTTCTCGTGCAGTGATACAACGCTGCCGATGATTATCAACGTGGGCGGCTGAATACTATCCCGTTCCTCGAGAAGCGGCAAATCAGCAATTGTGGAGATATGCACCCTCTGACGGCTGGTCGTGCCCTGTTCTATCAATGCTGACGGGGTGTTACGGGCCATTCCGTGCTCGATGAGCCGATGACTGATAATGTCAATCGTGCCCAAACCCATGTAGAACACCAGCGTCTGGCCCGGCGTCGTCAGAGTGGGCCAGTCGAGATCACACCCACCCTGTTTTAGATGACCGGTGATGAAACGCACCGATTGTGCATGATCGCGATGAGTGAGCGGAATACCGGCATAGGCGCCACAGCCCGACGCCGCGGTGATTCCGGGGACGACCTCGACCATGACACCCGCTTCGGCGAGGGTTTCCAGTTCCTCACCACCGCGCCCGAAGATGAAGGGATCACCGCCCTTGAGTCGCACCACTCGCTTACCCTGCTGGGCCCAATCGACCAGCGCCTGATTGATGCCTTCCTGCGGAACGCTGTGGTGAGAGCGTGCCTTGCCGACATATCGCAGCTCTGCCGTGGTCGGAACCAGATCAAGAATCTCCTGACTGACCAGCCGGTCATGGAGCACGACGTCCGCCTCCGTCAGCCGACGCCAGGCCTTGATCGTCAACAGCTCCGGGTCGCCTGGCCCCGCTCCGACCAGGCACACCTGACCAGCGGAAAAGGCAGAGGAAGAAGGCAGGGATGCCTGGTGAGGGACCATCGATGACTCCAGGACGCAAATAATCAATCAGTCGTTGACCCACATCAGCCAGGTTCTGAATGACCGACTGATCGGGGGAAACGAATTATGTCATAAAGGAATTAAAACCAGTACTGCTTATGACACATAACAGCACCTCCGATGCCCAGGGTTGATATCGAGGACCAGCACAAATACAAGCGCCGCGCTCTCGAGGAGACGCGGCGCTTGTACTGTTTCAACGCAGGGAGCTGTCGCTCTCGGCCTCAGTGCTCGGCACCAGCTCGTGAATGACACAACTGACGCAGGCGCGGACTGGCCAATTCTCCCACCACCATGAACGCTACCAGCACGACCAGCAGTATCGGCCAATGGCTGGAAAAGTCGACACTCGCCACGCCCAACGCATTGATGAAGATCACCAGGATACCCAATGGGCTGACATAGCGCACCATGAACAGCCACAACGCATAGACCCTCGGCGACAGGCCCAGCTCATCGCGCATCACATGCTTATTGAGTACAAACCCGGCCAGCAGCACCATGCCCAGACCACCCAGCGGCATCATCAGGCGCGAGGTCAGGTAATCCAGCCAATCGAAGAAATGCATTCCCAGCAATGTCCAGTCGGAACCGATATTGAAGGACAACATCGCCAGGGTACTGATGACCCAGAGTACGATACCTGTGCTCCACGAGGCGCCACGGCGGCTGATTCCGGCATTGTCGGTCAGCCAGGACACTGTCGCCTCCACCATGGAAATCGATGAGGTGAGTGCCGCCATCGCCAACATGATGAAGAACAGGATGCCGAACAACTGGCCGAAGGGCATGGCCTGGAAGGCCAGCGGCAGGCTCATGAAGATCAGCCCCGGGCCACTATCCGGCTGCATGCCATTGGCAAAGATCGCCGGGAAGATCGCCAGCCCCGCCATCAACGCCACCAGGGTGTCTGCCACCGCGACGGTCAGAGTGGTGCGCCCGATGGAAGCATGCTTCGGCAGGTAGCTGCCGTAGGTCAGGATCGCGCCGGAAGCCAGGGACAGCGTAAAGAAGGCGTGCCCCATGGCCGCCAGCATTCCCTCACTGCTCAACTCCGAGGCATTGAAGGCAAACAGGAAGGTCAGAGCATCAGCAAAACCACCGGAGAACATACCGTAGATGATCATGATCACCAGCATCACCACCATGCCAGGCATCATCCAACTGGTGCTGCGCTCGATACCGCCCTGGACGCCCTTGCCGACGATGACCATGGTCAACACGGTCACCAGGGTACTCCAGCCCCCAAGGTTCCAGGGGTTGGCATTGTTGGCACCGAAGATGGCCGCCATATCATCGACACTGCTGCCGGCCAGGCTGCCGGAGAGCATCTTCCACAGGTAGGAGAATGACCAGCCGGCCACCACCACGTAGAAGCACAGGATCATGAAGCCGCACAGCATAGCCATCCAGCCCAGCACCGACCATAGGGGGCTGCGTCCCGACTCGGTCACCAGGCGGCGAAAGGCATCAACGGGACTGCCACGCCCACGACGCCCAAAGGCTATCTCGCTCATCATCACCGGCACACCGACCGAGAGAATGCAGGCAAGATAGACCAGCACGAAGGCACCGCCACCGTACTCACCTGTCATGTAGGGGAATTTCCAGATATTGCCGAGACCGACCGCAGAGCCGGTCGCTGCCATTACAAAGCCCCAGCGCCCCAGCCATTGGGTGCGGGAAGGTTCATTGGTCGTCATGTGAGAGGTCGCTTTCGCTTATTCTGGTCGCCAGCGGCGCGATATAAAGGGCGCCATTGTGACCGATTTTGTTGTAAATGGGCAGACCACTGACAAATTGTTGTCGTTCGAGCATCAGCAGTCTGCCGTGGTGCCTTCAACAGCCACCGTTCTCAGCGAGGATCCACGATCGCTGGGGAGATCACTTCCCGTTGCAGTCTCAATCGTCCTTGAGTACACCGCGACGGATCTGATCTTCCTCGATGGACTCGAACAGTGCCTTGAAGTTGCCTTCACCGAAACCATCGTTGCCCTTGCGCTGAATGATCTCGAAGAAGATCGGTCCGATCACCGTTTCGGTGAATATCTGCAGCAATACACCCTCATTCGGGCCTCCATCGACAAGCAGGCTGAGCTCACGAAGCTCCTCGACATTCTCTTCATGATTCGGGACCCGTGCATCGACACGCTCGTAGTAGGTATCCGGGGTCGACAGGAACTGGATGCCATTGGCCTTGAGCGCACGCACCGTGGCATAGATATCGTCGGTGGCCATGGCCAGGTGCTGGATGCCTTCGCCGTTGTACTCGCGGATGAATTCCGCGATCTGCGAATTGTCATCAGCCGATTCATTGATCGGGATATGCATCTTGCCACAGGGCGCGGTCATGGCCCGGGAATGCAGTCCGGTCTTCTTGCCTTCGATATCGAAGTAGCGGTTCTCGCGGAAGTTGGCAATGCTGGTGTAGAAATTCGCCCAGAGATCCATCTGCCCACGCTCGACATTGTGGGTCAGGTGATCGAGCACCAGAAGGCCGACACTGTTGTCCTGGGCACTGGTGCCCGGGATCGGCTCGAAGTCGATGTCATAGATGGTGCGACCCTCGCCATCGACCTTGTTGTCGACGAAGTACAGCAGCGTTCCTCCAATACCGCGGACAGCAGGAATGCCGACTTCCCCTTCGCCGATCACGGGTTCCACCTGACTGGCACCGTTGGCAATGGCGTAGTCAAGCGCCTGGCGAGCATCGGCCACTTTCCACGCCATGGCACATGCGCCGGGACCGTGGACACGGGCAAACTCCGCTGCCTGGCTATCGGGTTCGGCATTGAGGACGAAGTTGACACCTTCCTGCTGGAACAGACTCACCTGCTTGCTGCAATGACGGCGGGTTTCGGTGAAGCCCATGGCAACGAACAACTGGCGGAGCGCCTCGATGCCCTCCGCAGTAGGCGCACTGTACTCGACGAATTCGAAACCATTGGTTCCGATCGGGTTGTGAGTATTGATGGGGGCAACGACGGTCATGATGTAACTCCGAATGACAGGTTCCAGGGGTAGTTGGATGTCGCTCCCGAGCAAGCACGGCACGCGCGCCGCCGAGGATCGACTCTTGTGCCTTCAGCCTAGGGGGAATCATGGTGAGCAGGAATCTCCTTATAGTCCTTCCTGCGGCAGGCTGGAACCTCCGCCACGGCGCCTTGTGTAGCGTATTTCTTACAGTCGTTGCTGGAGCCGGGGCTGCGCGTAATGAATCCCTTACACGGCGTCACGAAATTCTGACACCCATTCCATGAACCTCCCCTCAGCCGAGCTCCATTCTCAGCAACTGAACCGCCACCATCACCATGATCAAGGCGATGGCTCCATCAATGATCCGCCATGCACGTGGACTTGCCAGACGCGGCGCCAGGTACCTTGCCGCTCCCACCAGCGCGAAGAACCAGCAGAACGAGGCCAGGGTGGCACCGACATAGAACCCCAGTGGATCCTGCTGGAGGGAGCCGATCGAACCCAGCATCACCAGAGTGTCGAGATAGACTTGAGGATTGAGCAGCGTAACTGCGAGGGTCGCCACTATCACCTGTCCCCGACCCGGGCGACCTCCGGACGCCTCGGCCCTGAGGCCATCCGGTTGCCACATGCGCTGCACCGCCAGCCATGCCTGCCACAACAGAAAGGCAGCGCCGCCATAACAGGCCAGCTGCATGGCCAGTTCGCTGCGTGCAATCAGGGCTCCCAACCCCAGCACTCCCAGACCGATCAATACCGCATCACAGAGGGCACAGACCCAGGCCACGTGCCAGGCATGCTCGCGGCGTAGTCCTCGGTCCAGCACGAAAGCGTTCTGCGCGCCAATGGCAACGATCAGTGCACCTCCCGTTCCTATCCCCTGCAACATCGACATCCACATACGACATTCCTCTTCTGATGGATGGTTCTATACATCACTGGATGACCCAGCACTGGATGACCTGGCACTGGATGACATAGCTTGAGGAATGCTCTTGAATAAGAAAAACAAATGTTCAAACTGATACATCAGGAATTCTTATGATGGACTACAAGCTGCTGGAAGCGTTGAGCGCGGTGCTCCACCACCAGGGATTCGAGCGCGCTGCCCGCCACCTGGGACTGACACAGTCCGCGGTTTCTCAGCGCATCAAGTTACTCGAGGCGCGTCTCGGGCAGCCGGTGCTGGTCCGCGGGAATACACCTGAAGCTACCGACCTGGGCCGACGACTGCTCAATCACGTTCAGCAGGTGCAATTGCTCGAGGAGGAGTTGACGCTATCCCTGCCACAGCTGGCCGGTACCGAGCGCCACCTGCGCGTTGCCATCAATGCCGACAGCATCTCCACCTGGTGGCCACAGGCCATGGGAGAGTTCATGCGCGACCACCCCATGACCCTGGATCTGGTCATCGAGGACCAGGATGTGGGACTCCAGCGCATGCGCCATGGCGAGGTTGCTGCCTGCCTGTGTGCCAGTGCTCAGCCCGTACAGGGCACCCGAGTCGTCCCCCTCGGCAGAATGCGTTACCGCGCTCTGGCCCAGCCCGATTTTCTCCACCGTTATCTCCCGCAAGGACCGAGCCCTGAGGACCTGGCGCGTACCCCGGCCATCATCTTCGATCACAATGACCAGTTGCAGCATCGCTGTCTGGCGGAATTCGGCATCACGGGCCCCTTCCCTCACCACATCTGCGCTTCCACCGAGGGCTTTATCCAATTGGTCATGGCCGGTATTGGCTGGGGAATGATGCCTGAACTGCAGGTAGCCGACCTGCTCGACAGTGGTGAGCTTATCGACCTGGTACCCGGCTACCACCTGGATGTCCCGCTGTACTGGCACTACTGGCGACTGGGAGGAGAATCCCTCGACGCCCTTGCCCACCACCTGGAAAAGGCGGCGAATCAGGTTCTCGTGCCCTTCTGATCACTGCGCCGTTTCCCGGCACCATGCCGCATCAGGTCTGCTGCATTCGCTGACGGACGCTATCGACCTTGTCGTCCATGGACTGCTCACGATCGGTGCGCGTCCCCAGCTTGAGCGTTGTGGTGATACGCGGAGCGCCCATGCTGTGCACCACCTCATGGCAACGCTTGACCACAGCCATTACGTCATCCCAGGGGCCTTCGATATTGGTGCCATAGGCATGCATCTGATGCTTCAGGCCAGAGGCCTGAATCTCGCGCTGGCAAGCAGTGACATGCTCGGAAACCGAGACACCAACACCCAGAGGTACGACGCATAGATCAATAATGAGATGCATAACAATAAGCCTCCTTAGAATTTCTTTACCATTGTGCTGATTCGATAGTGCCGATCCAATAGTGCTGATCTAAGCTAATCAACAATACTGACAGAAGATATTAACCCGGCATGCTTTCATGTGGGGTTAATGGCGGCACAGGGAAGTGCCGCCGTCGGCCATCAGGCCGACGCGAGACCACGCCACACCAGCAGATCCGCGCATCTGCGCCAGTGTGATGCGGACGACAATCAAATCGATCAGGATGAGCTATTTGATTGCCATGTTAATAGCGTTGTCGGGGCGCGCCGCCCAGCTGCATCGTCTGGTGCTCTGAAGCACGATGACCCCGTGAAAACCGCCATCATTTGTGTCGCCGAGAACGGAAACCGGAGGCTCCATGACCAGCGACTCACGCCCCCACCCCATTGCCTTGCCCGATACCCGTGCCAGACGGGTGGTTGAACGCCTGCTGGAAGGTGCCGGCATCACGCTCAACGGCAATGCGCCCGAGGATATCCAGGTCTATCACCCGGACCTTTTCTCACGCATATTGCGCCAGGGCACCCTGGGCCTTGGGGAAGCCTATATGGATGGCTGGTGGGAAGCGGAGCATATTGACCGGCTGGCCCATCGTCTGTTGCAGCATGGATTGGGAGAGCGCGCCCACACCAGTTCGGAACGGCTGATGTATCGCCTCCAGGCTGGCCTGTTCAATCTGCAGAGCAAGGCCCGCGCCTGGATCGTTGGCGAAGCTCATTACGACATGGGCAATGATCTTTTCGAGCGCATGCTCGACCCCACCATGTGTTATTCCTGCGGCTACTGGAAGGAGGCTTCCAACCTCCACGAGGCTCAACGGGCCAAACTTGAACTGGCCTGCCGCAAACTGCAGTTGCGTCCCGGCATGACACTACTCGATATCGGTTGTGGCTGGGGCAGCCTCGCCGAGCATGCAGCTCGCCACCATGGCGTCAAGGTCACCGGCATCACCATCTCGAAACAGCAGGCCGAACTGGCAAGGGAACGTTGCCGAGGCCTGCCGGTCGACATTCAATTGTGCGACTATCGCGACCTGACGGGACAATACGACCGTATCCTGTCCATCGGCATGTTCGAGCATGTCGGACAACGCAACTATGACAGCTACTTCGCCACCGTCGACCGCCTGTTGGCCGGCGATGGACTCTTTCTGCTGCATACCATCGGCTCCAACACCTCGAAGATCTCCGCCGACCCCTGGATCAACCGCTATATCTTTCCCAACGGCATTCTGCCCTCGATCCGCCAGATTGCCGAAGCCAGTGAGGAATACATGATCGTCGAGGACTGGCAGAACTTCGGTGCCGACTACGATCGCACCCTGCTCGCCTGGCTGCACAACCTGGACAGCCACTGGTACCAGATTGCACACCAGTACAACGAGCGCACCCATCGCATGTTCCGTTATTACCTGTCGGTATGCGCCGGCGCCTTCCGTGCTCGCAACATCCAACTATGGCAGGCGGTATTTTCCCGTGGTCGAGCAGGCCGATACGACGCACCGCGTTGAAGAAGCGGTCTGCCGTCGGAGCTCTTCAGCACCGGCGGCAGCGCCTGACGCTGGCTCACGCCACTGCCGATCAGGCCGTTTCCGGCGCCGTCACATGGATACCGAACACACTGGCCTCTCCTGAACTGCGCCCCAGGGCCTCCGGCGACTGCGACTGCCCCTCACGCACGATTACATGTCCGCCCTGCCCCTGTCCGCCACCGATCACACTACCGATCAGGTAAGTCGGGAAGATATCCGGATCGTTCTCGTAGTTGGGATTGTGGATCAGGCCAATCATCTGGAAGCGCCCTCGGGTATTGCGCAACGAATCCAGTGAATCCTGAATCAGCTTGCGATGGGACAGCTTGGAGAATAGCCCATCGAGAAGAATCACACTTTCCCGACCCGCTCTGGCACGACGACGATGGTGACCCGGCAGCTCATGCAGTTCACGCTCGATGGCAAATTCCGACAGCTTGACCAACCACATCAGCGATACCGCCTCACGCTGCCCTTCGGACATGGCCTCGTTGAGTGAGAACAGACGCCCATGAGGACGAATCGCCACGTGCCGCAGGCGAATGGCCACGTCCTTGAACAGACCGCGGTAGATGCGCCGACGAATGCGTCCCAACAGATCATCATCGCGACGAGCCTGGTCACCTTCTTCAAGCACCTTGCCATCACGTTCGGCACGACGCTTGAGAGCCGCCTGATGCTCGTCGATATCGGCCAGCAGGGTAGTGATGAGCTCACGCAGCGCCTCGCTATCGATCAGGCTGGCCTTGACCTCGAACCAGGCTCCCCCCTCGCCATTGCCTTCACTGCCTCGCCGTGCGACGCGCTTGAGAATATCCAGGTTGCCCGCCGCGTCACTGATGATCGAACCGAGGCGCTCCACCAGAGTGCCCTCGATATGCTGACGAGAGGTCTGCAGGTGAGCGACACGCTCCCGATGCGTCTCGAGCTGGGATTCGAGTTGTCGATGCAACGCCGCCAGATCATCAAGTGCTGTGTTGCTGACCTGACCGAGGCTCGCCAGACGGCCACGCTCGGTGTCATTGAACATGCGACTCTGAGCGGCGTCCTCGAGAGCGGCGCCAAGACGCTGCTCGATCTCCGCCAGTTGACGTGCCTGCCGGTCCCTGACTCGAGAGCGCTCACCCAGCCCGAGTCGCGCCAGGCCTTCCTGCAATTGCTGGGCGCAGGTTGCCAGACTGTCAGGCTCACGATCGGAAGCATCCTCCTCGGCACAGGCCAGCGTCCACCACTGCTCCAGCGCCTGATCCAACGCCTCGGCGTCGGGGTGGTCGCCAGGCCAGACGGTCTCGCGACCGTCGATGCCCTGCCAGCGCTGACGCCAACCAGATGACAGCTCACGCAACGCCGCCAACCAGGCAATGGCCAGTTCATCGGCAACCACCAACGCCTGACGCTGCCGCTCCAGACGCGCTTCCAGCTCTGTCAACTCGGTGCTGCGCTGGCGGCGCTCGGCCAGCAACTCGCTGCGCTCGCGCTTGAGTCGTGCGATACGTGACTCGAGTGCGGCTCCAGCGGTGCTGTCATCACGAACGTCCAGGTAGGCGCGGATGCGCTGAGCATCCAGGCTGGCACGGCGCTGCGCCAGACTCAGAGCGGCCTCCAACTCGGACTGCTGTTCTTCAGCGGCGGCCATGAAATCCGGTCCATCCTGAGCAACAAATGCAGCAAGGCTGGCCAGACGGTCACGCTCGCCATCGGCGAAGACGGCGCTGCGCTGAGCATTCAACTCATCCCGTTCACGACTCAGCGCTTCCCAGCGCTCACCCTGCTGGTGACGTGCCTCGGCGGCAGAAGCCTCACGCTCCTCAAGTTCCAGCAGACGATGATCGATCGCCGCCAGACGCTCGACACCACCGGCGGACTTGAAGGCCTCAGCCGCCAGCCACAGCTCAGAGTGCCTGTTGAACTCCTCGCGAGCTTCTGCCAACCGTGGCGTCAGTTCCGCCAGCTCCAGCTCGATCTCGGCGAGACTCTCGCCGGCGTCCTGCAGGGCCTTGTCACCCCCCTCCTGCAGGTAACGCTGGAAGTCATCGATACTCTGCAACGCCGCCTCAGTGAGACGTGGTGCCACCTCCTCACGTAGCTGCTCGAGCTCGGCCAGCCTTGCAGCGATACGCTCAAGCTCCTGCTCGACACCATCGTCCACCGCCTGGCGTGCCGACAGCGCCTCAACGAACACCTCGCCATGGGGGTCGAAGCGGTTGATCTCGATATCCAGCTCGCGACGACGCTGCTGATCCCGCTCGAGCCTCGCCTGAGTCTCGCTGCGCAGCTCGACCAGATACTCGGGGTCGAGAGCGGCCTTGACGGCGAGGGTTTCACAGCCACAGACCGCACCCAGCGGAGGATGCCCACCCTTCAGCAACTGGCGCAGGCGGCCCAACTCCAATACTGGCACGTTGAGCCCATGGTCGATCAGCAACTGCGCCGCCCTGACGGAGTCCTCACCCTCTACCACTGGGGCGAACAATTGCCCCGCCGCCTGAATCAGCCAGTCGCGGCGACTGGCATCATCCTCGGCCAGGTCTGCGAGGACCTGATGCAACGGGCGAAAGCCGATCTCCTCACGCTCCAGCAGTTGCTGCGCTTCACTCTCGGCCACCTGACGCGCCAACGGATCGCCATTGAGGTGTTCGAGATAACTTGAGCGTGCAGCAATTCGTTCGTCCAGACGCTCCCGCTCGCCAATCAGGCGCGGTAGGGCTTCGCGAGCCTGCTCCAGCCACTGCTGCGGTTCCCCCCAACCACGTTCGCGAAAGGCGATCAGGGCACGATGCAGCTCGCGCTGGTGCCCTTCCTCGCGGCCCAGGCGGTGGCGTTCATCATCCAACTCACGCGCTCGGCTGTAGAGTCGGTCGCGCAGATGAACCGGCTCGTCCTCGCCATGCACCTGGCGATAATGGGCCACCGACTCGGCCAACGGTGCCAGACGCTGACGCAGGCGCCCGGCCTCCTGCTGACGCTGACCCAACTGTTGCTGAAGGCCTTCCCACTCACGTAGTTGAGCCTGCCGCCCAGCCCACCAGCCTTCGACCTCGGCCTGGGGCCACTGCTCGCAGAAGCCCTGCCAGGCCTGCTGCCCCGACTTGAGCGGCGCCAGCTCGCCTTCCAGGCGGGCGCGTTCGGAGGCCAACTGCTCATGGCGCTGGCGTGCCTGATCGAGGGCCTCGCGGGAGCTGTCACACTGCTCGCCGAGTTCCTCGAGACGCGCATCGATCTGCTCACACTGCTCAGTCTTCTCGGCCAGTACGTCATCCGGCAGCGCGCCAGGGTGTCGGGACTGGAAGTCCCGGTACTGCTCGGCGACCTGCTTGAACTCCCCGGCGCGGGCAAGATGCGTGGACAGCGCCCGGCGCATGCTCTGCGCCTCCTCCAGCGCTGCTTCACGGGTTGCCTCGGGTTGTTCCAGCTCGGCTTCGCTGAACAGCCCTTCCGCCAGCGCCTGGGTATAGAAGCTCTGATTGTCGACGAACTCTCGCTGACGCGACGCCAGTCCCTCGCGCTCCTGCTCCAGTGCCTCGGCCCGGGTTTCGAGACGCTCGATATCCTGTTTCAGTTCGCCTCTGTAGAGGCCATCAGCCACCACTTCATCACGCCAGCTATTGCCATCCAGCGCTTCGAAGGTCTCGGCACCTTCCTCCAGACGCTTGATGGCACGGTAGCGTGCAGCATCGTCGGCAAAAGCATGACTGTCGCTCAGCCACTGCTGGGCCGCCTCGAAGGACACGTGATGAGCTTCGCGTCCGCCGGGCCAACTGGCATCAACCAGATGAACCAACTGACGATGCGCATCCAGCCGTACTTCACGCTCATTGAGCGCCTCACGTACCTGACGTTCCGATTGACGGCTGAGTCTGGCCAGCAGCCACACGGAAACCCTGGGCTTACCGGTGTCCCCCCGGCCCCAGGCGAAGCCGGATACCACGTCATCGTCATCAGCCTCGGGGATTCTCGGCATCCCCGGCAACCCGGCCAGTGCCTGACCGGCCAGCAGTCTCTCGCTCAGCATCAGGCCGTCATCGAGGCGTCCGAGGCCAGCTCGGGCCTCGAGCAGTGAAGTGCCGTGCTCGGTGAGTTCGGCGAGCCGGTCGACCTTGCCCTCGGCACGGCGCTGGTCGGTTTCGGCATCCTCGAGCCGCTGACGCAACTCGGTGATGTTGGTGCCGGAATTGAGAATGACCTCCTCGATCAGCTCCTCACCCTCGTCGGTTTCTCCGCGGGTCGCGCCAGCCAGAATCTCCGGTGCCAGCACCTCGAAGAAGAACGCCTGATCCGGCTTCTCGCCGGCACGTGGGCGAATGGCATTGAAGATCTGGCTCTTGTCGGCTCCGCCTTCCTTCTGGAAGGCCGCCAGCTGCGACAGCTCACGCCGCGACACATGCGTATTGACCGCATCAAGCCATTCATCACGATTGAGGGTCAGGCGCACTCCATGACGATTCATGGCCTGCTTGACGTCACTGTTGGCATACAGTGCCAGCTTGCCGTCCTGAGTCAGATGGTGGACGGGGACGTCCTCCAGACGTCCGGTATAGTGATAGAACGACAGACCGCTGCCATCACTATAGCCATAGAAGCCGAAGACAAAGGTCTCGCCCGAGACTTCCTCTCCGGCTGCCGCCAACATGTCACCCTGCCCAGTCTGATCGGCCCTGGTACGGAACTCAACTCGCAGGTGCGACCAACTGCGGCCCTGACTGGAGACTGTTGAGGGAGAGCACTTGCGCCGCGTTCGCGACAGCAGTGTACGGTCCCGTGACAACAGCCCGATCAGTGCCTCGGCAAGTGTGGTCTTGCCGAAGCCGTTCTCCATACTGATGGCGCTGGACTGGCCGCGCAGGTCCAGCAACAGGTGGCGCATCTTGGCATCCCAGGGAGAGGAAACATCACCATGCTTGTTGAGCAGGTTGGCCACCTCGATCCGATGAATGACACTCATGGGCGCTCCTCCGTGGCTTGGTTTGAATCCATCGGCTCCAGGCTCAAGGAGTCACTGCCTCTGTCCACGCCGTGCTCACCCTCAGCTTCATCATCCGCACCGTCATCAAGACAGGCTCCCTGGTCACCGCGGCCCTCCAGCAGCGCCTGCAGATGGCCCAGTTGATGAATGCCGACCTGCTCGCTTTCCAGCGCTCCCAACAGTGTCTGCTGCCAGACATCCCCGACTGTCTCGTCGTCACGTACCGGCTCCAGCATCCCGGCACTGACGTGCAGATCGATGAAGGCCCTGACACGTCGACTGAGATCCTCGCCACGCTCATCGAGCAGGCTACGCTGCGCTTCGCTGGTCTCATCGCCCAGGCCACGCAGGGTCTCGACCTGATCGCGCAGCAGCTCGATCAGCTCCGCACCGGCGAAGGTGGCCTCCTGATAGCGGCTGACATCGGACAACGCGCGGTTGTAACGGGTGTAGAGCAAGGTGTGCATCAGCAACCAGAGTTGCAGATACCAGGTGGCCAGCTCGGCGCGACTCTCCTGACGCAGACGCAGGGCCTGGAAAACCGGCTCGCGGGTATACACCGGCGGCTGATCCATATCCGGGTCCGGCAGCAGAGCGTAGTAACGCGAGCCCGGCGCAATCCCCGGGTAGTCTCCGGCTTCATAGACTCTCAGACGCAGTCCCTGGCCAGCGAGAAAATCCCGCAGTGCCTCACGCTCGATATCACTGGCATCATCGATCAAGGCACAGACATCGCGCTCGGACAGCTGCCCGTCACGCGCCGCACGCCTCTTGCGGCCACCGGCCGGCAGCCGCTCGGCAGCGCGATAGCGCAGCAGGTAGGCGACCACCTCGCCCATCTCGGTCATGTTCATGGTGCGTGTTCCCTGAAAATTCGCTTGGCAACTGGTCTGCCATTTCGCTCAGCAGGCCAGCGCAGAACAGTCAATTGCGGGTCGGCGCCGCGTTATCGGGCTCGACCTGTCGCAGCGTTGGTGTCACGGGACCATCGATGACCCGCCCGTCATCCAGCGTTAGCCGGAAGGGGCGATATTCGATCCCCACCACCAGCGACTCGGACAACAGTCCGGTATCGACAAAGGTATTGATCAACTGGGGCAGGCAATCCTCACTGCCATCGAGGTGCCAGCCTTCAGCCAACGCTTCGGGCAGCGACAGCGGCGCCTCGGCCACTCGCTTGCGCAGTTCGCCACCTCGCGCGGCCAGAAAACGCGCCAGACGAGTTTCCTCGGGACTGGCATCAAGGGATTCGTCATAGACCAGTGCCACCGAACTCGATTCGGCACGACGCGTTTCCAACAGCGGCACCAGCGGGGTTGGTTGCGGAAAGGCCACGGCCTGGAAGAACGGCATCATGCGCTTGACCAGCGGCTCCGTGACGCGCGGGCGCGGGGGTGCGGCCAGCAACCGGGCGGCCAGGTCACTGAAGTCGACCACCCCCATGGACTGCACTCGCCCTTCGGCGATATCGGCAATCAGCTCGGAAAGCCGTCGTGACAGGTTCTCGATCGCCGTCAGCACGCGTCCGATGGCGCTCGACAACACTCGCAGATCCCAGTCATCATCCTGATGCTGCTGCCAGTCATCGAAGCGCGCCATCAACGGTGGCGTGGCCAACTGACCACGCGCGTCCAATAGAGTGCGCTGAATGCTCGACAGTGCATTGTGATAATGCCGCTCGTTATCAAGCAGCACCGACAACTTGCCTTCCCGTGTGGGATTCTCGCGCACCCGGCGCAGTTCCTGAGTCAACCCGCGAATGGCCAGCAGAATCTGGTTGGTGATATCCGGCACTCGAGCGAAGTCTCCCCGTGCCAGCGCCGCCAGCACCTTGGCCGCGTCGTATTCCGAATACAGCAGATCCTCCACCGAACTGGCCAGCGTCACCGCCTGGCGACCACTGGGAGTCAGGCGCACCTGCCCCGTCTGTCCCTGCTTCTCGATCAGCGCCGTACGCTTGGTACTGCGACGCAAGCGCCCGCCTTGCTCATCCTCATCGCGTAGATGCAGCTCGCTCGGCGTGGCCAGCAGATTGATGACGAAGCTCAGGTCGTCGTGACAGAGTTCGGGATAGTGCTCGCGCAAGGCCCCCAGGCAACGAGTCTGGGAGACAAAGGCGCTATTGGTGGCGAAGTCCACATCCAACAGATAATCGAGCAGCAGGCACCCCAGATCGAGCCAATAGCCATCTCGCAGACCGCGGCGACTCTCCTGACTGACCTGAACAAAGGGCGACCCCGGCTCATGTCCACTATCGTGAAGATCGATCAGCCGCGTGGTCGCGACCAGCAGTTTGCTCCATGCAGTCATGAACGGTCCTGGAGATTGATAGTCATGAACGGTCCTGGATATTGATAGTCATGAACGGTCCTGGAAATTGATAGTCATGAACGGTCCTGGAAATTGATAGTCATGAACGGTCCTGGAAATCGATAGTCATGAACGGTCCTGGAAATCGATAGTCATGAACGGTCCTGGAAATTGATGGTCATGAACGGTCCTGGAAATCGATGGCCAGATACGCCGCGGACTGGACCTGCATCAACGAACGTCTCGGAGGACAACAGAGCCGCATATTATGCCAGGTTCATGCCGTCCGGTCATGGCGCTATGACTCATGCCACCTCGAGTCATGCCACCTCGACTCGTGCCACCCAACCAGGAGACATCTCCGTAAGGGCATCATTGGTCACTGTGACTCTGACCGATGCCATAACGATTCAGCTTGTTGGCAATGGTGGTATGCGAGACTCCCAGCCTTTTCGCCAACTGACGACTGGACGGATGCTGCGGATAAAGCGCGCTTAGCACCCTGCGCTCCACCTCGGCGACAATATCACTCAGTTTGCCGTCCAGTTCGAGGCCGGCCAGCCCGACAGGAGCTCCAGCATCCGGTAGACGTAGATGGGAAGGCTCAATGGTCCCGGTTTCGCACAGCGACACTGCCTGAAAGAGCACATTTTCCAGCTGTCGTACGTTCCCCGGCCAATGGTAGTTGGCCATCCTTGCCAGGGCTGCCGACGACAGCTCCGGCAGGCGACAACCGATCTGGCGCGAGGCACGATCGATGAAATGCCTTGCCAATGGCTCCATGCCATCCAGGCATTCACGCAGCGCAGGCACCGCCAGCGACAGCACATTGAGGCGATGATAGAGGTCCTGGCGGAATTCTCCGCTCTGACTCAGCGACAGCAGGTCCTGCTGAGTGGCACAGATTACCCGAACATCCAGGTAAGTCTCTTCATCACTACCGACTCGCCGGAAGCCGCCATCCTGCAGAAAGCGCAATAACTTGCCCTGCAGGCGAGGGCTCATCTCACCCACCTCATCAAGGAAGATGGTGCCCCCCGCCGTCAGTTCCAGCAGCCCCAGCTTTCCCTCCGGACGCGCACCATCGAAGGCCCCCGGCGCGTAACCGAACAGCTCGGTTTCCGCCATGGACTCCGGCAATCCGGCACAATTGAGTGCCATGAAAGGCGCCTGGCCACGATGGCTGGCCAGGTGGCAGGCACGGGCCAACACTTCCTTGCCGGTCCCGGTTTCACCGGTGATCAGCAAGGGAGCGTCCAATGGCGCCATACGCCGCGCTTCATGAATCAGTGCCGAAAGCCTCGGGCTGGCCGAGAACATGGCTTCGAAGCCACGGAACTCCTGACGCTGCACCTGGTAGATGCGCTCACCGATACGATCAACGCTATGCAGGGTGACAACGGCACCGGCCAGCGAGGCGACATCATCGTGGTTCTCACGGTGCAGGGGCGCAATGTCGGCGAGGAAAGTCGACTCGCGCAGATGAATGCGCAACCCATTGACACGGGCATTGTTGCGGCGAATCAGCTCGGGCAGATCAAGGTCCGGCAGATAGCGATCCAGTGACAGCCCAGGAACTTCATCGACACGCACTCCCAACAGCTGACTGGCAGCTCGATTGGCCGCTACCAGGTGACCCTCCATATCGATGGACATGACCGGGTCCGTCAGCGACGACAGCAGAGCATCGAGCTCCAGATGGCGTCGCTCACTGGGCATCAAACTGACTCGGCGCACACCGAACACACCCGGCACCGCTTCCAGCTCGGGTTTCAGAGTCGCCAGCTGCGCATTGAGCAGATTGGGAACGTACAGATAGATGGCGTTGCCGTGCTCACCTCCGACTTCTCCACGGGCCACATTGAGTCCGTAGTCGGCAAAATGAGCAACGATATCGCGCAGAATGCCGATGCGATTCTGGCAATGAAATCTCAAGCGCATTCAGGGTCCTTGAGCTTGTTGTTGTCGGGGCGCGTTTCTTGATGGGCATGTTGATAGGCAGCCAGGCTGCCTGGCGAATATTTCTGTCAGGCCAGGCTGACTGGACTGTCAAGATTACGTGACAGGATACGCACCATCCAGGCCCGAGTCGCGATGCTTTGGTCGTAGTCCCTCACTCCGCCCTCACGCTGTAACAGATTCTTGACGATATCTCTTTCACCGACTCCTCTCGGTCATCATGCCCAGCCACATCCCGCTGAATTGGCACAGTAGACTGCCAATAGACACTTGCCACAGACAGGCTACGACGAGGCACCAGGCGACTGTCGCCTGGTGGAAAACGCCATGCCATGCCTTTACGCCTCAACCAACACGCCTTGAGAACAATGCCAATACACGACCACCAGGTCAGGGGGGAGATGTCATGAATGCACCGCAGTCACCGACCAGTCAGGCCAGCGCCGCCGAGACCCACAAGGCTGCCAGCAAGGGGACGGCCTATCAGGCCCATATGCCTGATGACGATGGCATCATCCACTGGAGCGCGGAAGAGAATCATACCTGGCAGCAACTGATGGAGCGCCAACTGAAATTGATCGAGGGCCGCGTGTGTCAGGAATACCTCGATGGCCTCGAGCGTCTGGCATTGCCTGTTGATCACATTCCCCAGCTCGCCGATGTCGACCGTGTGCTGCGTGAGGCGACCGGCTGGGAAACCGCCCAGGTACCGGCGCTGATCCCCTTCGATACGTTCTTCGAGTTGCTTGCCAACCGCCGCTTCCCGGTGGCGACCTTCATCCGCACACCGGAAGAAATGGACTACCTCAAGGAGCCGGATATCTTCCATGAAATCTTCGGCCACTGCCCGATGCTCACCAACCCGGCATTTGCCGAGTTCACCGCCATCTATGGGCAGTTGGGTCTCAAGGCCGAGCCCCGGGATCGCGTCTACCTGGCCCGGCTGTACTGGATGACCGTCGAGTTCGGTCTGGTCGATACGCCCCAGGGTCGACGCATCTACGGTGGCGGCATCATCTCGTCACCGAAGGAAACCCTGCACGCTCTGTCGGATGTGCCGATGCATTCGCCCTTTGATGCCGTGGACGCGCTGCGTACGCCCTATCGCATCGACATCCTGCAACCGCTCTACTACGTTCTCAACGGCCTGGATACCCTCCACGACCTTGCTCAACGCGACATCATGGCAATGGTCGAACAGGCGAGAGACATGGGGCTGTTCGAGCCTCACTTTCCTCCAAAGGCGAGCACGCACTGACCATCACAACCATCCACGACCGCTATTCTTTCCTTACAGCCCCCCAACGAAGTCAATACAAGCGGAGTCAACATGAGCCAACTATCTGAACAACAGTGTGAAGCCTGCAGCTGGGACGCCCCGCACGCCTCCGAAAGCGAAATCAGAGAGTGGCACGAGGCCATCCCCGAGTGGCAGATCGTCGATCGCGATGGCATCATGCAACTGGAGCGGAGCTACAAGTTCCGCAACTTCCGTCAGGCCCTGGAATTCACCAACAAGGTTGGCGAGATTGCCGAGGAAGCGGGTCATCACCCTGCTCTGCTCACCGAGTGGGGCAAGGTCACCGTGACCTGGTGGTCACACGAAATGAAGGGTCTGCACAAGAATGATTTCATCCTGGCAGCCAGAACCGACGAGGTAGTCAAGTAAATGTTCGAGAAGATTGAGCGGGTCCCCGGGGATGCGATCCTCGGGCTCATCGAAGCCTTCAGGAAGGACACCAACCCCCAGAAGGTCGATCTAGGCGTCGGCGTCTACCGCGATGCGCAGGGGTCCACTCCGGTAATGCGTGCGGTCAAGGAGGCCGAGGCCCTGCTGCTCAAGAACGAGACCACCAAGACCTATATCGGCTCTCATGGCGCGCCGTCCTACGGCGAAGTCGTGCTGCCGCTGGTGCTCGGTGAAGACTCTCCGGTCCTCGCGGCCGGCCGCGCAAGCGTTACTCAGTCCCCCGGCGGTACCGGTGCACTGCGTCTGGCCGCTGACTTCGTGGCCAGCCAACTGCCCGGCAAGGGCATCTGGGTCAGTGATCCGACCTGGCCGAATCACCATGGCATCTTCACAGCTGCCGGTATCGAGCTGCACAAGTATCCCTATGTCGACGCCGACAACCGTCTCGACTTCAACGGCATGCTCAGTGCCCTGAAGCAGATCCCCCAGGGCGACGTGGTGGTGCTGCATGCCTGCTGCCACAACCCCACAGGCTTCGACCTCAATCAGCAGCAGTGGCAACAGGTGCTCGAAGTGGTCCAGCAGCGTGACCTGCTGCCGTTGGTCGACTTCGCCTACCAGGGCTTCGCCGAAGGCCTGGACGAGGACGCCTACGCCGTTCGTCTGCTGGCCGAGAACCTCGAAAGCGTGCTGATCACCAGCTCCTGCTCGAAGAACTTCGGTATCTACAACGAGCGTACCGGTGCGCTGATCGTGGTAGCGAAGGACAACGAGGAGATGGAGAACGTTCGCTCGCAGATCGCCATCGTGGCACGCGAGAACTACTCCAACCCTCCGGCCCATGGCGGCTCCATCGTTGCTGAAATCCTGCACTCCGCCGAGCTGGAGAAGATCTGGCGCGAGGAACTCACCGAAATGCGCGACCGCATCAACACCCTGCGTCGCGATTTCGTGGAAGCCCTCAAGCCCTACGGGCTCGACGAGAAATACGCTCACATCGCCGAACAGCGAGGCATGTTCTCCTACACCGGTCTGACACCGGAACAGGTCGACCGCCTGCGTGATGAATTCGGCATCTACATGGTGCGCTCCGGCCGCGCCAACGTCGCCGGCTTCTCCAACGAGAACCTGCCCTATATCGCCAAGGCAGTGGCGACCGTCAACGGCAAGGCCTGAGCTGTAAGCTGTAAGCTGTAAGCTGTAAGCAGATCAAACCCCGAGACCACATGGTTTCGGGGTTTTTTGTTACTTACCGCTTATAGCTGGTGACTTACAGCTCGAGCGACTTGTCGCTCGCTCACCCCAGCCCATGCTTGGTCGCCCAGACGGCGGCTTCCACCCGCGACCTCAGATCGAGCTTCTTGAAGAGGTGCTTGACGTGAACCTTGACGGTTCCTTCGGCGATATCCAGCTCACGGGCAATCATCTTGTTCGACAGGCCGCGCGCAAGAGTGCGCAGGATATCCCGTTCGCGAGCGGTCAGTGATGACATACCATCGTCTGCCGATGACGGCAACTCACCCTTGACCACACTGGCCAGCAACGAAGCCATCTGCGGCCCGAGTACCACCTGACCGTGGGCAGCATCGCGAATCAGCCGCAACACATCTTCAGGGTCCATGTCCTTGAGCAGGTAACCATCCGCTCCTTCCTTGAGCGCACGCACCACATCTTCATCGGCGTCCGATACCGTCAACATGACAATCCGACTCTTGACGCGGGCATCACGCATTCGCCGCAGCACTTCGATGCCATCCATTGGCTGCATGTTGAGGTCAAGCAGGATGAGGTTGGGCGCCAGGTCCACGGCCTTGCGCACCGCTTCCGCGCCATCGGAAGCCTCGCCGACCACCACCAGGCCAGGGTCCATATCGACAAGCTGTCGCACACCGCGGCGGAAAAGAGGATGATCATCGACGATCATCAAACGAAGAATGCTCATTATTGGCCTCGTTACGTTATTGAAATGACCATATTTTTTCCCTACACCTCTGTCAGCCGACCACTGCCGGCAATCGTTTCAACGCGCTCGGCAGAAACCGGACGGATACAACGATGCCGCTTGGCGACGCGGACCTGATCTCCAGGGAGCCATTCAAACTTCTCGCCCGTTCTTCCATGATCGCCATACCGTGAGATATGTCGGACTCCGATTCTGCCCCAATACCCACGCCATCATCCCTTATCGACAGAACATGCACTTGATCATCGTCAATGGACAGGCTGATTTCGCAGGCGTTGGCTTTTGCATGACGCACCACATTGGACAGAGCTTCGCGCACTATCTGCAGTACGTGGATTTCCTCGTTGGGTGACAGCGGCAGCCTACCCCACTGACCACGCACACTGATCTGCAACTCACCACGCTTGGCAAACTCTTCCACAGCCTCGTTCAACGCCGCCTCAAGACCGGCTTCGTTGATTCGCAGCCGAAAGGTGTTGAGCAGTTCTCGCAACTGGCGATAGGACGAGTTCAGTCCATGGCGCAGCTCTGCCACTACCTGAGCGACATCATCGTAACGTTGTCGATCGAACTGCATCTGAAGACGGGTCACCTGAATCTTCAAGTAGGACAGGGACTGCGCCAGGGAATCATGCAGCTCCCGGGCAATTACCGCACGCTCATCCATCAACGCCAACCGGCGCTGCTCGTTGGCCTTTTCCGACAGGGACAGGGTCGCTGCAATCAGGCCTGCGACCGTTTCAATCAGCTCGATCTTCCACTGCGCCAACATATGGCCTGGCGGTTGAATCACCCGAAGTTCACCATAATCCCGACCGGCCTCCCGTACACGTACGGCGTAGGCATTGCCTCCCTCTTCCGAGAAAGTGGCATCACTGCATGCTGAGGTGGTGTTCCAGGAATCCTCCGACACCATGGTGCCTTGTCGTCCCTGTGTGCCATGGCATCTGGACGATAGAAGGACGACTTCATCCTGCCCCGCTCCCAGCGACAGACATAGCTCAAAAGGCCCTTCATCCGTCACCGACTCCAGTTGATGGAGCACATCGATCAGCTCATCCTGGGTCAGAGGATTGATGCCATTCAGACGGCGTGCGGTCAGATACAACATGCGCAATGCTTCGTTGCTGCGCTTCAGCTCATGTGTCTTGGCTGCCACACGCTTCTCGAGCTGGCCATACATCTCCGACAGACTGGCATTCATCTTGTTTATCGTCCGAGAAAGCAGCCCCAGCTCGTCGTTTCCACGGTAGGTTGTTCTTCCGGAGAAATCACCCACCATCACGCCATTAACTACACCAACAAGCTCTCTAAATGGCGGCATGACCCCACAGATTATGTGGTAAGCAACCATCACCATTATTGAAACAAGAATGGTTACAGAAGCGCCCTGAAAAACTTCCAACAAGACTACTTTTTTCTCGGCATTCTTTTGAAGATTTCCTACAAATACATCCACGCGACTGACGAAGTCTTCGACAATTTCGTTCATAGCTTGATTATTACTGGACACGTCATCTTCAAGCGCAGGAAGCAACTCATTTCGCCAGGATTCAAGAACACTGTCATAAGCCTGTCCCAGAGCTCCTTCGGATTTCTCGGGGATAAGTCCGACGATGGACGGTGCCACGAGAGTGGCCTGCAGATGTTCAATCTGCCAGCTCATGCGTGGATGGTGCGCCGACACCCGTTCCGAGGTCGACATCAAACGATAGGCCTGCATGCGCAACGAGCCGGCCTGATTGATGGCATCTGCATACCCACCTGCGCTCTTGGCAATCACGATGGACCCGAGCAGACCGATCAAAGCCAGTGATGATATGGCCGCCATAGCGAGAAACATTCTCAATATCAGCGACCTACGAATGGAAAAGGTGGGCTTCACGTTACCGGCTTCCAATATTTGACTTACATCACAGAAACGAACAACTCCCCCGCATACATCTTAAATCCGCTCTGGCTCCCCTCTATCATTCATCATTAATCGTTATCAACAGATACCTCTTGTGAGGTAACGAGGTTTCAACGCACAAAATAAAGACGCGAGGTGTTGACCACTATCAACAGGCATATCGCCACATAGTAGCAAAATGGTGTCGGATTTTTCTCACTTTTCCATAAGGAAAGCCCATGGTTAATCACGAACCAGTCTCTCGGGCACAGCAACACAGAGCGTTAGGGATATCCACTCTCGCCTTCACTCTGTGCTTCGCTGTCTGGACGCTGTTTTCCATCCTCGGCATTCAGATCAAGGAAGATTTTGCCCTCTCCGATACGCAGCTCGGCCTGCTCATGGCCACTCCGGTCCTGACCGGCTCCATTTCTCGACTTTTCCTCGGCGTACTCACCGACCGCTTCGGTGGACGCTGGATATTCAGCCTGCTGATGCTGGCCACCGCCGCCTGCGTCTACCTACTCACCTTTGCCAACAGCTACCCGATGCTGCTGGTCGGTGCCCTGGGCGTCGGGCTTGCCGGCGGCTCCTTCATCGTCGGAGTGGCCTATACCTCGACATGGTTCGAGAAGGAACGCCAGGGAACCGCACTGGGTATCTTCGGGGCCGGTAACGTTGGCGCCGCCGTCACCAACTTCGGTGCGCCCTTCCTGATGATGGCCATGGGCTGGAAAGGCACGGCGGTCATCTACGCCTCCATCATGGCCATCATGGGTGTGGCCTTCCTGCTGCTCGCAAAGGATGACCCCCGCTCTGCACAGCATACCGCCAACAGGCTATCGCTGAGTGAGCAACTGGCACCGCTGAGCGATATGCGCGTATGGCGGTTCTCGCTCTACTATTTCTTCGTGTTCGGTGCCTTCGTCGCCCTGGCTCTGTGGCTACCCCACTACCTGATCGAAGTGTACGGCCTGAGCCTCGCCGCGGCCGGTATCGTCGCTGCGCTCTACACCATACCCGCCTCACTGTTCCGTATCCTCGGCGGCTGGATGTCCGACCGCTACGGCGCACGCCGGGTAATGTACTGGACTTTTCTGGCTTCGGTGCTGTGCACCTTCCTGCTCAGCTACCCACCCACCGACTACATCGTCAAGGGCGTACATGGCCCGGTCACCTTCTCCCTCACCATGCCACTGGTCGGATTCATCCTGCTGACGATGGTGCTGGGCTTCTTCATGTCGCTGGGCAAGGCGGCAGTGTTCAAGCACATCCCGGTCTACTATCCGAAGAATGTCGGTGTGGTAGGCGGAATGGTGGGCATGGTAGGCGGCCTGGGAGGGTTCTTCCTGCCTCTGACCTTCGGCATGCTCAACGATGTGATCGGTATCTGGCAGAGCTGTTTCATGCTGTTGTTCGTGATCGTCACAACGGCGCTGCTGTGGATGCACTTCGCCATTGTGCGCATCGAACGCATCGAGGCCCGCGACCGCTGTGAATCCACTGACCTGCCGGAGCTTTCCTCTCCCGGCTCGTTCGTGCTGACCGAGTGGCATCCCGAAGACGAGAGTTTCTGGGAAGCCACCGGCAAGCGTATCGCTACACGCAATCTGTGGACATCGATTCCCTGCCTGTTGCTGGCCTTCTCGGTATGGATGGTGTGGTCCGTGGTGGTGGCCAAGCTGCCCCAGGTCGGCTTCAACTACAGCCCCAACCAGCTGTTCTGGCTGGCCGCCCTGCCCGGCTTGTCAGGCGCCACCTTCCGTGTGTTCTACAGCTTCATGGTGCCGATCTTCGGTGGACGCCGCTTCACCGCTATTTCCACTGCGTCGCTGCTGCTGCCTGCCGCCTGGATCGGCTTCGCGGTGCAGAACCCCGAGACACCTTATCTGGTGATGGCGATCCTTGCCCTGCTGTGTGGCTTCGGTGGCGGCAACTTCGCCTCGAGCATGGCCAATATCTCGTTCTTCTACCCCAAGCGCGAGAAGGGCAAGGCACTGGCCATGAATGCCGGCCTCGGTAACCTCGGCGTCTCCGTCATGCAATTCCTGGTGCCCGTGGTCATCTCCACTGGAGCCTTCGTCGCCTTCACCGGTGATGGGCAACCGACTGTGACCGGTGGTGAGCTGTGGTTGCAGAACGCCGGCTTCGTCTGGGTGCCGCTGATAGCCCTTTCAACCGTTGCTGCCTGGTTCGGCATGAACGACATCGCCAGCGCCAGGGCATCCTTCGCTGAACAGGCGGTAATCTTCAAGCGCAAGCACAACTGGCTGATGTGTGTGCTGTATACCGGCACCTTCGGCAGCTTCATCGGCTTCTCGGCAGCCTTCCCGCTGTTGACCAAGACCCAGTTTCCGGCCATTGATGCCCTGCAGTTCGCCTTCCTCGGCCCGCTGGTCGGAGCCCTCAGCCGAGCCTGGAGTGGTGGTCTGTCCGATCGTTTCGGTGGAGCAAGGGTGACCTTCTGGAGCTTCATCACCATGATCCTTGGCGTGATCGGCGTTATGTACTTCCTTGCCAACAAGGATGCCAGCTTCGGCTTCTACGGCTTCTTCGGCTCTTTCATGCTGCTGTTCCTCGCCACCGGCGTCGGTAATGCCAGCACCTTCCAGATGATTCCGTCGATATTCCGTCACGAGGTCGCACGTCTGATGCCGGATCTTTCGGCTGAGGAACAGTTGCCCCACGCCGAGCGCGAGTCCGCAGCAACCATCGGCTTTACCTCGGCCATCGCTGCCTATGGCGCCTTCTTCATTCCCAAGGCATTCGGCACTTCCATCGATATGACCGGCGGCGTAGGTGCAGCGCTGATCGGCTTCATCGTGTTCTATGCCGCCTGCACGGCGTTGACCTGGTTCTTCTACAGCCGCAAGGGCGCCGAAATCCGTACCTAACGCACCTACTCATCAAGACCCAGGACCTTCCAGCATGGCCGCCCCGAGCGGGGCGGCCCATTGAGGAGAAACCACATGAGCCACTTTCTCGATCGCCTGAGATATCTCACCAGGCGTCCTCCCCAGTTTGCGGGTGGCCACGGCGAAACCCGTGACGAAACACGCGACTGGGAAGACGGTTATCGTGCCCGCTGGCAGCACGACAAGATTGTCCGCTCCACCCATGGAGTCAATTGCACCGGATCCTGCAGCTGGAAGATCTATGTCAAGAACGGCCTGGTCACCTGGGAAACCCAGCAGACCGACTATCCACGCACCCGAGCCGATCTTCCCAACCACGAGCCGCGCGGCTGCCCACGGGGCGCCAGCTATTCCTGGTATCTGTACAGCGCCAATCGCCTCAAGTACCCGCTGATTCGTCAGCAACTGGTCAAGCTGTGGCGCCGTGCGCTGGAAGTCCACCCCGACCCGGTCAATGCCTGGGCCTCCATTGTCGAGGACCCGATCCTCGCCAACCAGTACAAGCGTGCCCGTGGCATGGGCGGTTTCGTACGCGCCGACTGGGATGAAGTCCAGACACTGATTGCCGCGGCCAACGTCTATACCATCAAGAGCTTCGGACCCGACCGCGTCATCGGCTTCTCGCCGATTCCCGCCATGTCGATGGTCTCCTATGCCGCCGGTGCCCGATATCTGTCACTGATCGGCGGTGCCTGCCTGTCGTTCTACGACTGGTACTGCGATCTTCCGCCCTCTTCCCCCCAGACCTGGGGCGAACAAACCGATGTGCCGGAATCCGCCGACTGGTACAACTCTGGCTATATCATTGCCTGGGGCTCCAACGTGCCCCAGACCCGTACCCCGGATGCGCACTTCTTCACCGAGGTCCGCTACAAGGGCACCAAGACGGTCTCGATCACCCCGGACTATGCCGAGGTCTCCAAGCTCACCGACGAATGGCTGTCGGCCAAACAGGGCACCGATGCGGCCCTGGCCATCGCCATGGGCCATGTGATCCTCAAGGAATTCCACCTCGACAAGCCGAGCAGTTACTTCACCGACTATGTGCGCCGCTACACCGACATGCCATGCCTGGTGCAGCTCGAGCAGCGTGAAGACGGCAGCTATGTGCCGGGCCGGCAGCTGCGGGCGGCGGACTTCGAAGCCAGCCTGGGGCAGTCCAACAACCCTGAATGGAAAACCGTCGCCTGGGATGAGCAGCGCGACCAACTGGTGGTTCCGTTGGGCTCGATCGGGTTCCGTTGGGGCGAGGACGGAGAGAAAGGCAAGTGGAACCTCGAGGAACTGGACGCTGACGGCAAGGACACTCAGTTGCGCCTGAGTCTGGCGGACAGTCACGACAGCGTTGCTCGCGTGGCCTTCCCCTATTTCGGCGGCATCGAGCATGAGCACTTCAATCATGTCGAAGGCAACGAGATCCTGCATCACTGCCTGCCGGCCAAGCGTCTGAAGCTCGCCGATGGCAGCGAGACGCTGGCGGTGACGGTATTCGACCTGATGTGTGCCAATTACGGGATCGACCGTGGTTTCGGCGCCGAAGGCGAGGACGACGGTGCCACCAGCTTCGACCAGGTGCGTCCCTACACGCCAGCCTGGCAGGAGAAGATCACCGGGGTCAGCGCCGCCCAGTGCATCCGCATCGCCCGTGAGTTCGCCAGCAACGCCGACAAGACCAACGGTCGCAGCATGATCATCGTCGGTGCCGGAATGAACCACTGGTACCACATGGACATGAACTACCGCGGCCTGATCAATATGCTGATCCTGTGCGGGTGTGTCGGTCAGAGCGGCGGTGGATGGTCGCACTATGTCGGGCAGGAGAAGCTGCGCCCGCAGACCGGCTGGACCCCGCTGGCCTTCGGGCTCGATTGGCAGCGCCCGCCGCGTCACATGAACGGCACCTCGTTCTTCTACAACCACTCAAGTCAGTGGCGCTATGAGAAGCTCGAGGTCAAGGAGATCCTCTCTCCGCTAGCCGATCCTTCACGCTACTCCGGTAGCCTGATCGACTTCAATATGCGCTCCGAGCGTATGGGCTGGTTGCCTTCCGCCCCACAGCTGGGCACCAATCCGCTGCACCTGGCGAAGGCGGCTGCCGATGCCGGAAAATCCACCGCTGACTACACCGTCGACCTGCTCAAGCAGGGCAATCTCGGCTTTGCCGCCGAAGACCCGGACAATCCGCAGAACTTCCCGCGCAACATGTTCATCTGGCGCTCCAACCTGTTGGGCAGCTCCGGCAAGGGCCATGAGTACATGCTCAAGTATCTGCTGGGTACCCGTCATGGCGTGCAGGGCAAGGATCTGGGACAGACCGGCGCGACCCTGCCGGAAGAGGTCGTGTGGCATGAGGAAGCTCCCGAGGGCAAGGTCGACCTGCTGACCACCCTCGACTTTCGCATGTCCACCACCTGCCTGTACTCGGATATCGTGCTGCCGACAGCGACCTGGTACGAGAAGGACGATCTCAATACCTCGGACATGCACCCCTTCATCCACCCGCTGACCGCCGCCACCGATCCAGCATGGGAGGCGCGCAGCGACTGGGACATCTACAAGGGCATCGCGAAGAAATTCTCCGAGGTCTGCATCGGCCACCTGGGCGAGGAAACCGACCTGGTGACTCTGCCGTTGCAGCACGACACCCCGTCAGAGCTGGCCCAGCCAGAAGTGCTGGACTGGAAGAAAGGCGAGTGCGAACCGATCCCCGGCAAGACCATGCCCAGCCTGATCGAGGTCAAGCGCAACTACCCCGAGACTTACGAGCGTTTCACCTCGGTGGGACCACTGCTGGAGAGCATCGGTAACGGCGGCAAGGGCATCAGCTGGAACACCGAGAAGGAAGTCGAGCTGCTGCGTGGCCTCAACCACGTCAAACTGGATGGCCCGGCCAAAGGCCTGCCGCAGATCGACACCGCTATCGATGCCGCCGAGATGATTCTGTCGCTGGCCCCGGAGACCAATGGTCAGGTGGCAGTGAAGGCCTGGGATGCCCTGTCGAAGATCACCGGTCGTGACCACACCCACCTCGCCCTGCCCAAGGAAGAGGAGAAGATCCGCTTCCGCGATGTCGTCGCTCAACCGCGCAAGATCATCTCCAGCCCCACCTGGTCGGGCCTGGAAGACGAGCATGTGTCCTACAACGCCGGCTACACCAATGTCCACGAACTGATTCCATGGCGTACCGTCTCCGGTCGTCAGCAGTTCTATCAGGATCATGCCTGGATGCGTGACTTCGGCGAGAGCCTGCTGGTCTACCGTCCGCCGATCGACACTCGCGCCACCCGCAGCATGGCCGAACAGAAGTCCAACGGTAATCCGGAAATCGCGCTGAACTGGATCACGCCGCACCAGAAGTGGGGTATCCACTCCACCTACTCCGACAACCTGCTGATGCAGACCCTGTCGCGAGGTGGCCCCATTGTCTGGCTGTCCGAGGATGATGCCCTCGCCATCGGCGTCGAAGACAACGACTGGATCGAGCTGTACAACGCCAACGGTGCCATCGCCGCGCGTGCGGTGGTCAGTCAGCGCGTCAAGAACGGCATGGCGATGATGTACCACGCCCAGGAGCGGATCCTCAACATGCCGGGCTCCGAGGTGACCGGTACCCGTGGCGGCATGCACAACTCGGTGACCCGGGTGTGCCCCAAACCGACCCACATGATCGGCGGCTACGGCCAGTTGTCCTACGGCTTCAACTACTACGGCACCGTGGGCTCCAACCGCGATGAATTCGTCATCGTGCGGCGCATGAAGAACATCGACTGGCTCGACGGAGAAGGCAACGACAGCGTACAGGAGGCCGTCAAATGAAGATCCGTTCCCAGGTGGGCATGGTGCTCAACCTCGACAAGTGTATCGGCTGCCATACCTGCTCGATTACCTGCAAGAACGTCTGGACCAGTCGCGAAGGCGTCGAGTACGCCTGGTTCAACAACGTCGAGACCAAACCCGGTGTCGGCTATCCAAAGGAATGGGAGAACCAGCAGCGCTGGAAAGGCGGCTGGATGCGCAAGGCCGACGGTAGTATCGAGCCACGGATCGGCGGCAAGTGGCGGGTACTGGCGAATATCTTCGCCAACCCGGATCTGCCGGAGATCGACGATTACTACGAGCCGTTTACCTTCGACTATCAGCACCTGCATCAGGCGAAGAAGGGGGAGCATCAGCCCACCGCTCGCCCGCGCTCGCTGATTTCCGGTCAGCGCATGAACAAGGTCGAATGGGGGCCGAACTGGGAAGAGATTCTCGGTACCGAGTTCGCCAAGCGTCGCAAGGACAGCAACTTCGACCAGATCCAGGCCGACATCTATGGGGAGTTCGAGAACACCTTCATGATGTACCTCCCGCGCCTGTGTGAGCACTGCCTCAACCCAGCGTGCGTGGCCTCCTGCCCCAGTGGAGCCATCTACAAGCGCGAGGAAGACGGCATTGTACTGATCGACCAGGACAAGTGCCGGGGCTGGCGGATGTGTGTCTCCGGCTGTCCGTACAAGAAGATCTACTACAACTGGAAGTCCGGAAAATCCGAGAAGTGCATCTTCTGCTACCCCCGCATCGAAGCCGGCCAACCGACCGTGTGCTCCGAGACCTGTGTCGGACGCATTCGTTACCTCGGTGTGCTGCTCTATGACGCTGACCGTATCGAGGAAGTGGCATCCTCCCGGGATGAGCGCGACCTGTACCAGCGCCAGTGTGAGATCTTCCTCGACCCCTTCGATCCCGAGGTCATCGCCCAGGCGAAGCGCGACGGTATCACCGACAACGTGATCAAGGCCGCCCAGCAGTCACCGGTCTACAAGCTGGCCATGGACTGGCAACTGGCCCTGCCGCTGCATCCGGAATACCGCACTCTGCCGATGGTCTGGTATGTGCCGCCGCTGTCGCCGATCCAATCCGCCGTTGACGCCGGTCATGTCGAGCACAAGGGTATTCTGCCCGACATCGAATCGCTGCGGATTCCGGTCAAGTACCTCGCCAACATGCTCACCGCCGGAGATGAGGCGCCGGTCGTTCAGGCCCTCAAGCGCATGATCGCCATGCGCGAGTACATGCGCGGCAAGCATGTCGATGGTGAACAGCGCCTCGATGTGCTGGAAGAGGTCGGCCTCAGCGAGGCTCAGGTCGAGGACATGTATCGCTACCTGGCCATTGCCAACTACGAGGATCGCTTCGTGATCCCCACCAGCCACCGCGAACTGGCCCGTGAAGCCTTCCCTGAACGAGGTGGTTGCGGCTTCACCTTCGGCAACGGCTGCCAGGGCGGTTCCAGTGATACCAGCCTGTTCGGTGGGCGCAAGCAGACCACCACCCTGGTCGAGGTCGAGCAGTACGACCCCCGAAACTCGGAGGTGAACCATGGCTGATGCCCTCACCCGCGGCATGCGTGCGTTGGCTCGACTGCTGGACTACCCGGATGCTGCGCTGATCGAAGCGCTACCCGAGGTCGTTTCGGCCATCGAATCCATGCCGCTACCCGCCACCGCACCACGTCAGCAATTGCTGGCGTGGTGCCAGCAACTCGCCGAGGCCGATCTGCTCGACAGCCAGGCCGCCTATGTCGCCCAGTTCGACCGGGGACGCGCAACCTCGCTGCTGCTGTTCGAGCATGTGCATGGGGAATCCCGTGATCGTGGCCAAGCCATGGTCGATCTACTGGCCGAGTACGAAGCCGCTGGTTTCGTGCTGGGCGAGCGCGAACTACCCGACCATCTGCCGCTGTTGCTGGAATTCCTGTCGACACGTTCCGAGGAGGATATCGCCCGCTGGGTCGGCGAGATCTGTCATATCCTCGCTCTGCTCACGGCCCGTCTGGAGAAGCATGACTGCAGCCAGTCACTGATTCCCCTCACCCTGCTGTGCATGATCGGGGCAGAGGCCGATGTCGACACGCACCGCGACCAGGTCAACAGTGAACCGGCGGACAACACCCCCGCCGCCATCGATGCTGTCTGGGAAGAGGAGGCCGTGCGCTTCTCTGCCGACTCCGACCAGGACTGCGCCCTGCAGTCGGCGGAAGGCAAGCGCCTCGCCGAACGCCGCCAGCATATCCAGCCCGAGACCATTCGCCTGCCCGATTCCTCGCCGCTCCCCTCGCCTGGAGGTCTGTCATGAATTACCTTCACACCCTGCTGTTCGGCCTTTACCCCTATCTGGCTGGTGCCGTCTTTCTGATCGGCAGCCTGATGCGCTTCGATCATGGCCAGTACACCTGGAAGACCGGTTCGAGCCAGATGCTGTCAGCGAAGCGCATGCGCTGGGCCAGCCCGCTGTTCCATGTCGGCATCCTGGTGATCTTCTTCGGTCACCTGGCCGGCCTGCTCACGCCACACTGGGTCTATGCGCCCTTCATCAGCGCCGGCAACAAGCAGATCATGGCCATCCTGGTCGGCGGTATCGCCGGCGTGATGTGCCTGGTCGGTGGTGCCGCCCTGGCGTACCGCCGTTTCACCGACCCACGGGTCAAGGCATCGTCCAGTTGCGGCGACAATCTGATCATCGTGATGCTGGTCGCCCAGGTCATCCTCGGTCTACTGACCATTCCCGCCGCCATGCATCACCTTGATGGTGGTGTGATGCTCAAGCTGGCCGACTGGGCCCAGGCCATCGTGTTCTTCCAGGGCAACGCAGCCTCGCACCTCGAAGGCCTGGGACTGATCTACCACATCCACATCCTGCTCGGCCTGACCATCGTGCTGGTCTTCCCCTTCACCCGCCTGGTGCATGTCTGGAGTGCACCACTCGGGTACCTGGGGCGCCGTTACCAGATCGTGCGTCGCCGCGCCTGACAGCAAGTATCAACCCGGAAAGGTCGTATGCCGGGTTAATCACGGCACAGGGAAGTGCCTGGTTGATGCAAAACGGGAGAACCGAAATGCAGACCATTCCTGTGGAGAACGTGCCGGTCGATCGACCGAGTATCCGAGTCGGCGACGTCTGTATCGAACAGAGTGAAATCGCCGCGGAGATGCAATTCCATCCCGCTGCTGACCGTGAGGCCGCCGCTCAGGCGGCGGCCCGCGCACTCGTGATCCAGCAGTTGCTGCGTCAGCGGGCCGCCGTTCTGGGTCAGCGAGCCAATGTCGATATCAGTGAGGCCGATATCGCGGCGATGCTCGAGCGCGAGCTCAGGATTCCCGACGCCAACGACGATGCCTGTCGCCGCTACTACACCGCCCACCAGGAGCGCTTCACCACTCCGCCACGCTATCAGGTGCGACATGTTCTGCTGGCAGCGGCTCCGGATGACACCGAAGCCCGTGACACCGAGTACCACCGGGCCTGTGAGCTGATCGAGTCGCTCAAGACACACCCCGAACGCTTCACCGAATTGGCCCAGCGCCACTCTCGTTGCCCGTCACGGAGTGACGGCGGTGAGCTGGGATGGCTGTCTCCGGGGCAGACCGTCGACGAACTGGATCGAGCCCTCGCCTTGCTGCCGATCGGTCTGCATGACCGTCCGCTGGCCTCGCGCTATGGCTGGCATATCGTGCAGATCGATGCCCGCGAGGAAGGTCATCCGCTGAACTACGAGGATGTGATTCCTCGAGTGCAGCACGAGCTACGCGAAACCGCGACCCGCATGGCATTGCGCCACTACCTGCTGGAACTGGAAGCAGACATCGGTGTCGAGGGCTTCTCACTGGCCGACAGCGATGGTGCTCTTGTGCAGTAGGGACCGGGCGTCATCCGCAGAACCATGTCCCCATCCAGCGCAGTCCGTAGTGCCAATCCATAGTTTCAACCCATAGCCTCAATCCATTCGGCTGACCGGCGCTCACTTCCGTCAGTCAGCCCGGCCTTCCCGACTCAGGAGGCAGCATGTCTCACCATTCGCGCCAACTCGAATTCATTCCGCTCGGCATCGCGGTGCTGACCGTGTCCGATACCCGCAGCATCGCCGAGGACGCCAGCGGCGCACTGCTGATCGATCGTCTACAGAACGCCGGCCATCAACTGGTCGAACGTCGTGTCGTCAAGGACGATATCTACCATATCCGCGCCATGGTCAGTGGCTGGGTCATTCGTGATGATATCCAGGTCGTACTGGTGGACGGTGGCACCGGCTTCACTGCCCGCGACAGTACGCCCGAGGCGCTGGGCCCACTATTCGACAAAGTCATCGAGGGCTACGGCGAGTTGTTCCGCCAGATATCTCATCAGCAGATCGGCACCTCAACCATTCAGTCCCGCGCTCTGGCAGGCGTCATCGACCAGACCCTGATATTCGCCATGCCTGGCTCTCCGAAGGCCTGCGCCACCGCCTGGGATGACATCATCGCTGCGCAGCTCGACGCCCGCACGCGACCGTGCAATTTCGTCGCCATGGTGGTCAAGGACCAACAGCGCTGCGATACACGCACACCCCGCCTCGAGTCACCGTCATGAGCATCGACTGCGGCTGCAGCGAGCGGCACGGGGATGGCCACTCACTGACCGATCCGCTCAAGGCTCGCCAGTGGCTCATTGATGAGGTCATCCCCTGTGGGGGCAGTGAGCGCGTCAGCCTGTCCAGCGCCCATGGCCGAGTGCTGGCCGAACCACTGACGGCTCGCCTCGACCTTCCGGGTGTCGACAACAGCGCCATGGATGGCTATGCCCTACGCCGAGCGGATCTCACCGGCTCCACCGGGCTCGCCGTTTCGGCACGCATTCCTGCCGGGGTCGCCCCGGAGCCACTGCTGTCGGGCAGTTGTGCGCGCATCTTTACCGGGGCGCCGCTCCCCAGAGGTGCTGACTGTGTAGTCCCTCAGGAGCAGGTAAGTATCGATGCCGATGGATTGGTGAACTGCCTGAAGGCACCGGTCACAGGACAGCATATTCGTCGCCGTGGCGAGGAGGTGCAGATCGGCGACCCGCTGCTCGAGGCAGGTACGGTCATCAATGCCATCACCTGCGCCATGCTGGCCAGTCAAGGTCTGCGGGAGATAACAGTACGACGACGCGTACGGGTCGCGCTGCTGTGCACCGGATCGGAACTGGTGACACCGGGTACACCACTGGCGCCGGGGCAGCTGTACAACAGCAATGCAGCCATGCTGTCTGCTGCTCTCACTCAGCAACAGGCCGAAGTGCTCGACTTCGGCATCATCGCAGATCATCCCGAGGATCTGGAACGCGCATTGCTTGATGCCGCTGAGACGGCCGATCTGATTGTCTGCAGCGGCGGCGTTTCCGTCGGCGAGGAAGATCATGTGCGGCCCTGCCTGGAGCGCGTCGGGGCCATCCACCTGCACGGGGTGGCCATGAAACCAGGCAAGCCGTTCACCTTTGGCCATATCGGCGACACCCTCGAGCAGGGCACGCCAGTAATCGCCCTACCCGGCAACCCCTCCGCTGCACTGATCGCCTGGCGGATGCTCGGTCAGCCGTGCCTGCAACGTCGCCAGGGACGTACGCCAGCCGAGCTGGAGCGCTGGACCGTGGAAGCCGGCTTTCACAAACGTGCCCCCCGCCAGCGCCGGGAACTGCTGCGAGTGTGTCTTGAACCGTTGCGGGGCACCACTCGTGCCGTGCTGGCCGGCGCCCAGGGCTCGAATATGCTCAGAACAGCCCACAATGCCGATGGCTACCTGATAGTGGAACCCGGCAACGATGTGATCCTGGGCGAACATTACATCTATCTGCCCGCCAGTCAGTTCCTTTGCTGAGGTATTTCGCAATAACTTGAGTCTACAAATACCGAATGACAGAGTCCTTCGACTGACCGAGTCGCATCAATCGGCCCTCAACACCGGTATCGCCCAGGCTCTCGATCGAGAGGATTCAATATCCGACAGCTCGTGCAGTGTGCGGCAGGTTCTCTGGAAAAGTTCGATGCATCAAAAAAGGTCGCTCGAATGAGCGACCTTTTCCCACCAACAGAGTATATGACGCCAGGTCTCAACCCCCGGATTGGACCAACTGCTGAATGCGCTCAGCCAGGGCAGGGTCGTTCTGCGCCGCCTGACCGATGGCATTGAAGGTTTCGACGTCGAGGCCGCTGTTCTGCACTATCTCGACCATCTTGCTGTCCGCTTCCTGTCTGACTGCCTGTTGAGCGGCCTCGCCCTCAGCCTGGCCGAGACGCTGGGAATATTCCTCAGACACCATGGCAATTTCCTGGGCGGCACTTGCAAACTGCTGTAGCTGCTCGTCCGAGAAGTTGGTGGCTGGCGCCTGCGCCTCGATTGGCGCCGTGGTGCCATCAGTCTCCTGAGCTTGAGTGACGGAACTCATCAGGCCAGAGCCAAGCAGGATGGCAGAAAATAGTGTCGCAATACGCCGCATAACCTCTCCTTGCACGCACAAGTTGTTGCTGAATGTCGCTGGATGATCGTCGGCATACGCTGACATGACAAGATCAACAAAAGTTTCCGACAGAGAGGCTTGCACATTTCGAACACAAGTTGTCTCCATATGGAGACACAAATCCACCCAAAAAGGATTGAGCCAACGGGACATCGATGACGATAGTCCTGGGGATAGATCACACAGAGAAATCTGCGGAACTTATTGAAAGACCAGGAATCCTTGAAACCAGCAAAAAAACGATTTCGCTGTGTTTCCGCCCCTCCCGGGAAGCTGACTACCTGCACTCCTTCCGCTTCGACGGAGGCGGACCATTCCAATGTGAACCCCAGCGGAGTTTCAGTTCCGAATCGAATGCGGATTGGAGATGTGCATGCGTGATCAGATCGACGCCCTGACCTCGTTGAGAGGCATCGCTGCGATCCTTGTGGTCCTCTACCACTACACAGGAAGCTTTCTGCCCAACCTATCGGTCTCCCAACATACCTCCTTTATCGTCAAGGGTTATCTCTGGGTGGACCTGTTCTTTCTGCTCAGCGGTTTCGTGATCATGCACGCCTATGGCCAGCAATTTCGTTCCAGAGTTGATTGGCCTTCCTTCCGGACTTTCCTGTTCGGGAGAATTGCACGTCTTTATCCACTCCATCTGACGATATTGGTGGCTTTCGTCCTGCTTGAGCTGTTGAGAGCCACGTTGACTCAGTCAGGAGTGGACGACCTGCAACGAGAAGCCTTTGAAGGAGGCAAGAACCTGCCAGCCCTTGTTGAACATTTGCTGATGATTCAGGCGGCTGGCCTGCAGGATGGCTTGACATGGAATGGCCCCGCCTGGTCGATTGGAGCAGAGTGGCTCGCGTACCTGTTTTTTCCGGTGCTTGCCTCATTCCTGTTCGGCAAGGGCTGGCGAGCCCACGTCGTTATCTGCCTGGTCGGTATCCTCGGCCTGGCCGTCATTGCCGATAATCCCCGAGGTTTGAATCTCACCTACGACTACGGGGCTTTCCGGTGCCTGTTCCAGTTCTGCATCGGAGCAGTACTGTACCAGGTCTTCCGCAGAGGCAGCATGCGCTGGCTGCATCATGATATGGCTTTCGTGGTGATTGCCTCGATCACTACAGGACTGATGCATATTGGGGCCAACGACCTGTTGCTTCCTCCGGTTTTTGCGCTGTTGATTCTGTCTCTTTCCGGTAATAAGCACCGTATCGCGTCACTCCTTACGGTCGCCCCTCTTCGCATGATGGGGGTGATCTCCTACTCCATCTATATGAGCCATATGCTGGTGCTCGAAGCGATTCAGCTGGGAAGTCACGTTATTACGGGCCATGGTTTTGGCCACTGGTTGGATGCACCAACATCCGTACTGGCGCTCATGGTTCTGATTGCTGCCATCCTTCTGATCTCTGTCGGTTTGTACCGCTATATAGAGCTTCCAATGCGCCATGCCTTGAGAGGAAGTCGCTTCGCTCGACTCTACGTCTATGCACCAACCGCGGCATAGATGCGCCCCCCCTTTCCAGATAGACACCGTAAACAGAAGGACCCCGTCAGCCAGAAGGCTGACGGGGTCGCTGAACTCGAGTCCCGTGGCGGGAATCAGGCGGCGTAACGTGCCACTGACAGGCCATCGGGATCAATCTTCGGATCACGGCCGTCGATCAGGTCCGCCAGCAACTGTCCACTGCCGCAACTCATTGTCCACCCCAGGGTACCATGCCCGGTATTGAGCCACAGGTTGTCATACTTCGTGGCGCCGATGATTGGGGTAGAGTCCGGCGTCATCGGTCGCAGCCCCGTCCAGAACTCGGCCCGTTCCAGGTCACCGCCTTCAGGGAACACATCGCGGACCACCATACTGATCGTGGCGCGGCGTTTTTCGGCCAGACTCAGGTTATAGGAAGCCAGCTCGGCGGTGCCGCCGACCCGGATGCGGTTGTCGAAGCGCGAGATGGCGACCTTGAAGGTCTCATCCATGACCGTCGACTGTGGCGCCCCACCATCGTCGATGACCGGCAGCGTCAGGCTATAGCCCTTGACCGGATAGATCGGCAGACGAATATCGAGATCGCGAGCGAGGAAAGGCGAATAACTGCCCAATGCCATCACGTAGGCATCGGCACTCAGTGTACCGGCACTGGTCTCGACGCTCTCGACATGCCCGGCCACCCGACTGATGCGCTGGATGGCGGTATTGAACAGGAAGGTCACCCCCAATTGCTCACGGCAATAGTCCGCCAGTCGGTTGGTGAACAGGAAGCAATCGCCGGTCTGGTCATCGGGCAGGTGCAGGCCACCGACAAACTTGCCGGGGACCCGCGACAACGCAGGTTCAACGGCAGTGATTTCCTCGGCATTGAGCAGGTTGTGACGCACACCACACTGTTCAAGGACTTTCATGTCCTTGCCCACGGCCTCGATCTGCTGTTCGCTGCGGAACAACTGCAGCAACCCCCGCTGGCGGTCCTCGTAGCGAATTCCGGTATCGTCACGCAAGGCATTGATACAGGCACGGCTGTGCTCGGCAACCCTGACCATACGCTCCTTGTTGACCGCATAGCTGTCCGGATTGCAGTTGTTCAGCATCTGCATCATGAAGCGACCCATGACCGGATCAAGGCGCGGCTGAATCTTCAGCGGTGCATGTTCCTGGAACATCCACTTGATGGCTTTCTGGGGAATACCCGGAGCCGCCCAGGGGGAAGAGAAGCCAAAGGAGACCTGACCGGCATTGCCGTAGCTGGTTTCCATCGCTGGAGAAGCCTGGCGATCAACGACCGTCACTTCATGTCCCTGACGCGCCAGATAGTAGGCCGAAGTCACACCGACGACACCAGAACCCAGAACCAGAATCTTCATCTCGCCACCCTCTTGTTGTTGACGGACGTCGTTGAAAACCATTGCTGACGACGACCAGTCACATTGATGCTGTTGTCAGGCGAGTATAACGATGAGCATCAGGAAATTATTCTGTATTTATGTCAACATACAGAACGTTGAGTGCTTTATTTTCACAAAATAGATAATTAAACAATGAAAGAATCAAAAAAACAGGATGTATCACTACAGCTCAATAAAAGCGCCTGGTGACGCATCCTTCGTTGGCTGCTTCAGGGCTGGTTGCCTCAGAGCCAGCTGTCTTGCCAGCCACTGGCGCAATCCAGCGCCCGAGCAAAATGCTGATGATCATCGTCGGATACTTCGCCTGCCGGTACGAAGGCCTCGCCCGCTTCCTCCGCTGATTCAATATCAACGCCACACAGTCCGGCCAGCCCCAATGCTGTCAACTCCTGCATGCACGGCACACGGATGCCTCGACCGCTGGCGGAGTCAGGAAACTGCGCGACACAGCAGTTCTGCTGGAAGCCACCATCAATCGAGATACCAGCACCGAGCTGCACCGCCCTGAGCACAGCCGACATCAGTCTGGTATCAACCCGGCATGCCTTCATGTTGGGTTGATATTCAGGATATGTTTCGGCCAGCGTATTGACGCTTCGGTCGCGACATCACTTTATTGAACCACCACCAGGCCAACAGTCCCGCCAGAACATTGCCCAGCGCAGCTCCTGCAGCCAGTCCCGTCATTCCACCCACCAGAGTGATGCCCAGCCACAGGCATGGCAGGTAGCAGATGAACAGACGGGCCGCAGACATCAACATGGCACGCATCGGCCAACCCAACGCATTCCCGGCGGATACCACCAGCATGCATACGCCGAGCGCTGCATAACTGGGCAACAGGAAACGGATCAGGATTGCCAGTTCGCCACGAATCTCGGGGTTGCCCGCCAACAGGCCCGCAATCCAGGGTGCCAACAGCGCCATCACCAGGCCCAGTCCCAACTGCCAGATCACTACAACCCTGAGCGCCAGACGCATCAGGCGCTGTACCTGCACCCAGTCCCCGGCGCCATAGCAACGACCCAACCAGGGCGGCAAGGACATGGTCATGGCCAGCACCACCATCAGCGAGACGGTCTCCAGGCGACTACCCAGCCCCCAGGCAGCCACTGCGGTCTGACCGAGCTGGGCAACCACGGACACCGCCAGCATCGCTGACAACGGCGGCATCAATTGACCGATCATCGCCGGTCCAGCAACACCAGCAAAGGCACCGCCAGATGTCCGCAGCTCACCCGACAGCCCCTCGCCTGCCAGCCAGTTGCGGCTCGCCAGCCGACGTGCCAGCAGAACCAGACCGGCCGCGAAGGCGATTACTGTCGCCCAGGCCGCACCCGGCAGCCCGAGGCCCGGCCAGGGGCCGATGCCGAAGATCAGCAACGGGTCCAGGCACAGGTTCACCAGGCTGGTGAGTACCATCATGGTACCGGGAAAGGTCGTATCTCCGTGGGCACGAAACAGGCTGTAACCAAAATAGACCAACGCGCCAACCCAACTGGCCAGCAACTGGGGCCCCCAGTAATCGGCAATCTCGGCCAGCGCACTGGCATCCGCTCCCAGCAGGCGAAACACCGGTGTCTGAACCAGCCACAGCACCACCGCCAGCACGGCAATAGCCGCAGCCCCCAGCAACAGCACCAGGCTTCCCAGGCGCCGCGCCCGCTGCTCTTCTCCCGCCCCCAGGGCACGCGAGATCAGGGCGGCAATGGCAATCCCCATACCGACCTGAACACCGATGATCAGGAAGCTCAGCGGAAAGGTAAAGGACTGGGCCGCCAGCGGCGCGGTGCCCAGACGAGCAATAAAGGCGGAGTCCACCAGTTGAAAGCCAAGCAACGAGAGAACCCCGATGGCCATGGGCCAGGTCTGTCTCCACAGGGTTCGTCCCAGAGACTGGGGGGAGTCAGTCGATAGATGCACAGGATCTCCGTAACGCAGGTGCTGCAGTTAGTGGTTCAGCTCAGGTATTGGTTCAGCCCAGGTATTGGTTAAACTCAGATATTGGTTAAGCTCGGGCAATCAGTGTTCAGTTCTCGACAGGGTCAATCGACAATACTCAGCGAGCGTCAGGAGCCCCATCGACAAAAAGCCCCGGGGAGCATACCCGGGGCTGGTGTGGTGTCCCGCAAGTTCATCATGTTTCAAGGCAGAGAGGTGCGAATTACTGACGCACACCCTCGAAGGTGACATACAGTTCCAGTGTCTGCATGGCTTCCGGGAACTTGCTCATGTCGATGCCGTAATCGGTCAGGGTCAGGTCAGTACTGCCTTCGAAACCGGCACGATAGCCGCCCCAGGGATCTTCGCCCTCGCCCACCAGAGTGACCGGCATTTCGATGCTCTGGGTAGTCCCATGCAACGTCAGGTCACCGGTCAGCACACCCTCACCGTCTCCGGTGGACTCGAATCCAGTGGAAGTGAAGGTCGCGGTCGGGTATTCACCCGCATCCAGGAAATCACCGCTGAGGATATGCTTGTCACGCTCGGCGTGGTTGGTGTTGAGGCTCGTCACATCGACTTCCAGCTCGGCGCTTGAAGCAGCCGGGTCCTCGGCATCATAGGAAAAGGTGCCATCGAAGGACTCGAAGTTGCCGAGAATGTATGAGAAACCGACATGGTTGATACGGAACTGGATAAAGGCGTGTTGACCTTCGGTATCGATGGCATAGTCCGCTGCCTGGGCCTGGGCAAACGGCAGCATGGCCAGTGCGCTCAGCGCGGCGATGGTAGTCTTCTTGTACATCATTGATTACTCCCTGTGAGTACGACTTCTCGGATAAAGGGCTTTACTATCGGTCGCGTCGTGAAGGACGCGGGCTCAATATTCTGACCAACGTATCCTGCCGATCGATGAAATGGTGTTTCAACGCTGCCAGTGCGTGCCCAGCCGACAGCACCATCAACGCTATGGCACTGTACCAGTGCACAACACCAGCACGTGACGCCTGTTCGGGTAGCCCATGCAGCAACGCCGGCACGGTGAACCAGTCCAACACCGCGATTCCCTTGCCTTCGGCGGTGGAAATCAGATAGCCACTGATCAATACCGCCAGCAACAGGAGGTAGATGGCGACATGGCCCAGGGATGCCGCACGTTGCTCCAGTCGTGAACCGTGAGCCTCCGGGTGCGGCTGCAGCAGGCGCCACACCAGGCGCATCAGAGTCGCCAGCAGTACCAGCATGCCGATACCGCGATGCCACCAGGGTGCAGTGTGGTACCAGTTGCTGTAGTAGTCGAGCCCCGTCATCCACCAACCCAGCACAAACAGGCCTATGATGGCGATGGCGCTGAGCCAGTGCAGGCCGATGCTGATCAACCCCCATCCACTTCGGGTATTACGCCACATAGTCTTGATGACCCAAGCTAATCTGTCGATGAAATCGATCTTAACGCAACAGACTCAGCCATTCTCGTGGATAAAATCGAATGAAATGTTCGGAAATTCCACAACCCCAGTTTCGAGACGCGAGCTTCGAGCCACGAGCGGCTCAACGCCAAAACGGCAACTCCGCGCCTTCCCCGGGTTCGGGGTTCGGGGTTCGGGGTTCGGGGTTCGGGGTTCGGGGTTCGGGGTTCGGGGTTCGGGGTTCGGCTCGAGCGTAGCGTGCTCGTAGCTCGTAGCTCGTGGCTGTCTCTAAACGCAAACTGCCCGACTCTGGTCGGGCAGTTTGCGTTTAGAGACAGCCGGGGAACGACAGTCAGGCGGTCAAGGCATCCAGGCCTCGCGCGAGGTCGGTCTTGATATCCTCGAGATCCTCGAGGCCCACGGCGATACGGATCAGGTTGTCGCTGATACCGGCAATCGCCTTCTGGTCGTCGGAAAGACGGCCATGGGTGGTGGTCGCCGGATGAGTGATGGTGGTCTTGGCATCACCGAGGTTACCGGTGATCGATAACAGGCGGGTGGCATCGATAACGGACCAGGCCGCCTCACGACCGCCCTTCACTTCCAGGCCCAGCACCGCTCCGAAAGCGCGCTGCTGGCGACGGGCCAGGGCATGCTGAGCATGACTTTCCAGACCACTGTAGTGCACGCGCTCCACGGCAGGATGCGCCTCCAGCCACTGGGCCAGTTCCAGTGCGGCAGCGGAATGCGCCTTCATACGCAGGCCTAGAGTTTCCAGCCCCTTGGAGAATATCCAGGCATTGAAGGGACTCAGACATGGGCCACAGGTTCGCACCACACCGAAGACTTCCTCGAGCAGTGCGTCGGCACCCACCACAGCACCACCAATGGCGCGCCCCTGTCCATCCAGATACTTGGTCGCGGAGTGAATCACCAGATCGGCGCCAAGTTCCAACGGTCGCTGCAGCGCTGGCGTCAGGAAGCAGTTATCAATAGCCAACCAGGCATCGTGGCGATGCGCGATCTCGGCCAGCGCCTGGATATCCACCACTTCCGAAAGCGGGTTGGAAGGCGTCTCGGCAAACAGCAGTCGCGTCGCCGGTGTGATCGCCGCTTCCCATGCCGGCAGATCGGATAATTCGACATAACGGGTCTTGATACCGAACTTGCCGAGATACTTGTCGAACAGGCTGACAGTGGAGCCGAACAGCGAGCGCGAGGCGACGATCTCGTCTCCGGCCTGCAACAACGCCAGAGCGGTGGACAGGATGGCCGCCATCCCGGAACTGGTAGCAACACAGCGCTCACCACCCTCGAGTGCCGCAAGGCGACGCTCGAAGGTACGGACCGTCGGGTTGGTAAAGCGCGAATAGATGTTACCCGGCTCGTCGCCGGCAAACTTGCGTGCCGCCTCGGCGGCACTGCCATAGACAAAGCTCGAGGTCGGGAAGATCGGCTCGGAATGCTCCTGCTCATGAGTACGCATCTGACCGGCACGAATCGCCAATGTATCGATTGCCCACTGACTTTCGTCTGGGTGATTGCCTGCCTGTTTGCCAGAGTCGTCGCCAAATGCGTCGTCTTGCATACCGCCTCTCCTCAATCGATGTCATCGTCCTGATTGTGCATGCCCACCAGCGCGTGATCGCCGGCATTCTGCGTCTCTTTGGCCATATCGTTGCGCGACGCTTCCAGCTCGGCAAGATAGTTGTCGTCGATATCGCCAGTGATGTAACGACCATCGAACACCGAGCAATCGAAATCATCAAGAGCCGGATTGACCTCACGACAGGCGGCCTTGAGGTCTTCGATATCCTGATAGACGATGCGATCAGCGCCAATCAACTCACCCACTTCGGCTTCACTGCGGCCATGAGCGATCAGCTCACTGGCGGCCGGCATATCGATGCCGTAGACGTTCGGGTAGCGCACGGGCGGCGCCGCCGAGGCGAAATACACCTTGTTGGCACCAGCATCGCGTGCCATCTGGATGATCTGCTTGCAGGTCGTACCACGCACGATGGAATCATCGACCAGCATCACGTTCTTGCCACGGAATTCGACATCAATGGCATTGAGCTTCTGACGCACGGACTTCTTGCGCTGAGTCTGCCCAGGCATGATGAAGGTACGCCCGATATAGCGGTTCTTCATGAACCCTTCGCGATAGGTTGCACCGAGATGCTGCGCCATTTCCAGCGCTGCCGTGCGCGACGTATCGGGGATCGGAATCACTACATCGATGTCATGATCCGGCCATTCACGCTTGATACGATCGGCCAGTTTGCGGCCCATCTGCAGCCGGGTGCCATAGACATAGGCGCCGTCAAGCATGGAGTCGGGGCGTGCCAGATAGACATGTTCGAAAATGCAGGGAGCCAGCTGAGGGCGGTCAGCGCAGAGTTGTGTGTGAATTTCACCGTCCATATCAACGAAGATCGCCTCGCCCGGCGCCAGGTCGCGATGCAGCTCGAAGCCGCCCACATCCAACGCCACGGATTCAGAGGCAATCATCACTTCCTGTCCCTGGCCTTCGTCACGGGTGCCGAACACCACCGGACGGATACCATGGGGGTCACGGAAGGCCACCAGACCCACGCCATTGATGATCGCTACCGCGGCGTACCCACCAAGACAGCGGCGATGTACACGACGTACGGCGTCGAAGATATCGCCCGGCTTCAGATGCGGCCCCTGCTTGCCCAGTTCGTGGGCAAAGACGTTGAGCAGCACCTCGGAATCCGAGCTGGTATTGATATGACGCAGATCCGACGAGAACAGCTCTTTCTTGATCTGCTCGGAATTGGTCAAATTACCATTGTGAGCCAGGGTGATGCCGTAGGGGGAGTTGACGTAGAACGGCTGGGATTCTGCCTCACTGGAGGAACCGGCGGTAGGATAGCGCACATGCCCGATGCCCAGGTTGCCCTTCAGTCGCGCCATGTGGCGGGTATGAAAGACGTCGCGAACCAGGCCATTGCTCTTGCGCAGCAGGAATCGGCCCTCGTTCCAGGTCATCATTCCCGCAGCGTCCTGACCGCGATGCTGGAGCACCGTCAGGGCGTCATAGATCGCCTGGTTTACCGCCTGCTTGGCCATCAGGCCGACGATACCGCACATTCACCTTACCTCATTTGCCATGATGCGCCGCCCTGTCAGGCGGCGCGAAAGTCAACTGTCACTGGTCGCTGCGCCATCATCCACGCCAGGGATCTGCGGTGAAGACGACGGTTGTTCCACTGCCGACTCCGTTTGCGGCAATGGCTGCTGCTCGGGCGGCAACGCTGTCTCCGGCGTGGCCGACTGTTGCTGAACCTGCTCTACCTGCCCGGCCTCCGACGACACCTCACCGTCTGCAGGCTGCTTGCGCAGGGCTTCCGGCAAGGCCAGCATGCCTCCCTCGAAACTGTCCAGGTGACCGAGCGCCCAATCGCGGGACTGCTCGAACCAGGGGCGTACCGCAGCATCCTGCCAGGCGGTCAACTGTACCAGGGGGGTAAAGCCGATCAACAGGGTCACCAGCGTCAAGGCCGCCACCGCCTTGGCCCCCCCGAACATGGCGCCGGTCATACGATTGAGGAACCCGGCACCAGCCCATTCGATGGCCGCCTGGATCATGCGAATCAGAATGCCACCTACCAGAATGGTGGCGATAATGATGGCGACGAAGGCGACAATCAAGCGTCCATCCGCATTATCGATCCAGCCGGCCAGAAAATCCGCGACCGGTTCACTGAAGATCCGCGCTGCCAGCAATGCCACGATCCAGGTCGCCAGCCCCAGCGCTTCACGTACCAGGCCGCGCACAAACCCCGCAGCGACGGCCAATGCCAGAATGGCGACAAAGACCCAATCCACCCAGGTCACCAGCGTCACGGCGCGACCCTCTTCACCATACCATTCTGATTCACGCTGGACTTGATCTGCGCTCTCGCCGACTCGGCCTGTTGGGAACTCGCATAGGGACCGGCATAAACCGCGGTCAGCGAGTTACCTCTGGGACGGGTATAGGCGTTGAACCCCTTGTCCTGAAGCTGCTGTACCAGGCCCTGAGCATTCGCGGGATTGCCGAAGCTCCCCACCTGTACTTCCCATTCGCCAGACGAATCAGCCGCGGGGGCAGAAGAACTGGACGAGGACCGACGCTGATCCGCCGCCTGGGCAATGGCCGCAATAGGGTCCTCACGCTCAGGTTCCGACTCCGGCTCACTCGCAGCAGGCGCAGTGCCCTGCTCCGGCAACGCGTCGGTCTCGGAGTCCGACGCGGATTGCACTCGTCTGGCATGCTCCTCGGCCTCGGCCAGTGACTCCTCGCGCTGCTCATGAGTCTGCGGCTGTGCGATCTCGCCGAGACCATCGGGAGGCTCCGGAGCCGGCACATCGCGCTGCTCCACCTCAACCGGCGGCTCAATGGTCAACACCGGATCCGGACGCGAATCCGCGTTGTCCGGCTCATCAAACAGCATCGGCACGAAGATCACCGCCAATGCCACGACAATGACGACTCCACTGATACGCTCACGCATTCCGTATTTCATCTCGCTCCCTCGATACATTCTCGTCATCGCTGGATGCCTGCTGCCACCTATCCAGTATGGCACTGACCGTCAGGAACGACCCGGTCACCAACACACGATCTGTCGGTTCAAGTCGTGTCTCAAGCCAGTCTGCGCCACTCCCGGGGTCATCGGCGCAATGCATGACCTCCAGGCCACGTTCAGCGAGGTACTCGGCAAGATCGGCAGCCCTGCGTGCACGCTCTCCTTCGAGACTCACCGGCAGCCAGGCATCAATCGCAGGCGACAGAGCATCAATGACACCTTCGGCGTCCTTGTCGCCCAGCATTCCCAGTAGGCACAGGGTACGCCCCACATGGGCATCAGATGCCCCCAGCTGCCCAGCCACCCAGCTCGCCGCATGGGGGTTGTGCCCGACATCCAGGCACCACTGACCGCGCCATTGCATGCGCCCATTGAGACGTACATCTGCCAATGCACGGCGGCAGTTGTCAGCCTCCAGGGCGACACCACCCAGTGCAAACGCCTGCAGCGCGGCGGCGGCATTGTCACGCGGGAATTTCGGGTCGGGCAATGCATCGAGCACCATATGCTGTCCCGAGGCAGATTTTCCCTGCCATTTCCACCCGGCACCGTCAGCATCATGGTTGAAGTCACTACCGAGAGCATGCACCAGTGCCCCGATGTCACGCGCATGCTCGGCGACCGACGGCGGCAGGGAATCACTTCCGAGGACTACCGGACGCTGAGTCCGCATGATCCCGGCTTTCTCGCGCCCGATCACATTGATATCAGTGCCCAGGAAGGCGGCATGATCCTGCGCAACAGTGGTCACCACGGCAACATCGGCATCGATGATATTGACAGCATCGAGGCGCCCACCCAGCCCAACCTCGAGAATCGCCATCTGCGGGCGCCGCTGGGCAATGGCCCAGAGGGCACCGAGCGTGCCGACCTCGAAATAGGTCAGGCTGATGGAAGGAGACGCAACACGCGCCTGCTCGACAGCCTTGAAGCCAGCCATCAGCAGGGCATCCTCGGCTTCAATGCCATCAAGACGCAGGCGCTCGTTGTACCGCAACAGGTGGGGAGACGTATAACAGGCAACACTCAATCCATGTGCCATCGAGAACGCCTCGAGCATGGCCACGGTCGAGCCCTTGCCGTTGGTTCCGGCAACGGTGATGACACGCTCGGCGATAGGAGCATCCATCAGCCCCATACGTCGGGCTACAGCAGACACCCGATCAAGGCCGAGATCAATTCCCGTCGGGTGCGACGCCTCGAGCCTGGCAAGCCAGGCATCAAGGGTCTTGGGCAGGCTGGAGTCTGTCATGGGCGGCGATCAGCGCGGTGCCTCGGATGACGCTCCAGGCTTTTCACTGCTCTGCTCGACTTCGCCCGCTGCCTCCGCACCACCCTGCTGGAGCGGCTGCTCACCGGTTTCGGCATTGGCCTGCTCGAATTCCGCAGCCTCGGCAGCATCCACCAGATCCGGCTCCGCCGACACACGCAGCCCGGCGACAGGCTGATGGGTCAGCTTGCGCAGGACATTACCTACCCTTTCACGCATATCGTGACGGTGCACGATCATATCGACGGTACCGTGTTCGAGCAGGAATTCACTGCGCTGGAAGCCCTCAGGCAACTTCTCGCGCACAGTCTGCTCAATAACCCGTGGTCCGGCGAAGCCAATCAGTGCATTGGGCTCGGCGATATTCAGGTCCCCCAGCATCGCCAGCGATGCAGAAACCCCACCGAATACCGGATCGGTCAGAACCGAGATATACGGCAGACCCGCCTGCTTGAGCTTTTCCAGTGCAGCGGATGTCTTGGCCATCTGCATCAACGAGAACAGCGCCTCCTGCATCCTCGCGCCGCCCGAAGCAGCAAAGCACACCAATGGGATACGCTCTTCCAGTGCGATGGTAGCGGCACGCACGAATTTCTCGCCAACCACAGCGCCCATGGAACCACCCATGAAGGTGAACTCGAAGGCCACAGCGACGACCGGAACACCATCCAACTGACCGCGCATGGCCACCAGGGCGTCCTTCTCGCCGGTGTCCTTCTGCGCCGCTGCCAGACGATCACGATACTTCTTCGAGTCGCGGAACTTGAGACGATCCACCGGCTCAAGGTCTGCTGCCAGTTCCTCGCGGCCCTCCTTGTCGAGGAACCAGTTCAGACGCTTGCGAGCCGTCAGGCGCAAGTGGTGGTCGCATTTGGGACAGACATTGTGGTGTTTCTCGAGCTCCGGGAGATAGAGCACGGCTTCACACTTGGGACATTTGCGCCATAGACCGTCGGGGACGCTTGCACGACGATCCTTGCGCTGAATGCGGCCCACCGAAGGTACAATCTTGTCTAACCAGCTCATGTCAGATGTCTTCCATTGATGCAGTCACCGGCCAACGTGCCGGTGATGGAGTCGATTCGGATGCCCAGGCCTCGCCCTTCAAGCGTCGAGCGCCTGGCGCATTTCACTCAGCAGTGCCTTGAGCTCTGCAATTGCCTGCCGAGGCGTGTGCTCATTCTCGGCGATACGTGATACCAGAGCGCTACCGACAATAACGCCGTCGGCCACTCTTGCCACCTCGGCGGCAGAAGCCCCATCGCGAATACCGAAGCCTACGCACAGGGGCAGGTTCGTCAGGTGACGCAATGGCGCCAGATGTTCCGCTACATCATCCGCGTTCGGACTGGCGGCCCCAGTGACCCCCTTGAGCGAAACGTAGTAGAGATAGCCGGATGCATGGGCGCATATTGTAGCGGCTCGCTCCGGGGATGTGGTAGGGGCGACCAGGAAGATCGGGGCAAGCTGATACTGGCTCAACAATGGGCCCAGCTCATCCGTCTCCTCCGGCGGCATGTCCACCACCAGCACCCCGTCGACCCCCACTTCCCCGGCACGCCTTGCGAACTCCTCGAAACCAAGACGTTCGATGGGGTTCAGGTAGCCCATCAGGACCACAGGTGTCTGCGTATCCTTGCGTCGGAAATCAGCCACCATATCCAGCAGGTCGGTCAGACGTACGCCATGCTTGAGCGCTCGCTCACAGGCTTTCTGGATCACCGGGCCATCCGCCATGGGGTCGGAGAACGGCACCCCCAGTTCTATGATGTCAGCGCCGGCCTCGACCAGCGCATGCATGTAGTCGACGGTGATGTCCGGCAGCGGATCGCCAGCGGTGATATAGGGAATCAGCGCCTTGCGTCCCTGAGCAGAGAGTGACGCAAAGCACTTCTCGATACGTGATCCGTGTTCCCGAGCAACAGTCATGGCGAAGCTCCCCTACAGCTCAATGCCGTCGATACCGGCAACGGTAAGAATGTCCTTGTCCCCACGCCCGGATAGGTTGACGACAATGTTCTGCTCGGAACTCATGGTCGGTGCGAGCTTGCGGGCATGGGCCAGGGCATGGGCGGATTCCAGTGCCGGCATGATGCCTTCGACACGGGTCAACTCACGGAAGGCATCCAGCACTTCGTCATCATTGGCGGCCACATAGTTCACTCGACCAACATCCTTCCACAATGCGTGCTCCGGGCCGACACCGGGATAGTCGAGCCCGGCAGAGATCGAATGGGTATCGCTGACCTGACCGCCCTCATCCGACATCAGGTAGGTACGATTGCCGTGCAGCACGCCACGCGGCGCACCCGAAGCCAGCGGTGCCGCGTGGCGACCAGTCTCGACACCGTCACCGCCGGCCTCGACACCGTACATGGCAACCTCATCGTCTTCGACAAAGGGATAGAACAGGCCCATGGCATTGGACCCGCCGCCGACACAGGCGATCAGGGCGTCCGGCAGTTGGCCGAAATGCTCAAGCGACTGACGACGTGCTTCACGCCCCACCACGGCATTGAAGTCGCGCACCAGTTGCGGATAGGGGTGGGGCCCAGCCACGGTCCCGATGATGTAGAAGGTGTCATCGACGTTGGTCACCCAGTCGCGCAGTGCCTCGTTCATCGCATCCTTGAGTGTGCGCGTCCCCGATGTCACCGGAATCACGTTGGCGCCCAGCAACCGCATGCGATAGACGTTCAGTTTCTGGCGCTGGGTGTCGGCCTCGCCCATATAGACATCGCACTTCAGTCCAAGGCGGGCGGCCACTGTCGCAGTGGCAACCCCGTGCTGACCGGCACCGGTCTCGGCAATCACCCTGGGCTTGCCGCTGTGCCGGGCCAGAAGAGCCTGACCAATGGTGTTGTTCACCTTATGCGCGCCAGTGTGATTGAGGTCCTCGCGCTTCAACCAGATCTGTGCGCCCCCCAATTGCTGCGACCAGCGACGCGCATGATACAGCGGTGAAGGACGCCCAACGTAGTGTGCCAGGTCGTAGTCAAACTCGGCCTGGAAGGTGGGGTCCTGACGCAGACGGTCATAGGTACGAGACAGGTCTTCCAGCGCGAAGCTCAGAGTCTCGGAGACAAATCGCCCCCCGTAGGGGCCAAAATGGCCACGAGCATCAGGTAGCCGAGTCAGGTCACTGAACTTGCTCACTACACTCACCTCCAGCTCGAATCAATCGTGGGCGAATCCATCGTTGGCAAAACCGCTTGGCAAGACCGATTTGCAAGACCTGTTTTGCAAGACCAGGCTGCATCAGGTGCTGTCAGCGGCGATCCGCCGATGCCACCGCCGACATGAAGGCCCGCATACGGGCACTGTCCTTGCGTCCAGCGCTTGCCTCGATACCACCGGAAACATCCACCGCAAAGGGCGCCACAGCGGCTATCGCCTGGCCAACATTCTCGGCGCACAGGCCACCGGCGAGGATAACAGGTTTTTCCAGGTCTGCGGGGATTCGCGACCAGTCGAAGGTCTCCCCTGTCCCCCCCGGCACACCCGGTCGCCACGCATCCAGCAGCAGTGCGCTGGAGGCTGCATAGTCACGTTGCGCAGTGTACAGATCAATGTCATCCCGCATGCGCAATGCCTTGATCCAGGCACGACCAAACCGAGCACAAAAGGCAGGAGACTCATCACCATGGAACTGCAGCAGATCCAGCCAGGGCAGACAGGCCTCGACCTCCTCCGCTGACGGGTCAACGAAGAGCCCAACTCGAGTGACAAAGGCCGGCACCCGAGATGCCAACAGCTGCAGAGCGGCCAGATCGATGGCACGTTTACTGCCGGGCCACAGCACAAAACCGATGGCGTCAGCGCCTTCGGCGATGGCCGATGCCAGATCGTCAGCATCGGTTAGACCACAGAATTTGACCCTGGTACGTCTCATTTCACTGTGCCTCGTTCTCCATGATGCTGCCCCTTTCAAGCCGGCTTCTCGGTAACACTCTGCTGGCTGCTTGATGTGTTCAGCCAGAGTCAAGGGGCAGGCTTGTCGTCCGGCGCGATCTGACGGCGGCGACGGAAGTCCACCATGCGACAGTCGGGCAGTTCACGCTCGCCGGTCCACTCACCCAGGAATGCCAGCAGGTTGGGCCCCAGTGGCTCCTTCGGCAACTGCCACACCTCGTCATAAAGGGTATCGACAAAATGCAGTCCGCTGCCAGGTGCAGTGACGTCACTGAGGGTACGATCCTTGAGTGCCAACAGGCGAGCGAGGTAGTCGGTGCCTTCCTCTCCCCGCCCGACGGTCATCAGCGCCCCGACAATATTGCGCACCATATGATGAAGAAAGGCGTTGGCCTGGATATCCACGACTACCAGCGGGCCGTGGCGATGAACTTCAATGAAGTGCAGATGGCGCCAGGGGGTCTTCGACTGACAGCCGGCCGCACGGAAGCTCGAGAAGTCATTCTCTCCCACCAGCACCTGGGCGGCCTCGTGCATGGCGTCGGCATCCAACGGATCGCGGCACCAGGTAGCGTTGGCGCGTTCCAGTACCGGACGGCTCGGCTGATTGAGAATCACATAACGATAACGCCGCGCCAGCGCCTTGAAGCGCGCATGAAAGTCATCAGGGACTTCCCTTATCCAGCGAATCGCTATATCTCGCGGTAGATTGGCATTGCCTCCGAATACCCATGCCTTCTCGGAGCGCGGCACCGGCGGATCGAAGTGAACAATCTGGCGCGTCGCATGCACCCCGGAGTCGGTTCGCCCACTGCAGTGAATCGTGATATCGGTACCCGCCACCCGACCCAGAGCCTTTTCCACCGCTCCCTGAACAGAAGGCGAGTGCTTCAGACGTTGCCAGCCACAGTAGGCGGTGCCATCGTATTCGACACTCAGGGCCAGGCGCCCCGTCAGTGGTGTACGTTCATCGAGAAAATGAAACAGGGACATGCTGGTTGCATTACCTTCAAAAGAGCCTTCGAGCCCGGCTTCGGCTGTGCTTCATGAAAACTGGCGGTCAGCACATTGAAAAACAAGGCGTTGAAAAATGTGGCGCTGAAAGATGAGCCGCGCATTATCCCTTTTCCCCTGCTTCTTGACCACCTCGATCCACTTATCGCCCCCCAGAACGAAAGACACCCGGCCGAAGCCGGGTGTGCCAGGGTAACGCCTGCGGCGCCCCTTCCAGAACAGAACCGGTTCTCCCGGTCGCGATTACTGTTCGCGCAGAATCTTCAACATCCGCTTGAGCGGCTCCGCTGCCCCCCACAGAAGCTGGTCACCCACGCTGAAGGCCGACAGGTATTCCCCGCCCATGGCCAGCTTGCGCAAGCGGCCAACCGGAATGCTCAGGGTGCCGGTCGCAGCCGTCGGAGTCAGGCCGGCGATGGAGGCATCCTTGTCGTTGGGAATCACCTTGACCCATTCGTTGTGGGCGGCGATGCGCTCCTCGATCTCGTCGAGCGGCACATCCTGACGCAACTTGATGGTGAACGCCTGGCTGTGGCTGCGCATGGCACCGATCCGCACGCAGAGACCGTCGATGGGAACAGGGTTGACCTGACGCCCCAGGATCTTGTTGGTTTCTACACCGCCCTTCCATTCTTCACGGCTCTGGCCATTATCGAGCTTGGTGTCGATCCACGGCAGCAGGCTTCCGGCCAGGGGCGCGGTGAAGTTCTCGGTCGGGAAGTCGCCGGAACGCATGGTTTCGGTGACCTTGCGATCGATGTCGAGGATGGCGCTGGCCGGATCCTGAAGCTCGGCTGCAACGCTGTCACGCAACGTCCCCATCTGAGTCAGCAGCTCGCGCATATGGCGCGCACCGGAGCCGGAGGCCGCCTGATAAGTCATGGAGGTCATCCACTCGACCATATCAGCCTCGAACAGGCCACCGAGGCCCATCAGCATCAGGCTGACGGTGCAGTTGCCGCCAACAAAGGTCTTGCTGCCGGCGGCCAACTGCGCATCGATGACGCGGCGATTGACCGGATCCAGCACGATGGTCGCGTCATCGGCCATACGCAGGGTACTGGCAGCGTCGATCCAGTAGCCCTTCCAGCCACTGCCACGCAGGTCCTGGTATACCGGCTTGGTGTAGTCACCGCCTTGACAGGTCACCACGACATCCAGTGCCTTGAGCGCCGCAATATCGTAGGCATCCTTCAGCGGAGGCACGTCCACGCCGATGTCGGGGCCGGGCTGGCCAACCTGGGATGTGGTGAAGAAGATCGGCTCGATACCCTTGAAATCACCGTCTTCCACCATGCGCTGCATGAGCACAGAGCCCACCATGCCGCGCCATCCAACAAAACCGACTTTCAACATGTGAAGTCCTCCAGATATCGAGTGTGGCGAATATTATACAGAAACCGGCAGCGCCTTTCAGACGCTACCGGTCAATTCAAGGGATCGTCTGCGTAAAGACTCAGCAAATATTGCCCTCAAGCAACGATCAGGACAAGGCGGCCAAAACGGCGTCACCCATCTCCGAGGTGGAGACACGGCGCTTGCCCTCGGAAGCGATATCCGCGGTGCGCAGTCCATCATCCAGCACCTTGCCGACTGCCGCTTCGATGCGGGCGGCGAGGTCTGCCTCGTCGAGGGAATAACGCAACATCATTGCCACCGACAGGATCGTTGCCAGAGGGTTGGCGAGATTCTGACCGGCGATGTCCGGCGCACTACCATGGCAGGGCTCATACATACCTTGGCCACGCTCGTTGAGCGAAGCCGACGGCAGCATGCCGATGGAGCCAGTGAGCATTGCCGCCGCATCGGAAAGGATATCGCCGAACATGTTGCCGGTAACCACTACGTCGAACTGCCTGGGCGCGCGCACCAGTTGCATGGCCGCATTGTCGACATACATGTGCGACAGCTCAACATCTGGGTATTCGGCGGCGAGACGATCCATGACTTCACGCCACAGGATGGTGACTTCGAGAACATTGGCCTTGTCCACGCTGCACAGCTTGCCATTGCGCTTGCGTGCCATCTCGAAGGCCACTCGACCGATACGCTCGATCTCGCTTTCGCTGTAGACGTAGGTGTTGAAGCCGACACGCTGGCCGTCGCGCTCCTCGATACCGCGCGGTTGCCCGAAATAGATGCCGCCGGTCAACTCGCGCACGATCATGATATCGAGACCGGACACGACTTCCGGCTTGAGGGTCGAGGCCTCAGCCAGTTGCGGGTAGAGAATCGCCGGGCGCAGGTTACCGAACAGCCCCAGTTCCTTGCGCAGGCCCAGCAGGCCTTTTTCCGGGCGCTTCGAGAGATCCTCTATGCGATCCCATTTGGGGCCACCGACAGCGCCAAGCAGAATCGCATCGGCACTCCGCGCCTTGTCGAGAGTTTCATCGGGAAGCGGCACGCCATGCGCATCGTAGGCACTGCCCCCCACCAGGCCCTGCTCGATCTCGGCATCGAGTCCCAGCGTCTGACAGGCCTCGAGCACACGCGTTGCCTGGGCGGTGATTTCCGGCCCGATGCCATCACCGGGCAGTACCAGAATCCTGCGAGTCATATCGTTCTATCCTTACATTCAAGATGGCAATCAAGCCGATGGCGTATCGCGGAACAGCCAGGGTCGTGCAGTGCGATGACGCACTTCGAAATCACGAATCGCCGACTCATCCTTCAGAGTGATGCCGATGTCGTCGAGACCTTCGAGCAGACAATGCTTGCGGAAGGCATCCACCTCGAAGTCGAGAATCTCGCCACCAGGTGTTGTCACCCGCTGATTCACGAGGTCCACATCCAGGCGATAGCCCTCCTCGGCCTCGACTTCGCGGAACAGGCGGTCGACCTGCTCTTCGGCCAGAGTGATCAGCAGAATGCCGTTCTTGAACGCATTGTTGTAGAAGATATCGGCAAAACTCGGCGCAATGACCACACGGAAACCGAAGTCCTCCAGCGCCCAGGGGGCATGCTCGCGGGAACTGCCGCAACCGAAGTTGCGCCGAGCCAGCAACACCTGAGCCCCCTGATAGCGGGACTGGTTGAGCACGAAATCCGGATTCAATGGGCGCTGTGATGTGTCCTGCCCCGGCTGTCCTTCATCGAGATAACGCAATTCATCAAACAGGTTGACGCCGAATCCTGTGCGTTTGATGGACTTGAGAAACTGTTTGGGAATGATCAGGTCGGTATCGACATTGGCACGGTCAAGCGGTGCGACCAATCCCTGAATCTGTTCGAACTTTTCCATGGCTCAGGCCTCCTCTCGTGCATTGCTGGCATCAGCGTCAAGATGACGAACATCGACAAAATGACCGGCAATCGCGGCGGCAGCAGCCATCGCCGGGCTGACCAGGTGCGTTCGGCCGCCATACCCCTGACGCCCCTCGAAATTGCGGTTCGAGGTCGAGGCACAGTGCTCGCCGGCCCCCAGTTTGTCGGCGTTCATGGCCAGGCACATGGAACAGCCCGGCTCACGCCACTCGAAACCCGCATCGATGAAGATCCTGTCGAGCCCTTCCTGCTCGGCCTGGCGCTTCACCAGACCGGAGCCCGGAACCACCATGGCGAGTTGAATCGAGCTGGCCACCTTGCGGCCCTGAGCAACCTTCGCCGCCTCACGCAGGTCTTCGATACGCGAATTGGTGCAGGAGCCGATGAACACCTTATCCAGACGGATATCGGTGATCTTCTGGCGAGGGGACAATCCCATGTATTCCAGCGCGCGGCTGATGCTGCCCCGCACAGTGTCGTCTCCCGCCTGAGCGGGGTCCGGTACTTCACCGCTGACACCGGTGACCATCTCCGGGCTGGTTCCCCAGCTGACCTGCGGCTCGATCTCGGCCGCATCGAGGGTCACCACCTTGTCGAACCGGGCGCCTTCATCGGACACCAGGTTGCGCCAATCAGCAACAGCGGCCTCCCAATCAGCCTGCTGGGGAGCAAAGGGCCGCCCCGCGAGGTAATCGATGGTGGTGTCATCCACGGCGATCAGGCCGACGCGAGCCCCGGCCTCGATGGCCATGTTGCACACCGTCATACGGCCTTCCATGCTCAGGCTCTGGATCGCGCTGCCGGCAAACTCGATGGCATAGCCGGTGCCGCCGGCGGTGCCGATGCGACCGATCACGGCGAGGACCACGTCCTTGGCAGTGACTCCGGCACCAAGCTGCCCTTCGACACGCACCTGCATGTTCTTCATCTTCTGGGCCAGCAGGCACTGAGTCGCCAATACGTGCTCGACTTCGGAGGTGCCAATGCCATGGGCCAGAGCGGCGAAAGCGCCATGTGTGGCGGTATGAGAGTCGCCACATACCACCGTCATGCCAGGCAGGGTCGCCCCCTGCTCCGGACCGACCACGTGAACAATGCCCTGACGCGGGTCATTGATGCGGAATTCCTCGATACCGAAGGCTTCGCAGTTATCGTCGAGCGTCTGCACCTGGATCAATGACACCGGATCCTTGATGCCGCTGTTGCCTTCAGCACGCTCCTTGACCGTGGTCGGAACATTGTGATCAGGGGTTGCCAGGTTGGCATCGAGACGCCAGGGCTTGCGACCGGCAATACGCAGGCCCTCGAAGGCCTGAGGTGAGGTGACCTCGTGCAGCAATTGGCGATCGATATAGATCAGTGCCGTGCCGTCATCGCGTTCCTTGACGAGATGCTGCTGCCATAACTTGTCGTAAAGTGTCCGGGCTGCCATGAATTCTCCTCCGAGGCTCGGGCTCACGCCTCTCTCGCCTCTCTGTTACTGTCATCAATCCGATCGAAGTATCGGCGCCTGTGGTCAGCGCAGAACCTGGAAACCAGTCCTTGAAAACCGGGCTTGTGCAACAAGTCTCGCGCCCCTCCCAAATAAAAGCAATTCATGTTATTTATTAAAACGATTCCTAAGAGGAATAATAAAGTTCCGAGCTACGAGCAGCGAGCTTCGAGCGGACCAGTGCCGCTCCAGCTTCGAGACGCGAGCGGCTCATCGCCAAACCCACAGTTCCGTGTATTTCCCCGGTTCGGGGTTCGGGGTTCGGCTCGAGCGAAGCGTACTCGTAGCTCGTAGCTCGTAGCTTCATCAAGGAAACGCCATGGACACCCAAAGCCTGCAGGCCTTTCTGGCCGTCGCCGATTGCGGCAGTTTCTCGCGCGCGGCGGAGCAGTTGCACCTGACGCAGCCGGCGGTCAGCAAGCGCATCGCCGTGCTGGAGAACCAGACTCGCGCCCGGTTGTTCGATCGCATAGGTCGGCGTGTCAGTCTTACCGAGGCTGGCCGAGTATTGCTGCCACGCGCGCGGCAGATCCTGGTGATGGTGGATGACAGCCGCCGGGCGCTGGGCAATCTCGATGGCGATGTCGGTGGTGAACTGATCCTCGCCACCAGCCACCATATCGGTCTGCATCGTCTACCGCCCATTCTGGGCGACTACGTCAAGGACCACCCTGAGGTCCGCCTGGATCTGCGCTTTCTCGACTCCGAGCAGGCCTGGCAGGGCGTGCTCGATGGTCAGATCGAGGTGGCTCTGGTGACGCTGACCGCGAATCCTGACCCCCAACTGAGGGTGGTGCCGGTGTGGATCGATCGGATGGTGTTGGTAGCCAGTCCCGACCACCCTCTTGCTCACCACCCTCACCTCTCACCCCGAGCGCTCAGCGACCATGATGCATTGATGCCCGGCCCATTCACCTTCACCCACCAGTTGATCGAGCAATGTCTTGCCGAGCATCACCTGGATCTACGGGTCAGCCAGTCGACGAACTACCTGGAAACCCTCAAGATGATGGTCATCGCCGGGTTGGGCTGGAGCTTATTGCCCGAGCGAATGGTGGTGACGGATATCGAGAAAGGCAGGCTGACCACCCTTTCAGTGGATGACATCGACATCCAGCGTCCGTTGGGTTATCTGGTGCACCGTGACCGTACCCTATCCAACGCCGCCCGGGCGATGCTGGCCCGACTCGACGAAAGTCGTGAGGCTGCAGCAATCGATTGGCCTCTATCCCACTGAGCCTCACCGGCCCATAAAAGCCCCATCCACACGTCAGCCAGGGAAAGCGAACGGATTCATGACCACCAGCCCTACTCCCCGACCGCCATTGCGGCATCGCCTTGCTGGAAGCTTGACGCTGGCAGGACTGCTCACTCAGATCCTGTCCTTTGTCCTGCCGATACCGGCCCCGCTGACGAGTGTCCTGCTGTGGTCTTCCGTCGCCTTGATGTGGCGCGATATCCCACACCGCAACCAATGGCAGGCGGGCAGTCTGGCAGTGCTGGGGCTGGTCATGCTGCTGCTGGCCTGGTGGATCTACGGCGCCGACATCCAGATACTGCACATACTGGATGGCAACATCTTCGTCGCTGCCATGCTGGTCGGTGTCAGTTTCATCGCCCTGATCGGGCGTCCTGCGGAACAGGCCGCCCCCCCTGCCACCCGAGGCATCACCGGGCGTCGCGGTCTGGCCGGCACCTGGCTGGGCGTACACCTGCTCGGCGCCATTCTCAATCTATCGACCGTATTCATGGTCGGGGACCGCCTCGAGCGCCGCGGACCGCTAACCGACTCGCAATTGCTGGGGCTCAATCGCGGCCTGTCGAGTGCCGCCCTGTGGTCACCCTTCTTTGCCTCGATGGGCGTGGTCATTACCCTGGCACCGGGGCTCAGCTATACCGACCTGGTCGGTATCGGTCTGCCTCTGGCACTTTTCAGTGGTCTGCTCACGGTGTTCGAGGTATCACGCCGCTTCGATGTGCAGCACGTAGCGGGCTTCTCGTTGGCACCACGCAGCCTGTTGATGCCGGTCTCCATGGCCTCGCTGGTCATGCTCTTCCACTATGTACTGACGCCAGACCTGACCATTGTCAGCATCATTACCCTACTGATGCCGAGTATCGCTCTGCTGGCCAACCTGTTGCGGGGCGGCATCGGCCTGGCACGGACTCGCATCGGCCGTCATATCGACTACCGATTACCGGCGATGCGCGGAGAGATCACACTCTTCCTGTGCGCGGGCCTCCTGACCCGGGGACTGTCCAGCCTGGTCGATGCCGCCACCCAGGGCGACTGGACCCTGTTCCCGGATTTCAGCACCCTGCCCGCCATGGCCAGCTATCTGGCCATTGTGATCAGCGCGATTGCCGGTCTGCATCCGATCATCGGTGTCTCGATCCTGGCGTCGATGCTCGACCTCGACGGTGCCCACCAGACCCTGTTCGGCTTTGTTGCCCTGGCATCCTGGGCGGTGGGCACCAGCGTTGGACCGTTATCCGGCATCAACCTGTCACTACAGGGCCGCTATGGCGTCAGCGGTTACCGCATGATGCGCCACAACCTGCTCTATGCGCTGATCATGTCCGGCCTGGTACTGGCCGGCATCGCCTGGCTTGCCCGCGACCTCTGACCCACCCCCGGGCATACCTGGAAACCGGGTATGAGTGGAACCAGGTACGCGAGGAACCCAGGCATGAGTGGCACGCTTCAGCTCAGCCGCGCGTGAACACTCAGGCGCGCGTGAAGTAGCGGTGCCCACACTGGTGACAGGGTTCGATACGCTGCACTCCTTCAAGCACTACCACGGAGTCGCAGTGCACGCAGGCCATCCGGCCAGGGGCGGCAACTTCTCCCGCAGTGTAATCGGCGCGCGAGGCTTCGAGCGCATCCTCGAGCTGCTCGCGTTCAATCACACTGCGGTCGGCAATCGACAGCAGTGATTCCGTGATCTTGCGCGACAGAACATCGAGATCGAATCCCAGCCAGGTGGCAACCGTGCCACTGCCGGCGGCGAGATAACGGCGCATGTCCTTGAGGTCCCGCTCCACCCACGCCCGGAGCAGAGCCAGTTCATCGCGGGTGTATTCCTCAAGCTCGGCCTCGAACTCGACGGCCTCGTCCAGATCACGCTGTAGATTCTCCCAGGTCAGCTCGTCGGCACCCTCACGGAGGCGTGCCAGCATTCGTTCATAGCCTTCACGCAGGCGATGGTCGTTGTGTCCCGGATCATTACTCATGGCGAAATCTCCCTGATGAGGTCTTGAGACAGGCCGGAGAATCCTGATCTGATTCTACCGCCTTGACCTGATTCTACAGACGGAACGAGGCAGGTTCTCACACCATAACCTGATCCCCGGCAGCCTGGGTATCCTGGCGAGCCTCACCGGCATTGCGGTACGCTGGTCTCCACCCACGACTTGACGGTAGAATTGCCCAACTTCTTCTACGCAATACCAATTCGTGGAATTTTTTCTACGCAATACCCGTTCGTAGAATTGCTCTGGCTCTACTTGCCACTCCGGCAAGCCATGCCGCCCTGGTATAGGCCGGCAGCTCGATTTCGCCGGAGGTTCCGTCATTCCCTGCGTGTATCGATATGGATGCACGCCTGACTTTCAAGGTACCTGAAGACCGCGATGGACGCTCAGTACAAGCCACACGACATCGAAAACAACGCCCAGACATTCTGGACCGCGAACCAGTGCTTCAAGGCAATTGAGGACGCCAATCGCGAAAAGTTCTATTGCCTATCGATGTTTCCGTATCCCAGCGGCAAGCTGCATATGGGGCATGTACGCAACTACACCATCGGCGATGTCGTCACGCGCTTCCAGCGTATGCAGGGCCGCAATGTTCTTCAGCCGATGGGCTGGGATGCCTTCGGTATGCCGGCGGAAAATGCCGCCATCAAGAATCAGGTCCCTCCGGCCAGGTGGACCTACGAGAACATCGATTACATGCGTGCCCAGTTGAAGGCTCTCGGTTTTGCCTACGACTGGGACCGTGAGTTCGCCACCTGCGACACCGAGTACTACCGCTGGGAGCAGTGGTTCTTCGCGCGCCTCGTCGAGAAAGGGCTGGTCTACAAGAAGATGGCCACGGTCAACTGGGATCCGGTCGATCAGACGGTGCTCGCCAACGAGCAGGTCATCGACGGCTGCGGCTGGCGTTCAGGCGCCCCGGTCGAGCGCAAGGAAATCCCGCTGTGGTTCCTCAAGATCACCGACTACGCCGATGAGCTGCTTGCCGACCTCGAGAATGTCGAGTGGCCGGAGCAGGTCAAGACCATGCAGCGCAACTGGATCGGCAAGTCCCGTGGCGTCGAGCTGGCCTTTGATGTCGAGGGTGACGAACCACTCAAGGTCTACACCACCCGCCCTGACACCCTGATGGGTGTTACCTACGTCGCCGTGGCTGCCGGCCATCCGCTGGCCCGCAAGGCGGCCGAGAACGCTCCGGAGCTGGCCGGGTTCATTGAGGATTGCGCCCAGGGCGGCACCTCCGAAGCCGAACTGGCGACCATGGAAAAGCGCGGCATGGCCACGGGCTTCGAGGCCGTTCACCCGCTGACCGGCCGTCGCATTCCGGTCTATGTTGCCAACTTCGTTTTGATGGAATACGGCACCGGCGCGGTCATGGCGGTGCCTGGACACGACCAGCGTGACTGGGAATTCGCCACGAAATACGGCCTGCCGATCGAGCCGGTGATCGCCGATGCCGATGGCAATACGCCCGACCTGAGCGAAGCCGCCTGGGTGGAACACGGTAAGTTGATCAACTCCGGCGAGTTCGATGGCCTCGACTTCCAGGCGGCTTTCGACGCCATCGCTGCACGCCTCGAGCAGCAGGGCCACGGAGAGATCAAGACCAACTATCGCCTGCGCGACTGGGGCGTGGCTCGCCAGCGTTACTGGGGCGCACCGATTCCGGTCAAGTACGGCCCCGAGGGTCAGACGGTGCCGCTCACCGACGAGGAACTGCCGGTGGCCCTGCCGCTGGAAGTCACTGTCGATGCCTCCGGCTCGCCGCTCAAGAAGATGCCGGCGTTTTCCGATCTGGGCGATGGCTGGACCCGCGAGACCGACACCTTTGACACCTTCATGGAATCCTCCTGGTACTATGCGCGCTTCTGCTGCGCTGACAACCACGAGGCCATGCTCGACGAGCGCGCCAATTACTGGCTGCCGGTGGACCTCTACATCGGCGGTATCGAACACGCCATTCTGCACCTGCTGTATGCCCGTTTCTTCCACAAGCTGATGCGTGACTTCGGGCTGGTCGACTCCGACGAGCCGTTCAAGCGTCTGCTGACCCAGGGCATGGTGATCGCCGAGACCTTCTATCGCCACGAGGCCAACGGCGGCAAGGAATGGTTCAACCCGGCGGATGTCGAGGTCGAGCGCGACGAAAAGGGCCGCCCGCTGCGCGCCATCCTGGTCAGCGACGGTCAACCCGTCGAGATGGGCGGCATCGAGAAGATGTCCAAGTCCAAGAACAACGGTGTCGATCCTCAGTCGATGATCGACCGCTTTGGTGCCGACACGGTACGCCTGTTCATGATGTTCGCTGCACCGCCCGAGCAGTCCCTCGAATGGTCGGACTCCGGTGTCGAGGGTGCCAACCGTTTCCTCAAGCGCCTGTGGCGCCTGGTCGCGGAGCACCTCGAAGCGGGCTCTCCGGCCAGTCTGGATGTCGCCAACCTCGACGACGCTCAGCGTGAGCTGCGCCGCAAGACCCACGAGACCATCGCCAAGGCCGGCGATGACATCGGTCGTCGTACCACCTTCAACACTGCCATCGCCGCGGTGATGGAACTGACCAACGCCATCGGCCGTTTCACCGATACCACCCCCCAGGGCCTGGCCGTCGTCCGTGAAGCGGTAGAGGCCTGCGTGTTGCTGCTGGCTCCGATCACCCCCCACGCCTGTCATGCCCTGTGGCAGGAACTGGGGCATGACGAGCCGGTTATCGATGCCGAGTGGCCGCAGGTCGACGAGTCTGCCCTGAAGCGCGATAGTGTCGAGGTCGTGGTACAGGTCAACGGCAAGCTGAGGGCCCGTATCGAGGTCCCCGCTGATGCCGACAAGGCAGCCATCGAGACCCAGGCCATGGCAGAAGACAATGTCCAGCGCCATGTCGACGGCAAGACCGTTCGCAAGGTGATTGTGGTACCGGGTAAGCTGGTCAATATTGTGGCCAACTGACAGATTGCCGACTGATCAGCCCCGGCTCCGCTGCTCGCTCCCGACGTCACACCCCGGGGACGGGCAGCGGCTGATTCGATCTGACGCTTGCCAGAACAAGTGCCTGGACAAGATATATTGCCTGGGCTGATCCTCTTGCTGGACTGTTTCTTTTGCTGGATAAGGAGTTCCCATGCTGCAGCGCCGCCAACTTCTCAGCCTTTCCCTTACTGCCGGCATTGCCCTGACGCTGGTCGGCTGCGGCTTTCATCTCCGTGGCCTCGGTGACGACGTGCTGGGCCTGGATAGCCTGGCGATCGCCGGTCCCGGCGCGGAAAGTCCGTTCGCCGAACAGCTCACCGAGCGTCTCGAGGCTCAGGGTACCCGAGTGGATGCCAACGCTCCCCTGCGCCTCAACCTGAGTCCCGAGGACAGTTTCGTTCGCCGTGACGGTGTCCTGGACTCCGGTAGTCGCGATGAAACCCTGGTGCTTACCATTCCTTACTCGATCCAGCGCAGCTCCGACAGCGCCTATCTGGTCAGTCGCGAGAACCTCGAGGCAACGGATTATTACATCGTCGAAGATGGCAATCTGCTGTCACGAGATGACCTGCGTGAAGACGCTCTGGATCGTGCCCGCAGCAACGCTGTCCGCCAGATGATCGAACGTCTGCGAGCCTTGCCTCAGGGTGGTGCTGTCGAACCCGGCAGCAGCGCACAGCCTCCTGCCGAACCGTCCCCTGCCGAAAGCAGCAGCATCGATGGCGGGAACGGTACCACGGTGAATACCATCACGACTCCCGGCGTCAGCAGCACCCCCCTGCAGACCAGTGGGTCGGAACAGAGTGCAGGTAGCGTCAACGAATGAAGGTCTTTGCCGACAAGCTGCCCGATGCACTGAGCAAGTCATTGCCGCCGGTGGTCATCATCGCCGGCGATGAACCTCTTCAACATATGGAAGCCTGCGACCTGGTGCGACGTCAGGCTCGCGAGGCAGGTGTCGAGGAGCGGGATGTTCTCGATGTCGAAGCCAACTTTGCCTGGGGTCGTCTGACCGAGGCAGGTGCCAGCATGTCGCTGTTCGCCTCACGCAAATTGATCGAGCTGCGCCTCGGTTCCTCGAAGCCAGGCCAGGAAGGCGGCAAGGCACTCAAGGAATATGCCGAAAGCGCAGCCGGCAGCGACAACATGCTATTGATCATGGCAGGTCGACTTGATGCCCGAGAGCAGAAGAGCGCCTGGTTCAAGGCTCTCGACAAGATCGGGCTATTCGTCCCTGTGTGGCCGGTCGACGCATCGCGTCTCGGTTTCTGGCTGCGCGACCGCGCCCAGGTCCATGGTCTCAATCTGTCGTTGGATGCCGCCCGCCTGTTGGGCGAGCGCACCGAGGGCAACCTGCTGGCCGCTGACCAGGAACTCCAGAAGTTGGCCCTGATTCTGCCGCCGGGCAGCCAGGTCTCGCCACGTCAGGTGGCGGGCGATGTGGAGAGCAGCGCTCGCTATGACGTCTTCACCCTGATCGATGCCTGCCTCAAGGGCGAACGCGAACGGCTGATACGTATTCTCGCCGGACTTCAGGCCGAGGGTACCGAAGCCCCCATCGTGCTGTGGGCCCTGACTCGGGAAATCCGTATCCTGTTGTCACTGCATCAGCACCTCGACCAGGGCCAGAGCTTCGAGCATGCCTGCAAGGCGCAGAAGCCACCGATCTTCGATAAGCGTCGCCCCCTCTATCAGCAGGCAATCGGCCGCCTGCCACTGCGCCGTCTGCACAAGCTGCTGATGTTCGCGCAACGCCTTGATCTCTCGATCAAGGGTGCCAGTGACCTGCCACTCCACCAGGGGCTGCAGGATCTGGCCCTGACCCTGGCCGGAGGCCGCGGCCTGCTGGCAGAACTCCCCTCCTCCTATCGAGTGGGTTGAGGACATGAGGTGATCGAACGTCGCGTACCGACGACAGCGACCCAAAGCCGCCTTTGCCGTGCAATGCATTTACCCTCTGTTCGCCGGGCGCCCCCCTTTTATCGGTAGCCTGGGCAATGCTAGTGTCAACTTGTATCCAGGTGACTCCCGAAAGCGCTGTTCAACGTCTCAGGTCCATGACCCGGGCAGCGAGCCATTTCCGCCGCCGGAGTCCTGCGGGCAGACACACACTCAGCGCAAAGGGATTTACATGGCCAACCCCATCCCCACCAGCATGCACGCCATGCTGCTCACCGCCCATGGCGACGTGGACAAGCTTGTCTATCACGACGATGTAGCAGTCCCCCAACCGGGCGCCGGCGAGGTTCTGGTGCAGGTGACTGCCACCGCCAAGAACAACACCGATCGCAAGGCACGCGAAGGGCTCTATCCAACCCGTGACAAGGGCGATGTCACCTCCTTCGCCATGGGCGGTACGCCAACGTTGACTTTTCCGCGCATCCAGGGGGCTGATATCGCCGGTCGCATCGCGGCGGTAGGTGACGGGGTCGACAGTGCTCGTATCGGTCAGCGCGGGCTGTTGGATTTCAACATCTATGCCGACCAGCGCCCGGACATCAACCTGACGCCGGATTATTACGGTCATGGAGCGGATGGCGGTTTCGCCGAATACGTGGTGGTTCCGGCGGACCAGTTCCATCACGTCCCCAACTCGGAGCTGGCGGATGCCGAGCTGGCGTCCATGGGCATGTGTTCCTACCAGACCGCCTACCACATGATGACCTCGGCCAATATCCGTGCCGGAGAGCGCGTGCTGGTCACCGGTGCCAGTGGTGGTGTGGGAACGGCATTGATTCAGCTGTGTCGCGTCGTCGGCGCCATCCCCTACGCCCTGAGTCAGCCCGACAAGGCCGAAGCACTGCTCGAACTGGGCGCCGAGGCAGTATTCGATCGTCAGCATATCGACCAGTTGGAAGCGCTGGTACGCAAGGCCACCGGCGATCGCCCCATCGATGCGGTCATGGACCTGGTCGGTGGAGAAATGACCGATCGCTTCATCGACACCATGATCTTCGACATGAAGGCGCGCGACAGCTATCCGCGGCTATCGATCGCCGGTGCCAGCGGCGGCAACCTCAGCGAGATCATGTGGACCCGCATCTACCTGTATCAGGTGCAGATCTTTGGTGTGTCCCACGGCACCCGCGAGGAAGCGGCGCAACTGATCGAATGGATTCGCAGTGGCCAGCTTCGCCCGGTGCTGCACGGTGCCTTCCGACTTTCCGAGTTGCACCAGGCGGAGCGCTACTTCGTCGAGCGCAGCAAGGGTTTTCTCGGCAAGATCGTCATCGTCCCTGACTCCCAGTGGCAGGAACATGGCGCGCCCTTCGCCGTCATCGCCGACTGACCTATTAACATGGCAATCAAATAGCTCATCCTGATCGATTTGATTTTCGTCCGCACAACACTGGCGCAGCTGCGTGGATCTGCTGGTGTGGTGCGGTCTCGCGTCGGCCCGATGGCCGACGGCGGCACATCCCTGTGCCGCATTAACCCAACATGAAAGCATGCCGGGTTAATACCTACGGCCCACCCGGGAGCCTTGCAATGGATGGGCTCCCTTCATCGAATTCAGAGTACAAGGAATTCCCATGGCCAGCTTCTCGCTGATGGACACCCATGCCGGAGGTGATGTCAGTCGCATCGTCACTGGCGGTATCAAACCGCTGCCGGGCGATACCGTCCGCGCGCAGATGGAATATCTGCGTGACCAGGCCGATGGCCTGCGCCGCCTGCTGCTTACCGAACCCCACGGCATCCCCGAGATGTCTGTCGACCTGCTGGTGCCTGCCTGTGACCCACAGGCGGCCGCCGGCTATATCATCATGGAAGTGATGGGCTATCCCATCTATTCCGGCTCCAACACGCTCTGTACCGCCACCGCCGTACTCGAGACCGGGCTGGTCGAGAAACGCGAAGGCCGCCAGAGCTTCAACCTCGAAGCGCCGGCAGGCCTGGTGCAGGTCGAGGCACAGGTCGAGAACAACGTGGTGACGTCGGTCACCTGCGAAGGACTGCCCAGCTATATCGACACCCATCGTGCGCGCATCGAGGTCCCGGGACTGGGCGAAATAACCTATAGCGTTGCCTACAGCGGCGGCTTCTACGCGCTGGTTGATGCCAGCGAATTGGGCTTCGACCTGGTGCTGGAAGAACAGGATCGACTGACAGCCTGCGCCCACGCCATCGTCGACGCCATTCAGCTACAGCACAGCTACAGCCACTACCTCCTCGGCGATGTCGGCCCCCTGCCCTTCCTGCACTTCATGGGGCCAGTGGAAACCGTGGCACCGGGTCGCTATCGCTCACGCTCGACGACCTATGTACATCCCCGCGTCATCTGCCGTAGCACGACCGGCACCGGCACCTCGGCACGCCTGGCGCTGATGCACCTGCAGGGCGATCTCAAGCCCGGTGACAGTCTGGAAACCGTGTCACTGCGCGACACCCGTTTCACCGGCACCATGCTCGGCACTCATCAGCAGGGCACTCATCAGGTGCTCGAGAACACCATCAGTGGTCGCAGTCATGTGCTGAACCAGACCACCATCAATATCGACTGTGAAGACCCGATGATCGACTGCAGCGATCTGCTCAAGGTCATCCACAACGCCGGAACCTGAACCCGGGCCCTGCGCCTGAAGGCAGGAGATCAGCACCCAAACTCCTGCCTTCTACTGCTTCAGCCCCGCCTTCTACCACCTCAGTCCCGACCTTCTGCCACCTCAGCCGCGGCACTCGATCATCCGAAAGCGCCTCCATGGAAACCGCCATCACAAACCAGCCAGTTCCATGACAATCTTCCATTCCTGATCGGTAACCGGCTGCACGGAGAGGCGTGAATTACTGACCAGTGCCATCGAAGTCAGGCGCGGCTCCGACTTCACCTGCGCCAGCGAAACCGCGCGCGGCAAGGGTTGCACCGCCTTGATATCGACGCATTCCCAGCGGGTGTCATCGGTAGTGCTGTCGGGATGTATCTCGGCAATGACTTCAACAATGCCGACGGCCTCTTTCCCCTGGTTGGAATGGTACAGAAGGCCAAGATCGCCCTTCTTCATCACCCGCATATTGTTGCGTGCCTGGTAGTTACGCACGCCATCCCATTCTTCGCCCTGATCACCTCTGGCAACCAGATCATCCCAGCCAAACACATCGGGTTCGGTTTTGAACAGCCAATACGCCATCAGTCCATCACCTCCTTCATTAGGTCACCTTTCCTCGTCCCGACGATAGAGACCTGCCACTCCCAAACACCGGGGCGGAGTTCCGCCCTGAAGGATTATCCAGAATTCGGCCAACGGATGCACTCGACCTCGATCACACCCGTCGACTTTGGTCGTAACGCGCCCAAGCTGCACTTTACGTTAACGTAAACCTTGCCTAGCCTGTATCCACTATCCGCCGTACCTTCATCGCCAGCGTCGAGAGCGCTCGTACGGCAACAAGGACATCAGCACGCCTCGTCTGTCCGGGGCACTGACATATCGACCATTACATTGCCCGCGCTTGCGCCGGATTCCGGGAGTTCATCATGCATAGTCCCTACACCCCTCTGGATTTCGGTCTCGACGAGACCCTTGTCATGCTTCGCGATCAGGTCAACGCCTTCGCGCGCGACGAGATCGCCCCCCGCGCAGCGGAGATCGACGCCAACAACGAGTTCCCTGCCGACTTGTGGAAGAAGTTCGGTGATATGGGCCTGCTCGGCATCACCGTTGCCGATGAAGACGGCGGCAGCGGCATGGGCTATCTCGCCCACTGTATCGCCATGGAAGAAATCTCGCGCGCCAGCGCCTCGGTGGCCCTCTCCTACGGCGCTCACTCCAATCTCTGCGTCAACCAGATCAAGCTCAATGCCAGTGCCGAGCAGAAGGCGAAATACCTGCCGAAACTGATCAGTGGAGAACATGTCGGTGCACTGGCCATGTCCGAACCGGGCGCCGGCTCTGATGTGGTGTCAATGAAACTGCGCGCCCGCAAGGATGGTGATCGCTACATTCTCAACGGCAACAAGATGTGGATCACCAACGGTCCTGACGCGGACGTGCTGGTGGTCTATGCCAAGACCGATCCAGAGGCCGGCTCGAAGGGCATCACCGCCTTTATCATCGAGAAGGGCTTCAAGGGCTTTTCCACCGCCCAGAAGCTCGACAAGCTCGGTATGCGCGGTTCGAACACCTGTGAGCTGGTCTTCGAGGATTGCGAAGTGCCAGCGGACAACGTACTCGGCGAGGTTGGCAAGGGCGTGCGCGTACTGATGGGCGGCCTCGACTTCGAGCGCACCGTGCTGGCTGCTGGCCCCATCGGCATCATGCAGGCCGCCATGGACGTGGTGGTTCCCTACATTCACGAGCGCAAACAGTTCGACCAGGCCATCGGCGAATTCCAGTTGGTACAGGGCAAGATCGCTGATATGTACACCACCCTCAATGCCTGTCGCGCCTATCTGTATGCAGTCGCTGCCGCCTGCGATCGTGGCCAGGCCTCACGCAAGGATGCCGCCGGGGTGATCCTGTACTGCGCCGAGAAGGCTACCCAGGTGGCGTTGGATGCCATCCAGTTGCTCGGAGGCAATGGCTATATCAACGAATATCCCACCGGGCGCCTGCTGCGCGACGCCAAACTCTACGAGATCGGCGCGGGTACCAGCGAGATTCGGCGTATGCTGATTGGCCGCGAAATCTTCAATGAATCAGCGTAATCGGGCGAGAAGACACACTAGAGGCGAGCTGTATGGCAACTCTCGATAGCAGCATCAATCCTCGTTCCGAGGACTTTCAGGCTCGCGAGGCGGCGATGCGCCTTGAAGTCGAACACCTTCAGGAACTGACTGAGCGGATCCAACAGGGCGGCGGCAACAAGGCTCGCGAGCGCCATGAGTCGCGGGGCAAGTTATTTGTCCGCGACCGCATCGACCATCTGCTGGACGAGGGTTCGCCCTTCCTGGAATTATCAGGACTGGCTGCCCACGAGCTCTATGACACAGAAGTACCGGCGGCAGGAGTGGTGACCGGCATCGGCCGTGTCAGCGGTGTCGAGTGCGTGATCGTCGCCAATGATGCCACGGTCAAGGGCGGCACCTATTTCCCGATCACCGTGAAGAAGCACCTGCGGGCCCAGGAAATTGCCCGCAAGCATCGCCTTCCCTGCCTCTACCTGGTCGATTCCGGCGGTGCTTTTCTGCCCCGCCAGGACGAGGTATTTCCTGACCGCGACCACTTCGGGCGCATCTTCTACAACCAGGCCACCATGTCCGCCGAGGGCATCCCCCAGATTGCCGTGGTCATGGGCTCCTGCACCGCTGGCGGTGCCTATGTCCCCGCCATGGCCGACGAGTCGATCATCGTCCGCGAACAGGGCACCATCTTTCTCGGCGGCCCGCCACTGGTCAAGGCGGCTACCGGTGAGACCATCAGCGCCGAGGACCTCGGTGGCGCCGACGTGCATACCCGTGTCAGTGGCGTGGCCGATCACTACGCGGACAACGACGCCCATGCACTGATGCTGGCACGCCGCTGTGTGGCACGTCTCAACTGGCAGAAACGTGGATCGCTGACCATGGCCGAGCCACGGGCACCGAAATATGCTGCCGAGGAACTGTACGGCATTGTCGGTACCGACCTGCGCAAGCCCTTCGAGGTACGCGAGGTGATCGCTCGCATTGTCGATGGTTCCGACTTCGACGAGTTCAAGCGCTATTACGGCGACACCCTGGTCACCGGCTTTGCACATATCCATGGCCATCCGGTGGGCATCGTCGCCAACAACGGTGTGCTGTTCTCGGAAAGCGCACTCAAGGGTGCCCACTTCATTGAACTCTGCGCCCAGCGCGGCATCCCGCTGGTATTCCTGCAGAACATCACCGGTTTCATGGTGGGTTCGAAATACGAGCATGAAGGCATCGCCAAGCACGGTGCCAAACTGGTCACCGCGGTGGCCTGCGCCAGGGTTCCCAAGTTCACCGTGTTGATCGGTGGCAGCTTCGGTGCCGGCAACTACGGCATGTGTGGCCGCGCCTACGATCCCAACCTGCTGTTCATGTGGCCCAACGCCCGTATCTCGGTGATGGGCGGTGAACAGGCCGCTGGTGTACTTGCCCAGGTCAAGCGCGAACAGATGGAACGCGCCGGCGAGCAGTGGTCCGCCGAGGACGAGGAAGCCTTCAAGCAACCGACTCGCGAGCAGTACGAGCACCAGGGCCACCCTTACTACGCCAGCGCCCGCCTATGGGATGACGGAGTCATTGATCCAGCCCAGACTCGCGACGTGCTGGGACTGTCACTGGCTGCCGCCATGAACGCTGAAAACGAACCGACGCGCTTCGGCGTGTTCCGTATGTAAGCCCCTTGCTGTGCAAGGGGAGCTATAAGCTTGAAGCTGTAAGCTGGAAGTTCGCAGCACGCTTCGAAGGTCTGGCTGGGGTTCTTGCAGCTTGAAACTTACGGCTTACCGCTTTACCGATGAGGTCGCTGTATATGACAGACACAACAAGCCTTGCAAAGCTTCAGATCGACTCTCGAGGCGTTGCCTGGCTGACCCTGACCCGCCCCGAGGTCCACAACGCCTTCGACGACCGCTTGATCGAACAGATCAACCAGCATCTCGATGCCGTCAGGCAGCAGGCTGAGCAAGGTACGGTCCGCGTACTGGTGCTGGGTTCCGAGGGCAAGAGCTTCTCGGCCGGTGCTGATCTCAACTGGATGAAGCGCATGGTCGACTACCATCTCGATGACAACCTGGCGGATTCACGCAAGCTGTCGGCGATGATGCAAGGTCTCGACACCCTGCCCTGCCCGACCATTGCCCGCGTCCAGGGCGCCGCCTTCGGTGGCGCGGTGGGCCTGGCGGCCTGCTGTGACATCGTGATTGCCAGCGAGCGGGCGAGATTCTGTCTGTCGGAGGTACGCATCGGTCTCTCACCGGCGGTGATCAGTCCCTATGTTCAGCGTGCCATCGGCAGTCGACAGATGCGCCGCTATGCCTTGACTGCCGAAGTCATCGACGTTGATACCGCTGAACACCTGGGGTTGGTCCATCAGTCTGTCGCCAGCGATCAGTTGGATGCGTCTGTCGACAGCATGATCGATACGCTGCTCACCACTTCGCCTCAAGCCAGTCGCGCTACCAAGGCGCTGCTTGCCGAGGTAGCGCGAGCTCCGGACAGTGACGACACCCGCGAGCATACCTGTCGGGTGATCAGTGAATTACGTGTCAGCCCCGAGGGTCAGGAGGGGCTGGCAAGCTTTCTCGACAAGCGCCCACCGGCCTGGCAACGCCCTGTACCGAACCGTTCTATACCGAGCTGTTCTGTAACAACCCAGGAGCCCCGCTCATGAGCGCAACCTCCCGCTTCGATACCCTGTTGGTGGCCAACCGCGGCGAGATTGCCTGCCGTGTGATGCGCACCGCGCGCCGCATGGGCCTGCGCACCATTGCGGTCTATTCCGATGCCGATGCCGACGCTCGCCATGTCCGTGAGGCCGATGAGGCAATCCGCCTGGGACCCGCTCCTGCGCGGGAGAGCTACCTGGACATCTCGAAAGTGATCGAGGCAGCCCGACGCAGTGGCGCCGGCGCCATTCATCCAGGGTACGGCTTCCTGTCGGAGAACGGAGAATTTGTCCAGGCCTGTGAGGAGGCCGGTATCGTCTTCGTTGGCCCTCCCGCCTCGGCCATCGCAGCGATGGGTGACAAGTCGGCGGCCAAGGCGCGCATGATGGATGCCGGAGTGCCACTGGTGCCCGGCTATCACGGCCAGGATCAGAATGATGACCTGCTGCGCCGCGAGGCCGGGGCAATCGGCTATCCGGTGTTGCTCAAGGCCAGCGCAGGAGGTGGCGGCAAGGGCATGCGCGTGGTCGAGTCCGATGGACAGTTTCAGGCGGCGCTGGACGGTTGCCGTCGCGAATCCCGAGCCGCCTTCGGCGATGATCGCATGCTGATCGAGAAGTACCTGACTCAGCCACGCCACGTCGAGGTCCAGGTGTTCTGCGACCGCCACGGTAATGGTGTCTACCTGTTCGAGCGCGACTGCAGCGTACAGCGTCGCCACCAGAAGGTTCTCGAAGAAGCTCCTGCGCCAGGCATGACGGAAGCCCTGCGCCAGCAGATGGGCGAAGCGGCGGTACGTGCCGCCCGGGAGATCGGCTATGTCGGTGCCGGTACCGTGGAATTCCTGCTCGACGCCCCGCAAGGTCAATCTCAGGAGCCGCAGCGTTTCTACTTCATGGAGATGAATACCCGCCTGCAGGTCGAGCATCCGGTGACCGAGATGATCACCGGCGAGGACCTGGTGGAATGGCAGCTACGCGTGGCCATGGGCGAGCCATTGCCGAAGGATCAGGCCGCGCTGGTCATCGACGGGCACAGCTTCGAAGCACGTCTCTATGCGGAAGATGCAGACAACGACTTCCTGCCGGCGACAGGTCAACTGACCCGCTTCGCTCTGGATCTTCAGGGGGCTGCCCTGGACGAACGTGAGGTGCGCCTCGATAGCGGCGTGGACAGCGGCGACAGCGTCTCGATGCACTACGATCCGATGCTGGCCAAGTTGATTGTCCATGGCCCGGATCGTGCTGCAGCTCTGGCCACGCTCAACCGGGCCCTCGCCGCCCTCGATATTCAGGGCGTGGTCACCAACCGGGGTTTCCTGCAGCGGCTGGCCAGCCACCCGGCCTTCAAGGCGGCCGAACTCGATACGCGCTTTATCGAACGTCACGAGTCCAGCCTGTTTGCCAGGCGCGAGACCAGTGCTCAGGACCTGGCCAGTGCTGCACTGATCGCCCTGTATCAGTTGGCCGGCGAACGCGAGAGTCAGTCGCCCTGGGACCGTCATGATGGCTTCCGTCTCAACGGCCCGCGGCGTATCCGCATTGCCTTGAGTGACCCGACCGAGGCCAATGATCTGGCTCCGGCCAGCCTGGCCATCGTTGAAGGCCGTCACGGCATCGATGACGATGCCTGGCAATTGAGCGTCACCGGCGCTAACCGCGAACCTCATCAGTTCACCGCATGTTTGACCGACCTGTCCGGTGATGCCGTGGCCATCACTCTGGATGGGCACCGTCGACGCCTGCTGGCTCGCCGCGACGGTAATGTGATTGTGCTGACCTCCGGCAGTGGCGCGGTACAGGGTGAGGATGGCACCTTGAAGCAAGAGACGAGTGGCGAGACACGCCTGCTGTGGCGGCGTATCGATGCCATTGATGCCAGTGCCCGGGAATCCGAGGCCACGCTGACCGCGCCCATGCACGGCACCGTAGTTGCGTTGCTGGTCGAGCCCGGACACCCGGTGCAACGGGGCGACGCCCTGATGGTGATGGAAGCCATGAAGATGGAGCACACGCTGAATGCGCCAGACGACGGCAGTGTCGATGGCTTCCACTTCGTCCCGGGCGACAGCGTTGGTCAGGGCGACGTACTGCTCGACTTCAGCGCCAGTGAATGATGGCCAGGATAAACCCTTTTGTTGAGTGCTGGAGAGACAGAGATGAGCTTCCCCGCTAGCGTTCGCCTCGTCGAGGCTGGCCCGCGCGATGGCCTGCAGAATGAGCCACAACCGATCCCTACGGCGACCAAGCTCGAATTGATCGAGCGTCTGGCCGGTGCGGGACATCGCCATATCGAAGCCGCCAGCTTCGTATCACCGAAGTGGGTGCCGCAGATGGCTGACCACCGCGAAGTGATGCAGGCGCTGATGCAGGAGGGTCAGGCAAGGCCACAGGTGACCTACTCCGCCCTGACCCCCAACCTCAAGGGGTTGGGGGCCGCACTGGAGTGTGGCGTCAAGGAGGTGGCGGTATTCGGCGCCGCCTCGGAGAGCTTCTCGCAGAAGAACATCAACTGCAGCATTGCCGAGTCCCTGACGCGCTTTGCGCCCGTCGTCGAACGCGCCCAAGCCGCCGGCGTACGCGTGCGTGGTTACGTCTCCTGCGTGCTGGGCTGCCCCTATGAGGGCGAGATCGATCCCGAACAGGTCGCCAGCGTTTCCCGAGCATTATATGAGATGGGCTGCTACGAGGTTTCCCTGGGCGACACCATCGGTACCGGTACTCCGCTCAAGGCCAGCCGGTTGATTGAAGTCGTCTCACGGGACATCCCCATCGAGCATCTGGCCGCCCACTTCCATGACACCTACGGCCAGGCATTGGCCAACCTGATGGCAGCCCTCGACCAGGGCGTTGCGGTAATCGACAGTTCCGTCGCCGGTCTGGGGGGTTGTCCCTACGCCAAAGGTGCCAGCGGTAATGTCGCCACGGAAGATGTGGTCTATCTGCTCAATGGTCTGGGTATCGACTGTGGTGTCGATCTGGAGCGCATCGCCGCGGTAGGCGACTGGATAAGCCGCAGCATTTCACGGCCCAACCGCTCCAGAACCGGCGTTGCGCTGAGTAGCCGCTGACTGGCAACTATCCAACACAACGTCAGCGGGCCATGAAGTCAGCAAGCCATTGGCCGAAAGGCACACGGACGTGCCTCAGCCAAAGAAGCAGGCAAACTCGTCCGCTTCGACAACGGCCAGAAATGCCTCTACGGAATTCACTTCCGGCTCAGGTTTATACAGGTGCCATTTCAAGTCCGCTCGCTGCCAGTATATCTTCCATCTGCCGCGACTCTTGACATAGGTACCCTTCGCCAACGGCCTTTCCATGACCTTCGTAGGGTCAACAAACCATGGACGAATCTCGAACAGTTCGAGACTCTGTCCATCTATGCGATAGCCGAAATCCAGCTTCGCCCGGATATGCTCCGGTGGTCGTCTTCGGTCCATGAATGCGGAGACCGCACGCTCCACCCGCTTCAATTCGAATTCGCTTAGTGCCATAAACCCGTTTCCTGTGCCCCAGTGTTGATATAGCCATTCTACTTCAGACCAGAGACTCCTCGCCCTTCCTCCGATTCCCGCGCTCCTTGCTCTGGAGCATCGACCGTTACCTCGCTGTTGCCCTATCCTCATTCAGAGGGAGCGCTGTCGCCGCTACTGTCCCGAATTGCCATGGAGGCCTTCTGCATGACCACTCTCGTAATCTTCTGCCTGATAGGGGCCTGCGGCATTGGCGCTCAATGGATCGCCTGGCGCTGGAAGATCCCGGCCATCGTGGTCATGCTGGCAGTCGGTGTGCTGATTGGCCCGACCACTGGAATCCTGCAGCCTCAGGTGGTATTCGGTGACCTGCTCGAGCCGCTGATTGCCACAGCGGTGGCGCTGATTCTGTTCGAGGGCGGCCTGACCCTGCACTTCGCACGGCTCGCCGATGCCGAAACAGCAGTGAGACGTCTGGTCATCATTGGCGGACCTCTGGTGTGGGGATTGGCGACCCTCTGCGGCCATTACATCGGCGGACTGAGCTGGGCATCGGCTGCGGTACTGGGTGGTATTCTGATCGTCACCGGTCCCACGGTGATCATCCCGCTGTTGCGTCAAGCCAGTCTCAAGCGCCGCCCCGCCGAGATCCTGCGTTGGGAAGCCATCGTCAATGACCCGGTGGGCGCCCTGGCCGCCGTGCTTGCCTTCGAGCTGACGATTGTCGCCTACTCGGCGCACTCGCTTTCCACCACTCTCGGCCATATGGCGTTGGGCATCGTGCTATCCATCGGCATTGGCTATCTCGGCGCCTGGTTGCTGATCCTCGCCCTGCGCAAGGGTCATATCCCCGAATACCTCAAGGTGCCGGTGATGATCGTCGCCGTCCTGATCATCTATACCCTGCCCAACTCCCTGCTGCACGAGAGTGGTCTGCTGGCGGTAACCGTCATGGGCATGGTGCTCGGCAACTCTTCGGTGGCATCATTGGATGAGATCCGACGCTTCAAGGAGAACATCACCGTACTGCTGGTCTCGGCGGTATTCATCCTGCTCGCGGCAGATGTCGACCTCGCGACCCTGACCTCACTGGGCTGGCGTGAGATTGTCTTCGTACTGATGGTGTTGTTTGTGGTACGCCCGCTGGCGGTATTCCTGTCACTTATCGGAACCGGGCTGCCGCTGTCGGAAAAGCTGATTGTGGGCTGGATCGGCCCTCGCGGTGTGGTGGCCGTGGCCATCGCCGGCCTGTTCGGCAATCGGCTGGTGGAACTGGGCGTCGAGGATGCCGCCATCCTGCCGCCACTGGCCTTTGCCATCGTGGCGGTCACCGTGGTCTTCCACGGCTTCTCACTGGAGCCGTTGTCCCGTCATTTCAATCTCAAATCGACAGGTACCAAGGGCTTACTGATCGTCGGTGCCAATCCCTTCAGCCGCAGACTGGCCGAGACCATCCAGTCCATCGGACGGCCGGTGATGATCGCCGACCGTAACTGGAAGCGAATTCGCGCGGTACGCGGTCACGATATCCCGTGCTACTTCGGTGAAATTCTTTCGGAAGAAGCCGAGCTGGATATCGAGATGAACCAGTTCGACTCGGTGGTGGCATTGACCGACAACGACGATTACAACGCCCTGGTGTGCGTCAACTATGGCCCCGAGTTTGGCCGCCATCGTGTCTTCCAGTTCGCTCCGTCCCGCGGTGATATCGGCGATAGCGCTCACAAGGCACCGGAAACACTCGGAGGCTACTATTTCGGCAACAACCTCGACTACGACACCGCTATCGAACACATCAACACCGGCTGGTGTCTACGCCTGACGCGGTTGAGCAAGGAATACACCTTCGACGACTACCGACGCGATAACCCGGAAGCCCGGGTCATCTCCGCCTACAGTGAAGATGGTAGCGTCCGGGTCATGACCAGAGATACCCGCTTCGAGGCCGACAGCGATGAAACCCTGCTGGCCCTGGTGCCCGACGATACCAGCGAGGACAAGGCCAGGCACCGTGCAGCGCGCAGAGGAGAAAAGCCGCCAGCCAGCACAGACAACCCTCAAGCAGACACCTGAACCAGGAGGTGAAGTGACCCCCTCCAGAGTTGCACAGACTATCGGGCAGCCATCAGAAGGACAGAATGAACGAAGAACCCACCGTCAAACGCTGGACCGCCAGGCGCAAGGCTGCCGTGGTCACCGATATCTTCAAGGGTAAGACCACTGTTGCCGAAGTGGCCCGCCAACATAACCTCGCTGTATCCGAGGAGGACAGCTGGATTGACGAGGCCCAGCGCAATATGGGGAACGGGTTCTGGACCCGCCCAGGGATATCCGGGAGCAGTACGAGGCCGAGTTATGGGGGACCTGGGAGGCATTGGGCGAGGCCCACTTGCAGATCTGCGCGCTAACGCCTGCTCGACGAGGACGAGAACTCGTAAGGTCGTTGCAGGCGGATATGGCCCAGAATGGCCATACGGTGTCACTCGTCAAACTGTGTCGATGGCTGGTGGTATATGCTTTCTGCTTGCATGCAGTGATTATAGAGCCAACAGCAACGCTTGAGCGTTTGTTCCAGGTCTTTCCTTGATTCGTACCGTCGAGTAGCCAGCACATCGCTGATACTGCCATTGAAGCGCTCGACCATCCCGTTGGTTTGGGGATGCCCCGGACGGATGGTCATATCGCTCACACCAAAGCGCTCCGCCAGCACCATGTCCGGGATGAGGGCAGGAGCTGCCTGGATCTCGGCACGGATTTTGGGTCTCGTCGTCGCTTGTTTATGCAGCTTGATGTCCATCTCGATGCTCCTCGACGAACTGACGAAGAAGCCCTCTGGCAGCAATCAAAGGATAGCCTCTCTCCGTCAATTGAACATCCGACCCCCTACACCTATCAACGTCTTCGCAATTGTCATTTTTTGAACTTGTTCTCTAAAAACCCAAGAACCTCATATATTGAAAACACCACCAAAAAAACCATTAAAGCTTTGGTTAGTGAAAACACATTGCCATCAATATAATCAAAGAATATATTTGCCAGGGTACAAACGGCAGAAACTTTTAACCCACCTTTTATCTTTGTATACATTCAACCTCCCGCCAAGAGCAGCCCCAAATATGTTAAGTGAATTTTTATAAATTGGCGCCGGAAGCGATAGCTCCTCCAAAAGCTTCCCGTAAACCACCACCAAATCCACCTAGCGCTGCTCCAGCGGCAACACTCCCGAGTGTTTGCTGTGCCGACGAGGACGGTCCGGAGCGAGCAGCATTAACTCCGCCGTGCTTGCCTGGATCACTTCCACCTCCTGGACCACCAGAAGCTCTTCTGCCAAGGCCATCACTGCCGCTACCTGCAATACTGTACAGGTCAGTCATTGACGTTTGATATGCATTTTGCATTTTTAACTTCCTTCTGATTGCGGGCCAGATCTGTTATCGTCTCCGCCGTCGTTGTTTGTTGGGTTTTCCCGCCCAGTGGCTTCACTGGGTGGAGAGATCGCTACATCCCTCCACCCATTCCCGCTTTCATCGGCGGGAAAAACTTATACTTCTTATTGTTCCACCAGTTAATACTACGCACCGAGCCATCATGGCTGCGGCGCAAGCTAGTGGCGGCATGGCTGGGAAAGAGGTTATAAGTCATGTCATAAAGCTCAATCCATGAAACGCTACCCAATCAGTACACGTAAACATACTTCCCTCGTCTCGTCCCGGGTTCTGGGCGTGGTGGTCGCTTGCTTATGAAGCTTGATATCCATCTCGATGCTCCTGGACGAACTGACGAAGAAGCCCTCTGGCAGCAATCAAAGGATTTCCTCTCTTTGTCAATCAAACATCCGAGACTCTACAATTATACTTTTAACCACGCTACCGCCAAGAAGGAATACCCTCTCTTCTCTCTTTCATCCCCACATGCACTTTGCCACAATATAAATTCACACCAACATATCGAACAAATTTCTAAACCATGAAACCATGAAACCATGAAACCAGAATAAAAGAACATCATTCATCTAGAGCAACATCACCGTCGCACCTCACTATCGTCACTTCAATATCCCATCTCCTATAAACTATGCATATTCAACACCAAAAACTTAATTCAAAATTTTCTATTACATTCGAATGCAGTGGATTCATATTATGAAGTTGACCTCGAAATATGGACCAGAAGCTAAGCCTATGATCAGGACGATACGAGAACCTGATCACAAGACAATGCAGCACTGGTTTCATGCCCAAGGTGGCTCTTGCCGCTTTTAAAGGCGACCAGGGATCACTGCACGCTTCGAGATCCATCCGGCCTGGTGGGCCAGTGAAAGCGCGAGATGACGGATAAAGCGTCCGATATATTCGAGGGCAAAGGGGCGGAAAAGCCGCTCGAGAAACGCATGAGGAGGCCCCTGAAGTAGGCCCTATTCATCACAGAGCTAAACACTTTATTGAAGCAACACACACCAGGTGACCCATAGCGAAGAATTTAACTTCAATGAACCTATGGTCACCTCCGGGCTTGCAACGCTGAGATGTAACGGAGATTGGCTTACCTGGGTCTATCCGGCGCCTCGACGGAATATGCCCCGCGCCTTGAAGAGAGTCGCTATTGGCGCCCCTGAAAAACTGCGGCTTCCACAGCCCAGTCATGCAACATGATTCTTCACCAAGCTCGTTGGCCGTTCACGTCATCATGTATCAGCTATCGCAAAACCAGAAACGTGGTAGGAAATACAGGATGCGATGGCTCAGCTGTCGTCGCATTTGGCACTGTATCGAACGTCAGATGCCTGGTCACGATGGCCTCAGCCGCATCAGATAGACTCTGGCGCACTGGATCAACAGTTGTCGCAGGTTCGCCTCGTTTGCTGATCCCCTGCAGATTGACTCTACCGCCTGTGCCGTATTGCCATGCCACCAGACCGGTAGATGCTGCAGAATCTCGACTACATTTGGAACTGTTTGCCGTCCTCCATTACGGCGGCCAAGGCACTAGCCGTCATGACCCCACACACGAGATGCCCATCAAACGCCTCCCCAAGCATCGTCGGGCCATCGCGTCTTCCAGTTCGCCCCTTCTCGCAGTGGCGACATCGGCGACAGCGCTCACAAGGCACCGGAAACACTCGGCGGCTACTATTTCGGCAACAACCTCGACTACGACACCGTCATCGAGCACATCAACGCTGGCTGGTGCCTGCGGCTGACGAGGTTGAGCAAGGAATACACCTTCGACGACTACCGACGCGATAACCCGGAAGCCCGGGTCATCTCCGCCTACAGTGAAGATGGTAGCGTCCGGGTCATGACCAGAGATACCCGCTTCGAGGCCGACAGCGATGAAACCCTGCTGGCCCTGGTGCCCGACGATACCAGCGAGGACAAGGCCAGGCACCGTGCAGCGCGCAGAGGAGAAAAGCCGCCAGCCAGCACAGACAACCCTCAAGCAGACACCTGAACCAGGAGGCAACATGTTGCGACACTACAATGAGCCGGCGCTGGGCATACCCAGCTTTCCCGGTAGCCATCTGGTCATGGATGATCACTACGTCTATCTATCCGGCCTGACCGCCGCCGACCTGCCGGACGGAGCGGCCACCCTCGGCGATATCAGGGAAGAAACCCACCAGATCATGGAGCACCTGGCACGGCTACTGGCCCATGCCGAGTGCACACTCGACGATAGCGTGCGTGTTGATGTGCATCTGACAGACCTCGCACTGCAACCGGACTTCGACGCGGTCTATGCCCGATGGTTTTCTGCGCCGTTCTATCCCGCCAGAACCTGTACCGTCTCTCCCCAACTGGCGGGAGGCGCCAGCGTCGAGGTTACCTTGGTCGCCCGCCGTCAACCCCAGCGTTGATGCGAATTCAAGACGTTGGGTCCGGATCGGTCCGACTTTGCGGTACGCTTGAAGCCGGATGGCTTGGAACACGACGGACATGGAACGCGACGGAAATGGATATGAATGGCAGCGACCCAGAACTGACCCAGCGCCTGAAACACGCCAGTGTACTGATCGTCGATGATGAGCCGGGAATGCGCAATTTCCTGGTCAAGATGCTCGCCCCGCACTGTCTGGTCGTCGCCGAGGCCGAGGACGCGACACATGCCGAAGAGCAACTGAACCGACGTCATTTCGATGTGATGATCCTCGACAACATGATGCCGGGACAACGCGGAATCGACTGGCTGGCGGAACAGCGTGATCGCGGCGGGTTTACCGACACCATCATGATCACGGCCTACGCCGACCTGGAAACCGCCATCGAGGCCATGCGCGCTGGAGCTGCCGATTTCATTCTCAAGCCCTTTCGCTCCAATCAGCTACTGAATGCCGTCGGCCGCTGCATACAGATGACGCAGCTTCGCCGCGAGAACATGCTGCTGCTGCGCGAACTCGACGGTCAGGACCTTGGCCAGCAACGGCGCGAGCTGATTGGTTCATCATCCGCCATCGCGACCACTCGCGAGCTGCTGGCACGTATTCGCGATGTCACCACTCCGGTCTTGATCACAGGTGCCTCGGGAACCGGCAAGGAAGTTGCTGCTCGCCACCTGCACACCACCTCGCACCGCGCGGCCTACCCCTTTGTGCCAATCAACTGTTCAGCCATCCCCGCCGACATAATGGAAAGTGAACTGTTCGGCCATATCGCGGGCGCCTTTCCCGGCGCCAACAGCGCACGCGAAGGGCTATTGCCCTCGGCGCGGGGCGGTACGGTGTTCCTTGACGACGTCGCCGGACTGAGCCCTTCCGCCCAGTCCGCACTGATGCGGGTACTCGAGGATGGAACGGTGCGCCCCGTCGGCGCGGAGCGTGAGATTCCACTGGATCTCCGTTTTGTACTGGCCACCAGCCATGCGCTGGATCGAGAGGTGGCAGAGGGTCGTTTTCGCGAGGATCTGTTCTTCCGCATCAATGTCATCGAGCTGCGCATGCCCAGCCTGGTCGAGCGCGAAGGCGATGTCATCGAACTGGCGGAATTGTTCCTGCGCGAGATTGCTGCCCGGCTCGGGTTGGCTCCGTTGCAGATCGACACCACCACCCGCGCCGCTCTGTTGCGACATGACTGGCCCGGTAACATCCGCGAATTACGCAACTTCATCGAACGCTCGCTGATCTTCGGCCGTTTTCCTCTGGAGACCCTCGCCCTGCCGACAATGGCCATGCAACATATCGAGCCCTTGAGCCAGGTGGAGCGTCGCGAAATCCTGCAAGCTCTCGAGGCCACCGGCGGTAACCGCTCCAAGGCGGCACGCCTGCTCGGGGTCTCGCGGAAGACCATTGACCGCAAGTGCTCGGCCTGGGGGCTGTAGCAGATGGCGAGAGCGCGACCACTGCTGCACTCGGTGCGAGTACGCCTGCTGGTGATCGCGCTATTACCCATGCTGGTGCTGGTTCCGCTGTTGCTGGGCGGCACCATGCTGCGCTGGTCAAACAAGCTCGATAATCTGTTGATCGTCAAGGTGAACAGTGACCTGACCATCGCCGAACAATACCTCCAACACCTGTTGGACAACTCGGTAAAGGAGCTCGATGCTCTGGCCGCATCAGAAGCCTTCTCCGACGCCCGAGGCTCGGACGCAGCGGATGCCTGGCTGGAACAGCAACGGCAGAGACTCGGTCTGGACTTCCTGTATCTTGCCGACGGCCGCCCTCTGGCGTCAGGTTTCGTTCCCGGCGAGTGGCCGGTAATCAACGATGCGCTCTCCGGCCGACCGCGCAGCGCTATCGATATCCTCGACGCGCAGCAACTCGACGCCCTTGCTCCCGGTCTCGCAGAACGCGCTGCCATTCCACTGGTACCGACCGAGGCCGCCCAGCCGACGGATCGCAGTATCGAACAGCAAGGCATGATCATTCACTCCGCGGCTCCCGTCCCACCCGTCGACGGCAAACACCGAGCACTGGTCGGCGGATTACTGCTCAATCGCAACCTGGACTTCATCGACACCATCAACGCGCTGGTCTATCGAGACCGTTCCCTGCCCGAAGGCAGCCAGGGGACGGCGACACTGTTTCTCGATGATGTGCGGATCTCCACCAATGTCCGACTGTTCGAGGATGTGCGTGCGCTGGGGACCCGAGTGTCCACGGAAGTTCGTCAACAAGTGCTGGACGAGGGCGCGACCTGGCTTGACCGTGCCTTCGTGGTCAATGACTGGTATGTCTCCGCCTATCAACCCGTTACCGACAGCAGAGGCGAACGCGTCGGTATGCTGTACGTCGGTTTTCTCGAGGCTCCCTTTCGACACGAGAAGATCGCCAGCTTTGTTGTTCTGTCATTGATCTTCCTGTTTGTCGCCGCCATCTCGGTGCCGATATTCCTGCGCTGGGCGGGACGTATCTTCCTGCCACTGGAGCGCATGACCCATACCATTTCCCGTGTCGAAGCCGGCAACCTGGATGCCCGCAACGGCCCCCAGAGGGGCAGTGGCGAGATCGCCCAGGTAGCACGCCACCTTGACGAGCTGTTGGACGCGGTCAAGGAGCGCGATCGTCAACTGCGAGACTGGGCCGAAAGCCTGGAGCACAAGGTCGAGGAGCGAACCCGAGATCTCCAGGAGGCCAATCGCAAACTGGAACATGCCACCGAGCGTCTGATCATGTCCGAAAAGCTCGCCGCGGTTGGCGAGATCAGCGCCGGTATCGCGCATGAGATCAACAACCCGGTGGCGGTGATCCAGGGGAACCTCGATGTCGCCCGCGATCTACTCGGCGCCGATGCCGAAAAGGTCAAGACCGAGCTCCGCCTGATTGATGACCAGATCTACCGAATCGGTGTCATTGTCTCGAAACTGCTGCAATTCTCACGCCCGACGGAGTTCTCCGGGGCCACCAACATGGTCGTGCCTGCGCAGGTGGCTCGTGACTGCCTGGTGCTGACTCAGAGGCAATTCGACAAGGCACGGGTCACAGTAGAAACGAATCTGAGCTCGGAGCGCACGGTGCTGATGGAACAGACCGAACTTCAGCAGGTCATCATCAATCTCGCCCTCAATGCTATCCACGCCATGCCTGAAGGCGGCACCCTGACGCTCAGCGTCGTCGACGAAGGCAACGATGTGGTGATTCGTGTCGAGGATACCGGAGTCGGTATTCCCCCCGAGATACTGCGACGCATATTCGACCCCTTCTTCACCACCAAGCAGGCCCAGGGCACGGGCCTGGGACTGTCGATCAGTCAGCAGCTTGTCGGACAAGCCGGCGGACGTATTCTGGCCACCTCCACTCCCGGCGCCGGCAGCCGTTTTGATATTGTGTTGCCTGCCGCCGATATCATCTGAAGGGACAGAATGTCCCGATCTCCAACGCTCACACCCCCTCCAGCGGACAGAATGTCTCAAAGGGCTGAAAGAATGCCTGGACCGACGGACATAATGCACATAACCATCTGAAATTAATACTAAAGATAGTTGGCGACGCCAGTAGTCGACCACCAGACTTCCTCCCGGGCAACTGTGATCGCAGCGTCTCGAATGACGACGCTAAGCAAGGAGGAAGCATGAACAACAACAATACACCCGGCGGCCGTCTGGCGTTCCTGCGCAAGGAAAACATCGTCGCCAAACCCGGTTTCAATCGCTGGAGGGTACCACCTGCCTCGATCGCCATTCACCTCTGCATCGGCTCGGTTTATGCGTGGTCGGTATTCAATCTTCCACTGGCCAGTGAGATGGGGGTGGTCGCTCCCGCCGCTGACGACTGGAGCCTGTCATCCGTGGTCTGGATCTTCTCGGTGGCGATTGTCTTTCTCGGCCTGGCCGCCGCCTTTGCGGGCAAGTGGCTGGAAGAGGTCGGTCCGCGCATGGTTGGCGTGGTAGCCGCCCTCCTGTGGGGCGGAGGCTTCATCATCGGCTCGTTGGGTATCTCATTGCATCAGCTTTGGCTGATCTACCTGGGATATGGTGTGCTCGGCGGTTGCGGCCTTGGCCTGGGGTATGTCTCACCAGTTTCGACGCTGCTTCGCTGGTTCCCTGACCGCCGCGGTATGGCGACCGGAATGGCGATCATGGGCTTTGGTGGTGGCGCCATGATCGCCGCTCCCGTCAAGGACTGGCTGCTGTCGCTCTATGCCAGCGCCCCCGAGTATCTGGGGGCAGAGTCGGCGGTCACGGTGATCACCGAAGGAGGCCGACGCTTCGCTGAAACCGCATCGGGCCAGGTCGAGGTAGTGATCGCGTCGGTGGAACAGGCGGCAGCCTACGGTGGCGAGGCCGGTGTCTACGTGGTGGGTACCGGCGATACCGGTGCGTCTGCGACCTTCCTGACCCTGGGCATCGTCTACCTGTGCGTGATGCTGGTTGCATCCTTCATGTACCGTGTGCCGGCAGCCGACTGGAAGCCGGAAGGTTGGCAACCGGAAGAGAAGACCAATCGCATGGTCACCAGCGAGCACGTACACATCGATCAGGCACTGAAGACACCACAGTTCTGGCAGATGTGGCTGATGTTGTGTTTCAACGTTACCGCCGGCATCGGTGTCATTGGTGTCGCCAAGACGATGATGAGCGAGATCTATGGCACCACCATGCCAATGATTGTCACTGCCGCCTTCGCGTCGACGTATGTATTGATGATCTCGGTCTTCAACATGTGCGGTCGCTTCTTCTGGGCCTCCACCTCGGACTATATCGGGCGCAAGAATACCTACCATTGCTTCTTCGTGTTGGGCACCTTGCTGTATCTCTCGCTGCCATTTTTTGCCACGGCAGGAGCAGACAGTGCCAATGTGATCTATCTGATCGGTTTCTATATCGCCACCATGATCATCTTCTCCATGTATGGAGGTGGCTTTGCCACCATCCCCGCCTACCTGGCAGACATGTTCGGTACCATGCACGTCGGCGGCATACATGGCCGACTGCTGACCGCATGGTCGGCTGCAGGGGTGCTGGGTCCACTGGCCATCACATCGCTACGCGAGGTGTCGGTGGGTCAGGCCATTTCGAACCTGGCAAGCAAGGTCGACCCGGCGGTGTTTGCGGAGAAGTTCGGAGCCTCGATCGACCAGTTGGAACAACTGGTTGCCACCAGGACGGTGACCGTCTCGAAGCTGATGGAAATCGTCCCCCCCGGCACCGCGGATCCGACTCCCAGCCTGTACAACACGACGATGTACTGCATGGCGGCACTACTGGTGGTCGCATTCTTCGCCAATCTACTGCTGCGCCCGGTCAATGAACGCCATCACCACCGTGAGCAGACGCTGCAGAGCGCCGAACAGCACTGATCAGACAGCATGTAGCACAAATAGGGCCGACGCCTGGCAACAGGCGTCGGCCCTTTCCATGAGCGGATTTTTCATCAGCACCACGAAGCATTAACCCAAAATCAGAAATACACAGGCCGCCGTCATTGCCCCCATGACGCCGTTGAACCATCGCCAACTGGTGTTCGTCTTGAGCGCACGTCCTACCGCCGTGCCAAAACCTGCCCACAGCGAGATGCAGGGAAACGCCACCACCTCGGCAAAGGCCGCCACGATGAAGGCATTCAGCCAGGGATTACCGGTTTCGGGCAGGAAGCTCGCCATCAACGCAATCCCCATGACCCAGGCCTTGGGATTGGCGAACTGGAAGGCCGCCGCCTGCCAGAATGTCATGGGCCTGGCCCCGTCGCGGCGGAGTTCCGGTGGCGGAGCCGTGGCAATCTTCCACGCCAGATACAGCAGATAGATACTGCCGACGATCTTGAGCGCCGTCTGCACCACAGGGAAACGTTCGAAGATCACTCCCAGCCCCAGCGCCACGGCAGTGAACAGTATGAAACACCCCGCATTGATGCCCAGGATATGAGGCATAGTGCGCCGAAACCCGTAGTTGGCACCGGAGGCGGTCAACATCATGTTGTTGGGGCCTGGCGTCAGCGTCATCGACAGCATGAACAGGGTGACGGGTACCACAAAAGACAAGTCCTGCATGACATTCCTTCCTGACATTCCATTCTGATATTGGGCGCTGAAAGTTGCCTGGACATTGCACCCATACAATTATCTACATTGCACTACAATTTCCGACATACAAGCAGCATAATAGGGTCAATTCTGACGTCAAAGGTTTTATTGTCACCATGACAATCTGGATACCAGAACTCGAATCAGGTGCTCGTCAGGCTCCCCGCTACCGGCAGATTGCAGAGTCCATCGGCAGCGCCATCGCTACCGGGGATCTTTCGCCGGGCGAGCGTCTGCCACCCCAGCGACAGCTGGCCGATGCCCTGGGAGTCACCGTTGGCACCATCACCCGGGCATACAACGAAGCCCAACACCGCGGTTGGGTACAGTCCCGAGTGGGCAGCGGCACCTATGTCTGTGACGAGGAAAGTGCCGGCCTGTCCTTCGATGTGCACGTCGAGGGCGAAGACAATGGCATGATCGACATGAGCCTGAGCTTCGCGCCCCATCACACCTGGCGACAGCAGTGTCTGCGCGATGCCCTGAGTGAGATCTGTCAGGACCCCGATGCCATTGCCATGGCCAGCCGATATCAGGCGGATATCGGTAACCCCGCCCACCGCAAGGCGCTTGCTGATTGGCTTGAGCATCTGGGATTCACGACCCGAGGCGAACTGGTTGTTACCCAGGGCGGACAGCACGGACTCGACCTCTGTTTACGCACACTGACTCGGCCAGGTGAATTGGTCGCGGCCGATGCCCTGACCTACCCCGGCTTCAATGCGGCGGTGCGCCATGCCTACCTCAAGCCGGCAGGAATTCCCCTCGACGATGACGGCATGGACATCGACGCCCTGACGCGATTGTGCCAGCGTCAGGTGCCGCGTCTGGTCTATATCACTCCGGATCAGAACAACCCGACAGGCATCGCGTTGGGCGAGGAGCGTCGCCAACAGCTGGCAGAACTGGCCAGGCGGCATGACTTCTGGCTGCTGGAGGACCACGTGCAGTATCTTCCCCCCGAGGACCGAGGAACCTCCCTGCTTGAGCTGGCACCAGAGCGGACCCTGCATGTATTCAGTACCGCCAAGGTGCTTTCCGGAGGATTGCGAGTCGGCACCCTGCAGGTGCCTCAACGTCTGCGTGATCGCATCGCCAGCTCGCTGCGTGCCGAGACCTGGATGGCACCTCCGTTGATGGCCGAAGCCGCCTGCCGCTGGATTGCCTCCCCGCGGGCCGACGAGCTGATTGCCTGGCAGACCGAGGAGCAGCAATACCGTCAGCAACGGGCCTCGGAACGTCTCGCCTGCTACCGGCCGCAAGGCCAGCTGCGAGGGTCCAACATCTGGCTGCCTCTCCCGGAGGGCCGTCGGTCCAGCGAAGTACATGCGCTACTCGAGAGTGCCGGCGTTCGCGTATCGACCCCCGAACCCTTCTGCACAGGTAGCGAACCCGCCCCCCAGGCGATCCGGCTGTGCGTCGGCTCACCCCATACCCGCGATGCTCTCGAGAAGGCACTGGAGATCATCATCGAGGTACTCGAACGTGGTGACACCAGCCCATGGAGTACGCTCTGACCACTCCTGCTGCACCGGGCTCATGCAGGATGGCGCAGCGATCCCGGTGTCTTGCCTGTAGCGCGCTTGAAGGCTCGACTGAAGGCTGCCTGGGAGCCGTATCCCAGTTGCCAGGCCACCTGGTCGATCGACATGTCCTTCTCGGTGATCCACTGACTGGCCAGGCGCATGCGCAACTGAGTGACGTAGTTGAGCGGAGAGATGCCCAGCGCTTCACGGAAGCGTTGGGCAAATACCGAGCGTGAACTGCCCATCTCGGCGGCCATGCTGGCCACGCTCCAGTCGCGCCCCGGCTCACGGTGCACGGCGGCAATGACGGCCCCCAACCGTGGATCACGCAGTGCTGCCAGCCAACCGCCAACATCACCACAGCCACATTCCACCCAGCCACGCACAATGCAGGCGGCGACTACATCGGCCAGCCGCGCCAGAATACCGGCGGCCCCCACCCGCTCCAGACGCGACTCACGCTCCATGGCCTCGAGCATCGGCAGGACTTCCGGGTAGCGTGCCAGCAGTGTGCCCACGTGCATGACCCTGGGCATCAGCGAAATCAAGGGGTGCATGCCACCGAGATCGAAAGTCATTCGGCCACTGAAAATGCGCACGTCCCGGCTACGACAGGTGCCATCCGGACAATCCGTGACACAACTGAAGGCTTCACACAGCGGGATTGTCTCGATGCCATTGATGTCACGACATTTCACATCCTGCGACGACAGCAACTGATGATGGCCTCCCCGCGGCAGCAACACGGCATCACCGCTCTCCAGCCGCAGTACACCGGCGTCCGGGGTATTGAGGAATACAGGCCCCTGGGCAATGAAATGAAATTGCGCACAACTGGACTGGATATCGAAGCGGATGCCGAACGGCGGCGCCATCTGGAACCTGCGGTAATCAAGGCCGGAGAGACGCATCCCCAGCAGTAGCTCGCTGATCCACTCATTCGAGGCACTTTCCACTGAAGCACTTTCCACTGAAGTGCTTGCCACTGAAGTGCTTGCCACTGAAGTGCTTGCCACTGAGACACTTTCCACTGAAGTACTTGCCATCGAGGCACTCTCCGTCGGGCCGACAGAACCAAGTCAGGACGATCTATCAAACATCCAAGACCTTCAATGATAGTTAGTATTGCCCTGCTACTTTACGCTGCTTCCATCCCGATCCCAAGTCATGGAAGCAAGACGATGCCACAAGATATCTGCATGACCGATTCCAGCCACGAAGACCGTCCACAACAGAGTGAGTCGGCATGGAGCGCCGTCGTATCACTGGCGCTTGGGGTGTTCAGTCTGGTGATGTCTGAATTTCTCCCGGCCAGCCTGCTGACACCGATGGCCCACTCCCTGCAGGTCAGCGAAGGCCAGGCGGGCCAGGCCGTCACCGTAACCGCTCTGGTCGCGCTGGTAGCCGGTCTGTTGGTGACCTCAGCAACGCGAGGCCTCGACCGACGATATGTGCTGCAGGCCTTTTCCATCATCTTGATTGCCGCCAACCTGATCGTCTATTTCTCTCCCGGCCTGGGTTGGCTGTTGTTCGGCCGTGTCCTGCTGGGTGTTGCGCTGGGCGGCTTCTGGGCCCTCTCGGTCGCTACGGCAATGCGCCTGGTGCGTGAACAGGATGTGCCAAGAGCACTATCGTTGATCTTCACCGGTGTCCCCATCGCTACCATCAGCGCTGCGGCACTCGGTAGCTTTCTGGGTGACATGCTGGGCTGGCGCAATGTCTTCCTGATCGCCACGGGACTGGCTGTGATGACATTGGTGGTGCAGGTCCTGACGCTACCTTCGATGCCCCCACAACGTCCCACTCCACTGCGTACGCTTGTCGATGTGCTGGCCAGACCGGGAATCGGTATGGGCATCTTCGCCGCGATGCTGGTGTTCTGCGGACACTTTGCTTTCTTCACCTATGTGCGCCCCTTTCTCGAGCAGATTTCCGGGGCCGGTATCCAGAGTATCTCCACCACTCTGCTGGCGTTCGGCCTGGCCAACTTCACCGGCACCCTGCTGGCCGGCAGGTGGCTGGAGCACCACCTGCGCCTGACCCTGCTGACGATGCCACTGACGATGGGCATCATTGCCTGGCTGCTGGTCACTCTGGGCGGGTTCTCGCTGTGGACCGACGCGCTGATGATCACACTCTGGGGATTGGCCTTCGGTGCCGTACCAGTGGCCTGGTCCACCTGGCTGACGCGGGTTGTGGCCGACGAGGCTGAAAGTGCAGGGGGACTGCTTGGCGCCTCGATCCAATTGTCCATCGCCGCCGGTGCCGCCGTTGGTGGGGTGCTGTTCGATGCGCAGGGTGTGCTGGGCACCTTTGCCTTCAGCGGTACCCTGCTGCTGCTCGTGGCATTTCTGATCGCCACTCGTGTGAGGACTCAACCGGTGCCTCCCGTCGGCCACACGGACGGGATCCACCCCTGACCCACTCAACGCCGGTTCTCCGCCGGCGTTTCCTTGCGAGAACTCCTCTGCCGGGCCTCTTGACCTAAAGCTGGATTGAGGTATTAGGCTGCCGGAGCCTGGTGCAAGACGCACCAGGCTTCCCCAAGCCACATCCCTGAACAGGAGCCCGGATGGATACTCAGTTCGCACAAGGAACTGCACACGACCACTTCCCTCGATCATCAGTATCGTGCCGCTGGCAGTATTGATCGGTTTGAGCCTTCGGCCATCCATGGCCGCCATCGGCCCTGTCGTCGAACTATTAACATGGCAATCAAATAGCGCATCCTGATCGATTTGATTTTCGGCGGCACATCCCTGTCCCGCCATTCACCCATAATGAAAGCATGCCGGGCTAATATCTCGGGAAGAGTGCAAGGCATCGGCTATTTCATCGCAGCCTTTTCGCCTCTGGGTGCGGGGTTCATTCGCGACCTGACCGGCACCTTCTCGAGTGCATGGGCGTTCCTTGCCCTGGTGACAGTGGTTTTGATGGCTACCTGCCTGCGCTTCGACCCGGAGAGATACTCACAGGTAATCGTTAACTAATGCAGAAAAAGCGCATTATTCATCCTTCTCTGGCCAGGTCTATAGTGGTACGAGTCTCATCCAACAGGTCTCACTATGATCATGAGCCCGGACATGCAGCAGGGACGCTCATTACTGAAGCTGTTCGACTTGTTGTTCGATCAGGCACCGCTGATGGTTGATGGTTTCGACAAGGAAGGGCGTTGCATCCTCTGGAACCAGGAATGCGTCAGGGTCTTCGGCTGGTCAGCCGAAGAGATCAAGGCACATCCACATCCATTGGCTCTCTTCTACCCCGAGGAAGAACAATACAAGGACGTACTGGAAGGCATCGCTTCTGCCGATGGCGAGATGTTTCGGGAATGGTATCCCTCCACTCGGGATGGCAAACAGCTCACCACCATGTGGGCCAACATTCCCCTGCCCAGTGGCGATATGCTGTGCATAGGCCATGACCTCACCGAGCTGCGCCGGGCCGAGAACCAACAGCGCCTGGCGGCCAGCGTCTTTGCCTCCAGCTACGCAGGCATCATCATCACTGACGCGGACAACCGCATCTGCGACGTCAACCCCGCCTTTACTCGTCTCACGGGCTACTCTCGAACCGAGGTGATCGGTCAAAGCCCCTTGATGCTCGACTCGGGGAGCCATAGTCGGAGTCATTACACTCGAATCTGGCGCCACCTGATCAAGCACGGCGGCTGGAGAGGCGAGCTCTGGGGACGACGCCGCAACGGCGAGATATACCCTCAACATCTCTCCATGTCACTCGTCCGCGATGCCAGGGAACAGGTGCTCAATTGCACCATCATCTTCTCGGACATCACCGAATTGAAGCGCCACGAGAATGAGCTCAAGTACCAGGCCACCCATGACGCTCTGACCCGTTTACCGAATCGCCAGTACTTCTCCCAACACCTCGAGCGGGCACTTGATCGAGCGCGTCGGCATAACGGGCTGCTGGCCGTCTGCTATCTCGACCTGGATGGCTTCAAGCCGATCAACGACCGCTTTGGCCATGCCGCCGGCGACGATGTATTGGTTGCGATCACCAGGCGACTGCAGGGTGTCATTCGCGACAGCGATCTGCTGGCTCGATTGGGAGGCGATGAATTCGCCGTCCTGCTGGCCGATCTACATGATCACGGCGAGTGTCTACAGGCTGTCCAGCGCATGCAACAGACCCTCACTCAACCGATTGCCATCGGAGAATGTCTAGCATGCATCACCGTCAGCATCGGCATTACTCTGTATCCGCAGGACAATGCAAATGCCGATACTCTGCTGCGCCACGCCGATCAGGCCATGTACCGGGCCAAGAACAGCGGCAAGAACCGCTATCAACTGTTTGACCCCAGTCTGGGCCTGCCGGAACGCCGCCACCAGCAGCGAGTGGAAGCCGCCCTTGCCAATGACGAACTCACCCTCCATTACCAACCGAGAATCGACCTGGCCAGCGGAGACCTGTTGGGATTCGAGGCGCTGCTGCGTTGGCCACAGCCTCCGCATGGTCTGGTGATGCCCGTGGACATCCTGCCCATGGTGCAGGATCCTCAATTGGTCAGCAGCCTCGGCGAATGGGTAATCGAGCGGGTCCTGCGCCAATTGCGTCAGTGGCAGCAGCTCGGAGTCAGCCCACGAGTCAGCTTCAATATCAGTCTTCAACATCTGAGTCAGCCTGATTTCGGCGAACGCCTGGAAGGTATCCTGAGCCGTTATCCAGAATTGTCCCCGACCCGACTGGAACTGGAGTTCCGCTGCGAGGACTCAGCGGATGGCGCGGCCCCCGTGGCAAACTCGTTGGCCCACTGCCGAACTCTCGGTCTGAGCTTGGCGATGGATAACTTTGGAGCCGGTCACTCGTCGCTGGCACAGCTACTTGAGCTCCCGATCGATACACTGAAGATCGACAGGTGTTTCATCAAGGGACTGCTGAGCGATGAACGTAATGTCGTGGTGGTGGAAGGTGTCATGCAGATTGCCCGACGTCTCGGGCTCACTGTGGTCGCGGAAGGAGCCGAGTCCCCCGCCCATTGCCGACGGTTACAACAGCTGGGCTGTTACCGGGCCCAGGGCTATGGCATCGCCGCGCCGATGCCGGCAGAGCGAGCGCTGCAGTGGATGCAGCAATACCAATCCCCGGGCTGACTCACCTCGACACCCACGCCGGAGCACTTCTGCTCACTACCATGAGTCATGCGCGGGTACCGGCGGCCGCTGAAGTGCATCGAATTCTCCGTCCTCGATGCGCTACGATAGTACCCCAGCCCTTCACAAGATGTTTCCAGCACCATGTGGCATCAGACGACTCTACGCCTTGCGCCGCGTCCACGCGGTTTCCACCTGATCACCGACGACATCGTACGAGCGCTTCCAGCATTGGCAGAGGCACGTACCGGCCTGCTGCATGTGTTCATCCAGCACAGCTCGGCATCGCTGACCATCAATGAGCATGCCGACCCCACGGTACGTGAGGATTTCGAAAGCCACTTCAATCAGATGGTGCCGGAAGATGCGCCATACTATCGCCACACCTACGAAGGCAGCGACGATATGCCTGCCCATCTCAAGGCCAGCCTGCTGGGCTCCAGTGTCAGCATCCCGGTCACCGAGGGCCGCCTGGCACTGGGCACCTGGCAAGGAATCTACCTGTGTGAACACCGTGACCAGGGTGGCGCCCGCCAACTGGTGTTGACCCTGAATGGCGAGCGCAACCGCTGGCGGCCGGAAGATGGCGCACCGGATCCCTATCGGGCACGCTGACCGCGATCATTCCCCCGGCGTAAACGAGAAGCCGACAGCAATACGATTCCAGCCGTTGATGGTCACGATCAAGGCGCTCAGATTGACCTGTTCCTCGACACTGAAATGCTCCGCCAACTGGGCCTTCTGCGCTTCACTCGGAGCCTGGATGGCAAGCTGCGTCAGCGCCTCGGTCCAGGCCAGCGCCGCCCGCTCGCGCTCACTGAAACAGCGGGCCTCGTGCCACGCGGCCAGTTGCGCCAGACGATCCGGTGTCTCGCCGACACGCCGAGCATGCTCATCATGCATGTGCAGACAGAACGCACAGCCGTTGAGTTGTGAGCTGCGCAGCAGCACCAGACATACCAGGCGTTCATCGAACTTCCTGGTGCTGGCTTCGTACAGCTTGACCAGCGAACGGGTAATTTCAGGTTGCTGTGCGTAGAACTGTTCGCGACTGAGTTGTGTGGACATGGTCATGTCTCCTGACGATTTGACCAGGCCATACTCTCGTATCTCACTCAGTCAGGATTGTAGATTTGCGACCGTTTACGCCGCCGGTAGGCACCGGGGGTTTCGCCGACGGAACGCCGAAAACTGTGGGTGAAATGGGCCTGATCATGGAAGCCCGTGTCCATGGCAATATTGACGATAGGAGTCGTACCCTCGGCCAGTGCCTGACGCGCCGCCTTGAGGCGCCAGGCAAGTGCCAGTTGTCCCGGAGACATCCCCACCTGGCGGGAGAAGACGCGTTCGAGTCCGCGGCGGGTAATGCCCAGCTGATGTTGCCAGTCATCGACCGGTCCCTGCTGCCGGGCGAGAATCGGCAGTACCCGCTGCACGGTCTCGATGCCTGCTCCGTTGTCCCGCGCCACTCGAGACAGAAAATCGTCCAGGTACTGCAGGCGCTGGTATAGCCCTCGATACTCGGCCAGTTGCTCACTCAGCGTATCGAGCCATGACGGGCCGGCATCCAGTACCTCCATCAGGTCCCGCCCGCGTCGGCGAGCACTGGCCAGTTGCCAGGCTCCGCCGGGACGCAGACGCACGCCCATGGCATGATGCAGAACGCAGAAATGGTGCACAGCACTGGCCGGGCGACCATCCCAGCGTGCAGTGGGCCGGGGCGAATCCAGGCCATCAAGGCGCAGGGTTGTCCCGCCATCGGCGTAACCATAGGCTGTCACCGCCGACAACTGCTGGCCTTCGGCCAACCAGTAGAGATCGACCCAGGGCCGCAGTCCTGGTGATGGCAACCAACGGCGTACGCTGAGCTCCGGAAGCCTCAACGTCGGCAGTTCGACCAGTGGTGACGCACCATCCCCCATCATGAGTCCTTGCCCGTGGTTGCCATTGCCTCACTCCGGCATACCTGACCATTGCCGGTTTATGCCCGGATGCCGGAGTAGACACCGGTGGATGCTGCCGACGCCCGACCCACCTGGTGCATATGATGCTATCAGCATGGCACGGAAAGCTTTAAAAAATGCGCCACATCAGCTGCACCAGATGAATGACAGGCGTATACTTTGCTGCGCCGCACAGCCGGTTCCGTTCTTGTACCTGGCTGGCATTGGAATTCGCCTATTCGTGATGAGCTCCGCATTGCGTCGAGCCCCGTTTGCGCTGTTCTCGCCAGTCCCCTGACAAGTACCGGCCCGCACTTCCCCTGCCCGCCATTGTGCCACCGGGCAGGCGTCATTTTTCAGGATCAGACACCGCGATGGACAGCCCAGTATCGCTCATTCCGCCCCTCCTGGCCGCAATCTGCAGGCCAGCGACCATGGCGGGCGATGCTGCGTCTCATTGTCATGTCGCGATACCAGTGCCCTTCCTCCCAGCTTCTGCGCCAGGTCGCCCCGCGGCCGGCCACCCCGACTCATCCATTGACTCAGAGGCCTCCCACTAATGTCGGTGTACGCCACCCTATGCCTACTCGCCGCCATAGCGATGCTGATATCGCTGATCAACGACAGGATCGGCAAGTTCCAGACCACCATTGCCATCACCGCTGGCGCTCTAATACTGTCGTTGATTATTGTCATTGCCGGTCACGCCGGTTGGTTTGCACTGGACGAGAATGCGGCCCACTTCATCAATGAGTTGAATTTCGAGGATTTCCTGTTGAAGGGTATCCTCGGATTTCTGCTGTTTGCCGGTGCTCTGGGTATCAAGCTTCCCCACCTACGTGACCAGAAGTGGGAAATCGCCACCCTGGCGATGGGCAGCACGCTATTCTCGACCTTCTTTATCGGCTTCGCACTGTGGGGGCTGGTCACACTGCTGGGCATCGACTTTGACCTGATCTACTGCCTGTTGTTTGGAGCACTGATCTCGCCCACCGACCCTATTGCAGTTCTGGCCATCGTCAAGAAGATGAACGCGCCAAGACGCATTTCCACCCAGATCGAAGGCGAGTCACTGTTCAATGATGGCTTTGGTCTAGTGATCTTTGTCACCCTCTACTCACTGGCCTTCGGCGGAACCCAGCCAACAGTGATGAGCATCGGCCACCTGTTCCTGCAGGAAGCCGTGGGCGGCATTCTCTACGGCTTCCTGCTGGGCCAGCTGTGCCATTACCTGATTCGCCACACCGACAACCACTCCATGGAGTTGATGCTGACCATGCTGGTGCCCACCTCCGGCTATGTGTTTGCAGAGCTCATTGAAGTCTCCGGCCCGCTGGCCATGGTCGTGGCAGGCATCATTATCGGTAACCGTACTCGTCGCAAGGGCTTCTCCGAAGAAAGCCGACAGCACCTCGATCATTTCTGGGAACTGGTCGACGAATTCCTCAATGGCGTGCTGTTCCTGCTGATCGGTATGACCATGATGTCCTTCAGCTTCCATCCTGAGGACTGGGTGCTGATGCTGGCAGCCGTTCCACTGGTTCTGCTGTCCCGTTTCCTCAGCGTGCGTACCGCCTACGTCGGCTTTCACCGCTTTCGCCGCTACAACCCCTGGTCGGTGCCGATCCTTACCTGGGGGGGGCTACGTGGCGGACTGGCGCTGGCCATGGCAATGTCGATCCCCGCAGGCATCATGGTCATCCCGGACAAGGGTATCGATGTACGCGAGATTATCCTGGTGATGACCTATTCGGTGGTGGTGTTCTCGATTCTGATCCAGGGCTCCAGCATCACACCGATGATCCGTCGCGCCAAGACCTGGGAACAGGACAACTTCAGAAATCCCAAGCGTTAGGTAGAGCAGGACTGTCACGCCAGCGGCCCCGGTTTGACACCGGGGCCGCTGGCGTCAGGCACCAGGAATATCGAGGGCATGAGTCAACGCCTGGGGAGCGCCTTGATGAGCAGATTACGGGGCGTCAGTTCAGCAGCACAGAACTCGACCAGCTCAACCTCGAACCCGGCCTCTTCCAGCCACAACACACGATCGAGTACCAACCAGATTTCCAGAGGGCGCCGAAACAGGTGCCGTACCAGTTCCTGGCGGTTGGTGAGCCGCAATCGTTGCCACCCACGGCTCTCGTAGTGCGACCAATCGACCTCACCAGGGATCTCGATTCTCTTCTGCCCACCCGCCCAACGACAGAAGTCGGCGAACTGCTCGGGCATGCGCCCATAGGCCAGGCTCGGTACCGGCAGATAATCGTCACTCCCACGCAGCTCACGTTGCAGCTCATCAAACCCCAGCCGCCAGGCATTACCGCGTTCCCGTTTGCGCCTTTCACCTCTCGATGCTGTCACGGTTTCCTGTACCGCCAATGCCAGATGCTCCCGCGTCAGCCCAAGGCCCAGGTCACGGCTCAACATCTGTCCTTGTGACGACAAGGGGCGGTAGTACTCGGCCTGAGTCCGCTGATAACAGCATGGCGCCAGGGTGAGAGCTGTCCCCTTCTGGCGCACCAGTTCGATCAGCCGCACGTGCAGATCACCACAGGCATGCAATGCCGCCACCCCTCCTTGAGATGACAGCCAACATTCGACGTCAGGCTGCATGACATCCTGGCAGACCATCTCCACAGGCAACTGCTGGCGGTCGGCCAACTGCTGACCATCGCGACACAGGGCCGACTGCCACTCCAGCCCCACCACCGGCTGTTGGTGACAGCGAGCCATCAACCTGCCGAGGTGGCCCTTACCGGCACACCATTCCACCAGCCCGCCTTGCCGAGGCGCCGCGACATGAGGGACGAAAGCCACCATCTGCTGCCACTTGCGACCGCTGACATGCTGCGCCCAACGTTGCGGAAAGGAGCCATCGGCAACATCAGTGGCAGGTACCCCAATCAACTCCTGCAACTCCGCCACCGGTAACCAGGATGCCAACGGTGAGTCCCTGTAGGGCTCGTGCTGCAGGCGTTCACAATCACCGTCGTCAAGCTCCGCCAGTTCTGCGCTGATCGCCGTCACCCATTGTGACTCCTCGTCACTGCGGGGCTGCCAGGGTGAGCCACGGTGCGTGAAGGGTGCTGGTGCCCACAGCCATTGCCACTGCGCCAACAACTCGGTCAAACGAGTGAAGCGGTAGGCCCAAACTGATTCGGAAGTGGTACCGGTAGCCATACGGGAGTATCTGCCCACCAATGATGGATCGTTCGGCGTCATCTCGACACACTGTGGCGAGACGCTATTCTGAGTGCGCAGAGTATAAAGGTGGAAACGGATACTCACTATCGACCCGGCATGTTTTCATATCTGCTTGGATCAAGGTCCAGTACTCAGGAGGCACGGATGATACGCCTTGATTGTCGGGTTCATGGTAGGAGAGCTCATCGTTTGGCGACATTACGACAGACCATCACCAATGCCCTGCTCATGACCGCCGTGGTCAGCATGGCAACTCCCGTCACCGCACAGGACTGCGCCACGCCCGGCCAGTGGCTGACACCCGGCAATCAACACGCCGAGGCCCAGCCGCCGATGGGCTGGGATAGGCTGGCTCGTCAACGAGTCGTACTGCTGGGTGAGCAGCATGACCAGGCAGCTCACCACCGCTGGCAATTGAGCACCATCACCGCACTGCACTCCCGCCAGGCGGATATGGCCATCGGTCTGGAGATGCTGCCACGCAAGGTGCAACCGGCTCTGGACCAGTGGGTCGCCGGAGAACTGGATGAATCACAATTGCTCGACAGGACACAGTGGTATCGCTACTGGGGCCGCGATGCCGAGCGCTATCTGCCGATCCTGCGTTTCGCTCGTGACCACCGTCTGCCACTGATCGCGCTCAATGTCACGCCCGAGCAGCGCCGAGAACTGAGCGACCCCGCCAGCCACCAGTGGACGCTCGACCAACGCCACGGTGTACCGGTACCCCTCGCGGCCAGTGCCCGCTACCGGCAGCGGCTGATGGAGAGCTTTGAGCAACACAGCAGTGAACAGCTCAGCAGCCACATCAGTGAAGCCTTCATCCGCGCTCAACTGGTCTGGGACAGCTCCATGGCAGCGGCGCTGGCCAATGCCAGCCATCAACATTCGCTGGTGGTCGCGATACTCGGACTGGGGCATGTGCAATACGCCGATGGCGTCCCCCACCAGCTGACACGCTACGGCATCAGTGACGTCACCGGCCTGATGCCAATGGCTGCCGCTGACGCCTGCCTGGCACCAACCGGTGTCGCCGATGCGCTGTTCATCGCAGAGCCGGATGCACCTTCAGCGGACACACCTCGACTCGGCATCAACGTTGAGCGCACTCCTCAGCCCCTGGGGCCAGACCGCCTGGTCATCACTGCCATCTCCCCGGACAGCCCGGCACAATACGCGGGGCTGGAGGAAGGGGATCAAGTGGTAGCGATCGCTGGGCATGAAGTTCGGGATACGGCACAAGTCCGCGCCCTGATGGCGCGCAGCCTGCCCGGCAGCCTGATTCCGGTGGAAGTGCTTCGCGCTGGCGAGCGGCGACAGCAACTGGTGACCCTGCCTTCACCCAGTCCTTGAGTCGAGTTCAGCCAACCGACGGTCCAGCGCCTCGAGTTGGTGCTGACTGAATACCTCGACACCATTGGCGCGCAACAGAGCCGCGGTAACCCCCTCACCCTCGCGCCGAGTGCCGGTAAAATCGCCACTGTAGATGGTGGCGCTGCCACAGGAAGGACTGCCGTCAGTCAGCAATGCCAGGCGGCAACCGTGGCGCTTCGCCGCATGCAGGGCCAGGTGAGCTCCTCGCAGAAAGGCTTCGGTGGGGTCATCCTGCTCGATATCGACAATCCGCGCCCGGCCACTCAACACCTCGGCACCGCTGGCCTGCTGAATCTCGGCTGGGGGTCTTGGCGTGGGCAGACCGCCCGACACTTCAGGGCAGACCACTACCAGCCGCCCCTGCTGCTTCCAACGAGCCAGACGCTCATCTGCCAGCCATTTGTGCCCGGCGTCATAACGCACCGGATCTCCCATCAGACAGGCGCTGACCAGTATCCGAGCCAGTCCGGCGCCCTCGCTGGTTTCCGTGTTCATCTTCTCCCGTTCTCCTGGACCACCCACCCATCATCAAAGTAGATTTTCGCCTGCTTCTCACCGAGGGTGCCACAAGGCAGCTCTCATGCTAGCCTTGCCGGTCCAATTCCCCCAGGAGCTTCATCATGGTACAGGCAACTGCCCGTCATCTCCTCGTCGACACTGAAGATCAGTGCAACACTCTCAAGGCCGAAATCGAGAACGGTCGTGACTTCGCGGAAGTGGCTCGCGAGCACTCCAACTGCCCGTCCGGCCGCCAGGGCGGTGACCTGGGTAGCTTCGGCCCCGGTCAGATGGTTCGTGAATTCGACGAGGTCGTGTTCTCCGGCGAACTGAACAAGGTCCATGGCCCGGTCAAGACCCAGTTCGGCTATCACCTGCTGGAAATCACCAGCCGCGGCTGAGTGATCCGGCCCCGCACTGCATCCGGTGCGGGGCCGATGCCATCCTGCCCTGTCAACCCGTCGCCTCCCTTAACCGCCATCTGTTTTCACTAACTCGGTCTTCATTAACCTCGTTTGCATCAAGCTTGTTTTCATCAACCCCAGGCTTTCCTTATCCCGGCACCTGACTTCTTCCTGGAAGCTTCATCTCGAACGGCTATCCTTCCAACGAGTTGGGCTTCGGACCATTCGGGTTTCGAACAACTGGGCTGTGAATAGCCGTGGAACCGATTACATCACCATTCAGGAATTGACCATGCCGACAATGGATACCCCTCAACGTTATGGCACCCTGACTCGAGCGCTGCACTGGGTCGTCGCCATCCTGGTCATCTGGCAGTTGACCACCGCGACGGTCACCAGTCTGGCGGAAGACTCGGCCCTGGATGAAATACTCTGGGCTACTCACAAGCCCATCGGCTTCACGATTCTTGTTTTGATGGTGCTGCGTTTGAGCTGGGCGTTGATCAACCATGCCCGCCGCCCCGCCAGCGTCAGCCGTCTGGCAAGGCTGGGACATATTGTGTTGTATGGCCTGGTGTTGTTTATCCCGACCATCGCCCTGCTGCGCCAGTACGGCTCCGGACGCGCCTTCGAGCCCTTTGGCCTGCCGCTGATGGCTGGTTTCGAGAGTCCTGAGATCGAATGGATGATGACGCCAGCCAACCTTCTGCACGGCTGGCTTGGTTGGACACTGTTCGCACTGGCACTGGGCCATGTATTGATGACCTTGCATCACCGTTTCAGCCGCAGGACGGAAGATGTTTTGCCGCGTATGCTGGATGTGCCTCCGCGTCAATGAAGCATCTCAATGAGCCACTTCGGTGAACCACAGCGCCTTGCCCGCCAGCAGGACGTTGTCCCCCTGATATTCCAGGAGCGCTATCGTGCAGGAAGCCATGATCGAGATCGAAGGACTACGCAAGGTCTATTCCGGTGGATTCGAGGCCTTGAAAGGCGTCGACCTCAGTATTCGCCGTGGCGAGATCTTTGCCCTGCTCGGCCCCAACGGGGCAGGCAAGACCACACTGATCAGCGTGGTATGTGGGCTGGTCAACCCCAGCGCTGGTCAAGTACGGGTGGACGGCTACGATATCCTCGACGACTTCCGAGAGGCCCGCTCACGTATCGGCCTCGTGCCCCAGGAGTTGACCAACGAGGCATTCTCCACGGTATGGGATACGGTCAGCTTCAGTCGCGGCCTGTTCGGCAAGCCCAGAGACCCGGCTCACATCGAGAAGGTATTACGCTCGCTCAGCCTGTGGGACAAGCGCCGCAACCGTCTGATCACCCTCTCCGGCGGCATGAAGCGTCGGGTACTGATCGCCAAGGCTCTGGCCCACGAACCCGAAGTGCTGTTTCTGGATGAGCCCACCGCCGGTGTTGATGTAGAGCTGCGTCGCGACATGTGGGAAGTGGTGCGAGGACTGCGCGACAACGGTGTGACCATCATCCTGACCACCCACTACATCGAGGAAGCCGAAGAGATGGCCGACCGCATCGGTGTCATTCGCAGTGGCGAACTGGTGCTGGTCGAGGAAAAGCAGGAACTGATGCGCAGTCTGGGCAGCAAGGAGTTGACTCTGCACCTGCACGAACCGGTCACGGCGATACCCGATGTGCTGTCCAGATTCGATCTGCGCCTGGCCGAAGACGGCCATGCATTGATCTACAGCTACGATGCCACACGCGAAGACAGCAACCCCCGGGGTGGCATCGCCGACCTACTGGCCGAAGTGGAGTCCGCAGGGCTCGGCTTCAAGGATCTACATACCCGCCAGAGTTCACTGGAAGAAATCTTCGTCAATCTGGTCAGGGAGCGCACATGAACCTCACCGCCATCAAGACCATCTACATTGCCGAAATGGCACGAGCCATGCGTACCGTGGCGCAGAGTATCGTCTCACCGGTGTTGTCGACCTCGCTGTATTTCGTGGTCTTCGGCTCGGCCATCGGCTCACGCATCAGTCAAGTGAATGGCATCGAGTACGGCTCCTTTATCGTGCCGGGCCTGATCATGCTGATGCTGCTGACCCAGAGTGTGTCCAACGCCTCGTTCGGCATCTTCTTCCCGCGCTTCACCGGCTCTATCTACGAGGTTCTCTCGGCACCCATCACCCCGCTGGAGATCGTCATCGGCTTCGTCGGCGCAGCGGCCAGCAAATCGATCATTCTCGGCCTGATCGTGCTGGCCACCGCCAGCCTGTTCGTACCCTTCACCATCGCCCATCCTCTGATGATGCTGCTGTTCCTGGTACTGACGGCACTGACCTTCAGTCTGCTTGGTTTCATCATCGGCATCTGGGCGGACGGCTTCGAGAAACTGCAACTGGTGCCGCTGCTGATCATCACCCCGCTGACCTTTCTCGGCGGCACCTTCTACTCCATCGATATGTTGCCCCCGGTGTGGCAGACCGTGACCCTGTTCAACCCCGTGGTCTATCTAGTGTCCGGCTTCCGCTGGAGCTTCTACGGTATGGGAGATGTCAGTATCTGGGTAAGTCTCGGCATGATCACTCTGTTCATGGCCATCTGTCTGGTGATCGTCCAGGCGATATTCCGCAGTGGCTATCGCTTGAAGCCGTAACACTACCTTGGCCAGGGGGATCGATCAGCGAGCAGTCACACAATACCAATCAAGGCTTTCGCCTTGCGTCGGATCTCTGATAGTTCCGCTGGTGTGACTCCCCCCTTGCGTCGCGCTCCACGAATGCGCCAGTCAAGACTCTTGAGCTGATCTGCCAGCACCACGCTATCACCACATGAGAGAACGACTTCGAACGGATATCCCTTCACTCGAGTTGTCATCGGACAACACACCATCAGCCCAGTCCGGCCATTGTAGCTGGCTGGGCTCAACACAACAGCAGGACGGTGCCCCGCATGCTCGTTTCCTGCCTGAGGATTGAACTGCAGCCAGACAATGTCTCCCGCGTCAGGAACAAACTGACCAGACATCAAGACACCTCACGCCCAACAGGCGTTCCGGTATCCACCTCTTCATGAAGATTATCGTCACGGATTCCCGCGACCAGGCTATCCAGGTCATAGTCTTCACGAACCGGCTCGATCACAATCCGGCCATCTTCCACACGAACTTCAACCGGGCAGTCAAGGTGAAGATCGCAGGCCTGCATGATAGAGGTCGGGATCCGTACTGAGGCGCTATTCCCCCACTGCTTGATATGTGCACGCATGCTCAACAACCTCCTTGCGTTTGTATCTACAACGTAGATACCAGTACAGCAACTATAGTACCCACCAATACCCGTTGCAACAATGTAGATACAGCACAGTACCTGCCGCCTCCCATTGTTGTTGCCCGTTGTTGTCGACATTCGCAGAGACTCATCGGAATAACACTGTCAGTGCGGTATCATCGGCGGCCGTTCCAGCGGCTTTACGATGAGGGTTCCATGCCGATCAACGCCTGTGTCATCCAGCGTCTCGACAAGTCCGATAGCGACACGCCAGCGCGTCAGATTCCCGCTACCGACCTGCATCCGCCCACCGAGGCGCTGGAAGGACTGATTCAGCGCCTCGGTGATGCCTATCACGGCAAGTCGAAGCGCTGGGGCCGTTTCCGGGATGCGTCAGCCACTTCGACCGATCAGGCCAGCAGCGATGACGACACGCCGCCGTGGCAGGATGATGAAGGCGACAACGAGGCCTCTGGTGATGCTCCGAAACTGGTGATCAACAGCCGCTTCCCCACCGACCTGGAAGCCTTCGTTGCCGGCAATGGCGACCTGCTCAGTCTGGCCAATGGCTTCGCTGAACAACTGGCGCGGGTGATCGATGCACACCTGCCGGTAGGCGGGCACTTCATCATGGTCGACCAACAACAGGGCGAAACCCGCACCCTGCTCATGGTACTGGTGCATCACCGCGACGGCTTCGTTATCGACGGCGATCAGCGTGTGGCGATCAGTGGCCAGATCAACCACACCCAGATGTCTCTGGCCGCGCGCATCAATCTGAGCCAGTGGCAACAGGGCGGCGAGTCCAGTCAGTATCTATCACTGCTCGCGGATCGTGGCGGGCGCAAGCTGGCTGATGACATGCAGGCATTACTGGGCGCCTCGGATGGCGTCGATCCAAAGAGCGAGACCCGCACCCTGCTCAAGGCCTTCAGTGATTATGTCGAAAGCGAGGATATGGCCGAGGAAGCTTCGCGGGAAAAGACCGATGCGTTGATCGACTACGCCAATGACCAGGCCAGCCGTGGCGAGGCCATCACTCTGGACGAGCTGTCTGCGCTGGTCGATGAAGACAACCCCCGCGCCTTCTTCGATCACATCCGCAATGCCGACTATGGCCTGTCGCCAGAGATCCCACCGGACAAGCGCACCCTGAACCAGTTCCGCCGCTTCACTGGCCGTGCCGAAGGTGTCTCGATCAGCTTCGACTCCCACCTGTTGGGCAACAGCATTGAGTACGACGCCGAGCGCGATCGACTGATCATCAAGAAACTGCCCAACAAACTGAAAGAACAGTTGCAGAGCAAGTAACCCACCAGACGACTGCTACTGACTCGTAGCTCGTAGCTCGCGACCCACATGGACGTGGGAAGTGTGCATGTTCGTCGGGAACGAACATGTGCCAGTTCGTAGCCAAGAATCTACACCTCGACAACCAGCTCCAGACATGGCGCAATCTCGGGCACCTCGTCGGGGTATCCGCCAGGATTACACAGCACTCGGGTGCCGTGAACCGACAGGTCCACGGCATCGTGCACATGGCCATGAACCCATAGTGCCGCGGAGCCCATGAGCGACTCCAGATTCGAAGCAAAAGCCGGCGACAGGACGTCACCGCGATAGCGTGGCGGGATGCAGTCAGGCAAGGGAGCATGGTGAGTGATGACCACGCGAGGCCCCGGGCACGGGCGCGCCAGCTCCTCCGCCAACCAGGCCACCGCCTCGCGATGCAGCCGCACACTCTCTTCCGGGGCAAATACCTCGCCATCCGGCTGCTCGATGAGAGAATAGTCGGGCATCATCCTCAGCGCTGCCGATACTGTTGCCAAGGGAATGGTTTCCAGGGGGATCGTCTCGAGAGGGTTGGTCTCGAAGGGAGTACTCCCAGGAGGAATGTCTTCACGATCCTGATGTGTGCGCGAACCGTACAGGGCAAAGTCGGTCCACAATGTAGTGCCCAGGAAGCGTACGCCCTGCAGCTCGACACTGTCGTTGTCGAGCAGATGGATACCGAGCTGTGCTGCGCGCTGTCGCATTGCCGCTCGAAGCGCTGTCATGCGCTGCTGATAGAACTCATGATTACCCGGCACGTAGAGCACCGGCGTCCCGGCAAAACGACGGGCGGCCCACTCGAGCCCCGCCAGGCCAACGCCAATATCACCTGCCAGGATCACCGCATCGGCGGCAACCTCAGGCAATTCACGACCCTGGCGGAAATGCTCCAGATGCAGGTCAGACAGTACTCGCAGCCGCATGATGCTCTCCCATCAGCGCATCATCTCGCCATCCCATCATTCCTATCATCATGCGACGCGAGAACTCATTGCCAGCTTGACACCCAGCGCAACGAAGAGCGCGCCGAGGCCTCGCTCGCACCACACGCCCAGGCGTGAGCTCCCGCGCAAGGTCTTGGCAATCCGTGCTCCGGCCATCACCAATGGTGGTTCGATAATGGCGGCAACCGCAATGATCAGCATGCCATGCAGGGCAAGCTGAAGGCTGACCGGCCCGGCGCCGGGTACGACAAACTGCGGCAGAAAGGCGAGAAAGAAGATCGCCACCTTGGGATTGAGCAACGAAATCATGATGCCCTGACGAAAGATATCCCGCCGGCGACACTGCGCCACCTCGCGGGTTGCTTCCCCGCTCTCGGCCGGACGCGCCAACAGCGCCTGGATCCCCAGCCACACCAGATAGGCAGCGCCTATCCACTTGACTACCGAAAACGCCAGTGCCGAAGTCATCAGGACTGCCGATAGGCCCAGCGCCGCCATGGCGACATGAACCGTCGCCCCACTCCAGACCCCGAACATGGCCGCAAAGCCACCGCGTTTTCCGTGGCGTGCCGTCTGCCCGAGAATAAAGGCCATATCCGGCCCCGGGGAAAGATTCAGCAATACCGCTGCAGTGGTGAAGGCTGTCCAGTGCGCCAGGGAGTACTCGAACATCGTCAGGTCCTGAGGAGTGGGGAAAGAAGCGTTTCATTCGACTGTCTACCCCAGATTATGGCGACCCATGGACAAAGTCCATCACCCGGACTCGTCGAGTGTAAAGCTCCCGGTGCCTAACGCACTCAATGTCCAACGCTCCCAGTGCCCACGGCCGTTAGACCAACAGATCGAGAGCACTGCAATATCGAGTGACCATCAGAGTGCGTCGCGAGCCTTGCCGCGCTGCACACGCAGAATATCTGCCATCACCGACAGCGCGATCTCTGCGGGTGTCTTGCTGCCCAGGTCCAGACCAATCGGCATATGCAATCGCGCGATGTCGCGTTCACTCAAGCCACCGGAGCGTTGGAGCCGTTCAGCCCTCGCTTGGGAAGTTCGCCATGACCCCATCACACCGATGTAGAAGGCCGGGGTGCGTACCGCCTCGATCATCGCCAGGTCATCGATACGGGGATCATGAGTAAGCGCCACGATGGCGGTAGCAGCATGGCAGTGCCCCGCTGCGATAAATGCCGACGGTAATTCGGGGCGAACTTCAACACCCTCGACATGGAACCCCGCCAGTGCCTCCTCGCGGGGATCGCAGACGAACACCTCGAACCCCAGTCCTCGGGCAAACTGAGCACAAGCCTCCGAAACGGGTGAGATACCCGCAATCACCAGGCGAGCGGCTGGTGTCATGCGTATTTGCGCGGCACCACTTTCGGCTTCCAGCACTACCCGAGGTCCGATGCCATCGTCCTCCACAAAGTGACGAGTACCATTGACCAGGTCGACTCGACGCGCCAGCGGGCGCTGCCCCTTCAACGTGGCCAGCACGACGTCCAGATGCACCAGGCTATCAGCATCCGGCACCACGCGCTCGATCAGGACGTCGAGAATGCCACCACAGGGGAGCGTGATTCCCGTACCATCAGCGCGTTCCTCTCCGTAACGCAATGTAGTGACCGGCCTGGCGAATTCGCCCTCGGCCAGCCTCGCAAGGAAGTCGTCCTCGACGCACCCTCCCGACAGCGACCCGACATGGCGGCCATCGCGGTGCACCACCAGCAACGAGCCGGGAGCACGAGGCGAGGAGCCATAGGTCGCCAGCACGGTGCACAACCACAGCGTCTCGCCTTCCCGCGCCCAGGCCAGTGCCTGCTCGATAACACGTACGTCCAGATGCTGCATGCTCAGCTCGCCAATTGATCAGCGATGGGTAGTCGACGAATGCGCTTGCCGGTGGCGGCGAAGATGGCATTGGTCACCGCGGGGGCCAGAGGCGGTACAGGCGGCTCACCAATCCCCGACGGTGCTTCCACCGAGGTTACGATGTGAACCTCGATGGCCGGCATCGCACCGATACGCAGTGGCTGATAGTCATGGAAGTTGGACTGTTCCACTCGTCCCTCCGTCAAACGGATCTCACCGTACAGCGCAGCCGTCAGGGCAAAGCCGATGCTGCCCTCCACCTGGGCCTTCACCACATCAGGGTTGACCGCGATACCGCAGTCCACGGCGCAGACCACCCGATCCACACGTACATTGCCGTTGCTCTGGACAGTGACCTCAGCCACCTGGGCGACCCAGGAATTGAAGGACTCATGTACCGCCACTCCTCGCCCGCGCAGCGCACCTTCATCATCGGCATCCGCCAGAGGCTGCCCCCATCCGGCCCTCTCCGCCGCCAGCTCGAGGACTCCAGCATGACGAGGGTGGTCCGCCAACATCTCGAGACGCCAGGCAACGGGGTCCTTCTCCGCTTCGCTTGCCAACTCGTCAATGAAACATTCTGTCGAGAATGCCGTGTGTGACGACCCAACCGACCGCCACCACTGAACCGGCACACCGATATCACTCGGGGTATGCAGCTCGACCTGAAAGTTGGCAATGGCATAAGGCAGGTTGCTGGCCCCCTCTACCGAGGTCGGATCAATACCGTCCTGAATCATCGCCTCGAAGGGAGAACCCTCGGCGACAGACTGCCCGACCAGGCGATGGCGCCATGCCACCAATTGTCCCTGTTCATCCAGCCCCGCCCACAGGCGGTGATGGAACAGCGGGCGATAGTTACCCGCGCGCATGTCATCCTCACGCAACCACACCAGCTTGACCGGCACGCGACCATCGATCGCCTTGACGATATGCGCTGCCTCGACAATATAGTCGGCCCCCTTGGCGGCTCGGCGCCCGAAGCTGCCCCCCGCATAGAGGGTGTTGATACGCACCTGCTCCGGTGACAGATCGAACAATTCAGCCAGAACGCTCTGATCATAGGTCTGCATCTGGTCACCGTTCCAGACCTCACAACCCTCTTCGGAGAGCTGGATGACACAATTCAACGGCTCCATGGCCGCATGGGCCAGATACGGCAGGTCATATGCCGCCTCCAATGTATGCTCGGTCTCGGCAAGCACTGCATCGGCGTCACCGCGCTGTTCCGCGACGGTCCCCGCTGACTCGGCCAGCTCACGATAGCGCTCAAAAATCTCCTCCGTGCCCAACGTGAAGGCCCCGCTTTCGTCCCATTCGATACTCAGCGCCTCGCGACCCTGACGAGCGCTCCAGGTATCCTTCGCCAGCACAGCGACACCACTGGGGATCTCGACAACCTCAACCACGCCCTTGACCTGCCTGGCCTCGGCATCATCAAAGCTGCTCAGCCTGGCACCAAACCGCGGAGGATGAGCCACGACGGCGGTAAGCATGTCGGGTAGATGGATATCCTGTGTGAACATCGCCTGACCAGTCGTCTTGTCGGGGCTGTCCTGGCGCTGGATATGGCGGCCTATCAAGGTGAAGTTGGCAGGCTCCTTGAGCGTCACCTCATCGGGAACCGGCAACTCGGCCGCAGCTCTGGCAAGCTCTCCAAGACTCGCCTCATTGCCTGAGGCCTCATGCTTGACGACTCCCGACTCGACCACGATCTCTGCGGCCGAAACCTCCCACTGTTGTGCCGCTGCAGCGACCAGCATGGCGCGCGCCGTGGCACCGGCTTCGCGCAACTGTTGCCAGGAGTTGGCAATGGCACTGCTGCCACCGGTCCCCTGATTCGGGCCCCAGTGAAGGTTGTTGTAACGACTGGCATCGGCGGGCGCACTTTCGACCTGCACCTGTGACCAGTCGGCATCCAGCTCCTCCGCCACGATGGTGGCCAATCCTGTATAGGTGCCCTGCCCCATCTCCAGATGCTTGGCAATCACGGTGACCTTGTTGTCCTCGTCGATGCGCAGGAAGGCATTGGGTTCGAAGGCCTGGCTATCGCCATCCTCAGTGCTTCCACTGGACTCCGCGGCTGCGGCCATCTGCCAGGGGAAATACAGCGCCAGCGTGAGTCCCGCCGAGCCCTTGAGAAACCGGCGTCGACTGGCATTCTCGATGTATCGCGTCATGATGTCTCCTCAGGCCAGTGACTCGGCCGCCGCATGGATCGCGGCGCGAATGCGCACATAGGTGGCACAGCGACAGACGTTGCCGCCCATGGCGTTATCAATGTCCTCATCCGAAGGCGTGCGGTTCTCTTCCAGCAACGCCACCGCACTCATGATCTGGCCGGACTGACAGTAGCCACACTGCACCACATCCAGGCGTTGCCAGGCCTGCTGTACTGCCTCGCCAACCGAGCTGTCGCCAACGCTTTCGATGGTTACGATTTCACCATCAACGGCGGCAGATACCGGAAGCGTACAGGTACGGACCGCCTGGCCATCAAGATGGACCGTGCAGGCACCACACAGCGACATGCCACAACCAAACTTGGTGCCGGTGAGCTGGAGCGTATCGCGCAGGACCCATAACAAGGGCGTATCGGGTTCCACATCGGCCTGAACTGTCTGGCCGTTCACATTGAGTGTGACCATCTTCCCCTCCTCCTGATGCGAAATCCGGTGACAGCACTCATCCGGGACCGACGATGAGTCCGCCCCTCAAGACCGCCACTTCTGGATGTAATACACCTTAGCAGTCACCTCTCCAGGCGATTACTGCAGAAAAGACGCATACCGTCATGAGCTCGATTCATGAGTACGTCGTGGGCGTATGCGAACCTTGGCTACCTCGAAGCATAGACGTCACACTCCATAGCAGGCCGTGAATCATGGCTGGGTATGAAACAAGACTGGGTATGAAACAGGACTGAAACCAGGCAGGCTCAAGGCGTCCACCTGTTCTATGATTGGATTCCTGACAGAGCATGAATCAATGAACGCGAACTAATGAAACAGGTTCATCAATGACTCGCGAGAACTTCAATGACCTCCATGCATTCCTGATCGTGGCAGAGAAAGGCAGTTTCACCCGGGCCGCTGCCGAAATCGGCGTCTCCCAATCGGCACTGAGTCACACCATCCGTGGCCTGGAGGAAAGAGTCGGTATCCGCCTGCTGACCCGCACCACGCGCAGTGTTTCCCCCACCGAGGCTGGTGAACGCTTGATTCGTACCATCGATCCCGGCTTTGCGGAGATCCAGGCAGGACTCACCGCGCTGAGTGAATTGCGCGATCGACCCGCCGGCACCATACGCATCGCCACCAGCAGTCACGCCGCCGAGAGTATTCTGCTACCTGGGCTACAGCCCCTGCTCGCCGAGTATCCCGACATCAACGTCGAGATCAACATCGATAACGGTCTCACCAATATTGTCGCCGAGCGCTTCGATGCCGGAGTGCGGATCGGCGAGCAAGTGGAGCGCGATATGATCGCGACTCGGATCGGTCCGGACATACGCCTGGTAGCAGTAGCCAGCCCGGGTTACTTCTCCCGACACCCGATACCGCAAACGCCTCACGACCTGACTCGACACAACTGCATCAACATGCGATTCCAGGCCTCTGGAGCCCTGTATACCTGGGAGTTCGAGAAGGATGGGCATGAGATGAAGGTGAAGACCGACGGGCAACTGACGGTCAATGACCCTCAGCAGATTGTGGCCGCCGCATTATCGGGGCTCGGTCTGGCGTTCATACTGGAGGATATGGTCCACCAGCACATCGCTTCCGGGCGCCTGATCCAGGTCCTCGACGACTGGTGCGCCCCCTTTCCGGGTTTCCACCTCTATTATCCCAACCGACGCCAATCCTCTCCGGCTTTCTCACTGCTGGTGGAAACGCTCCGCTACCGCGGCCCGCAAGAGGCAACCTCATGATCGTCAACAACAGGCATGAAGGGTCTGCATCTCACCATGAGGAAGTCGTGGGTGTGGTGCTGGCCGCGGGCTTCTCGCACCGCTTCGGGCCACAGGACAAACGACTCGCCCCTTTGCCTGACGGGCAGCTGCTTTTGGCGAGCATCGTGTCACAAGCCAGCAAGGCATTTACACCGCTCCGCGTCGTGCTGCGCAGTGATGATGAAACCGCTGCTCTTGGCCTCCCTCATGCAACACCAGTTCTGCGTGTGCACAATGCCGAGGCCGGTCTGGGGGCCAGCCTGGCCGAAGCCATTGGCCTGCTCGAGAAGGACGACGCGCTACGTCAAGTCAACGCCGCGGCCATTCTGCTCGGTGATATGCCCAGCATACGGCTCGAGACATTTCACATGCTGCAGCGTCAGGCGGGGCAATCGCGCATTGTTCGCCCTTCCCACGCTGGGCGCCCCGGTCACCCGGTGATCATCGGCCGCGATTTCTGGCCCGAACTGCGCGCATTGCAGGGCGATGAAGGAGGAAAGAGTGTCATTCAGCGCCATCGTGACCGGTATCACGAGATACTCGTCGACGATGTCGGTATTCATGTCGATATCGATCTACTCGAGGATCTGCTCAAGCCTCGAATGCCACTTCCATGATTGGATCTCTGTCGTTACTACCTGAACCTCGCACAGACAGAAAAAAATCAGGAAGCGAGATGAGAAAATGCATCATGAAATAGCATAGAATTTCACCAAACAATCACATGACTCGGAATTATCGAGGCTTGAAATAAACTCTATTCACTGTGCTGATACACGCCCCCATATCAGGACCGAGCATCGCTGGAAACCCGTTTTTTTTCTAGCGAAGATAGTTTGGGATGACGACATCCCCAGATTCTCTGAAATGAATGAGTCGGTCCAACACCTTGGATTCTGAGAGGGTCAAGTGTTCTAGAAGTGCCTCTCCCGCCTTTTCTGGCTGCCTGGATCGCATTTTTTCGAACACTCGAAGATGCTCATCAAAGAAGGGATCCTGATCAGGAAATTCCAGAACTCTACCAAGAAGATGCTTGCTGATCAGTAAGATAGGATGTGTTCGCTTGAGCATATTCATGATCTCCTGATTTCCACCAAGGTTGATGGCAGTATGATGGAGGTCATTCTCCAACTCATCCAATAACTCTCCTTCGATGGCCGGATAACACTTGGCAGCACAATGCAGCTTTTCAATATAACCATCTAGTGCATTATTGGAAATATTGCGAGCCGCTCTGGCGATCATATAGGGCTCTAGTTGACGACGGGCTTCATAGAGATTGTGGAGCCGCTCATCATCCATAGGCACTACATTCCAGCTGTTATACTTGATCTTCTCCACCAGGCCAATCGACTGTAGATGCAACATGATCTGATGAGCAACGGTTCGACTGACATTGAGTGCTTTGGACAGCTGCAGCTCATTCAACTCGAATGCCCCTTTGATGGAACAAAGGACGACATCATGCTCAACGCTATCGAGATTCGCTCGCCAGGAAACAGTACGATCCACCTTGGGAGCTTGTCCTGACTGCTGGAAATCAGCTTCGCTGAGAGGACGGCGCACCACCTCTTCGGGAGTCACACCGACCAGATAACCGCGTCCCTCGAAACGGCAAATCAGGCACTCGTCATGCAGCTGACTCAGCGTCTGACGCACGGGTGAACGGCTGATGCCGAACAGTTTGGCGATGTGCCCCTCGAGCAGTACTAGACCTGGCTCAAGGCCTCCACCATCGATGCCCTGTCTTAGAGCAGCATAGAGTTGATCTCTCAGCGTTTTCGTCATATCCCGCCTATCGCTTGCCCCCAATGATGATCACGTGACAGCACCGACCATCCATGGCACGAATTCGTTGTTGCCATAACCCAACGACTCGCTAGCACTCATGTCGCCAGAGGCGATAGCGATGATCTGCTCGAAGATCTGTTCACCGACTACTTCGACACTGGCGGTTCCGTCGACAATGACACCGCAGTTGATGTCCATATCCTCCTGCATTTTCTCATACATGGGGGTATTGGTGGCGAGCTTGAGACACGGTGCGGGCTTGAAGCCGGAGACTGAGCCGCGGCCTGTGGTGAAACACACCACGTTGGAACCGGAAGCGATCTGACCTGTCACCGATATGGGGTCATAACCTGGACTGTCCATGAAGTTGAAGCCGCGCTGGGTCATCCGCTCAGCATACTCCAACACATCGTTGAGGCTGGAAGTTCCCCCTTTTGCCACTGCGCCAAGCGACTTCTCGAGGATGGTCGACAGTCCACCGGCTTTATTGCCCGGCGAGGGGTTGTTGTTGAGCTCTGCTCCATTGATCTCGGTGTAGTGCATCCACCAATCGATACGATCAAGCAGTTTCTGGGCAATGCTCTCGTCGGTGGCACGATCGACCAAGAGGTTCTCGGCGCCATAGATCTCGGGGGTTTCCCCAAGAATGACACTACCTCCCTGTTGCACAATGAGATCAGCCGCATGGCCCAGAGCAGGGTTGGCGGTAATCCCGGAGTAGCCATCCGAGCCACCACACTGCAGGGCGACGACTAAATGCTCGAGAGGAACGGACTGACGCACCATGGGCCCATGCTGCACTGCCATTTCCATAATGCGTTCGCGCGCCATCTTGATACTGGAGCGGGTACCACCGGCTTCCTGAATATTGAAGTAGGAGAGCCGTGAGGCATCCTCAAGTCCAGACCGTTGTACCAGCGCCTTTACCTGGTTGGTCTCACAGCCCAGGCCGATGATCAATACGAAGGCAAAATTGGGATGTTGAGCATAACCGGCAATGACACGTTCGAGAAACGCGAAGCCCTCTGACTCAGTGTTGATGGCACAGCCGGTACCATGTGTGATGGCCACAACACCATCGAAGCCCATTTGGCTGAGCTCAGCAGATTGATCAAGTGAGTCGGCTGCCGCCTTGGCCACTGTGGCTGAGCAGTTGACCGTGGACAGGATGCCAATGTAGTTGCGTGTACCTACGCTGCCATTACGACGCATAAAACCCTGGAAAGTCCGAGATTGACACGTCACGCCAGTCCTCGGGTAGGGCTGAAAACCCTTCAATGACAAGTCGCGCTTGCTCATCTCGATATTGTGCGTATGCACGTGTTCACCCGGAACAATATCTTGCACTGCCAAGCCAATAACCTGGCCATATTTGTATACGGGTTTTCCTTGTCCAATAAATGATAAAGCCACCTTGTGACCGGCATCTATGTTCTCGCGGGACAGCGTGCCTTCTTCGTCGACAGGAAAGCCTTCAGGCACCGCTTGCGCAGCAACCCCCACGTTATCTCTGGGATTGAGTCGAATGATAACCGATGGTGAATTGATGAGATTCATTGTCTACCTCGAGCGGATACTGACCGATGTTCCAAAGGCAAGGCACACATCACGGGGTCTCCGATGAGCATGCACTCCGACGAGCCCCTCAACGGGGGTCGGTTAGACTATCGTCCCACATAATGATTATTGAATACAATATTCATTTGTTCTAGATTGCTGTCATGGCACAAGGGACACCGCCTGTTATCTGCACGTAGGACAGGCAAGAATCTGTGATGATTTTTCAGCATTAACATGCAGTTAAAGAATGGTGGTAGCAAAGTACAGAAAGACCTACAACAACACACATTCAGGGTGGCATCGTGGCTGACTTAATCAACTATTTGACCAAAATACAATTCGGTGATCACGCCATTGATGAGCTAGCCAATGAGCTGAACCAGCTGGGTATCACAACCCCCCTCTTCATCACCGATAAGGGATTGAGCGCCACCCCAGTGCTGGAAAGCGTGGTGAACGCCGCACAACTTTCCGCGACTGCGATAATTTTCAATGAAACGCCGGCCAATCCGACGGAAGAAGCTGTCGACCGAGCACTAAACCACCTCAAACTACAGGGGTGTGATGGCATCGTCGCCGTTGGTGGTGGTTCCAGTATTGATCTAGCCAAGGCTGTGGCACTGATGGCAACTCATCCCGCGCCCTTGCGCCAGTATGCTGTTATCGACGGAGGGTCTGCACGCATCGGCGAAGCTGTGCTCCCGTTGATTGCGGTACCCACGACAGCGGGCACTGGTAGCGAGGTAGGCCGAGCATCTCTCATCACTATGCAGGATAGCCGTAAGCTAGGGTTCCTTTCGCCCCACTTGATCCCTACCGTGGCTATCTGCGATCCAGTGCTCACCCTTGGCTTGCCCACTTACCTCACCGCGGCTACCGGCATGGATGCGATTGCTCACTGCATCGAGACATACCTGAGCCCCAAGGTGAACCCTCCCGCCGAAGCCATTGCTATGGATGGCTTGAGACGTGCCAGTCGCCATCTCTTTGACGCTGTCGAGAACGGACAGAACCTCGAGGCCAGAAGAGAAATGATGATGGCCGCGCTGGAAGGAGCCATGGCATTTCAAAAAGGTCTGGGAGCGGTCCACTCGCTTTCCCATGCCTTGGGCGGGTTACACGAACTCGGTCTACATCATGGCACGTTGAATGCACTACTCATGCCAACAGTATTGCGTTTCAACGAAAGCCACTGTGAGAAAAAGTACGAAAACATCAAGGAAGCCATGGGACTTACCCCAGAGGTCGACCTGGCTGCGGAGTTCGACAGGATCAATATCAAACTGGGCATGCCAAGGCGACTTGGCGAACTTGGAGTGACAGAAAGCATGTTCGATCAAGCCGCACAGTGGGCTTACGAAGATCATTCCACAGCCACCAACCCAAGACCTGCAACTAAACAAGACTTCTTTGACATGCTTATGGAAGTACTCTAGGCCACGGCTAGAGAAGAAAATACCAAACAACTATCAACAATACCGAGGGCACTATGAAAACGACAATTACATCCAATATGTGCAAACATCTCATGGTAACAGGCATCGTCGCGACATTTGTTTTTGCCTCAGGAGCGGCCTTGGCTGACTATCCCGAGCGGCCCATTACTTTGGTCGTTCCGTGGGCAGCTGGAGGTGGCACCGACGCCACCGCACGTACTATCGGGCGGGCGCTGGAAGAGCAGCTGGGCCAGACGGTCAATGTGGTCAACCGCACAGGAGGGAGTGGCGTTGTTGGCCATACTGCCATGTTGAATGCGGCCCCAGATGGCTACACCATCGGCTTGGCCACGGGTGAGGTCAACATGATGCATTGGCTGGGGCTGACGGATCTCACCTATGAGGATTTCACTCCTATTGGTCAGATAAATTATGACTTCCCGGGAGTACAAGTCGCCGCCGATTCACCTTATGAAAGTCTGGAAGAGCTGGTGGAAGCTATCCGCACAGAGCCAAAAGGTACTTTCACCGCATCAGGCACCGGTCTAGGTGGTGTATGGCACCTTGCATTCGCAGGTTTTCTGATGGATCAGGGAATAGAAGCGGATCGCGTTTCCTGGATTCCCAGCGAAGGCGCAGCACCCGCTATGACGGAACTTGTCTCTGGCGGTATTGATATCGTACCAAGCTCAGTCCCCGAAGCGCGCTCGATGATTGAAGCCGGCAAGGTGAAGAGCTTTACTGTTATGTCGCCTGAACGGATTCCCAGCTTCCCCAATGTTCCCACTCTTCGAGAAGAAATCGGCAGTGATTATCAAGTGGGTGAATGGCGCGGAATCGCCGGACCAAAAGGAATGCCCCCCGAAGTTGTCGCCACCCTGGAGGAGGCGTTGGAAGAGGCATATAAAAGCGATACCTATCAGGACTTCATGAAACAGCAAGGTTTTGGTACCGAGTGGCGTAATGCGGAAGAATTTGGGAAGTTCATGGCAGAGATGGACCAAGTCTTCGGCAATATCGTAGAGCAAGTTGGCTTAGCTAACTAAGGGGCGGCAATGAGGGATTTACTTATTGGCCTGGGATTCATTCTGGCAGGCATTGTAACAATTGTGACTGCTCAGAAATTCCCGACCCTACCCAGCCTTCAGTTCGGTCCCTCCCTCTTTCCCTCCCTTATCGGGGGGGGATTCTGTATAGGTGGGTTAGCACTATCATTGAGCCAGCTCAACAATATTAGACTTCTGATCTCTAGATGCCAGGACATGGGCATAAAGATCAATGCCCCTCGCAAACTTCTTACCTCCCTCCTTCCCGCCGCATTAATTGTATTTTATATTCTATCAAGCGATTTTCTCGGGACATTGCTCACGATGTTTATCATCATGTTTTCGTTAATGATGATTCGAAAGACCAGGTTCCTGATTGCTTTTTCTTCCTCTGCAATTCTCTCAGCCGTTATTTACTTCTTGTTTTCCCACTATCTACTGATCCCCCTACCGCAGGGAACATTATTTGAGGGGAGCCTGTAATGGACACCTTTATCAATGGCCTAAATCTGGTTCTCACCGTTGATACATTGCTGGTTATCCTGGCGGCATCCTTGTTTGGTATATTTGTTGGTGCCGTACCTGGGCTGACTGCAACCATGGCCGTCGCCCTGCTGGTTCCCGTGACTTTTTATATGGATCCTACACCAGCTATCGCGGCCATTGTCGCCACTTCAGCCATGGCCATATTTGCTGGGGACATTCCGGGAACATACCTGAATATTCCAGGCACACCTGCTTCGGCAGCTTATGTGGGAGAGTCTCACATGCTGGCTCGCCAAGGCAGGGCCAGAGAAGCTCTTGGAATCAATCTTGTCTGTTCTGTTTTTGGTGGCATTTTTGGCACAGTGGTTTTAATAGTCGTAGCACAATTCCTAGCAGAAGTTGCCCTGAAGTTCAGCGCATTTGAATATTTCTGGCTAGCAATTCTTGGCCTGAGCTGTTCAATCTTCATTTCATCTGGTTCGAAGATCAAGGCATCTCTCTCACTACTCTTTGGCCTTCTGCTTTCCACGGTTGGTCTTGACATGATGAGCGGCGCGCCGAGATTCACGTTTGGTGTTCCCGATTTAATGGCAGGGGTAAATTTCATTCCCGTAATGATAGGTATGTTCGCACTTAGTGAGCTGATGAAATATTATGGGTCACACTCGGAAAACAAAAAGGTCAACATGACCTCAAGCGATAACGTATTCTCCCAAGTGCCAGTCCATGTAAAGAAATATTGGCCAAACATGCTGAGAGGAAGTTCAATAGGCACGCTCATTGGAGCCCTTCCTGGTGCCGGCGCCGACATCGCGGCCTGGATTTCGTACGCGGTAAGCAAAGGAAAATCAAAGGATAAAAGCCAGTACGGAAAGGGCCATATTGAGGGAATAGTGGACGCCAGCTCCGCCAACAACTCTGGCATCAGTGGTGCCTGGGTGCCAGCATTGGTGTTTGGTATACCGGGTGACTCCATTACGGCAATTGTCATTGGCGTGTTGTACATGAAAGGCATGAATCCTGGACCAACCATTTTCATGGATGGATCGGGATTGATTTATGCACTTTTCATAGTATTTATACTTGCCAACCTCATGATGCTACCCATAGGCTACATGGCTATCAGGCTGTCGAAGATCTTCATTCTTACACCTAGCCGAGTGTTGATGCCTATTATTCTATGCTTCTGTATTGTGGGTGCTTTCGCCATCAACAACAGCATGACAGATGTCTGGATCATGCTGATCATAGGGCTAATCTCACACCTGTTGATTTCCAATGATTTCCCGGTGGCGCCAGCTATTCTCGGGCTTGTACTTGGCACTACGGTAGAGAATAACTTCATGAGTGCGATGATGAGAACCGGTGGCGACTTAACCAGCTTTTTTGCTCGTCCCATTAGCGCAACCCTTGGAATCATGGTTATTTTTATTTGGTGTTCCCCTCTGATCATGGCCATTTATAAAGGCTACACACAGCGGTCCAACGTATAATTCTTGAGGCAACTATGACTACACGGTATCAGTATAATCATCTGCTTGATCTTCTCACTCGCCTTTTTGTGGAAAGGGAAGTGAGTCAGGAAGTTGCCCGTGTCACTGCGGAGGTTCTCGTTGAAGGAGATCTTCTGGGCCATCATACCCATGGGGTGAAACTGGCCAACGGCTACCTGTTGGATCTCGAGGCCAATCATGCCAAGGGTGATCATGGTATTCTTGAGCTCACTCAGCGGGGGCCAGTTTCATCGCTGGTGGATGCGCATTATCTGTTGGGCCCCTATGTGGTCCAACAAGCATTAGCCAAGTGCAGCCAAGCGGCACAGGAGTTCGGTATTGGTGTTTCCAGTATCAAGCGCTCTCATCATATTGCTTGTCTGGCAGCCTACTTGCCCAAAATCGTCGAGCAAGGGCTCGTACCAATCATCATGAGCTCGGACCCCGCGGTCGCATCGGTTGCGCCGTATGGCGGTACGGAATCTGTCTATACTCCCAATCCGATCGCCGTTGGCATTCCTGGTCGCACGCACCCCATGCTGATAGATGTCAGTATGTCGGTCATTACCAATGGCAGTGTGGCCAAGGCACGACAAGAGGGGAAATCACTACTGCACCACGTATTGCTAACTCCAGAGGGGACACTGAGCAACAACCCAGAGGATGCCTTCACCACTCCTCCTGCAACTATTTTGCCATTGGGAGAAATGGCGTTTGGTCACAAGGGATTTGCATTGGCATTGATGGTTGAAGCGCTGACGTCGGCGTTGAGTGGCTTTGGTCGCAAGGATAGTCCCACCGGATGGGGGGCGTCTGTCATGACCATGGTGATCGACCCAGCACAGTTTGGTGGTATTGAGGCTTTTCTTGATGAAACCGACTACCTTGCCGAACAGTGTCTTTCTTCATCTCCTGTCAATGAAAACGCCCCTGTACGGCTACCAGGACAGGCGGGGCTACGCAAGAAAGTACAGTATCTCGAGGAAGGACTGCCATTACCCGACGATGTGGTGGCTGCATTACGACAGGCCGTCGGACGTTCGGCATTGGACAATCTGGTCCTCTAGACGGAATCACCACCAACTCCTGGATATCCGGATTGAATGGTTGGCGGGACTCCATTGAGCCCCATTCTCCTGATGCTCTATTTCGGGCACTGCCCCTTACCCATGCTGTGTAGTAGGCAACCCGGAAACACCCGGCACCTTGCAGTCCTGCGATCCGAGTGGAACATCAACTCCTCCAGTGGTCCTCGTCGGTCCAAGGCATCGTCCAGTGCCTTTATGACCAGTTCTTTATCCGCTGTGCTGGAAACAGTCTAGCCAACATAGTGACCCAACATAGCCGTCAGATACGACCAACGGGCCCCTGTCCCATACAGGCGATGCCATCACACCGGGCTTGAGGGGCCTGTTGGACATCAAATTCACGGTTCAGTCGATGTGACCTGCTGCTCTGGCGAAGACTCAACATTATGGCAATTTATGTAGACATGCGATGCAAACAATAATCTCATCCATTATCAACAATGACTATCGAGGAGAGACTCCATGACCCTACCCCGGCTCGGTTTCATCGGTATCGGCCTGATGGGCGACCCCATGACCAGGCGACTGGCCGCCGCCGGCTACCCGCTGGTGCTGTGGAACCGTTCAGCGGACAAGGCGCGGGAAGTGGCCGAGGCCACCGGAGCAGAGCTTGCAACCAGCATTGGCGAGCTGGTGCAGAGCGTCGACGTGATCATGATGTGTCTGGCCAATACCGGGGTGGTCCGTGAACTGGTGCTTGGAGATGACGGCATCGCCCGCCATGCCCGGCCAGGCCAACGCCTGATCGACCTGTCCAGCAGCGACCCCGAGGTGACCCGCGAGTTGGCTACCGTCATGAATGACGAATATGGCGTGAGTTGGGTCGACGCGCCGGTATCGGGTGGCGTGGCCGGAGCCGAGGCCGGAAGCCTGGCCATCATGTGTGGCGGCAGCGCCGGGGATATCGAAGCCGTGCGTCCGATTCTCGAGCCGCTGGCGGCACGGATCACACACATGGGCGAGGTCGGAGCAGGCCAGGTGACCAAGATCTGCAATCAGATGCTGGTCGGATGCGCGGCCGCAGCCATCGCCGAGATGGTCGCCATGGCCGAGGTCAGTGGCGTGGATGCTACTCGGCTGTGTGAGGCACTGGCGGGCGGCTTTGCCGACTCCACTCCCTTCCGCATGCTGGCACCGCGCATGGCCGAACGCGACTTCGAAGCGCCGAAATGGCATCTGCGCACCCTGCTCAAGGACCTCGACATGGCCGTCGCCCAAGGCCAGCGCTCAACCTCCGCCGTGCCCATGTCCGGACTCGCCGCTCAGATCATGCGCCAGCAGGTGGCGCAGGGTAACGGCGAGCGGGATCCCGCCATTCTGATTGGCGCATACCGATAACATTGAGCGATCAGCCACAGTGCCCGTGCGAGCGCCACAGACTCAGCTCTGTGGCCTTCCCGAGACCAGATTACGCATGGCGGCATCCAGTCCCTCGAGGGTCATGCCGTACATGCGCTCGCCGATCACCTGCCGGATCAACTGGGTGGAATGAGTGAATTCCCAGAAGCGTTGAGGATGGGGATTCAGCCACACCAGTTGCGGGAAGTGATCGACCAGACGTTGCAGCCACACGGCCCCGGCTTCGTCGTTGAAGTGCTCGACACTGCCACCGGGGTGAGTGATCTCGTAGGGTGACATGGCGGCATCGCCGACAATCACCACCTGATAGTCGCTGCCGAAGGTGCGCAACAGCTCCAGCGTCGAGAATTGCTCGCGGTGGCGGCGGACGTTGTTGCGCCAGACACCTTCATAGAGGCAGTTGTGAAAGTAGAAGTGCTCGAGGTGTTTGAACTCGGCACGCGCCGCCGAAAACAGTTCCTCGCAGACGCGCACGTGATCATCCATCGAGCCACCGACATCGAGAAACAGCAGCACCTTGACCGCATTGTGACGCGGTGGGCGCATGCGGACATTGAGCAGGCCAGCATCTCGAGCGGTATCACGAATGGTGGCATCGATATCGAATTCATCCGCGGCGCCCTGACGAGCAAAGCGCCGCAGCCGACGCAGCGCCAGCTTGATATTGCGTGGTCCCAGCGTCTGGTCATCGTCGTAATCGCGAAAGCGACGTTCGTCCCAGACCTTGACCGCACGCCGCTGACGCGACCCATCCTGGCCGATGCGAATGCCCTCGGGATTGTAGCCATAAGCGCCGAAGGGGCTGGTACCGCCAGTTCCGATCCACTTGTTGCCACCGGCGTGACGCTTCTGCTGTTCGGAGAGACGTTTCTTGAAGGTCTCGATCAGTTTCTCCAGCCCACCGAGTGACTCGACCTTTGCCTTCTCCTCATCGCTGAGATGCTTGTCGAATTCACGCCTCAGCCAGTCGTCCGGGATCAATGCCTCAATGGCCGCATCGAGGCTTTCCACCGCTCCGAGCCAGGCCGCAAAGGCCCGATCGAAGCGGTCGAAGTGGCGCTCGTCCTTGACCATCACCGTGCGAGCAAGCTGATAGAAGTCCTCGACGTCAGCGAAGGCCAAACCACGGTCGACCGCGGCATGGAGGTCCAGCAGCTCGCGCAGCGATACCGGCACCTGATGGCGCCGCAGCGTATCGAAGAGTTCAAGAAACACGGCTCAGCGCCCCCGGCGCCGGGCCATGAAAGCAAGGCGCTCGAGCAGCGCCGTATCCTGCTCGTTCTTGACCAGGGCGCCAGCCAGAGGCGGAATCGCCTTGACCGGATCGCGCTGATACAACGCCTCGCGAGAGATCTCGTCGGCCAGCAGCAGTTTCAGCCAGTCGACCAGCTCCGACGTGGATGGCTTCTTCTTCAGCCCCGGCGCCTCGCGCAATTCGAAGAACACCTCCAGTGCCTCGCTGACCAGGCGAGGCGCGATTTCCGGGAAGTGCACATCGACAATGCGTTCCATGGTGTCGCGATCCGGGAAGTCGATGTAGTGGAAGAAGCAGCGACGCAGGAAAGCATCCGGCAGCTCCTTCTCATTGTTGGAGGTGATCACCACGATGGGGCGATGACGCGCACGAATGGTCTCTCCGGTCTCATAGACATGAAACTCCATGCGGTCGAGTTCCTGCAGTAGATCATTGGGGAACTCGATATCGGCCTTGTCAATCTCGTCGATCAACAGTACCACCCGCTCATCCGCGGTAAACGCCTCCCACAATTTGCCGGGGCGCAGGTAATTGGCCACGTCCTCGACCCCCGCTACCCCGAGCTGGGAATCACGCAGGCGGCTCACGGCGTCATACTCGTAGAGTCCCTGAGCAGCGCGGGTGGTCGATTTGATGTGCCAGGTGATCAAGCGTGTGCCCAGCGACGCCGCAAGTTCCTCTGCCAGCAGGGTCTTGCCGGTACCGGGCTCGCCCTTGATCAGCAGAGGGCGCTCGAGCACCACCGCAGCGTTGACGGCCTGCTTGAGGGCATCGGTGGCAACATAGGTGGAAGTGGAATCAAACGCCATGCGAACAATCTCTCCATGCAGAAGAAGCAGAGGAAACGGGTATTTCCCATCAGTCAAACGAGTGTACGAAAGCCGACCATGAACCACAATGAAAGCGCTGTCCGAAAGCCAGGCCTCACGCCCAGTAGCCCATGGCTCGCGACCCACATGGATGTGGGAAGTGCGTGTTCGTGTCGGGAACACGAATAGCCGACCCACAGGGATGTGGGAAGTGTGCATGTTCGTCGGGAACGAACATGTGCCGGCTCGTAATCATAACCCCATGCATTAATAGCCCCAAATGGCTATAAAATTGAAAAATAGCCCATAAAGGCTATAATTCTGACAGCAGTCGATATGGAGAGGAACGTGATGCCGACCACCAGGATAGCGGTGCTGACCGGGGATCTGGTCGCTTCCCAACAGAGCACTACCCAATTGCTGTACAAGCAGCTGGATAACGACCTGGAAGCGCTTGCCCAACGCCACAATGGTGCCTGGTCACGCTTCCGCGGTGATGGCTTCCAACTGGCCCTGCACCAGATCGATGCAGGGCTCGACGCCGCCGTGGCATTGCGTGCCGGACTGATCGCTGCCAGCCCAGCTGATCAGCGCTGGGATGCACGCATCAGCCTGGCCATCGGCGATGCGAGGTGGGCCCACGACCAATCCCTCGACGATGCCAATGACGCCCCCTTCATTGACTCGGGACGAGCCCTTGACCAGTTGTCCGACACCGACCGCCGCCTGGTACTGGCCGGTGTGGGCCCCGCCGAGGAACTGGTGGTTCGTTACCTCGATGAAATGCTCGACGGCTGGTCGACAAATTCCGCGCAAAGTGTGGCACTGTGTCTGGGCGAGCCGGGGATTACCCAGGCACGCCTGGCAACGCTATTGGGGATTCGCCAGCCAAGCGTTCACAAACGCCTGCAGGTGGCTCGCTGGGATCTGCTCAACGCCAGTCTGGCGTACTTTCGCCACTACCTTTTACACCATGATCTTCTACACCACGACCTCCCTCCCATTACCACAACGGAGACTCAAGGATGACTGCCGTGGATCCCCTTGTCCCGCTTGCTCTGGTGCTCGCTCACCTGATCGGCGACTTCCTGCTGCAACCCGGCACCTGGATCGCCGACCGCCAACAGCATGGAGCTCGCTCGCGGTGTTTGTTGAAGCACGCCCTGGTCCACGGGCTCCTTGCCCTGGTCGCCCTGTGGCTGTTCACCGATGGAGGCCTTATGGCGCTGCCCGTGGCCGCATTACTCGGCGCCAGCCACTGGCTGATCGACCTCGGCAAGGTGCATCTGCAGCGGCGTCGGCCCGAGCATCCATTGCAGGCCTTTGTCATCGACCAGTTGTTGCACCTGTTGATCATCGGCCTGCTGTGGCTGGTTCTCGCGACCAGCCTGGCGCCGCTGCAACAGGGACTGGGACTGCTGACCTCCAGCACTACCCTGTGTCTGATGATCGCCTATCTGATCGTGACTCGGCCGATGTCGATCATGATTGCCATGCTGATGAAACCCATGGCGGAACAGCTGGATGATGGCGGCACCCTGAGCGCCGCCGGGGCGCGCGTCGGCATCGTCGAGCGCCTGCTGGTGTTGACCTTGACCCTGCTGGATCAGATCACGGCGGTGGGATTCGTGGTCACTGCCAAGTCGGTACTGCGTTATGGAGATCTCAAGGAAAACCCGGATCGCAAACTGACCGAGTATGTGCTGCTGGGCACCCTGACCAGCATCGCTTCGACCCTGATTCTGGGGCTGCTCATCCGACAGATCATGAACCTCGCATGAAGGCACTGCTCGATCCAGGGACAGCACGTCGGCCTTGCGCCCTGCTGCTGACGGCGGCGCTTCTCGCTGCCTGCGACGGCTCTCCCCAGGGCACTCGACATACTGCCTCGACGGGCCCGCTACTGGAGCCACGTGACGGTTATGTGGTCGACCATCGTCAGCCGGCCCGAGCCGAGGAAAGCCGTGTCCGCTACTTGATCCTGCACTACACCGACGAGAACCTCGACGATTCGCTGCGCGCCCTCACTGGCCCCCATGTCAGCAGCCATTACCTGGTGCCTCTGCCGACACGAAGGCTGCAGGGCCAGCCGGTGATCTACCAGTTGGTCGACGAGTCACGGCGCGCCTGGCATGCCGGATCCAGCTACTGGCGCGGCCATCGCTATCTCAACGACACCTCGATCGGCATCGAGATTGTCAACGCCGGTCCGGACGGCCCCTGGCCTGGCGACGACCCCACTCATCGCGATCTGAGCTGGGCACCTTTCCCCGACGCCCAGACCGAAGCGCTGGTGCAACTGCTGCAGGACCTGATGCGTCGCCATCAGCTTGATCCCGAAGACGTGCTGGCCCACTCCGACGTGGCGCCACATCGCAAGCTCGACCCGGGTCCGGCCTTTCCCTGGCAGCAATTGCATGAGGCCGGTATTGGCGCCTGGCCGGAGGACAAGCGTGTTGCTGCCTGGCTTGACCGGTTCCGACTCACACCTCCCAGCCTCGAACAACTGCAGCGGGCGCTGGCTGCCTGGGGTTACGAGCTCTCGCCCAGCGGCATTCTGGATGAGGATACCCACCGCACACTACGAGCTTTCCAGATGCACTTCCGTCCCACCGATCATCGGGGCCTGCCCGATGCACAGACGGCCGCAATTCTGTGGGCCCTCCTCGAGCGCTACCACCCGGATCAGCTTGCTGAATTGCTGGAGGAAACCGGCGGACGATAGTGAATGACGTCATGGAAACGCAGACGCCCTTCCCCGGCATTACGCATCAGATGCGGTTGATCGGCCTGAAAGCGCAGTCCCTGGCCGACTGCCAGATGCTGCCACTGCTCGCCAACCTGCAAGGCCAGACTGCCTTCCAGCACCACGATATGCTCGACGACTCCGGGAGCATGGGGGCTGGATGCACTTTCCGCACCCGGCGCCAGCTCCACTTCGAACATCTCGAACCCCAGTTGAGGATCAAACGGAAACAGCACCCGCGCCTGCATTCCCGCACTATCCTCTCCCCAGACACGTTCATGGCCATCACGCTGACGCAGCCCCACCGTCTCGTCAGCGCCTTCCAGCAATTCCGATAGACTGACGCGAAAGCCGCTGGCGATCTTCCATAACGTCGAGACGGTCGGGCTCGACTCGCTACGCTCGATCTGCCCGAGCATGGCCTTGCTCACCCCCGTCAATCGCGCCGCCTGGTCGAGGCTCCAGCCCTGTTGTTGCCTCAAACGCCTGAGCGTAGTGGCAATATGCCCTGCGATATCCTGCATGCGCATGCTCCTCTCTCGCTCTCGCTCACTGTCTCGAGCGTCGCTGCTCGAGAACCCATTGTGTCAAGAGCCACTACGCCAAGAGCCGTTGTGCGCTATAGCGCACAGTGGTATTTTTCTGCTGGTGACCGTTATAACGCACAACTGTGAATCGTGCGACAACAAGCCCTGCACGGCCAACCTCGACCGCAACAGCCCTGCAGGAACAGCTCTGCGAGAACCTGACCATGCCCCACAGAAGCGTGCCTGACACTGGAGCGCCTGCCACCAGCACTTCTGGCGTGACAACCGACGCCCCAACGCCCCGCAGCCTGCGTCACGACATCAGTCTGTCTGCGGTGGTTGCAGGCTGCGTAGCGGTACTGATCGGCTACTCGAGTTCCGCCGCCATCATCTTCCAGGCCGCCGCCGCCGCGGGCGCCGACCAGGCACAGATCGGTTCCTGGATGTGGGCATTGGGCATCGGCATGGGGCTGACATCACTGGGGCTGTCCTGGCGCCACCGCATCCCCTTGCTCACGGCCTGGACAACGCCCGGAGCCGCATTGCTGATCACTCAACTTCCCGGCGTGCCCTTCGAGCAGGCATTGGGCGCCTTTGTGGTCAGTTCGCTGTTGCTGATGGTGGTTGGCATGAGCGATGTGATGACACGACTGATGAACGCAGTGCCGGCATCGCTGGCGGCGGCGATGCTGGCTGGCATCCTGCTACCCTTCGGTCTTGATGTCTTTCAGGCGGTGGAGATCGAACCGGTGCTGCCTCTGGCACTGCTGGCCTGCTGGATCACCGCTCGGCGCTGGCTGCCCAGTATGGCGATACCGGTAGTACTGGTGGCGGGCATCGTTCTCACTCTGGCGCTGGGACAGCTGGACACATCCAGCATCGAGCTGGCGCTGACCACTCCGCAGTGGACGACACCACAATTCTCGCTGAAGGTATGTCTCGGCGTCGGAGTGCCGTTGTTTCTGGTCACCATGGCAACCCAGAACCTGCCGGGCATCGCCATCATTCGTTCCGCAGGTTTTCAACCACCGGTAGCGGCGGCATTGCGCTGGACCGGCCTTGCTTCTCTGTTGATGGCTCCCTTCGGCGGCCATGGCATCAACCTTGCCGCCATCAGCGCCGCTCCCTGCGTGGGGGAAGAATCCCACCGAGACCCTCGGCGACGTTACATCGCCGGTATCTCGGCGGGCATCGCCTATCTGGTGCTGGGCCTGCTCGGCGCAACAGTGACCGCTCTGTTCACCGCGCTGCCCCAGGCCCTGGTGATGTCCTTCGCTGGACTGGCACTGATGGGCACTCTGGGCAATGGTCTGCGCAGTGCCTTCCACAGTGACACCGACCTCGATGCGCCGTTGGTAACCTTCCTGATCACCGCCTCATCGATCACCCTGCTGGGAATTGGCTCGGCCTTCTGGGGCCTGGTCGCCGGCCTGTTGATACACCTGATACGTAACCGCCGCTGATGGAGATGTCCGGCAGCAAGTCGCCCCCGCAGAGCCTTCAACGCTGCCAGGCATCATGACTTTTGCCGCCACCCCGCGATCCCCGTACAATGCGGAACAATCTGTCGCCGTTGTCACCGGCGGCGACTCGTCTTTACGTATTGAAGGAAACTCCTGATCCATGCGTGCCACCGAGCTTCTCATCGCCACCATGAAGGAAACCCCGGCTGACGCTGAAGTCGTCAGCCATCAGTTGATGCTGCGTGCCGGGATGATTCGCCGCCTGACGTCGGGCCTCTACACCTGGTTACCACTGGGTCTGAAGACACTGCGCAAGGTGGAACGTGTGGTGCGCGAGGAAATGGATCGCGCCGGAGCTCAGGAAGTGCTGATGCCAGCCATCCAGCCCGCCGAGCTGTGGCAGGAATCCGGCCGCTGGGAACAGTACGGTCCGGAACTGCTGCGCCTCAAGGACCGTCATGAGCGCGATTACTGTGTCGGCCCGACCCACGAGGAAGTGATCACGGATCTGGTGCGCCGCGAGGTCTCCAGCTACAAGCAGCTGCCGGCCAACTTCTATCAGATCCAGACCAAGTTCCGCGACGAGATTCGTCCGCGCTTCGGCGTCATGCGTTCACGCGAGTTCATCATGAAGGACGCCTACTCCTTCCACGTGGACGAGGCTTCGTTGCAGGACACCTACCAGAAGATGTACGACGCCTATACACGGATCTTTACCCGTCTTGGCCTCGACTTCCGTCCGGTGATCGCCGACAACGGCTCCATTGGCGGTACCGGCTCCCATGAATTCCATGTGCTGGCCGATTCCGGTGAAGACGACATCGTGTTCTCCACCGAATCCGACTACGCCGCCAACATGGAGAAGGCGGAAGCGCTGCCTGCGCCGCTGGGAAGCGATGCTCAGCGTGCGGCTCCCCAACAGGACCTGGAGCTGGTCGACACTCCCAACGCCAGAACCATTGCCACCCTCGTCGAGCAGCACGGCCTGCCTATCGAGAAAACCATCAAGACCCTGATGGTGCGCGGTAACGAAGGCGGCCTGGTGGCATTGCTGGTGCGCGGTGACCATGAGCTCAACGAGGTCAAGGCTGAGCATCTCGAGGAAGTGGCCACGCCGCTGACCATGGCCACCGAGGAAGAGATTCGTGCCGCCGTGGGTGCAGGCCCCGGTTCACTGGGCCCGGTTGGCCTCGAGATGCCGATCATCATCGACCGTAGTGTGGCGCTGATGAGTGACTTCGGTGCCGGCGCCAATATCGACGGCAAGCACTACTTCGGGATCAACTGGGAGCGCGATGCGGCACTGCCGAAAGTCGCCGATATCCGCAACGTTGTCGAGGGCGACCCCTCGCCGGACGGCAAGGGCGTGCTGGCAATCAAGCGTGGCATCGAGGTGGGTCACGTCTTCCAGTTGGGCCGCAAGTACAGTGAAGCAATGAATGCCACCGTACTGGGCGATGAAGGCAAGGCTATCCAACCCTGGATGGGCTGCTACGGCATCGGTGTCACTCGCGTGGTGGCGGCCGCCATCGAACAGAACCACGATGACAACGGCATCATCTGGCCGGATGCTCTGGCTCCCTTCCAGGTCGCCATTGTGCCGATGAATGCCCACAAGTCACAGCGTGTGCGTGAAGAGTCCGAGCGCCTGCACGATGCCCTGGTCGATGCCGGCTACGACGTACTGCTCGACGACCGTGACCTGCGCCCCGGTGTACGCTTTGCCGATCAGGAACTGATGGGTATTCCTCACCGCGTCGTGGTCGGAGACCGCAGCCTCGACAACGGTGAGCTGGAGTACAAGGGCCGCCGCGACAGCGACGCTACCATGGTTCCCCTCGATACCATTGTCGACTTCCTGAGCAAGACCATCAGGATCTGATCGCCAGCGCCAGCGAGCCACTCGGCTCGCTGGCGCCCTCCGCGCTACACCTGTAACAGCCTACCACTCTCTCCATACATATCTCCCTCCGTCCGCTCTCGGAGCTGGTGTCGTCATCCTATGGCAAGAGCCGAGGTCTGGCAGGTACAGAAAAACCGGGTACGAAAAAAAACCGACCCAAAGAGGGTCGGTTGAAAAAAGGGGGTTATGAGTCCCCCTCCCCTGACGAAGGACGACGGCTCAACGCCTGCGATGATGACTATCGCGAAACTGGCGTTCCAACCGACCTGACAAGGTCATCGGGAGAGAGCTGCACCGGGCCCATGAAAACCGGCCGCATGACATGGTGGCATTCCCGCGATGTCGATGCAGCCATCCTAACGCTGTTGCGATCACGCAATACTGATCTACATCAAGTGTGCTGTTGTGGCGCTATCTTTCATCGGATGAGGGCGACGGATCACCACACCTAGAGTACCTTGCGATCCTCGACGGCGGATGCCTCGACACCCGGTGGCAATGGATGGCCCTTGGCCAGCTCGGCACGCGTCGCCGGGCGGACATCCAGTACTTCCAACTGCCAGGTAAGCGTCTGGCCGGCCAACGGATGATTGGTATCGATGGTCACGCTATCCGCATCCACTGCGACCACAGTGACGATCTGAGGTCCGGCCTCACCCGGCGTCTGGAAACACATGCCCGGCTCCAGGTCAGGCACCGGGAAGGACTGTCGCCCCACCTGGCGCACCAACGCCTCGTCACGCTCGCCATAGGCATCCGCTGCCACCAGAGTCACACTCAACTGTTCACCCGGCTGCCGACCTTCCAGGGCGCGTTCAAGGCCCGGCAACAGGTTGTCGTGACCGTGGAGATATTCCAACGGCTCGGCACGCTGCCGCGAGTCATCCAGCGCCTCGTCATCCGTGTTGGTCAGCACAAAATGCAGTGTCGCGACGTGCTGTGAGGTTATGTTCATCTTCAACTCCAGGGGATATCCAGTAGTGCTTGCTCACCGAGGGCTGTCGAATCCCCCGGCAATCCATCCATCAGTCATGACGCTTGAGCTGCGAGACCGGCATTTCCAGACGCTGCTGGCGATGCAGCAGGTTAAGCAGCACGATCGCTCGCTCCTCGCCCTTGTGACTCTCGAAAACGGCCTGTAGATCCTTGAAGGGTCCCTCGGTGATGTCCACCGACTCTCCCTGACGGAAGTACAACTGGCGTGGATTCTCGCTACGTGTGACGCCGTGCTGACGCAATACTTCGACCAGTTCGTCGCTGATCGGCACCGGCATTGCGGTACCGAACGTCACGATGCGCAACACACCGCGCGTCGAACGAATCGGACGCCAGTTGCTGGCCACGCGGTCGAGACGCAGAAACAGGTAATGGGGAAACAGCGGCTCCTGCACCCACTCGAGGCGGCCACGGCGTTTCTTCTGAACTTCCAGCACCGGGTGGAACAGCTCATAATTCTGATTGGCCAGATGCTCTGCCGCACGGAACGATTCGCCACCCTTGCACTGAATGACATACCAACGCGGTCTATCGTCGTCTGGCGTGTCAGTGGCTGGATCGGTGTGACTCATGCTTCTCCCATCATTCATGCCGCAAGCTGGTACCATCGCCAGGCCCTGTCTGAAAAATGCCAGGCGTGTCCGGTGTGACCCCGAACCGGTGGTATCAGCAACGCGGCTCTGTAACAATTCCGTGATCGGCGCCCGGACAAGGCCATCAGGGCCCCGACGCGAGTCGTAACGACTCGATATCCGGTGGCGACTTTCGAAGCCGGCCTCTGACCGTCGAGCGCCGCTCGTTATGCCTACATTCTAACATCTCGGAATCAGCAACTGCGGCCTTGTTGATTCTGCTGATTATCCTGCATGAACAGCCCAGGAGGCTCCTACATGACCGAAACCTCAAGACAGCGTAGCTGGCGCGATAGCCTGGCGATCTACCTCAAGGCTCCCGTCATTACCATGCTGTTTCTGGGCTTCTCTGCCGGTCTCCCTTTTCTGCTGGTTTTCTCGACTCTGACCACCTGGCTACGCTCAAGTGGCGTTGAGGTCGCCGCCATCGGCTTCTTTTCATGGATCGGCCTGATCTATTCGGTCAAGGTCATCTGGGCCCCGGTGGTGGATGGCGTGGCCATTCCACTGTTGACCCGTTGGCTGGGGCAACGCCGCAGTTGGATGCTGAGTGGCCAGGCGCTGATGATGATCGGGCTGCTCGGCATGTCGAGCATCGCCGCAGGCTCGGAGGTCAATCAACTCTGGCTGGTCGCCGGGTTTGCATTGCTGGTCGCCTTCGGTTCGGCTACCCAGGACATCGCCATCGATGCCTTCCGCATCGAGTCGGCCAGCGAAGACCTTCAGGCGGCCATGGCCTCCACCTATATCATCGGCTATCGCGGCGGCCTGATCATCGCTGGCGCCGGAGCCCTGCACCTCGCCCAGGACTGGTCCTGGCACCTGTCCTACCTGACCATGGCCATACTGGTGGGCATCGGTATGCTGACCGTGCTGCTTCGCCCCGAGCCGATACGTCGCGCTCGTTCGGCGACCTTCCGCAGTGACGCCCAACTGCGCCAGTACCTGCGCACCCATCGCCACCGCGGCCGCACCGCCAAGCGGCTCGGTGCCTGGCTGGTACTGTTCAGGAGTCCCTTTGTCGATCTGTGGCAACGCTATGGCCGCTTCGGCTTCTACCTGTTGGCCTTCATTGCCCTGTACCGGATCAGTGATCTGGCCATGGCATCGATGGCTTATCCGCTCTACATCGACCTGGGGTTCGAACTCAAGACCATCGCCGATGTCACCAAGGTGTTCGGAGTGATCATGAGTCTGCTGGGGGGACTGCTGGGCGGGCTGCTGGTGGCACGTTACGGTATCGGTCGCATCCTGGTGTTGGGCGCCATCATGACCGCCGCCACCAATCTGGTCTTCGCAGTGCTGGCCAACAGTGGCGACAACATCAGCATGCTGGTGGCGACGATTACCGGCGATAATCTCAGCAACGGGCTTTCCAGCGCGGTATTCATCGCCTTCCTGTCGAGCCTGACATCGCGTGGCTATACCGCTACCCAGTACGCCATCTTCTCGTCACTGATGACATTGCCCGGCAAGTTCCTGTCCGGCTTCGGGGGTATCGTGGTCACCGACTACGGCTATACCACCTTCTTCGTGATCGCCTCGCTGATGGGTATCCCGGCGATCCTCATGGCCATCCAGGTCTGGCGACGCCACCTGACACCCTCGCTGAACGCGGACAACGCAGAGCAGCCGAATACTTAACCCGATAATCCAGTGGGTCACCCTGCCTCACTGGATTGTTGCCTGAATCACACGCTCCCCGACCTCCCCCGACATGACAGCATGTCGGAGGGAGTGGGAGGGAGTGCACGGCGCTTCACAGCATCAGTTGCGGGAAGCACTACTGAGCCAGTCGAGCGCTCCCGGCGTATTGCGCCACTGATCACGCATCAAGGTGCGATACTGCCACGCCTCGGCACGGGTGCCGGGATCCACCTCCGCGCCGGTATTGGGCGCGACACTGGCAGGTCGTGGGTTATCGGCACACAACAGCATGATGGCATGGCCGTTGTGACGCCGCGCCCGTTCCAGCGCACTCGCAGCCTCGTCCAGCTTGCCGAGCCGATACAGCGCCAGTACCTGCCCCATGTACATGCCCAGCAAAGGCGTTTCCTCATCGCCCGTTGCACTGGCCAGAGCCTGTTGACTCATCTCCAGGGCTTCATCATTGCGTCCTTCGCGGAGCAACTGATCCAGCACCAGCTCGCGCAGTCCCAGGCTATCGCCGCTGTCCAGCGACAGCAGCAACTCGGCCAGTTCACGGGAATGCTGACGTGAACCACGCTCCATCCCCACCACCAGCGCAAGTCCGGCACGCAGTAGCTGAACATTGTCGGCCCGATCCCATGACAACGGACCATCGCCGGCCTGGCGCACCTGGATCAACCAACGCTCCAGACGTTCCGCCAGAGGCTCCAACAGGCTCGGAGCCATCCACGGCAGGCTGCCGAAGCGGCTGGTCAGCGCCAGAGCCACGGATTGCAGCACCGCTGGTGAATCCAGCTGTTCCGGATTGGAGCACAGCGCCGGCAGCCACTGCCCGGCATTGACCCAGGGGTCACCGAGGAAGCCCATTGTTGCATCTGGGTCGATCTCGATCTCGAACCCCTCCTGGAACTCTGCAAAGAAGGTGTCCTCGCGCGCCGTAGACCGATAGACCAGCTCACCATCCTGTTGCTTTACCTTGATGGGCGGTGGTGGCGTCAGCTCGGCCAACAGGGTCTGAAGCCCGACCAGTGCATCACCAAGATCTTCCTCGGCGCTGAGCAACTGATCGGCCAGGGTGGCACCGGGGTTATCAGCGAGGTCGGCGAGGAACTGCAGCTGATCAGGATCCAGGTCGCCCCTCCGGGTCAGGCGGCGCAGCCAGAACCTTGAACGCTCGACGGCCTCTTCTTCGTTGCCCTCATGCAGCAGCAACATGGCCTCGACATAGGCCAGGGTCGGAGAATCCGGCAGTGCCTGCTGGGCACGCACGAAAGCTGAGCGAGCGCTATCGAGATCGTCGTTGTCCAGATGCATCAGGCACAGGCGCTCAAGTGCCACGCCACGCAGGAACATGGGCCCGCGTTCGAGCACCTCATCGAGCAGAGCCTCGCGCTTGCGATAGAAGCCGCGTTCCTGGAAGAGGTCGAGGAGAATCTCGAAGGCCGGCTCAGCCTGTTCCGGCAGCCGATCCCAGTCGGAGTTGTCGAACAAGGACTCGAGAATCTGTTGGGCACGTCCACGTTGCCCCGACTCCGCGGCAATCAGCCCGGCCTCCAGCAATGCCTGCGCCGGTGCGCGGCCACTGGCCAGCGCCGCCTTCAGCGTGCTGCCCTTCCATTCACGCAACGACAGCATCCACATCAGATGTGGCGGTAAGTGCCCCGGCAAGTTCACGGCACCACAACACTGCTTCATCTTGCGCCCCGAGTCACACCAGCAGGGCTCATTACGGCCGGGACGCGCCAACTGTTCACAGGCAAAACCGAGCCGTTCCAGCGGCGTCTGCGACCACAACTCAGGCGCCAATGCCTGAGCCAGTGTCTTGTCCCCACCTACTCGCCCCGGGCCTTCTTCCCTCGCCCAGCGCATCAAGGTCGGATAACGTTCGTCCTGTCGAATGGCTGCGAGGGCGCCCGAGGCAAAGCCCAGCAGTTGATCCACCCATACTGCCAGCATTGCCATCTCCAAACTCAAAAAAAGCGACACAGTCTACCAGCCCTTCACGCTCAAGGGCAGTTCAGTTCCCGTACGTGGAAGTTTCCAGCCGATCCTGTGTCCTTCCGTGCATTCCGGACACGCTGTAATGCACTCCTGTGTTCTCATCGTCCTGGTGATACCGACATGGCCACTGTCCACGCCCCTCACCATCAGCATCCTGGCCGTCGGAGCCAAAAACCCGCGCGCGTCAAGGCCAGAGGGTGGCATTCATCACCCGCCACGTCATGAGTCATCAAGGGTGCCACAAAAACCGATATGATACTTGTACACGACAACGAAAATGGTAAACCTGGCATCGCCGCTGACATACTGGAAGAATATACATAACTCTTCGTGGATAGGGCGTCCCCATGCGTTTGATCATTGCGGAAAAACCCAGCCTTGCTCGCGCCATCGCCGAGGCCTTGCCCGCATCTGCACAGCGGCGTGACGGCTATATCGAGGCCGGAGACACCATTGTCAGCTGGTGTGTCGGCCACCTGCTCGAACAGGCGCCACCGGATGCCTATGATGCCGCCTTCAAGACCTGGCGACGTGATCACCTCCCCATCGTGCCGCAACAATGGAAGCTGACACCGCGGCCCAAGGCACGCTCTCAACTTGGTGTACTGCGTGGCTTGATCAAACGCGCCGCCAGCGTGGTGCACGCCGGAGATCCGGATCGCGAAGGCCAGTTGCTGGTCCAGGAAGTCATCGAGCATCTGGGTTGGAAAGGGGCCATCGCGCGTCTGTTGATCAGTGACCTGAACCGACCAGCCGTGGTCCGGGCCCTGTCCCGCATCGAGGACAACACCCACTACCTTCCGCTCTACCGGGCCGCAGAGACCCGCGCACGAGCCGATTGGCTGTATGGTATCAACCTGACCCGCGCCTGGACGCTGATCGGTCGTCAGGCCGGTCATGATGGCGTGCTGTCCATCGGCCGAGTGCAGACACCCGTGCTTGGCCTGGTGGTACGACGGGACGAGGAAATCCGGGATTTCACGCCTTATCCGTTCTTCGTGCTCTGGGCACAGCTGGCGGTGGCCAGTGGACAGCTACGCGCCTGGTGGGTTCCGGGCGAGGGCCATCGCCTTGATGAGCGTGGCCGACTGCTCGACCGTCAACCCGCCGACACTCTGACGGAACGCCTCCAGGGCGCCCAGGGACAACTGACCAACCTGGATCGACGCCAGCGCCGCCAACCCCCACCTCTGCCCTATTCCCTGTCCGCACTGCAGGTCGATGCAGCGCGACGCCACGGGCTCTCTGCCAAGGCAGTGCTGGATATCTGCCAACGCCTCTACGAGCGCCACCAGCTGATCACCTACCCGCGTTCGGACTGTCGCTATCTGCCCCGGGAACACCTCAAGGGCATGCCGCAACAACTAGCCAGTGCCTGCGCCCGGGATGACGTTCTGAGCAGTTGGCTGGCCAATGCTGACATGAGCCTGCGCTCTAGGGCATGGGATGACACCAGGGTGGGCGCACACCATGCTCTGTCGCCCACCGGAAAGCCCTTCGACCCGACGCGCCTGACGCGTCAGGAAGCCGATGTCTATCGCCTGATCACCCGCAACGTCCTGGCACAGTTCTACCCACCGCTGGAAACCTGCGAGGTCAAGGCAGAGTTCATCATTCTCGACGAGCGTTTCCGTGCCTCGGGCCAGGAAATCATTGCTCCCGGTTGGAAGCCGTTGTTCACCACCCGAGAAGAGACACCACCACTGCCCAGTCTGCGCCAGGGGGAGAGCTGCCGAGTGCTCGCCACCGAGGTCGAGGAAAAACAGACCCGGCCACCGGAACACTTCACCGATGCCAGTCTGATCAAGGCGATGATGAATATCGCGCGCTATGTCGAGGACAGCGAGGTACGTCGTACACTGCGCGACACCGACGGCCTGGGCACCGAGGCCACCCGCGCCAACATCATCGAGACACTGATCGAACGCTGCTACCTGGTACGTGACGGCAAGTCACTGCGTGCTACCCAACTGGGCGTCGCGCTGATTCAATCAGTGCCACCCGCCGTTGGTCGGCCGGAACGCACCGCGTTGTGGGAACAGCGACTGGAGGCCATCGCCAACCAGGACAATCCCGCCCCCTTCCTCGATGCACTGGTCAACGACCTGCATCAGTTGGTGGCCGCCGCCGATTCACAGCGGTTGGCCCAGGCACTGAGCGAGGCCCGCCAACATCAGGCGATCCCCGATGCCACTCCACGCCAACGTCGTCGCTCGACCACATCACGGCGCAGCAGCAAGGCCGGCAACAGCTCCAGAACCTCGAGTGGTACCGGCAGCCGCAAGTCACGCTCTGGCGCCAGTAGCAGCGCACCACGCCGCCGGCGACGGACCACGGAGGAATCCTGATGCATGACGCTCTGAGTCTGGTTGTGGGTCCCGGCGCCATTGGGCGGCTACTGGCGCTGTCGCTACAGGGTTCCGCCGATCGCCAACCCGCCGCCCGCCTGCTGGGCCGTCGCCTCTTGCCGGACAGGCAGTGGCTGACCAGACCCGATGGCGAGCAGCGGTGGGTCGACATCGCCACTGTCGTCGAGCCGCAACTCGCTGTCCAGGATATCAAGCTGGTGCACCTGACCACCAAGTCCTGGGCCACCTTGGAAGCATTCGAGACGCTGGCACCCCACCTGCCGGCAGACACTCCGCTGGTCCTGTGGCAGAACGGCTTGCGCGTCCAGCACCCACTGACCGAACGATGGACGGGGCCAGTGCTCTGTGCCTCGACTACGGAAGGTGCTTATGTCGTCGATAACGATCACGTTGTCCATGCCGGACACGGGCAGACCGTGCTCGGACACCTCGGTGGGGGTCACGCCGAATTGGCTGAGGAGATTGCCCGACAACTGAGCGGGGCCGGGCTGGCAGCCACGGCGGTCGATGATATCGAGGTGCGCCTGTGGCACAAGCTGGTGGTCAATGCTGCCATCAACCCACTGGTCGCGCGTTTCCGCATCCTCAATGGACAGCTGCGCGAAAGCCCCTGGCGCGAAAGGGTCGAGGCCACGCTTGCCGAGCTTGACGCCCTGATGCAGGCTCTGGACATCCCGCCTCCCGCCAGCTCCACGTCACGCCCATGGCACGACCTGGTGTGGCAGGTTATCGAGCGGACCGCCGCCAACCGCGCCTCCATGCTGCAGGATCTCGAAGCCAGCCGGCCTACCGAATACGATGCCATCCTCGGGCCATTGCGCGAGGCAGCCCGAACAGCCGACATCGCCACTCCCGAGCTGGATCAGCGCTGGCAGGAACTGGACCAGCGAGCCGCAGACTGAGTTCCTTGCGGTAGAGGCTGCAGTGATTTCATGAAGCCTGTATCCCATGAACCGCATACTTCATGAAACCTATGCTCCATAAAACCTTTATTCCCGAAAATCCTGGGCGAAGGATAGGCTGGAATAGTCCCGCGGACGGTGCTAATTTGGTTGAGGAATATGCGAATCAATTTCACAGAGCTGCTGTGGAGAGGTTCGTACGTGGTTCGTTGTACCACCGTCGATCACGCTGTCACTGATGGAATGGGGCTCACTGAGTGAATGAACAGTGCCGTCCATTGCGTAGTGTTCGACGCCAGTCAACGCCAGGGATGTGACGCCGGGTCCGCTTTCATCACAGCCTACCGGCCAGGGTGTAGACCCTCAGGATGCCAGAATGTTGTCGCCATCACTCATACGAAGTTCATTTGGCTGCTCTCTTCTGCTGACACTCAGCATCGCGTCAGCAATGATCACCACCCCCGCAACCGCGGCCGAGTCTGTGGCAACATCTGTTGAAGCCCTGCCTGTTGAAACAGCGCTCGCTGAAACAACGGCCAGCCCCGATAATTCCGCCCAGGGTACAGACGCCTCCCAGACTGGCGATCCAGCCGAGGCGGAGGAATCGACATCGCCTTCCTCTCCTCCCCAAGGCCCCGCGATGGATACCGAGCGCGCAGAGAACCAGGCCACTGACTTCAAGCCTTCGTCCCAGCGTCCAGCTCCCTCATTCTCCACTCTCTCCCAGGAAATAGTGCGCCTCGATAATGGCCTGTTGCTTCAGGGTGACGAGGTGCACACGCCGGATGGCTACACGTCGGGGTTTCGACTGACCGCCGGCTTCACTCCAGTACCCAGTGACGGCCTTGATCTTGGTGCCGAACTGCGTTATCGGGAGAGCAATAATGTGCCAACCAGCGTCGGCGGCAATCACGTTCAGGATGTCACCAGTTTCGGCGGCAGCTTGATTGCCGGGCTGCGTGTCGGCGCTTTCGGCCTCTATGGCAAGACCGGCTACGCCCAGTGGAGCAGCGACCCGGTCACCGGCAGCCAGCAGATCGAAACCAGCAGCGGCATGGCGCGAATCCAGGGCTTCGGGGCACGCTGGCTGGCCGATGATGGCTGGATCGGCCAGTTGGAAATGGAAGAGATCGACCATCCGCTGCTCGAACACCTGAACATGGTCACCGCATCGGTGCACCTGCCCTTCTGATTCAGCCCTTCTCTGACCAGCCTGCCCAGTACGACAACGCCCGGCGATCCTCACGGATCAGCCGGGCGTTGCGGTCCAACCAGCACCGATACTAGCCTGTATTGCGCAGCCCTGCAGCAATCCCGGCCATGGTGACCATCAGCGCCCGCGAAAGATCAGCACTGATGGCACCGTCGGCATCGCGATTACGCTGCAACAGCTCGGCCTGGAGGCCATGCAACGGGTCAATGTAAGGGTTGCGCACCTCGATGGCCTGACGGATCAGTGGTGTCTTCTCCAGCAACTCATCCTGTTCCAGCACGTCCAGTACCACCTTGTGCAGACGGCGGAAACGCTCGCGCAGGCGTTCGCCCAGGGCCTCGAGACTAGGCTCATCAACCAGCCGGTGTTCGTAGTAGGCCGCAATCTCGACATCTGCCTTGGCCAGCAGCATCTCGAGCATGTCGAGATAGGTGCCGAAGAACGGCCACTGGTCGCGCATCTGCTGGATCACATCCAGACCACCGGGCTCCTCGATACGATTGGCGAAGGCTTCTCCGGTACCCAACCAGGCCGGCAACATCAGACGGATCTGTGTCCAGGCAAAAATCCACGGGATGGCCCGCAGGGTTTCCACCCCGCCGTCCTGACGACGCTTGGTCGGCCGTGATCCCAGCGGCAAGCGTCCCAATGCACCTTCCGGCGTGACGGCGCGGAAATAGGGCACAAAGTCGGGATCCTGACGCACCACACCGACGTAGGCCTTGTGCGCGGTGTCCGCCAACCGGTCCATTTCTTCGCGCCATTCAGGTTTGGGCCTGGGCGGCGGCAACAACGAGGCCTCGAGCACTGCACAGGTGTAGATTTCCATGGAGCGCAGAGCAATGTCCGGTTGACCGAACTTGAAGCGAATCATCTCGCCCTGCTCAGTGACACGCAGACTACCATTCACCGACCCCGGCGGCTGGGACAGGATAGCCGCATGGGACGGGCCACCACCACGACCCACCGTGCCACCACGACCATGGAACAAGGTCAGATTGACACCATTGCGCTCGCAGACATCCACCAGCGCTTCCTGAGCTCGGTACTGCGCCCAGGCGGCAGCCAACTGGCCTGCATCCTTGGCCGAGTCCGAATAGCCGATCATCACTTCCTGACGGTCCCCCGCCAGTTGCCGATAACCGGGCAGAGCCAACAGACGATCGATGACATCCCCTGCTCGGTTGAGGTCATCGAGGGTCTCGAACAGAGGTGCAATCGGCATCCCCACGCGGCCGCCAACTTCCTTCATCAACAGCGCCACGGTGAGCACATCCGAAGGCTGCCCGGCCATGGAAATGATGTAGGTTCCCAGTGCCTCACCATATTCCGCTGCGACGACGCGGAAGGTATCAAGGGTTTCGCGGGTTTCCGCCGAGCACTCCCAACGCCGAGGGATCAGTGGACGTGACGACTCCAGTTCGTTCAGCAGGAACGCCTGACGCTGTTCCTCGCTCCATTCACGGTAGTTGCCGAGATTCAGGTCGTGGGTCAGCTCTTCCATCACCTGGGCATGACGACCGGCTTCCTGACGCAGGTCCAGCTTGGTCAAGGTGACGCCGAATACCGCCACTCGGCGCAGGGTATCGAGCAACACGCCATTGGCGATGGTGTCCAGCCCGACATCACAAAGCGAGCGATAGCAGGCCAGCAGCGGCGCATACAACTGATCACGGGTCTCGATGATCGGACCGCCTTCGAAGCTGCGACCGTCCAGTTGCGCCTTGGCCCAGTCCCGTGTGGCCTCGACCCTGGCCACCAGCCGCTTGAGCAGTTCGCGATAGGGCTCCGCCACATTACCAACCTCGGCCCGCATGGCGCTGTTGGTATTCCACATCGACAGCTCGGTCTTGAGCTGCTCCAGATCACGCAGGTACAGATCAGCAGCCATCCAGCGGCCCAGCAACAGCACTTCTCGGGTCACCTTGGCCGTAACATTGGGGTTACCATCACGGTCCCCGCCCATCCACGAAGCATAACGAATCGGAGCAGCATCCAGCGGCAGGCGCTCACCGGCTGCATCGAGCAGCAGATTGTCCAGGTCACGATGGAAATCGGGTACCGCTTGCCACAGTGAATTCTCGATGACCGCAAAGCCCCACTTGGCTTCATCAACCGGAGTAGGTCGATCATGGCGAATCTCATCGGTATGCCAGGCCTGGCTGATCAGCTCCTCGAGGCGTCCTCTGGCCCGTGTCGCGCGCTCAGGGTATTCGCTGGAAGACTCGATCGCGGTGAGGCAATCATCAATGGCATCGTACTTCTGGATCAGGGTGCGTCGAATGACTTCGGTGGGATGAGCGGTCAGTACCAGTTCCACACGCATGTTGGCCAGTGTCTCGACCAGCTTGCGAGGTGAATGGCCTTCATTGCGAGCACGCTCCAGCAGTTCGCCCAGCACCGGTTGAACTCCCGGCTTGTAGTCCTCTACACGGCGAAATCGCGCACGATAGTGCTGCTCGGCGATGTTGGCCAGATTGAGAAACTGGTTGAACGCACGGGTCACCGGCAACAGGTCCTTTTCCGGCAGCCGCCGCAGGTAGTCGATAAGCTCCTGCTGCCCGGCCTGCTCACCGGAGCGCCCCCGCTTGGCCAGGCCACGAATCGTCTCGATGCGCGCCACAAAGCCTGGCCCCAGATCATCGGCAATGGTACGTCCCAGGCTGTCCCCCAGGATGCGCACATTGTCGCGCAGCGATTCGTGAAGGTCATGACTCATTCGGAGGCTCCCTTGTCTTGTCCGGTAAATAGTCTTGTCGGGTAAATAGTCTTGTCGGGTAGATAGGTTGTGAGGTGAACCGGTCCAGCCAGGTCAACAAGGTCCCTTATTCAGCAGACCGATCTCGCCCGGGCATCGGTATCTCTGCCACAGGATCTCTGCCACAGGTGCCTTGCCCCGGGACCTCACGCTCTCCACGGTTCGTCTCTCTCCTGCCCCACACTATCCTGCATGGTGGCCGCACATGTTGACTGGTGCTTGATTCAGTGCTCAGTCACTGATCGATTCGGCCTTCTTGGCCTCCTGCCAGTGACGCTCCATTCGTTCCAACTCGGCATCCTCAAGCCGCACACCCTCATTGCCCAGCGCTGATTCGAGGTGGCGGAAACGCTGCTCGAAGCGCTGATTGGTACCACGCAGACAGGCTTCCGGGTCAACCCCCAGGCGCCGTGCCAGATTCACCGCCGCGAACAACAGGTCGCCCAGTTCCTCGCCTGCATGAGCCCGGTCACCGGCATCCAGTGCCTGCTGGATCTCATCGAGTTCCTCGCCAAGCTTGGCCATCACCCCTTCAGTATCCGGCCAGTCGAAGCCGACCCGTGCGGCACGTTTCGACAGTTTCATGGCACGGCTCATGGCTGGCAGGGTCCGAGGAATATCATCAAGTACCGAGGGCTGGGTGTCGGGTTCCGCCACCCGTGATTCACGCTCGTTCTGCTTGAGGCTTTCCCAGCGCGAATTGACCTGATGCGTTTCGACTTCGGCGGCACTGATACCCTGCCGCCGGGAGCCAAGATGACCGTCGGGGAACACATGAGGATGGCGGCGCAGCATCTTCTCGGTCAAGACATGAACGACATCCCGAAAGTCAAAGCGGCCTTCCTCATCGCCGAACTGGCTGTAGTACACCACCTGAAACAACAGGTCGCCAAGCTCCCCGGGGAGCTCATCAAAGGCCCGCCGCTCGATGGCATCCGCCACTTCATAGGCTTCCTCGATGGTGTGGGGAACGATACTGTCCCAGTCCTGCCTGACGTCCCACGGACAACCCTGTTGCGGATCCCGCAGCACGGCCATCAGCGTCAGGAGGTCATCCAGCGTGTATCGAGCACTCATCCCTTGCGTCCTTTTCCAGCGCCATCCCGAGGCTTGCCATGAGCGCCATTACGCAAACGCTTCACCTCGATGATATTGGGCAACTGCTGAATGCGCGAGAACAGCCGCCCAAGCGTTTCCAGTCCATCCACCTCGAGAGTGATCGCCAGGCGAGCAATACCATCATCAGTGTCGGTACGAGTGTTGATCGACAGCACATTGACCTTGTCCTGTCCCAACAGCGTCGTGACATCACGCAGCAACCCGGAACGATCCCAGGCGAGGATCTCCACATCCACCGGATACCGAGTGCTGGCCCGCTCTCCCCACTCCACCTCGATCACCCGCTGAGGCTCATCCATGCGCAACTGCAGGATGTTGGAGCAGTCCTGCCGATGCACGGTCACACCACGCCCCTGGGTAATGAAACCGACAATGGGTTCCCCGGGCACCGGGTTGCAGCAGTTGGCCATGCTGGTCTTGAGATTGCCGACCCCAAGCACTGTTATGCCGGTATCGGTGTCTCGTGAGCCCGAACGACGCGGCTTGGCCAACAGCCGCTCAAGATGTTCCTGATCATCATTCTCACCGAACAACTGCTGAGCCTGGTGCAACACCTGGCCAATGCGCAGATCACCGGCCCCCAATGCCGCATACATGTCCTCGGCGTTGGTGTAGTTGACCTTGCGGGCCAGTTGATCAAGGTCCATGTCCTCGACATCGAGTCGCTTCATCTCGCGCTCGAACAGGGCCCGACCCTCGTCAAGGTTGCGATCCCGCGCCTGGTGCTTGAACCAGGACTGTATCTTGGCCCGCGCCCGTGACGTGCGCACAAAGCCGAGACTCGGGTTGAGCCAGTCACGACTCGGCGCGCTCTGACTACCGGTGAGAATCTCTACCTGCTGGCCGGTCTTGAGCCGATAGGTCAACGGCACGATACGCCCATTGACCTTGGCACCTCGGCAGCGATGACCGACCTCGGTATGTACGCGATAGGCAAAGTCGATGGGCGTGGCCACGCGCGGCAGGTCAATCACGTGACCATCCGGGGTGAAGACATAGATACGATCCGGAGCGACATCACTGGACAGACCTTCACGCAGATCTCCCAGCTCGCCGACTTCCTCATGCCACTCGAGTACCTGGCGCAACCAGGCAATCTTCTCCTCGTAGCTGGCACTTCTGGCGTTGGTATCATGGCCCTTGTAGCGCCAATGGGCGCAGACCCCCAACTCGGCCTCCTCGTGCATGGCAAAGGTCCGAATCTGGATCTCGAGTATCTTGTTCTCGGGGCCGATCACCGCCGTGTGCAACGACTGATAGCCGTTCTTCTTGGCGTTGGCGATATAGTCATCGAATTCATCGGGGACGTGGTGCCAACGCGAGTGAACGATGCCCAGCATGGTGTAGCAGTCACTGACCGTCGGCACCAGAATACGCACAGCACGAATGTCGTGGACCTGTGAGAAATCGATCCGCTTGCGCTTCATCTTGCGCCAGATCGAATAGATATGCTTTGCCCGACCATCGACCTGATAGCGTTCGATACCCTGTGCCGCCATCAGCGACTTGAGGGTTTCGACAACATCATGGATGTAGCGGTCTCGATCGAGACGCTTCTCGGCCAACTGATGCGCGATGGTCTTGTAGTCGTCCTCGTGCAGATAACGGAACGACAGATCCTCGAGTTCCCACTTCAGATGACCGATACCGAGCCGATGCGCCAGCGGCGCATAGATGTCGAACACCTCACGTGCTACGCGCAGTCGCTTCTCGCGAGGGGCGTCACGTACCTGGCGCAGGGCACAGGTGCGCTCGGCGATCTTGATCAGCGCCACCCGGACATCATCGATCATGTTGACCAGCATCTTGCGCAGATTGTCCTGCTGGTCCTGCTGCAGGCCGTTGGACATCGTCTGAATGTTGCTGATGGCAGCCATCTGCAGCACTCCTTCGATCAACCGCGCCACTTCCTTGCCGAAGCGTTTGGCGACCGTTTCCAGCGACAGCATGTCCTCTCTCACCGCGCGATACAGCACCGCCGCGACGATCGGCTCCTGATCAAGGCGCAGTTCACTCAGGATATCGGCCATTTCCAGCCCCATGCGGAAGCTGGAACCATCCACCAACCAACTGCGGTGTGGGCGCTCTGACTCGAGCTCCAGCGACTGAATTTCCAGATTCTGAGCCAGCTCACAGGCGGCTACCAGATCATCGGGACGTGTCAGTTTGACGTCTTCCTGCAGGCGTGTGACCCACTGAGCAATGTCGACGCGTCCCTCCGCGGTCAGTGGTTGGTCTTCACGCACCTTTACCATCTTGGGTCACTCCTTGGGACAGCCGTTACTTGCGTTCGAACAGCAGCATGGATTCGAGGTGAGAAGTGTGCACGAACAGGTCCGCCATCGCGACACGCTTCAAGGCAAAGCCTCCCTGCAACAAGTATGCCGCATCGCGTGCCAATGTGGCCGGATCACAGGCAATGTACAACACCCGCGTCACCGACATCTGTTCGGCCAACGCTCGACACACCGCTTCTGCACCATCACGGGGCGGATCCAGCACCACTACCTCGGTAGACAGGTCTGCGAACAATGCCGCAACCTCTCCATCGTCGTGCAGATTGGCCCGGCGTGAGTCGACTTCCAGCTGATTACGCCCGGCATTGATGGCCAGACGCTTGACCATGTCCGCCTGCCCTTCCACAGCGGTGACACGGTAGCCTGAACGAGCCAGTGGCAGACTGAAATTGCCCAGCCCGGCGAACAGGTCGAGCAAGGTGGTGGCGCCCGGGCCCAGCCACTCAAGAACCGTCACCACCATCAGGCGGTTGACACCATCATTGGCCTGCAGGAAGTCCTGAGGCTCGAGCAACAGCGTCAAGTCATCCGGCGCCCCCGGAACGGCGACGCTCAACTGTGGCGCCAGCTGCGGCCACAACCACTCCAGCGTTGGCTGCTCGCGACCAACCCATTGCGCCAGACGTAGTTGTCGCTGCTGCGCCCATTGCTGCCAACGTTGCTGATCCGCGTGATGACGCCGCAGCTGGCGAATTACCAGGCTCGGGCCTTGGTCACTGTACAGCAACTCGATATGACCGACATGCCGGGGAGCTTCCAGACCGTCAAGCAGTTGCCCAAGCGCCGGCAGCAGTGCCGCCAGTTCCGGCACCAGTATGGTGCAATGCTCCACCGCCACCAGGCGTTGGCTGTTGCGTGCCCGAAAACCGAGGTGAATTCTACCCTCGGCATCGACTCTCACACCCAGCCGCGCACGACGCCGATAGTGCTGATTCCGGGTTGCCAACACCTCGACATCACCACTGAACTCGATACCCTGACGCTGCAGCAGTTCCCTCAGCACACCAGACTTGTGTCGACGCTGGGCGTCGACGTCCATGTGCTGGAGGTCACAGCCTCCGCAACGTCCAGCATGGGAACAGGGTGGTGTGACACGCAGTGGCGACGCCGCTACCACGTCACTGGCATGGGCTTCATCGTAGCGTCCGCGTGATCGGTGCACGGCGATGGCAACACGCTCTCCGGGCAGTGCGCCATCCACGAATACCCGCTTGCCGTCATGAGTGCGCGCAATACCTCGCCCATCATGAGCCAGCCCCTCGATATCAACCTGTCCCGGGGCCACACCGTTTTCGACACTCCGAGGTACGCCTTCACGTCCCCCAGATGCCTTGCGCGACAACCCCGAGCCACCGGACGCCGCTCTCGACGGACGCCGCTTGCCAAGTGTGGACACGCTACAGCTCCGGGGCCAGAAGGCCAGTCGACAGATAACGATCGCCACGATCACAGACGATGAATACGATCACCGCATTCTCCACCTGCTCGGCAATACGCAGGGCTCCGGCCAGAGCCCCTCCGGAGGAGACTCCCGCGAGGATCCCTTCCTCCCGCGCCAGCCGGCGCATATGGTGCTCAGCTTCATGCTGCCCAATATCGAGCACTCGATCGACCCGAGCAGGCTCGAAGATCTTCGGCAGATATTCCTCTGGCCAACGGCGAATACCCGCAATACTGGCACCATCTTCCGGCTGCAGGCCTATCACCTCAATCTCGCTGCGCTGCTCCTTGAGATAGCGCGACACGCCCATGATCGTACCGGTGGTGCCCATGGAACTCACGAAATGAGTGATGGTACCGCCGGTCTGCTGCCATAATTCCGGACCGGTGGTGCGATAATGCCCCAGCGGGTTATCGGGATTGGCAAACTGGTCAAGCGCCTTGCCCTCGCCCCTGGCGATCATGGTATCAGCGAGATCGCGAGCTTCTTCCATGCCACCTTCGCGGCTGACTTCGATAAGCTCTGCGCCATAGGCGGCCATGGCCTGCTTGCGCTCGACGGAGGCGTTCTCCGGCATGATCAGGACCATCCGATAGCCCTTCATCGCCGCGACCATGGCCAGAGCGATACCGGTGTTACCGGACGTGGCCTCGATCAGCGTATCGCCGGGCACGATGTCCCCCCGGGCCTCGGCTTCGCTGAACATCGACAGCGCAGGGCGATCCTTGACCGAGCCGGCGGGGTTGTTGCCCTCCAGCTTGGCGAGTAGAACATTGTTGCGACCGGCGGTGATACGCTTCAAACGAACCAGCGGGGTCTGGCCCACCACCTGTTCGAGGGTCAGAAATTCCATGCAACCTACCTTGTTGAGTGGTCTGCTCTGCATTATATCGGTGACCATGGGTACTGGACAGGCGTGGCACCATGAGCTGACATAGGGGAACTCCAACTGGACGGACAGCAGTACATGTCGCTTAAATCCCGCTTGATGCTGGCACTCCTCGGCCTGCCGATGCTGTTGCTTACGCTGATGGCCTCTCTGTCGTTGTACCACGAGAATTCGCTGCGACAGTCCGCCATGCAGGCGCGAATCAACGATGCGGTCGATCTGCTGGCACCGCAGCTCGGCGAGGCGCTGGCCATGAACGATGCCGCAGCCCTGCAGAAGGCGGCCAACCAGTTGATGGACTCTCCGTCGATTCGTGCTCTGCGTCTACAGCGGGGCAATCAGTCCGTGCTCGAATTCGGTCGGCTGCGCGGCGAAGCGCTGGCGGTCAGCCCCTCCGGTGAACGTCGTCTGATGCAGCACTACCGCCAGTGGGTGGTCGTCGTCCCCCTGGCACAGACTCAGGATGCCTGGCTGATTCTCGATGTCGATGCCTCGCTGCTGCTGCTGGCCAATTACAGCGACCTGGCTCGAGCGGCTCTGATCCTGCTGGTCTGCGGCCTGTTGCTGTTTCTGGTGGCATTCTCGTTATCGCGACGCATTACCCAACCACTGGATGATATGAGCCATCTACTGGACCAGCTCTCCCTGGGTCGCCAGCCACCACACATGCCCGTGGACAAGCCCGCGGAACTGGCCGAGCTGGCGGCAAGGATCAATGCACTGGCCGACCATATGGCCGAGGCCCGTGAGGATCTGAATCATCAGATCGAGAGCGCGACCCGCGAACTGCAGGAGTCCATGGAAACCATCGAGGTGCAGAATATCGAGCTGGATATTTCGCACCGCCAGGCAGTGGAAGCCAATCGCGTGAAATCGGAGTTCCTGGCCAACATGAGCCACGAGATCCGTACGCCGCTCAACGGCATCGTCGGCTTCTGCCGACTGCTTGGACGTTCCCCTCTGGATCAACGACAGCAGGAATGGCTGGACCAGGTGCAACGCGCCTGCAACAACCTGCTGTCGCTGGTCAATGATGTGCTCGACTTCTCAAAGCTTGAGGCCGGCCGACTGGTCCTCGAGCATGTGCCTGTCGATATCCAGACGCTGGTCGACGAGGTGCTCGGCCTGCAGGCCCCGCTCGCTCACCAGAAGGACCTGCAACTGTTGAGCCTGGTATACGACGACGTGCCGCCACAGTTGACTGGTGACCCGCTACGCATCCGCCAGGTGCTGACCAACCTGGTCAATAACGCCATCAAGTTCACCGACCACGGCGAGGTCATCGTTCGAGTGATGGTCGAAGAGTCCCACAACGACTGCGTCACCCTGCGCCTGAGCGTCAGCGATACCGGCATTGGCCTGACCGACATCCAGCAGCGGAGACTGTCCCAGGCCTTCCGCCAGGCCACACCGAGTCACTCGCGCCAGTTTGGCGGTACCGGTCTGGGCCTGACCATCTCGCGCCAACTGGTGGAACAGATGGGCGGCTCCATCGGAGTCGACAGCACCCCCGAACAAGGCTCCACCTTCCACTTCACCATTTCGCTGACCGGCAACCCCCACCTGGAGCGCATGCCAGAGCTCGAACTCCACGACTGCCGCTTTCACGTGGAAGAACCCCACGGCCCATCACGCCGTGCCCTGGTGCATCTGGCAACGCAGTGGCAAGCGACAGTGGTCGATGAAGCCGACCATGCCAGCGTCTGCCTGGAAGCCATCAGCGCCAGAGATCTCACCGGCAAACGATTGGCCCACCTCAGACAGCGCCTCGCAACACGCTCCTGTCCGACACTGCTGATGCTCAACGCCGGGCTTCCGGACCAGGCCAGCCTGGCGCTGCCGCCGCACATCGAGATTCTGGCCAAACCGATTTCGCGCAAGGTACTGGCACAGGCCGTCGAGCGCCAGTTGAGCGGATTGCTCGGCACCGACCACCACCCCGCCCTGCTGTTGCCCCAGACTGACAAACCATTGCCGCCACCTCTCGCCATCGAAGGCGGGGAACCTGAAGTCAGTCTACTGATTGTCGATGACAGCGAGCCCAACCGGCTGTTGCTCAAGGAGCTGATCGAGGGACCTTCACGGCGATTGACACTGGCATCAAGTGGCGAGGAAGCCATTGCCCTAGCCCAGCAGCAGGACTTCGATATGGTGCTGATGGATATCCGCATGAAGGGTATTGACGGCGTCGAGGCGACCCAGGCATTGCGCCGTATCAGCGACAGCTGGCGGGAGCGTCCGATCATCGCCGTGACCGCCCACGTACTCGAGTCCCAGCGGCGCGAATTACTGCAGAAAGGCATCGACGACGTGCTGATCAAGCCGCTGGATCCTGCTCATCTTGATGAACTGCTGCAGATCTGGCTGGGTATCTCACTGCATACCGGCAAGCCAGCCTCGCCAACCTCTCAGCCACAGCCAACCACACCGTCTCCGGGCAAGGGAGACGATCTCCCCATCGTCGACCTCCAGCTAGGGACTCGAGTGGCCGGAGGCCGCGAGGCGCTGGCGAAACAGTTGATCGCGTCTCTCGCGGCCTCGCTGGACGCCACGCAACAGGATATCGACGCGGCCATCGAGCAAGACGACGAGGAGGCCCTGCTCGACGCCATTCATGGGCTCAATGGCGCCTGTCGTTACTGCGGCGTTCCGCGCCTGGCGCTGCTGGTGGAAACCATCGAGACCCGTCTGCGCTCAAGAGGCATGCAGGACACCATGGCCATGCTGCCCGACCTGACTGCCGCCATGCAGCAACTACAGCAGTGGCAGCAACAGCATGGCAGTGAAACCGAAGCGCCGGAAGCCAACGCCAGTACATCCACTCCCCCGCATAGCCTCTAGCCGCCAGGTCGTTCAGTCGCCTTCCAGCACCACAAAGGCGACCGCCACATCCGACTCGTCACTGAGGCTAAGGTGACTACGGATGACGCCACGCTCCGCGGCAAGCTGCGCAGCCACTCCCGACAACACCAGCCGAGGACAACCCAGGTCATCATTGACCACTTCGATCTCCCCCCAGCTCATGCCGTAGCGCAATCCGGTGCCCAGCGCCTTGAGAAAGGCCTCCTTGGCAGCAAAGCGCTTGGCAAGCCAGGCCGCTGGCTGCGCGGCACTGTCCAGCGCAGGGCGTTCATTCTGCCCGAGGATGCGAGCAGCAAAACGCGCGCCATGACGCTCGGTGGCCGCAGCAAACCGCTCGATACGGGCGATGTCGGTACCAATTCCGAGGATCATGGCAGGCGACTCCCCGCGTGCAACGGTGGGCAGAACTCAATGAATGTGGTCATCGTCGTGGTCGTGCTCCATCCCATCAATCGCCGCGACCAATCCAGCCTCGTAACCCGCAATCATCAAGCGCTTCATCTCGGCCACCGCCTCCTTGAGGCCAACAAACAGCGCACGAGCAATGATCGCATGGCCGATATTGAGCTCATGCAAGCCGGGGATGGCAGCGATGACCTCAACATTGTGGTAATGGAGTCCATGACCGGCATTGACTACCAGGCCGAGCTCCACCGCCATCTCCGCCGCCGCCACCAGGCGCTGATACTCGGTGGCTGACTGCAACGGTTCGGCATCGGCAAAGGCACCGGTGTGCAGTTCGATGGTCGGAGCACCAGCACGTTGTGCGGCGGCAATCTGGTCCGGGTCCGGGTCGATGAACAGCGATACGTCACAGCCTGCCGCGGCCAGACGCTGACAGGCATTGCGCACGGCCTCGAACTGGCCAACCACATCCAGTCCGCCTTCAGTGGTCAGTTCCTCGCGCTTCTCCGGTACCAGGCAGACATGTGCCGGGCGTACTTCCTCGGCCAGCGCCAGCATCGGCTCGGTCACCGCCATTTCGAGGTTCATGCGCGTGTTGAGCACCTCGGCCAGCAAGCGGATATCTCGCTCCTGGATATGCCGGCGATCTTCACGCAGATGCACAGTGATGCCATCTGCCCCGGCCTCCTCGGCGAGCAATGCCGCCTGGATTGGATCCGGATAGCGGGTGCCCCGCGCCTGGCGCAGAGTGGCGATATGATCGATGTTGACACCGAGTAGCAGTCGAGGGGGATACATCATGGTCTCCGTAGCACTGTGCAGAGTCGAGGAGCCCGGCGCTGCCACCGTCAGGGATTGGAGCGGCCGGGTTCGTGGAGTTCGGTAAACAACTCACCTGGTGAAGGTTCAGGGAATCAACGCATGGTATCACTGCGCTCGACGACGTTGGGCCATGGCCTGCATCAATTGTCGCGAACGCAGTGGCCGATCGCCCAACAGTGGTGCCAGTGCGGCGCGAGTCACTGCCTTGGCGACACCTGCGAGACCGGGTTCACTCCAGTCGGCATGCGACAGCAGACGCAGCGTACGGCCATCGATGCCCTGAGAAGCCGCGACAAAAGCACGGCTGGAGGTGTCATATTGATAGCGAGCCTGAGGGTCCAGTGCATCACCGTCGGGAGTACAGAAACGCGGAGCCGCATCCAGCGCATCGAGCAGTGCCACTTCCAGACGCCGCAAGGCCGGTGCACGCTCCGCCGGGCGCATCAGCTCGGAAAGCAGCGAGGTGTAGAAGGCAAATACCTCAGGCACGGCAAACTCCACCGGTAACAGGCGAGTCAGCAGTTCATTGGCATACAAACCACACAGAAGACCCTCGCCGACCAGCATGGCAGCCGTTCCGCGCGACTCCACCAGACGTAGGCGCTTGAGCTCCCGCTCGCCCTGCCAGGTGATATGCAGCGGCGAGAAGGGTTGCATCTGACTACGCGAACGACTGCCGGGACGCTGCATGCCCTGAGCCACGGCCCGTACCCGGCCATGGTCCAGGGTCAGCAGTTCCACCAGCGCACTGGTTTCGCGATAGGGACGCCGGTGCAGAAGAAAGGCGGGCTGTGGCTGCATCGCAGAAACTCGACAATGATCGCTCAGAAAGTGCCTGCCGTGCGCAGGTCAGTCGAGGTCGTAGCCGAGACTCTTCAGTGCACGTTCGTCATCGGACCAGCCACGCTTGACCTTGACCCACAGGTTGAGCATTACCTTGCTGCCGAAGGCACGCTCCATGTCGAGACGCGCCTCGCGGCCGATGCTCTTGATGCGCTCGCCGTTCTCACCGATCAGAATCTTCTTCTGGCCCTGACGTTCGACCAGAATCAAGGCACTGATGTGAGTGACACGTGGATCTTCCCGGAATTCCTCGATTTCCACGGTCATCTGATAAGGCAGCTCATCACCCAGTTGCCTCATGACCTTCTCCCGGACCAGCTCGGATGCGAGGAAGCGCTGGCTGCGATCAGTGACCTGGTCTTCCGGGAAGAAGTGGATTCCCTCAGGCAGATGGCCAGCAATCTCCGCCTCCAGCTCCGGGACATTGGTACCGTGCTTGGCAGAGATAGGCACTACAGCAGCGAATTCACGACGCGCCCCAACCTCGGCCAACCAGGGCAGCAGGCTGGCCTTGTCAGTCAGGCGGTCGACCTTGTTGACGGCCAGAATCACCGGAGCCTTGACGTGCTCGAGGCGTTGCAGCACGACCTGATCCTCTTCCGACCAGCGAGTACGGTCAATGAGAAACACCACGCAATCCACGTCGCGCAAGGCCTGAACCGCAGCCTGGTTCATGAAGCGGTTGATCGCCTTGTTGCGATCCTTCGCCATGATATGGATACCTGGCGTATCGACATAGATGAACTGAGTGTCATCCTCGGTCTTGATGCCCATCACCTGGTGACGGGTCGTCTGAGGACGACGCGAGGTGATGGAAATCTTCTGGCCGAGGATACGGTTCATCAATGTCGATTTGCCGACATTGGGACGGCCGACGATGGCGACAAAGCCACAGCTCTGGGTCATGCGCTGACTCCCTTGGGGTCGAGTAGTGCAAGAGCACGCTCGGCGGCCTGCTGCTCCGCGTGACGACGGCTGGAGCCGTTACCTACTGTATGTTCCTCGAGCATCTCGATATGACACTCGACGGTGAATATCTGCGCGTGGGCCTCGCCCTCCACCGCCGTCACCTCGTAGCGTGGCAAGGGTGACTGGCGTGACTGAAGAAATTCCTGCAGGCGGGTCTTGGGATCCTTCTGCGATTCCTTGAGATTGATGTTCTCGAGACGCTCGGCAAACCAGGTCAATACTCGCTGGCGGACCACATCCATGCCCGCATCCAGGTAGATCGCGCCGATCACGGCTTCTACCGCGTCGGCGAGAATCGACTCGCGGCGGTGGCCGCCACTCTTCATCTCACCGGAGCCCAGGCGCAGGCATTCGCCCACGCTCATCTCGCGGGCAAGCTCCGCCAGGGTCTGACCCTTGACGAGTCGAGCACGCAGACGCGAAAGCTGGCCTTCGCGTGCTTCGGGGAAACGTTGAAAAAGTGCCTCGGCGATCACGAAATTGACGATCGAGTCTCCGAGAAACTCGAGCCGTTCATTATTGCGGCCACCGAAGCTCCGATGCGTCATCGCCAATTCAAGGAGTTCAGAGTCCTCGAATTCGTGGCCGATGCGGTGACTGAAGGCGGTCAGGGGATTACTCACGACGCTCCTGCTGATTCAATATGGTGGGGGCTGGTGACAACACGCCGGCGAAGGTCCCGAAGGACCATCACCGGCGGCCGAGTGCGAAGCGAAAGCTCCCCTCAGGGGATCAATCTCACGTTGGAGAAACTCGGCAGGCCACCATCCCAATGCATCCACACGGCAAATGCCTTGCCTACGATATTCTCCTCCGGAACGAAGCCCCAGTAGCGACTATCGTCGGAGTGATCACGATTGTCTCCCATGACGAAATACATGCCCTCGGGCACCACCCGTTCATGCCTCAAGACACCAGGCTCTCGTGGACTATTGTAGATATCGTGTTGATGATCGCCCAACTGCTCGACATATTTCTCTTCTCCCGGAGCACTGTCCGGGGAGGAATCGACCAGCGTCTTGGTAACCGGCTCGCCGTTGACGTACAACTGCTTGTCGAGGTAGGCCACACGGTCACCCGGCAGACCAACCACCCGCTTGATGAAGTTGACCGACGGATCCTTGGGGAAACGGAACACCATCACATCTCCCCGCTCCGGCTCCCCTACTTCCACGACCTTGGTGTCGAGAACCGGCAGGCGCAGCCCATAGCTGAACTTGTTGACCAGGATGAAATCCCCGACCTCCAGCGTCGGCCGCATGGAGCCGGACGGAATCTGGAAAGGCTCGACCACGAAACTGCGCAACACCAATACCACCAGCAGCACCGGGAAGAAGGACCGGGCATAATCCACCGGCCAGGGGTCGCGGACAGCCGCCGATGAAGCGTCAGCCCCCGCGGCTTGAGCCTCCTGCATGGCCGTCGCCTTGCGACGGGGCCGCCAGAAGACCAGATCGAGCAACGCAACCAGCCCTGTGACCGCCACCGCGACCACCAATATCAGGGAAAAATCCATGTATGTGTTTCCTAGTCATTCACCTTGAGCACGGCAAGGAAGGCATCCTGAGGAATCTCCACGCGGCCTACCTGCTTCATGCGCTTCTTGCCCGCCTTCTGTTTCTCGAGCAGCTTCTTCTTGCGGGACACGTCTCCGCCATAACACTTGGCGGTGACGTTCTTGCGCAGCGCCTTGACGGTAGAACGCGCTACCACCTGACCACCGATTGCCGCCTGAATGGCTACATCGAACATCTGGCGCGGGATCAGTTCCTTCATCTTCTCGACCAACAGCCGCCCGCGGCCGTGGGCGTGATCGCGGTGGATGATCACCGCCAGAGCGTCAACACGATCTCCGTTGATCAGCACATCGAGGCGCACCAGTTTTGCCGCCTCGAAGCGTTCGAAGTTGTAATCGAGAGAAGCGTAACCCTTCGAGATCGACTTGAGTCGGTCGAAGAAATCCATGACCACTTCACTCATCGGCAGTTCATAGGTCAATTGGATCTGGTTACCGAGGAACAGCATATCGAGCTGGGTACCACGACGCTGTTCACACTCGGCGATCACATTGCCGACGAATTCCTGAGGCACCAGGATACTGGCACGCACGATCGGCTCACGCATCTCCTCCACATCCGCCATGTCCGGCAGCTTGGAAGGGTTGGACACATAATCCAGATCACCATTCTTCATCGCCAGCTCATAGACCACGGTGGGCGCCGTGGTCAGCAGGTCGAGGTCATACTCCCGCTCCAGGCGCTCCTGGACGATTTCCATGTGCAGGGTGCCGAGGAAACCGACGCGGAAGCCGAAACCGAGCGCATCGGAGTTCTCCGGCTCGTAATCCAGCGATGCATCATTCAGCGCCAGCTTGGACAACGCATCACGGAAGTCCTCGTAATCATCGGCACTGACCGGGAACATACCGGCATAGACCTGCGGCTTGACCTTCTGGAAGCCCGGTAGGCGCTTGACCTCAGCGGTCTTCGCATGGGTGATGGTGTCACCCACCGGCGCACCATGGATATCCTTGATACCCGCCACCACGAACCCGACTTCACCCGCGCGCAACATGCCGGTTTCCTTGCGCAGCGGTGTAAAGATACCGACCTCGTTGGCCTGCCAGTCGCGCCCTGTCGACAGAATGCGAATCTTCTCGCCCTTCTTCAGGGTACCGTCGAAGATCCTCACCAGAGACACCACCCCGAGGTAGTTGTCGAACCAGGAGTCGATGATCAGTGCCTGCAGCGGTGCCTCACGATCCCCCTTGGGAGGCGGGATATCCCGCACCAGGCGTTCGAGAAGAGCGTCGATGCCCAGGCCACTCTTGGCCGAGACCTGGCAGGCATCCGTGGCATCAAGACCGATGATTTCCTCGACCTCGTGGGCAACCTTCTCGGGGTCGGCCTGAGGCAGATCCATCTTGTTGAGAACCGGCAATACCTCAAGCCCCTGCTCGATGGCGGTGTAGCAGTTGGCTACCGACTGCGCCTCGACCCCCTGAGCGGCGTCAACCACCAGCAGTGCACCTTCACAGGCATACAACGAACGCGACACCTCATAGGAGAAGTCCACGTGCCCTGGGGTATCGATGAAGTTGAGCTGATAGGTCTCACCATCCGCCGCAACATAGTCGAGCGTTACCGACTGCGCCTTGATGGTAATGCCCCGCTCTCGCTCCAGATCCATGGAGTCGAGGACCTGCTCCTTGAGTTCGCGCTCGGTCAGGCCACCGCAACTCTGGATCAAACGATCGGCCAGGGTCGACTTGCCATGGTCGATGTGCGCGATGATCGAGAAATTACGTATATTATTGATTACCTTGCGGTTATCAGTATCTGACATGCAACGTGTTTCCGTCTGAAGGACGCGCTCGGCAACGAGCGGCTCGCCGGCAATCGGCGACGCGTGGGAAAAGTTGGCAACATTGTACCGGCATCCCCCTTTCGGCGCACCCTGCGATGCACGGCATCATGCGCCTGACTCACTCTGGCCTCGCCCTCAACGCAGACGCCCGGGCAGAACCCGGGCGTCTCAAGGCAGGCAGTGGATGCGACTACTCGCTGTCGGATCCCAGCCGCAAGGCGATAAACAGGGAGCGTCCGTCACGATAGAGACGCACGGGAACGGCGCGATCCGTCGGCAGATCCGACACCAGACTGCTCAACTGACGGGCACTCTCGACAGACTGGTGATCGATGCTCACCAGCACGTCACCAGGACGCATACCGGCGGCGGCGGCCAGACCACGCGGATCGATGTCGACGATGCGCACACCGGTATCGACTCCCATCTGTGCGGCCTCGGAGTCACTCAGCGCCTGCACCGCTACACCGAGGCGAGTCGGAGAGTCGCCACTGCCACTGGAGCCATTGCTGTTACCTGCAAGGTCCTCGGGCCAATCCGACACCGTGACCGTGATGGTCTGCTCCTCACCGTTGCGCAACAGTTTCATCTCCACGTCGGAATCCGGACTGACCCGACCAATCAAACGCGGCAGCTTGTCCGAGCTTTCCACCCGCTCACCGTTGACCTCGAGGATGATGTCGCCGGCCTGAATGCCATCGCGCGCCGCCGGCCCATCCGGATCGACATCGGCGATCAGTGCCCCTTCCGGCTGGTCCATACCGAACGACTCGGCAAGATCACGCGATACCGGCTGAATCATCACGCCGAGCCAGCCACGGGAGACATGGCCGGTGTCGCGCAACTGATTCGCCACATCCATGGCGACATTGATGGGAATCGCGAACGACAGCCCCATGAATCCACCACTGCGGGTGAATATCTGGGAGTTGATACCGATCACCTCGCCATCCAGGTTGAACAGTGGCCCACCGGAATTCCCCGGATTGATGGCCACATCAGTCTGAATGAAAGGCACATAGGCATCACGCGGCAGCGTACGATTTATTGCCGAAATGATACCTGCAGTCACCGAATGGTCGAACCCGAATGGCGAGCCGATGGCAGCCACCCACTCGCCGACCTTGAGGCCATCGGAGTCCCCGAGTTGCAGCGTAGGAAGATCATCGGCATCGACCTTGAGCACGGCCACATCGGTCTTCTCATCGGCGCCCACAAGTTCGGCCTTGAGATCACGTCGGTCATTGAGACGCACCATGATCTCATCGGCACCTGCGACCACATGAGCGTTGGTCATGATGTAACCATCGGCATCGATGACAAAACCGGAACCGAGAGACTGTCGCTCCTCGGTGTGACCGCCACCACCCGGCGGCATGGGGATACGATCGCCGAAGAAATGGCGGAAGATCTCCGGCACATCCTGGCCACCAAAGGCACCGAAGGGAATCCCTCGATCTTCGGTCATTCGAGTCGTCGAGATATTGACCACGCCGGGAGCAGCTTCTTCGACCAATTCGGTGAAGTCAGGTAACTCTCGGGCCATGGACGCCTGAGCAAACACCAGCCCTGCTGCGAGTGTTGCCCATAGGGCCAGAGTACGTGTCATTGGCTTCATGCAAGACTCCTGCTGGAAGACTATATGCAATGAATGCGATTAATTGGATGTCGGCAACCGAGGCTGCCAGTTCATCTACCATTGTTATCGAAAAAGGTTCACTCATTAGCAAGCAAACACCAAGCACCGGGTGGTGGAAGGAGGCTTCAGTCTCCGACGCCAGCATGCCCATGGCCGCAGGTTATCGGACGACAACCGCCACCAGTTATTATTAATATGGAAATCAAATAGCTCATCCTGATCGATTTGATTGTCGTCCACACCACACTGGCGCGGATGCACAGATCTGCTGGTGTGGTGCGGTCTCGCGTCGGCCTGATGGCCGACGACGGCACGTCCCTGTGCCGCCATTAACCCAACATGAAAGCATGCCGGGTTAATAACCAGAGGGGGAAATGACAGCGGCCTCATTGATCACCATGATGCTGGCACTCTGGGTGTTGACATTCTTCATGCCAATACAGCCCAACGCCAGGGGCATCAAGCGGAAGCCAGCCTTCATGAGACTGGCAAGTTCACGATGCGGAGTCGTCCTCGGCATCTTCCGAGGCAAACTCCAGCATATCGACCACACGCATCAATACGCCCGGTGGTAACTCCCCCACGGCAACAGCCTGCAGGGTCTCATCACCGCGCTCGATGCGGCGCACTGCCGCATAGTTGGCTCCCAGGCGATGCAAGCCCGGACGCAAGGTTCCCTCCCCCTCCAGAGGTTCAACAAACAGGCTGATGGTCGCCAGACCGTCACTGTAGAACTTGTGACGTCGAGGGCTGTCTTCCGGCGAAGCCAGTGCCATCAGAGGTTGCACCACGAAGCCCGGAGGCAGCCACCCGGCACTCCAGCCGACCGCGGCACTGGACGTCGGCTCCATCAACACCACTTCACCGTCGTAGAGTTCCGGCGGGGTCAGCTCGACCAGCTCGAACGTCTCGAGCACCGCACCTCGGTCATCCAGCAGCGCTCGCTTGAGCGGTATTCCGGTGACACGATCCAACCACAGTCGATAGCCATAGCGCAGACCATCCTGGGGAGCGAACTCCACGACCACGGCGGTCCGATTGGCGATTCGGCCTTCACCATGAAAGCGCAATCGATACAGCTCACTGAGATGCTCGACCAGAGCGCTGGGGGAAGCAGGGGAAGCAAGTTCGCCACTGGCACCGAGCTGAAAGCGCATGGAGCCGCCCTCACGCACCAGCGAGCGCGTAGGGCCATTGAGAAAGTACATGCGATCACTTTCGACGCCGTCCTCGATGTCACGTACCAGCGACAAGGTCACGATATCGTCATCGACGACACGCACGGCGCGTGCCTGATAGCTGTAACAGTGTGTGGCCCACACACTACGCTGAAACCATTGGTCGGGAGCTATCGCCGGAGGCGCCGACTTCAAACTACGGCAATCAAAGACCGTCTGGACTTTCGCCTGACTCGCTGCAATGCCGGCCGGCACGGCATCATTGGCCACCACGGGCAGCGTCAGTAGACTCAGCCCGATCGCCACCAGGCGAGCCAGATGAAGTGAGGTTCTCGGGTACGGCGCGGTTCTCGGGTATGGCATGGATGACATCTCGAACCGTAGGCAATGACTGGAATACCAAACGCTGACCGATCTCCAGATGTCGAAGGGTCAGCGTTTGGTGAAAGACAACCAGATCAGGCTGGTAAAAAGCCGCCACTTACTGGCTGGCAGCACTTACCTGGGTATCTCTAAGCATCGGCATCCAGTTGTCCGCGCTGCTGAACGCAGCGCCCTGGGCATGACGGTCCAGGTAGGATTGCAGCAACTGCGCCTGCTCCTGATCGGCCTGCACGGATGAGCGTGACGAGGAAGATGGCGCCAGGAACATCGGCGAAGCCACTTGAGCGCCAACGGTCATCAGACCATTGCCGCCACCACCGGACAGCTGTCCCGATTGGAACATCGGCAGATCCATCAGTGAAGGCTGTCCCGCCGAGACCCGGGCCAACCCGGAGCCCCCAGCCTGACCGGCCGAAACACCACTCCCGTCGCTGGATGCCAGACCTGGCGCCGCGGCACCGGAAGAATCGCCCAGAGAGCCGTTATAGAACTGCACACCACTGATCACCATCAGGGAGACCGCTGCAGCAATTCCCGCGCCTCTTGCCAGACCAATGCCACCTCTGCGTGCCTGGCCATGGTCCGTCTCGATGTCCATCACCGGAGCCGGCTCCTGTTCCAACCGGGCCATGATGCCTACCGAAAGGTCCACGCTGGGATCACTGTCAGTTTCGCGCCGCATGGCTGCGCGCATCAGGTGATAGCGACGCCAGCTCATCGCCGCGTCGTCATCGCTTTCCAGCGACTTCAACACTCGGCGCAACTCGAGCTCATCACCTTCATTGTCCATCAGAGCTGAAAGCGATTCCCGTGCGTTCAGAGTCATTCTCCACACCTCATTTCGACGAAGCGTTGCGCCTCACTGTCACAGATCCCCGATTCTGCTGAAGGTTCCACGCTTCCGCTGAAAGCTCCACTTACGGGGGACAGGAACGCGACCGTCCGTTTTTCGTCTTGCCGGTAACAGTCACTGGGTATGACGCCCATTTTGCTGAACAGTTCATCCCAATTTGAAAAAAATGAGGAACTCACTCTTCATCTACCTCTTTTCGGCGTCACTTACAACGCTGCCAGCCTGCATGACAACGCTCCAGCACAGTCAGTCCAGCGTCATCCATCCAACACCATCAATCCGCCACTGTCTCGCCGTTGCGCGACGTCGTGACCAACGGTTGGATATGCTGATCCACCGCCTCCCGCGCCCGGAAGATCCGGGATCGAACCGTCCCCACCGGACACTGCATGATCTGGGAAATGTCCTCGTAGGACATGCCGTCGAGCTCACGCAGAGTGATGGCGGTACGTAGATCATCCGGCAGGTTCTCGATGGCCTCGAACACCGCAGCCTCGAGCTGATCTCTGGCAATCGCGGCCTCCGGGGTCTCGATGTCGGCGAGACGCCCACTCATATCGACGATCTCGGCATCATTGATGTCGAGATCGCTTCCCGGCGGGCGACGGCCACGGGACACCAGATGGTTCTTGGCGGTATTGATCGCAATGCGATACATCCAGGTGTAGAAGGCACTCTCTGCACGGAACTTGCCCAGCGCACGATAAGCCTTGATGAAAGCCTCCTGCGCCACATCCTGCACCTCTGCATGATCATTGATATAACGCCCGATCAGGCCGAGAATCTTGTGCTGATATTTCTTCACCAGCAGGTCGAAGGCGCGGGTATCCCCTTTCTGAGCCCTTTCGACCAGCTGCTGATCAGTTTCCTTGCTCGTCATGCCACCCCTCCCCGAGCACGTCGGGACGGAGTCACAAAACGAGAGGCGAAGGCCAGAACCTCGTCGGCAGGAGTCCACCTGAAGCCTGGCGGCTGAATTCGGATCATGGGATTCGTCACGCTAAAAGGCACAAGTGTTCCTGTTTCGAGGCCTCGCATCAAGTATCCTTTACTTGGAAACCATTGAAGGCATGTGACAACACAGAATGTCCCGAGTTCCCGAAGACGATTGAATTTGCCCGATGCGCAAGAGATAGTAGACAGATTACGATAGACAGGGAGCGCAATGATGCGCCTCCCAGCGCTGACACGATACACACAGGTAGCCCTCATGTCCGACCAGCAGGTCAATAATCTCAACGTTCTCTCCCAGGACGTCCTCGTTACTCCGGAACAGCTCAAGCAGGAAGTCCCGCTGACAGCAGAAGCCGAAGCCACAGTGCTCGAGGGCCGCAGTACCATACAGAACATTCTTGATGGCAAGGACCCACGTCTGCTGATGGTGGTTGGTCCCTGCTCCATCCACGATGTCGATGCCGCACTCGACTATGCCCGCCGCCTGCGGCGCCTGGCGGATGAGGTCAAGGACACCCTGTATATCGTGATGCGCGTCTACTTCGAGAAGCCACGTACCACCGTGGGCTGGAAAGGCCTGATCAACGACCCTCATCTGAATGGCTCCTTCCAGATCGAGGAAGGACTGCACATCGCACGCCGCCTGCTGGTGGAACTGTCGGAACTCGGCCTGCCGCTGGCAACCGAAGCCCTCGACCCCATTTCCCCGCAGTACCTTCAGGACTGCATCAGTTGGTCGGCCATCGGCGCACGTACCACCGAGTCCCAGACCCACCGCGAGATGTCTTCTGGCCTGTCGGGCCCGGTCGGTTTCAAGAACGGCACGGATGGCAGCCTCGATGTCGCCGTGAACGCCCTGCAGTCCGTCGCTCACCCGCACAACTTCCTCGGCATCGACCAGAAGGGTCAAGTGGCGATCATCCGCACCCGCGGTAACGCCTACGCCCATGTCGTGCTGCGCGGCGGCAACGGCAAGCCCAACTATGACAGCGTCAGCGTGGCCCTGGCGGAACAGGAGCTCAAGAAGGCAGGCATCAAGCCCAACATCATGATCGACTGCTCCCATGCCAACTCCAACAAGGACGCCGCCCTGCAACCGCTGGTGCTGGAGAACGTCACCCACCAGATTCTCGACGGTAACCGTTCGATCATCGGCCTGATGGTCGAATCCAACATCGGCTGGGGTAGCCAGAAGATTCTCGACGATCACTCGCAGATGGCCTACGGCGTGTCGGTCACCGATGCCTGCATCGACTGGGATACCACCGTCGAGGCCCTGCGCAGCATGAATCAGCGTCTCGGTCCGGCACTCAGCCAGCGCCTGAGCTGAACCTGAAGCCGAATCCGGGCCTTCCCCACCGATGACCCCGTGCCTGGAGAAATCCAGGCGCGGGAGAATCATCAGCGCCCCTGCACGACCCCATCGATCTCACGCACAAAAGGCGGTAGTGCATCCAGCAGCGCACGACCATAACGCCGTGTCAGCACTCGCCGATCAAGCAACGTGATGCGTCCTTCATCAGCCTCCTTGCGAATCAAGCGTCCACAGGCCTGAACCAGCTTGATCGAAGCATCCGGCACACTGATGCGCATGAAGGGGTTACCTCCCTGACTCTCGATCCATTCCGCCAGGGTTGCTCCCACCGGATCATCCGGTACCGAGAACGGCAGGCGTGTGATCACCACATGCGTCAGATAACTGCCGGGTAGGTCCACGCCCTCGGCAAAGCTGGCCAGACCGAACAGGATACTGCCCTCTCCGGCATCCACCCGCGCACGATGACGCTCGACCAGTTCACGCTTGGGCAGACGATCCTGAGCCAGCACACGATCTCGGCGGGCGCGGGACAGCGCACGCTCCACCCCTCTCAACTGGGCCCGGGACGAGAACAACACCAGCACCGCCTGCTGCTCATCGAGCGCCTCGACAAAGTCAACGATGGCCTTCTCGTGAGCCTCACGGTTGCCTGGATCACAGGCCTCCGACGGCACGCTCAATACCGCTCGCGAATAATCGAAGGGACTGGGCAGAATCTGGTAACGGTAACGGTTGGCCAGCCCGGCCCGTTCCTGCAGACGTTCGAAACGCCCCAGAGCGGTGAGGGTCGCGGAGGTTACCACCGCGCCAAAGCAACGCCCCCACAATGACTTTGCGAGGGTTTGCGCCGCCGATACCGGGCTGGCCGAGAAGCTCAACTCCGGCTCACCCTGAAAACGCTCAAGGGTCAACCAGCGGGCGCGTGGCGGTGCATCTTGAGGGTCACGCTCGGCAAAAGCCTGCCACAGCGCATGCGCCTCGAGCGCACGACCGTGGAGCAATGCCATCAGCGGCAACCAGGCTTCGGCCTGCTCCCTGGGCAGCCCGGTGGACTTCTCGGGGTCGAGACTTTCGCGCAGGATGTCAGCCATGGACTCCAGACTGCGACACAGCTCGGCAAAAACCGTTACCAACGCGTCGGCATGTTCACGCAGCGCATCCGGCACCACTCCCATGGCAAAACGGTGATGCAGGTTATCCTCGCCCTCCTCCAGCCCTTCACTACGCTGGGCCAACTGATGCCCCATGGCAAAGGCTTCGCCCAGACGCGGCTCGATGCCCTCGATCAGGGTCGGCAATCCGCCAAGCAGGCGCGCCAGGGTCGGCTGCACACCCAGACTCTTGTTGAGTTCCGCCAGCGAGCCGCGCAGATTGCGCAGCCAGCGCAAGCCCCCACCGACACTAAAGCGATAGGTAAAGTGCGAGATGGCCTTGTCCGGCAGATGGTGGCCTTCATCGAAGACATAGATACAGTCGGCGGGATCCGGCAGTACCAGACCGCCACCCAGCGCCAGGTCAGCCAACACCAGGTCATGATTGGCAACGATGATGTCGGCACTGTCGAGATGGCGGCGCGCACGGAAGAAGGCGCAGGCTCCGAAGTGGCCACAACGGCGATTGGTGCACTGGCGATGATCAACGGTCAGGCGGCGCCAATGGACATCATCGATGGCCTCACCCCAACTGTCACGATCACCTTCCCAACGGCCATTGCCATAGGCATCGCCCAGTTCGCGCACCAGTTTCTGGAAATCATCGCCATGATCGGCATCCAGCGCCTGCTCGAACAGTGACAGCGTTGGATTGTCTTCGCCACCGCCATCCATGGCCTGATCCAGCCGGGCGACACAGACATAACGCCCTCGCCCCTTGGCCAGGGCATAGTCGAAGGCCAGGCCACTGTGCGCCTTGAGCGCGGGCAGATCCTGATGAAGCACCTGCTCCTGGAGAGCAATGGTCGCGGTCGCCAGCACAAGGCGCTTGCCACGCGCCTTGGCTACAGGCAGTGCCGACAGCAGATAGGCCAGCGTCTTGCCGGTACCGGTGCCCGCTTCGAGCACACAGACATGCTCGTTGCTGGTGCGCTTGCCGGCGTCATCCATCTCGATGTTGGCCAGGGTGCGCGAGATCTCGGCGATCATCAGCCGTTGACCGTAACGCGGCGTCAAATCGAGGCTATCGATGACTCGTCGATAGGCGCCCTGTATCTCGCTCTTCAGCGACTCATCCAGCATGCAGGCAGGTCCAGAAAAACAAGCCGGCGGGACGCCGGCTCATCAAGATCAACAAGGTGTCAGAGCAGACCTTCGGGCGGGTGCTCACAAGGTAGCTTGTCACCGATGAAGCGTTCGATCTCGGGCAGGGAGAAGGCATCCTCCTCACCGACGAAGCTGATGGATACCCCCTTGGCGCCGGCCCGACCAGTACGTCCGATACGGTGCACGTAATCCTCGGGGTCTTCCGGCAGGGTGTAGTTGATGACATGGCTGACATCCTCGATGTGGATGCCACGCCCGGCCACATCGGTAGCCACCAGCACCTGCACTTCGCCCTCGCGGAACTGCTCGAGCGTGCGAATACGCTGATTCTGTGGCACATCACCGGACAGCATGGCGACGTTGATATCGGCCTTCTTGAGTAGATCAAGCAGGTTACGCACCAGGTCACGACGGTTACCGAAGACCATGACGCGATCAAAGGCTTCCTGCTGCAGCAGCTTGACCAGCAGACGCTGTTTTTCAGCATCGCCGACCATGTAGACGCGCTGGTCGATATCCGCCGCGTTGTCGACGGTGACCGCGATATCCACGTGAGCAGCTTCGTGGGTCCACAGGCTGGCAAGGTTGAGAATGTCCTCGGTAAAGGTGGCCGAGAACAGGAAGGTCTGACGCTCAACCGGCTTGGGCGTGTAGCGAATGATGCGCTTGACGTCCGGGATGAATCCCATCGACAGCATGCGATCGGCCTCGTCGAGCACCAGCACTTCGACCTGGCTGAGATCGATATCGCGCTTTTGCTGAAAATCCAGCAGACGACCCGGCGTGGCGACGAGGATATCAACGTTGCCGCTCAGTCCGTCACGCTGTTTCTGGTAATCCATGCCGCCCACTACGCTGGTCACGTTCAGCGAAGTGAAACGCGCCAGGGCCTTGGCATCCTTCTCGATCTGCAGCGCCAGCTCACGGGTTGGCGCCACGATCAAACCCCGTGGAGCGCCCGGTTTCTGGCCGTCCGGCACTTCTTCCTCGAGGAAGTAGGCCAGCATCGAAATCAGGAAGGCGGCTGTCTTGCCGGTGCCGGTCTGCGCCTTGCCGACCACATCTCCGCCCAGCAGCGTCTGAGTCAACGCCTCGGCCTGGATCGGGGTGCAGTACTCGAAGCCCAGTGCATGAATGGCCCGCATCAGCGGCAGTGGCAGGTCGAAATCGTGGAACCGCCACTTGCCTGCCACGGCAGGCACCTGAAACTGGCGAAGATCCCAGCTCGACTGACGACGCCTCGGCTTGCGCCGACGACGCTTGGGCTTGCGGCTCTGGGCCGGTGCGGTGGTCTGTTCCGACTCGCTCATAGGCTGTGCAGTTTATCCATTACCGATAGAAGATGAATCATACAAAGCGGGTATTATATCAGCCTCTCCCCCTCCGAGTCCCCCCAGGTTGTGATTCAGCTTCGAGTGACAGCTACAAGACCCGGGCTACGCGTCCGAAGCCGTCCTTCCCGAGCTGGGCGATCCATCGGAAGAAGACCGATGCTTTCGCCCATGGTTCAGAGCCGCGAGCCTCGGGTAGCTCGTAGCTCGTAGCTCGTAGCTCGTAGCTCGTAGCTCGTAGCTCGTAGCTCGTAGCTCGTAGCTCGTAGCTGTTAGAATACCCACATCGAAAGAGGAGTCGTGCCATGACACGCCGCAAGAAGACCCGCTCGCTGGCGGACAAGGTCAATATTCGTACTGGCCGTCGCAAGGACTATCGTCAGTGGCGCCAGGACAATCCCGGTGAAGTGACCTCGTCACGCCGCTTCAGCGAAAAGAAACGTCAGCAACGCAAGCTCCAGGCGGCGCGACGACTGGAGCGCCAACAGGCCGCCCCGAATATCGCCATCCACAAGGACAGCAGCACGGACAGCGAAACGCCCAGCGGAGGACAGGATTGATGCGCCTGGTATCATTCAACATCAATGGACTGCGGGCACGCCTGCACCAGCTTGAAGCCTTGATTGCCGCCCACCGCCCGGCGCTGATCGGCCTGCAGGAAACCAAGGTCCAGGACAGCGAGTTCCCTCTCGAGGCCCTCGAGGCCATGGGCTATCACGTCCATTTCCACGGCCAGAAGGGGCACTATGGCGTCGCCATCATGACGCTGCAGGAACCCGAAGAGGTGGTGCGGGGTTTCGCCGATGATACTGAAGACGCACAGCGCCGCATGATCGGCGTTCGCCTGAGGCAGGCCGATGGTCAACCGCTGTGGGTCTACAACGGCTACTTTCCCCAGGGCGAGAACATCAGTCACCCGACCAAGTATCCGCTCAAGCGCGCCTTCTACGCCCAGCTCAAGCAGCTGCTCGACGAGCGCCATCGCCCGGACGAACACCTGGCCATCATGGGCGACTTCAATATCTCGCCGGAAGATATCGACATCGGCATCGGCGAGGACAATCGCAAACGCTGGCTACGTGAAGGCAAGACCAGTTTCCAGCCGGAAGAGCGTGAGTGGCTGAACGGCATCAAGACCTGGGGGTTGAGCGACAGCTACCGCCTGCGCTACCCGGATTCCACCGACTTCTTCAGCTGGTTCGACTATCGCTCGAAAGGCTTCGACCGCGAGCCCAGGCGCGGACTGCGCATCGACTATATCCTGACCACCGAGCCATTGAGTCAGCGCATTGTCGATGCGGGAGTCGACTACGAACTGCGAGGAATGGAGAAACCTTCGGACCATGCGCCGGTATGGACCGAGTTCCGAGACTAGTCATTTGGTGAATACTGTCTCAGATATGTCCTGCTGACACATGACCATTGCGGTCAGCAGGACTGCCCAGCAGGGTCCGGCGCTACATCTGTACCTGCTGACCTGCACGCTGCATATCATCCAGCGCCTTCAGCACTTCATCCGGCACGCCCTCGTCTTCGAGCAGCGCGCGCCACTCCCCGACCTGTTCAGCTCCTTGCTCTTCGGCAAGGGCCAACGCATCACGGGCGACGGACTCTTTCCCCCAGGCTGTCGCCAACTGCCCCAGATGCATCCAGTCACTGGCCTGATTGGTCATCTCGGCAAGCCGTTGCCAGGCCCCCAGCGCTTGCTCGCGATCTCGGGCCAGGTGCCAGCTCTCGGCCAGTAACCTCAGGTGCTCCTCATCCTCGGGCAAGATGCCGTCCGCCAGAGCGGCGTTCAGCATCTCCGCGGCTCGAGCCGGAGTACCCGCCGCCAACTGTAGGCGGATACGCCGGGTCAGATCGTCAGGGCCTTCAAGCAGCCCCTGACGCCAACCGGCTTCCCAGATGGAGGCGGCCCGTACAGGGTCTCCGAGCTGCTGGGCCAGGCCCGCCGCTCTACGCCATGCATCAGGGTCATCAGCGGACTGATCCAGACGTTGCTGCAGGGCGGCAAGGGCCTCATCGAGTCGACCACTGCGCTGCATGACCGCCGCAGAAAAGGCCAGTTGCTCGGTGGTGGGCACAGCATCTGTCTCTCGAGCCTTCGCCACCCAATCGGCGGCAGCCTCCCAGTTCTCCACGTCCGCCTCGAGCTGGGCCATCTGCCACAGCGTCGCGGCATCCTCGCCGTGATCGACCAGCCATTCGCCGAGCAATGCCCGCCCCTGCTCCGCCTGGCCGGCCTGCAGACGCAATTCGGCCTCCTGCCGTAGCCAGCGACTGCGTTGCACGGAATCAACACTACTGACGCTGCGCGCCTCCGCGAGATGGTCCGCCGCCTCGCCGTGCTTGCCCTGAGCCGCCTCAGCGCCTGCCGCCAGTTGCAGATAAAGGGCACTGGCCCAACGATCAGAGGCATTGCCTCCCGCGAGGCGCTGCGCCTGGCTTGATGCCTTGTCTTCCACGGCTGAGGGAGACTCGGACAGCTGCTCTTCCAGTCCGCGCAGGTCGGCGATCAACCCGGCCGACAAGGTTGGTGCGGCAAACACCGGCAATGCAGTGCACAGGCCGCTCAGCATAGCTGTTAGACGCAGCGGAGCGCGCCATGATCTGGCTGTACGCATGGATCACCCTCCTATCTGAGCTGGAACTCGAGCCGTTGGTTGGCGCGACGCAGCCCCTGCCCCGGCTCGAAGCGCCAACTGGCAATGGCATCGGTGGCAGCACGCTCGAAGGTGCGCCGCGGGCTGGCATCGATCACCTGGATACTGCTGCGATCCACACTGCCATCGGCACGGATGATGAACTGCACTACCACATAGCCTTCCAGCCCACGACGCTGGGCACGCGACGGATACTGAGGCGGCTCCTTGTGGGTGGCATGCGCCGAACTGCCGACATCCACCGGCTCATTGGATGCTGGTGCCGCCGGGCCACTATTACCGGCTGCAGCAGGCCCCGAGGTCACAGGCGACGGCTCCGGAGAAGGTGTCGGCGCTGGCGTCGGAGTCGGCCGGGGTGCCGGACGAGGTTGCGGCTCAGGTCGAGGCTGTGGCTCCGGCTCCGGTTCCGGCTCTGGTGGCGTCTCGACCAACTCCGGCAGCGAACTGTCCATCGCTTGAGGTGGCTGCTCCAGCGGCGGAACCTCCGGGTCAGGCAGCTCGATGGCGCTCTCGACATTCGGCGCCGGGGCCGGTGGGGGCGGTGCCGCCGCTACCGGCGGCGGTGGCGGCGGAGCCGAAGCAGACGCCGAGGACTCACTGGGCGTGTCCGCCTGAGGGGCCGGTGCCTCGGTGAGCTCCAGAATGATCTCCTCGCGCAACTCGACTCTGGCGTCCGGTGGCGCCACCAACAGCGCCAGCAGCACGAACAGTGCCAGCGTCAACAGGCTTCCGGCAATCAGCGCAAACACCCGCCTCATCCGTTGGCGCTCCTCTCGGCGGCCACGGCCACCTTGTCGACATCGGCCTCGCGTAGACGGTCCATGACTTCAAGCAACACGCCAGTGGCCGCATTGCGATCAGCCTGGACCACTACCGATCCCTCGTCGCTGACCATGCCTGCCACGGTGGTGCCAACCCGATGAATATCCACCGGCTCACCATCCACCCACACTGCCCCTTCCGGGGTGATGGCCACCAGCACTTGAACGCTGGGCCTTGGGGTGGCAGAACTGGATTCCGGGCGCTCGATCTCGACACCGCTTTCCTTGATGAAGCTGGTGGTGACAATGAAGAAGATCAACATGATGAACACCACATCCAGCATCGGGGTCAGGTTGATCTCGCTGGCGTCTTCCGCGCCATGGGACAAGCGGCGCCTACGCATGAGCGTCCTCCACAGCACGAGCCAGACGGTCATGCAACCGCTGATCCTCGCGCCGAATGATATGTTCCAATCGAGTGATGAACAGCAGGCCGACCACCGACACCGCCATTCCGGTCAGCGTCGGCAGTGTGGCCCGCGCCACGCCATCGGCCATGGCCCGAGCCTGGTTGACCGCCGCCAGTGACAGACTATCGAATACCGTGATCATCCCGGTGACCGTACCCAGCAATCCGAGCAGCGGGCATATCACCACCAGCAGCTTGAGCCAGGGCAGCGGGCCACGCAGACCGCGAATCAGGTCCTGTACCCAGACCTCACGCAGGGTCATCGCCGTCCAACTGGTGTGATCCTGACGAGCAATCCAGCGCTCCACCAGGGCCCGGCGCGCTGGGCGGTAATGAAAGCGAAAGAACCACCAGCGTTCCAGACCCACCGAGAACAGCAGCATCGCCACTACAGCAATCACCACCAATACCGGGCCACCGGCATCGATCAGCCAGTGAAGAGGATCAAGCCAGTCCAGGGATTCAGGCCAGAGCGTCATGAGATGTCTTCCCGGCAACACCACGACCCTGCTCGGCCAGACGATCCTGTTCGAGGCGATCAGCCAGCACCGCACTGGCACGCCCTTCCATGGTGCCGATCAGCGCACGCGAGCGCGATGACAGCGCAGTGTGTGCGAACAGCAACGGCACCGCGACGATCAGACCCAGCACCGTAGTGACCAACGCCTGACTGATACCACCGGCCATCAGCTGCGGGTCTCCGGTACCGAAGACGGTAATCGACTGGAAGGTCACGATCATGCCGGTGACGGTACCCAGCAGTCCCAGCAGCGGCGCCACCGCGGCGATCATCTTGACCAGTGCCTGCCCACGCTCGATCCTCGGCTGCTCGGCCAGCATGGCTTCGTCCAGACGAGCTTCCAGGGCCTCGGGCACATGTCCCTCACCCAACGCCTTGAAACGCTTGAGTACACGGCCCAACGGATTGTCGCCACGCAGCTCCTCGATGTTGGCCATCTGACGTCGCATGGTCATGCTGATCCGCGCCAGATAGAGGTACTGGATCACCGCGATCAACAGGCCCAGGGCGCCGAGACCGACGATCACCCAGCCCACGGCACCACCCTGCTGGAAGCGCTCCCACAGCGTCGGCTGCTGGCCAAGCGCCTCGAGCACCCGACCATCTGCAGGGTCCACTGGTACTGTCTCGCCGGAGCCACCAGCAAAGTCATCGAGAGCCTGGCTGACCGATGCCGGAGTGTGTTCGATCACGGCAAGCTGTCCTTCTTCACCGACCCGCTCGAGCAGCTTGCCCTGGCTGAAGGCCAGCACATCACCGACCCGGGTTACCGACTGCTGATTGACCACGCCATCGGCACCAGCCACCGGCAACTCCTGCACCTCGACATCCGCGGTCGCGGCCGTCAGTTGCATCAGGCTATCGGCGACCGCCTCGATCTGCCGAGCCGTCAGAATCGCATCCGCATCCATGCGCGGTGGCAGGATGTCCTGCTGGCCCAGCGTCAGCCAACTGCGACCGAGTTCATCACGCAATTCGCCACTCTCGCCAACCACGGTAGAGAAGACTCCGTCCAGATCAGTCCCCTGGGCACTTCGCTGAGCGTTCAGCTCCTCGAGGGTGCTCTGCAGCTCCTGCTGCCTGCTTTCCAGACTCTCGCGACGCTGCTGCTGCTCGGTCAACGACTGCTGGGCATTGGCCAGGGCCTCGTCGAGGGCTTCGCTATCCTCGACCAGACCCGCCAGTCGCTGCTGGTCCCGAGTCTCGGCAGCCTCACGGGCCTCACGCAGGGAGGTCAATGCATCGATCTCAACCTGCGGGCTATCAACGGACGGAGTGGCTTCCTGAGCAAGGCTGGAGGAAGCAGAGGTCACCAGTGCCAGGCCGAGAAGCCCGGCACCCAGCACGCTCGGAATGATACGGGCGGTCATGAGTGGCTCTCCTCGGACTGAGCTTCCTGCTGGGTCTGGACTTGAGACTGGGACTGGGCTTGAGACTGAACTTGAGACCGAACTTGAGATTGAGCCTGCCGAGGCTGGGACAATGGCAGGTTCAACAGCTCAGGGGCTCGCTGGTCGCGTACGATGCTCAGGCCTTTCGCCACCTCGTCACGCTGCTCCGCAGACAGCGGCTGCCACTGCTGCTCGGCGGCCTTCCACACCGCTCCCTGCTGACCATCGGGGGTCAGGTAATACCACCCGACCCGGCCCAGGCGCAGATAGTCCACTTCACGTGTCGCGCCAGCCTGCTCGGCGTCGCTCACTTCGCCCGAACTGGTCTCTGTCTCTGAACTGGTTCCTGTCCCCGAACCGGTCTCGGTTAAAGTTCCACGCCAGGCATCCAGTTCACGTCCGTAACCCAGCTCGACACGCCAGGCGCCCAACACATGCTCCAGCTTCTCGCTGTTGCTGAGCCTGGCGCTGGACAGCTGCGACTCCAGCGCGGCCACTCTGGACAGGCGCTCCTCCTTGAGGAAGGGGATATCCTGCTCGACCCACCGACCGAGGCGCTCGGTCATGTCGGCGAGCAGGCCCGGCAGCGCCTCTCGTGTTTCGGTCAAGGTCGAGACTCCGGCCTCACGCTCGGCCAGAGTTGTCTCGAGCTCCTCGACCTGAGGGGCCAGCGCGTCGTTGTAGGTCGTCAGTCGACGAGACGTCTGCTCGGCCTGACGCAGTTGCTCGATGCGTTCACGCACGCTCTCGTCCGCGGCATCGATCTTCGCCTGCAACTCCGCCTGGGCCTGCTGCGCCGCGAGGGCTTCCTGCTCCAGTTCGCTCTGGGCCAGGGCCGAGGTGGACAGGGTCAGGCCCACCGCGAACACACCTACTGCCGACGCCGAGCGTGTCAGGGCCGATACAGCCCCCGCAGTGCCGACGCGATATCCCCGATACATCGCCATTCAAAGCTCTCCAGAATGCCATCAGGCGCCGCCCCAAAGACCATTAGCCCATATCACCGAACCGGTGGGTTGCTTCACACAGCCGATGGATTGGCTAGTTAGCGGCGCAACGAAATGGCCGAAACACTACCCTAAACACGAATTATTATCAATGACCATATGGATACCGAGCGTCGTCCCCCGCCCATAAAACAAGCGCTCTTTCACAAAAGCTCTCTCAGAAAAGCTCTCCTGAAGAAACTCTTCTGAAAAAGCTCTCCAGGAAAAGCAACGCCCCTGCCGGCTTGCTACCCGGCAGGGGCGTTGATCGAAACAGCACAAGCTCGAAGCTCGAAGCTCGAAGCTCGAAGCTCGTTTACAGCTTGCTGTCCAACTCCGGTACGGCCTCGAACAGGTCGGCGACCAGACCATAGTCCGCGACCTGGAAGATCGGCGCCTCCTCGTCCTTGTTGATCGCCACGATCACCTTCGAGTCCTTCATGCCCGCCAGGTGCTGAATGGCACCACTGATGCCCACGGCGATATACAGCTCGGGAGCCACGATCTTGCCGGTCTGACCAACCTGCATATCGTTGGGCACGAAGCCGGCATCCACTGCCGCCCGTGAGGCGCCAATGGCGGCCCCGAGCTTGTCGGCGATACCTTCCAGCAGCTTGAAGTTCTCACCGTTGCCCATGCCACGGCCACCGGAGATCACCACTCGTGCGGCACCCAGTTCGGGGCGATCGCTCTGCGCCAGCTCTTCACCGACAAAGCTCGACAGCGTGTTGCTGACGTCCGCCTCGACCGGTACGACGCTGGCGGAACCGCCCTGGCCAACCGCATCGAACGCTGTGGCACGTACGGTAATGACCTTGAGCGAGTCTTCACTCTGCACCGTGGCAATGGCGTTGCCGGCGTAGATCGGACGCTTGAAGGTATCAGCACTCTCCACTGCAATGATCTCGGAGATCTGCGCAACATCGCTGAGCGCGGCCAGACGCGGCAGCACGTTCTTGCCGGTGGTCGAGGCGGCGGCCAGCACATGGCTGTAGTCGTCGGCCAGCGCCTTGAGCAGGTCGGCCAGCGGCTCGGCCAGTTGATGGGCGAACGTCGCGCTGTCGGCGACGCGGACGCGGCCTACTCCATCCAGCTTCGCCGCCGCTTCGGCGATGGCGCCAACATCCTGGCCCGCGACCAGCACATCGATATCGCCACCAATGGCCTGAGCCGCTGCCACTACATGGGCCGTGGCATCCGCGAGCAGACCGTCATGATGTTCTGCCAGAACCAGTACACTCATCAGATCATCTCCTCTCAGATTACCTTGGCTTCATTCTTCAGCTTGTCGACCAGCTCATCCACCGAGCCGACCTTGACGCCACCCTGACGCTCGGCGGGCGGCTCGACCTTGAGCAGCTTGACACGAGAGGCCACTTCGATGCCCAGATCCGCCGGGGTAACGACGTCCAGCGGCTTCTTCTTGGCCTTCATGATGTCCGGCAGCTTGGCGTAGCGCGGCTCATTGAGACGCAGGTCGGTGGTCACCACCGCCGGCAGAGCCAGCTCGATGGTCTGCAGACCGCCGTCGATCTCGCGGGTTACCTTGAGCTTGTCGCCCTCGCTACCATTACCATCAACCACGACCTCCGAGGCGAAGGTTGCCTGGGGCATCCCCGTCAGGGCGGCGAGCATCTGGCCGACCTGGTTGTTGTCGCTATCGATAGCCTGCTTACCGAGGATGACCAGTTGCGGGCGTTCCTGCTCCACCACCTTTGCCAGTGCCTTGGCGGCACCGAGAGACTCGACACGCTCATCGGTCTCGACGTGAATGGCGCGATCGGCACCCAGCGCCAGCGCGGTACGCAGTTGCTCCTGGGCGGCCTTGGGACCCACGGTGACGGCGACCACTTCCGTGGCCACGCCCTTTTCCTTGAGGCGCACCGCTTCTTCCACGGCAATCTCGCAGAAGGGATTCATGGCCATCTTGACGTTGGTGAGATCGACGTCGGAGTTATCGGGCTTGACCCGGATCTTGACGTTGTAGTCGATGACGCGTTTAACCGCGACGAGTACCTTCATATTGTCCTCGCTTGGTTCACCCCGGAACCCTGGATGAAAGAACACAACGGCAGGTGCCGCACAGCAGTGTCTCTGAGCCTGGTCGCCAACGCGACCTGCAGGAAAATGAGCCTGCGAAATTATTCCAGAGCCGGTCGCTGCGTTCAGCTATTGATGTGGAACAATCCGCTATGACCTTAGATGTTCATGCATGGCCACCCATCGCAAGGGTGACCCAGCAACGCTATTATGCCTATCATGGGACATACCTAGAAGCAAACGACCGTTTAAAATCGTTCGACGTTAGTGGTACGGACCGGCCGGTAACGTCCCCCCAAAGGAGGAGAAGCTCTCGATGACAGAACAAATAGAACGCGACACCATGGAATTCGATGTTGTCATCGTTGGTGCAGGCCCCTCTGGACTGGCTGCCGCCTGCCGCCTGATGCAGCAGGCCAATGAAGCCGAACAGGAACTCACCGTCTGTGTGGTGGAAAAGGGCTCCGAAGTCGGCGCGCATATTCTTTCCGGTGCCATTCTCGAGCCCCGTGCGCTGTTCGAGCTGTTCCCCGACTGGGAGGAGCGCGGCGCACCCTTGACCACACCTGCCCTACGTGACGAGTTGTATCTGCTCAAGGACAACGACAAAGCCCAGAAGCTGCCCAACGCCCTGGTGCCGAAATCCATGCACAACACCGGCGGCGACATCACTCGCTACGTGATCTCCGCAGGCAACCTGTGCCGCTGGCTGGCCGAACAGGCCGAAGGGTTGGGGGTCGAGATATTCCCCGGCTTTGCCGCCCAGGAAGCCATCATCGAAGATGGCGTGGTGCGCGGAATTCTGATCGGCGATATGGGCGTCGCTGCTGATGGCAGCCCCAAGAGCGGGCATATGCCGGGCATGGAGCTGCGCGCGAAGTACACCCTGTTCGCCGAAGGCTCTCGTGGCCATATCGGCAAGCGCCTGATCAAGGAATACAGCCTCGATGAGGGCAAGGATCCCCAGCACTATGGCATCGGCCTGAAGGAGCTGTGGGACGTGCCTGCCGAACACCACCAGCCCGGCCTGATTCTGCATGGCTCCGGCTGGCCGCTGGAGGCCAGTGGGGCGCATGGCGGGTGGTTCCTCTACCATGCCGAGAATCAGCAGGTGGTGGTCGGCCTGATCATGGACCTGGGCTACCGGAACCCGTACCTGTCGCCCTTCGATGAATTCCAGCGCATGAAGCACCACCCGGTACTCAAGCAGTATCTCGAGGGCGGCAAGCGCGTTGCCTATGGCGCGCGGGCCATCACCAAGGGCGGCCTCAACTGCCTGCCGAAGATGACCTTCCCCGGCGGCCTGTTGATCGGCTGTGATGCCGGCACCCTGAACTTTGCCAAGATCAAGGGCATCCACACCGCCATGAAGTCCGGTCTGGTGGCCGCGGAAACCGTGTTCACCGCACTGGGCGACCAGGCAGCCGAAAACGAAGGCGGCAAGGAACTGACCGCGTTCACCACCGCCTGGGAGTCCAGTTGGGCTTACAAGGAGCTCAAGGAAACCGCCAGCTTCGGCCCGGCGATCCACAAGTACGGCACCGTGATGGGGGGCGCCTGGAATTTTGCCCACCAGCTGTTGGGCAACAAGCTGCCCAATATCCACGACACCACGCCGGATCATGCAGCGCTGCAGGCTGCCGACCAGTTCAGCCCCATCGATTACCCGAAGCCCGATGGCAAGCTATCCTTCGACAAGCCGTCCTCGGTCTTCCTGTCGAATACCAACCACGAGGAAGACCAGCCGTGCCATCTCAAGCTGGCCGATCCAGAGCTGCCGATTCGCGACAACCTGCCGACCTTCGCCGAACCGGCCCAGCGTTACTGTCCAGCCGGAGTGTATGAGGTGGTCGAGGATGACCAGGGCAAGCCGTGCTTCCAGATCAACTTCCAGAACTGCGTGCACTGCAAGACCTGTGACATCAAGGACCCCGCGCAGAACATTACCTGGGTGGCTCCAGAGGGTGGCGGCGGCCCCAACTACCCGAATATGTAACCCTTTTCGACATGACTACCCCACGGACCAGGCCTCGCGCCTGGTTCGTGCCCTTGTCATCCTCGCCTCAGCGTCACCTCCACTTCTCCCTCCTACCGAATCCCACTTGCATTTGCCTTCCCCTTCCCCGCAAGAGCACTGGCTTTACAGGAGCCCTATGCTCCAGGAGCGCTGATTTTCAGGAATCCTGTTCTAGAAGAACATCAGCATAACCATATGGAATAAAGTATCACTTGAGATATTCCATAGCGGCCACAATAGTGTGCCACCTTGAAAACTCTGCAGCCTCCGACCCTCGGACAACCGCGGTACCGCCAGCCACCGTTGCGACAGGTCGGCCCTTCTCTGCACACAACCGCCTCGGGAGGCACCATGGCTCACACTCGCCAGATACTGCTGGCATTGATACTGGGCGTCATTGCCGGCGGCGCCATCAACCTGCTGGTACCTCAGTGGGCAGCACCACTCGACCAGCAGCTACTGACACCGTTGGGTCAGGTATTTCTGCGCCTGCTGCAGTTCATTGTGGTGCCGATGGTGTTCTGCGCCCTGGTGCTTAGCTTCACCCAGGTGGAACGTGGCGGGCATGTTGGTCGTTATGCCGGAAAGCTGCTGGGCCTGTACATCGTCACCAGTGGTGTGGCGCTCGCCATCGGCATGGCGGTGGCAGCCTGGTTGACACCGGGAACCGGGATCGGTGAGGTGGGACAGGCCAACGTCCAGGCCGCCGAGCCGATGCCGCTGACCCAATGGCTGGTCAGCCTGGTGCCGAGGAACCCCTTCGAGGCCCTGGCCGATGCCAACCTGTTGCAGATCATCATCGCCGCCGCCCTGGTGGGTATCGCCGCGCGCCAGCTCCCCGAGCAGAGCCAACCCTTCATCAAGGTGCTGGAAAGCGGCTACGACATCACACTCAAGATTCTGGCCATGGTACTAAAGCTGGCACCGATCGGTGTCTTCGCCTTGATTGCCTCTGTGGTGGCCACCCAGGGACTGGAGTTGATGGTCAAGCTCGGACTCTATGTGGTCGGGCTGTTACTGGCCATCGCCGCCATGGCCCTGTTCTACCTGGCGCTGATGGCGCTGGCCGGCGCACGCCCCGGTGCCTACCTGAGACACTTCGGTGAGTCACTCAGCTTCGCCCTGGGTACCGCGAGCTCCAACGCCACCCTGCCCATTGCACTGGAGAATGCCCGAGCCTACGGTGCCCCACATCAGTTGACGGCCTTCGCCCTGCCTTTCGGCACGGCGCTGAAACGAGATGGTGCCGCCGTCCTCCAGGGCTTCAATGCCCTGTTCGTGGCACAGCTGTTCGGTGTCGATGTCACTCTGACGCTGGTCATCACCATCTTTGCCACCGGCCTGCTGGTGTCATTCTCCACCGCGGGCGTTCCCGGCGCCGGACTGGTGGCCATGAGCACAGTGCTCTCCGCCGCAGGCCTGCCACTGGAGGGCGTCGCCGTAGTCGCCGGTGTCGACCGCTTTACCGACGGCTTCCGCACCGCACTCAACGTCATGGGCAACACCGCCAATGCCATGCTGCTGGCCCGTACCCAGCGAAGCCCGAAGGGAAGTAGTCCGGAAACCGAAAGCGAGGCACTGGAGCGTCCATAGGCCGGTGCCCAGGCTGGAACTATTAACATGGCAATCAAATAGCTCATCCTGATCGATTTGATTGTCGTCCGCATCACACTGGCACAGATGCGCGGATCTGCTGGTGTGGTGCGGTCTCGCGTCGGCCTGATGGCCGACGGCGGCACGTCCCTGTGCCGCCATTAACCCAGCATGAAAGCATGCCGGGTTAATAATCAAGCGACACCGTTTGGTCAGCCGTTAGCCATTCCAATGCAGAGCCTCCTTCGCTGCCAGCTCAGCGTAGGAGGTTTTGGCATAGCGTCGGAGGAGAATGGAGAGGCTTTCAGCAGAAAACATTGGTCTGCTAGAGTAGCTAAAGAGGACGGGACAGTTTAATGCATGGCCTATCACGCCAGCCGTTTCTTTGCTTCATTTAAAACAGAAATCCACTCCTGAAAATCAAATTTTCATGCTTTCGCCCGACGTGGAAGAGTAAACCTCCAATACCAAGCAGATACGTGTCGATAATGAAACGTGCTTCAACTCGATGATGCTCAAGACAGCGCTGGATTGGCTCAGTATTCGGCTACAGGCCATCGCGCCACACTGCCCCTGGCAGAATGGAAGAATCGAGCGATTCTTCGGCACTCTCAAGCAGCACCTCGATGCGATAATTCCTATCGAGGGTGCTGACCTTCAGATTATGATGATGGAATTTCGAGGCTGGTATAACCATGCCCGACCACATCAGCACCTTTACGGGGAAGAAGTGTGGGAAGGTCGACCAAAATCGACCAATTCTCCCCAGCTCATCAGTATCTGGAATGGCAGGATCAATGGATGGTGGTTTCCGCCATAGGAAAGGATGAATGGACCGAAAACCATCAGATAGCATTGAGAAAAAACAGGCAATCACTGTCTATGACTGGCGTTTTCTTGTGGAATAAGACTTGAAGCAAGCGGCACAGTTTGATCAAAAATCAACCGTAAAAATAGAAAACCTCCCACGCTACCAATTCAGCGAGAGAGGTTTCAGCATAGTATCAGACGGATAATGGCGAAATTTCCAGCCAATATCCGCTAGGCTGCTAACCTAGGCAGTGCGGACAGGACAACCGGACCGCTTTCTATCGGAGTATCATAGGCATCATTAGAACGACCATTAGGGAGATATGGATGGCAATCTTAAAACAGGTTCATCATTAACCTTCCAGAAGTCCAGCTCCCCGAACCGGCCATCATCGGTCAAGAACAATGTAGCAATGATCGGAACGCCATCATCGTCCTCAAATTCGTATGAGGCAACCGAGCGAACACGGCACCCCACAGGGCAATAATCAGCTCTAATTGACCGCATTTCTTGGTTCACTACCCAAACTAACTGCTTGGCGGGCAACGAAAGCTGTACATCGCCGACTCGAGTAAGGAATGCAATAAGCTTTTCCTCTGCCGGTTCAATTTTCCTCATGGATCCGCCCAATATTTACCGTGCCATCAGGCAACTTGAAAGCATTGTATTGCAACCGCACGCCATCCACGGTCACGAACCGCACGTTAAGACCGCTGGACAGGTTGCTAACAGGCGGTAGGTCAGCCACAACTGCATCCTGGACACGCTGTCGACTCATACCAAGCTCATCTTCGACATGGCGCCAAACGTGATAGTCTTGGTTCGCGTTTCGACCAAATGAACCCCCTTCGGGCAATCTCTTATTTGTGGCATCACTTCCCTCACTATACACCGCCCCACCAATCAGTTCCGTACCTGCGGGCTGATAGCCCCCTGCACTGGTCTGGCCGGTCTGACCATCGACCACTGGCGTCTCATAGCGCCCGGGGCGATCGATGTCGTACGTGGGGTATTCGGTGCTGGTAACCTGCGACTCATTCTCGGCCGGGTAACCAGGGATAGCAGGCAATTGGCCTGCCTCTGCCGGGTATTCTGTTCGACTGCCATCAGCCAGCTCGCCATCAGCCGCAATTGACGGCACCGCCATTTCCATGAGACCCAAACAGGACGGTATGAGCATACAAGTGGAAACAATGGCCATGTCAGTATCATCGGATACGACCGGCTGCTGGCCGCTGTCAGTCGTACCGGATGCCCCCATACCAATAGTCCCGGCGACCGCACCACAGACTGAAGGAGCGCGAGAGCAGGTCGTTGATATCGCAGCCCATCGCTGATCAAGGGCAGAACTGTCATTGTCTTCAGGCAGAACCTCCCTCAGAGCGGTCAGAACTTCCCTTGCTTTCTCTGGATCCTCCCGGTGCAGCTCCATAAGAGTACGAGAAACTGGGTTGTCGAGAGCCTTGAGCCCTTCCATCGCCTGATCTGCAGCGTCTTTGCCATAACGCAAAATAAGGGTGTCGTAGATTTTATCCGTAATCCCCGTCCCATCGGCGTTAGGATCTGCTATCGCCAGCATCGTTTCGAATGCCGCAACACTATCCTCCGGCGCATCGGTCGCCAATGCGGTGAGCCCCCGCTCCAACTGCACGTAGTTATCCTTCACCTCCTGCGGCAGTTCGATGTACTTCTGCGGCAGATTCTGCAGTTGCTCACCCCAGCGATTGACGGTGTCTACCGGGTTCGCCGCATCCTCCACCGAGGTTTCGGTGACATAGAGTTCGGTGGTCTCGGATTCGTCCCGGGTGATCTCCTGCGCACGGTCGATATCGCGGTTGATGTCGGCGAGTTCGGTGTTGAGGTCCGAGTCCGGGTGGTGGACCGTGATCTCGCCCTGGCCGATGGTGCCGCGGTTGATCTGCTCGCGGTCGAGGCTGCTGTAGCTGCCCTCGATGCCCCAGGTGGTCCGCTCGTCGAGGGTATCGCCGGTCTCGTCGCCACGTGGCTTGCCGGTGGTCTGGGTGTAGTCGCTGTCGGAGCCTCTTGACTGGTAGGCTTTCTCGCTCTCCCAACTGCCGCTGATCCGGGTGTAGTGACTGTCTTCCGTGTGGCTGTCGTGGATGTCGGTGACCGCCAGGGTATCGGTGGTCAGGCTCAGGTTGCCGCCGTCGCTACCGTCCTCGCGGACATTGGCGATCACCGCACCATCCACCTGGGTGTGACCGACGGTGTCGATATCCACACGCTCTCGGCCGATCAGGCGGGTCTGGTCGGCCACCCAGGCCTTCTCGCCCTCGGTCTCGCCGTAACCGGCACTGCCGGACACCGAGACTCCAGCGCCGACGGTGACCCGAAGCTTGCCATCCCAGCGCTGTCCGTCGACTGCACCCTCGTCCTGCACCGAGCTCACCAGCAGGTCGCCGCCCACGTCGAGATCCAGCTCGTTGCCGGTCAGGTTGGCCCCGGAAATGGTGGCATCGTCGGTGCTGACCACCTCCAGTCGATCACCTGCGGTGATGCGGCTGTTGCGGTGCTGCTGATCGTCACGCACCAGGTCGTTCTGGCCACCCTCGACCTCGACGTAGTAGCCCAGGGTGCCGCCTTCTCCACCGGCGGTGATGCCCACCTCGCCGCCAATCTGCTCACCGTCATGGACTTCGCTGTAATCGCCCTGGAAGGCGACGATATCCACCGTGGTGCCTTCCAGCCGGACATCATTGCCCGCCGCCACATCACTGCCCTCGATGCGCAGGGCATCCTCGGCGATCAGATCGACATCGCCACCGGCGGCAAGCTGTGCTCCCGCCCCGGAAGTCTGTTCGATGTCCGCGGTATCCACGCCCAGACTGGCGCCCCCGCCGACGCTGTTGCCTTCCTGGCGGATCCCTGACCACTCATGGCGGGCTTCGGTCTGCTGTGAAGCGCTCTCCGCGCCGGGGCGGACGAAGATGTTGTCGGCCTCGACGAGGATATCCTCGCCTGCATTGACCCGAGTGCCTTCCAGTGTGGCGTCCTTCCCGGCACCGATGGAGACGCTGCCACCGGCGTTCAGCTCGGCGGGCGCGGCCCGGACGTCTTCCCCGGTAACGCGGATGTCTTCGCCCGAGCGTCCCAGGCTGCCGCTGAAGGTCGGGCCCGCCGCGGTCCGACTGACCGTGTCCACCGCCTTGAGCGTACTGCTGGCCTGGCTGACAGTGTTGTCGCCTTCTCCGGCGCCCTGGATGGCATCCCGCGCGTTGCCGAAGTTGTGGTTGACGCTGGTCCCGAAGCCGCTGCGGGTCTGCTCATGGGTCTCGGTGGTGCGCTCGGTGTTGCTGCCCGACAGCAGGTTCATGTTACGCTCGGCGGTGTAGGTGATGTCCTCGCCTGCCGAGGTGCGGCCACCGACCTGGGTGATATCGCGACCGGCATTGACCTCGACATTGCCGGACGCCGACAGCTCACTGCCGACACTCTGCTGGCTGGCCAGGCCGTGGCCTTCGGCTTCGGACTCACGGCCCACAAACACCGATACGCTATTCTCGTCACTGTCGAACGAGATGCCGTAGCGACTTTCCGACTCCCACTGCTGCTGATCGCTGCCACTGGTACCGGGCGACAGCGTGATGTCACGCCCAGCACTCAGGCGGATGTTGCCGCCCTCCGCATCCTCTCCCCGCGTCGGGGAGCTCTCATCCGGGGTACGCGGCGCCCCGCCACCGGCTTCCACTCGCGAGCCGACCAGCGAGATATCCGACCCCGCCTGGATATCCACATTGCCGCCCGCCGTCACTTGCGAGGGGGCATTGGTGACAGTGACCGTGCGCTGGCCGGTCAACTGCTTGATCTGTTCGGTAATCAGGCGCTGCAAGAACCTTTAGAGTAAGGAAAGCCACATGAAGCGTTGGCAAGCCCTGAAGCGGTGGGTGATCGCGATTATCTCGACGTTGGCACGATGGTTAGGGGTTGAGGTGAGGCCCGAGTCGCGGCCTTGTTCGTCCTCGGTCCGTTTTATGCCATACCCTCGCCCCACAACACGCGGCAGGCCAAAACCGCCTTGGGTAAGGCACGAGATCATCCGCTTGAAAGCCTGTTCACCGCAGTTGGGCTGTCGCCTTATTGCTGAGTGCTTCAACCGACAATTCGCTGAACGCCGTATCAGTGTGAGCAAGAGTTACGTGGCCAAGGTGCTATGTCAGTCCAGGGTCGAGGTACTGAGATTACGAAGAAAGCTGAAGCACCGCGTGCCCCGCCCCCAGCCCTGCAATCGCACCTGGGGACTGGATCTGACCGGCAAGGCGGATGCTTCCGGGCGACAGCGAATGATTCTGGGGTTGCTGGATCATGGCTCACGGGCCTGTCTGCAACTGTGCGTGCTGGAAGACAAACGAAGCCTAAGGATACTGCGCGAGTTGATCACCGCCTGCCGTCGCTTCGGTATGCCAAAGCAGATACGTGTCGATAATGAAGCCTGCTTCAACTCGATGCTGCTCAGGACAGCACTGGCATGGCTCGGCATTCGGTTACAGACCATCGCACCACACTGCCCCTGGCAGAACGGAAGAATCGAACGGTTTTTTGGCACCCTGAAGCAGCACCTCAATACGGTAATTCCTATTGACGATGCTGACCTCAAGATCATGATGGCGGAGTTTCGATGCTGGTATAACCATGCCAAGCCACACCAGCACCTTTATGGCTATACCCCGGCAGAAGTGTGGGAAGGTCGACCGAAATCGACCAGAACACCTCAGTTCATCAGCATCTGGAATGGCAGGATAAATGGATGGTGGTTTCCGCCATAACCAGCACCGGAGGTATTCAGGGTAGGAGGAAAAAGACAGGCGATCACTGTCCACGGTTGGCGTTTTCTTGCGGAATCAAGAAAGAGGGAATCGGCACAGTTTGATCAATCGTTAGCCGTGAAAATAGAAAACCTCCCACGTTGCCAATGCAGCGAGAGAGGTTTCAGCATAGTATCAGACGGATAATGGCGCGATTTCCACCCAATATCCGCTAGCCTGCTAATCTGGACAGTGCGGACAGGACACCTGCGCAATATCGATACAGGGGGAAGGCTCAGCCGCTTCCGGCGATGGTGGTTCAGCCTGCTCACCGGGCAGATTCTGCAGTTCCTCGAGACGCTGCTGCTGCTCTTCCAGCAGGCGCTGTTGATCACCTCGAATGAAGTTGCGGTCAAGGTCAGGTGGAATCGGTGGCACCTGTTGTGCCTGAAGCGTGGAATGCCACAGCAGGATCACTCCCGACACCGAAACCAGCAGCAGGCGAGACAACACTCGACCCGATGAGACAAGGGTGTGATGTGATCGGACTCTGTAGCGTCCGGCGGCGTCCCTGCATGGAAGCATCATATCGTTATCGTTCCCGAACGAAGTCTGGTTCTCCGGTCGGCGCTAATTCACAACTTCAGATATCACGCACTTACGAAGAATCCTTTTATTGATAAACGCCATGGTAATAGCTAACGGCCCGCTCCTCTTCAAATAAGTGACCGCCAGCCTGACGGTTGAGCGCCACGGGATAGAAGTGAAGAAATCGCTTACAAACTAAGGGGAATTGCCTACGCAAAAGAAGCGAGATATTGCCAGGAGAGTCGTGCTGAAAAAGGAGAGTCATGCTGGAATTAAGGAGAGTCATGCTGGAATTAAGGAGGGGCGTGCTGGGAAAGGTCGAGCAAGAAAGGAGTCAATAACCGGCAGTTGTACAGGAGAAATATGGCAGGAATTGGCTGACAGGTGAGCTTTACCTGCCAGCCTATCGGTTCAGGTTCAGGGGGAAGAAACGTCTGTTTCGGCGGGCCGTGTAGGGTCACTGCTCCATTCGCTCCAGGAGCCGACATAAAGCCGCGGCAGCGGGCGCCCGGCAATTCGGTAGGCGAGAATATTGTGGCAGGCGGTCACCCCGGAACCACAATAGGCGATGGCCTCATCCGCCCGGGGTAGCTCTCCGTCCAGTTCGGCGACGCTCTTGAAACGCCCCTCCCCATCGAGGTTCTCGGCACAGGGGCGATTGACTGCACCGGGAATATGGCCGGCACGGGGATCCATGGGTTCCTGCTCACCACGGAAGCGCTCACCGGCACGGGCGTCGACCTTGAGCGCGTCACTGGCGGCTACTTCAGCCATCGCGATCAGTCCGGCACTGGAGAACTGCGGTTGCCAGTCAGAGGGTTCAGGAACCACGTCATCTCCCGTCTGCCATTCGCCTTCGATGGCCTGCCAGGCGGCAAGTCCTCCATCAAGCAGGGTGACATTCGGATGGCCCGCCCACTGGCTGAGCATCCACCAGGCACGTGCGGCGGCCAGTTGCCCGCCCATATCATCGAGCACCACAATGGGGCGCTCCGGGCGCACGCCGAGTTGCTGGAGCGTGCTGCGGAAGCTGTCCTCGTCGGGTAACGGGTGACGGCCGCCACTGCGGCTGAGATCGGCCAGATGTCGATCGAGATCGAGGTGCTGGCTACCGGGGATATGTGCCTCTCGCCACAGTTGCAGACCCGCCTCCGGTTGCCCGAGCCGGAAGCGGCAATCGAATACCTGGGGTGGCTCGGCGCTGGCCTGGGCAAGGCGCAACTGGTCAGCTTGAATCAAGGGAGTAGTCATGGCGGGCCTCCTTTGGCGGTTGCTGTCCTGGTAGAGAACAGGTCCTGGTAGAGAGCATATCCGTAGAAAACATGTCGCGATAAAGTACATGTCCCGGTCAAACACGTGCCCCGATAAAACGGCCGCTGTCCGAATCAGGCCAACCGCTCAATGGGAGCTCGGTGAGCAACCAATCGTCGACGACCGGCCTGGTCGAAGCGGACTTCAATCACCGGGTTGGCCGGATCGCCTTCCACGACGCTGACTTCCCCCTCCCCGAATACCGCATGACGAATGCGCTCCCCCGCCACGAAGGTGTCGCTGGTCACTGCCTGCGCCGTGCGGTCCTCGACCAGCGGCAGTTCGCTGCCGATGACCTTCAGGTAGCGACGCGCGAGCGGCACGGCAGCCAGTCTTACCGGCTCGGCTGGAGGCGTGGACTCGGCGAGTGCCTCGGCCAGACGGCAGGCATCCTCGCAGCCGGTCTCGGCAATGAAGCGACTGGGACGGTGGGCCCCGGCGTCATGGAGCAGCACCAGCTTTTCGATGGCACGGGTAATGGCGACGTAATACAGCCGCCGTTCTTCCTCGAGGCGCGCCGCATCCAGCGGGTTATCTCGAGTGTAGTGCGGAAAGTCTTCCTCGTTGACGCCTCCGACCACCACCAGCGGCCATTCCAGTCCCTTGGCGCCATGCACTGTGGTAATCAGAATACCATCGTCACGATTCTCCACCGGGCGCCGGAGCAGCTCGATGAAGGTCGTCAGATCCCGGACCTCGCGCGCCTGTTCGATCAGGACATCCAGTAGACGCACATCCTCTTCACCCTTGTCGCGGCGTGCCGCAGCGCGCTTGAGCACCTTCTCGGCATCTACCTCGGCCACCACATGCTCGAGCAATGCATCAGCACTCAAGCGGCCCAGACGAGGCAGCTCGCAGAGCAATTCCCAGCGCTTCTTGAGCGTGCGGCGCTGATGGGGTTTGAGCCGCGCCACCAGTGGGTCGTCACGCCCCGGCCAGCGCTGGGTCTCGGCCAGTCGAGTGACCAGCGCCGCCAGTACTTCGCGAGGCACGAAGCAGGTCGGCTGGGAGAACACCAGCAGCAGATGCGCCGGATCCTGAAGCAGACGGGGTTGCAGCACCAGGCTCAGATAACCGGCCAGCGCCTCGACCAGTGGCAGCCGGAAGACGAAACGATCCTCTCGAGCCAGACGGAAGGGAATGCCTTCACGCAGCAGGGCCAGCTGCATGGGCACCGACAGCGTCCAGCTACGCACCAGCAGGCACGCTTCTCCCAGTTGGCGTCCCTGGCGTTGCCAGTCACCGAGCTGTTCCAGAAATGCCGACGCCCCCTGGTGAACACAGATATCGGTGGTGGGGTTACCCGGTGCCGCCACGCACAGCTGGTCGGCCCGCCGCCGGTTGGCGTCGATCGCCTGGTTGGCAGCCAGCGCCAGGGCGTGGCCATAACGGAATGTCGTCGACAGCGGGTAGTCCGTGGCATGCCCGAAGACCCGGACGAAGTTGTCGAGCATGGCGTCGGGGCGGGCTCCACGCCATTCGTAGATGCATTGGTTGGCATCGCCCACCGCCATCACCGCTGCCTCGCGTCCGGCCAGCATGGCCAGCAGGCGCTGCTGGGCGGCATTGACGTCCTGGTATTCGTCGATGATGACGTGATCCAGAAAGCCCTGAACCCGGCGTTGCAGGTCAGGGGCAGCCTCCAGCGCCAGCAGCGGACGATACAGCAGGTCGGAATAGGTCATCAGGCCGTGCTCGGCCAGCAACGCCTCGGCACGATGCCAGGCAGCAACGAAATGGGAGCTCCCGTCACCAGGCTCGAGCCTTTCATAAACCAGTTGGGGATCAATGACCTCCGCCTTGACCAGACCACTGAAGTGGGCGAGTGCTTCGAGGCGGTCCTGCTCCAGAGCACTGTCGCGATCCGCATCGGCGTCGGTCAGCACCTCGAGTGTCGCCTGGCGCAGCAAACGCTCCAGTTGCCAGTCGGCGGTCAGCAGTTGTCGTGACTCGAGCGCTCTCCAGCGGGTCAGGCTCTGGGTCAGACGCAGCCCCAGGGAGTGGAAGGTACGCACGTCTGGTAGCGGCTGCCCCGATGGCGCCATCTCGGCGAGGCGACGCTGGAAATCCTCCCGCGCACTACGGTTGAACATCAGCACCATGATGCGACGCGGGTCGACGCCCTGCTGCAGCAGGTGGAGGACTCTGGCGACCATGGTCGTCGTCTTGCCGGAGCCCGCCACGGCGGCAACCCGTGCATGACCACCACCATGCCTGACAACTGCCTGCTGCTCCGAGGTCAACTTCATTCATCGGCCTCGACATTACCCAGCGGTTGCCAGTGCCCATCGCTCTCCAACCCCAGCCAGGTGCCATCCGACAACTGGCGGCTCTCTCCCTGCTCAACCAGCTGATAGAAGACATTGCGTCCCAGTCGGGCGGCGACGCCATGGACCAGGTCGAGCTGGGGAATCCGCTCTCCTGTCGGCGTGGCGGTCACCACCAATCGGTGCTGCTCACCCAGCGCAACCTGCTCACCGACATTGGTGGTCAGCGTCCAGATACCTTCGTCGAAGCTTGCCTCCACCACCACAAAAGCGCAGTCCTCGACACTGATGCGCCATTTCTCCACCGGTGTCACCAGATAGTGGTGGCCATCGGCCTCGCGGCGCAGAATCCTGGCGAATAACTGCACCAGCTCATGGCGAGTAATGGCGGTGCCTTCATGAATCCACTGGCCATCACGTGCAATCAGCAGATCCATATCCCCGCTCAGCTCCGGCGTCCATTGCCCGATTGGGGGGCGCTCGGCCAGCGGAGCTATGCCGCCAAGGATTCGCTCAAGTTGCATCACGTCCCTCCTCAATGGCTGGGCCCGAACTCAACCGGACAGAACTCAACTGGACAGAACTCAAACGGATCCGTGAGCCATACCGGCATTGATCAATTGCTGGCGAAGTTCGCCATCCACCGCCGGTGCCGCGCGACGGAACAACTGGTGGAAGTTGGCGGTCGTCTGCATGCCGACCTCCTCCAGGCTGATGCCGCGCTGCTGTGCAATGCACTCGGCCACTTCCACCACCCAGGCGGGCTGGTTGGGCTTGCCACGGTGCGGCACCGGCGCCAGATACGGGCTATCGGTTTCGATCAGCAGCCGATCCAGCGGGATGACCCGCGCCAGTTCGCGAAGCGACTCGGCATTGCGAAAGGTCACGATTCCCGACAGTGAGATGTAGAAACCGTGAGCCACCGCCGCCCGGGCCATGTCCAGATCCTCGGTGAAGCAGTGCAGTACACCGCCAATCTCCGGGTCGGTATAGCGGCGAATCAGCTCAAGGGTGTCTTCACGCGCCTCGCGGGTATGTACCACAATCGGCAGCCCGAGTTGCGTGGCTGCCTGCAGGTGGCGAGCAAAGCGCTCATGTTGCTGTTCGCGGGAGACATGATCGTAATGGTAGTCCAGCCCCGACTCACCGATGGCCACGGCATCGTGGTCCTCGGCACAGCGCACGATGTCCTCGACACTCGGCTCCTGCTCCAACTGCTGGAGCGGGTGAACTCCCGCCGAGATCACCACATCATCGTGGCGGGAACGGATCTCCGCCAGGCCGGGCACGCCGTCGAGGGTCACACTGATGGCAAGAAACTGTTTGACGCCACGGTCACGCGCAGCGTCGAGGACCTTGTCGAGATCACCGTCGCAGGTTTCCGGGGACAGGCGATCAAGATGGCAATGGGAATCGACGAACATGCCGGACTCTCTTTTTCTGGAAAATACTGATTCTGGAAAATACTGATTCTGGAAATTCTGCTTCAACTGTCTGAACAATGCAGTTGCTCGACAGGATCGGCGCAGGTGCACCGGGGCCCAATTCACAGGAGCTCGGATCGCCCGGGCCACTGGAGTTCAGGAGCGCAACAGTGCCGCCCAGCGCACCAGCCAAGCCTCGAGCACCAGTTGGGCATTGGGGTTGCCGCCCTCGCCCAGCAGGCGTCGCTGCTCACGGGCATAGTCAAGCAACCGGAACCAATCCTGCACTCGCGCATTCTTGACCGCCTGACGATACAAAGGCATCAGGTCCGGGTTGCGCAGGTCGCCGGACTCACCGGAAAGACCAAAGCGAATCAGGTCCTCCAACCAGGCGATACCGTACCACAGGATGCGGTCCACTGACTGGCGATCCAGGCGTGCCGCCTCCGCCACTGGCTCGGCTCCCCGCACCAGTGCATCGAAGGTTTCATGGAGTTGCTGCCGCAGTGCTCGAGAACCGGGCTCGGCCATCTCGGTGGCCAACAGCGGCAGTCCCCCTGCGGCACGCCACCAGAAGCGGGCTTCCTCTTCGCTGCCGAGCTGCTCGACCAACCAGCCGAGGCTGCTCTCGAGCTCGGGAATCGCCAGGCTCCAGTGCTGGCAGCGTGAGCGTATGGTGGGCAGCAGCCGTGATGGCATATCCGACTGCAGGATGAACAGGGTACTCGCCCCCGGTTCCTCGAGGCTCTTGAGCAGAGCATTGGCAGCGGCGATGTTCATCGCCTCGGCCGGTTTGATCTCGATGACCCGATAGCCGCCCTGCTGAGCCGTCTGGGAAACGAAGGTATTGACCTGACGAATCGGATCGATTCGGATCATCCGCTTGCCGTCCTCCGGCACCACCCTGAGCAGGTCAGGATGATAGCCCGATGCCAGCATATGGCAGGAGTGGCAACGGCCACAGGCCAGCTCATCGGGCTGGGCGCACAGCGCTCGCGCCGTCAGTGCCTCGGCCAGAGTCTGCTTGCCGATGCCATGGGGGCCGGAAACCAGCAGCGCATGGGGCAGTCGGCCGGCGTCCATCAAGCGCACCAACTCCCGCCAGCGCGGCAGCAGCCAGGGCAAGGGCGTGGCGTTCAACTCTCCAGTGGTCATGACCAGGCTGCCGTGCGGTTGCGCAGTTGCTGTGCAATCTGTGCCTGAACCTCGTCGAGGCTACCACTGGCGTCGATGACGGACATACGTTGTGGATCAGCGGCAGCGCGTGCGAGATAGGCGTCACGGACCCGCTCGAAGAAGTCACGCTGCTCCTGTTCGAAACGATCACGTACCTCTCCCCGGCGGTCGAGCCGGCCGGCCAGCCTCTGCTCCGCGGCTTCCAGCGGCATATCCAGCAGCAGGGTCAGATCCGGTGCCAGCTCTCGCTGAACAAACTGTTCCAGCAGCGCGATCCGCTCGGCGTCGATGCCACGTCCTCCGCCCTGGTAGGCAAAGGTAGCATCGGTGAAACGATCCGAGACCACCCAGGCACCGCGTTCCAGTGCCGGACGGATCTTGCCGGCCAGGTGCTGGGCGCGAGCGGCGAACACCAACAGCAGCTCGGCATCGCTGTCCAGCGGCTCATCACCATGGGCCAGCAGCAACTGACGCATCGCCTCGGCACGCGGCGTGCCACCCGGCTCGCGGGTCTCGACGACCTCAATGCCCTGGCCACGCAGAAAGTCGACAACAAAACCCAGGTTGGTCGACTTGCCGACGCCTTCACCCCCCTCGAGGGTGATGAAGCGGCCTCGGGTTGGCGTCACTTGCGGGGACATATCGGCTCCTGTACCCATGATCTGTGGTGCCTCAACAAGGGAGGCAGCATTTGGTGATTGAAACTGCACTCAACGATTGAGAACGTACTTAACGATTGAGAACGTACTTAACGATTGAGAATGTACTTGTTGACGGCGTTGTTGTGCTCACGCAGCGTACGCGAGAAGTGATGAGTGCCATCACCCCGCGACACGAAATACAGTGTATCGCCCTCGGCAGGATGCACGGCGGCCTCGAGTGCAGCGCGTCCCGGCAACGCAATCGGTGTCGGCGGCATACCCTCGATCACATAGGTGTTGTAGTCGGTCGCTTCGCGCAGATCGGCACGGGTAATGTTGCCCTGATAGCGGTCACCCATGCCGTAGATCACGGTCGGGTCCGTCTGCAGTCGCATGCCCCGCTCTAGTCGCCGCTTGAATACCCCGGCAATCTCGTCACGCTCCTCGGGAGCTCCGGTTTCGCGCTCCACCAACGATGCCATGATCAACGCCTCGTAAGGCGTGTCATAGGGCAGATCCTCGTCACGCGACTCCCACAGATCAGCCAGCACGCTGTCCATCCGCCGCAGCGCCTGACTCAGGATCTGCTGGTCACTCACGCCCTTGTGATAGACATAGGTATCGGGGAAGAAGCGCCCCTCGGGATGCTCACCTTCACGGCCCAGCAAGGCCATGAGTTCGTCGTCAGACATGTCCTCGGTATCGTGGGCCAGTTTCTCGGCACTGTTCAGGGCGCTGCGCATCTGTGCGAAGGTCCAGCCCTCGGGAACGGTCACGCTGTAGGTGACCACCTCGGCGTTGGCCATTCGATCCAGTACATCAAGCCCGCTCATGTCAGGCTCGAGGCGATATTCACCGGGCTTGAGAGACGGCACGCGGCCGGGTTCCAGACGCGTCAGCAACTTGAACGCCCAACCGGACTCCAGCACGCCGCTGTCTTCCAACTGGTCGACCACACGATTGAAGCCAGCCCCCGGGGCAACCTCAAAGAGAACCGGCTCGTCCACCGCAATGGGAGCCTCGAGCTGCAACTGCCAGTAACGATAACCCGCAAAGGCTGCCGTCAACCCCAGTACCAGCAGCACCACCAGAGCCTTGAGCGCTATGCGCATGACTTTTCCTTGATTGCCAGCAGAAGAAACCATCAACCCGGTCATCAAGTGGATCTTCCCGGCCCCCTTGATTGACGCTCACACCTCCACCTGCCGAGATCAGTCTCTGCGGGAGCGGTGCAAGTCAGCGCCGACTCGGTGGTCGGCAACGGCACCTCCTGTACCGTTATCCATTCGACATGACTGCCGAATGGCGATCGTCGCCCCCTTCAGCCACCAACATACCCGAGCGCCAGGTGCGCCTGATGTTGAAGGTCACGATGTAGATGACCAGGTTGCCACCGGGCAAGTTCCCGCCCGTCGGCATCCTCGAGACGTGAAACCGGCCAGACACCCTGAACACTATTGCCGACCCAGAGCGCGGCACAACCGGGCAACTGATCAGCGACCAGAGGGTGCTCCTCGAGCACGGCAAGATCCAACAGCGCCTGACGCAACGTTCCCGCCACACCACACTGGTCCAGGGGCGGTGTGTACACCGGTGTTTGATGGCTTGTTTCCGGTGCCCAGAACAGGTTCATACTGGTGGCCTCGATCACCAGACCCTCGCAATCCATCAACAGGCCTTCGGCAACCATGGGGTCCTGCCACTCTCCCCGCGCCAGAACATTCTCGAGGCGCGCCATGTGCTTGATGCCGGCCAGCAACGGTTGACGCGCCAGACCAGTGCGACACAGCCGAACCGTGACACCCTGCCAACGCTGTGTATCCGGGGAAAAGTCCTGGGCCTGCCACACCAGACGAGGGACGGGCTGAGCTGGAAGAGCATAACCGCGACCGCCGCTGCCGCGGGTATAGATCAGCTTGAGCACCTTGAGGCCCGCACCCAGCGTCGCAGGCAACCTCTCCAGCTCTGACTCGGCAGGTGGCGGCATGCCCAACACACGACAGCCACGCCGGAGCCTCTGCAGATGAAGATCCCACAACTGTGGACGCCCATCGCGAACCAGCACTGTCTCGAACAGACCGTCACCATAGGCAAGGCCACGGTCGTCGAGCGGCAACTGTGTCTGGTTCACGAGATCCTGTTTCACGAAACCCATTGACCCATCAGACGCGCTTGAACACCAGAGTTCCGTTGGTGCCACCGAAGCCGAAGGAGTTCGACAGCGAGACATCCACCTTCGACTCACGAGCGGTGTGCGGCACATAGTCGAGCACACAGCCTTCCTGCGGGTTGTCGAGGTTGATGGTCGGCGGCAATACATTGTCGCGAATGGCGAGAATGCTGAATACCGCTTCCACCGCACCGGCGGCGCCCAGCAGGTGACCGATCATCGACTTGGTCGAGCTGACGGCCACCTTTTCGGCAGCGCTGCCCATGACCTTCTCGACGGCGCGACTCTCCGCCAGATCACCCGCAGCAGTCGAGGTTCCGTGCGCATTGATGTAGTCGATCGCGGACGGATCGATGGCAGCATCCTTGATTGCATTGGCCATGGAAGCCGCCGCGCCTCTACCGTCTTCCGGCGGCAAGGTCATGTGATAGGCGTCATCGCTCATGCCGAAGCCGATCAGTTCAGCGTAGATGTTCGCACCACGAGCCTTGGCGTGCTCGTATTCCTCGAGCACCAGTACACCAGCACCGTCGGAGAGCACGAAGCCATCACGATCACGATCCCAGGGACGACTTGCCGCTTGCGGATCGTCGTTGCGGGTGGACAGCGCGCGAGCTGCGGAGAAGCCACCCAGGCCCAACGGTGTGGTGGCCATCTCGGCGCCACCACAGACCATCACATCGGCATCGCCATAGGCGATGGTACGAGCGCTGTAGCCGATATTATGGGTACCGGTGGTACAGGCCGTGGTGATCGCGATGTTGGGGCCTCGGAAGCCATGCTGGATCGCCAGATTGCCCGAGATCATGTTGATGATGGATCCCGGCACAAAGAACGGCGAGATACGGCGCGTACCGCTCTTGAGCAGCGCGTGATGGTTGTGCTCGATCATCGGCAGCCCACCGATGCCCGACCCGATGGCAACACCGATACGATCAGCATTCTCGTCGTTGCACTCGATACCGGCATCACTGATGGCCTGAGCCCCGGCGGCAACGCCGTACTGGATGAACAGGTCCATCTTGCGCGCATCCTTGGGGTTCAGGTACGGGCTGATGTCGAAATCCTTGACCGAGCCGCCAAAACGCGTATTGAAGCCGCTGACATCAAAGTGCTCGATGGGCGCCACACCGCTCTTGCCGGCCAGAATGCTCTCCCAGCTTTCCTTGACGGTATTGCCAACCGGCGTGACCAGTCCCAGGCCAGTCACCACTACCCTTCTGCGAGACATCAGCTTTCCTCCAGACATCCAATTGATCACGACCCGCTTCCAGAGGGTCGTCATGTTGCGCGCATTATACCTGAGAGGACACCACTGCGCTCCCCCGGCCCAGCGCGAAATCCAGCTCCGGTGTCAAGCCGATGCTGTGCGGCTCCGAATGGCCGCGGCAGGCCTCCATATCGACATCAGACGGCTACAGGGTGAGCCTTTTAGATATCGCGCGAGGGCCTTCCAGATATGCAAAAGCCGCCCTCGTCTGGAGGGCGGCTTTCCGGAGAGTTGAACTCCCTGGTTTCAGGGAGTCTGGCTCTCTCATTTCAGCAAGCGGCATCGACCGCCACCGAAAGCTCGATCAGCAAACGCTGATGTGAACTTACTGGTGAGCGTTGACGTAGTCGATAGCTTCCTGAACAGTGGTGATCTTCTCTGCTTCTTCGTCAGGAATTTCGGTATCGAATTCCTCTTCCAGCGCCATCACCAGCTCGACGGTATCCAGGGAATCAGCGCCCAGGTCCTCGGTGAAGGAAGATGAGTTCTGAATATCCTCTTCCTTGACGTTCAGGCGCTCAGCTACAACTTTCTTCACGCGCTCTTCGATGGTGCTCATTTAATCGTACTCCAGTCGTTCACGTTAGCCGTTCTGATGACCAGCTGTTTAATCCGCAATAAACTGCGGGGTAGTTTATAGACCCCTCGGGGTCGACGCAACACACGCAGGGTGCGCGTTCAACGCATATTCATGCCACCATTGACATGCAGCGTCTCGCCAGTGATGTATCCCGCTCCGTCACTGACAAGAAATCCGACAGCGGCGGCGATTTCTTCCGGCTTGCCGAGGCGTGCCAGCGGCACCTGCCCCTTGAGCTGGGTATGCTGCTCCTCGGACAGTGCATCGGTCATATCGGTCGCGATGAACCCCGGAGCCACAGCATTGACGGTAATATCGCGAGATGCAACCTCACGCGCCAGCGCACGGGTGAAACCTTCCATACCGGCCTTGGCAGCAGCATAGTTGGTCTGACCGAGGTTGCCCATGGTCGCCACTACCGAACTGATCGATACGATACGCCCCCAGCGTGCCCGGGTCATGCCACGCAGGCAGGCTTTGCTGACGCGGTAGACAGACTTGAGGTTGGTGTCCACCACGCTGTCCCACTCGTCTTCCTTCATCCGCATCAGCAGGTTATCGCGGGTAATGCCGGCGTTGTTGACAAGAATGGTCGGTGCACCAAATTCCTCACCGATCGCCTTGATCAAGCCATCGATGCTCTGCTGGTCGGTGACATCAAGGCAGCGACCGGCACCTTCGATGCCATTGGCCTTGAGATCCGCATCGATACGCTCGGCGCCACTATCCGATGTCGCCGTGCCGATAACGACACAGCCCTGCCGTCCCAGCTCGTGCGCGATGGCGCGACCGATGCCGCGACTGGCTCCAGTAATGAGGGCGACTCTACGCTCGGTTGTCATGATCACTTCCCGTTAATTCATCGAACAGGTCCGTTGAAACGGCCCGACCCGAAGCTCGGTCGGGCACAACGTCACGGGACCTCGTCTCTTCAAGGCACTTCTCGTATCAAAGTGCTTTTCGTGTCAAAGCACTTCTCGTGCCAGCTCCAGCGCTGCAGACAGGCTATCGGGGTCGTTGACCGCCAGCCCGCGACTGCCACGAGCAATACGCTTGTTGAGGCCGGTCAGCACCTTGCCGGGGCCACACTCGATGAAGACCTCGGCACCACCAGACGCCATGGCCTCGACACAAGAGACCCAGCGCACAGGCTGATAGAGCTGCTCAATCAGACGCGTACGCAATGTCTCGACGTCAGCGTGAGCACAGGCATCCACATTCTGAACCACCGTATAGCGCGGCGCACGCAGCTCGATGTCATTCAACGCCTCCGCCAGACGTTCGGCCGCCGGACGCATCAGTGCACAATGCGATGGCACCGACACCGGCAGCGGCATGGCGCGCTTGGCACCTGCCGCCTGACAGGCCGCTATCGCACGATCCACCGCCTGACGGGAACCGGCAATCACCACCTGCCCCGGGGCATTGTAGTTGACAGCGGAGACCACGTCCCCCTGCGCAGCCTCGACACAGGCAGCCTCAACAGCAGCATCCTCGAGACCGAGAATTGCCGCCATGGCGCCCTCTCCGGCCGGCACTGCTTCCTGCATGGCCTCACCACGCAGGCGCACCAGACGCACGCCTTCGGCAAATGTCATCACACCGGCGCAGACCATGGCGCTGTACTCACCGAGACTATGCCCGGCCATGGCGCCAGGGCGCGGCCCTTCGAGTTCCTGCCAGACACGCCAGATGGCCACACTCGAGGCCAACAACGCCGGCTGTGTGCAAGCGGTAGCGTTGAGCGCGGTGTCCGGCCCTTCCTGCACGACCTTCCACAGATCATAGCCGAGTGCTTCTGCGGCTTCCTCGAAGGTGGTTCTCACCACACTGTAGCGTTCCGCCAGTTCACGCAGCATCCCTACCTGCTGCGAGCCCTGCCCAGGAAAGATAAGGGCAAGCGGTTGGGTCATGTCGATCACCTATGCTCTTGTTGGTCACCGATCAGCTGCCAGCCCTGGCAACGAATGTCCTCCAGCCGGAGACGACACTGATCGACGATGAACGAGCTCGGCCTCCAGCCGGCTCGGCAAGTCACGACTGACTTCCTGCACGGCTCGTCTGAGCGCGTAATGGAAGCCTGCTGCATCGCAGCTGCCGTGACTCTTGATAATGATTCCCGCCAACCCCAACAGGCTGGCGCCGTTGTAACGCACCGGATCCAGCTCATTCTTGAGGCGTTTGAGTGCAGGACGCGCCAACAGCCCCACCAGACGACTGCTCCAGTGGGCCTCGAAAGTTGCCTGCACACGCTGCACCAGCATCCGCGCCAGGCCTTCGCTGGCCTTGAGCACGGCGTTGCCGACAAAACCGTCGCACACCACCACATCCGCTTCACCGGCGAAGATACCATCGCCCTCGATGAAGCCGCAGTAATTGATACCGCCAAGGCGCCGAAGTTCCAGGTCAGCCTGCTGCACGCTGGCCGCTCCCTTGGTCGACTCGGCACCGACATTGAGCAACGCAATACGTGGTGCAGCGATACCGTCGACATGGCGCGCCATGGCATCACCCATCAAGGCAAAGTCAACCAGCCGCGCGGCAGAAACGTCGACATTGGCCCCGAGATCCAGTAGATAACAGCGCCCATCATTTCGAGTGGGAATGGCAGTACTGATGGCCGGCCGCGGAATTCCCGCGACCATACCCAATGCGCGGCGCGACAGCGCCATCAGGGCTCCGGTATTGCCGGAGCTGACACCAACAGCGGCATCACCGCAGGCCACGCACTCAAGCATGCGCGCCATACTCGAATTCTGCGCATGACGCAGAGCTTCCGAGGGGCGCATGGATTGCACGATGACATCAGGCGCATCCACCAGGCGCATACGCGACGCCGCCGCGACCAGAGGCCGCGGCAGGCGTGAAATCTCGTCCTTCAGCTGCTGAAGGGGACCAAACAGCTGGATCTCGAGATTCGGGTCTTCGATGACCGCGCTGGCCGCACCTACCACAGTTGCATGGGGCCCCTTGTCCCCACCCATGGCATCAACGGCAATCCGCATCTCAGCGGCCAGACGGTATCAGGTACGTCGTCGCCTCAGGCGTCGACGACCTTGCGACCACGATAGAAGCCGTCCGGAGCGACGTGATGACGCAGGTGAGTGGTACCGGTTTCCTTGTCCTGAGACAGGGTCGGGGCACTCAGCGCATCGTGGCTACGACGCATGCCGCGCTTGGAACGGGTTTTACGGTTCTGTTGAACTGCCATGGGAATTCACTCCACAAGTATCGATCAGGATTCGGTGTTGCCCTTGAGGCGCTTGAGCACATCAAAGGGGCTGCCAGAAGGCGCTTCCGAGGCTTCGGCATCCGCCCCGCTGCTCAGCTGCTCGCGCGAGACAGGACATGCTGACTCGTCGTGGTAGACCACCTGGGGCAGGCTGAGGATCAGTTCATCCTCGACAGCCCCAAGCAGGTTCAGCTGTTCGTTTTCGACCAGCACTGGTTCATGAGTGCTGGGCAATTCGGCTGCCAGGTCGTCACTGGAGACGAGCCCGAGCAGGAAGTCGCTCGCGACATGTTGGGCCATGGGCTCGAGGCAGCGCCGACACGGCAGCTGCAGATCGGCCTCCAGGCGCCCCCGGATCACCCGACGCCCCTGAGCGTCAATGGCGAACTCCAGCCAGACACTGGCGTCGCCCTGCTGGATGCCGACCTCTTCGGTCAGACGATCCATATCGGCCAGCGCCACCAGGCCTTCAAGGTGTTCGGCATGGGCAGCGAGCTTGTACGGCTCGACCCTGCCGGGCAATCGTGAGGTCAACATAGGCGCGCAATGATAGGCACTCGCTGCCCCCCTGTCAAAGCCATGTTCTCAATGGGTTATAATCTTCCTTCATTTGCCGCCCCTCCCCTTGTTCAGGAGCCACAGATGTCCCGCATTGTTCTGGCATCCAGCTCACCCTGGCGCCGCGACCTGTTGTCGCGTCTTGGCCTGCCATTCACCTGTGCCAGCCCTGATATCGATGAACGACCTCTGGCCAACGAGACCCCGAGCGCACTGGTCCATCGCCTCGCACTGGCCAAGGCCCAGCGCCTCGCTGACGACTTTCCGCAGCACCTGATCATCGGTTCGGACCAGGTCGCCGTCTTCGCCGACCAGATCCTCGGCAAACCCCATAGCGAGCAACGGGCTCATGAACAGTTGAGCAGCTTCTCCGGCCAGCGCGTACGCTTCCTGACCGGCCTGGCCCTGATCGACACTCGGCTGGGCAGCCACCGGGTGGCCCATGAACATTACGATGTCATCTTCCGCCAGCTCAGCGAGGCGGAGATCGAGACATACGTGGCCCGCGAGCAGCCGCTGGACAGCGCAGGAAGCTTTCGCATGGAAGGATTGGGGATCACCCTCTTCGAGCGTCTCGAAGGTGACGACCCCAATACGTTGATCGGCCTGCCGCTGATTCGCCTTTGCCAGTGGCTGCGCGAGGCCGGCGCTGATCCTCTAACGACGTGACACCCATCCCAGCATGGGCGACTCGATTGCCGCCCGCGCCGCTTCAGCGCAATTGATAGCGCACCGGAGCCCCTGATTCCGACAGCCCCAGCAGTTGAGTCGCCATCATGCCCAGCTCACGACTGATGCGATCCAACGTTGCCTCTGGCGGCGTATAGTCATGCAGCTTCGGTTCATCCAGACGCTCTCGCGCCACATCCTCGATGCTGGCGATGTCGTCCACCAGGCCTAGCTGCTTCGCCTGTTCGCCGGTCCAGATAAGCCCGCTGAACACATCAGGGTCATCACTCAGACGATCTCCCCGCCCGGCCTTGACGTCCTCAACGAACTGGCGATAGGTGGTATTGAGAACTTCCTGCCAGAATGCCTGCTGCTCGGGACGAATATCGCTGAAAGGATCAAGGAAGGCCTTGTTGTCCCCCGCCGTGAACACCCGTCGCTCAATGCCCAGACTATCGATCGCCTCGCCGAGGCCGAAACCGGAGTAGATCACCCCGATCGACCCCACCAGGCTGGCCGGAGATGCGACAATCTCATCCGCCGCCGATGCCATGTAATAGGCACCGCTGGCTGCAATATCCTCCACCACGGCGATAATCGGCTTGTCACCGCTGTCACGCAGCCGCCGTATGGCATCATAGACACGCTGGGATTGCACCGGACTGCCGCCCGGGCTATTGATATGCAGCACCAACGCAACACTGTCCGACGCCTCCCAGGCCGCATTGAGCCCCTCGATAATGCGATCAGCATTGGCCGGTGATTCACTATCGATCACGCCCCTGATCTCGACCACACCCAGGTGCTGTCCCTCCACCACCCCGCCCACCGGTGCTCGGGTTGCGGCATAGACCAACGACCCCACCAGGGCAACAAACAACATCAACCATGCCAGGCGGAAGAACAGCTTCCAGCGGCGTGTGCGCCGCTGCTCCACCAACACTCCCTCGATCCAGCGGTCCATCACCTCGATCTGCTTGAGTCGCTGCTGTTCACGCAGCGCATCGATATCCTCGGTCGACACGGCGCTCTCAAGCGCTTCGGGTGCATGCCCCTGGGTCCAGGGATCTTCCGTTGACCTGTCACTCATTGCGTCATCTCCATGGGCCCCTTGGCCTCCATCAACTACCGCGACTCAGCAGCGCATCCATCACTGCCTGAAAATCATCCGCCATGACCACCGGCCGACAGGCCTGCAATCGCTCTCGGGAATGGACACCATAGCTCACCGCAATGCCATCCATCCCCAGTGCCGCCGCCATGGCCATGTCATACTCGGTGTCTCCGACCATCACCGCCCGCTCCACCGGCACCTCAAGCTCCACCAGCAGTTCTTCCAGCATCTGCGGATTGGGCTTGGAGCGGGTTTCGTCGGCGGTGCGACTGGCAGCGAACAGCGGCTCGATGGAGTGCTCACTAAAGGCACGATTCAGCCCCTTGCGGCTCTTGCCGGTGGCCACGGCCAGGCGCATGCCAGGAGTGGCCGCCAGTTGCGCCAACCCCTGTTCCACTCCAGGGTACCAACTCATGTCGGCTTCGCTGCCCGTCACAAAGTACCAGGCATAACGTTCCTTGAGCGCTTCAGCCTGCCCGGCGGTAATTCTCGGGCACAGTTCTGCGATGGCCTCCGGCAGCCCCAGGCCGACGATATTGCGCACCGCAGCCGCTTCCAGCGCCCCCCATCCCACGTCCAGGGCGGCAGCCTGCATACTGGACACGATACGGGCAATCGAATCCATCAGGGTGCCATCCCAGTCAAAAATCACCAGTTCATAGCGCAATTGAGCGGCTCCTCGTGCAACTACTCTCCCTCTTCGGCCAGGCGTGTCATCACCCTGGCATTGGCTTCCAACGTCTTGTGTACCGGGCAACGATCAGCAATCGCCAGCAGCGATGCTCGCTGGTCCTCGCTCAGATCTCCGGTGAGATGCAGCACCCGCTGAAAGTGATCGATCTTCCCGCTCTTGCCTTCACAGTCACTGCAGTCGCTGGCGTGGATCTTGTCATGAGAGACATCCACCACAACATCCTCCAGTGCGATCTGCTTGCGCCGCGCATAACTGCGCACGGTCATGGATGTGCAGGCCCCCAGTGCCGCCGACAGCAACTGGTAGGGGGTAAAGCCGAGATTGGTACCACCGTAGGCCAGCGGCTCATCCGCCAGCAGATGGTGCACTCCTGCTACGACATCCTGGCGAAAGCCCTCGGGGTCGGCCTCGGCAGTCCGGGTGATTCCCTCAGGCGCAGAAGCGTGAACTTCCGGGGGCGCGAGATCCAGATAACGGGAGGCCCATCCCGCGATGACTTCCGCCGCGTACTCGGCATCCTGCGCTCGAGTCAGCAGGTGGTCGGCATCATCGAGGGACACAAAGCTACGCGGATGCTTCGCCGCCATGAAGATCTGCGCAGCGTTATCCACATCTACCACGAGATCCCCCGGCGCGTGCATCACCAGCAAGGGACGTTTCAGAGCAGCGATACGTTGCGTCTGCTTCTGCTGATTCAGATCCTCAATGAACGAGCGCCGAATCAGGAATTCCCGCCCCGACAGTGCCACCCGGGCCTCACCGTCACGCTCGATGGCCTCGAGACTGGAGCCCAGGTTATGCACTACATGGGCAGGCTCGAAGGGTGCACCGATGGTGGTGATCGCCTTGACGTCGGGCAGCCTCTCGGCCGCGGCGATGACAGCCGCCCCGCCCAGCGAATGGCCGATCAACAACGTGGCTTTCTGACCACGCTGCTCAAGAAAGTCTGCCGCCGCCACCAGATCATCGACATTCGACGAGAAGTCGGTATTGGAAAATTCGCCCTGGGAATGCCCCAGACCAGTGAAATCGAAGCGCAATACCGCAACGCCCCTGGCCACCAGGCGCTGGGCTATGCGCCTCACGGCCAGCAAGTCCTTGGAACAGGTAAAACAGTGGGCAAAGATCGCCACCGCCTGGGGCTCGCCCGCCTCGGGCCTGTCGAATCGCGCAGCCAACGTCTGGCCATCGTGCCCGGCAAACTCTTCGCGAATGCTGATCATGTAATCGAACTCCTCCGCTTCCCTGCGTGTCGTTGTTTCGGATGCCGTCGACATGGTTTCGAGGGCCGCGCTACCAGCAGCGAGTTACCGAGACCGAACTTCCATGCCTACCGACCAAGGGTGAAGGATACATCCTTGAGTGCGAGACCAGCAGGACGCAAGCACCAAGTGCTCAAGCCAGTCGACGCTGGGTCAACCATTGTCGAGCTTTCAGTCTCGCGCCCTGGCGAGCACCGCTTCCAACTCTGGGCCCAACGGCGCACGAATCTGCACAGGCCTGCCACTGGTAGGCTCGGGAAAGGTGAGAGATGCAGCATGCAGGAAGAGACGGCCGAGGCCCAATCGCCGACTGAGCTGCGCGCCCTCACGAGTGCCATACTTGTCGTCGCCCAACAACGCATGGCCTGCATGGGCGGCATGAACCCTGATCTGGTGGGTCCGCCCGGTGATCGGCTCGGCCTCGACCAGGGTGGCGCCAGCGAAGGTCTCGCGCACCGCAAACCGCGTCCTGGACACCTTACCGGCTGCGTCGACGCGCACCCGCCGCTCACCATTACCGGCGTCATAGCGATCCAGGCGCGCACTGACGAAGTCGCGGCGGGCCGGCCAGCGGCCACCGACCAGAGCCAGATACTGCTTGTTCATCTGATGCTGCTTGAGCGAGGTGTTCAGCGCCAAAAGTGCGGGACGAGACTTGGCCAGCAATAGACAGCCGGAGGTGTCGCGATCCAGACGGTGGACCAGTTCCAGAAAATCCAGGTCGTCACGCACCTGACGCAATGCCTCGATCAAGCCGATCTTGACGCCACTGCCACCGTGAACAGCCAGCCCCGACGGCTTGTTCATCACCATCCAGTCCGGTCCCTCGAGCAACACACTGCCGACCAGCAGGTCTCTCAGGTTATCGCTGACCTCGCGCACAGCTTCCCGGGGGGCGACTCTGATTGGTGGAATACGCACCACATCCCCTACCTCGAGGCGATGGTCGGCCTTGACGCGCTTCTTGTTGACGCGCACTTCGCCCTTGCGAACGATACGGTAGACCATCGAGCGTGGTACGCCCTTCAGCCGCGACATCAGAAAATTGTCGACGCGCTGCCCGACCTGGCCTTCCGTTACTTCTATCCACTGCACTTCCTGACCTTCGGCCACGACAACACTCCACTGACAATCCCGCGGGGAAGGCGCCATTCTATGGCCTGCACCAGATGGCGTCGAGCTTCGGCCTGTACCCTACAAAACCTAGCCATACAGGCAGGTCACACAAACCGAGTCATACAAGCCCTGTATCCCGTTACAGGCACTACAGCGACTCAATTGCCGCACTCTAGTATTACTGTTATATTGCCTACTCGCTCCCAGGGTCCGTCCGACCCTCGCAGGCGCCTGCACGACAGACACGCAGGCCTGAGCGAAGACCTTGATTGATATGGCATTTGCCCTGGTCGTCTCAGAAATGTTTCGAGAAGCGACTTCCAGCGTCAATGCCGAAACGGAAGCAGCGCCCCGACCTCGTCCGCCATCAGAGGTTGGCATCTCCGGGTTCCTGATCTGAGTGTTCTCCTGCAGGTGAACCACAGCGAGGCCCCGCCAGGTGCCCGACAGCGAACGTAGTTCTGCGCGATGATTCCATTACAACATCCCCGCCGCCCCAGCTCTGCTGTATCTGGCGAGCCCAGCGACGGGATACGTACAACACCGTGCCGGAAGAGTCGGCGTCGGTGAATCGATGAATGCCAGGTGTTGGCGGTGACGGTAGGACCGGATGGGCGAAGACCCACCGAGACATGTCCTCCCTCCGCCCCGTACTCAACATGATCATGCCGAGCCGCGGCCTGTACCATCTCACGGCTCGGCCGGGCGCAGCTTCCGCGACATGCGCTGAGCACAAGCACGCAGCACCCAGCGGTTCGCCTTCGTCGATGCCTGTGGGCGCTCTCCGGCGCGTCCATATTGCGAGACAACATGAAACGGATGCTCATCAACGCGACCCAGCCGGAAGAGCTGCGCGTCGCCCTGGTCGATGGACAACGCCTGTACGACCTGGACATCGAATCCGGTGCCCGGGAACAGAAGAAAGCCAATATCTACCGCGGCAAGATCACTCGAGTAGAACCCTCCCTTGAAGCCGCCTTTGTCGATTTCGGCGCCGAGCGCCATGGTTTCCTGCCACTCAAGGAAGTGGCCCGTGAATATTTCCTCAAGGAACCCTCCGGCCGCCCCAGCATCAAGGAAGTTCTGAAGGAAGGTCAGGAAGTCATTGTCCAGGTAGACAAGGAAGAGCGTGGCAACAAGGGTGCCGCACTGACAACCTTTATCAGCCTGGCGGGCCGTTTTCTGGTGCTGATGCCCAACAACGCTCGTGCTGGCGGCATCTCCCGCCGCATCGAAGGCGAGGAGCGCAGCCAGCTCAAGGAAGCCATGAGCCAGCTGACCGTCCCCGAGAAGATGGGCTTGATCGTGCGCACCGCCGGCATCGGTCGTTCACCGGAAGAGCTCCAGTGGGACCTCGACTACCTGGTGCAGGTCTGGGAGTCGATCACCGAAGAGGCGGCCAAGCGCCCTGCCCCCTTCCTGGTCTACCGCGAGTCCAATGTCATCATTCGCGCCATGCGCGACTACCTTCGCCAGGATATCGGCGAGGTGCTGATCGACAGCCCGCAGGTACACCAGGAAGCGCTGGCGTTCATTCGCCAGGTCATGCCGTCCTACCAGCAGAAGATCAAGCTCTACTCTGACGAGGTGCCGCTGTTCTCGCGCTACCAGATCGAGTCCCAGATCGAGACGGCCTACGAGCGCGAAGTCAAACTGCCTTCAGGCGGCTCCATCGTCATCGATCACACCGAGGCACTGGTCTCCATCGATATCAACTCGGCTCGCGCCACACGCGGCAGTGACATCGAAGAGACAGCATTACAGACCAACCTGGAAGCGGCCGACGAGATCGCTCGCCAGCTGCGTCTGCGTGATATCGGTGGCCTCGTGGTCATCGACTTCATCGACATGGGACCGGCGCGTAACCAGCGCGAAGTCGAGAATCGCGCACGTGACGCCCTCAAGCTCGACCGTGCACGGGTCCAGATTGGACGCATCTCTCGCTTCGGGCTGATGGAGATGTCCCGTCAGCGTCTGCGCCCCTCGCTGGGAGAGACCAGCGGAGGAGTCTGCCCTCGTTGCGACGGACAGGGCACCATTCGTGATGTGCGCTCGCTGTCACTGTCGGTGCTGCGCCTGATCGAAGAAGAGGCGATGAAGGAGCGCAGCGCGCAGATCCGCGCCATTCTTCCTGTGCCGGTTGCCACCTACCTGCTCAACGAGAAGCGCACCATTCTCGCTGACATCGAGCGTCGTCAGGACGTGCGTGTGGTGATCCTGCCCAACCCGGACATGGATACGCCCCACTACGACGTGCAGCGTCTGCGCGATGACCACGTCGATGAGGAAGGCACAACGCACACCTCGAGCTTCGAGCTGTCCATGGACACCGAAGTCGGCAAGGAGCCTGAATCGACCTTCGGCAAGCCCGTGCAACGTGCAGAAGCCGCTGTGAAGAGCGTCGTCCACAACGCTCCGGCTCCGGCTTCACTGCAGAAGGAGCCTGCGGCTCCCGCTGCAGCGCCGACACCGCGCGCCACCCCTGCTTCCCGCACCACTTCCGCGCCACAGACACCGCCAGCTATGCAGAATGCCGGCCTGTTCGGCCGCCTGGTCAAGGGTTTCGCACGCTTCCTCGGCGGTGAAGAGCAAAATGCTGCCAGCGAGACCAGCACCCAGACGCAGCGTACCAGCAAGGATCGCAGCACCGAGCAGCGTACCAGCGAGCGCAGCACTGGGCAGTCCAGCGACAGTCGTCAGCGCAATCGCCGCAGCAATCAGCGCAGTGGCAGCGACAACCAGCGCAGCGATAGTCAGCGCAGTGACCGCTCTCGGCAGCAGGACAGCCGCAGCAAGTCCAACCAGGACGAGCGCCAGCAGGACAGCCGCAGCAAATCCAGCCAGGACGATCGTCGCAGCAAGACGAGCCAGGACTCCAGCAACAAGTCTGCTCAGGATACCAGCGACAATCGCAGCAGCCGCTCGCGCCGCAGCCAGCAGGATGACAAGCGCAGCCAGGACAACCGCTCTCAAGAAAGTCGTTCCCAGGACAGCCGCAGTCAGGACAACCGTAAGCCCAGCGAAACCCGCAGCGACAACCGTCGTACTGACAAGGCGGCCAGCGAGACCACCGACAGTGGCAAGCCGAAGCGCACACGCAATAATCCGCGCAACCGGACCCGCACCCATGCGCTCAACCCCGAAGCCGTTGCCGAACAGCAGCGTCTACAGGCCGAAGGCGAGCGTAACGGTGATGACGCCACAGCAGTCGACAGCAAGGCCGAACAGCCGAAGACTGACAAGCCCGCCGACGTCAAGGCTGAGCCGTCCAGCAAGCCAACGGACGCCAAGGCAGAACAGCCCAAGGCCGAGCCGCAGGCTGACAAGCCCACCGACGTCAAGGCTGAGCCGTCCAGCAAGCCGACGGACGCCAAGGCAGAACAACCCAAGGCCGAGCCGCAGGCTGACAAGCCCGCCGACGTCAAGGCTGAGCAATCCAGCAAGCCGATGGATGCCAAGGCAGAACAGCCCAAGGCCGAGCCCGAGCCACAGGCTGACAAGCCCACCGACGTCAAGGCAGAACAGCCCAAGGCCGAGCCCGAGCCACAGGCTGACAAGCCCACCGACGTCAAGGCAGAACAGCCCAAGGCCGAGCCGCAAGCCAGCAAGCCAGCTGACGCCAGCGCGGAACCGGCCAAGGCAGACAAGCAGCCCGTCGAGGCCACGGCGGAACAGGCCGAGGCAGCAGCCTCGCCACGCCGTCGCCGCCGCGCTCACAACGACCCACGTGAGCAGCGCCGCCAGGCACAGCAGGGAGGCTGCACTGGCGAAGGCCAGTAAACTGCCCTCTCTCCTGTCCTGAACAGAAACGCCCGCAGCCATGGCTGCGGGCGTTTTCATTTCCAGGGCAACTACCAACCAGGAGTGCCCGACAAGGTTATCGAACCTGGTCGCTTACCTACTGCAGCGGTGCGGCCGATGCCTGGAATTCCCCAGCAACGCGCGGCTCTCGTTCCAGACGGACCCCAAAGCGATGCTCCACTCGCCTCGCCACCTCAGCGGCAAAGTCGAGCAACTCCTCGGCGCTGCCGCCCCCCAGATGCACCAGCACCAACGCCTGACGCTCATGAACGGCAAAGTGCTTTCGGCGCCAGCCCTTTAGCCCACATTGATCAATCAGCCAGCCTGCAGCCAGCTTGGTGCGACCATCAGCGAGGGGGAAATGCGGCATACCCGGATGCTGAATCTGAAGCTTCTCGGCAACCTCGGCATCCACCACCGGGTTCTTGAAGAAACTACCGGCATTGCCCAGGTACGCCGGGTCGGGAAGCTTTTCCTGACGTATGGCCACCACCGCTCTGGCGACCTCCAGCGGTGAAGGACAGGCCGACACACGCTGCGCCAGATCCCCATACCCCAGCCGGGGACCTGGCCGACGTGTCACTCGCAATACCAACTCAGTGATCACCACACGTCCATCCAGCTCACCCTTGAAGATGCTCTCGCGATAGCCGAACCGACAGTCGTCCGCCGTCAGGTAGCGGATCTCGCCGCCGTCGAGTTGTACGAGGGTCAGTGACTCCAGCACATCGGCCAGTTCAACGCCGTAGGCACCGATGTTCTGTACCGGGGCCGCTCCACACTGACCAGGAATCAGCGCCAGGTTTTCGATGCCCCACCAGCCCCGCTCTGCCAGCGCCATCACCAACTGGTGCCAATTGACACCGGCGCCGACATGCACCAACGCATCCTCGCCGTGCCTTTCCAGCCACCAATGGGTGAGACGCGGCCGCAGCGTAATGCCACCGAGACACGGAGGTAGAATCAGGTTGCTGCCACCGGAAACCAGCGTCAGTCCGCCCTGCCACAGGCCGGAATCGGCCAGGGCACGCACCTGGTCCTGATGGTGAGCATCCACCAGGCGCTCGGCCCGACATGGCAATCCCAGAGTATTGGCGGCGCCAAGATCCACATCTGCCTGAATATCAAACTTCACCGATGCGTCTCCGGCCGCTGTGGAGATTGGTGCTGCAACCGATCCTGCAACTGATCCTGAAGTTCAACCACCAACCCGTCGGCCGCGCGCTCGATCATGTCGTAGACGCGGTCGAAACCACCCTCATAGTACGGATCCGGCACCTGTTCTCCCGGCTCTCCGGCAAAGTCCATCAATAGTCCGACATGGGCCTCGCTGGCCGCAGGGCGTCGTGATTCCAGCACACTCAGGTTGCTGTGATCCATCGCCAACAGGTAGTCGAAGCGCATGAAGTCAGCGTCCTGCAACTGCCTGCCGCGCAGAGCTGACAGGTCAATACCGCGCTGGGCCGCAGCCTGCTGTGCCCGAGCATCCGGTGCCTCTCCTACATGCCAGGGGCCGGTGCCACAGGAATCCAGCTCAACGACACTCTCAAGCCCAGCAGCACGCAGCCGAGCACGAACGATTCCTTCCGCTGTCGGTGAGCGGCAGATATTGCCGAGGCAGACAAACAGCACTCGCATCCTCGACTCCCCTCCTTTTTCCTTTCCCATCAGGCATCACGTTCGGCAAACCAGGCCCGAACCCGCTCCAGATCCTCCTGCGTATCGACACCGCCCGGCGGTGTCACCTCGGCCAGCGCGACCTGAATCGCATGGCCATGGTAGAGCGCACGCAACTGCTCGAGTTGTTCCAGTTGCTCGATCGGTGCCGGCATCCACTGACTGAAGTCACGCAGGAAACCAGCACGGTAGGCATACAGGCCGATGTGACGCAGCCAGGCATCGGTACTCAACATCTGTGGCGGTTCGCGAAAGCCCTCACGGTCCCAGGGCATTGGCGCCCGCGAGAAGGTCAAGGCACGGCCGGACATGGCGCGCGTCACCTTGACGACATTGGCATTGAACAGGGTTTCCACGTCATTGATCGGCTCGGCAAGCGTGGCCACCGAGGCCCCCTCATCCTGAATCAGACGCGCGGCGACCTGGTCGATCAGTTCCGCGGGCAGTAGAGGCTCATCACCCTGCACATTCACCACGATGGCATCATCGCCCAATGCCAACTGCTCAACGACTTCGGCAAGACGATCGGTGCCAGTGGAGTGGTCATCACGAGTCATCACGATTTCGGCGCCCAGCGGTTGCAGCACCGCTTCAATGCGCGGGTCATCGGTAGCTACCACAACCCGAGCCGCACTGGACCGTCGAGCCTGCTCCCAGACCCGCGCCACCATCGGCTTACCAGCGATATCCGCCAGCGGCTTGCCAGGCAGGCGCGTTGACGCGTAACGCGCCGGGATCACGACAATGAAATCCTGCATCAGGCGTTACCTGCCTGCTCGCCCGGTGCGCCCGGCGAAACAGAGCCGGGAGAGCGCTTGAGCGTCTCGTCGATATCCATGCGGCGAGCTTCCTCGGCCAGCATCACCGGAATGTCGTCACGAATGGGATAGGCCAGGCCATCGAACTGACAACGCAGTTCTGCCGCCTCGCGATCATACTTGAGTTTGCCCTGGCATTCCGGGCAGACCAGCATTGCCAACAGTTCCTTATCCATTGCTCTTCTCCACGGGATCAGTATGGGGCACCGCCTCGGCGGTCCAGCCTGCCACCTGGCGGGCCAGCCAGGCAACAAACGCCTTGCAGGGCGCGGCTTCAACGTCCAACGCCCAGCAGTCGGGCGGCGCGATATCTCGACACTTGACCGCATCCTTGGCGGTCATGACCACGACCCTGCCGTCCTCGACCGCCAGATCCTCCGCGACAAAGCGGTGATGATCGCCGAAGGGACAGGCCTGATGTTCGATACCCAGGGCATCGAGGGTGGCAAAGAATCGCTGCGGATTACCGATGCCTGCCACCGCCCTGACCTGCGGTGAAAACGGCGGCGCTGAAAACGGCAAGGGTAATAGCGGATGAGGGCCATCATCCCCTGACACCCGACGCCAGGCCGAAGGCTCGAGCGCCATATGAAAGGTATTTGATGAGCGAAGGATGCTCGGTGAGACGTCGTGGTGCGGCTGACCGTTGATGATAACCGCGTCTACGGTTTCGAGCCGCCCCAGCGGCTCACGCAACGGCCCGGCAGGCAGGCAACGGCCATTGCCGAAGCCTCGGGCACCATCCACCACCACGATCTCCAGGTCCCGCGCCAGGCGGTGATGCTGTAACCCGTCGTCGGTGATGATCAGGTTGCAGCCTTCCTCGATCAGACACCGGGCTCCTCGCGCGCGCTCCGGATCCACCACCACCGGCAAGCCGGTCTGGTCGTGGAGCATGCGGGGCTCATCACCGCATTCCACGACCCTGGTGTCAGCCGTCACTCGGAGCGGGTACTCGGCCTTGCCACCGTAACCCCGTGACAACAGGCCGGGGCGAAATCCTCGTGCCACCAGATGGCGACCCAACCATGCCACCAGCGGCGACTTGCCGGTCCCGCCCAGGGTGATATTCCCCACCACGATCACCGGCACTGGAGCACGCCATGGGTGACGCCGCCCATTACGCCAGGCGGCCGCACGGCGCTCTACCTCGCGTACATAGAGCGACTCCAGCGGCCGCATCAGCTTGAGCCACGATGCTCCTTCATAGGCGGCCTTCAACCAATGATCGGCAAGCCCCATCACGCCTCCTGGAACTGCAACTGGTGGAGCGCCGCGTAGGCACCGCCACGCTCCAACAGTTCCCGGTGAGTGCCCTGCTCGATGATCTGCCCCTGGTCCATGACCAGAATCCGATCAGCGCGCTCGATGGTCGATAGACGGTGAGCAATGATCAGGGTCGTGCGCCCCTTGGACACCTCCTCCAGTGCCGCCTGAATATAGCGCTCGGACTCAGTATCCAGCGCCGAAGTGGCCTCATCCAGTATCAGGATGGGGGCATCCTTGAAGATCGCTCGGGCGATGGCCATACGCTGGCGTTGACCACCGGACAGCATCACACCGTTGTCGCCGACCAGAGCCTCATATCCACCCGGCATGTTCTCGATGAATTCGTCGGCGTAAGCGGCACGGGCGGCGGCCTTGATGGCCTCGAGGTCCGCCTCCGGCTCCCCATATGCAATGTTCTCGGCGATGGTGGCGTTGAACAGGGTGACCTGCTGGGAAACCAGCGCAATCTGCTGACGCAGTGGTGTCAGCACATAATCGTCCACCGGAACATCGTCGACCAGGATGCGCCCTGACGTTGGGTGATAGAAGCGCGGCAACAGACTGACCAGAGTCGACTTGCCACTGCCGGAACGACCCACGATTGCCACCATCTCTCCGGCAGGGATATCCAGGTCGATCCCCTTGAGTACTTCCGGTTTGTCCGGACCATAGGAGAACTTCACATTCTCGAATTGCACCCGGCCCACCAGGCGCTCCGGTACGATAGTGCCGCGATCATCCTCGAGCGGTTCATCCAGCAGACCGAACAACTCGGAAGAGGCCGCGATCCCCTTCTGGATGGTGCTGTTGATCTCACTCAATGAGCGAATCGGTTTGGCCAGCAGTGAAGCCGCAGTGATGAAGGCGACGAATTCGCCCGGCGTCATGTTGTCCATCAGCGCCGGAGCCATCGCCAGCCAAACCAGAATGGCCAGCGAGATGGCCACCAGAAGCTGGATCACCGGCGTGCTGGTGGCCTTGGTCAGGGCTTCCTTCATACTCTGGCGACGGTTGACGTCGCTGGCATGACGAAAACGCTCCTTCTCGTAGTGCTCAGCACCATGGGTGCGCACGACTCGGTAGCCAATCAGGGCTTCGGAAGCAACATGGGTTACATCGCCCATGGAACGCTGGATACGCCGCGAGATACGACGGAAACGCTTGCTGGCGTACGTGACTACTCCACCGATCAAGGGCGTCACGGCCATGAACAGCAGGGTCAGCATCCAATTGGTCCACAGCAGATAGCCGAGCAGCCCCAATACGAACAGGCCCTCCTGGAGCACCACGGTAATCGCCTTGGTACCCGCTCCGGTGACCTGCTCGACATGGTAGGTCACACGGGAAACCAGATGGCCCGACGAATGGTTATCGAAATAACGCCCAGGCAGATGCAGCATGTGATTGAAGACATCACAGCGCAGCGCGTGAACCAGGTTACGCGCCACATTGCTCATGAAGTAACTGCCGAGGAAGGTGCCCAGGCCACGTGCAGCAAACATGCCGACGACAAACAGTGGCAGAAAGAGCCGGAAGTCGGCATCCGGGTTCTGGATACCGTCAATCAGTCGCTTCATCATCTCTGCGAGCGCGGTACTGGAGGCAGCGTATATGCCATATCCAACGACCGCGACGAGAAAGGATTTCCAGAAGGGTTTTACGTAGCCTAGAAGACGCTTGTAGAGCGCCCAGCCGGAATATTCAGTCACGTTGGCTCCACTTGCGAGGGAAGTCGGTTACCCACCGATGCCATATCACCATCCCTGCGGCCTTGATGCCGGGGAAACAGCGACGGCTTGAGTTTCCACAAGAACAGGGTTTCCATGCAGATGCGCCTCTCGGCCTCCGACGTCAGTGGCCCGATTCTACCCCATGGCAAGGCCCTTCAACAGCGCCCACCACCAGTGGTCGGCGCCGGGCTCGCCAGGAGATTCTCCCGGCATCATCAACGTACAGCCGGATCTGCCCGTCCAACGCCGTACTCAGCAGGCAACTCCCGGCACGACGCAGACGCCTTACCACCTCATCAGCCGGGTGCCCGGCAGCGTTGTAGCGCCCCGCCGAAAAGATTGCCATGGCGGGAGGCCGCGCCGCCACCAGCGCTGCCCCGGTGCTGGTGGCGCTACCATGGTGACCCGCTACCAGCACATCCAGAGCCCCCTCGAACGCCCCCATCCAGAAACGCTCGGTACGCTTGCCGGCATCACCGGGAACCAGGATACGACGCCCGGCAACCTCCAGCTCCAGCACACAGGAGCGATCATTGGCTGAAAGCTGCGTCTGAAGGTCACCAGCCGGTGGCCACAGAAAGCGAAACTCGACGCCGTCCCAGCGCCAGCCAAGCCCGTGCCGACAATGGCTGAACCCGGCGCCCTGCGGCAGCACCAGCGACTCGGCTTCTGGGTAATACCACTGCTCCACGCGATGATCATTCAGCAGAGACGACACACCACCGGCATGATCGAGATCAGCGTGACTGATCACCACCGCATCGAACTGCTGAGAGGAGCGCCAGAAGCTCTGCAGCGGCGCAAATCCGGAGGAGAAGCGTGGACCACTATCAAACAGTAGACGATGATGGGCCGTCTGCACTTCCACCATCAATCCCTGCCCGACATCCCAGACCACCACCCGGGCCTCACCCGGCGCAGGCGTGTCGCTACGCACCACCAAGGCAGCCACCAGTAGACCCATCCCCAGCACCAGTCGTAGCCGCCAGGCCAATCCCGGCAAGGCCATGACAACCGCTATGGACAACATAACCATTGCCAGCCGCAGACCAGGTGACTCCTCGGGGTACCAGACCACGCCCTGGAATTCGGCGGCGACTGACAACGCCCACACCAGCACATCAATGGCCTGACCTGCCAGTTGCCAGACAAGTACCCCTGCCGAGGGCCAAATCACGCTGGTCAGCCACCCCAGCATACCCAGCGGCACGACAACCAGCGTCAGCCAGGGAACTGCGAACAGGTTGAGCAATGGCGACAACGCAGTCACCAGCCCAAAGGCCAGCAGCACCAGTCCCGCCACCAGAGGAGCCAGTAACCATTGGGTTCGCCAGATGGCATGGAGGGTACCGGCGGCTCCGCTACCGGGATCCCGTCCCTGCCAGATCAGAATCAGCAAGGCGACAGCGCCGAAGGAAAGCCATAGCCCGGAATGCCACAACGCCAACGGGTCCAGCACAACCACGCCAGTGAAGGCCAACGCCAGCCCCTGCCAGGGAGATGGTGAATGCCAACCACTGGCGACCCACAACCCGACCAACGACATGATCAATGCACGCAGCACCGGCGGTTCGGCCCCAACCAACCAGGCATACCCACTGATCATCAGTGCAGCCCCCCACCAGGGCCAGGTCAGCAATCGCCAACGACGGGGATAGAGAAGGCGTGCCACCAGGCGCGCCATCACCAGCACCAGTAGTGCCACCATTCCCACATGCAGGCCCGAAACTACCGCCAGATGAGTGGTACCGGTATCACGCAGCATGCTCCACTCATCATCACTGAGCTGCTGCCCGACGCCCAGGGTAAGTGCTGCCAGCCAGCGCCGATGATGATCTTCCAGCGGCAGGTGAAGGAGGTAGTTCAGCAATCCATCGCGAGCATCAACCGGCGCCGACTCGAGACGCACCGCCTGTTCACTGGAAGCCACCGAGCCCGTGGCCTGGATACCACGGCGCCACAGCCAGCGCTCATAGTCGAAGCCCGTGGCGTTGGCCATGCCCGATCCCGGCCTGAGGCGTACCACCCACTGCCAGCGCTCCCCCTGCTCCACAACCACATCGTCGGTAGCCGTACTACCTGCTGCGTCCTGGCTGCGCGCCCCATACCAGGTGACGCGCACACGCTTGAGTTTCCGACAGTCAGGCAGCCCCTCCGCTATCGGTCGGCAGTCATCAATGGCAAGCGTCATACGCTGCATGTTCGGAAATCGATGCAAGGCCTCGACCCGCGCCTCGATCAGCAGCGGCTCTCCCACCAGCCCTTCGGGTAACTGGCCTCCGGCGCTCTGCAGCAAACTGCATAATACCCACAACGCCATCAGCCCACTGGCCACCAACGTCACTCGACGCGCGGCCATCGACGCCATCAGCACCAGCCCCATCAACGGCAGGCCAATCTCGGCACCATGAAATGCGACTGCTCCGCCAAGCGCTCCCAGCGCCAGAGCGAAGGTGGCCGGCAATCTCATACGCCTCTTTCAGGCATCTCTTTCAAACACTTCAAACTCAGGTATCTTCAAACACCTCATACTCGGCCCCTCCCTGGTGCCGTGAATTGCGAAGCGCTCAACATCCAGTCCTCGACTGGCCAGCCACGACGTCAAGCGCTCAAGTGCGCCATCTCGTCCAGGATCGTTGGCCAATGTCATGGTAACCAGACAGGCATGTATGGATAATAGCCTCGCACCCGCAGCCGCGAGCCACCAGACCATGCCGCGTCGATTTCTGCAGCGTCATCTTCCCAGGCCAGATACCCTGAAGCAGCACCGATCGTTGCGCTTCATGGCGCATCTGATCGCCGATCCAGCGCTGTGGGCACTGTCGCGCCGAAGCGTCTCCAATGCCTTCGCCATTGGCCTGTTCAGCGCACTGCTGCCGATCCCCTTTCAGATGGTCATTGCTGCCCTGGCAGCTCGCCTGGCCCGCTGCAACCTGCCACTGTCCGTCGCCCTGGTGTGGATCACCAATCCATTGACCATGCCGATCATCTACTACGCCAACTACCGCATTGGTGCCTGGCTGTTGCAGAAACACGCTCTACATACACCGGACAAGATCAATATCGAATGGGTGCGCCATGAGATCATGGAGATTCTGCCGAGCCTGGTGCTGGGGTCGTTGGTCTCGGCCATTGCCCTGGCGGCTCTGGGCTATCTGCTGATTCGCCTCCTGTGGCGCTGGCAGGTCTCACGCAGTTGGCGCGCCCGCGCACGTCGACGTCGTGCGCGCCAGCAATGCGAACGTTGAACGGACCCCCTTTCCGTCCCGCAACCCAGTTCCCGGAACGACAATGGCCACCCGAAGGTGGCCATTGTCGTTCTGCGCTGGGCGTTCCAATCGTTACTCGGCGTGCAGGCGACCTCCATCGAGACGCAGTACACGATCCTGATGAGCGGCAAGCCCCGGATCATGAGTCACGATGACAAAGGCGCAACGCGCACTCGCGGCCAGTTCATCCATCAGTTCGAGAATACTGGCGGCCGTGTTCTGGTCGAGATTACCGGTTGGTTCATCCATCAACATCAGACTGGGATCGGTGACCAGCGCGCGTGCGATGGCAACACGCTGACGCTCACCGCCGGACAGCTCACCCGGCTTGTGCTCGGCACGCGGCTCCATGCCGACACGCGCCAGCAATTTCATCGCCTGCTGCTCCGCGTCCTTCTTGCTCTGACCACGCACGATCAGTGGCAGCGCGACATTCTCGACCGCCGAGAATTCAGCCAGCAGATGGTGGAACTGGTAGACGAAACCAATATGCCGATTACGGAATTTCCCGATTTCGGCATCTCCCAACTCGTGCAGTGCCGTGTCCGCCACCCTTACTTCGCCGCCGCTGGGCAGGTCAAGGCCGCCGAGCAGGTTCAGCAAGGTGGTCTTTCCGGAGCCGGAGCTGCCGACCACCGCGACTCGCTCGCCAGCCTTCACGCTCATTTCGAGCTTGTCGAGCACCACCAGATCCTGGGGGCCTTCACTGTAGACACGTGACAGATCACGACACTCCAGCATGACTTCGCCGGCCCCGGGTCTCCTGACATCAACAGGTTCCTGCTTGTCGAAATCACTCATAACGCAACACCTCGGCAGGCTGAACCCGGGCCGCACGCCAGGCCGGATAAAGGGTGGACAGGAAGGTCAGCACAAATGCAGCTGTCACAATCTGGCTCACGTCGCTCCAGATCAGTTGGGACGGCAGTTCACTGACGAAATAGACACCAGCATCGAGGAAGTGGATGCCGAACACATTCTCGACGAAGAGGATGATGTCGGACACCGTCAATGCCAGCAGTATGCCGAGCACAACCCCGATCACAATTCCGATCACCCCGATCGCCAGGCCCTGGACGATGAAGATGCCCATGATCGAACGCGGCGTGGCACCGATAGTCCGTAGAATGGCGATATCGGCGCGCTTGTCGGTCACCACCATGACCAGAGTCGAGACGATATTGAAGGCCGCCACCGCCACGATCACCGTCAGCAGCAACGCAATCATGCGCTTCTCCATCTGGATCGCCTGGAAGAGGTTGCCACGGGTGTAGGTCCAGTCGTAGCCGCGATAGCCCTGGCCGAGGGAATCCACGACCTCACGCGTCACACTGCCCGACAGGAACAGGTCGTCAAGTTCGAGACGCAACCCGCCGATATCGTCGCCCATGCGTGCCAGAGTCTGCATGTCGCTGATATTGGCGTAGGCCAGGTTGGCGTCCAGGTCGGCACCCACGCTGAAGATACCGCTGACGGTAAAGCGCTTGAGACGCGGAAACACGCCTGCCGGCGTAATGGAGGCTTCCGGCACCAGCAGGGTGACGCTATCGCCCACCCCTACCCCCAGGTTCTGGGCGAGGATCGATCCCAGCACGATATGCCAGGACCCAGCGCTGAGGTCATCGAGCTTGCCGGTCTGCATATGTTCGTCGACGATCGAGACCTTGCTCTCCCACTCGGGCTCGATACCGTTGACCATGGCGCCGTGGTTGCGCCCTCCCACCGAGAACATGCCCTGTTGCTGGATGTAGGGCGCGGCCCCGATGACATGCGGATGCTCAGTGACTTCCTCAGCCAGCGGCTGCCAGTCGCTCATGCCACCGGCCTGCTCGATCTGCACATGGGGCACCATGCCCAGCACGCGCTCACGCAGCTCGCGGTCGAAACCGTTCATCACCGACAGCACGAGAATCAGCACCGCAACGCCCAGCGTCAGGCCCAGCATCGAGGTCAGGGAAATGAACGAGATGAAATGATTACGTCGTTTGGCGCGCACATAGCGCAGCCCGATCAGAAATGGCAGTCGATCAAGCATGGACTCTTTCCTTGTCGGCGGGCCGTCATGGTAAAGTTTTTTTGCGCCGACTTCATCGCCGAAAGGCGCTATTTGCGAGATCGTTGCACCTTTCATGCTGATGAGCCGACAACGCCTTTCTCCCATCGACAGCCTCACGCTTCTCCATGAGCTGGATGAACTGCCATTTCATGAGCATCCAAAAGGGTCACATCCGGGCCACACCATGCGAAAATAGGCCCATTACAGCCCCAGTCCTTCGAGATTCCCAGCCTTTCGAGAACGCCATGCACCGATTACTCCCCGAATGGTACCCCCAGGATGCCGTTCAACTGACCTGGCCCCGCCCCGATGGGGATTGGGCTTACATGCTTGATGCCATCGAGCAGATGCTCGAGCAGATTGCCCTGATCACCGGGCGCTACCAGGCGGTGATCATCGGATTTCCCGATGCGGCAACCCGCGAGCGCATCACCATGCGTCTGCACAGGCGCGGGATGGCCAGCGACCGCTTGCACACCGTCATCATCGACAACGACGACACCTGGGCCCGCGACCATGGACCGCTGGCAACCAGTGACGGTGATCAGGTCAAGCTGCACGATTTCATATTCACTGGCTGGGGTGGCAAGTTTCCCGCCGAGCGCGACAACACCATCACCCGACAGCTCGATGAGCTTGGTCTGCTGGCCTGCCCGCTGGAGCCACATGAATTGATTCTCGAAGGCGGCGCTGTGGAAACCGATGGTCTGGGCACGCTGCTGACCACCGAAGCCTGCCTGCTCAACCCCAACCGCAATGCACACCTGAATCGCACTCAGGTCGAGGAGCAACTGTGTCAGCGGTTGGGTATCGAACGGGTACTATGGCTGCAGCACGGCCACCTTGAAGGCGATGACACCGACAGCCATATCGATACTCTGGCACGCTTCTGCAGTCCAGATACCATCGCCTACGTCCGCTGTGATGATCCCGAAGACTCTCACTATGCAGAGCTGCGCGCCATGGAGCTGGAGCTCGAGTCCCTGACACGGGCCGATGGTTCCGCCTATCGTCTGATCGCGCTGCCCTGGCCCGGCGCTTGCCTGGATGCCGATGACGGCCATCGCCTGCCGGCCACCTATGCCAACTTCCTGATCATCAATGGCGCCGTTCTGGTACCCACCCATGGTGACCGACGCGACCGCGAGGCATTGAATGCTCTGGCTGAAGCCTTTCCTCAGCATGACATCATTGGCGTCGATGCCAGTGCCGCCATTCGTCAACACGGTAGCCTGCACTGCCTGACCATGCAGTGGCCCCGTGGCAGCCTGATGCCCTGCGACCTCCAGACCTCAAGCAGCTCTGTCTCAAACCACACCGCCCCAAGGAGCATCCTCATGACGCGGCAACTCAAGGTTGGCCTGGTGCAACAACCCGCCTGGCCAGACAAACAGCGCAGTCTTGCCGAGAGCGAGGCCGGCATTCGTGAACTGGCGGCCAGCGGTGCAAACCTCATCATGCTGCAGGAACTGCACGCCACTCACTACTTCTGTCAGTACGAGGATACCGAACTGTTCGATCTGGCCGAACCACTGGACGGGCCGACGGGGACACGCCTGGGCGAGCTGGCTGCGGAACTTGATGTTGTGCTGATGGGATCACTGTTCGAGCGCCGTGCTGCTGGTCTCTACCACAACACTGCGGTGGTCTACGACGGCAAGCGTGGCCTGGTCGGCAAATATCGCAAGATGCATATTCCGGATGATCCCGGCTTCTACGAGAAGTTCTATTTCACTCCCGGCGACCATGACGCCCAGCGATGCGAAGGGTTCACGCCCATCGATACCTCGGTCGGTCGCCTCGGGGTACTGGTGTGCTGGGATCAATGGTATCCCGAGGCGGCACGCCTGATGGCACTGGCCGGCGCCGAGATCCTGCTCTATCCCACCGCCATTGGCTGGTGCCCCAGCGATGACGATGCCGAGAAGCAGCGCCAGAAGGATGCCTGGACACTGATCCAGCGCAGCCATGGCGTCGCCAACGGCATTCCGGTGATGGTTGCCAACCGAGTCGGCCACGAGGCGGATCTGTCCGGCCTCAGCGAAGGTATCGACTTCTGGGGGGGCAGCTTCATCTGCGGTCCGCAGGGAGAGCTGCTGGCCCATGCAGGCACCGAAGCCGAGCGGCTACTGGTCACCCTGGACCTGGATCATGGTGAGGACGTGCGGCGTATCTGGCCCTATCTACGCGACAGAAGGGTCGATGCCTATGGCGACCTGACCCGCCGCTTCCGCGACTGATCAAGCCAACCACCGAATGGATCGGGACAAACCATTCGGTGGTCACCCAGGCCACGAGCAGGTCGGCCGCTCATGGCCCGTGCTATAACCATGGCAATCAAATCGATCTTCCTGATCGATTTGATCATCGCCCGCACCACACCAGCGCAGATGCATGGGCCTGCAGGTGTGATGTGGGCTCGCGTCGTCCTGATGGCCGACGGCGGCACGTCCCTGTGCCGCGATTAACCCGTACAAGAGCTTGTCGGGTTAATACCTACTGCCAGAAGTCGCGGATCGAGGCGATACCCTGGGCACCTACCGCACGCGCATGACTGGCATCATGTCGGGTCATGCCACCAAGCGCATACACCGGCATGCCGGCACGCTCGACCAACTGCTGGAAGTCATGCCAACCGATGGGCGGTACTTCCGGATGGGACGGTGTGGTCCGCAACGGCGACAGAGTCACGAAGTCACAACCGATGCGAGCGGCCTGGTCGAGCTGCGCCTTGTCGTGAGTCGAAGCGGAAAGCCACTTGTCCTCACTGATCGGGCGACGCTCCAGAGTCATCAGGCGCGCGCTGGTCAGGTGAACGCCGTCGGCATCGACACGCTCGAGCATCTCCGGCTCGGCGTTGATGACCAGGCGTGCACCGTACTGGCGGCACAAGGCCAGTGCCCGTTCAGCCCTGGCAACATAGGCATCATCATCCAGCCCCTTGGCCCGCAACTGCACCAGACGCACGCCGTCTTCCTTCAGGGCACGCTCGAGACGCGTATCGAACAGCGCTTCATCACCTTCCTCGTCAGTGATCAGATACTCGGACGGCAGCATGACCGCACGCAGTATCGGCAGATTGGCCGCCGGGAACGGATAACTGAACAGCTCCGTCATGGGCACCCAACGCACCGCCTGACCTTCGCGCCCGAAAGGTTCACCGACAAAGTCCCTGACCTGCCACACATCCAGCAGGATGTGCTTGTCCGGGTACTCGTGATGGATGCGGATCAGCGGTTGGGCGCGACGAATCTCGATCCCCAACTCCTCGTGCAGCTCACGCTTGAGCGCCTCCAACCCTGTCTCGTAGGGCGCCAGCTTACCGCCGGGAAACTCCCAGAGACCGCCCTGATCAACATTCGACGGGCGCCGAGCCAGCAGCACATCCTTACCGTCGGCGCTGATGATGGCGGCAGCCGCCACATGCACCCTTCTCTTCACCATAGTGTTCATTCAACTTTACCAGCCTGGAGTCGCGGGACCATGCCCGCGTGGTTCTCTGTCAAGGGAGCTCTTTTCGGCATTGGCCTTCCCTGAGTCGGCCCGCTCGAAGTCGACACAGGATACCGACACCAGCGCCAGGTTTCACCCCGCACTGAGCCACAAGCCAGTATCAACCCGGCAGATTATTCTGCCGGGTTGATCGCGACAATGGCAGGAGTCAAAAGGAGCTCGGGACGATTTACCTGGTTGTCGGATCAATAGCTCAGCTACGATAATCCGCATTGATCGACACATAGTCATGGGACAGGTCAGATGTCCAGATCACTGCCCCTTCCTCTCCGCGGCCAAGGTCGATGCGAATAACGATCTCTTCACGTGCCATGACTGTGCTTCCAGCCTCCTCGGTATATCCGGCAGCACGACCGCCATTTTCCACCAGACGCACCTCACCGAGGTCGATGGTCACACGCTCGACATCGAAGTCGTCTACCCTGGCACGCCCCACGGCGGCGAGAATACGACCCCAATTGGCATCGCTGGCGTAGAGCGCTGTCTTGACCAGCGGCGAATGCGCCACGGTGAATGCCACCTCACGAGCCTCATCCTCGCTGGTGGCACCCTGCACGTCGAGGGTGACAAACTTGGTGGCACCCTCACCATCGCGGATGATGGCCTGGGCCAGCTCCACCAGCACCTCCTGCAGTGCGGCGACAAATGCCGCCAGGTCCCCGTCGGTGGCCAGTCTGGGGCCCTTGCCGGTAGCCATCAGCATGCAGGCATCATTGGTCGAAGTGTCGCTGTCCACCGTGATGCTGTTGAAGGACTTGCGTACCGTATCCCTGAGTATCCGTGCCAGCAGCGCCTGGTCGATGGCTGCATCCGTGGCGACGAAGCCAAGCATCGTCGCCATGTTGGGACAGATCATACCCGAGCCCTTGGCGATGCCATTGATGGTCACCGTTGCCCCCGCCAGCTCGAGCTGACGACTGGATCCCTTGGCCCGAGTGTCAGTGGTGAGAATCCCCTCTCCCGCCAGCTGCCATGCCTGCTGATCATCGCCCAGTGCCTCCAGCGCCTGGGGCAGGCCTGCCACCAGGCGATCCATGGGCAGCGGCTCACCGATCACGCCGGTGGAGAATGGCAGCACCGTCTCTGGCGCAACCCCGGCCAGCTCGGCAAGAGCAGCACAGCTGGCACGCGCATCACGCATTCCGGTTTCACCGGTACCGGCGTTGGCATTGCCGGTATTGATGACCAGATAGCGCACTGCGTCGCCCTGGCCGAGGTGCTCTTTCGCCACATGCACGGGGGCGGCACAGAAAGCATTACGGGTGAAGGTCCCGGCCACACTGGCCCCTTCGGCTACCTCGATTACCACCAGATCACGGCGCCCCGGCTTCTTGATACCCGCCATCGCGGTCCCCAGGCGCACGCCGTCAATGCGCGGCATGATCGGAAAATGACTTTCACCCACAGCCATCGAATGTCTCCTTCATTGGGCACAACCCCGGGACCTGGGCCCGGGGTTGTGAATACTGCCGTTGTGGATACAGGGGGCGTCGATGTCGTATCCGAGCAGGATCAAAGCCGCTCAACGCACCCCGTGCCGAGACTCGCCTAACTCAATTGGCCACAGCATTGCTTGTACTTCTTGCCCGAACCACAGGGGCACGGCTCGTTACGGCCTACCTTGGGAGCATCACGACGCACCGGTTTCATGTCGCCCGCTTCGCTGCCCCCACGTTCGCTCTCGCCCTCATCAGCCGCAGGAGCCGGAGCCTCATCATGACGACTGGACGCCTGTGCAGACTCTCGCTCCAGAGACTCGCGACGCTGACGCTCCAGAGCCTCGACCTCTTCCGGTGCACGCACCTGAACATGGCTGAGAATACGGGTTACATCGGCCTTGATGTTGGTCAGCAAGTTCTGGAACAGCTCGAAGGACTCACGCTTGTACTCCTGCTTGGGGTTCTTCTGCGCATAGCCACGCAGGTGAATACCACGGCGCAGGTGGTCCATCGACTGCAGGTGCTCCTTCCAGCGGGTATCGAGCACCTGAAGCATGACCTGCTTCTCGAAGCGACGCATGAGCTCTTCACCAGCGATCGCCACCTTGGCCTCATAGGCCTGGCGATGCTGGGTCTGCAGACGCTCACGCAGCTTCTCCTCATGGAAATGCTCGTCTTCCTCGGCCCACTGCACCACCGGTGCATCGAGGTTGAACTCGCTCTTGAGGTGCGCCTCCAGTCCAGCCAGGTCCCACTGCTCCGGCAGACTCTGCGGAGGCACAAACTCGCTGACTCCCTGGTCGAGCACTTCCTCACGAATACCCAGGACGTTCTCGGAAACGTCCGACGCAGCAAGAATCTCGTTGCGCTGCTCGTAGATCACCGAACGCTGGTCGTTGGCAACATCGTCATATTCCAGCAACTGCTTGCGGATATCGAAGTTGCGTCCCTCGACCTTCTTTTGCGCACGCTCGACCGCATTGGAGACCATCTTGTGTTCGATAGCTTCGCCACGCTCCAGTCCCAGCGCCTGCATCAATTTCTGCACACGCTCCGAGCCGAACAGGCGCATGAGGTTGTCCTCGAGGGACAGGAAGAAGCGCGTCGAGCCCGGATCCCCCTGGCGACCCGCACGCCCACGCAGCTGGTTGTCGATACGACGGGACTCGTGGCGTTCGGAACCAACCACGTGCAGGCCACCCGCAGCAAGCACAGCCTCATGGCGTTCCTGCCAGGCAGCCTTGAGCTCAGCAATCTGAGCTTCACTGGGATCTTCCAGTTTGGCGACCTCGGCCTCCCAGTTACCGCCCAGCACGATGTCGGTACCGCGACCGGCCATGTTGGTGGCGATGGTCACTGCACCGGGACGACCTGCCTGGGCAATGATATCGGCCTCCCGCTGGTGCTGCTTGGCGTTGAGGACATCGAATGGAAGACCAGACTTCTTCATCAACGCGGCAAGATACTCGGAGGTCTCGATCGACGCCGTACCTACCAGCACCGGGCGACCCGCTTCGACCTGGGCCTTGACGTCTTCGATGATGGCCTCGTACTTCTCCTCGGCACTGAGGTAGACAAGATCATTCATGTCGTTACGCGCCAACGGCCGGTTGGTCGGAATGACGATCACGTCGAGACCGTAGATCTGACGGAACTCAAAGGCCTCGGTATCTGCAGTACCGGTCATCCCGGACAGCTTCTCGTAAAGGCGGAAGTACTTCTGGAAGGTCGTCGAGGCCAGCGTCTGGCTCTCGCGCTGCACGGTCACTCCTTCCTTGGCCTCAACCGCCTGGTGCAAGCCTTCGGACCAGCGACGTCCCGGCATGGTACGACCGGTATGCTCATCGACGATCACCACCTGACCATCGCTGACGATATAGTCCACATCGACGTAATACAGATGGCGGGCACGCAACGCCGAATGCATATGCTGTAATAGATTGAGGTTCTGGGCGGCATACAGCGAGTCGTCGGCGCCCAGCAGCCCCTCCTCACGCATCAACTCTTCGATCTGGTGATGGCCACTCTCGGTCACCTCGACCTGCTTCTGCTTTTCGTCGAGCGTGAAGTGGCCACTTTCCGGATCTTCCTCGTCGGTGCACTTGTCGAGTTTCAAGGCGAGGCGATCGATGACCTTGTACAGCTCGGTATTCTCGTCCACCGCACCGGAGATGATCAGCGGGGTACGAGCTTCATCGATAAGAATGGAGTCGACTTCGTCAATGACCGCGAAATAGAGATCACGCTGCACCTTCTCTTCCAGCGCGAACACCATGTTATCGCGCAGGTAATCGAAGCCGTACTCGTTATTGGTGCCGTAGGTGATATCACAGGCATAGGCCGCGCGCTTGTCAGCCGGCGGCTGTCCTGAGTAGATGATGCCAACGGACAGGCCGAGGAATTCGTACAGCGGACGCATCCAGTTGGCATCACGGCGGGCCAGATAATCGTTGACCGTTACCACGTGGACGCCACGTCCCGGCAGAGCGTTGAGGTAGACCGCCAGCGTACCCACCAGAGTCTTGCCCTCACCAGTCTTCATCTCGGCGATACGACCACGGTTGAGGGTCATGCCGCCGATCAACTGAACGTCGAAGTGGCGCATACCCATGACGCGTCGGCTGGCCTCGCGTACCGTGGCAAAAGCTTCCGGCAGGATCGCATCAAGGCTTTCACCGCCTGCCAGTCGCTCGCGAAACTCCGCTGTGCGAGCCTTGAGTGCCGCGTCATCGAGCGCTTCCACCTGCGACTCCAGCGCATTGATCGCGCGAACCTGGCGCGTCATGCGTTTGACCTCACGGTCGTTCTTGGAGCCGACTACCTTGCGTAACAACGTATTGATCATCTTGAGTCCATCATTGGCGAAAAGAATCGCGGTGACGTACAACGCGACGCCACCGTTATCCGGTCAATACCGGCTGTAACGATCAGGCCAATGAGGGAGGACCACGACGGGAAACGACATCAAGCGCGGCAACCGCGCGCAGTAACGGAGCACGAATAATGGTCGCTGCCGCCAGACGCCGCGAGGCAGCAACGACGGGATGGCTGACCAGTTGGCGCCGACACGCCTTGAGCACGGTGCGGGCGCGAATCATCGCCGGTGCCATGATGCATATCTGCACCAGTCGCTGGGTCGCTCGCGGGGACTCTGCCTGAATCAGGCCCGCCGGCAACAGACAACCGACCAGCAGTCCGGCCAACCACCAGCGCGTATTGACGCGCCTTGGGCGACCTTCGGTGTGGTGCGTGTTGTCGGAACGGGCAGCAGACATGCTGTTGAGCAACCCCCTGGCATGCTAGGCTCGGATGTCTCGCGAACTGCAACGACAGTCCATCAGGAAACAGATATCGGGGCCAATGCCCCGGAAAGCAAGCGTATGAGTATAAAGCTTAAGCGGTTCCGCGCCCAGCCCATGTCACGCCTGTTGAACGGACGTGGCGAACTCGGGGACTTGATGCGCATGGCGCGCCTGATCGAGAAGGCGCAACAACACCTGCGCGAACAACTGCCGCCGGAGTTTGCCGAGCATCTGTTTGTCGGTGGCTATCAGAGTGGACGTTTGACGCTGATCACGGATGGTGCCGCCTGGCTGACACGCCTGCGCTACGAACAACCGCGCCTGCTGGAACTGCTCCACCAGCTTCCCGAATTCCAGGCAGTCACCGGTTTTCATCTCAAGGTGCGCCCGGTTCGTCCAGCACGCGTCCCGCCGCGCCAGTTCCGACACCTTTCCTCGGGTGCCGGCGACGAGATATCCAGTTGCGCTGCCGATGTCGATGACCCGAAGCTCAAGAAGGCTCTCGAACGCCTCGCTTCGCATGCGCAGAAGGATGAGGAAGAGCGGTAAGCGGTAAGCGGTAAGCGGTAAGCGGTAAGCGGTAAGCGGCGAGCTTCACTCTTCTGGTAATGAACTGTCCAGCCCGGGACCGCCCCTTCTGCCCACAACACGCTCGGCCCCCGAACTACTTACCGCTTAAAGCTTACAGCTCAAGCCGCCTGCGGCTCGCCCTCCCTCAAACACAAACGCCGCCCCGAAGGGCGGCGTCTGATAACGACTGCTGTCTAGACCTGACGGGGGCGAGGCGTCAGGCCATGGCCGGTGCAGCGTAGGAGATCGGAGCGGTTTCCGACTCGTCCTCGAACGTCACGATTTCCCATGCTTCCGGCTGTTCGAGCAGTGCGCGGCACAGCTGGTTATTGAGCGCATGGCCAGACTTCACTCCACGGAACTCGCCGATCAGGCTGTAACCGAGCTGATAGAGATCGCCGATGGCGTCCAACACCTTGTGCTTGACGAACTCGTCGTCGTAACGCAGGCCACCGTCGTTGACGATGCGGTAGTCGTCGACCACGATCGCGTTATCAAGGCTGCCGCCCAGCGCCAGATTGTTGGAACGCAGATACTCGAGATCACGCATGAAGCCGAAAGTACGCGCTCGGGACACTTCGCGCACGAAGGACGTCGTCGAGAAATCCACTGCCGCCGTCTGTTTCTGGTCCTCGAACACCGGATGATCGAAGTCGATGGAGAAGGAGACCTTGAAGCCCTGATGGGGCAGGAACAGCGCTTCCTTGTCATCTTCGCGCACCGAGATCTCTCGCTTGATGCGGATGAACTTCTTCGGGGCGTTCTGCTCGAGAATGCCCGCCGACTGGATCAGGAACACGAAGGGACCGGCACTTCCGTCCATGATCGGTACCTCAGGTGCACTGAGGTCGACATAGGCATTGTCGATGCCGAGGCCCGCAAAGGCTGACATCAGGTGCTCGACGGTCGCCACCTTCTCACCATTGCGAGACAGGGCAGTACACAGCGTGGTGTCGGTGACGTTGGTCGCCTGAGCAGGAATCTGGACTTCCGGATCGAGGTCCGTACGGACGAACACGATTCCGGTATCCACCGGAGCCGGCCGCAAGGTCAGGTAGACCTTCTTGCCGGAATGTAGTCCCACGCCAGTGGCGCGGATCACGTTTTTCAGGGTACGTTGTCTGATCATTTTGCAGTCGCCAGGCAGTCGTTGGTTATCAAACACCGTTCACTATAACACCAAACGAACGTTTCAACAAAAAAACCTCGCATCTGCATGACAACGCCCCCGGGAGACGGAGGCGCATCACGATTCAGTCAGCCTGACGACGCAGAAACGCCGGGATATCGAGATAGTCATCGAGATCCTGCGATTTGCGCGACTCGCTCTGGGGGCGCGGATTTTCCTGAGCTTCCGGCTTGCTTGCGGTCTGCTGAGAAGCCGCGCGGTTCATGACCGGCTGCTGCTGAGGACGCTGACGCATCTCCGGACGGGTCCGTGCCTGCGGCTGGGAGGATGCCGCTGCCTGTTTGGCACGCTGGTTGACTTGGCTATCGAGACCAGCAGCCACCACGGTAACCCGCAGCTCGTCGGTCATGTCCATATCGATGGAAGTACCGACCACGATGGTAGCGTCCTGGGAAGCGAACTCCTGAACCGTGGCGCCCACGTCATTGAACTCACCGATCGACAGATCGGGGCCTGCCGTGATGTTGACCAGAATGCCACGCGCGCCGTGCAGGTCGATATCTTCCAGCAGCGGGCTGCGAATGGCCTTCTCGGCCGCCTCGCGAGCACGGTTCTCGCCGGTAGCACCGCCGGTGCCCATCATGGCCATGCCCATCTCGGACATGACGGTCCGCACGTCGGCAAAGTCGACGTTGATGATGCCAGGACTGGTGATCAGCTCGGCGATACCCTGCACGGCACCCAGCAGCACATCATTGGCCGCACTGAAGGCAGTCAGCAGCGTCGCGCTCTTGCCAAGCACCGAGAGCAGCTTCTCGTTGGGGATGGTAATCAAGGAGTCGACGTGTTCGGACAACTCTTTCATACCCTCTTCGGCCGCACGCATACGCTTGGGGCCTTCGAAGGGGAACGGGCGCGTCACCACGGCAACCGTCAGAATACCCAGCTCCTTGGCAACCTGCGCCACCACAGGCGCACCACCGGTGCCGGTACCACCACCCATACCGGCGGTGATGAACACCATGTCGGCACCATCCAGAAGCTCCGCGATACGCTCGCGATCTTCCATGGCCGCCTGTCGGCCGACCTCGGGGTTGGCCCCGGCGCCCAGCCCCTTGGTAATCTCCGTGCCGAGCTGCAGTACCGTTCGGGCGGAGACGCGCTTGAGGGCCTGCGCATCCGTGTTGGCGCAGATGAACTCAACGCCTTCTATATTGCTCTCGACCATGTGGTTGACAGCATTGCCGCCGCCGCCACCTACGCCGATGACCTTTATGACCGCACTGCTTGAGGGTGCGCTGTCTACGAGTTCAAACATTTGCCCCGTCTCCTGAGCCGCTGTTGCGGCCCTCTCAGAAATTTCCTTTGAACCAGCCCTTGATCTTTTCCAGCGCAGGAGTCCTTTCCTCTGGTCCACGCCGGGAGGCGTCCTCGCGCCTCGGTTGCGTCGAGGTCGTGCCACCCTGCCCCTGGCGGCCATGGCCCTGTCGGGCTTCATGTAAAGCGTAATGTAACAAGCCGACGCCCGTCGAATAAATCGGGTTTCTTACCACGTCGGCCAGCCCACGTACGTTCTGGGGACAGGCAATGCGAACCGGCATATGAAAGATCTCTTCTGCCAGTTCAACGACACCTTCCATCCGTGAGGTGCCTCCGGTCAATACAACCCCCGCCGCCACCAGGTCCTCGTAACCACTGCGCCGTAGCTCATCACGCACCAGCGTGAACAGCTCCTCGTAGCGAGGCTCGACGACTTCGGCCAGTGACTGGCGTGACAGGTCTCGCGCCGGGCGCTCCCCGACACTGGGAACCTTGATCATTTCATCGCTGGAAGCCAGCTGGGTCAGCGCACAGGCGTACTTGACCTTGATCTCTTCTGCATACTGCGTCGGTGTGCGCAGCGCCATGGCGATGTCATTGGTGACCTGATCGCCGGCGATTGGAATCACTGCAGTATGTCGAATGGCGCCTTCAGTAAAGACTGCAATATCGGTCGTTCCACCACCTATATCGACCATACAGACGCCAAGTTCACGCTCGTCCTCGGTGAGCACCGCGTGACTGGACGCCAGTTGCTCGAGAATGATGGCATCGACTTCAAGGCCGCAACGGCGCACACACTTCTCGATGTTCTGGACCGCATTCAATGCCGCCGTCACCAGGTGCACTCTGGCTTCCAACCTTACCCCGGACATGCCCAGCGGCTCACGAATACCGCCCTGGGTATCGATGGCAAACTCCTGAGGCAACACATGCAACACCCGCTGCCCTTCAGAGATGGCGCGTGCCCGTGCCGAGTCGATCACCCGGTCGATGTCGGAAGGCGCAACCTCGCGCTCCTTGATCGCCACCACGCCATCGGAGTTCATGGAACTGATATGGCTTCCGGCTATGCCGACATACACGGAGTGAATGTCGCAACCTGCCATCAGCTCCGCCTCTTCGACAGCACGCTGAATCGATTGCACGGTGGATTCGATATTGATCACTACACCCTTCTTCATGCCACGCGAAGGGTGAGAGCCGATACCGGCAATTTCAATACCACCGTCGTCAGTGGGTTGACCCACGATCGCAACGACCTTGGATGTTCCGATATCCAGCCCGACTACCATATTGGACACGTTGGATGCACCTGCCATGAGTCGGGAGTTCTCCTCGAGTCAATTCCCCTGAATTCGGGAATCTATTACAGAAATAAAAAACCTGGGACGATTATAGAAACAACTACAGGTACTCTACCACCCCAGAACCTATACTTATTTCACGATACGGGTTGTTTCTTTCAAAGGAAATACCCGAATCTCATCAATAACAAATACACCAGGGGCATCCGACGCTCTTCAGCCTTGCCTGGAATCACCTTCCTCGACGGGCTCGGTCTCACCATGCCAGGCCACGGCGATGCCATTGGGATAACGTAGATCAATGTAGCGAATATGCGACGCCACACTACCAAGTTCCCGCCGCCAGGCAGCCTCCAGACGCCCCAGGCGCCCGGCCCTGTCATTACGTCCAAGAATTACCCAGACACCATCATCAAGTTGAAACCGCCAGGCACCGCGAGCCTCGAGACGTAATTGTTCGAGGCCGACATTCATGGAATCGAAGCGTTCAGAAAGTTCCGAGTAATAAGTCAGAACTTCCTTACCTGAGTCCCTGGGCCCAGCCAGAACCGGCAATCCTTCAGGCGGAGTGATGGTTCCGAAGTCGAAAGGAACACCGTCGCCATTCAGCAACTGATCATCATTCCAGGTAGCCACCGGAACCTGCTCGGTGAGTTCAAACGTCAATGCATTGGGCCACTCGCGGCGAATGCGGACTTCCCTCAGCCAACCCACCTTCAGTGCCTGCTCACGCAACTCCTCGATATCCACGGACAGCCATGTCTGGCTGCGAATCAGTGGCGTCAACTGGTTCCTGAGATAGTCCGCATTGGCGTATTGCAACTCGCCGCGGATCGACACCCTCTGGATCGGCCGATCCAGCCACAACCACAGGGCGTTACCGCCGGCGGCCAGCAACAGGCCGAGCAGCAGGATGCCGAACAGGGTGCCACGGCGCATCATGATCAGTTGCGCTCCTTGACGTCGGCGAGGATCCGCACCACCAGCTCATCGAAGTCGATCCCCGCATGCGCCGCCGCCTGAGGGACCAGGCTGTGGTCGGTCATTCCCGGAACCGTGTTGACCTCAAGCAGCCAGAAGCATCCCTCTGCATCGCGCATGACATCGACTCGTCCCCAGCCAGAGCAGCCTACAGCGGCAAATGCTGACAGACTGAGTTCAGCCAGTTGGGCTTCCTGTTCAGGCTCGAGACCACAGGGCAAATGGTAGAGAGTGTCATTGGACAGATACTTGGCTTCATAGTCGTAGAACCCATTGGGAACCTCGACTTTAATGGCCGGCAGGGCACTGTCTCCGAGAACAGACAAGGTAAACTCGCTTCCCACCACAAATCGCTCGGCCATCACCCGCGCGTCGTATTTCGCAGCGTCCTGCCAGGCCTTTTCCAGCTCATCCAGGTGGCGCACGATGGTGATACCGATGGTCGAACCTTCATGAACCGGCTTGATGATCATCGGCAGCCCGAGACGCTCGATCAGCTCCGCACGATCAGTCGCGGCGGTCATCTCGATGCTTTCCGGGGTGGGTAGACCAGCCGCCTGCCACAGCGCCTTGGTGCGCAACTTATCCATTCCCAGCGCCGAAGCCATCACACCACTGCCGGTATAGGGGATACCCGCCAGCTCCAGGGCTCCCTGCAGGCAACCGTCCTCCCCTCCCCTGCCATGCAAGGCAATGAACACGATATCCGGCTTGAGCGCTTCGAGGCCGGCCATGCCATCCTCGGCGAAGTCGTAGCCGATGGCATCGACTCCACTACGCTGGAGCCCAGCGAGAACCGCGGCGCCGCTGTTGAGCGAAACCTCCCGCTCGGCACTGTGACCACCGAACACCACCACCACTCGACCAAAATCCCGGCCCTGCATGGTCCCGCCCTGCGTGGTCCCGCCCTGCGTGGTCATAGTGTCACCTCATCAAGCTGCAACCGGGCATCCGCCAGGCGCTGGGAAATTCCTCCCACATCGCCTGCGCCCTGGGTAATCAGGATATCGTCGGGGCGCAGGACATTGGCCAGCAGCGCAGGCAGCTCCGCCTTGTCCTGCACAAAGATCGGATCGACTTCACCACGCTGGCGGATGGAGCCTGCCAGGCTACGGCCGTCGGCGCCCGGCAAGGGGGCTTCACCTGCGCTGTAGACATCGAGCAGCAACAGGGTGTCGACGCCAGCCAGGACACGCACGAAATCCTCATAAAGGTCACGCGTGCGTGAGTAACGGTGCGGCTGATAGACCATCACCAGGCGGCGCTTCGGCCAGCCGTCACGAACGGCATTGATGACCATCTCGACTTCGCGGGGATGGTGGCCGTAGTCGTCCACCAGCATGACCTTGCCATCGCCCTGGGCCACGGGAAATTCACCATGCACCTGAAAGCGCCGGCCGACACCAGCAAAGCTGACGAGGCCTCGGCAGATGGCCGCATCATCGACGCCGGCATCCGTAGCCACAGCAATCGCTGCCAACGCATTCAGCGCATTGTGACGCCCCGGCATGGCCAGCCTGATATCCAGCGACTGCAGGCCTCCCGGGCGAACTGCCGTGAAACGTACCTCACCAGCGGTCTGCACAAAGTCCTCGATGCGATAATCGGCATCCTCGGAGAAACCGTAGGTGACGAACTGGCGATTGATCGACTCGAGCAGCCCACGCACGTTGTCATCATCGATGCACAGCACCGCCAACCCGTAGAACGGCAGGTTGTGCAGAAACTCGATGAAGGTGGTCTTGAGGCGCTCGAAATCGCCGCCATAGGTGCTCATGTGATCGGCATCGATGTTGGTGACGATGCTGACCATCGGCTGCAGGTGCAGGAAGGAAGCGTCGGACTCGTCAGCCTCGGCCACCAGATAATCCCCCTGCCCCAACTGAGCGTTGGTGCCGGCACTGGTCAACTTGCCACCGATGACGAAGGTCGGATCCAGACCACCTTCTCCAAGCAGCGTCGCTGTCAGACTGGTGGTGGTGGTCTTGCCATGGGTACCTGCCACGGCAATTCCGTGGCGGAAACGCATCAGCTCGGCCAGCATCTCTGCACGGCGTACCACTGGAACACGGTGCTCGTGGGCCCATACCAGCTCGGGATTGTCATCGCTGACCGCCGTGGAGACCACTACCACGTCCGCCTGGGCAGCGTTTTCTGCCGCATGGCCAATGAAGACGCGTACACCGCAGCTTTCGAGCCGCGTCACCACCGCTGACGATTTCAGATCGCTACCGGACACCTGGTAGCCCTGATTGGCAAGAACCTCGGCGATGCCACACATACCGGCGCCACCAATGCCAACGAAATGAATGCGACGAATACGACGCATCCCCAGCCCACGACTGGGCGTCATCTGACCGGGAACCGGCCCATTGGTTTGATTACTCAAGACCTGTCTCCATACAGCCTGCCACCAATCGCTCAACGGCATCGAGGTGGGCCTCGGCCCGAGCCTTGCCTGCCATGTCGGCGAGGGTCGCAGGGTTGAGCAGCGCTGTCAGACGCTCGGCCAACAGCGCTGCGCTCATGTCTTTCTGCTGAATCAGTGCCGCCGCCCCGGCATCCACCAATGCCTGGGCATTGACCGTCTGATGGTCGTCCACCGCGTGAGGAAAAGGTACAAACAACGCGGGCTTCGCGGCAGCAGCCAGCTCGGCTACGGTCAACGCTCCGGAACGGCACACCACCAGGTCAGCCCAGGCATAGGCCTGAGCCATCTCACCAATGAAGTCCGTGACGTCGGCCTCGACACCCTGCCTGGCATAGGCTGCCCGAGTGTCGGCATCCTTGTCGCGACCGGCCTGATGGCGAATCTCCGGGCGCAGCTCCTCGGGCAACAGCGCCAGCGCCTCGGGCAACTGCCGATTGAGCGCCAGCGCACCCAGCGAGCCGCCAACCACCAGCAGGCGCAGACGGCGGTCCTGCATATCAGCGACCTGTCGCGGCTGCTGGCCCAGAGTTGCGATATCCTCTCGCACCGGGTTGCCGACGACCTCCGCTGCATCGCCGAACGCCTGAGGAAAGGCCGCATAGGTACGTGCGGCAAGGCGTGACAGCACTCTATTGGTCAACCCTGCCACCGCATTCTGCTCATGAATCACCAGCGGCCGTCGCGTCAACCAGGCCGCCAGACCGCCGGGACCACTGGCGAAGCCTCCCATGCCGACAACCAGTTGAGGGTCGAAACGCTTGATCACTGCACGCGCCTGACATACCGCTCGCGTCAGGCGTACCGGTGCCATCAGCCACCCAGCCAGACCATTCCCACGCAAGCCGCTGATCGCAATCTGATTGAGCGGCAAACCGGCTTCGGGCACAAGGCGATTCTCGATACCTCGGGGACTGCCCAGCCACTCGACCGAGGCGCCACGCTCGCCGAGGGCGCGGGCCAGCGACAGTGCTGGAATGACATGTCCGCCGGTGCCACCCGCCATGATCAACACACGCCGTCCTTGCAGGTCACTCACGGCTTGACTCCTTGTGCATTACTGCGTTTGCGTGCGGTGGATTCGCGACGCGCCGTGGGCGCTGCCTGGCGCTGGCGTTCGCGCGTTTCGATATCCGCCCTGAGCAACAGGGCGACCATGACACAACTCACCACCAGGCTGGAACCGCCATAGGAAAGCAGCGGTAATGTCAGCCCCTTGGTCGGTAGCATGCCGGTGCTGACGGCAATGTTGATGAAGGCCTGGGCCCCGATCACCAGAGCGATGCCGTAGCTCATATAGGCCGCAAAAGGCTGGCGTGCCAGCTCGGCACGACGGCCTATGGCCATGGCTCGCCATACCAGCATGGCAAACAGCCCGACCACGATGATCGCCCCCAGCATGCCGAGTTCCTCGGCCAGCACCGCAAACACGAAGTCGGTATGCGCCTCGGGAAGATAGAACAGCTTCTGGACACTGTTGCCCAACCCCATGCCGAAGACATGGCCTCGGCCGAAGGCGATCAGCGCCTGAGTGAGCTGATAGCCACTGGCGAACTGGTCGGCCCAGGGGTCAACGAAGCTGGTGAGGCGCGCCATGCGATAGGGCTCGGCAATGGCCACCACTGCTCCCAGCAGACCCACCATCACAAACAACAGCAGAAAGCGCCCCCAGGGAGCTCCTGCCATCAGCAGCATGCCCATGACACAGCTGGTCATGACCACCACACCGCCGTAGTCGGGTTCGAAAATCAACAGCACAGCGACGACGCCGACTACCATCAAGGGCCGCAGGAATGCGCCCCATTGCCGACGAACCTCGGGGAGAAAGCGCTCCAGGTAGCCGGCCATATAGGTGATCAGACAAAGCTTGGCGACTTCGGAGGCCTGGAGATTGAATGGCACCCCGGGAAGTGACAACCAACGACGGCTACCATTGACTTCACGCCCCACCACCAGCACCAGTGCCAGCAACGCCAGACCGATCAGCAACAACAGTGGCCCATTGGCCTTCCACCAGGCCAGTGGAATACGCAATGCCAGCGCACCAATGGTGACACCGCCCAGCACGAAGATGCCGTGACGAATACTGAAATACCAGGCATTGCCGGTCAGGCTCGTGGCCACCTCGGTGGACGCCGAGGTCACCATCACCCAACCGATCAACAACAGAGAAAAGGTAGCCACCAACAACCAGCCATCGAAAGCGTGGTCACGGGTGGACAGGCGCCGGCGGATTTCCGCCAGACGGTGGAAGGTTCTGGCAATTCGACTCATGACGGCTCCTTGTCAAGCGAGGACCGGTCGGCATGACGTTCGACCCAGGCCCGGAAGGCATCGCCACGTGCCAGATAATTGATGAACTGATCGAGACTGGCGCAAGCCGGTGACAGCAATACCGCGTCGCCCGGCTCGGCGATCCTGCGCGCATGCGCCATGGCATCCTGCATGTCAGCCACCTGGATCAGGTTCACGTATCCGCCGAGTGCCGCTTCCAGCTTGTCGGCATCGGCCCCGAACAGAATGGCTTCACGCGCGTATCTTGCCAGAGGCTCGGCCAGCGGGCGAAAGTCGGCGCCTTTGCCAACGCCACCGGCCAGTAGTACCAGACGACCGGACAACGCTGGGCCCAGGCCTTCGATGGCCGCCAGGGTCGCACCAACGTTGGTGCCTTTGGAATCATTGATCCAGGCAACACCATCGATCTCGGCGATCAGCTCACTGCGATGAGGCAGACCTCCGAAGCGCGCCAGCACTGTGCGCATCGCGCTGATCGGCAGCCCCAGCTGAGCGCCCATCGCCATGGCCGCCAGAGCGTTGGCCTGATGATGACGCCCCTTGAGACGCATCTCCGCCACCGGAAACAACGGGCTTTCACCACGGACGAACCAGGCATTACCTTGCTGCTCGACAACGCCCCAGTCATCACTTCCGGTGACGGGAGCCCCGAGCGTGAAGCGTGATTGCACGGCCAGCGGTGCCTCCGGCCAGGTCATGGAATCATCGGCGTTGAACACTGCCTGGCTCGCGCCACGGTAGATACCGAGCTTGGCGCGCCGATAACCCGGCATATCGCCATGCCGATCCAGGTGGTCTTCGCTGAGGTTGAGAAAGGCTACGCTGTCGGCGGCCAGACAGGGCGTGGTCTCGATCTGGAAGCTGGACAGTTCGAGCACGAACAACTCAGCATTCGGCTCGCTGGCCAGCAGATCCAGCGCCGCGGTTCCCAGATTACCTCCCACAGCAACCCTGAGCCCTGCCTCACGGGCCATTTCTCCCACCAGCGTGGTCACGGTGGACTTGGCGTTAGCACCGGTAATGGCAGCGATGCGGCCCTGACAGGCTCGCCGGAACAGAGCGATCTCGCCGATCAGGCGCGGCTCGCCGGTCTGCGGGTTGAGCTCGTCGAGCAAGGCAGCAAAGGGTGGCTGATATGGGTCGATACCTGGACTCAGCACCACCTCGTCGGCGGCAGAGAGGTCGAGGCCATCCAGCGGCCCCAGACGCAGCGGCACCGTGGCGAACTGCTGGCGAAACGCCTCGAGCCCTGCGGGCGACTCACGGGTATCGATCACCACGAAGCGCCGCCCCAGACGTTGTAGATGGCGACAGATCGCCATTCCCGAGACCCCTAGCCCTACCGCGACAGTGACTCCCGACGGCACCTGATACTGTTTAGGCAGCGTGTACTGGCTGGCGGTCATGCGTTCCTCAGCGAATCTTCAGTGTGGCCAGCCCCATCAGCACCAGCACTACGGTGATGATCCAGAAGCGTACAATGACCCGAGGTTCGGGCCAGCCCTTGAGCTCAAAGTGGTGGTGCAGCGGTGCCATGCGGAAGATGCGCCGCCCGGTGAGCTTGTAGGAGCCCACCTGCAGGATCACCGAGACAGTTTCCATGACGAAGACCCCGCCCATGATGAACAGCACCACTTCCTGACGCACGATGACTGCCACAACCCCCAGGGCCGCGCCCAGCGCCAGCGCGCCGACATCCCCCATGAACACCTGAGCGGGATAGGTATTGAACCACAGGAAACCCAGCCCCGCGCCAGCAATGGTGGCGCAGAATACCGCCAACTCACCGGCACCGGGAATCAGCGGAATCTGCAGATACTCGGAGAACACCGCGTGGCCACTGGCATAGGCAAAAACCGCCAGGCCCATGGCGACCATCACCGTGGGCATGATGGCCAACCCGTCGAGACCATCGGTGAGGTTGACCGCATTGGAACTGCCAACGATCACCAGGTAGGTCAGCAGGATGTAGAACACCCCCAACGGCAGCACGAAATCCTTGAACAACGGCAGGATCAGGCTGGTCTCGACCGGAGAAGCAGCGGTCAAATACAGTTCGAGGGCGGCAGCAAGGCCAATCACTGACTGCCAGAAATACTTCCAGCGCGCCGGCAGACCTCGTGGATTCTTCTCCACCACCTTGCGATAGTCATCGACCCAGCCGATGGCACCGAAGCCGAGGGTCACAATCAACACAACCCAGACGTAATGATTGCTCAGGTCTGCCCACAGCAGAGTACTGATGGCCATGGCCAGAAGGATCATCGCCCCGCCCATGGTAGGTGTTCCGGCCTTGGACAGATGCGACTGCGGTCCATCGTCGCGAACGGCCTGACCAATCTGGCGCTCCACCAGACGACGAATAACGATCGGCCCGAGCCACAGGCATAGCACCAGCGCAGTGATGGTCGCGAGGATCATGCGTAGCGTGAGGTAGCCGAAAACATTGAAAGCGCTCTGGTAGCGCGCCAGAAATTCCGCCAGAAAAAGCAACATGTATCAGTATCACCTTGAAACATCTGACCGCAGGGCAGCCACGATTCGCTCCATACCTGCCGACCGCGAGCCCTTCACCAATACGCTCGCATTGTCCGGTAGATGGTGCTGCACATGATCAACCAGTGCCGCCTGATCGGAAAAATGGTACCCACCTTCACCGAAGGCCTGGCTGGCCGCTTGCGCGGCCTCACCCAGAGTACCGAGAAAATCGATGCCGCAGTGTCGAGCATACAGCCCGACGTCGGCGTGCAACGCTTCAGCTGCATCCCCCAGCTCGCCCATGGCACCCAGCAGGCACCAGCGCGGCGCGGGTAGACACATCAATGTATCGATCGCCGCTTTCATGGCACCAGGGTTGGCGTTATAGGTGTCATCCAGCAACCGAGCACCACGTATTCCCTGCTCAACTACCAGGCGACCCGCAACCGGGGCCACTTCGGCCAGCCCGGCCACGACATCCTCGGCCGCCAGCCCGATCGCCAGACCCGCCGCGGCGGCAGCCAATGCATTGGAGACATTGTGGCGCCCCATCAGCGGCAACTGGACGCGCCCCAGGCAACGGCCATCCAGAGTCAGCGTGAAAGCATAGCGCCCGAACTCGTCACAAACCAGATCCGATGCCACCATCCGCGCCCCGTCAGCGAGTGAGAAATCGATGACTTCATGCGGAGAGGCCAGACGCTCCCAGAGGGGGAAGAACCGGTCATCGCGGTTGAGTATCGCAATGCCATCCTCGGACAGGCCGGCCAGAATCTCTCCCTTGGCCTGAGCAATCCGCCCCATGCCTCCGAACTCGCCGACATGGGCACCAGTGACATTGGTGATGACCGCGACTTGTGGCTCGGCCAGCATCGTCGTCCAGGCAATTTCACCGATATGATTGGCGCCCAGTTCGACCACAGCCCGCTGATGTTCGGTCTGCAGTGAAAGCAGGGTCAAAGGGGCGCCGATATCATTGTTGAGGTTGCCCTGTGTGGCAAGCACCTTGCCGCTCCGTGCCAACAGCGTGGCCAGCATCTGCTTGACGGTTGTCTTGCCGCTGTTGCCGGTCACCGCAACCAACGACCCGCCCCAGACACGCCGCCGCGCACGTCCCAGCAAGCCCAATGCAAGGCGCGTATCGCCAACCACCAGTTGTGGCAACGGATCATCCTGGGCTTCTTCCACCACAGCAGCGACAGCGCCTGCCTCGCGGGCCTGTGCAACGAAATCATGACCATCGAATCGCTCACCACGAATGGCAATGAACAAGGCTCCCGGTCCGAGCCGCCGGGTATCAGTGACAATGGCCTCGACACTCGCCTGCGGGTCGGCAGCAGACAATCGCTGCCCCAGGGCCTCGGCAACCTCTTTCAGCGTGCCCAGTCCACAGGCGCTCATTCGGCACGCCCCTCATCTGTCCGAGCAGCTCCTGTCCGTAAAGACAGGGCGCGCTGCGCCTCCTCGAGGTCGGAAAAGGCGTGACGCACACCCTGTATTTCCTGATAGGTCTCGTGGCCCTTGCCGGCAATCAGAATCACGTCGTCGGGCCCCGCCTGCTGGATGACCCTGGCAATGGCCTCGCCACGCCCCGCGATATTCCAGCTACGTTGACGAGCCGCGTTGTCCAGCCCCGCGCTCATCGCCTCACGAATCGTTTCGGGGTCTTCACTGCGCGGATTGTCATCCGTAATCACCACCCGGTCGGCATGTCGAGCCGCGGCCTGAGCCATCAGCGGGCGCTTGCCGGCATCGCGATCACCACCGCAGCCAACGAGACACCATAGTTCTCCATCACCAGGCAGGTGTGCCTTCAGCCCCTGCAGGGCGTTGTCCAGTGCATCCGGTGTGTGGGCGTAGTCGACCACCACCGTCGGTGCTTCGGGCCGCACCAGCGGCTGCATGCGCCCCGGCACCGGCGTCAGGCGTTCTGCGGCGGCCACCAGAGCATCCATGGAGGCACCCAGACCATAGAGTGCGGCCATGGCCAGCAGCACGTTGTCGAGGTTGAAGCGCCCCATCAGTGGCAATACCAGCACGCGCTCACCTTCCGGTGTCGCAATCAGCGCACGCTGACCATTGGCATTAGGCAACCACTCGACCACACGCAGCGAGACGCTGTCATCCTCTCCTGTGGCCAATACCCGTACATCCTTGCCGATGCCGGCAAGCATCAGCCGGGTGAGAGGGTCGTCACCATTGACCACTGCCAGGCTCAATTCAGAGCGCTTGAACAACAGTGCCTTGGCAGCGGCGTACGCCACCATGCTGCCGTGGTAATCGAGGTGGTCGCGACTGAGGTTGGTGAATACTGCTGCCGAGAACCGGCAACCAGCGACGCGCTGCTGGTCCAGCGCATGGGAAGACACTTCCATTGCCACACGGGTGATCCCCTGACCAGCGAGCTCTCCCAGTTGTCGCTGCAACGCCAGCGGCTCAGGGGTGGTCAGCATGCCCTGGACCAGAGCACCGGGACGGCCATGGCCCAAGGTACCCACTAACCCGGTATCGACACCGACCTCCCGCGACAGCTCGGCGATGTAGTGGGTTACGGAGCTCTTGCCGTTGGTGCCGGTGACTCCGATCAACTCCAACTCATCCGGTACCTGATGAACCTCGCGAGACAGCTCCCCGACCTGCTCACGCAAGCCGTCGAGCCAGACTACGGATTCACTGACAGAAGCGTCGATAACTTCATCACGCTCAGCAAGCACCAGCACCGCACCGGAAGCCAGTGCCTGATCGATGTAATCACGGCCGTCGGCGCCAACCCCGGGGATGGCGACAAACACACCACCGGCGGTCACTTCGCGACTATCTGTGGTGAGTGGGCCCAACTGCTTCGGTAGCCCGGCAGGCACCACACTGTCAGGCCAGAGTCGGTTCAATGCGGCAGCGAGTCGTGCCGTGGGTATGCTCATATCAACAGTGTCCAGCATCGGAATAGGGCAATGAAATCATTGGTCCTCCTCACCGCTTTCGGGGTTGTCCGGCGGCACATCAAGGATGCGCAATGCACTGCCGGCGATGCGCGAGAAGACCGGTGCCGCGATGGCGCCACCATAATAGGCGTCGCCACGCGGGTGGTCGATCATCACCACGGTAATGATGCGCGGGTCGGAGACCGGAGTGATACCGACGAAGACCCCGCGGTAGGCATTCTCCTGATAGCCCCCACTGCCAGTCTTGCGCACCGTGCCGGTCTTGCCCGCCACCGTGTAGCCAGGAACTTCAGCGCGACGCGCCCCGGTATTGGGCTCGACCACTTCATCCATCATGCCCAGCACCTGGTCGGCGACATCCGGGCGGACGATCTGTTCCCCCTGAGGCGACTGATTGAGTCGCAGCAGCGAGGGTGGCATGTACTCGCCGTGGTTGGCGATGGCGGTGTAGGCACTGGCCAGTTGCAGCGCGGAAACCGACAGACCGTAGCCATAGGACAGCGCCGCCCACTGACTGCTCGACCAGACCTGAGGAGATGGCACCTCACCCGTGGCCTCCCCCGGGAAGCCAGTACCCGGCGCCTGGCCGAAGCCCAACTGACGGTAGCGATCCGGCACCACCGGTTCATCCAGTTGCAGCGTCAGCTTGGCCATGCCGATATTGGATGACTTGCGCAGAATCCCCGCCAGGGTCAGTTGGCCGTTGTTGGACACATCACGAATCGTGTAACTGTCGATGCGCATCCAGCCCGGTGACGTATCGACCACGGTATCCGCCGGGAAGCGTCCAGTCTCGAGCAATGCCGACATGGCCAGTGGCTTTATCACCGAACCCGGTTCGAAGGCATCGACCATGGCCTGATTGCGCAGGCCCGCCGGATCGAGACCGGCACGGTTGTTGGGGTTGTAGGACGGCTGGTTGGCCATGGCCAGTACCTCACCGGTACGCGCGTCCATCATGACTACGCTGCCGCCATCGGCATCATTCTCGTCCACCGCCACCTTGAGCTCACGATAGGCGATGTACTGCAGACGCTGATCGATGGACAGTGCCAGGTCACCACCAGGCTGAGCCTCCTGGACCACCTCCAGATCGCGCACCAGGCGGCCACGACGGTCCTTGATCACGCGGCGCTTGCCCGGCTGACCAGCCAGCCAGGATTGATAGGCCAGTTCCAGCCCTTCCTGCCCGTGGTCATCGACATTGGTCACGCCGATCACCTGGGCCACGACTTCACCCGCCGGGTAATAGCGCTTGTATTCTTCCCGCGCATGCACCCCTGGCACGCGAAGATCGAGCACCTGCTGGGCAGCCTCGGGTGTCATGCGCCGACGCAGGTACATGAATTCGCGATCACGGTAGTTCTCGATACGATCCTTCAGTTCCCTCAGGTCCTGACCCAACGCCTGAGCCAGCAGGACCAGTTGGACATCGTCATTCGGCAGGTCCTGGGGGTTGGCCCACACCGTAACGACCGGCGTCGACACCGCCAGGGGCTCTCCGTGGCGGTCGGTGATCATGCCCCGGTGGGCGGGAATCGGATCGGTACGCAGAATACGGGCATTACCCTGCACCTGCAGGAAATTGCGGTCGATGACATGCAGATTGACGATACGCCCGGTCAACAGCCCCAGCCCAATCAGGATCAAGGTCATCATTACTATGTAACGCGTCTTGCCCATGGGAGCCATGGGCGGTGGGCGACGCGGCGTCACACCACGGGACTGCTCTGTACTCATGGCGTGATGACCTCGACATTGTGAACATCGGGCAGGTGCATCTCCAGACGCTCGATCGCCAGGCGCTCGATGCGCGAAGGTGCCGACCAGGCACTCTCCTCGAGCAGCAACTGACCCCACTCCGTCTGCAACTGCTGTTGCTCACGCTCCAGTTGCTGGAGCTGTGCATACTGGACACGCGTCTGATGGCTGACGCTGATCACCGCCAGAGCGCTGAGCAGGCAGGCAGCCAACAGTGCCAGCACCAACAGGAAACGAGGCGTGATGGTCTGTCTGAGAGGCCATCCAAAGGCATTGATATCCAGCCGTCCTTGAGCCATGGAGTCTCCTCAATAACGCTTGCGGGCCATGCGCATTACTGCACTGCGTGCTCGCGGGTTGTCAGCGACCTCATCATCACTGGCACGCATTGCCTTGCCGAGCGACTCCAGCCGGCGCTGCAACTGGTCATCCCTGAGCGGTATACCTCTCGGTACATTGGTATCGCCCCGGACATGGTCCCGGATGAAGCGCTTGACGCGACGGTCCTCAAGGGAGTGGAAACTGATCACCACCAGGTGCCCGCCCGGTGCAAGCGCTTCCAGAGCGGCGTCCAGAGCAGCATCAAGCTGGTCGAGTTCACCGTTGATTTCAATGCGAATCGCCTGGAACACACGGGTAGCAGGATGCTTGCCCTTTTCCCAGGCAGGATGCGCCGCCTTGACTACCGCGGCAAGATCCTCGGTGCGGGTGAAGGGTTGTTCGGCACGACGCGCGATGATGGCTCGTGCCAGGCGGCGCGCATAACGCTCTTCTCCATGACGTTTGAAGACCGACGCCATCTCGGCCTCACCGACTCGTGCCAGCCACTGGGCCGCACTCTCGCCCTGGCTGGGATCCATACGCATGTCCAGCGGGCCGTCGCGCAGAAAACTGAAGCCTCGCTCGGCATCATCAAGCTGGGGGGAAGAAACGCCGATATCCAGCAGAATGCCGGACAACTGCCCATAAACCCCCTGCTCACGAGCGACCTCCGCCAGACGGGCAAATTCAGCACGCACGATCTCGAAACGACCGTCATCGATATGCTGAGCTTCGGCGATGGCGTCAGGGTCACGATCAAGGGCAATCAAGCGTCCCTCGGGGGACAGGCGCGACAGAATGGCACGCGAGTGCCCTCCGCGCCCGAAGGTGCCATCCAGGTAACAGCCACTGGCATCGTGGATCAGGGTATCCACTGCACCGTCAAGCAAGACACTGGTATGAGCATGGCCGCGCACGGGACTTTCTGAAGGGGGTGACGGCATAACAATCTCGCTCGACGGACGACAATCAGACGCCCACTGCGCAGTCCGACACTGGCCTGCTGACCAATGGCAGAACACAACACAGCGCGCGTCCGTATGAAATAAAGCGGGAGTCGGCCGATAAGCCGGGTTCTGTCGAGGACAGTCATTCCTCTAGAGCCAACGTCACCATTGGCTTCAAGCAACCTACCCGAACCCAGCGCGGGCCACGCCATGGGGTTCCTATTTGGTCTTGCTCCGAGTGGGGTTTACCGTGCCACGCACTGTTGCCAGGCGCGCGGTGCGCTCTTACCGCACCCTTTCACCCTTACCGGCACCCCGAAAGGTGCTTAGGCGGTCTACTCTCTGCTGCACTTTCCGTCGGCTCACGCCGCCCAGGCGTTACCTGGCACTCTGCCCTATGGAGCCCGGACTTTCCTCCCCCACCAGCTCTCCCGAAGGAACACCGGCGGCGGCGACTGTCTAGCCAACTCCCGCGGGCAAGCATACCAGCGCCCCGCACCCCCCTCAATCCCCGTCCTTAAGTGTCTGAGCCCTGGCATACCAGGATTTACGGCTGCCACCCAGCACACGCGCCGCTATTGCGGCCGCCTGCTTGACGCCAACGCCCTCGGCAAGAAGCGCGCCGAGCAACGCCTCGGCATCGATATCGGAGGAAGATTTCTCGACCTCGGGCGCGCCCTCGACCATCACCACGAACTCCCCCCGTGCCTGATCGGGGTCAGCCGCCATCTGCTCCAGCAGGGTCCCGGCATCGCCATCGAGAAAGGTTTCGAAGGTCTTGGTCAACTCACGCCCGAGCACCACGCGACGCGCCCCGAACAGTCCGGCAATATCCGTAAGCGTATCGCGGATACGATGCGGTGACTCATAGAACACCAGTGTCTCCGGCGCCTTGATCCATTGCTCGAGCCGTCCACGTCGTGCACTGCCCTTTGCCGGCAGAAAGCCATGAAAGGTGAACCGGTCAGTAGGCAGACCGGCGGCACAGAGGGCCGTCACCAGAGCGCAGGGGCCCGGCACCGGGATGACGCGATACCCTCCAGCGCGCAGTTCACGCACCAGCACATAACCGGGATCGCTGATCAAGGGCGTGCCGGCATCGCTGATAAGCGCCACATCCTCACCATTGGCCAGATGAGTCGCCAACTGCGCAACCCGCGCCCCCTCATTATGGTCATGTAGGGAAATCATTTTCGGTGCTATACCGAGATGACGCATAAGGCGCGCGCTATGACGCGTGTCTTCCGCCGCCACCAGGCTGACCTGCGCAAGCACACTCGATGCTCTGGCACTGAGGTCGTCCAGATTCCCAATTGGTGTCGCGACCACGTACAATGAACCTGCATTGGTGTCTGGCATTCTGGCTCCCAGGGCTGCTATCCGATTCCAGGACTCTCTGTTTCCAGGACAAGGAAGGATTCATGATAATTTCGACTCGCGGCCCTCTGGCCGTCGCGCTGATCGCAATTTCGCTGGCCGGGTGTAGTTTCACCCCAAGCGTCGTTCAACGGGCGCTGGATGGCGACCCCGATCAGCTATTGGCACAGGCCGCGCAACAACAACCCGCCGAGGCCGCCCAGACCCGTCTGAACGCGGCAGACATCCTAGCACGCTCGGGCCGTCGCCCGGAGGCTCTTGATGTCGCCAGCGACCTGGACGACAGCCTGCTGCAGGACGACAGCCGCCGCGAATGGGCCATACTGCTGTCCGAGCTGGGTGACAGTGAGGGCGATCCCCGCGCAGTACTGCGGGCCGCCGAAGTACTCGACGATATGCGCTTCCCCAGCGACGAGGCCAACCTGCTGCGCCTGCGTCAGGGCCTGGCACTTGGTCAGGTCGGCGAGCCCCAGCAATCCGCACGCCTGTTGATGCAGGTCCAGACCGACACTGGCCGCGAAGACATCAACGACGCCATCTGGGAACAGCTTTCGGTACTCAGCACCAGCCAGGCCAACGCTCTGGCGCAACCCGACAACTCCATCGTCACCGGCTGGTTGGAGCTGGCTGCTCTGGTACGCAACAGCGGTGGCGATGTACAACGCCTGTTCAACCAACTTGACGACTGGCGCGTCAGCCATTCCGACCACCCCGCCAATCGCCGTATGCCCAGCCAGATCACCGGGCTGAAGGATCTACGCGGCCAGGAGGTCGACAGTATCGCCGTGCTGTTGCCGGAATCCGGCCCCCTGGCAGGTGTTGCTGATGCGATCGAGCGAGGCATTCGCACTCATCAGGGCAGCATCGCCAATGCCGCGCAGTTGACCTTCATCGACTCGTCCAGCGGCAATCTGGACACGCTCTATCAGCAGGCACAGAGCAGCGGCGCCCAGGTCGTGGTCGGCCCCCTCGACAAGGCTGCCGTCACCCAGCTGGAGAACCGTGCCAGCGTCCCTATCCCGACACTGGCCCTGAACTACGGCGAAAGCGCCTCCAACAACACGGAAGGGCTTTTCGAGTATGGGCTCTCCGCCGAGGACGAAGCTCGCCAGGCCGCGGATCGAGCCTGGCAGGATGGCCACCGTCAGGCCGCCATGTTGGTTCCCAACAACAACTGGGGACAACGCGTTGGCGAGGCCTTCTGGAACGAGTGGAGCTCACTCGGCGGCGACATTTCCAACGCCGTGCGCTACAACCCCGAGGCATCAGCCACCGAAAGCACCCGCCAGGCGATCACCAACCCACGCCCGGATATGCTGTTCCTGCTGGCACTTCCCGATTATGCCCGCCAGGTCAAGCCGACCCTCGAGTACTACTCGGCAGGCGGTCTTCCTGTCTATGCCACGTCGCACCTCTATGAAGGCCGCCCCCAGCCGCGTCTCGACAATGACCTGAACGGCGTGCAGTTCCTCGACATCCCCTGGCAGATTCCGGATGCCGCCGTGGGTGGTGCCGATGCCCTGCCCTTCAATGCCAGCTATCAACAACTGCGCGAGGAAGGCAATCCGGCGCTGTTCCGCCTGCAGGCCATGGGTGTCGACGCCTACGAACTTGCTCGCCGCTTACCGCAGTTCGAGGTCCTCCCTCAGACGCGCCTGCAAGGTGCCACCGGCACGCTCGGCAATGACGCCGGACGCATCTACCGCGAACTGCCCTGGGCGGTATTCTCCAGTGGTGTCCCGGCTCCCATCCTGATGGGACAGTCACTGCCCAGCGGTGAGGATCCGGAGTCCGACAACGACGAAGCCAACGCTGAGCGCTGATGCTCAACCCGAAGGCTATACTGTCACGTCACCGTGGCGCACTCATTGAGCGCGCCGCTGGTGACTGGCTCTGTCGGCAGGGACTGATCATGGTCGAGCGTAATGTGCAGATCCGCGGCGGCGAGCTGGATCTGGTCATGCGCGAAGGCGATACCCTGGTCTTCGTCGAGGTGCGCCACCGCTCAGATTCGCGCTTCGGCTCGGCAGCCGAGACCATCACCGCCACCAAGCAACGTCGGCTGATCAAGACTGCGCGTTTTTATCTTCATCGCAACGGGCTATCATGTCCCTGCCGCTTCGACGTACTGGCGGTCACCGGCAATCCGCCTGACCTCGAGTATCAATGGCTGAAAAACGCCATCGAAGCGAACTGAATACCCAATCGAAGCAAATACGCAAGCGAACCGAATACGCGGGAAACACTCCAACCCCTGAACGGTATGTGTTTCCCCATGGACCAGGACGGCAGCATGGACTTCCAGAGTCGAATTCTCGGACACTTCAACGACAGCATCGACACCAAGACCTACGCCAGTGAAGTGCTTCCTCCCTTCATCGAGGTAGCCAGCCAGATGATGGTCCAGTGCCTGGTCACGGAAGGCAAGATTCTTGCCTGCGGCAATGGTGGCAGCGCCGGCGATAGCCAGCACTTTTCCTCGGAGCTGCTCAACCGCTTCGAGCGCGAGCGCCCCAGCCTACCCGCCCTGGCACTGACCACCGACACCTCAACGCTGACGTCGATTGCCAACGACTACAGCTACAACGACGTCTTCTCGAAACAGATTCGGGCGCTGGGTCAGCCAGGCGACATCCTGCTGGCGATCTCTACCAGCGGTAATTCCGGCAACGTGGTCCAGGCCATCCAGGCGGCGCACGATCGCGACATGACCGTGGTCGCCCTGACAGGACGTGATGGCGGCAATATGGCATCTCTGCTGGGACAGGATGACTGCGAGATTCGCGTGCCTGCGACCTCCACCGCCCGGATCCAGGAGGTTCACCTACTGGTGATCCACTGTCTCTGCGACCTGATCGACGAACAACTCTTCGGGACAAGTGAGTAACCCCTATGAATCAACGTTCACTTGGCGCCATCCTGGCGCTGACCATTGCACTCGGCGGATGCTCGGCAGTCACCTCGGCCACCAACCCCGGCGTGATCGATGAGGACTACCACGAACGCACCATTGGCACAGAAGTCGAAGACTCCAACATCGAGAACAAGGCCAAGCACAATATGGGCCGCGTCGATGCACGACTCAACGATGCCCGCATCAATGTCGACAGCTACAACGGCGTGGTATTGCTGACCGGCCAGACACCCAGCGAGGAACTGCGCCAACGCGCCGAGGAGGTGGCCTCCCAGGTGCGTAACGTGCGCCGTGTTCATAACGAGCTGACGGTGTCCGGTAACCTGCCCGGCAGCCAGGTCATGAAGGACGCCTGGCTGACTACCAAGGTCAACACCGCGCTGGCCACCAGCAGCGAGATCAACTCGAGTCACTTCAAGGTCGTCACCGAGAACGCCACCGTCTACCTGATGGGCACGGTCACCCGCGCCGAGGGCGAGCGTGCCGTACAGATCGCCGCCAGCGCCGGCGGCATGGAGCGCATCGTCAAGGTGTTCGACTACACCGACTGATCATCGCCCGAAGCAGCACAACCACAACGGTACGATGGATGCTGCTGCAACGAAGAAGGCAGGCTCTGAGGCCTGCCTTCTTCGTTGCACCACCTGCCACATTGACTGCAGGTAGCTGTAGCACAAGCCATCCGATCACAGGCGGCCCGGTCGCAGGCCACCCACTCACGGATTACTTGATCACGCGCAGCGACGGGCGCCCCTTGCGTGGCGGACGTTCCGCGTCATTGTCATCAGCCTTCTCTGACGACGCCTCAGCATCAACCACTTCCATCGACGGGATTTCCTCGTCCTCGGCGTTCTCCGCCTCATCCGATGGCAGTACAGGCTCATGGCCGAACACCATGCCGACACCGTTTTCCCGCGCATAGAGCGCAATCAACGCCGAGATCGGAACAAACAGATTTTCCGACTTGCCGCTGAAGCGGGCAGAAAAGCGAATCAGTTCGTTATCCATATGCAGGTCGCGCACCGCAGTGGGACCCAGGTTCAGTACAATCTGACCGTTCTGAACAAACTGACGCGGCACTTCGACCATTTCCTGCTCGGCATCAACCACGATATAGGGTGTCAGTTCATTATCCAGCAACCACTCGTAGAGGGCCCTGGCCAGATAGGGGCGACTAGACTTCATGAATCGGCTCTCTCGATTGGCATGGAAGAAGATGGTACCGGCTGCCCTCCCGGGCAACCGGATCGAGGAGAATTCAGACTCGCATCTCGCGCTCGGCCTCGGAAAGTGCAGCCTTGAAGCCTTCACGAGCAAACAGGCGCTCCATATAACCGATCAGCGGACGAACCTGCTTCTCCGGCAGCTCAATCCCCAGCGCCGGTAGGCGCCACAGAACCGGAGCCAGACAGCAGTCCACCAGAGTGAATTCCTCACTCATGAAATACGGCATGTCCTCGAAAATCGGCGAGATACCCACCAGACTCTCACGCAACTCCTTACGCGCCTTGTCGGCTTCCTTCTTGCTGCCTGCCTGGATACGCTCGACCATCGGGCACCATTCACGCTCGATGCGATGCATCCACAGACGACTCTGGGCACGTGCCACAGGGTACACCGGCAACAACGGAGGATGCGGGAAGCGCTCATCCAGGTACTCCATCATGACCTTGGACTCATACAGCACCAGATCACGATCAAGCAGTGTGGGTACACTGTTGTAGGGGTTCAGATCCGCCAGTTCCTCGGGGTGGCTATCCTCGCCAACCTCAACGATATCGACGGCGACTCCCTTCTCGGCCAGCACAATCCGCACACGATGACTGAAATGGTCATCGCCACCGGAATAGAAGATCATCGACGACCGCTTGGCCACTACACCCATGAAACAATCCTCGCATCAGTTCAAGCCGGGATGATAACACGACAGGCCCGCCTTGGGGGCCTCCCGGCAGCAAGCCCTCCAGCCACCCGGCAGACTACCGGAAACGGATGATACTCGTATACAGCAAAAGGCGCATGGTCTCACGACCATGCGCCTCGATAAATGCCGACCTCTCAGTGGATATCGCGCCAGTACTCGCGCTTGAGCAGATAGGCAATCACTCCGAAGATAAACAGGAATATCAGCACTTTCGGTGCCAGCGCCTGAGCCTGCAGCTTCGAGGGCTCACCGACATAGGCCAGGAAATTGGTGAGGTCGTACACCGCTTCCTCGAACTCTTCCTCCGTCATCTGTCCCGGCGACACAAGCTCCAGATTACAGGACGAACCTTCCTCACCTGAATGCGCCTCGGCATCCCCCTCTTCCGCGGCACAGACTCTTTCCTGCACGCCCTGCAAGGGCTCCAGCACATTGGGCATCCCCACCGAGGGGAACACCATGTTGTCGACTCCAGTGGGCCGTTCGGGATCCCTATAGAAGCCCAACAGATAGCTGTAGATCCAGTCCGTGCCACGCAGACGTGCCTCGAGGGTCAAGTCAGGCGGCGGCTGGCCGAACCAGGTTTCAGCGTCGGCCGCGGACATAGCTCGGTGCATCTGGTCATTGAAACCCAGCTCCGGCGAGAAGATCAGGTTATCGACCACCAGGTCCTCGGGCATGCCGAGATCCTCGGCGGCTCGCGAGAAGCGCTGATACTCCAGCGAATGGCACCCCATGCAGTAATTGACATAGAGCTTCATGCCACGCTGCAGGGAAGGCTTGTCGGCCAGGTCCGGCGACATGTGCTGAAGATGAACCCCTTCCCCACCGGCAGCAAGAACCCCCGTCGGTACCAGCAAAAAGAGCAGTGCGATCAGTTGCTTTTTCATTAGCCTGTCACCCTTTCCGGAACGGGTTTGGTCTTCTCCAGTCGTGTGTACACCGGCATCAGCAGGAAGTACGCGAAGTAGACCACGGCACAGACCTGGGCAATCGCCGTACGCGTCCCGGTGGGAGGCAGCACGCCCAGCACGCCCAGCGTCACGAAGCTGACGGCAAAGAGCGCAAGCATGACCTTCGATATCCAGCCCTTGTAACGCATGGAACGTACCGGAGAGCGATCCAACCAGGGCAGCACAAACAACAAGCCGATCGCCGCCCCCATGAACAGCACGCCAAGGAATTTGGCATCAAGCCCGAAGACACTGAAGGTGATCGCGCGCAGGATGGCGTAGAAAGGCGTGAAGTACCACACCGGTGCAATATGGTCCGGTGTCTTGAGCTGGTTGGCCGGCTCGAAGTTGGGCGTCTCGAGGAAGTAGCCCCCACCCTCCGGGAAATAGAAGATGACCACACAGAACACGAACAGGAACACCGCCACACCGACAATATCCTTGACCGTGTAGTAGGGGTGGAACGGAATGCCATCCAGCGGCTTGCCGGCCTCGTCCTTCCTGTCCTTGATCTCGATACCGTCAGGGTTGTTCGAGCCCACTTCGTGCAGCGCAATGATATGCAGCACCACCAGTGCCAGTATCACGATCGGCAACGCCACGACATGCAGTGCAAAGAAACGGTTCAGAGTAATACCGGAAATCAGGTAATCGCCACGAATCCATTCGGCCAGCCCCGGGCCAATACCAGGAATCGCCGAGAACAGCGAAATGATGACCTGAGCGCCCCAGTAGGACATCTGCCCCCAGGGCAGCAGATAGCCCATGAAGGCCTCGGCCATCAGCGCCAGATAGATCGCCATACCGAAGATCCACACCAGTTCGCGTGGCGCCTTGTAGGAACCGTACAGCAGACCACGGAACATATGCAGATAGACCACCACGAAAAAGGCCGAGGCCCCGGTGGAATGCATGTAGCGAATCAGCCACCCGTACTCGACATCGCGCATGATGTACTCGACGGACGCAAAGGCTCCCTCGGCACTGGGGTTGAAACTCATGGTCAACCAAACCCCGGTAAGGATCTGATTGACCAGCACCAGCAATGCCAGTGAACCGAAGAAGTACCAGAAATTGAAGTTTCTTGGTGCGTAGTATTCCGACAGATGATCCCGCCACAACTGGGTTGCCGGGAAGCGATCATCGACCCAGCGCATCAGGCCACGCTCGGCCTTTGCCTTGTGTGGATTGGCCATTTATGCCCCCTCCCCGTCTTCACCCACCACTACCACCGTATCGCTGACGAAATGGTAGGGAGGGACTTCCAGATTGGTCGGCGCAGGCACATTACGGAAAACCCGCCCGGCCAGATCGAAGCGTGAGCCATGACAGGGGCAGAAGAAACCGCCCGGCCAGTCTTCGGCGCCAACGTCCTCGGCATTGGGTTCCGGCTTGTAGAGAGGGGAACAACCCAGGTGCGTGCAGATCCCGACCAGCACGCCGATCTCGGGACGAATGGAGCGCATTGGTCCAGCGGCGTAATCAGGCTGCTGCGGCCTGGCGGATTGCGGGTCGGCAAGAATGCCATCACCAAGACTCTCGGTGCGCTCGATCATCTCGGGGGTGCGGTAGACCACCCAGACGGGACGGCCTCGCCACTCAACGGTCATACGCTGTCCCGGCTCGAGCTTCGAGATGTCGGCCTGGACAGGCGCCCCTGCTGCCCGAGCCCTGGCACTTGGCTGCCAGGAAGCCACGAAGGGTATCGCCACCCCGACAGCGCCAATGGCTCCCACTACGGAAGTCGCGCCCACGAGGAAACGGCGCCGCCCCTTGTTCACGCCGCTATCTGCCATGATCTGATTTCTCCCATCAAGCCTTTCCATTGTTGTTTTTTCACGGTCCCTCGCTAATCCCGAACGACGGAGACAAGTGCTCTCGAATATCGAGTAACCCATGTTCTGGCACAAGGATAGTGCCTGGCAAGAGGGTACGCACTATCGGCAGCGCGTTGAAGCAGAACGACTTTAGTCAGAGGAGACACGACCAATGTCGGTCTTGACGACCCCAGAAACGACAATGCCCGGGCCATTGGCCCGGGCATTGGAGGTCGACAAGCGGTGAGTGTATCAGCGCTTGGAGAACTGCGGACGACGACGCGCCTTGCGCAGACCGACCTTCTTACGTTCAACCTGACGCGCGTCGCGAGTGACGTAACCCGCTTCACGCAGCTGAGGACGGAGGTCCTCGTTGTATTCCATCAGGGCACGAGTGATGCCGTGACGAATCGCGCCAGCCTGAGCGCTACCGCCGCCGCCCTTGACGGTGACGAAGACGTCGAACTGCTCGAGGGTCTCGGTCAGCTCGAGCGGCTGACGAACCACCATACGACCAGTGACGCGGCCAAAATACTCGTTCAGATCACGGCTGTTGACAGTGATCTTGCCGGTTCCCGGCTTGAGGAAGACGCGCGCGGTAGAGGTCTTGCGGCGCCCGGTACCGTAATACTGCTGTGTCATGGCGAAGATCCCCTCAGATGTTCAGTTCTTGCGGCTGCTGCGCAGTGTGCGGATGTTCGGTGCCGGCATAGACCTTGAGCTTGGAGTGCATGGCACGACCCAGCGGACCTTTCGGCAGCATGCCCTTGACGGCGCCTTCGATAACACGCTCGGGAGCATGATCGATGAGCTGCTTGAAGCTCATGGAACGCAGACCGCCCGGATAGCCGGTGTGACGATGATACATCTTGTCGCTGGCCTTGTTGCCAGTGACCTTCACCTTCTCGGCGTTGATGACGACGATGTAGTCGCCAGTATCAACGTGAGGAGTGTATTCAGGCTTGTGCTTGCCGCGCAGGCGACGAGCAATTTCAGTGGCCAGACGACCGAGCGTCTTGTCCGCAGCATCGACGATATACCAGTCGCGCTGGACGGACTGCGGCTTAGCAGTGAACGTCTTCATGGATGAAATCACCAAGTTCGATGTATTGGATCCTGCCGCCGGCGACTATTGCCGACATTGGATCATCCCTATTTTTCTTGGTTGCGCCTTGTCAGCCAGGGAGCTGAAAAATTGACGCAACGGTCGAGCGAGCGCGCATTCTACACGACAAGAGCAGCCGATGCCAGCCATTCAGCATCAAGTCGCAAACAGCCCCCGTAGCTCGCGACCCACATGGACGTGGGAAGTGCGTGTTCGTGTCGGGAACACGAATAGCCGACCCACATGGACGTGGGAAGTGCGTGTTCGTGTCGGGAACACGAATAGCCGACCCACATGGACGTGGGGAGTGCACATGTTCGTCGGGAACGAACATGTGCCAGCTCGTAGCTCGTAGCTCGTAGCTCATGGCTCGTGGCTCGTGGCTCGTGGCTCGTGGCTCGTGGCTCGTGGCTCGTGACTCACACCATCACGGCTTATGCGGCAGCGACAGGTACTCCCTGGATTGCATTTCCTGCAATCGCGACAGGGTACGCTGATATTCAAACTCCAGCTTACCTCCGCTGTAGAGGCCTTCCGCCGGCGCCTCTGCCGACATCAGCAGCTTGACGCCACGGTCGTAGAACTCATCGACCATATTGATGAAACGGCGCGCCTGGTCATCGGTCGCTCCGGTCATGCGTCTTACTCCGGAAACCAGCACCGTGTGATATTCGCGGGCCAGTTCAATATAGTCGTTCTGACTACGGGGACCGTCACAGAGCTCGAGAAAGTCGAACCACACCACAGCCTCATGCAGGCGCTCAGCATTCAGCACGCGATGATTGACCTCGATCGGCACACTGCGCTCGCCTTCATGACCGGCGATCTCCCGGAAGCTGCGCTCCAGCTCGCGACCGGCTTCTGCATCGAGCGGCGAATGGAATATCTCCGCGCGCTCCAGGGCACGCAGACGATAGTCCACTCCGGAATCGACGTTGACCACCTCACAGTGACGCTTGAGCAGATCGATGGCCGGCAGGAATCGAGCTCGCTGCAACCCGTCGCGATACAGGTCGTCAGGGACAATATTCGAGGTCGCCACCAACACCACTCCACGCTCGAACAATGCCTCGAGCAGATTGGCAAGGATCATGGCGTCGGTGATGTCCTTGACGAAGAACTCGTCAAAACAGATAACCCGAGTCTCTTCGGCAAACCTGGCGGCAACCAGATCGAGCGGATTCTTCTCGCCCTTGTAGTGAGCCAACTCGTTGTGCACACGCTGCATGAAACGGTGGAAGTGCGTGCGCATCTTCTGCGGAAACGGCAGACACTCGTAGAAGGTATCCACCAGGTAGGTCTTGCCACGACCAACGCCACCCCAGAAATACAACCCGGAAATGGCCGGCACCTCCGGCTCCAGCGTTTCCTCACGACGGCCCAGCCAGCCCTTCACCTTCGACGCCCAACCCTTGCCGGCAACGCTGGCAGGACGCGTATCGGGCGTCTTGAGCAGGTCATCGTACAAACGCTGCAGGTGCTCAACAGCATTGGCCTGAGCGGCATCCCGGGTAAAGTTATCGCGCTGGAGGTCACGACGATAACGCGCCATGGGCGTCTCGGGGCCATGTTTCTCGGAGCCCGGTTTTTCGGAGCCAGATTGGCTGGGCGCTTGTGAGGTCGCAGACATGAATCGTCCTGATCAGGGGCTACTTGTTGAACCAGGGCGCCGATTATACGCACATCCGACGACACTGGCATCGCTCCACTACACCGCATCGCCCAATCACCTGCAGCTCGAACCGTCTCCTTGCGTCCACGTTTGACGCCCGCTCGCTGATAACCCCTATAATGGGGCGCCGCTGGGTCGATGCCGCAATCACCCAGCACAGTCTTGAGTGTCAGGTTCATAGGCACCGCGGCTTACGACATCTGTTGATCCGCTCCGATGTGCTCAGGGAGATACTAGTGGAAGCAAGCAATATCAATGTGGTGCTGGCAGTCGCCTGCCTGGTGGCCGGGACCGGTATCGGCGCACTGGGTTATCATCTGCTCAACTCCGGTGCCCGCAGTGCACAGCGCCTTCGCGTCCAGCTCACCGAGCGCGAGCGCCAGCTTACCGAGTGGAAGTCCGGCGTTGATGACCACCTCCGCCAGATGAACGACAAGGTCGGACGTCTGGTCGAGGATAGCCAGAGTCTGCAGCAACAACTGGAAGAGTCCACTCGCCAACTCGGTGGCGATGTCGTGTCCAGCCTGCAGCACACCGCCCCACCTGCCGCAGTCGCTTCGTCATCCACTGCCACCGCCGCACTGGGAACCCCCACCAGCGGCGACGACGGTGCTACTGACAGCGGCATCAGCGCCCCCCGCGACTATGCTGATGGCAACAGCGGCACCCTTTCCGAGGACTTTGGTCTGCGCGACCGCGATGCCGACCCTGAAGAGCCTGCTCCACCGCGCTACTGATCCACCTCGCCTCGCTCAGAACTGCCCATGCGCCCGCAGCAGAAGACCTGCTCGGGCGCATTGACTGTCCAATCCGTTCTCGATACCTGCTTTCCCCGCTTCAAGCAGGGTTGTCGATATCTACGAAGCGGTGCTCGACACCGTATTGCTGATTCAGCCATTGCCCCAGCGCCTGGACGCCATAGCGCTCGGTGGCATGGTGGCCTGCCGCAAGGTAGTGAATTCCCATTTCCCGAGCAATATGCGTCGTACGTTCGGAAATCTCTCCGGAAATGAACGCGTCCATGCCGGCCTCCGCCGCCGCTCCGATCATGTCCTGAGCACCACCGGTGCACCACGCGACGCGAGAAATCGGCTTGCCGCCCGGTGCCTCGATCAGCAACGGCTGGCGTGACAGGCAATGGCCTACATGCCCCCCGAACTCCGCCACCTTCATGGGCTCCGCCAGACGTCCGTACCACAGCAGCCCTTCACCCAGGGGGGCATCCAGAGCACCTTCCACCTCCAACCCCAGGCGCTGCGCCAGACAGGCGTTATTCCCCAGGCTCGGATGCGCATCCAGCGGCAGGTGGTAAGCCAGCAGATTGATGTCATGCTGCAGCAGGGTCGCAATTCGTTGACGTTTCATTCCGGTGATGGCCACCGGTTCGTTCTTCCAGAAGTAGCCGTGATGTACCAGCACCAGGTCCGCCTGCCAGGCCACGGCTTCATCCAGCAGCGCCTGACTGGCAGTCACCCCGCTGAGCACACGGGTCACCGACGGCCTTCCCTGCACCTGCAGTCCATTCTCGGTGTAGTCCCTGAAACGGCTTGCGGTCAGCAACGCATCACAGGCGGCGATCAGTTCATCACGATCCATGGTCATTTTTCCCCTTTAAGCACCAACATCCAGACCCGTCGGAAGCCAGCAATGTTACAATGCTCGTCATTGTACGCGGCGACGATATACGCTGCGACCGCGAAGCCGCTCACGCGACAAGGACCCTCGCCGCATGCGACGCACTCTGCTGCCCTATCTCTGGCCAATCATCATTGGTGTTCTGCTCGCCATCGTGTTGATCAACGCCTTTCCCGAACGGCTTGGACGGGTGCCGTCTCAAGGCTCACCGACGGCCGTGGAATCAGGGGCCACCAACGCCAGCGCCGAAACCGACGAGGCACCACAACGCCCGGCACCTGATCTCCGTGAGGCTGCCCCCCTGAATCGCCACGAGGGGCCAGTGAGCTATGCCGAAGCGGTGGATCGCGCCGCACCGGCCGTGGTCAACATCTACTCATCACGCGTCATCGAACGTGACACCCACCCTCTGATGTCGGACCCCTTCTTCCGCCAGTTCTTCGGCAACAACAATGCGCCTTCACGGCAACGCATGCTGTCCAGCCTGGGCTCAGGAGTCATCATCAGCAATGACGGCTACGTGCTGACCAACCATCATGTGATCAATGGCGCCGACGAGATCCAGGTAGCACTGCGCGACGGTCGCGAAACCCTCGCCCAGGTCATCGGCACCGATCCGGAAAGTGACATGGCCGTCCTCAAGATCGATCTCGACGACCTTCCGGTCATCGAGCTGACCGACTCAACCCAGGTGGCAGTGGGCGATGTCTCGCTGGCGATCGGCAATCCTTTCGGGGTCGGCCAGACCGTGACCATGGGCATCATCAGTGCCACCGGCCGCAGCCACCTTGGCCTCAATGCCTACGAAGACTTCATCCAGACCGATGCCGCCATCAACCCCGGCAACTCCGGTGGAGCGTTGATCAACCCCGAAGGCGCTCTGGTCGGCATCAACACCGCCATCTTCTCGCGTTCCGGCGGCTCCCAGGGCATCGGCTTCGCCATTCCCGCCAACCTGGCACGCAACATCCTGGAACAACTGGTCGCCCATGGGCGCGTCATCCGCGGCTGGCTGGGTATCGAGGCTCAGGAACTCAATCAGGAACTGGCCAACTCCTTCGGCCTCAAGGCTCCCTCGGGAGTGATCATTGCCGGCGTTGTCTCCGGCGGACCGGCGGACCAGGCGGGTCTCCAGCCCGGCGATGTACTGCTTGAGGTCGACGGCCGAGCGGTCATCGACCCACGCCGTACCATGAGTGATATCGCCGCCGTGGACCCCGGTACCACTCTGCGGGTCACCGTGGCTCGCGACGGCCAACCGCTGCAGGCCGAATTGGTCGTCGGCGAGCGTCCAACACCCAGTACTCAGACCGGCACTCAGGCCAATACTCAGGACGGCCGCCAGCAGCAGGAATCCATCGTCGAGTAACCCATCCGCCACACCTCCCCCACATGCAAAGGACCCCGCCCGGCATCACCTGCTGGGCGGGGTCCTTATGTTGAAGTGGCTTGTGTTGAAGCAACCAATCTTGAAGTGGCACGGCAACTCAGCACCGTGCGATTGCCGCCTGCACCAGGAACAACCCGACAGAAAAGCCTGCCATCGTCAGTCGTGGATGCGGTACTCGGCAGAACGGGCATGAGCGGTCAGTGATTCTCCTCGCGCCAGTACCGATGCCGTCTTGCCCAACTCGGAGGCACTCGCGGCCGTACAGTGGATGATCGACGAGCGTTTCTGGAAATCGTAGACCCCCAACGGCGAGGAAAAACGCGCCGTGCCCGAGGTGGGCAGCACATGATTGGGCCCAGCACAGTAGTCGCCCAGCGCCTCGGAGGTGTAACGCCCCATGAAGATGGCACCCGCATGACGTACCTGCGGCAGTAACCGTTCGGGTTCTGCCACTGAAAGCTCGAGGTGCTCGGGAGCAATGCGGTTGACCAGCTCGAGCGCCTCGGCCTCGTCACGACAGGCAATCAAGGCACCACGGGCAGCAATCGAGGCACGCGCCACGGGCTCCCTCTCGAGCGTTGGCAACAGGCGCTCCATGGCCTCCTGCACCGCATCAAGATGCGCCTCATCCCAACTGATGAAAATCGCCTGGGCGTCTTCATCATGCTCGGCCTGCGAGAACAGGTCCATGGCCAGCCATTCGGGGTCGGTCTGACCATCGGATACCACCAGGATTTCCGAAGGCCCAGCGATCATATCGATCCCCACCTGACCGAAAACTGCGCGCTTGGCGGTGGCCACAAAGATGTTGCCCGGGCCGACGATCTTGTCCACACGCGGCACCGTCTCGGTACCGTAGGCCAGGGCCGCCACCGCCTGCGCGCCCCCAAGCGTGAACACACGCTTGACGCCCGCCACATGGGCGGCGGCCAGCACCAGCTCATTGACAACACCATCCGGTGTCGGCACCACCATGATGATCTCATCCACGCCAGCAACGTGAGCCGGCAAGGCATTCATCAATACCGAGGACGGATAGGCGGCCTTGCCTCCCGGGACATAGATACCGACACGATCCAGCGGCGTCACCTGCTGACCCAGCACGGTGCCGTCGGCTTCGGTGTACTGCCATGACGTGGGCTTCTGCCGCTGGTGATATTCACGCACACGCCGGGCAGCAACCTCGAGCGCTTCGCGCTGCTGTGGCTCGATGCGCTCAAAGGCCTCGGCCAGACGCTCGCTCTCCAGCGTCAGTTCGGCCATGGAGTCTGCCCCAAGGCGATCGAAACGTCGCGTGTACTCCAGCAGTGCCACATCGCCCTGCTGTCGAACAGCGGCAATGATCTCGTCGACACTCTGCTGAACGCGAGCATCCGAGACACTTTCCCAGGCCAGCAGCGCGTCCAGACGCTGCGCGAAATCCGCATCACCGGTCGACAGGCGAGCGACCTCGAATTCTGTGCTCATGTCAGGATCTACCTTCATTGTTCAACGGAGGTGGCGCTCAATCGGCCATTTCACGGCGGGCCGCCACGGCGTCGCTCAGACGCTGGAGCAACGGCTTGAGTTGATCATGCTTCATGGTCATGGCGGCCTGATTGACGACCAGCCGGGTACTGATATGGCCAATCAGCTCACGTGGCTCCATGCCATTGGCCCGCAGCGTGTTGCCGGTATCCACGATATCGACGATCTCGTCGGCGAGGTTCATCAACGGAGCCAACTCCATGGCACCATACAACTTGATCACTTCCGCCTGGATACCCTGTTCCGCGTAATAACGTCGCGCCACATTGACGAACTTGGTGGCCACGCGGCGGCGAGGCATGGCTGACTCGCGACCGGTAACACCAGCGGTCATCAGCTTGCAGCGGGCAATTTCCAGGTCAAGAGGCTCATAAAGCCCCTCGGCACCGTGCTCGAGCAGCACATCCTTGCCGGCCACCCCCAGATCTGCCGCCCCCATCTGGACATAGGTCGGCACATCCGTGGCACGAATCACCACCAGCTTGACGTTGGGCAGATTGGTATCGAACAGCAGCTTGCGACTGCTGCCCAGATCCTCTGCCGGGCGAATGCCGGCATCTGCCAGCAACGGGAGGGTCTCGTCAAGAATGCGCCCTTTCGACAACGCCAGTATCAATTGCTTGTTCATGGTCTCGCCCGATTGTCGAATCACCGCTCGGGGCAGGGGTGCCCGAGCGGAGGAGAGTTAGCCCGGTATACGTTTGATACGCGCACCCAGCAGCTGCAGCTTTTCCTCGATACATTCATAGCCGCGGTCGATGTGATAGATACGATCGACGAGGGTTTCGCCTTCCGCCATCATCGCCGCCACCACCAACGAGGCAGAGGCTCGCAGATCGGTCGCCATGACCGGAGCTCCGGACAGCCGCTCGACCCCGGTAATGACCGCGGTATTACCTTCAAGGGCAATATTGGCGCCCATGCGATTGAGTTCCTGAACGTGCATGAAGCGATTTTCGAAGATCGTCTCCACCACACGCCCGGTCCCCTCTGCCACCGCATTCATCGCCACGAACTGGGCCTGCATGTCGGTGGGAAAGGCCGGATAGGGCGCCGTGCGGATGTTGACCGCCTTTGGACGGCGACCCTCCATGTCGAGCTCGATCCAGTCATCACCGGTGGTGATCTTCGCACCAGCTTCCTCGAGCTTGGCCAATACCGCTTCGAGAATGTCGGCACGGGTACGGCGCACGCGAACCCGGCCACGACTCAAGGCACCGGCTACCAGGAAAGTTCCGGTCTCGATGCGGTCCGGCATCACATCATGCTCGGCGCCATGCAAACGCTCGACGCCATGGATGGTGATGGTGTCGGTGCCATGACCGCGGATGTCGGCACCCATCTTGATCAGGCATTCTGCCAGATCAACAACCTCGGGCTCACGCGCCGCGTTCTCCAGCACCGTCACGCCATCGGCCAGAGCCGCGGCCATCAGCAGATTCTCGGTGCCGGTAACGGTCACTGTATCGAAGAAGATGGTCGCCCCTTTCAAGCGGCCATCGGTACGGGCCCGGATATACCCGCCTTCCACACGGATATCGGCGCCCATGGCCTCGAGACCACGAATATGCAGATCGACCGGGCGTGAACCAATGGCACAGCCCCCCGGCAGCGATACATCCGCTTTGCCGAAGTGAGCCAGCAGAGGCCCCAGCACCAGAATCGATGCACGCATCTTCTTGACCAACTCGTAGGGGGCGTGGCAGTCATTGACTTGAGCCCCATTGAGCTGAATACACATCTTCTCGCCCATCACCGCCTGAACGCCCATATGACCGAGCAGCTCAAGGGTGGTGGTAATATCCTGCAGATGCGGTAGGTTGCCGATGGTAACAGGCTCATCGGCGAGCAATGTGGCACACAGAATCGGCAGGGCAGCGTTCTTGGCACCACTGGCCCAGACTTCCCCTTCGGCCGGCCCATTGCCGGTGATCATCAACTTGTCCATGCGAGTTACCGTCAGGCCCCCGGGTTCTCGGCCGCGGCCTGCCACTGGGCAGGCGTATAGGTCTTGATGCTGATGGCGTGCAGTGCACCGGAAGCAATTTCCTCGGACAACGCCGAATAGATGACCTGCTGGCGCTTGACCGGGGTGAGATCGGCGAACATCTCGCCTACGGCGACGACCTGGAAGTTGCAGCCTTCGCCCTGGATGTGGAATTCACAGCCATCGACGCGGCTCTCGAGCAGCGCCTTGACGTCACTGGGTTGCATGCAACCGCTCTCCTCAAGGTTTTCATGAAGCGTCGATAACATCGACGCGCAGTAATGGCATTGGCGCCATATGGTAAAGAAAACCGCAGCAGATAGCGATGACAAGCCGAGTCAGAAACTCGGCCCCGAATCGAAACGCGCACAGGGCCGAGCACAGGCTCAGGAAGAGGAGGCTGGAATCAGGGCATCCAGCCCGGACAGACTGGTCAGTTGCGCCAGCACCGGAGACAAGCGCACCTCGCGCAGCACCAGGCCGGCACCACGCGAGACACGCTGCCACTCCAGCATCATGCTGAGAGCAGCGCTGGAAACATCCTCTACAGCGCCGAGATCGAGGATGATTTCTTCACCTCGAGAACGGGACTTCAGCCAATCACCACCGGCTTCCGCCATGGCTGCTGCCCCATCGAAGTCCACCTTACCGGTGACACTCAGGGTGTTGGCGTCGGCACACACACTCGCGTGGCCGAGGGCCATCAGTTGCTTCATGCGCCACCGCGCTCCAGTTCCTCGGCACCGACTTCCGGTGACCAGTTGTTGATCACCGCATCATAATCCCGGTTGTATTGACGCATGGCCTGATCGAACTGGTTGCGGAACGTCAATCCAAGATTGATACCATTGACGATGACATTGACCACCTTCCACTGGCCGCCATCCTGGCGCAACGTATAGCTGACCGGATAGACCGTACCGTCAGTGCCGACGATCTCCATGGCAACATTGGCCTGGTCTTCGTAACGTCCGGCGGACTGGTTATCAAGCACGCGGATCTCGCGGTAATCGAAGGTCACCAGTCCCTTGGCGTAGGTGTCCAGTAGCGTCTGCTTGAAGGCGTCAACAAAGCGCGAACGTTGTTCTGGCGTGGCATTGCCGAAGTAGCGCCCCATCACGCTCGCGCCGATGTAACGAAAGTCCGCCACATCACTGAGGCTTTCGTCCACCACCCGCTTGAGCTCTGCCGGATTACTGCTGAAATAGTCCTTGCGACCTTCGATCTGCCCCATCAGCTCGGTGATGCTGACGCGAATCATATCCTCGGGGGACTGCTGGGCCATCGCCGGCAGACTCATCAATACCAGCAATGCTGTGGCCAGCCACTGGAAGAAACGGTTACTGACAGGTTTTACCGTAGTCATGAGACTCTCCTTGTACGCTTCCCGATTGGCTTACTCATTAACCATATTCGACACGAATTGCTGAATCAGTTCCTCCAGCACCAGCGCCGACTGGGTATCACGGATGGTGGCACCGTCCTCGAGCGACTCCGGAGAACCGCCCACCGACAGACCAATGTACTGCTCGCCCAGCAGCCCTGAAGTGAGAATGGCGGCGGTACTGTCATCCGGCAGCTTGCCGAGCAGATCATTGTCCAGTGACATCACCACCCTGGCGTCGTACCACTCGGTATCGAGGTCGATACTGTCGACCCGCCCCACGGTCACTCCAGCCATGGTCACTCGCGCACGCGGCTTGAGCCCACCAATATTGGCGAAGTTGGCGTTCAGTTCGAAGGTATCATCGGCGCGAGTCAGATCCAGACCACTGACCTTCAGGCCCAGAAATACCAACCCGAGAATACCGGCCAGCATGAACAGGCCGACACCGAATTCCATCGTCTTGCTGCGTTTCATCACAGTCTCCGCAGAATCAGGAAAGTCCACCGAACATCACGGCGGTAAGCACGAAATCCAGGCCCAGAACGGCCAGGGATGAATAGACCACCGTACGCGTGGTGGCACGGGAGATGCCTTCCGAGGTCGGAACCAGGTCATACCCCTGGAACACCGCAATCCAGGTGATCACCAGAGCGAACACCAGACTCTTGAGCAGACCGTTGCCGACATCATCGATAAAGCCCACGCTCTCCTGCATATTGCCCCAGTAGGATCCCTCGAAAACGCCCAGCCATTCGACGCCGACCAGGTGCCCACCCCAGACACCGACCACGCTGAAACCAATGGTCAGCAGCGGAAGCGACACGAAACCCGCCCACAGCCGAGGCGCGACAATACGACGCAGCGGGTCAACGCCGATCATTTCCATGCTGCTCAACTGCTCGGTGGCTTTCATCAGGCCGATCTCGGCCGTCAGCGCCGAACCTGCACGCCCAGCGAACAGCAACGCCGCCACCACTGGCGCCAGTTCACGCAACAGCGACAGCGAAACCATCTGGCCTAGTGCCTGCTCGGCACCAAAATCCACCAGAATGGTATAGCCCTGCAGGGCCAGCACCATACCGATGAACAGCCCCGACACCAGAATGATCGCCAGTGACATGACGCCAACCATGTGCATCTGCACCAGCCACAGGCGCACCCCTTCCCGAGAAGGACGCGCAAACATCGACTGCAACAGGAAGATCCCGGCACGTCCCAGCGACTCGAGCAGCTCGCAGCCATGACGACCGATCAGGGTAATGCGTTCGATCATTGCGGCTCTCCATGGCTGAGAATATCGTCGATGAAATCATCCGCCTGATAGTGAAATGGCACAGGGCCATCGGGCTCACCATGAATGAACTGGCGTACTCTCGGATCCTGCACCGCTTCCAGCATCTCCGGTGTGCCATGGGCCATGACTCGTCCGTCGGCAACAACGTAGACATAATCAGCGATCGTCAGGGTTTCACGGATATCGTGGGACACCACTACCGACGTCAGGCCCAACGCCTGATTGAGCCGCTTGATCAGCTGTACCAATACGCCCATGGAAATCGGGTCCTGCCCGACGAAGGGCTCATCGTAGAGAATCAACTCTGGATCAAGCGCTACCGCCCGCGCCAGTGCCACACGACGGGTCATGCCTCCGGACAACTCCGCCGGCATCAACTCCCTTGCACCACGCAGGCCCACAGCCTCGAGCTTCATCAGCACTACGTCACGAATCATGCTTTCAGGCAGGTCCGTATGCACGCGCAGGGGAAAGGCCACATTCTCGAAGACGCTTAGATCGGAGAACAACGCTCCACTCTGGAACAGCATTCCCATGCGTCGGCGCATCCTGAACAGTGCATTGCGGGACAGCGCATGCACATCTCGCCCATCAATCACCACACGCCCCGCATCAGGGCTCAACTGCCCACCGATCAGCTTGAGCAATGTCGTCTTTCCGGTGCCGCTCGGACCCATGATGGCAGTGATGGCACCACGACGGATGGACAGGTCAACACCACGGAAGATCTCACGATCTCCGCGGGAGAAATGTAGATTCTCGACCTCCACCAGGGAAGCAGCCATCATCGTTTATCCTACCGTTGTCCAGCCAGACTGTTTTGTCGAGGATCAACGCCACCTACTTACACTCTTGCAGGTAGGCTGACGCCGAGTTATCGAACATCGTATCCTAACTCAATAAAGGCATGCCACAAACAGGGTATGCTGCTGCAGCAGAGGCCAGCTTGCGCAATGACCATTCTACAGGTTCAATGAGCGGCCATTTTTCATTGATCGAATTCGGCGGGCAGTGTGCCATGACAGACCCCGGATGCCTATGCGGCAGATAGCCAGGGGGACAGACAGCCATCCCGTCTCGGCACAGTTCCAGGCCACACATGACCCGGCGGAACTTGTGGGATTCGACGCAAACGGCAACAATCAAGCCCATGAATGACCATTCCAGCACTACACCTACCATCAACGCTGCAGCGCTACGCGAAAGCGCACAGCGGACCCTCGGCCTGGAACGCGATGCCATTGATGCCTTGATCGCGCACCTGGACGGCGGCTTTGCCCATGCCTGCGAGCTGATTCTCGGCTGCAAGGGACGTGTGGTGGTCACCGGCATGGGTAAGTCCGGTCATATCGGCAGCAAGATTGCCGCCACCCTGGCCAGCACCGGGACTCCGGCATTCTTCGTTCACCCCGGAGAGGCCAGTCATGGTGATCTCGGCATGATTACGCCGGGGGACATCGTACTGGCCTTGTCCAACTCCGGTGAAACGGCCGAGGTCACCGCCCTGCTACCACTGCTCAAGCGCATGGGCGCTCCGTTGATCAGCATGACCGGGCGCCCGGCCTCCACCCTGGCGCGCCATGCCGATGCGCACCTCTATGCCGGTGTCGAACGCGAGGCCTGCCCGCTGGATCTGGCACCAACGTCCTCGACCACTGCGGCTCTGGCCCTCGGTGACGCCCTCGCCGTGGCACTGCTGGAAGCCCGTGGCTTCACCGCCGAGGATTTTGCCCTCTCGCACCCGGGCGGCAGTCTCGGCAAACGCCTGCTGCTGACCGTTGGTGACCTGATGCACACCGGCAAGCGCCTACCTCAGGTTCCACAAGGCTGCCCACTACGCGACGCGCTGCTCGAGATCACCCGCCAGGGGCTCGGTTTCACCTGCGTGGTCGCCAATGATGGTACTCTGGCTGGCGTCTACACCGATGGAGATCTACGTCGCACGCTGGATCGTTATCAGGACTTCACCAACCTTAGCGTCGATGATGTCATGACCAGTCCGGGGTTGCGCATCCAGGCCGATATTCTCGCCGCGGAAGCGGTGCGTATCATGGAAGACAATCGCATTACTGCGCTGGCGGTAGTCGACAAGGACAGCCACCCGGTTGGTGCACTGCACATGCACGACCTGCTGACCGCCGGCGTGATCTGACAGCGGCTCTGCCCGGCTCGTTACAAGGATTCAGTCAATGCCACACACCAACACTTCCGACCTGTCCGATAAATTACGTCGCGTGCGCCTGTTGGCCCTCGATGTGGATGGTGTCATGACCGATGGCAGCCTGTATTTCCAGGCCGACGGTCAGGAAAGCAAGGTCTTCAATACCCTTGACGGTCACGGTCTCAAGTTGCTCAAACGCGCCGGCATCAACGTTGCGGTGATCACCGGACGCAGCTCACCAATGGTCACCATGCGCACCAGCGCACTGGGCATCGACCATGTCCACCAGGGCGTCGAACGTAAACTGCCGGCACTCAAACAGATGTGTGAGCAGTTGGGTATCGAGCTCGACCAGGTGGCCTACTGTGGCGATGATCTGCCGGACCTGCCCTGCATCCGACATGCAGGAGTCGGCATCAGCGTGCCCGGAGCACCGCACTACATTCGCGAGCAGGCCGATTGGATCACCGAGCAGACGGGTGGCCATGGCGCGGTACGCGAGATCTGCGACAGGCTGCTGATGAGTCAGGGCCACTGGCAGAGCGTACTTGACACCTATCTTCATGTCGGGCCCTGAGCCATGAATCTGCGTGCATTGCGTCCCGGGTTTCGCTTCTGGCTATTCATCCTGTTGCTGATGCTGGGTGCAGGACTGGCACTGCTCAATCCGCGGGATGGTGACATTCCCAGCGAAATCCCCAACGACGAGGCAGGTGAGCCGGACTACTATCTGACTGACGCGACCCTGAGCCGCTTCAATGCGCAGGGTGTGCTCCATCAGCGAGTGGTCACTCCGCGCCTGGTGCACACCCCACTGGATGATGTTACCCGCCTGCAGACTCCCGATATTGCACTGATCGACGACAGCGGGCGTGATTGGATCGCCAACGCCAGACGCGGCCAGCTTGGCCCCGATGGCAACCCCATTACACTGACGGGTGATGCACACCTCGAAGCCCCTGCCGAAACCTGGCAGCTGGACACCGAGATCCTGCACTACGACAGCACCACAGGCCACGCATGGAGTGAAACCTCTGCCGTACTGCGCCAGCCGCCGCAAGAGATGCGCGGCGATCGCTTCGACGCCTGGATCAATGACAGAAAGGCGCGCCTGACCGACAATGTGACCGGCCACCACCCGCCTGAAACCAACAAGGAGCCTGCTCAATGATGCGTCCGAGCCACGCCCCCATGCTCGCCATCTGCCTCGCCCTGGCGACCGGCATCATCAGTTCGACAGCGTCGGCGCTTGAAAGCGACCGCACGGCCCCGATTCAGGTCGAGGCTGATCGTCTGGATCTCGACGACCGGGCCGGTACCGCCGTGTACACCGGTGACGTCCGTATCCAGCAAGGCAGCATGATACTTACCGGCGATCGCGTCGAAATCCAGCGCAATGACCAGGGCGAGCTGTCACAAGCCACGGCGACCGGTGACCGCGCCTATCTGGAGCAGAAGCCCTCTCCGGAAGAGCCAGTGGTCAAGGGCTGGGGACGCAAGGTGGTCTATCACGTTTCTGAACGCCGCATCGAGCTGATCGACCAGGCAGAGTTGCACAAGGCCAGGGACACCTTTGATGGCGCCTACCTCGAGTACTTCCTTGATCGTCGCGTGGTACAGGCACGTTCAAGCGCCGACGGCGTCGACGGCACCCAGCGCATTCGCATGACGCTGGAACCGGAGGGTCAGAATAGCCAATGAAGACCCTTCACGCCCGTAACCTGGCGAAGAGCTACAAGCGTCGCCGCGTCGTCCACGACATCAGCCTGTCGATTTCCCAGGGCTCTATTGTCGGCCTGCTGGGCCCGAATGGGGCCGGCAAGACTACGTCCTTCTACATGATTGTCGGTCTGGTCCGTGCTGACGCTGGACAGATCTCTATCGATGACCGCGATCTCAGCCGCTCGGCGATGCATGAACGTGCACTGGCAGGCATCGGCTACCTGCCGCAGGAAGCGTCGATCTTCCGCAAGCTGTCGGTGGCCAACAACATCATGGCCATCCTCGAGACTCGCAAGGACCTCGACCGAAAGGGCCGCGAAGAGAGCCTCGAGCGCCTGCTCGAGGACTTTCACATCACCCATATCCGCGACAACCCCGGCATGAGCCTGTCCGGTGGCGAACGACGTCGGGTAGAGATTGCCCGCGCCCTGGCCACCGAGCCGGCCTTCATCCTGCTCGACGAGCCCTTCGCCGGTGTTGACCCCATCTCGGTGGGCGATATCAAGTCAATCATCCGCCAGCTCAAGGAACGCAATATCGGCGTCCTGATCACCGACCACAACGTGCGTGAGACACTCGATATCTGTGACCACGCCTATATCGTCGGCGACGGCCAGATCATCGCTGAAGGCAACGCCGACGACATTCTGAACAACAAGCGCGTTCGCGAAGTGTATCTGGGAGAGAACTTCCGGTTGTAAGCCATAAGCCGCGAGTGTCGAGCTGCGAGCCACGAGCTGTCCAGTGCCGCCCCATGGGTCACAGACAAACCCAACCTCGAGACGCGAGCTTCGAGCCACGAGCGGATTCAGTGCCAAATCGGCAATTTCGTGCCTTGCCCGGGGTTCGGGGCTCAAGCTCGAGCGCAGCGGGCTCGCAACTGGAGCCATTTACCGCTTATAGCTCAAAGTAGCTCGTAGCTCGTAGCTCGTAGCCCACCCCCTCCTCCTTTCCTCCTACAAGTCAACTCGTTTTGTCAATATTGGCAAGAGACTTGCATGGCATACCTCTCGTGAGTAGGGTGAAGCCTTCTGAGATCACCAACGGACCCTACGCATGGCCCTGAAGGCGTCGCTGCAGCTGCGGCTGGGTACGCAGCTCACCATGACCCCACAACTGCAACAGGCAATCGCGCTGCTGCAGTTGTCTACGCTGGAACTTCGTCAGGAAATCCAGCAGGCCCTCGAGGCCAATCCCATGCTGGAGCAGGAAGACGATTTCGGAGAGCAAGCGGTCAGCGAAGCGCCGGACGATGACTGGGCCGACGAGATTCCCGCTGAACTGTCGGTAGACAGTGACTGGTCCGACACCTATCAGGATTCCGGCAATCTGCCGGCGGGCAGTGGCGAAGGCCCGGACTTCGAGCGCCAGGCATCCTCCGTGTCACTGCAGAGTCATCTGAGCTGGCAACTGGCCATGCTCGACATCGATGGCGACCATCTGCGTGTCGCCGAGTCACTGGTCGATGCAGTCAATGCCGATGGTTATCTCGATCAACCTCTGGAAGAGATTCACCAGGGGCTGCAACAACAGGGACTCGACAAACTGTCGCTGGCCGATGTGGAAGCGGTTCTCAAGCGCCTGCAGCAGTTCGAGCCGGTCGGGGTTTTCGCCAGGGACCTTCGTGAATGCCTGCTGCTGCAACTCGACACCCTGCCTGGCGAGACGCCGTTACTGCCTCAGACCAGACGCCTGGTACGCCAGTTCCTCGAAGCCCTGGCAAGCGGTGAGCGACGCCTGCTGAAGCGACGCCTGGGGCTCGAGGACAATGAGCTGGACAGTGTCATCGCACTGATCCGTAGCCTTGACCCCCGCCCCGGCAGCAGTTTCGGTGACAGCGATACCGATTATGTGGTGCCTGACCTGATCGTGCGCCATGGATCCGAAGGCTGGCAGGTAGAACTCAATCCAGAGGCCATGCCACGCCTGCGAATCCAGCCGGATTACGCTGCACTCATCCGCCGCGCCGATCGCAGTCAGGACAATCAGTTCCTCAAGGATCACCTGCAGGAGGCTCGCTGGTTGCTGAAGAGCCTATCGAGCCGCAACGACACCCTGCTCAAGGTCGGCCGTGAGATCATGCTGCGTCAGCTGGACTTCCTCGAGCAGGGTGAGGCCGCGATGAAGCCACTGATCCTCACCGATATCGCCGAGAAGGTGGAGATGCACGAATCGACCATCTCAAGGGTCACCACCCACAAATATGTGCATACGCCACGGGGGGTATACGAGCTGAAGTACTTCTTTTCCAGTCAGGTCGGCAGCGATGGCGATGCGCACTCCAGTACAGCCATCCGCGCCATGATCAAGAAGCTGATCCAGCAGGAACCCCCGCGCAAGCCACTTTCCGACAGCAAACTGGTGGAGATGCTGGCCTCGGATGGCGTCACCGTCGCACGACGCACCGTGGCCAAATACCGCGAGGCCATGCATATTCCGTCATCCAGCGAACGCAAGCGACTACGCTGAAGCGTCCTTCCACCATGGATCCCATATCGGTCTCATCACAGGAGGGCCGCTCGATGAACCTGTCGTTCATAATGACCTTGTCGTCAATAGTTACAGCCCCCTCATCAGCGCCTGGCAACGACTTGTGGCCAGGGGGTTTGCAGGAACCGAAAAAGGGTTACAATCGAGCTACCATGTGCAAGAGCAAGGAGCCTGTCATGCAAGTAAACATCACCGGCCATCACGTCGAACTGACCACCCCACTGCGTGACTATGTACAAGAGAAGCTCGCTCGCGTGGAGCGCCACTACGACAACATCACCAACGTACAGGTGACCCTGTCAGTGGAAAAGGAACGTCAACTCGCCGCCTGCACACTTCATGCTGCCGGTGCTGATCTGCATGCCGATGCTCAGGATGGTGACATGTACGCCGCCATCGACGCACTCGCCGACAAGCTTGACCGCCAACTGGTCAAACACAAGGAAAAATCACAAGCCCGTGCCCAGGGCGCTGGACTTCGCTGACTCCTCATGACATTGGATGCCATTCTCCCTCCCGAGCGCACGCTGTTTGATGTGCCGGGAGGCAGCAAGAAGAGGGTGCTGGAGTTCTTCAGCACCTTCATCGCCCAGAACACGCCAAGCCTGGATAGCCAGGAAGTATTCAGCCGTCTGATCGGTCGTGAGCGACTCGGCAGCACCGGGATAGGCAATGGTGTTGCCATTCCTCATGCCCGCAACCCGCATTGCAAGGCTCCGATCTCCGGCTTTCTGAAGCTGGCGGAACCGATCGACTTCGATGCCATTGATGGTGAGCCCGTCGACCTGATCTTCGTGCTGCTGGTGCCCGAAGAAGCCGATGAAGCTCACCTTGCTCTACTCGGTCAGGTCGCCGGTGTCATGAATGATGCCGAAACGCGCCAGCGACTGCGCCAGGCGGGCTCTCAACGTGAGCTGCACGAACGACTGCAGGAGGCTATTCTTCGCGTTGCCTCCGATCAGGATAGCGACAGCTGAACCTCGGCTGCCGCTTCATCCTTCCAGCACCACCATCTGTCATTCAGTGCCGGGCATGGCCCAGGCAACCCATGAGCGGGAGATCGTCAATGCAACTCGTGATCATCAGTGGCCGGTCCGGCTCGGGCAAGTCCGTTGCCCTTCAGGCCCTGGAGGATCTGGGTTTCTATGCCATCGACAATCTCCCGGCCATGCTGCTGGCCTCGCTGGTCGGCGAACTGGAGAACGGGCATTCAAGGCGTATCGCTGTCAGCATCGATGCGCGCAACCTGCCTGAGGCACTGCAACGTTTCCCATCCGCCCTGGCGGAGTTCAAGCAGCACAATCTGCACTGCCAGGTGGTCTATCTGACCAGCGATGCCAGGGTGTTGCTCGAACGCTATTCGCATACCCGCCGCCGTCATCCGCTGACACGCTACAGTGACATGACACTGGCCGAAGCCATCGATAGCGAGGAACAGGCACTGAGCGGTATTCGTGATGTCGCTGATCTGGTGATCGACACCACACGGCTTTCTGTGCATGAGCTGCGCGCGCGGATTGCCGAACAGGTCGCCGGTCACAGCGCCGCAAACTTGACTCTCACAGTGGAGTCCTTCGGCTTCAAGCGCGGCGTACCGCCGGACGCCGATATCGTTTTCGATGCACGCTGCCTGCCCAACCCCTACTGGGACCCGACACTACGTGATGCCACCGGGCGCGACCAGTCCATTACCGACTTCCTGGACGCCTACCCGATTGTCGCCGACATGCAGAACGATATACTCAACTGGGTACAGAAGTGGCTACCGGAGTATGAAGCCAGCCAGCGCAGTTATCTTACCGTTGCCATTGGCTGTACCGGTGGCCAGCATCGCTCAGTGCATCTTGCCGAACGTATTGCTACCGCCCTGGCCACCCACCACTCTCGTGTTCGCCTGCGCCATCGAGAACTCGGCCACCAACGTCTCCTCGACTCGACAGGAGACTGATGCATGCCGAGTCGACAGCTCACCTTGATCAACAAACGGGGCCTGCACGCCAGGGCCGCCACTCGGCTGGTACAATGCTGCCAACCCTTTCAGGCGACTGTTACGGTGCGCCACGGCAAGCTCTCCGGCGACGCCAGCAATATCATGACGCTACTGATGCTGGCCGCACCCTGTGGTACCGAACTGACCATCGATGCAGATGGCGAGGATGCCGAAGCGGTGCTCGATGCTGTTGAAGCCCTTTTTGCATCCCGATTCGATGAGGACAGCTGACGGCCCGCTCCTTCTGCGCGCCAGGCATGCACCAGGATATTCCCATGTCATTGCAATTGATCCAGACTGGAAAGTATTCCCGCGTCCACTACGACCCGGACCAGGATGCCTTCATCAAGACCTTCACCCCCAACACGCGAGACAAATGGCGCTACCGACTGGGTATTCGTCGCTACCCGGGCCACAATTTCCGCCATGTCGCCAGGCGCCTCGAAGCCCTCGGCATCAGCACGCCGAAGATCCTGTCGGCAGAGCGCTACCGCCTGGTGACAGCGAATATCCACGGTGTGGCCCTGCATGATGTGATCGGCAACGATGCCAGGTTACAGCATCGCTTTGTCGAGATCCTGGTGACCCTGTGCCGGAACCGTATCCACTGCCGCGGGCTGCATACCAACAACTTCCTCGTAGCCGACGGCGATATTGTTGCCATCGACCTGGACGCCTACAAGGCGCCACGCTTCTTCCATTATTCGCGCCGCGAGTTCATCGACTGCCTGAGTCGCTCCCTCAAGGGCAAGGAAGGCTTCCTGTTCCGGAATTTCCTCGAACGCCTCGACACCAGCGAGCACCGATCACAGCGCTGACTCCCCCGCCACAAGACGACTGATGCATCTGGCATCGAGAATGGTAAACTATTCACATCAATAAATGTTTACCACTCTTATCCTTTTTTCAGGAGCCATGATGTCCTCAGCTGTCTGGCACCCTTACGCCCATCTTGCCTCTCAACCACCGGCACCCTGCGTCACTGGTGGCAAGGGAACCCACTTTCGTCTTTCCACCGGAGAGGAACTGCTCGACGCGACCTGCTCCTGGTGGTGCATGATCCACGGCTACGGGCACCCCCGACTGGTTCGCGCTATCCAGCAACAAGCCGAGACGCTGTGCCATGTCATGCTTGGCGGCCTGACCCACGAACCCGCCGATCAGCTGGCCAGCGAATTGGTCCGCATTACGCCGGACGGCCTGAATCATGTGTTCTTTTCCGACAGTGGTTCGGTCGGCATGGAAGTGGCGATGAAGATGGCCGTGCAGTATCACTATCTACGTGGACAACCACAGAAACACCGTATGCTGTCGCTGATGAAGGCCTACCACGGCGACACCGCCGGCTGCATGGCGGTGTGCGACCCCGAGGAAGGCATGCATTCGCTGTTCGCGGGCTTTCTGCCCCAACACCACTTTGCTCCAGCGCCAGAGGCCGGCTTCGATGCCCCCCCCGAGGCTGTTTCCCGGGACCTGGCAGCACTACGTGCCGTGCTCGAACAGCACCACGAGGAAATCGGCGCCTTGCTGATGGAACCGCTGTTGCAGGCAGCAGGCGGCCTCAACATGACATCTCCGGACTATCTACGTGGTGCCCGCGCGCTCTGCGATGAGTTTGATGTCCTGTTGATCTTCGATGAAGTCGCCACCGGGTTTGGCCGTACAGGCGCGACGTTCGCCGCTGACCACGCCGATGTCAGCCCCGACATCATGGTGCTGTCCAAGGGACTCACGGGAGGCTACCTGGGGCATGCAGCAACGCTGGCCAACGGCGCCGTGCACGATACCTTCATCGGCGACAGTCCTCTGCATGCCTTCATGCATGGCCCCACCTTCATGGGCAACCCACTGGCGTGTCGTGTGGCACTGGAGAGTCTGAGAGTCTTCGAGGACGATGACTATCTCGCTCGGATCGGCCGACTCAACGGCATGCTGCGCGACGGCCTCACTGGCGACGAAGACCTGCGCCATCACCCGGATGTCGCGAGTGTCAGAACCCTTGGTGCCACCGGTGTCATCGAGGTGAAGGATCCATCACGCCTGACGGGAGTTGCTGAACAGGCACGACGGAACGGCGTCTGGCTGCGCCCCTTCGGACGCTGGCTGTACACCATGCCAGCCTATATCACCAGCGACGAAGAGATGCAGCGCATCATCCACGCCATGAAGGCGCCCTTCATCGGCTGAAAGACAACGCACTTCCATGGGGCCGGGTCGTCAGCGCTGACGGCGCCTGTCCCCGGGTGCGTGACTGGCCACAACCAGAATCGAGCAGAGGGGCTGCCTGAGATCACTATCGTCCACCAGTTCATAGCGGCCCGGCGGAAGCGGTCCAATGATGCAGGAGCCAGGCGCCATTTCCCGCGCCGGGGATGTGGCCAGCACCAGACTTTCCAGCAACACTACCTTGAATCTGCGCCCGGAGCAGACCACCCTCTCGCCAGAGTCGTTGCAACTGCGGTGAATGAGCAGGGTATCGAATGGCAATGTGCGGCCTGGAGGAGCGCGACGGACCGGGTGTAACGTCATGCACGACAGAGCGGCCAGAGGTAACGTCCGACGCAGGTGACTCTGTCCTGTGGCAAGCGGTGGCCTGCAGATCAACATTGCGCTGTATCGTTTCCTGATGATCTGGGCACATACGCTGTGCCGACAATGGGTGGGTATCGATCAGGATCAGGAGCACGGGCGGAATGGAGTCGACAGCCCAGGGGCTCGACTCACTGATACAATGGTGCTGGCATCCTGCTTGATCAGACCAGCAGCCACTCTAGTACGGCACCTGCTGACGACTACTGACCCAGGTCAAGACGGCGACCTCCCTACCCCTTCGAAAGGTGTCCATGGCAACCTTGAGCAACACAACTCAGAGCAATAAAACCTTGAGCAATACAACTCAGAAAAGTGCAACTCAGAAAAGTACAACCCCAAGCAAGACTCGTACCAGTTTCTATCGGCGTCTGTATGTGGCCCACCTCATTGATCAGGGTATCGCCAGTGTGCCGGACCTGATGAAGGCTACCGGTATGCCTCGCCGCACGGCTCAGGACACTCTGGCCGCGCTGGAGGAGCTGCATATTGACTGCCGCTTCATTGCCGAGCCCGGTCAGCGACACAATATCGGCCACTATGCCATTGAAGGCTGGGGGCCCATCGATCCACGCTGGATAGCCGAGCACGCCCAGCAACTACGTGAGGCCCTTGGTTATCCTGCCATCGGCAGTTCAGATCCGGATCAATAACATCATCTGGCGCCGAGGCTCCGAGCAAACGCTATCGCAGCGGCAGAAGGCGGGTCCTTTCCTCCTCACCGAATGACATGGGCATGTTCCTCTTCGATGAATGCCATGGATGTGGCTTGTGTGGTTCATGCAAGAGGTTGCCTGAGCCACTGATCGAGTGACCGCTAATCAAACGGCCACAAGGCAAGAGGCGTCTCGATATCATCGCGCCCGGGAAAGATCATCCAGACCTGCTGCCCACACTCGGCACAGCTGGCGATGGTGCGATCACCAAGATCCCGTTCGAGGAGCTCTCCCTGGGCCAGTTGCAGGTCCTGCTGGCGCCACCATATCAAGCCTGACTTCTCGTCTCCTGCCAGGGCGCTGCCGGTCACCAACAACGCGACTGCCCCGCATTGGCATTCACCACGCATATAGGGTCCATTGCTCATTCAGGTCTCCAGTGCTTCGGGATATTCCTGCACCAGGTCGATGCGCTACCTGCGCAACCGTGAGTACACCATGTGATCGAGCGGTTCACCGTTGACCCACTCACACTCTCTCAAGCACCCCTCGACCTCGAATCCCAGCCGTTCGGCGATGGCACGACTGCGCTGATTGCCTCGCGCACAACGGATTTCCAGACGATGCAGGTCCAGCTCGGTGAAACCGATGTCGATCAGGGCCGCAACGCAGCGCGTCATCACGCCTCTGCCAACATGCTGCTGATGCAGCCAGTAACCCAGCGAGGCCCAGCGGTGGGCCTCGACGATACGGTTGAACGAACAGGTACCGATCAGTGCTCCGCCCTCGATCACGGCGAAATGCCAGGCCGTGCCCAACCGACGCTCCGCCCTCGCAGCCGTCACGAAAACCTCAGTGTCATCACGACTGTGGGTCGTATCCACCCAGGGTAGCCAGTGACGCAGGCTACTGCGGCTACTGTCAACGGCACGCCACAGGCCTTCGATATGCTGAGGTCCAAGCGACTCGATGTGCAGATCTGGTGTGAGTTGGTGAATCATGAAGCCCTCCCTGGCTATACGACCACTCTACAAGTGAGGCCCAGGTCAAGCCAGTGCAGACATGAAAGCGGGATGATAATGCACTTCTCCTCGCGGCCAATCCTCCACGAATGGCAACACCATTAGCCATGGTGCCGACACCTCGGCGAAGTGCATATCCGGCGCGGGGAGAAAACCGAAGCGCCGATACCAGCCCGGATCTCCGATCAGAATGCAGCCGCAGGCGCCGATGCTACGGAGGTAAGACATGGCGGTCTCGACCAGTCGAGACCCAACACCCCGCCGCTGATACTGAGGATCAACAGCAATCGGTCCAAGGCCGAACCACCCTTCACTGCTGTCTCCGATCCACACCGGGGATAATGACACCTGCCCGACCACCCCACCTTCGGCAGACTCAGCGACCCAGGACAACAGCACTCCTGCCTCACGCAAGCTATCAATGATCCGAGCCTCACTGCCGCTGGCATGCGCTACCTGTGCGAACGCCTGTCCGGTGATGCGCTGGATCGTCGCAACGTCATCGGGACGCTCGATACGGATGCATATCTCATCAACTCCGGCTGGCGTTGCCATGGATATATCTCCCAACGATCTCGAAAGGAACTGGGCTGCTGGCAGCCCAGAGAGCTCCTGCCCATTCTGACATCACTCCAATCCGTCAGCCATGAAACAGGCATCTGCCGTCGACGTCCGGAAACAAAAAAGGCGGTGAGGAAACCTCACCGCCAAACCACTGGCCAACACCGGCCGAGAGAGCAATTCATGTACTTCGAGGTGAAGGCCTACACTTCGAAGCCCAAACCGAAGTTCTCCGCATCCATGGCCATCAACGACTCGGCACCAGCTCGCATCATCTGGGCGTGTGCGCGAGTGCGTGGCAACAGGCGCTGGAAATAGAAACGAGCGGTATCGATACGCGCCTGGTAGAAGGCTGCATCCGCGGGTTGTTTGGCAAGAGCCTGCCGTGCCGTCTCCACCGAGCGCGCGAACAGCCAGGCCAGAGTCACGTACCCGGAGTACATCAGGTAGTCGACACTGGCCGCGCCAACTTCCTCGCGATCCTGCATGGCGCGCATACCGATCTCCATGGTCAGCTCGCCCCATTCGCCATTGAGACGCGCCAGAGGGTCGATGAACTCCTTCAGTGCTTCGTCGTCTGCCCGGGACTTGCAGAATCGATGGATCTCCCGCGTCAGCAGCTTGAGACTTTCGCCCTGGCTCATCAGCACCTTGCGACCCAGCAGATCCAGCGCCTGGATACCGGTGGTCCCCTCGTAGAGACGGGTGATACGAGCATCGCGGACCAGCTGTTCCATCCCCCACTCCTGAATGAAACCATGACCACCGAACACCTGAATACCTTCGTTGGCTGCCTCGAAACCCACCTCGGTGAGGAAGGCCTTGACGATCGGCGTCAGCAGCCCCAGTAAGGAATCAGCATGCTCACGCTCGTCAACAACATCGCTGTGCTCGACCACATCCACCAGCTGGGCAGCATACAGCACCAGCATGCGTCCCCCTTCGGCGAAAGCCTTCTGAGTCAGCAGCATGCGACGGACATCGGGGTGCACAATAATCGGATCTGCAGGCTTGTCTGCCGCCTTCGGTCCAGAGAGTGCGCGCATCTGCAGGCGATCACGAGCGTAGGCCAGAGCGTTCTGGAAGCTCATCTCGGTCAGGCCCAACCCCTGAATGCCGACGCCGATACGTGCCGAGTTCATCATCGTGAACATGCACGCCAGCCCCTTGTTCGGCTGGCCGACAAGGAAGCCCGTGGCTTGATCGAAGTTCATCACACAAGTGGCGTTGCCGTGGATACCCATCTTGTGTTCCAGCGATCCGCAGGCCACCGCGTTGCGTTCACCTGCACGCCCTTCGGCATCCGGCAGGAACTTCGGCACCACGAACAGCGAAATCCCCTTCGACCCTTGCGGGGCATCCGGCAGCCGCGCCAGCACCAGATGCACGATATTGTCGGCCATGTCGTGATCACCGGCCGAAATGAATATCTTGGTGCCACTGATGGCGTAACTGCCATCCTCGTTGGGCTGAGCACGGGTCTTGATCAGGCCGAGGTCGGTACCACAATGAGGCTCGGTCAGACACATGGTGCCCGTCCAGTCCCCCTCGACCAGGTGGGTCAGGTAGGTGGTCTTCTGTTCCTCAGTGCCATGGGCCCGCAGTGCATCCGCAGCGCCATGGGAAAGCCCCGGATACATCCCCCAGGCCAGGTTGGTGGCACAGACCATTTCCGAGAGCACCATGGCCAGTGAATGCGGCAGGCCCTGCCCACCGTACTCGGGATCACCGGCAAGCCCTGGCCAACCACCTTCAACATAGCGCTGGTAGGCATCGCGGAAACCCTCCGGCGCTTTTACCTCGCCCTCTTCCAGTCGACACCCTTGACGGTCACCGACCTGGTTCAAGGGCAGCAGCACGTCACGGGAGAAACGCGCCCCCTCTTCCAGGATCGCGGCGACAATATCCGGGGAAGCCTGCTCCATGCCCGGCAGTCGAGCATAGTGCCCGGGATAATCAAGCATTTCGTCCATCACAAAACGCAAGTCACGTAGCGGAGCCTGATAGTCGGGCATTGTTCTACTCCAGTGATATCGCCCCACATACGTGGGAAGCGTCGTTGTTCGTCGGGGCGAACAGCGTCGAGATCCGGAGTGACCGACACAAGACATCCGTGACTCGGCACCGCTGTTCAAACATTCGTTTGAAAATAGCGTTCGAGCAGGTCACGGTCAAGCGTTCGTTTTAAATTTACCTGGGATGACTCATGATTCATCATCCCCTGCTGTCATTGCATGCGAATGCCACCGTCAAGACGGATCACTTCACCGTTGAGCATGGGGTTGACGATGATCTGCTCCGCCAGGCGAGCAAACTCCAGCGGCTTGCCAAGGCGCTTGGGAAAGGGAACGGCCTGTGCCAGTGCGGAGACCGCGTCATCCGGAATATCACCCATCATCGGCGTCTCGAATACCCCTGGCGCAATTGCCATGACGCGAATACCGTGGCGCGACAGCTCCCGTGCCGCAGGCAGACTCATCCCGACCACTCCCGCCTTGGATGCGCTGTAGGCGCATTGTCCCACCTGGCCATCAAAGGCAGCCACCGAGGCAGTGTTGATGATCACGCCCCGCTCTCCATCCTCCCCGGCAGCATTGTTGGCCATGGCCGCTGCTGCCAGGCGCATGACGTTGAAGGTACCCACCAGGTTGATCTGTACCGTGCGCGCATAGCTCTCGAGGTCAGCTGGCTGGCCATGGCGGTCAACCAGCTTGGCCACGCTGACCACTCCAGCGCAGTGAATCACCCCTGCCAGCCCCTGCTCACCGCCATGGGTGACCGCGGCCTCGACCGCCGACTGCATCTGCTCGCCCGAGGTGATATCAGCACGCACCGCGATGGCGGCATCGCCCAGCCTTTCGGCAAGGGGGTCGATAGCGTCACTGAGGTCACAGAGCACCACTCGGCCTCCTCCCTCGACCAGGCGCTCGGCACAGGCAGCCCCCAGGCCCGAAGCCGCACCAGTGATCAGGAAGGTTCTTGATTCAATGTGCATCGACACTCTTCTCCCGTATTTTCTTCAGTACGTCTCTCAGTGCTATCAAGGTCTTCCAGGATCTTCGCTCAGACACGCTTCAGCACGTTTTTTCATGGAGCAGCTTCCCGAGAGAATATTTCCGGAAAGCCGGATTCAGGTTCAGTGATTGGCGGCAGCGCGCAACTTGAAGCGCTGAATCTTGCCGCTGGGGGTCTTGGGCAGATCATTGACGAACTCGATGACCCGCGGGTAGGCGTGGCTCGAGAGCCGCTCACGTACCTGCTGGCGAATCTCATCTGCCAGGGCATCGCTGGGCTCAAAGCCATCACGCAGCACCACATAGGACTTGATGATCTCACCGCGTATTTCATCAGGCTGTCCCACCGCCGCTGATTCTGCGACGGCGGGATGAGTCATCACCGAGTTCTCGACATCGGCAGGACCGACGCGATAACCCGCTGTGGTGATGATGTCATCATCGCGACCGGCAAACTGAAAGCTGCCGTCGTCGTTGCGAATGACCACATCGCCGGTGAGGTAATAGCCTTCCGCAAAGGGATGTTTCTCTTGCCATGTGTAGCCGGCGAAGAAGTGCACCGGTGAGCGCTCGACATCCACCGCCAGCACACCGGGCTCGCCAGCCGGCAGCTCTCGGTACTCGGCGTCCAGCACTGCCAGTCGATAGCCCGGCATGGGCATACCCATACCTCCCTCATGGCGCACATGATTCAGGGCATGGTGGTTGTTGCAGGTCATGCCGGTTTCGGTCTGACCATAGTGATCCATGACCGGGCACCCCAGGTTCGCCTCCACCCAGTGAGCGACCTCGGCATTAAGCGGTTCACCGGCGGAGCTGGCCGACCGCAACGACAGCTCTGCGGAGGCCTCGTCGAACAGCCCGGAAGCCTTCATCAAGCGATAGGCGGTCGGGGCCGCTGCGAAGTTAGTAATGGAATGACGCTTCATGAACGCCATGGCACCCTCGGCGGAAAATCCGGCCTCACAGAAGTGGGTGGTCGCCCCCAGCAGCAACGGCCCGGTGATGGCGTAATAGAGTCCGTAGGCCCAACCGGGATCGGCCATATTCCAGAACCGATCATCCTCTCGCAGCTCGATGGCCAGCTCCATGTAGAGCCGGAAGGCCACCAGCCCCGAAAGAGGCACAGCGACTCCCTTGGGCTTGCCGACGGTGCCTGAGGTGAACATCTGCAGAAAGGGCGCATCACCCGGCAGGCGTGGTGGCGGAGTACTGATGGCCGAGGTCTCCAGCGCACGGTCCCAGTCAAGGTCCTCCCCATGGTCCGAGTCGGGGCCATCCACCGACAACACCGGCGGGCAGTTGGCGAGGCTATCGAACTTGCTGCGATTCGCCGCATCGGTGATCACCAGTCGAGTGTCGGCCCGTGCCAGACGAAACTCCACTGCATCCGGACCGAAAGCCGTGAACAGCGGCTGGTAGACGGCCCCCAGACGCCAGGTGGCCAGTACGGTAACCAGCAATTCAGGCGAGCGAGGCAACATGCAGGCGATGCGATCTCCCATACCAATGCCCTGCCCCGCCAACCAGCCGGCCAGCCGAGCACTGCGCTCCTCCAGCTCGGCATAGCTCAACCGGGTAACGGCACCATCCGTCGCCTCATGAATCAGCGCTATGGTCTCGCCTCTTCCGGCACGCACATGCCGACCACAACAGGATTCATAGGCATTGAAGCATCCATCCATATGGTCATCCAGGCATTCAATGACATCCTCGATGCGAAACTCGGTCAGGTATTGGCCGTAGTCTACCGGTTTGGCGTGGCGGCTCATGTGGTGTCCTCATGCATTGTGATTGTTGGGCGTATTGCGATGAATAGTACTGCCATGGACAGTACTGCAACGGACAGTGCGATGACTGGCATGCTTGATGACGGTGCAAGAAGTTGCATTCGCACCCGAAAAACATGCCGTTGACGTAAGCGTCAACCTAACAAGCGCTTGGTACAAGGTAGAACCTAACCCATGGACAGACAAGACAGGGTCGCCTGGACAATGGTCGGAGGTGATGGGGCTACAATGACTCAGTCTTCACGCTGATCCGCGAAAAGACTTGAAATGAAGAGATTTTAAATAATGATTGCCGGGTAAGGCTCAGGCGCCAGGCTCCAGATGCAAGACGCCTGGCCTGTCAGCTACGCTGGGTGATCATCGTCACCAGCTCATCGGCCAGTTGCTCTGGCTGACGAGCGCCGTCGGGGTCATACCAGCGCACTGTCCAATTGAGTGCTCCGAGCACGAACCTGGCGACCAGTGCACGCTCGCCCTTGACCAGGCCAGCGGTGATGGCATCGTCAATGACCTCGTTCCATAGCTGTTCGTAGGCATCACGCAGATGCGTGAGGTGTTCACGGGCCTCGACATCCAGACGCCGCCATTCGTACAGCGCCACCACATGGGCATTGCGGTCGGTCAACAAGGTTTCCAGATGAGCTCTGGCCAGCGCATGCAGACGCGCCAACGGCTCAGGGTCACTGCGTTCCAATGCCTGCCGTGCAAGAGCGAGGGCATTCTGTGTGCCCTCCTCAATCACCACCGCCAGAATTTCCTGCTTGTCACGAAAATGGTGAAAAAGGCTGCCGGACTTGATGCCCATCTCCTGAGCCAGCATGCGCACCGTGGTGCGATCGAAGCCTTCCTGGACGAAAAGCTGAGCGGCGAGACGGGTCAATTCCTTGCGGCGGGGCGAGTCATTCATTACATTCATCCGCAGTTACACTAGCGCTTGCTTGGTTTTGATGAGCAAAGCATAGCGCACTGCCGGGGTCAATGAACCAGCGCCCGATGAGCAGGTTTCTCGTTGCTGGGCCACACTGAAGACCATGACGACAGGATCATGCAGACGTTGCTGCCACAGCCCCCCGGCACAGACCACAATCACAATTCGATCATTCCCCCAGACAGTGCCGTGGAGGATGTACCGGCGCCAGGAGTTTTCACCATGAGCCAGAGCGATATCGTTTTTCTGTCCGCTACCCGTACCCCCATGGGCGGGATGCTGGGGTCACTAGCCTCGCTCACCGCGCCACAACTGGCTGCTACCGCCATCAAGGCGGCTGTCGAGCGAGCCGGTATCAGCGCCGATGCCATCGATGAGGGCATCCTCGGCTGCGTACTTCCAGCAGGTGTCAAGCAGGGGCCTGCCCGACAGGCAATGCGCCAGGCCGGAATCCCCGACGGCATCGGTGCCACTACCATCAACAAGCTGTGTGGTTCGGGCATGAAGGCAGCCATGCTGGCTCATGACCTGATCAAGGCCGGCAGTGGAGAAGTCATGCTGGCCGGTGGCATGGAGTCGATGTCCAATGCGCCTCACGTGCTGACGAAGGCGCGCACGGGTTACCGCCTCGGGCACGGCGAACTGAAGGACCATATGTTCTTCGACGGGCTGGAAGATGCAGAAACCGGAAAGCTGATGGGCAGCTTTGCTCAGCAGGTGGCCGACGACCGCCGCTACAGCCGCGAGCGCATGGATGACTTCGCCATCGCCTCCCTCGAGCGTGCCATGCAGGCCACCGAAGCCGGACACCTCAACGCCGAGATGGCACCGGTAACCGTCACCACCCGCCAGGGCGACAGTGTGGTCGAGCACGATGAACAGCCTTTCCAGGCGAAGCTCGACCGCATTCGCAGTCTGCGTCCGGCATTTTCCAGCGACGGTACCATCACCGCGGCCAATGCCAGCTCGATCTCCGATGGCGCATCGGCACTGATTCTGGCCTCTGCCGAAGCCGCTCAGCGCCTCGGCGCCAAACCGCTGGCACGCATGGTCGGCCACAGCACCCAGTCTCTCCATCCCAGCGAGTTCACCATCGCTCCGGTCGGTGCCATCGACAAGCTGCTCAAGAAGCTCGACTGGAAGGTATCGGATGTTGACCTCTTCGAGGTCAACGAAGCCTTTGCTGTGGTCACGCTGATGGCCATGGATGATCTCGGCCTGCCCCACGACAAGGTCAATGTGTTCGGTGGCGCCTGTGCCCAGGGCCATCCGGTCGGTTCCACCGGCTCACGCATCATCGCTACCCTGATTCATGCCCTGCGCCAGCGCGGTGGCAAACGTGGCATCGCCAGCCTGTGCATCGGCGGTGGCGAAGCTACCGCCGTGGCCGTCGAACTGATCGACTGACATTCCGAACCCAGTCCCGGCCGGTACTCCTGCCGGGGCTTGCCCATGCTCAGTCACTTCTTCGGACCTCCGCTCTCCATGCCTCAGCGCCAGCGACTCGCCCTGCCGGTTATCGTCCTTGCCCAGTGGTGCGGCACCTCGTTGTGGTTCAGCATCAACGGCGTGGCCGCAACGCTTGTGTCACAGGTCGGGCTCGACGAAGCCGTCATTGGTCAACTGACGATAGCCGTGCAACTGGGCTTCATCCTCGGCACCCTGTTGATTGCCACCACCGGCCTCGCTGACCGCTTTCGTGCCAGTCAGGTGTTTCTCGTTGCCAGCCTGCTGGGCGCCAGCTGCAATCTGGCGATGATCATGGTCATCGACCAGCCGCATCTGGCGCTGGCCTTGCGCTGGCTCACCGGCTTTTGCCTGGCGGGCATCTATCCACTGGGTATGAAGCTGGTGATCGGCTGGACGCCTCGACATACTGGAGCGGCGCTGGCCTGGCTGGTGGGCATGCTGACGCTGGGTACCGCCATGCCCCATCTGGTGCGGGGCATGACACTGTCTCTCCCCTGGGGCTGGACCCTGGCACTGACCTCGCTACTGGCCGTCGGCGGGGGCCTTGCCGTACGCTGGCTGGGTGATGGCCCCCATCTACCCGGCACCTCGTCTGGTGTCAGCCTGACCGAGGGGCTGGCCGCCTGGCGGAGTCGCAACTTTCGCGCGGCCGCTGGAGGCTACTTCGGCCATTGCTGGGAGCTGTATGCCTTCTGGTTACTGGTTCCCTTGCTGGTCGCCAGGGAGATCGACCGTCTAGGGTTAGGTCCCGGCTGGATCGCCTGGCTGTCCTTTGCCGTCATCGCGCTGGGAATGCCCGGCAGCATCGCGGCCGGGCATTTCAGCCGACGCCATGGCAGGCACCGCATGGCCAACCTGGCGTTGGCCACTTCCGGCAGCTTATGTCTGGTCTATCCGCTGATTGGCCAGCTTCCTCCCTCGCTATTGCTGGCGCTACTCGGACTCTGGGGATTCAGTGTGGTTGCCGACTCGGCCCAATTCTCATCACTGGCCTCCGAAGCCGCGCCACGCGACCGTGTCGGGGCCACCCTTGCCGTCATGAATGCGATTGGTTTCGCCCTCACGCTTCCCGGCATCTGGCTGGGTAGCCAACTCTGGGCCAGTCTGGGACCTTCGGTGGCCTGGCTGCTGCTGCCCGGCCCACTGCTGGGCCTATGGGCGATGCGAGGCCTGCGGCGCAAATGAATGCCAACAACGACATGGGGAATGCCTGCAACGACACGGGGAGGCCAAAGCCTCCCCGTGCATACCACCGAAAACGACAATATCAGCCGTAGCGCCCGGTGATGTAGTCCTCAGCCTTCTTGGTATAAGGGTTGGAGAACATGGTCTTGGTATCGTTGTATTCCACCACCTCACCGAGGTGGAAGAAGGCGGTATAGTCCGCCACACGCGCGGCCTGCTGCATGTTGTGGGTGACCGTAATGATGGTGAACTGCTGCTTGAGCTTGTCCATCAAGTCTTCGATGGTCGCTGTGGAAATCGGATCCAGTGCCGAGGTCGGCTCATCCATCAGGATCACATCCGGCTGTACAGCGATGGCACGGGCGATACACAGACGCTGCTGCTGACCGCCGGACAACGAGGTGCCCGGCTGTTGCAACTTGTCCTTGACCTCTTCCCAGAGGCCGGCATCACGCAGCGCCTTCTCCACCAACTCGTCCTGGTCGGCCTTGCGGCTGACCAGGTCATGCATGCGTGGCGCATAGACGATGTTGTCGTAGATCGACTTGGGAAACGGATTCGGCTTCTGGAACACCATGCCCACACGACGACGCAGCGCCACCTCATCCATCTTCGATTCATTGACATCACGGCCGTCCATCTCGATCAAGCCGGTGAGGCTGACACTCGGTATCAGATCATTCATGCGATTGAGGCAGCGCAGGAAGGTGGACTTACCGCACCCGGAAGGCCCGATCAGAGCCGTCACGTTCTTCTGGTACAGGTCCATGTTGATCGACTTGAGCGCCTGGAAGGAACCATACCAGAGGTCCAGATCACGGACACGAATGCTCAGCTCGTGGTTGGCATCTTCGTTGCGCGTGACGGGCTGACCGAGTTCGTCCTGCTTCATCACATTCTCTCCGCGCTGGGCAACCTTGATATTCATGGCAGTTTATCCTGTGTGATGACGCCGCTACCAACGACGCTCGAATTTCTTGCGCAGCACCACCGCCGACGCATTCAGCGTCACCAGGATGGCCAGCAGCACCAGAATGCCGCCGGAAGTCTTCTCGATGAAGGCGCGATCCGGCTCACCAGCCCAGGTGAATATCTGTGCCGGCAGCACGGTGGCTGCTTCGGTAAAGGAGTTGGTGACATCAGGAATGAAGGCCACCATACCAACGATGATCAGCGGTGCGGTCTCGCCCATGGCCTGTGCCAGGCCAATGATCGAACCGGTCATGATGCCGGGCAATGCCAGCGGCAGTACATGATCTCGCACTACCTGCCAGCGCGAGCAGCCGACCCCGAAGGCCGCATGACGGATCGAGTCCGGCACACTACGCAGTGCGGTACGCGTGGCGATGATGATGACCGGCAGCGTCATCAGTGCCAGAGTCAAGCCACCAACGACGGGTGACGAACGTGGCACTCCGAAGAAATTGATGAAGATCGCCAGCCCCAGCAGACCGAACAGAATCGATGGAATGGCGGCCAGATTGTTGATGTTGATCTCGATAATCTGGGTGAACCGATTATCCGGTGCGAACTCTTCCAGATAAACTGCCGTCATCACGCCGATCGGAAAGGCCACTGCCAACGTCACGATCAAGGTGAAGACCGTGCCCATGGCCGCCGAGGCGATACCCGCCAGTTCCGGCATCTTCGAATCACCACTGGTGAAGAACGTGGTGTTGAAACGCAACTCGGCACGCCCCTCTTCCTGTAGCCGATCCACAACGGCCTTCTCGCTGTCGGAGAGGCGTGAGTGATGTCCCTTGAGATACTGGTCGACCTGCCCATCTGCCAGCACCCACTCCGTGGTTGTGGTGCCGAGCAATTCCGGGTTGTTCTGCATGCGACCGGGGATCAACCTCAGATACCCGCGGCTGACAAGGCGTCGCATATCTTCGTTGACCGCCGCCAGCGGCAATTGGCTGGCCTGCTCAGAGTAGTCGACTTCCACCTGGATCTGCGCCTGCTGAAAAGCCGGCAGCCCCTTGATGGTCATGTCGGCAAAGAACAGCACCAGAAACAGCACCGCCAGACCGAGGGCTCCCATGGAAGTCCATTTGAGGCGTGCGGACTTGCGATGGCGAGCGCGGAGCTGGGCGCTGATATCGTCGAAGGATTGTCTCATTGGCTTGGCTCCACGACCTTAGAGGTTGTTGACACGATATTTCTCGCGGAAGCGACGAATCATGATCACTGACACCAGATTGAGGGACAGCGTCACCACAAACAGCACCAGTCCCAGAGCAAACGCCGACAAGGTCTCGGCGCTACCGAACTCGAGGTCACCGGTCAAGGCTGCAACGATGCGCACCGTCACTGTGGTCATGTCTTCCAGCGGGTTGAAGCTCAGGTTCGGGCGCATACCGGCGGCCATTACCACGATCATGGTTTCACCCAGCGCACGGGATACCGCCAGCAGCGACGCTGAGATGATGCCGGGCAGAGCTGCCGGAATCACGATATCGCGGATCATCTCGCCCCGAGTAAGCCCCAGCGCCAATGACCCCTGGCGCATACTGTCAGGCACCGCGTTGATGACGTCATCGGACAGCGAGGAAATGAACGGGATGATCATGATGCCCATGACGATACCTGGCGCCAGAGCACTGTTGAACGACGCCTCGAATCCCAGAAAGTCCGCAACGGCAACGATGATTGGCGCCACCGTGATGGCAGCGAAGAAGCCATAGACCACCGTGGGGATACCGGCGAGAATTTCCAGTATCGGCTTGAAGATCGTTCGTACCCGTTGCGGCGCGAATTCTGACATATAGATTGCCGCCAGCAGTCCCACCGGAATCGCCACCACCATGGCGATGAAGGTGATCATGAAGGTGCCGGCAAACAGCGGCACCGAGCCGAACTGGGCAGCCGCCCCACCCTCTTCGGCCCGTCCCGCGGATGCCAGGAAACTGGCTCCCGGGTTCCAGGTGGTGCCGGTGATGAAGTCCCAGAAACTCTGCATCTTGAAGAAACGTACCGCCTCGAAGACGATCGACAGCAGAATGCCCAGGGTCGTAAAGATGGAAATCAGTGCGGCACCGGCCAGGATAAAGCGAATGACTTTCTCGATGGCCTGACGTGCATGAAAATCGGGGCGAACCATGGCGATGCCGATGGCCAGACCAGCGCATGCCACCACCAGGCAACCGGCCAACAGCAACAGCGGCGAGATAGCGGCACCCAGCAACAGCATGACGAAGGAGGCAACGGCCCCCACCGCCAGAGCAGGCCCCGCCGTCGAAAGCACGGTAAACCAGGCATACTGATCAGGCTGGGCATACATCGCGGTGCCGGAAGCGCGCACTCGCGCCGCCTTCGAGCGTCCCAGCAGATAGGCGACCAGACCCAGCACCAGAAGTGCGCCACAGAACATGGCCAGGAGTTGATTGGTCTGCATTGGTGTCTCTCGGATTTCGGTGTCACAACGAGCGACAGCCCGCTGGAACGTTTACCGGCCGACAACCCGTCAAGGCTGCCGGCCGGCGTGATCGGAGCTGGAGCCTTACTCGCCCAGGTCGGCGGCGGCCAGCTTCTCATGACCCTCCACCGCAGCGCGTGCTTCAGCGCGGACATCTTCCGGAGCCGGGATCAGGCCAATGCCCTTGAGATAGCCGATGTCACCAATCATCTGCTCACTCATGAACAGCGTGGCGTATTCGTTCATGGCCGGGACATCTTCCGCATGCTGGTTCTTGACGTAGAAGAACAGTGAGCGAGATACCGGGTACTCACCAGAGCCAATCGCCTCGGGAGTCGGCGCGACACCATCGACATTGGATCCGATCAGGCTGTCTGCATTCTCCTCGAGGAAGGAGTAACCGAAGATACCGAAAGCATCCTTGTTCTCGGCCAGGCGTTGAACGATCAGATTGTCGTTCTCGCCGGCATCAATGAAGGCACCATCAGCACGAACATCGGTGTAACCTTCGCCGCCATAGGCGTCGAATTCCTCGGAAGCAGCTTCCATGACCAGTTCACCGAAGGCATCACGAGTACCGGAAGTGGTGGGCGGTCCATAGACGGCAATCTTGCGATCCGGCAGGGAAGCGTCGACATCGCTCCAGTTCTGGTAGGGATTGTCGACCAGCTCACCATCGACCGGCACCTTGGCCGCCAGTGCGAGGAACAGCTGCTCGCGGGTCACGTCCATCGGCTCGTTGTCGGCGGACTGAGCGAAGGCGATACCGTCATAACCAATGAAGGCTTCAGTGATATCAGTGACACCGTTGGCTTCGCAGGTTTCGAGTTCGGAGGGCTTCATGCGACGTGAAGCGTTGGTGATGTCAGGAGTACCTTCACCAACACCGGCACAGAACAGCTTGATACCACCGCCGGAACCGGTGGACTCAATGACCGGAGTCGAAAATTCGGTGGTCGCACCGAATTCTTCCGCTACATAGCTGGCAAACGGATAAACCGTACTGGAGCCGACGATACGGACCTGGTCACGGGCCTGGGCGACACCCGCCACGCCAATCACGGCAGCGGCAATAGCAGTGGTCTTGAGGATGCGATTCATGGAGAGAGCTCCCTGTAAGGTAGAAGTGGTCAACCTTCGCGACGCCAACATTGCCGGAGAAAGATGACAGGCTCATGACAACCTCACATGGATCGCAGCATTTCTATACGAAGAGTTACAGCTGCGAGACTCGAGCTTCGAGCTGCGAGCGGCTCATCGCCAAAACGGCAATCCCGTGCCTTCCCCGGGGTTCGGGGTTCGGGGTTCAAGCTCGAGCGTAGCGTGCTCGTAGCTCGTAGCTCGTCGCTCACTCCCTCAACGCCTCAGCTCAGTGCCTTGACCAACAGGCTCAATGCCGCCAGCGCGCAGAGTCCCAGCGACACCGCCTGCAACAGGCCGCGTGGAATATGTGGCGCCAATGCCGCCCCCAGCGCATGCCCGGCCACCACCAATGGCAGAAAGCTCAGGCTGACACCCAAGCGCCAACCGCTGACCTGCCCCGCCACCGCCAGTGCCGCAAGGGTCATGAACGACGAGATCAGGAAGAAAGCTGCGAGGCTGCCCCGCAGGCGCTCCATCGGCATACCGTGCATCAACAGCACCATGGGCGGGCCACCAATGGCGGCGACACTGCCGAAGATGCCCGACACCAGACCCGCGCCGAACAACGAAGCAGGAGTGACCGGCAGGCGCAGCCGAAACAGGGTAACCACCACGGCAAACAGCACGATACCGGCAATCAGCAATTCGAGGGTTGCCATGGGTGCGACCACCAGCAGCCAGACCCCCAATATCGTCCCGGGTACCTTGCCGATCAAGGCCGTGGAAATATCGCTCATGGTGATCTGCTGCCAGTAGCGCCTGACCACCAGACAGGACACCAGCAAGCCGTAGAAGATCAACACCACCGGCACCAGATCAGGGGCCTGGAGCAGAATCAACGGAGCCCCCACCACCGCCATACCAAATCCGGTGGTACGCTGGACGAAAGCCCCCAGTGCCAAGGCCATACCGACACCCCACCAGGCTGTCGGCGACAGCTCACTCCACGACCACCAGCTCTGCCACAAGTCACTCCACCACTCAATCATCGCTTTCTCGCGCCAGCACTCTCAGTGCCAGATTACCGATGGTGGCAACAGCGATCATCGCCAGGACCATCGGCCAGGCGGAATCGATTTCGAAAGCCGTCACGAGTACTCCGACGAGCGCTCCCAGGCTGAATTGGATACAGCCCTGCAAGGCGGTAGCAGTGGCACTCATATGGCTGAACCGATCCAGCAACGAGGTGATGGCATTGGGCGAGATCAGCCCCATGACACCGAGAAACATCATTACCAGCGGCACCACGGTATAGATCGTATCCCGACCACTGGCCACCAGTATCACCAACCCCACGCCAGCAAACCACTGAATGGCCAGCCCCAGGCGCAGATTCTGCTGCGGGGAGCGCTTGCGCAGCAGATGAATATTGAGACGGTTGGACATCACCATGACCAACACATTGGCGCCAAATACCAATGGGTATATCGCGGGGCTCAGCCCGTAATATTCCAGGTAAAGGAATGGAGACGACGTGACAAAGGCAAAGATCCCGGCAAAAGCCATCGAGGTCGCCAGGATATAACCCATCGCCCGCCGATCCGTCAGCACGCTGGCATAGTTGCGCAATACCTGACGCGGCGATGCCACCGGCAGGTCTGGCGCTCTGGTTTCCGGCAGATGGACACTCAGCAACCACATCAGAAAGAGTGCGTAGACAGCCAGGAACAGGAAGATCAACCACCAGTCAGCCAGATACAGCAGCAGACTACCCACCGCAGGTGCCGCGAGGGGGGCCAGCATCAGGATCATCGCCATGGTGGACATGACCTTGGCTGCCTCTCGCCCACTGAAACAATCCCGCACGATGGCTGCCGAGTTGACCACGCAGGCGCCTCCTCCCAGCGCCTGAACAAAGCGCAGCACCAGCAATTCCGGCAAGGTATTGACGAAGATGATCGCCAGACTGGCCAGCATGAAGACCACCTGGCCACCCAACAGCACGGGCTTGCGGCCAAGACGATCCGACAGCGGGCCACATACCAGTTGGCCGACCGCGAAGCCCACCAGGAAACTGCTCAATGACAGCTCTGTATGGTGAACACTGGCGCCGACCGAGGCCGCCAGCGACTGCATGGCAGGGAGATAGGCATCGATGGCAAAGGGCGCCAGCGCCGTATTGGCAGCGACCAGAAGCGCAACGCGCCGGGGATTCAGTGACACGAAACCTCCAGACCCTCAGGTGAACCAGACCTGCGGGCAAACGTGGAAAAAGCTAGAAGGCTAATGATAACCCAGGATTTTCATCCCGCCATGCCTGCCTTTCGACATGAGGGTTTTCCATCGGCTGACAGCCATCTGCTCCGACTGACTGTCACCTGTCATGGGGCCTTGGTAAAGTAAGGGCAGCCCACCCACGGAGGAAATACTCGATGGCAGCAGATCTACTTTCTCAATTGAAGGACATGACCACGGTCGTAGCGGATACTGGCGACCTGGAGGCTATTCGCCGCTTCGCCCCGACCGATGCCACGACCAACCCTTCCCTGATCCTGCAGGCGGCTCAGCATGCCGAGCGTCGTACCCGCCTGGCGGCCATCGCCCGTGAAGCCAATGACATCGACGATGCGCTGGATGCCGTTGCTGTCGAGATCGGCACCGAGATCAGCGCTCTGGTGCCCGGCTATGTGTCCACCGAGGTCAGCGCTCGGCTGTCGTTCGACACCGACGCCACCCTCGCACGTGCCTATTCACTGATCGAACGCTACGACCGTCATGGTGTGCCGGCCGATCGGATCCTGATCAAGGTTGCCTCCACCTGGGAAGGGATTCGTGCCGCCAGGGTCCTCGAGCGCGAAGGTATTCGTACCAACCTCACGCTGCTGTTCAGCTTCGCCCAGGCGCAGGCCTGTGCCGATGCCGGTATCACGCTGATTTCTCCCTTCGTTGGCCGCATCCTCGACTGGCACAAGGCCCAGCAGCCGGACACCGACTTTTCCGGTGATCGCGATCCCGGCGTCCAGTCCGTCAAGCAGATCTACGATCACTACAAGGGACACGGCTACTCGACTATCGTCATGGGCGCCAGTTTCCGTAATATCGGCGAGGTGACAGCGCTGGCCGGCTGTGATCGCCTGACCATCTCCCCTGCCCTGCTGGAAGAACTGGAACAGCAGACGGGCTCGCTGGAACGCCGTCTGTCTCCCAGTGATGCCGAAACAGGCACGCCGGAGCCTCAGAACGAAGAGGAATTCCGCTGGGCACTGAATGAAGATGCCATGGCCACCGAGAAGCTCAGCGAAGGTATCCGCAAGTTCATGGCTGACCAGCGCAAGCTGGAAGCGCTGTTGAGCGAGCTGCGTAACCAGTAAACAAGAGCGAGCCATGAGCAGATTCGTGGCTCGTCATCCTCTCTCGGGAATGACAGCGTTTCGACACTGGTACAGGAGTCAGCCAGACAGAGACGTCAGGCTTGATGGTCACTGGTCCGCTGTGACTCCAGCATCTCGACCAACGGCTGGAACTCTTCGCGATTGTGCTCGTTCATGTGCATCAGGATACGGTGCGCCTCGAGGATACGCTTGCGCATCCCCTCTTCATCCGCCTGCAGCTCCGGCAGTTCTTCCAGCTCCTCGATCTCGACTATCGGCTGTTCAACCAGGGTGAAGAAGGATGCAAACCCCATCACCTCCAGCATGCGCTTGATATCCGGGTTATCGGCCACAATGGTCGGCGGCTGTTCCAGACGCCCACGCAACGCCATGGCCACTTTGGCGAGAAAGCCCAGAGCCGTGGAGTCAACATTGGTGGTGTCGCGCAGGTCAATCATCACCGCACGCAGGCCGGGAGTGTCTGCCAGCATCTGCGCCTGATTATCGAGCGTGGCACAGAGCGTAAGGCGTACATCACCAAACAGCTTGAGAATGAACACACCGGAGTCGAACGCCGCCTTCAGACGGCCTTCATGCACTTTCATGGCGAAATCCGCTAACCTTCATGATCGTCAGGTCATCCGGCAACTCTGCACGTCCCGTGGTCGGGTCGTCGAGTGCCTCTTCATCGCTCGACAGGACTCCCAGGTCGAAGCTCTGGCGCATCTCTTCCAATGAGCTGCAACTCTCTACCCTGGCCTGCAGTTCCTCCAGGCGTTCCTTCAAACCAGCTCCCGGCAGGCATTCCAGCACACCATCAGAACACAGCCACAGGGAGAAGTCGTCGGGTAGTGTACAGCCAAGCTGGGGATATTCCACCTCGGGGAACAATCCAACCGGCATTCCCTGGCCCGGCAACGCCTCGACCCCCTGTGCCGACTTGAGCAAGGGCATCGGCAACTGGGCGCCGAGCGAATAGTGAAGATACCTGCGCTGCTGATCAATCACGCCGACAAATACCGTGGCGTGCTTGCCGATCCCCGTATCCAGCAACTCGCGGTTGAGGTTGTCCAGCCAACGCGGAGCCAACTGCTCCGGTGACTGGCCGTCCCACTCGTTCTGCCAGCGATTGAACAGGTACTTGAGCAATACCGTGACAAAGGCCGATGACGCCCCATGCCCAGAGACATCGGCGAAATAGAACAGCGTAAAGCGTTCGTCGAAGGCCTGAATGTCGAGAAAATCCCCTGACAGGTACAGGGAAGGTGCCAGCCAATAGTCACACTCGATGTCATTGAGCCGCTGTGGACGCAATGGCAACAGGCGGCGCTGGATCTGCCCGCCGGCCTGTTGATCGAGCCGCAACATGGCGAGGTGAGTCTCGAGACTCTCGTTCAGTTCGGCGAGACGCCGACGATCCGCCTCACGCTCCGCGGCCAGCCGGTGAACCTCGACCACCCGACGAATCATGCGTCGCAGCAGGTGGGCATGGCGCAGCGGGTTGATGACATAGTCGACCAGCCCCACGTCCACCGCCTTCAGCAAGTCGTCGTCGCGGCGATCCTCGGTAACGACCAGCGTCGGCCAGCGATCGGCCAGGCTCTGCCAGTCACTGCTGGGAACGGCACGCGCATGCGCCACCACCAGAACAGTCGCCTCCGGCAGTTCATCGGCCTCATCGACAGCGAATACTGCCAGACCATCACGGGCAATGGCATCCACCAATGCATCGCGATGGTCACCGGGCTGGTCGATCACACCGATCAAGGATTTGGCCGCGTGCATGAGCATGCCTTTATTCGGCGAAGGCATCTTCGTCGTAGTCGAAATCATTGTCGATGAAGGAATCATCCTCCATCTCCCCGTCATTGACCTCGAAGCGCAGACGCTGCAGCCAGGCATCACGAATGAAGCTGTAACGATCCCCCCGCAACAGGTCTTCCTGATCCAGCAACTGTGAGCGGGCATCGAGAACCTCGAGTCCACGCAATGTATAGCGTACGGTGTCATCCTCGACATAGGTCAGAGGATAGGTGTAGTAGTCCACCGGCAAGCTCGCAGCCGTACGCACCGTGCTCGGGCCATAGAACGGCAGTACCAGATATGGCCCTTCGGGAACGCCCCACACGGCGAGGGTCTGACCGAAGTCCTCATCGTCGACGATGAAGCCTGCATGTGTTGCCGGATCCAGCAGGCCAGCCAGACCGAAGGTCGAGTTCATCAAGAAACGAGTCGAGGAGATTCCGGCATTGCGCGGTTTGCCCTGCAACAGACTGTTGAAGGTGGTATGGATCTCGCCGAGGTTGTCGAAGAAGTTACTCACCCCCTTCTGCAACGGGTCCGGTGTTATATAGTCGTAGCCCTGCGCGGCCGGCCTCAGTGCATACCGATCCAGTACATCGTTGAAAGCAAACACCTTGCGGTTGAAGCCTTCCCAGGGGTCCGCCGGGTTTGGTTCGCTCGATACACCATTGGAGGCGCAACCACCGATTCCCACTACCGTCGCCATCATGATGACACCACGACGCCCTATTCTGCCCAGGCTCGCTCCCATGGTAGTTCCCATCGTCCGACTGCCCTCCATCAATAAATCGTGTCACGTTCCGTTATCATACGCCGTCTACTCATCATGAGCTTCGACAACACGGCACTGGTCCCTCAGCAACGGCGCAATATGACGCAGCCGGCACTGTATCCTGCTCCAAACGAACACACCACCCCGATGTCCCCCGATACAAGATCTCGATGATGGAGGTCAAAAGCAATGATAGAACCTGCGGAGCTGGTATTGGCATAACGATCGAGAATGATCGGCGCCTGCTTCTCACCGGGCTCGTGCCCCAGCACCCGGCGGGCAATCAGGTCATTCATGTGGTGGTTGGCCTGGTGCAGCCACAGCCGCGTCACCTCTGATGGAGGTATCTCCAGGGACTCGAGGTGCTCGGTGATGAGTCGAGCGACCAACGGGCAGACTTCCTTGAAGACCCGGCGCCCTTCCTGAACAAAGAGCTTGTCAGTGGCCAACGGGTCGGCATCGGTGACACGGTTGAGGAAGCCGGCATTGTTGCGAATGGCGTTGGAGAACTGTGTGACCAGGCGCGTACCGACCACTTCAAAACAGACGTCACTGATGGCTATTTGCGCATCTTCGAGCACCAGGGCAGTACAGGCATCACCGAAGATGAAATGGCTGTCGCGATCACGGAAATTGAGGTGGGCCGAACAGATCTCGGGATTGACGATCAGCGCACGCCGCGCCGTCCCTGCTCGGATCGCATTGGCGGCCGTCTCGATGGCAAAGGTGGCGGAACTACAGGCGACGTTCATGTCGAACGCATATCCCCCCGCCCCCAATCGCGCCTGCAATTCCACAGCGATCGCCGGATAGGGGCGTTCGAGGTTTGAGCAGGCGACGATCAGCAGGTCGATGTCCTCGGCCTTGACACCGGCGTTCGACAGCGCCTGCCCCGCCGCGGCCAGCCCCATCTCGCACTGCACGCCCGGCTGCTCATTGTCCCGTTCCTGCAACCTCGGGCGCATACGCTCGATGTCGAGAATGCCTTGAGCATCCATGACATAGCGGCTGTGGATACCTGATGCCTTGACGATGAACTCGCTGCTGGAGTGCTCCAGTGGTGCCATTTCCCCGGCGTCGATCGCCGCGCGATTGCGCGCGTTCTCGGCATCCACCCAGGCATTGAACGATGCCACCAGCGCATCGTTGTCGATTGCTTCGGCGGGGGTAAAAAGCCCACTGCCACTGATCACCACTTGGGTCATGCCCTTCTCCTTTCAGCGTTGACGCAACTGCAGGCCCACAGTTGTGTCAGCGCATTTCAATGCCTTCGGCGTAGCGTCACTAGCCACGCCCGGTCAATTCTGCCCACCGCTTGTCGAGACGCTTGCTCGACACCGGCATTGCCGTCCCCAGTTGCTGAGCAAACAGGGATACACGCAACTCCTCTACCCACCAGCGGAACTCAACCAGTGCCGGGTCTTCCACCGCCCCCTTGCGCTGTGCCTCGCGACGTGCGGCCAGCTGTGCCTCGAACTGCTGGACCTCCTGCATGTGCATCTGATCACGCATGCGCTCACGCGGCGCCTTCTCGAGACGCACCAGAGCAGCTTCCATATAACGAGGATACGCCTCCAGCCAGGATCCTGCCTCGGTTACGAACCCGGGGTGCACCAGACGCTGCATCTGAGCCTTGAGATCACTGTATACCAATGCCAACGCCAGATTCAGATTCCCCTTCAACGCCTTTGTCACCTCCAGGTGACCTTCCAGCGCAGGTATAAGCATAGCGATCAGTTTCTCGGCATGGGGCACCAGGTCGCCACCGACCTCGTTGATCCTCGCCTCGAGCGCCGACGCGTCACGTGGCAGCGGGTCTACAGCGATGACCTGACGGAATACCGCATGCACCAGGTCATCACTCAAGGCTCGCTTGCTACCCACTTTGGTAAACAGCAATGCACACTTGTCCAGCCCCGGCAGGCGCTCAATGGCCCGTACCTGGTCGGCAAGGCGCTCCATGGCCGCCTTGACCACGCCACTGCGGTGCGCTTCACGGGCCTTGTCCGGGTGATCAAACAGCTCGAGCTTGAGCCCTTCGCTGTCCGCCACCAGGGCTGGGAAAGCCTCGACACGAATGCCGGCCTGATGCGTCACCCGTGACTCCGGCAGGGGTTGGTCAGGGAAAGTCTGCCACTGCTCGGTTTCCTCCACCGACCGCGCCAAAGCTCTTGCGCCCTCTCCCGCCGCCGACTCAAAGCGTCGCTCCAGCTCACGTAGATCACGCCCCTGACCAAGAACCTTGCCGTTATGATCAACAACCCTCAAGTTCATGATCAGATGGGGCTCGAGCTGTTCCAGCCGCCAGTCATCGGGATGCATCCGTACGCCGGTCTTGACGCGCAGGAACTCTCCCAATGCCTCGCGCAGTCCACCTTCACCTGGCGTCAATGAGGCCAGAGCGGCATCGACCCAGTCAGGGATCGGTACGACCTGGCGACGCATCGACTTGGGCAACGACTTGAGCAGTGCGATGCACTTGTCGCGCAGCAGGCCAGGCACCAGCCACTCCAGGCGTGATGCCGACAGCTGTGGCAGCATCGCTGCCGGCACCGTCATGGTCACGCCGTCGTCCTCAGCGCCAGGCGCAAAATGATAGCTCAGCGGGTAACGCACGCCGTCGAGAGTCAACTCATCGGGATACTGAGCTTCGGTGACATCCTCTGCCTCCCGCGCCAGCAGTGCCTCTCGATCGAACATCAGCAACTGCGGATTCTGCTCCTCCGCCTTGCGTCGCCAGGCCTCGAACCCCTTGCCGTTGACGATATGCTCCGGCACCCGTTCGGCGTAGAAGTCGAACAGTGTCTCCTCGTCGACGAGAATGTCACGCCGACGAGCACGATCCTCGAGGTCGGTGACTTCTTCGACCAGCGCACGGTTATGGGCCAGAAACTCACCTCGGGTGCGGAACTCACCTTCCACCAGTGCCCGGCGAATGAACAATTCCCATGATTCACGCTGGGCAATGGGGCCGTAATGCACCTTGCGTCGAGCGACAATCGGTAATCCGAACAGGGTCACCTGCTCGAAGGCCACCACCTGGGCCCGCTTCATCTCCCAATGCGGCTCGCTGTAATTGCGCTTGACCAGATGCCCGGCCAACGGCTCGATCCATTGGGGGTCAATGCGCGCCACAGTGCGGGCAAACAACCGTGATGTCTCGACCATCTCCATGGCCATCACCCATTTAGGGGTCTTCTTCGACAGCCCGGAGGATGGGTGGATCATGAACTTGCGGTTACGCGCGCCCAGGTAATCGCGATTTTCGGTCAACGTGCCGAGATTCGACAACAGACCGGTCAGCAGAGCTCGGTGCATGGCGACACCGGCCTGGCGACGCTGCTCCTTCACCTGCTCGGCATCGTCCTCGACCACCACGGCAGGTGGCGGCACCTGGATATCGAGGTCGCGCAACAACTGGCGCAACTGGCGGAAGGTGTCATGCCATTCCCGCAGCCGCAGGTAATTCAGGTAATGATCGCGACACCAGCGCCGCAGCCGGTTGCCGGACAATTCCTCACGAGCCTGCTCGAAGCCCTGCCACAGATTGAGGATGGCCACGAAATCCGACTCAGGGTCCTGCCAACGGCGATGCGCCTGGTCTGCTGCCTCGCGCTTGTCTGCCGGGCGATCTCGTGGGTCCTGCACCGCCAGCGCCGATACCACCACCAGCACATCTCGCAGGCATTGCTGCTCATCGCCGGCCAGCAGCATGCGGGCCAGACGCGGGTCAATCGGCAGACGCGCCAGGCGCCGCCCCTGGGGCGTCAGGCGCTGCTGTTCATCCACCGCGCCCAGTTCATGCAGCAGACGGAAACCGTCACTGACAAAGCGAGAATCCGGCGGATCGACGAACGGGAAGGCCTCGATGCTGCCGAGCTTGAGCGACAGCATCGATAGAATCACCGAGGCCAGGTTGGTACGCCGAATCTCCGGATCGGTAAATTCCGGCCGCGAAAGGAAATCCTCCTCATCGTAGAGGCGAATGCAGACCCCTTCGGCAACACGTCCACAACGTCCCTTACGCTGATTGGCACTGGCCTGGCTGACGGCCTCCACCGGCAGGCGCTGGATCTTGGCTCGATAGCTGTAACGACTGATGCGCACTAGTCCTGGATCGACCACGTAGCGAATCCCCGGCACCGTCAGCGATGTCTCGGCCACATTGGTGGCCAGCACGATGCGCCGACCACTGTGCGCGGCAAAGACACGGTTCTGCTCGGCATTGGAAAGCCGTGCATACAGCGGCAGCACCTCGGTATGGCGCAGGTCAGCACGGCGCAATATATCAGCCGTCTCGCGGATCTCGCGCTCACCGGGCAGGAACACCAGGATATCCCGTGGACCACTGAACCAGCGCTTCTCACGCTCGATCGACTCGATTTCCTCGACGGCATGCAGAATGCCTTCACTCAGGGTGCGATCTTCCTCATCGTCGGCATCACGCACCAGGGGCCGATAGCGCACCTCCACCGGGAAGGTACGCCCGGTCACTTCGATCACCGGCGCAGGGCGTGGTTTACCATCCGGCCCCGGCAGGCTGAAGTGCTGACTGAAGCGCTCGACGTCAATGGTCGCCGAGGTGATGATGATCTTGAGATCTCTGCGTCGCTCCAGCAATCGCTTGAGATAACCCAGCAGGAAGTCGATGTTGAGGCTGCGCTCATGGGCCTCGTCGATGATCAGCGTATCGTAGCGACGCAAGTCGGGATCGTGTCGCGTCTCGGCCAGCAGAATACCATCGGTCATCAGCTTGACCAGGGTGTCATCACTGGTCTGGTCGGTAAAACGTACCTGATAGCCAACCTGATCACCGAGATTGACCTGCATCTCCTCGGCCAGTCGCGTGGCCACCGAGCGTGCTGCCAGGCGTCGAGGCTGGGTATGACCGATCAAACCACGTCGTCCCAGCCCCAGTTCGATACACAACTTGGGTAGCTGAGTGGTCTTGCCCGAACCGGTCTCACCGGCCACGACCACCACCTGGTGTTCGGCGAGAGCGGCCAGAATGTCATCCCGCCTGGCGGCGACCGGCAGGGCCTCGGGATATTCCAGCGTGACTCGCTGTGCACGGCGTGCCTCGAGCAGTCGTTGCGAGCGCTGAACCTGTTTCTCCACTTCTCCCAGGCCACGGTCGCTCGGCTTGCCTTCGCGAACACGGCGTTGCAGACCGGACAGGCGTTTCGCCAGATCGGGACGATCACGCAGCATCACCTCCTCCAGCATGGGCTCGAGTTGCTTGAGGCGGGTCGCATCATCAAGGCGTTGGGGCGGAGTCGAAGTCTCGGTACTCACGATGGGAAACTCATGATGGAAAACCAGGCTCCACAGCAAAGGACGCTTCGCGCTGGAAAGCGCGAAGCGTCTGGGCATAAAAGCGGATATTGTAACGCCGACCATCACTCCAGAGCCAACTCTACCCTGGAGCCAACTCTACCCCCGGGCCATCCCGACCTGCAGGACGCCGCACCGACTCAGTCGGCACCGGCTCCCTTGTCGTTGGCCTCTTCATCACGCAGCTGCCGGCGCAGCACCTTGCCGACATTGGTCTTGGGCAGCTCATCGCGGAACTCGACCAGCTTGGGCACCTTGTAGGCGGTCAGTTCCTTCTTGCACCAGCTACGCAACTCCTCGGCAGTCAGCGATGAATCCCGTGCCACCACGAAGAGCTTGATGACCTCGCCGTTAGTGGCATCCGGAACGCCTACAGCACAGGATTCAACAACGCCGGGGTGAGCCGCGACAACATCCTCGATCTCGTTGGGGTAGACGTTGAAGCCAGAGACCAGAATCATGTCCTTCTTGCGGTCGACGATACGCACATAACCATCGTCCTGGATCACCGCGATATCGCCGGTATGGAAGAAACCATCGGCATCGATGGCTCTGGCCGTCTCGTCATCACGATTCCAGTACCCCTTCATCACCTGGGGACCACGCACACAGAGTTCACCCGGCTCTCCGGGTGGCGGTGTCTTGCCTTCTGCATCGCACAACCTCAGTTCGGTACCGGCCACTGGCTTGCCGATGGTGCCCAACTGAATGGCATCGACCGGGTTGAAACTGACAATGGGAGATGTCTCGGTGAGGCCATAGCCTTCCGCCACCGGGCAACCAGTGACCTCTTCCCAGCGTCTGGCCACGGCACCCGTCAACGCCATGCCGCCGGAGATGGTCAGGTGCAGGCGCGAAAAGTCCAGGGCCTTGAAGTCATCGCGGTTGCACAAGGCATTGAACAGGGTGTTGAGGCCCACAAAGCCAGTGAACGGTGTCGCCCGCAATTCCTTGACGAAATTATCGAGGTCACGGGGATTGGTGATCAATACCGAGTGATTACCGCCTTCCAGCATGAACAGGCAATTCACCGTGAAGGTGTAGATATGGTAGACCGGCAGCGGCGCCACCACGATCTCCGAACCTTCCTTGAGCCCGGAACCAATCGCCGCCTTGGCCTGCAGCATATTAGCCACGAGGTTGCGATGGGTCAGCATGGTGCCCTTGGCCAGACCAGTGGTTCCACCGGTGTACTGCAGCGCAGCGATATCATCCAGTTCACGGGTGATATCCTGGTGATCCACCCCCCCGCCGCGCTTGAGCGCATCACGGAAGGAAACCGCACTCTTGAGCGAGTAGCGCGGCACCATCTTCTTGATGTACTTGACCACGAAGTTGATCAACGGACGTTTGGGGAAGTCGTGGAGATCACCGATCTCCGTCACCACCACATGTTCGATCTCGGTCTGGTCGAGAACCTTCTCCAGCTTGTCGGCCATATTGGCCAGAATCAGGATCGCTTTCGCCCCGGAGTCCTTGAACTGGTGCGCCATCTCGCGCTCGGTGTAGAGCGGATTGGTGTTGACCACGACCAGACCGGCGCGAATCGCACCGAACACGGCCACCGGGAACTGCAGCAGGTTGGGGAGCTGAATGGCAATACGATCGCCCGGCTGCAATGATGTCTCGTTCTGCAACCAGGCGGCGAAATCCGCCGACAGACGATCCAGTTCACGATAGCTCAGCGACTTGCCCATGCATGAGAAAGCGATATTGCTGGAATAGCGTTCCACCGAACGGCGGAAGATATCCATTATCGAGTGATAGTCGTCCAGCCCTTCCAGCGCGGCTCCACGGACAATTGTCTCGCTGTCATGCTCATTCATGGACTTTCTCCATCACCGGAGGCCCCCGCGAGCCCCCTATTGTTTTATAGCCCTTTGTCCTGCAGCTATCTTCTTTATCGCTTTTTCTTCGATACCTCGGAATTGATGAGCTTTTCCCGATCACTGCACTGTCATCCATTCCACCTCTGGTGATACCGAATCACAGCCAGCGCCCCGGAACAGCCAGCATATGGTCCAGAAGCATCTCTGGGGGATACCTTAGCCTGGTCGCGCCAGAACTGTAATACGTCTGATTTAAACTTTCGTTTAAAACATTGTAGGCATACGTCGCCCGCCATCTCCTCCACTGGAGCACCATTGCCTTATCATGCCGGGCGATAGCGTCGTTTCATTCCGTGGTGGCCTCAGCCAGATAACGTCCAACGATCTGCCCTTCGTGCCAGACCAGCAGCTCGCCCGGCAACATCCGGACCCAGCGCTCGTTGTCGGTCAGAGGCTCCGTGGCCACTACCGACACCACATCGTTCGGCGTGGTGTGCTCGACAAAATTAACCATCATCTCCGCGTCGGACAGGCTCGCCTCTCCAAAGGGCGACTTGCGGGTGATATGAGCCAGTTTCGTCGAACAATAGCTGTACAGGTACTGTCCATCAGACAATAGCAGATTGAACACACCCAGCCCGCGCAAGCGCTCACACAGCTCGTGCACGCCTTGCCACAACTGCCGGCAATCATCGACCGGTTCGGGAAAGCGCTGACGCAATTCGCCCATCAGCCAGCAGAAGGCATGCTCGCTATCCGTGGAGCCCACCGGCCGATAGAAGCTCAACGGTAGCGACTCCCACCCCGTCAACTGCCCGTTGTGGGCATAGCACCAGGGGCGCCCCCACATCTCACGGGTAAAGGGATGGGTATTGGCGAGCTTCACCTTGCCGACATTGGCCTGGCGGATGTGGCTGATGACGATGTGTGACTTGATCGGGTAATCACAGATCAAGCGCGCTATCGGTGAGTGAACAGACGGATGGGGGTCACGGAAATCGCGATAACCCCCCTCCTCGTAAAAGGCAATGCCCCAGCCATCACGATGCGGCCCTGTACCGCCCCCGCGAGTCAGGAAGCCGGTAAAGCTGAAACAGATATCAGTGGGGACATTGGCACTCATGCCCAGCAACTCACACATGGAGCTCTTCCGCTATGAATTCTCTTTGTAGATCAATCTTCTGCATGACCTTACGTCTCACGATAGTCTAAGTGTCTCACGAAATGAACTACTTGACCGGCCTGATTGTCCGGCGCTCGCGTGGATAGTGCGCTCGAGCCCCCACGCTCGTACGACCCAGTCGCCCCGGCCCCTGATCTCTCTCTCCGGCGGGAGGTGCCCTCCCGCCGGAGAGTAGACGTGCGCTACGGGTGCTCCATCATGTCGAACGGGCTCCTGGGCTCCTGGGCTCCTGGGCTCCTGGGCTCGAGGGCTCGAGGGCCAGCTCACTCCTGGAGTAGACGTATCTCAATGATGCTTGACGCCACCACCCATGCCTATTCACGGCGATCTCATCCTGCACCATCCAAGTCGCAGCAAGGCATAGTCGCAGCAGGGTATAGAGAGGTCAGTGTCAGTATTGCTGGATGACACGGGAGTGATAATCTCCACACCGCATCTCTCGTAGCTGTGAATCTTGCCCATGCCCCGGTCGTCATCCGGGGCTTTTTTTGTCAATGCCACGAACTCGCGGGCCCAGCGCCCAGCTCGCCGCCCATCCCCCAACACCGTCACCGATATTCATTCCAGAACCGCCGATGCCATATCACCTGTTGCTACCTCTTCCGGCACCGAGCCGGGAAATAGCGAATAACCGAGATCTACTGGGCTCACGGGCTAACTACCAAGCTCAGCGTCGGACGGCGAATGTCGACCAGACAGCAGTGCAACAGGTTGCGTCGGAGGATAGCTGTGTCGTGGAGTTACTGTGTCGAAGGACAACTGTATCGAAGGATAACAAGGAGGTGGAATGGTGAAAGAGCAGGAGGCCCCATCGCAACGAGGCCTGGGATAACGTCTTACCCCCCGGCTATGGACAAGGCCTGGTCGGCGACTATGCCACAGGCCTTTTCGCCGACGGTATCCCCCAAGGATGCCAGATTGAACGACTCGCCGTCTCCCTGCAGAATACCGCTCAATCCCTCCTGATAGTCGCTATCATTCATGGGCTCCGAGGAAACACCAAGCTGCTCCATCACTTGATTCTTCGCAATATCGGCGGTGCTATCGAGATAGCCATTTTCCTGACAATAGCTAATGACACCAGTCAGGTTAGTCAGACTGCCGGAACTGAATGAACCACTCGATAGAGAGCTCAACAGTCCGCCGCTCTCACCACCCGACAGCATGTCGCCTGCTTGGTCCGTCACGCTATCGAGAGACAGGGCCTGCACCTGACCAATCGACGAAAGGCTAAACAGCCCAGCAAGGATGAGGGTCTTGAGTCGTGTATCCATACAACATTCTCCATGAATGGGGGTTCGGCCACCGACCCCTTCAGAAGCGCGTCGGTGACCAATCATGTGACCCGTCGAAGCCAGGTATGTTCCTGTGAAACCTGACGCCTTTGATCGCCCCATCAAGAAGGCAGCACTGGATAAACATGACATATATGCCAGCCTGCCTGGAAAGCGGTACATCCAGAACTGGCGATTGCCGTAGATATAAAGAGGAGGCCCTTACAGGCCTCCCAAGGGACATCATCCGCATTCGCAGTTATGACCACAGTCCTTTGAGCCATCGGCATGGCCTGTAGCACAGGCTTCACAGCAATATAGCTTTCCATCCTTTTCGATGGACTGACTGTCCACCGCGCATTTGCAGTCGGGGCAGGCACACGTTTTCCGGGATTCCTGATTCATGGTGACTCTCCTGTATCAACCTCAGAAACCGTAGTCATCAACCTCGATGTTATGTCATTGCAAATAATAGATCGTTTGGCAGTAACAAGCTTTCTGCTTATTTCCAATACCTTCGACGCGCTGGCTCCACACCCATCTCTCGGGGATCTCACGTACAGTATCGACGACTCTATTTTCGCATCGAGTCGCATGAGCTGTGTATTAACTTCTATTGCCCAGCGCACCACCATAAATGCAGCAACTGGCGAAAACAGTGTTGCTGAAATCTCATATTATTATTTCAGTTCATCAACCACTGCCCAGTCCCTGTCAGTCATCCATTTTCATCGGGTACAGGAATACATGTGGCCCGGCCCATCAAGGACAAGGCGGAGTTTGCGAGCAGGCCCTTACGTAGTGAAGGCCTGAAAGGCGCGAGACGCAACTCAAATCAGTCCCGAGACGCAACTGAGATCAGTCCGAAATTGCGTCTCACGCCACAGTCAGCGCATACGGCAAAACAAGGCCCTATATCCGGTACCCCACGCGCTTCCCGAGACAACATCCCGAGAATATCTCATTATTAACCCGGCATGCTTTCATGTTGGGTTAATGGCGGCACATGGACGTGCCGCCGTCGGCCATCAGGCCGACGCGAGACCGCACCACACCAGCAGATCCGCGCATCTGTGCCAGTGTGGTGCGGACGAAAATCAAATCGATCAGGATGAGCTATTTGATTGCCATGTTAATAGTATTCAAGAAAATATCGTCAACTCGGCGTAGCTCACACATGAGGCTCCTCCCGCGTCGGTCCCGACGCACGGCGGCGACGCCAACGGCTCCACACCACCAACACCAGGACAAGTACTGCCAGGCCAATCCACACCCGAGGATCCGTAGCGCGCGTCTTCACCGTTGGCCATGTCTGTCTGGCCCAGTCCACCACCAGGCGAGGGTTGTTGACCAGTTCGACAAAGCGATCAGCCAGGGCCTCTGCCGAACGTTGCCCCGCCGCCTCCTCGGCCTGTTGAGTCAAACGCTCACCCACCAGTGTTGGGCCCGCCGCTGCCCTATCAATGCTCACACTGCCATCGGCATTGAGCCATAGTGTCGGCAGCTTCCAGCGATGCTCACGGCCATCCAGAGTGGCCTGGCCTTCGATCACCAACGGCTGACGCAATTGTTCATCGGTCTCCGGCAGCGCGATTTCCCAACGCTGACGCCCTACCGGTTCCACCACCAGCGGCACACCCAGTAGATCGCCGGACAGCACCGTATTGCCGCGATTGAGGCCTGGATGCTCGGCCACCAGCTCGACATGACGACGATCATCACTCACCACTGCGCCAATGGCCGGTAGAATATTGACCGCCTGGACGCGTTGACGATGAAAGCTCTCGCCGCGCGCATCGATCACCAGTCGTGCGTTGCCGATGGCCGTCGGTGCCGGCAGCATACCGGAGAAATGTTTACCACGGCGCTGCAGAGTGGCATTGACGGGCGCCTTGAAGGCTTCACCACTGAGAGTCGCGGTAACAGTCAACTCCTCCGGGGCAGTCGCCTCTTCCGGCGACTCCAGCCAGGCCTCCAGCGGCACCTCGAACCCGGTATACAGCGTCGACGGCAGCGCCCCAGTCACCAGACGCTGGTCGCCGGAGACCGTGATGCGGCTGTTGGCCCCCATCGCACCTTCGATGCGCCACTCCCCCTGTTGCGCATCCGGCACGCGAATCAGGTCAAAGCGTGGCTCGTGCTGCCAACTGATCTCGTCCGGCACGTTATCGCGGCTGTAGCGCGTACCATCCGGTGCTACCAGAGTGATGTCGCCATCATCCGGATCATGGAAGACCAAAGCGGAGAAATCGTTGACGCTATCATCGATCACGAAACTTCCATCGTCATCGAGCGGTACCTGCTCAGCCGGGAATATCCGGCCCACGATATCCAGGAAAGCACCCAGCAAGGCTTCCGGTGTTTCCACTACGGCGGCCAGCCCGCCGGTCTGCTGGGCCAATCGCTCGACCATGGCCACATCAGCACCAGCCGAGAAGGCAATCGCATGCACCACGACGCCCTGCCTGACCAGGTCCGGTGACATGGCATCGAGCACACGAGCCCGTGAAGCAATATCGATCGCGGGTTTGGTGCCTCGCGTCGATGGCAGATCGATCACGCCATCGGTGAGCAGCACCACATGCCGCCATCCATTGCCATCGACCGCCGACGCCGTACGCAAAGCCGCCTCGATATCCGTATATTGCTGATAATTCTGCAATGCGGGTGGCAGGCGCAATGCATTCTCCCGCCACTCAGCAGTAACCGGCGCCAACGGCAAGGGGTTATCGACCCGCTCACCAAAGGTCCAGATTCCGGCCGAGACTTCGCCGGGGAGCAGCGCGACCAGCATGTCCAGAGCACTGCTGGACAACCGGTTGGGATCATTGGCCTTCATGCTGCCGGAGACATCGACCACCACCCGAACATCCGGGCGCTCCTGTGCAGTTGAACTGGCGGGGATCTGAGCATGGGCGCTCCCCGGACCTCCGACCCACAGCAGCACTGCACTCATCACCGCAAGAGTGACGGTACGACTCAGCCAATGTGGCATGGCAACCATGGGGGCTCGCATCATGATCCTGTATAGTCGATGAAGTCCATTGCAGTCACCGGGCGTCAGCCCAGCACCGGCTCACGGCGCTGGCCGTCGTCAGAGGCATCGGGACGCCCGTTGTCATCATCCTGGTCGCGCTGCGCCTGACGGCGGACAGCCGCAGCCTTGCGCTGGATCCGCTGGCGACCGAACCACCACAGTACCAACCCGAAGAGCGCACCAATGCCTGCGCCCACTACCACCAGCGCCGCCGCACCGGCAAACTGGGCATCATGCTCGAAGTAAGCCACAGCAGCGACCATGATAGCCGGTGCCTTGCCGGCATAGACCTGACCTTCTTCCACCAGCGGCAGTTCGAATGTGGCGGGCATCCACATCACACCGGCGACGGCCCAGGTTAATACAATGCGTAGCAGACGAGGCAGAAAAGCCAGACCAAGGTAGCCAGCCAGTAGTACCACCAGCGACAATGCCGCATAAATCATCCAAAGCAATGACATTGAATCCGAGATGAGCATGGGTTCCTCACGTTCAGGTGCACCAGGGTCAGCCTGGTGCATGACAGAAATTTCCTTGTGTATGGTACATCTCGTCACATGAAAGCACAGCCGCCAAATATTGATGACAATGCTGCAACCTCCCTTCCTGCCAGGCAATTCCAGCGTCAGGATGACCCTGACTGGCATTGGCTGGAAGCACGCGATGACCATCAGGTCACGGCCTTTCTCGAGGCGGCCAACAGTGCCTCGGACGCCTGGTTCCAGCCCCTCGAGCCACTTGCCGAGTGCCTCTACAGCAGCCATCTTGCACGCCGCGAGCTGGCACTTACCGGCCTCGCCACACGCCTCGACCACTTTACAGTATGGAGCGAGACCGCAGCCGACGCCGAATACCCCCTGTGGTGGCGCCATCCCAACGACAAGCCCGAACAGCGCGAGTGTTTTCTCGACCTTCAAACCCGTGCCGCGCAACAGACTTTTCTCGAGCTTGGCGACATGGCACTGTCACCCGACGAACAATGGCTCGCCTGGACAGAGGATACACAAGGAGACGAGACCTACACTCTGTACCTGAAGTTCCTTCCCGATGGTAATCCCATTGCCCTGCTTGAGCAGATCGGCGCAGAACTGTGCTGGGCAGAAGATGGCTCGACACTGCTTTTTACCCGCTACGACGCGACTCAACGCCCGGACAGCATATGGCGCCTACCGCTCACTCTGGAGCTTGATGGACGCTGCCGAAGTGACGAGCCCGGGCTGATCCTGTGCGAGGAGGATCCGGAGTTCTGGGTGGGAATCGGCAAGACACGCTCACGTCGCTGGCTGCTGATCGAGAGTGCGTCAAAGGACACCAGCGAGACCCACCTGATTCCAGCGGATCAGCCGGCAACGCCGCCGGTCTGCTTCCGGTCTCGCCAGCGGGGCGTCGAATACGCCGTGGATCACCGTCCTGGCCTGTTCTACGTGCTGCACAACCAGGCAGCGGTACATTTCCAGCTCGATGCTTTCCCCGAGCAGGATTTCAGTGGTGGTGCCCAGCAAGGCACTGTGATCATCCCCCATCGCGCCAATGTCACCCTGGAAGGTATCGATGCCTGGCAGTGGGGTCTGATTGCCACCGAACGCAACCACGATACCGCCCAGGTTCAGTTACGCTGCATGGAATTCACCGACGACGGAGCACTGGTGCGCGACGAACTGTTGCCAATCGCCGCGCCACCAGTAAGTATCGGCCTCGGCGATACCCCGCACTTCGACGCTCGTGTTCTGCGACTGCGCGAGGAGTCCTTCACGACACCCGCCAGTTGGTGGGCACTGGATCTCGACACCGGCGAACGTGAATTGCTCAAGCGCCAGCCTCTTCATGGCGACCTGTCGCCGGAGGATCTCATCTGCGAACGCCTGTGGGCGGAGTCCCACGACGGCGAACGCATCCCGGTTTCGGTGGTTCGCCTGGCACGACTTGCAGGCCAACCGTTGCCGACGCTGCTCTACGGCTATGGTGCCTATGGCGAAGCCCTTGACCCATGGTTCGCCACCGCGCGACTGGAGTTGCTGGGTCGTGGCGTCGCCTTCGCCGTGGCGCACGTGCGCGGTGGCGGCGATCGCGGCGAGCCCTGGTATCTGGCCGGGAAGCTGGAACACAAGCCCAACAGCTTCCACGATTTTCTGGCGGCACGGAACATGCTGGTCGAGCAGGGCCAGGCAGAGTCCGGACGTATCGTTGCCTATGGTGCCAGCGCCGGCGGCCTGCTGGTCGGTGCCAGCCTCAATCTGCAGCCGGATGCGTTCTGTGCCGCAGTGCTGGATGTGCCCTTCGTGGATGTCCTGCGCACCATGGAGAACCCCGACCTGCCCCTGACCACCGCGGAATACACCGAGTGGGGTAACCCCGGCAATCCACGCGATGCAAGGCGCATTCGTGACTACTCGCCGCTCGACAACCTTGCCGCCCAGGACTGGCCCGCGGTCTTCCTCCAGGGCAGCTGGCACGACACCCGTGTACCCTACTGGGAGCCTGCCAAACTCTACGCGCGATTGTCACTGGCGAACGCGGTGGATCCTGTACTGTCCAATCGACCAGTATTGTTGCGCACCGACATGGAAGCCGGTCATGGAGGTGCCTCGGGTCGTTTCAAGGCCTGGCGCGATGGCGCCCGCCAGGATGCCTTCATTCTCTGGGCCCTGGGTTTGGCAAATGGTGTCATGGATAGCCGGGTAGAAGACGATAACGACACCGCTCACTGAAATTGGTTATGCTGAGGCGCGCACTACAGTCTGTCTGTGCAGTCTCCGGAATCAACACCGGTAGAAAAGGATCTTTCTCATGAACGCAAAACCCATGCTCGCACTGACCGCAGCCCTGTGGCTCGGTATTGGTTTGAGTGCATGCTCCGACGGCGATGACGAGAATACTGAGCAGAACGAAACCACCAGTGCTCAGAGTCAGTCCACCGACGATGAAGCCACCTCCGCCGAAGACAGCGGCGAGGAGGAGTCCCATAGCGAGCCGATGTCGGAAGCCGACCGTCAGGCCACGCTGGAGGATTCTCTGCGCGCCAACTTCGACCCCCAACTGGGCGAAGTGCGTTACCTGGTAGGCTGGGCCGATCTCAATGGCGACGATCAGCAGGAAGCTGTCGTCCATGTCGTCGGTCCCATGGTCTGTGGTACCGGCGGCTGCGACACCCTGATTCTTCAGGCCCAGGACAACGCCTGGCAGGTGGTCAGTGCTCAACCGACCACGGAGCCGCCCGTACAGCTGGCCAACAGCGCCCACGATGGCTGGCAGGATCTCCTGATGCAGCGCCACGTCGGTGCCGACGAGCCCAGCGAAACTGTGCGCCTGCGCTTTGATGGTTCAAGCTATGTCGAAGCCGAAGGGGACACCACGGACGCCGAGCCGACCACCACGCTGATCGAACCCTTCGACAGCCTGGATGATGCTCAGCCCCTGTTCGAAGGCGAGATCGACGGCAGTTATGAAAACGCCGACCTGGTTGACGAACAGGAAGCGGCCACCGCCGCGGAGCCGGAAAATGCCAGTGACGAAGCCAGTGACGATGGTGAAAGCAGCGACAATGGCGAAAGCAGCGACGCCACTGGCAGTGATGGCAACACCCAGAACTCCGGCGGTGAGAATGAGACATCGGATGACACCGCTGAGGACGAAGCGACAGACTCCAGTTACTGAGTCTCGACATGCTGGCTGTTGATCGCCGTGTTCCGAGGCCTCTCCCTGGAGGGGCCTCGGATCGAGGTTGCAGGCTTGACTCAGTTGGGAGCCACCAGCGACTCGCGCCGAAGCGCCAGCCTCAACCCAATGCCATAGACCAGGCTGGCGACGATGAAGGTCGCTACCGCTGAAGCCCCGGACAATGGCGAATGCATCAGCACAATGCCGATGATCGTCGACACTCCCCAGGCGAGAATGCCCCAGGGATTGAACGAAGATAAGGTGGTTTCATCCCAGCTCTGCGGTGTCACCTGACGCCCTGTCAGAATATGTGCCAACGCCACTCCCACCCAGGCGACCACGAAGACTCCCTGGTAGGCCAGCGCGTTCAACAGATAGGAAAAGACGTCTGCCGACATCAGCGCCCAGGCCCCCCCCCCCACCAGGCATCCGGCCATGATCTTGTTGATTCTGACCCCCAACAGCTTGTTGATACAGGCCTGCAGATTCACGGTAGCCAGATAGAAATTGGCCGTATTGATGCGGCTCTGGGTAACCCATACCAGCAACAATCCACCCAACCCCATCAGCTCCAGCAAGCCGAGCACGATCGATGCCTCGGAAAGCCCTTCACTGGGCAGACAGGTATCCAGCAGAATGCCGACCACACCACTGAACAGGAAAGTCATCAGGTAAAAGGGAATGCCGAAGGTCACGCGACCATGGAAGGCTTCATCCTCGACTCGCCCGAATCGCGCATAGTCGAAGGTGAACATCATCAACACCCATACTCCCATGTAATAGGTAAAGGTGTGCAGCCACCCCCAACTGGGTACGCCCCCCTCGGGCACTCGGGTCAGCCAGTCGGCGGGATAACCAAACTCGGCGATGGCCATGCCCACGGCCACCAGCATGCCGACCACATAGACCGGCAGCAGCACGCCATTGAACTTGTCCAGCCAATGTTGAACGCTGCCGAAGATCAGCGCCACACCGATCACCACCACGATCAAGGTCGCCACTGTCATGGTCAGCGAAGCTGACCACTCTGAAAGCACCAGCGCCATCACATAGCCTTCGAATACCGCGTAGTAGAGCGCTGTAGCAAAGAAGATCAAGGTGGCGATCACCGCGCCAACGTGGCCGAACAGAATTCGGGAAAACAGCGCCACGGTCAGCCCGGAGCGTATCGCGAAGCGGCTGATCACCGCATTGATCAGCCCATAACAGAGTACCGTCAGCACGATACCGATCAGGGCATTGACCGTACCGTAACTACGAGCCATGGCGGCAGCCACCACCATGTAGAAGATGGCGCTGCACACGGCCCACCAGGCCATCATCAGACTGCCCCTGGTCATACGCTGATCCGTGGGCATCGGGCAGTCGGTGTAGTCGAGATCCCCGGACGAGGACGTCTTCGCGTCTTCCTGCATTGTTGCACCTCATTGATGTTGTTATTGCTTTCTCCTGCGCCGACAACAGACAGACACAGGGTTTCCTCGAGAGGCCTTGCGGCCTCTCGCCCAGAACAGTTCGGGATGAAGTAATGATCGAACGGGGGACAGCTCAATGGCAGTTGCCCCCTCGTTCAGGATGGCGTCAGCCCAGTGCCTGACGCAGTGCCTCGAGCCGCCTGGAACGCTGACCGCGAGCTTCGAGTGCCTGATCCAGACTGACCGGCACGAAACGCACCTTTTGATGGGGCTGAATCTGACCAATCAGATCCATGTCGGCGCTGATCACGGTACCGATCATCGCGTAGCCACCGCCGGATACCGCATCACGATGCAGCACGATGGGTTCGCTACCACTCGGCACCTGGATGGAGCCAATGGGATAGCAGGCATCGACAATATTCGAAGGGTCATCACCAGCACCAAAAGGCGGCTCACGCTCGATGAACTCCAGTGGCGTTCCCCCCTTGAAGCGATAACCGATGCGATCCGCTTCGGAACCCACTGACCACAGCTCGTCGTAGAAGCGTTCGCGAGCGGCCGGTGTCAGTCGGTGATCATAGATACCGGGCACCACGCGCAGCTCGTATTGCTTGTGATAGACAGGCCTCAAGGACTCCGGCAAGGATCGGCCGGCGTCAGCACAACGCTCTGCCGACACTACCTTCAATCGATCCCCTGGTTGCAGCGGCCGACCATCCAGACCTCCCAGACTGCCCAATGCATAGGTGCTGCGACTGCCCAGGCGTTCGGGTACATCGAAGCCCCCTTCCACCGCCAGATACAGTCGCGCCCCCGCTCGCACGAAGTCAAAACTCAGTACACTCCCCGCCGGTACCTCAATGACTTCATGATTGGGACAGGCGACGCCATCGATTTTCGGCACCATTTCCGCGCCACCGGTGGCGACACGCAGGGTGTCATGAAAGCGCAGTTCCGGGCCCATCAAAGCGCATTCAAGCACTGCAGCAGTCTCCGGATTACCGAGCAGTAGATTGGCGGAGCGCATCGAAACCTGGTCCATGGCTCCTGATGGAGGGATCCCCAGATGGTAATGGCCACTACGTCCACCATCCTGAACCGTGGTCGCGAGTCCCGGCTTGATCACTTCAATGCTCATTGAGCACCTCCTTGACACGATTGGCGACGCTATCGGGATCAGCAGTGAAATCATCCAGATCAAACACGAACTCGGCAGTTCGTGGCCGGAATCGGCCTGCTTCCGCAGCAGCAAGCAGGGTGTCGTACTCCTCACGATTGATCGGGCAGTGCTTGACGATATCGCCGGGCCGGAAGTAGATCATCGAGTCGTCGATATGAGGCACGCTACCGGTGGGGTCGTAGATGGGCATCGGCGTGACACCGAACATCTGGTAGCCCCCCGCCCCACGCACTGAATAGATGCAGCTGAAACAGCCACCGTAACCGACGGTCTGCTTCGGAGTATCGGTGCGTGGCCGCAGATACTTGGGCACCTGGATCTGGCGTTCGCGAGGCACCATCTGGTACATGAACGGCAAACCGGCAACAAACCCCACCATCGACACAAACCAGGGGCTGCCACTGTGAGCCTCGATAAAGGCCTCGACATCGGCATAGCCATTGATGCGTGCGGCATACTCCAGATCCGTACCACTCGGATCCTGATGGCGATCCCGAAAACGCATCAGCGTTTCATGGGTCCAGGGATCGTTATACAACACGGGCACCTCAACCACCCGCGTGGTCAGCCTCTGCACGGACTGGCTGGATACCTCGGCATCGATGTCTTCCAGCTCGGCCTGCAACTGGCTCACCGATATCTGCTGCGGATCAATGCGCACCTGATAGGACGCATTGGCCGGACAGATTTCCAGCACCCCCGGTAACGCCCTCTCCCGCAGACGACCAGTGATCGAGATCGAGCGAAAGAAAGCCTCCAGGGTCATCGATTCGCTGAGCTCGACGAACAGGAATTCATCGCCCGCGACGCTATAGCGTGCCGCAGCACTTTCCGCAACGGATTCAGCGTTCATGATGCCTCCTCCACTGATGAGGGCCGGGGTTGAGACGGGGGTTGAGACGGGGGCTGAGAGAGCGCTTGAGATTGGGTCTCCAGCCAGACTTCCAGGCTGCCGGTGTGGAAATCACCGCTCTGGATGGCTGGGTCATCCAGCAGGCGGCGATGTAAGCCCGCCGTGGTGGTAAATCCTTCCAGGCAGAACTCATCCAGCGCCCGCGCTGCGCGCTTCAGTGCCGCCTCACGGGTTTCATCCCAGACAATCAGCTTGGCAACCATCGAATCGTAATAGGGAGGCATGCGATAGCCTTCATAGAGCAACGAATCGATGCGGATACCGGGACCGGTGGGCCAGATCAGCTTCTCCACTCGTCCTGGTGACGGGAAGAACCCCTTGTCGGGATCCTCGGCATTGAGTCGCATTTCCACCGCCCAACCGCGACGTTGGATATCCGCCTGCTGCAGTGACAGGCCCTGCCCCAGGGCGATACGGATCATCTCTCGAACCAGGTCGATCCCGGTGATCATCTCCGTGACCGGATGCTCTACCTGAATGCGGGTATTCATCTCGATAAAGAAGAATTCACCGCTATCGTCGTCATACAGGTATTCAAGCGTGCCCGCAGCGCGGTAGCCGACATGCTCGGCCAATGCCACAGCAGACTCACAGAGCTGCTGACGTGCCTGCTCGGAAAGTGCCGGAGACGGCGCTTCCTCAAACACCTTCTGGCGACGACGCTGCAGGGAACACTCGCGCTCGAACAAATGCACAGCACGCTCGCCATCGGCGAGAATCTGTACCTCGATATGCCTCGCCCGCTCAATATACCGCTCCAGATAGACGCTATCGTCACCGAATGCTGCACGCGCCTCTGCCTGAGCCAGCGGCAACTGTTCACGCAGTTCGCTCTCGTTACGCGCAGTACGAATGCCACGCCCACCGCCCCCCGCGGCAGCCTTGATAAGCAATGGATAGCCAACATCACCGGCAACACTTGTTGCCTCATCAATGCCAACCACCGACCCGGGAGAGCCTGGCACTACCGGAACACCCGCCGCCATTGCAGTGGCCCGCGCCTCTGACTTGTTGCCCATGCGTTCGATTAGACTGGCATCCGGTCCCACGAAGACCATTCCCGCCGCCTCGACGCGCCGGGCAAATTCGGCGTTCTCCGACAGGAAACCATAACCGGGGTGTACCGCATCGGCACGACTATCGCGGGCCGCCGTAAGAATAGCGTCAATATTCAGATAGCTCTTCGCCGCTTGGGCCGGGCCAATGCACACCGCTTCATCCGCCAACTGCACGGCAAGGCTTTCAGTATCTGCCTCGCTGTGTACAACAATGCTGGTCAGTCCCAGCTCGTGTGCAGCACGTACGATGCGTACAGCGATTTCGCCCCGGTTGGCAATCAGCAGTCGACCGTTCATGCGCCCTCCCCACTGGTGTCGATCACCAGAAGGTCGTCACCAGCCTCCAACACCTGCTCATCGTCGGCACGAACCTCCAGCACCTTGCCAGCGGCCTCAGCCTTGATCTCGACGAACTGCTTCATGACTTCCAGCAAGCCGATGGTCGTGTTCACATCCACCGAGCTGCCAGGTTCGACAAAGGGATCAGAGTCCGGTGAGGGCCGACGGTAGAAGACGCCGGGAAACGGGGCTTGTTGAGTAAGTTGTGACATGACATGAATCCTGTTGTTGTGGATGTGCGATTGGCGGGAAAGGTCACACCGTTTGTACTGCGATACCGGCTTCATCCAGGCGACGACGAATGGCCTTGAGCATATCCAGCGCTCCCGGCGAGTCACTGTGCAGACACACCGAGTCGCAGCTCACCGTCACTCGCTTGCCATTGATGCTCTCGACGACACCCTCAGTGACGGCCAGCAGCACCTTGGCAGCGACCTGCTCCGGGTCACGTCGCGCCACCTGGCGAACGAAGACAATCGAACCGTTATCGTCGTAATCACGATCGGCATAGAACTCGTGAACGGAACGCAGACCAGCCTGCCGAGCCACTCGGTCGAGTACTGAGTCAACCAGGCAATAGATCGGCAGATCAGTGCCTGACGCCACCAAGGCTTCACACAGCTGAACAGCAAACGCCTCGTCACGTGCCGCATGCATGAACAGCGCACCATGCAGCTTGAGGTGGTGCAGCGTCTGGCCCTCTCGCCGGGCCAGTTCACGCAGTGCACCCAACTGATAGAGCACGTCATTGACCAGCTCTTCCGGGCTGGCATTGATATGTCGGCGCCCGAAACCGACCAGGTCTCGAAACCCGGGGTGAGCACCGACGGCCACACCATGGCGACCAGCCTCACGCAAGCTATGCACCATGGTTGACGGATCACCGGCATGAAAACCGGTAGCAATATTGGCTGAACTGATCAGCGCCATGATCTCGTCATCAACACCCTCGCCGATCAGCCAGGGACCGAAGCCCTCGCCCATATCGGCATTGATATCCAGCACTGTTGTCATTGTGGGTCTCCAGGTTGGGTACCCACAGGTTTAGCGCAAGGGACACCATGTTTGGAAATACTCATTCTTGTTTGGCATTATCAAAAAATCCGAACACAATAGACACAGGCCGTCACACGACGAGCCATATCTGGAACAAGAGAGCTGCACCATGTCCCGCACCCCCTCACTACGCAAGCTGCGCTACTTCATTGCTGTCGCAGAAAGCGGTCGAGTCACCCAGGCGGCTGTCGACCTCAACGTGTCCCAGTCATCCATCACCACCGGCGTGCGCGAAATCGAAGAGGAGTTGGGCGTCAAACTGTTTGAACGTCAGGCTCAGGGCATGCTGCTGACTCGCGAAGGAACGCGCTTTCTACACCGCGTTCGGCATATCTTTCAGGCCGTGGACGAAGCCTTCGATAGTACCCGAATGCACTCCCCGACCCTCACCGGCAGCCTCGAACTGGCCATGAGTTATACGGTGGCAGGCTACTTCCTTCCTCCGCTGTTGGCCCAGTTCCAGCGACGTTATCCGGGGGTCAGTGTCAAGTTGCACGAGGCCTCGCGCACGGACATTCAGCAAGGGCTACAGAGTGAACGCTTCGACCTGGCCATCGTACTGGTCTCCAACCTCGAGTCCGATACGCCTCTGGACCACCACCTGCTGATCCGCTCGCCGAGAAGACTCTGGGTCGGCAGCCACCACCCGTTGCTGCAGCAACGTCAGGTCAGACTGGCCGACGTCGCCCGGGAGCCCTACATCATGCTCAATGTTGATGAAGCGGAAAGTACGGCAATGAGGTACTGGGCACCCAGTGGGCTGTCGCCCCAGGTGCTGTTCAGTACGTCATCGGTGGAAGCAGTGCGTAGCCTGGTAGCCAATGGCTCCGGCATCAGCATCCTGTCGGATATGGTCTACCGTCCCTGGTCGCTGGAAGGACGGCGCATCGAACACATCGATCTCAGCGACCCGATTCCGACCATGGATGTGGGCTTGGCCTGGGATGCTGGACGAGGTCTAACATCCACGGCTCAGGCGTTTCATGATGCTCTGATCGAGATGATGGCGGGATAGTCGAGCCGCGAGCTGCTCGTAGCTCGTAGCTCGTAGCTCGTAGCTCGTTAATCATCGATGGGAATCACGGCGATAACGTGGTCTTCGTAGTCTTCCTCCGGCACTTCTCGCTGAGAGACTGCAAAAGAGCGCACGCTGATGCCCTTGCGGTGGACCCGCTCGGGATCCCCGCTGATCAGGTGATGCCAGCCGGCCAGCTTGCGCCCTTCTGCCAGGCGCCGGTAAGCACAGGAGTGCGGCAGCCACTTGAACTGCCCAGCCAGCTCGGGGGTCAGTTGGGTGCAGTCTGGTACTCTGTCGAAGCGGTGGGGATAATCACTGCACCGGCAGCCGTGGATATCCAGTAGCTCACAAGCCACATTGAGCACCGCCAGATCACCGCTGTCCTCGTCCTGAAACTTGAGCAGACAGCACTGACCACAGCCATCGCAGAGCGCCTCCCACTCCTCATCACTCAGTTCCTCGAGCGCATAGCGCTCCCAGAATCTATCTCTCAAGGTCATCTCTCAAGACCGTCTCACGCAGTCATTGCTCATTGTCACGGTGCTTCCTGTGGCGACGAGTCTCGAGCGACGGGCACCGAGCTGTGCGGTGCAACTGTGTCGCTCGTGGCTCGTGGCTCGTGGCTCGTGGCTCGTGGCTCGTGGCTCGTTTCAGTATCTTGCCTCTGTCGGTGTGCGGTACAGATCCAGCAGGTAGTCGTCCTTCGCCGGCGGCATCTGTAGATAGAATCCTTTCTCCTCGATAACCTTCATCACCTCGGCGCCAGTGGTGCGCGCCAGCACCTTGTCGGCGGTGAGAATCAGCGTCATCGCCGAGATGGGTTTACCGAACCGCTCCAGCAACGCCTCGGGAACCTCGGTGAGGCCCTTGCGCTTGTCGACGTACAGGTACATCTCTTCCTTGCGCGGGCTCTTGAAGACCTCGCACAACAACTTGCCCTGCATCGTGGTGTGTTTCGCGGTATCGGTCATGATTCTCTCATTGTCACTTGAATTCAGATATCCAACAGCGGGTCATCATGGCAAGACCTTCAAGGCGGAAGGCCCTTCAAGCTGAGAAGGCCTTCAAGGCATCGTCGAGACCCGCGTTGAGCAGCTCTCCGCGCCAGCCGGTCGGCAGCGGTGGTGTTTCAGCGCGCATGTTGGCCACCACCAGGGCTTCGAGTTCGCGGCGACGCATCAGCACTTCCGGTGCCACGCCCAGACGCTGCGCCTCGCCGTTGACGACCTGCTTGAGCGCCTTGAGACGTTTCTTGAAAGGCGGCAACGCGGGCGACAAGGGAGCAGGAGGCAGGTTGACCGTGTCTTCATGACGGGCCTGCTTGACCATGGCCAGCAGCTCATCGCCTTCCCGCTTGATCAGAGTCGGCTTGATATCGTCCACTTCGGCCAGCTCGAAGCGATTCTCCGGCATGCGCTCGGCGATGGCGTAGAGCAGCCTGTCCTGTACCACCCAACCCCGCGGCAGGTTGCGGCTGCGGGCCTCGCCCTCTCGCCATGTGGTCATCAGTCGATAGGCTTCGATCTGCTGAGGCTTCAGGCGCCACAACTGACGATGACGCAGGTACCATTGACCATCACTCGCTTCGCTGCGCTCGGACTGCTGTAGAATATCCGCGCAATCCTGCATCACCCACTCCAGGCGTTGCTGGCGAACCAGTTCCTCGCGCTGACGATGCCAGACCTCCAGCAGATAGACCACATCCAGCGCTGCGTAGCTCAATTGGGCATCACTCAGGGGGCGCTCCAGCCAGTTGGAGCGGGTCTCTTCCTTGGGCAGCGTTTCTCCGACCCAATGCTCCACCAGCCGCTGATAGCCCATGGCCGCGTCCTCGCCCAGCAGGCTCTGCGCCACCTGGGTATCCACCAACGGCGCAGGCAACACCCCTGCCCAATGGGCAAAGACCTCGAGATCCTCACTGCTGGCGTGCAGCAGCTTGATGGCGTCGTTGGTCAACAGCTGGCGCAGTGCATCCGTGCACTCCACCGCCAGCGGGTCGATCAGCCAGGCCGGTCCACCGGCACAAATCTGGATAAGGGCAGGCACCGGATGAAAGGTCTTCTCGCGGAAGAACTCGGTATCCAGCGCCAGTACCGGCGCGTCCATCAGGTCAGCACATGCCACATCAAGGGCCGCAGCGTTATCGATCCATCGAATATCGGGAGAAACAGGCATTCAAGCATCCAGCTCAGGGGAAGGTACTACTCGCCAGCAAAGGGCAAGCGACCGGAAAAGGCGCGACTCAATGTGCCGCCATCGACATACTCGAGCTCACCACCCATGGGAACACCATAGGCGAGCCGTGACAGCCGTGCACCATGAGCCTCGATCTGTGTGGCAATATAGTGAGCGGTGGCTTCGCCCTCGACGGTGGGATTGGTGGCCAGCACCACTTCCTCGACCTTGCCTTCAGCGATGATCGCTTCGAGCTGATCGAGGCCGATATCCTCGGGGCCGATACCATCCAGCGGTGACAGGTGTCCATGGAGCACGAAGTAGCGACCCTGATAGCCCCCGGCTTCTTCCATGGCCAGCATGTCGGCAGGCGACTCCACCACGCAGAGCAGACGGTCATCCCGCCTGGGGCTCTGGCACAGGGTGCACAGCGGCTCCTCGGTCAGAGTACGGCAACGCTGGCAATAGCCCACGCGCTCCACCGCCTCACGCAGCACTCCGGCCAGGCGCTCACCGCCTTCACGGTTACGCTCCAGCAGGTGCATCGCCATGCGCTGCGCTGTTCGCGGCCCCACACCCGGCAATACCCTCAAGGCGTCCATCAACTGCTCGACCAGCGGGGAAAAACTCATCGTCGTCTCGGCTCAGCAAAAAAGTGCCACCTCCGGGGATGGCACTTGAGGCATCTCACTCGGTCAAGTCACCTGCAGATACACAGGTAGCGGAAGCACCCTGTCAGGTGCTCCTGAACCTGACGTTCTGAAACACGGTCCTTGAGAACACCGCTCCTGGAAACACGGCTCTCGAAAAGACGGCTCCTGGAAATACAGGGCCAATCCGAATCAGAACGGCATCTTGAAGCCCGCAGGCAGATTCAGGCCCGAGGTCACTTCTTCCATTTTCGCCTTCGAGTTGGTTTCTACCTTGCGCACGGCATCATTGACCGCGGCTGCCAGCAGATCCTCCAGCAGTTCCTTGTCTTCCTCCATGACGCTCGGATCGATCTCGACCTTGCTGACGTCATGACGACCGTTCATGGTCACCTTGACCATACCGGCACCGGCTTCACCCAGGACCTCGGCGCGTGCAACTTCCTCCTGCACACGCTGCATCTTTTCCTGCATCTCCTGGGCCTGCTTCATCAGGTTGCCCATTCCACCCTTCATCATGGTTCTGTCCTCATCTAGAGTGGAGAGCCGCATTCTTCTGCGTCTCTCGAAATTCTCGGAGCTCTCGAAACGCCAGGAGCTCTTGAAACGCCCAACGTCAGGATCCGCTTTCCGCTTCCACCGGTGTCACCGTCGACTCGATCAAACGGGCTCCGAATATCTGCTGTAACTGCAGTATATGGGGGTCACGCTTCAAGGCCTCAACCGCTGCCGCATGACGTTCTGCTGCCAGACGATCGAACATCTGTCGTGGCGTTTCCACTCGCCCGTCCGGCTCGATCACCTCGACCTCCAGCCGACGCGGATATCCAGCCGCCTCCAGAGCGTTGCGAATGCGTGTCACATGGACCTCCGCATTCATGGCCGCCTGGGACGGGTCCAGATGCAGCAATATCCGCCTGCCATCATCTTCGGCGACAATGCAGTGCGCCGCCAGGTTTCGGGTCAGCCCGGAGAGACCCAACTGATCGAAACCGGCCAACCAGGTGCCATGATCCAGCGCCCCCGATACTGCCGGCGCCGCTGCCTCGGACGTCATGACCGGGCCGGACTCTGCAGCATCATCACTGCTGGAGTCCTCCACCGACTGAGGGCCAGCCTTCTCGACCGACTCATTCAGCGCGGCTTCATCATCCCCAGGCACATTCCCCTCTACCTGCATCTCTCCCGGCGTCGCTGTCACTTCCCTCTCTGCCGATCCCGGGTCGACGGGAGCAGACACCTCCATGGTCGGCTGCGGTGAGTCGGCCCGTGGTTGAGACTGAGACTGAGACTGAGGTCGGGACTGAGCCGCAGCATTCGACGCCACCGGATCAACTGCCGGCCGCGGGGTTTCCCTGGCAGCTGGATGATTCGCGGCCGATTCATGTGTCGCCAACTCATGTGCAGATTGGGGCGCCTCAGCGCCCGACGAAGGGTCCTCGGGTTCGCCGCCCTCCCAGGGCGGAGGTGGTTCCACGGTGGACTCTGCAGCAGGCTGTGGCTGTGCATCAGAGGCAGGCTCAGACGCTACGGGAGCCATCGGTTCGGGGACCGGTGCAGGCGCTTGCGGCGCGGCCTGATCCGGCGACGCCTGTTGACTCGGCGCGGGGTTGTGGCTCGGTGCAGCAGGAGGTGTCGTATTGGCAGCCGACGGCGCAGCAGCGGCATCGGCGGACTCACCACGCATCGGCAGCGGCGTTCGCGCGGGTTTCGGCACCCCCTGGGGACGAAACGCCAGCATCCGCAGCAGTGTCATCTCGAGGGCAGTCCGCAAATCCGGCGCATGTGCCATATCGGCCCGCCCCTGGACACCGATCTGATAATAGAGCTGGACATCCTCGGCAGTGAAGCGCGCGGCCAACGCCACCAGAGCTTCACGATCACCATGACCATTGTCCAGTGCCTGCGGCACCATCTGGCCGATGGCCAGACGATGCAGCACTGCACTCAGGTCATCCAGCACAGCGGCAAAATCCGGGCCCTGCTCGGCGAGGCTGGCCACCGCCTGCAGCAGGCGCTGGGCATCCACTTCCGCCAACGCCTCGATCAATTCCAGCACATGGCGATGATCCAGGGTGCCGAGCATCGCGGCCACGTCAGCATGGCGCACTTCACCCTGACCGAAGGCAATCGCCTGATCGGTCAGACTCATGGCATCACGCATCGAACCCGCGGCGGCCTTGCCCAGCAACCACAGCGCCGATTCCTCGAACGGCACCTGCTCGGCCTCGAGGACCCGCGACAGGTGACCGACCACACGTTCGGGCGGCATATGCTTGAGGGTGAACTGCAGACAACGAGACAGTACCGTGGCCGGCAACTTCTGCGGGTCGGTGGTCGCCAACAGGAACTTCACGTGGGGCGGCGGCTCTTCCAGCGTCTTGAGCAGCGCATTGAAACTGCTGGTGGAGAGCATGTGCACCTCATCGATAAGGTACACCTTGTAGCGGCCCTGAGTCGGAGCATACTGCACGTTGTCGAGAAGTTCGCGGGTATCCTCGACCTTGGTCCGGGAGGCTGCGTCGACCTCGATCAGATCAACGAATCGCCCCTGATCGATGGACTGGCAGGCATCACAGGAACCACAGGGCGTCGAGGTAATGCCCTCGTCACCATCACCCTTTTCGGTACAGTTGAGGCACTTGGCGAGGATTCGCGCCAGGGTGGTCTTGCCCACGCCGCGCGTGCCGGTGAACAGATAGGCATGATGCAGGCGCCCTTGATCCAGCGCATTGACCAGCGCGCGCTGAACATGTTCCTGTCCGACCAGTTCGTGGAAGGTACGTGGCCGCCATTTGCGGGCCAGGACCTGATAGCTCATGAGGCGTGGTTTCCTTGCTGCGGGGCCTGATGCCGGTGCCGATTGCACCGCTGGCAAAGCATCGCTCGTCGACTCGACAATATTTTATCGAAAAGTAAGTCGTGGCTTTATTTCATCGATAATAATTCGTGTCATTCTACCGGCTGGCAGCGAAGGCGCAAAGGCACAAAAGCGCCAGAACGCAGAGGCCTCCCCAGAATACCCTGCTCCACCGACATCGTTTTTCATCCTGTCTGTCGATCACCGTTGAGATGGACACACATTCATGGACCCACTTCCATGCAAGAACCTACTTCCAGCTCACCAACCGCGCCGCCCACGACGGCAACTCCGCCCGGGCAATCTCCGCCCGCCAGACCCTCGTCGCAGCGCCGCATGCAGGTGCTGCTCAGCCTGCTGATTGCCGCACTGGTCGCTCTGTGCTGGCTGTCGGTGCTCGACCGTGCCACACAGCGCCAGGTGGAAAGCGCCACGACCCAGGCACTGGTGGCTTTTGCCGCAGCACGCGGGCTCAACGCCGGCATCTCGGTACTGCAATCCACTGAAGTGGGGATTGGCGTATCGACCCATCCCTTCGAGGCGCTCGACCCCTTCAATGATCTGGTCGAGGATTACTCGAGCGTCATGAAGCTGGCGATCGGCTCGCTGATCGGTCAGACACTGCTGCTGGAAATATCCTCCAGCCTGATATTCAAGGTGGCCTTGACCCTTGCCGCAGCGATCTGCCTTATCTCTCTGTGGTGGCGGCCGGGCAGCGCTGCCCTTGCCTGGAAGTTGTTCGCATCTGTCGCGCTGGTACGCTTTCTGCTGTTACTGGCGCTGCTGGCAAATACCGCCATCGACCGCGCCTTCCTTGACCAACCCACCGAACAGAACATGACTGAAGTCCAGAGCCTTGCCAATGAAGTTCAGGCCACCAGTGCCAGTGCCGGAAGCGGCAGCTTGAGCAGCGCCGAACGAGCCGACCTCGAGACGGAGCAGGAACTGCTTCAGACGCGTCGCCCCAATCTCCACACCCAGTTGGTCGAAGCCAACCGACGTGTCGCCCTCGCCGAGGACAGCTTGCAACAGACCCGCGGACGCGCGGCCATGATCAAGGCACGCATGAGCCTGGCCGAACGCCTCAACCCCTTCCATGAAGATGCGGAACTCGAGCGACTCGAAACAAGCCTCGCCGAACAGCGATCCCGTCTGGAAGATGAGGTCGAGCGCCGCGAACAGCTCCTCCAGGAGCTGGCTCATCTGGATGCACGCCGCGAGCAGATACGCCGTCGTCTGGCCGGCGAGGACGAGAGCCTGGTCGAGAGCCTCAGCCAACGACTGTCGAGCCTCAGCGACAGCCTCAGCCTCGAGGCCATCCAGGCACGCATCGAATCCGGCACCAGGGCCATCCTCAGCCTGATGGCACTATTCGTACTGCGTACGCTGGTGGTTCCGCTGGTGCTGATGTGGCTGGGGCTTAAGCTGTTCCGGACAATCTATCGGATTCAGCCGGGCTCGGGGCATCACGTCGTGTCACCTGCTCAGCTTGCCCCGCCTCCGGAGAGCTGATTTTCGCTGCCCGCCCCTGATGATGCTTCGGGGCGGGCAGCTTGCCTCAGTTGGCTGGCAGCTGCTTTTCCAGCTCTTGACGCACACCTTCCTCGATCCCCAAAGCCGAACCCAGCTCATCCAACCAGGCACGCTCCATAGCATTCTGCTCATCGATCACCGCAGCGCTGGTCAGGTAGATCTCACGAGCCGCCTGGGGAGAGTCCGCCTGACTTGCCAGAGCCTGGGCATCCAGTGGCGCTTCCAACTGCTGCTGTACCCAGGCATGCAGTTCATCATCGGCCCCCAATTGCTGAATCTGCTCGGTGATCAACGCCCTTTCCTCGGCGTCGATATGGCCATCGGCACGCGCGGCCCAGATCACCGCCTGGAGCACTTCCAGACTGCGCTGCTCCTGCGCCTGTCCCTGAAGCTCCTCCAGCGGCTGACCCTCTCCCGCCGAGTTGGCACTTGAAGACGATTTGCCCTGATAGTTCTGCCAGGCCTTCATGGCCATCATGCCCACGCCGGCCAGAGCTGCGTACTTGGCAGCCTTGCCTCCCATGCTGCGGCCGCGGCTGGATCCCATCAGCATGCCCAGCGCACCGCCGCCCAGCAGGCTCTTGACGTCAAAACCACCGGACGAGGACGAGCCCCCCTTCTTGCTGCCGGACAACTGTGACGACACGCTGTTGATCAGGCCCTGTACATTGAATCCACCGCCACTACCACTGCCGCTACTTCTGGAACCGCTGGAACCGGAAGCCTGTTTCATCATCTGGTCAAGCAGGTGCTTGGCATTCATCGGTATCTCCTTGGTGGCACTGCAAAAAGGGATGAGTGGTGCTGATTGGAACTCAGCCTGACGGCGATGTTCCCTCTGACGACAAACAACAACTGCAGCATAGCCCGGCCAACCCTCCAGACGACAGCGGCCCCGGCGAAGTCGTCACCGGGGCCGCCGAGCAGAAGGATCACTACTGGATCAGTTGGGCGTGTACATCATCCAGGCCTGGCCACCTTGACCATCTGGCGGTTGACGAATTCGTCCATGCCTGCACGGCCAAGCTCGCGCCCGAAACCAGAACGCTTGACGCCACCGAACGGCAACTCGGCTTCGCTGCCGGGCGGCTCATTGATATGCACCATGCCCACTTCCAGGCGGTCGGCGAGCGCCTGAGCACGTACCGGGTCGGTGGTCTGAATCACCGCACCCAGGCCGTACTGGCTGTCGTTGGCCAGAGCAATGGCCTCCTCGAGATCAGAGGCCCGGTAGACCACTGCCACCGGCCCGAACAACTCTTCATGAAAGATTCGCATATCCGGCGTGACATCCACCAGCAGCGTAGGAGCATACCAGGCGCCCGGCTGGTCGAGGCGCTTGCCGCCAGTGACCAGACGCGCCCCCTGACTGATGGCATCCTGCACCTGGCCATCCAGATTGCGTAACGCCTGCTCGGAAGACATCGGCCCCATCACGGTATCGTCAGCCATGGGATTGCCGACCTTGATCGACTGGATGCCCTGCTCGAATGCCGCCAGAAAGGCGTCATACACCGCATCCTCGACAATGATGCGTTTGGCCGCATTACAGGCCTGGCCGCAGTTGCCGAAGCGTCCCTGGATGGCATGAGTCACTGCCTGTTCCAGATCGGCATCCGCCAGCACCAGGAAAGGATCAGAGCCACCGAGTTCGAGGACCACCTTCTTGAGGTGACGCCCGGCCTGCTCGGCAACGGCGGCGCCAGCACGCTCGGAACCGGTCAGCGACACACCCAGCACCCGCGGGTCTTCGATCAGCTCGCTGACCTGCTCATTGCTGGCGAAGATATTGGTATAGAGCCCTTGCGCTGCCCCGGCATCGCGGAAGATCTGCTCGATGGCCTGGGCCGACTCCGGGCACTGAGGCGCATGCTTGAGCAGAATGGTATTACCGTTGAGCAGGTTCGGGGCGGCAAAACGCGCCACCTGATAGTAGGGGAAGTTCCACGGCATGATGCCGAGCAACACCCCCAGCCCCTGCTTGCGAACCTGAGCGGTAGCGCCTGCCGTGGTAATCGCTTCCGGTGCCAGCCAGGCCGGGCCATTGTCGGCATAGTAGCGATAGATATCGACCACCACCGACAGCTCGCCCAACGCCTGGGCCTTCGGCTTGCCCATCTCGCGCACGATGATGTCGGCCAGTTCCTCGCGGCGCTGGTGATGCAGATCAGCCACCCGTGTCAGCAGGGCAGCGCGTTCCTCGGGAGCAACGGTCCGCCAGCTCTTCCAGGCGGCATGAGCGCCTTCCAATGCCTGATGAATCTCGGCATCACTGGCCGTGGCATAGGTCGACTCCACTTCACCGGTTGCGGGGTTGGTCACCTGATAACTGATCATCTGCACCTCTCTTGAAAGGGGTATGTCGTTGTCATTGTCCTACATTACGCCGGACTCGACTCAGGATCGAGCAAAGTCGCAAACGTTATAGCAAGCGCGATGTTGCATGGGACATACCCTTGGAACGGTATGTGAAAACTTGCCATGCCAACCGCCAGGCAAAGTCGCCTAGGCTGTGCTATTCCTTCGCAGGCAAATGGAATACACCGCGTTTCAGGTTTCGGGTTCTGCACCTGTGCCTCCACCACCATGGATCCTTCTCTCATGCCCCTGTCTCATCGCTCGCTCTGCTCGACCTTTACTGCCACAGCCGCCAGTGCATTGCTGGCCTCCCCGGCCCTGGCCACGCCGCCTGAGCCACGTCAGGACCAGGTAGCGGGCTGGTTCCGCATGCAAGTGGATCAGCACCAGGTCACCGCGCTCTATGATGGCTTCGTCGACATCGATACCGCCCTGCTGTCTGGGCTGGACCAGCAGGAGATTCGCCAACGCTTGAATCATCTGTTCATCGACAGCGAAAACGGCGTGCAGACGGCCGTGAACGCCTTTCTGGTGCATACCGGAGACCACCTGGTGCTGGTCGACGCCGGTTCTGCAGCCTGCTTCGGGCCGACCATGGGTCATGTGCCCGAGAATCTGCGCGCCTCGGGCTACACACCCGAGGATGTGGATACCTTGCTGATGACCCACCTCCACCCGGATCATGTCTGCGGAATAACGGACAGTAACGGCCAGGCAATCTATCCCAATGCCGAACTGCGCGTCAGCCAGGCGGACGCCGATTACTGGTTGAGCGAAGAGCAGGCGGCCGCTGCTCCGGAAGAGATGCAGGGCTTCTTCAGCATGGCGCGCGAAGCTGTTGCTCCCTACCAGGAGTCCGGGCGTGTGACCACCTTTCAATCCGGCGATCAACTACTGGAAGGCCTGACAGTGGTCGACAGCGTCGGGCACACACCTGGCCACGTCAGTTTTCTGTTCCAGGGAGACAATGACGAGATTCTGGTATGGGGAGATGTGGTTCACAGCTACGGGGTGCAGTTTGCCAACCCCAGCGTCGCCATCGAATTCGACAGCGATCAGCAGCAGGCCGTCGACTCCCGTCGGGCCATCTTGGCCAACGCCGCTGAAACCGGCCATTGGGTGGCCGGCGCGCATATGCCATTCCCGGGTATTGGCCACGTCCTGAGCGATGGCGAGGGCTATCGCTGGTTGCCGGTGGAATACGGCCCGGTCATTCGTGACTGAGTATCGGTACCGACTCCATTGAGCCCCGCAGCAACGCTACATCACCGTGCAGCAACCAAACAATACTGTTATATACGTATGATTGGGACAGAGTTTCATTTGATGGCCAGGATGTATACAAGCCATCCTTCTCCCGGCCTCCGGGCCCGGAGGCCGGGGAATTCATGAAACTCCTCGGGACAAGACGTCCCTCAAGGACAGCAACATCACCAAGGACAAGAACATTGCCAAACACAACAATGAGCACTATCGAAAAGTCGCTGAATACCCCAATAACCTCCCGATCTCCCCTCGCCACTGCCATTCTCGCCACCCTCATCACCGCTACCCCTCTCGCCAGTGGTGCGGTCATGGCCAACACCTCGAGCTTCAATATTGATGACAGCCTGGAGCAACAGGTCATCGACTGGCGTCGCGATATTCACCAGCACCCGGAACTCGGCAATCAGGAAACACGCACCGCCGCGCTGGTTGCCGAACATCTGGAGTCACTGGGGATGGAGGTCCGCACCGGCGTGGCCGAAACCGGTGTCGTCGCCTTCCTGGAAGGCGGCCAACCCGGTCCGACCATCGCTCTGCGTGCCGACATGGACGCCCTGCCGGTCGCCGAGAAGACCGATCTGCCCTTCGCCTCACAGGCCACGGCCACCTACAACGGCAAGGAAGTTCCGGTCATGCACGCCTGCGGCCATGACAACCATGTCGCCATGTTGATGGGTGCCGCTGAAGCTCTGGCAGAAATGAAGGACGAATTGCGTGGCAACGTGCTGTTCGTGTTTCAGCCTGCCGAGGAAGGCGTCTACGATGCCGACACCTGGGGTGCGAAGCAGATGCTGGAAGAAGGTGCCTTCGACGAACATCCTCCGGAGGCCGTATTCGGCATCCATGTGGTGTCGTCACTGCATACCGGGCAGCTGGGATATCGCGCAGGACCACTACTGGCTTCAAGTGATACCTTCGAGATCACCGTCAATGGTAGCCAGACCCATGGTGCCTCCCCCTGGAATGGCGTCGACCCCATCGTCACTGCCTCGCAGATCGTAAACAACGCACAGTCCATCATCAGTCGGCAGGTCGATATCCGCACGCCTTCCGTGTTGACCTTCGGCATCTTCGAAGGCGGCGTGCGCGAAAACATCATCCCCGAGAGCGTGACTCTCAAGGGCACCCTGCGCAACTTCGACATGGACATCCGCGATCAGGTCTTCGCCAATCTCGAGCGCATGGCCACATCCACCGCCGAGGCCAATGGCGCCAATGCCGAAGCCCACCTGCACGAAGGCTACCCGGTCACCGTCAACGACCCGGAACTGGTCAACGCCATGCTGCCGGTGGCGCAACAACTGGTCGGCGAGGAAAACGTTGTCGAGGTGCCGATGACTACTGCCGCCGAGGACTTCTCGTACTATGCCGAAGAGGTGCCCGGCATGTTCATCAACCTGGGCATCACCCCGCCGGACCAGAACCTCGCCGAGGCCGCGCCCAATCACTCGCCACACTTCTTCGCTGATGAAGCGGCGCTGAAGACCGGTACCGAGCTGTTCGTCAATCTGGTGATGAACTACCCGGACCGGGTCGGCTCGTGACCAGGGGATGAGCGGGTCAAGCGTCGGGGTCCTGCCCCGGCGCGCCGTGTATATATTTCCGCAAACAGGAGAGGCAGCTCTGGTGCCATCCGAGGCGTTTACTTACCCCCCAACGGCCGGCATCGGTTCGGTATCGATTTCCTTCAACTGGGCCTCGCTGTAACGATCACCATCGACCTCACACAGCATGTCGTCGAGTCGAGCAACCACATCGGCAGGCAGTTGGATCTCCGACGCGGCCAGGTTCTCCCGCATATGCGCCACACTGCGGGTACCGGGAATCGACAGCACATCATCGCCCTGAGCACGCAACCAGGCCAATGCCAACTGCGCGGGAGTGCAATCGACCTGCTCCGCCAGCGCCAGCGCTTCCTGCAGGCGTGCCAGGTTGAGTGGATAGTTCTGCTCAGTAAAACGCGGCATGCCGAGCCGAACATCGCCCTCTACCAGGCTTGAGACATCCTCGAGCTTGCCGGTGAGAAATCCCCGTCCCAGCGGACTGAACGCGACGAAGGCCGTGCCCAGCTCACGGCAGGCTGCCAGGGTGGCCACCTCGGGATTACGTGTCCACAGCGAGTACTCGGATTGCAGGGCGGCAATCGGGTGCTCCGCCGCGGCTCGGCGCAAGGTATCCGCCGAGACTTCAGACAGGCCGATCCCGCCGATCTTGCCCTCTTCCACCAGGCGGCCAAGCTCGCCCACGCTCTCTTCGATCGGTACCTTGAAGTCGAGACGGTGCAGATAATAGAGGTCAATATGATCGGTCTTCAGCCGCCCAAGACTCTGCTCGCACTGACGCCTCAGCACCTCGGGTCGACCGTCGATGACCTTGCGTTCCAGTTCCGGGTCTCTGGCCATACCGCACTTGCTGGCAAGGAATATCTCGCTGCGATACGGCGCCAGCGCCTGACCGACCAGCCGTTCATTGAGGGTGGCCCCATACAGCGTGGCGGTATCGAAGTGCCGATAGCCCATATCGAAGGCGTTACGCAATGCATCCAGTGCCTGCGTCTCGCTCAGTGGCGTGCCATAGGCATGGCAGAGATTCATGCAACCCAAGCCAATGGTGGGATCACCGGGCTTGTTCAGCACATGGGAAATGGACGCCATGAAAATACTCCTCCGAATCAGAAGGCTCTAGTGTGGTGCCCCGCAAGTTCATCGTGTTTCAGAGCCATCAGGTGCCGTTGGGGCACGTGGTCCAGCACCCTGGCGTGTTCTGCAGTTCATATCGCCTATATGGACCAGGTACACAACACAGCACCAACGGCACCTGATGGCTCCCAAAGGGCGCGCCATACCGGGCCGCTGGCGGTGTTGCCGTTTTTGGAAAGGGTATCGGCCATTCCCTGCAAGCGGCGTCTGGCCATCGACCCGGTATGACGCGCTGAAATCATGCCAACTTGTGGGACGCCACACTAGCCTATCGCAACCTGCTGCCACCATCACCGTTGACAACAACAGGAGCGCTGATCATCTCTGGTCGGGGTTATTAACCCGGCATGCTTTCATGTTGGGTTAATGGCGGCACAGGGACGTGCCGCCGTCGGCCATCAGGCCGACGCGAGACCGCGACACATCAGCGCTCGATGCTCACGATCCGCTCCAGCCAGCTCCCAGCCTCGCCAAGCGCATCCGGGATAGACTCGGGGCCGTGGCCCAGGCCCTCCAGGCGCAGCACTTCAACATCAGTAATGCCGATGGAGCCCAGTACGTACTTGAAATAAGGAGTGAAGAAGTCCTCCTGCGCACCGGGAAAGTCACCGAAGCGCCCACCACAGGCGACAACGGCAAGGACAGGTCGGTCAGGCACCAGGCCTATCTTGCCGGTCGGCGAAATATCGAACGTACGACTCGGGCGGACCACATGATCGATCCAGGCTTTCAGCGCAGAGGGAACGGTGAAATTGTTCATCGGCGTAGTTACCAACACAGCATCGGCGGCTTCCAGTTCGCCGATGAGGGTTTCCGACAGTCCGAGACTCTCCACCTGGTCAGCGCTCCGATCTGCGGCAGGCATCAAGCTTGCTTCAACAAAGGAGTGGTCAGGATGCGTTGGTGGTTCGGCAGCCAGATCTCGTGTAACGACTTCCACTCGAGGCGCCATCGCATGTAGACGGTCGAGCAGGGTCAGGCCCGCACTGCGGCTGAACGAAGCCTCCCCGCGCGGACTGACCGGAATGTGTAGCAGCATCACGCAATCCCTCGTCTCATCTAGTCGACTTGCATACCAAAGTGCAGAGCACTGGCGACAAGTTGGTTACGGTAATAGAAACGGTGAGCGAGGACGTTGTCGAGGCCACTATCGAGTACCAGCCGACGGCAACCGAGTTCGCTCGCTTCTTCCTTCAGTCGCGCCATCAAGACAGCTCCATATCCGTGGCTGCGTTGACTTCCTTCGGTGACCAGATCGTCCACATAGAGAAAACAACCGTAAATCATGTTGTGCTGGGTGCGGATACCCGCAATCGCCATCGGCACACTGCCCTCCCACAAGGCGAGTATGCGGTAGCCTTCAGCGTGCTGTCGTCGCCAACACTCGAGAAATTCGGCTGCGGTGTCGAGGTGTGGACGTAACTGCCGCATCAGAGGATAACAGGAGCGGACAGCGTTCTCGTCATCGGCATAACGGATATCAATGGCAGAAGTCATGATGTTGGCTCCGGAGGGCTGAAGTGCAATGGGCCGCAAATGCGGTTCCACGCATTGATGTTGGCGATGGCGACGGTCAGCGCCATCAGCTCGGTCTCGGTAAACTCCTCCGTGGCATCGGTATAGACGTCAGCTGCAATCGACCGGTGTGCCAGATCCGTCAGCGCCTCAGCCCAGCCAAGGGCGACGCGTTCACGTCTGGAGTAACGGCGACTGGTTTCACGCCAGACCGCCAGTAGGTCGAGCCTGGCCTGGGAGACACCCAACTGGCGGGCGATATTGAGGTGGAGCTGGGCACAATAGGCACAGCCGTTGATCTGAGAGACACGAACTTTCACAAGTTCAATCAATTGCTTATCAAAGCCCGTGTCAGTAACGGCCTTACCCATTTCCCGGAGTGCATCCTGAACCCCAGGCAGGTTGTCGTTGAGATCGGATAATTCCAGGTGCGGGATAGTGGAAGCGTATGTCGTCGACATGGTGAGTTTCCGTACAGTGAAATATACAATATCAGGACACAGACAACTTATCAGGACACTGACAATATGATCAACCATGAATCGGGACCCACAGTTCCCGCGCCAGGTGAAGGAAAACGTGGAGAGCAGGGTTACCTTGGCTACCTGTTGACGCAGGCATCGGCGGCGAACCGACATCGAATGGAGCGCCTGATGAGCGACATCGGGGTGACACCGCCGCAGTTTCTGGTGCTGACCATGGTGGGTGCCTACCCGGGGCTTTCGAATGCTGACCTCGCGCGGCTATGCGCCCTGACACCGCAGACAGTCAATGTCGTGGTGGCCAGACTGGAAGAAGATGGTGCCATCACCCGCCGTCCGCATGCCGTGCATCGCCGCATTCGCATGATCGAATTGACCAGACAGGGCGAGGCGTTACTGGCAGAGTGCCGCCCCCGCGCACGTACCATCGACCAGGAGTTGCTTCACGGGTTATCCGAGCATGACGAGCAAGTGATTCGACGCTGGCTGGTGCGGATCGCCGTCATGGATGGTGAGGAAAAATGATCGCCACAGACACACTGATGTAGAATTCCATTCTCCAGTCATTAGAGAGAACAGAACCAGGAGAAAAGAGTTGTGTCGTCACTGGACCGTTACGACCGACAGTTACTGCGTCTGCTGCAGCAGGATGCCTCACAGTCGGTCAAGCAGCTGGCCGAGGCCGTCAACCTCTCCACAACACCCTGCTGGAAGCGTCTCAAGCGACTGGCGGATGAAGGCTACATCCGTGCTCGAGTTGCGCTGCTCGACCCCGAGAAACTGGGGTTGGGCCTGTCGGTGTTCGTGCAGCTCAAGACCCGCAGCCACAACAATGCCTGGCTCGAGGACTTTGCCCGCAAGGTGATGGGGTTCGAAGAGGTCGTGGAGTTCTATCGCATGTCCGGCGAGTGGGACTATATGTTGCGCGTCGTGGTGCGGGACATCGCTGCCTACGATGCCTTCTACAAGCGCCTGATCGCCAGTGTTGACGGTCTCAGCGACATCAGCTCCAACTTTGCCATGGAGCAGATCAAGAACACCACCGCGCTACCTGTAGGCTATTGATTCCGATTATTGTTCGAAGCTGATACCGACTATTGGTCGAAGCGCGCCAGCCACTCGTTCCAGGGGGTAAGCGGCCCCAGGTTGGCAGCTAGCCAGGCCTCATCGTAGTAACTGTCGAGATAGCGCTCACCGCCATCGCACATCAGGGTCACGATGGAACCCTGCTGGCCACTGTCACGCATGCGCTCGGCTACCGTCAGCACACCCCACAGATTGGTTCCGGTGGAGCCGCCAGCCTTGCGCCCCAGGCGTTGTTCCAGCCAATGAATGGCGGCAATCGAGGCGGCATCCGGCACCTCCATCATCTCGTCGATGACATCCGGAACAAAGGACGCCTCGACCCTGGGCCGGCCGATACCCTCGATGCGACTGCCGGTTTCGATGGTCAGGCTGCGGTCGCGTTTCTGGAAGCTGTCATGGAAGACCGAGTTTTCCGGGTCGACCACCAGCAGTTGGGTAGCATGTCCGGCATAGCGAATATAGCGGCCAATGGTGGCCGAGGTGCCGCCGGTACCGGCGCCCATAACGATGGTATGTGGAACACTGTGCCGCTCCATGGCCATCTGTTGAAAGATGCTCTCGGCGATATTGTTGTTACCGCGCCAGTCGGTAGCACATTCGGCGAAAGTGAACTGGTCCATGTAGTGGCCGTCCAGTTCCTCGGCCAGACGTTCGGCCCGGGCGTACATCTCGCAGCCACGCTCGACAAACCAGCACCGGCCACCCAGATATTCTATCTGGGCAATCTTGCTGCGCGCCGTCGAGGCCGGCATCACCGCATGAAACGGCAACCCCAGCAGGCGTGCGAAGTAGGCCTCGGACACGGCGGTACTGCCGGACGACGCCTCAATGACGGGCGTGCCCTCCCTCACCCGGCCACTGCAGATGGCATGCAGAAACAGCGAACGTGCCAGGCGGTGCTTGAGGCTGCCTGTGGGGTGCGAGCTCTCATCCTTGAGATAGATGTCGATCCCCATCTGCTCGAGGGACGCAATATCAAGCTTGTACAAGTGAGTATCCGCCGAACGGCGACGGTCACTATCGATACGATGGATGGCTTGACGAACCCAGTCGCGCATGGGGAACTCCGCATGAGTTGTGTACTGGTTCAGTCTAACGCTGGCCTCCAGGAAGGAGATTCCAAAGCGGTGCCTTGAATGCCATCAATAAGGTAAAAATTTCTATCCAAGCCCAGATATACAGAATGTCATTTCCCAAGACCTCAATGCCGCGATAGCAGACCGCGCCCTATAGAAGACAGCTCCTGGTGAGTCAGTACGAGCGCCTCGCCAGCAGATAGGTATCCATGATCCAGCCATGCTGCTCACGCAGTGCGGCGCGTTGTTGCAGGATCGCTGCACCGACCTCGCTCAGCGGCCCCTGAATCAGGCATTGCTTGTCCATGCCCAGGTAAGCGCCCCACCAGATATGAATGCCTTCGCTGGGTAATGTCTCGAAGGCTCCCCCCCTGTCGAGCATCACCGCTACACTGGCGGCGTCTGTCGGCCAGCCTCGCTCGCGTAGTCGGCGTCCGGTGGTGATCTGGACCGGTTCGGCGAGGGCATTGAGGGGAATTCGATGCTCTGCGGTCAGCACCTGCAGGCTGGTGATCCCGGGCACCACCTTGACCTCGACCTGCCGTTGCCGTCCGCCTTCGCCGAGGCGACCGGCAATACGCAGACTGCTGTCGTACAGCGAGGGGTCGCCCCAGATAAGCATAGCGACTCGACCTCCCCGTGGCAGCCAAGTGCCCATCAGCTCACCCCAGACATCGGCAATCGCCGCGTGCCAGTCATCCACCGCAGCCAGATAATCGGTGTTGTTGTCGCGTTCCGGCAGGTCGAACTCCACCACCCGCGGGCGCTGCATATCATTCAGCGATTCTCGACCCGACGCTTCTCGACCCAATAGCTCGCGGCACAACAGGCGACGCAGATCCACCAGATCCGACTTGCCCTCACCCTTGCGTGGCAACAGGATCAGATCTGCGGCCTGGAGCGCCTTTACTCCCGCCAGGGTGACATGATCGGGGTTACCAGTACCGATGCCGATCAGAGAAAGCTGAATCATTGGCCTTTCCCCGGCTCTGCCGAGTCGTCCTGCAACATCTCGGGAGCCGTATCCGCAAAGGGAGAGGCCGCCGACTGAGGACGAAAACGGCGATCGTAACCCAGCGCATACAGACAGCTTTCGTCGAAGTCCTCCGCCGCCAGTACCGGGCCGACCAGAATCAGCGCGGTGCGATTCATCGCGGGCTCCAGTGCCGCCTCTACCGTCGACAGTCGGGCGCGGATTACCCTTTCATCGGGCCAGCTCGCGCGCCAGACAATGGCCACCGGACAATCGGCGCCATAGAACGGCACCAATTCCTCCACTACCCGGCCCAGCGCATGAATGGAAAGATGCAGTGCCAGGGTGGCGCCACTGCGCGCGAAGTTGGCCAGGGTCTCGTTGTCCGGCATGGCGCTGGCTCGCCCTGATGTACGCGTCAGGACCACCGACTGGGCCACTCCCGGCAGGGTCAGCTCCTGACCAAGGGTGGCCGCCGCAGCGGCAAAGGACGGCACCCCCGGCGTGATGGCATAGGGGATGTCCTGGTCGCGCAGGCGGCGCAACTGCTCGCCCATGGCGGACCATAGCGACAGGTCCCCGGAGTGCAGCCTCGCCACATCCTGCCCCGCCGCATGAGCGGCAGCGATGTGTTCAATGATCTCGTCCAGCGACAGCGGTGCGGTATTGATGACCTTTGCCGCTGGCGGGCAGTGTTCGAGTATCTGCTCGGGCACCAGTGAGCCCGCATACAGACACACCGGACAACGGGCGATAAGGTCGCGCCCGCGCAGCGTGAGCAGGTCGGGGGCACCGGGTCCAGCGCCGATGAAATGTACCGTCATGAAAAACTCCTTTCCGCCACCGCAGCGGTGGCCTGACGATCCCCGGACACCAGCCGGGGACCCAGCAACTGTGCATCAGACCCGGCGGCGATCAATGCCACCGCTTCGGCAACACTGCCCGTCCCCCTGGCCTTCAGACTATGGCTGGAATGCGTGATGGTGACAGCTGTCGGCAGGGACGCCTCCGGCACTCTGAGCACCACCAGGCCATGCGCCTTTCCCAATTCCGCGACCCTCGGCCACATCGCCTCACTGGCCGCCAGTCGGTCGATGGGACCATGGCATTCCCGCAGACGATCCAGCAGCTCCTCGAGAGCACTCAGCGATACCGAGCGACGAAAGCCGAATCCCGCCACCTTCATCGCAGAACCCTCCACTGCACGATGGGCCATGCCGACTTCCACCCTCGGCGAGTGCCGATGGGAGAAACTGTGGCCAGCTCCAGACGCACCAGCTCACCGCCCACCCGCTGCTGCCACTCGCCGAGCAAGGCCTCCGACTCCAGGGTGACAGCATTGGCCACCAGACGAACGCCTTCCGGCAACTGCCGCCATAATGTTTCCAGCAAAGCAGCCGACAGCCCACCGCCGATGAATACCGCATCAGGTGGCGGCTGGTCAGCGAGGACATCGGGCACAGGGCCTTCCAACACCTCGAGCCAGTCAACACCCAACTGACAGGCATTGCGACGGGCACGAGTGGCGCGCTCAGCATGACGCTCAAAGGCCAGCGCCCGATTATCGGGGTGGGCCAGCAGCCACTCGATGGCCACCGAGCCGGATCCGGCGCCGATATCCCAGAGTCGTTCGCCCGGGATCGGCGCCAGCGCGGCCATGGTCACGGCACGCACACTCTGTCGGGTGATCTGACCGTCGTGTTCAAACCATTCATCCGCCAATCCTGATATCGGAGGGAGCGCGGGGCCGGCACCGGCGACTTCCACCGCTACCGCGACCGGATGCTGGATATCGTCCGGCAGTTCGTCCCCCGCCAGCACAGTGCGCAGGCGTTCGTTGTCTCCCCCCAGGGACTCGAGGAGATGCAGGTGAGACTTGCCGAAGCCGAACTGCTCCAGCAGCGCCGCCAACTCGATCGCTGCATCACCATCCCGCAACAGCACCAGTAGGCGCCGGCCCTGGTGTAGATGCGGGCGAATACGTGTCAGCGGTCGAGCATGCAGTCCCAGGCAGACACAGCTCTCCAGCGGCCATCCCAGCCGAGAGGCGGCGAGACTGAAAGAGGACGGCGACGGCAGTGCCTGCCACTCACCAGACGACAGGTGGCGGGTCAGACTGGTCCCGGCGCCGAACCAGAAGGGATCGCCCGAGACCAGCATGACCACTCGCCTGCCACGCTCGGCCAGCAATTGAGGAATGCCATCGGCAAAGGGCACCGGCCACTCTCGCACCTCGGCCTCCAGCCGCGGCAACAGTCGCAGATGGCGACGCGCACCGAACACCAGCTCGGCAGTGTCGAGGGCCGTTCGGCTTGCCGTTGTCAGTGCCGTTGTGCCACCCTCCGTCCAGCCCAGTATCGTCAACCAAGGGCGCTTGTCGCACGAAGCCGTGTCGAAGGGACCGGCATTTAAGGAAGCACGCTTGAAATCAGCCATGAACAACGTCCTGATTCTGGGAGGTACCAGCGAAGCCAGCGCCCTGGCCAAGGCTTTCGCCAGTCGCTCGATTCCCGCCGTGTTCAGCTATGCCGGGCGTGTCACTACACCAAAGGCCCAGCCACTGCCCACCCGCGTTGGTGGCTTCGGCGGCATCGAGGGGCTGAAGTCCTGGTTGGCGGAGAACGGCATCACCCATCTGGTGGATGCCACCCACCCCTTCGCCGCACAGATGAGCCGCCATGCCGTACAGGCCGCAGCAGACAGCGATATCGAACTCATCGCCCTGACTCGTCCCGCCTGGCAGCCTGTGACGGGCGACCGCTGGCAACGAGTCGCCAGCGTTGAAGCCGCCGTCGATGCCCTTACCGGTCCGCCCGAGCGAATACTGCTGGCGATCGGCCGCATGCATCTCACCGCCTTCACGGCTCAACCCCAGCACCACTACCTGCTGCGTCTGGTCGACACTCCCGAAACGTCTCCCCCGCTGCCCCATCACACCATCACCGTCGACCGCGGCCCCTTCAGCCTGGAGGGAGATCTCGACCTGTTGCGTGAGCACGGCATCCAGCATCTGGTCTGCAAGAACGCCGGTGGTGAGGGCGCCATGTCCAAGCTGGCAGCAGCTCGCCAGATGGGGTTGCCGGTGCTGATGATCGAGCGTCCCGAACTGCCGCAGCGCCGGGAGGTTCATTCTGTCGATGCGGTGTTGTCGTGGCTTGCTCATGGTAACGACGCTCATGACAGCCTTCATGACGACCACGGCACCGACCTCGGTGTGTAAACCAGCGGCGTGGCATCATCCCGCTCGATTCGTCGAGTACGGCTCGAACCCACTATCACCAGAGTACGCATGTCGGCCATCTCCGGCCTTGCCTCGCCCAGGCAGGTGACGTGAACGGCTTCCTGCGGTGTCGACACGGCCCGAGCCAATACGATCAGACGCTGACTACCGCAGGCCTCGCGCAGCACCTCCAGAACCCGAGCAAAGCCTTCCGGACGTGCTCTGGAGCGCGGGTTGTAGAAGGCCATGGCGAAGTCGGCCTCGGCGGCCAGCCGCAGGCGCCGCTCGATCAGCGGCCAGGGCTTGAGGTTGTCCGACAGATTGATGCAGCAGAAGTCATGCCCCAACGGCGCTCCCACGCGAGCGCTGGCGGCCAGCATCGCTGAAATGCCCGGCAGTACTCGGATATCCAGGCTGCGCCAGGCCGGGTCTCCGGCCTCCACCGCCTCGAAGATCGCCGACGCCATCGCAAACACCCCCGGATCGCCCGACGATACGACGGCAACACGGCGCCCTGCGGCGGCCAGACGCAACGCTGCCTGCGCTCGCTGCAGTTCCTCACGGTTATCCGAACCGTGATGTACCAGGCCGGGTCTCGGCGCTACGCGTTGGACATAGGGCTGATAACCGACCACATCGGTGGCCTCGGCCAGGGTCGTGGAGACCTCCGGCGTCACCATGGCTTCAGCACCGGGGCCAAGCCCGACGATGGCCAGCCAGCCGCTCATGGACGCCTCCCGTTGCCATGGATCAGCAGGATCGAGAAATAAGGCGCACTGTCCCCCGCCTCGCGGAACGGCATCACCCTCTCCTCTGGCATGGCGGCATATTCGATCAGCCAGGCCTCGTCCTCACGCCCGGCCCGAGCCAGAGCCCGGCGCAGCTTGTCGAGATGGCGACCGATCTTCATCACCACCAGTGCATCGGTCTCGGCAATACGCTTCGCCAGGGTTTCCTCCGGTAGTGTGCCCATCAATACCGTCATGACATCATCGCCCCAGGTCATGGGCTGGCCGGTGGCAGTCCAGGCGGCGGACATACCGGTGATACCGGGTACCACGGATACCGGTACCCGCCCCCACAAACGACGGTACAGATGCATGAAGGAACCATAGAAGAAGGGATCGCCTTCACACAGCACCACCGGATCCCGACCGGCCCCGGCTATCTCACTGAGCTGGGCCACGCATTCGCCATAGAATTTCGCCAGGCATTCGTTGTAGCGCGGATCCTCGACGGGAATCTCGGTGGTCAGCGGATACTCCATCGGCAACTCGATGACAGTGTCCGACAGCAACCCTTCGACAATGCTCCGTGCATGACCTGTGCGACCGCGCTTACGGAAATAGGCAACGTGCGAGGCCTGGCGGATCAATCGGTCCGCCCGCACACTCATCAGATCCTGGCAGCCCGGCCCCAGCCCGACGCCGTAAATGGTTCCTCTGGTCATTCGCTGCGGTCCGCCATGGCATTGACGGCAGCCACCGTCACCGCACTACCGCCGAGACGCCCCTGCACAATGCAGCTTGGCACCGGCCCACTTTCCCAGAGTGCCTGTTTGGACTCGGCGGCACCGACAAAGCCCACCGGGCAACCTATGATCGCCGCAGGGCGCGGGCAATCCGGCTGTTCCAGCATGTTCAGCAGATGGAACAGCGCCGTAGGCGCGTTACCGATCGCCACCACGGCACCATCCAGGTGAGGTCGCCACAACTCGAGGGCCGCCGCCGAGCGGGTATTGGCCATCTCTCGGGCCAGTTCCGGTACCCGCTGATCATGCAGCGTACAGATGATCGGGTTGTCTGCCGGCAGGCGGCCGCGTGTGATTCCCTCGGCCACCATGCGCGCGTCACATAGAATCGGTGCGCCCTGTTGCAGCGCATGGCGCGCGCATTCGACGACATCACCACGGAAGTGAATATACCGAGCCAGCTCCACCAGCCCTGCTGCATGGATCATGCGTACCGCAACCGGCTCCTCGTCCACCGAGAAGCGAGCTAGTTCGGCCTCGCGACGAATGATGGAAAAGGACTCACGGTAGATATCCGGCCCGTTCGTTTCATAGACGAAAGGCATCGCTATGCTCCTGCAGGAAAATGATGTTTCAGATAATCAAGGACCTCGGCTTCACTGAGGCCAGTCACTTCGGGCACGCCATCCGCACGCCCCTCGACAATCAGGTCAAAACGTCCGTCACGCCCCGTCAGGCACAGTGCAGCGGGCTGGCGACGGGCACAGCCCTTGCGACAGCCGGATACATGCACCGACCCCGGAACCTGCGAGGCAAGGGCTTCGGCCAGTCGGCGGGTTTCCACACTGGCCTGATTACACCAGGGCGCTCCAGGACAGGCATCCACCACCAGCCGCGGATCCTCTTCATCTGTGGGCAGCCCCCCAGTGCAATCGGGCATGCCACCTTCGATCCACAGGCGTCGCCAGGGAGTGACTCGCACGTCACCCACCAAGGCCCCCTGAACCACCTCGCGCAACGCGGGGGCGGTAACGCGTCCGAAAGGAATGCCGATCAACAGCCCCCGGGGATGCTGCCCCAGCACAGGCCGGTCACGGCATGCGGCAGGCAGCGCCTGCCGTGGCGCCCAGCTCGGCAGCAAGGCCTGATGGCGACGCATTCGCCCGGCCTCCCATCCACCGCTGTCGACGAACCAGTGTGCCAGGCGCACCAGCCCTTCCACCGCCTCCTCCACCGAGGTCACCGCGGTGCCTCTGGCGTGGCCATCGGCACGTACCAGCAGGCCGCCGTCCGCCGAGCGTTCCACGCGAAAGTCCGCCGAGACCCCGGCCAGCAGCGGAGCGGTTCCCGCGTCAATGGCAAAGCCGACCTTGCCCGGCAGTTCAGGAAGATCGCCCAGTCGCGCCATGAGCCGGGTCGCCAACTGGTGAGTGTCATCACCGGCCTGCCAGTCCGGCGTCACCAGCATATTGCGACGACGCTCGGTGTCAGGATCGGAATCCACCAGTCCGTGCTCGGCGAGATGCGCCAGCAGTTCCGACCAGTGCTGTTCGGGGACACCGCGCAGCTGCAGATTGGCCCGGTTGGTCACCTCGATCAGCCCCGTGCCGAAACGCTCCGCCCCATCGCATAACGCCAGCGCCTGGCGGCGGGTCAGGCGTCCGAGAAACGGCCTGACACGTACCAGCAATCCATCCCCGGATGCCATTGGCTGCCAGGCTCCCGGGCACCAGCCCTTGATGAGTGGCATCTGATTCATGTCCCCCCCATCACACCGAGCCGCCTGGTGTAGCCGTGGCATAATCGCCGGCTGGAGAACCTGAGATCTCCCGGGCTTCATCCAATTCCAGCAACAGATCCTGCAGTGCCTCTCCCTGTTCACCGGCCTCCCGCCACAGGCCACGCTGCGCGGCTTCCAGCAGGCGCTCCGCCATCTCTTCCAGTGCAGCGGCATTGTGATCACGCAGGAAGCGCTGGTTGGCCTCATCCAGCACCAGTGCCTCGGTGACCTGGGCGTACTGGTAGTCCGCCACCAGATCGGTGGTGGCGTCATAGGCAAACAGATAGTCCACCGTGGCGGCCATCTCGAAGGCACCCTTGTATCCGTGCTCACGCATGGCGAGGATCCATTTGGGATTGAGCACTCGGGAGCGGATCACCCGGTTCAACTCCTGCTTGAGCGTACGGATGGTCGGTTGAGCAGGGTTGGCATGGTCGGCGTGATAGATCGAAGGAGTCTGCCCCCCAAGCGCGCGACTGGCATTGGCCATGCCACCCTGGAAGGCGTAGTAGCTGTTCGAGTCGAGAATGTCGTGCTCATGGTTGTCCTGGTTGTGCAGGACGGCATCAAGGCCCGCCAACTGGTGCTCGAAAGCGCCACGAGCGGCAACCCCGGACTCGGGAAACTGGCCATAGGCGTAGCCACTGGAACGCAAATAGGTCTCCGCCAGATCATCGGCAGTCTGCCAGGCACGGCTGTCAATCAAGCGATTCAGGCCGGTGCCGTAGTCACCGGGCCTGCTGCCGAAGATCCGGTAACTGGCCTCCCGTGCCGCCACTTCGGCGCTCAGCCCATCGGCCTCCAACTCTCGCTGACGAGCCACAATGGTGTCGCGGATGACGTTGCCGTTGCCTGGCTCCTCGTAGGCGGCCACCGCCTGGACAGCGCTATCGAATAGACGAATCACATTGGCAAAGGCATCGCGGAAGAAGCCGGACACCCGCAGCGTGACATCCACCCGCGGACGCCCCAGCAACATGGCGGGAATCACCTCGATATCGACCACGCGCTGCGAGCCCGGCGACCAGACAGGCCGAACCCCCATCAGTGCCAATGCCTGGGCGATGTCGTCGCCACCGGTACGCATGGTGGCCGTGCCCCAGATCGATAACCCCAGACGACGGGGAAAATCGCCGTTGTCCTGCAGGTAGCGCTCAACCAGGGCTTGAGCTGACTTTTCCCCCAACGTCCAGGCCGCCGGCGACGGAATCGAGCGATTGTCGACGGTAAAGAAGTTGCGCCCCGTGGGCAGGGTATCCAATCGCCCGCGACTGGGCGCACCACTCGGCCCTGGAGGCACGAAATAGCCATCGAGACCATCCAGCAGCGACTGGATTTCCATCTCGGCGCCGCGTTTCATTGCCGCCCAGACCGTGTCCCGGGCATAGCGACACAGCTCGGCGGTGGCTGGGTAGTCTCCCACCAGCTCCTCCAATGGGCAGTTGGCCTGCACCGGGTCTGCCAAGACATAGTCGGCCACCAGGCGCTGAGCCAGACGCTCCAGGCGCTCCCGGGTGTCGGCAGCAGTACGCCAGATTGACGATTCCTGCTCGACCAGCACCTGCGGCCGCGGTCCCGTCCAGGCTTCGGCGCCCGCCCTCAGCGGATCGAAACCGTCCATCCCCGACTCTCCCGCCATCAGCCCCAGATCGTCCGCGAGGTTGTGCAGCAACCCACGCTGGTGGATGGCCTCTCCTCTCGGCAGGCGCAGGATCGCCACCAGGGTGGCGGCCAGCTTGTCATGCTCCGGCAGGCAACCGAGGATGTGCAGCCCATGGCGGATCTGGGCTTCCTTGATGTCACACAACCAGGTATCCAGTTCGTTGAGCAGTGCCTCATCACCCGGGCGGCTTCCGCCATCCCCCCCTTCCACTCCATGCGTCAGTTCCTGATCGATGCCGGTCTGACGGAGGTGCTCGAGAATGCGCTCGCGCAACAGGGTTTCACGACGCGGGTCCATGCCCAGCGCCTGGTAATACTCATCGGTCAACGCTTCCAGTTCCGCCATGGGGCCGTAGAGCTCGGCACGGGCCAGTGGTGGCATCAGGTGATCGATGATCACCGCTTGGCTACGGCGCTTGGCCTGGGCCCCTTCGCCGGGGTCATTGACGATGAACGGATAGAAGTGCGGCAACGGTCCCAGGGCAATATCCGGCCAACAGTCACCGGACAGCGCCGTGCTCTTGCCCGGCAGCCACTCCAGGTTGCCATGCTTGCCGACATGGATGACGGCATCCACTCGGTAGTGATCGCGCAGCCAGAGGTAGAACGCCAGATAGCTGTGCGGCGGCACCAGTTCGGTATCGTGGTAGGTCTGCGTCAGATCATCGATGAAGTCCCGCTCGGGCTGGATACCGACAAAGGTCTCGCCGAGACGAATACCGGCAATCATCAACCGTCCCTGGCGGTATTTCGGGTCGCTCTCGGGTGCGCCCCAGCGCTGCCGTACCGATGTGCGCAGTGCTTCCGGCAGCGTCTCGAACCAGGCCAGATAGTCGTCAAGACCGATGGACTGCCGGCAGGGTCGCAGATCCAGAGCATCGTGGTCGTTGGTCACCGCGCCCTGCAGGCATTCGATCAGCGCATCACCGTCGGCAGGCACGTCACTCACGGGATATCCGGCCGCTTCGAGCGCCTGAAGAATCCGCACGGTCGAGGCAGGAGTATCCAGGCCAACACCATTGCCGATACGGCCATCACGGTTGGGATAATTGGCCAGCACCAGCGCCAGTCGCTTGCGGGCATTGGGTGTCTGACGCAAGGCACAGAAACGCCTGGCGAGTTCAGCGACAAAAGCAGCGCGCTCGGGATGCAGGACATGACGAATCACCGAGACCTGACAGCGCTCGCTGTACAGCGCCTCTGCCTTGAAGGCCACCGCGCGGGTGATGATCCGACCATCCATCTCCGGCAGCACCACCTGCATGGCCATGTCCCGACTGCGCAGACCGTTGCTGCCTTCCTTCCAGTCTTCCTCGGTCGTGCTCGACAGGATGGCCTGTAGCACCACAGGGCGACCGCTGAACAGCACCCCTGCTGCACTGTCGCCCTCCTCATCCGGACTGCGGTTGATGGAGAATCCGGTGGTATTGATGATCAGCGTCGCGCCGGCCTGCTCGATCAAATGATTGACGAAGGCCAGACTGGTCTCTTCCTTCAACGAGGTCACGGCCACCGGCAATGGCTCGAGGCCACGTTCCCGCAATACCTCTACCAGCCCGTCCAGCGCCTGGGTATTGGCGCCCTGCAGGTGGCTGCGATAGAACAGCAGCAAGCACACTGGTCGCCCGTCCCGCTGTTGCTCACGCCATTCACTCAGCGTGGCTTCCTCACCCCCTCGTCGGGCAGAAGGTGGTAAGGAGGGGGGTAAGTAAAGCAGTGCCTCAGGCATGCGCCGGGGTTCGCGCCAGTCGAGGGCAAGGCCCAGGCAATGGGTGCCCACACAGCGCAGCATCTGCTCGGCGTTGTCTACCCCGCCTTCACGCAGGTAGCGCCACACGCGGTGTGCCAGAGCTGTCGGCACACTGGAGTCCTGCAGCAGAGCCTCATCCGGAGCATCGCAACCCGGCACCACGATCAACTGCCGATCGCGGCCCGCATTGACCCAGGCCAACAAGCGCTCGTATCCGTAACGCCAGTAGCCACTGCCACCGAGCAGCGACACGATCACCAGGCGAGCCTTGTCCAGCACCCGATCTTCATACAGATCGTAGGCGGCGGGCTTGACCAGATTCATCCAGTTCGCCAGCCGCACCGTTGGGTAGTCATCACCGAGCCGCTCGGCCGCCAGGGCCAGCGCCGACAGACTGCTGTCGGCGGCGGACAGGATCACGACCTCGGCAGGATCCTGCTGCAGGTCGACGACCCCCTCGTCATCGACGAAACCTCCGGGTCTAGCGGCAAACAGATGCATCAGACGTCCACATCAGTCTCGGCGACCCGGGTCGAGGACAGCGCCTCGCGCAGGGCAGCCTCATCCAGCGACCTGCCGATGAAGACCAATTGGGTGTGGCGCGGCTCGTCCGCTCTCCAGAGGCGATCGAAGTAGCTATCCAGACGCTCACCTACAGCCTGAATGACCTGGCGCATGGGCTTGCCCGGGATGGCCGCAAAGCCCTTGGCGCGATAGATTTCCTGCTCCTTCAACAACTGGCGCAGAACCGTCGCCAGGGCCTGCCCATCGACCTCGCCGAGACGAATCACACAGGAGTCGAAATGATCATGGGCATGATCATGATGAGCGCCCTCGGCATGATGGCGGTCATGGTGGTTATCGATATGGTCGATATGCTCCTCGCTCGCCGCACCGATGCCCATCAACGCCTCCAACTGAGTGCTGTCCGCAGCCAGTGTCTGGTCGATGAACAGTGTCTTGACCGAACCTGTCACTCGCCCGCGAACCAGCGACTCGACTGCCTGACGGTCACCGGGTTCGAGCAGGTCGGTCTTGCTGACCAACACCAGGTCTGCCGCACTCAATTGATCATCAAGCAGTTCGCGCAGGCTGGGATCATGATCGAGACTCTCGTCGGCGCGGCGCTGGGCCTCGACCCGCTCGACATCATCGGCATAGCGCCCGGAGGCCACCGCCGGGCCGTCGACCACGGTAATGATCGCATCGACGGTACAGTGCTGGCGGACCTCCGGCCAGTTGAAAGCCTGCACCAGCGGCTTGGGCAGCGCCAGTCCGCTGGTCTCGATCAGGATGTGGTCGATATCATCCCGACGCGCCACCAGCTTCTTCATCACCGGCAGGAATTCCTCCTCCACCGTGCAGCAGATACAGCCATTGGCCAGTTCATAGATGCCGTCCTCCCCCTGGGACACCGCGCCTGGGCCTTCGCAACCCTCTTCGCTCCCCCCCTCTTCTCTACAACCGAGGGCACAACTACGCAGCAGGTCGGAATCGATATCCTGCTCACCGAATTCGTTGACGATCACCGCAATACGCTTGCCGGTCACGCCGCGCAGTAGACTGGCCAGCAGCGTGGTCTTGCCGCTCCCCAGGAAGCCGGTCACCACCGTGGCGGGAATCTTGTTCAATTGCATGCGGGAAGCTCCTCAGCAGGAAGGTCCATCACCCTGTCACCACGCAGCAGACGTGCCACAGCGGCAGGGTTGTCAGGAAAGAACAGGTGCAGATAGGTCGCCGTCAGGCATCGCTGTCGATAGATGGCCTCACCCGGCGCAGGATGGCGTTGGCGCCGTCCATGACCGATGGGGTCGGGGGTGCCTTCGGTCACCGAGCGATGATGGGCATGCCCACGAATGTCGCCTTCGGGTAACTCGGCGGTCTGCATGCCCTGGCAACCGTTGCGGCCACGCATCCACCCTCGCCCCGGTATCAGTCCGAGCATGAGATGGGTCTGATCGGCGTGATCCGTCAGTGTTTCCAGGCAATAGAGCATGCCGCCGCACTCAGCGAGGATCGGCCGGTCCGCCGCATGGAAGTGACGGATATCGTCGGCCAGCGACTGATTGGCCGCCAGGCGAGCACCATGCAGCTCCGGATAGCCTCCGGGCAGCCAGAGCGCATCGCAGGAAGGCAGGTGATCATCATTCAATGGTGAGAAGAAGCGCAATTCCGCGCCCATCCGCACCAGAAGGTCCAGGTTGGCCTGATAGATGAAGCTGAAGGCGGCATCTCTGGCCACGCCGATGACCCGTCCCCGCAGCGCATCCTGAAGCTCAGGAGACATCGTGGTATCCAGTGGCCCTGGCGCAAACTCGACACCGGGCAGGTGCAGCAGGGCCTCAGCCAACGGCTCGCCTTCCAGCGCCCGGGCGCTGGCCTCGAAGCGGGCTTCCAGGTCCTCACGAATCTCCTCGGCCTGAACCAACCCCAGATGGCGCTCGGGCAGAGCCAGGCCCGGATCACGGGGCATGGCGGCCAGCAACGGAATCCGCTCCGGCAGGGCCGCCTCGATCAGCTCACGATGACGCGGTGAAGCGCACGCATTGGCGATCAGCCCTGCCACATGGATGTCATCACGGAATCCAGCAAGGCCAGTGACCAAGGCCGCCGCCGTCTGCGCCATGCCCTTGACGTCCATGACGATGACCAGCGGCAGACCGAAGCGTGCCGCCAGGTCGGCGCTGGAAGGCTCGCCATCGTAGAGCCCCATGGCGCCCTCGACCAGGATCAGATCGGCAACCAGCGCCGCCTCATGGAGACGCTGCCGACACCAGGCCTCGCCAGCCATCCACAGGTCCAACGGTTCCACTGGTTGTCCCGAGGCCTGGGCCAGTACCTGAGGATCCAGGTAATCGGGACCGGTCTTGAACACTCGCACCACCTTGCCTTGATCACGCAGCATCCGCGCCAGTGCCGCGGTAACGGTGGTCTTGCCCTGGCCGGAGGACGGTGCGGCAATAAAGACGGCGGCACAGACGGCCCCAGCAACTGCCTGCTCGCTACCATGGGGCATCATGTCGACACCTTCCCAGGCAGAGCCTCTGTGGCCGACTGAACCTCTGTGGATAGCGTGCGATAGAGAGCCCCCAACTGCCGGGCAAGGCGCGGTCCCTGCCCGCGCCTGACGCTGGACTGCTCGGTATCCACCAGGATGCAGTCACCCAGTGGCGGCAGGTCCGTCACCGACTCCCGAGTCCTGCCATCGGTGATGACATAGGTCCGCACATGCAGGCCGGGGGCCTGACGCCGCCACTTCTGGATCAGCTCCAACGCCCGGCGGATAGCCGCCCGAATCGGTGTACCACCGCCTGCCCTGGTGACATCGAGCCTCCCCCGCATGTCGCTGGGCGCACGGCATCGCCTGAGCACAGGAACAACACCATCATTACCGAAGCCCACTACTGCCATTTGCTCGCGCATGGCATAGGCCTGGCTCGCCAGCGCCTCGACCAGTCCCTTGGCTCGCCCGAGCAGTTGCTGGCCCAGAGTGGAGCCGGAAGTATCGAGCAGCACCAGATGCACTACCGACTGGCCGCGACGCGCCTTGCGGTAACACCACTGACGAGGTGGCCACTCTCCACGATTGGCCACCAGGGTGCTGAACCAGTCCGGGGACGTCGACATATCCCGAGCCCGACGCGGGCCCGACTGTGGCCCCCGCTGGATACGCCGGGAAGCGGGGCTGGACCAGGCGCCAGCTCGAGACTCGCTGCCGATACCCGGCAGCTCAAGCATCGGCGTGGCAAGGGTTTTCTGTATATGATTCTGCTGTGTGACCGGCGGCAGAGCGCCCCACTGTTCCTGCTGCCGTCCCTGCTGTTCGGCAGAGTCCACATCCTTGCCTGACCGGGGGTCGCCACTGGCTGCATTGGGACGCCTTCCATCACACTGGCCCTTCCCCGAACCGCCTCCGTGCACCGAGGATGGGGGTGGTGAGGATGACGGTGTCGTTGACTCAGGGGAGTGGGTTCGACGATGGGCAAGGACCCAGGGCTCAACGGCGTCGAGATCCTCCAGCCCCAGCTGTTCCGCTCCCCGCCAGGCGGCATGGGCCCTTGCCGCACGATGCCAGGTCACATCGGCACGCATGCCCTCGACAACAGCGGCCTCGCAGCCTGCAGCAATATGCTCATAGCACCAATTCGGCACGACGATCTTCGCCAGGGCTTGTCGCGCCGACTCAAGACGGCGCATCAACACCAGTTGATCGGGCTGATGGGCCTGGACATAAGCAAACGGATCACGGTCAAAGGACTCGCGCTGCTGCATGATGGTGACCCGGTCCTGGATGGCCAACTGCGATTGCAGTTCGAGACAGAGACCGAAGCGATCGAGCAGTTGGGGACGCAGTTCGCCCTCATCCGGGTTCATGGTGCCGATCAGACTGAAGCGCGCCGCATGGGTGTGACTGATCCCGTCGCGCTCGACGATATTGATGCCCCGCGCGGCCACGTCGAGCAGCAGGTCCACCAGGCTGTCCGGCAGCAGGTTGACCTCATCGACATAGAGCACGCCACCATCGGCCTTCGCCAGCAATCCGGGCTGGAAGGCCGCCTCACGTTCCGACAGCACCTGCTGCAGATCCAGGCTGCCGGTCAGGCGGTCTTCGCTCGCCCCCAGCGGCAGGTTGACGAACGGCGGACGGCCGCCTTCGGCATCGTCGGGGAGGACATCCGCCAGAGCACGAGCCAAGGTGGACTTGGCGCTTCCCCGGGGGCCGCTGATCAGCACCCCGCCGATTCGAGGATCGATGGCGTTGAGCAACAGCGCTGTCTTGAGTGCGTGCTGGCCAACCACCGCCACAAACGGAAACTCAGGTGGAAGCATCATGGGCAACCGGCCTGGCGTTGGTGGTCAGGAGCAGGGGGATTGGTGGTCAGGCGCTGGAGGACAAGGACACATAGCAATCCGGCCAGCAACCAGAACAGCAGATTGGTGATACCAGCGGCCCAGATGAACTCTCGATGCAACTCACTCAGTATCTGCACCACTTGTGGGTCAGGATGGGTAAACATTGCCCCTTCATGGGTCGGTACCCAGCTATAAGGCACCAGCAGAAGAGGCAACCCGAGTAGACGCTTCCAGCCCGTAGTCAGACTCAATATCCCCAGACCAGCGGCGGCCATTACCACCGTGGTAAACCACCACCATTGACGTGACTCAAGCGCAGCGGCGGAAGCACCGGGAATCTCGGGCGGCAACCCCAGCGAAGGGGCGACAAAGACAGCGAGATAACACAGCACTCCGACTACCAGGCCAGTCACCGGCATCAACACCAGCCGGCCACGGGCGTGGAGGTGATTCATCAACACCAGTAGGATGGCGGCAAAGCCTATGCCAGCGCCGATATTGGACATCATGGTGTAGAAGAAGCGTTCGCCACCATCGGCCGGTGCCCAGGCCTGCTCATCATGATGGTGATCATGGCCACCACTTGCATGGTCATGAGCCATATCGGTTCCGGCATCACTGACTTCATATTGCTCTGCAGCCAGCAGAATAGGCGTCACGCCCACAGACTGCATGGCCGTCATCGCCAACCCAAGGGCAATACCGACCAGACAGGCACTCAGTACCAGGGAACGGAACATCGAGAACTCTCCAGAATGCATTCGACACATACGCCGCCGGAGCAATCAGAACGACCACACCGCAGCAACGGCAACCAATCCACAGCCAACGTCAGTGACAGGGATAAACGTCAGTGACAGGGAAAGACGAAAACGTGCCGGGTATCGTGAGCCGCGTTATGGGCCGCGCTCATCGGCAGGAAGCCGACGGCATAGAGGATCAGCGCACCGAAAAGTACAACGGCGCCCTGCTGGAGAGCAGACAATCGGGAACTGGAACGCGAAGAACGCTGGGAGGAAAACGTGGAACTGGAAGACATCTGATACCCCTCGGGTGCCCGCCGCACCGCCATTGGATGGAACAGAGTGACAGGCCGGTCTCCGGGCTCGATGAGCGCGCTTCCGTAGAGAAAACGCAATTGCCTGCACCTTCCCGGCCGGGGCCAGTGGTCTTCGCAGGCTACTCATTCATTACCGTTGCGGGGGCAGCGATGGAATTGGCCACGAGGGGCCGCACCATACTTCTCGATTATCCCCTGAATGGCAGGGGCACCTGTCTCGATCTGAGCATCCTAAAGCAATCATCATGACAGGCGCAAACCGTCATCATTCCTTCCGAGTAGGCTGACGGCTGGAATGCTGAACCAACCACTCGGCCAGCGGATGTTCATCCTGCAGCGGCTGGTGCCAGCCGTTGTGATGCACGAGCTCCTGCAGCGGCAGGCGTGAACGCCAGCCTCTGGCCTCGAGTTCCGGTTGCTCGAGGAATTCGCTGACATAGCCGAGGCATAGGTAGGCCAGCGGGTAGACTGTCGTAGGCAGGTCGAGAACCCTGGCCAGACGTTGCTGATCGAGGATGCTGACCCAGCCCACGCCAATGCCCTCCGCACGCGCCGCCAGCCACAGGTTCTGAACCGCCAGGCAGGTACTGAACAGGTCGGTTTCGACGATGCTGTTGCGGCCAAGCACGGTCGGACCACCGCGGCTACGGTCACAGGTGATGCACAGGTTCAGGGGACTATCGAGTATGCCCTGCAGTTTGAGAGCACTGTAGGCAGCACGCTGCTCGCCCTCATAGTTGTCTGTGGCGCGGGCGTTCTCACGCTCGAAGTTATCCAGTACCCGTCGGCGCACCTCGATACTGTCGATCACCAGGAAGTCCCAAGGCTGCATGAAGCCCACCGAAGGGGCATGGTGAGCCGCCTCGAGCAATCGCCCCAGCACATCCGTCGGGATCGGGTCGGGCAGGAACTGGGAACGTACGTCGCGACGCTCGAAGATGGCTCGGTAGAGCCCCTGGCGCTCCTCCTCACTGAAGGAGTGGTGCGAACGGGTCATTGACAGTCTCCACAGGAATCGACGGAAGCCGGCAGTATCGCTCCGCCATGACAGTATGGCACCGTCAACCAGGGAGGACAGGCTTTCCTTTTCGATTCAACATATTACACCAGAAACAGTCACCATGCTGGCTGCCATGCTGGTGAATGTCGAATGCATCAGGCATCCGCTACTGTGCTGACGGACCGTCTATTGGGAGGGCGGTTTGTTGAATGTACCGGTATTGCGGCCACACCCGAGCATGCGACCGCAGCAACCAGTGACACGCCTGACAGTCAGTGGTCACGTCACCACCAGAGAACTGCCGGGGTCACTGCGGCAAGCACCATGGCCAGGGAAAAGCTGCTGACATGGTCGGTCTCTTCGCGGAACAGTCCGTTGCAGAAGAAGTCATCAAAGAACATGTTCACGGATGAGTAGCAACATAGAAAGGTCGCAATAGCCAGGACGCTGACCACACCGTAACCGCTCGCGCCAGCCCAATGGAGCGCCACCAGCATGCCGACCATGACCACCATCTTGATCAGCAACCGTAGAATATTGCGATCGTATTGCTTCTCGTAGCTTTCCTGCCAGGTCGTCAGCCAGGAAATGCTCTCGGACTCAACCAGATAATCTGCACCTTTCATTGTTTCCCCCCGCCGCACGCTCGATCGAACACCCACGGCACAAGGACTGTGGGTCATGGATCCTCCTACGCTACCAGGCGTTGCTTAAACTATTCTTACGGTGCTGGTGCCGATCCCGAGACATCCGGCACGCCCACCAGCGCTGTCAGGCCAGGCCTGTGTGAGGGAAATGGTGCGGCAGGATCGGCAGACACTCCAGCGCCTACCACCATATTCCGTACAATCCGACCGATATACGGAGATTTCCTACACCCAGCCATGCCATGACCCAGGGTTGACCGAGATGACGAGGAGCCCCGGTGCGATCTCAATTATCGGTGTGGTCAGCTATTTACCGTTCTGCCGTATCCGTCACAGCCCCGCTGGACAGGGATAGCGCCGATCCGCCGGACCAGCCTTGGCCACCTGGCCGGGAACATCGTGACCAACCAGCTCCGGCAACGTGGTGGAAAGCTCGATCAACGCCGCCAGGTCCACGCCGGTATCCACTCCCATCTGTTCGAACATATGCACCAGATCCTCGGTACATACATTACCGGTGGCACCGGGCGCGAAGGGGCAACCTCCCAGTCCACCGAGCGCCGCATCGAACTGCGTAACGCCGGACTGCCAGGCCGCCAGGCAGTTGGCAAGCCCCATCCCCCGGGTGTTGTGCACGTGCAGAGTAAAAGGCACCTGTGACCAGCGCGTCATGACCGCTTCACACAACCTGGCCACCTGGGCGGGATTGGCCATGCCGGTAGTATCCGCCAGCGTTACCCCCTCGACACCCAGTTCCAGCAGACGCTCGATGAAGCCCAGCACCCTGGACTGGGGTACCTCGCCATCAAAAGGGCATCCAAAGGCAGTCGACAACGAACCGTTGACGAACACTCCACTCCCCTTGGCCAGATCGACAATCTCGGCAAACTGCGCCAACGACTGTTCCGGTGACATCCGCAGATTGGCGCGGCTGTGGGACTCACTGGCCGACATCACCAGGTTGATCTCATCCACACCACTCGCCAGCGCCCGCTCACACCCCTTGACGTTGGGCACCAGCACCACGATGCCGACACCAGACACACGACGGATGCCCTGCACGACCTCGGCTGCGTCGGCCAGGTTGGGAATCGCCCTGGGTGACACAAACGATGTTGCCTCAACCCTGGCCAGGCCGGTTGCCATCAGGCCGTCGATCAGCCGAACCTTGTCTGCCGTGGCCACCCACTGCTTTTCGATCTGCAGACCATCGCGTGGCGCCACATCATTGATATAGACCCGTTCACGTCCCTGACTCATTACACAATCCCCCTTTCTCGCAACTGTTGCTGGGTGTGTTCATCGATCCCCAACTCATCCAGCACCTCGCGGGTATGCTGGCCCAGCTCCGGGCCTGCTCCACCGATACGCCCCGGTGTACGACTCAGTTTCGGCAACACGCCCGGCACCTTTAGCGGTGAGCCTGAGGCCAACTGGATATTCTGGATCATCTCCCGCGCCTGATAATGAGGATCTCTGACGATATCCTCGGCGGTGTAGGGATATCCCACCGGTACCCTCGCCGCGTCGAGTACTTCAAGAACATGTGCCCGCGGGTGTCGAGCGGCCCAGTCGCCGATCGCACCATCAATCAGCTCAGCATTGGCACTACGACCATCGTTATGGGCCAGGCGCGGATCCTCGGCCAGGTCATCGCGACCGATCGCCTGCATCAAGCGCTTGAAGATACTGTCACCATTACCGGCGATCAGCACATAGTCTCCCCCCAGGCAGGCATAGGCGTTGGATGGCGTAATCCCCGGCAGTGCACTGCCGCTGGGCTGGCGAATCTCACCGGTGGCGTCATATTCCGGCAACAGACTTTCCATCATGCCGAATACCGACTCATACAGCGCCACGTCGATGAACTGCCCCTGGCCACTACGCTGGCGTTCCTGCAGCGCCAGCAGCGTACCGATCACTGCATACAGGGCCGACAACGAGTCACCAATGCTGACGCCGACGCGCACCGAAGGTTCGCCGGGCTGACCGGTCAGGTAACGCAATCCCCCCATGGCCTCGCCGACCACGCCGAACCCCGGTTTGTCACGATAGGGTCCCGTCTGACCATAGCCGGAGACCCGAACCATGATCAGCTGCGGGTTGATGGCGGAGAGTTCGTCCCATCCAAGGCCCCATGATTCCAGTGTGCCCGGTCGGAAGTTCTCGACCACCACGTCACACTCCTCGACCAGACGACGCACGATATCCTGACCTTCGGATTCACGCAGGTTGAGAGTCAGGGAGCGCTTGTTGCGCGATTGCACATGCCACCATAGCGAAGTGCCATCCTGCACCTTGCGCCAGCGACGCAATGGATCCCCTACCCCGGGCGGCTCGACCTTGATCACATCGGCGCCGAACTCACCCAGCAGCTTGGCAGCAAAGGGGCCGGCAATCAGTTGCCCCAGTTCCAGAACCTTGAGTCCCTGCAGGGCCATACCACCTGTTGCCTGTTCCGCCATCGTTCGCCTCCCTCATTGTCACCATGGTTGCCATTGTCATTTCCACCACTCAGGCAGGATGGCTCAGTGCCCTACCGGCGGCAACTGGGCCTTCGTCCTGTTCTTCAATCACCACACCTATGCCAGGATGACACTGTCCAGAGACATGGTTCCATCGATTCAACCCAGGCCACCAAAACCAGACAACAACGATCATAACCGGGAAGACGACTCCTATGGCCGAGCGGGCAGATTACGACTACATCATTGTCGGAAGTGGTGCCGCCGGCGCGATTCTGGCCAACCGGCTGAGTGCCGACAGCCATATCAGCGTTTGCCTGTTGGAGGCCGGTCCGAAGGATCATCACCCCTTCATCCATATTCCCGCCGGCTTCATCAAGATGATCTTCAACCCGCGCTATGCCTGGCAGTTCAGGACGGCACCCAACGCCCTGACACTGGATCGCGAAATCCCCATTCCCCAGGGACGAACCCTGGGCGGCTCGACCTCCATCAATGGCCTGGTGTTCAACCGTGGCCAGCGCGAGGACTATGATCACTGGGCCCGCCTGGGCAATGTCGGCTGGGACTACGACAGCGTGCTGCCCTGGTTCAGGAAACTCGAACACCGCCTGGCAGGTGATCCTCTGCTACGAGGACAGAACGGACCACTGCCGGTCACCGATATCGACTGGATTCACCCGATCTGTGAGGCATTCATCCAGGGAGCCGAACAGCTCGGTATCCCACGCAATCCCGATTACAACGGCGAACACCAGGCTGGTGTCGGCTACTTCCAACGCACCATCCATCGTGGGCGACGCATGAGCACGGCCCAGGCCTGGCTGAGGCCCGCCAGCAAACGCGCCAACCTGAGTATCCGTTGCCACGCCCAGGCCACACGAATCCTGTTCGATGGAGCACGCGCCACTGGGGTGGAATATCGCCACCCCACAAGCGGCAAGGCCACTCGTATCACGGCCCGCCGTGAAGTGATCGTCAGCGCTGGCGCCATCAATACGCCAAAACTGCTGCAACTCTCGGGGGTTGGACCACGCGAGCTGCTCGAATCACTGAATATTCCTGTCGTTCGGGATCTGCCGGGAGTTGGCGCCAATCTCAAGGATCACTATTCGGTGCGCATTGTCGGTCGGGTCAAGAACAGCACGACTCTCAACGAGGAGGCCAGAGGACTGCGACTGGTCCGCCAGATCGCCAACTGGTTGCTGCGCCGACCCAGTATCCTGGCCTTGAGCCCATCACTGGTGCATATCTTCTGGAAGTCGGATAACGACATGGAGCGCGCCGACCTGCAGGGGGTTTTTACGCCGGCCAGTTATCGTCAGGGCTATGTCGGCATGCTCGACAACTACCCCGGCATGACTTGTGGTTTCTGGCAGCACCGTCCTGCCAGCACGGGCTATGTTCGCATCACCAGTACGGATCCACTGGCAGCACCGGAAGTTCAGCCCAACTACCTCAACGAGCCGGGAGATCGCGAGGTACTGATCAAGGGCATTCGCCTCGCTCGACAACTGCTCGCCAGTGACGCATTGGCTCGTTATATGGATACAGAGGCACTGCCGGGTGTCGAGCACCAGAGCGATGAAGAGCTGCTGGACTATGCCCGCCGTTATGGTGTGTCGTCCTACCACCTCAACGGCACCGCGCGCATGGGGCCGAGCAGCGACCCCATGGCGGTGGTCGATGATCGACTTCGTGTGCATGGGTTTGAAGGACTGCGGGTGATCGACTCCTCGATCATGCCGGAAATACCTTCAGCCAACATCTGCGCGGCCACGATGATGATCGGCGAGAAAGGCGCCGATCTGATCCACGAGGACTCCACCCAACCTTCGGCGACAACAGCAACCAGGGACAACGAGGACACCTCGGCATGAAGCCCACGGCTTGAGACGAGAGCAATAACCAGAACGTAACGTCATTCATCAATGATGTTTATCATTCAGGCAGCCTGGATCTCCACTATATACCCAGTATTGGCCCCAACCGTTTGACGGTTCTCAGGGTCCCTGGTTCTCTCAATAATGGCGCCAACAGACACACGAGCGCTCTCAGGTACCACCAGCCGGAAACACCAGATGCCATGACGGGACTTGAACAGGTAGGGAGTACTGGAACTTCGACGAGCCTTCTGATGCGCTGAAACAGACATGGTTTGTACCACCACTTGTACCACTTGCAGGTCAAGGAGGAAGAATTTCCAGCGGAATCAAAAGGATAAACACAAAAGGAGGCGACCCCGAAAGCCACATCCCGGCACACGCATCCACCACTACCGTTGCTCCCTTCCGGGCCTGGCGGGGTTCGCAGTTTCGCGTTGCGGGAGGACCAACGGGGCCACCACAGCAAGGCTATCACATCAGATCAATCTTCAGACTGACGGAGCCTGTTGAACGGCTTGAAAATCATAGATTTGTCAAAGCCGGCGGGCACTATACCAATGTCGCACCCTGAGCTCAAGCCTTGACGTCCATACTTTGCCGTTTTGATCGTACACTGAGACAAATATGCGTTCTTCCGAGTAGTTCTGTAGGGTAGAGATAGCTGTTCGCCTGGCGACCACCACTCGTCAGGCGCTCTTTTTTCGACCCAGCCGCGACACGCTGCAGGGCCGATGTCTCCCCTAACATCGCACCAGAACGATAGAGAGAGATCACGAACCACACCCCCCTATTTACCCGCTGGAGGTACCACCATGAAAAAGGATCCCAACAAGGGCTTCATCGCTCTACTGGGCTGGAGCCTGAACGCAGTAGAGGCCGCCGAGAAATTCGACCGCCGCTATGTGGTGGTTGCCCCGGACTGGGCAGAAGAGTACTGCAAACAGCACGACATTCCCTACGTGTCCTGGAACTTCGAGCGCCTCAATGACCGCTCGGTAGAGATAGCCGAGACACTCAAGGAAATGGGGGTAGACGTGTCGATTCCCCTATTCGAGGAAACCGTCGAGTGGGCCGGCGCCATCAACTCGGTACTGCTGGACAACCCTCGTCTCTATGGCCAGTCCCTGCTGCTGCGTGACAAGGCGCTGATGAAGCGTCGCGCGCAATTGGGGGGCATTCGTGTCGGCATTTTCGAGGAAGCCCACGACAAGGGTGATGTGGTGCGTTTTCTCAAGCGCGTCAATCAGACCCTGCTCAAGTTGGACGGTGACCCCAACGACCCCATCCACCTCAAGGCCTTCGACAAGGCCGGCTGCCTTGGGCATCGGGTGATACGTACCCCCGATGAGATCGATGCCATCCCGGACGAAGAATTTCCGGTGCTGATGGAATCCCACCTGGATGGCTGGGAGTTTGCCGTCGAGGCCTGGATTCACAATGGCAAGATCGCGTTTCTCAATATCTCCGAGTACGTCACCCTCGGCTACTCGGTGTTCGTGCCCGCCTCCCCCGAGTTGGAGAGGTATCGTGAACAGATCCGTCAGCAGATCGAGAAGCTGGTCAAGACCTTCGATATCGAGTTCGGCCTGATTCATCCGGAATACTTTGTGACCAGCGATGGCGAGATGTACTTCGGTGAAGTCGCCTATCGCCCGCCGGGGTTCAAGGTCTTCGAGCTGCTGGAGCGCGTCTACGGCTTCAATGCCTATCAGGCCAGCATGCTGGTCTTTGATCCGAAGACAACCGCCGAAGAGGTGGCCGAGTTCTTCCCTCGCGAGGTGGTCGACGCCGACGGCTTCGCCGGCTGTTTCGGTGTCTACCCACGCCGTCGAGTGGTCAGTCGCCTAGAGATTCCCGAAGAGGTGGAAGATCACCCCTACTTCGAATCTCACGAACTGACACCACCGATGGAAGAGACCGTTACCAAGCGCACGGCGTTCGGCACCCACTGGGGCCTGGTGTATTTCCGCGGTGAGGATGCCCACACCCTGCGCGACCTGCTGAAGGAGCAGGAGGATATGGACTACTACGTCTAGTGCACTCGAGCAGGGGTGATACCCCTGCTCATTCGGCTTCCCCCACTCGGTTTTGGCTCTTGACCGGTACTGCTGGTTTCCCGTTGCCGGGTGGGAGGAGTATCCGGTGCTGGGCACTTCGTATACAGTCGTGACCTCGAACCGATGACCAAGGAGCCTGCGTGACTCCCCCCAACACCTCGTCACCGGCGAGCAATGACAAGCTGACGGGCCTGCTGCAGAAGCTCGATGCGAGTATTACACAACTCAGTGAAGCTGCTGAGTTTGCCAAACCGTCGAAGGTTCCGCATGTACTGGATATCGCGCGGCGCGTGATGATGCAGGAAGGCGGCTGTGCGGCTATCGAGGAACGCGCCGAACGGCTCGAGGCCGAGGGCATCTTTGATGGCTCGGACTGGGCCCAGCCCCAGATCCTGATGCCGTCACTCAGTGGCGGTTCTCTGCAGAGCGCAGATGTCACCCTGGTGGTGATCGAGTCCCTCAGCCAGCTGCGCATGCTGGCTGTAGCCAAGGGGCTGTATCGCCACACATTGATCAGTGACGAAAGTGCCCTCCACTTTCTCACCCAGGTGATGGCCCTCAACCTTTCACTGCTGTTCACTGCACCCAACGAGGCCGAACGCGAGACTCAGGGTCGCCTGGCTCAATTACCCCGGCTGCTGTTCCAGCATATTGCTGCTCGCATCGGCTACGAGCACATCATTGACGAGCTGATTCAGGAAATCTGGCGCATCCTGCAACAACGTCCCATCCAGGTCGAGCCGGTCAAGCAGATGATCACCCAGATCGCCCTGAGTCAGGCGGACCCAGCAATCGACCTCGGTTCCAGCGGTCAGGGAGCCGACCGTCTGGTCAGCTCGCTCTACGGACCCACTCAGGCCTGTCGCGAGGACCCGGGCATCGACGTCTACCGAGAACGGCTGTCCGGCATGGACAGCGGCGCGCTCCAGTACGAGGCCACCGGCTTTGCCCGGGCCATGCACGATACGGGGCTGGTATCACCCTATCATCCGGTACTGCTGCGCCATCTCCTCGACCACAGCGATCAACTGCTCGCCGAAGCACTGGGACTGTCCTCAACGGGACGAGACTGTCTACTGTGCTATCGCGAACTGGTGCACACCATCATTCGCACCTCGGTGCACCCCCAGACTTCCCAGGCGGCCTATGGTCTGGCCCTGACCCTGGAACGGGGCATCCTCTATCAGCCACCGATTGCCCCCAGCCTGTGGCGACAGTTGGGGCTGACGCTGTCCGAATGGTCGGAAGCGCGTCTATACGCGGCCTTCGGCGACAGCGTCTCGCACCGCGCCCGCTTGATGGAAGGCGTGCTCTGTGTACTGGGTCTACCGCTGGGTATCGGCCAGGGCAACAACCCGACCTGCCAGTCGGCCCGCGCACTGTCGATGTGGTCGTTCAATGACCCGGACTACCTACTGCAGATGGTCACTTGGGCGGCACGGGATGACGAAATCATCATGCATTTCGAGGGTCAGCCCATCTCCTCTCGGGACAGCATAGGAGGGGTTGCCCAGAACCTGCCGCTGGACCTCGACCCGGTGTCACTGCTGGTCGTGCCTCACCTCGATCGCATCTATGTCGAGATGGGTCGACGCTGTGTTGGTCGGGAAGGCGATCCCCACCGCTGGGTCAATCCCGAGTTTCATGGCTGGTGGTCGGGCCGTGGCTTTCGAATCAACGTCGATGTCGCGACCGGCCAGCTCAGTGACATGGACACTTTCCTGCGTCACTTCTATGCCAGCTACCACCCCGGCTACAACGGTAATCAGCCCTTGATCCACCCCCAGCCGGCAGGAATGGCGATCACCGACAGCGCCGCACGCTTCATTGGCTGGCATGCCATCACCATTCTGCGCACGGCCATGGACCCGAGTGGCGTGGTCCGGGTGTACTTCTTCAACCCCAACAACGATAGCGGTCAGGATTGGGGAGATGGCGTCAAAGTCAGTACGGCCGGCAATGGCGAACGCTTCGGTGAGGCATCGCTGCCCTTTCCTCAGTTCGCGTCACGGTTGTACATCTTCCACCATGACCCTCTCGAGCATGGCGAGTTGGCAGAGGTCACGGAGCAGGAACTGTCCGAAGTGATTGCCATGGTACACCGCAGTTGGGGAGCCAACCGGCTGCCCCCAACCGACCTGCAGGCGGAGAGCGGCCCAACTGATCAGGGCTGAGAACGCTGGATCCAGCGCGCCACCAGAGGTGCTGCGAACATCAGCAGCACCATGCGCAGCAGGTGGTGGAAAGCAACAAACACCGGGTCGAGATCCAACGCCAGCGCGACGATGGCCATCTCACCAATACCACCCGGCGCCAACGCCAGCATGGCGACATCACGCGGCACCCCCATCAGTTGATGGATCGCCTCGGCAAACAGCGCCAGCACGGCCAGAGCGATGACGGTGGCCACGCTGGCGTCGACCAGATAACGCGTGAATACCGCACCGGTCAGGCCACGGAAGCGTGCTCCGATGGAACTGCCCAACACCCACAACACCACATTCATGGCGTTGTCGGTCAGCGAGAAGTGGGCAAGGTCAAAACCCGACAGCACCGCAGCCAGCAGCAGCGGCGCCAATAATGCCGGTGTTGGCAGGCGAACCAGCGTGCCCAGCCAGATCACCGGTGCAATGGCCAGCAACAGCCAGAGCCCGGTATAGGGCGTGGCTACCTCACTGACCACCGTGCCCGGATCCTCCATGGCCCAGAACAGCGGTGGCAACAGCAGTATCACCAGCACCACACGCAGCGACTGGGCAATAGCGATACGCGCAGGGTCCCCGCCACTCTCCTCTCCCATGATGATCATCGCGGTCATCGCGCCAGGGGCTGCGGCGAACAGTGCAGTGGTGCCATCAAAGCCACGTTGACGGTACCAGGCCGCGGCAGCAAGGGTCGAAGCCGCCACACCGAGAATCAACATCAGAGCCGAAAGTCCCCACTCGGATACCTGGCTGGCCAACTCTGGAGTGACCTGGCTACCCAGCACCAGCCCCATGACACCGAGAAACCCGCTGCGTACCCGCTCGGGAATCTCAACCGGCATACCACGATTGGCAGCGATCAGGTTGGCCACCAGAGGGCCTAGCATCCAGGCCAGAGGCAGGCCAGTCAACGAGAACAACGCACCGCCCACAGCACCGAGCGCCAGAGAACGTATCAGTGACAACCAGTGCTGACGATCCATTTGCGTCCTCATGTAATCAGGGCCTGCTGACGTTTCCGCGTGAACCGCGTTGCGGCGCCAAATGGCGCCAGGCAAGACGCGGGATGCAGGTAAGGGTCATTCCCTTGCCAAATTCCGCAACACCGCATGGCGTCATTTGCCGCGCAACCCGAAGGGACAGGGCCAGTTTGGCGCACCACGGCGTTGTTCGCCGCTCATTGGGAACAACCCAACCACGCGCCTCACGTCTTGTTGTCCACCAAACGCCGCCTCTGTCGCGGCCGCGATGAAAACGTCAGCAGGCCCTGTCTGAGCAGGCTGTCCATTATGGCATACTGGCGCCGTTTCCAGCCGCCCAGGATGTTGTTGTCATGCCCCGCCTCGATCAGTTGCTTGTCAGTCAAGGTCACGCTCGCTCACGCACTCGGGCCCAGCGATTGATTCGCCATGGCCGGGTAAGCCGTGCCGAGGATGGCAAGTTGCTGACCCGTCCGGGAGAGAAGTGTCCCGAGGACCTGGTATTGCGGGTCGAGGAAGATCCCGAGGAACGCTATGTCTCCCGTGCAGGCCTCAAGCTCGAGGCCGTACTCAAGACCCTGAACCTGGATCTCACGGGCCTGACAGTACTGGATGTCGGTCAATCCACCGGCGGTTTCAGTGACTGTGCGCTGAGTTTCGGTGCACGCCATGTGATCGGAGTGGAAGTCGGCCACGGTCAGTTGGATGCCAGCCTTGTCGAGGACCCACGCATTACCTGCCTGGAAGGCCTCAACGCTCGTGCCATGGCCGAAGCACCACAACTGCTTGCCGCCATTGATGAACAGGGCCCGCTGGGCGCTGCAGTGATGGATGTGTCGTTCATTTCCCAGACACTGATCCTGCCGGAGATCGCCGCCCTGCTACCCAGCGGCGCCACTCTGGTATCACTGGTGAAGCCGCAGTTCGAAGTGGGACCTGGCGGTGTCGATGACCGCGGTCTGGTCACCGACACACGCCTCTACGCTGATGTGGAGCAACGTATCCGGGTCTGCTGCACACAATTCGAACTGGGCATCGAACACTGGCAAGACAGCCCGATCCTGGGCGGCGACGGCAACCGCGAGTTCCTGCTTCATGCCCGCCGCCGCTAGACGGCAGGCACCTGCCGGCGGGCGCTCTTAGCGGCCGCCACCATCTCCGCCACCACCATCGCCGCCAATACCGACGTCGCCGGGGTCACCATCGGAGCCAGGAGGCGGGTGGCTTTCGTCCAGCTCACGCGCTGCCCCCACCGGCGTTCCCCAGCCTTCGCGGCCTGCACGCTGGATATGGATATCCAGCTTGTCGAAGGCGATGCGAATGCCATTCTCGGCGAACAGATCGCCAATGCGGCCATTCAGCTCATCGGTTGCCAACAGCCGGTCGCCCAGCGCATTGACGTAGATACGCAGCTCGTACTCCATGGTGCTCGATGTATAGGCCATGAAGAATATCTCCGGAGGCGGATCCGCCAGCACGCGACTGTTCTCCGTAGCCGCCTGCTCCAGCAGCCTATGCACCACGCGGCGGTCGGCATCGTGGCTGACCCCGTACTTGAGTGTCACCCGGGTAACACTGTCGGACAGCGACCAGTTGATCAACTGATCGGTGACGAAGGTCTTGTTGGGAATGATGATTTCCTTGCGGTCGAAATCCGTTACCGTGGTCGCGCGGATCCGAATACGGCTGACGGTGCCGGTCAAGTTACCGAGCGTAATCGTGTCGCCGATACGAATCGGACGCTCGAAGAGAATGATCAGGCCGGAAATGAAATTGGCAAAGATTTCCTGCAGGCCGAAACCCAGACCCACACCGAGAGCCGCCACCAGCCACTGCAGCTTGTCCCAGGAAACCCCCATGGTCGCCAGCGCCATCACCGTTCCGGTGCCCACAATCACATAGGACAGTAGCGAACTGATGGCATAGGCACTGCCCTGCTTGAGCACCAGGCGTGACAGCACCATCACCTCGAGCAGACCCGGCAGGTTACGTGCCAGCATCACTGTCATGCCGATGGTGAACAGCGCCACAATCACGTCGCCCACACTGAGATTGTCCTCCAGCGCGTCTGCGCCCTCACCGGAGGCACCTTCCACCACCACGACATGGTCCAGGTAGCTCAGCACGGTCAGGAAGTCCGCCCACACCAGGTACATCAGGGCAGCAAAGCCAATCGTCAAGATCAGCTTGGAGAGGCGCAGTGACTGCTGGTTGACCTGCTCCATGTCCAGCGGCGGCTCTTCGACGATATCAAGGCCGCGATCACCATCGTCCTTGTTCATCGCGCGACGTCGCGCCAGTGCACGACGGTAGGCGAGGCGCCTTGCTGCCACCGCCAGACCACGGACCACAGCAGCCTCGACAAGAATCCAGAACGAGAACAGATACAGGGTGAAGACAAAGCGGCTGACCAGGCTGAGCGCCGAATAGACGTAGCCGTACACCACTGCACCGGCCAGCGCCAACGGCACCATGGCCATCACCAGGCCCAGTATGAGACGGAACAGTTTGACGCCGAAGAAAGGCACATGGGCCAGAATCAACTTCGCCATACTCACCGACATGCCCGTCAAGCCAATCAGCAGAATCACCAGACTGATCGGCTGTTCATTGAAGGTAACAGCGGCGTCCTTCGCCAACGGGGCGATCAACAACACCGGCGCCAGGCTGATCCCCAACCACAGCATCCAACTGCGCAGCTTGCGTACGTATCCTTCTGGCCAGTAGAAATGCCGTCGCGCCACGCCATCGCTGACCAGCAGGCGGCGCGCCCAGGCCACCATGGTCCAGGCGGCGGACAGTTGCAGCAACGACATGCCCACGGCAACAGCAGCGCCAGTGCCTCCAAAGGTCAGCATCATTCCCAGTGTCGTCACGACCAGGGGAGCAGGTGCCGCCAGCAGCAGGTTGAGCAGGATCGCCCGCGGCGTGTGCAATTGGGTATCGTGGCGCAGCCGGCCGATCTGTTCATGTATCCCCATCAGGCGGGCCTTGATCCGACGACGCAACATCAGCAGCGCTATTGCCGCCAACAGCACCGGCAGGGCCAACCAGGCCCCCGCATCGAGTCGTTGCCAGTTACCGGGCAGACCCTTGCGCCAGGCACCATCATGCCACTCGGCTGCCAGGTGAGCGGGTAATTTACCCAGCCATTTCATGTCCAGGGGTTGAGCATTGGCCACCCAGAACAGCTGCTCATCGATGGTATTACGCAACTCCCTCACCACCTCGACGAGCTGCTGTTGATTGAGCTGCAGAGCGATGGCCGAGGTCAGGATCTCACCATAGATCGGCTCCAACTGATCGATCAGATCACGCCTGGAGCGATACAACTGCACCAGGGGCGCTGTCAGGGCCTCACTGGTTTCCTCATCAAGCGCTTCATTGATGGCGGCCTCCTCGAGAGTCTGCCGAGCCAGTTGCTCGGGAAAGCGCAGGCTCTCCCGGTGGCTCTCGACCTCGAACTGAGTCAGGCGTATATCGGCAATCTCGTCGGCCAACCCACTGCGCTCCTCGATATCCGGCAGGGATTCGCGCTGCTCACGCAGGATACGGGACAACAGCACGCTGCCGCGCACCGACTCAATGTTATCGTAGAGTCCCTGCTGCATGCGCCGAACCCGATCCAGCTGGCGACGCGTTTGCAGCCCTTCGCGAACCAGCTCATTGGCCTTGCTGGTGGCGTTGAGCAGTGCCTGCGATATCTCACGGTTGGCTTCCTGCTCCGCCTGGATAACCGGGTGTTCGGCGATTGCCTGGGGCTCATTCTGCACCGCATCAGCAATCGCCTGCTCCGACTGCTTGCGCCGCAACTGGTCGAACTGGCTCTGCAGCGCCGAAACCCAGGCTTCTTCGCGAGCAGCCTCGAGCTCCAGTAACTCGCTACGCTGCTGCAACAATTCACGCAAGCGGGTATTGGAGTTCAACTGCTGCTGATAGAGGCGCAACTCCGCTTCGGCCAGCTGCTGCTCGGCCAGCACAGCGATACGCTGGGGAGAATTATCGGGAATATCACGCCGCGCGAGGTCCTCGAGCTCCAGACGAACCTCGTCCACACGTTTCATCGCCTCGGCAATCGACTTCTGGGCCCGCTCCGGCAGCGTCTGGGCCCCCAGCAGTTGGCTCTGCACTCGAGTCAGCGAATCCTGAACCCGCTGAAGGGAGCCGGTGGCATCACGCAGGCGTTGCTCCAGCGCATCGAGAGACAGTCCCTCCAGCTCACTGATATCGAAGTCCTGACTCTCCTGCCGCTCGCGTAACTGATGTTCGAGCTGCTCCAGTTCCTGAGGCGCCTGCTCGACACGCGTCTGCAGTTCCTCTAGCTGTTCGCGAGTATCCGCCAGCTTTTCCACCGCAGTGATCGCCTGATTCAAGGCGTCAATATCCTCGCTGGCAGCCGCATCCGGCGGATCACCGGCACTGGCAGTGCGCTCCTCAAGTTGCTTCTGCAACTCTTCGATACCGGGCAGGGACTCATCGTCGGTGATACTGCTCTGCGCCCAGGCAACCCCACACACCAGGAGTAACAGCACCAGCGCTGACGAGGTAAACCAACGACGCATTGTAACGATGGGAGAACGAGGCATGAGCAACAAAATCCTGTCGCAGCAAATGTGTGTGGCGAGATTTTCAACCCACTGTGTCAGTATGGCAATCCAGTGCAAGTTGTTTCCCACAAGTTTGACTTGTTCACGAGTCGTGGTAGAAACCGTTTTCTACATTTCCATTCAGGTAGCCACATGATGAAACGCCCCGCTGCTCTCGGTCTGCTGGTCACACCGGTGCTGGCACTAGGCATTGTTGGACAGAGCAACGCCGAGACCTCACTCAGTCCGAGCGAGCGCGAGGCCATGGAAGCTCGGGTCCAGCAACTCCAGAGCGAGCTGTCTCGGTTGCAGTCACAGCTGGATGACGATGCTGCCTCTGATACGGACTCTGCCAGTGCACCCACCACCCAACAATCCATCTCCGTCCACGACGAACTGATCACCGACGGTACGATTGCGGCGGTTGCCAGCTCCGGGACGGCAGAAGTTGTCCAGGAACGTCGTGTGCTGGAGGAAGAGTCGGAGAGTAACCCCTTCGCCATCACCACGCACCATCGCAACTACATTCTGCCGATCAGCTACAACCAGAAGCCGAATGAGGACCCGTTCCGCGAGGACGGTAATGGCGAAATGGACAACACTGAAGTGAAATTCCAGTTCAGTGCCAAGTTCAACATCGCCGAAGACCTGCTGTTCGACAATGGTGACCTGTTCTTCGCCTACACCCAGCGTAGCTGGTGGCAAGCATACAACAGTGAGGAGTCCGCACCCTTCCGTGAGACCAACTACGAGCCGGAAGTCTTCCTCGATTTCCAGAATGACTACGAACTGTGGGGCTGGACCAACACCAACAACCGTGTTGCCTTCAACCATCAGTCCAACGGCCGCTCCTCGGAGCTGTCACGTAGCTGGAACCGCGTCATTTTTACCTCGTCCTGGATCAACGATGACTGGGCGCTGATGGTGGCTCCGCACTGGCGCGTACCGGAAGACGACGAAGACGATGACAACCCGGATATCGAGAGCTATGTCGGCTATGCTGACATCACCATCGCTCACCAGTTGTTCAATACCCACGAGGCCTCGCTACTGCTTCGTGGCAACCCCGGTGACGGTAACTACGGTGCCCAACTCGATTACTCCTGGCCCCTTTTCGGCAAGGTCCGAGGCCATGTACAGTACTACAATGGCTATGGCGAAAGTCTGCTCGACTACAACGCCAGAACCAACCGTCTGGGTATCGGTTTCAGCCTGAACCCGTTGTTCCCATCCGGTGACAGGGGTGGCAGTAGTTTCCAGGCGGACGAAAGTTTCCAGTCGATCAGATGACACAGGTGGCCTACCTGGGCGCCTCTGGTTGATGTGGAAGCTGGTTGACGTGGAGAACATGGATCGACATGCCTGCCTTGCCGGTCCATGCTGATTGTCCATCAGGAAACGTGACCACCGGCAACGGTCCTCTATTGCGTTTCCACCTGAACAGGGAAGATCCAATGGCTACACGCAGCAGAACCAGCAAGAGCGCCGAATCCACCGAAGAGACACTTGCCGAGCAAGCCGCCCCTCATACCAATGCCTCGGCTCAGCAACTGAAGGAAGACCTCAAGCAACTGTCCGGCACGCTCGAGGAGCTGCTCAGCGCTACCGCCGATGACTCACGTGAGAACATCAAGCAATGGCGGACCAAGGCCGAGGCACGGCTTCATGAAACCCGTGCCCGTCTTGAAGCACAGGGCGAGCGCCACTATCGCCAGGCCAGGGATACCGTGAGCGATCAGGTCGAGTGCTGTGATCGCTATGTCCACGATAACCCCTGGAAGAGTGTGGGTATCGGCACCGCCGTAGGTGTCATTGTCGGGCTGCTGATCGGAAGGCGCTGATGGCCGAAAGCCTCGGACCCGCTCAGCGTCTGTTGAGCGCGGGTAAACGCGTACTGACGACACTGCTGGCCACGGGTGAGACTCGCCTGCGGCTGGCAGTACTCGAACTCGAGGAAGAGCGCGCGCGGCTAGCCACGCTGGCACTACTGCTCGGTCTCAGCCTGATCCTGCTGTTACTGGGCATTGCCACTCTGACCGCTCTGGTCATCATCCTTTTCTGGGACTCGTGGCGAATCACTGCGGTGGCCGTGAGTGCTCTGGTACTGCTCGGTTCCGGTGTCGGCGCGGCACTGTGGGCCATGCGTCTGGCTCGTCGCCGTACCCTGTTGACCAGCACCCTGAAACACCTGGCACTGGACAGGCAACTGGCCGAGGACAGCACTCGGGAGGACGGATGAGCGTGAACAGCAGCAAGCGCATCCAACGAGCCCAGCGCAAGGCCGAACTCGAAGCCAGCATTGATCAGCAGCGCCTGGCGCTGATCAATGCTGCCTCACACTGCAACGATGCCAGCCGTCGCCTCGACCGCTACTGGCATATGCTGAAGCCCTACCGAACCGCTCTGCTGACGGCAGGTGGCATCGCCCTGATTCCCGTCCTCCGCCGTCCCGGCACCATCACCCGCATCATCGGCAAGACGCTGACCACTGCGATTACGATACAGCGACTCCGTCGCCTGTTGTCATAATCCATTCTTGTCAATAAGCCATCCTTGTCATAAGACATTTTTTTCATAAGCCACCTTTCCGGAAAATGGTCCTGCCCGGCAAGATCCTGTATGGAATGCTCTTGTCAGTGGCAGTCCTCGGCGGTGGCGGCGACAATCATTGATTTGTATGACTTAATTCATTTTAAATAGATATTAACCCGGCCTGCTTTCATGTTGGGTGAATGGCGGCACAGGGACGTGCCGCTGTCGGCCATCAGGCCGACGCGAGACCGCATCACACCAGCAGATCCGCGCATCTGCGCCAGTGGGGTGCGGACGACAATCAAATCGATCAGGATGAGCTATTTGATTGCCATGTTAATGATACAACGCTCCAGCAGGTACGACAGAGAACGGTCGCCTTCGCTTCGATCATGGCTATGGCTAGATCATGGCTATGGTAGGTTGAACAACACCGGTGACAACGACAGATAAAAGGACCCAACCGGATGCGCATGGTATCCCTGTACAGCATCAAGGGCGGCGTAGGCAAGACCGCCTCGGCCGTCAACCTCGCAGCGGAAGCCGCTCACAAGGGGTTGCGGGTGCTACTCTGGGATCTCGATCCACAGGCGGCCACCACCTTCTACCTGCAGATCAAGCCACGAATTCGTGGCGGTGTGGAAAAGCTGGTCAAGGGCAAGTCATCCTGGGACAAGGTCATCCGCACCACCTCCCTGGAAAACCTGGATGTCCTCCCCGCATCGCTGGCCTCACGAGAGATGGATCAGTTGCTGGAAAAGCGCGGCACCAGCCATCTGCGCCAGATGCTCAAGGAAGTGCGCAAGGAATACGACCTGGTCGTGCTGGACTGCCCACCGACCCTGTCTCACCTATCCGAAAACATGTTCACCAGCGTGGACGCCCTGCTGGTACCGATGGTGCCCACCACGTTGTCGCTACGCACTCTGGAACAGCTACAGAAGTTTCTCGACGAGCATGATCTACCCTGCCCCCTGTGGCCGTTCGTAACGCTCGCTGACCGACGCCGCAGCATGCATGTCGAGATCATCAACAACCTCGGCAAGGATTGGCCATTGCGACTATCCACGGTGATCCCTGCTGCCAGTGTCGTCGAGCGCATGGGAGTCGAGCGCGCACCGGTACGCGAGTTCGCCCCCGCCTCCCCTGCCTGCCGGGCGTATGAAAGCTTGTGGAGTGAGCTCCACCAGCGCCTTCAGCTATAGCGCTGGATCTGGCTGCGACCTGCAACTCAGTGACTGCCGCGCATGGTTGCCGCCACCTCCGCCAGCTGTTTTTCCAGCTCGCGACGCGGTTTGCCACGTGACAGTCTCAGGACCTCAGCCAGATGGGCCTCGGTACGCTGCTCATGGTGGGCCACCAGGCCCATGAAACCACGCAGGTGGCGAGGTGCCGTGGCACGTGCGCCGGGATCACGAATGGCAGCCGCCAGACGCGCATCCGTCTCCTCGAGTACGTGTTGTTGGACACTGGCTCTCAGTGCTTCGCAACGCACCAGGTCGTCGTGCAACTGGCCAAAGGCCTCCTGGAAGGACTTCAGCGCCGACTCGGCTACCACCAGCACCTCGCCTTCACCACGCCAGGCCCTGAGTAGGTAACGCAGGCGCTTGCCGGTGATCCGCGGGCGATGCAAGGCATCCTCATCCTCGCGCCCCTTGATGGCATCCAATTCCGCGCACCACTGCGTCACCAGGCGCTCGAGTACATCGGCGCTCGCCGGGCCGAAACGGGGTGTCTTGCGTGCCTTCAGACGGATGCCCTTCATCGCTTCACGCAAACGTGCATCCAGCAGAGGGAAGGCTGCCACGCGAAACTCGATGCGGCGATACTCCTCTTCGACCTGTGGCACGAGACGTTCACACCACCAGGCCACCGCTGCACGCTCACTACCATTCAAGAGTTCATGCTGATCCTGCAGCCAGGCCAGCATTACCTCACCGTCACGGGCCGCGTTGGTGGATCGGGCAAGATCTCGCAGTTCACGCATCAGGCCTTTGTCGAGTGATACACCGGCAAAGCCGCGATAGCCCTTGAGATAGTCCTTGAAATAGTCCTTGAGGCAGGAACGCAAACGACGCAGGGCAACCCGAAAGTCATGCAGCCCCTCGGAGTCGTCGGGATCCTGGATGCGAGGCCAGGCAAGCCGAGCTTCATCGAGCAGTTCGACAACCACGGTCTCCAGCACGGTACCCAGGCGGCGTTCGGCAAGCGGCTTGGCCATATCCTCTCCACGCGATCAACATGGCAATCAAATAGCACATCCTGATCGATTTGATTTTCGTCCGCACCCCACTGGCGCAGATGCGCGGATCTGCTGGTGTGGCCCGGCCTCGCGTCGGCCTGATGGCCGACGGCGGCACGTCCCTGTGCCGCCATTCACCCAACATGAAAGCATGCCGGGTTAATAGCGTTATCCTGCTCTGACTATAGACACATCTGCGAGGGCACATCACCGACATTGTCCAATGGTGGCACAGCGTTACCGGCTCAACTCCCCGCTCTCCTCACCATGCGAAGAGGCGTCATCCAGGCTGCCGGCAAGGCGCATCAGGCGGATGGCCTCGGCACGATAGCCGAAACGATCTTCACCGCGGGACTGTTCCGCCAGCGCAATGGCATCCTTCCAGCTCCACTCACCAAGGTAGACGGAACCGCTGAGCAACTGGCCGAAACCGGCAATGGCGACGGCAAAGCGTGCATCCTCGGAAGGTGCTTCACTATCGATAGGTATAGGGGTCTCGATCAGTTGACTGGTGGTCTCCCCCGGCGCCTTGTAGCGCAGGCGCAGGAAGCCCAGCTCATCCTCATTGCCGCCACCCGATACCGCACCACCGGGTTGATCGATATGCTGATCGGCATAGCGCAGCGGTTCGGTCAGCGCTGACTCGGAACCCACTGGCGTGATCTCATAGATGGCCGTTACCTGGTGGCCCGCGCCGATATCTCCCGCATCCACCTTGTCATTGCTGAAGTCCTCCCGCGCCAGGCTGCGGGTCTCATAGCCGATCAGTCGATACTCCTGAACCCTAGCCGGGTTGAACTCCACCTGGATCTTGACGTCATCGGCGATCGGCACCAGCGCTCCGGTAAGCTGATCGACCAGTACCTTCTGGGCCTCGCTCAAGGTGTCGATATAAGCGGCCTGGCCGTTGCCGTGCTGCGCCAGTGCCTGCATGGTGGCATCGTCGAGATTGCCACGTCCGAAGCCCAGCACCGAAAGATAGGTGCCGCTGTCACGCTGCTTGCCGATGTAGGTTTCCAGCGCCTCGGGGTCACTGATACCGATATTGAAGTCCCCATCGGTGGCCAGCAGTACGCGAGACACCTCGCCATCCTCGGCCATGCGGTTCGCCAGTTGATAGGCCTGCTGCAAGCCTGCAGCACCGGCCGTACCACCTCCCGCCTGCAGTTGATCAAGAGCCGTCAGAATCGCCGCGCGATCCTGGGCGGGCGTCGGCTCCAGAGTCACCCCAGCCGAGCCCGCATAGGTGACAATCGCCACCTCATCATCGGCGCGTAATTCACCAAGCATCAAGCGCATGGATTGCTTGAGCAGCGGCAAACGGTTCTGGCCCTGCATTGACCCGGACGTGTCGACCAGCAACACCAGGTTCAGCGGTGGGCGATCCTCGATGGCCGGCTGGCGCCCCTGAATACCGATGGTCACCAGTTGCCTGCCGCTATCCCAGGGAGCCTCCATGGTTGTCACCGTAGTACGAAAGGCATCGTCGTCCGCACCGGGTGCTGGCTGGCTTGGTGCTGACTGGTTTGGTGCTGAATAGTCATAGGGGAAGTAATTGATCATTTCCTCGATACGCACCGCACCGGGGGGCGGCATCTGTCCGTTCATCAGTGATGAGCGCACGATGCCATAACCGGCAGTGTCGACATCAACGGAGAAGGTCGATACCGGCGACTCGGCAGTGACCTTGAGGCCGTTGCTCTCGAACTCGGGAAAGGCCTCGGAAGATGCCTCAGGTGCCGGTGCCATCAAACTCGGCGCATGACCATTGCTGATCCGGACCGTGCTCATCTCGGCACTGCCGACCTGGCGTCTGACCCTGCTGTCGAGAGCTGCACTGCCAGCACTGCCCCGGCTCATCGCCACGTCGGGGGCGTCCATCGCCATACCGAGATCCGCCGGCGAAGTCTCCAGCTGCGACCTGGCCGTCGATTCGGTGACAACACGCTCCTGCGCCTGATTCGCCAAGCCTGCCCTGGACTCGCTCTCGCTGAGCGTCTCTTCAGCACCGTCCGCCGTCTTCTGTGCGGATTGTTGTACAGCACCAGGGCTGACGTCGGGCACCGGGTCCTGGTCATCCTGCCAGTGGGGAATCAACAGATAGACACCAAGACCAAGCACCGCCACCGAAGCCAGACGGGTCACGGCAGGAATCGGCCTGCTCAAGGACAAGAACTTGAAAAACGGGCTGTTGAGAAACCGAGTCTTGAAAAACCGGATTTTGGAAAGCGGAATCTTGAAGACCATCGCCATCACTCCTGTTGTCACATTCGCCCACCAGGGGCGCTCAGGAGTGATACGCATGTCGTCGGCGGAATCCTGGTTCGATTTCTCCTGGCTCAGGTTTTCCTGGCCCTGCTTTTCCCGACCCTGCTTTTCCCGAACCAAGCCTTCCTGATGCTGCTCGAAAGCCTGCATGGCGGCATCGAGATCACGCGCACGGCGACGTGGCGCAGGCGTTGTGCCAAGCGACTTCAAGCCTTGCTCAAGACGGTCGAATTCATCGCTCATGATCGTTCCTCCGTCTGGCTCAGTTCACGTAATCGCCGCTTCACCTCACTCATGCGCCAGGACACGGTGCCGGGAGATATCTCCAGCACCTCTGCTGTCTGGGCCTGAGATAGCCCTTCACCCAGCACCAGAGCGACGGTTTCGCGCAGATCATCCGGCAGCCTGGCCATGGCCTGCTGTAGCCAATGAAGATCCGTGGATTGCTGATCGCCCTCGCCGTGTCGGTCCTCGTCAAGGCGCTGCTGCTCCCATTCGCCCCAGCCACTGGCGGCACGCAGATGAGCGGACTGTCGACGGCGACGGTCATGAGTGGCGTTGACCGCCACGCGATACAACCAGGTGGAAAAGGCCGCGCGACCATCGTAGCTGGCCAACTTGCGCGGCAAGGCCACACAGATGTCGTGGGTGACATCCTCGGCTTCATGCTGACTTCCGGTCAGGCGCCAGGCAAAGGCGAACAGTCGGTCGTAATGGCGGTCAAGCAGCTCGGCAAAAGCGTTGCGGCAGCCCCGAGAGGCAGCCGCCGCCAGTGCACTGTCCGAATCCCCTGCCGAGTGAGGTTCTGCCATGGAGTTTCCATCTACCAGCGATTTACCTATTGGACGCAGCCCGCCCTCAGAATCCTGGCAAGTCGAAAGAATTCTTTAGCACTCTGCCTGAACGTAGCCGCCCCGTGAGCTCGTAGCTCGCGACCCACATGGATGTGGGAAGTGCGTTTGTTCGTCGGGAACGAACATAGCTGGCTCGAAGCTCAGCCCATCACAACGACTGCCCGCAGGCTACCGCCGACGCCCAGGCCCACTGGAAGTTATAGCCGCCGAGTTCACCGGTAACATCCAGCACCTCACCGATAAAACGCAGTTGCGGTAGCCCCTGGACTTCAAAGGTCTTCGACGAGATGGCACTGGTACAGACACCACCCATGGTCACCTCTGCGGTGCGCCAACCTTCGGTTCCGGCGGGCTTGAGGCGCCACTGGTTGAGTGTCTCCGCCCATTCGGCCAGGGTCGCGTTGGAACACTCGGCCAGCACACCATCATGCCCCTGCCATTCCACCAACGACTGCGCCAGCCGCTTCGGGAAGCGCTCTCCCAACCAGGTGGAGAGACGCCGTCTTGGTGTTGTCTGGCGCGCGCTGGTCAAGGCCGCCAGCGCATCCTCCCCAGGCAACAGATTGATATCCAGTTCATCGCCAGGCAGCCAGTAGCTGGAAATCTGCAGCATGGCCGGACCTGACACTCCACGATGAGTGAACAGCATCGGCTCGCGATACTGACCATCCCGACAACGCACCTGTACTTCGGTACTGACACCGGCCAATGCTTCAGCCCGTGCCTTCCACTGTGAGGTCAAGGTGAAGGGCACCAGAGCGGCACGTGTCTCCGTGACTTCCAGACCGAACTGCCGAGCGATGTCATAGCCGAAGCCGGTCGCGCCCATGGTGGGAATCGACAGGCCTCCACTAGCGATCACCACCGCACCGGCCTCGATACTGCCCATGGATGTGGCCAGGCGCATACCCTCACCGTGTTGCGTCAACTGTTCGACGGAGGTCTTCAGGCGAATATCAACACCGGCCCAGTCGCACTCGGTAAGCAGAATGTGCAGCAGATCCTTCGCCGAGCCCGCGCAGAACAGCTGGCCCGGCGCCTTCTCGACGTACTCGAGACCATGACGCTCGACCAGCTCGACAAAATGCTCCGGCCGATAGCGCTTGAGTGCCGAAATACAGAAATGCGGATTGGCGGAGAAGAAGTTGGCCGGTGTCGTGGCCATGTTGGTGAAGTTGCAGCGCCCGCCTCCGGACATCAGGATCTTCTTGCCCGGTTTGTTGGCATGGTCAATCACCAACACCGAGCGCCCGGCATATCCCGCCGTCAGCGCGCACATCAGGCCCGCTGCACCCGCACCAATGATTACCACGTCGTACTGCGTCGCCATGCTGTTTCCCGCCACCCGCACCAGTGAAAGGCGCCATGGTAGCAGAAGCCATCCGCCCCAGCCCGTGGTGGGTTACCCTGGGGCACGATGTCGGCAACGATCTGTTGCAAGGTATCGAACATGTTGCGGAAAAACTGTGCAAGTCACGATAAACCGCCCCTCAACAGGGTATCGTTGGGGCATGGTGTACCCATTACAGAATTGACTGATTTATAGATGCGCTCAGCCGCTATGCTGTAACGCTTATTCCGTTGACTGGGGATCACAGAAAGCCCCACTACCCTACGCTCGGAAGCCGATAACATGACCGTAGTTCCCGCTTCGCGCCTGACATTCAGCCGCAAGTTCCTCGAGCGCCGCCAGGGATGGTGTATCGCGGCTCTGCTGCTCACCTCTCTGACTACCTTGCTGCTCACCGTTCAAGCGGCTGTGGCACAGGAGATGCCCACGACGCTGCCCCCCACACCGGCCATTGGTGCCGAGGTGGAGCACAAGGCGTGGTCCGATCCGCTGGAATCGCTGGGTACGCTGAAGGCCAACGAGAGTGTGACGATTTCGGCGACGGTGACCGAGATCATCAACGAGATCAACTTCGAAGGCGGCGAGCATGTCGAGCGCGGCGATGTACTGATCAAGCTGGATGATACCGAGGAACAGGCGGATCTGCGCTCGGCACAGGCGCTGCGCCTGGAACGCCAGAATGCCGTCAACCGCTTCACCCAACTGGAGTCCCGCAACATGGCACCGCGCGCCGATGTCGAAGACAGCCGTGCCCAGTTGCAGCAGGTCGATGCCGATATCCAGGCGCTTCAGGCACACCTGGACAACTACAGTATTCGCGCGCCCTTCGATGGCGTGGTGGGGGTTCGCCAGGTCAGCGCCGGCACCCTGGTCACCCCCGGCACCGAGCTGGCCACACTGGATGATATCTCCAGCATGAAGCTCGACTTCCAGGTGCCTGAAGTCCGTCTCGGCTCCCTGTCTCAGGGGCTTTCACTGACCGCTACCACCGCCGCCTACCCGGACCAGGTGTTCCACGGCGAGGTCGCCACCATCGACTCCCGAATCGACCCGGTCAGCCGCAGTATTCAGGTCAGGGCAGTGCTCGACAACAGCGATGGGCTCCTCAAGCCCGGCATGCTGATGCGTGTAACCATCGCCCGCTCCCCACGTGAAACGCTGGTCATTCCCGAAGCTGCGGTGGTACCTCAAGGCCAGCGTAAGCGAGTCTGGGTCATTACCGATCAGGAAGCCGGCAGTATCGAACAACGCGATATCGAGATCGGCTCGCGTCGCGAAGGCGAAGTCGAGGTCACGGCCGGGCTGGCTGAAGGAGAGATGGTTGTCACGCACGGCGCCGACCGTCTGCATTCTGCGGCCACCATTCAACTGCTGGGCATTCAGGATGAAGACACTGATGTCAGCGATATCCTGCAGAGCCAGCGCAGCGGGGAAGACGACTGATGCGGTTATCGGATGTCTCCGTTCAGCGCCCCGTGCTGGCCATGGTCATCGCGTCGCTGATTGTTGCCTTTGGCCTGCTGGCCCTCTCTCGCCTGCCGTTGCAGGAATATCCGACCATTGACCCTCCGGTGGTCAGCATTCGCACCAGCTACTCAGGGGCCTCCGCGGATGTCGTCGAAACCCGCATCACTCAGGTGCTGGAAGAACGCATCGCCGGGATCGCCGGGATCGAGGTGATCTCCTCGACCAGCCAGGACGGCAGCTCCAGCATCAATATCGAGTTCAGTCTGTCCACCGATATCGACGCCGCCGCCAACGATGTGCGGGACCGTATCTCCGGTGCCGCCGACAACCTGCCCGATGAGGCTGACCCGCCCGAGGTGCGCAAGGAAGACACCAGCTCAGAAACCGTCATGTGGCTGATGCTCGCGGGCGACGGCTACACCACCGCAGAGCTGACCGACTACGCCGAGCGTTACCTGACCGATAGCTTCTCGGTACAGGAAGGCGTATCCAGCGTGCGTGTCGGTGGCTCTCGGGAGTATGCCATGCGCGTGTGGCTGGACAGCGATGCGCTGGCCGCCCGCGGGCTGACGGTGGGCGATGTCGAGGATGTGCTGCGCGCCGAAAACGTCGAGTTGCCGGGTGGTTCGGTGGAATCCGTGGATCGACAGTTCGTGGTACGCCTCCCCCGCAGTTTCAGCACACCGGAAGACTTCCGCGAACTGGTCCTCGACCGCGGCGACAATGATTATCTGGTACGTCTCGCCGATGTCGCCCGCGTCGAGCTGGGCACCGTCGAGGAACGTTCGCTGTTTCGAGGCAACGGCAAGACCGTGGTCGGCCTGGGGATCATCAAGCAGTCCAATGCCAACGTCATGGCTCTGTCCAAGGCCGTGCGCGCCGAGATGGAGCGGTTATCGCCGCGTCTACCGGAAGGCATGACGCTGTCCCTCAACCACGATTCCTCGACCTTTGTGGCCAAATCGATCCAGGAAGTGGTGTCGACCCTGATCATTGCCATAGGCCTGGTGGTCGTATCGATCTTCATCTTCCTCGGCAATATTCGCACCACGCTGATCCCAGCCATCACCGTCCCCATCACCCTGGTCGGTACCTTTGCCGGTCTGGCCGCTCTGGGCTTCTCGATCAACCTGCTGACACTATTGGCGCTGGTACTGGCCATCGGTCTGGTGGTGGATGACGCCATCATCATGCTGGAGAACATCCACCGGCGCATGCAGTTGTATGGCGAGACGCCACTGGTCGCAGCCTTCCGTGGTGCCCGCCAGTTGGCCTTCGCCGTACTGGCCACCAGTCTGGTACTGATCGCGGTGTTCGTGCCCCTGAGCTTCGTACAGGGCGATATCGGCAAGCTGTTCACCGAGTTTGCTCTGACGCTATCAACGGCGGTGGCCATCTCCACCCTGCTCGCCCTGACCCTGACGCCGATGATGGCCTCACGGATCCTCTCGCCCAGCATGCATGAGGGTCGCATCGCCCACTGGGTGGATTCGGGTCTCAAGCATGCCCAGGGGGTCTATCGTGGCCTGCTGGAAAAGGTTCTCAAGCTGCGCTGGCTGGTCGCCGTGGCCTTTGTCGCGTTGCTCGGTGGAGTCGCCTGGCTGTACCCACAACTGCCGGCGGAGTACACCCCACGCGAGGATCGTGGCACCTTCTTCGTCATCGTCAATGGCCCACCCGGCGCGACCTTCTCATGGATGGAGGACTACATGGACGAGGTCGAGGCGCGCATCATGCCCTTGACTGAACAGGTGGACGGAGAAGGAAAGCCGGAAGTCGAGCGTGTGCTGGTTATCTCGCCCATGGGACGCGGCAATGTCGAGACCTTCAACTCCGGCTTCGCCATCGTTGGACTGTCCGACTGGTCCGAGCGCCGTTCCGCCTGGCCCATCATGAATGAAGTCCGCGAGTCGCTGGGTCAGTTGCCCGGTATCCGTGCCTTTCCGGTCATGTCTCAGGGCTTCGGCGGGGGCAGCGAACAGGGTCTGCAATTCGTACTTGGCGGTGGCAGCTATGAACAGCTCGTGACCTGGCGCGATGCGCTGATGGACTATATCCGCCAGACCAACCCGAAGCTGATCAACCTCGAGAGCGACTACGAGGAAAGCCAGCCGCAGCTGAGCGTCAACATCGACTACACCCGCGCTGCTGACCTCGGCGTGACCGTGACCGAAATCGGCCGCACCCTGGAAACGCTGCTGGGCGGGCGCACCGTCACCCAGTTTACCGACGAAGGTGAAGAGTACGATGTGATCCTCGAAGCCGAGCGCGGCTCCAACCCCACACCCGCTGCACTGGACAGCGTGCGTGTGCGCTCGGAACGTACCGGTGAGCTGGTGCCACTGTCGAGCCTGGTCGATATCGAGTCCTATGCCGGCCCCAGTACACTGAATCGCTACAACCGCCTGCGCGCCATCACCCTCCAGGCAGACCTTGCCGACGGCTACTCCATGGGCGAAGCGCTCGACTACCTCGACCAGGCCGTCGAGGATATCCTGCCGGCAGGTGTGCAGACCGATGTGAAGGGCGCGGCACGTGATTACCGTGAGTCGACTGGCGCCACCACCTTCCTGCTGGTGCTCGGCATCCTTGTGGTATTCCTGGTGCTGGCGGCGCAGTTCGAGAGTTTCGTACACCCGTTGGTGATCATGCTGACCGTACCTCTGGCAATAGGTGGTGCTCTGTTCGGTCTCTGGGTGACCGGACAGACATTGAACATCTACAGCCAGGTAGGGTTGGTGATGCTGGTGGGGCTGGCGGCCAAGAACGGCATTCTGATTGTCGAATTCGCCAACCAGTTGCGCGATGAAGGCGTGGAATTCCGCGAGGCGTTGATCCGTAGCGCCCTCACCCGTCTGCGCCCCATTGTGATGACCTCGGTGACCACCATCGCCGGCAGCATCCCGCTGATCCTGTCCAGCGGCGCGGGTGCCGAGACCCGTATGGTCATCGGTACGGTGATTTTCACCGGCGTAGCCGCCGCCACCTTCTTCACGCTGTTTGTGGTGCCCGTGGCCTACGATCTCCTCGCCCGACACACGGGCTCCCCCGGTGATGTGTCGCGCAAGCTGGAGAAGGAAATGGAGAACTCACCGGACGCGCACTGAGCGTCTTATCAACCCGGCACCAGGTCGGGCCTCAACGCAAACGACAGCCGGGCGCCCATAGGGCGCCCGGCTGGAACGTGGCACAGTTCGGTGATTCAGCTTTCTGGATCGGCGTCGGACAACTCCATGATCATCCGCGTGGTCAGGTAGAGCCGCGGTACTACACTGTCGACCAGCACGAACTCCTCATCACTGTGGAAGCGCCCACCGACCAGGCCGAGAGACTCGAGCACGGCTGGAGTGGCGGAATCGGCGTGATAGGCGTATGCCGCATCGGTACCACCACCGATCTCGACGGCCTGCAGCTCCCGATCGAGTTCCTGATAGATCTGCTGAGCCTGCTCGGCAAGCCCCTGAGTCTCGGGGTTGGGGGGCAGAGGCGGACGTCCCTTGTCGAGACGGAACTCCACTTCTGTATCTTCGATCAGTTGGTTGGCAATGATGTCATTGGCTTCATTGAGAACGCGCTCGTATTCGCTGCTGTCGAAGTAGCGCATATCGCCTTCCGCCCGAGCCTGCTCGGGGATGATATTACGCTTGGTGCCACCCTCGACGATCGTCCAGTTGAGGGTGGTTTCCTTGTCAGGATCACCAAGATCACCCAATTGCAGCAACTGGTGAGAGAGCTCCATGACCGCATTGCGCCCCTCTTCCGGCGCACCTCCGGCATGAGAGGCGCGGCCACTCACCTCGAGGAAGGCATAGTTGATGCCCTTGGTGACTACCGTCACGGCATCGGCGGCGTCCTCACTGAACGTCGGCTCGAATACCAGCACCGCGTCCTGGTCGGCGGACAGTTGCTGGATCAGGTCGCGAGAGCCCAGAGACCCTTTCTCCTCGTCGGGATTGAGAACCACGGTCAATTGGCCATAGTCGTCAAAGCCGAGTGTCTGGAGCACCTCAAGGCTATGCAGGATCACTGCGACGCCACCCTTGGCATCGCCCACGCCCGGCCCATAGGCTCGCCCATCCTCGATGCGGAAGGGACGCTCTTCTGCGGCTCCCTCACCGAAGACGGTATCGTAGTGAATCATCAACATGATGTTGCGATCACCGCTACCTTGCAGACGGCCCACCAGGGTATTGCCGCCGTAGGTTTCGGCGGGGTGAGCTTCCACCTCGGCGCCAAGGGCTTCGAGACGTTCGGTGAGCAGCGCCTCGACCTCACTCAGACCGGCGATGAAGCCGGTACCGGAGTCAATGTTGACCAGGGTTGCCAGGGTATCCAGTAACGGCTGTTGCTGCTCCTCGACGGCATCGTACACATCCTGTTGTGGAGCGGCCTGCGCCGTAACGGCGAACATGCCATATGCCAATCCCACGGCTAGCATCGAGTGCCTCATCAGTGCCTCCTGCTGTTGTTGTATAAGACCGTTGTATAAGACCGTTGCAGAAGCTATTGAAGATAAGCAGAAGGCAATGTAAACGCAATCAGTGCCGACTCGGGACTTATTGACATGGCAATCAAATAGCTCATCCTGATCGATTTGATTGTCGTCCGCACCACACTGGCACAGATGCGTGGATCTGCTGGTGTGGTGCGGTCTCGCGTCGGCCTGATGGCCGACGGCGGCACGTCCCTGTGCCGCAATCAACCCAACATGAAAGCATGCCGGGTTAATAGTCCGGACGAGACATTGCCGCAGAAAGAAGTCGGGCGCCCGACGGAAAATCACAGTTCAGCTCAACAGAGAATGCTGGCCATTCTCCAGAATGGCAGGCGTGCAGAACCTCCCCACCTTGCCCCGAGCGATAGCCCTACTGGTAGGAGAATGTGATGGTGGCCAGAGCGTCAACCTGGCCTGGCGTGATGGTGTCACCAGACTGGATATAACGGGCTTCCATCAGCAACTTGCAGCATCTTCTTCCACCAGATCAAATCAGGATGCTGGCTAATCGTATGCAATAGTCACAACGGCCAGCGCCTGCACCGTCCCGGGCGTGATGGTGTTATTGGTCTGCACGTATTCGGCGGACAATGGCAGGCTGATGACCTGCTCACTCCCCGGACTGTCCAGCGAAAACTCGCTGCCGTTCTGATCGAACATCTGGTTGGGCGCCAACGCCACCGGTACACCTTGATGAGAAAGGCGAACGCCCATGCCGCTGGCCGTCGACGACTCCTGCAGGGACAGGATCTCGCTGGAGTTGCTCGGGGTGGTAGCATCGGAAATATTGACTCGCGCTGAGGCGTCGGCATCACACTGAAAGTCCAGGGTGAAGGGAGTACTGCCCACCGCATGCCCCACGCCAGTAAACTCCGGTCGAGAAACCGTCGGCAGGACAACCGAGGTGTTGGGCGTCACCATGCGGCACGTTTGAGTGATCTGTTCGATATTCACTGTCAGGGTAACCCGGCTACCTGCATCAGTCCGGTTCGCCCATTCATTACCATTGCAACCAAGCCCCATGTTCAGACTAGCGCTGCCTGAGACCAACGGCGCATCACTCAGCTTGACCATCCGGAAATGTATCGGGACATTCTGCGTCCCTGTCCTGATCTGAACTCCCGTGTTGTGTCTCCCGGAAGAATCCAGAGGCAACGGCTGGTTGGAGGAGTCCATAAACTGGTAACCCAGAGCATCCGGCAGACCTGCGAAAGTGAAAACACCGGGGAGGCTCGTTTCCTGTATAGGAGCCCCACTCGCCTCGAACAACGCCCAGTGTGGTCCTCCGGTGCAAGTGTCCCCCAAAATAGAATCATTTGACCAGGCAGCACCACAGTTGATGGATATCGATTGGTAAGCGTCAGAACCAGGAATAGGAGAACCAACAGGAAGGTTGTTAACCACCCGAGCATTCATGACAGGGCTCCAGGGCAGTTGAGAAGTGCTGCAATTATCTGTCCTTCCGGCATAGGCCGCCGTAGGCAACGCAAGCTGGCCACTCAAGAGTATGGCTAACATCCAGAGAGCGCCGAGCCAGGTACCTGTCACCTTCATTTTCACACGACTTCTCCTTCTGTAGATTGCGCCACCTGTCTTGATGACATACGGCAAGCCAGCCACTTACAACGAGTAATCAACGCTGGTGGTAGCACCATAATCATTGATCCAGTCACCATTGATACGAGCACCGGACTGTGCTCCCTGGGCGCCACTGACCACAAATACCTGAAGGTCGGCAAATTGAGGTGATACGGCGAAGCCTCCTCCTTCCCCCCCCAGGCAATCCATTGCCTAATCGTACGCAATGGTCACAACGGCCAGCGCCTGCACCGTTCCGGGCGTGATGGTGTTATTGGTCTGCACGTATTCGGCGGACAATGGCAGGCTGATGACCTGTTCGCTTCCCGGACTGTCCAGCGGAAACTCGCTGCCGTTCTGATCGAACATCTGGTTGGGCGCCAACGTCACCGGTACACCTTGATGGGAAAGGCGAACGCCCATACCGCTGGCCGTCGACGACTCCTGCAGGGACAGGATCTCGCTGGAGTTGCTCGGGGTGGTGGCATCGGAAATATTGACTCGCGCTGAGGCGTCGGCATCACACCGGAAGTCCAGGGTGAAGGGAGTGCTGCCCACCGCATGCCCCACGCCGGTAAACTCCGGTCGAGAGACCGTCGGCAGGACAACCGCGGTGTTGGGCGTCACCATGCGGCACGTTTGAGTGATCTGTTCGATATCCACATGCAAGGTAACCGTACTGTTCGATCCATTCTGATTTGCCCACTCGTTGCCATTGCAACTGAGATGCATACTCACGCTGGCACTACCTGCCGCCACCGGCGCATCACTCAGTTTGACCAGGCGAAAATAGATCGGAACCTCCTGTACCCCCGTTCTGATACTGACCCCGGTGTTGTGCCTCCCCTCGGGGTCCAGCTCAAGCGGCCGTCCGCCCGAGTCCATAAACTGGTACCCGATACTGGGAGGCAGCCCAGCAAAGGTGAAGACTCCTGGGAGTGACGTTTGCTGAATCGCCGCGCCACTCTGCTCGGAAAGTGCCCAGTTGGGCCCTCCAGTGCACGTATCTCCCATAATGGAGTCATTGGACCAGGCAGCATCACAGTTGATGGATATCGACTGATAGGCGTCGGAGCCCGGTATCATGGAACCAACAGCAAGACTACCAACCACTCGAGCATTCAGAACAGGACTCCAGGGCAGTTGGGAAGTGCTGCAATTATCCGTCCTTCCGGCATAGGCCGCCGTAGGCAACGCAAGCTCGCCGCCCAGCAGTATGGCCAGCATCCAGAGAGCGCCGAGCCAGGTACCTGTCACCTTCATTTTCACACGACTTCTCCTTTTGCAGATTGCGCCACCAGGCTTGATGACATACGGCAAGCCAGCCACTTACAGTGAGTAATCAACACTGGTGGTGGCGCCATAATCATTGATCCAGTCGCCATTGATACGGGCACCGGACTGTGCTCCCTGGGCGCCGCTGACCACGAATACCTGCTGACCTTTCGGCGGAATCGGTGTGGTTTCGACGCTGCCGCTGCCTCCTGACCAGGACACCCGGAGGTTGGCAAAGTTGAGGTAATACGGAGAAGCGTTCTCGGCGATCAGTTCCTGACCGGCCGGTGTTGAGTTGCCCCAGCGCCAGCGCAGGCCATCGGCGGCCTGGGCGAGGCTACCCTGCAGGCCACTGGGGCGGAACATCACCTTGAGGCGAGTACGTAGCGCCACCTGTACGGTATTGAGGTTCTCGGTTCCCGAGGCCTTGGGCGGAATTTCCAGCACATTGAGCCAGAACAGGGATTCACGATCCTGTGGGAGATTGCCGCCGATATAAGCGAGCCGCAATGTCTGCCCGGAGCGAGGTTCGACTCGGGCCACTGGCGGCGTGATCACGAAAGGCAACGCTTCCTCACCCGGCTGGCTGCTGGCGTTGCCACTATCCAGCCATGACTGCACCAGCACCGGTACATCGCCATTGTTGGACAGCTCGACACTCACATCCTGGCGTTCGGCTGGATAGATGATCCGGGAGCCGGAAATGGTGATCGCTGCCTGTGCCTGGCTTGCGCCGAGAAGCAACAGACAGAGGCTGAAAATGGTGGCCTTGAGTCGAAGTGATTTCATGGGATTTCTCTGATATTGAACCATCTGGTGACTCATCCGCATGCACCCTCCTCGCTCCTTGACGCCACTCTTCACTGCTTGACGTCACAAGGCATATGACATGCGATGACATTGAGCCGTCCGCAGCGCCAGGCGCCGCGGAACTGGCGATACTCATGAACCTGCTATCGAGTGTAGTTGCCCGGCACCGGAGCAGGGTAGATCGATACTGCGATAGCCCCGCTCATCCACCGGCAGCGATTCGATATCCGGCAACTGAATCTGGCAGCTGGCGTCTGACCCCAGATCCACGTCCAGCACACTGTACTGCCCACGGACGTAGACCAATCCTCCCTGCCCCACCATGGTGACCATATTCCCGGTCTGGGGATCGATCACCGACGAGGCAAAGGGAATGTCCTGGCTGTTGGTGACATGAATCAACAGTGGCATCCCGGTATCTGTCGGATATTCCACCGCGACGACGGCACCACGGGTCGGTACTACCTGCTGGCCGGTGGCACTCAGCTCAATACTGGCATCGAGATTGCTGGTATCGAGGCTCAGATTGTTATAGCGATACGGCGTCAGGGTCGCGGCCAGCGCATATCCCTTGTCGTTGACAACGGTGCCCCGCGAGGACCTCAATGCCGCCCCACCGGCGCCTTCCGCCTTGATCAGCGCCATGGTCTCGCCACGCTCGGGGCTGAACACCACCCCATCGGAGTGCGCTAGGACCGTACCGCTCATGGAAGCCGAGTACTGGCTGGAGGTATCGGACACACTGGCACTGGCGCCAAGGGCCGTCACCGGCGTATTCCACTGCAGGCTGCCGCCGTAATCCCCGGAGCTCTCACCCACGGTCGTGGTATGGGTCGCGTAGACCTGGTAGCTGCCCTGGTCACGCTCGCCCATCACACCGCTCAGGCTGCTGCGCAGTTGATAGTTGTCCGAGTCCTCGAAGCTGCTGCTGACCGAAACCCTCGGCCGCCGAGCCCCCTGGCCAATCGGGAAGCTGAACGTGGCCAGATAACGAGTGTCAGCGTCATTATCGTCGGAGAGGTCCCGGCTGGCGGACAGCGACAGGCTTCCCCAATTGAAGCCACGACTGTAGTTGACCTGATAAGTCGTGGTGTCTTCACGCTCGTCCCAGTAGGACCTGGAAATACCGCTGACACCCAGATTGCCGTATTGTCCCAGCGGCTGACTGATGCTCACCTGGAAGCGGTTCTGTTCGCGGGTGATGCGATCAAAGCTCTCGTCACGAGCCTCGAGCTGCGCGTAATCAGAGAAGCCCAGATATTCCTCACTGGAGAAACGATAGGCGGCGAGTGACAGGTTGGTATCACTGGTATCCAGTTTCTTGCTGTAGCTGACCCGATAACTCTCGCCGGACAGGGTTTCCCGATCGCCCGATTCAACCCGAACGTCCTGGGCCCGTGACACTGTGGCATCGGTACTCAACGCACCAATGGGAGTCGCGACCGCGGCCCCGACCACCGCCGAGCCGTAGCGCTCCGCCAGAGTGGCACCACCATACATGGTCATGAAGTTGCTGATACCGCGACGATAGGTGATCTGGCCAAAGGCCGGGCCATACCCCTCTTCGCTGTCACGGTATTGTCCCAGGGTAGCACTGAAACGCGAGGCGCCAGGCCTCAGCAACTGCACCACCGACGAGAAGGGAACAGTAAAGCGGCGCTCACTGCCATCGGCTTCGGTGACCGTTACCTCTAGATCACCGGCATAGCTGGTGGCGTACAGATCATTGATGACAAACTCACCGGGGGGCACCGAGGTCTCGTAGATCACGGTATCGGACTGCCGCACCGTGACCACCGCGTTGGTATTGGCGACACCGCGAACCACCGGCGCAAAACCACGCTCGGATTCGGGCAGCATCTGATCATCACTGGCCAGTTGAACACCGACAAAGGGCACGCTGTCGAACTGGTCCGCAGGAGTGAAGTATTCGCCCGCCGTGAACTGTGCCTTCAACGGCACTACATCATGCTGAGCGTAGGTATTGATGGCTTCATAGCCACTTTCATCGCCGCCCTGCACATTGGCATTGTGCCGTAGCCGCCAGGCGCCGAGATTGAAACCCGCCGCCAGATTGACGTTGTAGCGAGTGGAACTGTCGCCCGTATCCGGGCGTGAATTGAAGGCGTTGGCGGTGTAGCCCACGAAGCCCGCGGTAATACCGTTGTCCCAGTCCGTCGGCGAGATATAGCCGCGCTTCACCTGACCGAGATACGCCTGCGGAATGGTGACATCCGCACGCAGAGCAGAGGTATCAATGGCAACTGTTGCTTCCGGGATCAGAGCCTCGACATTCAGACACTGCTGTTGCTTCTGCTGCTCGAGCAGCGACTGATCCGGAATCGCATCAAACTTGACGCCCCATTGCTGCACGGCGGTTTCGCTGAAACACAGTACGGGTTCGTCATCGGGGCCGGTAACGACCTGCGCTTCCTGATCGAAGACCTCTTTCTCGTTCAGCCATACCGACAGCCGATACTGCCCTTCCGTCAACAGGTTGGCGCGCTCGAAATGAGCCACATCGACATTACTGCCGTTGCCCCGCAGAAACCGGGAGTCGAATTCAACGACTGGCGCATCCTGAGCGAAAGATGCAGGGCTGATGACCAACGACAATAGAGCTGTCGCTACCAGCACCTTGCGCAGTTGTGTCTCGCCCCGAAAGCGGAGCCACTTTTCACGACCAGACGTCTCGCGAGAGGATCGCTCCCGCTCTCCGGCACCCGCCAGCGAACAGTGTTCAGTAATATTGCCCAGAAAAGCGATATAACCAGTAATAACCGGCATTGTCACAGCACCTCAAGGGAGACACCCGCTTTCCAGGAAAAGACACAAGAACACACCAGCGGGAGTCATAACGAGACACTACGGTCTCTCAGTCGATCGAAAGGCATCCTGCACTCAGGGGAATAGCTGCCTTCCCTGGCAGCTACGGGAGGGCGTCCTGCTTAGTTGTACTCCAGGGTATAAACCAGCTGAGTTTCCACTTCACCAGCAGTTGCACCGCCGCCGACAGCAACATACTGAGCGTTGTAGGTCAGGTTGGCGTTGCCGGAGGCATCGAAGCTGACGAAGGGATTGTTGGTCTGGTCACGCAGATCAATGGCAGTACCATTGACATCGGCAACCTGCACCTGGACGTTACCTGCCGGAGTGGCAGAGTTATTGGCCAGGAAGCCTGTGCTCTGGTCGACATTGGTCGACTCGAAGAAAGCACGTGTCGCACCGGTTGTCGGACATCCGGAAAGGTTGAAGGTAAAGGGCGTAGCACCGGCTACGGTACCCTCAGAGGCCAGTGATGTCGCTGACACGGTTGGCAGTACTACACTGCCACTGGCAGCGCCGCCATCAAGCGCGATGGTGCAGGAAGAGTCGGTAACAGTACCGGTAATATCGATGGTGCCATCGACAGCCAGGGCGCTGCTGGAAATCAGGGCGCAGCAGGAAGCCATAAACAACTTGGTAGACGTTTTCATATGATTTTCTCAGTAATGGACTAGCGTGGTAATGCAGTTTTCATGACTGGTAATCACAGCCTCCAGCCAGGAATCATGAAACTCGGCCCAATGTCGGCGACCAGGTTTCATACCCGACTGCCCCTTGGGTTAGCGAAGCGAAGGATATTCATGTATCCACGATGAGAAATTGATCCAGATCAATTTCCACAGGTTGTAGGAAACGGCCTACAACACCTACAGACGCATCCCACATGAATCATTGCAGGACTGCCCTTTTTCATACCCAGACAGGCCCAGAACCAGCGGCCACAGCGTCGTAGAGGTAAGCCAAAAGCTACGCAGACCATAGCGGTCGAGTTGGCTTCGGAGGCATCGGGCAGGGGCGAACAGCAGCAGGAGCCAATGCTCAGTTGGCAGAAGCACAGACCCTGTAAAAGAACTGGGCCCCGTGGGGCCCAGTTCTTGAGAAGTTGATCTGCCGAGCTTCGACTGTCGTCAAACGGGGTTGGAGGCCTTGCTCTCGCGGCGCAGATCGCCGGGCCAGTACACCGGCCAGCACAGCAGCAGCGAGCACCAGTGCGCAGTGGCATGGAGCAACATGACCGGTGACAACACAATCACCAGCGCTATCATCTTCAGGCTCCAGGGATTACGCGCCCAGCGGTTCTCGATAAAGCTCCAGGGGGCCAGCAGCGAACGCCACGGCCAGGGAAAGCTGGGGATGCATCGGGGTTTGGGGATGCTCTCCGGACCTTCCTCCATATAGCGACGAATGTACTCCCACAACGCATAAAGCTCATGCTCACTACGCAGAGGCGCGCCGAGGAACACCGCATCATGATGCTCGGCACCGGTACGTTGCTTGAAGAAGAACAACATCAGAATCTCGCGCTTACGCTTCTTCGTGACCACCATATCGTCAGGGTCGACAGAGGCCACTACATCATCCCAGTGGTAGACCTTGTTGCCACCGGCAAAATTGGGCCGGTTGATATACACCTTGCGGGTCTTGCGATTGAAGCGGACGACGATATGGCGTTGGACCAAGCATTCAAGGCGGAATATTTTAAACAAGTACCTGAATGCCACTACCATGATAATCCAAAGGCCCCACATCCCTATAGTGCCGATATAATCTGCCGCTGTCGCTTTCTCTCCAGTATTAGGCCACACCCCATGAATAAAAACGTCTAACAGGGGTATCAAAAAGCTTATTGGAAAGCCAACAACACCTAACAACAAGGGCGACAACCCTACAAGAACACCTCCCCGCCATTCATCAAAGAATGTCCTAACATCCATATAGGTGTCATTCATTCTATAGATGGAACGGGCATCGGAAGGCTCATCGCTGATACTACGCGACTGGAACCCTCGGTATTGCTCGCCATATTTCATGGCCTCCTTCTCGAAGGCCTTCATATCTCCCTCGAAACCGGTAATATCCTTCTTGCTGGCAGTCAGGGTGCGGTGCAGCAGCCAATCATTGAAATACATCAGTTCACATCCTGAAGAGCTTGATAAAAAGCACCGGTCTCATCGGCATAATCATCATAATAGTCCGGATTATCTTCCTTTGAGAACACGCAACGTTTGCACCACTCCTGAAGGCCATCATCGCTGAAAAACCATAGTCCAATACTGAGAATTACTGCTGCCCAGGAGGCAACCGCATAGCCGATGACCAGCGCACTGCTGACCAATACTCCGCGAATGGTGGCTGTGGCCAAGGTACGTGCCAATGGCAGCAGTAGCGATGCCAGTTTTCTCATCAACTGGTTTTTCCCGTACTCGGCAAGCTTGGCTAAATAGGATGCGGAAGAAGCCAATCCCACCGCCGAGCCAAGTACAGCAATACCCACATTGGCAGAGAACCTAGAAAAATACGCGGAAGCAAGTAATATGTTATTTTTCCTATGAGCTACTGCCTCTGCAAAGTCATCGGCTGCCGAAAATGTAAGTGACGAGATATACCCGCTCAGCTCGCCAGGAGATGTCACCCGCAAACTGGAGAACTCACCTGACGCGCATTGAGGGTGACATCTCAACCCGAGGGCGCCCAAGGCACCCTCGGGGTTCAGCAACAAGTTTTGCTTCTGGCTATGGAGATGCTCCGAGAAACCACCAGGCAGGATGCTGCACGAACAGCATGAATGGCGCCTCATCCTGCTCGACGGCTTTTTCAGAACATCGCTAACCGTTGAATTGCCTACGGAAGATCATCCCAATCCGTAAGTGACAATTGCTTTTTGCGAATATAATAAAAAGACGCCGAAAGGATGCCACCAACGGCACCCTCGACAAGCATCATTCTGGTGAAAAACGACGCTCCCCAACTCACATGAAGTCCAGCAGCAATTCCGAAGCAAGTGGCTATGACAAGCATAATAAAGAAATAAATAATAGCATTCTTAACAAAGCCCTGATAATGAAAGGGAATCACCTTAATCCCTAATCCCCTGCATATCCGAAGAATCGGAGGGTCATACGTAAACTTCCATACACCTTTTTCTTTAAGCTCCTGATGAGCGGCTTCCAGCTTACTTTGGTATGACATGACATTCCTTATCATAAAAGATTTCCACCCACATTGTGGAGAAAATACCTCATTAGAGAAGCACAAAACAATAGCGATACATTTTCCGAATCGCCTGGACGGCCATATCAACCCATGACGCTCCATCTGACGCAGGGTCTTGAACAACCTCGCCCAGCCCATCACCGCTAAGCAACGACACATCCCAGTGATGATGGATACTAGCTCAAGGCTGTCTACTTTACCTATACTGATAGCCTTCCGAATTGGGCATGGAGATATTGTGCTCTCGCTGCCACTCACCTGATAACCGAATAGCTTCCTGAATCTGTTCTGGAGTCATCTGTTCGGACAAACGTTCCTTATCGGGGATTCCGGCGGTGCCTCGAAGATCGTAATACTTATAAGCCTGAACTAGACTTATAGTCGTACCAATACCTTCTTCGTAACACTTTGCCAAAGTACCAAACCCAAAAGTGGCACTGCCATACGGCATATTTTCGGCTCGTTTCATCCACTCAAAGGCAGCATTATAATTGACTGGAACGCCATACCCTTCATAATAAATTTTTGCCAAGGCAACCCCAGATTCTTTATCACCTAGTTCTGCCGCTTTTTCATACCACTCTTTAGACAACCTATAATCCGTTTCAAGATAGTCGTTTTCTCCTCTCCCGAAGTAATCCTCTGCTAACGCAACCTGTGACTTTACATATCCCATTTCCGCTGACGATATAAGATATTCCAATGCTACGCTGCGGCTTTCACCAACCCCATTTCCCGAACCATACACTTCATAAAGGGAGTACCCGGCATCAATAACCCCCATCCGCCAAGCCTCTTCCAACAGCTCTCTCCCTTTTTCAAGATCACGCTTTATTCCATACTCAGGATAGTCGTTATAATATAGAACCCCCATCAGGTAGGTTGCATAAGGGTCATTATCTCTCAAATCATCGACAACCGAATCTATCGGAGAATCACCATAAACATCTCCATATAAAGAAGCATAGGGGTCAGGATTATAAACTCTACCATCCACTTCCATACCAACAAACTCTACCGCACCACTTTCTTTTGCAGACGCCTCATCCTCACCCTTACACCCAGAAACCAGGAACATCATGAGGAGCATAAAAACCAGAAGTTTGGGAAACGAAAAAACAACCATCATCAAAACCTCACAACAAATTCATCACTTCTAGTTTTACCAGCACCAGAATTGTCGACAAAAACGACTTCCAAAGAAACTCCTGTTGAAACTCTACTAGCTTCATAAGACTTCTCCAGTGAAATCTTATATCCACCACCAACCGTGAAAACTTCACCCATTTCGCTTTTATCCAACGTCCCGTTCGGCGAAGGCTTTAGGTCTTCTCCTTGGTCATATTTCACATAACCGTAACCAAACAGGTGATCTTCAGCAAAACTGCCTTCAACCCTCAAGTTCAACGTCACTTCCATCTCATCCAAATCCGGCACGGTAACTTCAATCTTGATTTTCTTTCCTTCAACCGCACCGGCCAGTTCTTCCTGGATGGCGATTGCCGGGTAGCCGCTGGCAATACTGGACGTACCCGTTCCAGCACGCATATGCGGGAGAACAGCGATGTCATCTTCGCTCTTGTCGCTCTCGGTTTCCTGCTTGATCGTGGTGTTCCCCCACAACAGATCAACCGTCACGCCTCTGAACACCATATCCAGCGACGGCAGCGGTGCTGGAGGCGAAGATAGTCGCACACAGGCGGGTAATGATTAATGCGCATATTCAGCGCACCTGACTGCCCACCACCGTGGATTACTGACACCTTGACGATGGCAGGCTTTAGCTTCAGAAAACCAGGCCTTCTATCTATACTGATAGCCTTCCGAATTGGGCATGGAGATATTGTGTTCTCGCTGCCACTCGCCTGATAACCGAATAGCTTCCTGAATCTGTTCCGGGGTCATCTGCTCGGACAAACGTTCCTTATCAGGGATTCCCGCAGTCCCCATCAGGTCCCGGTATTTATATGCTTGAACAAGGTCTATGTCAGTACCGATACCTTCTTCATAATACATAGCCAATCCACCGAAGCTGAATGTATAGCCATCGTACGGCATGTTCTCAACACTCGACATCCACTCAAAGGCAAGATTTTCGTCTGCGTCTCCCCCGAGGCCTTTCCTGTACATATATGCCAGAGCAGTTCCTGACTCACCATCACCCTGCGATGCAGCTTTCGTATACCACACCTTCGCCTGCTGATAGTCCGTATCAAGGTAGTCGACTTCGCCTCGTCCAAAGTAATCTTTTGCTAGTGCTACCTGTGATTCTATGTAGCCCATCTCTGCAGACTCATTAAGATAAGCCACTGCTAAATCAATATTTCTCTCGACACCAATCCCTTTCCCATAAATTTGATACAACGAATACCCAGCATCAACGACCCCCATCGCCCAAGCCTTCTCCAACAACTTCCTGCCTTCTACATGATCAACCTCCAGACCATGCCGAGAGCTTCCCTTGAAATAAAGAACGCCAAGAAGATATATAGCATAAGGATCCTCCTTATCCACATCCTCCTCCACCGCGTCTATCGGCAACCCCCCATAAACATCTTCATATATCAAGGCATCTGGGTCAGAGTTATACACCCGACCTTCAGAACTCATCTCAACAAAAACTTCTCCATTACCAGAAGATGAGTCACTACCTTTTCTTTCTTCGCACCCTACAAGAACAAAGAGCAAGGGGATGAAAACCAGAAAAATCGCATACCTTTTATTCATATTCAAAACCTCAAGGTGAAAGTATCTCGCTTTTGATTAACCCCACCTCTTCCATTATTAAAACTCACATCCAAGCTCACAGCCTCATAAACCACAGAGTTTTGGTAATCCTTCTCCAAAGAAATTTTATACAACCCTTCACCTTTTGAAACTTCTCCCATCACACTTTCCGCAACTATCGCAGAGTCTTCTCTCGGCACAAGCTCTCCAGCCAAATCTTTTTTATAAACATATTCAAAAAGCTCAGCGCTCATTTCATCTTCGCCACTTCTAAGCCTAATCATTAATTCCATTTCATCCAAGTCCGGTACGGTGACTTCAATCTTGATCTTCTTTCCTTCAACCGCACCGGCCAGTTCTTCCTGGATGGCAATAGCCGGGTAGCCGCTGGCAATACTGGACGTGCCCGTTCCGGCACGCATATGCGGGAGAACAGCGATGTCGTCCTCGCCACTGTCGCGCTCGGTTTCCTGCTTGATCGTGGTGTTCCCCCACAACAGATCAACCGTCACGCCTCTGAAGACCATATCCAGAGAGCTCATCTCGTGGTTGGCGTCCTCGAAAGGATCAATCTGTCCCCATCCCCTTCCCGAGTTATCGAGCACCCGCCGCAGAAAGCACCGATCCAGCCAGGTACTGCATGCTAGAGGCACCAGGGCCTTGTATGCGCTGGCAAAGTATCCAGCCAGCAGAGCCAATGCTAGCCCGAGCACTACTCCCTGCCAACCAGCTACAAGGCCTGCAACGATACCAATGCCGGAAAACGTGGCTTGTATATAATTCCCGGTTATTTCAACAGGAACGCCTCGCTTTCTGGCGGTTTCTGCAGCAGAAAGCTTGTTGCCGGTATCGTACAGGGAGAAAAAGACACCTGTGTACTTGGCAGCTTTAGCAGAAATGACCCAACGTCGATGACTGGTGAGGCCCCACGGCGTGCCACCGCTACTGACAACCGCCTGGTTTCTCCGCTTGACTATCGCTTCGGTGAGGCCCATAGCGGCTCCCACAAAGGCGACAAACGCGCCAAATATCTTGAGGTTGTCTCTGTTTTCCCCGGTCTTGGTGAACTCCTGGCTGAGAGCAATGACAGCACTGATGGTCACAAGGCTTTTCGCCGTGGCAGCGTGAACCTGCATTGCATCCAACACGTCACCTGCCGTCTTCAGGCTTGACCGGGCAATATCCGCGCTCTTGTTTTGATCATCGTGACTCGCGCCATCAGAAGTGCCGGTATTGATATTCAGGAAGCCCAGTGACATCGAGACCGGTACGACGATCTCCAGAGTGCCATCACCATCAAGCGTGTCGAGTGAGAAGTTTCCTCCCGATCCTTCCGGGTAGTGCATAGCCCCACTGTCCTGGCTTCTGGGGTGACCGCGGCGAACCGTGTCAATCTGCTGGGGAAGACTCTGCAGCCATGCGTAGTAGTCCTTCTTCTTCAAGTGCAGTCGCTCCATGATCGGCAGTTCTGCACTGTCCTCGAACATGTCCGCCTGTCCCATCGTTACCAGCTGTAGATAGCGGACAAGAGACGGCAGCGCTGTCATACCGTGCTCGCGAGCCCCTGCTGACACACCATCTCCTTCCGCGGTGGCCTTCATCACCTCCAGCGCTGTCTCACCCATGGCCAGTGCCGAGAACGACCCGCCCAATATTTCAATCAGTGATGAAACCGCTTCCTGATAACGCTCCTCCAGTGTCTCGGCTGCCACATTTTCCACTCTGGAGCGCAGCGACATGAATTCGCTCCGCCACTCCTTGAGCCTGGCTTCATCGAAATACCCCCAGCCACTCAAGGAATTACAGTCCTGCAGGGCACGGTTGCGCAGGTTGTTCATATTGCCGAAAAGAGCACGACCAATGGGTGATGACTCAGTATCCAGGTCTTTCGCCAACTCCGACCACAAGTACACACTCGCAGAAGAATAGATGCCCCCCGACAACGCGCTGGCAACAAGGCCACTGAGTCCAAGGCCATAATAATAATCCGCGTCTTCCTGGCTATAACGTTTTGCGGCAGTGCTGAGATGCTCCAGAACCCAGAAGCTGTAGTCTTCGTCCAGAGCCGTCACCAACTGCTGGATGATTTCCACTCGGCCGTTGTAGCCACCCCAGTCATCACTCGGGGTACCATTTTGAAAAAGTGACAATCTCGCTTCGTCGTAGTGGTCACTCATCTCTTGTGAAAAATCAGCCAACTTGTTATCGGCCTGTGCCATACGGGACTGTGTATTCCTCTGGAGAGCATTGTTCCGCCATCCAAATATCTCGATATACTGTTCCTTGTCCCTCTGATGTCGAAGCAGCGCATTCTCATCGCCATTGGCACGCGCATCGCTGATTCGAGCCTCTATGCTGGACAGCCCTGCATCATAGGCTGCGTCCTGGTTTTCCAGGTATTCCGTCTCATCTTCCGCAAGAGCCGTGCTATCCAGATAGGTGTTTCTGAAGTTCTCCTTGAAGGCCTCGACGGCATGCATGACCGTCAACTGACGTCGGTTATCGGAGCCATCCTCACCGAGAAACTCCTGCATGAGCTCCAGCGGTTGCTGTCGGTAAGCGTTCAGTTCCTCGATGACGCCCAGCTCGTCCTTGACCACCAGTATCAATCCCCGCCCCTGATACCGATCATCGGCTTTCGACAAGCGGTGATCCATGGCAGTGCTGATATCCTCACGACTGAACAGTCGGCGTTCTGGCTGCGTCGGCCAGAACTCATGCTCCATTCCGGAAGCCCCATCGCTATACTCCGCCACCATGGAGAGATCATCCACTCCAAAGGCGTAGGGAACCTCCTGGTTGTCCAGCCATTGTTTAAGGTCGATTTCCTGCATGACCTGGTCTCGAACCTGCGATGTGTTACGAATTTTGTTCAAGTGCCCCTGAGACCAGGGGTGCTCGGTGAAAGCGAAATAGAGCTTGCCTTCATTCTCAACCGTGGGAAGTGCAACCAGAGAAGCATTCAACGCCTTGTGGCTTTTCTCTTCCTCAGGCGCACCACCACAATCAAACTGTGCCTCCTCCGGTGCAGGGGGAGTACCATTGATGCTGAACTGATAGAACATTCCATCTGGCGTTACGACATAGGCGAACCAGTTGAAAGGCTCGGTGGCAGAGTCATCCAGGATATAGAGATAACCGGGTCTGAGCTGGCGAAGCACATACTTGGTGACACTGCTTCCCGTGGCATCCGAGTAATATTTCCGCACATTCTCGGAGAGTGTCCTGGACTGCTTCTCTCCATCTACCAGAGACTTGTCGAGCGTTACCCCGGTCAACTCCTGGACCCGTGATGGCGGAACCTCGGGGATCGCGCTGTTCAGGTCCGTTCGTTCACAGACGGCCAGCCGAACAGGAAGTATCGGCAATCCCTTTCTCTCGCAGAGAGGGCACTTCGAGCCAGCTCTCCTTGAGTTTCTCTGAGCTCTTACCTGTTCGCGCGCATTCTTATAGGTGTCGGACATGAGTGTTCTCCCTGCATTCCCTGGCAATCCGTTCCCAATCATCATCTTCCAGACACTCTGTCACCATCGAGTAATCTCGCCCAGCACTCATTGACCTGAGAAGCTGCCGAATCCTTGGGTGCTGATGAAACTCGATACCCGTCAGTAGACCATGAACAGCAAAAAGGGAGACATCATCATATTCATGAAGACCATAGCCTTCAGCGGTGACCATCAGTTGATCAATATCCGCCGGTGATGCGATATACCCATTCTCGATGCCCATTGAGTTCCACAACTCGAGGATATGATTGATATCAGCGATCCGTTTGATGGCCTGCCATTGAGCTTCTCTCAGATTCAGGCGACCCAGCCCACGTCGTTCGCCATGGGGTGATAGTTCCCTCAGGCGCTTCTGGTGGTCGAAGTACCACCAGCTGTCGACCGGCCCCAGCAAGCGCGAGAGCTGCCAGGGCTCTAGAATATCTTCCAGACGCTCCAGCACCCGCGGATCATGAAACCGGAATAGACAGGCCTTGCCTTGCGGACTCACCACGGTGAGTTGCTTTTCCATGTAGGCCGCCACCGTGCGAATGTCTTCCCGAGTTGAAATCCAGCCACAGAATGCCACGGGCTGAGTCCTTCTGGGCGGCAAGGCACGATGCTCACGCTTGACCAATGCCAGCAGGTCATCGTCAACCTTCGCTACAGGCTGGAGGTACAAGCGCTTTGCCAGTGGGTCATCAAAAAAGGGATTGCGGATAACACCACAATCTTCCCTCTGCTCCCTGGTCAACACTCGATCAGGTGCGTTACCCGGGTCGATCAAGCAATACAGCGCCGAGCCCTCTCGTCGGCTCAGCGATGTCAGCAATGGCTCTGCAGATACTGCACTCTCCATGTCAGCTCTCCACGATTCCACCACCACTCTGCTCAGCCTCGCCTCGCTTGAAGGCACAGAGCTTGTCCTCGAACTCCGGCAACTCCACCGGCGGTGCGTCCAGGCTGGTCGGCCCGGCAAACTGGTGCTGGGCGCCCTTGAGGTCGACCTTGCCGGGGCCGTGAATCTCGATATCGCCGCCCTTGATGCGCACGTAGCCGCCGCCGCTGGCCAGCAGGATGCCGTCCGCGGCGCTAAGGTGAACCTTGCCTTCGGTGGCGGTGATCTTGAGATCCTTCTCGGCGGTCAATTCCATGTTGTCGCTCTGGGCCTGAACCTCGACCTTGCCCTGGGCGGCAAACAGCTTGATGCCGGCCCGCTGGACAAACATCGACAGCTTCTCGGACAGGGTGGCGATCAGGCTCTTGCCGGTGGCAAGGTTGATGTCCTCGCCGCTGGTCACACTTAACGACTTGCCCTGGGCCAGATGGGTGGATTCCGGCGTGCTCATGGCGATACCCGCCGGTGAGGTGGCGTGCAACCAGGGGGCATCCAGCCGCGCGGCCTCGCCACGGCCGCCTTGAGCCGCCCCTTGGGCAGTGTTGAAGTCGACCTGGCCGCTGCTCTCCGCGATCCCGTAGCGCCCTTTGGCATCCTCGCTGGCCTGCTTGATGTCGCGGCGGGTTTCCAGCGGTTCGGCGTTGTGACCGGTGGCGCTTTCGCTGAGGCTATCCGCCAGCTGCGAGGCGCTCTGGAGCTGTTGCTGGGCCTGGGTCATGTCGAGCTGCTCGCCGTTGGCGCCGATCTGGCCCCAGCTACTCAGCAGCAGGCCCTGGTTGGCACGCACGGCTCCATAGGCATCGGTGCGCAACTCGAAGCCGGTGCCACGGAAGGCACCCCGGGTATTGCCCTGCTGATGAATCAGGTAACCGAGGTTGAGCTGACTCTTGCTGTGTTCGGAGTTGAGCTTGACCCGTTCCTGATCGGTGGCATCGTCGAACACCAGTTCATTGAACTTGCCGCCTCGGTAGGTGCTGGTCTTGAAGCCCGACAGCAGGCCGTTGCTGTGCCAGTCGGGGGTCTGGTCGCCGTTGTAGACGCGACCGGTGATCAGGGGCCGGTCGGCATCGCCCTCGAGGAAGTCGACGATGACCTCCTGACCGATGCGCGGTACGAAGACACCACCCCAGCGACCGCTGGCATTGGGCTGGGAGACACGCACCCAGCAACTGGAACTGGCGTCGCGCCTGCCCTGGCGGTCCCAGTGGAACTGGATCTTGACTCGATTGAGCGAGTCGGTGTGAATCTCCTCGCCTTCGGGGCCAACGACAGTGGCGGTCTGTGGGCCGCCGATCACCGGGCGCGGATGATCGAGGAAGGAACGATAGGGCTGGCTGAGACGCTGGGACTCGAAGTCCACCAGATAGTGGCCGGTACCGACACGCCGGTAATTGTCCCGATACCCCTCGTCATCCTGCCGGTCGTCATTCAAACCATGGGCCTCGAAGGCCGCATCGATCTGGGGTTGCAGGCTACCGGGGAGGGTCTTCAGATGGGCAGAGACCGGCAGCGCACTCTCGGCATGGATGTTCAGGCCCAGCACCAGGAACTGACGCTCGCTTTCGTCACCCCGGCTGTTGATACCCGAGGCATGGCGGGCGTGCTGGCTGAGTTCAAACCATTGGCCCACCTGCAACTGACGAGCCCCACCTGAACCACGGAACCGCTTGGCCTGTGACTCCAGCGCCTCGAGGCGGTTGAGGGTCAGCCGCTCGCCACGTTCATGACCGTGATAGTAGTACTCACCTGGATAGTCGTAGACTTCCATCTCGGGCAGATTGCCCTGATCACGCACTGTCTCCAGACCGCTGCGCTTCTCGAGGCCAGGCTGTTTGTAATCGAAGGTGGCCAAGCTGACACGGGTGGGCTGCTGCTGACGCACCCCGCTCCACTGGGTGATCGAATCCTCGGTCTCGGTGGCATCCTGGCGATGGAAGCGAATGGTCTGCGGCGCGACCGCCAGGCAGGTCTCGACATCGTCGGTGATCACCAGACGGTGGCCATCGACGCTACCCTGACGGCCCTCGTCATCACCGTCATTTCCGGCGTGCTCGAAGTAATAGAACAAGCCCTCTTGTTCCATCAGCCGGTTGACGAAATTGAAGTCGCTCTCGCGGTACTGCACGCAATAGCTACGCGCCGGGTAATCGCGGCGCAGATCGAAGCGCCAGCGAGCCGTATTTTCCCCCATGGCGATGGCATGCCGGCCGAAGACATCTTCGAGAATCTCGACCACGTTGCGGTCCTGGAAGATGCGGCTGTCGTGGCCCAGCTTGAGCATCGCCAGCCACGGCACCAGCGTGATCTGGTAATAGTAGACGCCGCCATCCTCCCCCAGCAGGGCGGCGGACTCCACCAGCCCGGAGAGTTGACGATAGTTGCCATCGGCCTGGCGAATGGCCAGCTCGGCCGGTTGCGCCATCAGCGTCTTGAGTTCGATATCGCCATTCTGGGAGATGCAATCGAGGGTGTAGGCGAAGGGCCGCGAGATGCGCTCCTTGCCCACCAGTCGATGAGGGATGAGATCCGCGGAGCCGAGCTGCAACCTGAGCAGACGCTCGTGCTGTGACAGCGGGCCGGTTCCGAGGAAATCAAGCAGTGCGTCAGTCTGGTTCATGAGATTGGCCTCACTTCCCTATGAGGTTGAAGGAGCACGCGCCTCGGCCTGATGCGACAACCGGATATGCCCGACGACAGCGGTGCTGGAATCGGGTTTTCGGCATCAAACATGCGGCCGTATCGGAATGGTGCTTTTCTGGATGCTGCTACTATGCCAAACCACAATCCAGGATGATACTTCTTGCCTGGATATTGAGCACCTTCGCACAGTAGTAACGGACAAGTAGTGGCTGACCAGTGTTCACGGCATGGCGGCTACCGACCGCCGGAACAACCTGTCAACGACAACCGGCCCACGCAGCCTGCAGCAAGTCGGCCACTCACCGGTATCGCTAATCGGCATCCATCAAATGCGCCAGCACCGAGTCACGCGCCACCCCGATGTGATGATCCACGGCCGCTCGGCATTGCTGCGGGTCGCCGCTGCGCAGTCCTTCCAGCAGCAACCAGTGCGCTGACGCAATACTGGCGGGGATGTCATGAGTCCTGTCGATCAAGGCAATACACAGCCGCAGCTCAAAGGACAGGTCATCGAAGGCGCGCAGCAGGCGCGTATTGTCAGCCAGCTCAAAGATCAAGCGATGAAAGGCGAGGTCCTCTTCTATCCGGCACCCTTCTCGTTGCCCCTCGGCCACACTACACAGGTGCTCGATGGCGGCGCTCAAGCGCGCATCAATAGCCGCGCTGTAGCGCTGCTGTACTCGTTCGAAGGCATGGCGTTCCAGGCCGATGCGTAGATCGAATACATCGCTCAGCTCTTCCGCATCCAGGCTACGCACAAAGAAGCCTCGCCGTGGACGTGAGATCACCAGTCCACGACTTTCCAACAGTCGTGCAGCCTCGCGCACCGGCGCCCTGCTGATGCCAAGGTCCGTAGCCAGGGCCACCTCCGACAGACGTTCCCCGGGCACGAACCGGGAAGACAGGATTGCCTCGGTCAGATAGTCGGCCACCTGATCGACCAGGTTGCGCTGAACCGGGAATGGCGCGGATATCGGACCGGTTGACTTCATGTCTTTCCACCTTGCGTCTGTGTGATATGCAGCGATGTCGCCACCTTCAGCCTTTCATGACGGCTGACCATGCGCTCATGGCCTTCAGTATGGAAGAAACCTGGCTCGTATAACAGTCGACTGTCGACAGTTTGAAAAGTCACTGCTAACTTCAAGAGACAGTTGGACCCTGACGCATCAGTAGTGGCCGCGGACAGTGGGCCTCACCGCCCGTCCAGGACAACACACAGAAGCGCCGCCTGCTGCACAACAATAATCCGGCGGGTTTCACTCAAGGCGAGCTCAGTACCTCGGGTGATACCGCCACGGCAAGACAAGGTGTTCCATGAATGAACCGCTTCCGCCCTCACGTTCCGAACTTCCATGCGGCAACGAGACAGCGCTGCCGACAGCACCGGGCCTCCGCAAGCTGTTTGGCGGCCTCGGGCTGACAATTCTGACCGCACTACCGATCAGCGCCCTGGCCGAAGAGACGCAGGAGCAACCGCGCCGCGGTGGCGTCATCGATACGATAATCCAGCCCGAGCCACCGGGTCTGGTCCTCGGCATGATCCAGAACGCCCCCACACGGACTGTCGCCGGCAATATCTACGAAGGACTGCTGCGCTACACCACAGACCTGGAGCCGATTCCCCAACTAGCCGAGAGCTGGGACGTCAGTGAAGACGGCAAGGTCTACACCTTTCACCTGCGCGAGAACGTGTTGTGGCATGATGGCGAGCCCTTCACCGCTGCCGATGCCGTGTTCTCTGCCGATGTCTTTCATCGCGAGCTCAACCCCAGTGCCCGCGCCGTGCTCGAGCATGTCGAAAGCATCGAGGCCCCCGATGACCACACCGTGGTATTCACCCTGAAGCAACCATTCGGGCCTTTTCTGCTGTCGTTCGAGGCCGGCACCTTCACCATGGTGCCAAAGCACATCTACGAAGGTACCGACTTCCGCAACAACGATGCCAACAACCATCCCATCGGCACCGGCCCGTTCAAGTTCGATAGCTGGGATCGTGGCACGGTCATCAAGCTGACGCGTAATGAGGACTACTACGAGGAAGACCTGCCTTATCTGGATGGGGTCAACTGGCACATCATCCCGGATGGTGCATCCCGCGCCGTGGCCTACGAGAACGGCACCGTCGACGTGCTGCCCTACGGCACCGTCGAGAACTTCGATGTTCCCCGCCTGAGCGAACTCGACAACACCTGTTCCACCGAACAGGGACACGAGTATTTCAGCCCCTTCGCCATGCTGTGGATGAACAACCGCCATGGACCGATGACCGACAAGCGTTTCCGCCAGGCCGTGATGTACGCCATGGATCGAGAGTTCGCTCGTGATGTGCTGTGGAATGGCATGGGCCAGGTACCACTCGGCGCCTTCGGCTCCAACGCCAGATTCCAGAACGAGGATCTGACACCCTACGACTACGACCCGGATCGCGCTCGCGAGCTGCTCGACGAGATGGGCTACGACGGCACGGAAGTCACCCTGTTGCCGGTGCCCTATGGCGAGACTTGGACACGCTGGGCTGAAGCCGTACAACAGAACCTCAAGGAAGTCGGCATCAATGTGCGCACCGTTGCCACCGATGTCGGCGGCTGGAACCAGCGTCTGGCCGAGCGCGATTACGACCTCGCCTTCACCTACCTGTACCAGTATGGCGATCCCGCCCTGGGTATCTCACGTTCCTATCTGTCGACCAATACCGCAGCAGGTTCGCCGTGGAACAACGTCGAAGGTTACGCCAACCCGAAGGTCGACGAGTTGTTCAATGCCGCAGCGACCGCCCATCCCGACAGCGAACGCGAAGCGCTCTACCACGAGGTTCAGGAAATCCTTCAGGAAGACGTGCCGCTGGGCTGGCTGCTGGAGCTGGGTTTCCCGACCATCTATCGCTGCAATGTGAAGAACCTTGTCAATTCAGCCGTGGGAGTGAACGAAGGCTTCCGCGACGCCTGGATCGACGAGTAATCCTGAGCGACCGGGTCGAAGCCGGACACGCTCCGACCCGGTCACCCGATTTTCCAGCGCCACCGACAGCCTTGCTGTCGTGGCCCATCATTGCCAGGAGTGAGCATGGTCTACGCGCGTCTGATCCTGTTGCGGCTGTTCAAGGCAGCGATCGTGCTGTTGATGATCATCATCTTCAACTTCCTGCTGATCCAGTTGGCCCCCGGAGATCCGGCGGCGATCATGGCAGGCGAGGCCGGCGCCGCCGATGAGGCTTTCATCGCCCAGCTACGCGAGCGGTTCGGGCTCGACCAACCCCTGTACGTGCAACTGTGGAAGTATGTCTCGGGCATTCTGAGCCTCGATTTCGGCTACTCCTACCGCCAGCAGATGCCGGTGCTCGATCTGATTCTCGACCGCCTCCCCGCCACACTGCTGCTTACCGGTACTGCCTTCGTGCTGTCACTGGTGCTCGGCATCGTCGCCGGTTCCATGGCAGCAATGCGGGCTCGCAAGCCATCAGGCTCAGTGATCATGGCACTGGCACTACTGTTCTACGCCACACCGCTGTTCTGGGTTGCGCTGATGGCGGTGGTGCTGTTCTCGGTCTACCTGGATTGGCTGCCCGCCTACGGCATGTTCACCGTGGGCGCCAACCTGCAGGGCCTCGACCTGGTGCTGGATATCGCCCTTCACCTGATTTTGCCGGCAACCACTCTGGGGCTGTTCTTCATGGCGGTCTATACCCGCATGACACGCACCTCGATGCTGGAGGCCGCACAGCAGGACTACGTCAAGACAGCGCGGGCCAAGGGTCTGGCGCCCGGCGTGATTCAGCGACGGCATATCCTGCGCAACGCACTGTTGCCAATCATCACCCTGGCGGGGCTTCAGGCCGGCCAGATGGTCGGCGGCGCGATTCTCACCGAGACCGTGTTCGCGTGGCCGGGTATCGGCCGGCTGATGCATGAAGCCCTGGTACAGCGTGACTACAACCTGCTGCTCGGGGTGTTCTTCTTCTCCGCGGCCATGGTGATCCTGTTCAACATCATCACCGACCTGATCTATCGCATTGCCGATCCACGCATCAAGGAGGCCAGTGCATGAGTTTCTTCGCTCGTTTTGCCCGCAATCGTGGCGCACTGTTTGGACTGATCATCCTGTGGGTGATCATTGGCATGGCGATTCTGGCGCCGATCGTGTTTCCCGAGTCACCCTGGCGAATGGTACAACGCCCGTTCCTGCCCCCCTTCGCCGTGGATGGCATGTGGCTGGGTACCGATACCATGGGGCGCAACGTCGCCGCCGGGCTGATGCATGGTGCCTGGGTGTCACTGCTGATCGGTCTGATCTCGACCTCCGTGGCACTGCTCATCGGTGTGCCTCTGGGGGCCATCGCCGGCTACTACGGCGGCTGGCTGGACGACGCCTTGATGCGTTTCACCGAGTTCTTCCAGACCATCCCCAACTTTGCACTGGCCATCGTGCTGGTTGCCGTCATGCAACCCAGTGTGACCTCGATCGTCCTCGCGATTGCTCTGGTCAGTTGGCCGCCTGTCGCACGCCTGGTACGTGCCGAGTTCATGTCGCTGCGCCATCGCGAATATGTCGAAGCCGCTCGGTTGATCGGCCAGACCAATACCCAGATCATCCTGCGTCAGATCCTGCCCAATACCCTATCGCCGATCATCGTGCTGGCTTCGTTGATGGTGGCCACCGCCATTCTGCTCGAGTCGTCGCTGTCGTTTCTCGGACTTGGCGATCCCAATGCCATGTCCTGGGGCTATATGATCGGCGCGGCACGTACGGTCATCCGCCAGGCCTGGTGGTTATCGTTCATTCCCGGCGTGGCCATTCTGCTGACCGTGCTGGCCTTGAACCTGGTGGGCGAAGGCCTCGATGACGCCCTCAATCCAAAACTTGCCCGTGAGCGGCACTGAACCCGGGAGCGACACCATGAGCGATGCCTTGTTGAGCATCAACGGTCTAACGGTCGCCCTGCCCGACGGTGCCGACCGCGAGTACGCTGTGGAAGACCTCAGTTACGAGGTGCATCCCGGGGAAATTCTCTGTGTGGTCGGCGAATCCGGCTCCGGCAAGTCGATGGCCGCCAATACCGTGATGGGCCTGCTGCCACGTGGCGTCCGTCCGGTGGCCGGGGAAGTATGGTTTTGCGAGCACAACCTGCTGGAACTGGATGAGCGTCAGCATCGCGCTTTGCGCGGCAAGGACATCGGCATGATCTTTCAGGAGCCGATGACCGCCCTCAATCCGCTGATGCGAGTGGGCGACCAGATTGCCGAAGTATTCGAGGCGCATCGCGCGCTGAACAACAGAGCAGAGCGCCAGGCTCGTGCCCTGGAACTCCTCACCGAAGTCGGTATTCCGCAGCCCGAGCGTGCCATTCGCGCCTACCCTTTCGAGCTGTCCGGTGGTCAGCGTCAGCGGGTGATGATCGCCATGGCGCTGGCACTGGAGCCACAACTACTGATTGCCGACGAGCCGACCACGGCGCTGGATGTCACCACCCAGGCGCAGATCCTGGAACTGATTCGTGACCTTCAGCACCGTCGACAAATGGCAGTGATGTTCATTACCCATGACTTCGGTGTGGTGGCAGAAATCGCCACCCGGGTCTGCGTCATGCGCCATGGCAAGGTGGTTGAACTGGGCAGTCGCGATGAGGTGCTGGACAACCCTCGCCACCCCTATACTCGCGACCTGCTGGAAGCCATTCCCAGCGATGCAGCGCCTCCCCAACGCAAGGCGTTGCCGCCTTCTCCATTGCTGGAAGTCAGCCATCTCAATCGTGTGTTCCGCTCCCGTGGCGGACTGTTCAAGCCCGCACGCGAGGTGCGTGCCTTGCAGGATGTCAGCTTCACCCTGTCGCGTGGCGAGACCATCGGCATTGTCGGCGAATCCGGCTCCGGCAAGTCGACACTGGGGCGCTGCATCGTACGTCTGGAGCGCCCCGACAGCGGTGAGATCATACTCGACGGGGTGCCGTTGTCTGCCCTCAGTGGTGATGTGCTGCGCCTCGAACGCCATCGGGTCCAGATGGTGTTTCAGGATCCCTACGCCTCGCTCAACCCTCGAACTCGGGTGGGGATGGCCATCGCCCAGGGCCCCATCGCCAACGGAACGCCACGTGCCCAGGCGCTGGCCATGGCCGACGAGTTGCTGGCCACCGTCGGTCTCGAGGGCACCGCTGATCGCTTCCCCCATGAATTCTCCGGTGGGCAGCGTCAGCGCATCGGTATCGCCCGCGCGCTGGCGTTGAAGCCCGAGTTGATCGTGGCCGACGAGGCGGTGTCGGCACTCGATGTGTCGATCCAGGCACAGATGCTGGAGCTGCTGGAAGACCTCAAGCAACGCTTCTCACTGTCACTGCTGTTCATCACCCACGACCTCCGTGTTGCCGCCCAGATCTGTGATCGCATCATCGTGATGCAGAAAGGACGCATCGTTGAGCAGGGATATGCCCAGGACGTCTTCGTCGATCCTCAGCAGGACTACACCCGGCAGCTACTGGACGCCATTCCTGGACGCCGACACGACCACCATCATGAGGCCACCGCGATTACATGACCGCTTCCTCTGCCCCCACTTCGATGCCCACAACAGGGCTCTCCGCTCTGCTCGAGCGGCTACGTGACCTGCTGGGTGACAACGCCGTACTGACAGGCACTGATGTTACCAACCGCGAGGTCGACTGGCTCAGCAAGGCCCCGTGCCATGCCGCCGCCATTCTGCGCCCGGCAACACCACACCAGGTTCAGGAGATCATGCGCCTCTGTCACGCCGCCAGGCAGCCAGTGGTCACCCACGGCGGACTGACGGGGCTGGTGCACGGAGCCGAGGCGCAGCCCGAGGAGCTGGTGATCTCTCTGGAGCGCCTCAACGCCATCGAACACCTCGACCCGGTGGCCGGCACCATCCAGGTACAGGCCGGGGTGCCACTACAGCGTGTGCAGGAAGCCGCCGCTGCCGCGGATATGCAGTTCCCCGTCGACTTGGGCGCCCGTGGCAGTTGCACCATTGGCGGTAACATCGCCACCAATGCCGGCGGCAACCGAGTCATCCGCTTCGGCATGATGCGTCAGCAGGTCATCGGGCTGGAAGCGGTGCTGGCCAATGGCGAGCTGATCAGTTCGATGAGCCCCATGCTCAAGAACAACGCCGGATATGACCTCAAGCAGCTGTTCATCGGCAGCGAAGGTACGCTTGGGATTGTCACTCGCGCCGTGCTCAGGCTGCAGCCTGCCCTGACCGACACCCGCACCGCGCTGGTCGCCTGTCCGAGCTTCGATGCGGTAACAACGCTGCTGACTCGCCTTCGACACCAGCTCGGCGGCAGCCTGTCGGCCTTCGAGGTCATGTGGCAGAGCCATTTCGCACTGATTGCCGAGCACAGTGGCCGGCATACCCCACCTCTTGCCACTAGCGCACCTTACTACGCACTGGTGGAATCGCTGTCAGCCGACTCGGATCGTCACCAGTCACTTTTCGAACGTGCCATGGAGGACGCTTTCGCACAGGGGCTCGTCGAGGATGCCGTCATCGCCCAGTCGGGCACCCAGCGTGAGTCGCTCTGGGCCATCCGCGATGATATCGAGGGCATTGTGGAAGCCCTCTCCCCACTGATGGCCTTCGATGTCAGTCTGCCGATCGAGCATATGCAGGACTATGTCAGCGGTGTCGAAACCGAGCTGCGATCGCGCTGGCCCGAGGCGCGGTTGGTGGTGTTCGGCCACCTGGGTGATGGCAATCTGCATCTGTCGGTCAGCATCAGCGAAAACACCCAAGCCACCCGACACGAGGTGGAACACTGCCTGTATCAACCGCTGGCGGCACTCAACGGCTCGATTTCCGCCGAGCATGGTATTGGCCTCGAGAAACGCGACTGGTTGCCTATCTCCCGCAGTCCCGCCGAGCTGGCACTGATGACAACACTCAAGCAGGCCCTCGATCCTCATGGTCTGCTCAATCGCGACAAGGTGCTGCGCTGGCCTCAGTCCGGCGGAGAATCCATCACCCCGTCGACCCCACAATACTCGGAGAAGACCTGATGTCGATCACCACCAGCACTCCCCTGCCGGAACACCAGACCGCCTGGCAGCGCCTCTATCGCGGCTATGCAGCGTATTACCAGGTGCCGATGACTGACGATATTCTGGCTCAGGTCTGGGAGTGGATTCATGATGACCAGCAGCCCTTCTTCTGCCGCCTGGCGCTCGACAACGACGGGACACCGATTGGTCTGGCACACTTCCGCGCCATGCCGTCTCCCTTGCGCGGCACCATGGTCGGCTTTCTCGATGATCTGTTCGTCGATCCTGCCCATCGTGGCAGCGGCGCTGTCGATGCGCTGTTCTCCACCATCGCCGAAGAAGGCCGTCGCCAGGGCTGGCCACTGATTCGCTGGATCACTCGTGACAACAACTATCGCGGCCGCGCCGTCTATGATCGGGTGGCCACGCACACCAACTGGCAGACCTATCAGCTCGATCTCTAACTCAGGCACTGGAGCGCGGCTGCTCTCGATTCGTGAGCGCTGACAGAAATCAGGGCGAACAGTCGGTACACGGGTGGGCAATGGGGCTATGCTGAAGGCAACCGGCGAGAGGACAGCAGCCCGTACTCAGCCCTTGAAGACAGCCCTTGAACAGAGACACGTAGGTGCTGTCACAGAGGCAGGTCGTCCTTCAATGCAGTCCTTCGACGCAGTCTTTCGATCTTGTCCTTGAACGCTTGCTTTCACCCAGGGACCTTCAGGAGCACACCGATGCTGGAATGCCTACCTCCCCCCGCCCCCCATGTGGTCGCCATGAAACTAGGTGGCACCATCAGCGCCAGCGAGCTGCAGAAAGCCATCGACGCCATCGAAACGGCCAAGCGCGACCATGATCGCATCAGCATGGTCGCCGAAATCGATGGCCTGCGCTGGATGACCTTGACCGCCTTGCTCAAGGATGTCGGCTACGGCCTCACTCAGATCGGTGAGTTCAAGCATTATCACCGAGCCGCCGTGATCACCGATCAGGAATGGATCAAGCACATTGCCCACCTCGAGGAGAAGCTGTTCAAGGCCATCGAGATCAAGACCTTCCCCCCGACGGAACGGCAAGCGGCCATGGACTGGGTCTCACAGCTACCCAACGGCCAGCGCGAGACACCGGAAGAAGATGGCTATCACGGCGCCTGATTCTCCGCACCACACCAACAGATCCGCGCATCTGCGCCAGTGTGGTGCGGACGAAAATCAAATCGATCAGGATGAGCTATTTGATTGCCATGTTGATAACAGACATTGTCGGGCGTAACTGCTCCCGCCCCAGCTCGGCAAGGCTGGTAACGCCCAGCAATGCCATATTACGCTCGATCTCCTCCGCCAACAGCTGAACGGCACGAGCGACTCCTGCCTCTCCGCCGATACTCGCAGCGTAATTGAACGGCCGCCCCAGGAACACGAAATCCGCGCCCAGTGCCAGCGCCTTGAGTACGTGGCTGCCGCGCCGGAACCCACCATCGATCATCACCGGAACCGCGCCGTCGACCGCCTTCAGTACTTCCGGCAGCATACGTAAAGGCGCCACGGTGGAGTCCAGTTGCCGACCGCCATGGTTGGAAACGATCAGGCCATCGGCCCCCGTTGCCACGGCTCGGCGTGCGTCGTCCGGATGCAGAATCCCCTTGACCACCAGATTGCCCGACCAGTGGCTGCGCACGTGGGCCAGCGTCGACCAGTCGAGATGCCGACGACCGGAGAAATCACGATTGACGTTACGCGACAGCACGGCCACACCACGTGTCGAGGCATTGTTCTCGAAATGAGGCATGCCGTCCTGGACCAGGGTGCGCAGGAAAGTACCGAACAGCCAACGCGGGCGCACCAGTCCGTCCCAGGCCAGGCGCAGGCTGGGTCTCAAGGGACTGGAAAAGCCGTGGCGGCGATGGGTCTCCGGATTCGGCGGTACCGCGAAGTCCACGGTGATCACCAGATTGCGAAAGCCCGCCCGCGTCACTCTAGCCAACAACGCCTCCACTTCCTCCGGAGTCCCGGGCAGATAGGCCTGAAACCAGTCGGTTCCCTGCTCTCCGGCCAGGTCCTCCATGGGCGTCAGCGATGAGCCACTGACAATCATCGGAATCCCGGCTGACGCGGCGGCTTGCGCCAGTACCCGGTCACCACGAAACGCACTCAGGGCACTGATGCCCATCGGCGCAATGCCAAACGGAAGTGCATAACGGCGGCCCAGCAGCTCCCTCTCGAGCTCGATGGAAGACACATTGACCAGCGCACGCGGCAGAAACTGATGGTCCTCGAACGCATCACGACTGGCCTGCGCCGTGTGGCCATCTTCCGCGACACTGGAGACATAGCCCATCAAGGGCCTTGGTAGGTGTCGTCGTGCCGCCTGTTCGAAATCATCCAGGTTGAGAATCCGTTCCAGCCTCGATGTCATGCATTATCCTCTGTGGAGCGATGGTATCGGTGTGGTTGATGTTGATCTTGTTGATGTTGATTCTGTTGATAATGGCGCCATCGGTGTTCATTGACAGCGCTGATCGGACCTTCTCCCGCCAGCGCTCCAATGATGTTGTCCACGGCACGACGTGCCATGGCATCACGTGTCTCATGGGTGGCCGAGCCGATATGCGGCAGCACCACCACGTTGTCCATTGCCGCCAATGGTGTAGTCGCGGGTAACGGCTCCTCGGCGAAGACATCGAGTCCGGCAGCGCGGATGACGCCTCGCTCAAGTGCCTCGACCAGGGCTGACTCATCCACCACCTTGCCCCGTGCCACATTGATCAGCGCGGCATTCGGCTTCATGCGGGCCAACGCCCCAGCATCCATCAGGTGATGAGTGTCGGCGTTGTAGGGCACCACTAGACAGACGATATCCGCACGACTCAACAACTCGTCGAGACTACAGTGCCGAGCCCCCAGTTCAGCCTCGAGCTCCGGCTTGGCCGAGTTGGCGGCATACAGGATCGGCATGCCGAATCCCAGCGCCCCTCGCCGGGCAATGGCCGCTCCTATGCGCCCGGCCCCGACAATGCCTAGAGTCTTGCCGTGTACATCGCTGCCGAAGTGTTCTCGATCAACGTGCGCGGTCCAGCGCCCCTCGCGCACCATGGTCGATAGCTCCACCAGACGGCGTTGGGTGGCCATGATCAGGGCAAAGGCGGTATCGGCGGTGGTTTCGGTCAACACATCCGGCGTGTTGCATAACAGGATGCCCCGCTCATTCATCGCCGCCAGCGGCAGGTGATCGTAACCCACTGAAATGGTCGAGACCACTTCCAGCGATGGCGCCTTGTCCAGCATGACCTCATCGAGCTCCAGCTTGCCGCCCACCAGCCCATGGGCCCGAGACAAGGCTTCCATGAACTGCGCCTGGTTGGTCTCGTTGAGGTCCTCGAAGGCATCGACGACGGCAATCTGCCTGAGGCGCGACAGTTGTGCCTCATCAAGCCGTCGCAGCGTCACAATGCGTCGTTCAGCCATTATGTTGCTCCCCCGGTTTAGACATCGAGGAGTCGGACATCGAGGGTCCGGCCATCGAGAACCCCATTGCCTCCAGCTGAGTGATCAGCGAACGACAACGCTCCTCATCGAGTTCGACCAGCGGTGGCCGGACCCTTCGCCAGTCCGCATCAGCGAAGAAATGCGCTGTTGCCGCCTTCATTGCAGGAATGACCGGAAAGCCCTCGAAACAATCGCGTATGGCATTGAGCCGTTGCTGTTGTTCATCAGCCCCATTGCTCTGCCAACGGGAGGCCAGCGCAGCAATGGCTTGAGGATTGACGTTGGCGGTGGCACTGATACAGCCGGCGCCTCCCGCTCGCAGGGTGTCGAGCAGAAAACGTTCACTGCCGGCGTATACCGCAAAGTCGTCAGCCGCGAACTGCTCAATCAGTGCTTGGGTATGCGCCCAGTCGCCAGCGCTGTCCTTGATACCGGCAATGATGTTCGGGAAGGTGGCACGCAGGCGTGCAATCAGATCCAGCGACAGCGGTACCTGAGCCACCTGGGGAATGTGGTAGAGATACAGACGCAGCCGATCATCGCCGACCCTATCGATGACCTCGGCGTAGTAGCGAAACAGCCCTTCGTCGCTGACGCCCTTGTAGTAGAACGGCGGCAACATCAACACACCCGCACAACCGCAGTCGAGGGCATGCCGTGACAGTGTGACCGTGTCGGGAATGGCGCAATGCCCCGTGCCCGGCATCAGCGTCTCACCCTCGATACCGCCCTCGACCAGCGCACTCAGCAACGCCTGCTTTTCCGCCACTGCCATCGAGTTGGCCTCGGAATTGGTGCCGAACACTGCCAACCCCACACCATGGGAAACCAGCCAACGGCCATGGGCCACCAACGACTTCGCGCGAGGCGTCAGCTCATCATCAAAGGGAGTGATGACCGGTGCCCAGACCCTTCCTGCGGCGGATGCCGGCGAACCGGCATCCTGCCCCGAGTCCGCCTGTTGTGTAGAACCGGGAAACATGAAGACCTCCTTGAACGGTTACCGAGATGGGGCCGTCTACTGCCAGGCGTCGCTGGCAAAACGGTCCAGCGTCTCCGCATCGAAGTCGAAGCCGAGGCCTGGTGTCTTCGGCAACAGCAAACGTCCGTTGTCGAGCTCCAGCTGGGTATCGACCAGACGGCGAAAGTTGAGCACCTGATCATCGGCGAAAAACTCAACCATGCGCACGTTGGGTGCCGACGCCACCAGATGCACATGCAGGTCATGGAACCAATGAGGATAGATCTCCACACCGAAGCTGGCAGCGGTGGCCGCAATACGACGAAACTCACTGATACCACCACACACGGCAGCATCGGTCTGCAGGATCATTGCCGCTTCCTTGTCGAGCAGCTCGCGGAAGCGCCAGCGCCCTGCCTCAATCTCGCCGGTCGCCACCGGTACAGGTGTACGCTCGGCCAGACGGCGGTGATTGTCGATGTCATCCGGACTGAAGGGCTCCTCGATCCAGAACGGAAAATAAGGCTCAGCCATGCGCATGAAGGCCAGCGCACTGGGTAGATCATGCCAGGCGTTGTTGGCATCCATCATCAGTTGCACATGCGGTCCGATGGCCTCTCGCACCGCAGCCAGACGCGCTTCTTCACTGGCCAGGTCTCCGCGCCCCACCTTGATCTTGACCGCCGTGAAGCCCTGTTCCACATGATTGGCCATTTCCTGGGCGAGATGATCTGGTGTCTTGCCCTCGAGGTAATAGCCGCCACTGGCATAGGCCGGGACAGACTCCAGATCGCTGGCCCCAAGGTACTTGTACAACGGCAACCCCGCCGCTCGAGCATTGCGATCCCACAGCGCGGTATCGAGAATGCTGATGGCGCGCATCACCGAGCCGCAACGGCCATGCAACAGCGCCTCCTGGTACATTTTCTGCCACAGCGCCTCGGTGGCATGACAATCAGCGCCAACCAGCAGCGGTGCGAACAGTTCACGTACCGCATGGGTAACCAACGCACCGGCGTTGCTGCCGCCATAACAGAAGCCAATGCCCTTGTGGCCGTCCTCACCCTCAACCTCCACGACCGCATAGTCGCGCTTGAATACCTGGCGATTGGAGAAACTGGTGGGGTGGTCCAGAGGCACACTGATAGTGCGGGCACGTACCGATCTTATCGTTGTCATGAAGGGTCCTCGCTGGATTTGTCCTGTGGGTTGTCCTGGGGTTATCTATATCTATACTTTCATCGTTGCGTCTGGCGCAGCCCGCCGACTGCCGTGCGCAGCCAGCGGAACAGTGGTGTCGCCTGTAGAATCGACAGCGCCGCGATGCAAAGCAGCACCACCGCAATGGGGCTATCGAGGAAGATGCTCATACGTCCCTGGCCGATCAGCATGGACTGCTGGAAGCTGGTTTCCATGACCGGCCCCAGGATCAGACCAATCACCATCGGTGCCGGAGAGACACCGGCCTTCTGCATCCAGTAGCCGAACAATCCGAAGCCCAGCATCAGACCGACCTCGAACAGACTGTTGTTGATGGCGAAGGCGCCGATGACGCAGAGGGTGATGATGGCGCAGGCGACGAAACTGTCCGGAATTCGGGTCACTGCCACACACATGCGAGTGAACATGAGCCCCACGACCAGCAGGCCGATGTTGGCCATGATGACCGCCCAGATCAGGGTGTAGGTGACATCGCCATAGTCGGTGAGCAGATTGGGACCCGGCAGAATGCCCTGCACCATCAAGGCACCCAGCAGAATGGCCGTCGATGAGCTGCCGGGAATCCCCAGCGCAATGGTGGGAATCAGCGCCCCACCCACCACAGCATTGTTGGCCGCCTCGGGGGCAGCAACACCTGCCAGATCACCGTTGCCGAAACGACTCTTGTCACGGGCAAAGCGCTTGGCCTCGTTATAGGCGAACCAACTGGCGGTATCTCCTCCGGTGCCAGGGATCAGCCCTGTCACAATGCCGATACCACTGGAACGCAGAATGTTGGGCATCAGGCGCCGCAACTCGGATAGACGCGGAATCAGCCGGTCAGTGATGCGGCTGGCGACCTTCTGAGTACCGTGCGCCTTCTCGATCAACAACAGTGCCTGGGGGATCGAGAACAACCCGATCAACGCCACGGTGAACTCGATGCCCGAAAACAGGTTGATATTGCCGAAGGTCATGCGCGGCGTGCCGGTAATCAGGTCCATGCCCACCGTACTCAGCAACAGCCCCAACGCCCCGGACAGCAGACCACTGATCACCGAGCCCTGAGACAACGAGCCGATGATGGTGATGCCCAGCACGGCAATGGCGAACAGTTCCACCGGACCGAACTTGAGCACCATCACTCCCAATAGCGGCGCGGCCGTCAGCAAGGCCACACCGCTGAGCAGCCCACCGAAGAAGGAAGCAAACAGCGACACACCCAGCGCCTGCCCAGCCTTGCCCTGCTGGGAAAGAGGAAAGCCATCCAGCACCGTGGCGGCCGCCGATGGGGTGCCTGGCGTACGCAGAAGGATGGCTGCGATCGAACCACCGTAGGACGCTCCTACATAAAGCGCCGCCAGCATGCTCAAACCACTGGCCGGTTCCATCGAGAAGGTCAGCGGCAACAGCAGTGCCAGCGCCATGGTCGCCGACAACCCCGGCATGGCACCCACGAACAGGCCCAGCAGGGTGCCGCCTATCACCAACGCCACGTTGGTGAAACTCAGCACGTTGACCAGTCCGGTCATGATCAGGGAATTATCCATTACACAAGACTCCATCCCCGGCTGCCGCCATCTGCCTCCAGATGACAGCAGTCGGGAAGATCAGAATGCTGCCAGGAAGGGAGGTAGAAGTGGCACGGGCAAACCGAGAAAGCCGATGAACACCAGACACACCATGGCCACCAGCAACGAGATGCCGATCAGACTGAAGCGCAGTGCCACGTGGCGAACGATGGCCAGGGCGACCAACATGAACACCACCGTCGCCAATACATAGCCCAGCCACATGATGCAGTTGATGTAGACCGCCGCCAGTACAAGTACCAGCAGGGCCTTCCAGCGCTGCCCGCCTGTTTCGCTGCTGTCGCCCTCAGAGGTGTCAGATGACGGGGCAGGCGCCAGCTTCCGACGCCGAGCCCCGACCACTTCCTGAACCAGCATCGCGACACCGAGCAGGGCCACGACCACCGAATAGATCAATGGCATGCTCGCTGCGCGTGATGGATACTCCAGCGCATTGACATAGAAGACCCCGGCAATGCCGATACTGACCAGCGCCAGGGCCACACGACTGATATTCATTGCAGCCCCTCCAATCCATGATCATCCACTGGCCATCACTCGTTGACCTGGTCCTTCACTTCTTCCCAGATCTGCTCGTACTGGGTTTCCATGTCCTTGATCATCTGCTGGTAGTCATCCCCGGTCCGAATATCCAGGTTGAGAGCCCGGTCACGCGCAGTCTGCTGAAACTCCTCGTTGTCCTTCAGCGACTCGAAGGCAGCAATCAGCTGCTCACGGGCTTCGTCCGGGATGTCCGCCGGCGCGCTGTAACCCCGTGATGAACCGGCAACCACATCCACGCCCTTCTCGGCCATGGTCGGTACATCGGCCAGCATTTCCAGACGCTCAGCGGAGAACACCGCCAGGGCACGCAGGCTCCCCGCCTCGATATGGCCGTAGACATTGCCGAGGTTGTTGAAACTGGCATCCACCTGTCCGCCCATGGCAGCGGTTGCCGAGGGCCCATCCCCCTGGAAAGGCACCTTCTGGAAGGACAGCCCGGTGGCCTGCTCGATCAGGATGGTGGAAAAGAAATCATCACCACCGACACCGGAATTGCCCACGGTGATGGTTCCAGGGCTTGCCTCGGCGGCAGCAAGAAAGTCTTCCACCGTCTCGTAGGGGCTGTCCGCGGGTACCACAATGATGCCGGGGTCCGTCACCACATTGGCAATCGGTGTCATTTCATCCACCGAGTAGGTGATGGAGTCATTCATGATGTAGTTGGTCATCAGCATCGGGGTGTTGGTGATGCTGATGACGGTGCCATCGGCCTGGGACTGCTTGGCCAGTCTGGTCCAGGCAATGGCACCGGTGGCTCCGGGTAGATACTCGTTGACGAAATCCACGCCCAGCGCCTCGCTGAGGAAGGGTTGCGTCAGTTGCGCCAGGGTGTCACTACCACCGCCGGCCTTGAAGCCCTGCAGTACCTTGATTTCATCTCCTGCCGAGTACTCGGCCTGGGCCAGACCCGCTACCAGCATGCCGGATACGAGAACGGCGGCAGTTGCTCCACGCTTGATCATGAGGAATCTCCAGTGCTGTTGTCGTTGTGCTGCGCCACAGCATGGCTGAGGGCAGGGATCGCACTTGCCGGAATCAAGCTAGTAGACTGCCAATAAAATTGTCAATAATCTTGTCAAAGATATTATCGCCACCTAGCCTCCAGTGCAGAGGCAACTGAATCCGGCAGCAACAGGCACTGCCAAATACAACAAACCATGTGACCAGCGAGGAATCTTCGATGAGCGATGACCAGCAACAGCGCAAGGGAGACAGCACCGGCCATCAAGGTCATGGCATGTCCAACCGCTTGACCAACTATGGCGACGCGGCCTTCTCGCTGTTCCTGCGCAAGGCCTTCATCAAGGGTATGGGGTACACCGACGACGCCCTGTCACGTCCAGTCATCGGGATTGCCAACACCTACAGCGGCTACAACGCCTGCCACGGCAATGTCCCCGGCCTGGTGGAGAGCATCAAGCGCGGCGTCATGCTGGCGGGCGGCCTGCCGGTGGACTTTCCGACCATTACCCTGCACGAGTCCTTCGCCCACCCCACCAGCATGTATCTACGCAACCTGATGGCCATCGATACCGAAGAGATGATTCGCGCCCAGCCAATGGATGCGGTGGTACTGATCGGCGGCTGCGACAAGACGGTGCCCGCCCAGTTGATGGCCGCTGCCAGTGCCGGCATTCCCACCGTTCAGGTGGTGACCGGCCCGATGTTGACCGGTTCCCATCGTGGCACTCGCGTGGGCGCCTGTACCGACTGTCGCCGCTACTGGGCCATGTACCGAGGCGAGGATATCGACGATGCCGAGATCGCCGAGGTCAACGACAAGCTGGTACCGACCGTAGGCACCTGCTCGGTGATGGGGACCGCCAGCACCATGGCCTGCCTCGCCGAAACCCTCGGTATCATGCTGCCGGGAAGCGCCACGGCGCCGGCGGTGTTTGCCGACCGCCTGCGAGTGGCCGAGGACTCCGGAAGTCTCGCCGTGGCCCTGGCACGGTCCGGCGTAACCCCGGACCGTATCCTGACACCAGACGCCTTCGAGAATGCCCTGAGAGTGCTACTGGCACTGGGCGGATCCACCAATGGCCTGATCCACCTGACCGCCATTGCCGGCCGGCTGGGCATCGACATCGACCTCGATGCCTTCGACCGCATGAGCCATGAAACTCCCGTACTGGTCGACCTGAAGCCCTCCGGCGAACACTACATGGAAGACCTGCATCGTGCCGGAGGCCTGCCGACGCTGCTGCGTGAACTCAAGCCATTGCTGCATCTCGACGCCATGACGATCAACGGCCGCACCCTGGGCGAGAATATCGATGCGGCGGTACACCTGGTCGACCAACCCGTGGTTCGGTCACGCCACAACCCCATCTATGCTCGCGGGGGAATCGCCGTGCTGCGTGGCAACCTTGCCCCGGCCGGGGCCATCATCAAGCAGTCGGCCGCCAGCCCCGAACTGATGCGTCACCGCGGACGTGCCGTGGTATTTGCCTCGCTGGAGGATCTCGCCCAACGCATCGACGACCCGAATCTCGATGTTCAGGCCGATGACGTGCTGGTGTTGCAGAATATCGGCCCCAGGGGCGCCCCCGGCATGCCCGAAGCGGGCTATATTCCGATACCGAAAAAGCTCGCAGCCCAGGGCGTCAAGGACATGGTACGCATCTCCGATGGCCGCATGAGTGGTACCGCGGCAGGCACCATTGTGCTGCATGTATCACCGGAATCGGCACAGGGAGGACCACTGGGACTGGTGCGCGACGGCGATACTATTCGCCTGGATGTGGAGTCACGCGAGCTGGTGCTGGAAGTCGCGGAAGAGGAACTCCAGGCCAGACGCCAACAACAGTCTCCGCAGCAGGAAGACACCAACCTGCTCGGCTATCGACGACTGTTCATGGAGCAGATTCTGCAGGCGGAAGAAGGCTGCGACTTCCGAGCTTGCCGCCCACAACCTCACAGCCGGGTACCTCGCTCATGAGGGCCCGGGATTGGTAGACTGACAACGAGGCGATGTACGGCTTGTGCATCGCCGGTCATTGCGCCCGCGACTTTTCGCACAGCACTACTCACAAAGTACTCTTCACACAGTGCTCTTCACACAGTACTCGTCACACCGCATTCTTCGCACAGCGCTCTTTGAACAGTACTTATCGCAGGGGAAGCGAGCATGGGAAATCCGTCTTCAACTGTCCGCGCCACACCAGCGGCGGATACCAGTACCGGAGTCGAGGATATTGTCGCCGCCGTTGAGGAGGACATTGTCCTGGGCCGGCTACACCCTCGAGAGCGTCTGGTCGAGGAAGACCTGATCGAGCGCTTCAGCGGCAAACGCCATGTGGTGCGGCAGGCCCTGTTTCAACTCGAGACCATCGGCCTGGTCGAGCGCATCAAGAATCGCGGTGCCTTCGTCAAGACCTGGACACCGGAAGAAGTCGAGAACCTCTACGCGATGCGCGAGATTCTCGAACTGGCAGGTGTCGATGCCCTGCCCCTTCCCGCTCCCGCCGAGTGGCTCGAGGAACTGGAAAGCGTGCATCAGGCGTACAGTGCCGCCGTGGACAGGCACGATCTGCGTCAGGTATTTCACCTCAACATCGCCTTTCACCGCACCCTGTTCGCCGCGACCGGCAATCCCTATCTGTATCAGACCATCAACGAATTCGCCCAGCGTGCCCATGGCATCCGCTTCATCGCCATTGCCGACGAGGAAAGCCTGTCTCAGGCACGTCGAGAGCACCACGCCATGCTCGATGCCATCCGCGACCAGGACCGTGAAAGGCTGCGTCAGTTGTGCCGAGAGCACCTACTGCCCTCCAAGGAACGCTACCTGAGTCTCTATCGCCGTGCCTTCAGTTGACCGACGAGCCACGCTCAACAGCCGGTGGCTCCCTGAGCCACCTGCCATGACAACTGGATATGCTGTTCCAGCAGGCTGCGGGCGTCCTGAATGCGTCGATCCAGCGCCATTTCCACCAGTTCGCTGTGCTGTGCATCCAGCTGTGCGCGAATGGCCGGGTTGGGAGGGGCCAGACGACGATAACGATCGAACTGGTCATGCAACTGACCAATGAAGCGCAGCAGCCAGGGCGATCCACAGGGGGCCAGCAAGGTTCGGTGGAACCGCAGGTGGGCCTGCTCCCATTGCTCCACTTGACTGGGTTGCTGATCCGCTCGCAATAGACGGTGCTGTGCCGCCAGCAACTGAGATTCCCACTCTGCATCGCCCTGCTGCATGGCCTGAGTCAAGGCCATGCATTCCAGTTGAATGCGCAGTCTGGCGATATCTTCCAGCTCCTGCTCCGATAACGGTGGGACTCGGAAGCCGCGTTGGTTGTGCTGTTCCAGAAGGCCATAGGCCGAGAGGCGATTGAGTGCCTCGCGCAGCGGGCTCAACCCCACCTGATATTCCGCCTTCAAGGCACTGATGGCCAGCTTTTCGCCAGCTGCAAAGCGCCCCCGAATCAGGTCACGCTTGATGGCCTCGAAGGCCTGACTGGCAGCGGTCTCGCTGACAGCCCCGTCTACCGCTGAAGGGGAAATCGTCATATCACCACTCACTCATCACCACCCTTGAATCTGCCTGAGGCCCACGTTTCAGCTTATATCTCAGCTCAAGTCTCAAGCCCAGGCAGTCGATTGACGTCGGCTGGACACCAGGGCATAGTCGCAAAAAATCGATTATTTCAAAACCAAGCGATTTTTCACACAACAATCGAGCCCATGTCTTGCCAATCCGACAGACTTGCCAGTCCGACAGACTTGCCAGCTCGACAGAATCGAGGCGGCTGCGCATGGAAATACATCGCAGCCTTCGATCACAACAACGATAACACCCTGTTCAGAGGTCTCTCCATGACCAGTTCCAGTCAAACTGCGACGACTCCCGAGCCTGCTCTGCAAGGCGGAGTCCGCCACCTCGTCCTGCTGTGCGTTGCCATCGGCAGCCTGCTGATTGCCATCATGCTGTTGGGTATCCCGACAGCCGTTGCACTGATCGTTGCCGGCAGTCTGGCCATGTCCCTATGCCTGGTGTGGGGCATTCCCTGGGCACGGCTGGAAGCCGATCTGCTCAGTGGCATCCAGGCAATGCTGATACCGATCCTTATCCTGATCTGTGTTGGCATGATGGTCGGCGTATGGATGCTCTCGGGCACCATCCCAGCCATGGTCACGCTTGGACTCGAGTTACTCTCACCTGCCCTGTTTCTGGTGGTCGCCTGTCTGTCCTGCTCGCTGATGTCGATCATGGCCGGCACGTCCTGGGGGACACTGAGCACGATTGGCGTTGCACTGATGGGCGTCGCCATCGGCCTTGATGTCCCCCCCGCCTGGGCCGCTGGGGCAATCATCACCGGCACCTTCTTCGGCGACAAGCTGTCACCGCTGTCGGATACCACCGTCATGGCCTCAGCGGTGTGCGAGGTCAATATCGTCACCCATATTCGCCATATGCTGTACTCCACCCTGCCGGCATACCTTATCGCCCTCGCCGTTTATGCCTGGCTGGGCAGCAGCATCGAAGGGACTCAGTCCGGTATCTCCGGCCAGGCGGCCGACATTGTGTCGACCCTTCACCAATTGTTCAGTACCAACCCGATTACCCTGTTGCCGCCCCTGGTGGTATTCGGCTGCATTCTGCTCAAGAAACCCGTGCTGCCGTCCTTTGCCCTCGGTATCGTCAGTGGCGCCGCCATTGCCCTGGTCCTGCAGGGTGCCAGCCTCGGCGACATCGGCCAGGCCATGAACGGCGGTTATGCCTCCAGCACCGGTAACGAGATGATCGACGGCATGCTCTCCCGCGGCGGACTGCAGAGCATGATGTCCACTGTCGCGGTACTCATTGCCGCTGCCGTGCTGGGCACGCCCTTCAAGAGCGCCGGTACCCTTGATGCTGCCATTGCCATGCTCAACAAGCGCCATGCCGGTCGCCGCCAGGTGCTCGGTGGCGCCATGGGCCTGCATGGTCTGGCCTTCCTGCTGACCGGCAGTTACTACGTGACCTTCTCACTGCTGGGGCCGTTGCTGCGCCCGCTGGTCGCCAACAGTGGCACGCCGACGAAGAACCTCTCACGCATTCTCGAAGACACCGGCACCACCCTGTCGCCGCTGGTCCCCTGGGGCGTCACCGGAGCCTTCACCGCCGCCACCCTGGGTGTCGCCACGGCAGACTTCTTCCTTTATGCCATTCTCTGCTACGGCGCCATCCTGTTCTCGCTGTTCTATGTGGTGACCGGGATCGGCCTCGGCCACCGTCAGGCAGATGCTCAGGCGTCACAGCACCTGAGCACCTCGCACCCGACTCGATAACAGACAGCCCGATAACCGTCAGTGCGCCAGCAGTCAGCGCAACAACAGCGACTGGCGCACCATTCGATCATTGCAACTGGAGCCATCATGACCACGCTTGCCTCATCCTATTCCGACGCCACGCGCTATCCCGACATGACGCCCTATCCGTCTCGTCGTAGTCCCACCTATGCCCGCAACGGCATGGTGGCGGCGTCCCAGCCCCAGGCGGCACAGGTTGGTCGCGATATTCTTGCCAGGGGTGGCAATGCCGTGGATGCCGCCATTGCCACAGCGGCGGCCTTGACCGTTGTCGAGCCCACCGGATGCGGTATTGGCGGCGATGCCTTCGCGCTGGTATGGATCGCCAGCGACGACCAGGGCAATGGCCAGCTCCATGGCTTGAACGCCAGTGGCACGGCTCCCGCCACGCTGACACGGGATGCAGTCCTCGAGGCAGGCCACAGCAACGTACCGCTCTACGGCTGGACTCCGGTCACGGTGCCCGGTACGCCATCGGCCTGGGCGGAACTGTCGCGCCGCTTCGGCAAGCTCGACTTCGCCAGCCTGCTAGAGCCCGCCATCCGCCTGGCTCGAGAGGGTTTTCCAGTCTCACCGATCATCGCCAGTCTGTGGCAGCGCGATACCGCCAATTTCAAGCGTCACCTCGAAGGAGACGCGACCCGCCCCTGGTTCGAGACCTTCACCACGAATGGAAAGGCCCCCGAAGCCGGCGCCTGGTGGAGTTGCGAGGCCCAGGCCCGCACTCTCGAAAGCATCGCCAAGAGTCAGGCAGAGAGCTTCTATCGTGGCGAACTGGCCGAACGGATCGATGCCTTCTCCCGGGAAACCGGAGGCTATCTGCGCAAGGAGGATCTGGCCGCTTATCACCCAGAATGGGTCGACCCGATCTCGGCCCGCTATCGCGATGTCGATGTGTGGGAAATTCCCCCCAATGGTCAGGGCCTGGTGGCATTGATGGCGCTGCGCATCCTGGATGGCTTCCCACCTGCACATCGCGACGACCCGGAGCTGCTGCATCGGCAACTCGAGGCCATGAAGCTGGCCTACACCGACGGCAAGACACATATTTCCCAGCCCGATCACATGACATATTCGGTCGAGCAGTTGCTGTCGGATGCCTACACCGAGCAACGCCGCGACTTGATCGGCGATCAGGCCATCGATCCGCAGCCGGGCAAACCCAGTGCCGGCGGCACGGTCTACCTGGCCACCGCCGATGCCGACGGCAACATGGTGTCCTTCATCCAGAGCAACTATCACGGCTTCGGCTCGGGCATCGTGGTTCCGGACACCGGCATCGCGTTGCAGAATCGCGGCCACGACTTCAGCCTCGATGAGAACCACGACAACTGCCTGCAGCCCGGCAAGAAGACCTTCCACACCATCATCCCCGGTTTCCTGACTCAGCACGGCAAGGCACTGGGGCCCTTTGGTGTAATGGGCGGTTTCATGCAGCCCCAGGGCCATGTTCAGGTGGTAATGAACCTGGTCGATTTCGGCCTCAATCCACAATCGGCACTGGACGCCCCACGCTGGCAGTGGATGGGCGAGCGCACCATCGGCATTGAGCACGGCTATTCACCGGCCCTGGTGCGTGCCATGTCGGCTCGTGGGCACGACATGCAGGTCGCCCATGACAATCGCAGCTACGGCCGCGGTCAGGTCATCCTGCGTGACCCACAGACCGGCATCTACTGCGGTGGCACCGAGCCACGCACCGATGCTGCCATCGCGGTGCTGTAACCATGGCCGATGATTCTTCCGAGACACAGGACCTCAAGGCCCGAGGCCTCAAGCTGCAGGGTCAGCTGTTCATGGCCTTCTTTCGTATCGGCATCTTCGGCTTCGGTGGCGGTCCTTCGATGATTCCGCTGGTTCATCAGGAAGTGGTCAAGCGCCATGCCTGGATGGAGGACGAAGCTTTCGCCGATGTGCTGGCCATCGGCAACACGCTGCCCGGCCCTATTGCCACCAAGATGGCGGGGTACATCGGCTATCGTGTCGGCGGCACCCTGGGGGCGATCAACGCGGTGATTGCCGTTATCGTGCCGCTGATCGTCGCCATGATCGGCCTGCTGGGACTCTATGCCCGCTACGGTGACCAGCGCTGGGTACACGGCATGGGACTGGGTGTGGTGCCGGTGGTGATGGTGATGATGGCCCAGTTGACCTGGGACTTCTTCGCCAAGTCCCGTGCCGGTATGGGCCTGGTGGCCACGCTGGCAACCGGCGCAGCCGCTGCTGTACTTATTCTGGTACTTGGCGTCCATCCAGGACTGGTGATCGGTGCCATTCTGATCGCTGCCCTGCTACGTCCTGATCCCAATCCCGACCGCAAACGCGCACAAGGCGAGGAGTCTGCACCATGATCTACTGGCAGCTGTTCCTCGCGTTCTTCATCCCCAACATCGTCGGCTACGGCGGTGGTCCGGCGATCATTCCGCTGATCGAGAACGAGGTAGTCGGCACCTATGGCTGGATGACACACCAGCAGTTTGCCGAGACTCTGGCTCTCGGCAATGCCCTGCCCAGCCCCATTGCCACCAAGATGGCGGGCTATATCGGCTATGACATCGCCGGTGTCGGCGGCGCCTTCGTCGCTGTGCTCGCTACCGTTGGCCCTTCGCTACTGCTGATGATTGCGGCGCTGGGCACACTGTACCGCTACCGCAACTCGATCAAGGTCAAGTCGATGAGCCAGTGGGTCAGGCCCGTGGTGATGGTGCTGATGGCTGGGCTGACCTGGAATTTCCTGCAGGAAGGCGTCGATACCTCCGGCTGGTTGCACACCTTGATCATTGGCGCAGTGGCAGCGCTGCTGCTGCTGAAGACCCGTGTCCATCCTGCACTGGTGGTGTGCCTTGGCCTCGGCTATGGCGCGCTATTGCTGGGCTGAGCCCAGCGTTCCGCTTCATCCACCCATGACGCAATACCCGCTACACCCCATCAATAACACCTCAACAACAACTCAATAGCGAGGAATCCGACAATGAAACGTGCCGTTACCATAACCACAGCACCCCTCATTACCGGTCTGGGTCTGATCATTGCCAGCCTGGGCCTGGCCTCCACTGCTCAGGCCCAGGAAAACAACTACCCCGACAAGCCGGTGGAATTCATCGTCCCCTGGTCGCCGGGCGGCGGCAGCGATACCCTGATGCGACTGGTCTCGCATCATGCCGAGGAATATCTCGGCGAAGCCATGCCGGTCATCAACATGCCGGGGGTGAGTGGCACAACCGGACTCAAGGAACTGGCTCGCCGTGATGCCGACGGTTACACCGTTGGTCAGGTTCACGAGGGTCTGATGGTTGCTCACCATACCGGCCTGACACCGCAGAACTGGGACGACTTCACGCCGGTGGCCGCGGTTACCCAGTCACCGCAGTATCTGACCGTGCCCGGCGATGGGCCCTATTCCACCTACGAGGAATTCGTCGAGTACGCCAGTGAGCATCCCGGCGAGATCCGCTTCGGCGTGACGCTCGGCGGCGTCCCCCACCTTCACGGCGCGATGATGGAAGACGCCGAAGGCCTGGAGTTCCGCTATGTCGGCTTCGAAGGCACAGGTGAACGTATCCGCGCTCTGGTCGGTGGTCACATCGATGCCGCGATCGGTGATATCTCGTCCAGCGGGGAGTTCGTCAAGAACGGCGACCTGCGCTTCCTCGCCGTCGGCAGCGAGGAGCGTCAGGAAGAGACGCCGGATGTGCCGACCTTCGCCGAGCTGGGGCACCCCGAACTCAAGCTGAACATCGTTCGCGGCATTCTGGCGCCAGCAGGAACCCCCGAGGCCCAGGTCGATACGCTTGCGGCCGCCTTCGAGGCCATGAGCCAGGACCAGAAGTTCGCCGAGGAAGTCCACAATGCCGGTGCCAGTGTGGTCTATGAAGGCCCCGAGGCATTCGCCCAGTACCTCGAAGAGACCAACGCCACCATCGAGCGCCTGGCAGGGAAGCTGGCAAGATGAGTACGCCATCCTCCAGCCGTTCCTCCGCGGAGGAACGGCCCAACTCCCCTACGGGATCTGCTGGGTCTGCTGGGTCTGCTGGGTCTGATAGGCCTGCCAGGTCTGGGGGGCGCGGCGAGCCTGTCGCACACCTGGTGCTGAACGGTATCCTCGCGCTGCTGTTTGCCGGCCTGTTCCTGCGCGCTGGGGAACTGCCATCCTCGATGTGGGAGCCACTCGGCTCCGGCAGTTTCCCGCGCCTGATCCTGGCGATTCTGGTGCTGATCAACCTCGCCATCATGCTCAAGGAGGCCCGCCGCCTGCGTACTCTGCAACCCGGCGAGCCCGGCATGGTCGTGCAATGGCTGCGACGCCATCGTCTGGCCTTCGGCGTGCTGGTACTGCTCGGTGCCTACATCCTCTGCCTGCCCTGGCTGGGCTTCGCATTGGCCTCGCTGTGTTTCCTGCTGGCCGGTCAGTGGCTACTCGGCGCGCGCACTGCCAGAGGTCTGGGCATCGCACTGATCATCGCCCTGTGCTTCTCGTTCGGTATCGACCTGTTGTTCCGCGAGGTCTTCGTCATCAGCCTGCCACGTGGCCTGCTCGGTTGACATGGCCACTCATCGCAGAGCCGATCTTCACAAGGCCATGTATCACAAGATCAGGTATCACAAGATCAGGCCTCACAAGATCAGGCATCACAAGATTAGGCATCACAGAGGAACGTCATCATGATGGATGCCCTGCTGGCCGGCATGGACCAGCTCTTCACGATTTCCACGATGGCCACCATGCTGCTGGGGGTGGTTGCCGGAGTCATCGCCTCGGCGATACCCGGCTTCACCATTACCATGGCCATTGTACTGACCCTGCCCCTGACCTTCGCCATGCCCCCGCTGCAGGGGGTTGCCACCATGCTGGCGGTGTATGTCGGTGGTTATTCCGGTGGCCTGATCTCGGCCGCACTGCTGGGGATTCCCGGTACCCCCTCATCGGTGGCCACTACCTTTGATGCCTTTCCCATGGCCCGTGCCGGCCAGCCTGGCCGCGCTCTGGCGCTGGGCATCTGGGCGTCGTTCTTCGGCGCGCTGATCAGTGCCATTGTGCTGATGGTGGCCGCTCCTCCGCTGGCACTGGTGGCCGTCAAGCTGGGCGCCTGGGAGTATTTCTCGCTGATCATCTTCGCCATGACCGTGGTCGCCAGCCTGGTTGGCAAATCGATGCTCAAGGGCCTGCTCAGCGGACTACTGGGTCTGTTCATTGCCACCGTCGGTTCCGATCCGATGATGGGCGTACCACGCTTCACCTTCGACAGCGACCTGCTTGCCAATGGCTTCCCCTTCCTGGTGGTACTGATCGGCATCTTTGCCGTCAGCCAGCTGATGTCGGAAGTCGAGGATGCCGATGACGTCGCCAGCGGAAGACCGATGATGCCGAAGGAGGTCTCCTTCCGCCCGATGGACGGCATGCGCGAGACACTCAGCTATCCCGTCAACCTGATACGCTCGTCCTTCGTCGGCGTATTCATCGGCGCAGTTCCCGGCGCCGGTGGCAGCATCGCCAACCTGCTCGCCTATGACCAGGCCAGGCGCGCCTCGAAGCATCCCGAAACCTTCGGTACCGGTACCCCCGAAGGCGTGATTGCCTCGGAATCCGGCAATTCGGCGACCTCGGGCGGCGGCCTGATTCCGATGATTGCTCTGGGGATTCCCGGCAGCGCCGTGGATGCCGTGTTGATGGCCTCGCTGATGGTTCATGGCATCGGTGTTGGCCCACGACTGATCCTCGACCACGGCGACCTGGTTTACGGCATGTTCATGGCCATGCTGGTAGCCGCTGCCATGGTGCTGGTGGTATGTCTGTTCAGCATGCGGCTGTTCCTGCGCGTGACCGCCATCCCGCGTTCCATCATCGTGCCGGTGGTGCTGGTGTGCTGCGTGATCGGAGCCTTTGCCCTGAACAATCGGATCACTGATATCTACCTGCTGCTGGGCGTCGGCGCCTTCGGCTATCTTCTCAGCAAGCTCGACTACCCGCTGGCACCACTGGTGCTGGGCGTGATTCTCGGCCCGATTGCCGAGTCCAATCTGCGCCGTGCGCTGATGTCGGACGACAATTGGATGCTGTTCCTCACCCGCCCGATCTCTCTGGCTCTGCTGGTGCTGGCGGCGGTCTCCATCCTGCTTGCCATCCGTCACCACCGCCGTCATCGCACTCCCCAGACGGTCTGACGCCAATGCCGTGACCGGCTCCCGTCGGTCACGGTCCCCACACGCTCCCCACATTCCCATTGATTACCCTCACCAGCGATTACCTTCACCAGCGATTACCCTCACCAGCGATTACCTTCACCAGCGATTACCCTCACCAGCGTAAAGGTGTTTTGCACTCCTGACGCTTGTTCACGGCTTCGGTCTCCGTCAGACTCGCGGCACTATTTAGCCAGCTATCTTTTTTCTTCTGTCTGGCTGACATCTGCGGACGCTCACTGTTCCTGAAATGACGGCGCCCTGCGGAACGACGACTGAATGAGGCACGGAGTCCAAATGAACATCTTACTGATCAATGGTGCCAAGGCTTACGCCCACTCCGGTGGACGCTACAACGACACCCTTCACGATCTGGCCCGAGGCGAGTTGGTGGAGATGGGCCACCAGGTGCAGGAAACCCGCGTTGATGATGGCTATGACGCCGAAACCGAAGTCGAGAAGTGGCTGTGGGCGGATGTGATCATCCATCAGATGCCCGGCTGGTGGATGGGGGCGCCCTGGACGGTCAAGCGCTACCTCGACGAAGTGCTGACCACCGGCCATGGTCGTCTGTATGCCAGCGACGGTCGCTCACGCAAGGACCCCCAGCGCCAGTATGGCAGCGGTGGTCTGTTGCAGGGCCGCCGCTACATGCTGTCACTGACATGGAATGCGCCGCGCGAGGCCTTCGAGGAGCCCGGCAACTTCTTCGACGGCAAGGGTGTCGATGGTGTCTACTTCCCCATGCACAAGGCCCACGAATTCCTGGGCATGAGTGCCCTGCCGACCTTCCTCGCCAACGATGTGATCAAGGCTCCGGATATCGAGGCCCATTGCGACGCATACCGCACTCACCTACGTGAGCTCTTCCACCAGGCTTGAGGCTTCTTCCTGAGCCTGGCCCGCAGGACGCGCCATCAGGTCGTCCAGCGCGCATGGCGTACATTTCATCGATCTCGACGGCACCGGCTCCAGCACGCTGCCGGAAGCCCTTGTCTGGACTGCGGCAGGCGCCTCACGGCGCTTGCCGTACATGCTGTCGAACCCCGGGATGCGTTGTTCCCACATCGGTGGCGATCCTATCGTCTCGCGCATGATGTCCATGAACAGGCGCGTGCGCAGCGGCAGCTGGCGATGGGGGTAGATCATGTTGATGACACCGAAAGGCTCCAGTGGCAGATCGGTCATCAGCGGAATGATCGAGCCATCACGCACATCATTGCCGAGAGCAAAGGCCGGCAGTACGCCAATCCCCATGCCGGCAAGCACACCATTGCGAATCACTTCCACTTCGCTGGTACGGACAAGCGTGTTGAGTTGCTGCTCCTGCACGACACCATTGGCGTCACGATAGCGCAGGAAGTCGACCTGCAGGTCGCGTGACGACCAGGTCAACGCAGGCAGGGATGCCAACTGCTTGAGATCACGCGGTTCGCCGACACGGGCAATGAAATCGGGACTGGCCCCGATCAGCAGATGATTGAGGGCCAGCGGCTGTGCAATCAGATTGGAATCCTCCAGATCACCGACTCGCAGTGCCAGGTCATAGCCTTCGGCAATCAGGTCCACACGCCGCTCCTCCAACTGCAGATCAAACTCCACATCCGGGTACTGGGCGTGAAAGCTGCGCATGGCGTGAAAACCAATACAACGACCCAGCACCCCGGGAGCACTGATCTTGAGGCGCCCACTCAAGCCCTGACCGAGGCTTTCGGCCATGGTCTCGGTGTCATGTATCCACTCGCGCAACGAGCGCCCCTGCTCGACCATGGCCTGTCCGGCCTCGGTCAATGACAACGAGCGAGTCGAGCGATTGATCAGCCTGAGCCCGAGCTCCTGCTCGAGCCGGGCAATGTGTTTCGAGACAACGGATCTATCCATCTCGCGACGCTTGGCAACCTCGGAAAAGCTTCCCAACTCCGCGACTTCCACCAGCATCAGAATGCGACTCGGCGTATCCATCCAGGGCTCCAGTGCAGTTTCGAGCTAGAAATCCCCAACAGCACAGACTCTCCCCTTGAGCCAGGGAAAGGGCTTCGGTGATTCAAGCTGCCATCGGCATTTTTCATTGCGTGCAATCACAGCAACAATCATGTGCGACCGACCGGTCTAATACAACCCTGTTTTCACCCTTACACTGGCTGCCAATCTCCTTCAGGACCATTGCTGCCATGCCAAGCATAGACCTCTTTGCGGATGCGGCCCGATCGCAGTCCTCGGAACCCCTATTGTCTGTTTCCACCCATCCATCCCTGCTCCATACCCCGTCAAAAGCGCAGCGCAGGGGCTTCAGAGCCTGGGCATTGATCGGCATCATGGGCTCACTGAGTCTGGCCCTGAGCGCCTGCCAGCCCAGCCAGGGGGCGGACGATGCGGCGACCACCAGTGCCCCAGTCCCCACCATCGAAGTGGTCGAGGCCGTGCGCCAACCCATCGCCACCTGGCATCAATACACCACTCGCCTGGAGGCTCCCGAGCGCGTCACGGTACGCCCACGGGTCAGTGGCCAGATCGATGAGATCCTGTTCACCGAAGGTGCCAGGGTCGAAGCGGGAGATCTCCTTGTAGCGCTGGATCCGGCGCCCTTCGAGGCACGCATACGTGAGCTCGAGGCACAGTTGGAACGCGGGCGTGCCGAACTTGCCCAGGCTCAGGGCGAGGCCAATCGTGCCAGTCAGCTCATCGAACGCAACCTGATGTCGCGCGAGGAAGCCGAAGCACGACGCGCCAATGCTCGTGGGCTGGGCGCTCAGGTTGCAGCACTGTCGGCACAGCTGGACAGCGCACAACTCGACCTCGACCACTCCCGGATACGCGCCCCGATCAGTGGGCGGATCTCCAACGCTAACCTGACCGAAGGCAATCTGGTAACCAACGGCGAGAGCGTCCTGACCACCCTTGTCAGCACCGCTGCCGTGGACGCCTATTTCGACATCGACGAACGTACCTGGAACCGCGACTTTGCCCAACTGAGTGCCACCAACGATTGGCCGGTGGAGCTGCAACTGTCCGGTCAGGATGGCTTTGCCTACAACGGTCGCCTCGACTTCATCGACAATCGCGTCGATGCGGACACCGGCACCCTGCGCGTGCGTGCTCGTGTCCCGGTCACCGATGGAGCATTGCGCCCGGGCGCCTTTGCCCGTATTCGCATCGCCGCCGCCCGCCAACAGCCTGGCGTGCTGATTCCTGACCGAGCTGTCGGCACTGACCTCGACTCCCGCTTCGTGCTGGTTGTCGACGACACCGGCCAGGTAACCTACCGCTCGGTCACCATTGGCAGTCGCTTTGGCGCCTGGCGTGAAATCACCTCCGGCCTCGAGGGTGGAGAGCAGGTTGTTGCGGCAGGTCCCGCCAAGGTACGCCCGGGCATGGCAGTCGAGGCCAGCCTGGTACCGGGGCCAGACAGTGAAAGCCTGGCTCGTCTGGCGGAGCGCACCAGCCGCCTTGCCGCACAACTCCGCGATACCCCTCCGCTGGCGGCAGATAAAGCCATCATCGCCGCGGACAACAGGGAGCGTTCATGAACCTGTCGAACTTCTTTGTCCGCCGGCCGGTATTCGCTGCGGTCCTGTCCATCCTGATCGTGGTCGCCGGCAGCCTGGCGTTGGTCAAACTGCCGGTGTCGGAATACCCCGAGGTGGTTCCGCCCACGGTAGTGGTGCGCGCCAATTATCCGGGGGCCAACCCGGATGTCATCGCGCGCACGGTGGCAACACCACTGGAGCAGGAAATCACCGGTGTCGAGGGGATGCTGTACCTGGATTCCCAGGCAACTGCCGATGGCAATCTCACCCTGACTGTCACCTTCGCCCTGGGCACCGACCTCGACCAGGCTCAGGTCAATGTCCAGAACCGCGTTGCCAGAGCCACGCCACGCCTGCCGCAGGAGGTTCAGGCGCTGGGGGTCACCACCGAGAAGTCTTCTCCCAACCTGAGCATGGTGGTCCACCTGACCTCGCCGGACGGACGCTATGACCAGCTATGGCTGTCCAACTTTGCCCGGCTGAATCTGCAGGATGATATCGCTCGTCTGGATGGTGTCGGTGACGTGCAGCTGTTCGGCGCCGGTGAATATGCCATGCGCGTGTGGCTTGATCCCGATGCCGTTGCCGCACGAGGTCTGAGTGCCGATGATGTGATCAGCGCACTGCGGGCGCAGAACCAACAGGTTGCCGCGGGAAGCCTCGGCGCCCAGCCCAGTGCTGATCACAGTCAGTTCCAGCAGCTACTCAACGTCAAGGGACGGCTGGAGACACCAGAAGAGTTCCGCAACATCGTCATTCGTGTCGATGACAACGGCCGTATTACCCGCCTTGGTGATGTGGCCCGTGTCGAGCTGGGTGCCGATCAGTATGCCCTGCGCGCGCAGTTGGATGGCTTCGATGCCGTGGCCATGCCGATCTTCCAGCGACCGGGCTCGAACGCTATCGCCCTGTCGGATGCCGTTCGTACCTACATGGCCGAGGCTCAGCAACGCTTCCCGGACGGCGTCAGCTACGACATCGTCTATGACCCCACGGTATTCGTCCGCGGCTCCATCGAGGCGGTCGTCCATACCCTGGTGGAAGCCATCATGCTGGTCGTCGTGGTGGTGGTTCTGTTCCTGCAGACCTGGCGTGCCTCGCTGATCCCGCTGATTGCCGTGCCGGTTTCGCTGATCGGTACCTTCGCCGTCATGCAGTTGTTGGGGGTGTCGATCAACACCCTGTCGTTGTTCGGTCTGGTACTGGCCATCGGCATCGTGGTTGATGACGCCATCGTGGTGGTGGAGAACGTCGAGCGCAACATCGAGCTGGGCCACTCGCCGTACGAGGCAACTCGCATCGCCATGTCCGAGGTGACTGGTCCGATCATTGCCATTGCGCTGGTACTGACGGCGGTCTTTGTACCTACCGCCTTCATCAGCGGGCTGAGTGGACAGTTCTATCAGCAGTTCGCGCTGACTATCACCATCTCGACGCTGATTTCGGCATTCAACTCACTGACGCTGTCCCCAGCGCTCGCGGCCCTGTTGCTCAAGCCCCATGATGCCCCGCCCGATCGGCTCACCCGTATCATCAATACCGTGTTCGGCAGTTGGCTGTTCAGTCCCTTCAATCGGGTATTTTCTGCCCTGTCACGCGGCTACACCGGGCTGATCAAGCGTCTGCTGCGCTTTGGCATTGTCGTCGGTGTGGTATATCTCGGGCTGTTGCTGCTCACGGTCAAGGTGTTCGATGCCGTACCCGGTGGTTTCATCCCATCCCAGGACAAGCAATACCTGGTAGCCATGGCGCAGCTCCCGGATGCGGCCAGTCTCGAGCGCACCAGCGAGGTTATCGATGAAGTGCAGAGTATCGCTCTGGACACGCCAGGGGTAACCCACACCGTTGCCTTCCCCGGCCTCTCGGTGAATGGCTTCGTCAATGCATCGAACTCAGGCATCGTCTTCACGACGCTGGATTCCTTTGCGGAGCGGCAGTCGCCCGAGCTCTCCGCCAACGCCATTGCCGCGGAACTCAATGCTCGCTTCTCGACCATCGATGAGGCCTTTGTCGCGGTATTCCCGCCACCGCCGATTCTGGGCCTGGGCACCACCGGTGGCTTCAAGCTGCAACTCGAGGACCGCGGTAACCAGGGATTCGAGGGCCTGTTCAACGCCGTGCAGCAGGTGGTCGATGCCAGCCAGCAGGACCCACGCCTGACCAGTGTCTATTCGAGCTTCCGTATCCAGGTACCGCAGTTCGATATCGATGTCGACCGTGAACAGGCCATGTTGATGCGTGTGCCGCTGGACAAGGTGTTCGACACCTTGCAGGTCTACATGGGCTCACTCTACGTCAATGACATCAACCGCTTTGGCCGTACCTATCAGGTCCGTGCCCAGGCTGATGCCGCCTGGCGACTCGACCCCGAATCCATTCGGCAGCTCAAGGTGGCCAGCACTGATGGGCGCATGATTCCACTGGGTAGCTTCGTCTCTATCACCCCGACCACAGGGCCGGATCGGGTCATGCACTACAACACCTTCGTCAGTGCTGACATCAATGGCTCCCCGGCGCCGGGGGTATCGAGCGATCAGGCCAAACAGGCCATCGAGGAGATTCTCGCCGCGCAGCTCCCGGAGGGAATCGACTACGAGTGGACGGAGGTCACCTATCAGCAGGAGCTGGCCGGCAACACCATGGTGTATATCTTCCCGCTGGTCGTGTTGTTGGTGTTCCTGGTGCTGGCCGCCCAGTACGAAAGCTGGTCGCTGCCCTTCTCGATCATCCTGATCGTGCCCATGACGCTGCTGTCGGCCATGGCGGGCGTCTGGCTCAGCCAGGGGGACAACAATATCTTCACTCGAATCGGGTTGATCGTGCTGGTCGCGTTGGCCTGCAAGAACGCCATTCTATTGGTGGAGTTCGCTCGTGAACGCCAGAAGAGTGGCGAATCCCGTGTTCAGGCCGTGCTCACCGCGTGCCGGCTGCGCCTGAGACCGATCCTGATGACTTCCGTGGCATTCTCCGCCGGTGTTATCCCGCTGATGCTGGCCACCGGCGCGGGCAGCGAGATGCGCCAGGCCATGGGGGTGGCAGTGTTCTACGGCATGATCGGTGTCACTGTATTCGGCCTGCTGCTGACACCACTGTTCTACGTTGGTGTGCGACGCCTGGTGGAGCGACGGCGCCATCGAGTAGAACCGGTCGAAGTTGCCGCCTGAACCAATGAGCCTGACATACTGACTTGCGATTGGTATGCCGATCGAAAAGCGGTATGCCAGGCTATTAACATGGCAATCAAATAGCTCATCCTGATCGATTTGATTGTCGTCCGCACCACACTGGCGCAGATGCGCGGATCTGCTGGTGGGGTGCGGCCTCGCGTCGGCCTGATGGCCGACGGCGACACGTCCCTGTGCCGCCATTAACCCAACATGAAAGCATGCCGGGTTAATATCACCATATCCCCGGAGCCCCTCATACATCGCGGATCGAGTGCAGATATCTCGTTGATACTCAGGCATGATGAGGACCGGTTTCACTTGTCCATGCGCAGCTACTGGTCACAGTTGGCTGCGTAGGCCGCATTCGGAAAGGAGCATGATATGGCGCGTATCTACGACGATAATTCCCGCTCCATCGGCAATACGCCGCTGGTCCGCCTCAACCGAGTCAACAACGGTGCCACGATCTGGGCCAAGATCGAAGGTCGTAATCCGGCCTATTCCGTCAAGTGTCGCATCGGTGCATCGATGATCCATGAAGCCGAGAAGAGCGGCCAGCTCAAGCCCGGCATGACCATCATCGAGCCCACCAGTGGCAACACCGGTATCGCCCTGGCCTATGTGGCGGCCGCCCGTGGTTATGGGCTGCTGTTGACCATGCCGGCCTCGATGAGCCTGGAGCGGCGCAAGGTACTCAAGGCGCTGGGCGCGGAATTGATTCTGACCGAGCCTGCCAAGGGCATGCCTGGCGCCATCGCCGAGGCGGAAGCCGTTGCTCAATCGGACCCTGACAAGTACTTCATGCCCCAGCAATTCAGCAACCCGGCCAACCCGATGATTCACGAGACCACCACGGGGCCGGAGATCTGGGAAGATACCGATGGCGAAGTTGAGGTCTTCGTCTCCGGCGTCGGCACTGGCGGCACTCTGACCGGGGTATCACGCTACATCAAGCAGACCCGGGGCAAGGCGATCACCACAGTGGCCGTGGAGCCGACAGCCTCACCGATCATCACCCAGGCCATGGCAGGTGAAGAACTGACTCCCGCGCCCCACAAGATCCAGGGCATCGGCGCAGGCTTCGTCCCTGACAACCTCGATCTGTCGCTGGTGGATCGTGTCGAACAGGTATCCAACGAGGATGCCATGGAAATGGCACACCGACTGATGCGCGAGGAAGGCATCCTCGGTGGCATCTCCTGCGGCGCAGCGGTCGTTGCTGCGGTACGAATCTCGCAGTTGCCGGAATTCCGCTCGAAGAACATCGTGGTCATTCTGCCCGACAGTGCCGAGCGCTACCTGAGCTCCGCCCTCTTCGAAGGCATGTTCAGCGAGCAGGAACTGCAACAGTAAGGCTCCCGTAACAGGCGCGGACGATGTCACAAATGTTCTAGTCTGTGCTCCTGGCATAGTGCCATGCTGACCAACACAGGATTACCAACCAACCTCCCAAGCCAACGACCACCATTGGTCGTTGGCTCCCTGGTGGTGTCAGGAGTTCGTTAGCCATGGCCAAGTCCGATTGGGTCGACCTGCAACAGGACAGTGACACCGGCATCGAGACCATTCGTGCGCATTTCGATGGTCATGCCTACGACCCCCACTGGCACGACAGCTACCTGGTCGGTGTCACCGAACAGGGTGTGCAGCAATTCCACTGCCGTCGCTCACGTCACAGCAGCACGCCCGGGCGTCTCGTGCTGGTTGAGCCGGGGGAAGTCCATGATGGCCATGCAGCAACCGACGCTGGCTTCACCTACTCCATGCTCTACCTTTCTCCCCAGTGGCTGGACAACGAGCTTCGTCACCAGAGTGATGCCGCTCCCGCCACGCTCTATCCCGGCTTCAACAGCACTCTGGCCGATGATCCCAGTCTGGCGATACAGATTCATCGCAGCATCGATGCACTGCGTCACCAGCCCTGGCGCATCATGCGAGACACTGCGTTGGATAGTCTGGTGCAGGGGTTATTGCCCCATATCGGCTGGAAGCCCCGCCAGCTCGGCCAACCTCACCACCCGGCCATTGCAGCGCGTGCACGGGACTACCTGCACGCCCATATCGAGCAGGACATCAGCCTGCATGAGCTTGCCGACGCCTGCGGAGTGGATCGCTTCAGGCTGTCTCGCACCTTCAAGACGGCCTATGGCCTTGCACCTCATGCCTACCTGGTCCAGCTACGTCTCAACCAGGCACGCAAGCGCCTCGCCGCCGGCCAGTTGCCCATCGATGTCGCTCACCAACTCGGCTTTGCCGACCAGAGTCACCTCGGTCGCTGGTTCCGCCGTGCCTACAGACTGACACCGGCGCAGTATCGACGCCAATGCCTGACAGGCTCTCAGGCACACTGATTCTGCTTCAATCCTTTCTGCTCAAACCTTCCAGACTCATCACCCGCCACCAGCGACACTCGTGACATCACCATCACGAGGCTCTCGACATGCAACAGTGGCTCCCCTACACACTCTTTACACTGGCCATCACCTTCAGCCCCGGCCCCATCAATCTGTTGGTCATGGCCAAGGCAGGTCAGTCCGGCTGGCGTGCTACCGCACCAGCCATCCTCGCGGCCTGTACTACGGCAGCACTCACCATCGTGCTGGCAGGGCTGGGCATGGCCAGCCTGATGATCAGCGCGCCACTGGTGCCGATCCTGCTGTCATGGGTCGGTGTCATCTGGCTGAGCTGGATGGCGTGGCGTCTGGCCACGGCGAAGACCACAACATCGGCCAGCGCCGAACAGGGCATTTCTTTGACCGGTCTGAAGGCCTCCGGCCTACAGTTGATCAACCCCAAAGGCTGGATGATGGCCTTGACCGCGGTCACCGTGTTCGCCGGCAGCGACGCGACGCCGACGACCATTGCCACCATGGCCACGGTATTCCTGTGCCTGGCGCTGCTGGGCACCTCGAGTTGGGCCTTGATGGGAATCAGCAGTCGCAGATTACTGACCACGTCCAGTCGCATGAGGGTATTCAACCTGGTGATGGCCGTCGCATTGATCGCTGTTGCCTGGTGGAGCGTGTTGAGATGATGTCAGGTATCTCCGTGAAGAGGGATTCGAGCACCCCTGAGCAAGTCAGGCCCCTCCGCCCAATGTTCGATATCAGGATCGTAATCATGATCCGAGAAGACCTCTCCGTGCTGGATCGGATCATCAAGGGGCCAGACAACATGGCTGAATTCGGCTGAAGACTACCCCCCGCGCGCCAACAGCGTTTGATTCAGCTATATCAACGTGTTATCTGTTCCCTAACCCATTGACTACCCGAGTGCCCTGCACCATGCGCTTCGATCTCACTTCCCTTCAGATATTCCTCTGTGTCGCCGAGGAAAAGAGCCTGACCAGAGCTTCGAAGCGGGCCCACTTAGCGCTGTCGGCCATCAGCAAACGTATCGCCGAACTGGAGCATCGCGTCGGCTCGCCACTGTTCACGCGTTATCCACGTGGTGTAGAGCTGACGCCTGCTGGACAATCGATGCTCACCCATGCCCGCCAGGTGTTCGAAGCGCTCTATCGCATGGAAAACGAGCTGGGGGACTACTCTGAAGGAATCAAGGGACAGGTTCAGCTACACGCGACCACCTCGGCGCTGGCCCAGTTCCTGCCCGCAGAAATCAAGACCTTCACCACTCAGTTCCCCGGCGTCAAACTGGATATCGAGGAACGAGTCGGTGCTGCCATCGTCAGGGCTCTCAATGACGGCCGTGCCGAGGTGGGAGTGTTCGCCAGCCATACGCCGGCTCCGGATCTCGAGACCTTCGCCTGGCGCAGCGATGAGATATGCCTGGCCGTACCAGTCAACCATGATCTAAGTGATCGTGAAGCCGTGCGCTTCTCCGAGGTGCTGCGTCACGAGTTGATTGCCTCGCACGCTGAAAGCGCGCTCTATGCGCTGATCACTCAGGAAGCCGAGAAGCTCGGCATGACGCCTACCGTCAAGGTCCGCGTCAGCAGTTTCGACTGCATGTGTCAGTTGGTGGCAGGCGGCCTCGGCGTTGCCCTTCTGCCTCGTCATGTGATCCGTATCTATGCCCACTCCATTGGTATCACCGATGTGCCTCTCGATGAGCCCTGGGCAATTCGCAACCTGCGCATCGGGGTCAAGGATTTCCGCCAGTTGTCACCGACAGCCCGCGCCTTTGTCGAGCATCTACGTGCCTCCTGAGCGGCTGCCCACAGCCTGAGCAGAAAGCGCCAACAAACAGCTTGAATGTCCGCCTTCTCTCGTGGCGAACCCATCCTTGCCCAAGCTTCAATTTTCGCTACCACCCTCCGGGCGTATCGTGCAATCAAGCCGCCACTACGATGCTCGAGGGCCAGATGTCTGTCACCACACAACAAGCACGACAACAACCGTCACCACGCACTCTGCGTATTGCCGGCCAGGATTACCACTACATTGACCTGAGCGACCTGGTGAAGTCGCAACAGCTGGAACAGATGCCCTATTCGCTGCGCCTTCTGCTGGAAAACGTCGCGCGCCGATCACCCGACAACCTGCCTAACCTGCTGGCGTTTCTCGCCGGGACTTCCTCCAGTGGCGAAGTGAACTACTACCCCAACCGCCTGATGTTTCACGATACCACTTGCCTGCCTGCACTGGCGGACTTCGCCGGCCTGCGTGATGCCGTTCATGAACTGGGCGGCAAGGCCGAGAACATCAATCCATCGATCCCTGCAGTACTGGCCATTGACCACTCGGTGATCGTCGAGGAGTTCGACCATCCCGATGCTCTCGCGCGCAATCTCGACATCGACTTTCGCCGCAACGCCGAACGTTATCGTTTCATCAAGTGGGCCGAGCGCAGCCTCGACAACTTCAGTGTTGTACCGCCCGGTACCGGGATCATCCATCAAGTCAATATGGAGTCGCTGGCCCAGGTGGTGTGGACGCATGAAGATGATCAGGGGCGTCAGTGGATTCACCCCGACAACATGGTGGCCACGGATAGTCACACACCGATGATCAATGCGCTTGGCATTCTGGCCTGGGGTGTCGGAGGTCTCGAAGGTCAGGCAGCGATGCTGGGTGAACCGGTGACGCTGACGCTTCCTGAAGTCATTGGCATACGCCTGACAGGACGCCTTTCGCCTACGGTCACCGCCATGGACCTGGCGTTGCATATTGCCGAGCTGCTGCGTGCCGAGGGTGTCGTCGGTAAGTTCGTCGAGTTCTGTGGCCCGGGACTTTCCTGCTTGAGCTGGGCGGCCCGTGGCACTGTCGCCAACATGGCTCCGGAATACGGCGCTACCGTGATGTTCTTCCCCTTCGACGACATCACCATGGATTATCTGGAGCTGAGTGGACGTTCACCGGAACTGCGTGAACAGGTAGCAACCTATCTGGAGAAGCAAGGACTCTGGCGTCGCGATGAGTCACCGGAACCACACTTCACCCGCTGTCTGGACCTGGATCTGACGGCCATAGAAGCCAGTGTCGCCGGCCCACATCAGCCCCATGAACGTCACGCCCTGAACCAGCTTTCCCCCTCTTGGCGCAATAGCGCTCACCCGTCAAGCAACCTGCTTGCCACCAGCCGCCATGCTGACCTGGCCGGCAACGTCCCGGATTGGGCCTGGCAACTCGATCACGGTGCTGTTGCCATCGCTGCCATTACCAGTTGCACCAATACCGCCAATCCGGCTGAGATGATCCAGGCAGGTCTACTGGCCCGCCGCGCCCGGCAGCGCGGCCTGACGCGCCGCCCCTGGGTCAAGACATCACTGTCACCGGGTTCACGCATTGTTGGCGATTATCTCGAGGCAGCGGAATTACAGGCTGACTTCGATGCCATTGGCTTCGCCGTCACCGGGTTCGGCTGCATGACCTGTATCGGCAACTCCGGTGGTCTGATCCCGGAAGTTGATCAACTGGTACGCAATGGTCTGGATGCGGTCGCCGTGCTATCGGGCAATCGCAATTTCCAGGGGCGCGTCAATCCGATACTGTCATCCGGGTATCTCATGTCCCCGGCACTTGTCGTTGCCTATGCGCTGGCAGGCGATGTCACCATCGATATCACCAGAGAACCTCTATGCCATGACGCCGCAGGCAAGCCGGTATACCTCCATGAGCTGATGCCAGACGATGATGAAGTCGAAAGACTGGTACGTAAGGTAGTGGTGCCCGAGGCCTTTTCCCGGCGCAACGCTACTCTGTGGGATGGCACTGACCATTGGCGGCAACTCGATGCCAGCGGAAGTCTGCGTTTCGATTGGGCACCAGACTCCACCTATCTACGTCGCCCACGCTATCTCGAGTCAGTGGCACGATCCCCTCGTCACACACTGTCCATTGCCAGTGCAAGAGTGATCATGCAGCTTGGAGACAATGTCACCACCGATCACATTTCTCCTGCCGGGGCGATACCTGCGGATAGCCTGGCGGGACGCTATCTGCTCGAGCACGGCGAATCTGCTGGGGACCTCAACCAGTACTCCACACGCCGCAGCAATCACGAAGTCATGTTGCGTGGAGCATTCACCAACTCGCGGGTGGACAACCAGCTCCCCGGCACCAGTAGTGGAGGCAAGGGCGTCTGGGCCAGACCCCTGAATCAGTCCAGTCCCGAAATCCTCTACGAGGCCGCTCAGAGCTATGTTGCGGCAGACATCCCGCTGGTGGTGGTCGCCGGGATCAACTACGGGGCGGGCTCCAGTCGTGATTGGGCAGCCAAGGCTCAGTCTCTGCTGGGCGTGCGTGCAGTGATTGCCCAGAGCTTTGAGCGCATTCACCGCAGCAATCTGATCGGCATGGGCATCCTTCCATTGCGCCTGCCTGACGGTAGTACCCCGACAAGTCTGTCTCTCGACGGTGAAGAGCGATTGGATATCGACGTGCCGGAGCAGCTCAGTCTGGGCATCAATCGGGTCCACCTGCGGGTCCTGCGCAATGAGACAATCCATGAATTCCTTCTTGATCTGCAGATCGACTCGGATCAGGAGCTGCGCTATCTGTGGCACGGCGGCATTCTTCCCTACGTTGTGCGAAAACAGGCTGGGGCGTCGCAGGGCTCGTCCCCCATGCCATCGCCCGCCACACCCTCACCAATTTCAGGAGCTTGACCATGCTGGCTTTCATCGGCTGTCGAACCACACAACGTCGACGGGCACGCGGCAAGGGTATCAGTGTCTACCATGTGAGCCAGGATGGCCGGGCATGGGAGCTACTGCAATGTCTGGAAGGGCTGGTGAATCCTTCCTGGCTGTTGCTGAATCGACGCGGAGACCGTCTCTATTGCATTCATGGTGATCGCAGCGACATCAGCGCCTTTTCCGTGCACCCCGTGAGTGGCGAACTGCGTTTGCTGAATCAGGTCAGTACAGGGGGGGCCAACCCTGTGCATATGGCGCTCTCCCATAATGAGCACTTCATCGTCGTATCCAACCATATCTCCAGTTCACTGGCAGTCATCGCCCTCGAGGATGATGGCCGTCTCAGGGGCGTGGTCGACCTGGTGGAACTCTCCGGCGATGTGGGACCTCACCGCATCGAACAGCCGTTCTCCAAGCCCCACGCCAATCCATTCACCGCCGACGGACGATTCGTTATTGTCCCGGACAAGGGTCTGGACCGTACCTTTGTATTCGCCTTCGATGATCAGCGAGGTCGCCTGACACCCTGCCCCGAGCTCACTGTCACGGCACGCGAAGGAGCAGGCCCCCGACATATCGATTTCCATCCATCGGGGGGGCTGGCCTTTATCGTCAATGAGCTGGACTCGACGCTCACCGCCTACCGCTTTGACTCAGAGACCGCTCGCCTGACCCCTTATCAGGTCTGCCCCAGCGTCTCGCCCTTCCATACCGGAAACAACCGAGCCGCAGGCATTGCAGTATCACCGTCGGGCAAGCATGTACTGGTCACCAACCGTGGTGAGAACAGTATCAGCGTGTACCGCCTCGACCCCACCAATCAACAACTGCACTACAGCCATACCCTCGCATCGGGTGGTTCGACACCTCGTTTCATCGGTTTCGATCCCCATGGTCGCTTGCATGTCGCCAACGAGGACAGCGACTCCCTGTGCATTCTTGATGGATCGTCACTGGATACGCTGACAGCTCCACTGTGTGAGATATCAACCCCAAGTCCCGTCTGTGTGGCGTTCCGTATGGACTGAGCTCTTTCTGACCCGCATTCGTTGCCGTTGACGAATCCCGCAACGGCACTCCTGGACGACTGTGACCCCCTGGTGGATCGCACGGATGCCCCTGTGCCTCAACCACCGAGTCTGAACCACCGTGCCTCAACCTCAGGCTGTTCGTCGATGACTTGATGTTCAGCAACAACAAGTACAACTGGAGTCAACGCCATGCATCACGCTTCAATCATTGCACTCTCACTGGCCACCTTCGGTCTGTCATCAACCACTTTCGGAGCTGAACCCCCGACCTCGCGGCTGGAATGCATCGCACCAGCCGACCCCGGCGGCGGCTGGGACTTCACCTGCCGCCAGTTCGCCACGGTGCTTCGCCAGTTGGGTATCTTGGATGCCAGTATGCAGACCATCAACATGGCGGGGGCTGCTGGTGGCGTGGCCTACGCTCACGTGGCGAGTAAACGAGAAGGCAACGATGGCCTGATCGTCGCCGCCTCATCCTCGAACGCCACACGTCTGGCACAGCAACAGTATCCCGGCCTCGATGTTGATGATGTGGCCTGGCTGGGTACTCTCGGCGCCGACTATGCGGCCCTGGCTGTATCAACGGACTCGCCCTGGCAGGAGCTTGCTGACATCACCGATGCTCTTCAGGAAGACATCAAGGCAGTCAGCTTTTCCGGCGGTAGCGGCCCTCTGGGCTGGGACCAGTTGAACATGCTGCGTGTCCTTGCCGATGCAGAGGTGACATCTCTGGACAAGGTGACCTACCTCGATTTCAACAACGGCGCCAGCGCCATCACTCAGGTACTGGGCCACCATCTGGACGTAGTGGTCGGCGACATTTCAGAGGTCAAGAGCTTTGTCGACAGTGGGGATCTACGTGTGCTGGCGGTACTCGCAGAGGAACGATTGCCTGCCCCTCTGGATGGTTTTCCTACCGCCCGAGAACAGGGCGTGGACGTGGTAGCGCCAAACTGGCGTGGTTTCTACGCTCCTGCGGGACTCAGCGCGGATGACCGGCAGTTCTGGGAGCAAGCAATCCGCCGAGTGTATGAAAGTGATCAGTGGCAGGAAATCATGGCTCGCAACGGAATGACGCCCTTCCAACTGAGTGGCGAACAATTCGAGAGCTTTCTCCACGACCAGATCGCTTCGCTGGAAACCACCATGGAACAGTTGCGCTCAACCAACAACCAGTGATCACGAGGACCTTACCCGGTGACCTTGATCTCCGGATTATTGCGGTTCAGGGCTGCCCCAACTCATGGTTACAAGGGCGGCCTTCTTGCGCCTCCGCTCTCGTAGAACTGCTGGGTGTTTGCTCGCTCAATCGAGATAGCAGACGTCCTGGACAAAGGTCATATACGATCCAGCAAGTGAAGATATTGTTCTTTATAAACAATGAATTGAAACCCTACTCAAACGAGAAAGATCAGCTTTCCGGATAAGCAATTCTCGTCTCCACCGCACAACTCTAGTCTGTTCATTACCTTGAGCTCTCGTCATATCAACCATGGCAGCCAGGGGATGCCCGTTGTCGATGAATTGACTCCTCTGCATCGTGATTGCCGGGGGTCAATAAACACAATAATCAGGAAACCACTCATGCGCATTTCCACTTCCCGCATTTCTGTCTCCATTGCCGCTGTGCTGGCTTGCACATCTCTCACCGCCCACGCTTTTGAACCGGGCTCGGGTGCCGAGTGTATAGCACCATCAGACCCCGGCGGTGGCTGGGATTTCACCTGCCGAACCGGCGGTCAGGTGCTTGCCGACCTCGACCTGGTTCCAGGTAACGTCCAGACCATCAACATGGCCGGTGCAGGTGGTGGCGTTGCTTATGCTCATGTGGTTGCCAAGCGAGAGGGAGATGAGAACCTCATCATTGCAGCCTCCACCGCCGTGCCAACGCGCCTTGCCCAGGGACAGTTCCCCGGCATGACCATGGATATGGTGCGCTGGATCGGCACTGTTGGCTCCGACTACGGCGTCATCGCCGTGACCGATGATTCGCCGTACCAGAACCTTGAGGAGCTGATGGATGCCATCAAGGAAGATCCACGAGCAGTGAAATTCGCCGGCGCCAGCGCCAAGGGTGGCTGGGATCACCTCAAGGCTCTGATCGCCGCCCGAGCCGCCGGTGTCGATACGCTGCGCGAGATCCCTTATCTCTCCTACAACAATGGTGGCGAAGCGTTGACCCAAGTGGTTGGAGGGCACCTGGACGCCTTCACCGGTGACATTTCCGAAGCCCGCGGGTTCTGGGAATCCGGTGACCTGCGCATCCTCGCCGTACTGGCTCCGGAGCGCCTGCCTGGCGACTTCTCCTCGATCCCCACCGCTCGTGAACAGGGCGTCGATGCTATTGGGCCCAACTGGCGCGGCTTCTACATGCCCGCCGGTATCAGCGATGAGGCTTACGAGTATTGGGTCGATGCTGTCGAAACCCTTTACGAGAGCGACGAGTGGAAGGACGTGATGGCAACGAATGGCCTGATGCCGTTCCACTACAGCGGTGAGGAATTCAAGGAGTTCATGGCTCAGCAGGTCGAAGACATCCGCGAATTGTCCGCCGAACTCGGAATGGTCGCCCAGTAATCAGGAATACCACCCCATATGATCTATAACGACCGCATAGCGGGAATACTGCTTATCGTCCTGGCCGTCGCGTACGGCTGGGGCGCCAGTCAGTTTCCTGAACCTTTCGGAGGAGGCTCGGAGGCCATTGGCCCCGAGACCTTTCCCTACATGCTTGCGACAACCCTCGGGCTGGCAAGTCTTTACCTGATCATCCGTCCGGACCCCGACAACGCCTGGCCCTGGAGTCGCACCGGGATTGAGCTGATCGTTGCCATCCTGGTGCTGACGCTCTATGCCGCTCTGCTCGAGCCGTTGGGCTTCATTCTCAGCACCACCCTGGCTGTCGGTACGCTTTGCTGGCGCATGGGTGCTCGTCCGCTCAAGGGCTTCCTGACTGGAGCCATCGCCGGCATCGTGGTGTTCGTCGTATTCAGCTATGCCCTGGACCTGGCTCTACCGCTGGGCCTGCTTTCACCGCTGGAGACCAACTGATGGAAACCCTGGGATTTCTGATGGATGGCTTCGCCGTCGCTCTGGCCCCCGAGAACTTGCTCTTTGGCTTGCTCGGGGCGATTCTCGGTACCCTGATCGGCGCCCTGCCCGGCCTTGGTCCGGCCAATGGCGTAGCGATCCTGATTCCACTGGCCTTCAGCCTGGGGCTGGCTCCAGAGACCGCCCTGATCATGCTGACCGCAGTCTATGCCGGCGCCATGTATGGCGGACGCATCTCGTCGATTCTGCTCAATATTCCGGGCGACGAACCAGCCATGATGACATGCCTTGATGGCTATCCCATGGCACGCAACGGCAAGGCCGCGGAAGCGCTGGCCATCTCCGCCATCGCTTCGTTCATCGGCAGCCTGATCGCTACCATTGGCTTGATTCTGCTTGCCCCCGTGCTGGCTGATTTTGCTCTTACCTTCGGCCCTGCAGAGTATTTCGCCCTGTTCCTGCTGGCCTTCGCCACCCTGGGTGGCATTACCGGCAAGAACCCGATCAAGACTGTCGTCGCCGCTTGTCTGGGGCTGATGATTGCGACCATGGGCATCGATAATACTGGAGTGCAGCGCTATACCTTCGGCATTCTTGAACTCTACGAGGGAGTGGACTTCATCATCGCCATTGTTGGCCTGTTTGCCATTTCCGAGTTGCTGACCTTCATCGAGAATCGTGCAGGGAAGGGACACCAGACCATCAAGGTCAATAAGCTGTCGCTGAAGTGGGCCGATATTCGCGGCATCCTGCCATCGAGCCTTCGCGGCGGTGTACTGGGCTTTATTGCCGGTGTACTGCCCGGCGCCGGCGCTTCGCTCGGCAGTTTCATCGGTTACACCATGGAAAAGAAGGCCGTGGGCAGTAAAGGCTATTTCGGCTCGGGTGATCCAAGAGGTGTAGCGGCTCCGGAAGCCGGCAACAATGGAGCTTCCAGTGGCGCCCTGGTGCCCATGTTGACCCTGGGCGTTCCCGGCAGTGGTACCACTGCCGTCCTTCTGGCCCTGCTGATCTCGCTGAACATTACTCCAGGACCGCTGATGTTCACCCAGAATGCAGACATCGTCTGGGGAGTCATCGCCGCTCTGCTGATCGGCAACTTCCTGCTGCTGTTGCTCAACATTCCTCTGGTGGGCATCTTCGTCAAACTGCTGTCCGTACCACCGATGTATCTGCTGCCGATCGTAACCATGGTGGCCTTCGTCGGCATCTACTCGATCAGCAATACCACCTTCGACCTCTACTTCATGACGGCCTTTGGCGTAGCGGGATACGTTCTGCGCAAGCTCGAGATTCCACTGGTCCCGATCATCCTCGGTCTACTGCTGGGTCCGGAAATGGAGAAAAACCTGCGCCATGCGTTGGATATCTCCGACGGCGACTGGGCCATTCTGTGGAACAGCGGCCTGGCCATCGGTCTCTGGGCTTTTGCGGCGGCGGGTCTGATCCTGCCCTATATCGTCGGCCCGGTGCTACGACGTCGAATGCGTGCCGCCAACCCCGAAGCTGCTACCGGCGACTGAGCAGTAACAGATCAATGAGATCGCGCCTGGTTCTCCGGGCGTGTTGCCTTCCTCTCCAGCCCTTGTGGAGCCATCATGCATGAATATCTGGAAACGCTACGCCGACAGCTGACCACCGACAACCGCCTCCGTGCCGCCATCAACCTCGGTAACCCCGTTCTTGCCCAGCGCAAGGACAACGGTGAGTTGGGTGGAGTGTCCGTCACTCTCGCCCAACATCTCGCTGAGCTGCTGCAGGTGGAGATCGAGTTTGTGGTGCATGATGCCGCAGGCAAGGTCGTCGCCGCCCGTGACAGCAACCAATGGGACCTGGCTTTCCTCGCCCGCGACCCTCTTCGAGCAGAGACCATCGCCTTTACCTCTCCCTATGTCATCATCGAAGGCACCTACCTGGTAGCGCAGGACGCGCCCTTTCAGACGGTGTCAGAGCTCGACGCCAAGGGTGTCGACATCGCAGTGGGTCAGGGGGCTGCCTACGATCTGTATCTGTCACGCACCCTGCAGTACGCCAGCATCGTTCGTGCCCCCACATCCGCCGATGCGGTCCACTGGAAGGTCGAACGCCAGTTGGATGCAGCTGCGGGCGTACGCCAACCACTCGAGCATTACTGCGCGGACCACCCAGGCTATCGCGTGTTACCCGGAAGTTTCACGCGGATAGAACAGGCCATGGCAGTTCCCTCTGATCACGCCGACGCTATTGCTCCGCTGGAACGTTTCCTGCAGGAAGCCCGCCAGAGTGGGCTGATACACGAGGCGCTTCAGCACTCGGGCCAGAACCCTGCCATCGCCGCCGGGAACCCGATTGCATGACCCCCCGAATGCCCATCGTCAAGTCGCTGCTCATCGGCGCATCAGGGGGCCTTGCCTTCCACTTGGCCGGGATGCCTCTTGCCTGGATGCTGGGGCCGCTGGTCGCCAACCTGGTCGCGGCCATATCCGGTGTTCAGATAGCGATTCCAGAACGGTTTCGCAGCGGGTTCCTTGGTACTTTGGGTCTACTGCTGGGCGGTCAGGTCACTCCGGCGCTGAGCGACCGCATCATCGAGTGGCCGCTATCATCAGTGCTGCTGCTGTCAGGTATGCTGGTTTCTACACTGGCGACATGGCTCTGGTATCGACATGCCTGCCACATGGAGCGCATCAGTGCCTGGCTGGCGTCGACCCCCGGAGCCATGAATGCCATCATGGCTCTGGTCAGTGGCAGTGGTGTCGAAGCCAGTCGCATTGCCATTGCCCAGGGGGTTCGTGTTGTGCTCGTGGTGCTTCTTCTCCCAGCATTATTCTGGGTGCTCAATGGTGATGTTGAAGACTCTCGGATACTGGAAGCGCCTCTACCACCATCATCTCTGTGGCTGTTGTTGACGCTACCACTGATCATTCCGCTATCACGATACCTGCGACTCCCCAGTGCAGACCTGCTCGGTCCCCTGCTGGTGGCATCAACTCTGGGTCTGGCTGACATTGCCCATCTCGTGCTTCCCGAGTGGGGATTGGACATCCTTCTGATTGTACTGGGCAGCAGCATCGGAGCCAGGTTTGTTGGCGTTCACTGGCGGCAGTTGGCAACCTACGCAACCCAGGCGTGCATGGCAACTGCCATTACCCTGGCGGTACTGGCGCTATTCGCCTGGTTGATCCATCAGAGCGTTGATGTCTCATTCAGTGTGGCCTTGCTGTCGGTTGCGCCTGGGGGAATCGGTGAAATGGCCATCATTGCCGTTGCCCTGGGCATGGACCCCATCTTTGTTACCTTCCACCACCTTCTGAGGTTGGTCACCTTGATGATCATCACTCCACTATGGATTCAGTGGGTATCCAACAGGGCCCAGTGAACAGAAAGCCAGCCCGCTGCCGTTACATAGTCATGGTGCGGTGAGATCGCGCCTGGTTCACCAGGCGCTTTGGCATCCCCCTCCCCCGAACACGACTTTCGTCTCAACCCGTCCCGTTGCCCTTGACCGGACGATTGACGCCCTCTAGGTTCTACTCCTAGCAACAAGTTCTATCAAGAAAAACAAATCCAACAACAAGACGTCCTGACAAACAACATCAGGAAACCTGGAGCCACCAATGAACTCGCATTTCACACGCCAGACTCTCGCCACAGCCTCTTTCATCGCGGTCTGCCTGACCACTGGGGCATCCGCTCAGGCTTTCGAGCCACAAGATTTTGCCCCCCAGGGCAAGGTCGAGTGCCTTGCACCAGCAGACCCCGGCGGTGGCTGGGACTTCACCTGCCGTAGTGTCGGCAATGTTCTGGAAACGCTCGATCTGGTACCTCGCAGCGTACAGACCGTGAACATGCCGGGAGCCAGCGGGGGCGTAGCCTTCGCTCATGTGGTCAGCAAACGTGCCGGAGAGAAGCAATTGCTGATTGCTGCATCAACGGCAACCACCACTCGTCTGGCCCAGGACCAGTTCAATGGCATGTCGGCGGACATGGTCACCTGGTTGGGAGCCGTGGGTGCTGACTTCGGTGTCATCGCAGTCGCGTCGGATTCCGACTTTCAGAACCTCAACGAATTGATGGATGCCCTACGCGAGGAACCGTCATCCATCAGCTTTGGCGGCGGCAGTTCCAAGGGAGGTTGGGACCACCTCAAGGTGCTCATGGCTGCCCGTGAGGCAGGGATCGAAGACCTGCCCGCGATCAAGTACCTGCCCTATACCGGAGGTGGAGAGGCGCTGACCCAGGTGGTCGGCGGGCATATCACTGCGTTTACCGGCGATGTCAGTGAAGTACTGGGCTTCGCCGCCTCGGGAGATCTTCGCGTTCTCGCCGTGCTTGCAGATCAGCGTCTGCAGGGAGATCTCGCTGATTTTCCGACGGCAAGGGAACAGGGACTGGATGTCGTGGGAGTCAACTGGCGCGGTTTCTACATGCCAGCCGATGTACCCGAGGAGGCCGAGGCGTATTGGGTCGATGCTCTGGATACCTTGTATGCCAGCGATGAATGGCAACAGGTCATGACCAGTAATGGGCTGATTCCCTTCGACATGCAGGGTGAAGAATTCGAAGCCTTCGTCAATCAGCAGATCGAAGACATTCACCAGCTATCGGCCGAGATCGGCCTGATCCAGCCCTGAGCCTGCCATGCATGGACCCGGTAGATTCGATGAAGGTGCATTCAATGAAAGCGGAGCGGGCCTCGTGGTAACGAAGACTCCAGTGCAGCGGCTCGCTCTGACAGCAGACGTCGATGCTCATCAAGCGAGGAGGCGAAGCGCTCGCGAGGCCCCGACAGGGCCAGCGCACCGAGCAGCTCACCATCGTGCCGTTCGATGCCAATGGCCGCGGCGGCCACCGAAGGTTCACGCTCGCCAAGAGACACCTGTACTTCGCGATGCGGGTGTTCACCACACAGCGCCTTGCCTGCTGCCCCCTGACGAAGGGGGAGTCTGGTGCCTTGTTCGAGATGATGGCGAACCTCGTGGCGACCATTCTCTCGGTACAGACAGATACGCTCTTCGCCATCACGAATATAGAAGGATGCGGTTTCACCGCTGGTATCACGCAGGCTTTCGAGCACCGGTCTTATCAGCCCCTCGACCTGGATACCTTCCACCGCCAGTGGCGCCAGGCGTGTGGCCGCTGGGCCGATTCGGTAGATGCCGCGATGATCGCGAACCACGTAGCCGAAGACTTCCAGCGATGCCATCAAGCGCAGGATGGTGCTCTTGTAGAACCCCGTGGCCTGGGACAGTTCTGTCAGTGAGAACTCGCGATGCGTCTGATCGAAGACTTCCAATAGGGTCAGCGCTCGTTCCACTGCTTCCACGCGTCGTTGCGCCACGGTCAGGCTCCTTCAACTGGGTAGGACCAGAACCGGATGTTGCGGCAGCAGCAACATCGTTGCAACCCATTGATCTCTGCACTGCTTTTTACAGGTACTGACCCGACAGGCGTTTGTGTCGGGTCAATCGCGACACAGGGAAGTGCCACCGCTTCAGGAAACATGCTTTCAGGAACCCCTATGCCCTTGCCTCTCAACGGATATCGAGTACTCGACCTGACCAATGTACTGGCAGGCCCATTCTGCTGCCACCAGTTGGCTCACCTCGGCGCGGAAGTCATCAAGGTCGAGCGTCCCGATGGCGGCGACCTGGCTCGACAGCTTGGCGCCGACCCACAACTCAACCAGCGCCTGATGGGCGTCTCCTTCCTGGCACAGAATGCCGGCAAAAGCTCCGTCAGCCTGGACCTGAAGGATGAACAGGACCGCCAGCGCTTTCGGGAACTGGTCGCCACTGCTGACGTACTGGTGGAGAACTTCCGCCCCGGCGTGATGCAGCGACTGGGGCTCGGTTTCGATGATCTGCGCCAGTTGAACGACCGCCTGATCTATTGCGCGATCTCGGGGTTCGGTCAGGATGGTCCGTTATCGAATTTCCCCGCCTACGATCAGATCATCCAGGGGATGTCCGGTGTCATGAGCATCACAGGGGATGCCGACAATGCCCCCTATCGCGTTGGCTATCCTCTGGCCGACTCCATCGGCGGCCTCACCGCCGCCATGACCATCAATGCAGCCCTCGCCGAGCCCGAACGCAAGGCCAGATTCATCGATGTCTCGATGCTGGACTCTGTGCTTGCCACCATGGGTTGGGCGGTTTCCAACCTGCTGGTCGCCGGTCGTCCCCCCTCTCCACTGGGCAACGACAATGTCACCGCTTCGCCATCCGGCACCTTTCGCACTGCCGATGGGTTGCTCAATATCGCCGCCAACAAGCAGGAGCAGTTCCTGGCGCTATGTGAGGTGCTCGGCCAGCCGCAATGGAGTCAGGACCCTCGCTTTCATGAGCGTCAGGCACGCCTGGAGCACCGCGCGGAACTCAAGACACTCATTGAAAAGACACTGACCACACAAGGCACCGAACACTGGTGGCATGCCCTGGTGGCTGCAGGGGTGCCGGCAGGTCCGGTCTACAGCGTCGCCCAGGCGCTCGAGCATCCACAGGTTCGTGAACGCGGCGTCGTTGAGCAGTTCGATGATGCCGGTATCGGGAGACCATTGAGAGTCATCAGTGGTGGTTACCGCATCGACGGCCATCCCCCCCGTGTCAGTCAACCGCCACCAACGCTGGGTGCCGACAATGCCAGGTTCTTCGGTGCCACCTCTATCTTCGATACCACCTCGGCGCCAGGACAGGAGCCCAGGTCATGAATGACATAGCCATGAGTGATATAAGTATGAGCGACATAAGCATGACCGATACCAAGAAGCTGAATCAGCACGCCGCCGACTGGTGGCACACCGAAATTATCGACATGCAGCCGGGCGAGATTCGTTATCGTGGCTACCCGATCGAAGAACTGATCGGGCGCATTGGGTTCGCCGACATGATATGGCTGATGACCCGCGGTGAACTGCCGACGGCCGCTCAATCGGAACTCCTCGAAGCCGCTCTGGTCAGCGCGGTTGATCATGGCCCTCAGGCCCCCAGCATCGCCATCGCGCGCATGGCAGTGACCTGCGGCAGCAGCCTCAACAACGCCATGGCCTCGGCCATCAATGTGCTCGACGATGTTCATGGTGGGGCCGGCGAACAGGCCGTTGAGCTCTACCGGGAAATCGCCGCAAGACTGGACGATGGCATGGCTCTGGAATCAGCCACACAAGCCGTCATCGACCAGTGGCAGCAATCCAGAGGCCCCATCTTGCCCGGCTTCGGCCACCGTTTTCATCCAATAGACCCGCGTGCTCCACGCCTGCTGGCACTGGTCGACGAAGCGGCGGAGCGTGGCGATATCAATGGACGCTTCGCTCAGGTGGCACGTGAAGTGGAGCGTCAATTGGCCGCCCGGAAGGGCAAGCCTATTCCCTTGAACATCGACGGCGCCACAGCAGTGATCTACGCAGAGCTGGAGTTCCCGGCACCGTTGGCTCGCGGCCTGTTCTGCCTGTCACGCTCCGTCGGGATCCTTGCCCACGCCCGGGAGCAGCAATGCCAGGGCGGGCGCAACAAGGGCCCCATGCCCAAGGGCTGGTTGTGGGACTATCGGGGCGCCCCACCACGTTCGCTGGACAGGGAATGACGTCAGCCTATCACCAGCGCCGCAAGATACATGCCGATGGCGAACACCACATGTCCGGCGACATTGTTGAGTCGGGCGACGCTGGGATGGGGTGCTCCTGAACAGGCTACGCCAACCCCCATGCCCGGTTGGAGAATGAACCAGCCGGCGCCCACGGTGACCAGGCCGACGATCAGCGGTGGCAGGAAGGTAGGTGCCACGGCCCAATCCATCCCCCAGAGCGCCAGCAGGATGGCAGCGAACAGCATGCCGACCAGATAATGCATGACCCAGCCGATGGCCAGCTCATTGGCCACCACTGGTGACTCGCCTATGCCCTTGCTGTGAACCAGCTGTCCGCTCGGCAATCCAGCAAACCAGCGCCCCACCAGGTGCCAGGGTGGTAGTGGCATGCCGAAGATTCGGTGGAGCAGCAGGTTCCAGAGATCCAGAGCCGCGGTGCCACCGGCACCGATGACCATCGACAGCAGCAGGAATTCGAGCATCGGGAGTCTTCCTTGTCGCAGTTGTGGTTTAATCGTTTCGGAAACAATAATAGCGACAAGGAACTCCCATGACTGCACCTCGCCCCTCTGCAACCCCTACTGTTCAGATCGACGATGAGCGCTGCATCGTAACGCGCTGGGACTTCCCCCCCGGCGCAGAAACCGGTTGGCACCGCCATGGTCATGACTATGTAGTGATCCCGCTGACGCCGGGCACCATGCTTCTCGAGACACCGGATGGGGAGCAGCAAGCCACGCTGACGCCAGGTGTTTCCTATCGCCGCCCTGTTGGCGTGGAACACAATGTCATCAATGCCGGTAGCGAAAGTTTCGCCTTCATTGAGGTCGAGATGAAGGCCTGACCTTCAAGCCAGACCAGGCTCGTCACTACGATAGACGCGCATGGTCTGGCGATTCCAGGTTTCAAAGTGTTCGTCCATGGCCTGGCGCGCCAATTCACGGTCACGCGTCCTGACCGCAGAAACGATGGCGATATGGGTTTCGTTGGTCTTTTCCTGCGCAACCTTCGACTGCCGCGCTAGAACTCGGCGCTGGTGGAGTACTGTCTTCAATACCGAAGACAGGCCCTGAAAGATCACCAGAATGGCAGGATTTCTTGCCATGATCGCCAGTTGCTCATGAAAATCGTAATCCGCCTGAATCCCTTCGTTCACATCAGTGGAATTAACGATAAGCCCACAAAGCTCTTCGAGCCTGTCCAGTTCATGATCGTAATGGTTGATTGCTGCCGCCTGAACGATTTCCCGCTCGAACATTTCGCGGGCAGTTTCGAGGTGATCAACAGAGATATAGTTCAGCTTCAATGCCAGCTCGAAGTACAACTGAATAAAAACCGGCTCGGGCATTTTCAGGAAAGTTCCACTGCCCTGTTTACGCTCGATGAACCCGAGACTGTGCAGTACGGAAAGCACATTACGTACCGAAGTGCGATGCATATCGAAATGCTCGCAAAGAGCACGCTCAGGAGGAAGCTTGAGGCGCCCATCCTTCGAAAGCTCCGACACAGAGACGAATTCCTTGAGTCTATCCAGGAGACCCGGATCGATTGCACTCATATGAATATCCATTGCTGCCCCTGCCTGACGTGCACAGGGGCAGGATAGCACCAGTCAGTGAATGTGCATACCGCCATTCACGTCTAATGTAGCGCCTGTTATATAGTCGGAAAGGTCACTGGCCAGGAACAGAAATGCCTTGGCGACATCCTCCGGCTTGCCCAGTCTGGCCAGCGGAATACCTTCCAGAATCTTCTCTCTCATTTCATCAGTGAGTTTACCACCGGTGATATCCGTGGCAATCAGCCCTGGCGTCACAGCATTGACCCGAATGCCGTAGCCGCCCAACTCACGAGCCATGGCCTTGCCCAACCCCAGCATACCTGCCTTGGCAGCACTATAGTGAGGCCCGCCAAAGATACCTCCTCCACGCTGGGCAGAGACCGATGACGTATTGATGATGGAACCGCTTTTCTGCTGCTTCATCTGCGGTGATACGGCCTGGGACATGTACAGCATACCCCGAAGATTGACGTCCATGATTCGGTCGTAATCCTCAGGCATTATTTCATCAAATTTGACCGGCTGTGTAATCCCGGCATTATTGACCAGCACATCAATACGCCCGAAACGCTCCACTACCTTTTTCGCCAATTCAATACAATCATCGCGATCGGTGACATTACTGACCTCAACCATCGATCGGTCCGCATCGAACATGGAGCGAACCTCTTCACAGGCCTGGGCATTGACATCCGAAATGACGATAGTAGCGCCCTGCTCGTAGAACAACCGCGCCGTTCTCAGGCCGATTCCATTGATACCTGCCGCGCCAGTGACGATACAGACCTTGTCTTTCAAAAGCGGGTTTTTCAAAAGCGTACTTTGTAGTGACATTTTCAATCTCCAGGTTGAAAAATGACTTCGTCCATCCAGGCGAGTGATTGCTTGAGTTTTTCTTCGATATCTTCCAGTGCCAGCGGCTGTTCATCTCGCCAGGGCTGTGCCGTCAGGTCGCGATGCAGGCGAAAGGGTAATTCCAGCGAGAATGGCATCCCTTGCCGCTTCAGCTGACGAATCAGGCTTCCATCATCGATGTCCCCTACCCCTAATGGCACGAAGTCATAGCCATCGGTCACGGCCTTGCAAGGCTTGATGTGGAAGTGATCCGCACGAGGCAGTGCTTCGAGACCATCTGTCAGAGGATCGAGTTCAGGACAGTGGGACATCAGATTGCCGGCATCGAAGTTGATGCCGAAGGCCTTGCCATCGAGTTGTTCCAGTAGCAGGGGGATATCTGCCGCGCAATCGAGCAGATTGGCCTGACGATTGCCGGGATTCTCCAGCAGGATGCGCACACCATGATGCCTGGCGATGGCCGCCAGCTCTCCGGTATGGGCGAAGAACTGACTACTGGAAGCCATACTGGCCGCATTGGTGATGACATTGCTGGCCCCCAGCTCTGCGGCAAAACGGCAGCGGGCCTCGAGTCGTTGTGGTGCATCCGCCAGACCGAGATCGATATGTCCCGAGAAATAACGGCATTGCTGGCCGAGACGCTGCATCTCCGCGCCCAGCTCACGGGCATAGGCTCGGCTCAGGTCCTTATCGGTGAAGGCCTCCACGTAGCCTTCGATGAAGGCTACCTCGACATTCGTCACACCACAGTGCGCCAGCGACGCGAAGATGGCATCGAAACCATAGCCGTCATAGGCGGCAGTGCTGACCGATACCAACGACATCACTGCTCCTCCTGAGAAGGACTACCATTGAGCAGCCGATAGGTGCGAATGACCTGGCTGTCATCGAGCTGCCCTTCTCCACGCTCCGAGGAGGCGACGAACAACTGATGAGCCGCGTGGGCCAGAGGAGTATAGGTACGCGACTGAGCAGCCGACTCACAGACGATGCCCAGATCCTTGCAGAAGATATCCACGGCACTGGTGACTTCGTCCGGCGGGAGTATCATGCGCGGCCCACGGTCCTTGATCATCCAGCTCGATGCTGCGGACCCGCTGAGCATTTCCAGCATCACCGCCAGATCCAACCCATTCTTCTCTGCCATCGCCATGGCTTCAGCCGCCACGGCGATATGCACGCCACACAGCAATTGGTTGACTGCCTTCATGGTCGAGCCCTGCCCCGCGTCGGTGCCCGCGCGATAGATGGCTCGACCCATGGCCTCGAATATCGGCCGACATGCCGTGAAGGCATCATCGCCAGCCGCCACCATGATCGTCAGGCTTCCGTCACGCGCACCCGCCACGCCACCGGACACCGGGGCATCGACATAGTGCAGGTCGTCACGGAACGCCTTGACCTCGGCGCTGATGGCAGCAGAGTCCCCCGGCGCGACGGTGGACATCTGTACGATGCAGGCACCTGCCGGAAGTTGACTGACCATCTCTTGTTTGAACAACAGATCGCGTACCTGAGCGGCATTGACCACCATGATCACCAGGCCATCGGCACCCGCAAGAGCTTCGCCCTCAGATATCTGCCGCTCCGCCAGACCGTTGAACTGCTCTGCCCGGGCTCGATCGACGTCGAGACCATGGACCTGCATACCTGCGGCACGCAGATTGGTGGCCATCGGTATCCCCATCGAGCCCAGCCCGGCGAATACGATGTTGTTCATGATGCTCTCCTCACTTTCTTGTTCACAGGCTCTTCTCCTCAAGTGCGGCTGCTCAAGACATGCCCCTCAAGACCTGCCCCATCAATAGATGATCAGCATCGGGACGTAGGACACCAGCAGCAGGACTGCCAGCGCCACCAGATAGAACGGCACCAGCTCCTTGACCACACTGCCGATGTTCTCCCTGGCAATCGCCGCAGAGACAAACAACGTGGTCCCGATGGGTGGAGTAAACAGCCCGATGCTCAGGTTGACGCACATCATGATGCCGAGCTGGACCAGATCCAGACCGATGGCATTGGCAATCGTCACCAGAGTCGGCCCCAGCAGCAGGATCGCAGCCGGCAGATCGAGGAGCATGCCGATGACCAGCAACAAGAGGTTGATTGCCAGAATGATCAGCAGGGGGTCCTTTAGATACTCGACGGCCCATTGCGCGACGGCCTGGGGAACACCGCCGGACGTCAGGATGTAACCGATGATGTTGGCCGCCGCGATGATCAGCATGACCACACCGGTGGTGATCACGGTGTTGACCAGCGCCGCCATCACCCGCTGGCCATTCAGATCACGGTAGACCAGCCCACTGACCAGCAGGGCATAGGCCACGGCAATGATGCTGACCTCGGTGGGTGTGGCGATACCGGCGCGCAGCAACACCAGAATGAATACCGGCATCAGCAAGGCAGGCAAGGCGCTGAGGAAGGTGTCACGAACCTCACGTCGGGTGTACTTGAAGTCAAGCCGCGGAAAGCCGCGCCGTTTGCCGGTGAAGTAACAGGCCGCCATCATGCCGAATGCCAGCAGCAGCGCCGGAATAACCGCCGCGATGAAGAGTGCTGCAATCGATGTGTTGGAAACGGTAGCAAACAGGATCAACGGGATCGACGGCGGCATCAGCCCCGCAATGACCGAGGAAGACGAGGTGACCGCGGCACCGAATGCCCCCGGATAGCCCTCGCGTTTCTGCCAGGGGATCAGCATCGAGCCCAGTGCTGAGGCTTCTGCCACAGAGGACCCGGAAACCCCACCGAAGACAGTGGAGCCCACGACGCTCACTTGCCCCAGGCCACCGTGGTACTTGCCGACCAGCATCGACGCCAGACCGACCAGCTTCTGACCCAGCTTGCCCGACATCATCAAGCCGCCCGACAGGATGAAGAACGGAATCGCCAACAACGGGAAGCTCTGGGTGGGCTGGAAGATCTTCATCACCGCCATGCTCGAAGGCATGGGACCGAACACCGACAACGCCGCCCAACCGCTGATCACCAACGAATACCCAACCGGCATGGCCAGCAGCATGAAGACGATGAAGCCCAACACCATATGTACGGTCATGACACTTCCTCCCTGGTGACCAGCTCCGGCGGGTGCACCGACTCGCCCTTGAGCAACTGGGCAATATTGATCAACGACACCAGCGCTACGGCGGCAAAACCGACCACCACCGACCAGTACGCCCAGGACATTGCGATACCGGTGATGGGTAGTGTCTGGTTGCCGGCAATGGCAATGACATCAAGGCCATACCAGGCCATGACCGAGAAGGCGACAACCGCCAGGCCATTCACCGCAAGGGCAATGATTCGACGCAGAGTCGATGGCAGGGAGCCGACCACCACCTCAACGCCAATATGCTCATTCCTCGCGGCGGCGGCGACGATGGCGCTCATCGTCAGCCACGGAAAGAACAGGTTGGGCACCTCTGATACCCAGCCCAGGCTGGTGGACAGCACATAACGAACAACAACACCGCTCATCAGGGAGGCGAACATGGTCACGATCGAGATGATCGCCACCCATTTGAACAACTGATAGATTGCATTTTTCGAGCCCTGCAGCAGTGAGGCAGGTTGCCCTGCCTCACTGCCGAGGCTCTCCTCGGAGAGCTTCATACCAGCATCCTCCCGTTTACGGAGCATCACTCTGGGCTGCCTCGACGACCATCTCGACCAGCTCGGGGTATTGCTTGCGCCAGTCGTCATAGACCGACTGCGTCGCTTCGATGAAAGGTGTCTTGTCGACGTCATTGAACTCGACACCCTCTTCTTCCATGGCCGAACGCAGGTTCTCATCGGCTTCCAGCGACGCCTGACGGTTGAACTCGCCTGCCTCGACGGCGGCTTCCTGGACCGCCTGCTGGTCTTCCGGCGACAGCGAGTCCCAGACCACCTTGCTCATCAACAATGGCGTGGACTCGTACTTGTGGCCGGTCAGCGAGATGTAGTCCTGCACCTCATGCAGCTTCGAGGAGTAGATATTCATCAGCGGGTTCTCCTGGCCGTCCACCACGCCCTGTTGCAGCGCTATGTACAGTTCGGAGAAGTTCATTGGTGTAGGGTTGGCGCCCAGTGCCTCGAAGATATCCACGGTGACCGGATCCGGTGGTGTCCGAATCTTGATGCCTTCAAGGTCCTCAGGGGTCTCGATGGGACGCACGTTGTTGCTGACGTTGCGAATGCCGTTATCCCACAACGCCAGCAATACCAGCCCCTGTTCTTCGGACAATTGCTTCAGCTCATCGCCAACTTCTCCATCCATGACTCGCCACGCCGTTGGCAGCGAGTCAAACAGGAATGGCAGGCCAAGGATCGAGAACTGGGGAATCACCCCCGAGGTAGTACCCTGGGAGTTGGCACTGAAGGCCAGACTACCGAGACGCATCTGGGTCAGGGCTTCAACATCGTCGCCATACTGGGCGTTACCGCCCACATCAACGACGATCTCGCCATCTGTCTTTTCCTCGACCAGTTCAGCAAACAGTTCAGAAGCATCCCACTTGGGATTGCCTTCCGCGGCATTGTGCGCCAGCTGAAGCGTCTGAACGGCCAGCGCGGAGGAACTCACCAGTAGTGAGCCAGCGATGATGGAACCAGTAATTATCGTTTTCATGACGCAAGGTTCTCTTCAGTTGTTGTGTGTGATTGCCTTGTACTCATATCAAGTACGTACTCAGGCCAGGTGCGTACTCAAGCCAGGTACGTATTACGGTCGAACACGCCCCTCCCCTCAGGCGGCGAGGACGCCCTCGACCTTGCGCACCACTTCCCTGGTGGAGATTCCATAACGGTCGTGCAGGGTCGGCAGCGCCCCCGCATCGAGAAACTCATCGGGCAAGCCGATCTGGTGGAAATTCGCCATAACCTGCTCGCGAATCAGCACACCGGCCACCGCCTCACCAAGGCCGCCAACCACGGTATGGTTCTCGGCGACAAAGACGGGCTTACCGGCATGGCGGCGCACTTCTTCAATGATGGTGGCATTGTCCAGTGGCTTGATGGTCGGGCAGTGCAGCACACTGACCTTGACACCCTGCTTCGCCAACTCATCCGCCGCCTCGATGGCGCGCATGGTCATCAACCCGGAAGCGATGATCAGGGCATCACCACCAGACATCAGGCGCTTCGCCTTGCCGATCTCGAACTGATAATCATCGAAGCGATCCAGCACCCTGGGCACCTTGCCACGCAACAGACGCATATAGACCGGGCCATCGAAGTCGGCTATGGCGGGTGTTGCCTGCTCGATATCGAGGGCATCACAGGGATCGATGATGGTCAGGTTGGGCATGCCGCGGAAGATGGCGATATCCTCGGTTGCCTGGTGGCTGGGACCATAGCCGGTGGTCAGGCCAGGTAGCGCACTGACGATCTTGACGTTGAGCCTTTCCTCGGCGATAGCCATGCAGATGAAGTCATAGGCACGACGCGAGGCGAAGACGCTGTAAGTGGTCACGAAGGGAACGAAACCTTCCCGTGCCATACCTGCACCAGCACTCATCAGCAGTTGCTCGGCCATGCCCATCTGGTAGTAACGATCGGGGAACTGCTGAGCGAAGACGTGCAGATCGGTGTATTTGCCGAGATCCGCCGTCATACCGACGATACGCTCGTTTCCCTGGGCGGCCTCAACCAATGCATGACCGAAGGGCGCCGCTGTGGTCGGCTGACCTTCTGCCGCAATCGAGGCGATCATTGCCGACGTCTTGAGTTTCTTCTTCACGCTCATGCCTTCTGCTCCTGACCAGTGACACCGTAGACCTCATCCAGCTGCTGAAGCGCCAGGCTCCACTCATTCTCGTCAACACGGATGAAGTGGGTCTTGTCGCGCTCCTCGAGGAATGGCACACCGCAACCCATCAGGGTGTTGCAGATCACGACTCGCGGTTTATCGGAAGTGCTGTTGACCGCAGCATCGAATGCCTCGACCAGAGCCTCGAGGTTATTGCCGTCGACCCGCCAGGTTTCCCAGCCGAAGGCCTGCCACTTGTCGGCGATGGGTTCGTAGTTGAGCACGGTGGACGACTTGTCATCGGCCTGCTGGTCATTGACATCGACGATGGCGACCAGGTTGTCCAGCTTCCAGTGAGCCGCGGAGGCTGCCGCTTCCCAGGTAGCGCCTTCATTGAGTTCGCCGTCGGAAAGCAGGTTGTAGATGCGTGAAGCGCTCTGCTTGCGCTTGAGTCCCAGCGCCATGCCGACACCAATCCCCAGACCATGCCCCAGAGAGCCACCGGTGATTTCCATACCCGGGGTATAGGCTGCCATGCCCGACATCGGCAGGATGCTGTCATCACTGCCGTAGTTGTCGATTTCCTGCTCATCGACAATACCGGCCTCGACCAGCGCAGCGTAAAGCGCAATGGCGTAATGACCGATCGACAGCAGGAAGCGATCGCGCCCTTCCCACTCGGGATCGCTGGGCTTGAAGTTCAGGTGACGAAAGTACGCCACCGCCAGGACATCGGAGACGCCCAGCGCCTGACCGACATAGCCTTGCCCCTGAACCTCGCCCATCAGCAAGGCGTTGCGCCGGATGCGATAGGCATGCTGTCTCAACTGCTCGATGTCGTTCTGCTCGACACCCACTGACGAAGCCTCCATGGAGCACCTCTCGATAATTGGTTGACCATTAAAAGATATGTATTGGTCGACCAATCAGAAATGCAACCTTGGTCGAAAAATTCAAACCAATTCTCCTATTTTAATCTATCTTATTGTTTTTTAATCATTAAATAATAACCACGATTCACTTCCCAGGAGAAAATATAAATACATCAACCAATTTGTGCCGTAATGATCGCGCGATGAAGCCATATTTCCAGCCGTAGCAGGGAACATGGCGCCGCGGCTAGCGGGATGTTGAGCGAGCGAGAGAAAGGCTCTCGTTCGTGGAGGGAAGGGAATCATGGGGGGAAGAGAACAAGAAGTCGGCAGCGGCACGAATGGCCGCTGCCGGTGTACTACATCAGCCCTGCTTTAGCTCGTCGTTGCGAGCCAGCCCCTCTGCCAGATCACCATTCCAGCTACTGGCCTGCGCCAGTTGGTCGGCAAATGACATAGCAGCACTCGCCTGGCGAGGATAAGCATTCAAGGCGTTCACCTTGATCTCGCCAGTGTTCAGGTCGAGGGTAACGCGGTAGCTGCGAGTGTCGCCGCCCTCTCGGTCCAGGCTGACCCTCAGCGAGATCTGCTCGGCCCCCGGTACACGGTCGATGATCACATCACCTCGCGTGCCGGTATTGATCCAGCCAGGCAGCGCAGCGCCATTGGCCATTCGGATATCCATATGGGTCACCGCACCCTGAGCATCAGCCACCAGATCGCCTACCGAGAGTCTGGCCTGGCTGGCCTCGATAGCCAGGTCCACCGCCACACGGCCATCACCGGCAATGTTCGATGCATGCATTGCCGGCTGGGCGCCGCCCGGCTCGACCATACGACCAGCCATGCGGTCGTTCCAGAGGTCCTTCGCTCCGGCATGATCCCGGAGCGGATCAATGGCATTGACCGTCGCCAGGACAACACCATTGGCCCCCAGTTCCGGCAGCCCTCCCAGATCAGAGGCAGCATCAACAGCCTGTTCGACAGCGCGATCAGCCGTGATGTCACGAAGTCCTCCCAGGTCAGACAGTTCGTTCACCGAATCACTGATCACCGGGCGTGATGGCGTCGAGGATTCCGCTGCCGTCGGCCCGGAAGGCACTACGTCCGGCGAGGCCGGTGCAATGGGCGGAACGTAGTGACCGGCGCCAGGCTCGATGGTGATATGCACGACGACTTCGGCCTGACCGCCACGGCCATCACTGACGATGACCACAAAGCTGTCCTCGCCAGTGAAGCCACTGTCCGGTATATAGGTATAGCTGCCGTCCTTATGGATGATGACGCTACCGTTGGCCGGTTGCTCCGGCACACGGAAGTCCAGGCTGTCCCCGTCGAGATCCTCAGCAACCACCTTGCCATCGACGGGCCTATCTTCCTTGCCCTCGACAGGGTCGGCATGTGCCTCAGGCGCGTCGTTGATATCTTCCACGATCACCGGAATGGTGACGGTGGTGGTGCCGCCATGCCCATCGTCGACCACCACCGTGAAGCTGTCGCTGCCACTGGTGCCGGGCTCGGGGACATAGATGAAACTGCCGTCGTCATTGATGACCAGACTGCCGTTCTGCGGCGGGGTGACGATGGTGAAGGAGACATCATCTCCCTCTACATCCGTTACCGGGATGTTGCCCTCGATGGGTGTATCCTGCTGGCCCTCCGCCGGTATCACCGTCGCTTCCGGGGCATCATTGGCGCCGTGAATCGTCAGCGTCAGCGTGGCTTCCGACAGGCTGCCGTCGGCATCCATCACCTGGTAGGTAAAGACCTCGGTCAGACTCTCGCCCACCTGCAGTGCATCAACCTGCGGATGGTCATTGTCGAGAACATAGCGATAGCTGCCATCGGCATTCATCACCAATTGCCCGAAGCGCCCCTCGACGGGCAACCCTGCCTCCGCCTCGCCACCACTGCCGGTGATGCCGGTGACCTGAATGTCGGCACCATCGACACCAGCGGTATCATTGTCGATCACATTGCCCTGGATCGCGCCGGCGGCATCCTCGTTGACACTTCCCGCGTCAGCCATGGCCTCGGGAGCATCATCCAGGACGGCGATGGCCAGGTGACCGGCGTGTCGATCCACATCACCGTCAACATCGGTCACCTCCAGTGCGAAGACATCCCGCACCGCTCCCTGGGTATGGTCTGCCGAGCGGGACAGTTCGTAGACATAGCAGAGCTTGCCGGTCTGCGTATCGAAGCCATTGAGGGTCAAAGTGCCAAAACGCCCTTCAATGACAATCGGGCGATCACCCGCAGCGATCAGTTCGTCACGACTGATGGTCGTATCACCGATCTGGATCGAGGTCAGAGCATCGAGGTTGTGGATGGTCATGTCGCCGCTGGACGAGCGCCCGTCATGGCCGGGGTGGCTGCCCTCCGGCAATGAGGCTTCCTCGACGCTACCGTCACTGGCGCCGCCGCCATCCACATCATGACCGTCATCGAGACCGTCGATGACGACCCTGTCATCAACCGCCGTCACGTTCAGGTCCAGTGTCCCGGTCGAGGTGGCTCCCGCACCATCGGTGACCGTGTAGGTGATCGTCGGCACCTCGCCGTGATGGTCGGGCACAGGCACGAACGCATAGGAGCCATCTGCATTCAGCGTCAACTCACCCACGCCATCGATGACCACCGTCTCTCCGGCAGTGAAGGTCCCATCAATACCGGCAACCTCGAAGCCGGTCACACTCAGTGGGTCATCATCGACATCCGTGTCATTGGCCAGTACTCCCTCATCCGCCTCGACGACAAGTGCCGTATCCTCGGCCAGGCTGGCCGTATCCGCTGATGTCACCGGCGCATCGTTGACCGGCAACACCGAGACCGGAACCGTCACCGTGGTGGTGCCACCATGGCCGTCATCGACCAGCACTGTGAAGCTGTCATTGCCGTTGCTGTCCTGCGTCGGTGTATAGGTGAAGGTCCCATCATCGTTGATCACCACAGTGCCCTTGGATGGGCCGTCGATGACCTCGAAGGTCAGCTCGTCACCATCCACATCCTCGGCAGTGATCTGCCCCTCTACCGGTGCATCCTCACTGGTGGTGATGTCCTGAGTTGAGGCGGTGGGGTCATCGTTGTCACCATGGATGGTCACCGTCAGTGTAGCGAGCCTGACATCACCGTCCGCATCGGTGGTCTTGTAGCAGAATACGTCAGTGATACTCTCGCCTTCCTGCAGGGCGTCGACAGCCGGATCGTCATTGTTGAGCACATACTGATAGCTGCCATCAGCGTCCATGATCAACTGACCATGCCGGCCATTGATCGGACGACCAATGTTGCCCGCCGGCTTGCCCTCATTCCCGGCGACTACACCTGTCACTGCGGCTTCTGCACCATCAGCACCCGGACGGTCATTGGTCGATACATCACCAGAAATCGACGTCTGCCCCTCATTGATCCCGTCGTCATCAGCAACCGTGTCCGGTGCATCGTCGATGATCGCGATCGCCAGGCTAGCGGCATTGTGGGTCACTTCTCCGTCCGTGTCGGTGAATCCCACCGTAAACACATCCTTCACACCACGGGCGGAATGGTCCGCAGCTCGCTCGAGGGTGAAACGATAGCTTACGGTACCGGACTGCGCGTCATAGCCATTGATCACTAGCGTGCCATGTTCACCGGCAATCCTGATCGGTGTCGAACCGCTATTGTGCAGTTCATCAATGCTGATATCGGTGCCGTCAATGGTCAGAATGGCCAGGCTGTTGTCGGGTCCGACCACAAAAGTGCCATCATGGCGGGTCGCGGCCTCTCCCGGTCGGCTGCCGTCACTCAGTCCCGCTTCATTGACCAAACCATCAGTTCCGGCGGAGCCATCGTTCAGACCATCGATGGTGATCACGTCGTCCACCGCAGTGACTGACAGCTTCAACACTCCGGTATCGGTGTCGCCTGATGGATCAGCCACCGTGTAGCTGATCGCCGGCACCTCGCCGTGATAGTTGTCTGCCGGCACGAACTGCCAGGAGCCGTCGGTGTTCACGGTCAGTTCACCAACGCCCGGGATTGAGGCAGAGTCGCCCGCAGAGAAGGTGCCATCGATCCCCTCGATGGAGAAATCGCGGACCACCAGCTCATCCCCCTCGATGTCGCGGTCGTTGGCCAGCAGTCCCGACTCAGCGTCGACCGTGATCGGAGTGTCCTCGCGCGTGGTCGTAGCGTCATCCCTGGCCACCGGGGCATCGTTCACCGGCATCACCTTGACCGGAACCGTCACGATGGTGGTGCCGCCATGGCCATCATCGACCTTGACACGGAAGGAGTCTGCGCCCTTGGTATTGCTGTCCGGCGTGTAGGTGAAGGTGCCGTCATCATTGAGCACAAGGGTGCCACTGGACGGCTCATCCACCACACTGAAGCTCAGTTCGTCCCCCTCCACATCATGAGTGGTGATGGCGCCGGAGACGGGCACATCCTCCTGAGTCGTTACCGCCTCGGCACTCGCTGTGGGGGCATCATTGGCTCCGTGGATGACCAGGGTCAGGGTGGCGGTAGAGGTGCTGCCATCAGCGTCGGTGACCTGATAGGTAAAGGTCTCGGTCAGCGTCGCGCCCTTCTGGAGTGCGTTCACCTTCGCGTTACTGTTGTCCAGACTGTAGCTGTAGCTGCCATTGGCATTGAGGACGAGCTCCCCGTACTCACCCTTCACCACGTCGCCGATGCCGGCAGCATCCGGCGTTTCTCCACCACGGGCCACTCCGCTGATGTCGATGCCATCTGCGCTGCCGGTATCGTTGGTCAGCACATTGCCGGATACCGGGTTGTCGCCGTCTTCCTGTACGTCTCCGCTGTCATTGTCAGCCAGGGGGGCATCATCAAGGATGGTGATCACCAGCGTACCGGCATTGTGCCTGGTCTCACCATCCGTATCGGTGACGCCGATGCGGAAGCTTTCGCCGACATCTCCTGCACCATGATCGGCATGCCGAGTCAGTGTGTATTCATAGCTGACAGCGCCAGTGGCCAAATCATAGCCATTGATGGTCAAGGTGCCGAAGCGGCCCTTGATGATGATCGCCGTGCTGTCGCTGGCCTTCAACTCGTCAATCGATAGCTCACGGCCACCGATCACCAGGCTGGCCACGCTATCGGACGGCCCGATATTGAAGCCCCCGGGCCATGTCTCGGTGTTGTCCGAGGCATGCGAGCCACCATCCAGCGCTCCTTCATCGGCCTGTCCATCGGTCCCTGCGACATCTCCATCGTTCAGGCCATCGATCTCCACCACATCATCGACGCCTGTGACCTCGAGCGTCAGACTGCCGCTGTCGGTACCACCATTGCCGTCGCTGATGGTGTAGGTCACTACCGGCACCGGGCCGTGATAGTTGCTCGCTGGTGTGAATGTCCAGGAGCCGTCCTCATTCAATGTCAGCTCACCTACACCATCGATGACTGCCGTGTCTCCGGCGTCGAAGGACTCGCTCATGCCATCGATGGTGAAGCCACTGACGACCAGGCTGTCATCATCGACATCGCTGTCATTGGCAAGCACGCCTTCATCCGCATTGACGACAAGCGTGGTGTCCTCGGCCAGACTGTCGGCATCATCCGCGGAGACCGGCGCATCGTTGACGGCCTCGATGGTGACCGGCACTTCAACCAGTGTCTTGCCACCATGACCATCGTCCACCACCACCGTAAAGCTGTCTTCGCCAGTAAAGTCGGGATCAGGCGTATAGCGGAAGGTGCCATCCTCGTTGACCACCACAGTGCCATGTGTCGGCCCCTTACCCTCATCCAGTTCGTAGCTGAGTTCATCTCCATCGACGTCCTCGCTGACGATACGGCCATCGACAGGCGCATCCTCGCGGGTATTGACCGGCTCGCTGGAAGCTGTCGGATCATCATTGGCGCCACTGATGGTCAAGGTCAGGGTCGCGATGGAGACATCGCCATCGGCGTCGGTGATCTGGTAGGTGAAGGTCTCGGTCAGCGTCTCGCCTTCTTGAAGCGCGTTGACTGTCGAGTTGCTGTTGTCAAGCACGTAGCGGTAGGTGCCGTCGGCGTTGAGCGTCAACCTTCCATAGTCACCATCTACTGCGCTCCCCACATTGGCCGCCGTGGCGCTGTGCTCATCGCTTCCCACGCCAGTGACCGGTGAGTTCGTCCCATCAGCGCCCTTCACATCATTGCTGATCACCGAGCCTTCGATAGGCCCCGTACTGTTCTCAGTGATGCCACCGGTATCATCCACTGCTCGGCCAATATCATCACGAATCGCCACACGCAGGGACTTCGCATGTGCGCTGGTATCGTTACCGGCCTCATCCGTCAGGCTCATGTCGACGCTATCGACCACGGGACCACCCCCGTGGGAAGCAGGTGTCTCAAGCACAAAACGATAACTGACGGTATCAGTGGCGTTGTCGCCCTGCTGATAGCCAGTGATCACGATATAACCATGTTCGGTGATGATCTTCGCGGATGATGAATCCTCACTGAAACTCAACAGGTCCTGCAGGCTGAAGGTCTGGTCGCCCACCGTCAGCGTGGCCAACGGGAACTCCTCGGACAGCACGACCTTGAAGTCGCCGTTGTACACATCGGCATTGCCATCCGGGTTGCTGCCCTCGGCAAGATCTGACTCGCGTACCACCCCACCGGTGGTATCCATCAGCGTCGGTGTACTGGACACATCGATCTTCAGGGTGGCCACCGAGGTGTCGCCGTCCGCATCGGTAATCTGGTAGGTGAAGATATCGGTAACCGAGGAGCCTCCCGTCAGGCTCTTTACCGCCTCGTTATCCAGGTCCGGTTCGTAGAGGTAGCTGCCATCGTCATTGAGCGTCAGCGTGCCGTATTTGCCGGTAATCTGCTTGCCGACATCGGCCGCCACCGGCGTGACTCCATCGCCTTCGCCTGATACCACGCCGCTGACCACCACCCCATCCGCTCCAACGGTATCCGGACTGCCATCGCTTGTGCCGGGGTCCTGGCCGCCCTTGCCGGTGATCACGTTACCATCGGCAGTACTGCTGGGCTGATCAGGGATATTGATGACGCTATCGCTGTCGGCCTCGGCAACGGGAGCATCATCGACAATCGACATCGCCAGGGTACCGGCATTGCTGGTCACATCACCATCGGCATCGGTCACACCGATCACGAAGCTGTCCTTGACCGGCTGCTGCTCACTGGAGTGATCGGCATGTGATGTCAGGGTGTAGACATAACTGACCTTGCCTGTCGCGGCGTCATAGCCATTGATCGTCAAGGTGCCATGGGCACCCTCGATCACCACCGGCGTCTCGCCACTGGCCAGCAGTTCGGCAAGGCTGATTTCGGTGCCGCTGATGGTCACACTATCGAGACTTTCCGCGGGGCCCACGGTAAAACTACCGGCATGGCGCGTGGTGCCACCACCACTACCATCGGCCAGCGCAGACTCCTGAACGGAACCATCCGAGCCGTCCTCAACTCCATCATCCAGTCCGTCCACGACGATGTTGTCATTCACACTGGCGACATCCAGCGTCAAGCGGGCGGTAGCCTCACCACCATGCCCATCACTGACGGTGTAGGTGATGACCGGTACCGGGCCGTTATAGTTCTCGGCGGGAACGAACCGATAAGAGCCATCGGCATTGAGGGTCAGGGTGCCAACACCATCGATAACAGCGGCATCGCCGGCACTGTAGGTATGTCCATCGATGGTGAAGCCGGTCACGCTCATGGCGTCGCCATCGATATCACTATCGTTGGCCAGCACGCCGCTATCGGCATCGACCACCAGGGGCGTATCTTCCGTCGCGGTCTTGTGATCGTCGGCCGTGCTCGGCGCATCGTTGACCGGCGTTACCGTGATCGGCACGGTAACCGTTGTCGTGCCGCCATGACCGTCATCCACCACCACCGTGAAGCTGTCCTCGCCGGTGAAATTCTGGTCAGGCGTATAGCGGAAGGAGCCATCCTCGTTGACCACCACGGAGCCATGCTTCGGGCCATCATCCAGACGGTAGGCAAGGTCATCACCCTCGACATCGGTGCCGCTCACCTGCCCCGTTGCCGCTCCATCCTCGGGGACGGTCACGGTCTCCGTTGTCGCTTCGGGGGCATCATTGACGCCGTCAATGGTGATCCTGAGCGTGGCGACGACCGCGTCACCGTCGGCATCGGTGGTCTGATAGGTAAAGGTATCGGTCAGCGCCTCCCCCTTCTGCAGCGCGTTGACCTCGAGGTTACTGTTGTCGAGCACATAGCGGTAGCTGCCATCGGCATTCAGCGTCAAAGTGCCATAGGCGCCAGTGATCGCCTCTCCTACGTTACCAGCCGTTGTCGCCGCCTCATCGGTCCCTACGCCTGTTACAGCAGCCTCTGCGCCATCCGCACCTGCCACATCATTATCGCTGACCGAGCCATTTATCGCTCTTTCGTCGCCCTCACTGACCGAGTCTGCATCGTCCACGGGGCGCGGGGTATCATCAATGATCTCGAAAGCAAGACGGCCAGCCTTCGCCGTGGTATCGCCATCCACGTCGGTGACACCGATGGCAAAGACTTCGCTGACATCTCCCCTGGCGTGGTTGACGGTGGAGGTCAGCTCATACTGATAGCTTAACGTGCCACTGGATGCGTCGTAGCCGGTGATGGTCAGAATGCCATGACGTCCGGCAATCTCGATAGGCGATTCGGCACTCTCCAGCAACTGAGCGATGGTCAGCGTCGTCCCACCAACGGTCATGCTGCGCAGGCTGTCGGCGGGGCCGACATTGAAGGAGCCATCCAGTTGCTCGCTGCCGGAATCCGCGTCCGACCCGTCAGCTAATCCGGCTTCCTTGACACTGCCATCGGTGCCACCGGCACTACCATCATCCAGGCCATCGATAACAACGCTGTCGTCCTGGGCACTGACCTCCACCAACAATCTGGCGGAGGCTTCACCGCCATGCCCATCGTTGATGGTGTAGCGTACGTCGGGCACTGGTCCGTTGTAGTTCGATGCGGGTTCAAAGGTGTAGGAGCCGTCCGCATTCAGTGTCAGAGCCCCCACCCCATCAATCACTGCCGTATCACCGGCCCTGAAGGTCTCACTCATGCCTTCGATGGTGAAGCCGCTGACTACCAGCGTATCGCCATCCAGATCATGGTCGTTGCTGAGTACCCCCTCGGACGCTGGCACCTCAAGAGTCTGGTCTTCCACTGCCGAAGCCGTGTCGTTGGCTGCGGTCGGCGCATCATTCACTGGCGTTACTGTCACCGGCACCTTGACGACAGTGGTACCACCATGGCCATCGGATACCGTGACCTCGAAGCTGTCCTTGCCGTTGTAATTAGTGTCCGGCGTGTAGGCATAGCTGCCATCCGCCTCGATCACCACGGTTCCATGAGCCGGGGGGGTAGTGATGCGGTAGCTGAGATCATCCCCCTCGACATCATTGGCCGTGACCTGCCCGGTACCTGAGTTATCCTCGGCAACGGTCAATGATTCAGCCTGTGCTTCAGGGGCATCGTTGGCACCGTGGATGGTCACCGTCAGTGTCGCTGTCGCAGTACTTCCATCAGCGTCGGTATACTGGTAGGTAAAGACTTCCGTCAGGATCTCACCCTTCTGTAACGCATCGACGGCGGCGTTGGCCTCGTCAAGCACATACACGTAGCTGCCATCGGCATTGAGTGTCAGGGTGCCATATTGGCCATCCACCGGCTGGCCGGTACCTGTGGCATCCGGTGTTTCTGTCCCTCCCGCCACCCCGGTAATGGGCTGTTCGGTGGTATCGGCACCCGCTTCATCATTGTCCAGCACACTACCACTGACCCCTCGGGGCGAAGCGTCTTCGGTCATTCCCTGCTGATCATTACCTGCGGTGGGTTGATCATCGAGGATGGTAATCGCCAGACTACCGGCATGGGTGATGACATCACCATCACCATCGGTCAGGCTCATCGTGAAGCTGTCGGCTACCGGACCTGCCATGTGGTCCGCTCGGTGTTCAAGAACATAGCTATAAGTGACCACACCAGTCGCCAGATCCAGGCCGGTAATGGTCAGGGTGCCGTAATCACCACCGATGGTCAGAGGGGAATCCGCACTCGCCACAAGTTCGACGAAGCTGATGGTGACTCCGGCAATGGTCAACTGCTCCAGGCCTTCGGCATTGCTGATGGTGAAATTGCCGGAGTACTGCTCTCCGGCAGTATTCGCCATGGTGCCGCTCGGCAACCCAGCCTCATCGACTTCACCATCACTTCCTGCATCACTGCCGTCATCAAGATCATCAATGGTCACAACATCCTCGACGGAGGTCACCGTGAGCGCCAGCGTCGCTGTTGCCGTGGCATCACCGTCACTCACGCGGTAACTGATGGCCGGCACATCGCCATGGTAGTTGCGTGCCGGCACAAACATATAGGAACCGTCCGCACTCAGTGTCAGGATGCCGATACCCGCGATACTGACAGTCTCTCCGGCCTCGAAAGTGCCGTCGATGCCCTCGATGGAGAAGTCCACCACGCTGAGCGAGTCGCCTTCGATATCAGCGTCATTGGCCAACACTCCTTCATTGGCCTCCACCACAAGGGGAGTGTCCTCAGCCGTGGTATTGTGATCATCCTCCGCAATGGGGGTGTCGTTCACCGGCTTGACAGTAATGTAGATGTTGGCCGTTCCGTATCCTCCCGGTCCCTTGATCACGTAGCTGATGACCGGCACGGCACCGTAGTAGTTGGCGGCCGGAACAAAACTGTAGGAACCATCAGCCCCCAGCGTCATGGTGCCCACCAGCTTGCCGTCGGCGTCCTTGATGTCGGTCGCCTTGTCGATGGGAAATGCCATGTCAGGCTTGCCATCACCATCAGTATCGATGGTGGCCCCCACCACCTTACCGTTGGTGACATTGGCATCATTGGCAGCAATGCCACCTGCAGGGCCTACGATCAACGGCGTGTCTTCCGTTACCGAGATGGTGTCATCGACCGGCGTCGGTGGAGCAATACGCGCATCATCACGATAGTCGTAATCGATACCGGAGGGCTCGGCTTTGCCCTCGCCATGCAGCATGTCCTGATCGCTGTCGGCCAGGTTGAAGCTGCCATCCTGGATATTCTCGTCATTGGCATCATAGCCGTCCCTGGCATCGCTACCTTCAAAGATGTCCAGCAGACCATCGCCATCGCTATCGGTAGTATCAGTGATCGAATCAGGTTGCCCATCGCCACGTTCTGCGACGTCCAGCAGTCCGTCGTCATCACTGTCCTCATCCAGATAATCCGCGGCACCATCGCTATCGGTATCCACGGGAGTCAGCCCCCGGCTGGCGGCTGCGCTGGTGTCACCAATGGCCGCATCATAGGCGTCATCCAGGCCATCGCCATCCTCATCGATACCAGAGGGTGCGATATAGTCGTTGCTTGTCTGAGCCTCGACATTATCGGTGATGCCATCATTATCAGAGTCAATATCCAGACGGTCTTCTATACCATCATTATCACTATCAGATTGCGTAAATCGAGCTGCATTAAAGCCAATCTGATCAACCGCAGTGGTGCCTTTTGACCCCCAGATAAATATCTGATGAATTCCTGCCCCTCCAAGGGTCATGGAAGAGTCTATAGTGTATGTTTTTCCGTCAGGAAATTGCCGACGGAATATCTCTTTTCCATTAATATCTCTTGCCACGATAGTGATAATACTTCCATCGACGGCAGGATCAGCCATAATTGAAACATAGTCACTGGAGTACCCACCAGACTCGTTCTCCAGGGTAATACTCACAGCATTCCCATATTCATAAACAAGCTTCTTGTCAGAATCCCCCTTGTGATCTATCACATTAATATCACTTGATATAATATCGAGTGTTTCAGTGTCAGCCACACCCACAGTAAACCCATCTTCAACAAAAGCATCCCCTGAATGCTTTCCAGGGCTAAGGCCATCAGTTATATTGAATATCTCGTCCTTGGTTGACGAGTCTTCAACAGCATCTATGATTCCGTCATTATCATCATCAATATCAACATCATCCAGCACGCGATCGCCATCTGTATCGATATTGAACCGTGAATCTCGATAATCAAAATCAAAATTCATCGCCACAGCATCAGACCCATCATCAACGGTATCATCATCACTGTCGGCCAGATTGAATTTACCATTTACCACGTTATCATCATTGGCATCATAGCCATCATTGATATCTTTTCCTTCAAAGATATCCAGCAGACCATCGCCATCGCTATCGGTAGTATCAGTGATCGAATCAGGTTGCCCATCGCCACGCTCGGCAATATCCAGCCAGCCATCATTATCACTATCACCGTCCTGATAGTCACCAAGGCCATCGCTGTCCGTATCGACTGGAATCAGGCCGACACTGGCTACCGCACTGGTGTCCCCGATATTGGTATCGTAAGCATCGTCCAGCCCGTCACCATCTTTATCGACACCGGACGGTGCGATATAGTCGCTGGTTGCCTGAGCCTCGACATTATCGGTGATACCATCATTATCTACATCAATATCAAGTGAATCGCCAACCCCATCTTCATCCTCATCAATATCGACGACTTTATACCCATAGGAGCGCCCCGTAACATATGTAGCCCCAATCACTTCCTGAGAAACAACAACAACATCTTCACCAGTACTGCTCCACTCTACTTTTTCAAACTTATAGACATTATCATCGGAAATTTTATTTCCATTGTAGACCACAAGCTCCTCAAGAGGCCCACGACTTGTTCGCGAGCCAAAAAGTTTGACATTGCCATCCACATCAACAGTTATACGCACCAAAGGACGATCTGCGCTCCCCCTCATCATCCATATAGCACCATAGGCACTACCATCCTGGAAGCGCACCTGGTTCCCGCCTCCACCGGTATAAAACTGAAGATCCTCTCCTGATATTGCTTTCCCATTGATGGTAAGATTAAAAGAGTTGTCCAGCGTAAAGACATCAAAAACAACTCCTTCACTACCTCCAGAAGTGATGAACGTATGAGATTGCCCGCTACTTGCAGAAAAATCCACTGTATCTTCAGTAACTAATTTTTCGTTGCCATTAACAATCCCATCATTATCGTTATCAATATCTACATTATTTAAAACCCCATCGCCATCAGTATCAACAAGGTTGATAGTGGAAACAGCCGCGTTTGTCTCAGCACCTCCACTATTGGAAACAGCCTTTACTGTAATGGTGCGTGATGCCAGGTCCCCCCTTGTCGTGGAAAATCGCACGTCAGCGAGCGCTGCTTGATATTCTGCCGCATTGGTCGAACCGGACAACACCAGGGTTCCATTTTCAGGATCATAAGTATAAATGATGTGATCCTGTTGCTTGGATAGATACAGGAAATCTCCCTCTCCAGCATTTTCGAGCGTGACCGTCATTGACTTGATCCCGGCATTATCCGGATCTTCTATCGAGATATCCTTCCCGATGATAACCGAGCCCTTGTCATAGATAATGGTGGAACCACTTCCATCACGCCCGGTATCCAGATCAATGGAAGGCGGGGCCATCAGATGATTCCAGTCATCTGACAACACCACGGCAGCATTGATATCACCACGCTGATATTCCAGATCCCAGTCACCGCCCTTGCTGGCCGTACCGGTATAGTCGGTGGACGCCGCAACGTCGGCACCGGTGATGAATGCCAACTGGTCCGCCAACTGTCGACCGACCTCATTGCCGGCAAAGTCACAGCCATAGATCAGAAGGTCCGCGGAATCAGACAAGGCGCTCTTGATGATTGCCAGCTCATCACGGTATTGGGCTTCGACACTGGCGCTATCGAGTATCCCGTTGCCCAACTGCAACGAACCTTCATGGCCATGGCCGAGAATATGGATGGCGTCTATGCCCTTGCGATTTCCCACTACCTCAGCGATCTGCTCGACGCCATCACGGTGAGCATCAAGGATATGAACCTCGGCACCGGGAGGAAGGTCCTTGACTAGTTCGCTGCTCTCCTCCACCGCGGCATCAATGAAGTAGATATCATGAGGTGTTGTAACTCCACCGTCGTGCGCTGACTCGGTGCGCTGATCCGAAGGGGCGCTGCGTTCTGCCTGCTGCATACCCAGTGCTCGCATTAGATCTGTGGTGGGTGCTACCGCAGGCGGCGGTGTCTGGTCGTGGTGATCGGTGGCCACATCGGAGGCCGCCTTGCTCGCGGTGATCGCACCAGCCGCATCCAACAACATGCGAGGCTCCAGTGCGCGAAGCAACAAGGCGCTGCGTTCTTTCTTCAAGGGCTTGTCGGTGGGGCTCACTGAGGGGGTTCCTTTGCTGGTCATGACAACTCTCCTTCTGTCATCTTGCCGATAGCGGCCTACGCCGACATCTCACGCAAGAGCACCTTGATGATCTGGTTGAAACCACGAGCGGCGAGGCTGATCGGCTCTCCGCGAAACTGCATTTCTCCACGCAATTCGGTAAGGCTGGCCGGGCTATCACCGGTCACATGCGCTGTCAGAGAAAACTCTGCTCCTTCGGCATGCGCTGTCTCACCATCCATACGCGACGGCACCGAGCCGCCATGGACAGAAGCCAACATCCAGTTATCCAGGGAGTCCGCCGCTGCACCGGCAACTTCATCGATCTCGATGTTCAGCGGAGGCAGAACAAACTGCTGATCGACAAAGCTTCCGGCCTGGCCCGGGTGAACTCGGTTCAACTCGTCGCTGTTGATGTATCCCTGAACGACAAGTGCTCGTGGCTGGGCCACCAGCAGCAGCCGAGTGCTGTCGTTGACCCAGCGCCCCGTGTGAAGGTTGTCATCGCGCTGGACCACGACACCATCGATATGTGACTTGAGCTGCAACTGCTGCTGCTCCCGCTTGAGCCCATCGAGCTCCTGCTCCACAGACACCAGCTCACTATCCAGTACCAGGCTTTCCGCTCGGTCCTGTTGATCCGCACTGCGCCGATCAAGCCGGGCCTTGAGGAGATAGCGTCGCTCGACAGCAGCAGCGATGCGTTGGCTCAATTCGGGATCGGACAACTGCACCAGAGGTTGTCCCTTGACCACCCTGTCTCCCACATCCACCAACACCTGTTCGATGCGCGCTGGATGCGGTGTGTAAACAGGATGCTGCTCGGCCGAACCGAGAACTGCCGGAGCGCGTACCGTGAACGGCAGTGGGACAATCAACACGGCCAGTACACTCAGACCAGCGATCATGGTGACAACGACGCGATGTCCCACATCTCGCCGCCTCTGCCACCACACCAGCAACTCACGGCTGATCGGCAGCACAATGAACCAACTGATTTCCACCAGGAACAGAAACAGTCCCAAGACCTTGAAGAAGAAGTGGTAAACCAGCACGGCAATGCCAAGAAACAGGAAAAAACGATAGATCCACACGGCGAAGGCAAAGCCGATGAACAACCTCCGTCGTGATGCGGTGGTCTCCTCGGGAATCTCATCGCCGTACCCGAACAGGGCTTCACGTAACCACCAACGCCCCATGGCAAAGGAACGCTCCTGTAGATTGGCCACTCCGACCAGATCACTGAACAGGTAATAGCCATCAAAGCGCATCAGCGGATTGACGTTGACCAGCAGACTGACCAGCCAGCCAGTTGTGGCCAGCGCAAACACCACGTAGCGCACTGGTCCATCCGGCAGGAACACCCATGCCAGGGTGGCATATACCGCGATGATCAATTCCACCGCGATACCCGCAACGTCAATCAGGACTCTTTTGCGACGTGATGACAGCCGCCATGCATCGGTAGTATCGGTGTACAGCACTGGCATCATGACAATGAAGGCCACACCGGTAGTGGTGACATGAACCCCCGATCTCGTCGCGGCATACCCATGCCCCAACTCATGGAGTGTCTTGACAACGACCAGACTCAGACTGAAGGCCACCACGCCAGAGACACTGAACATCTGTGGCAGGGTCGTGACGAAGGATTCCCACTGACGGGATACCAGGAACAGCCCGATCATGGCAGCCAGTGCTGTGATTCCCCAGAACAGAGGTTGGAAGAACAGGCTGGCCAGCGGCATGGTGGCACGTAGAAAGCGAGCAGGCCTCGTCAAGGGCACCCGAAAGAACAGATAGCCGTGCAACACCTTGCTGAACCAGCGCCCCTTGCCTGCCTTGATCCTGTCTGCCGCCCGGGTGTAGCTCTCACCGGGCTGTGCCTGCAGCAGTTCGTGCTGACGCAGGAACTCCAACACCTCCGTCACTGCCTCAAGACCTATATCGTGGTGCAGGCCACGCTGCAGTTGATCAACGATTCGTTGGGCCTGCCCGAGATACCAGAGCGACAGGATATCAATGACATCCTGACTGACCTCGTAGAACTGATCACTCAACGGATCATGGATCTTCCAGCGCTGGTCATCCGCGCCTTCCGCTCCGCCGCGAATCAGTTTCAAGTCCTGGCGCAACGGCGGCAGTGGTAGTTCATCGGGAGCACCGGAATCTGAGTTGGCTGGAAGCATGGCGCTATACCCCCGTCAACTGACGGAGCGCCACCAGCGGCCGTCGAAATAGATAGTAGAACAGTGACACCTGGTCACCATGAATGCGTGCCACGCCGCGCAAACCCATACGCGGAATCTCGCCGTCAGGCATTTCCGCCCCCGCCGCGACCGTGAAGTTGGCTATTCCGGCAGCGTTGGCTTCAGCCTTGTAGGAAGCGCGTTCAAGATGGGCCTCGATAGGGTCCAGTGGCGCCGCATCGAGAAAGACATCCACCCGAGCGTCTGGGAGAAGATTGACTGCGTCAGCCGCTGGCACCTCAATACGGAACTCGACATCAGCGGGATCGGCGACCTGCATCAACGCCTCTCCCACCGCCACTGGCCGGCCCACCCAGTCCCGAGGATCGCTGTACAATGCGACACCAGAAGTTCGTGCGCGGATCAGCGTCTTGTCGAGCATCACCTGGGCGTAGTTACGCTCGGCTTCCGCAACACGCTGCTCGCTCTGTGCAATAGCCAACTCACGACGAGCATCACTATCGGTGATCGATGCCTGACGTAGCCGCAAGGTCCTCGCTTCGGCCACCTCCAACTGGCGCTGAGCCACCTCATACTTGTTGCGCCACTCAATGTCATTGAGCTGCACCAGAGGAGTGCCGGTGGCTACCTCAGTGCCAGGCGTTACCAGAATGCGGTCAACCACGGCCTCCATGGGAGCAGCAACCACAAAGGGGCTCGCCGCCACCACTTCCACCGGCGCACGGGTGATCAAGGGCACCTGCACCAGCGCCATTGCAGCGGCCAGCACCGATATCCCCGCCACTCCCAGCCAGACCGCCCTTCCCTTCAACGGCTGCCAACGGCGCTGACGCCCGTGGATGGCATGGGCGCCATGGGCATAAGCCGCCGCAAGCCGTTCGGCCAGTACCAGGTGATGAGGTTCCCAGGGCAAGGCCCGACAGAGCAACCAGCCCAGACCGACAGAGCGTTCGGCATCAGCCAGCGGTATCCACAGTAGTTGGCGCTGGGCCTGTTCCCGAGTTAGCGCATCATCGGGATCGGCGTAGCCGGAGACCTCGAAAGCAGTGGGCGCCAACTGCCTGTCGGTCTGCTGCCACACGCGGCTCACCAGGCGCTCGAACCAACGTACTCGGGAGACATCTCTTTGCACCGTGGCGCGCCCACTGGCAGCCTGCATTCGCCACCCGCGTTCCAGCTTGAATACCAGAGACTCGGAGAACGGCAACAGCGCTACTGTCTCGTTGGCCAGATGGGCAGCCAGCTGCTCCAGGCAACGACAGGCACGCAGCCCCCCTTCGATTCGAACCAGATGGTCCAGACTGGTGACAACCGGACGTTGTGTTTCAGAAGGAGCGTCCATACCAGCCCGGGTAGCACCGGTGGGTCCATTCGCGGCAGGCTGATCCACCGCCGATGGCAGCACCTCCGCCACACTCACGCGGCAGACTCCGAATGACAGCCCTGAATATCACCAGGCTGTGTGTCTCCCTCCAGCCAGTACACCGAACCACTCATGCCGGGCAACACTCCTTCCGGCACCTCGAGCACCCTACTGATGACCTTGACTGTCTGGCTGACAGGATCGACCGCTGCAGACATCCTCCTCACTTCCGCCTGCAACATGTCACCGGTCTCATCGACTCGGAAATGGAAGGTCGCGCCGTCCGTCAGCCAGGCCAACCAGCAGGATGGCACCACCATCTGCAATTCCAGAGCACCATCGCTGACAATGTGGATCAGTGGCTCATTGGGCGCAGGTGTCTCGTTCTGGTGAACCATCGGCTCAACGACACTACCGGCGAAGGGGGCCCGAATCGAACACCCCTGCATCTGACTCTCGATGGCCTGGGCATCGGCACGCCCCTGACTCGCCTTGAACAAGGCAATATCGGCATCGGCTCGACCTCCGGCTCCCATGCTCAACAGCTCACGCTGTACTTCAGCATCCCGCGAGGCGGCATTGGCTTGCGCCCTTGCTCCACGCAATTGAGCCTCAAACCGAGAACAGTCGAACTTCACCAGTTCGGCATCACTGTCGAAGCTGTCACCTTCCCTGAACGGCATGGCAATGATCCGCGACGAGACGTTGCTGGCCAGCACAGCTTCCTGCTCTGCTCGCAACACACCACGAACCACGCCATTCGACCTCTCATCCACAGCCGCGTCGGTGCTCGCAGTCGCCACCACCGGTTGTAGGTTCCCCACCGGTAATGGAGCCGACGATGGAGTACCCGAAACTTCGGCGGTTTCCTCTCCGGTAGCATCCGCTCCAGGATCACTCGACTCCTGTGCAAGGCTGTGCAGAGGGAGCGAACACAGCGATGCCAGTCCAGCCACCAGCAGCATGTGCCGAACATCATTGCGCCACATCGCCATGTCAGAGATCTCCCGCCAGTGCCAGGGCATCGCCGCGTCCGGCCCACAGGTGACGCAGGTCACCGGCCAGCTCCGCCACACTCTCGTCGGCACTCATGCTGGCATCGACTGCATCGATCCCCATGGAGGTGTAGACGTTGGCATAGGCACTCTGCAGATCCGCCAATGCCACATCCAGCTTGGCCTCGGCAACGACAGTATTCATCTGCTCACGAATCCAGGTCTGGCGACTGACGCTTTCTGCGCGATACCCCGCCTCGATCTGGTGCTCGATGCTGGATTGCACGGTGAGGTAGCGCTGTGCAGTCTCCAGTTCCTTGCGACGCAGCGCGTAGCGTGCTCGACTCACCGAGACCTGAGTCGCCACCGCCATAGTCAGTGCCTGGGCTCGGGCATCCAGCAACTCGCCTCCCGCCTCGATGCGCTGCTGTTCCGCTGGAATACGGAAGACATTCAACAGGTTCCAACTGGCCTTGGCGCCCCAACTCGCCCAGTCACTGTTGTAGAGGAAATCGTCGTTGCTCCAGTTGGCACCGGCGAAGAGTCGCAGGCTGGGCAATGTCTGCAGCAGCACCGCTGTGCCTTCCATTTCGTTGCTGCGCAACTTGTAGGCAACTTCATGCAGCTCCGGGCGATTCATCACCGCCAGGTGCAACATGTCGTCATAGCTCATATTCAGCGATTCCCAGGCCAGATCACGCGCCGGTACCACAATGCTGTATTCGGTATCCGGGGGCAGGTTCATCAACGCTGCCAATTGCTGTTTGGACACCTTGAGCTCCCGCGTCAACTGCTGAAGCTGCTGACGGATCGACAACAGTTCGCGCTGATAGCTCAGTGCAGCCATGGGCGAGGTGAGGTGATTGGCCTTCTGACGTTGCGCCATATCCAGCGCCTGTTGAGTACGCTCCTCGAGCTGCTGGGTTCTGGCCATCAAGCGTTCGGCACTGGCCGCTCGCCAGTAGGCTGAACGCACATCCTCGACAATGCGCTGGACCACTCGACGCTTGTTCTCCTCCGCCTGAAGGACTTCATCCGCTTTCTGTTTGGCGCGGACGTACGACAGTCCGAAATCCAGCACATCCCAGCTCAACGCCAAGTCGCCGGCCAGGGACTCACGCTCCGAAGAGGTTGACGGCTCCAGCGACGTCTTCCCTGTCAACAGTGACTGGCTGACGCTGCCTGCATCATTGGAGCGTCCGTTGTAATTGAGTGAGCCGACAATGCGGGGCAGCATGTCATAGCGGCTGACATCCAACTGCTGCAGACGGGCCGCTGTTTCCATCAACTCAACTCGATAGTCGAGGTTGTATTTGATTGCCCTGGCCATGGCGGTATAGAGATCAATCGGTGCGGTGACCGGTTCCTGATCAGCGGTATAGCGCTCCAGTAGATCCGAGGCTCGTTGACTGTTCTCATGCTGCGTAAACGGCTCGGGAGTCACCGCACAACCGGCCAGCGACAGTGCCACCATACAGGCGATGCCGTAACAGTATTTCCGTCCTGCCGGAAGCCCCTGTCGGGAATAAGGGAGAATCTTCACCATTGTGCATCCTCTATCTTGAGTTCTTCGAATCCCGAAATGGATTAGCAATACTTATCCCCACACCCATAATCGCTACGTATTTCAAAAACCCTGATCCCTCTCTGGCCAGCACAACCAAATCCCCAGGAGAAAAGCCCATATATAAAACTCGTCATGAATTCATGCCTCGAGGAACAGCCGAAAACCATCAAATTCATTCAAGGCATTTACCATTTACCGTTACGGACCACCGCTCAAACATTCTCTGATCCACTCCGAGAAGCATGCCTCACAGGCTCCATCGTCGAATCACCAAAAGCCTCTTGAAAACTTCGCCATATCAAATTTTCAGGAGGCAGAAGACATAGAGAACAACACAAGTAAAAAGGTCTCAGGCCAAATATGGAACCTGGGCGAATCAAAAATAAAGATCCAGATAAAACACACTAAACAGCGCGTCATGACATGCGACCTTAACTACAAATTAACCAGCATCAAAAACTTCCCACCAGTAAAATCAAAAACTCAGTACCAAAGCAGCACAGCGAGCGCTTATAAAATAATCAAGGCTCATTAATTGGCATGCCCTGAGGATCAACAAAGAGGCTATATTCACGCGACAAGGCCCGAAGCTGCTACTGGCGGTCAAATGGCCAGAAGCAAATTTCCAGAAGCAGATTTCCAGAAGCAGATTTCCAGAAGCAAGGAGGCCCCGGACATCTGATGGGAAGGCATCTACAGCAGAAAGGGATGGGCCAGTGGAACCTGGCAGGATAACCGGAAAATCAGCAGCGACCGTTTGAGCATCAGCCCCTACGGTCACCGCCTTGTCAGTCAGTGAACGCCGTTCCTCAGAACAGTGCGCGTACCACCAGGAAGAGCGCTGTGGGCGCCAGCAGAATCCCGAGCCCGGTATAGAAGGTGGCGGTCATGGCACCATAAGGCACCAGCCGTGCGTCCGTCGCCGCAAGCCCTGCTGCCACCCCGCTGGTCGTACCGATCAAGCCACCGAAGATCATCGCCGAACGCGGGTTGTCCAGCCCGATCAGGCGCGCCGTCATCGGTGTGGCAATCATGGTGAGGATCGACTTGACCAGGCCGGCAGCGATCGACAGCGCGACTACCTCGGAGCTCGCCCCCAGGGTCGCGCCGGTCACCGGGCCAACGATATAGGTCACGGCTCCGGCACCGATGGTGGTGATGTCGATGGGGTCGGTGTAGCCAAAGGCCACGGCAATCACCGCGCCAGCCACGAAGGACACGATGACACCGGCAAACAGTGCGATGACGCCACGAACACCTGCCTTGCGAATCTCGCTGAACTGCACACCATAGGCCGTTGCAATGATCGCCAGGTCCCGCAGCATGCCTCCGCCCATCAAGCCGAGTCCCGAGAACAGACTGATGTCCGCCAGGCCATGGGTACCCTCGGTCGTCACCCCACCGAAGTACGCCAGCGCGAGGCCGATCATGATGGCGATGGCAGATCCGTGCAGTTTACCGCGGGTGAAGCGGGCGCTGACCCAGTAGGCTGCGTACATGGTCAGGCCAATGACCGCGAATGCCGCCACGAGATGATACTTGTCGAAGAGTTCCAGTAGTGATTCCAGCATTTTTGCTCCTCCCTCAGCGGCTCGGCTCGGATACCGAGGTCAAACGCCCCTCGGAATTGGGTACTGCTCCAGAAGCCTTGTCGTCACGGGGCTTGCCGGCAATGACCGGGACCATCACCAACCCCAGCACCACGGCTAGAGCGCCGGCCAGAATGGCCACCAGACCACCGCTGAAGGCCGCCGCCACGTTCTGACTGGCAGCCATGGCAACCACTATGGGAATGTACATGGCATTCCAGAAGTTGATGCCGGACGCCGTTGCCTCGGGCAAACGGCCACGATCCTTGAGCCAACTGGTGCTGAAGATCAGCAGCAGCATGGCAATACCCACGCCTCCGAGATTGGAGTCGATACCCAGTAGCTGACCCAACAGATCGCCTACGATCAGGCCAGCCATCATGCACCCTGCCAACAGGGCAACACCGTAAATCACCATGGTCACTTCTCGCTGTTATCGTTGTGATGAAGCTGTCGTCTTGCTGAAGTGTCGCGCTCTTGTCGGCGCGCACTGGCGTACTTGTTGTAACGTCGCCCGCCCCTGTTCGTTCAAGCGGGCGAACCGTTTCAGGCAGTCGTCGCCTCCTTGTGCTGATAGATGTCGGCATAGGTCGCTCGTAATTGATTCTTCTGAACCTTGCCCATCACATTGCGCGGCAGGCTATCGACGAAGAACACCCGACGTGGCTGCTTGTAGCGTGCCAGGCTTGACTGGAGGCTGGCGATGACCTGCGCTTCGTCGAGACGCTCTCCGTCCTTCAGCACCACCACCGCCGTGACACCCTCGCCCAGATCCGGGTGAGCCACACCAACCACCGCCGATTCGAGGACGCCGGGAAGCTCATCAATCAATTGCTCGATTTCCTTCGGGTAGACGTTGTAGCCTCCCGAAATCACCAGATCCTTGTCACGCCCGACAATCTGCAGATAACCCTGCTCATCGATGCGCCCCAGATCACCGGTAATGAAGAAACCATCGTCGCGGAATTCCGAGCGGGTCTTTTCGGGCATCTGCCAGTAGCCCTGAAAGACATTAGGCCCACGCACCTCAACCATACCGGTCTCGCCCTGAGCCACGCTCAGCCCACTCTCACGATCGGTAATACGCACTTCCACGCCGGGCAGCGGCATGCCCACAGTGCCGGGACGACGCGCGCCGACATAGGGGTTGGAGGTATTCATGTTGGTTTCCGTCATGCCATAGCGCTCAAGGATGGCGTGACCGGTGCGCTGCTGAAATTCCTCATGGGTCTCGGCCAGTAGCGGCGCCGAACCAGATACGAACAGACGCATGTTGCGCACGACCTCTTGGTCCAGACGCGGTGACTGCAGTAGACGCGTGTAGAAGGTCGGTACACCCATCAGCACACTCGCCGTCGGCATTCGATCGAGCAACCCGTCAACATCCAGCCGTGACATGAACGTCATGGAGGCTCCTGCCGTCAGGGTCACGTTGCAGGCCACGAACAAGCCGTGGGTATGGAAGATCGGCAAGGCATGCAGCAGGTGGTCATCGGCACTGTAGCGCCAGGCCTCAACCAGAGAGCGGCTGTTCGAGGCCAGATTCTCGTGGCTGAGCATGGCGCCCTTGGCCCGCCCCGTGGTGCCGGAGGTATAGAGAATTGCTGCCAGGTCATTGCCATCCAGTTGCGCCACCTCAGTGGTCGGCTCGGCCGACTCGGCGCGATCCATCAGGGTTCCATCACCTGCCGTGCCCAGGCACTCGACCTGCACCACTAGCCCTTGCTGGCTGAACTGCTGAGCGTTGGCCAGCTTATCCGGCGTACAGACATACAACTGCGGCCGAGCATCGCCAAGAAAGTATTCAACCTCAGCATCGGTATAGGCCGTATTCAACGGCAGATAGACCGCACCAACCTGCAGACAGGCCAGATACAACATGACCACCTGAGGACTCTTGTCGACCTGTACGGCCACGCGATCCCCCGGCTGTACGCCAAGTTCGGACAGCACGCTAGCCAGGCGCTGCGAGGCCGTCTGGACATCGATATAGCGATACTCGTCACCCTCAGGCGTGTCGATCAACACCTTGTCCGGTTGTTGGGTGAAATGGGCGAGAAACTGCAGATAGAGGTTATGATTCATGGTCTTCTCACTGATGAAAATGAGCAGGAAGCCTGCGCTACAGGACGGTGACCCTCAGGCGCCGGCCTGCTCCTGACGACGGGATTTCTGTTTCGCCACCAGACGGCGAATATCGGAAGAACAGATGACACTGCCCTCGCGGCTGTAGGCCTCGTGGTTCTGTTCGATCTGATCGATCTGGTAGCGATAGTTGACCATCAGGCCATGCGCCTGGCGCAGTCCCTTGTCGGACGTATCGCCGGGCCAGTTGAGACGGTGCAGGCTGGCACCATTGCCGAGATGAAAGCGCGCTACGGGATCAAGGGGTTGGCCACTGGGGTGGCGGGCTTCCAGAAAGTAACGCGCCGCCAACGGCAGCAACTCTGTACGGAGGGTCTTGCGTTGTTCCACGCTCTCCTGCCAGCCACTTGCCTCAAGCACCTGTTCGGCAGCCTCGGACAGTTTGATGCTGCCTTCGCTACTCTCGCTCTCGAGCCAGGCAGCGAACCCCGGTACTGGTGACAAGGTGACGAACTCCTTGAGTCCGGGCAGTTCCCGCTTGAGTTCCTGAACCACCTGCTTGATCAGGAAGTTGCCGAACGAAACCCCTTTCAGGCCGCGCTGGCAGTTACTGATGCTGTAGAACACCGCCGTGTCCGCGTTGTCGGGATCGAGCTCTTCACCGGACTCGAGAATGCTCTGGATGTTGTCAGGCATGCCCCGGCACAGCGCGACCTCGACGAAGATCAGCGGCTCATCGCCTGTCGCAGGGTGGAAGAAGGCATAACAGCGTCGATCCCGTGGGCCGAGACGACGACGCAGATCATCCCAGTCATGAATTTCATGCACGGCTTCATAGTGAATGACCTTTTCCAGCACTGCTGCCGAGGTATTCCAATCGATGCTTTCCAGCATCAGGAAGCCGCGGTTGAACCAGGAAGCAAACAGGTGGGCAAAGTCCGCATCCAACGGCTTGAGCTCCGGGTGCTCCTTGAGCAACCCCAGCAGATCGGCGCGCATCTTGACCAGCTCGAAGGTGCCACCCGGGCAAAGATTGAGGCGCCGTAACAGGTTCTGGCGGGCGGGCTCACAGGCCGAGAACAGACGTTCCAGGTGACTGTTGCTTTCCTCATCTCGATACGCCGCATAGGCCCTGTGCACCTCGTCAGGGTTCGCCGCGTACTGATCAGCAAGCAGCAAGAAGAAGGCTACGCGATCCCCCTCCCCCAACTCGGCGTACAACTTGAGAGCCCGCTGAGCAACGAGAATACGCGAAGCTTCACCGCCACTCGTCATCAACGTATGACAGGCAGCGCTCAATTGAGCCAGTGGTGACTCCCCGCTCCTGCTGTCTCGTCCCCCGAGACCGGGGCCCTGTTCACGTGATCTGCTGGCCACTCGCGACAGCAGATCCTGAAGAAACTGCATGTTCATGTTCATGGGTTTACTCTCCTCGCCTGCCACCAGACGCTCGAATCAGCAAAATCACACTCCACCAAGGATGTTTCACGCATCATGTTATATACAACAGATAGCAACTATATATACATTTCTCAAGAGATGTTACTTATACATAGGGCCAGGAATGTAAGGGCCAGGAACGAAAGGCTGGAAATGAAGAGAGGCAGAAACGTGGAAGTATCAGGAAGATAGGCAGGAGGATGACAGTTCCGGGCAGCGTCATGCTCTGCAGGAGGACACGGCTGCCATGGAGAAGAAGAACTATCTGGAGTGGCTGCTGCTGGAGTCGAGGCGTAGGACGCCCCTGGCTGATGAGCGATGACCATCGTGGCACAGGCCTGCGCACCGAACATGCCGGACAGACACTCGCGAAGTGATCCTCCGGGCGCCATGGCCAGTCAGCGAGGCGGTCCGACCTTGCCTTCGAGCCAGGCCATCAGTCCAGCGATATCAAAGCCACTGTCAGTCAGACGACGGGGGACGATGTAGAACAGCCGCGGCATGGTGTACAACAGCACGTACTCATCATTGTGCCGCCATTTGATGATGTTCTGCCATTTCAGCAAATACCTTGAATCTGCGGAGATCATCATCACTCCATCATCCTGAAGCCGGATTCGGATGGGAGCCTTGATCGCTGGATAGTTTCGGTAGTGGCGCCTTGCCAGCACAGGGCTCGCGACGCGACACATCACTAACGCAATGGCACCACCGATGCCACCGCCGATCGCCACACCGCGCACAGAATTAGTACCCAAAAGTACTGCCAGTGCGATGACGACAAACAGCGCGCCCAGAACGCCCCATACTTTTGGCGTCATCCTGGCAAACAGCTTCATCGCCTTGAGATAGTCCGCCTCGGAAATGATGAACTCTGCCGAGAGACCGTCCGGTGTCCCCTGTTCCCGCTTTGTCTGATTCATCGCACCACAGCCCAGTGAAGCTTGTTCAACAGATACTGCCCCATTTCCATGCGTCACGCTAACCACCCGCCTCCTGGGCGGACCGAGGCACAGGGAGCGAGGAATCCCCCTCGGCAGATTTTCAAAACGATGCCAGTGTGATGAACTGCAGTACCTTGGCGCTCCCCTTACCGACATTGCGATGGGCACGCGGCTCACTGCTGGTGAAGCTCAACCAAGCCCTGCCGACCTTCCTTGAACATGGTCCAGGCCATATGCTATGTCGGTGTGAGTCTCGTGACTCGTCGCTCCATGGCCATGGCCAGCTGACTCACCACTCCCCCCCCTCAGTATCGGATGACCAACGACACCGCCGCCCTGAAAGGCGGCGGTGTCGTTGGTTACATGGCAAGAGCAGCAGGCCCCGGCATACAGGGCCGCAAACAGGGTTGGTTATCGCTCAGCCGCACGAGCCGCACGCGCGGCGTGCAGTTTGCGATAACTCTCGATCAGGCGCTGGTGCTTCTCCAGCCCTTCCAGTTGCATGCTGGTCGGCGTCAGGCCGTGGAAACGCACCTCACCACTCACCGAGCCCACCACCGCCTGCAGGGTTTCCTCACCGAACATGCGCCCAAGGTTGTAGCGGTAATCGTCCAGCTCGAGTTCCTCATCGAGGACAATCTCGAGCACCGCCTGCATCGCCTGGTAGAACAGCCCCCGCACCACGGTGTTGTCGTTGTACTGGAGGAACATCTCGACCCGTTCCAGAGCCTCTTCATGCTGCTGCAGGGCCAGATTGACCAGCAACTTCAGTTCGAGAATGCTGAGCTGGCCCCACACCGTATTCTCGTCAAACTCGATACCGATCAAGGTGATGATATCCATGTGCTCATCGATCTGGCTCTCTTCCAGACGCTCCAGCAGATCACCGAGCTGTTCATCACTCAGGGCATGGATGTTGAGGATGTCCTCACGATAGTCGAGCGCCATGTTGGTGTTGTCCCAGATCAGGTCCTCCACCGGATAGACCTCGGAATACCCGGGCACCAGCACACGGCATACCGGTGCCCCCAGGTCGGTATGGACAGCCATATAGACTTCCTTGCCGAGTTCCTCGAGGATCGCCATCAGACTGGCTACCTCTTCTTCGTTGCTGCCGGAGAAGTCCCAGTTGCAGAACTCGAAGTCATGGTTGGCGCTGAAGAACCGCCAGGACACCACACCGGAAGAGTCGATGAAGTGCTCGACAAAGTTGTTCGGTTCGGCCACTGCCAACGAGTTGAAGGTAGGCGGCATGAAGTCGTTCAACCCCTCGAAGCTGCGGCCCTGCATCAGCTCGGTCAGGCTACGCTCCAGCGCCACATGAAAGCTCGGGTGCGCACCGAAGGAGGCAAAGACACCGCCGGTCTTCGGGTTCATCAGGGTCACACAGGCCACCGGGAAGCGCCCACCCAGCGAGGCATCCTTGACCAGAATCGGAAAGCCCTGTTCCTCCAGCGCCTGCACGCCCTCGAGAATATCGGGGTACTGCTGCAGCACCTCCATGGGCACATCCGGCAGGGCAATTTCCTGCTCGATGATCTCCCGCTTCACCGCCCGCTCGAAGATTTCCGACAGGCACTGCACCTGAGCCTCGACCAGCGTATTGCCGGCGCTCATGCCGTTGCTGAGATAGAGGTTCTCGATCAGGTTGGAGGGGAAATAGACTTCTTTGCCATCCGACTGACGCACGAACGGCAGTGAGACAATGCCGCGCTCTACGTTGCCGGAGTTGGTATCAATCAGGTTCGAGCCACACAGCTCACCGTCCGGGTTATAGATCTCCAGACAGTAATCATCCAGCAGGCCTTGCGGCAGCGAATCATCCGCCGTCAGCTTGAACCACTTCTCGTTCGGGTAATGAACGAATTCGCTGTTGGCGATCTCTTCACCGAAGAACTGGTCGTTGTAGAAGAAGTTGCAACTCAGGCGCTCGATGAACTCACCCAGCGCCGAGCACAGCGCGCTTTCCTTGGTGGCACCCTTGCCATTGGTGAAACACATGGGCGAAGCGGCATCGCGAATATGCAGCGACCACACGTGGGGCACGATATTGCGCCAGGAAGCGATCTCCACCTTCATGCCCAGCCCTTCAAGGATGCCGGTCATGTTGGCAATGGTCTGCTCGAGAGGCAGATCCTTGCCCTCGATCCAGGTACTCTCGCCCTCCTGCGGCGCGGCCATCAGCAATGCCTGAGCATCTTCATCCAGGTTGTCGACAGTCTCGATCTGGAACTCCGGCCCTGTCTGCACCACCTTCTTGACCGTACAGCGCTCGATGGAACGCAGGATGCCCTGGCGATCCTTGTCGGACAGGTCCTCGGGCAGCTCTACCTGAATACGGAAGATCTGGTTGTAGCGGTTCTCCGGATCGACAATGTTGTTCTGCGACAGCCGAATATTCTCGGTGGGAATATTGCGAGCCACGCAATAGACCTTGACGAAATAGGCAGCGCAGAGCGCAGAGGACGCCAGGAAGTAGTCGAACGGACTCGGCGCCGACCCATCTCCCTTGTAGCGGATGGGCTGATCGGTGATGACGGTAAAGTCGTCAAAACTCGCTTCGAGCCGGAGGTTGTCGAGAAAGTTGACCTTGATTTCCATGAGGGCACCGGATGTGTAGATGTGGGCCTGGCCAGGCGTCAGGAGAACCCAGCCTCAGGAAAGTCGAGACTCAGGTGAACTGGACGCCAGGGGGCCAAACGTCAGGAAAAAGCGGCGATGGGATCGCTCGGCCATATATGCCGTGTTTCCGAGACCCGACATTATCCAGTTTTTGACCCACCCCGTCTTGGGGGTAGTGAAAACTCCTCCACCTCGGTAGTCCACCAGCACACGCTTACACCTCTACTCAGGCCACACACCTCACAGTCACAACAGCCTCTTGAGTCTTCCATGGCCTCACCACCCAGGCATGAAACAGCCCCTGCTGCCGAAACTCGGCAACAGGGGCCTTCGCTACACCACTGGTCCATCAGGACTACCGATAGAGCATCGTCGGCAGCCACATGGAAATGGCCGGAACGAAGGTCACCAGCATCAGCACCACAAACAGTGGGAACAGGAACGGCAGAGTTGCCACCGCACACCGCTCGAAAGGCACTTTCGATACCTGAGAAAGAACATAGAGAACGAGTCCAACCGGCGGTGTAAGCAAGCCAATCATCAGGTTGAGTACCATGACGATACCGAACTGCACCGGATCAACCCCGAGACTGACAGCGATGGGCAGCAGAATCGGTACCAGAATGGTGATTGCTGCAATGGTTTCCATGAAGCAGCCCACCACGAACAGAATCAGTGTCATCAGCAGCAGTATCAGCACCGGATTGGAGGTGAAGGTCAGCATCCAACTGGCAAAGCCCTCGGCAACGTGGTGGCTGGTCAGCAACCACGAGAATACCGCTGATGCGGCAATGATCATCATGATGATGCCGGTAGTTTCGATGGTCTCCATGGTAACGCTGATCAGCCGTCGCCAGGTCAGTGTGCGGTAGACAACAGCGCCAAGAACCATGGCGTATGCCACCGCCGCGATGGCTGCCTCGGTCGCCGTGAAAATTCCGAGCACGATCCCTCCCACGATGATGACGGGTGTCATCAGCGAGAGGAAGGCACGGCGAAAGGTGTAGGCGATCCACTTCAGAGCAAAGGCAACGTCACGTGGGTAGTGATATCGATGGGCATACCAGGCCACCATGATCATCAATGCCACTGCCATCAAGAGGCCCGGAATCAATCCCGCAGCGAACAGCTGGCCGATGGACGTCGACGCTGTGACACCGTAGATGACCAGCGGCAGGCTTGGCGGAATGATTGGCCCTATGGTCGAGGACGCCGCCGTTACTCCGACGGAAAAACCCGGGTCATAGCCGGCATTACGCATGGCCTTGATCTCGATGGCCCCCAGACCACCGGCATCAGCAACTGCCGCTCCGGACATGCCGGCAAAGATCACCGATGCTCCGACATTCACATGTCCGAGGCCACCAGGCATCCAGCCAACCAGTGCACGAGCAAAATCGAAGATACGACCGGTGATACCTGCCGAGTTCATCAGGCTCCCCGCAAGCACAAAGAAGGGAATGGACAACAGTGGAAAGCTGTCCATACCACTGACCATGCGGTGGAGCACAATGAAATCGGGGACACTGCCCTCAACCAGTATGGCAATCAGCGACGACGCACCGAGTACCACCATCACCGGAAACCCCAGCAACAGCATGACCAACAGCGAAATAAACAGTATCAGCAACGTCATGGGCGAGTCCCCTGTGCATCACTGCCCGATCCCTTGCGGCATGATCTCAAGCTGTGTCGGGTGGCAACCTGCCAGGCCTGACGCAACACCATGACAACAATGCTGAACAACACGACGCCGTAGAGCACGTCCATACCCATCGCCAGGGAGGTCATCTTCTGGGCCCCCATCAATGGAAGAATCTTCCAGGTCACCCAGCCGAGAGTGATGAAGTACACCAGCTGTCCAACATCCACCAACCACACCAGCAACGCTGTCAGCGGTGGTGTCAAATAGCGGTGCACCAGATCGATTCGAATATGGCTACGCTTGCGTACACCGATGGTAGCAGCGAGAAAACCAACACAGATCAGCAGATAACGCGCCACTTCCTCCGTCCAGCCAAGCGGCGACCCAAGGACGTAGCGGGTAAAGAACTGGATGAAAACCACCCCGGCCATGCTCCAGAACACGACAAATACGAGGCCGTCTTCGAGGCCGTAATCACGCCATGAGAAGGGTCGATCCTCTTCCTCGAAGTCAATCGCCACCATAGCGTCCTCGTCGCCGCCCGGAGCGGGCGGCGACAAGCTTTCATCCGGTGATTCCAGTGAGTTTCTATTCATTGCATGGCTCTCCAACCGACTCACTGCAGGGCCTGAAGACGATCAAACTGCTCTTCGGTCCAGGTGGCCTCGTCACCGTTGAGATGCGGCAATGTCGCCTCACGGAACGCCTCGCGATCAACTTCCACGATGGTGGTGCCCTGCTCCTCGAACCAAGCGACGGCCTCCAACTCCTGCTCTCGTACATCATCCGAGACTCGCTTCGCCACTTCTCCAAGCACGTCACGGAAGATCTGCTGATCCTCCTGTGAAAGACCATTGAAGAATATGCCGCCGGCGACAATCAGGTTGGAGCCTGTCACATGACCGGTGAGGTTGATGTAATCCTGCACTTCATAGAATTTCTTTGCCCGGATGGTCGGCAGTGGATTCTCCTGAGCATCCACGACCCCCTGCTGGAGCGCCAGGTAGACCTCGGAGAAGGCCAACGGTGTCGGCTGGGCCCCGACAGCCCGGGGAAACAGACTGTAGATCGGCGCATTGGGCACGCGAATCTTCAGGCCTTCCATATCAGCCGGCTCGCGAATCGGCATGTTGGACGTCACATGCCTCAGACCGTAATAGCAGCCACCAAGAATCAGGTTGCCACCGGAAGCGTCGCGATAACCGTCAGCAAACTCCTGGAACAACTCGCTGTCGGTATAGGCCTGCCAGTGCCCATAGTCACGAAACACGAAGGGCGCATCCGAGAGGGCCAGTGGACCATAAGTCTGGGCTGCAAAACTCTGGCCTGTGTAGATGATATCTACCGTTCCCAACACCAGTCCCTGGTTGATATCGACTTCCTTGCCAAGCGTCGAGGACGGAAAGACCTCCACTTCATAACGACCATCGGTGCGCTCGGCAATCTGCTCGGCACCCCACTCGGCCCAGTGGTGATAGGCCTCGGAAGGCTCATAGACATGAGCCCACTTTACGGTTTCCGTAGCCTGAGCGCCCCCTGAACCGAAAGCTACATACAGGCAAGCAGACAAGGAAAGAAGGGATCTGGTTCTCATTGGCGCATCTCCACCATTTGTTATTGATTGTCTATCGACCTTTCAGGCAAACCGCTCGTTGTCGTCAGGGAGCAGATCCGCCACGACCCGCCATCCACTGCACCACTGATAACCACGCTGTAGGGCTCAGTCTGGTTTGGCCCCTTGACAGCAACAGCCCATGGTCACTCGGATGTTCAGAGGATTTCCAACATCAGGGCCTCTTATGGTCGTACCAAACTAGACAAAATACAGAGCCAAAACAACACACAAAAAACAAGAAGATTTTAATTCACATCATATTTTTCAATAAAAACAATTTTTTAATAAAAAATAGACAATGGTCTAACATAGATCAGCAGGAGGTAAGGAAAAGCAGAGTGATTTATGGTCATACCAAACAATGGAAAAGAAATACCACTTTCTATCGGGCTCTGATCAGGCTGACAGCGCTCGCCATCAGCTCGAAGTCCTTGAGGAAGATTGAGGCTGCAGAAGATGCGCCAGGCCACCAGATGTTCGCGGAGTGTCATGACAGCCACGAAATCAGCAACATGCTCGACGCAGTCGAATGGTTATCCGTGGCTTCCATGGGGAGAACACCGGATATGCTTGTCGAAGCTGGCCGAGCGTCAGGGGGCTGAGCGGCCACATGTGATGAGGAGTGAGTGTGGTGAGGAGAGGCCGTGGTGAAGAACGAGTGTCAGGACGAAAGTGGTAACAAGCTCGCTCAGACATGGTTGCCTTGTTGTCGAGCTGTTACCCACCCTGGAGGGAATTGCTTATCAGGTCACGACACGCAGGCACTGTCCGGTGTGATAAAGCGTGAAGCCGCTCTCGTAACCAGAGCTCCACAATGGTCTGGCGCGTACCGGCCGGTGGCTGCGAATCGGTAGCGGCAGCAGGCTGTCATCGCCAGTCACCAGGTAGTGGGCAAATCCCTTGCCGACGATGGTGCCAGTGGTGACGCCACGGCCATTGAAACCGGTCACGCCGAGGATCCCCGGCGCAGGCTCAAAGAGACGTAGCGTGTGTTCGGGGGTGAAGGCGATCCGTCCGGTCCAGGTGCACTCCCAGTCCATCTTGCCCAACTGCGGGAAATAATGCCGCTGGATGCGATCCGCCCAGCAGCGGATCCAGGCGACCGGACGCCCCTCGCCACGCCCAAGGCTTCCCAGAATCAACCTGCCCTCGGCGTCGCGGCGCATACTGCTCAGTACCATACGCGTGTCCCAGGCCCCCTGCCCTTCGGGCAGAATGTCACCGGCCAACTCTTCCGGAAGCGGTGGTGATGCGACCTGGAAGAAGTGCCCGGGAAAGAAGTGATCGCGGACCCTGTTCCAGTGGTCTTCGGTATAGGCATTGGTGGCAAACACCACGCGCGGTGCGCGCACGCTGCCGGTAGTCGTCATTACCAGCCAGTCCTCAGCATGGCGCGTAACGCCACAGGCCGGACTATTGGTGTACAGACGCGCACCCGCCTTCACCGCGGCTCGGGCCAGGCCACGGGTATAGGCCGCTGGATTGATCGTACCGGCGCGGTGGTCGAGCAAGGCACGCCGGATACGGCGCGTCCCCACTCGCTGGTAGCAGTCGTCTCCCCCGAGTAACTCCACCGGGGCCCCACGGCGCTGAAACTGTTCGGCTCGCCGGGCCAGATCCCCCTCGCCTTTGGTGTTATGCGCCAGGTGCAGGGTTCCCGTGCGTGTGGCATCACAGTCAATAGCGTGCCGCTCGATCAGCGAGAACACCTCAGCGGGCGCGCCACCCAACAGCGTATTGGCACGTTCGCCATCCTCCTGTCCCAATGTCTCGAGAATGTCGTCAGGGGGAATCCATAAGCCGGCGTTGACCAGACCGACACTGCGCCCGGAGCCTCCGGAAGGAATCTCTCCCGCCTCGATCAGAAGCACATCCACCCCAGCCTCGGCGAGGTGCAGCGCCGTGCTGAGCCCGGTAATCCCACCGCCGATCACTGTAACCTCAGCTGTCAGCTTCTCATTCAGCCTCTCCAGCATCGGTGCCGGCTCCAGCGAAGTGTCGTACCACAGACAACGGTTCTTCATGGAACATCCTGCCCTGTATGGTGGCTTCATTGTTCTGTTACAGGCTCACTCAGCGGCGGAATCAGGCATCCGGCCAGCGATGGAAACGCCGGGCATTCTGCGTCAGAGAGCGATGCTGCCACTCGAGGAGCTCGCGCATCTCATCGGCTTCCGGTCCGTCCGGATGTCGCCTGAGCCAGTCTTCGATGTCACGTTGGGCAGCCGGTGAGAAGGGTTCAAAATCCCCCTGCTCCTTCAGCAGCATCAGCTTGCGGTCTTCCTGGCGCATCGAGTAGACAAGCGCCAGGCTGGCGACTCCCCACAGGGCGATGATGGAAGCCACCATCACAACGATAGCGGAAATACTCATGAAGCCTGTCCTCCAACGATGCTGGTGGTCGCTTGACGCTTCTGCAGACGACGCATGATCTCCATGCACAAGGGAATCATCAGTGTCAGCACAGCCAGACCACTGACGGTTTTCAGTGGGGCCTCGCTGAGGTTGCTGTAGAGGAAGTAGGCCATGATGCCGAGCATGATGAGGGGAATCTGGTAGCGCACGGTCGCCTCCCAGATGCTCGGTATATAGAGGTCAGCACCACGATTCAGGCTCAGGATGCGCAGCCGATTGGCATCGAACTTCCAGCCGATGGTCACCATGATGATGAAGGTGGCGAGCGGCAGACCCCAGTTTCCAAGCACGAAGTCCAGGTACCCGAGGATATCGGCGTTGACGGCACTCGGAATGCCCAGCAACCAGATAATGCCGCAGATCATCAGCACCGCGCGGGTACGTGGCACCTTGCGCTCTTCCTTGTACGTCGTGACACCGACCTCGGTAATCGCAAGTGCGGTGGTCAGGTTGGCGAAGAAGAAGCCCATGAAGAACAGCAGCGCCCAGATATAGCCACCGGTCATGCTGCCAAAGGCTGTGGCCAGCGCCACAAAGGCCAGTTCGGGGCCGGAGGTCGGCGAGATACCGAAGGCGAAGACGATGGGGAAGACAGCGAACACCGCCAACAAACCGAAGCTGGTGTTGCCGATGGCTGTGAACACGCCACCACCAATCGGTATATCGTCGTTACGCCCCAGATAACTGCCATAGGTCAGGGCAATGCCCCAGCCGAGCCCGGTGGAGAACAACGCCTGCCCCAGCGCCGCGAGCCATGTTTCTCCCCGCGCCAGATACTCCCAGTTGGGCGAGAAGCTGAATTCAAGGCCGGCAACAGCCCCCGGTAGCGTCAAGCCACGAATGGCAATGGCGATCAAGGCGATGGTCAGGATCGGCATCATCCACTTGGCGAGACGCTCGATGCCACCCTTGATCCCGAAGATCAGAATACTGGTCACCATCAACATGGCGATGCTGTGCATGCCGACATTCAGCGCCGTGTTCTGGCTGAATGACTGCCATAGCGCGGCAGTGTCGAAATCCACCTGGGTAAAAGTGCCAATCAAGGCGTGGTAGGCATAGTAGATCGACCAGCCCACCACCGATGAGTAGTAGGACATCAGCACGATGTTGAAGATCAGGATCACCAGCCCCAAGCCAACGAGGCGATTGTTGCCGTATACCTTGCGGAAGGTCCCGATCAGCCCCTGTCGGGTATAGCGCCCAAGGCTGGTCTCGCCCATCAAGCCGGGGACGGCAATCAGGTACAACAGCAGAAAGTAGGCGATGAGGAAAGCACCGCCCCCGTTCTCGCCGGTGACATAAGGCATTCGCCAGATGTTACCGGCACCGACCATCGCACCGATGACGGCCATCAGGTAGCCAAAACGGCTACCCCACTGTTCTCGAGCCATTGTTGTTGTCATTGCATCGCTCCATGACTGGATTCAAGGGCGCCCTACGGCCACCTGGCGCGCCTCTGTGCGCCGGATGGCCGTTCTCTCTCAATCGAACTTGATGCCCTGGGCCAGAGGCAGCTCACGGGAATAGTTGACGGTATTGGTCTGGCGACGCATGTAGCTCTTCCACACGTCCGAGCCGGACTCACGCCCACCACCGGTTTCCTTCTCACCACCGAAGGCACCGCCGATCTCGGCGCCACTCGGCCCGATATTGACGTTGGCAATACCGCAGTCGCTGCCCAGGTCGGAGATGAACGCCTCGGCCTCACGGACATCGGTGGTGAACACACAGGACGAAAGGCCCTGAGGCACATCGTTGTTCAGCGCCAGTGCCTCGTCGAAGTCACGATAGCTGAGCACATAGAGGATGGGCGCGAAGGTTTCGTTCCTGACCAGCTCATTCTGCTGCTCGACCTCGACGATAGCCGGCGTCACGTAGTAGCCATTGGGGTAGGCATCGGCCAGTTGACGCTCGCCACCGAACACCTGAGCACCCTGTTGCCGTGCGCTCTGCAGCACTGACTGCATCTGTTCAAACGCCTGAGAATCGATCAGCGGGCCCACCAGGCTCCCCTCCATCGGGTCACCGATGCTGACGTTGGCATAGGCCTTCTTCACTCGCTCAACCACTTCGTCACGAACCGACTCATGGACGACCAGGCGACGCAAGGTGGTACAGCGCTGACCAGCGGTACCCACCGCCGAGAACAGAATGGCACGCACCGCCATGTCGAGATCGGCGCTGGGCGCCAGGATCATGGCGTTGTTGCCGCCAAGTTCGAGAATACTGCGGCCGAAACGGGCGGCAACACGGGGCGCGACTTCTCGTCCCATACGAGTACTGCCGGTGGCGCTGATCAGCGGAACACGAGGGTCATCGGTCAGGCATTCGCCGGCCTCACGCTCACCGATGATCACCTGACTGAGATCTCGGGGCGCATCATCGCCGAATTCCTGCATGGCACGATCAAGAAGTGCCTGACAGGCCAAGGCACACAATGGTGTCTTCTCGGAGGGCTTCCACAGCAAGCTGTTGCCACAGACCAGCGCAAGGGCGGCATTCCAGGCCCAGGGAGCCACTGGGAAGTTGAAGGCAGTGATCAGGCCAATCGGTCCCAGCGGATGCCAGCTTTCCCGCATATGGTGACCGGGGCGTTCAGAGGCGATGGTCAAGCCGTAGAGCTGGCGGGACTGACCTACGGCGAGATCACAGATATCAATCATTTCCTGCACTTCGCCGAGGCCTTCCTGATAGATCTTGCCGCATTCCAGCGTCACCAGCGCGCCGAGATCCTCCTTGTGGAGACGCAGCTGCTCCCCAAACAGGCGGACCAACTCGCCACGCCGCGGTGCAGGCACCTGTCGCCAGCTCTCGAAGGCCGCCTGGGCGCGGTCGATGCGAGCCTGAACCTGACCCCGGCCTTCCAGTTGAACCCGGCCGATCTCAGCGCCATCAGTTGGCGAGGTGACGGCGTAGTTCCCGTCACGGTACAGAGTCTCAGCAACACCCAGACGCTGCATGATAGTGTCGATCATTATTTTCTCCTGAGGATGACTCGGCTTGAATACTCAACACTCGCAGTATTGCCTCAGGCTTGCCCTGCCTCAAACGACGTTTTATACCAACATCATTCCTTTTTTTCTTATTTTGATCAGGGTACAGACCAACTCCCCCGCATCCAGATACCCTATACACTTGCCACCGGAATGAAGCCAATCCACAACAAAAACTTTCAATCTGGCCAATCACATATTCTGAATTATTGTTTCACCACCTTATACAAAATTACCCAACCGTGAAGCATCTTTTCATAATAAAAACTCACCATAAAAAAACCGCCCGAAGGCGGTAAAATAGAGGCATCCAACTACAGCACAAACCCGGCAACCAAATATATAAAGAAGCTAACAAAAGCCACTATAAGTGCATATGGGATTTGCGTCCTTATGTGATCCATGTGATCCGAACCAGCACCAATAGATGCCAGGACAGAGGTATCAGAAAGTGGTGAGCAATGGTCACCAAAAACTCCCCCGCCGGTAGCTGCAGCAATCGACATAAGCACCAGAGGACTGGATATCCCTCCAGTCAACTCCATCGACATCGCCATAGCAATAGGTATCGCAATAGCAAAAGTTCCCCATGAAGTTCCTGTCGAAAATGATATAACAGCAGCCACGACAAATACGATAGCCGGAAGAAGATTGGGCGTAATCAAACCTTCAGAAATGGATACCAGATAATTTGCTGCGCCAGCATCCTTGGTGATGCTATTCAACGCATAGGCAAACAGGAGTATGAGCACTGCAGGTACTACCGCCTTCACTCCCGAAACCACAGCATTGGAAAGCAACTTGATTCCGAACCTTTGAAATGACATCACCACAAAAAGATACAGGAGAGCCGCTGCAAAGGATTCGACAATCTTTACACTATCGAATGCAATATAGCCGCCAACATTTATTCCTACGATCATGAAAATGGGGATAAGAAAATTCAACAGGAAGCTGGAGGACGCACCTTCAGGTTTGTGCAGTTCTTTTATCTCCTTCCCCACCATAGGCATGGATCCATCTCGAACAACCTTACCGTGTTCGTAAGCGCGGTCCTCTGCCTTCTTCATTGGACCAAAGTCCTTGACAACTCCAAAGCATATCAGCCCCACAAACACTACGGACAATATCGCATAAAAATTGTAAGCTATGGAACTTGCAAATATCCCAACGGCTTCGGAGCTCGACACCCCAGGTGCTTGATCCCCGATTATTCCGGATATATATAGCGCCCATGAGCTGAACGGAATGATTACGATAAGAGGAGAAGACGTCGAATCGGCAATATATGCGAGTTTTTCTCTGGAAATCTTGACCTTGTCAGTCACAGCCTGTAACGAGGTTCCTACAAAAATGGGGCTGAAATAATCACTAAAGAATACTCCCATGCCTGCCAGCCAAGCATAAACCTGTCCTTTTCTTCTCGTCATTCTCTGTTTCTGTGCGATTGACGAGAATATTTCAGGCACACCAGAAAGCTGAAACAGCGCAATCAAGATGCCAATCTGTATCTCAATATAAAACACCCAGGAAAAGCTATCGCTTGAAATTGTCTCTATAAGAAAATTTGGATACTCCCATAACACTCCATCAATAAGAAAATATCCCAGAAAACTAGCCGCAAACAAGGCCACTATTGCATCTCGTGTGGCAAACGCAAGTACAATTGCAAGCACAGCCGGCAATATAGAAAGAAACCCTATGTTATCCATTATTCTCACCCACTCGTAAATTCAAGATTTATTTTTTTCATCAAGGCGATCTTTTATTATATATTTCTTATATGTAGCCTCGACGGCAATCCTCCCCAAAAAACCGTACGTATTCTTCAGGCCGAATTCCTGAAAAAGCCCCAGTGATTCCTCATCTCCGAGTAACGCCTTTGCCAGAACCTCTCCGCATGCGGTCCCAGACCCCAGACCTCTCCCACCAAATGCAGTGCAGTACCACACACCACTATCAAGGCGACCTATGCATGGCATCTTGTGGGTGGCATACCCCATCACACCTTTCCAGGAGTAGGAAAATTTCAACCCGGAAAGACCAGGAAATACATTGCGGATATCCTGTCTTATCTGATCTTCAATTCCCTTCTTTCTCGAAGTAGGAAATGCAGTTATTCGCCCACCCCACAGGACCCGATCACCATCTACTACTCGATAATAATCGGAGGCTCTCCTATTATCACCAAGAGCACACTCTGTCTTTATGTATTTTTCCGGTATCTCATCATTTTTTTCGCTTGTCACCACATATGTTGAAATAGGAAGAATCGATTTTTTTATTATTTCAGGATCCTTTCCCGGAGTCCCACCTGTACAAACCACAACTTCTTTACACGATATTATCCCGCCAACACAAACCAGATCATACCCACCACTTGCTTTTCTTATTGACTCAACTTCCCTGTTTTCATAGATAGCCACCCCCTCTGCTTGAATGGACCTTGCCACCCCAAGTCCGTAGTTCAATGGATGAATATGAAATGCTCTAGAATGATAGAATCCGTAACAGTAGGACTCAGTATTCAACATTCCTTCAAGGTCTTTCTTTTCCATTGGTTTGATATCATACCCATAGAGCCTGCTCATACGCTCGGGATATTCAATTTCCTTCCTGGAAGGATTATATCTCAACAGATCAATCTTCCCATGCGCCACACTGGCACTTTTAATGCCATAGAAAAGTATATTGCTTTTTACCTTATCAACTCCCCCAAGCGATATTTCAAACAGTTTTCTAGCGTGCTCGCTTCCTACTTTTTTCTCCAGGTCTTCCATTCCAAGCGCATATCCCGGGGCAACGAACCCACCGTTAACCCCTGATGCTCCTGAAAAAATCCTTTCCTTTTCGATCACAGCCACTTTGATGCCACTATTATTCAAGGCTTGCGCACATGAAAGAGCTACTATCCCGCCTCCAACAATACAAACATCAAAACTTTCCTCACTACCTGGCTTGCTTGCAACAAAATTCTCTTCACAAGTAGCCGAATAGAACGACTCACCCATAATCACCTCGTTAAACTATTATTAGACCAAAGGATTTATTTAAAGATAATCATCCGATTTTATTTTTCTACGAACGTAGTTCTCCATGTGCCCGAATCGCACTCAAGACCTAAGCCAGTTATACCTACCACAAACATAGGAGGTGGCTTTTATCCTCTTCGCGAGGCACGCTCATCACAGTGCGGCAATTCGGCGCCTACCGGACGAAATGATGGTGTCGACCACTCGCCGTCCTGAGAACAACTCGACCTGGATACAAAGCATTCGCAGTATTGCTCCGAGACTTGACCTATCTCAAACGACGTTTTATACCAACCTCATTCCTTTTTTTCTTATTCGGAGCGCTACATGAATCGTCGCCATCTGCCCACACTGGCCGCCATGCAATGCTTCGAGGCCTCGGCTCGCCACCTGAGTTTTACCCGTGCAGCGGATGAGTTGAGTCTGACCCAGAGCGCGGTCAGCAAGCAGGTCGCTCAGCTCGAATCCATTCTCGAACACCCGCTCTTTCGCCGTGTGCGCAAGCGCCTGCAAGTCACGCCAGAGGGATCTCTCTATCTGACTGAAGTCCGCAAGGTGCTTGCGCAGGTCGAGATGTCGACGCGCTACATGCAGTCCTACGGTGGCCAGAGTGAGGTGCTCAATGTCACCACCCTACCCACCTTTGGCGCACGCTGGCTGATCCCGCGCCTCAACGGTTTCCGTTTTCGCCATCCCAATGTCTATCTGAACATCAGCAATCGTGTGGAGCCCTTTGATCTCGAGGAGGAGCGCGTCGACGTGGCGTTCTTCTTCGGTCATGGCGTCTGGCCGAAAGCAGAGTGTCTCAAGCTGCTCGACGAGGAGGTGGTACCGGTCTGCGCTCCCTCAGCGCTCCCGGAGGCCGGCATCAAGGACCCATTGGCGCTGACTCAACTGGTGCTACTGCAGAATGCAACGCGCCCGGAAGCATGGCATGACTGGTTCGAGGCTCAGGGTTGCTATACGTCCCACAGTTATCACGGACCACGCTTCGACACTTTCTATATGGCGATGCAAGCGGCCCGAGCAGGCTGCGGCGTTGCACTGGTTCCCCGCTTTCTCGCCGAAGAGGAATTGCAGAGCGGTCAACTGATGATTCCCTGGTCGTTCTCGCTGGTCAGCAACAGCTCGTATTACCTGGCCTATCCTGAACACAAGGGAGAAGTCTGCAAGGTCAAGGGGTTCATCGAATGGATACTTGAACACCTCGAGAGCCCGACAAAGATTGCCGGTCCACAACGCCCATGTATTCCAGCAACGGAAGACGGTTGAGGCATCCTGCCCAACCAGGGGCTCAAGATGCCCTGTTCCGGTAGTCAGTCATTTCTGGAATACGTTAGCCATTTTTTTTCGTTTGTTGCCTCCCCTGGAGGTCTGCTTTGATCGCTTCATCATTTCTGACGAATCGACAGGACCTCGGCATGGCCTTCTCTCATATCAGTGAGTCTCTGGGTATTGTCCACCCCATCTGCATCGAACGCGGCCACAATGCCGAGGTTCAGGACGAGAATGGCAACCGCTACATCGACTTCATTGGCGGGATCGGTGTACTGAATCTCGGACACGGGCACCCGGCCGTGGTCGAAGCGGTCAAGGCCCAGGTCGACAAGCTCATGCATAGCGCCTTCAATGCCGTGCCCCATCGAGGCTATCTGCAAGTCGCCGAGGCGCTGAACGACTTCGTCCCCGTGTCCTTTCCGTTGAGCTGCATGCTGACCAACAGTGGTGCAGAAGCGGCCGAGAATGCGCTGAAAGTGGCTCGTGCACACACCGGCCGGCAGGGAGTCATTGCCTTTGACGATGGATTTCACGGCCGCACCCTGTCCACGCTCAATCTCAACGGCAAGGTCAAGCCGTACAAGAATCGTCTGGGCGCCCTGCCCGGCCCGGTGTACCACCTTCCCTTCCCCAGTCGCGACAACGCCATCAGTTGCGAAGACTCCATGGCGGCACTGTCTCGCCTGCTTGAAGTCGAGATTCCCGCCGATGAAGTGGCAGTGATCATCGTCGAGCCCGTCCAGGGAGAAGGTGGCTTCCGGCTGCTCGACGCCGACTTTGCCGCCCACCTCAGGACACTATGTGACCAACACGGCATCGTGCTGATCTTCGATGAGATCCAGTCGGGTTTCGGTCGCACAGGTAGCCGCTTTGCCTTTTCTCACCTGAATGTAGAGCCGGACCTGTTGCTGATGGGCAAGAGCATGGCCGCCGGGTTGCCGCTGGCCGCCGTCGCAGGCAAGGCAGAGATCATGAACAGCCTGCCGATCGGAGGGTTGGGAGGCACATACTCCGGCAATGCTGTTTCCTGCGCAGCGGCCAGGACGGTAATGGATCTGATGACAGAGGAGAATCTACGGCGGTGGGGAGAGAACCTGGAAACTGCCATCATCAACGCCCACCGTCGATGGCATGACTCGGAACGATTCCCGATGCTAGGCCAACTGACTGGCATTGGTGCCATGCGCGGCATCGTCCTTGAAGATACCGCCAATGCCACGGGTGCCGAGCATCTCTCAGCGCTGCTGAAGACCGCCCGTGAGCAGGGGCTGCTGCTGATGCCCAGTGGCCGGAAGCGCAACATCCTTCGCCTGCTTCCACCACTTACCATTGAGCCGGAAGTACTCAATGACGGACTGGCACGGCTGGAAAGCGCGCTGGAGACACTGAGTTCCTGATCGTTCGCTGGACGCATGCCAGCCCTCTCGCCTTCAATGAAGCCGGTCTACCCTAGGATAGACCGGTCCTTTACCCCCACCGTTTGTTTGCCGCTACGATCCTGTCCCCGGTGTTCCCGGGTTACGGAAAACCTCTATTCACAGCGCGCGTCAAGGTCACATAGTTGCCTCATTCATATAGCTGGGCAAGAAGGTTGCGAGATCCGGGAACGCGATCAGTAGCATCGCCATCAGCACCATGATCAGGAACATCGGTGCAGCAGCCTTTGCGATGAAACCAAGGCTATAGTGGGTCAATCCTTTCATGACGAAGAGGTTAAAGCCGACAGGAGGTGTTATCTGGGCCATTTCCACCATGACCAGTACAAAAATGCCGAACCATAACAGATCAATACCAGCTTCGTTGAGCATCGGAGTGACAACGGCCATGGTCAGCACCACTGCCGAGATGCCATCCAAGAAGCAACCCAGCACGATATACACGAACATCAGAGCAATCAGTAGCATGAAAGGAGAGAGATCAAGTCCCCCAACCCACTCCGCCAGCCCTCGCGGCAATCCAGTAAACCCCATGGCAAGTGTCAGAAAGGAAGCGCCAGCCAGTATCAGGGCGATCATGCAGGAAGTCTTCGCTGCACCCATCAAGCTTTCCATCAATGCAGTAAAAGTCAGGCTGCGCTGAATCACAGCCAGCAGCAAAGCCCCCACAACACCGAGGGCAGCAGCTTCTGTTGCCGTCGCCAAGCCTGAGTACATCGAGCCAATGACCGTGATGATCAGCAGCGCCACTGGAATCAGAAGACGTGATTCATGGAGCCGCTGTTTCATTGTCATGGGCTGTTCTTCTTCAATTTTCGGCTTCTTCAGTATTCCCCATGCAACGACATAGCTCATGAACATTACCGCCAACACTAGCCCAGGAATGATCCCCGCAATAAAGAGTTTTGGGATGGATTGGTTGGTGATGACCCCATATACAATCATGGTCAATGAGGGAGGAATCATCAGGCCGAGCGTGGATGCGCCCGCCAGCGTTCCCACGCTCATGAAGTCGGAATACCCGCGTTTGCTGAGCTCGGGCATAGACATCTTGCCTACGGTTGTCAACGTGGCGGCGGAAGATCCGGAAACTGCAGCGAACAATGTGCAGCCAATAATATTGGTGTGCATCAGTCGACCCGGCAACCATCCGAGCCAGGGGCTTAAACCACGAAACAGGCTTTCTGATAGTCGTGTCCGATAAAGAATTTCTCCCATCCAGATGAATAAGGGAAGAGCGGTCAGAGTCCAGCTTGTGGATGATGTCCAGAGCGTACTGTACATGGAGGAGCCGATCGGGCGACCAGTAAATACTGCAATGCATACAATGGCCACTCCGACGAGAGACAAGGCAACCCAGACACCAGATCCCAATAGCAGGAAAAGGATGAGAAGAAGCGCAATCGCCAGTTCAGTGAAATCCATTACAGATTATTCCTCACAGGTTGGGAATCTCGACAGTGATTGCATGCAGAACGCAGGATAGCCAGAGAACGAATGGCATGATCAAGTATTGATATCGTGAATACCAAGGAGCCAAAAGCGAATATCGACTGGGGTATCCACAACGCTATCGCGTCCTGGCCCGATGAAACATCACCAAACCGCCAGGACCAGTAGGTCGCGTCAAAGGCATGCCAAGTTATGAAGCCATTAATGCTCAGCGCGACCAGCAGGCACCACTGCTCACCCAAAGGACGAAGACGCCCAAGTCGCTCTACCAGCAGGCTGACACGAATGTGTCCACCTTCGTGAAAGGTATAGGCTGCAGCCAGAAAGATGCTGGCCCCCATCAGGTAACCGGCATAATTAGTGGCGCCGGGAAAAGTCACTCCACTCCAGCGCATTACCACCTGAACAACGATCACTACCAGCATGGTAAAAATGCACAGCGCCGCAAGATACCCGCAGCCCCGATACAGTTTTTCCAATAGCCCAACCATATGAGAAGAGATGGTATTCATGGGAGTAACCTCTATTTATATCCGACCATGAAAGGCCCCCATTCTCGGGAATGAGAGCACGGAGGCGAGCCATTACTGCTGGGCACGATACTCTTCTACAAGTTGTCGACCTTGGTCACCGGCTTTCTCCAGCCACTCCTCCTGCATCTCTTCACCAATACGATCGAACTCTTCCCGCAACTTCTCAGCAGGTTGATGAATGGAGACCCCCTTCTCACTCAATTGACTTTTGAGTGTTTCGGTCAACTCTTTAGCCTGTTGCTCGCCTCGCTGCTCAGCCTGTAAGGAAATATCAAGAACTGCCTGTTGAGTTTCTTCATCAAGGGCATCCCACCGCTCCTTATTGACGAAGACATGACTGAGAACCAGCCAAGCCTGAGCATCATAGAAGTGAGGCAAATAGTCCCACAGCTGATGGTTATACACAGGGTCCCCGGAAGAGATCAGCGACTGCACCATACCGGTGGCCGCAGCCTGAGAGATCTCTGCTTCCTCGATCAGAGTTGGTGTCATACCCATCAACTCGGCAAAGCGTGCTGTAGCGGTGTTGTAGGCCCGAAATTTAAGACCATCAGCATCCTCAGGCGAGCTGATTTCCCGATCGAAGAATAGCCCCTGCGGTGGCCACGGAATATGGTAAAGCAATTGCAGGTTCTGCTCAGCCATCAACTCAGTCAAAGCAGGTTTGGTTACTTCCCATAACTGGGCCGACTCTTCAAAGGAGTTCGCCAGGAAAGGCACCGAATCAATACCGAACAATATACTCTCGTTCTGATGAGCCGATAGAACATGGACCCCGATCTGAGCCTGATCACGCTGCACAGCCCGTTTTATCTGGTCGCCCGGAAACAGTGTCCCTGATGGATGCACACGGAGATCCAGCTCACCACCGGTAGCTTCCCTCACCTGGTCAGCAAACCAACTGATGTTTTCAGAGATGTAGTTATTTGCTGGTTGTGGAGAGGGAAAATCCCAGACATCAGCGTGAGCCACGTTGCCTGAAGTCAACATCATGATACAAACGCTTGCCAGCGTTACCGATAGGTGAGCAAATTTATTGGTTCCTTCTTCTTTATCTCCAAGAAAATTTTTCCACTTTATTCTCTTGTCATTGTTATTCATACCAACCTCTATTTCACAGTTAATGGAACCGTTCGCTATCCCACACCTGGTGTGTATTGGTAGATAGTGAGTGTTTGATGATTCGATGACTGGGGGTCCTTTCAAACTCATCCACGATGGATAGGTATCGTGGGCACTGATAGGAAGCCAAACGTCCTTTTAACCAAACATGCAACTCGCCAGGATCAATGGCTCGGCCTAATTTCGGTTTGAGAAAGAGCATGATGTCCTGTTCACCAATCTCTGCATCAACACCAATCATTGCGCACTCCTCCACGTCAGGGTGCTGCTGGGTGACCGATTCCACCTCCCAAGCCGAGACATTCTCGCCACGGCAACGCACACTATCGGTGACACGCCCAAGAAAATAGAGAAAACCATCCTCATCAATCCATCCCCGATCACCGGTATGCAACATGCCATCCGACAACGCATTCCTAGTGGCATCAACGTTGCGAAAATACTCATTGAACAGCACACCTGACTGTATTTCACGGACCACCACGTGACCGGGCTCTCCCGCCGGTACTGGCTGCCCTTGATCATCGTGAATGGCAACCCCAAGCCAAGGGACTGCCCGGCCTACTGAACCCGGTCTTCCCTCAGCATTGAAGGTGGTCAGACTGGAAGCTTCCGTCATCCCATAACATTCGCGGATCTCAAACCCAAAACGATCCTGAAGGATCGACCAGATATCGCCGGGGCAACCACCCCCCCACGCTATACGGACGCTGTGTTTACGTTCGAGCTCATTTGGTGGTTGTTTAAGCAGGATCTGCAGCACCCCTCCAAGGTAATGAATATGGGTTGCACCACTGGCATGAACCTGCTCCCAGAAACGGCTGGCACTGAAACGTTCCGTCAGGCTGAGTTGCACATCAAAGAACATTGGCAGCAATAACATCTGGGCACCGCCAATGTGATAGAAAGGTTCCCACTGAAAGAAGATATCGCCCGGAGTGATGGAGCAAAGCAGTCCTACACTCTTCAAGGCATAGGCCATCATTGCGTGCGTGACGCACACTCCCTTGGGTTTCCCTGTTGTGCCAGAGGTGTACATCAAGGCATACAGCTCGGACATGGCCGGTGCAGGTGCATCCAGCCTTTGCCGGCTTTCCAGGTGCGTAGTGATCGTGTCCTGTTCACCTCCCAGTACCAATACTCGGTCTGCCAGTACTGCTCCGCTGTCAACGATGACCGGCCAGAGGTTATCATCGGTGAACAGCACCGCAGGGTTACAATGCTCAAGGATATACTTCAATCCGTTGCCGCGTAGACGGGCATTGACCGGCACCCATACTATGCCGGCCTTGGCCAACGCGAACAGGATCGCGATGGCTTCCGGACCGTTATGCATCATGACGGCGGCACGCTGGCCTGGGCGGACATCAAGCCCGTTGCGAAGGTGGGCGGCCAGAGCCTCGGCTCGCTGATCTAGCTGTCCGAACGTCAAGGGAGTTCGATCAAAGATTCCAAACACGCGTTCCGGCTCACGAACCGCGATGTTACGAAGTGCGTTGATGAAGCTAGGGTCGTTCAGGCTGAAGTTCATGGCAGTCCGATTGTCCTGTGCTGCTGAGGTGTCATTCCAGGGACAGTGAGAAAAAAGTCTCGGCATCAACCTGTCCGACGCTTGAGGAACAGTTCCATCATGCGTGCTGGCTCACCGGAGGCGTAGGCCTCTCCTTGAATGCGCACCCCTGCCTCGAGACAATCTCGGAAACCTGGCTCAGTGATTTCCTGGAATCGCTGACGATCCAGCCGCATCGCAACTGGAGGCTTGTTGGCGAGCTCTTCTCCCAGAGCCAGCGCCTCCGCGAGTACCCTGTCAACAGATACCAGTCGATTAATCAATCCCAATGCATGAGACTCGTCTGCGTTCATCAGGCGACCGCTCAATGTCAGGTCAATGGTTCGAGCAAGTCCCAGATGTTCACGCATGATCCAGGGACCTGTGGTACTGGCAATTCCCGAATTGATTTCGGGCTGGCCCATACGAACATCACCATGCGCAATCCGGAAATCACACAGCAGAGCAACCTGGAATGCCGAGCCAGCAGCAACCCCATTCAGCGCAGCAATGATAGGTTTTGGACTACTGCGCAACTTGTCATACAGGGCTTCCCACTCGGCTACCCAGCTGATGGCACGATCAGAATCAAAAGAGCGAGTCTCATTGAGGTCCTGCCCAGCACTGAAAGCCCTGTCACCAGCCCCCGTCAGTACAATGGCGCCAAGAGACTCGTCATTCGAGAATGTATCGAGGGCAGCAATCAGCTGTTGACGCATCTCACTGTGCCAAGCATTGAGCACTTCTGGACGATTGAGAGTGATGATGCCAACGCGGTCTTGCTTGCTGGTGAGAATATATTCTGACACAAAACGCTCCTTTTAAACCTTTATTGATTGCAATGCGATCAATAATGATCTACATTAAATCAAATATAGTTGAATGGCGCACATTGTAAAGCCAGTATCAGCCCAATCAGCGGTTTTTTCTCGATAGAGTCAGGAAAGGGGAGGTAATACGTTGACTGAAAAAGGGAAAGTGGATCGTTTGATGGTCAAGAGTGTGGTGAAAGCGTTTCGAATTCTTGAAGTCTTCGACGCAGAACACCCCTCCATGAGCGTCAAGCAGCTGGCAGAACGCTGCGATATGGATCGGAGCGCGGCACAGCGCTTCATACATACGTTGATGCAGTTAGGCTACCTTCAACGTAATGAAGAGACACAGCTCATCGAGCCCAGCGTAAGAACGCTGGACATCGCGGCGCACTATCTTCATGCGCACCCACTGGTTGACAAGGTGCGCCCCTACTTGCTGAACCTGAGCAAGGAAACAGAAGGGTCCGTCAGCCTGACTATTCTGGATGGGCAGGATGTCGTCTATCTTTCCCGCTTGTTGAGCCGGAATATGTTGGATACGGATATCACTATCGGGTCACGACTTCCTGCATTCTGCACGGCTCCGGGACTGGCCATGCTATCGCAGCTGGAAGAACAGGAGGCTCTGACGGTTCTGGAACACACAGAGCGAAAAGCTTATACGCTGAATACCGTACATGAGCTGCCTGCCATCATGGAAAGATTGGCTCAGTTCAAGCGTCAGGGGTATGCATTATCGATAGAAGAGTACTTTCTCTCGGATATCTCAATCGCGGTGCCGGTACTGGACAGACGTAATCGCCCTAGAGCGGCCGTCAGTATCTCGATGTCTCGAGTGCGCAGCATTCCCGAGGAAGTGGAACAGAATCTTTCAAATCTATTGATCGCCACCGCACGACAACTATCTAGATTGTAATAAATCGAACCTTTTGACGACCGCTTTCTTGCAGGGGATGCGGCCGCAAACGCAACATCCTTCGCCTGCTTCCACCACTTACCATTGAGCCGGAAGTACTCAGTGACGGACTGGTACGGCTGGAAAGCGCGCTGGAGACATTACAGCCTTGACTGACGCACCATCACCAGCGTGGTCATGACGAGCACATTGCCGCAAGACTGACGCGCAAACCTATCCAAGGCCGGTCTCTCCCTGTCCGGCCCCCTCAGGCTTTCCCCCTCTCCCCCCAGCACCGTTCTTGATACCCCTCCATTCCGTCGGCAGCCACAGACTGCCGACTCTCGCATCAGCCGCTCTCCTTACTGACAACAATTTGTCATGTTGTAATAATACCTTAGACGTAGAAAATAAACGCAAAAACAACATAATATGCTGTTTTTAAAAGATAAAATAAGAATTCACGAAAAACCAACTTGTTTGACAACTTTCCATGTTGGAACCTAACCTTCGACATCTCAGGCGGTTGACAATGCTCAGCCCTTATCATGAAGGAGGGTTCCGATGTCCAAACAAGAATCACGCTCGCGAGTTGAACAGGCCCTGGCCGGGGTGTCTGGTGTGCATGTGACCCCGTATCAGGACGACGGTCGCATCAACCACCCGTTACTGAGCAAGGTGGTTGACGATATTGCGCAATCAGGGGTTCATAACATCGTCACGGGGGGGAATACCGGGGAGTTCTATGCCCTGACCCTCGATGAGATAGAGACCATCTATCGCCTGGCCGTCGACAGCAACAAGGGAAGAAGCGTGGTCACTGCCGGGGTTGGCCGCAGCCAGGCTGATGCCATCCACCTGACCCACGCAGCACAAGCGGCCGGCGTCGACGCCATCATGGTTCATCAGCCACCGGACCCTTTCGCGTCGCCGCGCATGCTGGCCTCCTACATCCGCGGCATTGCTGATGAAACGGACCTGCCCATCATCGCCTATGCTCGCAACCCGGGATTGACGCCTGACGACTTCGCCACCCTTGCCGACATCGACAATGTGGTCGCCGTCAAGTATGCCGTTCCCGACCCTCTGCGCATGGCCGAGTGCATACGAGCAACACAAGGCTCATCTCTGCTGTGGATCTGCGGATTGGCTGAAAGCTGGGCACTGCCCTTCTATGCCTACGGCGCCAGAGGGTTCACTTCGGGCCTGGTCAACGTCAATGCCACGCTCACCATGCAGTTTCACCGTGCGCTCGAAGACCAACGGTGGGAAGAAGCCCGCCGGCTGATCGATCTGATCGCCGATTTTGAAGACATGCGCACGCTGGAGCAGAACGGCACCAACGTCACGGTCGTAAAGGAAGCCATGCGTCTACAGGGAAGCGACGTCGGCCCAGTTCGCCCGCCTGGCGTGGACCGGCTACATGCCCCACAGACTCAGACGCTGGACAACATCCTCAAGGGATGGGCATCCACTCAGGTGTAACCCACCACTCGACTTCCAACAACATCAACAAACATGGAGATTCGTGCATGCCAACTCACAAGATCATGAGCCGGATGTTCTGCTTTCTGGGTGCCTCTCTGCTGGCATCATCCGCTATCGCAGCAGACTTTCCCCAACGAGATATCCGTTTGATCGTGCCCTGGGCTGCCGGAGGTGGTACCGATGGCATCTCGCGCAAGATAAGTAATCTCGCCGAACAGAACCTGCCGGTTTCCATCTACGCCGAAAACATCACCGGTGCTGTCAGCGCGACAGGGCTCACCCAGATGATGCGCTCCCGCCCCGATGGCCATACGCTCAGTGTGCTGACCTACGACAGCGTGATTACCGTGCCACGCGCCGAGCTGGTGCCGGGCTACTCCCTCGACAAGATGACCCCCATTGCGCGCATCACTCAGGAGGCCGATGCCATCGTCGCTTCCAGACAATCCGGGTTCGAGAGTCTCGAGGAACTCATCGAAGCTGCCAAGGCCGAACCGGGCACGGTTCGCATCGGGGTCATGCCGGAGGGGTCGGGCCCATACCTTGCCGCACGCCGCCTGGAGAACATGACCGGCGCAGACTTCAACATCATTACCTACCCGGGTGCCGCCGCTGCCGAATCAGAAGCCTTGCTGTCCGGCGAGATCGATGCCGCCATCGCAAGCCTTGGAGATTTTTCCGGCTTGATCGAGTCTGGCGACGTGCAGGGCCTGGCGGAGCTCTCTTCCGAACAGAACCCGACCTATCCGGACGTGCCACCGATCAGCGAAAACGGTATCGACCTGGAGTCCGGCAGCTTCATCGTTCTGGTGGCTCCAGCCAATACTCCCGAGGATGCCATTCAAACCCTGGAGACTGCCTATCAGGAGGCATTCGACAGCGATGAATTCCAGCAATGGGTATCGCGGATTGGTGTTACCCCAAGTTGGCTGGGGTCTGACGAGGTTGATGATTGGATGCGTGCTCGTCAGGAACAGGTGTTCGCGCTAATGGACGAGCTGGAACTTTAATTCACGCAGCCAGGCCTCCGCTCCGGGAGGCCTTTCCATCAGGGTGATCCATCATGAGCCAGTACAAGATCAACAAATTATCTGAGGTCGCTTTTCCCGCTATATTGGTCGCGACCTCTCTCGGGTACCTGATATATTCGCTTCTGCTTGGGGCGCCGATAAGCGAGGGACTTCCCAGCCCTTTATTCTTTCCAACGGTGCTGGGAGTTGCGGCTCTCCTTCTGTCGACAACCCTCCTCTATAGAGCCATTCTTTCCTTCAAGGACAGCTCCCTGGAAACATCGAAGAAAGAAGCGGCGACGAAGGAAACAACGAAAAGACCAGCACTGATCGTCATTGCAACCATTGCATACATATCGATATTCAGTCACGCCGGATACATCATTTCATCATTACTCTATATCTTCGCCATCATTTCCATTTTCTCTAATCTCAGAAGACCGCTCATAACAGCATTGGGAAGCATCATTATAACAACCATGGGGCTCGTTGTTTTTGAGCACATATTCCGCATCCGACTGCCAGGCATTCTGGGGTAACATATGGACTTCACGCTTCTCGTTTTCCGTAGCTTTTCAGAATTGTTCAACCCCATCACTCTGATATATGTTGTATCGGGTTTTCTGATAGGAACCATCTTTGCAGCCATCCCGGGCCTGACAGCGACCCTGGCCCTGGCCCTATTGCTGCCTCTGACATATAGCCTGGATATCACCACAGCCTTGATGGCCTGTGCCAGTATCTACATGGCTGGCATGTGTGGTGGCAGCATTACCGCAACGACCATCAACATCCCCGGGGCTCCATCAGCCATGATGACGGCGCTGGAGGGGTACCCCATGCAGCAACGCGGACAGGGTGCACAGGCTCTGGGCCATGCCTCACTGGCCTCCATGATCGGTGGCGGTATCGGTGCACTGCTGCTGATCGTGCTCGCCCCCTTCGTTGCTCAAGCGTCTCTGCTGGTACAGACCGCCGGCAAGTTCTCGCTGATCGCCTTTGCCCTGATTGTCATCGTCATCGCCCAGCGAGGCCGCGTTGTAAAAGCCGCCATGGCGGCCTGCCTTGGCCTGATGCTGGCGACGATCGGCCTCGACAGCATGGTTCCCATGGCCCGCTTCACCTTTGGGACAGAGGCCCTGACGGCGGGCATTGACCTGATGCCTGTCATCATCGGCACCTTTGCCATCAGTGAATTGCTGATACAGGCAAGCGCCGTTGCCGAACACAACCGGCTGCGCCGCGAGGTCCTCCAGACTCCCGCCATCCGCCGTCGGGACTTCGTGCCTCCGCTGTCCTCGATTCGCGAAATCGGTATCTGGTGCTACCTCAAGTCATCATTGATTGGCTATGCGGTCGGCACCTTACCGGGTGCGGGTGGCTCCATGGGCAGCTTCCTGGCCTATGCCGAAGCCGTACGTACCTCTCGCGAACCCGAGCGATTCGGCAAGGGCAACCCTCAAGGTATCGCTGCAGCGGAGAGCGCCAACAACGCGGTCTGTGGCGGTGCCCTGGTGCCCATGTTGACCTTCGGTATTCCAGGCGATCCCATTACAGCCATTGTGCTCGGGGTACTGATCATCAATGGCATTCAGCCGGGCCCTCAGCTACTGACGGATCAAGCGGGGCTTATCGCTCCAATGCTGGCCTCACTCCTGTTCAGCGCCATCGTGCTCATCCCACTCACGCTGTTTCTCATCGGCCCCTACTTCATCCGTATCGTCTCCATACGCAAGGACATGCTGTACGGCACAATCGCCTTGCTTGCCGTGGTTGGCAGTTATGTTGCCACCTACTCGGTGTATCAAATGGGCTTGACCCTCGCGCTTGGTGTTCTGGCCTACTATCTCCGCAAGCATGACTATCCAGTGGTTACACTATTGCTGGGTTTCATTCTGGCACCGAGCCTGGAGGAGTTCCTCAGAAGATCTCTGGCACTTTCCCATGGTGACCCATCCATTTTCTTCACCAATATGGACAGCCTGTTCTTTATTGTACTGACCGTAATCTTTGTCTACTTCCTCGCCATAAAGCGTCCAGTTCAATATAATTCTGACAACAAAAGCACTAGTGGAATTTCCAAATGAAGCTTGATGAAAAAAGCATTCTCGGGACACCTCCCCGAAGAGAGAAACTGGCCGATAAACTTTACGGAAAGCTTATGCAGGCCATCATTGATGGCCAGTTCAAGAAAGGCGAGAAGCTTCCTTCAGAGCACCGCATATGTCAGCACTACTCGGTTTCTCGCCCTGTCGTGAGGGAAGCACTGATGCGTCTGCAGGCCGATGGCATCATCATTTCTCGCCAGGGGTCAGGCAGCTTCGTTCAGCGTATTCCGCCCGCCGGCCTTATTCAGTACGCCGATGCCTCGGATGTATCTCTGCTTCTCAAGAGCTACGAGGTCCGAATCGCGCTGGAGTGCGAGTCCAGCGCGCTGGCAGCAGAGCGTCGTAATGAAGGTCAACTGATCCAGTTACGTGACGCTCTCAAGGGGATGGAAGAAGACTTTTCTCAAGGCCGTATCGCCAGCGAGGCAGACTTCACATTCCATATGGTTATTGCAGAAGCCACCGGAAACGATATGTTCCCGAGCATTCTCGAGTCCATTCACATGGACATCGAGAAGGCAATGACCATGGCCTTGAGCATCACGAAAAGCGCCAGCCAGGAACGCATCGACCGGGTCATAGGAGAGCATCGCATGATTCTGGACGCCATCGAGCAGAGAGACAGCGACGGCGCTCGACTGGCCATGCGTCACCACATCAACCGAGTCCGCAAACGGGTCACGGACAACCTCAGTGACACGTGACCGAACGGTACTTGCCGGTAAAGCTCTGGCAGGATGCTTCATGCAGACACAAGCCGTGTTGTGTCATCTCCGACCAACCATCACCGTTGGCGAGAATATGGCCGCTGCGGGCAATGGAAAACAGCGATGGGAGTGAGCATCAGTCCTCGACGGGCCATGTCTCGGACAGGACCTTTTCATAGCGCCAGACTTCAAGAGGAAAGACGCCATCAGAGATCGGCAGGTGGATAACCACATTTCCGGTACGCTGCCAGCCATTCTTCCTGTAGAACCCCGCTGCCCGCTCATTGCCTATTGCACATACCAGCCAGGCCACCTGCACCCCGAGATTTCCGAGACTCGCTTCTGCATCAGACAACAGTGCGGTTGCAACCCCAGTGCCTCTCGCACATTCCGAGACAAACAGTTGATCAACCCCACCCTCCTTGATGATGCACAGACCAAGAGGCCTGCCAGGCGGGCCTGCGACTCGCACACCGGATAGCGTCGATTGAAGCCGGCTCCTGAAGCTTTCCAACGTCCGGTGTCGAACCAGCGCTTCCGGCAGAATAGCGGCATGGGCATCGCGCCAGCTCTCATACCAGAGATGGGCCAAGTGGTTGAGCTCTGTCTGTTCAGCCGTTCTTATGTCCATCTCACCGCTTGACCGTAACCTTCGCGTGCCCCGGGGAAGCCGGACCTCAGGTCTCAGCGCAACTGATCGCAGCGCCCTGCAACCTCATCGTGATGGCCTGTACCGGTAACGGCCATGCATGTCCTGCGTGATGATGAAATCTAGTGTAGATGCCTCAGCTTGTCAGGATTTCTCACCACATAGATAGCAGTGATCCTTCCGTCTTCGATATCCAGCGCCGTCGTCTGCAGTTCGCCATCGGCCTCGAGCGTGATGAATCCCGGCAGTCCGTTGACGAACCCGGCACGCACCAGTGTCGAGCCGCTCTCCCGGAGCTTGACCGCCAGACTTTCGTGGAACTTCATTACCGCCTCGAACCCAAGAATCGGCTCGGCGGCTGCCGGACGCTTGCCCCCGCCATCGGCGTGCACACTGATATCGTCGGCCAGCATCGCTCCAAGCGCCTGCATATCGCCGCTGCGCGATGCGGTAAAGAAAGCCCTGGCCAGTTCGAGACCTCGATGCCGGCTCACCTGATATCGCGGCCTCGCCTCACGAACATGAGTACGCGCCCGGGCAGCCAGCTGGCGGCAGGCCGCCGCATCACGCTGGATGGTCGTCGCGACTTCCTCGAACTCCAGCCCGAACACATCGTGCAGCAGGAAAGCCGCTCTCTCGAGCGGCGAAAGACGTTCCAGTGCCAGCATCAGCGGCAAGGTGACGTCTTCTTCCTCCTCTTCCTCCTCTTCCTCCACGACAGGCTCAGGGAGCCAGGGACCCACATAGGTCTCGCGCTGGTGTCGCGCCGATTTGAGCTGATCCAGGCAGAGCCGTGTCACCGTGCGGCGTAGAAACGCTTCAGGTTCCAACACTTCCCCACGATCGACCTTCATCCAGCGGATGAAGGCCTCCTGCAGAATGTCTTCTGCATCGGCGACAGAGCCAAGCATGCGATAGGCAACACGCATGAGTGCTGGACGCAACGCAGCGAAACCTCTACCTGCATCCTCGTGTCTGACATCTGTCATCAGGCGCTGACCCTGGTTGCTGAGGGTTTCACTTCAGAAGGATCGACCCAGATGCCGAACCCGGTGGCGACGCGGTTCCAACCATTGATGACACTGATGATCAAGGTAAGCTTCACCTGCTCCTCCTCACTGAATTGTGCCTGCAGAGCCCGGTAGGCACTTTCCCGCTCATGCCCCTCCGAGAGCCGAGTCATCACCTCGGTCCAGCCAAGTGCAGCGCGTTCACGGTCCGTATAACAGGGTGCCTCTCGCCAGGCCGAGAGCAGATTGATGCGCTGCTCGGTTTCTCCATTCTCGCGTGCAAACACGGTATGCAGGTTGAGACAGTTGGCGCAGCCATTGATCTGGGAGGCACGGATCTCGACGAGCCCGACAAGGGTCGGCTCCATGCTCTCATTGATGGCAAGCGATATCGTCTGCCAATCCTTCATCAAGGACGGAGCGGCGGCAAAGGGGTTGAGTCTGGCGGTCATGGTTCGTCTCCTTCAGTGGGTTTCGATACATTCAGAGCGTGTCGATACCATGACGAGCGAGCGGCCGCCGATGTGACATCAGCGACCACTCTTCCACGACTTTTCACCTTCGACTTCTGCTACCTCTCCTCCCGCGTCAGTCTGCCCGGGGCTTGACGATCCACTCATGCGCCGGATCGTTCTGGAACTTCCACTGGCGTTTGGGACCCGCCATCACATTGAGGTAGTAGAGTTCGTAGCCATGCGGGGCCCCGACGGGATGATAGCCACGCGGGACCATCACACAGCAGCCATCCTCCACTGCCATGGTCTCGTCCAGCGAGCGATCATCGGTATAGACCCGCTGAAAGGCGAACCCCTGGCAAGGATCCAGACGATGATAGTAGGTCTCCTCGAGGATCGATTCGTCGGGAAGGTTATCCACATCATGCTTGTGAGGCGGATAACTCGACCAGTTGCCGGCCGGAGTGTAGACCTCGACCACCAGCAGGCTGTCGGCAGGCTCGGTTTCCGGCAGAATATCCTGAATATGGCGGGTGTTGGTGCCACTGCCGCGGGTACTGCACTTCACCTGATCGGGAGCAATCAGGCGCGGCTGGTGGCGACCATGTCCCGGCGCACTGCAGACCGCGAGTTCCAGCTCGGTAGTGGCCTCGACACGATAGCTCACACCATCCGGCAGGTAGATGGCGTAGGGCGGGATTCGCTCGAAGATGTCCATGCGCTCGCCGATATCCTCCCAGCAGTGCTCACCGCAGCTCACCGTTGCACGGCCGGAAAGCAGCACCAGACAATGCTCACGACCTCCGGTGCTGACCTCCAGACACTGGCCACGAGCCAGCTTTTGCACACGGAAGCCGACATGCTCCCAGCCGGCAGACTCCGGAGTCACTTCCAGGACGGTCCCCTGCTCATCAGGCGGCGAGGGTCGAACCAGTAGCGAAGTCATTGCTGTCCTCCCTTGAGGAAATGCTGAATAAATGGATGGGGTCGATGGTGCGGTGAGTTGTCATCCAATCTCGTCAAGGCTCACAGGCCGCCGCTCCAACAGCGACAACTGCGCCGCATCCGCCAGCCGCAGGGCCTCCAGACCGTCCTGAGCACCGGCAAGGGGAGCACGCCCCTGCTGCCAGGCGTCGACGAAATCATTGATCTCTGCGCTGTATGCCTGGGCATAGCGTTCAAGGAAGAACCACTTCGGCTTTTCCTCCACCTGTCCAGGCTCTCCGGTGAAGCGCAGACGAGTCTCGGTCTCGTTGCTGGCCTGAAGCATACCAGCGCTGCCGAAGGCCTCGATGCGCTGATCATAGCCATAGCAGGCACGACGTGAATTGCTGATGTGACACAGTCGGCCGCTGGCGGTGACCAGCGTCACCATGGCGGTGTCCACATCACCGGCTTCGCCGATCGCTGGGTTAATCAGACAACTGCCCTGAGCCTGTACCTGAACGATGGGTTCATCGAGCAACCAGCGGGCCATGTCGAAGTCATGGATCATCATGTCGCGAAACAGGCCGCCGGACGCCCTGACATATTCCGCAGGAGGCGGTGCAGGGTCTCGGCTGATGATGATCAATGACTCCATATCACCGATTCGGCCGTCGGCCACGGCCTGCTTGAGAGCTGCAAACTGTGGATCGTGGCGACGATTGAAGCCCAGCGCACAGGTCACCGGGTGCTCCTCCAGTATCTTCAGTGCCTCGCGGGTGCGGGCCAGGTCGAGAGCAATCGGCTTCTCGCACAACACCGCCTTGCCGCTCTGCGCGGCCCGTTCCAGATAGTCGGCATGGGTCGGCGTGCTGGATGCAATCAGTACCGCGTCGATGCCGTCATCCTCGAAGATGGCATCGGCGCTGATGGCTCGTACACCATACTGTCGTGCCAGAGACTCGGCAGCCTCGGCATGGACATCAGCCACGGCAGCCAGGGTGACCTCAGGATTGAGGTCGATGGTTCGAGCATGCACCTTGCCGATACGTCCGGCACCGATCAAAGCGAGTCTCATGCGATAGTTCCTCCAGCCGATGTGGGGTTGATGTCGTCATCTGTGATCGACGTAGTTGTAAATGACTGACGTAGCTGTAAATGACTGATATTTTTATAAATAACTGATATTTTTGTAAATAATTAGCGCTGTCAGTAACCCGTGCTGTCAGTGCCAGGTTGTTACAGGTAAATGTTGTTACAGCTATCAGGCGCGTTCCTCGTCCCCGGGTCGGGAGGACTGTTCCTTTTCCCTGTCCTTTCGCATCCCCAGGGCAATGGCCAGGCTTTGCGTCAGGCAAAGCGAGGCAGCCAGCCCTCGGAAACTCCTGACCTCGGCCTCATGGACAACCAGTACCACATCGGCAAGGCGTGCCAGCGGACTGAGGCTCGAATCCGTAATCACCACCGTCGGCACGCCACGACTTCTGGCCTGCTCGGTCGCCAGGAGGCTTTCCTCGGCATAGGGTGAAAAGCTCACTGCAATCAAGGCATCCTGCTGCCCGATCGCTCGAATCTGTTCGCCATACATTCCCCCCAGCCCGTTGACCAGAAAGGCAGGCTTTTCGATGTGGTGCAGCGCATAGGTCATGTAGTTCGCCACGACGAAGCTGCGCCGAGCGCCAAGCACATGGATGGCGGAGGCTTCATCGAGGATATCCAGCGCCTGTTCCAGCCCCTTGGGGTCAATACGCCCCGGTAACTGCTCCAGGGCATCGCGATTGGCCTCCGCGAATTCCCAGAGCAGTTGAGTGCTGTCCGGCGTCTCACCGGTCGCGGAGCGCACGGCGCGGATCCGCTCGGTGTAATTGGGCAATTCATCCACCAGGCGAGAACGAAAGAGCTGCTGCATCTCCGAGAAACCCTTGAAGCCACAACTGTTGGCAAACCGGATCAAGGTCGAAGGCGTCACTGCAGCGTCCTGCGCCAACCTGGCGACAGTGGCAAAGGCCACTTCCTGAGGATGATCGAGTAGAAAACGCGCCGTCTGTTGCAGGCGGCGGCTCATTGACGGGTAGTCGGCCGTGATACGTGCTTCGAGTTCCTCGAAGCTCTGAGGTGTCTGACTCATGGAAAGCTCCTTGCCGTTGTCATGTCATGAGAGGCCGACTCTCCTGGCTCCCGAAAAACCCGAGTCTCGAAAAACCTGACCCTGCCTTGAATAGCCTAGCCATTATGGAACAAACATTCCATTCATACAAAAGTATAGAACAATTAATCTGTCGTTTTCACATACTGGAATCTATATTTCATTCTGCCTGCGCGATTTGCGCACTCGACACCACAACGACAATCACGAGGACTCTACTCATGGCACGTCTTTCTCACTGGCTACTCGCCTCGACCGCTGCTGCCCTGATGGCCGGGTCGGTACAGGCACAGGACAGCAATCGCTTTGTCATGGTCACTCACGGCGTCCCCTCCGATCCCTTCTGGTCGGTGGTCAAGAACGGTGCCGAGGATGCCGCCGAACAGGTGGGCGCCGAGCTGGAATATCGCGCTCCTTCGACCTTCGACATGGCCAAGATGCAGCAACTGGTCGAGGCCGCCGTCGCTTCAGATCCTGATGGCCTGATCGTTTCCTTTACCGATGAGGATGCGCTGGGCGGTATTGTTCAGCGAGCCGCAAACAACGGCATCCCCGTCATCACCATCAACTCCGGTGGTGACGTCGCTCGCAATTACGGTACCCGTCTGCATATCGGACAGAGCGAGTACGAGGCCGGCAAGCAAGCTGCTGAACGAATGCAGGAGATGGGCGTGGAGAAAGGCCTCTGCGTCAATCATGAACAGGGCAATCAGGGTCTCGACCAGCGCTGTGACGGCTTCATCGAAGGCTTCGACGGTAACGCCGAACAGTTGGCCACCACCCATGATCCGGTCGAGATCCGCAATGCCATCGTGGCCTACCTCAATCAGAACAGCGATGTGAAGGGAATTCTTACCCTTGGCACCCTGGCCTCCGAGCCAATGCTGCGTGCCATGCGCGATCAGGGAGCCACCGATATGTTCACCCTCGGCACCTTCGATCTTTCCCCCAGCATCCTCGAGGCTGTGGATGCCGGTGAGCTGGACTTCGCCATCGATCAGCAACAGTACCTCCAGGGGTACCTGCCGGTAATGTTCCTCGACCAGTACGCCAGGCACGGTCTACTGCCCGCCGGTGACGTACCGACCGGCCCCGGCTTCGTGACTCAGGAGAATGCCGCCCAGGTCATCGAGCTGAGCGCACAGGGTATTCGTTAGTTTTTCACTAACAGTCCATCACTACCCAAAGGGCCCGGCGCGCTCGACTGCCCGGGCCCTGGAGTCAACCATCATGCAATCCAATACACCTCCCCAATCTTCTACGCCAGTCGCGGAACAGCAGGATGAGCGTATACAGCGAGTTCCATTCTGGAAAAAGGCGCTGAGCCGCCCCGAACTGGGTGCTCTGGCCGGCACCGTGCTGGTACTCGCCTTCTTCATTGTCTCCTCCAGCGGGACAGGCATGTTCACCCCGGCAGGCATCGTCAACTTCCTCGAAGTATCCGCTCAACTGGGGATCATCGCCACGGCCGCCGCACTGCTGATGATTGGCGGCGAATTCGACCTCTCCATCGGCTCAATGATCGGTCTGGCCGGTATTCTGATCGCCATTCCCGCCGTGGAATATGGCTGGCCACTCTGGGCGGCGATGCTGCTGGCCTTCTCCTGCGCGGCCCTGGTGGGTTGGATCAACGGCAATCTGGTCAACAGAACCGGGCTGCCGTCCTTCATTGTCACCCTGGGGTTCCTGTTCATTCTGCGTGGCATGGCCATCGGCATCAGCCGCCTGCTGACCGGTCGTACCCAGATCGGGGGGATTCATGACCATATGGCCGGTGACTGGTTTGCCGCGCTGTTCTCGGGAGAAGTGGCTACCGGTCTCTTCGCCTGGATGGCCGGCCAGGGATGGATCGCCACCAACTTCGCCGGCAACCCGGTGGTCACCGGCATTCCGGTATCCATCGTCTGGTGGCTGGGACTCACCGCCGTTGCCACCTGGGTGCTGCTCTGCACCCCCTACGGCAATTGGATCTTCGCCAGTGGCGGAGACGCCAATGCGGCACGCAACTCCGGCGTTCCCGTACATCGCGTGAAGATCTCGCTGTTCATGTTCACGGCCCTCTCGGCCACTGTCTTCGCCTGCCTGCAGGTGATGGACACCGGCTCTGCAGACACCATTCGCGGCCTGCTCAAGGAACTCGAGGCCATCATCGCGGTGGTTATCGGCGGAGCCCTGCTGACCGGCGGCTATGGCTCCGCCATCGGAGCAGCACTCGGCGCACTGATCTTCGGCCTGGTGCAGATGGGCATCTTTTATACCGGCGTGAACACCGACTGGTTCCAGGTCTTCCTCGGCGCAATGCTGCTGATAGCGGTGCTGTTCAACAATTTCATGCGCAAGAAGGCAATGGAGGCCAAGTGAAATGAGCGAACGTACCCCCATGATCGAGATGCGCAACGTCAGTAAACACTTCGGTAGTGTCATCGCCCTGAGCGACATCTCGATGCAGGTTCAGGCCGGCGAAGTGATGTGTCTGCTGGGCGACAACGGTGCCGGTAAATCGACTCTGATCAAGACACTCTCGGGCGTCCACCGCCCCACCGAGGGCGAACTGCTGCTGAACGGTGAGAGCGTCCGCTTCAAGTCTCCGGCCTATGCCCTGGATGCCGGCATCGCTACCGTCTTCCAGGACCTGGCGATGATTCCCTTGATGTCGATCACCCGTAACTTCTTCATGGGCCGGGAGCCCACAGTGGGCTGGGGCCCCCTGAAGCGCATCGACTGGAAGCGCGCCGATCGTATCGCCATGCAGGAGATGTCCAGAATCGGCATCGACGTTCGTGACCCCAGCCAGCCGGTGGGCACGCTGTCCGGCGGTGAGCGCCAGTGTGTGGCCATTGCCCGGGCGGTCTACTTCGGTGCCAGAGTGTTGATCCTCGATGAGCCGACCTCTGCCCTGGGCGTCAAGCAGGCCTCGGTGGTACTGCGCTACATCGCCAAGGCACGGTCCGATGGGCTGGCGGTGATCTTCATCACCCACAATGTTCATCATGCCTACCCGGTCGCCGATGCCTTCACCCTGCTGAAACGTGGCGGCAGCCTCGGCACCTTCCGCAAGGAGGAGATCAGCCGCGAGGAAGTGCTGAACATGATGGCCGGCGGTGCCGAACTGGAGAGCCTCGACGCCGAGCTGGCGGAGTTCCAGCAGAGCGACAGGCAGCAACAGCAGTCATCGGGTGCCAATGCGCCATCACTGAGTCAGGCTCCCAGCACATGATGACAGAGCCTCGGATAACAGGGCCCCATATGTCTGAGACCTGTCGGAGTCACGGTGACACCGCCCTGCTGTTTGCCCCCTTTCAGAAACCATGTCTGATGGAGCCTCTATGAGCGAGAGCAACCCGACATCTCCGTTCACTCTGGCGGTCTGCGCCGAGATGGTCTTTGTGGACCTGCCCACCGTCGAACGGGTGTCCAGGATCCATGAGCTGGGTTTCCAGGTGGAAATCTGGGACTGGACTCGCCATGACATCCAGGCCCTCGAGCAGACAGGCGCCACCTTCTCCTCCATGACCGGTTATATCGAGGGCAGTCTGGTGGATCGGGAAGGCGCTGAGCGCCTGGTGGAAACGGCCCGTGAGTCAATCAGCGTGGCCAGAAGACTGAACATCCCCCGCCTCAACCTGCACGGCACCGGCCTCGATGAAAGAGGTCTTCCGGTCAAGCCCGTCAGCCAGTTGACAGGATCGATGTGGATCCGCGCCCACGACACGCTCAACCGCCTGGCAGACCTTGCCCATGAGCATGATGTCACCTTCGTGCTGGAGAACCTCAACACTCAGGTCGACCACCCCGGAGTGCCCCTGGCCCGCGCCGACGAGGTGCTGGAGCTGGTGGCCAGCGTCGACCGCCCGGAGGTGCGCATGATGCTGGACCTCTATCACGCCCAGATCGGCGAAGGAAATCTGGTCAATCTCGTACATCGCTGCGCGCCCTGGATCGGCGAGGTGCAGGTCGCCGACGTACCCGGCCGCTGCGAGCCCGGTAGCGGTGAGATTCACTACCCCGCCATCGCTCGAGCGCTCAACGACATCGGCTATCGAGGCACCGTGGGGCTGGAGGGTTGGGCATCCGGTGAGGATGAACTGGCTCTGCAACGCTTCAAGGACGCCTTCTCCCTGTAGCCATCGTTGGAAAAACCAGATCAGCACAAAACGTCGCGTGCCCTTCGTGTATGAACCTGCTGGTTGAATTCAGGTGCAAGAACACGGCTCGAGGCGATACGTGATGCGGAGAGACGCTATGCAAGAAACCAACAACAACAACGACGCGCTGGACCTGATCTGCCTGGGTCGCGTCGCCGTTGATCTCTATGCCGAACAGATCGGCAGCCGTCTGGAAGACGTCTCGAGCTTTGCCAGATACCTGGGCGGCAGCTCGGGCAACATGGCCTACGGCACGGCTCGGCTGGGCCTCAACTCAGCCATGCTATCGCGGGTCGGCAACGAACAGATGGGCGGCTTCGTGCGCGAGGAGCTTCAGCGCGTCGGTGTCGATACCAGCGCCCTGCAGACCGACCCTCACCGCCACACCGGCCTGGTGCTGCTGGCACTCAAGGACCGTGACAGCTTCCCGCTGCTCTTCTATCGCCACGACTGCGCCGACATGGCCATCGATGCCGACGCCATCGATCCGGGGTTCATCGGCCGAGCCAGAGCACTGGCCATTACCGGTACCCACCTGTCCACCGAGACCACCGCCAGGGCATGTCGCAAGGCCCTGGACGCCGCCGCCGAGCATGGCCTCAAGCGCGTGCTGGATATCGACTATCGCCCGGTACTATGGGGCTTGACCTCCCCCGGTGACGGCGAGACCCGCTTTATCGCCGACGACCGGGTAACGGCAGACCTACAGGCCTGGCTCGGCGATTTCGACCTCATCGTCGGCACCGAAGAGGAATTCCACATCGCCGGCGGCAGCACCGACACCCTGATGGCCCTGAGTGCCGTCCGTCGGATCACTGATGCCACTCTGGTGTGCAAGCTCGGTGCTCAGGGCTGTGTGATCTTCGAGGGCGAGATTCCTGCGCACATCGAGGACGGGATCCTGGTCGAAGGCGTCAAGGTCGAAGTACTCAACGTGCTGGGTGCCGGAGATGCCTTCATGAGCGGGTTGTTGAGAGGCTGGTTGCGCGGCGAGGACTGGCAGACCAGTGCCACCTATGCCAATGCCTGCGGCGCCCTGGTGGTCTCACGCCATGGCTGTGCCCCGGCCATGCCCACTGAAGCCGAGCTGTTCGACTACCTGGCGCGTCGCACCGAGGTATCTCGCCCCGACCAGGACGCCCAACTCAACCATCTGCACCGAGTCACCACCCGCCATCCAGCAGACTGGCCCGAGGTCTGCGGGCTGGCCTTTGATCATCGTCGTCAGCTCACCGACATGGCGCGGGAGGTCCATGCCGACCCGGCCCGCATTCCGGCGCTGAAACAGTTGCTGGTGCGCGCCGCTGAAGAGGGAGCCAGACGTACCGGACTCACCACACCGGCCATCCTGGTCGATGATGTCTTTGGACAGGAGGCCCTCAACGACGCCACCGGCAAGGGTTGGTGGATCGGTCGCCCGGTGGAACTGCCCAGCTCACGTCCGCTGCGCTTCCAGCATGGTGACGACCTCGGCAGCCGTCTCCGTCACTGGCCACGTGAGCACATCATCAAATGCCTGGTGTTCTATCACCCTGACGATCCGGTAACGATGCGGCTCGACCAGGAGGCTCACCTGCGCCAGCTCTACCAGGCGGCCTGTGAACACGAGTTGGAGCTGTTGATCGAAGTGATTCCACCCAGCCACAGCAACGTCGATGACCACACCCTGGCGCGTTCTCTTCATCGCCTCTACAACCTGGGGATCCGCCCCGACTGGTGGAAGCTGCCACCATTGTCGGATAACGCCTGGCATGAGGTCAGCCAGACCATCGAAGCACAGGATCCTCACTGCCGAGGCGTGGTGCTGCTGGGACTGGATGCGCCCATGGAAGACATGAAACGCGGTTTCGCCGACGCCGCCCGCCACCGCTGGTGCAAGGGTTTCACGGTCGGCCGCACCCTGTTCACCGCTCCCTGTCGCGAGTGGCTTGCCGGCGATATCGACGATGCAGGATTGATTGACCGGGTGGCAGGCAACTACGCCGAGCTGATCAACACCTGGCAGCAACTGCGCCACCTCAAGACAACCACCGAGGAAGCCCTGTCATGAGCACCATTCGACTCACCATGGCCCAGGCGCTGGTCAAGTATCTGGCTGCCCAGCGTATCGAGCATGACGGTACCGAGGTGCCGCTGTTCGAAGGCGTCTTCGCCATCTTCGGTCACGGCAACGTGGCGGGGCTCGGCGAGGCGCTGTATCACGCCCGGGATGAGCTCCCCACCCTGCGGGCCCACAACGAACAGACCATGGCCCATGCGGCCATCGCCTTCGCCAGGGCCAACGGTCGGCGTCGGATGATGGCGGCTACCAGTTCCATCGGCCCCGGAGCCACCAACATGGTCACCGCGGCGGGCCTTGCTCACGCCAACCGCCTGCCGATTCTGCTGTTGCCCGGCGATACCTTTGCGACCCGCGACCCCGACCCGGTGCTTCAGCAGGTTGAGCACTTCGGCGACCCTTCGATTACGGTCAATGATTGCTTCCGGCCCGTATCACGCTATTTCGACCGCATCACAAGACCGGAGCAGCTTCTGACCAGCCTTCCTCAGGCTCTGGCTACACTGCTCGATCCGGAACATTGTGGCCCGGCAACACTGGCACTGCCCCAGGACGTTCAGACCTTCGCCTACGATTATCCCCAGAGTTTCTTCGAGCCCCGCGTACATCGCATCCGCCGTCCCCAGCCGGACCCTCGCCAGCTCGAGGAATCCGTCGCGGCACTCAGTCACGCCGAACGCCCGCTGATCATCGCCGGAGGCGGGGTTCACTACGCCGGAGCCTGCCAACGCCTCGCCGACTTTGCCCTTGCCCATGATGTGCCGGTCGCGGAGACCCAGGCCGGCAAGGGAGCTCTCCCTGCCGCCCACCCCAACGCAGTTGGGGCGATTGGCGTTACCGGCAGTGAAGCCGCCAATCGCCTTGCCGACCAGGCGGACGTGATCCTCGCCGTAGGGACGCGCCTGCAGGACTTCACCACCGGCTCCAGAGCACTGTTTGAACATGATGATCGAACGTTGGTGACGCTGAACGTGGGGTGTTTCGACAGTCAGAAGCATCGCGCCCTGCCATTGATCGGTGATGCCTTCGATGGGCTGGCCCTGCTCGATGCTCAACTTGAGCACTGGAAAGCCTCGCAGGAGTGGCGGGAGCGCACCGTCCGCCTCAAGCGGGACTGGGACGACGTGGTGACCAGGGTGACGGCAGATGATGGCCGCGAGCTTCCCACCGATGCTCAGGTGATCGGCGCCGTGAACCGCCAGGCCGGCGAGAATGGCACCGTGGTCTGCGCCGCCGGCGGCCTACCGGGTGAGCTGCACAAGCTGTGGCAGTGCTCCGGTCCCGGCAGCTACCACGTGGAATACGGCTACTCCTGCATGGGGTACGAGATCGCTGGTGGCCTGGGGGTCAAGATGGCCCACCCAGAGCGGGAGGTGTTCGTGATGGTCGGCGACGGCTCCTATCTGATGCACAACTCGGAGCTCGCCACCTCGGTCATGCTGGGCCACAAGCTTGTCGTGGTGGTTCTCGACAACAGAGGCTTCGGCTGCATCAACCGTCTGCAGCAGGCCACCGGTGGCGCCGGCTTCAACAATCTGCTCGACGACTGCCGCACGATCCCCGAAGGAGCTCCGAAAGTCGACTTCGCCGCCCACGCCCGTGCCCTGGGGTGCCAGGCCGAGTCTGTGCAGGGAATTGCCGAACTGGAGCAGGCACTCGAGCGAGCCCGTCGGGCCAGCAGCACCTATGTGATTGCGCTGGACACCGACCCGCTGCCCAGCACCGCTGAGGGCGGCGCCTGGTGGGAGGTGGCGGTGCCGGAGGTATCCCGGCGCGAGCAGGTGCAGAACGCGTATCAAGGCTATACCGAAGCCAAACGCCGCCAGCATCGATAAAGGCCACGGCATTCGACACCTGTGTTCGCCGAGCTGAGTGATTCCCCACCAATTCGGGGGTTCCGCAACGACGTTTTTCTCAACGATATTTTCCTCAACGACGAGACGGGCCGCATGGCCCGCATCATTTCCCTATAAGCCAGGAGCACATCCATGACCAGCGTACGCCTGGGGATCAACCCTCTGACCTGGACCAATGACGACCTGCCGAGCCTCGGTGGTAATACTCCGCTGGAGGTCTGCCTGGCGGAGGGACGCGAAGCCGGCTTCAGCGGTTTCGAGCTGGGTCACAAGTTCCCTCGTACATCCGACGAACTGTCCCGGGTTCTGGGTCGCCATCACCTTTCGCTGGTCTCCGGCTGGTATTCCGGCCGCCTGCTGGAACGTAGCCCGGAGGAGGAGATCGCGGCGGTTGAAGAGCACCTTCAGTTGCTCAAGCAGTGCGGCGCCAACGTGATGGTGTTCTGCGAGGTATCCCACTGCATCCACACGGATCAAGGCACGCCTCTATCCCGTCGACCGCATCTCAGCGATGCCGAATGGCAGCGTCTCACCAAGGGATTGGAGGTGGTCGGCGACTATCTAAGGCAACAGGGTGTCTATCTGGCCTATCACCATCATCTGGGCACCGTGGTGGAGAGCGAAGCCGACATCGAGCGGCTGATGGACAGCACCGGCGATTCGGTGGGCCTGTTGCTCGACTTCGGCCACCTGGTGGGAGCCGGCGGCGATCCGCTGGCGATTGCCGGGCGCTACGCCTCTCGGATCAAGCACGTGCACTGCAAGGACATGCGCTTTCCCGTACTCGATGAACTGCGCAACCGCGACAAGAGCTTCCTGGATGGCGTACTCGACGGCCTGTTCACCGTCCCCGGCGATGGTGACATCGACTTCCTGGCCACCCTGACGTCCCTCCGCAAGAGTGGCTACGAGGGCTGGCTGGTCGTTGAAGCCGAGCAGGATCCCGAAGTGGCACATCCCATGACCTATGCCCGATTGGGACATCGCAACCTGCGAGCGCTCGCCGAACAGGCGGGCTTCAGCGTCAACGAACAATCGAGTCACGAGACGCAGGCCCCGAGCTCGGTAGCGAACACAGCGAGGTTTGAATGAAGACACTGAAGTTCGGCCTGATCGGTACCGGCTTCATGGGCAAAGCTCACGCCATCGCCCTCAAGGCTGCTCCAGGCGTCTTTTCCCTGCCGGCGATCCCAGTCTGCGAGCTACTGGCCGACGTTGACGAAGCGGCCGCGGCACGCAAGGCAACCGAACTGGGATTCGCCCGCTCGACAGGCGACTGGCGAATGCTGGTGCAGGACCCGGACGTGGATGTGGTCGATATCTGCGCCCCCAACTTCCTGCACAAGGAGATGGCGCTGGCTGCCATCGCCGCAGGCAAGCACGTCTACGCCGAAAAACCGCTGGCACTCAGTGCCACCGATGCCGCAGAAATGGTCGCGGCCGCCGAGTCGGTCGGCGTCAGAACCCTGGTGGGTTTCAACTACATCCGCAATTCAGCCACCCAACTGGCCCGCGAGATCATCGCCAGTGGCGAGATCGGTGAACTAGTGCACTTCCGTGGTCGCCACAATGAGGATTATCTGGCCGATCCGGCCAGCCCCCTCGACTGGCACACTCGTCGCACCACCGCCGGGTCGGGAGCACTGGGTGACCTGGGTTCACACATTCTCAACATGGCCGAATACCTTACCGGCCAGCGCGTCGAGGAAGTCTTCGGCCAGTTGCAGACCGTGACGACTCGACGTCCGCTGGCCGACGGCAGCGGTGGATTTGGCACGGTGGAAAACGATGATCATGCCCAGGCGCTGCTGCGCTTCGACAGTGGTCTGATCGGCAACATCGAAACCTCACGGATCGCCACCGGACGCAAGATGGGGCTGGCCTATACGGTGACCGGGACTAGAGGCTCTCTTGTCTTCGATCAGGAACGCATGAGTGAGCTACAGCTCTACACCAGCGAGGGGCCCGAGGGACGACGCGGATTCCGCACCCTGTTGATCGGCCCGGAACACCCGGACTATGCAGCCTTCAGCCCTGCGCCCGGCCATGGTCTCGGCTACAACGACCAGAAGATCATCGAGATCCGCGACCTGGTGGAAGGTATTGTCTCCGGCCACCCCCTGTACCCGGACTTCCGCGAGGCCTGGCGGGTCAATCGCATGATCGATGCCATCGAAACCTCACATGCGGAGGGACGCTGGATAAGGATCTAGGCTGCGTCTGAGAAGCTGTGTCTGGGAGACGGTAACTGTAAACGGTATCTGCAAAGTGTCGGCACTCACTCATGAGCCGATGCTGGATCGCTACGGCCCTGGTATCGAATAGAATGGGAGCTTGGGTGGATAGCGCCATGGCCTGGCGCGTACAATATGCGCTCTACTTTGGTCGAAGCCGCTTGTCATGTCGGCCCAAGTCTCTCATTCATGTTCCTCCCGCGAGATTCTCCGCCGTGCTCTCTACCGCCAACATCACCATGCAGTTTGGCCCCAAGCCGCTGTTCGAGAACGTTTCTGTCAAATTCGGCCAGGGTCATCGCTACGGTCTGATCGGGGCCAACGGCTGTGGCAAGTCGACCCTGATCAAGATTCTCGGGGGCGACCTGGAGCCTACCAGCGGGCAGGTGATGAAAGGCGCCACCACACGACTGGGCAAGTTACGTCAGGATCAGTTCGCCTTCGAGAACGAGCGTGTCATCGATACGGTGATCATGGGTAACGACGAGCTGTGGTCTGTCGCGGCCGAGCGTGAGCGCATCTATTCGCTGGCCGAGATGAGTGAAGAAGATGGCATGGCGGTGGCTGATCTCGAAGTGCGCTTTGCCGAACTCGATGGCTATACCGCCGAGTCGCGTGCCGGTGAGTTGCTGCTTGGCCTGGGCATCCCCCTGGAACAGCATGATCAGCCGATGAGCGTGGTCGCTCCGGGCTGGAAGCTTCGGGTTCTGCTGGCCCAGGCCCTGTTCAGCGATCCCGACGTGCTGCTGCTGGATGAGCCGACCAACCATCTCGATATCAATACGATTCGCTGGCTTGAGGATATCCTCAAGGCGCGCTCGTCGACCATGATCATCATCTCTCACGATCGCCACTTCCTGAACAGCGTCTGTACCCACATGGCAGACCTGGACTACGGCGAGCTGCAGCTGTTTCCCGGCAACTATGATGAGTACATGACCGCTGCCACTCAGGCGCGCGAACGCCTGCATAGCGAGAATGCCAAGAAGAAGGCCGAAATTGCCGAGCTCAAGCAATTCGTCAGCCGCTTCTCGGCCAATGCCTCCAAGGCCAAGCAGGCGACCTCGCGCCAGCGCAAGATCGACAAGATCCAACTCGATGAGGTCAAGCCCTCATCACGCATCAGCCCCTTCATTCGCTTTGAGCAGAACAAGAAGATTCATCGCCAGGCGTTGGCGGTAGAAGCACTCTCCAAGGCCTGGGACGACAATGTACTGTTCGAGCGTTTTGGCCTGAGAGTCGAAGCGGGAGAACGCATCGCCATCATAGGGCCCAATGGCATCGGTAAGACCACCTTGCTCAACTGCCTGGTCGGCACGATGGCACCTGACGCCGGCGAGGTGAAATGGACCGATGCGGCTGAAGTCGGTTATTTCGCTCAGGACCACGCGGCGGACTTCGACGGTGGCGAGACGCTGTTCGAATGGATGCAGCAATGGACGACCGCCGGTGAACAGACAGTACGTGGCGCCCTCGGCCGGATGTTGTTCTCCAACGACGATATCGGCAAGTCTGTCAAAGTCATTTCAGGTGGGGAGCAAGGACGTATGCTGTTCGGCAAACTCTCGCTGCAAAACCCCAATGTGCTGGTCATGGATGAGCCCACCAACCACCTGGACATGGAGTCCATCGAGGCGCTCAACCTGGCATTGGAGAACTATCCCGGCACCCTGATTTTCGTTAGCCACGACCGAGAGTTCGTCGGCTCGCTGGCCACGCGCATCATCGAGATGAAAGACGATGGCATCGTCGATTTCAGCGGTAGCTATGATGACTACCTCCGCAGTCAGGGCGTGTTCGGCTAAGCCTCTTCTTTCCTTTACTCAATGCCCCCTCCGAGGCCTTTCCCTCAGAGGGGGCAATGTACTCATTCAGATCATGACCCTCGAGCCAGCATCAGCATCAGCGTCAGACTCACGACTGGACCGAGAGTATAAATGTCCTCAGACAAGCGATCTGCGCTGGCGACGAGCGTCGCACCAATCACGCCATACGGCACGGCAGATCAATGCCAGCACGCCCAGTGTCAGGGCCGGCCAGATCAGTACGTAGGTGGCAAAGATGATAGTCATGATAGAACTCCATTGAATGGGCGGCGGTTCACGACGCCATGGTATCCAGGATGTGAATCAGCGCTGCGTAGCGAGTGAGACCGGCGCTGGCTCGTTGGCCGGATTCCCCGTCCCTCCATCGTCGAGATGATTGTCATAGTTCCCGACCCGCTCACGAATGCTGTTGAAATCGAAATGCTCGCGGCTGGTCAGGCTCATCGCTATGCACACCAGAGTGCTGGTGCCATAGGCGGTCAAGGACGCCAGCAGCACGGTATAGTCGCGCAGGAACCCCGTGGCGAAGATCAGCATCGCCAGTAACGCCAGTATTCCTGCGGTGAAACCGATTACGCGGCCAAGGAAGCCGAAAGCCATCAGGCCGATGATGACCCCGCCGCCGACGCTGGCCAGAACCTCGAAAATCAATCCTGTTATCCCCGACAGCGGCACCCACTCAAAGCGAGCCACGCAGAACACCAGCATGGCGACAATCACCGAAGTGGTGAAGGCCGCGTTGGTGACCCGGTCCCAGAAGCAGCTGGCTATCACGGGGAAAACGATGGCCCCCCACAATGCACCGACGAATACCAGCATCACCAGGATATCCAGCGAGAAGCTGGCAAAGACAATACCGACCGCAGTGGCGATGATCATGGTCAGCCGCCCTACCAACAGCATGCGTTCAGGATTAGGCTTGCCCCGGGCGATATTCTTGCCGTAAACATCGGCCATCATGATGGCCGACAGTGCCGAAAGATCGGAATCGGCAGTCGAAGACAGTGAGCCAATCACCAGAATGAAGAACAACGCAATGAACAGCGGCGGTAGGTAACCCGATACCATCTGCGGGATCAGATTGTTCATGTCACCGTTCAAGGGCTCGATACCCAGCGTCAGTGCCATCAACCCGATCATTCCAAGACCAATAACGATGGCACCATAACCAATGGTGGCAGTGAGGAAGGTCGGCTTGATGTGCTCTTCCTTGACCGCGAACAGACGCTGGGAAATAGTCTGGTTGCCGATGGCATAGGCCAGCACGGCGACGAAGAAAGGCGCGCCCTGGTTGAGAACAGCATCGACGGAAAAGAAGTTGGCCTGCTCGGCGCTCAGGTTGTCCAGGCCGGCGACCAGTTCGCTCGGCCCCCCCATGGCGAAGAACACTGCGGGAATTATCACCACGGCGATGGCCATCAGGGCGACCAATTGAGCAAAGTCGGTAAGCACCGAAGCACGAAAGCCTGACCACAGGGTATAAAGCAGCACGCCAACACCGGCAATGATTACCCCGGCCTGGAAGGATAGTGGCGAGAGTACCGAGACCAACGCCCCGGCAGCCGTGAAGTTGACCATCAGGCTGATGATGCTGCCCATCAGGTTGGACAGAGCCAGAATCAGTTGGCTGGAAGAGCCGTGGCGGGCATGGATCAGCTCGCCCAGGGTATGGGCATCAGGAGCAAGCTTGCGAAAACGTCGACCGAAGGGATAGATGAACAGAATCATCAGAGCGCCCCACAGCCCGTAGTGGATGGGGCCCGAGACGCCGTAGGTATAACCCGACGTCGCGGCGGCGTAGAAGGAAGCCGCCCAGATCCAGGTCGCAGTCATGCTGGCCGCACCGATACCGAAACCTACACGATGATTGGAGACCATAAAGGCATCGGCATCTTCTTTCTTCTTGCGAATGCCGAGTGTCAGCAGGTAGGTGCCGCCGTAGAAGGCAAGCATCAGCAGAATGACCGTCAGGGTCGAGAATTGATGAAGTGATGCGTTGTTCAAGAGCAACCTCTAGGTGGGTGGAACGGAAGCGCGTCACCAGCGCCGCTACTTGTCGGCGGGCGCTGGACGCAGTGAAGAGATGCCGTGATAACACGAGTAACGCGCACGACGAGATGACCCCGATCGGCCTGAAAAGCTGGGTGCCGGAGTAATACAAAGCGCGCTGTCGGCCGTCATGGCGGCAGAGGCAGGAAACGTCGTGGAATCGACGTCAGAAGAATGGCGGTGGGCGGCGCGGCATGCAGCGGCCCTGATCAGCATAATGGGGCGACATGAATTTCCTCTCTATCGATAACGTCGGCGACAGGCAGTCGAAAATGCCGGAGATCGCGTCATCATCGTGGTAGTGAGACCAATACATTCCATTGCGGAATGATGCCGGGTCAATGAGGTACAGCGATACGACCCGAGGCCGCTACCCTAATACGTTGCAGGCAAGATGTCCAATTGGCACCTATCGCGCCGACTTCTCCCTAAAAACTCAGGGGAACGACACAGCACCATCGAGCTGGTTTCGGCCACTCACTCTCCAGACGGAGCATGGCATGGGGGATATGAAATGTCGTCATGCACTCACAGCGGCAGGCTGCAGCAATTCAAGAAGCAGACCCACGGGCTAGAGAGTGCAGCGCAGCGGAATATAGCCAAAAAAAGAAGGCCGCTGAAACAATCAGCGGCCTTCCTTGAATTCGTGGCGGAGGGGGAGGGATTCGAACCCTCGAAGCCTTTCGACTTACACACTTTCCAGGCGTGCTCCTTCGACCACTCGGACACCCCTCCGCATTGTCATCCCGGGACAATCGCCCGCGCCGTGCGCTGCGTTTCGTTCAGGACGGCGCATACTCTACCGACTTAAGTTCGCGATTGCAAGAGAATTTCTGGTCTCCCCAACGCGATCCTCGTTCCGTTGGCGATATCGGCCCGTCATCGACGGAAGTGGCATGGAGAGCTTCAACAGGAAGCTTTACCTTAAGGCACTAATCTTGAGCTTGATAACAACCATTCCTCTCCTCGGCCGACAGGCTCCCAAGGAAAATCATGTCCGACACCGTTACATTGACCCTGCAGCAGGCTGAGCAACTCAGCCTCGACATTCTGACCCGCAATGGCTTCAGCGATGCCCATGCTGCTGCCATTACACGTAGCGTGCTGGCCGCCCAACGCGACGAGTGCCACTCCCATGGCCTGTATCGCATCCTCAACTGTGTTGAAACAGCTCGCCTCGGCGCCATCGACCCACGTGCCGAACCGGAAGTCATCGACCAGGCGCCAGCCGTTGTCAGGGTCAATGCACATCAAGGCTGTTCCCTGCTGTCACTGGAGCAGGGCCTGCCGCTATTGGTGGCCAAGGCAAGGACAACCGGCATTGCGCTGCTGGGCATCAACAACAGTTTCCACTTCTCTGCACTGTGGCCGGAAGTCGAAGCGCTTTCCGCACAGGGTCTGGTCGGCATTGCCATGACTCCCAGCCATGCTTTCGTTGCTCCCGCCGGTGGCCGCAAGCCCCTGTTCGGCACCAATCCCATCGCCTTTTCCTGGCCTCGGCCGGGCAAGACTCCCTATACCTTCGACTTCGCCACCAGCGTGGTGGCGCGTGGAGAAATCGAGCTGCACCGTCGCGCGGGAGAGAAGATCCCTGATCACTGGGCGGTGGATGTCGACGGCAACCCCACCACTAGCCCCGAGGAAGCCCTGGCAGGTGCCATGCTGACCTTCGGGGGCTACAAGGGGTCGGCACTGTCGACCATGATCGAACTACTGGCTGGCCCCTTGATTGGCGACCTGTTGGGTCATGAAACCCAGGCAGCCACCGCCGAGGGCGACAGCAAGCCGTTTCACGGTGAACTGCTGATTGCCATTGCTCCCGAGGTCCTGTTGGGTGACCAGGCCGCCCAGCACCTCTCTCATGCGGAGCGGCTGTTCGACGGGATCATTGATCAGGATGCCCGCCTGCCCTCCCAACGTCGCTATGCGGCAAGGGAGCGTAGCCTGGCCAATGGCGTCACCATTCCCGAGGCACTGCACTTCGAACTCAAGGCTCTGCTGTAGGGCCATGCCCTTCGCGCCTGACGGCGCAGCGCGATCTCCTGTCGGGGGTCGCGTTTTCGAGCTGAGGTTCGTGTCCAGGCCAGGGGGACGCTCTTGCTGCATACGCTAGCCATCATGGCCCCCATCATCCTGCTGATGGGGCTGGGGTATACCGCGGCGCACATCAGGCTCATCAACCGTGAGCAGATACAAGGCATCGGTCAGTTGGTGATGTACTTCGCCCTGCCCGCACTGATCATTCGGGCACTCACCGACAATCCTCTTGGCGAGACGCTGAATCCACGCTACCTACTGGCCTATGGGCTGGGATCGGCGCTGCTGTTCATTCCGGTCTTGCTCTGGATGCAGAGACGGCGCAGTGAATCGCTGTCCAGCGCCGCGATGTATGCCCTTGGCGCCTCGGCCTCCAACAGCGCATTCACCGGTTACCCGATAGCCTCCATGGTACTGGGGCCATCTGCGGCAACGTTTCTGGCACAGAACATGATCATCGAGAATCTGCTGATTCTACCGGCAGCATTGATTGTCGCCGAGCTGGGGCAACGCCAGGGCGGAAGCGGACTCGATCTGCTGCGGACCATCGGCGGGCGCCTGATACGCAACCCGCTGCTGCTGGCACTGGGCGTGGGAATATCGATGGCCCTACTGGATGTACGGTTGCCTGCCCCATTGGATCAGGTTATCGACATGCTGGCCGATGCCACCGCACCGACGGCATTGTTTGCCGTGGGTGGCGCGCTGTATGGACTTCAAGTCAGAGGAATGGTCGGCAGCGTCAGCCTGATCGTGCTCGGCAAGCTGATCCTTCATCCCCTGGCGATACTGATCATGTTCTCGTTGATCATGCCGGGGGAGACTGATGTCCTTGTCGGGGCACTGCTGTTTGCCAGTGTTCCCATGATCAGCATCTTTCCGCTCATCTGCCAACGCTATTCAATGGGCAGCATCGGGGCTGGAGCCCTGTTCACTGCCTCGCTGGCATCCTTCGCAACCATCACCTGTCTCATCGCACTGATGAGCCGCTATAGCCTGCCTCCAGGGTAACGGTTTGCTTCCCGGACAACGCTGGTCACTTCAAGACAACATAGTCGCCGCTGGCTTCCAGACACAGGGTGTCGCCACACCAGAGTTGCTGGGCCAGGGCGATACGCCCCCGCCCCTTCTGATCAAGCTGTTCCGCGAGTCGCTCGGCAGCACCGCTCTCTGCCGGCATGCAGATCATTTGATAGTCCGCCGTGACCGGGGCCAGAAATTTCTGGCTGGCGGTTGCCACCACCACGTCACGCAGAATACCGCGTCGACGCAGCCAGAGTGTTGTCCAGCACCAGCCCAGCAAGGTGGTCTGGGCAGTCAGGGCTCCGCCGAAGCCGGTGCCCTTGTCGTTGAGGTTGGGGTCGAGCGCCAGCGACCAACTGAGCTGATCTCCATCGCGCTGCATGTGCTGAATGCCCATGGCATTGACCATGGGGATGGCCTTGCCCAGCCAGTCGAGGAAGACTTCCGGACGGTCCTCTCCACCCGCCTCCGGCAAGGGCAAGCGCGGATGTGCCACGCCGATTTCACGTTGCTGACAAGCCGCTTCCAGTGCCATGCGTCTCCTGCTCCTACCAGCGTTCGACAAAGGACTCGACATCATGCTCGACAATCGGCTTGTGACGCCCGCCAAGCTGACCGAGATAGATGAAGGCCACCAGCTCGTCATTGTCCCCCAGGCGCAACCCCTTGCGCACGGTGTCATCGAAGGCGTACTTGCCGCTGCGCCACATGGCTCCAAGGCCAAGGGCATGCGCCGCGAGCAGAATGCCATGGGCGGCACAGCCTGCCGAGATCACCTGCTCGACCTTCGGTACTCCGGGCACCTCGGGAGTCACCTTTGCGACGACGCCAATCACCATGGGCGCACGCTTGGGCTTGAGGCGTGCGGCATTGAGGGTATCGTCGCTGGCACTCGGGTCCTCACGAAACTCGGCTTCAGCGAACAATTCGCCCAGACGATCCAGTCCTTCGCCGGCAAACTCGATAAAGCGCCAGGGGCGCAGTTCCTTGTGGTCCGGCGCCCGCAGGGCCGCCCGGTATAGCGTCTCGAGTTGCTCCCGGCTGGGCGCCGGCCCGACCAGCTTACCCATGGAACTGCGTTCATGCAGAAGCGTTATGGCATCCATTGTTGGCTTCATGTTTGCTGTCTCCATGCTTGCTGTCTCCGTCCTCGGCAACTCGATGGCGGGTTAGAGAGGATCATGCCCTCTCCTCCCCTATGCGAAAGACCCTACCAGAGTACTCAATTACTGTCGTGCGAGGCGCAATGGCAGGGGTGGCACCTCTCCGGGTGTACCGCGCCACGGACTGATATCCAGCCCACCGCGACGAACATAGCGGGCCATGACCAGCAGACGCTCTGGACGAGCGTGGTGCATCAGATCGGTGAAGATATGCTCCACACAATGCTCATGAAAATCCTGATGCTGGCGGTAGCCGATGATGTAGCGCAACAGGCCATGACGATCGAGCCTGGGGCCACGATAACGGATCATCACGCTGCCCCAATCGGGCTGGCCCGTCACCGGGCAGTTGGACTTGAGCAGGTGCGAGGTCAGCGTTTCCTCGACAATCTCGTCACCCACCTTGAGATGCGCGACGCTCGGCGTATAGCTCTCGACCTCGATATCCAGGTCATCGATACACTCACCGGGCAGCGCACGCGGCGCCAGCTCGGCATCATCCACCGCCAGTAGATCCACACACAGTTCGGCTTCAGCCGCCTGTGACAGATCCCGGGTGAGCGCCTCTATCACTGCAGCATGATCATCGAAGCGGGTCTGGTTGAAGCTGTTGAGGTACAGCTTCCATGACTTCGACTCGATCAGGTTGGGGGACTCGGCCGGTAGGCGGAAGCGCGCCACGGCGACAATCGGCTTGCCCTTGCGGTTCAGCCACGACAACTCGAAGGCATGCCACTCGTCTTCACCGATGAATGGCAGGTTGCCCTCCTCGATGCCCAGTGGTGCCCGATTGGCGGCACGGGGAATCGGAAACAGCAGGCCAGGATCATAGTGCTCGGGATAGTCCGACTCACGCCCCAGGGGCGCATGTTTCAGGGTCTCCGGCCGCTGACCGGATGTGGATAACTCACTCACTGCACAGCCCTCAACGGCATATGTCATACATCAACAATTTTCATGATATCTCAAGCACGGGGCTCAAGGCAGGAAACCTGATCGACAATCAGCTGCGAATACCCTTGCCGTTTTCCAGCATCCACAGGGCAAGGGTGAAGAGCGCGACAATAAAGCCCATGATCGCCGCCAGCGCCCACCCCACGGGAATATCCGAGACCCCCAGAAAACCGAAGCGGAAGACGTTGACCATGTACAGGATCGGGTTGAGCATCGAGGCGCCCTGCCAGAAGGCCGGCAGCAACGAGATCGAGTAGAACACTCCGCCCAGATAGGTCAGTGGCGTCAGTACGAAGGTCGGGATGATCGAGATGTCATCGAACTTCTTGCCGAGCAGCGCGTTGATGAAGCCACCAATGGCGAACAGCGCAGCCGTCAGCACCACCACCAGAATCGTCAGCAACGGATGCGCCACCTCGATACGGGTAAAGAACAGAGACACCCCGGTGACGATGATGCCCACGCCCAGTCCGCGCGCCATCCCACCGAGCACAAACCCCGCAAGGATCACCCAGTTGGGCATCGGCGAGACCATCATTTCCTCGACGCTGCGCTGGAACTTGTTGGAGAAGAATGACGAGGCCACGTTGGAGTAGCTGTTGGTGATGACCGACATCATGATCAGGCCGGGGACAATGAAGTCCATATAGCTGTAACCGTCCATCTCACCAATACGCGAGCCGATCAGGTTACCGAAGATGATGAAGTACATTGTCATGGTGATCGAAGGCGGCAGCAGTGTCTGCGGCCAGATCCGCGTGAAGCGCTTGATCTCCTTGACCACCAGGGTCCACAGGGCAATGGCTATCTGACTCGGGTTCATCCACGAAACTCCTTGCTGCCGCCCTTCTGACCGTTACGTTGCTGAGCGTTCCCCTTCTCGACCATGGACACGAACATCTCCTCCAGGCGGTTGGCACGATTGCGCATCGACATCACCTGCACGCCTTCACGGCCCAGTACCTCGAACACGTCGTTGAGACGCTGTCCACGATGCACCATCACCGAAAGCTGGTTGTCATCGACACGCTTGACCTCGAAGCCCTCGATCTTCGGCACATGGGCCAGAGGCGCCGCCAGATCGAACAGGAAGGTTTCGGTATCGAGCTCGGCCAGCAGCTCTCGCACGCTGGTATTACGCACGATCTCGCCTTGATTGATGATACCAACGTGACGACAGAGGCTCTCGGCCTCTTCGAGATAATGCGTGGTGAGAATGATGGTGGTGCCTTCCTCTCGATTGATGCGACGCATGTAGTCCCACATACTGCGGCGCAATTCGATATCCACTCCGGCGGTGGGCTCGTCGAGAATCAGCAACCTGGGGCGGTGCATCAGCGCGCGCGCAATCATCAGGCGCCGCTTCATGCCACCGGAGAGCATGCGTGCACTGCCCTTGCGCTTGTCCCACAGACTGAGATCGCGCAGCAGGCTCTCGGCACGCGGCAACGCCTCGCGGCGCGACATGCCGTAATAACCGGCCTGAGCCAGCACGATATCCAGCACGTTCTCGAATTGATTGAAGTTGAACTCCTGGGGCACCACGCCCAGGTGATACTTGGCACGGGCAAAGTCTTCATCGATATCGATACCGAAGATCTTCACCTTGCCGGCAGTCTTCTGTACCAGCGAGCAGACCACGCCCAATGTGGTGGACTTGCCTGCTCCATTGGGCCCGAGCAGTGCATAGAAATCGCCCTGTTGAACATCGAGATCGATGCCCTTGAGGGCCTGAAAGCCATTACCGTAGACCTTGGTCAGGCCACGGATGGACAGCGCCGGTTCGGCCATGAGCAAATCCTGGAGAATGTCGGAGAAGTCCGTACCCACCGCACTCAGCGAGAACGGTCAATGCAGACAAAAAGATAGAAGGCTTAGCATATGAGGGCGAAGCATTACCACTTCAAGGGTAGCGCGTCTCGTCCGTCGTGCAGATGAAATTCAAGCGCCGGACATGACAGAAATGCCGATTGGCATGAGGCCCCATGGCCCGCCAACAG
>NZ_FRCA01000001.1:0-60438 GCF_900142755.1 Halomonas cupida | reverse complement strand
CAGACTGCCGAGGCAGAACTGGAGCGGGAAACGAGATTCGAACTCGCGACCCCAACCTTGGCAAGGTTGTGCTCTACCACTGAGCTATTCCCGCACTTTCATCTCTCCGATACATCACCTTGATGAGTCGAGTTGGCGTCCCATAGGGGGTTCGAACCCCTGTTCCCGCCGTGAAAGGGCGGTGTCCTGGACCACTAGACGAATGGGACGCAGATCACTCGGCTCGTCGAGGTGGCGCGTATGTTACTGAGCCCCCTTGTTGGTGTCAAGCACAGAGAATCACTGAAATTTTCTTTCGCCTTCTTCCAGCCCCGCCACGCACCGCCTCCTCTACCCAACCGCCCGGCGAAGGCGCTGACATTGAGGCAGAAATCTCCCGACACACTGTCTATATCGAACAAGGGGTCTATATCGAACAAGGGCCTGAACCGAACCCCCGGATCGACACTCAACACATGAACCTTCACTAAGCACCTGGACATATGCCTTATTGGTCAAAGCGGCTCAAACGTCTTAGTTTGAAAGGTGTGGAATGCCAATGTCAGTCGCCAGGAGAAGGTCCATGCGCAAGAAGATCGAGAAACCGGATGCCGAATGGCGTGATCAGCTCACTCCAGAGCAATACAGGGTGACTCGTGAAAAGGGCACCGAGCGCCCGTTCAGCGGCGATTATCAAGTCACCGACGTCCACGGCATCTATCACTGCATCTGCTGCAATGCCCCGCTGTTCGAAAACGAACACAAGTTCGACGCTGGTTGCGGCTGGCCCAGTTTCGACCGCCCTCTTTCATCAGAGAGCGTCGAGGAGCACCTGGACACCAGCCATGGCATGCGCCGAGTCGAAGTGACCTGCGGCCGCTGCAATGCTCACCTGGGGCATGTCTTCCCCGATGGTCCGCCTACGACAGGCAACCGTTTCTGCATCAATTCGGTGGCACTGAATTTCCACGAAGGCGAATAACCACTATCCACTCCTCGTCGCCACTGAAACCACCGCGCATACGGCCGGTCATCTGCTAAGATGGTCGGCCGTTTGGTATGCAGGAGACAGGCATCATGCTCGGTTGGTTTCCGGGACACATGAACAAGGCACGGCGTCAGATTCTTGAAGCACTGCCGGAGATCGACGTCGTGATCGAGGTACTGGACGCGCGCCTCCCCTACTCCAGCGCCAACCCGATGCTGGCGAAGCTGACGCGCCACAAGCCGGTGTTGAAGATCCTGTCGCGGGCGGATCTCGCCGATCCGGAGCGTACTCGCGAATGGACCGCCTGGTTTGATGCCCAGGCCGATACCCGCGCGCTGGCCGTAACCACGACCAATACCCGCGAGCTCAAACGCATCCCCAAGCTCTGCCATGAGCTGGCTGGACAGGTCCGTGCCGACCGCGATGTCCGCGTGATGGTGATGGGCATTCCCAATGTCGGCAAATCGACCCTGATCAATGGCCTCGCCGGCCGTGCCATCGCAAAAACCGGCAATGAGCCAGCGGTCACCAAGCGCCAGCAGAAGGTGCGCATCCAGGGACGTGTCGCCCTGACCGACACCCCCGGCGTGATGTGGCCCAAGATCGAGGATCAAGCCAGTGCCTACCGACTGGCAGCCAGTGGCGCCATCCGCGATACGGCCATCGACTATGTAGACGTAGCACTGATTGCTGCAGCCGAATTGGCCCGACGCTATCCAGACGCTCTGAAAGCGCGGTATAAACTCAAGGCGCTACCGAGCTATGAAGCTCACCCCTTGGCGGATAGCGTCGAAGCCGATGGAGGTATGCGTCCCGACCTGATGGCTCAGGCCGGATTCGATGGCCATGCCATTCTCGGTGAGATCGCTGCCAAGCGCGGAGGATTGCGTGCTGGTGGTGAAATCGACCTGCATCGAGGTGCCGAGGTACTGCTGCACGAGCTACGCGATGGCAAGCTCGGTCGGCTGACACTGGAAACACCGGCGGATATACCGCTTGTCGAGACAAGTGACGAGCCGGATGCAGAGCCTGCCGACGAGGAGACTCCTGTCGGGTCATCCGACGATGCACCGACAGCCGGTGACTGAGTCGCCCCTACCCGGCCTGACAACGTTCCCGACCCAACAACAGCACACAAGCAAGACCCACATACTCGCCGCCACGGCGGCACTGGACACACGGATTCAGCGAGACCCCTGCGCCATGGATACGCCTACGCTTCGCAAGTCCCACAAGCTCGACAACGTCTGCTACGACATTCGAGGCCCTGTCCTCGAGCACGCCAAACGCCTCGAGGATGAAGGCCAGCGCATCCTCAAGCTCAACATCGGCAATCCTGCGCCCTTCGGCTTCGAGGCACCGGAAGAGATTCTTCAGGATGTGATGCGCAACCTGCCGACCGCCCAGGGCTATTGCGACTCCAAGGGACTGTATTCGGCGCGCAAGGCAATCATGCAGGAGTGCCAGCGCAAGGAGATTCCTGGCGTCGGCGTGGAGGACATCTACATCGGCAACGGTGTCTCCGAGCTGATCGTCATGGCCATGCAGGCGCTGCTCAATGACGGCGACGAAGTGCTTATCCCTGCGCCGGACTATCCTCTGTGGACGGCTGCCGTCAACCTGTCCGGTGGTCGTGGCGTGCACTACATCTGTGATGAGCAGGCCGACTGGGCACCGGACATGGCCGATATCCGTGCCAAGGTGACCAGCCACACCCGTGCCATTGTCATCATCAACCCCAACAACCCCACCGGTGCGGTCTATCCACCGGAAGTGCTGCGCGAACTGCTGGATATCGCCCGCGAACACAACCTGGTGGTGTTTTCCGACGAGATCTACGACAAGATCCTCTACGATGATGCGGTGCATGTTGCGACCGGCTCGCTGGCCAGCGAAGACCAGCTCGTGGTGACCATGAATGGCCTGTCGAAGAGTTACCGCTGCGCGGGCTTCCGCAGTGGCTGGATGACACTGTCGGGCGCTGTGGCCATGAAACGCAGTCAGGACTTCATTCAAGGACTGACCATGCTGGCGTCCATGCGGCTGTGTGCCAACGTGCCGGCTCAGCACGCCATTCAGACCGCACTTGGCGGCTACCAGTCGATCAATGATCTGATTCTGCCCGGCGGACGACTGCTGGCCCAGCGCAACATCACCATCGAGAAGCTCAACGAGATTCCCGGTGTCAGCTGTGTCGCTCCCAAAGGGGCGCTATATGCCTTCCCGCGCCTCGACCCCAGCGTCTACAACATCAAGGATGACCAGCAACTGGTACTGGATCTGTTGCTGCAGGAGAAGATCCTGCTGGTGCAGGGCACTGCCTTCAACTGGCCCGATCCTGACCACGTCCGCATCGTGACCCTTCCCTGGGCCGATCAACTCGGCGATGCGCTGGATCGTTTTGCGCGCTTCCTGTCACGCTACCGTCAGTAAATCCGGGCCCAATGGCAGCCTATGCAAGTGGTCGCTCGCTCGTCTGGCAGGAACGGAGAGCGAGCGTCCCTGGCCTGCGCAGCCAATCTGCCTGAGTCTGCAGAGAAATATCTGCGTCACGGCTTGAAACCTGGGTCAGAAATGCCTATCTAAGCAACAGTCTTTCCATTGTGTCGCCTTCTGGCGGCACCTGTAGATTTCCTGCTACGGAGAACTCCGGTCATGATGAGAATCCTTCTCTTTCTGGGCACCAACCTGGCGGTCATCCTTGTCGCCAGCATGACCCTGCGATTGCTGGGCGTGGAGCCCTACCTCAATGCACAGGGCATCAACTTCAACTCGCTGCTGATCTTCTGCTTCATCTTCGGCATGGCCGGCTCCATGGTGTCGCTGTTCATCTCCAAATGGATGGCCAAGCGTTCCACCGGCACGGTGATCATCGAATCCCCCTCCAACGCCACCGAAAAATGGCTGGTGGACACCGTGGCAGAACTGGCCCAGCAGGCCGGTATCAAGACCCCAGAGGTGGGTATCTTTCCGGCCCAACAATCCAATGCCTTCGCCACCGGCTGGAACCGCAACGATGCACTTGTCGCCGTTTCTGCGGGGCTGCTCAACCGTATGCAGCCGGAAGAGGTGAAGGCGGTACTGGCCCACGAGATCGGCCACGTCGCCAACGGCGATATGGTTACCCTGGCGCTGATCCAGGGCGTGCTCAATACCTTCGTGATGTTCTTCGCCCGTGTGGTTGCCCACCTGTTGGATGCCTTCCTGCGTCGCGACGACAACGGTGGTCTGGGCTTCATGGGCTATTTCGCTGTGGTGATCGTGGCAGAGATTGTTTTCGGTATTCTGGCCTCGATCATTGCCTCCTGGTTCTCGCGCTTTCGTGAATACCGCGCCGATGCTGCCGGCGCGAAGCTGGCGGGTTCTGGCGCCATGATCAACGCCCTCGCTCGTCTCAAGGCCGAAACACAGATGCCCGACCAGATGCCGGATACCCTCACGGCCTTCGCCATCACCACCGGGCAGTCGCGCAAGCTGATGGAAAAACTCTTCGCCAGCCACCCGCCACTGGATGACCGCATCCGTGCGCTGAAGGAAGCGGCATACCGCGAGTAAAGCATCACGTCTTCCAAACGCGACAAGGAACCCCACCGCCGTGGGGTTCCTTGTTTATCACTCTGCATATTCCTGCCCTCTATCTTCCTGCCCTCTATCACCTTATCGAGGAAACACGACATGACGATTCATCGCATCAACCCCTCACGTCGCTGGTCTGACGCGACCATCTTCAATGGCACAGCATATTTCGTTGAAGTCCCGGAGAGTGATCTGAAAGCGGATATCAAGGGCCAGGTCGCCCAGGTGCTGGAGCAGGCGGAACAGAGTCTGGCAACGGTGGACAGCAACAAGAGCCGCATGCTGTCGGTCACCATCTACCTCACCGATTTCGCCAACTTCGACGCCCTGAACGAGGTGTGGGATGAGTGGTTCCCTGAGGGTTGCGGGCCTAGCCGCGCCTGTGTGAAGGCAGAGCTGGCCAACCCCGAGTACCTGGTGGAAATGGCCTTCGTGGTCGCAGCAGGCGAACGCTTTCAGCCGTGATGGCGTGGTTGGGAAAGTTGGGAAAGTTGGGAAAGTTGAGAAACACGGGGCGGCTGGTCACTTGCCGCCCCGGCACATATGCCGTCAGGGGGAAGACGCCGCCCCGCGCAGTGCGGTGATGTCGCCTCCGACGATCGACTCGAGGTGTCGAGTGATCCTCTCGGCCTCCCAGTCCCACCAGGCGATTTCCAGCAATTCAGCGATCGTCTCGTCATCAAAGCGATAACGGAGCACTCGCGCTGGATTGCCACCCACCACACTGTAGGGCGGAACATCCTGGGTCACCACCGACCGAGAGGCGATGATCGCTCCACTACCGACCGTGACGCCCGGCATGATCATCGCTTCGAAGCCAATCCATACATCATCGCCAATTTCGGTATCGCCCTTGAAGGGCAAGTCACCGTCCCCTGGCATGACCTTCTCCCAGCCCTGACCGAATATCTGGAACGGGTAAGTGGAAAGCCCGGATACCTTGTGATTGGCACCATTCATGATGAACGTCACGTCTCTGGCGATAGCACAGAACCTGCCGATAACCAGGCGATCGCCCAGAAAGGGGAAGTGATAAAGCACATTACTCTCGAAGCGCTCCGGCCCCGCCGGATCATCGTAGTAGCTGTAGTCGCCAACGATGATGTTCTCACGGGTAATGAAGTTCTTGAGAAACCCTACCTGCGGGAAGCCTTTCATCGGCTCTCGATCATCAGGATTCGGTCCGTTCATGATCACCTCCCTGTCATCGCCATCCGGCGCTCAGCCACTGGTGGTAACGCGAAACCCGGCTCCAGCCAGCCAGGGCGAAAGCTCGACAGCCATCGAGCTCAAGGCCACCTCAAGCGTGGCAAATTCACGCCGCAGTGGATAGCTGGCACGGCAGGCATCGAACCCCCTGGCCGGGGTCAAATGGCGCATGGCAGAGGCCAGATGGTCATGGTCACGGCGTGGATCATAGATGGCACGCATACACAACCGCAGCGCCTCCTCCGGTTCCAGTCCGGCGTCCAGTTCAATACGTCTGAGCGCCGCCGGTGGCGTCAATTCGGCCATGGATACCTGCTCCGCCTGCCCCAGATGGGCAACCAGTTGCTGATGGATCTGCCAGGTACCGCGCAGTTTGCCTTCCAGGCTGTGCCCCGCGATATGCGGCGTTGCCAGGTCCACCAACCCCGCCAGCTCGGTGTCAATGGCAGGCTCGTTCTCCCATACATCCAGCAGCACTGTGAGATCACCCTGCTCGACCAGACGGCGCTTGAGCGCTTCGCCGTCGATACAGTCCCCACGACCGGCATTGAGCAACACTGTCCCCGGACACAGAGCATCAACACGACGAGCGTCAAGCAGATGATGGGTGGCATGAATACCGTCCCGCACCAGCGGCGTATGCAGACACAGCACATCGCACTCGGCCATCAGGCTATCCAGATCATGGAAAGCCTGATTCTCGAAAGTCCGGGTCTCGACAGCCCGGGCCTCGAAAGTCTGGTCGTATTGCTGCTCGGCACGTGGAGGATCACAGCGCCAGACCTCGATCCCCATGGCCTCGAGGCGTGCTGCCAGCCGCCCGCCGACATTGCCGACACCAACCACCCCCACGCGCTTGCCGAACAAGCGCTCTCCGCGCCGTTCCATGGCCAGCAGCAACGCGGACAGCACATAGTCGACCACCGGCTCGGCATTGCAGCCAGGAGCGCTGGCGAAGCGAATGCCATGGGCCTCGAGTGCGTTCATGTCCACATGATCGGTACCGATGGTGCAGGTGCCGACAAAGGACAAGGGCGATCCCTGACGTTTCGCCGCTTCGATGGTTTCCGCATCCAGACGCGTGATCGAGCGGATGATCAACGCATCGACATCGGCCAGCGCCTCGGCATCGATCTCGCGGCCAGGCTGGCAGCGCACGCTCCCCAGAGGAGCGAAACAGGGCTCGCTGGCCGGGATATTGGCGTCGACAAGTAGTTTCATCAGGCTCCTCAATGCAGACATGACCCGTGCCAGCTTGCTGGAACGGCACAACAGCTTACAATAGCAACCCGACAATCGCTGGTGCCGGGTTGATCCACTTGATTACCCAGCGAACAGCACCATCATACCGCCACCCGTTGATTATTGAGACCACCGTCAGGAGCCGCCGTGATCGTTCGTTGGGAAACCGAACATGACTATGTCCTCGTGCATATCCACCAGGACATGTTCGGCGACTGGATCTTCAGCCGCGCCTGGGGGCAGATCGGCACTCAGTTCGGCGGCCTCAAGCATCGCCTCGCCGACGACCACGAACAGGCAGTGATGTGGCTGGAGGACGAGGCAACCATCCAGACATCACGCGGCTTCCACAAGGTGCTGGAGGCTGATGACCATAGTCCGGAGGGCCTTGAAGCCATGGGTCAGCTATCGCTGCTGGATAGTCTGTAGGCCTGTTCAGGCGTGGCTCCTCCGCTCAGATCCCCTTGCTGTCACAACCTGGTGTATCTTTCAGCAATGAGCAGACCATAACCGACTCGTTCTACACCAGAGGGAATATCATGCGTTGGAAGGGAAGACGGCGTAGCCAGAATGTCGAAGACCGGCGTGGACAGCAACCGGCCTATGCCAGCTCGGGAGGCGGAGCGGCCATGCTGCTGCTGCGCTTTGTGCCGATGCTCTTGCGCAGCAAGCTGGGCCGTATCGTCCTGATCGCAGGCGTAGTCGTGTTCTTCGGCGCACGCATGATGGGAGTCGACCTACTGTCACTGGGTCAGCAGGGAGGCACCGTTCAGCCCGAGTCCTTGAGCGCCGAGCAGCAGGAAATGGTCGACTTCGTGTCAGTAGTGCTGGCCGATACCGAAGATACCTGGAATGGCATCTTCGAGTCGCTGGGCCAGACCTATCGCGAGCCGACGCTGGTGCTGTTCTCGGGCATGGTGCAGTCGGCCTGTGGGACCGCCAGTTCGGCGGTAGGGCCGTTCTACTGCCCTGCCGATCAGCAGCTCTACCTCGATCTGACATTCTTCCAGCAACTTCAGCAGCGCCATGGCGCTCCGGGCGATTTTGCCCAGGCCTATGTGGTCGCTCACGAAGTCGGACATCACGTGCAGAACCTGCTGGGCATCAGCCAGCGTGTACATGAGCTCGGTACTGGACGCACGGAGGCCGAAGTCAATGCCCTGTCGGTCCGCCAGGAATTGCAGGCTGACTGCTTCGCTGGCATGTGGGGGCATTCCGCCAACGTCGACCGCCAGATGCTTGAGTCAGGTGATCTGGAAGAGGCGCTGACCGCCGCGTCCGCCATCGGCGACGACACCCTGCAGCGCGAAGCGGGTCAGGCCGTGATGCCGGACAGCTTCACCCATGGCAGTTCTGCCCAGCGAGAGAAATGGTTCCGCCACGGTTTCGAAAGCGGCAGCCTCGAGGCCTGCGATACTTTCTCAGGGCACCTGTAGTCTTCACAGGGGCACAGGAAGCCGTCATTGACGGCTTCCTGACTACTCAGTCCCGACGTCCCAGCATCCTTCTGCCAGTACGTTCCTCGAATGCCTGAGCCTCTCGACCATCTCGATCAGAGCCCCTGGCGTTCAACTCGCTCCATGCCGCTTCATCCAGCAGGCCACGAGCCTCCAACCAGTTGGCTACCGCTTCGGGGCTGACATTGCCTTCCAGCACTTCCCTGCCCTGCTCATCGAGCAACACTGGAATACGTGTGGCATAGCGCGCCATCAGTGCCTCGTCCTCGGCGATCTCGATATGCTCGAAGCCCAACCCACCCCTTGCCAACATCGTCACCAGGGCCTCCATCTGCTCGCACAGATGGCAACCCAGCGTGGTGTAGATGCGCAATACGGTCACGCCCGGCTCCGATGGCGGATCAGGAAGCAGTGATGCAGGTCGGGACGGCGCGCGAAGTCAGGGTCGAAGGTCTGCTTCGATATCTCCTTGATCTCGAATTCCTCGGCAAGACTCGCGTCAACCTGGAAGCGACGCTGATTGTTGGAAAACACCAGGGTACCGTCAGCCGCCAGACGCTGCATGGCCAGGCGCACAAGGCGCGGATGATCCCGCTGGATATCCAGGGTGTCATCCATCTTCTTCGAATTGGAGAAGGTCGGCGGATCCATGAAGATCAGATCGAATTCACTACCCGCCGTCTCCAGCCAACGCAGGCAATCATCACGCACGACCCGGTGGCGTGATGGATCCAGCCGGTTGAGGGCAAAATTGTCCCGCGCCCAGTCGAGATAGGTGTTCGACATATCCACGCTGACACTGTCGCTGGCCCCGCCCTGCTCGGTCGTGCCCAGAGCCGCATGCACGGTGGCACTGGCGGTGTAGCAGAACAGGTTGAGGAAACGTTTGCCCGGCGCCATCTCGGCCAGCATGCGACGTACCGGGCGGTGGTCAAGGAACAGACCAGTATCGAGATAATCACGCAGATTGACCCACAGGCGCGCCCGTCCCTCGCGCACCTCGAAGCGCTGGCCACTGGCGCCATGCTTCTGATACTGGGACTTGCCCTGCTGACGCTTCCGACGCTTGATAACCACCCGTGATGGATCGACTTCCAACACATCGGGAATCACACCGAGAGCATCGAACAGGCGCTTCTGGGCCTGTGACGCGTCAATGGACTTCGGCGCAGCATATTCCTGGACATGCACGTGATCGCCGTAGACGTCGATGGCCAGCGCATATTCCGGCATATCCGCGTCATACAGCCGATAGCAGCTCTCGCCGCTGCGCTTTAGCCACTTGCGCAGCTTGCGCTGATTCTTCTCCAGGCGGTTGGCAAACATCTGCGCCCCTTGCGAGCGGAACGGTTCAGCCTGTGTCGCTTCGCCGTCCGCCGTCTCTTCCCCTGCATTGCCGGAGATGGACACCCTGTTCTGCGAGGAGTCCTGCGCAACGCCCGGCGAAGCACCTGGCGTCGTTGACCCAACCTCCATCAGCAGCAGGCGAGCGTCGAGCGGGCCGTTCTTGAGTGCGTACTGCTTGTGGGCACGCATCCCGAGGCGATGCCCCAGGTCCGGGTTGGCCGTGAACATGGCCAGCCGCCAGCCCTGGAACTCAGCCTTGAGTCGCTGGCCGAGGTCGGCATAGAGACGTACCAGTTCCGGCAGCTCACCAATACGCTCACCATAGGGAGGATTGGTGATCACCAGGCCCGGCTCTTCGGGGTTGAGTACACGTGGGCGTGAAAAGCGCGCAACACTCCCTCCCTGGAACGTCATCAGCGCCGGTATCCCGGCACGCATGGCATTGGCATTGGCCGCCGACAGTGCAGGAGGGCTCTCATCGAACCCGAACATCAACGACTGACAACGCTTGCGACCAATGCTGGCACGCGCCAGAGCCTCACGCTTGAGCTCCGCCCAGCAGGCGTCATCGTGCTGAGCCCAACCATGCAGGCCGAAACGCTGGCGATTCAGATTCGGTGCGATGTCCGCCGCCATCAACCCGGCCTCGATCAACAATGTGCCCGAGCCACACATTGGATCGACCAACGGAGCATGGCGCCGTGCCATCTCCGGCCAACCGGCTCGGACCAGCAGCGCCGCGGCAAGGTTCTCCTTGAGCGGAGCATGTCCGGTATCACGACGGTAACCACGCCGATGCAGACTCTCGCCGGAAAGATCAATACCCAGGGTCAGACGGCCACGGTGCAGGTGCGCGTAGAGGCGTAGATCCGGTTCGTGAGTGTCGATATTGGGCCGTGCCACTCCGCTGGCCAGCAGGCGATCGACAACACCGTCCTTGACCGTCTGAGCACCAAAACGGGTATGGCGGATCTGCTCCGAGCGACCATGGAAGTCGACCGCCATGGTCGCAGTGGAGGGCAGGTGTTGTTGCCAATCGATGGCTGCCGCGGCGTCACGCAGTTGTTCCGCCGTCTCGATCCCATCCACCCGAGCCACACAGACAATAATGCGATTGGCGAGCCGTGACCACAGGCAGGCCCGATAGGCTGCCGCCAGATCAGCCTTTGCATTGACGCCCGCCACCGTGGTCTTTCCGGGCTCCAGCCCCAACTCACGAAGCTCGTCGGCGAGCAGCATCTCTATGCCTCGCGGACAGGTCGCCAGAATATCCAGCTCTTCATGCATCTGATTTTCCTAATTAATTTATCTATGGTAGCCAGAGCAAGGCGTCATGCCAGGGTGACGGTCACGTGAACAGGTTGTTACAAAACTGGGGTCGACAACCGGTCTCCGCCTGGGCTATCAATATAACGGTAGCTACAGAAGTCAACGCATGCGTCACTGTCATCAAGCCTTCAAGTAGATGCTGCTCGTGAGAGCCTGCACAGGGAAGACTTTGGCATAACAGGCTCGCCTCCACACACGCCAGCCTCCCAGCCTCTTTGTTGCAGGGTTGCAGGCTAATGGAAAGTCGGGCCGGTATATCTGGTACCTTTTTCACGAGGTAGACCCATGAAACGACAGAAACGTGATCGCTTCCAGCGTGCATATGTACATGGTTACAAGGCAGGTGTCTCGGGCCGCTCCCGCGACGACTGTCCCAGCCAGGACATCAATCTACGCGAATACTGGATGAGCGGTTGGCGTGAAGGTCGTGGGGATCAGTGGTCAGGAATGACGGGAGTCTCCGGAATACACAAGAACCCCATGGTGATCTAACCCCCGGACGTGGCGCAAAACGCGATCTAGTCATCAAGCGCCACAACCATCACTGTATGGATCCGAACGAGCCCGTGGCATACGCCATGGGCTTTTTGCTGTCTCGGTGATTTCTGTCCCGGATGACGGCTCCCCGGGATTGCAGCCCCACGGATACCAGCCTGTCAGCGTGCCGCCGCCCGCAGCGCTTCAGCGCATTCAGCCACCAGTGCCGGGCCTCGATAGATGAAGCCGGAGTACAGCTGCACCAGGTCCGCTCCCGCTTCCCGCTTGGACACCGCCGCCTGGCCACTATCGACCCCGCCGACGCCAATGATCGGCATCTGCGGTAGGGCTTCACGCAACAGGGCAACCACTCGGTTCGACGGCTCGAATACCGGACTCCCCGACAACCCGCCCTGCTCTTCAGCGTTGGCCAGTCCTGCAACCACCTCACGCGATACGGTGGTGTTGGTGGCAATCACCGCATCGATACCATTGCGCTGAAGCGACTCCGCCACCAGCCCTACTTCCTCAGCCTCCATGTCCGGCGCAATCTTGACCGTGAGGGGGACACGACGGCCATTGCTCTGGTCAAGACGACTGCCAGCCTCTCGCAGTCTGCCCAGCAACTCGTCCAGATGATCGCCGAACTGCAGATTACGCAGACCCGGTGTATTGGGAGAGGAAATGTTTACCGCCACATAATGGGCGTGGGCATGTACCCGTTCGAGGCAGTAGAGATAGTCATCGACAGCATTCTCGACCTCAGTGGTCAGGTTCTTGCCGATGTTGATACCGATGACACCCCGATAACGAGTCGCCTTGACCCGTTCGACCAGATGATCCACACCATGGTTGTTGAATCCCATGCGGTTGATGATCGCACCACGCTCGGGAACACGGAACAGCCGTGGCCTGGGATTACCGGACTGAGCTCGGGGCGTCACAGTGCCAACCTCAACAAAGCCGAATCCCAGCGCACCCAGTGCATCGAGATGATCGGCATTCTTGTCGAGCCCGGCCGCAAGACCGATACGGTTGGGGAAACTCAACCCCATCACCTCCACCGGATCATCAATGCGTTTGCCAGCCAGCAGGCCAGACAGGCGCAGACGTTCCACCCAGTCCAGCGACGTCAGCGAGAGACCATGGGCCACCTCGGCATCCAGCCGAAACAACAGCGAACGGGCAAGATCGTACATGACAACTCCGGTGGCTGATCAAAATCGGCCGCGAGTATACCGTAGCCACAGGCAAACCGGGAAATGGAAGAGAAAAGCTGTAAGCCGCGAGTCGCGAGCGACGAGCCGCGAGCGGCTCAGTGCCAAACCGGCAACTCCGTAGCTTTCCGCGGGGTTCGGCTCGAGCGAAGCGTGCTCGTAGCTCGTAGCTCGTAGCTCGTAGCTCGTAGCTCGTAGCTCGTAGCTCGTAGCTCGTAGCTCGTAGCTCGTAGCTCGTAGCTCGTAGCTCGTAGCTCGTCATCATGACTATGCCGATACGAGAGTCCAGCCATCCTGCAGCAACCTTTGTTGCGCCATGGTGCGCGGAGGCTGCTTTTCTTTGCATGTTTTTATGATCTACTAGGAAAATCAACGAATAGGATGCACTCGAGCCTTGCTGTTCTGCGAGGCCAGCGCCAGGAGGACGTGGGTATGACAGAAATCACTGAAACATTCGAGAGTCAACTGTCACGCATCCACCGCGCCCTGGATGATGATCGCAATGATGAAGTCAGCGAAGTGCTCGCCGACCTCGAACCTGCCGAGGTAGCCCTGCTGTTGGAGTCGCTGCCGCTGGGTGAGCGAATCAAACTGTGGGACCAGGTTCCTACCGAGAACGACGGTGAGGTGTTGCTGCATGTTCACGATGAGGTGCGCAGCACCCTGATCGAGGACATGGATCCGGAGGAAATCGTTGCAGCAACTGCCAGCCTCGATACTGCGGATCTGGCAGAGCTGTTCGAGGATCTGCCCAGGCAGGTTGCCGAGGATATGCTGCGCTCGATGGACGAGTTGCAGCGTACTCGTCTACAGGAGACCCTGTCCTTCGAGGAAGACAGCGCAGGTCGTATCATGCGCACCGACGCCATCGGTGTACGTGCGGACGTCACACTGGAGACCGTACAGCGCTTTCTCCGCTGGAAGGAGTCGATCCCGGACAATACCGATAGCTTGATGGTGGTCGATCGTACCGGCCATTTCATGGGCGTATTGCCACTGGCACGGCTGGTCTCCAGTGACCAGGAAACCGGCGTGGTCGAACTGATGGACGCAGATGTCGATGTCATCCAGGTCGACATGAAATCACGCGATGTGGCCACCCTGTTCCAGACCCACGACCTGACATCGGCCCCAGTGGTCGACAATGCCGGAATGCTGCTTGGCCGTATCGTCATCGACGATATCGTCGACGTCATCCAGGAGAGCTCCGAGCAGGCCTTGATGAACATGGCCGGTCTCGATGAGGAAGAGGACCTGTTCGCTCCGGTGCTACCCAGCGCCAAACGACGTGCTGTATGGCTGGGCATCAATCTGCTTACAGCCTTTCTCGCGGCCTGGGTGATTGGCCAGTTCGAGGAGGCGCTCTCTCAGGTGGTGGCCCTGGCGGTGCTGATGCCGATCGTCGCCAGCATGGGGGGCATCGCCGGCAGCCAGACCCTGACCCTGACCATTCGCGGCCTTGCCCTGGGCCAGATCAGCCGCACCAACAGCAACTGGCTGTTGCGCAAGGAAGTCGGGATTGCCATCCTCAACGGCATCGTCTGGGCCCTGGTGGTGGCCGCCATTGCCGTGCTGTGGTTCCAGAGCCTGGCCATTGGCGCCATCATCGCAGCCGCCCTGGTCATCAACATGATCGCCGCAGGCATGTGCGGCATCGTGATCCCCTTGATCCTCAAGCGGATGAACATCGACCCTGCACTGTCCGGCTCGGTGATTCTGACCACCGTCACCGACGTGGTTGGTTTCATGTCGTTTCTGGGGCTGGCCACCATCTTCCTGCTCTAGCAGGCTCTCGTACTTCTATCCTGCAGGCGGCCGTTCAGGCCGCCTTTTCGATATCCATTGCCTCCATGACCGCTATTTCAGTTCCTGGCCACCACGCTCAGAATGCTGAATTCCTGCACAACCGTCTGCTGAAAACGACAGCATCGTCGGGAATCGTCCACTCTTGTGCCATTCCGGCAATGACTTAGCATGTTCGCCATGCTCTCGGTCAATTACCGAGAATGTTCACCTGCGGAGTGAAGGAGTAAATCCATGAACATGATGCCACGAACCCTGATTCTCGCCCTCGGCGCCACTGCAGGACTTGCCCTGGTTGGCTGCGCCAGCAACAGCGCATCGATGGAGATGAGTGCCACTGATTACGTAGTGACCGGCCTGGGCGGTGACCGTCAGGAGGCCCTTGCCGAAGCCAAGGAGCGTGCACTGGAGCAGTGCGAGGCCCAGAATCGCGATGAATTCGTGATCAAGGAGCAGCAGATCCTCGAGCCCGGAGCCAGTGACGGCAAACGCGCCAGCGCCGAGACCATGGTTCAGGGCGGTACGGTCAATGCCGATACCGATCTTGCCGTACTCAATGACGACGGCGACAACTACAAGGCGATCTGGACGGTCAGCTGCCGCTGATCGACTCGCCAGACCTAGCTCGCAAGACCAGGCAAAGCGTAAAAAAAGGGGGTGCCTTGTGGCCCCCCCTTTTCCTTGCTGGCCGAGCGACCGCTATCTGCTCGATCAGGACTCGCGGTTGCTCTCAGCGAGATCAACCAGCTCCCGCACCGCAACAGCGAACAGCGGGAAGCCACCCTGGCTGCCACCACTACCAACCTGCTCGAGCAGCTTGCACCAGCGCTGGTGCATGGCGCCATGGTGATCCAGCCACTGATCAACCCGTGCACTGGTATCGCGAGGGCCACCTTCCATCTGCAGGATGCTGGCGGTTACTGCCATCTGCTGACGTTCGATGTCATCACGATAGGTCTCGCGGGCCTGGGCCTGCCAGCTGTCCTTGACCGGCAACGCATTGACCTGCTGAGTCATCCACGGCAATTCGAGGCGAGCACCGATCTCGTAGTAGACCTCAGCGACACGCTGGGGCTTCTCGTCAACCTGACGCGCCGTCTGGATGATACCGAGCGCAGCGTAGAGGCTACCCGATGCAGCGACGGTATTGGCCAACGCTTCAGGGACACCGGCATCGATCAATTCACGACGACGTGTTTCCCAGGTCTCGAGATCTTCACCACGCAGCCGACTGCCGATCTTCTCCTGCAACTGCGCGATACGCGGCGCAAAGTAATCGATGCAGTCCGACGCACTCCCCATGCTGCTCCGATTGCGCAGGAACCAGCGGGTCGCACGACGAATCATGCGCATCAGATCCAGCATCATCGAGTACTGCACACCGGTAGCGACCTTGTTGTCCAACGCCTCGATCTGATCCCACAACCGCGGCAACTGGAAACAGTCACGGGCAATCACATAGGCGTGTGCAATATCGGCGCGCCCCATGCCCGTCGAGTCAATCAGGCGGCGGACGAAGACAATCCCCATGTGATCCACCAGATCGTTGGCCAACTGGGTGGCAACAATCTCGCGCTTGAGGCGGTGGCTGTAGACCTGGTCGTGATAGCGCTCGATCAACACCTTCGGGAAGACCCGCTCCACATGCTGAGCCACCAGGTCATCATCCGGAACGTCGGAGGCAATCAGATCGCCCTTGAGCGTACTCTTGGCGTAGCTGATCAGTACCGACAGCTCAGGAAGGGTCATACCCTGCTCATTGGCGGCACGTTCCTGAAGTTCCTCGTCACCAGGCAGGAACTCCAGTTCACGATCGATCTGCCCTGCCGCTTCCAGTTCACTGATGAAACGACGATAAGGCCCGATGCCCTGGTGCGACAGCAGCTCGGACAGATCCAGCGCCTGAGTCTGGCGATAGTTGCTGGTCAGCACCAGCTCGCCAACTTCCTCGGTCATTTCCGCCAGCAACTGGTTACGCTGCTTGTCGGTCATGTCGCCATTGGCCACCACTTCGTCGATGAGGATCTTGATATTGACCTCATGGTCGGAACAGTTCACGCCGCCGGCATTATCGATGAAGTCGGTATTGACGCGGATACCTCGAGCGGCGGCTTCCATACGACCACGCTGGGTCAGGCCCAGGTTGCCGCCCTCACCGACCACTCGACAGTTCAGGTCAGCGCCATTGATGCGCAGCGCGTCGTTGGCCTTGTCGCCTACATCCGCATCGGTCTCTTCACTGCTCTTGACGTAAGTGCCGATACCACCGTTCCAGATCAGATCGACTTCCGAGCGCAGCATGGCCTGAATCAGGTCATTGGGCGCCAGACGGTCCTCACTGATGCCGAAGCGCTTCTTCATCTGCGGCGATATGGTGATCGACTTGGCGGCACGCGAGAAGATGCCGCCGCCTTCGGACATCAGATCGCGGTTGTAGTCCTCCCAACTGGAGCGCGGCATGTCGAACAGTCGCTTGCGCTCGGCAAAGTTGGCAGCAGCATCCACCGGGTCGGGGTCGACAAAGATATGCAGGTGGTTGAAGGCACCGACCAGACGGATGGTCTCGGACAACAGCATGCCATTGCCGAAGACATCACCGCCCATGTCACCGACACCGACCACGGTGAACTCATCTGTCTGGGTATTGATGCCCAGGCCACGGAAGTGACGCTTGACCGACTCCCAGGCACCCTTGGCGGTGATCCCCATCTTCTTGTGGTCGTAGCCGTTGGCACCGCCAGAGGCAAAAGCGTCACCCAACCAGTGACCGTATTCCACGGAAATGGCGTTGGCGATGTCGGAGAAGGTTGCGGTGCCCTTGTCGGCAGCCACCACCAGGTAGGGGTCCGGCTCGTCGTGACACACCACCTGCCGGGGTGGCACGACCTCGCCTCCGACCAGGTTGTCGGTGACATCGAGCAATGCGCGAATGAAGGACTGGTAGCAGGCGATGCCTTCCTTCTGGGTGGTCTCGCGATCAGCGCCTTCCGGCATGCGCTTGCAGACGAAACCGCCCTTGGCCCCCACCGGTACGATGACCGAGTTCTTGACCTGCTGAGCCTTGACCAGGCCCAGCACCTCGGTGCGGAAGTCCTCGAGACGATCCGACCAACGCAGGCCGCCGCGCGCCACCTTGCCACCGCGCAGGTGAACACCTTCGATACGCGGCGAACAGACGAAGATCTCGAACATCGGCCGCGGCTTGGGCATACCAGTGACCTTCGACGGCTGCAGCTTGAAGGACAGGTAGTCCTTGAAGCTGCCATCCTCGGTACGCTGGTAGTAATTGGTGCGCAGGGTGGCCTGGATCAGCTCAACGTAACGGCGCAGCAGGCGGTCATCGTTGAGGCTGGCCACATCCTCCAGCATCGCATGGATACGCTCGATACAGGCATCGATCTCGGCATCAGCCGGGCGCTCTTCGGGGTCGAAGCGCAGTTCGAACAGGGTCACCAACTCACGAGTGATGTGTGGATAGGCGACCAGCGCATTGGCAATGAAGCCTTGAGACACCCCAAACCGGATCTGCTTCAGATAGCGCGCATAGGAACGCAACATCGCCACTTCACGCCAGTCCAGGTTGGCACCAATGATCAGGCGGTTGAAGCGGTCATTCTCGGCTTCACCATCCCAGATGCGTTGAAAGGCATCGATGAAGGTGTCGCGCATTTCCTGCAGATTGACCTCGGTCTCGGTGTGATGCTCAAGGTCGAAATCATGGATCCAATAGCTGCCGTTCACGGCCTCGACGCAATACGGACGCTCGCCCAGTACGCGCAGGCCGAGGTTTTCCATCATCGGCAACACATCGGAAAGCGGGATGGGCATTCCCTTGTGGAACACCTTGAGGTTGACGCCACTGCCCTCTTCCTCGACGAGGCGATAGAGCGACAACGCCAACGACCTGCCATCATCCAGCTCATTGATATGCTGCAGATCATAGACTGCTGTACGAGCGCTGAAGTCCTCGCGGTAACTGGCCGGGAAGGCATCGCGGAAGTCATGCAGCAACTTGTTGGCCTGCTCTTCACCGAAGCCCTCGATGGCGGCGTTGAGCAGGTCATCACGCCAGTTGCGAGCCATCCGCGTCAGCTTGGTTTCCAGTGCCTTGAGATCGTAATCGGTGGGACTGTCGCCATTGAAGCGCAGGATGAATTGGATACGCGCCAGCACCGACTCCGACAGGTAGGTGTTGAAGTCACCGAAGGTGGCATCCAGTTCCTCGCACAGCATCTCCTGGACGCGAATACGCAGCTCGGTGGAGAAGACGTCTCTGGGCAGGAAGACCAGACATGAGTAGAACTTGCCGTAACGGTCCTCGCGGACGAACAGGCGCACCCGGCGACGCTCGCGAATATCGAGAATACCGAGAGCAGTCTGGGTGAGCTCATCGACATGAATCTGGAACAGGTCATCCCGCGGATAGACATCGAGAATCTGGATCAACTGCTTGCCGTTGTGCCCCTTGGGGTTGAAGCCGGCAATATCCATGACCGCCTTGAGCTTGCGACGCAGCAGCGGGACATGACGAGGAGAATCGTTGTAGACACTGGCCGTGAACAGTCCCAGGAAGCGACGTTCACCAATGACATTACCCGCCTCATCGTAGCGATCGATAGTAATGTAATCCGGGTAGGTCGGACGATAGACCCGAGCATGCTGTGCGCTCTTGGCGAAAGACAGCAACTGCGGCACCAGCACATACTTGCCACCCTCGACGCCTTCGTCGGTGCGAACGCGCTGGCGATAGGCATTGCCATCAAGGCTCAGCAGACCGAGTTCACTGCCCGCAACCGGCGCCAGGCTGTGTGTCGCGCCCTTCTGCTCAACGGTGAATTCGTCATAGCCGAGGAAAGTAAAGTTGTCCTGCAACATCCACTCGAGAAAGGCGATGGCTTCCTGATGATCTTCGGCCTCGATATTGGCCGGACGCGATGCCTTGAGTTCCTCGATGGCATCGCTCACGCGCTGACGCATATCGTGGAAGTCGCCTACCGAGGTGCGTATCTCACGCAGCACTTCCTGGATGCTTTCCTCGATGGCATGGAGTTCCTCCGGATCCGAGTGACGATCCACCTCGATGGCGATCAGTGACTCCCGGGCCTCCGGCGCATCGCTGTCACGCGGAGAAGCGACACGTGTGACACGATGCTCCGCATCACGTTCGACGGCCAGCACCGAGTTATGGATGGCGTGCACGGTCATGCCACGGCGATTGAGTTCCATGCGCACGGAATTGACAAGAAAAGGCATATCGCGATGCAGTACCGCGACAAAGGTGTGCGTCGACTGCCACCCATGCTCCTCGAAGTCCGGATTCATCACACGAACCTTGGGAGCATCCGCATCGAACTGCTGAAGGAAGTGCCAGACCGATAGCGTGGCACCATAGAGATCATCCACACGGCGTTCAGCCAGATCCTCGAACGGTACGGTGGAATAGAACAAGCGGGTAAAAGCGATTACCTGATCCGCTCTCTCCTCATCAAGGCGCCCGAGCAGGCGTTCCTCGAGCTGCTTGAGAAGATCCTCGCGACTGTCATCCTGTGCGACGTGTTGCATCCTGACCTCGGTTAGCGGTGGCCATCCTGCCGATGACCTTTGAAATTGGGACGACCCCATGATCGCAGAGTGCCAGCTTACGACAGTCCGCCCTTTTCCCCCACTGACATGCCAGCCTTATCATGCTGTATGTCATACCGGCATCACCGCTTGACAACTTCAACGCTTGACAAGCTCACAGCAATTCTGCTCGAGAAGATACCAGGCCCGTCTCAACGACGCTCCAGCAATACCCCGCACTCGCAATGATGGGTAAAGGGAAACTGATCGAACAGTCCAAAGCGCACGATACGGTGGCTTGACGTCAGCTTGTCGAGGTTCGCCGCCAGGCTGTCGGGGTTGCACGAGATATAGAGAATGCGGTCATAGACACTGATCTGTGCACAACTAGCGTCATCCAGACCGGCCCGGGGCGGATCGACCAGCACTGTAGAGAAGTCATAGCTGGCCAGCTCCATCTCGTCCACTCGACGGCCACCCTTGTCCTTTTTCAGCGCAGAAGAGAAGTCTTCGGCTGACATCCTGCTGACGAACGCATTGGTGATCTGGTTTCGCTCCAGGTTGATGCGTGCGCTGGCCACTGAAGTCCGCGAGATTTCCGTGGCCAGCACTCGGCGGAAGTTCTCCGCCAGCGCAATGGTGAAGTTGCCGTTGCCGCAGTACAGCTCGACCAGGTCCCTGTCACCACTGTCGCCCGTCACTTCCCGTGCCCAACTCAGCATGGCCATGCAGATACGGGCATTGGGTTGGGTAAAGCTGTTCTCGACCTGCTGGTAGTGAAACTGTTGCCCATCGACCTCGAGTTGCTCCCAGACATGATCGCGAGTCAGCACGATCCGCTGCTTGCGCGAACGCCCGATGATCATCACGTCCAGCTTCCGCTCGAGCTCACGGGCCAGACGCTCCCAATCCTCTTCCAGCGGGCGATGATAGATCAGCGTGACCAGCGTCTCGCCCTTGAGAGTGGTGAGAAATTCGACCTGAAACAGCTTGCGCCTCAACACCGGCTGGTCGCGAATCGCATCGATCAATGCAGGCATCAGCTCGTTGATCCGTTCACTGGCGACGTCATACTGGTCCATACGCCTTGGGCGCTTCTTCGTGGGGTCTTCGGGGTTATCCTCGAACATCACGTAGTAGAGATCATCGCCCTCATGCCAGATACGGAACTCACAGCGCTGACGATAATGCGCAGGCGGCGAGGGATAGACTTCCAGCTCCGGCGGCGAGAATCGCGCAAACTGCTCGCGCAGACGCTCACTCTTGTCGGCCAGCAGTTCCTGGTAACGTTCAACTTCAACAACGGGAATGGCCACAGCGGCTCCTGAAAAGACAAATAGCGGAAATGTCAGTGTTCGTTCGGGAAAGTTCAGTGTTCGGGAAAGGTCAACGGGCAGCAGAGCTCAATAGACGGGATGCCATAGACCGGGTTCAGTAACCCGGTTTCAATCAACCAATCTCAATAAACCCGGGGACGCAAAGCCGTACTCGGCCAGACCACGGGCCAGGCCGTCGTTCAGTGCGGTCACCCAGGCCTGATCACGGGAGGTACGAGGGGCGGGATGGCGCGCCACCTGAGCTGTGCGCCGCGCAATTGCCTGCCCCGAGTCTATCCACAGATAGTCAGTTGGCGCTGCAGCGGCCAGCGCATCACGCAACAGTGGGAAGTGTGTACAGCCAAGTACCACGGTATCGATCCGCGGGTCTTCGGCCAGGGGCGCGAGGGCCTCACGCAACACCTGCTCGTCGAGGGCCTCACCCGCAATCCAGCATTCCGCCTGGCGAACCAGCGTATCGGCAGCAAGACGCATCACCCGGCAGTCAGGCGCATAGCTGTCGATCAACTGCTGCGTGTAGGGACGGGCTACCGTCGCACTGGTGGCCAACAAGGCAATATGTCCACTACGGCTGGCGTGGGCCGCAGGCTTGATCGCCGGTACCGTACCAACCACCGGTATCTCGAGCCGCGCACGCAACTCGTCAAGCGCCAGAGTGCTGGCCGTGTTGCAGGCAACCACCAGGGTGTCAGCGCGTGTCTCCGCGACGGCAGCAGTGCAGACCGCAATGATGCGCTCGACCAACCACTCGTCTGTGCGAATGCCGTACGGCAACATGGCGTTATCGCAACAATAGGCCAGGGCAGCCTCCGGCAGCTGTTCGCGCAACGCCGCTACCACGGAAAGCCCTCCTGCACCGGAGTCGAACACCAGCACCGGCCCTGCCACTATCGCCACTCCTGCATACTACAGGCATCCCAATCCGGGCAATGGGTCCCTGGCCCGGACAGCCGCTCGGGCAGCAATGGGCCTGCGATGGAAGGAGCACGAGAGAGAAGGATACGCTGTACGGACATGAACGGCGCCTGGCAGAATTTGCGCGCCATTCTAGCCCACATCCGCCCCTGCTCACACACCCTCGGTCATATCCAGACGACGGGGGTGCAAGGCGGGCCTCGGCGCCAGACGGTGATGCATGGCCCACCGTCATTCCGACGCCGAGACAGCGCTTTCCCGATGAAATCAGGCAGGAACGGGATCGGAGTTGTCGCGCAATTCCGCGTAGAGTTCAGGGTACGCCCCCTGCAGGCGCTCCAGCTCGGCCGTGGCATTGGCCGGGAGTGCATGAGCGAGGCGTTCGAGATCATCATCCGAAAAATACTCGGATATCAGGGGAAACAACTCTTCCCGTTCTTCTCTAAGATAATTTCGGTGACTCTCGAGATATTCCCGCAGATCATCGGAAAACTGATTCATGGGGACCGCCACATCCATCAGAATCGCATCAATATCTCTCGACAGTCGATTGAGTCTGGCCTTGAGCTGCCGATACTGCCCCGAGAGGCGCTCTGTCACTTCCTCGCTGTGTGGCGCCACCTCCCTGAGACGCTCGGTGCAGATCTCTTCCAGAGGCAGCGTAAAGCCGGCCATGTAATCAAGGATATAGTCCACCACCTCCCGTACCAGCTGGAAATTGGGTCGATCGCCATCGGCGAGGGTCTTCTGCTTGAGTTGCAGAACGTGCAGTATGCGCGCCATGTTGGCATGATCCCGACGCAGTTGTTTCAGCATGGGCATGGCAGAAACCTCCTGTGGTCAGCGTGGGCTGAAGACACCCTTTAGCTTTGACTGGCCTTCTCAGGTTCAGTTTCCGGCGAGACCGCCGGAATGTATCAACCTAGTTGGTATTGGAGATTTCTGCCTGTCGATTTTATCGGCACGGAATGTACTCTATCACTTACAACCAAAGGCGCAGCGGCTGCAGCCTTCAATCCCCGGGAGGAGCAACCAGGATGGACATGTTCGAACAGGCCCAGCAACAGGATATGGCTCCTCTGGCATGGCGTATGCGGCCTCAACAACTGGATGATTATGTCGGCCAGCATGCCCTGGTCGCCCCCGGAAAACCGTTGCGACGCATGGTCGAGGCTGGCGAGGTACGGTCATTGATCCTGTGGGGACCACCTGGCGTAGGTAAAACGACTCTGGCGGAAATTCTTGCCGAGGCCTGCCAGGCACGACTGGAACACCTTTCCGCGGTGATGGCCGGGGTCAAGGACATCCGTGAGGTGGTCGAGCGGGCCCGTGTCGCCCAGGGTCAAAGCCAACGCACGGTATTGTTTCTCGACGAGATCCACCGCCTCAACAAGAGTCAGCAGGATGCCCTGCTGCCCCATGTGGAATCGGGCCTGCTTACCCTGATCGGCGCCACCACCGAGAATCCGTCCTTCGAGGTCAACTCGGCATTGCTGTCACGCGCCCGCGTCCACGTATTGAAGGGACTCAGCGAAGCCGACCTTGTCGAGATCATGCAGCGAGCACTCACTGACCGGGAACGTGGATTGGGGCAGCGCCGGATCCAGGTCGCCGAGGACGTACTGCCGATCCTGGCACGCGCCGCCGCCGGCGATGCCCGGCGCGCTCTGGGCCTGCTGGAAACTGCCTGTGACTTCACCCGGACCAACGCGGACGGCGAAACACTCGACGCCAGCGCGCTACAGGATGTCATCGGCCACACCGCCAGCGCCTTCGACAAGCAGGGCGACCACTATTACGACCTACTATCAGCCATTCACAAGTCGATACGCTCTTCGCGGCAGGACGCAGCATTGCTGTACATCGCACGCTTCATCCAGGGCGGTGGAGACCCGCTGGATGTCGTCAGGCGCCTTGCTGCCATAGCCTCGGAAGACGTCGGTAATGCAGACCCCAGGGCACTGCCACTGGTGATGGCCGCCTGGGATGCCTACCTGCGCCTGGGCGACTACGAAGGCCAACGCGCCATTGCCCATGCCGCGGTTCATCTGGCGATCGCTCCCAAGAGCAATGCCATTGATCAGGCCTGGAAGCAGGCCCAACAGTTCGTTGCCTGCCAACCGACCCTGGAGGTACCCCAGTACCTGCGCAACGCTCCTACGCGGCTGATGGAGTCGCTGGGACATGGTCAAGGCTATCGGTATGCACACAACGAGCCCAACGGCTATCCGGCTGGCTCGGCTCACGACTGTTGGCCGGAAGACACTCCGGCACAGCACTTCTATGTGCCGACAGCCCACGGCCAGGAGGAGCGTTTCGCTCGGATGATGGCATGGCGGGCCCAGCTCGATGCCGAGGCTGACAATGGAGTCGCTTCAAGCAACGCAGCTGAAACATGAATATCTGCAGCAAGGCTACTTGAAAGAGATACTTGAAAAATGAGTACCCGGGGCTGGCTGACTGGAGACCTCACATCAGAAGAGGTAAGTACTCACTTCCGCCCCCATGGGCAGTCCTCTCGAAAGCCCATGAACAGCCTGCTGATACGACAATGCCTCCTGGCGGAGGCGTTGTCGACATCGGAAAGGGACGGCTACTCGGAATGTGCGACTACTGAGCCGCGGCCTGGCCACTCTCGCGAATCACGTCGGTATCCGCCGGCAGGTCAATATTGAACCGCGAGTTGTCCACACTACCGTTCTGCTCGACGTTCTCAAAGGCAATCGCGGTACGCTGCCCGGTGCTGTCTGTCATCTGCAGGAAGCCCAACTGCTCACTGTAAAAGGTCAGGCGCAGTTCCTCGAACAGCGTGTCCGGAGACTTGGGTACCAGGGTAAACGTCTCTGCTGTTCCCTGCTGCGAGCTGGACACATCGTAATTTTCCGTCAGGTCGCTGGAGCTGCCTGACAGCAGCAGCGCCGGAGTATGCGTGACACGCTGGTCCAGCGGCTGAACGGTCGCCTGCTGAAGGTCCGGGTCATACAGCGTCACTTCATTGCCGTCGGACACCACAATCTGTTCATAGGGCGCTTCGACTTCCCAGCGGAACTTGCCGGGGCGAGACAGCCACATGTGTCCCTGTGCTTCCTGCAGGCGCTGACCACTGCCATCGAGAATCTGCTGCTCGAAATCGGCAGAATAGGTTTCCAGCGGGCTGAGCATGCGGCTGAGACGCTCCGCCCCGTCAGCCAGGGCAGTGGCAGGAATCAGCATGGCGGCGCCCAACACGGCGATGCTACTGGTCAGTGTACGGCTCAATCGCATGTCATCTCTCCGTGAGATTCGGTGTATCCATGAGACTCCAGTCTGGCGGACAAGTTGCGCTCGCCACAGGGACTGGGTCTACCTTGCATGGTGGTTGCATGCTGGAGAGAAAATGTCGTCAATTCGAGACACTCACTCTCCGGCAAGACATTCCTTGCTGCGGGCAACAGCATCATCCCCCCACGGGAGGTGGTGCCAGAACTTCACGCCCTCCATTGCTGCCCATTGGCGATACGACACCCGCGGCTTCCATGGACTCGACCAGTCGTGCGGCACGGTTGTAGCCGATCTTGAAGCGGCGCTGTACCGCCGAGATCGAGGCACGACGGGTTTCAGTGACAAAGGCTACCGCCTCGTCATACAGGGCATCCTGCTCGGAATCACCATCGTCTCCGCCTTCGGCCTCGAGACCGGTCAACGCATCCGCTGACACGCCACCGGAGAGAATCTCGTCGATGTACTCAGGCTCACCGCGACGCTTCCAGTCCTCGACCACACGGTGCACTTCATCATCGTCAACAAATGCGCCATGCACACGGGTCGGCTGGCCGGAGCCTGCCGGCAGATAGAGCATGTCACCATGTCCCAGCAGGTTCTCGGCGCCACCCTGATCCAGGATGGTGCGCGAATCAACCCGCGAGGATACCTGGAAGGCCATGCGCGTGGGGATGTTGGCCTTGATCAGGCCAGTTACTACATCCACCGAGGGGCGCTGTGTCGCCAGTATCAGGTGAATACCGGCAGCACGCGCTTTCTGAGCCAGGCGGGCGATCAGTTCCTCGACCTTCTTGCCGACAATCATGAACATGTCGGCAAACTCGTCGATGACCACAACGATATAAGGCAGCTTCTCGAGCACCGGAGGCGTCTGGTGCATCTCCCAGGGCTGTGGTTCCCACAGCGGGTCTGCCACCTGAGCTCCGGCACGCTCGGCTTCATCCAGTTTGCTGTTGAAACCGGCGATGTTGCGCACTCCCATGGCCGCCATCAGCTTGTAGCGGCGCTCCATCTCGGCAACACACCACCGCAGACCATTGGCCGCTTCCTTCATGTCGGTGACCACCGGTGCCAACAGGTGAGGTATCCCGTCATACACCGACAGTTCCAGCATCTTGGGATCCACCATGATCAGACGCAGCTCGGCCGGCGTGGCCTTGAGCAGCATGGAGATCAGCATGGCGTTGACCCCCACCGACTTACCCGAACCGGTGGTGCCCGCGACCAGCACATGCGGCATCTTGCCGAGATTGGCCGTTACGGGGGCGCCACCGATGTCCTGGCCCAGCGCCATGGTCAGTGCCGATGCTTCCTGCTGGTATCGGTCGGAGTCAATGACCTCACGCAGGCGAATCATGGCGCGGTTGGGGTTGGGAATCTCGATGCCGACGGTGGGTCGTCCCGGAATCACCTCCACGACGCGCACACTCTTGACCATCAGCGAGCGTGCCAGATCCTTGGCCAGGTTACTGATCTTCGACACCTTCACCCCGGCTGCAGGCTTGATCTCGAAGCGGGTAATCACAGGGCCCGGCCAGGTATCGACGACCTCAGCCTTGACCCCATACTCACGCAGACGCATCTCCAGCAGTTCAGCCATGTCGGCCAGTTGCTGCTCGGTATAGTTCGGCTGGTGTGGCTCTGGTGGGGTCAGCAACCGCAGGCTCGGTAACTCACCATCGGGTTCCGGCATATCCTCGAGGCCCGGCCGTTGGCTCTGCAGATGCTCTACCGTCCACAGGGTCGGACCTCCTGAGTCCGCCGCGGCACGTCCCTGCTCTGCGGTCGCTATCGGCCCTTCACCAGCCGGAGCCTGCGACGGCGGCTGCTGGGGTTGCTGAACGCCAGGCGGCTGCACCGGGGGGGACTGTGGGTTCTGCTGAGGTGTTGCTGTCGAGTGACCAGCATCAGGACGAGCCGCCGGCCGTGGAGCCTCGTGGGTGGCAGCCAGCAATGAGGCCCCCGCGACCGCACCGCCCGCCAGAGCCCCTCCGTCATCCGGCAATACCGGTTCAGGAATCTCCTCTGCCCGGCGCTCCTCTCTGGGCTGTTCCGCAGCGAAGGGGCTGGGGCGAGGCTCAGGGCTGCCAATACTGGACGATGAGTCGCTGGTCGACTCGGAGCTTCCATCACCTTCTGCGGCGGAAGGAGTCGATGCATCTGACGTTGACGGAGCCTGAGAGGTCTGTGAAGGCGGAGTCCCCGGAGGAGCGGGCACTGAAGCCTCCGGTGCCTTGCGCTCCTCAGGCTGCAGCGGTGCAGTGCCCTGCTGTGCCTCGGGCGTTGCCACAGGCGGAGCAGGCGGCACATCGACCGTTGTCTTTGGCGCCGACGACTCGTCAGGCGCAGGCCTGCGCACTGGCTGGGGTTCGATGCGCTGGGTCGTCTCGCTCCGGGGTGCCTGGGCTTGCGGAGGCTCCGGTGACTTCGGTGCAGGTGCCGCCGTCTGGTCGGCCTCAGGAGCCGGTGCATGCCGGGACATCAGGCTTTCAGGCTCATCGCGCTCGGCACGCAGCGACATGGTCGGCGTACCTGCCTCTGTTCCGGACACAGCGGACGCCCTGCCTGTCGCGGCAGCCGGTGTAAATGCACTGCCCAGGGTCGGTTCACGCGATTCTCTTGATGTCTGGCTTGAGGCCGGGCTTGACGGGCGGGCCTCCGGCTGGCTGGAGTGCTGCGAGGGCCGTGTCATGCGCTCGGCGTAGGCTGCGCCAGGCTGCTTCGCCGAAGGGGTTTCCTCCGGCACATGCCAGGGAATATCAGCGCGCCCCTCAAGGCCAACACCAGGCTCACTACGCCTGGGCGCCGCAACCTCTGCAGCCTCGGCCCGGTCACGCCGGAAGCCGGGCACCAGACGCTGCCACCAGCGCGGTGCCGGCTCGAGATCATCCACGGAGGCGCTTTCATCAGCCGCCGAACCTTTCGCCGACTTGTCGGTGGCCAGTTCGGGAGCCTTGGCACCGGGCTTGTGTTGCGCAGTTTTCCCGTCGCTCTCAGTGACATTGGACGAGAAGCGTCGACGGACCCAATGCATGAATTGCAGGCACCGGTGCCCCGCCTCATCCATGACGTTGAGCCAGGACAGACCCGTCATCAGCGGTATACCGCAGAGAACGCCAGCGACGGACAGCAGGCCGGTTCCACCAGTGCCCACCATTGGCTTCAGTGCCAACACCAGTCCCTTGCCGAGAATCCCTCCCGAGGAATACGGCAACGGTCCGCTGTCGCTATTGAAATACAGTGCTCCCAGTGTCGTGGACCCGAGTAGTACCAACAGCATACCGCCACAGCGCACGGCGAAGGACGTGGTATCCCAGTCAAAGCGCTCCTGTCGCGAGCGCATCAACCACCAGGCCGCGAAGCCAACCATGCCGGGCCACCACAATGCACTCACCCCGAACAGCGAGTAGAGGACATCCGCCAACCAGGCGCCCGCAGGCCCCATCCAATTGGCAACATCGGTTTCCGGGCCGCTGTATGACCAGCCGGGGTCATCCATGGTGAAACTGAGCAGCGCCAGCAACAGGAAAATACAGGCTGCCAGCAGCACAATGATCACACCTTCCCTGGCAGAGCCGTGGAGACGCAAACCTACCTTGCGTGCGGTCTCCCGAGCGGCGGCTGCCTTCGCCCGCGGCGATGCGGATTTCTTGTTGGCACTCAAACAGCCTTCCCCTTGCGCCTCGAGGGCGTCTTCCATCCTACTGATTGCGGGCTATGATACCGAGCCAACCGCCTGGGTTATAGGCCCGAGCCCACTGAACTTGAGCACAGCAACATCCATGGTCGGATGTCCAGGCCGTTATACTATTAACATGGCAATCAAATAGCTCATCCTGATCGATGTGATTGTCGTCCGCACCACACTGGCGCAGATGCGCGGATCTGCTGGTGTGGTGCGGTCTCGCGTCGGCCTGATGGCCGACGGCGGCACGTCCCTGTGCCGCCATTAACCCAACATGAAAGCATGCCGGGTTAATACCTCGCCACGCTGGCCCGTCGGAGCAATCACAGCACAGGAAAGTGCCGCTACCTGATGCAGGAACGACACGGGCCCGCGCCACACCATGGATGTCATATCTGCACCAGAGTAACGCGAGAGACAATCAAATCGTTCAGAATGGCTCTCCTGATTGTCAGGTTTATATCACTACGGAACAGCAAGGAAAGTTGATGCTTCCATGGCTCCCCGCCTTTCCCATCCAGTTTCCACCGGTCACCGACGCCCTCGATGACCCAGACGGCCTGCTGGCGGCGGGCGGCGCACTGACCCCCGAGTGGCTGGTGGCGGCGTATCGACGAGGCATCTTCCCATGGTACAGCGATGACCAACCGGTTCTATGGTGGAGCCCTGACCCAAGAATGGTGCTGTTTCCGGAGCAACTGCATGTCAGGCGCAGCCTCGCCAAGCGCGTCCGCAATGCAGGCTTCCGTGTTACCGCAGACCACGCTTTTGAGCGGGTGATCGAAAACTGTGCAGCAACACGCAACTATTCGACGGGCACCTGGATCACCGAGGATATGTTCGAAGCCTACTGCCGGCTCCATCACCAGGGCGTCGCACACTCGGTGGAAGTCTGGCGCGGCACGGCACTGGTCGGCGGCCTTTACGGCGTGGCTCTCGGCCCCGCGTTCTTCGGCGAGTCGATGTTTTCTCTGGAGTCAGACGCATCGAAGGTCGCACTGGTGCATCTGGCTCGCAGCATGGCCGGCTCCGGCGGCAAACTGATTGACTGCCAGATGCACACTCCCCATCTGGCGAGCCTGGGCGCCCGAAGTATCGCTCGAAGCACATTCATCAGCTATCTTGAGAAGTGGTTCGATGGACGTTCGGATCGTGAGATTCTGACGCCGGATTGGCCTCTGGCGGCCCTCGGTGAGTCGTCGTCGAACACCGACAGATGACCCCGCTCCGACAGAACCAACAGCGGCTCCATTCAACATATCATACGACAGGGAGACGGCAGCCTTGAGCAGCAATACACCGCGGCAGCCGGTACGTGATCTGCGTTTCTTCTTGACGGTGCCGCACTCCTGTAGCTATCTCCCGGGCAAGGAGGCCACCACCCTCTTCCTTGATCCCAAGGAAACCCCCGGTCAGAGCGTCTATGACGCTCTGACCCTATTGGGGTTCCGGCGTAGCGGTCAACACCTCTACCGCCCCCACTGCGACGGCTGCAATGCCTGCATTTCGGTACGCATCCCGGTCGATGACTTTGTTCCCAACCGGACCCAGCGCCGCCTGATGCGTCGCAATGCCGATCTGGAGATTCAGGTACTTCCGGCCCAGTTCAGCTCCGAGCACTACGACCTCTACGCCAGATATATCTGCACTCGTCACCATGATGGTGACATGTTTCCACCCAGCCATGAGCAGTACCGCACCTTTCTGAGCCTCGACCAGCCCTGGGCCCGCTTGATGGAGTTCCGACTCCAGGGTGAGCTGGTGGCGATATCAGCCTTCGATGAACTTCAACATGGCCTGTCCGCCATCTATACGTTCTTCGATCCCAGCGAACATCTCGAACGTCGTTCATTGGGCACTCAAGCGGTACTGGCTCTGGTTCAGCGCGCCATCAATCAGGGCCTGCCACACCTTTATCTTGGCTACTGGATCGAGGAATGCCGCAAGATGAGCTACAAGCGCGCCTTCCAGCCACTCGAACAGCTCGACGGGCGCCAATGGCGCAGGATGATTGGCTCAAGCTAGCTACGAGCTTCGAGCTATCCAGTGCCAACCTGATGGACCCAGCTTCGAGACACGAGCAACGAGTGGCGAACTGCCCAGTGCCAACCTGATGATTACGCGCCTTGGCTCAGGATTCAGGGCTCAGCTCGAGCGTAGCGTGCTCGTAGCTCGTCACTCGTGGCTGGGGTCACCTGCTCGAGCGTAGCGTACTCGTGGTTCGTCACTCGTAGCTGGGGGTTCGCCGCTCGTATCTCGTGGCTGCGTTTCCGCTGTTCGTCGCTTTTCTGGCGTGATTCTTTGCCATCTGGCCCAGCATACGGCAAAATATCGCGCTATCCTGACGACAGGGGCGGTCGTTCCCACCGTGGCTTGTCGTGATTATCCAGATTCGAGCAACGAGGAATCGCCTATATGGCACGTGAAGACCATATCGAAATGGAAGGCGTCGTCGTCGACACCCTTCCCAATACCATGTTCCGTGTTGAGCTGGAAAACGGCCACGTCGTGACCGCTCACATTTCCGGCAAGATGCGCAAGAACTACATTCGCATCCTGACCGGCGACAAGGTCAAGGTCGAGCTGACTCCCTATGACCTGTCCAAGGGGCGCATCGTCTACCGCTCGCGCTGAGTCATCGGCAACCCTCAGCCGACACCAGTCACCGGTCCAGTCCTCACGGTTTTCTCTCCAGCCCGGTGACCAGCCCCCTGCTGTATCAGGACCTTGCCCTGCTCACCCTTGAGACAGGGCGGTGTAGCTTTATCCATGAAGTGTTACGGCATCGCCATGTCGACGCCCTGCTGTAGCGTTGACTTGATGCGCAATGCATTCATGAATCAGCCGAATTCTCTACTCGCCTACCTACCCCGGCTGACACAACAGCCTGCGTAGCGCATCTTCGACTCCGCGGTAGGCATGATCAGCCAGGTGCAGTCGCCAGATACGTACCCCGGACATGCCATAGCCTGAACACAATGAGGCCCCGCAAGCGGGGCCTCATGTCGTACCGTTGTGTCCATTCACTCAGGCATCAGGGAGCGTCGGCCATCTCGACATCGGTGGAGAGATGAAGCTCATCGTCCTCCAGCGTCACATGCACCAGCCCGCCATGCTCGGCAAGGTCGCCGAACAGGATCATCTCAGCCAGCGGCTTCTTGAGCTTCTCCTGAATCAGGCGAGCCATCGGTCGTGCCCCCATATCCGGGTCATAACCCATGGTGGCCAGCCAATCGCGAGCCTCATCATCGACTTCAAGTTGCACACGCTTCTCGTCAAGCTGTGCCTGGAGCTCGACAAGAAACTTGTCGACCACGCTACGCACCACCGCCATCGGCAAGGCATGGAACTGGATGATGCCATCCAGACGGTTGCGGAACTCCGGCGAGAAGGTCTTGCGAATGACCTCCATGGCATCGGTGGAGTGATCCTGAAGCTGGAAGCCGATGGAACGACGTGTCGCCTGTTCCACCCCGGCATTCGAGGTCATGATCAGAATGACATGGCGGAAGTCCGCCTCACGGCCATTGTTGTCGGTTAGACGCCCGTGATCCATGACCTGCAGAAGCAGGTTGAAGACCTCGGGGTGAGCCTTCTCGACTTCATCAAGCAACAGCACACAGTGCGGCTGCTTGGTGATTGCCTCGGTCAACAGGCCGCCCTGGTCATAACCGACATAGCCAGGGGGCGCACCGATCAGACGCGATACGGTATGACGCTCCATGTACTCCGACATGTCGAAACGCACCAGCTCGACCCCCATGATCCGTGCCAACTGGCGGGCCACCTCGGTCTTGCCGACCCCCGTCGGACCAGCGAACAGGAAGCTGCCCACGGGCTTGTCTGGCGCTTTCAGGCCAGCACGCGACAGCTTGATTGCCGCTCCCAGCCCATCGATGGCTTCATCCTGACCGAAGACCAGCATCTTGAGGTCGCGTTCGAGGTTCTCGAGCAGCTTGCGATCGGAGCTGGACACACTCTTCGGCGGGATACGAGCGATCGATGCGACCACTGCCTCGACCTGATCCACGTCGATCACATCGACGCGCATCTCCGGTGGCAGCAGGCGCTGATGAGCTCCGGCCTCGTCGATGACATCGATGGCCTTGTCCGGCAGATAGCGATCATTGATGTAGCGATCAGCCAGGCGCGCCGCGGTATCCAGAGCCGCATCGGTGTACTTGAGCTGGTGGTGCTCCTCGAAGCGTGACCGCAGCCCCTTGAGGATACGAATCGAATCCTCGACCGATGGCGCCATGACATCGACCTTCTGGAAGCGGCGAGCCAACGCCCGATCCTTCTCGAAGATGCCACGGAATTCCTGGAAGGTCGTGGAGCCGATGCACCGCAGCTCGCCAGAAGACAACAGCGGCTTGAGCAGATTGGAGGCATCCATGACTCCTCCGGAAGCCGCTCCGGCACCGATGACGGTATGGATCTCATCAATGAACAGGACGGCATTGGGCAGCTTGCGCAGCTCCGCCAGCAGACTCTTGAGGCGCTTCTCGAAGTCACCGCGATACTTGGTGCCTGCCAGTAGCGCTCCCATATCCAGTGAGTAGACCACCGCATCGCTGATCACGTCAGGAACATCTTCCTCGACGATACGCTTGGCCAGCCCCTCGGCAATGGCCGTCTTGCCCACACCGGCCTCGCCCACCAGCAGCGGGTTGTTCTTGCGTCGACGGGCAAGAATCTGCACTACCCGTTCGAGCTCGTGGTCACGGCCGATCAGTGGATCGATCTTGCCCATCCGCGCCTGCTCGTTGAGGTTGGTGGCGAAACCGGTCAGCGGATTGCCTCCGGACTCGCCAGCCACATCATCACCTTCCTCGGCCTCAGGAGAAGGCGAAGCCGCGTTCTGGCCGTGGCCCGCCACCTTGGAGATACCGTGGGCGATGTAATTGACGGCATCCACTCGAGCGACGTTCTGTTGCTTGAGGAAATAGACCGCCTGGCTTTCCTGCTCGGAGAAGATGGCCACCAGCACATTGGCACCAGTGACTTCACTCTTGCCGGAGGACTGTACGTGAAACACCGCACGCTGCAGCACACGCTGGAACCCCAAGGTGGGTTGCGTCTCGCGCTCGGTCTGATCCTCGGGAATCAGTGGAGTCGTGGAATTGATGAAGTCCTGCAGGTCGGACCGCAGCTTATCGAGGTTGGCCCCACAGGCACGCAACACATCAGAGGCAGAAGCATTATCCAGAAGCGCCAGCAGCAGATGCTCCACCGTCATGAACTCGTGACGCTTGGAGCGCGCCACCGTGAAGGCCGTGTTAAGGGTCAGTTCAAGTTCTTTGCTCAGCATGGCAGTCCCCTTCTCGCCGCCCAGGGCATTGCATCGGATCTTTCGTGGTCCGGCACCATCAACATCGGGCACAAATGCTACCGTTGCAAGTTCTCTATCAACGATAGCGCGTATACAGCACACCCTTGCACATGCTGCTCGTTCAATCTGCTGCTTCGATATCGCTCAGCAGCGGATGCTGACACTCCCTTGCATACTCATTGACCTGGTGGCTCTTGGTCTCCGCAATATCGCGGGTAAAGACTCCACAGGTTGCCTTGCCGTGGCTATGCACCGTCAACATGACCTGCACGGCCGTCTCGCTATCGAGGCTGAAGAAGGTCTGCAGCACCTTGACGACAAACTCCATTGGGGTGAAGTCGTCATTATGCAACACCACCTTGTACATTGGCGGCCTGGCCAGCTCAGGATCAGCCGTCTGCGTTGCCAGATCGCCGTCATCCTCCTCAATGGGTCGCGGTGGCCGGGTCATCCCGGCTGCCGCTGACGCCTGTATCCTCGTCACGGCGCCATTACTTGCCTTGGTCATAAGCCTCACATTGTCATCGGCGTCACGCGACAGGATTCGCGACGAAGGAACCGTTCGTTCCGCGCCCTCGGCAGTATCCTGCCGTTTGTCTCACCTGTTTGACGCTGTCCGCGTGACGGGGTTCAGATTCCTGCTTTCATTATCGGGCGATTTCTCGTCACTTTCACGCCCAATCTGCATGTCGTTGCAGATAACCCTCACGCAAGAGGCCCTCGCCCGGGGTATCCGGACGAGGGCCTCGTGTCCTGCCGACGATCGCTTACATGTTGTCAGCGATGGCCTGACCGAACTCGGAGCACTTGAGCAGCTTGGCGTTGTCCATCAGGCGATGGAAGTCATAGGTGACTTCGCCCTTGCTGATGGCCTTCTCGGTGCCCTTGATCACCAGGTCAGCGGCCTCGACCCACCCCATGTGACGGAGCATCATCTCGGCAGAGAGGATCAGCGAGCCCGGGTTGACCTTGTCCTGGCCGGCGTACTTCGGTGCAGTACCGTGAGTCGCCTCGAACATGGCCGTGGTATCGGAGATGTTGGCGCCCGGTGCGATACCGATGCCGCCGACTTCTGCCGCCAGGGCGTCGGACAGGTAGTCACCGTTGAGGTTCAGAGTGGCGATGACATCGTACTCGGCCGGACGCAGCAGGATCTGCTGCAGCATGGCGTCGGCGATGACGTCCTTGACCACGATGTCCTTGCCGGTCTTCGGGTTCTTGAAGGTCATCCACGGACCGCCGTCGAGCAGCTCGGCACCAAACTCTTCCTTCGCCAGTTCGTAACCCCAGTCCTTGAAGGAACCTTCGGTGAACTTCATGATGTTGCCCTTGTGCACCAGCGTCAGCGACTCACGGTCGTTGTCGACGCAATACTGCAGGGCCTGACGAACCAGACGCTTCGTGCCTTCCACGGAAACCGGCTTGACGCCGATACCGCAGTTCTCCGGGAAGCGAATGTTGGTGACACCCATCTCCTCGCGCAGGAACTTGATGACCTTGTCGGCTTCCGGCGTACCCGCCTTCCACTCGATACCGGCATAGATGTCTTCAGAATTTTCGCGGAAGATGACCATGTCCACGTCACCGGGCTTCTTGACCGGGCTCGGCACGCCTTCGAACCAACGCACCGGGCGCTGGCAGACATAGAGGTCGAGCTTCTGACGCAGGGCGACGTTGAGTGAACGGATACCGCCACCCACCGGAGTCGTCAACGGGCCCTTGATGGAAACGATGTAATCCTGAACCGCTTCGAGGGTTTCTTCCGGCAGCCAGGTATCGGCGTCATACACCTGGGTCGCCTTTTCACCGGCGTAGACTTCCATCCAGTGGATCTTGCGCTCGCCGTTGTAGGCCTTCTGGACCGCGGCGTCGATGGCAATCTTCATGGCCGGAGTTACGTCGACACCGATACCATCACCCTCGATGAACGGGATGATCGGATTATTCGGTACATTCAGGGTGTTGTCAGCGTTGGCAGTGATCTTTTCGCCGCCCTCGGGGACGACAATTTTCTGGTAACCCATGGAGAACTCCCCTGTCTGGTCTGTGTCAGTGGAGGGCGGAGTATAGCACTCCACCCTGGCTCCCGAGTAGAGTTTGTCGACAATCTTCCGTTTTCGCCGTTACGAGACACCACCGGCTCGCCCCAGAACATGCCCCGCCCTTCCCGCAACAGAGGAAATAATTCCTTTTCATACATATTATTACCCAGGGGCGCTCAAGAATTGGTTGCACCCGGAATCGGCTGTTCCGAGAATCGACTCCTGCACTGATCCACCGTGCCCGGAATCCGACCAGAGGATCCCGCCCCTCAACTCTCAGCACAGCACTCGTTTTCATGAGCCGAATCTATCTATTGCACAAACCCTACCGCATGCTGTCACAGTTCACGGACGCGGAAGGGCGTGCCACCCTCGCCGATATCATCAAGGTGCCCGACATCTACCCTGCCGGACGCCTCGATTACGACTCGGAAGGCTTGCTGTTGCTCAGTGATGATGGAGAACTGATTCATCGCATCAGTCACCCCCGCCACAAGCAACCCAAGATCTACCGGGTCCAGGTGGAAGGCCAGCCCAGCGAAGCCGCCTTGCAGGCTCTGCGTAAAGGCGTCACGCTCAAGGATGGGCCAACCCTGCCGGCTAGAGTTCGACGCCTCGACGAGAGCGGCCTGGCAGAGCGCCAGCCCCCACTGTGCAGCAAGCGGCACCCGGACACCTGCTGGCTGGAGCTGACCATCAGCGAAGGCCGCAACCGTCAGGTAAGACGCATGACAGCGCATATTGGCCACCCCACCCTGCGCCTGGTCAGAATCGCCATCGGCAATTGGCGGCTTGATGGGCTCACCCCCGGCCAGTGGCAAAGCCAGACACTTCATGCACCGGTGCAGAAAAAACCATTACCGGGAAAGGGACCCCACACCGCCCGCTCAAGGAGACGTCGATGACGCGCTGGACCCCCTATGTGACCGTGGCAACCGTCGTGGAACGTGCCGGGCGCTTCCTGCTGGTCGAGGAGGACCGCGGCGGGCCACATACGTTGTTCAACCAGCCCGCCGGCCACCTTGAACCCGGCGAGCGCATTCGTGACGGCGCACTACGTGAAGTCGCCGAGGAAACCGCCTGGCGCGCCGGCATCACCGACTACCTGGGGATGTACGTGTACGAGGCTCCGGACGGCAAGACCTTCCATAGCCACGCCTTCTTCGGTATGGCGCTGGCCCACCTCGGCCACGACCTTGACCGCGGCATCCTCGCCATCCACTGGCTGACCCTCGAGGAAGTGGAAGCCCTCGACCGCGATGGACGTCTGCGCAGCCCACTGGTACTCAAGCGCATCCGCGACGCCATGGCCGGCAAGTTCTATCCCATGGACGTGGTGCACGAACGATAGTATGCAAACAGCCACAAATATCGGGCAACGAGCATAACCAGCTCGTAGCTCGTAGCTCGTAGCTCGTGTATAATTTCCGCCCATTTGCCACCACCTACGTCCGAGAGTTGCCATGTCAGTGCCTACCGGCAAGGTCATCGTCGGCATGTCCGGCGGTGTCGATTCCTCCGTTTCCGCGCTTCGCCTGATCGAGCAGGGCTATCAGGTGGAAGGTCTGTTCATGAAGAACTGGGATGAGGACGACGGCACCGAATACTGCACCGCAAAGGAAGACCTTGCGGATGCTCAGGCCGTGTGCGAACGGTTGGGCATCAAGCTGCATACCGCCAATTTCGCCGCGGAATACTGGGACAATGTATTCGAGCATTTCCTTGCCGAATACAAGGCAGGTCGTACGCCGAACCCGGACATCCTGTGTAACCGCGAGATCAAGTTCAAGGTGTTCCTCGACTACGCCGAAATGCTCGGTGCCGAGATGATCGCCACTGGCCACTATGTCCGCCAGCAGGTGCGCGACGGCCGCCCAAGGCTGCTCAAGGGACTTGATCACAACAAGGATCAAAGCTACTTCCTGCATGCAGTGCCGGAGGCCGCCATTGCCCGCACCCTGTTCCCGGTGGGCGAGATCGAGAAACCCGAGGTTCGCGCCATTGCCGAACGCCATGGTCTGGTGACGGCGCGCAAGAAGGACTCCACCGGCATCTGCTTCATCGGTGAACGGCGCTTCTCGGATTTCCTGCGCCAGTACCTGCCCGCACAACCCGGCACCATTCAGACACCAGACGGTGATGTCATCGGCGAACACATGGGGCTGATGTACTACACCCTCGGCCAGCGCCAGGGGCTGGGAATCGGCGGACTGGCCAACTACTCCGAAGACCCCTGGTATGTGGCCGGCAAGGATCTCGAGCGCAACGTGTTGATTGCCGTCCAGGGCAAACATCATTCGCTACTCTACAGCGACAGCCTGGTCACCGAGGCCATGGACTGGGTGGCCGGAGAGGCACCCTTTGCCGAAGGCCGTCTCACCGCCAAGACACGCTATCGCCAGAGCGATGTACCCTGCACTATCCGTACCTGTGAGGATGGGGGTGTCGAGGTACACTTCGATGACCCGCAACGCGCGGTAACTCCCGGACAGTCGCTGGTGCTCTACGATGGCGACATCTGTCTCGGCGGCGGTGTGATTCGATCGACCTGGAATGCACAGGAGCAGGCGGCATGAACGACTCAGTCCCCATTCACCGGGCCCCTCAAACGCCCGCGGCACGCCAGGCCCTCGCCCTGGCCGGTGTCTTTCAGGCTGCGCACCTGGTCGATGAGCTGGCACGTACCGGCCAGATGGATAGTCGCGCCTGGGAGACGCAGGTCAACGCCACCCTGGAGACCAACCCTCCCTCTTTCGAATCCATCTACGGCGGACACCCCAACAACCTGCGCCTTGGCCTCGACACCCTGGCTGGCGTAGTGGGCAAGAGCCAGGCCAACCCGGTGGTGATGCGTTATGGTTTCAGTCTACTGATGCTGATGAGTCGCCTGCGCGCGCAGCCGGCCATGATGGATGAGCTGGGTACTCATCTGCAGCGTATCCAGGCGCAGGCCGAACATTTCGGCAATACCCACGAGAATGTCACCGCCAGCCTGGGCGAGGCCTATCAGAAGACCCTCTCGACGCTGAAGAACCGCATCATCGTCCAGGGTGACCCGTCTCTATTGCAGAGTCGCATGATGCCCGAACGGGTGCGCGCCTGCCTGCTGTCGGGAATCCGCTTCGGCCTGCTGTGGCACCAACAGGGTGGCCGACGCTGGAAACTGATGTTCCAGCGCAATGCCTTGAAGCGCGCGCTCGATGAACTCTGAGCCCCAAGCGAATTTCCTTACTGACCTCCTGAACCTGTAGCCGGACCAACAATCATGCAACTCTCTGCTCTTACCGCACTCTCCCCCGTCGATGGCCGCTATGGCAGCAAGGCGGAGTCCCTTCGCGAGCACTTCAGTGAATTCGGCCTCATTCGTGCCCGCGTCACGGTCGAAGTGCGCTGGCTGCAGCGTCTTGCGGCCCACCCCGAGATCGCCGAAGTCCCCGCGCTGTCCGACCAGGCCAACGCCGTCCTCGACCAGTTGATCAGCAACTTCAGCGAGGCTGACGCACAGCGCGTCAAGGACATCGAACGCACCACCAATCACGATGTGAAGGCGGTTGAGTACTTCATCAAGGAAGCCATCGCCGAGGTGCCGGAGCTCCACGCGGTCACCGAATTCGTGCACTTCGCCTGCACCAGCGAGGACATCAACAATCTGTCCTATGGCGTGATGCTCAAGGATGGCCTGAACAGCCTGCTGCCGACCATGCAGCAGATTGCCGACGAGGTGACTCGCCTGGCCCACGAGCATGCCGACCAGCCGATGCTGTCGCGCACCCACGGCCAGACGGCCAGCCCGACCACGCTGGGCAAGGAAATGGCCAACGTCGCCTACCGCCTGCGCCGCCAGCTCAAGCAGATCGAAGCAGCGGAAGTGCTCGGCAAGATCAATGGCGCCGTGGGCAATTACAACGCCCACCTCACCACCTACCCGCAGATCGACTGGGAAGCCAACGCGCGTACCTTCGTCGAGGAGCTGGGATTGACCTTCAATCCCTATACCACCCAGATCGAGCCCCACGACTACATCGCCGAGCTGTTCGACGCCGTCTGTCGTTTCAACACCATCTTGATCGACTTCGATCGCGATGTGTGGGGCTATATCTCGCTGGGTTACTTCAAGCAGCGTACCGTGGCGGGCGAAATCGGTTCCTCGACCATGCCGCACAAGGTCAACCCGATCGACTTCGAGAACTCCGAGGGCAACCTGGGTCTGGCCAACGCGATCCTCGGCCACCTGGCTCAGAAGCTGCCCATCTCGCGCTGGCAGCGTGATCTCACCGACTCCACCGTGCTGCGCAATCTGGGCGTCGGCCTGGCCTACGGTCTGATCGCCTACCAGGCGTCACTCAAGGGTATCAGCAAACTGGAGGCCAACCCGGAGCGTCTCGCCGAGGACCTCAATGCCAGCTGGGAAGTGCTGGCCGAGCCGATCCAGACCGTGATGCGCCGCTATGGTATCGAGAAGCCCTACGAGAAACTCAAGGAACTGACCCGTGGCAAGCGCATCGACCAGACCGGCTTCGCCGCCTTCATTGATGGTCTCGAGCTGCCCGACGAGATCAAGACCGAACTCAAGGCGCTGGCACCGGCCAACTACATCGGTAACGCTGCCGACCAGGCCAGACGCCTGTAGGCCGGAACCTTTACGGCTACACTGACCGATGCCTGCTGCATCCTCGCAAACCCCACCCTCTTCACTGATGGTGGGGTTTGCCCTTGAGAGATGCCGCCATGCCGACACTGCAACCTGCGTTATTCATGGAAGCCACCATGTCCGACACGACCTTCGATGCAACCTCTTCCAATGACACACCAATGACGCTGCTTGGCGGCCTCTCTGCCGAGGAGTTTCTGCGTGATGTCTGGCAGCGCAAGCCACTGTTGATCCGTGGCGCCTTCGCCGACTTCGAGAGCCCCCTGTCGCCTGATGAACTGGCAGGACTGGCCTGCGAGGACAACATCGAAGCACGCCTGGTGGAAGAACAGGGCCCGGAGGGACCATGGCAGGTCAGCCACGGTCCCTTCGATGACGCCACCTTCGCGCGGCTGCCCGAACAGGACTGGACGCTGCTGGTGCAGGCTGTCGACCACTATGTCCCTGAAGTCGCCGCGCTGCTCGAGCACTTCAGCTTTCTGCCGCGCTGGCGATTGGACGACATCATGATCAGCTATGCCCCTCCCGGCGGCAGTGTTGGCCCTCATGTCGACCAGTACGATGTTTTCCTGCTCCAGGCCAGTGGACAGCGCCACTGGCAGCTCGGCGGCAAGGTGCCGGATGATGCACCGATCATCACGGGTATCGACCTGCGCATTCTCGAGACCTTCGACGTCAACCCGCAACACGACTGGGTACTGGAACCGGGGGATATGCTCTACCTGCCTCCCGGCTGGTCACACAATGGTGTCAGCCAGAGCGACGACTGCATGACCATTTCGGTGGGCTTCCGCGCACCCTCGGCAGACGAGGCAATCACCTCGTACTCGGACTACCTCGGCGAACAGATGCCCTCGTCGTTGCGTTACAGCGATGCTGGCATGCCTCTGCCCCGTGATCCAGCCGAATTGGATGACGGGGCCCTGGAACGCATGCGCTCCCTGATTCTCGACACCCTCGACGACCCCGAGCAGATGGCTCAGTGGTTCGGTCGCGTCATGACGCAACCGAAGTATGTTGATCAGTTGGTACCCAGTGAAACGCCCACTGATGTGGATGAGCTTGTTGCCGCACTACAGGATGGCGATGAACTCGAGCGCGCCCCCGGCTCGCGATTTGCCTGGCGAGCGCGCAGCTCCGACCGCGCCAGCCTGTTTGTCGACGGTGATGGCGTACTCTGTGATATTCGCCTGGCCCGCGCTCTGGCCAGCACCGATGCCATCGATGCCGAGCTACTGGAACTGCCCGGCGCCGCGGAAGTCATCACCCAGTTGTTCGATGCTGGTAGCCTTGTGTGGCCGGATGATGAGGGCTATGACGATGACGAATGAGCTGCGTATCGAAACAGGCAGCTGGGATGAGCTGGGCGAGATAGCCGGCCATATTCGCCACCAGGTCTTTGTCATCGAACAGGCCGTCCCGGAGCAGGAAGAATGGGACGGTCGAGACCAGGAATGCCTGCATGTGCTGGTCTGGCAGGACCAGCGCGCACTGGGGACTGCTCGGCTGCTGCCTGACGGCCATATCGGCCGCGTTGCCGTACTCGCTGAGGCCAGAGGGCTGGGGGTTGGTGCAGCGCTGATGCGTGCCACCATCGAAGCCGCGCGACAATCCGGGCATACCGAAGTCGAGCTGGCCGCCCAGACCCATGCCCTCGCCTTCTATGAGCGATTGGGCTTCAGTGCCTGGGGTGAAGAGTTTCTTGACGCTGGAATTCCGCATCGCAATATGACCCTTCGACTCAACCCTCACTGCTGAAGCCCTTCCTTCCCCCCCAGGAAACATGACTACAGGAAACGTCCTGAAAGACACCTTCCTGTAGTCATACTACAACCTCTCATGCCCCCAAGTGTCTATGGTGAAACCCCATAACTATGGGCCATAGTGGTGCTCAAGGTGGCGATAAAAAGGCTCCTCAACGAGCCAGACCTCATTGTCGTGTAGTGAAGGTTTGCCGTATCGCCACAAGGTTATCTCCGGTCGTGAAAAGTCGACGACCCCAAAGAGAAAACCTGACTATACTTCGCAGGTGCAGCATAGCGGCGATGCCCCGCATCCGCCCTCCCCGCGAGAATTCTGCGGCAAGCGGCAGGCCCGCAAACCGCGTTGAGCAACCATGTGACACAGGACGGCCCGACCATGACCTTCAATGAAGAACTCAAGGCTCTGACACAGCTGCGTGAAGCCCAGCGCGGCCAGTGGGACAACATCGACGCCGCCAGCGCGGCCCGCATGCGCGTCCAGAACCGCTTCCGCACCGGCCTGGATATCGCCCGCTATACCGCTGCCATCATGCGTGAAGATATGGCTGCCTACGATGCCGACAGTGCCAACTACACCCAATCTCTGGGCTGCTGGCATGGCTTCATCGGGCAGCAGAAGCTGATCTCCATCAAGAAGCACTTCGGTTCCACCAAGCGCCGCTATCTGTACCTGTCCGGCTGGATGGTCGCCGCACTGCGCAGCGAGTTCGGCCCTCTGCCTGACCAGTCCATGCACGAGAAGACCAGTGTCCCCGGGCTGATCGAAGAGCTCTACACCTTCCTGCGTCAAGCGGACACCTGGGAACTCAACCATCTGTTCCGTGCGCTGGACGAAGCGAAGTCCGCTGGAGATGACAGTAAGGTCAAGGAAATCACGGACCAGATCGACAGCCACGAGACTCACGTAGTGCCGATCATTGCCGATATCGATGCTGGGTTCGGTAACGCCGAGGCCACCTATCTACTGGCGAAGAAGATGATCGAGGCCGGTGCCTGCTGTATTCAGCTCGAAAACCAGGTGTCTGACGAGAAACAGTGTGGCCACCAGGACGGCAAGGTGACGGTGCCCCATGAAGACTTCATCGCCAAGATCAACGCCGTGCGCTACGCCTTCCTCGAGCTGGGTGTCGATGATGGCGTCATTGTGGCACGTACCGACTCCCTCGGCGCGGGCTTGACCCAGAAGATCGCCGTCACTCAGGAACCGGGCGACCTGGGCGACCAGTACAACAGCTTCCTCGATGGCGACGAGATCCGCTCCGCTGAGGACATCAACAACGGCGATGTGGTGATCAAGCAGAACGGCAAGCTGGTCAAGGTCAAGCGCCTCGCCTCGGGCCTCTATCAGTTCAAGCCAGGCACCGGTGAAGACCGCGTTGTGCTCGACTGCATCACCAGTCTGCAGAACGGTGCCGACCTTCTGTGGATCGAAACCGAGAAGCCTCACGTCGGCCAGATCGCTGCCATGGTCAACCGCATTCGCGAAGCCGTACCCAATGCCAAACTGGTCTACAACAACTCCCCGTCCTTCAACTGGACCCTGAACTTCCGTCAGCAGGTGTTCGATGCCTGGCAGGAAGAAGGCAAGGACGTCTCCCAGTATGATCGCGCCGAACTGATGAACGCGCGCTACGACGAGACCGAACTGGGCCAGCAGGCCGATGAGTGGACGCGCAACTTCCAGCGCGACGCCTCCCGCGAGGCTGGCATCTTCCATCACCTGATCACCCTGCCGACCTACCACACTGCCGCCCTGTCCACCGACAACCTGGCCAGGGGCTACTTCGGCGACGAGGGCATGCTGGCCTACGTGGCAGGCGTACAGCGCCGTGAGATCCGCGAAGGTATCGCCACAGTCAGACACCAGGACATGGCCGGCTCCAACATCGGAGATGATCACAAGGAATTCTTCCACGGCGACGCCGCACTCAAGGCCGGCGGCAAGGACAACACCATGAACCAGTTTGGCTGATCGAGCTCACGCTGTTGTTCCGGGGAGGCCATCGTGCCTCCCTTTTTTCGGCCTTCGAGACGCGAGCTACGAGCTACGAGCTACGAGCAGACCAGGGTCCAGCTTCGAGACACGAGCCACGAGCTGTCCAGTGCCGCCCCGGGGTTTTAGACAACCCCAGCTTCGAGCCGCGAGCCAGTTATGTTCGTTCCAGACGGGCAAACGCACTTCCCACATCCCGCTTATAGCTTATAGCTTATAGCTCGAGCGTAGCGTGCTCGTAGCTCGTGGCTCGTGGCTCGTGACTGGGAGCACCGACAAAAACCTGACAAACTATGCTGGTATAAGGAACCTGCTTCGAGAGAATATGTCCAACTCGGCAATGGATTATTCTCGAACAGCGTTTGCAAACTAGCAACGCCGCATATCACGCAAGGAGACCTCTCATGACGCCCCGTATTCTTCCCGTTCTGGCAATCGGCCTGATGACCCTCGCCGGCTGTGCCAATACCTCACAGTACTCGGGTAACGTCTACTCCGGTCAGGGAGCACAGACCGCCCAGACAGTACAAGTGGGTACCATCACCGCCCTTCGTCAGGTGCAGATCCAGGGCGAATCCAGCGGTCTTCTCGGCGGTGGTGGTGGCGCGGTACTCGGCGGCTTGCTCGGCCATCAGGTCGGCGGTGGGTCGGGTCGTGACATTGCCACGGCGGTGGGCGCCATCGGTGGTGCTGTGGCCGGCAGCAAGATCGAGGACTCGGCCAATCGTACTGCCGCCTGGGAAATGGAGATCCGCAAGGATACTGGCGAGACAGTAGTCGTAGTGCAGAAAGCTGATCAAGCCTTCCAGGTCGGCCAACGCGTACGCCTGATCGGCAGCGGATCGCGGGTCAGCGTCGCCCCCTACTGATCCCGTCGCACATCTCTACACGATCGATACAAGCACGAAGGCCCGCAGCATCGCTGCGGGCCTTCGTGCTTTGTTACGCCTTCATATTCTGGTGTAACAGGGCTGAGTGAGTACAACCTCAGCAAACAGCGGTCTCAGCAAGGATCAGTGAAACTTCACCTTGCTCATCAGCCAGCACCCCAGCTTGACGCCGATCAATACCAGCAGGCCGATGATCAGCAACGTCATCAGCATATCGATCGGCGACACGATGGTAGTCGCTACCAGCACCGCAATGGCCGGACACCACACCCAACGATCATCGTCACTGCGCAATACCGTAGGGAGTAGACGATCCAGAACCGCATTGACCGACGAATCCCAGCTCTTGATCAGCAAGGCAAGGATAACGGCAAAGGCAATCAACCAGATCACGGATAACAGCATCATGAACTCCACAGAAGTGACGTAATTAGCGAACCTGCAACAGGAAACCTGTCAGAGGGTAGCCCCAGCGCCCATGGTGCGCAACTGCCATGGAGCCACACACCAATGTATCTGGCCGGGGTTGAATATTACTCAGTCTATGACACCTCAAACTGAAATTTGTCCCATCCCATGACAGTCCCTTCCCTGACGCGTTACCATGGTTATTTACACGCACTCACCAAAGGTTCATCAATGCAGATTGCGCAGAATTCCGTTGTCGCGTTCCACTACACCCTGACCAACGATGCAGGTGAAGTGCTTGACAGCTCCGAAGGCCGCGAGCCGCTGACCTACCTCCACGGCGCCGGCAATATCATTCCGGGCCTGGAAAAGGAACTGGAAGGCAAGGCCTCCGGCGACAAGCTGATCGCCAAGGTATCAGCAGAAGAAGGCTATGGTGAAGTCCAGGACCAGCTGGTTCAGGAAGTCCCGCGCGATGCCTTCCAGGGCGTCGAGAGCATCGAGCCGGGCATGCAGTTCCAGGCGCAGACTCAAGGTGGACCGCTGATGGTCACCGTGACCAGTGTTGAAGGCGACACCGTCACTGTCGACGGCAACCACCCGCTGGCTGGCCAGAACCTGAACTTCGATGTCGAGATTACTGACGTGCGCGAAGCCAGCCAGGAAGAGATCGAGCATGGCCACGTGCACGGACCGGAAGGCCACCAGCACTGACCAGCCCGAGCGAAGGACCGCAGCAACCGAAACCTGCGTAATCCTGAGCACACGGCTTTCAAACTCCGGCTTTCAGGCCAGAACCTGAAAGCCGGTCCAACCCCTGATTCAGCCTTCTGAATCAGGGGTTGTTGTTTTCCGGGCTGGTCTTGACGCTCTTGAGCGTCCAATAACCTCCCCATACGCGCGTCGTCGTGGTCACCAGACAGGCCGCAGCAAAGAGCCAGGCCAGGCTGGCAAAATGCTGAGGCCAGACACAGAAGGCAATCAGCACCGCCACCGTCTCGGTACCCTCAGTGAGCCCATGGAGATAGTAGAAGGCCTTGCGCTGGAAGTTCGGTCGCTGCAGGTGATGACGTGTCGCCATGATCGCAAAGGCCAGGAATGACGTTCCGGTACCAATGAAGGAAAACAGCAATACCGCAGCCGCCAGACCATTTCTTTCGCTATCAGCCAGTGCAAAGCCCAGCACCACAGCGGCGTAGAAGACAAAGTCCAGCGCAATATCCAGAAAGCCACCGGCATCACTGGTCCTGCCTGACTGCCGCGCCAGAGCACCATCCAGCCCATCTCCGATACGGTTGAGCACGATTACCAGTAGTGCCCAGCCATATGCCCCGATCGCCAGCAGCGGCAACGCCAGTATCCCGACCAGAAACGCTACCAGAGTGACCTGGTCCGGCCTGACATTCCAACGCTCGAGAACGACGGCCAGGCGTTGCAGCGGCTTCTGCGTCAGCGGCATGGTCCAGCGATCCAGCATGCGTTCCTCTCTTCCTTCCAGTTCGCATTGAACGACCGTGCCCGACCATCAGGCCGGGCACGGTCGTCACCTTCCAGCAGCCAGCGCGTTACTGATTACCACCGCGCCGCCACTCGAAATAGCGCGCCAGCCAACCCAGCAGCCATTCAGGTTTGTGGGCATTCTTCCATACCCCGGCGGCCGCCTTGACGGACTCCGAATAGGTCGGGTAGGGATGAATGGTGCCCAGCAGCTTGTTCAGTCCAATACCACGGGTCATGGCCAGAGTGAATTCCGCCAGCATCTCGCCTGCCCCGGTACCGGCAATGGTGGCACCAAGAATCCGATCCTTGCCGGGGACAGTGAGCACCTTGATCACTCCCTGCTGATTGCCATCGGCAATGGCACGATCCAGCTCCGCCAGGTCATAACGCGTCACTTCATAGGCAACGCCCTGCTCAAGCGCTTCACGCTCGTTGAGGCCAACCCGAGCCACCTCCGGGTCAGAGAAGGTCACCGCCGGCAAGGCTCGATAGCTTACCGTAAAGCGCTTGAACTCACCGAACAGCGCATTGACCGTTGCGTGCCAGGCCTGGTGCGCACTGGCATGAGTCAGTTGGTAGGGGCCCACAACATCACCACAGGCCCAGACATTGGGCAGCACGGACTGCAGGGCTCCATCGACGTCCAGAGTGCCGTTGGGCCGCGTGGCCACGCCCAGCGCCTCCAATCCCATCCCCTCGACATTGGCCTGGCGGCCGATGGCCACCAGCAGCTCATCGAACTCGATGGATGCCTTGCGCGTTGCCCCATCCTCGTCGATCTCGACCTCCAGACAATGGCACCCTTCAGTGCCACCATAGGCCACCACCCGCAGGGCCCGTGTCGACAGGTGCAGCTTGACTCCGTCATCGCTCAGCCCCGTTCTCACCAGGTCAGCGATATCGGCGTCCTCTCGCGGGAGCAGTTGGTCCCCCATTTCCACCAGACTCACCTTGCTGCCCAGACGCGCAAAGCTCTGCCCCAGTTCACATCCGATCGGCCCACCACCCAACACTACCAGACGTTCGGGTAGCGCCCCCAGTTGCCAGAGATTGTCCGACGTCAGCACGGTGATATCGTCGATACCCGGCAGCGGCGGAATGCGAGGCCTGGCGCCACTGGCGATAATCACATGTCGAGTGGTCAGCTCGCGCTCACCGATTCGTACCCGCCACGGGTCAATCAGCGTCGCCTCACCCTTGATTACATCAACACCGAGCCCCCGATAGCGTTCAGGACTGTCGTGAGGCTCCACTTCGCGAATCGCATCCTGGACGTAACCCATCACCCGAGCGAAATTGATTCGGGGCTCATCAACCTCAATACCGAAGCGTGATGCATGGCGGACTTCCTCTACCGATTTCGCGGCACGAATCAGCGCCTTCGAGGGAACACAGCCGGTATTCAGGCAATCTCCTCCCATCTTTTCACGCTCGACAAGGGTGACCCTGGCGCGGACCGCGGCGGCAATATAACTGGCCACCAACCCTGCCGATCCCCCGCCAATCACCACGATATCGCGATCAAAACGGGTCGGACGATCAAACTGACTCGCCAACCGTCGACGCTTGAGCAAGGCCACCAGCGCTCGAGCCAGCCACGGGAAGACGCCGATCAGAGCAAAGGACAGAATCAACGTGGGCGACAGGATACCGGAGAGCGATGACAGGCTCCCCAGTTCACGTCCGGCATTCACGAATACGGCGGTGCCGGGCAACATGCCCAACTGGCTCACCCAGTAGAAGGTCTGCAGCCGCATGCGCGTCAGCCCCATCACCAGATTGATGACAAAGAACGGGAAGATCGGAATCAGACGCAGCGTAAAGAGATAGAAAGCGCCCTCTCGCTCGACTCCGGCATTGATGCGCATCAACTGCCGGGAAAAACGCGTCTCCAGGCTGTCTCGCAACAGGGTCCGTGCCAGCACTGCTGCCAGGGTGGCGCCGATGGTACTGGCAAAGGAGACCAACAGCAGTCCCGTCCAGAATCCGAACAGCGCCCCTCCCAGCAACGTCAGCAACACCGCCCCGGGCAGGGACAGCGCGGCCATGACCACATAGATCAGTAGAAAACCACCGGCGACCGTCCAGGGTGACTCCTGCCACCACAGCTGAAACTGCGCATGTTGGGACTTGATCGCTTCCAGCGTAAAGATCTCATTGGCACCACTGAGAAAGAACGCGGCAACCACAACGGCAACGATGCCGACCAACAACCCTTTCCGTGTATTCTTCAACTGCACCTCCTCGTCGGGCTGCTACACATTCTCGCAACGCAAGGGGAGATTATGCCGTCTCTCTGCCATCAGCGTTACATCGGCTTACGTTCACACTGTCGTGAAATGAGCGCCGTTCCTTACATACCTATCGACTCCTGGCTTCCAGCGATGTCTCATGTGCCAGTGGTACCTCATGTGCCAGTGGTATCTCCTGTGTAAGTTATCCGGGACGGCCGCGACCAAGACTTATCACAACATCACCTATCCACTCGCCTGAAATGGAGTCACCAACGATGGCAGCACTCAAGTTCGCGAGATCCGGCCTGATACTCGCTCTGGCCTCGGGTATCACCCTTACCAGTAATCTGGCCCTGGCCGACACGGAGAAAGCCGTCTTCGCCGGCGGATGCTTCTGGTGCATGGAAGAAGCCTTCGACAAGATTGAAGGCGTAACGAAGACCACTTCGGGTTATACCGGCGGTACCACCGAAAACCCGACCTACAAGGAAGTCGGTGGCGGCAACACCCAACACGCCGAAGCCCTGGAAGTGGAATACGACACGGATATCGTTGACTACAACGATCTACTGTATGTGTTCTGGCGCAATATTGATCCCTTTGTCGAGAACCGCCAGTTCTGCGACTCGGGAAGCGAGTACCGCAGTGCCCTATTCCCGCTTGATGACGCACAGCGCGAAGCCGCAGAGGCCAGCAAGGTGGCAGTTGCCGAACACTTTGGCGAGCCAATCGCCACCGAGATCAATGCGCCGGCCACCTTCTATCCCGCCGAGGAGTACCACCAGGATTACCACAACAAGAATCCGGTACGCTATCGCCTGTACAAGAATGGCTGTGGCCGGCCAGACCGGCTTGAGGAAATCTGGGGCGACGAGGCGGCACCTGGTGAAGTTCCTGACGCCTGAAACACGCCGGAGCAGCGGCTGCCGCTGCTCCAGCATCAGCGCTCCACTTCAGTCGTGCAACCTGTCGCGAGGCCAGTGGGCCGTGCCTGGCGGATTCCCAACCAGATGGCCAGCCCCAGGGTGATCAGCAGCACCAGACATGAGCCCAGCGCAATTCCCGGCCAGCGCGTCCAGAGCCAGAACGGCTCCATCCACAGGGGCCCAAGACTCGCACCGAGGTAATAGAACACCAGGTAAAGTGCCGAAGCACTTCCCCGAGCCTGTGTGGCCTGGCGTCCGACCCAGCCGGATGCCGTGGCATGGCAGAGAAAGAAGCCGAAGGCGCTGATGGTCAGCCCCACCACGATCCATGCCAGAACCGGCAGTAGCGTGATGGCTGTACCGATCATCATGATCACGATGCCGGCAATCATGTTGCCCGTCGCCGACAACCGGGATGCCACCCGAGCAGACAACGACGAACCGAGCGTCCCGCCCAGGTAGGTAAGGAACAGTAATCCCAGCCAGTGGGCGTCGAGGTGGAAAGGTGCATCGGCCAGACGGAATGTCATGTAGCTGTACTGGTTGATGAAGACCAGAAAGTTCAGCCCTCCCACCAGATAGGCCCCCAGCAGCAGAGGGTTGCGCAGGTGACCAGCCAGACTTCCGGCAGCACGTGATACCCGAAAGGATTGCGGGCGGAAGGACGTCACCGGCGGCAGCAATCTCCAGAACACCACCACCCCCGCCAGGGTAATGACGCCAATGCACATGAAGGCTATGTCGGGACTCTGCCAGTCGCCGATGGAACCGCCCAGCACACGGCCCCCGATGCCGCCAAGGGTGTTGGCAGCAATATAGAGCCCCACGGCCGGCGCGATCGCCGCCGGCTCGAATTCATCCCCCATCCAGGCAATCGCTACCGCCGGCAAGCCTCCCAGCGCCAGCCCCTGCACCGCACGCAACACCAACAGGCTATCGATGTTCGGTGCCCAGGCCAGCATCAGCGTGACAAGCGCAGCACCCAGCAGTGACAGCCGCATGATACCGCCGCGGCCAATGGCGTCCGACAACGGCCCATAGATCAACAGTGAGGCGGCGAGTGTCAATGTGGCCAGTGACATCACCAACCCGATCATCAGCGTCGATACCTGATAACTCTCGCGCAGATCCGGCAGCAGCGGCTGGGGGGCATAAAGATTGATAAACACCAGCATCGACCCCAGGCAGAGGGCCAGAGTCGCGCGCCACCAGGCAGGGGACTTCACTTCGATCATGAACAATCTCCAGTTGGATGTGGTCATGATCCATGTTTCACTTCCATCACACCAGAAGAAGGAAACGATGCCAGCCATCACTTTTACTTATGGCCCTGCCTTTTGATCTACGCGCTCTGAGCGTCTTCGTCACCGTCGTCGAGCAAGGCAGCTTCAGTGCTGCCGCTCGTGTCCAACATACTGCACAGTCGGCAGTCAGCCAGACGATTGCGGGGCTGGAGCGACGTCTGGATACGCCACTCTTTCACCGTCAGGACCGGCGCATAGCGCTGACGCCAGAAGGAGAGGTGTTACTGGAGCATGCTCGGCAGCTGCTGACACAGGCCGATGCAGCCCAACTGGCGATGAGCGAACTCAAGGGGTTGGTCAAGGGAGAAGTACGCATCGGCATTCCCTCGATGCTTGGCTCGTACTATCTGCCCCCGCTCCTCATGGGCTTCAAGTCCAGCCATCCCGGCATCCAGCTCACCGTCATCGAGGCAGGCGCCCGTCGTCTGCAGGGCTTGATTGCCGAACGCAAGCTGGACCTTGGCATCATCGTCGATGACAAGGATGGCCCGGAGATGGAACGCCACCCATTGCTGACAGAGGAGATGGTAGTCTGCGTCCCCAGCGAGCATCATTTCGCTGAACGTAACAGCGTTCGCCCTCAGGATTTCTTCGCCGAGACACTGGTACTTTTCCAGGACGGCTATTTTCACCGGGAATTCGTCGACCAGATGGCAGAACGCCTGAACATGAGACCGGACATTGCCTTCCAGTCCAACCTCATTCCTCTGACCAAAGCCATTGTCCGTCAGGGGTTCGGCATCACCACATTTCTCCGCCGGGTCATTGATGAACCCGGCCTCAAGGCGGTGTCCTTCGACCCTCCCACCTGGCTGACGCTGTCATTGGCATGGCAGCACGGCAGCTACCTCTCGCGGGCCGAACGCGCCTTCATCGACTATGCCATTGCGCACAGCAACTTCCTCTAGCTACCGGGCAAGGCCCCTGGTCTCGGGCCAAAAATGCCGATGGCCGGACTCAATGAGCCCGGCCATCCCGAGAAAAGATCCTGAATCATCTACCGAATCATCCAGGAAAATACGCGACATTACCTATCCGCCGTAACTGCTACCATACGCCAGCTGACGCAAGGAAAGCTGGGTTGGCTCCACTGGACGGCGTGCCTGCCAGTAGTAGCGCGACCAATAACTGTTATTGAGCTTCGAGATCATCACGCCGCGTGACGATGACGCATGCATGAAACGGCCATCGCCGACATAGATACCGACATGGCGATTTCCCGGCGGACGGAAGAACACCAGATCACCGGGCTCAAGCTCGGTGCGTGAAATAGCGACTCCGGTATTCACCTGACGGCTGGTGGTGCGGGGCAACTCGACCTGGAAGGCTTCGCTGAAAACATTCTGCACCAGTGCCGAACAGTCGATGCCATTGAAGGAAGTACCACCAAGCCGATATGGCGTTCCCGCCCAGCGCTCGTGCTCATCCATCAAGGCATCACGAATGGCGCCAGTGGGGTCGGTGAGATAATTGTCTGCGGCGGCCAGCGACTGACCTGCAGACATGCTGGAAGAGGCGCTGTCAGCAAGGGTCGGCATGTTCTGGGAGTAGTACCCATCGTCCGCAATATCCTTCTGACTGCTTGATGCACAACCGGTCAGTACGCCGGCGAAAAGAAGCACCGCAGCGGCACGGTATGTCGTTACGACACTCATCTGAAAGTCATCCTCGTTCCCTGAGCCATACCAGGCCATGAGGTCGTGTGCCTCGACCAATGCCTGAGAGCCGCTGTGGTAGTGACGCATGACGAATTAGGTGTCACTGCCATAACGCCCCGAGGGCTCATTATTGGCGTTATCAACCTTCTCTTGGCGGAAGGTCTTCTGCTTGACAGAAGATACTAGCCAATGTCCAGCGTTTTTACGATAGTGCGAATCATATTTTTTGGCATTTTCTGCCACATTCATTTACTCAGTGCAGGGTTCGGCCATCTCCCGGCAGTGTATCGATGTGCAGGGGTGCCCAATGTCGTGGGCGCGCACCCGGATAATCCAGGCTTGCCCAGCTACCGGCCAGAGGTGGCGCAGCGGTCAGCCATCCCACCAGTGCCTGCTGAAAACTCGCGAGGAAAGACTCCCGCTCCTCGGTTTCGCCCATGAAAAACGAGAATCCGGCATACAGACCCTGAGCATAATCCTGCCAACCCGCATAATGCTGCGATGCAAGGTGATAGCCCCTTTCCAGCATCGACTGAAAATCTTCCGCCGACAGCCACCCCAATTGTCGACCGGCAATTGCCAGATCAATTGCCTGAGCAAGATCCCAGGCACACAGGTCCACCTCGTTGCATCCATCGGTGTTGTCGCGCACTCGGGTCAAGCGAGCCAGATGGTTACGCTCTTCCTCATTACACTCACCAGACTCCAGGGTTGCTATCTCTGAATTCAGGCGTGCGTGATTGAGCGTATAAGGTGCGTAATTGATCTGGTATTCCTGGCGATCCCCTGCCTCGAGAAGGAAGTTGACGAAATCAATCAGCTCGGCGGCGCTGTGCAATCCATAGTGACTATCCACCCAGTCGAGAATCGACGAACCCTCACGTTCGCTTTCCACATGCGGCATGCTCCAGGCAGCACTATTGAGTGGCCCGACCAGCGAAAGCGCAGTGAAATGCGTCAAACAGGGACGCTCACCCGGCTCCTGCCAGGCCCCGCTCGACCAATCGAGCCAATGGAAGAGGCTTCCCGGGTCATCGAGATGCCAGCGAATCTCCAGCGACAGCGACGGCTGATCCGGTTCGGGGAGAAGCCCATCCCAGGTATCCCAGGCATCCAGAAGGCGCCTGGCCGATGAGTAGAAGCGACACAGGACGTCCTTGAGACTCACCGCCATCTGCTGTAGTTGCTCGGCATCGAACTGGCCGCTGTCCATGGACATCAATAGATAGAAAGCGTATTTCTCGGCCATATGAATGGTCGCGGAGTGACGCGTCGCCGATGCCAGGGAGTCACGCGCCGCAATATCGTTGCGCGGCACACTGCCGAAGGGAGTATTGGGAGGCGGTAACGCACGATGAGAAGCATCCGCCGCCAACTGGTTGAGATGGTGTGCCTGAGCAGGAAGCCAATAACGCACCAGAGCCCCTGCTCCTTCATCGGCATGCAGGTCAAGACTCTCGGCCAGATACTTGCGGGCCTCAATGGCACGACTCTCCGGCACGTCCACCGTCGGCCCCTGCCGTGTCGCCAACTCGGGTTCACGCACAGCAGCCAACGCCAGCACCCAGTGCCGCGCATCGCCACGCCATTGACGAATGTACTGTCGTGATGCCTCGATGCTGTCCGCGTCAAGCAGACCGTTCAGCGATATCCGCCATGGGCTGACCCGAGAGGTCATCAGCAATTGCCAGTCCTGAGCCAGCAATGGCAGACGATCAAGACCTTCAAACAGGCTTCTGCCTCTCTGCCATGAGCGTGCCAGAGCACTCCAGTCACTGTAGCGGCGCAGCACCAGATCACCGGCATGCGTGGCCAGAAGGCAACTTTCCTCGTCATCCAGCCAGCCCGCGCAGAGCCCTGCCCAGGCCAGATCAACAGCCCGCAACCAATCCCAGGCCGCCCACTCGAGGGGCTCGCCCTGCTCGACATACTGACGCAGCAGGCGGCCATAGTTGCGCTCACGAGGCCCCAGCCCCTCGCACCAGGCGAGCCGCTCTTCGGCACTGACCTGCATCAATCGTGCGGCATCGATATCCCATGCCTGGCGATCCCCCTGGCTACACAGCCACAGAATCGCACGGACCAGATCATCATGTCCGTTGACCTGCCAGACATCCTGCAACCAGACCATTGCATCCGGCCAGTCCAGCTCACTTGGTGTGGTAGTCAGAACCGGAGAGAAGCCAGCTCGCAGCCGCCAGATGTGTTGCTCATCGGCATCCGGCCACAACCTCTCGGGCGAAGCCTTACCCAGAGCCTCTCCAAGCAGTTCCCAGGTGACACCTTCGTGCTCGGCTTCAATCCGAGACAGAGCCTGACAGGACTCGAGCAAGCCTCCATCACCGATGACCCAGCCATCCTGACTACGTTCGGCACATAGTGCCTGCAGCCAGTTGTCCAGATCCGCAAAGTGCTCATAAATGGCTCGACAATGTGAGCGTCCCCACTGCTGGGCCTGGTCGCGGCTCAGCCAACCCGCAGCACCAGCCAGCGCCGAGAGTTCCAGCCCTGCCAGCAGCGAGGAAGCAGACACCTCGACCCCGGCTCTCAACTCGACGAGGCGCCAGGCCAGTTCGCCACGATCCGTTACCTCCAACGCAGACAGCCGTTCGCCTGCTGCCTCTTCGGGCAACATCAAGGGATCTGGCATGAAGGCCCAGTCGCACAGCACCAACTGCTGGGCCCACCAGGCATCAACAACATCAACCAAGGCACACCTCGCCAATAGGGTCACTCGGCACCACCGACGTCGAGAAACGGCGGCACGGTAATTCGGCGACACAGTCTACCGGAAAGCAGCCGCTACGCCGATGCCTCATGGCAATCTATTTGAAGCTGTGAGCTACGAGGCGCGAGCTTCGAGCGGCCATTGCAGAATTTCGCAACACGTTGCCGACCTAGAGGTGTAGAACTAGCCACCTCTGCCCACCAGACCGAGGACCATCAGCGAATTCCCCAGTAGCTCGAACCTCGAACCTCGAACCTCGCAGCTCCTGGCTCCTGGCTCCTGGCTCGTAGCTCGTAGCTCGCGACCCACAGGGAAGTGGGAAGTGTGCATGTTCGTCGGGAACGAACATGTGCCAGCTCGTAACTCGTAGAACCCTGACACAAAATTCTCTCATCTCCCCCTTGGCGGAGTGTTTCAAATAATGCACACTCGTCAAACATGACACAACACCCCCTGTTTCGGAGCGCTCCATGACAAGCTTCCAGGATCTGATCATCGACAAGGCATTCATTGGCGGCCAGTGGTGTGGCGCCGAGAGTACCTTTGCCGTTACCGACCCCGCGACCGGGGAAACTCTTGCCCAGGTACCGGAGCTCAGTGCCGACCAGGTACGTGATGCCGTGGCTGCAGCCGATGCGGCCTGGCATCCCTGGAAGCGCAAGACCGCCAAGGAACGCTCTGCCCTTCTGCGTGCCTGGTTCAATGCCATCATGGCCAACCAGCAGGCTCTCGCCGAACTGATGACCCGCGAGCAGGGCAAGCCGCTGGCCGAAGCCATTGGTGAGGTCGCCTATGGCGCGGCCTTCGTCGAGTACTACGCTGAAGAAGCCAAGCGCATGGCGGGAGAGACGTTGCCCGGCCATGGTGCCGACAAGCGCATTCTGGTATTCCGTGAACCGGTAGGTGTCGTCGCCGCCATCACGCCCTGGAACTTCCCGTTGGCGATGATCACTCGCAAATGCGCACCTGCACTCGCGGCCGGCTGCACCGTGGTGATCAAGCCCGCCGAGGCCACTCCACTGACTGCTCTGGCATTGGCGCGTCTGGCCGAGGAAGTCGGTATTCCGGCTGGCGTGATCAATGTCGTCACCTCCAGCTCCCCCCGTGAGGTCGGCCCGGTACTGACAGGAGACCCACGAGTGCGCAAGGTATCCTTCACCGGTTCCACCGGGGTTGGCAAGATCCTGCTCGCACAGTGCGCAGACACGGTGAAGAAGGCTTCGATGGAGCTGGGTGGCAATGCGCCTTTCATCGTCTTCGACGATGCCGATCTTGATGCGGCTGTCGAGGGTGCAGTGGCCTCCAAGTACCGCAACTCCGGTCAGACCTGTGTATGCACCAACCGCCTGCTGGTTCAGGACGGCGTCTACGATGTCTTCGTCGAGAAACTGGCGCGCCGCGTCGCCGAGCTCAAGGTCGGCAATGGACTCGAAGCTGGCGTGCTGCAGGGCCCGTTGATCAATGCAGCAGCCGTCGACAAGGTACAGGCGCATATCGCCGATGCTGTCGGCAAGGGAGCTCAAATCGTGTGTGGTGGCAAGCCACACGAGTTGGGCGGCACCTTCTACGAGCCCACCGTATTGCGTGATGTGACGCCAGAAATGCGCGTGGCTCGCGAAGAGACCTTTGGCCCGCTGGCACCAGTCTTCCGCTTCCACAGCGACGACGAAGCCATCGCCATGGCGAATGATACCGAGTTCGGCCTGGCCGCTTATTTCTATGCCCGCGACTACCGCCGAATCTGGCACACGATGGAAGCGCTGGAATATGGCATGGTGGCGGTCAACGAAGGCATCCTGTCTACGGAACTCGCGCCCTTCGGCGGCGTCAAGGAGTCAGGACTCGGGCGCGAAGGCTCCCGTCACGGTATGGATGAATACACCGAACTCAAGTACGCCTGTGTCGGCGGTCTGTAAACAGTGATGGCTTTCCCGCCGCCATGCGGGTAGCGACAACAGCAACTACGCTAACCAGTCACCCTCCAGTGGAGACCTAGTCATGAATAACGCACAGCTCAACGAACTCAAGGAACGCTATGTCGCCAAAGGTGCGGCCAGCCCCGCCACCGCCTTTGCCGATCGTGCCGAAAACGCGCAGATCTGGGATGCCGACGGCAAGCGTTTCATCGACTTTGCGGGCGGCATCGGCGTACTCAATATCGGCCACCGTCACCCGAAGGTAGTGCAGGCCGTCAAGGACCAGCTCGACCGTGTCATGCACACCTGCCAGACGGTGATGCCCTATGAAGGGTATGTGAAGGTTGCCGAGAAGTTGTCACAGGTGGTGCCGGTACGTGGCGACGCCAAGGTGATGCTGGTCAACTCAGGTGCTGAAGCGCTGGAGAACGCCGTCAAGATCGCCCGTGCCGCCACCGGCCGCAACAACGTGATCTGTTTCGATGGCGGTTATCATGGCCGGACCTTCATGACCATGGCCATGAACGGCAAGGTCGCCCCCTATGCCAGCGATTTCGGCACCATGCCCGGTTGCGTGTTCCGCGCGGGCTATCCGGTTCCCGAGCATGGCATCAGCGAGGAGGAGTCGATCCGTCGTCTGAAGATGGTACTCAAGACCGATGCCAACCCGGCGGATACCGCCGCCATCGTGCTCGAGCCGGTGCTGGGTGAAGGCGGCTTCTACGCGGCCCCCGCCAGCTTCCTGCGCAAGATCCGGGAGATCTGCGACGAGCACGGTATTCTGATGATCGTCGACGAAGTACAGAGCGGCTTCGGCCGTACCGGCAAGATGTTTGCCATCGAACACAGCGGCGTCGAGCCGGATCTGATGACCATGGCCAAGAGCATGGCTGCCGGCATGCCGATCTCCGCCGTGGTGGGTACCGCGAAGCATATGGATGCCTCCTGTGCCAATTCCCTGGGCGGCACCTACTCCGGTAGCCCGGTTTCCTGTGCGGCCACGCTGGCGGTACTGGACGTATTCGAGGAAGAAGACATTCTCGGCAAGAGCCGGGCACTGGGTGACAAGCTGGCGGAACGCTTTGCCAGGTGGGAAAAACAGTTCGATGCGGTGGTACATCCGCGCAATCTCGGCTCCATGGCCGCCTTCGAGCTCAACAATGCTCAGGGTGAACCGGCACCGGAACTGGCCGCGGAACTGTGCAAGCGTGCCCGCGAGCAGGGTCTGATCCTGCTGTCCTGTGGCATGTTCGGCAATACCATCCGCTTCCTGATGCCGGTCACCATCGAAGACGAGCTGCTTGAGGAAGGCATGGCCATCATCGAGCGCAACCTCGAGGCAATGGTGGGCAGCAAGGCCGCCGCCACCGCCTGAGAGCACGCGGACATCGACCGCGATTGAGATATTCCATGTGACTTGACGCCACCGGTAGCCCGGTGGCGTTTTTTTGGCTACGAGCTACGAGCTGGCACATGTTCGTTCCCGACGAACATGCACACTTCCCACTTCCCTGTGGGTCGCGAGCCTACGAGCTACGAGCTACGAGCTACGAGCTACGAGCTGGCAAGGATGTGTTTCAGTCAACGTACGCTACAACTCATATTCGTGGGCCGTCGATCGCCTACTTGTCCCCTCTCGGGTATTAACCCGGCATGCTTTCATGTTGGGTTGATTGCGGCACAGGGATGTGCCGCCGTCGGCCATCAGG
>NZ_FRCA01000003.1 GCF_900142755.1 Halomonas cupida | reverse complement strand
CCGACGTGTACGTAGAAGCATGACACCTCACCTCATGATGGAAAGTGAGGTGTCCACAAAATCGGGGGCATAGCACCAGTAAGCCGTAAGCACCGAGCTACGAGCTACGAGTAGCGAGCTGTCCAGTGCCAACCTGTCAGTTACGTGCCTTTCTTCGGGGTTCGGGGTTCGGGGTTCGGGGTTCGGGGTTCGGGGTTCGGGGTTCGGGGTTCGGGGTTCAGCTCGAGCGTAGCGTGCTCGTAGCTCGAAGCTCGTGGCTGGGTTTACCTGCTCGAGCGTAGCGTGCTCGTAGCTCGAAGCTCGCGGCTGAAGCCACTTACAGCTTAAAACTTACAGCTTATAGCTCGAGCTGCTCGTAGCTCGTAGCTCGTAGCTCGTAGCTCGTAGCTCGTAGCTCGTAGACATGAATCAACCATGAACACCCCTGTCAGCTTCATGTCAGCTACAACCTGCCAGACTGTCGTTACTCGCCAGGCAGACACAGAATTTCGAAGCTCTCTGGACATGGCGTGACTCTCAACTGAATGAAAGGAAGGCATACCATGAAAAAGACTCTGACTCTTGGCCTCGCAACCCTGACTCTGACCAGTGCCATGGCGGCCATGGCCGATGGCGGTGCCAGCCGTGCAGAAATCGACGAGATGCTGCAGAAGGCACAGGAATATGGCTTCTCCAGCTTCGACGAGTTCAGTGTCGATGACGGAGATGAATTCGAGGTCGAAGGCTGGAATGCTGATGGCTCACGCCTCGACGTCGACTTCTCCATGGCAGATGGCAGTGTACTGCGCGAGCAGCAGCGCCAGAGCGAGATTCCTGACTGGAGCCTGAGCGGTGACGATGTCACCAAGGCACTCGATGCCGCGAAGGAAGCTGGCGTAGAGCACGTCGCCGGACTGGATGTCGACCGCATGGGCAGTATCGAGATCGAAGGTTACGACACCCAGTTCCAGGAGCTTGAGCTGCGCATGAACCGGGAAAATTTCGAAGTCCTCAACGTCCAGCACGACGACTGACTCCACTCTCGGTGGCATCAACCTGCCACCTCTGTCGAGAACGAATGCCGCCTTCCGGGCGGCATTCGCGTATCGGCCTGGTACGCCCTTCCCCCTTCCGAAAAGTAAGTACCCATTAACCCCACGAACCTCGCCAGCCGACAATTCAAAACCAATATTTACATTATGTTGCATAAGTGTGACTAGATTGAGTCAAGGTCCCTCCAACCGGAGGGAGGTGATTCTATTTGGCCAATGCCGGTTGTCATCAACCTCCCTCACGCGAGGAGGAGATTGTCTTGATTAGTCTGGTTCGTAATATCCGTCAGCTGCTGCAACCCGATTCAGCGGACCTCTTCAGCTCTGTCTCCGCATTCAGCAGGGTTCAGGCCACGCCGTTTTCTTCTCCGGCACCGCTGCAGGTGGCTCCCACCTTCTATCTTCCGCCACCGCCACCGCCGCTCGACACTACACCGGTATTCCAACCTCAACCTCCATTGGAGGGCCAGGGTCTGGGAGTGTATTCACCGGAGTATCTGAATCAGACCAGTCTGCCAAGTCTGGACGAAGACCCACTTCCGACGAGCAACCCACTCCTCAATGCCGACACACCGGAAACACCGTTAGTGATTCCTGTCGATAACGGCACGGCAGACGTGAGTCTCAGCGCTGAAGAGGCCGAATCAATCGCTTCGGACATTGCTGGCGGCAAAACCATTGATCAGGTCGCTGCCGAATATGACGTCAGTCGCGAGGATGTGATTGCTCAACTGGAGACCGATGGCATGGAGGTCGAGACCGCGACCTCCGATGAAGGCCATCAAGACACCACAATCACCGACTCCGAGACAGGTGATGCCGTTGCCGAATACAGCATTACCGAGCAACAGGATGGCGTGGAAGTGGAAGAGTTCACCAATGCCGATGGTGAAACAACGACCACCGTCACTGATGAAAACGGACAGCGCACCGAACTGGAGGCCGACCAGCAGACCACCCGCGAGGGCATCAACGACATCGTTGATGGCATTGCTGATGGGCAAAGCATCGAGGAAATTGCCGAAGCCCAGGGACTGTCCCCCGAGCAGGTGATTGCCCAGGTCGAGGCCGCCGGCTACGAATACGAATCGGGGCCCGAGGGGGAAGGCCCCGCTATTACCTCGACGACGCGCATTACTGCTGAAGACGGTGGCGATGAGATCGTCAGCTACGAGGTCAATCCTTCCGGCACTACCACTTCAGTAGTGAACGACATCAATGGCAATCACATTCATCGTGTCGAAAACGAAGATGGCAGTTTTACTGAAACCGTCACCGAGCCGGATGGCCGCGAAACAGTCACCACCGAGGATGCCGATGGCAACAAGACCACCACGGTCACCTACGAGCAGAATGGCGTAACGGTAGAGGAAGTCACCGGTGATGACGGCCAGACCACAACGACAATCATCGATGAAGATAACAACCGTACGGCGCTGAACGACAGCCAGAACATCACCCGCGAAGGCATTGATGACATCGTTACCGCCGTGGCCAACGGCAAGAGCATCGAGGAGATAGCCGACGCCCAGGGACTGGATCCAGAGCAGGTGGAGGCTCAATTGCGGGCTGCCGGTTATGTTGTCGAATCCAGCAGCGGGCAGCAGACCAATGGTCTGGAGCGTTATACCACCGAGATCGTCAGCGCCGATGATCCCCAGCAGGTCATAGCAAGACACACCTCAGCAGCCGGTACGACACCAGAAACATCCCTGCACGTCGACAGCAACGGTACCGAAACCCGCACCACTGAGTACAACGATGGCCGTAGCTACGAAACCGTCACTCGTAAGGATGGACGCGAAACCACGACCGACGTGGACGCCGATGGCAACACTACCACCTCCATCACTGACAATGGCTATACGCTGACCACCCACCCCGATGGCAACCTGACCCTACAGCGGAATGAAGACGGCACTGAAATCACTATTGAGGAAGGTACTCCCGAAGCCTCACTGGCCGACACCCTGATGGAGATCAACCCCGACAGCGAGGACACCTCTGAAGCGCGAGCTGCCGAAGTCGTTCAGACCGCCATCGAAGGCATGATGGCAGGAGAACGCATTGAGGATCTGCAACCGTCCGTCGATGACAAGACGGAAGAACTGAATCAGGCGATAGAGGTTTATCAGCAAGAGTACGGGGATGGCAGCACTGGGGTAAAACCTGAAAACAACGTCACGACGGAAGACCCCTACGGTGATCCGCCGACGGAGGAACCTCCCTCAGGCGGCACCTGGGTGCCGATGAATGGCGTGTGGATGGACTCGGCTGTCGCCAGAGCCACACTGGAACTGAACGAACTGGTTTCCGAACAGCTTGAAGCCAGTTCCGAGTTCAAGGCCAGTCAGGCTCAGTTGGACGTCTACGCCCTGGACAGTGACTACGACGGTGCCCTTGACCGCGCCCAGCAGATTCTTGATGAAGCCCTGGCACCCCATGGCTTGGTATGGGTATCTCCCGAGGAGCCTTCCGGTAGCCTGGCTGATGCCGAGGAACATCTGGATGATGCCGAGGCCATGGTCGAACAGGCCCGGGGTGCCAGCACCGAATTCGCCGATGCCCAAGACCTGCTGGACAGAGCCACTTCCGCCAGTAAAAACGTGCCTGACATCACGGCTCAGGGTGTCTGCACCGCGGATGATACCCCGGACGACCTCAAACTCATGCAGGACCAGTACGAGCGTGAGCAGAGCGATCGTAATGCCGCCCTGACCAACGTCGACTCGCTGTTCTACGACATGGGGCTGCATTTCGCCAAGGGCAACAATTTCATGTCCGACTACAGCGTCGGTTTTCATGAACAGCAGCTGGCCGAAGCCGAGCCTGGCAGCAAGCAACACGATGAACTCACGGCTGCCTTAGAGGAAGCCCAGCAACAACAGGAAGACAGCAGCAATCAGGTCGATGTCGCCCGGGCCTATTCAGACTTCCATCATGCCCGGAGCGATCAGGCACAACTAACATCCGACGCCTACGACATTCGTGATGATCTGCTCGAAGCCTTCAATGAAGAGAAAGGGTTGAACGAGGAAGGCAAGGAATTTCGCACTGTCGGCGGTGACTACCTGGGCGAAGCGACCGGCGAGCAAGTCATCGAAGAGCGTGAAGATGGCCTTTGGGTCACGACCCATTTCGAGCACGGCACCACAGAAGAGCAACTCGCCCCTGAAGAGATGAGCGAGTTCTGGGAAGAAAACCGCGATCCGGAAGTCACCGCGAACTGGCTTGAACACCTGGACGAACGTCAAGGCGCGCACGAACAAGTATCGAATGCCCATGCAGATCTGACCAACGCCCTGGAACAGGACTACGGCATTCGCCAGCAAGACATGGCCGACAACATCTCCGATCTCGAAACCGAACTGGGTGAATTGTTCGACGAGCATGGCCAGGGCACCACTGAAGCCCCGGAAGATGCTTTTCCCGATGGCAGCGAACCCCGGGACATCGGTACAGATGATCTGCCGATACTGGTGACCCAAGAGGTCGAGGATACCTTTGATGATGAAGGGCTGCTGGCCGCCTTGAACGCCAGCGACCAACCGGTGGGAATCGAGATAGATGGCGAGACTCGTTGGGTGCACCCTGATATCGCCATTACCACCATTGCCCTGGCGGCGGCCAATGACGACCATAAGGCCCTCGGCAATATACGTCAGGAGCTGACGCAAGCCTCAGAGCGTTCGTCCCTGATGGCTGAGCAGCCTGCTCAGCGCATGGGCGAATCTGACATGGATTTTCATGCCCGGCAGGAATACGGCGCCTTGGAAGACGACAGAGAACAGGCCCTGGATGATCTCTATCAGCCCAGGTTCCAACAACTGGCCGACCAGGGGTATGACAACGAGTTCACGACCTACAAGAACGATGAACTGGAGCCGATGCTCGATGAAAGATTCGGACTGAACCGGAACACTGATGAACGCAGCGAAGCGCTGGACGAGGTACTGGAATCGATACATGACATCGGCGGCGACGCCCCCCAAATCAATATCGTGCCGATGTTTCATGTCGATGAAGCCAATGGTGTCAGCCAGGTCAATTTGATTGCCGTTCAGGGAGATGATGGTGAAGTCCGCTATGTCGACATGAGCGGCAAGCACTATTCCGATATCGAGGACTTCCGCGACAACAACCAGATGTTCAGCGATGACGGAAAACTGGTTGCGCCCCGTGACTTCGACATGTCCTCCGAAGATGGCAAGTTCGACCTGGAGGTCGTCGATGCGCATGCCACCTCGGCCTGGGACAGCGTCGTTGACCCGCTGGTGGGTATCGGCACCGGTATTGCTACTATCGCGTCCTTTTTCCCTCCCGCCACCCCATTCGCGGCACCACTGGCTTACGCTGGCGGCGCCTACCTGGGAGGGAGAGCTCTCCTGAACCAGATTGATCATGTCAATCATGGCGGCGACTGGAACGACCTGGAGTCGGGGCTCAACTATCTCTCCATCGCCACCACGGCCTTCCCGATCTTCTCCAGTGGTCTACGTACCGTTGGCATGGCGGGGCGCACTTTCGATGTGGCTGGCACAACTGGCGTCACCATGACCAAAGGGCAAGCCTTCATGGCCAGCATTGGCGGCGTCAAGCCAGGCTCGGATGTGGCCAAGGCAGCGCATATCTACATGAGCAGCGGGGAAACCCTGAATCGATTTGCACGAGGATTCGACTGGGCCGCCATCGCCACCGGTGTGCCACTCATGGGCTACTCGGCCTACAGCCTGTACAAGAATGGCGACCAGATGTCCGGATTGCAGTTAACCGATGCCATCGTTGGTCTGACCACAGGTTTTGCCGGTACCGGACTGGGTGCCCATGGCCTGTGGACGACGCGTCCCAGCCGCAGCCATGGTGCTGATACAAACACCAGCAACTCCGGCATTGATCCCACCCCCCTGGAAGGCACGTCATCCGGCGAAAACACGCCAACGCCTCATAGCAACACACCACACCAAACGACATCTCCTCCCGATGGGATGGCGCAGCTCTATCGCCTCGGTGATCTGGATGCCCTCAACCAGGCCTCACAGGATGGCAGCCTACCCCCGGGACTGTTCGTGCATATCGTTCGTTCTTCCAACCCAGGCCTCGAGAACGGAAGCCAAGTCATCGGTGAAGGCACTGTACCCAAGAGCGGTCGCATCAACGATGACGGGCGTATCGTATGGCCATCGACTCGGCCGGAAGACAGCGTGCGTCTTTCTCTGGACTCAGGCAACAATGGGCGACAGCAGCTACACATCGCCAATACCTCTGGTGATGCCACGCCGCGTTCTCTCAATGTCGGCGCTGATACCCATTTCATCGTGCTCAGTACAGATCGAGTGAGCGATTTCCGGGCACAGGTACAGGGTAACGGCCTGCCCTTTGCTCTTCATGATAATGGGCAGTGGACATTAGCCACCAACCAGACAACGACTCCGTCCCACGCCGGTGAAGCTAGCCAGCCAACATCAACGGTGCACCCGGCTCATGAAGAAACCTCAGCGCCAGCAAGCAATGAAGAAACCTCTGTGTCTGAGGGTACGCAAACCATCTCAGAGCCGAACTCAAGCATCGCCAATGGAGAAATTTCACTACGCCAGGATGGCCAGGGAACGGTGGTTCACCTACAAGGGGTAACAATTGACGGGGCTGTTATTGGTCAATCCAATCGCAAGGTCACTTCCTCGCCCTACGATCGCAATGGCAATACCGGGGCGATTCCTGACACGGTGCTGATGCCTCGTAGCGTACTGGAGCAGGCATTGTCTCCCGAAGCTGCCACCCAACTACCGGAAGGCGAACAGATCCGCGTGTCGTTGGCTGCGGACCCAGAAGCACCTGCGCAAACAGTGGCTCCCAAGCCCGCAGACAGCACACCCTCAGACACCCGTCGTCGGATAGCAAGACTCCTTGCTGCATTGGGAGTGGGCGGTTCTCTGTATGGGGTCAACAGCGCTCACGCCTGGACAGGCAATGTCTTCAATCGTGCGATGTCTCCTGAGTCTCCCGCGCTTATCTTCAACGGCTCAGGGTTCATCGCCCGCGGTGTACTCAATGCCCTGAAAGCACGCTCTGATGGTAAGCACCAGGCCAACGGCAAGTTGATGGAAAGCGGTGAATTGAGCGCAGAACTGCTCAACTGGGAGGCGAGCCGCATCATTGCCTCACGTAGACCGCTGAACCTGAGCAACGAACACATTGGACAAATATCCGGGTTGATCGAGGGGTTATGGGGACGCTATCAACTAATCGACAGCCTACCGGTCACTCAGGCAAGCGAACAACGTGGCTGGACAGCTGATGCCAGGAACACCGCGATCAAGCAGGAGGTCAACAACTACTACGAGCAGCTCGCCGACATAACGGGCAAAACGGTTGATGACATCAAGGGCGTCAACCCTCTGGACCCACAGACTCTGAAAGGGATCATCTTCAATAGCTCGATCTTGACGACACACCTGATCAACGACGTCGTATCCTGGCAATACCTGCAACATCAAGCGAACAATGGAGAACTGTTCAGCCTCGCTCCTCTTGATCTAGTGGGCAATCTTGGGCTGGCGGGTTTTCTTGCTGCCAATGTTGCTCTTGCCGGTAGTGCCGCCGTCAAGGTGGGAACAGGCCTGGCTCGAGTCGATCTCAATTCGCTACGAATGACGGAAAAGCTGACCAAGACCAGCACTTTCCTCGGCTCCTACCTCTACGGCATCATGACGCCGCCTTGGGCAGCCCTCACGCTGAACAGCGCTGCAACAGCCTTCTCCGAGGGTAATTGGCTGGCAGGCAGCATCAATATGGCCGCGGTACCGTTCCAGGTCGGCCTGTCCTACTACGGCATCAAGGGCTTGCGCGACGACGCTATTTCCATGGTGCAGGCATGGAAGAACGGTGCTGATCCCAGCAAGAAAAACTGGCCAATGCGCAGCATCTTCGCTGCTACCACAATCCCCATGGCAGCCTTGACAGGAACTGCTGCCGGCATGCAGTTAGCCGAAGGAAACCTTTTCGCCGCCAGTGTGCTTGGTGGAGGCACCGCCTTACAGGCTTACTTCATATCACTGGGCGCACGCCTCAACTGGCATGACGTTAACGCACGTCATAACCCCTTGTTCCTGCCGATGAGCGAACAAGCCAGGCAAGTCGACGCCAACCGTCTCTGGCAAGGTGTTGGATGGACACTGGCAGCCGGCATGCTTCTACCAGGCGTGCTGGACTTGAGAGAATGGCTGAATGAAAAGGAGATGTTGCCAGAATGGGAGTGGTTGATCGCCGATCTCGACAACGACCCTGTCGCCACAGAAAGTGGCGCTCAACCGCCTGACAACCAACCAGCAGCCCTACCAGATGGGCAAGAGGGCGAAGACTATCACCTTCTCGACCTGATGCCTTTGCCTCAGAATCGTCCGCTGGAATATATCGCAGACCAGGGCCATCGCATCAACCCAGATCTCGAGAATCATCAGGATTATTACAGTGTCGAAGTTCAGGATGGCCAGACACTGGGCAGTATCATTCTCGGTCATGGCCATCATGATGTGGCGAGCGTCGTAGCCAGGAATATGGAGCACATTACCGACCCCACATCACTGCGTGCCGGAGACCGTATTTATCTCCCCAGAAAATCGGCTTGACTGCTGTCGTGAAGCGTCAACGGCAGCACGCCACTTCTCCAGAACACTCGTAAATTCTACCCCCGGGCTCACTGCTGAAAATCAGGCATGGGCCCGGGGCTTATTCCCCCCCCCCTCCACGCCATCTCCCACGCTACATTTTCTTTTCAATGTGGAAGCGTGATGCAAGGCTATCCTGCCAATAACCGGGCAAAGGATACGATGTGATTTATCGTACATTTGTCCTTGCAAATCGATGACAAGTGTCTCCAAAAAGCATCAAGTAAAATGCACCAGAAAATTGCCATGAGACAATCATTTTCTTTTATATCAATCATTTAACATATTGATTAAAAATCTCTCAAAAACTTACCCAAATCCATCTAGCGGCATTTGTATTTCCTTCTACCTTGAACGTGTGCAGCAGCAAGCACCTTTGGTTTTCGAGAAACGCAGTAACTTCCAACCTGATGCCGCTCGGCGATATCAAGGATCGTCCTTAGTGGCTCAGGTTTCTATCGTTCAGCAAGTCCATTCAACAGGGGATAGCAGCAATGACGATGTTTTTCTTGAAGCACAAGCTGAATCAGGTTGAAGGCGCCGGCGGTTCAGGCGGTGGTATCGACGTCAACCAGTTGAAGCAGGTCTTCGAAGAGGCCGCTCAGAAGTCCATGGAAGTGAGCAAGGCCAAGACCGAAGGTAATACTGAAGTCGATACCGCTCGCTCATCACGTCCCAACAACTGATTGCCTGAACGTCAGGTGGGTAGCCGGATTCTGTCTCGGTCGACAGCCCAGTTCGGCAGCCTTCCTGATCCTCACTTCGGGCTCCGTTTCCCCTTACCGGCTGTCGTCAAGTTCGACGGCAGCCGGTGAGGGGTACGTTGGTTAGGTGTATGCCATGGCTTCTACATTCTTGACATCAATACATTCGTTGTTTGCGCCAGTGACGGATCTGTATTCGACACTGGAAGTCACGGAAGGGCTCCATCGAGGCGTCACCATTCCGGTCGAGCAGTCAATCTGTCGCCTTGGGGCATCCTCTGATGTGGATGTCATGCTCAGTGATCCCGGCATCGCCGATGAGCATGTCACCCTGCGTTTCCATGCACGTATGGTGGCCATCGAGGCAAACGGTGGAGATGTACGCGTCGGCAGCAAGGTGCTGACCCAGGGCACGGGCTGGCGGACTACGCTGCCGGTGACCTTCGAGATTGGTGGCGCACGACTGCAACTGGCACAGCCGGAGGTCTCACTTCCTCCAATCATTCGCCATGCCCGGGAACGTCTACAGCCGCTCCGTGAACGACTGGGTCAACAGCTCCCGGTTGTCGCACAGAAAACAGGCAGCATGCTGCAGCGAGCTACAGCGCCTTTGCAGCGACCACTGGCTGCCACTCGCCATGCGATCCGTCGTGGCCTTTCCAGAATACCGTTACCCAATGCCTGGCGGGAACGTATTCAGCGACTGTCTCTCCGCCGCCAACAAAAACCACTGGGCCTGAAGCGAGGCTCCGTGATGACCAGCCTGGGAATCGTCACCCTCGGCATCATCGGGCTCTACCAACTCGGCAACAGTGACAAGGCCGGTGCCAGCATTACAGCCAGCGCCCTTCACTCCACGGCCATCCTGCATCCTCAGGCAGCCGAGGCGGCCCTGATGCTGGCCGAATTGAGCGCCTCCCCCTCCGAGGCGCTACGGGCCCAATTGCGCCAGGCAGGGCTCGAAGGCCTGCAGGTGGAGGATGCAGGTAATCACCTTGTGGTATCCGGAAATTTTGGCGCTCAGCAGCACAGCGATTGGCAAACCGTGCAGCGTTGGTTCGACCAGCGCTATGGCAGCCACCAGGTACTGATCAGTAATGCCACTCCCAGCGTAGAACCGAACCGGCCGGCGTTCCGTTTTCAGGCCGTATGGCTGGGCGACAACCCTTATGTCATCAACGCCACCGGCGAACGTCTGTATCCCGGAGCGGCCCTGTCGGAAGGCTGGGTACTGGCGGAGATTGCCGCCGATGGACTGACCCTGCGCCGCGGCGCTGACGAGATGTCCCTGACCCTATAGCCCTGGTGCCAGGCCTGTTGATGGCGCCAGATCCAGCGACGCGACAAGAGCTCTGCCATGAAAGTCACTGCTGATCGCAATGTTGATGGTTACCGTCCTCTGGACTCAACGCGAACGCTGACCGAGAACAGAGAGATCGATGCGACCGGTGCCGTGGATGCCGACCGCAAGGCGTCCTTCGCGCCACCGCCGCTGTTCAATGACTCGGCACGGGAAAGCGAACTTTCGTTGAGTGCCCAACTCACCCAGGCGACGTCACCTGTGGTGGATGACCCGGAACTCCATGCCGGCGAACGAGGCATCGCACTACTGCAACATGTGGTTGATAACGTGCTGCCCCAACTGGACACCGGAGGCGACATTGCGGAACTCGCGACGCAGCTGATCAATGAGGAGATAGGAATGCGCATCGAATGGGAGGCACGGCGTGTCGAGGAGAGCGAAACGTGAGCGATGATGATCGCCAGGCGGCAACGCTCCTGCATGTCATGGGCCATCTCTACGTGAAGGGTGGCGAGCGCAAGCGCGGCTTGATCCTACTGCTGCTGGCAGCCCATATGCAGCCGACGGATTCCGGCATTCTGCATACTCTGGTCCAGGCATTCATTGCCACCGGAGACACCGAGCGTGCTCTCGATGCCATTGTCCGACTCGAGTACCTGCAGGGACCCACGCCAACTCAGGCACTGCTGCAGAGCCGAGCGCTGTTGGCCGCCGGACGCACCGACGATGCTCGTGCGTCCTTCCGCCACTATCTGCAGCGGCGGGAGGAGGGATGAGCGGAATGCTGAGCAGACTCAATGCGATTGCACTGCGTGCAGCACAGCGCAGTGACGTGGTAATCGCCCTGTTCATCGTGCTGGCGGTGGTGATGATGATCATTCCGCTGCCCACGGCCCTGGTCGACACCCTGATCGGCATCAATATCGGGTTCAGCCTGCTGATCCTGATCGTCGCCTTCTACATTTCCCACCCGGTGGACTATTCGTCGCTACCGCCAATCATTCTCCTCGCCACCCTGTTTCGACTGGCACTGTCGATCACCACCACACGCCTGATTCTGCTGGAAGGTGATGCCGGCCAGATCGTCTCGGCCTTCGGCAACTTCGTGATCGCCGGCGAAGTGGTCATCGGCCTGGTGGTGTTCATGATCATTACCGTGGCGCAGTTCCTGGTCATCACCAAGGGCGCCGAACGAGTGGCCGAGGTCGCCGCGCGCTTCATCCTCGATGGTATGCCGGGCAAGCAGATGAGCATCGACAACGATGTTCGCAACGGTGATATCGATCAGGCCGAGGCTCGCGTCAAGCGCCAGCGCCTTGAACGCGAGAGCCAGCTCTACGGTGCCATGGATGGCGCCATGAAATTCGTCAAGGGCGACGCCATTGCCGGCCTGGTCATTCTCTGCGTCAACCTCATCGGCGGCCTGTTGATCGGCATGCTCAAACGAGGCATGTCATTTGGTGACGCCATCAACACCTACTCCCTGCTCACCGTGGGCGACGGCCTCATTGCCCAGATACCCGCACTGTTGATTGCCGTGGCAGCAGGTACTGTCGTGACCCGAGTGAACTCGGACCAGGCCAGTGACCTGGGCAGTGAAATCGTCTCGCAGCTGGGCAGTAATTCTCGTGCTCTGGGCCTGACAGCCACCATCCTGTTCTTCGCCGCCTTCATTCCCGGATTCGCCACCACGGTGTTCCTGGTGCTGGCCGCAGGGCTTGGTTTTGCCGCCTGGTGGGTGCGCAAGCGCCAACGGTCCTCTGAGGAAGCCTCGCCAGCGACTCCGGCTGCCGCCCAATCATCCACCACTACCGCTGCTCCTGAGCCTTCGGCCCCCTCCGAGGCAGGCTCCCTGCCATCCGAGACCGTCCACCAACGCCTGGTGCTGGCGTTGGGTCCGGCACTGGCCGAGACCCTGTCACTGGAATCCCTGCGTGGCCTCGTTGACGCCACACGTCAGCGTGTCGGCGAGGAACTGGGCATCCAGATTCCAGATGTAGGGGTCCGCGTCAACCAGGCGGAGCACCAACGCAACCTGGCCATTGAACTCGATGAGGTTCCCGTGCTGGAAGGCGAGATTCCCGTCAACCATGCACGGCTCGACGACGACCCAATGCATCTGGAATTGATCGAGGTGGAAGCGACGGAAGGCCCTCCTCTGACCGGGCGCCATGCGGAACACTGGGTAGCTGAACAGGATCTGGAACGCCTTGATGAGGCCGGTATCGGCTATCGGAAGGCTCCCCAGGTCCTGTGCGACTGCCTCGAAAAGGTCCTGCTTCGCTATGCCGGAGAGTTCATGGGAATTCAGGAAACACGAGCACTGCTGTCACGTATGGAGCAACAGTACTCGGAATTGGTGGGCGAAGCCGTGCGCATCGTGTCACTGCAGAAGATGGCCGATGTGCTTCGGCGTCTGGTGGATGAAGGAGTCCCTCTGCGCGCCCTGCGCACCATCCTCGAAGCCATGGTCAACTGGGGCGCTCAGGAGCAGAGCGTCGTGCGGCTGGGGGAACGTATTCGTGCCGCACTGTCCCGCCAGATATGCCATCGCTATGCGCGTTCCGACAGAGTTCTGCCGGCCTGGGTCGTCAGCCGTCAAGTGGAAGACAGCATCCGTACAGCGCTGCGCGATGGCGAGGGCAACTCGGGCAAGAATCCCGGCCTGCCAGTGACATTGTCACGTTCCCTGAATGGCTGGTTCCAGCAGCATCTGGAGAACCTCGATGCCGATATCACTCCCGTGGTCATCGTGTCCGGCGATATCAGGCCGGTCCTCCAGCAATGGGTCAATCGCCATCACCTGGACCTACCGGTCATGTCCTGGCAGGAAGTGGCCAGCGAATTCAATCTGCAGGCACTGGCTCAGGTCAAGCCCGGGGCGGAACCCGCTCGTAACACCGGCGCAGCCACCACTTCCGCCAGGCAACAGCAGGCTCATCCATAACAACAACCTCTTGCATGGAGCAAAGCAGTGACGCAAGCAACTTTCATGAAGCCCCCAACCATCATGAAGCCCCCGACAGCATGTATAGCGCTGTTGAGCAGCGCCATGAACCGTCTACTGACACCATTGATGCTGTTGCTGGCCATGGTGGGTCAGGCCCATGCCCAGTCCTCGGCGCTTGAACTGGAAACCGGGCAGGGTCGCGTTCTGCGCTTCGGCAATGATGTGGCCTCGGTGCTCGTCGCCAATCCCGACATTGCCGATGTGCAAGTGGTTTCCCCGGGCGTGATCTATGTCTTCGGCAAACAGCATGGCGATACCAATCTGATCGCCCTGGCCAACGATGAAAGCACTCAGGCATCCATGCGACTGCACGTCAGTGATGGGGATCAGGGCGCCAATCGTGCGCTGCAGAACGCCGACGCCGGCAGCCCCATCCAACTACGCATGGCCGGTAATCAACTGGTCGCGGAGGGCCAGAACCAAAGCATCGAGGGCGCCATCGCCACGCAATCCACTCTTGACCAGCATGCTCCTGCAGAGGGAGCAACGCTGAACAATGCCACCTACTCCGACGCGACCCAGATCAATCTACGGGTGCGTTTTGCCGAGGTGGCACGTGAAGAGCTGCTGCAGTACGGCGTCAGCTGGAGTGCTTTGATCAACAACGGCTCCTTCTCGCTGGGCATCTTCCCCGGATCCATGGCCAACGCCTCGTTCGGCACCATTGCCGACGGTATCGACGGTGTCGACGGTCTCCTCCAGGCCCTACAGGAAAACGGGCTGCTGCAGATTCTTGCCGAGCCCAATATCACCGCGGTCACCGGCGAGACCGCCAGCTTTCTGGCCGGAGGAGAGATTCCAATACCCGTACCAGCCGGCAATGACCTGGTGGGCATTCAGTACAAGCAATTCGGTGTATCACTGATGTTCACCCCGGTACTGCTGCCCAACGGTCGCATCTCGCTGGAGGTTCGCCCCGAGGTCAGCACCCTGACCGAGAATGGCGTCGAGATAGGAGGCACCAGCGTGCCGGGGCTGCAGGTACGGCGAGCCGACACGGTTGTCGAGGTGGGAAGCGGCCAGACCTTTGCCATCGCCGGCCTGTTTCAGCGCGAGGCTTCCAACAACGTCGAACAGATCCCGGTCCTCGGCGACCTGCCGATCCTCGGCAATCTGTTTCGCTCGCGTTCATTCCAGCGTAACGAAACCGAGCTCGTCATCCTGATTACCCCCTACATCGTGGCACCAGCGCCAGGACGTTCGCTGCGCACCCCGCTCGATCAGGGACATGTCAGCAATGGCGCCATGCGCGTCGATGGTCAGGCGGCACCCGAAGTGGTGCGTAACGATCCCTTCGGATTCTACCTGCAGTAAGGAGCACTGATGACGGCCACGAACTGTTCACCCCGTGCCCTGTGGATTCTGGTGCCCTGGCTGGTTGTGCTGGGAGGATGCAATTCGGCGCTGGGACCCATGACCTGGCAGAGCGGCTATCGCGCCACTGCCGTTCCTGCATCGGATAGCCGCTCCGATCAACTACAGGCGATAACGCCCTACACCTGTGACCTGTTCAGCGAGCAGAAAGGCATCGTGACACTGCCATCGGGCTGTGCCAACGAAATCAATCTGCAGTACATGGTCGAGCGCCCGCAGGATCTGCTCTACGGACGCGAGATGGGGCCTGCTCAGGCACAGCCGATCGCCAATGCCGCACGTGAGCGCCTCACCGATCGTGAGCAGAGCAGAGCGCGCTCGGACCGGCTTCGCGAGGAAGCTCGCGGCATCGGCAGTTATGCCACGACAGGAGACATGTGACGCATGCGCTACTTGTTCATTGCCAACCCGATGGCTCGTGCCTGCTGTGCGGGAATCCCGATGTCACGGATCTCCTGTGCGTGCCCGATCAAGGATTGCCGGAGATCGGCAGGCATATCCGGAATCTCGATGGTTTCCGCCAGCGATTCCTGGCCTGACATGACAAGCACCAGAATCAGGCTGCGAAAGTGGCGCTCTTCGGCCAGGGGCGAAGCTGCAACATCGCGCATCAAGGGCACAGCCTTGTTGCCCTGCCCGGCCAGGGCCTCTACCACCGCTAGATTGGTTCTGGTATCGGGGTCATTGGGTGAAAGTTCGGCGGCACGACTGAAGGCGGTGACCGCCTCGGACTCCTTGCCCATCAATGCCTGGGCGGCTCCCAGACGGCTCCAGGCGGCGACAGTATCAATCTCGGGTGCCGCCTGCCGGAGACTCCGTTCGGCACGCTCCACCTGGCCAAGACGAAGCTGTGCAGTCCCCATGCCCAATAGGGCTTCCTCGTTGTCGATATCGGCTTCCAGGGCAGCCCGATATGAGCGCAAGGCACCCTCGAAGTCACCGGCGGCGAGACGGGCATCCGCCAGCCGAACCTGGATATCGACGCCTTCGCTACCCGGCACCTCGCCTGCTCGCTCATACATGCTGGCCGCCGTGGCGTAGTCACCATGAGCCGCGATGTCATCAGCCAGCGCCAGCAGTCGGGATTGCTCAGCACGTTGAGAGGACGCACAGGCGGCCAGCAGCATACAGGACATGATGATGGGTAGACGTATGACGTATTGCATCGACATCAGGAACTCCCGGCCATGGTTCATGGCGTTCTGCTTCGTCAGAGGGATGGTTGCCGGGCAGAAGTTGAACCCGGCATTCCGGGGTATTGAGTCACTCAATCATGCCTCCGTCAACCAGAACCGAACAATAAAACACTCTTTTCATATAGCGCCATTACAGCCATGAAAGCATCAGCAATCGTCAGGTCACCACGGCTTTTCTCCGCCAGGAAAGCCCATAGCTCCATCATCCTCATGCCAACACTCATTGGCTTGATAATGATGATGCTTCCTATCACAACCATGGCGACAGAAGAGCGCGTAGACAGCAGCAATGACTGGATGCAGCGTGAGTACCACTACATTATTGTCGAGCAGGATGTGCGCGATGTTCTGAGTGAATTTGGACGAAACCTTTCACTCCCCACCGAGGTTTCACGCGACGTAAGGGGAGAAGTCAGGGGTGATATCCAGGCAGGAAGTGCGCGTGACTTCCTGGAGCAGGTGTGCGCTGCCAATGATCTGGCATGGTATTTCGACGGTGGCGTACTGCACGTCACCACTCGGCAGGAATTGACCCAGCGAACATTTGATCTTTCTCGAGTCGATACGGATTTATTGATGACCAATCTCGAGTCCGCTGGCGCCGGCGATCCCATTCAGACCAGGTTAGTGGATGGCGGCAATGCCCTGCAAGCCTGGGGCATGGAAGCCTGGATCGACAGCGTGTCTCGTCACGTCGAACACTTGCGCCGCCCTGCCCCGGGTGGCCGTGGCGAAGTCCAGGTATTCCGGGGCAGTGTGGCACGTAGCAGCGTTGAGTAATGAAAACTCATGAGCAACGGAAATTCGCGAGAGTTGAAGATCCGCGAGTGTTGGAAATACGAGAATAGCAGCAACCCATGAATAGCGGTAAACCCAGAGGAGAGCGAGAGATGGCAGCACCAGAAGTCACCAACGCACCAGGGGCAGACCCGTCAGCCCCCATCAACAACCAGCAACAGCAAGACTTTGAGCAAGCCGCTGAAAATGCTCGAGCCATGCAGATCGTGGGGCAGGCAGTCGGTTCGCTGGCCGTTTCCCAACTCATGGATTATGCCGGAGATATGCTCAAGGATGAGGGCTGACAAGCGCCCTTTTCCGAGCGGGGCAGTTCGCTGCCCCTTACGGCTCATCACTCAGGAGTATTGATGATGATACCAGCGACAGAAGTCAGTACAGGGGCCATCCCCGCCGCACCCAATGGCGGAGGGATGGAGCGTATTCCGTCACAGAACCTGTTCGAACACATTGCCAGCCAGTCAGGCACCACCGCCCAGGCTACGACACCGGCCGAGCTGGGGGCTGACATCTTGAGTGCACTGGAAAACCCCATCGATCAGGCCCAGAGTTTCTCGGCCCAGTTGCGTGACAATCAGGGAGCGGTCACCAGCGACGCTGTCAATCAGGGCAACGCCTCGGAGCTGGGAGACATGCAGTTCGATCGCATGCTCGATTCACTCTCGGTCATGTTCGACCATGCAACGCTGATGAAGCTGATGTCGTCCTGTGCGTCCCAGACTTCCGGCGCGGCACGAACGCTATTGCGGGGGCAGTGAACCTTGGCCTTGATTCCTGTCCTGCTCAGTCCTCCAACGAGGACATTGAAGCTGCTGTTGGTGGTGGTCATGGCCCTGCTTCTGCAGGCCTGTGACACCGAGCTGTACACCGACCTCAGTGAGCGCGAGGCCAATATCATGGTCGCCAGCCTCGCCCGCCATGGCATCGCTGCCAACCGCGTGGTCAAGGAAGGTGGCCTGATGAGTGTGACGGTCGACGAGGACTATTTCGCCGAGGCAGTCGGCATCCTCGATCAACTGGGGCTACCGGAGCAGAAGTTCTCCAACCTCGGAACCGTCTTCGAGAGCAATAGTCTGGTGTCATCGCCGGTGCAGGAGCGCGCCCAGATGATCCACGCGCTCAGCGAGGAGCTCTCTCACACCGTATCGCAGATTGACGGGGTGCTCTCAGCTCGCGTGCACGTCGTACTGCCCGACAACGACTTGCTCGATCGCAACAGTACGCCCTCATCCGCCTCGGTATTCATCCGCTACTCACCAACACTTGATGTCAACCCACTGATTCCCAAGATCAAGACACTGGTGGCCAATGGCATCGCCGGTCTGGCGTATGACAGCGTTTCCGTGGTGCCGGTGGTCGCGGAACCACTGCGCGTGGCCGATGGCAGTTCCCCAGTGACGCTGAGCTCATTCCTCGGTATTTCCATGCCGGCATCCAGTGTCACCCGTGCTGTCTGGATCTTCGGCCTGCTGCTGGTTCTCGTGCTGGGACTGGGGGGGGCGCTGGGATGGTTGCTCTGGCACCAGCGGCGCCGCGGCCCCTATGAGCTGGAGACACCACCATGAACGCCGAGGTCGATACCCGTCCCGGGTTCCACTGGCAGGACTTCATTGCCTCACCAGCACGTTGTGTGTCGCTGCACTGGGTTGCCGACAGCCTGGAGGATACCGCCGACGAAGCCAGTCTGGCGGTAATCGCTCGACACCCGCGTTTTCAGCAGCGGCTGACGGAACGTCTGGTGATGCGCCACCACCTGACAGCGCCCAGCGCCTTGCCTGTCCCGGCCGAGGAGGACCTCGTTATCTTCCAGTTGGCACCGGATGGCGGCGGCGACCTGGCACGCTTTTGCGGAATGATCTGCCACGCCATTACCTTTGTTCGCGAAATCCGTGCTCCACGGGTCGTCGCCCTCAAACAGCGCTTCGGCACCACCGCCTTTCTCACCGCCCTGGCCAACCGTGCCCTGGCGCTTCCATCCTCACCCTACGTCGACGCGGATGCCCTCGACGACGGCTTCGCCGACACCGTGCATCAGGACGGCCTGGTCTGCATTGCCTGTTGGCTGGCCCACCAGCCAGATGAACTTCGAGCATGGCTGCGCCTGGGCATTGCCGCGGATCCGCGACTCGACGAACTGGAGCTACCGCATCAGGAAGCGGAGCAGAGGGTCGCCATCGTGCGTCGCGCAGCCGCAGCTCTCGCCACTGAATACCGTAGGGTTGCCGCGCAAGGCTCAGGGGAAGCCGAGAGGTCGCATAATGAATGAGCTACCGGCGCGTCCGACAAAGGTTATTCTCAAGGCGCAGGAGGCTGAAGCCTGGATCAATGGTTACGCCATGCTCGAGCGCGTAAAGCAGCGCGCCAGCGAAGCCGATCAGGAGGCTCGACAGGTCAGAGCCAGAGCCTATGCCGAAGGCTTCGAGGAAGGACGTCGTGCCGGAGAGACTCAGGCTGCCGAACTACTGGCAAGTACCACTCGCCAGGTCGATGGTTATCTAGCGGGGCTGGAGCCTTCCATGGCCGAGCTGTGCCTGAAGATGGTTCGGCGCATCCTCGGCCAGTTCGACGACACCGACCTGATCGTCAGATGTGTGCAGCAGGCACTCAGCGAGTATCGCCATGACATGACCGTCACCATTCGGGTCGCACTGCAACGCGTTGAGGAGGTCGAAGCGCGTCTCGGCTCGGCCGGCCACAACATGTACGACCATCCATCGTATCGTGTCGAAGGTGATGCTCAGCTCGGTCCCGGACAATGCCTGCTGGTCAGCCCGGTAGCGATCGTCGATGTAGGGCTGGAAGCCCAGCTCAATGCTCTGCACGAGGCGCTGAAGCCATCCCCGGGAGACACTGAATGAGCTCCGACTCCCGTCTACCCGACATTGACCTCGATTCGCTGCTGCCACGCCTCGATCAGCGTGCCAATCGCGCCGAACTTCGACCGGTCAGGGGGCGCGTGCGGCGTATTCTCGGCCAACTGGTTCATGCCAGTGTCGATGGTACTGGTATCGGAGAGCTGTGTTACCTGCGCGATCCGCTCAGCGGACGCCGCGTGGCCGCCGAGGTCATTGGTTTCGAGGATGAGGATGCCATCCTCTCACCGATTGGAGACCTGCGGGGCATGTCGACACGTGCCGAAGTCATCGCCACCGGAGCGCCACAACAGGTCGCCGTGGGCGAAGCGCTGCTCGGCCGAGTCATCGACCCTATGGGGGCCTTTATCGACAACCGGCCTCCACCGGCGAAAGACACACTGATCACTTATCCGGTACATGCCGATCCACCGGAACCACTGGCTCGCCAGTTGATTCAGCATCCGCTGAGTCTCGGCATTCGCGCCATCGATGGCCTGCTTACCGTGGCACGTGGTCAGCGTCTTGGCATCTTCGGCGAACCCGGTGTCGGCAAATCATCTCTGCTGTCCGCCATTGTGCGCAATAGCGAGGCTGATGTGATCGTTCTTGGACTGGTCGGAGAACGTGGACGCGAAGTGCGTGAGTTGTTGGATGTGCAACTGAGCACGCAGGCCCGTCGACGCACCGTCTGTGTGGTGGCCACCTCGGATCGACCGGCCATCGAGCGCACACGTTCAGCAATGGTCGCAACCAGCATCGCCGAATTCTTTCGTGACCAGGGGCGAGATGTGCTGCTGCTGGTCGACAGCATCACCCGCTTCGCCCGTGCACAACGAGAGATTGGCCTGGCCGCCGGCGAGCCTCCGACACGCCGAGGGTTTCCTCCGTCGCTGTTCGCCGCCCTGCCACGTCTACTCGAGCGAGCCGGCCCCGGCGCGACCGGCAGCATCACCGCACTGTATACCGTGCTCACCGAAGGCGATGGAACCCTGGACCCGGTCAGTGAAGAAACGCGCGCCATTCTTGATGGCCACATCATGCTCAGTGCCGATATGGCGCGTCGCAACCACTTCCCCGCCATCGATGTACTGGCCAGCCGCAGCCGCTTGATGGAAACCGTCACTGCTGCCGAACATCGCAGGTTTGCTGCCCGCATGCGCGACCTGCTGGCACGTCACCAGGATGTCGAGTTGCTGCTGCAGGTAGGCGAGTACCGGGAGGGCCAGGATGCACGCACCGATGAGGCGATACAGAAACAGGCTGCGATTGAAACCTTCCTGCGTCAGACCAATGAGGAAACCAGCAGCATGTCAGACACCTTGAAACTCATGGATGAGATCCTGTCATGAATGATCAGCAACAACTCGAGAAGCTGATGGCCCTGCGCCAGCAACGCGTGCAACAAGCCGAGCGTGCGCTGCTGGAGCAGCAGAGGAATTGTCGGCACAGCGCCGAACAACTCTACATGCTGGAGCAACGACTCAGCGACCACCTCCACGCCGTCGACGAACATGAGCAGCACTGGTTCGATGCCGCAGGCGGCAGCCTGACGGGACCGGAACTCGAGGATATTCGCCAGGCCATTGATGACCATCAGCGCGAAACCGCTAGCCTGGATCATCAGCAACGGGAACAGGGGCAGCAACACCAGGCTCATCAGGAAGAACGGGAACAGCGCGCCACGGAGTGGGCTGGCAAGGTGCGTGCGCACCGCGCCCTCGAAGAGCTTTCCCGACGTCATGACAGGAAGCGACAGAGCCGCCAGGAGCTGTACGCCGAACTCGAGCTCGAGGATGCCACACCACGAGGAGGGCATTGATGGTCGCAGACAGGTTGCCCGACACCACAACAACGCCCCGGGACCCTGGTATGGAGCGTCTTGATATGCCGCACCTGGCGATTATCTCGCCACAGACCGTCCCCATTCTCAACAGCATCAGTCGGCCACGTGCACCTGTCCTTTCGCGACTCGGAGATCGCCCTCTCACCATTCAGGTGCACAGCCCCGATCATCGGCAGCCGGAAGCCCTGACGCTGGGTCTGGTATTGGGCGAGGCCCCAGCGCTGTTGCGCCTGGATGACGTCGCGCTGCAGATGCTTTCCGTCCCACTGGCGCTGAAGCGCTCACTCAAGCACTGCTCCGTCGACATCAGCGCACTCTGGCTGGAATACGCTCTGTTGGAGTGGTTCGAACCACTGGAACAGATGCTGGACGTGTCGATCCACTTGAGCGGTACACCTGCCCACCCGGCCGATTTTCCGCTGGCCCTGCCGCTCAGTCTGGATAACGGCGAACAGCGTGGTCACCTGTCACTATCGCTATCCTCGGCAGCAGCCGAAGTTCTGTCTCCCGGGCTGGAGCAACACTGCCCCGTGGCTCCACGCCCCTGCTCGAATGTGACGTGGCCGGTGCAGTGGATCGGCGGATACCAGCACCTGACCCTCGCTGAATTGTGCAGCCTCCAACCAGGCGATGTGGTCATGGTCAACCGGCCCGACCAGGGGTCGGCAGTGCTGGTGGGAAACGATCTGCTGGCAGCCACGACAGAGCACCAGAACAACCGCAAACCTGGTCTGCAACTAGGTTCTCGGCTCCATCCCCCAACGCGAGGAGATTTTCACATGGCCAAACCAGCCAATGGCGGTCCCGAAGATCACAGCACGGAGGCACCCTCCCGAACAACCGATTCGGACAATGTGCGGCTGGATCAGCTTCCCGTGCACCTGGTATGCGAGTTCGGACGACTGGAGCTGTCGCTGAAGGAACTGCGGGAACTCAACCAGGGCAGTGTGCTGCCCCTGTCGCGTCCCCCTGAGGAGGCTGTCGATCTGGTCATCAATGGCCGGGTCATGGGCAAGGGGCGACTGGTCGAGATCGGTGATGGTCTGGGGGTACAGATCGAAAGGCTGGCCACTGATGAGTGAGTTTGAACCCAACCTGATTGGAATCATCATTGTTGTTGCATCACTTGGCCTGCTTCCTCTGGCCGTGGTGACCATGACCTCTTTTCTCAAGATTTCGGTCGTGCTGTTCCTGATCCGCAATGCCCTTGGTGTCCAGCAGACGCCTCCCAATCTGGTGCTGTATGGCATTGCGCTGGTCTTGACCGTATATATCACCACCCCGCTGGTGGGCGAGATGGTCTATCAGCTGGAAAGCCACAACACCGAACTCAACACCATGGCAGATATTCAGGCTACGGGGGAGGTACTGCGTGAACCGCTCAAGGAGTACCTTGCCACCTACGCCAACGAGCGCGAGCGAGCCTTCTTCCTGGATGCCACTCAGGATATCTGGTCGCAGGAAGCTCGCGATAACGTGCAGGACGATGATCTGGTCACGCTGATTCCCGCCTTCGTCACCTCGGAGCTGGCACGTGCATTCGAGATCGGCTTCCTGATCTACATCCCCTTTCTTGTCATCGACTTGATCGTCGCCAACGTACTGATGGCCATGGGCATGGTGATGGTAGCCCCGCCCTTGATCTCGGTGCCGTTGAAGATATTCCTGTTCGTCGCCGTCGATGGCTGGTCACGGCTGATGCATGGCCTGATTCTCAGTTACGGGGGTTAGATCATGTCCGAAGACATCTTCCAGTCACTGATGACCGATGCACTATGGACCGTGCTGCTGCTGTCGGCGCCAGCATTGCTGACGGCCATCCTGATCGGTTTCGGTATCGGGTTGTTGCAGGCCCTGACACAGATTCAGGACCAGTCACTGCCGCAGGCGGTCAAGGTCATCACCATCATGCTGGTGCTGATCTTTGCCGGCCCCCTGTTGGTTGGTCAATTACTCGGCCTGACGAACCAGATACTCGACAACTTTGCCGCCTGGTCACGGTAGGGAGCGTCTCCATGTTTCAGGATGAGCTGATGGGCGTTCTCCTTGACCAGATCTACCCGGTCATGGCGGCTCTTGCCATCAGCATGTCTCGAGCTCTGGGGGTCATCCTGATCACTCCGGCCTTCAATCGCCTGGGGCTGACCGGCCTGATCCGCTCGGCGGTTGCCTTGACCCTGGCGATACCGATGCTGCCAACGGTCCTCGCCCTTCTCCCCGAACTGGACATGAACGCCCCCACCCTCGCTGCGTTGTTGCTCAAGGAGCTGTTGGTGGGTGTCCTCATCGGCATGGTGTTCGGCATTCCATTCTGGGCCGCGGAAGTCGCCGGGGAAGTCGTCGACCTCCAACGGGCCTCAACCATGGGCCAGTTGCTCGATCCCATGGGCAGCACGGAGTCCGGCGTCACCAGCACTCTGCTGGTGATCATGCTGGTGGCCCTGTTCTTTGCCACAGGTGGCTTCAACATGCTGCTTGAAGGCTTCTACCGCAGCTATACCCTGTGGCCACTGGATACGTTCACTCCAAATCTGGAGACCCAGACAGCACTGGCGGTGCTCGGCTTCCTCGACCAGGTCATGCGCATCGGCATTCTGATGGTCTCTCCCCTGATCATCGCCATGCTGATCGCCGACCTGATGCTGGCCTACCTCGCACGCATGGCGCCGAACCTCAACATGTTCATTCTGTCACTACCGATCAAGAACCTGCTGTTCACCTTCCTGTTGGTGATCTACATCGTCTTTCTGGTGCCACTGATGTTCAACGAACTGGGCGCTCTGCCCAGCTACTACCAGCATTTCGAGTCGCTGATCGAAGCCACCCGTTAGAGGATCGCCGTATGGCCCAGCAGCCCAGTGAAGAAAAATCCCTCCCGCCATCGAAGAAGAAACTTCGCGACGCCCGCAAGAAAGGTCAGGTCGAAAAGAGCAACGATATGGTCTCGGCAGTCGTCATGCTCGGCTGCACGCTATATCTGGTGGTCAGCATGGATGGTATCGAAACCCGCGTGCGAGGCCTCATTACCCTGGTCACCCGGATGTACACCCAGCCCTTCGACACGCTGTGGCCACGGTTGATGGCCGCAGGACTGGAAGTTCTGGTGTGGTCCGTGCTGCCCCTGATTCTGATCACCGTGGTAGCCGCCATACTCACCAATATCCTCATCATGGGCGGCATGCTGTTCTCGGTGGATCCGATCAAGCCCAGGCTTGAGCACATCAATCCCGCGGAAGGTCTCAAGCGGATCTTCTCGGTGCGTGGCATCATCGAGTTCATCAAGTCGCTGCTCAAGATCGTGACCCTCGGCGTGGCCTTCGTCGTCGTCTGCAGGGTGGGCCTGCAGGCATTGATGGAGTCCTCGCGCTGCGGCTATGGCTGCCTCGAGGGCATCTTCATGACCTTGATGAAGCCACTGGTGATCACGGCTCTGGTGGTGTTCATGATCGTTGGTCTGCTGGACATACGAACCCAGCGCTGGTTGTTCCAACGAGACCAACGCATGACTCGCACCGAACACAAGCGTGAACGCAAGGACATGGAGGGTGATCCGGATATCCGCAGGGCACGTCAGCGGCAGCGCCGTGATATTCAGGCCTATTCATCACGCACCGGTGTGCAGCAGGCCTCGATCATGATTGGTGGCACCAGCGGCTGGTTGGTCGGCATTCGCTACGTCAAGGGTGAAACGCCAGTACCGACAGTGGTATGCAAGGCTTCCCCTCAGGAGTCTTCCAGCTTGATGCGCGAAGCCATCAAGCATGGCTTACCGGTCATCGAGGATCGCTCGCTGGCCGAGAAGGTCGGCAAGCGTGCCGGTAATGGAGAGCCGATTCCCGAGGACAGTTTCCAGCCGATAGCCGACATTCTGGTGGCCAGAGGGATGCTGTAACGCTAGATTCCTCGCCATCTCATCAACGGAATTTTCCCTGATACATCATCTTCCAGCACACTCTCCCCGGGCAAATAATCTCTTTCTGGAATATATTTATTCCTCAAACCCTATTTCCAACTTCCTACTATTCATCCGACTTTCCATACATGGATTTATGCACCATCATGGCGCAAGGTTCTTCCGTTTCAAACAGACGGCCGCATCACAAAGAAACTCAAAACCTCATTAAAGACAATTAAAAACAACACGATAAAACATATCAGAAAACACTCACTCAACATGAATGAAACATTAATTGCGATGAAAGGTTGTAGAAAGAAAACGTCTGCTACTGTGCCGAATCCACCATATCAGCAAGGAAGCAGAGCATGCGTGAACAGGAACCGATCTCTCATTGCCAGTCCCTGAGCAGCGACGAAGCACTGACCACCCTTATTCAGGGGTTGCAGAACTTTCGTCGTGACATCTATCCCCAGCAGCGGGAATTATTCAAACGCCTCGCCACGGCTCAACAACCGCGCATCATGTTCATCACCTGCGCCGACTCCCGTATCGTGCTGGAGTTGATTACCCAGAGCGAGCCCGGCTCGCTGTTTGTAACCCGCAACGTCGGCAATGTGGTGCCTCCCTATGGCCAGATGAACGGTGGGGTTTCCAGCGCCATCGAATATGCGGTGCTGAGTCTCGGTGTTGAACACATCATTGTCTGTGGCCATTCCGATTGCGGGGCCATGAAAGCCGTACTCAACCCGGCCAGTCAGGAAGGCATGCCCACGGTGAAAGCCTGGCTACGTCACACCGACGTTGCCCGAAGCGTGGTGGAAAGCCACTGCAACTGCGCAGCCGGCGAGACGCTGGACGTACTGACGGAAGAGAACGTCGTCGCCCAGCTCGACCATCTGCGCACCCACCCCTCCGTCGCCTCACGCCTGGCCAGTGGTCGGCTCAATATCCACGGTTGGGTCTATGACATCGAGAGTTGCGCCATCCGGGCCTATGACGCCAGCAAGCGCCGCTTTGTACCGCTGGATGGCAACAGCCTGCCATCCGCCAGTCCTCAGCCACGCTACGCCCAGGCCTGATACATCAACTCTCCCCGTCTTCCCTGACTCAACTGTTCTGGAAAAAACCTCATGACTGCTCTCCGCACACTACCACGCGATGGACTGGCCTCCGTTGTGGTGTTTCTGGTCGCACTCCCTCTGTGTATGGGTATCGCCATCGCCTCCGGCATGCCGCCCGCCAAGGGACTGATCACCGGCATCATCGGTGGCCTGGTGATCGGCTTCCTGTCCGGCTCCCCTCTGCAGGTCAGCGGACCTGCCGCCGGGCTGGCAGTGCTGGTGTTCGAATTGGTCAATAGCCACGGCATGGCCGCACTCGGGCCTGTGCTACTGCTGGCCGGTCTGATCCAGTTACTGGCAGGACTACTGCGCCTGGGTGGTTGGTTCCGAGTGACTGCCCCGGCTGTTGTTTCCGGCATGCTGGCGGGTATCGGTATTCTTATCGTGCTGTCGCAGCTGCATGTAATGGTCGACGCTTCGCCGTTGGCCTCCGGGCTGGACAACCTGCTGGCCTTTCCCGGTGCGCTGATCGATACCCTTAGTCTGGCCAACGGAAGCGCTGCTCTGGCCGCCGGCGCCATTGGCCTCGGCACCATCGCCTGTATGTGGTTGTGGGATCGCCATCGCCCGAAACGACTGCGCTTTCTGCCAGGCGCGCTGATCGGTGTAAGCCTGGCAACCCTGATCAGCAGTTGGCTGGCACTGCCGATCAAGCGCGTTGAATTACCCGCCAATCTCGGCGATGCCATCGACTGGATCGGCCCTCAGGACCTGGCCAGCCTGGCCAATCCCGAGTTGTTGGTCGCCGCGCTGGCCATGGCCTTCATCGCCAGTGCCGAAACGCTGCTGTCAGCAGCGGCGGTGGACCGGATGCATTCGGGACCACGCTCAAAGTTCAATCGCGAGCTTTCGGCGCAGGGGGTCGGCAATATGCTGTGTGGTGCTCTGGGCGCCCTACCGATGACCGGTGTCATCGTGCGCAGCTCGGCCAATGTGCAGGCCGGTGCCTGCAGCCGTGCCTCAACCATTCTGCATGGCCTCTGGTTGCTGGCTCTGGTCTCACTGCTGCCCTCCGTGCTGCAGAGCATTCCGATTGCCAGCCTCGGCGGCGTACTGGTCTATACCGGCTTCAAGCTGGTCGACCCCAGAGCCATGCGTAACCTGAGGCAGTACGGACGTGTTCCGCCCTTGATCTACATTGCCACGGCGTTGTGTATCGTGGTGACCGACCTGCTCACCGGAGTGCTGACCGGCTTTGCACTGACACTGCTGAAGCTGCTGTGGAGTGCCTCGAGACTGCGTATCAAGCTGATGCCCATCGAGTCCGGACATGCCGAACTGCACCTGCGTGGCGCTGCAACCTTTCTGCGGGTTCCGCAGTTATCCGCCACCCTCGCCGACATCGAGCCCGGCACTCATCTACGCATCTGTATGGACCGGCTCTCCTATATCGACCATGCCTGCATCGAATTGCTGGAGGACTGGGAGCGATCGGCTCGCCTCCAGGGGGGTAGCCTGACGATGGGACGACGCACTGCGCTGAAACAACGCGTCGAAGGCAGACGTAGAAGGGTGTTGGCCCAGACAGCCTGAGGCAGTTCGGTATTAACCCGGCATGCTTTCATGTTGGGTGAATGGCGGCACAGGGACGTGCCGCCGTCGGCCATCAGGCCGACGCGAGGCCGCACCACACCAGCAGATCCGTGCATCTGCGCCAGTGTGGTGCGGGCGAAAATCAAATCGATCAGGATGAGCTATTTGATTGCCATGTTAATAGTATCTTCTGAAAAACAGCAGCTCGGGCGATTAACTCGCCCGAGCTGCTGTCATTTCGGTCTCGGCATCTCCAGGTCCAGCATCAAGGCCTGGCTATTTCTCTCCTGGCACTCGTCCCGGTGCTTCATCCGGCTGTGTCGGCAGTGATTGAATACCATCACGCTGGACCAGCTCGGTACGCAAGGCAGCCACTTCCTCACGCAACGCCGTGATTTCCTGATGAAGCTCTCGCAGCATGCGGCGGTTGGCACGGTGCAGGCGCTCGCTTTCATCTTCCTGATCACCGACGAACAGCGAGCCGACATAAGCCGCAAAGCTACCGAACAGGCCGACCCCCGCCACCATCAGGCAAACGGCCACGACACGACCAAGCGTCGTGACGGGATAGTAGTCGCCATAGCCCACTGTGGTAACGGTCACGAAGGCCCACCAGAGCGCCTCCTCGGCGGTATCTATGCTGCTCTCCGGGTTGGGCCCTTCGACCATCAGAATGATCACCGAGCCGAAGATCAGCAGCATGACGGTGGACGAGGCGATCGACGCAAAGACCCCCTTGGCCTTGTTGCGGAACAGCAGTTCCCAGACCAGGTGCAGTGACTTGATCGTGCGCAGCATGCGAATGATCTGCACCGCTCGGATCAGGCGGCCGGCATACAGGTAGCCCACCGGGATACTGGCCAGCAGATCGATCCACCCCCAACGCATGAATCGCCACTTGTCAGGAGCAGCACGAAAACGCATCACGAAATCGGCGAAGAAGAAGCCACACACCACGAAGTCAATGCGGTGAAGCAGTCGATGTATCTCCGGAGGCAGGTCGTACAGCTCCTGGGCCGCCATGGCGCCCAGGACATAAAAGGACAGGATCAGAATCAGAATCTGGAAAGGATTTAGACGCTCGGACGGCATGGACTCGGCCAATCGGACTCTATGGAACACGGCCCTTGACCATACGCCAGTCCCCGACAGCTGCCTAGTTCCTCCTTCGGGTCACTCCCGATCAAGTCAAGATTCCAGCGATTCATAGGGCAGCCCAACATAGTTCTCGGCGAAGGTCGTCAGACCAGCCTCGGAACCTGCCAGGTAATCCAGCTCGGCGAGTTGCATGCGTGAGTCGAAATCATCGCCATCGCTGAAACGGTGCAGCATCGAGGTCATCCACCAGGAAAATCGCTCGGCCTTCCAGATCCGCCGCAGACAGGTCTGCGAGTAACGCGGGATCAGGTCGGTGCGTCCCTGGTGATAGACCTTGATCAATAGTCGATACAGGGTGTTGACGTCACTGGCTGCCAGATTCAGGCCCTTGGCTCCGGTGGGCGGAACGATGTGCGCGGCATCGCCGACCAGAAACAGCCGCCCGTACTGCATCGGCTCGACAACAGAACTGCGCAACGGAGCAATGCTCTTCTCCAATGCAGGTCCCGTCACCAGGCGATCCGCCACCTCCTCAGGCAGACGTCGCTTGAGCTCGGACCAGAATCGCTCATCCGACCAGTCCTCGACGCGCTCATCGAGCCCAACTTGAACGTAGTACCGGCTGCGTGTCGGCGAGCGCATGCTGCACAGGGCAAAGCCACGTTCACTGCGTGCATAGATCAGCTCTTCGGCGACCGGGGGCGTATCGCTGAGCAGGCCCAGCCAGCCAAATGGGTAGACACGTTCGAAGGTCTTGAGACGGTCCTCGGGAATCGAGCGGCGCGAGATGCCGTGATAGCCATCGCAGCCCGCGACATAATCACACTCGAGCCGATACTGCCGCCCAGCATGACTGAAGGTGACGCAAGGGCTATCGCTCTCGAGATCATGGGGCATGACATCCTCGCTCTCGTAGAAGCTCGGGGTCCCCAGTGCCTGGCGAGCCTCCATCAGGTCTCGAGTGACTTCCGTCTGGCCATAGACCATGACCGAACGCCCACCGGTATGGGCTGCCAGGTCGACGCGTATGCGGCGGTTATCGAATGCCAGTTCGACACCTGTGTGGGAGTGCCCCTCCTCGTCCATGCGATCACTGACTCCCGCTTCACGCAGCAGATCGACCATGCCCTGCTCCAGCACTCCGGCGCGGATGCGTCCCAGCACATGGTCAGCGCTGCGCCGCTCGAGAAGTACATTATCAATGCCCTGGCGGCTCAGTAGCTGGCCCAGCAGCAACCCCGAAGGTCCCGCGCCGATGATGGCAACCTGAGTCCTGAGTACAGTAACGGTCATGCGACTTCTCCCACGGCTCTTCCTGTCGAGATATTGCTCGCCAGGGGGCCTCGCCAACGACAGGTCGGTGACGAGCTGTTGTGTTATGGTCTTATTGTATTTTTCACCACAACGAACGCCGTCTTAAGGCACTATTCGATCCATAACTTGTACTTTCCATGGATCCAGCATCCACTTTGGTCGCATCCGGGAGACTCCTGTGCACAACCACTCCCCGCTGGGTGACATCCCGGTCTTCGCTCTCTACGGCGAAACCGCTCAATGGCCCACACCGGATCTGCTGCATTGCGAGTCGATCGCCGAACGCAGTCGACTACATGACTGGCATATCCGTGCACATCGTCATGCTGATCTGGTGCATCTACTGGTGTTGTATGAAGGAGAGGTGGAGCTGGAACTGGAGGGGTCGACTCGGCAGACCGAAGCACCGCTGGCCATCGTGGTTCCGCCGCTGTGCATTCACGGGTTTCGTTTCTCGCCAACGATTCAAGGCCACATCCTGACGCTGGCCGCTCCACTGGTCGACCACCTGGCGAAGGTATTGCCGGAAGCCTCGAGAACCTGGCGGCGGGCCAGTGTCCAACCCCTTCCCTCAGGGGGGGCCAGTCAGCGTCTGATAGAGCTGGTCAGGCATATCGATGGTGAATACCGCCGCCCTGCCTCAGGGCGCGACGCCCTGCTCGGCGCACTGATCCAGGCCTTGACCATCGAGGCATCACGACTGGCCATCGGCTCGAGTGACAATGGCTCAAGTGACAATGGCTCAAGTGACAATGGCAACAGCGCCACTCCCCATCAGCGTTCACGACACCACCTGCGTCGCTTCGAGGCACTGGTCGAGGAGAGCTTCCGCCACCAACCCAACATCGAGGAACTGGCGGCACAGCTGGAGCTGAGCAGCGCCCACCTCAACAGCATCTGTCGGCAGCAGGCGGGTACCAGCGCTCTGGCACTGTTGCACCAGCGCCTGCTTCTCGAGGCCAGACGGGAATTGACCTACACCAACCTGACCATCGCCCAGGTCTCCGATGGCCTGGGGTTTTCCGACCCGGCCTACTTTACCCGCTTCTTCAAGCGCCTGACCGGGGTATCTCCCAGCAACTTCCGCAAACGCCAACAACGGTCACCGGGCTGAGCAACACTGGATCAGATCAGAAACCAGGTCGTCAGCACCGGGAAGGCCAGCAGCAGGACCAGACGCACAAGGTCGGAAGCAATGAAGGGCGCGACACCACGGAAGATCTCCCCCAGCCCCACGTGAGGCGCCATGGCCTTGATCACGAACACGTTCATACCCACAGGTGGCGTGATCAGCCCCAGCTCCACGGTCAGCACGGTGACGATGCCGAACCATACCGGGTCGATGCCCAATGACTGGATGATCGGGAACACCACCGGCACCGTAATCACCAGCATGGCGATGGAGTCCATGAACATGCCGAGCAGGAAGTACATGACCAGGATGCACAGCACCACCACAAAGGGCGACAGCTCAAGGCCATAGAGCAGGTCACTGATCGAGAACGATATCCGCGACACCGAGATGAAGTAACCCAGGGTCTCGGCACCGACCAGCATGAAGAACACCACGCTGGACAGCGCCAGGGTCTCCTGTACCGCCGCCCACAGCCCATTGCCACGCATCCCCTTGACCAGGGCGTAGACCAGTGTGGCAAAGGCCCCGACACTGGCCCCTTCGGTGGGTGTGAAAACACCGAAATAGATGCCGAGGATCATGATCAGGAATACCGCCAGAAAGGGGACAAGCCCGCCCAGCGACGCCAGCTTGGCACGCCATGCGGTGGACTCTCCGGCCACTGCCAGTTCAGGCTTGAGGCGCATCACCACACTGACGGTCAGCGCGTAGAGCACCAACCCCAGCAGTCCGGGAATCAACCCGGCCATGAACATGTCACCCACCGACTGCTCGGTGAGAATGGCGTAGATCAGCAGGGCAATACTCGGCGGGATCATGATGCCGAGAGTCCCTCCCGCTGCCAGGGCACCGGTTGCCAGACCGCGGTGGTAGCCATGCCGCTCCATCTCCGGCAACGCCACTCGCGTCATGGTACTGGCCGTGGCCAGTGAGGAACCGGAGATCGCCGAGAAGATGCCGCAGGAGCCAATGGCCGCAATCGCCAGGCCTCCCTTCCAGCCACCGCAGATCACTCGCGCCGACTCGAACAGCTTTCCCGCCATACCGGAATGTGCCGCCAGCACGCCCATCAGGATGAACATCGGCACCGCACTGAAACTGTAGTTGGTCAGTACCTCGACCGGGACCGACTTGAGCATCGATACCGCCGCGCCCCAGCCGATGATCTGCGAGAAGCCCCCCACGCCCACCAGCAGCATGGCCAGTGCTACCGGCACACGGATTACCATCAGCACCAGCAGCGACGCCAGGCCAATGGCGCCTATCATTTCAGTCGCCATCAGCGGTCTCCGACGGTTGCGCCCAGCAAGCCCCAAGTAGTGCATGCAGCAGGCTGCGCAACCCCAACAGGGCGCTGAGTACCGCAGCAATGGCATAGATGGGACTCAACGGCAGTCGCAGGTCCTGAGTCACTTCACCATGGCCAGCCGCACTGGTCGCCGCAGCCAGGAGCCCCACACAAAGCACCCCGCCCAACACCGCAAACCCCAACAGATAGAGCCCATGCAGACGGGAAGTGAGTGAGTCGGGCAGCGCATGGGTAAAGGCCTCGACCACCACCTGACTGCGCTCGACGTTGGCAGCCATCGCCGCAAGCAGAGCAAACAGCATCAGATAGCTGACCAGTTCGACACTCCCCACCACTCGGACGGATATGGCACCTTCCGTCAGCCGATGCAGATAGCGAGTCGCCACATCGCCGATGGTCACCACCAGCATCGCCACCAGCGCCACGCCTGCGATCAGACGCCCCAGCCATGCCAGCCATAGACTGGCTCTCTCGATCCCTTCGCGCATGATGGCTACTCGACGACCGTGCAGCTTTCACGTGCGGCCAGCGCCGCCTCGTAGACATCCCGGGCCTGCTCCAGACCACGCTCTTCGAGCCCGGTCAGGTAGTCATCGATACCCTTCTGCAGAGGGGCCGACCACTCATCGTCATTGAGCGGGTCCTCGACAACGCGAATGGTGTGTCCCGCGTCGACTGCCTCCTGGCGGCCTACCTGATCAATGGAATGGAAGACTCCGCCAGCCTGCTCGGCCCAACGCATGCCGGAGTTGGCCTCGATGACAGCCTGCTGCTCCGGGCTCAGGCCCTCCCAGGCACGCTGATTCATGGTGGCGACGAAGATCAGCGAGTAGAACGGTACCTGGGTGTGGTACTCCACCAGCTCATTGATCCGGAACCCCTTCATGCCCTCCCATGGGAAGCTCAGCCCATCGATCACCCCACGCTGCATCGAGGTATAGATATCCGGCGCCGGCATGCCCACCGGATTTGCGCCCATGTTGTCGAGAATGTCGCCGGCCACGGCCGTCGGGCGGCGAATACGCAGGCCCTCGAGGTCAGCCGGCGTCTGCACATCAGTATCCACGGTATGGATGTAACCGGGACCGGTGGTGAACATGAACAACACATGGGTATCGTCATACTCACCATTCAACTGACCATCGTCGTAGAGCGTCTGGAGAATGCAGGCACCTTGCCGGGCATCATCGGCGACACCAGGCAGCTCGACGATCTGCGACAGAGGAAAGCGTCCCGCCGTGTAGCCCTGAGCCGTGGCGCCGATGTCGGCAATACCGTTCACCGTGGCCTCGTAGATGTCGTCGGCCTTGGCCAGGGTGCCGGACGGAAACAGCTGCACACGCAACTCACCTCCGGAGTCCTCCTCGATCTCCTTCGCCCACTCCTCGAAGATCTGCGTATTGATGCCGGAAGCCCCCGGCCAGAAGTGCGCCATGCGCAGCGTAGTGGCAGCCTCGGCACCAGTGGTCGTCAAGCCGACAAGGGACACCGCCAGCAGGCAGCTCGCGAGTTGCGTTTTCATCGGGAATCCTCCAGCCATTATCGTTATGTTCCATTTCTGGACAGCTCGAACCTGGACAGCTCAGTGCCTCTACAAATCAGTACCAGGATAGGCCATCGACCTGATAGCTATGCCGAATATCCAAGTTCGCATAGTGAACAATCGTACGCATCCATTGCAGCAAAGTACCCCATCGCCAGACACGGCAAAAAGCGACTTTGGTCCAGGCCATGCCCACAGCGCACCAGGTTAGTGTCCGTCATAGCGTTGAGCGTGCTTATTGATAGCGTTGAGCGTGTTCATTGATAGTGCTGAGCGTGCTCATTATTTGCAACTAAAGTAGTATCCTGCTCACACCTTATCTAGAATGCCGGGCCTGCAACATCCAGATGCCCAGCGAGCCTGCTCAATACCACATCTTGAAGTGGATCCCGAAACTCGGACCAGGGAAAGTCATGATACGCCCCGCCCCTCTACTCAGCGCTCCCGCTCTACTGCTGGTGATTCATCCGGCACTCGGCCAGTCAACCGAGACAGCATCGGTCAGCCCGCCCGTCGAGCTGGAACCGATCACCGTAGAAGCCACTCGCCTGACACGCGAGCTCTATACCACGCCGGTTGCCGTGTCGGTCGTGGACCAGTCGCTTATCACCCCGGGGCAGCAACGCATCCGCCTCGACGAAGCTCTCTCCACGGTGCCGGGTGTCTTCATCAACAACCGCGACAACCAGGCCCAGGGCGCACGGGTGTCGATTCGCGGTTTCGGCTCCCGGGCACAGTTCGGTGTACGCGGCATCACCCTGGTGGTGGATGGCATTCCCTATACCCTGCCCGATGGTCAGGCCCAGTTGGACGCCATCGACCTCGACAGCGCCGAGCGTATCGAGGTGATTCGCGGCCCCGCCGCGGTGCAGTACGGCAATGCAGCAGGGGGAGTGATCTCGGTCACCACCGCCGATGGCCGAGGTGAAGGACCCAGCACCACTCACCTTCATGCGGGTGTCGGCAGCGATGGCTATCGCAAGGTGGCGGTGCAGAACGGCGGCGAGAACGGCGACTGGTCCCACCATATCAGTGCCTCCAGTTGGCAGATCGATGGCTACCGGGATCACAGTGAAGCCCGCAAGACACAACTCAATGCCCATCTGAGGCGTCAGTTGGACGACGACCGCGCCCTCAGTGCCACCCTCAACCTGCTCGACAACCCCAAGGCCGAGGATCCGGGTGGTCTGACGCTGGAGCAGGTCAAGGAGGACCGTCGTCAGGCGGGCGCCTTTACCGAGGAGTACGACACCGGCCAGAGTGTCGACCAGCAGGTGTTCGGCCTGCAATACGAGGACCTCGGCTTCGGCCCCGGCGAGCTCTATCTCAGAGGATTTGTCAGCTGGCGCGACTTCGAACAACAACTGCCCTATCCCGGTGACAGCCTGATCGACTACCAACGCAACTACTACGGCGGCAGTGCTGAATATCGCCAGCAGCTATCAGTCGCAGGCCGACCGCTCGATGTCCTGCTGGGGGTTGATGCGGCACGTCAGAAGGATGACCGTCATCGCCAGGAAATCGCCTTCAGCGGCGAGAACCTTGGCGAGGTGGCTGATGAAACCCAGATCGGTGAATCCGTTGGCGTCTTCGCCCAGGGCGATCTCGCGCTGACGGATGCCTGGAACCTGTCACTCGGTGCCCGCTACGACCACATCAGCCTCGAGGTCGAAGACGACTACCTCGACGATGGTGACCAGAGCGGCAAACGCAATTTCGATGAGTTCAACGGCAGTCTGGGCGTCAGCTACCGCTACCATCCCCTTCATCAGCTGTATGCCAACACCGGCACGGCCTTCGAGACTCCCACCTTCTCCGAGTTCGCCAATCCGAACGGCAGCGGCGGCTTCAACCCGGATATCGAACCGCAAAAGGCCTGGAGCCGAGAGCTGGGGGCTCGAGGCACCCTCGACTGGGGGATCGACTATGATGTTGCCCTGTTCTCCGTCGATGTCGAGGACGAGTTGGTGCCCTACGAGGGCGACAGTGGCCGCACCTTCTACACCAACGCCGGAGATACCTCACGCGATGGTGTGGAACTTGCGCTGGGCTGGCAGGCACTGGATAGCCTGCGACTGGATACCGCTCTGACCCTGGCGCGCTATCGCTTCGACAAGGTGAGAGGAAACGATGATCTTGACGACAATCGCCTGCCCGGGTTGCCGGAAACCACCTGGGTCAACGAACTGACCTGGTTCGGCGACGGTGAAGGCCTGGAGCGGCCCTTCGCCAGCCTTGAAACCCAATATATCGGCGACATGGTGGCCGACAACGCCAACCAGGTCGACGTCGACAGCTACTGGCTGGTCAACCTGCGCGCCGGCAACGGCTGGAAAATGGGTACGAACAGCGTACTGGCAGGCTATGTGGGCATCCGCAACCTGTTCGACGAAGAGTACTACTCCAACGTACGGATCAACGCCAACAACGCCCGCTACTTCGAGCCCGCGCCGGATCGGGCGTTCTATGCCGGTGTTGAACTGGAGTTTTGATGGCACTGCCTGATAACCACCCAGTCCTGTCTCATGGAAACAACAACGGCGCCCCAGGTGGGCGCCGTTGTCACGTGGCAGATACTACTGACAGTAACGATCAGAAGCGATAGGTCACCTGAGCACCGAAACCATGAGCGGAGTTGTCGTAGTCCGCCTCATAGATACCGCGTTCCGGATCTTCCTCGGACAGGCTGGCGGTGTCTTCATCCAGGTAGGTGTAGGCCACATCCACTGTCAGGTTCTGTACTGGCGTCCAGCCGGCACCGACGGAATAGATCATGCGGTCACCGGACGGCACGCGGACGGTGCGATGCTCGTCACTGATCGGTGATTCATCATAGGCCACACCACTACGGAACACCCACTGGTCATTCAGCTGATAGCTGGCACCCAGGGCATACTGCATGCTGTTCTCGTAGTTCTGTTCCTCGACAATTTCCCTGACATCATTCTCGACGACCAGCTTGTCGAAGCTACCCCATTGCACCAGGCTCACACCGCCCATCAGAGTCCACTGATCGTCGAGCTCGTGGGTCACCGAAAGGTCCCAGGTCGCCGGCAGGCTAATGCCCAGGTTGGCATCACTCTTGGCTGAAGCTGCACCAACCGGAACGATCGGACCAAGTATCGGATGGTTGACCGGATCACCCTGTCCCCGCACATTCTCGAAATTGGCATCGCCTTCGAGGTCATAATCCACCTCGGAGTGATAGGCCAGACCGAAGGTAGTGCTCTGCCAGGGCTTGTACATCATACCCCAGGTAAAGCCCCAGGCTTCATCATCACCCTCGACAACAACTCGACCGTCTCCTTCAACTCCGGTCGGAGTAAAGGCGCCGGTAGAGTCGTAATAACCTACCGGGCCGCCCGGTGTACGCGCACCCAGCTTGCCTTCGATACGGTTATAGGTCACACCGAAACCGGCGGAGAACTGCTCGCTGAATTTCACCGAGATGGTCGGTTGAATCGTGGCGACCTTGACGTCGCTGTAGTCACCGAAATAACGGCCCTGGAAGTCATTGTCATAGTCGGTTACCAGACCGAACGGAGCATAGACGCCCAGGCCGAAATGCAGGTTGTCATTGATCGGTTGCACATAGTAGGCAAAGGGAATTGCCTTGTCCGGCACCATATCACCATCGTTGGTGCCGGCTGCACTGCCGGAGGCATTACTGATATCCGAGCTCGGCATCAGATAGGTCGTACCGCCGGTCACCTGGGCGCCGCTCAGGAAGGACATGCCCGCCGGGTTGCCATAGACGATGGAAGCGTCATTGACCGTCGAGGCACGCCCCGCAAAGGAGGTCCCCTGAGCACTGACACTCTGCTCATTGAGCTGGAAAGCGCCTGCCATGGCCTGACCGGAAACGGTAGCGGCAGCAACAGCGGCCGCGAGAGTCAAAGGTTTGAACTTGTTATGCATCATCATCTCGGCATCCTGTAATCAGCAAGCTAGCCAGTCATTATGGTTGGTCAACCCTTATGCGCTGAAAACACTGCAATATTGATGCTGGTACCAGGAGCATTTTCCAACGCAAGGACTTGATCGCAGTGTTTGCGATAGTTCCGAAAAGTTCAAGGCCAAACGTTCGTTTGAATAGCGAATCGGCTCATACTTTGGTCACAGAGTAATAATGAATTCTTATATTTCAATGAGTTGATTTTTCCGCTCGAAAACAGTTCTGTGCCGATTCCAGCGCTTGACCATTGTGTTACACAAAGGTTTTACACTAGCAGCAGATCGAAACCCCATGCCCTGATGATCGAGCACAACTGCTGCCAACGGCGGCCCGCCCGTCATGGGTTCAAACGCAGGAGTTCAAATGAAAGTCAGCGAACTGGCCCGAGCGGCCGAAGTCACCGCCGAGACGGTACGCCACTACACCCGTGAGGGGTTACTGGCTCCGGAACGTGATCCCGACAATGGCTATCACATCTATTCCGCCCGAGATCTAGAGAGGCTGGACTTCATCCAGCGCGCCCGTCATCTAGGCTTCAGCCTCGGTGAGATCGGCGAGATCCTCGATCATGCCGACCACGGAGACTCTCCCTGCCCCATGGTCCGTGATCTGCTCGCCGCACGTCTGCCCCAGATTCGTCAGCGCATCCGTGAGCTGGAGGAGCTGGCTTCACGCATGGAACAAGCCATGGAGTCCTGGCAGGAGATGCCGGATGGTGTCCCGGACGGGCATAGCCTGTGTCGCTTGATCGAGAGTGTCCCTACCAACGAGGCCCATGCCGAGGAGGATGCATGAACGCACAACAGCCACTGACTCGGTATATCCCGGCCATGACCTGCCAGGGATGCGTCAAGCGCATGCGTGAAGCGATCCAGCAACACGACGGTGAAGCCCGGGTGGAAGGCGAACCCTCGACCCAGCGCCTGTCTGTGGAATCCCGTCTGGTGGCGGATGAGGTAGATGAGATTCTGCGCGCGGCAGGCTATCCCGGCGAAACCACTTCCGCCGATGCCTGCGATATCACCACCCCCGAGGACCAGCTCCCGGCCAATGCGGATGCCGAGGACACCCCCTCTAACCAGGCCGACAATCTGCCTTCCCAACGGCTGGCCATTCAGGGCATGACCTGCGCCAGTTGTGTGGCGAGCGTGCAGAAGGCTCTGCGCCAGGTACCAGGCGTGGTGGATGCCGAGGTCAATTTCGCTTCCAACACCGCCCGGGTACGTGGCGAGGCAACCAGCGATGCACTGATTTCGGCAGTGGAAGGGGTTGGTTACGGCGCAGAGCCGATTGTCGATCTGCGCGAGGCCGAGCGCCGTCGTGCTGAATCCAGTCGCCGTGAATATCGGCGTAAGCTGAAAGGCAGCCTGATAGCGCTGACTCTAGCCGTTCCGTTAATGGTGATGATGTTTATCCACCACCCGCAACCAGTGGGTATAGCTCGCCTTGGATGGGGGCTGGTGGGGCTGGCGACTCTTGCGATCCTGCTTGGCCCGGGTCGCCATTTCTTCGTCAATGCCTGGAAGGCCGGGCGGCATCGCCAGGCCAATATGGATACCCTGATTGCCATCGGTACCGGCAGTGCCTGGCTGTACTCCATGGTGGTGGTGCTGGCCGCGCCCTGGCTACCGGAAGCCGCACGTGGCCTGTATTTCGAGGCAGCCGCGATGATCATCGGCCTGGTATTGCTGGGCAACGCGTTGGAGCTGCGCGCCCGCGGCCGCACTTCGGACGCTCTGCATCGCCTGCTCGACCTGCAGAGCAGTACGGCACGCGTGGTGCGCGATGGCCGCGAGCAGGACGTGGCCATCGATGAGGTACAGAGTGGCGACCTGATCCGCGTACGGCCCGGCGAGCGACTGCCGGTGGACGGCGAAGTGGTCGAAGGCCAGAGCTATATTGATGAGTCGATGCTCACCGGTGAGCCGCTGGCTGTCTCTCGGGAACCCGGTGACGATGTCAGTGCCGGTACCGTCAATGGACGTGGCTCGCTACTGTATCGCGCCACACGTGTCGGGGCCGACACTCGCCTGGGGCGCATCACCGAGCAGGTTGCCAATGCCCAGGGCTCGAAACCGCCAATCGGCAACATGGCCGACCGCATCTCCTCGGTCTTCGTACCCAGCGTGATGATCATCGCCGTCCTCACCGCTCTGGCCTGGTTCCACTTCGGCCCGGAGCCGCGAGTCATCCATATGCTGGTCACGGCAACCACCGTACTGATCATCGCCTGCCCCTGTGCGCTGGGTCTGGCAACACCGCTGTCGACCATGATCGGTGTCGGCAAGGCCGCCGAACATGGCGTGTTGATCCGCTCCGGTGACGCCCTGCAGACCGCCAGCCACCTGACCACTCTGGTGGTCGACAAGACCGGCACGGTGACCGAGGGCAAGCCACAGGTCAACGATCAACGACTGCTCGGCGAGAACACCTCGGATCTGCTGAATCTGACGCATGCCCTCGAAAGCCGTTCCGAACATCCGCTGGCCATTGCACTGACTCAGCATATCGAGAGTCAGCTGGGTGACGATCTGAGTGCGGTGGAGATCACCGACTTCACTAGTGTCACCGGGCGTGGAGTACGTGCCCGGGATGCCCAGGGCCGAGAACTGGCAATCGGCAACGCCGCACTGCTTGAGGATATCGGCGCCAGTCTTGATGCACTGGGCGATGAACGCGAGAGTTGGACAAGCCAGGCACGTACGGTGGTCTACCTTGCCGTCGACGGTCAACTGGCGGCGAGTTTTGCCATCGAGGACCCGCTGCGCCACGACAGCATCGAAGCCATTGCTCGTCTGCGCCGGGATGGACTCAAGGTGGTCATGCTCACCGGTGACAACACAGCCACCGCCAACGCCATCGCCAGCCAGGCCGGTATCGATGAAGTGCGTGCCGAGCTGACTCCTGAGGACAAGCATGCCGAGATCGAACGTCTGCAGCGTCAGGGGGAGGTCGTCGGCATGGTCGGCGATGGGATCAATGATGCCCCTGCACTGGCTCAGGCCGATGTCGGCTTCGCCATGGGCCAGGGCACAGATGTGGCCATCGAGAGCGCTGGAGTCACACTGATGCGCTCTTCGCTGCACGGCATCGTCGACGCTATCGAGATCAGCCGCGCCACCCTCGGCAACATAAAGCAGAACCTGTGGGGCGCTCTGGGCTACAACACCCTGTGTATTCCCATCGCGGCGGGGGTGCTCTACCCACTGACAGGCACCCTGCTGTCGCCGGTAATCGCCGGAGCGGCCATGTCACTGTCTTCGATCACCGTGGTCAGCAACGCCAACCGGCTGAGACTGTTCAAGGTATCGCAGTCGCCAACATCAACCTCGTCGAAAATCTCATCAACAGGGGAGGCCAACGCATGAGCATTCTGGTGACTCTAGTGGGTTTTGCCCTGATCGGGCTGATCATCTGGTGGTTCTGGATGGGCTGAGCCGCCTGTCCCCGTCATGCAAGGCTATGCTGGAAGTATATCGGTGCAGGGAGTCCGACAATGCCACATCTCAATGCTGTCCTCGAAACCGCCCTCTACGTCCGGGACATGGCCCGAGCTCGGGCCTTCTTCGAGGAAGTACTGGAGCTGAGACCATCGACGGCGGATCACCGAATGACGGCCTACGCTGTCGGCCCCAGCGTGCTGCTGCTGTTCATGGAGGGGGGAACGCTGTCGACCGTACAGCTTCCCGACAACCGCGGCAGCATTCCACCACATGATGGCAAGGGTCCGGTGCACATGGCCTTTGCCATCGACCGCGACAGCCTGGGGGAATGGGAGCGCAGGCTGGATGCCCATGGTGTGAAGATCGAGGGACGTACCCACTGGTCGAAAGGTGGAGAAAGCCTGTATCTGCGTGACCCGGATGGCCATCTATTGGAGCTGGCCACTCCCGGCATCTGGCCCAACTATTGACACTCCAGCCGAGTCGATCAGGATCGAGTGGAGCAAGCCCGCATCAACCTGACTCGACAACGGGCAGCGTAGGCTGCCCGTTGTGGTTCCCGCCATTATCGTCAAGGAGTGGCGCTCAACCCTTGACCTTGCGGTAGATGAACAGCAGCACCAGTGCACCGATCACCGCAGTAATGATACTGCCGATACTGATTCCGGAGACCGGGCCACCGATACCCACCAGTGAGCCGAGGAAACCGCCGACAAAGGCACCCGCGATACCGATCAGGATGGTGATGATGAAACCGCCCGGATCCTTGCCCGGCATGATCCACTTGGCCAGGATACCGGCAATAAGCCCCAGAATAATCCACGAGAAAATGCCCATACTTCTTCCTCCTTGATGTCGCATTGATCAGCAGTTGACTGACTGTCCCGTATCACATTAGCACATCATATGGCGCCGTTTCGTATGAAAACAGTGATGGAGGCAGTGGGCAAATTCCTGGTCCGCATCTGCCTGCATTTGCACATTCGGGCATGGAGCACTTCCTCCGAGCCGCTACAGCATGCCTTTTCTGGCTTGCTGCCCTACCCCACCACCTCGGCATATTCGATCATCAGTTGCAGGGATTCGCGGCCACGATAGCGGTTGCGATTGAGCTTGTAGGCACATTGCAGCTGGTGGCCCTCGCTGAAGGGCGGAATATCGCCGGGTTTGATGGCACGGAACCAGATGGCTTTCCAGCTCTGCCGCTGCAGCGACAGCTCCATCATCAGATGGCTACCATCGCCGACCGGACGTACGCGCTCGACCAGAAACTGCCCGGCAAACAGCGGAGCATCGAACTCGCGTCCGTAGGGGCCCAGGCTGTCGATTTCGTCGAGGGTGGCGAGTTGCAGTTGATGGCCATTGAGTTCTCCGTCGGTGTACAACCTCGGAACCAGTTCCACTCCTGCCAGTTGTTCACCGGCGGCCTGGATCAGTGCCCGACGAAACTCTTCCAGCCGCTCCCGAGGCACCCCCACCCCAGCAGCGCCGCGATGACCGCCGAAGCGTGGCAACGCGTCCGGGGCCAGTTCATACGCACGCTGCAACGCGTCACGCAGGTGCAGCGCCTCGATCGAGCGCCCGGAACCGGTGAGCATTCCGGCCTCCGCGGCCGGCGTCAGAACCACCGTAGGTCGGCCATAGGACTGCACCAGACGCGAAGCCACGATGCCCTGTACACCGGGGTGGCCATCTTCGAGAAAGACGATGATCACCGGATCGTTGGCTTCCAGCGACTGACCAGCCAACAGCCTGGCCTGTTCGGCCATGTCGGCCTCGATCGCCTTGCGAGACTGATTGTCATCGTCCAGCACCTGAAGATGACGCTGGGCAACAGCGTCATCGGCGGCCAACATGAAGTGCAGTGCCGCATAGGGATCATCGAGACGCGAGCGCGCATTGATGCGCGGCCCCATCTGGAAGCCGAGGGTCTCGGCATTGAAGGGCACACTGTCCTCGCCCAGTCGCTCGGCCATGGCACGCCAGCAGGGCTCGTTCATCCGGTTGATCAGGCTCAAACCATGTCGAACCACGGCACGATTGATGGCGCTGCCGCCCAGCGATACACAGTCCGCCACCGTCCCCAGCGCCACATAGGACAGCCAGGCCGAGAGTTTGGGCACCGAAGACGGTAGCACGCCCATTTCGATCAGAGTGCTGCGACTCAGCGACATGAGCAGCCAAGCTACCATACAGCCGGCGATAGTGGCATCGGGATAGCCGCAGTCACTGCGAGTGGGATTGACGGTAGCGTAGGCCGACGGAGGAGGCCCCTCAACCGGTAGTGCATGGTGGTCACTGACCACCACATCAATCCCGGCTTCGCGCAATCGAGCAATACGAGGCTCGTCGGAGGAGCCGCAGTCGGCAGTAATCACCAGGCTAGGGCGTGGCGACAGCTTCAGGGCCCGCTCGACCAACGGCAGACTGATACCATAACCATCGTGAATACGGTGACCAATCAAGCTATGCAGTCGCTGCTCCGGCACGCCGAACAACTCATTCAGCGTGCGACGGATGACCACGTGAGAAGTGATGCCATCAACATCGTAGTCGGTGAGGATACCGATGTGCTCGCCTTCCGCCACCGCCTGCGCGATACGTTCGGCAGCACGCGGGCCATCGGCCAGCAATCCGGGGTGGGCCAGGTGTTTCAGTGCAGGATCGACCAGCGCCGATACCTCCCCCTCATACTGCGCCAGGCGTCCGGCCAGGATCCGTGCCTGAAGTTCCGACAGCCCAGCAGCCAGGCCGCGCTGGTACAGCGCTTGATCAATGGAACGGGAAACAATCAGCGGGCGTGGCGATGCCACACTACCGACATCCGGCACAGATGACATAGGGGTCTCTTTGAAGATAAGCCACGAGCAACGAGGTGCGAGCCTCGAGCTGTCCAAAACAGGATTGTCGGGACAGTGTCGATAACGAGCCTGGGAACTATAGCTCGACGCCGCCACAGAGCCGCTCGTAGCTCGTAGCTCGTAGCTCGTAGCTCGTAGCTCGTAGCTCGTAGCTCGTAGCTGAATATTGTCAGGTCAATGGCAACATGACGTGGGTGCGATAGCCTTCGCGCTCTGTCAGCCGCTCATACCACGCCTGGAGATGCGGCAGTTCGGGACGCTCGATATCCATGTTGAACCAGCCGTAGGCATAGCAGCCCATGGGGATGTCGCCGATGCCGAATTCCTCGCCGGACAGCCAGACCTGACGTGCCAGAACGGCATCGACCACGGCCAGTTTCTCGCCACTTGCCACCAGGCCTCGGGCCATGGCTTCGTGGTCACGAGTCTCCTCGGTCTTGCGCACCTTGTTCTGGAACAGCTCACGGAAGGGAAACGACAGGGTCGACAGAACCCAGTCCATCCACATATCGCTGCGGGCCATGCTGGTGGCATCGTGACTGCCAAGACGTCCCTGGCCACGAGTGGCCAACAGGTAGCGCAGGATGGCGTTGGACTCCCAGATCGTCAGGTCGCCATCTTCCAGTACCGGGATCAACCCATTGGGATTGCGCTGGCGAAACTCTGGGGTATCGACGCCACCGAAGGGACCGCCCAGGTCCACGCGTTCGAGGCTGATATCCAGCTCATGAGCACACCACATGACCTTCTTGACGTTGACAGAGTTACTCCGACCCAACAGACGCATCGCACACTCTCCTCAATGAACAAAAAAACCAGCGCAACACCCATCAGCGGGGCCGCCATGGTGGACCTCACCACGGCGGCGACACAATGCCTCAGCTCCGTCGATGGCTGGCGACGAAGGACTGCACAGCATCCAACTCGGCCGGCAGCACGCTGTAGCGCTCCTCCCTCTCGAGCAGGTCATCCATATGCGGCGGCAACGGCACACCTGGGAATCCCGCCTTGACCACTGCCTCGGCGAACTTGGCCGGATGCGCAGTGGCCAGGGTGATCATCGGCGTGGCCGCATCGACGCGCTCGCGCTCCGCGGCACGGTAGCCGGTCGCTGTGTGCGGGTCGAGGATTTCCTGAGTGCGATGATGCGCCTCACGGATCACTTCGAGGATGGTGGCATCATCAACGCTGTGGCTGGCAAACTTGTCACGCAGACGCTCCAGCGGGGCGTCCGCCAGTACTGCCGGCTCCTGCTGGAAGCGGCTCAGCAGCTCGTTCACCGCCTGACCATCACGCTCGTAGGCCTCGAACAGCAGGCGTTCGAAGTTGGACGACACCACAATGTCCATGGAGGGTGCCAGGGTCGCCAGCAGCTCACGCTTCGAGAAGTCGTTGTCCGCGAGGGTGCGGTGCAGGATGTCATTGGCGTTGGTGGCAATGATGAACTGCTTGACCGGTAATCCCATGCGCCAGGCCACATAGCCGGCAAAGACATTACCGAAGTTGGCCGAAGGCACACAGAAACTGACTTCACGGTGGGGAGCACCTACGGCGACAGCGGAAGCCACGTAGTAGACCACCTGAGCCATGATGCGCGCCCAGTTGATCGAGTTGACCGCCACCAGACGCGTGCCATTCAGGAAGCTCTGATCGGCGAAGCTGGCCTTGACCATCGCCTGAGCGTCGTCGAAATTGCCCTCGATGGCGATGTTGAACACGTTATCGGCCAGTACCGTGGTCATCTGACGGCGCTGCACCTCGGATACCCGATTGTGCGGGTGGAGGATGAAGATATCGAGGTTGTCGCAATGGCGGCAACCCTCGATGGCCGCCGACCCGGTATCGCCCGAGGTGGCGCCCATGATCACCGCTCGCTCGCCACGCTTGCTGAGGAAATGATCGAGTATGCGGCCCAGCAGTTGCAGCGCGACATCCTTGAACGCCAGCGTCGGGCCATGGAACAGCTCGAGCAGGAAGTGATTGGCATCGAGCTGATTGAGCGGTACGACAGCATCGTGGCTGAAGGTGGCATAGGCATCGCGCACCAGGCCACGGAAGGTATCGTCGTCGATCTCGCCGCCCACGAAGGGCTTCATGACCCGGAAGGCAATCTCGGCATAGGACAGCCCGGCCATATCGGCCAGATCGTCGGCGGACAGGCTGGGGAAGGACTCCGGCACATAGAGGCCGCCATCGGAAGCCATGCCGGTGAGAACCACGTCCTCGAAGGACAATGCGGGCGCCTGCCCGCGAGTGCTGATATAGCGCATCGGCTTATTCCTCATCGAGGCTTTCGACGCGAATACGCGTGACGGATCCCGCGATGTCCGCCAGCGACTCAATGCGACGAATCGCTTCGTTCATGTTCCTTTCCTGGGTGCGGTGGGTCATCAGGATGATCGGCACCAACTCACCTTCTGTGGCTTCCTGCTGGATCAGCGCTTCGATGGAGATGCCCTCCTCGGAGAGGATCGAGGCAACACGAGCCAGCACCCCGGGGCGGTCCACGGCCAGCAGGCGCAGGTAGTACGCGGTGATGATGTCTTCCATGGGCATGATCGGTAGCGACTCACCATTCTCGGTGATGCCACCGAAGGCCAGGTAAGGCGTGCGATAACGATGCTCGGTAGAGATATCGCGGGCCACGTCAAGCAGGTCGGCCACCACCGCCGAGGCAGTCGGCTCTGCACCGGCACCAGCGCCGTAGTACAGCGTCGGACCCACGGCATCGCCCATCACCGCAATGGCGTTCTTGACGCCATGCACGCTGGCCAGCAGGCGCTCCTTGGGAATCAGGGTCGGATGGACACGCAGCTCCAGACCGCTGTCGGTACGCTTGGAGATGCCCAGATGCTTGATGATGTAACCGAGGTTATCGGCTTGCTCCACATCTTCGGCGGTCACCCGAGAGATGCCCTCGGTATAGGCCTTGTCGAATTGCAGCGGCACGCCATAGGCAATCGAAGCAAGGATGGTCAGCTTGTGGGCTGCATCGATGCCTTCAACATCGAATGTCGGATCAGATTCGGCATAACCCAGTGCCTGGGCCTCGGCCAGTACATCTTCGAAAGCGCGGCCTTCGTCACGCATATGGGTCAGGATGTAATTGCCGGTACCGTTGATGATGCCGGCCACCCAACTGATGCGGTTGGCGCCCAACCCCTCACGTAGTGACTTGATCACCGGAATGCCGCCAGCAACGGCGGCCTCGAAGGCCACGATCACGCCCTTCTGATGAGCCGCCTTGAAGATCTCGTTGCCGTGCACCGCGATCAGCGCCTTGTTGGCGGTCACCACATGTTTGCCGTTTTCGATCGCGGTGAGCACCAGATCACGAGCCAGGTCATAGCCACCGATCAGCTCGACCACCACATCGACATCGGGGTTGGACGCCACCTCGAAAACATCATTGGTGGTGCGAATGCCGGTGAGATCGCAGGCCGGATTGAGGCTGCGATGTGCAACCTGCTCAATCACAATCGGACGACCAGCACGCCGCGTAATCTCGTCGGCGTTGCGCGTTAGAACGTTGAAGGTTCCACCGCCCACGGTGCCCAGGCCACAGATTCCCACTCTCACCGGTTTCAATGTCTTTCTCCCTCGAATTGCATATGTATCTCAGCGTGTGTTGAAGGGCCCTCGATGGAAGCCCTTCTCTTTAATCGCGGCACCTCTATGGAGATGCTGCGGGGAAGACCGTGAGCCGATCCTCCATTGTCAACCATCGATACCAAGCATGGCGGCCAGTCGGTCCGCCGGCACGTAGCCCGGCACCATGGTGCCATCGGGCAGCACAATGGCCGGGGTTCCCTGCACCCCAAGCTCGCGGCCCAATTGATACTGTTCAGCTACCGGATTGTCGCAGCTTGCAGGGCTCTCTGGTAGTTCATCCTGCTTGGCGTCGGTCAGCGCCTCTGTCCGGTTGTCGGTACACCAGACCTGCTCGAGACGGCGAGCGCCGTCGCTCAGCATACCGCCGCGCGGGAAAGCGAGGTAATTCACCTCGATGCCCATGTCATTGAGCTGCGGAACTTCTTCATGGAACTTGCGGCAATAGCCGCAGGTGGTGTCGGTAAACACCGTGATCGTCGCCTTCGGCTCAGCGGTACCACGGTACACGATCTGTTCGTCGACCGGTATCGCTGCGATGCGCTCGGCACGCTCTGTATTGCGGCGCTGCTCGCTCAGATTGACGAGGCCATCGTCGGTATTCTCGAACAGGTCACCGATCAGGAAGTGATTACCTTCAGCATTGGTGTAGAAATTCTCGCCAGTGTCCAGCCGCACCTCATAGATGCCTTCCATTGGCGTTTCCAGCACCTGCTTGACCGGCATCTTCTGCCCATTGACTTCAAGCTCATTGAGCGCTTCCGGCGTATCGGCCATCGCCATGCTGGAAGCCAGCAGGCCAGTAGTCAGGGTCAGTGCCGTGATGACAGACAGGGTACGGGTCATGTTCAACCTCGAGGATGATGATCAGCATGCAGGGCTTCCAGACGCGCCTGCGCTACATGGGTATAAATCTGGGTGGTGGACAGGTCGGAGTGTCCCAGCAACAGCTGTACGACCCTCAAGTTGGCCCCATGATTCAATAAATGGGTGGCAAAAGCATGCCGCAACGTATGCGGCGACAATGGCCGCTCGATACCGGCCACTTTCGCGTAATGCTTGATGCGATGCCAGAACGTCTGGCGCGTCATGCTGGCATCGGCGCGCCCGGGAAACAATGCCGGACGAGTGATGTCGCTCATCAGGGCGCCGCGCCCTTCACGCAGGTAGCGTTGCAACCACCAGCTTGCCTCTTCGCCAAGCGGCACCAGACGCTCCTTGCCACCCTTGCCGCGGACCCGCACTACCCCCTGGCGCAGATTGACCGCATCACCGGTGAGTCCGACCAGTTCACTGACACGCAACCCTGCGCCATAGAGCACCTCCAGCATGGCGCGATCCCTCAGGCCCAGTGGAGTCTCGAGATCCGGTGCGGCCAACAATCTTTCGACTTCGTCTTCCTCGAGAGTATTCGGCAGCGACGGACGTACTCTCGGCAGGCGCACTCCGGCCAGAGGATCATGGTCGATCTGACCTTCGGCCAGCGCCCAACGATAGAAACGCCGGAGACTGGCGAGCAGACGCGCGTTACTGCGCAGTTTGTAACCGGCAGTGCGACGCTCATCCAGCCAGATCGGCAGCAGTGTCTCGCCCGGATCGAGCAGAGCACCATTCTCTTCCACCAGGCGCGCCGCCCAGGCCTGAAGGTCATGCCGATAGGCCGACAGCGTATTGTCACTGGCGCCCTGTTCGAGCCACAGGACATCAAGAAAGGCGTTGATCAGATCGCTGGCTGCGTTGCTGTTGTTTCCCTGAGTGTGACTCAAGTCCGGCTGCTCGCTCATTCAGGCGATTCCGTCAGTAGCGCCATTATCATCCCGGCAGGGTAGCCCAAATACCACGACACCCCGCCCCGCAGATGCGGTGACGGGGTGTCGAGGCTGGCGAGAGCCGCAAGGCTCCCACCGATACTGGCTGGCTTGCGCCTTAGGCCAGCTTTTCCTTGATGCGTGCAGACTTGCCGCTACGCTCACGGAGGTAGTACAGCTTGGCCTGACGCACGTCACCGCGACGCTTGACGCTGATGGAGTCAACCAGCGGGCTGTAGGTCTGGAAGGTACGCTCGACGCCAACACCGTGGGAAATCTTGCGCACGGTGAAAGCGGAGTTCAGACCACGGTTACGCTTGCCGATGACAACGCCTTCGAAGGCCTGCAGACGCTCGCGGTTACCTTCCTTGACCTTGACCTGAACGACGATGGTGTCACCCGGCGCAAAGTCAGGCATCTGCTTGCTCATCTGCTCGGCTTCGAGTGCCTGGATCACCTTGTTCTTGCTGCTCATGTCATCAAACTCCTGAAAATGTTGTGACTCACCAATCGATCATGGGTGTTGGTGAATCGTGATCCCGGCACTCGCAGCACGAGTCTATCTGCACGAGTACAGGGCCTGTTGGTGACACAGGTCCGGCCAGTGAGCAGCGATCTATTGATCGTCAAGTCTCACTGGTGCGTCCTGCACCTCCGCCGTATCGGCGTATTCGTCGATGAACTCATCCAGCAGTCTCTGCTGTTCGGGCAGTAACTCCCGATTCTCCAGCAGATCCGGCCGACGCAACCAGGTACGCCCCAGCGATTGTTTCATCCGCCAACGGCGAATCTCGCCGTGGTGCCCGCTGAGCAGGACATCCGGCACTCGACGTCCGTCGATTTCCTCGGGACGGGTGTAGTGCGGACAATCCAGCAGACCGTCGTTGAACGAGTCCTCGACGGCGGAATCCTGATGGCCCAATACTCCGGGTACCAACCTTGCCGCCGTGTCGATCAGTACCATGGCCGGCAGCTCACCACCACTCAACACATAGTCACCGATGGACCATTCTTCATCGATGTCGGCTTCAACCACACGTTCATCGATGCCTTCGTAGCGCCCGGCCACCACGATCAAGGGTGGACCTGACGCCAGTTCCTGAGCCCCCTGCTGATCCAGCCGCCGCCCCTGGGGCGAGAGGTAGATCACACGTGGCCGCTGACCTGTGGCCTCGACGGCACGCTCACGGGCATCATGGATAGCGCTACGCAGCGTATCGACCTTCATCAGCATGCCGGGGCCACCGCCATAGGGGCGGTCATCCACGGTGCGATGGCGGTCAGTGGCGTAATCCCGTGGGTTCCAGAATTCCAGACTCAACTGGCCTCGTTCAACAGCTCTTCCGGTGACGCCCTGGCGAGTGATCGCCTCGAACATCTCGGGGAACAGTGATACGACTCCTATCCACACGGCACTCGTCCTTTCCACACTGCGAGGGTCTTCCGATGGCCCGATTCTTCCTCTGGCCAGGCCCATCAAGAGCCTGGAACCAATCGTCAGAATTCGGGATCCCAGTCGACCACTATCTCCCCTGCCTCGAGATCGACGCGTTTGACGACGTCGTCCGGCAGCCAGGGAAGCAGACGTTCACGATCATCAGGGGCACCTTCGCCCTTCACGACCATCACATCATTGGCACCTGTCTCGAACAGATAGGCCACTGTACCCAGAGAAACAGCGTCCAGTGTCACGACCCTGAGGCCCTCCAACTGGTGCCAGTAGTATTCTCCGTGGTCCAGGTTCGGCAGCTCCTGCTTGGGCAGGAGGATTTCCGCACCGGCCAGAGCTTCGGCCTGATCACGATAATCAACACCCTCGAGCTGGGCGACCAGCCCGCGTCCCTGAGGACGCCCCTGCTTGAGACGATAGCGTGAAAGCTGTCCGTTGTGACGGACCACCCACTCGGCATAATCGAGAATGCCACGTATGGGTGAGGTGTACGAATACACCTTCATCCAGCCCTTGATGCCGTAAGGACTGGTCAGTTTGCCCAACACGACGAAGTCGTCGCTCTGGCGATCGTCGGCCGGCTGGCGCTGTGCGCTGTGGCTCATTGGCGACCCCACGCTACTCCGATAAACGTCTTTCACTGCGGTTACCGATACCAGTGATTCAAGAGCTCAATGCTTCAAGAGCCAGGACCAGGCCTACAGTGACTTGATGATGCTTGTTGGCAAACCGGCTCACGCCGAAACCACCTACTTGTCACAAGTCAGCCGGATCAGGCCTGCTTGCGAGCTTCCTTGACCAGTTCAGCAACGCGGCCAGACAGCTGGGCGCCCTGAGACTGCCAATGTGCAATGCGATCCAGGTCGACGCGCAGGCGCTCTTCCTGACCACGGGCTACAGGATTGAAGAAACCCAGACGCTCGATGAAACGGCCGTCACGGGATTTGCGGGAGTCGGTCACGGTCAGGTGGTAGAAGGGACGCTTCTTGGCGCCACCACGTGCCAGACGAATGGTAACCATACGTTGACTGTCCTTCGGTTGATTACAATTTTGAAACGGCTGGAGAAACGAATCTTCAAACCGAATTTTTACTCACAACGAGTTTTTCACTCACGAAAAGGGCCGCGTTGAACGCGGACCCAATAGTGAAGACGCGACATTCTACGGAAAACCATGCCGCATGGGAACCTTTTTCGGCCCTGCCGACCAGGGCCGGGCATGCTATTTCCAGGGCATACCGCCAGGACCACCCATACCGCCAGGGCCACCTGGGCCACCCATACCGCCTGGGCCCATCATTCCAGACATGCCGCGCATCATCTTCTGCATGCCGCCCTTCTTGCCCGCCTTTTTCATCATCTTCTGCATCTGCTTGTGCTGCTTGAGAAGACGATTGAGGTCGGGCACCTGCAGGCCAGCACCAGCGGCAATGCGACGCTTGCGTGAACCGTTGATGATATCCGGCTGATGACGCTCGCGAGGCGTCATGGAGTTGATCAACGCCTCGAGCTTGCCGAGTTCCTTCTCGGGGCCAGGCCCCTGCGCCATTTCGGCCATCTGCCCCATTCCGGGGAGCTTGCCGAGCAGACCACCCATGCCGCCCATCTTCTTGAGCTGCTGGAGCTGCTCCCGAAAATCCTCGAGGTCGAAGCCCTGGCCCTTCTTGACCTTGCGTGCCAGTTGCTCGGCCTTGCCACGGTCGACGGTACGCTCGGCTTCCTCGATCAGCGACAGTACATCGCCCATGCCGAGGATTCGCGAGGCGACGCGATCAGGGTGGAAGGGTTCCAGCGCATCGACCTTCTCGCCGACACCCATGAACTTGATCGGACGCCCGGTCACATGGCGCACTGACAGCGCCGCACCACCGCGAGCATCACCGTCGGCCTTGGTCAACACCACGCCGGTCAGCGGCAGAGCATCAGCAAAGGCACGCGCGGTGTTGGCGGCATCCTGACCGGTCATGGAGTCGACGACGAACAGTGTCTCGGACGGCTCAATGGCCTTATGCAGCGCCTTGATCTCGTCCATCATCGCTTCGTCGATGGCCAGACGACCAGCGGTATCAACGATCAGAACGTCATGGAACTGGATCCGCGCATGCTTGATGGCCGCCTCGGCAATGGCTACCGGCTGCTCATCCGAACGTGACGGGAAGAAGTCCACCTCGACTTCCTTTGCCAGCGTCTCGAGCTGATCGATCGCCGCCGGACGATAGACGTCGGCAGACACCACCAGCACCTTCTTCTTCTCACGCTCGCGCAGATACCGTGCCAGCTTGGCCACGGAGGTGGTCTTACCGGCACCCTGCAGACCCGCCATCAGCACGACCGCCGGAGAGCCCTTGAGGTTCAACCCCTCATTGGCCTCGCCCATGGTCGCTTCCAGCTCCTGCTGGACGATCTTGACGAACTGCTGTCCTGGCGACAGGCTGCGCGACACTTCCTGGCCGACAGCACGCTCGCGCACACGCTCGATGAAGGACTTGACCACCGGCAGCGCCACGTCGGCCTCGAGCAGCGCCTTGCGCACTTCGCGCAGGGTATCCTTGATGTTGTCCTCGGTCAGGCGCGCCTGACCCTTGATGGACTTCAGCGTCTGCGACAGACGCTCACTGAGATTCTGGAACATGAATGGCCCCTTGAATGCGATGGCCTGGTGTGGCGTCCCACAAGACTAGAGTGGTTTCGACGCCACCTCCTATAGCGTTGGGCAGAAATTATACGCCTTGTCGGCACGACTCTCCATGCAAGTTGGCCGGACTATCCATGCAGCTATCTCCGTGCAACTGTCAGACGCGACTTCGATTCGGTATAGTGAGGCCCACGCTGGACTCATCAGTTACAGGAACTCGTGGCCAGTCGAGGATGCCATTCCGGGATGGTTTTCCGCCTGGCGTTTTTCCAGTTGACGTTTTTTCGAGCCGTCTGCTCATTCACCAAAGGCGTACGGACAGCATGCAGGCCTTACCCCTGGCCTTGATGGCCTTCGTTTTCTATATCGCCGCCGCATCCTGGCAGGGCCTTGCCCTGCTACGTCGTGTGCCGCCCAGAGACCTGCTGGTACGCGGACTCGGCAGCCTGGCGGCACTGCTCCACGCTCTCATTGCAGTAGGCCTGATCCTGCATGAAGGCTCGCTGCTACCGGGCTTCTCCACCAGTGCGGTACTGGCCACGGGTATTGCTGTCATCGTGCTGCTTGGCGCCAGCCTGTTCAAGCCGGTGCTCAACATAGCCACTGCGTTATTTCCCTTTGCCGGGATCGTCCTGCTGTTGGGCATCGAGATGCCCACACCGACCAACGAAAGCGGCATGACACCAGGCATCGCCCTGCACGCTGCCAGCTCTGCACTGGCCTTCGCCGTTCTCGCCATTGCCGCACTGCAAGCCATTCTGGTCGGCATCCAGAACAAGGCACTCAAGCATCACCGTATTCGCGGCGTAGTGCAGTCTCTGCCTCCGCTGACAACAATGGAGCGCGTGCTGTTCGAGATGATCTGGGCCGGCCTGGTTCTGCTGACCCTGTCGATCGCCAGCGGCGTTGTGTTTCTCGAGGACATGTTCGCCCAACACCTGGTCCACAAGACTGTACTGTCACTGCTGGCCTGGCTGGTCTTCGCCACCCTGCTGCTGTGTCATCACCGCCTTGGCTGGCGCGGCATGCGCGCGGTGCGCTGGACCTTGACAGGATATATCGTGTTGCTACTCGCCTATTTCGGAAGCAAGTTTGTGCTCGAAGTGCTGCTGGCGCACCACTGACCCGCCGATCAGCTTGACACACCCGGTTCGCGACCATGAAACTCGACGCTTACCCGTGACCCAGGATTCAAAGACTTGAGCGACGACTTCCCCGTAGGAACACTTTTTGGCCTGCTGTTCCTGCTCATCGCCCTCTCGGCTTTCTTTTCCAGTTCCGAAACCGGCATGATGTCGATCAATCGGTATCGGCTCAGCCATCAAGCCAATAGTGGCCAACGTAACGCCCAGCGTGTTCTGCGCCTGCTGACACGGCCAGATCGGCTGATCGGCGTTATTCTCATCGGCAACAACTTCGTCAACAACCTTGCGGCATCCATTGCCACTATCATCGCCATCCATTTCTTTGGTGAAGTCAGTGGTCCAGCCATCGCCACGGCACTGTTGACCATCGTGGTACTGATCTTCGCCGAGGTGACGCCCAAGACCTTTGCGGCCATCAAACCGGAGCGCATCGCCTACCCGGCGTCGATGATTCTGGAGCCGCTGCTGAAGCTGCTCTATCCGCTGGTCTGGATCGTCAATATCGTCTCCAACGGCCTGCTTCGACTGACGGGCGTGAAGAGTATCGAAGGCGGTGGTGACAATCTGACCCGTGATGAGTTGCGCACCGTCGTGCATGAGGCCGGCACCCTGATACCGCGCCGCCACCAGGCCATGTTGCTGTCGATCCTTGATCTCGAGAATGTCACCGTCAACGACATCATGGTTCCGCGACACGAGGTTGTGGGCATCGACCTGGATGATGACCTGGAGGATATCCTGGCGCAGATTCGCACCAGCCAGCACACTCGACTGCCGGTCTACAAGGGCGACATCAACAGCATCATCGGCATGCTCCACCTGCGCAACGCGGCTCGCTTCCTGTCCCGCGACGAAGTCACCAAGGCGGCGATCGTGCAGGAGGCCAGGGAACCTTACTTCATTCCCGAGTCCACGCCGCTGCATACCCAATTGCTCAACTTCCAGAAGCAGAAGCGACGCATCGGTATCGTGGTCGATGAGTACGGGGATGTGGAAGGCCTGGTGACGCTGGAGGATATCCTCGAGGAGATTGTCGGTGAGTTCACTACCGATGTCACCGACCTCGAACAGGACATGTTGCCTCAGGCCGATGGCAGCCATGTCATTGACGGCACTGCCAGTGTCCGCGACATCAATAAGTCACTGGGCTGGCAACTGCCTACCGACGGTCCCAAGACCCTCAATGGATTGATTCTGGAATACCTGGAGTCCTTCCCGGATGGCCAGGCCTGCCTGCAGATCGGCAATATCCGCATGGAGATTCTCGATGTGCGCGATAACCTGATCACCTCGGTATGTTGCTGGCCGGCGGCGCGCCGCCGGGTCAACGAGACAAACTATTGACATGGCAATCAAATAGCTCTTCCTGATCGATTTGATTGTCGTCCGCACCACACTGGCGCAGATGCGCGAATCTGCTGGTGTGGTGCGGTCTCGCGTCGGCCTGATGGCCGACGGCGGCACGTCCCTGTGCCGCCATTAACCCAACATGAAAGCATGTCGGGTCAATAAGCCAGCACACCTGAGTCAGAACACCAGAGTCAGAACACCTGGACCAGCCTCTAGCTTTCCGACTCTGATGGGTGATTGTCTCCCCACTCATCCGCTTGCCGCTTGAGTTCAAGCACCTGCTGTTCAAGCAACTGCCGGGTTGCCTGGCCCGGCGCTATCGGCTCACCGAAGTACAGCGCCACCCGGGCACGGAAGCGACGAGGCCAGCGACTCAGCGCCCGGCCATGAGCATGTGATGTCCAGGATCCCCACAGCCCCGACAGCGCGGCAGGAATGACCGGTACCGGATCACGCCGGAGAATCAGGTCCAGACCCCGACGGAACGTATGTGTCTCACCATCCGGCGTCAGCCGCCCTTCCGGGAACAACATCACGATATCGCCATTGCGCAGTGCTCGGCTCACTTCATCCAACGCACGGCGCACGTTGCCCGGGTCGCTGCGATCGGACTCCACGGGAATCGCACCGACCATGCGAAACAACCAATTGAGACGTTTCGACTCGTAGATCGGCTTGTCCATCAGGAAGCGTAGCGGTCGAGGGCTACCTCCCCCCATCACCAGCGCATCAACAAAGCTGACATGGTTGCACACCACAAGCGCAGGGCCACGAGAGGGAATATTGCTCCGGCCCAGAAAGCGCAGCCGGTACATGACGTGAATCAGCGCGTAGACCAGGCCGCGAATGTGCCAGGCAGGCTGTCTAGTGAAGTGCCAGATATAGGCTACGACCAGTAATGTGCCGACGCCCCAGATAAAGAGTGAGTTCACGGATCCTGTGGCATCCTCTCAAGGCCAGCCAGAGTGGTGCACAGCAGTTGCTCAAGGAGCTCATCCGCCCCGAAGGCGCCCCCCTGCCAGTATCCCAGACGGTCGTTCAACCCCAGCTGTACCAGTCCATGCACACTGCCCCACAGGGTGCGTGCCAGGCGCCGCGCTTCCAAGTCCCCCAGCCGCGGCTGATATTCCTTCAGTGCTGCCTCTACCCGGGAGAACAGCGCCTCGATCATATCGGACTGGCGACGGTCCAGCTCACCTTCCTGGGCCAGTGGATAATCGAACAGCAGCTCCCAGCGATGAGCCGCGTCGCGAGCAAAGCTCCAATAGCCCATGGCCAGAGCGCGTAGCCGCTCCTCGGGCGGAGTGGTATCCGCCAGCAGCGGCTCGATCACCGCACGCAGGCTGGCCAGACTCTCGATATTGACGTGCTGAAGCAGGTTATTGAAGCTGCCGTAGAGTTTGAGTAGCGTACTCGGCGCACAACCCACCTCACGCGCCAGAGAGCGCAACGACAGCGCATGTACCGGCTGCTCACTCAGCCAGGCATCGCAGGCCGCCATCACCTGAGCGTGAAGCTCTTCAGGGGCATGCTGTCTGGGACGAGCCATCGCTTTCCTCTCACAGTAACGCCGGATGGCGACAAGGGTTGATACCTGAAAGTCTTGACCTGATACAGCATGATCGCAACGAAAAACGCCGTTTCACCTGTATAATTGGTCAGTGCTTCCTTACGTTTGCACTTCAGGATACATTAATCGAACAGTGTTTTCGACAGAATACCCCAGACGGCCGCCAGCACAAGGTAAATGCCGTTCTGCCCATTGCTGTTGTCCTGACTGTGGACACACGACGCCGGGTGCTTCCTGGCCGGAGATTTCATGACAGGTCGACTGTACATCCCCCCTGCCTGTATCGAGCAGGCGGTTCCCGACCTCTACGTCCCCACCAGCATCATCAGCGGTGTCAATATGGCACCGCGTCGACCGCTTTCGGTGATACGCCTCGAGGCCGCTCGCCCGACCCTGGGCGATGCCTTCTGGGGCTTGACTCCACCGTGGCTGAAAGTCCTCGACCACGCTCCCCATTGCGCCCGCGCCGAAGGCCTCTCGCAGCGGCGAATGTTCAGCGACGCCATCCGCTCGCGGCGTTGTCTGGTCCCTGCCGCGGGCATCTATGCCTGGCAGCCGAGGCCGGGCTACAAGCAGCCACACCTGATTACCCGAGCTGACCGGTCACCAATGCTGCTGGCGGGCATCTGGTGCCGCTTTCACACCACCCTGACCGATTACAACGACTCCTTTGCGCTCATCACCGTACCCAGCCCAACGTTCCTCGAGCCATTATCGGACCGCCTGCCGGCCCTTATCCGACCCGAGGATTCCCATCTCTGGCTTGACCCTCAGACCCCTGAGGACATCATCAACAACCTGCTCAAGCCAGCAAATGGGGAACTGTTGGGCGCCTTTCCGGTATCTAGACGTGTGAACAATCCACGTGAACAGGATCCATCATGCGCCCATCCCATCGGAATCATGCGGCGCCACAAGCCCGAACAGGAGATATGATGGCCAGTACCCCACGCAGGCGCAGCTCAATGCTGCTTGTCACTCTATGTGCTCTCACACTGCCCCTTCAGGCTGCCAGCACTCTTGCCGCCGAAGCCGCCACGGAGTCAGTGCCCGACGAGGTGGCAAGGGTCGTTACGCCAGTCGTCAGCCCCCATGATCAGCGCGACTATCGTGTCCTGACGCTCGATAACGGTCTCAAGGTCCTGCTGGTCAGCGACCCCGAGGCCGACAAGGCCGCCGCTTCGATGAATGTAGCTGTCGGCAGCTCTCAGGACCCCGGCGACCTACAGGGACTAGCCCACCTGCTTGAGCACATGCTGTTCCTGGGCACCGACGCCTGGCCGGAGCCTGATGCCTATCAGGGGTATATCAGTCGTCATGGCGGGAGCCACAATGCCTTCACGGCATCGCGGGATACCAACTACTTCTTCGACGTCGAGCCCGACGCCCTGGAAGGCGCTCTGGATCGCTTCAGTCATTTCTTTATCGACCCACTGTTCAACGCTGACCAACTGGGTAGCGAACGCACCGTCGTCAACTCCGAGTACCAGGCACGACTGCGCGATGATGCCCGTCGACAGGATGAAGTACTCGACGCGATGCTCAATCCGGAAAATCCGACCGTTGGCTTTTCCGTGGGCAGCACCGAGACCCTGGCCGACCGCTCAGAGGACGAGCCGAGCCTGCGCGACCGGGTCATGCAGTTCTACCAACAGCATTATGGCGCCGGCGTAATGCACCTCTCCGTGGTTGCCCCACTACCACTGGATCAATTGACCCGGATGGTCACCGAAGACTTCGTGGACGTCCCCAACCGCGATCTGGAGCGCGAAAGAATCACCACCCCGCTGGTGGATGCTGATCGCCTGCCGCTGGCAGCAGAAGTCCAGTCGTTGCGTGACAGTCGCCATATCAGCTTCATGTTCCCGGTTGATGATCCGATTCTCAGCTACCGCACCAAGCCGGATAGCTACATTGCCAACCTGCTGGGGCACGAAGGCCCGGGCAGCCTGCTCAGCCAACTGCGCAAGCAGGGGTGGGCCGACGGCCTGTCCGCCGGCACTACTCGTGGTGACGGCCAGCATGCCCTGTTTACCGTCGATGTCAGCCTGACACCAGAAGGTGCAGAACATATCGATCGTATCCAGGCGAGCCTGTTTGCCGCCATCGAGCAGATCCGCCAGCATGGCGTCAGCGAAGCACGCTATGAGGAACAGGCCAGCCTGGCCCACCAGGCCTTCCAGTTCCAGCAGCACGGCAACCCGCTGGATGAAGCCATGCGTCTGTCCATGAGTCTCGCCTACTATCCGCTCAAGGACGTCAATCAGGCGGGCTACCGCATGGATGGCCTGGATCGGGGCGAAATTGATCACTGGCTGGATGCATTGCGGCCCGAGCACCTGTTGCGTCTGTACAGCGGCCCGGAGGTCGAGAGCGAACAACGTACGCAGTATTACGACACGGCCTGGCGAGAAGTGCCTGCCGACGTGGGAGAAGCCAAGGCACTGACCGGGCTGTCGCTTCCGGACCCCAACCCCTTCATCGCCGCAGACCTGACCCTGCTCGACCCGCACCAGGAGATTCCTGCCGTACTGCTCGATAGCCCACAGGCAGATGTCTGGTACAAGGCCGACAGCGAGTTCGACACCCCTCAGGTCTCCTGGCGCATCAGCCTGCAACACCCGGAAGCAAGCCAGTCGGCCCGCGAGTCGGCAATGACCCAGCTACTGGCGGGCTGGCTCAATGACAGCCTCAATGCGCGACTATACGCTGCACGCCTGGCGGGGCAGAGCTATACCGCCTATGCCCATTCACGAGGGATGACGCTGTCCTTCACCGGCTGGCGTGACCGCCAGTCACTGGTCATGCAGGAAGTGGTTGATCAACTGCTCAATGGCGAGATCGATGAAGCCAACCTGGAGCGTGTGCGCTACGGCCTGTCCCGAGAGTGGCGCAATGCACCTCAGGACCCCCTGTATCACCAGGCACAACGCACGCTGTCCGAGGCCCTGATTCGGCCACAGTGGTCCACCCCGGCGCTGCTGGAAGCCCTTGACGATATCAGCCTCGACGACCTCCGCGCCTACCGCGACGACTTCCTGAGTCAGTTGCATGTCCAGGCCCTGGTGGTGGGCAATCTCGGCGAGGAGCTCGCTCGTGACGAGGCCCAACAGGTGCTCGACAAGCTGCAACCTCAACTGAGTGCGGGTGATATTCCTGACCTGGTGGTGCTGGACGCCAATGACCTGCCGTCGCTGACGCCGGAGTCAACGCGAGAGGAGTCCATCCTGTTGCGATATATGCAGGGGGCCGACCAGTCCGTCCCCACCCAGGCGAAGCTGGCGGTGCTCGGCAAGTTGTTGGAGACACCTTTCTACCAGCGCCTGCGTACCGAACAGCAACTTGGCTACGTGGTCAATGCCGGCTATTCTCCGCTGCTCTATGCACCGGGTATCAGCATGCTGGTACAGTCACCCAGCACCTCCAGTGCTGAGCTCCGGCAGTACATCGACGCCTTCCTCAACGGCGTTCCGCAGATGCTGTCCAACCTCGAGGAAGAGGATCTCGCGGCCTGGCGCCAGGCGGTGCACGATGAGCTGCTGGTGCGTGATACCAGCCTCTCGGCTCGTACCTCTCGCCTGTGGGGAGCATTGTCCTGGGGTGACCTGATGTTCAATCATCGCCAGCGGCTTGCCGCCGCCGCCCTCGAAGTCAGTGCCGATGACCTGTCCACGATCTGGGGCGACCTGCTGGGTCATGACGTGGTCGATGTGGCCTTCGATCCAGGAGCAACTCCCAGCAACATCGCCAACATCAAGGCTGACCTCACGGTCCTGCCCGGTGACAGTAATGCCGATGTGGAGAGCAGCGCTCCCCGTTCGGAGATTCCTGCGGCCAACCTCAAGCAGGCACCGAGTCCCACATCTCCCTGAGGACCTCCTGTTCCCGCTCTCGCTGAGGGCTCCTCATTTCCCCCCTCGCTGAGGGCTCCCACAACGTAGAAGCCCGGCATCCGCCGGGCTTCTCATTTGCAGAACGCTGCAAGTCAATAGGGTTGCCTGCCGGGCAGAGCCCTAACCAAATGCCTGAGGCGGCATGATCGACTCCACATACATCACCATCTCCTCGAGAACCTGACGATCCCGGTCGGACAATGATGTCTGATTGAGGCGCTCGATCTCCCGGGCAAAATCCTTCAGCGTCAGACTGGAAATCGCCGAATCATTCATCCGCTCCCAGCGCTGAGTCTCCCAGCGTGCCTGCTCTTCCCCAGTCAAGGTGTCGGGATAACTGCGCGCCCGGTATCGGAACAGCATTTCCTCGAGGCGCGGGTCCTGGAAGGCGAAACGAGCATCGACCAGATCCCAGGCGGACGTCTCGCGCACGCGCTGCATCTGCTGACGATCCGCCGGCGAGAAGAAACCACCGGAATACAGCATCAGATCGGGATCCCGAGGGGGCTCGGGGTGAGCTTCGGCGAATACTTCACGGACCTTGTCGGCGATGGCGGGATCACTGGCCAGGCGCCGGTAGTGTTCACGACACAGGTTCATGTCCAGCTCGAGTCGCTCGACGATATCGCCGTACTCCCCCTGGCGCGCCCCGGAAACATCCTTGAGCGCACTGGGCGGGAAAATCACCGGGCTCTTGTTGACGTGAATGACCTTCAGCGGAATACGGCTGGCACCCTCAGCGAGATCATTGTTGCTGACAAAGACCCGCTGACGCACCTGCTCTGCCGACAACTCCAGTAACTCACCGGGGTCCACCGACAGGTCAAAGACGATGACGCCATTGGGGTTGGAAGGATGCTCCGCCAGCGGCAACACCAGAGCACTACATCCACGACTGGCCGGGTAGCGACGTGAAATATGCAATACCGGCCTACGCTGAACCAGGTCCAGCCGCGAAGCCACCTGGCGCTTGTTGCGCAGCGTCAGCAGGTAGTCGAACAGGTTGGCATTCCTTTCACGCAGCAGCCTTGCGAGGGCAATGGTGGCACGCACATCGGCCAGCGCGTCATGAGCCCCGACATGTTCGATCCCATTGGCTGCGGTCAAGTCCTCGAGACGGAAGCTCGTTGCACCGTCCTCTCGCTTCGGCCACTCGATGCCCTCCGGACGCAGGGCATGAAAGGCGCGCACGACATCGATCAGATCCCAGCGCGAATTACCGTTCTGCCATTCCCGAGCATAAGGATCGATGAGGTTACGATAGAACAGGTGGCGACTGACTTCATCATCGAAACGCAGACTGTTGTAGCCCAGCGAACAGGTCCCCGGCACGCTCATCTCATCGAAGATGGCACCGGCAAATTCGGCTTCCGGTAGCCCCTTGCGACGAGCCTGTTGCGGTGTGATACCGGTGATAAGGCAAGCCATGGGGTGAGGCAGCGCGTCATCCGCCGGTTTACAGAACAGCTCCAGCGGTTCACCGATTTCGTTGAAATCCGCATCGGTACGAATCGCCGCGAACTGGGATGGGCGATCACGCCGCGGATCGGCACCGAAGGTTTCGTAATCGTGCCAGAGATAGGTCAACGGAGCGGCATTGGACTGCGCCATGGATGAGAGCTCTCCAGGGAATATCAGCCAGAGAAAAACCAGCCGGGAAAAAACAGCAGACAAGCCTAACACAGGCTGTCCCAGCGCTCAGCACCCTGCCCCCGGTCTTCGGGACCGGGGCCAACACCACCGCAGCCCGCACATCCTCACCACCACTCGGAGGCAATCGACGGCGGGCACAATACTGATAGCGATCAGCCGCGTGGCAGCGTGACGTTCAACTCGAGTACCGAGCAGTTGTCTTCACTATCAAGCGACATGTTGATGGCATCATCGTCCACCTGCACGTAACGGCGGATCACCTCCAGCAACTCCTTCTCCAGCATCGGCAGGAAGTCGGGCTGTCCGCGCTGACTACGCTGATGGGCAACGATGATCTGTAATCGCTCCTTGGCGACAGACGCTGACTTCTTGCGCTCGCGCTTCAGGAAATCGAGAAGTTTCACCGGCGACCTCCTCCAAACATGCGGCTCAGAAGACCTTTTTTCTGGAACTCATGAAAACGCAACGGCACCTCCTCATCCAACAGACGGCTGACGGTGTCGACATAGGCCTTTCCGGCGTCGCTATCAGCATCGTGGGTCACCGGGACACCCTGGTTGGATGCCCTCAGTACCGCTTCAGACTCGGGAATCAGGCCGACCAGGTTGATCGCCAGAATCTCACGAATATCCTCGAGATTCAGCATATCACCTCGATCAACACGCCCCGGGTTGTAACGCGTGATCAGCAGGTGCTCTCTGATGGGGTCATCGCCGCGTTCGGCACGCCGGGTCTTGGACGACAACAGCCCGAGAATGCGGTCGGAGTCGCGTACCGACGAAACTTCGGGGTTGGTGACGACGATCGCCTCGTCGGCAAAGTACATGGCCAGCTGAGCACCACGTTCGATACCCGCCGGAGAGTCGCAGATGATGAAGTCGAAGTCGCTGGACAGGGTGTCCAGCACCTTTTCCACACCTTCCTGGGTCAGGGCATCCTTGTCCCGCGTCTGGGACGCGGGAAGGATATGCAGATTATCGACTCGCTTGTCACGAATCAGAGCCTGATTGAGTCCAGCTTCCCCCTGGATCACATTGACCAGGTCATAGACCACGCGGCGCTCGCAGCCCATGATCAGGTCCAGGTTCCGCAGGCCGACATCAAAGTCGATCACCACGGTCTTGTTGCCCCGCAGCGCCAGTCCTGTGGCGATGGCAGCTGCACTGGTAGTCTTACCGACCCCGCCCTTGCCGGAAGTCACAACGATGATCTTGGCCAAGTGTCACATCCTGTCCTGGTAATTGGTATTTCCCGTATGACTGCCGATGGGCAGCCATCCACGTGTCCTCGGAGCCGTGCTCTCGATCGTCTCGCCGCCAGATACCCTGTCGTGCCAGCCTGCAAGTACCCTCGATGATGGCATATTCAGGCACGAACCCTCGGGCTCGGCACGGGTCTCATCGACGAATTATCTAGGCCAACGGCTTGATGCAGAGCTGGTCATCTTCCAGAGCGACCTGTACCGATCCACCCAGCAGTTGGGGATCGATGTCCTCGAGTCGCTTGTAGTTGCCGGCCACTGACAGCAGCTCAGCACGCAGTTCGCGACAGAAGATGCCTGCCTTGTGGTCACCGTGAATCCCGGCGAGCGCACGACCGCGCAACGCGCCATAGACGTGTACGTTACCCGCTGCCAGCAATTCAGCACCGGCATTGACCGAACCCACCACGACCAGATCTCCATCCGGAGCCGTCACTTGCTGCCCAGAACGTACCGTGCCTCGAAAGATGCGCCCGCCGGGCGCCGGCGCAGCTTCGAGGGCTTCCACCTCGACATCATCGCTCTGCGGCTCGGCCTCCACCGGGGGCACACTTTCCAGAGTCCGCGCCCGAGCTTCTTCCTGAGGAGGAAACCACCCCAGGCCCAGCGCCCAGGCAGACTGCTTGACAGGGTCGGCGCCACCACGCACGGCGACCGGCAACAGCTTGTGTGCACGACACACGGCACAGATCCGCTCCAGGGCAAGATGTGGCTCATCGACCTTCTCGACACTGAGCACCACCGGCGTGTGCTGGAAAAAGGCAGGTGACTGAGAGAGTTTTCCGGCCAGCTGTTCGCGAATACGCTCAGGGTCCGCCGAGGAAAGCTCCATCACTGTCATCGGCAACATGCCGCCCTTGAACGTAAACGCCATGCTGTCCCTGTCCACTTTGAGGCTCATTGCCTAACTCCACGTCAGGTGTTGGTCGGGTAGGCTTCAAGCTAAGCGAGAGCCTGCTTCCCTGCAAGGGATCATAAGCTGCTATAGGACCAATGTCAGTGTCTCAAAACAGCCACAACCCACTGTGCGGGTCTTTTCTGCCGGCAACGCGCGTGCTTAGATAAGGAGGACGGTGCGAAACAACACGTTTCCGCCCAGCACTCCCCCATCCGCAGCATAGACAGACGAATGCCATGATGGGGCGGCGCTTCGCACCCCGTACTCTACTGTCGGCTGACATGGATGCTCTTTGCAACCAGTTGCCGAGGAGACGAAGAATTCTACGCCAGAGCTCAGTATATTGAGCCAGGGCGGGTCAAGGCAGCTCTTCGGAAGCCTTGGTGATCCGTCCCCCTACTTTACATGTCAGGATGCCCCATGCCAGGACTCCTCAGCCGACTCTTTTCGCCGCGCTGGCGTCATCCGGACCCCACCGTACGCCGTGAAGCCGTCACCAGACTGGATGCCACCCGCCAGCGCGAGGTGCTTGAACAACTTGCCCAGGACGAGGACCCGGATGTTCGGCTGACAGCAGTGCAACGTCTAGACGACCCGGATCAGTTATTGAGGTTGCGCCAGCAAGGCGTGGTATCACGTGAGCTGGACCATCAACTGGCAGAGCTGCTGTGTGGACGCGCCGGAGGCATCGAACTCGGTAGGCGCCTGGCATTGGTCGAGGAAATCTCCGACCCGGCTCTGCGTGCCAGGATCGCCATGCACGGTGACAATCAGCAGTTGCGCTTGACCGCTCTGGCAGGCATCGATGATGAGACAATGCTGATCGAGCAGGCCTGTGACAACAGCATTGCCGCCGTACGCCATGCCGCCGCCGAGCGAGTCACGTCCGAACAGGGGCTCAAGCAACTGGTGCAGACCGCGCGTCGTGACCGCCATGTCCAACGCAATGCACGCGACCGTCTCAGCCACCTGCGGGCCGACGCAGACGCCATCAAGGAATCCATGGCTCAGCGTGAATCCCTGCTGATCAAGCTCGAGCAGCATGGCCGCGCTCAGTGGGAGCCGCTATACGCCGGTCGCTTCCGCCATCTCGAACGCGAATGGCTGAGCCTTGCCGACCAGACAGAGACAGAGCAGGAGCGCCGCTTTCAGGAGGCCTGCCTGCGCTGCCGCAAGGTGATCAATGATCACGAGGCCCACGAACAGGCGCAGCAGGCCGATCAGCAGCGACGTGAACAGGCCGACCTCGACCGGGAGGCACTGGTCATGGCTTTCGAGGAAAGTCTCGACGCGCTGCGCCAGGGAGAGTACATCACTCAACAGGACCTGGCTTCACTGCGCTCGCAGAAGCAGTTGCTGGCCACACGCTGGCAGACCCTGTCCGAGACACATCTCGCCAACCCCACACTGCGCCATCGCTATGACACCGCACTGAAGGCCTACGACGTCATCAATCAAGCCTGGCTGCGCCTGGAGGAGCACGGCAATGCTCTGGAGGAAGCCTTCAAGAGCAACGATGAGCACCGTCTAAAATCGATCATCAAGGCCTGTGCCTGGCCGGGCGATCTGCCATTGGAGCCACGTCTGGCACGCGTTCAACATTACCTGCGGCTCGAACGCGAACTGACCGGCAAGGATAACGCTGCGGAACAGGTTGAGCGCTTCGACAAGGAGCTCGCCATGCTGGAGCAGTTACTCGACGACGGCGCCTTCAAGGCCGCCAGTCGCCTGCACCAGCGTCTCAAGCACCTGTCGGAGAACCTTCCCTCCAGTGCCGACCAGCAGTTGGCCAGCCTCAAGCGTCACGGGGCTCGACTCGCGGAACTGCGTGACTGGCGTGGCTTTGTCGCCGGTCCCAAGCGAGAGCAGCTGTGCCAGGCTATCGAAGCACTTGAGCAGGAGGACCAACTGACCGATCAGGATCGTGATCGCCGACATCGGCAATTGGTCAAGCAGTGGAAAGCATTGGGAGATGCGGCTGCCAACCGTGAACAGTCGGAGCGCTTTCGCTCCACCTCCGATCGTATCCGCGCCACGCTGGAAACCTGGCATGATCAACAACGTCACCTGCGCCAGAGCAACCTGACCGAACGCGTGGCTCTATGCGATCAACTCGAAGCCCTGCTCGAACAACCCGCCGCCCTGGCGGATCCGGATGCGCTGCGCGATATCCGTGACAAGGCCAGAGATCAATGGCGCAGAACCTCGCCGGTTCCCCGCGATGATGCCGAAGCCATCGGCCGACGTTTCGGACGCATACGGCATCGCCTGCAGGCCTTGATTGACCGTCGAGCCACGGAGATTGCCGAGGCCAAGCGCGCCTTGATCGGCGCTACCCGGCAATTGCTTGAGCAGGATATGCCTTCTCGTCAGCGAGCCGAACGCGTCAAGGCGCTTCAGCATCAATGGCGAGAGCTGGGTCGCGCCCCCAAGGGCGAGGAACAGACACTGTGGCGCGAATTCCGCCAACTCTGCGATGACATCTTCGCCCAGCGCGATGCCGAGCGGAACGACCGTACTCAACGGCTGCGCCAGCGCCAGGATGAAATGCAGGCTCTCATCGACCGTGTTGATGCCTGGCAACCCACCAGCAGCAGCGATGCGGCGCAACTCGACCAGATACTTGCCGAAGCCAACGCCCTGGAACCGCTGCCCTCCGGACGGCGTACCGAGGGCATGAGACGCCGCTGGACGGGTATCATTCGTGCCCGCCGTGAGCGCATCGAGCGGATCGCCATCGCCGATAAGGTCAGCCAGTGGCGAGATGTCATGCCACTGATTCAGGCTCATCTCAAGGCCGACGCAGACTGCCTGGCCGGACGGCCCTGCCATGACGTCCCGCTGACAGAAGGCATGACGCTATCCGACAATCTGCACAAGGCACACCAGCAGCGCAATGATGCCCGCCGCAACCCCGTGCCCGAGCCTCAGGTCGCTGAACAACTGGCACGACTACGCGTGCACCTGGCACTGATGGCCGGACACCCCATCGCGCACCATGACGAGCCGCTGCGTCTTGCCATTCAAGTGGATCGGCTCAACGACAACTTCGGGCAACCCCTGGAACGTGAAGATGAGTTGGAGGCCGTGCTGTGTGCTCTGCTGGCCACCGGGCCGGTATCGCCCCAGACCTGGCAGCGCGAGGTCAATGACCTGGACACGGTACTGGACTCCCTGACCCAGTTGCCTCCGCCCTGACACTCGACCGACCAGCCGCCCCATACTCGAGCCCAGACGCCCCATACTCGAGCCCAGACACAACAATGCGAGGCCATGGCCTCGCATTGTTGTCCTGCAGCGACTCTTCTGAACACAAGCTTGAACACAAGAGCGCCTGATACTGGAATGACACCGACAGTAACCGGTCAGCCCATGAACTGACCACCGTTGATGTCGATGTTGGCACCAGTGATGAAGCCATTGTCGCGATCCGCCAGGAAGGCAACGAGACGTGCAATTTCCTCCGGAGTACCGTAACGCTTCATGGGGATCGTCTCACGAATCGCTTCGCGCACCTTCTCGGGAATCTTCATGATCATGTCAGTGGCAATATAGCCGGGCGACACCGTATTGACGGTGATCCCCTTGGTGGCCGTTTCCTGCGCCAGTGCCATGGTCAGGCCATGCATACCGGCCTTGGCCGCCGAGTAGTTGACCTGGCCGAACTGGCCCTTGCGACCATTGATGGAAGAGATGTTGACGATGCGGCCGTAGTTTTCCTCGAGCATGCTCTCGATAACACTACGACAGGTGTTGAAGACACTATTCAGGTTGGTATCGATGACCTCGTTCCATTGGTCCGGGCTCATCTTCTTCAGCGTACCATCGCGTGTGATACCTGCGCAGTTGACCAGTACCGAGATCGGACCGTACTTCTCTCGCGCTTCATTTACTCCGTTCTGACAGGCTTCATAGCTGGTGAGATCCACACCCAGGATATCGATGCTGTCGTAACCATCCGTACGCTGGGTTTCCAACCAGGTCCTGGCCTTCTCTGGGTTGTTGTAGCCGGCCAGTACCTGATAACCGGCATCCGCCAACCCGCGGCAGATGGCAGTTCCGATACCTCCAGTTCCACCGGTAACCCAAGCAACAGTCTTCTGTTGAGTCATTGACGACCTCCCTGATTGTCATTCTGGCGCCATCATGCAATTGCACTGACAATGGCGCACCTCTTTACTGACTAACACTTACTGGCTAACCCATCACCCTGACCGCAAGGCGGTCGCTGACACATTCCATGTTGCCGAGTGCAGTTTGAGATCCTGTGACAACCATTCCATTGCTCCACTGCTGTTCCACTGCGTTTCTGAACACGAGCTTCAGGCAACGCCGCTGGACAACAGTCCCATCGTGGCGCCGCCAGCAATCCAGATCACAGCGCTCTGTCAGTATGGACCAGAGAGCACGGCCACCACGCTTATTCACACTCGCTTCTACACAGGGTTGACATCCTCGCCAAAAGTCGTAGAATACGCCCCACGTTGATGCGGGGTGGAGCAGTCTGGTAGCTCGTCGGGCTCATAACCCGAAGGTCATCGGTTCAAATCCGGTCCCCGCTACCATCTTCAGAAAAATGGGATAGCCTCATGGGCTGTCCCATTTTTTGTTGGCTGCCCTGTCAGCCTACCCCGATAGAGGGGCCGCGGTGAACCTCTCCGAGCGACCCTTTTGTGATAAAACTATGCCAGAACAAACATCCGTCAGGACGCTCTGCCGTAGATCAATCATTGCTTACATAAGCTTCTATTCCAGATCCCCAGCAACTCTGCTGTAGTCCGCACTCTATTCGGCCGGCCATACGGCAAATCCAGCTGCTGTCATCGGCTGACACCAGGCTATCCTGTCGTCTGGCTCCTCCACCCAGGAAGTCTGCAACGCTGGATCATGCTCGACTCGATGCCCTGGATCGTTCCGCCGAACGACTTGCGACCGCCATGGCGGTTCCTCTTCGCTGCCCCGAACCCGCTTACGATTGTTGACCCGCGTTGCATCCTATAAGTTGGCATAAGCCTTGCGCGGGACTTGAAGTCGTCACTCGCCGCCCACATCCTTGCTCTATACGTTCAGCCCCATTACACCTCCAGAAGGCTTCATCATGCCCATTGTCGACCCACGCTCCGGCGAGCCCATCAGCGCCACCCCCGAAGCCGGTGCACAGCAGCCATCGCAGCAGCAGGCTCAGGCGCCTGCCGACAGTGACCTGATCTTCGATGTCGATCGCAGCAATATCCAGCAGGTGCTGGAGCTGTCGACGCGTATCCCGGTACTACTGGACTGCTGGGCTCCCTGGTGCGAACCCTGCAAGAACCTGATGCCGGTACTGGAGAAGCTGGTCCGCGAATATCGTGGCACCTTCCTGCTGGCCAAGCTCAACATCGATGACAACCAGGATATCGCCGCCCAACTGGGCGTGCGCTCGGTACCCGACGTCAAGCTGATCAGTCAAGGCGGCCTCGTCGACCAGTTCCAGGGCGCCTTGCCGGAGAAGGAGATTCGCGAATGGCTGGGCCGTTACTTCCCGGCACCCGAGGATGCTCCGGCCAGCCCAGAGGAACTTGCCGAGCAGGCACTGGCCAACGGCGACACTGACACTGCCCTGGGCATCTACCAGGAACTGTCTCAGCAGTACCCCGAACACTATGCCTATCAGATACAGATGGCGCGTACCCTGGTATCGGCACAGCGTAATGACGAAGCCCGTGCGCTCCTCGACGCACTGCCCCCCGAAGAACGTGATGCCCCGGCAGCACGCGGTGTGCGTGCCAGCATTGAATTCAGCGAGGAGGCCCCCAGCCAGGACGATCTGGCCGCCATGGAGAGTCGTGATGACAGCGAGGCCAACTACCTGCGCGCGCTGCGCAAGGTAGCTGACGGCGACTACGAGAACGGCCTGCCTGGCCTGCTGGCCGTAATGAAGAGCGACCGAGCCTATGGTGATGATCTCGCACGCAAGACATTGCTGCGGGTATTCGACGCCCTGGGAGCCGACCACCCGCTGACCGTGGACTACCGGCGCAAGTTGTTTGCGTTGTTGTATTGAAGCGGTAAGCGGTAAGCGGTAAGCAAGTGTCGCGCCCCGTACATGGAACCGGCAACACAGCAGCCAACAGATCCGTGTATGACCAAACCCATTCCCCAAGGATATGGGGTACGGGGTTACTTACAGCTTATAACTTATAGCTTACCGCTCGCTTTACCCCAGCACCCTATCCATGCGCTCGAGTGCCAGCTCGAGCTGCTGTGCTGTGGTACCGAAATTGAGCCGGGCGAAGCCGGGCCAGCCGAAATCCGCCCCGTCCGACAGCGCCACTCCGGCCTGTTTCAGCAACTCTGCTGCCGGGGAGTCGGCGCTGCCGACGTGTGACTCGCGCAGGTCCAGCCAGGCCAGATAGGTCGACTGCGGTGCTGCCAGTTGCACGCCGGGCCAGCGGGCGACGCGCTCCACCAGAGCTCGCCGGTGACCGCGCAGCACATCGAGCAAAGCCTGGCGCCAGGCTTCGCCATGACGAAATGCGGCTTCCGCCGCGACCAGGCCCAGCACATTGCCATCCGGCATCAATCCCTTCGCAGTCTCGACAAAACGCCGCCGCAGCCGGGCATCGGAAATGATCGCACAGGCCGCTGTCAGACCCGCGAGATTGAAGGTCTTCGACGGTGCCCACAGCGTCACGATACGTGCCGCAAGCTGGGGAAATGCCGCCGCCAGCGGGACATGACGGGCTCCCTCGTCGAGCAGCAGATCACAATGCAGCTCATCCGACACCACTACGAGGTCATGCCGCTCGACGAAGGCCGCCAGTCCCTCCAACTCGGCATGACTCCATTGACGGCCAGTGGGATTATGAGGGTGGCACCACAACAGCAAGCGCGTGCGCTCGGTAACGGCCGCCTCCAGTGCATCCAGGTCCAGCGTCCACTGCCCCTCTTCACTCTCGGGCGGCACTAGCGCAGCCTGCTGCAGTTCTCGCCCGGTGCGTCTTGCCACCTGTAGAAAAGGAGGGTAGATCGGCGTTACGGTCATCACACCATCACCGGGTTCGGTAAAGGCCAGGCTGGCCAGGTGCAGTGCCGGCACCACACCGGGCAACCAGTGCTGCCAGCCGGCCTCGATGTCCCAGTCGTAACGCCTGACACTCCACTCGCAGAGCGCCGCACGCAGCGAATCCGGCACCAGTCCATAGCCATAGACACCATGTTCGAGCCTGGCCTGCAGCGCCTCGATTACCTCCGGTGGCGAACGGAAGTCCATGTCCGCCACCCATAGCGGCAGCACGTCCTCGTCGTAGCGATGCCACTTCTGGGATGGCCACTCGATAACGTCTTCGGCAGCATCAGACGACAAACGGGGCTGCCGACGGTTGATCGGCGTGGCAAAATCGAAACTCATGGATGTCTCCCTGACGAACTCACTGTCGAGCGCCTTCAGTAGCGCCTCACAAAGCAGAATGAAACTATGACAAGCACCATGCCGCAAGACGGCTTCTACGCCAAGGTCTGCCGAGGAATGCCGGCCCTGATCCGACAGTGGCTGATCCTGGGTCGCGGCGATGCCGACAGGCTGGCTCTGATTCTTGCCGAGACCGCACGCGTTGCCGGCCTGGGCGATCCAGGCGAAACTCCCAATGGCGAGCAACTGCAGCACTGGGCCGAAGGAGGAGAGCTTCCGCCGCACTGGGCAGTGCGTACGGCGCTGTTCCTGCTGGTACAGATGCCGGCTCGGCCGACTCCAGAGTCTGACAACGAAGCCTGCGCCTGGGCCTATTGCTGGCTGCGCAACCGCGACTTCACCAACCGCGATGCAGCCCTGAGCGCCCTGCCGGACCACCTGCGTAGCCAATTGAGCCACGCGGTGACAGCCGCCTGGGCCGACCGCCAGGGGTTGCGACTGGTCTAGGCTCTACAGCGAGGCACCCGACCGGCGCCATTGAGGCGCTCGTACCTCGTAGCTTTCAACAACAAGGAACGACATATATGGAAGTCCCGTTGTCCTGGCAGTTGGCCAAGTTGCTGGTCTCCATCAGCATGGTACTTGGGCTTTCGGTGATCGCCGAGCAGGTCAGTACCCGCGTGGCAGGCCTTCTGGCGGGTTATCCTCTGGGGACCGCCATTGCGCTGTTCTTTATCGGTCTGGAGTTGTCGCCTCAATTTGCTGCCGATGGCGCCGTACATACCCTTGCCGGGTTCACAGCCACGCTGGCCTTCGGTGGCGGCTATCTGCTCGCGGGTCGTCGCGATGGCCTGCCGGGCATACTTCGCGGTACCGGTCTGGGACTGATCGCCTGGCTGGCCACCAGCCTGATGCTGACTCAACTCGACTTCACCCGTGTCAGCGGCACTCTGACGACACTGGTCGCCATCGCGTTGTTCAGCTGGCTGTACCGCCGCATTCCTGAAACCCGAGCGACGCCTCGCGGCGGCTTTGCATGGTCCGCCCTGGCACTACGAGCAGGGCTGGCTGCCGGCATCATCTTCCTGATCACCGGCCTCGCCCATGTGTTACCCGCCGCCTGGGCCGGTGTCATGGCAGCTTTCCCGGTCACCATGTATCCGTTCCTGGTGATTCTCCACCTGGCCCAGGGCGCCGCTCCAGTTGCCACGGTCATCAAGCACTATCCGCTCGGGCTCGGCTCTCTGCTGTGCTACGCCCTGGTGGTGTCATTGACCTATGCCAGCCTTGGCCTGTGGTCAGGCACGTTATTGGGTTTTGCTGCCGCCACGCTCTGGTTGCTGCTGTGGACTCGCTTGCGGAGCTGGTGGCAACGCCGCCGTTCGTCAACGGCAATCGAGACGCCATAGAGCACCTCCGGGGCTGCCATTATCTATCAGCAAGGGTTGACCAAGCGCTTGCTCGGGATGATTCTGTAGAACGTGCTGTAGTGCGGATCCATCCATTGCCCATCTCGAAGGGAGAAAAAGCCTGATGTTGACGCGTACCATAGAACCCGCGTTCTACGACACCGACGCCCTGGGTCATATCAACAATACTCGCCTGCCGGCCTGGTTCGAGCTGGCCCGCAATGATCTGTTTCGACTGTTCACCCCTGACCTCGACCCGCGCAAGTGGTCACTGATCATGGCGCGACTTGAAGTCGACTTTCATGCCGAGCTCTACTATGGCCAGGATGTCGAAATCCGCACCTGGCTTTCACGCCTCGGCAACAGCTCCTTTACGGTGACCCAGCAGGCCTGGCAACAGGGTCGCCTCACCAACACCGGTCACACGGTACTGGTCAATTTTGACCATGCCAGCAAGGCGGCCATGTCGATCCGCGGCGCCCTGCGAGAGGCGTTGGAAGCTCATCTCCACGAAACCGAGACCCAGAACTCATGACACCGGCAATCAAGGCCCTCGAGAAGGCCCGAGTCGAATTCGAGGTAACCTCCTACGAACATGACCCACGCGCTCCGGCATATGGCGAGGAAGCGGCGCACACCCTTGGCCTCTCCACCGACGAGGTGTTCAAGACTCTGATGGCCCGTCTTGACGCTGACACCCTGGTAGTCGCCATCGTTCCGGTCTCCCGACAACTGGATCTCAAGGCGCTGGCACGCGCCGCCGGCGCTCGCAAGGCCTCCATGGCCACTACGGACGAGGCCGAACGGGCCACAGGCTATGTCGTTGGAGGCATCAGTCCGTTGGGGCAGAAGAAGCGCCTGGCTACCTTTATCGACGACAGCTGCCAGTCGCTGGACACCGTCCACGTCAGCGGCGGCCGTCGCGGCCTCGAACTGAGTCTGTCGCCTCGCGATCTCATCGAACAGACTCGAGCCACCGTGACCAGTATTGCCCGTTGAATGTCCTGCAGAGCGTGTCGCTGCAGCGGCTGGGACTTCAGTAATCCTCCTGGTGCAAATGGTTGAGACTTCTCGAATAGCCCTTTAAGGTATGCCAAGCTCAGCCCCGCGCCTCCTCCCCTACCCGAATCAGGCTCTTTCGCCCGCGCGGATAGAGATGTCATGAGACACCTCCAGCCCAGCAAGAGTACCAATGCTCGTGCCTGGTGGGTTGGCAGCGATAGATGATAGATAGCCCTCATCAACAGGACGATGACCATGCAACTCCGTACCTCGTTTGCCGTTGCCGCACTGTGCAGCGCTACCCTTCTCGTCGGCTGTGAAAGCTTTTCGACCGACGCCATGATGCAGAGCGGCATGACCGCCTTCAACGCCGCCACACTGAGCGACGAGGACGTCAAGAGCATGTCCGACCAGTCCTGTGCCCAGATGGATGCCGAAGCCCAGATCGCCGGCCCGGACTCCGTCTACAGCGAACGACTGGCCACCATCGCCAACAACCTCGGTAGCCAGATCGATGGAACTCCGGTCAACTACAAGGTCTATCTGGACGATGAGCCCAACGCCTGGGCCATGGCCAACGGCTGTGTGCGTGTCTACAGCGGGCTGATGGACATGATGAATGACAATGAGGTCGAGGGTGTGCTGGGACATGAGCTGGGCCACGTTGCACTGGGCCACTCTAAATCCGCCATGCAGACCGCCTACGCCACCTCAGCAGCACGCGGCGCTCTCGCAGCCAGCGGCAACAGCGTCGCCACTGCGCTGTCCAATTCCCAGCTGGGTGACCTGGGGGAGAAGTTCGTCAATGCTCAGTTCTCCCAGAGTCAGGAAACTGCCGCGGACAACTTCTCCTTCGACCTGCTCGGCGAGCGTGGAGTGCCCCGCGAAGGCCTGGTCACCGCCTTCGAGAAGCTGGCCAGCCTTGATGGCGGTGAAGGCAGCATGCTCTCTTCCCACCCGGGATCTTCCGAGCGCGCCGAGAATATCCGCGAGCGTCTCGCCGAAGAGCAGTAATCCCCTCCCCCGGCAAGGCACCTACTGTCTTGCCGGGAATCTTCGGCAACCTTCTGCATGCCGACTTCCAACACACTGTTGGCCAACAGTGCTGTTTTCCACAGCCAGTCACTTCCTGGTTACTGTGGATAAGCCATCCATGACCTTTTGCCGTACAATCTCCTGATGAACGGCTCGAATCAGAGCATACAATGCAACACCGGTGGTATTTGAGCCTGCGGTGCCTTGTGTGTTTTCCTGAGCCGCTGCCGCCAGGAGAACTGTTGCCATGGCCATACGCTATACCCAATGGCTCGACCCCGACGATGAAGAGCGGCATCGTGCTGCCGAGGCAATGCTGGAGGCATGGTTTTTCGAGCGCTTTGCCGACTACCCGCACATCCGCTTGTTCGGTGCCGACCCCTACGATTATGATGCCCCGTTCAATCGACTCTATGATGTCCTGATCACCCGTGCTGCGGAGTATATCGAGCGCGAACAGGCCTACGTCGCCACCCCCGAGCAGTTGAGTCGCGCCTTCTACCGCGCCGTGGCCCGCTCGACCAAATTTGTAAGAGACAACCCCGATGGTAATCCGCCCCGAAACGACTCCTGATGCCCAGCAGTTGGACATCATTGCCCAGCAACTCGGGCGCGCTCCCCGCGGCATCGAGACTCTGGCGGCAACCGACGGCACCGGTACTCCTCTGGTGCTGCGCATGGCACCGATCGTCGATGGCAAGCCCTTTCCCACCCTGTACTGGCTCAGTTCCGAACTGCTGAAGGTCGAGCTGTCACGTATCGAAGCCGCTGGCGTGATCAAGTCGCTGGAGGCACGGGTGCAGGAAGACGAGACATTCCGCACGGCCTACCACGCCAGCCACCAGGACTATATCGATACCCGCTGGCGTCTGATGAGCGCCACCCAGCGCAGCGAAGTCGAACGCCTCGGCTACGAGAGCATCATGCGCGAACGTGGTATCGGCGGTATCGCCAATCATGACCAGATTCGCTGCCTGCACACCCAGTATGCTCACCACCTGTGTGGCAACAATGTGGTCGGACAGTGGCTCGATGAACACTACGGCATCATCGATCTATTGCCCTGAGCCCTGAGAGAGCCATCACGGCATCCCCTCGCCAGGCAACTGCCCCATATTCAAGGAGGATTACATGGCCAGTATCTGTGTGTATCTCGGCTCACGTCGGGGAGAAGACCCCAGCTTCATGGCCGCGGCGAAGCACTTTGGCCAGTGTCTCGCCGAGCGAGGTCATGGGCTGGTCTACGGTGGAGCCAGCGTCGGCCTGATGGGCGCTCTGGCAGATGCCACCATGGCCGCAGGCGGGGAAGTCACCGGTGTCATGCCTCATCACCTGATCGACCGTGAACAGGCACACACCGGGCTGACACAACTGATTCGCGTGGCGGACATGCATGAACGCAAGGCTCAGATGGCACAGCGCGCCGACGCCTTTGTGATGCTGCCTGGTGGCATCGGTACCTTCGAGGAGTTCTTCGAGAGCTGGACCTGGCGTTACCTGGGCCTGCATGAAAAACCCATCGGTGTGCTCGATACCTCGGGGTTCTATCGCCCACTCCTCGACTTCCTCGACTCCACCGTGGCCCAGGGCTTCCTCAATTCCGACACCCGCGCTTCGGTGGTCAGTGCCACCACCCCTGAAGAGTTGCTCGATCTGCTATTGAGCTGACAAACCAATGGAAATGTCGCAGACCGTCGCTTGAATCGCCGCTCACTCCGGGAGTCATTGATCATGTATGCAACCGTTATCACTGAAGGCTCAGTCCACAAACCCGCTGGGGGCTCATCCCACAAACCCGCTGAGGGCTCATCCCACAAACCCGCTGGGGGCTCCGTCCAAAAACCCGCTGAAGGCTCAGTCCAAAAACCCGCTGAAGGCTCTCTCCACTGGCAGATTGTCGAGGATCTCCCTGCGCCCGAGGGACGCGAGGTGCATATCGCGGTGGCCTGGGCCGGCGTCAACCGGGCGGATCTGATGCAGCGGGCTGGACACTATCCACCACCGCCCGGCGCCTCCGAGGTACTCGGTCTGGAGGTCAGTGGCACGGTCATCGCCTGCGGCCCCGAGGCCAACCAGTTCTCGCCCGGCGACCAGGTCTGCGCTCTGCTTGCCGGCGGTGGCTATGCCGAGCGCGTCTGTGTCGACGAACGCCAGTTGATGCCGGTGCCCCGCGGCCTCTCGCTACGTGATGCCGCTGCCCTGCCGGAAGTACATGCCACGGCATGGCTCAACCTGTTCATGGAAGGTGCCCTGCAACCCGGTGAGCGTGTGCTGCTGCATGCCGCGGCCAGTGGCGTGGGTACCGCAGCCATTCAGCTCTGCCGCCATTTCGGTTATCCCTGCTTCGTGACCGTCGGCAGTGATGACAAGCTCGAGCGCTGCCGCGCACTGGGCGCCGATGCGGGGTGGAATCGTCATCAGGGGAGTTTCGTCGAAGCGGTAAAGGCCTGGGGTGAACCCAGCTTGATCCTCGATCCGGTAGGTGCCAGCTATCTGGCCGACAATCAGCGCGTACTGGCTGCCGATGGACGTATGGTGGTGATCGGCTTCATGGGAGGCCGTTCGGCCGAGCTGGACTTTGGCCGCCTGCTGATGAAGCGCCAGCGCATCATCGGCTCGACTCTGCGTGCCCGCCCTCCCCACGCCAAGGGCGAGATTCTCGCTCAAGTCGTCAAGCATGTGTGGCCAGCACTGGAAAGCGGCGCGATCAAACCGCTGATCGATGCCGACTGGCCCATTGACGAGGCCGAACAGGCACACCAACACGTCATGGCCAATGCCAATACCGGCAAGGTACTGCTGAAGGTCGCTGCACCAGGCAGCGGCGCCTGAGCCCGCTCTCGACGTGGCATAACATGGCAATCCAATAGCTCATGTTGAGCTATTGGATTGTTGCCCGGGAACGGGCTAGTCGCTGGAGGAGGTCAGTTCGAGGGTTCTGGCATAGGTCAATTGCAACAAGCGGGCATCCTCACCGGCACGATGGCGGCGGATATCCTGCTGATCGATCATGTTCTCCTTCACGTCACTCCACATCGCCATCTGTTCTTCGTTGAGCAGACGTCGCAATGCTTCGAGACGGAAGCCTGGGATCATCCCGGCATGATGGAACAACAGTGACAGCCAGGTATTGTCATAGCCCCAACTATCGCTGTAGGCAATACCCTCTTCGTGGAGCTCATCATTGAGCCAGCGTGCGACATGGCGCACCGGATAGCCCTCACGCTGGAGTCGTGCACGAGAAATCCCGTGCAGTAATTCGGCCTTGGGATCCCAGTGTGTCCATTCATCCAGGGGTTGGATAAGAAAGGCACAGCAGCTGCCATCGGCACGAGCAAGGCCGATTTCGATAGGGTAGCTGCCGCGTCCGAACCCGGACGCCTCGATATCCAGCAGTGTCGGTAGCGCCACAGGCGGAACAGTCCTCGAGGTGACGGCCAGCCGCCAGGCTGGTCGAGCCGATTCAGAAGTCGCCGAGAGTACCTACCGCAAGGGCCTGCGCAACCCCATACCGGGGCATCTCAGCGAGAACTGCTCCTAGTGTCGCTGCTGGTCGCCAGCATTGTCCAGCGAGCCGTTATGCTGCATACCAGCAAGATGGGCCCAGTAATCAGCACGTTCCATGTCCACCGGCAAGGCCAGTTCACCATGGCGATAGGCCTGCTCGAGGCGTGCCGCCGCCATGGTATGCCCCGCTTCACCGGCACGTGCATACCAGGTCACGGCATGATCGAAACGCCGCGGATAGAGGGCGCAGCCATGCTCATGAATCTGTCCGGCCTGATACTGGGCACGGATATCTCCACCGTGTGCCGCCTGAAGCACGTAACGCGCACCACGAGCCTTGTCCTGAGGGGCTCGCGCACGGTGATAGAGCATATGGCCGTAGAGCGATAGCGCCGCCGGGTGACCGGCATCTGCGCAGCGCTGGAACAGACGCATGGTCAACTTCTGGGTACGCGGCGAACGCGGAAGCCAGCGCGTCTGGAACAGCTGCTGGGCAAGATGATATTCGAGCCGCGTCTTGAGTGACGATGCCTGCTGCATGGCAACCAACCTTGAATACGGGTTCTCGGAAAGAAAATCCCGGGTCCGGAGGGATCCGCCCCGAAACCAGACCCAGAAAAAAAGCCAGCCATCAGCCAGGCTAGCCATACTCCACGCTTACCACACTGCCGATGCCACTGTGTGCACCTGCAACACGGTAATCGTACCTGCATCTCATCAGCAGTATCACAGAGTCATCTGTGACCGTGGGGTCGCAAGCATACGCCTGGGTTTACAAGGACTCAACCCCCGTTACCAGGCGCTCTGACCCAGGGCAACGCCACGTTCAAGAGCCATGAACGCTGCAATGCAGCGTGAAGCCTGTGCCGATGCGGCTATCATGCAACTTCAGCTGATATACTGATATCCGTTAACAGGGTAATGAAATCTGTCATTCCACGCAGAATCATTGCCGAATTTGCTGCATCTCGAGACGTACACCATCCAGCAACCGGGAGCCACTATGCAGACGCGTCCGCTGGGCCAGACCGGCATGAAAGTCAGCCGACTGTGCCTCGGTACCATGACCTTTGGTGAGCAGAACACCGAAAGCGAAGCCCACGAACAGCTCGACCGTGCTGTTGCCTTCGGTATCAACTTCATCGATACGGCGGAAATGTATCCGGTGCCACCGACCGCCGAAACACAGGGTCGCACCGAACAATACATCGGGAGTTGGCTGAAGCAACGCGGCGTACGTGACGATGTGATCCTTGCCACCAAGGTCGCCGGCCCGGGCATGGCTCATGTTCGTGGCGGGAGCCGCTTGACCCGCGAGCATATCCACGCCGCCATCGACTCCAGCCTGCAACGCCTGCAGACCGACTATGTCGACCTCTATCAGTTGCATTGGCCGGATCGTGGCACCAATTTCTTCGGCCGCCTCGGCTACAGCTGGAACGAGGAAGAAGACGCCACCTCTCTCGAGGAGTCACTTTCCGCCCTCAAGGAGCTGGTGGATGCCGGCAAGGTCCGCGCCATTGGCCTGTCGAACGAGACGCCCTGGGGCATCATGCATAGTCTGCAGCTCGCCGAGCGCCTCGGTGTACCGCGTGTTGCCTCGGTACAGAATCCCTACAGCCTGCTCAATCGCAGCTACGAGGTCGGCCTGGCCGAAATCGCCCAGCGTGAAGAGGTGGGGCTGTTGGCTTACTCTCCGCTGGCATTCGGTGTGCTGTCCGGGAAGTATCTGGAAGGTGCCCGACCACCCAAGGCACGCCTGACGCTCTATGAACGCTTCCAGCGCTACAACTCGCCACTCGCCGAGCGTGCCACCCGTGCCTATGTCGAGCTGGCCCGAGAACATGGTCTGGATCCCGCTCAGATGGCCCTGGCCTGGGTCAACTCGCGCCCCTTCCTGACCAGTAACATCATTGGTGCCACTACCATGGAACAGTTGGAAAGCAACCTCGGCAGCGAATCCCTGGTGCTGTCCGATGAGGTGCTGGAGGCCATCGAGACGATTCACGTCGAAACGCCCAACCCCAGCCCCTGAGAACCTCCCGGCCCGGGGGGGGCAGCCCCCGGTCTCCCCTCCTCGGAGCTCATCGCTCCGATTCCACCGCTGCTGGGCGGCAGACTATCGCCTCCATAGCCCCGGCCCTGGCCGGGGCTTGTTACAATGCCGTCTCTTCTTCTTACCGCTTCGGCCACTGTCGACCATCAGGGAGCCCGTTGATGCTCAGCATTATCTCGCCAGCCAAGACTCTGGACTTCGAGACCCCCGCCACCACCGAGACTTTTACCCAACCAGACTATCTCGACAGCAGTCAGCAGCTGATCGAAATCCTGCGTGACTACAGCCCTGCGCAGATCGCCGAATTGATGGGCGTCAGCGATCGAATTGCCGGGCTCAACGCAGCACGCTTTGCCGAGTGGCAGCCTCCCTTCACTCCGGATAATGCCAAGCAGGCTGCCCAGGCTTTCCAGGGTGATGTCTATGTGGGACTGGAGGCAGACACCTTCGACGAGGACGACAATGCTTTTGCCCAACAGCATCTGCGAATTCTCTCTGGACTCTACGGTCTGCTGCGTCCGCTGGATCTGATTCAGCCCTACCGCCTGGAAATGGGTACCCGTCTCAGGAATCCAGCAGGCAAGGATCTCTACGCTTTCTGGCAGGACACCCTGACTGCCGAGCTGGACGAGTCTGTTGCCGCCAGTGGCTCACCGATACTGGTCAACCTGGCCTCCAACGAGTATTTCAAGGCAATAGCAGCACGCAAGCTCAAGGCCGATGTGGTCACGCCAGTATTCAGAGACCTCAAGAATGGTCAGTACAAGATCATCAGCTTCTACGCCAAGAAGGCACGCGGCCTGATGGCAGCCTGGATGATTCGTCAGCGACTCGACGACCGTGAGGGCCTCAAGGATTTCAATGTTGCCGGCTATCGCTTCAACACCGCCCAGTCCGAAGGCAATACACTGGTATTCACCCGCGATACACCGGCCTGAGACCGGCCGGCAGCACGAATATCATGGTGTCAGCCGCAGCGGACGTCCGGCTCGCGGCTTGAGCAATCGGCGATGAACGTCACGAAAGGTGTTGTCATCGCAGCGCTGCAGCCACTCGTAGGCCACCATGTCCGCGCTTACCACGACACCTCCCGCCTGCACCAGCCGTTCACGTGCCAGGCGGGCTTCCTCCAGACGACGGCTGACACAACCCTCGATCAGCCAGAATACCTCGAACCCCTGGTCGCGCAGGCCCAGTGCGGTCTGTAGCACACAGATGTGCGCCTCGGCTCCGGCAATCACTACCTGAGGCCGCGACAGCTCCTTCAGCCCTTCAACAAATCCCGGCTCACGGCAGGCATTGAAATGGCGCTTGACGATGCCACGCGTCGATGCCGGCAGTACCGACGCCAGACGTGGCTCGGTCGGCCCCAGCCCGTCAGGGTTCTGCTCCGTACACCACACTGGCACCGCCAGATGCTCGGCCACCGCCACCAGCCAACTGATCTCCGACACGGCCTGGTCGGCCCGTTCGATCACCGGCATCAGCCTGCTCTGGACATCGACGATCAGCAATAGACTGCGTTCAGGATCCATCAACATGCCATCCTTCCTCATTTTTTGACTGTCATGTCTTTCCGCTGCCCGCGCAATCGATAGAATGGATGAGTTTTCCCCCTGTTGTCCTGTCCCGATATCCGACTCGTTGGCAGTCGGGGACAATCACTCACTCTGGAGATCGACTCGATGCGCCACTTCCTCGTGCTGCGCCATTTTTTCGCCATCAACCGCTTGATCGTCATGCTGCTGGTCGCCATGCTCGGAGCCGGCCTTGCTCTGGATAGCGCAGAAGCGCGCCGTGCTGGTGGCGGCAAGAGCGTCGGCACCTTCTCGCGTCAGGCAGACCAACCTTCCGCCACTCAATCGTCGGCCGCTCGCCCCAACCAGGCAACTCCCGCCACGGCACCACGCAAGGGCGGTTTCATGGGCGGCATGCTCGGTGGTCTGCTGGCCGGCGGCCTGCTCGGCGCACTGTTCTTCGGCGGCGCCTTCGATGAGCTTCGCTTGATGGACATCCTGCTGATCGCAGGCCTGGCCTTCCTGCTCTTCAAGCTGTTTGCGCGACGCCGCACAGCCAATGCAGGAGCAACCAGTGCGCCTCATGCGGACTCTCCTCAGGCACCAACCAGCTGGTCTCGTGAGCAGCATGACACCAGCGCCTTCAGCACGCCAGGTGGCAGCGCTTCGACGGGCCCCGTCGCTGACCCAGAATGGTTCGACCGTGAGCGCTTCCTTGGTGGTGCAAAGGAACACTTCATGACCCTGCAACGTGCCTGGGACAACAATGACCTATCCGGTATTCAGGAGTACGTCACCCCCGAACTCTATAACCTTCTGCGCGAAGAGCGAGCCAACCAGCCGGCCAATAACCGCACCGAGGTCGTGCGTCTGTTCGCCGAACTGGGCGGAGTGCGCGAGTACGACAATCAGGCCGAGGCTCGTGTGCTGTTCCACGGAGTACTGGAAGAGAACGGAGAGAAGACCGAGTTCAACGAAACCTGGCACTTGATCCGCAATCTGCGTGACGGCGCCCCCTGGTATGTGCAGGGCATTGAACAGAACGACTGACAGATCACCAAAGGCTCCGGCAACCAGGCGCCACAGCCAGCAACTGCCGGAAGAAGTGGTGAAGAAGACGTACTGACAGAGGCCGGGCAGATGCCCGGCCTCTGGTATTCATGATGACTCGGTGGCTCCTTCCTCATCCGCCGACTGCTGAACGTCTTCATCGGCATCGTCGACCGCCTCGTCGACGGCCTGCTGTGCATCATCCGCCATACGCGTGACCGTATCACCGGCCTGCTGTGTGCCGGAGTCAACCACTTGAGTCGCGTCATCAAGCGCTTCGGAGGCCATACCACCGGCATTGGAAAGAACCTCAGCCGCTCGGTCGGAGGCTTCGTCGAGCGCCGCAGCAGCCTGGTCGACCATGCCCTGAGCCTGCTCCTTGACCGCTTCACGAGCCTCATCCACCTTTGCGCCTGTCTGTTCTGCGGAATCATCCTCACAAGCGGCCAGTCCAAGGCCCAGCATGGCGATAGCACCGGCCAGCGCCAGGCGACGAAACTTCCCATAAATCATGGTTCTTCTCCAGAAAGGCAGCTGAATAGCTGCATCGCACAGTATAGGCGTGTGTCGGCAACAATCTTCAAAGGTATCCTGCTGACTTGATGATTTCAGACAAGAATTCCCGAACTGAACGCAACGCGGCCGGGCATTTGCCCGGCCGCGAAGGATTGCCAACCGGCGTTGCCGGCAAGGCGTGCCTTAGTTGGTAGTTTCTTCTTCTGCACTATCCTGCATGTCATTACCGGCATCTTCCATGGCCTGACCGGCATCGTCCATGGTTTCATCAGCCATCTGGTCGGCTTCAGAAGCAGCGTCGTCCATGGCCTGGCCAGCATCGTCAGCCATCTGCTCCGCGTCGTTCATGGCCTCATCGGCAGCCGCACCCATATCATCAGCTGCCTCGTCGGTAGCGGCAGCCGCGTCATCCGTAGTCTCTTCGGCAGCAGCGGCCGTGTCGTCCATGGCCTCATCCGCAGCAGCACCAGCTTCTTCCATGGACTGCTCGGCCTCGTTGGCAGATTCTTCCATGGATTCCATGGACTGCTCAGCTTCATCCGCCGGCGCCTCTTCCTTATCACAGGCAGCCAGGCCGCCAGCCATGAAGGCCATCAGCATGGCCATACCTACAGTACGTTTCATGTTACCGTTCATGACTATCTCCTCCTGAGACATTAGTCGAATGGATAGCCTAACCCTAGCTGGCGCCAGCTGCCGTGACCATCCCTAAGTGTGACTTTGCGTAACGCGACAAGGAAACCGAAGTTTACTTGGCCCTCGCAGGTATCAAGTTTTCGAATCGGCACAAGGACCTGCGGCCAAACGAACCACTTGATAGCAGTTGCAGCATAGTCCGAAGAGACCCGTTTTGGCAGCCCCCGGATGACATATTGGCAAGCTTCGAGGCCTGAGCAGCCAGCAGTCGCAGTACGGTCGGATACCCACCGGCAGACGCCTGAAATGAGAGTAAGGCCGGGCTGTATATAAGCACCTGCCAGCGGCGCAGTCCTGCTCGCCGCAACCGCTATACCTTAGTCGCAGTGACATTGACCTGGCATTTCAGCTCGACTAGCTTGCAAGAATGTTGACGTTAACATTTTAAATGACAACGTCATCATATCGGCAGATAACCACCACTTTTCGGAACTTCAAACAAAGCAAGAACAACAACCGAGGAGCCAAGCATGCCAGTCACACCTCTCAAGCACAGCGCAATGCTGTCCAGCCTTGTCCTGGCCTGTTCCCTGACGGCAGCGAGTGCCAGTGCTGCAGATGAGCCGCTGAAGATCGGTATGTCCTTCCAGGAGCTCAACAACCAGTATTTCGTCACCATGCAGGAAGCACTGGAGGAAGCCGCGTCAAGCATCGGTGCCGAGCTGATCATCACCGATGCTCGTCACGATGTGGCCAAGCAGGTCAATGATGTCGAGGATCTGATTCAGCGTGATATCGATATCCTGCTGCTCAACCCCACGGACTCGGTGGGTGTAGAGACAGCAGTGCTTTCTGCTCAGGAAGCCGGGGTGACCACCATCGCCATCGATGCCCAGGCCAATGGCCCCATCGATGGCTTTGTCGGCTCGAAGAACTACGATGCCGGCTACAAGGCCTGTGAATATCTTGCCGATGCCCTCGGCGGAGAGGGGCAGGTGGCATTGCTCGATGGCATCCCCGTGGTCCCCATTCTGCAACGGATCGAGGGTTGTGAGGCGGCACTGGGTGAGCATGAAGGTATCGAGATCGTCGGCAAGCAGAATGGTCGTCAGGAACGTACCCATGCAATGACCGTCACCGAGAACCTGATCCAGGCCAACCCCGAACTGGATGGCGTGTTCAGCGTCAATGACATCGGTTCGTTGGGTGCCTTGATTGCCATCGACTCCAGTGGTCGAGACATCAAGCTGGTGAGTGTCGATGGGCATCCCGAGGCGATTTCCGCCATCCAGCAGCCGGACTCCGCCTTCATCGCCACCTCAGCACAATATCCCCGTGACATGGTGCGTCTGGGGCTGGGATTGGGCCTTGCCAAGCACTGGGGTGCTTCCACCGCTCCGGCCGAAATCCCCATTGATATCGAGCTGATCGACCGCGAGAAGGCCGCCGACTTCAGCTGGTAAGACGCACGGGCAATCACCCCGCTTTCATTCAAGCTCAACAGATACGCCGCCACAGGTGAAGCGCTGATTGCATCGGCGAGCAGGACGAAGCACAAGGAGCACGGCGCGCATCCACCGCAGCATATAGCGCAATATGTGAGGATGGATAGCACCATGCGACGCCGTGATTCGTCTGCGCAGGCATTCAGTCAGTGTTTCCCGGGCGGCGTGCGAGGGTAATCTGATGTCCCCTCTTCTCTCATTACGCCATATCTCCAAGGCATTTCCCGGCGTCAAGGCGCTGAGCGATGTGTCGCTGGACCTGCACGAAGGCGAGGTGATGGCGCTGCTCGGCGAGAACGGTGCCGGCAAGTCGACGCTGATGAAGATTCTGTGCGGCATCTACCAGCCGGATGACGGCAAGGTTCTCATCGATGGCAAGACACGCCACTTCGATGGTTATCAGGATGCACTCAAGGCCGGTGTCGGTATCATCTTTCAGGAATTCAGCCTGATTCCCTGGCTGGATGCCGTGGACAACATCTTCCTCGGCCGCGAATTGAAGAATCGCCTCGGTCTGCGCGACCGCCGACGCATGATTCGTGAGACCGAAACCCTGTTGCAACGCCTCAAGGTCTCGATTTCACTCGACTGTCCCATTGCCGAGTTGAGCGTAGCCGAGCAGCAGTTCATCGAGATTGCCAAGGCGTTGTCACTGGATGCCCGCATTCTGGTGCTTGATGAGCCCACCGCCACTCTGACACCCAGCGAAGCCGATCACCTGTTCGATATCATGCGCGAGCTGCGCAGCCAGGGGGTGGGCATGGTGTTCATCTCTCACCACATGGAAGAAATCTTCACCATCTGCGACCGGGTCACGGTCATGCGTGACGGTGAGAAGATTGACGAACTGGCTGTCGCCGATACCAACGCCGACGACCTGATCGAAAAGATGGTCGGCCGCAGGGTCGAGAACATCTTTCCGATACGCCGCTGTGATGCCGATTACAACGACGTGGTTCTGGATGTGGCGGCCCTGAGCCTGACACCGAACGGCCCTGAACATTCACTCAAGCTGCACCGAGGAGAAATTCTTGGTCTTGCCGGGCTGGTGGGCTCGGGACGCTCGGAGTTTGCCATGGGCCTGATCGGTGCCACTCGTCCGGCCGCGGCCCGGGTTACCCTGGAAGGTCACAGCGTCAACTTCAGCCATCCGGCCATCGCCCTGGAACACGGCATCGGTCTGCTGCCGGAAAGCCGCAAGAGCCAGGGGCTGATCCTGCCCTTCTCATGCCGCGACAACATCAGCCTCAATAACCTCGACCAGTACCGCAACGGCGCCCGCCTGCTGCGCCGAAACGCAGAAGTCAGCAACGCCGAACGCCTGATGCAATCCGTCAGGGTCAAGGCCCCGAGTGCCGAGACGCCAGTCGGCAATCTCAGCGGTGGTAACCAACAGAAGGTCGTCATCGCCCGCTGGCTGGGTCACCGATGCAAGGTACTGATCTTCGACGAACCGACTCGAGGCATCGACGTCGGCGCCAAGTCGGAAATCTACGCCCTGATGAAGGAACTCACCGCCCAGGGCGTCTCGATCATCATGATTTCCTCGGAGCTGCCCGAGGTTCTGGGCCTGTGTGACCGCGCCGCGGTGTTCTACCAGGGCGCCATCGCCGCTGTGCTGCAGGGCAATGAACTCGATTCCCAATCCATCATGCATCACGCCACTGGAGGACTCAGCGCATGAGCCAAACCGCCTCCACCAGCCCTCGTCATGATCATTCTCGATCCTGGCTGGCCCGCTTTCGCCGCACTCCGGTGTTCTACCCATTGATCGGATTCATTGTGGTTTTTGTTGCCATGGCATTGATCAATGACAACTTCCTGACCTCGAGTAACCTGTTCAATCTGGCCCGCCAGGCCTCGATCATCGCCATTCTCGCTGCTGGCATGAGCCTGGCGATTCTGACCGGGGGTATCGACCTCTCCGTGGGGCCGGTGATGGCCCTGTCAGGCACGGTCATGGCTGGACTGATGGTGGCAGGCATGCCACCCAGCGTAGCAATCATCGCGGGACTGCTGGTTGGCGCCGCCTTCGGTGCCATCAACGGCGCCTTCGTGGCCTTCGCCGGAATGCCGCCGATCATCGTTACCCTGGCCACCATGGGCATTGCCCGGGGTCTGGCACTGATCTATACCGGGGGCTATCCCATCTCCGGCCTGCCTGCCGAGTTCGCCTTCTTCGGCCGCGGGAGCCTGGCGGGCATCGAGATGCCGATCATCATCATGATCGCCGTCTTCGCCATCGGCTATGTGCTGCTCAGCCACACGGCCACCGGTCGCTACCTGTATGCCATTGGCGGTAACGAGGAAGCCACTCGCCTGTCGGGTATCCGGGTGTCGCGCTACAAGATGCTGGTCTATGTGCTCAGCGGTACCACTGCCGCCATTGCCGGTCTGATTCTGACCTCACGCCTGATGAGTGGCCAACCCAATGCCGGAGTCGGTTTCGAGCTCGATGCCATTGCCGCCGTGGTGCTGGGTGGTGCTGCCATCACCGGTGGTCGCGGCATGATCCTCGGCACTCTGGTCGGCGCCCTGCTGCTCGGTGTTCTCAACAACGGTCTCAATCTGATGGGGGTCTCGCCGTACCTGCAGAACGTGATCAAGGGCTGCATCATCCTGCTGGCCATCTATATCAGCCGCAAGCGTGCACCCTGAGCACCGATACACCTCACCCGCACCGAGATGAAACAGAGATAAGGAAGGCTCCGATGTCGACCCACAATGACAAGTCCATCATCAATGACAAGATGAATGCCGTGGTCTGCCACGCGCCCTATGACTATCGCCTGGAGAACCGTGACACCCCTCGGCCCGGCCCCAATGAACTGCTGCTGAAGATCGTCGCCTGCGGCATCTGCGCCAGTGACTGCAAGTGCCGCTCAGGCGCCGCGATGTTCTGGGAAGGCGACGACCCCTGGGTCAAGGCGCCGGTGGCCGCTGGCCACGAGTTCTTCGGTGAAGTCGTCGAACTGGGCGAGGGCGCGGCGGAACACTTCGGCGTCTCGCTGGGCGATCGCGCCATCGCCGAGCAGATCGTGCCCTGCAACAAGTGCCGCTACTGCACTTCCGGTCACTACTGGATGTGTGAAGTGCACAATATCCATGGCTTCCAGCGCGTGGTAGCGGAAGGCGGCATGGCCGAGTACCTCAAGATCGGCTCGACCGGGCGGGTACACCGCATTCCCGAGGAGGTCAGCGAGGACGACGCAGCCTTTATCGAGCCGATGTCCTGTGCGGTGCATGCCGTCAACCGCGGCGATATCCAGCTCGACGATGTGGTGGTGATCGCCGGTGCCGGCGCCATTGGCCTGGGCATGGTACAGATCGCTCACCTCAAGACGCCACGCAAGCTGATCGTCATCGATATGGTCGACGAACGTCTGGAACTGGCCAGGCAGTTCGGCGCCGATATGGTGCTCAACCCGGCCCGCGATGATGTCGAGGCAGAAGTCCGTGCGGTAACCGACGGCTATGGCTGTGATGTCTATATCGAAGCCACGGGGGTCCCGGCGGGGGTAGTCCAGGGCCTCAACCTGATCCGCAAGTTGGGGCGCTTCGTCGAATTCAGCGTGTTCGGCAAGGAAACCAGTGTCGACTGGTCGATCATCGGCGACCGCAAGGAACTGGATGTCCGCGGCGCACATCTGGCGCCCTATACCTACCCTGTGACCATCGACCTGTTCGCCCGTGGTCTGATCACCTCAAAAGGCATCGTCACTCACCGCCTGGCGCTGGAAGACTTCCATCAGGGCTTTGAACTGGCCGACTCCACGGACTCGATCAAGGTGTTGTTGAGGCCATGAGGTGACGAGCCAGAAGCCGCGAGCTCCGAGCTGAACAGGACCGGATTTCAATAGCGGTGCCGGTAACAGAGTCGAGAGCTCAGACTCAATGCCGCCGCCGAACTGCTCGCGGCTCATAGCTCGCGACTCGTAGCTCGTAGCTCGTAGCTCGTAGCTCGTAGCTCGTAGCACTCCGCCCCAAAGGAGCCCCCTATGCCCCCCCATGTGATTGGCATCGACATCGGTACCCAGAGCACCAAGGCACTGGTGCTCGACGGTCAGGGTCGCATCATCGCCAGCCATCAACAGGGCTATCGTGTCGATACCCCGCAGCCCCGGTGGGCCGAGCAGTGGCCCGATGTCTGGTGGCAGGCCGTGGTGGCCTGCATCAAGGGTTGCCTGGCGTCGAAGGATGTCGAGCCGGCATCCATTCAGGCGCTGTGCATCAGTAGCCTGTACGGAGGCTCGGGCATCCCGGTGGACGAGTCCATGGAGCCATTGCATCCCTGTCTGATCTGGATGGATCGTCGTGCGGAGCCTCAAGTTAACTGGGTCAGGCAGCATGTCGATCTGGCCCGGCTGGAAGCGGTTACCGGCAACGGTGTCGACAGCTACTACGGTTTCACCAAGATGATGTGGCTGAAGCAGGAACGCCCGGATATCTGGGCACGCACGCGCTATCTGGTACCGCCCAACAACTACATGGCCTGGCGATTGACCGGAGAGTTGGCCGTGGATCACAGCTCGGCTGGCAATATCGGTGGGGTTTACGACCTGATCAGTCGTTGCTGGTCCGAGGAGATGACCACGGCACTCGGCCTCGATATCGACAAGCTGCCACCACGCCTCGTCGACTCGGGTGATGCCGTCGGCTCACTTGATGCCGTCATGGCCGAGAGGCTGGGTCTACCCGAAGGGATTGCCGTCGTCGCCGGCGGTGTCGATGCCGCCATGGCCACCCTCGCCGGTGGCGCCACTGCGCCGGGCCATCATGTGGCCATGATCGGCACCAGCATGTGCTGGGGCATGATCAACCAGCGACCAACGCCCGGCAGTGGCCTGATCAGCTTTCCCCATGTACTCAACGGCCAGCGCGATATCTATACCTTCGGCGGCGCCCTGACCGCGGGCGCCTCAGTCGTCTGGTATCTGGACACCTTCTTCGCCGATCGCAATGACCATGGCGCGATCTACGCCGAACTTGAAGCGCTTGCTGCCGCCCTGCCACCGGGTGCCAACCGGCTGCTGTTTCTGCCCTACCTGATGGGTGAACGCAGCCCGGTGTGGGATGCCCGCGCCAGCGCCGCCTTCATCGGCCTCGATTTCACCCATCGCCGCGAGCATATGTATCGCGCCGTGCTCGAAGGCGTGGCCTTTGCCCTGCGTCACAACATGCAGGCCGGAGCATCGATGCAGGTCGAGCTGGACCCCCGCCTGATTGTCGTCGGTGGTGTCACCCAGTCCGACCTGTGGATGCAGATCATCGCCGATATCACCGGCCACCCTGTCTACACCTATCGCGAGAATGTCGAAGCCGCACTGGGTGCCGGTCTGCTGGCAGCACGTCATCAGGGGCTGTTGTCCCTCGACGATGGTGAACTGCATGGAACCCTGATCGAACGCGCCATCCCCAACCCGGATGTCCAAGCCACCTATGATGCGCTGTTCCAGTGCTACTGCGACCTGTATCCGGCATTGCAACCGCTGATGCACCGTCTGGACGCCATTGAACTCCCTGGAGAAGTCGCCTGAAATGTCTTCCGATAACCGACTCATCGACCTGCGAGACAGACGCATTCTGGTAACCGGCGCCAGCAGCGGTATTGGTGAGGATATCGCCCGCCTGCTGCGTGAATCAGGCGCCGAGCCACTGCTGGTTGGCCGCAATGCCGAACGCCTGGAGGCGCTGGCCTCGGAACTGGACTGCCGGAGCCTGGTGATGGATATCACCGATGAGCATCAGGTTCAGCAGACACTTGGCGGGCTGCCGGCCCTTGATGGATTGGTCAATTGTGCGGGAATCTCGATTCTCGATTCTGCCCTGACATTCAAGGCCGGGGATCTCGAACAGATTCTGCACACCAATGTGGTGGCCAGCGCTGTGGTAGCACGTGAGGTGGCTTGCAACATGATCAAGCACCAGCGCCAGGGCGCTATCGTCAATGTGTCCAGCCAGGCCGCCAGTGCCGCGCTGCAGGATCATCTCGGCTACTGCGCCAGCAAGGCGGCCATGGATGCCATGACCCGCGTACTGTGTCTGGAGCTGGGCCCCCACGGCATTCGCGTCAACAGCGTCAATCCCACCGTCACACTGACCCCCATGGCCGAGATGGCCTGGTCGGCACCGGAGAAACGCGACCCGATGCTGGCCGCCATTCCCCTGGGACGTTTCGCCATGCCGCGGGAAGTCGCGATCCCGGTGGCATTTCTGCTCAGCGATGCCGCCTCGATGATCTCCGGCGCCTGCCTGCCGATCGATGGCGGCTACACCGCCGTGTGATAGTCTGCCCCGAATCACCCGCCATCAGCTCAGGATGCCCATGAAACGCAAAGGCACGGTCACCATCAACGATATCGCCCGCCATGTCGGGCTGACCAATATCACGGTGTCACGTGCCTTCAAGCATCCGGACAAGGTCAAGTCGGCAACCCGCGAGCGAATTCTGGCAGCGGCTCGGGAGCTGGGCTATGTGCCCAATGCCTTCGCCAGCCAGCTACGCAGCAGTCAGAGTCGTTTGATCGGCGTGGTCATTGCCAGTATCGACAACCCCTTCTACAGCGAAGCGATCAAGGCCATCTCCCGCGATGCCAAGGCCCGTGGTTACGACATTCTGCTGATGGATACCGATGGCGACAGCAACGTCGAAGCGGCCGCCATCCAGACGCTGCTCAGTTACCAGGTGGCGGGTATCATCCTCTCGCCGGTCTCCGATGCGCTGGACTACCTGCCGGTATATATCGACACCCTGCGCGATGCCCAACTGCCGCTGGTGATGCTCGACCGCACCCTGCCTGTCGAGGACTTTCCCCAAGTAGTGCTCGACAACTGCAAGGCTGGCTGGCTACTCGGCAACGCCATGCTCAAGCGCAACCTCGATCAAGCGCTGGTGCTCACCGGGCCAGCCAGTTCGTACATTACCCGGCAGCGCCTCAAGGGAATCGAGGACGCCTACGGGCAGGCCAATGCCAGCATCAAGCTCGACCGGCGCGAGGGTCTCTACAACTTCGAGCCCGCCTACGATGCCGTAGTCCGCTACCTGAGCGAATCCGGCCAGCCCAGCGCCATTGTCGGCCTCAACCAGTTGATGACTCTAGGGGCGCTGAGTGCACTACACGATGGCGGTATTTCCTACCACGACGCCACGGTGCTTGGCGTCGACCAACTGCCCTATTGCGGTATCTTCGATATCCGCATTCCCACCACCCGCTTCGATGCCTCATATGCCGGCCACCAGGCCATCCACCTACTGCTGGCACGTATCGCCAACCCCACCGCGGAGCCGCAGCGCGTGGTGATCGATGCCAGCATGGATGAGTAATCACCGCTCTTCACGAGCCTGCCGCCACTACCGTTCGCGCAGCGCTTCCCGGGCCTTGTTGAATGGCTTGAGCAGATAATCGAGGATCGTGCGTGAGCCGGTGGCTATGTCCACCGTAGTGATCATGCCGGGAAATATCGGATGCTGTTTACCATCATCGGTTTCCAGCCACGACTGATCCGTGCGGATATACACCTTGTAATACCAGGTGTCCCGACGCACTTCATCCTGAGTAGTGTCCGGTGAAATCACCGTAACCTCACCATCGAGACCACCATAGATGGAGTAGTCGTATGCGGTGATCTTGACCTCGGCATGCTGCCCGGGATGAATAAAGGCAACATCACGGGGCGAGATGCGGGCCTCGACCAGCAACTGGTCTTCAAGGGGGACAATGCTCATCAATTTGCCGTTGGGCGGAATCACTCCTCCTGCAGTGGTGACTTCAATATCCTTGACGATACCGCGTACCGGCGAGATGAACTCCAATCGCTGCAGTGAGTCCTGGCGGCCCCTTACCACCGAGCGCAATGACTCGATATCCCCCATGACCTTGGCCAGTTCCTCGCGTGCCTTGACGTAATACTGGTTGCGCGCCTCCTCGATGCGATTGCTCAGCTCACTGGCCTGACGGCGCAGACGCAGCACTTCGACTTCCGTGGCAGCACCGCGAGCGACATAGGGCTGGGTCATGTTGATTTCCTGTTGCACCAGGCGTCGCTCTTCCTCCAGGCCAGACACCGTTTCCGTCAGACTGGAGCGTCGAGACCGATAGAGGCTCATCTCCTGTTCGATCAAGCCTGGGTGGTCATTCAGTTCCTCGGGGAACTGGGGCTCCGTATCACTGACCTCGGCGGTCAGTCGCGCGGAGCTGGCCAACAGTGCCAGCAGATGCGAACGGCTTTCGCCCACAGCCGACTCGGCACGAACAGGATCCAGTTTTGCCAGTACCTGGCCCTTCTCGACAATATCCCCGGGTTTAACCAGCAGTTCCTTGAGGATACCGCCTTCCAGAGACTGCACCACCTGCTCATTGGAGGACGGCACAATCTTGCCGCTACCGGTGGTCACCTCATCAATCTGGAAATACCAGGCCCAGCCACCAAAGGCTACCAAAGCCGCTACCACTAACCACACCACAATGCGACTGTGAGGCAAACGCGGTTCGCTCAGCACCTTGTCTGATGGAGCACGGGCCATTACTGATTCACCGTCCATTGGCGGGCCTCCTGTGCCGTATTATCGCCACGTGAGAACTTGCTGATCACCTCGTCACGTTGACCATCGCTGATGATCCTCCCGCCGTTGACGACGATGATCCGATCGACCAGTTCGAGAATCACCGGGCGGTGGGTGGCGACAACCAGAGTGCGTTGCCCCACCCAGTTCTTGAGCTGGTTGACGACCTGGCGTTCGGTGACATCATCCATTGCTGCCGTGGGCTCATCGAGCAGCACGATATTGGGATCGCACAACAGCATGCGAGCCAACAACAGTGACTGACGCTGACCACCGGAGAGGCCACGGCCACCTTCGAGAATCATGTACTCGAGTCCGCCCTGCTGCTGCTGTACCAGAGTCAGGGCGCCACTGAGCGTCAGTGCCTGGTGGATTTCCTCATCACTGGCATCCGGCCTGCCAAGCGTCAGGTTGTCGCGCAGGGTGCCGAAGAACAGCCGAGAACCTTGATGCAGAAAGCCCAGATCACGGCGCAGATCAGCAGTATCCAGATTATCGATGCTCACTTCGTCAATCAGCACCTGACCGACGCGCGGCAGCTGCATACCGGCCAGCAACTGCAGCAACGTCGACTTTCCGGCACCGTTGCGACCCAGGATGGCAACGCGCTCACCGGCCTGGATATTCAGACGTCCTACTTCGATATCCGGCACCTTGCGCTCATCGTCGTACCAGAACTGCACGTTGTTGAGCTGGTAGGTACCACGGATCATCGCCTTGTGTACCGCTCGTCCATGCTCCGGCTGGTCGACCGGCTTCTGCATCAGGTCATCCAGGCCGCGTCGTGCGGCCCTCGCCTGCTGCCAGCGTGACAGAACGCCGGAAACCTGAGCCAGCGGTGAGATGGTCCGCGAGGCCAGAATACTGGTCCCGACCAGAGCTCCGGTAGTCAGGTCACCCTGGATCACCAGGTAGGCCCCGATCAGCAGCACACAGGCATAGACAATCGACTGTACCTGCTGAGTCCATGTCATCAGCAGGCCCACATAGAAGCGCTGACGTTTGCTGATATCAGCGGACACCTGGTTGGCATGATTCCATTGGTTCTGGAAGCGCTGCTCTGCACGCAGAAGCTTGATGTCTTCGATGTTCTCCACCGACTCAATCAATGTCGCGTTGCGTACGGCGGATTCACGCAGTCCCTCGTTGGCCAATCGCGCCAGCGGACGCTGCAGGACCAATCCAGGGATCAACAGCAACGGAATGGCCGCCAGTATCACGTAGACCAGCGGCCCGCCGATGAGCCACACCACCGTGACGAACAGAAAGAAGAACGGCAGGTCAGCCACGGTTCCAATGGTGGTGGACGTCACCAGGTCTCGAATCTGCTCCAGCTCGCGAATCTGGGAGATGAAGGAAGCCGTTGAACGGGACCGGTCACCATTGCGGATACGCAGCGCATGACCGAATACTCGGTCGGAAATGCGCAGATCCGCACGTTTGCCAATGACATCCGAGGTATGGGTGCGTACCAGGCGCATACTGAACTCAAAAAGGAAGGCAATGAGCACGCCACCGAACAACACCCAAAGGGTAGGGTAGGACTGCGCCGGCACCACACGATCATAGACCTGCATCGAGAACGTCATCCCGGCCAGTGCCAACACATTGGCCACCAGCGATGCCGCAATGATGTCACCGAAGCGATGCCAGTCGCGGAACACCGTCGCCCACAACCAGTTTTGCCGCCACGGTTTGATGTACTCGTCAACTCGTGCGTCCGGTACCGAAGTCAGTGGCTTCATGAGGATGGCACGCACCGCACTCTCACTCAGTTGCCTGGCCGGAACACTGGCCACCAGTCCGCCATTGTCGCTGAAGCGGACCCGCAGCCCCCCTTCCCGGTCCTCACCTTCAACCACGCCAATCTGTCCGTCATCCAATTGGACCACAAATGGCATCTGCCAGCTCTTCAATAGCCGAGAGGAGTAGCGGACCTCACGCGCATCCAGTCCCAGGTGACGGGCTATATCCTTCAACTGCTGATCGAGCGTAGCCCCCTTGTTCCAGCTGGTTGCAACACGCACACTCTCTTCCGAGAAATCAAGACGATAATGTCGAGCAACGGCCATGAATGCCGACAATAGATCGTCACGTTGTGGTATTTCCATCGTTACCTACCTGCGACGTCTGTCGTTGTAGAGTCATGCTGCGATTGTTTCTCGCCAGCACACCATGCATGCAATCTGATTCAAGGAGTCACCCAGACACCCTGGAACAATGAATCAAGACGTGGATAGATGCGTCCCTCTGGATGGAGCTTATTTATCCATGACACTCTACCGCCATACACCTTGCTGATCCTTGCCTATTCAAACAATCACTACACCACACTTTCCAGATATCATATTGTTGATATACCGCCATGTTTGACATCATATCTGCGTGACACGCCAGGCATTACCAGCACACACAATCCCGAGAAACACCCACGCATACCTGTGGAAAATCTTCCTGCCTGGCTCCGAAAAACCTTCATAAAAATTCATTCAAAAACCATATACACAACCAATCAACATGGTCATGAAAACGGCCCGATATAAAACCAGCCAATAAAACTCGGAAAAGCAGCATTCATCTGCCAGTTGACTGCCGGAAGGGGGCACAGCACCATGCACCAGAATGAGCCGTCGTGAAAGTGGTCTCTCTGATGATATGACCGAAGGGAAAAGTACGAGAGACGCCCTCCAGTACCAGCGAGAGCACCTGAACCTCCGGCGTGTGCCTACCAGAGGCTCTAGTGTGGCGTCCCACAAGTTGGCATGATTTCAGCACGCCATACCGGGTTGATGGCCAGATGCCGCTTGCAGGGAATGGCCGACACCCTTTCCAAAAGCGGCAACACCGCCAACGGCACCTGATGGTTCTGACACACGATAAACTTGTGGGACACCACACTATTAACATGGCAATCAAATAGCTCATCCTGATCAATTTGATTGTCGTCCGCACCACACTGGCACAGATGCGCGGATCTGCTGGTGTGGTGCGGTCTCGCGTCGGCCTGATGGCCGACGGCGGCACGTCCCTGTGCCGCCATTAACCCAACATGAAAGCATGCCGGGTTAATAACATGGCAATCAAATAGCTCATCCTGATCGATATGATTGTCGTCAGCACCACACTGGCGCGGATGCGTGGATCTACTGGTGTGGTACGGTCTCGCGTCGGCGTGATGGCCGACGGCGGCACGTCCCTGTGCCGCCATTAACCCAACATGAAAGCATGCCGGGTTACCAGGTTTCAGACAATTTCGTCTCCGGGCGATCAAGACCCAGAGTGGGCAATAGTTGATGCACTGACGTACGGTAGACGACGGCCGATTGCCATTGGTCATACAGTGCGCTCTGCTGCGCGACACGTGCCTGATAGACCTCCTGCTCATTACTCAGTAGGTCATTGACACTGCGCTGTCCGAGCAGGTATTCATCGCGATAGACTTCACGTGAACGTCTCGCGCTCTGCAACTGTTGCTCGGCAGCGACAAGCCGGCCTGAGGCGCCACTCATACTCGACTCGGCCTGAGCGGCCTTGAGCAGGATATCCTGCTTGACCTTGTTGATATCCGCCTGTGATGCGGCCACATTGCCTTCTGCCTGACGCACGCGGGCACCCACAGATCCCCCCTGATATAGGGGCGCGTCAACGGTGACCTGGATCGAGTTGTCCCAGTAGCTGTCATCGTCCGAGTCATAGTGGGTGCGCCCACCCTCGAGGCTGAAAGATGGCATGTACCCCTTGCGCTCCCCTTCGATTGCCAGTCGCGCTACTTCTGCCGATGCCTCGGCCTGCAGCACCTGGGGTATCTGCTCGTAGTTGATGGCATCGAGGTTGGCTTCAACCTCCGTCAGTACAGCAGGTACATCACCGACTCCATTGATCCGAGTGCCCGTCAGTACTCCCAACTCGGCCCGCGCCGACGCCAGTTGAGCGTCATACTGTGCCTGCTGGGAACGCAAGGCGGCGATACGTGACTCTGTCTGCAGCAGATCCGAGTGGGTTCCGAGTCCTCCCTCTGCACGCATCGCGGCGATGTTGCGCACTTCTGTCAGTGAGGCAATGCCATCATTCACCACACGCCTGAGTGCCTCGAAACGTTTAATCTCGACATAGACCCGTGCCGTTCTCCCACCAACATCATTCAGCGCGCTCTGCAGCTCGTAGCGTTTTCCTTCCTGCATGGCGGTGTATTGGTCGACATTATTACTGGTCCGTCCGAAATCATAGAGAAGCTGACGTAACGCCAGACCGTAGTTATCCGATTGGGCGAAGTCATCACCATCACTGGCACTGCCGCCCATCCCCCCCTGAAGTGATACCTGAGGACGCCAGGCACTCTTCGCCTCATCGATCTGCGCATCAGAGATACTGATTTCTGCAGCAGTTCTGGCAATGGATGGATCATTTTCGAAAGCAAGCATGATGGCATTCTGAAGCGACAATTCTTGCCCACTATTTGTACCTTCCCGTAACGGCGAATCGGTATATTCAACCGCCTCAACAGACAGGGAAAAGGCCATCACCACAAAAAAGGATAAGTAACGCTTCATTATTTACCACCAGAAATAAAACTGATCATCAGCAATCAAGATAGTGTGAGAAAAACAACCCCTCGTAGGTTAAATCATCTCACACCAGAATCAGCCACCGACCAGGAAGATTCCCACAGGCAACAAAGAACACTCCCATCCTCATGTAGGAAAATTCCGATAGAAAATGAAGACAAAAGATGCAAGCAACAGCTTGTTTACTTCCCATGCATCTCTGAAAACCGATTATGGACTCTCAATAACTTTCAAGGCATAAAAAAAGAGGCCCCGGAATGGAGCCTCCTGAAAGGTGTCATCAAGTCAAACATCGAGCACAGACAGGAGCTCTGCAACCCTCGCTCTACAGTGTCTCGGAATTCGGCAGGGCATGTTCTCGGAGATGTTCCTGAAGATCCGACAACTCCAGCAACAGTACAGCCATCTGTTGTCCTACCTGATCATCATCCTGCTGCTCCTGGAGGCAGTGCTCAACCGTCTCACAGGCCACTACCACTGGATCGGCACGAATGATTCTGGCCCCCCCCTTGAGCTTGTGCACCAGCTCAGCCTGTCGGGAGCGATCTCCCTGGGCGATGGCGTCCTGCAACACCTCGATATCTTCGGCATTGGTGAAGTACAACTTCTCCAGCAACTGCATCACGGTTTTGGGATTGACGCCCAGGCTCTTGCATACCGAACAGATATCGACATTTCTGATCTGGCTGACACGACAGACGACTTGCTGCATGGACTGTACGCTCTCGATCAGATCACGCAACTCCTGCATGCTGACGGGCTTGTACAGACAACCGTCCATACCGCTGGTCAAGCAGCGATCCCTTTCATCCACCATGGCATTGGCAGTCAAGGCATATATCCTGGACCTGGGACCACCCTTGAGTAACTCTCGCTGACGAATCGTCTCTGCCAGTTCATAGCCCGTCATTTCCGGCATATTGCAATCCGTTATCACCAGTTCAAAGCAGTCAGCTTCCCAGAGCCTCAGCGCCTCGGCACCACTGGCAGCGACTGTCACTCGCTGGTTCAACTGTTGCAGTTGCTGTTCCAGCAACATGCGGTTGGCCGCATGGTCATCTACTACCAGCATATTCAGCGATGCCAGCGGTACCGGCTCGGACACATCAATATGGGCGGGAATCTGCAATGGCCAATCCATCGCCTTGAGCGTCAGGTCGACCACTACCCGTGTACCGACATGCTCCTCACTCTCCAGCGTGAGTTGGCCGCCCATGCGATCCACCAGCCCCTTGCAGATCACCAGTCCCAGTCCTGTGCCATTGATCCCCGAGGACAACTGCGTATAGGGCTGGAAGATGCGCCCCATATCCCGCTCGGGAATACCGCAGCCACTGTCTTCCACGACGATGCTCAGTTCGGTCATATCACTGGCCACTTTCGTCATGCTCAGACCGACTCGAACCCCTCCCGAGGATGTGAACTTGATGGCATTACTGACCAGGTTGGAAATGACCTGCTTGAGACGATTGGGGTCAACGAAGACGTCGTGACGCTTGCTCGCTGTAACCTCGAGCTCCAGCGTGATGCCCTTGTCGGTGGCCAGTGGTTGAAAGATATCGACAACCGATTCGCACAACGCAACAGGATCCATCCTTGCAGGCTTGAGATCCAGTCCCCCCGCCTCGATCTTGGAGAAGTCCAGCACATGCCCGATCAATTCCAGTAGATCCCGCGATGCCTGATGTGAAATCTTCAGTGCCTCATGATCCACCAGACCCTTCTGACCCCGTTCCCGCGCCAGCTCCAGCATCCCGATGATGGCATTCAGCAGGGTACGGATTTCGTGACTCATGGTGGCAAGAAAACGGCTCTTGTACTGGCTGGCCGACTCCGCGACTCGTGTTGCCTCCTTGAGATCATCCATCAAGCGGTAACGCTCACTGACATCGATCCAGCCACCAATGACGCCACGCACATCGCCAGTGTGACCGCATAACGGAATAATCCAGTGATAGACCGTTATTGTCTTGCCCTCCAGTGAGAGCACTCGATCACCAATCATCGGCTGACGTGTTTCGATCACGGTATCGTAGTCCCTCAACAAGGACTCCTTGACGGCCGTATCGAGCCCTTCCACGTCATCCAGTTGGCGATGCATCACCTTGCTTTCGACCTGACCTAGCGCTTCCAGATAGCTGGTATTGCAACGCAAAAGCCCCCCGTGAAGATCCCTGACATAAATCGGGTGGGGGGTGCCTTCGATCTGGGCGGTCATGAATTCAATCTGGTCGGAAAGCGCCTCTTCAACCCGTTTACGTTTGGAAATCTCCTTACGCAGAAAGAAGTTCCAGGCGAAGAACAGTGCCATCACCAGCAGCGATACCAGCGCCACACTAACAATGATGGAGCGATAGGCCTGCCATCCCGGCACTCTGATCACCGGGTTGGTTCGCCAGCGATTCTCCATGCTCGACAATTCATCGGGCCGTATGCTGGTCAGTGCGAAATTCAGGACATCCACCAGAGTGGTATCACCATGCATGGTGGCAAATGAGAGCTTGGCAAACTTGCCGGGAAGAATGCCATCAATGTGCAGATTGGAGTCCTGCTGGCGAAGAAGGAAGTAGTGTGCGCTTCGATATGGCTGGATGGACAGGTCAGCATCACCATCATTCACTTCCTGATAGGTCGACCAGATGTCATCCTGTTCGGTGAAGGTGACCTCCGGATACTCCAGCGTCAAGGATGGGATCAGCGAATGGCCACGGGGAAGCGCCACGACAAGGTCACCAAGGTTATCTCTATAGTGCTGGATCTCATCATCTCGGGATACGACTGCATAGGGTGATATCAAATACGGGCGGCTGAACAGATACTGTTCTCGACGACTGGGAGTGGCAGCGAAATCTGCCAGCATATCGACATCACCGGATTGCAAAGCGCCAACCGCAGCCCTGATTTCCGAGAACGGGACTACCTCGAATTCAATCCCGATAAGCGCTGAGAGACGCGACAACACATCCGAGGTAATGCCGACATAGCGGTTGTCTGCATCATAATAGGAGTATGGTGCCAGCTCATCATTGACCCCGACCCGCACCACTGGGTTGTCCTCAACCCACCGGCGCCATTCACGGGGCAGTTCAAGGCGCCCACGAGATACCACGCCTCCACCTCCCCAACGATCCACGATCGCATTGAGGACCTCCGGCGCGATGGAGTCGATCGACTTGTTCAGAATCGATAGCAGTACCGGGTTGCTCGCAGAGACGGCGAACCCCACATCGACGGATTCGTCAATCAGATCGACGATACGTGCGTCATTGGGAAAGTACTGGTTGAGGACATACTGCGCCGATACCGAGTCCGTCACTACACTATCGACATCACCAAAGATCAGACTCGAGATGGCATCCAGCGTCGAGCCGAAACGGCGTAGCTCCGTGTTCGACACCACAGCCTGGACATTTTCACTATCCAGCCATGGGGCATTGAGTTCATCGTATCCCGTCACCCTGGCCGGAGTCTGCTCCTCCTCGACCGAGGATATCGACTTGACCAACGCCAGACCAGAGCTCAAGTAAGGATGCGTATAGTCCACCCCTTCGGTGGAGCCGGTATTGACCGGCACCGTTGCCACCACATCAATCTTTCCCTGTCGCAACGCGGCAAAGGCCTGGCCTCGGTCAGCATACTGGGAAACATGAACTTCAAGCCCAGAAAAACCGGCAATGATGCCGAGCACATCTGCTGAAATACCTTCCAGCACGGTACGATCGGAAACCACTTCAAAGGGCGTATATGAAGACAGGAAAACACCGACATGGAGCGTTCCCAACTGCCGGATCCGCATCTGCTCCTGTTCGGTGTATAGGTCGAGTCGCTGTGACTGATGAGTTCTTGCCAGCAAATCCAGGCGGGTCACCGGCGGTTCGTCCGCCAGTGTCTGTCCAGCAGAGCCCACCAGCAGAATCAATGCCAGGCCGACTAGAAGAGCTCGCCTGGCAAGGAGAAGGAGTGTCATATGATTGCGTTGCGTTTTGCCAGTTCAATCAACTCGGCAACATTACTCACACCAAGCTTCTGATAGACCCGGGTCTTGTAGGTACTGACCGTCTTGTTACTGATCAGTAGTTGATCGGAGATTTCCTTGTTCGAGCGCCCCTGAGCAATCTGGCTGAATACCACCAGTTCGCGTTCGGAAAGTGAGCGAATCAGTTCTCCATCGTCGCCTCTGCCCTCACCGTCCGACGATACCTTGGCATCCTTGGGAAAATACTGATAACCATCGAGAATGGACCGGATACCATTGAGTACCGCGGTCATGTTCTGTTCCTTGTTGACGAAGCCTGAGGCACCGGCCTGCCAGCAGCGACGGCTGTAGACCTGCGTCGCCATCGAGGTAAACACGAGAATATCCGGTGGCTCAGGCAAGGAGCGAACACGAGAAATGACCGTCATGCCGTCAAGACGCGGAATACTGATATCCAGCACCACAACAGCGGGCTTCACCTGCTTGACCAACTGAATGGCATCGACCCCGTTATCGGCCTCTCCTGCCACTTCCAGTCCATTGGTCGAAAGCAGCGAACTCAGTGCCATGCGTATCACGGGATGATCATCGACAATGACGACACTGCTCTTGGCGAATGACACCATCAATCTCCTTCAAGCCTTAGCGGCAGTCTCATCCAGCAGACCAGTTTTCTCCAGTTGACAGCTCAAGCCATAACGAGCCAACCAGGTCACGTAGATGCAGTTATATCAGATAAGAATGGCTGACTGACAAGCTGTCACAGCCATCAAAGTACCGCATTGGCGCTGGATTGAAGATATCGAGGCAACTTTAGCCAATCCAGCACAGTGCGCCGGGCTATTGCGGGACCAGTGGTAATTGAGGCGCAGTATTACAATACTTTCGACCCAGACCTATCAGAGCCGCCCTCAATTAGTGTAGGAATTTTCCTTCTTTTGTGCACAGGTCGTTGCTGGAGATGCTTCTGTCTCAGGTTCTCCTTTCCTGGGCAGTGCTTGATACGACGTTCCATAGCCATGACTCCTTACAGAACTCCGCATCCGGCCATGTGGGAAATTTCGGTGGATAGTAGGGTAGGATGAAATCCTGCTGAATGATGCGACACGGGACTTATTATCAACAGGGCAATCAAATAGCTCATCCTGATCGATTTGATTTTCGCCCACACGACACTGGCGAAGATGCACGGATCTGCTGCTGTGGTGCGGTCTCGCGTCGGCCTGATGGCCGACGGCGGCACGTCCCTGTGCCGCCATTAATCCAACATGGAAGCATGCCGGGTTAATATCGCTATTGACTGCTGACTACAGCAGGCGTCTCAATGCATCGGTAACGAAATCGAGAAAGGCTCTGATTCGTGCCACCCGGCGCAGATCCTGGTGCACCAATAGCCACAGGTCCACGGACAGCTCATCAAGGCTCTTGCCCAATCGCGTCAGTCCGGGATCCGCCTCCCCCAGATAACACGGCAATATCGCTGCCCCCAGGCCTTGATGTACCGCATCACGACGTCCCAGCAGGCTGTCGCAACGGTAGCGGACCTGATCAGCATGATGCTTCATCCAGGCGGCCAGTTGAGCATCATCCGGTCGTAGCCCTTGATCGACCCATGCCCAATCGGTTGCTGGAGCGGTATCGGCGGCCATGGAGCCTTGTGCAGCGACATAGATTGCCTGGCAGAGCGTCGCAACACGACGTCCGATCAACGTATCCGGTGGTGTATTCGAGGGCCGAATGGCAACATCGGCATCTCGTGCAGCCAGGTCATGAAGCTGGTTGGATACGACTATCTCGAGCACCACATCCGGATATTGGCGCTGAAAGTCTGCAAACACAGCCGACAACAGGCCATGAAGCAAGGTATCGGTGGTAGTTACCCGAATCACACCGCTCAGGCGCTGATCCCGCCCGACCACTCGACGAGTCGCAGCATCAACTTCCTGCGCAATACGCGCCGCTGTACGGGCCAGGTCTTCACCTGCGGGGGTGGGACAATACCCCGTGCGCAACCGTTCGAACAGCACTACCTCAAGGCGCTGTTCAATCTTCGCCAGGCGCCGGAATACGGTGGCATGACTGACACTCAATCGTCGCGCAGCAGCAGAGAGGGAGCCGGCCTGAGCAATCGCCAGTACCGTCTGCAGATCATCCCAATGCAACGACTGTTCATCCATGCAAACTCCATTTGCATAATCAGGGAATTATATTGCAATCACGAACAGCGTAGCCTGGTCGTCATTCACTGCAAGCATCCATTGCAAGCATTTCCTGCAGGAGAGGACCACCATGAATGTGCTGATCGTGTACTGCCATCCGGAATCGATGTCGTTCAACGCGGCACTCAAGGATATTGCCGTCACAACCCTTACCGAACAGGGTCATGAGGTCCGTGTCTCTGACCTCTACGGCGAAGGCTTCGACCCCGTCGAGCATCCTCGTCACTTCGAGACGCGGCATGACAACCAGCGCTTTCTCCCCCTCAACGAGCAGCGCCATGCCCATGACAACGACCAGCTTGCCACTGACGTCACTCGCGAGATCGAACGACTGCACTGGGCTGACCTGGTGATCCTGCAGTTTCCGCTGTGGTGGCATGCCCAACCCGCCATGCTCAAGGGTTGGTTTGATCGGGTGATGGTCTATGGCGGCCTGTACTCGGGTAGTCGACGCTATGATCGTGGTGTGCTGAGTGGCAAGCGAGCCATCAGCTCGGTGACCGCCGGGTCCCCACTGGCCGCCTTCGGCCCCTGGGGCCGAGGTGGTGATATCAGCAGGTTGATGTATCCAACCCACTGTTCACTCTATTATCTGGGTATGGAAGTGCTGCCTCCCCAACTCTCGTTCGGCGTTCAGGGTGGCGGACTCAGCTACCAGGCAGAAGACGCTTTTCAGCAACACCTCGCGAACCTCAAGCATGCCTGGCGCACTCGGCTCGGTCAGCTCGATGACGAGAGCCCGATCCCCTTCAGCGGCTGGAACGATTGGGATGAAGACGGCGTACTGACCCTGCAGCACCCACTGCGCTGGCGATGACAGACCGGAGCATCAACTACGCCGCAACCGTCCCAGCCACCCACCTTGCCCATGCAACACCTTGACCGCCACTGCACCGATCACCACGCCCCAGAAGGCAGCACCAAGGCCGAAAAGGCTCATGCCCGAGGCAGTGACCATAAAGGTGATCACTGATGCCTCACGGTGATCCTCAGCTTCGATGACCGCCGCCAGATTGCTCATGATGGCGCCGATCAGCGCCAGACCAGCAAGCACCGCAACAAAGGCGCCCGGCAGTGAAGTGAACAGTGCCACGATGGTGCCGGCGAACAGACCTCCGATCAGATAGAAGACACCATTGGCGACCCCGGCGATATAACGCCTGTCGGGGTTTTCGTGGGCGTCTCGTCCGGTGCAGATCGCCGCCGTAATGGCGGCAACGACTGTCATGATGCCGCCAGCACAGGCCGTAGCCAGCGAGGTCAGCGCGGACACCGTGAGAATCGGCCTGGCGGAGGTGGAGTATCCCGCTCCATGCAGGATTGCCATGCCGGGCAGGAACTGCCCGGTAAGGCTGACCACCAGCAGCGGTACGGCAAGGCTCAGAGTACTGGCCAGATTCCACTCGGGCGAGATCCACTGCGGTATCGCGACATGCAGAGCGACACCTTCGAGACTGGCTCCTTCCAGCAATACGGCCAACACTACCCCCGTCATCAGCAGCAGAATCAAGCAATAGCGCGGCCACACCCGCTTGAACAACAGATAAGCCGCCAGCATGCCCAGCGCCAATGCCGGAGACGTCTGGATCGACTGAAAGGCCCCCAGACCGAACTGGAACAGGATCCCGGCCATCATCCCTGCGGCAATACCTTTGGGAATCAGCGCCATCAATCGGTCGAAACTCCCTGACAGGCCAATCACCAGCAACAGTACTGCTGCCGTGATATAGGCCCCCACGGCCTCATTCAGAGACATCCCGGGGAACAGCGTCACCAATAGTGCCGTTCCCGGCGCCGACCAGGCCGTCACCACCGGCACCCGCAACCATAGACTCAGGACAATGCCGGACAACGCCGCTCCCATCGAGATCGCCCATACCCATGAAGTCATCATCGCCGCGGGAACCTGTGCCGCCTCCCCGGCCTGAAAGAAGATGGCCAGAGGGCCCGAGTACGAGATCAGCACCGCCACGAACCCGGCCACGATTGCCGATAGCGAGAAGTCGTGGCGCAGTGACGGCAGCAGCCCGACGGGCTTCGAGGATGACGTTGGGTGTGTCATGGGCGACGATCCTGTAACAGAGAAATCATTCCAGAGGAGAGCCCTGGCGGAAGGGCACCACGGCAGGAAAGGAGAGCCAGCCTACTTCAACCAGCGGAACCTGGATAACCCCTGGTCCGGCAGTGAACCTTGAACAAGAAGGACCCGGGTTATCCCGGGCCAAGGAGGATACTGCAGTGACCGATCAGCGCGTTTCGGCACCGGTCTTGCGGCGCCAGGGCGGCGCCATGGTGAACTCGAAATCCTTGAATTCGACAAGCATCGAGATCGTAACGCCCAGCACCAGCGCCCAGAACGAGGCTCCGATCCCCAGGATCTGCACACCGGAGACCGCAATGAGGAAGGAGAACATGGCCCCGACTTCATGCTTGCCCGAGAAGGTCATCTGCAGCGCGGAACCGATGACCCGCAGCAGCGCCAGGCCAGCGATGATAGCAATGACGTAGCCGGGCATTGCCTCGATCAGACTGAACAGAAAGCCATAGAATGGCGCTGCCACGATGAAGATGATGCCGACAATGACAGCAGCCACCCAGCGCTTGTCGTGACTACCGGCTTCCGGCCCGGAACAGATGCCGGTCATCGGCGCAGCGATGCAGGTGCTGTGCAGATTGAAGAAGGCCGAGAGCATGGTCCCGAGTCCGCCCACGGCGGTGATCGCATTGGCCGGGGCTTCCTTGTAGCCCATCCCCTTGACCAGACCCACGCCAGCCGGCGTTTCCATACCCACCAGAATCAGCGCCAGCGGCAGGCCATAGGCCAGAAAGGCCTCAAGGGTGAAGGTTGGCACGATGAATTCGGGGAGTTGGAAGGTGAATGCCACACCGGAGAAGTCAGCACCGGAGATAGCCACATAACCGATCCCCACCAGCAAGGTGACCACCAGCGGCGGCACTCGGCGCAGGTAACGCGATGCGAGGAAGTAGGACAGGATCATCACCACCGCCGGCAACATGGCGTTCTCCAGTGGTGCCACCATGTTGGTGCCGAACTTGAGCAGGATGCCAGCCACCATGCCCATGACGATCGGCATCGGAATCAGCCGCATCACAGTGCTCATCCACCCTGCCAGGCCAACGACCAACGAAATGGCACCAGCGATCAATGTGGCTCCCAGAGCCGCATTGAGTCCCACCACCGGAATGATGGCCGCAAACAGCAGTGCACCGGGAATGGAGTTGGCCATCGGCAGCGGCAATCGGTACCAGGCCGGCATGAAAAGCCCGAACAGGCCATTGATCATCAGATAGCTGATCACCCACAACAGCGTGAATTCCTGCGGCAGCCCTGCGGCGGTTCCGGCACTGATATGGATGATACCGGCGCTGAGGCCGAAGATCCCCGCCACCACGCCAGCGCTCAGGTTATCGGCATTGAGGTCACGGATGAAGTCTCGTGGTGCCGACTTGAGGCCGACACCTTTCTCGATGTGTTTCATGGTGTGCTCCAGGAGTTGTTGTCGTTGGAAGTTCCGAGCCACCTGGCCAGAGGAAAGGGAGTCAGCCCTGGTCCCCGCCAGCGACCGGCAGTACATTGCCGGTGATATAGCTGGCCTCAGCAGAGGCCAGAAACAGGATGGGCGCAGCCATCTCATCCAGGCTGCCGTAGCGCCCCATCAAGCAGCTCTGCCGGGTCTGGTCGATATGTGCCTTGAACCAGGCACGCTCACGTTCATTACGCGGCTCCGGCGTGCCTCGAGAAATGCGTCGCGGTGGTGCCTCGGTACCGCCCGGTGCTGTGGCTACCACGCGAATACCGTGCTCGGCGTACTCGAAAGCCAGTGATGCGGTGATGGCGTTGATCCCCCCCTTGGCCGCGGAGTAGGGAATGCGGTGAATGCCACGCGTCGCCGCGGAAGAGACATTGACGATGACGCCGCTGCCCTGCTCCACCATGGTCGGCAGCGCGGCGCGACAGCACCATAGGGTCGGCATCAGCGAACGGGTAATCTCGGCACTGATCTCGGCGTCGGTAAACTCGGTGAACGGTTTGAAATTGATCGCCCCACCCACATTGTTGATGAGGATATCGACACGCCCGTAATGCTCGACGGCACGGGACAGGGCACCCTCGGCACCCTCCCAGGCCTCCAGGTCCGCCTGCAGGGCGATAGCCTCCAGGCCCTGCTCACACAGCTCGCCCACCACCTCGTGGATCAGATCTGCACGATCCACCAGCGCCAGGCGAGCACCTTCAGCCCCCGCCAGCTCGGCAACCCGACGCCCAATGCCCTGGGCCGCCCCGGAAATGACCATCACCTGGCCTGCAAAGCGTTGTCGGCTCATGCGGCCTCCTCGGATGCCTGGTTGGGCGTGAACTTCTCGTAATGGAAGCTCTGTGGCTTGATGCCTTGCGCATCAAAGTGCTTGAGCACGGCGTCGACCATGGGAGGCGGCCCGCAGAGATAGACATCGACGTCACCACCGTGCATCACCTCAGCGTCCATATGCTGGGTCACATAGCCCTTGCGCGGGTGGTCGCTGGCCTCATCCACCACCACCGTGGTGTAGGAGAAAGTCGGCAGCCGCTCGGCGAAAGCATCCAGTGCGGCGGTCTTGACCAGGTGATCATCTCGATTAACGCCATAGATCAGGTGTAGCGGCATCTCACAACCCGTCTCCGCCAGTTGTTCGAGCATCGAGAGGAAGGGTGCCAACCCCGTACCACCGGCCAGCATCAACACCGGACGAGTAATTTCGCGCAGGTAGAAGCTGCCCATCGGCCCGGTCACGGCGAGTTGGTCTCCCGGCTTTGCCTGACCGGTGAGGTAGCCGCTCATCAACCCTCCGGGGACGTTGCGGATCAGAAAACTGGCCCGGGACGACCCCGGTCGTGAACTGAAGGAATAGGAACGATGGGCCCCCTTGCCCGGTACTTCGAGGTGCACGTATTGTCCCGGCAGGAAGCTGAACCCCTCGCCCTCGATATCGATCTCGACCTCAATGCTGTCTTCGGAAAGTTGCTCGATACGCGTGATCGTCGCCTGGCGACGATCGACACCGGTCTTGCACAGCGACGAGGCCACCGGCACCTGAACCACACAGTCCGATGACGGCACCATCTGGCAGGTCAGCACCATCCCTTCGGCGGCTTCCTCATCCGACAGGGCCTCATCGATGTATTCATCGCCCAGCTCGAACTCGCCCTGATGGCAGTGGCACTTGCAGGTGCCACAGACGCCATCGGAGCAATCCATGGGCAGATTGACCTTGTGACGATAGGCGGCATCCAGCACCGTCTCACCGTCATTGCATTCGATAAAGCGAGATACTCCATCCTCGAAGTTGAGCGCAACGGTATAACTCATGTCTGTCATCCTCCCCCACCAGTGTCAGGGCTGGCCTCTGAATCAGGGCTTATCCGGGCGTCCACTCAGATGTGGTAGACGTCGATCACCTGGTGGATGTAATCGTTGTTCAGCTGCACCACCTTCTCGGTGATCAGCGGTTGCTCACCGGACACATCCAGGCGGTAGAAGGATGCGCCGAAGTAACTGTCGGTCTGCTTGTAACGGTGGCTCAGGGTGTGCCAGTTGAAACGGACCTTGAGTTGGTCGCCATCGCGCTCCAGCACCTCGATATTGGTGATCTGGTGGGTGGTACGCGGCTCCGGTGTGCTGGCACCGCTGCGCTCGGTCTTGATCCGGTAGACGCGGTCCTCTAACCCTTCGCGGTTGGGGTAGTAGATCAGCGAGATTTCCGACTGCGGATACTCGACCAGGGTGTCGTCGTCATCCCAGCAGGGCATCCAGAATGATGCGTCCTTGTGGTAGCACTCCAGCCACTCATCCCACTGGCGGTCATCCAGTAGCCGTGCCTCGCGGTAGACAAAGGCCTGAACCTGTTCGTAAGTGATGGACATGACATTTCCTCCTCGATGGACAGGGCTCAGGATGCGACGGCGATGAACTGGCTGCGCTCACGCTCGATGGAACGCAGCATCTCCTGCACCCAGTGCTTGTGATGCAGCACGTAGAGTCCCTCGTCTTCCGGTGAGGCCCCACTCATCAGCGGCTTCATATCGATGGCCCGAGCATTGTCGTCGGCTCCCTGGATCCATTGATTGGCACCACGGGAGAGGTCGTTCCACTCGGCCGCACTGCTTTGATAACCGTTGTGGCAACCGCGGAATTCCTCGAGATCGTCCGGCGTGCCCATGCCACTGACATTGAAGAAGTCCTCGTACTGGCGGATACGCACACGGCGGTTCTCGGCGGATTCGCTCCTGGGGGCGAAGCAGTAGATGGTGACTTCCGTCTTGTCGACAGCGATGGGGCGCAGCACACGAATCTGGGTCGAGAACTGATCCATCAGATAGACGTTGGGATACAGGCACAGGTTACGGGTCTGGTTGACGATGGAGTCGGCCCGCGCCTCACCGAACTGCTCCTCGACCCAGTCCTTGCGGGTATGGACCGGACGCACCTCCGGGTTGAGCAGGCGTGTCCACAGCATCATGTGGCCATTCTCATAGGAGTAGAAACCGCCCTGACTCTTCGACCAGCCATCGGCATCCACCGCTTTGGTGCCACCCGCGTCGTAATTGCGGCGATCCATGGTCGAGGCATAGTTCCAGTGAACGGTGCCGACGTGATAGCCATCCGCACCATTCTCGGCCTGCAGTTTCCAGTTACCGGTATAGGTGTAGGATGAGGTACCACGCAGGACTTCCAGCCCCTCCGGCGCCTGGTCGACGATGTTGTCGATCACCTTCATGGTTTCGCCGAGATGCTCCTCCAGCGGCAAGACATCCTCGCTGAGGCTGCCGAACAGAAAGCCCTTGTAGTTGGCAAACATCGGCACCCGCTTGAGGTCATGGGAGCCGTCCTGCTTGAAGCCCGCCGGATAGGCGCCGGTCTTCTCGTTCTTGGCCTTGAGCAGGCGTCCATCGTTCTTGAAGGTCCAGCCATGAAAAGGACAGGTGAAGGTGCCCTTGTTGCCGCGCTTGCGTCGACACAGGGTGGCGCCACGGTGGGCACAGGCATTGATCAGAGCATGCAGCTCACCGTCCTTGTCGCGGGTGATGAACACCGGCTGACGCCCCATGGTCAGGGTGAAGTAATCCCCCGGCTCCGGGATCTGGCTTTCGTGGGCCATGAACAGCCAGTTGCCCTCGAAGATATGCTTCATCTCCAGATCGAAGAACTCGGGATCAGTAAACATGCTGCGGTGGCAGCGGAAGATACCGTTCTCGGCGTCATCCACGACCGCGCCACGGACACGGGCTTCAATCTGATCGAGTGTGCTGGTCATTGTGGTTCTCCTCTCCGCCGGTCAGCTCTGCACCGCCGCCTGTCGCGCACGGTTTATCGGGCTAGCCGTCCCCGGACCATGCCGATCGGCACGGTCGTCAGGTCAGCGGTTCTCGGTTGCTTGTTTTCAGCTACTGGTTGTCCCGGTAGCCATCAGGAATCAGTGCTCGCAAGGAGCGATAACACGAATCAAGCGTCCTCGAGGGCGCGCGGCCGCTTGTGGCGCTGCTGCAACTCGGACTCGGTAGTCGCCGCCAGCTCGACATCGAACACCACTTCGGTGAACGGGGCCCCCAGCTCGGTGAAGCGAGCCTCCAGACCACGCTGACGAGCAGCCTCGTCGTCCTCGATGCGTGTGGCTTCCACCACCAGCTCATCACGGGTCGCGAAGGCAAAGTCGTCATAGGTGTAGGGGTCACCCGCCAGATTGATCTGGGTGGTCAGGTGGCGATGCCCCTGCGCCGAGATGAAGAAGTGAATATGCGCCGGGCGCTGGCCGTGGCGGCCGAGCAGATCGAGCACCTGCTGGGTGGGACTGTCCGGGGGGCAGCCATAGCCGGAAGGAATGATGCTACGCACACGATAACGGCCCTCGTCATCGGTCAGGATGGTGCGACGCAGGTTGTACTCCGACTGCGAGGGGTCGAAAAAGGAGTAGTTGCCCTTGCTGTCGGCATGCCAGATCTCGACCCTGGCGCCAGCAACCGGCTTGCCCTCGGTATCGCGCACCTGACCGGTCAGCCACATGACTTCAGCGTCAGTATCCGTACCATCGTCCATGCGCGCCTCGCCTTGCGACTCCGGCGCGCCGGCAACGTACAACGGCCCTTCGATGGTACGTGGCGTACCGCCATTCAGACCACGCGCCTCATCGGCGGCATCCATGCGCATATCGAGGTAGTGATCGAAGCCCAGCCCCGGTGCCAACAGGCCAAACTGGGAGTCCTTGCCCAGCGCATTGAGCAGGGCGACGCTCTGCCAGAACTCCTCAGGGGAAACATCGAAGTCATCAATCAGGCGATAGATGTCCGACAGCAGGCGATGCAGAATCTGTTTGCCTCGCTCGCTGCCGGCGGACTTATCGAACCCGCTTACGGTGTTCAGAAAGTCCTGCACCTCGGCAGTATCGAAGATGCGCGGGTTGTGGTGCTGGGTCATGCTGTTCATATCGCTATCCTCACGGTGTGGCGTGTCATTTGTTGTTGTCATTGCTGCTGTGATTGAGCTGGATGCCAGCGTCGTTCAGGAGTCATCCTCACGAACCGAGGAAGGATGACGGCACAAGGGTTTGACGCTGATCTCCATGTAAGGAAACAACGGTAGGTTCGAGACCAGTTCCTGCAGTTCGGCGTTATCCTCGACATCGAAGATGCTCACATTCGAGTAGCTACCCGCGACGCGCCACAGGTGACGCCACTTGCCGCTGCGCTGCAGCTCCTGCGAATAGGCCTTCTCGGTTGCCTTGATATCGGCGGCCTTGTCGGCGGGCATGTCCACAGGCAACTTGACCGTCATTTCCACTTGAAAAAGCATCGTTTCTCTCCCCTTCTCGCCGCTGTTCAGCGTGCGAATTCCTTGAGCCTGTCCTCGTCGATCTCCACGCCCAGGCCCGGCCCGGTCGGCAGTTCGACACCGAATTCCGCAAACTTCAGTGGCCTGGCGACGATGTCATCGGTCAGCAACAGTGGGCCGAACATCTCCGTACCCCACGCCATTGCCGGCAACGTGGCCCAGGCGTGCAGAGCCGCAACGCTGCCGATGGTGCCCTCCAGCATGGTGCCGCCGTAGAGTCCGATACCCGCGGTCTGGGCCATTTGAGCGAGCCTCAGCGCACCACGCGGGCCTCCACTCTTGGCAATCTTGAGGGCAAAGGCACCACTGAAGCCTTGACTGATCAGCGTCAGACCATCGGTGCTGTCCTGTACTCCTTCGTCGGCCAGCATGGCCACCTCGAAGCGCCGTGAAAGCCGCGCCATACCGGCATGCTCACGAGCTGGGATGGGTTGTTCGATCAGCTCGACACCGGCCTCCTGTAGCGCCGAAATGGCGCGTACTGCGGTGTTTTCATCCCAGGCCTGATTGACGTCAACACGGACGCTGACGTTGTCTCCCAGTGCAGCCTTGATCGCCGCCACATGACGCACGTCCTGATCGACAGAGCGCAGCCCGATCTTGAGTTTGAAATCCCGGTGGCGGCGCTCATCGACCAGACGCTGCGCTTCCTCGATATCACGCTCGGTATCGCCACTGGCGAGGGTCCAGAGCACCGGAAGATGGGTGTGTTGCGCGCCGCCCAGCAAGGTGGCGACCGACACGCCCAGGCGCTTGCCCTGAGCATCCAGCAGTGCCGTCTCCAGCGCCGATTTGGCAATCGCATTGCCCTGGGCCACCTTGCTCAGCTTCGCCATCAGCGCATTGATGTTGGCGGCGTCCTCGCCCAGCAGCACCGGCCCCAGCCAGGTATCGATGTTGACCTTCATGCTCTCGGGGCTTTCCGGGCCATAACTCAGGCCACCAATGGTGGTAGCTTCGCCCAGGCCCTCGATGCCATCGCTGCAGTGCAGGCGCACGATGACCATGGTCTGGGTAGCCATGGTGGCCATCGACAACTTGTGCGGACGGATGGTCGGTAGATCGACCAGTAACGTCTCGATGGATTGAATCTGGCTGGACATCCTGGCTCCCTGGGTTACTGGAAAGATGGCTACTGGAAAAATGGTTGCTGGAAAAACTGTTGCTGGCAAAAGGGTTTCTGACGAGGACATTGGCGATCGGCTGTGTAGGTAAGCGGATTCTTTTGGCGTAATCCCTGACCGACATTGCCCTAGGGTCTGAGCGCAGTTTGATTGCACTCCAGCGTCACAACCAATATGGTTTGGGTGCCACACCATACTCAGGAGGTATCATGGAGCTTCGCCATCTCCGCTATTTCCGTGCCGCGGCGGAAGAGCTGAACATCACGCGCGCGGCGGCGAGGCTGCATATGGCACAGCCCCCTTTAACAAGACAAATCAATCAGTTGGAAGAAGAACTTGGCGCCCAACTGTTTGTTCGCGGACCACGAGGATTGACCCTTACTCCAGCAGGCCAGTTCTTCTACGAGCACTCATTGCAGATACTTGAAAAGTTGGACACCACAGTCACTGCAGTACGCAGGATGGTCCGTCACAACCGCGAGCTATTCAGCATCGGTTTCGTGCCATCGCTGTTCTACGGCCAGCTTCCCCTGTTGGTTCGAGGCTTACGACAAAAGGACAATGTGGAGCTGACGCTGGCCGAAATGACCACCGTCGAACAGGTTCAGTCGTTGAAGGCGGGACGAATTGATATCGGCTTCGGTCGTCTGCGCATCGACGACCCGGAAGTCGAGCAGGAAGTGTTGTTTGAGGAACCAATGATGGCGGCGGTACCGGTAGGCCATCCACTGGACGGCACCACACCGACTCTGGAGCAGTTGGCGCAGTACCCGCTGGTGCTGTATCCGGCCAGCCCTCGTCCCAGCCTCGCCGATATCGTGTTGGGACTGTTCCGTAGCCGCGGACTCAAGGTCAGCGTGGCCCAGGAGGCTCACGAAATGCAGACCGCGCTGGGGCTGGTGGTGTCCCACTTCGGTATCACCCTGGTACCGGAACAGGTCAAGCGCCAGAACCGCGATGGCATCAGCTATCTGTACCTTGCCGAAAAGCACATCACCTCGCCGATTGTCTGCAGCCGTCGACGCGGTGAAGTGCCCAGCGAGACCATGAAGGAGGCCAACGCCATCCTCGAAGTGCTGGTCGAGAATAGACGCAGCGGCAAGTATCCGTAGAAGTATTCGGCAGCTCAGCGATTGATGAGCGGCAACACCATGGCGCAGCGACTTCGTGGAGGAAATCCATGGGCCGCTTCCTGGTCAAGGATGGCAGCCAGCAATTCCGGCATATCACTGTCGTCGAGCGTGCGGAAGCCGAGACCGGCGTAGAACGGCGCATTCCAGGCCACGTCACGAAAGGTCGTCAGGCTCAACTGTGCGAATGCCTCACGCCTGGCCTCCTCCATGACATGCTGCATCAGCGCTCGCCCGATCCCCTGGCCCTGACGATCACCTGCCACGGCCAACTCCTCGATATGCAGGGCTGTTGCGCATGGCCGGGCGGCAAGGAAGCCTACCGGCTGGTCGCCGTCATCGGTAGCCACCCAACAATAGCCTACCCTCAACAGTTGCTGATGCTGTGCTTCCGACAGCACATCGTCGTCGGCAATCCAGGCCAACTCAGGGATGGTTCGAAATGCCTGGCCCGCCGACACTTCGATGGACGGCAGCAAGGCAATATCGCCGGTTCGCGTCGGGCGAATGCGTATCATGCGGAGGGACTCCTTTCCATGCAGAAAACGCTGCCATTATCACATATCGCAAGCCCCATCCGGATATCGCAAGCCCCATCACAGGATCGCCGTGGGTATCGAACCCACGGCGGCATGGAGGATTGTCCGGGGTCGTCTTACCGGGATTACTCAATAATCGAAGAACACGGTCTCGCCATCACCCTGCAGGACAATATCCAGCCGATAACGTGGGATGCCTGCTTCCCCCGATTCCTTCCTCGCTATCAGTGTCTGACGACGCGGTGGTGACTCGATGGCATTGAGTACCGGGCACTGGTCATTGGCTGCAGCCTCATCCTCGAAATACAGACGTGTCTGCAGTTGGATGTTCACACCTCGGGCAAACAGACTCAGGGTAATATGCGGGGCCATCACCCTGCCGTCTTCAGCGGTGATCGAGCCGGGCTTGATGGTGTGCAGCACCCATTCGCTATCGCCTGCCGCGGTGGTCGCGGTACGCCCGAAGCTGTTGAAGGGCGCCTTGAGGTCGAAACCCGCTTGGTAATTGCCCCGGCTGTCGGCCTGCCAGGCCTCGAGCAGAGCGTCACGCACCAGGTCTCCATTGCCGTCAATCACCCGGCCAACCACCTCGATACGCTCGCCTTCCGCATCCTCACCTGCCATGCGGTTCCAGATTTCTTCATCCCGCTCCGGTAATCCGGCCACATCCAGCGCCAGGCCAATATGAACATAGGGCCCCGCGGTCTGGGAGGCGGTTTCACGCAGCATCAGCTCTGCAGTGGGCTTGAAGTTGGGCTGTTCCATGGTCATTTCCTCACCGTGCTCGGTATCACTGATTCTCGAAGTAGGTCTGCAGCGCGCCACGCACCACCAGGTCAAAGCGCCAGGCGAGTGCATCCATGGGACGCGAACGAGCCATATCGAGGCGCCCGATCATGGTCTGCACGGCTTCCGAATCCTTGAGCGTCTGCACGATGGGACAGATCGGAATCAACGGGTCCCCCTCGAAGTACATCTGGGTGATCAAGCGAGTGGAAATGGCAGGCCCCATGACGCTGACGTGGATATGCGCCGGGCGCCAGGTATTGATGCCATTCGGCCAGGGATAGGGGCCAGGCTTGATGGTGCGGAAACGATACCAGCCATCATCGTCAGTGAGACAGCGGCCCACACCGCCGAAATTGGGGTCGAGTGGCGCCAGATAGCGGTCCTTGCCGTGGCGATAGCGGCCACCGGCATTAGCCTGCCACATCTCCACCAGGGTATGAGGTACCGGCTTGCCGAATTGATCGACGACTCGACCGAACAGGATGATCCGCTCTCCCACCGGCAGTCCTGGACTGGCCTCGTCACGGAAGTTCATCAGCAGGTCATTGTCGTGGGGGCCCATCCGTAGCTTGCGGAAGTCCGGGCCAGACAGCTCGCTGATACTGGGGTTCTGCAGGCTGACCAGCGCCTGATTCGGTGAACGCGGGATGCTGGTCTTGTAGCCCGGGGCATAGGCGGGAGGGTGCCAGTTACGGTCACGCTCGACAAAGCGTCGTGGAGTCGTCATGTCAGTCACTCAGGATGATTATTGGTTATATGTTCCCGAGTGTGGCTTCGATGACAGCCCCTGCCAATTGAGGGCTTGCATGCCATTCATAACCTATGGGTTATGAACAAGAGGATACCGACTCAACCGATTCCCTGATCTGCCACCCGCCTGAGCACCTCACAGAAGCCATGCAGAGCCGTAGTCGGCTGCATGGTGGTGTTGAGACACAGGCCCACCGAGCCGCCTCGCTGTTCAAACGCCAGGCCAAGCTCGACCAGGCTGCCGTCGTCCAACGCCTCGGCCACGGCCTCGAAGGGCGCAATCCAGATGGTGTCAGTATCCAGCGTCAGACGTCGGCTGATCGGCAGTGACAGGGTTTCCACACAGGGATGGGGAACACTGATGGCATGACGTACACAGAAGCTGTCGACCTGCTGACGAAGCGTCGTGCGCTGGGGTGGCAAGGCCCAGGGGTAATCGACGAGAGGGTCGGCGGTGTCCAGCGGCTGTCCCGCGAGTGGATGCCCAGCACGCACCACCAGCCGCAATGACTGGTAATAGAGATGTTCGAAGGCCAGATCACGGATTTCCCGTGCTTCGGTCATACGTCCCACCACCACGTCCAGCTCGCCCAGGGCCAGACGCGACAACAGAAAGGCACTGGTGCCGGTAACCACCTGAATGCTGACGTCCTGTCCCTGGGGAGAACCATGCCAGTGCTGGATCGCCGCAGGCAGCAAGTGACTCTCGACCGTGGACAGGGCTCCCACCCGAAGCCAGCGCTGCCCACCATGAGCATCGGCCAGAGCCTCGACTCCCTCTTCCAGAGCACGAACTGCCGGTCCGGCATGGCGCAATAGCGTCAGTCCGGCCTGGGTCAGGCTGACGCCCTGGACACCACGCTCGAAGAGCACCGCGCCAACGTTCTCCTCCAGCTCACGAATGGCCTTGGAGATCCCGGGCTGAGTGATCGACAGCGACTCAGCAGCACGCGCAAAACTCCGTCGCCTGGCAACCTCGAGGAAGGCATTCAGATGGCGAAGTTTGATACGTTGGTTGAGCATCAAGGCGGGAATTTATCAGAGAATAGGCTTACCGGCAGGCTGTAAGCACGCGGTCGATCGGTGCAGAGGCCCCGTTGAGCGAGAAGCGTGCCGCTCCCCCCTGATGAGGCGTTACCACAGCGACCTTGCCGTTCTGCAGGGTCGTCAGCAGGCCGCGTGGTGCTTCGGCCACCCAGATATCCGACGATGACGAATGGGTCGAATCGAGTCGATAGCCAATGCCATCGACCAGCACATCAAGCGGGCGACTGAGTTCATTTCGGGTATTGGCACTGTATCCGCTCAAGGTAAGTGTCGGCTCCCCTTCTCGGCACATCAGGGCCAGAGTGTGGCCATTACTGTCTGATGCCTCAGCTGTCGGCGCATTCCCGAGCTGCTGGTGAGAGTCGGAAAAGCGCCAGTCCGCCCAGGCGGACGTCGTCCACCCCGTGACCAGCAGTACAAGCAACGTTCTGAACCACGTTGCCCTGAAATACATTGTTCCGGACCACATAAGTGCCTCCTTGCCGCGAGAATCGGGCCAACACTTGATCAATTGCAGCTTCCCCTGCGCGGCGTGCCGCTGTTCATCCATGGCGTAGCCATACATGTAACATGGGACCAATGCATACGGGAGAAGTCATTGCTTCTCCCGCAACCGTACGCAGTTTGCTTCAATGCTGCCTACAATAGCGACTTCCATAAAAAGAAAACAGTGTTCTTCTTAGTCACTTCTGCGCACTCAAGGTTCCCCGGCCCAGCCCCGGCACCCAGTCGTCCTCATCCGGTTCCTGTTTCTCCCCACCCCAGGTCTCTGGCCAACGCAAAGGCATGGTTAGCGGCAGGCACTCCGGCATAGACCGCCACGTGCATCAACACCTGACGTAGCTCGGCTTCGCTGAGGCCAATCCGCTGAGCGGTCTTCAGGTGCAGGGTCAGCTCTTCACGCCCGAGCGCGGCGAGCATGCCAGTGGTGATCATACTGCGCTCACGGCGCGTCAGATCATCGTTGCTCCACAGTTCCCCCCAGGCAAGACGGGTAATCATCTGCTGGAAAGGGGCATCCAGCGAGTTGGCATTGCGGGTCGAACGCTCGACATGCTCCTCACTGAGTACCTGTTGGCGTGTGGTCAAGCCAAGCTCATAGGCCACCCCCCGGGCGCCGACATCACCCAGTTCCACCGACAGGGAATCCAGCAGCCAACTGGCCATCCGCTCGGGCGCTTCCACCGAGGGCACGTGCCCCACCTGATCGAGAACCTCGACGCTCGCTCCAGCACACTCCTCGGCCAGAGCCTGAAGACTCTCCGGAGGGGTAGCCAGATCCTCACTTCCCGCCAGCAGTTGAACCTTGACCTCACTGGCCGCCGACAACCGACCGCGAAAATCACTGCGCCCCAGCATCTCGCACAACTGGGCATAGGACTCCGCATCGCCACGCCCCATGGCCGTCTGCCATCCTGCCTTGAGAGCAGGGTTGGCATCGAAGCTGGCCCCGGCAAACCAACGCGGGACAATTTCGCCGGACATGGCCGCCAGGCCTTCCTCACGCACGCGACGGGCACGGGTCGTCCACAGCTCACTATTGCCGATGACCGCCCCGGTGTTGGTCAGGGTGACGGACAGCAGACGTTCTGCATGCTGCTCGATCAGCAGTTGACCAATCACACCGCCGATGGAGGTCCCGACATAGTGAAACCGCCCGCCTCCGGCATGATCGACCAGCGCCAGAACATCGGATGCCAATTGCTGGGGGCTGATATCGCCGCCCGGTACCAGAGACTCACTGGCACCATGCCCGGGCAGGTCCCAGGTCAGGATACGGTAACGCGGCAGTAGCCGCGGTAACAGGTCGTCCCACACCGACTGGTTCATGCCCAGTGGATGGCCAAGTACCAGCAGTGGCAAGGCTTCACCACCCAGCAAGCGATACGCCAGGGTACGGCCATTGACTTCGAGAAATGCCATAACGAATCTCCGGTTCCAAAAGCGCGTGGTGCTTACTCGGCTCGCTCAACAAGCGTAGCAATCCCCTGCCCGACACCGACGCACATGGTGCACAGTGCGTAGCGTTTGTTCTGCCGGTGCAGCTCATGGGCGGCGGTCATCAACAGGCGGGCGCCGGACATGCCCAGCGGGTGGCCCAGCGCGATGGCACCACCATTGGGATTGACGCGTGGGTCGTCATCGCGGATGCCAAGGTCACGCATACAGGCCAGTGCCTGAGCGGCGAAGGCCTCGTTGAGCTCGATGATGTCGATGTCGTCGATGCTGACGCCGGTACGCTCCAGCAGGCGACGCACCGCAGGCACCGGACCATAGCCCATGATCCGCGGCTCGACCCCTGCGGTGGCCATACCGACGATTCGCACCAGGGGCTCCAACCCGTGCTGACTGACCGCCGCCTCACTGGCGACCAGCATTGCAGCCGCACCATCATTGACCCCGGAGGCATTGCCGGCCGTTACACTGCCATTGTCCCGGAACGGGGTCGGTAGCTTCGCCAGCTTCTCGATGCTGGTACCGGGGCGCAGATGCTCGTCCTGATCGAAGATCAGCGGCTCCTGCTTGCGTCGTGGAATCTCGATGGCCACGATCTCCTCGGCGAAACGCCCGGCCTGCTGAGCTCGCTCGGCCTTGTTCTGAGAGTTCACGGCGAAGGCATCCTGATCCTCACGCGAGATCGCGAACTGCTCGGCGACATTCTCGGCAGTTTCCGGCATCGAGTGAGTCCCGTGGGCCTTGTCCATCAACCGATTGACGAAGCGCCAACCGATGGTGGTGTCCTCGACCTTCTGGCCTCGCGAGAAGGCGCTATCGGCCTTGCCCATGACATAGGGGGCTCGCGACATCGATTCCACGCCACCCGCCAACGCCAGATCCATCTCCCCGGCCTTGATGGCACGGAAGGCGGTACCTACGGCATCCATGCCCGAACCACACAACCGGTTCATGGTCGTGCCAGGTACCGAAACGGGAATGCCGGCCAGCAGCGATGACATGCGCGCGACGTTGCGGTTGTCTTCGCCGGCCTGATTGGCGCAACCCATGAAGACTTCCTCGATGGCGGCAGGATCAAGCCTCGGCGCTTGCTCGAGCACGGCCTTGAAGATATTCGCGGCGAGATCGTCGGGGCGTACGCTGGACAGCGTGCCACCGAATCGTCCGATGGCACTGCGGCGCGGGTGACAGAGGTAGACGTTGCTCATGGCAGGCTCCTGATTATTGTCCGGCATGGGCACGCTCAGTGCGCGCCTTCAACTCGCGCAACACCTCGAGCTCTCGGTCGCTCGGCTCGGGAGTTGACTCAAGGTTGTCGGCAAAACGGATGTCCCAGCCAGTCGCTTCCTGAACCTGTTCTCGGGTGACGCCAGGATGCAGTGACACCACTGTCAGCTCATGGTCCTCGGGGTCCGGTTTCATCACGCACAGGTCGGAAATCACTCGAGTCGGGCCACGGCCGATGTTGGGTACATTGTCGCGGCCCTTACCATCCCGTCCGAAGCCCAGGGTAGTGATGAAATCAACATCACGCACAAAGGCCCGCGGTGAATGCTTGAGGGTGATGAAGACCTCGCCAGCATTGGTGGCGATCTCCGGCGCCCCGCCCCCACCAGGCAAGCGCACCTTGGGCGCCTTGTAGTCACCGATCAGAGTCGTGTTGAGGTTACAATAACGGTCGATCTGCGCCGTGCCCAGGAAGCCGACATTGATCTTTCCGCCCTGCAGCCAGTAGCGGAACATCTCGGGGACCGACACCGTGGTCAGGGCCGACTCACAAAGTTCGCCATCACCGATGGACAGCGGCAGGACTTCCGGTCTGGTCTGCAGCGTGCCGGACTCATAGATCAGCACCACGTCCGGTGCATGGGTCAGACGCGCCAGGTTGGCCGCTTCGGACGGCAGACCAATGCCGACGAAGCAGGTGGTGCCGTTTTCCAGCGCCCGGGCAGCGGTAACGGTCATCATCTCGCCGGAGGTATATTCAAGGCTCATTGGACACTCCCTCCTGACTGGGCACCATCTGTTGAATGACGGCCTATTGAATGGATGACGTTATCCTCGATCCAGCGCGTGAAGGCGTCGCGATCGCGGGAAATGGCATCCCACTCCTTGTAGAAGCGATTGTCGCGCGGGTAGTAACCATGGGCATATGACGGCAGTGATCCCTTCTCGGCCACGGCAATCGCATCGATCGCCCACCCCGGAATGACACAGGCATTGGGATGCGTATCGAGGTCATCGACGATCTCCTCCACCGTCACGATGCTGTGCTTCGCGGCCAATACCGCTTCCTTCTGCACTCCGATGATGCCCTCTACCACCACATTACCGGCGCGGTCCGCCTTCTGCGCATGCACGATCGAGACATCCGGGCGCACGGAAGGTACCGCCGCCAGACGCTCGCCGGTGAAAGGGCACTCGATGAACTTGATCTGTTCGTTGACGCTGGGCAGCTCGCTGCCCACATAGCCTCGCAGTACGGCAAGAGGCAATCCCGCCGCTCCGGCTTCGAAGGCGCAGGCCATGGCGGCATGACTGTGTTCGAGAATCTCGATCTGGTGCGGCCAGCCCTTCTCTACCGCATCACGCAGACGATGCAGAGACCCCACGCCGGGGTTACCACCCCAGGAGAAGATGACCTTCTTCGCACAGCCGGCACCGATCAACTGGTCGTACACCAGGTCCGGCGTCATGCGAATCAGAGTCAGGTCACGCCGCCCCTGACGGATAATCTCATGCCCCGCCGCGACGGGAATCAGATGGGTAAAGCCCTCCATGGCGACAGTGGCGCCGTCCTCGACGTAGCGCGCCACAGCGTCATGCAGGCTGAGAATCTCGGCCATGTTGATTCGCCTCTAATGCAGTTCAACCAAGCCATTCAACTGAGCAGCCCAACTGGCTCGACCGACATGAGTCATATTTCCATCAGTGCCAGGGCCAGTGCTCGATCAACACGCCATCCATCGCGACGAGCAACCATCAGTCAAAAGTTCGCTATGTGAACTATGGTTTGTGATACGAACAAAATAATCCCAGTGTATCGGCCCCGTCAAATGCACAACTGTCCGGTAAACGAAAGACGGGGACAGCTGGCAGCTGTCCCCGTCACTTTGATTCTCTTTTAGTTTCAATAATCTATTTGGATTCTAGCCAGACAGCAGCTCGCTTGATCTGATGTTTACTGCTACCAAGGTATAAGGCTGGATCGCTCGCGTCCTCCAATTGAGCCAACGCAATACCAGCGGCAATATCGGGGTATCGTTCGGTCAGCAGGCGTTCCAGTACGCGGCTGTATATCTCTGCCTCCTGCCGTGCTCGTTCGGCCGCCTCCGCGGCCAGAGAGCTGGCCACATCCATACCCAGCAGCGGAGCCAGCAGACGTGTTACCGGCTCGGCCATGATCGCCCCGCCGGTGATGGCGAGGTTAGCCCTCATGCGATCGGGAAAGACCTCCAGTCCCTCCAACAGTTCGGCAGCCAGCTCAAGTGCCCCTTCCAGCAGCAGGACAGACTCACTCAAGGGAGCCCACTCGGCATGCCATTCCCCCAGGCCACGCTCCAGCGGCTGGGCCATGGCATTGATGATCACGCTTGTGTGGCCATGGATGCGCCGCGCGGCCGTACGGATACGTGCACAGCGCACCGGATTGCGCTTGTGCGGCATGGAGGAGGACTCGCCCATTCCGGGCGCCGAGGGCTCGCTGACTTCGCCGATTTCGGTCTGTGTCAGCAACGAGATATCCAGGGCCAATCCATCGGCAGCTCCCGCGATGGCATCCAGAGCGGTGGCCAATGCCTGGATGGGTTGACGGTCGGTGTGCCAGGGCAGAACAGGGGTCGCCAGCTCCAGCCGTTCTGCGACCGAATCCATCAACACCAGCCCCTGCTCATCCCAGCCGGAATGCACACCAACCGCACCACCGAACTGGACCGGTAGCCCTGCTTCTGCCAGCACCGCCAGGCGACGACGGGCAGATTCCAGCGCAGTGGCCCACTGCGCCACCTTGACCCCGAAGGCCAACGGCAGCGCCTGCTGCATCAATGTGCGTCCGACCATGGGCGTGGCTGCATGGGCATGCATCAGCGGCAGCGCTGCCTTCCGGCAACGCAGCAGCAGGTCATCGATCCGTGCAAGACGCGGCGTCAGCAGGTGCATCAGTGCCGAGTCCACCACATCCTGACTGGTGGCACCGAGATGCCACCAGCGCTTGAGTTCCTCCGGCAGAACGGCTCTGGCCTGTTTGACGAAGGGAATTGCCGCGTTGCCTCCAGTGGCAATACCCGCCGCCATGCGCTCGATGTCAAACTCATGGGCCTCGAGGTGCTCACCCATTCGACGGCTGACACCATCCGGAATATGGCCCAGCTGTTCATGGGCTTCCGCAAGCGCCAACTCAAAGGCCAGCATGGATTGCACCAGTGCCTCATCACGGCAGGCTTCGAGCGCAGCCTGACTCATGAACGGATGGCTCAACAACGCGGCGGGCATCGCAGATTCTCCACAGGTTGAAGGGCTGCCATCAGGCAGATCAACAAAAAGTCGCACACATGTTCGCACTTCGAACAATTATGCTAGATTACTCGACAGAGTCCGGGCAAGCTCCGGCGCAGCACCTCATTTTATTTATCTCCGGGTCAACAACCCGTCACTACCTGCAGGATGCCCGCAATGGAAACGGCCCAACAGGATGCCTTGAGTCCCGATGACCGCGACTTCGTCACCGCTCTGGCCAGCGGACTGGATGTCATCCTTGCTTTCGATGAGAACCATCCACGCATGACCCTCAGTGAAGTCGCCGCACGTACCGACATGAACCGGGCGCGTGCCAGGCGTTTTCTGCTGACGCTGCATGCGCTGGGCTATGTACGCAAGGATCAGCGCTACTTCGAACTTGCCCCACGGGTACTGCAGCTCGGTTATGCCTTCCTGTCTGCCAACAATTATCGCAGCGTTATCCAGCAGGTACTGGAAGACATTACCGCCGAGTCAGGAGAGTCCTCGTCACTCGGTGTTCTGGATGGGGATGATGTTACCTATGTGGCCCGTTCAGCATCTCGTCAACGGCTGATGGCCATCACCCTCGCCGTCGGTACTCGGCTACCAGCCGCCTATACCTCCATGGGTCGAATACTGCTGGCTCAGCTCGGCGAAGAGACCCTCGACAGTTATCTGACGCGCGTCACTCTGGAACCGCATACCGACAAGTCCATCACCGACAGGGCGCAGCTCAGGGCTGCCATCCTCGAGGGGCGCGAACAGGGCTACGCCATCGTCGACCAGGAACTGGACTCCGGTCTGCGCTCACTGGCGGTACCTTGCTTCGACGCCAATGGTCAGTTGATCGGTGCCATCAATATCAGCACCAATGCTGCACGTGTCGGGCTCGACACTCTGACCAATGAGTACCTGCCGATGCTGCAGGAAAAGACACGCCAGATTCGTACCCATGTCAGTTGATCCATCATCATGGCAATCAAATAGACCATCCTGATCCATTGGATTGTCGGCCTGACGGCGGCACAGGGAAGTGCCGCGATCAACCCAACATGACAGCTTACCGGGATAGACCCGCTGAGCCCCCAGCAGGAGCCGGTAACGTGTTCGATGTCCTGGCAATCACCGCCCCCATCTTCCTGCTCATCGGTATCGGTTACACGGCTCGCTGGCGAGAGCTGATCTCCCCAGTGCAGCTTTCAGGCATCGGCACCTTCGTGCTGTATTTCTCGCTGCCGGCTCTAGTCATCAAGGCCCTGACCCAGAACCCTCTGGAAGACGTGCTCAGCGGCAGTTTCCTGGTTGCCTATGGCCTGGGTTCCATAGGCACCTTTGCCCTTGGACTACTGGTGGCACGCCGACTGCAGCGCAAACCTCTCACCGAAGGCGCGCTTCAGGCACTGGGTATGGCAGCATCCAACAGCGGCTTTATCGGCTATCCAGTGGGAGCACTGGTACTCGGCCCCACCGTCGCCGCCAAGTTCCTGGCACTGTGCATGCTGATCGAGAACCTGGTGATCATCCCGCTGGCATTGATTCTTGCCGAAGCAGGCCAGCAACAAGGCGTCCGGCTGGGCCCCCTCGTTCGCCACACCTTGCAGCGCCTGGCACGCAACCCCATCATGATCGGCCTGGCGACAGGGCTGACCGTTGCCATCAGCGGTATCTCCCTCCCGGTACCTCTCGAGCGTGTCATCGAGATGCTCGCTTCAGCATCGGCACCCGCCGCTCTGTTCGTGATCGGCGGCACACTGTATGGCCTCCAGTTGAAGGGCATGGTGCGCGATATCGCGTCCATTGCCAGCGGCAAGCTGCTGCTGCACCCGCTGCTGGTCAGCGGGATTTTCCTGCTGCTGACATGGTTCGTGCCAGACATCGATACCATGCTGCTGGCCGGCGCGCTGCTGTTTGCGAGTTGTCCAATGATCAGTGTCTACCCGCTGCTGGGGGCTCGTTTTGGCATGGAAGGCATCGGTTCTGCTGCCTTGATGGCCAGCACGCTACTCAGCTTCCTGACGCTCAGCACGGTCATATGGGTGGTGAGTCATCACCTGTAGAAGGCTGGTCCCCGCAATACAGATTCATTTCGATATCACATATATATCAAAGCCAATCGAAACTCTGCGGAAACCCTCTGAAACAAGAAACACACAAAACCCACCCGAACCAATCAATTGCGCGCTAAACAGGCGCTTAATCCAGAAGTTCCAGCCAGAAACATCCCGATAGAGTGTGCATGAACCGGCAGCCATGAAGCATGGCCAACCATGCAGGACATACACCTCTTGAATACTCGATACCACAACCAGTCCCTGAATACCTGCCAGGGACAGCTGGAACATGATTGCCTTGAATTCAATGAAGCAACAAGAAGAGAGCTTATCTGTCAGCGACTGCTCTGGCTGTCATCCTGCTGCTCGCTGCTGCCTCTCATCTGGATCGGCTTGCTTTCCTATCGAGTCGAGAGTTGCGCCGGCGGTGCGTGTGGACAGCATGTCTACTGGTACGAGTCCATGGTCATGCTGGCCATCGGGCCCGCAGTGATTTATGCCGGGCCGAGCATGTCACTTGTATGTCTACTCATTACACGTTTCAAATTGAAAAATGACAGGTACAGATGGCATGCAGTGCTGTTGGCACCATGGCTGATCTTTTATCTGCATGAATTCTTCTTGAGTGCCTTCCAGGCCTGAAAAACCGCCCCGGCAGGACGTCGATATCAGCGGCCCGAAGTTTCGTACCGAAACAGGTCATGAAAACCGGCGATGAATCCATGGGCGCAAAAGTTTCATAAAGGACTGACCGTCATGGCCGACGACAACCAACCACAGGCAGGACTCATGCTGGCGATATCCGCCGCATGCTCTCTGCTTCCGATGGTCTGGTTGGTGCTGCTCATGTACCAGTTGATTGCCTGCCGACCGGACCTATGTACCCATCTCCACTGGTTCAATACGCCACTGACAAGGCAGCTTGGCATCCTGTCGGTCTTCCTCGGGCCGCTGATCACGCTGTTGTGCCTGCTGCGAGCCTGGGGACACGATGGCATCCATTCGCCTCACCCGCATCTTGTTCTGCTGATGCCGTGGCTGCTGATCCATGGCTTTCTGATCATGACTTTCGTGCTTTGAGTACAACCTTCGTGCCTTGAACATGACCTTCGTGCCCTGGGCATAGTGATCGTGTGATGAGAGCTTGAACAACAGTCCGCAAGTCCCGGAGCAGCGAGTCGTCACCCACGGCAGGTGCATTCCCCATGAATATCCATTACGCTGCCGTTAGCCTGAAAACCAAATAGTCCAGCTTCATGGCCGAGAACAGCACGTCCGTGTGCCACGATCATTCAGGCAGGCCTACTGGATCAATGGAACCTTCCTGATATCTTCGGAGCCCTATGTCTTCATCTCGTCCACCGGCTCCTGAAGCATCCGAGGACCAGGCCTCGACCGCCCCTCTCACTCCCCTCGAAGCTCTTGGTCGCGACCGCCCACTCAAGGGCATCGGCTACATGATTGCCGCAGGCCTGCTGTTCACGATGCTGGATACCGGGGTCAAGACCCTCGCACAGGACTACTCTCCTGTGCAGGTGGTCTGGGCCCGCTACGTGGGCCACGTCGTCATTCTGTTGGCCTGGTTCGTGTGGTTGGGGAAAAGCACCGGGGGGGCGATGCTCAAGACCGGGTCCCTGACTGGCCAGTGCCTACGTGGATTACTGCTGCTGGGCGCCAGTACCTTCGCCTACCTCGCCTTCCGCAGCCTGCCGCTACTTCAGGTCTACGTGATCAACTTCAGCTCTCCCTTGCTGGTGGCGCTGTTGGCCGTTCCGTTGCTCAAGGAGCGAGTCAGCTGGCGTCAGGCCATGGCCATCATACTGGGGTTCGCGGGCGTGGTTATCTGTGTCGGCCCGGTAGACTGGCGCAGCCAGCCGGCCATTCTACTGCCATTCGGATTGACCCTGTGTTTCGCTCTCTATCAACTGACGACAAGGCGTTTCGGCCGTCAGGACCACCCTCTGACCTCACTGTTCTATGCTGGGCTGGCTGGTGCAGTGGTCAGTAGTCTGGTTGTCCCGGCCTTCTGGTCGAGTATCGATCCCCGCGACTTGCCGTTGTTCATGTTTGTTGGCCTGATGGGGGCCGCCAGCCAGCTGACACTGATCATGGCCATGCGTTATGCCCCGGCATCACTGGTATCGCCGTTCCTGTACCTACAGATCATCTGGGCCGCCCTGTTCGGCTTCGTATTCTTCGGCGATGTACCACGCCCGGAAACCTGGATAGGTGCCGCCTTGATCAGCGTGGCGGGCGTAATGCTGGCCGTGAGCAAGAAACGCTCCGGCTCCTGATCACAGACGCCTGGACTCAACGCGTCAGCATGTCGCTCACCTGTACACGGACTCCCTCTGCCGCTGCCCTGGACACGGCCAGCGTCGCAGCGAGCGTCATGACGCCTTCCCGTGCATCGATAACCGGAGCAGCCTCACCACGAATGACGGCCACGAAGTGGGCCAACTGTTCCGGATAGCAGTGGGTACGTGGAGGCTGGAGGCGACGCCGAACCAGCGGCTGACGCCAGTCTCCCCCCTCCTCGTGGGCCCACACATCCATCCCCGGCACACTCAGGCTGGCCCGACTGCCACCGATGGTGTAGCAACTACCGGGGTGATGGGGAAAGTTGGGCGATTGACCAGAGGCGACATCCCACATCCAGGGTGAGGGCACCGCATCGCTGCCGGTGAAGCTGCCGATGGCCCCATTGGCGAACTTGATCACCACGGCAAAGCTATCCTCAACCTCGAACCCTCTCGCTGCAGCGCCTGTGACGGCTTGAACACTTTCGATCTCGCCACACAGGAAACGCAGGATATCGATCTCGTGGATCAGGTTGATCAGAATCGGGCCGCCACCCACCTGACGACGCCACACCTGGTCGAAATACGCATCGTGTTTCCGACACAGCCACATGCCATTGACCGCCACCAGCTTCCCCAACTCGCCGTCGCGGATGGTCCGGCGCGCCTCGACCATATCAGGGCTATGGCGGCGATGGTGGCCGATCAGCATGGGCACGCCAGCCGCTTCACTGGCCTCGGCCAGCTCCAGACCAGCGGCCAGAGTATCGGCGATGGGCTTTTCCATCAGCGTCGGCAAGCCGCGCTCGATGCAGGCCAGCCCCGCATCTCGGTGCAGAGCGTTGGGCAGCGCTACGATGACCGCGTCCAGAGCCGCATCATCAAGCATCTCACGGTAGTCGGCGTAGCAGGTGACGCCGAGTTCTTCCGCCAGTTGACGACCGGATTCGGTAACGTCAGCGATGGCGGTCAATCGAGTGTCCGGCGATGCCCCGACCAAGGCAATATGCTCACGACCGATGATACCGGCGCCCATGACACCGATGCGTAACGAGGACATGGAGGGTCTCCTGTGATCGGCAGATGTACTCAGCGCTTGTCTCGGATCAAGGCATCCAGCGCCGCGTGATAACCCTGACTGCCGAGGCCCGCGATAACGCCATCGGCACGCAACGACACATAGCTGTGATGACGGAAGGATTCCCGCTTGTGGACGTTGGACAGATGCACCTCGATGACCTTGCCATCGAAGGCGTTCAGCGCATCGAGAATGGCCACCGAGGTATGGGTGAAAGCCGCCGGGTTGATGATGATGGCATCTGTGCCATCGAGGCGTGCCGCATGGATGGCATCGATCAGCTCACCTTCGTGGTTGCTCTGGCGGGTATTGACCTCCCAGTCCTCGAGCAGGGCATGCTCGCGCAGGGCATTGTCGATATCCGCCAGTGTCTGATGGCCATATATTTCCGGCTGCCGAGTGCCCAACAGGTTGAGGTTGGGGCCATGCAGGACCAGAACCTTGCCCTTGCTCATCAGTGATTCTCCTTCAGCCATTGTGGCCCAGTAATTGCCGCCGATAATGGGCGAACAGAGCCGCTGCCTGTTGGTCGGCAGCAGCGCGTTTGTCATCATCCTCACAGAAGTGCTTGAAGGCGTCCACGCCCTGGAACACGAACAGGCTGACACCACTCATCACACTGGCATCAGCCGCCCGTGCAGCAGCAATCAACTCAGTGACTGCTGGAACATAGACGGCGTCGAAGACCCAGTGGTGAGGCTGCACCAACTGCGGCGGTAACGGGCAGCCCGGGCTCTTCTCGTGCCCTATTGGTGTGCAATTGATCAGACCGTTACAGGATGCTGCCTCATCAGCTACCTGATCGGACGGCAACGCTCTCGCGCCGAACCCGAAGCGCACCAGTTCTTCCGCCAGGCGCTCGGCTCGCGCGGTATCAATATCCACCAGCAACACCTCCGTTGCCCCCAACTGCGTAACACCGAAAGCCACAGCCTTGCCCACACCTCCGGTACCGATGACCAGGACTCGTCCTGGTTCACGCTCTCCGAGGCTTGCACGATAGCCGCTCATGAAGCCGGTGAAGTCAGTGTTCTCAGCGACAATACTGCCATCCTGAAACACCAGAGTATTGGCAGAACCCACCATGCGCGCACCGTCGCTGATACGGTCAGCGAGTCCAATGGCCTGCTCCTTGAACGGATAGGTCACATTGACCCCACGGTAGCCGGCGGCAATCACCTCTCGCACAGTAGCCTCCAGCGATACCTGAGATGACTCGTTGGCATCGAACAGCTCATAGCTGGTCTCGATACCGGTCAGCTTGCCGAGGCGCACATGCAGGTCCGGCGCGCTGGAGTTGAGAATGGCCTTGCCGATGAGTCCCAGTTTCATCCTTGGGTTCCCTTATTGCTGTGCTGATTGTGTGGCCTGGTGAATACCAGCGTGGTCTTCACCATAACGCGCGCCCCCTTGAAACCATGGTAAAAAGAGCCCTGGTCAGCGTTGACACTCTACCGACGTCCACTTAACGTTCGCCTGAAGCACTTCAGTTCGCCTGACGAACCCTATGAATATGAAAGTGAAAGAGCAAAATGATCGTGATTATAGAAATGATCATGATTCCAGAAATGATATAAAAACAAGATGTACCGAGAGGCACGCTGCGCTCGAACCCGGTTCGAGTCAGCCTCAAGAAGGGCCATACCAACGCACCGCCCCATCAGAAGGGCACTGCCGTAGCGCCAGCATTACCTCGGCAGAATCTACAAGAACCCCGGAGGATCCCATGTTTCATTCAGCCTTGAAGACGCTGACCATCCCGATGGCAGTGGCGCTTGCCACCATGAGTCTGAGCGGCCAGGCGCTTGCCGAGTACCCTGAGCGTAATATCACAGGCACCATTCAGTGGGGAGCCGGTGGCGCCACCGACAACATCGCGCGCAGTCTGACTCCACATGTCGAGGAAGCCCTCGACACCAGCGTTATTCTGACCAACCGCCCGGGCGGTACTGGCGTGATCGGCATGAACTACGTCATGACCCAGCGGCCGGATGGCTACAACCTGCTCTACGGCGCCGAGAATCCGCAGCTCTATCGTCTGATGGGCCTGGCCGACTTCGGCTATGACGACATGCATACCATCAACATCATCGGCCAGGGTCTGGTGGTCATTGCGGCGCCCGCCGACAGTCCGTTCGACAACCTGGCCGAGTTGCTCGAATACGCCCACCAGAACCCCGGTGAGTTGCGTATGGGCGGCACCGGTGCCGGCGGCCTACCGAGTACCGTGCATGCCATGATCAATGCTGTGGATGAACTCGACGTACGCACCGTGACCTTCGGTGGTGACGGGCCAGGCATGACCGCCATGCTGGGTGACCATATCGATTTCATGCCACTGAGCCTGGCCGCCGTGGGCGAGCAGATCCGTAGTGGCAAGATGAAGGGGCTAGCCGTTCTCACCACCGAAGAGATCGATGCCCTGCCGGGCGTGCCGCCAATTACCGAGGCCCTACCGGATATCGACACATTCCTTCCCTGGGGCCCGTTCTGGGGTGTGTTCGTGCGCGAGGAAACCCCGGATGACATCAAGCAGCGGCTGGAAGATGCTTACGAGACAGCGGTAGACAGTGAGCAATTCCAGCAGTTTCTCGCCAATTTCGGTGCCGAGCCTCTCAACCTCAATGGTGAAGATGCCCAACAGTATCTCGACAACTGGCAGTCAGTAACCGGCTGGTCAATGTTCGAGGCCGGCAGCGTGAAAGTTTCCCCGGAAGAGCTGGGTATACCTCGCCCCGGTGCAGCAGCCGAATAACCTGTGACCGGAGGCCGTTGCTCGGGACTTGTCTCGACAGCAGCGGCCAGCGGCTCATAGGCATCCAGGCCGGGCACTGCCCGGCCCTCCTGGAGTTGTGCAATGAACGACAACCGCGAACGCGTCAAGCCGGGCGAGAAGGTCTTCGACTGGCTGCTGCTGCTGTTCAGCGGGGGCTTGCTCTACGAAGCCTCGCGCATTGATGGCATCCTGCCATCCCTGAACTCCCCCGGCTCCTTCCCGGTGGGCCTGGCCGTGATAATGATTGTTGCGAGTCTGATCATTCTGTTCAGTCATAGGTACAAGCGCCGCGATCCGGAGTTGACCACAGCCGGAGATGAGTTCAAGGCCTTCCTCGCGGAACACTTCCAGCCGCATATCATCGTCTTCTCGGTATTCTCGATTGCCTATCTGGTCGCCATCTCCTGGCTGAGCTTCTATATCAGCACCTTCATCTTCCTCGCGATCATGTTCATGTATTACCGCGGCGGCAAGGTGGTGAGCTCGCTGGTCATTTCCGGCGTTTCCATCGCCATCATCTACGTCCTGTTCACGCTGGTGTTCCGTGTCTATCTGCCGTGAGCCTGGAGTCCTGCCATGATTGATACCTTCCACTATTTCCTGATGGCCTGGGTCGACCCACACCTGCTGCTGCTGACTGCTCTCGGCACGTTGGGAGGCATCTACATCGGCGCCATCCCCGGCCTGTCGGTGACCATGGCCGTCTCGATCCTGATTTCCTTCACCTTCGCCTGGGATATCAATGATGCCCTTGCACTGATGGTGGGGATCTATGTGGGGGGTGTCTATGGCGGCTCTCGCACCGCGATCCTGCTTAATATTCCCGGTGCGCCTTCGGCAGTGACCACGGCCTTCGATGGCTATCCGCTGGCTCAGCGCGGCGAAGCTGGCCGTGCCATCGGCCTGAGCACCGTGATGTCAGTCATCGGCGGCATCCTCGGCACCGTGATTCTGGCCGGTACTGCGCCCTGGCTCGCCGACATGGCACTGGAGTTTGCACCTCGGGACTATTTCCTGATTGCCGTCCTCGGCCTGTTGTTGGTCAGTACCCTGTCAGGGAAGTCGCTGGCACGTGGTATCTTTTCTGTCGCGCTGGGGGCTGCCATCGGTCTAGTCGGCATGGATATGGTCACCGCCCAGCCACGGCTCACCATGGGCAACATGCAGTTGCTTGGGGGCATCCATTATGTGGTGGTGATGATTGGCCTTTTCGGTGTCGCCGAAGCCTTCTACCAGTTGCACAACCTCAACAAGGTGCCGGTCAAACAGAAGGTCGACAAGATCATTCCGCCGCTGAAGATGGTGCTGAAATTCCTGCCGCTGTCGATGCGTTCGGGCATCATCGGCGTAGTGGTCGGGGCGCTACCCGGCACCGGTGGCGACATTGCCTCCCTGTTTGCCTATGACCATGCCAAGCGCTCGGTCAAGAATCCGAAAGTCCCTTTCGGCGAAGGCGCCTACGAGGGGCTGGTGGCACCGGAAACCGCCAACAATGCTGCTGTTGGCGGCGCCTATGTGCCCATGCTGACACTGGGTATGCCTGGCGACGCCGTCACCGCTGTGATCATCGGCGCGCTGGTTATTCACGGCCTGAATCCCGGCCCGATGCTGATGATCGAGACACCGCACATCTTCTGGTTCACTGTCGGAAATCTGGTATTGGCCAATGTCTTCCTGCTGATCTTCGGGCTGACCGGGATCAAGATATTCACCAGGGTCGTCGAGGTACCCAAGGCCATTCTGATTCCCTTGATTCTGGTGCTGTGCGTCGTGGGTACCTACTCGATCAACAGCAACATGACCGAAGTGTACTGGATGCTCGGGTTCGGCCTGTTCGGCTACTGGCTCAAGGTATTCGGCTTCCAGATGGGCCCGATCATTCTCGGCGTCATCCTCGGGCCGCTGATCGACAATACCTACCGACAGGCCATGTCCTCCGTCGGTGACAGCGGCGGCCAGTTCCTTCTCGACCTGGTCACCAACCCGCTGTCGCTGGTGCTGACATCCGTCATCGTGCTGGTGTTACTCGGCCAGACGCCGGCAAAGGCCTGGTTCAATGGCAAGCTGAAGCGTCAGGCCTGAACCACCCCGGCTACCCGTTCTCCGGCTCCATCCACTTCTGCCAGGCATTGATCACCACCTCGCGGTGCGAGCGGAACTGTTCGTTATCGCCACGCGCCGCTTCACGGGTCAGCGAAGAGCTATGGTTGGCCGCTCGGGCGGCGAGATAGGCCTGACGCAGGGCTTCGGCTTCGTCACCAGGCAGATATTCCGCCTCCTCAAGGGTTTCGAGAATGCGCATGTTGTCGCTGAAGCGCATCAGACTCGGAGCTTCATGGGCAAGCGCCAGCACTGCGTATTGGCAGAGGAACTCAATATCGACCATACCGCCCGGGTCATGCTTGAGATCGAAGGTATCGTCCTGGCTGTTTGAGCCCTGACCTTTGGAACCCTGACCTTTGGAGCCTAGGTGCTCACGCATCTTGAGGCGCATCTCGACCACTTCCGTGCGCAATGCATCCCGATCCCGCTCGCGACCGAGAATCTCGTGACGGATCTCCTCGAAGCGATCTGCCAGACGCTCATGCCCGGCCACTACCCTCGCCCGAACCAGCGCCTGATGTTCCCAGGTCCAGGCCTGATCGCGTTGGTAGTCGGCGAAGGCTGTCAGCGAGCTGACCAGCAACCCCGAGTTGCCCGAAGGGCGCAAACGCATATCCACTTCATACAGCGAGCCCGCTGGCGTCACCGCCGACAGCAGGTGAATGACCCTCTGCCCCAGGCGAGTAAAGAACACACCGTTGTCGATGGGGCGGCCACCGTTGGTCTCGCCCTGACCCGCGGCGTCATGCAGGAACACCAGATCCAGATCCGAGCCATAGCCCAGCTCGATGCCTCCCAGCTTGCCGTAGCCAACCACCAGGAACTCGGGAACCTCTCCCTGAGGTTCGCCGTCCTGGCCGAGGGGATAGCCATGCTTGCGGGTCAGCGTCTTCCATGCCATCGCCACCACCGCATCCAGCACCACTTCGGCGATATAGGTCAGGTAATCACTGACCTTCATCAAATGGCGCGTCCCGGCGATATCCGAGGCCGCCACGTGCAATACCTGGGCATGCTTGAACACCCGTAGCGACTCGAGCTGTGCTTCCTCATCCTCCTCGGGAATACGTGCCAGGGTCTGACGCAACTCGTCTGCCAGGCGTTCCTTGTCGGCTGGGGTGTAAAGCGTCTCCGGGGTCAATAACTCGTCCAGCAGGACCGGATAGCGGGCAATCTGCTCGGCGATCCATGGACTGGCACTGCACAACCGCATCAGGTGGCCCAGCGCATCGGGATTCTCGCGCAACAGTGCCAGGTAGGCCGTGCGCCTCAACACCGATTCGATCAAGGGCAGGACACGCTCCAGCGCGATATCCGGCATGGTGCTTTCGGCCACGGCATCCAGCAACATCGGCATCAGAGCATCGAGGCGTTCGAAACCGATGCGCTGCATGCTCTGGACCTGGCGTGAGCCAGCCAATCCCGAGATGCGTTTGAGGGCGGTCTCGGGAGCCTCGAACCCCGCCTGCAGCAGCAGCTCATGGGCCTCGTCGGTGTCCGGTTCGCCACGCCATAGCTGACGCCAGGCCTCCAGGCCTCCGCTGGTATCGGCCTCGTCCTCGACATCGTCCTCCGGGTCACTGATCACCGCATCGAAGTGCTGCCGCACGCGCTGGCGCACCTCGGCAAGACAGGCAATCAAGCCCGGCCAGTCGTCCATCCCCATGGCAAAGGCAACACGCTGACGGTCGCTGTCATCGTCGGGCAGCGCCTGGGTCTGCCGATCCTCCAGCGCCTGGATGACATGCTCCAGGTCACGCAGGAAGGCATAGTCCGGTAGCAGCTCATCCACCACTGAGCGGGGCAGCAGGCCAAGCTCGGGGAGGCGCTGCATGGCGGTCTTCAACGAGGTGACCTGCAATTCAGTATCGCGCCCGCCACGAATCAGTTGAAAGGCCTGAACCACGAACTCGACTTCACGAATGCCACCCGGGCCGAGCTTGATGTTGCTCTCCATGCCCTTGCGCTTGACCTCACGATTGATCATCGCCTTGAGTTCACGCAGCGATTCGATGGCGCCGAAATCCAGATACTTGCGATAGACGAAGGGGCGAATACTCGACAACAGCTCGTAGCCGGCGTCGATGTCTCCAGCTACGGGACGCGCCTTGAGCATGGCGTAACGCTCCCATTCGCGCCCCTGATCCTGGTAGTAACTGGCCAGCGAAGCAAAACTACCGACCAGCGGCCCTCCATCTCCCAGCGGGCGCAGACGCATGTCGACGCGGAACACGAAGCCATCGCTGGTCACCGCATCCAGCGCCCCAATCAGCTTCTGTCCCAGGCGCGTGAAGTATTCGGCATGATCCAGCGACTTGCGCCCGCCCTCGGTCTCGCCCTTCTCCGGGTAGGCAAAGATCAGGTCGATGTCCGAGGACAGGTTGAGCTCGCCAGCACCAAGCTTGCCCATCCCCAGCACCACCAGCCGCTGCTCGCTGCCATCGCGCAATGCCGGACGCCCCCAGCGGGCTTCCAGAAAACGCTCCAGCCAGCCGAGAGCACCTTCGAGACAGATCTCCGCCAGGCGGGACATCGCGGCACCGGTATGCCAGGCATCAATTCCTTCAGGACGCGTCAGGTCACGCCATACGATGCCCAGCATCCGCGCACGACGGAAACGGCGCAGGGCCGCATGCATGGCCGCTTCGTCCTCGGCGCTGTCGAGGGCTTCATCGAGCAACTGCCGCATGGCATCAAAGGGCAGAGCACGATCAAGCTCCGCCGACGAATCCAGGCTGGCCAACCACTCCGGGTGGCGCACCAGGGTATCTCCGGCGAAGCGGGAAATCGCCAGTACCCTGGCCAGTTGTTCTCGTCGATGTGACTCCAGCGCCTGATACACATCCGAAGGCGACTCCACCCCGCGCATCTCGGCAAGATTGTCGGCCTGCTCCAGGCTCGTCGACAGCCGTCCCCAGACCTTGTCCAGGTCGCCTGCCAAACCCGCTGGGATATCATCGCGGGGCAGAATGTCCGGGCTGAGTTGCATGGCGGCTCTCCTTGTCGACTGGCAACGTCCAGGGCGTTGCTCTGATTACCCTGAGCATACTCAAGGCGACCCTGCAAAGCCCACTCCTTTGCTCGACGAAAGCGCCATCAAGCAAATGGCCCGGCATTCTCTCGAGGGAATACCGGGCCATTTGTCCGGGACAGCGATGCAGAAAACGTCGTCAACCGATGGATAGGTACTTGTCCGCGGCCAGCAGAACCCATGTCAACGCCGCCATGATCAGCGCCAGCATCACGGCCGCGGAGCCGATATCCTTGGCCCGTCCCGACAGCACATGGCGCTCCGGACCAATACGGTCGACCACGCTCTCGATGGCACTGTTGACCAGTTCGACAATCAATACCATGAAGCAGCTCCCGACCAGCAGAATCCACTCCACTGGCGTATCACCAATCCACCAGGCGAGAGGAATCAGCACCATGCACAGACCCAGCTCCTGGCGAAAGGCAGACTCATTGCGAAAGGCCGCCTTGAGCCCCTTCAGCGAGTAACGGGTGGAATGTACCAGGTGGCGCCAACCAGTGTGTCCGGGCTTCATTTCATAATCCTTGTGTACCAGGGCCTGATGAAACACCAACAGGCCCTGCTGTCATGCTCTATCAGTGGTTGGCAATCATGCGATCAAGATCGAGCGAAACCAGATCAAGTACTCGTGACCAACTGATGTAGGGCGTGCTGGATGTGCCATTGACCAGCACCGTGAATACCCCCCAACGATGACTATCGGTACGGAAATATCCCGTCACCGCACGGACGGCCACCGGCTGGTTGAGCGTTCCGGTCTTGACCATTACATGGCTCTGGAATACCGAGGAGCCCCGGCGAATGAAGCGCATGGGACCATTGGTCGGTGCCTGCAGGCCTGCAGCATACAGCTGGAACAGGTCAGGACGCTGGAACATGTACTCGTTCAGGGCATTCACGCCCTGGGCTGACGTCTTGTTCCCCGTGGTCAGGCCACTGCCGCTTTCCAGGATAACCGGACCATGACCAGGAATCTCGCTGACAAAGGCCTCCAGCGCTGCCCCGGCATCCTCGAGCTGCGCCTGAGGTGCTTCCGCCAGATCCAGCGCCAGCATATCGGCCATGTAGTTGTTGGAGTAGTTGAGCATGCGCAGCAGGATTTCCTGCAACGGCTTGCCATCCACGGCCGCCAGACGAGCGGCGTTACCGGGGACTGCATCACTTGTGACGCGGACCACACCTTCGACCTCGATACCGGCCAGCTCCAGCATGGCTTCCAGCGTCTTGCCGGTCTGCAGAGCCGGGTCCGCACTGGCACGGTAGACTTCCTGAGGCAGCGAGCTGACCGCGATACTGCCTCGCAGCACCAGACGCTCATCTCCGTCCTCAGCCACACGTACCGCCCCGAAACCCGTCGAGGAGCTTCCAGAGGTCGTCGTCACATGGTTCTCGATACTGAACAGTGGTTCATGACTGTTGCAGCTGGTCACACGCGCGGGACCACCCACCGCGCCTGGCGCGACCTGAATACACCAACTGCCGTAGTTGACGCCCGCCGACGTCAGCAACGCACTATAGGCGTTGTCGGAACGTTCCAATGCCGCACAGCGGTCGGTAGTGACACAGGTGACGGGGCCGAACAGCGCCTGGCTGACAACCAGATCGCCACTGACACGACGTACACCGGTCTGATACAGGCGCTGGGTCATGCGCCAGAGGTCTTCGCTGACCAGGCTTGGGTCCCCACCTCCTTCGAGTATCAGATCTCCATCCAGCACCCCATTGGCGGACGGTCGCGCGGCACTCTTGAGTTCGGTGGTAAACCGATACTGGGGGCCCCAGGCATCCAGTGAGGCCGCTGCGGTATAGACCTTGGTGACCGACGCCGGAGTCAACAACAGTTCCGGGTTGAGACTGCCCAGGTCCTCACCCGACTGGTCACCACTGCCCAGCAGGCGAGCCTCGGCGCTGATCTGATAGCCCTGACTGGACAACTCGGCAAGATGATCAAAGCCTGCCGCCCTGGCAGGAGACACCATGAAGGTCCAACTGAGGATGGCCGTGAAGGCGGACAGTACAATAAATGGCCAGGAGGGTATGAGGCGACGCGACATGAAGACTTCCCTGCGATGAACGGATACTGCGCCAACCGCGGCACAACCTCGCAGAGTCTACCGTCTGGCGGTTTGCGATTCGACACCCACTTGATGACAGTCTGACGACAGCCATCATTGTGCCACCAGTATCGGGACGAACGATTATCAACATGGCAATCAAATAGCTCATCCTGATCGATTTGATTGTCGTCCGCACCACCCTGGCGCAAATGCACGGATCTGCGGGTGTGATGCGGTCTCGCGTCGGCCTGGTGGCCGACGGCGGCACGTCCCTGTGCCGCCATCAACCCAACATGAAAGCATGCCGGGTTAATATCTGGTTCTACATCAAGAATGCGTCGACACCGACGAGAACACCTGAATCACTGCCACGCCGCCGATGATCATCGCCATGCCGAGGATCGCTGGCAGGTCCGGTCGCTCGCCATAGATGGCAATACCGACCAGGGTGACCAGCACGATACCCAGTCCGGCCCAGAGGGCATAGGCGATCCCCACCGGTACGGTGCGCAGTACCAGGGTCAGCAGGTAGAAGGCCAACAGATAGCCCACCACCACCAGTACGCTGGGCCACAGCCGGGTGAACTCGTTGGAGGCCTTGAGCGCCGAGGTGGCAATCACCTCGGCAATGATGGCCAGCGCCAGATACACGTAACTCATGCCTCTGCTCCCTTGGCCATGCGCCGGATCATGATGCGATCGAAGATGCTGTTGAATGCCATGGCGTACACCAGGAAGAACAGCATGAAGCCGGCATCCAGCCAGAAGGCCTCAAGCAGGCCGATATTCAGCCACCAGGCAACAGCCGGCAAGGTGGTGATCAGCAGCCCCAACTCAAAACCGAAGGCTTGTGCAAATCGCTGGGCCAGACTGCGCTGACGCGTCGGCACCAGGCGGTCGAAACACCAGTTCCAGACCAGGTTCCACAACATGGCCACCGTAGCCAGCGCCGCGGCCAGAACCCCGATCTCCCCCAGGCCATGGCCGCTCAGCCATGACGCCAGAGGGGTGACGATCACCAGCCCCCCCAACTCAAATAGTGACATGTGCGCCAGGCGCTCCTTGAACGAACGCATCGCCATCCTCTCCTCTCGGTTGCTGCCTGCATCGGCCTCGCATCACGGAGCCGGGCAGGGAATGGCGACTATTCTAGTCAGTATCGTGATGGTATCGAGTTAGATACCATCTGTTTTTACGATAGATTGCCTATCTTTTACGATAGACTGCCCCCGACTATCAGGCCGACTCGAGCATGCGCCACTCCAGTAGATCCACGCATCGGCGTTGACACCACATACCAGAGAACTGCTCATGCACTGGACCCTCGACCAACTGACCCTGTTCATTGCCTGTGCCGAACGTGGCTCGTTCTCGGCGGCCGCACGTCATGCCGGGCGCGCACAGTCGGTAGTCAGTACTGCCATCGCCAATCTCGAACTTGACCTGGACTGCGAGCTGTTCGATAGAAGTACTCGCTCACCGACCCTGACCGCTGCGGGACAGGCACTGCTGCCCGAGGCCCGCGCCGTGATCGCTCAATGCCAGCGACTGACAGCCCGCGCCGAAACCCTGGCTCGCGGTGAAGAGGCCCAACTGGTGATCGCCATCGACGAGGCGCTGGTGGAAATGCCGCCGGTCGACGCCACGCTGGAAGCCCTGGCAGAACGCTATCCCGCCCTGTCATTGACCCTGCTCTACGGTGGTGAAGGCGATGTCGCCAACTGGGTTGAGGAACGCACCGCCAACCTCGGCATCATGCTCAGCCAGGACCACTCCCCCGGCGAGCTCGACGCCACCCGCATTGCCCTGCTGCGCCAACACTGGATCGTGGGGTCAAGACACGCGCTGGCTCAGCAGTCGAACATCGGCCCCCAACACCTGATGCAGCACCGCCAGTTGATGATCGCCTCACGTCGGCGCCCGGGACAGACACCGGAGTCCACACCGCAGAGCACTCACTGCTGGCGTCTGAACAGTTTCTACTCCATGGCCGAACTCGCCACCCGCGGCCTTGGCTGGGCCATTCTCCCTGAACATATCGCCCACTACCCCCCCTTTCGACAACGTCTGGTACGCCTGACCAGCGACGCCCTGGGCCAGGCTCCCAGCATCGAGGTGGAAACCGTTATCCGCCGCGACACCGGGCAAGGCCCGATCGCCCGCTGGCTGACAGCACAGCTGAGGGAGCGGTTCAGGGAAATGGGGGCGCAAAAGCCGTAAGCCGTAAGCCGTAAGCCGTAAGCCGTAAGCCGTAAGCCGACGAGTATCGAGCCGCGCAACGAACCATCCAGTGACGCCCCCAGGATCACAGACAAGAGTCAGGGGTCGGGGTTACTTACAGCTTACAGCTCTGACCTCGGCAACAACCCCGGCCGGTGATCGAGGTTGACCACCAGATGCCATAATGGCTGTCCGCTGTCGTGGTACTTGCGCTCGAAGTGCGTCAGGGGATCATCGTCCGGGTCAAAGGGCCCCAGCGGAGCAGAGGTACCGGTTGCCTGGGCGATGGCAATGGCAAATTCCTCGATATAGATACGCCAGTTCGAGCGGACTTCGAGACGCCCCCCCAGGCCGACGATAGCCGGAAAGACAGGATGGCCCTGCCAGCGCATCTTCAGCTGCATCGACTTGGGATAGGGGTTGGGGTAGAGCAGATAATGGCGCTCGGGTCGCCAGTCGGCCTCCAGCGCCAGGCGCCAGAAGTCCACCAGATCGGCTCGCACCAGCAAGGCGTTGTCAGGTAATGGCCCGTGCTCCCGAGACAAGCGGTCAGCACTGCGATCGACACCAATGACGGAATGTTCGGGGAAGCGCTCAGCCAACTTGCGTGTCGACATGCCGACGCCACAACAGGCGTCGAGAATGAGTCCCCTGCCACCCTGTGCCAGTCGCCATTGCTCGGCGCTCTTGAATGCCTCACGGGTATGCTCCGCAACCGGCTTGCGCCAGACATGTGCCAGCGCCCGGGCCACCCTTCTGTTCAAGTCATCATGAGGTCCGGTCTGATTGGTGGAAATACTGCGCGATGTCTGGTTCATGGGGACTCTCAGGCAAAAACATGACGATAAGGCGGAGTGTAACAGCCCCTCCTGCACTATTGACGTGGCAATCAAGCAGGTCTCCCTGATCGATTTGACTATCGCCCGCACCATACTGATGCAGACACGCAACTCCTCTGGTGAATCGCGTGCTCGAATCGGCCTCTTTTTCAGGCCCTGCAAGGCCCGCCGCAACAGGCCTGTTATGCACATCTTTGCCAGAACAGGCATGACGACGGATGACGCAAATGCTAAGATCGCTGGCCTCGCACCCTCTCTCATGGCAATATCGAACGGTGTTTTTGTCTGGGGCACATGACCAGGCGCTCGGTTCGAGGCTTCATCGCATGTACTCGTCTCAACAGTGCCCCAGCAACAAGGGAAATACCGGTCATGGCGTGATCGCCGAGAGGCTGTCTGTAGCCAGCGTGGAGACGCCGGAGTCTACACGCGGGTCAGGAGGAACGGTCGAGATCACTCAGGATCTCCCACCTCAACGCCAGGGTAGCAAGCGAGGCCATTGACCTGTGGCTCCCTGTTTTTTTATCTGCTTGATTACGAGGACTCCGGCTTGTCACATTTACCGGTGATCGTGGGCATGGGCGGCGTCAATCCTGCCGGCCGAACCTCGGGCCATCAGGCCTTCCGTCGCACCGTACTTGACGTACTGCCCGAGGCCCAGCAGGCCAATACTCTACTCGGCCTGGCAGCGCTGATGCGTCTCGCCAGCCGGGACGCTGATGAACGCTGGCATGATGCATCCGGCCAGTTGCTGGATGCGCAGACGCTCGTCGCCCAGACTCGCGACCATATACTCAATCACACACTGATCCGACGTAACGAGGATCCCCGCTTCGGTGCCGAAGGCATTCCCGGCAATCGCCGTGCGAGCCTGGCGCTGGAAACTCCGCTGACCTTTCGTCTGCGGCGTCGTGAACTCCCTGATGATCTGCCGCCCACCTGGCAGGTACGCGAGATCGATCGTCAGCAGCTGGAGGTCACTGTTCCCGCCGGCAACATGGATGTGATGCTCCCCGAGATACGTCCGGCCCAGGTGAAGGCAGCTGGTCAGTTGCCGACAGGTTTCGAGCCCAGTCAGTTGTATCGCAGCGTACATCACCCGCGCGGCCTATCGATGTCGATATTCGCCGCCAGTGACTGCCTTGGCGACAGTGGCCTGAACTGGGACACACTGCGTGATCGGCTCGACCCGGACAGTGTCGGAGTCTACGCCGGCAATTCCATTGGACAGCTCGATGAGGAAGGCTGGGGTGGACTGCTTCAGAGCTTTGTCTCCGGCAAGCGGGCAACCTCCAAGCAGATGCCACTGGGCTATGGGCAGATGCCGGCGGACTTCCTCAATGCCTATGTCATCGGTAGCGTCGGCACCACAGGCGCTGCCCTCGGTGCCTGTGCCAGCTTCCTCTACAACCTGCGCCTCGGTGTCAATGACATCCGCAGTGGCCGCTGCCGAGTGGTGATTGTCGGCACCTCCGATGCCCCCATCACGCCGGAAATCGTCGAAGGCTTCCGCAGCATGGGCGCACTGGCGGATGATGATAGCCTCAAGGCACTGGATGCACTGGAACTACTGACCGACAGCGATTACCAGCGGGCCTGCCGTCCCTTTGCGCGCAACTGTGGCTTTACCATCGGCGAAGCCAGTCAGTTCATCATGCTGATGGACGATGCTCTGGCTCTGGAGACCGGTGCCGAGATCCTCGGCAGTGTCCCGGATGTCTTCGTCAACGCCGACGGCTGGAAGCGTTCGATCTCTGCCCCGGGCATCGGCAACTATGTCACCCTCGGCAAGGCCTGTGCACTGGTTCGCGACATGCTTGGCGAGAAGGCACTACGCGAACGAACCTTCGTGCATGCCCATGGCACCTCGACGCCCAAGAACCGTACCACCGAGTCCCACGTCTTCGACGTCGTGGCACGCGCTCACGGTATCGAGCAGTGGCCGGTGGTGGCGATCAAATCCTGCGTTGGCCACTCCCAGGGGACGGCCGCGGGTGACCAGTTGACCAGTGCACTGGGCAGCTTCGCCTATGGCCTGCTGCCCGGCATCAATACCGTCGACAGTATTGCCGACGATGTCCATGCCGAGCGACTGCGCTTCTTCCAGCAACCCGTTGCCTTCGAGGCCGACGCCTCCTTCATCAATGCCAAGGGGTTTGGCGGCAACAATGCCACTGGCGTGGTACTGTCGCCGAATGCCACGGAGCGCCTGCTGCGCAAGCGCCATGGTGAAGCCGCACTCGACGAGTGGCGGACGCGCCGTGAGATCGTACGTACTCGCGCCAACCACTACCACCAGTCCGCCGATGCAGGCCGCTTCGATGTCCGCTATCGTTTTGGTGAAGGCGTACTGGAAGGCCCCGAGCTGGAAGTGGCTGCAGACAGTATCCATATCCCGGGCTATGCCCAGCCGGTCTCGCTGAACGTCGACAACCCCTTTGGGCGCCTCGACGAAGACTGACCGCGATTCTCGTCAGCCCCGGAGTACCTGTCGCCGGCCCCGGGGTGCCTATCCCCGGCCGTCGCCAGGAGAACTCCATGACCACCGCCGTTTACCCCGGCACCTTCGACCCCATCACCAATGGTCACTATGACCTGATCGAACGGGCTTCCCGCCTGTTCGACAAGGTGGTGGTGGCGATTGCCTCGAGCCCCGGCAAGGGACCAACGCTGGACCTTGATACCCGAATGCAGTTGACTCGTGAGGTTGTCAGCGCCCACGACAATGTTGTGGTGGTCGGCTTTTCAGGCCTGATGACCGAGTTCATGAAAGAGCAACAGGCTCGGGTTCTGCTGCGTGGCCTGCGTGCCGTATCCGATTTCGAATACGAGCTGCAGCTGGCCAACATGAACCGTGCCCAGATGCCTGACCTGGAGACCGTATTCCTGACACCGGAAGTCGAGAACTCCTACATTTCTTCCACCCTGGTCCGGGAAATCGCCCGCCTCGGTGGCGATGTATCAGGTCATGTGCATCCCAGGGTCGCTGAAACGCTGCGCAAGCATTACAATACCTGACCAAACCAGTGGGATTTGTTGCGACTGATTCGCAATATCCCGATGCAGTATGGATTCCCTTCTGCACTGGCTGGCCGATATTGTGTGAGGACCCCCATGGCCCTGATGATCACCGACGAGTGCATCAATTGCGACGTCTGCGAACCCGAGTGCCCCAACAACGCCATCTCTCCTGGCGAAGAGATCTATGTCATCGACCACAACCTCTGTACCGAGTGTGTGGGCCACTATGATGAACCCCAGTGCCAACAGGTCTGTCCGGTGGACTGTATCCCGCTGGACCCGGAGCACGTCGAAAGTCACGACAAACTGATGGAAAAGTACCACATCATCACCGCAGCCTGACCGCCACGGGCCTGATCTCTCTGACCAGGCCACAGGCCCTCTATGCGGGCGCATCTGCGGAATGAAAGCCGCGGAGTGGGAAGGAAGCCTCGAACATCATCCTCGAAACCTGCTATCGACAATCGGGCTCGAAAGCTGGCCTTGAAAATCGATCTTGAAAACCAGTTCTGGAAAACGGTCTTGAAGACCATTGCCCGAGGCTTCACCAGCAGATCCGAGCATCTGTGCCGGTGTGGTGCGGACGACAATCAAATCGATCAGGATGAGCTATTTGATTGCCATGTTAATAGCTGCCGGCCAGGTATGTATCACTGCAACACATAACGCCGGGCAAGGTTCTGTGTCGGGCGTGCATCGTTGTCATAGAGCTCGGCAAATGCCTCAAGGCTCTCGTCGGAAACCTTCAGCGGTGTCTTGAGGATGTTCCAATCGACGATCTCCGAGCATGGCGGTGTCGTCAGTGAACCACGATAGGTGTAGACAGAAAGGTCTTCCGGCAGCAGGTCACGGGGATTCTCTACTCCCAGATGGGTTTCGCCCATGGCGTCTGTCGCGGTATTCAGACTATCGCCAAACACCGAATTCTCACCGCCCCCATCCAGCATGACAGCCACAACGGCAAGTGAACCATCACTGGCCTGGTGCACGAAGTGGACCTCAGCCGGGAAATGCTTGCCGTCGATCGTGTGTTCGGACGGATGATGGAAATGGAACTGCTTGAGAGTATATTCCTTGCCATTGATCGTCGCCGTTCCCAGGTCAGCCCCGTTATCCTGGATGCCGTGACCGGTATTGGCGACCGAAAGATCGACTTCTTCGTTCCATTTGATCTCCAGGGGAAGCAACTGGGCATCCACTACTGAAGATGGCTGGATATCGATGGGAGACTGCTGATTCCCGGCACAGGAAGCAAAGTTTTCATGCAGATTGGCCCAGTTTTCCGGTCCGGTATCGCCCTCGTAACTCCATTCGACTTCACTTGCCATGGCTGCACTTCCAAGGGTCGCGGAAAGCGCAGCAACAATGGTCAACTTCTTGAAATGTGACATCAACAGTTCCTTTATCAATGATAATCCCTGGCGAGAGAATGGTGACATGGCAGACGTGATCTATCGCACGCAAGGCACCTTTGTCACACGACAGGGTATCTTTATTGCACGAAGACACTCTGTTTCTCTCGCTCAACCAGGATTCTATAGCGCCAGCGTATTATTCACTTGAGTCAATGACTGATGAACATCAAGAAACGGCAAATAAACAACCGGACTCAAGGCGCGCCAGAATGTACGTTCATATATCTGATTTTCTGTCGATTACTGGGGGACAGGCAATAATCCATTCGTCATCTTCAACAAGAACCCTCGAGCAACATTTCCACACGCCCCCGGCTGGCAACCATAACCATGGTTTGACCATCCGTGGCCGACTGCTGGATGTCCATCAGTAGAATAATGGTTGCCCGCTTGCAGCCTGCCAGCCGCAACGCGATCATGTCGCCTCAGGCACGAAACGCCCTTTCGTCCAGCCCTTCAACCCAGAGCCAGCCCGTGCATATCTACAAGGACACCCTCTCCAGCTTTCCACGCATTGCCAGCATTGCCTGGCCGATCATCCTGTCCAATATCACCGTTCCCCTGCTGGGGCTGGTAGACACCGCCGTGGTCGGCCACCTGGAGGACTCCCGCTATCTGGCAGGCGTTACCCTGGGGGCAACACTGTTCAGCTTCCTGTACTGGGGGTTCGGCTTTCTGCGCATGGGCACCACAGGCCTGACATCCCAGGCCATGGGGCGAGAACAGGACAGTGCCGTACGCCACCTGCTGGGGCAGTCACTGCTGATGGCCAGCGTGATCGGGCTGTTGCTGATCATACTGGGTGACCCGCTGATTGCACTCGGCCTGCGCCTGCTGGATGGCAGCGACAGTGCGACTCAACTAGCCGAGAGCTATGCGGCCATTCGCCTGCTTTCCGCCCCAGCGGTACTGGCCAACTACGCCATTCTCGGTTGGTTTCTCGGCCAGCAGAACAGCCGCGTTACCCTGGCACTGCTGCTGGTCAACAATGGCGTCAATATCGTCCTCGATCTGGTGTTTGTCGTTGGCCTGGACATGACCAGTGATGGAGTGGCCTGGGCGTCAGTGATCGCCGACTACAGTGCCTGCGGTCTTGGCCTGTGGCTGTGTCGCCATCGCCTGTTGCGCCTTGGAGGGCATTTCGAGAAGGCCCGCCTGCTGCGTCTCTCGGCCTATGCCGAGTTGTTTTCCGTCAACGCCAACCTGTTCGTGCGTACCCTTGGTCTGCTGTTTGCCCAGGCCTTCTTCACTGCCCAGGGGGCGGCCCAGGGCGATACCGTGCTTGCCGCCAATGCTGTGCTGCTGCAGTTCATCATGCTGACGTCCTACGCCCTGGACGGGTTTGCCAATGCGGCAGAAGCCCTGACCGGACATGCCATTGGTCGTAAACGCATGGACGAATTCACCACTGCAGTCCGTGGTGCCGCCTTCTGTTCAGTGGTCACCGCAGGCCTTGCCAGCCTGGCCTTTGCCTTCGGTGGCAATAGCCTGGTGGCACTACTGACGGGGCTCCCCGAGGTTCGCGCCACTGCAGCGGACTATCTGCCCTGGATGGTCGCCATGCCATTGATCGCCGTATGGAGCTATCTGCTCGATGGTGTCTTCATCGGTGCCACGGCGATTCGTGAAATGCGTAATTCGATCTTCATCGGACTGATCGTCTATCTTCCGCTATGGTGGCTGACACAAGACTTCGGTAATCATGGTCTATGGTTGTCATTCATGGCCTTTACCGCAGTACGCTCGTCAGTGCTGATCGGCTATTACCTGCACTACCGCCATTCGCGCTGGAGCAGCAACGCTGCTTTGACTTGATTGCTGCGCCGCGGCAAATTAACTCCGAGTCAACAACATCGAGCCGCCCAGCGGCCACCCAACACAACCAGAAGAAGCGAACCACGCCATGCTGAGAGCCCTTTCGCGTCCTGCAGTGAAACTGGTCGAACGCTACCTGCCCGACCCCTATATTTTCGTCCTGTTGCTGACCCTGATCGCGGCAGCCGCCGCCATCGGCATCGAGCGTCAGTCGCCGATGGCCGTTCTCACCTACTGGGGGGATGGCTTCTGGAACCTGTTGCAATTCTCGATGCAGATGCTGCTGGTGCTGGTCACCGGCTTCATGTTGGCCAGCTCCCCTCCGGTAAAGCGTCTGCTCTCCTCGCTGGCTACGCTGGCCAACAATGCCGGTGCGGCGATCATCCTGGTGACCCTGGTGTCACTGGCTGCCAGCTGGATCAACTGGGGCTTCGGTCTGGTAGTGGGGGCGCTGTTTGCCAAGGAACTGGCCCGCCAGATCAAGGTCGACTATCGCCTGCTGGTCGCCAGTGCCTACTCCGGCTTCATTGTCTGGCATGGCGGGCTGGCGGGCTCGGTTCCTTTGACCATTGCCACCGATGGCCACTTCTCCATGGAGCAGATCGGTGTCATCGGCACCTCACAGACCATCTTCTCGGCGTTCAACCTGATCATCGTCGCCGCGCTGTTCGTGGCCGTGCCGCTGGTCAATCGCATGATGCTGCCGGGCGAGCGCGAAAGCGTCTACATCGATCCTGCGTTGCTGGGTGACGACGACAACGAGCGTCCGCGCATCACCCGCCCCGCCGAGCGACTGGAAAACAGCGTCACCCTGGCCTTGCTGGTCGGTGTACCGGGGCTGATCTATCTGGTCAGCTACTTCATCGGTGGTGGCGGCCTGAACCTGAATATCGTCAACTTCCTGTTCCTGTTCCTCGCCATCGTCCTGCACCGCACACCTCAGAGCCTGCTCAACAGCCTGCACGAAGGCATCAAGGGTGGCGCGGGTATCGTCATCCAGTTCCCGTTCTATGCCGGGATCATGGCAATCATGATCCAGTCCGGGCTGGCCGAGACCATGTCCAGAGCGATGATCTCCTTCGCCACCGAAACGACGCTGCCATTCTGGACCTTCATCAGTGCCGGTATCGTCAACATGTTCGTGCCTTCCGGCGGAGGACAGTGGGCGGTACAGGCCCCGGTGGTCATTCCTGCGGCCCAGGCGTTGGGTGTCGATATTCCGCGAGCCGCCATGGCAGTGGCCTGGGGAGACGCCTGGACCAACCTGCTGCAACCGTTCTGGGCCCTGCCGGTATTGGGTATTGCAGGTCTCAAGGCCAAGGACATCATGGGTTTCTGCCTGATCCAGCTGATCGTGACCGGCGTGATCATTTCCATCGGCCTGACCTGGCTGTAGCAACAGATCGCCAACGATCCTCACCTCGATAATGCATAACGCCTTGTCCCCTCAGCGGAGGCAAGGCGTTATGCTATGGGGATTCACGCCACCATCGCACTCCAATAACGAGACTCCCGACAATCACACACCCAATAACCACACTGCCGATAACCACACCACACGGGAATACACCAAGGACCGCCCCTATGGACCAACACCGCCTACCCGGCCAGCATGAGCTGACCATGACCGTACTGATGACCCCTGATATGGCCAACTTCAGCGGCAAGGTTCACGGTGGAGCCATTCTCAAGAAGCTCGACGAAGTCGCCTATGCCTGCGCCAGCCGCTACTCAGGACACTATGTGGTCACGCTGTCGGTGGATCAGGTCACATTCGAACAACCGATTCACGTCGGTGAGCTGGTCACCTTTCTGGCCAGCATCAACCATGTTGGCCGCTCCTCGATGGAAGTCGGCATCAAGGTGGTTGCCGAAGATATCCAGCAGAAGGTCATTCGCCACACCAACAGCTGCTATCTGACCATGGTGGCCGTGGATGCAGATGGTCGCCCCGCCGCCATCGCGCCTCTCGAGCTCAAGACCGACGTGCAGCAGCGCCGCTTCGATCAGGCCGCCAGACGCAAGGAACTGCGCAAGCAGGCCCAGCAGAAGTAGTCCCATCGAAAACACGAAGGCCACCCCAGTGGGCGGCCTCCGTGTTGTATACGGGGTGTCAGGTCAACCGCAGCCAACTTCCGTAATCACATCATTGTCGTCCAACTTGACGTTGAGACGATCAAGACGCAGGTCCATGGTCGCAGCAGTGTTGGGGCGCAGCACACGCAACGTCCGCGCTCCACTGTCACTCAACAGCTGGGGTTCCATGTCCTGCTGATAGTCGTGTCCGACCCAGCTCTGGACCGCATCCACATCACACATGTCCTGAGGTTCGTCAGTCATGGACGGTGGCAAGGGGGCGGGATCCTTTTCTGCCTGGCTACCCGAGGAGCCAGTAGAGCAACCCGCCAGCCCCAGAGAGGCTACCATCAAAAGTACGCAGGAAACTCGGAACATGGTTGGCCTCCAATGCCGACAGCAGCGTCATGCTGCCGCTTCAAATTCACAGGCTATCAGCCTGCCCAGGGAATCCGGCGCCGCCAGTCGGGCGGCGCCTCACGCCAGGAGTCTTTATATCAGGCTACTTGTTGGCACTGTTCTGGATGCCTTCACCGGCCTTTTCGATATCCTGGCCTACGCCCCGCCAGGTGTTGCAACCACTCAGCATCGCCAGTGTCATCAGCGACACAAGTACAACAGACAGGGTTCTTTTCATCGTCAACACTCCTTGAGCCTATCAATTCTTGCGTAACACCCTGTTAATCTAGCATGAAGGTTGCTGGTTGTGTGCTGGATCATTCTGAATACCTCAATCGTTTCATACTCAAGCCAACAGCAGCCGCAGGATGATGACGACAATGACCGCCAGCGTCAGCCACTTGACCACCTGAGCGCCTCGCGTGCTCATGTTGACCTTCACCGCCAGCCAGGCCCCCGTCATGCTACCGGCCGCCAGCATCAGACCGTAGCTCCAGCGCACCTGGTCATGCCACAGGAACATTGCCAGCGCCGGCAATGTGTAGACCAGAATGATCACCACCTTGAAGGCGTTGACCTGGGCCAGGTCAATACGGAGCATGCGATAGAGGACAATGATGAACAGAATGCCCACGCCGACTTGAAGGAACCCGCCGTAGACACCGATCAGGAACATGGCCAGATAGATGATGGGTGTCAGTCTCTGCCTCGTCAGGGGGCGGGTATCCAGCCGCGGTTGCGGTAGCATCATGATGGCCGCGGCGGCCACCATGACCGCCACCAGAATCGTCTCGAACAGCGCATCACTGACCTGCAGTGCAAGCCACACGCCCAACAGCGAGCCAAGCACTGCAGGCATGGCCAAACGCAGACTCAGGTCGATATAACGCGCTCCGGCGCGAAAGAAGTTCCAACTGGCCGAGACACTCTGCAGAGCGATCGATACCCGGTTGGTACCATTGGCCACCTGGGGTGGCAGCCCGAGAAACATCAACAGCGGCAGGGTCAGCATCGAACCTCCCGCCGACAGAACATTGATGAACCCGGCAACCACGCCGATACCCAGTAGTGCCACAGCTTCCATGATTGTCATCTGATTATTCCGTGCTGACTTTCCTGCCGAGATTCCACCTGGATTTCAACTACAAGATTTCAACTACAAGATTTCAACTACAAGATTTCAACTACAAGATTTCAACTACGAGGACTAAACCTCGAGCTGAACAGTCGTGTACTCTGTCAGGCAAGTTGAGACTGGAGCCCCATCATGCCCGATTTCCCCCTGGATCCGCGCCTTGTCGCAGACAGTTATCCACTCACCGAGCTTCCGCTGTGCCAGTTGCGTCTGATGGACGACACCCGCTACCTGTGGCTGATCCTGATCCCCAGGCGCGCCGGTATCAGCGAAGTCTTCGAATTGAGCGTGGAAGACCAGCACCAGATGTGGCGCGAGGCCGCGATGATCGGCAAGGCCGTCAAGGCACATCGCAACGGGGACAAGCTCAATATCGCCAGTCTCGGCAACATGGTGCCGCAATTGCATCTCCATGTGATTGTCCGCCATCAGGGCGATGCCGCCTGGCCTGGTCCGGTGTGGGGTCAGGGGGAGGCAGAGCCCTACGACAAGGAGTACCTCGCCGAAGTCCGTGAGCGTGTGCTGTCGATCGTCAGCGGCATGCCCTTTTGACTCTGGCTAGCCGCCGAACGGTCCTGCACTGCCACCACCTGCCGGCACCAACAGCGGCAGGCCACCGGCACTGTGATCCAGTTGGCTCAGCAACAGGATACCCAGCGCACAGATCGCCAGGCCACCTGCCAGCGATACCAACGGCGACAGCAGCGCCCAGGGAATCCGTGAACGGCGAGTCAGGCGACGTTCCGCCCAGTGGCGCGCCATAACGCTGGCCAGCCCCAGTGCCGAGACCGTGATCGCCGTGCCCAGAGCCATGACCAACACCGATGCCACCCCCATCCGTGGGTGGCCAAGCAATGTCGTCACTCCCATCAACAACACGGCGCCACTGCACGGCCTCACCCCGATGGCCAGCACCGCCAACCAGGCTCCTCGCCCCTGACCAACCTGCTCAGGAGAAACATGATGATGCCCTGAGCAACAGTCGTGGTCGTGGTCGTGGTCGTGGTCGTGGTCGTGGTCGTGGTCGTGGTCGTGGTCGTGGTCGTGGTCGTGAGCATGATGGTGATGATGGGCCTGAGCATGGCGAGCGGCGTTCATCCGGCGCAGATCACGCAATGCCCGCAGGCATAGCCAGAGGCCAAGCAGTGCCACCATGGAAAAGCTCAGACGTTCCACCCAGACCACACTGCCCAACGCTTCGCGGGTCAGCCAACCAAGACCGTTCACCAGCACCAATACCAGGCCAATGGCGACCAGCGCCTGAAGCAGGGCAGCAGCACAGGACAGTCCCAGCGCACGGCGCCAGGCACCGCCCTGGGAAACCAGCCAGGTCGCCAGCACCGCCTTGCCATGTCCAGGTCCTGCGGCGTGGAAGATGCCATAGAAGAAGCTCAACCCCAGCAACGTCGACCAGGCGTGTAACGAGGGTTCATGATCCAGCGCCGTCACGGCATTGGTCAGTTGGTGATGCAGTTCACTCTGTTGAGTAATGATCCAATGACTGAGCAGCGTCAGGCGCTCGCCGAACACCCAATACAGCCCGGCCAGCACCAGTAACAGTCCAAGGGACCATATTGCGGAATGCCACGAAACCAGGCGCCTCATCGGCAGTCCACCTTGCCGGTTTCGGCGAAGAAGCGTCCGAGCCCTGGCGACGCTGTATCGGTTCTGTCGAGCGCAGACGCCTCCATGACCTTCTCGGGATCAGGTTCTGCCAGCTGGATGTCGTGATGGCACGTCAGAGATGTCGGCGGCACCAGCGCAGAGGGCATTGGATGACGACCATCCTCGGACTCATGCACCACTTCCACGTAGTAGGACGGGTCATAGACCCGATACGTCAACAGGTGGCCATCAAGCGATATCGGTTCAGCAAGCGGCAGCCGAAAGTGCAGCACCACTCGACCATCATTGTTCATTACCGTGGCTTCGGTGACCGGCGCGAATTCCAGCGCCTGACCGTCGATATCGGCCTCGGTGAAGAAGCCCTGAGGCGCCAGGCTCTGCAGCATGTCCCCACCGAGCTTGTCGAGCGCGGCTTCCATGCCATCCTTGTCGGCCTGAAGCTCCTCAAGCAGGATGGTGCTGTAGAAGGGGTCCAGACGCCAGGCCTCCTCAAGGGCCACCAGGCGCCCGTCATCATCGGCCACCACACGCACAGAAAGATCTACCCAGGAATGAGGGTGGGCGCTCACCAGCCCGGCGGGCATCAACAACATCAGAACGACGAGCGTGTATTTCCTCAGCGTCATAGTGCCCGCCCCAATCGGTGCTGAAGTTCGATGAACAAGGGTTCAACAACATTGGGCGACAACGTCTGGCCACCACGGTAGCCCTGCAGCGAGATGCTGGCACCGGAGGGAGTATCGGTCACCCGGACCTCGACGCGATAGATCGGCCAGCGCGCGAGGCTGGCATCGATGCGCCCCAGGCTACCATCCGCCGTGGTGATGACATAGCCCTGTTCCATCAGCAACGCCAGGGCTTCGTGGACAGCTCGATCAGCACTGACCGCCACGGGCATGCTACGCGCCGGCGCCGAGGGCGCGGGAGCGGCGCAACCAGCCAGCAGGGCCAGAACCAGGAGTACAGCAGCCAGGCGCATCAGCGGCCCTCCTCGATAGCAGTAGTGGATACCGGTCGCCCCTCGAGCTGGGCACGGAAATCCTGACAGAAATGAGCGTCGCTGGCGGTGCGTGATTCTCGCAGGTCACCAGCCCAGTCATAGAGGCGAATATCACGTGTTACGCGGATATCGGTCTCACCGACCGCTACCGACACGCGCTCGATGCGAGTCGCATCATCAATGGTGCCGCGACCACCGCCGATGCCGATACCGATACCGGTTCCCACGCCGATATAGCCGCCGGAGCCGCCGACAATGACTCCGCCGATATGCGGACGAACGGCATCGGCATTGTGATAGACCGCCCGTTCCGCGCGATCGGCGCTGACCACTCCGAGCTCTGTATCGGTATCCCGCACCAGGAAATCACGGTTCTCGAGCACGTCGACCACCGCGGCAAGGCTGGTGCTGCCGGGCGTGATCGTCCAGTGGCAACTGGCCGAAGGCGCCGGCTCGGCCACGGGCATGCTGGTCGGAGCCGTCTGACACCCGGCCAGCAACAATGTCAGTGCGGCGACACTCCAGGCCTGGAGCCGGGCGCCACCATATGGAAGGGGCATGACGATCTCCTTGTCCCGCCTCGATAGCGGATTGAGGAACAATGACGAGCGCAGGGACAGGCCCGGTGTCTGGCAGACCGCAGTACCGGTGCTCTGCTCAGGTACACCGCACACAGTATCCCTCGCCTTGTCGAAGCTGTTCCCGAAGTTTACGCGCAACAGGGGCCACGGCAAATTGGCACTGGCCGATACCAGGACAGGTCAGATAGACTGACAATAAGTGGAAATTTTTTCCAAAAACACCGGAGGCCTGTTTTCCAGAAGCAGGCCTCCCATGAAATGCTCTCTATAATCGACTTTCAACGATAACAAACCGGACGAGACCACTCCCCATGAAACTGCTTATCTGCCCAGACAGCTTCAAGGATGCCCTGCCCGCCAGCGAGGCCGCCCGTGCCATTGCCGAAGGCGCGCGACGTGCCGACCCGAGTATCGAGATTGATGAGTGCCCCATGGCCGATGGTGGCGAAGGCAGCCTTGATGCGCTGCTCGCCGCCACCGGTGCCGAGCGCCGCAGTACCAGAGTTCAGGACGCCCTGGGCCGCCCCTGTGAAGCCGCCTGGGGCTGGCATTCCAGCTCAGGCACCGCCTATATCGAGCTGGCCGAGGCCAGTGGCCTCCAGGCACTGAGTCGCGAGGAACGCACAGCACTTCACAGCACAACCCATGGCGTGGGCGAGCTGATTCTCGCCGCACTCGATGCCGGTGCCCGGCGTCTTCTGATTACATTGGGTGGCAGTGCCACCAATGACGGCGGTGCCGGAATGCTCACGGCGCTGGGTGCTCGCCTGCTCGATGAGTCGGGCCAGCCATTGGAGCCCGGCGGCGCCGCGCTCGAGCGCCTTGCACGACTGGATCTCGACGGCCTGGACCCCCGCCTCGCCGATGTACAGGTCGAAGCAGCGGTGGACGTCGACAACCCGCTGCTCGGTGACCGTGGTGCCAGTGCCATCTTCGGCCCGCAGAAAGGTGCCAGTGAAGCCGATGTCACCCGCCTCGACGTCGCTCTGGCTCGATTGGCCGATCAGGCTCGAGAAGTGACCGGGCAAGACCTGCGTGATCAACCCGGAGCAGGTGCCGCCGGCGGTATGGGCTTTGCCGTGGCTGCCTTCCTCGGCGGACGCATGCGTCCGGGTATCGAGATGATCATGGAACAGGCCGGCATGGAGGAACGCCTGACGAGTGCCGATCTGGTGATCACCGGTGAGGGGCAACTGGATGGCCAGAGCCTGTCGGGCAAGACCCCCATCGGTATCTCCCGCGCCGCACGCGCTCAGGGAGTCCCGGTGATCGTACTCGCCGGACGTATGGCTCCGGGCTGGCAGGCGGCGCTGGAAGAAGGCGTCAGTGCCGCCTTTACCCTGGCCGATGGCCCCATGGACCTCGACGAAGCGCTGAGCCGTTGTGCAGACCTGTTGCGTGATCGTACTGAAAACCTGATCCGCCTGGTGCTGGCGAGCAGCAACTGAGCCATCCAGCGTCGCGTAAACCTCCTCCCGGTGCTGCACATACTGCACCGGGCTTGAAATAGGTCTGCGTCGCCGTCATGTCATCAACTGCCGCTATAGTGGTGATCGAGGAAATTTGCTTACCTCGACACGCTCGTCCCCATAGAATGGCGACAGATTACGCGATCAAGGAGGTTCCGCATGAGCGATACCAACGCAATCGGCCTGCACGAAGGCAGCGCCAGTGATCTGGCAGGCAAGCTCAACGAGTTGCTGGCCAACTACCAGATCTTCTACATGAACGTGCGTGGCTACCACTGGAACGTGAAGGGCCCGAACTTCTTCGAACTGCATGAGAAGTTCGAGGAGTTCTACACTGACCTGTTGCTCAAGGTCGACGAAGTTGCCGAACGTATCCTGACCCTGGGCCACAAACCGGTGCACGCCTACAGCGACTACATCGAGCTGTCACGCATCAAGGAAGACAAGGACACCCAGGATGGCGAAGCCTGTGTCCGTGGTGTGGTGACGGGCTTTCAGACTCTGATCGAACTGCAGCGCGAGTTGCTCTCGCTGGCATCCGATGCCGACGATGAGGGGACCGCCTCTCAAGTGGGTGACTATATCCGCGAGCAGGAAAAGACCATCTGGATGCTCAACGCCTGGCTTGGCTGAAAGCTTCTCTACCCAAGGCCCGTCTCCCTGACGGGCCTTGTTTCATTCCCGCTCTTTCGCAATACCCAGGTCGCAACACCTGATATCCCATCGATGATTCGAGACACAATCAGCGCTACTCAGACTGCCTCGCCTTGTCCTACCCACTATTCTCCCGTAGCTCCCGTGCCGCCGAGCGGATGGTCGACGACTGAATCAATATTCGTTGCAGGGCATTACACACATCGACTGTAGATATCGCAGACTCTTCTCTGTACCGCCTCTCGTCTTACGCTTCTTCCCTCTGCTCGCATATCATTTTCGATGATTTTCATTGCATAAATAGTGCCTAAGAAACCCAGAAAAATCATGCCAGGATAAAAACACACCAGCCAATGACAACATCGAGAAAAGAAAGAAATCCTTCAGGCACCATATCCGAGGAGACATGCAAATGAACCACTTCGAACTGCACGAGAAAGCAACTACACTCGCCGAAAGCGAAAGCCGTTATGCACTGGCTAGACGGGTTCTGATATTGGAATCCGAGCATGCAGCCATAGTCGAAGAGACGAGGAACACCACATTATCTCCGTCAGTTGATGGTAGCGACTCAGCGGTTTCCGACACTATTCAAAAGACTCTGATGCGCCTTGTTTAATCGAACCAGCGCCCTCCCCGCGATAACACCTGCATGATTCTTCCGGGGTTATCGCAGGGAGCTCTTCTTTATTCAAGATCTTTAACATCATTTATCGCTGAAAGGAGTTGCCGTCCGCTAGAACCTTCTGCACAGAATCCATATCCAGCTCACCATTGCAGAGCTGAATGAACTGATAGGCATAACTGCGTAGAAAGTGCCCGCGGCGAAGGGCGAGATACGTCGTGTTGCGGGGGAAAAGGTCTCCAGTATCGAGTAGTGACAGCCCCTGATCTCGCTTCTCCTGATAGGCCATGGAAGCCACCAGTCCAACCCCCAACCCCAGCTCGGCATAGGTCTTGATGACATCGGCATCCAGTGCCGTCAATACGATATCCGGAACCAGATCCGCCGCCGCGAAGGCTTCATCGATTCGGGCACGCCCGGTAACTCCTTCGTGATAGGTGACAATCGGATACTCGGCAATTCTGCCCAGGGTCAGCGGCACATCGATATCCAGTGGGTGCCCCTCCGGCACGATCACACTGTGATGCCAGTGATAGAGGGGAAAGCACGCAAACAGCTGCCCGTGTTCATGGAGCGCCTCGGTGGCAATGCCGATATCCACTCTACCCGTCCTGAGCAACGACACGATCTCACCAGGATTGCATTGATGCAGCTCCAGATGAACACCGGGAAAGACCTGCTTGAAGCGGGCGATGATCGGCGGCAGCGCATAACGCGCCTGTGTATGCGTCGTCGCAATCGACAGGTTCCCCCTGTCCTCATGCGCCAGTTGATCGGCGGAGCGTCGGAGGTTTTCCACATCCAGCAGAATCCGCTCGACCACTTCGATCAGCTCTCCACCGGCCAGGGTGAGCCCAAGGATCCGCTTGCCGCGCCGCTCGAAGAGCTCAACGCCAAGCTCTCCTTCAAGATCACGGATATGCTTGCTGGCACCGGACTGCGAAGTGAACAGAGCGTTGGAGGCCGCCGTCAGGTTGAAACCCTGACGGACCGTCTCACGCACGATACGCAGCTGTTGCAGGTTCATGGTTACCTATCCATCCTTGAAATCACCCTACGGAATATAAGATATGTTTTTTATTCCATACAATCATTTCAAGCCATATAGATATCAACTTCCGGCAATAGCACTGAAAACGGGCGCGAGACGCCCGAAACAAACGTCACTCCTGGTCCGGCCCTGCAAGCCCATTGCCTTCAGCATTGCGCCGCAGTTCATCCGGCAGTGGTTTCTTCATCCGCGCTCCGAGGCGTTCCAGCTCCATGGCCTGGGCGACCAGGCTCCCCTGCCCCTGAGACAGGCGATTCATCGCTTGCTGGTGGCTGTCACGGGCTCGATCGAGGTGCTTCCCGACTTCATCGATACTGCTGACGAAACCGGAAAACTTGGCCAGCAGCCGCTCGGCGCGAGAGACAATGATCCGGGCATTCTCGTTCTGCCTTTCCATGCTCCACAGCCCCGACACCGTCCGCAGACTGGCCAGCAACGTGGTAGGTGTCACCACCACCACATGACGATCAAACGCCTCCTGGAACAGTGAGGGATCACGCTCGAACGCAGCAGCAAAGGCGGGCTCCACAGGGATGAACAGGAATACGAAGTCGGGGGTGTTGAGCCCCGGCAACGCTGGGTAGTCACGGGCGGCGAGCCCACGAACATGACTGCGCAGTGATTGCAGGTGTGCCGCCATGGCGGTTTCGCGCTCCACCTCATCCTCGGCATTGACCACCCGAGTCCAGGCAGTCAGTGAGACCTTGGCGTCGATAACCAGGTGGCGATCCTCGGGAAGATAGATCACCGCATCGGGTCGCTGCCGTCCCTTGTCGCCATCGATGGACACCTCGCGGCGATATTCGATATCCCGCCGCAGGCCACTGCGCTCCAGCACCGTCTCGAGCATCAGCTCGCCCCAACCGCCCTGACTCTTCTGATCACCCTTGAGAGCACGCGCCAGGCCAGCCGCTTCATCACCCAGCCGCGCATTGAGATTGGCCAGTTGTTCGATCTGGGACTTGAGCGAGATACTGTCGCGGCTCTGCTGCCCGCTCAGGTCCTCGACACGACGCCGGAACTGATCGACCTGCTCACGGAAGGGCTGCAGCAGGTTTTCCAGTCCTTCACGGCTCTGTGCCTGCCAGTTCCGCTGACGCTCTTCAAAGATCTGCCCGGCCAGTTGTCGAAACTCCGTCTTGAGTCGCTCGCGAGAGTCCTCGATCAGCGCCAACTGCTCCCGGTGTCGCTCACTCATCTGCACTCGCTCGGTTTCCAGCCGTGCATTATGCTCACGAGCCTGACTCAGACGCTCGCGCAGATCCTCCAGCGACACCTGCAACGCCTGAGCCTGCTCACGGCTGGCATCCAACTGCGAATCGCTGACGGTCAGTTCCTGTTCCAGTTGGCGTGTCTGGTTGTCACGCTCACTGAGCCGCTGGCGCTGCTGCTCGACTTCCGCCATTGTCTGACGCAGGCGTTTGCGGGTATACACCAGCAGGCCGCTGACCAGCATCAGTCCGATGGCAAGGGCAAGACTGGCCGGCTCGCTGATGATACGTTCGAAGTGCTGTGCCAGCGTCACATCAACTCCGTGTGTCAGCCAGATCGCTGATCAGTGCCTGCAACAGGCCATAGAACTCTTCCACCGAGTCGATCTCGACACGCTCATCCGGCGAGTGAGCGCCACGAATCAATGGTCCGAAGGAGATCATGTCCAGATGAGGATACTTACCGCCGAGGATGCCGCACTCGAGACCTGCATGGATCACCTTGATTTCCGGGTCGGTGCCGAGCCGCTGGCGGTGCAGTTCGCAGAAACGCTTGAGTAGATCGCTGTCGGGCCGAGGCGTCCAGCCAGGGTAGCCATTCTCGACACGGGTCTGGGCACCAATCAATTCGAACAGGGCGCTGAAACGCTCGGCCATGTCCTGAGTGGCAGAGTCACGCAGCGAACGTACCAGCGCGCAGAGATGAAAGCGCCCGTTCTCGAGGTTGACCACACCAAGATTATTGGAGGTCTCGACCACGCCGGGCACTTCTACGCTCATGCGCTCGACACCGCAGGGCGCCGCATGCAATGCCGCCACCAGCAGATGAGTGGCATGCCGCGACAGCGCCTGTTCCGGCGCCTCGGCAGCACGTTTCAACTCAAGCGACAGGCCATCATCGGCTCCCGCCAGCTCCTTGCGCAGTACCTGCTGCAGGGCCTCGACACGGGACTCGGCAGCAGTCACCTCGGCTTCCGGCACCACCAGCACGGCAAACGCCTCCCGCGGCAGGGCATTACGTAGGGTGCCGCCACGATACTCGACCAACCGAATATGACAGTCATCCAGGGCACGCAGCACACGCACCAGCAAACGGTTGGCGTTGCCCAGTCCCTTGTGGATATCGATGCCCGAGTGGCCACCGCGTAGCCCTGTCAGGCTCAAGGTCAGCGCCATCTCATCATCGGCCAGCGGCTCCTCGGGCAGCATGGCCTCGACCTTGACGTCGGCACCACCAGCACACCCGATGTACACCTGACCACGATCCTCGGAATCCAGGTTGAGCAGCAGGCGGCCCTGCAGCCAATCCTCAGCCAGATTCAAGGCACCGCCCATGGAGGTCTCCTCCTCGAGGGTGAACAGCGCCTCGATGGGACCGTGAACCAGGTCATCCTCCTCGAGGATCGCCAGAGCCGCTGCCACCCCCAGGCCGTTGTCGGCGCCCAGGGTCGTGTGTCGCGCGGTCAACCAGCCATCACGGATCTCGGTGTCGATCGGATCGCGGGTAAAATCGTGAGGATGGTCAGCATTGGCCTGAGCGACCATATCGAGATGGCCCTGCAGAACCACTCCAGGCGCCTTTTCGTGTCCAGCTGTGGCCGGCTTGCTGATGCGCAGGTTACCGAAACCATCACGATCATGGGCCAGTCCTCTGGCATCGGCCCACTGCTCCAGCTTGCCGACCAGTTCCGCTTCATGGCCAGAGGGCCGTGGCGTATTGCAGAGCGTACGGAAATGCCGCCAGACGGCAGCCGGTGTCAGGGTATCGAGATGCGCATTCATGATGAGAGTGTTCCGGTTCTGACTGTGCAGGAATGATGCAGGCACTCTACCCTCGCCCGTTGCCCATGGAAAGGTCGACAGCACTTGCCAACACCCGTCCGACCCTGTCGCGCAGCCATTGCTTGACCCGGGTGCGACCATTGAGGCCCAGAGCATGGGCCAATTGTGAATCACTGCGTCCTTGAAATGCCCAGGCCGCCAACCAGGCATCCTCCTCCATCAGTTGCTCGGCCCCCGCGGCCACCTGAATCAGCTGTTGAATGGCCGGACGCATCAGCGCCAGGTCACGGTACCCACCGACAATATCCTCTGCATCGCGATGGTCGGCATCGTCGAGAGTCGCTTCGCGAGCCGTAGCGACAAGCAGGGCATGCACCATCTGTGGCGCCAGGTCGTTCAACTCGAACGCCAGCAGGCGCGGCAGTAGACGCTGAAAGCGAACCTCGAGGCGTTCCAGCAATCGCTCCCCCTGCTCGCTGCAGGCCTTGAGTACCATCAGGGCATGCTCACCGGTGGCGGTTTCCCGTGTCAGTCCGAGTCGCACCACGCGATACCCCTGGCTGCGCCAGAATGCCAGCAACTCAGCGTCACCTCCGAAGCTGGCACCCAGCAGGTCCGTGCCCTCCTCCTGGGCCCGGTGGAAGGCAGCGCCCAGCAGTTGGGCGCCTGCACCCTGACGCCGCCCATCGGGGTGCACCGCAATTCGGGTGACTCGCCTCACCCGCGCTTCCAGCGCCCCCCGCTCACCGGCATGCACAGCCAGCGACTGAGCCAACAGGTGGCCTCTTGGACGCCGCTGTCCAAGGGCGACCTGATCGGCCAGAGCAGTATCAAAGCCACCTTCATCGCTCCAGACCACAACCCCTGCAGGTGCGGTCGGCGAGCCCAGCGTCATCACGGCACCGCTCGGTGCATCCAACAGCGCACGCAGATCCGTTGGCGTCGTGCGGTAGTGGGCCTGGATCAGCAGCCCAAAGATGGCTCGTAGAGTCGACTCATCCGCCGCCAGCCCCGCAGGTTCCACAAGTGATATCTGGCCATCCTGCCACGGAGCAACCTCGACAGCATCGGCATCCAGCAATAGCAGCCGACTGATCACCACCTCCAGCGGATCACCGGCAGCCCAGCGTACCGGCGTTTCCAGCCGCACGCCCTGCCACTGAGGGGTCAACTCATCGAGTCGGCGGCGAAACCGAAGTGCAAAGCCACGCCCCGATCCCTCATAGCCATGCTCTGTGGTGGCGAAGGCGATACGTGGAAAGGCCGCCAGCCACTCTCCCAGCAAGGCAGCCGGAATGGCGGCCGCTTCATCGACCAGCAACACACTACCGGCCCCTCCCGCCTCACCCTCGGTGATCATCGCCGACAGCGCATCCGGCGCGACAAAGCGCAGTACGCCACCCGGCACCTCCATGCACTTGGCACTGTGCAGTGCACGGGGACTCGGTCTGGCCCCAGGGCTCAATCGAGAAAAGTGCTCGAATACCGTTGCCACCGCCGCTGGACGGGGGGCAGTCAGCAGCACCTCGACGCGCTCCCCGCGCTGTTCGGCCCGGGCCAGTATCCGGGCGCAGGCAATCCCCAGCGCCGCCGACTTGCCACGACCGCGATCCGCCGTCAGCACCAGGGGGCGTCGGCGACGCAACTGCACCAGTCGAGCGACTGCCTCGGCCTGATCCTGGCTCAGGCACTCGCCGTCCTGTGGCGATGCCGCCCCCATGCTCGACTCAGGGAGATCCAGAGATGGAATATCCAACGGCGGAACTTCCAGCACCCTGTCCGCCAGGCGCCAGCGGGCGACTCCTTCAAGGCTTACGAGCAAACGGTGACAACGCGCCAGATAGTGGCTACTCAATTGGTCGCTGCGCCATGGATGGGCGGCGAGGCGTCGGTAGTCTGCATCCGGCGAGAGTCCACCATCGTCGGCGGTAAGCAGCACCAGTAGCCCTCCCGCCATGACCGTACCGGCTACGGCACCCAGGGCATCCGGATCCAGCCCCTCGCCCTGCCCGACCGCATTGTAGATGACCAGCTCATGCTCGGTTCCCAGCCGGGTACGGGCCTTGGCTCGGCTCAGTTGTGTCACCGTCGAACCCGATGCACCGAGCTCAGCAATGACCGTGGACTGGCCGATGTCCTGCTCTCCCCCCTCCTGCTTACAGGCAACTTGTTCGCCAATATCTTGTTCGCCAACAAACAAGGGCGATCGCCAGCGGCGCGAGGCCAACAGACAGCGGGCGGCGTTCAGGGTCGAAGCCGCATCCCCCGAGACCCACAGCATGCCACGCCAGCGACTGGCCGCTAGCCTGTGTCGCCAGGCCTCGAGCTGTGCCATCGCTCGAGAGGGTGTCGGGGCTGTCATCATCGGCCTCCAGGTAAATCAACTTTGGTCTAAAGGGAGTAGGCGATTAAACGCTCGTGTTGTCTTTTGCGGCGCAGCACAGCTCTATAAGCAACTACTTCATTCTATTGATATAAAAGATCTTTTCATCGAATCGGCAAAGTTATGCAAGGCTATGATTGGCTGACCTGGGTCATGGTACTGGCATCGAACAAGTTATCCAGCGGTGCTAGTTTGTTGGAACTACGGCCCCCAACCTACCCGAATGGGGGCGCCTCGGGCAGCATTCTTTCAATGGGGGCTGATCGTCCCCGGAGCGGTACAACAAGCACAACAGGAGCCACGTGAATGAAGCAACTGACCAGGTTTACCTTGACCGGATTGGCAGCAGGCATCGCCATCGCCGCCATGTCGACCACCGCCATGGCTCAGGAACGCTGGACTATGACCACCACCTGGCCGGATAACCTCGACCTGATCCAGATCGACCGCCACTGGGCGGAGCTGGTCAACCAGTTGGCAGGCGACGAGGTGAAGATCGACTTCCACGCCGGCGGTACTCTGATGCCCGGCACTGAGGTCTTCGACGCCACTGAAACCGGCTCCATCCAGGCCGCAGGTGACTGGCCCGGCTACTGGGCGGGTCGCAGCCCAGCCTTCTCGCCGCTGGCGACGACCACCAGTCTGTTCAACGGCGTCGACTATCTGAACTGGATCAACCAGTGGGGCGGCTTCGACCTCTATCAGGAAGTCTACGGCCAGTACAACATGGTCTACCTGCCCTACGGTATCACCAACAACGAGTCAGGCTTCCGCGGCGGCACGCCCATCACCAGCCTGGCGGACCTGGAAGGCAAGCGTCTACGCCTCTCCGGGCGTGATCAGGGTCGAGTCCTCGAGCAGCTCGGCGGCTCGCAGGTCACTCTCGCAGGGGGTGAAATCTATCAGGCCATCGAGCGTGGTGTCGTCGATGGGGCCGAGTTCTCTACCCCGGGTGTGGACTACAAGGCCGGCTTCGGTGAAGTTGCCGAATACTGGATGACGCCGGGCTGGCACCAATCCGCCAGTGTCTTCGGTGTGATGATCAACAAGGATGCCTGGGATGCCCTGTCACCGGAGACCCAGGAGAAGCTGAAGATCGCCGCTCAGGCCACCATGACCTGGTCACTGGCCTGGTCCGAGAAGCAATCCACCGAAGGCACCGAGCAGTTCCTCGCCGACGGTACCACCATCAATCAGTTGTCCGAAGAGGACCTGGCGCGCATACAGGAAATCACCAATGAAGTGATTGTGCAGGGAGCCTGCGAAGATCCGATGCATGCCAAGGTCTATCACTCGATGATCAGCTACCTCGAAAATTATGCCCAGTGGCGGGATGTCTCGGTGCCCTACAACATGAGCCGTGTCACCGACAATCTGCCCTCGCTGGAAGATATCGAGGCCTGCATGGGCGAGTAATCAGGCGGGCCACGACTCGCCCACCGAGGGCTATTCATATCGACGGACACTCAGTCCATGGCCCTCGGAATTCTTTCCGGCAGCACACCTGACAAGGGTGGCGCTGCCGGAAGACATTGACATACCTGTGCAGCTTTCCCGATCTGATTGAGGCGCTCCGATGTTTTCCATCATCAAGGCCATTGACTGCCTGAACGAATGGTTCGGCCGTTTGGTTGCTCCCCTGATCGCCATCATGACCGTGGTGGTGATCTATGACATTGTTCTTTCCTATGTCGTGGGTCGACCCAGTGACTGGGCCTTCGACATCACCACCATGCTGTTCGGCGCGCATTTCATGCTGCTCACGGCCTACGGGCTGCGGCACCATGCCCATGTCGAGGTTGACGTCATCAAACGCCTGTTGTCGCGGCGCGGTCGTGCACTACTCGACCTGTTGGGCTACGCGATCTTCTTCGTGCCCTTCATCATCATGTTCATCAGCTACAGCTGGACGTTTTTCGCGCGCTCCTGGAGTCGTGGAGAATCCACCTATGGCGTTGTCTCGATCCCGGTCTACCCGATCAAGGCCGTACTGGTGATCGCTGGCGTACTGATCCTGTTGCAGGCAATCGCCATCGTGCTGCGTGCCATCCATGAGCTGGCCTCTGGCGAGTCACCCACGGAGGATGCGGCATGATCTCGGACCTTCTATCGTCGGTAAGTCATAGCTTGACCCCAGAGCAGCTCACCATCTTCATGTTCGCCGGCCTGATGATCGGCCTGTTCATGGGCCACCCACTGGCCTTTGTGCTCGGTGGCACCGCCGTGCTCGCGGCCTGTCTGGGCCCGGGCTCTCAGGTACTCGGCCTGATCATCAACAATATCTATGGCCGCGCCATGGACAACTATGTACTGGTGGCCATCCCGTTGTTCATTCTGATGGCCCGCTTCCTGAATGATTCGGGGGTCACGGAGCGCATGTTCGAGAGCATGCGCCTACTGCTGGGGCGGGTGCGAGGCGGTCTGGCACTGACCGTGGTCATCGTCTCGGTACTGCTTGCCGCCACCACTGGCATCGTCGGTGCCTCCATTGCGGTCATGGGCCTGATCGCTCTGACGCCGATGCTCAAGTACGGTTACAACAAGGGGCTCTCGGCGGGTGTGATCATGGCCAGCGGCTGCCTCGGCATCTTGATCCCCCCGAGCATCATGCTGATTCTGATGGCCAGCTACTCGCCGGTGTCGGTGGGCGCACTGTTTGCCGGAGCACTGATTCCCGGCCTGATGCTGGGAGCCATGTACGCGATCTATGTGCTGGTACTGTGCCTGATAAAACCGGAGTTCGGTCCTCCTGTTGCGGCGGCGGAACGCGCCGAGACCTCCACCGGCCAGCTGGTCCTGCGACTGTTCAAGTATGTGCTGCCGCCGATGAGTCTGATCCTGGGCGTACTTGGTGCGCTGTTCGCCGGTATCGCCACCGCCACCCAGGCCTCAGCGATTGGTGTGGCCATGGCCTTTATCCTGTTTCTGATCTTCGGCGACCGTAAACTATCAACCTGCTACAACACCTTCATCGAGGCGGGCAAGACCACCACCATGGTGATGTTCGTGCTGGTCGGGGCTACCGCCTTCACCGGCGTCTTCGCCATCGGCGGTGGTACTGACGTGATCAGCGAACTGGTGCTGGCAATGCCCGGTGGCACCATCGGCGCTCTGCTGTTGATGTTCCTGCTGGTGTTCGTGCTGGGTATGTTCCTCGACTGGACCGGTATCGTGCTGCTGAGCTTCCCGATCATGTTGCCGATCATCGATACCATGGGCATCGATATCCTGTGGTTCGTGGTGATGGTCGCGGTGGTACTGCAGACATCCTTCCTCACGCCGCCCTTCGGCTATGCGCTGTTCTACCTCAAGGGCGTGGCGCCTCCCGAGGTGCAGACACTGGATCTGTACAAGGCAGTGATTCCCTTCTGCCTGCTGATCCTGATCACCTGTGTGCTGCTGACCTGGTTCCCGTGGTTGATCACTGGCCTGCCGGAGAAGATGGTCGGTTACAGCTAGAAGCTAGCCCGTCATGCTCCTGGCCAGGAACGTGACGGGTTTCCTTTCCAGTCTTCCCAGACACCACCTCGCTCTATATTGGATGCAGATCAAGCTTTTGCGCACCTGTCATTCCCTTTCTGCGAGCTCAGCGTTATTGAAGAGACATACCACCTCGCTGATCACTCTTCACCGCACCTTCACCACTACACCATCTTCACTGCCGCACGTTCACCACTACCGGGGGAGACATTGGATGATGCTTGAACTGCCTGAACCTCAGACCCGCACCTCCGTTCCACTAGTCGACTGTATCCAACGCCGCCGCAGCATCCGTGAATACACGATGGAACCTCTGAGCCTGGCTGAGTTTTCCCAGCTACTGTGGGCAGCCCAGGGCATCACCGGACCAGAAAGCCTGCGAGCAACACCTTCTCCTGGCGAGTTCTATCCACTGCGCCTTCACGTATTGGTGCGACGCGTCGAAACGCTGGAGCCGGGCATCTATGAGTACCAGAGCGAGGCCCATGGGCTGAGATTCGTAGGTAAGCCAGCCAGCGAAGACGCTATCCAGGCGGCAGGTATCGGGGAGCAGACCTGGCTGGGCGTCGCCGCGGTGGTGGTCGGCATCGCCGCCAGGCTGGACGACATCACCCAGCATTTCGAGCACCAGCCACCCTGCGGGGAACGTGGACTGCGTTACGCTTATATGGAAGCAGGAGCACTGGCGCAGAACGTCCAGTTGCAGACCACCGCTCTCGGTCTGGGCGGAGTCCTGGTCGGAGGTTTTGATGACCAGATGGCCAGCGACGCCCTGCAACTACCTGCCGACCTGGCACCAACCGCACTGCTCTGTATCGGTCGACCCTTCGGGTAGTCGGACACTCTCTCCTGGACGCCACGTCTGCCCAGACTTGATGAGCTCAACCACGGCCGTGCGCCCTCCATAACATGAAAAGGGGGAGGCATGAGAAAGAAGGTGGCATGAAAAAGAGGGAGACATTGCTGGCCTGCCTCCCTCTTTACCGATTCCACATCAGTTCATATCAGTCCTTCAGGGGGGTAGACATCCCCTCCGTTTCTTTCGTGTCCGACTCCCTGGCCGGAATCCCCATCAACGTGCAGTAGACCACCGGCAACACGATCAGTGTCAGCAAAGTGGCCACGCCGAGACCGAAGATGATCACCACCGCCATGCTCTGGAAGAAGGCATCGGTCAGCAACGGCAACATGCCCAGCATGGTGGTCACTGCGGCCATGGCCACCGGACGCACCCGGCTGACTGCGGCCTGAACCACAGCATCGAAGCTCGCCTGTTCCGTCTCCTGCTGAACATTGATCTCCTCGACCAGCACAATGGCATTCTTCAACACCATGCCGATCAAACTCAGAGTGCCGAGCAGCGCCATGAAGGTGAAGGGCGCCCCAAGCAAGACCAGGCCACCGATGATGCCGATCAGCATCAGCGGTACGATCGACCAGATCGACAACGCCTGGCGCAGACTGCCGAACAACAACACGGTGATGATGAACATCCCCAGCAGCCCCATCGGTAATGACGACAGCAGGGCACTCTGGGCATCGCTGGCAGTCTCGTACTCCCCGCCCCACTCGATGTGATAGCCGGGTGGCAGCTCGAGTGCATCGACCTGGGGGCGGATACGTGCCAACACACTGGCCGCCGTCTCGCCGGACAGCGGCATGGGTTCGGCATAGACCGCGAGCATACGCTGCCTGTCGCGCCGCTTGATCAACGGATCACGCAGTTCGACCTCCCGCTCGCCCAGCACATTGGCCGCACTGACGTAACGCCCCTGTTCATCGCTCCACACATTGAGCGCGCCGAGATTGTCGATGTCATAACGCTGATCCTCACGGGAACGCATGACGATGGGAATCAGCTCACTGCCCTCTCGATAGACCCCGACACGCTCACCATCGTTATTGAGCAGCAGGGCCTGATGCAACGCCGCACGGGTAACCCCGACACGGCGAGCCTGTTCATCGAGGAACTCGGGCACCATGACACTCTCGCGATTGCTCCATGACAGGCGCACCCCATCGGCCATCGACTCGGCCTGGAAGATGTTGCGCACCTCGGCCCCCAGACGACGCAGGGTGTCGGCGTCCGGCCCGAAGATACGTGCCTCGAGGCTGGCCTTGGCCGACGGACCGACCTGCAAGGCCTGTACCTTGTACTGCACCCGCGGATACTGCTGGCGCAGCGTGGTGATGACCTCCTCCATCCGTGCCGCCCGGCTCTCGGTATCGGTGGTTTCAATGATCAACTGACCATAGGCCGCGTACCGATCTTCCGGCGCATAGGTCAGGGTGAAGCGCTGAGCACCACCACCGATCACACTGGTCACCCGGGTAACATCCTGCATGGCCAGCACCTGTTGCTCAAACTCGGCCACCGTGCGTTCGGTCTCGAGAATATCGGTGCCTTCCGGCAACCACAGGTCGGCGAAGAACAGCGGTGTGGTGGCCGAGGGGAAGAAGGCATTCTTCACCTGGCCTGCCATGGACAGCGTTCCGACCAACAGCACCACCGCCACGCCCAGGGTCAGGTAACGCAAGCGAATGGCCATCCGCAACAGTGATCGGAAGCCGCGATAGACCACCCCTCGGTAGGGATCTTCTCCTGCGCCATCGCCCGACTGTGGATCATCGGAATCCTTGCGGTAGAACAGGTCGAAGAAGAACGGTGTCAGGGTCAGTGCAGTGATCCAACTGAGCAGCAGCGAATAGCACAACACCCAGAACAGCGAGCCGATGAACTCACCCGTGGCGTCGGGCGACAGACCGATCGGTGCGAATGCCGTGATAGCAATCACCGTGGCTCCGAGTAACGGCAGGCGGTTCTGACCAACCACCTCGAGCGCCGCCTGGCGCTTTGTCTTGCCCCGCTGCAGGCCGATCATCATGCCTTCGGTGATGACGATGGCATTATCCACCAGCATGCCCAAGGCAATGATCAGCGCTCCAAGAGAGATCTTCTGCAACTGGATGCCATGAATCGACATCATGATGAAGGTGCCGAGGATGGTCAGCAGCAGTACCAGCCCCATCAACAGGCCGCTACGCACGCCCATGAAGATCAACAGCACCAGAATGACGATACCGACCGCCTCAGCGAGGTTGATCAGAAAGCCATTGACCGCCTCTTCCACCACCTCGGGCTGGTGATAGACGGTCGTCAGCTCCATGCCCAGTGGCATGCGGGGCTCGAGTTCGGCGAGCCGCTGCTCCACCAGTGCCCCGGCATCCACGACATTGACCCCGGCGGCAAAGGACACCCCGATCGACAGTGCCGGAAGACCATCGGCATGATAGATCAACTGGGGAGCATCACTGAAATGGCGCTCGACCTCAGCAATATCCCCGAGCCGAATCAGCCCATTGCCCGGCCGGCCGATCACCAGTTGCTCGAGCGCTTCAACGCTGTCGAATTCACCGCTGGGCTGAATCGACAATGACAGCCCATCGAGCTTGATATGGCCGGCATTTCCGACCACATTCTGAGCATTGAGCAGATCGGCCAATTGATCGGGCGACACTCCCAGCGCCTTCATGCGGTCGCGATCAAGCAGCACCACGACTTCCTCGTCACGGGTACCACCGATGGCGACCTTGTTGACACCGTCGACCAGACGCAACTCACGCTGGAGGAGATCCGCATGATCCTCGATATCGCGTTGGCTGTAGTCCTCACCACTCAGCGTCACCAGCAGGCCGAACACATCACCGAAATCATCATTGACGATGGAGCTGCCGGCACTAGGCGGTAACCCGGACTGAGCGTCGCTGATCTTGCGCCGCAAGCGGTCCCAGAACTGATCGAGTTCATGCTCCCGCACCGTGTCATCCAGTTCGACGATGATCTGTGACAGGCCATCGGAGCTGACCGAAGTGACATTATCGAGGCGGGGAATCTCCTGAATGGCCTTCTCCAGCCTCAGGGTGACTTCCTCTTCGACCTGCTCGGGCGTGGCGCCCGGATAGGGCGTGGTGATGACCGCATTGCGAATGGTGAACTCGGGAAACTCCAACTGGCCAAGGCCAAGAAAGCTCACCACCCCGCCCACTGCCAGCAGCAGCGTCACCATCCAACTGATCACTTTCTGACGCAGGAAGTAATCGACCATGCTAGAGCCCCTGTTCCTTGACCCAGGGCTGGACGCGCAGGTCCTCCTGCAACGCCTGGGTACCCGCTGCGATCAGCCGGTCACCCACGGCGAGATCACCTTCGACGAGGATTCCTCGGGCAGTCACCCTTCCCGGCGTCACCGTGACCGCTTCGACACGCCCCGGCGACTGCGGGTCTTCGGGGTCGTCGGCCACATAGCGCCACACTACCGGCTGCTCCGGTTGTTCATCGCGGGTCGTCAAGGCAGAGACCGGCACTCGCCAGGCCTGCTTCTGCTCCTGGGTCAATGCCTGCATATCCAGCAATACCGTGGTGCTCATGCCGGACAGCACGGTGATGTCCTCCGGCTCGGGCAGTGTCAACGTGACCTCATAGCTCAGTGAGCCTTCACTGACACTGCTGTCATGCTTGCGATAATGAGCGGGATAGCGCTTGCCGCCATGGGAAAACTCGACCCAGGCCACTTCGGTGCCACTGGTCCGCACCGCATCGGTACGCTGCTCATCTATCTGCCGAACCTGTTGCTCGGGCAGCTGGAAGGTCACATCAATGGAGCCGGGTTGCTGGAGCTCGGCAATGGTCTGCTGGGCGCCCACCACCTGGTAGTTGTCCACCGGCACCTGAGCAATGACGCCATCGAAGGGCGCGCGCAATACGGTATAACTGAGCTGATCCTCCGCCTGGGACAGGTTGGCCCGAGCCGAGAGAAACTGGGCACGCGCCTCGTCATAGCTCGAACGGCTGATGGCACCACGCTCCAATGAAACCCGCATCCGCTCATGGGTCGCAGCAGCCAGCTCATAGCTGGAACGAGCATTGTCCAGTTGGCTTTGCGCATCACGGTCATCGAGCCGTGCCACCTGATCACCGGCCTTGACCTCATCACCGGCACTGACCGACAACTCCGCAAGCTCTCCGCCGGTACGGAATGACAGCGCCGAGCGCTCCGAGGCCAACACCACGCCGGGGTAACGCAACAAACCGGCCTCACGACCGGCATCCAGCGTCACCAGTTTGACCGGATGAATCTGCTGCTGCTCAAGGGGTGAAGCAGCCTCACTGCAGGCCGTCAGCAGGCTGACTATTACGCTCAGCAGCACCCATGGGTACCAGCGCTGCCCAGCGCCAGTGGACATACCACGCTGCAAGGTCATGACACGGACTCCTGTGAAGCACAGTGCTTCAGCGCAACGGCATCCCAGGCCATGGCAAAGGCCATGTCGATGCTGGCGCTGTCGGGTTCGAAGGGGTGGCAGCCGCTGGACTGCACCAGATGATGAATCGGTCGAAACAGAAAGGCTTCCAGCAACGCCAGTCCCACCGGCTTGATCAGCCCCTGGCGTTGCCCTTCCGCCAAAGCCTCCAGTAACGGTGCCAGGCGTTGGTCATTACGCTCACGCAGTTCATCGGTCATCCACGCCGAATGACTGAACATGTCGTAGAAGCGGAACAGCCGCGGTGACGCCAGAGCCACCTCGAACAGGGCCACCCACACTCGGCGCAACTGTTCACGCAAGACCAGATGCTCATCAACCTGCCCCAGGGCGGTATCGATCAGCCGGTCACAGACATCGAGGAAGGTGGAGACCAGCAGCGCATCCTTGTCCTCGTGATAGATATAGAGCGTACCGGGCGAGACACCGGCACGGCGCGCAATCATCGCCACCGAGGTCGCCGAGAACCCCTGCTCGGTCACCAGTTCCAGTGTTGCCTCGAGCAGTGCAAGGCGTTTGTTGTCATCACGTTGACGCATGGAGAGCTGTCCTGAAGAGCCGTTCCTGAAGAGCACCGTCCGCCTCTGACTTGCCGAAGTTTCCCGGTGCTGGAATCAACTCCGCAAAAATAAATGAACAATCATTCATTTTCAATACTCATTATCGTTGGCCAACCATTCAGCACGGTCAATCGCGACTTGGTATCATCAGCGCATCACACCGCCTGCTGTCAGGAGTCTGCCGGTTGACCACGCCCCCCACCCCCTCGGCTCGTTCCCACCGACATCGCTCGCTTTCCGGCTGGGCCTGGTTGACCTTCGTGGTGGCCACTATCGTGGCCCTGCCGGTACTGGTGATTCTCGGCCATCTGGTGGTGCCCTCCGCCGAGGTCTGGCAACACCTCGCCAGCACTGTGCTGCCTCGCTATCTGATCAACACCTTGATACTGGTGACCTGTGTCGGCCTGGGCACCCTGGTGATCGGCACCGGCACCGCGTGGCTGGTGGTGATGTGCCGCTTTCCGGGCAAGCGCCTGTTCGAGTGGGCGATGCTGCTGCCTCTGGCAGTACCGACCTATGTCATTGCCTACGCCTATACCGATTTCCTGCAGTACTCCGGCCCCTTCCAGAGTGCACTACGTAACCTGTTCGGCTGGACGCGCCATGACTACTGGTTCCCGGATATCCGTTCACTGCCGGGTGCCGCCGTGCTGATCACCCTGGTGCTGTACCCCTATGTGTACATGCTGGCGCGCGCCGCCTTCCTCGAGCAGTCGGTATGCATGCTGGATGTGGGCCGAACTCTGGGACGCGGCCCCTGGCAGATGTTCCGGCAGATTGCCGTGCCGCTGGCTCGACCAGCGCTGGTTGGTGGTGTTTCGCTGGCGTTGATGGAAACCCTCAACGAGTTCGGTGCCGTGCAGTACTTCGGTGTCGATACCTTCACCACCGGCATCTATCGCACCTGGTTCGGACTCGGTGAACAGGTTGCCGCCGCCCAGTTGGCCGCCTGCCTGTTGGCACTGGTGATCCTGCTGGTGCTTCTGGAGCGCTGGTCACGGGGACAGCGTCGCTATCACCACACCTCACACCGCTACCAGCAACTCCCCGAATACCAGCTGCGTGGTCTCAAGGCCGCACTGGCGACGTTCGCCTGTGCAGTGCCGGTGGTGATCGGCTTCGTGGTGCCCTGTCTGGTGCTCGGGGAGATGGCGCTGCGCAAGGGCGACTCGGTACTCGGCCGAGGATTTCTCGAATATGCCGGCAACAGCCTGGTACTGGCGGTGATCGCGTCGCTGGTCGCGGTCGGCATGGCGGTGGTTCTCAGTTACGGCGCGCGCCTGCAGCCTGGTGTATGGACACGCACGGCAACACGCATTGCCTCGTTGGGCTACGCCATTCCCGGCTCGGTGGTCGCGGTCGGTATTCTGATTCCCTTTGCCTGGCTGGATAGCCAGATCAATCATCTGTACAAGGGCTGGAGCGGCGAGGTACTGGGGCTGGTATTCAGCGGCACCGCCTTTATCCTGATCTACGCTTATGTGGCGCGCTTTCTGGCGGTGTCATTCAATGCCGTGGAGGCCAGTCTGGGCAAGGTCACTCCCTCCATGGATGCCGCGGCGCGGACCCTGGGCGAGACCGCCACCGGCACGCTACGCAAGGTGCATGCACCGATCATGCGCGGCAGTCTACTGGCGGCCGCCATTCTGGTATTCGTCGATGTGATGAAGGAACTGCCGGCCACCATCATCCTGCGTCCATTCAACTTCGACACCCTGGCGGTACGCGCCCACAACCTGGCCGCCGATGAGCGCCTTGCCGAAGCTTCGACAGCATCACTGACCATCGTCGCGGTGGGCATCGTGCCGGTGATTCTACTGAGCCTGGCCATGCGCCGCTCGCGTCCCGGCCAGACAGGTCAGCAAGTTCAAGCTCAGGTCGCCACGGGGAAGACAAACACCTGACTCGGATCCAGGCTCACCTGCACCGGCTGCCCTTCCTCGGGGAGAAACACCCCCGGCATCCGGGCATGCAGGTGGGCTTCCTGTCCTTCAGTACCATGGGCGCAGAGGTGCAACAGGCTGGTCCGTCCCAGCAGACGCGCCATCAGCACGTGACTATGGTGTTCATGGGGTTGGGTGCTGGCGATCTCCACCACCCGTAGCCCTTCTGGCCGCACCAACACCTGAACACGGCTGCCATCGGGTTGATCCGTGGCAACCGGGCCCACAGAGGTGTGTACATAACCATTACTGACAACGCCTTCCAGACAATTGACCTCACCGAAGAAGGTAACCACAAAGGGATCCGTTGGCTCGCAGTAGAGCTGTTGAGGCGTGCCGACCTGTACTACCCGCCCTTCGCGCATCAGCACGATACGGTCGGCCATGAACATCGCCTCCTCCGGGTCATGGGTCACCAGCAGGGCGCCGGCTCCAACCTTCTTCAATACATGCAGAGTGTCATCGCGAATGCGGTCGCGCAGCCGTGCATCAAGGCTTGAGAAGGGTTCATCGAGCAGCATCAACTGCGGTGATGGCGCCAACGCCCTGGCCAGGGCGATACGCTGTTGCTGACCACCGGACAGTGTGTGTGGAAAGGACTCGGCGTAGTGCGTCATGCCCAACTGCTCGAGCAGTTCCCGAGCACGCTCGTTGCGCTGCCGTGCTCCCATCTGCTGCAGCCCGAAAGTGACATTGTCGAGTACGCTCAGGTGCGGGAACAATGCCGACTCCTGGAATGCCAGCCCGACACTGCGACGCTCCGGAGGTACATGCGCTCGGTCGGTGGCAGCCAGCAACTCGCCGTTGAAGTGCAACTCCCCCTGCTGAACGGCTTCCAGCCCGGCCACGATACGCAACAGTGTGGTCTTGCCACAGCCGGATGGCCCCAGCAGACAGACCACCTCCCCCGGCTCGATATCAAAGGAGACATCGGACACCGCTGATTGGCCGTCGTAGTAATGGCAGAGCCCCCGCACCTCGAGCAACTTCCGGGCGGCGGTGTCCACTGGCGTTGCAGCGGGAGAGCGGGCAGGTTGCGACATGGACAAGGCATTGGCTCCTGCAGGCATTGGCGGGCTGGTTGGGGAAAACGCTGATCATCTTACCGCGCTCGTCAGCGAGATGCCTCCGACGGCGCAGGCGTAGCGTTGACAGAAGCGTCATCAGAGAAGGCTTGCCAGGATTCTGTGCCGATTCAATTCAACAGTAATGACACTTATTATCAAACAACATCTCTTACCTATACTATGCAGTGCCATTCATTGTACCGCCCAACGATAATTCGAGGTCAACCATGCGCCATCTCTCCGCAATCGCCGCCGCCGTCGCTTTGGCCAGTGCCAGCACTGCGGCACTCGCCGATGGTAGCGTCAATGTCTACTCCGCGCGCCATTACGACTCCGACCAGGCCCTCTACGATGCCTTCACCGAAGAAACCGGCATCGAGGTCAATGTACTGCAGGGCGAATCCGATCAGTTGATCGAGCGTATCAAGCGCGAAGGCGAGGCCAGCCCGGCGGATGTCATGATCACCGTCGACGCCGGTCGTCTGTGGCGTGCCGAACAGGAAGGCATCTTCGCCCCGGTGGACTCCGAAGTACTCAACGAGCGCCTGCCCGAAAGCATGCGTCACCCGGAAGGCAAGTGGTTCGGCTTCAGCCAGCGGGCACGAATGTTCTTCTATAACCCCGATACCATCGAGCCGGAACAGATCGCCACCTACGAATCGCTGGCCGACCCGGCGCTTGAAGGCAAGATCTGCATTCGCTCATCCAACAACATCTACAACCAGTCGTTGCTGGCATCGATGATCGAACACCATGGCGCGGAAGGCGCGGAAGAATGGGCCCAGGGCGTTGCCAACAATCTGGCCCGCGACCCGGAAGGCGGTGACCGCGACCAGATCAAGGGCGTTGCTGCAGGCGAGTGTGACGTGGCGGTGGCCAACAGCTACTACTATGCACGAATGCTGAACTCCGACGATGCTGCTGAGCGCGAGGCTGCCGAAGCTGTCGAGCCACTGTTCCCCAACCAGGAAGATCGTGGCACCCATATCAATGTCGGCGGCGCAGGCCTGGTCGAAGGGGCCCCCAACCACGACAATGCTGTGAAATTCCTCGAGTTCCTTGCCTCCGATAAGGCTCAACACCTGTTCGCCATCGGCAACCATGAGTATCCAGCCGTCGAAGGCGCAGAAATGGATGAGACCCTGGTCTCCATGGGCGATTTCAAGAAAGACGATATCAACGTCAACGTACTGGGTGAGAACAACCCGGAAGCAGTGCGCATCTTCGACCGCGTTGGCTGGCGTTGATTGTCATTGCCTGAGGATTGATGCTCGGGCGGAGCGACATCTGAGGTTACACCGACAGAGCCCACGCCATTCGGCGTGGGCTCTGTATGTTGTGGGGGTAACACCAGTGCACCACCAGAGCTGATGTTACGAATGCAGCAACGACGGTAGAAACAGGCTCAGCTCTGGAACCAGAGTTACAACAGCCAATACAGCGAGAAGCGCGAGAAGAAATGGCCAGATCGACCGAATTATCTGTTCGACTGGAAGTTGGGATATCTGGCTGGCCACAAACAAATTGACTCCTAACGGCGGCGTAAGGAACGCAATTTGAATATTGGTCACCAGAATGATCCCAAAGTGTACCGGGTCTATCCCAACCGCTACCACCAATGGAACCAGTATGGGTGCCAGGATGATAATAGCGGAGATAGTCTCCATAAACGTACCCACAAACAGAAGAAATACATTAATCCACAATAAGATGATAAGAGGGTTGGTCGAAATGCTCGAAAATGCCTCACTGATCTGTTGTGGTACGTTTTCCAACGTGATCATAGTGGCAAGAAGAGTCGAGCATGCCACGACTATCATCAACGCTCCCGAAATCCGATGGGTCTGCTCGAAGGCTGACGACAGCGCCTCCTTATCCAATTTTCTGTATACAAAACGGGCAACCAGCAATGCGTATACAACAGCAACAACGGATGCCTCTACTGGTGTAAATATCCCCGAATATATACCACCAAGAATGAGTACGGGAAGGAACAGTGCAAACTTTCCCTTCCAGACCAGCACTGCAACGCTCTCTGTCTCGATCTCATCTTCGTTATTGACCACAGCGCCAGTACGCTTGGCGACCAAGTATGCTGTAAATGCCAACACCAACCCCATCAAGAGCCCCGGAAATAACCCGGCAGCAAAGACATCCGCGATGGAAACATTAGCGATAACTGCATAGATAATCATGGGATTGCTTGGTGGGATCAGAATGCCAAGTGTACCACCAGTTGCAGTAACTGAGGCTGCGTACGGTGCTGGGTATCCGTAGCGGATCATTGAAGGGATCATGATGGACCCAATTGCAGCTACCGTGCCCGGGCCTGAGCCAGAAATGGCTGCGAAGAACATGCAGGAGAAAATGGTGACGATCCCCAAGCTACCGGGAATTCCGCCGAAAGCACGACGAAATATCCGAATAATATCGTGAGTCAACCCTCCCTTCTCCATGATATTTCCGGCCAGGATAAAAGCCGGTATCGCCAGCAGTGCGAAATTATCGACACCGTTGAAAATTGCCTGAGAAGCGAAAACCAGCTGCGCGTCCATCAGATATGCAGCAGCGAACCCGGTCAACCCCAGTGCTGCATAGATAGGTACGCCCAGCAAGAGTAACAATGGCAATACGACTGCCAGGACCATCTGCACGCTTGTCATGCCGTATCCTCCACCGTAGCAGTACGATTCTTCCAGCCAGGAATTCGTGCCACGGCTGACAGAGAGAAGGCGAACACCAGCACCAGAAACAAATAATTGGTATTGAAGCCAAGCACTGGAGAGACACTAGGGTATTTACGGCCATCCAACACATTACCAAAGCAATATATAGCCATAAGACAATCGAAAAGCACAAGAACCACGGTAACAAAAAGTTGAACGGGTGCCTCACCGACGCGGTTACACAGCCAGTCAGCGAATACGCCAATCCTCAAATCAGCCTTCATTATAGTTGCATAGCTTGCACTTATAAAAACAAATGAAATAAAGGTGAACCTGGATATCTCTTCCGTCCACTCCACACCAAAATTTAAACCACGAGAGATGATTTGTAAAAACAATGCCAATACCATCACCGACAGTAGCGCATGGCACAGCGCCAGCTGAATCTTTCGAATAATTCTTATCATATTCACACTCCACCGACCGAACCTCGGACGAAAAACTTCACACTAAACCATAAGATTTAGCGGCGTGATTATTGATTATTTTTACTGTCGTACTTCTCAACTATATCTGTAGCCACCTTAACCAGATCGGCACCGTCTTCTCCGATCAGATCGTAGTAGTCTGGCCAGGTCGACTGTGCACGCTCTCGCCACTCCGACTCATCCTCGATGAAATCGACCTGAAGACCTGCTTCTTCGGCCATCATCCACCACCGAGCCTCATCCAGTGGCTGCCACCAGCGCACATATTCTGTGGTTTCCCTCCCCGCTCTCAGTACTACCTCTTGTAGATCCTGAGGAAGGCTCTGGAACCAATGCTCAGACACAACAATGGGGTGTGTAAGGATGGTGTAGTGAAGTCGTGTGACTCGAGAAATTACCTCATCAAACTTCATACCGAGGATATCGGTGATGGGATTGTCCCCACCTTCTACTACACCTTGCTGTAGTGCGCTGTATAGCTCATTCCATGCAATCGGTGTTGGTGAGGCACCCCACGCCCGGTAGGTACCAAGCATGATGGCGTTGGGTGGCACGCGCATTCTCAACGGAGCAAGGTCAGCCGGGCTTCTGATAGGATCAGGCGCGTTGTAGAAGAAGTTTCGCCAACCGGTATTTTCCCACCCGACTATTCGTACACCGGCTTCTTCGATGACCCTTGGCACCAGTACCGGGGTGATCTCGTCAAGAAGGAAATTGGACTCTTCCGTACTCTGCGTCAGGTAAGGTAGCAGTAACACATTGAGGCTCGGAGCGAGCTGCGCCATGTTATTGGTCGCTGGAATGGTCACCTGAATCACCCCTTGTCGGGCCTGTTGCAACATTTCCTTTTCGCCACCCAATTGTGATCCAGGAAAAATCTCCGGCTTGATCCGATTGTTGGAATAGATGGCGACAAGCTCTGCAAAACGCTTGATGGCTACCGTTTGAGAACTCCACTCCATGTTCAAGGAATGAGCCAACCGCATGGTGATCTGGTCATCTGTTTCCGGAACCGAAGACCAGTCAAACGGGTTTGATGTGGCGGCATGGGCTGAAGCCGACAACAGCAGCAGCGCAAGCCCCATTAATCTTTTCATTGTTTTCATAATAATTACCCTATTGTTATTCATGCCGAGCTAGAGGCCGATCCATGCCATCCTCATGACACCTGCTCTGGCCTGTCACCAGGCTAGATAGGCACTTTGTTCCACGGTATAGAACGCCGCAACCGAGGCTCCTACCGAATATGGGCCGACGCCAGATGCTTTCGTGCCACCAAAAGGCATATTCACATCCGGCACGGTCCCATTGTTGATATGCAACATTCCGTGGTTGCTCTCCTGAAGAAACCGCTGAACAAGCCTGTGCGAATCAGAGAACAAGCTGGAAGTGAGTCCATAGCGTGTCTCATTGAGCATTACCAATGCTTCATCGAAAGTGTCATAGGCCATCACCGCCAGTACCGGGCCGAATATTTCCTCTCTTCCGGCAGTGGTAGAGCGGTCAGCGTTGTCGAGAATCGTAGGCTTGTAGAAGTAACCGTCGGGGCATCCCGGCACAACGTCAACGCCTCCACCGGCAATCAAGCTGGCTCCTTCGTTTATTGCTTTTTCGGTAAGCTCTCTAACCGAATGCCAGTGTTCTCGATGGCAAAGTGGCCCCATTCCGGTCTCGTCGCTCATACCGTCACCCAAAGCAAGGTTCTCGATACGTGCAGTCAATCCTGCCACTACCTGCTGGTGTAACTCTCGGTTTACGATAACGCGGCTGATACTGGTGCAGCGCTGCCCACCAGTCTGAAATGCTGCCGAGAACACCTGGTCAAGACAGTTATCAAGGTCAGCAACATCATTGATGACAACCGCATTCTTCCCCCCCAATTCCAGTTGCGCCGGTATCAAATCAGCAGCAGCAGCCTCAGCAACCTTTCTTCCAACCTCCACTGACCCAGTAAAACTCACACCATCAAAACACCCAGAAGCAACCAGTTCACTCGCAAACTTTCCTGGGCATGGCATGACTTGAAACAGATTATCAGGAAAGAATTCCGCGGCAATATCTGCCAGTATAAATGCCGCCGCAGGAGTATACTGTGATGGCTTGATCAGCATTGCATTGCCAAAAGCAATAGCAGGGCAGAGCTTGCGCAACGGAGTCATGGCCGGGAAGTTCCATGGGCATATTGCAAAGACAGTACCTCTTGGCCGGTGGAGAATCAGGTTACGGACATCACGTCGTGCGGCGGCAACTGATTGCGTTTGCTGGCGAGCAGCTTCACCAGCAATAAAGCGACCTTCGGCACAGCCTTTGAGCACCTCATTACGACTCTCCTTGAAAGGCTTTCCCTGTTCGAGTGTGATGGCCTCCGCTATGCGATCAACCTGCTGCTCTACAGCAGCCAGATACTGGCTCAATATGTCACCGCGCTGTACACCCGGCACCTTCGACCACTCAGCCTGTGCCTTACGCATTTTGGAGATAAGTTCATCAGCAACTTCGCGATCATTAACCTCCCGATATCGTCCGACACGCTCCCCCGGATGGGCCGGGTTGCATGTTTCAAATACGCTTCCACAATGACTGCTGCCTGAATAATCGAACTTCATTTCAGTTCCTCCACTGCCGAATTTTCAGTTTTGGATCCGGTCAATGACATTCCACCATCCATGTCACTATTCAGAACCATATCCACTCCTCTTTCACCAATCATCAGTGACGGAGCATTGGTGTTCGCTGAAGTCACCGTCGGCATGACGGAAGCATCTATGACTCTTACTCCCCGTACACCGCGAACCCGTAGCTGAGGATCCACTACCGAAGCAGCATCCTCTCCCATACGGCATGTACCTACACAATGGAAAACAGTGCCTCCCTTGTGGCGAACTGCATTCCATATCTGCTCATCACTGGCCACATCAGCACCCGGCTCGAGTTCACACTCCCAAAGCTCTCGAAATGGTGACTGGTTGGCGATATCGCGAAGCACCTTCACGCCTTCCACCATGACGTCACGATCAAACGGGTCGGAGAAGTACTTTGGATCAATTACTGGAGCCACCATGGGGTCGGCAGATGCAAGCCTTACCGTTCCCCGCGAACGCGGATGACACTGCCAGACAGAAGCGGTAAATCCAGGATATCGATGCAGGGGGGTTCCAGGCTTGTCGACTGTGAGTGGCATGACATTGAACTGAATGTCTGGCCGGTCACCATCGGCGTAACGCGTACAGGCGCTGCCACCAACCTGCCCGGCTCCTACCGTCAGAGGTCCTGATGCGTTGATAAGCCAGCGCAGCCCCATTTCCGCGAGTTTGATCGGGTTACGTACGTCCGTGTTGAGCGAGACCTTCTTCTTCAATCGGTAGGTAACTCGCATCTGGTAATGGTCCTGCAAGTTCGCTCCGACCTCCGGAGAGTCGTATATCGGTTCGATGCCATTCTCCCGCAGGTGGTCAGCCGGGCCGATACCCGACAATTGCAGCAGGTGGGGCGACTGTATTGCACCGGCACACAACAGCACCTCTCCGGCCACATGGGCTCGACGCAAGTCGCCATTCTGCTTCCACTCAACTGCGTTCGCCTGTGTACCGTCGAAAAGAACGCGAGTGACATTCGCACCAGTGACAATGGTCAGGTTAGGGCGATGTTTAATCGGTTTGATAAATGCGGATGCCGCACTACAACGCCAGCGCCCCTTCAAACTCAGCTGGTAGGAGCCCACTCCGCGGGTATCACCACCATTCAAGTCAGCGTTGTATGGGAGGCCGTATTCCTGTGCTGCTGTCACCCAGGCTGCACAGTACGGGTGGTCATGGCGCAGGTCAGAGACACAGAGTTCGCCCTCTCCACCACGATATTCGCTGGCACCTCGGCAGTACTTCTCAAGACGCCGGAAGTAAGGCAACACATCCTTGTAGGACCAACCCGTGGCCCCTTGTGCCGCCCAACCATCAAAATCTTCCTTCTGCCCACGAATGTAGATAAGTCCATTGATGGAGCTGGAGCCGCCAACAACCCTCCCCCTGGGCCAGATGATATTCCGTCCCCCACTGCCCTCAGAGGGGACCGTGTCGAACAAGCGGGAGAACCGCTCATCGTAGATGGAGCGAAAGTACCCAACCGGCAGATGAAGCCAGAAATTTCGATTCCACCCCCCGGCCTCGAGCAGAAGAACTCTTGTATCGGGGTTGGCTGAAAGTCGGTTTGCGACGACACACCCCGCCGACCCCGCACCCACTACGATGTAATCATAGGCCTGAGACACTGTTTGGCTCCCTCGACATTTCAATCGATGTTGTTCTGTAGATGAGAATTCTGGTCATGCAGCACCTGGCTGGCAGCTTCACAACCACGACCTATCATGTCATGTAGTCCTAATGTTAGGACGTCTCTTGTATAGGACGTTTCCACATGCTAGCATTGGTGTCAAGATTTTTTGTCGTGAGAGAGGGGGAGCCAGACACTGCTCCCCTTGAAGCCGGTAGAAGGCTTCAGCCGTGCAGAGAGCGATTTAGCCGCCTTCTGGAAAACAGTTTGGAAGTCGCCCAGTTGGAAGATCATCAATGACTGATCAGACGAAAAAACCAAAATTCTTCGATTCGAGCCCGATACCGTTATACGTCCAACTAGCCGATATCATTCGCTACCGGATTGAACGTCAGCTCTGGCCGGAAGGCACCATGCTGCCGACCATCGATACGCTGATGGATGAGTTCTCGGTTTCCCGAGTAACCGTGCGTCATGCGATGCAACTGCTGAGCAGTTCTGGCCTTATCGAGATACAACGAGGGGTGGGGACTTTCGTCCTGAAAAACCATACCCGGCGCAATCCGGTCAAGGTCGAAACGACACTGGATGGCCTGATCGAGGCCTATCGGAACGACAAGCCGTTACTCACCTACATATCAGATTCCAGCGAACCCCTGTGCCTGACCGAAGATGACGGTATACCCGCCCCGTCTTACCAACATCTGCGCCGTGTGCATACTCGAGACGACGTCAAGTATTGCGTCATATCCATCTATCTGGATGAGCGGATATTCAAGATGGCAGAAGAGCGCTTCCGAACCGAGGTCATTCTGCCAGTACTAGCATCGCTTGATGACGTCACCGTTGCCAACGCGAAGCAAAGCATCACCATCTCAAAGGCTGACCTGGAGACCTCTCGCCTGCTCGATCTTCCGTTGGGAGATCCCGTTGCCCACGTCCGTCGAGTTCTGACCGCCTCTGACGGCACCATTATCTATGTTGCCGGAGTCACTTACCGAGGTGATTACATCCACCTCGAAATGGATCTAAAAAAATGAACAATCAGATCGCTATTCAGGATATCACCGCTTTCGTTTACCGATGCCCACTTGAAAAGCCGGTGGAAACGTCTTTCGGGACGATGTCAGACAGACCTATGGTCATCGTCAGGGTCACCGACCAGGACGGGCAGGAAGGCTGGGGCGAAGTCTGGTGCAACTTTCCCATGGTGGGGGCCGAACATCGAGCACGCCTTATCTCCAGTGTATTCAGTCCACTGCTGAAGCAGACCACCTACGACTCTCCCGAGCATGCCTTCGACATGCTGACCCAGCAAACAGAAGTGCTGTCCCTGCAAGCAGCGGAGCCGGGGCCATTCGCCCAGTGTATCGCTGGTATAGACCTCGCCCTCTGGGACCTTTGTGCGCGTCGTAGCGAACAACCATTGTGGAAATATCTAGGCGGTGTGAACAACGAGATCCCGGTCTACGCAAGCGGACTGAACCCCTCTCAGCCTGCCCGGCTGGCCGCAGCCATGCAGGCACAAGGCTACACGCGGTTCAAACTCAAGGTTGGCTTCGGTTTGCAACGAGATATCGAGAACCTTCAAGCATTGCGCAGCACCCTCGGCAGCGATGTCGGCTTGATGATCGATGCAAATCAGGGCTGGTCTCTCGAACAGGCCCAAAAGAACCTTCCTGCACTGGAACGATTTCGCCCTGGATGGATCGAGGAGCCTCTACGCTGCATTGAAGAGTGGGCACAGTGGAAGGAACTGCAGAAAACAACATGCATTCCGCTAGCAGCCGGAGAAAATATCCTTGGCGAAGGAGATTTTCAGAAAGCTCTGGATAGTCAGGTTCTATCTATTATCCAACCGGACGTCGCCAAGTGGGGAGGCATCAGCAAGTGCTTACCTCTGGCAAAGGCCATCAACGGCTCGGGCTCTCACTATTACCCTCATTATCTTGGTGGAGGTATTGGCCTGATGGCCTCTGCTCATCTCCTTGCAGCAGTCGGCGGCGAAGGTGCTCTGGAAATCGACTCGAACCCCAATCCTCTTCGGACAGAGCTTTCACTGCCACTCAATAAGCTGGAAGACGGGAAAGTGGTCCTGGGCAACGAACCGGGCACCGGTCCCCTGTCCGGGCTGGCAGTCATCCAACGTTACATGACTGGTGAATACTGAGGAGCCCGGAATGCTCTTCGAGAAGCGCCCCGCACACTCCAGCTAGTTGTACTCCCACCCATATGCACTGGAAACAGCCGACCTTGAAACGATCCAGCCTACTGCCACGCGTCACGTTTGGAGAAGGAACAGATCCAGATCCCCGCTACACGCTTGCAAATGAACGCACGTTTCTTGCCTGGGTACGCACTGCACTTGCACTAATGGCATGCGGCGTTGCGATAGAAACGTTCACAGCGGACCTTCTTTCGCCTCTGCTACGCAGCACAATGGCGGCCTCACTGCTGATACTTGCCGCAGCAATCAGTGGCTGTGCATGCCTTCGCTGGTTGGCTGTTGAGCGCGCATTGCGTAGAAAGGAATCACTGCCCTTACCACTGCAGGTCCCCATTGTTTCGGTCACACTAGCGCTGGTCAGCCTTGTGTTCATGGCAATCCTGCATTACTGAAAATGACTGCTACCCCTATCTCACCAACTAGCCCATGAAGAATATACAGCTACATCACGATCCAGGCCTCCAACCTGAACGCACCGTACTAGCATGGGGGAGGACCGTTGTCTCCTGTCTGCTAGTCAGCCTCGGCCTGTTGCGCTGGCTACCTACTTACCCACATCTCGTCTCCAGCTCGGTCTCGCTTGCTCTGATATTGACGGGCTGGTGCCTTGCAACACAACGTCAACGTTATCGCAGGCAATCACTGGGTATCGTAAAGCAGAAAATCACGCCAGCACTAGGATTGATTTTCGCAACCGGGTTGAGTGTTTCATTGGCAGCTACCAGCTTCGCTATCGTTCTCTTGCTGGAGCCACGCTAGCTTATCGGCTCACGTCAGAAAGCACTTGCTCAACATTGCAACCTCAAACATTGCCGTGTCCAACCCCACAATGCACGACGTTACAATGCCAACATTACAACGACAGAACCCACGCCATTCGGCGTGGGTTCTGTTCATGGTGAGCGCCAAAGTATCTATTGCGCGCCCATTTCCTCATCGGCCAACGGCATGGCATCGGCATCCTGCTGGAACACGCTCAATGCGCCCATGCGGTGGCCTCGGTCATTGACGAAGGTTTCCAGCGTCACCACGGCATCGGTGCCTGCACGGGAGAACAGTACTCGATCATCACCGGGCGTTGCGGTCCAGTCATTGCCGAGACACTGTCCCAACGCTGCGCTGCCCGCCGCCAGGCTGCCACGCGGATCCTCGACCTGCATCCTGCCGAAGCATACATAATGATCCGGGCGCTGCGCCGAAGTGATCACACAGGCATTGTGGAAGGCCTGCACATCAGTATCCCAACTGCGGGTCAGGCGAGTGTCGCTATAGCGCCCCTTGATATCCTCGAAGCCGTTCGCTGCGCTGGCAACGGCCTGGTCCAGCGCCGCACAATCGAAAAGATCAGCTGCCTGCTGCGGCGTGCTGGTGGTGACACATCCCGCCAGGCTCAATCCTGCCATGGCCAGGCTGGCCCTGATGAAGATTCCCCGTGTCATATCCTTGTCTCCGACCGATAGCCGTGTCCATCACGACCTTGATGAGGTAAACAGCTGACACCATAGCATTATGCCCACATACCTCGCATGCGCTATGTCGCCCCTCCCTTCTATATCGGCATATCAGCTACGGAGCTTGAGGCGGCGTAATGTCGTTACGCCCAGACAGGAGACCCGCGCTGGAGGGCGCGGGTCGAGGATTGGGGGTTGGGGATTGAGGGTGATATCAGGCGTCCTGCTGACCATCCGGCAAGGTCTGGGCATCGGCCTCCTTCTGGAAGACGCTCAACGTGCCTACGCGGTGATGACGATCATTGATGAAGGTTTCCAGCGTCACCACGGCATCTGTCTCCTGGCTCCGATACATGACACGTTCACCAGCCATCTCAGCCTTCCAGTCCCCTCCGAGACATTGCCCCAGTTCTTCGCTGGCGATGGCAATGGCGCGCTCTGGGTCCTCGATGTCGATGCGTCCAAAGCAGTCATAGTGATCCGGACGCTGCGCCGAGGTAATCACACAGGCCTCATGAAAAGCCTGCACATCGGTGTTCCAACTACGCGTCAGGCGCGTTTCGCTGAGCGGGCCCTTGATGTCGTCAAAGCCATTGGCAGCGCTGGCAACGGCCTGGTTGAGCTGCGCACAGTTGAACAGGCCAGCCACATGCTGCGGCGTAGCAGTGGCTACACAACCTGCCAGGCTCATGGCACTGGCCATGGTCAGTCCCATCCAGATGGAAGTTCTCCGCGTCATTTCCTTGTCTCCATACAATAGCCGTGCCCGTCACGACCCGAGGGACGTTACCATGCAACATCACGGCATCCTGCCGATATGCCTCCCATGCACCGCACCCTGTACCCCCTATAGACCCATTGGCAAAAGCAGAGTCCGGCTGCACGGACTTACCAGTGGGTTGTCAGACCCAGTACAGGTGTTCGTGCTCAGCCTCGCCCTTCCTCTTCAGCCAGGGTTTCACTGAGCAGCTCGGCAAAGGAGGCCATGGCCGGCGGCATCGAACGCCCCTGCGCCACACAGATTTCGATTCTGGCACCATCAATCGGGCGGTCCTTGAGCGGCCGAAAGACCAGTTCGCCTCGCTGCACTTCCCGAGCGACATCCAGCGGGTTGAGAAAGGCTATTCCGAGCCCAGCACTGGCCAATGACTTGATGCTGAGAAGCCGACTGCATTCGGCCAGAACACGGAATTCCACCTGATGATGGGCCAGCGCCTGCTCAAGAGTAGAACCACGAAACATGTCCCGATCGGGAAGAATAACGGGATACTCCGCACAATCCTGCAGCCGCACCTCAGGCTTTCCCGCCAGGGGGTGACCACTGGCCATCACAGCGCCGAACCGAAAGGTGGCTCTACACAACGTGCGAACACGCGGGTTGGGGTTGGGATTCACGCAAATGCCGATGTCCGACTCTCCCGAGACGATACGATCCACAATCATATCGGTCAGGCCGGTCAGCAACTGAAAACGAACCTTCGGATAACGCTGACCGAAACGCCTCATCACATCCGGCAGGGCCATATCAGTCATGGACTCGACGCTGGCGATGCGAATTTCCGCACACCCCGTTCCACGAATCTCGTCCAGCACCCCCAATATCTGGCGCTCATCACGTTGCCATTGGCGCGTTTGATAGAGCAGTAGCTCTCCAGCGGAAGAAAGCCGAAGCCCCCGTGGGAGTCGTTCAAAAAGCGGGACGCCGAGCTCCTCCTCCAGTTTGAGAATCTGTCGGTTGACCGCCGAGGCCGCGACATGGAGGCGTTCGGCAGCCTTGCGCAGCGAACCCTGGCGCGCCACTTCCTCGAAATAACGCAGCGCGATGGTCATCAATGGCATGACTCACAACTCCTGATCACCAGTACACCGGGACATCGTTGCCAAAAAGGCAACACCATAGACGAAAAACGATTATGGACCGGTACAGTCAATCAAGGCTAGCTTGCTGGTCAGCCTTGTGAGTTTCCAGCTGGCGCCGCCCCCTACCCGGCAGTTACACAACAACAATGAGGTACTTCCATGTCTCGCATAGCGTCTCCTGTCCCGGACCCCGTCGATGAACGACTCCCCTGGCTAACAGCCCTCCTGTTTGGCCTGCAGCATGTGTTGGTGATGGCGGCCGCGCCGATCACCGCCGTGTTTCTGGTCGGTCAGGCCATGGGCTTCGGTGCCGACATCACGGTACCGCTAATGAGTGCCACCTTTCTTGCCTGTGGTCTGGGCACCCTGCTGCAATCCTTCGGCCCGTGGGGCATCGGAGCACGCCTGCCCTTTGTACAGGTACCCGGTGGTGCGCCAATCGTGATCTTCCTGGCCATCGCCCAGGCGACGGATATGCAGACCGCCACCGGAGCCGTGATTCTCACGGGCCTGTTCTACTTCCTTGCCTTGCCGTTCTTCACCCGGGTGCTGCGCTTCTTCCCCCCTATCGTCATCGGCACCATGTTGTTGCTGGTCGCCGTCAACCTGGTCAAGATCTTCGGCGGACTGATTACCGGCAAGGTCGATAGCCCCCAGTTTGCGGCCAGTCCGGATATTCTGCTGGCCCTGGCAACCATGGCTGCCATCGTGCTCTGCGCTCGAGTGTTCACGGGAGTGCTACGGCGTATATCGGTCATGCTGGGCCTGGTCGCCGGCACCTTGATCGCGGCCTCCCTCGGAGCCATCGACCTCAGCGGCGTGGCCGATGGTCCCTTGATCGCCTTCCCGCAGTTGTTTCCCTTCGGGATGCCGAAGTTCGACATCATCGCCTCCCTGCCATTGATCATCTTCAGTGTGGTCTCGATGACCGAGGCCACCGGCCAGACCATGGCAACGGCCGAGATCGTCGGCAAGCGCGGGGACTCCCGAGCGCTGGTACCGCGCAACATTCGCGCCGATGCGCTGGGGTCGCTGTTCGGAGGCTGCCTGGGCACTTCGCTGATCATCACCAGTGGCGAGAACATCGGTATTGTCCGAGCCACCGGTGTGCGTTCACGGTATGTCACGGTGGCAGCGGGATTCCTGCTGATCATCATTGCCATGCTCGCGCCTCTCGGTCATCTCGCCGCCTCCTTGCCCACCCCCGTCGTCGCGGGTACCGCCGTGATCGTGTTCGCCATCATCGGGGTCATGGGCATCAACATCCTGCGCGGCGTGAATCTCAACGAGCACGGCAACCTCTACACCCTCGCCTCGGCACTGGCCATGGGCCTGTTACCCATCGTCGTGCCCGGTTTCTACTCCGACTTCCCTCAACATCTGCAGATCATTCTGGGCAACGGCCTCGCCATGGGCACCCTTACCGCCGTGCTGGTGAACATCCTGTTTCAATGCATGGGCAGGGCTGCCTCACGTCGCCAGAGCCCGATCACCGCTGCCAACGACCAGGAGCCCCGCTGATGCCCGTCGACCATGCCTCCTCGACACTCTCTACCAGCCTTGTTGACGCCAAAGAGCTGTTGCTGGTACCTCGAGAAGTACTGATCAATGGCGATGCGGTCACCGGCCAGGCCGTGCATGTGACCGAAGGACGCTTCGCCGCCATCGGACCCGCCGCCGAGTTGCGCGCCCGACTACCTCACCTGACTGCCATTGAGCTGCCATCGCACCTGCTGATGCCGGGCTTCATCGATAGCCACCACCACCTGACCCAATCCCTGGGCAAATCACTGGTGTTCGGAGAGCCGTCGGAGATCTTCCGCCGTATCTGGGTACCGCTGGAATCGAGCCTCGATGAGCGCATGCTCTATCTGAGTTCGAAGCTCGCCGCGCTGGAAGCATTGCGCGGAGGTTTCACGACCGCTGTCGATGCCGGCACACGTTCCGCAGGAGAAATCGACTCTCTGGCTCGGGCCGCCGACGAAACCGGCCTGCGCTGTGTGCTGGGCATGATCTGCAATGATCGCGGTGGCAGTGCTGCTCAACCACCTCGGCAACAGATCATCGAAGGTGCCGAACGCCACCTCAGCCGCTGGAAGGACGCGCCCTTGATTCATCCGTCACTGGCCATTTCCATTCCGGAGGCTGCCAGCGACGACATGCTCCATGATGTTTCAGCCCTCTGTGCGGGTCATGGCGCCATCTTCCAGAGTCACGTCAATGAGCACCTGCAGGCGGTGGAACGTTCACTGGTGGCTCGTGGCCAGCGGCCCCTGCAACATCTGCATACCGTCGGTGCGCTGGGTCCACAGACGCTGATCGCCCACGCCACCCTGGTCACACCGGATGAGTTGAACCTGCTGCGGGATACCGACACCGCCGTTGCCTTCAACCCGGTGGCCAGTAGCTGGAAGGGAAACGCTGTCGCTCCGGCACTGCAGATGAATGCGCTGACGATTCGGATGGGACTGGGCACCGACGGGACTCGTAGTGATGGCTTCCGTCTGATGGATGCCGCCGAAACCAGTCAGCGCCTGACGAGTGGATTGGCGACAGGAGACAGCTCCTGTGGTGGAGGCTGGCTATGGCTTGATATGGCGACCTCCCGTTCGGCCGATGCAACGGGGCTCGGCAAGGTATGCGGCCGCATCGCTGAAGGTCTTGCTGCGGACTTCCTGTTGGTCAATGTCGATGTTCCGGAAATGACCCCGAGTTGGGACCGTCCCTGGGAACTGGTGCGCTATGGCAATCGCGATCAGATCGATGCTGTGTTCACCATGGGCAAGCTTCGCCTGTGGCAGGGCTGGCCCTGCGATTGGGATGCCCGGTCTCTGCTGGCAGAAGTGCGTGAAGCGGCCGCTGCAGCTATTGAGCAGGCACCGATACAGCGGGTTCATCCGCGCTCCTTCGAGCACCGAGCGGCCATGCGGGGACATACCAGAGAGGGACAGGCATGATCGAGCTGAGCCTGTACATTCCGGTGGCCATCGCCACCGGAATCGCCGCCTTTGTACAGGGTGCCATCGGTATCGGCTTTGCTCTGGTCGTCGCGCCGATCATGGGGCTGCTGATCCCGGGACTGCTGCCGGTGGCATTGCTGGTACTGATGCTGCCACTGAACCTGTTCGTCGCCCTGCGCGAGCGCAGTGCCATTGACTGGCGTGGTAGCGCCTGGATCACTGCCGGTCGCCTGCCCGGCACCCTACTGGGGCTATGGATACTGGTCATCCTGAGCGTCGAAGGACTCAATCAGGTGGTTGGTGCCTCGACCGTGCTCGCGGTGCTGGCGGCTCTGTTTGCGCCAGTATTTCGCCCCGGAGGGACGGCTTGCGTATCCGTCGGGGTCATCACCGGAATTACCGAAACTGCCACCGGCGTTGGTGGGCCTCCGCTGGCACTGCTCTATCAGCACCGTCCCGGCCCCGAGCTGCGATCGACCATCGCCTGCTGCTTTCTCGCCGGAGAGCTGATCTCGCTGGCCATTCTCGCGGTTGTCGGCAGGATCACCGCCGAACAACTCTGGTGGGCACTCGCGCTGGTTCCGCCCTTGCTGGTCGGCAGCGTGGCCAGTCGCGTCGTCCATCAACGTATCGACGCACGCCGACTGCGCCAGGGCGTGCTGTTGTTTGCCCTGGTCTCAGGTCTGCTGCTGCTGATCCCTCATTATTAACCCGGCATGCTTTCATGTCGGGTTAATGGCGGCACAGGGATGTGCCGCCGTCGGCCATCAGGCCGACGCGAGACCATACCCCACCAGCAGATCCGCGCATCTGCGCCAGTGGGGTGCGGACGACAATCAAATCGATCAGGATGAGCGATTTGATTGCCATGTCAATAATGGCGCCGCTGGGCCGAAACGAGCCGGGCTGTTGCATGGCGACAGGAGCTGACTACCCTGTTGAAACACGCATCCGCACCGATAGGCCAGGGAAGGAACCAGGGAATGTCCGGGATACTGCTATGGGTCGCTGTCGCCGTTATCGCCACAGGAGTGATCTGGAAAGGTAGCGGCCTGCTGGAAAGCTCGAGTCAGCGTCTATCCGCCTACTATCGATTGCCCGAAATCGTTCAGGGCGCCATCGTGGTCGCGGTGGGATCCAGCTTCCCTGAATTGTCGACCACCGTGATCTCGACGCTGATCCACGGCGATTTCGAGCTCGGGGTTTCCGCCATCGTCGGCTCGGCACTCTTCAACATTCTGGTTATCCCGGCGCTCAGCGGCCTTGCCTCCAGGACACCGCTCCAGGCCAATCGCGACCTGGTCTACAAGGAAGCCCAGTTCTACATGATCGCGGTGGCGGTGCTGTTGCTGACCTTCGCCTTCGCGGCCATCTACTATCCCGTCGAGCCGGATTCCGGTGCAGGGGGCGGCGCCATTCAGGGTGAGATGACCCGCTGGCTGGCGTTGATACCGATTGCTCTCTACGGGCTGTATCTGTTCGTCCAGTACCAGGACACCATGGACCACGAATCCGAGGAGGATGTCGGCGACATCCAGCCTGGCCGGGAGTGGGGCAAGCTCGCCGTATCGCTGTTGATCATCGTCGTCGGGGTGGAAGGCCTGGTGCAGGCAGCACTGAATTTCGGCGAGATCTTCGGCACCCCCAGCTTTCTGTGGGGCATCACCGTGGTGGCCGCGGGCACCTCGATTCCCGATGCCTTCGTTTCCATTCGTGCGGCACGTGACGATCGTGGCGTAACCAGCATTGCCAATGTGCTCGGCAGCAACACCTTTGATCTGCTGGTCTGCATCCCGGCCGGGGTGTTGATTGCCGGAGTCGCGGTGGTCAACTTCTCGGTAGCGGCTCCGATGATGGCGGCGCTGACCTTCGCCACCGTGCTGCTGTTCCTGATGATGCGCACACGGATGACCCTGAGTCGGGTGGAGTGCGTGATTCTGCTGGTGGTCTATGGGTTGTTCGTGGTCTGGATCAGTCTGGAAACCTTCGGCGTCATCGACAGCGTGCCCCATCTGCCACCAGCCACTGCATCTGCCTGAACATGTCTGCGCTCACCAGGCAGGAGCCCTCCAGCCTCCCCTGTGCCTCGGCATTGCGTCAGCATGACTCAATGCTGCCAGGAGATCTGTAGCGAGCCGAACTCGTCGTGAGCGTCCTGACCTTCGAATTCATGGGTACGGTAGACACTGGTCAATGACAATTGCCAATTCTGCCAGGTCAGAGTCAGGCCCAACTGGGCATCCCCCACCCAGTCCTCTCGCTCCACCGAATGGCTGTCACTGAAGGTATTGCCATCCAGCAGCAGGTTATGGGCCATGAAGCGACCTTCGACATTGGCAAAGACAAACCAGGCAAAGTCCCCTCCGGGGCGAAACCAGGCCTGTCCGGTCACCGCAGGGGCCACAGCGGGAATCGCATAGCTGCGATCCAGCCCCTGACCGACACGCAGTGCGCCACCCGCCGATACATAAGTGTAGAGATTGCCCAGCGCGACCCCGGCAGTGGGTCCCACATCCATCTCCAGGGCACCGAGTGAGCGCTGCGCGATCCACCCGCGTTTCATGGCCAGGTTGACGATCGGTTCGAAGTCGAGCTGATGATCCCAGCCCTCGGGACGATCACTATCGGTCAGTTCATGGATGCCCTTCTGGGTCTGTTCGGCGAAGCTGGCAGGACCCACCCACCCCACATCGAGATGCACTCCGGTCATCTGACGCCAGCTGTCATGGCGTTGTTCATCGAACAGCGACACTCCGCCGTACAGCAGCCCCGCGTAGGGGCGATCATCCTCGACGAGGTCACTGCGCGAAATGTCGATGGGGGTATACATCTGCTGGCCAAAGCGCCAGGCAGCAAGATCGAGCTCGCTTTCGGGCAGGCCTGTCAGGGTGTGCGCCATTCTACGGCTCCAGTGCCCCGACGGTGGCACAAAGGTCCAACTGGCCTCGACGCCATTGGAATAGTGGCCATCGGTGGTACCGGCGAAGAGGTCATTCTCCATCTTGACGCTGGCCACGCCATCCGCCCCGGCCAGGCTTGGAGGAACCCAACTCAGCAGCAATACCCCGCACACCGTCAGGCGGACCGCTGGAGATTGCAGGCGGAGACGGCAACGCATGGAAGACGTGGGACTCATGGATGCACCCAGGCAAGGTTTCATGCAGATACCTTACCCAACTACCATCGTGCCTCTCGATCCCTCGAATGAGGGGTTGCATCAGGAAAACATTGGATAGCGATGTCAGCAGTCCAGCTGTGTCGCCAGGTCTTCCAGTGACTCAGCATGGAAGTCGTTGGCAGGCGATCCACTGACATCCTTGCTCTGCTGATCGCGACCGAACTCTGCGGGACGCTCGATATAGGCCGTGCGCAAGCCACAGTCCCGGGCAGCATCAAGATCATCCTGATGGGCGGCAACCAGCATCACATCAGATGGCTCGACATCAAAGACGTTGGCCACGCCAAGATAGGTCGCCGAGTGCGGCTTGTAGGCACGAAACACTTCCGCCGACAGGATCAGATCCCATGGCAGACCTGCTCGCTTGGCCATGTTGGCCAGCAACCCAAGGTTGCCGTTGGAAAGCGAACACAGGGTGAAGCCCTGCCTCAGGCGGGTCAGCCCCGGCACACTGTCCGACCAGGGGTCGAGTCGATGCCAGGCCAGGTTGAGGTGACGACGACGCGCCTCGTCCAGATCGACACCATACTCGTCCAGTACCTCATCAAGAATGATGCGATGCAGATCATCGATCAGCATCCAGCCCAACTCTCCGGCCATGACGCGGGCCATTGCCGGCTTGTATCCGGCACGCCAGGTACGCACGAAATCCGCGGCCCTCACGTCCTCGGGGAGGATATTGAGAGATTCGAGCTCATGGGTGATGGAACCGTGCCAGTCGACCACGGTACCAAAGACATCGAAGGCGAGAATACGGGGCAAGGTCATGACGCGCTCTGAAGCTCCTGTGGAAATGGTCCATCGGAGCCTTAAGCCTGGCAGGAGCCCGGCATCTCTGCCGCACAATTCCTCGTGCGGCAGGCAACATGCAACAGACAATCAAAAAGGCGCTGGGGCATCTTTTTCGCAGAAACCGAGGCCCGCAGCATCTGAGTGTCCACAGAAACTCAGCTCCCAGAAGAATCCAGTGTCTACATAAGTCAGTGCCACCAGCGCCTCTCTATTGGATCAGGGTGATCGATCCGGTATCAGTGCTTCAGTGCGCTTCATCCCAGTTGACTCCACTATTGGCTTCGACGGTCAACGCCACATCCAGGCTGGCTGCGCCCTGCATGCGTTCCTTGACCGCTGTCATGAAGCCATCAACCTGCTCCTCGCGTACCTCGAAGACCAGTTCATCGTGTACCTGCATGACCATCCAGGCATCGTACTCACACTCACTGTTCAGCCAGGCATCAACATCGATCATCGCGCGCTTGATGATATCGGCGGCAGTCCCCTGCATCGGCGCGTTGATCGCAGTTCTTTCAGCCCCCTGACGGCGCCCATGATTCTGCGAATGGATCTCCGGCAGATACAGGCGGCGACCAAATACCGTTTCGACGAAGCCATCCTCGGCGGCCTGGGAACGAATACGTTCCATATAGCGGGCAACACCGGGATAACGATCGAAGTAGCGCTCGATATAGACCTTGGCCTGCTTCTGTTCGATATGCAGCTGGCGTCCCAGTCCCCAGGCGCTCATGCCGTAGATCAATCCGAAGTTGATGGCCTTGGCACTGCGTCGCTGATCGCTGCTGACCTTGTCCAGCGCCACACCAAACACCTCGGCCGCCGTGGCGGAGTGAATATCCTGGTCGTCAGCAAAGGCGGTCAACAGCCCCTTGTCACCGGACAGGTGCGCCATGATGCGCAGTTCAATCTGCGAGTAGTCGGCAGCGACAATGCGATAGCCGGGACGCGCGATGAAGGCCTGGCGAATACGACGCCCTTCCTCGGTACGGATCGGGATGTTCTGCAGATTGGGGTCAGACGATGATAGCCGTCCGGTGGAGGCCACCGCCTGATGATAGCTGGTGTGCAGTCGCCCAGTGCCCTTGTTGACCAGCTTCGGTAGCTTCTCGGTATAGGTCGAGCGCAGCTTGGACAGGCCACGATGCTCCATGATCACCTTGGGCAGCGGGAAATCCAGCGCCAGTTCCTCGAGTACCGCCTCCGCTGTAGAAGGCGCGCCCTTGGGAGTCTTCTTGCGCACCGGTATGCCCTGCTCCTCGAACAGAACCTGACCGAGTTGCTTGGGTGAGCCGAGATTGAACTCGCGCCCCGCCAGCTCATAGGCGCGCGCTTCCAGTTCGCGAATACGCTTATCCAGTTCACGGCTCTGGGTATGCAGGCGCTCGGCGTCCAGCGCCACCCCGTTGCGCTCCATCCGCGACAGCACCCGGATCAGCGGACGCTCGAGCTCATCCAGCACCGCGGTCAGACGACCGGTCTTTTCCAGTCGGGGGCGCAATTCCCGGTGCAACCGCAGGGTGATATCGACATCCTCACAGGCGTAGGGTACCGCCTGCTCCAGCGCGATCTGGTTGAAGGTCAATTGTTTGGCGCCCTTGCCGGCAATATCCTCGAACTTGACCGTGGCTTCGCCCAGATACTTCAGCGCCAGCGAGTCCATATCGTGACGGGTCGCCGTGGAATCCAGCACATAGGATTCGAGCATGGTATCGATCAGAGGCCCCTCGACCGCGATGTCATGCCGTGCCAGCACCGAGATGTCGTACTTGAGGTTCTGGCCGATCTTGGTGATATCGGGATCGCCCAATACCTCGGACAGTGCCGCCAGCACCGTCCTGCGGTCGAGCTGTGCCGGCGCATCGAGGTAGTCATGCCCCAGCGGAATATAGGCCGCCTCACCAGGCTCGATGGCCAGGCCGACACCAACGATGTCGGCTTCCATATAGTCGAGACTGGTGGTTTCCAGGTCGAAGCAGAAGGCCTCCGTCTGCTTGAGCCGCGCCAGCCATTCGTCGAATTCGGCCTGCTCGAGGATCACGCAGTCGCGCCGTTCAGCGCTCGACATCTTCTGCTCGTCACTATCATCAACCGTATCATCAACCGTCGCGTCATCGGCCGGTGTCGGTGTACCAGCCGCCACGTCATCAACGCCCTTGTCCTGCCCCTTCAACAGTTCCGACAGCCAGTTCTTGAACTCGAGCTTCTGATAGAGGGTTTTCAGCGCCTCGCGATCCGGTTCCGCGATCGCCAGGTCGTCGAGCCCGACCTCCAGCTCACAATCGGTCTTGATGGTCGCCAGCCGGTAGGACAGATAAGCCTGATCGCGATTGGCCTCCAGCTTCTTCGGCAGCGTCTTTGCGCCACGGAAGGACAGGGTAGTGACACGGTCGAGATCGGCATAGATGGTATCCAGACCACCGCCCATGCCCTGCAGCAGGCCAATGGCCGTCTTCTCGCCGACACCGGGCACACCGGGGATGTTGTCGACCTTGTCGCCCATCAACGCCAGGTAATCGATGATCAACTCCGGCGGCAGACCAAACTTGTCGTTGACGCCAGCCACATCCAGGGTCTCATCCTTCATGGTGTTGACCAGGGTGATGTGCTGGTTGACCAACTGCGCCATGTCCTTGTCGCCGGTCGAGATCACCGCATCACGCCCTGCTTCGGTAGCCAGGCGCGCCAGGGTGCCGATGACATCATCGGCTTCGACGCCCTTGATGCACAGCAGCGGCAGGCCCAACGCCTTGACGCAGTCATGCAGCGGTTCAACCTGGGCACGCAGGTCATCCGGCATCGGCGGACGCTGAGCCTTGTACTCAGCGTACAGGTCATCGCGAAAGGTCTTGCCCGGCGCATCGAAGACCACCGCCATGGGACTGCCGGGGTAGTCACGAATCAAGCGCTTGAGCATGTTGATCACGCCCTTTACGGCACCGGTCGGCTGACCTTCGGAGGTCGTCAGCGGCGGTAGCGCATGAAAGGCACGATAGAGATAGGAGGAACCGTCGACGAGAACGATGGGGCTTGCGGCCATGAGCGACGTCTCTGAACTGATGGGTGACATGAATGGTCCAAGGGAAACACTGTGCGGAAAAGCCACCGGCCATCATTCCGTCACAGTGCCATCCCTTCACACTGCCCTTCATGATACGCATCCAGGGCGGGAAATGCCGGGCTTTTGTGCGAACCGGGATGGCCGTATAGTGAGTCACCTGACACATATCCTGCCCACCGACCGGTGGAGGAGAAAAGATGATCAATTCCCGTCTGTTACCCGCCCCGTTCTTGAGGGCCCCGTTTTCGAGAGCCCCGTTTTTGAGGGCCCCGTTCTTGAGGGCCATGCTGGCGACCATGCTGGCGACCACCCTGCTGGCAGGTGCCGCGCCGGTGCTGGCCCAGAGTGTCACACCAGACGTCAGCGTGCGCGAGGAAGCCGACCAGACCATCCGTGAATATCGGGTCAACGGCAAACTCTACGCCATCCGCGTCGAGCCCAGCAACGGCTCTGCCTACTTCCTTGTCGACCGCAGCGGAAACGGCAATTTCGAACGTCAGCAAGGCGATAGCGTTCCGGTCCCGGACTGGGTCAAGTAAGCCGTTATCATTCACCCTGCTGGAGTGCGTGCAACCACAGTCGAAGTCGCTACAATAGCCCCCTTGGATTTTCCGGGGCGAGACAACACATGGCCGTATTCACTCCGCTTGCCGATGCGCAGGTCGCAAGCTTCCTCAGCCGTTTCGATGTCGGTGAGCTGACCGAACTCAAGGGTGTACCAGCCGGTACCGAGAACAGCACCTTCTTCGTTACCACCGACCAGCGCGAGCTGGTACTGACCCTGTTCGAACAGGGAGAGCACGAGGAACTGCCCTTCTTTGTCGAACTGCTCGACTTCCTCGACGAGCACCGCGTCCCGGTTGCCGGCCCGATCCATGACCGCGAAGGCATTGCTCTGCATGAGCTGGCCGGCCGCCCGGCGCTGTTGTTCCCGCGTCTCCCCGGCGCGCACCCCAAGGCGCCCAACCTCGAGCAATGTCGAGCCCTGGGTGATGCACTGGGGCGCCTGCACCGTGTGTCCCAGCATTTCCCCGGCCAGCGCCCCAATCCTCGCGACCTGCACTGGTTGAACGCCATGTACCACAAGGTGCTGGCATTCCTGTCCCCCGAGGATCAGGCACTGATGCAGGACGAGGTGGAAGGCTACCAGACGGCGCTCAGTGAAGCCGCTGAGCTACCGCAGGGAGCGCTGCATGGCGACCTGTTCCGAGACAACACGCTATTTGACGGCGACCGTCTCGGCGGCATCATCGACTTCTACAACGGCTGCACCGGCGACCTGCTGTTCGATCTGGCCATTGTCATCAACGACTGGGCGACCGACAGCGATGGCAGCCTCAACCGCGATCGTCACGATGCCCTGCTGGGCGCCTATCTCGCCCAGCGCCCCTTGAACGCGGATGAACGTGAGCTGTGGCCGCTGATGCTGCGCCTCACCGCGCTGCGCTATTGGCTGTCACGCCTGCTGGTGGTCTATGTTGATCCGCCGGCGCACGACCTGACGCCCCACGACCCGGAACAGTTCCGCCGCATCCTGCTGGCGCGCATTGAACATGGTGCGCTATCTCTACCCGTCCCCGCTCTGCACGATCCAGGGCGGCCCAATCCCGGAGATGCCGAGTGAGCCAGACAACACCTGATGCCGTCACCCGCGCCCGCCGCACATGGAACATCGACCAGTGGGGCAGCGGCTACTTCGACGTCAATCCCCAGGGCCAGGCGCTGGTACGTCCCCTCGGCGATGGTGTCGAAGGTCCCAGCCTGCCGCTGGTGGAGTTGACGCAACAATTGCGTGATGCAGGGTTGCGCCTGCCGGTGTTGATTCGCTTTGCCGATATTCTTCACGACCGGGTCGAGCAGTTGTGTGCCGCCTTCGATCAAGCGATGAGCGAGGAAGACTTCAGCGGAGGCTATACCGCCGTCTACCCGATCAAGGTCAACCAGCAGCGGCGCGTAGTCGAGGAAATCCTCTCCACCCAGGAGCGTGGTCGTGGGCGTGTCGGCCTGGAGGCCGGCAGTAAACCCGAGCTGCTGGCGGTACTGGCACTGTCCGGCGATGGCTCCTCACTGATCGTCTGCAACGGCTACAAGGATCGCGAATATATCCGCCTCGCGCTGATGGGCGAGAAGCTGGGACATCGCGTCTACCTGGTGGTCGAGAAGCTCTCCGAGTTGCCGATGATCATCGAGGAAGCCGAGCGTCTGGGCGTCACCCCGCGCATCGGCCTGCGGGCGCGTCTGTCATCGGTCGGCAAGGGCAAATGGCAGAGCACCGGCGGCGAGAAGTCCAAGTTCGGCCTCACTGCAGGACAGATTCTCAGCGTGATCGAGATGCTCAAGGAAGCCGACCAGTTGGATAGCCTGCAACTGGTGCACTTCCATCTCGGTTCGCAGATCGCCAATATCCGCGATATCCAGCGCGGCCTGCGCGAGTGCGCACGCTTCTACCAGTTCCTGCGCGAGCTCGGGGCACCCGTGGATACCGTGGATGTCGGTGGTGGGCTCGGCGTCGACTACGAAGGCACCCGCTCACGCAGCGACTGTTCCGCCAACTACTCGATGACCGAGTACGCACGCAACGTCGTCTACGCCTTCAGCCAGATCTGTGAAGCCGAGGAGCTGCCGCAGCCACACCTGCTCAGCGAGTCAGGCCGCGCCCTGACGGCTCATCATGCCGTGCTGGTCACCAATGTCATCGGCGAGGAGCGCGTCGATACTCACGCCCCCGAAGAGCGTATGGCCGATGATCCCGAGGTCGCTGCCCTGTGGCGTGTCCACGATTATGTCGAAGGCGACCCCGAGCCCCGCGAACTGGTCGAAGCCTGGCACGACCTGGTCCAGCATATGGGCGACCTTCATGACCGCTTCCTGCTGGGGCTGGCCGATCTGACTGCCCGTGCCGAAGGTGAGCGCGTCTATTTCGCCGCCGCAGCCGCCCTGCGCAAGCGCCTCGACCCACGCAACCGCGCCCACCGGGAAATCCTCGATGAGCTGGCCGAGAAGCTGGCCGACAAGCTGTTCGTCAACTTCTCGCTGTTCCAGTCATTGCCGGATGCCTGGGCCATCGACCAGATCTTCCCGGTACTGCCGCTGACTGGCCTCGAGCGCAAGCCGGAACGCCGCGGCATCATCCAGGACATCACCTGTGACAGTGACGGGCGTATCGAGGGATATGTAGACGGCCAGGGCGTCGAGACTACCCTGCCACTGCCGGAATGGCAGGAAGGCGAGGAGCGTCTGTTCGGCTTCTTCCTGGTCGGCGCCTACCAGGAGATCCTCGGAGACCTGCATAACCTGTTCGGCGATACCGATGCCGTCGAGGCCTCACTGGACAGCAAGGGCGAATGGGTACTGAGCCATATGCAGCGTGGTGACCGGGTCTCCGATGTGCTTGGCTACGTCAACTTCAATGCTGAAGTCCTTCGCGACCGGCTACGCCACCAGCTCGCCGACAGCCGTCTGGATGCCGCCGATCAGCGCCGTTTCCTCGATGATCTGTCCAACGGACTCGATGGTTACACCTATCTGGAATGACTCCACCGAACTTGAATGTCCTCTCCAACTTGAAGAAGGGCTTCGAGTAGATCCTGAAGAGCCGGCAATTCCCGTGTCCTGAACAGTGAGGCCGACATTTTGGTGTCGGCCTCACTGTTGTTTGAGCGCTTGCTACGCCGCTTGCCACCGGACAACTGACGTTCTGCCGGTGAGCCTCCGGCTCCGGGTCTCAATCAGCGACTCGGGTATCCACACGCAGGGCCTCACCGCTCGGCAACACCAACTCGAAGGTCAGTTCCGTGCCCTGCTCCAGCTTGCCCACTCCCGCCGGGGTTCCGGTCAGCACCACATCGCCGGGCTCGAGAGTGAAATGCTGACTCATCTCGGCCAGCAGCACTGGAACCGGGAACAGCATGTCGCTGACCTGGCCATGCTGCTGCCGCTGCCCACCGATATCCAGGCTGAATTCCAGCGCCGACCAGTCGGGCACTTCATCCAGGGCAATGAATCGCGACAGCGGGCAGGCCCCGTCGAAGCCCTTGGCGATTTCCCAGGGATGTCCCTTCTTCTTGAGTTCCGACTGTACCCCTCTCAAAGTCAGATCCAGTGCCAACCCTACCCCGACCACGGCCTTCTCGGCCTGCTCGGCGCTGGCGCCGCTCAACGGACTGCCGATCAACAGCGCCAGTTCCGTCTCGAAATGCACCTCGGAACGCGCAAAGGGCCCACTAACCGGCTCCTCCAGGGGCACCGCACTGGTTGCTGGCTTGATGAACAGCAGGGGCGCATCAGGCACCGGATTATCCAACTCCCGGGCATGCTCGGCGTAGTTGCGACCGATGCAGACTACCTTGCCCAGGGCATGGTCAAGGCTCTGGCCGTTGGTAAAGCGCGGTTGGAAAGGCATGCGGGACTCCTTGGAAACGTTGGGGGGCTATTGTTTGGGGGCTATTGACGTGGCGAACACATCGAGTCTATCCCAGCGCCCGCTTGTGAATGAAGCCGTTGTGTCTGTAATGGCGCGAGAAGCAACGCCACGAGAGCACCTGCGGCCGGGCTGGCAATCGGTTAGGCTATCGGTAACGCGGCCCATGCGACCAGCAGAGATGAGCGTGATACGAATCCTCGAGGATGATCTGACCCGCGGTGAGATGATTGCCTTGATCCGCGATCACCTGACCCACCTTCGGCAACTGGCTCCGGACTCACCGCCGGAGAGTCACCACGCGCTGTCGGTGGATGACCTGCGCCGCAACGACATCATCCTGTGGGGCGCCTGGCAGGAGCAGACGCTGGTCGGCTGTGTCGCCCTCAAGACCCTCGACGGTCAGCACGGCGAGATCAAGTCGATGCGCACCGCCAGCGGCTTCGAGCGCCAGGGCATCGCCTCGCAGATGCTCAAGCACCTGATCGCTGCCGCGCGGCGACGCGGTCTCCAGCGCCTGAGCCTGGAAACAGGCTCCCAACCCGGCTTCGCGGCAGCCCGCGCTTTCTACGAACGTCATGGTTTCCAGTCCTGCGCCCCCTTTGCCGACTATGTGGATGATCCCAACAGCGTCTACATGAGCATGATGTTTTTCGATCAACGGGCCCCACAGGCGGAGGCCAAGGCATGAGCTCAGGCGAGACCCGCGGTCGTGAGGCCGCTATCGGTGAACGTGACACCAGCGGCCATGATGCAGTGCCGGAAGGCGCTCTCGATGTGGCCTTCATCAGCGCCGGAACAATATGTCGCGGCTGGCATTTCCCTCCCGCACGGGAGCCAGCTCACGCCACCGTGCTGATGGCGCACGGGCTCGGCGGCACCATCGACGGTGGTCTGGTCGACTATGGCCGCCAGCTGTCGCGGGCAGGTTATCGAGTGGTGGCCTTCGACTACCGCTACTTCGGCCGTTCGGATGGCACACCACGTCAGTTGTTGACAGTGCGCAATCAACTGAGCGACTGGACGACAGCCATCACCTTTGCACAGCGTCTGGCACCGACGGCTCCGCTGGTACTCTGGGGCACCTCCTTCTCCAGCGCCCATGTGATGAACCTGGCCTCGCGTCGCGACGATATCGCGGCAGTGATCGCCATGAACCCTATGCTGGATGGCATGACGTCGGTACTCGCCAAACTGCGCGAGAGCGGCTGGAAATCCGTCCTCAAGCTGACGGCATTCGCCCTGCAAGACACCCTGCGTGGCCTGATCGGCAGCGAACCGAAACATGTGCCTATTGTCGGAGAGCCGGGCAGCCTGGCGGCAATGACGGCGCCCGATGCCGAAGATGGTATTCGCCGCTTTGCCGCCGACAATTTCATCAACAGCATGTCGGCACGCATGCTGATGACGCTGGGGATGTATCGCCCCATCCAGCGTGCCGGACGTATTCGCTGCCCGGTGCTGCTGCAGCTCTGTCTGCGCGATACGGTGACACCCACTGCCGCGGCCTACCGCACCGCCGCTCGCCTTGCCGACCTTGCCACGCTGAAGACCTATGATGCGGGCCACTTCGACATCTACCAGGGTGCCATGCAGGACACCTTCAGCCGTGATCAGATCGCCTTCCTCGACCATATGCTGAAAGATGCATAATCCATAACATGCATGTCGTCAGCCAGCGCCACAGGCGTGGTTATACTGCCCTTCGTTCCGGGGCAGCTCCCCCCGAGGAGGCGATATGCGCTATTTCACGTGCCACTGCTGTGACAACCGACTGTTCATCGACAACACCCTGTGCCAGTCCTGCCACTCCGAGCTCGGCTGGTGCTCTGCCTGCCAGACGATCAGTGCCCTGACGCCACTCGGCGATGGCCGTTACCACTGCAGCAATCCCGACTGCGTCAGCCTGCTGGTCAAGTGCCAGAACTATGCCGTGGAGAACGTGTGCAACCGCATGATCCCGTTACACAGCGCCGAAGCCGGCATCGTACTCTGTGATTGCTGTCGCCATAACAGGCAGATTCCCGATCTCGAGGTCGACGGGCATCGCCATCGCTGGGCCAAGCTGGAAAGCGCCAAGCGACGCATGTTCTATACCCTCGACCTGTTGGGTCTGCCCCATGAGGTGGACCCACAGAAGGCCCCTCCTCCGCTGACTTTCGCCTTCCTTGCCGATGAGGTTCCCAGCGACGATGGGGAGTGGCAGTCCCATCATGCCCTCGACCCCGTCTACACCGGGCATGCCGACGGGCTGATCACCATCAACGTCAAGGAAGCCGACGATGTCGAGCGCGAGCGTCTGCGTCGCGATTTCAAGGAAGCCCAGCGCACCCTGATCGGCCACTTTCGGCATGAGGTCGCGCATTACTACTGGGACCTGCTGATCAAGGGGCATGACGAGGAAGCGGCCTGCATCGCGGTATTCGGCGACCACAACTCGCCCAGCTACGCCGAGGCCCTGGAGCGCTACTATGCCGTGGGGGCCCCGGTAGACTGGGCCGAACGTCATGTGTCCGCCTACGCCACCATGCACCCCTGGGAAGACTTCGCCGAAACCTTTGCCTTCTACCTCGACATGGTGGCCGTACTCGATACCGCCGGAAACTTCGGGATCACCCCCACCGGTTACGAAGAGGATCTGCACGCCATGCTGACCACCTTCCAGCGCCTGGGCATGGCGCTCAATGAAGTCAATCGTGAAATGGGTCTGGTGGATATCGTGCCGGAAATCATCACCCCGGCGCTGTACGCCAAGCTGGAGTACGTCCATGAACTGATCCTGCGCCAGCGACTACAGGCACCCGCCAACTGACAGGCGTCGGGATTGCCTCACCCTTGAAAACCCCAGGGGCACCGATGAGGTGCCCCTGGTGATGGCTGACAGGTCGACGACTGGCTCAGGCCTGAGCGACGTTGATCGGCTCAACCTCCCCCAGAGCATGAATGGAAGGGAAGTAAGTCAGGGCAATGGCGTCGTGCAATCTCCCCAGCCCTACCTGGACCTCATCGATGAAGGCACTCAATGCCTCCGGAGAACTTACCAGGGCACTCACATCGGCCTCGGCCACATCCGCTCGTATCCGGGTGGCTGCCGCCAGCGCTCGCTCGTGCCGCGGCAGATCCTGCAAGGCATCGGAGAGATCCCTGACACTGCGCGCCACCGAGCGCGGCAGGTGCGGGTCCTGCAACAGGAACGTCAGCACGTCGACGGCACAGACGCGCAGGCGGACATGCTGACGATACATCTGGTAGGCGGTCAACGACTTGAGCACGCTCATCCACTGCAGATGCACAAAGGGCAGGATCTCGTCATCGTTACGTGGCAGCAGGTTGCCCGAGCGCACGTCGATGATCCGCGTGGTCATGTCGGCTCGCTCGACCTGCTGCCCCAGTAACATGAAGGTCCGCGGCTCGCCGTGGCTCAAGGTCCCCTCCACCAGCCCGGTGAGGGTCTGGCAGCCGTTGATGACCTGACCGAGGAACAGATCCAGGCAGCTCGGCCCCAGACCGCACTCCGCCTGGCTGCAGGCGGTCATGTACAGCTGGTTGACGCCCTCCCAGACTTCGCGAGGCACCACGTCACGTGTGGTGCGTAGATTCTCCCTGGCCAGTGCCAGCGCCGACAGGATCGAACCGGGATTGTGGCGATCGGCACACAGGAACTGCACCACATTGTGGTCAGTGCGCTCGTCATAGAGGCGTTCGAACGCCTCGGCGCCACCGGTGATATCGATCATCGCCGACCAGCCCAGCGGCTGGCGCTCCGGCATATCAAGCATCAGGTGACTGGTGACGTTGACCAGACGAGCGGTGTCCTCAGCGCGCTCGATATAGCGCGCCACCCAATACAGGTTCTCGGCAACTCTTGAAAGCATCAGCATGGCGTCACGACTCCCCCATCTCGACGATCCAGGTGTCCTTGCTTCCTCCTCCCTGAGAGGAATTGACCACCAGCGAGCCCTCCACCAGTGCCACTCGGGTCAGCCCCCCAGTGGTGACATAGGCATCGTCCTGTCCGGAGAGGATGAACGGACGTAGATCGACATGACGTGGCTGTGGCCGCCCTTCGAACAGCGTCGGTGTGGTCGACAGTTTGAGCATCGGTTGCGCCATGTAATTGCGAGGATCGGACTCGATACGACGGGAGAACTCGGCGCGCTCTGCCTGACTGGCATGGGGGCCAATCAACATGCCATAACCGCCCGACTCATTGGCCGGCTTGATGACCAGTTCGTCGAGGTGCTCCTGTACGTAATGGCGATCGCCTTCGTTCATGCACAGGTAGCTGGGGACATTGGGCAGCAAGGCGTCCTGGTCCAGGTAATAGCGGATCAGCTCGGGCACGAAGGTATAGACCACCTTGTCGTCGGCCACTCCAGCCCCCGGTGCGTTGGCCAGTGCCACCGTGCCTCGCCGCCACGCACGCATCAGCCCCGGTACGCCGAGCGTCGAATCCTTGCGGAAGGCCTCCGGGTCGAGAAAATCATCGTCGATACGCCGATAGATGACATCGACGCGGGTCAGGCCCTGGATGGTCCGCATGTAGACCACGTCATCATCGCCCACCACCAGGTCCGATCCCTGCACCAGTTGAACCCCCATCTGCTGGGCCAGATAGGCGTGTTCATAGTAGGCCGAGTTGTAGATGCCCGGTGTCAGCACCACCACTTGAGGATCATCCCAGTAACGGGGCGACAGGCCCGCCAGCATATCGTAAAGCTGGGGAACATAATCATCGACCGGCAGGATATGCCCTGAGGCGAACAACTCCGGCAATACCCGCTTGGTGACGTTACGGTTTTCCAGCATGTAGGAAACACCGGAGGGGATACGCAGATTGTCCTCAAGCACATAGAGAGTGCCGTCGTCACCGCGCACCAGATCCGAGCCACAGATATGGGCCCAGGTGCCATGGGGCGGCGATACACCAACACACTGCGGGCGGAAGTTCACCGACTGCGCCAGTACTTCAGCGGGTAACACCCCATCCTTGACCACCTTCTGGTCGTGATAGAGATCGTCGATGAAAAGATTGAGTGCCTCGACACGCTGCTTGAGACCTGCCTCGGTACGCCGCCATTCATCGGCGGGGATAATGCGAGGAACAATATCGAAGGGCCAGGCCCGATCAATCATGCTGCCTTCGGAATAGACCGTGAAGGTAATTCCCATGGTGCGTATCGCCACCTCGGCGGCGGCCTTGCGCTCGGCCAGCTCATCGGCATCGAATCCCGCGAGCGCATCACACAACATTCTAGCGGCATCACGAGGTTTGCCTGGTGCCGCCATCAGCTCATCATGAAAGTCGTGACAGCGATAGGACTGCCAGTCTACCTGGCTCATTGTCTATACCTCCCTGTACAGAATCCCGGGCTCTCTCCTGTCATCTTTCAGACAGGATTCCTTGAGCAGGATCTACAGATGTATAGCAATCGACACGGTATCGGCGAGGAAAACATGTCCCTTTCTCCATACCGCGCCGTTATTTGATCGTTTTGCAATAGTTTCTACTAATAAAGTAATTTACGAGCATATAAAAAGCACAATTCACCGATAATCCATGCGTAAATGCTGGATGTTTTCAGGAAGATGATGCATGAAGTCTGCACAGATTCATTTTTCATTGCCCTTTCCTGATGTATGCAATATTCAGCTCAACCCCGGCCGCCATCGCCATCCTGAATACAGCGCTGATGCCTGACAGATTCGGATTCCATCGCGCACCCTGCAACGACCAGGCGATAATAGGCATCGATCAGTTACATCGATCAGTTACATCGATCAGACAGTTGGACATCGATAGCGATGACGGGATCCTTCGCACATAACCCAAGGAGCATCATTGGATGCAGGACATTCTGATCTGGCTGGCCTCAGGCCTTGGTCTCGGTCTCTCCCCCCGGGCTCCCGGGACGGTGGGCTCCCTGCTGGCCATACCGCTGGCCTGGTGGTTACTGAGCCTGCCGCAATATCGGCGCATGATCATCTCTCTGATTCTGATCTTCGCGGCCATACCACTGTGTGATGCCGCCTCTCGCTGGCTGGGCGGTGGTGATGTGCAACAGATCGTGGCCGATGAGATTGTCGCCATGCCATTGGCCGTCATCCTGCTGAGTGCCGCCACACGGGTGTGGAGCGTCCCCCTGGGGTACGTCCTGTTCCGGGTATTCGACATCATCAAGCCATTTCCCGTGGGTTGGGCGGAAGGCCTGGACGGAGGCGGCGGACTCGGTATTGTCGCCGACGATGTGGTCGCCGCCATCTACGCCGCCATCATCATCGCCGTGATATACCGCCTGACTCGGGGGCGCAGCACGCACAGTTCATAGCGTGGCCAATACATCAAATCAGGACATCAAAAATCAGTACATCAAACCGTCACACACCCAGTGCAACATACGTCTCGCTGGCCAGGGCCTACCGGACCACAAGACCCTGCGGCGAACAGCGATTTGACGAGCCTGCATAGTTTCTGCCGGCAGTGGAAAACACTGCCGACACATGGGAAGGACGCCATGATGTACTACCCGATCAGTTGCACGCGTTGCGGATGCTCCCGGACCAATCTGCCTCAGAACACCCAGAGCTGGGAGCCCGTTCATTGCCGTGATTGCGGCGAATTTCTCGGCACTGTTGATCAGTGGGAAGAGTGGCTGACGATCAACTACGCGGTGAAAATGCTCAATATGTCTCGCGCCCTGCTGCTACGCATGGCGCGCGAGCGCACCGCCTGCGGGAGAGCCTCGACATGATCTCGGTCGCGCTGGATCTGACCTGCTCGGTATGTGGTTTCAGCCAATTCCTGTTGCCGATTCATCATCAGGATGGCGCCAATGTGTGCTGCGCCAACTGCACTGCCTACAAGTGCAAGGCCCTGGATCTCGAGCGTGTGCTGACCTCTGTACAACGCACGCCCCATACACAGCCTCAACCGTTTTAAGCCATCCGCGTCCTGGCTTGCACGCCGCTCTGTGGAAACACCTCACAGGGCGGCGTTTTTATTGGCGTGACTCACCCCCGAAGAGCATGCGATGCCACCAGATGGCGGTCGAACCCCTGGTCGATCAGCGCCTGCCAGGCCTCCAGCACCTCGCCGGGAATATTCAGGTGGGCCTGATATCCCAACTCGGGGTACACCAGCAGGCGGTGGACATCACCGACCATCTCCTCGATCAGCCCCAATACTCCCACCTGATTGGACACCTGATCGGGAAAGCGAATCGCCGGTGCGCTGACCGCGGCCTCCACTTCGGGCCATTGGATGGGTAACGTCTGCTGCACACGGCGAATGGAGTTGGGTTTGGTCACCAGCGTCACCCGCCGGACGCCCTCCACCAACTGCCGCGACATGGCGATGTTCTCGGCAAAGTTGGTCGCACGACTCTCGAGGATCAACTGCTCTTCGGCAACGCCGTTATCCCGTGCCCGAGCCGCAAATATTTCCGCCTCGGAGTCGGACCACAGGTAGCGCGTCCAGTTACCTGTGCTACCAGAAATCAGCAGGCGCGATGCCACTCCCTGATGCAGCAGGTCACAGGCGTGGTCACACACTCGAAGATCGTAGGAGCCGCATACCACAAGCACATCACTGTGCGGCAGATGTCCGCTGCCTGTGCCGAGAAACTCCCAGAGGCACAAGGCATGGCGCATGGTGGGTGTCATCCGACTCTCCCGATCGTTCAGTGGCGAGGTTCAGTTCCGAGGTTCGGCCAGCCCGTCGATGATGGCACGGGCAAAGCCCGCTTCCACATAGTCCACACTGCCGTCGGCCAGGCCCAGAATGCGATCCACGACCACGCCCTGGAAGCGCAGCACCTGCTCCAGTTCATCGGCCGCCGAATCGGCCTCGTCGGTACCGGCGGCATTCATGGCCTTTGCCACACTGCGATAGGTGGCAGCGCCGAGGTGCAGGATGGTTTCCGCAGCCATATGCGCATCGGGCACGTCGAAACGGTCTTCCTGACGCCCCTGCTCGATAATCCGGGCCAACAGCGGCGAGACCACCGCCATCGATGCAGCGTTGATGCGGTGATAGAGCACCTGATTTCCGGGCTGGAACAGGGTCTCGAACAGCCCACGCATCTGCGGTACCTGCTCCACCTTCATCTGCCGCGCACGGGACAGGAAGGTGTTGAGCCTGGTCAGAGCATCAAGATCAGGACCTTCCAGCACATCCTTCAACTCCGCCATGCTGGCACTGGCCAGACGCTCCACCAGAGCCTCGAGCACCTCTTCCTTGGAACTGAAGTGATGGTAGAAGCCGCCCTTGGAAAGCCCCGCGTGCTGAATCAGATCATTGACCGTGGTCTTGTCGTAGCCACGCTCGAAGAACAGTGCTTGCGCACTGTCGAGCAATTCGCCGCGCCGCTGTTCCGCGGGTTTTATCTGGCGAGCCATGATGAGTTCCCCGTCGTCCCTTGTGAGTTCGCAGATTCAGGATTCTACAGAACCAGCGAGTGAATAGTGCTTGACCCACGACCGACCATTGGTCTGTAATTGGACCGACCGTCGGTCTGTTAAAGGTAACTCGGCAATGAAGCCCGCGCAATCTACATTACGTCGTCTGCGGCGTCTGTCACTCGTATTGGTGCTGCTGGCCGGCTTCGCCATGATCGTCTGGTGGGTGCTGCGCCCTACAGAGGTAACCACCGTTACCCCCGAGCGTGGCGAAGCCGCGGAGATCGTCTATGCCACGGGCGAGGTCGAACCCCACGACTGGGCGCAACTGGCGCCACTCGCCAACGGCCGTATCGAGTATCTGTGTCAATGCGAAGGTGAATGGGTCGAGGCAGGAACCGTGCTGGCACGGCTGGATGACCGTGAAGCCCAGGCTCGGCTGGAAGAACTGACCACCCGCGCCGAGCAGACGACCGACGACCTGGCGCGCATGGAGCGGCTGGCCAACCAGCGTGCCGTGAGTCGCCAGGAATTGGATCAGGCACGCAGCGATGCCAGCCGTGCTCGAGCCCTTGCCAGCGCCCAGAATACTCTGCTCGACCACCATGTACTGCGTGCGCCGATCGCCGGCAAGGTGCTACGCCAGGACGCCGAGGTCGGTGAGATCGCGGGCCCTGATCAGGTGCTGTTCTGGGTAGGAGAGCCGAGCCGCCTGGAAGTGGTGGCCGAGGTCAATGAGGAAGACATCCCCGAGGTCGAGAGCGGGCAGAAGGTGCTGATCCATGCCGATGCCTTCCCCGAGCAGACACTGAACGCCGAGGTGATGCGCGTCACGCCCAAGGGTGACCCGGTGGCGCGGACATACCGAGTCTATCTCGCGCTGCCACAGGACACGCCGCTGCGTATCGGCATGAGCGTGGAGGCCAACATCATCACTCGAGTGGTCGAGAATGCCCAGCTACTGCCCATTGAAGCCTTCCAGCAGGATGCCGTCTTCGTGGTCGACGATGGCAAGGCACAGCAGCGCCAGTTGGAAGTGGGCATTCGTGGCACGGAGCGGGTGGAAGTGCTGGAACCGCTGGAGGAAGGTACCGAGGTGATTGTGCCCTGGCCAACCGACCTGTCCGATGGGGCCAAGGTCACCACCAGTGCCGGAGATGACGCATGACACCCCTGATCCTCGAACTGGCGATCACCCATATTCTGGGGCGCGGCCGTCAGACCTGGATTGCCGTACTCAGTGTCGGCCTTGGCGTGGGATTTTCCATCGCCATGGCGGCACTGATGCAGGGAGGGGAGGACGATCTCATCGACCAGTTGGTCAATGACATGCCCCATGTGGAGATCAGCGACGAACAGCGCGATGCTCGCCGCCAGCCCGCCGAAGACAGATTCGACGCGGCGCAGATCAGCGGCTTGAGGCCGCTGGAGGACAGGCGCGGGATGCTCAATCCCGAGGAGATTCGTGCCCAACTGAGCGCCTGGGTGCCCGGCGAGATGGTATGGCGCCTGCAGACCCAGGGCGTGGTACGTTATGCCGGACGAGACGAGGGCATCAGCCTCTACGGCATCGAGCCGGAGCAGGAAGCGGAAGTCGAATCCATCAAGTCCGAGGACTTCGTCCACGGCGACTTCAACTCGCTGCTCAGCGGCGGCAACAACATCGTCATCGGCGACCGCCTTGCCGACAAGCTGGGCGCGGATCACGGCACCACGTTGTCACTGGTGTCGTCCACGGGTCAGACCCGAGCCTTCAAGATCACCGGTATCTTCCATACCGGCACCACCGCACGCGATGAGGGCGAAGGCTATGTCCTGCTGAAGAAGGCCCAGATACTCAGCGAGCGGCCCAATGTCATCAACAGCATCCGCCTCTACCTGCCGGACCCGGATATGGCGCCCAGCGTGGCCGCCCGTGCCGAGTCCCAGATCGGCTACAAGTCGGTCTCCTGGCAGGAGGCCAATGAGTCACTGCTCGAGGCGCTGGTGATACGCAATGTGATCATGTACACCGTGGTCGGCACCATCCTGCTGGTGGCCGGTTTCGGTATCTACAACATCATCTCGACGCTGACCCACGAGAAGGCCCGCGACATCGCCATTCTCAAGTCACTGGGCTTCACCGAGCCGGATATGCGGCGGCTGTTTGTGCTGGAAGGCATGATCTTCGGCGTCGGCGGTTCCGTGCTCGGCTGGCTGCTGGGCTTCGGATTATGCGTGGCGCTGTCGATGGTGCGCTTCGAGCTCAGCGGCGATGTGGTGGCTCAGGAAATCACCCGCCTGCCGCTGGCCTGGAGCATCTGGCACTACGTGATTGCCGGTGGCTTCGCGATGTTCTCCGCCGCCGTGGCCGGCTACCTTCCGGCCCGCAAGGCGGCCCGTCTGAATCCTGTTGCCATCATCCGGGGGGCCTCATGAAGACACTGGTCGAAGCCCGCGACCTGGGACGCACGCTGCCCGCCACCGTCCCCGTGACCCTGGTGGAAGGCATCGACCTGAGCATCGGCGACAATGAGTTCGTCGCCATCACCGGCCCCTCGGGGTCGGGCAAGTCGTCGCTGCTGTACCTGCTGGGCCTGCTCGACCAGCCCAGCCATGGCAGCCTGCATATTGACGGCCACGACACCGCCACGCTCAAGGAGCCTCAGCGAGCAGCACTGCGCCTGGAATCCATCGGCTTCGTGTTCCAGTTCCACTTTCTGCTGCCTGAATTCAGCGTACGCGCCAATGTCGAGCTACCGATGCGCAAGCTGGGAAGGCTCTCGGCAAGCCAGCGACGCGTGCGAGCCGAGGAACTGCTCGACTCCCTCGGTCTCGCCGACCATCTCGACAAGCTGCCCGAACAGCTTTCCGGCGGACAACGCCAGCGTGTGGCCGTCGCCCGCTCACTGGCCAACGACCCGCCCCTGCTGTTCGCTGACGAGCCCACTGGCAGCCTCGATACTCAAAGCTCCGAGCAGGTCTTCAATATCCTCGACGAGCTGGTTCACCAGCGCGGCAAGACGGTGGTCGCCGTCACCCACGATATCGATATGGCAGACCGCGCCGACCGCCGCGTACATCTCGTCGACGGCAGGCTGACGGATCATGCAGAGTCACATTGAAAGGTCTGGGGCGAGCCGGTGCTGTAGCCAGCCCTTAGCCCAGCGCATGACTACTGCTGGAGGAAGAGATCAACTTGGCCCCACAGCTGGTAGCACAGCCGTGAAAGGCAGCCGCCTTGCCATTGACCGAAATGGTGGGATGCCCCTCGATGATGCTGCACACCCCATGACCATCCTTGGGACACGTTACCTTGTCCCCTACCACCGCCACCTGCTTGCCATTGACGAGGTAGTTCGACTGCCCGGAAATCACCCGACCACCATGGGTAGTGGCATCCCCCAGCAGAATTACACCATCACCTGAACCGAACATGGTTGTGCTCCTTTTCAGCCCCGGACCATGGCCCGGAGATCATCCTTCCAGAACGTCTTGAGATTGCTTGCCACGCTCTACCCTGTTCCTCAATGCCAGCTCGAAGCGGCCTCTGTCGTGTTGCAACAGACCGCCTGAAGCAATCCCGATCTTCCTGTCCTTATCAACCTCATTGCCCTGCCGTCGGTAATGCAGGATACAGGATCTCCTCTTGTACTCGACCCGCAAGATTTCGCTATACCGCAACATCAATTTCGACCTCACTGGTCCACGATTGATCAACAAATGATCATCGCGGAATTCGACCAGAGGAGAGCTCTTCCACCACACACCCATCACGATCATGATGCCACTGATTGCCCCAAGGCTCGCGGTACTAGACAAGTCAGACAGCATAAATATCAGCAACACCACAATCCCGCATCCAAGCATGAGGTTGCCTTGCTTCACCGCATGGAAAGTTGCTGAGCCCCGCCCTGATGTCTCACGGCCCTCGAGAGACGCATCCGTATCCTTACTGGTGGCTTTTCTCGCACCGAGAATGGCTACCAGGCCCAAAGGGACAAAAATGATCGAACCAATGATCAGGAGAACAGAGCCGACTTTCCTCTTGCCGGTCAACATCATAAGGAAACCGACAACAGACAGACTCCAGAAGCCGATACAGAGATAGGTTCCCACCTCGACAATCTGCGCATTATTGAAGCCATAAAGGTCCTGAGACAACCCGAAGGTCCATAGCAGGTTAAGTACAAGACCAATAAACGCGACTTTCATTGGAAAACTCCTTTTTCCAAGTCTTACATAATCCATAATTCAGGCTTTCATGTCGTCAATGGTCAGTTCAAGTTCGTTCAATCCCATGTCTCGGTAGCGTTCGCTTGTCCTGAGCCGGCCGAAACAAGTGACCCAGCCAGTTCTGACATTGTTGCCCTTTAACCAATACGGCAATCACCAACATCACACCCCAACTCGAGCTCCATAGACAGCAGCCAACGTCAACGCAGTCGCGTCAGCTGCTGACAGAGAATAAGCTGCCCGCTCAATACTATGGACCAACCACGATGATCCAGCCGATAACGCCGATGAAGGCTCCTACACCAATAAGGGTGCAGATCAGTGGCCAATAAAGCTCCCACCATCCGATCGTGTCGTTGTCGCGCCAAGTCAGCACGTAGGGATCATCCGCATCCACCTGACTTTCCTGCTCTACCTCTGCAGGCCACTCCGGCACCTTGCTGGTCCACATCGCCAACATCCGGCCGACGGCATTCAGACCCAACACGGGGGAGGCAATGAACTGTAGCCATGGCCAATGACCTGACCAGGCATAGTTCTGCACGATGCTCCAGCGCCAGCCTTCCCTACGGCCATCCACCGGCATCAAGTAGCCTGTTTGTTCTTTGAGATGTCGCCAGGTGCGCTCTACGCCATCTTCCGCTTCCATATACGGCTGCAGAAAGGCCCAGAACTTGTCGATCGACTCGGCGTTGCCCAGTAATGATGGATATCCCAGCGAAAACGACTCGCGTACCGTTTCGCCGTCGGCATCCAGTACATGAGCGCGTAGGTCATAGGTGGTGCTGGTGATGGGACTCTTGGCTTCGCCAAGAGTGATGAACAGGTCGTCCCATGGCACCGTCAGTACCGTGCCATTCTGGCGGAAAAAATACACTTGACGCGTCTTGCGGTTCAGACGCATGGGATAGTGGGTATAGCCTAAGCATTCAACTTTGAACGCATACCACGCACCAAACCAGGCAAACAAAAAAAGTACGACCGACAATAAAACCAAAAATATAGCTGGACCAAGTTCTGAAACCATCGGATCTCCCACAGGGAGAAAAACAGCATAAAGTAAAGCACCTCCTGCAATCACTGATGCTCCACCCAACATGACCGAAAGCCATGCCCAGAATCCTCGAACGGGATACCAGCGATCAACAAGTTCGATATAGCTACTGTTGAACTTGATCACAGAAAGAAAATCCATCGGTGGCGCTTTGCTCGATTTTTTCTGGTCGTAACGTGCTGCGCGTTCGGCATCACTCAACGGACGGTTGATAGGAAAGTGATTCCTCTTTCCAAGTCCTGCATAATCCATAATTCAGCCTTTCATATCGTTAAGGGCCAGCTCCAACTCGTCTATCTCCAGCTCCGGCTCCTGGTAACGTTCGCTTTCCTCGAACTTGCCGAAATAGCACCGTTCCAGCCAGTCCTGCACCTTGTTGTCCTTGAACACCTCGATCAATATCGCAATAGCGATAACCAATACCACCAACACAATACCGATACCCGTAGCAGACAATCCGAAAACAGTTGCTCCAAACCAGCCCGCAAACATTCCCATAGCAAGCAAGCTAAACGTACCTGAGGCGAATAATAATCCTCCTACCCAACCATTTCCTTCTCCAAGCTCTTGGAATCCGCGTCGAAAGTCCCATAGCGCCATCACCACCCCTGCGCCAATGCCAAACGTTTTTCCCACCACACGCAAGGCTATACCAAGGTATCGCTCCAATGCCCTGGCAACACGGCTACCAGCCTTAGATGCACTCTCCGACCATTTGCCCACCGTCTCCGCCAACGTACCTATCAAGCCCGTGAAGCCGGTGCGATAGCGCCAGCGGTTTTCGTTCTGCTCGTGTGCCATGCCGTTGTCCAGGTCATCGGCCAGCTTGCCCAGAGCCATACATTGCAGAATACCCGCCACCACGCCCAACCCGGCCTCGGTGGGCAGCAATTGGCGCCAGCGCAGACGCGTCAGCTCTGTACGCTCGACCTCGGTCAGGATCGCGGCTTCGGCAAAGCGCCGTGCATTGCCCTGCGCGTCCTGTCCAGGGAAATCGCCAACGACCCTGGGGTCGGCCATGATCAGGTAGCGATGCTGACTAGTGCCTTCGATATGCATACCGTAGATACGTGCCTTGCGCATCTGGATATCAATCGCCCGATTCAGGTCATCCAGCGTCCCCACTTCTGGGTTGACTGCCATCATGCGTGCGACCAACTCGGCAATCGCAGCCTGTTTGCTCATCGTTACATCGGCCAGGATCACTGGCGCACGACCGATGACGCCCATTGCCACCAGCGCCGGCCCCACGACCCGGTCGACCGCATCAGCCGCTACCTTGGCGAAGGGTCCGCCCAATACTGCTGTCAGCCGTACTACCGCGTTCTGGCTACCATCGCGCAGGGCATCGAGCGCCTCGCCGTAACCGGTAATCAAGGCATCCCAGGGTAGCCCGCGCAGAGCATCTGGCTTCAAGCCACCCTGCAATGTCCCTTCCCACTGTTCCAGTATCGCCGCCTGGTGGTAACCCAGGGCTCTCAGCACCAGGTTGCGTCGCGCTATGGTCGTAGCGGAAAGCCAGCGCTGGTATAGCGCTGCGCATGGAGCGTACTCCTGCGTATCCTGAATGCACAGCAGCAGCGTATCGACAAAAGCGGCACCGGATTCGATATCCCTATCGTCGTGTTGAGTGTCCAAGTGCTCGTAGAGGTTATCGCTCTCCATCCACTGCACATGAGCCCGAGCCAGCGGGACCAACTGCTCGGTGTCGAAATCCTGCAATTCTTTTTGCCATTTGCTCTCCCACGCCTGCAGCTTTGGCATATTGAGCTTGCTCGTGTAGTCATCCCAGGCGTCGTCCCGAGCGGTGCTCAATTGCACAGGAGTAGGATTGCTCCAGTTCTCCCGTATCTCTTGCTGCATTTCGCGCACATCGGAGCTGAACAGCCCTGCCAACACCATGCCTCTGCTATATGCCAGTTGCGTGGCTTGACGCTCGGTACGATAGATCTGCCGGTTCTCGGCATCTTCGCGAATACTCTGGCGGATATTGCCAATGGCTGCGGAGATCGCCAGCGGCCGGGCTTGCGCCGGATCGGTCATCTTCTCGCCTAGTCTTGCCCCCATCAGGCTGGCCAGATCGGAGGCGATGCCCACCGGATCATCCAGAGCAACCATCACCGGAGGCATATCTAGTGGTTCGGCCTGCTCTTCGGCCCAGGTCACCAAGCCCTCAACCTGATCGTCCATGCCATGTATCGACGCGGGACTGTGACCAAAAGGAGCAGTCCATTGGTAGAGGTCGCTGCGCATCAAGGTGACGGGCGGCAAATTGGGTGGCATCGACTCGTAGTTGGCTTCCGCTACCCGATCGGCCAGCTCGGCCATAGGAGCAGCATGCTTGGCGCTACCCCCGCGCCACTCAGCCAACGAGAGCTTACGCATATGATCTCGCCGCTGCAGGCCGTTGTCGCCTACCTGGGCATTGGTGGCATGCTCGTGCCAGACACGTTTGGTCCAGGCGGTATCGGAGAAGGCCAGGTATATGTTGTCGGCCTGGTCCGCATTGGGGATAGTAATGCAACGCCCCGGATATTGGTGGTCCGGGTTGAGCGTGCAGGTGAACTCTTCCTCATCGGGCGGCGGCTGCAACTGGGCATCAATGCCACCCTGCACCTGTTCAGGATTCATCCCCGCCAGAACATCATTTTTTATTTCAGAAACATAGGGGAATAGATACCCTCGTTCAGTCACGATGTACCCAGACCAGGTTTTCCCTGCTTCATTAAACACATAAAGATACCCAGCACGTACCAGGCGGAGGGTATAAGACTGCCCTTCCGGTAAGGCAATATCGGTCACTCCCTCACCAAAGGACCCGCTGAGCTCTGGCCCCTGGGGAAGCCCACTTCCGCTGTCAGTACGTGTGACGGCATAGCGCAGGGGAAGAATAGGCAGTCCTGATTTCTGACAATATGGACAGCTTGCAATACTCTGTTGCTGAGTCGCCTCGCTCATGGAGCCTCCTTGCGCGTATTCTGGTTATCCAATTCCGCGGCCATGCGTTCCAACATGGCATCATCAAGATCTGCACAGATACGGGTATAGGTGCTGCCCTGCTCTCGAGCGGAGTCGAGTCGGGCCTTGATGGCGGGATGGGAATGAATGTCTTGATGAAAACGAACGGCCTGCTCAGCATAAAGCTGGCGATCCTCGTCCTGCCCCAATGACAGCTGCTCCGCCTTTGCCAACAGCGAGTCCACTCGCCGCCACAGAATCTCGTCCTGTGTCTGCTCTGGAGCAGAGATCAACAACCTGTCCAGGATGCCATTGAGTGATGCCAGTCGATCAATGCGACGCCACTGCGTCCTGTCGAGCATGAGATGAGGCAGGGCAGATTGCCTCGTTGAGTGGTGTCGCTGGCAATACCAGTCACCTTGAACATCTGGCCAACGCCATGCAGTTATTGGTCCCAACAGGCGGTCCATCTGCTCCGGCTCCAATTGCCAACTCAGGTGCCGAAAGACGTGTGGGTCGTAGAACCGCAACCACCACCGTCTACTGTCACCGCTCCTGCGCTGCTCGAGGTGAAGCTTGAGGTGCTCGGCGATGGCATCGGCGGAAGCCTGACTTTGGAGGAGTGCACAAAAGAATGTCACTCCGCGTCGCTGATGAAGTTCGATGCGCTTCACCAGCGCCAGCCGAGCCTCAGATGAGAGCTCATTCAAGCAAACCAGTTGCGGTAGCAGATGGGGACGGACATTGGCATGCGGAGTCACCAATGGCTCACAAGGCAGGTCTGCCCATGCCTCCGAGTCCACTATCAGTGGATTCAGCAAGGCGTACTCGTGCGTCAGCAGCCAATCAGGTACGAGAGGTGCCGCCCTCTGATGCCGGGTATCTGGTTGTTGGGGGGACATGAAGCGTTACCCTCCCAACGGCATGGCGCCGCTACGCTGCTTATCCGCACCTTTCATCTGGGTCTCACAGCCACCTTCAGGCAACTCCGCCAACTCGCTACTCATACTCGCGGGCCCGGCAAACAGGTGTTGTGCGCCCTTGATATCGATCTTGCCGGGGCCGTGGATCTCGATGTTGCCGCCCTTGAGGCGGATATAGCCTCCGCCGCTGGTAAGGAGGATTTCCTCGGCGGCGTCGATGCGTACTCCCGCTTCGGTGGAGGTGACCTTGACGTCCTTCTCGGCGGTCAACTCCATGTTGTCGCTCTGGGCCTGCATCTCGACCTTGCCCTGGGCGGCGAACAGCTTGATGCCGGCGCGCTGGACGAACATCGACAGCTTCTCGGACATGGTGGCGATCAGGCTCTTGCCGGTGGCCAGGTTGATGTCACGACCACTGGTCACGCTCAGTGACTTGCCCTGGGCGAGGTGGGTTGATTCCGGTGTGCTCATGGCGATGCCCGCCGGTGATGAAGCGTGCAGCCAGGGGGCGTTGAGCCTGGCTGCTTCACCGAGTCCGCCCTGGCTGGCCGTTCGCGCGCTGCTGCCGTCGAATCCTCCACTCCCCTCGGCGCCACCCCGGTTTTCCGCAGCACCATAACGCCCCTCGGCGTCTTCACCGGCCTGCTTGAGGTTGTCGCGGGCGTCCAACGGTTCGGCGTTGTGACTGGTGGCGCTTTCACTGAGCGAATCGGAGAGTTGCCAGGCACTCGAGAGCTGTTGCCAGGCCTGGGTCATGTCGAGCTGCTCGCCATTGGCACCGAGCTGGCCCCAACTGGTCAGCAACAGGCCCTCATTGGCGCGGACGGCGCCGTAGGCATCGGTACGCAGTTCAAAGCCGGTGCCACGGAAGGCACCGCGGGTATTGCCCTGTTGGTCGATCAGGTAACCGAGGTTGAGCTGACTCTTGCTGTGCTCGGAGTTGAGCTTGACCCGTTCCTGATCGGTGGCATCGTCGAACACCAGTTCGTTGAACTTGCCGCCCCGATAGGTCCTGGTCTTGAAGCCCGACAGCAGGCCGTTGCTGTGCCACTCCGGGGTCTGGTCGCCGTTGTAGACGCGACCGGTGATCAGCGGACGGTCGGCGTCGCCCTCAAGGAAGTCGACGATGACTTCCTGACCGATCCGCGGCACGAAGACGCCGCCCCAGCGACCTCCGGCATTGGGCTGCGAGACGCGCACCCAGCAACTGGAATGGGCATCGCGCTGGCCCTCGCGATCCCAGTGGAACTGCACCTTGACCCGGTTCAGTGCATCGGTGTGGATCTCCTCGCCTTCGGGGCCGACCACGGTCGCGGTCTGCGGACCACCGATGACCGGACGCTGATGATCGAGGAAGGAACGATAGGGCTGGCTGAGCCGCTGGGCTTCGAAGTCGACCAGATAGTGGCCGGTGCCGACTCGCCGATAATCCTCTCTGTAGGCGTCATCATCTTCGAGCCCATGAGCCTTGAAAGCCGCATCGATGCGCGACTGCAGACTACCCGGCAGGGTCTTCAGATGAGCGGAGACCGGCAGCGCATTCTCGGCGTGGATGTTGAGGCCAAGAACCAGGAACTGGCGTTCGCCTTCATCGCCCTGCTCGTGCCGGGCATGCTGGCTGATTTCGAACCACTGTCCGGTCTGCAACTGGCGCACACCGCCGGAGCCATGGAAGCGCTTGGCTTGCGACTCCAGTGCTTCGAGGCGATTGAGGGCCAGGTGCTCACCACGCTCAGGGCCAAGGTAGTAGTACTCACCGGGGTAATCGTAGACTTCCAGATCCGGCAGGTTACCTTGATCGCGAACCGTCTCCATGCTGGTGCGCTTTTCCAGTCCCGGCTGCTTGTAGTCGAAGGTGCCGAGACTGACGCGGGTCGGCTGCTGCTGACGCACCCCGCCCCACTGGGTAATCGAATCCTCGGTCTCGGTGGCATCCTGACGATGGAAGCGGATGACCTGAGGCGCGACCGGCATGCAGGTTTCCGGGTCATCGGTGAAGACGATGCGATGGCCATTGAAGTCATCATCTTCTGTGGCATGTTCCGCATACCACCAGATGCCCTCTTGCTCGAGCAGCCGATTGACGAAGTTGAAGTCGCTCTCGCGGTACTGCACGCAGTAGCTGCGTGAGGGGTATTCGCGGCGCAGATCGAAGCGCCAACGCACCGAGTCCTCCCCCATGGCAGTGGCGTGCTTGCCGAATACCTGTTCGAGTATCTCGACCACGTTGTGGTCCTGGAAGATACGGCTGTCGCGTCCCAGCTTGAGCATCGCCAGCCAGGGCACCAGGCTGATCTGGTAGTAATAGACCCCACCATCCTCACCGAGCAGGGCAGCAGATTCGACCAGTCCGGAGAGTCGACGGTAGTTGCCGTCCGCCTGACGTATCGTCAACGCGGCAGGCTGGGCCATCAACGTCTTGAGTTCGATGTCGCCATTCTGGGAGATGCAGTCGAGGGTGTAGGAGAACGGTCGCGAAAGACGCTCTTCACCCACCAGCCGATGGGGGATGAAGTCGCTGTCCCCCAGTTGCAGCTGCAGCAGGCGCTCGTCCTGCGTCAGTGTCACGTCGAAGGATTCGAGGATGTTATCCAGCAGGTTGAATTCTTTCATGTCGCGTTCCCTTCTCCATTGGCGGAGGTCCCTTCCGCATCCTCACCGGCAGCGGCGCCGTCCCCGGATACCGCACAGCTACGCAGTGCCATGCCGCGGCTGCTGCGCTCTTCCACCACGTTCAGCACCAGTGCGCTCTCGCCATCGCCAAGAGGGGCGATAGCCAGCAGCAACTGCAGGGCAGTCAGTGCCTCTCCCGGCCAACCACACCAGCGATCCACGCTGACGCCGTTATCGGTCAGGTCGATGCCCCTCCAGCGATCAGTCAGCGGCCCAGCAACGTCGGTTACACTCCCGGAGACGCCCAGCGCATCCATCACGATCCGTGATGGCGCCTCAGACTCGGTATCTGCCGCCGCCTCGGGCCAGCTCTTTTCCAGCAGATCCTTGATGACCAACGTCGCGCCACCCTGCCGAGTCCTGCTCGAACGCGGCGCATGTTCCTGCTCAATGGCGCTATCCAGTCTCCAGCCGGAGGCTGATTCCGCATCATCTTCTTCCGACACCCGCTGCATCAGTAGCGCCACTGCCGCTTCTCCCGGCGCCAGCCCTACCGACCGCGAGGCCTTCATCAATAGTCCGCGTCGATCGAGGCGTCCCACATCGGTGGCATTGATCAGGGAGTCGGCACACAGCCACAGCACATGGGGATGGCCGCCGGATTCCGACACTGCCAGGCAGGTATGCGGATCCCAGCCCACAGCACTGTGACGAATATCGCCCAGGCGCTCGCCGTACTCTGTCTCTGCCACCGCCTGCTGTATCTGCTCCAGCAGCAGGCTTGCGGCCTCCCCGGATCGCAATGGCGCGCTCAGGACGATATCGAAACGGCCATTCTCGGGCAGTGCCTCGAGCATCATCAGCGCATCGAGGAGGATGGTCTGGATCAGCTCGTGCAGGCGTAGAGCCTTGGGGTCGAGACGTCTCAGCCGCGACTCGCCCACCGGGATGACCTCCTTCACCGCACAGGCCATCAACTGGAAACCATCCGGCCCACGCATGTCCTCGGACAGTTCCACGCGGGCAGCCTCGGGCACCGAGCCCATGGCAAGCACTCCGGCGGCGGTCAAGGCGACACCATCCAACAGACGCAGCCGGTCGGCACGGAAGTGGCTGCGTTCCTCGACGACTACCGGTTGCTCGACAACAGGTTGAGCGCGCTGCTGAAGCAGGTCGTATATCGACGCCCTCGACATGGGTTAGTCCTCGTTTCGGCGCTGAGTGCCGAGTGTCTCGCGGATGCTGTCGATGATGTGGTCCTCGCGAATCACATCACGCAGCCAGTCTTCCAGCGGCATACGGCCCCAGCGCATGGCGCGTTCGACCAGATACGGCACCGGGCTGTGCGGCTCGCTGCCCTTGAAGAATTGGGCAACGCCGTTGAGCATTTCGAAGGCTTCCTCGCGGGACTGCGGTGTCGTACGCAGCGCCGCCTGGGGTGCGGCCCTGGTCTGTGCCGCGGCGCCCCCATCGGTGGCCGGCGGGGCCGTTGCTTCTGTCTCGGAAGCCTCGGCCGCGCCGGGCTCTTCCGATTCATCGAAGCTGACACCACGATCACTGAGCATCCGCTCGATCAACTGGCTGCACTCGCGTAGTACTTCCTTGAGCTCGTTGAGTCGCGGCGCGTGGTCGCCCATGCGTTCAGTCAGGGTGTCGTCCAGCTCGCGCAGTGCCTGCTGGCAGCCGTTGATCTCTCCGTGACGCTGGGTCAGGAAGTCGGTTTCCGTGAGCACCACGGAACGCTGGAAGATCTCGGCGTTGATCTTGCCATCGGCCAGTGCATCATCCATGGCATCGCGGTCGTTGCGCGCAAGGTTCTCGACCTGACGCGACTCCTCGTAACGCGCCAGCCCATACCCCTGACCTTCCAGCAGCGGTATCTCACCGACCATGCCGGCCAGGGTATTGTCCAGCCAGGACAGGCGCCCGAAGCGCTCCTCATCGCCATCTTCCAGGCTGGGGTAGAGCGTCTCCCAGAAGCGTCGGCACAGCTCGTTGACCAGCTCGATGCCATAGGTCATGCCGGTGAAGTGATTACGATGAGACAACCCTTCACACAGCCACCCGGCCAGCGCCAGGTCCTTGCTCTGCTCCGCCAGCGCTTTGGAGGTGAGCGAGATGACCTCATTCCAGTCGGACTTCTTGAGGTCGGCCTGCCACTCCCCCTGACTGAGATAGGTCGGATCGGCGCGGCGTGCTTCCTTGATCTGGTCCATGAGCAATGAAAAACTCAGGTCTTCCCCGGCACCATGCTCACCAATCGGTGCGAGCAGGGCTTCGCGATCCCATTCATCAGCCATGTGAGTTCCTCTCGGCACGGGGACTTGTCCACATCACAGTGCGTACTCCCCGGTTGTGGATAGATAGCGGTTACCACGGCGCAATACCATGGCCAGTCTCTGCGGCAATCCTGGCACCTGACGTTCAAGAACCCGGTTTCAAAAACCTGGAGCTCAAGAACCAGGCCAGGACTCTCGCAGTCACTGAAGGTTGACGGTCATGGGGTCGCCCCCATGACCGGTACAGCAGGGAACGGCGACAGATGCCGCCGCTCCCGTTACGCGACCTTCCCTGTACCTTGCGGTATCAGGAGTAGACGCGGTTGCGAGTGCGATCCCAGCCACCCGCGATGTTGCCGCCACCCTGGCCATCCTGGCGCTTCTGCTGGGTGTAGTTCACCTTGATACGCGCGTAGTTGAACTTGATCTCCTCGGAAGGCAGATCGTGACGCGAATCGTGCACGGAGTCCGTAGCACCGCCACCAGCGTTCTGGGAGAAGCTGGCCATGCCTTCCATACCAGTGGAGGACACGATGACTTCTTCCAGTTTCACTTCGAGGTAACGCACCTGGTCGCCGCCTGCACGGTGTACCTGCAGGGTGACTTCCTTGATGTGCTGACCACGGCAGCAAGCTTCGAACAGCTTGGGAGATGCCTTGTCAATGAACTTGGAGATAGCAAACTCGCTCAGGTTGACGCGCTCGGCGGAAGCACCACCCGCAGAGCTGGCCGTCGCAGAGGTCGCCTGGCTAGCACCGAACTCAAAGCTCAGCAGCTCGATCCAGTCCGTGTGGTTGGCATCCAGGCTTTCGCCGGGAATACCATCGATCTTCAGATATGCATCAAATGCCATGTTTGGATTTCCCTATTTCGCGGTGAATAGAACGACTCGACCCTTATCGGGAGTCGGGGCGCCCCCGGGTCCCACCGGGCCCTTTTTCAGGCACGCTACCGCCAGGAGCCGTCAGGCCCCGCCGGTGACTGCCCTCTCTTTTGCCACTCCATGGAGCGGCATGTTTCCTCCCTTGCGGGAGAAACCCTTGGGGAGTTGCCGCCTGAGCGGGCAGCTCCCCCTGTTTCTTCGATGCCGAGCCCTCAGTTGAGCGCCCGCACTTCAATTTCCACGCGCCGATTCGGTGCCAGGCACTGAATCCGCTCGGCGCGACTCATACTGCCGTCACACTGCACCAGAGGCCGCTCGTTGCCGGCTCCTATCGCTTCGATCAGTTCCGGTGCCATACCCTTGCCGATCAGGTAGGTGCGCACAGTCTGGGCACGCTCCAGTGACAGCCGCTTGTTGGCCGACGCCGAGCCGATCTGATCGGCATGACCGGTGATGGTGATACGGCCGAGATTGGGCGTGTTGGACAGTCGCTCGGCAATCTGGTTGAGCTGCCGCTGCCCAGCGCCCTGCAGGCCGGCGAAGTCCGCACGGCCAAAGGAGAACAAGGTGTCGGACTCCAGCGTGATGGTCTCCAGGGTGCGCAGCGAACGATCCAGCAGGCCATCGATGTAGTTGCGGCTCGACGAGATCAGGAACGCCTTGGCGTCGATGCGCGGCACGTCTTCGGCATGGATCTGAGCGGCGTAGAAATCGATCTGCCGACTGGCGTAATCGAGGTCACGCTGATCACGCTCACCACCATCCGCGGCGGTGATCGCTGGATACCAGTAATCCGGCAGGCGTTGACGCAGCAGGTCTGTCTCGACCTTGTCACGCGGTGTCCGCGACAGCTCGAGGTAGGTCAGCAAGGTGGCATTGCCGAAGTCCGCCAGTGCCTGCGGAGAGTTGTCCACCGGGCGGGCGTAGGGCTCGACACTCTCCACCTCGATGTCCTCGAGGCGTTCGCCCCCTGAGCGATAGACCGGGATGGTCGGCAGCACGAACAGTGACTGGGACAGGTTATCGGCCACCGGATCGAGCATGACGCGATCAAGCTGCGTGAAGTAGCTGCGGCGCAGCTCCGGTTCCATCTCCCTGCCGTGGTAGAGACCAAAGCGCAACGACCAGGGTACGCCCTGCTGGTGACGTTCGAAGTAGCGCTGGGATTCGCCACGCAGGGCATCCAGCGTCTGCCAACGGGTATAGCTGTCGGCATTCTGGTCATCGACCTCGCTGGCCTCGGCCAGTTGTGTCTCGATGCCGCTCAACTCATCGGCGTTCTGGAAGAAGGACACCCCCCAGGCAGTGCACAGCAGCAGCGCGATGGCGAGTGCCGCCCAGCTCCAGCGCAACTGGCGTTGGCGCTGGCTGTTGGGCCCGCTGTAGAGACCGACCAGATGCTGGTCCGGGAGAATCACCTGGGAGAACAGCCCGGTCACGAACAGGCTCTTGCCGTCCTGCCGGGAACCGATACCGCGGCCGCCCTGCAAGCCAAAACGCTGCGCGACCGTGCGCGCATGCTCGCCCTGGGCCGGCTGACCATCGGCCAGCGCACTGGTGAAATAGAAGCCACGCAGCAACGGCGCCGACTGGTAGGGGTTGGCCTGCAACAGGGCTCCGACGAAGCTGGTCAGCACGCCGGACAATGCACGCAGCTCAAGCGGGAACTCCAGCGCCGCCGGATCCTCGCGAGTCCGGATGACATCATTTTCGATCAGGCTCTGTTCACCGATCCCACGGCAGCGTGACACCAGCCGCGCCAGGCCCTCGGAGAAACGCCGGGTCAGGTTGGCATTGGCGAAGTCCTGATGCGGGAAGGTCATGCCCAGCACTTCCTCGCGCTGTTCCGGCTCCAGTTGAGCGTGGAACTGGCGGAAGCCGGGAATCAGGTCACTCTTGGTGAAGACCAGATAGATCGGCAGCGCGGTACCGAGCAGTTCGTGGGTTTCCTGGATACGTTCCCGCAGACGCTGGGCCAGCGTCTCGCGCTGTGCCTCACTGCTGTCGATCAGCTCGTCGGCGCTGACCGCCACGATCAAGCCATTGAGCGGGCGACGCGGACGATGGCGTTTGAGCAGTTCAAGGAAGGCTCGCCACTTGCCGACTTCCTCCTCGTCACTGACATAGCGACCGGCGGTATCCAGCAGCACCGCTTCGCTGCTGAAGAACCAGTCGCAATGGCGGGTACCACCGACACCGGACACCCGAGCGTTCTCGCGGTCGGCGAACGGGAAGTCCAGTCCCGAGCGGTAGACCAGAGTGCTCTTGCCGACGGCCGGCTGACCAATGACCAGGTACCAGGGCAGGCGATACAACAGATCACGCTTGCTGCCCTTGCCGCCGCCGTTCTTCTTCATGCGCTCGAGGGCGTTGAGCAGGCGCTCACGCAGCAGGCTGACTTCTTCACGATCCTCCGGCGCGGCACCGAGTACGGCATCATCGGCGTTCTGGATCAACAGCGACTCGACATCGCCGTCCTTGCTGCGCCCTTCACCACGATAGAGCAGCAACAGGTACAGCGCGGAGGCCACCAGGAACACCAGGATCCCCACCAGCAGGCTATCCAGTGACGAGAAACCCATCCAGCTGCCGAGGCCCCAGATCACGAAGATCAACAGGAAGAACCCCAGTGCCATTGCGTAGGGGCGATATCTTGCCCAATAGTATTTCAGCTTGTTCATCAGCTTTTTCACCACGACATGGTTCCCCTGCTCCCCATTGGGTTTTCCTGATCAGGAAACCTCGTTATATACGTCCCCATATCCAGCTCCGCCGGCGGCGGGGTGATCTCCGCCCAACGCGGGTCAAACTCCTCGAATGCCTCGAGCACATCGATGCGCGCACCACGCGAAGACGCGCCGGCAAGCAGCCGAAATGCCTCGTGATCGGCGCTGGCAAAGCGCCACAGTCGAGGGCGCATGAAGTCATCAACCAACAGACTGGCCTTGGCCCGTTGTGGTGATTGATGTTCCAGCCAGTGCAGCCAGAGATCAGCGGCCGGGCGCTTGAGCGCTCGCTCGGCAGGCAACGGCAGCACCGCCTGCCATCTCGCACCGTCCTTCAACTCCTGGCGAAGTACCTGCATGCGCAGCGCAAAGGCGTTGGCAATGAACTCCGGGAAACTCGGCTCCAACGCCTTGATCAGGTCGCTGAAACGCACATCATCGAGAAAGCGCTGCAGCAAGCGCTGCTGGAGCTTCACATCGGCATCACCCAGTCCGCGCAACTCATCGACACGTTGATGCAACTCATCGACGCTGGCCTCACCATGCACGGTGCGCTGCAACAGCTCACGCAGCTGCCCGGCGAAGGTCTCGCTGAGGGTATGCACACCGACACTGCCCTCCACCTGGGGCGCCACACTGAAGCGCTGGAAGATCAGCAGCGGATAGCGGCGCCCGCTGGCATCGCGGGAACTGTGCAGGCCACCGAGCAGCCAGTAGCCATTACTGGCCCTGAAGTGGAAGAAGCAGGTCGGCAACGCATCGAACTGGTCCTGCCAGTCGCTGTCGTGCTCCGCCATCCTCGCCAGGGCGTGCTGCAGCCAGCTATCCAGCTCGCGCACGTCCTTGTAGGCGGCGTTGTGGGCCACGAAATCGGCGCTTCCCGGCACCTTGCCGAAATATCCGATCATGACGCGACCTCCCTGACCTGCTGCCTTGCTTCCATCACTCAACCGGCTCCTGACGTGGGCGTGGGCATGCGCAAACGACGCACCTGTTCGAGATCGGTGAGCTTGACGCCCCCGAAGTTACGTACCGTCAGGCTTACCGGCCCCATGCTGGTGTACCAGGTGAAGCGCTGACGTACCGCATCGAGGTTGGTGACATCGGCGGAATCGATCAGCTTCAGCAGCCCCCAGCGCGACGGGTAATCAAAGACCGTCACGCGTTGACCGCCATAGGTGACCACTTCCAGGCGCGCCCCGGCCTGACGCTCATCACCCGGCCAGGTGAAGCGTTGCCAGGACTGCGGCCCATTGCGATAACGCTGCTGCTGGCCATCCAGAGTCAGCTCGATGGAGGTGAAGTTGGACGCCGGCTCGACCATGATCTCGAAGCCGTTCTCGACATCCGCCAGGCTCTCGAGCACACGGCCCACATTGGTGCCTTCGGCGATGGTGGCGGTGATGCTCGGGTCGACCAGCGGTTCACCGTCGCCCCCCGCCTCATCGAGATTGCCGACTTCCTGCTCATCGAAGGTCACCAACAGTCCAGACTGCGGATCGACGAACCGTCGCAGATCACGCACCGAGGCCTCGTTGCTGGAGTCGCTGACCGGATAGCGTCCACTGACCATGCTCCGCCAGGGCGCGGCGATCTGGTCACCCCAGGCCGCTGCCAGTTGCTCGGCAATGGGACCGTCGAGACTGCCCACGGAGAATTCCACCGGATCACGGAACAGACGCTGCACTGACTGCACCAGCTCATCACGCGAGGTATCGATGTTGGCCGCCACATAGTTGCGCGCCGCAGAAATCTCGTTGGGATTGCCGGCGATGACGTCTTCCATCAACTGCTTGGTGCGCTTGCCCAGGTCACCACGCTCGAGGCTGTCGAGACGCGCCTTCAACTGACGCAGCAGCAGCAGGTATTCGTCCATGTGGTTGCTGTCGCCCTCGGCACCGGATTCGGTGGAGAACAGATTGCCCACGGGCTCGAAGTGGTAGGCCAGCAGGCCATCATGGATCGGCGGCATATCGGTGAGCAGCGCCACCTTGTCGGCGGTTTCGCCGCCACTGACCCAGTCCAGAGTCCCCTTCCAGAAGCCTTCGGACTCGGCATCGCTGGATTCACCCTCGGCAGCAGCGCGCTCGGCCTGACGCTGTTTGGCTTCCGGTGAGTCCCAATGGGTGTTGTCATTCACCACCTGCAGCAAGATCTTCAGCGGCGAGCGCTGATAGTCACTGAGCTGAGTGAGGTGCGTACGCGACGCCGCCAGGTCATCGAAGCGACGGATTCCCACATCGGCAAGGAAGCGTTCCCAAGCCTGGATGTAGTCGCTCTTGTAGCGTCCCAGCACGTGTCTGGCGAACTCCGCCTTGCCCTGCACCTCATCCAGCGAGGAGTCACCTTCCAGCACCCAGTCACGCTCAACTTCGATATCCGAGGCCAGCGTCTTCGCCAGCTCGGGGCGCACGAACTCATCCCAGACCCGGTGGGTGAAGAAGGCCGGTACGGCTTCGCCGGCATAAATCACCGACTGGCTGGATTCCGGCAGGATGTCGTTCAGGGTCAGCGGTGGGAACTGCTGCTCGGCCAGCAGACGCAGACGCAGGTATTCGCGATCCGCCGGAGACTGGTTGACCAGGAACGACTTGAGGTCAGCACGCGCCTGGGCCACCAGTTGATCGTCACGTTCGATGGCCGGCGCGGTGCCTGCAGCAAGGTAATCGCTGTAACGAGCCACGCCATCGGCGATCAAGTCGTCACCACCCGGCACTCGACGATCCCGTGCGGCCAGCTGTTGCCAGGCCAGCGGCAGAGCGTTCTGTACGGCCTCACCCTGATCCGGGTGCGACTCGGGATCACTCAGGATCAGATACAGCTTGAGCACGTCATAGGCGTCGATCAGATCAGCGACCTGGTCAGGCTCCAGACGACTGAGCGCTGCATCGGTGAAGGCCGGCCCCGCGTGGGTAAAGGCCGAGTCGGCAATTTCCTCATCACTGAGGCCATTGCGCCAGGCGTCACGGGCTCGGTTGCGCAGGGCATCACGTCCCTGCTGGCGTGCGCCCCAGAAGGCATCGTTGGCGCTGCCGCGCACGCGATAGTCGAGCTCACCGCGGACACGTCCCGCCAGCTCGCCGGGCGAGCGAGGCACACTGCCGAGGGACGGGCGGCTGGTCAGACGATCACGCAGGCGGTCTCCGCTCTCCTCAACGATGTTGTTGCCCTCACCCATGGCATCGGCAATCACGCCACCGGTGTCACCTTCAGCACCTGCGGTCTCGACCTGATTGTCGAGCCCCAACGAGTCGGCCAGTTCGCCCACCTCGGCAAGGCGTCGCCCGAGGTCACGTCCCAATGGCGTAAGCACCTGACGGCGCATGGTATCCATCCACACCTGTTCGACGGCCGGATGCAGGTCATCCTCGATGCCCAGCCCCATGCTCTGCCACGCCGCCCAGCCTTCGAGTTGCTGGCTCTCCAGCTGTGCAAGCTGGTCGTTCAACATCATCAGGCGTTCGCTGTCGGAGGCCTCGTCAGCGCTGTCCAGCTGTGCATCCAGCTGCTCGGTGGCCTTGTAGTTCGTCCACCAGCCGTGGCCAAGCAGCCCCAGCACGCCGATACCAACGATCCCCGCCAGTCCCACCATCCACAAATTAGAGCCCTGACGACGCCCGTTACGCGAGTAGTGCTGCACCAGGTTGCGATCGGCAATCAGCACATCGCGGAACAGCCCCTGGATGAAGTAGCTACGCTCCCCGCGCACGCGGCTGGCAGCAGGCGCGATGCTGTCTTCCTTCAAAGCGAAGGTGTTGCTGGTCTGCACATCGAGGATGGCTTCCAGTCCCTCGCCCTGCTGCAGAGCGCTGGTGAAGTACAGACCACGAGTCAGTGGCGCCGTATCGGGGTTGTGACGCAGGTCGAAGGGCTCGAGAAAATCCCCCAGACGGCCATGGATCTCGGCCACATATTCCGGGAAGCGCAACAGCGTACTGCTGGTGTTGCGGCCTTCATCGACCACCTGGCGATCGACATGGGCGCGGAGCGCCTCGACCATCGGCGCAAACCGCCGCGCAAAGGATTCCCCCAGCCCCTTGCCGCGAATGTCGGCGACCGGGAAGGTCATGCCCCAGGGCCGCTGACGCGCCTCGGCGTCGAGTCCCTGGAAGGCCTCGACGAAGCCGGGCAACAGGTCAGCCTTGCTGAAGCACAGGTAGACCGGCGGCGCGGAGCCCAGTGCCTTGTGGTATTCGTTGATCCGTTCGATCAGTTGCTGCGCCTGGGCGTGGTTGTCCTCCCGCGAGGCACGCAGCAACTCGGGAAGATCAATCACCACCACCAGACCATTGATCGGCGTGCGCCGACGGCGCCGGGCCAGCAGGCGCAGGAAGTTGGCGAACTCATGGGCCGGCTGCTCCTCGGCCACATAGCGACCGGCGGTATCAATCAGCACGGCGTCGCTGCCGAAGTACCAATCGCAGTACTGAGTGCCGGACTCCGCGCCCAGGCCAGCGCCGGTGTTGAGCCCGGAGCGGGTCAACAGCGAAGTCTTGCCCGACGCCGAATGTCCTACCACCAGATACCAGGGCAGTTCACTCAGGGTGCCACCACGACCGCCACGGGCCTTGAGCATCCCCAGCGCCGACTTGAGGCGTTCGCGCAGCACTTCGTAGTCGCTGGCCTGGGACGCCGCACTGGCCGCTTCACGATTGACTTCCAGTTGTACCAGTTCCTCCAGGTCACGCTCGGCGCGAACCTTGCGGTACTTGCGCAGCACGATCGCCAGCAGCCACAGCGCCGTGATCAGCGCCACGGCAATGGCAAGACGCTGCGGGCCAGCACCAAGGCGCGGGATCCACCATACGCACAGTGCCACCGCGGCCAGCCACAGGACGAACGACAGCAGCCAGAAACTCTTGAGGAATCGTAGAACTCGCCTCACAAGCGTCTCCTCAAGATGCTTCAAACAGGGTTTGCAGACGCTCGATCAGCGCCTCGACGCGAGCGTCGAGAATGCCGTCCAGCACCAGAAACACCACTCCGCACAACAGGGCGATCAGCACCAGATACACCCACACCGGAATCTCGTGGCGCAGCAACTGACCGACCTGGTCCGGCAGACGCCAGTCCGGCGCGAGCTCCTGAGGAGCCTTGCGGTAGCGGGCGATGTCCTGTCCGAGTGTATTGGCGATGTAGCGCAGCTGGTCACGGTGCTCGAGGCGATACTTGCCCTCGAAGCCCAGGGCCAGACACAGGTGGTAGACCTCGAGCACATCCACGTTGCTCTTGACGTCACTGCGCAGTGAGTCGAGGCGCTCGAAGAAGCCTTCACCGGCGAGGTGCACGCCGAAATAGCGATACTGCAGCGGATGCAGCTCGATATGCTGACGGATGTTGTTGGCCCCGGCGCCCAGCACGCTCTCATCGAGGAAGGCGCACATGGCGTACTGGGCATCACGGTACTGTTCCATGGAGTAACCGGCAGCCAGCGCACGGGATTCCAGCTCAGTGAAATACGCCTCGACCCGCTCGAGGAAGGCATCGACGCTCTGCGCCTCACTGCCCCGGCGAATCATCAGCACCATGGAAAAGAAATCCTGGGTCAGATTGAGCAGCGTTGCCGGAGCTTCCGCGGCGGCATCCTGCTGTGTCGCTATGTACTGATTCATTTGAGCACCGCCATCAGTTCAATCTTGAGATTGGTGAAGCCACTGGGGACGTAGAAGGCGATGGCCTGCGCCGCCATCATCCGCTCGTACATCTGGCCGCGCGGTTCCAGGGCGAAGTAGTGGTTATCCAGGCGCACGGGGATGGCCACCGGCAGACGGCTGGAGTGAACCAGCGAGCCACCGGGCATAGCACTGTTGACCACCACCTCGATATCTTCCGGGGAGCCGACCTTGAAGGCGCGCGGCACCAACTCGATAAGGCGCGCACCGGGCATGTCGGCATGCACACAGACATAGAAGTCGGCATCCACCAGACGCGGGTCATGCAGCCGGCCGACGAAGTAGGAAGGCTTGGTCTGCTCCAGGGCAATCGGGATGTACTGGTTGGGCACCACGGTATCGAGCAGTTCCCGCGCCATGCGGTCGAGTTCGACCAGCGAAGCCATCGGATTGTCGTGCCGGTAAGCCGGCAGGTCGCCGAGCCGGTGACTCATCGAGAAGGTCATCAGGCTCGAGACCAGATCGGCCAGGAAGCCGTAAAGGCGCTCGGGGTGCAGGCGTGGATGCTGCAGCAGATGGGCCAGGTGCGGATAGGCACGATTGACGGTGTACAACAGCCAGAACAGCGTGACATCGCTGGAGCCGAACTCGGCCACCTGATCGGCCCGCTCGCGACGACGGTTCGACAGAGCATCGCTCTTGGCCTGCAGGACACCGATCAGGCGCTGCGCGAGGGTCATCAAGGACTCGCTGGCACTCAGGTGCAGGCTCGGCGCCACAAAGTCGCTGTCCACCGAGAAACCGCCGGTAGCATTGCGCTTGAGCAGAACCAACGGGCAATGGCTGGTGCCTTCGAGATCATCGCCTTCCAGCAGCAACCGAACATTCAGCTCCAGCAGCGAGAGTTCGTTCTCGACGTCGCCCTCGACCAGGTCCGGCAGGTTGCTGAAGCGCTGGCGATAGCGGCGGCTGGTACCGCGCCGATGCTCGTCATCCACCACGTTGGAGGAGAACGACTCGGTCAAACGCAGCGCCGCATAGATGCGGCACTCGGAGACGCCACTCAGCTCACTGAGGTCACGCGCCGGCGGCAGCGGATCGTGCTGAGGAGCGTCCACCAGAGTGCCATCGGGGAACACCAGCTTGAGACGCGTCAGCTGCAGACGTCCCTGGGCCAGGGCGTCGACATCCACACTCAACTCCTGCACGCCCCAGTTGAAGGCACCGGCACGCTGGCTGGCCTCACTCAACTGATGCTGGTGATACTCGTCCTGGTATTGAAAGTGCTGCGGTTGAAGGAACATACCCTCCGACCACATCACGCGATTATGCTTGCTCACTTGTCCCTTCCCTTCTCGGCGCGGATGGCGCGAGAGATCACTGGTCGTTGCTTGAGACGAGCAGCTCGGCGCTGTCGTCTACGGCCTCTATGTGGTGGCCCGCCAGATGGACGGTGACGCCATCGGGGGATGTCAGGATGCCGTCCTTGCGCATCTCCGCGGCATCGAATACCAGACGCCAGCGGTTATCCGGCACTTGTCGGAAGAACGCCGCCACGGCGATGTAGCGGGTCTCCACTGCCATGGGTGCGCTATCGACGACCTCGCCCTGAGGCAGCATCACGACCTCACGCTCACTGAGCAGCGAGTCCCCCAGCGCCTCGCCCGAGTCCTGCCAGAGCAACTGCGGTGAGGCCGCGTTGAAGGCAGTAAGCGAGTCGAGCTGATAGATGCGCACGACCACCGACAGCGGGTTGTCATCGGCGTCCGGGTTGAGGTTTTCGTCACCCTCGAGCGTCACCACGACCTTCTCGTTCTGATCGAACAGGATGTCGCCCACGGTGCCGTCGAATTGCTTGCCGACCCGTCCACTGATGCCACAGCCGGCCAGCAGGCTGGATAGAATCGCCACCAGCAGGAGGCTCCACAGCCCCCTGCGGTACTGAGTGTGTTGCGTCACTTCCCTGCGAATTATCATTTTTCTTTTATCCTCTGCTGCGTGTCATTCCATGCGATAGGTGAAGTCGCTGTGCTCATCTACCCCGACCTGGATGCTGTCGATGGGCGTGTCCTCGGCCATGCGCTCAAGCACCTGCTCAGCCAGCTCCGGCATCAGGGCGCCGGTCAGCAGATGGTCGATACTGCGCGCCCCGCTGTCGGTCTGGGTGCAACGCTCGGCGATGTGCTCGGACAACTCCGGCGCAAAGCTCAGCTGAGCACCGTGGTTGATCTCGAAACGCTGAGCCAGGCGCGCCAGCTTGAGGTTGACGATGCGCGTCAGCACTTCGCCCTGAACGGGATAGAAGGGCACGATCTTGAGGCGGCCGAGGAAGGCCGGCTTGAACACGGCATTGAGACTGTCGCGCATCTCCTCGACCAGTTCTTCGGGGTCGGGGTAGGCTTCGGCGCCGAGACAGCGCTGCATGATCCAGTCGGTCCCGACGTTGGAAGTCAGCAGGATGACGCAGTTGCGGAAGTCGATCTCGCGCCCCTCGCCGTCGTCCATGACGCCCTTGTCGAACACCTGGAAAAACAGTTCGAGCACATCGGGGTGCGCCTTCTCCACCTCATCCAGCAACACCACGCTGTAGGGTTTGCGTCGCACCGCTTCGGTCAACACCCCACCCTCGCCATAGCCGACATAGCCGGGCGGAGAGCCCTTGAGCGACGACACCGTATGGGCTTCCTGGTACTCCGACATATTGATGGTGACCAGATTGCGTTCACCGCCATAGAGAGTGTCGGCCAGTGCCAGAGCGGTTTCGGTCTTGCCGACACCACTGGGGCCGAGCAGCAGGAACACACCAATCGGCTTGTTGGGGTCCTCGAGCTTCGCCCGGGACAGGCTGATGCGCTTGCCGATCTCGACCAGGCCATGGTCCTGACCGATGACCCGCTCTGACAGCAGTTGCGGCAGGCGACGCACGGTGTCGATCTCGTCACGCTGCATCTTGCCCAGCGGGATACCCGTCCAGGCGGCCACCACGGCTCCGATAGCGTTGCCATCGACACAGGCATGCACCAGCGGCTCATCACCGGCCAGCGTTTCGAGCTGCTGACGTGCCTCGAGCAGGGCTTCACGGGCACTTTCCCGCCCCGCATCATCGCTGGCCTGTGCCAGTTGCTGCTCGACTTCACGAATGGTGGCGACGGAGTCACGCTGCTGTTGCCAACGGGCTTCCAGCGCCTCGATCTGTTCGCTCAGCTCGACCAGTTGCTCGTCAAGCTCGGCCAGCCGTTCATCATGGGCGCGCTCGCCACGCTCTCGCTCGTGGCGCAGCACCGTCTGCTCCGCCTCGAGATCCAGACGCCGCTGACGGGCATCCTCGAGCTGGGCGGGAGCTACGGCCTGGCCCAGCGCCACACGGGCGCAGGCGGTATCGAGTACGCTGACCGCCTTGTCCGGCAGTTGACGGCCGCTGATGTAGCGATGCGACAGGCGCACGGCCTGCACCACTGCATCATCGAGCACCTCGACGCCGTGGTGGTCGCGCATGCGGCCCGCGAGACCCCGCAGCATGTCGATGGCGACATCCTCACTAGGCTCCTCGACCTTGACCACCTGGAAACGCCGCGCCAGCGCAGCATCCTTCTCGAAGTACTTCTTGTACTCGGCCCAGGTCGTTGCGGCGATGGTACGCAGCTCACCACGCGCCAGCGCCGGCTTGAGCAGATTGGCGGCATCGTTCTGGCCTGCCTGACCGCCACTGCCGATCAGGGTGTGGGCCTCGTCGATGAACAGGATGATCGGGTGCAGGCTGCGCTTGACCTCCTCGATGACGTTCTTGAGGCGCTCCTCGAACTCCCCCTTTACGCCAGCCCCGGCCTGCAGCAGGCCGAGGTCGAGGGTACGCAACTCCACATTGGCCAGCGCTTCGGGCACGGCGCCGGCCACGATCTTCAGCGCCAACCCTTCGACGACAGCCGTCTTGCCGACCCCGGCCTCGCCGGTCAGGATCGGGTTGTTCTGCCGACGACGCGTCAGGATATCGATCATCTGGCGGACTTCGGCATCACGTCCCAGCACCGGGTCGATGCGCTTCTCCCGGGCGTTGGCAGTCAGGTTGATGGTGTACTGGTCAAGTGCTGGCGTCTTGCCACCACGCTTTCCTCCACCGCCAGTCTTGCCGGACTGCTGCGAAGCCGCTGTCTCCACCGACTGCTGCTCGGGGCTCGCTGCCAGAAGATCCTCGAAATTGAGACGCAGATCATCGGCATCGAGCTGGTCGAGCTCCGGAGCACTATCGCTGACCACACGGCGCAGCTCCTGATCGCTGAGCAGCGCCAGCAGCAGATGGCCACTGCGCACCAGGCCCATGTCCTGATCGATCGAGGCAATCACCCAGGCCCTCTCGATGAGGCGGGTAATATGCGGTGACAACGCCGGCGTCCGCGTACAACCGGTCTTGAATGTCTCGAGCGACCGATCCAGTTGATCAGCAAGGCGATCCAGCGCCAGCTCGTAATGCCGTGCGATGCGCAGGACGTCGTTGTCATCGGCATCGATCAGCTTGAGCAGCAGATGCTCGATGTCGACCTCGTACTGGCGTTTGGCAAGACACAGCCCAGCGGCCTCTTCCATTGCGCCGCGGCTGACATCGTTGAGCTTGGCAAATAGTGTCTTGAGGCTCACGTGGTGGCTCCGTTGAAGGGAATACGAAATAGTGCCTGGCCATTGCGGGTGCGAGGGCGCTGTCCCAGCCAGCCGATGCGCCCCAGGCTCACGCCGTCATCACCGCCCAGGCGTGCCGCAGGTACCTGCTCAGCGGCAAGTTCCAGCTCGATCTCGAAGTCCAGCTCAGCCCCGAGGTAGTAACGCGTCAGGCTGACCAGTTGGATATGATCCGGCTGGCCGGGCTGGAAACGCTGGTAATCACGGCGTGACAGCGGCCCCAATGCCACCCTGACGCAGGACTGGTAATCCCAGACCCGGGTACCGGCCACGGCAGACTGCCCGAGACGCGCATTGGCCACCCCCACCCGCGAACGCTCGCGCTCGGGAATATCCAGCCAGCGCCCACTGAAGGGGCGCACCTGAGTCGGCACCCCCAGATAGAACTCGAGCATGGACTGCAGGTTGAGCTGATTGCGTGGCCGTTGGGCCAGCAGGCCAGCGAAATAGCTGAACAGGTCTCGCGGCAGGTCCGCCTCGGGCTGGTGCTCGCGATGCTGACGGGTCAGCAGTGCACTGGAGTGATCAGTGAGGCCCACCAGAGCGTGCAACTGACGCTCGAAGTCCGCCTCGCCCCGGCGTTCGTACTCGATGAAGAAGCGGTACTTCTGCCAGGCCTCGTAGAACATCGCCGTCATGCGATGCGAGAACAGGTCGAGGAACGCATGACCGGCGTCATCACGCAGCTGGATATGCCGGTCGATCAGCGTCTCGGTGTAAGGGCGCGGCAATACACCGGAAGGCCCGACCAGTCCCATGAAGGTCACCTGAATCTCGGTCAACGGCTGATCGTTGGCCGACAGGCGCTTGTCACTCTCGAAGTTCAGGTCGCTGATCTCGCTGGCCGGAAACTCCAGCGACAGCTTGCTGCGGAAACGCAACGGATCCTCGTGCGGACGCGATTCAGGATCGAGTCTGCCGAGGTGGCTGTAATGGAGTCTGAACAGACGCACGAGCTGGAAGAAGCCGAACCGGTAGGGTTCAGCCCGCGCTCGGTCGATCAGACCAGGGGCTGAGTGCCGGTTCTTGGCGGCCATGTCACTACATCCTTCTCGCGCTGGCGACTGCGCAGCGTCAATTGGGTGAAACTGTTGATCGTGCAGTACTGCGCCAGGAAGTGATCCAGCACCATGCCGAACACATAGATACCGCTACCGATGAACTGCTGTTCGTCCATCTCGAGGGTAATGCCCAGCCCCCTGACGAAGGCTGGACGCGGGTGTCCAATCCGCGTCATGGTCGGTTCGCTGTCGATGGCAGTAATGCCCTTGATCTGACGCCGCGCCGCCTCGGTATCGCGGTAGTTGTAGAGCGACAGCATCTCCAGCAATGCCTCGCGCCCCCGCGACACCATGGAGAGGTGGTTGAGTGACAGATGCGAGATCAGACGCCAGATCAACCCCTTGCCGAGCGGCGGACGTACCGCGGTGGTCGGCTTGCGCAGGCAGCGGATTGCCTTGACGACCTGTTCACGAGGCAAGGTGAAATCGCCCTGCGGATGCCCGATGGTCAGTTGCTGCGGCAGATCGCGGTTGCTGCAGGTCAGGTGCAGGCTGAGCACATCACTGGATGTCTCGACACGAGTCAGTTCGCGATCGACCAGGCGTAGCTGCATCTCGGTGCCGAGATCCCGACGACGCTCGGAAGGCACCCTACGCGCCAGCCAGAAGCTGTCACCATGGCGCTGGTTGTGCCAACGCGGTTCGAAGAAGGGATGACAGACCGTCACTTCATCGCGCTGCGCCGTCTTCTTGACGCGCTTGACCTGATCGATGGAAACGATCTCGACGCCATGGGGATGACGCACATCAGCCACCACCGGGTACTCATGCTGGGTATGAGTCAGCTTGATCGGTTCGGCCAGGCGCTGGAACAGATTGATCACCGGCGTACAGCCGAGGCGGAAGTGCGTACGTCCAAGGTTCTGCGCCAGACGCGACAAGCGCTCACTCGAAGCGTAATTGGCAAAATGGAAGTGCAACGTGAAATGCCTGCCTTCCACTCTGGACAACACTCGCGCCAGACCGGACAGGTCTACAAACATGAACTTCTCGGGGAACACGAAGTACTCGTGCAGTAGCCGATAGCCGAGGAACGAGCGCTCCGAATAGTCGATCAGGCCTTCGTCCGGACCGAAGCCTACCGGCTTCAGCGAGTCCAGTGGCAGATTGACCTCACGCCGCTGGCCTTGATCATCGAAGCTGACGCTGAGCCGTGAGAGATTGTTGAACAACAGCTCATGCAACGGGTGCATCAAGGCCCCTTCCCCGTCGAGGAAGAAGCGCAGACTGTCGATCTCCAACGGCGCGATGCTCTGCTCCGCCAGGCTGGCCAGACTGAGATCGAGGCGTGCCACACTGTCACGATCCCGACCATTGAACGCCGAACGCTCGAGCAACGAGAAGCGTGCCTGCTCGACCTGCACCGGCCAGACCGTGACGTCATAGCAGGTACGGAAACGGCAGGTGGTGCCGCCCACGGCACGCGAGAACAGCTCGGTATGACGCGGTACGTGGTAACGCGAATCCAGCGTCGAGCTGTCGCCGAGATCAAACTGGGCGATGGACAGTGACGGCGTCGGCCGCAGGTAGTGCGGGTAAAGTACCTCAAGGAACGACTCGACAATTTCCGGCAGGTCATCATCAAGCTTCTTGTGTACCCTGGCGGACAGGAAGGCAAATGCCTCGATCAAGCGCTCGGTGTGCGGATCGGCACTGCTGTCTTCCTCGAGCTGCAACCTCGCGGCAACTTTAGGATACTCACGCGCGAACTCCCGGCCGAGGAAGCGCAGGTGCGAAAGTTCCTTTTCGTAGTAAGGCAGCAGATCGTCGAGCATCAGGTCAGATTCTGTACTTTGTAGCGTTGTGTTTCGGCCTGCAGGACGGCATCGAAGGCCACCTGCTGCCGGGCATCCACCAGCACCAGCATGGCGTCAACCCGAAAGCGCAGGAGACGATCCTGGTTATCCTGGTCGAGCAGGCGAACGCGCACATTGCGAAAGCGACTGTCGTTGCTTTCGATGGCGCGTTCCAACTGGCGCTGAATGAGTTGGCGATCGTCAGTGCTGTGCAGGCCGCGCCCCAGAAAGTCGGGCAGGCCATACTCCAACAGGGATCCCTGCAGCGATGGGTATTCGTCGAGCCGAGCACTGAGCAGCTCACGACGCGTGTTGACCAGGGTTTCCAGGTCGCGCACGATCGTTGCCTTGTACTCGTCAAGCGTGCTCCATTGCCGCTCCTCGGCTTCCACTCCCCGGTGTGGCTCATCATCAAGCAGCCGGTTCCAGAGAGTGGGCACGAACATCCTTGTGCCCTTGAGTTGCACGAATCACCTCATCGCTTGAAGCGGCCAGCCTGGCTGGCCGCTGGGCTCATGACTTCCGGGTTGACTGCGGCAGCTCGGCGACCAGACGCAGAGAAGCCGTCAATTCGTCGAGCTGATAGTGCGGACGCAGGAAGGTCACCGCCTTGAAGACGCCCGGCTTGCCCGGCACCTCAGCCACCTCGACACGAGCCTCACGCAGCGGGTACTGAGCCTTGGCCTCCTGGCTGGCGTTGTCATCCAGCAGGACGTACTGCGACAGCCAGTCGTTGAGGTAACGCTCGACACTGGTACGCGAGGCAAAGCTGCCGACCTTGTCGCGCATGATCGCCTTCATGTAGTGGGCGATACGCGAGGTCGCGAAGATATACTGCAACTGCGCCGAGAGACGCGCGTTGGCGTTGGCCACGTCAGTGTTGTAGTGCTTCTGCTTCTGCGACGACTGCACGCCGAAGAAGGCGGCATAGTCGGTGCCCTTGCAGTGCACCAGCGGGATGAAGCCAAGGTCAGCCAGTTCCTTCTCGCGGCGATCGGTAATGGCGATCTCGGTCGGACACTTGAGTGCCACCTCACCATCATCGGTCTGGAAGGTGTGCGTCGGCAGATCTTCCACCAGGCCGCCCCCTTCAACACCGCGAATCGCCACACACCAGCCGTAGTTGGCGAAGGCATCGGTCACTCGTGCGCCGAGTGCGTAGGCGGCGTTCATCCACAAGTACTTGTTGTGCTCGCGGCCATCGACGCTTTCAACGAAATTGAATTCCTCGACCGGGTCGGTATCCGGGCCATAAGGCAGGCGACCCAGCACGTGAGGCAGCGTCAGGCCGACATAGCGAGCGTCCTCGGAGTTGCGGAAGGACTTCCACTTGGCGTATTCGACGGTATCGAAGATCTTGGAAAGATCCCGCGGGCCACTCATCTCGGTGAAGGAGTCCCAACCGAACAGTTCCGGCGAGGAGGCCGAGAGGAACGGCGCATGCGCTGCCGCGGCCACGTGGGACACCTGCTCGAGCAGATAGATGTCCTCGGGGCTGCGGGAAAACTCGTAATCGCCGATCAGCATGCCGAAGGGCGCACCACCAAAGGTGCCGTACTCTTCCTCATAGACCTTCTTGAACAGGGCGCTCTGGTCGAACTCGGTGGCCGACTTCATGTCGCGCACCAGGTCCTTCTTGGTCGCATTGAGCACCTGGACCTTCATGTTGCTGCCGGTCTCGGTCTGATCGACCAGATACTTCAGGCCACGCCAGGAAGACTCGAGTTGCTGGAACTCGTTGGCGTGCATGACCTCGTTCAACTGCTCGGAGAGCATCGCGTCAATTTCAGCGATCCGCGAGTCGAGTACGGCGATCAGATCCTTGCTGGGCAGAACCTCGCCCTCCAGCACCTGAGCAACCAGCTCCTCGATGAGGTCACGGGCGCGCGTACGCTCCGACTCCGAACGTGCTACACGGCTTTCGGAAATGATGCTGTCGAGCAGCGATGATTGTGGCGCAAAGACGGTGTCCTGAGCTTCCTGGGTCACCGACGCCTGGGATTCGGTCTTCTTCTCTGACATGTCTGGCTCCAGCGTTACTTGTCGTCTTCGTCGCGTACGGCCTGCTCGCGCCCGAACTCTTCGCCCAGCGTCTTGAGCTTCTCGCTGTTCTGCAGGACGTCCATCAGCAGTTCTTCAAGCTTGTCATTACCGCCCATCTTGTTGCGCAGATCGGCAAGCTTGTTGCGCACTTCCAGCAGCTTGCGCAGCGGCTCGACCTGCTTGACGACGTTCTGCGGCTCGAAATCCTCGAGCGCGTCGAAGTTCAGCTCAACCGGCAACTGGGAGCCATCCTTGGACAGGGTGTTGTCGACCCGGTAGGCCAGGCGAGGCTTGTAGCCCTTGAGTACGCTGTTGAAGTTATCGCGATCGATCGCAACGAACTTGCGGTCCTTGAGCTTGGGCGGCGGGCTCAGCGGATTACCGGAGTAATCACCGATCACACCCGCCACAAAAGGCAGCTCCTTCTGCTCCTGGCTGTCGCCAATCTCGACGTCGTAGGTAATGTGAACTCGCGGCGCACGAATTCGTCCCAGTTTATGTTGTGTGCTATCCCTCTCCGCCATGGCGTCGTTTCCTCGTTCGTTGAGTTTTCAAATCCTTGTATGCCCTACCGAGTCAAGCTGCGGCGATGGCCTTCAACAGGCGTTCCCTGATCCCATCTTCCATTGCTTCCACGTCTGCTGCGTCGACCAGTTCCTCGAAACTGTTGTTGCCGGCCACTTCCGTACTGCGGCGAATCAGATCCTCATCGGGAAGATGCGAAGACACCGGTGAGCCGATGACACAGAACGGCAGGTCGCCAAAGTCAGCCAGCTTCTCGAAGCTGACGGGAAAGCGCAGTCCCAGCAGCAGTCGGCCGAGCCCCGGCGCACGCTTGATGCAGTAGAACAACATCAGGTAATGCATGATGAAGCGGAACAATTCAGCGGTACTGCGATTGGGGTCCTTGATGATCTGGCGGAACTGGCTGAGCTCGAAGCCCTTGTAGCCCACCACCCAGCGCACCGGACTGGTCACTCGCACCGGCCGACTGTTGCCACTCAGCGAGATGTCATACTCGTAGGGATACAATTGTGGCGTGGAGCTGAGTACCTCCAGTGGCACGTCCAATTCCTGGATGAGACGGAACGGCGGTGCCCCGGCCGTGGACTCGAACAGCGACTTGAACTCCTTGAAGGCATGCTGTGCTTCACGGCCATTGCCGCGCGGCGCGCCCTGCAGATATTCGCCAAAGATCATCTGCGGCCGTATCAGCAGTCCCAGGGTCCCCAGGTAATCGGCTGCCTGTTCATGCAGGAGGTCTCCGACGACCCGCGTCTGCTTGCGCTGCTTGATGAACGACTCGATGTCGAACGTTCCCTGCATGCTCAAGATCCCTCCCGAAACTCGCTGTTATCCATGAAAAGTCACCTAATGCAGCGGTTCAGCTCGCACGAGTTCGTAGCTGCTGTCGTCTTTCGGCAGTGTCTGGCCGCCGGCCCACCCGAGACGCTTCCCATCATGCTCGACCCGCAGGATGAGCGGTCCGGGCGTGCCATCGAAGCGATAGAACTCGTATTCGCCGTTGGAGCTGAGCTGCCAGTCACCCCAGATGGTTGACGTGAAGTCTCCGCCCACCGCATCAACGTGGGTCTGCTGCAGCACGTACTGCTCGGGACTGCCGTCATCCGTGTCACGTATCAGCGTGAGGTCCGCGCGGATAACGCGACAGTCCTCACAGGGCAACGTGCCGACAAAGCGGGATGTCCGTTCGTAGAGCGCCGTGTCCTGCTGCTCCTCAGTCGAGGCACAGCCCACCAGCAAAAGCCCCAGCATCACCAGAGCCAACCCCCACATGACGGGAGTTTGCTGTGCTGGACGTCTCTTCCTTTGCGTAACATCGAGATATCTTTTGTAAGTTCTAGTTATGTACATTGGCGTCATAAATGTTGGTTAGACACTCCAGCATAGTTCCCTGCACACTGGGCAACTCAGCACACACAAGCGTCGGTTGGGCCGCACCACTTTCCATGCCTGAACGCAAGCTGCCGCACATCATTTTTCCCTTCTTTCGCCCATTCCCGGGCTGATACTGTCGTCCCAAACAGCATTAGCGCCCGCTGACAGGGCGCTAATTACCTGGATGAGTCTACGCAGCTTCCGGGCGAGCATCGCGCCCGCTCATGATACTGACAGCCACATGACGGAAGCTACAGCACTAGAACCACAGTACTAGAATCGCAGCACTATGCGTACACAGAAATCCCCTCATAACAAGGCGTTGACCACGACGGCACAGAGCGTTGCAGGAAATGCAACAGCCGCGTGGGTCAGGCCGTATTCGGTCGTGACTTATATACCGCACAACTTTAATTTGCTGATGCGGTGCAAGTTACCAGATGCGCCTGTCAGGAGACACCGCGTTGCTATCAGGCGACACGTAAGCCATATCTTAATTTTTTGTAAGAGATCTCTTACATTTTAATTAGAATGAGCTAACTCATTGTTACAACTGACATGCTGGCCCTGACAACCGAAAGAAAACTGGTGCCAGAGGAAACGGCATGGTTACGAATATCGATTATTTCGTAGCCACCAATATCTCTACCGTTACATGCATACCTCCTCACAACGCGAGGCCCTGCATTCAACGTAGCCGCCTCTGCAAAACTGCAGAACTGCAGAACTGCGTCTACTCTTCTCCAGGCATCGAAGATCGAACTGTGCAGGAACGCTTACCCGTGCCTCGCGAGGGAATCTGATGGCTGACTCGGATGTGGCTTCTCCCCTGCGGCAAAGAAGAGCTCTGGGCATCTCCACGCTTGCCTTCACACTCTGCTTTGCAGTGTGGACGCTGTTCTCGATACTCGGGATACAGATCAAGGACGACTACGGGCTATCGAACACACAGCTCGGCCTATTGATGGCAACACCTGTACTGACCGGCTCAGTCAGCCGCCTGTTTCTTGGTGTGCTGACCGATCGCTTCGGGGGGCGCTGGGTCTTCAGCCTGTTGATGCTGTTCAGCGCGGCCTGTGTGTACCTTCTGACCTTTGCCAACAGCTACACCATGTTGCTTGTTGGCGCCCTCGGTGTAGGTCTGGCCGGCGGCTCCTTCATCGTCGGGGTCGCCTATACCTCGGCCTGGTATGACAAGGAGCATCAAGGCACCGCCCTGGGTATCTTCGGCGCGGGTAACGTCGGTGCCGCCGTCACCAACTTCTGCGCCCCCTTCCTGCTGCTGGCGATGGGTTGGCAGGGCACAGCGGTGGTCTATGCCAGCGTGCTCGCCATCATGGGCATTGCCTTCCTGCTGCTGGCAGAAAATGATCCTCAGGCAGCACAGCGCAAGGCGGCATCAGTACCGCTTGCTCAGCAGTTGTCGCCACTGACGGATCTACGCGTGTGGCGTTTTTCACTTTATTACTTCTTCGTCTTCGGGGGCTTTGTGGCCCTGGCGCTATGGCTGCCTCACTATTTGATCGAGGTCTACGGCCTGGGGCTGGCCGCTGCGGGCGTCATTGCGGCCCTGTACACCATTCCCGCTTCCCTGTTCCGCATTCTCGGCGGCTGGATGTCCGACCGCTATGGCGCACGCCGGGTAATGTACTGGGCCTTTCTGGCCTCGATTCTGTGTACTTTTCTGCTCAGTTACCCGCCCACCGACTACATCGTCAAGGGAGTGCAGGGCTCAATCACCTTCTCTCTGGCTATGCCATTGGTGGGTTTCATTCTGCTGACCATGGTGCTGGGCTTCTTCATGTCACTGGGCATGGCGGCGGTGTTCAAGCATATCCCGGTCTACTATCCCAACAGCGTTGGTATGGTGGGGGGTGTTGTAGGAATGGTCGGCGGTCTCGGAGGGTTCTTTCTGCCGCTGACCTTCGGCATGCTCAATGATGTGATCGGCATCTGGCAGAGCAGCTTCATGCTGCTGTTCGTGATTGTGGCCGCCGCCCTGGCGTGGATGCACTACGCGATTCTCAAGGCCAACCGCGTCGAGATACGCAACAATAGCGAGTCCACCGATCTTCCCGAGCTTTCCACTCCCTCACGATTCGTCCTGCAGAATTGGCTCCCCGAGGACCCGGTTTTCTGGGAGCAGACAGGATCAAGGATTGCCAGGCGTAACCTGTGGATTTCCATACCCTGCCTGCTGCTGGCCTTTGCGGTGTGGATGGTATGGTCAGTGGTGGTAGCCAAACTGCCTCAGGTCGGCTTCAACTACAGCCCCAATCAGCTGTTCTGGCTGGCCGCTTTACCGGGGCTGTCCGGCGCTACCTTGCGTGCCTTCTACAGTTTCATGGTACCGATCTTCGGTGGCAGACGCTTTACTGCCATTTCCACCGCTTCGTTGCTACTGCCGGCCGCCTGGATCGGCTTTGCGGTGCAGAATCCCGACACCCCCTACCTGGTGATGGCAATACTGGCGCTGTTGTGTGGCTTCGGGGGTGCAAACTTCGCCTCGAGCATGGCCAATATCTCGTTCTTCTACCCCGCCCAGGAGAAAGGCAAGGCGCTGGCCATGAATGCCGGTCTGGGGAATCTCGGGGTTTCAGTCATGCAGTTTCTGGTCCCCGTGGTCATTGCCACTGGTGTGTTTTCCGTCATGACGGGCTCCGGCCAGGTTTCGGAAGGAGGCGGAGAGCTCTGGGTACAGAACGCCGGTTTCATCTGGGTGCCCTTTATTGTCATCGCAACCGTGGCCGCCTGGTTCGGCATGAATGACATCGCCAGTGCCAGGTCATCCTTCAAGGAGCAGGCGGTTATCTTCAAGCGCAAGCACAACTGGCTGATGTGTGTGCTCTACACCGGTACCTTCGGCAGCTTCATTGGCTTCTCGGCTGCCTTTCCCCTGCTGTCTCATACCCAGTTTCCCGAGATTGATGCCTTGCAGTTCGCCTTCCTCGGCCCGTTGGTCGGGGCGCTCAGCCGAGCCTGGAGCGGCGGGTTGGCCGACCGTGTTGGTGGAGCAAGAGTCACCCTGGGAGTGTTTCTGGTGATGATCCTGGGCGTGCTGGGCGTACTGTTATTCCTTGCTGGATCAGGGTCTACCTGGGCCTTCGTTGGCTTCTTTGCATCCTTCATCCTGCTGTTTCTCGCCTCGGGTGTCGGCAATGCCAGCACCAATCAGATGATTCCCGTGATCTTTCGCCATGAAGTACCTCGGCTGATGCCGGGGCTTGGCGAGGACGAGCAACGGATTCATGCCGACAGGGAGTCAGCCGCCACCATCGGCTTCACCTCGGCAATCGGAGCCTATGGCGCCTTCTTCATTCCCAAAGCCTTCGGCAGTTCCATCGACCTGACCGGTAGCGTGGCTACGGCACTGGCCGGCTTCATCGTCTTCTATGCCATCTGCACAGCACTGACGTGGTTCTACTACTGCCGAAAGGGGGCAGAAATCCGGATATAGCGGCGCGAGAACGGCATCAAGACCGTCCAGCCAGGTCGCACCGTGACGCGACCATAAGGAGGAGACAACCATGAGTCATTTTCTCGATCGCCTGAGATATCTCACCAGGCGCCCTCCCCGGTTTGCGGGTGGCCACGGCGAAACTCGTGATGAAACGCGTGACTGGGAAGATGGGTATCGCTCACGCTGGCAGCATGACAAGGTCGTGCGCTCCACCCATGGCGTCAACTGCACCGGATCCTGCAGTTGGAAGATCTACGTCAAGAATGGCCTGGTCACCTGGGAAACCCAACAGACTGACTACCCACGCACCCGAGCCGACCTTCCCAACCATGAGCCACGCGGCTGTCCACGAGGCGCCAGCTATTCCTGGTATCTCTACAGTGCCAACCGACTGAAATATCCGCTGATTCGCCAGCAGTTGGTGAGCCTCTGGCGGCGCGCACTGGATCAACACGGCGATCCAGTGGAAGCCTGGGCATCAATCGTCGAGGATCCAATTCTGGCCAACCAGTACAAGCGTGCCCGCGGCATGGGTGGCTTCGTACGCACCGACTGGGAAGAAGTCCAGACGCTGATCGCCGCCGCCAACGTCTACACCATCAAGGCATTCGGTCCCGACCGCGTCATCGGCTTCTCACCGATTCCCGCCATGTCGATGGTCTCCTATGCCTCTGGTGCTCGCTATCTATCACTGATCGGCGGTGTCTGTCTGTCCTTCTATGACTGGTATTGCGATCTGCCACCAGCGTCACCACAGACCTGGGGTGAACAGACCGACGTGCCGGAATCCGCCGACTGGTACAACTCCGGCTACATCATTGCCTGGGGCTCCAACGTTCCCCAGACCCGCACCCCGGATGCACACTTCTTCACCGAGGTCCGCTACAAGGGCACCAAGACGGTCTCCATCACTCCGGACTATGCCGAGGTCTCCAAACTTACCGACGAATGGTTGTCGGCCAAACAGGGCACCGATGCGGCTCTGGCCATCGCCATGGGGCATGTGATCCTCAAGGAATTCCACCTCGACAAGCCGAGCAGCTACTTCACCGACTACGTCAAACGCTACACCGATATGCCGTTCCTGGTCGAACTGGAGCAGCGTGACGATGGCAACCTGGTGCCCGGCAGGCAACTGCGAGCCTCGGACTTCGAGGCCGGTCTGGGGCAGTCCAATAACCCCGAATGGAAAACCGTGGCCTGGGACGAGCAGCGTGACCAACTGGTCGTCCCCCGGGGCTCGATCGGCTTTCGCTGGGGCGACGACAAGGACGCCAATGGCAAGGGCAAATGGAGCCTCAAGCCATTGGATGCCGATGGCCAGCAGATCAACCTGCGACTGAGCATGATCGATGCCCATGATGAAGTGGCCAGAGTGGCTTTCCCCTACTTCGGCGGCATCGCCCGTGAGCACTTCAACCATGTCGAAGGCAACGAGGTTCTTTATCATCACTTGCCCGCCAGGCGCCTGACGCTGGCGGATGGTCGACAGATTCTGGCAGTCACCGTGTTTGACTTGATGTGCGCCAATTACGGGATCGACCGGGGCCTGACGATCGATGGTCAACCCGGCGAGGATGATGGCGCCACGTCCCTCGACCAGGTACGCCCCTACACGCCAGCCTGGCAGGAGAAGATCACCGGGATCAGTGCCGCCCAGTGCACTCGTATTGCCCGTGAGTTTGCCACCAACGCCGACAAGACCAACGGTCGCAGCATGATCATCGTCGGTGCCGGGATGAACCACTGGTACCACATGGACATGAACTACCGTGGCCTGATCAATATGCTGATCCTGTGCGGTTGTGTCGGTCAGAGTGGTGGTGGTTGGTCACACTATGTCGGCCAGGAAAAACTGCGCCCGCAGACCGGCTGGACCCCTCTGGCCTTCGGTCTCGATTGGCAGCGCCCGCCGCGTCACATGAACGGCACCTCGTTCTTCTACAATCACTCCAGCCAGTGGCGCTACGAGAAGCTGGATATCAGCGAACTACTTTCTCCACTGGCGGATGCTTCGCGTTACTCCGGTAGCCTGATCGACTTCAATGTGCGCGCCGAACGCATGGGCTGGCTGCCCTCCGCTCCGCAACTGAACACCAACCCGCTGCATCTGGCAAAAGCAGCCTCCACCGCAGGCATGGCGACCAGTGACTACGTGGTCTCGCAGCTACGTGAGGGGCGCTTGTCCTTTGCCTCGGAAGATCCCGACAACCCGCAGAACTTTCCGCGCAACCTGTTCATCTGGCGTTCCAACCTGTTGGGCAGTTCCGGCAAGGGTCACGAGTACATGCTCAAGTACCTGCTGGGCACCCGCCACGGTATTCAGGGCAAGGACCTCGGCGCCATGGGCGCGCGAATGCCGGAAGAAGTGACCTGGCGCGAAGAGGCCCCGGAAGGCAAGCTCGATCTGTTGACCACCCTCGACTTCCGCATGTCCACCACCTGCCTGTATTCGGATGTGGTGCTGCCGACGGCCACCTGGTACGAAAAGGACGATCTCAATACCTCGGACATGCACCCCTTCATCCACCCGCTGACCGCGGCTACCGATCCGGCCTGGGAAGCGCGCAGCGACTGGGATATCTACAAGGGCATCGCGAAGAAATTCTCCGAGGTCTGCATCGGCCACCTGGGCGAGGAAACCGACCTGGTGACCCTTCCGCTACAGCATGACAGTCCGTCGGAGCTGGCTCAGCCTGAAGTGCTGGACTGGAAGAAAGGCGAGTGCGAGCCGATCCCCGGCAAGACCATGCCCAGTCTGATCGAGGTCAAGCGCAACTACCCCGAGACTTACGAACGCTTCACCTCGGTTGGACCGCTCCTCGAGAACGTCGGCAACGGCGGCAAGGGCATCAACTGGAAGACCGAGAAGGAAGTCGAACTGCTGCGTGGCCTCAACCACGTCAAGCTCGACGGCCCGGCCAAAGGACAGCCACAACTGGATACCGCCATCGACGCCGCCGAGATGATCCTGTCGCTGGCCCCGGAGACCAACGGTCAGGTGGCGGTGAAGGCCTGGGATGCCCTGTCGAAGATCACCGGACACGATCACACTCACCTCGCTCGCCCCAAGGAAGAGGAGAAGATTCGTTTTCGCGATGTGGTGGCCCAGCCGCGCAAGATCATCTCCAGCCCCACCTGGTCTGGGCTGGAAGATGAGCACGTGTCCTACAATGCCGGTTACACCAACGTCCACGAACTGATTCCGTGGCGAACCGTCACCGGGCGCCAGCAGTTCTATCAGGATCACGCCTGGATGCGCGATTTCGGCGAAAGCCTGCTGGTCTATCGCCCACCCATCGATACCAAGGCGGCCACCAGCCTCAAAGCGCCGAGTAGCAACGGTAACCCAGAGATCGCCCTCAACTTCCTGACGCCGCACCAGAAGTGGGGCATTCACTCTACCTACTCCGACAACCTGCTGATGCAGACCCTGTCGCGAGGTGGCCCCATCGTCTGGCTGTCCGAGGACGATGCTCGTGCCATCGGCGTCGAGGACAACGACTGGATCGAGCTGTACAACGCCAACGGTGCCATCGCCGCGCGTGCGGTGGTCAGTCAGCGCGTCAAGCCCGGTATGGTGATGATGTACCACGCCCAGGAGCGCATCGTGAACGTTCCCGGTTCGGAAGTCACCGGCACCCGCGGTGGTATCCACAACTCGGTCACCCGAGTGTGCCCCAAGCCGACCCACATGATCGGCGGTTACGCCCAGCTATCCTACGGCTTCAACTACTACGGCACCGTGGGCTCCAACCGCGATGAGTTCGTGCTGGTACGTCGCATGAAGCACATCAACTGGCTCGACGGAGAAGGCAACGACAGCGTACAGGAGGCCAGCAAATGAAGATTCGTTCTCAAGTCGGCATGGTCCTCAACCTCGACAAGTGCATCGGCTGCCACACCTGTTCGGTCACCTGCAAGAACGTCTGGACCAGTCGCGAAGGCGTCGAGTACGCCTGGTTCAACAACGTCGAGACCAAGCCGGGCATCGGCTATCCGAAGGAATGGGAGAACCAGCAACGCTGGAAGGGTGGCTGGTTACGTCGCAAGGACGGCAGCATCGAGCCACGTATCGGCGGCAAGTGGCGAGTACTGGCGAATATCTTCGCCAACCCGGATCTGCCGGAGATCGACGACTACTACGAGCCGTTTACCTTCGACTATCAGCACCTCCATCAGGCCAGGCAGGGGGAGCACCAGCCGGTCGCCCGACCGCGTTCACTGGTTTCCGGCCAGCGCATGAACAAGATCGAATGGGGCCCGAACTGGGAAGAACTTCTCGGCACCGAGTTCGCCAAGCGGCGCAAGGATGTCAACTTCGACCAGGTTCAGGCCGACATCTACGGTCAGTTCGAGAACACCTTCATGATGTACCTGCCGCGTCTGTGTGAGCACTGCCTCAACCCGGCGTGCGTGGCCTCCTGCCCCAGCGGTGCCATCTACAAGCGCGAGGAAGACGGCATTGTACTGATCGACCAGGACAAGTGCCGGGGCTGGCGAATGTGTGTCTCCGGCTGTCCGTACAAGAAGATCTACTACAACTGGAAGTCCGGAAAATCCGAGAAGTGCATCTTCTGCTACCCCCGCATCGAAGCCGGCCAACCGACCGTGTGCTCCGAGACCTGTGTCGGACGCATTCGTTACCTCGGCGTGCTGCTCTATGACGCTGACCGCATCGAAGAAGTGGCCGCCAGTGCTGACGAACGCGACCTGTACCAGCGCCAGTGCGAGATATTCCTCGACCCCTTCGATCCCGAGATCATCGCTCAGGCCAGGCAGGATGGCGTCGAGGACAGCGTCATCAAGGCCGCTCAACAATCGCCAGTCTACAAACTGGCCATGGACTGGCAACTGGCCCTGCCGCTGCATCCGGAATACCGCACCCTGCCGATGGTCTGGTATGTGCCGCCGCTGTCGCCGATCCAGTCCGCCGTTGACGCTGGCCATGTCGAGCAAAAGGGCATTCTGCCCGATGTCGAGTCACTGCGGATTCCAGTCAAGTACCTCGCCAACATGCTCACCGCGGGGGACGAAGCACCGGTCATTCTAGCGCTCAAGCGCATGATGGCCATGCGCCACTACATGCGCGGCAAGCATGTCGATGGCGAGCTCGATCATTCCTTGCTTGACGAGGTCGGGCTCAGTGAAGCTCAGGTCGAGGACATGTATCGCTACCTGGCCATCGCCAACTACGAGGATCGCTTCGTGATCCCCACCAGCCACCGCGAGCAGGCCAGAGATGCCTTCCCGGAGCGCGGCGGCTGTGGCTTCACCTTCGGCAATGGCTGCCAGGGCGGCGACAGCGATGCCAGCCTGTTCGGTGGACGCAAGCAGAACAGTACCCTGGTACAGGTCGAGCAATATGACCCGACTGGTGAGGAGGCACGTCATGGCTGATGCGCTGACGTTGGGTATCCGCGCCCTGGCACGGATGCTGGACTACCCGAATGCAGAGCTGGTGGCTGCCACACCGGAGATTCGTGTGGCATTCGAGCGCATGCCCTTGCCCTCCTCAGCCCCACGTCACGAACTGATGGAGTGGACTCGGCAACTGGCAGAGACACCATTACTCGACAACCAGGCCGCCTATGTAGAGCTGTTTGATCGGGGACGGTCCACTTCACTGCTGCTTTTCGAACATGTGCATGGTGAGTCCCGCGATCGCGGCCAGGCCATGGTCGATCTGCTCGGGCAATACGAAGAGGCAGGCTTCAGCCTTGACCGTCGCGAGCTTCCCGATCACCTGCCACTGTTTCTGGAATACCTGTCGACTCAGCCCGGCCACGAGATTGCCCGCTGGCTGGGGGACATCAGCCATATCCTGGCACTGTTGACGGCTCGACTGGAGACACGAAACCGCCATTACTCCCTGATTCCGTTGACATTGCTGTGCCTGATCGGCGAAGAATCACTGATCGATGGCCACCGCGACCAGGCACAGCAGGAGCCGGATGACACCACTCCCGCCGCTCTCGATGCGGTCTGGGAAGAAGAAGCCGTGCGCTTCTCTGCCGATTCCGACCAGGACTGCGCCCTGCAATCCGCCGAGGGGCAACGCATGGCTCAACGCCGCAATGGCGTACAACCGGAAACCATCCGCATCGACGACCTCGGTCGCGCTCCCTCCCAACCTTCAGGAGGTGTGACATGAGTTACCTGCATACCTTGTTGTTTGGCCTCTACCCGTACCTGGCAGGCAGTGTGTTTCTGATCGGCAGCCTGATGCGCTTCGATCACGGTCAGTACACCTGGAAGACCGGTTCTAGCCAGATGCTGTCCTCGAAGCGCATGCGCTGGGCCAGCCCACTGTTCCATGTCGGCATTCTGGTGATCTTCTTCGGCCATCTGGTAGGGCTGCTGACGCCACACTGGATGTATGAACCCTTCATCAGCGCAGGCAACAAACAGATCATGGCTATTCTGGTCGGCGGCATCGCCGGCGTGATGTGTCTGGTCGGCGGCACCATGCTATTGATCCGCCGCCTGACAGACCCACGCGTCAAGGCAACCTCCAGCACCATGGACAACCTGATCCTGCTGCTGCTGGTCCTTCAGGTCGCCCTGGGACTGTTGACGATTCCCGCCGCCATGCAGCACCTTGATGGCGGGGTCATGGTGCGACTGGCGCAATGGGCCCAGGCGATCGTGTTCTTCAAGGGCAATGCCGCCGCTCATCTCGTCGGGCTCAGTTGGATCTACCACGTCCATATCTTCATCGGGCTGACCATTGTGTTGATCTTCCCGTTCACGCGACTGGTGCATGCCTGGAGTGCGCCCCTCGGCTACCTCGGCCGTCGCTACCAGATCGTCAGACGACGCGCCTGAAGGAGTCCCGACATGCAGACCATTCCCGTAGAGAACGTCCCCGGCAGCAACCTGCAGATTCGAGTCGGCGACGGAGTGATCGATGAGGCCGCGGTGGCAGGCGAAATGCAGTTCCATCCTGCCGCTGACCGCGATACCGCAGCCAGGTCGGCGGCCCGAGCACTTGTCATTCAGGAACTGCTGCGCCAGCGTGCCATCACCCTCGGGCTACACAGCGATGGATTCAGTGATCCGGGGGAAAACGACATCGCCCGAATGCTGGAGCAGGAATTGACGGTACCGGAGCCTGATGAGGAGGCCTGTCTGCGTTTCTACCATCATCATCCAGAGCGCTTTTGCGAACCTCCACGATACCGGGTTCGACACATCCTGCTGGCCGCCGCGCCAGACGACGCTGAAGAACGTGACCGCCAATATCGTCAGTCGACCAGACTGATCAAGACCCTGACCCAGCACAAGGAGTACTTTACCGATCTGGCTCAACGATATTCCTCCTGCCCATCACGTGACCAGGGGGGTGACCTGGGATGGCTCAGCCCGGGACAGACCGTCGCCGAACTTGATCGAGCGCTCGCACGCCTGCCGGAGGGGCTGCATGACCGCCCACTGGCATCACGCTACGGCTGGCATGTGGTCCATGTGGATGAACACAGAGAGAAGCGTCCTCTATCCTACAACGCCGTGCAGGAACGGGTAGTTCGCGAGCTGACGGAACAGGCGACCCGTATGGCGCTGCGTCATTACCTGCTGGCACTGGAGGCAGAAATCGGCGTCGAGGGCTTCTCACTGGACGACGATGGCATGGACGGTTCATTGATGCGTTGACGTCAGGCATGTGCCGGGACGTACTGGCGGAAGGACCGACAGGGATGGCTGAGTGACGACAGATTATCTGTTGATCAAACACCTGCACATGACCTTCGCCGGGTTGAGCCTGGCGTTGTTCATGTTGCGTGCCTGGTGGTCGGTACGGGAAGCACCACAGCTGCATGCACGCTGGGTGCGCGTTGTGCCGCACCTTGTCGATTCTGCACTACTGGTGCTGGGCATATCGCTGATGGTGATGCTGCGTTTCTGGCCGCACCAACACCCCTGGCTGGCCGCCAAGTTGATTGGCCTTGTGGCCTACATTCTGGTGGGAACCATCGCCATCAAACGTGGCAGAACACCAGCCATTCGTGGGGCCGCTGCCGTAGTCGCCATACTGATCTTCCTGTACATCATTGGAGCAGCAATACAACATCACCCGCTCTCCTGGCTGGCATGATGGTGCTGCGCAGATCAGCGTAAATACAGAAGCCTCGAGGGTAATTCCACGAGGCTTCTGTTGTTTACCGCTATCTACTGGCGCTCGCCTGAACGGGCGTCATCAATCGGCCGGGATCATTCCTCGCCGTCTTCCCCCGCCGGTACCGCCGAGGTGGCGATGGGGAAGGTCGGAGTGAAGTTGTCCAGCAGCGAGAATAGTTGGCCCAGTACCTGAACATCGCCTTCGGTGGTCACATTACCGGCCTCGATCTCGGCACCCAGGCTGGTCTGCTGCAACAGCACCCTGTTGAGCACGTCCCGGCTCAGGGTCAGGCTGAGATCGGGCTCCTCGGCGCCTTCATCAATGCCATTGCGATAACGCAGTACCGAATTGTCCAGACTCATGCGGAACTCCTGCGGCTCATCACCAGTGAAGTGCCAGTCGATGTCCAGTTCCAGTCCATCGGCCTTCGGGCCATTGAGGCGTACCGCCAGCAGGTCGAAGATCTGCTCGATGGGCAGCACCTGGAGAATATCCGGCGAGGCCGTTGTCACCACACTCGCAGGGTCGAAGCCATTTCTCAGTTCCCGGGCACCGGTCAGGTAGATATTGCGCCACGGAGCGGACTCCGCCTGATAGCCCAGCTGCTCGAAGATATCCGCCTGAAGCTCACGGGCCGTCTGGTTGTCCGGCTGCGCCATCACCAGATGGTTCATCAGCATGGCGCCCCAGCGGTAGTCGCCTTCATCGAAGGCTGCCTGGCCCATTTCCATTACCGCCTCGGCACCGCCCATGGCCTCGACATAACGCTCACCAGCGCTCTGTTCAGGCAGCGGGTCCAGGGTGGCCGGGTTGCCACTCCAGAAGCCAAGGTAACGCTGATAGATACCTTTTACATTGTGCTCGATGGTGCCGTAGTAACCGCGGTTGAACCACTCGTTGGCGAGGCTGTCAGGGATTTCGATGGCTTCGGCGATCTCGTCACGCTTGTAGCCCAGGTTAGCCAACCTCAGCGTCTGATCGTGGAGATACTTGAGCATATCGCGCTGCTTCTCGATGTAGTCATGCACCTCTTCCTGTCCCCAGCGCGGCCAGTAATGCGAGGTCAGCACCACATCGGTACGATCACCGAAATGCTGCAATACCTCATCCAGCGCTCCGGACCAGACCAGAGCGTCGCGAATCTTCGCCCCGCGAGGCGTGAGAATGTTGTGCAATGAAGCATTGAGAATCTCCGCGGCCAGCAACGCACGCTGCTCCGGGAAGTAGAACACCATCTCCGCATCGGCCTCGGTGCCCGGCGCCATCAGAAACTCGATATCGACACCATCGACCGTCAAGGTCTGGCCGGTCTCGGTGATCTCCTCGGTCGGCTCGATAAAGGTAAAGGTCCCGTTGGAGACTCCCTTGCCCAGGCCCGCATCCACTTGCTGCTGAGCATTGCGCGGCAGCCCGAAGCCGAACATGTACTGGGAACGCCGACTCATCACATTACCCAGCAATACCGACTCGCTGGCGACATGGTCAGTAATATGCTCCGGCCCGATGACACGGACATCTCCTGCCGCCACCTGTTCCCGAGAGACGACGCCTCTCACTCCGGCAAAGTGATCGGCATGGGAGTGCGTATAGATAACCGCAGTGACCGGACGCTCGCCCAGTTCACTATTGACCAGTTCCATCGCGGCCCTTGAAGGTTCCGCCGTGGTCAAGGGGTCGATGACGATCCAGCCGGTATCGCCACGCACGACTGTCATGGTAGCGAGATCAAAGCCGCGGACCTGATAGATGCCATCCGTGACCTCGTACAGGCCCGGAGTGTTGTTGAGCTGTGCCAGACGCCACAGACTGGGGTTCACGGTATCCGGCGCATCCCCCTGCAGAAATTCCTGATACACAGATACATCCCATACCACCCTGCCATCGGCATCCTTGACCACCAGATCCGGGGTGGCCTTGATCAGCCCACGTTGAGCATCCTCGAAGTCACTGCGATCGGCAAAATCCAACTCCTCGAGTACTGCCGCATTGGCCGCTTGAGTGGCGGCAGTAGCCGATTTCGGCGTAATGGCCTCGTTGTACTCAGCCCAGCACAAGCTGCTGCTGCCCAGGGCGATCGCCGCAGTCAGCACCGAAGCAGCAAAGGGAAGTCGAGTCATGGCGTTTCCTCGTCGTTATGGTTGTCGTTACCGGGTATTGGGCATGCTGTTGCTGTTCTGGCTGTTGCTGTTCTGGCTGTTGCTGTTCTGGCTGTTGCTGTTCTGGCTGTTGCAGTTCTGGCTGTTGCAGTAGAAGTAATGCATGCACCGCGATGTGAATCGGCCGGCCTCGACGGCGAACTGTCGGACCAGCACTCGTTATGCGTCATCAATATTGGTGGCCAATGCGGTATGTCGCCTTATCGCGCCCCGGCTCAGAATTTCAAGCCAGCCGCCGCCGTGATGAAGTCAAAATCCGTATCGGCATAATCCGTGTTGCCGCTGCCTGCCCACAGGACTTCAGCAAAGTAGCGATCCTGATATTCGGCCTTGAGCCCTGCACTGCCCAACAGCCGGTCCTCGACGAAGTTGGCATCATAGGACCAGCCAGAGACGTCATGTCCGAACATGACATAGGGCGTTAGCGTCAGGCCCGGCACGACATCGGGATAGATCAACTGACCGCGCAGGCGATACCCCCAGGAGAAATCGCTTGCATAACCATCACTGGAACATCCACGTCCGGTGTAATCCGCGTTGGGTGTGCCGATGGCACAACCAATCTCGCTGCCCTGCGCCAGATCGGTTCCGAATCGGTCGCCCTTGGTATAACGGCGGTCCTCAAGATCTGCCAGGTCATGGACGTACTTCATGCCGACCTCGCCCACCAGCACCAGCGCCTTGGAGCCGAGTACGTTGGGTATCGGCTGAATGGCGCCGAAAGCCAGTTGCGAGACGTCATAGCGGTCGTAGCCATTGAAGGTGTCTCCCGGCGCAGTTGATCTGGCCCCATCGGCCAACGTGATGTCTTCACCGATGGCATTGGAAAGCAGCTCCGGGTCCCGGGCGAAGGCGGCGATCAGGTCAGAGGTGGCCAGTTGCAGCGGCTGATCATGGCGGAAGCTGTATTCACCAAAGACCTGAGTGGCCTGACCAAACCTGGTGTGGAAACCCAGCCCGAATATCTGAATATCCTCGGGATAGTCAGCGAAGTACTTCGCATTGAGGTCCGGGTCGTAACTCGAGTCTGTCGGTGGCCGCCAGCCTGGCGAGAGGCCATTGTCGTCCGGGCTGGTATACCCCCCCGAAATGACGCTGGCATAAGGCCGACGCGAGTGGATATTCATGGCATAGGCAGTTATCGCGGTGTCTTCATTGGGATGATATCCGAGACTCAATCCGAACTGCCCCATGTCACTCGGCGTATTGTCACCCGCTCGCTCGATCATCAAGTCATTGTGATAGCCGTAGGGATCATTCACGTCACTGGGTACAGCCCCACTGCCGATGACAGCCCCGCTACATCCTCCCGCCACATAGTCGTGGGTACTGAACGCCGTACCACAACCATCGAGCACGGTGCTGTCCCAATCCAACTGATAGAAGGCCCCCATCTGCCACTTGTTGGTCAGTTCGAATTCCGCGCTGAGCAACGTTGTCGGCAGACGCAGATTGTCGCCCGGCATGCGCAGTGCCGCCGGACGATAGGGGTTGATGGTATTGATGCCATTGACGAAGAACTTGCTCTCTCCCCAGGGCAGATACTGGTCGCCCAGAGTCACCATCAAGTCATGATCGGCCACATCGAAGTTGCCGTAGACGTAGGCCTCGGTGAAAGTCGCGCCCTTGAATCGTGACTCCCGATCGTAGTTGCTGTCGTCCAGAGGCTCGTTGCTGGCATAGCCATTGGCGAGGCTGCCGAAGGGCACTTCGTGATGTTCCTGATAGAGGTCGTACCAGGCCTTGCCGGCAATACGCGCCCCGACGTTGCGGTACTCCAGATCAAGCTGAGTCGTGAAGATGATAGGTGTCGAGGTCAACTCACGATCCGCGTAGTTGATACGCCCATCATCATTGTTGCGTCCTCCAATGGGGTTATAACCGCTGCCGTTCAAGCCGGCTGCGTCCGCATTCCCCTCGAAGACAAAAGCCTCGTCGGCGGACTCGGTACTCCATATCGCCCCGGCGCTCAATGAGCCCGAAAGCGTCGCCTCGACTTCACCGAAATTTCGCTCAATGGCATCAGCGGGAGACGCTGCCATCAGCAGGCAGGAAGGGAGCAACCAGGGGCAGACGCCACCACTGAATTTTCGCGAAACCGTTATCCGATCTCCGTCGGATTCCTGAAATTGGGCATGAGAGAGCCCGCGCGCACGAGGTGCGTGCGCGGATTGGAGCAAATGCATGGTCTGGTCCTCAAGCGTGTCGTCGTTCTTTTTGCCGCTCGGACATCTCCACCACAGATTCAGTGGGCAGGAGGCCTTCCGGGAGGCGCTGTCGTCAGCAGGACCGCATGCCTAACAGAGCAGGGAACAGGTATCGGGCGGTAACCTGGATTCTTGCCTTTCAAGTACTGTCTGCTGATCTGTGGTCATGGCATGCCACCTATAGTTGTTCTTTGTTGGTTGTCGTTTGCTTGTGGTGTCCAAGCAGAATAGAGAACTCACTGCGGCAAACATTGACCCGTCATGCATCTAATTTGACAGATCACGCAAAACCAGCGTTTTCCGTCTTATGCTTTCGTCGCCACTGGGTAGGACTCAGGCCAGTGACGCGCTTGAAACTTCTCGTCAAGGCACTCAACTGACTGTAGCCAAGCAACTCGGCAATCTCGCTCAGGCTGAGGTCGGTATCGAGCAGGTAGGCCTGCGCTGCCTTCATGCGAGCCCTGTCGAGCAATTGCTGGAAGCTCAGGCCGCGCTGGGCGAGCCGTGCCTGCAGTGTTCGTGCCGACACCGCCAGCGCACCGGCGACATCGTCCAGTTTCACCTGATCCAGCGGCAGCAGGTTGGTGATGATCCACTCCACCTTGTCCTCGATATCATTCCATTGATGGTGACGCATCAATGAATTGATCAGACGGCGCAACATCGGACTTCCCCCGGAGATGGGTTGCTCCAGACAGCTGCGATCAAAGACCAGCGCACTGTCTCTGTTGTTGAAGCACAACGGCGCCTGCAGCAGACGCGTGTAGGGCTCCACATCGACGGGCTCATCACCGACCAGATAGACCGCGCGCAACTTGATCGACTCGCCATACAGAAAGGAGATGATGTTGTAGGCCACCATCAGTGTGTGGTCGCTGTGCTGACGTGACGGTTGCGTCTGGCCATCCACTCGGTAGGTAAAGTGATAGAACGCCTGATCCTCGGTTTCGGCCAGACGTACCTCCAGTCCCTGAACATGGCGACCGATCTGCTCCGCGATGATGGTGAGTGCCTCGCGCATGGTCTCGCACTGCTGTATCAGCAGTCCCACGAGACCCAGGGTGGAGATATTCTGATGGCGGCCAAGCAACAAGCCGAAATGACGACATCCCGTGACGCGGGCCGCCAGTTCCAGCAGGTCGATCTTGGTCAAGACGGGAATCAGTCGATCCGGACGATCGAGGTAATCCGGAGGTAACCCCAGATCCGCGAGCAGGTGCCGGGCTTCGACCTTGCACTCGGCCAGCAGTGCAACATAGCCGGTCAGGGCGGCAACGCGAACCATCTGCTGCATCCAGCTCTACTCCATTGCTCTCAAGAAATTGCTCTTCAGAAATTGGTGTTCAGAAATCGGTATTCAGAGTCAGTGTGGGCAGTATACCCAACCGCTACCATCGACAAATTCCCGATTTGAGTACCAAGGCATCCCCTTCACACACTCTATGCTCGGCCTGGCACACGAGGAGGCCTTGCCGTTCCTTGGGTGTTTCATCAGTGCTTCATAAGAGGTTCATGGATTATTCATTGAAAATTCACCCACTCGCGCCAGGTCCGCCCCTAGGCTCGAACCTTCTCATCAGTACGCAAGAGTGGGCACCATGTCATACCGAATCGATATCGAGACCCTGCGGCGGTACAGTGCCGATGGCATGACCTCAACCGCCTTGAGCCAGGCCCAGCAGCAACGTTTCGAGAATGCCGTCGAGAGTGCGCTCGACTCGCGGGAAGACGCGGGCGGCCCGGGCGAACTGGATGCCGGCGAAGAACGCATCTTTGTCGTCGAGGAAGGTGACAGCCTGTTCGAGATCGCCGAAGAGCTGAATGTCGACTTCAATGAGCTTCTCGAGCTCAACCAGCGCGATGACCTGTCGGCACCCGATCAGATCGATGTCGGCGATGTGGTGTTCGTTCCCCACACGTCCCCGGAAGAAGCGGCCACTTCGCCACGTGATGCACAGGGTATCCCCGAGGGAGAGTCGGATTTCGTACAGAGTCTCCGCGAACAGGGCAATAACCTCGAATATGCCGATGACCCTTCGGCGGTTGATATGGATGCCGAGGTCGGGGAACTGGCCAGCGATGTGCAGACCTATGTCAGCCACCTCCCCCCGGAAGAGCAACAGGCAGCCCTGCAGCGCCTGTATGATCACGACTGGGTTGATGCCGGTCCGGCTCAGATGGCCATTGAGCAGGCCGCGGAGGAGCTCAACCTCGACCTGGGCGAAACCAGTCATGGCGGGCCCGAAGTGGAGAATGAGGCCCGGGAGATCATCGCTGACGCCCAGGCCGAGAGTGACCCGGAGCAGGCGCTCCAGATGCTGGAGGAGGCCTATGACAATGCCTCTCCTGCCGTGCAGTCCGCGCTGGATCGTTCCAGTGAGGTTCGCGAGATTGCCGAGAACAGTGCCTCCGACTTCATCGCCGAGGCCCAGGCCGCTGATGACCCAGCCGAAGCCCTGCACATCTACGAAGAGGGTTACAGCAATGCCTCCGAGCGGGTCCAGGCGGCTCTGGATCGCTCCAGCGATGGTCAGGCGATCATTGATGAGGCCGTCGAGTGGGCCGCCGAGCCGATCCTGGAGGAAGGCAACGACAATGAAATGCCGGCAGCCCGGACCCTGCAGGCCATGGAACGTCTGGAGACCCTGACCGAGGACCTACCACCGGAGTTCGCCGGCGAGGTAGTGGACGCCATGCTCCCGCAGCTCGAGCAGGCGCAACAGAACTTCAGGGATGAAGGGTACGCCGGTGTAGAGATCGGCTATAGCGGCACCATGATCCTCAACGGCATCCTCGACCGGATTGCAGGAACAGAGAAGGGTGACGCGGCGGTGGAACAGGTAGTCGACATGAGTCTGTTCGACATGAATGGCCTGCGCGCAGCCATGAATCAGGCCGTCTCTGAAGGAAACAGGATTCCTGCCATCGCTATTGAGCTTGCCTCCCGGGAAGGCGTCATGGACGGCTTCCGGGAGGAAGTCATTGGCACCGCCGAGCGGTTCCGCGATCAAACCATCGGGGACCAGTCCGAGGCCTATTACGAACACCTCCAGGAACTGGGCTACCTGATTGATACCGGTGGCTCCGCCATGACGCCCGAGCAGATGGAGGCCGCCATTGAGGATTACATCGAGTCTCAGGGTGATGAATGGAGCACCGAACTGGAAGGCATGCGCGAAGACCTGGCCGACAGTGGCACAACCCTGCTGGAGCACATCCAGCAATTGCAGAGCCTACCTGACGGGATACGTTCGGATTATCAAGAACGCATCGATGGTCTGATCGATGATCCCAATGCTCGGTTGGCCGTGTCCACGGCGCTGCAGGAGAATCCCGAGCTGGTGCGTGGAGAAGCTGGCGATGCACTGGTAGAGACATTCAACGAACTGGGTATCAGCGGTGACGATCCTCTTGCCGCCACCCTGGTCGGTGCCTACCTCAACGAGAATGTGCTGAGCTCTGCGGCGGATCTAGACTTCACCGATGCCGACGCCATGGCCGACGCCCGCCAGAGCATCGAAGAAGCACTGAGCGACAAGCCTCAGCTGGCAGAGCTGATGGGCGTCTCGACCAGCGACCTCAACGAGATAGCCACAATGCTCAGTGGCGTCCTTCCCAGCGAGCCGCTGGAGGGAAGCAATGAATTCGGTCGGGTCAACGGTATCCTGCGCAATCTCAACAACACCCTCGACCAGATCGATGGCAAGTTCGTGCGCAACAGCAATATCCCCTTCAGCACGACTTTCCGCACAACCGCATTCGCCATCGTGGGGTCCGGGCTGATCAATGCCGGGCACAACTTCCTCGAAGACCCCAATCTGCGTAATTCCGCCGAGTTCGGCGTGGCGCTCTCTCGAGTCGGCGTTGACAGCGCCCAGCTGGTGGCCGCCTATCGCAATGTCACCGACACCGGCACCGTGGGCAACCTCAAGGCAGCCGGCAGATTCGTGCATATCATGGGCGCCACTCTGGCAGGTGCCGATGCCGTCGCGCGCTTCCAGGAAGGAGACTACCTCGGTGCCGGGCTGAACGCCGCGGTCGCCGGCGGTGTCAGCATGGCACTGTTGTTCGGCTCCACCAGTTGGGGTGGCCCGGTGGGCTTCGGTATCGCTACGGCCGCGTCACTGGGTCTGTATATCCAGGAATCGCTGAAGGAGACGCCCTACGAAACCCAGACCACCGCCAACTTCCTGACCCATGCCGGATTCAGCGAGGAAGCCGCAGAGGTACTGATCGAGCGCAGCGAAGATGGCTACAACGCCGTGCCGCTACTGATGCGCTATGGCGAACTGCATGGGCTCACCCCGGAGCAGACGGTGGAGTGGATCAACTCGATTCCCCAGGGAGAGAACGGCGAAGTCATGCTCGGTGCATTGCGTGACAACCTGCTCAATACCCTCGACCAGCACCTCGAGGATGGTGATGTCAGCCAGTTCAATGAGCATATTGATGAAGGGTATGAGCTGATATCACCGTCACTGGGTCAGTCACGTGCCGGCGAGCTCGCCCCCAGGTCCGTTGCCGAACTGGATCACATTCTGCCTCAGCTCGACATCGAGTCACCACAGGCCTATGCCTGAAGCTGAAACAACGCCCGGCAAACCGCTTCCCGGCTACAGAAGAACCGCCATACAAGGCGGTTCTTCTGTCTCATTTCGCAGTACTCATTTCTCAGCACCTCGGAACTCACGGCGTCACCTCCTCCCTGGGGGATGATTCATGCGGCTCGACCGAGGCATCGACGCCGAGGAAGCCACCGGATTGCCGCCGCCACAGCCCCGCATACAGGCCATCCTGAGCCAACAGCTGCTCATGACTGCCGGTCTCTACGATGCGCCCTTCATCGATCACCACCAGGCGGTCGAGCATGGCGATGGTCGACAGGCGATGGGCAATGGCAATGACCGACTTGCCTTCCATCAGAGTGTAGAGTTGCTCCTGGATAGCGGCCTCCACTTCGGAATCCAGCGCCGAGGTTGCCTCGTCGAGTACCAGAATCGGCGCGTTCTTGAGCAGTACCCGAGCGATGGCAATACGCTGCCGCTGTCCACCGGACAGCTTCACCCCACGCTCACCGACATGCGCATCCAGACCACGCCGCCCCTGAGGATCGACCAGTTCCTCGAGGAAACTATCGGCATGAGCCTGACGCACTGCCTGCCAGATGGCTTCCTCACTGGCATCCGGGCTGCCGTAACGAATGTTGTCACGCACCGAACGGTGCAGCAGTGAAGTGTCCTGGGTGACCATGCCGATATGATGACGCAAGGACTCCTGGGTGACACCGGCAATGTCCTGACCATCGATGCGAATCGCACCACCTTCCAGGTCATAGAAGCGCAGCAACAGGTTGGCAAGGGTTGACTTGCCGGCCCCGGAGCGGCCGATGATACCGACCTTCTCGCCCGGCGCGATGATCAGGTCAAGCCCGTCAAAGACGCGCCGTGCCTCGCCTGTCGGCAGGTCGTAGCCAAAACGCAGGGCATCGAAATGGATCTTGCCAAGGGGCACGACGAGCTCCCCAGCGTCCGGTGCATCCAGTACTTCCGGTGTGCGAGCGATGGTATTGATGCCATCCTGCACGGTACCGATATTCTCGAACAGGCTGGCTACTTCCCACAGAATCCAGTCGGACATGAAGCGAATACGCATCACCAGACCAATCGCCACGGCAATCACACCCAGCGAGACCGCTTCCAGGTACCAGGCACCCACTGCCATTGCCCCAATGCCGACCAACAACATGGAATTGAGCAGGGTCAGGCTCACTGACAACTTTGTCGCCAGACGCATCTGATCGTGCACCGTGACCATGAACGCCTCCATGGCATCGCGGGCATAGTCCTGCTCACGATGGGTGTCGGCGAACAGTTTTATGGTCTGGATATTGCTGTAGCTGTCCACCACGCGACCAGTCATTCGCGCACGGGCATCCGCCTGAGCCATCGAGACATTGCGCAACCGGGGCACAAACACGCGCATGATGGCAATATAGCCCGCCAACCACAGTACCAGCGGCGCCATCAGCCAGGGCTCAGCGCTGCCCAGCAGCAGCATGGCGCCAGTGAAATAGACAGCCACATAGACCAGCAGGTCCATCAATTTCATGACCGTCTCACGCACCGCCAGTGCCGTCTGCATGACCTTCTGCGACACCCGTCCGGCGAATTCGTCCTGGAAGAAGGACATGCTCTGGCGCAGCATGTGACGGTGTGCCAGCCAGCGACCGAGCATCGGATAGTTGCCGAAAATTCCCTGGTGGGTCAGCAGCGACTGCAGCAGTACCAGCAACGGCAACCCGATCAGCACCAGCAGTCCCATACCCGCCAGACGCCAGCCATGCTCATCGAGAAACCCTTCGCGCTCGGCGCTGGAAAGCCAGTCAACCAACTCCCCCATGTAGTGGAAGAACACCACCTCGGTAGCCGAGACCAGTGCCGTGGCCAGTGACATGGCAAGCAGCAGACCCGCCACCGGACGCGAGAAATGAATGATGAAGGGCAGCAACCCTCGTGGCGGTACCTTCGGCTCCCCCTCGGGATAGGGGTTTACCAGGTTCTCGAAGTAACGGAACATATCAGTACTCTCTGGTATATCGGGGTGACGTGTCCGTGCACGATAATTCCTCAAGTTAACTTCAGGTCAAGAGATATTAACCCGGCATGCTTTCATGTTGGGTTAATGGCGGCACATGGACGTGCCGCCGTCGGCCATCAGGCCGACGCGAGACCACACCAGCAGATCCGTGCATCTGCGCCAGTGTGGTGCGGACGACAATCAAATCGATCAGGATGAGCTATTTGATTGCCATGTTAATAATCATGCAATCGCCCCATGAGATCGCGGCTATTGCACCGACATCAGGCGCCAGTCATTGTCGGTCAATGCCACCCCACCACTGGGTGTCACGCGCACGGTGTCACTCAGACCAACGCCCCATTGCCCGGGCAGGCGCAGACACAGCGGCAGATGGAACACCATATCGGCTTCGAATTCGCGCAACTGACCGCGGGCGATGAACCCCGTGCCCTCGACCCAACTCGGTGGAAACTGGGCGCCCACGGCGTAACCGAACACGCCCGAGAAGAATACCTGCTCCGCATGCGGTGCCAGGATCATCTCGGCGGCACGCGCCGCATCATCGAAGGTGTTTCCCGGTCGCATGGCCTCACACAACGTTTCTCCCAGTCTCCGGCACAGCTCCGCGATTCGTTCCATCTCACCAGAAGGACGACCTGCCACAGCAGTGCGCATCATCGGTGCCGTATAGCGCTGGTATGCCGAGCCAAATTCCAGGAACACCGGCTCATCCGCTGCGATCAACTGGCGCTTGTGGTTGACGTGAATGGTACCGACACGTCGGCCACTGGTGACGATGGGCTGCAGACTCATGAATTCGCTGCCTTCCGCCAGCATGGCGCGAGCGCCTTCCGCGGCGACATCATTGTCGGTAATACCCGGTTTGATGATCGCCATGGCCGAGCGGAGTCCACTGGACGTGATCCGAGCACTCTCGCGCAGACACTCCAGCTCAGCAGTGCTCTTGACGATACGCAACCGGTCGAGCAGCTCACCGCCATCGTTGCGGAAGCGCTCCCTACCCAGCCGCAACTGCAATTCACCGAACACACCGTGACGCAGCCCGGCACTGAAGGCATCCACGCCAATGACCGGGTGTGGCACCAGAATGTCGGCCAGCGGTTCGATCACCTCATCGATGCATTCCCAGCGATAGCCAATGATCTCGTCGACGACCGCGGTGACCACCGCCGGCCCGGTCTCGATGGAAGGTACCTGCAGCACCAGTCTTTCGGCCGTGACCACCAGACAGGCATGCACCGAGACCTCAAAGGTGTGATAGCCGGTCAGGTAGTAGAGGTCAGCGGGATCCGTGAGCAGCAGAGCGTCGAACCCGTGCGCCTGCATCGAGCGACGCAAGGCTCGACGACGTGCCATGAATTCCGCCTCGGGAAAGGGCAGCTCACTCCCTCCGAGTACACTGGCGAGAGCGTGCTGATAGGCATGATGATCCATGACAGACCTCCTTGCGAAAGAGGCTCCGGAGGGCCCCCGGAAGCCTTGCAGCGAGCGTTGGCACAAGACCAACACGTATCCGACCGGCCACAAGAGCCGGTCGGATGGCACGGAACCCTGGACACCCTCGACAACAGCGACCTCAGGTCAGATGACGCACTTCAAAGCGAGCCAGAACCTCGCCATCGGCATCGTGTAGCTCGAGATGGTCGGCCAGCACGCGATAGCTTGCGGTCTCCTCCAGTACGTCGAGGAAGCGCGGCTCGACATCCGCATCCGTACCATTGATACAGGCCATCATGGTGGTCGCGACCTGACTGAAGCGGAGGCTATCGCCGTTCTTCTCATAGCCGCCCATCAGTCGATTGCAGCCTGTGGAACCTGCGACTCGCGCGTCCTCGGCATGCAGCACCAGATGCGGTTCACGCTGGCCTTCAGCCATATCGATGGACTTACCGTCCAATTCGATCAGCTTCCAGTAGGTATTCTCCAGGCTGTCCGTAACGAAACCATCGGTGCGCTTGAGAGTGTAGTCCAGAGTCGACTCGATCTCGTTGCCCTCCAGGTCGAGGGCTTCCAGGGTTGAGGCATCTTCTACCCGCCACTTGCGAGGTTGCTCGCCATCATCGAGGGTCAGAGTGTCGCCGCTACCATCAAGTGACCATTTGCCCTGCTCATGAAAACGAGCCTCCTCGCCCTCGCCCAGATAGGTTGTGTTCAGGCTGTAGACGCCATCCGGTAACAGCGAAAGCTGATGACGTATCCCCGCACAGTCGGCACAGGGAAGATCACCCTGAAAGCTGGCCGGCAGCTCGCCCAGCGACGCTTCAGCGCTGCCATTGCGAGAATGCCCATCAGCAGCACACCCCGCCAGCATTGCCGACAGAAGCAGGAAATAAACAGAACCAAACATCCTTTTCATGGTTATTCATCCTGATAGTGGAAATGAGATGACCATTTGACCACAACCCGGCGGAAGGTTCTGCTGCGGACGGTCCTGCGCCCTGCTCCGAGGTCAGGAACTACCGCCACCCTTTGACCAACTTCTGATTCAAACGCAGGAATCGGAGTGTTGTGAGCCATCCTATCCACGATAGTCCACTCCTGAGCCGTACCGCACCGGGGCGGTTTTACAACGCCTCGTTCAATTCCCAACTCCTTGTTTCATTTACAACTCTTTGCTTCAGGAGATCTTCCATGGATATGCTTCATCAGAAAACTGTGATTATCACCGGCGCCAGTTCCGGTATTGGCCGAGCCACTGCCCTGCTGTTTGCCAGCGAAGGCGCCAATGTTGTTCTCAGTGGCCGTCAGCAACCGGCGCTCGACAGCATTGTGGAGAAAATCGAGGCAGCAGGTGGGAAAGCGATCGCCGTGGTCGGCGACGTCAAGAAAGAAAGCCATGCCAGGCAGTTGGTCAGCACAGCTGTCGAGCATTTTGGTGGGCTGGATATTGCCTTCAACAATGCCGGCATTCTGGGAGCTATCGAGCCGATGACAGAGACATCGCTTGAAAGCTGGCATGACGTCCTCAATACCAACCTGACCAGTGCCTTCCTCGGTGCCAAACATCAGGTTCCTGCCATCCTCGCACGCGGAGGCGGCTCACTGATCTTCACGTCAAGCTTTGTCGGAAATACGGTCGGTATATCCGGCTTGTCAGCCTATGCCGCAAGCAAGGCTGGAATGACAGGCCTCACAAGAACACTGGCCGTTGAGCATGGTCCACAGGGACTGCGGGTAAACGCTATCCTGCCGGGCGGAACAGATACACCGGCCAACATGGTGAACCTACCCGGAGCAACTCAGGAAGTACGGGACTTTGTTGAGGGACTGCACGCTCTCAAGCGTATCGCCGATCCCGAAGAGGTGGCACGCGCAGCACTCTTTCTGGCCTCGGATGCCTCGAGCTTTGTAAGCGGAACCACGATGCTTGTCGATGGTGGCCTGTCCGTCAACAGAACCTGAGCCAGATCCATCATGGTGGCGCTGGAGAGGTCCAATACCTTGCACTCAGTTTCTGCAGACAAGACCTCTCCAGACCAGTTCTCGACTTACGCCAGGTCAAACAACAGGACCTCGGAGGCCAAGGTACACCCCCCCATGATACTCTCGGGCATTGATACAAGGAGTCGCATCGTATGAAGGACTTATGGTTCAGCGGGTTACTGGTGCTATTACTCAGCGCAACTGCATCCACGGCCCAGGCCTCCTATGTGAACTCCTGCCTGCTCAAGGCTGAGATACTGGCACCGACAACATCCCAACCCCTTGCACCCGACGCGGCGAGTACCGGTGAGGCAACGACACGGATTCATGTCCGTGCCAGGGTTTTCGAGGCAACGCCAAACGGCCGTGCGGACAGTGGCTGCACAATGTTCCTCGACGGCGAATTCGACCGCGTGATTCACAGCAGGAATACCTATTCATTCCAGGCCGGTGACAGGATTCGCATTCAAGTCACGGAGTTCGATGATCGAAACATCTCGATGACAGAGACAGTACGCATAAAGGACGACTAAAGCGACATATAAAATCACGCATATAAACATTAAGTTTCACGATATCAACAATTCGCATCTTCCTCCGAATCAGGCATGAGCGAAGGCTCTCCATCGCCATGACCACTAAAAATGCAGCATCAAAAATGCATGTTTTTGTTTCTTCGAGAAACAGAATGCCCTTTATGTGAAACTGGAAACGACACACATACTGTACTTGGCTGTATAAAGCACTACGAGAACCATTCCACCACTGCCCCAGAAATAAAAATCCCCCTGAGTAATTTTTGCCCTTTCAGAGTTCTACAGAATCATTCTGGAGGACGGTTGAAAAGCACACAAGCCCAGACAACAAGCCCCGCTGGCATTAGTCACTATTATCACGGACGATAATAGCTCCACTCTTCCACCCAATTCCTACTGGCGCCAGAAAATAAAAAAACACCGTTCCACAGAACGCCTTACCCAACACTTATCATTGAAAAGCAACACACCTTAATAACAGGAACGTTACAAACAAAAACCATTCCTTACGCCCCCGGATATAGAGCTGATCTAGATTGGGTAGGGCTGTTACAGCACCTAATTAATGAGCGACAAGGGCGTTACCCAAGGCCTCCAGCAAGGATGATCCACGATGGCCTCCACTTGCCTCCTGGCCTTCATGAATTTCGGTTAGCGCCCGCAAAAGTCGCCTGAAACAACACCTACCTGAGCACTGCTTTTTGGTGCCATCGAGTCGATATATCGATTCTCCTCTGACATACCATTTATCGAATGCATTCACGGAATGGAGCATCTCATGGTAACTCAAACGACTTTACCCGCACTGAACCCCATCAGCGCTGCTGTCAGCAACGCCACTGCAAGCCTGACCGGCAGCAATAGTCTGCTGGGCGGTGACCTACTCGGTGGCGTCCTGAATACAAACCTTCTCAATGGCCTGCTGGGCGGTGATGGCCTGGTCGGCGGATTGCTGGGCGGTGATGGCCTGCTGGGCGGTCTGCTCGGCGGCGATGGCTTAGTCGGCGGCCTGCTGGGCGGTGATGGCCTGCTGGGCGGCCTGCTCGGCAGTGATGGTCTGGTGGGCGGTCTGCTCGGCGGCCTGCTGGGTGGCGGCAACAACAACCTCGACCTGGTGACAGGAATTGCCAATGGTGTCGTCTCTGTCGTTGGCGGCGTGGCCGGACATGTCGTCGACACCGCCAGCTACGCGTCGGCCCTGGTCCAGGGCAGCCTGGCAGGCGTGCTGGCTGATGGAGGGCTGCTCGACCAACTGATCGATGACGACCTCACCAGCCTCCCGGTCAGTGAACTGGGCGATGCTGTCGCCATCATTGCCAGCCAGGTGGGTAGCGTTGTAGACAACACCGTTGACGGCGCCCTTGAGCTCGTGGGCAATCGCCTGGACAGCGTGCTTGGCGACGATGGCATCGCCGATGCGCTTGCAGGCATTGCCGATGGGGCCCTGGGCGACCTGCTCGACAGTGCCGGAGGTCAACTGGACAACATTGACGATGTCGCCAGCGCACTCACCGCAGAACTGACAGCATCCCTCGAAGGCGCGTTTGACCTGGTTCGTGCAGGAGTGGATGACGTGCTCGGCAACGATGGTCTGGTCGACCAGCTCACCGACGCCCTCAATGACGTAGTCGACAACGGCCAGGTCAATATTCCGATTGGCGAGCTGACCGCGACTGTCGCCGGCGTCATCAGTGATGTTGCCTCTCATCTGGCTGAGACCTTCAACGAAGCCTTCACCGGTGTAGTAGGCGACCTGGAAGGCATGCTCGAGGCCGACGGTGTACTGGGTGGACTGCTTGGCGCAGACCTGGTCAATGGCGTCATCGGCGAAGACGGCCTGCTCGGCGGCCTCACCGGCGGGGGCGGTCTGATTGGCAGCATCCTCGGCGAGGATGGCCTGCTGGGTTGCCTGCTGGGCGAAGACGGCCTGCTCGGTGGACTACTGGGTGGTGATGATGGTCTGCTCGGTGGATTGCTGGGTGGCGATGGCCTGGTCGGCGGCTTGCTGGGTGGTGATGGCCTGCTGGGTGGCTTGACTGGTGGTCTGCTGGGCGGTGACGGCCTGGTCGGCGGCCTGCTGGGTGGTGATGGCCTGGTCGGCGGCCTGCTGGGCGGTGACGGCCTGGTCGGCGGCCTGCTGGGCGATGACGGCCTGGTCGGTGGTCTGCTGGGCGAAGACGGGCTGGTCGGCGGCGTGACCGGCGGCCTGCTGGGCAATGACGGCCTGCTGAGCGGTGATGGTCTGGTCAGTGATCTACTGGGCGATGATGGCCTGGTCGGTGGCCTGCTGGGCGGTGACGGCCTGGTTGGCGGAATCACTGGAAATCTTCCGGCCATCGAGCTCGTCGGCAACAACGAGGTTTCCATTCCGGAAGTCGCCTGATTTCCCCACATCTGCCTCGAGCTTCCGGCTCAGGGCAGATGGAGGCATTCCAACATACATACGCCCGGCAGCTCAGCTGCCGGGCGTCTTCATCTTCTCAGCTCTTTCTCAACTCTTTCTCGACTCTTTCTCGACTCTTTCTCGACTCTTCTGCCGAGGCATCTTCAAAAGGCCAGTACTTCAAGACCAGTACTTCAAGATCAGCACTTCAAGATCAGCACTTCAAGATCAGTACTTTCGGCTCCACAAGACACCCGAAGCTCCAGCACAGTCGAACAGTGTCTTCTGCTCGACGCACGACTCAAGCGCCTCGAGTCAATGTCTTCAAGGTTTCCATGGCACGCATCAAGTCATCGGCCCCTAGATCTCCCACCGCCACCTCCAGGCTCAACCGATCCACCAGATACTGGCGCACCACATCGATATACTGAACACGCAGATCATAGAGTTCAGCTCGGGCATCAAGGACATCCACCAGGTTACGCAAGCCCAGTTGCTCGCCCTTCTCCGCCGCCTCCAGGAACAGGCGACTGGAATCCAGTGACTGGCCCAGGGCATTCAATCGACGCAGGTTGCCACTGATATTACGCAGTCTCTCGCGCACATCCTGCCGCGCCAGACGTTGCTGATGGGTCAGTGACTCCCGGCTGGCCAGCGTGGAGAGCTCCCCCTGACGCACACTAGCGCTGGTGTATCCCCCCTGATAGATCGGAACCTCGACCTCGACACTGGCTCGACCATCACGGTTCTCACGAAAGGGATCATTGGAGCTGCGGTCCAGGTAGCTCAGGCTGAGATTGACCTCAGGATAATAGCCGCTGCGACGAGTGTCGGTACCGGCCTGGGCAACCTCCATCTGACGTTCAGCCAGACGCACGGAGAGGTTATCGGTGGTACGAGCGACCCAGGCTTCCACATCTCCCTCGACCGGTACCAGATTCACTCCGCGCAGATCTCCCAGCACCTCTCCAAACTCGGGGCGTTGTCCCGTCAAACGCTCCAGCTCACCCAATGCCGAGTCCAGTGAATTCTCTGCCTGGATTCGATCCGCAATGGCCTGGTCGAGACGCGCCTGCGACTCGAGCATATTGAGACGATCCCCAACCCCCAGCTCATAGGAACGCGACGCCTGACGATGCTGCAACTCGAACGCCTCGCGTTTCGACTCCATCAACCCGACTTCGCGGGAGGCCAGGAACGCATTCAGATAGGCTTCGATAACTGCCATGGCAAGGTCGCTTTCACCCACCGCCAGCTCGAGCCGCGCAGCTTCCACCTGGGCCTCGGCCTCGTCGACCCCGCGCCATCGCTCCAGGCTGAACAGGGGCTGGGTCAAGCTCACTTGCCAGGAGGTATCTCTGGTACGTCCTTCGAAGCGAGCCTCGTTATCGTCGGAGCCAACTACCTCATTACTGGGGTCGTAATCAGGGTTGTCTGTATAGTAGTTGTCGCTGGCCTGGTACATGTACGACGCACCAGCGGACACCTGCGGCTTGAGTTGCGACCAGGCCATGTCGATTTCTTTTGTGGTGGCCTCCAGCTCATAGCGCTGGCTTGCCAGATCACTATCATTCTCCAGTGCGAGGCTGAAAAGTGCCGGTAATGAAGGCAGTCCAACCGATGTCCCGGCGGTGGGCAGCGATGACTCCATGGCCGTACGAGAGTTGGACATGCCGCTCTCGACACCCCCGGTTCCCACTGCCAGGCCAGTGATGGGCAGCGCCAGGCACAACATCGCCGTTCCTCGAACACTCCACACGTGACGATGCTCCTTCACTTCCCGCCGCGCCATCCTGGGCATCAATATCACTCCTCTCGCATGGCCCTGGCCAGCATGTCGGTAATAGGTTTGGCAATGTAACTGGCAAAAGTACGTTCGCCGGTCTGGATCATGACCTCAGCCGGCATTCCCGACAGCAGCTTCATCTGCTCTGTCATGTCGCCCTCGCCCTCACTGGTCACTTTCACCCGAGCCTTGTAATAGCGCTCTCCCGTGGCTTCATCCTCGAAGCTGTCGGCACTGACATGAGCGACCTCTCCGGCAATTTCATTGGTCAGGCGCTGGTTGAAGGCCGAAAAGCGAATATTGGCCGCCTGCCCCGCATAGATATTGTCGATATCGCGGGTGGGAACGCGTGCCTCGACCACAAAGCCATCGCCACTGGGCACTACATCCATGATCGGGTCCCCCGGACTGATGACGGCGCCTCGGGTGTGCACTTGAAGCCCCACCACCGTGCCGGTAACGGGTGACAACACCGTGGTGCGCTCGACCTGATCCGTGAGTGAAGTGATCATTTCCTCGGCTTCAGCGATGCTGGACTGTGCCGTACGCAGTTCCTCACCAACTTCTGACTGGAATTTCTGGCGCTGGAGCTCCTTCTGCAGCTCATTCTCGCTGATCTGTGACTTCAGGCTGGCAATCTGAGAGCGGTGGTCTGCCACCTGGCCCTCATAATCCAGTACCTGGCGCTCGAGCTCTCGCAACCGCTGATTGTCTCCCAGTCCTTCGCGGAACAACGAACGAAAGTCCTCGGCCTCAGCACGCAATGACTGGATCCGCCGCAGGTTGACCCCAACCAGCGACTCCAGGCCTCCGATCTGCTCGCGCATCTGGTTGACCTGCTCATCCAGTGACTCGAGTGTGCTCTGTAATGACTGACGACGAGCCACGAACAGGCCACTCTGGACAGCCAGCACTTCCTGAACCCGCTGGCGATCACTGTTGATCAGCTCCTCAGGGAAGCTCAGGGTCTCGGCCCCACTCTGCTCCGCCAGCAGACGCACCTCCATGGCACGATTGATCAAGTACTGGGAACGGGAAATATCCAGTTCTGCACGCGCCTGGGTATCACTCAACAGGATCAGCGGATCCCCTGCTTCGACGCGATCACCATCCTCCACCAGGATCTCACGCACGATCCCACCCTCCAGGTGCTGGAGCGTGCGTTTGAAGGACTCGATGGATACGTTGCCGGGCGCCACCACGGCCACCGCCAGACTAGCGGTCATCGCCCAGGTGCCGAATACACCGAATGCCACGACCAGGGCCAACAGGCCGAAACGCCGAGTTCCCTTGTCATCGGTCGGCAGCTTCTCGCTATACGACCCTTCGTGGGTCTGAGGGGTGATATCGACACTCGCGCTCTCTGCCACTTGCCGTTCAGATCGCTGGTTGTCCATCAACTCTGCTCCTCAGGCCGGCTACCGGGAGCGCTCCCGCGAATGGCAGCCAATCGACCGCCCGACTTCTGCGCGACCTGTTGCTGCTGTGAGGTCACATTTCTGGCGTACTGCGCCAATACCTGCTCACGGGGACCAAACATGCCAACCTGCCCCTCCTTCATGACCAGCAGGAGATCCATCTGCTTCAACACGCTGGGCCGATGACTGATCACGAACAGCGTGGTTCCTTCCTTCTTCAACTCACGTATGGCGTTCGACAGTGCCTTCTCACCGGCATCATCCAGGTTGGAGTTGGGTTCATCGAGCACCACCAGTACCGGCTCACCGTAGAGCGCACGAGCCAGGCCAACACGTTGACGCTGACCGCCGGACAGGGCACCACTGGTGGAAGAGATATAGGTGTCATAACCCTTGGGGAGTTCGAGAATCATCTCGTGGACACCGGCCTTGCGCGCCGCCGCTACTACCTGCTCGGCGTCGACATCTCCAAAGCGGGCGATATTCTCGCTGACAGTGCCATCGAACAGTTCAATATCCTGCGGCAGGTAGCCGATATGGGGCCCCAGTTCATCGCGATTGAACTGCTGAATATCGGCGCCATCCAGGCGTACGCTGCCGACCTGGGCAGGCCAGATGCCCAGTAGAACTCGAGCCAATGTCGACTTCCCCGCCGCACTGGGTCCAATGATTCCGACATGCTTCCCACTGGGTACCTCAAAGTTGATACCGCGAATGGTGGCCATCCGTGTCCCCGGGGGAGCTGCCGCCACGGTTTCCATGGCCAACCGTCCTTCGGGTGCAGGCAACGACATACGGCGCTGCTCTTCAGGAATCTGAGTCAGCAGTTCATTGAGACGCTCATAGGCTCCCCTTGTACTGACGAACCCCTTCCAACTGCCGATCATCTGATCGATGGGGGACAGGGCCCGGCCCATGATGATGGAGCCGGCGATCATCATGCCCGGCGTCATCTGGTCCTTCAGTACCAACCAGGCGCCAAGACCCAGGATCATCGATTGGAAGAGCAGCCTCAGCGTTCTGGAGGTGTTGGTCAGGGCATTGGCACGATCACTGGCCCGTGACTGCCTGACCAGGAAGGCATGGTGCTTCTCGGCCCAGCGCCCGCGGATATTCGACAGCATCCCCATGGCATGCAGCACTTCGGCATTGCGCAGGTTGGAGTTGGCCAGCTCCTGCGCCTTGATATGTTCGCTGTTGGCTTCCTCCATCAGCCCCTTGGTGGCCTTCTCGTTGGCAATGGCCAGCGCCAGCAGAATGATCCCGGCTCCGGTAGCAAATAAACCGAGCCACACATTGAACAGGAACAGCACACCCAGGTAGACAGGTACCCAAGGCACATCGAAGAAAGCGAAAAGCCCATTACCGGTGAGAAATTGGCGCAGGTTGGTCAAGTCACTGAGTGGTTGGGCGGATTGACGCCCCTGGGCCACCACGCTGCGTCGGAACATCGCACTGTAGAGCCGAGCGTTGATGTTCTTGTCCAGCCGGTTGCCGACCCGCACCAGAATACGCGAACGCACCTGCTCAAGTGTACCTAGCGCCGCAAACAGGAAGACCACTACCAGAGTAAGCATCAGCAGGGTCGCGAAACTTCGTGTTGTCAGTACCCGATCATAGACCTGCAGCATGTACATTGGTGGGACCAGCATCAGCAGGTTGACGAACATGCTGAAGAAGCCCACCGAGAAAAAAGACCCTGTGCATGCCTTCAGAGCGCGCTGTAGATCCGTGACGTCCTGTAGCTTATCCATGTAGGGAATCACCGTTGAAGAAATAGCGCTGTGGAGGCAAAAGATATCGCCTCCGGAAAGGTGGTGAGTTTCTTGTATCGAGAGTCAGGCGGACACATATACCGTGGTTGAGAAACACTTCCGCGATAGAAAAGTCTGGTGCCCCGATCAGAATCAGCCCATACCGGAAAAATAGCGGCTCTTCGGGCTTTCTCCAGGCTGCCGAAAGTTCTCACGATGATATTCAGCTGCCGAGCTCTCCGGCGATAGAAAGGGCCTGGACAGTCATTTTTCGTTTCTTTTTCAAGCTCTTGTTCTATGGCGCCTTGAGGAGTCACTGGCTGCATTCCATTGTGGCCAAACTGCTGTAGCGATGCTCGACACCGCCTTTCCTTCGTTCCCACCAGAGCGCTTTCGGGGCCTGCCTGGCCAGCTCACTGAGGGGGCGGGCATACGAGATGGCTAGCCTATCCTGATAACGGAGAAAAGTGCAAAGGCATGTATCGAACGCCCACTGGCAAGTGGTGGAAAAACGTAACGGACTGTACTGTTTAAATGAGTCAATCAGGTTTCAACAGCAACATGATCACCAAAAAACGACGCAACCTCACCCATGGTTACATAAAGAAAATGAACAACAGACCAAGTCAGTCATAAGCAATTAAATGAAACAAACGTTTGAAGCCCAGAGGTTAAACTCCAGATATTGAAGAGCTGGTCTTGAAGAACACGCCTTGAAGAACAGGTCGTGAAGCAAAAGCCTTGACGCACGAGTCTTGAAGTCTAAAAGTCCAGCATGATCTACAACGTCCAACGGCAGGCAGACACCCGCAAGGCATGTTGCCGGTAACCTCCCGCTACCTACTCGGCATCGTGGAAGATAATCCCGGCACTGAGGCGCTGACCAGCGCGTACCCGACTGACGCCATGGCGCATGTTGACCCGATAGACGCCTCGAGCTCCTTGCACAGGGCGATGATGGCTGGCAAGAATGGCCATGTCGCCGCGCTGCAGGGGTAGCACCTCGACTCGGGATTGCCTGCGTGGCCGTTGCTCAGTCAACACCAGTTCACCGCCCTGATGATCAAGGCCGGGTTCCGTCAGCAGGATCACCGCCTGGAGCGGAAAGGCAAGATCACCATAGAGATCCTGATGCAGACAGTTGTAGTCCCCCGCATGGTAACGCAGCAGCAAGGGCGTTGGCCGTTGCTGACCCGCCGCGTGACACTGGGCGAGAAAGTCAGCATGGCGGTCGGGGTAGCGCCGTTCCTGATTCATCCATTGATTCCAGCGGTTGGCAACAGGCGCAATCCGCGCATATAACGCCGTGCGCAACTCGGCAATGGGCCGAGGAAGTGGATAGTTGAAGTAGCGATACTCTCCCTGACCGAAACCGTGGCGCGCCATCGCTATATGGCGACGGAACAGCTCGCGCCTGGCATAGAGCCCTGCCAGCAGACGGCACTCACCTTCATCAAGCAACCCCGACAGCACCGCCACACCTCGGCCATCGAGCTCCTGCTCGACATCCTGCCAATCGAGCGCCTCCAGGCGCGTGATGGCAGTCGGAAGTATGGGCTCAGGACGCACAACGCCGGGCATGGTCATGCGTCCGCCTCCCGATCCAACAATGCACGCTTGCGCTCAACGCCCCAGCGATAGCCGGACAGCTCCCCGTCCCGGCGTACCACTCGATGACAGGGAATCGCGACCGCCAGCGGGTTGGCTGCACAGGCGCGAGCGACGGCCCGCACTGCAGCAGGCGAACCGATACGTTCGGCCACTTCGGTGTAGCTCGCCGTAGCGCCCACCGGAATCTCGCGCAGAGCCTGCCAGACGCGCTGCTGGAATGCTGTACCGCGAATATCCAGCGGCAGGTCCATTCCCAGCGCAGGATCGTCGATGAGACCAACCACCTGGGCGATCCACTCTTCGAAGCCATTTCCGCCGGCATCCAACTCGGCTTGCGGAAACTGGTCCTGCAGATCGCGCAGCAGGACGTCGGGGTCATCGCCAAGCAGGATGGCACAGATACCGCGCTCACTGCGCGCCACCAGAACCGATCCCAGCGAACATTCACCGACGGCGAAGAGGATGGCCGTGTCCTGCCCTCCGCGCTTCCATGCCGTTGGGGTCATGCCGAGCATGGCATCAGCGTTTTCATAGAAACGACCACTGGAACGGAACCCGGCGCTGTGGATCGCCTGAGTGATACCGCTGGCAGGATCGCTCAGTGCCTCGCGAACCCTCCGAGATTGATGCGCCCGACCATAGGCCCGCGGCGTTAGACCGGTAATGGCCTTGAAGCAATGGTGCAGATACGAGGGGCTGAGCCCCACCCTCTCCGCCAGTTCCGGCAGCCCGAGAGGCTCGTCAGACTGTTCGATAAGGCGACAGACGCGTTCGACAAGCGCCGTTATCGGCGCATCTGACGAGGCCGAGTTCGGCGCACAACGCTTGCAGGGACGGTACCCTGCCGCTTCGGCGTCAGCCGGGTTGTCATGGAAGGAGACATTCTCCGGCTTCGCCGTACGCGACGGACAGGAGGGGCGGCAGTAGACGCCAGTCGTCAGCACCGCATAGACGAAAGTGCCGTCTGCCGAGGCATCGCGCTGCACAACCGCCAGCCAACGCCAGTCCTGCTCGGTATCGAAGGGGCGCTGAGTTGCCATGGTGATGTCCATCTCGGTGTCCTTTCATTGTGGATGATGGAAGGAGTAAAGGACACCGAGGCAAGGCCACGCACTCCGCTACTGGCTTTTCAATCTCACATGAGACACAGGGCTCACCCGAACATCAGGTTGACTTCCTCATGCTGTTCCACTCAGTGACTTGAAGGGGTCATCCCCCTGACACACGGACGCATGACAATAACCTGCCTTTCAGCTGCCATTTCGAGCGAGATCCGTGTCATGTCTGCCGACCTTTCCACTGGTACTCATTCCTTCCGAGTGGCGACCTATAATGCGTCCCTCAACCGCAGTGAACCCGGCGCCTTGCTGGCTGACCTGTCAACGCCCGACAATACCCAGGCGCAACAGATTGCCGAGGTCATTCAGCACAATCGCCCAGATGTCCTGTTGCTCAACGAGTTCGACTATTCTCCCGAAGCCATTGAGGCCTTCCAGCAGAATTACCTGGGTATCAGCCAGGATGGCCAGCAGCCCATCCATTACCCCTATGTCTACTCGGCACCCGTCAACACAGGTGTGGCATCCGGCTTCGATCTCGACAATGACGGCCGGGTCGTGACCACCCCCGGCGAGGAAGGCTACGCCGGTGATGCCCTGGGCTTCGGCCAGTTTCCCGGCCAGTACGGCATGCTGGTGCTATCGCGTTACCCGATCGAATATGACGAGGTTCGTACCTTCCAGGACTTTCTGTGGCAGGACATGCCCGATGCTCGACTGCCCGATAACCCGGACACACCAGAGGCCCAGGATTACTACTCACAGGAAGAGCTCGACAATCTACCGCTCTCATCCAAGAGCCACTGGGACATTCCCATCCAGGTGAACGGCGAGACCGTCCACCTTCTGGCCTCGCACCCCACGCCACCGACCTTCGATGGTATCGAGGACCACAACGGACTGCGCAACGCCGATGAAATTCGCTTCTGGTCGGACTACGTCACCCCCGATCGCTCGGACTATATCGTCGATGACGAGGGCCAACAGGGAGGCCTGGCCGACAATTCGCGCTTCGTCATTGTCGGTGACCAGAACGTCGATCCCACCGATGGCGATAGCCTTGATGGCGCCGCTCAGCAATTGCTCGGCAATGCGTTGGTGGACGCTGGCCTGGCGCCCTCCAGTGATGGCGCCGTTGATGCTGCCGAACAGCAGGGAGGAGCCAATGCCGATCAGCAGGGACCCCCCCGCTTCGATACCGCCGATTTCGGCGACAGCGCCCCGGGCAACCTACGCGTCGACTATGTGCTGCCGTCACAGGCCGGGTTGACCCGCCTCGACGGTGGTGTGTTCTGGCCAGCCGAGGGGCAGGACGGCAGTGATGCCATCGACGCCTCGGATCATCGCCTGACCTACGCCGATCTGGTACTGACCGATAACGACTCCCTGGTTCAGGACCTGGAGTTTCTCGGCATGACAGCGTTCGACAGCGGCACAATCTTTCAGGGCACTACCCTGGGCGGCCTCTCCGGCCTTACCTACCATCAAGCCAGCAACAGCTATCTGGCCATTTCAGACGACCGCAGCCAGAGCAATGATGCACGCTTCTATTCCCTGCGTGTCGATCTGTCGGATGGTCAGCTTGATGATGGCGACGTTTACTTCACCGATGTCACCACTCTGCGCCAGCCGGACGGCTTCCCCTTTGCCGAGGGAACCATCGATCCCGAAGCCATCGACCTTGCCGAGGACGGCACCCTGTACATTTCGTCGGAAGGCGACAACAACCAGGGCATCGCACCGACCATCGGCCACTTCGCGCGTGATGGTCAGCAACTCGGCTCCCTCGAGGTTCCCGATAGCCTGATTCCCGACGCCGATGGCGAATCAGGAGTGCGCAACAATCTGGCGCTGGAGAGCCTGACCATCTCACCGGATCAGCAACACCTTTTCACCGCCACTGAGAATGCCCTGGTACAGGACGGCCCGGAGGCCAACTTCAACACCGGCAGCCCCTCGCGATTGAGCGAATACGACCTGACCACCGGCAAGCTCAGCCACGAGTATCTCTATCCCACCGAACCGGTTGCCGAACGCCCGACGCAGGACGACGGCTTTGCCACCTCCGGCCTGGTCGACCTGCTGGCACTCGATGACGATCATTTACTGGCATTGGAGAGAGGCTTTTCCGAGGGCGCTGGCAATACCGTGCGCCTCTACGAGATCGACGTATCCCGGGCCACCGATATCCGCCATATCGACGCCCTCAGCGAAACCGACGCCAGGGTACGCCCGGTCGATAAACAGTTGGTCGCCGACCTCGGTGACTTCGGCTTCGAGCCGGACAACATCGAGGGCATGACCCTGGGGCCGGAGTTGGCCGATGGTCGCCAGAGCCTGCTGCTGGTCTCCGACGACAATTTCAGCGAGACCCAGAGCACCCAGTTCATCGCCCTTGCCCTGGAACTCGACCCGGCTGACGATCCGGACTGCTGGTGGCCGCCAGGCTTGATCAAGGAACCGCCCGGCCATGGTTGGGGACGCCCGGACCATGCAGGTCCTCCTGACTTTGGCCAGTTCGGTCCACACATCCTGGATGAGCATATCTTCAGTAGCCGCATGAGCGAGTCCCCATTCAGCCCTGGGTCAGGAAGCCAGCCGACGCCGGAGTTTCCGATCCAGTTGACCGGCCTTGCGGACCCGATGCCAATGGGACTCGATCTGCTGATGAGTTGATGCCCCGCTGATGGGCTGAAGCCCCATAGCCAGACTGCGGTCCACAGGAACCCGGCACTTGTGCCGGGTTCTTCTATTCCGTCACAACGTCTATTCCGTCACGGCATCCCGCTTGCTGATCCGGAAGGCGAGGCCGAGAGCGGCCGATCGGCAACCTGCCAGGCATCATCGTCGTCACTCAGCGATCGTGAGGCAGATTCAGGAAGCTTCATGCCACCCCATAACGCCAGTAGCGCAATAGCCACCAGGTAGAATGCCGGCGACAGCGGCAGCCCGGTAATATCGATCAGCCATGTGGCGACAAGCGGTGCTGTTCCACCAAAAATGGTGTAAGCCACGTTGTAGCACAGTGCCGATGCCGTATAGCGTACGCGTGTCGGGAACTGCTCGGAGAGCAGTACGGCAGTGACTACGCCACAGATCACGGCACCCACTGCCATCATCGCGGCCCCCAACATTGCCCCCCAGAGTTCGCCACTACCTGCCAGCATATAGGCCGGGAATACAGCGACGATCAAGCTCAGACATGCCGTCAGTATCGTCCTGCGGCGCCCCACCCAGTCGGTATAGCGGCCGATGGCGGGACACAGGATTGCCGCAAACACCAGAGCGCCAAGACTGGCGAGCAAGGCAACCGTGCGCGTGGCACCTCCCACAACCTGCATGTAGGTCGCGAAATAGGTGGTGAACATATAGAACGACAGCGCAGTTGCCGAGATGAAGGCACCCAGGCACAGCAACGTACGTCCGTGCTGGCCGAGCGTTTCCCGCAAGGGGGCATGCGGAGATTCAGGCAGGGCTTTCAGTGCCTGAAAGGCTGGCGACTCGTCGAGCCTCAGCCGCATATACAGGCCAACCAGGCCCAGCGGAGCAGCGATCAGAAACGGTAACCGCCAGCCCCAGCTCTGCAGGGTGGCTTCCGTCATGACCAGGCCGATGATATAGGCCAGTGCCGCTGCCATGGCAAAGGCCAGGAAGGTGGAAACCGGCACAAGACTGCCATAACGCGCCTTCTGCTCACGGGGGGCGTGTTCCATGACAAAGGCACAGGCGCCGGCATATTCGCCCCCCGCAGAGAATCCCTGTAGACAACGTGCCAGCGCCAGCAGAAGCGGTGCAAACAGGCCAATGCTGGCGTAGGTCGGCAGCACACCGATCAGCGTGGTGGAACCGGCCATCATCAGCACCGTTATCGAGAGCACATGCTTGCGCCCCAATCGGTCCCCCAGCATGCCAAAGAAGATGCCACCCAGCGGCCTCAGAGCAAACGAGACAGCGAATACGGCGAAGGTCTGCAGCAGTGCAAGCGTAGGGTTTCCCGGCGGGAAAAAGTGTTGAGAAATGATGACGGCGAGAAAGCCGTATATCGCAAAGTCAAACCACTCGACAAAATTACCGATGGCAGAGGCCGCGATCACCTTGCGCAGCGTCGAAATATCTACGTCTTCCGATGCCGATTGGCCCTGAGGCGTTGGCATAGTGGAACTCCCTTCCCGAGTGGGTAGCTGAATTGTTGTTGGTGCCAGTGCCTCTGGAGCCCAACTGAAGGCATGGCCAGCCTCGGAACGTTAGCCCGGAATCAAATGAGCGAAGGTCATGAAAGCGACAGGGAAGTTGTCATGAACGGCGAAATGATGCGGACAGGAGACCTGCAGCCAGTCCATGTGTCACGGATAGGAGTCACCAATGCATCTAATGTGCAACCGCATCCCACAGGGTATTTCCGCCGGTATTGCCATGGCATGGTGAAAGCGACTCGATGGATCAATGACAACCTGAGTATGCGAGGAGGTATTCATGCTGCGCATCACCACACTGGTTTCTGCGACGCTGATTGGTATCGGTCTGATGGGCTCCATGGCCCAGGCCCAGGAGAGTACCGCCAGTGCCACTGCACAGGCACAGCTCGAAACACAGGCACCGATCGAGACACAGACACAGCTCGGTGCACAGACACAGTCCGAGACACAGCTCGGAGCACAGACACAGTCCGAGACACAGCTCGGGACACAGGCATCAGCCAACCAGTTCACCGACGAGCAATTGCAACAGTTTGCCGATGCCGGCCAGCAGGCTTCATCGCTATCCCAGCAGTACTCCCAACGCCTTGAACAGGCCGAAGATGAAGCTGCCAAACAGGCCGTGAGAGCGGAAGCCAACGACAAGCTGCTCGAGGTCGTGGAAAACAGTGGCCTCGATATCGAGACCTTCAACGCCATCGGCCTGGCCGTTCAGAGTGATCCTGAGCTGGCCCAGCGTGTACAGCAACTGGCTCAGCCCTGATACCGGGCACCGCCCCTCCAGCATCAGCATGATGAGGCCACCCAGTCGGGTGGCCTCTTTCTGTCGTCATGGGGCGCAAGCCACCAGGCCCTTACCTTGCCGCTCCGAATCACCACCATGAGTGCCAGCCCCTGGCCCACGTGCCCCCCGTTCCGCCCCTTGCCGTCCTGCGCCGCTGCCTGTTATGCAGAAACAGGGCAAGGCCAGTGCTTGCTCACTGATCAATACGCAAAAGACATATAATTATTCAATTCTGATATTGTTGATGCCCTGCGGTAGCTGGCCTGGTGCAATATGCGCCTTGCCATTCTCTGTCTGTCAGTATGAAAAGGAGGCCACCAGAATGTCCGAACATTCCTCCGTCACCGCCTTTTTCCATGAGTCCAGCAACACCTTCAGCTATGTGGTGCGCGACCCGGCGTCCAGCGCCTGTGCCATTCTCGACTCGGTGCTCGATTTCGATTACGCCGCCGGGCGCACCGCTGCAGGTTCCGCCGACGCCATCATTGCCTTCATCCAGCGCGAGGCGCTTGAAGTGGAGTGGATACTCGAGACACATGTCCATGCTGACCACCTCTCGGCGGCCCCCTACCTACAGCAACGTCTGGGCGGCAAGATCGGCATTGGGGCCCGCATCACCGAGGTCCAGGAAACCTTTGGCAAGGTCTTCAATGCCGGAACCAGATTCGCCCGCGACGGCAGCCAGTTCGATCGCCTCTTCGAGGACGGCGACACTCTGAGAATCGGAGGGCTCGTGGGGAAGGTGTTGCATACTCCGGGCCATACGCCGGCCTGCCTGACTTACGTGGTCGGCGATGCTGCCTTCGTAGGCGATACGCTCTTCATGCCTGACTACGGCACGGCCCGCTGCGACTTCCCGGGCGGTGATGCCCGAACGCTCTATCGTTCCATTCAGAAGGTGCTTGCCCTGCCCGACGAGACCCGGCTCTTCCTCTGCCACGACTACAAGGCACCAGGGCGGGACGACTATTGCCACCAGACCAGTGTGGCCGAACAGCGCGCCGCCAATATCCACGTGCACGACGGCATCGACGAGGAGAGCTTCGTTCACCTGCGCACCGAGCGTGATGCCAGGCTGGACATGCCGCGGCTAATACTGCCCGCGGTTCAGGTCAACATGCGCGCCGGGCAATTGCCACCTTCCGAGGACAATGGCCAGATCTACCTCAAGGTACCGATCAACCTCTTCTGAGCGTCGCCGCGCCAGAAGGCTCCTGCCTCCATCGCCGAATCAGGGTTGGCCGATGCCGCCGGCTGGCTGGAGCTGCACCCCGCCACGCTGCAGCATGTCCGTCATCCGGCGGTATTCGGCCTGGGCGACGCCAGCGGAACGGCCAACGCCAAGACTGCCGCAGCCGTGCGCAAGCAGGTGCCGGTGGTGGCCGAGAACCTGCTGGCCTCGCTGGATGACAGACCCATGGCCGCAGCCTACCTGGGCTATGGCGCCTGTCCATCGACGGTCGAACGCGGCCGGGTCGTGTTGGCAGAATTCGGTTACGGCGGCCAGCTACAGCCCACCTTCCCGACCTAGCTGAACGACGGCACCCAGGCATCGCGGCGGGCCTGGTGGCTCAAGGCCAGACTGATGCCCTGGTTGTACTGGAACGGCATGCTCAAGGGACACGAGGGGCTGGTCAGGCCCGCGCACCACACCAGCGAGCCTCCAGCAATGTGAAATGTGTCCCGGTCGCTGACACCTATCAAAACTCCTGTCCCGGCGAAGCCGGGCGCTTGGCTCGTCAACAGGGGGATGGCGCCAGCAAGGGGGTCTCCAGTTCCTCCAACCAGGCTCGGGTCGGAGCGACCTGGTTGAAGGTATAGATATGCAGGCCGACAAAGCCGTTGTCAGGCTCCCCCAGTGCCGACGTCAGATCTTCCACCAGGGCGTCGGGACGGTAGGTAGAGGGCCCCAACCAGCGTCGCATCTTGCCCGATTGACGCTGCAGCGACTTTACTGAGGGGCCGATCCCCAGCCGCAGGGCAATGCTCAGCAGGCGCTTGCGTTTGATCACTCCGGGTATGCCGGCATGCACCGGCAGGCGCAACCCGAGCCGCGCCTGCCACTCACGCCACTCCAGCAACGGTTGCGCCTCGAAACACAACTGGGTGACGACATAATCCGCCAACGCAGCCTTGGCCTCCAGATCCTGCTGCAGGCGTGGCGTTTCGATGTGGTGATGGCCCTCGGGGTAAGCGGGAACCCCCACCCTGGTCGGGCGCAGGGTAGAGTCCTTCAGGTCTTCCAGCAGCGCCAGCCCATGGGGATAGATGCCCAGCGGGCGCTGGGCATCACCTCCCACCACGAACATATCATCGATGCCCCGTGCGACCAGGCGCCGAAGAAGGTCCTCCAGATGCGCGCGGTCACGCACCAGGCGCGCGGCCACGTGTGGCACCACTCGCAGCCCGGCCTCAACCAACCACTCGGCCGCTTCCAGGGTACGTTCAAGGCCATGGCGTGGCGAGCAGGTCACCGTCACCAGCGCCCCCACGGGCAGTTGCTGCGCCGCTTTCTGCATACCGGTGATCGGCAACAGCTCGAAGCGGGTCGCCGGTACGAGGGCTGCTGCCGCCAACACGTCATGATGGAAGTCGTTCATGGCGCCTCCAACGGCTCAGGCCTTGGGGATGTCCTTACCGGGATCATGGAAGGGTTTGGCCACCACCACCGCATCCTGCAAGCCGGTATTGGCCTCGATGCGCAGCGGCGTGCCGAGTTCGGCATGGGATACCGGCACCATGGCATAACCAATGTTGCGCTCCTGGCGCGGCGAACGGGTGGCCGAGGTCACCTGGCCGATGCGCTCACCACCGGCGGTCAGCACGGGAAAGACATCGATCATGGAACCGTCGGTGAAGTAGCCGACGCTGGGGCCATCGATCTCTACCCCAACCAGCTTGCGTGATACTCCCTTCGCCTTGATGTCCTCCAGGGCCTTCCGGCCGATGAAGTCATCATCGCCGCGCAGGTCGACCATCCAGTCATAGCCCATGCCCACCTCGAAGGGGTTGGTGTCGTACCAGATGTCGCAACCGAAGGCGAGGATACCGCCCTCGATGCGGCGAATGTGGCAGGGGCCGATTACCTGCATGCCATGAGGTCGTCCTGCCTCGAAAACACGCTGCCACAGCGCCTCGCCGTGATGGCTGGCATCTCGCAGATAGATCTCATAGCCGATTTCACCGGAATAGCCAGTGCGTGAGATCACCACCGACATGCCGTCGAGTTCGGCTTCCATCAGGTGGTAGTAGGGCATCGTCAGCACCGACTCGCCGAACAGGTCCACCATCACTGCCTTGGCTTCGGGGCCCTGCACCTGAACCGGCGCCACATCCACCTCCTGGATGGTGACATCAAGGCCGGAGTGATACGCCAGACCACGACACCACAGCAGGATGTCGCTGTCGGCCAGCGACAGCCAGAAGCGATTCTCTTCAATGCGCAACAGCACCGGATCATTGAGAATGCCGCCATCAGGAGCGGTCACGAAGACATACTTGCACTGCCCCACCTGGCACTGGCGCATATCGCGGGGCACCAGCCGCTGGGTAAAGGTAAAGGCGTCAGGACCACTGATCTCGATCTGACGCTCCACCCCGACGTCCCATAACGTCACGCCCTCCACCAGGGCCCAGTATTCCTCCACCGGATCGGTATAGAGGCGCGGGTGGTAGTGGTGGTTGTAGACGCTGTACTTGCGTACTCCATGACGCCGTGAGGCATGGAAGAACGGCGATTTACGAATACGTGGATAAAGCAGGATTTCCGGTGCCGCCGGGGGCGACTGGATATTCTCGATGGCAGGGTTCATGACCGCCTCCTCCATTATCGCGATGGCCAGGGACGAGCCTCCATCGGCCCCCCTCAAATTCGACATTAGACCCACTGAAGCCAGGACATCTCGCTGTGGACGTCGAGCTCTTTGGTGTGGGCGACAGTCCTGCATACCGTCCGTCGTCGCCAGCAAAGGAGACGTCGCCACGACATAGCGAGGTGCCAGCCCCCTACCCTATGCTGTGGGCAGAAGCTCTTCCCTGGAGGACAGCCATGGCGACCCTACCCTCGCAAGCGGACGCGGTGATCATCGGTCTGGGCGGCATTGTCGGCGCCTCGGTGGCCCACCACCTGATCGAGCGAGGCTGGACCAACCTGGTGGGCATCGATGCTTCAGCTATTCCCACCGATGTCGGTTCCACCGCCCACGCCTCCGATTTCTGCTTCATGACCTCCCATGACCGCCTGGCGTGCTACACCACCACCTACAGCCGTCATTTCTACGAGGCGATGGGGCACTATCATCGGGTCGGCGGCGTGGAGATCGCCCGTGTCGGCGACGAGGCACGGCTGGCCGAGCTGCAGCGCAAGGTTGCCTCGGGCAAGGCCTTCGGCACCAACGTCCGCATGATGGATGCCGATGACGTGGTGAAGTGCTTCCCCCTACTCCAACGAGAGCTGGTGTCGGGGGGAATGTGGGACCCCGATGCCGGTCTGGTCGTGCCCCGTTCCCAACGGGTGGCCGGTGAGTTGGTCGAGCGCGCGGTGGAAAGCGGCCATCTGCGTGCCTTTGCCGACACACCTGCTCAGGACATCGACGTTCAGGCCGGCAGGGTGTGCGGCGTCCACACCTCCAGAGGCTATATCGCCACACCAGTGGTGATCCTTGCCAGCGGCATCTGGGGGCCGCTGCCCGCAGCCATGGCCGGGGTCTCGTTACCCTTGATGCCAGTGGAGCATCCACTGATGTTCTTCGGCCCCTTTGACACTTTCGCCGGCACCGGCAGGGAAATCGGCTACCCCTTGATGCGCGACCAGGGCAACTCCGCCTATATGCGCGACACCGGCGACCCCAGCTCCACCGAAGGGGGCATGCTGGAATGGGGCTATTACGAAACCACTCATCCACGCCTGGTCCATCCCCGCGATATTCAGTCCCGGGAACAGGCCCGTCTATCCCCTTCCATGCACGACCTGGAGGCCGACCAGATCGCCGAGCCCTTCGAACGGGCGATAGAGCTCACCCCTATGCTTGGCGAACTGGGCTGGGACGAGAAGCACTCCTTCAACGGCCTGCTTTCGGTCACCTCGGACGGTGGTTCGTTGTTAGGCGAGGCGCCGGAAACCCGCGGCCTGTGGTGCTGTGAAGCAGTATGGGTCAAGGATGGACCGGGCATGGGCAAGCTACTCGCCGACTGGATCACCGACGGGCATCCCGCCATGGACCCCTGCGGCATCGATATCGCCCGCTTCTATCCCGTACAGAAGACGCCGCATCACGTTCATGGCCGCTGTCTGGAAATCGCCCGCAAGATCTATGATCCCGCGGTACATCCTCGCGAACCCTTCGAGAGTGGACGCAACCTGAGACGCAGCCCCTTCTGGTCTCGAGAATCCGAGCTCGGTGGCTACTTCATGGAAGCCGCGGGCTGGGAGCGTGCCCACGGCTACGCCAGCAACGAGACACGGCTGGCGAACCATCTCGAGCAGATTCCCGAGCGGCCGGTGGAATGGGATGCGCGCCATTTCTGGCGAGTCTCCAATGCCGAGCAGTTGGCCCTCAGCGAAGACGTGGGCATGATCAACCTGTCCCACTTCGCCATCTACGATATCTCGGGGCGCGACGCCGAAGCCCTGCTGGAACATCTCTCGGTCGCTCGAGTTGGCGGCAACACCCCCCTTGGCAAAGGGGTCTACACGCACTTCCTCGACGCCCGGGGCGGTGTCCACTCCGACCTGACCATTGTCCGTCGGGCGGCGGATAGCTTCCGAGTGATATGCGGTGGTGACACCGGTCACCGTGACCTGATGTGGATCACCCGCAGGGCTGAAGACCTCGGCGTGACCCGCTGGCACCTGGAGGATCGCACCGACAGCCTGGCCACGCTGGGCCTGTGGGGCCCCAATGCCCGACGCACGCTCCAGGCGCTGGCCGATGAACCCGAGGGGCTGAGCGACGAACACTTCCCCTTCGCCACCGCCCGGGAAATCCGCGTGCGAGGCCTTCCGGTCTGGGCCTTCCGCATCTCCTATGTCGGCGAGCAGGGCTGGGAGCTCTATGTTCCCTTCAGCTATGGTCTGACGCTCTGGGATATGCTGTTCGAGGCTGGAGTGGTACCCGTGGGCATCGAGACCTATGCCAACAGCCGTCGTCTGGAAAAGAGCCTGCGACTACAGAATGTCGATCTGCTCACCGACTACAACCTGCTGGAAGCGGGTCTGGCCAGACCCAGGGTCAAGGACGTGGATTTTCACGGCAAGGCGGCCTATCTGGAGCAGCGCGAGCGTGATCGTCAGCCGGCCTACCTGTGTACGCTGGTGATGGAGTCACACCTCGATGGCGCTGGCCAGGCACGTTACCCAGTCGGCCAGTCGCCGCTGCTCGATCCGGAGACCGGCGAGGTCCCGGTGGATAGCCTGGGGCGCCGTTCCTGGACCACCAGCATCGCCTACGGCCCCTCGATAGGCCGCAACATCGCACTGGGCTATCTACCGATCAGTCATGCCGAGGAAGGGCGCTCATTGTTACTGGAATACTTCGGTGCCCACTATCCGATGCAAGTGGTGGCGGTGGGCTACAAGGCACTCTACGATCCAGAAGGTGCGCGGACACGCAGTTGATCGGCTACCAGCAATACGCTTATGGCCGCACTTCCTTGTCTCCTCTTTCATCAAGGTCTCCGTTTTCATCAAAGCCTCCGCTTTCATCAAGCAGCGGCTCGCCCACTTCATTCATGGTCGGCTCGAGAAGGTCCGCCTGGCGGTCGTGGCGCCGCTTGCGCTCACTGCTCGGCGAGTGGCCGAAATAGTCGTGGTAGCACTTGGTGAAGTGCGGTGGCGAGACAAAACCACAGGCCATGGCCACCTCGGTGATCGGCATATGGGTCTGCAGCAGCAGCAGACGCGCCCGTGCCAGTCGCAATTCCAGATAGAACCTGAGTGGTGGACAGCCTACATAGCGCTGAAAGAGCCGCTCCAACTGGCGCCGCGACAGTCCTGCGTAACTGGCCAGCTCATCCAGCCCCAACAGTTCGTGCAGATTGGCTTCCATCAGGTTGGCCACCTCTTCCAGCTTGGGGTGGCTGTGACCAAGACGAACCCGCAGTGGAGTGCGCTGGCGATCACCCACCCCGCGGATACGCTCGTGGATGAACTCTTCGGCAATCGATTCAGCCAGCGCCAGCCCCTGCTGGCGGCCAATCAGGTTGAGCATCATGTCCAGAGGGGCAATGCCTCCCGAACAGGTGTAGCGATCCCGGTCCATGACGAACAGCTGGGAGGTGAAAGTCACGCCGGGGAAGCGCTGCGCTTCATGAAGGCTGGACATGTGTTCCCAGTGCAGAGTGCAGCGATAGCCGTCAAGCAGTCCTGCCAGAGCCAGCACATAGCCGCCGGTGCATACCGCCCCCAGCGGGATACGCCGATCGGCCAGCCGTCTCAGCCAGGCCAGGGTCGCACGGTCGTCGTAGCGCTGCACCTCGACGCCACCGCATACCAGCAGAAGATCCAGCGCCGGCATGGGCTCCAGAGCCTGATTCACCGGTGTGGACAGGCCACTGCTGGCGCTCACGGCGCCGCCATCGCGACTCACGAGATGCCAGGTGTAGAGCGTGCGATCCGCCAGGTGATTGGCCATGCGCAGCGGCTCCAGCGCCGAGGAAAAGGCGAGCTGGGAGAACCCCGGCAGCAACAGGAAACCAATATCGTAGTGCCCCTTGCCCGGTATGGGGGTTGCCATCACACCTCCTTCCCTCACGGGCATCGACGGCGGCAATAGCGTCTCCACCAGGCATAGCCTATCCCTTCGACCACCGCCAAGCGTTATCGGCTCCTCCCATGTCGCTGTGCCCAAGGCCTCTGACGCCACCAGGCAAACTCATGTCTGGTGGCGCGCAATACTGATCATGAACAACCGGCGTGAAGAAGCGACCAGGCCCGAGGAGGCACAGCAATGGCACCCGAGGCGACCAAGCCTGCCCCGACGGGGGCGACCGACAACCTGAGCATTGCTCGAGCCGCAAGGCTCTGGCCCATAGAGGAGATCGCCCACCACCTGGGGCTGCCGGGCGAGGCGGTGGAACCCTATGGCCGTGGGATCGCCAAGCTCGACCCGACGACGCTGCTGAACTGGAATGATCGTCCGCGAGGTCGTTACGTGCTGGTAACGTCCATGACACCGACCCCGCCTGGTGAAGGCAAGACCACCACCGCCATCGGACTGGTTCAGGGCCTGCAACGCCTCGGGCACACCGCCACGGTGGCCCTGCGCCAACCCTCCATGGGGCCCACTCTGGGGCTCAAGGGCGGAGCCACCGGTGGTGGCTACAGTCAGTTACTGCCCATGGAGCGCATCAACCTGCATCTTACCGGCGACCTCCATGCCGTGGGCGCCGCCCATAACCTGCTGGCGGCCATGGTGGACAATCACCTGTACCACCGCCTTGCGCCCGAGCTGGACCCGCGCGAGATATATTGGCAAAGGGTCGTCGATCTCAACGACCGCGCCCTGAGACATATCGTGCTGGGTCTGGGGGGAGCTGGTGATGGAGTGCCTCGTCAGGGAAGTTTCGAGATCACCGCCGCCTCTGAGGTCATGGCGGTGCTGGCTCTGGCCGACTCACTGGCCGACCTGCGTCAACGTCTGGGGCGCCTGATAGTGGGTCTGGATCGTGACGGACAGGCCGTTACTGCCGAGCAGATCGGTGCTGCCGGAGCCATGACCGTGCTGCTCAAGGAGGCGCTGAAACCCAACCTGCTGCAGACGCTGGAGCATGCACCGGCGCTGCTCCACGCAGGCCCCTTCGGCAATATCGCCCATGGCAACTCCTCGATCATCGCCGACCATATCGGTCTGGGCGCCAGCGACTTCCTGGTCACCGAAGCGGGTTTTGGTGCCGACATGGGCGCCGAGCGCTTCTTCAACATCAAGTGCCGCGCCTCCGGCCTGATACCCGACGCCGTGGTGCTGGTGGTCACGGTGCGCGCGCTGAAGTATCACAGCGGCCGTCACCAGGTCGTGGCGGGGCAGCCCCTTCCCGCCTCGCTATTGGCGGAGCACCCGGAAGAAATCCACGAAGGTGGAGTCAACCTCCTCAAGCAGATCGACAATATCCGTGCCCACGGCCTGACGCCGGTGGTGGCGATCAACGCCTTCCCCGGAGACCATCCCAGCGAGTATGCAGCAATACGCGATCTGGTGGCCTCGGTGGGTGTGCGCGCGGAGGTGTCCACGCATGTTCGTGATGGTGGCTACGGGGCCCAGGCTCTGGCCGAGGCCGTCGCGGAAGCCGCCGAAGCCGACAGCAACTTCGACTTCCTCTATCCCGATGAATTGCCGCTGGCAGACAAGATGGAGCGCATCGCGACTCGTATCTACGGCGCCGACGGCGTCGACTTCGCTTCCCGGGCCCGGGAACGGCTCGATACCTGGCAGCAGCAGGGATATGGCACGCTACCGGTGTGCATCGCCAAGACTCATCTGTCATTGTCCTCCGACCAGCAGCAGCTCGGAGCTCCCAGTGGCTGGCGCCTACCGGTACGCGAGGTACGCCTCTCCGCTGGAGCCGGGTTTGTCTACGCACTGGCCGGCGATATACGTACGCTCCCCGGATTCAGCGCCTCTCCGGCCTGCACCCGTATTGATATCGATGAGAACGGCGACACCGTCAATCTCTATTGACCATCCTTCTGTATTGACCATCAATCACCATTGACGGTCATTGGTGCGCGCTCGACGAAGCGTGACTCTTCTCCGCTTCACGTCCAGCCAGGTGTTTTACTGCCTCATGGGCCAGCGGGGTCAGCTTATGGCCCGGATCATCAAGACAGGCAATCAGGCGCTGCTTCATGCTGCGCGCCCAGAACTTCTCCAGATGGACCCGTACCCGTGTGGCCGCATCCCGTTCATGGCTCAGGTTGGTGGCGATCTGATTCACCATTCGCACCAGGTGAGCACCTTGATCGTGTTCCATTCTCGACTCCTTCAATTCGTTGCCGAGGCCCAGGCAGGCCCCCGGTGGTTCTTCATCGGGAACCTGCCTGTTCTGGTTATTACAGGGCTCGATCGGATGCGACCGGCTCGCGCGCGGCATCGAGGAACTGACGCTGCTGACGATCGAAATCGTCGAAGCGCTGCTGCCATGCCGACGGCTGACTGACCATCTCCACCTCCACCGCCGTGACCTTGTATTCCGGGCAGTTGGTGGCCCAGTCGGAACTGTCGGTGGTGATGACATTGGCCCCGCTGGAGGGATGGTGGAAGGTCGTGTAGACCACCCCCGGCTGCATGCGCTCGCTGACCAGAGCCCTGAGCACGATATGGCCGGAACGACTGGTGATGCCCAGCCAGTCACCATCCTTGATACCCCGCAATTCGGCATCGGAGGGGTGAATCTCCAACACATCCTCGTCATGCCACAACTGGTTGTGGGTGCGCCGAGTCTGAGCGCCGACATTGTATTGGCTGAGGATTCGGCCAGTGGTCAACAACAACGGGAAGCGGCGGTTGGTGCGCTCCTCGGTGGCCACGTACTCGGTGATGGCGAAATGGCCCCGACCGATGGGGAAGTCGATTTCGTGCATGGTCGGTGTGCCATCCGGATGTTCGGCGTTGCACGGCCATTGCAAGCTACCGAGCTCATCGAGCCTGGCATAGCTGACACCGGTAAAGGTCGGAGTCAACTGAGCGATCTCATCCATGATCTCGGAGGGATGCCGATAGTGCATCGGGTAGCCCAGAGCGTTGGCCAGATCGACGGTGACTTCCCAGTCCTCCTTGCCGGCCCGCGGAGGCATGACCTTGCGGACCCGGTTGATGCGGCGCTCGGCGTTGGTGAAGGTGCCGTTCTTCTCCAGGAAGCTCGAGCCCGGCAGCAGCACATGGGCGTACTTGGCAGTCTCGTTGAGGAAGATGTCCTGCACGATCAGACATTCCAGAGAGGTCAGAGCTGCCTCGACGTGCTGGGTATTGGGGTCGGACTGCGCGATGTCCTCACCCTGCACATAGAGCGCCTTGAAAGTACCTTCGATGGCCGCGTCGAACATGTTGGGAATGCGCAGTCCCGGTTCGTTGTCGATGGGCACTCCCCAGCTCTGCTCGAAACGCTGACGCACGGTGTCATCAGCCACATGCTGATAGCCCGGCAGTTCATGGGGGAAGGACCCCATGTCGCAGGAGCCCTGGACATTGTTCTGGCCCCTCAGCGGGTTGACCCCGACGCCCTCGCGACCAATGTTGCCGGTGGCCATGGCAAGGTTGGCGATGCCCATGACCATGGTCGACCCCTGGCTGTGCTCGGTCACGCCCAAACCATAATAGATGGCGCCATTGGGCGCGTTGGCGTAGGTCCGGGCGGCACGACGAACGGCATCGGCAGGCACGCCGGTGGTCGCCTCGACCGCCTCCGGTGAGTGACGCGGCTCACCGATGAACTCGCGCCAGTCACGGTAGGCCTGATCATCACAGCGCCGGGCGATGAAATCGTGATCCTCGAGACCTTCGGTGATCACTACATGGGCCAGAGCGTTGACCAGGGCAACGTTGGTACCCGGGCGCAATGGCAAGTGCTGAGCATCCGCCAGGTGTGGAGTATCCAGCAGGTCGATGTGGCGCGGGTCGGCGACGATCAGGCTGGCCCCCTGGCGCAGTCGCCGGCGCATCAGCGAAGCGAATACCGGGTGGGCATCGGTGGGGTTGGCACCAATGACGATGATGGCATCGGCCTTCATCACCGAGTCGAAGGTCTGGGTACCGGCGGACTCACCCAGCGTGGTCTTGAGGCCATAACCGGTCGGTGAATGGCAGACCCGGGCGCAGGTATCGGTGTTGTTGTTGCCGAAGGCAGCACGCACCAGCTTCTGCACCAGATAGGTTTCCTCATTGGTGCAACGCGACGAGGTGATGCCACCGATGCTCTCGCGCCCGTAGCTGGCCTGGATGGCCTTGAGGCGTTCGGCGGCGAAGGTAATGGCTTCCTCCCAGCCGACTTCACGCCAGGGCTGGTCGATGGAATCACGGATCATCGGCGTGGTCAGACGGTCCTTGTGCGTGGCGTAGCCGAAGGCGAAGCGTCCCTTGACGCAGGAGTGGCCGTGATTGGCATCCCCACCCTTCCACGGCACCATGCGCACCACCTGGTCGCCCTTCATCTCGGCCTTGAACGAGCAGCCCACGCCGCAGTAAGCGCAGGTGGTAATCACGCTGTGATCGGGCTGACCGGCCTCGATCACGCTCTTTTCCATCAGTGTCGAGGTGGGGCAGGCCTGAACACAGGCGCCGCAGGAAACGCACTCGGAATCCATGAAGGCTTCGCTCTGCCCCGCAGACACCTTCGACTCGAACCCGCGTCCATCGATGGTCAGTGCAAAGGTGCCCTGGACTTCCTCACAGGCACGCACGCAGCGTGAGCAGACGATGCACTTACTGGGATCGAAGCTGAAATAGGGATTGGAGTGGTCCTTCTCGGCGTCCAGATGGTTGTCACCCTCGAAGCCGTAACGCACCTCACGCAACCCTACGGCACCAGCCATGTCCTGAAGCTCACAGTCACCATTGGCCGGACAGGTCAGACAGTCCAGTGGGTGATCCGAGATATACAACTCCATGACATTACGCCGTAGTCTGGCCAGACGGTCATTCTGGGTGGTCACCCGCATGCCGTCTTCCACCGGCGTGGTGCAGGCAGCCGGATAACCACGCTTGCCCTCGACCTGCACCGCACACAGGCGGCAGGAGCCAAAGGCCTCGAGATTGTCGCTGGCACACAGTTTGGGAATATTGATGTCGGCCAGAGCCGCTGCACGCAGCACCGAAGTGCCTTCGGGCACGCGGATCTCCACGCCGTCGATCTCCAGGGCAATGTGCTTCTCGGACAGACTGGCAGGTGTGCCGTAGTCTTTAGAAAACCAGTCCTTGGAAAACCGATCCTTGAGAAAGCTCTGGTCCGGAGCCACCTGATTGGGGTCGAAGTACTCGAGCATGGCGGTTACCTCCGGCAGCTCAACGCTGCAGATCTTCAGGAAAATGTTTGATTACGCTCTGCACCGGGAAGGGCGTCATACCGCCCATGGCACATAGCGAGCCATCGACCATGGTTTCGCAAAGCTCACCAAGCAGTTCGAGGTTGGCGTCGCGATCCTGGTTGGCGCGGATGCGGTCGATCACCTCCACGCCGCGCACCGAACCGATGCGGCAGGGGGTGCACTTGCCGCAGGATTCCACGGTGCAGAACTCCATGGAGAAGCGTGCCTGCTCGGCCATGTCGACGCTGTCGTCGAACATCACCACACCACCGTGTCCCAGCACAGCGCCGACCTCGGCGAAGGCTTCATAGTCCAGCGGCGTATCCCACTGACTCTCCGGTAGATAGGCGCCCAGCGGGCCGCCCACCTGGACGGCGCGCAATGGACGCCCACTGAAGGTACCGGCGCCGAAGTCTTCCATCAGTTCGCGCAGGCTGATGCCGAAGGCCAGCTCGATCAGGCCGCCACGCTTGACGTTGCCGGCCAACTGCAGCGGCAAAGTGCCACGCGAACGTCCCATCCCGTAATCGGCATAGGCCTGGCCGCCCTGGTCGAGAATGAAAGGGATCGCCGCCAGCGAGAGTACGTTGTTGACCACGGTGGGCTGGCCGAACAGTCCCTCGATGGCGGGCAACGGCGGCTTGGCGCGGACCATGCCGCGCTTGCCCTCGAGGCTGTCCAGCAACGAAGTCTCCTCGCCGCAAATATAAGCGCCGGCACCAAGGCGGACTTCCAGGTCGAAGCGTCGCCCGCTGCCACACAGGTCGCCTCCCAGATAGCCGGCGGCCTCGGCCCGTGCAATGGCCTCGTCGAGGATACGATGGGCCAACGGATACTCGGAACGCAGGTAGATGTAGCCCTGAGTGGCACCGACAGCGAGTCCGGCAATCGCCATCCCCTCAATCAGCATGTAGGGGTCGCACTCCATCACCAGACGATCGGCGAAAGTACCTGAATCTCCTTCATCGGCATTGCAGACGATGTACTTCTGGTCCCGGTCACCTGAGGCGTCGAGCACCGTCTGCCACTTGATACCAGTGGGGAAGGCAGCACCACCGCGGCCACGCAGGCCAGAGGCCTTGACCTCATCGACGATGGCCTGGGGTTCCCGGGCCAAAGCCGCCTCGAGGCCACGAAAGCCACCATGGGTTCGATAATCGTCCAGCGACAGCGGGTCGGTGATGCCGACACGGGAAAAGGTCAATCGCTGCTGCCGGGCAAGCCAGGGAATTTCCTCAGTGAGCCCCTGGGCAAGCGGGTGCTCGCTCGTGCCTTCCAGCAAGCCGGCATCGAGTAGTTCACCGACATCGTCCGCGTCGACCGGCCCATAGGCGACCCGGCCAGCGGAGGTCTCGACCTCCACCAACGGTTCCAGCCAGGCCAGCCCACGGGAGCCATTGCGGATCACCTCGACCTCAAGGCCTCGCACCCGAACCTCGGCCTCGAGCCGTTCGACTACCTCGTCGGCGCCCATGGCCAGTGCCGTGGTGTCACAGGGAACAAAGACGCGAGTGACCATCACTTCACCTCCAGAGGCTGGGTGCGCAGATCATCGACGAGACGGTCGAACCTCTCGGGCGTGACACGGCCAAGAACTCGGTCGTCGACACTGACTGAAGGCGCACAGGCGCAATTGCCCAGGCAATAGACCGCTTCCAGGGTGATCTCGCGATCACCGGTGGTCTGGTGGTAGTCAATCGCCAGACTAGCCCGGGCATGCGCCTCCAACGCGCGCGCGCCCATCGACTGACAGGCCTCGGCACGACAGATGCGCACTACATGACTGCCGGGTGGGCTGGTGCGGAAGTGGTGGTAGAAGCTGATGACCCCATGGATCTCGGCCCGGGTCTGGCCCAGAGAACTGGCGATAAGAGGCACGGCCTGGTCGGGGATGAAACCTACACGATCCTGGATCGCGTGCAGAATAGGCAGCAGGGCACCGGGCTTGTCCTTCAGGGCATCAATTTCGTCCTGAATCAGCTGGGGCGTCCACTCGTGGAGATCACTCATCGGGATCACCTGGCTCTTGTTGTAGGACTACTCGTAGTAGGACTACTGTTTATATATGAACACCAGTACATATTTCATGATATTGGTGTCAGTCACGGTTGCTTTAAACCTAGCACTACCTCCTTTGACACAAAATAAGAAACTTACTTCCTATGAAGCGAATCAAGATCACACCGGCCTGGTATTTCAGCGATGAAGCAGGCAACCAGCTGGATCCGCAACTGTTCGTGCTGCTGGAAGGGGTTCACCTGCACGGCAAGTTGACCGAGGCAGCGAAGATGGCGGGGATTTCCTACCGCCATGCCTGGAACCTGCTGGGCAAGTGGCAGGAATTCTTCGGCATCGGCCTCGTGGAGCTGCAGCGTGGACGTGGCGCACGCCTGGCACCGTTGGGCGAGAAGCTGCTGTGGGCAGAGCAACGGGTGATCGCTCGTCTTGGGCCACAACTCGAAAGTCTGGGTTCCGAACTCAACCTGGAAATCCAGCAGACCCTTGAAGGCGTCAGACCGGTGCTGCGCATGCATGCCAGTCATGGCTATGCCGTGGAGCTGCTTCCCCAATATCTCGATGGGCTGCACCTCGACCTGCAGTACTGCAGCCCTCGGGAAGCGCTGGTCGCGCTCAACCGAGGTGCCTGCGACCTGGCCGGCTTCCACCTGCCCCAGGGGCCAGTCGGCCAGCGCCTGGTGGCAGACTATCGCCCTCTGCTCAAGCCACGCAGCCATCGTGTACTGCGTTTCATCACCCGGCGTCAGGGTTTGATGATCGCGGCGGGAAATCCCTGTGCCATCCAGGGATTGAAGGACCTGACGCTGGGTGAGACAAGGTTCATCAATCGACAGTTGGCATCAGGGACCCGGGCGTTGCTGGATGGGCTGTTGCAGGCAGAGGGGCTGTCCTCACGGCGTATTCGCGGCTATGAAATCGAGGAGTACACTCACTCAGCCGTAGCCGCCTACGTCGCCGCCGGCATGGCCGACGCCGGCTTTGGCGTGGAGGCAGCAGCAAGGCGCTTCGGGCTGGACTTCCTCCCGCTGGCCGACGAGGACTACCTGCTGCTGTGCCACCATCGCAGCCTGTCCGAACCTCGTCTGCTGCGTTTCCGCGAGATGATCGCCGGACAGGCATTTCAGGAAGCGGTGCTGAAACTACCGGGGTATTCGCTTGACCGCTGTGGCGAGGTCGAGGATACCGAGGCGCTGGTCACGGTTTGAGTCGCTCCGTCCACAGCAAGGTATGCGGTGCGCCTCCGAGTTGCACAGCTTGGCGACGCCCGCGGCCTCCATCAGAAAGCCTTGCCGGAATACTGCTCATCGCTGACTTTCTCCTGCCATGTCACGACCGAGCCATCGACGGATTCCTGAATCGCAATATGTGTCATCGCAACATCTGGTGCTGCACCATGCCAATGCCGCTCACCCGCCGAAAACCAGACAACATCCCCAGGCCGTATCTCCTCTATCTGTCCTCCCTCACGCTGAACACGACCCAACCCCTGAGTGACAATCAGGGTTTGACCGGCTGGATGCGTGTGCCAGGCGGTGCGGGCGCCCGGCTCGAAAGTCACCGAGGCTCCTGCGGCGCAACCAGGCGCTTCAGCCTTGAATAGAGGGTCGACACGGACCGTGCCAGTGAAATACTCCTCCGGTCCTGGGTAGGACGGCTGGGTGCCGACGCGAGTGATCTTCATGCCATTTCCCTCTCTGCAGTGGTCTACCTGAGTCAACTACGAATGGTAGTTGGGTAGCAGCTATCGATAAATGAAAACACTTTGATAACTGGCATGAGTTCGGCTCATGAACATACGGCCTCAACCGACAGGGTAGCCAACACAATGGATAGATTACGGCTCGCCATCACCTGTCAGGACGACCGCGCCACATCAACCTGGCATTGGCGCGCCACATCAACCTGGCATTGGACAGTGGCCTGAGCCAGGCTGAAGTCTCGGAGTTACCGGCCCAGATAACGCTCTACACTGGCTGGCCGAGTATCTTCGCCGCCTTGCCCATCGCTCAGGATGTCCTTGAATCACTCACCGAGTGAGGACGATCCCCGGCCACCCGCCGAAGTTCCCTGATCTACCAAGGAGGTTGCAGATGGTGACCCTGACTATCAATGGACAACAACATGAGCTCGACGTACCGGAACAGATGCCACTGCTCTGGGCGCTGCGAGACGTCGCTCAGCTCACTGGGACCAAGTTCGGCTGTGGAATGGCGCAATGTGGCGCCTGCACCGTGCATCTGGATGGAGAGGCGGCTCGCTCCTGCGTCACTCCTGTGTCCGCAGCTCAGGGCCGAGCAATCTCCACTATCGAAGCCATGGAGGAAGATGAGGTCGGCAGCCGGGTCCAACAGGCGTGGCTGGACCTCGGGGTAGCCCAGTGCGGTTACTGCCAGGGCGGGCAGATCATGAGTGCCACCGCCCTGCTTAAAGAGACTCCTGCTCCTACTGATGAACAGATCATCGCCGCCATGAGCGGCAACCTGTGTCGCTGTGGAACCTATCAGCGCATTCGACAGGCTATCCATCAGGCCGCCGGTCACGAGGAGGAGCAGGCATGAGTTCACATCACGACACGTTGCTGCTGGCCAATGTCAGCCGACGCCATTTCCTCAAGGGCATGGCCGCAAGCGGTGCCCTGGTGGTCGCTGCCCGTTGGGACCTCGCCTTCGCCCAGGACGAGGATGAACAGTACGGTGCGGACGCCATGCCCCATGGCTGGGTCGATGACCCCAACGTGTTCATCCGCATCGACGAAGACGGTACGGTCACCGTGATCAACCATCGCGCGGAGATGGGTCAGGGCATCCGTACCAGTCTGGTCATGGTGGCCGCCGATGAGCTGGGCGCCAACTGGGATAGCGTGCGTGTCGAGCAGGCCCCCGGCGATGAGGAAAAATACGGCAACCAGAACACCGACGGGTCACGCAGCATGCGTCACTGGTTCGATCCCATGCGGCGTGCCGCAGCTGCGGCACGTACCATGCTCGAGCAAGCTGCTGCCGAGCAGTGGAATGTGCCGGTCGAGGAGTGCCGGGCAGGCGTCCATGTCGTGGTTCACACTCCCAGCGGACGTGAGCTCGGTTTCGGCGAACTGGCTGCCGCAGCGAGCCAACTGCCAGTCCCCGAGCGCGACACGCTACGCCTCAAGCCTCGCGACGAGTGGCGCTATATCGGCCAGATGACCGGCCCCTCCCAGGAGGTCAGTGCCACCGATATGGCGCGCCCTCTGGCCATCGATGGAGAGGACATCGTTACCGGGCGCGCAGTATACGGCGCTGACGTGATCCTGGACGGGATGCTGTATGCCGTCATCGCTCGCCCTCCTGTCTATGGAGCGAAGCTTGCCAGCGTTGACGACAGCGCCGCACGCGAGGTTCCCGGTGTCGTTGAAGTGGTGGAAATCGAAGGCACCGGCCAGCCCGCCGCTTTCGCTCCACTGGGAGGTGTTGCCATCGTGGCCGAAAACACCTGGGCGGCCATTGAAGGGCGGCGGGCCCTGGAGATCGAGTGGGACCTGCAGGCGGCGGGGGACAATGCCGCCTACGACTCGGCCACCTACCGTCAACAACTTGAAGAAGCGGCCTTGGCTCCGGGCCAGGTGATTCGCAACAAGGGAGATATCGATACGGCGCTGGCCGACGCTGCATCTCAGGTCGAGGCCACCTACTACATGCCACATCTGGCCCATGCGACGATGGAGCCCCCCGCCGCTCTTGCCCACCTTGAGGATGGCAGGATAACGGTCTGGGCACCGGTGCAAGCCCCTCAGGCCGCCCGAGATGATGTGGCTGGACGCCTGGATCTCGAGCCCGAGAATGTCACCATCAATGTCACACTGCTGGGCGGAGGCTTCGGCCGCAAGTCCAAGCCAGACTTCGTGCAGGAGGCCGCCATCCTTGCCGGTAAGTTCGAGGGGCGTCCCGTGCGCGTCCAATGGACACGCGAGGATGATATCCATCACGACTATTTTCACGCGGTGTCAGTGGACCGCCTCGAAGCAGGCCTGAACGCCGAAGGCAAAGCGCTTGGTTGGCGCCATAGGACACTCTCGCCGAGCATCGGATCACTGTTCGCCCCTGATCCCGGCCATAAGCAGGGTTTCGAACTCGGCATGGGCTTCAACACTATGCCCTTTGACATTCCCGCCGTGCGCCTGGAAAACCCCGAAGCCCTGGCCCACGTACGTATCGGCTGGTTCCGTGCCGTATACAACCTACCTCACGCCTTCGCTATTCAGAGCTTCGCTGCGGAGCTGGCAGCGTCTGCGGAGCGCGACCATCGCGACTACCTGCTCGACCTGTTGGGTCCTGCGCGCCAGATCGATCCTCGCGACATCGATGAGGCCTGGAACTATGGTGAGGACCCCGAACGCTATCCCATCGATATCGGCCGTCTGCGTGCCGTGGTCGAGACTGCCACGGAGGCGGCCGAGTGGGGACGCGAGCTCCCTGATGGACGTGGTTTGGGTCTGGCCGTGCACCACAGCTTCGTGTCCTATACCGCGATCGTATTTGACGTGGAAGTCGACGAGGCAGGCGAGCTCGCCATCCATAGTGCCGACATCGCCTTTGACTGTGGACCACAGGTCAACCCCGAGCGCATTCGCGCCCAGATGGAGGGCGCCTGCATCATGGGTATCGGCATCGCACTGCATAACGAGATCACTGCCAGCGAGGGACGCATCGAACAGGACAACTTCCATCAGTACCTCGTCCCGCGAATGTCGCATGCCCCTCAAGTGACACGTGTACACTTGATCAATGACACGCCGGACGTGGCCATGGGTGGAGTGGGCGAACCAGGGCTTCCCCCGGTGGCGCCAGCCCTGTGCAACGCGATTTTCGCCGCCACCGGCAAACGTATTCGGCGCCTGCCGATCGGTAACCAGTTGGCAAGTTGACCCGTCCCCGGACATCGAGGTCATCGAATGGGACCTGGCACGCGGTGGTGAGACGCATGGCGATGCACGACGCTCGCCACCTTCGGCTTCTCGCCACGCGTGCCCGGTTTCTGGTGAGTCGCACGATAGGGTGCATCGGCACCCCGGGGAGCCCTTTTCGGTATCTCCAGCAGTACGTGTCGTATGGCGTCCAGGCCTTCACATGGCCGACCAATAAGATACAATGAAGAATCTTATTGGCGTATATGTCCCTTCTGATATCACTTCATTGGATCAAGCAGTATGAGCACATCATGTTCAGTAAAGATGCGGCGTCGTGGCGCCGAACTGGAACTCGCGATTCTGGAAGCGGCCTGGGCAGAACTGGTCGAGAGCGGGTATGCTCGGCTGACCATGGAAAATGTCGCTTCCAGGACAGGCACAAGTCGCCCTGTGCTCGCCCGACGCTGGGACAGCAAATATTCTCTGGCCATAGCCGCACTTCGACACCAGAGGGAGAAATACCCGCTTCAGGTGACAGAATGTGGGGACCTCCGGACAGAGTTGCTGGATTTTCTCGAGCGCGCCTGTGGTCGGGCATCACTGATCACAGTCTTCTTCTCTTTACTCACCAATGAGTATTCTCAAGACCCTGCCTCATCGCCGCAAGCACTGCGTGATACGCTGATAAAAGGAGAAGACAACGCGTTGTCTTCCATTCTTCAACGAGCAGTAGAGCGTGGAGAAATCGATGCACAGAAACTCGTTCCTGAAGTGAAGACACTCCTGAGCGACCTGTTCCGCCATCATGCCATCATGACCTTGTCGGCTCCGCCCTCTACTCTACGAGAAACCTGGGTTGATACGATTTTCCTTCCGCTGGTAAGAAATACCTGAAACCTGGAACCTGCAGACACGGATGCCAGGAGAAGGCGGCGCGTTCAACGTGCCGTCGTCACAACACTCCCTGAACCGGCATGAGGCGGTACGAAATGCTCATCGAATGCCGTGATCTTCCTGCTGGCCAACCAGTAATGCAGCACCGACCAGAGCTTGACGAAGGAAACCACAAGCAATGCCCACTTCAGGGAGTGGGTGACGGAATAATTCGACAGCACATCACTCAACAACCCGACCACCAATGTTCCCGCCGCGATCCCCATGCCATTGAAGCAGAACAAGGCAATGGCGGAGACAAGGCTGCGCTCTCCTGAATCAACCATAGACTGGAGCGTTGCATAGGTGGGACCAATATAGAAACTACTCAGCAGCACCGTGATGGCCACAAGCACCAGGAACTGGCTGTAGCTGTCCACCACCAGTGACCCCACCTGAGCTATCGTTGCAAGAACGAGCACAATAGCCAGCATCTGCAAGGCATAGCGCGGATGGCGTGCGGAAAGCCAACTGGCGATGAAGCCACCGGCGAGCATCCCTACCATCGCCAGAATCCCCATGACGATACCGAACGTCATTCCGGTTTCGGTAGTGGATAAACCAAAAGTACGCATGACATAGGCTGGCCCCCAACTTTCGATGGCTCCTGAACTGAAACCGAGAAGCGCCCCTCCGGCCAGGAGGTTACGAATCACCGGATGCTTGAGCAAACGAGACACACTCCCCTGCGATACATATGTCCCCGATGAACGCTGTTCACGAAGAGGCTCACGTACAGTGGTGAGCATCAGGATGGCCATAAACAGTCCCGTGCCACCGACTGCCAGAAATGCCGTGCGCCAGCCGAAGTGTTCACCGATGTATCCCCCTGCGGCAAACGCGACAAAGGCGCCCACAGCCACGCCAAAGGAGTAGATTGCAATACCCTTGGCACGTGAGCTTACGGGTAAATAGCTGGCGATGACCGAGTGAGCAGCAGGTGTCAGTGCAGATTCTCCAACGGCCACGCCAATGCGTGTGAAAGCGAGACTACCGAAGGTATGCGCTGCTCCCGCAGCGGCAGTGAAGCCACTCCAGATCACGATGGCACCACTGATGATCGCGATGCGATTTCGCCGGTCTGACAACCTGGCAATCGGTATGGCAGCAGTGGCATAAACCAGTGAAAAGGCAGGCCCATTGATCAAGCCTATCTGTGTATCGCTCAGTCCCAGGTCGTCTTTCAGGACTTCCACCAGAATGAAGGGCAAATGCGCATCAACAGACGCAAGGAGTTGGCACAACATGAGGATAAACACGACGTACCATGCGTAGCCTCTCGAAGGCAGTGATCGTTCATGCATCCTGGCAGTGGGTTCTTCCACATACATGGCCAGATGTCCTGTTGGAGGTTCAGGGGAGGGAAATGGCTGACGCCAGGTGATCATATTCGGACAGGTCCATGGCAGCATGAGCGGGACGCCCACGGCTGGGGAGTGCCTCTGTAGAGGCAGTCTCGCAGCACATGGCACTATTGCGCTCCCGCAACTGTTCGAGTGTCACGGGAATCATGCCGCTCCTTCCCTGCTCAACGGTCGCCTGATTCATCTCCACGAATGGGTACAGCTTGAGCTGGTACGCCGCAAACGCCTGCTCATGACTGGCATTCATGGCCAGTTCGCCGGCAAGGATATAGGCCCCCACCAGAGCAAGGCTGGACCCCTGCCCCGTCAGGAACGAGGGTGCGTAGGCGGCATCACCGACAAGGCCTACCCGGCCTCGGGTCCATCGTGGCATCCGAATCTGCTGCACAACGTCGAAGTAGAAATCCTTACTGACGCGCATCGCTTCGATCAGCTCGGGCAGTATCCATCCAGCGCCGGCAAAGGCATGTGCCGTGAGATCCTTCTGGAATGATGGCTCACGCCCTCTTTCCCCAAGCAGATAAGGATGAGCAAACGCCAGCAGCGCAAATACCTCTGCCGGCTGGTGCCCCGCGGCATAAAGTGCCGCCATCCGACCGGGTACGTTATAGCAGACAGCCTCACGACTCAGTCCACGTGTATTTCTCATCGAGAAGCCGGCGTAGCAGAAGCCGATGGGGCGAGTAAACCAGTCTTCCGGTCCAAACGCGAGCCTACGGATATTTGAGTGGATACCATCCGCACCAATCACGAGATCAAAGCTCTTCCGAGCCCCACTCTTGAAGGCAACGCTTACCTCATCGCCCTCATCAATAAGCTCGATGACAGAATCATTGAACCGGTAATCGATGTCATCACGTGTGATGGAATACAGCAGAGCCGCGAGAGTTCCCCGAGGTAGCTCAACATCGTGTCCTCGCACTCCTCCAGTAATCCATTCGGGAGCAACACTTGCTACCTTCTCACCCTCTTCATCCACGAAGCTCGCCCGTGCGGAATGGATGTGTGCCTGTCGCAGGTCGGGCAGGATCCCCATACGTTCGGCCACATCCATGGCACTGCCACGCAGGTCGACAGGATATCCCCCCTCCCGGATCGAGTCGGCCTGTTCCACTACGGTGACGCCAAACCCATAACGATGCAGCCAGTAGGCAAGTGCTGAACCGGCAATACCCGCGCCTGATATCAGCACATAACGAACATTCGACATCGGCGAACTCCCAGCTTCCCTTCTGGAATGATCAGAACTCATAGGAAATTCCCACCAGAGCGTTGGGCTGGGATTCACTCTCGACCAATGGGCTGTCGGCAGCATCTCCCATGAGCCGGCTGACACCAACTGCCCCCGTCAAATTCCAGTTTTCATTGATGCGGTAGTTGAACCCAACACGGAGGGAAACGTCTTTTACGCCCGCGGACGGCTCATGGATATCCAGTCCAGACGCAGCGGCACTGGAGGCATCTATACCGAAGTAACTATCCATGTAGCTGGCATTCGCCCAGCTTACCGAGGTAGCGGGGACGAGCATCAGGCGTTCAGTAAGCGGATAGGGATAGGACAACTCGGCATCAACGATCAGCCCCTTCAGCCCTCTTTCTTCCTCACTACCCTCATCCAGCACCTGGGTGCCTGACAGCGATGCAATCACTCCGCCGAAGCGGGCCGATGCGAACACCTTGCCACCTGGTTCGCCGTCCAGATCACCAATGCCATCAGGCACATCCTCTTCGTCATACCCCTGCATCCAGTCCACACCAACACCAACCAGAAAATTTTTGGTATCAATAACATGAAGGCCAATACCATCCCCCAGCCTGGCGAAGAAGCGGCCTTTCTGAACGTCGACTATCGGTATCGGGCTTACCTGATAATCGTCTGAGCCCTCATAGCGAGGAGCCACGGCCGCCCCAACGCCCAACACCACCCAGTCGTTGTCATCCAGAATCTCCTTTTCGACGCTCTCAAATCCCTCGTTCTCTTCAGCCATGGTTTCTCCCCCTGAAGCCAGCATCACTACAGCGAGACAGCATTGGGGAATGTTACCCACACGGTTACGACGCACAGATGGACCAATCACAGCAAATCTCCAAATAAGATACGCCAACGCATCTTGTTCGCCTTACGGCCATTCGTCAAGATACATTCATGAATCTTATTTGACTGAATGATGAAACACGTCCATCCCATGGAACCGAATGCAGATTCAGGGTGATCAATGGACGGGAACCAGCATGAGTCCCGTGGCGATAGTCCAGCCACAAGCGGGGGCAAGAGACACCTGTGTACGTCTTGAAGGTCCATGCATTGAATTGGCGGATGGACGAGGGGCGGTTGTCGGCAAATCCCATACTCTGCTTCACTTTGGTCAATCAAGCAGGGAGGTACAGGCGCTGTTCGTCATGTTTCTAGCGTATGGTCCAGAATTCTGCAGTTATCTTTTGAACCCAGGTAATCGAGGCAAGGCAGATGGAGCAGAAACAGCAGATAAGCGGGAGCGATGCGCGCTTCTGGGACAAGACTGCCCGGAAATATTCCACCTCTCCCATTGGCGACGAGGCCGGGTTCGAGAGAACTCTGGCACGCACGCGCGCGCTCATGGTCCCGGGTGCACGGGTACTGGAACTGGGATGTGGTACAGGTACGGCAGCACTGCGCCTTGCAGATGCCACGGAGAGCTATCTGGCCACCGACATTTCCGCGAACATGATTGCCATTGCGCAGGAAAGGCTCGCCGGGGCTCAACAGAACGAGCAGAGCATTCCATTGAGCTTTCGCCAGGCAACCGCCGACACTCTGGTGGACGAGCACATTCGCTATGACGCTGTTCTCGGCTTCAACTACCTTCACCTCGCCGGAGACCTACCTGCCGTGCTGGGGGGTATCCACAGCCTGCTCGCGCCGGGAGGCCTCTTCATCTCCAAGACACCCTGCGTCGGCGACATGAGCCCACTCATCCGCCTGGCTATTCCAGTTATGCGCCTCGTGGGCAAAGCGCCCAGCGTCACCACCTTTTCCACCGCTTCACTCGAAGAGGCGATCTGCGCTGCTGGTTTCGAAATTCTGGAAAACGAACGCCACGGCTCGAAGAAGAGCGACCGCCGTCCTTTCATTGTTGCGCGTGCCCTGTAACGCCACAGACCGGGTTACCGGGACGAGAAGCCTTCGAGACGTTTCAGAGAGCCCCGTGACAGAGCCCGTTGGCCGGCGTTGTTCGCGCGGAAGCCATGGAGCAGATCCGAGAAGGCCCGAGGAGATCGGCGGACCTGTCATTGGTGCTCCCACGCTGCGTGGCCTAATACCGGTGCCGGTTGGCTTGAACAGCATCTCGGATCGGCACGGATCCGACGTTGAGCTCAAGAATCTGCTGCCTGATACGTGGCTCATGGAGCAATTCGGCTAGGGTCTCCGCGACATCAGCGCGAGATATCTGTCCATGGAACTCAGCGGGCCCCAGCGAAACAGTGCCAATTTCTGGATCGTCGACCAACAGTGACGGACGCAGGATCAGCCAATCGAGCTCGCTCCGACTCAGCGCGATGTCTGCTTTCTTCTTCGCCGTGAAGTAATACTCCTCCTCGTCGCTCAGGTTTCGCTCCCGCCACGACTCCGGGAGCACCGAGACAAGCGCCAGTCGGTGAACACCCGCCTGTCGGGATGCATTGATCGCCTTGGCAACGCCATCGTCATCGATCGCTCTGGTGATCTCCGCTTGGCCCCCGTTTGACCCAGCAGTGAAAACAATCGCATCAGCATCATTGAAGGCCAACGCCAACTCGTCCGTCGTCATACTGGCGAGGTTTCCGACGACCGCATCGATGCCTTGCGCGGCGAGATCTACCCGTTGTTCAGCCTGACGCACAAGCCCACGAACGGTATCGCCTCTGGTGACAAGTTTCTGTGCCAGCAGGGATCCAACCTTGCCCGTGATCCCGATAATGAACACATCCATCGTGAAAGCTCCGTTTGTTTTCACACGCCATCCCGTCGCAAGCTGCTCCGGGCCGGAGCAGCTTGCCCTTTACGTCGAACGACTCAAGCGCCATTCAGTCAGTTGATGGTATGCGGGCAATGACCTTGATTTCGAAGTCGAAACCCGCCAGCCAGTTCACGCCCACTGCCGTCCAGTTCGGATAAGGAGGATCACCAATGGCCCTGTCGCGCACCGCCATGATGGTCTCGAACTGAGCCTCCGGGTCGGTGTGGAAAGTGGTGATGTCGATAACGTCCTGGAAAGTGCAGCCAGCGGCCTCCAGGACGGTGGTGAGATTGTCGAACGCCTGTTGCACCTGGCGTTCGAAATCCGGCTCCGGTGAGCCGTCGTCGCGGCTTCCCACCTGCCCAGAGACGAAGAGTAGATCGCCCGAGCGGATCGCTGCCGAGTAACGGTGCGCCTCGTAGAGCGCATGTCGTTTGGCCGGGATGATTGCTTCGCGTTGAACCATCGGTTTCATTCCTCTGTGAAGAAGGACGGCGCGCCGAGCATGGCGCGATATCGCCGCTATCGGCGGATACCGCACGGGCCATATCGGCAGTCCCGTCATTGTGGTGAACCAGTCAGGCGCAGATTGACATACGTATCGTATGTAAAGAAATCACACATACGCTTCGTATGTCAATTATCATACGGGCCGTATATTGAGAGAAAGGAGATGATTGTGACCTCGAGACGACGCTCCGAGATGGTGGAGGAGACCCGCGCCAAGCTGATCCGCGCTGCACGTTCGGCCTTTGCCGAGAAAGGCTATTCAACCGCCTCGATGGACGACCTGACCGCCGTGGCAGGCCTGACACGGGGCGCTCTTTACCACAATTTCGGCGACAAACGGGGACTGTTGGCGGCAGTGGTCGACCAGATCGACGCTGAAATGGCAGAGCGAGCGCATGCTATCGGCAGCCAGGCCGAAAGCCCGTGGGAAGGTCTGATGGCAGAGGGCGTCGCCTATATCGAGATGGCGATGGAGCCCGAGGTCCAGCGCATTGTGCTGCTCGACGGGCCGGCCGTGCTGGGCGACCCCTCGAAGTGGCCGAGCCAGAACAGATGTCTCCACGCGACGATGCAAACGGTTCAGGCGCTGATCGCACAAGGCGTCGTCAAGCCGGTTGATGCCGAAGCCGCCGCACGGCTTCTGAACGGCGCGGCGCTCAACGCTTCGCTCTGGGTCGCGGCCAGCGACAACCCTTCAGAAGTTCTCGTCAGAGCCGTCGATGCATTTCGATGCATGGCGACAGGGCTGCTGGAGACGCCTGCTTGACTATCAGCCGTGCCCGCCCGGCCTTGCTGGCCGCTGAACACCACGAAATTCTGAGCTCACCAACCTCGCCGTATGCATCTGAACGTGGCGCTGACGGTAGGCATCGATGATGCGGGATACAGGTTCAGGGTTGCTTCACCAGGGCCCGATATCGTGGTTTGGTGAGCATGTCGCCATGCTATCTGCCCTGGCGGCATGCCACACGCGTGAACCAGTTGCTGCGGGCGCAGGACCCTGTTGCCCTTCCCTCATCTCGGCCACCGATACCGATACTGTTTTGACCTAAAGTCTAACAGCCATATTTGTACTATGTATGACAATATCACCCCAATAGCAAGACTGGAACAGGGCGAACCCGAGCCTCTCGCTTCATCTCAGCCTGCACTCTGCCGTCCCTGACAATATCTAGCGCAGATCACGGCAAGCAGGATGGGTGGACTGCGCCCCGAAATGCCTATTGGAGAACTGTACATGCCGAGCCACGGAACTCCCGTCATCACCGACATGCAGGTCATACCGGTCGCCGGTCGCGACAGTATGCTGCTCAATATCGGCGGTGCTCACTCGCCCTGGTTTACGCGTAACCTCGTCATTCTCGAGGACAGCAGCGGCAACGTCGGCGTTGGGGAGGCGCCCGGGGGCGAGACGATACAACAGTCGCTGGAACAGGCCCGCTCCCATGTGCTGGGGCAGCCCATCGGCAAGTTGCGCTCCATGGTGTCATCTCTGCACTCCAGTGGGCGCAACGCTGACTTCGAGGATTTCGGCAAGGGATCCTGGACCTTTGAGCTGCGGGTCAATGCGGTAGCGGCGCTCGAAGCAGCCCTGCTGGATCTGATGGGCAAGTTCCTCGATGTGCCGGTGGCGGAGCTGTTGGGCGAAGGCAAGCAGCGCGACAGTGTCGAGGTACTGGGATACCTGTTCTTCATCGGCGACGGCCACGACACGCCACTTGATTACCGCCGCGGTACACCGGGTGCTGGCCATGACTGGTATCACCTGCGCGACGAGGCGGCGATGACGCCACAGGGAATCGTCGAACTGGCCCGCGCCGCTCATGACCGCTACGGCTTCAGAGATTTCAAGCTCAAGGGTGGAGCGCTGGCCGGTGATCAGGAGATCGAGGCGGTCAAGGCGCTGCATGATGCCTTCCCCGAGGCGCGGGTAACCATCGACCCCAACGGCGCCTGGTCACTCAACGAAGCAATTCGCCTCTGCAAGGACCTTCACGGTGTGATCGCCTATGCCGAGGACCCGTGTGGGGCGGAACAGGGGTTTTCCGGCCGCGAGATCCTGGCCGAGTTCCGCCATGCCACCGGGCTACCGGTCGCCACTAATATGGTCGCCACCAACTGGCGTGAGATGGCCCATGCGCTGATGCTGCGCTCGGTGGATATCCCGCTGGCTGACCCCCACTTCTGGACGCTCTCAGGTGCTGTTCGTGTCTCGCAACTATGCCAGGACCACGGCATGACCTGGGGCTCCCACTCCAATAACCACTTCGACATCTCGCTGGCGATGTTCGCCCAGGTCGGCGCCGCTGCTCTGGGCCGTACTACCGCGCTGGACACCCACTGGATCTGGCAGGAAGGCGATGCCCGCCTGACACGCAATCCGCCGCAGATTGTTGATGGTCGCGTCGCTGTCAGCGATGCGCCGGGCCTGGGAATCGAGATCGATCACGAGCAGATCGAAAAGGCACACCAGCTCTATCTCAGCCTGCCTGCTGGTGGGCGCAATGATGCCATGGCCATGCAATACCTGATCGATGGCTGGACCTTCGATCCCAACCGTCCGGCACTGGTGCGCTGAAAGCCAGAACCCGCACGCTGAATTCCTGTCATCGGAATAATGGAGAACACCATGAAGAAGCTACTCGGTACGCTGACTCTTGCCACCGCACTGGTCTCGGGCGGGCAGGCAATGGCTGAAGATTACCCCTCGGACAACATCGACATGATCGTGCCGTTCTCGGCGGGTGGCGGCAACGACACCTTCGTGCGTGCTCTGCAGCCGCTGCTGGAGGAGAAACTGGGGCAGGACCTGGTGATTCGCAATATTGCCGGCGGCGGCGGTGCCGTGGGCATGTCGCGAGCGGTCGCTTCAGAGCCCGATGGCTACACGCTGCTGGCCGCCAGTAATGCCATGCTCACACTCGAGGCAATGGGCAACGTCGCGTTCACCCATGACGACTTCGATTTCATCGCCAAGGTGGTCGAGGAGCCCTACGTTATCGCGGTTGGCGGCGATAGCCAGTACGAGAATATTGACGATCTGGTCGAGGCTGCGACGTCCGGTACCAGAATCAAGGTCGGTGTCTCCGGGGTTGGCTCATCGGCACACATCGCCGCTGTCGCGATAGCCAACCGCACCGGAGCGGACTTCAACATCATTCCTTATCCGGGTGGCTCCGAGGCGATCTCTGCGGCAATGGGTGACCACGCTGATGCTGTCGTACTCGGTGGCGCCGAGTTGCGCTCTGCATTGGAGTCCGGTCGTCTCAAGGCGCTCGCCATGACCTACGACCAGCGCAGTGACTCCCTGCCCGATGTGCCGACATTCCAGGAGTCCGGTTACGACCTGACACTGACGGTGTGGCGCGGTATTGCTGCGCCCAAAGGACTCCCCGAGGAGGCCGAACAGAAGTGGGTCGAGGCGATCCAGCAGATCATCGACGACGGTTCCTATGAAGAGACCGCCACCAATCTCGGTACTCAGTTGGCACCGCTCTATGGTGACGAACTCGATGCCTTCATCGATCAGTCCGCTGAAGTGATGCGCGAAGCCGCTGGGGACCTGGCACAGTAGTGCTTCAGGAATGCGCCGGTCGTGTGGCCGGCGCTCCAGACCCTCCCCCTGCGGCCAGCAATGCGTCACTGCTGTCTCTGGAGTGTTGAAACATGCAACGTGATATCGGTAAGCCGCTGTTTGATCTCGTGCTGCTGATTGCGTCGGCAGCTGCCTTCGCGCTGTCCACGACGCTGCAGAATGTCGAGATCGCCGGCGACCTCTCCCCCTCATTCTTTCCCAGGTTGATATCAGGGCTGATCTTCCTGTTCGCAGTTCCCTGCTTGATCAAGGATATCCGCGAGTGGCGAGCTGCTGGCGCCAGTGATGTTGCCGAAGAACGCCCCGGAAGCGCTCGTGGTCTGGTGCAGTGGGGGCTCATCGTCGCGCTCACCGTCGGCTATATCCTGATCTTCGAAGCACTCGGTTATATCCCGAGCACCGCCCTGTTTGCCTTCTGCAGCGTCATCGGACTAGCCATCGTCAGCGGCACATGGCAGGAATTGAGCCCCATGAAGAGGCTCAAGAGCGTACTCATGGCAGCCGTGTTCGCTGTGATTCTGGCGATTGCGATCTTTTACGTCTTTACCGAGCTGTTCGAGATTCCGCTGCCCGATTGAATCACAGTAACTCAATGGACGACGGTCCCGATTCCCCCAGGAGAACGTCATGATTTCTGGTTATCTCGATGGTCTAGAGATGGTGATGCAGCTAGGCACACTGCTGGCGATTGCTGCTGGCACCCTGCTCGGTATCATCATGGGCGCGCTGCCTGGCCTGACCTCGGCCATGGCGATCGCGCTACTGCTGCCGGTGACTTTCGGCATGCCTCCGGTCATGGGCATCGGCATGATGCTCGGCGCGCTTTGCGGCGCTGGTGCCAGCGGTTCGATCCCTGCGATTCTGCTCAATATTCCCGGCACACCTTCGTCGGTGGCGACCACATTCGATGGGTTCCCCATGGCCCAGAAGGGCGAGGCTGGTCGCGCTCTTGGGCTGGCCATCGTCGCCTCATTCTTCGGTGGTGTCGCGAGTATGGTCATTCTCAGCCTTCTGGCACCGCCGATTGCTGAATTCGCCTTGCGCTTTGGCGCTGCCGAGTACTTCTCGCTCAGTATCTTTGGCCTGGTGATCATCGCCTCGGTGGCAGGTAAGTCGCTGCTCAAGGGGCTGATTGCCGGTCTGATTGGTTTCTTTGCGTCCACTATCGGCACTGACCCGATTACCGGTGTGGACCGATTCACCTTCGGCCAGTTATCGCTGCTGACAGGCATCAACCTGTTGCCAGCGCTGATCGGCTTGTTCGCCGTAGCCCAGGTGCTCAAGGATGCATTCGAGTACGACCCTCATCAGCGGGTACAGGGCAATACACCTCGTATCGATATTGCGCGCCCGCGGTTCGCCGAAACGCTACGCCACTGGAAGGCGGTTGTGGCTGGCGTGGCCTCGGGGTCAATCGTTGGTCCCGTGCCCGGCGCAGGCGGCAGCATCGCCTCACTGGTGGCCTATGACCAGACACGACGCTTCTCCAGGTCACCGGAAAAGTTCGGGACCGGTCACGCGCCCGGCATCATTTCGGTAGAGAGCGCCAATAATGCTCTGCTGGGCGGGGCCCTGATTCCTACCCTGGCACTGGGAATTCCCGGCGAGGCAGCCACTGCGGTGCTGCTCGGCGGTCTGATGATCCAGGGGATTACACCGGGCCCGCTGCTTTTCGACGGTCAGAGTGGCACGGTATACGGCATCTTCATTGCCTATCTGGTCGCCAACGTCTTCATGCTGTTGATCATGTGCTTGGGCATCAAGCTGTTCATTCGCGTGCTGATGGTGCCGCGCAAACAGTTGTTGGCAGCGATCCTGGTGTTCTGTTTCATCGGGGTCTATGGCGTCGACGGTGATGTCTTCAATCTCTATCTGATGCTTGGCTTCGGCATCCTCGGTTACTTCCTCAACCGCTATCAGTTCGGCACGGCCCCCGTGATCCTCGGCCTGATTCTGGGCCCGATTGCGGAATCCAACCTACGCCGTGGACTGCAGGCGTTCGAGGGAGATTGGACGCCATTCTTCACTCGGCCGATCAGCGTGACATTTCTGGTCATCGCCGTCGGACTGCTGGTGCTGACGCTCTGGCAGAACCATCGCTCCAGCCGGAATCCGCAAGCCACCTCCAGTGGCGAAGCTTGATGGCTGGAGCGGCAGGTGGGCAATTTGAACGTGCCGGGCTTTCAACTGTTTAATGTGCAGGTAAAGTCGCTTCGAGGGGCTGTGTGAAAACAGTCTCTCAAGGCTTGCACTGCCCCTCGACGAGCCCGGGAGAACAGTGTTCACTTTCGCTCGGGAGCTCTGGCCTCACACGCCAGACTGGTGGTACTGACCAGCCACACATCGAGCATATCGAATGTTATGCCAGCAAGAATGGCGAACCACTTCGATTTATTCGAAAACATCTATAAATGAGTGAATGGCACTAACGCCGGCGGCTTCGAAAGAGCTAGACTTTAGTCTAATTTCTTGCTGCCAATAATAATGCCCAATGACTCCAGCGCGATTGCCCACTTCTCTTGATCAAGCCCTGCGTCGCTTATGGACGCTCTCTTCCTTTGCCTACAGTCTGCGTGTCTTCATTGCGCTGGGCAGCGCCATGGCACTGTGCTGGCAGTCAGGAGAGATGGGTAGGTTGATCCCTCTGTTCCTGGGCATCATCGCCAGCGCGCTGGCAGAAACCGACGACAGCTGGCAGGGACGACTACAGGCGTTACTGACCACCCTGTTCTGCTTCACCGTGGCTGCATTGGCTGTGGAACTGGCCTTTACGCATCCCTGGTGGTTTGTCACGGGGCTGGCCGTCTCTACCTTTGTCATGACCATGCTCGGTGCCGTGAACCAGCGCTATGCCACCATCGCCACGGCAACATTGATTCTGGCCATCTACACCATGATCAGCATCGAGCAGCGAGGTGGTGTCTCCATGGGGGAGCTCTGGCATGAGCCGCTGCTACTCGTGCTGGGAGCCGCCTGGTACGGCATTATTTCTGTAATCTGGTGCGCGCTTTTCTCCCGCCATCCCATCAAGTTGAGCATTGCGAAAGTCTTTCGCGAGCTGGGGGTTTATCTGCATCTCAAGGCAGCGCTGTTCGCACCGCTGCGGGACGTGGATCTGGAAGGCCAACGCCTGGCGCTGGCACAACAGAACCGGCGAGTGGTTGAAGCGCTCAACCACTCCAAGGAGATGATCTTCCGGCGCCTGGAGCATCAGAGCGGCGGACACAGGCTGAACCGTTATCTACGCCTCTATTTTATTGCCCAGGATATCCACGAGCGCGCAAGTTCGTCCCATACCCCCCACGGCAAGCTGGCAGAGACATTTTTCCACCATGACGTCCTGTTTCGCACTCAACGACTTCTGGACCAGCAGGGCCAAGCCTGCAAGGCATTAAGCAAGGCCCTGTTGCTGAACCGCTCTTTTGACCATAGCCAGAGCACTCAAGCGTTGGAGGATCTGTACGCCTCGTTGGACCACCTGCAATCACAGCAGCGTACCGAATGGCGGGAGTCACTGCGATCTCTGGCGGCATTGGCAGATAATCTCACAACACTGGATATCCGCCTCACCAGTGCGCACAACCCGGAGGCGTTGGCAGAAGACGAGGACAATAGCCTCCATGATCGCTCGCCACATGGCTGGCGGGATGTAGTAGAAAGAGTCCATCACCACCTCACGCCCTCTTCCCCTATCTTTCGACATGCGTTGCGGCTCAGCGTGACGCTGGTAGTGGGCTACGGTGTACTGCTCTGGATTCATCCCACGCAGGGCTATTGGATACTGCTGACCAGTGTGTTCGTATGCCGCCCCAGTTTCGGTGCAACGCGGCGTTTTCTGCGTCAGCGCATCCAGGGGACAATCCTGGGCCTGGTGGCCGGTTGGGCGCTGATTACACTGTTTCCGACAGAACTCGTGCAAGCATTGATTGCCGTTGTCGCGGGCGTTGCCTTCTTTGCCACTCGGGCGCGCCGCTACACACTGGCAACAGCATTCATCACCTTGATGGTGCTATGTTGTTTCAACCAGATCGGCGATGGCTTTGGTCTGATCTGGCCACGTCTGTTCGATACTTTGATCGGGGCGGCTATTGCAGGGCTGGCCGTGATGCTGGTTCTACCTGACTGGCAGGGGCGTAACCTGCATCGCCAGGCGGCTTCCACCCTGGTAAACAGCGCAGCCTACCTACGTGAAATCACCACCCAATATGCACGTGGTAAACGTGATGATCTAGCGTACCGCCTGGCAAGGCGTAATGCGCATAACGCGGATGCTGCTCTGGCGACAATGCTGGGCAATATTCTGCAGGAACCGGGGCATTTCCAGCGCGATGTCGATATTGGGCTGCGTTTTCTGGTGGATTCTCACACGCTGCTCAACTACCTCTCGGCACTGGGGGCCCATCGTGGGGAGACACATCTGGGCCGGCCCCGGGATGAGCAACTACTGGAACACGCGGAAGGCGTCGCTAACGCGCTGGAAACCCTGGCTTCGCGGTTGGCTGAGCGCACTCCCATTGAAATTGATAACACTCAGTGGGAGTGGAATGCCAGTCGCCTGGACTCGCTCGCAGGAGAAACGCGGGAAGATGCCAAACGCCTGTTGCAGACTCAACTGGCTTTGATCTGTCGTCAGCTTACTCCATTGAGTGAAGCCTCTGAAAGACTGGCCGGTAGACGCTGACCAGGCCGCCTGATCACGGTCAAGAGATACTGCTCACCCATTGGTGGTGCAGACAGGAGAATCCGCCCTCAAGTGGCAATCCGCTCTTGTCTGGATATCCAGTACTCAGAATGTAAAAGCGGGCCTGTATCAGGCCCGCTTGTCTGTCATGGAGGAAAACAAGGATCTCAGTTCAAGGCATGGTTCAGCACCTTGAGCACTGAGGACTTGGGTTTGACCGCTAATTGCTGGTGCAGGCGTTCGGAAAGTTCTCGCATGGAGATCAACCCACGGATTTGCTGATGCTCGTGGTCCCGCACCAGGCAGTAGGGCTCACCGGCTTCCTGCAAGGTAGCGACCAGATCCGCAACGGTGGCCTTCGCCAGATCCTTGTAGTCCAGTACTGGCATGGCTGCGCGAGGTAACATCAGATCCGCGGCTGTCAGGCTCTCGCGATCAATACCCTGGGTTACCTGTGCAGCGAGCAGACTCTGCTCCGAGAGACGCTCCCCGGTCAGCAACCCAATAAAGTCGCGGTGATGGTCAACCACCAACTTGCTGTCCACCTCCTCTGTTGCCATCAGCCTGGCTACCCAGAGCGCCGGCGTTGCAGCGCTGACAGCATGGGGGCGATGTTGACGAAAATCCGTCATGAGACTCAATGCAGGAGAGTCCTGCTCAATATCGTCGAACTCCCGGGGCGTCACCAGGTGGTCTGCCGTGTCGAGTCTTGATAGGGGTAGAGTTTTCATACAGCAACCTCTGAAGTGCCCACATTCCATGATGGGGGCATCAGTTGAACACCGACTTGTGCGCAAGCCGGAACGTCAAGAGAGAGATCAGAGGTGCTGTGGTGGTGCTCGAATTGAATAGGCAGCGCGATGAAGACCGCCATGCGCAGGGAGGAGTGATGCTACGTCCGTTGCCTGAACGACCAGGGAGGAAACGAGAACGCAGCCTATGCACGCTTCGTTGTTTTCGCTCTCTTCGTCGGATACTGCCGTCGTTGAGAACGCATGGTCGTATGTAAAAGCTACCGGAGCCTTGCTGGCAGCGCGCACATCCTCGCCGCCCGCGAATGCGGTCGGCAGCATGCTCCAGAAGAGCAGGGTCGTCAGACAGGCTGTCAGGATACGTTGCAAGGGCAGCTGATCCTTCATGATGGACATGCGACATGCATATCCAGCTTCCTCAAGCTAAAACAGTGACCGCAATAGCACAAGAGCGTTCCATTGCAGTCGCAGTGCATTGAGATATGTTGCGCGTCAGATCATCACTGCTGCGACCTGGCGTGTGAACAATAGGGTCTTGCCACCTCCACCTTGTGCTTCCGTCGATGGAGACCTTGTGGCGAAGATGGATATCGCGCCGACCATCCAGCCAAGAGCGCCCCAGCGCCTGGGACAATGGCTGCAATCCGATGCCCATAGCCATCGGAGCGCTCACAACGCCCTGTCATGGTCGATATCTGCAACATCCACTTATGGAAAAACCTGGTCAAGACTGCGAGTCATGTTGCGGTTTGTTACTTCGTTTCGTCGAGGCTATTTCTTCCAGTTCTTCTTCACTCATGGAGTCATACATCGACTTGGCTGCCCCCTCCAACTCGCTCACTTTCTGCTCACCGCGCTTGGCCGCCAGGGCTGCTCCCGCTGCCATCTGCTGTGCCTTGGACTTCGCTGGCATGGTGATCTCCTTCTGGGTAACAAGACAATTGCCGCGTTCGTCATATTCCCGACGTTCCCTGTACCCGGGCAGTAGTTCAGCATAGTCAAAGTGAGCCACTTCACGCAGGTCTTGAAACGTCTCGAGTCTGAGACCGTCTTCCATCGCTCCCTGTTCCCACAAGATTCGGTTGAAATTGCGATTATTGAGTATCACCACGATAGCCGTCGAACTGCTCCGCTCCCGGTAATGCCTGGCCAGGTCGGTCCAGCTGAGGTTACCCAGCATCTGCATTGCACCATCACCAAGTAGGTAAATAGGCAGCTGATGGAACCTTAAATTTCTTGAGAGTCATGGCTAGCCACACCGGCTATAAAAGCAAGACCAAACCAGGACTCCAGGGTATTGAAGCTATAGAACCCCTGAATAAACAGGCCCTACCAAGACATCAAACAAGTAAAGTTAGGGCATACTACGATCCAAATTCGTCCGGTTGAGGAGCTTTATACTTTCGACTAAGGTTACCCACGCGTACCAAGGGAGGAAGTGACCATGCGAGATACGCAAGATCTTTTTCCGACACGACTGGAACGCAAGTTAGGAATGTTCGAGCGCATCGATCCAGTCATCCATTGTAATGATAAGCAGCGTACGAATGTGCCTTTAAGTAAGGACGAGCTTGATGAGTTTGACGAAAAAGGGTTCCTTTCGTTCGAAAGCTTTTTCGACCAGGAGGAGATGCAGGCCTTTATCCAGGAACTACGTGAGTATGAGGAAGATGAAGACCTAAAGCTATCCGAGGGGACAATACTAGAACCCGGAAAGCAGGAAATTCGTTCAATTTTTGGCATCCATCAAATTTCCGATCGCTTCAGCCGCCTGACACGAGACCCTCGGCTGCTGACCATGGTTCAACAGATACTCTGCAGCGATGTGTATATCCATCAGTCACGCATCAACTATAAACCCGGATTTAAAGGGAAAGGCTTCGACTGGCATTCAGACTTCGAAACCTGGCATAGTGAAGATGGCATGCCTCGCATGCGTTCCTTGAGCTGTTCGATCATATTAACGGAAAATGGCGAGTTCAACGGCCCGTTGATGCTGATCCCCGGCTCTCACAAATATTTCATCCCCTGTGTCGGCCGCACACCGGAAGACAACTATAAGGAGTCATTAAAGAGCCAATCGATCGGTGTCCCAGATACTTCCAGCCTGAAACAACTGATGTTGAAAAATGACATCGAAGCACCTAAAGGTGCATCGGGCTCTCTCGTAATGTTCGAATGTAACACACTCCACGGTTCAAATATGAATATGACCTGCTGGCCAAGGAGCAACTTGTTCTTTGTCTACAACAGCGTCGATAACACACTCCATAGCCCTTATTGTGGTAACAAGCCGCGCCCTGATTTCCTGGCAGCTCGAAAGGACTGGAGCCCACTCAAGCCAAAGAAACGATAAGTTACAAAAATCAATTAATGGAGAAATTTCTCAACACCAATTCTCCTTCAGCTTATAACGCCCTGTACGATCATACTGGTCCCCGTTCAGTATTCTTCGGTTACGTTCAGCCATCTTTCGCGGACTTCCAGTCAGCGAAAAAATGGATAATTTATCGTAGAAGCTCGACCCTCGCCGAAAACTCCTTACGCTCCACTAACCGCGCCAGGCCCTCCACGCCTGGCCCACTGCGGCAGGGCAGTGAGTCCCCCTGTTTTTCTCCGTCCTGCCGGGAGAGTCAGGAGAATGTAATTGCCTGAAACGTCACTGCAACCTGTTAACCGAATTTATCTTTGAAACTCTGAGCGAAGATAATGTCAAACGGACCGACACCCGGCTTACCACTTACAGGTGATCAAAGAAGGAGTGTTTGCACATGACAGAGCGTAAACAACCCCCTCAACAGCAGGAGAGGCAGCCAGGGCACGAGCACGCCATGGACCCGGAGCCTGAATTCATTCGCAACAGTTATCGAGGCAGCGCCAAACTCAGCGATAAAGTGTCTGTCATCACCGGTGGCGATAGCGGTATAGGTCGTGCCGTCGCGCTTCACTACGCTCGGGAGGGCGCTGACTGCGTTCTCGCCTACCTCAACGAAGCTCGTGATGCCGAAAAGACTCGCGAATTGGTAGAAGCTGAAGGTCGGCGCTGCCTACTACTGGAGGGTGACGTCGGCGATGCGGCGTTCTGCCGCGAGGCCATCGACAAGACGCTAGAGACTTTCGGTAAGCTCAATATCCTGGTCAACAATGCCGCAGAGCAGTACGACTGGGACGACGTCACCCAGATCCCCGATGAGCAACTACTGCGCACCTTCCAGACCAATATCTTCAGTCACTTTTACATGGTCAAAGCCGCCCTTCCGCATATGCAAGAGGGCGATAGCATTATCGCCACGTCCTCCATCAATGCCTTCAAGGGCAACGACACCCTAATCGATTACTCCGCCACCAAGGGCGCCATCCAGGGATTGGTTCGCTCCCTGGCAATATCCCTGATAGACAAGGGTATCCGCGTCAATGCGGTTGCTCCCGGGCCAGTGTGGACGCCACTGATACCGGCCAGCTTCGACGCAGAGAAGGTCGAAACCTTCGGTGGCCAAGTGCCCATGGACCGAGCGGGGCAGCCCAGCGAGATGGGACCCGCCTACGTCTACCTGGCTAGTGAAGAGTCGTCGTACATGACCGGTCAGACACTGCACCTAAACGGCGGCGTAGTGCTCAATACTTGATGGTTACGGCGTCAGGTTACAGCCCTTGCCATGGGGACTTCGGATCTGCCGGAGCGGCTGGAAAGTTGTTCATCTGCTGGCTGAACCGGTTATGAGTCACGGGGGCCAGGTAACGGCATATGCTCCACAGGGTCCAGAGCCTGGAGACGGTGAAAACCTGGAGGCGTGAAAACCTGGCGACGGTGAAAGAATGTAATGAGATCAAGAGAGGAGTAAGCAACAGAGAGGATGTAAAACACGTCAACTCCTCCGAGACAGGGCTGGCTTTGTGGCGCCTCCTTCAGAGGCCGCCTCTCTCTTATCGAGAAAAGGAGTATTTGTTCATGGCCAATAACCCCTACACCGAATCCAACCGAAATGCTGCCCACAATACCGAGCGTCACTCCAATGGTGACAGCAAATCTGAGCGCCTGCAGGCCTATCGTAGTGACGCCGAAGGCCATGATTTGCGTACCAATCAAGGTACCCGCATCGCGGATAATCATAATTCGCTGAAAGCGGGGGAGCGCGGGCCGACGCTACTTGAAGACTTCATCTTCCGAGAAAAGATGAATCATTTCGACCACGAGCGGATTCCCGAGCGCATCGTTCATGCCCGGGGCGCTGCGGCCCACGGCTACTTTCAGCCCTACGAGGCCGCCGCTCAATATTCCAGGGCCGCGCTGTTCAAGGATACGGGCCAGAGAACCCCGGTGTTCGTGCGCTTTTCCACCGTTCAGGGTGGCCGTGGCTCAAACGATACCGTGCGCGACGTGCGTGGCTTCGCCGTCAAGTTCTATACCGACGAAGGCAACTGGGATCTGGTCGGCAACAACATGCCGGTATTCTTCATTCAAGACGCAATGAAGTTTCCCGATTTTGTACACGCGGTGAAGCCAGAGCCTCACAACGAAATTCCCCAGGGGCAGTCGGCCCACGACACCTTCTGGGATTTCGTATCGCTGATGCCCGAAAGTGCCCACATGGTGTTGTGGACCATGTCAGACCGCGCCTTCCCGCGACACTATCGTTACATGGAAGGCTTCGGTGTCCACACCTTCAGATTGATTGATCGTGCGGGCAAGGCCCGCTTCGTCAAGTTTCACTGGAAGCCGCTAGCAGGCACCCACTCGCTTATCTGGGATGAGGCCCAGAAGCTTTGGGGGCGCGATCCGGACTTCAACCGTCGCGAGATGTGGGACGATATCGAGAACGGTGACCCACTGGAGTGGGAGCTTGGCATTCAGGTGGTGGAGGAAGGCGACGAGCACACCTTCGACTTCGACATTCTCGACCCGACCAAGCTGATACCCGAAGAACAGGTGCCGGTCACCCCAATCGGCAAGATGGTGCTCGACCGCAATCCCGACAACTACTTTGCCGAAACCGAGCAGGTGGCCTTCAACCCCGGAAACGTGGTCCCCGGGATCGACTTCAGCAACGACCCGTTGCTCCAGGGCCGGCTGTTCTCCTACCTGGATACCCAGATGCTGCGCCTGGGGGGACCGAATTTCCACGAGATCCCGATCAACCAGCCGGTGTGTCCGTTCCACAATCACCAGCGTGATGCGCCGCATCGCCAGACCATCAACAAGGGGCAGGCTTCCTACGAGCCCAACTCGATCGACGGCGGCTGGCCCAGTGAGACGCCCCCGGCGCCAGAGGACGGTGGCTTCGAAAGCTATCAGGAGCGTATCGATGCCCACAAGGTACGTGCTCGCAGCGAGTCCTTTGGCGACCACTATTCCCAGGCGCGGCTCTTCTGGCATAGCCAGAGCGACGTCGAGCAGGAGCATATCATCGCTGCCTACGCCTTCGAGTTGTCCAAGGTCGAGCGGCCCTGGATTCGCGAGCGCGTTATTCAACAGATCCTGCCCAACATCGATATGGAGCTCGCTCGCCGGGTCGGCGAAGTGCATGGCATCAAGCCACCCGATCAGCCACCGGCGGTGAAGGAGGAGCTTGGCAAGTCAGCGTTGAAGGCGTCTGCGGCATTGAGCCTGCTGCATCGTCAGCAGCCGGATATTCGCTATCGCAAGGTAGCCATCCTGGCGGCCGATGGTGTCGATGGAGAACAGGTCGAGGTACTGCAGAAGAAGCTCAAGCAAGACGGAGCCACCGGTCTGATCATTGCGCCGTCGATGGCACCGGTGAAGACCCTTCAGGGGAGCAGTCTGACCCCGGACGCGATGCTCAACGGCCTGCCTTCGGTAACACTGGACGCAGTGGTCGTAGCTGGTGGCGCCGACAGCGTCAAGACTCTGACCGGGTCAGGCCTGGGGCTCTACTATGTCCAGGAGGCCTATAAGCATCTCAAACCCATTGCCGGCATGGGAGATGCCCACAATATGCTCGATGCCGCGGGGATCTCAGTCCCGGATGAGGGTGTTGTGGTTGGCGATTCGGTCGATGGGATCTATGCAGACTTCCGCGAAGCAGTACGCGGGCACAGGGTCTGGTCGCGCGATGCCAAGGCCAACCAGATGCCAGCCTGACTGGCATAGCCGGCGATGAGGGCGAGCCTGCTGCTCCCGTGGCACTTGAATTGCAAGGCCCTGGTATCGGCTTTTTGTTGGGTCTAAAGCCACGCGCGGCAATGCGAGCAGGTCGCCCTTATCCACGTCAGCGGTCCAGGTAGCTGCGGTAGATCCTGGCCATCTTCTTGCGATCCCTGTGGCCGCGTAGCTGCCTGGTTTCGACAAGCGCGGGCCTGGACAGACCATTGTCATCGAAGATGAAGGTGCGCTTGGCCCCCATGATCCCTGCGGACGAGCCATAGATGTAAAGGACCAGGATCTCCAGTGCGTAGCTGCTCTCATCGTCTTCACAGAGAGTGTTCCTGCCGTTCTCGATCTCTGATCTTCTGGCCCGCTCGACCAGGGTGCCAATCTCCCCCGCGTCAATATGAGCGTTGGAGGGCAGCGGTCCCTGCAACGTCCCTTCCGACAACGAAGTGGGCCTGTTGCCGTTGACGTCGGTCTCCAGGTCGGAGACGGTGCAACGCCTGACGCCGTCCCTATCGTGTAACCAGACCTGCACTGTCTCGATGTGCACGCCCTCGGCGCTCATGTTGCTGACCAGGCAACGTCCGTGGGTCGAAAGCCCCATGACCTGATTGATGACGACCTTGGGGCGCCGCTGACGCAAATGACTGGAGAGCAGCAGCTGTGCGTAGAAGATCCACACGGCCAAGGTCGCCAGGCTGGTCATGAATTGGAGAAAGCTGCTGTGGTTGGAGATCCATTCCATCATCTTGTTGGGTACCTTACTCCGCGATTTCCATGTCCTGGGGTCTGCTGAAGCAATGTCCTATGACGTGGACCCCAAGGTACATACCATCATCATCGACATGCACGATGTGCCGAGCATGGACGGGGCTGCCATCGTAGCGCTCCAGTCCCTGATCGACGAAGTGCATCACGAGAGTGTCGCGCTCATCCTGGCGGGATTACCGACAAGGATCATCGTCCAGCTGCACCGGGCCGGCATTGGCAAGACCGTCGGGATGCTGACGTACTGTAGAGGCCTTCCACGGGCCCGGTCGGTAGCACTGCATTGGCAGAAAGAAAAGACAGAATAGGGATGTCCAGCTCCCATAAGAATGGAAGAACTTCTCTTCCTGACAAGTCCCTCCACCTTCTGGAGTACCACATCAGGACAGGACGGAGGACGAGCATGGCCATGGATCACCTCCTCCTGGATGGAGAAGATACCACCTCAACGGGTGTCCGATTTCATTGGACCACTACACTCACCTCCGGCGAAAACTGGAGACAGTCGGCCGTGCAGATGATCGATGTGCTACTGAAGGGAATGCAGGTTAGCCGCTGAAACGGCCGGCCCACGCGGACATCAACACAGGTAAACACTTCCACCAGTGGATTGTCGCCGGTAACGTCGACGGTGTCAGTTGCTCGCCGATGCCATCCACTCGATGGCATCGGCTCCCGCCGGGATCCGCATCGGTGTCGCTGGGTCGATGGCCGCGCGCCATACCGCTCCAGCCACATCCTCGGCGTGGGTCACCAGCCCGGATTCGTCACGCATATCAGCAAGAACCTGCTGGGCCAATTCGGCGTAATTCTGCTCATCCAGCCCATGCATGTGGGCATTCTCGGCGAAACGCGTGCTGGGCGAATGGCCAGGTAACACGAGGCGGGCACGTATACCGAAAGGCTCGAGTTCGATGGCCATCGATTGCGTGAAGGCATTTACTGCCGCCTTGCTGGCCGTGTAGATCGACACCAGCGGTAACGCCTTGATCGTGACCGACGACGTTACGTTGACGATCACGCCCGAGCGCCGCTCGCGAAACTGCGGCAGGAAGGCCTGCGTCAACGCCATGGTGCCGACGGTATTTATCTCGAGGATCTCACGTGCCAGGTCGGGCGATGTGAGTTCGAAAGGGCTTCCCAACCCAATACCGGCATTATTGACCAAGACATCGATTTGACCTGCCGCTTCTACTGCCTGGCGGATGCTTTCCGAATCGGTGACGTCCAGAGCCAAGACGCGTAACTTCTCGGACTCCGGCAGCGTGTTGGCGACGGGATTGCGCATCGTGGCGATGACGTTCCAGTCCCGCTCGAGAAAATAGCGCGCAGTTTCCAAACCGAAACCAGATGAACAGCCAGTAATCAGAACAGTGGACATAACAACTCCTATCGGTGAGTGGCAACGTTACGATAAGCGCTATCCGCTGGATGATATACAACAAAAAGTCCGATATTTTTTCGCAAAAGTCCAGAAGTGGTCAATCCGCTTGCCGAAGTGGTCACACTGCTCCGGTCTGCAGGTTGCTCCCAGTACGGGCGGCACGTTGGCATGTCTCAACAGTCCCGAAGTTTGGCAGGATCAAGCGATCTCCCTGGGACAGGCCCTTGGCTACTGGCTCCGTGAAGCGCGTCATATCCGTCATTTCCAACATCCGCGCAAAGCGTTCCTTTCGCTCCTCCTGCGGAACCCCGTGTGGAGGTGATACGCACTTATTAACCCGGCATGCTTTCATGTTGGGTTAATGGCGGCACAGGGAAGTGCCGCCGTCGGCCATCAGGCCGACGCGAGACCGCACCACACCAGCAGATCCGCGCATCTGCGCCAGTGGGGTGCGGACGAAAATCAAATCGATCAGGATGAGCTATTTGATTGCCATGTTAATAAGGTCAATCAGGCTTGAAATCACCACGGAACCTGGCCGTTCACGCTTGAGAATGTCCCTGTTGGTCCGTCGGGACCAATCAGCGCAAGGCGCACTGCCTCGCGGGCTCCCTCCTCGACCGTCGAGGTACCTGCATATTTGTTGAGGTTCGTCCTCGTAAAACCTGGATCGACGGCGTTGACTTTAATCCCTTCTTCTTCCAGTTCAATTGCCATGGCAAGGGTCATGGCGTTGAGCCCCGTCTTTGATCCGGCATAAACGGGCGTGTACATCGGACGGTGGGAGTTAGCCGAGTCCGAGTTCATGGTCAGCGACCCGGCTCCACTCGACACATTGACGATATTGGCATGTGGCGCCTCGCGCAGCATCGGCACCATCGCCTGGAACACGGCGAGCGGTCCGAACACATTGGTCTCCCACACCGCCCGCATCTCGTCGAAAGAAACAACGCTGGGCAGGATCGTCCGAGCATATTCCTCAATTGACATTCCGGGCTCCCACCGCGTGTTCGAAATAGCCGCGTTGTTCACGAGCACATCGAGACGGCCAAACTCGCTGCGGATGCGTTGCGCCGCAGCGGTGATTGACAGGTGATCCGTTACGTCGAGTTGGATAGCTCGCGCGTCCCCCTCAACTTCCTCAGCCGCAGACTCACCACGCTCAAGATTGCGTGAGCCTACGAGAACAGTAAATCCATTCGATGCCAGTTCCCTTGAGATCTGAAGACCGATTCCCTGGTTAGCCCCGGTGACCAGAGCGACGGGGGTATTGTGTGTCATGTTGACTCCTGCAGTTTGCGATGAGCGATGCCGAAAGTATGGCGCGCCAAAACAGGATCATCTACAATATAACATCCATTTTTCTTTGGCATTTGTCCTGAAATGCTTGATCCGCTTGCACAAATAGTCACACTTCTTCAACCCGCTGCCCCGTTCTCGAAACGGGCCAGCGGTGCAGGCCGTTGGCGTGTTCGCCGCACAGAGGTCGGAAGGCCTTTCTATTGCGCTATTCTTGAAGGTGAGTGTCGTCTCGCCGCCGACGGTCACGACGAGATTGTTCTTCGGGAGGGAGATTTCGTGCTAATCCCCTCAGCGCATAACTTCACGATATCGAGCCGTAGGCCTACGAGCGCCGAGGATATCGTTACTACACCCATCGTACTGCCCGATGGCGACCACAGGCTCGGTAGCCCGGAAGAGTCTCCTGATGTTCGCCTGCTGGTGGGTTACTGTAGCTTTCGCTCTCCGGATGCAGCTCTACTCTCTTCTCTACTGCCACAGCTTGTGCATATCCGGGGCATCAACCGTCTGGCCACGCTCATGCAACTGGTGAGCGATGAATCGCGTGCGCAACGACCCGCGCGCGATGTGGTCCTGGAGCGCCTGCTGGAAGTTCTGCTCATTGAAACGCTTCGTTCCAGTGAACAGGCAGACACATCGCCCGGATTATTGCGAGGCCTTGCCGACAAACGCCTCGCCATTGCTATCCGACGGATGCACGAACATCCCGAGCGAAACTGGACGGTTACACAGTTGGCGAGTGAAGCGACACTTTCCCGCTCCACGTTTTACGAACGGTTTGGCCGTGCCGTAGGGATTGCGCCAATGGAATACCTGCTCGCCTGGCGCATGGCCTTAGCCAAGGATTTATTGACCAAAGGAAAAGCCAAGGTCGCCGAAGTCGCCGAACGGGTCGGTTACAGCTCGGCGAGTACTTTCAGCGTCGCCTTCACTCGCCATATCGGACTTCCGCCTGCCCGCTATGCCCGAAATACTTCGTTTGACGGCGTGTCACAGATCGAAGCCGGCGGCTCTGCGGAACCCGGCTCCATCGCTTGAATCGAAGCTCGTAGCAGTTGGCCGGTTGTGGATACACTTCACCGATGATGGACCGGTGTGTATCGACCGCATGCTGGGCGAACAGGGACAGATACAGTGGATGCAGCAACAGTTGCAGGGTCATGTTGATCAGTATCAGCGCGGCCCCCAGAGCGACATTGCCTCCGGCCAGATGCGTGAAACCGAGAAACCAGTCGGTACAGGGCGACATGAAGTAAATCACCAACCCCACCATCAGCAACGGGCGCTCTGCCAGAAGCAGCGAAGCAAGCGCATAGCCAATCAGCGGCATCTCCCCTGGGACAGAAGCCCGCTGCCCTGAGTCAGGAATCCGCTGGGGGCAAGCTGGTGAGGTCTCCGGGGAAACCGCACCAACTCGCCCGCCTGAGCATCAGGCAAGCACGGGCACTTCTGTTGTTTGTCCAATCACCTCACCTGCCAGATCACCCACCAGGGTGTCCTGAGTCTGGAAGTGAATCACTGAGCGAATCGACTCGCCACGCCGCAACAGATCGAAAGCCATGTTGATCTGATCGTGCCCCATGTTGTGAGTAATGTAGGGATCGACATCGAAGCGCCCGGAAAGCCACTCATCAACCATGCCCGGGAGTTCGGAGCGCCCCAGCACTCCGCCGAAGGCACTGCCTCGCCAGACCCGACCAGTCACCAACTGGAACGGGCGTGTCCCAATCTCCTCCCCCGCCCCCGCGACACCAATGATGATGCTCTCCCCCCAGCCCTTGTGGCAGCACTCCAGTGCAGCTCGCATCAGGCGAACATTGCCCACGGCCTCGAACGAGAAATCGACCCCGCCATTGGTCATGTCGATGATCACCTCATGCAACGGCTCAGGATGGTCGTCCGGATTGACGCACTCGGTAGCGCCCAGGGATTCAGCGAGGGCAAACTTGGCGGGATTGACGTCGACGCCGATGATCCGGCTGGCACCCTGCAGCCGGGCCCCCTGAATCACTGCCATCCCCACGGCTCCGAGGCCGAACACGGCTACCGTGTCACCGGGTTTGACCTTGGCGGTATTGCGCACAGCGCCCATGCCGGTTGGTACGGCGCACCCCATGACACAAGCCTTGGCCAGCGGCGCCTCACGACTGATTCTGGCGACGGCGATCTCGGGCAGCACCGTGTATTCGCTGAAGGTGCTGGTGCCCATGTAGTGATGAATCATCTTGCCCTTGTAGGAAAAGCGACTGGTGCCATCCGGCATCACACCCTGCCCCTGTGTCTTGCGGATGGTTTGACACAGGTTGGTCTTCCCGGACTGGATGTAGGGACAGTTCGGGTCTTCCGGTGTGTAGAGCGGGATGACGTGATCACCAGGGGCTACCGAAGTCACGCCCTTGCCCACCTCCTCGACGATACCTACGCCCTCATGCCCCAGCACACACGGGAAGAGACCTTCGGGATCACGGCCGGAAAGCGTAAACATATCGGTATGGCACAGGCTGGTGGTCACAATCCGGACCAGTACTTCCCCCTGCTTTGGTCCTTCCAGATCGATCTCCTCGATCTCCAACGGACGGTTCGGCTCCCAGGCGATGGCTGCGCGCGTTTTCATAGAGACCTTCTCCTTGCTGAAGGCAAGCAAGGCTGAAAGCCCAGCCCTGCCTGTCCGTGCATGTCAAAACGGCGATGGAATTCGCCCAGTGATACTGCGAAGGTGCTTCTATCTCCGCACCTTGGCGTAGTGATGTTCTTTCTGCTCCTGGCGCTGCTTGGCTTCGAGGCACAAACGTGCTGTCGGCCGGAACAACAACCGGGCAATTCCGATGGGCTCCCCCGTCTCCTCGCAATAACCAAACTCTCCCGCTTCGATTCGCTTCAAGGCGGCAGTAATGTTGGCCAGCAACCGGGTTTCCCGGTCGGCCTGGCGAAGCTGCAGACGCAGCGCTTCCTCGTAGGAGGCTTGATCAAGTTCATCCCCTCCTCTCTCATGCGTCGTCATGGCCTGACGGACTTCGCGCAAACGCCCCTCGACCTGCGATTGCTCCTGGAGCAACCGACGCCGAAAGAAGGCCAGTTGCTCTTTGTTCATGTAGTCGTCATCCGGCATCCCCAGAAGGTGCGTCTCTTCAACCACTGTTGGCATCCAACCAGCCCTCCAGACATGAGGTGTCAAACATGGTCATTATTCAGCTGTCACTGAAGCCCATAAAAGATATGTTATAACATATCAATAATGCAATATGAAAAGCCTTCATTTCTTGCCATGCCTCATCGCTGCTGAAAGGGTCTATCCGCTTCCCCTGCCGGGTGGAGACATACCACGCGACAGTCGGCGCCTGGTCAGTCCGACAAACCCCGACGACATGAACAGAATTGTTGCCAGACTGACGATGGTAGGTCCCGTGGGAGTATCCAGCCAATAGGCCGCCTGCAGCCCGCCGATGGTGGCCAGAGCTCCCGTCACGGCCGCCAACAACGCCATGACTTCCGGCGTCCGACTGAAGGTCCGCGCTGCAGCAGCAGGAATGATCAACAAGGCAGCAATCAGAAGGACCCCCACTACCTTGATGGCCACCGCCACCACCACCGCAAGGGCCAGGTTGAGGACCAGCTGTTCGCGCCTGGGATCGATCCCGCAGGCATAGGCCAGGTCCGTATTGAGGGTCGCCATCAGCAGGTTCGACCAACGCCAGCGCATCAGCCCCAGAACGAAAACCACACCGAACCAGATAAGCACGAGGTCAGACTTTCCTACGGCCAGAATATCGCCAAAAAGGTAGGCCATCAGGTCGATACGTACGCCAGACACGAAGGAAACGGCAACCAGCCCAAACGCTAGCGCCGAATGCGCCAATACTCCGAGGAGGGTGTCCATGGCATATCCTCGCCCACTCAACAGCGAGACAAGCGTCGCCATGACCATCGCGATGACCAATACGCCGGCAAATATGGAAGTCGACAGCACCAGCGAGAGTGCTACGCCAAGAATGGCAGCATGGGCCGTGGCATCGCCGAAGTACGCCATGCGCCGCCACACCACAAAGCACCCCAGCGGGGCAGCACTGAAGGCCACACCAACCCCGGCCAGAGCGGCACGGACCAGAAAATCATCCAGGATCATGAGAGTGGCCCCAATGGCGCAGTACTGGAGGCGTGGTCATGGCGGTACAAGGCTAGCGCCTCCTCGGTATCGTGGCCGAACATGGCGAGATATGCCGGCGAAGAAGCCACTCTCTCCGGCGTACCCTCGCAGCAGATAGTGCGGTTCAAGCAGATGACACGATCTGAGGTACGCATCACGACATGCAACTCGTGACTGACCATCAATACACCACAGCCAAGCTCATGACGGACTGAATCAAGCTGGCGATAGAAATCAGCAATCCCCCACTGATCGAGCCCTTGAGTGGGTTCATCAAGAATCAACAGATCCGGTGATTCCAGCACTGCTCGGGCCAATAGAACACGCTGAAGTTGTCCTCCCGACAAATCACTCATCTGGCGATGTATCAGGCCTTCACTTCCGGCTCGCTTGAGGGCCCGATCGACATGATGAGACGAGTGACGCCGCGGCAGGTTCATGAAGCGCGCCACCGTCAATGGCAATGTGGCGTCAAGATGCAGTCGCTGCGGCACATAGCCGATCGTCAGCCCTCGTGGCATCTCGATCATTCCGCGGGTCGGCCCCAGAGCGCCGACGATAGTCTTCAGGAGTGTCGTCTTCCCCGAACCATTGGGACCGACGATGGTGACAATCTCACCTCGCTCCAGGACCAGATGAACGTCCTGCAGAATGAGATGATCCCCCCGGACGACATCCAGGTGTTCAATCCTCAGCAATTTCATGAGGCTATCCGCGACAGATTCGAGAATCGAGAAGTACCGCGAGATCGACGACGCAGTACGGCAGACTTGACACAACGCATTATGTTATAACATAACTATTCGGCCGTTCAATCTCCCCACTTACCCAAGAGGACGTCATGACCTTGCGCCCCCACTACATCCTGGCAGCTCTTCTCGCGATGCCTGCAGTTGCGATGGCTGATGTGCCATCTGTCGCGGTAGACATCCCGCCAGTGTACTCGCTTGTCGATCGAGTCATGGGAGAGCTGGGCTCCCCTGACCTATTGATCCAGCCAGGAGCCTCGCCTCACGGCTATTCGATGCGCCCTTCCGAAGCCACCGCCCTTGAGGATGCCGATGCCGTCTTCTGGATCGGCGATAGCCTGACGCCCTGGCTGGCAGACGCCATGACAAACCTCGCGGGGGACGCGATTACCGTGGAGTTGATGGACGTACCGGACACAGTGAGACTGGAGTTCCGAGAGGGTGCAACGTTCGAGGCGCATGATCACGGTCATGGACACGACCACGACCACGACCACGACCACGACCACGACCACGACCACGACCACGACCACGACCACGACCACCAGCATGATGATGGTCATCATGATCACGTCCACCATGGTCTGGATCCGCATGCCTGGCTTGATCCAGTCAACGCTCAGGTATGGCTTGTCGCCATTGCCGAGTCACTAGCCGACCTCGACCCCGAGCATGCCTCCGCCTATCGAGAAAATGCCCGGCTTGCTGTCACCGATCTCGAAACGCTGACCGAAGAACTGGAAGCGCAGCTCAAGGGTGCTCACGACACTCGCTTCATCGTATTCCACGACGCCTATCAATACTTCGAGAATCGTTTCGGACTCTCGGCGGCGGGCGCCATCTCTCTCGGTGATGCGTCTCAGCCAAGCCCAGCTCGAATCGACGCGCTGCAGAACATGGTGGACCAGCTGGGCGTTGAATGTGTCTTCAGCGAACCACAGTTCAACCCCCAACTGGTGCAGAACGTGTTTGGCAACACTGGCGTCGACACCTCCATCGTGATCGATCCTCTCGGGACGGAACTCACCCTGGACAACGAGCTTTATTCGCAACTTCTGCGACAACTCGCCAAAGGGGTCGCTCAATGTGGCTCGGCATCCTGATCCCGTCTACGTCGGACTCAATTATCTTTCGGCATAACCCTATCGGCTCAGTCACGGAGTAAGCGTCCTGAGCCATTCGATGCAACAAGGAGACCCACCAATGCGTACGCCATATCCCAGAAGTCTGAGCATTATTGTCACTACTCTGTTGTCGATGTCAGCCAGCCAGTTGGCCGCCGCACAAGAGAGCCACCAACACGCCGAAAATGACAGCCATCACGATCACCAACACGAGCACGAGCACGAGCACGAGCACGAGCACGAGCACGAGCACGAGCACGATAATGATATCTATTCGGGGCATTTTGAGGACAGTCAGATCGAAGACCGATCACTTTCCGACTGGGAGGGCGACTGGCAGTCTGTATACCCATACCTGAGAGATGGAACACTCGATGAAGTCTTTGCCCACAAGGCAGAGCATGGCGGTGACAAGACAGCAGAAGAGTACAAACAGTACTACGAAAAAGGCTACCAAACAGATGTTGACCGTATTGTCATCGATGGCAATACCGTGACGTTCCATAAGGATGGAACGGAAGCCACCGGAGAGTATCTCTATGATGGTTATGAGATCCTGACCTACGAGGCCGGAAACAGAGGCGTCAGGTATATCTTCCAGCTGGAAGATGGATCACAACTCCCGGAGTACATCCAGTTCAGTGATCACAGTATCTACCCTACCGATGCAAGCCATTTCCATCTTTATTGGGGTGACGATAGAGAGGCCTTGCTCGACGAAGTCAGTAACTGGCCGACCTATTATCCATCGGCAATGGATGGCACCGAGGTTGCCCATGAGATGATGGCACACTAGACCGCTATCGCCAGGCTCCCGCGAGGGAGCCTGGCCGCTGATAACCAGATTCTGGGTCGGACTCAGAGCAAAAGCTGATATACAGTTCTACGACTTCCGTAAGACCTTCAATCCTATAGAGTCAGGCAAGGGAGTAAGTATGCCGCCTGCTCGAATGATGGTGTTGCTTGACGTTGCGTCACCGTAGTTTCGACGTGGAAGAGCGGAGTACATCAACCCAACCAATACTTCCCAAAGACTTTACTGACAGCCAACATCGCCTTCTCATTGCCATCTTCAAGTCAAAGGGCCTGGTCAACGAGCGGAGACAAGGCACAAGAAAACCGCCTCCAAGGGCGGTTTAGATGTGCTGCAAGCAATTGAAAAAATCAGTGTTTCTAGATGGTGCCGACACCAGGAGTCGAACCCGGGACCTACTGATTACAAGTCAGTTGCGGGTTTCCGGTCGGACAAAAACTAGCTGCAGTACATCATGCGCTATAAAATTCGTCTCTACGACCAAGCGTGCAAGAAGGGTTTGTTTCTCCCCATCTGCGATCTTGCATCACATTGGCGATTAGAAGCATGGCCAACGCTGTCAAGGATGTCAACCCACCAATCTGCCGTTGGCTCAGTGAGGGGGTAAGATCCCCCCTCACCACTCATCCTCCTTGTGCAGCTAAATGGGTAACCGTGTATTCAACGCGCGGCGCATCGCCTCAACGTCCGGATGGATGTACTCCATCGTGGTGCGTATGTCGGTGTGGTTCAGTATGTTCTGCGTGATATGGATATTTCGCTCTGGGCTATCCATGAGGCTCGTTCCCAGGAAGTGCCGGAAACGGTGCGGTGACATCTTGTACCCCGTGAGCTCCGACAGCGACTGAAAGAATCGCTCTACCTGCCATGTATCCATCGTCGTTCTTTTATGACGGTGACTAAACCGGTTCACATTGAAGAGTTGATCCTCTCTTTTGAAACCAGAGTTATGGGCTGCGACAATCAACTGTCGCATATACGGATATAACCCATCAGGTATTGGCAATATGCTTTCAGAGTGCGTCTTCGATCCTACAGCCGATGCTCGGAAAACACGCTTTTTAAGATTTACATCACCAGCCTCTATGTGCAACAACTGGTTCAATCGTATGCCCGTGTAAAAGAATGTTTCCATCAGGCTCTGCCAGAACCAGGCAGGGTGTATTTTTGATCGTTCATCGTAGCAATATTCATACCGTCGGCAGACCTCAAGCACCTCCCTGGCATAGCGTATCTGCAAGGGTTGCAACGATCTTTTGGGTACCTTTGGTTGCTTGACCGATACATCCAGGAAAGGATTTTTGTGACACGCAATCAACTGATGTTTGATACCGAAGTTATAGAGCGCCTTGAGGTGCCTCACGTAGTTATTCCAGCTTGATTCAGTGATGCCGTCAGGCTTGTCTCTAGTGCGAATGATCGACACCCGCCAGTCAATCACCATCTGTCGTGTCACCATACTTGGATAGGCTTCATGGCCTAAGTAGCGACGAAACAGCCTGACGACAGCCGTGTAAGTGCTTACACTTTTAGGACGAAGATGTTTATCAGCAGCATAGCGGCTCATTAATTCCAGGAAAGACACATCATTCATCGGAAACGTCCTTTTCTCCCTTGGTGGTTACAAGAGTCAAAACCCAGTTATCAGTTGGTATTTTCTGACTCACAAGCACCGGATCCTTGATTAGATATCCCATCATGGTTCCGGATTTGTTCTGTCCCTCGACAGAAACTTTATGAATATTCTGCCCCTGGGTTCTGACATGTACACCCAACTTTTGAAACCGCTTCTGAACCATTTGCCATTGGTTTTTGTCACTCAATACACTGGTACAGAAACGCTTAAAAATGCCGGGACTGACAAGGAAGTAGGTACCATTAACTGTATGAACTGGGGCCTTTGTGTCATTGATGACGATGGAATGGTCCGCTAGACCCGTCTTCAGCCACTGCCAGAACCGCTCTCCAAGGTCTGTTGGATCGTTGGAATTGTTGTCGCCCTCACTAGACTTTTGTATAAGGGGAGATGTTTTAGCAGATTCTGATGCTTCTTGTTGAGACGCTATAGATTCGCCACAAGCAACATCTGAAGTAACAGATTGTTTATCCTCGTCTTTCACTTCCGGGAAAAGTGCCATGATATCGTCGTCTATAGACGTCGACGCAGCACCTAGCACTTGTGCTGAGGTTGTCCCCGTCTCCGCTGGTCCGGGTACGGCGACAGGCATAGCGGTCTGGTTCTGCGATGGTTGTTCTGGTGCAGGGACAGATTCTTCCTGGAGAGCCGCCGCTGTGGGTGGCTGCTTCTCCTGCTCCTCGACTGTCCCTGCTCCCTGAACAGTCAATTTGCCACTGAAGGAGCTCGGTCTATCCTCGACACCCCAAATCAAGGTGGGGGGCACCTTGATCATGTTGAAGGACTGCTGCCAGTCACCATCCGTGATATCGCATTTCCAGACGTGCTTGCCTTCCTCAACTTCCTCGATGATGCCGTGGGCATGCATTTCCCCCTGAAGCCTGTTCAGGTCGGCAGGAATGCTTTTTATCCCTTGTGCATACAGGTGCGCCTTGAGCTCGTTGATGGCACGAGGAGATACCAACCACAGCGCTTCATCGGTCAGCCAGGCTTGTCCCCCTCGCTTGTTCAGCTTGAATTGCTCTTTGACCAGGTAACGCAAACCTTCGGCCAGCTTGCGCTGTATGGACTCGATGGGTGCGGAGAGTGCTTGAACCGGATCCCCGCCGAGCGCCTTGGCAACACTGGCGCGGTCAGCCTGATGGATCAGTTCGGCAACGATGCCACCTCGTTCGGTATGCCCTGAGATGGTGTACATGAACAGTGAGAAGAGCCTGGGCTGGCTCATCAGCCAGTCCATAACCTTTCCTCCCAGGACCTGTTTTCCCAGCAGGGCGTTGACGGCGCTATGGAGGTGGTACTCCCGGTTTGCTCGATACCGCACTCGGTAAGGCTTCGGAATCACACCGTGCCATACACGCCACTCACTGCCGTCCTGAAGGTGGATCTCGATGTCGACCAACACCTTGGCAATATCGTGCATCAGCGCGCCATAGATGATGGCAGCACTCCACAACTCACCGGCTGAGCTCTGATCCTCTGGTTTTGCATTGGGAGGCAGAAGGTGGCGTTGTCGAAGACGTAACCCATAACAGGCCATCTCAAGCGCGTGATCGAGCATGCCGCCGGCGTAGGCGTGGTGATGGGACTCCGACGCAGGAAGTAGCTGCACCAGTTCTGCGTACCGCTCTATCGGGGTCAGCAAATACTCGTTGAAGACAGGCTGTGTCAGGGACGTTGTATCCCACAGCATCTTGACCATGGACTGTCGCCGCGGGGTCGCCAGCAGCTCCTTGCCTGTACGCGGAGCATGGAACCCCTCAGACACTTGAGGGGTCGACGTGGAGCGCGAGAATAGGCGTCGAAGCATTGGTAGTTCCCTGCAACTGTCGAGCAATCCACAGTTGTGACAGGGAATCAGTGCTCAGGAGAAGCAAAAATGTTAAGCCCAAAAGCTAGGGTTTCTTGCGTTATGTCGGATACTTCGCGGCACTGTATATAGATACTGTCAATGTCTCAACATGCGCACATAGCAATGTGTTCTTGTTCGATGCAGGTTACTTTCCTACAAGCATTGGGTATCCGCAAAAAAGTGGTTGAGATCATGACTCATCTCGACGCGTGCCACGGAGATATTGTCTTCAAGAGTGCACTGAAGCCCCCCTTCAGAGATACCATGTCACAAGCCTTCCTTGGTTGTGGCTCATGAGCGTTCAGTTATACCAAGGATGGGCATTAATACTACCCACTGGCCTGCCACGAGCGAGGCCATCGTTGTCATCACTCCTTCCCAAACTCGCACACCTCTAAGGGTTAGTTAATGTGGCTGCCAGCATCATCAGGCAACATGAGCATCACGCTCTGTCATTACAGGCGCCACAACATGCGAGTAACCGAACGTCTTTTCACACGGATATGCGTCGCCATGATCCTATTCGCAGTACTCTCTACAGCGATGATCACCACCACTCATGGTCAGTTACTTTCACTGGCACGTTTCTATATGATCAGCATGCTCAATCGTCACCAGGCGAGCTGGACAAGTGAAACACTCTCGCCAGAGTACGATCATTCCATTACCCTGCTGGCAGCGGGAGACATTGCCCAATGCAAAGTTCCACGCATAGGCAGCACGCTTGCCAACCTTGGCTATTCACTGGGCATGGATAAGCCCTTACCCCCACGGACAGATGCGGCGAACCAAACGGCAAACCTCGCTAGCCTCTACCCTTCAGCTACTGTTCTGGCATTGGGTGATCTAGCCTACCCTGATGGTTCACCTGCGGACTTCGAACGTTGTTATGACAGCGCATGGGGGTCACTCAAGAGCCGAACACTGCCTACGCCTGGTAATCATGAATACGGTTCCCCAGGAGGGTATGGCTATCTGAGTTACTGGGGCAGTACAGCTGGACTAGAACGCAATAACTACTACGCCAAGTCTTTGGACAACTGGCTACTGCTCTCGCTGAATAGCGAGATACCGGGTTCAACTGATTCCACTCAAGGAGTGTGGCTGGAGCAGCAGCTGGAGAAAACTGAAGCCAACTGTATTCTGGCCTTCTTCCACCGCCCTGCATACTCCAGTAATTCTCGTGGGGATGACCAAAACGCGGTAGATCTGTTCTCGATCCTCTATCGCCACGGCGTTTCACTGGTACTTAACGGCCACAATCATCTGTATGAGAGAACCGCTACGATTGACGCTGAGGGTAACGTCGACACAGCAAGTGGCATCAGAACTATCATCGTCGGTACTGGTGGCGCAAAGCTGGATGACGTGCATTCATCAGCCAGCTATTCCGTCCGTCTAATTACTCATGAGAACGGCTTGCTAAAACTTCATCTCGCCAGAAACAGCTATCGTTGGGACTTTATTTCCTCCAGCACCAGAAAAGTACTAGATTCGGGTCAGGCAAATTGTAACGCTACTCACTAACCACATCTAATATGGAGTATGGTTACTCGATCAATCGGCGTATTCGAGTCGATATACCTCCGAGAAGAATAAACTTTATCCTTTAAAACAACCCAACACTCAGTTTTCGGACTTTGTGGTTCCCCGGACACACCTCTCATTAACTAGGTGAGGTGTGGCAGAAATCAGGGGCCATCACAGAAGTTGCTCATCATTACTCTCACTGACTGCAATCGATACATTCACTGCGACGATGACTGATGATGGTCTGTGTGCGAGTAAAAGTTCAGCAACAGATCAAAGTGATGCATATGCGACAGCGATAACCACCGCCCACAAACACTGCAATACCAACTCGACGACACAGGTGGCCGGGACCGCAATGACTGGAGGCACGACAATGGTAATTACGACCTTGAAAACTGGACGGTCAGCGCCTGAAAGGCAGTATGCGTGACAAAGTCCATAAGCGCACCCGCGACTGATCAAAATGCAGAAGCATCGCGATGACACTCCTGCCCTGCTTTCCTACCACGCTCCCTGCAGTCGCTCCTCCCACCCAACCAGCTATCCCATCTGCCGACATGCTGCTGCCAGGTCCTGATCGGGGCGATAGCTGCTGGTGCGTACGTCGAAAAAACCCAGTAGAGTATCAAACAGATACGCGTGACTGACTGCATCGTCGGAATGTTGCTGCATACACTGAGCAGTAATGCCAATATCCTGCATGGTGCGTTCGGGCATCCACCAGATCATCGGTACGTGCGTCTGCTCATCGGAAGCGATGATGTATGGAAGCCCATGCAGATAGACACCAGCCTCGCCCAATGATTCGCCGTGGTCGGAGACATACAACAGCGACACATCCAAGTTCTTTCGCGCAGCAAGTTCATCTATCGCTCGGCTGAGTATGCTGTCATTATAGAGGACTGCATTATCATAAGCATTGATAATATCCTCATCGTTGCATTGTCCGATATCCTCGTTTCTGCACTCAGGTAACCACTTTCGGAAATTCCCGGGGTATCTGGCATAATATGCTGGACCGTGATTACCCAGCTCATGAAATACAATAAGGCTATCTCCCTTCACATCCGTCAGGGCACGCTCCAGTTCCGAGACAAGCACTGCGTCCATGCAACGTCCGGTCGAGCATTCTTCAGGATAATCGGATGCCACCACTTTGGCATGTGGTACCCTGTCACAAACCCCCTTGCAGCCCGATTGGTTATCAATCCACTGAACATCGACACCCACTCGAGACAGTACATCGAGCACGGATTCGTGGGATTCGATATAACCTTTGTCGTAGTTGTTGCGTCCAATCGGCGAGAACATGCACGGCACGGATACCGCCGTACTAGTGCCACAGGAAGTGACAGACGAATAATTGAACGGGGCTCGGCTGACCAACTGTGGGGTAGTCTGTCTGCCATATCCATTCAACCCCCAATTCTGTGCACGCACTGTTTCGCCCAGTACCAACAAAAATACCTTTCTGCGCGTGTGTGCGCTCTCCTCACGAGTGGCGTCCTCGGCAATCGGCAGACGTAGTGAATCCGACTTACGGAAATGATCGGAGACAGACTCGATTGTCGAGACAATCGCATTCCCGGGAGTGACTAGATAGCGCATTTCCGGGTTATTGCGCATGAGTGGAGAAAAGCTGTGAAAGGTCATCATCAGGGCACTCGTCACACAGATCAGAGCGGAAGCCATAAATACCATACGCCATACCACAGCCTTGAGTAATGTACTTCTCCTGACCCGGACCAGGCACAGCAGCGCAATCGGTACAATTGATGCCACAACCACATTGACCACAAGGCCTGGCGTCAATATCTCGCCAGCCTCTCGCGGATCTGTTTCGAGAACATTAGTGACCATATCGGAATCGATGTAGACACCATAATGAGTAATAAAATAGAACACCCCTGCCGACAAGATCGTCAGCAAGGACAATATGGGTTTCACCGTATAACGATTGACAAAAAAAAGAAACACTAGATATTGCAGAGTCGTCAACATGACAAAATATGCCGACATGACCACCCATGCATATCCACTGGAAAGATCATAAAACTCTGACACTGCTTTCCAGAACGGGCCATTGAACACCAACGAGAAGTACAGTGAGGCCAATAGAGTGACCGTTTCCACTCTCATTACGGGACGATTAAACCCGAAAAACATAGAGATAAAATTCTTCAACATACAAACTCTCAACCATTAATTAATGAACCATGGGTTGTTTGTATAAACATCACAATATACAACACACTGGAAACACTCCAGCAGATAACTCCCGTCCATATATCGTGGGAAAGAAAATGCGCGCCCCGAAGCTGCTGAGCCACACCAAATACAATACCCATCAGCAATCCAAAACAGAGTCCCCACCAACGCCAGCGCGGTGCCGTCACAGTCAAGAAGAAAAACAATGCTAACCAAGCGTAACCAGCACTGGCATGCCCTGCCGGGAAACACTGCGGACTACCAAGGCTTAAAGGGCGCAACTCAAGCAGACCGATGAATGGAGTCTCACCGCCATAGCGGGTCAATGACCACGGGCAATCCATATGCGTCAGTCCCTTGAGAATGGAGATGCTCAAGGTCGATAGGGCGACACTGAGAAACAGATAGCCCAGCGGCCGAATCAACCAACGATGGGCTTTTGAGCAACATGCATAGGCAAGCGCGACGAAAGTCGCAAGGCCCATGGCTTCACTCACCCCCCGCCCACCTTCATGTAGCACTGCGGATAACCAGATATTATCCTTCCAGTTCCAGCCATTTCCTTCGAGTTGGTACAGCCTGTCTGCAACAGCGAAATCAGCCCCAACGTTGGCCAAAGTGATATCGACAACGGCAAAGACCAACCAGACAAGAGCCAAGTGCCGAAGTGTCGTGTTGGCCAATAACCCTGACGCAAAGGTACCTGGTATAGTAAGCACGGTTTCTCCTCTGAAGGTGGCAAAGGTATAACACCAAGACATAATTAAACAGTCTTCCACCAACTATAGGAGTGCGTGCTTAACAGAAAGTTAAGAGCTTAAACTCTCGACTATTTATGAAACAAAACTCAATACTTGATCACCACAAAAAACGCTGCCGAAGCAGCGCCAAGCATAATAAAAAACAGAAGCAGTCTTTACTTAAACACAAAACCTTACTTCATCAGCCACTCACCACAACATCAATGGAAATATGGATGCCACAGTTATTGCCAGCGACATATCACTCATCCCATTATTGACTTCCAATGGTTGATTCCTTGAAAGATAGTTATCAAAGAACGATAACACCGAAGAATAACAGGAGAAAAAGATCGCTATCGCACACGAGGTAACGGCAACGCTGGACCCGAAGCCAACGCTTGCCCAAAGCAGACCCAGAACACCAACGACAACCAATATTCTAGCCTGCAGTCGACGCACGTTAACATCATATTCACGTTCATGCTGTTCGATCCAACTACTCAGCCAGGAAATTTCCTCGGATTCCACGATGTAGTCATACTTCTGCATTACTGTCACCATGGCGTTGGTTCCTGATCAATGAATCGTGTTGGCACATCCCATGTGCCACACTGCGATATGATATATTCTGACACTCAAAACTTAAGGTACTCTTATGTACCTTGACAGCTCTACTCCGAACCCGAGAAGTCGCTAGTGATGGGTACAGGTACAGAGAATATCGGCGCCGCACGGGTATCTCCGTAACAACGGACAAACGCCCGCCCAGACAGCAACCACCAGTCTTCGCTATTCTGTGTGCCCATATCCATTGCTTGGCTAAGGTCGGCACATGCAAGTTCATCGCGCTGCTCCTGAGACACCAGCAACCAACGCTCGTCGGGGTCAGCCTTGAGCCATCCGAAAGCAGTCAGAAACTGCACATCATCCGGAGTGTGATAGCCGAAGTGAACCAGAGGTTGATGAGCCTGGAGCACAAACTCCTCGTCGAAGTCAGGTATTGCCAGCCACTGGCCCGCTCCGGTGAATTGTTCAACATGGCGCATGAAGTCATAAGGCGAACGAGCTTCATTCATCAGGCGATAGCCCCAAGTTGACCAACTCAGCCAGAACAATCCCAACCAAAGCACGAGGGCAATCATCCCCTTACCATGACGCAGCCCAATTGATAGAACAACGCCACTACAACCCAGTGCGCCCCACCACCACCAAGGTTGAATATCATGCCGAGTAGCAAGAGCCTCAAGTACCGGAAAGCCGAAGGCGCCAAGAACCCCTGCCACTAGAAAGGCCATCGCCAGAAAACCAAGAAGAAGCAATGCCAGGCCTTGCAAGCGGCGTATACAGAGCAGTCCGGATAACACCGGAGCAGCCGCTATCACCAATAGCGGCGTGACCGGGAGGAGGTAGACGCCGCGCTTACCAGGTGATAGTGAGAAAAACAGAATGATCAGCAACGCTGCACTGAGCGGCAGAATAACGCGCGGGTCGACGCGACGAACACGCCGATACCAAGCGGGCATCAGCCACGGCAGACCGAGCGTCATTGGCAACCACGCCCAAGGGGCGACCTCTACAAGGTAAAAGTACCAAGGTTTGATGTGATGCCATGAGCTGGCATAACGATCTCCGGTCTGCTTGAACAGGATATTGTCACGATAGGCAACCAATGCCTCATTACCGGAAAAGCTGGTGTAGATCACCATCGGCCCGACCCACAACACAAGAATGCCTATCAGCAGTGCAATACCGATCAACAACTCGCGCAGACTAATACCTTCCACCCTGCCCTGCCTCGCGAGGATCCACACAGCAGGCAGCAGAAGCAAGGGAAGAAAGCCGACTCCCTTTGTCAGTACACCCAGTCCCATGGCAATGCAGGCAATATACCACCACTGAATTGCTGGCCCCAGCAGGACATGGCGAAGAACACCGTAGACGCCAAGACTAACCCACAAGTTCAGTAGCATATCGATTTGTGCGGTTCTTGCCTGGAGTTCGAATTGAAAGCTTGCAAGCAGTGTCAATCCTGCCAGCCAGGCAATGCGACGACCGTACAGCCGTCGCGACAGATCAACCACCAATGCCAGCGTACCCAACGCACCAAGCAGAGACGGCAGCATGAATCCGATACGCACCGAACCGGTAAGCTGTATGGCCGCCGCGCTGAACCACATGAAGATAGGCGGCTTATCGGGATACAGCTCTCCGGCACGATGTGGAATCCAGAACTGCCCTGTCTTGAGCATTTCTAGTGCATTGAGCACGAAACGCGGCTCATCGGCAGGCCAAGGATCACGCAATCCAACCCCCACGGCGAGCAAAATCAACCCCAGCAGCATAAGTAGCGCCAGAGGCCAAGCATGAATGCGGCGCAACCACGCCGGAGGACTCATATCAACGCGGAGCCACTTGCTGGTCATCATCGTTTCTGGCGTCCCCGTTGGCACGCTCGTGGCGGATAAGAATTAGATTACGGGTATAGATGAATAAACCAGCCCCCTGGCCAAGTATAAAAACTGGGTCACGACGGTAGAGGGCATAAGTCAGTAGTGTGACACCACCAGCGAGGCTGAAAATCCAGAACGCAGTGGGCACTACACTGCGCCTGGCACGCTCGCTGGCCAGCCATTGCACCATGAAACGCGCCGAGAACAATGCCTGACCAAGAAAACCGACACAAAGCCATACCTGAGTACTAGTCATTTTCAGCCACCGACTGCCTGACAGTAAAAGGCGTTTCAATGGCGGTGTGTTCGACAACCTCCGCTGGCAAACGCGAACGATAGCGCAGCCACATCACTCCACTGATATCGAGCAACCCTGCCCACAGCCGATTTTTGATACCGTAATGGGATTGCCCAGCCTGACGCGGGCGATGGCTCACCGGCATGGAAACACAGCTCCCGCCTTGAGAAAGGATCAGTGCGGGCAGGAAGCGATGCATATGATCGAAGTACGGTAGGCGCACAAAAGCATCTCGACGGAATACCTTCAGGGCGCAGCCGGTATCTGGGGTATTATCCTTGAGTAGTGCGCCTCGTACACGATTGGCCAGACGTGATGAGAAGCGTTTGACCCAATCATCATGACGTTGGATTCGATGCCCAGCAACCAACGTCACATCGTCTTTGAGCGCACGCTCAAGCAACACAGGAATGTCTGCCGGATCGTTCTGGCCATCGCCATCCAATGTGATAATCCATTCACCGCGTGCCAGGTGTACCGCCTGCCATATCGATGTACTCTGACCGGCACTACGCTGATGACGCATTGGGCGCAGCGTTGGCTGTTGCTCGGCACGTGATCCAAGCAACGACCAGCTTTCATCGCTTGAGCCGTCATCCATGACCAGGATTTCATGGGCATAACCTGCTGCCTGGAGTGACAAGTCCAATTCATCCAGTAATGTCGCCAGGTTCTGCGCCTCGTTATGGGCTGGAATCACAACGCTTACAAGAGGTTGAATCACATCACCACCTTCCCGAAACAGAAACCTGTGCAAACTATATATGAGAGTTCTTAACGAATACTTAAGGAAGGGAAAGAGGGGGAAAGAAGCAAACAACCACCAACGCACGATGCGCTGCAGAACAGTACTGCATACCTGGTGATAGCAGTGCAGCACGCTATCGCAAACCATGTCACCCAAACTATCCAATACGAACCACCATGGTTCACTCTGCACCAAGCTCAACCAGTGGTTCACGGGATCATTGTGGTAGCTCAGGCCATAACAATTGTGCGACCAACCCACCTTCAGCGTGGTTGCTTAAGCCAAGAACTACCCCTTGGTGCCTGGCCAATGCCACAGCGATGGACAACCCCAAACCACTGCCAGTAATTGAGGCATCACTGAAACGCCGAAATCGCTCAGTGACTTCACTCAGAAGCTCATCGGGAATGCCTGGTCCAGAGTCGTGAATATCGAGCTTGACGGTGCCTCCTGTTACACACAAAGAGACTTCTATATGCCCTCCATTAGGTGTGTAGCGAATGGCATTATCAAGCAGGTTACGGATCAGGATGCCAAGCTCCGTACTGTTGCCCACCACTCGTGTGCTCGGCAGCTGTTCGAGTTCCAGGTTCTGCTGGCGAGCCTCGATCAACGGCCAGAGTTCAGCAGCCAGCTCCATCACCAGATAGCGTAGGTCGATGACCTCGGTAGCGGATTGTTGCTGTCGGTCGACACGAGCCAGCAGTAGTAACTGTTCAACAACGCGTTGCAAGCGTTCAACGCCCTGACGCGCTTTGGGAAGAGAGTCATTCTCACCGTCGATGGCATTGTCCAAGTGTATTTTCAGCGCAGCCAGCGGTGTACGCAATTCATGCGCAGCATCTGCCGTAAAACGGCGCTCCTTCTCGAATGCCACGCTCAAGCGCTCGATAAAGTTGTTCAGAGCACCTCGAAGGCTCTTCAACTCGTGGGGCACGGGCAATTCAATAGGTGCCAGATCGTGCGAGCCACGACCTTCCACCTGTCGTGACAAATCACTGATCGGCACCAAGCCTCGCCGGATAAGGTACAACATCACAAACAGACATAATGGCAATAGCAACAACATTGGCCACAAGTGGTTCAGGGCAACTCGTTCGGTGATGTCATCAAAATATTCCTTCTCGATGCCTAATTGCAGCCACAGACCACGCGCTTCATCCTGCATGGAAATAACGCGCCAACTGGTATCTCCAAAGGTGAGCCAACGGAAAGTCTGCCTGTCAGGAGCAGGAAATTCTGTCGAGCTACCATGCCAGCCCGGCCCCATCAACAAGGGGTGCCCCTGCTTATCCCAGAACCCTAAACTCATCTTGCGTTCTTCGTGGTGATATATTTTCCCTGGTTGCTCGTCACTCGCCACTATCGCAATATCAGTACCGTCAGCAGCATACAAGGCAGCTTCAGCCCTATCCTGTTTCAACCATTGCGCCAGGCGCTGATAATCTTGCCTGGAGGGTGAGTCCGGTAACATGCTCATTAGCCCACGACCGGTTATCGCCAACTGAGCATCCAGGATCTCCTCCAACTCATGCTCGGAGATCAGATAAGCCGCAGCGACCGACAGCAAAGTAATCAGCACCAATGTCAGCGATAGCACGCGAAATAGATAGCGGCGAATCGAAACCATCAATGAACAGCCAAGTCAGGACTGATGCGATAGCCAATGCCACGTACCGTGACGATGACTGTCTTATCGAGTTTCTTGCGCAAATGATGCACGTGCACCTCCAGCGCATTGGATTCAAGCTCTTCCCCCCAACCATACAACAGACTCTCCAAGCGTGGGCGCGACAACACCTGACCAGGATTTTTCGCCAATTCCACCAGCAGTGCAAATTCACGTCGACTCAATACAATGTCCTCACCGCACCAGGACACCGCATGCGTGGCTTCATCCACCGTCAGAGCCCCCAATACAATGGTGGAACTGGTGCGCCCGGAGGCACGGCGCATGATCACCCGCAAACGCGCCAGCAGTTCCTGTAGGTCAAAAGGCTTGAGGACATAGTCATCGGCTCCGGCATCAAGACCACGGACACGCTCCTCAATGGCATCCCTCGCGGTAAGGATCAATACCGGTAACGCGCTTGTCTGACGGATACCGGCCAACACCTCCAGACCATCACAGTCGGGTAGACCAAGATCGAGGATCACCACCGAGAACTCCTCGGCCACCAGTGCTGCCAGCGCCGACCTCCCTGAGGTAAACCAGTCTACGGCGTAGCCTTCACGTTCCAACGCCGTCTTCACGCCATCCCCTAGCAGAGGGTCGTCCTCTACCAACAGCGCTCGCATTTCCTCTCCTCCCTTGTCTGCAAACATAGTCGATAATGCAGCATAGACTGACAGAACTTAAGGTCAGCTTAAGGAAAGGCTCAATCTCGCCTTACGAACACAACTTCTGATCATCGAAGATGTGTATCAGGCCTCTGGAGAACCAGTTTGCTCTTTCCTGAACAGGCTGGCAGAAGAGTGACAAGTTCAGCATGAGGCAGAGAGCAAGAGCAATGGCTCTGATCCGTCGACAACTGGCGAGCCCAGCGCGGACTGGTAACAACCCTGCATATGTTCCTGCACACCAGTCCATTTGAGCCCAACTTTGTAAGTGCGAGTGCGAGTGCCACTGCGCAGCTGCCGTACCCGACTGATCACGTCCGGTCGGTAGCGGTCTTGGCTCGCAGCACAGTGCCAGACTATACCGCCCGAGGCATCAGTACGTGAAAGCTGGGGTGGGTGTCAGTTTCAAAAGATGGCTGCACGGAATGTCAGAAGATGGCAGCACTACATCGTCCCTTGATGTGCATGGTATCCATCGACCAGCCGGGATAAGGCCGCCTCAATGCGGGTCAGATCAGCCAGCCTGGCGCGCACGTCGTCAAGCCGCTGTAACGCCAGTTCCGCCGCCTCGCTGAAATGAGCACCATCCTCCAGAGCCAGTAGCTGCCCGATCTCGTCCAGGCTGAATCCTAGCCGCTGCGCCGCTTTCACGAATTTCACTCGCGCCACGTCGGCGCTGCCATATCGCCGGATGCCGCCAGGTGGGCGCTCCGGCGTTGGCCCCCCCTGTGCTGATAGAAGCGGATCGTTTCCACATTGACCCCGGCCGCTTGGGCAATGGTGCCGATGGTCAGGTTTTCCGGTGCCTCATTCATTGAGCTTTACTCCGTAGTTGACTACGGAAGTAACGTTAGCGTATCGGCCAAGAATTCAGAAGGACAACCTAATGACGGAATCCAAGAACGGTCGTGGTGCCCTGGCAGCCGGCGGCCTCGCTTCGACCTGCTGTCTCGGGCCGCTCGTGCTGGTTGCACTGGGCTTTTCGGGCGCTTGGATCGGCAACCTGACGGCCTTGGAACCCTATCGCCCGCTCTTCGTGGGAGTGGCACTGGTGGCGTTGTTTTTCGCCTGGCACCGAATCTACCGGCCTGCCACCGCTTGTAAGCCAGACGAAACCTGCGCGATGTCACAGGTTCGCACGACGTATAAAGCCATCTTCTGGACCATCGCTGCCTTGGTGCTGATCACGCTGCTGTTTCCTTACCTCCTGCCCCTGTTCTATTGGGTATACGGATTTAATGGTTGATGGGGCACCTTCACCCCATCAATCTGATACCACCCTCAGATGGTTGATAGATCGACTCCGTAGTTGAGTTCCTCTGCGAAGTCCGGCAGTCCGTAACCGATGGTTTTCTTGTAGAAAGGAGAGACCTTCGCAGTCGGTGCCTTCTTCTTGTGCTTCGTGGTGTAGAGCATTCGTGCCCGCATCACCTCGAAGGAGTAACCGCGCCCTTCACGGTTCTTGTCCTTGGCCAGTCGGTTGATGGACTCCGTGTAAGCGTTGGTGACGGGCATGTCCGTCTCGAAGTAGGTCATGGTCTCTTCGCGCCAGTTTCCCACTGCCCTGACCAGATCGCTCCAGACTTCCTTTTGGCCCTTCGGGATGGTGGCTATCCACTCGTCCAGGGCGGCTTCTGCCTGGAGCCGTGTGGTGGCGTCCCAGATGCCGTAGAAGCGCTCCTTGTGCTCGTAGGCGGCCAGCAGTTGCGGGAACGCGCCTGTCCAGGTCTCCATGATGAGGCGCTCCCGGTCTGAGACTTCGTGAGCGCGTTTCAGCAGGATTTTCCGGTCTCCCTTGAGAGTCCGGCTCTGGGACGGTTTCAGCTCCTTTCTGAGGCCCTTGCGCACTCTCTCTAGGGCATCGTTGGCCATGCGCACCACATGGAACTTATCGACCACGATACGGGCCTGGGGCAGCACAGCCTTGACCGCTGCCCGGTAGGGGTTCCACATGTCCATGCTGACGATCTCGACCTTCTGCCGGTCTTTCAGCTTCATCAGGTAGTTGGTCACCACGTCCTGGCGGCGGGTGGCCAGCAGGTCGAGCAGGGTTCGCTCCTCAATGTTGGTCAGAATGCAGCGGTAGCGCTTGTTCAGGTATAGCTCGTCAATGCCCAGGATGCGGGGCGTCTCGAAGCGGTGCCAGCGCCCCAGGAACTCGGCGCGGGCGTTGAAGATGTCGCGCACCGTCTTCTCGTCCAGGCCGGTCTGTGCCGCCACAAAGGTGTAGGGGTGGTTGAAGGATTCCTTCTCCACGTACTCATGCAGCCGCAGTGTCATACGGAATCCGTCCACCATCTCCGGTAGCTGGGGCCTGAATGTTGTCTTGCAGGCCCGGCAGGTGTATCGGCGGCGGACCACCCAGAGAGTGACCCGCTTGCCGTGGATGGGCAGATCACGATAGGGAACGTCACGCTTGCCGAACCGTACGAACTCACCCTGCACGCCGCATTCCTCGCAGGCGATGGGATCGGGCACGTCCACCTGGAAGTGCATTTCGTCGTCGGTTGATTTGCAGCCCAGTACTTGGTATTGCGGCAGGTGAAGGATGTTGTCGGGAAGTTCGGTCATGGTGTTGTATAGGCGTAGGTGTCAGTCAGATCCATCCGGCTCGGCATTGGTGTTTGCTTTTTTACCCAACAAGCTGCTGGAAACGAAAAGTAAGGCACCGAGGACAATTGCAATATCAGCCAGGTTGAAGGCCGGCCAATGCCAGTCTCGCCAATAGAAATCAAAGGAATCCACAACATAGCCGCGAAAGACCCGGTCAATCAGGTTGCCCATGGCGCCACCGAGGATAAGACTGTAAGCGATGGCTTCTCCTTTATGACGATTTTCAAGGATCAGCTTGATCAGAAAAATCGAGACCACTACCGCGATTCCGATAAAAAAGTAGCGCTGCCAGCCTCCACCATTCGCAAAAAGACTGAATGTGGCACCGGTGTTCCATAGGTGCACCCAGTTAAAGAACGGGGTCACCGAAACATACTCGCCATAGGCCATTGATTGCTGCACCAGCCACTTTACAGCCTGATCAGACGCTGCCAGCAGGCCCGATATGGACAATAGGGCATACGGCGAGAGCTTTTTGCCAATAATGAGCATTATTTAACCCTTCAACGCCAAAATGCGTCTGGCACCGTTAAGTACAATGCCCCCCGCGATGGTGCCGATAATCAGATCCGGATAATTGGAACCGGTCCACGCGACCAGGGCGCCGGCGGTGATGACCCCCAGGTTGATCACCACGTCGTTGGCCGAGAATATCCAGCTTGCCTTCATGTGCGCCCCGCCTTCCCGATGTTTGGATATGAGCAGCAGACAACTGGTATTGGCAATCAATGCGACGAATGCGATAGCCATCATCACCAGCGATTCAGGCTCACTACCGAATACAAAGCGTCTCACCACCTCTACGAGCACGCCCACAGCCAAGATCAGTTGCAGTACACCAGCAAGATGCGCGGCACGTACCTGCATTTTCACGCTATGTCCAACCGCATAAAGGGCAAGCCCGTACACCGCCGCATCGGCAAAATTGTCCAGGGATTCTCCAATCAGGCCGGTGGACTGGGCGATCAGACCGGCAGTCATTTCCACCACGAACAGAAGTGCATTGATGCCGAGCAACCAGCGCAGGGTCCCGGATTCTTGCTTAGCAGAAGCTGCCGAAAACTCGGCGGCCTTGATGGTCTCCGGATTTGCAGCGACGGTTTCCTGAAGCGAGGCGCCTAGCCCCAAGGTCTTCAGTTTCGAGGTGACGGGCTCGACCTCGCCGTCATGCACGACCTTCAGCCGGCGGTTCGACAAGTCGAAGGACAGCGCCCGAATCTCCTCAAAGCCGTTCAGGGCTAGGCGAATCATTCGTTCTTCTGATGGACAGTCCATCTTCGGCACGGCATAAACACTGACCCATCTCCCTGGCGCCTCGGAGGAGGCCTGTATATCGGTATCCGCTGCGGACGTTGCATCACCGCCACAGGCGCCACCACAGGATTTGCTCATGATACGACTCCACTTGAACAATGTTGTGGTACCATTTAAAACTATAAAGCTACTATAAGGTCAATAGAGTAAAGAATCCGTTGGGGAGGAGGCTGATGCGCATTGGTCAGTTGGCGCAGTTGGTAGGGGTCGAAACACAGACGATCCGCTTCTATGAACAGCAGGGCTTGTTGCCGCCGCCTGATCGGCAGGACAACGGTTACCGTGTCTATACCGAGAAGCATGGTGAGGGGCTGGCCTTCATCCGTCGCTGCAGAATCCTGGGCCTGTCACTGGCTGAGATTCACGAACTACAGAGCTATCAGGACGACCCTCATCAGCCTTGTACCGCCGTCAACGCCTTGCTCGATGATCACATCTCTCATGTGCGGTCGCAGATAACCGCTCTGCAAGCGCTTGAGAAACAACTCGTTTCACTGAGAGCGAGTTGCAACGATGACCGGGAAGTTGAGGCGTGTGGGGTTCTTGCTGGAATTAGCGAAGGAAACATGCACCAGCAGTAGGTGAAGCATCAACCAGATAATCCGATGAGATGCCGGTCTGTCTCACTCTCATGCAAAGGTAAGATCAACCATTTAATCCGCTTACCCCAAACTCCATGCGGACAAGGCGTACGATCATCGCCGTTGCCGCCGAGCCTGTCGGCGGCGTGGCATTCAGCCCCGTATTGCTCGTCGAGGATCGAGGATAGTCAGCGACTCGGATGCTATCGCTGGGTTGTCGAACGAACCTTTGCCTGACTGGGCCGGATGAGGCAACTCAACACGCGCTATGAACGGCGAGTCGATATCCATTATGCCTTTACGTTGCTGGGCTGCTCCCTGGTCTGTTTGAACAAACTTCAAGGCAGGTTCTGAAAGGCACTCTAGGCCGCCCAGTATCGGCAGCCTGAGCCAATTGGTTCAACTGACAGAGAACTGGCCCATCATCCCGTTATCCTCGTGTTCGAGGATATGGCAGTGGTACATGAAGGGAGCGTTTTCCGCCGGCTGCAGGAACTGCACGAGCAATTCGACGGGCTCCTGGACCACGATCGTATCCCTCAGCCCTTGGTCTCTAATATCCGGGGGCGAGCCGTTTCGGCTCAGAACGGTAAAGTGCACACCATGAATGTGGAACGGATGGGCCATCATCGCGCCGGAGACTTCCCAGATTTCGGTGTCTCCGAGGCCGACGCGTTCATCGACCCGCCCCATGTCGAACGAGCGCCCATTGATGCCGAATTCTCCCGATCCGCCGCCCATCATGCTTCCCATGCCCATGGTCATTTCGAAACGGCGTCGCCGTATGGCCGTCGATGCATCGAGGCGCTCATGGGTCAACAGCTGCTCGGGCACCTTGACAACGGAGGTTTCAGCGCCCTGAGGCTCGAATCTGACGACGGCATCTCTTTCACCCCCGGTCAAGTCGGCTGTACGCTCCATCATGCGCATCCTGGGGACATTACTGTCCGGCCCGGTTGCCAGGGTAACGGGCCGGCCATCAGAGAAGTCAACGAGGATTTCGGCGCGCTCGCCGGGCGCCAGGCGTAGCGAGCGCAACTCGACCGGCCTCTCAAGCAAGCCGCCTTCGGAAGCCATCCAGTGAAAGGGCCGGCCATCCGTGAATGCCAAATCGAAGAACCTGGCATTGGCGCCATTGACCAGCCGAAGACGAACCAGCCGGGCGGGAACCCGAGCAAACGGATTGATCGTTCCGTTTACCATCAAGGTATCGCCTCGGCGTCCGTGCATCCTCGTCCTCATGCCCTGCGGAAGCACGAGGGAGCCGTTCTCGAATTGGCGGTCCTGCATTATCAAGGGGATATCATCGACACCATACTCCGAAGGCAACTCCAGGGCCTTTTCCTCGTCATCGGTGACGATCATGAGGCCGGCCAGCCCGGCATAGACCTGCTCCGCCGTACGACCATGGGCATGCGAGTGATACCAGAGCGTTGCCGCTGGCTGGCGGATGGGGAGCACGGGTTGCCAGGTGGCCCCGGTGGGTATCGTCTGGTGAGGGCCCCCATCAAGCTCGCCGGGAATCAACAGGCCGTGCCAATGAACGGTGGTATCTTCGCTAAGTGCGTTGGTAACAGCGACTTCCACGTCATCGCCACGGTGGACACGCAGCGTGGGGCCAAGATAGCTCCCGTTATAGCCAAGCGTTTCGCTTTCTCGCCCAGGAAAAAACGATGTCTTTCCGGGTTGCACCCTCAGCGAAACCGATTGGCCGTGATGGCGGGCATCGATTAGCTCGGGAATCTTCAATTCCCTGGGCTCGGCGGCGTTTGCCAGCCGCCATGCGAATGGGCCAGCCAACGCAACGCCTCCTGCTAGAGCTGTCGCAGTCAGAAAAGACCGGCGCGTCAACTTCATAAACTGTCGCTCCTGGAAATAACGCGAGAAAACAGGGGCATGTGTCGAGCCAATACAGCTATCACTTGCAACTCAATCTCGCGCCAAAGAAAAGAAACATCGACACCGGAGTAGGAATTATTATCCAGCCCATCTTTCGTCACCTCACCTGGCGTGGCGAGTCGATAACGAGTCATTGCCGACAAAAGCCTGGTGAATAGGTATCAATAAGTTCCGGTAGAACGACGCCCATGGCCAGCGGAGTGGCCTTCATCAGCAGCACCATGGTGGCGTAGCCCACCCCGCCAAAGTCAGCATTAATCCCCCGCTCTTAAAACTTGAAACCAATCTATAAGCCGCCCTGCAGCACGAATGGCAAGCCCAGTCGCTCCAGAGGTACATTGACCTCGGCGTAAAGACCCAAGGCTCTTGCGACGTATTGTAGCACTTCGCTGATCTGATCCGGCTCGCTGGCAGCTTGAGTCAGGTTGAAGACCGCCTTTTAATCCTTGGCTGATAACTCAGGTCCTGTGCAGGTTGGGAGCGAATCTGGCCCACGCCATCGATCACGGGCGTCTTGAAGGACAGCTCCGCTGCCAGTGCACTTGCATCCACCAAGGAACTTCCCAGCATGGCAACCAAGGCAGCAGTCATAAGTCGCGAAGTAGAGTGCATGTTATGCTCCCTATTTGGGTGGGTGGGGTGATCGACTTATGTTGAGCTATTGCTGAGGTCCGTAAGTCTTTCCCCTTTCTCAGCGCGAGACGACTCGGGCCAGCCACCAGCCGACTACCATCGCAACCAGCATCGCCATGAGGGGAGCGCTCAGCCCGACAAACGAGGCGACCGCCGGCCCCGGGCAATAGCCGGAGAGGCCCCAGCCGACACCGAAAAGCGCCGCACCGCCCAGCAGACGGGCATCGAAGTCATGACGAGTGGGCAATTGAAACCGGGATTCGAACAGCGGCGCTTGGCGTCGCCAAACCAGCCGGTAACCGATGAAGGTGGTGACCACGGCGCCACCCAGAACGAACATTAGCGTCGGATCCCAGTCGCCGGCCACGTCGAGGAAGTCGATGACCCGTGCCGGATCGGTCATGCCGCTGATCGCCAGTCCGAGCCCAAACAGCAACCCTGCCAGATAGCCTGCCAGTGCTTTCATGATGCGCCTCCCAGCCAGTGACGCGACACGAACACGGTCAGCATGGCGACCAGCACGAAGACGAGCGTCGCGACCATCGACCGGGGCGAAAGCCGCGCCAGGCCACACACACCATGACCACTGGTACAGCCACTGCCGATACCAGTGCCTACGCCGACCAGAAGACCCGCGATCACCATTAACCCGACACCGCCCGCCGGCGCGCCGATGACCTCATTAGGGGCACCGGCAACATTACCGAGCTCCCCACCCAGCAGCATGAGCACCATAGGGCCGCTAACCAGGCCCAGCAGGAAAGCCAGCCGCCAGCCTGAATCGCCCCGGGGTCGCTCCAGCAGGAGCCCCGAGAGAATGCCACTGATGCCGGAAATACGTCCCAGTGACCCCATCAGCCAGATGGCAGACAGGCCGATAAGAATACCGCCCACCGACCCTGAAAGACTTGCCTCTATATCCAAATGTAGCTCCATGAAACTATTCGCGTTTCAAGAAAATGTGGCGTTTCGAAAAATGCTGCACAGCCCTGTCTGGCACCGGGGGCTTGTCGGTCGGCGTGCTTAGTGCCCTGAGTTCGCCTGGCTTGCCTGCTGCTCGAGACGTTCACGCAAGGGCTCAAGATCATAACCGGCGGATTGTGCCGCCTCGATGAGTTCAGGAACGGGGCGATGCCCTGCCTGCGACAAAGCCCAAAGGTGAGTAACGCGCTTGCCCGAACGGCAAAATCCAAGAATCGGCCCAGGCGCTTCACTCAGGATACGGCCGAACTCATCGATATCACCCTGCGCATACTCACCGGGTTTGACCGGGAGCTGATACCAGGCCATCCCCAAGGATTCCGCTTTTTGCTCAAGCGTATCCGGGTCCGGCTGATCCTCACTCTCGCCCCGTGGACGATTGGAAAGAATCGTGCGAAACCCCTGAGCTGCCAGTTGCTCAAGCTCATTGAGCTCGGGCTGTGCCGTGACGCTCAATCGACCATCAAGCCGTTTTATCTCCATATCCACCTCTCTTGCGCTCTAAATTTGTCGGGAGTTGACCGCTTTCTGAAACGGCATCTGGCTTCAGATCATTATAGCTCTTATCACAAAAACCAAAAAATAAAAATCGATAATAAAAAACTATTGGATCTATGGACATAACTTTTTTTACTAACGTCATAACAGCAGTCATCATTGGCACCGGGTTCGGCGGCATAAAGCTTCTGACCAAGCACGAACAGGAGATCAGCAATGAGTTTGTTACTAGGCGATACCGCTCCCAATTTCACTATCGATACCACAGTAGGTGAGATCAACTTCCACGAATGGGCAGGCGATTCATGGGTCTTCTTTTTCAGCCATCCCGCTGATTTCACACCAGTATGCACCACTGAAATGGGACGGACAGCCCAACTCTCGAAAGAATTCGAAGCACGCAATGTAAAACCCTTGGGCCTATCCACGGATACAGCCGAGGAACACGTAAAGTGGATTGAAGACGTCAACGACACCCAGAACTGCGACCTGCAGTTTCCGATCGTTGCAGATGCCGACTGCAAAGTGGCTGAGCTGTACGAAATGATCCACGATGGCGAGAGCGAAACCGCAGCTGTGCGCAGCGTGTTTATCATCGACCCAAACAAGAAGGTCCGCCTGACCATGACCTACCCGATGGCTGTGGGCCGCAACTTTGATGAAATTCTTCGGGTAATCGATGCCCTACAGTGCGGCGATAGCAATCACTGTGCCCTCCCCGCTGACTGGCGCACAGGCGATGACGTCATCATCCCTCCATCCATTTCCAATGAAGAAGCAAAATCTCTTTTCCCGAAAGGCTGGAAGGAAATCCGTCCATATTTGCGCATGACCAAAATTTAAGTGGTTTCTTAACATTGTCGAGGGCTTGCTTTTCGGCAAGCCCTGTTTTCGACCTCAGGCAGCCAGGGCCGACAATCACCTTCCATTTTATATCGATATTTTCAGCCAGCAGTTGCTGAATATCCAGATACCGATGTTTCGATACTGGGATGGCTCAGCGGCGCCGAGCCTCGGCCATGCAGCTCGCACCAGGCATCGAAGGTGCTCAGAAAAACCCGGCCATTGAGCGTTTCGAGCAATTCAGTACGACTCAATCGATCCATCACCGGCCCTTTGACCTCGGCAAGATGCAATCCGATATGTCTGTCCTGTAGGCGCCGATTAAGCGCTTCGAGACTCTCCAATGCCGTGGCGTCGATGACATTGATTGCCTGGCAGGCCAGCACTAGATCCCGCGGCGGTGGATCGCGAGTGACCACCGCCGTGATCAGATCCTCCAAGTGACGAACGTTGGCAAAATAAAGGCTCTCGTCGACGCGCAGAATGGCGACACTGGCGTCGGTTTCCACGGCATGGCGACGGACGTTGCGAAAATGCTCGGTGCCGGGGATGCGACCGACTTCCGCGCTGTGCGGCCGGCTGGTGCCATACAGATGCAACGCCAGCGACATGGCAACACCGACCAGGATCCCCACGTCCACGCCCAGCATCAGCGTCGCCAGTGCAGTCGCCGACATGGCGATGCCTTCGCCACGAGCATAGCGCCAGACACGCTTGAACGCCGCCAGATCGACCAGCGACACGGTGGCGATGACGATGGTCGCCGCCAGCGTTCCCATCGGCAACTGTCTCAGCCAGGGCGACAGAAACAGCATGGCCAAGGCGATGCCCACCGCGGTGAACGCACTGGAGGCCGGAGTACGGGCACCGGCATCGAAGTTGACCACTGAACGGGAGAAGCCGCCGGTGATCGGCATGCCACCGGTGAACGAAGCCGCCAGATTGGCTCCCCCCAACCCGATCAGTTCCTGATCCGGGTCGACGCGCTCGCCTCGACGCACCGCCAGCGCCTGCGCCACCGACACTGACTCCACGTAGCCGACGATGCTGATCAGTACTGCCGAGCCGATCAGTGATCGCCACAGCGCAGGCTCCCAGTCGGGCAGGGTCAACGGCGGCAGGCCGGCAGGAATTTCGCCGATGACGGCGACACCATTACCGAGCCATCCCGCCGCACCGGCCACCAACGTCGCCAGCACGATGGTGGCGATCGGCGCCAACTTGACCAGCACGCCCGCCACTCTGGCCGGTACTCTGCAGCGCTCCAACGCGGATTTACCCCACCGCCGTACCAGCCACAACACCAGAAGCGATCCCAGCCCGATGCTCATCGTCGGTAGACTGACATCCTCCAGCACGGAAGGCAGCTGAGCCACCAGCGCCGGTAACGTCGAGCCCGACAGATCGACTCCAAGCAACTGCTTGAGCTGACTCGCCGCGATCAGTACGCCCGAGGCGCTGACGAAGCCGGTCATCACCGGGTGGCTCAGAAAGTTGACCAGAAAGCCCAGCCGGCAGAGCCCCATGATCAGCAGAATGCCGCCGGAAAGCAGCGCCAGTACCAAGGCCGCGGCGATATAGTTCTGCGAACCCGATTCGGCTACCTGCGACAAGGCCGATGCCGTCATCAACGAGACAACCGCCATCGGTCCCACCGACAACGTCGTGCTGGTCCCCAATAGCGTGTAGACCACCAGCGGCACGAGGCTTGCGTACAACCCCACCACCGGGGGAAGTCCCGCCAGCATCGCGTAGGCCAGTGCCTGCGGAATCAGCATCAGCGCCACGATGATGGCCGCCAGCAGATCCTCTCCCAGCAACTCGCCGTTATAACGCCGCCCCCAGTCCAGGATCGGAAGCCAGCGTGCCAATCCGGTTTTGTGCGGCTGATTCATGATCTGCCGGCCTCGCTATCCAAGCCGTGTCGCCGCCGGGGATTCATGCCGACGGCCTCGATCAAGTGCGCGCCTGCGGCTTGGCCAGCCACTCGTGCCCCTTGAGCATCAGATTCCAGTAGATGAAGGGGAGCTGCTGCGCCTTGATGTTCCAGCCGAGCCGGGTCGGCCTTGTCGCCTGGTTGATCCAGGACGGGAAGGTCGGCTGCAACTGGCCGCCGTAACCGAACTCCGCCAGCACCACGCGGCCACGCTCCACCGTCAACGGGCAGGCGCCATACCCTGGGTAACCGGAGGGCATCGGCTTGCCATCGAGTGACGCGACCAGATTGTCCGCCACTACCGGGGCCTGCTTGCGCACGGCGGCAGCCGTCTTGGCATTGCCGGTGCCGCTGGCATCGCCGAGACCGAAGACATCGCTGAAGCGGTTGTGCTGGAGAGTGTCGGCATCGAGATCGAGCCACCCCGCCTCGTTGGCCAGCGGCGATTCGCGCACCAGCCGTGGGGCGCGCTGCGGCGGCACGACGTGAAGCATGTCGAAATCGGTTTCGATCTCTTCACTGCCGTCCTCGCTCGTGACGCGAAAACGCGCTTTCTGGGCCGGACCGTCCACGGCGACGAGGTTCTGCTGGAACTGCTTGTGGATGCCGTAGCGCTGCACGTATTCATCCAGCGCCGGCACGAAGTCCGAAACGCCGAACATCACGCTACCGGCATTGTGGAAGTGAACGTCGATATTGTTCAGAATGCCCTGCTTCTCCCACTCATAGCAGGAGAGATACATCGCCTTCTGTGGCGCGCCGGCACACTTGATCGGCATCGGAGGCTGGGTAAAGAGCGCCTTGCCGCCGCGCATCGACTGCACCATCGACCAGGTATAAGGCGCCAGATCGAAACGGTAGTTCGACGTCACGCCATTCTTGCCCAGCGTCTCCTCGAGGCCATCGATCGCCTGCCAGTCGATCTCGAGTCCCGGCGCGACTACCAGCGCTCGATATCCCAGCGTCACGCCATTGCCCAGCACGACCTGGCGGGAATCCGGCAGCAGCCGTTCCGCCGCGGTCTGGTGCCAGGTCACGAAGCTCGGCATCACCGAGCGCATCGAACGCCGGGTCTGCTCCGGAGTGAACACGCCACCTCCCACCAGCGTCCAGCCGGGCTGGTAGAAGTGATCCTGCGCAGGCTCGACGATAGCGATATCGAGATCGGAACGGCGTTTGTGCAGACTCGCGGCGACCGCGATGCCCCCTGCCCCACCACCGATGATGACGATGTCATGGCGTTGGTCGTTCTTGGTCTTCGTTTCGTCCACGACTGTCGATTCGTTCATGACTGGCTCCCCTTGGTCGATTCGGCGCGGTGCGATACAGACTGGCAACGACGCCTTCTCACTCCCACGCGGCACCTTCCAGGGCGTTGAGCGGCAGTTTCAGGTAGCGCTTGCCGTTGTTCTCCGGCTCGGGGAGACGGCCGCCAAGAATGTTGACCTGCAGCGCATGCAGGATCAGCTTCGGCATCGGCAATTCGCTGTCGCGACGATTGCGCAGCTCGACGTACTCGGCCTCGCTGCTCTCGCCGAGCCGGTGCTTGTTGTGCTCACGCTGCTCGCGCACGGTGCTCTCCCACTGCGGCTCGCGCCCATCGGGCATGTAGTCGTGACCGGTAAACAGGCGCGTCTCGTCGGGCAGTGCAAGGATCGCCTGGATCGAGTGCCATAGCTGATGGGCGTCACCGCCGGGGAAGTCGGCGCGGGCGGTGCCGAAATCGGGCTGGAACAGGGTGTCGTGAACGAAGGCGGCATCGCCGATCACGTAGGTGATCGAGGCCAGCGTATGGCCCGGCGAGTGCATCACGTGGCAATCGATCTCGCCCAGCTTGAAGGTATCCCCTTCGTCGAACAGACGATCCCACTGGCTGCCGTCGTCCTTCAGGTCCGGCCAGTTGTAGATCGCCTTCCACAGCGCCTGCACCTGGGTGACCGGCCGGCCGATGGCGGTAGGTGCACCGGTTTTCTCGTGCAGATAGCGCGCGGCGGAAAAGTGATCCGCGTGCGGGTGGGTATCCAGAATCCACTCGACCTCGAGCCCTTCGCGCTCAATGTAGGCCAGCAGCTCATCGGCCTGGAACGTTGCCGTGGCGCCGGACTTCTCATCGTAATCGAGCACCGGGTCGATGATCGCGCAATGCCGCGTGGCGGGGTCGCTGACGACGTACTGGATACTGAAGGTGCGAGGATCGAAAAAACCGGCGACGTCGGGCCGGTCACCATCCTGATTGCCTCGTGCAAGAGCGTGGGTGTTCATGAGGGCTCCTTGAAAGAACATGCCTTCAGAGTAGCTTAGAAATTATTCTAACGTTAGATCTTTTTTGAATATACCTAATAACTACGAAGGTTTTTCTATGTTCTTAGCGCATAAGCTTCATTTGCTAGGGACAAGCAAATTCAACAACCAGACGAGAACTGGATATCTGCCTTATTCCTATACGCCGTTCAAACAGAAAACCCCTCCGAAGAGGGGTTAGGTTGAAGTGAATGAAGCCTCAAGCGACCAGCTGACGGGCCAGCTCCATTTCGACTGACTCGCCATCGCTGTTGAGCGAATCGAGCCCTGACTTAGGGATGTCCCCGGACGTGCTCTGCGCTACGGCGATCTTGCTGGCCATCAGCCGCAGACAGGCGATCTGTGATGTCTCGGCGTAGCCGAAGAAGATCACACGCACCGCCCGGTGCTGACCGATTCGCCACGATCGACGCGCCGCCTGCTGGAGTGTGTAGACGTTCCAGCCCGTCTGCATGAAGGCGATCGTCGGAAAGTCGAGTAGATCGAGGCCCGTCTTCACCAATTCGGGGTTGGTGATCAGCACATCGATCCCCTTCTCGACCTGATCCGCGATCCAGTCTTCCCGCCGACTGGTGTCGACGCTCGAGCGCAGCACGGCCACTTTCAACCCTGCCTGCTCGAGGACGCGCTTCAAGCGGCTCGTCGTGTCACGCTTGCCGGTATAGGTGGAGTAGACCAGGACCTTACGACCCTCAGCCTTCTCCGACCGACATAGCTCGACCAGCTCGTCCTCCTTGGGCATCGTCGACTCGTCATCAAAGATCGACTTGGTGAAGTTGATCAAATCCCGCGATCGCGGGTGTTTGACCGTCTCAGGCCGGAAACAGCAATCAGGCCACGCCAGAAGCACATTGAGCACCACACCCAACAAGGTGGTGTCCTTGCGTGCCAGTGCTTCCTTGAGCGCCTGTGTCAGCTCCCGGGAGAGCCTGTCATAGGCATTGGCCTGGTCTGACGACATCGGCACTTCTACAAACTCCTCGTCATACGGCGGAAGTACATCACCACCGATGTCCTGGAGCTTGAGGAACACCGTAAAGGGCAACACATAGCGCAGTATGCCCTTCGGCCCGAACCCCGGTGCCTTGACCGTGCGCACCGACGTTTTCCGACCCTTCGCCGTCTTGTGTCCAATGCCCTCACGCTCGGAGTAGATGTCCTTTAGAATGCCATGTTCCCGCATGAAGGCCATGGACGCAGCCCCCAGCGAATTGCGCTGGGGACGGTAGCCGTCCTCGATCATCACCGGCGTCAGAACCCGAAAGAGCAAATAGAACAGGTCGTCGGCATAGCCACCCATCAGCGTGCCGGTCAGCAGAAGCGTCTTGCGTGCCTTTGCTGCCAGAACGCCCATGGCCTGGCCCTGTGCCGATCCCGCGTTCTTGTACTCATGCCCCTCGTCGACGATCAGCAGGTCGAAGAACTGATCAGGAAGATAGCGCTTCACGAACTCGCTCGGCTGAAAACCGCCCTCACCGAAGCCGAATTCGATGTTGGCCATCGCCCGCTCCATTCTCGTCGCTTGTCGATCGTTGAACACCAGGTCGCCGTTCTCGTCCATCAGGTTGATGAACTCGTGCACGTTGTCGGCCAGCATCGACGAGAGAAATGCCTCCCCGAACTGGTCGATCAGCTTCTCCGATGTCACCTTGCCGATGGTCGGAATGCGTTGCAGCGCCTTGAGCACCGAACGACGGCGGGCCCCCCCTTCGGGTTGCCGCTGTCGTATGAGTGTCCAGAGCTGGCCACCGCATTCTTCGCATCGCTGCTGACGTTCGGTCTGCTGAAACAACTCGAACCTGATCGGCTCGTTATCGCTGTCGTGGATCATACCGCCGCAGTCCGGGCACGCCGCGAAGCGTCCATCCAGCGTACGCTTTGGGGTGGCCACCGGGATCCAGTGAAACCCCATTCGCATCCGCACACGTCCCAGCACAAAGAACTCCGGCCGGCCATCACTGGGCTGTCCCAGCTGCTCGCGCAGCTTGAGCAGTTTCGCCAGTGTGTCCGGGCCGTTGAGTACCCAGACCCGCGCCTCGGGTATCGTCTCGAGGATCTCGCGTCGCCACTTGTAGACCAGGTGTGGCGGCGAGACGATCAACGACCGGCGATAACCTTCATTCGCCATCACGGCAGCGACGGCGATCGCCATCATCGTCTTGCCGGTACCCATCTCGGCGTTGATGATGCCGGCACGCTCGTTCTGATCCAGCAACAAGGCCGATATCGCCTGAACGACATCGGCCTGTGCCGGGAACGGCTTTCGCGCCAATGAGTCCATCACCGCCTGGCGACCCGGGTTCCCCCGACCGTCGTAAACCGGGGGGTGGGTATGGTTGAGCGTATCCAGAAGCCCGTCGCCGAACTCATCGATGAAATCGTTGAGTGGGATGACGCTTTCCGGTGTCGTGCATGGCATGTTCATGACCATCTCCTTGAAAAATGGGCAGAACACGCCCCTCTATGGGCGGTGTTGCTGCCCATAGAGGGAAGATCGCCGTGGCGATCGGGGTTAGTGGTTATGCCGACTCGGTGTCGGCGGTTTCAGTCACTGGCACGTTTGCCGGCGTCGATGTGATCTTGAATAGCTTGCCTCGCTCCGGAGAGCCCTGCGTCACGTCCCAGGCCATGATGGCCGGCACGAAGCGGTCAGTCAGAATGCGACGCTCGGTGATGTTGCCGTCGGCGTCCTCCTCAAACTCGACCTTCGCAGCTTTCTCCTTGAAGGTATCTCCCTTCACGACCAGTTGACGCCCCGACCTCGAGGTCACGATGCCCGATATGCCTCCCGCTGCCAGTGACAGTGCGAGGTGCCAGCTGGACAGCTGACACAGCGGACGTCTTTGCGTGACGCCATCCGTCCAGAACGCGAGGTTGAAGTCAGGCCATAGGCCGCCGAGACGGTCCATTTCCTGCTCCAACTGCTCGGGTTCCAGCGACACGCGATAGCAGTGCGGCGTGCTACTCGAAGCCGGCGGTACATCGTAGGATTCGCTGCTCCAGTATTCCGGCAGGATGTCCGGCTCGATGTCCTTCGAGCCGATACCCTGTAACAGCGTTTTGACCTCTTTCGTCTTGCTGTTGGCCAGTAGTGCATTGCGCTTGGTGCGCACTCCGAACACGATCACCTGCTGGAACGTGTCCACGGCAGCCCGGTAGATGCTGACGCGATCGAAATGCTGGGCAACCCAGTTCGATAGCTCGTCATCGAACACATACCCCGGCACGATCATGACCATCACCCCACCGTATTGCAGAAGATGCACTGACCGCTGGTAGAACAGCTTCTCCAGCCGCTGTCGCCCCTTGCCGGCATAACCCTTGCTGCCGCCGGTCTCGCCAACGAGGTCGCCATAGGGGGGATTGAAGAACAGCAACCCGAACGATCGTGGGGATATGACGGTATCCATCAAATCCGACTGGATCCCTACATCCACGACGCGCTGCATGTGTCGGGCTCGCTCGAGGTCGAATTCGATGCCATAGGCATCGGTTCTCTCCCGGCCCAGGCGATGCGCAGTTTCCAGGATCGCCATGCCTTCGCCGGCGCAGGGATCGAGGATTCGCACACGTTGGTCGTGCGACGCATCCAGCGCATTCAACACACGCTCGAGCGTGGCCTCATCGGTTGGGTAATAGCCGTTCTTGGCGAAGTTTCTCGCCAACCGTGGAAACATCAGCGCCATGGTGGCCTCCTGGGTTCATTGAATGGCGAGTTCGCCGGAGTGGATACGTTGGCCGATCGCCTCCTGCACTGAAGGCAGCGAAAGGTCGATCCAGACGCCGGACAGACGCTCGGACGTCTGGTCGAGCAGGCGGATGGCTTCATGCTCGAGGAGCAGCTGAGCGATCGTCGGTCGCCAGTGATCCAGGAGCGGATATGCCGCCAGATCCCGCAGTCGCGCCCAGAGCATCGCGCTCTTGTCTTGCTGGGAATCTCTTTCGTTGAAGATGGCATAGCACTGCCGATTGGCCCGGTCGGGCTCCTGGCAGCGCTGATCGAACAGCCAGAGGTTCAGCAGACTGCCGAATCGCGTTTGTCGATAGGTCCGCGTGGTGCGCTTACCTAGTCGGTCGCGGTTCAAGTGCAACCGGACTTGCCGCTCTCCCATCAAGGTCAAACTGTCCAGGCCGCCTTCGCCAATCGACAACGTCAGCTTGGCCATCAACTCATGGATCGCGGTATCCCGTCCCCAGAGGGATAGGAACACTGCGCTGTCGCTATCGGCGACATAGCTGTCCAGAAAAAGCTCCGGGGCCTCCTCGAGGCGCCGGAGCCGGGGTTGAGTCGTCATGCTCGCCTCCGTAATAAGGAAAAGGGGCGAGCTACCCCCGAGGGGCAAGCGTCGCCCCTCGGGGAAGTGAATGTGATCAGATCCGCTTGAACTGCCGTGCTTGCGGGTCATAGAAACGTGCATTCTCACCAGCACGTATCGGCGTGTAGCCCTCTTCGAAGATCCGGGCCAGGTAGTCGTCGCGAAGGGATACAGCCTCTCGCGCCGGCGTCACCGGTATGCCTTCTTCGATGAAGAACTCGAACAACTCCTCGTCGGTCGAGGACTCGTTGTTGGATAGCTGGTCCTCAATCATTCGCAGCTGCGCTTCGGTGAGTGCCGAGAACATGGGATCCATGGATTTAGTCACTGACATTGCTCGTCTCCATCATGTTGTTGATGGGCGATCCATCCCCAACGGGATGAAATCGCCCGTAGGGGAATGACCTTTCGGTCAGGTAGTCAGTCAGGCATACAGTCGCTGAGTCCAACTGCCGCTGGCCAACGCCTGCAGAGCCTGGTCGTGCGTTGTGAAGTATTCCGCCGACTCGCGCGAGACGGGGCCTTCATCGTTAAGCGTGCCCAGGTAGTAGCCGGCACCGATCCGTAGAACAGTGACGGGCAACGGGAGGCCAAGATCGCGATAGGCGAGGTGGCCAACAGGTTTGTCGAGCGTGGGAGTCATCAACTACCTCCTTGTTGAAAAGCTCAGGCGGCTGCAACAGCCGCGTAGTTCCAGGTCTGTGATCTGGCATCGAACTGATATCCGAGCTGCTTCAGGCGCGATACCTGAGCCCGGAAAGTCCCCCGGTCGACCGTGGGGTCCAGCTTGACGCTATCGCCCAGTGGCCACTGATGGCCGAACAGTTCAATGTCCTGATCATCCGCCCTGGGTCGGCGCGTCGGCATTGCCTTGGCGCTCTCCTGCTGCGGTTGGTCAGTGGATGCCGAAGCACGGTTTTCCTGGTGCGCTTGCTTCAGGAACTCCGCTGCCAGGCGTGCCGCACCGGTGGCCCGAAATATGGCTCTCTTGTCGTCCCTCAACGCCTGAATCCAGCTGGCGATGTAGGCGGTATCGAAAGCGTCGTTCCGGATCCCGAAGTGCCCGCACAGAAACGCGCTACCCAGCTGTGCGACCAGCTCCTCGAGCGCGTACTTTGGCGAGCCAAACTTCGTGTCGGGATCGGTGATACCGGCACGCGCCAGGCGTGACTCGTGCCCGGTGGCGTGCGTGAGTTCATGCAGTGCGACGCTGTAATACCCCTCGGCGTCATGAAACCGCTCCTTTGCCGGCAGCAGCACACGGTCCTGTTTGGGGTAATAGCCAGCAACATCACGATCCAGTGAGTGCACGACCTTGATGCCACAGCCATCGATGAAGTCATCGAGCGCATCCACGCTCTTGAATCCCTCAATCGTGGTTGCAGGCGGGTTCGTAACTTCATCTGGAAGTCCATCGCACTGGTCGATGTTGAAGAGGTTGAACCCCCGCAGGATAGCGAAGTGCTTCTCCTTAGGGTTGCCTTCCTCGTCCAAGACGGGATCGCCGGCGTCGTCGACGATCTCCCGCTTCATGGGTTTGTAGAAACAGGCAAGGGTACTTCTTTCGCCCTTGCGTACCGTGCCTCCGGCTTCCTTCGCTTGGCGAAAGGTCAGCCAGCGATCTTGAGAAAAGCCGCGCTTGTCGGCCATGTCCCAGAGCAATGGCACATTGATGCCGTTGTATTGACGCCCGGAAACCGCATTGCAGGGAATGAGGGGCGTTCGACTGGACGGATCCCAGGGCCTCCCGACGCCGGGTAGGACTCCCTGCTCAAGACTTTCCAGAATCCGGTCAGTGATTGCCTGATAGATATCGGCCATCGTCAGATCCTCAAGATGACGACCGAGCGGCCCCCACCGGGAGCGCATCCCGGTCGGGTAGGTGAGAAAAGCCCGGCGAACCGGGCTATCAAGTGGAGAAGGGGATGGTCAGGCAGCCATGACGCTGTGACCGGCCAGAGAGAACACCAGCACCTGCTGGTGCCCGAAGTAGCGTTGTACCTCGACATGAACTCGCAGTGAGCATGGCAAGTTGCTGACGCCAAGGTTGCCGTGTATCTCGACCTCACAGTCAATGGCACGGCAGCCTGACGGAACACCGGCAAGTTTCTCTCTCGCGCTGTCCATGAAGTCGTCTATGAGATCCAGCCAGAACACCGCAGGCACACGCTCATGTGCTGAGGTGGCGGCAGATAACATGACAACCTCGTTCAAAAGAGGCTGCTCCATGTGGACCCTGTAGTCCCGGTCTCGATCTGATGGGCACAGGCCGCGATACATTGCCTTGGTCGTGACATCGATGCGCGGAACGGCATGTTGAGTCATTGCAGTCGTCATTGTGCTTCTCCTTCGTTTGAACAAAAAAAGGGGAAGCACCTCGCCCCAGGGGGAAGGAAACTTCCCCATAGGGTGGATACCGCTTGGTTTATACCGGCAGAACGTGTGCCTTCCAGGAATAGCGGTGCGTGCTCACCTTGCGGTGATCCACGACATGCCCCTGGTCATTACGAACTGGCTGTTTGACAACGACCGCTTCACGCCCGAGAAACTCGAGCGCGGCAGTGTCACCAACGGCCAGTGGGGTCTCCAGCGCTACGCGCTTTAGATCGATACCCCACACGGTTCTGTCGTCACCACGCTTGGTTCGTAGCGTGATGTAGTAGCTGAGGCGGTTTGCCTCGTCGAACTGATAGGGAGCGCTGCCATGGGCAACGATCTCTCCTCGATGCGAAACGCCGTCTTGACGGGAAGCAGAGGACTTCGAAGAAGCCGTCTCATCCTCGTCGCCAGTGCTACGATCGAAGCCGAAGCTGATGATCCCGAGGCGCTTTAGCACCACCAGGGCGACAAGCGTCAACCAGATCCACCGGAGTGGCTCGGGTATGACCTGCGGGAACATAAGCGGAATCAGAACAGAGAGAAGTAAGGCGCGACAGCCTTTGAGTGGATTCTTCTTCATGGTGATGCTCCAGTGGATCAAATCCGGGAGACACACCGTCCCATTGGGGATGTGTCCCCAGATGGGTAGTAGAAGCAGGATCGGTGAAGCGAAAGCGCTGTGTCAGCTGAAAACCTTCAGCAACGCCATGACGATACTGAGAACGCCGACGGAACCGGCAATCATACCGCCAAGACGAACCGTCAGCCGTGTCTCCAGCTGGCTCAGGTCTTGCTTGGTGGCTAGTTGCTGTTGCATCTCGCTCTCCAGGGCATTGACGACATCCATTGCCTTCTCATCCGAGACATCGGCAGAACGCAAGGCGTTGTACAAGGCAATGCCTAACTGCATGGGAATCTCCTTCTAGTGGATGGGAGACTCCCGTCCAGGGAAAGTCTCCCTGGTGGGGTGAGGTAGCATCCAGCCCTTGCGGGCGCCGTTTCTCGGGATGCGTTACGGCTTGTGGGCTGCCCCGAAGGGCAAAGGGCGCTGCTGTTGCCGTCAGCAGCAAACGGGTGCCCATCAAGAATAGCCAACGCCCCCGGTCCTGCACAAGTCAGATATGAAACCTATCGCCACATAGCGTTTGGTTCCACAGAGGGGGAAGTAGCTTGAACAAGATGAGGAAAGATCAGTGAGCTCAAATGAATAGCCGGCCTTCGAGTGTCCTAACGATGCCCTCAGCTAGCCTAACGTCCCCATTCGGCCAAAAGCAGTCTTTTAGGTGTCACTGATGTAGTGCTTTAACGTAGAGCGCGCCGGTGGCCTTTACAGAGCGAAGCAGCGTAAAGGGCATCCGTGTGACGCGTATTGTTAAAACATGTTCCGCCTTCGCACTTTCTACGCTAGGATTTCAGCGGCTGCTCGAAAGATAGGAAACCCTAACATTCAGATGTTGCTGAATGCACTCCATGCATTTGCTGATTTCCGTCGCCCTTTCTGGGGTACTCTTTCCGGGATAGTTTTCATTCAGAAGGCCCGCAACGTAGTTTAATTCCATAGCGGCATTCACAAGGGACTCCTCATCAGGGAGGCCAAGCAATTTCCCAAAAACCTTGTAGGACGGAATTGCTTCTTTCTTGGCAAGAAGCTGTGCTGACAACATTTTTGCTCCGTCCTGGAGCTCTTGTGTGCCGCTAGCATTGGTGATCTTTGCCTGATTGAAAAGGAAAAAGTGGCTTAGCTCACCAAGGACCTCCTTCAGTGAAACCGCAGGATCGAGGATGAACTTCATGAAAAATTGGCTCAGGATAAAAACTGCAACTCCAGCAGCCACCGTCAATGCTAAAGAATCCTGCACAGTCTCTCCTTAAGTTTTAACGCCGCTAGCACGCGCGGCTTTGTAGTGAAGGCGAAGCCGCAACGGAAAAGCCGTCGCCGTGCCTAGCCTTGTTATAAAACTCATTGCCAATCAAGCTCGACGATGCCGACATCATTTACATCCGAGAGAAAACGAATAAACAACGAATTCTGATAGCCTAACTGATCTCTGAATGCTGCAAGCTTTGCCCCGTCTTTAAAGCTATGCTCTTGATTAGTTGATTTCTTAATCTCTACAGCCAGTAAATTATCGTTAGTCATGCGTCTATGGATAATAATATCTGGAACTACGTTACGCTCACAGGCGTCGCCGGTAGGCGATACCGCATAAATCAGTCTTTTCACATCTTCCATTCTGCGATTGTATTCGCAGTCAATGTGCCATTCAGGGAAATGCGGAGCGAATTTCATCGCCAACTGATGCGAGATTGCTTGCTCACTTGCATCATTTCTAAGAAGCTGTGCTTGCTCTTCGACAAACTCATCAAGCAAGCTTTGAATATCCACTCCACCGATTACCACATACTCTCCATAGCTTTATAACAGCGTATTAGATGGCGCGCTCTATGATCGAATGAACGTGCTGGCACTTTTTGCTGGCAAATGTAGCCTGTCAGATTCTCTTAAGCCAATGATTTTTAAGGTACTAATTTCAGTTATGCCGTATAGTCAAAATTCGCGCGCCTGCTACATTTCACAGCACGGCCGCTCAGGGTCGTAAACAGCCGCACATCTATCAGCTTAGCTTGAAGTTCTGCACCCGGCCACAAGTGGACATGCCATCCACACATAAGAAAGTCAGCTTTCATACATCAGCCTTTAGATTTTCCACATTGACCACAAGCTACCGATAACAAGCTGATTGCTTGTGCAACGTTTATCACGCTTTCAGTCCTTATTAAATAAAGTCCTTTAAGACCAAGCCTCAGGCTAGGAAGGCAAACGAATCTCGCGGAATGCCTCGCCAAGCTGAAGCGCCGCACTTCGCCGGTCGCCCATGTCGACCAACATGTCGAGGATGCGCAGGAATTTCTGAGCCAGAGCCAGCGTCATCGGCGCATCACGATGTGCGAAGTGCTGCACCAGCTCCGCGATGCGCGCTGGAATGAACGCTCCATGCCACCCCTTTAGATTGTCAGGTCCGTCGCCGGTGATCGCGAGCAATTGGTCAGCGAAAGCTTCGGCCGGGTAGTTGGCCTTAGCTCGCTCACAGAGCGTCAAGAACGGGTCCATTACGGAAGCAGCCCATCCGCCAGCGCGAACGAAACGATCAATGAGTGGCAGGATACGGCTGATTTCGGACCAGTCGCCATTCACGTAGCGGGCGGCCAAGCCCGCATGTTCGACTGAGACAAACATCAATGTGTTGACTAGCTTGGGTTGATCGAAGCCTGAGAATTCTCCACTTCGATAGGCGTCGCGATTGAAAGCAGAGTCCTGAAGAAGTCGTTCAAGACAGAGATCGAGTATGGCGATTGAATCAGCTGGAATAACCTTCGCATCGTATACGTATGAGCAGATATAGGTGCTCGCGAATGGAGAAAGGAGAGCCCAGCAATTGTCTCCCTCAAGCGCCAGAATCGGATCGAGGAAGAGGGTCTGAAAATCGCTAAGAGGGAGAAGCCCGGCTACTCGACCAAGGCTCGACCCCAGGCTGTGGGTCCATTCAAAAATTCGAGTGGCTGACCGGTTTCGACGTCCGGGCCTCACCCAAGGCGGTGCATTCTTCTGATTTGTCCATTCGAGTAAGCCAGCTAGGAAATCGAGTAAATCCCTTTTCGCCTTACTTCTCAGTATCTCCTCGAAGGGAATTTGCTCAAGAATTTTTGCAGCTTGTTCTGAATGCCAAATGACATCTGGCTCTTCCCATATCTCATTCGCGTCAAATGCATCATCTGCATCGTAATCTTCGTAGGCTTGATGCCAACGCTGTCCCTTATCGTGGTCCACTTTCACCCACGCTGGAGGTGGTAGCGGAAGGGAGGGCCATTCGCTTCCTTGCTCATAGAATGCTATCACCGCGTCGACCGCCGATTGCACTTCGCTTGATGAGTGGAAGGTTTCATTATGCTGATTGCGATGATCGTATGATCGTGGTGAAACGTGGCAGCGCGATAATGCCAGTACCAGTATGCTCCAAGTCAGCTTGGGATCTTTGAAACAAAGCGTGCAGGCTTCTTCGAGGGCGGTCAACCAAACGACTTCCAGTGGGTGCGTAATCAGCCAGATGAGGTCCCGCGCTGTGCTTTTTGTTGCTGAAGCTTCGCGGAGGTCCGCTGCGAGGCCGCGTGCGACATATATCGCATGATGCCAGGGTATGATGGAGCTAGGTGATCGCATCCGATTATCTTCGGGTAACTGGATAGCACGCCTGAGGACCTTACGAGCCCACTCAAGATCTTCTTGAGTGCATTCTTCCCGAAAGTTGAGCGCGATGGCTGCGGTAGCAGCGACCGCACCGCGACGCATATTTAACAGTTCTTCGTCGTTCTCGTTGTTTGAGTGCTCGTATAAGCCGTTGGCGTCCGCTTCTTTGGCCAGTGCAATGGCATCTTCAATAGCGTAGGTGTCGTTCAGTGCCTTCCCTTCAAAGGATTTGGATGCCCACGTCCAAAGGTCCGTTTGCTTAAGCCACCTAGAAGCTTCTTCGGCCTTAGCGACTTTTTCAGGCTTAGCGGCAGAAGGACTCACATGGACAATCGAAATCTGTTCTGAATCGTCTTTGGTACGGTAGGCCTGATAATTTTCCGGGTTCGCCAGCTCGGCAAATTCGAGGGCCTGCACTGTAAGATGATCCCTTGCCCTCTGATTGTTGCGGTGCTCCTCGTACTGAAAGGGGAGATCGTTTTTGAAATTAAAGATTGCTTCACGGGATCGGTCGCGGATAGGGCCTGTCGAAAAGACGAATCTTGGCACCATCCATTTAAGCTCTGTCTTGCGAATCTGCCGGTTATTTGCTGCTCGAATCGCCTCAGCGTGAGGCTTATCGGTACTAGACGTAAAGCCGATTAGGCTAGCAAACGGTGAAAGGTCTTGCGTCCATCTGTTATGGTCTGCCGCCAACAGGCGCTGAGAGGTGATGAGCGGCAACGTTGCTTCGGACACGGTTTCGGTGTGGAGCGCGATGATTACCGCAATGCCCAGGACGGCAATGCACTCGTTACCCTCGACGCTTTGCTGTATCAGCTCGTCAACAGGTCGGCCGCGCGCAAGCTCGGCGAAGCACCATTCCTCAAGCGCAAAAAAACCACAACCGATGGCATTCGGCGCCCACGTCGAACGAAACCAAAGATACTCTCGGTCGGTGCCCCAGAACCTTTGGGAGCCCCAGGGAAAGGTGAGATCTAGCGGTATGGGGTTGCCATCACGGTCATGAGAATATCGGTGCAGTTGTCGCCAAGCATTCATCGCATGATTGCAGAGTTCCTGGAGGAGCCGCAGTGCCTCATTAGGCGATGATTGGAAAAGTGAGTGAAAGGGCTCTCGAAGTGGCGAAGGGGGTGAAAAGCATCGGTAATCATCGTGGATCGAGAGTCTGTTCCAGTCGTGGCGGTTGAAGTCACCGATGGTGTGTAGAAAAGGTGCCGTGGAAAGCGCCCTTTGTTCTTGAGGCGTGCGCTCGGCTGCCGGCTTTGCCGAGATTCTTTTTCGCCGCACGGATGCGGCTTGAAGTTTCTGTTCTTCTCTGACAACCCGGTCTGCTGGAAGCTCCTCCTGCAGAAAAGCCAGGGAAAGATCGACGAGCGACTGAGGCAGCGATTGGGCAAGAACGGGTGAGAAGGTGATGGTGTCATGAAACGCGTCGTCACGAATGCGCTCTGAGTCGGTGACGCGCTGCAAATAGTCGGCCGCAAGGATCGGCTCGGCTCTCGACGCTCTTAAGAGGAGCCGCCCCAGGGATTTTCGGAAAGATTCCAGATTGGGCACCTTCTCCCAGTACGCGGAGTTCTCGTCCGGCCCATCGGAAGTACTAATCTCGTCGATGGCAGCGAGCCAGGTCGCGCATTGTTGGAGAAGAGCGCAAGACGTTGGGTTGCGAAGATCGGTTAAGGCGTTCTGCCAAACCTCAAAGATAGCCACGATCTCCGGATAGAGTCTCTGCGGAATGTCGGAAATGCGCCGTAGGATAAAGTCGATGAGGCGGCGCCACGCACTGAAGTCGGACGGCCACCCGAGAAGATCAGCAAACCGTTGGCGTTGCTCCTGTGGGAGGTTACCAGCGAGGATATTCACATTGGGGGAGGTCTTCTCCGCCTGAAACCAGACGAGAGCCTTCCTGAACAGGCGGAAGTCGTCGGCAAAGACCGCCGTCGCGAACTGGTTCTCATCAACTTCGAACCTCGCGGTTCCGAGGGGGCCGACCAGCCACGCGCGCAGCCATTGTGATCGAAGGTCCGAACCTTCGGTCTGGGCGAGGTACGCTGACCAGTCTTCTCCTTGCATGTATTCCCATTGGGAGAGAAGTTCGACGACGCGTGCTACCGCTGGTGGCTCTCCGCAGGCTTTGATCTCTTCCATCCATTGAGCCCCATGATCGACCAGGACATGGAAGAAAGCCCATTCGAAGAAAATATCGTGAGCGAAACGAACGGAGATCCCTTCTCGAGCGTTCTGAAGTATGCCATCCGATCTAAAATCATCGACGTGTGCGACCGAGGTTAGTTGACTAAGGCGAATCGGCTGGCTAAGTTTGCGGGAACGAAGAGAAGCTAAATTGAGCAGCTCTCGCTGGCGTTCAATCGCATTTTGACCGGTCTCGTTGTAGCCGCCCCGTCGCCACCAATTCTCGATCAGATCGACTTCAGATTGAGGGGCAAATGTTGGGGCACTAGGATCGGCCACATAACTCTGGTCCAGCACCTTCGCAAAAAAGGGGCGGCGGACGATCTCCTGCACCTGGTGTGATCCAAATAGAAGTGGCCTGAGGTGTGGCTTGGCTTTTGCGAGCGTCTCGGCCTCTTCATCAATCAGCTGCTCAACGCCAAGGGTCTCGACAGTTAGAGCGTCAAGGAAGTCGCCCAACCAATTCCGAAGCACCTCAATGCCAGTGTCTCGAAGGGAGACGACAATACGCCAGTTATCGAGCAACGGTGACTCCACTACGGCGCGGATCACGTCGAGGATGATGGGCTGGTGCTCTTTCTCGATGCGATCGATTGCATCGATGAACAGAATGGGAGTGCCGGCGGCTCCGATCTCCACGAGAAGTTGCTCCAAAGGAGGACCAGAGAGACCCTGCGAGGTCGCGTAACTGATCCAACTGCTGCCTTCGAGCTGTTCTGCTTTGAGGAAGAGGACTGGTCCGTGTTCTAGCGCGCGTTGTACCGCTCGTCTCACCAAGACTGATTTACCACTTCCTGGCAAGCCGCGGACCTGGACGACACGGGCTCCGATGAGTTTGGTGTCCAGGGCCTTAAGGAGCGCGGTTCGGTCGAGCTTCGTTCCGCCAACATCGTCGGGTATGAAGTTCGCGTAGCTCTTTCCGAGCTCCGTCAACTTGTCGAGGGCTATTCGAAAGGAGTTTGCGCCGCGAAGGCGTGCGACAGGGGAGATAGAACGCACAAGCCGCGCGCGATCATATTGGCCTGCTTTACCGGCTGATGCGCGAGCTAGCTGAACGGTGCGCGACCAGACCAGTGGGGCCTTGGGTGAGTCATCGGGTGCGAGGCAATCTCGGATGCGATTAATGGCCTCAGAGGGGTCAGTGGCGCCTTCGCGAAGGAAGTCGAACTGAATGAGTACGAAGTGAGCAAGGAACTGGTGCACTTCTTCACACGTGCATGGTGTCCCCTTCGTCTCTTCCAGCAGGGCTACGACGTCATTTTTGACCGCTATGATGTTGGCACTGGCATTCCCCTCTGCCTCAAAGCGAGCGTCGAAATGGTTAGCCGTCAGGCTTTCACGGGCCCAATCACAAAGAGTTTTGAGAGCTCGTTCCTTGGCGGGGGTAACGGTTCCAACTGCTGCTCCATAGCGGTCGATGTTAATGCGGAAATCAGGCTTGTTGAGAGTAGCCCAACTGTCGCGAATGATGTCGCAAAAGTCGGAGTTCGTTTCCGCCTTACTGATCGTGAGCGAACGTTTTACCTGGAGGCTAAGGCGAGCAGGGTTCTTTGCGGTGTCTTCAAAATCGACGATCACATCATCGAGCGGCTCATCAAAATCGCGCTGCTGAACCGACACGCGGACAACGGTTCGATCATCGATGCCTGGTGCATATGCCTCAGCTAGCAGCGCAGTTAGATAGTACGCAGCTGCGTCGCCTTCAAAGGAGAACCCCTCGCCGCCGGCGAGTTCAGGGGATTGTGCCATCTCGCTAGCCTGAAAATACTTGAATAGCCATCAGCCGAGGAACCGACTGCCCGATTGAGGCAGGTTATGCGCCTGGACTGTACTTCGCAAGAGATCAGCACTCAGTCTATCTAAGGTGGCCAGCCGGTAACCGTGCGCGTGGACGCCTACTGAGGCCCGGTTATCGCAACCTTAGGCTGTTTTCCGAGGTCGGGTCGCCGACCGCTCCCACTGCATTGCGGTCATCTACAGCTGGAATTCAAAAGACAGCTTTGGGTCGTCAGCTGCCGCACCACTATCATAGTAGCTTGAGCCACCGCAATCGGCCAAAAGCGGAAAGTTTATATTAAGCTGTCGGTGGCAACTAAGATGAGGCTCTTACCCCAGTTCAGGATCGGTCAAGCACTTCAGGGCGGGACGAAGGCCGCCAAGCGTTAGCCGAAAAGCCAGAGAGAATTTCTCCCCTTTTGCAACCGGAGCACCTCGACCCATGAGCAAGAAACACGAAGTTTATATTTCAATCGACGTAGAGACCTCAGGCCCAATTCCTGGCGAGTACAGCATGCTCACAATTGGAGCATGCAATGTAGACAAGCCTGATCAGGTGTTCTCTTGTAAGCTGAAGCCAATATCGGCCAATGCAGACCCAGAAGCACTAGCGGTAACGGGGCTTTCTTTGGAGGCACTCGAACTCGAGGGGCTGCATCCCGAAGTTGCGATGACACAGTTCCAGAGCTGGGTCGGGGAAATCGTTGGTACGGAAAACTTGCCCGTGTTCGTCGGGCTTAATGCGCCATTTGATTGGTCCTTCGTGAACTATTACTTCCACCGCTATCTCCAGACGAATCCCTTTGGCTTTACCGCGCTAGACATTAAGGCTCTCTACATGGGAGCAACTGGATCAAGGTGGGTAAATACCCGCTCCAGCCAAATGGCTGCTCGACTCCAACCCGAATTACAACCGGACCATCAGGCACTGCATGATGCTCAATACCAGGCCGAGCTGTTTCGCTTGATTAGGGCAAACATAAGCGATCAGAGAACTGATTTCTCACGCTAGTTTACATGACCCGTTTTGGAGACCTACGCCAGTTTGTGCCACCCTCTTAAAATGGAGATTCGTCTTGCCACAGGCAATCGTAGCTTCACAAAGGTGTGTCCACTCACGAGATGGCTGGCATGAGGCCAGCCATACACCCATGTTTGGTACACGACCGTGATTACCGATAATCACCATGAGATAACAAGATCTGTCTCCATGGAATGAGTCGAGATATTCCCACGTAGTCTTTTGATCCCGGGCTGAAGGTGACGGATATATCTCAGGGTGTGTATGCCACAAACCAACCACATGTCTGTTGTGCGCAAATTCGATCTGTCTATTTCTATCGGATGCTTTTATATCAGGGTTCCAGGCGCATCTACGTCGGTAGTCACCGCGATTCGGCCCAGTCGCGGTTTGGATAACAAGACCGCTGGAATCCGGTTCTGAGCTGAACACCTCACCGCCAGCTTCTTTCTGCCATGGTCTTCTTTGAGCATGGGCATACATGTGAGACAAGGCTTGTTCAGTAAACAGAACATATCGGGTATTATCGGGATAGAAGAATATCCTGCTCATGGAAACTGCCTGTTCAAGATCAAGCCATCGTGAACGCAAGCGGCTTTTGCCCATTCCTTATGCGTAAGCCCAGGCCAGTGCTTGTCTAAAAAGCGTTGCCCACGTACCCAACTCCGTACTGTTGAGTCGAAAGTAACTGCTACTGAATTGTCGATCATCTCCAGCGCACACTCAGCCACCAATGCAACCGCATGCTCTGCAGCCGCAGCAGTATAGCTTTGGAAGCGGCTACTGCACCCAGGCTCTTGTCGAATCACTTCATTTGGCCATACCACTGCTTCTAAACAAGACAATGGATCTTGTGCTCCCTTTAACCATTTATGACCTGCAGCCAGCATGCAAGCATGGGCGGCAGCCACATAAGGCTCCATCCAGCCGATCAGCAAGGGGCGTGGGTAACTCAAGCGTACTTGCTCGATCTGCACTCGTACATCAGGCTCGCCAGTGAGATCGATCACTACGTCCACATCTACTAATGTGTTTTTCTTTAACCAATCTGCTGTGCTCATCGCGTACGGAGTCACTTCTGTAGCTGGGTAAGCCGAATTAATCCGCTGAGCAATGGCATCCACCTTATTTTGGCCTATAGAGTCAGCCCCAAGCAGATGCCGCCCAATATTCGCAGAAGACATAGTGTCAGCATCAACCACAGATATTCGCCCGACTCCTGCCTTGGCGATATGATCTACAACCGGGCTGCCGAGTGCGCCGCACCCCAAAACCAGAACGTGCTTAGCTTGACGCCCACTGATCTCGGGATGCTGATCTCGCCCAACCGTCCAATCTGGATCTAAGCGGGATGTCATAAGTGGTAGCGGTTTATGAAGAGAAGGGCTAGCTTTCTTTCCTCGATATACGTCGAGAACAGTTGGAGGACCTCCTGGAAGCAAGTAGGCAAAGGCAACTTCAGTATTTCTCAAAAGAACCACGCGGTATATGCCTCTCCCTCTGCGGCTTCGGCTATGTTGTAGCCTCGAATACTCTCCAGAGGGAAGCCTACCCTGTAGGATGCGCTCCAAGTCAGACATGGAACGTGGCCAAGTCGACGGCGTGAATGCATGTGAAATCGGAATATCTGCCACTAGCACGCGAACACGTTGCTTTGCTGCAGGCCCCATGGATTGCACTAAACGGTTAGTGATGCGCAACTTCTCATCTGCAGCAATGATGACCCTATTTGGAATCAAGAGCAGTCCGCTTCTAACACGTGCCTTTGTTGGAGGTGAATCAACCGTCCATACACCTCTCACAGCATCGGTGTTTGAACGTGACTTAGCTACCTCTATAGCCCAATAATTAAGTGCCTCATTCTCGAAATCGCCATCAAGATCGCCATTTAGCCAAGGCTTCAGGAACTGTTCCATGTAGCCATGCAAGACAAACTTAATCCTGTCCTCTGGGGAATAACCGAGGCCAGGGCCTGGATCACCTTCAATGCAAAGCACTCCAGCTCTATCTAGGTGCGGTATACGCAAGACAGAATCTGGAGATAGCTGAATGAATGCTTTACCGTACTCAGGAAACCCCTTGGGCAAACGCAGCTCAGCCCACTTAAATTCTCTTCCGTCTTGAAAAGAAGGTAGCCACAATTGGTAGGCAGTGACTCCTCCCCCCCGGTGCAAAGCTGATAGCTGAAGCTCGGGGAATTCCTCGCACAAAAAGCTCAAATCCAGCGACATTAATCCTCCACTTTTTAAGCCAAACCGCGACTCGCTGGAGTGGCTCTAGGTGCTGGAGGCTGAATGGTAGTCAAGCCGTTGCCCCCACCTGTAGGGGCAGGAATCCCAAAAACTTCGCGCACGCGCCTGGAAATAGCCGAAGGGTCTTTCAGAGCAAGAATGGTTTGGAGATCAGCAGATAGTGCGTTTGTCCAGGTCATGAATGATTTATAACGCTCGCCGTCATCATCATTCCATTTCTCGGCGAAGTTCTCTCCCTCAACTGTTGGGTTATCAACTCGGTATTTACCATCGAGTTTCAGCACGAGGTGCGGCATAAGGGTAGCGAGTTCATCCAGCAACTCTATGGGGTGTTCAAAAGATCGACCTAAATCCGCCAGACCCTCATAGCAACTGGTCAGTAGTGTCACGATAATGACTGAGATTGGTTTGGTAGCCGCATCAATTACCCCACGCCTCGCACACATATCTCGGTGGCGTTTGAACAACCGTATGGCAACCCGAAGTGTATCCGTGATTTCCACAGTCTGATCCGGCACCGGAGCAACGCTTGCTACGGCCCTATCATTTGCGTACGCCTCCATCACAATCGACCGAATGAGGCGGCGTTCCGCCGTGTCATTAACCCACTTGCTCATGCCCGCAGAATTGGAGGTTTTCCAGCTCTTAGTAGGAGTATCAACGACCGCAAGCGCAGTCTCCTCATATCGCGATGCGCTATAGCGCGGCGCCATAGAACTCAGGGTTTGCGCCGTTATCGTATTCAACGGTATGGAAGGGGTAAATTCGAGATAAAAACGCTGTCCGGTGAAAGGGATATACCAACAGCGCCTTTTCGCTTGAGCCTCTAGCTCCTTCAAGGCCTGGCCTATCGACTCAAAAAATGACATGGGGTCGTCAGCCTCAATGTGAGAGATGTCTATTTTGCATACAGCATCGATGTCAAATTTCTCACTTCCATTGGGGGAGCGAATCAAAGTCTTAGTGCTCACTGACCCTTGCGTCATGATTGAAATGGACTTGAGAGGCCAAGAGAGGTTACTGGCCAAATAATTTGCTACTTCTTCGTATGCGTCTGCTGCAGCCCTGATTTCTTCCTCATCCACAGCGATATGCGAATTTGCTTCACTGAGCGCCTTAGCCCAAAGACCATATTCGATCAGCCTATCTCTAGCGTCGGTTATGTAGCCCTCCCTGAGAGCCGCAAACGATTCAAGAGACTTTGTTAGTCGAGTGGGATATTCAAGTTCAGCATGCTTAACCAGTTCTGCGCTTTTGGTAGTGCTCATTGTATCAGGCTCGCTTAGGCTGCTTATCGAAGATCAATGGTGTGGGTCTTCTGACCGTCAGTGGCCGAAACGTGGTGGCCAGTAATCGACAAAGCAGGAGTAAAGTCGTAGTCACGGCCCGCTCGGTCATAGACGATGTATTCGGGATGGTGCCCCGCCTGCAGCATCTGCCCGAAACGGAACACTGTGCTCGCGGGACTTACGGCGATAAGGTGTACCTTCTGAACCCTCATCACATCTTGAGCATGCATAATTGCTTTACGGGCAGCTTCTGCGAACTGATCAAGATCATCTGGGTGCCCGATGCAATTGATCCCTATATTCGAAGTTGTTACGCGAATCCAGGGCAGGTGACCATTATCCACACTAGTTTTAAGGTCGGCAGGTAGCGCCTTCTCATCTACGTGAGCCGTTAGCTCAAGCGTAATAAGAACCTCTTTGGCGTGGTTCGGCGAAAGTGAATCAACAATAAAGGTGTCCCGGGAATGAGCCTCAACCTGCGGGTTCCAAGTCCATGTCTTCCGATGCCTGTCGTACTGAAATATCTGAATGGCCTGTGCCTCACCCATTATGCGTCCTGCTAAAACAAGCGTCGGGATGTGGTGTAAGGGGAAAACGGCCAAGTTCTCAGTAACAGAGCCACTGCTCGAATCAAAGCCAGAAACTAGTTGGCGAATCTGATGCTCATGCTCTCTTAAATACTGGTGCCAAAACTCTGGTAAATGTCGATCATCTCGCTGCGATTTCCGTCGAACATAGTGAATCACCCCTGGCAGCATTGCTCGTCTCATTGCAACGATGGCTTCAATCAGTTCGGAGTCATGGAAGTAAGTTGGTACGCCTCCAAGATTGGCATGCAAGGTAATCGCTTTCGTAGGGGGAAATGCCAAAGAATTCAAATAGTTTCGAGCCATATCTCGATGAGACTTGCGCATCTCGTCAAGGATTTCTGAGGTGAATTGCTCTGGCGCGAACGAGTCGATCAAGCGATGGTGTTCATCGCACATCAGCATGATGTTGTCCGGATTATTTGCGAGCCGATGAGAGTCCTTTTGGTTACCCCGAGGCCCTTCTGGGTCAGATGCAACGATGTGAGCTAAATATCCAACCCGGGCGGCTTTTGTCCAAAGAGGGATCTCTGACAAATCCTTACTGCAGCCTTGAAACATGCATCTTCCAGCTGCGTCTGCCCACACTTTCTGTGCTGTTCTCGCGGAAATCTCTGGCCCTCTACCTTTAGCTTTGCCGAGCAGCCCATCACGCGTGGCAATAAGCGTATCTACACAGGACTTCCTTTCCACTGGGGCATAGGCCCATTCGCTGTTTGCAATCCGAGCGTTACTCAGCGTTTCACTTGAAACCTCAAAGCTGAAGAGAAGCTTCTTCCCGACTAGCTTCTTTAGGCTACCCTTGGAGTTTGGACCTGGGTCAGCGGGATAGAGCGCTGTGCAGGACTCTTCAAGATCAACCACCTTGCACAGGTAGCCTGCGTGTACATATAACACACGATGTTGTTGCTCCAAACAGTCATCCAACCAGAGAGCCAGACTCTGATCATCAAAATTGCCTGGGGAAACGGTGTTGTTTAAAAATGAGTCAGAGGCTTGGGGCATTTCTCGCTATTCCTTGGTCGAACTTTGAGTTAGGCCGCTGTTTGCGTAGGGATGACAATGGCGATTTTAATGGTAAATTCCATTTTTTTGCTGCTACGTTTTGGCTTTCGATGGGAAAAGTAATACGAATGTCTGCAATGGGTCGTAAGCAGCTATCAATACTCCTCTCGACCAAAAGCTGTCTGCACTTAATCTCTCCCCATCACTCGACAGTTGATCAAGATACGTCCCCCGGTTCGGCTTCTCGCACACCTCGCTACGTCTCTTATAGCAGACAAGTATGATTTATGCAGCTTTGGAGCTCCCGGGCTATTGAGGACGTGGAAGCTTGGGGTCGAAGGTCCACCGAGAGGATCTGTGCAACAGTTTCGTCATTCTTGGGTTGGAGATTGTGCTGGGCAAGCAGGACGCATAGTTCAGGGGATAGGCAGCAGTGGTAGTGGCTTCCCTTTCGCCACCCTTTGCCTTTGCCCTTTCCCTGGCCCTTTGGGGTTTGCCCCTGCTATTCGGGTAAGCCCCTTCCCCTTATTCCCCCTTCCCTTCCAACCCTTTGCCTGCGCCATTTCCTTTTCCCTCGCTGGGGAGCGTGGGACAGGGGCGCTCGCCGTCATGGTAAGCTGCCTCCAGCCACACCATGGAGAAATCATGAACAACCAGCACGATCTCAGTTATAAGCTGCTGTTCAGCGAGCCAAGGGTCGTTCGCGATCTGCTGACAGGCTTCGTGAAGGAAGAATGGATTGATCGCCTGAACCTCGATTCGCTGGAGAAGGTCAGCAGCACCTTCGTCACCGATGATCTGCGCGATCGTGAAGGCGATGTGATCTGGCGTGTGCGCTTTGGCGACGAGTGGGTGTATGTCTATCTCCTGATTGAGTTCCAGAGCACCGTCGACTCGTTCATGGCGCTGCGTATCATGACCTACGTGGGGCTGCTGTATCAGGAGCTGGTCAAACAGAAGAAGCTGACTCAGGACGGCAAGCTACCTCCCGTGCTACCTATCGTGCTGTACAACGGGGAAAAACGTTGGAATGCGGCACTCAACGTGGCTGAGCTTGTCCAACCTGTACCGGGTGGCCTGGAGCACTACCGGCCTGATCTCCCATATCTGCTGCTGGACGAAGGCGCTATGGTGACCAGCGAGCAGTGGTCAGAAGAGACCCGAAACGTGGTGTCGGCCATCTTCCGTCTGGAGAATCACCGGAATCCGCAGGATGCCATTGATCTGATCGGATTACTGGTACAATGGTTACAAGCGCCGGAGCAGACCCAGCTACGCCGGCACTTCGCCCTCTGGATCCGACGCGTGCTGCTGCCTAGCTGGGTACCCGAGAACGAAGGGGCTGAGTGGCAGTCGCTCAACGACTTGAACGAGGTGCACAATATGTTGGCTGAACGTGCAAAGCAGTGGCCCGAGCAGTGGAAGCAGGTAGGCGAAGAGAATCACGCTCGTCAGGTGGCTCAGAAAATGCTCAAGCGAACCGCCATGGATGACCAGATGATCTCTGAACTGTCTGGGCTGGACATCGAGCAGGTCCGTAAGCTGCGGGAAGAGCTGAAGCAGTGAGCGAATCCTTGCAAGCACAGCTTGACGAACTGCTATCCAGTATCCCTGCTAGGTGGCATACCGCCTACACAGAGTGCTTCTGGCAGGGATATGAGAAAGCCTGCCGGGAAATCACCTGCAACCTGATCCGGCAGACTAAATTCAACGACGAGATGATTGCTGGACTGGTTGATATCGACATCGAGCAGGTCCGTAAGCTGAGGGAAGAGCTTCAGCACTGACCCAGTTCGAATTGCACTGATCTGGCTTGCAAGCTACTCTCGATCTAACTGTACCCGTATTCTGGAGGTGTCCCATGGGCCTCAAAAAGCTCCTGTGGAACGACAAGGCAACCGAGCTGTTCGGTCATCGCCGTGACCAGAACGAGCGAGCTGTGCCTGAGCGTCCAGAAGAGGGCACCACCTCCCATCGTAGCCACACTGCCCGCAAGGTACTCAAAGGTTCTGCGGCGTTCACATCTGCGCTGCTGTTCGGGACAAAAGAATCTCAAGGGCTGCTTCGTACCTTGGGCCAAGCATCAGCTGAGGCAGGGAAAAATGTCTGGAACTCCTTGCCAGAGGATCGGACCACAACTCCTATGCCAGATTCTCTAGAAGAGCAGGATGGATATCGCTATGGCCATAATGGCTATGGCTACTATAGGGGTGGTTTTAAGATCCATGATTGAACTGTACTGGAGATGCCCTCCAGTACAGTCGTCTTAACATGTTAAACCTTACCTCCTGAAGCTCCTTTCTGCGCCATGTCACCACCTTTTTGACCTGCCCCCTTAGACTCTCTACCTGCTTCGCTAACACCGCCGACAGCATTACCAACCTTTGCACCTGCCCAACCCAAAGCAGAAATCCAAACGCCAGGTAGCACCAGGAACATCATTCCGCTTACGAACTTGAGCACCATCTTGTCATTGGCATTTTCAACGCCGGCAATCCAACTGAGCTTGGCGGCATCGCTGTCGTACATCAAATCAATCAGGTTCGAATCTAGCCAACGCGCCAGTTCCCACCAGAAGGTCAGGAAGAACAGACCGAATAAGGCGAACATCGCTATACCGGCCACCTTTACAGAGTACCCGGAGGCGACCATGACGAACGGCAGGCAGATGATGATCGCCATCAACAAGATCCCCTGGATCATCGGCAATGACTGTTTGAGGCTGTCCATGCCCGCCTGAAAAGGGATGGTGGCCACCGCATTACCGACCATACCTGCCGCTGAGGTAACATCATCGACAAACCCGCCATCCAGAGACCGGTAGCCAACGGATGCCTGACTGGTATTGCCATTCGCTGCACCAGAACGTGGGCTCACCATACGCCGGATCATGTACTCCTCTGCAGAGGATGTCCCCGGGAAGAAACTCTGCATGCGTGACCACACCGTGGTGTCGACCTGATCCTTGATTCGAGCCGCCAGTCCCTCTGAGCCATCGCTCCACCACTCGCGGCAACTGGGATACCCTGGTTGGCCGGGTCCCGTGCTGGGCCGTGCCTGATCGCGATCGGCATTGTAGGGGAAGCCAGGCATGGGACGGGGTGCGTAGAAGCTGTCGTAATAGCCTGGTGTGTCCAGGAAGTAGTCCGAACCTACCCAGTCAACATCCATGCCTCTGGCCTCCTCGAGGCCAGCCCCACTCTGAAACAGCTTGTTCCTGGCCGGGCCGAAGCATGCCAACTGGAACTCCCCAATCTCACGTTTAAGTCCCGGGTCAGAAATGGATTCAAGATCGAGCGCCGTTCGCACAGACTGGTAGTCCGTCGAACAGGGGATCTTCGAGATGGCCACGTTGGTCAGGCCCTTGGAGAGCGAGTGTGTCAGCGCCCACCACATGGGGACGCGAGCCTGCTGTCCATCTATCGACGTCATGGTCGACTCGCCCCACTGTCCGGTAGACATCATGACGGTGCCGCACTGTTCAGCATGCTCCTGATTGACGTTCACCGGGTTCACGTTGAGCGTGAACACAGGGACGCAGGTGAACGCCACCACCAGCAGCATCACATAGAGCCGCGACTCGATGCGGTTGAGCGACAGTACCCCCTTGTTGCCTTCATCGTCGCCCTCCTGTCTCGCCCTAAACCACTCGCCGGCGACCAGGGCGATAAATGGCACGACGGCGATACCGGTCGAGGTCATGGCGTCCCAGACGCCATTGTTGATGACCCAGCCCAGGGTGAGCATGGTGCCTTCCATGTAGTCATTGACTGCGAACGTCGCCATGTCAGGCTCCTCCCCACCAAATGAACAGGTTGTAGCCCTCGATCAGGACCAGAACGATCAGGATCATGCGCTCGAGCTTGTGCAGCAGGACACGGCCCTGCTGGCCACCATCCTTGTCCTGCTCGACGCTTTGCAGGATCCTCGGACGCCAGAGTCGGCACCAGACCAACGCCAGTCCGCCGTAGAAGATGACCCGCCAGACCATCAACCAATGACGGTTTTCACCCATAGCGATCTGAAAGTCAGAAATGCTGCCGTAGAGGCGCATTCCTGTGTAGACGACCAATCCTCCCAACCAGGCCGCAATGATCAGTCCAAGGAGCCCCAGTAGCAGCGGGTGACGTTTGAGCGATCGGATCATCATGAGACTCCTTATTGCCCCTCAACCGGCGCACCGCGACCATCCAGCTCGCTACGCGGACTGTTGGATTCGTTCTGCATGGAACCGCCGGCACGGTTGGCCGCACGTTGGAGTGCTGACATCGCGGCACTGCTGGCCAGTGACTTGCGAATTTCCATCTCGCTCTGCAGCAGCTCGATGTCCCGATTGAAGGCATCGACCTTGCGATCCAGCGCTGTCATCCCTTCCTGGTTGTTCTCGATGCCCGGATCACTTGTGCCAGCAATCAAGGCTCTTCGCGCCCACATCGCCTTGGTGAGGGTTCTGGCCAACGCCATCTCACTGGCAAGACGCTGTGCCAGCAATGGTCCCTGGGGATCGGAGCGCATCGCCTCGATCACGCCTCGCGACACAGCAAGGCCACTACCGGCTGAAACATCATTCAGTTTGTCCTGGGTAATTTCGCCGCCATTCAGCATGTCGACCAGGTTCTCGTGGATACTCTGCTGTTCTTCCTCGAGCTCCCGGATCAACCCGGTGCCGGCAACGCTCTCGGATTTCTCGCATCCATCGCAGGACCGCAACTCGGTATCACCGACGATTTTCTTGGTCCACTCGGCGGCATCCTCGGGAGATCCCCAAATGGTGCACATGCCACCCTTGCAGTCACTGCCACTTCCGGCACCACCACCGCTACCACCGGCAATACCGCCACCACCCACCCAGTCGCCGTTGGAAGTAGAGACCGACCCCCAGCCTCCACCACCACCCGAGACTGACTCATTCGATGTCGTATCAGTGCGGCCATGAAGCAGGTTGTAACCGGCTTTGGCCGTGTCCTCGACAACACGCAAGGGTTCCTGGCCGCTGCCTCCACGTTTCTGTCCACCCACCCAGGTACGGCCAGCGTTGCCGGCCTCAGCCTCAGCTTCCTCTTGAGCTGCCACAGCATCAGGATTTGAGCTCGCGATGTCCTGCCAGTTTTCCGCCATGGCGCTCTGCTGCATTTGCCCCCCGACCGTCGCATCGGCCAGGGCCTCGGACATGCGCTGGCAGGAGAGCTTCGACTTGTCGAAGTCCATTCTCCCCTGCAGGACGCCGTTGGTCAGAAGGTCATAGAGAGCGGGATTGGATCGCTGGATGATCATCGCCGGCAGACTGGCCACTGCGCCGGTGGCGTTCTGAACGACATCCCCCATCATGTTCTGGAAGCCATTGGTCAGGCCGTTGAGCTGATTGCTGACTGTCGCGCCGATATCGAAATTGCCGCAGGTGGCGTCAACGTTCCAGCTGACTCCCATTCCATTCATCCTCGGACCATGTCCCAGCCCTGCAGACGCGCCGAAGGGGGCCGCGCCCCCAATGTCGTAGTAGAGCCGGTCAGCGGATTGCGCCTGGGCCAGTAGCGGGGTGACCAGCGCCACCGAGAGCGTCAGGCTCTGAAGGATCTGTCGTTTCATGGATTACTCTCCGGTGAAATACAGCAGTTCTTGCCCCCGGACTGCACAACACCGATAGGGACGCCACAGCGCCCAGGCGTAATTGCCGGGATCCTGGAGTTGATGGCTTTCGCCGCCATCCGGGAAAATCGAGCAGGACATGCTCATGTTGGGTTCCAGTTGCTGCCACTTGTGCGTGTCTGGGTCCCCTTCCATGACAGGGTCCGGTGCCCACTTACCCGCGGCAGGATTGTCAGTAGGTGCCAGCGGCATGTAGACGTGCGGCTGCCCGTTGCGTGTCACGACATCCGCCGCACGCTGAGCGGTGGTGGCAGCGGCTTTATAGTCATGCGGTTGGGAAACGAAACCGCTTCTCGGATAGATCGGGCTCCAGAGATCCCCCACCGTCCCCATCTCCCGCATGCCCGGTGTCAGCGCCTCGGGATAGGCCATCTCGGGAAGCGACGACCGCCAGGCCAATGCATCCAGTGTCGACAGGAAATACGGGGTATAGGGCAGCACATCGCTTTCGCATGAGTACCCTAATGAGCTGAGCATCCGGTAGAAGACCGCTCCCCCTGGGTGGCCAATGGCATCGGTATTCTTGAACCGGGTGTTGGAGTGGCGGCTACCGGCTTCCTCCGTCGCACGGCCACCGCCCGTAGCATCCCCTGTTGGTGGTGACAGCATCGCCACCTCACTCCAGGGGTTGTCACCGGTGTTCTCGTAGGACGACACCACCAGCTCGGGGATGTAATGCTTCACACGCGTCGAGGTCTTGACGCTACAACCCCAGGGAGTGCAATAGAGCCAGGCACAGAAACCAATAACCTGGTACTCGAGGCACGAAGTGCTCAACGAAGACTCGATGATCTCTGGGGTGGTGAGCGCGCGCGCCTTGGGAGCTGTTGTCATGCTGGCCATCCCGATTGTCAGAGCAACGGCCATGGCCATGGACAGGGAGGTGAGCGTCCGCATCATTGGTCACCTCCATCCTGTGGGGTGACTTCACCGATTGCCTGGTCGATCTCCTCGAGGGCGACACGGACGTCTGGCTCGCCGTACACGACATAGCGTCCATCGAGGACGACTGCTGGCACTCTCTCGATACCGAGCATCCAGGCGCGAGCGACACCGGTATAGGTCTCCCCATAGCGCTTCAGGGTGGCCTGCCACTCTGGGCCGCTCATGCGTGAATGCAGAATTTGTTTCGCACGATCAGGATCCGCCGGCAGGTCTCGCGAGATCTGGGCATCGAGCCTGGCCGGTGCATCCAGTTCAACCACGGCAGCCGACGCCGGCGCGTTGATGATGGGCTCGCCAGCCACGGTAAATACCTCGACGCCGGCGGTTGCACCGCTACACCAGACAATCGAAGCAACGACAGGAAATGCAGATAACGCGGCACGCAGCCGCAGATGGGCGTTTGGCATAGTGCGGCTCCCACGAATGGATCCAGATTGGAAGGCTGGCAGGATCGGATGGAGAGCGCGCCAGGAAACGTTAAGCGCGTTCTCCATGTATTCTTCTCTTCACTATCCAGGGTGAGCTGACGGGGATAACGTCCTGATGCTGTGCTCGACTGCCCGGCTGAGGCGGCTCACCCGTTCAATGTGGGATGTCTGAATATACTCATCCAGGTCAATGGCATAGTCGTAGCTGAAGTCATCTCGCACCTCCGTCCAGTAGTTGTCCTTGTCGGTCTGACCGATCAGTAATACTCCATGGACATGTGTGCCTTCGGACTGTCTGAAGTGATCCAACCAATTCAGCGTGGATTCGGGAGAGCTACTGGTGCTATCCAGGATCACGACCGGACTACGAATCTGGCGCGTCTGCGGGTTTTCTCCCTCCAGAATATCGATCACTTCGACTTCTGGATCCTTATGCTGGATAACTCTGCTGATGGCACAGCTTTTCCCTGCTCCAGTGGGAGCGACGATCCTGGCAAGTTTCATGGTTCAGTCCTCTCAATGGCTTGAACAATCTGGCCGGCGGGGACATAGCCTTCGCCCATCTCCCCATTCGGCAGCACAATGGTCGGTGTACCCGTCACTCCAAATCGCTGCCCCAGCTGAAATCCGTCTTCAACTACGTCCTGACAACTCTGTGACGGTGAGGCACTGAGTGATTGCCCCTTGAACGCTGACGTCATGGCATTTTCAGGGGATTCAGAGCACATCACTTGCGCCAGTTGACGTGCGGCTGGGGACTGGCTGCCGGCACGCGGGAACGGCACGTAGTGAACCGTGATGCCGGCAGCGGTCAGTTGGTCAATTTGCTGATGCAGCATCTGGCAATAAGGGCAGGTCGTATCCGTGAATACGGTAATCTCGCCAAGGTCCTCTCCCTGGGCGGGGTATGTCACCAGACTTTCCTCAGAAACATCCTGCAACTGGTCCAACCGCTCTTGTCGGTTGCGCTGTTCGGTGACGTTGATGAGCCCGTCTGGAGCGTTGTCGTATAGATTCCCCACCACCATGTGACGCCCCTGAGCGTCGCTGTAGAAGGTGTCGCCATTGCGCAGCCGTACCTCGTATATCGGCCCCTCAAGGTCGACACGATGAACGGACTCGGGGGTGATGGCCTGGCCATTGATGGTGAGATCATCCAGCGCCTCCGGCACATCGCCTCCTGATGCTGCCAGGGTCATTGTCGAGGCCATCATGGCCATGACGGCAGCGGTAGGGATCAGGCCGTTCAGTTGACGTTTCATCGCAGCGCCTCCAGGCAGGAGTGAGCGGACTCACCTCCATAGGTGTGAATGGTCCAGCAATCATTGAGGGTGATCGCAGGAAGCGTCAGGGACTCCTGGATGTCGAGAAAGCGACACCCCTCGCGTATCGACTCAAGGACGTGCGCTCGCCGTGTTGGCGAAATCCCCTGATGCTTCAAACGAGAAAAGCGATTGCGGCCAATTTCGGGAGTCGAGTGCCCTTCACCGGCGAATTCGCTCTGAGCCCACCAGTTGGCCACGTCCATCGAGTAGGTTCGTCCTTCTCCTGCTTCAAAGGTCAGCTCGATGCGGTGTTCGATCTGAAACCGGCCGGGAGGCAGGTTCTCTACTGCAACGGACCAATGGAACACGACTTCTCCCGCCGTGAGATCTGGCGGGAGTGTGATGAGCTCCCCGAGCTGACATTCCGAGGATCCCCCCACGTAATACAATCCATTGGGATAGGGCTGACGGATGACCCAACCACCTTCAGGGCTGACGGGTTCCTTCATCCAGCTGGTTGTGACGCTCAGGGTGATGTCCTCAGCGGTTAACTTGTCAAAGGGGTCTGCCTGCAGGACCGGCAGCAAATGAAGTGTTCGTTCACGCGCATCGGCGTTCACGGTGTCGAAGACCTGGATTTCTGACATACCACCGATCCTTCTTCCGGGGGCGTGAGATGGAGATGGGGAGCAAGTTGAGCGCGGATCTCATGAACGTCGTATCGTCCACGGGCGGGAAAGCGCACCAGCGGGATACCCGCTGAAGCAAAGGCCCGATCCACAAATCGGTCGCGACGCTTCCTGTCGGCACGACCATGGGTGCGATCGTCGAGCTCGATCGCGATGAGAATTCGTCCGCCTCGAGGTTCACAAAGCACCAGATCGACGTGCTTTGAACTGATCAGGCGGAAGTAACGCCACCAGCGCTGGTCGTGAGCGTGGCATTTGCGAAAACGGACCCGCAGAACATCGGCAATTCGCACCTTGCAGGCGATCAGGACGGTGGATCCCACTGCCCGAGATACCGCGCCATAGAACGCCTGCTCGGTCGGTGAGTTGAGCGAAGGCTGGCTGATATAGGGCAGTGCTCCTTTCTTCAGCCGCCAGAACACCAGTGAAACCAGGACATGGAGTAAGGCAAGCGCCAGAAGCCCCCAGAGCGCGATCATCCCGAAATCGATCGCTCCTGACGGGACAGCGGTTCCACTCATGCCGGGACCTCCACCTGATCCTGACCAGTGGCGACGCCGAAGGCTTCCTCCTCGATAAAGCCGCGCTTCGCGTCCATCTCCTTCGCCAGGTAAATGGCGGCATCCAGCTCGGAGCAACGTTGCTCCAGCATGACGTTACGCCGTGCCTTCTTCTCGTCCCCCTCGGTACCGGACAACGCCAGGTAGAGACTGGGCTGGACCACTCGGAAAAGCGCCTCAACCGTAGAGGCCAGTACGACGCCCTCGGTGTATTTCCTGGATATCTTCGAGGCGGAGAGGAGAAGCTCCTCCTGAGCCGGTGTCAGAGACTTGAATCGCTTGATCTTCTGGACCTCATCCGGTGGCATCACCAGGCAGATCCAGAACTCGATCATATTGAGCAGCTTCTCGGCGGCGTCCGGGAAATCCTCGACGTTCTGGGTCGCGAACCACAGCCAGTACATGAGCTTACGCCCCATCTTGCCGACCTTGACGAAGAAGGGAGACAGCAATGGATTGACGGTGACAACGTGGCTCTCGTCGATGATCTGGACGATGTGACGACCGTCATACTGGGTCCGCTCGGCCAGGTTGGTGATCATGTTGGTGATCGAGATGACGGACAGCGCCAACTGCGCCCCGTACCCCTCACGGGCGTAGGTGGCCAGGTCAACCAGCGTCACGTCGCACTCGGGCCAGGGGTCGCCGGTCGAGTTGAATACCTCACCGTCGAAGCCATCACAGAACAACCCGATGTTCATGCCCATCTCTTCGATGCGGCGCTGGGTCTCCTCATGGAAACCGGGGTCGCGAGAAATCTCGAAGAAGGCATCGCGTACATCTTCGGTCTTGCAGGGGCGTCCTTCTTCAAACGTCACCCGTGCGGCGCGCATGATGGCATCGCGCACAATGCGTCGATCGGCACGACGAAAGCGGCGTTCCTCTTCCTCCTCACCACCGGTGATCATCAAACGCGCGGTGATCTCCATTTCACCGAGAAGATCCCGCTTGTCTTCATCGAGGTCCTCATCATCTTCGATGGGTGCCGGCAGGGCATCATCGTCGATCTCGCCCAGGGCGCGCGCCTTGGCATCCTCTTCCGCCTGCTTGCGCGCTCGCTCGTCCTCGAGCAGTCGGTGGGCTTCCAGGAACGGTGCCAGGGAGACCCCTGAGCCGGGTGACAGCTTGACCTTGTTGACGCTCAGGCCATTGCGCTCGAAGTAGTCCGCCAACAGCCCGAAGCTGTTCCCCACCTCCAGGATGAACAGACGAGGCCGCCGTACCGCCATCAACTGGGCACAGAACGCGGTGATCGTGGCCGATTTACCCGCCCCGGTCGGCCCGCTCAGAAAGCCATGCGCGTTCTTCTCGCGATCGGCGAGATGAAAGGGGTCGAAAGACAGCGTTTCTCCACCACGATTGAAGGCGCTCAAACCAGGACGCCCGGTCCCCCGCGCTCGACCGAAAAAGGGGCCCAGGTTCGCAATGTGCTGAACGTAGTTGTAGGCGGTATACCAGTGGTTGCGAGCATCCTTGTCGGGTTCGAAGGCCATCGGCAACCACCGCAGGTAGGTATTGAGCGCGGCAATCTCGTCCTCCGGCTCAACAGGCTTCAGGCTGGACTGATACAGCTTGGTGCTCAGTACCTGAGTTTTGACTCGCAGGTCCTCTTCATCGTCGCCACGCAGGTAGAACACCAGTGAGGATTGATACAGGAAATGGCGGTTCGCCATGTACTCCTTGGCCTTCTTGCAATCGTTGCGCACGCTGACTGCCAATACGCTATCGCCATGCGCCTTGCCACTGAGACGATTGACGTGGTCCTCGAGGGGCTCCTGGGGAGACGCGACGACGGTCAATACCATGACCGTCCCCTCGGGCAACACATCCATGATCGCGTTGGAGACCTTGGACTTGCTGCCCTGACGCTTCACTTCTCCGGTGATATGCCCAATGTCCGGTGCCTTGCGCAGCTCATCCACCACCAGGCATCGATGCGGCAGGCCATCGAAATACCAGAGGCCCTTGTCGGCATCAGATTCGGGAATGTTGAAGAGGACATCGCCCCCCAGGTCATAGTCGTAGGGGAGCTGGTCATCACCGGGATAATCGACCAGATCGTAGAACTGCTGGGGATCCTTCGGCGACATGGCCGGACGAGGATTGAACCAGGCCACCATCCAGCGCCGGAAGGCCCGAGCATCATAGCGACGTACCGAGAGACCGACGCCCTCCAGGGCGGACACCAGACGGTCGTAGACCATGTTGGCATCATCCTCTGGTGTCATCGGTTGACCACGCCCCGTGTTGGAGGACTTGCTGAGGCGACGATACAGCACCAGACGGGTGCGACGTGTCTGCCCCTTCCAGGTGGTCTGGGTCACCAGATCATCGTGAAACACCCCGCCTTCCTGCGAGATCGACTTGAGATGACGCTCGAACTGACTGAGCCATTCCTGGGTATACGTGGTATCGAGTAGCCCACTGGATTGCGGCGTGGACTCGGGATCCGGGCAGTCAATGTAATCCTTGAGCTGTTCCATGATATCCCGGTAATCGACCTCATCCTGGGCGAAGATCTGAGCGACCCAGGGAGACGTATCATGCTGAGGCAAGGCATCCTGTAGTGCCCCCTCGATCAGATCCCGCTTGGCATTCAGCCATTCTTCAGAGCGCCCTTCGGTGGCGAGCGGCACAACCTCCGCCACCACACCGACCGAACGGCAGTCATCCATCAGGAAGCAGCCCGATTCCGGCAGATACTCGATGAAGGGCAGATAGTTGGCAAAGGACGGGGCACGCTTGTAGAGCCGATCGATGTCCTGCTCAGTGATCGACTTCCCCCTCGGGACCGGAATGGGCCGATCGCGTCCCCCATCAGAGGCATCGCTGGGGTCAGCCTGTTGACTGGCTCCGCCGAACCAACGGTTCATCAGGTCATTGAATGACATCAACGCGTCCTCCCCACAGGCCGCGCACCTTCACCGGGCATGGCGTACTGCGGTTTGGTGTGTAGCGGGAAGATCGTGGAATATCCGGGCACCGGCACCGACTCCCCACCGGCCAGGTGGGGATAGATGAACATCACCAGATCCGGATTCGGCAGACGCGAGAACTGACTGTAGATCTCATTGGCGGCGTCACGGGTATACCGCGTCTGTTCAGCGGTTGCCTCACCGTCCCCGATCGGGCGACGCAGCGCTCCTCGCGCCTCCAGCACCGCCTGGTTTCCGGCACGGCCACCCGCGCTCTGCCTGGAGCCCTCCTTCCAGAGCTCCTGCATGCTCATTCCGCTGGTGGGCATCAGCTCGTCCTTGGACGTTGCACAGCCGGAGAGAAGGCCCAGCCCCACCAGGACCAGGGTGAACAGAGTGGCTCGCGACAAGGCCCTGCGATCAGTCGAGCCCGTGTGTGGTTGCCCTTGATGAGTCATAGCGCACCTTCCTCCCTTCGGTCTCGTAATCGATCGGCAGTTGCTTGTTGATGTGAATGGCCACTTCCTGGCCGGGGGGAACATAGACGGCAGCAAACGCTTCGCCATAGAGCTTGTTGACCCACTGGCTCATGTCGTTCACCCCTTGAGCGAGGATCTGCCCCATGGCCTGGTTGCCTGTCATGGCCTGAGAAATGCTGCCGTCGGCACCAATAGACGTGATCGAGGTCGAATCGTCATCGGAAAGCATCGTCGCTGCACCGGCACCGGCCGCAGTGAGCAGGCTCTGGGTACTCAGGTATTCCTTCGCGTTACTGCGACGCAGGCCACTGATGCAGGGAATGCCGTTCCGGTCACTGATCCAGCCAATGGCGTCGCCACCCCCGATGGTCTGGTTCTGATTGCTGTCGTTGCCGTTTCCACGCCCCTGATTGACGTCTTCCGGCGATGGGACGGTGCGCACGGTGCCGTCCTCGAAGACGAAGGTCATCGAGGAGATGTTTCCGCGTACGCAGGAGAGGGTCCAATCCCCCGTTGCCGTCCCACTGACGATCGCGGCCTGAACTTCAGGGAGTTCAATACCGTTCGCGGTGAGGTTGTCCTTGCCCACCATCACCTTGAACGGATAAGGGTCGTTCACCGTGCCATCGACTGGCACCCGACCCAGTAGCGCCGTCATGGACAGTGACCCCATCAGAGTGGAGTTCTCCGGGATGGTATAGACCGGTTCGACGGTGGCTTCATCGGGCTGTCCCGTGGCACTGGACTGGATGGCGCTCCCTGTACGAGAGGCCGCATTGCCCACATCACTGGCCGCTTCCTTGAAGGAGGTCGGGAACGTCGGCCCTTCCTGGCCTCGGCGGCCCGGTCCTTCCTCAACGCGTTGATCCATGGGCTCGACCCAGGACAGGTTGCTGCCATTGCCGCTGCGGACACCGCCGCCTTCAAGCCCCAGGCCGATCGGCACGTCTTCATTGCTACCCTCGCCAGAGAATCCATCCTTCAGATTGCTGATCTCGCGTTGCAGACTCTGAAGCAGGCTCTGGTTCTCGCGCTGTGACGACTGGCGTTCCTGATTGAAGTCCTGCTGTTGCTGGTGAAGAGCACTACGAATCTGACTCTGGACGTCACGCCGGTCCTCGAGCATGTCGGCATTCTGTTCTCGAAGCCTCTGATTGGTCTCGAGCACCCGATTCATCTCTTCCCGCATGGCTCGCGTCTGACCGACCAGCGTGGCGACGGTATCCTCCGGCGTGTCACCCTCGATCCCCAGCGCCTTGAGCTCGTCCTCACTCAACGTCAGCGAGGGATCACGTTCTTCACCACCATTCGACCCGGACTGCTGGTTGGAATCGGCTCCCGGCCAGAGCATGACAATTGCAACGACCAGGGCGATAAATGACGGCACCAGAATCTTGACCAGGCCGTTGCCCTTGAGCTTCATGAGTCACCTCCCGCATTGGCGTTGTCCTCGGCAGCAGACGCCGACAGTGGCACCGCCTGTGCCAACGACACCCCTTCGGTGACGATGAAGACGGTGGTGGTATCCCGCACGGAGCCCCGGCGGCCGAGCGTGGGATGCATGAAGGTGGCGCTGTAAAGATCACCCTGCAGCCAGCGTGGATCCATCTCGAAGGCCCGCGATGGGTCGCGATTGGAGAGCTTCACCGCCGTGACGGTCCACCCGTCGAGCTTCCAGGCGGCAACTGGCGTCGCGGAAACCGGTAATGCCGGCAATAGCGAGGGCATGCTCTCAGGCAGTCGCATGGCGACGCGATTGACCCCCTGCACTGGTTCAATGGTTCGCGTCGGGGCGTACAGGGACTGCGCCGCAAAGCGGGTCAGCACCACAGGAACCGGCGTATTGGCCGAAGTCGACGAACCTTCAGCCTGTTCCCGGGATTCCGGGGATGACGCTTCCTCAGCATCGACTTGCTCGCCTTCCGGGAACACCACCTGAATCTCTTCGTCGCTGGCCCCGTTCTCCATGGCCGTCAGGTCAAACAGGACCACTTCATTGGTCTCGACGTCCTGCAGGCGAACCCGCTGGGTATCGAACGGCTTGTCGGCTTTCAGGTAGATGGCACCACCGGCACTCTGGACGCGGAGCGTTTCCGAGTCGGCAAGCTCGGGTGGAAGGCCGACCCGCACATTGCGATCCAGCACGATCACACGTTCCGTTCCAACGGGAAGATCGACAGGCAAGGGCTTGCGATCCCAATGCAGGATCTCCACCGCCTGCGCCTGGGAGACGAGCATCAACGTGGCGCACGCCATGCTCAGTCGTGAAAACAGGAGTCTGCTCATGGTGAAGCTACCTCGCTTGGCTGGTCAGCGTCGCTGTCGTCGTCGGCATACCCGAGCCGCTGGGGTACCCCGGCGAAGCAACTATCGGCGGAACCGATCTGGAGCCCCCAGGGGTTCGCGTCGGGATCGTTGTCCACGCGGCTGACGTAGAGGGGATAGCGAACGTAGGCGTCGCGAACGGATGTGCCGGCGTAGGTCTCACTGACCCCCATGTCGAGCGTGGCAACCCAGTGATCGCGATCAATCACACGCACCCCACCAGGTCCTTCAGGGCTATCGTTCTGGAACCCTCGACCGGGAATTTCGTAGATCCCCCGCACACGCCCCTTCAACTCGCCACGGGCGCGACGCTGCTCGTACTCGTTTTCGAGGTAGTTGCGACAGCCTGGTGTCAGGAAGGTGTTGAACACCTGGATGTTGCGCTTGTAGTTGACCTCGCCATTGACCGGCCAGCGGTTGATCGTCTGCCAGACATAAACGGCGAAGGTATAGATGTTGGGCTCCGGCACTTTCCACCACTCGCGGGTGCTGCCGGTGCGCAGGTCCGGGGGAACATGGACATTCAGCCGGTCCGGTGCCGTTTTCCAGCCCCAGAAGAGTCCCGCGCACACCAGGATCATCACCACAATCACGCTACGCAATGTGGTGATGTGAGCGTCACGGGCCGCCAGGGCGTGGCGTTTACGACTCATGAGTTATCTCCCTTGCTGCGCGAGAAGAATCCCGTCGATGTCGCCACTGGACGACGAACGGGATCACGGCGAATACGCCAACGGATGGAGGCCTGGATCAATTCATTGCCACCAGGCACGGGAAGTCCCGCTTTCTGGAGTTGCCACTGGATCTTGCGATACACCCAGGAGGAGGGGCGGCCCCGGCGTAGACGGCGCATGAACGTGCCACCGAACCACAGCGAAAGACCTGCCCCGACAAACATGCAGGTCGGGACCATGGCCCCCATGCCCACGACAGCCCAGCCGATCAACCCGACAGGAATGAACGCCACCAACCCCGCCAGGGTGCAGACCACCAGCTCCTTGCCCGTCATGCCGCGAAAGACGACGGGAGTGGCGTTCAGACGGGAGGGAATGAATTCAATGGTCATGGCCCGACGTCTCCCCGACTAGGTGCTCTGCATGATCGGATCGCCGTAATTCGCCAGCCAGATGACGACGACGATCATCACGACACCAATGGCACACACCATGCCGAAGCCGCCCCACTCGCCCTTCTTCTTCGATTCGCTGAACTGCCAGATCAGGGCGGCGATGTAAGCCACAATCGCGAAGGCGGTGAGGGCAATGAAAATGATGCTGAAGCCTTCCGACCCCACGTTGCGGAAGGTATCGAGCAGGTTGCCATCCGCGCCTTCTGTAATCCCTTCCTGCTGTGGCAGGGCGGCCAGCGCCATGGCCGGGAAGGTAGCCAGGGCGGCCAGACCACTTTTCATGAGCCCCCTGGAACGGGAGTAAAGTGACTGAATGAGGTTCATTGCGTGTATCTCCTTGCGTCTCTTGCTGATGGGAGTTCCCCTCTACGGGGAGTAGTGACACCCCGGGATGGGGCTTCCAGCTGAGCTGCTACAGGAACAGCCAGAACAGGATCACGACCGCCATCACCCCTCGGATGAAGTTCCAGGTCATGAGGTATTCGTTGATCGAGCCAGTTGCCCAACCTCGCCAGTTGCTGACGCAGAGCCACACCAGCCAGGCCACCGCGATGGAACACCCGATGGCGGCAATCAACAGGTAGACCTCATTGGAGGAGGCCCCGGCACCGGCCTCGAAGGCGGCTTGCGTTGAGGACGCCATTACTGCCCCCTGTCTTCGAGGTAGTCGCCGTCGAGCGGCATGGGGTGACGCGGCAGCAGTCGCTCGGGGGCGAGGTAGGCGTCGATACCGGAGGTGATGGAGGTGAGATCCGATCGCAGCATTCGCGTGTCGAAATAGATGCGCGTGATCTCGGGGTTGGTCTTCTCCTGTCGCGCATCGATGCGATCGACGACCACCTTGATCTGCTCGATCTGGGTCTGGATCAACGCCAGGTCGCGACGTTGAATTTCATCGATGTCATCGGCCCTTGCCGGTGCCGACATGACCACGCTCATCAGGAGTCCGCAGAAGACACCTGTGGCGCAGAAGGAAAGGGAGCGTTGAGGTAGCACCATCATGTTGGAGTCCTGTCGAGGGTGGTGACGACATGGCTCCATGGTCGAGGGATGTGCTCGCGGGATCAGCCGGAAACGTTAAGCGAATCAGCCGGGTATTCTTGACGTGCAGCGGATAAAAAATTGCCCCGCCGAGGCGAGGCCAATGGAGAACACCCGGACGGGATTCAGAGGTACTTTTTGAAGCTCGAAGTGGCGATGGTAATCATCATGCCGAACAACAGCGCACACGGCAGCAGAAACAGGTTGGGATGGATCGAAAACGGCAGAGATAGGTAGATCAGCCAACCGGTGAGAAATATCGGTGTCACCATCCGCTTGGCGTGATGGTAAACAAATGCCGATTCTCGGCCTGCACCGAACCGGCGCAGATCGCGGCTGACCAGGCCATCGGTGAAACCGACCAGGCCAGCGAGTATGAACAGAGGCGCGGTCAACATCAGGATCACACAACGTGTCAGTGTCATGAGCGTGACGTACATGCCCGCTTGCAGATAGATCTTGATCACGCCGATCCAGCCCTCGGAGCCACTACCTGACGCTGCCCAGGCAGCAATCCCGGATTTCACGAATAGCCACTGGTAGCAGGTACTGACAATCCAGGTCGCGAACTCCACCGGCGACGACACCAGCAATGATCGGGTGAACTGGCTATCCAGATAGCCCATCTCGGACACCATGGTCTGACGCGCATGTTCCGAACCAGGCTCACTGAACCAGTCGAAATAGATCCCCACCCATTCGATCAGGACCGAACAGATGATCGAGATGACGAGGATCCCCAGAAGGGTGAACGGGAGCTTGAACAGTGTCCCTATCGCACCTGAGCGTTTGCTTTCCGCTCGTCTTGCCGGAGCTTCAGAGCTGGCCATCGTCACCCTCCCCGCCATCATCGCCAGGTGCCCGTAGCACATCACGGTCCCGAGCTCGAGTCGCCTGCTGCGGGGGTTCGAAATCCAGGTGGATCGGCGGCGGCATCACCCCTTCCCACCACTGGTCGCCCGTGCTGTATTTGGCGCGCATCCGCTCGGCAATATCGGCCACATCCCGGGGCACGTCTTCCGTCTTGTCCGGCATTGGCAACGGCATGCGGATTTTCCAGGGTTGACCGCCCTCGAGGAGCGCGAACGCCTGGCCTTTCGGCAGACCGATAATGTCATTCGGGACCAGCATGTCGACCGATTCGGTGCCAATCCTGTCGCCCGCCGAGCTCGAGAAGTCCTGATCACTGTTCACGTCGGCGTTGTCGCTGGCCATGGAGACCATCAACCTGGTCGAAACGTTGACCTTGGGCAGCTGGTCGGTGAGCAGTCTCGCGGTGCGTTCCTCCCGCACGCGCAGCATGATCAAGGTATTGAAGTTGCCCACCACCTGGCCGGCCTTGGCGGCATTCCCGATGCGTGCCTCGATGTCAGAGAGTGTCTGGGTATAAGCGGTCACCTGGATCCCTGCACCGCCCCCCTTGTTGATGAGAGGGATAAACTCGTCGCCCATGAGCTCATTGAATTCATCGCAATGCAGGTTGATCGGGACTTTCTTGTTGCTACTGCCAGGAAGGCCATCCTCAGCGCCAAACTTGTAGATGTGGCCCGCGACGGACACGATATCGGCAAACATCGAATTGCCCACTGCCTGAGCGACTTCGAAATCACTCAATGCATCGAGTCCCACGTAGACGATGCCCTTCTTGCGAATGATCTGCTGCCAGTCGATGATCGGGCGCTCGTCCTCGATGTCGTTGTAGTCCGGTGACAGCAGCTCCGCGATCTTGCCGCTGGTCAGCTTTTCGAGCAGCGGTAGCAAACTGGCAACGATCTTGTCGAAGTAGGTCTTGTCGTAACGAACCGCCGACAGAAGACCATCGAGGACGGGATCGGTCAGTGTCTCGATGACCTCCGGCTGCTGCAGGTACTGCACGATCGCCACTACCCTCTTGTGCCGTCCCACCATGTTGCGCGGCATGTTGCGGTCATTGAGCTTGCCCTCGATGTCGGTGATCTGCTGATTGGAACCCGGCATCTGCTGTTCCAGCGTCTCCTGGACGTATTGCATCAAGAGCGCATCGATGTTCACCACATCGGCAAGAATCTGGCCATAGCTCGGACGCTCACCCAGCGCATGCCGTGCCCGGGCAACAATGTTGACGAACCGCCAGGCAAACTGACGAAACGCAGCGCTGTTCCCCTCGCCAGACAACTGTCCCGTCACACGGGTCGATACCTCGGAGAGCCGTGAGAAACGGCCCACGGCGTTGTAGCGACAGGAGACATCCGGCCAGCCCAGGTGAAAGATATAGAACTCATCGCCACGTCCCGCCTTCTGCGCCTCGGCATACATCCTCAGCAGAAGATCCGCATCCCCTTTGGGATCGAAGCAGATGGTGATGTCACCACGATGGATATCCTGAGTGATCAGGATCTCGGCCAAGCGTGTCTTCCCGACTCGCGTGGTCCCCTCGACGAGCGTGTGGCCTACCCGCTCGCCCAGCGGCATCCAGACGTCATGTTCCTTCCATTCCACCGCATGAAGTGCAGGACGCCCGCCTACCGGAGGCAGTGGACGAACAGGATTCAAGGGAGAATCCCAGCGCAACAGTGAGGCGATATGCTGACCCACCGCGCCACCTTCCAGGGACTGCTCCAGGCGCCGCGCTCGCTGGAACCAGACGCTTGGCTGCACATAGACCTTTGCCGCTGGCTGCGCAGATTCATGTAAACGCTGGGTATGTTGCGCATCCCACTTGAACCCCTTGCCAAGCCACAAGCTGCGCTTGCTGACGGGGACCTTCCTCGCCGGAAGGGCGAACCGCGGCAATCGGCGCATGTTGCGCCGATAGCGCAGCACGACCCATGCCTGATTGAGACGCCAGGCACCGTAAGCCACAAAGGCGAACGCCGTACTGATGCCTACGCTGGGTGTGAGCGCAAGTGACCAGGGTGCATAGATGCAAAGCACGGCACAGCCGGCACAGACCCAAACGGTATTCAGCTCTACAGCAGGACGCAAGAGAGACTCAAGGGGATGGCTATTGCTCACGTTCGCCTTCCTCCATGTTTCCTGCAACTTCCGACCAACGGTAGCGCGTCTTCTTCAGATCAAAGCAGGGCCACGCTTTATTGACTTCCATAACCCTCTCCTACTGCTCGATGCCATGCTGGCTGATCAGGGCGGGATAGTGTTGAAGCCCTACTCGTTCTGCCAGACCGTCTCCAGAGACAGGGCGCACCTCCAACCCTCGAGCGGCCTGACGCAGTTCCTGCATGGCCTGTTCATCCTGAACCTGTACCACCAGGCCCACGGCATTCATGCCGCGAAGAATGTCGCCTCGCTGATCAAGCCACTGACGCGACAGCGTGTCGTCACCGATCACGAAGATCGGGGTAAACCCTCCCGGGAGTTCGAGATCACGCGCGACGACCTGCCCCGGGGTCAGCCGCTCGCTCTCGACCGGTAACATGTCCTGTTCGCTGTACTGCCCAGTCGGGCGTGTCTGAGGCCCTATCTGCGGGGAGTACCCTTCCTGCTCGTCGACGCCGGCCCCCTTGATGGCCACGTAATAGGGACGTGCCGACTCGCCGCCGTGATCGGCCACCACTTCCAGATCCGGTAATGTCGGCGGACGTTGAACAGGGGCCTGCGCTTGCGCGATCGGAGACAGAGCCAGTATCAGACACCCTGCCATCACGCTGAGGGAGTAACGGTTCACACGATTCATGAGCATGTTCCTTGTCGAGAATCAGCGACTGGCCACGGCGACCTCCGCCATCCACCGGCGTGGTTCCGGGGTTACCCAGGTGACATCAGCATCCGGCGATCGAGGTGTGGGCGTGACCCAGGTCAGGTTGGCGTCATTGTCAGGAGTGGTTGCTGTTGCTGAAGGGGCCGCAGGACGGCGGGAAGACGCGACGCGTGCCACCATGAGCTCTGCAGAATCAGTCCCCATAGAGGGAGAGGATCCCAGTTGAGCCAGCTCCTCACGGACGTGCCGGCGATAACGCTCTGCCGGTGCTCCACCGGCTGGACGGTGGTACCGACCAGCAGCCACCACCCAATCACCGGCAGCATCGTAGTGCTGCCGAATCACCTTTGCGGCTTCATCGAGATTCGCGTAGGGATCCAACCCTGCACAGGGATCGGAGAACCGTTTCCCCGGACCAAACACCTGGGTCTGCCAGCGCACGTTCATCTGGGCGATGCCAACATCCACGACGCGAGTCTGCTGCAGGAACGAACGCAGTGCCGTACAGGCTTCATTACGTGTGTCGTACCGGTAGCCCTTGCCGCCCACGTTCAAGGTCCATGGCCAGGGCCGCACGGTATGCTCCAGCGACATCTTCGATTCCGTCATGGCCACGGCATAGAGCACTTCCGGCGGGATGCCATTGTCCTCTGCTGCCACAACGTAAGCAGAAGGAATATCCGGCGAGGAGGGAATGTCCGGCGTGTTTGCGCTTGCCTGCCCTACTGTCAGCAAACTTGCCAGTGTTGCCATCGCCATGACCACGCGTCGCATCATTCACCCCCTCGGCGCGACGCGCGGCAATTCTGCGCTGTCGATATTGATCGAGCCACCATGGTTGAGCGTGATACTCCCGCTACGCACCTGATCGGGGGGAATCCCCACTTCCGCTGCCCAACTGCGAATGCGATCGTCACTCCCCTCTGAATCGACAATCCAGATGTCCATGGAGGCCCCGGTGCTGAGCAGTCGTTTCACCGTGGCATCGCACTGCCCACATTCCTGGGTGGCCACGACCACATTCAGTCGAGGGGACGACGAGGCCGCCGAGTGTCCAAACACCGATTGAGTGGCATCGATGCCGCCCTTGGTGGTGAACGAGTTGACCGGCATGTCGCCAGGGTAGAGACGCTGCCAGGCATCATCGTAGGCGCGCTGGAACGCGAGCTCTGCCTCGACACGTTGGCGCTCGGTCTCGACCAGCAACTCCGCATACTTCTGCCGTTCAGCGTCCGAACGCGCCTCCAGACCCAGTGCCGTCAAGGGATCCAGATTGGGTGACCAGGTCCCTCGAGGCCCTTCCATGATCGATTTATAGCGCTGGATCTCCTGCTGGTTCAGCCCCCAGGCGTCGGCAGCACGCTGTTGTCTCCGCTCAATGACCGTCTCGGAGACTGTCGAGTCACCGCGCAGGGTTTCATCCACGTCCTGCGACAACCAGGTTTGCCCCCATGTCGGCAGTGCGAGGCAGGGCAAAATCGTCACCGCCATCACGCTTAACGCTTTGCGATTCATGAACGAGCCTCCTCTTTATCGTCGGTAGCCTTCTCAGCCACCGCTTCAGGCGCGTCTGCCTCGGGCTCCGACTTGGAGCTCCCGGAGGCGTTTTCCTGATCGGTATCAGCTTCGCCATTGTCGGAGGCCGCTTCAGGCGTCTTCCCGGATTCGTCCTCGACATCCTCGGAGGATGTGCTTTCCTCATCCTCCCGCGATTCCCCCTCTGTGCTCTCGGGAGCCAGACGCTGGGACATATCCGCAATGCGCTCCTCGGTCATGGCCACCATGGCCTTGACGGATGCTTCGAGCGCATCGAGCTGTTCAGCCAATTGCTGTTGTTCCTTCCCCTTCTCTTCCAGGCGGACGGACGTGTCAGAAAGTCGCGTGGACACTTCCTCGAGCTTGCGATCTGTGGAACCTAGCCCCGAGACGCGTTGATGAAGATTGGTGACGTCGACCTGGAACTCTGCCAGGGAAGCGGATGCTTCAGAGGCGTCTTCCACCTTGTCGATACGTTCTTTCGTGGGAAATATGTCGATCCCTGGCGGGACGGTGGCATGTGCCGAACTCAAGGGGATCAACATCATGGCCGCCATCGAGGCAAAGGCGTTGAGTCGGATGCCGCCATGCCAGGAATGGGCCATGTGAGTTGCCAGTTTCATCATTCAGCTCCTACGGCAGATTGACCGTGACGTTCTGCCCGCGATAACGAAATACCGCCGTTGAGGCGTTGATGGTGACCAGCTGCCACTCCCCCACGGACTCGCGCTCTCCCAGCAGCCTCACCTGGTCCAGGTCATGTACCGGACCGGTGGCGACACTCAGGAAAGGACGGCCACCCCGGTACTCGACGCCGGAAATGTGGAGAGGAAGACGGGGCACTGCTGGACGGCTTGCTGTTCTGGGCTTTGCTGGCGTGGGGGACGGCTCAGGTTCTGAGACTTGCCGAGACGCGGCAGTCGGTTCGGCGAGGCGATTCGACACGACCTCTTCCAACGCCGTCAGTTGCATGTCGATCCGGGGACTTGCCTGCTCGAGGAAGCCTTCCAGTGCACCCATCCGATGGGTCAGGCTCTCCACATCAAACGCACCTGACGACTGGTCGAGTTGCGCATTGATCTCACCCAGTCGCTGCTCCATTGAGGCCACACGATCGTTCAGGTCATTCAACGAGCCCAGACGCTGCTCCAGGTTCTGCACAGACTCCTGAAGACCTTCGATGACAACACCTTGTGCCAGAGGGGACGGTTCAGGAGTGTCAGCAGGGCCTCCCTGCCAGCTGACGGTGCCGACAACCAGAACCAGGAAGAGAGCGAAAGCAAGACCACCCACAATGAGCCAGTACCGCAACGGGCGCTTTGAACTGGGGAGACGATCATCAGGATCCGCATTGAGTGGATCCCAGGAAGCCTCACTGGACGAAGGCCCATTGGGCTCCGGATCATTGGGCAGCTTGTCAGTCAGATCACTCATGGCTCCGCTCCGGTACAACCGTTGTGGTTTTCACCGTGCGGAGGTCGCGCTGTTCATAGCAGACCTGACGACGCACGGGATCCTCCTCGAGTTCCCAGGCATCGCCGGCCAGCACCTGCAATGCTTCACGCAGCGTCATCGGACCCAGGTGGTAATGGGCAGCAGGCAGCTGACGGCTGTAGAGCCACTCCTCGTGATCCCGGGTGGCTGGGCAGAGGGTGTATCCCGTGTTCTTGAGCGTGTAACGGATGCCATCCCCCACCGTGGTGGAAAGGCTCGGTGGAATGCGTACGTTGACGATCTGCTCGAGCAAATGTCGCTGGCCCATCGGAGCCAGCATGGTGACCAGCTGATAACGCCCTGTGCGCAGGACCTCGACAGGAATCAATTCCTGATCGTAGACATCGGGATCCACAATGCCGCGTTGAGGGGGATTGGGACCGGTGACGATCTGGTGCTCCGTTGTGATGACCCTGGGCTCGTCCAGCGGGGAGATCTGCAGTGCGCTGGCTGAATCGACTGTCGGCGTGGTGCTCGTTTTGGCAGGCGGCTGTTGAGCGCAGCCGGCCAGCAGCACCATCGCTACACCACAGGACAGGAGAGGTGATGAACCGTGCAGCTTCATGTTGGTTGGCCTCGTAATGATCTGATCAGAATCAGGCTCACGGTGCCGCCATGGCGGGGTTCGGTCGACGGGGAATGTTAAACAGGCAGGATCGGGTTTCTTGACACAGCAACCCGGAAACAAAAAACGCCCCGAAGGGCGTTTGAGTGGATCATTGAAAGTGTGTGATGAAGGACTCAACAGTCTCGTCGTTGATGTCGGCACCTAATCGGTCTGCGCAATACTTGAGAGCACTACGACATTCTCCTCGATCGGCAATCCACTCGGCCTCAAAGCTCTGCGGATCTCGTCGGAATATCGACCAGACACCAAGCTCAGGCCGCCGACCGACCTCCAGACTACGCTCTGGCATCAAGTCATTGGCCACCACAACGTCCTGGGCATTGGGGCCGAACCCGATAACTCTCAGTATGGGCTTTCCGTGACCACACGCCGTCATGCCTATCATTTCCAGAACCTGCCCATGCCAACGACTACCGGCAGCGAACTGCCTGGCAATGGCGGACATGGCTTCGGCATTGGATCTGAAAGGACCATCAGGTTTGGCCACCACTGAATAGGCCCCATCCACAACTTCGAGATACCAGCCCTCATGGCCTGGGTGAAATATGGACCAACCTGCATCGGCAAGGGCTGTTGCCATATTGGCCGCCGTATCCGAATTCCACTCGGGTCGAGAGAGTTCTGCACGGAAGCGCTTGATCAGAATATCTCGGTCATCCTGCTCACTGGGCTGCCCGTCCAGGTTCAGTCGTTCACACAGGTCATCGATGTCGACGGTCTTCAGGCTCTCGCCGCCGATCTCCTGTATCGCATCCGGTATTTCCAGATCGATCGTGCGTTGCAGCAGCCGCAAGGCAGCCAGAATGACGTCCAGATCTTCGGCAGCAATCTGATGGTTCAGATAATCACTCATGGGATCGCTCCAATATGTTGACGGAGCCACCCCTCCAGGGCGTGGCCCCGGTTGGGTGATTTGGTTCAGTTGGATGAGCTACAGCGGCTCAAGATGATGGCAGGGTTGCCATGAAGGGCGATCAGCAAAGGCTTCCAGGGCCGCTTCGGGCGTCTCGCCACTGAACGGGCGTGACTGTCGATCAAACGCGATCCATTCAGCGTGCCCATCATCGACTTCGACAGAGTAGGCGCGCCTGATATGGCCAATCGGAAGAGCCGGCCAAGCGGGATTGCCCTCATAAATGGCATATGAGACGCGGTAAGCCTCTTCCGCGTGCTCATGGTATTTCGTCACCAGGCAGTAGAGACGCATCAAATTGACTCCATGGTTGAGATGAAGCCATCCCACCGGGGAATGGCCCCGGAAAGGAGAGGAAATGCTAAATCGCGGCATGGGTATTTGAGAGGGGTGCGAACATCAACCTCCATCCAACCGGGAATGCCCCGGTTAGATGGATGGTTGGAAGTGCAGAGATTCAGTGCATCGCCGGTGAATCAAAGGATCCAGCGGCTTCACCTGAATGGACGGCAGCGTAGCTGCTGGGAACCGGTGATGCCTCGGGGGCACTACTGGACTCCTGAGCGGCTTCGGACTGCTGGTCCTGTGATTCAGCAGCCTCTGCCTGATCATTGTCGCGACGAGGGGCCTGATAGACCATTTCGCCATCGATCTTGATCCAGCTTATGAAGAGCAGACGGGCTTTCAAACTGACGCCTGTCTGCCCGGCACGATCACCTTTTGAGTAGGTGAAAGTGTCGGTCCACAGATCGCCAAGCTTGAAGCTGATCAACACCTTCTTCTTCATGTTGACCGCCTGTTCACACTTCTTGACCAGCTTCTCTGCTTCACGACCGCTTACGCGGCAGTCAAAGCGGGTGTAGCTGACGTCATCGGAAGGACCGTTGAGCGCCGCTATGTCGCAGGCCCAGAAAGCGTTACCGCGTTTCGGCGTTACCTCACGAACACGATTGAGGTAGCCGACGCCAGTGATGTGAAGATCGAAGAATTGCTTATCGGTGGAAGTCGTCATGGTGATTCTCCTGGAGTTGAGACATACGAATCCGGGAGATACACCATCCCCATCGGGGAAGTGTTTCCCCGGATGGGTGGTTCGGCAAAGTGCCGAGGTTTAGAAGTCTGCATCCAACCCGTCAGGGTGCCGTCTCTCGGGATGCGTTACGGCTTTGGGAGGTGCCCCGAAGGGCAAAGGGCGCTGTTGTTACCGTCAACAGCCAACGTCTGACACCTTTAGGATTGCGCTACTCACGAAATACGTCAACCCTGAAATTCGATCGTCAATCTCAAGCCGGGGCCGCGAGGACTTGCCTCGCCGCCTCGCCTTGGGATTGAGGACCAAAACCGCAAGTCGAATCAGCTACCGGATACCGGCACGGGTAGCGTGTGAAGAGTGCCATTATGCCGGCCATCAACCGTCATGCCCCTCGTAGTCATGCGATCGAATCTGCCTCTGCATCCCGTCCCGTTTCATGGCGTTGGACAGGTAGGTTTGTGCGCGGATCCCCGCACAAAGGGAGCCGGGGGGTCAGGCGACCGGCACCGCCAGGGTGAAGCTCAGTCCAACCGGCCAGCAAGAAACCCAGTAGAGGGCATCTTGCTGGCTGGTCAAACCTGACTAAAGGAGGTGGTCGACGACCGGTCGACCTGAAACATAAGGAACCTGGAACCCGATACATGCCAATGTAATGCAAAGAGTCTTTGCGGGTGGGTGCGCGTTTTCGCCAGGTGTTCGCGCTTTGGGATCGGACTCATGGAGAGTCCAAAGGGACCAACTGGTAACCGTCAGTTGGCAACGGGGTATGGCCCCAATTATCAAGCAGTGTTGACCTTATGGCAAGGAAGACGCCAGTGACGGCACCATCTCATGTTGCACTTCCGCTGGCCCCCTGTCTGGATCTCGATTTTCGGGCACCCGATTTCCTCTTCTTCTTGCCTATCGGCTTCGTGCCCTTGCACTCGGGATACCGGCTACAGCCCCAGAATGGCCCATCATCCCCGTTCCTCTTGCGCATCTTCGCCTGACACAGCGGACAGCTTTCGCTCGGTATTTCCGGGAGATTCAAGCGGGGTTGCTGGAGCGCCAGGCCGATAAGCTTGTCGAGCAGGACGTTCTGACGTTGCATGAAGTCATTCAGCGACAAGGATCCTTCTTCGACCTGATCCAGCGCCTGCTCCCACAACGCCGTCATTCCAGGATTACTGATTTGCGTCGGGAGCGCCGCAATCAATGCCTGCCCCAGCGGAGTGGACACGATCGTGCGCCCCTTCTTGCACAGGAATCCTCGAGCCAGCAGCGTCTCGATGATCCCGGATCGTGTCGCTTCGGTGCCAATGCCCGCACTCTCACGCAACCGCGCCTTCAGGCGCTCATCCGTCACGAATCGCGCCGCATTGGTCATGGCCGAGATGAGCGTACCTTCCGAGAAGGGCTTCGGGGGTTGTGTCTGACGATCCTTGACCTGGATCGCCTGCACAGAACAGCTCTCCCCCTGACGAAGAGGCGGGAGCGCCTGCGCTCCAGCGGTTTCGCCGTCATCCGCGTCACTGTCGTCCTGCCTCTTGCTCTTCCCTCGAGGAAAAAGCGCTTTCCACCCCTCGACCTGCACCTGTCGACCCGAGGCCACAAAACACTCCCCATCCAGATCCAGCTGCACGTCGGTCTGGTCGTACTCATGCGCAGGCAGAAACTGAGCAAGGTAGTGACGCCGAATGAGCTCATAGACTTGGCGTTCGGCTTCGCTCATCCGCGAGATGTCACAGGTGGAGGTGGTGGGAATGATGCCATGGTGGGCCGTAATCTTGCTGTCGTTCCACACACGGCTCTGGAGATTCATATCCAGACGCTCGATGACCGGTGAGAGCGAGTCATCCGAATGCAGGAGCGCCTTCACGACTACCCCGACTTCGGACAGCATCGATGTCGGCAGGTATCGGCAGTCAGTACGTGGATAGGTTGTCGCTTTATGGGTCTCATAGAGCGACTGCGCGATATCGAGAACCTTCTGCGCCCCGAACCCGAATCGTCGAGAGCACTCCTGCTGCAGCGTACCGAGGCTCATCACCAGTGGTGCAGCTTCACGTTTCCGTTTGGTCTCGACCGATACCACGCTTGCCTGTTCGCTCTGCCCTCGCAAGGCTACTGCTTGCGCGGCCTCACGATTGATACAGCGTCCTTCCTCATCGAGCCAGGAATCGTTGCTCGGTACCCACTTGGCCTGGAAGGCACCACCTTGAGTCTGCAAGTTGGCCAGCACCTCCCAGAAGGGTTTGGGGACGAAATTGGCGATCTCCTGGTCACGCCGGACGACAATCCCCAATACCGGTGTCTGTACCCGACCCACCGACAGCACGCCATCGAAGCCCTGCTGACGGGCCAGCACCGTGAACGCTCGCGTCAGGTTCATGCCCACCAGCCAATCCGCACGCGAGCGCCCCAGTCCTGCCTGATACAGCGAGACGGTCGATGCTCCGGGACGAATGCTTGCCAGCCCCTTACGAATCGACGTTTCGTCCAGCGCAGACAACCACAGTCGAGATACCTGCCCCCGGTAGCGACAGGCATCAAGGATCTCACGCCCAATCACTTCTCCCTCGCGGTCTGCATCCGTGGCCACCACCACTTCGCTGCACTGTTTCAGCAGGCCCTGGATGACCTTGAACTGTTTGGCCGCATCCTTGCGTACGACAGTTTTCCACTGGACCGGTCGGATCGGAAGCGAGTCCAAAGACCAGCGCTTGAGCGCGGGGTCATAGGCATCAGGAGGAGCTTGCTCGAGCAGGTGGCCGACAGCCCAGGTGACAGTGACGTCATCACCATGAAGGCATCCGTTGCCACGGCGGGTGGCACCCAACACCTTGCCGATGTCACGCGCCTGGTTGGGTTTTTCGCAGAGAAATAATCGAGACATGAATCTGGGCCTCACAGGAAGTATGAGGCCCAGCGTGCAGGGATAGAGCAGTGGAATCAGTCTGAAACGTTAATTACGTCGATGTAAGTACTCGCCATGGTCCTCAAGGTTATCGACGATACTGCATAGAGGCTTTTTCCTGGATTTCCTGACAGGTCAAGCAAAGCGTGGCCCATGGAGCGGCTTTTCGACGTGCTGCAGGAATTTCGTCTCCACAATCTTCACAGTGAGTATTGTCTGAGACTGTATTCACACTTTGCAGTAGACCACCGACACGCATGCTAACCCAGTGGTCAGCAATTTCTGATGCAACATCAGCTTCATCTGCCATAGTGCCAACTCCCTATCCGTTCCGCTTACGATGACTCCTTACTGCAATGCAGCGTTCAATCGCTGCGTCAGAGCAGACTCCATCGCAGCCCCATCATAGGGAATCCGCTTGTCCGCCGGTGCCCAGCTATAGTGGATCCGCGAGCCGGAGCCACTCTTCTCGATTTGAACACGCTGCAGGATGGAGTAGCGGGTGCCGCCAATCGTCTGGCGACCATAGTCCCCGAGGTTGTAGTAGGCACCCGGGGTGCGGTCATGCTTCCAGGCGACATCGCCCATCTGCATTTTTGCAGTGGTACTCTCGGGGCTCTCGAAGTCATTCGGCGAACGGAATCCCATGGACGACTTGATGCGAGCATAGGCGGTATCCACGTCGACGGGGGAATCGATATCGACCGACCCACGCTGACTGCCCAGATTGCTGACATCGACGGTCTCGCCTTGTGCGTTCGTCGCCACCCGTTGCGGCGTTTCGTTGGGGTCGTAGTTCACTGGCTCCCCGGTGAGAGGGTTATTGATGCACGTCACACACACACCCTGAGAGTAGTAATGGTCCTGTGCCGCACACCCTGTCAGGGCTAGTAGTCCTGCAGCGAACAATACACGTTTCATTTCCACATCCTTATTGATTCAGGCATTCAGTCAACCGAGCGAGGCAAGTTGCTTCAGAGCCCCTGAGTTCCTTCATACTCCCGATATCCAAGTCGCTGGCGTTCTGCAGCATTTAGCCTATGCAGCCAATCACTGAGCCCATATACATTGCGTTGGGCTTCAATTCTGAATTCGGGGTGAGAACGGTCAACCGTATCCAGGATAACGGTGCCTATGCCTAACAGCCGATCCATCAGCGTGCGATTCGATATGATATCTCGAATCCGTACCAACTCTAGCTGATCTCGACGACGATGTAGAATGCCCCGGGTATATTCCAGACGCTGAGTCGTAAGTGAATAAGTGACCGTTTTCAGAACCAGCAATTTGTATAAAAGCGGAATCAAGCACACAGCCCAGATGAGGCCCAGGAGCAATGCCAGGCGTGCTCCAGGCAAGACCACCAGATCCGGCCGCTGGACCATTGCAAAAACCAACAATGCCGTGAATGCCATGGCCAGAAGAATCCAGCCTATCGCTGTAGGGATCGCTGCCCTGGTCGAAGGCTTGAACACGGCAACATGATCTTCCTTCTGGTTGCTCGGTGAATCTTTACCTGGTACAGGTCTGCCCTCGTTGGGGTCCATCAGACTTGGGTCCATGACACTCTCTCCCGTGCAACTCAATAGAAAGTTTTCTTGTGGCTCGGTGCAGAGCTCACCTCTACACCGAGTGTCGTCCTCAATGCTTTCTAGAAATTGGAATCACCTGTCCCGGTCGGGTTATCCCACTCACCGTCTGGCCCAGCGGCCTTGGAATAGGCTCCATTCCGATTCTGGTTTCCCGGAGATGGTTGTTGCTGTGCGTTATTGGCGGGTTCAAGTACGACCTGTGAAACTCGGAACGGCAGGATGCCGATACGCACCGCTTGCACCTTGAACTGGGAACGGTCTTCCCCCGTTTCCCGGTCCTTCCACTCGTCGAGCACCATCCGGCCGGACACCATGACGCGCATGCCTTTCTGGTAGAGACGAGCCCAGCTCTCGACGCTACGGTCCCAGAGTTCCACATTGGCCCAGAAACCACCGCGATCGACATTGCCGTTTTCCGTGGGCACGGGATTGTCGAAGCGGACGTTCAAACGCATCACACCACGCGGTGGCTGATTACCATTGGTAGGGAACATCTTGATCTCTGGATCTGTGCCGATGTTCCCCTCTCCCATGAAATGCGTGCTCATATGATGAAGCTCCTGGATCGAATGAATGTCCGGCCACTCTCGCTATTCAAGGGAAGGGATGTCAGTGGGAAACGTTAATGCAATGCCAGACTCATTCCCGGCTCACTGACAGCATTCAGACCATTGCCTCAATCTCATCAAGGTCCTTGATCAACTTGTTCAGCCGATCCACCTGGCGAGTCGCTGCCGCGATCTTGGCATTGAAGATGGCCCGCTCGGTTTCGATCTCGACCAGTTGACGTTTCATACCCTGCGGAACATCGCCGTACTTCAAAACCGCTTCAAGCAAGCGCCGCCCCATTTGGCTCTGCGCTTTATCACGCCACTGCACAGCACGAACTCGTCCTCCGCTGTGACTGTGAGGTTTGAGCCACAGTCCTGCCTGGACCACCGTTCGGTTATATCGGGTGGCAAAGTCCGCTGCTTCCTGATACAGCCGACGACACTCGACATCCAACTCATCCCTGAAACGGAGAATCTCCCCCTTACCCTTAAAGGGTTTTAAAAGGCCCTTTGCGTACTGATTCAGTGCAAAGTCTTGACGCTGATCCAGTGCAGTCGCAGTCATGGTCGAGTCCTGTAGTCATTACTGAAAAAATCTTGCTGCCCCAGCCACCCTGGTGGAAGTGATGCCGGGGGCATCACCCGGCTCCCACCTTCACGGAGTGTTTCCGGGGGAAACACCCCAGCCACCCTGGTGGAAGTGATGCCGGGGGCATCACCCGGCTCCCACCTTCACGGAGTGTTTCCGGGGGAAACACCCCAGCCACCCTGGTGGAAGTGATGCCGGGGGCATCACCCGAAGGTGGCATCAATCCTTGGGTTCGTCGTTCTGGAGCACTAACTGATCGTCATCCAGATCCGCGCCCTCCAGTCCAGGGGTATCGGGTGTGGCCGCCGAGCCTTCACGCCGAATCGACGGGGCAAATTCGCTGCGGCGCGTCCCTTCCAGAATGTCCTGAGGCAACTCACCAAACTTCTCCATGGCCGCTCTGGCCTTGGCGTTGTTCGCCGCGAAGTCATCACGCCCGGCACCGCTGAAGCCAGGAAACTTGACGGGGGCATAGCACAGTGAGCGTATGGCGTGCCCGCCTTGATCCCGAATCATCGACGCACGCTGCTTGTTGCCCAGCAGTCCGATGTGATGGGCCAGCAGCACATCTCGCACAATCCCGTCGTATTCCATCAGCAGCATGACGGCCTGCCAGCCCATCTGGCCTCCGGTGAACACCGGCGTCACGAAGGGTTGCTGACTGACGTTACGACTGACATCCAGCCCCTCGGGGATAGCGTCGAGAACGGTGCTCACCCGTTGTTTGAGCTGCTGCAGTGACTGCCGTGTTTCGTGAACCTTACTCTCGAGCGTCAACAGCCAGCTGTCAGCATAGGGATCATCCTTCGCCGCGGCCTGTTGTATCCGCCCGGTCAGAAACAGAAACTGCTTCAGCCCCACGACTTGAGGTTTGCCACTCTCGACTCCCCGCCCATGCCATGCCAGAACGGCAGGGTAGGTGTGCAGAGTCATTTCAATCCTGCTTCTTAGCTGCCCTACACGGGGCTCTGCACTGGCCATACTTACTCCTGAGTCAATGCACTGGATGGGATCCCATCATCAATGCTTCTCGCATAGCACCCCACCGAAAACGTTAAAGGCGATGTCATATGTTTCTAGTTGGACCGTATCCCCAGACGTTTCAGCATGTTCTCTCGCGCCCTCTGGGTTTCCGCAGAGATCGGTTGAGGATCCTTGTTAAGCCGTGAGTTAGCGGATCGAGGGACAGGTGGGGTATAGGGTTTCTCAGGAGAAGCCTGTGTCGGTGTCTGTACAGTTTGCCCATTACGCTTGTCAGCAATGCCTCGCCCAAAGTGCGTAACCTGGAATTGGTTCGATGCGGCGCGTTTGGCCAGGGTATGCAGGAATCCCTTGGGGGACTTCACCTTGCCGGCCTCGAGCCGTCCGGCTGCCTCATCGATCACTGCCTGCTGAATATCGTTCGGCAGACCGGTCAACATGACCGCCACCGACTCCCGTTCCTCACTGGTCAACTCGAGTGGCCATGACCAGATCAGTGACGACGGGGAATCCTCGCGCGCGGTGGTTTTACATACAGAGTTTGTATAACTACGTACTGTAGTAAGGGCGTTCTTACTGGAAACTTTGCTGTAAGGTGCTGATTCTTGGCTGAGTTTCCGCTGGAAACTGGGTGATCCGTTGCCTGGAAACTGCCCTGGTTTCCTCTGGAAACTGGGTGATTTTGCCTGAGTTTCCATGGGGAACTGGGAGTCTGATGCCTGAGTTTCCCCTGGAAACTCGGTCTCCCGTTGTTGCCTGGCACGCTGCTCGATGACGTCCAGCCTCGTCGGGACTTCGAGCACACCACTTTCGGCCAGCTCGTCTCTGACCAGTCGAGCGACAGTGGCCACGGCCTTGTTGCTGTGCTTCATATAGCGAATCACATACTCGATGTAGTCCTGGTCCAGGGACAGTGACTCGGCAGGAGCCAACGGTTCGTCATGCAACACATAGACGTTTCCGATCATGCGCCCGTTGGTGGTATTACGCGCCTTCATCCCAAGGGTCATCCAGCGCGTCAGTCGCAGGATCGCAATCACTCGAGCAACGGTCTTGCGTGAGGCTTTCTGACCGGCCCCTGATCGCAGCAGCGGCTCAAGTTCGTCATAGGTCGGAAACGCGGTCGTACGGTCAGAATTCGACAACAAGCGGATCGTCTGCCAGCCCAATATATCGACAGCGCCCAGCCGCTGATCCAGCAGTAAAGCTCGAGGTACTGTTTCATGAGGGTTTCCCATGAAGAGCAGCCCGTCGAGTGAGTCATCCTCAACGGCCGACGCCGAGGCATTATTGCCTCGGCGTTGGGTCAGGGATGATGCCGCGCGCCCGACAAGCGCGTCATAATTCTTCATCACGCCACCCCTGCACGCATCACGCCCTCATCCTCACCCGGCAGACTTTCCTGCCGTGGTTGCTCAGGCGTCGTCCATTGCTTGATCAGTGTCCAGATCACGGCGAGCGGTAACTCGACTTCCTCTGCCAGTACCAACATGCCTTTGATGTCTTCGGCGGCTGACGGACTGGACGGATCGTCACTGATGGTCTGCCAGCGGTGCCATGCGTCTACTTCAATAGCCTCTTCCGGCATGGGCAGACGCCCCTGACGACTGGGCACCCCGAGCAGGGTGCGCCGCGCTGAGCAGTCGTTCGGTGTCAGGCCAAAGAAGGTGGCCAACATCTGAACGCTGGCCCCGTGTCGAATACAGTGATCGACGAGACTGTCGCGATCCTGATCACGATCAATGCGCCGAAGCGCAGCCTTGAAGGTGTTGTGATCCAGTTCGAATCGTGCGACCCCAGGAAACTCGTTAATCAGGCTCTCGATCTCGCTGGCCCGAAGTCGACTCAGGCGCTGCAGCTCTTCATTGTTGAAACCCAGTGCACGCGCCCGCCGCATATCGCCCTCACGGATCAGCACCAGTGCCTGGTTGAAAAGTGCATGGTTGAGTTGTGGCGTCGTCATTGCGGATCCCCCTCTGCAAGACCTTCACGCAGTACACGAATCAGACGGGTCAGCCAGAACACACGGATGAACAGACCATCCGGCAGGCAGACATCGCTGTCGGCGCCATGGCTGCCAACCAGCTCCCCGAATAATGAAATTTCAGCTGGCAACATCGGATCGATGTCGCCCTGCAGACCAGCGAGTAGCTGCCAGATCAGTTGAGCGCGGCGTCCCGGGTTGTCTCCCAACGGATCGAGTTCATACCCCAGTCCTTCACGTGCGTTGAGTCGAATGGTCTCGGTGGTGCCAGAGACTTCGATGCCAGCCCAATCAGCCAGTGCCTGGACGACTTCACCGATCTGCATGCGAAGATCGCGAGCATTACGGCGCCAGGCCGGGACGTGCCATAGATCGGTAATCGGGGCGACAGGGCCACCCGACATCAAGGGCACGCTTTTGAGCGCCGCCGCTTCAAAGTCGACCGCTTCCTCACCATGTTCTTTTGCTTGCCAGTGGCGCAGCTGACGATGCCCGTCACTCTCTTCATAAGGGGAGAGGGTCAGGTCATCGACCAGAGTTTCCTGTTCCTCGAGCGACCGGGTCGGATGTGGGTTGTGCTCCTGCATGAACCCATCGGAATCCAGTAGACCACCAAGGTCATCGCCACTGGACTCGCTGGAGCCAAGCCCTTGTGGGGCTACCAGAGGTTTCTGAGATCCTGCCTCGAGTTCGGCATTCCGTTGCTCGAGCTGGGCGAGTTGAGCCCGCATCTCTTTCATCTGCGCGGACTCATCAACCCCTCCCGAGGTCGGAACACCCCGCTCGCTGGCTTTGGGCGTGGGGGTAGGTGACAGATTGGTCTGGCCTTCTTCAAAGGTCAGAGCATCATGGTCGCCATCGCCCTCCCTCTCGCTTTGACCGACTTCATCGGCATCATGCGAAGCATTTCCAGACGCCAAGGTTTGAGTCGGAGTCGCAGAGGTCTTGCTCCCCTTGCTGGAATCCTCGATCGGCGGATAGAGGTGGCGTTCCTGGGGATAACGCAGACGCTGCAGCTCACTGTCGACCGTGGTCCAGATATCAGCTTTCTCTTCCTCACTGGCAGCCTTAGCGTACTTACGTACCGTGAACCAGTTCTTCCATGCCATATCGATCGGGTTGAAGTGCAAGCCGGTATGGTCGTGCAACATCCCCTTGAGCCGGTCCTCGACAATGTTCCAGCGGAACTCCGTCTGTCCCTCATGATCGAGTTGGGTCATTTCGTCGTGCCAAGCCTGAGCAAAGTCACCATCGACGACGCTGGTAGCCCACTGCTCACCCTCACCGAGATCATCGGCAGAGGCTTCCCAGTAAGCGCGGCACCGCTCCCAACACTCCTCGCAGAACTGACGATACGAGATAAGTTTCTCTACCTGTCCCTTACCCATCCCACTATCCAGTGTCAGTGGAATCGTGGGCAGGAAATGCTCGATGGTGTAGAGCATGCGACTGATATGGCTTTGCGTCACGCTATAGCCAAGAGTGCGTAGGTGATCCACCAGTCTCCGTTGAGAAATTTCATCCCCAACATCCTCTTCGATCATCCGCTTGGCTTCGTAGATACCCCGTGCTCGCTCGATCCAGCTGAGCTGTCCCCGGTTATCGTTCTCTGCGAGGTGCCCGGCGAGGACGTTGATCTCACCCTGCCAGGGAATGAAATGGCAGTCCTGGTAATAGAAACGCTCTTCACCGGTTTCCTCATGTAATTCATTGAGGATGGTCAGCCGCGTGTTTCCGCCATCAGAGATCATGTAGCGGTCATCCCCCGGACGCTGGGTGACCGTCAACTTTTGCTTGAGACCCACTGCCCGGATGGATTCTTTGATCTCATCGTACTTGGGATTCTGTTGGGTACGCGGATTGCGGTCATAGGGACGCAGTTGATCCAGCGTCAGGGTCATCGCCTGCTCGGTCGTCGGTGCCGGCAGCCGGTCGGCGGGTTTGGTGCTCAGTTTCGGGCCAGGCTGGGTCAGCTTGGCCGCAATTTGATCAGGTGTGATGGCTGTCTTGCTCATGATGTCCACTCCGGCTGCCGCGAGTCGGAAAACTCAGTCTCGAAAAGACGTTCCAGTTGCTGGTACAGGTGATCCAGGCCCTGAATAAGACCGAACAGGACAAGGTCGCTGCGTGCTTCAGGGGGATACCGCTGGCTCAATTCATTCACTCCGCTTCGCAGATCGATCAAGTTGTCGCTGACAATCACCAACAGCTCGATATCACTCAACTGGTGATACTGGAGCTGCGCCCAACGCAGGCTGTGGTGCGGCTGCATGTCCAACTGACTGGATTGGTCACAAGCCATGTGGAACACCAGCCAGGTGTCGGCCAGCAGCGAGCGGAGAGACTCGTTGCGATTGGTTCGTGCCTGGGGATGCTCATCAAACCAGCTGTCCAGCGTTTCAACCCAACTGACGAAGGGATCGATCAGGCCCAGTGCTAGACATTCACGTCCCATCAGATAACGCTCCATGCCGTGGCAATGTGCTGCTCGCACGGGAAAGTTCAGGATCTCAGCCATGGGTCAGCTCCTCCCGGGTCGTTGCAGTGACACCAGCTGACAAACGCGCTTCACTGCCCGCCTGATACCCCGCCTGGACGGCATGCAGATCGTGCTGCTTGAGCTTCCTAGGTTCCCGCACGGCCATCGTCCCTAACTGGTCACCATGACGGCGCTCCAGATATTTGCGATGGAGCTCTCGTACATCGTCGGACATCGCCATGGGAGTGACCGACTGTGCGGCACCATGTACCCACGCTTCGGCGAAAGCATCTCCACGACGAATTTTTGTCAGCCGCTTGAGACGCTTGTTCAGAGTGCCCTGGAAGGTACGACGGTCACGCAGCAGTTGTCTCAGAAGGACTTCATAGGCATAAACTGCTACTGCCACGGCATCTCGAGGGCCGATAAATTCATAACGGCCATAGATTCGGTCTGCTTCATCACGGCAGGGAACATAGACGGCGCTAGTACCGAAGGACTGACTGATCAGTGACTCGAGCAATCGAACATATCGTGGTGGCCTCATCCCTGATGAGATCTCTGCCATGGCCACATCCAAGTCCGACAACGCGATGTCTTCCTGGTTGACACCGTATTCGCCCATGAGAGCCTGCGCCTGACGCAAGGCAATGCCTGCCTCATGGGCGTTGGCACTCTGACTCAGCGCCAGACAGCGCTGAATCTTGCGCATGATGCGATCTGGAATCATGACTCCCTCCTTACGCCAGAGCTTCTCTGCACACGGCGAAGCAGGGCGATGGCATTTCGCTGCGAACGGGCATCGCTTGGTGAATAGCTGGTGAAGACGGGAGGCATTCCGGGCTTGGTCAACTTGATATGCCCGCCGCGAGTGCGCTCGATATGCCAGTTGTGAGCCTCTGCAAAACGAACAACCTTCTGCACGCCCTTGCCATACTGTTTAGCCATGACGCACCTCCTTGAGCAGGAGGTGGCTAGTGGCAACCTGGTCCATGAACAGGTCGAGCTGTCCTTCCAGCATCTGAATCAACTGCTGCTTCTGGGACTGGAGTGCCTGGATATCCTTCTCCAGCTGACGATATTCGGCACGACGCTCAGCCAGCATGTCATCCAACTGTTGAAGCTGTGTCCTAGGTGTCATCAGGCTTCCTCCCGTTGCGCAATGAGCTCCTCGAGGCGCAGCCCCCATACCATTTCCGCCAGCTTGGGAGACCAGGGCTCGATAGGATCTACTAGGGGCTCGACTCCCTCGAGGCAGGGCCACTCCTGTGGTGACTCGGGAAGGAGATCACGGCGCTCGGTGGCGAGCAGCTGCAGGTCGGCTTGCTTGACGCTGTTTGGCATCATCGGATCCACGCCAAAGCGCTTGGCAATGGCTACCCAGACTCGTTGCTCGATGAGACGATACGTCGGCAACAGAGCCTTGAGCGGTGAGATCATGTCCCCGATGTAGGCTTCCGTCGCGTCGTGCAGCAGGGCAGCAAGAGCGTCCTCAGCCGGAACGAGCTGGCTGGCCAGTACGCAGTGCTGGGCGACACTGTAGAATTGGCAGGTGTGGCCATTGAATCGAGGGATTCTCGACAGTGCCTGGGCGATGTCCTTGTCATCAACCAGCCGCCAGGATGGGTACGTGAGCGATTGAGAGATGCCGGATCCGGTCAGGATCGTAGGCGAGGTATCCAGAATACCGCCCAGTTCCTTCTCCGACTGCCGCCGCTCTATCGCGTCGATGGCCTGATCACGCAGAGCACGTGCGTCGTATCGGCCTTCATTATTCGGCTCAGCAACAATCCCCAACATTTCGGTGATGCGATGTAGCGCCGTTTCGGCGCTCGACAACCGCTTAGCCTCACTCTCTGAAAGTTGAACGACACTCCGTGCCTGATCACATACAGATTCGATCGGTTTCATGACCAGCCTCCTTGCGTCTGCTTCCATTCCAGCGATTCAAAGCGTGTCTGGGCACCCAGAAATGCCAGATGGACGACACCCGTCGGACCATTACGTTGTTTGCCGATGATGAATTCGGCCAACCCTTCCACATCAGGGTTGTCCGGGTTGTAGACTTCATCGCGGTACACAAACCCGATCACATCCGCATCCTGCTCAATCGCTCCCGAGTCACGTAGGTCCGCCAAGCCGGGACGCTTGTTGGGACGATTCTCCAGAGTACGGTTCAATTGAGAGAGCGCGATGACCGGACAATTCAAATCCTTCGCGGTAGCTTTGAGCATGCGAGAGATCGCCGATATCTCGTTATTGCGGTTCTCACAACCCGGCTCCGAGAGGAGCTGCAGGTAGTCAATCAGGATCAGTGCCGGCTTTCCGTGGCGACGCATCAGGCGGCGAGCACGCGACTTGAGTGACGTGGCGGAAATGCCGCTGGAATCATCGATGAACAAACGATCCTCGAACTCGAGGATGCGATTGGTGGCCGCTGTCAGTTTCTCCCACCCCCCATCGTCTAATTTCCCGGATCGCAACTGACTCATGTCCAGCCGACCAATGCTGGACATGAGGCGCAGCATCAACTGCTCCTCGGGCATTTCCAGCGAAAAGACGAAGATAGGGGAGTTGGCAAGTTCGGTGTTGCCGGCAGTGGCGATCAGCGCATTCTCGACGAAGTTCATTCCCAGAGTGGTCTTGCCCATCGAGGGACGTCCGGCGATGACGATCAGGTCAGAACTCTGCCAACCACACGTCAGGTCATCGAGATCCTTATATCCAGTCGGCGTACCGGTGATGCCATCCTTGGCATTGAACGCGCGATCGATGGTGTCGATTGCCGATGACAGCGCGGAGCGAATTCCCGCAGATTGAGATTGGCGATCTTCGGCCAGCTCGAACAGCTGACGCTCGGTCGCTTCGATTATCGTCTTGCTGAGGTGGTTACCCTCAAGCGCCTGCTGACTGAGGTCACGCCCCATGCAGGAGAGCTGTCGGCGGAGCTGATGCTCGCGCACGATGTCGGCATACGCCGCGATGTTGGTCGCCGACGGCGTGTTGCGCGCAATTTCCGCCAGGAAGGCCAGCCCACCCATGGACTCAAGGTTCCCGTCGCGCTCCAGAAGCTCCGAGATCGTCACCACATCCATCGGCTTCTCGCCCTGGGCGAGTTCGCGCATGGCCTTGAAGATCAGGCGATGGGGATAGTAGTAGAACGCCTCGGCATCAACGATTTCGCAGATGTCGTCCCACTTGCTGTTATCCAGCATGAGTGCACCGAGCGTCGACTGTTCCGCTTCGATACTGTGCGGTGGAACGAGTCCCATGGCTTCAGCGTCATCAGGCGCGAGGGTTTGGGCTTCAGTGAACATGACCCACCCCCAGCTTGCCTGACCCCGGCCTGCCATTGGGTTTGACCGCACCAACCGCGTGTATAGCATCGGCCCATTCGGGGTAGAGGTCGGCAGCAATGGCCTTGATCTGATCGGCACAGGCCGGAGCCTTACGGCCAGAGGGCTTGCGAGGCTCGACGCGATGCACCGGCAGGCTTTGAAGCGCTGCCGAGCGATACGCAGAGAGATTGACCAACGGCGTGTCGAGCACACGAATGCCATGATCCTCGACTTCGGCGTACATACTGCGGATGCTGTCCGAAATATCGCGGGCATCCTTCAGCTGGTCAGTCATCTTGTTGAGGAGGATCGAGACGGGAGGGACGTCGAAGCGGGTGTACTGCGTGAGCTCGCGCATCTCGTTGAGCATGCCCTGTGTGCCGCGCACGAATTCACGGGCGGTCAGCAACTCGGGGACGATAGGCGATACGAGATGATCAGCAGCGAGAACAGCCATCTCGAGCAGGATGGAGCGAGCACCTTGCGTATCAATGAGGATGGCGTCGTAGCGATCGGAGAAGCGGTCGAGTAACCCGATCAGGCGGAACCGACCATTGGGGGCGTTGAGCAACAGCTGCTGCAACTGATTCCGATAGTCGTTGGAGACCACGATATCGAGATTGGGAATCGCGGTCTTGGATATGATCTGATCGAGATCCACCAGATCTGTCGCGAGCAGCTCGTACACCCCGCCGGGCGCAGGCTGGGACAGCTCAAAATAGGAGGAAAGGGTAGGCTGGGAGTCCAGGTCAATGAGGAGCACCCTGAACCCGGCATCAGCCAGCAGGCCGCCCAGGTTGGCCGTTGAGGTCGTCTTGCCGACACCGCCCTTGGAACAAACTGTTGCAGAAACACGCATTTAGCTGCACCTCATCCAAATTGAAAGGAATGAGTGCAAGACTGAACGCTAGGCCGAAGGAGAGATTTTACAAGCACAATCGCCGCCCTAGAAGGCGGCGATGATGTACAGCAAGCTTTTGATTTTCAACCATCCAGTAGATGGTGCCGACACCAGGAGTCGAACCCGGGACCTACTGATTACAAGTCAGTTGCTCTACCAACTGAGCTATGTCGGCTCTGACTAACTTCTAGATCACTTGCTGCATAGTGGCTGCTTGCGCAGCGCACTGAAAATAAGTGTTGGCGTGGCTGGGGTAGGAGGACTCGAACCTCCGAATGCCGATACCAAAAACCGGTGCCTTACCACTTGGCTATACCCCAGCAGAGTTGGTGGCCAGAGACGGAATCGAACCGCCGACACGGGGATTTTCAATCCCCTGCTCTACCAACTGAGCTATCTGGCCCCTTGCCAACGCGACGTATTAAACCGTAGAAACTATTTTCCGTCAACCCTTTTTCTTTCAAAAAGATGGCGCTGCAGTGACGACCTATCCCGGCTACTGATCGCGGGGTACATACCCTTCTGCCTGATCGGTGCTCTCATTGTCGAGGAACCGCTCCATCTGCTCCATCAGATACTCCCGAGATGCGGGATCGAGCATATTGAGGTGCTTCTCGTTGATCAGTCGGGTCTGCAGTGCCTGCCACTCCTCCCATGCCTGGCGAGACACCGTTGCCTGGATCTCCTGGCCCTTCTTGCCGGGCAGCGGCGGGAACGGCAAGGCATCCATGTCCTTCTGATACTTGCGGCAGAATACGGTCTGGCTCATTACAGCCTCCTCAGCGATTGATTGGGTCAGGGTCCGGCAGGCGGACTCAGAGTAAAGGGTGACAATGTCTGCAGCAGTTTCTTCACCGGCGCGGCCAGGCCGACGGAATCCGGTGTTTGCGGGTCATACCAGCGCCAGCCCTCGGATACGCTGTCCATGTGCTCGACGCTGGCCGGGACCGGTGTGATCTCGAGACGAAAGTGGCTGAAGACATGGGTGAAGCTGGTCTGGGGCGTACCGCGCTCGGCAGCCGGTGCATGCTCGTCCAGCCAGCGCCCCAGGTCCTGGTCATTGTCGAACTGAGGCAGGCTCCACAGTCCTCCCCAGAGTCCCGTGGATGGTCGCAGTTCAAGCAGGACACGTCCACCGGCATCGCGCAGCAACAACATGCGAGTCGTGCGCAGCGGTGTGGTCTTCTTTGGTTTGGACTCCGGAAAGCGGCGCTGCTCTCCGCTGGCATGGGCCAGGCAAACGTCATGAAACGGGCAGCGAGGGCAATCCGGCTGTCCACGGCGGCACAGCGTGGCACCCAGATCCATCATCGCCTGAGTAAAGTCGACCACCCGGTCATGTGGCGTGTAGTGCTCGGCCAGTTGCCAGAGTTCGCGTTCCACTGCCGGGCGTCCCGGCCAGCCTTCAACCGCCTGCAGGCGGGTCAGCACGCGCTTGACGTTGCCATCCAGGATCACGGCTCGCTGACCAGTGCTCTGGGCGATGATGGCGCCAGCCGTGGAGCGCCCGATGCCAGGAAGCTGCGCCATCGCCTCGAGGCTGTCGACGGGGAAGCGGCCATCATGCTCCGCCATGACCACCTGAGCAGCCTTATGCAGATTCCTCCCTCGGGCGTAGTAACCGAGCCCGGTCCACAAGTGCAGAACCTCATCCTGAGAGGCCTCTGCCAGGCTCGCCACATCGGGAAAACGCGCCATGAATCGCTCGAAGTAGGGAATCACGGTCGTCACCTGGGTCTGCTGCAGCATGATTTCCGAGACCCACACTCGGTAAGGGGTGCGATCCTGCTGCCAGGGAAGGTCATGACGACCATGCTGGTCATACCAGGTCAGCAGTCTACTGGCGAAGGTTTCTCGCTCCAGGACCGGCACAGCTGCTGTCATTGCGTCAGGGTCAAATTTCTTCATTATCAATTACTTATTGGCCAGATACCGAATGATGTGCATAAAAAAGCGCCGACACGGCGGTCGGCGCAGGGACTGGCTTACTTGATGCTCAGTTGAATAGACCACGGACAGCGTCACGAAGTTCCCTGCCGGCATCCTCTCCGATGTGATCGCCGAGATTCTCGAGTTCCTCGTCTACGCGTTCATCCAATTCCTCGCGCAGCTCATCGCGCGCTTCATCCTGCGCCAGCTCTCCCAGACTGCGGCTGAAGGCTCGCAAATCAAAGGAGCACCACTCACTGCTGTCGGACCCCAGAGTCCCCTCACAACGCGCCGGAAAGGCCACGCGCTGCAGACGCGGGTTGACCTTGCAGGCAGCGTCAGCGGTATCCAGGAAACGTGCCGCACCGGTGGCTTCGAAGGCCCGAGTCATCAACTCCAGATGCCCCTCACCGGTCATCTCGATCCCCGGCACGGTAATCAACAGATCTTCGTTGTGGGCCACACCATCACGGATCTCGAAGGTGCCGCTGACCTCTTCGAATCGGGTGTCCTCGGCCCAGTCACGGCTCATCTCCTCCTCCTCGAAACGAGCCACGACCGAACACAGTTGCTCGGAGATATTGTTGCCGGGAAGGCTACCGTCCTCGACCTCAGCATCGATGGTGCCATTGAGGTTGTTCAGTAGCGCCTCGCGATTATTGCCCTGCGAGGTCAACTGACCTTCGGCCTGGAGCGCACCAGCCATCGGGGCAGGGTCCTCTCCCAGCGAGACCAGCAGCGAGTCGAGGCGCACGTCCTGTACCTTAGGTGCCAGTTGCCATTCCAGTGGCGAGGTGCTGGCATCCAGCTGCCCGGTAGCCTGCAGCCGTCCTTCATGGAAGCCAGCATCGAAGCCGGTCAACTGATGCTTGCCGTTCTCGCCCTGCATGCCAAGGCTGACATCCTGGAAGTTCTGCCCCCCGATCGTCAGTTGGCTCAAGCTGAGCGCCACCGTCTCCTCAAGCTGGGCCAGCCAGCTGGCCGGAAGCAGGGCCGGTGCCTCTTCCTGAGCAACGGCAGCAGCGATACCCGGCAGTGACGCCGTGTTGTTCTCGACATCTTCTGGTGGCAGGTACTGGTCGAGGTTGAGCATATCACCCTCGAGATCGAGATCGACGCGGCTGCCATCGAAGCGCGCCCCGGCATTGCCGGTAAAGGTGCTGTCATCGAGCACCAGCGTCAGCCCCTCGAAACTGGCCTGCTCGAGATCCCCCTTGACCGGAGTGGTCAGAGAGACTTCGGACAACGAGTTCTCTTCGGCCATGGTCGGCAATGCACCCAGGCGGTCAAGCCAGGGCCGCAGCGACATGGGATCAAGGCGCATCTGGCCACTGTATTGCGGCGCTGTCGCCAGCTCGCGGAAGTTGAGGTTACCCTTGAGTGACAGGCTGTGCGGGCCAGTCAAGGCGATATCGCGCAGTTGTGCAGTACCGGCAGCCAGGTCCGACTCCAGCTCGAAATCCAGTGACAAAGGCAGTCGTTCATCGCCAAGGCGAGGGTCGATCAGGCTGACACCAAGAGTGCTGGGCGCCATGTGCAGACGCTGCTGGCCAAGATCCAGCACCATTTGATCACTGTTCAGCGTCGCTTGCTGACGTTCACTGGAGCCCGCCACCAGGGTATTGGTCTCGAGTGCCAGCTTGTTCAGCACATGGCGCTCATCCGCCAGACCCAGCTGTATTTCGCTGTTGAATTTGACATCGCTCTGCAGCGCGGTGATGCGATCACCTTCCAGTTGATCAAAACGCTTCAGGGAGAAGGTTGCGGACAGTGGGAAAGCGGTGGTCGGGTTGACGTTGCTGCCGGATACGGCAAGCGACTCGGCCAGCCACTCCTGTTCAGCCTGATGATCCAGCAGGCGCAGTGTGCCGTTGTCCACTGTGACATTGGCGATATTCAGCGCCACCGACAGTCCTCCGCCGTCATCCGGGTTGGGGCCGGCACTGGCGGGTGCCAACGCCTTCTCGGCGTCGGTTCCCTTGCCTTCGAGGCGCTCGATCAAGGCTTCCCAGTTGCCCTCACCTTGCTCATTGCGTACCAGGTTCAGCGACAGGCCATCCAGCGTCAGGCCATCGATGGCGATCTGCCCCTTGAGCAACGGCGCAAAAGCGAGACTGACCGAGGCGTGACCGAAGGATGCGAAGGGTACCGAGCCATCGGGTTGCTGCGGCAACCAGGCCTCGGCTTCGGCCACGCTGACCCCGATGCGCGGATAGAAGGACCAGGACAGGTCGCCGTCCAGCGCCAACTCGAGACCAGTATGTTCCTTGACCACTTCAACCAGCCTTGGCTTGAGATCCTCCGGGTTGAAGAAGGTGGTGACATAAACCACCGCCCCCACCATCACGAGGGCCAGCACACCAATTACAGCCAGCAAGGTTCTTACAAGACGTTTCATTGACCGCTGTCTCCTGTTGTCGACAGGTCGAGTTGGAAGTAGTCGCCATCACGGGTCAGACAATAGCCCAGTCGCTGCAGCAACACCTGATCCGCGAGTTCCAGCTGCGATGCCCGCACCCGCAGCTCCAGCCCGAGCTGACCGGCCTCGGCACTGACCAGCGCCAACAGGCGTGAGCCAACACCGCGCCGACGGGTAGTCTTGCGCACACACAGATCGAACAGGCGCCAGCCTTGTTCATCCGGTGATACTGCCACAGCACCGAGCAAACGGTCGTTGAATCGTGCCGCCCAGAAGAAGCCTTGACTGAGATGAGTCAGGATATAAGTGCCCGGCGGCGCCTTTATGCGCTCGTCGGGAGCATCGCCGTAGATGCGGGTCAGGTCGATACGCACCTGCTCATCGGCATCCCAGCGATCCTGATCAACACGATAGAGGGTTACCGGCATTGGCGCTCTCCCTGACGATTGCGGAATGATGTGACAGGCTACCGCCTGCCTCGAGAATCGTCGCGGTCCAGAACCGCATGAATGGCCGCATTGTAGCGAATGGGGGCGTCGATTCTCTATAATGGATGCCTTGCGTGTTTTACTCAGCCAATGACAACACAGACCTCAGGTCCCACGAACACAGACCCCCGGTCCCACTTCGACATGCGCCAAGGCGCAGGAGACGACATGTCCGAGCGTATTGCCACGGTCAGCCGTGACACCAGCGAGACCCAGATCACCGTCACCCTGAATCTCGACGGAGAAGGCCGCCTCAATGGCGAAACTGGCGTCCCCTTCCTCGATCATATGCTCGACCAGGTCGCTCGCCACGGCATGATCGACCTCGACCTCAAGGTCAACGGCGACCTTCACATCGACGACCACCACACTGTCGAGGACCTCGGTATCACACTTGGCCAGGCCTTCGACAAGGCCATCGGCGACAAGAGTGGTATCGTGCGTTACGGTCATGCCTACGTTCCGTTGGATGAGGCTCTGTCCCGCGTGGTCCTGGATTTTTCCGGGCGTCCGGGATTGTCGATGAATGTCGAGTTCACTCGTGCCACCATTGGTCGGTTTGACACTCAATTGTTCTGGGAATTCTTTCAGGGGTTCGTCAATCATGCTCGTGTGACCCTGCACATCGACAACCTCAAGGGATTCAATGCCCACCATCAGGCCGAGACCATCTTCAAGGCCTTTGGTCGCGCTCTGCGCATGGCCGCCGCCGAGGATCCGCGTATGGCCGGAAGGATGCCTTCCACCAAGGGTAGTCTGTAACGCCGGAGTCAGGCGCTTGCCACGCCATGAAGCCATTTTCCACGCCATGAGGCTATTTGCTACATCGTGAAACATGGTGCAGACATTTCCCTGCAGCGCATAGCCAACAGCGCTGCCCGAGATAGAAGGAGCATTCCATGACCATCGCCGTCATCGACTACGGGATGGGCAACCTGCATTCCGTGGCCAAGGCCCTCGAGCACGTGACCCATGAAAACGTGATGATCACCCGTGACGCTCGCTCGATTCTCGGAGCCACACGCCTGGTGCTGCCGGGACAGGGCGCCATGCGCGATTGCATGGGAGAGCTGGAGCGCACCGAACTGATCGGCCTGGTACGTGAGCTGCTTGATGAGCAGTCCAAGCCACTGCTCGGTATCTGTGTCGGCCAGCAGATGCTTCTGGATCGCAGCGACGAGAACGGTGGTATCGACTGCCTCGGTTTTCTGCCCGGCCAGGTCAAGCGCTTCCCCGCCGACATGCGCGACGGGGACGCTCGCCTGAAAGTACCGCACATGGGTTGGAACCTGGTCCATCAGCCCCAGTCTCACCCTCTGTGGGATGGGATCGATCAGGATGAGCACTTCTACTTCGTGCACAGCTATTACGTGGCCGCCGCGCAACAGGCTCATGTCTTTGGTACTACCGACTACGGCACAGTCAGCGCACATGTTGCCACGGGGCGTGAGGCAACCTTTGCCGTGCAGTTCCACCCCGAAAAGAGTTCCCGTGCCGGCCTGCGCCTGCTCGAGAACTTCGTACGCTGGACACCTTGAGCGGCCATGGGGTTGCCTGACAAGTCAGCGCCGCCATACAAGTTACACAACGATTATCATAATCAGGGCAATGTTCATCTTGAGCACGCCACTGAGCCCGAGGACACAACATGCTGGTAATTCCCGCCATCGATCTCAAGGACGGCAAGTGCGTCCGCCTCAAGCAAGGCCGCATGGATGACGCCACCACCTACGGTGATGACCCTGTCGCCATGGCCGCACGCTGGGTCGAGGCTGGCGCGCGACGCCTGCACCTGGTCGACCTGAACGGCGCCTTCGAGGGCCGTCCGATCAACGGTGAGGCAGTCACGGCCATCGCTCGTCAGTACCCTGACCTGCCGATCCAGATCGGTGGTGGCATCCGCAGTGCCGAAACCATCGAGCACTACCTCAAGGCCGGTGTTTCCCATGTAATCATCGGCACTCAGGCCGTCAAGGAGCCGCAATTCGTCACCGAGATGTGCCGCGCCTTTCCCGGACACGTGATTGTTGGTCTCGATGCGCACTCAGGTCGGGTGGCCACCGATGGCTGGGCCGAGGTGTCCGACCTGCTCGCAGTGGATCTGGCCAAGCGCTTTGCCGATGACGGGGTGTCCAGCATCGTCTACACCGATATCGCCCGTGACGGCATGATGAATGGCGTCAACGTCGAGGCCACCGCCGAGCTGGCCCGCGAAGGGGGCCTGCCGGTGATTGCCTCCGGTGGCGTCACCAACCTCGATGATCTGCGCGCCCTGGTGGCCGCCGGAGAACCGGGTATTCTCGGCGCCATTACCGGCCGCGCCATCTATGAAGGCAGTCTCGACGTGGCCGAAGCCCAGCGTCTGTGCGACGAGCTGACTCAACAGCAGTAACCCGGGGGATACCATGGCTCTATCCAAGCGCATCATCCCGTGCCTCGATGTCGACGCAGGTCGCGTCGTCAAGGGCGTGAATTTCGTCGGCATCCGTGATGCCGGTGATCCCGTCGAAATCGCCCAGCGCTATAACCTGCAGGGCGCTGACGAGATCACCTTCCTCGATATCACCGCCAGTCACGAGGATCGTGATACCACGGTGGAAATGGTCGAACGTATTGCCGGAGAGGTGTTCATTCCACTGACCGTCGGTGGCGGTATCCGCTGCTGTGATGACATTCGCACCATGCTCAATGCAGGCGCCGACAAGGTGTCGATCAATACCGCTGCGGTGACCAATCCTGACTTCGTGCGCGAAGCCGCCGAGCGCTTCGGCAGCCAGTGCATTGTGGTGGCCATCGACGCCAAGCAGGTCAGTCAGGAGGGTGAGACACCACGCTGGGAGATATTTACTCACGGCGGTCGTCGCGCCACCGGGCTGGACGCAGTGGAATGGGCATGCCGAATGGTCGACTACGGTGCCGGAGAGCTCTTGTTGACCAGCATGGACCGTGATGGCACCAAGTCGGGATTCGACCTCGGCGTCACTCGCGCCATCAGTGATGCCGTCAGCGTACCGGTGATCGCCTCGGGGGGCGTCGGCAACCTCGACCACCTGGTGGAAGGCATCACGGAGGGCCACGCCGATGCGGTACTGGCAGCCAGCATCTTCCACTTCGCTGAGTACACCATTCCGGAAGCCAAACGTTACATGGCTGAACGCGGTATCGAGATGCGCCTCTGACGGGCCGTCTCGCCAACAGGACATTTATGCCATTTCCCTGGAAAGCGACCATCTTCGCCATCGCTGCGCTGACAGGATTTCCTGTCAGCGCCGAGGAAGCCTCCTCATGGCCGCCGGCCGCAAAGCTTGATCATGTGCTGGTCCAGACCAGTCTCTACACCCGCCACTATGATCGCGACCCCGAACATACCAATCAGCAGAACCTGATCAGTGTCGAGTTCCACAATCCTCAACGCTGGCTGGCAGGGGCGGCATGGTTCAGGAACTCCTTCAATCAGCCCACTTGGTACTGGTACGCCGGTCGTGAGTTTCCGCTCTGGAAACCTACCGAGAACACCGTCGTCCGAGCCAAGCTGACCGGTGGTCTGCTGCGCGGGTACAAGGATGAGTATCGCGACAAGATTCCCTTCAACCACTCGGGAATCGCCCCGGCCGTTCTGCCCAGTATCGGCATGCAGTGGGGGCGCGTGGAATCGGACCTGATCCTGTTCGGTACCGCTGGATTGATGGTGACGGGAGGCGTGCGTTTCTAGCCATGACCTGTGCCTGCTCAAAACCGGGCCCTACCAGCCCGAACCTGCCAACAGCAGCTTCAGTGGTGGCGGCGGAGAGTAGGCACTCTCAAGACCCGATTCCCCACCACCACTGCCAGCTCAATCCAGCGTCAACCCGAGGTTACTGACGCCGCCGTTGCGGCCCAGCCTACGCAGTGCCTTGATATCGTCGCGCTCGAAATCCCCCTCGGCGCCTTCCAGCACGGCATCCTGGAAGTCATTTTCGTCTTCCATCAGCGGGTGCTGCTTGACCATTTTCGCCAGCACGGCGCCGTCTTCCTCTCCTTCAGTCAGCTCGATGAAGGCGCGGACCGCTGCCCGAGAGACTCGGCTGACTTCCAGTACGGCTTCCGGCGCATCGCCACGCAGAGTGTCGAGTATCGCCGAGATTGCCACCACCGCGTCCGTCGCCCGGCGCGCTCCGAAACTGTCGTCTTCTGCCGGAGGTTCCAGCTCGGCAAGCTTTTCCACCTGACGCTCGAAGTCGATCTTCGCGCCCTTCACCAGCAACTGCTCCCACACCAGATCGAGAATGGCCCGTATCCCGGCAGGATCGCCGTGCCCGGTGGTGTCGCTGTACAGCCCATAGTTGGGCAGCATGCGCTCGGTCAACGCCGCCATGAAGGCCTGCTGCCTTGGCACAGACAACGCCTGCATGCGTTCATGGAAACCGCGTTCGGGAAGGCCCTCGTCGTGCCTTTCATCAACACCGTGAGGCTCGGCCCCGGGCTTGGCTCTGGTCATGAAAAATCCTGTATTCAACGTATTCAACAAGGGAGAGAGAAAGGCAGGGAGCAGCAACATTCCCCAACCATCAGGGCCAGAAACGCTCCGCCGCGATACGGCCGCGCTGATCGAAGGCGATCCCTTCATCAATCAGCCGCCGGCGCTGCTCATCGGCCCCACCGTGATCGGCAAGCTTGCGCGATGCACTGACGACACGGAACCAGGGCAGCTCATGCCCCTCAGGCAGATCGCGCAGGGCCCGCGCCACCTGCCTGGCACTGGCGCCGTCGGTCATGGCGGCAATGCGACCATAACTGGTGACACGCCCTGCAGGAATCGCCGCAATGATGGTCAGGATCTGTTCTCGGACAAGCGTCTTCATGTACTCTTTTCGTATGCATTGTTCGCTAATGCAGCAATTTTTCTGGAGGCCGGTGACCTTCACCGCCTCACTCGATACGCGAGGCCCTCATGCATCTTCATCTGCTTCAGCATCAACCTCACCAGGGCCCTGCACGCATAGCTGACTGGCTGACCAGCATGGGTCACAGCTTCACCATATTCCACCTCTACGACGGCGAACTGGTCCCACGTTCCAGCGACTGCGATGCGCTGATCGTGCTCGATGACCATGAGGATAGCGATGATCGCAGCTGGTTGCGCGCTGAACGCAAGTTGATCGATCACTTGCTGGATGGTCGCAAGCCTGTGCTGGGCATCGGCGCTGGAGCACTGCGCATTGCCGAACTACTCGGCGCACCAGTCGGTCCGGGCACCACCGCTGAGGTAGGTTGGCAGCATATCCAGTTGGCCAGCAACAGTCCCTTTGATCTGCCCGATGACTTCACTGCCCTGCTCTGGCATCGCAACGTGTTCGGTCTGCCCGAGGACGCCTTGCCGCTGGGTGGCAGCGAAGCCAGTCCATTACTGGGCTTTGCCTGGGATGCCGGGCGCGTGGTCGGTCTGGCCTGCCAGCTGCACCACCATCACCAGAGTCTTGCCGATCAGGTTCAGGCCGTGCCAACGCCCCAGGGCAATGCCAGGGACGACTCGCGGGTGCAGTCACGCGAGGCCATCCTCGAACAGGCCCAGCATGTGGACGAACTCGCTCCGCTGCTCGATCGTGTGCTCAGCCAGTGGCTGCGTAGCCGGGATGCTGCCTGACAGACGTCAGGCAGCGCCCTGCTGCTCGCTCCATTGACGTGCGGCCTCTAGACAACTGTCCCAGTCACCGACATGCAGGAAGCGTCGCTCGGCGTGCTTCTCGAGCTGGTAGCGATACATGGGGTCGTAGTACTCGGTCAGCAACGGTCCCAGCCAGGCTTCGTGCGCCTGGCGATTGCCACGCTCGTGCTCTCGGAAGGCCAGTTGCTGAAGGCGCTGCAGGCGTGCCAACCGCTCACTACCGAGACGCTTGCGCAGGCGCGCCAGGGCACTGGTCAGTTGCTTGCGCATCAGGGACCAACCGAGCCAGTCACCGAACTGCTGTCGATAGATGGCCCAGAGGTCATCGATATAATCCTTGTGGATCTGCTGCAGGCGCCAGTCCAATGGCATTTCCACTCGGACCCGCGGTGCACGCTCCATCGCCCGCCAGAACTCCAGCGGCACATTGGCGCTGCCGATCTGACGGGATTCATCCTCGACCACCAGCGGCCCCGGCAACGACAGCAGGCGCAGTCCCATGTCGTGCTCGAAATCGATCTGCGACGGCGCCATCAGTGGGTGGCGACCGAATGCCGAGCCCTTGTGGCGGGCACAACCCTCGAGATCGAGGCCACCATCCAGGGCCTGCACCAGTGACGTCTTGGCGCAGCCGGTCAAGCCGCCCACGATCAGCAGCGGCTGGCTGGCCGCCTCATCGATACGCGCCAGCAGGCCCTGACGCATGGCCTTCCAACCGCCCTCGATGCGGGGGCGCTCAATACCGCTCTCCAGCAGCCATCGCTGAGCAATCTGTGAGCGCAAACCGCCGCGAAAGCAGTAGATGATCGCATCAGGAGTGGCATCCAGCTGTTGACGCCAGGCCTCGATCCGCGCCGCCTTGATCTCTCCGGAGACCAGCGACTCACCCAACTGGATCGCCGCCTGCTGGCCGTGCTCCTTGTAGGCAATGCCGACCTGACGACGCTCCTCGTTCTCCATCAGCGGCAGATTGATCGCCCCCGGCAGACTGCCCTGATCAAATTCCACCGGGGCACGGACATCAATCAGCGTACGCCCTTCACTCAATAACGAAAGATCCGGGGCAACCAGCGGCAGACTCATCCATGCACCTCGATGAGCGCCTCGCCGTCAGCCTTGATCACTTCACCGAAGGGGGCCAGCTCGATGCCATGCTCGCGCCCGACGCGCTCGACATCATCCTGCCAGGAAGGATGCACCGAAACCAGCAGACCACCGGACGTCTGTGGATCACACAGCCACTGCCAATGCACATCATCCATGTTCGGCAGTGTCGCTCCCAGTGCCTGACGATTGCGGCGCGAGCCGCCCGGTACTGCGCCCTGACGACGGTAGGCCTCGGCCTCGGCCAGCCGCGGCAGACGGCGGAAATCGATTCGCGCCGCCACCCCGCTGGCGGCACAGACCTCGCTGAGATGGCCGGCAAGGCCGAAGCCAGTGACATCGGTCATGGCATGTACACCTTCAACCCTGGCCAGTGCCGTGCCAATACGGTTGGAGACCAACATGGTCTCGCGCGCAAGCCCCTGATGGCCGGCCTCCAGCAGCCCCTGCTTCTCGGCAGTGGTCAGCATGCCAACACCCAGTGGCTTGGTCAGATACAACAGGTCACCCGGTTGAGCACCCTTGTTGAGCTTGAGGTGCTTGAGCTCGACCAGACCATTGACCGACAGCCCGAAGATCGGCTCAGGAGCATCAATGGAATGCCCTCCGGCCAGTGCCAGCCCCAGCTCACGGCAGACGGCCTGAGCTCCTGCCACCACATCACCGGCGATTTCGGGTCCCAGCTTGTCCAGTGGCCAGCCGAGAATGGCCAGTGCCATGACCGGATCGCCACCCATGGCATAGACATCGCTGATGGCGTTGGTCGCGGCGATACGCCCGAAATCGAAGGGATCATCGACAATCGGCATGAAGAAATCAGTGGTCGAGATCATGCCTCGACCATCGCCAAGATCGAATACCGCAGCATCCTCACGGCCCTGATTGCCCACGATCAAGCTGGAATGGCTGGCTCCGGGGCCGGCCTTGGCGAGAATGCTGTCGAGAACATCGGGAGCAATCTTGCAGCCACAGCCGGCGCCATGGCTGTACTGGGTCAGTCGGATGGCGCTCATCGAAATCTCCTTGAGGTAATTGCCGCTATTCTACACCAGCGCGATCTACCGGAGTCCTAGAGGACTTCCAGTGCATCCGCCAGCTTGTCCACCGGCACCACTTCCATGCCGTCGGGTGTGTTTCTGGGCACGTTGCCGCGTGGCACGATGGCTCGGGTAAAGCCATGTTTTGCCGCCTCGATGATGCGCTCCTGGCCGCTCGGCACCGGACGGATCTCACCGGATAGGCCGACCTCGCCGAATACCACCAGCTCGCGTGCCAGCGGACGACTCTGCAAGCTGGAAACAACCGCCAGCAATACCGCCAGATCGGCACTGGTCTCGAGCACCTTGACGCCGCCAACGACGTTCAGGAAGACATCCTGATCCCCGGTAAACAGCCCACCGTGACGGTGCAGAACGGCAAGCAGCATCGATAGCCGGTTGGCATCCAGTCCCACCGCCACCCTACGGGGGTTGCCCAGCGCCGACTCATCGAGCAGCGCCTGGACTTCCACCAGAATCGGCCGTGTGCCTTCCCAGACCACCATCACCAGACTGCCCGGCGCCTGTTCCTGTTGGCGCGACAGAAAGATGGCACTGGGGTTCTTCACTTCCTTCATGCCATGCTCGAGCATGGCGAAAACGCCCAGTTCATTGACGGCCCCGAAGCGGTTCTTCTGGCCACGCAGGGTACGAAAGCGCGAGTCGGCTCCCCCCTCGAGCAACAGCGAAGCGTCGATCATGTGCTCAAGTACCTTGGGGCCAGCGAGACTACCATCCTTGGTGACATGGCCGACCAACAACAACACCGTATTGCTCTGCTTGGCAAAGCGAGTCAACGCGGCCGCGGATTCACGCACCTGAGCCACACCACCGGGAGCCGAGGAGATGTCCTCCAGATGCATGGTCTGGATGGAGTCGATGACCAGGATCTCGGGGCGTTCACGCTCGGCGATGGCCAGAATCGTCTCGACACTGGTCTCGGCCAGCATCTTGAGCCCCTGGGTCGGTAGCTGCAGTCGATGGGCCCGCATCGCCACCTGAGACAGTGATTCCTCGCCGGTGACATACAACACCCGGCGTTGCTGAGCCAGCTTGCAGGCGGTCTGCAGCAACAGGGTCGACTTGCCGGCACCAGGATTCCCGCCGAGTAGAACCGCGGAACCGGGTACCAGGCCGCCGCCGAGCACACGGTCAAACTCGGCAAAGGTCGACGATAGACGTGGTACTTCAGCCAGGTCGACGCTGGCGAGGTCGATCACTTCACGCGACAGGCTACCGCTGTAGCCGCCACGCGCTGCCGCCGTGGCTGCGCCATGCGAGGCCCCCGACAACCGCACCTCGCTCAGGGTGTTCCACTCCTGGCAACTGGTGCACTGCCCCTGCCACTTGCGATATTCCGCACCGCACTCGGTACACACAAAGGCATTCCTGGCCTTGGCCATGGACACATTTCTCCCGGGCTGTTGAAGATGGTGATTCCACGGTGGGTCAAGGGCCAGCGGGAGGGTATTTCACCACTGGGGGATCATCCCGGTTTTCCCGCCTCACCGAATCGCCCCAAGCCTACACGCTCGACGGGCAGGCTCCAATGCAGCCCCCGGATAATGCCCACGAAGTTCCCAGCCAGGCCTTGTCTGTTCCCGGCCTGCGGTAGTCGCGGTATACACCCACCTCCCTGGGTCGGTGTTGATGGCGGAGCGCAAACAGCTGGAGCGCCTCAAGGATCGACACTCTCATCAATGAGGTCATACGAGAAAGGGCGGCCCGAAGGCCGCCCTGTTCGACTGCGCCAGAGAAAATTACTGCTGGCGAGTCAACTGCAACATGCTGTTGTTCTGGAAGCGACGACGCTGTGGGTCGATCAGTTCCAGAGTCTGCGGGTCGAGACGCAGGAAGTAGTAGGTCTGGCCTTCACCGTTCGGTGTCAGCTCATAAACCGTGGCACTGGGGTTATCCGCCGTGCCATTGAGCACTTCCCAATTACCGGAATAAGTTTCGGTGGGCGGGTTCTGCGGGTGATTGCGATAGGCCGCGGACAGATCGAAAGAACGATCGGTAGCAGCGCTCTGCTCTTCACCTTCCATGACAACAGTCAGATCGATTCCGTCACAGTTACGGCACGGCAGCGTTCCCTTGTAGGTCACGGCACTGGATTCCATGGCCTCACCAGTGCTGGCCGTATCGCTCGGGCCCGACGCACAACCGGCCAAAAGGGCAAGCATGGCCGATCCAGCCAGCAAAGTCCTGAGTTGCATAAGAGTCCTCCTAACCATTAAGCATGGAGCCGTGCATTACGGCAGCCTGGCGAACAGCATAACCTTCCTGTCGGCTCGCGCCCAGCCCCGTATCAACCAACTGACGGCATTACATGTGCAAAAACCAGCCCCAACACCACCGGCATGACCAATAGACTCCCCAGATTACCGATCAACACCAGCGACGCCACCGACTGCGGCTGTTGTCGATATTGCTCAGCCACCAGATAGTTGAGCACCGCCGGCGGCAGGGCCGCAAATACCCAGAGAGACGCCGCCTGGAGCCCCTGCAGATCAAACACTACAATCAGCGGCCAGGCCAGCACCAGTCCCGACAAGGGGCAGAGTACAGCGCCAAGCAACCCGGTTTTCCAGTCGCCGAAATCAATATCGAGCATCCTCACCCCAAGTGCAAACAACAGCAATGGGATACAGACGCCACCCAGCATATGCAGCGCCTCCAGCAACCAGGCCGGCAGCGGGATATTGCAGATGTTGACGATCAGACCTGCAAAGCTGGCCAGCATCATCGGCATGCGAAACAGTCGCCACAGCGGAGTATGCGGACTCAGCATCTTCACCCCCAGCGAGAAATGCAGCAGCATTTCGGCGATGAACAGCACAATGGCCGCCGGCAGCGCCTGCTCACCGAAAGCAAGGATCAACAGCGGGATGCCCATGTTGCCGGAGTTGTTGAACATCATCGGCGGCACAAAGGTCTTCGGCTCGAGCCTCAGCCACTTGACCACTGGCCACACCAGCAACCCCGACCCCAGCACAATGATCGCCCCCGACAACGCCAGCAAACCGTAGTCCGCCAACGGCGCCTCTCCATCGGCGAGCACCGCGAACACCAGCATGGGCACGAACAGTTCCATGTTGAGGGTGTTGAGACTACGGATATCCGGTCGGCGAAAATAGCCGTAAAGGGTACCAGCACCGGAGATCAGGAAAACCGGCAGCAGGGTGGCGAGAATCTTGGCGATCATCAAGCACTCACTATGCTATTCAGGGTTCAGGGGGTATTCAGGCCCGAGGATTCGGAGAGCCTAACATGCCGATGACTTGCGCCGCGCTGCTGCTCGCGTCACCATGCCGATAGACAGTCTTTCCCTCTATTCCCTTGCAAGCGAGTGCCCATGAGCAAGTTGTGGAGTCCCGCCGTACGGGAGCTGACGCCCTATGTACCAGGCGAGCAGCCTCGTGAGCGGCTGATCAAGCTGAACACCAACGAGAACCCCTATCCTCCCGCGCCTGGTGTCGAGAAGGTACTGCGTGAGTTCAGTGCCGACCATCTCCGTCTCTACCCCGACCCGACTTCCATGGCACTTCGCCAGACGCTTGCACAGACCCTGGGCACCAGCGCCGAGAACGTGTTTGTCGGCAATGGTTCCGATGAAGTTCTGGCGCTGGCCTTTCAGGCGTTCTTTCGTCAGCAGAAGCCGCTGGCAATTCCGGATATTTCCTACAGCTTCTATCCGGTCTACTGCCGCATGTACGGCATCGAAAGTCGGATCCATCCGCTCGATGAACACTGGCAGGTCGATCTCGACGCTCTGAGTGCGGACAGTGGAGGCGTAGTCTTTGCCAACCCCAATGCACCGACAGGCCTCGGGCATGGTCGCGAGGCCATTGCCGCCCTGCTCGACAAGGTGACTGACCGCGTAGTGCTGGTTGATGAAGCCTATGTCGACTTCGGTGGTGAAAGTGCCGTGCCACTGGTTGAGCACTATCCCAACCTGCTGGTCACCGGCACCTTCTCCAAGTCGCGTAGCCTGGCAGGGCTGCGTCTCGGCTATGCCGTTGGCTCTCCGGAGCTCATCGAAGGCATGGTCCGGGTCAAGGACTCATTCAACTCCTACCCCGTGGACGCTCTCGCCAGTGCCATCGGCATTGCCGCGCTGGAGGACAGCGACTACTTCGATGCCACCCGGGAAGCGGTGATGGCCACCCGCGAACGCGCTCGCCTACGGCTGACCGAGCTGGGCTTCAAGGTATTGCCATCCCAGACCAACTTCCTGCTCGCTACTCATCCCGAGCAGGATGTTGCCCAGCTGTTTGTCGACCTGCGGGAACGAGGAATTCTGGTGCGTCACTTCAATACCGAGGCATTACGTGACTACCTGCGCATCACCATCGGCACCGATGACGAGATGGATAGCCTGATCGAAGTACTGACAGAGCTGCTGCCCTGAGCGCGACTTCACCGCCGAGGGCTCTCGATGCCCTTGGCGGCAGAAACACTGGAGTAGATATGACCGCCCCCCTGCCCCTGTCCGGCGTCCATCATGTTGCCCTGATCACTGCCGACTATCCACGCGCTCGGCACTTCTATATCGATATTCTCGGCGCCCGTGTTCTCGGCGAGGTATACCGCGAGGAGCGCGACAGCTACAAACTCGACCTGGAACTGCCCGGAGGAATACAGCTGGAGCTGTTTTCCTTTCCTGCGCCGCCACCCCGCCCCAGCTACCCCGAGGCCTGTGGGTTACGCCACCTGGCCCTGGCGACCACACAACTGGATAGCTGCGTTGAGCAGTTGATATCACGCGGTGTCGAGCCGGAACCGATTCGCATCGACGAGTTCACTGGGGCCCGTTTCACCTTCTTCAGCGACCCGGATGGCACCCCCATCGAGCTCTACGAGACAGCCCCCTGACCCAGCTCATGGGCGGAGGGTCGGCCATGATCTACAGTGGATTTCTCAACCCAGTCACAGGGCAGCAGTCATGATCAAGGTGGGGTTCTTCAGTTCGCAGGAATACGAGCGCGCCTTCTTTCCCGGACAGGCTCGCGATGACGTCAGCATCACTCACTTCGAGCAGGCGCTGAACGCTCGAACCGTCACCCTGTGTCAGGGGCTGGATGCCGTCTGTGTTTTCGTCAACGATGAGCTCGACCGCACCGTGCTGGAGCGACTGTCGGTGGTCGGTGTACGTCTTGTGGCATTGCGTTGCGCAGGATTCAACAACGTCGATCTGAATGCCGCACGCCGCCTGGGCATTCAGGTCTGTCGCGTGCCATCCTACAGCCCTGAAGCAGTGGCCGAGCACTGTCTGGCCTTGATCCTTACTCTGAATCGCCGAACCCACAAGGCCTACAACCGCGTGCGTGAGGACAACTTCGATCTCAATGGTCTGCTGGGCTTCAACCTGCATGGCAAGACTGCCGGCATCGTGGGCTGTGGCCAGATAGGCCACGCCCTGGCCAGGATTCTCGCGGGTTTCGGCTGTCGGGTGCTGGTCAGCGATGCCCAGCCTCAGCAAGGAGACTTCGAGCAGGTCGAGTTATCTCGGCTGCTGGCGGAAAGCGATATCATCTCGCTGCACTGCCCGTTGAGCGATGACACCTTCCACCTGATCGGTGAAGCACAGTTCAAGCAGATGAAGGATGGCGCCATGCTGATCAACACCAGCCGCGGCGCCCTGATCGATACCCGTGCCTGCATCGACGCCCTCAAGAGCCGCAAACTCGGCTACCTGGGCCTGGATGTCTATGAGCAGGAATCCGACCTGTTCTTCCGCGACCTGCGCGACACCATTCAACTGGATGACGTCTTCGCCCGTCTGATCAGCTTCCCCAATGTGCTGGTCACTGGACATCAGGGTTTCTTCACCCGTGAGGCCCTGCAGGAAATCGCCAATACCACCCTCGATAGCCTGGAGGCCTTTGCCACAGGCAAGCCATTGGCTACCAGGGTAGCTCTGGATCAGTGATGCTGCGCTAGAGCGACTGCCACTGCTGTGTATCGCATCCCAGCCGGTGGGCGAAAGCCTGCCGTCCTTCTCGCGTGATGCTCAGTGCTCTCCCGTCGAGGTCACGCCTTACCCACTGACGCTCGATTGCCACGCCGAGGATCGCGGCTCCCAGGCCGCCACCCAGGTGCATGCGACGCATGCTCCAGTCCAGACAGGGGTACGCAAACCGCCGCCTGGCACTACGCAGAGCCTGAACATCGATACCCATCCCGCCCAGCCCCCTCTCGCCCGCCTCACTGAGGCAGTATTCCTTCCCCTTTAGCTCCCACCAGCCCAGACGTACACCGGCATCATGAATGTCCACGGCGACACGCCCGGCCATGTGGTCATAACAGGTGCGCGCCAACTGCAGACGCGATGGGGTATTGGGAGTAAACGGCGGACGCAGATCCTGACCGATGACCATCAGGCCTTCGAGGGCTTCAGCCACCCGGCGGTCAGCCAGTGAGTAGTAGCGATGCCGTCCCTGAGCATGCAGCTGCACCAGCGACAGTGACTTGAGCCTGGCCAGGTGAGCACTCGCCGTCGAAGGGCTGACTTCGGCTATCACCGCCAGTTCAGTACTGGTCCGGGCATGACCGTCCATCAACGCGCACAGCATTCTGGTTCGAGCCGGCTCGGCGATGGCCGCCGCCACTTTCGATACGCCGATATCCGCGGATTCCATTGCATCCATATTTCGCCTCACATCGAAGTGTGCAAGTCACAGACTGAGTATACCAGGAGCTACACCCTCCATCGTCAAGGATCCTCAGATGAACCCTCTGGACGCTCCAGCCCTTGCCAACCCCTACCCCTGGTACGCCAGGCTCCGACAACAGGGCGACCTGCTATACCACCAAGCCAGTCGTCACTGGGTCGCATCCACAGCACGCGCTGTGACCACCCTGCTCAACCATCCTGGATGCCGAGTTCGCCCGCTGGATTCCCCGGTCCCTCTCGCTCTTGGAGAGGGGCCAGCGGCAACGCTGTTCTCGCGCTTGATGCGCATGAACGAAGGCAACGCTCACCGCTGTCCAAGACAGATGCTGGCCGCGCCGATTCAGCGCTGTACGGCTGCAGATGTCAGTGAGGAGACTCATCGTGTCGCTACCCAGCTGATGACAGAAAGTCAGCCACTGGATGTGAATCACATCATGTTCCAGATACCGGTGACCGTCGTTGCTCGTCTGCTGGGGATCAGGCCGGACGAAGCCCGGCTTCTGCCACGGCTCACCGCAGACTTCAGCGCTGGTTTCAGCGCCGAGGTCGGGGAAGTGGAAACCCTGCATCGTGCTCATCTCGCCGCCGAGGAGCTGTTGCAGAGATTCGAGCACCACCTGAGCTCGCCTTATGGCCCGGCAGCCTACATTCAGCCCGCCACCAACGCAGAATTCGGCCCCGATAACCGAACCAGAACAGCAGCCAACCTGGCAGGATTACTGGTACAGACTTTCGAGGCTACCACCGGGCTGGTAGGTAATACATTGATAACTCTGGCCTCTCGACCGGCACTGATGCAGCGCGTGGTCCAGCGTCATGTGACATTGAGCGAAGTGATAGCGGAAGTCGTGCGCCATGACCCACCGATACAGCTCACTCGACGCTACATGGCCGAGGACAGTGATGTCCTGGGACAACAGCTGCCGGCCAACGCCAGCATCATCCTGCTGCTGGCCTCCGCCAATCGTGACAGTCAAGCCAATGAAGAAGGGGAGCGCTTCATACTCGAGCGCCCGAGTCGCCGTTGCTTCAGTTTCGGCGCAGGCTCCCACCACTGTCCTGGCGAAACACTCGCCACAACCATTGCGGGCACCACAGTGCAGCTACTGCTGCAGTCCGGTCAGGTGACTCCGGCGCAGCTACGCTGGCACTACAAGCCCTCACCCAACGCACGTATCCCGGTATTCGAACACCGCAACCAGACGGAGGCCACATGATTGCTGTCATCTTCGAGGCTCAACCTCATCAGCAACGTCGCCAGCAGTATTTCGACATTGCCGCTGAACTGAAACCACTGCTCAACGAAATTGACGGATTCATCTCGATAGAACGCTTCGAGAGCCTGACACACCCCGGCAAAGTGCTGTCACTATCGTTCTGGCGCGACGAACAGGCGATCGAACACTGGCGCCGGCTCGAGCAGCACCGCTCGGCGCAGCATCAAGGACGCCAGAATGTCTTCTCGAACTACCGGCTGAGGGTTGCTCAAGTGATCCGTGACTACGGGCTCGAACAGCGTGACGAGGCACCCGAGGATAGCCGACAGATACACAGGGAGACGAGTTGATGCACAGACAACAACCCCTTCACGACGAGCAGATCTCCTACAGTCATCTCGGATATCGCTGATGGTGCCAATCGAACCCTGGGGTTATCGTAGACCTGATGAGTCTCTGTTTACTTCCCCGGCCTGCGGCCGGGGATTTTTTTGTCTGCGCCAGGCTCGGATCAACGTCAGCAGTCCGACATCACCAGGCGCTGTCATGCCATGGACATCTCATGCCGCTCGGGCTCGTAATGAAAGCCCTGATACTGGCGCTCGCTGTCGCTGGTTTCGAGAGTGAAACCACCGACCAGGTGGGCGAGTCTATCCGCCGCCTGCTGAAGCTGTCTGGCAGCGGTAGTGGACTCTTCCACCAGAGAAGCATTCTGCTGGGTCACACGATCCAGCTCGGACACAGCGACGTTCATCTGGCCCATTCCGCCACGCTGCTCATCCGTTGCCACGGATATTTCACCAAGCAGATCAGACACTCTGGTGATACTTGTCACGATATCTCCCATGGTCTGTCCTGCCTGACTGACCTGCACCGCGCTCTCGTCGGTGCGGCTCTGTGCACTTTCGATCAATTCTCTGATCTGGTTGGCGGCTTCGATCGATCGACTGGCCAGTTGGCGCACTTCCGCGGCAACCACGGCGAAGCCACGCCCGTGCTCTCCTGCACGCGCCGCCTCGATGGATGCATTGAGTGACAGCAGATTGGTCTGGAAGGCGATGCCATCAATGACCGTGACGATCTCACTGACCTTCCTCGAGGCTTCGGTCAGTTCCTGAATGCTCTCCGTCACACGCCCCACCGACTGGCTCCCCTCATGGGCAATGGTCGTGGCTGACCGGGACAGGCTGCTGGCACTCTGTGTGGACTCCGCCGTGTGCTGAATGGTCTGGGTGATTTCTTCCATGGACACCGACGTCTGTTGCAGGCTCGCCGCAGCATTCTCGGTGCGCTGCGACAGGTCCTGGCCACCCATCGCTATCTCGGCTGCCGCTGTGCGCACTGACTCACTGTTGTCACGCACCTCTCGCAGAACCTCATTGATCTTGCTGACGAAGGAATTGAAGCCCCTTGCCAACTGGGCAGACTCATTGCGACCCACCACCGGCAGGCGCTGAGTCAGGTCACCGTCACCGGAAGCAATCTCCCGCATACGTTCGGCCAGATGGCGCAACGGCCTGGCGATGCTGCCACCCACCCACCAGCTCACCCACAGCCCCAACGCTGCAATGATGGAACCGACCATCAGCATGCCCCACAGGTCCTGTTGTCGTTGCGCATCCAACTCGCCCGCAAGCCTGTGCAACCCAGCCAGAACAGCGCTTTCTGGTAGTGAGATGGTCAGTACCCAGGGGTGTTGCTGCATGTCATCGCCAACGACAAAGGGATAGTAGAGCTGGAACGACTGCGTCGCTTCATCCAGGTGATAGCGGCTCTCACCTGACTGAGCAGCCAGAACCTGCTCACGCACCTCGTCGTCCAGAATGTTCGCGCTCAGTTTGCCCAGACTATCGGGATGCTCAGTGGATGCCACCACGACCCCATGGGATGCGATCAGTGTCATATCACCGATACCGTCGTACAGGCCAGCATTGCTCTTGCTCAGCACTCCCTGAAGAAAGTCGACCGTCAGATCCACTCCTGCGACTCCTCTGAACTCACCATCGACCAGGATCGGGGCATTGAAGGAGGTCACCAGCAGTTTCTCACCGTTATAGTCATAGATACTGGGATCAATGATGCACGCGGACAGGGTCTCACGTGAGCAGAGGTAATATTCTCCCTGACGCAGACCATTGCTGTTGATCTCGGCAGACTCGATGGTGTCACCCAGAGGCAGGATGTCGATGTTCCCGTCTGTTGTCCGGTACCACCAGGGAGTGAAGCGCCCGCTGGGGGCATACCCCTTTTCCGTTTGCCTGGCATAAAGCCGGTCCTGACCGAAGGCGTTGGGCTCCCAGCCAATATAGGCATCCAGCAGACTCGGATGACGAACAACGGTATCCCGTACCAGGTTGGATATCTCACCGCGGCTCAGCCCGAGGCGAACCCGTCCGTCTTCATCCTTCTGCCCAATCAAGGCATTGATGCTGGCCAGGTTACGAGCAATTGCCAGCGGCTCTTCCAGCAATTGGCGAATCTGCCGAACATTGGCCTCTGCCAGTGTCCTCAGCCTCTGCTCGGCCTCCTGCTGCAGAAGCTCCCCTGTATGATCGGCCACCAGTTGCTGTGAACGAGTCTCCGCCCAGGTGCTGTAGGCGACCAGAGCTCCCACCACCGAGAGGATACAAAAGCCAACCAACAACGCGACATAGGTACGCAATGACTTAAAGCGCATCTCCACCTCCATCATCCGCGACCGCTGCAGGGGAACGCTTGATATGGGGGATAGCCGACGAGAGAAACCGTACTTCTTGCCCTCCAATGGAGATAGAACAGCAAGATACTGCGAGAAACATGGTCATGGGCCTTGTTCCAGATCCGGGAAAATGGAGCGCAGGGCAAAAATGCACCCGCCTTCCATCTATCTATCGGCAGCAAGGTCCATGTCTTGATGTATTTGTGGTTCATTGATTGCAGGGCGGGCTTCGAGCTTCGAGCTTCGAGCTTCGAGCTTCGAGCTTCGAGCAGCATGGTGGCACGGCACTGCTCGCGGCCCGAGCGTAGCGTGCTCGTCGCTCGTGGCCTGCTCCAGAAGGCGAAAAACCCCGACCATCGCTCGATGACCGGGGTTCTTCTGAATAAATGCCTGACGCCTCGGCGCCCATGAATGGGCGCGAGCCGGTGCACGGACAAGTCCGTGCCCGTGACCACCTGGCAAGATATATCTTGCCCGGGCGCTGGTCACCCTACTCTCACATGGAAAGGCCAGGCCATCACCAGACACCGGACATGAAAAAACCCCGAGCCTTATGGCTCGGGGTTTTCTCGATGTAAATGCCTGACGATGACCTACTCTCACATGGGGAGACCCCACACTACCATCGGCGCTGAGCGGTTTCACTACTGAGTTCGGCAAGGGATCAGGT
>NZ_FRCA01000012.1 GCF_900142755.1 Halomonas cupida | reverse complement strand
CTGGTGACCTGCGGCATGATCATCTGGATCGGGATCGGTGCCGCGGCGCTGGTCGGGGTCTACAACCTGATGGGCGGCAACCGCTTCATTTCCGGCATGATCATGGACCTGGACGTGGCGCCGGTGGTGATCATCCTGGTGATGATGGCGATCCTGCTGGTGCTGGGCATGTTCCTCGACTGGATCGGGGTGGCCATGCTGACCCTGCCGATCTTCGTGCCGATCATCATCCAGCTGGGCTACAGCCCGATCTGGTTCGGCATCCTGTTCGCGGTCAACATGCAGGTGTCCTTCCTGTCGCCGCCCTTCGGGCCGGCCGCCTTCTATCTCAAGGGCGTGGCACCTCCGGGCATCAGTCTCAAGGACATCTTTGTCGCGGTGCTGCCGTTCATCGCCCTGCAGCTCTGTGTCCTCGCCGCCTTGCTGATGTGGCCCAACATGGCGCTGTGGTTGGTGTGAGATTGCTGGCGGCGGGTCAGTGGCTGGTATGAGATTGCCAGCGGCTGGTGGAATGGTGAGGTGCGGTAGAATGATTCGTCGATAGGAGGACTTCCATGAATGATACACAACGCCAGGTGCTGGATACGGCGATGGCAGAGCTGCCGCTGGTGGCTATCCTGCGCGGTATCACCCCGGACGAGATCGTTCCGGTGTGTGATGCCCTGGTTCAGGCGGGATTTCGCCTGATCGAGATACCGCTCAATTCACCGCAACCCTGGCAGAGCATCGAGCGCGCGGTGGCTCATTGTCCGGATCACGTGCTGATCGGTGCCGGGACCGTGCTGGAAGAAGATGATACGGCACGTCTCGCCGAGTTGGGGGCGCCTCTGATGATCACGCCCAACACCGAGCCAGCGCTGGTTTCTCTCGGTGCGCAGCGAGGCCTGGCGCCGATGATCGGTTGCATGACACCGACTGAGGCTCTGGCCGCGGCGAAAGCCGGTGCGACAGCTCTGAAGCTGTTTCCGGCGGCGCGGCTGGGGACCGGCTACTTCAAGGATATCAAGGCGATTCTGCCGGCTGGCCTACCGGTACTGGCGGTCGGTGGTATTGAACTCGGCAATATGGCGGAGTGGCATGCCGCAGGCATCGGCGGTTTTGGTTACGGCAGTAATCTGTACAAGCCGGGACGCTCTGCCGAGGAAGTCGGGATCATTGCCGCCCAGCTGGTTGCCGAATGGAAGCGACTGGCAGGAGAGCGTGCATGAGTGAGCGGTTGATCGCCATCGACTGGGGCACCAGCAATTTCCGCGCCTTCCTCGTCGACCGGCACAGCGGTGAGTGCCTGGAAACGGTGCGCTCCGATGCCGGGCTGCGGGCGCTGACTACCGCCGAGTTTCCGCATTACTGCGAGTCGCAGGTGGGGCGCTGGCGGGAGGGGGGCAAGGTGCCCGTCTACCTGTCGGGGATGGTCGGCTCGGCACGTGGCTGGAGTGAGGCTCCGCAACTGGAGGTTCCGGCCGCTGCCGAGGATCTGGCAGCCAATGTGGTGGCGGCTCCCGGTCTCGACAATGCCTGGATAGTACCGGGACTCAAGGTGGTGCGTGACGACCATGTGGATGTGATGCGTGGTGAGGAAATCCAGGCTTTCGGCGCGCTGGCTCTGGCCGAACGTGACAGTGCAGTGTGTTGTCTGCCGGGTACGCACAGCAAATGGGCTCGACTCGAGCAGGCCAGCTTGGTGGACTTCAGCACTGCGATGACCGGCGAGCTTTTCCATGCGGTGCGTTTCCATACCCTCCCGGGGGAGCCGGCACGTGGTGAGCACCCGCACAGCAAGAAGGGCTTTGCTCAGGGACTGGCTGCGGCGCAACACCCTGCCGGGGTATTACATGCCCTGTTCGAGGCGCGCAGCCGTCATCTGTATGCTGGCCTTGCGACGCATGAAGTGGCCAGCTTCCTGTCCGGGGTACTGATCGGCAGTGAGATCCTTGCCCAGCGGGGGTCATTGCTGAGTCATATCGATGAAGTCCTGCTGGTGGGTTCCAGCGGGCTCAATCCGCTCTACCGTCAGGCGCTGGAAATGCATCAGTTCAGTGTCAGGGAAATCGATAGCGATGCCGCCACTCTGGCGGGATTGCTGGCTCTGGCGGAACGCCATCAAACTGTATGATGAATTCGTTCAATACAAGATGAATGGCTACAAAGGAAACGGCGCCACAAGCGTCGTTTTCTTTTCTGGTGATCAGTCGTTTTACATCTAGTGGAACAAGAAGAGAAAAGTGCTTTTCTGAGCGTGATAATTACCGAATCACCTGCTAAAAACTTTTCCTCAGTTCGCTGAGAAATTCTTCAATGATTTGTGCTGGCATCTGTTCGATACTGCAACGAATGGCCTCGTCATTACCGGGAATTTCCAGGGTGTCGAGTTGACTGTTGAGCATATGTTCGCCATTGAAGAAATGGTCGCCACGACTGTTCAGGCGTTGCAGTAGCACTTCGCGTTCACCATGCAGATAGAGAATACGCAGACCGGGCGCACCCTGACGAAGAATATCTCGATAGCGGCGCTTGAGCGCCGAGCAACCAATGATGACTGAATTTCCATCCCGGCGGTGCTGGTTGAACAATTCTGCGAGGGTTTCCAACCACTCCTTTCTGTCATCATCCGATAGCGGTTCGCCGCGTGACATCTTGTCGATGCTGAGTGCACTGTGGTAGTCATCACCATCGATGAAAAGCGCACCGGTGACATTGGCAAGCTGGCGGCCGATGTGTGATTTTCCTGACCCTGAAACTCCCATGACAAGAAAGGAGAATGGCGTTTCAATGGACGGGGAAGTGGCTGAGCTATTCATGCTGAAATCCGCGCTGAATCGTCTGAAAATGATGCTGATATTCTAGCATTAAATTTTCCGGAAATGTGCTTCCTGTCAGCGTCCTCCTGCAACATCGATCATGGCGCCAGTGGTATAGGAGGAAGCCTCCGACAGCAGCCAGACAATGGCATCGGCAACCTCTTCGGCTTGCCCTGGCCTTCCCAGTGGACACAGGGGGCCAAGCTCGGCGATGCGTTCCGGGCGCCCGCCGCTGGCATGGATATCCGTGGCGATGAGCCCCGGACGCACGCAATTGACCCGGATGCCGCGTGGCCCCAGCTCCTTCGACAGGCCGAAGGTCAGGCTATCCACGGCTCCCTTGCTGGCGGCATAGTCGACATACTCGTTGGGCGAGCCCAGTTTGGCCGCCATGGAGCCGACATTGACCAGCGAGCCACCATCGGCCAACTCGCGGGCCGCCTGGCGAGCCACCAGCAGCGCCCCGAGCACATTGATCTCGGTGACCCGGCGCATGCGCTCGATATCCATGTCGGCCAGCGGCATGGAAGGCGCGACGATGCCGGCGTTGTTGACCACGCCAGTGATCGCGCCGAACCGTGACCGGGCCTGCTGGAACAATGCGCTTACGTGGTTCTCGTCGCGGACATCACCGCGCAGTGCGCTGATACCGTCGCTACCGGCCAGTGCCCAGCAGTCTTCCAGCGTGCGTCGGGCGGCATCTTCATTGCCCTGGTAACTGAACATGACTCGGGCGCCGGCCCGAATGCAGGCCAGGGCCGTGGCGCGGCCAATACCGCGTGAGCCACCGGTGATCACGATGGCGCCGGACAGTGCTGTTGGCATGGAGTGTCTCCTGCATTTCGATAGGGTCAGGTCGAGGAACCAATATACCGGGCTTTGTAGCGCGAAGGGCAGTGGCGGAGGAGAGGAGCGGTTGTAGTGGTTGTGGGCCAGCTCTTTTCTGGCGTTACGCTTGCCCTTTTCCTGACACAAGGCTTCTACGCTTACCGCAGGAGGGCACACAGGACATCCTCTCTCGAAGGTTGTCTGTCCTCTTTTCATTCACCATGACCATGAGCAGGAATAACGGATGAGTACAGGTACGACCCCCGTAGCCTCAGGGCAGCAAACTGCTCGACTCTATCGGATGAAAACTGACGAGCACCTATGCCCCTTTGGCCTCAAGACCCTGGATCTGTTGAAGCGGAAGGGATACAAGGTCGAAGACCATACTCTTGTCTCCCGCGATGCCATTGATCGCTTCCAGCAGGAGGCGGGTGTCGACACAACGCCTCAGGTGTATATCGGAGACGAGCGGATCGGAGGGTATGAAGCGGTACGCGCCCATCTGGGCATGAGTGTCCCCGGCGACAAGGAGGTTACCTATCGCCCGGTGATCGCAATCTTCACCACGGCATTATTGATCGGCATGGCGATCAGTTGGATGGTTGGTCTGGGGCTTGTGACGTTGCGCACGCTGGAATTTGCGATCGCCTCAGCCATGGTCCTGCTTGGCCTTCAGAAGCTTCAGGATGTGGAAAGCTTCAGCACCATGTTTCTCAACTATGACCTGCTCGCCCAGCGCCACGTTCGCTATGGCTATGTCTATCCCTATGCAGAAACACTGGCAGGTATTCTGATGCTGGCAGGGACTCTGGTCTGGATTGCGGCACCACTGGCGTTATTCATCGGAAGCGTGGGTGCCATATCCGTCATCAAGGCCGTCTATATCGACAAGCGGCAGCTCAAGTGTGCCTGTGTCGGCGGCAACAGTCGTGTTCCGCTGGGCTTTGTCTCGTTAACGGAAAATCTGATAATGGTGCTGATGGGCTTGTGGATGCCGATGAAGGCACTGCTTCTATAGATACCCTCGGCAAGAGTACGTGAGCTATCCGTGGCAGGAGCCCGTGGCTGCAGTGCTCGGTAACGTTGTGGTACCTTGCGGAGGAGGGACCGCGCGGTGGAAGGGGCAGGGAGGGGGCAAGTCAACCAGGGCGACTCGGCGGAGCCGCCCCGGTGAGGATTATTCCTCGATCAGTTCGTTCTCGACCAGGAAGTTGTGGGCGACATCCTCGATGGTCTCGCGGTCGACGTCGACCTGCGCGTTGAGCTGCGCCATGGTGTCATCGTCCAGCAGCGCAGACAGAGCGTTCATCTGAGCTTCCAGCTCCGGGTTCTCGGCCAGGGTATCTTCATGCACCACTGGCGTCAGGGCATAGGCCGGGAAGAAGTTCTGGTCATCTTCCAGCACCTGGAAATCGAAGGCCGGGATACGACCATCGGTGGCAAACACCAGGCCGACTTCCACCTGGCCATCACGCAGGGCCTGGTAGACCAGCCCGGAATCCATGCGCTTCACGTCAGCTCGACCGACACGGAAGTCATAGGCCTGCTGCAGCGGGCGCCAACCGTCCTCGCGGGCGTAGAACTCGGCGTTCATGGCAAAGGATAGCTCCTGCCCATCATTGACGGCCTGGGCCAGCTCCGACAGCGTGCTGATACCGGTTTCCTCGATGCTGTCGGCACGCATGGCCAACGCATAGGTGTTGTTGGCGGCGGATGGCTCGAGCCAGACGAGACCCTTTTCGGCGTCCAGCTCCTTGACGCGCTGGTAGGTCTCCTCGGGGCTGAGTGACTCGGTGACATCGTTGTAGTTGATCAGCGAAGTCCCGGTGTATTCCCAGTAGAGGTCGATCTGGCCGTTCTCCTGTGCCTGCCGCAGTACGGCTGACCCCATCCCGGCACGCGTCTCGACGTCATAGCCGAGGTTATCCAGATATTGGCTGGTCATGCTGGCGATGAGCTGCTGCTCGGTGAAGTTCTTGCCGCCGACGACGATTTCATTGGCGTTGGCAACTGCAGCCGAGCCGGCGAGTGCTACGCCGGCAATCACGGGAATCCAGGTTTTCATGGGCTTTCTCCTTCTACCGATTGTTATCGGAGATGTGGCCGGTTTCGAGGCCTGCAAATGGTTATAGGCGATTCGGATTGACGCCGCGGGGCACCACCAGAAAGGCTGTGGCGGCTATCAATGCATCAACCAGCACGGCGAGCATGGCCGTGGGAATGGCGCCGGACAGCATCATGACCGGGTCATAGAGATCGATACCGGTGAAGATCAATTCTCCCAGGCCGCCAGCGCCAATCAGGAAGGCCAGCGGGACGGTACCTACGTTGATGGTCAGCGCGGTACGAATCCCGGCGAAGATCACGTACAGGGCATTGGGCAGTTCGACCTTGAGCAGCCTCTGCATGGGTGACATGCCGATACCTGCCGCGGCTTCCTTGAGCGCGGGCGATACGCCCTTGAGGCCAGCATAGGTATTGCGGGTGATCGGTAATAGTGTGGCGACGAACAGACCGAATACCGCAGGTACCGTGCCGATGCCCAGAAAGCTCATCGACAGAGCCAGCACCGCCAGCGTCGGAATGGTGGTGCCGACATTGAGACCCTGCATGATGGTCTCGGCGTACTTCGTCATGCTGGGGCGGGACAGTACGGTGCCCAGCGGGATAGCTACCAGCAGGGCCAACCCCCCGGACATCGCCGTCAGCCACATATGCTGCATTGTCAGGTATTGGACATCCGGTAGATAGAACAGGAATTCGTCCAGCGGGATCCAGATACCGAGACAGAAGGCAGCCAGCAACCCCAGTCCATAGGCGGCACTGCGTAGATTACGAATGCGCATAGGCTCACCCCCTCGGCTGTTCGCCAGTGGTGGCTGCAGCTTCCGCTTCCTGAGTACGGAATCGCGCACCGAGATGGTGGGTCATGGCGCGCTGGGTGATCTGCCCGCACACGCGCCCGTCGTCGTCGACACAGGGCAGCCAGGTCATGTCCTGGGCAAACATCAGTGAGGCGACCTTGCGCAGGTCGTCGTCGAGATTCACCGAGGCGGGAACATTCTGGAAATGATCGCGGCAGTAGCCTCGGGTAGTGCGCGCTACGGCACGGCTGATCAGCCCAACGGGCTGGCGGCGCTCGTTGACCATCAGAATCGAGTTCTGATAGCCGTAGTCGTCGATGCGGGCGAGGGCGGCCTCGAGGGTATCGCCGGGTTCGACCGTACCGATCTCATCGCTGACCACTTCTCTGACCTTGACCAGATTGAGGCGCTTGAGGGCACGGTCCTCACCGAGGAACGATTCGACGAAGGCATTCTTCGGCGCTGCCAGCAGGTCATCCGGGGAGGAATACTGCACCAGTTTGCCGTCGCGGAATACGGCAACGCGATCGCCCATCTTGATGGCTTCGTCGATGTCGTGGCTGACGAACATGATGGTCTTGTTCAGTTCCTGCTGCATCTTGAGGAACTCGTCCTGGATCACCGCCCGATTGATCGGGTCGATAGCGCCGAAAGGCTCATCCATCAGCATCACCGGCGGATCCGCTGCCAGCGCTCGGGCAACGCCGATACGCTGCTGCTGGCCCCCTGACAATTCGTTGGGGTAACGCTTGAGAAAGGCGTCTGGGTCCAGTGCGATCATGTCCATCAGCTCGCGGGCGCGCTCACGATAGCGCTTGCTGTCCCAGCCCAGCAATTTAGGTACCACTGCGATATTTTCCTCGATGGTCATGTTGGGAAACAGACCGATCTGCTGGATGACATAGCCGATATTGCGGCGCAGGTCCTGGGTATTCAGGCCGGAGGTATCCTCATCGTTGATGAAGACCTTGCCGGAACTGGGCTTGATGATACGGTTGATCATCTTGAGTGTGGTGGTCTTGCCGCAGCCTGAGGGGCCGAGCAGGATGCAGATCTCGCCGCTGGGAACTTCCATAGTGACATGGTCAGCGGCTACGACTGCGCCCTTGGGCGTATCAAAGACCTTGGTCAGGTTTTCCAGTCGAATCATTGGCGGGTCCTTGTAAGAATCATTGGCGCATTCCTGTTCCTGTAAAAACAGGACGGGGCGGTTACAAATGGTGGCGGCTCAGGTGGTACTGAGGGCCCGCTCCATGCCCTTGGGCGTCAGGCGCTTCTGCAGGGCGAGCAATGCATAGTCGACGATGATGGCCAGCAGACTCACGGCGATGGCGCCGACAATCAACTGGCGCGGATCGGATTGCGAAATGCCGCGGCTGATAAAGGTGCCGAGCCCGCCGGCCCCGATATAGGTGGCGATGGCCATGACCCCGATGTTGAGCACCACGGCGGTACGAACGCCGGCCATGATGACGGGAACGGCGAGCGGGATTTCCACCATGCGCAGGCGTTGATTGTGGCTCATGCCAATGCCGCGAGCGGCTTCACGCAATGCCGGGTCGACGTTGTTGATGGCGGTATAGGTGTTGCGGATGATCGGCAACTGCGAGTAGAGCAGTACGGCGATGACCGCGGGCACGTAGCCGATGCCCTGACCAATCAGGGACAGCACGGGAATCATGATGCCGAACAGGGCAATGGAAGGGATCGTGACAATGATGGAGGCGGTATAGAGCACAGCCCTGGCGAGGCGCTCATTGCGTGTAATGGCAATCCCGATGGGGACTCCAGTAATGATGGCAATCCCCACCGCGACGCCGACCAGGGCAATATGCTCAAGCGTCTTTGCCAGCAACAGGCCGAAGTTGTCGATGGTGTATTGGATCAGTTCCAAATGGGTGACTCCTTCAGAATCGGCAAGCGCCGTTTTTATTGATGTCATGGACGCAACCGATCGGCTCGTGCAGGCAGTTGGTGTGCCAGCGAGACGCCTGGGTGGCCATGAACCCTCAAGTGACTACAAGGGTAGCAGAAGCCCATATCTATTTGTTTTAGTCATGAATGACGATCTGCAATGAGTGGAATTGATGGATATGATGCTGTGCCATTCCAGGCAGTTATTTGGAAGGAAGGGGACGGATATCATGATCGCGGGTGCGCATGAAAATGATAACGATTGTCATTTTGATGCGAATGGTGCCGAACATGTCGATAAATTCCTCTCTATTGGCGTAATAGCCTGGGTTACCTCTTCACATGGATTTCATACAGGACTAAAATGGTCCGCATTAAGAGGTGAGGCGGAAAACCTTGCCGGATTCTGGAGTGGTGATACGGGGAGTAGGCATGCTCAAGCTATCGCGGTTGACGGATTATGCGGCAGTGGTAATGGCGCAGATTGCACGGCATCCGCAGCAACCGCATGCCGCGGCAGAGCTGGCCGAGGCAGTGCAGCTCCCTCATCCGACCGTCAGCAAGACGCTGAAGATGCTGGTCAGAGCCGGTCTGCTGGAGTCGCGCCGCGGAGCCCAGGGGGGGTACAGCCTGGCGCGCCCTGCCTCGCAGATTACCGCCAGCGATATCATCGCCGCCATTGAGGGGCCGGTGGCGGTCACGGAATGCAGCCATGCCGATGGCGACTGTGATCTGGCCTCGACCTGTGGCGTATCCGACAACTGGCAACGGGTTTCCGTCGCCATCCGCGAGTTGCTCGACAGCATCACTCTGGCGCATCTGGCGGCCACTACGCCATTGAAGCTGCCGGTGAGGTTGCCGATTCAGTCCGTGACTCTGGCCGTCGAGGCCTAGCCCGACAGCCGAAGCATACCGCAGTAGCCAAGCCGGGCAGATGAGATCCGGCAGCAGCATGAAAGGCGCCACTGCAAACAAGGATCTCAAAACCTGGATCTCAAACTCTAGATTTCAATACCGGGATTTCAATGCCTGGATTTCAAGACCCAGGTCGGGCAACGCCCGCCGACCCAACATTCCGGGAGGGGACACATCATGGCAAGTCAGGAAATGGAACAGCTTGTCCGTCGCGAGTATAAAGAAGGCTTCGTGACCGACATCGAAAGCGAAACGGTACCGCCCGGCCTGGACGAGAGCACCATTGCCTTCATCTCGAACAAGAAGGGTGAACCGGAGTGGATGCTGGAGTGGCGCCTCGACGCCTATCGCCAGTGGCTCAAGATGACGGCTCCGTCCTGGGCGCATCTGGACTATCCGCCCATCGATTACCAGGCGATCTCCTACTACAGTGCGCCCAAGCGTCCTGAGGATCGCCCGCAGAGCCTTGATGAAGTCGACCCCAAGCTGCTCGAGACCTACGAGAAGCTGGGTATTCCGCTGCACGAACGTGCTGCTCTGGCCGGCGTCGCGGTGGATGCGGTGTTCGACTCGGTATCGGTTGCCACCACCTTCAAGGACAAGCTCCACGAAGCGGGTGTGATCTTCTGCTCGATTTCCGAAGCGATTCGCGACTACCCCGAGTTGGTCCGACAGTACCTGGGCACCGTGGTCCCGACTGCCGACAACTATTTCGCGGCGCTCAACTCGGCGGTATTCACCGACGGCTCCTTCGTCTTTGTCCCCGAAGGCGTGACCTGCCCGATGGAGCTGTCGACCTACTTCCGTATCAACGCCGCCAATACCGGTCAGTTCGAACGTACCTTGATCGTCTGCGAGAAGCAGGCCCAGGTGTCCTACCTCGAAGGCTGTACCGCGCCGATGCGCGACGAGAATCAGCTGCATGCCGCCGTGGTGGAACTGGTTGCACTGGAAGACGCCAAGATCAAGTACTCCACGGTGCAGAACTGGTATCCGGGTGACGAGAACGGCAAGGGCGGTATCTACAACTTCGTCACCAAGCGTGGCGACTGCCGTGGTGACCGCTCACACATCAGTTGGACCCAGGTCGAGACCGGTTCGGCGATTACCTGGAAGTACCCGTCCTGCGTACTGCGCGGGAAGGACAGTATCGGTGAGTTCTATTCCGTAGCGGTGACCAATGGTCGGCAGCAGGCGGATACCGGCACCAAGATGATCCACCTTGGCGAAGGTACCCGCTCGACGATCGTCTCCAAGGGCATCTCCGCCGGGCGTTCCAACCAGTCCTATCGTGGTCTGGTCAAGATCGGCCCGCGGGCGAAGGGAGCACGCAACTTTACCCAGTGTGATTCGCTGTTGATCGGCGATACCTGTGGCGCGCATACCTTCCCCTATCAGGAGATCGGCAACAGCACGGCGACGGTCGAGCACGAGGCGACCACCTCGAAGATCGGCGAGGACCAGCTGTTCTATTGCCAGAGCCGGGGAATCTCCGAGGAGGATGCCGTGAACATGATCGTCAACGGTTTCTGCAAGGACGTCTTCCAGGAATTGCCGATGGAGTTCGCGGTGGAAGCGGAAGCATTGCTGAACGTTACCCTCGAGGGCGCGGTGGGCTAGTCACCACCCGATATACATCCAAATTCATTTTCCGGGCCGTTGGCGCGGCCCGAGATCAGGTTAAAGGTAGGCAAGATGCTCGAAGTCAAGGATCTGCATGTCACGGTCGAGGGTTCCGAGATCCTCAAGGGACTCACTCTGACCATCAACCCCGGTGAGGTTCACGCCATCATGGGCCCGAACGGCGCCGGCAAGTCGACGCTGTCTGCGGTGATTGCCGGCAAGGACGGCTATGAAGTGACGTCCGGCAGCATCACCTTCGAAGGTCGTGATGTTCTGGAGATGGAAATCGAGGAGCGTGCCCAGGCCGGCCTGTTGCTCGGCTTCCAGTACCCGGTGGAGATTCCGGGGGTCAAGAACATCTATCTGCTCAAGGCTGCGCTGAATGCCCAGCGTGAGGCACGGGGTGAAGGCGAGATTCCTGCGCCGGAATTCATGAAGTTGATCAAGGAGAAGGTGGCGTTCATGAAGATGGACACCAGCTTCCTGCAGCGCGCGGTCAATGAAGGCTTTTCCGGGGGTGAGAAGAAACGCAACGAGATCCTGCAGATGTTGGTGCTGCAGCCGAGACTGGCGATGCTCGACGAGATCGACTCTGGCCTCGATATCGATGCCATGAAAGTGGTGGCCGAAGGCGTCAACTCTCTGCGCGGTGAAGAGCGCGCCATTCTGTTGGTGACCCATTATCAGCGCCTGCTTGACTACATCGTTCCCGATCGGGTTCATGTGCTGGTCGACGGCCGAATCGTCAAGAGCGGCGGAGCTGAGCTGGCGCATGAACTCGAATCGCGTGGCTACGACTGGGTCGTTGAGGAGCCTGCGGCATGAGCGATGTTCAATCCTTTCTCGATCGTCTCGCCGAGCGTAATGCCGAGCGCGGCAGCGAGCCAAGCTGGATAGCGGCGCGCCGTCAGGCTGGAGCTGCGCGTTTCGAGGCCATGGGCTTTCCCCATCGCCGCATCGAGCAGTGGAAATATACCGATGTCCGGGCCATCAGCCGTGGTGACTTTCGTCTGGCGGACAGCGCTGAGTTCTCTCCGGCCTCGGCGGCAGCGTTGACCCTGCCGATCGACGGCTACCGGCTTACCTTTGTCGATGGGGTGTTCTCGAGTGTGCTGTCGGATCTTGCCGACCTACCCAGTGGACTCGCCGTGCAACCGCTGTCCCAGGCGCTGGCCGAGAACCACGAGGCCGTGGGTGGACCACTAGGGCGCCTGACCGGTGTCGAGTTCTCGGCCTTCTCGGCGCTGAATACCGCCTTCTTCGAGGAAGGGGCGCTGGTGCGTCTGGCACCAGGTACGGTGGTGGAGAAGCCGATTGTACTGCAGTTCCTGTCGCGCCATGCCGACTCGGCGGTGATGAGTCATCCGCGTATTCTGGTCGAGGCCGGCGGACGCAGTGAGGCGACCATCATCGAGCACCATGTGGGAGAGAAGGACGCGGCCAACTTCACCAACCTGGTCGAGGAAATCATGCTCGACCGTGGTGCCATCCTGACCCACTACAAGCTGCTGGAGTCCCCCGAGCAGGACCTGCATATCGCCAGTATCCATGTCGAGCAGGCGAGGGATTCGCGCTACACCTCCTTCAACCTGACGCTGGGTGGTGGTCTGGTGCGCAATGACCTGATCACGGACCTCAATGGCCAGGGGGCCGAGGCCACCTTCAATGGCCTGTTCCATGGCCGCAATCGTCAGCATGTGGACAACCACACCCTGGCGAATCACAACGCGCCGCATACCTTTTCGCGTGAGAACTACAAGGGCATTCTCGACGACCGCGCCCATGGCGTGTTCAACGGCAAGGTCATCGTCAAGCGGGACAGCCAGAAGATCGAGGCCGAGCAGAGCAACGCCAACCTGTTGCTGTCCGATCGTGCCCAGATCAATACCAAGCCGGAGCTCGAGATCTACGCCGATGACGTCAAGTGCGCCCACGGTGCCACCACCGGCCAGTTGGATGAAGAGGCGGTGTTTGCCCTGCGTGCTCGCGGGCTGGACGAGGCCACGGCGCGCGGTCTGCTGACACTGGCCTTTGCCGGTGAGGTCATGGATCAGGTCGGTCTGGATGTCATTGCCGAGCGTGTCGAACTGACCGTTGCCGGCAAGCTGCCGGAACGTTTCAACCTGGCAGGGTTGGTGCAGGCTGCGGTTGCCCTGAATGAGGATTGAGACATGACCAATTTCAGCGACCTTCTGCTGGACGTGGCTCGGGTGCGCAAGGATTTCCCGATCCTCGAACGCGAGGTGCATGGCAAACCGCTGGTCTATTTCGACAACGCGGCGACCTGTCAGACGCCTCAATCGGTGATCGATGCGTTCGACCACTACTACCGGCGGATGAATGCCAATATTCATCGTGGTCTGCATAGCCTGGCCGATGAGGCCACTGCCGCATTCGAGAATGCACGCGAGACGGTGCGTGCCTTCATCAATGCCGCCGAGAGCCGTGAGGTGATCTTCACCCGCGGCACTACCGAAGCGCTCAATCTGGTCGCCCAGAGCTGGGGGCGTGCGAACCTCGGCGCGGGTGATGAGGTGCTGGTCTCACAGATGGAGCACCACTCCAACATCGTGCCCTGGCAATTGCTGGCGCAAGAGCGCGGTTTCACCATCAAGGTGATTCCGGTGGATGAGCGTGGTGTGCTGGATCTACACGCCTATCACGATCTTCTCAACGAGCGTACCCGGCTGGTGGCCGTGAATCACGTCTCCAATGCGCTGGGCACCATCAACCCGGTCAAGGAGATGACGGCCACTGCTCATGAGCATGGTGCTCTCGTTCTGATTGACGGGGCTCAGGCCGCACCGCATATCGCCATCGACGTGCAGGACATCGGTGCCGACTTCTATGCCCTTTCAGCGCACAAGGTCTATGGCCCGACCGGTGCTGGCGCCCTCTATGGTCGCGCTGAACTGCTCGAGGCAATGCCGCCCTGGCAGGGTGGTGGTGAGATGATTGCTACGGTCTCGTTCGATGTACCGACGACCTTCGCGGACATTCCCCACAAGTTCGAGGCTGGCACTCCAGCCATCGCCGAGGTGGTGGCCTTCGGTCGCGCCATCGAATGGGTCAACAGCATTGGCCTGGAGCATATCGCCGCCTGGGAAAATCGCTTGTTGAAGCATGCCAGCGAGGCGGTTTCCGGCATCGACGGCCTGAGGATCATCGGTACGGCGCCGGAGAAGGCGGCGGTGCTGTCCTTCGTGGTGGACGGTGCCCACAGTCAGGATATCGGCCTGCTGATCGACCAGTTCGGGGTAGCGATCCGTACCGGCCATCACTGCGCCCAGCCACTGTTGAGCCGGCTGGGTGTCGATGCAACCTGTCGCGCCTCCTTCGCGGCCTACAACACCCCGGAGGAAGTCGATGTCTTCGTCGATGGCCTCCAGCACGTCATCAACATGTTGCGCTGAACGGGAGTGCCATGAGCGACAACGAACAGATCGCGCAGCTCAGCAAGGGGCAGCAATTGCCCCTGCAGCGTGATGTCGATGCGATCTCGATTCCCTTCGGCAAGACCGTGACCCTCGACGAGGACAGTATCGTCAGTGTGATGCAGGCCAAGGGCAGCACGGTCAGTGTTGCCTTCGAGGGGCGCCTTTATCTGGTCGAGGGGGCAAACCTTGATGCGCTGGGGCTCGAGGCACTGCCGCGACCGACACTCCCGGAAGACGCCAGCGAAGAGCAGATCGAACAGTTTGTCTGGGATCAGTTGAGGACCTGTTTCGATCCCGAGATTCCGGTCAATATTGTCGATCTGGGGCTGGTCTATGGGTGTCGTATCGAGCGCCTGATCAGCGGTGAGAGGATCGTCACCATTCGCATGACCCTGACCGCACCTGGCTGTGGAATGGGAGATGTGATAGCGGCGGATGCGCGCAACAAGATCCTCGGCGCTCCGCAGATTGCTCGCGTGCATACCGAGATTGTCTTCGATCCTCCCTGGAGTCGTGAGATGATGTCGGAAGAGGCCAGACTCGAGTTGGGCATGTTCTAGACGAGAGGTGATGATGTCGCGCCAGCGGCATCTCATGTCGCCGTCCTGCGGCGGCTCGAGGCAGGGAAGCATTGTCGGGATAGTACGATTTGCTCAAGGCCCGCTGATTTCGCCGCTTGAATGGGAGCACCATGCGCGAGTCGCTTGTTACGTTTTGTCGTCGTTTTCTGCTGGTGGCGGGCATGCTGGTGCTGGGGCTGGCAGCCGTGCTGCTGGTGGCCAACCTCTGGGTGGTTGCCAGTACTCGAGAGCGCATTGTGCCTCTGGCATCCTGTCCGTCACAGGGCGTCGGCATTGTCTTTGGAACATCCCACTGGACTCGCAGCGGCGAGCGCAACCCGCATTTTGAGGGGCGCATGCAGGCTGCAGCGGAGTTGATGAGCGAACGGCGTCTTGAGCACCTGCTGGTTTCCGGTGACAACGCCACTCGTTACTACAACGAGCCCATCACCATGTGGAAAGATCTGCTCAAGCGTGGTGTACGGACAGTAGATATGACGCTCGACTATGCTGGGTTCAGTACTTTTGATACCCTGGCTCGCGCGCGTGATGTCTTTGGTGTCGACAAGGCGATGCTCATCACCCAGGCTTGGCATCTGCCCAGGGCCCTGTTTATCGCCGATGCCCTGGGTATCGAGGCCGTTGGTTGCGCAGCACCGCGCTTGCCTGCGGATGCCATGTGGTTGCTGCTGCTTCGTGAGTGGATAGCGCGTGCTGCCACCATTGGTGATCTCTATCTGTGGAAACGTGAGCCACATTTCCTCGGGCCTGTGGAGCCCCTGGATATTGTTCCTCTGATCGAGGTGCCGGAAGCATCAGACCCATTGATTCTCAAGCGACCGGCCATCGAGGGGCAGTCGGCAGCCGTTGTGCGCATGGGTGAGCGGGTGTGGGAGGAAGCGATCCATCGAGGTAGCCTGGGATCGCCGGCGGCCGACGAGGCGCCGCCGATGATGAGGCCGGACCGCAACGCCGGGCGGGAAGAGCCCGCCCGGTAAATGTCAGCGGCGTGAGGAGCGTTTGGTGCGAGGCTGACGTTGTTGCGCCTTCTTCGGCGCGGTGTCCTTCTGCAACTGGTACAGTTCGCGAATCAGCGAGCGGCAACCTTTCCACACTTCCTCGATGACCGGCTCTATGGAGCTCGGCAGAGGATGGGTGAACAGTGTTGACAGCGACTGCATCAGCACGCGTTCCTGCTCCAGCAGCTCATTGATCAGTACCTGGGAATCGTTGCCGACAAAGCTCTTCAGGCGACTCCACAGCCACATGTAGTCATCACGTTCGACATCGGCATCACGCGGCAGGAGGTCGAGATGGCGTCGTGCGAGGGCCTGCAGTTTGCGCATCGACTTCCTGCGCGCCTCGAAATGAGGCTCGAGAGCATCGCGCAGCGACGGGCGCAGGCGCTCGAGATTGTCCTGAAAATAATCAATGCTATCGGCCAACGCTTCCAGCAGACTGTCCATCGCCACCTGGCGATTATCGAGAAACATGCGCGTCACCTCCTACAGTGACGCAAATTGTGGGGCCCCAGCTCGAGTTTTGCCACCCCCAATGTGGCAAATATTTGTGATTAGTGATCATGCGGTTGAAATGCCCCTGGCCCCAGCAAACTTCCGAGGCGAGGGGCAGAGGGGCGATAAGCGGCTCAACCCTTGGGTTTTGCGGGCGGACGGCGGCGTGGAGTGCTGTTGGCGGCCTTCTCGAGGTGTTCGATGACCAGCCCGGCAATATCCTTTCCGGTTGCCTGCTCGATGCCCTGGAGCCCCGGTGATGAGTTGACTTCCATGACCACCGGGCCGTGGTTCGAGCGCAGCAGGTCGACGCCGGCAACTCTCAGGCCCATGGCCTTGGCGGCACGAATGGCCGTGGAGCGCTCTTCCGGCGTAATGCGAATGACGCTGGCGCTGCCGCCACGATGAAGATTGGAGCGGAACTCGCCTTCAGCGGCCTGACGCTTCATTGATGCGACGACCTTGTCACCGATCACGAAGCAGCGAATATCGGCGCCCTTGGCCTCCTTGATGAACTCCTGAACCATGATGTTGGCCTTCATGCCCATGAAGGCCTGAATCACCGACTCTGCCGCCTGGTTGGTTTCGGCAAGCACCACGCCGATGCCCTGGGTACCCTCGAGTAGCTTGATGACCAGCGGAGCGCCGCGGACCATGGTGATCAAGTCGGGGATGTCATCCGGGGAGTGAGCGAAACCTGTTACCGGCAGGCCAATTCCCTTGCGCGACAGCAACTGCAGGGAACGCAGCTTGTCACGGGAACGCGTGATACCGACACTATCGTTGAGCACCGGGATGTTCATCATCTCGAACTGTCGCAATACCGCACAACCGTAGAAGGTAACCGAGGAGCCGATGCGCGGAATCACTGCATCAAAGGGCTCCAACTCCTCCCCCTTGTAGTGAATTGAAGGGTGATGAGAGGCAATGCTCATGTAACAGCGCAGAGTATCGACGACGCGGGCCGAATGCCCCCGTTGTTCTGCGGCTTCCACCAGGCGGCGAGTCGAATAGAGGTTGCGGTTGCGGGACAGCAGCGCAATGTGCATGGGCATGTCTCCTGAAGGCAGTGTGAACGGCCGTTCATTGGCAGGTGCGGCGACGCCTGTTCCTGTGGTGGTTGATTCGACCCGGTCAGCCTATCGCCGTTGTGCCTGTCGAGGGTCTGTTGTCGGCTTTGTGTTGTCTATGTTGCAGTATTCGGCATGTCTTACGGCTCGCCGTGCAGAAAGGCGGTGCCGGGGGCAACCAGCAGGCGTCTGAGCGCACGTCGCCCGAGCAGCATGGGGTGGCGCATGTTGCGGCGGTCGGTCAGCGAGAACTCCACCGGGAACTCGAGTTCTCCCAGTTGCAGGCGTGTTCGAACAATGTAGCGCCACTCGGATTGACCATTGGAGCTGGTTACACGGCGACGGTCATGCAGGTGCATGCGATAGCTGTGTGCAGGGCTATCCGGGCCTCCACCGCGAGTCACAAAGCTGACCCAGAGAACTTCATCTTCTTCGAAGGACTCGATATCCTCGGCATGTAGCGCCGACGTTCGGGCTCCGGTGTCGATCTTGGCGCAGAGGTGCAGATGCAACTCCGGCAGGATCACCATCTCCCGGCGTCCGACAATGGCTCTGGCCTGGTAGGGCAGCTCCTTCATGGCATTCTCCCTGGTACACCGCATATCGCACAGTTGTTGTTCACGAGCTCGATCCGTGCTCAGTCCTGCTGATGCCCTGTCGTACCCGCAGTCACTGCTTGCAGACGATTGCTGATTGCCGACCCCTTCTCGGCCTGACGCAGCAGCATCAGCACCGGTAGGCGCAGACGTGGAATCAGTGCCAGATCCCTGACCAGCGCCAGGAAGTCCGCCTGCTCGCAACTCGCCACTCGTTCCAGATAGTGTGGCAGGCGCTGCTCATGCTCGAGATGTTCCCAGCCTCGCGCCGCCATGGCAGCCAGCACATCCGGGCCGCAGGCGTGGGCATCAGCCAGCAGTTCATCGAACCAGGCGCCGGTCACTTCACGTGGTGCGCCGGCGACCGCTCGGATGCAGGCGCACAGGCCTTCGAGATGGCCGGCCTGGGCTTCGGTTTCCCCACGTCGACGCAGTGCATCAGCTACCGCTGTATCAATAGAGGTATTCTCCAGACAGTAGCACAGCGATAACAGGACTTCGTTGTGCAGAATTGGTATTGCTGCCGCCAGTTCCGCCATGCGCTCGCTGTTCAAGCGTGCGGAATAATCGGCGATACCCTGCAGACCCAATGCCTGCCAGTCGGTATTGACCTGGCCACTGAGAAAGTCCTCCACGGGCTCCAGATGCTCGCTGGCCGGTAGTCCCAGATCAGCACAGGCGCGAGCATGCAACATGGCCTGAAAGGGCAGTGTCGGCGTGAAGGCCAGGGGGTTGTCCTTCATCAGGTTGTCGATATCTGTGGCGGACTGTTTTTCGATGGCTTCGGCGCTCTGTCCCAGGGTGTGCAGCAGACGCTCCAGAAAAGCGTCTCGCTGGGCCGGCTCCAGGTGTCCCTGCTCATCAAGGGGCAGGGCCAGAAACCAGATCAGTGGGTCCTGCATCTCACCCAGGCGAAAGACCAGGGCAAGGCGCGCCTTGCCCTGCCAGGGAACGGGCCAGGGGCTGCTAGCGCTTTCCAGCTCCGCCAACAGCTCGCGTTCACAGGGCGTGACGCGACGCCCCATGTGATAAAGGTGCAACTCGGCATGGGTCAGGTTGAAGAAATCGTGAAGGCTGTGGATGGATTGCATGGAACCTCCCTGGATGACGGACGCACTCTACATGCCACTGCGAGGGCTGTCAGCCGTTCGCCGGGAAAAAAGTTGTGCCGCCTGATCAATTGTTGAGCAATCCTCTTGAGCAGGCATTGGCCCTGGGCTTGAGCGATCTTTCCAAGGCTTATCCACAGGGACATTCAGGCGTTCTGTGAATGTTTTCTGACGTTTCGGGGACACGCCGATGTCATCTGGATTCCTGCTCCCTGGATGCTATTGGCAGCAGGGCAGGGCCAATAGGTGTATTACATTGAGGCGAGCAACGGAATTTACTCGGTGTGATGAATCAATATGGAATATAATACAGTCCACTTATTCCATATGTTGCTTAAGGTTTCATGCCGAGTCGTTGTTCGATTTGCTGGCGAAACACATAGCTCATTGATGTAATTGAGGAAAAAAGGAGTCATCCATGCGTCGTCAACTGGCAGTTGTACTGATGTCCACCGGTCTTGTCGGCTTCGCCGCCAATGTTCAGGCCGAGGAAGCACTCAAGGTCGGTATGTCGGGAGGATACTTCCCGTTCACGTTCGTCGAGCAGGATCAGCTTCAGGGCTTCGAAGTCGATGTCATGGAAGCGGTTGGTGAGCAGATGGGGGTTGATGTCGAGTTCGTCACCGCCAGCTTCTCGGGTTTGTTCGGCATGCTCGAATCAGGTCGCATTGACACCATTGCCAATCAGATCACCATCACGCCGGAGCGCGAGCAGAAGTATCTGTTCACCGAGCCCTACGTCTATGACGGAGCTCAGGTAGTGGTGAAACGGGGCAACGAGGAGATCGAGGGCGTCGAGGACCTGGTGGGCAAGACAGTGGCCGTTAATCTGGGGTCCAACTACGAGCAGCTGCTGCGTGAGCTGCCCTATGCCGACGAGATCGATATCCGCACCTATGACAGCAATATCGAGCAGGATACTGCGCTGGGGCGTGTTGATGCCTTCGTCATGGATCGTGTCAGTGCCACCCAGGTGATCAAGGAAAAGCCGTTGCCGCTGCAACTGGCCGGTCAGCCATTCTCCGTGATCCACAATGCGCTGCCGTTCCGCCAGAACGATGCCGAGCTGCGGGATGAGGTCAATACGGCATTGCAGACGCTGCGTGAAGACGGCACCCTCAGTGAGATTTCGCAGCAGTGGTTCGGTGCCGATATCACCACGGCGGACGACACCGCTGCCAACTGAGTCCTGATCGGCTGACTGATGGATATCCTCGACTTCGATTACATGCTCGGCCTGGTGCCGGTGCTATTGAGCTACCTGCCGCTGACGCTCGCCATGGCGGCGGCAGGCATGGCGTTGGCACTGGTGCTGGCCTGCCTGCTGGCGGTGATTCGCGTACTGAAGTTGCCGGTCTTGAACGGCTTTACCATGCTGTTCATTTCCTTCTTCAGGGGGACGCCGCTACTGGTTCAGCTGTTCCTGTTCTATTACGGGTTGCCTCAGGTGCTGTCCTTCCTGACGGCGATCAACGGCATTACGGCCACGATCATGGGGCTGACGCTGCATTTTTCCGCCTATATGGCCGAGTCCATCCGCGCGGCGATCATCGGTATCGACCGCAGCCAGACGGAGGCGGCGCTGTCGATCGGTATGACCAATGGCCAACTGATGCGCCGTATCGTGCTGCCTCAGGCGGCTCGTATCGCCGCCCCCACGCTGATGAACTACTTCATCGACATGATCAAGGCAACCTCTCTGGCTTTCACTCTGGGAGTGACCGAGCTGATGGGGGCGACCCAGAAGGAGGCCTCCGGCAGTTTCCTGTATTTCGAGGCCTTCGTTACCGTGGCGCTGATCTACTGGGGGATTGTGGAATTGCTGGCCTGGTTGCAGCGCCAACTCGAACACCGACTGAATGAGGCTTATCGCCGATGATCAAGGTGCGTCAGCTGGTCAAGCGCTTTGGCCAGACAACGGTGCTGGATGGCATTGACCTGGATATCCAGCAGGGCGAGATCATCGTGGTGATCGGGCCCTCCGGTACCGGCAAGTCAACCTTGCTGCGTTGCCTGAACTTTCTTGAGCAGCCCGACGCCGGGACGCTGGAGATTGGCGATCTGGAAGTGGATGTCACCAGGGCAACACGGCAACAGATTCTCGCCGTGCGCCGACGTACTGCCTTCGTGTTCCAGAATTATGCGCTGTTTGCCAACAAGACGGCGCTGGAGAACATTGCCGAGCGCCTGGTCGTGGTCGACCGCTGGCCCGAGGAAAAGGCGCAGGTGCTGGCACGAAAGATTCTCGAGCGTGTCGGCCTGGCCGACAGGGCCGACGCTTTTCCCGTATCCCTGTCGGGAGGCCAGCAGCAGCGTGTGGGAATCGGCCGTGCCATGGCTGCCCAGGCAGACGTTATCCTGTTTGATGAGCCGACTTCGGCGCTGGATCCAGAGTGGGTCGGCGAGGTGCTCAGTGTGATGAAGACACTCGCCGAGGAGCGTCAGACCATGCTGGTGGTGACTCATGAAATGGGTTTCGCCCGGGATGTCGCGGACAGGGTGATCTTCATGGACGAGGGGCGCATCGTCGAACAGGGGCCTCCCTCTCAACTGTTCGAGTCGCCGCGTGACCCCCGCACCCGCAGCTTCCTGCGCAAGGTGCTGTCCGAGAATGCCCTGATCGGAGAGTGAACGGGTTTGGTCGATGCCTTTCATGGCGTTCAATTGATTCACTTTGGGGTGGTCGACAGCCGCCGGGCGCGAGACAATAGGCATCCCCCCGGTTTTCATGCCGGGTGGATTGCGGCATAGGGAAGTGCCGCCGTCGACAATCAAATCGTTCAGGATGATCCATTTGATTGCCACGTTGATAGCATGATTCTTGTGCAACAGAACCGGAGCCGGAATGTCCGATCAATCCGCGGTACATGACGAATTGTCTGCCGCATTGCGTGAGCTCGAGGCCACCATGCGCGCCACCAACCTGTGGCGCATGGAAGAGCCGGAGGCCAGCGCCTTCAACAGCCAGCAACCCTTCTGTATTGACACCATGTCCCTGCCGCAGTGGCTGCGTTTTGTGTTTATCGCGCGGCTCCAGACGTTGGTGGAACATCGTGCGCCGTTGCCGGCGAATTGCGATGTGGCACCGGCTGTGGATGCGTGGCTGATACAGGAAGGCGCACGGCCAGAGGATCGGGCGCTGATGAAGAAGGTGGTTGAGGATATTGACCAGTTGATCACTCGGAACTGAAGGTCTCGGAGCGTCGCATGAGCTGGTACTTTGCCTACGGCAGCAACATGAACGAGGCACGGGTAGAAGCGCGTATCGGTGCTGTCCGTCGCGTCATGCCGGGTGTGCTGGAAGGTTTCCGTCTGAGCTTCAACAAGGCCTCTCGGGTCGCGGGCATTTCCCACGCCAACGTCGTGTCCTGCGCGGCATCGAGCGTGGAGGGAGCGCTGTTCGAGCTGGCGGAAGTTGATCAGATTCTGGCCATGGACCCGTTCGAAGGTTATCCCTCCGAGTATCAGCGCCACTGGTTGCCGATCAGGGTGGAGCATGGTGTGGTCGAGGCATGGGTGTACATTGCTGGCCCAGACAGGACTGCCGAGGCGCTGAAGCCGGCTCGGGAATATCTGAATCACCTGCTGGCCGGAGAGGCGTTTCTGAGTCCCGATTATCACCGTCAACTGGCGGCAGTGGAGGTGGTCGAAGGGCTCGATGACGACACCCTGGCCAGGCTGGGATTATCCAGACAGTCTCCGCGCTGATGTCCGCAGCTTGAAAGCCCAGCGCCCACTCAATCAAGACAGTGCCCGCTCAATCACGACAGCGCCCACTCTCGAGTGGGCGTTGTCGTGTCCGGCAGGGCTCAGAATATGGGGTAGGGCTCAGAAGTAGAAGCTGATACCGCCCATTACTACGACTGGGTCGACATCGACGCTGCCGATATCCTCTCCATCGAGTTCGACGTCGCTGTCGATATCGGCATAGGTGATGGAAGTTGTGGCAGCCCAGTGATCGCTGATGATCAGGTCGACGCCCATCTGTGCCGCGGCTCCCCAGGAGTCATCCAGTTCAAGGTCGGCACCCTTGACGTCGATGCGCTCGTCGGAGAAGTGGGTGTAGTTGACGCCCAGTCCAAAGAACGGCTGCACACGAGACTCCAGCCCGCCCAGCGGATAGTACTGCAGCGTCAGGGTCGGCGGCAGGCTGTCGACGTCAGCACCGATATCGCTGCCATCAAAGGCTTCCAGGTTGACGCCATGCTCGAAGGGGGCGGCAGCCAGCAGCTCGACACCGAACTTGTCATGGAAACGATAGCCGATGGTATAGGCGAAACCGCTGTCCTCGTCGATGCTGGCTTCCAGCGCCCCGTGCACCAGATCCCCACTGTCGGACTTCGGTACGACCTTGGCCACGCCGACACGGGTGAAGAAGTCGCCCTTGCCGTAGGCCATGGCCTGAGAGCTCACCAGTACGGAACTGGCGACGACGGCAATCAGAAATGGGGAAGCGAGAGGGTGGCGCATGGCAATCTCCTTGTGCACGGGTGGGTCGACAGAAACCTTGTCGAGCCTGAAGCGACGGCAAGTGTATGCCGCTCCGAGCATCAGAATATTGATCCCGCTCAATGCTTAATGCGCACAACCTAATATTAGGGAACTATTAACCCGGCATGCTTTCATGTTGGGTTAGTGGCGGCACAGGGATGTGCCGCCGTCGGCCACCAGACCGATGCGAGACCGCACCACACCAGCAGATCCGAGCATCTGCGCCAGTGTGGTGCGGACGACAATCAAATCGATCAGGATGAGTTATTTGATTGCCATGTTGATAAAAAAACCGCGCCCGATGAATTGGGGCGCGGTCTGAGGTCATGCTGTACCAGTCTGACCGGCCAGCAAGCGCTCGTAAGCGGAGTGCTTAGAAGCGGTAGGTGACACCTGCACCAACAGTGACCGGATCGATGTCGAGACGGGTCTTGTAGGTGCCGTCGATGTCGAGGTCAGTGTCAACGTCGGTGTAGCGAGCCCAGGTACCAACCAGCAGGTTGTCGGTAACGCTCAGGTCCACGCCGACTTGTCCGGCAAAGCCCCAGGAGTCGTCCAGATCAGCGTCGAAGGACTCGTTGTCGAAGTAGGTGTAGTTGACACCCACACCGGCGTACGGATGAATACGAGCGTTGCTGATGCCACCCAGCGGGTAGTAGTTGACCATCAGGTTGACCGGAGTGCTGTCGAAGTTACCGACACCGTTGCCACCAACGCTCAGGTCCTGCTTCTGGGTCTGGCTGCCGTTCAGTTCAACACCGAACTTGTTGCTGAACAGGTAACCTGCGCCGTAGGCGAAGCCGGTGTCATCAGAAACGTCGATATCGTTGTCATACAGCGCGCCGTTACCGGATTCCGGATCAGTTTTCTCAAAGCCGCCGCGGACATAGATGTCGCCAGCCTGGTAGGCCAGGGCAGATTGAGCGCCGAAAGCAGTAACGGCCAGCAGTGCAGCGGTACCAACAAGACGTGAAGTTTTCATATGACTGTCTCCTCATCAGTCTGATGGATCTCTGCATCAGCAGTGATCCTTGAACATTGAGGAGTATAAAAACAGTGTTTCCAAATGTCTTGTAGAAAATTCCTATCGCGTTGTAGGAATGTTCTTGGTTATTTCTATGGAACTTTTGTCGAATACGGTAGTTCAATCAACTGAAATCCCGTCTGGGCTCCCGATACATCGCCTGCTGCTGCACTGTGCTCTGTGCCGGGCTGAAGCCATGTACTCGCGCCATCTCGATAAATCGTCTTCACTGTATGGGAAGGGCCCTTGATGGTCCTTGGCCGTTCAAGCCGCTCACCGGAGGTTCAGGTGGGGAGACCGCTGGAACTCTCAGGGGACAGTGAGTGAGGGAGAGTGGGTATGAGACGAAGGCGACAGGACATGCCCTTGCTTGGGCTGAACACTCTGCCGGTGGGAATGGCTGCCGTGATTCTGGCGCTGAGTGCGGTGCTGGCTCTCTGGTTGTTGATCGAGCCGCAATTGATCAGCGGGCTGGCGTGGCCATGGCGCCTGCCGATGCTGTTGCTGGGCATCTGGGTAGTGGGGGGAGGCCTGGCGCAACCTCTGCTTTATAGTGATTCACCCGCCTGGTTGCGCCTGGTTGGCGGCCTGCCCTGGTATCCGGTGCTGCTGGCCCTGTTCATCCTACTGTTGCTGATCCGAGCCCTGTTCATGTAGGCATAGGGGAGGCCGTTCTTTCGGAGCCTCACCTCTCTGCCACCATCCCGGTGCTTCATACTCGCATTCGTGCGTGCAGGATACTGCGCGACAGCCTCCACAGAGGTGCCTGCCATACACCGCTTCCATACACGAGCGCCGCCCATCTGGGCGGCGCTGTGCCTGTGTGCCTGAGCTGACTGCAGGGTCAGTCGTCGCCCATAGCCAGCAGCGAGGCGTTGCCACCCAGGGCTGCCGTGTTGTTGGTCACGGTCTTTTCGGTGGCGAACCGCAGCAGATAGTGCGGGCCGCCGGCTTTCGGGCCGGTACCGGACAGGCCCTGGCCACCGAAGGGCTGCACGCCGACCACCGCACCGATGATGTTGCGGTTGATGTAGACGTTACCCACACGAACCTTGCGTGCGACTTCGTCGGCGAAGGACTCGTTGCGGCTGTGAACCCCGAAGGTAAGGCCGTAGCCGCGGGCGTTGATGGAATCGATGACCTTGTCGATGTCACGACTCTTCCAGCGCACCACATGGAGGACCGGGCCGAACTGCTCACGCTCCAGGGCATCGATACTGTCGATCTGGAAGGCGCTCGGGGCAATGAAGGTGCCGTGTGCAGTATGCTCAGCGGCCATGGGTGTCTCGCTGATCAGGCGACCTTCGCCCTTGAGTCGTTCGATATGGGCCTGCAGGCTCTTGCGGGCATCCTCATCGATCACTGGTCCGACATCAGTGCCCAGGTCACGCGGGTCACCGACATGCAGCTCGGCCATGGCGCCGTCGAGGATCTCCAGTACGCGGTCGGCAACATCATCCTGCAGATACAGTACGCGCAGTGCGGAACAGCGCTGACCGGCACTCTGGAAGGACGAATGGATGACATCTGCCACCACCTGCTCCGGCAGGGCCGTGGAGTCGACGATCATCGCATTCATGCCACCGGTCTCGGCGACCAGGATCGGAAGAGGGGCGTTCTCGCGTGTAGCCAGGGCGCGGTTGATGATATGGGCGGTGTCGGTGCCGCCGGTAAAGACAACGCCGGTGATGCGGGGGTCGCTGGTCAATACGCTACCCACCGTCGGTCCATCGCCGGGGAGCAGCTGGACAACGTCACGCGGCATACCGGCTTCCTGCAGCAGTTCGATAACCCGATGGGCCACGATCGAGGTCTGCTCGGCGGGCTTGGCCAGTACGGTGTTGCCGGCCACAGCGGTTGCCACGACCTGGCCGCAGAAGATCGCCACCGGGAAGTTCCACGGGCTGATCGCGGCAAACACGCCCCGGCCACCCATGTACAGGCGGTTGGACTCGCCGGTGGGCCCCGGCAGCTCGCTTGGTGTCGCGAACAGCTCTTCGGCGCGTGCGGCGTAATAACGGCAGAAATCCACTGCTTCTCGGATCTCATCGACACCGTCGGTGAGCAGCTTGCCGCCTTCGCGGGAGCACAGTGCCATCAACTCGGCGAGGTTCTCCTCCATCAGGTCGGCGAAGCGGCGCAGGATATCGGCGCGCTCGGAGACCGGTGTGGCCTCCCAGCCAGGGAAGGCCTGCCAGGCGGCGTCCACAGCCTTCTGGGCCTGGTCGGCGCTGGTCCACAGCACGCTACCGACCTTCTGGCGACGATCGTAGGGGCTGGTCACTTCGTGGACCAGTGCCGGATCAGTGGCCACGTCAAAGGCCAGTAACGGACGTGCTTCGTACTGCTTGTCCATGTGGCGGGCCATGGCATCCATCAGTGGCTGGTACTGGCTGTTGATGTTGAGATTGACGCCACGCGAGTTCGGACGCTTCTCGCCGTAGATATCTCGCGGCAGCGGGATCTGGGCGTTGGCGATAGTAGAGTACTGACGCAGTGTCTCGATCGGGTGCACGCACAGCGATTCCACCGGCACCTTGGGATCCACCAGTTGGTGCACGAAGGAGGAGTTGGCGCCGTTTTCAAGCAGGCGGCGTACCAGGTAGGGCAGCAGGTCCTTGTGGGCACCTACGGGTGCGTAGATGCGGCAATAGGTTCCCTGCGGCGCGCGCTTGAGGGCGGCGTCATAGAGTGCTTCGCCCATACCGTGAAGACGCTGGAACTCGAACGGACGGTTGCCCGTGTTGGCGTGCTCGAGAATGGCCGAGATGGTATGCGCATTGTGAGTGGCAAACTGCGGGAAGATGCGGCCCCGGGTGTTGTCGGAGAGCAGGAAGCGCGCGCAGCACAGGTAGGACACATCGGTCGAGGCCTTGCGGGTGAATACCGGGTAGCCGTCGACGCCGAGCTGCTGGGACTCCTTGATCTCGGTGTCCCAGTAGGCGCCCTTGACCAGGCGTACGGGAATCTCGTCGCCCTGCAGGTCGGCCAGGCGATTCAGGTACTGCAGTACCGGCAGCGCGCGTTTGGAATAGGCCTGAACGACCAGGCCGAAATGGCCCCAGCCGCGGCTGACGTCACTCTCGTAGACAGCACGGAAGACTTCCAGTGACAGCTCGAGACGATCGACTTCCTCGGCATCGATGGTGATCGCGACTTCGCAATCGCGGGCCAGTTTGACCAGATCACGAACTGTGCCCACCAGTTCCTCGAGGATCTGTGTGCGACGCCCGAACTCGTAACGCGGGTGCAGGGCAGACAGCTTGATCGATACGGACGGTGCAGGGGCCGTGTCTCCCAGGCTGCGACTGGTCTTGCCGACCTGCTTGATAGCCTTGGCGTAATCGTCGAAATAGCGGCCGGCATCCTTGCGGGTGCGAGCAGCTTCGCCAAGCATATCGTAGGAATAGGTATAGCCCTTGCTGAACAGCGGCTGAGAGCGCTTCAGGGCTTCATCGATATCGCGGCCAAGCACGAACTGCTTGCCCATCACCTTCATCGCCTCGACCATGGCACGGCGAATGACTGGCTCACCCATGCGGTTGACGAGCTTGTTGATGAAGCTGGACGGCTTGCCATCGCGTGGTTTGTCGAGCGTCACGACCCGGCCGGTCATCAGCAGGCCCCAGGTCGAGGCATTGACCATCCAGGATTCACTCTTGCCCAGGTGTGCCTGCCAGTCTGCCGGCCCCAGGCGATCCTCGATCAGCGCGTCGGCTGTTTCCTTGTCGGGAATGCGCAGCATGGCCTCGGCCAGACACATCAGCATCAGGCCCTCGTGGGTGTCGAGGCTGTATTGCTGCAACAGCTCATCAATGGTGTCGACGGCAGTATCCATCTCGCGGACTTCGCGTACCAGCGAGGCTGTGCTGTCGGCAACGCGCTTTATATGCTCGTCCTTGCCACCGAGCAGTTGGATCAGCTCCTCGACGAAAGGAGTTTCCTCAACGGCATAGTAGTCACTGATGGTGGCGAACAGGCTATCGAGGTCGCGCTGCCAGGTAGCGGCATCGAGCATATTATTGGCGTTAAGCATGATGATCCCCAAGAGTTGAGCCGCCCGGTCGGCGGAATGGATCCCGTCGCGGAAAATAAGACCGCGGAATCTGGGCATGCTGCAAGACTAGGCGTGTCGGCGTGATGCTGCTTGTCAAAAGCGACGGAGGATTTGCATAATCCACCGCCATTTTAACTCAATCCGACGGTGTTTTTCACGATTGCAGCGTCACGTTGGCGCTGGCCTGGCCACAGGCGATGGCGGTGTTGTCAGGGCGGCGCAGTTGGCTGGGGGGATGGCCATAGGCACGGCGCCAGGCGCGGGACAGGGCGCTTTGATGGGAAAAGCCGGTCAGGGCGGCAATTTCCGACAGCGGCAGGTGGCTACGTTGCAGTAACTGACGGGATGCCTCCAGGCGGCGACGCATGACGTACTGCCAGGGGGATAGCCCGGTCTGCATGCGGAAGCGCTCGGTGAAGCGTGTTTCGCTGAGGCAGGCTACCGCGGCCAGGTCAGCCACCTTGAGTTGACTGGATAGATGATCGTCAATGTAGCGGTCCAGGCTATGCAGGTCGATTCGACGGTGGCTGCCGGTGGAGATCTCCCCTGGCGTCAGTCGCGAATGGAGCGCACCGAGCAGGGTCGTGGCCAGGCGCTCTTCATCGATATCGCCACGGCCATTGCGCTCATCCAGCAATGCCAGCTCCGCGGTCAAGAACTCCAGGTACAGGCGCAGCGAACCATCAAGGGTGAAGAATCGCGGGGCATCGAACAGGCGGGCCAGTTCGTGGTGATGCCCGGTCAAGGCGAGTGCGTCCGGAGGCAGGTCGAGGATCAACTGACGGTTGTTGCCGGTACCGGTGTAATAGTGCAGATGATTGGCTGGCACGATGCAGCCACTGAAGCTCTCGATACTGCCGCCGAGTCCTTCAATATTGAAGTCAGCGCTGCCCTCCAGCGCGATCACGATCTGATGGAAATCGTGTGCGTGGTGCTGGGTGTCGGTGTCGAGGGGAATCTGGCGGATTACGCGACTCATCCTCAGCCTCCTGAAGGGCCTACGGGAATCGGCATTCTAACGCATTCTGTCGCTGTTCTCATGGTCGGCGCGCTGCGCGCGCAACCGGGTATGGGCCTGCAGATGTTCACGTAGCGCCTTCAGCTCAGTTGCGCCTTCTTCATCGAGGATTGACCTGCCACGGCCCACTCGGGCGAAGCGGCCATGTTCGTCCATCAACCGATTGGCACGGCGGCGCACTCCATCAAGATAGTCGTCGTGGCGAATCGGATAGTGGGCAATCATATTCCACTCATCTTCGGACAGACTGTCATCCAGGACGCGGTCAAACAGCGACAACAGATGCTCCGGCTCGGTACGGTAACGTGGCGTGCCGGACAACATCAGCACGGCGAGCACACTGCCGAAGATGAGCAGGCAGACGGCGAGGACCAGCAGGAAAAGGGGAAGATTCATGGCTAGCGGGATCGACTGTCGAGGAGAAGCGTGTTCTCGGAATGCGCGTTTAGCCTCGCATATATGACAGCAGTTGTCGCCTGAAGAGCGCCTCTATTGGCGGAACAGCAGGAAGGCCATGATGACGGTCGCAGAAGGCGACCTCTCTACCGACGATGAACGTCATTGAGTGCGGCGGCAGAGGGTCGCCATCTCTGGAGCCTGAGGGGGAGCGTTAGTCGTTGGTCTGCAATGCCTTCAACTCAGCGGAGCGCTGCTCCAGATCGCCGGCAGCGGCCTCCAGTTCATCACGCTTCTGGTCGATGGCTTCCGGGTCACCATCGGCGATGGCTTCGTCGAGATCGGCCTGCTGTTGCTGAACGTCTTCAAGACCAGCACGCACCCGGTCTTCGGCATCGATGATGGCTTCTTCGTCATTGCAGTGCTGCTGGATGTTGTTCAGGACACCTTCCAGGTCGGTGACGCGCCCCTCTTCGCCAGCCGCCTGAGCCTCGTCCAGTTGCTGCTGGACATCATCGGCCCTGGCCTGGCAGTCAGCAGACAACTCCTCGGCACTGGCGGCCGCGGTAAAACACAGAGCTGCGCCAGAAAGCAGTAGTGCCATGGTATGTCGTTTCATCGAGTCGATTCCTTGGTGTTGAAGGTCCACAACAAGCGGCATGATCCATGCTGTTGTCTACGTCAATGGCTTCGACACCATCAACAGGGGAATCGTTCGCTTCAATGTGCCTGAATGGGGCGCCGGCAGCTGTCGGCATCCCTCTGGTGGTCAGAATTGCCTGCTCCCCGTGCAGTTTTCGGGAAGTTATTGGGCGCTTGCTGGCTAGCGCCGCCTACTTCGTACTGAAGGCCGTGCCGAAGACTTTCGTTCCATGCGACCCCGGTACGACCTATTGGCCCTTCATCTCATTCGCCGTTGCCGGCGAAGGGCTCGATCAGCTCTTCGGTGGTGAAGAGACGCCCACCCTTCATCACCATCTCCACTTTGATCAGGTCTTCCACCGTCTCGTCGGGCCTGCCACTGACAAAAGCGATATCGGCAAGCTTGCCGGCTTCGATCGTGCCGAGGTCACCGGATAGGCCAAGCTCTTCAGCGGGTATGGACGTTGCCGATTGGAGGACCTGGAAGGGGCTCATGGAGCCACGCGCCAGCCAGCGCAAGTTGCTGTGGAGGCCCACCCCGACGAAGTCGAGCGGTGTGTCGCTGCCAGCCAGTACTCGACCACCCGCTTCGACGATACGCGCGAAGGTCTCCGGGTTGTCTGCGTACTGCGCCAGGAAATGCGATGTCTCGGGCGTATCGGTACTGGCCGCATTCTCGTCGAGGACGTCCTGTTCCGAGCTGGGAAGAAGCGCCTTGACCCTGGCGTCCTCTCGAATATCATTTTCTCCAAAGAGTGAAGGCTCCGTGGCAAAGAAGGTCGAGATCACCGACATGTCGGCCTCGGCGAAATAATCGATCACGTCACCATACGTTTCACCGGTGATGGAACCAATGCGGGAATAGTCGAGTCGCTCGGTCGCGCCGAGGTGCGTCGTTCCGTTCTGGTTTAGATAGACGCCAGGTGCAAGGAAGTGGGAGTAAGTCGGTACTCCGTTTTCTCCGGCCGTATCGGACACTACCTTCATGAATTCGGGGTTCAGGCGGACATAGGTCTTCATGATATCGAAGCCAAGGGCCTCGGCTCGCTGCATTTCAGCATCAAGCTGTTCCTTGTCCGCAACCGGCCGCATTGCATTGTAGTAGATCCGCGAACCATCCAGTGGGCCCCCTGTATAGAAGAACCGGGGACCCACGCGGTTTCCTGAAGTGAGTGCTTCATGGTCGCCGACGGCTCTGTATGCCAATTCGCCTACTGAGCGAGTACTCGTAATGCCCATGGAAAGAAGCAACCGACCCTGGCGCGCGCCATAGCCGTAAGTATGGTTACCCCAGACCTGATGAGTATGCCCCTCTATCAGACCCGGTACGGCGGTAAGGTCGCCAGCATCCACCACCTCTCCCTGGTGTGCTGCATCATCGTGGGGCTCAATAGACTCGATCCGGCCGTCGGATATACGGATGTCAACATCAGTGCGAACATCTTTCGATACGCCATCCCAAAGGCGGCCGACATGGATCGTACGCGGAGCAGGTGCCTCCTGAGTGCTCCACTCGAGGCCGAGTTCGACCTCGGTGACCTCGCCAGTGGCCACCTCGACTGTCTTCAACTCGCCATTTTTCAGGAAGAGCAGCTCTGATGCGTCCCCACTCCAGGTTGGAGAATCCACGATACCATCGACGAGACGCCGCGGTTCACCCTGTGGCTTTCCGGCATCGGACACCTCGACGGTGTGCAGGGCTCCATCGAGTACGAAAGCCATCATCGTGCCATCAGGAGACCACACCGGCCCGTTGTCGGAACGTGTAGTGATGGAGGCGTTGTCACGTGGTTCGTAAAAGGTCTGCTCGCTATTCTCGACGTCGACCACAAGGATCTGGCTCGTCCCCTCCCGGAAACGAGAGGTGTAGGGAACGACGGCAGCAAGAGCGATATGAGAACCATCTGCGGACCAACTCGCACGGCCCGGTTGGAAGATATCCTCCACGAGACGGCGGCTTTCACCAGTCTCCACATCGATGAGCATCGTGCCGCCGACCTCGGTCTGATAGACCATTCGGTTCCCGTTCGGTGACCAGGCAGGGTAGAGTTCCGCTCCGTCCGAGCTTGTCAATGCCTGCTCTTCTCCACTCTCGATCTCCCTGATCCAGATGTCGAGTGAACCGTTGCGATCGCTGATATAAGCAAGACGTGAGCCATCTGGGGACCAGGCAGGATCGGATTCGTAGAAGGTGTCGTCGGTCACCTTTTCAGGTGTTTCGCCAATCCGCATCGTCCAAAGGTCATTCAGGGCCACGAAGGCGATACGGTCTCCCTCTGGATGCAGGGTCGGCGTGACGATGCCCTTCACAGGCCATGTCCCATCTTGAACGACGTTGGCCCTCGACTCGAAATTGGGGCGATCGATTGTCAGCTTTGCGGTAAAGGGGACTTCCTCGGGCGCCTCGTCATCAGGTGCGAGGCGCATCACACTGCCGTCGGCAGTGAATAGCGCGCTTCCATCGTCCTGCCACTGTACCCGGAACGGAAAGACGTCGTGGCCTTCGAGGCGTACTTCATTGCCGACCATCAGATCGGCTTTACCGGGTGTCGAGCGAATCCAGCTGATTCTGGGGTCAGCCCCTGCCTGCCAGGACGGCGCGTAGGCGACGCCATCGATTCCCGAGACGAGATCGTGGACGTCTCCCTCCCGGGTTACCTCTTTGATCTCAGACTCGTCGACGACATAGGCGACCCGCTTTCCATCCAACGACCAGGTCGGATACGCCTCTTCTCCCGGCGTGTCAGTCCACTGTGTCAATTCCCCGGAGGTGACATTGATCGTCCAAACGTCATAGGTTCCAGAGCGGTCGGAGACGAAGGCAATCTCTGAACCATCAGGAGAGACCTCTGGTTCACGTTCATCCCAAGGTCCTTCGGTAAGTTGCCGAAGATTGCTTCCGTCAGGCGCCATCGTCCAGATGTCGAATGTACCCTCCTTGAAGGCCTGCATAGCGACAAAGTCGCCGGAGGGTGACCAGTGCGGTCGTGCGGGGTCAAGGTCAGGTTCAGTGAGCTGAACGGATTCACCACTTTCCATATCTACCCGCCAGAAGATTCCTTGAATATCAAGGATTGCTTCGGATCCATCTGGTGAGATAGTGGCTGCAAGATTCGTCACCTTATCGTAGTTGATCTCGACCGGCTCCGCTTGAAGCGACGTAGACATGACCAGAGATACAGTTGCCACGGCGCTAGCCAGGCGGGGAAAAGTCATGGTACTCCTCCTTGTCTTTATGTAATCCATGCTTACACTTACAACTGGATTGGGAACTTCGAAGATAGTCAAGGAAAAAGCAATATTCCATATAGATATAGTCTTATATATCTCCTCGCTTGGGCCGCCATAAAAGTATTTCTTGCGAAACACTCTAAGGGCAACGCTGCATAAACCCCGCGGCAGCTGCCCGGTAGCTACCGGCAGGTAGATCTTGCCTTCCTGGCACTGTCTGACAGAGCCACTCGATGATGTAGTGGCCAACTATTTCCGGACAGTGTTTTAAGATTTTCCTCAGCTGCAACCGGAGAAATACCATCATTATTGAAGACATGAGGTCGTTGTCTTCTTGCCATATGACACCTGGCTCAAGGTGGGAAGAATAACACCTACTCGGGTGTCCGATTTCATTAGACCACTACAGGAGCAGGTTTTCTCCAGTGGAGAATCGCGTTACTTGCCTCCGCCCAGACCAGTGGTCTGGGCGGAGGGGGAGAGGTCAGGCGATCTCGGGGATAGGAGCGTCGTTGATGCCGATCAGACCGCCGAGCTGGTCGGCGAATACATCGACCACATCGCCGACCACATCGCCGGTGGTGCTGACCACATCGCCGACCGCATCGCCGGCGGTGCTGACCACATCGACGACCACATCGCCGGCGGTGCTGACTACATCGCCGACCACATCGCCGATGATTCCCAGATTTTCGGGCGTGCTGTCGTCGAGCAGCTCGTTGAGCAGACCGTCGAGCACATCGCCGGTAGTGCTGATCACATCGTCGACCACATCTCCGGCGGTGCCGACTATGTCGACGACCACATTGCCGGCAGTGCTGATCACATCGTCGACCACATCGCCGGCGGTGCTGATCACATCGCCGATCAGGTCACCGTCCACGCCGTCGAGTAGGTCACCACCCACCTGGACCTCCGCTCCGGCTTCGGCGTCCAGTTCTTCCGGGTTAATGCCAATCGTAGAGTCTGTCATCGTTTTCTCCATGATCGCGTCCTATGTCAATTTGCGGATCGTGATCCGCCCCTTCTCGAGGCTAGGAGAATTTCTCCGAGGCGTCCGTCACGGCTTGTTATGTTCACGTAAGCCACCGTGTTGAATGTCAAGCAACCTGATGCCGATTGCGCCAGTGCTGGTCTTGACCATAGCATTCAGGATACTGAGCAGCTTGCGCATACGGCCATCAGGCCGGTGAACCAGGCTTGAAAGGTGTCGAGCGGCATCCTGTACAGATCATGGAAAACGGTTGATTATCGAAGTGAAATCGACAAGGATGTTAGGCAAGCTGGCTTGGCAATTCGAATCATCCCATTGATTCCAATGCTGATTTAGCATCGCGGGCGTAGCTCAATGGTAGAGCAGAAGCTTCCCAAGCTTAAGACGAGGGTTCGATTCCCTTCGCCCGCTCCAGATGTACTTTCGCATATACCCGCATATACCCGCATATACCCGGCCATCAGCGCCAATCCTGCCACCACGCTACATTTGACACTTGGGTGGACAAACAGAGCGGGCAGAGGAATAAATGCATCGAGTGGCACCGCATCGTGCTTTTCAACAAGTTGGCCGGGAACGCCCAGCAGTATGTCAAGAAAGACTCAAAGCTATACGTAGAGAAACGGGCTTCGCACTCGCAAGTGGCAGGGCCAGAGTGGTCAGGCTCGTTACTCCACCGAGATCGTTGCCCGAGACATGCAGGTGTTGGGTGTTGCTTCCCCTGGTTCTCGGGGCGGTCGAGATCGGAGATACAACGCGCCCCAAGTGTATGGCCAGGGGCAGCAACGGGACACGCAATCGAAGCAGGCCGGCAGTTACCCGCAAGGTATTAACCCGGCATGCTTTCATGTTGGGTTAATGGCGGCACAGGGACGTGCCGCCGTCGGCCATCAGGCCGACGCGAGACCGCACCACACCAGCAGATCCGCGCATCTGCGCCAGCGGGGTGCGGACGACAATCAAATCGATCAGGATGAGCTATTTGATTGCCATGTTAATAGTGCCACGGATGGACAGATCTCGCAGCAACCTCAGAATGAATTCGGCGCCCCGAGCACCTACAACGACTTCGACGACGAAATCCCGTGCGCTTTGGCCGGTAGCGCCAGTAACCGGGTGGCCAAGCCTCCAACCGGGGCTGCGAATACCGGATTCATTCCACAGCCGCCTCGACCAGCTTCCTTAATGCGCTATCCCGAATGGCGAGAACATCGAATAATCCCAAGGCTCGCAGTGCAGGCAAGGAATTGATGATGTCATGCTCAGCGTCTTGCCTCAGCAGAGCACTAGTTGCTGGATCACACCATAATCTGGCATTGACCAGAAAGGCACCGACAGTACCTTTGCGAATGACAACACCATCGCGTTCAACCTGGTCCTGGCCACCAGGTAACATGTCTTCAGCCTGCATATTCCTCTCCTGTAATGCCTGTGACGTGATCAGGACATCATTGTAGGCTTACCGATATGGTCTGTGTGCGTTATAAAGGACATTCAATACCCATTTGGCGCCATAATGACGAGTCCACTGATCTCCCCTGGGCAAGCTTCCTCAGATGATGGCCCACCACTGATTGCAGTATCGCGGCTGTCCAATGAGGTACGGGTGACTCATCGTCATCACCACACACGTGGGCAATTGCTGGGAGCCACCCATGGGTTGCTGTCGGTTGATACGGGCAATAGCTGTTGGGTCGTCCCGGCGACCCATGCGGTCTGGATACCACCCAACATACTTCACGGACTACGTTCGCACGGGCCATTCGTGGGTTGGAGTGTGTATGTCGCGGAAACTTCCTGCACAGACTTGCCCTGCCAACCGTGCACACTGGTAGTGTCTGGCCTGTTGCGCGAAGCAGTGACACGGGCTTCATCATGGGGTGAGGGGAAGCTGGATGAGGCGCAGACACGCTTGGCGGGTGTGATTCTGGACGAAATTCGTATCAAGCCCCAGGTGGCACTAGGCCTGCCGATGCCACAGGACTTGCGCCTGTTGAAGATTACCCGGGCACTGTCGGATCAACCTGGTGACAGGAGACGACTGGAGGAGTGGGCAATCTGGGCAAACATTGCACCACGTACACTATCGCGCCGCTTCGTGGCCGAAACGGGCTTCAGCTTTACCGAATGGCGACAACGCGTTCGCATGTTGAGAGCCTTGGAGTTACTGGCCTCAGGCAGATCGGTAACAGCGATCGCGTTGGACCTGGGATACGACAACGCCAGCGCCTTCATCGCCCTGTTTCGGCGCATGTTCGGCGTGACTCCGGGACGATATGCGCCACTGATGTGCTGATCAATGTATCACTGTGCCGTTGTGAGGCCCGGGGGAGGGGGTCATACACGGCACCTGCCAGGCAGGCACCGAACTATTAACATGGCAATCAAATAGCTCATCCTGATCGATTTGATTGTCGTCCACACCACACTGGCGCAGATGCACGGATCTGCTGGTGTGGTGCGGTCTCGCGTCGGCCTGATGGCCGACGGCGACACGTCCCTGTGTCGCCATTAACCCAACATGAAAGCATGCCGGGTTAATAGTGGCTGGAACATGAGATCGGCGAGTGGATGCGGAAAAGGTGGGACAAGGCGAGGAGGGGATAGGGCGCATTCCCTCCTGTCGGTCGGTTACGACCAGCGTTGCCGACCACGCAAGAAACAGCCTGGTTGAGAACATCGCGTATGGCCGGGTGTATGGTGAAATGGGAATCAGGCCGGTAGGCTTCGTATGGAGCAACGCTTCGATTCCCTTCGCGCTCCACCTCCTTTATGTTCAAGGTCTTCCAGGTTTACTTGCCTCAGGAAGTGTTCTTCGATCTCGACGTTGTTTTCCCTGGTACCAGCACACATATAGAACGGACGGCCTCCGCGGTCGATGAAACGTGTATGCATAAGGCTTTCATCAAGAAAGCAGGTGCGGCCGGGACGAGACAACAATACAGGGCACGAACATGTACCAGTGGCAATGGAAAAGGTTTGAAGAGCTTTCGCTTGATGAGTTGTATGAGATATTAAGGGTGCGGCAGGAAGTCTTTACTGTCGAGCAGAACTGCGTTTACCAGGATGTTGATGGTCTGGACAGGGTTGCCTGGCACCTCTTGCTCCAACATGAAGGCAGTGGCGGCTGCACCGATATTCAGGGATATCTTCGTATTGTGTATCCTGGCCACAAGTATTCCGAGCCCTCCATCGGAAGGGTCATGACTACCGGGGCGGCAAGGGGCAGGGGAGTAGGGCGGTTGCTCATGGAAAAAGCTCTGGCATTTCTGGCCTCGGAAGCGCCCGGGCTCCCTATCAGGATTTCAGCTCAGCAGTATCTCGAGACCTTCTATGCGGAATTCGGGTTCGAAACGGTATCGGAACCTTACGCTGAGGATGGCATAGCACATATCGAGATGTTGACTCGCTCATGAGTCACCGAGCTGCCGTTCTTCTGGAGTCTCAAGGCGCACGTTTTCAGTCTGTACGCAGGCTACAGGCGAAACATCTGCACCGACCTCGGAGGAGCGGGGAATCAGCCAGCAGCGGGAGGCTCAGGGTGTCAGGTCGTGGAGCTGGACTTCCTGCGAATGGCGTACAGGCAGTCCCAACTGACCTCGATTTCATCACCGATGAAGTCGACGCGCTGATTCTTCTCACTCGTTACACAGACGATTCTTGCGTGGTAACGGCTGTCATCAAGGACTTTCAGTATCAACAGGGTGAGCAATTGCCCACTATCGTTACCTGCGTGAGCGAGGTCGCCGACGGCCAGGAATCTGGCGTCGTTGCTGGGCTCATCCATTCGCTTCAGCGCAGTACTGTTCACTGTTCCACCTCCCGGCCTGATGTCTGATCTCGTCTTCCTGACGGTTCCTCTCTCTAGACTAGCACTTGCCAGTGCCAGCTGACTGATCCGCTGTACCAACTGTGCATTGGCGAGTCTTCGCCTTTCCTGGCAGGGTTGTGCGTGCCTGCAATGGTCTACCTTCCAGTTGAGTGGCGGTGGATCTGGCTGATATTGAAAACAACAGCCGTCCCCGTGTCTGTTGTACCAGCCATGATCGTGTCCTGCCATGGTGGCGTTCATACTCGTTGGGGGCATGGCTGTCTCCAGCAGCCCGCACAAGGCGTTTTCAGCAACCGTATCTGCTGCTGGTTTCACCAAATACCGCGAAGGGGGATCCGAAATGTACATAGTGGTCACTGCAGACGGTCCCAGGGGAACCGAGTACTGGGTCGTGAATACACGTGATGCGATCGATCGCAACATTGATGAGCACAGCATCGTGGAGCGTTATCGCAACCCGGATGAGGCCCACGAACACGTGGACCGGCTGAATGCTTCATGATGGCCTGTCGTTGTAGCGCGGAGACCTACCGATCAGTCTCCGCTGTTGTTGGTGAGCGTCGCTGGTGAGCGTTGTTGGTGAGCGTTGTTGGTGATTATCGTTGGTGATCGTGGCTGGCTTTGCTCAGACGAAGAGCCTGGCCAACAGTATGACGGCGGTATAGCTTGCTACACCGCCGAGTACCGGCCAGCCCAGTGAACGCAGCTGGCGCCAGACCAGCAGAGTGACGATGACGCCAACGAGGGTCGCCAGCCAGGTGGTGGCGGAGGGTGATGCCGGTATCAGGGATACACCCAGCATGGCGGCGATCATCATTGGCCCCAGGATACTGAGCCACGGGGGGAGCGCCTCAACGCCATTCTCGCCCTGGCGCCTGGCCAGACGCCGTTGCATCCACAGTAGTGGGAGTAGGCGAATCAGAAAGGTGCCGAGGGCAGTAAGTGCCACGGCAAGCCAGACGTGATCAGACATGCTGCGGTCTCCGCGGTTTGATCAGTTGAAAACACAGTGCTCCGCAGATGGCAGCCAGGGGGATGCCGATATTGCTCAGACCGTAGAGTGCCATCATCAGGGCAGTGAGAATGGCAAGGGACAGCGATATTGCCCAGCGTGGGTTGGTCGCATAGGGTGCCAACAACACCAGAAACAGTGCCGGTAGGGCAAAGGGGGTGACTTGCCCGACCAGTGGCCAGCGGCTCATCAACCAGTCACCGGTGAGAGCGCCCACGGCGGTGCCCACGACCCAGCTTCCCCAGGCGAGCATGGCTGCACTGCTGTACCAGCTCAGTCGTTGGCCTGGTTCGAGTTGTGGCAGACGGTTGAGGGCGAGGGCAAAGATCTGGTCGGTCAGGCCATGCATCATCCACGGCCACCAGCGGCTGTTGTTCAGCGAGGGGGCAAGACCTGGCGCGTAGACCAGATGGCGCAGGTTGATCAGTAGGCTCATGGATACTACCAGCCACAGGGGCGCACCTGTGGCGGCAAGGCCAACAAACATGAACTGGGAAGCCCCGGCATACACCAGCAACGAGATAAGTACGGCCTGCAGCGGCGTGAAGCCGGACTGGATGGCAATCAGCCCGAAGGAAATGGCCACCGGGATGTAGCCACTCAGCAGCGGTATGGCATCGCGCAGCCCCAGCAGCCATCCTCTGTTGTGGGGAGAGGTCGTTGATAGGGTCATGGGTGGGGCTCCTCGCCACCTGAATAGACGATGGTCATCAACAAGGTCGCCCAGCTTTCCTCCGTGCGATAGCAGTGCGCCTGGTCTGCGGCGAAGGAGGTGCTCTGGCCTGTGCTGACGATCTGCATGTTATCGACCGGACCTACCACCAGATGGCCACTGATGACAGTGATGTTTTCCCTGGCTCCGGGGGTGTGAGCCTCGGCTCTACGCTCTGTCCAGGGGGCGCAACGCATCCAGTAGGCGTCGACCGGAGGGGTGTCCCTGCCCTGATCCAGTAGCTGCACCTGAACACCTTCTTCATCGAGCGGTGCGGTAACCGGGGCCACCAGGGTGCCAAAGGGCACTTCCAGTTGAACTGCCAGGCGCCACAGGGTGTCTAGAGTGGGATTACCGTTGCCCTGCTCCAGTCGTGACAGGTTGGATTTGGCTATTCCGGCTTCGCTGGCAAGGTACGACAGCGACCAGCCCCGTGCAGTGCGTAGGTGCTGTAGGTGCTGCCCAAGTGTATTGAGTGAGATTCTATCCACGGGACCTGGCTGTTCCTCGACTTGTGATTCCTGTTACGAGCGTTCCTTATAACGAACGTTCCATAAAAGGAACAGTGGTCGATGCATAAGCGCAAGTCAAGCCTCACTTTACTGGCCTTTGCTGCATCCATGGCTTGCTGGTATGGCGTATTGGGTCAATGCTTCTGTTATCAGAAGGGCAGCAGCAGGCTCTGTCAGGCGTCGTTTGGAGGGAGTATCCAGCCTGAAACCAGGCGAGACGCAAAAAAATTGTCCTTTTGGCGAACTTTTCTGCTCAACGCGGTCTCAGTAGGTACAGGCAACACACGCGATGGCAGTCGCAAGCAGTGTTGCTCTGGTTTGCTAAATCGATCATTACGCTCCATGGACAACCCTGGAGCGTTTTTTTTGGTGCGCGCATCGCTGCCTTGAACGACGAGAACCTATTGTCGTCCTCAACAACGTTCTTTCTCAACAGCACCCTCGGCCCTGGTGCAGGACACCAGGGCCGAGGGTGTAGATGTATAACCGCTAAAGGTGTATGGCCAGGCGGCTCAGGCGCTGCGTTGGTGGCGGCGCATCATGAGTATGGCGTTGAGGACATCGCGGCGGGTGACGATACCCACCAGTCGTCCCTGTTCGGCAACCGGGTAGACCTTCGGCTTGGCGCCGAGCATTTCCTGAGCCAGGTCGACAATGCTCTTGGTCGGTGATACCGAGAGCACTTCGTTACGCATCAGGTCGCTGACCAGCGGCGCCTCGTGGTCGAGATACAGGCTCTCGATCACCTTGCCGAGTACATCCTGCTCCGAAATGAAGCCGATCAGATGATCACTTTGGTCGACCACAGGGGCGCCGGGAAGACGGTGCTGTGACAGGCCCTCGGCGAGGGTGGAGACGGATGTGGAGCCGGTGACGCGATAACAGTCGTGGGACATGATGTCGCGTACGATGGATGGGGGAGCCTGTTTGGGCATGGCCTCTCTCCTTGTAGTCGGCGCCTTGTAGTCGGCGGTCGGTGCGGACTGACCGGGTAAACGCGGAAATCCGATGCTGGCCGACCTTCAATACGGCAGCCATTGGGGGTGGTGGCAATGACGTGCCTGTTGACAGCGTAGCCCAAACATCTGAATTCGTGCGTATTGGCTTGACCGCAGCGCTTACCGGCGAGGGAATTGGCTTGCCACCCGGCAGCGCAAGCGGATCAGCTCACCCAGGCTCTGTCTAGTGTTACCATGCTCCATACTAGAGACAGTCATATGTATTGACCCGGCAGGCTTTATTAACATGGCAATCAATTCGCTCACCCTGATCGATTTGATTGTCGTCCGCACCACACTGGCGCAGATGCGCGGATCTGCTGGTGTGGTGCGGTCTCGCATCGGCCTGATGGCCGATGGCGGCACGTCCCTGTGCCGCCATTAACCCAACATGAAAGCATGCCGGGTTAATAACGTCGGGTTGGTTGCGTTGAGCGGCAGCGCCGCTGTCGGTTGCCGGCCTGTTCCACCCGATTGTCAGGCTGAGGGTATCGATGGCGGTAGCGCCTGGAGGACAGTAGAGATGGATGCGCGAGAATATCTGGCCCGCAAGGGACTGGATGGGCAGCGGGATAAGGAGAAGCCGACCACGCTCGAGGAAAAGGCGTGGGATCGGGCGCGGGGTGCCCAGGATCATCGCCCGCGCGCAGGAACTCCTCATGACTGGGAAGACTGGGAGCGGTATCACGATCTGCTTGCCGAAGGGGCTGACCAGGTCGAGCAGAAAGTGGATCGTGAAGCGCATCGCCAGGCGACAGAGACCTCTGATGATGGGGCGGTGGAGCACTTCACACCCGAACCGCAGCAGGTGCCTTCTCGGGCAGCGACGGCCAGGACGACAGCGACCTCTTCAATGCCATCCAGAGAAGATGTTAGAGAAGGTGCCAGAGACGATGAAAGCACTGCCGCAGGTGGGGCCTTGATGGCCTCGCCTGCTGTGCGCCTGGCCTTGATGGCACTGACGGTATTGATGCCACCGTTGGCCGTGGCGGTCACTGATGGAGGTGCCAGGCGAACGTCGCTGGCGCTGCTGCTGATGCTGTTGGGGTGGTTGCCGGGCGTCATCTATGCGGCCTGGTGGTTGCGGCGCTGCGACCGGTGAGGGCGTCGGCCCGGTCTGGTTGGCTGGACGAGATCGGGATTAGCGGTTACCTTGCGTCAACTTTCGAATTGTTCAGGAGTTGACAGTGGGTTATCTCGTTCTGGTCACCGCCCTATGGGCCTTCTCGTTCTCGCTGATCGGCGTCTATCTGGCCGGGCAGGTCGACAGTTACTTCGCCGTACTGATGCGAGTCTGCCTGGCGGCGCTGGTCTTCCTGCCGTTGCTGCGTCCCGGCCACCTCGATCTGCGCCACAAGCTGGCCTTGATGGCGCTGGGTGCGGTGCAGCTCGGCGTCATGTATATCTTCTTCTACCAGTCCTTCCTGTTGCTTTCGGTGCCGGAAGTGTTGCTGTTTACCATCTTCACTCCACTGTATATCGCCATTCTCGATGACTTGCTGTTTGCACGTTTCACCCCCTTTCATCTGGTGACGGCGGCTCTGGCGGTGTTCGGTGCGGCGGTCATTCGTTACCAGGGGTTGAACGACGACTTCTGGTTGGGGTTCCTGGTGGTGCAGGGGGCCAATCTGTGTTTTGCCCTGGGGCAGGTCGGATATCGACGTTTTTCTGCCAGCCTACCGGATGACCTGCCGCGCCACAGTGTGTTCGCCTGGTTCTATCTCGGCGCTGTGGTCGTTGCGGTACCTGCGTTTATCCTGCTGGGCAACAGCTCAGCGTTGCCGACCACAGGGCTACAGTGGGCTGTTCTGCTGTGGTTGGGGTTGGTTGCCTCGGGGCTGGGATATTTCCTGTGGAATCTCGGGGCGGTACGTGTTGATGCCGGGGCTCTGGCCATCATGAACAACGTGCTGATTCCGGCCGGACTACTGGTCAATCTGGTGATCTGGAATCGCGAGGCGGATCTGCTGCGTCTGGCCCTGGGTGGTGCCATCATTGGCGCTTCACTGTGGTTGAATGCCTGGTGGCAGCGTCGTCGTCCATTGGCACAAGGCTGATACTGCCACCCGTTTATTATTAACATGGCAATCAAATCGCTCATCCTGATCGATTTGATTGTCGTCCGCACCACACTGGCGCAGATGCGCGGATCTGCTGGTGTGGCGCGGCCTCGCGTCGGCCTGATGGCCGACGGCGGCACGTCCCTGTGCCGCTATTAACCCAACATGAAAGCATGCCGGGTTAATACCAGCTGTTGGTGATGGGTTTGCTCCACCAGAATGGCCTCGCCATAATGAGCGATCGCCAACCAGGGAAGTGTGAATGCAATCGTTCAAGAACATTGGTCTGATCGGGCGACTGGGAAGCGCCAAGGTAGTGGACACGCTGCGGCGCTTGATTCGCTATCTGGACAGCGCCGGTTATCACGTCATTGTCGAGGATCGCACCGCCTCGGCTCTGCTGGATCGAGGTCATGCCGAGGCCAGCCGTCGTATGCTCGGCGAACTCTGCGACCTGGTGATTGTGGTTGGTGGTGACGGTAGCCTACTCGGAGCGGCTCGTACCCTCTGCCACAGCGGCACACTGGTATTGGGCGTCAACCGTGGTCGTCTCGGCTTTCTGACTGATATCTCCCCGGATGAACTGGAAGAGAGAGTGGGGGAGGTGCTGGCTGGCAAGTACGAGGTCGAGCAGCGCTTTCTACTGGATGCCGAGCTCTACCGTGACGACATGCTGGTCGGCAGTGGTGACGCGCTCAATGAGGTGGTACTGCACCCCGGCAAGGCGGTGCGCATGATCGAGTTCGAGTTGTTCATTGATGGGCAGTTCGTCTACAGCCAGCGCAGTGATGGCTTGATCATCGCCACACCGACAGGATCCACTGCTTACGCCATGTCAGGTGGTGGCCCGATCATGCATCCACGGCTGGATGCCTTGACGCTGGTGCCCATGTTCCCTCACACCCTGTCCAGCCGCCCGATCGTGATCGATGCATCCTGCGAGATTCGTATTCATATCGGTGAAACCAACCAGACCTACCCGCATATCAGTTGCGACGGTCAGACTCGTGCGGTCGCCAAGCCCGACGATGTGCTGGTGATTCGACGCAAGCCTCAGTGCATCAACCTGGTGCATCCGCTAGGCCACGATTTCTATGATGTCCTGCGCAGCAAGCTGGGCTGGAGCAACCGGTTGGGAGACTGAGGTGAGGCATGCGCGTGTAGAAGGCTACGACCTGATCGGTGATGTTCACGGTTGTGGTGCGACCCTGGCGGTATTGCTGGAGCGTCTGGGTTATCACCAGCGCGATGGTGTGTATCGACACCCCAGACGCAAGGCCATTTTTGTGGGCGATCTGATTGACCGAGGGCCACGTATTCGTCTGGCGGTTCGTATTGCGCGGCGCATGGTTGAGGACGGGCAGGCTCATGTGGTGCTCGGCAACCATGAGATCAATGCCCTGACCTATACCCTCAAGGCGCCACCCGAGCTGGGGCGAGAGTGGCTTCGCCCTCACACTCCGCGTCACAATCGCATCATCAAGGAAACCCTCGAGCAGTACCACGATCATCCTCAGGAATGGGATGACACTCTGGCGTGGTTCCGCGATATTCCCCTGTTTCTCGAGTTTGACGACTTTCGTGTGGTTCATGCCTGTTGGGATCAGACGCTGATCACACAGCTGCGCAGGCAGTACCCCGATGGCCGTATCGATACCGATTTCCTCTATCGTGCCTCGACGCCAGGTTCCGATGAGTTCCGTATCCTCGAGAGGTTGACCCGCGGTGGTTCGATCAGTCTACCCGAAGGCGTGGTAATTCACTCCGGTGATGGCTTCACTCGGCGCAGTTTCCGCACCCATTTCTGGGCTCGGTGTCCATCGACATGGGGGGATGTGGTGTTCCAGCCGGACAACCTCCCCAACGGTCTGGAGCGCCAGCCGTTGTCGGACAGGGAGCGCGCGAAGCTGAGTTACTATGCACCGGATGAGCGTCCGCTCTTCATCGGTCATTACTGGTGTGAAGGCGTTCCGGCACTGCCGGCACCGAATATCGCCTGCCTTGATTACAGTGCGGTGAAGTACGGTCGTCTGGTGGCCTATCGCTACAGCTTTGAACCGCAGTTGGATGCTGATCGTTTTGTCTGGGTGCCGGTACCCCGGGATGCGGCGGCGCGACCGGAGCCGCGCGAGATCGATTTCGATTGATTACAAATGGTAACAATATTTCTGACCAATTCGATGAACCCTTTTGGGTTACCGGCGTCAGAACAAGTGTTCCCTTGAATGATCCCTTGCTCTTGTCCGGCGGTCCCCTCCGCCGGACTTTTTCTGTGCGTGCTTTTTGTATGTGTGCCTTTGGTTGGCATGTCTTTGGTGCGCATCGTTGTCAGCGGTCAGGTTTTACTACGCAATATTGCCGGTCAGGCTTGCCGCAGCGCCATCAGCAGGGCATTTCTGTCGTATTGTAGAAGATGGATGCCGATGGATAGAGGCATCGCCGTTCGTTACCAGTGCAGGAGTCACTATGTTTCGGGTCTTGATGGTCCCCCATGGAGTCGACATTCGCGAGCTACGTCAGGCGTTATGGGCACATCGAATCGGGCATCGCTTTACGGAAGAGGATGAAGGGCAGGCCCTGTGGCTGGTGGATCCCGAACAGCATCAGGCGATGATGGACGTGATCACGCGCTGGCAGAAGGGGGAGGCGCTGACACCGATTCCCGCTGCCTCAGCCGGTCAGTTCAGCCAGTGGCAGCGCGTTGCTCGTCGGGTGCCGGTTACTGTGGCGATCATCGTCCTGTGTCTGGCGGTCTTCGCGGCCATGGCCATCTGGGGAGACCTGGTACTGGTGTGGCTGGCCATTGTGCCCCTCGGCGTCAGTGGCGGAAGTCTGGTGACCGGGAGTCTGGTCGATAGCCTCGCCTCGGGGCAGGTATGGCGGCTGCTGTCCCCTGCCTTTCTGCACTTCGGCTGGATGCACCTGATCTTCAATCTGATGTGGACCTGGTATTTCGGTCGTCAGGTGGAGCTGTTGCACGGATCGATGCGCATGCTGCTGATACTGCTGGTGGCGGGTATCGGTGCCAACCTGGCCCAGTATCTTGCCGGCACGGTGCTGTTCGGCGGCATGTCCGGTGTCGTCTATGCCTTGCTGGGCTATGTATGGCTGATGTCGCGGCGGGTTCCGCAGAGTGGCTTCTTCGTGCCGCAGATGCTGGTCGTGTTCATGGTGATCTGGATGATCTTCACCATGACTGACTTCGCCGGCCTGGTGGGTTTCGGCAATGTTGCCAACGAGGCGCATCTGGGCGGGCTACTCGTGGGCCTGGCGCTGGGCTGGTATCATTCCCGGAAATCGGTCCAGCACTGACCCGGCCATCTTCTGTGTCGGGTGTGGCACTCCAGTCGATAGTCAATCATTTCGACTGGAGTGTCAGGTAAACCCTGGATTCATAGAACCACAGGACGTCCCATGAGCGATATGACCTTCGAGCGCATGATTTCCCAGATGACCCCGGCTATCTACGACAGCCTCAAGCAGGCGGTGTCACTGCGCAAGTGGCCGGATGGTCGCATGCTGACCGCCGAGCAGACCGAGCTCTGCCTGGAAGCCGTCATCCGTTACGAAATCGATAACCAGGTACCGGAAGAGCAGCGCGTCGGATATCTGGAGCAGCGCACCTGTGGTGGCGCCTCCAGCGGTACCGATGTTGACCCGGCCCTGGCCGGTCTGGCACGGGATGCCAGTAGTGACTGATCTGACCCTGAAGGAGATCCTTGCCACGGGATGTCTGCAGAAGATGGCTGCCGAGCCCGGTTCCGCTGTGACAGGCTCTGCCGAGCCCGGTTCCGCTGTGACAGGCTCTGCCGCGGCCGGGTCTGCAGTCAAATACACCCTGCGGGCCGGAGAGCAGCGCCTTGCCTTGAATGATTACCTGGGCGAGTCGTTGCAACTCGAGTGGACTGGTGCAATTGCCTGCACCCACTGTGGGCGAGCGACACGCAAGAGCTTTGCCCAGGGGTATTGTTACCCCTGTTTCAAGAGCTTGGCGCAGTGTGATACCTGCATCATGAAGCCGGAACTCTGCCATTTCCACGAGGGCACCTGTCGTGAGCCGGAATGGGGCCAGCGCTTCTGTTTCCAGCCGCATATCATTTATCTGGCCAATTCCTCCGGACTCAAGGTGGGAATTACCCGTGCCACACAGATGCCGACTCGCTGGCTGGATCAGGGTGCCATTCAGGCCTTGCCGATCCTTGCCGTGGACACCCGTCAGCAATCAGGCTTCGTCGAGGTACTGTTCAAGCAGCAGGTCTCCGACCGCACCAACTGGCGGGCCATGCTCAAGGGCGAGGTCGTCGAGCTGGATCTGGCTGCCGAGCGTGACCGTTTGCTGGGCGAGGTGAGTGACGGGCTGAGCCAACTGCGCCAGCGTTTCGGTGATGACGCCATTCGCGCTCTGGATGAGCCAGCATGGCAGTTCGACTACCCGGTGCTGGAGTACCCCAGCAAGGTGGCTTCGCATAACCTCGACAAGACGCCCCTGGTGGGTGGCAGGCTGATGGGAATCAAGGGCCAGTATCTGATGTTCGATACCGGCGTGATCAATCTGCGCAAGTACACCGGCTACGAGATTCGCCTCACCGCCTGATGTCTCGCTGTGATCGAGACTGCATGTTGGTGGTCTCCGCGGTCTCGATCACGAGAGAGGCAACATCCATGTATCAGTTGCATATCGCCAACCGCCAGACGTCATCCTGGTCATTGAGAGCATGGTGGCTGATGACGGTGCTCGACATCCCCTTCGAAGAGACACTGACGCCTTTCTGCGATGATGGCAGTCTCGGGCCCGACTTTCTGCTGATCGTACCGACCGGAAAGGTGCCATGCCTGGTAGATGGCGCAGTGACGGTCTGGGAGTCGTTGGCCATTGTCGAGTATCTGGCCGAGCGACATTCGGGGGTCTGGCCAACGGATGCCGTTGCCCGTGCCTGGGCTCGCTGCGTCAGTGCCGAAATGCATGCTGGGTTCCAGGCGCTGCGTCAGCTCTGCCCCATGCATTGCGCATTGCGGCTGCGCTTGAAGCAGCCATCTGCGGACCTGGATCGCAACCTGGCGCGTATCGACGAGATATTTGCGCAAGGCCTGCAGCAATTCGGTGGCCCCTTTCTGTGCGGCAGCTCTCCCTGTGCCGCGGATGCCTTTTACGCTCCTTTGGTGCTGCGTCTGCAGTCATATGGCCTCACCTTGAGCGCCACCGCTGAGCGTTATGTCGCCCATCTGTTGCAGAACGACGCCCTCCAGCAATGGCAGCGTCTGGCTATGGCCGAGCCATGGCGGGAAGCGGCGCTCGAGGCCGACATCATGGAGCGTTGCGAGATTCTGGTGGATGCTCGTGAGGACAACAGCGCCTCTTGAGTGCAGAAGCGCGTGCCAGGTCCGGCTGGTGAGCGTTGAATCCGGGTAACTGCCCCGCATTCAGGGAGGGGCGGGGCAGCTCAGGGGATTATCCAGCATCGCTCTCGGTGGATGGTGCCTGCGGCATCAGGTGAGGAGGCAGGTTACTGCGCCGGGTGTTCTCTCTGGGACCGTAATGCTCTGCCAGGTAGTCGAGAATAGTGGCTTCCATCTCAGGGGCGAACGGCCAGAGCCCCTGTGTTTCCTGCATCCACTGGATGGTATCGGCCCAGTACTTGCGATTGCCACGGTTCTGAGTGGCGAGACTGATGGAGTGACATACCGAGCAGTTGGCCTTTACCGTCTCCCATCCTTCGGCCATCACCAGACCACTGTCCGGATCAACGTCCAGTTGCTGGTCACTGTCTGCCTGCGCCGCAGCGGAGAGACTGACTGTCAGACTCAGCAGGGCGATTGCGTAGCGAAATGTCGCCATGACTCACCTCCTCAGGCGACCTGAACCGCAATGCGATGGCAGGCATTGTTGAGATAACCCTTGGGGTTCCAGCCCGGGACGACCATGGGCTGGGAGCGACCGTCGCTGTCGACGGCGCGTGCCCAGACCTCGTAGTAGCCAGGCTCGGGGAAGGTGACTTCCGATATGAAGCGTTGCCAGGCCAGTCGATTGGGGGCATCGCTCAGTGAAGCGGATTGCCAGGTGGCTCCGAAGTCGATGGACACCTGCACATCGTTGACGGCAAGGTCGCCGGCCCAGGCGTGGCCGCGTACTTCCAGGGGCTGATCCAGGGGATGTTGGACCCCTGAGCGCGGAAAGGTGATCAGCGACTTGATCGGCATTGACTCAATGGTCTCGAAATCCTCCTCCGCGACTTCCGTGCCAGGCGCTACCGAATGCTTTGGCACGCTGTAGGACGGTGGTGCCATCTTGGGGCCATCGTGTTTCTGATTGCGTATCACGATCCGGTTCAGCCATTTGCCGGCGACTGATGCTGGCCAGCCACCAATGGCCAGGCGCAGCGGATAGCCGTTGTACCAGGGAATGTCCTCATCGTTCATCGCCCAGGCAATCAGTGATTCATCCTCCAATGCCTTGCTCATCGGCACGCCACGGGAGATAGGGGGCTTGTCCGAGCCGACGCTGATATTGGTATCGGCACCGTAATAGCCAATATAGACAGCGTCCTCGGCAACGCCACAGGCTTCGAGTACGTCGCGCAGTCGAACTCCGGTAAAGCGTGGACAGGCAACGGCTCCTGTCGTCCATTGGTTTCCGCTGGCGCCGGGCGCAAACTCGCTACGGCCGTTACCGCCGCACTCGATCATCAACTGGTAGCTGTGTGTCTCGAAGCGTTCCTTGAGTTCGGCGATGGTGAAGGTAGTCGGTGTCAGGCAGGCCTCGCCGGATATCTCCAGTGTCCACGTCTCCGGGTCGATGGACTCCTGCTCCGGGGGGACGCCGTTGTTGCGTATGAACATGTGGCGTGCCGGTGTGATGTCGTCATCCAGTAGATGTGCTGGTGTCTCGGCATTGAGCGGACGGTCATTGAGTACCACCAGACCCTCCTTGCCCTCGATGCTGAATGGCTCGTCACTCTGTGCTAGAGCCGCAGGAATCAAGCCCTGTGGCATGAAATGAGCAAAGGGGATGCCCGAGCCCAGCACCGCGGCCATGGTCATCAGGCTGGAACGTTTGAGAAACCCGCGGCGTGTCAGTGGGTCGGCCTCACGCCCCCACAGCAGGCGGTCTGCAGCGATAGGGTCCTTGTTGTAAAGCGCATGAATGCCCTGTTGCTGTCGCTTTTTCATATACCACTCCACCTCCATCTGGTCTGTTGTAAGGTTGTTATGGTTATAACCTTATGCTCATTTTTGCCACCGATGAGCATCAGTCTAGACGGACGACGGGAAAATAACTGTCTGAATCGGGGGCTCCTGGCCGAAGGTCTATCCGGCTCGTTGGTCGGCAAGTGTCAGAACAGGCTGCCCTGCACATGCGGAGGGCGAAAGGCGGTGGTATCGAGGCTGGCGTTGAAGGTGCGTGGTGTACGGCCAGCCAGACCGAGTCGACGGCAGGCCTTGTTGAAGCGCTGGGCGAGGAGGTCGGCAAACACTCCCTGACCGCGCATGCGGTGGCCGAAACGACTGTCGTAGTCGGCTCCACCACGGCATTGGCGGATCAGGCTCATTACCCGTGAGGCACGTTCCGGGTAGTGAGTGGCCAGCCAGTCTTCGAACAGTGGTGCGACTTCCAGCGGCAGGCGCAGTAGCATCCAATTGGCACCTTGAGCCCCTGAGTCATGGGCCGCAGCCAGCAATCGTTCCAGCTCATGATCGGTCAGTCCGGGAATCACCGGCGAGATCAGAGTGCCTACAGGTATGCCAGCTTCGTGTAGGGTAGAGATCACCCTGAGGCGCGCCTCGGGGCTGGCCGCTCGGGGCTCGAGGTGGCGCTTCAATTGACGATCCAGGCTGGTCAGGCTGATGAATACCTTGACCAGACGATACCTGGCCAGCTCGCTGAGCAGGTCCAGGTCGCGCAGTATCAGACTGCCCTTGGTGACGATCATCACCGGGTGGCGGCACTCAAGCAACAGTTCCAACAGCTCACGTGTCGTACCCAGTTCGGCCTCGATGGGCTGATAACAATCGGTATTGCCGGATAGGTTGATCGGGCGGCACTCATAGCCTGGTTTGCAGAGTTCATCACGCAGCCGCTCCGTCAGGCCGGTACGGGCGATCAGCCGAGTTTCGAAATCCAGTCCTGGAGACATGTCCCAGTAAGCGTGGCTGGGTCGGGCGTAGCAATAGATGCAGCCGTGCTCACAGCCTCGATAGGGGTTGAGGGAGCGGTCGAAGGGGAGATCCGGGGAGTGGTTCCAGGATAGCGCGCTGCGCGCCTTTTCTTCAGCGACGACGGTAGCGATCCGCGTCTCATCGATTTCCTGCCACCAACCATCATCCACCGCCTCGCTGTGGGTTGGTGCGTAGCGATTGGCGGGTGTCAGGGTGGCACCTCGTCCCTTGCGTGCCCCGGGGGAGAAGTCTGAGCCCATGGGTGTGCTCTCCAGTACCGAGTGTTATGTATAAATATACAGTAATTGTGTATCACTGCAACAATCGCTCGTTGCCAATCTTGTGCAATTATTGTTATGTTATATTATAACTATTCGGGGTTTATATTAACGTTTCCTTGAATTGATGCTCCGGGTATGAAGAAAATCGCCCTCCGGCCGTCGCGCCCTGGTCGTCAAGCGAGGCCTACTCAGGAAACACTGAATGGGCTGCTGCGTTCGCGATATGCATGCAGCGCTTTCCCCAGTCACTTTGAATCGGCCACTTTGAATCGGCCACTCTGAATCGGCCACCCAGAGTCATCCACTCAGAGTCACCCACTCAGAGTTCGCCACCTGGAATAAGATGAATGAAATCAGTTCCTCACGCCCTGATGTTGCTATCGTTTCTATCCTCGACCTGTGTCATGGCAGCCGATACCGATTACCCGCTGACGCTGGGTAACTGCGGGGAAGAGGTCCGCCTTCAATCACCGCCCGAGCGTGTGGTGACGGTCGGCCAGTCCGCCACCGAGATCCTCTATGCACTGGGGCAGGCCGATAAGGTGGTGGGTACCTCGGTCTGGTTCAATCCAGTGTTGCCCCGATACCGCGAGGTCAATGCCGGCATCGAGCGTATTGCCGACAATGATCCCAGCTTCGAAGCGGTGGTGAATCGCAAGCCTGACCTCGTCGCGGTGCAGTATGAATGGCACGTCGGTCCCACGGGCAGTGTTGCCTCCCGGGATCAGTTCCATGATCTGGGGATTGCCACCTATATCATGCCTGCGGACTGCGACACCAAGGACAACGCCACCGGCGGTGATGGGACTCGCACGGCCGCCTTCACCACGCAGTCGATCTACAAGGGGATCTCCGAGCTGGCGACCATCATGGATGCACAGGACGCGGGAGAGGCGCTGATCTCGGATCTCGAGGCACGTGAGAGCCATGCCATTGCCAGGGCTGCGAGCCTTGATCTCCCGGAGGATCTGTCGGCGGTGTTCTGGTTTTCCTCGCCGGATGCGACAACCGCCCCCTATGTCGCCGGGCGTCTCGGTGCTCCCGGCTACATGATGGACAAGCTGGGTATCCGTAATGTGATCGAGTCCGACGAGGAGTGGCCGACCGTTGGATGGGAGACCATCGCCCGGGCCGATCCGGACGTGATCGTGATCGCGCGGATGGAGCGTCGCCGTTACCCGGCCGATGATGTCGCAGGCAAGCTGGAGTTTCTGCACAACGATCCTGTCGCCCGCGAGATGTCAGCGGTGAAGCATGGACGTATCGTGGAAATGGATGCCCACGCCATGAGTGCCACCATGCGCACGATCTTCGGCCTCGAGACGCTGGCCGATGCCTTGTCCACCATGTCCTTCGAGCCATGATGGAGACGGCTCTTACTCTACAACGGACAAGGTCGCTGCGATGGCGTTGGCTATGGCTGACGCCACCGGTTCTGTTTGCGGCGCTGATTGCCGGCACCGCAATCGGTGAAACATCGATATCGATGGATACGGTGCTCAAGGTGCTGGCGAACCAGCTGCTGGGGGCCGACTATGCGGTTGATCGAATCGATGCCGGCATCATCTGGAACTACCGACTGAGCCGCGCCATTGTTGCTGCCAGCTGCGGTGCCGGGCTGGCGTTGGCTGGTGTCGTACTCCAGGCATTGTTGCGCAATCCGCTGGCAGACCCTTATCTGATGGGGATTTCTGCCGGGGCTTCGACCGGGGCGGTGGGAGTTACCGTGGCGGGAATCGGTGCTGGTGCCTTCAGCCTGTCGGCGGGGGCCTTTGCCGGAGCCGGGCTGGCCTTTGGGCTGGTAGTACTGCTGGCTCAAGCGGCGGGTGGCGGTTCCTGCAACGGGCGTAGTGCCCAGGCGAGCGGGGCCATCATCCTGGCCGGCATCGCTGGCTCACAATTGTTCAATGCCCTGACGGCCTTCATCATCGCCAGGTCGGCCAGTGCCGAGCAGGCCCGCAGTATCATGTTCTGGCTGCTGGGCAATCTCTCCGGTGTACGCTGGGACGATGTGGTGCTGGCGGTACCCGTATCATTGGCTGGCCTGCTGGTCTGCCTGTGGCACAGACGTGCGCTGGATGTCTTTACCTTTGGTGCCGACAGCGCTGCTTCCATGGGCATAGCGGTGCGTCCGGTTCGCGGCATTCTGATTGCCTGCGTGGCGCTGGTGACGGCGGTCATGGTTTCCATGGTCGGCGCCATCGGCTTTGTCGGATTGGTGATTCCGCACGCCATGCGGTTTATCGTCGGTAGTCGCCATACGCGCCTGGTCCCGGCCTCGGCGCTGGCCGGGGCGGTGTTCCTGATCGGCTCGGATATCCTCTCGCGTATCCTGGTGCCTGGGCAGGTGCTGCCGATCGGCGTGATCACCTCGCTGATCGGCGCGCCGACCTTTGCATTGATCATGATTCGAGGAATGAGGGCACGATGAGGCTGAGTGCTGAACAACTGGGCTGGACAGCTCAGGGGCGCCGACTGCTGGACAATGTCAGCCTTGATGTGGAGCCCGGCGAGACCTTTGGGCTGGTCGGTCCGAATGGCTCGGGCAAGACGACGTTGCTGCGTATGCTGGCCGGCCTGCGAAGGCCGCACAGCGGCGCTGTGCTGGTCGATGGTCGGGCGATGTCCGCAATGCGCCAACGCGATATTGCCAGATGCATTGCACTGGTCGAACAGCACGCCGATACCACGGATCGTGTCACTGCGCGCCAGGTCGTGGCACTGGGGCGCACTCCGTTCCTCTCGCCGCTGCGCCCCTGGTCCAGTCAGGACGAAGCGGTAGTATCCCGAGCGTTGGATGATGTCGATATGCGACATATGGCCGACCGTCTGTGGCACACCTTGTCGGGAGGTGAACGCCAGCGGGTTCATATTGCCCGTGCCCTGGCCCAGCAGCCTCAGGTGCTGCTGCTCGATGAGCCCACCAATCACCTCGATATTCGCCATCAATTATCGATTCTTCGGCTCGTCAGACAGTTGCCGATCACCGTGGTCATTGCTCTCCACGACCTCAATCAGGCCATGGACTGTGATCGGGTCGGTGTCATGGAGGCAGGGCGGCTGATCGATATGGGGCCGCCAGGCCAGGTGCTGACCGCTGAGCGGCTCCACCACACCTTCGGGGTGCATGCCGACCTTGTCGATGACCCCCTCGATGGTAGTCGGATCATGCGTTTTCGCACGGTGGTATAGCCTGACCGCGGATGAGTCAGGCGGCTATCCTGTGCTGGTTGCAGCAGCGCTGGGCGCGTATCTGTTAAGCTCGCGACACGGCAGCGGTGGTGCACCGCTGCCCTATGGATATCCCATCAGCGAACTGGAATACCTGAGTGAGCCATCTCGATACCATGCTGGAGCGCATCCAGCCGACCTGCGCCGATAGCCGTGCTGCGGCGTTGTCGCGTCTTGATCAACTGACCAAACCCCGAGGCAGCCTCGGTCGTCTGGAAGAACTGGCGGTAGAGTTGGCGGCTATCACCGCGCAGCCACTGCCCCGGGTGGATCCCCCAGCCGTCGTGGTCTTTGCCGCGGATCATGGCGTCGCTGCCGAAGGCGTATCGGCATACCCGCAGGAGGTGTCGGCGCAGATGGTCGCCAATTTCGCCGCCGGTGGCGCGGCGATCAATGTGTTGGCCAGACAGATCGGCGCGCATCTGGAAGTAGTCGATGTCGGGGTGGCGACAAGTTGCAAAGGTATCGATGGCGTGGTGATCGACCGGGTGCGTGACGGCACCGGCAACATCGCGGTGGAAGATGCGATGAGCGATGAGGAGGTCCAAGCCGCCCTGGCGGTCGGGATGCGCGCCGTCGAACGCGCTCGTCGCCGTGGCTGCCGCAGCCTGATCCTCGGCGAGATGGGGATTGCCAACACCAGCAGCAGCAGTGCACTACTGGCCGCATGGACCGGGCTCAGACCGCAGCAGGTTGTCGGGCGGGGCACTGGCATTGATGATCAACGCCTGGCACACAAGTGCCATGTCATTGAGCGAGCGCTGGCGAGGGCGGATGTCGATGCTGATCCGCTCCGGGTGATGGCTCAGCTCGGTGGTCTCGAGATCACCGCGATGACTGGTGCCTGCCTTGCAGCCGCCGCAGCACGGCTACCCGTGGTCATGGATGGCTTCATTGCCACCGTGGCGGCCCTGGCGGCGACACGCCTGTGTCCAACGGTGAAGGATTACCTGATTGCAGGCCATCGCTCCGACGAAGCTGGCCATGGTCATGCCCTGGCGGCGCTGGATGTCGAACCCCTGCTGTCACTGGGGCTGCGTCTCGGCGAGGGCAGTGGGGCGGCGCTGGCGTTTCCCTTGCTGCACTCGGCCTGTGCGGTACTCGCTGAAATGGCCACCTTCGCTGATGCCGGAGTGGCTGACGAACCCTCATGATGTCGCTTGCCGAGATACTGTCTCCCGAGGTACTCGCTCTCGAAGTGCTGGCTCCCGAAGTGCTGTCTCCCCAACTGGGGGTAATGATCCTGCTTGCCCTGGGCCTCGATCTGCTGATCGGCGATCCGCGCTGGCTGCCTCATCCGGTGGTGCTGATGGGGCGCCTGACGGGGCTGCTCGAGCGGCACTGGAATTGCGGCACCGCACGGCATAAGCGCTGGCGCGGCATGGGTCTGACAGTGACGGTGGTACTGGGCACCTGGCTGATCGCGGCAGGGTTGCTGGCGGTACTCAGTGCCATTCATCCACTGTTGGGCAACCTGGCCGAGATCCTGTTGCTGGCTTCCTGTCTGGCGGTGCGTGGCCTGGTCGGTGCGGCGCGAGCGGTGTACCAGCCCCTGGCGCGTGGTGACCTGGCAGCGGCCCGCGAGGCGGTGAGTCATATTGTCGGGCGTGATACCTCTCAACTGGATGAGCGTGGGGTGACCCGCGCCTGCGTCGAGAGCGTGGCCGAGAATACCGTCGATGGCATTACCGCGCCGCTGTTCTGGGCGGTGCTGGGGGGAGCGCCATTGGCGTTGGCCTACAAGGCAGTCAATACCCTGGATTCCATGGTCGGCTATCGCAACGAGCGTTTTGCCGACTTCGGCTGGGCTTCGGCACGCCTGGACGACGCTGCCAACTGGTTGCCTGCTCGCTTGACGGCACTGGCCATGTGGTGGGTATCCTGGGGTGTGCCACGCCTGCACAGCAGCGGCGCCTGGCGTGCAACACGCCGCCAGGCGCCCGGCCATCCCAGTCCCAACAGCGGTTGGCCGGAGGCCATGGCCGCCAACCTGTTGGGTATACAACTGGGAGGGCGCAATCAATATGGTGACCAGATCTCGCAACGTGCCTTGATGGGAGAGCCGCGTCAAAGACTATGTGGCCAGCATATCAAGGGAGCCTTGACCTGCCTGTATGCGGGCACCCTGGGGGTCTGTGTGATGCTGGGAGGCTTTATCCTGGTACGCACCTTGATGGCGGGAGGACCGATATGACGCGACAGGGTTCATGGCCTGCCCATGGCGGCGAGGCCGGCGCCACGCTGGCGTGGTTGGGGGTAACTCCGCCACGACATTGGATCGATCTCAGTGCCAGCCTGAATCCTCTGGGGCCGCCCGACTGGGTGCCGGATTGGCTGAGTGCCAATCTTGTCGAGCTGTATCGCTATCCGGACGGCCAGTGTCGCCTGGCTCGCCAGGCGTTGGCCGAATGGCATGGCCTGTCCGAGGAGCAGGTGTGGCTAACCAATGGCGGGGCCGAGGCCATTGACCTGGTGACGCGAGCTCATCGGGGCGGGCGGGCCCTGATTGTCGAGCCGACCTTCGGTGAGTATGCCCGATCCTGTGCGAGCAGCGATATCACCGTGCAGCGCATCTCGCTCGAGGGCGATGACTTCAGATTACCGTTGATGTCGTTGCTGGAGCGGCTCGATGATGTGGACCTGCTGTTCCTGTGTCGTCCCAACAACCCCACGGCGACCTGTGTCTCGCGTCAGGAGATCGAGACGCTGCTCGAGGCTGCCCGGTGTAGTGATACCCTGGTGGTAATCGATGAAGCCTTTATCGACTTTGCCGTGGACCAGACACCGCTCGACGATCTGTTGGCGCAGGATTATCCGCTGGTGTTGCTGCGCTCGCTGACCAAGTTCTATACCCTGGCGGGGCTACGTATCGGTTATCTGCTGGCGGGTGCCGAGCGGATTGGCCGTCTTGCGGCACACCAGAGTGCCTGGAGCGTCAATGGCCTGGCGGCGGCCATCGTCCCGCCTCTGTTGAACGATCAGAGCTTTGCCGACGCTACCCGACAATGGGTGGCGGCCGAGCAGCAGCGGGTGCCAGTGCGCATGCGTGAAGAAGGACTGGTGGTGCCGGACTGTCAGGCCAACTTCGTGCTCTGTCGACCTCCCGGGGAGACGAGTGTTGAGCGTGGCGAGGCATTGCTGCGCCATCTGGCCGGGCACGGCTTCATCGGCCGCCACACCCACACCTTTGCGGGCCTTTCAGGTGGATGGGTGCGTCTGGCATTGTCGACTCCAGCCACCAATGATGCCCTGCTGGGGGTTCTCGCCGAGGCGTCTGGAGGCTTTGAGGGGGGAGGTCGCGGTTGGGGAGAAAAAGCGTGATCGTTTTCGTCAGTGGCGGCGTGCGTAGTGGCAAGAGCCAGGCCGCCGAGCAACTGGCCGAGGGGCTGTGGTTACAAAGGCCGGGGGTTGAAAGAGCGGGGGTTAAAGGAACAGGGGCACAACAAGGTGACCCCTCACGCTCGGAACTGACGGATGGAGCCTCGCGTCTGTGCTATCTCGCCACCGCGGCGGTCGGCGGTGGTGCCAGTGCTGGTGATGATGAAAGACCTGACGATGAGATGTGCGAACGCATCGCACATCATCGCGCCCGTCGTGGCGACAACTGGGTGACATGGGAAGCGCCGGTGGACCTGCTTGCTGCCTGGCGGCAGATCGCGCCGGGGGATACCGTATTACTTGATTGCCTGACACTCTGGGCCAGCCAACTGATGTTCGCCAGTTCGCTGAGCGAGGAGGAGGGGCTGGCGATGCTGCAGCAACTGGTGACCGATGCACGTCGACGTGATATCGCCCTGGTGGTGGTATCCAATGACATCAACGAGGACTTGCCGCCAACGGATGCGTTGGTTCGGCAATATCTGGCCTTTCTGCAGACACTGCACCGTGATCTGGCCCAACGGGCGGATCGGGTTATCGAAGTCGTGGCGGGCTGCTGGATCGATTGGAAGACCTCGAACACGGTGGCAACGACCGTCTCGAATGGCCTGAGGAAGTGCTGAAGAAATGTCGCGAGCGATGAGAGTCTGGCCGCCGCCGGAACGGAAAGGCCGGAGTTTACAAGAGCGTAAATGAGGATCTTGAGTACCGCCGGCGGCCAGAATATTGAGCGCAGTAGTTTATGCAGCATTTCCCTGATGGACAGGAGTTCTCCGATGAACGAAGGATCACAGCCATCGCGCCCAGCCTGGCGTGATGCGCTGGAAGGACTCGGATTGGCGCTACAGTTTCTGACCCGCCTGCCGGTGCCGATGCAGTGTGACTGGAATCTGGCCACGCGCCGCTGGGCGACCACAGCCTACCCACTGGTGGGGCTGATCATCGGCCTGCTGCTGTGGGGAGCGTCCGTGTTGCTGTCAGCCCTCCCCGAGCCGTTGTTGGCGTTGGTGCTGGTGTCGCTGTGGGTGGCCATCTCCGGTGGCCTGCATCTGGATGGCTTGATGGATCTTGCCGATGCGCTGGGCAGCAATACCTCGCTCGATCGGCGTTGGCAGATCATGAAGGACCCCCAGGTAGGGAGTTTTGCCATTCTGGCGCTGGTCTTCCATCTCGTCTGGAAGCTGGCGCTGGTGTGGACGCTACTGGTCTGGACATTCCAGGCGGGGGCCAGTCCAATCTGGCTGCTGGCGATTCCCGCGCTGGCGAGATTCATGGCCGTCGTGCTGCTGGTACGGGTGCCTGCCGCCCGCTCCGGGGGCCTGGCCTACGGCTGGCAGCAGGGGTTGGGTTGGAACGATCTGGTGCGAGCGGCAATCCTGCCGTTGGTGCTGTGTCTCGGGGGCGGAGGCGTCGGCGTGCTGATGGTTGTTGCTGGCCTCGTATTCGTCGTCGGCTTTGCCTACGGTGCCAGGCGTCTATTCAACGGAATCAACGGCGATATGTTGGGCGCCGCGATCGAAGGAGGAGAACTATGGCTGATGGTATGTGTCTCGAGCTGGTGGTGGTTCGCCATGGCCTGACGCAATGGAATCTCGACAAGCGCTACCAGGGGCAGCGGGATATTGAACTGCTGCTGCCTGATGCACTGCCCGACATGGATCGCCTACGCAATGAACTGGCCGGTGAATCCTTCGACGCCGTGGTCACCAGTGATCTCGGTCGCTGTCGCCAGACCCTGGCGCATATCGCCGAGGGACGCGACTGGCCCGAAGCGCGTCAGGACCAGCGGTTGCGTGAGAACGATTTCGGCGACTTCGAGGGCCGCAGTTGGGAAGAATTGAAGGATAGCGAGATCTATCGCGACTGGATTGATAGTGCCGGAGAACTGGCACCGCCCGGTGGCGAGTCCGCTGAGCAGCTTCGCCAACGCCTGCAGGCGGCACTGGCGGATATCTTCGCCACAGCGAAAGCCGAGGATCACCGCAAGGTATTGGTGGTCACCCATGGGGGTGTCATCCGTGAATTACGACGCGTCTACGACGGTGTGCCGTTCTGGGAAGGCGTGGTCGGCCAGGCGGCGGGGCGTCGCTGGATATTCAATGAGCAGAACGTCGATGGGCCAATTATCAACGGGCAAACATCCCACGGGAAAAGAGGAGAATGGCAATGCAGCTCTTCCTCGGAGGTACCTGTGCCGGCAAGCAGGACTGCGTAAGGCAACGTTTTCCCGATGCCCAGTGGCAAGCGGTCGGAGAGGCTCTTTTTCAGACGCAGAACCCCGCCCGGACACAGACCTTGCCCGATGCAGACCGCAGCCGCGACAGGCCGCTGGTAGTTCATGGCTGGCTGGACTGGCTGGCCGAGCAACTCGGCGAGCAGGATAACCAGGCCTTGCGTCGGCGCTGGCAGGAAGGTCTTGCCTATTGGGCTGACTCAACAGCGAATGAGTCATCCGGGCCGGGGGGGCTTGAGGTCGTATTGATCGTGCCGGAAGTCGGCCGAGGCATCGTACCGGTCGAACCCGAACAGCGGCGTTTGCGTGATCTGGCCGGTTGGCTGGCCCAGGACGCCGGGAGGCTATCGCACCGGGTGTGGTATGTGCGCCACGGCCTGGTGATGGCGCTCAAGGGACCTCCAGTAGAGGAATAAGCGCTGGCGGAACAAGTGCCATCAGAAAGCGTGGTATCAGAACGAGCGGCGAGCCTGCTGTTTGACGCCGGTGATCGCCACTGCTAGTTTACGCGACACTCTCAGGTGCCCTTGAGCGCGCGCAGATGCGCCGGGGTGAAACGGGAAGTCGGTGCCATTCCGACGCTGCCCCCGCAACGGTGATCGAGTCGAGTACGACCCTTGCATGCCACTGTGATCGACTTCTGAATCCTGCTTCCGGTAGTCAGAGGTGTCACGGGAAGGCGGTCGTACCCAACGCTGTGATGTTCCGAGCCACGCCTTTCAGCGTGGTGGTTCCCGGAACACCGGTGTTGACTCGTCAGCCCGGAGACCGGCCTGAAGTTCCATGCCAGGGGCGGTGGGCTCCCGACGGCAAGGTGCTTCCTGACCCGACGCCTCCGTTGCCATCCCGCCCCCTGGACGACTCCAAGGGTTAACGTTGTGCGGGTGCGCATGGCGTAAAGGGAATACTTGATGATTCGCTCCTTCTCTCCGGCCCGCGCCGGCCTCTCGCTGGGGCTGTTCGCCGCGCCATGGCTGCTGGTCGCCGAAGCCGGCGCCCAGACTTCCGATGATGGTGACACTGCCATCAATCTCGATCCCATGGTGGTATCGGCAACATTGGCCCCCAGTACTGCCAGTGACTCCCTGGCATCGGTTACCGTTATCGACGAGCAGGCTCTGCGCCGCCGTGACCCCATCAGTCTGACCGATACCCTGCGTGGCCAGCCGGGGGTGGATGTCTCCACCAGCGGGGGCTTCGGCAAGAATGCCAGTGTGTATCTGCGTGGTACCGGCAGCGAGTCCGCGCTGTTGATGATCGATGGTATTCGTCTGCGCTCGGCAACCAATGGCGGGCCGGGATGGCAGTTCCTTGATCCGCAGATGTTCGAGCGTGTCGAGATCGTGCGTGGTCCACGTGGCACCCTGTATGGCGCCGATGCCGTCGGCGGGGTGGTACAGCTGTTTACCCGCGATGCCGAGGAGGGGAAGCCCGAGCCTGGTGTCAGCCTTGGGGGCGGTTCCTTCGACAGCGTGCGCGGCTTTGCCAGCCTGGCCGGTGGTGCCAACGGCACCCGTTACCAGTTCAGTGCCAGCCGCCTCGAGACCGATGGCGCGCCGGTTCGCGAAGGCGGGGAAGACAAGGGCTACGACAACACCACTGGCCTGGCGCGCGTCACGCACCGCTTCGACAATGGCGCCGAAATCGGGGTGCTCGGGCTGCGTGCCAGCGGCAATACCGAGTATGAGGGCGGCGATTCCGACTACGTCCAGCAGGTGGCGGGTGCCTTTGCCGAGCTGCCGGTCACTGCTGATTGGACTTCGCGGGTGACCCTGAGCCAGGCACAGGACCAATTGGACGACTACGCCGAGTTCGGCAACTCGGTGTTTGATACCACCACCAATACCGTGCGCTGGGACAACACCTTCCGTCTCGGACGCCATCAACTGGTCGCGGGTGCCGAATATCTCGAGGATGAAGTTGATGGTTCCACCGCCTTCTTTTCCTCTTTCGACGAAGACAGTCGCGATAACGTTGCGGTGTTCGCTCAGGCGCTGATGGATTTCGATCCGCTCAGTGTTCAGGCCGGGCTGCGCCATGATGACAATGAGGCTTTCGGCGAGGAAGTTACCGGGCACCTTGCGCTGGGCTATCGACTGGACGATGACCACACGCTGCGGGCCAGCTATGGCACCGCCTTTCGTGCGCCGACCTTCAATGAGCTCTACTATCCGAACTACGGTAATCCAGACCTCGATGCCGAGCAGTCGGAAAGCGCCGAGCTGGGTGTGCGCGGTCAGTACCGTAACGCCTTCTGGGATCTGGCGCTTTACCAGACCGACATCGATGACATGATTGCCAATACGGTACGTGATGGGATTTCCGCCCCCTATAACGTCAACAGTGCCCGGATCCGTGGTGTCGAGTTGTCTGCGGGAGTCGGTCTCGCGCAGTGGGATCTGACGGCGGCACTGACCTGGACCGACCCGGAAGATCGTGACACCGGCAAGCAGTTGGCTCGCCGCGCTCAGCAGAGTGTGCGCCTGGATGCGGACCGTCAACTGGGTGACTGGAATCTGGGCGCCTCCTTCGTGGCTCAGAACCATCGTTACAACGATGCCGCCAATCAGCAGCGCCTGCCGGGTTACGGCACTCTGGACCTGCGTGCTGGCTGGCGCTTTGCTCCGGGGTGGAAGGCACGGCTGTCGGTCGAGAACCTGTTTGATCGCGAGTATGCGACGTCAAGTTCCTTCGAGGGTTGGGACTATATCAATCCGGGCCGCACTGCCTGGCTGACGGTCGGATTCGGCGAATGATACCCAGTGGGAGAAAGTCGGCGGGGTTGCTGAGGGGATTGGCGACGGTCCTGCTTGCGTTGGGCAGCGGTGGGGCGGCGCCCATGGCTCTGGCATCGACGGCCTGCGTGATCGATGATGCCGGACAGCAACTGTGTCTGGAACAGCCTGCGCAGCGCATTGTTGCGCTCTCTCCCAGTGTCACCGAGCTGTTGTTTGCCGCCGGGGCGGGGGAACGGGTGGTTGGCGCTGTCAGTTTCAGTGATTACCCGCCGGAGGCCGAGGAGCTACCACGTATCGGTAGCTACGACCGTCTGGACCTCGAAGCGTTGCTGGCACTGGCGCCGGACCTGGCGGTGGCCTGGGCCGGGGGGAATCCGCGTGAGCAGGTGGAGCGTCTTGGCGAGTTGGGCATCCCGGTCTTCCACGCTGATGCCTCGACCTTCGAGACCATTGCCACCACCCTCGAGCGACTCGGGGCCCTCGCGGGGACCGAGGAGGCGGCACATCGGGCGGCCGAAACGCTGCGCCAGGACGTAATCGAGTTGACCGAACACTATCGGGATGTCGAGCCGGTGGAGGTGTTCTACGAAGTCTGGGAAAGCCCGCTGATGACCATCAACGGCGAGCACTGGATCAGCCGCTCGCTGGCCTTGTGTGGCGGGGTCAACCTGTTCTCCGAGCAGCCGCCTCTGGTTCCGCGCGTGGCCGAGGAAGCGGTGCTGGCGGCCGACCCGGAGGTGATCATCACTGGCGGCATGGGCAAGGCGGATTCGACCTGGCTCGATGCCTGGCGCCGCTATCCACAGATGAGCGCTGTGCAGCGCGACAATCTGTTCTTCATCAATCCCGATCTGGTGCAGCGTGCCACCCCACGACTGGTCGAGGGCACGCGAGCTCTGTGCCGCCAGCTGGAGACTGCCCGTGCTCGCCGCTGATCGTGCCACTGCAGGGCATGGAGCGCGTTTCCGGCCATTGCTGTGGCTGGCGTTGCTGGGCCTTATTGCCATTCTGGTATCGCTGGCGCTGGGCAGTGTGAGCCTGACACCGCGCGAGATGCTGGCCACGTTGATTGGCGAGGGCAGTTCGCTGCATCACACCCTGGTATGGGAACTGCGCCTGCCGCGAGCACTGGCCGCCTTTGGTACTGGTGCGCTGTTGGCATTGGCCGGCGCACTCATGCAGGTGTTGCTGCGCAACCCGCTGGCCGACCCTTATGTGCTGGGGCTGTCCGGCGGCGCTTCGGTAGCGGCATTGCTGGCGATGCTGGCCGGGGTGGGGACGGCACTGGTGTCGGCCTCGGCCTTTGTCGGTGCTCTGGTGTCGACGCTGATTGTCTTCGCCCTGGCCCATGGCAGCGGTAGCTGGACACCGGCTCGATTGCTGCTGACGGGGATCGTCATGGCTTCCGGTTGGGGGGCGATCATTACCTTCCTGCTGGCGGTCAGCCCGGTGGAGCAATTGCCGGGTATGCTCTATTGGCTGATGGGGGACATGGCCTATGCCGGGTCGCCCTGGCCGGTACTTTGCGTGGCGCTGTTGAGCATGGTGGTATTGGTGCCGCTGGGAAGAACCCTCAATGTACTGGCGCGGGGTGGGCTTCAGGCCGCCGCGCTGGGGGTGGCGGTACGGCCACTGGAGTGGACGCTGTATCTGGCCGCGAGTCTGGCCACGGCCATGGCGGTGACTACCGCCGGTAGCGTCGGCTTCGTCGGCCTGATGGTGCCACATATGCTGCGCCTGAGGTTGGGTGCCGACCAGCGCTTGATTCTGCCGGCCTCATTGCTGGCCGGTGGCGCCTTGCTGACCCTGGCCGACACCCTGGCACGCTCACTGATAGCCCCTCAACAGTTGCCGGTTGGCGTGATCACGGCGCTGATTGGTGTGCCGAGCTTTCTTTACCTTCTACACCGGAGTCGGGGTTAGCGCATGAGACTCCACTGCGACGCCTTGCAGGTCGACATTCCCGGTCGTGCCCCGAGCCAACCGTTGTCATTGACGGTGGAGCCGGGCAGCCGCTGGGGCGTTCTCGGTCCCAACGGTGCCGGCAAGACCACTTTGCTTCATACCCTGGCAGGATTGCGACCTGCGGCAGCCGGACAGGTAGTGCTCGGTGAACGTCCGCTGGCTGCCTGGCGACGGCGCCAGGCAGCGCAGCATCTTGGTCTGGTCTTTCAGGAGCGCCATGATGATTTCCCGGCCACAGTGCTGGAGACCGCGCTGATCGGACGCCATCCCTTCCTGCATGCATGGCAGAACGAAAGCGCCGAGGACGCCGCAAGAGCGCATCAGGCGCTTGACCAACTGGGCATTGATCATCTGGCCGAACGACCGCTGGCGACGCTGTCCGGAGGTGAGCGTCAGCGAGTCAGTATCGCCACGGTGCTGACACAGTCACCGGATATCTGGCTGGTCGATGAGCCCACCAATCACCTTGACCTGCACCACCAGGTGGAGGTCATGGGGCTGCTTGACCACCAGGCCCGCAGCGGCCGGGCGGTGGTGATGTGCCTGCATGATCTCAACCTCGCCGCTCGCTGGTGTGATCATCTATTGCTGTTGTATCCCGATGGCACAGCTTGCTGGGGGCCACGAGATGACATCCTGGTGACCAGTACCCTGGAGCGACTCTATCGCCAACCCTTGATGACGGCCGAGATCGACGGCGTGCCGGTGTTTCTACCACGCGTCACGGCCCCCTCATCGTCCTCTCTATCCTCCTCCTCTCCATCAACATTCTCTCGAGGCAAGCCCCATGACGCGACCTGACGTGGACCCCGATCGCCATGCCCAACGCATGGCCGCCAAGCAGCGCATCATGCGCGAGCGTATCGCACGTGCCGACCGTGAGCAGGGCGTTCTGCTGGTGCTCACCGGCCCCGGAAAAGGCAAGAGTTCGTCGGCTTTCGGTATGGTCGGGCGAGCACTGGGTCATGGCATGCGAGTGGCCATCGTGCAGTTCATCAAGGGCGCTTTCGCCACCGGGGAAGCGGCGTTCTTCCGCGATCAGCCTGGTGTCAGCTTCCATATCATGGGGGAGGGATATAGCTGGGAGACCCAGGATCGCGAGCGTGATGTGCAGGCCGCCGAGGTTGCCTGGCAGCGAGCGCGCGAGGTACTCGCCGATGCCGAGGTGGATCTGGTCGTGCTTGATGAGCTGAACATTGCCCTACGCCGTGGTTACCTGGAGCTCGATAGGGTGCTGGATGACCTGCAGGCGCGCCCGCCCATGCAGCATGTGGTGGTGACCGGCCGTCACGCTCCCGAGGCGCTCATCGAACTGGCTGATACGGTGACCGAAATGAAGGTGGTCAAACATGCCTTCAAGGATCAGGGCATCAAGGCCCAGAAGGGCGTGGAGTTATAGGGAAACACTGAATAAACTGCTGCGCTCGACATTCTGGCCCCCGGCGGTACTCAAGATCCTCATTTACTCCCTTGTAAATTCCGGTCTTTGCGCTCCGGCGGCGACCAGGCTCTCATCGCTCGCGACATTTATGCAGCGTTTCCATCATCCGTAAAGGAAATATCCAGAATGACCACCTTGATGGTTCAGGGCACAACCTCGGATGCCGGAAAGAGTACGGTGGTGGCAGGACTGTGTCGTGCCCTTCATCGTCGTGGCATCAAGGTGGCGCCGTTCAAGCCGCAGAATATGGCCCTCAACAGTGCCGTCACCCCCGAAGGTGGTGAGGTCGGGCGTTCGACGGCGCTTCAGGCCCAGGCGGCCGGTGTGGCCCCGCATGTCGACATGAACCCGGTGCTGCTCAAGCCGGAGAGTGATCGCGGCGCCCAGGTGATCCTCGCCGGAAAATCCATCGGCAGCATGCAGGCACTTGATTACCACGCCTACAAGCGCCGCGCCCGCGAAACGGTACTGGACTGCTGGCAGCGGCTGTCACGCCGCTACGATGTGATCATCGCCGAAGGGGCAGGGAGCCCGGCGGAGATCAACCTGCGCGAGGGAGACATCGCCAACATGGGCTTCGCCGAGGCCATCGATTGCCCGGTGTTGCTGGTGGCGGATATCGATCGCGGCGGTGTTTTTGCTCAGATCTGCGGCACTCTGGCGCTGGTCTCGGCATCCGAGCGGTCGAGAATTCGTGGTCTGGTGATCAATCGTTTCCGCGGTGACATTAGTCTCCTCGAGCCAGGCCTGGAGTGGCTCGAGGAGCGAGAGAACAAGCCGGTGCTCGGTGTCCTGCCGTACCTTTCCGGCCTGATGCTGGATGCCGAGGACAGCCTGTCGCTGGAGCAATGTCACGATGGCGATGCGCAGGGCATGCTCAAGGTGGTGGTGCCAGTTCTGCCACGGATCAGCAACCATACCGATCTCGATCCCCTGCGGCTGCATCCACGGGTAGCGGTCAGTCTGGTGGGGCCGGATCAGCCCATGCCCGAGGCTGATGTCATTCTGTTGCCGGGCAGCAAGAATACCCTGGCGGATATGCAGTGGTTGCGCGCTCAGGGCTGGGAGTCGCGTATTCAGCGCCATTTGCGCTATGGCGGACGTGTGCTGGGAATCTGCGGTGGCTTCCAGATGCTTGGCGAGTGGATCAATGACCCGGACGGCATCGAGGGGACGCCAGGGGGCAACCCCGGGCTGGGCCTGTTGGAGATGACCACGACCATGGTGCCGGGCAAGCAACTGCGCCGGGTGAACGGTCGACTATCTACCTCAACTGGCACCTGCAGCATTCACGGTTACGAGATTCACAACGGGGTCAGTCGTGGCCCGGCGCTGGAGCGTCCGTTACTGATTCTCGACGGATTGGGTCTCGAAGGGCAGGGCCTGGAAGGACACAGCGAAGGCGCGATCAGCGCGGATGGACAGGTGATGGGCACTTATCTGCACGGCCTGTTCGATGGGCCGGATGCGTGTGAGGCATTGCTGGCATTACTCGGGCTGGCACCGAGTGAGCAGCGTCGGGTCGATCTCGATGCCCACCGCGAACGGCAGCTCGACCGGCTGGCCGACGCGGTGGAGGCGCACCTGGATATGGATGCCGTGCTGGCGCTGGTAAGGCCGCAAGGCTGATCAGCTCTGTGAAATGCCCGCTGCCACAAAGCGACCTGGGTCATCGGAAATGACCGTGGTAACGCCCCATTCCCAATACTTGTCGAAGGCAATCGGGTCATTGGCGGTATAGCAGAGCAGAGCCACGCCAGCCTCATGGATCTGGCGGGCGCGCTTCTCCTTGAGGCGCTTCCAGTCGGCATGAATGCTGAACGCCTGAAGCTGGCTGACTTCCTTTTCCCAGCCGCGTGGAATCGAATCGTAGAGGATGCCCAGGGCCAACTGCGAGGCATCGGCGAGGCCGCGGGCATACTCCAGGGAGGCGGGGCTGAACGAGGAGACCAGTCGCCGTTCGTAGGGCAGTACTTCGAGCAGGCGTGGAATCGCCGACTCCGCCAGCGCCTCGGGGTCGCGTCCGCGGGCGACCTTCAGCTCCAGATTGAGTCCCATGTTCAACTCGTCGAGCAGCGACAGCGCTTCGTCGAGGGTCGCTATGCGCTCGTCACGAAAGCCGTCGGCGAACCACGCGCCCACATCAAATTCCTTGGCCTGTTCGAGTCGTAGTTTCGTCAGCTTGCCGCGCCCATTCGAACAGCGCCGCATACCCGGGTCATGCCAGATCACCGGTGTGCCATCACCCAGCAGTTGGACATCCAGCTCCACCCACTCGAAGCCTGCGGCATGAGCAGCACGGATCGCCGCGAGGGTATTTTCCGGGGCATGGGCGGAGAGGCCACGATGGGCCATCAGGCGGGGTAGATCCATCGGGGGTCGATTCATGGAGGGTAGAGCCATTGCATCTCCTCGGCTGGCAGAGCATCCATGTCATTGCGTCGTCCGCCCATCATCGGTCAGTCCGGGAGGCGGCGCCAGTGTCATTGTCGAGGGCCTTGATGACGATGGTGTGGCATACCTCTGTAAGTGGCCAGCTCATGGTTGCGAACAGCAGGCATGGTCGTGGGGAACTGGGGAGGGGCATCGGAGAGGAGGAATGGGTTGGGGTGAACGGGAGAGGAGAGCCCGTTGGTGGAATATGGTAGTCTCGCCCGATTCACTGAGTCCGTCAGGCGGCGGGTGTGTATCACGTGCACTTGTGTCAGGTGCGTGGAGACGCCGCGGAACACAGCCGTCAGCAAACAGCAGAAGAGGTTTATTCATGAAGGTCGTCAAGATCAACAATCTCCAGCAGCGCGAGGCCTGTCTGGCGCGCCTGTGTGCCGAAGCCTACGGTCACGAGGCTGGTATCACGCCCCTGGTGACCTTCGCCGGAGTACTGGGAGTGCTGTTCAAGCAGGAGGCTGCGCGCCTGCTGGCACTGGTTGACGACCAGTCACGCCCCATTGCGCTGGCGCTATTGGTCAGCGACGAGGCGGGCAGCAGCATGTGCGTGGTACAGATGGTCTCACTGGACCCGGATGCCGAGAGTGGTCAGGCCAATACCGATGAGGAAAAGCCACGTTCGGGTGGCCTGAATCCGGCGCTGCGGCTGGTTGCCGAGTTGGCATCGCGTGCCCCTCTGCGGATTGATGCGCTGAGTGATGCCCACAAGGCACAGTTCACCGCTGCTGGTATCCAGCGTTGGCTACAGGGACCGGGAGATCTGCAGATTGGTCTCGGACCGAAGCATCCAGCCACCAGTCTCGAGGATCTGCCACGTATCCTCACCGTGGACGAGGCCTCGGTTGTCGCCAACTTCAAGCAGGATCCGAAGCTGTTCGAGGACTACAAGAAGCGCTTTATCAGGGGCCTGGAGCAGTTCCCCTCCACCTTGTAAGGCCTGTCGTCCTGCATGAAGAATGCCCCCTGCGGTTGTCCGCCGGAGGCATTCACATATCTAACGTCGTCATACTGGCCCGAGCGTTATTGAGGGCTTGGGTCGGCGCGACCATGCTGGTTGTGTCAACCCAGAGGGTTCATCCCGCGCACCGGCACCGTTTGCGGGAAGGAGTGCTGATCGCGCCGTCAGGATGGGGACCCACCAGTCGAGCTGCCCTCAAGGCCCGAACGACAGTGGCTATTATTAACATGGCAATCAAATAGCTCATCCTGATCGATTTGATTGTCGTCCGCACCCCACTGGCACAGATGCGCGGATCTGCTGGTATGGTGCGGTCTCGCGTCGGCCTGATGTCCGACGGCGGCACGTCCCTGTGCCGCCATTAACCCAACATGAAAACATGCCGGGTTAATAATGGATCTCCCATACTCGGTCGGAAGGTACGCCTATCAGGACTCGCTGACCTGGAAGGTACCTTTCATCAGTGAGTAATGGCCGGGGAAGGAGCAGAAGAAGGTCAGATCCTTGCCAGCCATTCCCTCGGTGGAGAACTCGATGGTGGTGCTCTCGCCGCCGCCGATCACGTCAGTGGCCGCCAGTACGCGATCATCGTCGGCAGGCAGATAGCCGGCATCGGGACCAGCCTGCATGCCTTCCTTGGCGACATCCTCGTAGTCTTCGGTGGCCGCCAGTACCCAGTTGTGTCCCATGGTGGTCGCGTCCATTGAGCCGCTGTGTTCCAGGGTCAGGCTGACAGTGGAGCAGCTTGCAGGCACGGCCAGCTCGCTCTGATCGAATTGCATCTGATCGTTGCTGGAAATGGTCAGGGCGCACTCTTCCGGGATGCTTTCCTCTTCTGCCATGGCAGAGGAGGCCCCGACGAAGGGCAGTGAGGCCAGGGCAGTGGTGGCCAGAGCCAGGCGCAGGGTGAGGGCTTTGCTACGTGTCTTCATGTTGTCACTCCTTTGAATACAGGCAACTTGTTGCTGTTGTTGGGCGGTGAAGTTCTCACGTCGTCAGTAAAAACTGTATACATTTCCAAATGTATTGTGAATACACTTTTCGTGTCAAGGGTCGACCGGCCTTCAGCATCAGGGTTGGCAAAATCACTGGCGGCGAATGACGGCAGTTGCCAGTCCCGCACCGACCATGCACACCGCTCCTGTCCTATGGATCAGACGCCTTGTCGGGGCTCTGAGCATCTGGCCACCGCTGGATGACAACAGGGCGTAGGCAAGGTCATTGAACAGGCCCAGACCAAGGAAGGTCAGCCCCAGCAGAATGAGCTGGGGAATGGCGGCGGTTGTTGGGTCGATGAACTGTGGCATGAAGGCCAGAAAGAACAGCAGTGATTTGGGATTGAGTACGCTGACCAGGAACGCCTGGGCGCCGAGGTGCCGTGTTCCGTTCACTGTCGGTTCGGCGTCACCCAACTGGCGAGCCTCGCGCCACATGCGCCAACCAAGATAGACCAGGTACAGGGCCCCCAGCCACTTGAGCAGCACAAACAGCTTTGCGGAGGTCATCAACAGGGCCCCGAGGCCGGCGAAGGACAGCACCATGGCCACCAGATCACCGAAGAAGTAGCCGGGTATCAACGACAGGGCTGCCCGTCGCCCACGAGAGAGACCGGTGCTGACCATCAAGGCCACGGCCGGACCCGGGGAAATGACCAGTAGCAGGGAGGCTGCGGCAAAGGACAGCCATACCTCCAGCGACATGACATCGGTGAACATGGTGAACTCCTCGCGGATTGGGCTCGTGCTCCCGTCGGCCAGGCAATGCCGACAGGAATCCATGCCGGAACAGGATGAACCCAGTCCAACACTCTGCCCATGACGGTTGTCGAGAGCAACTCTTGACCCGGAGAAGGCAGCGCGGTTGACTGATCAGGAAGATTATTAGCCTTATAAGGATGCAAGTCATGGTCAAGAGAGTCCAGTTTTCTCACACCGGAGGCTCCGAGGTACTCGAGCTGGCGGATGTCGTGATGGCCGATCCCGGTCCGGGCGAAGTCCGCATCACCAACCATGCCATTGGCCTGAACTTTATCGACATCTACTTCCGCACCGGGCTGTATCCTGCACCTGCTCTGCCCTCGGGCTTGGGCACTGAAGGGGCTGGCGTGGTTGATGCCGTGGGCGAGGGGGTGACGCACCTCAAGCCGGGAGATCGTGTCGCCTATGCCCAGGGGCCGCTGGGGGCCTATGCGGAGCAGCATGTGCTGCCGGCCGAGAAAGTGGTGCCGCTGCCGGATGGCATCGGCTTCGATACGGCAGCCGGCGCCATGCTCAAGGGGCTGACGGTGCAGTATCTATTGCGTCAGACCTATCCGCTCCAGGGCGGCGAGACCATTCTCTTTCATGCCGCTGCCGGTGGTGTCGGCTCGATTGCCTGTCAGTGGGCAAGAGCGCTGGGCGTCAAGTTGATCGGTACCGTCAGTTCCGAGGAGAAGGCCCAACTGGCGAAGCGCAATGGTGCCTGGGCGACTATCGACTACAGTCGCGAGGATGTTGTTGAACGGGTGCGTGAACTGACCAATGGCAGGATGGTTGATGTGGTCTACGACTCGGTGGGCAAGGATACCTGGTTGACCTCACTGGACTGCCTCAAGCCGCGGGGCCTGATGGTGAGCTTCGGCAATGCATCCGGCCCGGTCGAGGGCGTCAACATTGGCATTCTCAATCAGAAGGGCTCGCTGTTCGCTACTCGCCCGAGCCTCAACGGCTACGCGGATACTCCGGAGCGGCTACAGACCATGGCGGCAGAGCTGTTCGAGATGATCGGCAGCGGCAAGGTCGAGATCGATATTGCCCAGCGCTACCCGCTGGCCGAGGCCGGGGCCGCTCAGGATGCAGTGGCTTCAAGGAAGACAACTGGCTCGACCATTCTGCTGCCTTGATGGTAAAGCTGCTGCTCAGGGAAGAGCAGCCACATCAGCCCGCATGCTGCATGATCGGGCAAGGAGGCCGGCCTTTACCAGCTCTGGTCTGAATGCCCCGAGCGCTACAACGACGCCCCCAGTTCCTGAATCAAGGTCTCGCGCTGCTTGAGGGCGGCCACGCCCTGGTCGCCCAGGCGGTCGGCCACTTCGCTCAACAGGCCCTGGGCGAGCAGCATGAAGGCACACATGCTGTTGGAGAAGAACAGGCTGTCGTTGGGAACATGGAAGGCCAGCTCCGCATTCCGGGCCAGTGGTGAGCTGGTGCCGTCGCTCAGGGCGATTACGCGGATGCCGTGGCGTGCGGCAACTTCCGCTGTCTTCAGTACGCTGGTGGTGTAGGGAAAGCAGCTCGCCACCAGCAACACATCCCCAGGATCAAGCTGTGCCAGGGCATCGGCGGCACCATGACGGCTGGCATCGAGCTCTGCCACATCGGCCCGCAGCATTCCCAGACCATAGGCCACGAACTGGGCCAGCGAAGCGAACTGACGCTGGCCGTGTACCCGGACTCGCCTTGCCGTCACCAACGCCTCGACAGCAGCGTCGTAGTCGCCATCATCGAGCCGTTCGAGCAACTCTGCAAAGTTGGTGCTTTCCTGGCGTCCCAGGCGGGCAAGACGCGCTAACCCCTCTCCCTGTTGTCGATCTGTCGCCAGGCGGGCCGCCAGGTCGCTGTAGAAGTGCTGTCCCCCCTCGGTCAGCTCGCGGCGAAATACCGCCTGGAGTTGAGAGAACCCCTGATACCCCAGACGTTGTGCCAGCCGGGTCAGCGTCGAAGCGTTGACGGTGAGACGTTCAGCCAGCTCACTGATCGATGTCACCGCACTTTGCCTGGGGTTCTCCAGCAGCGCGGCCAGGACGCGTTGTGAGCGTTTGCCGAGACGAATCTCGCCGTCGCCTTGCTGTATCGCGACAAGTTGCTGGCGTAACGCTTCCAGCGAAGTAGCAACAGAGTCGTGTTCGGCGGGCATGGCTACTCCTGGCGAAACGGGGTGGGGACAATCGGCCCCGAGCCGCCGGGACTGCAAGGGCGGGTTCTCGAGACCAGGTCGAGGGCTGCATTCTGCCATCCCTGTGTCGGCAATTGAAGCAAATCTGAATTGCAAAAAATAGTTATGCACGATATTTTTGCAAATGTTGAGTGCATTCTGTTCTTGCCTGGAGCGTCCCATGAGCCATGTCTTCCACCGCCATTTGAAGCAGCAGTATCCCACCGCCGTCGCCGGTGACGGCCCCTGGTTGATCGATTCGCAGGGACGTCGTTATCTCGATGCCTGTGGTGGCGCTGCCGTGTCCTGTCTGGGACACAGCGACAGCGAGGTGCAGGAGGCGATCAGCGAGCAGGTCCAGCGTCTCGCCTATGCACATTCGTCGTTTTTCACCACCGAGCCGATGGAGGAACTGGCGGACTTCCTGGTGGCTCATGCACCTGAAGGTCTGGAGTCGGTGTATTTCGTCTCGGGGGGCTCGGAGGCGGTGGAAGCGGCGCTGAAGATGGCCCGCCAGTATTTCCTCGAGATTGGTCAGCCGCAGCGCCGCCATGTGGTTGCCCGTCGCCAGAGTTACCACGGCAATACGCTGGGCGCGTTGGCCGCTGGTGGCAACGCCTGGCGACGCAAGCCCTTCGAGCCCTTGCTGCTGGAGATGTCCCATGTCAGTCCCTGCTATGCCTGGCGGCACCAGTGGGCAGACGAGAGCGAGGCCGATTATGTCGAGCGTCTGGCGGCGGAGCTGGAAGAGCGTATCGAACAACTGGGGCCGGAGAATGTGATGGCCTTTGTCGCTGAGCCAGTCGTCGGGGCCACTCTGGGGGCGGTGCCGGCGGTAAATGGTTACTTCCGGCGTATCCGGGAGATCTGTGATCGCCACGGTATCCTGCTGATTCTCGATGAGGTGATGTGTGGCATGGGGCGTACCGGCAGCTTGTTTGCCGCCGAGCAGGAGGGCATCAGTGCGGACCTGATTACCATCGCCAAGGGCCTCGGTGCCGGTTATCAGCCGATCGGCGCGACCCTTGTCAGTGCGCGTATTCGCGATGCCATCGCCAATGGTTCCGGGTTCTTCCAGCACGGCCATACCTACATCGGTCATGCAACCGCCTGTGCGGCTGCTCTGGCGGTGCAACAGGCGGTGCAGTCACGTGGTTTGCTGGCACGGGTCAGAACCCTGGGCGAGGGGCTGAACCAGCGCCTCCAGCAACGCTTTGCCGAGCACCCCCATGTGGGAGATATCCGCGGGAGGGGGCTGTTCCGAGGCCTGGAACTGGTTGCCGACCGGGACAGCAAGGCACCGTTCGATGCCTCCCTGAACCTCAATGGTCGAGTCAAGATGGCCGCCATGGAGCAGGGGCTGATGTGCTATCCCGCCGGTGGTACCCTGGATGGGCGCCAGGGCGATCATATTCTCCTGGCACCCCCCTTTATTCTCGACGAGTCTCACCTTGATGAGATCGTCGACAGACTCGGCAGGGCCATTGATCAGGCCTTGCCGGCTTGACCCCTGCCATCGAGCCGTCGGCCCATCAGCAACTCAGCCAAACCATTAACAACTCCAGCCAGAGGCCCCTCCATGTCGATTCAATCGCGCCTGACTCCCCTGAACCCCGAGCAGATGAGTGATGACCAGCGCCAGGTGATCGAGGCCATTCTCAGTGGCCCACGCGGCAATCTCGATGGGCCCTTTCTGGCCTGGGTGCACAGCCCGCAGTTGGCGGATCATGCCCAGCAGCTTGGAGCTTTCTGCCGCTACCACACCCAGTTGCCGTTGCGTCTTACCGAGCTTGCCATTCTGGCGACAGCCAGTTGGTGGAAGTCCCAGGCCGAGTGGCAGATTCACGCTCCGATCGCTCGTGAAGCCGGAGTGGCCGAATCGGTGATCGAGGATCTGCGGCAGGGACGTGAGCCCGACTTCGAGGCCAGCGATGAAGCGCTGGTCTACCAGTTGGCACAGGAACTCTATGCCACCCGCCGTGTTGGTGATGCACTCTATCGGCAGGCGGTAGAGACGTTTGGCGAAGCCGCCGTGGTCGAGCTGGTGGGGGTGTTGGGTTATTACGCCCTGGTGGCGATGACTCTGAATGTGTTTGAAGTTCGCCGAGGGACCAACGAGTCGCTACCTTTTGATGAGACGCGTTTGATGGAACATGGTTAGAAGCATGAACTGCGACGGATAATCCAGGGCTGGTCACTCACCAGGGAGAGGCGGGTATGGCAGCAAGTTATCAGGTGTTCATTCTGCTCGGCGTAACTCTGGCGGCCTTTGTCTGGGGACGTTTTCGCTATGACCTGGTGGCAGTGGCCGCCCTGTTGGTGGCGGTAATCCTTGGACTGGTGCCTGCCGATGAAGCCTTCATGGGCTTCGGCCATCCGGCAGTGATCACGGTGGCGGCGGTGCTGGTCCTGAGTCGTGGCTTCGAGCGCTCTGGGCTGGTCGATATGATTGCTGAACAGGCGCTCAAGGTCGGTAGTCACCTGATGCTGCAACTGTTGGTGCTGACCGGCGTGGTGATGGTGCTGTCGGCGGTGATGAACAACGTCGGTGCCCTGGCACTCCTGCTGCCGGTTGCCCTGCGCATGGCTAGAGAGCACAACATCTCTCCCTCTCTCCTGTTGATGCCGCTGGCCTTTGCCTCATTACTCGGCGGCCTGATGACGCTGATCGGTACGCCGCCCAATATCATCATCGCCAACTATCGAGCCACCCAGACAGGGGAAGCCTTCGGGATGTTCTCGTTCTCCCCGGTGGGGGCGGTTGTCGGGGTTGTCGGTCTGGTGTTCATCATTCTGCTGGGGTGGCGGCTGGTGCCACAACGGGCCAGCAAGGCATCCACCGAAGCCATGTTCGAGACCTCCAACTATCTGGTCGAGTTGCGTGTGGACGAGGAGTCGCGGGCCAATGGCTGGTCGCTGCGTGAGCTGCGCCGCCAGCTTGAGGAGCCGATGCCGATTCTGGCGGTGATTCGTGATGAAAAGCGCCACCCAGGGCACGCCTTCATGGGCCAGTTGCAGGCCGATGACCTGCTGTTGGTGGAAGCCGGCCCCGACGAGATGGCCACCCTGGCCGACAAGGCCGGGCTCAAGCTGGGGCGTAGTGAGGATGACAACGAGTCGGATGAGTCAGTCGAGGCCGAGGATGGTAACGGCGAGGAAGCGAAGAAGCGCAAGGTCGATACCGAGGACCTGCAGCTGGTAGAGGCGGTGATTCGCAATGACTCGGTAATGGTCAATCGCACCGTCAACCAGTTGCGCCTGCAGAACCAGCATGGACTGCATCTGGTCGCGGTGGCCCGCGATGGGGGGCGGCTCAAGCAGCGCTTGAGAGACATTCGTTTCCAGTCCGGCGATGTGCTGTTGCTGCAGGGCGATGAAGGTGAGATCTCCGAGGGCCTGGCGGCACTCGATTGCCTGCCGCTGGCCAGCCGTAACCTGGCCATTGGTCAGCCCCGGCTACTGATGCTGTCGATCGCCATCTTCGCGCTGGCCATTGTGGCTATGCTGATGGACTTCATGACCTCTGCGGTGGCACTGTCCACGGCGGCGGTCATTTCGTTGCTGATCGGCGTGCTGCCATTGCGTGATGCCTACAAGGCCATCGATGGCTCGATCATCGTGCTGCTGGCGGCCATGATACCGGTGGGGCAGGCACTGGAGACCAGCGGCGGCGCATCCATGGTTGCTGGTGCCATGCTGACCCTGGGTAATCAATGGCCTCCGGTCGTCACCCTGGTGGCGCTGTTCGTGATTACCATGATGCTCTCTGATGTGATCAACAATGCCGCCGCGACGGTATTGATGGCGCCCATTGCCGTTAGCCTGGCCAAGGGCTTCGACGCCTCCATCGATCCCTTCCTGATGGTGGTGGCAGTCAGCGCGTCCTGTGCCTTTCTGACCCCCATAGGCCACCAGTCGAACACCCTGGTGATGGGGCCGGGGGGGTATCGGTTTGGTGATTACTGGCGGATGGGGTTGCCGCTGGAATTGTTGATCATTGCGGTGGCCATACCGATGATCCTGCTGGTGTGGCCGTTGTAGGGTTGTATGAGCTACGAGCTACGAGCTACGAGCTATGAGTTATGAGTTATGAGCTTCGAGCCAGAACCCAGAAAGCCAGGACTCAGAAGCCGGAAGCGGGGCTCTGCTGGACTCCATGAAAAAGGGCCCCGATGAGGGGCCCTTGAGGTTGTCGAGTCTGGCGGATCACGCCGTGGCGTTGTGTTTCACCACCTTGGTCTTGTCGATGACGAAGGCATCGAACTCGAAGTCGTCCACGGTCAGCATGTCGAGTACCTCGGCTTCACGCTTGCGCATGAAGTCGGCATCGTCGGTATCAATGATGCTGGCTGCCAGGGCGGCCTCGAGGCGCTCCTCGGGATGCAGGGCCTCGGCGGGCAGTTCACCCTTGTTGTATGCCTTGTTGATGCGCCGATACAACTCCTCGGCGCGTTCCTGGGTCTCGAGCAGCGCGTTGTAGCGAGCCAGCGGGTTGTCCTGTACCTGGTCGTTGCTGCCCCAGGCGCCGGCCAGCAGCTTGCGGCGCAGTGCACTGGCGCTGGAAACGTTGCCGGCGATGGAGCGCGCGAGGTCGTCGTGCGGACGAGCCCAGCGACGACCACGCGGCATCACTATCAGCTTGAGCGTGCGTGCCAGGGCGCGATTGGGCAGGTTGTCGAAGACTTCGACAAAGGCCTGTTCGGCGCGAGCCAGCAGGAAGTGGCTGGCGTAATGGAGCAGGTCCGCTTCGCCTTCAACCTTGTCGCTCTCATGCCATTGCTTGAGCACCATGCTCAACAGGTAGAGGTTGGAGAGGACGTCGCCGAGGCGTGCCGAGAGCATTTCACGCTGCTTGAGCGTGGAGCCGAGGCTGGCCATGGCCGCGTCGGCACACAGGCTGAAACCTGCCGAGATACGGGCCACATCCTGAGCGTAGGGCGCTGCGGTGGCATCGAAGGGGGTAGTGGGCTTGCCGATACCCAGCCCAAGGGTAAAGGCGCGAGCAGCATTGCCGAAGATCAGTCCGGCATGGCCGAAGAAGGCCTTGTCGAAGGCGTTGATGTCATCGGCATCGCGTGCGGCGAGTTCCTCGAGCACAAAGGGATGGCAGCGAATGGCGCCCTGGCCGAAGACCATCAGGTTGCGGGTCATGATGTTGGCGCCTTCCACGGTGATCGCCACCGGGTTGGCACTATAGCCGATACCGATATAGTTGCGCGGACCGAGGGTAACCGCCTTACCGCCATGGATATCCATGGCATCGGCGAGCACGTCGCGCTGGAATTCGGTCAACTGGCTCTTGAGGATGGCCGAGGGCACTGACGGCGATTCACCCTGATCGATGGTATTGGCCGTCTGATAGACCGCTGCTTGAGCAATCCAAGCCTTGGCGGTGAGACGGGCCAGAGGTTCCTGCACACCTTCCATTTCTGCCACGGGGACATTGAACTGGCGGCGAATCCGCGCGAATCCGCCTGCCCAGCCGATGGCATAGCGGCCAGTACCGGTGGCGCCGGAGGGCAGGGTGATGCAGCGTCCCACGGACAGACACTCGACCAGCATGCGCCAGCCTTCACCAGCCATCTTCGGTCCACCGATGATGGTATCAAGGGGCACGAAGACATTCTCGCCGCGAATCGGGCCGTTCATGAACGGGCTACCGATGGGGTGATGGCGGCGACCAATCTCCATGCCGTCGGTATCGCGGGGTATCAGCGCGCAGGTGATGCCGAGGTCTTCTTCCTCGCCGAGCAGGTGGTCCGGGTCGAACATGCGGAATGCCAGACCGACAACAGTGGCAACGGGGGCGAGGGTAATCCAGCGCTTGTTGAAGGTCAGGTTCAGGCCCAGCACTTCCTCGCCGTCGATGACCTTGCGGCAGACCACACCCACATCGGGGATCGAGGTAGCATCGGAGCCGGCACGCGGGCCGGTCAGGCCAAAGCAGGGAATTTCTCGACCATCCGCCAGGCGTGGCAGGTAATGGTCCTTCTGTTCCTGGGTACCGTACTTGAGCAGCAACTCGCCCGGGCCGAGAGAGTTGGGAACGCCAACGGTGACCATCAGGGTCTCGTTGACGGCCAGCTTCTGCAGCACAGCAGATTGTGCTTTTGCCGAGAAGCCCAGGCCGCCGTACTCCTTCGGAATGATCATGCCGAAGAAGCGTTCCTTCTTGATGTAGTCCCACAGCTCGGGGGGCAGGTCGGCGCGTTCCTGGGCGATGTCCCAGGCATTGCACATGCCCGCGGCGACGGTGCACTGGTGGTCGATGAAGGCCTGTTCCTCGTCGCTGAGGCCATCATCCTTGAACTTCATCAACTGCTGCCAGTCGGGGCGTCCGGAGAACAGCTCGCCATCCCAGGCCACGCTACCGGCTTCCAGCGCAGTACGCTCGGTATCGGAGACCTTCGGCGCCACCTTCTTGAACATACTGAACAGGCGTGGTGTCAGCCAACTGCGGCGGAGCGCCGGCAGGCCACAAGCGGCGATCACTACCGCGCCTACCAGCAGCAATACTCCCGCTACCAGGGCACCAGTGACCAGGCCGATCAAACCGATAACGGCGCACACCGCAAGAGCAGGCAGGGCACCGGCTTCACGTCGCGCAACGGCCGCGAGAGCGGCGATGGCGAGCACTATCAAGAGTAGGCTGAGCATTGAGTAAATCTCCCGAACATCATGGTATGAAGGCTGTGGAGACTGCTCTCGACGGCACCATCGCAAGGTGCAACCGAGAAACCGCAATCAAACAGTTGTTTTAATTTCTCTAGCCTAGCGGATTGCCGGGCCGGGAACCAGCACCAGCAACGTCAATTAGAACCAAGGTCGCATGGTTGGGCACCAGGAGTGAACAGCTATAGGCTAGCCTGGAAAGCAAGGTGGTACCGGATACAGGAACACCGCCCGCACTGATGATCAGCGGGGCGGTGTTCGACGGCAGCGAGATGCGCCGGTTTCTTCAGAGGGCTATGCCAACGGCTGGCCAGGCGTCATGCGGCGTCATGACGCCTGAGAAGCGACCAGCGCTCGCATCGCAGTCCGTCGCTCTTTAGCGTTGTTGGCCACGTCGCGCCGGAGCGCCATTGGCCACGTAGTAGGGCGCGTCGCTGGACGGCAGCATGTCGCGCTGGCGGATACGGTCGGCGATGCGCTCGGCGAGCATGATGGTCGGGGCGTTGAGGTTGCCGGTGGGAATCACCGGGAACAGCGAGGCATCGACCACGCGCAGGCCATCGACACCGTGAACGCGGCCCTGACCATCGACCACACAGTCATCACCGTCGCCCATGCGGCAGGTGCCACAGGGGTGATAGGCGGTCTCGGCGTGCTGGCGCACGAATTCATCCAGTTCGGCATCGCTCTGGATGTGGGCGCCTGGAGAGATTTCCTGGCCGCGATAGGCATCCATGGCCGGCTGGGCGATGATCTCGCGGGTCAGGCGGATGGCGTCGCGGAACTCCTGCCAGTCCTTCTCGGTGGACATGTAGTTGAACAGGATCGAGGGCGCCGCACCGGCATCGCGGGAAGTCAGGCGCACGCGGCCCTCGCTCTCCGAGCGCATCGAGCCGACGTGAGCCTGGAAGCCGTGAGCCTGAACCGCACTCTTGCCGTTGTAGCTGATGGCGATCGGCAGGAAGTGGTACTGCAGATTCGGCCAGGGTTCTTCATCATTGGAACGAATGAAACCTGCCGCCTCGAACTGGTTGCTGGCGCCCACACCGGTGCCATTGAACATCCATTCGGCGCCGATCTTCGGTTGGTTGTACCACTTGAGTGCCGGATACAGCGAGATCGGCTGGGTGCATTCGTACTGGATGTACATCTCGAGGTGGTCCTGCAGATGCTGGCCCACGTTGTCGTTGACGTGCACCGCTTCGATGCCGAACTCATCAAGAACATCCCGTGGGCCGATGCCGGAGCGCTGCAGGATCTGCGGTGATCCGATGGCACCACTGCACAGCAGGACTTCGCGACGTGCCATTGCCTCATGGGTCTGTCCCTTGCGCAGGTAGCGGACACCGGTGGCGCGCTTGCCTTCGAAGGTGATCACATCCGTGGTGGCATGGGTCTCGATGGTCAGGTTGGGACGCTGCCGAGCCTGATCCAGATAGCCGCGGGCGGTGGATGAGCGACGGCCCTTCGGGGTCACGAAGCGATCCATGGGGCCGAAGCCTTCCTGCTGATAGCCGTTGACGTCCTCGGTGGCCGGGTAGCCTGCCTGCTGACCCGCCTCGATAAAGGCGTGATAGAGCGGGTTGTTGTCGGCCTTTGGCGTGGTCACGCTGATTGGACCATCTCCGCCGTGATAGTCATTGGGACCGATGTCGCGGGTCTCGGCCTTGCGGAAGTAGGGCAGGCAGTTGGCGTAGTGCCAGTCTTCGAGGCCGGGACGCTGTGCCCAGTTGTCGTAATCCAGTGCATTGCCACGGATATAGCACATGCCGTTGATCAGTGACGAACCACCGAGGCCCTTGCCGCGCCCGCACTCCATGCGGCGGTTGTTCATGTGCGGCTCCGGGTCGGTCTCGAAAGCCCAGTTGTAGCGCTTTCCCTGCAGCGGGAAAGCGAGGGCAGCCGGCATCTGGGTACGGAAATCGAAGCGATAGTCGGGGCCACCGGCTTCCAGCAGCAGCACGCTGACGTCGTCGTCTTCAGTCAGGCGGGTCGCCAGCACGTTGCCGGCAGAGCCGGCGCCGATGATGATGTAATCGAATTCACGGAGCTGAGTCATGGGGGTCTCCGGTCCTCAGGTGTCAGGGGGAGACCGGCGCCATGCACGGCGCCGGTGATCAGGGAGCAGCAGTTATGTCGGGGAGTCCGTTGATGTCAGAATACGGATTCGAACGGCCCCATCTCGACCTGCACGGATTTGGTCTGCGTATAGTGGGCCAGGGTCTCGATACCGTTCTCGCGGCCGACACCGGACTGCTTGTAGCCACCAACCGGCATCTCGGCAGGGGACTCGCCCCAGGTGTTGATCCAGCAGATGCCGGCTTCGAGCTGATGAATCATGCGGTGGGCACGATTGAGGCTCTCGGTGAACACACCGGCTGCCAGACCGTAGGTGGTGTTATTGGCGCGGGTGATGGCTTCCTGATCGTCATCGAAGGCGAGAATCGACATCACCGGGCCGAAGATTTCCTCCCTGACGATGCGCATGTCGTCAGTGCAGTCGGTAAACACCGTGGGAGCAGCCCAGGCGCCATTGCCCCAGGCGTCCTGGTCCCAACGGTCTCCGCCGGCCAGCAGACGTGCGCCTTCCTGCTTTCCGAGTTCGATATAGGACAGCACCTTGGTCTGGTGTTCGAAGCTGACCAGTGGGCCGAAGTTGACCTCCGGGTCGAGGGGGTCGCCGGCTTTGATACGAGCGACGCGCTCGACAATGCGTGCCTCGAAGTCGGCCTTGACGGTACTGTCGACAAACACGCGAGTGCCGTTGGTACAGATCTGTCCGCTGGAGTAGAAGTTGGCCATCATGGCCGCGTCGGCGGCACGGTCCAGATCGGCGTCCCGACACACGATCAGCGGTGACTTGCCGCCCAGCTCCATGGTCACATCCTTCAGCGATGAGGATGCGGAAGCGGACATTACCTTCTTGCCGGTGCCGACCTCGCCGGTAAAGGATACCTTGGCGATCTGCGGGTGAGCAGTAATGGCCTGGCCAACGGAGGCTGCGCCATGCACGACGTTGAAGACACCGTCGGGTAGACCTGCTTCGGTGAAGATCTCGGCGAGTACCATGGTGGTCAGCGGCGTGACTTCACTGGGTTTGAAGACCACCGCATTGCCGGCGGCAAGTGCCGGGGCAGCTTTCCAGCAGGCAATCTGGATAGGGTAATTCCAGGCGCCGATGGACCCGATAACACCCAGAGGCTCGCGACGGGTATAGACGAAGCTGTCCTCGCGCAGCGGGATCTGACTGCCCTCGATGGCGGCGGCCAGTCCGGCGTAGTATTCCAACACATCGGCACCGGTCACGATGTCGACGCTGGCGGTCTCGCTCAACGGCTTGCCGGTGTTGAGGGTTTCCAGGTGGGCGATCTCGTCATTGCGCTCACGCAGCAGTGCAACGGCACGTTGCATGACACGGCCACGTTCCATGCCTGACATTGCCGCCCACACCTTCTGGCCACGCTCCGCCGATGCCACGGCGGCATCGACATCGGCCTCACTGGCGACCTGAACCTCGGCAAGGTGGCTGCCATCGTAGGGGTTGATGACGCTGAAGGTTTCACCCGAGGTGGCCTCGCGGTGCTGGCCATCGATGTAGAGTGTCTGGGGGGCGTCGAGAATTGCCATGGCATCCTCCTGTCGAGCAGATGTCACATCAGCCATGATGTGAATGAGTGTCAGGGTACTGGTGGCCTTGAATGGCCGGCCCTATTGCTGTGATTCGATAGATGCTGTGATTCGATAGATGCTGTGGTTCGACTGGTACGGGGATCAGCCGTTGTAATCGCGAATCAGCCGGTCGAGATACTCGAGAGCCACACGGCGCGCTCCGGCAACATCAAGGCCCTCCGGCGAGAGGGCGCCACGCAGCCATAGACCATCAATCATGGCGGCCATGCCACGGGCACAGTCGCGAGCCTCGTCACGCGGCATCAGACGGCGAAACTGGTGGCACAGATTGGCGTAGAGGCGACGATCATTGACGTATTGCAGGCGCTGCAGCTCTGGCTTGTGCACGGAGCTGGCCCAGAAGGCCAGCCAGGTCCGAGCAGCACTGGCATTGACCTGGGAAGAGTCAAAGTTGCCGTCAATGATGGCCGAGAGGTGGGCTCGCGGGCTGGTATCCGTCAGTGTCCGGCGCCTTTCGCTGACCGCAGTACCGAGATCATGAAGAATCTGGCGCATGGTCGCTTCAAGCAGGCCGTCCTTGCCGCCGAAATAGTGGCTGATGATGCCCGCGGATACGCCCGCATGTCGGGAAATGCGTATGACCGTGGCATCGGCAAGGCCGACTTCATTGATTGCCGTCATGGTGGCGTTGATCAACTGCTGCCGACGTATGGGCTCCATTCCAACCTTGGGCACTGCGTTATCCTCCAGCTTTGACCGGGCTTTCTGCGACTCGAGCTCTGCGTTTCCTGCTTGAGCTCTGTGTTTCATGAAAGTCCCGAGGTCTGTATGGAGAACAGTATGCCTTTTGTTGATTGCACGTTCAATATAAAACGGTCGCATCAGTAATGTGGTGGAAGGGCTTGCCAAGCCATCTTTCGATGTGCATAATTCAGCCCCGTCGACGCGGCCTAACCGGGTGCGAAGACAGAAAAAGGCTACGTAGCTCAGCTGGTTAGAGCACATCACTCATAATGATGGGGTCCCCTGTTCAAATCAGGGCGTAGCCACCAGATTCAGTAGAACGCCCACCAGGCCATGCCGGTGGGCGTTCTGCGTTATGTGTTCTAAACAGGGGTTTTCGACCCCCGACGGTTGAAAGTGGGAACGGGCTTGTGACTTGCTGGTTCAGCTTTCTCGGGGAAGGTTGTAGGATGAGATGGCTGCACCGGAAGGGAGGTGCTCGCGTCGGTAGCGAAGTCATCGCGGTATCAGAGAGTTAAGCCACAATTTGCCTTGTCAGGCTTGACGAATCGAAGACGATCCGTATACTACGCCCCGTGCTTGAGGCGATTCCCCGATAGCTCAGTTGGTAGAGCAAATGACTGTTAATCATTGGGTCGTAGGTTCGAGTCCTACTCGGGGAGCCAGCTTCTCATCAGAGAGCTGACTTTCTCGCCGCAGCACCGACAGTTCAAGGTCATTCCTCGATAGCTCAGTTGGTAGAGCAAATGACTGTTAATCATTGGGTCGCAGGTTCGAGTCCTGCTCGAGGAGCCACCTTCCTACCTGAACCTGTCGCTTGAATATTGCACATCGTTGTTCCCCGATAGCTCAGTTGGTAGAGCAAATGACTGTTAATCATTGGGTCGTAGGTTCGAGTCCTACTCGGGGAGCCATCATCCTCATCCTGTAGGGTGCTTTCGTGCTGAAGCACCGACAGTTCAAGGCCATTTCGCGGTAGATCGGTTGGTAGAGCAACTGACTTGTAATCAGTAGGTCCCGGGTTCGACTCCTGGTGTCGGCACCACATTTGAGTGAAAAAATTCAATTATTCAGTAGATTACTGAATATAGGAGCTGCCTTCAAGGGCGGTTTTTGTGTGTCTGTAACACTTGGCGCCTAGTACACATATTCTCTCTTTCAAGTGTCTTGGGTAGCTGGTACTCGACCCGGATCGTCGACGTGCTCGCTGCATCAGGTTGGCTTGGGGGCTTGTATTACTCTGGATACCCAAATATGACGTATCCTGTGGCTATACACGACAAGGACCTGACATCAGGAATGAATTGTGCCACGACACATGACAATCACCGGCTCGCCTGGCGCCTGGCCTCGTCTCTGACCCAATACCATGGGGAGTGAGGGTGAGAGGGCGCCTGACCTTGAATCCCCGCTTGCAGCCTGACATGAGAGTCATGTTGATGGTCTCCCGTTGGCGGCCTGCCCTTGTTGCGTTCTGGTTAGCTGGTGCATGGCTCGCTGAGCAACCACCACAGCGGTACGGCGACGCTGGAGGCCTCGCCGCCGTGACGATAGCAGGCGATCTCAAGGCGAGGACTGTCGAGGGAGTCTTGCAGCGACCGCAGCTTGCCGGTTTCCAGTTCGTGCTCGATATACGCAAAAGCATGCTGTACGACGAGGGAAAGGAAATGGCCAGGCATGCAGGAGTCACCTTGAAAACCGGAGCGGCCATTTACTTCTGTGACCTGCACTGTCGATGACGTTGGGGGTCCAACGAGAATATCAATGGGTCGGCCCGCGATTACCTTCCTAAGGGAACGGATCTATCGGTATACAGCCGGGAGGAGTTGGATGCCATTGCCTGAGCTGAATATACTCCCCTGCAAGTGTTTTTATTTCAAATGCCAACAGAACTGATGAGTGAGCTAATTGCGAAGTATCACGAAAGGCTATTACTCGTATAATGATATTGCTGCACTCAGGGTCTGCATCTGGCATCTTTATGAACAGACAAAGCCCTCGCTGATCATATCAGCGAGGGCTTTGTCTTACGCTCTTCATTCGGGGATAAGGTAACCGCCGATGAACCGATCAGGTCGCTTCGGGCGGGGGAGAGGACTGGGCTTTCAGCCCGGTCGAATGGCGCTTTTCCCACTTATCGTGCGCCTCGGGGGAGTAACTGCGCGACGGGGTTTGTTCAAGGCCGAGTTTTGCAGTACCGACGGAGACCAGTCGCAACAGCGCCGCGGTGGCACCCATGACGATGAACAGTGCAGGTACGCCACCAAGGTTCGAGAGCATCTTGATCCCGTCGATACCGACGAAGGCGGTCATGATCCATGCCACCAGACCAATGGTGGTGCCCCATATCAGCTTCAGGGCCAGTCGACCGTTGGAGCCTTCTGCGTCACCGGACAGGGCAGTCTGACTGTCCGTGCTGCACAGTTGACTGATCGCTTCCGTGTTGGAGTCGGCTGCGGTGACGTAGGACAGAAACGCAATCAGCAAAAAGGCTGCGGCGGTCATGCCGCTGAAGGGGAGCTCATTGAGCAGCGCATAGATCATGGAGCCGGCGCTGCTGTCGTCGAGTCGCTCAAACATGGCACCCTCGGAGGCCAGATCGAAATCGATCATGGCCCCACTGAACACCGTGATATAGGCAATGGAAAACAGCGCTGGGGCGCACAGGTTTATCAGTAGGAACTGGCGGACCGTGTAGCCGCGAGAGATCTTTCCGAGAAACAACGCAGTGATTGGTGCCCAAGTCATCCAGTTGGCCCAATAGAAAATGCTCCAGTTCTTGGGCCATGGGTCGTCGTCGAAGGCACCGGTGAACAGGCTCTTCTGCATGAAGGTGCCGAAATACTCACCGGCGGCTTCGACGCCGTAGTTGAGTACGGTCATAGTCGGGCCAAACAGGAATACGAAGATCAGGAACAGGAAGAAGGCCCGGGTGTTCAGAGCGGATAGCCGAGCGATGCCACGTTGCAGACCGCTGACGGCGGAGGCGGTGAAAGTGGCGACGATGGCCAGAATGATGACACCAAGCATGAGTGGTCCAGTACCGGTACCGAGAAAGCGATCGACGCCGCCGGCGAGTGTCATGGCACCAGTGCCAAGGGATGCTGCCATGCCGCAGACCAAGGCATACAGTGCCAGGGCATCCAGCGCTCGCCCCTTGCGACCGATCAGCTTGTCGCCGAACAGTGGCACGAACAATGCGCCCAGCGAGAAGGGTTTGCCGAGGTTGTAGTGCATCAGCGCAAACATCAACGCCGGCACACTGTAAATCGCATAAGGAGTGAAGGACCAATGCAGGTAAAGCGTCGATAGCGAGAAGCGCGCGGCGTCCGCTGACCCGGCCACTATACCCATCGAGTTGGGGGGCGAGTGCAGGTGATATAGCGGTTCGGCGGTGGACCAGAACATGATGCCGACTGCCACTGTGGTACACAGAGTGATCGAGAACCAGCGCCAGCGATTGAGCAGTGGAGTGGCTTGTTCGCCGCCAATGCGGATACGTCCAAGGGGGGACAGAAAGGCGATCAGGCAGGTGATGACCATGACAACGGCGGTCAGTGAAAATAGCCAGCCGATGCGCTCAAGTACTAAGTTATTGAGCGTAGAAGTAACAGCGAGAAAACCGTCAAGATCGATAAGGCTTGCGGTAACGGCAACCAGCAGCAGACTAAAGGGAGGCCAAAACACCAATGGCCTGATGGATGAACCGAACATGGCGAACTCCTTAGTGTTGTTGTGTGGTACGGCGGTGCGATATCGAGGTGGCACTCTCCTGTTGGGAGCCGACCCTGGGGGCGGCTCGGTGTTCTGGGGCATGACTTTCAGTTCTGGAGGGACAGGGCTTCAGCGGTAAGTGGCCCGGTCAGCGCGGGTAGCGGCAAGCCGGGTCTCGTCAAGCTCGATGCCTAGCCCCGGTGACTCATCCAGGACCAGCCAGCCTTCGGCGTCGGGCAGGATCGGCGTCTTAAGTGGGTAGTCGCGGGCCTCGGGCGTCCACTCCGGTGGGTCGAAGGGATACTCTAGATAGGGGCAGCCATCGGGCCCTACGGCGCCAGCGGTGAGGTGCAGGTTAGCCACAAGGCCGATGCCATTGCCCCAGGTATGCGGCGTGAACCATTTGCCGCCCTCGATGACTCTGCTTGCCAGCCGTGATAGGCCTAGCAGGCCTATGGAGCAGACCGCATCCGGCTGATAGACGTCTAGGCAGCCTTGGCGCAGCATCTCGATAAACTCGTAGCTCTCTCGAGTCATTTCACCACCAGCGATTTGCAGGCGATCGCCGGTCTCTGCGTTCAGCTCGGCCATGCCACGATAGTCGCCGCGGTACAGCGGCTCCTCCATCCACAGCACATTGTGGCGAATCAACTCCTCGGCCACCTCGCGTGCCTTGGCGAGTTCCCATGGTGCCTTGACGTCCCAGGGCATACGCCACCCCTGGTTACAATCCACCATCAGATCGATGTCGGCGCCGAGTGTCTTGCGCACGGCCGTTAGTGCAGCCAGGTCATCTTCGATATTCGCTCGTCCGAAGCGCAGCTTCAGCGCCGGGAAGCCGGCATCGCGGACGTCTTCTGCAAATGCCACAACCTGCTCCAGTGGACGATGAGTACCGCTTGATGCGTAAGCTCGCAGTCGGTTGGACACCCCTCCCAGCATTCGCCATACAGGCTCGCCGCGGATCTTACCTGCCAGATCCCATAGCGCCACCTCCAATGGCCAGCAGCGCCCGGCGTGAAAGCCGATGTTGTCGAGCACGCCGCTATGGCGCTCGAGAGCGATCGGATCCTGGCCGATGAATAATGACCGAAAGTCGTCGAAGCCGTACATCACGTCTCCGGATCCGATTCCCTCGCGCCCTTCGCTGTCGACCACGCGCACGATGGTGGCAGGAAACAGCTGGCGTGGTTGGCTATCCCAAGCTGCAGGGAAGGGGGGGTGCAGCGTCTGCTGGTGATGGCTGATCTCGATGCGCTCGATAACATTCATGCTGGCGACTCCTCGGCGATGGTCAGGGTGCTGACGCGTTGCTCGAACAGCGCCACTGTTGCTTTGGCCAGGGCTTGCCAATCGTCGGTGCCGGGCTGTCGGGCGGCGTTGTGAGCCATAGGGGCGTTTTCCTCAGCCTGCATGGCCTCGGCCAGAGCAGCGGGGTCCAGCCGTCGAGAGGCAAAGGTGGCTAACGCCTCATTGAAGTGGACAGCGTCCACCAGTTCGCTGAACAGTGTCGGCAGCTCGCGGGGGGAAGCGCCTTGGCGCAGCGCATTGGCCGAGGGCTCGAAGATGTCCTCGTTGCCTTCGATCGACCAGGCCAGGGTCGCCTCGACGCCGAGCGTCACAGCGATCCCATGAGGAAGATGATAGAGGCTACCGAGGGCATGGCCGATGTTATGGCCAAGGCCCGTACCGCCGTTATCGATGGCTTGGCCTGCCAGGCAAGCGGCAGCCTGCATTTGTTGGCGAGCAACGAGGTCGTTGGGCTCGCGAATGGCCTGCGGTAGGGCTCGTCCTACGAGCCTGATAGCCTCGAGGGCCGGCGCCTGGATAAAGGAGTGGCGGCCCTTCCCGGTGGTGGCCTCCAGGGCGTGGATCAAGGCATCGAGGCCGGTGGCGGCGGTCAGCGAGCGTGGCAGCGAGCGGGTCAGTTCCGGATCCAGCAGCACTGCGTCGGGCAGCAGCTCGTTGCCCCATGCCCACTGCTTTAGCCCATTCGCGTCGGCCACGATCGAGGTGCGGGTGACCTCGGATCCTGTGCCTGACGTGGTCGGGATCATCAACGCCAAGGCGCGCCCGGACCATGGCGTTTTTGCCAGCAGATAGTCCGACATGGAGCCGGGGCTGACCGCCAGAGCCGCTAACAACTTGGCGATATCGAGCGCGGTACCACCGCCTACGCCGATCACGATGGGCGTGTCGAGTCGGCGTACGGCCTCGGCTCCGGCATCGACTGTGGCGAGGTGTGGTTCGCCGCTGGGGGCCACAAAGGTCTCGATGCGAAGCTCATCACCGACGGCGGTGATGACACGGTCTAGCAAGCCGCTGTCACGGATGCCCGCATCGGTCACCACCAGCGCGCTTTTTGCGTTGTACGAGCGGCTCAGTTCAGCGAGGCGCGATAGTCCCCCCGCGCCCACGTACAGTTGGGCCTGTCGGCCAGTATCGAAAGTGGTCAGCATGTCAGTTCCCCAGGTTGATCCAGGTCGTCTTGAGTTCGGTGTACTTGTCGAACGCATGCAGTGACTTGTCGCGCCCCTGACCGGACTGCTTGAAGCCACCGAAGGGGGCATTGATCGAGGTGTGGTCATAGCAGTTGACCCACACGGTGCCGGCACGCAACGTGCGTGCAGCGCGGTGAGCATCGTTGATGCGATCGGTCCAGATGGCGGCGCCGAGACCGTAGTCCGAATCGTTGGCGATGGCGAGCGCCTCATCGACCCCATCCACCGAAATCACCACCAGCACCGGCCCAAAGATCTCCTCCTGGGCGATGGTCATGTGATTGTCGACGTCATCGAAGATCGCTGGCGAAATAAAGTCACCGCCGCTGTCCTTGAGTACCCGCTCACCACCGAATAGCAGACGAGCACCCTCGGCTTTACCGCGCTCGATATAGTCGAGTACCTTGTCGGCGTGGGACGGCTCGATCATGGCACCCATGGTGGTGTCGGGATCCAGAGGATCGCCTGGTTGCAGTCTCTGGGCCCATTCAGCGATGCGTGGCAGCAGATCGTCCTTGATCGCGCGGTCGACGATCAGGCGGGTGCCAGCGTGGCAGGTTTCGCCCTGGTTGTACCAGACACCGTAGGCGACGTACTGGGCGATCAGGTCCAGGTCGGTAACGTCACGGGTAACGATGTGGGGGCTCTTTCCTCCGCACTCCAGGCCAATGCGCTTCATGTTGGAATGTGCCGAGTATTCGAGAAATTTCTTACCGATCTCAGTGGACCCGGTGAAGCCGATTGCATCGACGTCGGGGTGCAGACCTAGTGCCCGGCCGGCCTCATGGCCGAGTCCCGTGATGACCTGGAAGGCGCTTGCGGGGATTCCAGCGTCGAGCGCCAGCGAGGCGACGCGTAAAGTAGCGAGGCTCGACTGCTCGGCAGGTTTGAGAATGACGGAATTGCCAGCGCCCAGTGCCGGGCCGATTTTCCAGCCAGCGATAATCAACGGATAGTTCCAAGGCACGACGGCAGCCACGACGCCGACTGGCTCGCGGTCGACAATGCACAGGCTCGTGGCGCCGTTGGGAGCCGTCTCGCCGTAAAGCTTGTCGAGGGCCTCGGCGTACCAACGCAGGCTACTGACCAGGCCGGGGACGTCGACGCTGGTGGTTTGGGTGATCGGCTTGCCGGTCTCTAGTGTCTCGAGCAGGGCGATTTCGTCAGTGTGAGCGTCGATGGCCGATGCCCACGCCAGCATACACGTCTTGCGCTCGGTGGGTGGCAAGTCCCGCCATTCACCGCTGGCGAAACCTTCGCGAGCAATGGCTACGGCGCGATCCACGTCAGAAGCTTGGCAAGCTGCAATTTCGGTTAGCACATTGCCGGTGGCCGGGTTCTGCGTGGCAAAGGTCTGGCCACTCTGGGAATTGCACCAAGTACCGCCGATGTAAGCCTGCCGGGGGAGTGGCAGGGACTGGGCCAGCGCGTGCCAGCCGTCGCGGTCACGGCTGCCGGGGGGCAGTGGCAATGTCATGGTGGACTCTCCGGTCGGGGAAGTGATGGCGTCAGTCTGAGGCGAGGCAGAAGGCTCGACAAACGACGATTTGGTCGCTCGGGTATGAGAAAAACACATGGGGTTGCCGACTAAAGGTGTACATTGTGAAGTTAAGGCGCTTTTCGTGAGACAAAAACGCATGACTGGAGGTGTTTCTTGAGTCGTCAGCTCCCGCCGTTGAATGCCCTCAAAGCCTTCGAGGCGGCTGCCCAGTGCCAGAGTTTCACCGCCGCAGCTAAGCGCCTGCACGTCACTCAGAGTGCCGTCAGCCGACAGGTGCGCCATCTCGAGGAGCAACTCGGTGTGTCACTGTTCGAGCGGCATCCCGGTCGTCTCCGGCTGACTGCCGCTGGCCGTCGCCTGGTGCCGGCGCTAAGCGCGTCATTCGATCGTATTGCGCTGAGCGTGCGAGACCTTCAGGCGCCGACCTCGGTCACCCGTCTGCGTCTAAATGTTCCACCTACCCTCGCTAGCCGCTGGTTGGTGCCTCGGCTCAAGGATTTACGTACGCGCTACCCGAGCCTGTCGCTGACGCTCGCGACCCGTGCTGATGACGGGCTGACAAATGACAGCGCCATGGACGCGGCGATTCGTTTCGGCGCCGGCGACTGGCACGACGTTGATACCCACTTCCTGATGCAGGAAAGCCACATCGCGGTGTGCTCGCCGCGACTGTTACGGGATGGCAGACCGCTTGAGTTGGCAGAGCAGACGTTGTTGCACGTGATGCGCACGCCGGAAGATCGCTTCCCTACTTGGCGTCACTGGCTCGATGCCGCTGGTATCGAACATGTCTCCACCGAAGACGGGCTTGAATTCGATCTTTTGGAGCTGGCGATCCGAGCGGCGTTGGAAGGACTCGGCGTGACCATCGCTGATCGTGCCATGGTGGCTCGGGAGCTCGCTCGAGGGGAACTGGTGCAACCACTGGCGGCTGAGATGCCGGGCCACCAGTCCTATTGGTTCGTGACCCGGCCCGGTCAGGCCGACCAACCTCCGATAAGGCTGCTCTACGATTGGCTGCTGAGTGTGGTGGCGGCACACTGATGAGCTAGCCGTACCACGGAACAACCCACACGAAGTCTAGTCTGGCGTAAGATCCCGCAGATGAGGATGCCACGGTGACCTCAACGGGTGTGGTGTTGTGGGATCCTGGGTGATGGATATAGCGAATGTTCTGGAGCCGACTGATGCGACGATTACCTTCCCTGACCGCGCTCAGGTTCTTCGAGGAGACTGCTCGCCAGCTTAGCTTCGGCAAGGCGGCCAAGGCGCTGTTTGTCACTCAGGGGGCCGTTAGCCGCCAGATAAAGTCTCTTGAGCAGTCGCTCGGTGTGACGCTGTTCGAGCGTCATTCCCACGGGCTCGTCCTGACCGACAACGGCAGGGCACTACTGCCTTGGGTGACGGATGCCTTCGATCGGCTGGAAGACGGCGTGACGACGCTGGATCCTGATGACGGAAGTGCCTGCCTGCGCCTGGTGGCACCACCGGCCTTTGCCACCCACTGGTTGTCACCTCGGTTGGGTGCCTTGGCGGCCCAGATGCCTCAGGTCGATGTATCGCTTCTGACTGCCGCCGATGAACGCTGTGATTGTGAGATTCGGTTCGGTACCGGGGCCGAAGCCAGTGGTCATTCGGAGCTACTGTTCGTGGAACGCCACATTTTGATGGGGCCGCCCTGGCTCGCCGCCGCTGAACTCGATGACCTGCTGGATGAGCAGCCTCTGCTGCACGTGCTGGAAGGAGGCCAACGGCTGGGCATGTGGACAGACTGGTTGGCCAAGGCCGAGCGAGAGGTTGACCGACGGCGCAAGGGGATCGAGTTTTCCAGTCTGACCCAGGTAATTCGGGCGGCTCGAAAGGGAGTGGGGCTCGCTCTTATCGACGCTCATATGGCGGTGGAAGAACTGGCCGAAGGCGACTTGGTACCGCTGTCGGACATTGAGGTCAACGGCCCCTATGGATACTGGCTCGATATTCCTCAACGATCGATGGCTGTAGGACGCGTACAAGCCTTCGCCCAGTGGTTGCAGGAAGAGAGCTCTCGAGCGCAGTAGCCGGTGTGCGATCACTGACGTTCCAGCCCTCTTGAGAGGGCTGAGGCGCCAGTGAATCGCCGTGGTCACGGTTGCAGTGGAGGGGCCTTGATCAAAGGAGCGCAACGGCGGGACTCCCAGGTATCAAGGGCCCTTTCGGTCAGCAAGGCACCCTGGCTTGTGAGTTCGACCTGACGACACATCTTGAGGAAAGCTGCCGCGGCGCAGACGACGATCATCAGACCGGGAACCCCTGATAGATTGAAGAGCATCTTGATGCCATCGACGCCGATATAGCTCGCGCTGACCCAGGCTACGAAGGCCACGGCACCTCCCCACATGGCCTTGACCCAAAGCGGTGACGAAGTGTTGTCGGCGGTGACCCCGTGGGTACAAAGCCCTCCGATGGCATCGGTATTGGAGTCCGCGGCGGTGATGAAGGTGATGACGCAGGCAAAGATGAAAAGTGCACTGAGGATCGTGCTACCTGGTAACTGATCGAACAGAATGTAGATCAGCGAAGCGAAGCCGCTCTCCTGATAGGCGTTGTACATGATGTTGTTCTGGGTCATATCGAAAAACAGCGATGATCCGCTGAAGATGCTGAACCAGAGAAAGCTAAAGGCTGATGGCAGTAGCAGGTTGACGATGATGAACTGCCTGACTCGATAGCCGCGCGCAATCTTACCAAGAAATAGGCAGCTCAACGGTGCCCAGGCAAACCAGCTGGCGAAGAAGGCAACGGTCCACCAACCGGGCCACTGGCTATTTCCTGAGGCACCTGTCGCCAGAGACCTTGAGAAGAAGTCGGACAGATAGACGCCGAGTGATTCGACGCCGATCGAAAGAATGAAGGTAGTAGGGCCGACCACGAAGATGAAAATGGCACCGATGAAGTACAGCCAGGTATTGATGCGAGCTAGTGTCTGGATACCGCGGTGCAGGCCGGTGGCGGCCGACAGGATGGCAGACCCGATGATGACGATGGCGATGATGGCCAGCACCAGTGGCGACTTGCCGATACCGAAGGTCGCCGCCAGTCCGTCGGCAATGACCAGAATGCCCGATGACAGGGTGGCTGACATGCCGAGCACAACGGCGAACAGGGCTATGCCATCGATGATCTGCCCTCCGAGGCCGTTGACTCGCTTGCCGAGCAGCGGACGCAGCATCGACCCGATGGAGAACTTGAGTTTCAAGTTGTGAAAGGACAGCGCGAAGGTCAGGGCGGCCACGGTGTAGATGCTGTAAGGCGTGATAGTCCAGTGAACGAAGATAGTCGACATGGCGAAGCGCATCGCCTCTGGAGTCTGGGCTGTGATACCCAGGTAGGCGGGTGGCTCCTGATAGTGCACGATCGGCTCGGCCACCGACCAGAACAGGATGCCCATGGCAATCACCGTGGTCAGCGAAATAGCGAACCAGCGGAACGGGGTAAGCAGTGGCGTTGCATCTTCACCGCCGATTCGCACGCGGCCGATGGGCGCAAAGAACGCATAGATGACGACGCCGACCAGGAACAGGGCGCTGAGATCGAATAGCCACGACAAGTGGTCGATGATGGCGTCGTTGAGCGACGACGTTGCCGAAATGAAGTTGTTCTTGTCGATCACCGTGTAGATGATCGTCACGCATAGACAAAGGCAGGCAGGCCAGAACGTTAGAGGGCGGATTCTTTTCATGGTGATGAGGCTCTTGGAGTTCTTGGGCATCACGGTGGGGTTGGCGGAAGGACGTCGGGCGCCACCTGACGTGGCTCCCGACGTGTATCCTTCCGCGTCGGCGTGCAGGAGGGGTTATAGGCCTCCCATCAGCAGGTACTTGATTTCCAGATATTCGTCGATGCCGTATTTCGACCCCTCGCGGCCGAGCCCCGACGCTTTCACGCCACCAAAAGGCGCCACTGGGGTGGAAATCAGGCCTTCATTAATGCCGACGATGCCTGCTTCCAGCCCTTCAGCGACTCGCCATACTCGGCCAATATCCCGAGCATAAAAGTACGCCGCCAAGCCGTAGTTGGTGTCATTGGCCAGGGCCATGGCCTGGATTTCATCCTCGAAGCGAAAGCAGGCTGCGACGGGACCGAAGGTCTCGTCGCCGGCCAGCATCATACCGGCCTGGGCATCGGCGATTACTGTGGGCTGATAGAAGGTCCCACCGAGGGAGTGACGCTCTCCGCCACACAGCACCCGACCCCCTTTCTCGCGCGCATCGGCGACGTGGAGCTCGACCTTGTCGAGAGCACGATCGTTGATCAACGGCCCCAGCTCGGCCCCGGAGGTAAAGCCGTCGGCCACGGTTAGTGCGGCGACGCGCTGGGCGAGTTTATGGGTAAATGCCTCGTATACACTGTCCTGTATCAGGAAGCGGTTGACGCAGACACAGGTCTGCCCAGTATTACGAAACTTCGAGGCCATGGCACCTTCCACCGCAGCGTCGATGTCGGCATCGTCGAAGACGATGAAGGGCGCATTGCCGCCGAGCTCCAGAGACAGCTTCTTGACCGTGTCCGCGGCTTGACGCATCAGCAATTGACCGGTGGCGGTGGAGCCGGTAAACGATAGCTTGCGCACTACTGTCGAACTCATCAGCGCGGCACCGATGCCGGCGGCATCGCCTGAGACGACGCTGACGACACCGGCAGGAACACCAGCGCGCTCACCCAGCACCGCCAGAGCATTGGCTGACAGCGGTGTTTCCTCGGATGGCTTGACCACGACGGTACAACCTGCGGCCAATGCCGGCCCGACCTTGCGAGTGATCATGGCCAGTGGGAAATTCCAGGGCGTGATAGCGGCGACGACGCCGATCGGTTCCTTGAGCGTCAGAATCCGGGCGTCAGCCTTGTGGGTCGGAATCACATCACCGTAAACACGCTTGGCTTCCTCGGCGAACCAGTCGAGAAAGCCCGCTGCGTAGGCCACTTCACCCTTGGCTTCGGCTAGCGGTTTGCCCTGCTCAAGGGTCATTAGCCGGGCAAGATCGTCGACGTGCTCGTGCATCAACTGTGCCCAGCGCTTGAGAACACCTGAACGCTCGGTGGCGGTGGTGGTCTTCCAGGTCGTAAGGGCCTGCTCGGCGGAATCGATGGCAAGCTGGCACTCGTCACGACCCGCGCGAACCACGTCGGCAACGACGCTTGCATCGGCGGGATTGTAGACGCTGTAGCGAACTCCTTGTTGGTGCCATTGGCCATCGAGATAGAGCCCCGTCTGCAGCAACTCGGAATCGTTCAATATGATCGCCGTCATAGCGCCATCTCCTGTGTAATGAATCGTCCTGCCGCGGGACGAGGTGCACGACTGATACGGCACCCGGCAGTGTCGTCGCGGATCACGTCGCAGGGGGTGTAGTTGCGACCCAGTTCGTGGCGTTCCTCGTCATCGAGCTCGAGGCTCAGTGCACTGACGGCCGTATCGAGCTGTTGTGCACTGTCCACGCCGACCAGCATCGAGGCGACTCCCGGGCGTTCCAGCACCCAGGCCTGGGCAACCTGAGCGGCTGTGATCCCTCGTGCTCGGGCGACGCGCCCCACCGACTCGGCGATCTGGATAGAGATGTCGTCGCCGTACATTTCACCGGTAAAATTGTCGGTGCGATTACGCGTTGACTGGCTATCGCCGGACAGCAAGCCACGGGCCAGGGGGCTGAAGACGGTGACACCGATGCCCTGATCCTGGCAGAAGGGGACCATTTCCCGTTCTTCCTCGCGATAGGCACAATTGAGCTGTAGCTGCATGTTGATCGGACGCTCCCAGCCGTGCTTGTCACACAGCCAGAGCATGCGAGCGAACTGCCAGGTGCTCATGGTCGATACTCCGATATAGCGCGCCTTGCCGGCGCGAACGATATCGTTGAGTGCCGACAGTGTCTCCTCCATCGGCGTTTCCCTGTCGAAAAAGTGCAGCATATACAAGTCGACAAAGTCGGTGCCAAGGCGTGCCAGTGACGCATCAATGGCGGCCATGACATGCTTGCGCGAATGGCCTTGCTGATTGGGTGCGTCGCCCATCGGATAGCCGACCTTGGTGGTGAGGATGATCTCATCACGTGGCACTAGGCTCTTGATCAGGCGACCGACGACTTCCTCTCCTACACCTGTGGAATAGAAGTCCGCCAGGTCGATGAAGTTGATGCCGTGATCGAGTGCACGACTGACCAGCGGGCGGCTCTGATCTTCGTCGAAGATCCAGGGCTTCCACTGAGGCGTGCCCATGTTCATGGTGCCGAGGCACAGGCGCGATACCTTGAGGCCACTGTGGCCGAGTCTTACATAATCCATGCCAGGATCTCTCGTGTCTGGCGCCTAGGCGCTCGGTGTGTAGAAGGGGTTGCCGAGCTGCTTAAGGGCCTCACTCAAGTTATCTCTGGTGGGGGCTCGGTCGAGCGCCATATGCAGGGCGGTGCGGGTAGCCTGATAGTTGTGCTCGAACACGGCATCAAGATCGTCGCAAGCCGGATTGACCCAATTGGCGGTGACGATAGCCCAGTCGTCCTCGGCTTCGCTTGGCAGCACTCCCTCCAGCAGTGCTTCGGTGATGGCCTTGGCGATACCTGCTTGAGACGCGCCCCAAGTAGCCTGGCCGTGCAACTCGCTCTCGATGGGGGTCTTGTTGCTGTAAACCGTCATCGGCTTAACCGGGGTTCCAGGTCTGACGATCAGCATGAACGGGGCGTGACCTTGACTCGGTGACGCGAGGGCGCCGACGAATGCCTGGCCGACAGGGCCGGTCTTCGGACCCATCATCAAATTGACATGGGCCGCGTTGACGCCGGGTCCTTCGAATCCTTCACCGATCAGCATGGTGCTCATTAGTATCTCCTGGTGGTGATTGGCTGGTAGTGGAATAGGGGCGAGTCGCGAGCCATCTCAAACTGGGTCGTTATCGCTGGTGAGTAGTGAATCACCGTGCTTCAGGAGTGGGGTAACCATGAAAACTCATGGGGGCATGTCGTCTTGTTATTAGACGAATGTCTCATGAAGAAGGGGCATGATCTCCTTGCCGCTTCCAATCATGCTATGGACGTCGTATAGCGCCGGGCGCTGGCTGGCAGGAGCGGGATGCAAGCAAACCATAATAGAGAGGGAACTGATGTCAGGTCTGTGTATCGTGATTCTATTGGTTGCATCCTTGGTGCTGTTCGTATGCGTCATCAATCCACGCTGGGCCTTGCCGTGGTCCTCCACGCCCAAGCGGTTTAACGCAAAAGACCTCTTTTGCAGGCTTCGGACTGATGATGGACGCAGGAACGAGAGAGCAGATCGCAGAGGAGGCCTGGCCGCCGTGACGACAACAGGCGGCCTCAAGGCGAGGACCGCCGACGGAATCCAGCAGTAACATCAGCTTGTCGGTCTCCAGGTTGTTCTCGATCAGCCCGTGAGGCAGCCCTTCGTCCCGCGCCCGCTCATGGCCATCGCGAGATTGCCGCCGGCCGAGCGCCCGCAGAGGATGACATGATCGGCACCGTACGCTTCGATCGCGTGCCCGTAGACTGCCAGCAATCCTCCAGAGCGTCCGGATAGGGGGGGATCCGGGGGCATCCGGTAGTCAACACCATGCCATGCAGGTCTGCGTGCATCCGCGCACTTTGGCGGCAGGCTTCTCCACCACCAAAGACCAGTGCGCCGCCGTGGTGAGCCGCAGGGCGACAAACAACCGTTAGTCTGCCCGGCACAATCCCGATCGACACCAAAGTGCGCCGACTTTACCTGATCGAGCCGGGTGGCGTTGCGCAAAGCTATGAGATCGGTGTTGGTGCCGAGGGCTTTGGCTGGTTTGGCACCGAAATCATCAGTGCCAAACGGGAGTGGCCCGATTGGCGACCGCCCGCGCAGATGCGTGCCCGTCGATCTGATCTGCCCGCCTTCGTTCCTGGGGACCGGAACATCCAATGGGTCCCCGGGTACTGTATCTGGGCCAGACTCTCTATCGGATCCATGGTTCGAACGAGCCTGAGGCCGTAGGCGATGCGGTTTCCTCCGGCTGCTTTCGCATGACCAATGCCGATGTGATCGATCTCTACAATCGTGCCCGGATCGGCTGCGGGTTCGAGTCTTCTGGCAAGGTGTTGGCGAAGAAGCGGGCGTTGCCAAAGACTTGCCGTCACGGCTTTGTCATCGGGTCAGCGTAGTTTTTTGCTGGAAGCCTTGCTGACTATTCATTGTCCAGGAATATTCCCATGTCGAAAGTCGCCGCCTCTGCCCCCGTGGATCCTAAATCGGTCGATCCCGACAACACTAAAGCCTGGAACGAGGCCAAGGAACAGGCAAAGGACGCCGGCATCCGTTGGGAGCGTCCAGAAGACGACAAGCGTACGGCGAAGGAAATTCTGAACGATAGCTCGCTGCTGAAAAACCTTGGTAATCAGGCTGGCGTGCGCGAGTCGCTGGAAAAGCGTGTAGGTGGCAAGATCGGCGAGGATGCCGACGCGACCTACCGCGCCGTGCAGGTGCTGGAACATGTCGAGCGCTACGATGGTGACGGAAAGCGTCTGATAGGTGACGATATTGGCAATGGCGAGATCAACGGGTTCTCGAATAGCGGAGAGGCTTATCACGGCACTGAGGCCGGGCGACTGCAGGATTTTGGCAAATACGGTTTCGACAACCTCAAGGGTGAATTGCAGCATATCAAAAGTGCGTCTGAAGACCCCAAGGCCCGCGAACGAGCCGAGGCCCTGGGGATCGAATGGGAACTGCCCGAAGGCGACGACAGTACCGCCAGGGACATCATCGACAAGAACCCATTGCTGAAGAACCTTGGCAATCAAAGCCACGTCAAGGAGATGCTGAAAGAACGGGTTGGCGATTTCGAAAATGATCCGAATGCTGCCCACCGTGCTGTGCAGGTGCTGGAGCACATCGAGCAATATGATGAGGACGGTAATCGCATTGCCAGCAAGGATATCGGGAACGGCGAGATCAACGGATTCTCGAAGGACGGAGAGGCCTATCACGGCACTGAGGCCGGGCGTCTGCAAGACTTCGGCAAATACGGTTTCGAAAACCTGAAAGGCAAGATCCGTGACAGCGACAACGCCGCCGACGACAAGGATGCGCGTGCCAAGGCCGAAGCTCTGGGCATCCATTGGGAGCGCCCCGAAACGGACAAGCGCAGCGCCAGGGATATTGTCGAGAACAACCCGCTACTGAAGAACCTGGGCAACCAGTCCGATGTAAAAGACATGCTGAAGGAACAAGTTGGCGATTTCGAAAATGACGCCGACGCTGCTTTCCGTGCAGAGCAGGTTCTGAAACATATCGAAACTTATGACGCCACCGGCAATTCGACCGGCGGGGAAAGCGATGGCAAGATCAACGGCTTTGATCCCGAAGGTCGGGCCAAGACCAACACCGAGGCGGCCCGGTTGCAGGATTTCGGCAAGTACGGCTTCGACGCCTTAAAGGGCGAGATGCCCGACGAAATTACCCCCAAGCATGAGGCGGCGGTCGAAAAGGAACGTATCGACGCCGTCAACAAGGCGCGTGAGGATGCCGGCCTGCCGCCGATGGACAAGCAGGATGTGACGCAGCTGCTGACCTCGGACAAGGACGCCGACGGCAATAACCTAACGGTGACCGAATCTGCTTGGCAGCAGGTTATGTCCGACTGGAAGACCGGCATCGAGAACGGCTCGATCAAGGCCGATGACGACCGTGCGAAGCTTTACAATGCGATGAAGGCCGGCGCATTCCTCGACAACGGTGCGCAGATGTATACGCTGAACATCAGCGAGGGAGTCACCACCCGTGCCGTCACCGGCCACGACATGGAAGACATCATCGATGGAGAAAAGATCGATAAGCAGATCTCCGAGTTGATGGAATCCGAAGCGGTGAGCAAGGACATCACCGAAGCCCGCGAGACCGCGCTCGGTAAGGTCGAAGGCGGCGACAAGGTTGTCGAAGGTCTGAAGAAGATGGCGGAAAGCCCGGAATACGCGAAATACATACAGGATCTCAGCAAGGACCCGGAGATGAAGCAGGTGGCCGAAGACGACATCTCTTCGACCTATACCTCACTTCTGGCAGCCGATCCCGAAGCCGCGGCCAAGTTCGCTCAGAACATGCAGATCGACAGCTTGACGATGGAGCTGGACGCTCTGATGGCTGATCCCAGCAAGATCAGCGAGGAAAACCTGAACCTTGCCGGTGCTGACGCGGGCAAGATGATTTTGACGCTGCTCAAAAAGGCTGGGCTTGACCTGGGTCGCCGCGCAGCCGAGGCGCAGAAATTCCTGGAAGGGATGATCGGCGACAAGAAGACCAGCAAGGAATTTGCGCAGGCAATGGCCGAGATCGGGGCAAAATTCTCGCATAGCGGCGAAATCACTACCAAGGATGTCGAGAAGATCATCGGCAGCGGTAAATACGAGGGCTTGCAAAAAGGTGGTGCGCGCGCCTTCTTTGAGGAGATGACCAAGGCGGGCGTTATCGGCTCGCTGGGTGGCGTGGTCTCGCTGGCCTCGGGGATCTATCAGCTAGCGGGCAAGGGCGGCACGCTGGCCGACACGACCGAGGAGCGACTGGCCATCGCCAAGGATTTCGTCAGCTTCATCGGTGCGGGCAAGCATTTCGCTGATCTGGGGAACCACATCATCGGCGAACACAACAAGGACGTGATCAAGTTCAATGAGGACATCGACAAGCGGTATGTCGCCAGCGATGTCCCGCATGACGGTAACGGTCCTGACCCGCGCGAGGACGAATCGCGCGAACTGAGAACCCAGGCCGAAATCGACGAGATGAAGAAAAAGCCGTCGCAGTCGCTGCTGGGGCTGGACAAGACGTTGGGCGATTTGCTGCGCGGCCCGTCGGTTACCACGCCTGCCGGGCCGCATAACCAATACGCTGATTTTCATGCGGCCTTCGAGGAAGCACTGAACAACTCAAGCAAAAGTGACAAATACACTGAACGGCTGAGTCAGTTCAAATTGGACAACAAGGAAGGTGAGAAACTTATCAAGTCAGTGGAAGACGGATTCCAGGCCCGGCCGGGGCTCAAGGGGCCGGACGGCAATCCGGCCAGTTGGCTGCACAAGGGCTCATCCGCGTTCCTGCTGGTGGCAAGCGCCGGTGCAGACACTTTTGCAGGTGCCGCTGACATCGCCATCGGTGCGCTGACGATCAAGAAGGGGCTCGCCAAGGGCGATGATACCACCACCGCCAAGGGCGCGCTGCAGGTCGCGGCGGGAGGTTTCGGCTTGACGGGAGGTGTTGCTTCTTCCCTGGGCTTGCTGAAAAGCCTCCAATTCGTCAAGGCGGCCGCGGCACCGAGCTTCCTTGTTTCGGCAGTGCTGGCGATCGCTACGGTCATCCCGGACATCATCAACGACATCAAGAAGACCGACCAAATCAAAGGTTACCGCGAGGACCTGCAGGAATTCATGACGCAACTGGACGATCAGGGCCTCTTGACCGAAGACGGGCTGGACAAGTTCCGCTTCCTCGACAGCTACATGGCCAACTATGGCCAGCGTGATGCGCCAGACGGCCTCAGTATCTTCGATTACCGCGACGAGGAAGTAGATTACTTCCTGAACTATTGGAATGGTGAAGCCGGCGAGAAGGCCGAGGAACGCGGCCAGTTCTCCTCCACCTTTGGTTTGGATGAGGACAATCACGCAGATTACGGGGGAGACGGCGACAACCTGAACACCGATATGGAAGATCAGGGCGGCCTGTCCTGATCCTTGCGCGAAACCTGACGATCCCGGTTTTCCGGGAGCGGATTTTGCCACATTTAATTCATTAGGTGGAATGCCCTCAGAAGGCTGGACACCGTCAAGCCTCACAATGAGGCCTGCTCAAAGGCCCCCGGGCTGACGCCGGCGCGATAGGCTGTATCCCTTCGCGACGACTACCTGACCCGGATCTTCGAAGAGGGCTACACGCCGATACGTGCTGGTGAGAACGCACGTTTCCATGGCCCGCCAGCTCGGCAGTTAAAGCGGGTCTGATCATACTCACTTCTCTGAGGGGCGACGCCTGACCTCGGGGAGAGCTCGCTCCTTTTTCTTACCACGGAGGCGAGCATGACGACTCAACCCCGGCTCCGGCGCCTGGAGACGGCCCGGGGCTTTTTCTGGACAGCTATGTCGCTGATAGCGACAGCGCAGTGTTCCTATCCCTCTGGGGACGGGATACCGCGATCCATGAGCTGATGGCCAAGCTGACGTTGCCGATTGGCGAAGGCGGCCTGGACAGTTTGACCTTGATGGGAGAGCGGCCAGTCCGGTTGCACTTGAACCGCGACCGACCAGGTAAGCGCACCACGCGGACCTATCGACAAACGCGATTCGGCAGTCTGCTGAACCTCTGGCTGTTCGATCAGTGCTACCAGGAGCCCGACCGGGCCAATCGGCAGTGCTATGCCATCTTCAACGAAAGAGATTCCCTGCAGAACAAGAGCGCGATGCCCTGGTCAAGATTGCGTGACCTGATGGCATATCCGCTCCCGAATCACTGGCGACCTACGATCGTGCAGCTGCTCCTCGAGCATGGTGGCATTCGCATGCGCGATCGCACGTCCGAGCCTGTCTGTTAGGGCTCGACCTCCTCCGGCTCAACGGCTTTCGTGGGAGGGATCTGTGACCGCGCCTATGGCCGTCGCAATGACCGTGCTGCCGCCGGTCACTTCCAGGATAGTACGGCTGACCTCAGGTGCATGCAGCAGATCGACAATGGTCGCTGCCACGTCGTCCCGGGCGATCTCTCGGTGGGTCTGCGCCAGGCCCAGATCGACCATTCCCGTACCGGGATCATCCGTCAGGGCCGAAGGTCGGAGGATCACCCAGTCGAGACCGGATCGCACGAGCTCAGTTTCGGCCTTCTTCTTCTGGAGCATGTAGTGCTCGAAATTGTCGTTCATGTGCCGCTCGCGCCAGGCTTCCGGGAAAACCGAAACCAGCAGGTAGCGCCGGACGCCAGCAAGCGCCGCGGCGTTGGCTAGTTTGCGGGGACCATCGCCGTCGATGGCGCTCGTTGCTGCTGGACCACCCTTTCCACCTGCGCCGGCGGTGAACACGACAGCGTCGCTACCATGCATCGCCTGTGCAAGCTCCGCCACCGACATGGTGAGGATGTCGCCCTGGATCGATGGTACGCCGTGGTCGGCCAACTGGTCGATCTGTTCCGGGCGCCTCACGGGGCCGATGGCCTCATCGCCCCGCGCTATCAGCGCCTTGGCGAGCCGGCGGCCGATGCCGCCGGCGATTCCGATGACAAAGACTTTCATCTTCATTCTCCCTGGGGTCGTTCAGGTTGACTTCCGTGAGGCCCGACTGGGACGCACGCGACTGATTCGGAAACAGGAGCGGCGGGGCGAAGCCGCCGGCCGGATCGCGTAGCAGTCCGACGATCGCCCTCGATCCACAATCACGGTCGGAATGTGTCTGGCGATGGAGCGCTCGACCCCATCGCCGGAGTGCTCAGTCACCGATGAATGCCAGAAGATCGGCGTTGATGATCTCGGAATGGGTCGAGGCCATACCATGCGGTAGACCCGGATAGGTCCTGAGCTCACTGTCCCGCAGAAGTTCGACCGCCTTCAGCGCAGTAAACTCGATCGGTACGACCTGATCGTCCTCGCCATGCATCACGAGGACCGGCACCTCGATGGACTTGAGATCCTTGGTGAAATCGGTCTCGGAAAAGGCCGCGATGCAGTCGAACTGTGCCTTGGCCCCACCGGCCATACCCTGCCGCCACCAGTTGTCGATTAGACCCTGGCTGACTTCGGCACCTGACCTGTTGAAGCCGTAGAACGGGCCCGAAGGCACGTCGATATAGAACTGGGCCCGGTTCGCCGCCAGTGCGGTGCGGAAGCCGTCGAAGACTTCCATCGGGAGCCCGTCGGGATTGTTCTCGCCGAGCAGCATGATTGGCGTCACCGCCCCAATCAGCACGGCCTTCGCCACGCGGCCGGGCTCGGCACGGGCGACATAGCGGGTGACCTCACCGCCGCCGGTGGAATGGCCAACATGAATCGCGTCACGCAGGTCGAGCGCGCGGACCAGTTCCGCTACGTCTGATGCGTAGGTGTCCATCTCGTTGCCGGTATCGGTCTGGTCCGACCGTCCATGGCCGCGCCGGTCATGGGCGAGGACGCGGTAGCCCTTCGACAGGAAGAAAAGCATCTGATTGTCCCAGTCGTCCGCGCTCAGCGGCCATCCGTGGTGAAAGACGATGGGTTGGGCAGTCTTCGGGCCCCAATCCTTGTAGAAGATGCTGGTGCCGTCTGTGGTAGTGATGAATCCGCTGCTCATTGGTCTGCTTCCTTTTCGGGGTCGAGAAGTCGGTGGTCGTCGCGACCGTCCTGGTCAAAATGCAAGTCCTGACGCCAGGGCACTGCCCGCAATCAACAGGGCCCAGCGGCTCGGGAAACCGGTGTGAAAGTCGCCTGTCATGCTGTGTCGCTTTTGGTTGGACGGTTCCGTCCGGGACGGACGCCGGCTATCTTGTTCAGGCAGTCCCGGCCCTGGCCAGGGCGGCGAGAAGGGTACGTGCGGTCTCGGTCGAGGACGCCGGGTTCTGACCTGTGATGAGACGTCCGTCGGTGACCGTGTGAACGCCCCAGTCCTTGACCTTCGAAAAGATGGCGCCCTGGCCGATCAGTTCGTCTTCGACGAGGAACGGCACGACCTCGGTGAGCCCGACGCCTTCTTCCTCGCCATTCGTGAAGCCAGTGACGTGTCGGCCCTGAACGAATGGGGTGCCGTCGGGGTTCGTGACGCGACGTAGGGCCCCTGGCGCGTGACAGACGAGAGCCATCGTCTTGCCAGCCGCCCAGAAGGCTTCGATCAGCGCGATCGAGTAGGGGTCCTCGGCCAGATCCCACATCGGGCCGTGACCGCCGGAATAGAAGACCGTGTCAAAGTCCTTCTGGTCGACGCTGTCGAGCCTCACAGTGTCGGCGAGCAGCGCGTTTGCTGCTTCGTCGGCGACGAAGCGCCGCGTCGTGTCGGTCTGGAAGCCGGGATCCTCGCTCTTGGGATCGAGCGGGGGCTGGCCGCCAGCAGGCGAGGCGAGGGTGATCTCGGCGTCGGCATCCTTGAAAACGTAGTAGGGTGCGGCAAGTTCCTCGAGCCAGAAACCTGTCTTCTTGCCGGTATCACCGAGTGTGTCGTGAGAGGTGAGAACGATGAGAACCTTCATGAGTTTGATCCTTTTGGCTATCCGGCACGGTCTCATGCCGGTGGCGGGACGATTTGCGAAACACGTCAGGGTCTCTGTAGCCCTGCCGATGAGTGGAATGTGGCAGGACCATAGATGTTTAGCTAATTTACTTCTCAAACTTTAGATATTCATATCGTTTATATTTTATGAAATACGACCTGAACTTGTTTCCAGCCTTCATGGCGCTGATGGAAGAGCGGAGCGTGACACGCGCGGCCGACCGATTGGGAATCACCCAGCCGGCGTTGTCGAACGCGCTGAACCGTCTTCGCGAGACGTTTCGCGATCCACTCTTCATTCGGCAGAGATACGGTATCGCGCCGACGGAATTCGCGGAGAGCATTGCCCCGACCATCGCCACGGCACTGCGGCAGTTCGATGACCTCGTCCTCACCCAGCAGGAGTTCCACCCCGAGAAGGCGGACCGCCTGTTCACGATTGCGCCCAACAGCTACGTGGAGATCGTTCTTATGCCGCTTCTCGTCGCTCGGCTTCGAGAGGAAGCGCCGGGGATCCGCCTGCGGATGACACCGTTCGGCAGCGATCTGACCGAGTCGGGTATCATGTCCGGCACGACCTCTCTAGCACTCGGTCGTATGGTCGATCCCCCGGACAACCTTGTCGTACAGCATCTAATGGATGAAGGTCTGGCCTGTGTGGTGCGTGTCGACCACCCGGATGTCCAGGACAGCATTGATCGTGCACAATACGAACGCCTTAGGCATGTCAACGTTCTTCCGTCGGGCCGGTTGCGTGCCGGTCTGTACCAGGCGCTGGACAGGCAGGGCCTTCGGCGCAAGGTGGCCGTCTCAGTAACCCACTTTCTGGCCGTACCCGAGATGATCGCCGTTACGGACTATTGTGCCACGCTGCCCCGCCTGATCTGCCACGGGTTCGCGCGTGATTCGCGACTCAAGGTCCTCCCGGCGCCCGTCGATCTCGGCACGTTCCCCGTCGAGATGGCATGGCACGTGCGGTATCGTCAGGATGCCGCGCATCGCTGGCTCAGGTCTGTCGTCGCGGATCTTGGGAAGGAGCTTCATCAGCGAAGCCTCGAGTCATGAGAGCAGCCAGATCTCGGCGGTGAAGGATCAGCATGTTGCGCCTGCAAGGTGCTTTGGCCTCGGCAATGCTCCCTAAGGGCTGTCCTTTCGAACAACGGTGATTCTGCAAACGCTAACTGCATCTGTTCCAGGACGGTTGATAGGGGCATAAATGGTGAATCCGTTTCAGCAATCACGAAGGTCTGGTTTCTTTTGACGTACGACCTTGCCTCCTACCGGAGTTGACCTTTGGTGCAGAGCTCCTCTTGGGACATACCTGAGTCGGACCTGGATACACAAAATAGTGGTGGCGAGTCGGTCGAGATGGAGTTGGCGAGGCAATTTGCCGCTTGAACCTGCGATAGTTCCAACGGCCTGAGTTCTGTGTTTCACAGGGCTCAGGTCTGTCTACGTTAACGCCTTATATGGGCGGTTCAGTAGCCGCGACGAGCAACTTATCTTACAGTATCATGGTGATTTCAAGTGACCTCAATGGAGCTGAAGCCTTGAAGCTTTATCACTTCATCTCAGTGACAATGGCAGAGTAAATTTTTGATATTGGATTACAGCCTGGATTTCATCAGGCACCCTGATGGATATAAAGAGAAATCATTTGGCTTGCCAAGTCAGATACCCCATCTTTTATTGGTGTGCCTGACGGCTCAAAACTGCTGACCGAAAGGCAGGGAATGTATCAGGAAAAGTTAATAGGAAAAGAACAAGAAAGCTTGGAATAGAATAATAAAAAAGAGATAAAAATCACATTGAATCCTCAGGATGGAATTGATGGGCTTTTACGGTTTAGGGACTTGACCCGAATGTGCGGTGGTGACCAGTATTGGGAAAAAAAGTTGGATTAAGTTCAGTTTATGACTTGAAGCGCCTCGATTCAGAAGAACGTCGTTCCCTAATGAATAAAAATAAAAGTTCGGGTAAAAGGAGCTGGTATGTCTGCACAAAGCCAATTCCACTTTATAAGATCGAATGTGTGGAATATTTTGATGGAAGGAGGTATGTTGATTATGAGTACCCTCTTCAAGGAGTTAAAACGCTTGAAGACAGCGGCTACATCCATGTCCCCATGGAAATCAGTCGGCCTTTGCTGGAAGGTATAAAGCCAAGTCATCCGTATGATCCTCCCACAGTAGTTGCCTTCTGGGAGGATCCGGATGGAGATCAAAATATTCAGCTGATGGCTTGCAGAATCGTTGTTGATATTACACTGGGAGAAGTTGTTCATATAAAAGATCTGAGTGGGTGATTATAGCCGAAATTTATCCAAAAAACTGGTCTCAGATTGAGCCTGTGTACATAAAGATATATTGCGAAAGTTTGGGGGAGCGCAGTAGGACGGTTCTATGTCTATTATCCGAAGCGCCGTAAACAGGGCAGTATTTCGCGTAGTTGGGCGTAGTTGGGCGTAGTTTGGCGTAGTTGGGCGTAGTTGGGCGTAGACATGGGCTGCTCTCATTGGGCTTCAGCAACAGTAGCATAGTGTGTTGCATGTCATGGTCAGACGTGTGTCGGCCTCGCTTATTCCCCCCGGAATGAAACATTTCCAGTGATCATTATTTTCATGGACATGGGAATAAACTACCAAGGCGAGCGTCACACGGGTTCCGACGCAGCCAAACGCGCTGTGGGTGTCGGATTTCACCTATGTCGCGACTTGGCAGGGCTTCATCTATGTCGACTATGTCATTGACGCCTTTGCCCGACGGATCATCGGCTGGCGAGTTTCCCTCACACCGCGCACCGACATGTCGCTGGATGCGCTGGAGCAGGCGCTTCATGAGCGCCCCCAGCGATCTGGCAGTGACTTGATCCACCATAGAGATAGGGGCGTGCAATATGTCTCTATCCGCTATACGGAGCGCTTGGCGGATGCCGGCATCGAGCCGTCGGTTGGGAGCGTGGGCGATTCGTACGACAACGCGCTGGCCGAGACGGTCACCGGGTTGTTCAAGCCCGAAGTGATCCGCCTACGCTGGTCATGGCGAAACCTGGCAGCCGTTGAGTTTGTCACCCTGGAGTGAGTCGACTGGTTCAATCACCGGCAGCTACTGGAGCCGATCGGCAACATGCCACCGGTTGAGCGAGAGGCCCTGTATTACGAGCAACAGGGTCAGGCCAAGAAGGCGGTCTGACTCAAATCAACGAGTCTCCGAAAGCCGGTACGGTTCAGTTCAGGACGCAAAGGACTGGAGATTCCAACGTGAGCAATACAACGCTTGAAGATCATTATGCAAGACTGGTCAGGGTCAGGCCCCGCATGCTGTCTTTCGCCCGCCTCCATCTGCGGGATCACACGGCAGCCGAGGATGCGGTACAGGAGGCCCTGATTGCAGCAATCGAGAAAAATGACAGTTTTTCCGGTCGCTCCGGTTATGAAACCTGGGTATTCGGTATTCTCAAGTACAAATTGCTTGATCAGATGCGTCAGCAGAAACGTCAGGGCAAATGGGAGCCCTTCGATGAGGACGCTGGCGAAGAGATACTTGATCAGATGTTCAAACGCAGCGGCAGCTGGGCACCCAGCGCAGCCCCTCAATCCTGGGGGGAGCCGGACAAGGCACTGGAAAACGAGACCTTCTGGCAGGTATTCGGTGCCTGTATGCTGGCCCTGCCGGATAACGTGGCCAGAGTCTTCTCACTGCGCGAATTGATGGGACTGACCACGGAACAGATCTGTGAGGAAGTCGGCATCAAAGAGAACAATGCCTGGGTCATTCTCCATCGTGCACGCCTGAAACTACGCTCCTGTCTCGAAAAGGGATGGGTGGAGAACGACGCATGATGATGTGTCGAGCCGCCACCAGGCTCATGTCGAAACAGCTTGATGGTCCTCTGAGTCTCTGGGGGGCCACACTGCTTCGTATCCACGTAATGATGTGCAAGGCCTGTCGCCGTTGCCAGCAGCAATTCAACATGCTGCACGACATTCGCGACCCATTCTTCGAACGTGCTTCAGACAGCACCGAGAACCATGAACGCCATCAGCAGGCCGAACCGTCCCGGTTATCTCAGAGAGCTCATCGTTTATGGGCGGATGCAGGTTCTGAGTGCAACACTATTAATGAGTCAATGACGGGGCTTCATGATACTTCGCCATCAGTTCGCTCATCATCTCAATGGGACACTTGAAGTCGAAGCGCTTTCGCGGGCGCATGTTGAGCTCAAGCGCTATTTCATCCAGTTCTTTCTGGCTGTAGACCGATAGGTCCGTTCCCTTGGGCAAGTACTGCCGTATCAGTCCATTGATATTTTCGTTGGCGCCTCTCTGCCACGGGCTGTGCGGGTCGCAGAAGTAGATGGCAACGCCGGTGTTCTGGGTGATTCTGGTGTGCTTCGCCATCTCACGTCCCTGGTCATACGTCAGGCTCTTCCGTGCGGCCA
>NZ_FRCA01000017.1:1594-73434 GCF_900142755.1 Halomonas cupida | reverse complement strand
TATTCGAAAAAATCCCCCGGATACGTCCGGGGGATTTTTTTTTGCTGCGAGCCACGAGCACGCTGCGCTCGGGCCGCGAGCGGTTCCGTGGCCCCATGTTGCTCGAAGCTCGTTGCTTGCCAACCCCGGTCACCAGGATGGCTGGAATTTCACGTTTCTGGAGGTTGGCACAGCCCTCAGTGACACCATCATGCTGCTCGTAGCTCGTAGCTCGTAGCTCGTAGCTCGTAGCTCGTAGCTCGAAACCCGCCGCTTACAACTTTCCCATTCCCTTCAACAGGAGTTTCCGGTAATCCGGTATGCCCTCTGGCGTGCCTTGCTGCCGCACATCTTGATATGACTGATTCCAACCCAGCCCTTGCCAGTGGTGATGATTCGTCACGCCACCGTCTGGGCGATCCCCTTGTACTGCTACTCAGCATTGGCTTTATCGTCGGATTCATTGCGCTTTCGCTGTATGACATCGACATGGTGGCAAGCGGTATAGCCGCAGGCTTTGCCTGGACGGCGAAGACCATGGGCAGTTATTTTCAGCTGTTGCTGTTGCTGACGTTCTTCATTGCCATTGGTGTTGCCATCAGCCCAAGCGCGTTGGCGCGCATCGGCAATCTCGATACACCTGAGCTCAGCACCTTCAAGTGGCTGTCGATGATCATGTGTACTCTGCTGGCCGGTGGGGGAGTGTTTTTCGCCGCTGGAGAGCCGGTATATCACTTCATCGTAACGCCTCCGGCCTTTACGACCGAGGCGGGCACGCCGGAAGCTGTCGCCGGTGCATTGGCACAGTCCTTTACGCACTGGGGGTTCCTGGGCTGGGCGGTGCTGGGGACTCTGGCAGCCGTGGCATTGGCGCATGCGCATTACGATAAGGGCCTGCCGCTTCAGCCACGTACATTGCTGACCCCCGTGCTGGGCGAACGCCTGATGAAAGGCCCTTTGGGTGGCGTTGTCGATGCGCTATGTGTGATTGCTGTTGTAGCAGGAACCGTGGGACCGATTGGTTTTCTTGCCACTCAGGTAAGTTTTGGCCTGCACCGCGTGTTCGGTGTGACGGACGGCTACGCCACACAGCTGGCGGTACTGGTTATGCTGGGGCTGGTCTATGTCACCTCCGCAGTGAGCGGGATTCATCGTGGTATCCAGCTTCTGAGTCGCTTCAATGTGCTGCTGGCATTGGCGATTGCGGCGGTCATCCTGCTGTTCGGGCCGACATTGTTCCTGACCAATGCATTCTTTCAGGGATTCGGCACCTATCTGGGCTCGTTCTTCGAGATGGCCACCATGACGGCGCAGACGGCTCCTGACTGGTGGATGCAATGGTGGACGGTATTCTTCTTTGCCTGGTTCATCGGCTATGGTCCATTGATGGCCATCTTCGTAGCACGGATTTCACGTGGTCGTACCATCCGACAGGTCATCGTCGCGGTTGCCGTCATGGCCCCGGTGGCAACGGCCATCTGGTTCACGCTACTGGGTGGTTCGGGCATCTACTATCAGTTGACCGGTGTCTTTGACCTCAGTGAAGCACTGAACAACTTCCAGTTTGATGTCGCGACCTTGACCGTCGCCGAGTCTCTGCCTGGTGGTTCCATCATGGTGTTGGCGATCCTGTTGTTGACGACGATCTTCGTTGCCACCACTGGCGACTCCATGAGTTATGCGATTTCCGTAGTCGGTAGTGGTCATGACGAGCCCAGCCCACTGATCAGGGCCTTCTGGGGCATCGCCATGGCGTTGATGGCGGGCATTCTGCTGCGCATGGGAGCCGGGCAGATCGGTGCGTTGCAGCAGTTCATCGTCATTACCGCCATCCCGGTATCTCTGGTCATGTTGCCGACGCTATGGACCGGGCCGCGTGCGGCAAGGGCGATGGCGCGTGAGCAGGGGCTTGTGTAGCGATGACCGTGTGCGAGGTCCCGGCCTCGTACAGAGTTCGCTTTCAGGGGCTGACAGCAGTCCTGTGCCGAGACAATACATGGCCGGGAATCCAAGGTAGACTGCAGCCCCTGGTTCAGCCCGGAAGTCGACTCATGGCCCTGCAAGCCACACCCTACAAGATTGAATTGAATCTCTCCGACATGGATCGCAATGTCTACGAGACGTTGCGTTTCACTGTTGCTCGCCACCCCTCGGAAACTGAAGAGCGTCTGGCTGTCCGCTTGATTGCCTATGCACTGTTCCATCACGAGCAGTTGGCCTTCGGCCGCGGGCTATCGGATGTGGACGAGCCGGCTCTGTGGGAGAAGAGCCTCGATGGCCGGGTACTGCACTGGATCGAGGTTGGTCAGCCCAACAGCGAGCGCATGACCTGGTGCTCTCGCCGAACAGAACGCTTCACCCTGGTCGCCTATGGCAATCTCCGGGTCTGGCAGAGCAAGGAGCTGGACCCTGTGCGCCAGCTGAAGAATCTCAATGTCGTCGCGGTGTCTCCGGAAGTGCTGGAAGAGTTGGCGCGCGATATGCCTCGTTCCCTGAACTGGGCGGTAATGATCAGTGATGGTGAGCTTTTTATCACTGACGAGCGAGGACAGCACGAGGTGCCATTGGAGTGGCTGGTGGGCGAGCGATAGCGGGTATGTTGCAAGGCTTTAGATGATGATGCGGAGCTTCCTCCTGTGAATGTCACCACGCCGGCGCTGTTGTTTCCGGCCATCTCGTTATTGCTGTTGGCCTATACCAATCGTTTTCTGACTCTGGCCTCGCTGATCCGTAAGCTGGCCGAGGCGGAGTCCAGTCTCGGCAGTGAGGCGCGCCTGCGGCAGATCATGCTGCTGCGTCGACGGATCTCGCTGACCAAGCGCATGCAGGTCGCCGGGGTCTTCAGTTTTCTGCTCTGTACCCTGTCGATGTTTGCGCTGTTCATTTCGCTGGATTGGCTCGGCTTGATACTGTTCGGGATCAGTCTGGTAACGCTGTCGATTTCACTGGTCTTCTCGCTCTGGGAAGTGTTGATCTCGACCAATGCACTCAATGTGCAACTGCAGGATCTGGAAGGATATGCGCGGGCGCGTCAGCAGCCCTCGAAGAGCCGTGCTGAAGAGGACCAGAATGCAGCCGAATGAACTATTGATGCTATGCCGACCCGGCTTTGAAGCGGACCTCGCAGCGGAGCTGCAGGATCGTATTCAGGCGTTGGGAGAACAGGCCGAGGTCAAGCCCTGGATGAGTGAGGGGCTGGTGCGGGTGATCCTCGCTGATGAGCAGCCGGCCAATGAGCTGCATCGGCAGCTGAAGCTCGAACAACTGGTGTTTGCGCGCCAGACACTGGTGGCGTTACCGCCATTGCAGCTGTCGCGCGATGATCGCTTGTCGGCCATTGTCGATCAGGTCAAGGCCAGTGGCTGGAGCTTCGAGGAGATCTGGCAGGAAACACCGGATACCAATGAGGCCAAGGCGCTCTCCGGGCTGCTGAAGGCACTTGAGCGCCCACTGTCGAGTCACCTGAAGAAGCGTGGTGCGCTGCGTCGCAAGGCCGGAGGACGACGGCTGCACCTGGTCTGGCGTGATGGTGATCAGGTGCAGCTGGGCATAAGTTTTCCGGGCAATCGCAGTGAGTTTCCCGGCGGCATCCGTCGCCTGCGCTTTCCCCATGGTGCTCCGAGCCGCTCGACGCTGAAACTCGAGGAGGCATGGCACGAATTCGTTCCTCGTGACCAGTGGGAAACCCGTATCGCCGAAGGCATGCAAGCCGCCGATCTGGGGGCTGCACCAGGTGGTTGGACCTGGCAGTTGGTTCACCGAGGCATGCATGTCTATGCTATCGACAATGGCCCGATGAACAAGGGATTGATGGCCACCGGCATGGTCGAGCACCTTCGCGAGGATGGCTTCGTCTGGTCACCGCCGATGCGTCTGGACTGGCTGGTCTGCGATATCGTCGACAAGCCGGCTCGGGTGATGTCGATGGTGGAGCGCTGGTTGCTGCAACGCTGGTGCCATGAGGCGGTGTTCAATCTCAAGTTGCCGATGAAGAAACGCTGGGAGGAGGTCGACTGGTGCCTGGAGGGGTTGGCACAGCGACTTGATGACGCGGGTGTGCGGGCCAGGATTCGCTGCCGCCACCTCTACCATGACCGTGAGGAAGTCACGGTCCATGTACAACTTGATTGAGAGCACAGCTTGATCAAGAGTGCAGCTTGATCGATCGACGAATCCGCCGGGGAGAGTTCCCCGGCGGTTGTTGTTCGGGTCGGGGCTCAGTAGGCCGGTTCGTAGATGGTTACCTTTTCCTCTTCGGTAAGCAGTGGTTGAACGCGTTGCATGGCCTGTGTTCGTGCGTCACTGTTGTACCATTCCTTCCAGGCGCGCAGGTCGCGCCACTTGGTAATCATCAGGCGACGGTCCGAGTGGTTCTGCTCGACGAGGCTTTCTCCACCGAAGAAGCCATTGGCGCCCAGTGATTGGCGCATGGCTTCCCGAGCAGCCTGCTCGTATTCTTCCTCAAGACCCGGCATGATGCGTCGCTCGATGATGATTTTTATCATGATTTCAACTCCGAGGTGTTGATGGTGGATTCTGTTGATGCTCTGCCTGCCTGTGACAGGGAACTGGATACAACCGGCCTGTTCTGTCCTGAACCGATCATGCTGATGCACAATGCCGTACGGGACATGAGCTCCGGTCAGATACTGAAGGTGATTGCCACCGATCCGGCGACCACGCGAGACGTCCCCAAATTCTGTCAGTTTCTGGGGCATGAGTTGGTGAGTCAGCAGTCTGGAGCGGATGGCACACACCTCTACTTCATTCGCCTTGCTTGAGACGTCCCGGCCAACGCCGATTCAACCGGTCTGCCTGGGTAATGCCGAGCGGCGAGGTGGAGTGCCTCGCCGCGATCTTCCGTATGGACCAGCTTCAGTATGGGCCTGGCAGCGGACTGCTCCCCATGGTCTGGTGAGGCGATGGTCCTTATTGCGCTGAGTAGTCTGAATCAGGCATTACCATCATGGCCAGTGCCTCGAGTGTGGCCGGGTCTTCATCACGTATGAGGTTGGCGATCTGCCGCTGGAAGAAATACACCACACGGTGACGGCTATGGCCGGGGTAGAGGCAGGGGTCAGTGGCCACCACGGGCACAGACTGGATCAGGCTTTCGTCGGCCAGCAGCGCCTCGATGGATCCATCACTGTAGAGACGCCAGCCGAAGACCTGCTTGAGCTGCCAGGGAGACTGTTCCTCATCCATGCACAGGGCATGAGTACCCTGGTGCTCAGGCAGTGTCTGGATCAGCGTGGTTTCATCGGTATCTTCGTACTCGAAGTAGGCCGCCGCGTGGCGCAGCTCCATCTCCTTGTGCTCGGGAGGCTCGTCGAGCAGTTCCTCGGTTTCCGGATCACGATACCCGACGAAATGACCGTAGTCCGGGTCATTGAGCTGTTCACAGGGAGTGAGTGACTCCATCCACGGCACAAGGCCGACAATATCGCCGTTCTCGCGTAGTCCCCAGGCCAGAATCGGCATGCCGTATAGCGTATCCGGATCGGATGCCAGGCAGTAGACCATTTCCAGTGAATCCAGCTCCGGCGATAGCCGCACGAAACGGCGATGCGCCTGCTGGCGCTGACGCATGGACTCGAGGTCAATGACTCTGGCGGTGCGGGGTGACAGCGGGATTCCCATGATGTCCCTCCAGCGGCTGCGTGTTTACGGCTCACCTCTCGACCCTGAGGCCGAGTGTCGCGCTTGGCGTCACTGTTTTCATGAATAGCACAGACTGGTGATGCAACGTAAGTCCCGAGACTAGATACAGCGTTGGTTGAAGGTGTGTAGCAACTGTCTGTAGTGCTCGTGGGCGGCGATAAAACGCGGTAACGGGGCGTCTCTGTTGTCCAGGGAAAGCCATTCTCGACGGTATTTCTGAAGTGCGGGAGATCCCGCTATATGGGCGTCCAGCAGCTCGTTCATGGCAGTGAACCAGCGCGTTGACTGATGCGTGAGGTCATCGAGCCATGCCGGGGGTGAAGGCAGTGTCGGGGGCCACTGTGCAGGACAGCCTGATGTCATCTCCAGAGCGCGAGTGAGCAAAACATTGCCTTCCTCGACACGTGTCGAGGCCTGTATCAGTGATCGCATCAACTCGGCACTGAGTGGGCGAGAGCGAAGGCTGTTGAGGTGTGCCTCCAGCATCGAGATGTCCGGCTGCCAATTGTGGTCGAACTGGTGTTCCACAGCCTCGCGTAGATAGTTCAGCGCAGGCAACTGGTCGTCGACGGATGCCAGTTCATCAGGCGGCAATATGGCACTGGCACGGGCGAAGCTGCCGGTCCACTCATCGGAACCTACCAGGGCATTGTAGCTGGCAGTCGGCAGCTCCCGGGCCTTCAGCGTGGTAATACGTTGCAGGCGGTGCAGATCCTCCTTCGCCAGGTGATCTGCGGTATCACCATTCAGACAACTGTCCAGCCGTCGCCACAAGGTCAGCTCGTAGACCCAGCGCTGACTGGGGGGCGCGACACGTCCGAGTTGATTGTTGCGTTTGGCCACCAGGTTGGTGATACCGCAGTGTCGCAGTGCATAGATATCGAGCATGCCTTCACGGACATCGCTGGTGTCGAGAAGCAGGTCGCGATGGGCGGGGAATTCACCGATGTTGCCGGGTTGCCGAGGCTCGCCGAGGGGCTGACCCAGAGCCTCGCCAAGGGACTGTTGCCAGGTCGACAACTGATCGGCCGACTCGCTGCCATTGCAGGCAGTGAGCCAACCGACCAGCAGTACGGTCATCATGGGTCCCCAACGCTTCATGCCGCTCCCTGTTGGGCCTTGATGATCATGCGGCGGCTGCGGCGGCGCAGACGCTCACCGAGCAGTACCGCCGCTACCGTCAAGCCACCTACCAGGCCTAGCCAGTACCCATGCACGCCCATGGGCGCCAGCCACGGGCCGAGGCCGTATTCTCCCAGCAGGTGGCCGCCTCCCAGACCGACCAGCCAGTAGGCCAGCAGCGTGATCAGCATGATCACTCGGGTATCCTTGTAGCCACGCAGGGCCCCGGCCATGGCGACCTGCAGTGAGTCCGAGACCTGGTAGAGCATTGCCAGCCCGATAAGGCTCAAGGTCAATGCCTGGACCTCCGGATTGTGGGTATAGAGGGCAATTACCGTGTCGGCGGTCAGCCACAGAACGATGCTGTTCAGGATGGCCACGGCAAAGGCGATCAGGATGCCATTCCATGCCACCAGTCGGGCAAGGCGAGCGTCACCACTTCCGAGAGTGTTGCCGACCCGGACTGTGAGCGCCATGCCCAGAGACAGCGGCAGCATGAACAGGACCGAGGTGTAGTTGAGTGCAACCTGGTGAGCAGACACCACAATCTCGCCCAGGCTGGCGATGAACAGTGCGATCACGGTGAACAGTGTTACTTCGACAAAGATGGCTACGCCGATGGGGACGCCGACGAACAGCAGCTCCCGGATCACACTCAGCTTCGGCGGGCTTGGTGAGTGCCACAGCTCGATGTCGCCATAGGCTCGGCTGCGCTGAGTGTAGATCACCATGGCCACACTCATGACCCACATCGCCAGTGCTGTGGCGATTCCGCACCCCCAGGCTCCCAGCGCTGGAATGTCGGCAATGAAGCCAGGAGTGGCCGGGCCGAGCAGTGCTTCCACCGCTGCGCCGCCGTTGATCAGCAGGAAGTTGCTGGGAATGTTGACCGCGAGCCCTACCAGGCTGATCCACAGGGCAGGGCGGGTATGGTTGACCCCATCGGAAAAGGCTCGCAGTGACAGGAATATCGCCACTCCGGGCATACCGAAGGCAACGGCCCCGACATAGGCCTGAGCCTGCTGGGCAACGGCCTCGGGAACCTCCATCCAGCGGAATACTGGCTCCACGCAGAACCACAGCACCAGCGCGGCAATGATCCCCATGGCCACGCCGATCCACAGGGCCTGGTGGACATTGGGCCGAATCTGCTGACGGCGACCGCCACCGAGCAGGTGTGCCACGATCGGTGTCAGCCCCATCAGGGTCCCGGTCATGAACAGCATCAATGGCATCCACAGGCTGGCGCCGACCGACACTGCCGCGAGGTCGGTGGCGCTGTGGCGGCCAGTCATCATTATGTCGACAACACTCATGCCCGCCTGGGCGAGTTGAGCCCCACAGATGGGCAGAGCCAGACGAATCAGCGGCCAGCTTTCGCGGCGGCTGGTGGACACCAGGTCCGTAGGAAGAACACGCACTGCTGTATGCTCCATGCAGAGTCGGATGGGCGTCTTGCCCGGTGAGAAAGCCGGTCATGTCTTGTGAATGACAGCTTGCTGAAGTGTATCAATGTTGCACTGTTCTGGCGCATCGAGATTCAGGTTTCTGGTTCATGGCGGGGCATCATGGTATTGCCCGCTGGTGTACACTATGGCGCCTGGCCAGCACGAGCCCGTGGGCTTGTTGTCACCGGCCTTTTCATCGACCACCTTGCCGATCATCAACCCTGGAAGTTTCTTCTTACCCTCCATGTCTGAAACCGTTCCATCGCCTGCAAACTCGTTGCAAATCGCACCGGCCAGTGATACTCGACGCGCCGAACATCGCCTGGAAGATATCATCGCGCTGTTCGACGGCCTGTTTGTCGATACCTTCAACACCCGTCTGGTGCGCGGTGGTGACGAGCCGCTGTATCTGCCGGCGGATGCCGACTGCGCCTGGCATCGTGTGATCTTCGCTCGGGGGTTCTACACCAGCGCTCTGCACGAGATCAGTCATTGGTGCATTGCCGGTGAACGCCGTCGATTATTGGAGGATTACGGTTACTGGTACATCCCGGATGGTCGTGATGCACAGCAGCAGCATGACTTCGAGAAGGTCGAGATCGCGCCCCAGGCGCTGGAGCTGGTGCTCAGCCGTGCCTGTGGTATCCGCTTTCACGTCAGTGTCGATAATCTGGGCGATGTGGAAGTCGATCGAGAGGCCTTCGAGGCGCGAGTGAGCGCGCGCGCCGACCGTTATGTCAGCGAGGGGCTGCCGTTGCGGGCCGCCGCTCTGGAGCGTGCCCTGCGCGAACTCTACCATCGGGGAGTGGCACTGCGTGATGCCGTGAAGGCTGGCCGGGAGCGCCTTGTCACGGAACGCCCGAAGGCGGGCCGAGGAACCCCTCAGCCCGCCTGAGCAACGGGTCAGTCCGTGTTCAGCAGGTGCTGGTGGAGATGCAGCATGACCTCGATTTCCTGCTCTGGACGCATGGGTTCGAGCCCCAGATGGCTGAATACCTCATTACGCGCACGGGCCCACTCGCCGGGAACAAGGTCTGGATACAGTGACTCGGCTGGCGCCAGTTCGACGAAGGGGTCCATGCCATAGGTATCAAATATCCGCGAGATGGCCGCCTCATCGTCGAAGACGCCCGCAGTGTAGAGGGTGGCATTGAAGTGGTCTGTCTCAAGTTCGCGAATCACGTCCAGCGGACTGACTCCGATGCTGGAGAGTTCTTCGAGACTGTAGTCGCCGAGCGAGACGGTTTCGTTGTCCAGCCAGTTATCGTCGGGCTGAATCAGAGTGTGCTTGATGGTGCCATCCGGCAGGCTCCAGGCGATGGAGAGGGGCAGGCCACCATCTTCGCCGGTTTCCACGGCGATGAAAGCTGGAATGTCGTCCATGTTCAGGACTCCCTGGGGAAATGGTTATTCATGACGGTGTGAACGGTGGGTGACATCAGTCCGAGCCTCCCCCGGGCCGGAACCGGTCAGTGTCGAGAGCCAGGTCGGTTTCAAGAGCCAGGTCGGTTTCAAGAGCAAAGAACCTACGTGCTGTCGCGGCACTGCTGATGGCCAACTGGGCTTCGCTTTCGTTGCGCCAGTGGGCTATCTCGCGCACGATCCATGGCAGCAGCGCCGGCTCGTGGCGACGTCCCTTGAGCTTGGCCGGAAGATTGCGCGGTAGCAAATAAGGGCAATCGGTTTCGACCATCAGGCGATGGCTCGGTATGTCTGCCACCAGTTCGCGTAGATGGTGGCCTCGGCGTTCATCACAGATCCAGCCGGTCAGGCCGATGTGCAGGTCGAGGTCGAGATAGCGGTGTAGTGTCTCGCGGTCGGCGGTGAAGCAGTGCACCACGGCGTGGCGGATATCGTCGCGCCAACTGCGCAGGATACTGCTCATCCGCTCGCCGGCATCCCGTTCATGTACGAACAGTGGAAGACCGTTGTCGGCGGCCAGAGCCAGTTGTGCCTCGAAGGCATGTTCCTGTTGCTGGGGTGTCGAGAAGTTGCGATGGAAGTCGAGCCCGCATTCGCCCACAGCCACTACCAACGGGTCCCGGTACAACTCCGCCATGGCCGCCTGCACCTCAGGAGTCCACTCACTGGCATCGTGGGGATGCACGCCAGCAGTGGCATAGAGCCCCGGGTAGCGGTGACTGAGCGCCAGTGCCTGACGTGCATGCTCAACGTCGGTACCGGTGATGATCAGGGTGTCCACACCAGCAGCACGTGCCCGGCTGAGCGTCGGCTCGAGATCCTGCGCAAAGCTCTCATGGGTCAGGTTGGCGCCTATATCGACCAATGGTGCCGGGGAGCTGAAACGCAGTGCTTCAGGCAAGGTGTCGACGGCTGAGGGTGCGGCGTTGGACAAACTGGACTCCCGATCTGGATTCGCTTGAATGGCTGAATGCCACCGCAGTGGGGCCTGCCTTCGGCAGACCAGGGTTATACGGTCTCTGGATTGTACTGTTCGCGGCCCTGGCAGGCCATGGAAAGACGCTGCCGAGCTGGATTGACCGGGATTGTTGCTGCCTTGTAGCCCCTGCCTTGAGGTACACTGCGTGCATTCGGAAAGGAGATATTGAGTGACTCTGCTACGACTCGAGCAGCTGCAACTGGCCTATGGCCACCATATTCTGCTGGACCATGCCGAGCTGAGCCTTGAAAGAGGCGAGCGATTGGCGCTGGTTGGCCGCAATGGCACGGGTAAATCCACCTTGCTGCGCCTGGTGGCGGGCCACAACCTGCCGGACAGTGGCACCATCTGGCGGGCCCCTGGCCTCAAGATCGGCGTGCTGGAACAGGAGCTTCCGGATGCCTGTGACGCCACCATCTTCGACATGGTGGCTCAGGGGCTTCCCGAAGCCGGTGAGCTGCTCTCCGAATATCATCACCTGGTGCAATCCGATGATCCGGACATGTCGCGTATGGCGACTCTGCAGACGCGTCTCGAGGCTATCGACGGGTGGTCCTTCCACCAGCGTATCGATGTGGTGTTGACACGCCTCGGCCTGCCCGCCGACGCCGCCATGGCTTCTCTGTCCGGGGGTTGGCGGCGGCGTGTGGCGCTGGCACGTGCGCTGGTTGCCGAGCCGGATCTACTGCTGCTCGATGAGCCGACCAACCACCTGGATCTGGACACCATTGCTTGGCTCGAGGAGCAGCTTGCTGCGTTCCAGGGAGCGGTGCTGTTCATTACCCACGACCGGGCGTTCCTGTCACGCCTCGCGACCGGCATCCTTGAGCTGGACCGTGGCCGTCTTGGGCGCTATCCCGGGGATTACGCCGCCTATCAGGCGCAGAAACAGCACGAGCTCGAGATCGAGGCACGCGAGAACGCTGAGTTCGACAAGAAGCTGGCCCAGGAGGAAGCCTGGATTCGTCAGGGCATCAAGGCCCGTCGTACCCGTAACGAAGGCCGTGTGCGGGCGCTGGAGCAACTGCGTCGCGAGCGTGGTCAACGGCGTGAGCGCGAAGGCAAGGCTTCGTTGTCGGTGGATAGTGGTGAACGCAGCGGCAAGCGCGTGGTCGAGCTGTCGCATGTCACTCAGCACTTCGAGGATGCCACCGTCATCCGTGACCTGAGCATCGAAGTGCAGCGTGGTGATCGTATTGGCCTGATCGGCCGCAACGGCGCCGGCAAGACCACCTTGCTCAAGATCCTGCTGGGCCAACTGACGCCCAGTGAAGGCGAGGTGCGTATGGGCACCAAGCTGCAGGTCGCCTACTTCGATCAACTGCGCGCTGGACTGGAGCTGGACAAGACCGTCTATGACAACGTAGCCCAGGGCAGTGACCGCATTGCTGTCGGTGGCCGCGATCGTCATGTGATGAGCTACCTGCAGGATTTCCTGTTCTCACCGGAGCGAGCACGCCAGCCGGTCAAGGCGCTGTCCGGTGGTGAGTCCAATCGACTGTTGCTGGCGAAGCTGTTTACCCAGCCGGCCAATGTGCTGGTACTGGACGAGCCGACCAATGACCTCGACGTCGAAACGCTGGAGCTGCTCGAGGAGCTGTTGCTGGACTTCGAGGGCACCCTGCTGCTGGTCTCCCACGACCGGGCCTTCATGGACAATGTGGTGACCAGCGTGCTGGCCTTTGAAGGCCAGGGCTGTGTCCGCGAGTATGTCGGTGGCTATTCCGACTGGGTGCGTCAAGGCGGCAAGCTGCCACCTGCGCCCTGGGAAGGCGCGGCTCGTCAGGGCGTGGAGCCGACCACTGATGACCGGTTCGACGCGAAGCCTGCGAGCACTGCCGCACCCTCCGCCCCGGCAGCCAGGGCCAAACCCGTCAAACTGTCCTACAAGCTGCAACGTGAGCTGGATGCACTGCCCGCCGAGATCGAGCGGCTGGAGAACGAGATTGCAGAGCTGGAAAGGGAAGTCGGTGATCCTGCGTTCTACCAGCAGGATTCAGGCACCATCAACGAGCGCCTGGGGGTGTTGCAGAGCATTCAGGAGACGCTCGAGGCGACCATGGAGCGCTGGATGGAACTCGAGGCGATGGCCGCCGGAGAAAGTTGACGTCGGCAGCCCCACCGCTTGACCGACTTGCGAGTGAGTGGTGGGGCGAACGAGTGCTCGGTGGTTACTCTTCGCTATCCATGCCAACACGCACGGCCAGGACGTCACATTGCGCACCATGCAGAACGCCGGTGGAGGTGGAGCCCAGCAATAGGGCGAAGCCATGCCGGCCATGGGAGCCGACCACGATCAGGTCAACGTCGTTTTCATCGGCGAAGCGGTGAATCTCGGTATCCGGCATACCGACAACCACATGCTGGTTGTCCCGCGAGACGTTACTGTCGGCGATTTCAGCGAGTCGCTGTCTGGCGTGCTCGTCGAGTTGATCCTGAATACTGGTCAGATCCATGGGGATGTCGCCACCATAGGCAAAGCCCAACGGTTCCAGCGTATGCATGATCGATAGTTTGGCGTGGTTGCGGTCGGCAATCTGCAGGGCGCGCTCGAGGATTCGGTGCGAATCCTTGGTCAGGTCGACGGCAACCAGTACATGACGGTATTCGTTGCTCATGAGAAGACGCCTCCAGCGGCGGTCGATGTCGGAATTGATGTCTCACACTCTAGGCCGCTCGCGTGCGCAAGACAACGCTGAATATCAACGCTTTTGCTGAGGAAACCGTATGTTGTGGCTTATGATCCTGCTCGTGGTCGGTATGGTGTTCGCTCCTGCCATGTGGTTGAGGCCCAGCGCGCGGGAGCGTCGCCTGGGGCGATTGCGAGAGGCAGCGGCAAGAGTGGAGGTCAATGTGCGTCTCGAGGATGGGCCCTTGCATGGCAACGGCGACAAGTTGGCCGCCTATCGCTGGTTCTATCCTGCCTTGCGGCCGGGGCCGGGATTTCTGCTGGTGCGTGAGGCCCATGCCAGCGCCTCGCTCAAGTCCTATGTGGCTGGCTGGCGCTGGCGAGTAGAGCCTCTGCGACCGCTCTCTCCGCAGGTCAATGCGCTGTTCGCTCGACTGCTGAGCCAGCTACCGGACGATGCTGTCGCGGTGCAGTCGAGTGACAAGGCACTGACAGTCTGGTGGGATGAATCGCTCGAAGCCGAGGATTTTGTGCGGTTCGCAGCACCTGCCTCGGCTCTGCGTGATGTATTGCAGGGGAACCCGGATCGCCGCAGTGGTGGCGTACCAAATACTCCACCGTGATGTGGCCCCCGCGGGCGGGAGCCAGCCACAGCGACATCAGTCGGTGGTCGTTTCCTGCTGCGGGTCTGCCTGTTCTGGATTCAATAGCGCCTGGCCGTTGGCCTCGATGCGTGTCAGCAGCTCGCTGAGCTTCTGTTGATCGCTGTCGTCGATCCCGGCCAGCATCTCCTGGCGTGCTTCCTGCACAATGGTCTCGATCTTCTCCAGCAGGGGAGCGGCCGCCGGTGTCAGGTGGATGCGCTTGGTACGGCGATCCTGGTCACAGGGGCAACGTTCCACCAGTCCCTGTTCACAGAGTTGATCCAGAGTGCGCACCAGTGATGGGGCCTCGACCCCGATCGCTCGAGCCAGGTCGCATTGGGGCTGGCCATGCGGCATCCGTGACAGATGATAGAGCGTGACCCAGCGGGTCTGGGTCAGCCCCAGGGGAGCAAGGCGCTGATCCAGAACGGCACGCCAGATGCGTGGTGTGCGGGCCAGCTGTATACCAATATTGTCGTTCATGAGCGTCCACGATGGTAAGACTGCAAATGAATGGATTGTCCGAACGCTTGGCGTGTAATGCAAGTCATTGCAAAGTCCGCTGTGCAGATGGCAGTACCCGGACGAGTGACTCAGGCATCTTTCTGTCCTGCCTCTTTGGCTGACACTTCGCCCTCCGGCGAGGTCCTGCCGGTGGTGGAAGGAGCCTGTGTCGTGCCATCGTCTGCATCTTTGTTCTGGTTGTCCGTACTCTCCTTGAGTGTAGCTTCTTCCTGTGTCGCGGCGGCCTCTACAGCTGGTTCCTCTGTATCTTCTTCGGTATCCGTGACGGCATCCTGGTTCTGCTCGACAATTTCACTGGCCTGCTTCATGACTTCCTCGACCCGACCGATGGCTCCGCTGGTTTCCTGACTATCCGCTCCTGTGGTTTCGGAGCCAGCGGTCAGCCACATCAATCCCGGTAGCCCCGGCTGTGATGAAATTCGGCCATCGGCAAGTGTTGCGTCGGCTTCGTCATCGCTGACATGGAAGCGAAGGACACCAATGCGTTGACCGCCGGCTGTCATGACATCAATGCGCCAGTCACCAGCGCTGTCCTCGGGAAAGTTCTGCTTGCGTGTCCATGCTCGATAGCCCTCGGCACGGCCTCCCTGAATCTCGAGCGGGATGCGATCCACCAGCTCGCCATCATGACGCCACTCATGCACGACTTCTTCACGCAGTCCGCGTGGTGCATGAATGGAGGTGTAGGCGTAGAGCCCCTGACCTGCCGCCAGTGCGGTCGGTGTCAGAAGCAGGCTACCCTGAGGGGTACGCTGGGCGGCATCAAACTGTGGCGATAGCGCGCTGCCGGATAGCCATAGCGTGGCCGGTGGGACCCAGATGCGGCCCAACCAGGCCGCGCCGGCCAGTAGTGGCAGCAGTGTCATCAGTGCCAGCCAGCGTCGTCGATTCATCGGGCGCAGCAGGTGCAGTAGGCTGGGCAGACTGAAGATGACCATCGCCAGTGAGGCCAGCAGCAGACTCTGGCCCGTGGAGAGATGTACCACCAGCGGCAGCGACACCAGTACCAGCAGAAAGACGCACTGGGCATGGAAGACCAGATAGAGGGAGCGGCGCTGGTCGGCGAGTCGGTAGTAGAGGGGGTCCAGGATCGACAGCACCGCCAGAATGATCATCGCCACGGTGAACAGTGACTGACCGCTGGTCCAGACCGTGGTGGCGAGCAGAAACGGGAGGGTGAAAAACAGTGTCTCCTGGTGGACCATCTGGGCAATGAAGGTGGTCACCCCGCGAGGGAGCGTCGGGTATCCACGTCTGGCCATCAGGCGTCCGATCAGACTCTCGGACAGCAGCAGTAGCCAGGTGACCAGCATACCCACGGCCAGCAGCACTCCCAGCCACTGCTGGCGTTGCACCAGAAAGAAACTGACGATGCCGGCAGCGAAAGCGATGGGTGGCCAGACCCAGTGCCAGGGACGAAGGCGCACGACCCAGCGTTCCACAAGACGCTGGAGACGAGTAGGTCCGTGGTGGGGGGCGGCGGACGCGTCAGACATGATGGGGTCCCGATGAGATGAAGATGGCCACAGGAATCGGTGAAACCGGGAGGAAAACCTGCATGGTCCACGGTTGTGGTATGGAGGGTCAATCCCGTGGCGGGATGATGAGGCATCCAGAGTATGCGTGAGAGCCGTAAAGAAGGGTGTGATCTACATCAATAGAGTGGCCCGGATGCTGGCCACAAAGTAGGGGTTGACGAGATCCTGGCTTTGGACCAAGCTTCTGAATAAATCAAACGGCCGTATGAATTCGGGATCAACAACCACAGCGAAGACCTGAGCGGAGATTCGTGGATGATCTATCAAGGCAATGCCATCACGGTGGCACGCAATGGCGATGATATCGCCATACTGACCTTCGACCTCAAGGACGGGTCAGTGAACAAGCTGTCTACGGCAGTGGTCGCGGAGTTGAGCGAGGCGCTCGAAGCAGTACGCTCCGAGAGCGGCATCAAGGGCCTGATGCTCAGAAGTGCCAAGGAAGCCTTCATTGTCGGTGCGGACATCACCGAGTTCCACGGCATGTTCGAAGATGGCGAGGCAGCGATCCAGGCCATGCTCGAACGTGTGCACGGAATCTTCAATGGTCTCGAGGACATGCCGTTCCCGACGGTCACGGCGATCAATGGCCTGGCGCTGGGCGGAGGCTGTGAAGTGGTGCTCTGTACCGATTTTCGGGTAATGAGCGATACAGCAAAGATCGGGCTGCCAGAGACCAAACTTGGCATTCTTCCCGGCTGGGGCGGCTGTGTCCGTCTGCCACGCCTGATCGGTGCCGACAACGCCATCGAGTGGATAGCCGGTGGCACGGAAAATCGTGCTGACGCCTGTCTCAAGGTCGGTGCTGTGGATGCGGTGGTGCCCGGGGACCAGCTCGAGGCGGCCGCATTGGACATTCTGGCGCGCGCCAATGCCGGTGAGTTGGATTTCGAGGCACGACGTCGTGAAAAGACCAGTCCGCTGAAGCTCAACTCCATCGAACAGATGATGGCCTTCGAGACCGCCAAGGGCTATGTCGCCGGCAAGGCCGGTCCGCACTACCCGGCACCGGTGGAATCGATCAAGGTCATTCAGAAGGGCGCCGGCGAAGGTCGTGAGCGTGCCCAGGCCATCGAGGCAAAGAGCTTCGGCAAGCTGACGCAGACTGATGTCAGCTTTAACCTGGTCGGCCTGTTCATGAATGATCAGGTGGTCAAGAAGAAGGGCAATGAATACATGAAACAGGCCCAGCCGGTGAAGCAGACCGCCGTGTTGGGTGCTGGCATCATGGGTGGCGGCATTGCCTATCAGAGCGCCTCGAAAGGCACTCCCATCCTGATGAAGGACATCAAGGAAGAGGCCATTGAGCTGGGGCTGAAGGAAGCCCGCAAGCTGTTCGGCAAGCAGGTCGAGCGTGGTCGCCTGACCACGGATGGGATGGCACAGAAGCTTTCCAATATTCGCCCGACCCTGTCCTATGGCGACTTCGGGCACGTCGACCTGGTGGTCGAGGCGGTGGTCGAGAACCCCAAGGTCAAGGCTGGGGTCCTGGCGGAAGTCGAGGCCCAGGTGTCCGAGTCCACCATTCTGGCGTCCAATACCTCGACCATTTCCATTACCCGTCTGGCCGAGAATCTCAAGCGCCCCGAGAACTTCTGCGGCATGCACTTCTTCAACCCGGTGCATCGCATGCCGCTGGTTGAAGTCATTCGCGGCGAAAGGACCAGCGATGCCGCGGTCGCTGCAACCGTGGCCTACGCCCGAGCCATGGGCAAGACACCGATTGTGGTCAATGATTGCCCGGGATTCCTGGTCAACCGTGTGCTGTTCCCCTACTTCGGTGGCTTCAGCCTGCTGGTTGAGCAGGGCGCGGATTTCCAGCGTGTCGACAAGGTCATGGAGAAGTTCGGCTGGCCGATGGGCCCAGCCTACCTGCTGGATGTTGTGGGTATGGACACCGCAGTGCATGCCAACGAAGTGATGGCGGAAGGCTTCCCGGACCGCATGGCTCAGGGTGGCATGAATGGCGGCAAGACCGCGATTCAGGTGATGTTCGAGAATGATCGTCTCGGTCAGAAGAATGACAAGGGCTTCTACGCCTACGAGGAAGATCGCAAGGGCAAGCCGAAGAAGGTCAGCGATGAACAGGCCATCGAGTTGGTCAAGTCGTTGGCAGCCAACCCCCGTGAATTCAGCGACGAAGACATCATTGCACGCATGATGGTACCGCTGTGCCTCGAGACGGTACGTTGTCTGGAAGACGATATTGTCGGGAGTGCCGCTGAAGCGGACATGGCGCTGATCTACGGCATTGGCTTCCCGCCCTTCCGGGGTGGCGCGCTGCGCTACATCGATGCCATGGGGCTGCCCGAGTTCGTGGCACTGGCTGATGGACTGGCCGATGAACTCGGCGCGCTGTATGCGCCGACCGAGCGTCTGCGCCAGATGGCCAACAACGGCGAAACCTTCTACGCCAGATAACACCACCACACAGGAGAATATCCATGAGTTTGAATCCGAGAGATATCGTGGTGGTCGACGGCGTTCGTACCGCCATGGCCCGAGCGAAGAATGGCGCCTTCCGCCACGTGCGTGCCGAGAATCTGTCCGCTGAGGTCATGAATGCGTTGTTCAAGCGTAATCCTGGTCTCGACCCGAGCGGCGTTGACGATGTGATCTGGGGGTGTGTCAACCAGACCCTCGAGCAGTCGATGAACATCGCACGCAACGCCCAGATCATGACCGGCATGCCGCGCTCCGTGCCGGCGCAGACGGTCAATCGCCTGTGTGGCTCGTCAATGAGTGCACTGCATATTGCCGCTGCCAACATCAAGGCAGGCATGGGTGACTTCTACGTCATTGGTGGCGTCGAGCACATGGAGCATGTGCCCATGACACACGGCGTCGACGTCAATCCGGCGGCAAGTAAGTACGCTGCCAAGGCGGCGATGATGATGGGGCTTACCGCGGAGTTGCTCGGCAAGCTGCACAGCATCAGCCGTGAAGACCAGGATGCCTTCGGCGTGCGTTCACACCAGCGTGCCTGGCAGGCCCTGCAGTCCGGTGGCTTCGACAACGAGATCGTCGGTGTCGAAGGGCACGACAGTGAGGGGCGTCGCATCCTGGTCAACAAGGATGAAGTGATTCGCCCCGAAACTACCCTCGAGTCGCTGGGTGGCCTCAAGCCGGTGTTTGATCCGCGTAGCGGCACGGTGACCGCTGGCACTTCCTCGGCGTTGTCGGTGGGTGCCAGCGCGATGGCCGTGATGAGCTACGAGCGTGCCCAGACGCTGGGGCTGGAGCCTATTGCTCGAGTGCTGTCGACCGGTGTGGCGGGATGTGATGCTTCGATCATGGGGTATGGCCCGGTACCGGCGTCCCAGCAGGCGCTCAAGGCGGCTGGCCTGACCATCGGAGACATCGATACCGTCGAATTGAACGAAGCCTTTGCTGCTCAAGCACTGCCGGTGCTCAAGGATCTCGGCCTGCGGGATAGCATGGACGAGAAGGTCAACCTGCATGGCGGTGCTATTGCTCTGGGCCACCCGCTGGGTTGCTCCGGCTCACGCATCTGCACCACGCTGCTGAATGTCATGAAGCAGCAGGACACCCGGCTGGGGCTCGCCACCATGTGTATTGGCATGGGCCAGGGCGTGGCCACGGTGTTTGAACGCCTCAACTGATGGTCCTGACGGTCGCGGCTGTTGATGTGCGACCGTCAGTCAGAAAGAAGAGCGGTGGCTGCTTGCAGCCTCCGCTCTTTGCGTTGCAGTGAGTGATCATGGGTCATGAAGGCCAGCAGAAAAAGCTAGAGAATACCGCTGTCGAGGCCGGCAGCCATTGCCATGGCCAGTTCCTCGACCTGCTGCTCGAAGGCGTCCTGCCAGTCTCCACGCAGGACCAGTGGTTCCTGTACCCACCGCCAGCGTAACCCGGTGACGATGCCTTCCACGGCACGTCGAGTGCCGGTGCCGTCATGACCGGCGCGAATGTACAGGGCGCAGGGCAGGCCTTGAGTGTGGTCGAGAAGTGGATAGTAGCTTCGATCGAAGAAGTCCTTCAGGGCGCCGCTCATGTAGCCGAGGTTCTCGGTAGTACCGAGCAGGATGGCATCCGCCTGAAACACGTCCTCTGGTCCGCACTCCAGAGGTGCCTTGCAAGTCACCTCCACGGCGTCGATATCCGGGTGACCGGCGCCCCGACAGGCGGCTTCGCACAGCTTCAGGGTATTGGGGGAGGGGGCATGGGCAACAATCAGCAGCCGTTTCATCGGATTATCCATCACTCGGATTATCCTCCACTCGAAATACTCAACACTCGAAATATCCAACACTGCAGCTGGCGAGCCTGGGCCATTATTAGCATGGCAATCAAATAGCTCATCCTGATCGATTCGATTGTCGTCCGCACCACGCTGGCACAGATGCGCGGTCTGCTGGTGGGGTGCGGTCTCGCGTCGGCCTGATGGCCGGCGGCGGCACTTCCCTGTGCCGCATTAACCCAACATGAAAGCATGCCGGGTCAATATCTCCAGGGGCTCCCATCTGCTGGAGCTCCCATCCCCAGGGACTATCATCCCCAAGGGCTATCATGTCAGAGTCAGGAAGTTCTGTCGTTGGTGTGCAGATCAGAGTACACGCTTCCACTCGGTAAAGGAGAAACAGCATGGTATTCGCTCTATCCAGACTATCAGTTTCCAGCAATGCCTTTGCCCCGGATGGGGAAATCCCTCAGCGCAACACCATGGAGGCAGAAGACCTTTCTCCGGCACTGGCCTGGCAGGGAGTGCCCGAAGGGACCAGGGGGATTGCCGTGATCTGCCATGACCCGGATGCTCCCAGGGTTGAAGCGGGCGGTTACGGCTTCGTGCACTGGGTGCTCTACAATCTTCCCGCAAGCCTGTCGTCTCTGGATGAAGGTACCGAGTTGGGCACGCCGGGCCTCAATGACAAGGGAGAGTTGGGCTACTGCGGTCCCTTGCCGCCGCCGCAACATGGCCTGCATCGCTATTACTATTGGGTGCTGGCGCTGGATACCGAGATGGACTTCCCTGAGGGACTGACCATGAAGGCGCTACTGGAGAAGGTAGAGCCTCACCTGTTGGGAATGAATCGGTTGGTGGGCACCTATCAGCGATCATGACGGGGCTCACCGGAACAGCATCATGCCGGGGGCGTGGCTGGCAATTGTGCGCGCCTGAGGGTAGTCTGCCTGTCCTTTTTCCGTGAGGTGATATCGTCGTGAGTGAACTGCCCCCCTGTCCCGGCTGCGAGTCGCCCTACACATACCATGACGGGATGCAACTGGTGTGCCCGGAATGCGGCCATGAATGGGTTGCTGGAGAGTCCGCTGAAGCGGAGGAGGAGAAGCAGGTCCGTGATGCCAACGGCAATGTGCTGACGGATGGCGATACGGTAACCGTGATCAAGGATCTCAAGGTCAAGGGATCGTCATCGGTGGTCAAGGTTGGCACCAGGGTCAAGAATATCCGCCTGGTGCAGGGAGATCATGATATCGACTGCAAGGTCGATGGCATTGGTCCGATGAAGCTCAAGTCGATGTACGTCAAGAAGGCGTGAATACGGCTTTCCTGCACCACTGACGAACGCCTCCGGTTGGAGGCGTTCGTCGTTTGTGGGCCCGGGTCAGCGCAGCAGCGCCAGTACCGACTCGGCGGTGGCTTGCGATGACGCTGGGTTCTGTCCGGTGACCAGCCTGTCATCGGTGATCACATGACTGGCCCAGTCGTCGCCACGAGAGAATTCGGCACCGTTGGCCTGCAGCATGTCCTCGACGAGAAAGGGGACGATATCCGTGAGTCCCACCGCCTGCTCCTCGCTGTTGGTGAAGCCGGTTACCCGTCGGCCTGCCACCAGCGCAGTGCCCTCGGGCGTGCGTACATGGCGTAGAACGCCCGGCGCATGACAGACGGCGCCCACGACTTTTCCCTGGCTCTGGAACGCCTCGATCAAACGGATGGAAGTTGGGTCCTCCGCGAGGTCCCACAGCGGACCATGTCCACCTGGATAGAACAGCGCATCGAAATCATCGGCACGTACATCTGCCAGCTTCACGGTCGTGGCCAAGGCATGCTGGGCGTCACTGTCCTGTTTGAAACGCTCGGTGGCCGGCGTCTGCGCATCGGCGACATCACTACTGGGATCGATGGGTGGCTGCCCACCGGCGGGTGATGCGAGGGTGATATCGGCTCCGGCATCCTTGAACGCATACCAGGGCGAGGCAAACTCTTCCAGCCAGAACCCGGTTGGTTTGCCGGTGTTCCCCAGACGGTCATGGGATGTCAGTACCATCAGGATCTTCATTGTCACGTGCTCTCCGTATGAATGACGTGATAACCACTGGCTGTGTATATCACTTGTGACTCGATGATGTGATGTCCTGGCGAGTTGTGGGGTGGTGTCCCTACAGCTATAGCAGGTATCTCAGGCCAGCACAGGGTCTGCTGGCGACAGATTCTGTCTTGCCCTTTGAACGTAATCCCTTGTCCTTCCTGACAGTAGGTCGATAATGAAGTCAGTCACGGTATGCTGGCGACGATTTGTGGTCGGTTGCCGGGGATCGGTGAAATACGGGAGGAAGTGGATGCGCATGATGGGCTGTATCGCCCTTGGCCTGCTGCTGGGGCTGGCAGGGTGCGACAACGACACGGATGATAGCGAGACTTCCACGAGTCCTGCTGTGGAGGCCAATAGCGCTGAGCCGGCCACCGTGGAGGCAGACGAGGTCGAGGATGATCTGGCGGGTATCGAGCCGATGGCGGCACCGGTTGAAGTGGCGCTGGAGGCTGTCCTGCTGGCGGACCGTCGAATGCAGGTGGTGGGGCGAACCAATCTGCCGGATGGCACTCGTGTTCAGGTGGAGGTCGTGCGGGAGGCCAGTGGAGTGCGGTGGCAGGAGCGTGTTGTCATCAGCGCGGGAGAACTCGAGGCAGGCCCCTTTGGCTCAGGTAGTGGTCTTTCTGATGGATACTACCGATTGCGCTTGACGACCACTCCGGGGGAGCTGCAACCGAGAGAGGTGCAGGGATATCTTGGCAGCCGGGGAGAGCATCTCTCGGGTCCGCTGATTGTCGAGTCTCCGCATGGTTTGGGGCAACAGGTATCCGCCGTGCAGCGTGTGCTCGTCGGCCAGCAGATAAGGCGGACCACCGACAGTGTAACGGTCGAGCCGCTTCAGTGATCCCGGCCCTGCAAGCCTGCCGATCTCGACAGGCTTGCAGGGCATGTATAGGACAGCGTGAGTCGCCGGGTCAGCGGAGGGTGCGTTGAGGCTCGTTCAGCGGCTCGTGACGCCACAGTGCCACGATCTTGGCCGCCAGCCTCAGTCCGCTGTGATAAGGCGTGACATCGACCTGTCCCTGGCGCTGAAAGGTCAGCTGTCCGCTGGCATCCTGGCCGACTCGGCGAACCATCAATTGATCTCCTTCGGTGACCAGGTAGAGCCCTGGCTGACGGAAGATTTCCGTCGGGGCGGCGGCCACTAGGTCAAAAGGATGGAGAAAGTCGAAGGTTTCGTCCGGTGCTGGCGTCAACAGATGACAATCGCCGTCCCAGCGCTGTCCGGGAATCAGCTCCAATGGCAGATCGACCCCCTTGTGGGCTGCTTCGTTCCACGGCAATGGCAAGCGTGGGCGCAGATACAGGGGGGAGGGTCGATTGGGTTCACCTTCCAGCAGGTGAGCCAGCGGGCAGCTCAAGGCCTGGGACAAGGCGACCAGCCGCTCGTGGCCGATCTGCTTGATGGTGCCGGATTCCCAATAGGAAATGGTGACGTCAGAGACACCGACCTGGCGTGCCAGTGCGGCCTTGTTGAGGCCTGCAGCGATTCTGAGTGACTTGATGCGCGGGCCCAGCGCGTCCATGAAACTATCCTGTTTGGGTACTTGAAGAATTTAGAATACTCATTGATTGGCTCCGTTTCTTCAATCTTTTATCCCGATGAATTTATATAGACATCCCCCGGACGGACCAGGTCGCAAGCTCTTGGGCCGCATTATTACTGGGCCTGGGGCATCTGGAGTGGTGTGCAGGACAGCGTCGATCCGTTCGAGGCTCGGGGCTGGCTCAGAAGGTAATGGCCCTGGCCTGATGAGGTAGAGGGAAGGCGCAGGGCGGCTGCCAGTTTCCGGCAAGGCGCGTATAATGCGCCAACGCTGCCGGAATGGCTCCAAACCCCATCAGGATGCAGGAAGATATGACTGTTCGTACGCGAATTGCCCCTTCGCCGACTGGAGATCCTCACGTAGGCACCGCCTACATCGCGCTTTTCAATCTCTGCTTTGCTCGTCAGCACGGCGGTGAGTTCATTCTGCGTATTGAGGATACCGATCGAGTTCGTTCCACCGATGAGTCGGAGCAGATGATCCTCGATTCACTGCGCTGGCTGGGCATTGAATGGAGCGAAGGTCCCGATGTGGGCGGGCCGCACGGCCCTTATCGCCAGAGCGAGCGCGGCGACATCTACGCTGAGCACGCCCAGCGATTGATCGATGCCGGCCACGCCTTCAAGTGCTACCGCACCAGTGAAGAACTGGACGAGCTGCGTGAGGCGCGCAAGGCGGCGGGCCTGCACCTGGCGCTCAAGCCGGCTGACCTGGCGCTGGATGCTGACGAGCAGGAGCGTCGTGAACGTGAAGGCATGCCCTATGTCGTTCGCATGACCGTGCCGGAGAGTGGCACCTGCGTGGTCGAAGACATGCTGCGTGGCAGTATCGAGGTGGACTGGGCCCAGGTCGACGCCCAGATACTGCTCAAGTCCGATGGTATGCCGACCTACCACCTGGCCAACGTGGTCGATGACCACCTGATGGGAATTACCCATGTGCTGCGTGGCGAGGAATGGATCAACTCGGCACCCAAGCATCAGCTGCTCTACGAGTATTTCGGTTGGGACATGCCGGCGCTATGCCACATGCCGCTGCTGCGCAACCCGGACAAGTCGAAGCTGTCCAAGCGCAAGAACCCGACCTCGATCAACTATTACCGGCGTATGGGCTTCCTGCCTCAGGCGGTGCTGAACTATCTCGGTCGTATGGGCTGGTCGATGCCCGACGAGCGTGAGAAGTTCTCCCTTGAGGAGATGATTGCCAACTTTGATATCCAGCGGGTGTCATTGGGGGGGCCGGTCTTTGATCTGGAGAAGCTCACCTGGCTCAACGGCGTTTACCTGCGTGAGGACCTGGATGACCAGGCCTTCCTCAAAGCACTGATGGATTGGGCTTTCAATGAAGGCTATGTCAATCAGATCCTGCCTCAGGTGAGAACCCGGGTAGATACTCTGTCGGATGTGGCGCCTCTGGCGGGGCACTTCTTCTCCGGTCTGCCGGATATCGATGAGTCCAGCTTCGAGAGCGTCAAGCTCGAGCGGGAAGAACTGGTGCGTCTACTGCAGTTCCTCGTCTGGCGTCTGGAAGGCGTGTCCAGTTGGAACAAGGAAGCGCTGCTGGCCGAGGTCAAGTTGCTGTGTGAATACTTCGATCTCAAGATGAAGGCCTTTCTTGCCCCGGTATTCATCGCCGTGACGGGTTCTGCTTCCAGTACCTCGGTCATGGATGCCATGGCAATTCTGGGGTCCGACATGACTCGAGCGCGGCTCAGATACGCCATCAACGTACTGGGTGGGGTGTCCAAGAAGCAGGCCAAACGCTTCGAGAAGGAGTATAGGGAACTGGGCTAGTCTTCGAAGCTACGAGCTACGAGCTACGAGCTACGAGCCCTGGGCTGCGTTTGGCAGCTAGTGACTCGTAGCTTGTAACTCGGCGCTTAAAGGGGTTGACCTTCCCCGGCCTTATCAGTAAGATACGCCCCGTCTTCACGAGATATGGGGCCTTAGCTCAGCTGGGAGAGCGCGACACTGGCAGTGTCGAGGTCAGCGGTTCGATCCCGCTAGGCTCCACCAACCATTCTCGTGAGATTCTGCGTCCCATTCGTCTAGTGGTCCAGGACACCGCCCTTTCACGGCGGGAACAGGGGTTCGAACCCCCTATGGGACGCCACTTCTCTTTCCTGATAATTCCTGTGATCGTGCCTTTCTGGTGCAGCGATGAGCGATACCTCGTGTGTCGTAATGTATCATGTGGATAAGTTTGCCTTGATTTGTGAGTGGTTTTCATTCAGCGATGAAAATCAGAGCAAATTGATCTTTGCAGCTTGACAGTCCGCTGGAATTGTCCACTCCCTGCCATATTTCTTGCGTTTTTAATGCATTAATCCTCATGCCTCCTCCTTTTCGCCTGATGTTGAAAATTATCCTTTATTTACAACGAGTTATGTTAGGTTAAAAATTAACCAATCTAAGCTCCCGCCCGTGTTCATGGCGATTCAGGGGCGGTTTCGAGGGGTTGTGAACAGGGTTATCCACAGAAAGTGTGGAAAACGCTCGGAGAGGGGGCAGGAGGCCGACACTGGCCGGGTTATGCACAGCGTCGGCGGGGTGTGAGGCTACCTCAAGCGAGGTATAGGCTTCAGGTGTTGCTGTTTCGGCGTAGGCGCTTCAGTAGCGAGGACGTGTCCCAGCGTCCACCACCCATGCTCTGAATGTCTGCGTAGAACTGATCCACCAGAGCGGTGACCGGTAGCTGTGCTTCGAGCTCGCGGGCCTGGGTGAGGCAGATGTCCAGGTCCTTGCGCATCCAGTCCACGGCGAAGCCGTGTTGATAGTGGTCGTCGATCATGGTGGCGTGACGGTTTTCCATCTGCCAGGAGCCGGCCGCCCCCTTGCTGATGACGTCGATCACGCGGTGCTGGTCCAGTCCTGCCTGTTCTGCAAAGTGCAGGCCCTCGGCGAGCCCCTGTACCAGGCCAGCGATGCAGATCTGGTTGACCATCTTGGTCAGTTGGCCGCTGCCGGCTGGCCCCATCAAGGTGACGGCTCGGCCATAGTGCTCGAGCACCGGGCGGGCAGCACCGAAGTCCTCTTCCTGGCCACCACACATGATGGTCAGGGCGCCGTTCTCGGCACCTTGCTGGCCGCCGGAAACCGGAGCGTCGATAAAGCCGACGCCGTGGTCGCGGCATGCCTGATCCAGCTCCTCGGCCAGTGTCGCGGAGGCCGTTGTGTGGTCGATCAACAGGCTGCCAGCGGCCAGTCGGGACAGTACGCCATCGTTGCCCAGGGTTACCTGGCGGACATCGTCATCGTTGCCGACGCACATCATGACCAGGTCGGCCCCATCGGCGGCGGCTGCAGGGGTGGGGTGATGGCTGCCGCCATGTTCATCGCTCCAGGCCTGGGCTCTGGCGGAGGTGCGGTTGTAGACCCGGACCTCCAGGCCGGCGCGGGCCAGGTGCCCGGCCATTGGATAACCCATGACGCCCAGGCCGATAAAGGCAACCTTCGATATTGTGCGGCTCATTGTGTTCTCCTGGCATGATGTGAAAGGAGTGGTGAGGAAAGCGATCTGTTGCGATGCGAATCGAGCGGGTCTTGATGAGGTGGTTTGTGCAATGTGTACAGGTTGGTTTGTCCGCCCAGCATAGCGTGAAGCAGGGGAGGGCTTCACCAGTGCGACTGGTTGCGGCGGTAAGGCGTAGTCCGAAACGACGGAAGCCGCCCTGAGGGGCGGCTTCCGAGAGAGCGCTATTAATCAAATAGCTCATCCTGATCGATTTGATTGTCGTCCGCACCACACTGGCGCAGATGCGCGGATCTGCTGGTGTGGTGCGGTCTCGCGTCGGCCTGATGGACGACGGCGGCACGTCCCTGTGCCGCCATTAACCCAACATGAAAGCATGCCGGGTTAATAACCAATGCAGGTAGCTCCTGAAGATTACTCTGCAGGGTAGTCGCGTTTGGTATAGCCGGTATAGAGCTGGCGTGGGCGGCCGATCTTGTAGCTGTCGCTGATCATCTCGTGCCAGTGGGAGATCCAGCCAATGGTGCGTGACACCGCGAAGATCACGGTGAACATGTTGGTCGGGATGCCCATGGCCTTGAGAATGATGCCGGAATAGAAGTCGACATTCGGGTACAGCTTGCGCTCGATGAAGTACTCGTCTTCCAGTGCGATCTGTTCGAGGCGCTTGGCGATCTTGAGCTGCGGGTCGTCTCCCAGTCCAAGCTCGTCCAGAACTTCATCACAGGTTTCCTTCATCACTTTGGCGCGCGGATCGAAGTTGCGATAGACGCGGTGACCGAAGCCCATCAGCTTGAAGGGGTCATCCTTGTCCTTGGCCTTGTCGATGAAACGCTGGATATTTTCCTCGGAGTCGTCACCGATCTCGTCCAGCATCTTGAGGACTGCTTCATTGGCGCCGCCGTGAGCAGGGCCCCATAGCGCGGCGATACCTGAACTGATGCAGGCGAAGGGGTTGGCGCCGGTGGAGCCTGCCAGGCGAACCGTGGAGGTCGAGGCATTCTGCTCGTGGTCGGCATGGAGCATGAAGATGCGATCCATGGCCTTGGCGTAGACCGGGTTGATCTCGTAGGGCTCGCAGGGATTGCTGAACATCATGTAGAGGAAGTTCTCAGCATAGTTCAGATCGTTGCGTGGATAGTTGAACGGCTGGCCGATGTTGTACTTGTAGGACATCGCCGCGATGGTCGGCATCTTGGCAATCAGGCGGATGGCGCTGATTTCGCGATCTTCCTGCTTGGTGATGTCGAGGTGATCGTGATAGAAGGCTGCCAGGCCGCCAACGACGCCGCACAGGATGGACATCGGGTGGGCATCGCGACGGAAGCCCTTGAAGAAGTTGGCGAGCTGCTCATGCACCATGGTGTGCATGCGGATGCGTGCCTCGAAATCCTTGTACTGCTCTTCGGAGGGCAGTTCGCCGAACAGCAGCGCGTAGCTCATTTCGACGAAGTTGGAATGCTCGGCCAGTTGCTCGATGGGATAGCCGCGGTGGAGGAGGACGCCTTTCCCGCCATCGATGTAGGTAATGGCTGACTCGCAGGAAGAGGTGGCCATGAAACCGGGGTCAAAGGTGAAGAGGCCCTCGGCACCCAGTCCGCGCACATCGATAACATCAGGGCCTGCGGTGCCGGAGTAGATCGGAAGCTCGATCGGTTTCTCCAGACCATCCACCGTCAGGGTCGCTTTTCTGTCAGCCATGCCAGGCCTCCTTATGTGTTCGATATGGAGCGATAAGTTGTCATTTCTCACTAACGTGCCAGCGAAATGGGTCCCGCTCGGCGAAAAAGGTTCGCCCACTATAGAAGCGTTCCAGATATTGTCAATTCTCCGATCGCCATCCCCTGGGTGTACTTTGTTGCTGGCTTTGTACAATACTTGTAGAGAATATGATGCTATGCACCATAGCATGAATTGTGGCAGTGCAGCATCTTGACGGTCAGGCAGAATTATGCCGTTTCGTCTGGAAATTCTCTGGAAGCGACTGAGAACCACTCCGCATATGCCATTTGTCATGACCAGGCCATGTCCCTATAATTCAGGCCGCGACTGGCAGGAACAGGAGGCCGTGTCCAACTTCCTGGTTGGCACGCAAGCGCCCTTCCCGAAACCACCGCCCGCTCGGGCCTCAGGCCCGCATGTCGTAGAGTGGGCCAAGAGAGTGTGTAGAGAGCCGTGAATAGCAAACGACCCGTAAACCTGGATCTATCCACGATCCATTTCCCCCTTCCCGCCCTGACGTCGATCACGCACCGTATTACCGGCGTCATCCTCTTTGTCGGCCTGATCTTTGGGTTCTGGGCGCTGGACGCGTCGCTGTCATCCCCCGAGGGGTTTGAAGCGGTGCGCAACGCGCTGGCCCATAATTTTCTCGCCAAACTGGTTGCCTGGGGCCTGCTGTCCGCTCTGGCATTCCACTTTGTGGCCGGCTGCAAGCACTTCATCATGGACGCCAATATCGGCGTGTCGCTTGAAGGTGGCGTAAAGAAGGCGCAGATCACTATCGTGGCAAGCGCTGTACTGATCGTTCTGGCGGGAGTCTGGGTATGGTAACCAATATCACGAGTTTCAGCCGTAGCGGCCTGTCCGACTGGATCATTCAGCGTGCCAGTGCCCTTGTCATGGCAGTTTATACGGTATTCCTGGTGGTGTATCTGCTGCTGCACCCGCAGCTCGACTATGCCACCTGGAGCGGGCTCTTCCAACAGACCTGGATGCGCATCTTCTCCCTTCTGGCGTTCGTATCTCTTGCGGCGCACGCATGGATTGGCCTGTGGACGGTAACCACCGACTACATCAAGCCAACGGCGATTCGCGTCTCTGCTCAATTCGCCATCATCTTTGCCATCTTCGTGTTCCTGGTCTGGGGCATCCAAGTGCTGTGGGGAGCCTGATTTATGTCTAATATGCGTACTTTGACCTTTGATGCGATCATCATTGGTGGTGGTGGAGCCGGCATGCGTGCTGCGCTGGAGCTGGCCAAGTCCGGCAAGAAGACCGCCGTGCTGTCCAAGGTCTTCCCGACTCGCTCACACACTGTTTCCGCTCAGGGCGGTATCACCTGTGCCATTGCCTCGGCCGACCCCAATGATGACTGGCGCTGGCACATGTATGACACCGTCAAGGGCGGCGATTACATCGCCGACCAGGATGCTGCCGAGTACATGTGTTCGGAAGGTCCGAAGGCGGTGTTCGAACTTGAGCACATGGGCCTGCCGTTTTCGCGCTTCGACAACGGTCGTATCTACCAGCGGCCTTTCGGTGGCCAGTCCAAGAATTTCGGTGAAGGCGGCCAGGCGGCCAGGACCTGTGCGGCGGCAGACCGTACCGGTCATGCGCTGCTGCATACCCTTTACCAGAACAACCTGAAGAACAACACCACCTTCCTCAACGAGTGGTATGCCGTTGACCTGGTGAAGAATGCCAACGGTGACGTGGTCGGCTGCATCGCCATGGACATCGAGACCGGTGAAGTTGTTCACGTGAAATCCAAGGCCACGGTGCTGGCCACTGGTGGTTCCGGTCGTATCTATGCGTCCACCACCAATGCCCTGATCAATACCGGCGATGGTATCGGTATGGGTCTGCGTGCTGGCGTGCCGATGCAGGACATGGAAATGTGGCAGTTCCACCCGACCGGTATCTACGGTGCCGGCGTGTTGGTGACAGAAGGCTGCCGCGGCGAGGGTGGTTACCTGATCAACAAGGACGGCGAGCGCTTCATGGAGCGTTACGCGCCGAATGCCAAGGACCTCGCGGGTCGTGATGTGGTGGCTCGCTCCATGGTCATGGAGATCCTTGAAGGTCGCGGTTGTGGTGAGAACGGCGACCATGTGCTCCTCAAGCTCGATCATCTCGGCGAGGAAGTCCTCGGCAAGCGTCTGCCGGGTATCGTTGAACTGTCCAAGACCTTTGCCCACGTGGACCCGGCCCGCGAGCCGATCCCGGTGGTGCCGACCTGTCACTACATGATGGGCGGGATTGCCACCAACATCCACGGCCAGGCCATCGCTCAGGATGCCGAGGGCAAGGACCACATCGTCAACGGTCTCTATGCCTGTGGCGAGGCTGCCTGTGTGTCTGTCCACGGTGCCAACCGTCTGGGCGGCAACTCGCTGCTCGACCTGGTGGTCTTCGGCCGTGCGGCAGGCATGTTCATCGAGAGCGCGCTCAATGAGGGGGTCGATTACCTCGACGCCAGCGAGTCCGACATCGAGTCTGCCATGAAGCGCATCAACCGCTGGAACGAATCCGAAGGCGGCGAGAGTGTGCCGGAGCTCAAGCGCGAGCTGCAGAACATCATGCAGACGGCCTTTGGTGTCTTCCGTGAAGAGAAGAACATGGTTGAAGGTGTGCAGAAGTTGGCTGAGCTGCGTGAGCGTGTCGCCAATGCACACCTCGAGGACAAGTCGGCGGCCTTCAACACCGCACGTATCGAAGCGCTGGAGCTGGACAACCTGATGGAAGTGGCAGAGGCGACAGCCATTGCTGCCCTGGAGCGCAAGGAAAGCCGTGGGGCTCACTCGCGCTACGACTACCCGGATCGTGACGATGTCAACTGGCTCAAGCACTCGATGTACTTCCCGAGTGAAAAGCGTGTCGGTCAGCGTGATGTCAATTTCGCGCCCAAGACCGTCGACAAGTTCGAGCCGAAAGTCCGTACATACTAAGGGGGGAGTCACATGTCCAAGCTTCAGGTATCCCTGTATCGCTACAATCCCGAGACCGACTCCGCTCCTTATATGCAGGAGTTTGAGGTCGACACTCAGGGCCGCGACATCATGGTGCTGAACCTGCTCGAGATGCTCAAGGAGCAGGATGCTACCGTCGCCTATCGTCGCAGCTGCCGTGAAGGTGTCTGCGGCTCCGATGGCATGAACATGAACGGCCGGAACGGTCTGGCCTGTATCACGCCGTTGTCGCATGTAGTCAAGAACAACAAGGTGGTGCTGCGCCCGCTGCCTGGTCTGCCGGTCATCCGTGACCTGGTGGTCGATATGGCGTTGTTCTACAAGCAGTACGAGCGCATTCAGCCATACTTGCAGAATGATACTCCGGCTCCGGCCATCGAGCGTCTGCAGTCGCCGGAAGAGCGTGACAAGCTTGATGGGCTCTATGAGTGTATTCTCTGTGCCTGCTGCTCCACGTCCTGCCCGTCGTTCTGGTGGAACCCGGACAAGTTTGTCGGCCCGGCCGGACTCCTGCAGTCCTACCGTTTCCTGGCGGACTCTCGGGACACGGCGACACGCGAGCGTCTTTCCGACCTGGAGGACCCGTTCTCGGTGTTCCGTTGCCGCGGCATCATGAACTGTGTCGCTGTTTGCCCGAAAGGGCTTAACCCGACTCGCGCTATCGGCAAGATTCGTGAGATGTTGCTGGCGAATGCCACTTAAATAGCAGCGCCGGGCTTGTTATCATATGTCCGGATCAGAGCGCGGCATAAAGTCGCGTCCTGGATCGGATCATGCTTCAGGAGCCGGTGCACTGCGCACCGGCTTTTGAGCATGGAGCAGGTCCAATCATGGCTAGCGCAAGTACGTTAGCGGCACAACGACAGGGCGCTCGACAAGAGTCAGTGCCACGGGTAGACGAAGGATCGGACGCCTCGCAAGGACGCCCGGGTCCCAGCGCCGCACCCAAGGCAAGACATGCGTCGAGCCCATACCACCCCATCAGTGCAGGGTGACCGAGAGATGCAACAAGGCATAATGGAGTTGATGTGGCGCTCCTCTCACGTAACCGGCAGCAATGTCCATTACGTGGAAGCGCTCTACGAGCAGTACCTCGACGACCCCGCCGCCGTTCCCGATGAATGGCGCGAGTATTTCGACCAACTACCCAGCCCCGACGGCTCGCCGTCCCAGGACTCCCCCCTTACGCCGATTCGTGACCAGTTCTACCAGCTTGGCAAGCAGCGTCGTACCGCCATTGCTGCAACGACAGGTGACAGTGAGGAGAACCGCAAGCAGGTCAAGGTTCTGCAGCTGATCAACGCCTATCGTTTCCGTGGTCATCAGAAGGCGAATATCGATCCGCTTGGTTTGCGCGATCCCAAGCCGGTGCCGGATCTCGATCTGTCCTTCCATCAGCTGTCGAAGTCGGACCTGGACACCAGCTTCCAGACCGGCTCCTTCTTCCTCGGTGAGGACGAAGCACCGTTGCGTGTCATCGTCGATGCCCTGGAGCAGACCTACTGTCGCTCCATTGGCTGCGAATTCATGCACATCGTCGATACCGAGGAAAAGCGTTGGCTGCAGCAGCGTTTCGAGGCCGTTCGCTCGAAACCACCGTTCACCGAGGACATGCGCAAGCACGTTCTGGAGCGTGTCACCGCCGCTGAAGGCCTCGAGTCCTATCTGGCCTCCCGCTATCCCGGGACCAAGCGCTTCGGTCTCGAGGGTGGTGAGTCCTTCATTCCGATGATGGATGAGTTGATCCAGCGGGCCGGCGGCTATGGCACCAAGGAAGTGGTTATCGGTATGGCCCACCGTGGCCGCCTTAACGTGCTGGTCAATATCCTTGGCAAGAACCCTTCGGAATTGATCGATGAGTTCGATGGCAAGAAGCTGATCGAACGAGGCTCCGGTGACGTCAAGTATCACCAGGGCTTCAGTTCCAATGTCATGACGCCGGGCGGCGAGGTTCACCTGGCGATGTCCTTCAACCCCTCGCACCTCGAAATCGTGGCGCCGGTGGTTGAGGGGTCGGTGCGTGCCCGCCAGGATCGTCGCAACGATGACGAAGGTGGCAAGGTGTTGCCGATCAATGTGCATGGCGATGCGGCCTTCGCCGGTCAGGGCGTGGTCATGGAGACATTCCAGATGTCCCAGACTCGTGCCTACAAGACGGGTGGCACGGTACATATCGTCATCAACAACCAGGTCGGCTTCACTACCTCGCACCCGCTGGATGCTCGTTCCACCGAGTACTGCACGGACATCGCCAAGATGGTTCAGGCACCGATCCTGCACGTCAACGGCGATGACCCGGACGCGGTGTTGCATGTCACCCAGGTGGCACTCGACTATCGTCAGCAGTTCAAGAAGGACGTGGTCATCGATCTGGTCTGCTACCGTCGTCGTGGCCACAACGAAGCGGATGAGCCTTCCGGCACCCAGCCGTTGATGTACAAGAAGATCAAGAGCCATCCTTCATCGCGTGCGTTGTATGCTCAGCGCTTGATCAAGGAAGGGGTGATCACCGAGGAAGCCGACAAGGCACTGGTCGAGAAGTATCGCGATGACCTGATGGCCGGCAACCACGTCGCCAATGCGCTGGTGCAGGAGCCCAACACGTCGCTGTTCGTCGACTGGAAGCCCTATCTCGGCCACGAGTGGACCGGCCATGCCGATACCACCGTCGATATGAAGCGCCTGCAGCAGTTGGCGGCGAAGATGTGCGAAGTGCCCGATGGTGTCACTGTCCAGCGTCAGGTGGCCAAGATCTATGAAGATCGCCGCAAGATGCAGGGCGGTGGTCTGGCGCTCAACTGGGGCTTTGCCGAGACGTTGGCCTACGCCACTCTGATCGACGAGGGACATCCGATTCGTCTGACCGGTCAGGATGTGGGACGGGGTACCTTCTCCCACCGTCATGCCGTCATCCACAACCAGAAGGATGGCTCGGTGCATGTGCCGTTGCAGCACATGTCCGATGGTCAGCCGGCATTCACCATCCATGACTCCTTCCTCTCGGAAGAAGCCGTGCTTGCCTTCGAATATGGCTACTCGACCACCATGCCCAATGCGCTGGTGATCTGGGAGGCCCAGTTCGGCGACTTCTTCAACGGCGCTCAGGTGGTGGTCGATCAGTTCATCTCCTCCGGCGAGACCAAGTGGGGCCGTCTGTGTGGCCTGACCATGCTGCTGCCTCATGGCTTCGAAGGGCAGGGGCCGGAACACTCCTCGGCACGTCTCGAGCGTTTCCTGCAGCTGTGCGCCGAGCACAATATGCAGGTGTGTGTACCGACAACTCCGGCGCAGATCTTCCACCTGCTGCGTCGCCAGGTCATCCGCCCGTTGCGCAAGCCGCTGGTGGTGATGTCGCCGAAGAGCCTGCTGCGCCACAAGGAAGCGGTATCCAGCCTTGAGGATCTGGCGCAAGGCAGCTTCCAGATGGTTCTGTCGGATCAGGGCAAGCGCGATGCCAGCAAGGTCGAGCGCGTTATCATGTGCTCGGGCAAGGTCTACTACGATCTCGCCAACTGGCGTGAAGAAAACCTGCGTGACGACGTGGCCATTGTACGCGTCGAGCAACTCTACCCCTTCCCGAAGGAGGAGCTGTTCGAAGCCATCAAGGACTACACCAACGCCACGGATATCGTGTGGTGTCAGGAAGAGCCGCTCAACCAGGGCGCCTGGTACTCTATGCAGCATAACCTGCGTAGCGTGGCGGACATGCTCCAGAGTGGTTATGGCATGCAGCTGAAGTTTGCCGGTCGCCCGGCCTCCGCGGCACCCGCCGCCGGCTATATGTCCGTTCACACCGAACAGCAGCGCCAGTTGGTCGAAGACGCCTTCAACCTGTAAGGCAACGACCCGGGACGAGAGAAGAGAAACCAAGGAAATAACATGGCTACCGAGATCAAGGCACCAACCTTTCCGGAATCCGTTGCCGAAGGCACTGTGGCCGCCTGGCACAAGAAGCCGGGTGATAGCGTCGAGCGTGATGAGCTGATTGTCGAGATCGAAACCGACAAGGTGGTGCTCGAAGTACTGGCCGCCGAGTCAGGCACCCTGGCCGAAACGCTGGTGGAAGAAGGCGATACCGTGGAGTCCGAGCAGATTCTGGGGCGCATCGGTGAAGGCGGTGGTGCAGCAGCGAAGTCCGAGGACAAGCCTGCAGCAGAAGACAAGCCTGCTGCGGCTTCCGGTGACGACAAGAAGGCCGCTCAGGGCGGCGGTGAGAAGGTTGATGTCAAGGCACCGACCTTCCCCGAGTCGATCCAGGAAGGCACTGTGGCCACCTGGCACAAGAAGGTGGGCGAAGCCGTCAAGCGTGACGAAGTACTGGTCGACATCGAGACCGACAAGGTGGTTCTCGAGGTTGTCGCACCGGCAGATGGCGCGCTGGTCGAGATCAAGGCGGAGGAGGGCTCTCAGGTCGAGTCCGAGGCGCAACTGGCTGTGTTCCAGGCGGGTGCCGGCGGTGGTGCCGCCGATACTGCTGATCAGGAGCCGCCCAAGGCCAGCGCCGACGATGGTGACAGCGACCAGGAAGTTGGCGGCAAGATCGTCGCTCCTGCTGCTCGCAAGCTGATTGCCGAACACGACCTCGATGTATCCGCCATCAAGGGCACAGGCAAGGACGGTCGCGTGCTCAAGGAAGACGTGCTCAAGGCGGTCAAGGAAGGTAGCGCGAAGAAGAGTGCAGCGCCGGCAGCCAAGGCCAGCGCCGCTGCCGCACCGGCTGTCGAGGGTGAACGTCCCGAGAAGCGCGTGCCGATGAGTCGTTTGCGTCAGACCATCGCCAAGCGTCTGGTACAGGCCCAGCAGACCGCGGCCATGTTGACCACCTACAACGAGGTCGACATGGGGGCAGTGATGGAGCTGCGTGCCCAGTACAAGGACACCTTCCTCAAGGCACACGACGTCAAGCTCGGCTTCATGGGCTTCTTCGTCAAGGCGGCATCCGAGGCACTCAAGCGCTACCCCGATGTGAACGCGTCCATTGACGGTACCGATATCGTCTATCACGGCTACCAGGACATCGGTGTGGCGGTATCCACCGAGCGTGGTCTGGTGGTGCCGGTACTGCGCGATACCGACAGCATGAAGATTGCTGACGTCGAGAAGGGCATTGTCGATTTCGGCAAGCGTGCTCGTGACGGCAAGCTCGGCATCGACGAGATGCAGGGCGGCACTTTCACCATCACCAACGGCGGGATCTTCGGGTCACTGATGTCTACGCCGATCCTGAATCCGCCGCAGACCGCGATCCTCGGCATGCACAAGATCCAGGAACGTCCGATGGCGGTGAACGGCAAGGTCGAGATCCGTCCGATGATGTATCTGGCGCTGTCCTACGACCACCGCATGATCGATGGCAAGGACGCAGTGCAATTCCTGGTAACGCTCAAGGAACTGCTCGAGGATCCGGCTCGCCTGCTGCTGGAAATCTAACGTTTTCGTTGCACCGGCACCGACAGGGACTGTCTGCAACAGTGAAACAACAGGCTGCAGACTGTCTGCAACAGTGAAAGAACAGGAGCCAACATGGCCGACAAGTTTGATGTGATCGTCATTGGTGCGGGCCCCGGTGGCTACGTTGCCGCCATCCGTGCAGCCCAGATGGGGCTGAAGACGGCCTGTGTCGAGAAGTGGATCGGCAAGGACGGCAAGGTCGCTCACGGCGGTACTTGCCTCAATGTGGGCTGTATTCCGTCCAAGGCTCTGCTCGAGGCTTCTCACAAGTTCGTCGAAGCCAAGCATGACTTCGATGACATGGGGATCCAGGCGGGCGACGTCCAGATGGACGTCAAGAAGATGATCGCCCGCAAGGACAAGATCGTGAAGAATCTGACCGGTGGTATTGCCGGGCTGTTCAAGGCCAATGGGGTCACCGCGATCGAAGGCACTGCCAAGGTCACGGCGAAGGACAAGGTCGAGGTGACTGACCTCGACGGCAAGGCGTCCACCTACGAAGCCTCCAATATCGTGATTGCGGCAGGCTCCGTGCCGGTCGAGATTCCGCCGACGCCGCTGACTGACGATCTCATCGTCGACTCCACTGGTGCGTTGGAGTTCCAGGAAACGCCCAAGCGTCTTGGCGTGATCGGTGCCGGTGTCATCGGCCTCGAGCTGGGTAGCGTGTGGAATCGTCTGGGCAGTGAAGTGACGGTTCTTGAAGCACTGGACAGCTTCCTGCCGATGGTCGATACCGCCATTGCCAAGGAGACCCAGAAGCTGCTCAAGAAGCAGGGGCTGGATATCAAGCTGAATGCCCGCGTGACCGGTTCCGAGGTCAAGGGCAAGGAAGTCGTCGTCAAGTACGAGGACAGCGAAGGCGAGAAGGAAATTACCTTCGACAAGCTGATTGTCTGTGTCGGTCGTCGCCCCTACACCAAGGGTGTGGTTGCCGATGGTCTGGGCATCGAACTGGACCAGCGTGGATTCATCCACGTCGACGATCAGTGCCGTACCAGCGTGCCGGGCGTCTACGCCATCGGCGACTGTGTACGTGGCCCGATGCTGGCCCACAAGGCATCCGAGGAAGGGATGATGGTGGCTGACATCATCGCCGGTCACAAGGCGCAGATGAACTACGACGCCATCCCCAGTGTCATCTACACCTTCCCGGAAGTGGCATGGGTCGGTATGACCGAGCAGGACGCCAAGGCGGCCGGTATCAAGGTCAAGACCGGTAGCTTCCCGTTTGCCGCCAGTGGCCGTGCCATGGCCAACAATGCTACCGAAGGTCAGGCCAAGGTCATCGCCGATGCGGAAACCGATCGTGTGCTGGGCATGCACATTGTTGGTCAGCATGCCGGTGAGATGATCGCTCAGGGTGTGATCGCCCTGGAGTTCGGCTCCAGCGCCGAGGATCTGGCGCTGACCTGCTACGCGCACCCGACCATGTCGGAAGCTGTCCACGAAGCCGCTCTGGCGGTGGAAGGGCATGCTATCCACATGGCCAATCGCAAGAAGCGCTAGTCGTACAACAAGCGTCATCGATGATGTCGAGAGCCCGCTCTGGTTGCGGGCTCGTCGGTTTTCCCTCGGTGGCGCATCACTTCCGGCGAAGTACCGGAGGTGGTCGGTGGCGGCCATTGAATCAACTCCATGGAGATGGGTCAGGTCGCCGTTCGAGTCACATGCAACCAATGGCATGAATCGATGAACCTTCACGAGTATCAAGGCAAACAGCTGTTTGCCGACTATGGTCTGCCTGTTTCCAAGGGCTTTGCAGTCGATACCCCCGACGAGGCTGCTGAGGCCTGCAAGAAGATCGGCGGTGAGATGTGGGTGGTCAAGGCACAGGTCCACGCTGGTGGCCGCGGCAAGGCTGGCGGCGTCAAGCTGGTCAAGAGCGCCGAAGAAGCCAGAGCGTTCGCCGAGCAGTGGCTGGGCAAGAACCTGGTGACCTTCCAGACGGATGAGAACGGTCAGCCGGTGTCTCGTATCCTGGTCGAGAACTGCACTGATATCGCCAACGAGCTGTATCTCGGCGCTGTTGTCGATCGCGGCACCCGTCGTGTGGTCTTCATGGCCTCCACCGAGGGTGGTGTCGAGATCGAGAAGGTCGCTGAGGAAACTCCCGAAAAGATCCTCAAGGCCGAGATCGACCCGCTGGTCGGCGCACAGCCGTACCAGGCCCGTGAACTGGCCTTTGCTCTGGGTCTGAAGGGCGAGCAGGTCAAGCAGTTCACCAAGATCTTCCTGGGTCTGTCGCGCATGTTCCACGACAAGGATCTGGCGCTGCTCGAGATCAATCCGCTGGTGATCACCGAAGAAGGCAACCTGCACTGCCTCGACGCCAAGATCAACCTGGATGGTAACGCGCTGTATCGCCACCCGGATCTGGTGGAAATGCGTGATCCGTCTCAGGAAGACGAGCGTGAAGCTGAAGCGGCCAAGTGGGAGCTCAACTACGTTGCGCTCGACGGCAACATCGGCTGCATGGTCAATGGCGCGGGCCTGGCCATGGGCACCATGGACATCGTCAACCTGCACGGTGGCAAGCCGGCCAACTTCCTCGACGTTGGCGGTGGTGCGACCAAGGAGCGCGTGGCAGAGGCCTTCAAACTGATCCTCTCCGACGACAACGTCAAGGCCGTACTGGTCAACATCTTCGGCGGTATCGTGCGTTGCGACATGATCGCCGAGGGCATTATCGGTGCCGTTGAGCAGGTTGGTGTCAACGTACCAGTCGTGGTGCGTCTGGAAGGTACCAACGCCGAACTGGGCGCCGAGAAGCTGGCCTCCAGTGGTCTGAACATCATCGCTGCCAAGAGCCTCACCGATGCGGCTCAGCAGGTCGTCAAGGCAGCGGAGGGCAAGTAATGAGTATCCTGATCGACAAGAACACCAAGGTCATCTGCCAGGGCTTCACTGGCGGCCAGGGGACCTTTCACTCCGAACAGGCCATCGCCTACGGTACACAGATGGTCGGTGGTGTGACTCCGGGCAAGGGCGGCCAGCAGCATCTTGGCCTGCCGGTGTTCAACACCGTCAAGGAAGCCGTTGAGCAGACCGGCGCTGAAGCCAGTGTGATCTACGTTCCTGCGCCGTTCTGCAAGGATTCCATCCTGGAAGCGGCCAATGCCGGCATCAAGCTGATCGTCTGCATCACTGAAGGCATCCCGACGCTCGACATGCTCGACGTCAAGGTCAAGTGTGACGAGCTGGGTGTGCGCCTGATCGGCCCGAACTGCCCCGGTGTCATCACTCCGGGTGAGTGCAAGATCGGCATCATGCCGGGCCATATCCACAAGCCCGGCAAGGTCGGTATCGTGTCACGCTCCGGTACCCTGACCTATGAAGCGGTCAAGCAGACCACTGATCATGGCTTCGGTCAGTCCACCTGTGTGGGCATCGGCGGCGACCCGATTCCGGGCTCCAACTTCATCGACATCCTCGAGATGTTCGAGAAGGATCCAGCCACTGAAGCCATCGTCATGATCGGCGAGATCGGCGGCACCGCCGAGGAAGAGGCAGCAGCCTTCATCAAGGAGAACGTCAGCAAGCCGGTCGTCTCCTACATCGCTGGTGTAACGGCTCCTCCCGGCAAGCGCATGGGCCACGCTGGCGCGATCATCGCCGGTGGCAAGGGCACTGCCGACGAGAAGTTTGCAGCGCTGGAAGCTGCAGGCGTCAAGACCGTGCGTTCACTGGCCGAGATCGGTGATGCACTCAAGGAAGCGACTGGCTGGTAATAACTGCCGTTTCGCGTTCTGAAAAGGCCACCTTCGGGTGGTCTTTTTTGTTTTCAGTCCCAGCCACGAGTGATGAGCTACGAGCACGCTACGCTCGAGCAGGTAAACCCAGCCATGAGTGACGAGCTACGAGCACGCTACGCTCGAGCAGGTAAACCCAGCCACGAGTGACGAGCTACGAGTACGCTACGCTCGAGCTTGAACCCCGAACCCCGAACCCCGAACCCCGAACCCCGAACCCCGAACCCCGAACCCCGAACCCCGGGGAAATGCGCGGAACTGTTGGTTTGGCGATGAGCTGCTCGTAGCTCGCCGCTCGTGTCTCGAAGCTCAAGGACTTGCAGTCATCCTCTTCCGGTCCGAGAGCAGTCTGGATACCGATAGCGCAAATACCGGCGCTCCCGCAAGCAGGTACAGGTGGTAGCTGACCAGTCGCCAGATGACCACGGCAGCAGCAGCTTGATCGCGATCCATGACCGGCAACAGTAGAGCTCCCACACTAACCTCTGCTGCTCCAGCACCACCGGGCAGGATACTCAACTGGCTGGCCGCCATGGACAGCATCTGTACCAGAAATGTCCAGGCCCAGTCGGCGTGACCACCCACGCCAAGTACCGCCAGGTACAGCAGGCTGTAGCGCAGTAACCAGTGAGCACAGCACAGCAGGAAAATGGAAATCAGGATATGAGGTGGCAGACGTAGGGTAACGACCAGCGCGTGACGACAGCGCAGTAGCCGCCGGACCAGCCAGCGACGTCGGCGTGGGCCGGGCCAGTGCAGCGAGGGTTGGCGGCGCAGCAGGCGGGGCAGAAATGCGACCACCAGACCGAGAGTGAGTATCACCGCCACCAGCCCGATCAGTGCTCCTTCGATCAAGGCCTGATGAGGCCAGTTCAGATCGCCGGGCGTTGTCCCCCATAGTGTTAGAGCAAGCAGCAGCGTCAGGATCAGGGTGAAGAACAGCATGTCGCAGCCCTGATCAACAAGAAATACGGCCGAGGCCCGCGAAGGTGGATAGCCACGCCTTGCCAGTAACCACAGCAGAGTGGCCGCACCACCACTGCCTCCAGGAGTGGCGCATAGCGCGAACTTGGCAGCCATTTCGATGGAGAGGGCTCCTGTCTGGCCGAGATGGCCGGCGCGTCCGGCCAGCATCAGTCTCAGCCGCGCCGCATTGATATTCCAGCACACCACGGCAATGGCCACCATCAGCAGTAACAAGGAAGCGGGAAAGCCGACGACCATCGCCACGGTGCCATCGCCACCCAGCCACCAGGGCAACAGTAGGGAGATACTGATGCCCAGCAGCAGAAGCAACGCCTGAAAGGACCGCCAACGCAGGGGAGAGCCCAGACGTTCAGCCATAGCGCCGGTGTGTTTCACTGCCGAGGTCAACGAGATCTTCATAATGGTGCAGTAGCTGTTCCATGACCCGGTCCCAATCGAAGTGCCGCTCGACATGCCGGCGAGCATGGCGCCCGCTGGCTGCGATGTCATTGGAGAACAGTGCTTCGGTGGCTTCGGCCATGGCATCAGGGTCGAGTGGTTGGCAGAGGACTCCCCCGCCCAGTGGAACGTTCTCGATCAAGGCACCGGCACGGGCGCCGATCACCGGAATGCCACTGGCCATGGCTTCCAGGGCGATCAAGCCAAAGGTCTCGCGGGTGCCGGCGTGCAGCATGGCATCGCTGCTGGCGAGGGCGCGAGCCACTTCATGGGTGCCGCAGCAGCGATCGATGACGGTGACATTGGATGGCACACTGCGCGGCATGCCGGGCCCCATCAGCAACAGGTGCCAGGGATGCCCGAGGCGTGCCATGGTTGCCAGCAGGACGTCGATATTCTTCTCCCGAGAGAAACGGCCGACAAAGATCAGCAGGCGCGTCTGTGGATCCAGACCCAGTCGTTTGCGCAGGGATGGATCGTGCTTGTCGGGATGAAATGATGCGAGGTCGACGCCAAGGGGTTGAACGCGAACCCGGGGCAGACCCCAGGCGAGCAGGCGATCGGCCATGGCCTGGCAGGGAGCCATGACGCTATCGAAACGGCTGTAGAGATCGACGACATAACGCTCAAGGCGTTGCTGTACCACAGAGCCGAAGCGATCCCCCATCAGGCGTGGCAGGTCCGAGTGATAGAAACCTACCACCGGCACGCCGAGTCGTTGCCCCGCATCCAGCGCCGCCCAGGCGGTGACATAGGGATCACCCGCTTCGATCAGGTCGGGATTCAACTCCAGCAAGGCATCCCGCCATCCGCGGCGGCGCAAGGGAAAACGATAGCCCTGGCCCAGCGGGAGCTTGAGTGATGGCAAGGTGTGATGATCGCCGAGACTATCGCGCTCCGCACCGGGAACCAGCAGGCTGGTACGTAGTTCCGGAAAACGTGAGAACACCCGATGCTTGGCCTGCAGATAAGTACGTACCCCACCACTGGCCGGGGCATGGAACATGGTGATATCGGCAATGTGCACGGGTTCCTCCTGAACCTGCCGCGAACGATGTCACTAGCCTATGGCGCTTGTGCGACAGTTTTACGACAGTGGCGGTCGTCTTGTCCCGGTGTATTCAGGAATCGAATGCCAGGCATTTGAAAATATCTCTGGAGCACGTCTCGTACATTTCCTAGCGTGGGCAGGCGTTCAAGTCGCAATCCATTCATGGCTGCATAAATGACAATCAAGGAAATAAAAGTGAACCAGATGAATGAATTGAGTCGTCGAGGGTTTCTCAATGCGACCGGTAAACTCTCTGTCGCCTGCGCCGTGGCTGGAGTGAGTGGAGGAGCACTGGCGGGAGAGGCGAGCCAGACACAACAGACCAGTCCGGTCGGAGGCTCGGAGAGGCTGCGGGATGCGATCACTGACAGTCACTACTATCTGAGTGATGTCAGACTGGAAGATGGCTTCGAGTACGATGGCGAGACCGTGGTGAGCACGCGGACGGCGCTGTACAGCCTGGAAATCAAGGATGGCAGGATCGTCAATATCATTGCCGATGGTGGTAGCCTGGATGCCAGTCTGCCGCATTACAGCGCCCAGGGGCGACTGGCACTGCCGGCCACCCGTGACATGCACATTCATCTGGACAAGACGTTCTATGGCGGCGCCTGGCGAGCGCCTCGTTCACGCCAGGGCAAGGACATTGGCGACATGATCCGTCTGGAGCAGGAGTTGTTGCCGCAACTACTGCCGACGTCCCGGGAGCGGGCAGAGGCCTTGATCGCGCTGCTGCAGTCTCACGGTAGTACGGTAGCGAGGAGCCACTGCAACATTGATCCCGTCAGTGGCCTGAAAAGCCTCGAGCACCTCCAGCAGGCACTGGAAAATCAACGCGATGGCTTTTCCTGCGAGATCGTGGCCTTTCCTCAGCACGGTCTGCTCCGCTCCAATGTCGATGGGTTGATGAGGGAGGCGATGCAGATGGGAGTGCAGTATGTCGGGGGGCTGGATCCCACCAATGTCGATGACCATATGGAAAGGTCTCTGGATGCAATGTTCCAGATCGCCATCGATCATGACGCCGGGATTGATATTCACCTTCACGAGACCAGTCCGTCAGGGGCGGCAGCAATCCGTTACATGATGGATACGGTGGAGGCCAACCCCGACCTGGCAGGCAAGCTGACCATCAGTCATGCCTTTGCGCTGAGTACCATGGATGCAGGAGAGGTGGACGAACTCGCGACCCGCTTTGCGCAACAGCAGGTCACGATTGCCTCTACCGTACCGATCGGTGGGCTGGTGATGCCATTACCGACGCTGTATGCCAGAGGTGTCGATGTGATGACGGGGACCGACAGTGTCATTGACCATTGGTCTCCCTTCGGAACCGGTGATGTGATCACCAAGGCCAACCTCTACGCCCAGTTGTATGGCGCCATCGACGAGTTTGCGCTGTCGCGTTCGCTGACGATTGCTACTGGAGGTGTGCTGCCTCTCGATGACGAAGGAAGACGTCAGTGGCCAGCGTCTGGAGACGATGCACGGTTCATGTTGACCGATGCCAGCTGTTCCGCCGAAGTGGTGGCTCGTGTCTCACCACGCCAGGCGACCTTTCATGATGGTCGACTGGTGGCCGGCGCGGTGTGGCAGGCCTGAAGCCATGAGCACGGGGGGAGGGCACTCCCGCCCCTGACGGGACTGGAGGCTGATAAAGCAACGGCGGCCATTGGCCGCCGTTGGAGGAAGGTGGTGCCGGGGCGCAGATCAGGCCTCCGGGCGAGCCACCAGCGAGCGGGTTTCCTCGCGCGCCTCGGTCAGGGCAACCCGAATGACATCGCCCAGCTTGTAGCGTTCCTCGCTCTCGATCTGGATGCGTCCTTCCTTGTCATCCACCACGACCTTGGTGCGGTCGCTGTGCATCAGCGGGGCCGGGACAAAGGCTGTGGCACCGTTGGCGGTAAGTCGCACGCGCATACCGCCGCGATTGATGGCAATGATCTCGGCCTCGAACACATCACCGGACTTTGCCGCCGGTGTCAGGTAGCGCACATACAGCCAGTCCTTGACGTCCCGCTCGGCCATGCGATTGAGGCGGCGACGTTCAGTGAGCTGCTCGGTGAGCTGCAGGGTGGCTTCAGGCGGTGCCTGTTCGCCCTTGAGCACCCGCTTGATCAGGCGGTGGTTGACCATGTCGCCATACTTGCGGATCGGGGACGTCCAGGTGGCATAGGCGGGCAATCCCAGGCCGAAGTGCGGGCCCGGCTGTGCCGACATGCTGGTGAAGCCCTGGAACTTGCGCAGGCGGGCATCCAGCCAGGCATCGTCACGGCTCTCCAGCGCGCGCTTGAGTTCCTTGTAGCGATTCAGTTCGGTCAGCGCCTCGCGCTCGACCTCGATCTGCTGAGTGGCCAGGAAATTCTGGGCGGCTTCGGCCTTGTCTTCCTCGAAGGCGCGGTGCACGTTGAAGATGCCGTGGCCGACATGCTGGGCCAGTAGATCGGCACAGCAGGCGTTGGCAGCGATCATCGACTCTTCAATCATGCGGTTGGCAATCCGCCGCTCCTCAATACGAACGCCCTGGATGTTGCCGGCCTCGTCCAGATCGAACACGTAATCGGGGCGATCCTTGAATACCAGAGCATGCTCCGCACGCCAGCCACTGCGGGCTTCGGTCAAGTCGCGCAGGGCCTTGAGCTGGGTGCCGATACTGTCGCTGCTCGGAGTCCAGTCGCCGTTGCCTTCCAACCAGTCGGAAACCTGGTCGTAGACCAGACGTGCATGGGAGCACATGGTGGCGGCAAAGAAGCGATAGTCGCCCAGGCTGCCGTCGGCGTTGATATCCAACTGGCAGGCCAGAACCGGACGCTGCTGGTTCTCGTGGAGTGAGCACAGGTCGTCGGCCAACTGTTCCGGCAGCATGGTGACGTTCTGTCCGGGCAGGTAGACGGTGAAGGCACGGGTTCGTGCCTCGAGGTCGGCAGCATGGCCTTCCTCGACATAGGCCGTGGGGTCGGCAATGGCCACGCTCAGTGTCCAGCCGCCCTGTTCGCGAGCGGTGATGCTCAGGGCATCGTCCATATCGCGAGTCTTCTCACCATCGATGGTGAAGAAGGGCACTTCCGTCAGATCCTCTCGGGTGAGCCCCTCGTCACGCAGCGGCCAGTCGGTACCGGCATCCGGGCAGTCCTGTTCAAGGGCGTGACGCGCCAGGGTAACGCGCCAGGGCACGGCAGGGTTGTCGACCCGGGCCACCAGTTCGTCAATCTGAGCGAAGAAGGCACGGTCGTCCGGCTTGAGCGGATGACGCACCAGACGGGCCACCACCCAGTCTCCGTCGCTGAATTCCTGCCCCTCGAGATTACGTTTGAGCCGCGCCTTGAGGACATTGCGCACCGAAGGGTGATCGGGAACCACTGCCAGCTTGCCTTCGCGGTTCTGCACGCGGGCAATGAAGCGTCCCATGCTGGTTTCGATGAGCGTATCGGGCTCCACTGACTTGCGTTCGCCTTCCTCGTGGAGGACGGCCTCGACGCGGTCTCCGTGGAGCACCTGCTTCATGGCGGGCGGCGGCACGAAGAAGGACTCGCCGTCGTCGGTTTCAAGAAAGCCAAAGCCCTTTTCGGTGGCTTTGATGACACCCGTGACACGCGGCGTGGTGTCACGAATCTGTTGCTTTAGCTGAGCCAGCAAGGCGTTGTTCTGCAGCATGATCAAGATCGAGTGGCGAGAGGTAAGGGGGCCACTATACGGATAGATCGGGCGTGGGCCAAACCCTCTGGATCGGTCGACGGCAAATCAAGATGTTGGCGCTGGGATTCTGGAGGTAAACAGCGCTTGTCCGTAAGAACCCTGAGCAACGCTGTCTACTGAAGGCGGAGGTAACGTCAGAGTGCTGAGCCATGTCGCTGAGCCAGGTCATTGGCATGCGCGTTTCGACTAAGGTGGTAATAGATTGGTATTCAATTGGTATTGTAGTGGGTCTATAGTGGATCCATTCAACGCTGTCTGAGATGTCTTCATGGATCCGCGATTCGAACGACTGAAACTGGACGCATCCCTGGCCACGCCGCTGTATCTGCAACTGGCGCGTCAGTTGGAGCTGGAAATTCGCTCCGGTGAGTGGCGTGCCGGAGAGGCCCTCCCTTCAGAGAGAAATCTTGCCGAGGCGCTGTCGGTCTCGCGCATCACGGCGCGCAACGCTCTCGACCAGTTGGCCGAGAGCGGCCTGATTCGCCGGGATCGAGGTTCCGGCACCTTCATTCGCCCCAGCGTCAACCAGTCACTGACGCGCCTGGTGAGTTTCAGCGAGATGCTCACCAGGCGAGGTTTCACTCCGCGTTCTGAGTGGTTGCTTCGTGATATGGACTGGCCGAGTAGCGAGGAAAGCCTGCGTCTGGGCCTCTCGGCCAATGCTCAGGTGGCACGCCTCAAGCGCTTGCGCCTGGCCGATGATGTGGTGATGGCAGTGGAGGAAAGCTGTCTGCCGGTCAGCGTGCTGCCCGAGCCGCAGAGTGTCGAAACCTCGCTCTACAAGTGGCTCGAAGCGGCAGGCCGACCGATCACCAGAGCGCTGCAGCATGTCACCGCGATCAATGCCGATGAGAATCTGGCGCGGCTGGCCGATGTACCTGCCGGTCAGGCGCTGCTCAAGATCACACGAGTCGGGTACCTGGCCGACGACACGCCAGCGGAGCTGACCGTGACTTACTGCCGTACCGATTACTACGACTTCACCGTCGAACTGGCCCGATAGGAGATCCTCATGACCATGCCCGCAGCCGACCCACATGGACGTGGGAAGTGCGATTGTCTGCCGGGAGCAGACATAGCCGACCCACATGGACGTGGGAAGTGCGATTGTCCGCCGGGAGCAGACATCGTCCTCCGCGGCAATATCCTGACCCCCGATGGCTGGCGCCTGGGAGAGCTGCGTGTCGAGGCCGGACGTATCACCGAGATCAGCGGTGAGCCGGTCGATCCGACGAGCAATGATCTGCCGCGTCTGGTGCCGGGCTTCATCGATCTGCATGTCCATGGTGGCGGTGGTGCGGATGTCATGGAAGGACATGCTGCCGTGGCCACTCTGGCCCGCACCCATTTGCGCTTTGGCACCACCAGCCTGCTGGCCACCACCATGACCGCCCGGGAACCCCAGGTGCGGGAGGTGTTGGCCGAGATCGCTCGCTATATCGACACTCAGCCGACCCTTACCTCGCAGGGGGGGGCTTCGCGAGTACTGGGCGTGCATCTGGAAGGACCCTATATCAATCCGGGCAAGCTCGGTGCTCAGCCTGGGCATGCTCAGGTTGCGACCATCGAGACACTCGATGAGCTGTTGGCGATCGTGCCCATTCCGTTGATCACATTGGCCCCTGAGGTTGCCGGTCATGAGTTGGTGATCGGCCATTTGGCCGCGAGGGGAGTGCGAGTGCAGATTGGCCACACCCTTGGCAGCTACGAGGACGGGGTGGCGGCGCTGGAGCGGGGCGCCTGTGGCTTCACCCATCTGTTCAATGCCATGACTGGTCTTCACCACCGCAAGCCGGGCATGGTCGGAGCGGCACTCGCCCATGCAGAGTACGCCGAGCTGATTCCGGATCTGCTGCATGTCCATCCCGGCGCGATTCGCGCGGCTCTGCGCTCGATTCCGAAGTTGTTCGCCGTGACTGATTCGACCGCAGCCGCTGGCATGCCGGATGGCGACTACAAGTTGGGTGAACAGGCGGTGACCAAGTGCCTGGGAGGCGTACGTCTGGCTGACGGCACCCTGGCCGGCAGCACACTGACCATGGATCAGGCATTGCGCAATCTGGTGCAGATTGGACTGACACTGGAAGAGGCCTCTCACCGCCTGTCGCGCTATCCCGCCGATTTCCTCGGTCGCGATGACATTGGCCGCCTGGCCTGTGGTGCCCGCGCCGATGTTGTCACCCTCGATACCGAACTCAATCTCGTGGCTGTCCATGTGGATGGCTGCCATGTGTCAGGAGACGTCCATGTCCCTCATGCTTGAAGAGGCGCTGAATGCGCCGGAACGCCTGCGTGGCCAGTTGACCCGCAATCAGCCGATGCTGGCTGACCTTGGTGCTCGACTGCGCTCGGAAGATCCCTCCTCCGTGGTGACTGTGGCTCGTGGCAGTTCCGATCATGCCGCCAGCTATCTTGCCTACCTGTGCATGCAGACCCGGGGTATTCCGGTCGCTTCGCTGCCGCCTTCCCTGTCGACACTATCCCGTGCGCCCTGGCGCCTGAAGGGGCAGTTGTCGGTGGCCATCTCCCAGTCCGGCCAGAGCCCGGATCTGGTGGCCAGCCAGAAGGCACTCCAGGCCGGTGGCGCTACCACCATTGCCATGGTCAACACCCCCGAATCGCCACTGGGCAAGTCCAGCGATGTCGAGGTTCCATTGTTTGCAGGCGAGGAGCGTAGTGTCGCGGCGACCAAGAGTTATCTCGCCACCCTGTCGGCAGCCGCTCAACTGCTGGCGCACTGGAATGAGAGCTCACTGCTGCTGAGTGCGTTGTCCGAGCTGCCCGACCGACTGGTCGAGGCGGGGACACAGGACTGGAGTGCTGCCGTCGAAGGGCTCAAGGACTGCGACCGACTGATGGTTATCGGGCGGGGCGCGGGGCTGGCGATTGCCCAGGAGGCAGCGCTCAAGTTCAAGGAAACCTGCTCCATTCAGGCCGAGCCGTTCAGCGGTGCAGAGGTTCGTCATGGCCCCATGGCGCTGATCGAGCCGGGATATCCCGTGCTGGTGTTTGCACCGCCCGGTGCCGAGCAGGCCGGCCTGCTGGAACTGGCGGAATGGCTGGAAAGCGTTGGCGCTCGGGTGTTGCTGGCGGCGGATGAGAGTGTGGCAAAGCGCCACCTGACCCTGGCCGATGCTGGCCACGAGGCGCTGCAACCGCTGTCGGTCATCCAGAGTTTCTACCCCATGGTGGCGCATCTTGCCGCAGCACGTGGCATCAACCCGGATCAGCCACGCCATCTGCGCAAGGTCACCTGCACGCTCTAGCGTGGTGCCGAGCCGGAGCCCGTCTCTGGCCCGAGGATTACAACTAGATTCATCACAGCTATTGGAGAGACGAGCATGTCATCTTCCAGAGTCATACTGGTTTCGCCGCTGAAGGGCATTGTGGTGCCGCTGGCGGAAGTGCCGGATCCAGTATTTGCCGAAGGGGCGCTGGGCAATGGTATTGCCCTCGACCCGCTTGACGGCACCCTGCACGCGCCGATCAGTGGCGAGGTCATTCAATGCGCCAGAACCCATCATGCCTATACGCTGCGTAGCGATGAAGGCATCGAGGTGCTGGTCCACCTCGGTCTGGATACCGTGGCCCTCGAAGGACGGGGAATCGAGCCCTGTGTTGAGCAGGGGCAGAAGGTCGAATCAGGAGCGCCCCTGTGCCGCTTCGACATGGATCAACTGGCCTGTGATGCGACCTCGCTGGTCACACCGCTGATCATTCTCGATGCCGGGGACTGGTGTCTGGATGAGCCGCTGCTGGCGGCGGGTGGACTGGTCGAGCTCGGCGAGCCGCTGCTGACGCTGTCTCCGGCGACGACTGAGCAGAGTCCGGAGGTACAGCCGAGCGGAGTGCGCCTGGAGCAGGAACTGACCGTGGCGCTGGAAGCCGGGCTGCATGCTCGCCCTGCGGCAAGGTTGCGCAATATCGGTCGCGACTACCGTGTCAGTCTGCTTCTGCGCAGTAATGAGCGCACGGCCAATGGCAACAGTGTCAGTGGGCTGATGAACCTGGGACTGGTGTGCGGCAACCGCGCAACGGTGGTGGCAGAAGGCGAACAGGCCGAGGCCGCCCTGGCTGCTGCGGTGGCATTGCTGACCACGCCCGAAGGGCATGACGCGCCCAGTGATGCTGTTGAGCAGGCACCTCGACAGGATCTCGGTGATGGCCGCATCGGTGGGTTGATGGCCAGTCCGGGATTGGCCAGTGGTCGCCTGGTCAGGCTCGAGACGGGGCTACCCTCTGTGCCGCTGACCGGGGCAGGTGCTGAGGTCGAGAAGCCCCGTTTGCTGGCAGCATTGCAGGTTGCGGGCCAGCAACTGGAGCGCTCCAGGCTGCAGGCAGAAAGGGCCGGGCAGAAGGCGGAGGCGGAGGTTTTCGAAGCGCATCAAGCCTGGCTCGAGGATCCCGACCTGGTATCGTCGGCAGTGACTCGCCTCGAGGAAGGGCTGAACCCGGGACAGGCATGGCGTGAGGCGCTGGACGCGGAGATCGATCGTCTCAGAGCCAGCGGCAATCCTGTTCTGGTTGGTCGTATTGCCGACCTGCGTGACCTGCAGCGTCAGGTCATGGCGGAATTCAGCGATGCTCCGGAGCAGAGTGGCTGTGAGCTGGAACCAGGCGTCATTGTCATGGCAGCCGACTTGACGCCTTCTACATTCGTGTCGCTCTGTGATCGGCAGCCTGCCGGACTCTGTCTGGCGGCGGGGGGCACGACATCCCACGTCGCTATCCTGGCCCGCGCCCGTGGCATTCCCTGTCTGGTGGCCATGGGGGACACCCTGCTTGACCTCGATGAGCGTCTGGTGGTGCTGAACGCCGACGAGGGGCAGCTCGAGACGGAGGCGGATGCAGAACGGCTGGCTGAAGTTGAACAGCAACTGGCGAAGCGTCGGCAACAGGCAGAAGCCGAGCGCGCCGAGTCCCATCTGGAAGTACACACACGAGACAGTCGCTTCGTCGAAGTGGCCGCCAATATCGGCTCAAGTGAAGAAGCTCGACTGGCCGCCGACAATGGCGCCGACGGCGTCGGCCTGATGCGCAGCGAATTCCTGTTTCTCGGGCGCGACAGGGCGCCTGACGAAGAGGAGCAGCGTCGCGAGTATCAGGCCAGCGTCGAGGCAATGGGGCCCCGTCCGGTGGTGATTCGCACCCTGGATATCGGCGCCGACAAGCAGTTGCCCTATCTGCAGCTGCCTACGGTACCCAACCCGGCCCTGGGCGTACGTGGCATGCGCCTGTGGCAATGTGAGCCGGAACTGCTTGATACCCAGTTGCGTGCGCTATTGGGGGTGCGCCCTTTGCGGCACCTACGGGTCATGGTGCCAATGGTCAGCGATGCCTCGGAGCTCGAGTGGGTGCGCGAGCGTATGGAGGCCATGGCCGCCGAGATGCGGCTGACCGAACTGCCGTTGCTGGGGGCGATGATCGAGGTGCCGAGCGCTGCGTTGTGCTCGGCCAGCATGGCCAATGTGGCGGATTTCCTGTCGATCGGTACCAACGACCTCACCCAGTACGGGTTGGCCATGGATCGCGAGGATCCGATGTTGGCCAGCCAGGCCGATGTACTGCATCCCGGTGTGTTGCGTCTGATTCAGGCCACTCTGGACGGTAGCGGAGGACGTTGCCCGGTGGCGGTCTGCGGTGCCGCCGCCGGAGACGACCTGGTCGGCCCGCTGCTGGTTGCCATGGGCGTCAATGAACTATCGGTGGAACCGGCACGGGTGGCTGCCGTCAAGGCGCGTCTCAGGCGTCTGGACGCCAGTGTCATTGCCCGTGAGCTGGACACTCTACTGGCGCTGCCGGATGTGGACAGTGTGCGCCAGACGCTGGCGCCATTGGTTGAGTCGGCACTGCTTGCCGAGGCTGATCTCGAGAGGATTCCGTCATGATCACGACTGTTGGATCTCGCATCATGGCAGCGCTGCAGCTGCTGGGGCGGTCACTGATGCTGCCCATCGCTGTACTGCCCGTGGCCGGTCTGCTGCTGCGGTTGGGGCAGCCGGACCTGCTGGATATCGCCTTTATCGCCAGCGCAGGCGACGCCATCTTTGCCAACCTGCCGCTGATCTTCGCCATTGGCCTGTCGGTGGGCTTCGCCGATGACAGCAACGGTGCGGCAGGATTGGCCGGGGTGATTGGCTATCTGGTACTCGACTCGGTGCTCAAGAGCCTCAACCCCGACATCAATATGGGGGTGCTGGCAGGCATCATCATGGGGGTGGTTGCCGGGCTGCTCTATAACCGCTTCAAGACGATCAAGCTGCCGGACTATCTGGCCTTCTTCGGTGGCCGGCGGTTTGTGCCGATTGCGACCGGCCTTGCTGGTGTCGCGCTGGGCTTTGTGTTCGGTTGGGGGTGGCCGCCGATCCAACATGGCATTGATACCCTCGGTCACTGGCTGATCGATGCAGGAGCGATTGGCAAGTTCGTCTACGGCGCGCTGAACCGTCTGCTGATCGTCACCGGCCTGCACCATGTGCTCAACAGCTTCGTGTGGTTTGTGTTCGGCAGCTTTGGTGAGGCTACTGGCGACCTCAATCGCTTTTTCGCCGGAGACCCCTCCGCCGGAGGATTCATGACCGGTTTCTTCCCGGTCATGATGTTTGGTCTGCCGGCGGCGGCACTGGCGATGTATCACACTGCCGCCAGAGATCGTCGTGCTCAGGTCGGAGGCCTGTTGATGTCGCTGGCCCTGACCGCCTTTCTGACCGGTGTGACCGAGCCCATCGAGTTCACCTTCATGTTCCTGGCGCCGGCTCTCTATGCCTTTCACGCGGTGATGACCGGCATCAGCATGGCGTTGATGCAACTGCTCGATGTCAAGCTGGGCTTCACCTTCTCCGCAGGTGCCTTTGACTATGCCTTGTCCTACGGGCTGTCGACCAACGGTTGGCTGTTGATTCCGGTGGGGCTGGCGATGGGCCTGGTCTACTATCTGGTGTTCCGCTGGGTGATTGTCCACTTCAACCTGCCGACGCCAGGTCGTGAGCCCCAGACGGACGAAAGTGTGGTGCCTGCGGCAGATCTCGGTGAACGTGGACCGGCTTTCGTCAAGGCGCTGGGCGGAGCAGCCAACCTGACCGCCGTCGGAGCCTGTACGACTCGTCTGCGTCTGGTGCTCGATGCTCCCGACAGCATTGATGAAGGGGCGCTCAAGTCACTCGGATCGCGTGGCATCATGCGTCTCGGTGGCGGTGGTATTCAGGTGATCCTGGGGCCGATTGCCGACTCGGTAGCGGACGAGATTCGTGCGGCCATGGCGGCCTCGGGGCAAACGGCGCCCACCATTGACAGCGTTGTGGCTACTACCGGCGAGTCTGGCCAGAATGTGCCCACCCCGTCGCGCAAGCTGGATGTCTCGGAAGTCGAGGCCTGGCAGCGTGCCTTCGGCGGCAAGGGCAACATTCGTAGCCTACAGTCCAGGGCGACAACTCGACTGCGTATCGAAGTGGACAACGACGATGGCATCGATGGTGCGGCTCTGGAACAACTCGGTTGCCGTGGCGTGCTGCGCGTCGCGCAAGGTACCTGGCACCTTGTGGTGGGCAGGGATGCCAAAGGCCTGGCCAACAGTCTGGTGGATGCCGGCCTGGCACCTGATGGACACTGACTCTGGTTCATCGGCATGACGATAACGGCACGCCTTCGGGCGTGCCGTTATCATGTATAAGCGGTAATCTAGAGGGGGTTTATCGATTCACTCAGTGGAGATGTCATGGTCCCTCACCTTATTGTTTCTGACCTGGATGGCACACTGCTTGGCGCTGACCATGATCTCGCCGAACTGACGGTTGCCACCCTGCGCGAGTTGGCCGCTCAGGGCCACCAGGTGGCGCTGGCCTCCGGGCGGCACCACCTCGATATGCTGCCGTTCCGTGATCGGCTGGGTATCGATGCCCACATCATCAGCAGCAACGGCGCCTGGACATTGGGGCCTCAGGGCCAGCGTCTACGTTCCCACTATCTTGCTACCGAGCTGGCTCAGGCGCTGATCCGTCTACCGAGGGCCGCAGAAGTCCGGCTCAATCTCTATCGTGATGATGCCTGGTTGATTGATGAGGCTGCGCCGGGCCTGCTGGATCTACATGATGCCACTGGCTTCGAATATCGGGTGGAGGCCGTGGAGTCGATGCTGCCCGAGGGCATCGGCAAGGCACTGTATATCGGTGCTCCACACCAACTGGCCGAGATCGAGGAAGCGGCGCGGCAAATGGCGGCGGATCAGTTGCACATCACCTACTCGATGGTCAACTCGCTGGAGATCATGGCCGGGGGCGTCAACAAGGGCAGTGCCGTTCAGGCGTTGCTGGATGACCTGCAGATTCCGGCCACTCGCTGCCTGGCCTTCGGCGATAACCTCAATGACCTGGAAATGCTGGCCATGGCAGGGGAAGCTCATGTCATGGCCAATGCACACCCTGACCTGGGCCCACAACTGTCAGCAGCTCGTGTGATCGGCCATCACGCCGAGGCTGCTGTGGCCAGACACCTGCGTGAGCGGTTCGGGCTGGATGTCTGAGGCTCAGCCTTCAAGATGGTGGGTCTTCCCGGGCTCAGGTTGCTGCCACCATGGTGCAATCGCTGATTAGTGTGGAAATCGCTAATGTGGTGCCTCTGAAACACGATGAACCTGCGGGACACCACACTGGATGACAACAATAGAAGCTCCGCTGATCGTGGTGGATGACGACCCGGAAATTCGCGAACTGCTGGCGGACTATCTAGGTCGTCATGGCTATCACGCCCTGACTGCTGAAGATGGTACGGCGCTGTCACGTCTGCTCGAGCAGCACACACCGGCGCTGGTGATTCTGGATCTGATGTTGCCGGGGGAAGATGGTTTCGCGCTCTGCCGAAATCTACGTCAGCAGGGCGAGACGCCGATCATCATGCTCACCGCCAGTGACGACCATACCGATCGCATCCTCGGTCTGGAGTTCGGCGCTGACGACTATCTCTGCAAGCCCTTCGATCCGCGAGAGCTGCTGGCCAGGATCAAGGCGGTGCTGCGCCGCTGTCGGCCACGTGATAACGACCCGTCCTCGGATCGTGCCCGGGTGGTGGCCTTCGGTGACTGGCAACTGGATCGGGTGACCCGTGAGCTGATCGATGGTCGGGGAGAGCGATTGGCACTGAGTGGTGCCGATTTTCAGTTGCTGCAGGTATTTCTCGAGCGTGCCGAACAGGTACTGTCACGGGACGAGCTGTACCGGCTGACCCGAGGGCGCTCGGCGCCACCGCTGGATCGCTCGATGGATGTGCATGTCTGCCGCTTGCGTCAGCGGCTGGGCGAGGATGCCCAACATTCCCAGCTGATCCGCACCGTGCGTGGCGAAGGCTATGTACTGGCGGCGCGTGTCGATGTCGTCGCATGATGAAAGCAGACCGGGATTGCACCGGCTACGGCGATACTGGCGTCGTCAATTGGTGAAGGTCCTGCCGCGCTCCCTGCGTGGACGCTTTCTGTTGATCATGGTGGTCGGAGTGCTGGGGGCCCAGTTGGCCAGCTATGCCTGGTGGAGTGCTCAGGAGCGCAGCGACCAGCGTCTGCGCCTCGACGAGATCTCCAGCACTCTGGCTTACAGCGTCGCGTCTACCGTGCGCTTCTTTCGCTCGCTGCCGCATTCCTATCGTCATGTAGCGCTGGACCAGCTGCGCGACATGGGCGGGACGCGCTTCTTTGTCAGCGTCAATGATCATCGCCTGCCGGTACAGGATATCGGTGATGGTCCGGAGAAGGCGCTGGTGGTGAACAAGCTGCGCAACGTGTTGCGACGCGAGCTGGGCATTGATGCTGTCGAGGTCGAATTCTCGCGGCCCGATACCCTGCGACTGCTCAGCGCCGAGGTGCTGCTGACCGAGATGCCGCCACGCTGGGGCCAGCATACCTTGCTGACCGCCTCTGCCGACCAGCCGATCCTGGTGGTGCAGTTACCGCTAGGCCAGCAGCAATGGCTTTATGTAGCAACGCTGATGCCGATGCCGGGGATCTTTCAACCCGCACACTGGCTATCAGGAGATCGGCTTTTCGTCATGCTGGTCGTACTGGTGACAGTGATTGGTCTTTCGGCACTGGGTATTCGCAGTGCGACACGCACCCTGGATCGCATGGCGCGCGCGGCTCAACGTCTGGGCGATGATCTGGATACACCGCCGTTGCGCGAGGGTGGGCCACGGGAGGTGGCGACGGCGGCGGCAGCCTTCAACCGTATGCAACGCCATCTACAGCACCAGGTTGACGAGCGGGCGCGCATGTTCTCGGCAATTTCCCATGATCTCAAGACACCAATCACGCGGCTGCGCTTGCGGGCCGAGATGCTTGATGATCCGCTGCAGCGTGAGCGCTTCGCGGCCTCGCTGGATGAACTCGATTGTCTGGTGAGAGGCGCACTGGACTCGGTGCGCGGACTCGATATGCATGAGACGGCGGTACCGTTGGCCATGGAGGAGATGCTGGCCAGGCTTGCCACCGAACTGGATATGCTGGGCGGCAAGCTGACCATCATCGGCCACGCAGAGCCACTGGCCGTCAAGCCAATGGCACTGAAACGCGCGCTGGCCAATCTGCTGGAGAACGCCGTGTTCTACGGCCAGCGGGCGGAGGTCTCGCTGCATGATGGTCCTCATCAGTTGGAGCTGAGGATTGTCGATCAGGGCCCGGGGATTCCCGATCACCAGCTCGAGCAGGTCTTCGAACCCTTCATCAGGCTGGAGCCATCGCGCAGTCGTCACACCGGTGGCAGTGGCCTGGGCCTCGGCATCGCCCAACATATCATTCAGGCCCACGGTGGCCAGGTGTCATTACGCAATTCGCCCTCGGCGGGTCTCGAGGTCTGCATTGAATTGCCGCGCCCCGGTCCTTTTACCGTACCTGGCTGAGCATCGGCTGTCGGGGGGATCCGGCAGGAGGTAATTGCTATGTCGCTCGGCCTGCAACACTTGGTAAGAGAACCGGTGGCGGACATGCCTTAAGCTAGTGTGGTGTCTCACAAGTTCATCGTGTTTCAGAGCCAGGGGGTGTGCCAACTTGTGGGGCACCACACCAGACGGTGATCGGTATCCTGTACGCTCGTCGTTTCACGATTGCGGTTCCGATGCCGCTGTTTCAAGGTCGTCGTCTCAAGGTTTCTGCTTCAAGGTGAGCCAATGAATTGTCTTGATCCCGAGTTTCTCCAGCGCCATATCAAGCGCACCATGAGCTTCTACCACCCCGGAGCCATTGATCCGAGTGGTGGTTTTTATCATTACTTCCGCGACGATGGTGAGGTGTACAACGCGAGTCATCGCCACCTGGTCTCCAGCGCGCGCTTCGTCGTGACCTACGCACGTTATGCTCGTCACCATTGCTCGGTCACTGACGCCCCCGAATATCTGCGTTGGGCGCGCCACGGTCTGGCTTATCTGGAGAATGCCCATTTCCAGACGCGTTATCAGGGCTATGCCTGGACCCTGAACAGCTCAGATGTCGAGGATCAGACCCATCACTGCTATGGGCTGGCTTTTGTACTGCTGGCCTATGCCGAAGCGACTCTTGCCGGTATCGAGGAGGCGCGAGAGGGCATCGGTCGGGTGCATGCCATGCTGCAGAAGCGTTTCTGGGAGCCCCAGTGGCAGCGCTTTGCCGACGAGGCCGACTGTCACTGGCAGTTATCCGACTATCGTGGCCAGAACGCCAACATGCATGCCTGTGAAGCGCTGATCTCGGCTTACGATGCCACCGGCGAGTCGCGCTATCTGGACCAGGCCTTGAGCATTGCCCATAGCCTGCTCAAGGCCAACCGCGACAATCCCCATGGCTGGATCTGGGAACACTATGATCACCAATGGCGGCGTGATCTCGACTACAACCGTGACGATCCTCAGCACCTGTTCCGTCCCTGGGGATATCAGGTAGGTCACCAGACCGAGTGGGCCAAACTGTTGGTATTGCTGGCTGAGCGCCGTCCTGACTCCAGACTGATCGAGACCGCGGAGCGTCTCTTTCTGTCAGCGGTCGAGGCCGGCTGGGATGCCGACCATGGAGGCCTGGTCTACGGGCTCGACCTTGACGGGCGGACCTGTGACGGCGACAAGTATTTCTGGGTTCAGGCCGAGAGTTTCGCGGCGGCAGCCATGCTCGGTGCGCATACCGGCAAGGCGGTGTACTGGCGTTGGTACCGTCAGCTATGGGACTACAGCTGGCAGCATATGATCGATCATCGCTACGGTGCCTGGTACCGGATTCTGAGTGCCGACAACCGCAAGTACTCCGATGAGAAGAGCCCCGCCGGTAAGGTCGACTACCACACCATGGGCGCCTGCCAGGATGTGATTCGAGTCCTCAACAATCGTTGAGCCGCGAGCGTACGGGACAACGATGAGCTGCTCGTGGCTCGTGGCTCGTGGCTCGTGGCCAGGCGCCAATATTACAACCCTGCAAGATAGCGGCAATACTACTCATCATTAGGTAACCCTCCTGCGCAGGCGAAAGGCGTAGTCTTCCAGAGTGCTGTTTGATGGTGCTCTGTGCGCCCTGACCAATAACAATCAACAGGAGTCATGACATGACTGCTCGCCTGCGCTCGATTCGTTCTCTGCGACGCCCGTTGGCCGCTCTGGTGGCCGGGGCTTCGCTGTCCATGGTCGCGGCATCCTTCACCACCGCTCAGGCGGGGGAAGTGGAGGTGCTGCATTGGTGGACCTCCGGCGGGGAGGCTCAGGCCGTGGGCACCCTGCGTGATCTGCTGGAAAGCGAGGGTCATGGTTGGAAGGATTTCGCGGTTGCCGGCGGGGCCGGGGATAGCGCCATGACGGTGCTCAAGTCACGGGCGATGTCCGGCAACCCGCCCTCGGCGGCCCAGATCAATGGCCCGGAAATCCAGGAGTGGGGTGAGTTGGGCCTGCTGGGCAACCTCGATGAGGTGGCCGCCGAGGAGAACTGGGACGAGCTGTTGTCGCCGATAGTGGCCGACATGATGCGCCATGACGGTCACTATGTAGCGGTGCCGGTGAACGTTCACCGGGTCAACTGGCTGTGGGCCAACCCGACCGTGCTTGAGGATGCCGGAGTCGAGGTTCCCACCACCTGGAACGAGTTGTTCGCCGCAGGCGACGCGCTGAGGGAAGCGGGCTATGTGCCTCTGGCCCACGGTGGTCAGCCCTGGCAGGATGCCACCACCTTCGAGACCGTGGTCCTGAGCCTGGGTGGTGCGGACTTCTACCGGCAGGCCTTTGTCGAGCTCGATCAGGAGACACTGGAGAGCGATACCATGATCGAGGCGCTTACGACCTTCCGGCGTCTGCGTGAGTTGATGGACGAGGGCATGCCGGGACGTGACTGGAACCTGGCCACGAAAATGGTCATTGATGGCCAGGCCGCGATGCAGATCATGGGGGACTGGGCCAAGGGCGAGTTCACCGCCGCGAACATGCAGGCCGGTAGTGACTACCTGTGTGCACCGGTACCGGGAACCGCCGACGACTTCATCTTCAATATCGACAGCTTTGCCATGTTCCAATTGGAGGATGCAGACGCGAGTGAGGCTCAGACCGCCCTGGCAAGACTGATCCTGCAACCCGAGTTTCAGCAGACCTTCAACCAGCTCAAGGGCTCGATCCCGGCACGTTCCGATCTGGACATGAGCGAGTCCGATAGCTGTGCGCAGCGCTCGATGGATGACTTCAAGGCTGCCAGTGAAACCGACACCCTGGTGCCCAGTGTCGCTCACCGCATGGCCATGCGCAGTGATGTCCAGGGTGCCTTCTTCGACATCATCACCAATTACTTCAATGACGATTCGGTCACCGCAGAGCAGGCCGCACAACGCCTTTCCCAGGCGGCTAGCCTGGCGTTCTGATGCAAGCCGATGCAGCGATGAAAGCCCCGGCCCGGCGTGTCCCCATTCGACAAGGGGCTGCGCTGGGTTCTCGCGGGTACCCCCGATGACATCAATATGGCCTGCGGCTCTGGCTTGACGCCTGAACTCAACCAGATATTAACCCGGCATGCCTTCATGTTGGGTTAATGGCGGCACAGGGACGTGCCGCCGTCGTCCATCAGGCCGACGCGAGACCGCACCACACCAGCAGATCCACGCATCTGCGCCAGTGTGGTACGGACGACAATCACATCGATCAGGATGAGCTATTTGATTGCCATGTTAATAATAAGTGCACTGGCCGAGGTAAATCCGTGATGACTTTCACAACAGGTTCTGCAACAGCAGCGCCACCTGGACGGTCACGCAGCCTGTCTGCGCGCTTCCAGCATTGGTTGCCGAAGCTGGTGCTGGCGCCGTCCGTCGCCATATCGCTGTTCTTTGTCTACGGCTTCATGATCTGGACCTTTATCCTGTCGCTGACCAATTCCCGCATGCTGCCGAGTTATGACTTCGTCGGCTTTGGCCAGTACGCACGTTTGATGGCCAACGAACGCTGGTGGGTGGCCGCGTCGAATCTGGCCGTGTTCGGTGGACTCTTCGTCGCCTTGTGTCTGGTGATTGGCGCGGGGCTGGCCATACTGCTCGATCAGCGCATTCGTCAGGAGGGCTTCCTGCGCACCCTCTACCTGTATCCCATGGCACTGTCGTTCATCGTCACCGGAGTGGTCTGGAAGTGGCTACTCAATCCCGGGCTGGGCATTCAGGCAATGGTGCGTGACTGGGGGTTCGAGAGTTTTACCTTCGACTGGCTGGTGCGTCCCGAGATGGCGGTCTACACGTTGGTCATTGCCGCGGTGTGGCAGGCCTCCGGCTTCGTCATGGCGCTGTTTCTGGCGGGGTTACGGGGTATCGATGACGAGATCATCAAGGCCGCTCAACTGGATGGTGCCAGCCTGCCGCGCATCTATGCACGGGTCATTCTGCCCTGTCTTCGCCCAGTGGTGTTCAGCGCGGTGATGATCCTGTCGCATATCGCGATCAAGAGCTTCGACCTCGTGGTGGCGCTGACCGGAGGTGGGCCGGGTTACTCGTCAGATCTGCCGGCCACTTTCATGTATGCCCATGCCTTCACCCGAGCCCAGATCGGCCTCGGGTCGGCCAGTGCCATGCTGATGCTGGGCGGTGTACTCGCCATCCTGGTGCCTTACCTGTACAGCGAATTGCGGAGTAAACGTCATGAGTGAACGCACCGCTGTCGGCGTCATTCGGCGTCGGACTCCGGGCGCCAGAGCGTTGCGAGTCCTGCTCTATGCGGTGTTGTTTGCCGCCGCGCTGGCCTATCTGTTGCCGCTGGTGGTGATGGTGATGACCTCCATCAAGCCTCTCAGCGAGATCACGCCGGGCAACCTACTGGCACTGCCCGAGGCGCCGACCCTGGCGCCGTGGATCAAGGCCTGGGGAGAAGCCTGCACCGGAATGCGTTGTGAAGGTGTCGGCGGCTACTTCTGGAATTCGATTGCCATTGTGGTGCCAGCCGTGGCGATCTCGACCATGGTCGGGGCGCTCAACGGCTATGCGCTGACCAAGTGGCGGTTCAAGGGCTCGGAGCTGATCTTTGCGTTGATGCTGTTCGGTTGTTTCATTCCCTTTCAGGTGGTGCTGTTGCCGATGGCCCAGACCCTGGGGTGGTTGGGGCTGGCGAGTTCGCGATCAGGGCTGGTACTGGTTCATGTGGTTTTCGGTATCGCCTTCACCACCCTGTTCTTCCGCAACTTCTATGTGGCCATTCCCGATGAACTGGTGTCGGCGGCGAAGCTCGATGGTGCCGGGTTCCTGCGAATCTTCTGGCGCATCCTGTTGCCGGTGTCGGCGCCGATCATCGTGGTATCGGTCATCTGGCAGTTCACTCAGATCTGGAATGACTTCCTGTTCGGGGTGGCCTATTCCGGTCATGACACCCAGCCGGTGACAGTGGCGCTGAACAACCTGGTCAACACCTCCACCGGGGCCAAGGAGTACAACGTCGATATGGCAGCGGCCATGATCGCGGCCCTGCCGACGCTGGTGGTCTATGTGCTGGCCGGCAAGTACTTCGTGCGTGGGCTGACCGCCGGGGCCGTCAAGGGATGACGGGGTGTCACATCGGCGTGAATCGCCGACGAAGCCCGGAACCTGATCTTCAAGGCCCCGGAAACTGACATTTCAGAACTCGACCTACCAAAATACGAGAACTCACACATGTCCGCTCTGGAAATCCAGCATCTGTGCAAGGACTTTTCTTCGACTCAGGTGCTCAAGGACGTCAGTCTGGCGATCGACTCAGGAGAATTCCTGATCCTGGTGGGGCCGTCAGGCTGCGGCAAGTCGACCCTGATGAACGCCATCGCCGGCCTGGAGCCGGTAACTTCCGGCAAGATCCTTATCGGTGGTGAGGATGTCACCTGGCGAACACCGGCAGAACGCGATATCGCCATGGTGTTCCAGTCCTACGCGCTGTACCCGAGCATGACGGTGCGTGGCAACATCGCCTTCGGCCTGGAAATGCGCAAGGTGCCGAAGGTCGAGCGCGAGCAGGCTGTGGAGCGAGTCGCCGACCTGCTGCAGATATCCCATCTACTGGATCGCAAGCCCTCGCAGCTGTCCGGTGGCCAGCGTCAGCGGGTGGCCATGGGACGGGCGCTGGCCCGGGAACCGCAGATCTATCTGTTTGACGAGCCGTTGTCGAACCTGGATGCCAAGTTGCGTGTCGAGATGCGCACCGAGATCAAGAAGTTGCACCAGCGTCTCGGCACCACCATCGTCTATGTTACCCACGATCAGATCGAAGCCATGACCCTCGCGGACCGTATCGCGGTGATGCGCGATGGCCAGATTCAGCAATTGGGCACGCCCAACGAGATCTACAACGATCCGGTCAACGTCTTCGTCGCCGGTTTCATGGGGTCGCCGTCGATGAACTTCATCAGCGCTCGGCTGGAGAAGGACGATACCACCTGGCAGTTGCACATCAGCGACCCTGAGCAGGGCGCAGAACTGTCTCTGCCCTGGCCGGTGGACAGAGTTACCGAGGCAATGGTGGCGTGTCAGGGGCAATCGGTGTTGCTGGGGTTACGCCCCGAGCACTTCGCGGAAGCTGGTGACCAGCGCTCAGGACATCAACAGGCGGCTCGGCTGGAGGCGTTGGTCAGTGTGGTGGAACCGACCGGTGCCGATGTGTTGATCAACCTCGGTCTCGGCGGCAACGAGGTCGTCGCCCGGGTCGGTCCCGACTGCCGAGTCGCACCGGGAGAGCGTCTGGCGCTGAGTGTCGATATGCGGCGCGCGGTGTTGTTCGGCCAGCAAGGGGGCCAGCGGCTGGCATGAGCGACTCCCCCTTCGGATATTAACCCGGCATGCTTTCATGTTGGGTTAATGGCGGCACATGGACGTGCCGCCGTCGGCCATCAGGCCGACGCGAGACCGCACCACACCAGCAGATCCGAGCATCTGCGCCAGTGTGGTGCGGACGAAAATCAAATCGATCAGGATGAGCTATTTGATTGCCATGTTAATAATATCACCCGGAGGGACGGTCAGCGTTCGCTATCCCTGGTGGCACGGCTCCTGGCTGTACTGCTTCCGGATGCCTCGTCGCTGGAGGCTTCCATGCGTCGTAGTTGCTGCCAGACTTCCTTGCGTAAGTCGGTCAGACGGGGGCGGTCCTCGACGGAGAAGGCCAGCGGACGAACCAACCGCTGGGTGCGCAGGCCGAGACGTGCGCCGAGCAGGCCGACGCCCAACCCCTGAGCGGCTCGGGTCGACAGGCGTCCGGCCAGATCGAGGGACAGCAGATGCATGCTGGCATCGGCAGCCAGCTCGGTGGCTCCGGCGAACGCCATCTGATAGAGCACGCTGCGCAACAGGCGAATGCGCGCCCCATAGCCGAGCTCGAGGCCATACAGCCGACATAGGCGATTGATCATCGCCAGGTGCCGCCAGGCCACGAGTCCCATATCGACGAGGGTCATCGGGCTGACGGCAACCATCACCGCGGTCTCGCCACTCATGCGCGAGATCAACCGACGGGCCTCGCGATCCCGCGGGGCCAGCAGGTGGTGTTCCACCAGAGCGCTGAGGTCCTGGCCATCATGGTGGGCCTCGCGAGCGGCCTCGAAGGCCTGCCAGTGAGGGTCGTCATCGGCCATGGCCAGCTTCTGCTTGAGGCGCATCACCTGGCTGAGTGCCGCCGCTGGTGGTTGCTGCGGCAATTCGGCGAGCTGTTCGCGCAACTCGTCATGCCCCTTGAGCTTGCGCAGACGCAGCAGCTCACGGGTCAGCGTGGTAGCACCAAGGCCCACAACACCCAGCCCCAATACCTGCCACGCCGTGGCCAGCCAGTCACCACCGACGATGGTGGCCGGGAGGCCCGTGACCAACTCCGCCGTCCCCAGCCCCAGGGCGCCGGTAAACACGGCCAGCAACCCCCAGCGGCGCTTGCGGGGACGGCCCAGCACCTTCTCCAGAGGAGCGTTGGAGGCATCCTGTTCGATGTCCTGCGTCACCAGCTCGCGACTTTCGAGGCTATTGTCGAAGCGCAAGCCTGGTTGAGGATCGCCTACCTCGACAGTGGGATCGTCGCGGGACGCTTCCTTGAAGTGCATGGCCGGGCGCGGATCCTGATGAGGTGATGTCATGAGAGCTTGTCTCCAAGCAACCACTCCAGGGCAGCATCCATGCGGATATGGGGTAGGGCCCCCGGTGCTGCGGGTTGCGGGCGAAAGGCGGTGAAATCGAAGCCCTGACGCTCCCAGAAATCTGCTGACGGGAGCCGAGTGGGGACTTCTCCGGGGAAGGTCAGCAATGGTTCGCCATCCATGCTGGTTCCCTTCAATACTGGGGTGGTATTGCCCTGATGGCTGACCTCGCGGGCTTCCGTGGCGCGGATCGATGCCAGCGACATGGCCTTGACCGGAATATTGGCATACTTGAGATTCTTCAGCGGCTCAGCGAGCAGTGCCTCGAGCAACCCCACTAGACGTGCATGCTGATCCGGGGTGACATGGTCAGCCTTGGTCGCCGCAATGGCGAGGCGATCGATACGTGGCGTGAACAGACGTGAGAACAGACTGCGTTGGCCATAGTTGAAGCTCTGCATCAGACGAGCAAGCGCCAGGGAGAGGTCCTCGAAGCGCTCCGGTCCCGCATTCAGGGCGCCGAGCACGTCAACCAGCACGATCTGGCGATCGAAACGCCGGAAATGTTCGCGATAGAAGGGGCGTACCACATGATTCTGGTAGTAGCTGAAGCGTCGCGCCAGGCTACCGTAGACCGTTGATTCGGACAGAGTGGCCAGTTGCTCGCGGCTCCAGCCGGCAAGGCCAGGTAGGGGGAAGAACTGCAGTACTGGAGCGTCCTTGAGATCCCCGGGCAGCAGGAAACGACCGGGTTGCAGGTTGGAAAAACCGGCTTCGCGGGCCTGACGAAGCCCATGGGCATAGAGTTCGCTGATCTCGGCCAGTTGGGCTTCATCGGCTTCGTCGTCAGGGACCAGGGCAGAGGCCTGCTGTTCCCATGCGGTCAGCATGGCGCGCCGAGCAGGGCCCGCTTCGTCAAGCTGGGCCTGGCTCCAGCTGAAGTAGTCATGGTCGAGCAGCGGCAGGTCGAGCAGCCATTCGCCCGGGTAATCGAACAGATCCAGAGTCAGCTCGACCGTTTCCGGGCGTAGCCATACCTGACGGGATGGATGGTAGCGAATCTTCAGGCGCAGTTCGCTGATGCCGCGAGTCGGCTCCGGCCAGCAGGGCGGATCCTGCTCCAGCGAGGCACGAGCCTGGTCGAAAGGGAAACGTGGCACGCCAAGGTCCTGCTGGGCGACACGCTGGGCACCCAGCAGGCGACCTTCACGGCTGGCACCGAGCAGGTCGAGACGCGCCTCGAGGCCCGCATGCCGCAACTGATCAACCAGCGAGGTCAGAAAGGCGGTCTTGCCGGCTCGTGATAAACCGGTGACCGCCAGACGTAGCTGGCGGTCACGGCCGCGTTCGATCAGATCCATCAGATCACGGGTCAGATCCTGGGGCATGCATGGCTCCCTTCATGGCTCCCTCATTTTTCCTGTTGCTTAATCTGGGGGCGTTGGGGCGCAAACACAAGACGTTGCAGCAGGACAACAGCGATTGGCAGCAGTGGGAGAGGAAGTAGCCACAGGTTGAGACCCTGCCAACCGGCAATGGAGACCAGAGGGCCAGCACTCAACGCGGTCACGGCAACGGTGGAAAACACCAGAAACTCATTGGCTGCCTGCACACGGGCCTTTTCCTCTGGACGGTAGCACTCGGTCAGCAGGCCGGTGGCCGGCAGGAAGGTGAAGTTCCACCCCAGGCCGAGCAGGACCAGTGCGAGGTTGTAGCCTGTCAGACTCGGGATGAGCACGCCCACGACGGCGCTGGCCATCAACAATGCGCAACCCAGCACGATCATGGTCTCGGCACCCAGCCGCGAGGTCAGGCGACCGGTAATGAAGGACGGCGCGAACATCGCCACGACGTGCCACTGGATAGTCATCGATACATGATCGAAGGAGTGTCCGGCGTGGGCCATGGCCAGTGGTGTGGCGGTCATGGCCAGGGTCATCACACCATAGCCGATCAGTGCACTGATGATGGCCAGCACCACTTTCGGCTGGCGCAACAACTGCGACAGGGGGCGTGGCTCGCCGCGGGTGCGGGTGTCGACCGGGCCGGGCAGGCGAGTGAAGTGCACCACGATCAGGGCAATGGTATAGAGCACGGCCAGGCCGATGAAACTGCCCAGAAACTCGGTATCGGCCAGCGCATGGCTGTGGCGTGCCAACCAGGGGCCGAAGAAGGCCGCCAGTACCCCGCCCCCCATGACCAGGCCGATGGCACGGTCACGATCGGCGGGCGGGGCTGCCTCGACTGCGGCAAAACGATACAGCTGGCCGAAGCCGATCCCGATCCCGATGGCGAAGGTCGCGACGCAGAACAGGCGGAAGCTGCCCTGGTGAAGGGCAAGGATAGCCAGCAGAGCACCCGCCAGCCCCATCAGGTTGCCGAGTGTAAAGCCACGTTTCCGCCCCAGCCGTGCCATCAACAGTGATGCTGGAATGGTGGCGCTCATCAGCCCCAGCCACTGGATCGCTACCGGCAGGGTGGCCAGCCACGCTGAGGGCGCGAGGCTGGCGCCGATCAGCGGGGACACGGCAATCAGCAGGATATTGCCGGTGACCAGCAGCGCCTGGCACAGCGACAGCAGGGTAACCGGTAGGGGAAGTGAGCGAATCATGACAGTCCTCGGTGGTGGTCAGCGGTAAGGGCAGTGCTCGTGGTGGTACTGGTGAATCGTGTGCGGTAGAGCGAGGGAGAGATTCCATAATAGCGCTGGAACAGGCGCCGGAATTGCTCAGCACCCCCGAGGCGCCAGCGGGCCGCCAGACGTGACAATGAGGGCTCGCCGGCTACCAGCTCTCCACGTGCCGCCTCGAGGCGCAGGCGAGTCAGGTACTCACCGGGGGAGGTGCCCAACTGGCGCCGGAAGAGCCGCGATAGATGACGTGGTGTGACGGCCAGTCGCTCGGCCATGGAGGTGATATCGTGTTCGCCACCGGGGTTGGCATGAAGTGCCTCGACCAACGGGCGGAGTCGTGTTCCGGCTCGCTGCTGGCTGAGCAGTGCCTCGCTGAATTGTGACTGACCTCCCGGCCGATGCAGGAACATCACCAGTTCGCGGGCAACGCGACCGGCCAACTCGGGTCCTTGATCGGCTTCCACCATGGACAGAGCCAGGTCGATCCCGGCAGTGACTCCAGCACTGGTATAGCGTCCCCGGTCCTCGATGTAGAGCGCATCAGCCACCACTTCGACTTCCGGGTAACTGTCGGCGAGTTGTTGGCAATGGCGCCAGTGCGTGGTCGCGCGGTGGCCCTCGAGCAGCCCGGCTTCAGCGAGTAGAAAAGCGCCGCTGCAGATGGCACCGAGGCGGCGGACATCCGCGGCCATTCCGCGCAAACCATCAATGTGATAGCGATGGCGACACTGATCAAAGACGCCGCTACCTCCGGCGGCCAGCAGCGTATCCGGGGCCCCGGTCCTTTCCAGCCCCTGCCAGTCGAGATTGGCCTGCAGCACCAGGCCGCCGTTGGTGACGACCGATCCGGCACCTCGTGCCACCAGACTCAGCTCATACAGGGGAGACTCGGCCAGCACATTGGCACTGGCGAAGACCTGCCAGGGACCAGTCACATCGAGCACCTGGCAATCCGGGTAGGCAATCAGGGCCACGCGGCGCGGGGGTATGATCATGGGCACTCCTGCCATCCAACGTATGTTGAGCAGTGTGCGACACCAGAGGAATGTCCTCAATGTCCTTCATCCCACCAATAAGGACATGAGTGCGCCCGGATCTTGCCCCCCCGTTCCTGAAACCCCTGCCCTGAGACGACGACGCCCTGCATGAAGCAGGGCGCCGAGCATCGCTGTGGTGTTGAGCGGCGGATCAGCCGCCGGCAAAAGCGATGTACATGGCAATGACCATTACCACCAGGGCGATACCCGCGGGAACGGCTCCCTTCCACGGGGTCAGGTCGACGGCACCGACATCTTCCTGCACCCAGGACTCGGTACGTGGACGCAGCTTGCCGATGATCAGCATCATGATCACCAGCAACACGAACACCAGTGCCACGAAGTGGAATTCATGCATGATGGTCGGCAGCTTGTTGAAGGGCGGGACGAAGTAGCCGGCGAAGATCAGCAGACAGCCACCGACCAGGGCGATCTTGGCGGCCATGGGCGGTACGCGACGGGTCAGCAGGCCGACCAGCACCACGGCCAGAATCGGAATGAAGTAGATGGCATTCATCTTCTGCAGGTAGCCGAACAGGCTCTCCTGGCCCGCCAGCAGAGGGGCAATGATCATTGCTGAAATAGCCATGATCCAACCGAACACCTTGCTCGCGGTGACTACCTGTTCGTCAGTGGCATCCTTCTTCAGTACTGACTTGTACAGACCGAGGCTGAACAGCGTGGTCGTGGAGTTCAGCGCCGAGTTGAAGGACGACAGGATGGCGCCGACCATCACCGCCGCAAAAAAGCCGGTCAGCGGGGCGGGAAGGACATTGAATACCAGGTGACCGTAGGCTTCATCGGCCTTGACGCCCTGGTCGGCATACAGGTGGTAGGCGATGATGCCGGGCAGCACCAGATAGAGCGGGCCAAGCAGTTTGAACAGACCCGTCAGCAGGACACCTTTCTGGCCTTCGGCGAGATTCTTCGCGGCGAAGGTACGCTGAATGATCTGCTGGTTGGTGGTCCAGTAGAACAGGTTGATCAGGAACACCCCGGTGAACAGGGTAAAGAAGGGGACTTGCTGGTCCTGGCCGCCGATGGAGTTCATCTTGTCGGGATTGCTCTCCTTGAGAATATCCCAGCCGGCCATGATGCCGCTGTTGTCACTGACGGCCTGGAGGCCGAAGTAGACGATCACGAAGCCGCCAACCAACAGCCCGACACCATTGAGAGTGTCAGAGACAGCAACAGTGCGCAGGCCACCGAACAGGGCGTAGATGGAGCCGATGATGCCGACGATCCATACCGTCAACCACAGCAGTACCGTGTCGGACTGGATGCCGGTCAGGCTGTGCAGGTCCAGCATTCCCTGAAGGCCGACGGCACCGGAGTAGAGGATGATCGGCAACAGGATCACCGCATAGGCAATCAGGAAGATCACGTTACAGATCAACTGGGTGCCCTTGTCGAAACGGATTTCCAGCAATTGGGGCACAGTGGCGATACCGCTCTTGAGAAAGCGCGGCAGGAAGAACAGGCCGAGAGCCACCAGGGCGATGACGGCGACGACTTCCCATGCCATGACACTTAGCCCGTCGGAGAAGGCCGAACCGTTGAGGCCAACCATCTGCTCCGTCGAGAGATTGGTCATCAGCAGAGAGCCGGCAATCAACGGGAAGGTCAGGGTACGTCCAGCAAGAAAGAAGCCGTTGGTGCTGGAGTGATCATCGCGGCGGGTGATGCGCCAGGTAATGAATGCGACCAATCCGGTGAAGAACAGGAAGGACGCAAAGGTCAGTAGGGGCATGGTTAAACTTCCTTGCGGTCTGGGATGCTGGGCCTTGTGAGACGCAGGCAGTCTGTTGTAGTGGCTGCGGGCTGTCGGGCGTTGCGTACTTCAGTTATGAACACCAGTGGTGAACGCCAGTTGCGAAGTTCGGCTCGCGTACCATCCTTCAACTGTTCAGGGTAGGCCCTGCCACCTGGATTCGACTACAGCGAATCGACAGCAGTGAAGGCACGGACAGTCAGTGTTGGAAGTCTACGAACAAGCGATCTCCAGTCGGCCACTTAAAGGATTAAGTTTGGCAATAAAACCGTTGCTTAACTACAACCGGCGTAGTCTATCCGCTTTGAAAGCGGCAGCCATACACCTTTTGTCGTAGAGAGTGGCCGCTTCAGGCTCCAGCCTGATGTCGCTGGATGTCATCTGTCTTCGAGCTCGGGATTACTGTTGCCGGAGGGCGACCTGGTGAGCCTGATGTTCTCGGCGGTTGCTATTAACATGGCAATCAAATAGCTCATCCTGATCGATTTGATTGTCGTCCGCACCACACTGGCGCAGATGCGCGGATCTGCTGGTGTGGTGC
>NZ_FRCA01000017.1:0-1584 GCF_900142755.1 Halomonas cupida | reverse complement strand
ATTAACCCAACATGAAAGCATGCCGGGTTAATAACATGGCAATCAAATAGCTCATCCTGATCGATTTGATTGTCGTCCGCACCACACTGGCGCAGATGCGCGGATCTGCTGGTGTGGTGCGGTCTCGCGTCGGCCTGATGGCCGACGGCGGCACATCCCTGTGCCGCCATTAACCCAACATGAGAGCATGCCGGGTTAATAACATGGCAATCAAATAGCTCATCCTGATCGATTTGATTTTCGTCCGCACCACACTGGCGCAGATGCGCGGATCTGCTGGTGTGGTGCGGTCTCGCGTCGGCCTGATGGCCGACGGCGGCACGTCCCTGTGCCGCCATTCACCCAACATGAAAGCATGCCGGGTTAATATTACGCCAGGCGATGGTTTTTATGCCTGTAGCGGCATAATGCAAGGCAGTTGCCGATATTGCAGTGGTGGCGGCAGGACCGCGATGATGGCAACGAGACACTATCGACTACAGTAAATGGCAGCCGATATGACACTGGGTCATGCAGGTTCGTGATCAACGGGTATACGCCAGGCGAGCAAGTGGAGAGAGCGATGTCAATGTCGGCAGAACGACCTGATGAAGTGATTGAATTCTGGTTTCAGACCTTGAACCCTCGTCAGTGGTTTGTCAGGGATGAGGCCCTGGATCAACGTATACGTGAAACCTTTGGTGCGACACTGGACGCTGCTGCAGCTGGTGAGCTGTGGCGCTGGCGCACGTCAGCGAGAGGACGGCTGGCGGAGATCGTGGTGCTCGATCAGTTCTCGCGCAATATTCACCGTGGTTCGGCGCGAGCCTTTGCCCAGGATGGACAGGCGTTGGTGCTGGCGCAGGAAGCGGTGGCCCAGAAGGCTGATCGGGTACTGGATGTGGCGTGGCGGGCCTTCATGTATATGCCGTATATGCACAGTGAGTCCCTTGCAGTGCACGATGAAGCGCTGCGTCTGTTCGATCAATCGGGGCTTGAAGATAACCTGCGCTTCGAACACCGGCATCGCGATATCCTGCTGCGTTTCGGTCGCTACCCGCATCGCAACGAGGTGCTGGGACGAGAGTCGACAGCAGAGGAGCGCGAGTTTCTGATGCAGCCGGGCTCTTCCTTCTAGGGGGGCGCTCCGGGTAGAGGGAGCTGGCAGCGGCATTGTGTGTTGGCAGTGCGGCTCTATAATTCAGTCATTGCTTGAGAATGAATGGGAGAGAGGTATGAGCTTCATTGCGTGGTTGATCATCGGGGGCATTGCCGGCTGGATTGCCGGCAATATCATGCGTGGCGGTGGCTTCGGGCTGATCGGTAATATCGGTGTCGGCATCGTGGGGTCATTGGTGGGGGGACTGATGTTCAGTCTGCTCGGCCTTTCCGCCGGTAATTTCATTGGCTCGCTGGTGACCGCAGTGGTCGGCTCGGTGGTGTTGCTGTGGGCAGTGGCGAAGTTCAAGGCCCACTGACACCAGGGGCCGCTCAACGCTTCCTGCCGTACTATTAACATGGCAATCAAATAGCTCATCCTGATCGATTTGATTTTCGTCCGCACCACACTGGCGCAGATGCGCGGATCTGCTGGTGTGGTGCGGT
>NZ_FRCA01000014.1 GCF_900142755.1 Halomonas cupida | reverse complement strand
CTCGAGCATGGACCTCAGCTACGACTGGCGAGCTACGAGCACGCTACGCTCGAGCTTGAACCCCGAACCCCGAACCCCGAACCCCGAACCCCGAACCCCGAACCCCGAACCCCGAACCCCGAACCCCGGGGGAAATGCACGGAACTGTTGGTTTGGCGATGAGCTGCTCGTAGCTCGCCGCTCGCCTCTCGAAGCTGGCAACTCGCCTCTCGCCTCTCGAAGCTGGCAACTCGCGCCTCACAGCTCTATTCCTCCCTCATTGCTCTGGCCAGCATGTCGGTTATCGGTTTGGCGACGTAGCTCGCGAAGCTGCGCTCTCCGGTGCGCAGCATGACTTCGGCCGGCATGCCTGCCAATAGCCGCATCTCTTCAGTCATGTTGCCTTCACCTGTTTCGGTGACGCGAATACGCACTTTGTAGTAGCGAGTGCGGGTGGCCTCATCCTCGAAGCTGTTGGCGCTGACATGTACGACTTCGCCTTCGATCACATTGGTCAGACGCTGATTGAAGGCGCTGAAGCGGATCTCAGCGGGTTGTCCCATGTAGATATTGTCGATGTCGTGGTTGGCGACGCGGGCTTCGACAATAAATCCATCGCCGGTTGGCACAATATCCAGTAGAGGGTCGCCGCCGCGAACCACTCCTCCCAGGGTATGGACCTGAAGTCCTACTACAGTGCCCGAGACGGGGGCGATGACCTCGGTGCGTCGTAATTGCTCGGTAAGAGCAATCAAGCTCTCCTCTGCATCGGTGACTTCGGATTGGATCTGGCGCAAGGCTTCACCGACCTCCTGATGAAACTCCTGAATCTGGATCCGCTTCTGCAGCGCGTTCTCGCTGATCTGTGAGCGTAGTCTGGCCACTTCGGCGGCATGCCCGGCGTTATCGCTCTGATATTCGAGGCTTTCGCGCTCCATTTCATGCATGCGTTGGCTACTGATCAGACCATCTCGAAACAGTCGTCGATGGTTGGTAACTTCCGCGTTGAGCGAGGCAATACGCTGGCTGGTGATCGACTGAGTGTCCTCCAGGCCCGCTATCTGCTCCTCCAGCTGCACCATTTGCTCATCAAGTGAGGCCAGGGTGCCTGAAAGGGACTCGCGGCGTGATTCGAACAGGCGTCTTTGAACTTCGAGGACTTCCTGCACCCTCTGGTTGCTGGAGGCGATCAACTCGTCCGGAAAGACGAGGGCTTCGGCCCCGGCCTGCTCCGCCAGCAGGCGGATTTCAGTGGCGCGGGCGATCAGGTAGTTCGCTTCCACGATCTGTTTACGAGAGCGGGTCTGCGTATCATCAAGCTTGAGTAGTACGTCACCGACCTCCACCCGGGTGCCGTCCTCGACGAGGATCGATTCGACAATGCCACCCTCGAGATGCTGAATGGTCTTGGTAAAGCTCTCAACCGAGACCGAGCCTGGGGCAACCACGGCCACCGAGAGGTTGGCCAGCACTGACCAGCTCCCGAATCCACCAAAGGCGATAACGAGGATGGCGATCCCAAGTCGACGGTACCTGCGATCATGCAGCGGCAGTTCATTTCCTTGCTCGGTATTGTCGAGAGCAACACTCATGATCTGGACTCCTCGCTTGACCTGTTATGGCCACGCGCACTGGGTCGCAGTGCGGTGACTGTCGGAGCGGCTGTAGATGAATGCCTGGGTGGCGCAAGAGAAGAAATTCGACCATCACGCATGACCAGTACCCGGTCGACTTGCTGCAGCAGGCGCTGGCGGTGGCTGATGATCAGTGCAGTGGTGCCGCGCCGTTGTAGTTGCTTCAGGCAATTGGAGAGTGCCACCTCGCCACTTTCATCAAGATTCGCATCCGGTTCGTCGAGCACCACCAGCACCGGGTTGTCATACAGCGCCCGAGCCAGGCCAATGCGCTGACGCTGGCCAGCCGACAGCGAAGCGCCGCCATGGTTGAGCATGGTGTCGTAGCCGTCGGGGAGGCTCAATATCATGCCATGTACACCTGCGAGATTGGCGGCCTCGACGACTGCTGCTGCGTCAACGTCCTGGAAGCGCGCGATGTTCTCGGCCACTGTTCCATCGAACAGCTCGATGTCCTGTGGAAGGTACCCCAGACACGGGCCCAGCGCCATACGATCCCATTGGGTGATGTCAGCACCATCGAGACGCACATTGCCGAGTTGCACTGGCCAGATTCCGAGCACTATACGGGCCAGTGTCGACTTTCCCGACGCACTGGGTCCCACTATCGCAATATGTTCGCCCTTTGCCATCTGCAGATCGATATTGTGAAGCGTCGGCAGACGTTCGCCCGGCGGCGCAGCATTGACACCCTCGAGTGTCAGGGTGCCTTTCGGCTGAGGCAGGGGCATGCCCGGGGTAGGGGCCGGCACGGCATCCAGTAGTTCCTCCAGCCGCCCCCGAGCCGTGCGAGCACCGGAATAACCTTTCCAGCCATTGATCATCTGATCAATGGGAGCCAGCGCGCGGCCCATCAGAATGGAGCCGGCAATCATCATGCCGGGGGTGATATCTCCGGCCAGTACCAGCCAGGCCCCCAGGCCGAGGATCAGCGACTGGAACATCAGACGCAGCACCTTGGAGGTGTTGGTCAGTAGTCCGGCGCGGTCGCTGGCCTTGGATTGCAGCACCAGATACTCACGATGACGAGCCGTCCAGCGTCCCTGAATGCCCTGTAGCATCCCCATGGCATGGAGCACTTCGGCGTTGCGGAGGTTGCTGTTGGCTAGATCCTGAGCGGCAACGTGCTGCCCGTTGGCTTCGCTGAGCAATGCACGTGTTGACCATTCATTGATCAATGCGACGATAATGAGAACGGCGGCGGCAGCGATGGCAAAAAGCCCGAACCAGGGATGAAAAAGAGCCAACACCGCGATATAGATCGGCACCCAGGGAGTGTCGAAGAAGGCGAACAAGCCGTTGCCGGAGAGGAATTGCCGCAAGGCGGTAAGGTCGCTCAAGGGCTGCGCCGAAGGTTTGCCCGGCATCATCAGAGTGCGCTGGAACATGGCATGGTACAAACGGGGGCTGATCAGTACATCGAGCTTGTTGCCGACCCGAACCAGTATTCTCGAGCGCATCAGTTCGAGCCCGCCCATCACCATGAACAGAAACACAACCACCAGCGTCAGCATCAGCAGCGTCTCTGCGCTGCGTGTGGTAATGACACGGTCGTACACCTGCAACATATACAGCGGGGGAACCAGCATCAGTAGATTGATGAACAGGCTGAATATTCCTACATGCAGGAAACTACCTCGGCAGTAGTTCAGTACCTTTCTCAGGTCATTCATATAACAGTTCCCAGTAGAGAACCCATTGGATACGGCGAGTTCCCTTGCTCTTGTAAGGGGGCTGACGAGTTGTCGTCTTTCGATGAATCACTGGTCCTGGCGACAGAAATCAGTGTCCCCATTTTCTTGTCAGTCTGGTCGATGTCGGAAACTAATTCCCGTATTTCAAACGGTCAGTAGTGAAAAAGCCAGGTATTCCTTGGTCATCGAGTCTCAGGTGGATAGGAACTTGTTTTGCTGATTTTTTGATAATTAGTTTTTTGATTATATCTATTGATCGGAGGCGTGAGAAATTAAAATTAATAGTACTAGTTTTCTAATCTCAAAGGCTTGGTTTTATATATGAATGATTAGTAATGAATTATGCTTACGCGTTAGGAAAATGATGACCTGTCTTCTCTTAACTTGTTGAAAATAAATTGTTAATTTTTGATCTTCCACGTCCTGAAATGGTGCTTATCAGGAATGAGATATTGTGTTTGTTGTGCTTGATGATTTCCTGCTCAGGACTAGACTCACCAAAGGATGTTCTTGTCTTGTTGCGATGTTGAATGGCACGTCGCCAGGCACTTCGTAGCTTGATTAAGGACATGGTTTAGAAGGAAGTGAAGTTTGATTTCGCTTTGTTTTTCTGAGGTCAGGAAGGCTGTGCTGAGTATGTTGTTGCAGTTTGGATGATGCGAATGCGCTTTTTTCAGGGCGTATTAAAAGGTCAGTAGGATAAAATGATTGGGGGTCAGCAATGTATTCGATTGCATTAGTGGGTCGCGACCAGAGTAAAACACTACACAAGTTGCTCCAGGCGGGCGACTCAGTTTATCGGGGAATGCTGGAGAAGTACGACCTTTCTGTCGTTCCACATCCAGGCGAATGGGCGCAGTCCATTGCGGCCATTGAATTGCAATGGCCGGATGCAATGGGCAGTATTTCGAGCTTCGAAGCGGCCCAGTATCCCTTTGTTTTCGAAGAGTTGCCTGCGCCACCCTTGGGGGCGCTCAAGGCGGTCGTCAAGGCGTTCGACGAGCACGGTGTAGTGCTAGGGGAATTGAGCAGTGCATTGGTGTTCGAAGTGGTGTCCGAAAGCGAGGAGACTGTCGAAGATGGTGCATCGGTGGGTGTATTGGTCGATGGGAGTGTTAGCGCTAACATAAAGCAGCATGATCGAACTCCTGATGGCGGTGAGTCCCACCCTGGTATGGTCAAGGCTGAGGCTGCCGGTAGCAGGGCCGTAGATCATGTCCCGGGCAACGTGCAGTCTGCGTCCCCGATGGCCGCTCCCCTGGTGCGGGATGCCGACAGCCTGCCTCTGGCTGCCGCAGCACAGGTGACGGCAGATACCTTCTCGCCGATTCGAATCCAGGCTGAGGACAATGATGCTGGCGATGGCGCATATGCGACGGTGATTGGCCCGGGCATTGGTGTCGTCGATGATCCCTCAGACTCCAACACTGACAACGCCGATGGCGGAGCCTACATCGACTATGTGGAAGCGTCTGGCGAGTCGCTGACCTTCACCTTCAACGTGACGGAGGCAGGGGAGTATGATCTGGCGCTGGGTTATGCGTTGAGCCAGAACGATGATGGCAGTGGGCGCAATCGACCGCTACGGCTTGAGGTCAACAACGAGTTGGTCGATCGCATGTTCGATCTGCACAGCACGACGTTGACGGCCGATGCTTCGGACTTCAGTGAGTTTGGCGAGCAGACCATTCGTGTTCAGCTACAGGCCGGTGAGAATACTGTCAGCTTCACTTCCAATGGAGCCAGTGGCCCCAATATCGACTATCTGGAGGTGCGAGCACCAGACCCGAACGTACACGTGATTCAGGCCGAGGACATGGTCCTGTCGCCGACGCCGAACGACGATGATGGCGCCACCAACCGCGTGGTTACGCCCGATACCATTGCCGACCTCACTGACGGTAGTGAGACCTTTCGAGTCGGTGCTGAGGGGACGAGCTATGTTGACTGGGCATTCGGTAATGCCGCGGCCTGGTCCGAGTTCACCCTTGATGTCGCGGTTGCTGGAACTTATACCGTTACCTCAACCTATGCCTCGTCCAGTGCCCGGCCTTTGACCCTTTCGCTTGTTGATGGAGGGGGGCAACTCACGACCCTGGGCAGTTTCAATTTTGCTGCTACTGCGGCAGCGCTCTACTACCCGGATGACGTTACCGGAGAGGTGCCCGCAGGAAATCTACCTATCGATGGTGAAGCATCTGAGTGGGAAGGCTGGAGCACGGAAACCATTGAAGTCAGCCTGCCTGCCGGCAGTCACACCTTGCGCTTGGGCGGGGGGGATAATGGGCCGAATATCGACAAGGTTGAAGTGGCGCTGTTGGCTGCGGATCCGGTTGACCCGACAGGACCGCTGATCGATCCCATTGTCATTCAGGCTGAAGATGCTCTACCGGGCGTCGACAATGATTCCGGCACACTGGTGCGTGATGCGGCCAACCCTGAGACAGGGAGCGGCTTTCAGGGCCTGCGCCCGAATTATTCCGGTGATGGGTACCTCGACTTCGGCAGCGTGCCAGGCGACAGCATCAGCTTCACCGTGAATGTGGCCGAGGCAGGAAGTTACGACCTCAACTTTCGCTACGCCAGCAATGGCGCGCGTCCGATGGAGCTGAGTGTCAATGATGGCACAGCGCTGACGCTTGCCTTCGATGGCACTGATGTGGATGGCGATCCGGATACCGAAGGCTTTGATCAATGGAGTTACCAGACGCTGAGTACCGATCTGCAGGTCGGTGACAACGTCATCCGCCTGGCGATTCCTGTGGGCGCCGGCAGCGGCCCCAATATCGATCGCCTCGAAGTCACCACTCTGGGTAGCGGGCCTGTTGGCGATGTACTGGCAGACGTCGAGGGAGACCTCGTGTTTTCCGCAGGCAGTACCCTGATCAATGGCGCCAATACCGCGGCGGCTGACTTCAATGTCACAGGCCTGGACGACGATGTGGTCTACATCGGGGTCAGCTTCGACGGTGGCATCACGGTGACAGAAGTTCAGCCTGATGCCGCTGGTGACTTCAGTGTGGATCTCAGCGGCCAGATGGATGGTGACCTGAACGCGACCTTCATTGTGCTCGACGCCTTCGGCAATCGCGCTGAGCAAGGGATGGCTCTCAGCCTGGATACCACCGCCGATGAGGGTGGAGACCTGGCCATCACCGGCCCTGTTGACCCGATATTGCCGGCTGACAGCCAAGCCGTGACTTTCAATCTGGCCGGTCTGGATGCGGATATCGAGAGCGCCGCAGTGAGTTTCGATGGTGGAGTGACCCGGTCGGCGGTGGGGGTGGATGGCAACAGCCTGTTGCTGGATCTGTCCGCTCAACCGACCGGTGATGCCGATGTCACCCTGTATGTTGTCGACGCTGCCGGTAATGAAGCCAGCGCTTCCACCAGTGTGGTGTTGCAGGATGATGGTACGGGTCCCGTACTGGATGTAGTTGATGTGACCTTCAGCGCAGACGCCATTACCGAGTGGGATGCGTTTCAGGACAATCCCGAAGCAGGAACGGGAGTCGAGATCGAAGACGATGGCGCGACGTTGGCGCTTGTCAGCAATGTATGGAAGCGTGTCGGTCTGGCCGAGGATTTCGTGATCACAGACGATACCGTGCTGACACTGGATCTGGCGGCCTCATCCTCGCCAGCATCGGAGATCATCGCCGTCGGCTTTGACCCTGACGATAGCCCCTTCAATGGTGGCAACTCCGTCTATCAACTGGGTGGAACCCAGACCCAAGGGGGCTTCGTCGATCTGCGTGGTGAGGGCGTCGACAATGGTGATGGCACCACACGTTTCACCATTGATCTTTCTGCCCATGCGGGGCAGACCATCGGTTCACTGGTATTCGTCAATGACGACGATATCGGAGTCCGAGGAACGGCACGCTTCAGTAATGTGCAACTGAGCAGCGGCTCAGATGTTGATACCAACCAGGCTCCGCGAGTGGTTGGCAACGGCATCGCAGATCTGGCAGTGGCGGAGGGCTCGACGCTGGAAATCGACCTGCCGTTTGTCGACGATGACGGCGATGATCTGACATTCAGTGTCGTTGTTACAGAGACTTCCGGCAATGCTGTTTCCGTCGACGGTCTTGAGTTTGATGGTCTAGTCCTGTCCGGCAGTCTCGGTGACCTTGCGCCGGGCGGCTATACCGTGGCCATCACTGCTGATGATGGGCAGGCGACAGCAACAACCGATTTTGCGTTGACAGTCGAGAACGTCAATGACGCGCCAGTGGCAGAACCGGCCGCACTGGAGCCGTACTTCGGCCAGGTGGGGGAAGCTTTCATCCACATCGAGCTGGCCCAGTTCGCGCCGTTATTCTCTGATCCGGACGGCGATGATCTAACACTGAGTGCAGAAGATCTTCCGGCTGGGCTCGAGGTGGTCGACGGAGTCATCCAGGGGACCCCGGAAGTTGCCGGTAGTTTCGACATCGTCGTGCGTGCCACTGATGCCGGGGGACTGTCTGCCACCCAGACACTCAACTTCGAGATTGATGAGCAGGCGCCGATACCGTCGGTGATCATCGAGGCCGAGGATTTCACTGACCTGAGTGCGGCAAATATTGTCGCCACCGGCAATGTGTCGGCCTCCAATGAGCAACTGGTTCGCATGATCAGTAGCGAGCCGGCCACGATATCCACTGAACTGGATGCTGCCGGTGTTACTCCCGGCTGGTACACGTTGCGCTTGTTCGTCTACGACGAGACCGATGGTGCCGGTAGCCTGACATTGACCATCGGTGACACGGTACTGGAAGCACGCAATACGACCAGTGGCGAACTCGAGTCGACAGTCGTACTCAATGATGACTTCGGCACCCTTGTCGGTGATGGGGCGCGTGGTAACGCCGGACAGAGCGGCAACCGCAAGGAGATCGTCTTCGAGACGCCGGTATTGGTCACTGCTGGTATGCTGGCGAGCCTGGCCCTCCAGGCGGAAGGCGGCGAGCTGATGCGTATTGATTCGCTGGTGCTGGAGCCCACCACCGCGCCGAATAACAGCGCGCCAACGCTGGAAGGGCTCGAGTCCGCAGTCAGTGTTGATGAGAACACCACCGCTGTTGCCAGCCTGATGCTGGATGATACCGATGGTGATGACCTGGCTGTCAGCCTCGAGGGGGCGGATGCTGCCTTGTTCAGCTATGACGCCGACACGGGCGCCTTGAACTTCCTGGCTGCACCGGATGCGGAGCTACCCTCCGACGCGGATGCCGATGGTATCTATGAGCTGACTGTAGTGGTCAGTGATGGCACCACCAGTGTCTCGCAGCAGACGTTGATCAGTGTGACCGATCTCAACGAAAGCATCGCTGTTGCTCCGAACGCCTTGAATGTGGCCGAGAATGTGACCGAGATCGGTACCATTCCGGTGGTTGACGAGGACGGTGAGGCCATAGGCCTGAATGCGCCGGTGTACGCCATTACTGGTGGCGTCGATGCTCCGCTGTTCGAGATCGACAGTGACACGGGGGTTCTGAGCTTCATTTCACCGCGAGATTATGAGCTGGCGGTGGATGCCGATGAGGATGGCGTCTACGAGGTGGAGGTCAGCGTTGTCGACGGTGATCTCAGTGCCACCGAGACGCTTGCCGTTACGGTAACTGACGTCGATGAGACAGGCTTTACGCCAATTTCCCTGCAGGCCGAGGGCGGCACCATCACGCTGCAGGATGATGGCAGCAATGCCACCGTGACTACGGTTCGCGACGCCGACAACCCAGAGACCGGTTCGGGCTTCAGTGGCCTGCGCCCGGACTATTCCGGCACTGGCTACGTGGATTTCGGTGATACGGCAGGTGACGCCCTGAGTTTCGAGGTCGATGTGTCTGTGGCTGGCACCTATGATCTCAACATTCGCTATGCCAGCAATACGCCTCGGCCGCTTGATCTGGCCGTCAATGGGAATGGGGGGCAGAGCCTTGCGTTTGCCAGTACCGATCCGGATGGCAGCGGGCCAGAAGAGGGCTTTGATCACTGGGTCTTCGAGACGGTAACCGTCAGCCTCGAGGCTGGCAGTAACACCATCGCACTGGCCATACCGCCGGGCGCGAGCACGGGGCCCAATATTGATCGCATCGAGATCACCGAGGCCGGTAGCGGCCCGATACCGGTCGATGCCAGTGCGGATGTCGATGGCAACCTGGCCCTCACCGCCGCAGATGACAGTCTGAGCGATGATCAACTGGCAAGCGCAGTGTTCAACATCAGCGGTGCTGATGACGACATTGTCAGTTATGCCATCTCGCTGGACGGTGGCACCACTCGTAGCGAAGTCACACCGGATGCCGATGGCGATGTCACGCTGGACCTGACCGGCCAGAGTGGCAGCATCGACGTCATGCTGATTGTCACCGACGCCGTCGGCAACGAAGCCAGTGTGACCGATAGCGTGACCATCGAGGGCGTCGCCCCCTTCGACTTTGTCATCGAGGGAGAGGAACTGATCATCGATGATCCCGACAATGTCGGTGACAGCCTGGATACGCAGGTACGTGACCCCTCCAACCCTGAAACCAACGATGCGACAGGTGCCGATGGTCTGTGGGATGGCTTTACCGGTACCGGCTATCTGGACATGGGAGGAGATGTCGGCGATGCCGGGTCCTTCGAGGTAAGTGTCGATGAAGCGGGTACGTATCAACTGACAGTACGCTATACCAATGGTGACGGTGCTGGCGCTGATCGCCCCATGAATATTCTGGTCGATGGCGCCAGTCAGGGTAGCCTGGCGTTCGGTTCCACTGGTGTCGGCAATCCCGGCTGGGAGAACTGGCAGGAAGAAACCATCGAGGTTGAGCTCGCGGCAGGGACCACTACCATTCGCCTCGAGAACCTCGGGACCGCCGGTCCCAATATCGACAATATCCAGGTCTCTCGAGATGGTGACGTGCCTCCCCGTGACGTCGAGCCGGGGGACCGCTTCTCGGTGAAGATCAACTTCCAGCCGGAGGGCGTGGCGGTACCGGATGGCTATGTGGCTGACACCGGCAAGGCCTTCGGCACGCAGTCGCTGACGGTCGATGGTCAGAGCTACCAGTACGGTTGGGTGACAGAAGCGTCCATTGCCGATGGTACCGCCAACGGCACCATCCCGTTGGATATCAGCGCCTTGACCAGCGTGGCGGTGAATGATCGTACTGATGATATTGCCGGGCTGGACCCTCGCCAGGGGACCTATGCGCACTTCGATCAGCCGTCTGCCGACTATGTAAGGGCAGGCTGGGAGATTGAACTCGAGGATGGTTACTACGAGGTCACCATCTCGATCGGTGATACCTCGGGACCCTACGATAGCCACAATGTACTCAATGCCGAGGGTGAGCTGTTCAATGATCCCTTCACCCCGTTCCGTCCGGATGATTTCCCGGCGGATGCCGCTCCGGCCGACGATACCGAAGGGGCGCGTTCGGATCTGGTGACACGCATCGTGCAGGTCACCGATGGCCGCCTGACGCTGGATTCCATGGGACTGGACAACGAGAATACGGAAATCCAGTACATCGAGATCCAGTCACTGCCGGACCTGACGCCTAACGATGATCGGGAGGCGCCACAGGACTATGCCTTCTTCACTGATGCTCGGGCGATTGCCGGTGTCGGTCAGAACGAGGTGGAAGTCGACCTCGATTCGACCGATGGCGGAGTACCCTCCGGCGTCGATCCGACCTCAGACATCTTCGTTGGTATCTCGGTGGTCGATGGCCGTGGAGGGGCATTGCTGGAGAGTCTGGCCGATGGCTCGATCCGGCTGTTCGAAACGGTGTCGGGAGAGGAAGTCACCTTCAATGCCAACACTACTGGGGGCTTCGACTCGCTGACTATCTCACCGAGTCAGGCACTCAAGCCGTTCACCAGTTATACCCTGGTGATCGAAGGCTTCCAGGATCGTGGTCCCAATGATGATCCGGATGCGCCGACGCGCGAGTTCCAGAAGTACACCAATACCTTTGTCACCGGTGAGGAACCCGAGGTCGTGCCGCGTGACGTGGCCTTCGATGATGTGGTTGAGCTGGATGGTGCTGCGGATGGGGCTTTCGGCTTTACGTCACTGGAGATCAGTGCCGATGGCACACACATGTATGTGGCGACCATCGGCGGCCAGTTACTGCGTTATGACGTCGACCCGGTGGATGGTTCGCTCGACAATCGTGTTGAGCTGAGCCTGCCCAGTGACTACTTCTTCGAACCGGGTGCCGACAGCAGCAACGACCGTCGCGGTATCATCGGACTGACCGTCGATCCCACGGATCCCAATGTGCTGTGGATCACCGACAACTATCCGATTCCGCTGTCCGGGCGTGACAACGGCGTGCCGGACTTCAGTGGTCGGGTGACGAAGATCACGCTGGATGATGGTCCTGGTTTCTCGGGTGTGGCAGAGCCCTACATCACAGGTCTGCCGCGCTCCAACGGCGACCACGTGACCAACAGTCTCGAGTTCCGTGAAAACCCCGATTACGACCCGCTCACCAATCCGGATGCCCCTACGCATCTGCTGTACCTGATTCAGGGCTCCAACTCGGCCATGGGGGAACCCGACAGTGCCTGGGGTGATCGCCCCGAGCGGCTGCTCAACGCGGCGGTGCTGGAGATAGATCCGACGCGTGACGCGCCTCCTGGTGGCTTCGATGTGACCACCGAACCGCTGCCGGACGATGGGCTCAACCGCCGCTTCGCCGACGACGATACCAATGTGAAGGACGATCCGATTCCGATGGGCAACGGGGAATTCCTGGTCTTCAATGCTCAGGGGGTGGCCACCGTTCAGGATGCCGACGGTAATGTACTCGAGGACTTCTACGACCCCTATGCCGATGGCGCAGTACTGACAATCTTTGCCACCGGTGCACGCAATGCCTATGACCTGGTCTGGCACTCCAACGGGTTCCTGTACGTGCCGACCAATGGCTCGGCGGCTGGCGGTAATGTACCGGACAATCCGAATACCCCAGAGGACGAGCGTTACACCAACGTCGAGAAACAGGATGATTACCTGTTCCGCATTTCGGAAGATGGCTATTACGGTCATCCCAACCCGTTGCGCGATGAGTACATCCTCAATGGTGGCAACCCGACCTCGGGCACCGATCCCAACCAGGTAGACAAGTATCCCAGTGGCACCAGCCCGGAGGGCACCTACGACCTTGCCGGAGTCTATTCACTGGGCGAGAACCGTTCCCCCAACGGTGCAGTGGAATACACCAGTGGCATATTCGGCGGCAATCTGCAGGGCAATGTGCTGTTCACTGAGTATTCCGGTGGTGATGACATTCGCTCGATCACCCTTGACGCCAATGGCAATGTGATTGGCGATGATGTGTTGCGTGACGTCGACGGCAATGTCATCAGCTACATCGATCCACTGGATATCATCGAGAATCCGGCCACTGGCCAGTTATATCTGCTGACCCTCAACCGCGGTAATGGCCAGAGTCAGATCATTCGTCTCGACCCGGTGCCGGGTGGCACGGTGGATCCAGATCCCGGCACCGATGATCTGGTGTCGATACTGGCCATTCAGGCGGAGGATGTGACACCGGATGATGGTACTGCCGTGAGCATTGCCACCGAGGCGGGCGCGGAAATCGAGATTCGTGATGTCGATAACCCGGAGACCAATCAGGATCTTCCCAATGGGTTACGGCCCGGTGCCTATGGAGTGGATGGCAACACCAACGGCAATGACGGTGTCCCGGGCGGCTATGCGGACTTTGGTGCCACCAACGTCGACTTCCTGACCTTTACCTTTGATCTCGAGGCGGATCAGGCCGGAGATTCGGTACTGCGGATTCGCTATGCCAATGGCGGTGATGCCGACCGTCCGCTGGAGGTATTCGTCAACAATGTCAGTGTCGGCGTAGTGAGCTTCCCTCCCAGCTCGTTGGCGACTGCTGACGAGCGATGGGCGGACTGGTTGACGGTAGATATCCCGGCAGCATTGGTCAGCGGGCAGAACACGATACGCCTGCAGGCTACTGACAATACCGGCCCCAACATCGATCAGTTGGAAGTACTACAGGATCCCGACTCGGCGTCAGGCTTCGCGGAATACGAAGCCGAAGGCGCCCAACTGGATGGCCCCGTGGTGGTTCTGGCCAGTGATGATAACCGTAATGCCTCCGGCGATGGCTTTGTCGATTTCGACGGCAGTGGTGACCAGACCATCACCTGGACGGTTGATGTGGATGAGGCCGGTAGCTACGAGATTGGCATCCGTTATGCGCTGGCCGCGACCAAGGCAGATCGACCTCTGGGGCTGACGATCAACGGCGTTGATATCGGCCAGGTCAATTTTGTTGGCCAGAGCAATGCGGCGGAGGATGACTGGTTCTATCAGGATGTACTGGTCAATCTGCAGCCTGGCAGTAACACCATTACGGTAACCGCACCGGATGGAGTGGGCCCGAATATCGATCTGCTGCGCGTACCCACGGGGGCTGCTGACAACTTCGTGCCGGTCTACGCCGATGTGACAGATGGCTCACGCATTGAACTGGAAAGTGGGGATAGTGCCCGTTCGATCAACGAGGTGACGGCGGACTTCTATTTCAGCGTTGATGCAGATGGGCTGTATCGCCTCGATCTGGCCGCTAATGTGGGGGCTGACGATGGCGGCAGTCTTGCGTTGACTCTCAACGGTCAAACGTTGAGCACGGTGGCTTACCCGGGAGCGGGAGACACTGGCGAGGAAGGCCTCTGGGTCGAGCTGCAAGCGGGGCAGCAATACAACCTGCGCGCGGTGTCCGCGGCAGATGGCGCCGACGATATCGACTATCTGGATGTCACACCGATTGCCGGTAACGACAACGCCGATATCGAGGTGCAGAGCGGTGATCCCGCCTATTTTGCCAATCGATTGCACTTCAATTACCTGGAGAACAACAGTGCCTCCAACCCCGACCGTGACTTCAAGGAAAGTGCCACTGTCACCATCAGCAACAGTGGCAGTGAGACGCTGGATATTCTTGACGCTGTGATCGAAGGGCCCTTCGTACTGGCAGATCCGACCATCTTCGATGGGCTGAGCCTGGCCGCAGGGGCGTCTATCGAGGTCGAGGTACTGTTTGATCGAGATGCCTATGTAGCACCGACCACGGATGCCGGCGACGGCGTGTTCGAGGGTAGTATCCGCCTGACCACCAACGATGCTGACTCGCCGGTTGCAGAAGTTCATATGGCCGGCTTCTGGCAGGCACGCGATGAAGGCGGCTGGGAACCCAATGTCAATGAAGTCTGGGAGGTGTTCGGTTTCGGTAACCGAATCGACGGTCTCCCGACCGTGGACGGAGGCGGTAACTCCGTACTCAATGATTTTGATCTCTACCGGCCCGTCAATGACGACGAGGTGCTGTCACGTTACTGGACGCTTGCCGATGGAGTGGGAGAGGCGAAGATCACCCAACTGGCGGCGTTTCACGGCGGTGGCGGTGCGACACTGGGCATTCACAATCCCGGCAACAAGGGACAGGACATTATCTTCAGCAACCATGCTGGCGATAACAACCAGTCCATTCTTCCGCTGTTGAGCAATGGTGAGTTTGCGACCACGAACTTCGAGTTCTCCGATATCCCGTCCGACTGGCAGGGAAATGGTGTGTTCGGCTTCGAGGTGGCCAATCTGTCCACTGACCCGTCACTCAACCCGACTGGCGGTGGCACACCTCCGGCGGATGCCGATGGCATCGAACGGGGCTATACCGTACGCATGTTCCGCGCCCTGGATGCGGATGGCAACGTGATTCCGAATACCTATGTCGGGATCATGGATTACACCGGCATCAATTATGACTACAACGACAATATGTTCCTCATCGAGGGCGTGTCACCGGTCACCGGTGGTGACCTGACTGTCATCAACAATGACGGTGTGCCAGCCGATGACCGGTTGGTGATGTCTCGGATCGAGAATCCCGCCAATGCCGCTCAGCAGGTGCATGATGTGGCCACGGTGACGCTGCGCAATGATGGCTTCGAGGACCTGAGCATCAACAGTGTCGAGGTCAGTGACCCGGCATTGTTCGAACTGGTGTCGGCGTTCGATCCGTTGGTGCTGGAGCCTGGGCAGGAGATCAGCGTCGAGGTGCGATTCATCGCAACCGACTCGGATGACGGCAGCCTGTATGAGGCAAATCTGATCATCAACTCCAGTGACCCGGATGAAGGCGAAAAGATCATTGAGCTGGCAGGTATCGCCCAGGGGCAATCAGAGAATGGCCAGGAGCCGACGGTGCAGGAGATTGTCAACGCCTTCGGCTACTCCACCGATGTCGCCCAGGGGCAGATGAATCAGGGAGGGCTGGTGGAGGCCAATGGCGACGAGATCCTTGCGCCGTACTTCCAGCGTGCCGATGGCGCCTCTCCGATCAAGATCACTCAGTTGGCGGCCTATCATACCCAGGGCGATATCGCGCGACTGTTCATCCATGATGTCGATAGCCGAAATCTCGATGAGATCATTGCCCATGATGAAGATGATGGCCAGACGTTGCTGCCACGCACACTGGACAACGGCAATCAACTGGCCAGCATCAGCCTGGATCGGGATGACCCGTTTGGCTTCTTCGCCGAGATTTCCGGTCGCCAGGGCTACATTTCATGGTCCGACCCGGATGCCAACCTCTACGAGGACAGCATCGATGCCATCGGCAATCCCGGTACCAACCTCAACTGGGACGAGAATGATGGACATCTGATACGTGTCTACGTGGCGAAGGATGCTCAGGGCAATGTCATCCCGGATACCTATATCGTCATCCAGGACTATGCCGGGGTGAATTACGACTACAACGACAATATCTTCCTGGTCGAGAATGTCACGACCTATGACCCCACTGGCGCCGAGGATGCTGACGCCAATGGCCGCGTCGACCTCTACGATGATGACGATGGAGACGGAATACCCAACTTCATCGACAATCCGACCACGGATGAGCAGACGGCCTTCAATACCGATGAGACGCCCTGGGCGGTGGGAGCTGATGGCCTGACACTGGAGGCGAAGTTCTACGACAACGGTGGTCAGGGAGTGGCCTACAACGACTCCACTGCGGCTCACCAGGGAGCAGCGCTGCGCGGCGATGAAGCCGTGGATATTTCCTTCGGTACCGAGGCTATCGGTTATGTGACGGGGGGCGAGTGGGTCGAATACACGCTGAATGTCGAGACAGCCGGCACCTACACCCTGTCGTTGTCAGCCTCTACACCGCTTGACGGACGCTCGGTGACAGCCGCCTTTGAGCAGGGTGGCAGCTTCTATGCCAGCCAGACCGTGGATATCAGCAATACCGGTGCCTACACCACCTATAGCGATACGACTCCGCTGACCTTCGAACTGGAGGAGGGTGAGCAGGTACTGCGGCTGACATTCAACGTCGGCGCCATGGACCTGGCCTCGTTCAGTCTCGACCAGGTACCGCCGGTAGATGATGCACAGCAGGCATTCACGCCCGACGGTGAGGCCTGGCAGGTGGGCAGCGACTTCAACCTGGAGGCCGTCAACTATGACGAAGGCGGGCAGGATGTGGCGTACAACGATGCCGATGCCGCTCAGATTGGTACTCCGGTACGCCCGGGAGATGGTGTGGATATCGTTGGCGATGGTGATGCCATCGGCTGGGTTGATGATGGTGAGTGGGTCGAGTACACCCTTGATATTGCCCAGGCTGGCGTCTATGACCTGAGTTTCCTCTCGGCACTGGGGGATAGCTCTGGGGCGCAGCGCACCATCACCGCCAGTTTCAGCAAACCCGGTAATTCTCCCTATGTGACCAGTGAGTCGGTTCAGGTAGAGCCAACCGGGAACTGGAGCAACTTCCAGTCCTCATCGCCGACTCAGGTTGCGCTGGAGGCGGGTGAACAGGTATTGCGCCTGACCTTCAATGGCGGATCTCAGGACCTGGCGTCATTCAGCCTGTCCCGTGATGGTCAACAGGCCTTCAATGCCGGTGGAATGCCCTGGCAAGTGGATGCCGATGCTGGATTGGAACTGGATGCGGTGTTGTTTGACGAAGGAGAGCAGGGCGAGTCCTACAACGAGCTATCCAGTTCGCAGCTGGGCTCCAGTTTCCGGGATACCCCCGTGGACATCGTCGGGCAGGGTGAAGCGATTGGCTGGATCGAGGATGGTGAGTGGGTGGAATACACCATCAACGTTGAACAGGCTGGTAGTCATACGCTGAACTTCGTGACTTCGAATCCGAACAACGGACGCAGTATCACCGCCTCGGTGGAGAAGAATGAAGCGGTCTATGACCAGGCTACGACCGTCACTCCGAACTCTGGTGCCTGGGGTACCTACACCGACAATGCATCGGTCAGTCTGGAGCTGGAAGCCGGTGTCCAGGTGTTGCGTCTGAGCTTCGGCGGGGGTTCCCAGGACCTGGCTTCGTTCGAGTTGTCACGGGATGGCGGTGCTCAGGCCAATACTCAGTCGCTGAATGTATTGCTGGCACAGGATGATGCAGCAGCCGCGACACCCGCGGTGGATGATCTGCCGATCAGCGATGATGTAGGCCTGCAGGGAGTACAGGCTGATGATTCAGGCAGCTTGATCTAACCCGACAACATACGACCCACATGGACGTGGGAAGTGCGTGGATTCGTCGGGAGCGAATGCAGCCGACCCACATGGACGTGGGAAGTGCGTGGATTCGTCGGGAACGAATGTAGCCGACCCACATGGACGTGGGAAGTGCGTGGGTTCGTCGGGAATGAATGTAGCCGACCCACATGGACGTGGGGCGTGCGTGTACTTGTCGGGAACAATTATGCCGGAACTTCGGTCGTGGGTTGGGTGCCCCCTTGCCTGCGGCCGTTGTCCCGTGCCGGCAGGAAGCTGGCCCTGCGCGAATCGGTCTGTTTGGGTTCGCGCATTTTTTTGTCTGCACGATCGCATCCTCATCCCGTGAGAGACGAGGCAAGGTCTGCATGTCCTGAGTCTGTACCCGCGACCTCTGGAGTGTCTCTTTATGGAGACATCGAGTGTCTCCATGGGTCGACATGGGGGGCGGGCAAAAACCTGGTATTCTATGTGCATCAATGATGAGGAGAATACCATGCGAATCCTGTTGCCTGTTGCGGTACTGCTGGGCGCAACGCTGCTGGCGGGGTGCAGTTACCATCCCGCACGTATCAGCCCTGAGCCGTTGATCATCCTCGATGACGATCATCGCCATGATGATCGTTACTACGATCGTGGCCGTGGAGGCTTCTGTCCGCCGGGGCAGGCGAAGAAGGGACGCTGCTGACCAGGATCAAGATCTGTTGCGTGACAGCAACTTTTCAAATGCTGTGTGGTTGATGTTCGATGGCGTCGATAGCGTGGTACGGCGGAGTTGAGCAGGCCATAGAAGCCGAGAAATGCTCGCATTGAGTTGAACTGAATGCTGGTATTTCAGGCCGGTTTTCCTGCAATATCACAGGGATCCCCGTGTAGCTGACCTCTCGACGAGAGGTATCCGGTTATGCCGGACTGACAGCTCACGGGGGCTGTTTTGACAGGAGACCCATGCCGATGAAACTTTTCTATCACCCTGACCAGGAGCGTCATGCGCCGCCGTATTTCTTCAGGCGCGGTGCACTGTCCGAGTCCCCAGACGGGCCCCAGCGGACGGAATTGCTGAAGCAGGGAGTGGCAGAGGGCGGGTTCACCCTGACCGAGCCGACAGAAGTCGATAGCCCCAGGCTTCGTGAGCGGCTCAAGGAAATCCATACCGAGCGGTATCTGGAGTTTCTCGAGACCATCTATCGTCGTTGGCATGACCTGTCGGATGGCAGTGATGTCGTTGCTCCCAGCGTTCACCCCACAGCCTCTGGCAAGCACTATCCAAGGCATCCGGCCGGGCAGGTAGGGTGGCACCTGCATGATATGGCCTGCCCGATGGTCGCTGACAGCTTTCACGGAATTCTGGCCAGTGCGGCCACCGCTCAGGCCGCCGCCGAGAGTATTGTCGATGGTGGTGGTTCCGCCTATGCCTTGTGCCGTCCGCCAGGTCATCATGCCGGCCCGGATCGTGCAGGCGGTTACTGCTTCATCAACAATGCGGCGCTGGCCGCCGTGGTACTGCGCGAGAAATTCTCCCAGGTAGCGATTCTCGATATCGATCTGCACCACGGTAATGGCACCCAGGAAATCTTCTATGATCGCGGTGATGTCTGGACCGGCTCATTGCATGCTGACCCCAGCGACTTCTATCCGTTCTATTGGGGTACGGCAGAAGAGCAAGGCATGGGGCCGGGGGATCGCGCCAACGTCAATATCCCACTGCCGGTCGGCAGTGGCGGAGAGGTATTCCAGTCGGGTATCGACCACTTGATCGATGCCATGGCGAGCTTCAGCCCGGATGCTCTGGTGGTCTCGCTGGGCTTCAATGCTCACAAGGATGATCCCCTGGCGGGTATGGGGTTGGAGACCCAGGATTTTGTCGCCATTGGCCGCCAGATCGGTGAGCTGGGCTTGCCAACGGTGCTGGTTCAGGAGGGTGGTTATCCGACGCCGGCGCTGAGTCACAATCTGGCGGCTTTCCTGCGAGGCTTTACCGACGTTTGATGCGGATGACACGAAGCGTGCGCGGTACAGCACAGGCCTCTGCCGGGTTGATGCCGCGCCAACCCGATCGCGACGGTGGCGATCCTGTCGTTCGTCACCGACATGACTGCGTTGATCCCCCGTGATTACTGACCACCTTGCTGTCTTGCCAGTACTGGTGAATAGGGGCATGGTTTGAGGTGCAGGGTGTTGAGATACACTTGCTGTTGAGACACCTTGCTATCGCGATAGCTGGTATTGAAATAACTGGTATTGAAGCACCTATCATTGAGACACCCCTGGCCTCATGGAGAGCGATGCCATGTCCGTCATCGATCTTCGGGCTTGTACCCTGACCCGGGAACACGTGGCCCACGTTCACCGCCATCATCAACTGATTCTTGCCACCTGCGGCAGTACCGAGTTGGCGATAGAAGGTCGTGGCGACCGAATTACCGGGGCGCGTGGATGCCTGATTCCCTGCGGCCGTCACCATGAGTATCAGGGGGACGGCCAGAATCGTACCTTCGTCCTCGATGTGCCGGTTACTGGCCTTGGAGGGGAACGTGAGTTGATCGATCGTCTATTCGATCAGCCGCGTTTCTTTGTCGTCCCGAATGGTCTGCAGCGTATGGCGGATAGCCTCATGCCGCAGCTCGAGCAATTCCCCGTATTGCGCAATGAGATCGCCGTACTGTTGCTGCGTGCACTGTCTCTGCAGCTACGCGACGATGATACCGCGCTACATACCTTGAAGGCTCCGACAACGGTCAGTGAACGCCTTGACCTCGAGCGTATCGACAGCTGGATTGATCGTCATCTGGCCGATGAGATTCGAGTCGATGATCTCGCTCGACAGTGTGCCCTGAGTCCGGGCCACTTCCATCACTGTTTCCGCCTTGCCACCGGGACGACCCCCCAGTCTTATGTGCAGAGCCGCCGATTGGCGCATGCGCAGGTACTTGTCGAGCGCGGTGACCTGTCCCTGGGACAGATCGGTGTCCAGGTGGGCTTTCGGGATCAGGGGAGTTTCTCCAGGGCCTACCGGCGGCAATTCGGCGCCCCCCCTTCATGTCAGCGACGGGCTCTCGGCAGCAAGGGCTGAGCGCGCGTTCCGGCTGTCCTCCCGCCACATTTCACGATATTAACCCGGCATGCTTTCATGTTGGGTTAATGGCGGCACAGGGACGTGCCGCCGTCGGCCATCAGGCCGACGCGAGACCGCACCACACTGGCGCAGATGCGCGGATCTGCGCCAGTGTGGTGTGGACGAAAATCAAATCGATCAGGACGAGCTATTTGATTGCCATGTTAATAATATCTGGCCGCAAGGCCGGTCCAGCGCCTGTCTCCTTCGCTCCCTTTGCCTCCTTCACCGCCTTGTCCCTGTAACCAGGAGCCACGCCAGGCAAGAGTCACTTCAGAAAGAGCCTCTTTAGAAAGAGCCTCTGCTGGAACAGCCCATTGGGAAGTCGCTGTACTGACACCCTGGTCCTGGGCAAATTCTGCGCAGTCTCGGGCAAGCGCCGGCTGCAGTCAGCGACCAGGCTGAAACAATGCAGGCGGGCTGTGTGCCCCCGGCTCGCGCACTCCCGACGGCTCCACAATAATGACAACAGGAGGCAGTCATGCCGACTTTCACGCAAGGTACGAGTCATGCCGGATTCACGCATCGTTGGCTGGTAGCGGTGACGTTGCCACTGGTACTGGCTGGAGCCGGGCAAGCCCAGGCGCAAAGCCACGAGATGGCAATTGCCACGCTGATCCCGGAAAGCCTGACCAACAACAGCATCTATCCGGCGCTGGTGCACTTCAAGGAGCTGGTCGAGAGTCGCACAGATGGCGATGTGGTGGTGACGATCTTTCCCGGCGGCCAGATGGGCTCCGAAGTCGAGACCGGGTCTCAGGTGCAGGCCGGTGGCCGCGCATTGCAATCGACGGTGCTGACCTCCGGGGCCATGTCATCCTTCTACCCCGAGTACCAGGCGGTGACGGCTCCTTTCCTGTTCGACAACTGGCGTCAGGCATGGGCGTTCTTTGATGGTGAATGGTTCGCCGATTTCATGCACGGGGCCATCGAACAGGCCGATATGCGTTATCTGGGCACCTTCGATGATGGTGGTGGCTTTGTGGCCTTCACCAACAATGAGCGTCTGATCAAGACCGTGGAAGACCTTGAAGGCCTCAATATCCGCACCGAAGAGAACCCTGCCCACGTGGCCACCATGGAGGCGCTGGGGGCATCGGCCACGCCGCTGCCATGGGGGGAGCTGATTACGGCACTGGAGACCGGACTGGCCGATGGTCAGTTCAATGCACCGGTGATCAACACCACCTTTGGCCTCGACGAAGTCACCGACTACACCACGCTGACCGGACATGTGTACAACAGTGCCAGTTGGGTCGTCAGCGACAGCTGGTTTCAGGAATTGTCCGAGGAATATCAAAGCGTGATCACCGATGCCGCGCGTGAGGCAGTGGCCTTGAGTCATGGGGCGTCGGCCATGCTGGCGACGGCCAGTTGGCAGGCATCCTGTGAACAGTTCAGCGAGTGCTACATCATGCCGGTCGCCGAGCGTCAGCGTATGTCCGAAGCCGCGCGCCCAGCATGGAGAGCCTGGATCGTTGATGACTTCGGGCTGGATGCTCAACTGGTCGACGATCTGCTGGCCGAAGTCGAGTCACTGGCTGAGTCGCTGCCACAGGAAGCCTACCAGCGTTACGGTCAGTGATGGCCGAGCTCGGATGCCACGCTGTTGGTGGCGTCCGAGCCTTCTCCATGCCTGTTGCCTGAGTCGAATTCATCATGCCTCTAGTTCGCTCGCTTCAACGCCTGAGTGATGGCGTCAATTATCTCGCCACGCTGTTCTGCATTGCCTGTGTGCTGGCCATGCTCGGGATTTCCTTCAGTGGCTTCCTGTATACCCTGGTGACCGGCGGGGCGCTCAGTTGGACCTACTCACTGGCGCGCTTGTTTCTGCCCTGGATCGGATTGATCTCTTCAACCATCGCGCTGCATTCAGGCGAACATGTGGCGATGACGCTGCTGGTCAAGTGTTTGCCTCGCTCCCTTGTGGTGGTGGCTGCAGTGGCGACCATGGTGGTAATGGCAGGTTTTGCCGTCTTGATGATGGTTTACGGTTGGGATTTCTTCATCCATTCCCGGCAGAGCTACATGGTGTCCGACAACATTCAGATTTCCTACAAGTGGACGACCTTTGCCGTGCCATTGTCCGGCGCCATTATCCTGCTTCATCTGAGTCAGGGATTCCGACTGCTGGAGCACTTTCTCGACGACGATGAGATCATCGAAAAGGTGCTGCATGACGCGGATACCGGTGCCATCGCCGAGGAGGGCCGCTGATGACTGCCGCCATTGTAGCTTTCATTGTTGTACTGGCGATTGGCGCACCTGTCGCCGTAGTGATGGCCATATCCGGTGTCGCTGGCGTGTACGAGCTGGGTGGTGAACGCCTGGTAGGCATCCTGGCGGATCGCATGTTTTCCGGGGTGTCAGGTTATATGCTGATTGCGGTGCCATATTTCATCTTCACGGCGGAGTTGATGAATCAGGGCGGGCTGACGCAGAAGCTGATTGCGTTCAACAATGCGTTGTTCGGCCGGATCAGAGGGGCGCTATCCCATGTCAATGTGACGGTATCGCTGTTCTTTGCCGGGCTGACCGGTGCGGCGATAACCGACACCGTGGCGATCGGCAAGATCATGATTCCCGAGATGAAGCGCCAGGGCTATGACGCAGAATATGCCGCAGCGATCACAGCCTGTTCGTCGATCATTGGCCCGATCATCCCTCCCAGCGTAGTGATGGTGGTCTATGCCACCCTGCTGCGTGATGTGTCAGTGATTGACCTGTTCGCTGGAGGCATCATCCCCGGCGTGCTGATGACTCTGGCGCTGCTGATTACCAGCATGGTGCTGGCCTGGCGGCGGGGCTACCCGAAACAGGCACCGACGCCATTGCGCGTGGCACTGCTGGCCTTTCTGTCGGCCTTGCCGGCCATGCTGGTGCCATTGATCATTCTCGGCGGCATCCTGTCGGGCATGACCACCATTACAGAAGCCTCCGGTTTTGCAGCCGTGTATGCCATTGTTATTGGCATGGTGTTCTACCGCAATCTGACTCTGGCCAAGGTGATGGATGCGCTGGTCACTACGGTCAAGTTTTCCGGTGTGGTGTTCTTTCTGCTCGCGACGTCGGCAGTACTGGGCTGGTTCGTGACACGTTCGGGCATCGCCCGCGATGCGGCGGCATTGATTACCACCATGAGTGATATTGCCTTTGTGCAGATACTACTGGTATGTCTGCTGTTGATCGTCATCGGTACGGTCATGGATGTGCTGCCCGCACTGGTGGTGATCGGTCCGGTGGTCGTACCGGCCATGGTCAGCCTGGGCTTCGATCCACTGCATTTTGCTATCGTCATGATCGTGACGCTCAACATTGCCAATGTCACGCCACCGGTTGGCATGACGTTGATGACGGCGGCGCGCATTGCCCAGGTACCCTATGAAAGGGCGATTGTGGCATCGTTGCCGTTCTACGCGGCCTTCATCTCGGTCGTGGTACTGCTGGCGGGCGTTCCGGCCCTTTCCACCTGGATACCCTCGCTGCTGGACTGATCGATAGCGTGAAAACATCAAGATCGGAGATCTGCCTGGATGAAACTGTTCTATCACCCCGACCAACGCTGCCATGCACCTCCGCAGTTCATCAGCCGCGGCGCTGTTGTCGAGTCTCCTGAAGGGCCTGGACGTGCAGAGAGATTGATGGAGGGCGTGGCCGAGGCCGGTTTGGCGCTGAGTACGCCTCCAGAGGTCGACAGCGTCAGACTGCGGGAGCGGTTGGCACAGATTCATACCCAACGTTACCTGACGTTCCTGGAAACCATTCATGCGCGCTGGAGCGCCATGCCCAATGCGTCGGATATCGTGGCGCCCAATGTTCATCCCTGTGGCGGTGGCCGACAGTACCCAAACCACCCGGTGGGGCAGGCAGGGTGGCACTTGCATGACATGGCCTGCCCGATGACCGAGGATAGCTTTCGCGGCATTCTCGCCAGTGCGGCAACGGCTCAAGCGGCCGCTGAAAGTGTTGTCGCTGATGGTGGCGCTGCCTATGCGCTGTGCCGTCCCCCGGGGCACCATGCCGGCCCGGACCGCGCCGGTGGCTTCTGCTTCATCAACAATTCTGCGCTGGCGGCAACCGTTTTGCGCGAGCAGTTCTCGCAGATAGCGATCCTCGACGTCGACCTGCATCACGGTAACGGTACTCAGGACATCTTCTATGAGCGCGGCGATGTCTGGACCGGTTCATTGCACGCTGATACCACGGAGTTCTATCCGTTCTACTGGGGTGGGGCGGACGAGCTCGGCGCGGGGCCCGGGGAGGGGGCCAACATGAATGTGCCACTGGCGCTGGGCAGTGGCATTGACGCTTTCCAGGCTGGTGTCGATCAACTGCTCGATGCCACGGCCAGCTTCAGCCCGGACGCTCTGGTCGTGGCGCTGGGGCTGGATGCTCACCGGGAAGATCCATTGGCCGGGCTGCAGCTGGAGACACAGGACTTCGTTGCCATTGGCCGCCAGATCGGTGCACTGAAACTACCAACGGTGCTGGTGCAGGAAGGGGGCTATCCCTCTCCCGCGCTGGCGCATAACCTTGCGGCATTCCTGCGTGGCTTCAGCCATTCCTGAGTCAGCCTTGTCCGACCTATCTTCATCAAGGAGAAAATGATGTTACCGACACTTCATGACAGCAACCAGCGCATGAGTCAGATCGCCGTGCACAACGGCACCGTGTATCTCGCAGGTCAGGTGCCGACAGATGCCAGTCAGGACATGCGTGGTCAGACCGAGCAGGTGCTGGCACGCATTGATGACCTGCTGGCGCGGGCCGGCTCCTCGAAGCAGCACCTGATTTCTGCTCTGGTGTGGGTGACGGATATGGCGGAATTCGATGAGATGAATGCCGCCTGGGATGCCTGGGTAGCGCCGGGGAGGCCTCCGGTACGGGCGGCGACAGAAGCCCGCCTGGCCAAACCTGAGTGGAAGGTGGAAATCATGGTGGTGGCGGCGTTGCCGGAGGGCTGAGATGCGATTCATTGCCGCACAGGAGGTCGCCCGTGGACTGGGCTGGCAGGCGCTCGTTGAGCGCCTCGCGGCGACATTTCGTCAGGGAATCGAGTCGCCGCCGAGGCATCACCATGCGATGCAGCGGCCCGATGGCGAAGCGACAATGCTACTGATGCCGGCCTGGGAAAAGGGCGATGATGCGGATCGTGGTTACATTGGCGTCAAGATGGTCAATGTCTTTCCACAGAACGCCGATCATGGCCTTCCTGCCATCTCCGGGGTCTATCTGCTCAGCGAAGGGCGTCACGGGCAACCGCTGGCGGCCATCGATGGCGCAGAGCTGACTCGGCGTCGTACCGCAGCCGCATCGGCGCTGGCAGCACGCGAGCTGGCGCGGGAGGATGCCGAGAGCCTGCTGGTGGTAGGAACCGGCAGGTTGGCTCCCATGGTGATCGAAGCACATGCCGCCGTGCGCCCGATTCGTCGGGTGCGTATCTGGGGACGCAACCCGGACAAGGCGCAGACGTTGGCTGAAGAATACCGTCAGCGATTCGACTGTGATGCGGTAATGGACCTGCGGTCTGCCTGTAGCGAAGCCGACATCATCAGTTGCGTCACGCTATCGACGCAGCCGCTGGTGCATGGAGACTGGTTGCGTGAAGGCACCCACCTTGATCTGGTCGGTGCCTTTCGTCACTCGATGCGTGAGACGGATGCGCGCTGTCTGACGCGCAGTGAAGTATTCGTTGATACCTATGCCGGTGCCTTTGGTGAGGCCGGCGATATTCTGCAGGCCATGGATGAGGGGGAGTTCACCCGACAGGATGTGCGGGCAGAGCTGGCGGAACTGCTGAGAGGGCAGAAGCCTGGTCGGTCGTCGCCTGAAGCGATCACCCTGTTCAAGTCGGTGGGGGCGTCGCTGGAGGATCTGGCCGCAGCCATTGAGGTATGGGAAAGCGTGGTGCCAGAAAGCGGCGTTGCGTCGTCACGGTGAGCCGGGGCCACGCAACACGATGAACACGCAGCACGGTGAAAAAGTGATATGAAAAAGCGGCATGAAAAACGCCACGGCGGTTGCCGTGGCGTGAAATGGGCAGGTTTCCTCCCTGAGGCGTCATCCGACGCCCTTTACTCCCTGTGACGCTCCTTGCGTCAGCGCGTCCGTGACGTACGTGGGCAGTGTCCTTTGCCTGCGCCTCCTGAAGGCACAAGCACACTATCGCCGACTGACATGACAGTGACGTCTCAACGATATGACGATGGTGTGACGGCATCTCCGCAGGACGATTCTGGTATCATCTGTGCCGCTTTGTTTCTGAGCTTCCTTGCGCACAGGCGTGTCGGGATGGCGGGATGGCGGGATTCGAAGCATTCATCGCTCGAGGACTGGTCTCAAGAGCTATCTCAAGAACAATCTCAAGAGCTGTTTTCAAGGACAGTTCTTGAGGACAGCCCTTGAGGACAGTCTCAAAGACAATGAAGCGCGGTGCACTAGGGGCGAAGACTTTCGGCGACCCTGATCGGCATTGGCGCAGGTGAAAACTGGACACTCCATGAATGCTGTCATAATTGCTGTGCTGGTGATGGTTGGCCTATCGCTGGCAAGAGTTTCTGTGGTATTGGCGCTGGTGGTCGGCGCTCTGGTGGGGGGACTGGTCGGCGGTCTGTCGATCGAGGACACTCTGGCGGCCTTCAACGATGGTGTCGGCAACGGTGCCAAGGTGGCGTTGGCCTATGCGACTCTTGGCGCCTTTGCTGTCGCCATCTCTCGCTCGGGACTGCCGGATCTGCTGGCTGGCCGGCTGATTCGCATGTTGGGCGGAGAAGCGTCAGCGACGCGCCAGGCCACCGTCAAGTACCTGCTGATGGGTAGCGTGCTGCTGGTGGCCATTTCCTCCCAGAACCTGATTCCGGTACATATTGCCTTTATCCCGATCCTGATCCCGCCACTGCTCAAGGTCATGAACGAGTTGCGCATGGACCGTCGTGCGGTGGCCTGTGTGCTGACCTTCGGGCTGACGGCACCCTATATGCTGTTGCCGGTGGGGTTTGGGGCGATCTTCCTCAACGACATCCTGCTGGCCAACATCAACACGGCTGGCGCTGCCCTGGGGCTCGAGATCGACCGCAGCATTGTGCCGGTGGCAATGGGGGTTCCGGTCGGCGGTATGTTCCTGGGTCTGTTGGTCGCCGTATTCATCAGTTATCGACGTCCACGTGATTACGAAATGGCGGAGCTGGCGGAAGGCCACGCCCATGCCGAGCAGGATGATCAGGCACCGCCACAGCCACATACCCTGGGTCTGGTCATGTCGCTGGTGGCGATTGCCGCGGCTCTGGCGATCCAGCTCTATACCGGCTCGATGATTCTCGGTGGCCTGGTTGGCTTCTCGCTGTTGTCAGTAGGCGGGATCTTCAAATGGCGTGAGGCCGATGACCTGTTTACCAGCGGCATGCGGATGATGGCGCTGATCGGGTTCATCATGATTTCGGCGTCGGGATTTGCCGCGGTGATGACCGCCACTGGTGACGTGACCACACTGGTGGCCGCCAGTGTCGAGGTGATTGGCGACAATCGCGGGCTGGCTGCTCTACTGATGCTGTTGGTGGGCTTGTTCATCACTCTGGGCATCGGTTCATCGTTCTCGACGATTCCGATCATTGCGGCGCTATTTGTACCGCTGGCCATCGAATTCGGCTTCTCTCCGTTGGCGACCGTCGCGCTGGTGGGGACTGCAGCGGCTCTGGGGGATGCGGGTTCTCCTGCGTCGGACTCAACGCTCGGGCCAACATCAGGCCTCAATGTCGATCGCCAGCATGACCATATCTGGGATAGCGTGGTACCAACCTTTCTGCACTACAACATTCCTCTGATCGGCTTTGGTTGGCTGGCAGCCATGATGCTGTAGGAATATACGGATTCATTTTCTACAACGCCTCCGCCTTCAAGGTCGATATCACCTGAAGGCGGAGGCGTTGTTGTATGGGAGTGCTGGTGTCATTCATCCGTTATCCAGCCGACATAGCATATCGTCAGCGTAGTATTCAGTCCGTGTATCTCGGGATCCAACCTGTTTGTGCGCATTTCGGCAGAGCGTGGTCATGAGCTTTACAGGCACTGGTTGAATATATTCCAGTAACGAGCACACTGTGTTCACCCAAAGAGGCTGAGTTTGCCCAAAGGGGCTGGTCTGCCCGCCAATACGTGGCAAGATGGCACGATGCTGGTGGACCGGTGCCTGTTGGCAAGGCGTTGGTTTGATCCCGGAAAGCCCTGGTAGGATTACCTGAAGGAGCGATGAATATGGCCTGGGAGCTGGAATCCCTGAGCAAGTGTCTGTCCAGTCACGACAGCTGGACCGTCAACGCCGACGGCGAATGCCTGAGTATTACCAACGAGGATGGCCTGGATGCCTATCTGGCCGTCAGTGGCGACCAGATCGTGGTCGAGACGCTGTTGTTTGCCACCGACGCAGTCAAGGACGTAGCGGCTCTCAACGAGCAGGTGCTGCGCACCCACCAGTTTGTGCCCTTGACCACCGTCGCTGTCACCACCATCGACGGGCAGGACTATTACATGGCCTTCGGCGCTCTATCGGCTCGTTCCAGTGAGGAGAGTGTGATCTTCGAGGTCGAGACCCTGTTTGCCAATGTGCCGGTGTTCCTGCAGGCCTACGCCGAATACCTCAACTGATCGGAGATACAGCAGACATGAGCGTATGGAAGAAGCTTTTCACCGCAGTCAAGGGTGGCGTCAATGAAGCAGCGGAAACGGCTGCTGACAGTCAGGCACTGCGTATCCTCGACCAGGAGATCCGTGAAGCGAAGGACGAGTTGCGTCGCTCGGATCACTCCTTGACCCAGATTATCGCCAAGCGCAAGTTGGCGGACCAGAAGGTTGCCAGCTTCAACAGTTCGATTGCCGAGTATGAGCAGCATGCACGTGCCGCCAGTGCCAAGGGCGACAATGAGCTGGCGTTGGAGTGTGCTTCCAGGGTTGTTGAGCTGCGTGGTCAACTGGAAGCCGAGCAGAAGTTCTCCGAGCAGTTTGCTCAGTCCGAGAAGGCGCTGCGTAACAACATCCGTCAGGCCAAGGACAACCTGCGCCGCATGGAGCAGCAGGTCGATATCGTCAAGGCCACCGAGTCGGTGCAGAAAGCACAGACTTCCGTGTCGTCGCGCCATCTCGGCGCCAACAGTCGTATGAAGACGGCGACAGAATCGCTGGATCGTATTCAGAAGCGCCAGACACAGCGTCAGGCCGAGCTGGAAGCCGCCTCGGAGCTGGCATCCGAGGAGTCCGGTGATGCACTTGAGCAGCGCCTGGCTCAGGCAGGAATCAAGGGCGGCAAAGCCAACGCCGATGATGAGCTGTCCAGAATCCTCGGGAAATAACTGCCGATATGCACATTCTGCTGAGGCTGAAGCGGGTATTCGCTCGTCACTTCATTGAGTTCAGGTGGCATAACCTCCTGCTGGCGCTACTGTTCTATCTAGTCGCCAGCTGGCTGTTGATGTGGCTCTGTGGCGAGCAGGACATTGTCAGGCTCGATAACTTTGTCTACTGGATCGTTGTCACGGCTTCGACCGTCGGGTACGGCGATCTGTCGCCCGTCAGCCCAGCAGGCCGTCTGGCCGCTTCGTTCTTCGTCATTCCGTTGGGGTTGGGCCTGTTTGGCCTGACTCTTGGGCGCCTGGCGGCGTCTCTTTCCTTCCAGTGGAGAAAGGGTGTGCAGGGTTTCAAGTCACTCGATTACAACCAGCATATTCTCGTGATTGGTTGGCACGAGGAACATACACTGCAATTGCTCAAGCTGTTGCTGCGCGAGCTCGATTACCACGCCGAGAAGTGCCAGGTGGCACTCTGTGTGCGGGCGGAGATGGAAAACCCCATGCCCGAACGCATCGGCTTCGTGCGGGTATCGAGCTTCACCAATGACGAGGAGATGCAGCGCGCCTGCGTCAGCACGGCCTCGCGTATCATCATCGACTGCCAGGACGATGACGCCACTTCTTCGGCGGCCTTGTACGTCTGCAATGCCAACCCCGATGCCCATGTCATCACCTATTTCAATAACGAGAGCATGGGGCAGTTGCTCAAGCGCCACCTCCCCAATATCGAAGCGATGCCATCGGTGGCCACCGAGATGCTTGCCAAGTCGGCCATGGACCCCGGCTCCAGTGCGGTGCTGCATGAGCTGCTCAATGTCGACAAGGGCATGACCCAATACTCCATCGAGTATGCGGGAAGCCGAGACGTGCCGCTCAGGCAGCTGTTCCTGGCCTTCAAGGAGCGTTACGAAGCGACCATCATTGGTGTGTCTGCCGGTCGCCGTCTGCCTGCGGAGATCAATCCGGCACTTTCCCGGGAGGTGAAGCCGGGAGCGGTGATCTATTACATCGCCGATGAACGCATCAACGATTTTGATTGGGAGCTGGGGGATGTTTGAACGCCTGTTCGGCAAACGCCCGGCGCAGACCGAGCCAAGGGCGCCTGAAGTCATGGGGCTTCACCTGGGCGGAAGCTTCTCGCTGGATGAGCTGAAGCTGCGTCTACTCGAGCCGGACATCGTGCCGGAGGGTATGGCCAGCCATCAGATCATCCAGGCCGTGGGGGAGATCAAGCTCGATGCCAACAGCCGAGTGCTGCGCTTCTACACCGATGACGATGCCTTTCTGCAGGTACTGCTGGATGGTGGCGGTAGTGAAAGTGACATTCGTGACGTCAAGCTCTGGTATTTCTACGAAACCCGGGGCGTGGGGTCTGAGGCTGACTGGAACAGCCTGCTGAAGAATGGCATCAGCCAGGCGAATTTCACCTTCGAGGATCGGGAATGGCTGCGAGTCTGGGAAGGTACGGGAGACTCGTCACCGCCGGTGGCCATGACGGAAACGACCTGGCAGGCCAATGGAGGCGTGTCGTCCACGGATCAGTTCGCCATGCTGTACGAGCGCGAAATTGCGCCGCAGCGATTCGAGTATCTGATGAAGGTAGGCGAGGAAAAGCTCGAGGGTAGTCGGTTGGACCGCTGTCTGGTGATCAGTACCGGGTTCGATATTGAACCCGCCGACCTCACCTTTATTTGATGGGCAATGTCGTCGTTCTCTCTTCAAGAGAGTTAACCAGGCAAGCGTCGATATCCAAGGTGCAAGTGCTAGTCGGTCGGTATTTTTCCATCTGAAATCATAGGGGGATACAAAACCGCCGAACAAGGGCAGGCATTTTGTAAACACCTCTTCAAGCACAGGGAAGCAATAATCATGGTTGATCTCTCTTCATCGTTGGCAGGCCTGCTGAGCTTTGTCATCTACTTCGCCATTTCACTGGTGATGCTGGTGGTGTTCAAGTACGTCTATACCTTCATCACTCCGCATGATGAGTGGAAGCTGGTCAAGGACGGCAACAATACAGCGGCTGCCCTGGGGCTCGTCGGTGCCGTGGTCGGTTTCGCGCTGGCGCTGGCCAGTGCGGCTGCCAACTCCGTGGGGCTGGTGGATTTCGTCATCTGGGGGGTTGTGGCGCTGATCGCTCAGGTACTGGCCTTCGCACTGGTCCGTTTCCTGCTGATGCCGCGTATCGTGCAGCGCATCAACGATAACGAGATTCCGGCAGGCGTCGTGCTGTGTGGTGTATCGATCGCTGTGGGTCTGCTCAACGCTGCCTGCATGACGTATTGAGGAGAGAGCGATGAAACGCACAGCATCGATCAACCTGGCGCGTATGCGCAAGGCTCCCGTTGAGCCCTGCCGTCTGGCGCTGGTAGCGGCCATCGCCGTGGCCGTATCGGGTTGCAGTGACAGCCGTGAAGCCACGGCCTACAGCGATCTGGAAGACTGCATCGAGGATAATCCCGAGCTCGCGCAGCAATGCCGGACTGCCTACGAGAGTGCGCTGGCCGAGGCCGCCACCAGTGGGCCGCGCTACGATTCGGAGCTGGCCTGTGAGTCGGATTTTGGTGACGACAGTTGCCAGGTGTATCAGCCGCAGAATGCCAGTGGCTCCTGGTTTGTACCGGCCATGGCCGGATTCCTGTTTGCCCGGGCACTGGACGGCAACCGCTACCAGTCATCGGCACTCTACACCTCCAGCTATTATCGCTCGCCGATCTATGGCAAATGGTCGACCGCGGATGGTCGGGTGTTCGGCAACGGACGTCAGGGACGTGTCACTGTTGATAATGACGCCTTCAAGCCCAAGCCGGCGGCCACTCGTACCATGTCTCGCGGTGGCTTCGGCTCCGTGGTAGCGGCGAAGTCCAACTTCGGCGGTAGCTCTCGTTCGAGCTCCGGCAGCCGTAGCTGGGGTGGTTGAGGTGGTTCTGACGTGATTCGTCTCATCAGTCGCGAGAGGCCCGGTTGGCGCGACCGGGCCCGTGAGTTCGGCTTTCACTTCCACACCATGCACGGCGAGCCCTACTGGGACGAAAGCGCCTATTACCAGTTCACCCTGAAACAGGTCGAGGACGATCTGGAGGCGCCTACCGCGGAGTTGCACCAGATGTGCCTGGCGGTGGTGGAGCGTGCGGTCAGGGACGAGGAACTGATGCGCCGCTTCCGGATTCCTCGGGATCACTGGGATCTGGTCGCGGATTCCTGGCAGGCCGGTGAGCGTAGTCTGTATTCGCGTCTCGACCTGGCCTACTCCGGACAGGGGCCGGCGAAGCTCTACGAGAATAACGCCGATACTCCCACCAGTCTCTATGAGACAGGTTTCTGGCAGTGGCTGTGGCTCGAGGACAAGGTCAACAGCGGCGATATCCCTCGTTCGGCGGATCAGTTCACTTCAGTACAGGAGAAGCTGGTCAATCGCTTTGCCGAGTTGAAGCAGCATCATCCGGGCGAGACACTGCACCTGGCCTGCTGCAAGGATACCGAAGAGGATCGTGGCACGGTGCAGTACCTTGAAGACTGTGCCAACGAGGCAGGTATTACCACACGCTTCGTCTACATCGAGGATATCGGCCACGGTGAAGGGGACCTGTTCACCGACCTGGATGACCAGGTGATCCGCTGGATCTTCAAGCTCTATCCCTGGGAGTTCATGCTCCGCGAGTCGTATTCCGCTCTGCTGGAGCGTTCAGGCACTCGCTGGCTCGAACCGCCCTGGAAGGCACTGCTGTCCAACAAGGCATTGTTGCCGATGCTGTGGAAGATGTTCCCCGACCATCCCAACCTGCTGCCTTCATACTTCGAGGAAGAGCTGGCCTCGAGTGCTCTGACCTGCTTCGTCAAGAAGCCGATCTTTGCCCGAGAGGGCGCCAATGTCAGCATTCATATCGATGGTGAGGAGGTGCTGGCGTCGGAGGGGCCCTATGGCGATGAGGGGTTCATCTATCAGGCTTACTGCCCGTTACCGAAATTCGCCGGCAACCATACTCTGATCGGCTCCTGGTTGATCGACGATCAGCCCGCGGGGATTTCGTTGCGTGAGGATCGCTCCGTGATCACCCAGGACCTGTCACGCTACCTGCCGCATATCATCCTCGGTTATTAACCCGGCATGCTTTCATGTTGGGTTAATGGCGGCACATGGACGTGCCGCCGTCGGCCATCAGGCCGACGCGAGACCGCACCACACCAGCAGATCCACGCATCTGCGCCAGTGTGGTGCGGACGACAATCAAATCGATCAGGATGAGCTATTTGATTGCCATGTTAATAGCCAGATACGGCCAGCTCAGCTCGGCACAGCTCTATTCAAGATGGCTGATGACGGGTCATGGCTGCTGGTCGATCTGTCCTTCCAGTGAAGCCAGTAACCCCCGCAGCAGCGACAGCTCCTTGCGCGAAGGCTCGGCACGGGCGAACAACGCCTGTAACTGTGCTTCGGTACGGGCATGGGGCTGGGTAATGAAGCCGCTCATGTGCATAACGCGGCTCAGATGCTGCTGGAAGTGAATCATCTGTTCGCGTGTTGGCGAGCGCTCCTCGGTCGGTCGACTGCTGTTGCCGCGGGACTGGCATCGCCAGGCGCGACGCACTTCCCAGGCGAGCACCTGGACGGCCTGGGCCAGATTGAGAATACCGTAATCCGGATTGGTCGGAATACTGACCTGATGGCTGCAGCAGGCAATCTCATCATTGGTGAGCCCGTAACGCTCACGGCCAAAGACAATGGCAACCTTGTCGTGATGGCTGTCCTCCACCAGCGCGGTCGCCATGGTGTCCGGTTCGTCGTAATGGGGCAGGGGAAGGCTGCGCAGGCGGGCGCTGGCACCGACCACACGAACACAGTCGCTGACGGCATCCTCCAGCGTTGTCACTACACGTGCCGACTCGATGACATCGCTGGCACCTGCGGCCAGTCGTGTTGCTTCAGCATCCGGAAAGGCGCGGGGATTGACCAGCACCAGATCGGAAAGCCCCATGGTCTTCATCGCTCTGGCGGTGGAGCCGATGTTCCCGGGATGGAAGGTCTGGACAAGGACGACACGAATGTTGGAGAGCATGAAGATATCGTAGTGGGTGAAATGGTCGTGGGGCGGCATTGTAACCTCACCAGCCGCGAGGTACGAGCTACGAGCGGCGAGCTGCTCGGTGCCAACCTGATGGCTACGTGCCTCTCTTCGGGGTTCAAGCTCGAGCGTAGCGTACTCGAAGCTCGTGTCTCGAAGCTAAATCACCCACAAACAAAAACCCCGCCGGGAAAATCCCGGCGGGGCTATGCAGCTCGGAGAGCAGGGGGCTGATTTACATCATGCCGCCCATACCACCCATGCCGCCCATACCACCCATGTCACCACCAGCATCCTTCTCTTCCGGATCGTCGGCGATCATGGCTTCGGTAGTGATCATCAGACCAGCAACGGAGCCAGCGGACTGCAGAGCAGAACGAGTCACCTTGGCCGGGTCCAGAACACCCATCTCGAACATGTCGCCGTACTCACCAGTCTGGGCGTTGTAGCCGTAGTTGCCTTCGCCAGCCTTGACGGCGTTGACGATGACAGAGCCTTCCTGACCAGCGTTGGTGGCGATCTGACGCAGCGGAGCTTCCATGGCGCGCAGGGCGATGGCGATACCATGAGTCTGGTCTTCGTTCTCACCCTTGAGGTTGGCGATCGTGCCGAGGACGCGAACCAGAGCAGTACCGCCACCAGGCACGACACCTTCTTCGACAGCGGCGCGAGTGGAGTGGAGGGCGTCCTCTACGCGAGCCTTCTTCTCCTTCATCTCCACTTCGGTAGCAGCACCGACGCGGATGACGGCGACACCGCCAGCCAGCTTGGCAACACGCTCCTGCAGCTTCTCACGGTCGTAATCAGAGGAAGTCTCCTCGATCTGAGCGCGGATCTGGTTGACGCGAGCCTCGATGTCGCCATCGTTGCCGGCACCATCGATGATGGTGGTGTTTTCCTTGGACATGGTCACGCGCTTGGCGGTGCCCAGGTGGTCCAGAGTCGCCTGCTCGAGGCTCAGACCCACTTCCTCGGAGATCACGGTGCCATTGGTCAGGATAGCGATATCCTGCAGCATGGCCTTGCGACGGTCACCGAAGCCCGGTGCCTTGGCCGCAGCGACCTTGACGATACCGCGCATGGTGTTGACCACCAGTGTCGCCAGAGCTTCGCCTTCGATATCTTCAGCGATGATCACCAGCGGCTTGCCTGCCTTGGCCACGGCTTCCAGCGTAGGCAGCAGTTCGCGGATGTTGGAGATCTTCTTGTCCACCATCAGGATGAACGGATCTTCCAGTTCCACTGCCATGGTGTCCTGGTTGGTCACGAAGTACGGAGACAGGTAACCACGGTCGAACTGCATGCCTTCGACGACGTCCAGCTCGTCTTCAAAGCCACGGCCTTCATCGACAGTGATGACGCCTTCCTTGCCGACCTTCTCCATGGCTTCGGCGATGATCTCACCGATGCGGCTGTCGCCATTGGCGGAGATGGTTCCGACCTGGGCGATGGCCTTGGAGTCAGTGCACGGCACGGACAGAGCCTGGATTTCCTTGACGGCGGCGATGACGGCCTGGTCGATACCGCGCTTCAGGTCCATCGGGTTCATGCCGGCGGTCACGCCCTTCAGGCCTTCGTTGACAATCGCCTGAGCCAGCACGGTGGCTGTGGTAGTACCGTCGCCAGCAACGTCAGAGGTCTTGGAAGCCACTTCCTTGACCATCTGAGCGCCCATGTTCTCGAACCGGTCCTTGAGTTCGATTTCCTTGGCGACGCTGACACCGTCCTTGGTGACGGTGGGGGCGCCGAAGGACTTCTCGAGCACTACGTTACGGCCTTTCGGGCCCAGAGTCGCTTTTACGGCGTTGGCCAGAACGTCGACACCGCGAGCCATACGCTTGCGGGCATCATCAGAGAACTTGACTTGTTTCGCTGCCATTTTCTTGAATTCCTTTGAAGAATCTATGCGTCAAAAGTGAACGTCGGGAATGATGGTGAAGCGCATCCCTCCGAGAGTGGCGCTTAGCCTTCGACGACCGCCAGGATGTCGGCCTCGCTCATGATCAGCACTTCCTCGCCGTCGATCTTCTGCTTCTCGACGCCGAAGCCATCCTTGAAGATCACGGTGTCGCCGACCTTGACGTCCAGCGGACGAACGTCACCGCTCTCGAGAATCCGGCCGTTACCGACGGCGAGGACTTCACCACGAGTCGGTTTTTCCTGGGCGCTGCCCGGAAGCACGATGCCGCCTGCGGTCTTCTGCTCTTCCTCAACGCGACGGATGACGACGCGATCGTGCAAGGGACGGATGTTCATTGCTCACGTTCTCCTGATGGTTTTGCTGTGCTGGGGGCAATCCGCCCGCAGCGGTTCGTTGTCAACTCTCGCCGATAGCAGATCCGCCAATCAGCGAAGGGTGGAGATCCTGGCCTGTTGGACAGGACCCTCCTGTTGATGGCACCGCCCGTATGGCCGGTGCCGGAGCTTGGTGCTGTCAGGTAAGTGGGGTCCGTCAACGGGCTTTCAAGGGCATCAGTGGAATTTTTTTTGACCCTTCGCATTTTTCTTGACTCGTTGGCGAAAAGAGCAGGGGGCAAGGATGATCACAGGGCTTGCGCGGTATCGGAGCCAAGGCTGTTTCAGGCAAGGTTATCCGACACTAGGTTATCCGGGATCAGGTTTTCCGAGAAGCAAGGCGATAGAATCAGCGGCGACGCTCGTCGCGGCTGATGAACTCGCCTTCCAATGGCTCATCCTCGCTACCGGCGGTGCTGGACTGGTGAGGTGCTTCCTCGGACTCGTGACCAGTGCGTGTCTGCCCCCAGTCATCCGTGTTCCGGCTGCCGGGCTGCTCAAAGGAGCCTCCCATCGAGAATCCCTTCATGCGTACACCTGCCTTGCCCAGTACCTTGCCCATCAGACGGCGAGCGCTGGGGATCAAGCACATGAAGCCGAGGGCGTCCGATAGAAAGCCGGGAGCCATCAACAATGCACCGCCGAAGATCAGTGCCGCGGCGGTCAGCAGTTCGGAAGACGGGATTTCACCGTTGGCCATGCGTTGCTGGGCACGGGCAAAGGTGGCGACGCCTTCGCGGCGGATCAAATGGAGGCCGATGAAGCCGGTCGCCAGCACCAGCGCTACCGTGGGTAGAAGGCCGATTTCGCTGCCTACCGAAAACAGAACGGCAAAGTCCAGCAGGGCGAAAATAGTGAAAATCAAGAGAAACGGCATGGTCACTCCGCAAAAGGCTTTTCGATTATGTGGGGATGTTGTCGGGATAGTTCAAGGGAGCCCCATTGTGCCATGTGGAGTATGCCGACGTCGGGGCCGGAGCCGGAAGGAGCGTACTGCAGGAGAGCATGGTTCGTTGCGTGGCCAGCGCCTGGTGCGCGTTGTCACGTTATGACGCCCCTCTGTGCTGCGTCGCAACAAGATGCCTTGCGTTGGCAGTTGCCTCATTGGAAGGAGAGTGCTTTCAGGATACAGTTTGTATGATGCATTGCGGCATCAATGATGCATGTGTCGTCAAGCATTGCTGCCATTTGTACACCTGCACCACCGGCAGGCGAGGAACCGCCAGGGTGACGAATGGGGCTGGGGCGGAATGAACAGGCCAGAATGAACCGCTCGGAATGAACCGCTCGGAATGAATGAACCGAAATGAACCAGCAGTGAGGACCGTCCATGAAGCTAGATGATGCGCTGATTGCGATCACCGGTGGGGCACGTGGCCTTGGATTGGCGATGGCTCGCCATCTGGGGGAGCAGGGCGCGCGAATTGCGCTGCTTGATACCGATGGAGAACAGCTCGACAAGGCGGTGAATCTGTTGCTTGATGCTGGCGTATCTGCGCAGGCATTCGTCGCCAATGTCGCTGATGAGACATCTGTTAGTCAGGCTTTTGCAGATATCCGCTCTGCAATGGGGCCGCTCGATGGGCTGGTCAATAATGCGGGGATTCTGCGCGATGGATTGCTGGTCAAGGCACGTGACGGCAAGGTCGAGAAGACCCTTGGACTGGCCGATTGGCAGGCGGTGATCGACGTCAATCTGACTGGTGTCTTCCTGTGCGGCCGTGCCGCGGCGGCGGCCATGGTGGAAGATGGTCGCCATGGCGTGATCGTCAACATCTCGAGCATTTCACGAGCGGGCAACATGGGGCAGAGTAACTACGCTGCTGCCAAGGCCGGAGTGGCGGCGTTGACGGTTACCTGGGGCAAGGAGCTTGCGCGCTATGGTATTCGTGTCGGGGCTGTTGCGCCTGGCTTTATCGAAACCGAGATGACCGCTTCCATGCGTGACGATATGCTCGAGAAGCTGACCAATGGCGTGCCGTTGCGTCGTCTGGGCGAGCCGGCCGAAATTGCCGAGACCGTCACCTTCATCATGGCCAATGATTACTTTACTGGCCGAGTGATCGAAGTGGATGGTGGTCTGCGGTTGTAGCCTCTGGGCAGCAGTCGAGAACCAGAGTCGAGAGCCGGGACTGAAAGAGGCTCCGAGGTCATTCCAGTGGAGTGGCTTCGGTGTTGATGCCGTGCGTAAGACCCCACCGGAGGTGCCGGTGGGGCGGTAGGGGCAAGAGAGCAGGGTCAGAAACTCACTTCGCCCTCCAGTTGCGCGACGGTGGTATCACCGATGCCTGAAACCCTGGTGAGATCTTCAAGCGAGGAAAAGGGGCCGTTGGCTTCACGGTCCGTCACGATGGTCTGCGCCTTGCTGGGGCCAATGCCGGGTAATTCGGTCAGAACCTCTACACTGGCCTCGTTGATATTGATCGGTACGATTTCCATACCGTCCTGGGCGTTGGCGGGGAGCGCTACCGCCAGCCACAGAGCCGCGATAGCGACACCAGCCCAGCGAACCGCCGGAGATGCAGAAAATGGGGTGGAAGAAAGGAATGAACGAACGGGAGAAGCGTATACGGTAGTCATCGTCAGTCGACCTCCAATGTCGATCCGCTGTTGTCTATTGCTCGCATCCTGCGAGGCGCTCTGACCAATGGCAGTCGCTCCTGAAAGTCATGAGTGACTGCTCCAGCCTGGCCGTTGCTGGCCTCCATCCTTGAGGTCTGGTCGACCCATCCCTGAGTCGACAGGGCTTCCTGCCCTCGAGCCTCGGCCAACTATCCCTGAGACTGGTCTCCGCAAGACACTGGTCAGAGCGAGTGAGTGTCGGCAACAGCGTGGTTGCTCGACGCTCACCTTCCAGCCTGGATGTTATGGGGGGCTTTCGGTATGAAATATCGCTTAATTTAATGTAAGAAAATAAGTGTTTATAGGTGAAGACGTCAGCCAAGCTGACGTCTTCCATAGCTGATATACTGACGAAAATCGGGAAAATACCGCAGAAACAGGCACTCAAGCTGCACACTCGTGCTGTTCCAGCGCAATAAGGAAGGCTTCGTCGAGCGTCCTTTCTCGAGCATTTCGCTGCCACGACAGCGGCACATGCAACATCGATACATGTAAAATCTGCACATAGTAGTATCTGTACATACAGCACAAGCGCCAATGCTGAAGGCCTCATGGCAATATCGAGGCTGGCGGCTTCACGACAACTCTGAGGTTGATTATTCCATGACCACAGCTTCCCCGCTGATTATTGCCCTCGATTACCCTTCACTGGACGCAGCCCTGTGCATGGCTGACCGTCTGGACCCGGAACGCTGCCGGGTGAAGGTGGGCAAGGAGCTGTTCACTCGTAGCGGCCCCAATGTGCTCGAGGCACTCCACGGGCGTGGGTTCGAGGTATTTCTCGATCTCAAGTTCCACGATATTCCCAATACCGTAGCGGCAGCAGTACTGTCCGCCGCCGAACTTGGCGTGTGGATGGTCAATGTACATGCCTCAGGCGGGGCTCGTATGATGCAGACGGCACGTGAGCGGTTGGACAAGGCCGGACTTGGCACTCACTTGATTGCTGTCACGGTGCTCACCAGCATGACTCAGGATGAGCTTGCCGCAACAGGTGTGAGTGATGACCTTGAGGCGCATGTGGAGCGTCTGGCGCGTCTGGCGAAAGATAGCGGTATGGATGGGGTCGTCTGTTCTGCCCGGGAGTCCGCCATGCTCAAGCAAGCCTGCGGTGAGGAGTTCCTCAAGGTGACACCCGGGATTCGTCCGAGTTTCGCCCAGGCAGGCGATCAGCGCCGCATCATGACGCCGCGCGAGGCCATGGAGGCGGGCAGTACGCATCTGGTAGTGGGGCGTCCAGTCACCCAGGCAGAAGATCCCATGGCGGCTCTCGACGCTATCGAAAGAGAGTTGGCGGAATAGGATAGCAGTGGCATGAGCTCTGGGGCGGGGCGAGGTCGCGTCGCTTCCTCCCGTGGCTTCCCCGCTATGGCTCCCCTCACGCTATAACACCCCTCATGCTATAACGCCCTATGCCGGCTCGCCGCTATTCTCCTTCAATCCCGGTAATCGGCCTGGTGGTGCCCCAGCTTCTGCAGCGAGGGCATTGCCAGTGCAGGTGATCGCCCGAGAAACCGCAGCGCTTGCAGCGATGGCGAGGCAGCTCCTGTAGCAGGGTCTGTGTATGGTGACGCAATAGATCAAGGCGCTGAATAGTGTTCGACGCGTTGCCTTCGAGGGCCGGGTTGTTCCGCTCACCACGCTGATAGAGCTCCATCAGGAAGTCGACACCGCCCAGACTAGGCTCTCGGTTGAGTTGCTCGGTGACGAGGTTGATGGCCTCGCGATCATCGCCATGGTGGCGACAGAGCGTCTGGGCCAGCAGGACGATTACGCTGGTATAGGGAGCTTCATCAAGAAGACGCTTGAGATGACTGATCAGGCCCTCGATGTCATCCATCAGCCGGTAGTTGCGCTCCAGCGGCTCCAGCATGGTGGGGATGAAGGCCCGATCCTGCAGCGGGATGCGTTCGAGGTGCTTGATGGCCTGGCGATACTGGCCGGTGTCGTGGTAGAGCTGCGCGTACAGAAGGTTGGCGCGCACACAGCGGTCATCGATCGACAACGCCTGCTTGAGATGCTTGCGGGCAAGGCCGAGACTGGCATTCTTGCGTTCCTGCTCGGCTAATTCACAGAACCAATGGCCGGCAGCTCGACGCAGGTCGTCGTGTTGACGTACCAGGTGGGGGACGGCGACATTGATCGCTTCCTGCCACTCACCCTCGCGCTCGAAAAGGTCAGCGAGAAGTCGCTTGGCCTGGTGGCGTATATCGCTGTTGGTATCGTCACGAATCAGACCCTGCAGTAGGCGTTCAGCGCGATCCAGCAGGCCGAGCTGAAGAAAGTCGCGTGACAGCTCGAGCTGAACGCGAGCCCCCTGGTCGGCATTGAGGAAGGGGCGTGCCAGCAGGTTCTGGTGGACCTTGACCGCACGATCCGCTTCGCCACGCTGACGAAACAGGTTGCCGAGGGTGACATGGGTCTCGATGGTGTCGCTGTTGACCTCGAGGGCGGCGATGAAGGTTTCTATCGCCCGATCCTGCTGATCATTGAGCAGGTAATTCAAGCCAACGAAATAGTCTCGCGACAGACTGGGTTTGGGAGAATCGTGATGGGTTCTCCTTTCCCGTCGACCGAGGCCCCAGCCAATGGCCAGGGCGGCAACCAGCAGACCCAGCAGCAGGAGATCGGGCATTTCAGGGGAGTTCCTTCATCTCCTGGATGCGCAGTCGATCAAGTTCCTTGCGCTGTTGCTGATTGTGGCGCTGAGCGCGGGTCAGAGTCGCACGCAGGCGCAGGTAAACACCGCTCATGGCGAGCATGCCCAGCAGCACACCGACAGCAAGTGAACTCAACAGCCAGACAGACAGCGATGCCTCAGGAAGCTCCGCCCAGATCAAGTCCAGCGGTACGGTCTGCTGGTTATTGGTCGCGAAGAGAATACCAACGATCAGCACCACCAGCAGAATGATGGCCGTGATCAGGCCTTTGAGCCAACGCATGAGCGAATTCCCATTGTAAGTCTAGACATCAAGTCGAGCGGGCATTACCGCTGGACTCAGTAACCCAGTGCGCGACTGGCATCAACCTGTTCGCGCAGCTCCTTGCCGGGCTTGAAGTGTGGCACGAATTTGCCGTCGAGTGCGACTGCTTCCCCGGTCTTCGGGTTGCGGCCCACACGCGGTTCACGGTAGTGCAGAGAGAAACTGCCGAAGCCACGAATCTCGACTCTGCCGCCTTCTGCAAGTGTATCGGTGATGTCGTCGAGAATGAGGCGAACGGCGGCCTCGACGTCCTTGACCGACAGCTCGGGCTGTCGCATTGCAATCTGCTCTATCAGTTCGGACTTTGTCATCGGTCTTCTCCGTGAGTCCCGCCTGGGGCTGAGCGCAGGGGTTGCCGCTTGTTGTCAATTGTCGCCGCCAGACTGGGCGGCTATGCAACTGGTGCAATCTTTACCTGGTGCAATCTTTACATGGTTCAGCGTCATCGCATCCCTTATTGGATAGCATACTTTTCAACTGTTGATAAAACAACGCACTACACACACCTATATGATCCAGGGGATGGTTTCAGCGTTTCAGCAAAATTGCGACGGCTCTGGCGGCGGCAAGGCAGCATTCTACGGTACAATGTCGCCACATCACCCCATGGCCAATGAGAGGTTTCCCTTGGAGCAATCATCAACTGCGGCTTCCGCCGCCGAGGCCGACCGCAAGCGCCTGTACTGGCATTCACGCCGTGGCATGTGGGAGCTGGATCTGCTGCTGCTGCCTTTCCTCGAACATCGTTATGACGAGTTGGGCGAGGATGATCAGGCGTCCTACCGAGAACTGATCACAGAGGAAGATCAGGATCTGTTCGCCTGGTTGATGCGCCGCGAATGGCCTGAAGAACCCAGACGTCGTCGAATCGTGCAGATGATTGTGGACTATGCCGAAAGTAGCGGTCACGGTCACAATCGCGGCCTCTGAGGCCCAGCACCTCGTTCAGGGTGGGCTGGCGGCGGGTATCTCTGTACTCGCCGCCTGGATTACTCCATCCCCTGTTGGAGCGGTGCTGGCCGCATGTGCTGCAGCGACGGTGATTCAAGCGCGACGGCAGCAGCCTGTGGGGCAGTTGCGTTGTCTGGTCGATGACGATGGCAAGTTGCCCCCTGGCGAGAAACTGGATTCGCGTCGGATGCAGCGCATGTTTCGGCGCTGGTTGGGAACGGCGGCAGCTCCGCAGGTGCCTGGCATATGGCAGTGGCGCGGCGAGGAGCAGGCTGACTGGCAGCTGGTTCACCTGCAACGTGTTGCCGTCGGCGGCTCTCTGATCGCGTTGCGCTGGAATGGGCGCACTCAATGGTTGTGGCCGGATGCCATGAGTCACACGGACCATCATGCGCTGCGGCGTTACCTGTTGGGCATGCCACTCGGCAATCTGAGTTCAGCCCTGAGCTCGACCAATACGCGTGAGCGCAGCAAACGTGGGTACAACAACCCTCTATAGCGGCTACGTCTATAACGGCAATTGTCTATAGCGGCAATTGTCTATAACGGCAACGATAGCTGTTGGCGAGCTTCGTCGGGCAACAGTCGGACACCGACGCCCAACAGACGCACTGGCCGGTGAGCGCGGGCCCAGGCCTGCTCAAGCAGTTGCTGGTAGCTCTCCTGCACCGGGATGAGTCCGCGGGTTTCCAGGTTGGTGGTAGTGAAGTCGTCGAATCGCACCTTGACGAACAGGCCTGCGAGAGGTGGGTCGCCATTGCGTGAGATGCGCTCCAGCAGCTTCTCGCAGAGTGGTGTCAGTGCTTCTCTGGCACTTGCCAGGTCGGGCAGGTCGCGGTCGAAGGTGGTTTCGACACTGATCGACTTGCGTTGACGCTCGACGCTGATCGGACGCTCATCAATCCCACGTGACATCTCGTACAGGCGGCGGCCGAACTTGCCGAAGTCATCCAGCAGCCTGTCGATGGGCAGGGCTCGGAGATCCTCGCAGGTCTTGATGTTCATGGCGTCGAGTCGTGAACTGGTCGCCGGACCGACGCCATGTAGCTTGTTGACTGGCAGCCTGCGCACGAAGTCATCGACCTGATCCGGGCGAATGACGGTCAGTCCGTCGGGCTTTTCCCAGTCGCTGGCGATCTTGGCCAGAAACCGGGCCGGGGCCACACCGACCGAGAGGGTGATGCCGGTGCGTTTCAGGCACTCCTCTTTCAGCCACTGCGCCATCCAGGTAGCGCTGCCCTGGAACTGCTCAACATCAGTGACGTCCAGGTAGGCCTCATCCAGCGAGAGAGGTTCGACCAGCGGCGTCAGTTCATGAAAGATCGCCTGGATCCGTGCCGATACTGCACGGTACTTGTCGAAGTCAGGTGCCACCAATGTCAGCTCGGGACACAGGCGCAGCGCTTTTGCGGTGGGCATGGCCGAGTGGATCCCGAACTTGCGAGCCGGATAGTTGCAGGTGGTGATAACCCCGCGCCGTTCCGCCGACCCGCCCACCGCCAGGGGTATGTCCCGCAGTGCCGGGTTGTCCCGCATCTCGACCGCTGCATAGAAGCAGTCACAGTCGGCATGGAGGATTTTTCGAACGGACGGGGGCATGGGACTGAGTCTCCCGGCGGGCGGTAAGCCATAAGCCATAAGCGATAAGTTTTAAGCTGTAAGCTTAAAGTAACCCCGAACCTTGGCATTTGTCTGTGGTCCATGGAGCGGCACTGGACAGCTCGTTTCTCGGGGCTCGAAGCTCGGTGCTTACGGCTTACGGCTTACGGCTTACGGCTTCACGACAACGCCTGCCCATTTCCACCCCGGATGACGCCGACGCCAATACCCTCGATGGTCAGATTGTCATGGCGCAGGTCCAGGCGGATCGGCTTGAATTCCTCGTTCTCGGCCTCCAGGGTGACGCGATAGCCGTCGCGCTGGAAGCGCTTGACGGTGACCTCGTCTTCCAGGCGAGCCACGACGACCTGGCCGTTGCGAATCCGCTCGGTGCGATGCACTGCCAGTAGATCGCCTTCCATGATACCGATGTCCTTCATCGACAGGCCCCGCACCCGCAGCAGGTAATCGGCGCGTGGCGTGAAGTATTCCGGAGGCAGTGGGCAATAGCGATCGATATGCTCGGCGGCGAGGATCGGGCTGCCGGCGGCGACTTCACCAATGATCGGGAGTCCATGTGGTGAGCTGGCTTCCGGCTGAGCGTCGGTTCCACTGGCCGGCTCGCTTTCCTGGGCGGGCAGGCGAATGCCGCGGGAGGTCCCGCGAATCACGCGGATGGCTCCCTTGCGCTCCAGCGCTCTCAGGTGCTCTTCCGCAGCGTTGGGCGAGCGAAAGCCAAGTGCGCGGGAGATCTCTGCCCGAGTCGGCGGGTAGCCAAGCTCGTTCATGGTCTTGACGATAAAGTCATAGACGTTCTGCTGGCGAGGAGTCAGGGGACGTGTCATTCGGCCTCCCTCAGGCGGCGAGGTTATGAAGATGATGCTGTGGCGAAAGCCACACACCGCGGACGCTATCAAGCAAGTTATCGCCGGGCTGTCATCGCTGGTCAAAAGCAATACGTGGGTAAGTATACAGTATGGACGCCCATCCAGTAAAAATGTTCCTCGCTTGAGGCATTGCTTGATGTACAGCCTGCGACATGGGAGGGCGTTTCAAACATCATCTCAATTGAATGGATTGTGGCATCGCAGTCGCTCGCATACACTTTGGAGAGAATTCAAACAATTGTTTCCAACCGGTAGGAGGGGACGGCGGCGTCAACAGATGTCACTTCCGTCATTCTACCGTCAGCTCTCTTCCGTGACGGAGCCTGCCTATGGCCCAGCCTGATACCATGACTCGCATCCTCGACACCGCCGAGGTGCTCTTTGCTGAACGTGGCTTCGCCGAGACTTCGCTGCGCAATATCACCGGCAAGGCCAGGGTTAATCTGGCGGCGGTCAACTATCATTTCGGCTCCAAGAAATCACTGATACAGGCAGTGTTTGCGCGTTACCTCGAGCCATTTTCGAAGCGCTTTCATGCCGCGATAGATGAGCTCGAGGCGGAATATGGTGACAAGGTCATTCCTCTTGAGGTGCTGTTGGAGACCATGGCACGCACCGTGTTGGAAGTCCCTGCCGAAAAGCATAGCCTCAAGGTGTTCATGCGCCTGTTGGGGTTGGCCTACAGCCAGGCTCAGGGCCACCTGCGACGTTATATCCAGGAGGAGTACGGCACCGTGTTTACGCGTTTCGTGGCGCTGGTGCGCAAGGCCACTCCGGAGCTTCCGGACGCGGAACGGTTCTGGCGCCTGCATTTTGTGCTGGGTACGGTGATCTTCACCTTCTCCGGTCTTGATGCGCTGCGCGACATCTCTGAGCAGGATTATGGTGAGCACGTGTCGGTTCGGGACCTTGTGCGGCGCATGAGCCCGGTAGTGGTGGCAGCCATGAAGGCTCCCTTGCCGGAAGCAGGGCCATGTGATGGCGGCGAGGATCAGTTGAACGTCAGGGCAGGAGCGACCGGTTGATGTGTACTCCAGGGCTTGATGCGCTGCCACCGAATGATGGCATCTGGGTTGAGGTTGATACCTCGGCCCAGCGGCTGACACTCTGGCAGGGTGAACAGCAGCACTGGCACTGCTCGGTTTCCACGGGCGAGGCGGGGACTGGTCAGCGTGAAGGTAGTGGCCAGACTCCCCTTGGCTGGCATGTCATCCGTGCCGCGATTGGCGGTGATCAGCCGAGAGGGGCAGTGTTTCGTGGACGTCGCCCGACCGGTGAGGTCTATGACGAGGCGCTTGGTGCCGAGCACCCCGAGCGAGACTGGATCCTTACGCGCATCCTGTGGCTTTCAGGCCTGGAGCCGGGCTTCAATCGTGGCGGTGAGGTAGATACCCAGCGTCGCTATATCTACTTTCATGGCGCTCCAGCGGACCGCCCGATGGGCGTGGCAGCATCCCACGGCTGCATTCGCATGCGTGACGATGACCTGTTACGGCTGTTTGATGAAGCCCGTCCCGGTACGCCCGTGTGGTTGCATGATTGATGGTGGTTGCATGATTGATGGTGGTTGCATGATTGATTTCGACCCTGTCACACGACACTGCCCAGTTCCAGGATCGGCAGGTACATCGACAATACCAGGCCGCCGACCAGTAACCCCAGCACTGCAATGACCAGCGGCTCGAGAAGCGTCGTCAAGGTATCGGTGCGCTGTTCAACATCTTCCTCGTAGTACTCCGCCAGTCGCACCAGCATGGCGCCAAGAGCCCCGGATTCCTCGCCAATGCGAACCAGTTGAACCGCCAGGGTCGGGAATCGTCGGCTGTTGAGCATGGTAAAATACAGTTGCTGGCCGCTGGCGACGTCCCGGCTGATGCGGCTCACCGCCTGACGATAGATGTGGCTGCCGGTTGCTCCTCCCGCGGTATGCAGACCGTCCACCAGTGGCACGCCCGCGGCATGGGTGGTGGCCAGGGTGCGGCAGAAGCGCGCCACGATGGCTCGTTCCAGCACCACTCCGATGACCGGCAGGCGCATCATCAGGCGCTCAGCGATACGGCAGAGAGGTGGCGAGCGTCGCAAGGCGACATGTAGCAGTCCTGCGCTGGCAAGTGTCATCACGCTGGTGGCGAGCCACCAGTCCCGGGCCAACTCGGAAAGCGACAGCGTCAGTTGGGTCAGCGGAGGAAGGTCTGCACCGAAGCTGGCGAACATCTGCTCGAACTGGGGAACCACCTTGATCAGCAGTAGCGCCGTTACCAGCAGGCCGATCAGTATGACGCAGGCTGGGTACCAGAGCGCCTTGTGTACGCGGCCCTTGAGTGATTCGCGGCGCTCCAGATGGCAAGCCAGTCGCTCCAGCATCCGATCAAGGCTGCCGGATTGTTCCCCAGCTTCCACCATGCTCCGGTACAGTGCATCGAAGTGCTGGGGAAAACGCTCCAGTGCTCGGGAGAAGCCAGCACCGTCGGCAACCTGCTGATGCAGATTGACGGTCAGCGAACGAACTCCGGGATGAGTGAGGCTAGCGGCCAGAACGTCCAGCGCCTGGAGTAGGGGAATCCCGGCCTGAAGCAGAGTCGCCAGTTGCCGCGAGAAAAGCATGATGTCGCGGGGTGCGATTCGTCCCTTGCGCCTGTTCCAGCGACGTCCTCGGCGCAGAGCTTTCATGGCAATACCCTGAGCACGCAGTTGCTGCAGTACTTCGTTGCGGTGATGCGCCGCGATCTCGCCGGAGCGTCGTTGGCCATCTGCGCCAATACCCGTCCAGCGCCAGTATCTCAGCGGCAGATGTTTTGGCAGAGCCTGTGGTGGGAGTGTCTGTGGTGCTGGAGACTGTCGTGGTGCAGTGTGGCGTGGTGAAGCGTGCTGTGAAAGAGTTTGCTTCATTGGCCGCCTCCTGTGACAGAGTCGCCGCGAGAGGTGGGCGGCTGAGCGACGCGGTACAACTCACTGAGACTGGTGATGCCTGCCAGTACCAGATCCAGCCCGCTTTGCCAGAGGTTTCGATGGCCTTCGCTGCGCGCCAGGTCATCCATCTCGGCAGTACTGGCATGCTCGAGAATGCACTGGCGCATGCGAGGACTGACCGGTACCACCTCGAACAGGCCGACTCGGCCGCGATAGCCATCGTGACAGCGCGGGCAGCCATGAGGCTCATAGAGGACAGCTTCACCAAGGCGTGAATTGTCGATGCCAGCCTCGGCAAGGGTATCATGGGGAATCTCGGCTGGTTGACGACAGTGAGGGCAAAGCCGACGAGCGAGGCGCTGGGCGATGATCAAGCTGATTGCACTGGCGACGTTGAAGGGGGCAACCCCCATGTTGCTTAACCGTGAAAGGGTATCGGCCGCTGAATTGGTGTGCAGCGAGGACAGTACCAGATGACCGGTCTGGGCAGCCTTGATGGCGATCTCGGCGGTTTCTCTGTCGCGGATTTCCCCCACCATCACCACGTCCGGGTCCTGACGCAGGAAGGCGCGTAGAGCCTGAGCGAAATCCAGGCCGATGCGTGGCTGTACATTGAGCTGATTGATGCCGGCTACCTTGATCTCGACAGGATCCTCGGCGGTACAGATGTTGCGCTCAACCAGGTTGAGCCGGCGTATTCCCGAGTACAGGGTGACCGTCTTGCCGCTGCCCGTCGGGCCGGTGACCAGAATCATGCCCTGAGGGCGAGCAAGAGCTTCGTTCAGCCATTGCTGCTGATCGTCAGCCAGACCGAGCTCATCGATGTGCATATGATTGGCTACGGAATCCAGCAGGCGCAGTACGATCTTTTCGCCATTGATGGTCGGCAAGGTGCTGACTCGAAAATCTACCGGCTGCACGTCGCTGACGTTGACCTTGATCGTCCCATCCTGTGGTAGCCGACGTTCGGCGATATCCAACTCGGCCATGACCTTGAGACGTGACGCAATTCGCGCCTGCAGGGCATTGGGCGGTTGAGCGATTTCATGGAGCATTCCGTCGATGCGCATGCGCACCCGATAGCTGTCCTCGAATGACTCGAAGTGAATATCCGACGCCTCCCGCCGTACGGCGTCGCGCAGTATCGAGTTGACGAACTTGACCACCGGAGCATCGTCCTGATGGTCGACCAGGTTGGATGAGAGATCATTCAACTCACCGTCGATGGCGTGCCGAGCAAGAGAATCCAGTGCCTCAGCAATGCTGGCATCGGTTGTCGGTTGAGCTGCGTCGTTGCTGAGCCATTCATCCAATCGTGCCTGTAGACGATCCATGGGGGCCAGACAGGGGGCGATGCCATGCCCGGTGACGAACTCGAGCTGAGCGACGTGCATCAGGCAGGAGGGCGAGGACATGGCGAGTTGTAGCCAATAGCCGTCATAAGCCAGCGGCAGGAGGTTGTGCTCGCGCAGCAGGGCTTCCGGAAACTGACCAGGCGCCGGTAGATCCTCCGTCGCCACATGTTCAAGGTCGGCGAGTGGCAGACCATAGGTCTCCGCGGCAGCACTAGCCAGTGCCAGGGGGCTGATCTGCTCGCATGTCACGAGATGGTCGAGCAGTGGTATTCCGGCCTGCTCCGCAGAGCGTATCGCGTCCTCGAGTTGTGATGCTGTCAGCAAGTGATCCTTCAGCAGTCGGTGCTCGAAGCTTTTCTGCAGGTCATGAGTCAGCGCGTCCATGGCTTCCTCTTTGTTCTCGGTTCTCGGTTCTCAGGCCTCAAGTCTCAGGTTTCAGGTCAATCCAGTTCGTTTCAGTTGAATCCGATCCAGACCAGACCCGGTCAGGCCAAGCTGGTCCAGGGCATCACCGTTCTTTCATGAGTTCGGTCTTTCATGAACTCGGACTTTCATGAATCCAGACGCTCGGGTTCAGTTTGGCTGCCAGTTGGGCCTTTTTCGCGCCGGAGTACTGTTCAGGCACATTTAAAAGAGCTTTCCCGTCAAATGGTTACAGACTCTGCGCGCACGGGCGGAAAGGTGGCAGGCATGAGTGCCTACGCTGGAAGGCGCGGGACGGGTTTATCGACTTCTTTATCGACTCCAGCAAACAGGCACAGGGCGTGCTCACAAGCAGGGGCTTGCACACCATGAGCTGTCATGCAGTGAGCGGTGAGCAGCGAACTGTGACATAGGGAGATGTCTCATGAAGCATGGAATGCATCAGCAATACCGTCTGTACGCTCCGGGGCAGGAGTATCGCGAGCAGAATCATCACCATCGAGGTCGGGATGCTCAGCAGGCCGCCGGGAAGGGAGGACCTCGCCGATGTGGCGGGTACGCTTGTCAGGCGGGCTTCACCCTGGTCGAGCTGATGGTGGTGGTGGCTATCATCGGCATTCTTGCCGCTGTCGCCATCCCTCGCTATCAGGATTATGTGCGCCGCAGCGAATTCAACGCGGCGCTCGGTTCATTACGTGGCCTGGAGACCAATGCTGAAATCTATCTGAGCAGCGGCGGTGACTGGTCAGATATCCGCTACCGGGACCTCGGTATCAGCCCGGAGTCGCTGAATGGCAAGCGACTTACCGTTTCCGGGGGAAGCGGCAGTGATCCAGCGATGTTTCTGACCTATGGCGACGGCATAGTGGACGGCGAGGCGGGCATCGTTAGCCTTGCGTCTCAGGCGCAGGGGGGCTGGGTGTGTCGCACCACGGAGAAGGCTGAATTTCTGCCCGGAGCAGGGGCCTGCGAGGCCGGTGTTTCGCTGACAGCTGGGGCCGAGCCTGGCGGTGGTTGAGTGAAGCTGGTTTGGCGATCCAGGAGATTGAGCCAGGAGAAGCGGTCACCGAAGTGGCCGCTTTTTCATATCTGGACATCTGGCAGACAGCAGGGCCGTTCCGTCTTGAAGTGCTTATGACGGCTCGTCGAGGGCTACTGAACCGAACATCGAGTGGCAGGGTGTCGTTGCCACGATCGAGAAGAAATTTTCAACCAGATAGGCGACAAATGATGATCCAGCTCAGTAAAACCTGTGCTGTCCTGGCGCACGGGGAACCTATCGCGACTTGACCGCACCAAAGTTACCCACCAGACCGTTACACCATCCTGTTCCGCTGAGTTTGATATTCGCCAGAATAACTGTTAACCGAATGATTTATTGGGGGAATCATCCCTCTGATACAATATTGTTACACGTCTATAGATGTATGCTACTGTCCCCAATCATACTTTGGCCTCGGCTTGCGCTTTGCCGTGGGGTGATCGAATCTGCGTAGAGTAGGTCACAACAGTCACGTAGAATGTTGCAGCAACGCGCGCAGGGGCTGCGCGCCACATCAGACAGTCATTAAGGGATAGGGATGCACCCGGTTAATCCATGGGCGGTAGCGTGTCTGAATACAGGCAAACAGGGCGTATTTTTCCCTTTGGATGATGCAGCACCTCTTTACAGCGACGGAGCCTGCAGTGTGACCAGTTCGGGGTTGTCGTCGTCATGACATGGCAGGCGGTATACGCACTGGTGTCGGTCGCTGCGGTGCTGGGAGCGTTGGCGTTCACCCGTATTGCCGCGGACGTTATTGTGATGGCGGCGCTGGCAGCGCTGCTGGTAGCCGGCATCCTTACCCCTGGAGAAGCACTCGCTGGGTTTGCCAACCCTGGTGTCATGACCATTGCCAGCCTTTATGTGGTGGCGGCAGGTCTCAAGGAGACCGGCGCCATCAAATGGTTGGCCATGCGCGTGTTGGGCCAACCGGGTACCATCGGTCTCGCTCTGTTACGCGTCCTCCTTCCCGCATCGTCGCTGAGTGCCTTCATGAACAACACCACGGTAGTGGCGATGTTCATCCCGGCCATTCAGGATTGGGCTGCCAGGCTCAAACTCCCTCCGTCCAAGCTGCTGTTGCCCCTCAGTTATGCCGCCATTCTCGGGGGCACCTGCACGTTGATCGGCACTAGTACCAATCTGGTGATCGATGGCCTGCTGCAGACTCAGAAGGATATCCATCTGAGCATGTTCGCACTGGCCTGGGTCGGGGTGCCTCTGGTGGCGGCTGGTGCACTCTTCCTTTACCTGTTTGCTGATCGCCTGTTGCCCAATCGTCAGGGTGTGCTCGAACAACTCGAGCTGGCACGTGAATATGCGGTGGAGGTGCTCGTCGATCCCAGTGGCCCCTTGGTTGGCAAGACCATTGCCGATGCGGGGCTGCGTAGCCTGGCCCATGGCTATCTTGCGGATATCGAAAGAAAAGGCCGACTGTTGACGGCAGTTCCTCCGGAGACCGAGCTCCTTCAAGGGGATGTGTTGGTGTTCATTGGCGCGCCGGAGTGCGCGCGTGAGCTGCGTGAATTCAACGGGCTCAAGCCGGCAGGTGGTGATGTCCACAAGCTGGATATTGCGCATCATCACCGCTGCCTGGTGGAGGCGGTGATCGGTCCGGACTTTGCCGGCCTCAATCAGACCGTCAAGGAGTCGCGATTCCGCTCGCGCTATCAGGCGGTGATTCTGTCGATATCGCGTGATGGGCGCCGTCTGCCGGGCAAGCTGGGCAGTATTCAACTGCAGGTCGGTGACACGCTGCTGATGGAAACGGCTCAGGACTTTGTCGACCAGTATCGCTATCGCAAGGACTTTCTGCTGGTCAGTGCACTCAATGATTCCACGCCGCCAAATTTCCGCAAGGCGCCGTGGGCGTTGGGAGTACTGGGCGCCATGGTCGTGGCAAGTGCCAGCGGACTGGTCAGCATTCTCGAAGCCGCTCTGGTAGCGGGCGGCATGATGCTGGCGCTGCGCTGTGTACCCGCCAGCAAAGCGCGTCGCTATATTGATCTATCCGTGCTGGTGGTGATTGCAGCCTCTTTCGCCCTGGGCGCAGCCTTGACCAAGACAGGCGCCGCCGCGGCCATCGCCGAGACCATCACCATGATCGATGGACTGTCTCCCTGGCTGGCGCTGGTGTTGATCTACCTGCTTACCGTGATATTCACCGAGCTGATCACCAACAATGCCGCGGCGGTATTGATGTTTCCCATCGCCGTTGCTGTCGCCGAAGGCCTGGGGGTTGATTTCATGCCCTTTGTCATCGCGGTCACCATTGCCGCCTCGGCCAGCTTCATGACCCCGCTGGGGTACCAGACCAACCTGATGGTGCTGGGCCCGGGGGGATACCGCTTCACCGATTATCTGCGAGTTGGCGCTCCGCTGAGCCTGCTGGTCTGCGCCATCGCCGTCACTATCATCCCGCAAGTGTGGCCGTTCTGAAACCAGGCCACGAGCGACGAGCCTCGAGTCGCGAGCAGCTCGAATCTCGGGCCTCGCAGCTCGAAGCTGAGCTTTTTTCTGGAGCCCAATATTGAACGATTCAAAGAGCTTTATTGACGCGCCGTTGTGTGAGGCCTTGATCAACGGTGCCGTCGAAGCGGGTAATGCCATTCTCGCGGTCTATGAAGGGGATATTCGTGTCGAGACCAAAGACGACGACAGCCCACTGACTCAGGCAGATCTGGCGTCTCATCGCTCGCTGGTGGCCATGCTTCAGCGCCTGACTCCCGATGTACCCATCCTGTCCGAGGAGTCCGGCGATATCTCTTACGCTGAACGTCGCGAGTGGCAGCGTTACTGGTTGCTTGACCCACTGGATGGCACCAAGGAATTCATCAAGCGTAATGGCGAGTTCACCGTCAATGTCGCCTTGATCGACCAGGGTGTTCCGGTGTTTGGCATCGTGCATGCACCGGTGCTTGGTATCACCTGGTACGGCCAGCAGGGAAAGGGCGCTTTCAAACAGGAAGGTGGCGAAACCACCGAGATTCGAGTGCGCGCCTTGCCTGAAGAGGGTAGCGAAGCCTGGAAGATTGTCGGTAGCCGCTCTCATGGCTCCAGTGAATTCGAAACCTTCTGCGAGGGCTTGCCCGAGCACGAACGTGTTTCCATGGGCAGCTCGATCAAGCTCTGCCTGGTCGCTGAAGGCAAGGCCGACCTCTATCCGCGTCTGGCACCGACCAGCGAGTGGGATACTGCGGCCGCCCAGGCGGTTGTGACTGCCGCTGGCGGCGAGGTCCTCAATGCCGAGACGCTCGAGCCACTTCTCTGCAATCAGCAGGAGAGTGTGCTCAATCCCTTCTTCATCGTCTGTGGCCAGCGTAACGAGCGTTGGATCGATGCCTTGCAGGTAGCGCTATCCAACCGCTGATCGCACGGTCAATTTCATCGCCACAGGGCTCTTGATCACCACAGCTCTCTTGATCACCACAGGTCTTCTGGTCGCCATAGATCTTCTGGTTGCCATAGGTCTCGTGGCTGTCGGCTCTCCCGGCGTAACGCTTCGGGATAGTAGTCGCCGCAACTCACTTCCTGGACAACGGATATGGAAATAACCCCAGATCGTCAGACCCACCTCAAGCAGCTTGAAGCCGAATCCATTCACATCATTCGTGAAGTGGCTGCAGAGTTTCGTAATCCGGTAATGATGTACTCCGTCGGCAAGGACTCCTCGGTAATGCTGCATCTGGCCCGCAAGGCCTTCTATCCCGGGACGCCCCCGTTCCCGCTGATGCACGTCAACACCACCTGGAAGTTCCGGGAGATGATCGAGTTCCGTGACCGCATGGCCGCCGAGTCAGGCATGGAGTTGATCGAGCACATCAACCAGGAAGGGGTGGAAGCCAACATCAACCCCTTCGACCACGGTAGCAGCAAGTACACCGACATCATGAAGACCTCGGCGCTCAAGCAGGCGCTGGACAAGTATGGCTTCGATGCCGCGTTTGGCGGGGCGCGCCGTGATGAGGAGGCCAGCCGCGCCAAGGAGCGGGTGTTCTCGTTCCGCGACAAGAACCACCGCTGGGAGCCCAAGAGCCAGCGTCCGGAGTTGTGGAATACCTACAACGCCAAGGTCAACAAGGGCGAATCGATTCGCGTCTTCCCGCTCTCCAACTGGACCGAGCTGGATATCTGGCAGTACATCTACCTCGAATCGATCCCCATTGTCCCGCTGTACCACGCCGCCCCGCGTCCGGTGGTTGAGCGCGATGGCATGTTGATCATGGTCGATGACGAACGCCTCCCGCTGGAGCCCGGCGAAGTGCCCGAAGAGAAGTGGGTACGCTTCCGTACCCTGGGCTGCTATCCGCTGACCGGCGCCGTCGAATCCAAAGCCGCAACGCTTCCGGAAATCATCCAGGAAATGCTGCTGACCCGTACCAGCGAACGCAGCGGCCGCGCCATCGACCACGACCAGGCCGGCTCCATGGAGAAGAAGAAGCGAGAAGGCTACTTCTGACGCGCCGAAGGCGCGCCAGAAAGCTATAAGTTATAAGCTGTAAGCCATAAGTAATAGATGCCGCCAGGGATCATGGTGAATTGCTCAGGAGGAGCCATTTGAATTTCGAGAAATTGCAAGTATGGAAGCGTGCAGCGCGACTATCCGCAGATCTGTACAAGTCGTTCCGTGACTCTCGAGATTTTGGCTTCCGAGATCAGATCACCCGCTCAGGACTCTCGATTCCCAGCAATATCGCAGAAGGCATGAGTCGCTCATCCAACAAGGAAAAGCGCCGCTTCCTGGACATTGCACGAGGATCATGTGCTGAGCTACGAACCCAGGTCTACATAGGCATTGAAATTGGCTACATCGAGCAGAAACAGGGGCGGCAGTGGCTGGTGGAGACGAGGGAACTATCCGCGATGCTCCACAGTTTGATCGATACGCTGAACTGCGAATGAATCTAGAGCTGGAAGTTGGCACTGTAGGCTGGGAGGTTCTACCAGCAGCTTACAGCTTGCGGCTTACAGCTTACAGCTAAGGATGTTGGCAATGTCCCATCAATCAAATCTGATCTCCGAAGATATCGAAGCGTATCTGAAGGAACATGAGAACAAGGACCTGCTGCGGTTCATTACCTGCGGCAGTGTGGATGATGGCAAGTCGACCCTGATCGGGCGTCTGCTGCATGACTCGAAGATGATCTACGAGGATCAGCTGGCGGCGATCACCCAGGCCTCGAAGACCAGCGGCACCACCGGTGAAGAAGTCGACCTGGCGCTGCTGGTTGATGGCCTGCAGTCCGAGCGGGAGCAGGGCATCACCATCGATGTGGCCTACCGTTTCTTCTCCACCGACAAGCGCAAGTTCATCATCGCCGACACCCCCGGGCATGAGCAGTACACCCGTAACATGGCGACGGGGGCTTCCACCGCCAGCCTGGCGGTGATCCTGATTGATGCGCGCTACGGGGTGCAGACCCAGACGCGTCGCCACAGCTTCATTGCCGATCTGCTGGGGATTCAGCACCTGGTGGTCGCGGTCAACAAGATGGATCTCGTCGAGTTCTCCGAGGATCGTTTCAAGGAGATCGTCGAGGAGTACCGCTCTGTCTCCGAAAAGCTCAATGCCCCGGATATTCGCTTCGTGCCGATGTCGGCGCTCAAGGGCGACAACGTCGTCAACAGGAGCGAGTCGATGGGCTGGTACGAGGGGCCGGCGCTGCTCGAGCTGCTGGAAAGCGTAGAGATCGCCCACGATCAGAACCTGCGCGACCTGCGTCTGCCCGTCCAGTATGTCAACCGCCCCAATCTGGACTTCCGTGGTTACTGCGGAACTCTGGCCTCCGGCGTATTGCAGCCGGGCCAACGCGTCATGGCGTTACCCTCGGGCAAGACCTCGTCTGTCGAACGCATCGTCACTTTTGATGGCGACCTGCAGGCAGCCTATCCGGGACAGGCGATCACCGTAACGCTGGCGGATCAGATCGACATCTCACGCGGCGACTGGATTGTGGCGGCTGATGATGAAGTCGCACTGACCTCTGCCTTCGAGGCCGATATCGTGTGGATGCACGAGACGGCTCTGGAAACCGGCAAACTCTACGATATCAAGCTGGCCACTCGTGACCTGGCGGGCAAGGTAACCGCCATCGACTTCCAGGTCGACGTCAATACTCTCGAGCACCGTCACGCCGACCACCTGGATCTCAACACCATTGCACGTTGCCAGGTCGAGCTGACTGCACCGGTGCCGCTGGACGATTACCGCACCAGCCCGGGCACTGGCAGCTTCATCATCATCGATCGCCTGACCAACATCACGGTTGGCGCCGGTATGGTCCACCGCCCGATCGATAGCGAACTTCCCTACGAGTTCCGTGAGCACGACAGCAAGGCCAATGTGGTGTGGAATCGCACCAGTGTGACTCAGGCGATGCGCGAGCAGATCAATGGCCACAAGGGCCGCTGTGTCTGGTTCACCGGTTTCTCCGGCTCGGGCAAGTCAACCCTGGCCAACGCCCTCGAGGTCGAGCTGAATCGCCGTGGTTACCACACCATGCTGCTGGATGGTGACAACATTCGTCACGGTCTGTGCAAGGACCTCGGCATGAGCGAGGGTGACCGTGCCGAGAACATCCGCCGGGTAGGCGAGGTCGCGCGACTGTTCGCGGAAGCAGGCATCATCGTCATCACCGCCTTTATCTCACCGTTCCGTGCCGACCGAGAGGCTGCGCGTGCGCTGTTTAGTGACGATGGCTTTGTGGAGGCGTTTGTCGACACTCCGCTGGATGTCTGTGAGCAGCGTGACCCGAAGGGGCTGTATCAAAAGGCTCGTGAAGGCAAGATCAAGGACTTCACCGGTATCAATAGCCCTTATGAAGTGCCGCAGAACGCGGAATTGACGCTGAAGACCACGGATTACGAGCAGCACGAGCTGGTGAGCCAGATCATAAAGAAGATTACCTGGTAGGTTGAGGTTGCCTGGCTAAGTTGCAGGCAGTCTCCAACCAGGCTCGTCAAGGGCCACAGGTGCGCGATTTGGCATAGTGACGATGCTGTGCCACTTCGGCAGACTTGTAGAATCTCAATTCGCAGGATGAATTTTCAGGATTTTCAATGACCATGGATACCAAGTCTAAACGGGTGAAGACGCTGTGTGCCTTCGGTACACGCCCGGAAGCCATCAAGATGGCTCCACTGGCACTGGCCCTGCAAGCCGATGAGCGGTTTGATGCCAAGGTCTGTGTCACTGGCCAGCATCGCGAAATGCTGGATCAGGTACTTGACCTGTTTGCTCTGGTACCGGACTACGACCTCGCCGTGATGCGTCCGGGGCAGGATCTCACCGATGTGACCGCCGCGATTCTGCAGGGGATGAGGGACGTCCTCAGCGAGGTCAAACCCGACATCGTTCTCGTGCACGGTGATACCGCGACAACCTTCGCCGTAACATTGGCTGCCTACTACCAGCAGATCCCGGTCGCCCATGTGGAAGCCGGCCTGCGTACGGGCAATATCTATTCCCCCTGGCCGGAAGAGGCCAACCGCAAGTTGACCGGCGCACTGGCCCAGCTGCACTTTGCCCCGACCGACCGCTCGCAGGAAAACCTGCTGGCAGAAGGGGTATCTCAGGACAAGGTACACGTGACCGGCAACACCGTCGTCGATGCGTTGCTGGATGTGGTTGCCAAGCTGGAAGACAACGATAGCTATCAGAAGCAGTTCGGCGAGCATTTCGACTTTCTGGACAGCGATCGCAAGCTGATCCTTGTCACCGGGCATCGTCGCGAAAGCTTTGGCGAGGGCTTCGAGCGCATCTGTCGTGCACTGCATGATACGGCGGCTCAGCATCCCGAGGTGCAGATCGTCTATCCGGTGCACCTCAATCCCAATGTACGCGAGCCGGTGAACCGTCTGCTCAGCGATGTCGATAACGTGCACCTGATCGAACCACTGGACTACCTGCCCTTTGTCTACCTGATGAACCGGTCGCATATCATCCTGACCGACTCCGGTGGCATTCAGGAAGAAGCTCCCTCACTCGGCAAGCCCGTTCTGGTCATGCGTGAAACCACAGAGCGACCCGAGGCTGTGCAGGCCGGTACGGTCAAACTGGTAGGTACCGACGTGGCCAGGATTGTTGGCGAGCTCGACACCTTATTGACCGACCATCAAGCCTACGAAGCCATGAGCTATGCCCATAACCCCTATGGGGATGGCAAAGCCTGCGCCCGTATTCTCGACATTCTCGCTACCCAATAACAAGAGCGCATCTCAACTGCGCGACACCGTGCGCCTGTACAGTCACTTTCCTGCTTATCTGGATTGATATCTTATGGAATTCAACACTATCTCCGTTATTGGCCTGGGGTATATCGGCTTGCCAACTGCTGCTGTGATCGCATCACGTCGCAAGAAGGTAGTCGGTGTAGACGTCAACCAGCACGCCGTGGATACCATCAACAAGGGCGAGATTCATATTGTCGAGCCCGAGCTGGACATGATCGTGCATGCGGCCGTCAAGGAAGGCCATCTGCGCGCGACCACCAGCCCCGAGCCGGCGGATGCATTCCTCATTGCCGTGCCTACTCCCTTCAAGGCTGAGGGCGGTAATGACCATGTGCCGGACCTGAGCTATATCGAAGCGGCCAGCAAGGCGATTGCTCCAGTGTTGAACAAGGGCAATCTGGTCATTCTTGAGTCCACCTCCCCGGTTGGGGCGACAGAGCGGGTGGCAGAGGTCCTGGCGGAGGCTCGCCCGGACCTGACGTTCCCACAGAGCCATGGCGAAGATTCCGATATCCGCATCGCACACTGCCCGGAGCGGGTATTGCCCGGTCATGTCATTCGCGAGCTGGTGGAAAATGACCGCGTCATCGGTGGCATGACCGAGCGTTGCTCGAAGGCCGCCACTGCGCTGTACAAGATCTTCGTTGAAGGGGAGTGCATCACCACCACGGCGCGCACCGCGGAGATGGCCAAACTCACGGAGAACAGCTTCCGTGATGTGAACATCGCCTTTGCCAATGAGCTTTCCATCATCTGTGACAAGCTGGATATCAATGTCTGGGAGCTGATTCGACTCTCCAATCGTCACCCGCGCGTCAATATCCTGCAGCCTGGTCCGGGTGTGGGTGGGCACTGCATCGCCGTTGACCCCTGGTTTATCGTCAGCGAGACCCCCGATGAGGCGCGATTGATTCGCGCTGCTCGTGAGGTGAACGATGGCAAGCCTCAGTGGGTGATCGACAAGGTCAATGAAGCCGTGGGCAAGTTCCTGTCGGCCAACCCCGAGAAAACCGCGAAGGAGGTCTCCATCGCCTGCTTCGGTCTGGCCTTCAAGCCGGATATCGATGACCTGCGTGAAAGCCCGGCCCTTGCCATTACCCAGAAAATCGCTGCCTCCAACCCGGGCCAGACGCTGATTGTTGAACCCAACATCGAAGCGTTGCCTGCTGGCAAGCTGGAAGGGTGCACACTGGTGACTGCAGACGATGCACTTGAAAGTGCTGACGTCGTTGTCCTGTTGGTGGATCACAAGCCATTCAAGAGCATCGATCCGCAACAGCTTGAAGGGTGCTACCTCATCGACAGCCGTGGCATCTGGGCTGCCTGACATATAAATCATAATTGAGCAGGGTTGTAATGGAGAAGGTGAACCTGGAACACGAACTGTGTGATTTCCTTGATGAGCTCGGGTTGGGCGGGCACTACTGGCTTGTCGGAGACAACGAATCTCTGATGCAGGCCTTGTCTGCGCGAATGTCACCCGAAGCTCTTCACACAGGCGTCCCCGATACGAGTGACGTACTTGGCCAGTGCAGTGTGTTTATTCTGAGTTCCAGCCAGAGCGAGCTGAACAAGGAATTCCTCGACCAGTTGGAAGGCAGTGATGCACGCCCAATCATCATTCTACTGGATGACGGATTACTGCCCGAGTCGGTACAGGATAGACTGCACACTATTGGCTATAAGTTACCACCAGTACAGCCGAAGCAACGGCCGTTCTACGTTGTCGAGAGTATTGAGCTAAGCCACAAGAAGTACTTCGATGTCGCCGGATACTGGGAAAGTCGGTATGCATCGGGGAGAAATAGTGGCGCTGGTTCATACGGACGTCTGGCCCGGTTCAAGGCTCACTTTCTCAATCATTTTGTCAGGAAGAACGAAATTCAGTCAGTGTTGGAGATCGGCTGCGGTGATGGGGCCCAGCTCTCTCTGGCTGAATACCCTCATTATACGGGATTGGACATCAGTCCAACGATCATTGAGCACTGCTCTCAGGCATTTGCCCACGACTCCTCGAAGCGCTTCCATGTCTACAAGCCCGAGAGTTTCGATCCTGCCTCCGTGCAGTCGGAACTGGCGCTGTCTCTGGATGTGATCTATCACCTCTCCAATGATGAGGTGTATGAACACTATTTGAAGCATCTTTTCGCTGCTTCAACAAGATTTGTCATCATTTACAGCAATGCCAGTAGCGAGCAGGGGAATCGTACAGGAATAAACGAGTCTGCTGGATACGTCCGCTTTCGGGATGTGCTGGGCGATATTGAGGAGTGGTATCCAGGCTGGAGCCTGGTGGAAGCTGTGCCCAATAGCTACCCGTTCTCAGCGATAAATCCGAACAACACATCTTTCGCAGACTTCTTTGTCTTTGAGAAATCGTCTGATGAGAAGCTGACCGAAAGCAAGACGGCTGACTTCGACCGGTTTGGCTCTAACAAGATCATCAATACACTGATGGTGTTTGATGAAAATGCCAAGAGTCTTGCCGATGACGTGACCTCGGCCAACAAGAAGATAGATGCGTTGGCAAAGGAAGTTCGCAAGCTGGATAGCGCTAACAAGCTACAGGATAGCCTGAACCAGGCGAACGAGAAGATCTCGGCACTGCAGAAAGAGCTTGGCACTGAGCAAAAAAAATACAACGAGCTCGAGTCACAGTATACCGGTGCCCAGCAACAGGCTTCAGAACTGGAAGAAAAGCTGAACCAGGCCAACGTCCAGTACAGTGAGACCCAGCAATATGTTGGTGAGCTGGAAGATAAACTGAGGGCTGCTGAGGCTGACCATCAAGAGTTGAGCGAACAGTACCAGCAGTTGAGTGCACAGCATGATGATATTGCCGCAAGGTATCGTGCTGCCAACGCAAAGTATCGTGCTGTTTGCCAACAGCTTTATACCCTGAAATCCAGTCATGCATATAAGGCGGGGTTGCACGTAAAAGACGCATCTGGATCTGTGGTTGACGCGGTAAAATTGCCTGCACGGCTGTGGCGTCTCAAGAGGCCGAACAAGACTTCCTCGAATTGGCGGATCAATGTGCGCCAGGGGCTACGCTACATCAAGTGGAACATAGTAGTCCCTGCCGCGACGCGACTGGGGGTTCCGTATCATCGGGTTGCCCATCTGACGCTACCGCAAGCTGCTCAGCGTCATCTCGATCGGGCTACGCCGGGACCTGCGCAGCAGAGCCGCAGCGTCAAGGCCAGCGCGGGATCGGCCAGCGCCCCTGAAGTGCTGTTCACTCCACCATCTGCGGCCGCACAGGAGATCAGCATACTGGGTTGGCCTGTCCCTCCCGACAATGGCAAACCATTCGTTCTGGCGGTGATGGATGAGTTCACGGAAGGCTGTTTCGGCAGTGACCTGCGGTTGCTTCAGCCTCGTCCCGATAACTGGTATGGGCTGGCAAGAAAATATCCCCCAACCATGGTATTCATCGAGAGCGCCTGGAAGGGGAATGGTGGAAGTTGGCAGTACCGAGTCGGTACCTACAGCTCCAAGCCTGGCCAGGAACTCCAGCAAATGGCAGGTTGGGCGCGACAGGAGAAGGTTCCAACGGTTTTCTGGAACAAGGAAGACCCAGTGCATCATGACAAGTTCATGGAAGCCGCTGGTCTTGCGGACCACATCTTCACCACCGACCAGAACATGGTCGACTCCTACCGCAAGCGGACAGGCAATCAATCAGTCCATGCCTTGCCGTTTGCTGCTCAACCAGCACTGCACAAACCCGCTCCCTTGAGTGGCCGCTTGGCCAGGTCCTGCTTCGCCGGAAGTTGGTACGGAAATCGACATGCCGAGCGTGGCGAGGCCATGAAGTGGCTGCTTGCCAGCGCAAACAAGCATGGCCTGGATATCTTTGATCGTAACCACGGTACCGGCATTTTCCCGTTCCCCGCGGAGTATCAGGATGGCATCCGTGGAAGCCTTCCTTACCTGGAGCTCTGCAAGGAATACCCCCGTTACCGAGTATTCCTCAACGTCAACTCGGTCACCGATTCTCCGACGATGTTCTCGCGAAGAGTATTCGAGCTGATGGCTTGTGGTACGCCGGTGGTGAGTACCTATGCTCGTGGTATTGACGAGCTGTTTGAATCCGATGCCGTATGGATGGTGAATAGTGAGAAGGAAGCGGAAGAGGCTATTCATACCCTGCTCAACGATGATGCTGAGTGGCGACGCAGAAGCCTTGCCGGTATTCGTGAGGTGTTCTCTGGCCATACTTATGCCCACCGCCTCAATAGCGTGTTCGAGACCATTGGTTCAGATGAGCGCATCGAGACGGCACCTGAGTTGCTGCTGGTAGCCCGTGCCGATCATCGTACTGAAGTAGACCAGTTGTTGAGCTTTGCAGGAGGGCAGCACTACAGAAACTTCCGCCTGCTGATCGAGAGTTCCGCCGTTAGTTCCAGTGGCATGGGGACTACTCCGGAAAAGGTGGAGCTGGTGACAGCTGAGCAACTGGCAGAGGCTGTTGAGCAGAGTGAGCAGAATGGCTATCAGGCAGTAGGCAGGGTTTCCTCCAGCCACGGCTATGGCACGTACTTCCTTCAGGATCTGGTGAATGCCATGAGCTATCAGCCTGAGGCCGATGGATGGGCGAAGGCCTGCAACGAGGATGCATTTGCCTACGACGTCGAAACCAGGCTCGCCGCGACGATCTGGCGACCGAAAGCATTTCAGCGGGAATGGCTGAGTTCGGAAGATCGTTCGCTATCGTCAAGTAACCTGTTCTGTACGGATACAGATGAGTTCTCCGCCGATCAATCACAAGGAAACCGGGGGAAGCTGCAAGATGCCTGAGTTGAAACGTGTTCTTGTCTGTGCCAATCCAGATCTCAACTACATTGATGGCTCATCCATCTGGGCACAGACCATAGCCCTGGTGTTCGCCGAAACCGGACTGGCAACAGTCGATTTTCTGGCCAAGAGTACTCCGCGTAGGGACGAGCTATATCAGCCTCTTTGCAAGCACCGGAATATCAATGTTGTCAATGGCATTCGCGAGATCGGCAGTGCCAGTAGCATGCTTGCCAAGCGGCTGACCCATAGTGAAATGGCCGAAGTCGCCGTCAAGCTCGAAAAGAAGAATGATTATGACGTCATCATTGTACGTGGCTACGCCATTGCAAAAGAATTGCTGGATAGCCCTGAGGTTTTCCGGAAGTGCTGGATCTATCTGACAGACATTCCTCAATCTGTTGAAGCCTATAGCGAAGCCGAGCGTGAGGAAATCTCCGAGATTGGCCAAAGATGCGCCCAGCTCCTCTGTCAGACCTCGGGCTTCCGGGACCTGTGGAAGGCACTTGTGCCTAGCTTGCCCGATGAAAAGTGCAAGCTGTACCCACCTGTTATTCCAGACATTGCAGGCGAGCCTCTTCCAGTGGCCTCGCGACAGAAGCAGGTTGTCTACGCGGGCAAGTTCAAGCCTGACTGGATGACGTTGGAGATGGCTGAAACATGGCCGGAGCTCTACAGCAATCATCCAGATGCGGAACTCCGCATGATCGGCGACAAGATTCACTTTGACTCCGAAGGTTTCCAGCACCGCATGAAAATTGCGCTGGAGCATACGCCCGGGCTGAAGTGGTTGGGAGCAATGTCCCGGGAGGGCGTTCAGGCAGAGCTTCACCAGGCCCGTGTGGGACTCTCCTGGCGTGACGAGGCGATGAACGAGACGTTGGAGTACTCCACCAAGATTCTCGAATACGGTGGAGCGGGGTGTGGCGCCATCCTCAACCGTAACCCGCTGCATGAAGAGCTACTGGGCGAGGATTACCCTCTCTTTGCAAATACTCAGGAGCAGTACATCAATGCCCTGGATGCTGCTCTGGCTGACGATGAACTCGCACAGATTGCCGCTGACCAGCTTATGGCGGTTGCAAAATTGCATACCTTCGGCACTCGTGTGGGGGAGGCAAGCGAGTGGCTGCGCCTGCTTCCTGATAGAGGTAAAATTACCCGCTCAGAAGAAACTCGGAAAATCCGTGTGCTAGTGGCAGGGCATGACCTGAAGTTCTTCACTCCCCTGCAAAAACGGCTTGAGGAAACAGGAAAGTTTGAATTCCTCGTTGATCAGTGGACTGGTCACAACTCTCATGATGAGAAGAAAAGCCTGGAACTGTTACCTCAAGCTGACGTGATTTTTTGTGAGTGGTGCCTGGGCAATCTCAAGTGGTATTCACATCATCGACTGCCACATCAGCGGCTGGTTGCACGGTTCCACGCTCAGGAAGCTAAATTACCGTATATGGCTGATGCCAAGTGGGATGCTATCGATCATATAGCGTTTGTCAGTGAGCATACACGAAAGAATGCATTAGGTGTTTTTGGCCTTGAAGAGAATTTAACCTCTGTCATCCCAAATGGAATTGATATTGAAAGATTTTGCAGAGTCAAAAAGCATGGTGGTGCAGAATTTACTTTAGGGATGATTGGCGTTGTTCCTAGAAGTAAGCGGTTGGACAGGGCAATTGATACTTTAGAAAAGCTTCTTGATGAGGATGAGAGATACGTATTGAGAATAAAGGGGAAACACCCATTAGATTATGGGTGGCTCTTGTCACGTCCGGATGAGGTTCAGTACTACAAGGATTTGATGAACAGGGTTAATAGTGATCCCCGGTTGAGATTTAAGGTGATTTTTGACCCGCCTGGCGATGATGTTCCACAGTGGCTCTCTATGGTTGGATATGTTTTTTCACCATCTGACCATGAATCATTTCATATGGCTGTGGGTGAGGGCATTGCCGCCGGAGCTACCCCTGTTGTCTGGAATTGGGAAGGGGCCGCAGATATCTGGGGAGAGCCTTCTGTTGTACGTGATTGCTCGGAGGCTCGAGATCTAGTGATAAAGGGAGAAGTGGATCATAGCTTAAAGTTTCCTTCTTCTTATATTTTAGAGAGTGTCGCAGAGCGCTGGGAAGAATTGGTCTTCGGTTTTTATTCATAAGTTAACTGGCGTTGATATGAAAAAAGTACTTCATGTTGGGCAGATGAAATCAGGGACTACTTATATTCAAAATATTCTTTTTGAGAATAGGAAGTTGCTGAAGAAAAAAGGATGGTTATATCCTGGTAAGCTAATGAATCAGCAGCATGCGTGCTATGGTCTATGTGGGAGTAATATTTATTGGGCTGGTGATAGTAAAAAATTACGTGACCTTGGAAAAAACATGCTGGATGAAGTTGGTGATCATGAAGGAAATGTCTTGATATCTTCAGAGGCACTTTCTTCTTTGTCAAGAGATGGCGTTGCTGATTTTGTTGATAGGATTGGAGGTGTCGATGAAGTAGTGGTTACGGTACGCTCACTATTTACAACCCTTCCATCTGCTTGGCAGCAGTATATAAAGGGAGGCGGAGAAGTATCCATAGCCGAATTTTTTGACCGGCTGGATAAGAATAGAGCAGCTGGAAGCGGGATGTGGAGGACCTACTCGTATGGAAATACAGTTAGCATATGGTCTGAGTTTTCTTCCGTAAAAGTAGTAATAATTCCGGAAAAAACTATCTCGAAGAACCAGTTGTGGGAAGACTTTTCAGGTGTCGTTGGTTTGCCAGACCTAAGTGACGTTATCATAAATGACAGTAGGTCTAATATTTCTTTAAATTACGAGGCTGCTGAAATTCTTCGTAGTATTAACGTAGAAATAGCACGTCGAAAGCCTGATGTTGCTAAGGAGGAAGTTGAACGGTTTAGAAGAAATTATCTTAATAGATATGTTTTCCCGATTGCAGAGAGAAAAAGAGGAACGAAGATAAAGGTTCCCGAAGATTATAAGTATCTGGTGTCTGAGTGGAATGGGCAAGAAAAAGACCTTTTGCTATCCAGTGCAGATGCTGTAGTTGGTAATGCTCATGGATTGGACAGTTATGAGGGAGGTTATCTTTCCCATTTTCCGAATGGTAATTACAGCGAGTTTTTGAGTGAGATAGCTTGCCAAATCGTGGGTGGATATAAGTGGAAGTGATCTTGCCCAACAGCAGTTGACACCTCATTAAGACAGTAGACTGAGACGAGGTGACCCATGGCAAGGCAAGAAGCTTCTATAAAGAAGACCCGTACCCGCTACTCCCAGGACTACAAGACCGAGGCCCTCGCACTCGCCGGCCATGTTGGCATCAGTGCCGCGGCTCGAGAGCTTGGCCTTCAACCCAGCCAGCTCTACCAATGGCGAGCCAAAAGACCCAACAGAAGCAAAGCGCCTCAGATCGCGAGCAGGCTCTGGCCGACCAGAATGCCCGGCTCAAGCGCCAACTGGCCGAGAAGTCAGAAGAGCTTGAAATCGCAAAAAAACCGCGGTGTACTTTGCCAAGAGCCTGAAGTGAAGTACGCCTTCATCCATCGACATCGTCAGGCATCCAGCATCCAGTGCATGTGCATGGTTCTCGGAGTCGCTCACAGCGGCTAATACGCTTGGCGACAGTATGGCGGCGAACCGTCCCCGAGGCACCTCCGGCAGGCAGTTCTCGACAAACGAGTGGCCCAGGCTTTCCAGCGCCGGAAAGGGCGTTCAGGCGCCTCCAGATTGGCACTGGACCTGATAGAAGATGGCCTAGTAATGAATCGCAAGACCGTTGCTGCCCGCCTACGACGCCAGGGCAGCGCGCAAGTTCAAGGCGACGACGAACTCGCGGCACTCACTGCCGGTGGCGCCCAACCTGCTAGAGCAGGACTTCACCGTCATGGCGCCTAACCAGAAATGGGTCGGCGACATCACCTATCTGGCGACACGTGAAGGATGGCTCTACTTGGCGGTACTGATCGACCTGTTCTCACGCAAGGTGATCGGCTGGGCGATGAGCGAGCGGAATGACCACCGACCTGGTCGGAGACGCGTTCCAGATGGCGCTGTGGCGCCGTCGGGTGATCCATTGCGCCGAACGACTGATTGCCGACGGGGACCGTTCGAGCAGAGCCGCCACTTTCCTGATGCTCAAGCCTTGCTCGAGGCTGACTTGGATCGTAGCTCGTCCTTTAATGCAAAATTCAGAATATGAACTGGATACAACACTTTACCGATGTGATCAGGTATTGCACTCAGAATTTTCGGCCAAGGTGGTTTAGGAAAAGATGCAGCCAAAGTTATATCATGAATCGTGAGTTTTTAAGTTTGAAATATTGGCTTTGTAGTGCTTTATTTTTTAACTGGCAGGGGGAGTGTACCTTATGATTATTGCGCATATCGGCTCGTGGAAAACAGGTACAACGGCCTTTCAATATGCCCTCAGGAAGTCCAAGGTCGAGCTTGAGAGAAATAGAATTCGGTTTGTCGATACTCGAGAAAAGTGGTTTTCTGAAGAATTTTTGCCTCTCTTTAGGAATTTTGTTAAGCGTTACGAAAGTAATAGAAATTATGCAGAGTCTCTTGAAGGTTCAATTGATGTTTTTGAAAGAAAGGTAGGGTTTGAAGATGATTTAATTATATCTTGGGAAGCGGCCCTTGGTAACCCATTAAACCCCTCTAGAGAAACTCTTTATCATCCGGAAGCAACTGCCACCTGGTTTTCAGCCTTGAATAATATAGCAGAAGTTAAACTTTCTCTTGTTATTCGAGACCAAGTTGAGCTAATCCAGTCAATGTACGCTCAAGAGGTGAGGAAAGGAAGGTACACAGGGGATTTTTCTGAATTTTTGCATGACAAGATGCCTCTTGATGTTAGTTGGTCAAGGGTGGTTGCTCCTTTTTTTGAAGCTGGTTTGGGTGATTCGCTTCGTGTTATTCCTTACTCAGTTTCAAAGGGGAATATGCAAAACTATTTTTCGAAAATTTCTTGGGAGAAAATGAAGTTTTCTGAGATAGATATAAGTGAGCGTAAAAATCGATCCTTTTCAAAAAAGGCAATAGAAATGATGCGCAGATGCTCTCCTCTCCTTGAGAAAAGTGAGGCTCGTCACTTTGAAAAGTTTTTGGTTGAAAATTTTAGTGTCGATAGCATGAGTGGCTATGCGATTGCATCATCCGAACAGGTTTCATTTATTAGATCTCATATAAATAAGGATGACTATAATACATAGGTTTAATTGTTATTCCTGAATGAATATGAGCTTTAAGAAATAACAGGGGTTTTCTTGTGAAAAATAAAGCTTTTCTTAAAGTAAAAAAAATTAATGATTCTGAGTTTGAGTTGCAGGGGGCAGGGCTTGTAAAGCTATTCCGTAAGATGGAAGCTAAATATTGTAATATTGAAATTTTTTCGCCAAATGGTGGGCCAGTTTTTTTTGAAAAGATGAGGGTGTTCCAAGGAAGCAGGTCAGGAGTTAGAGGTTGTCAGTACTTTGATAAAAGTGTTCGAGAGCTACTTGTTTTGCCACGTACTTCCGAAGTGTCGATTATTTTTTCGGTAGGGAGTGATAGTGAGTTTCAAGAAGATTCAATCTTGCTCTATTTAAAAAAGGTCCAGTCACCGGCTTGCGTAGATATTAATAAAGCTGGAGAGGCTGGTGGTTCAATCAGTGACTTTCCGATCCAAAGAATGCTCATTGAAGATTACAAATCCAATTCAGGTGATGAAATACTTGAGAAGTCATTAAATATTACAGTGGATGTCGAAGATTGTTATTTTTCTTCGCTTGAAATGCTTGAAAGTTCTTCGGGAATTCCTACGACAAGTGCTATATCAAAAATCTTGTCGGACAGAGGTTTGGCGGGGACGTTCTTTGTCAATGTGTATGAAATAGATTTCTCTGTTAATTCTGAAAAAATAAGGGGAGTTATTAAAGATCTGTCTGATTGCGGGCATGAGGTCGGGTTACATTGTCATCAGCATCCCAAGCTTCCTTTTTATAATAAATTGATCACTGAATATAATTATGAGCAACAGCGTGAAATACTGGAGTATGGAAAGAAGAAGTTAGAAGATATTTGTGGCGTAAATATAACTTCTTTTCGTGCCGGTGGTTACCAACATAATGATGACACCTTGAGAGCATTAAGGGATGTTGGTATTTTTGTGGACTCTTCTATCCTGTTTCCTAAATATGGTGATAATGATGACAAGGTTAAGTTTCTTCATCCACACCTTGGGGAGAGTGGTTGTATTACACGAATCCCTGTAACGCCTGTTATTGTGTCTGGAAAATATGGTGGAGCTAAGGAATCGAAGCTTGATATTAACTGGTTGAAAGGAAGCGAGATTAAGGGGGTGTTGAGTGGTGCTGGTGTGCCGGCTCATTGCAATTTTATGATGCACTCTTTTTCTTTTTTTAAAAAGAAAAGTTTGAAGCCGGGGCAAATTTTTGATTCCACGGAATTTAAAGTTAGTCCAGAAAATCTTAAGGGAAGGCGTGTAGCTCTTAGTGGGTTTAATGAAGATGTCTATAATGATTTTGTTGATTTTGTTGACTATGTAGCCTCATCAGGTTTCATAGTTGAGACATGCTCGCAAACTGCACGTAGAGTCTCGTCTAAACAAATATCAGAATCTCCGTTTATTCCGGTTTTGCATAGAGGTTAGTTTCCGGCTATTAATTGGTGTAATGGCTAGATTGATCTTACCCAGCAATCGTGGACACCGATCTATGAAGCGACCCCCTCCAGAGCTGCACAGGGTATAGTGCAGCCATCAGGAGGACAGGATGAGCGACGACAACCCCATCAAGCGGTGGACTGCCAAGCGCAAGGGGACATCTTCAAGGGCAAGATCACGGCCGCTGAGGTGGCTCGCCAGTACGATCTCACCGTCTCCGAGGTCGAGGGCTGGATTGATGAAGCCCAGCGCAGCATGGAGAACGGGTTCAAGGCCCGCCGGAAGGGCATCCGTGAGTGAGCTCCGTGAGACCAAGGAGGCACTGGGCGAGGCTCATCTGCTGATCTATGCGTAAAAAAATTCAAGCGCCTGCTCGACGAGGAGGAGAGCTCGTAAGGTCGCTGCAGTCGCAACTGGTCGAGGAAGGCCATGTGGTGTCGCTCGTCAAGCTCTGCCGCTGGCTGGGATTCCCCCCGGCGAAGCCTGTATTACCGGCCCCAGTCGCGGAAGCGTGTCATCAATGGCGACTTGGCGGCGCGGGTGAAACTGGCTTCGGAACGGTTCCCCACCTATGGCTATTGCCGACTGGCGTGTGTCCTGGGTGAGAACCGCAAGCCGGTTCAGAGCATCCTGCAGCTCAAGGGCTGGCAGGTGCGGAAACGGCATCAGGGCTTCCGCCCTCGTGCCAAGAGTCTGCCATCCGTTGCCTCGAGGCCGATCTCACCCACGTGTGGTGTGGAAAGGATCGGCGAGCCAGCCTGGCGGTGATCATCGGCTGCTGCACACGAGAGATCCTCGGCTGGCGGTTATCGGACAATGGCAGCAGCAAGAACGCAGAGGCCGCGCTGGAGGAAGCGCTGATCTATCGACTGGGGGCGCGAGCGCGTTCAGCAACCGCTAGCCCTTCGGTCAGATAACGGGCTCGTTTTCAGCAGTCGCCACTATATATACGGGCACAGTGAAGGCCTATGGTCTCACGCAGGAGTTCACGACGCCGTATACACCGGAACGGAACGGGCTCGTGAAGCGCTTCTTTCGCTCTTTGAAGGAGGAGTGCATCTGGCTTCATCGCTTCGAGTCTCTGGGCCAAGCCAGAGTCGTGATCGATCGCTGGATCCGGTACTACAACGAAGAGCTTCCACATCAGTCTCTGGACTATGTAGCACTCCGAGCACATCCCGAATTAGCTGCGTAGAGTGTGCAGAAACCAGGGGGCATTACAGTTATTTAAGTTCCATAGGCCACATGGGTGTAATTTATGAATCCTTATGAAGATTTACCACAAAAAAATTTTTGGCGCCCTTCTGTTGCAAATAGACATCCACTTGATATCGATGATCTATGGGAATCGAAATTTAAAATTAAAAACAGTGACAAGGTTGCTTGTTATGGTTCCTGCTTTGCCCAACATATAGGTCAGGCATTGAGAGAGAGGGGCGGGTGCTGGTATATCACTGAAAAAGCTCCATCTTTTGTAGATGAAAGTGTAAGAAGAAAATACTCTTATGATATATTTAGTTCCCGTACTGGGAATATATATACTGTTTCATTGCTTAAGCAGTGGTTGCTATGGGCTACGAGGAAAAAAGAGCAACCTGACGAAGTTTGGGAGAAGAATGGGAGGTTCTTTGACCCGTTTAGGCCTAGGGTAGAGCCTAGAGGGTTTAAAAGTAAAAAAGAGGCTATCGAGTCTAGAAATATAACAATAGAATGTTTCAGAGAATCTGTTGTGAAGAGTGACTACTTTGTTTTTACTCTTGGCTTGACCGAGAGCTGGGTACATAAACATGGTGGGTATGAGTATCCGATGTGCCCTGGAACGGTGGCTGGCGAGTTTAATCCTGATGAGCATGTTTTTGAGAATCAGAGAGTTCCTAAAGTAAAGAATGATCTGTATTGTGTGTTGGACATTTTGCGGGAGTTGAATCCAAAAATAAAGATCATACTTACCGTTTCTCCTGTTCCTCTTACTGCAACGTACACTTCTCAGCATGTTATCGTGGCCACAATGAAATCTAAGTCCGTTTTGCGGAGCGTGGCTGGGATGGCTGCAGAGGATAAACGTTTCGTTGATTATTTTCCCTCGTATGAAATCATAAACAGCCCAGTGTTTAATGGGATGTTTTTTGAACCTAATCGTCGCAGTGTTAATCCGCGTGGTGTTTCCTATGTCATGGAACACTTTTTTAAGTCGCTAGAAATAACAAAACAGGATGCTTTCTTAGAGAAGTCTGGAGCGGTTCAGGATGCCTTCTGTGATGAGCAATTGCTGGAGGCATTCTCCGATGAAAGATAGGCTTAATATTTGTGTGTTAAGTAATAGTCATGCTGGCTCTCTAAAACAGGGTTGGGACAGAATGTGCAAAAATCACCCAAGTATTGAAGTGACTTTTTTTGCACAGCGCTCACATGGTATGAAAGATCTAGAGGTCGTGGATGACAAGCTTCTTCCCGGAAATAAGAAACTAGGCTCTGCAATAAAGTTCACGTCAAAGGGAAAAGATCTAGTTGATCCGAAAGAATATGATGTGTTCTTAATATATGGATTGGGGCTTCAGCCAATTACAAATAACATTAATGGATACTCAGAGGAGTTTCTTAAAGAGGCTGTTGATGATTATGTTAAGAAAACGATTTTGTATGCGACGTACGCTAAGCTTACGTCCATAACTAATAAAAAAATCTTTCTTTCGCACAATCCTTTGAGGTCGTATAATGAGCCTTTTGTGAATAAGCCACTAGAGTATTATTATGATGGAATTCGCTTGCTGAATGATTGTGGAGTGTTTAGAGAAGGTGATGAAGTCATTCCGCAACCAGAAGAAACAATTGAAGGTGGTTATAAAACTTCCCCTGTTTACTGTAACGGCTCCGTAAAGGTTGAGGTTGGAGATAGGCATGATGGAGAAAATCATGACAAGAGTGACCTGTTCCATATGAATGGAAAGTTTGGTGAAGTTTGGATGAGAAACTTTTTGGCATCTTTCTGACCTTTTGAATTTTAGAGCCAGAGTTGGGGGGCGTTGTTTTTATTTTTTCAGTATTATTTTAAAAGATCTATGGAGTCCATGGTAGGGCTTGAGAAAGACTAAGATTAGATGTCTGCCCTGCACTGTTGTGTGATTTTTAAATGAGTTTTTGGTTGTGCTGTTTGGGAGCTATCCATTGATAAAAAGAAATTTAACCTCTTTAAGGTGGTTTTTTTCTCTTGGGAATAAAATGTTTCGTGTTGTCCCCGGGGCGACATTAATAGTTGTAGTAGCTACATTGATTTCTCAGTTTTCAGTTCTTCTTGCTTCACTGCTTCCTCTGAAAGTGATCATGCTGTTGGGGTCTACAGGGATACCTCGTTATTTTCCTTCTTTTTTTGAGAGTGTAGATCGAGATGTGCTGGTATTGTCGCTTGGTATGCTGGCGATTGTTTTTTATCTCTTTCACCTGATTTCCGAAAAGATAATCACTTATGGTGTTGGTGTAGGGGCTGGTTTTCTTTTGAGAAGAAGCCAAAAAACGATTCTTTTTGAAAGCCAAGACGAAGTTGCTACTCAAGGATATCAACGTTATTCTCGGAGTATGGCCAGTATTATTTTGGTGTTAGTTATATCGACAGGCTTGTCTTGGACATATTCACACCTTTCATTGTTTCTTTTTCTATATATTGTTCTGCTAGTTTTTATCTTCTCCGCGCTTTATCTCGGTAGGGGGGCGGTGCGCAAAGGACTAGATGAAGCTCCCTCGAAGATTGTCGGATTTGCAGCAAATATTGGATTTCTACTTGCTTTCATGTTTATGGTCTGGGACTTTTTATGGGGGAGTCCTCCAGGCTTGTTAGTTGCTGTCGTCTCCATTATTTTAATTAGGCAAGGATTTTCTCGCATCACTGCCCTAGTTGGTGATTTTAAGTGGTTGAAAGACAGGAAGCTGAAATTAAACGCATTATTCTTCCATGGTCATGTATTGCTTGATGAGTCGAAGAGGCATGAAAAGGGGTTTTGGGCACTTTTTGACGACCCTCATAGAGAGGCGTGGGTACGGAATGTTTTGGAAGAAGTCTCCTCTTCTTTTCAGGAGAAAGAAATTGAGCTAAAATGGTACCATTTGGGAGTTCAGGATGTTGGTGCAATTGTTGTTAAAGTTTTCGTTGCAGATGGAGAGCATGAATCCTATTTAGTGAAAGTGTTTGCAGCAAATAGAGGGGGGCAAGCAATACACGAAGCAACTCTTTTGGCGGATGATGACGCCCTTCCTTCATTGGGGTTTGTCAATGCAGCGCAAATTAATGGGTTGAAATGTAATATATATAAGATGAGCGATAATTTTTGTATTTATCAACATGGAGCCAATTCGGCCAAGATTAAGTCTCTTGGCTTACTTATGACTGTTGAGCCAAGTATAGAATTAGTCTCACGTTTTTCTCGGTCAAAGCCTCCACTGTGGCAGCGTGTAGATGGAAAGATGGTCGAAAGGCTTAGAATGGTAGCAGAGTTAACTGGTGGGGAAGTGTCAGTTAATGTTAAGGAGTTGCATTGTCAATATGGCCTGATTGTATCTAAGTTAAAAGCCTTGCCAGTTTCTGTATTTAACCCGGATGTTACGAAAGGTACTGTAATAGAAGATGATGACGGGGGAATAAAGATGCTTCATTGGGGACGCTGGAGTTTGGAACCAATAGGGGCAGGATGGCCTGTGGCCACCAATCAGCTGGAGCTCCTGGGTGAGGCGTTGAGCGAGGCAAAGAAGGTCCGGACATCAATGACAAATGTATGCCTTAAGGATGTCGCTTTAGCGGCTTTAATGTTTGAGATGGAGGCGCTTTGCTCACGTCAAAAATTTTTACAAGCACTTGAGCTGATACCGGATATTCTAAGCTGCCTGGAAGTTCCGTTAGAGGAACCTCAGACAACCGCTTGAGAGTAATGTTCATCCCAAGGATCTCAATTTGTTTACTATTTCCATGATTGTATGGAACGACTTTCTTAACGACGCTCGTGTCCTGAAGGAAGCACAGACTCTCCAGGCGGCAGGTCATCAGGTTGTGGTCCATGCGCTGCATGCTCCGGGAAAGACTTCAGAGCGGGAAACGCTGGAGTCAGGCGTCAAGGTTGTGCGTGTGGCGCGCAGCCCGCTCTGGAAGTTTCGCAAGCGGCAGCATGCCAACCCGGATGCGGTTGAGTCAGCAGCAGAGCCCGCGGTGGCGGATAGGTCTGGCTCGAGGCGCCTGATTGGGCAATTACTGAGCATCGCTGCGCGAACCTGGGCGCATATTGAGCTGACTTACCAACTGGTTCGTTCCCGCCCCTCGGTGATTCATGCCCATGACGTGAACGTGTTGCCGACTGCCTGGCTGGCCGCAGTGCTTGCTCGTGTACCGTTGGTCTATGATGCCCATGAGATCAGCACCGACCGGGAAGGTTACAAGAGTTTTCGCCGTGTCGTGGGCTGGGTGGAAAAGACTCTGATGCCGCGTGCCGTGGGCACCATCACCACCACCGATGCGCGGGCGAAGTTCTTCGCGCGAGCCTATGGCATACCGCGCCCATTGGTGCTGCAGAATCGCCCCAGACTGACACAAGTCGAGCAGTCCACCAGAATTCGCGACGAGTTACAGCTCGATAAGCCATGGCCGATCATCCTGTACCAGGGAGGACTCCAGCAGGGGCGGGGGTTGCCCCGGTTGGTGGAAGTCGCAGCCAGCGTTCCGAATGCCTGGTTCGTGTTCATCGGTGGCGGGCGCCAGGAAGGGGAGTTGCGTCACCTCGCTGAACAGCTGGGGCTGGCCGAGCGTGTGCGTTTCATCCCTACGGTGGCGTTGAGCGAGTTACCGTATTACACAGCTTCGGCGGATATCGGTGTTCAGCCCATCGAGAATACCTGTCTCAATCATTTCACGACGGATTCGAATAAGCTGTTTGAGTATGTTGTGGCAGGGTTGCCGGTGGTGGCGTCCAGCCTGCCGGAAATCAGCAAGGTCGTGCGAAGGTACGATCTCGGTATACTTACGACGCCCGGCGACAGCGAGTCGTTGGCCGAGGCACTGAATACCCTGGTTCAGGATCCGGCGCTACGGATGCGCTATGCAGAAAATGCTGGAATCGCCTCGCTCCATCTCAATTGGGAAGAGCAGGAGCAGGCGTTGGTCAAGCTCTACGAGAGGGTGTTGGCTGGTTAGTCATGAGCTTGAGTGAGGCATTATTTGAATATCCTGTTGTTGAGTTTCTATTATCCCCCGGACCTGAGTGCGTGCTCATTCCGCACTCAGGCACTGGTCAAGGCCATGTTGCCCAGGCTGGCGGGTGACGCACGCATTGATGTTATTACGACACTGCCCAATCGTTACGCCTCGTTCTCTGCTGCTGCGCCGGAGATCGAGCATGAGCAGCAACTGAGCGTATATCGCGTAGCGCTGCCGTCTCACCAGAGCGGTATGGTAGATCAGGCTCGGGCTTTCATTACCTACGCCCGAGCCGTCAACCGGTTGGTGAAAGGTCAGCAGTATGACCTTGTGGTGGCCACTTCCTCCCGTTTGATGACGGCGACTCTTGGGGCCTGTATCGCCCGACGCCAGTCGGCGACCTTGTACCTGGATATCCGCGATATCTTTGTCGAAAACCTTCGCTACATCCTGCCGAAAGGAGCGCGGAGACTGGGGAGTACAGCGTTCAGCCCCATCGAGCGCTGGACTATTGGCCAGGCGGACAAGATCAACCTGGTGTCGCCAGGCTTTGCTGGCTATTTCGAGGAGCGATATCCTTCGCGGCGTTTTTCCTGGTTCACCAATGGTGTGGACGAGCTATTTGCTTTCAGTAGTGGCATGGGTACCGGCTGTGACGTGTCGGGCGGTGATGTACCGGAACGTGACCTGCCGGAAGGTAATGTGTCCGGGCGTGACGTCTCAGGGTGTGAGAGTCGGCTGCGCGTGGTTTACGCGGGCAACATGGGTACCGGTCAAGGGCTGGATCGAATCCTGCCGGAGTTGGCGAAGCACACGGCAAACCGGTTGGATTTCGTCGTGATTGGCGATGGCGGTGGAAAGGATGCGTTGCAGGAAGCACTTCAAACGGAGAGGGTAAGCAATGTGCAACTGCTTGACCCGCTGTCTCGCGACAAGTTGATGGATGAGTACCGGTCCGCCGACATTCTCTTTCTGCATCTCAATGATATGCCCGCGTTTCTGCGCGTCTTGCCGTCCAAGCTGTTCGAGTACGCTGCCACAGGCAAGCCGATCTGGGCTGGACTGGCAGGCCATGCGGCGGACTTTGTCGGCAAGGAAATCAACAACGCGGTGGTGTTCCCGCCCTGTGATGCTCTGGCTGCGCTCCAGGCCCTGGAACAACTGGATCTCAACGTATGTCGTCGCGACGATTTTGTGGAGCGCTACCGCAGAACTCGACTGATGGAGGATATGGCGGACGATATTCTGGAGACTCGCCATGCAACCTAACCATATGTTATATAATTGCTTTCGCTGCTGTTCTGATGACAGCACGATATGGATAGGGAATCATTTGTGACTCGCGATTACGAGCGTCGTCATTCCAGATGGTACGAAAAGATCCTGCTGGGGCTGCCATTCCAGTTGGTGGTCGGGTTACCACTGGTGGTTGGGCTACCTTCTCTGGAGCGCTGGGAGTGGGGCTTCTGGCACTATCTACCGGATGTGCGCACCAATACCATCATTGCCATTGTTGGAGCCTTTATTGCGACCGTGCTGACACTCAGGCGCATGGCGCGGTTTCCTGGCGCCCAGGTGGCGGCCTATATTGCGCCGACAGTGTCGGTGATGTTTCTTCTGGCCGTGGCCATTCTCTTCTTCACCCGTGAGGAATATACCCGCCAGGTCTTGTTTGCCGGTTATTGTGTCGCTTTGCTGTGGTGCTTCGTTGGTTATTTTGTCGGCCGACGTTATCGGTGCCTGAAGCTGGCGGTAGTACCCTTTGGTGATGCCAAAAAGCTGCGTGGAACGACACAGGTCGACTTGCGTTGGCTGGACACGCCGGATCTGGATGGAGTGCGTGTCGACGGCGTGGTGGCGGATCTGCGAGCAGACGATCTGCCCGCCGAGTGGGAGCGGTTTCTGGCCGCCTGTACGTTGTGCCGCATTCCCGTCTATCACATCAAGCAGATCCACGAGTCGATCAGCGGCAGGGTTCGAGTCGACCGGCTGTCCGAGAACGAGTTCGGTAGCCTGATGCCTTCCTCGATGTACGGCGTGTTCAAGCGCGGCATCGATCTGTTCGCTGCGTTGCTGTCCCTGCCGGTGCTGCTGCCTGTACTGGCCCTGGTGGCTGTGCTCGTCCGGCTGGATAGTCCTGGCCCGGCACTCTTCCTGCAGCCGCGGATGGGCTTTCGGGCAAGGCCGTTCAAGATGTACAAGTTCCGTAGCATGTACCATGAGCCGGGCGGAGAGGATTACACGCTCGCCGATGATGACCCGCGTATCACTCGTGTAGGGCGGTTTATTCGCAAGTATCGGGTCGACGAGCTGCCACAGGTACTCAACGTGTTGCGTGGCGAGATGAGCTTCATTGGTCCCCGCCCGGAGTCCGTGGCTCTGTCGGAGAAGTATGAGGAAGAGGTTCCCTTCTTCAGCTATCGACACGTGGTGCGCCCGGGAATTTCCGGCTGGGCCCAGGTGGAGCAGGGCTATGCGGCGGAAGCCGATGGGATGGGCAAGAAGCTGCAGTATGACTTCTACTACATCAAGCACTTTTCGCTCTGGATCGATGTGTTGATTGCCTTCAAGACATTGAAGACGATCTTTACCGGCTTTGGCGCAAGGTAGTCGCCGGAGTCGAATGGTATAGTCACGCGGGCGCCCTTGAGGCGCCTGCGGCGTTTTTGACCGGGTAAACCCGTCTGGTGGGTTCAGAACAAGGCCCGGCATTCTATTCGATGGCCATGGTAGCGATGAAAAGAACGATAGAAATACAGCAATGGGTGACCGGGCAACCGGCAATGCCGTGGCCTTCGCCCTGGCTGATGTGGTGGGTGGGGTTCACCAGCCTGGCTCTTTATGGCTCCTTGCGTCTGTTGTGGCCGCAAATCGGTGAGGTCGGCGGTACTCTGATGGGCGTTCTGGGGTTGGGGTGTGTGCTTGCCTGTGGCAAGCATCTCCGTTCCTCCGGGGCGCTATGGCTGCTGCTGGCCGCCGTTATCGTCCAGTTGATCTCCTGGACGCTGGGTTATTGGCACCACCCTGAATGGATGCCCGACAACCCTCAGTTGGATCGATTGGCAAAGTGGTTTCTGTTCATCGGTGTTGCCTGGTGGCTTGGGGGCAGCACTCGTACCACGCTGGCGCTCTGGGCGCTGGCATTGGCCGGGCTGTTGGCGACAACCCTGGTAACCGATGGGGGCATCGATCAGTGGCTGATGGGCATACTAGAGGGCAAGCGTGTTGATTTTGATCTCCAGAACGCCCAGCACACAGCAATGTTCTTCGGTTCCGGGCTCCTCGGCATTCTGGCGTTCTCACGACGCATGCTGGCATCGGGGCCCTGGGCCATTGCACGACGCATTGGCTGGTTGATTGCCTTGATGATGTGTCTGACGGGAGTACTGATTACCCAGACACGTGCTATCTGGTTGGCATTGGCCGTGGTACTGCCGGTGATGGCAGTGGTCGCGCTGTTGTGGAATTACTCCCGCCAGCATCGTCGGCAAGCGGCCAGACTGTCTGCTGTGGTGCTGTTCGGTGGCTTTGTGGCGGTGGTTCTCGCCGGGCTGGAATTCCACGATGTGGTGGAACGCCGGCTAGGGGATGAGAATCAGATCATTGCCGACCTAATGGAAGGCAATATCGATGCCGTGCCGTACCAGAGCTCCATCGGCAACCGTATCCATACCTGGATTGCGGCAGCACAATGGATCGAAGAGCGCCCGCTTGTCGGTTGGGGAGAGAACGGCAGAAGTCTGGCGGTGAAGGAAACGGACTGGCTTCCCGAGTATACCCGTGAGAACTATGGCCACCTGCACAACACCTTTCTGGAAGTATTCGTCTCCTACGGTCTGATGGGCATCGTTCTGGCAGCGGCACTGGCCTGGTGGATAGGCCGAGGTACCTTGCGTGCCTGGCGAGCAGGCATCATGCCGGGGGACATGGCGTTTTTCAGCGCGGCCTTCTTTATCTACTGGGTCATCATCAATCAGTTCGAGGCTTACCTATCCTTCTGGAGCGGGGTGTATGTTCATAACATCATCGTCGGTGGGCTGGTGACGCATTATTGGCGATTGATCAGGCAGCAGGCAGAAACCTAGTTCACAAGCAATCTGATACAAAAAGGCCAGCTATCAAGCTGGCCTTTTTCTTTCTTGTTCGCTTTTATCAAGATGACTCAGTGGCTATATGCCCAATAAACGCATCAGGCGTTGCCGAGGTGAAGTTCTCGTGGGCCTTGAGGTGGTTGGCGTACATCAGAATGCGCTTGGGTTTCTCGGCGCACTGCTGCAGGGCCTTGCCCAGCCAGATGGCGGCGGCTCGATGATCCTGGTGCGGATCGATATCCGGATGGGTGACAATGATGGTGGTGGGGCTGATCAGGTCCAGCGTCGAGACGAGATCATGGAGCAGGTTCTCGCCACTGTTGGCAATGGGATTCTGCTTGCGCTTGACGTCGCTGGGTAACGGCGCCTTGTTCCACTGTCGGAATGGGGTGATGCTCACCTCTGGCCCACCAACCGATGGTACGGTTTCTGCGGGGTTATCCAGCATTCGGCTCAGGGTGTCGTTGAAATACCCCAGCATGACCAGTTGAGCTTGCGGCACACCTGCCAGAAGTGGTGTGGTGGCGCTGTTCCAGGCGCGGATGAATCCCTTGCGCTGGCTGCCTTGCTGTTGATCCGCGTCGAGGCCGGGAAGGTACTGTCGATCCAGGCGCTTCAGTGTTTCACCTGCGGTCAGCGTCAGAATCCAGGTATCGCGGGCGTGTTGCTGATAGAGGCCGTAGGCCGCGAGTTCGGCATCATCCGGGTGTGGCGCGATAATCAGCAGCGGGCCATCATCCAGGTTCGGCCGGGTGAAGCCGAGCAGCGTTACCTGTTCGTCCAGTTGGCAATGGCAAGTGTCGAGCCGCACGCTGTGTGGGGGGGCAGAAGGGTGAGCAGGCTTTCTCCAGCCTGGTTGGCTTCGAAGTACTGTGTGAATTGCGGTTCATCGTCGGAAAGAGTCGTGACCGCGAGCAGCTTGAAGCGACTGGTCGAACGGTAGCGCAGTTGCAGCATCTGCCGATGAACAGAAAGCTGTGGCACAATGTCGCTGCATAACAATCAAAGGGGTTGCTGGGGATGAAAAAATTTTCATACAGGCCGGAAATAGACGGCCTGAGGGCAATAGCTGTTCTTAGCGTTGTCTTATTCCACGCTGGATTCTCTTGGATCCCTGGTGGGTATATTGGTGTGGATGTGTTTTTTGTTATAAGTGGATATCTTATAACTTCTATTATTTGTCAAGAGTATTTTTCAACAGGATCATTTTCTTTCTTAAACTTTTATTTAAGAAGGATTAGGCGCCTGTTTCCAGCGCTGTTCGTCACGATTTCTGCGACCTATGTTGTAGCGTCAATGATATTCTCAAGTGAGGATTATGCAAGGCTTGGAGGGGCATCTATTTCCGCAGTTTTTTCCGTATCGAATCTGTTTTTTTGGAATGAAAGCGGGTATTTTGATTCGGAATCTTCAATAAAACCATTGCTTCACACGTGGTCGCTAAGCGTAGAAGAGCAGTTCTACTTGTTATGGCCTTCTACTATATTTGCAATGTTAATTTGGATGCGAAAACGGGCTATTTTTGCTGTGATTTTTCTTTCGTTGGTGAGTTTTCTTGCTTGTGAAGTGATTATGAGAATTTCGCCCAGCACTGCATTTTATTTGACGCCGTTTAGAGTTTATGAGTTCGGTATCGGTGCAGGGTTGGCACTATATGGAAAGACATACAGCAGAAATGATATATGGTCAAAGGGAGGGGTTTTTCTTGGGATTTTCCTTGTTGTGCTTTCCGCTTTTTTGTTTAGTGAAGAGACTTCGTTTCCTGGCCTTTTGGCTTTGATTCCATGCGTTGGCGCTGCGTTGTGTATTTATTTTAAGAATGCCGGGGTTGTGTCTTCTCTGTTGAATAATAGGGTCTCTGTCTATGTGGGGAAGATAAGCTATTCCATGTATCTCGTGCATTGGCCTTTGTATGTTTTTTATACATACTATATTTATCGAGAGGTAGGTGTTGTCGAAAAAATAGCGCTGGTTATCGTAACCTTTTTTAGCGCTGTTGTTTTGTATAAGTTGATTGAAAATCCAATGCGCAGGCAGGGTTTTTGGGCTAAAAAAAGATGGTGCTATTTTGGAGCCGCTCCCTTGGTTTTTGCTGTTAGCGTAGCCTCGTATAGTTATATGAAAGAAGATGATTATTCAGGCTTGGAGGGTGTGCCTCTGGAGCAGCCAAAGGCCGTGCTTGAGAAGCGCTTTTCGGGATGTGGGATAGCCATTTCAAGTGCGGAAAGTATTTTAGATTTCTGCAAGATGGGTGATCCAGAGGTGGCTCCATCTGTAGCGGTGTGGGGAGATAGTCATGCGTCTGCTCTTTCCCTAGGCATCGACCAGATATTGGAAGAGAGCCAGTTATCTGGAATCAAGCTAACTGAGGTGGGCTGTGCTCCAATAGTCGGGGTGACTAGGGAGATTGATGGTGTTGTTAATTCTGACTGCGCTGAATTCAACGACTTTGTAATGAGAGAGATTGTTGATAGTGCCGGTATAAATACTGTCATCCTTGCTTCAAGGTGGACGCTTCAAATTGAATCCAATAGGTTTGATAATAGAGAGGGCGGAGTAGAGAGAGGAGGAGACGCTATACTCTTGGGAAAGGACAGTGATGGAGTATGGACTCGAGATATGGGACTTGTCCTTTCTTCGTTCAGGAAATCCATTGAAATGCTGGTTTCCTCAGGAAAAAAGGTTGTGCTTATATACCCGGTCCCAGAGGTGGGTTGGAATGTTCCAAGAGCTATGCACCACAGAATAGAAAATGGGCTGGACCCTCAGATTACTACTTCATATGAAGTTTTTGAGGAGAGGAATGACAGGAGTTACGATTTCCTTGACTCCATAGCTGTGCAGGGTGTGTCACGGATCTACCCTGAAAAAGTTCTCTGTAATACTTACGTCGTGGGAAGGTGCGTGGCGAGTCTTGAGAGCACTCCTTTATATTCTGATGATGACCACCTCAATGGGTATGGCTCTCTTCTGGTTGCTAGATTGTTGCCGGATATCTTAAGGTGAAGTTTTGGCAGCCCTTTTAAAGGGCTGCTTTCTTCTTTTTTCGAGTCTTGACGTGAGGCTGGGTTGTATGTGGTTATTGTTTTTATTCTGGCGTTCCTTTTTCTTTCCATGAATATTATGTTTGCAGTTTTGTTTTTGGGGAGGAAAAGAAAGGAATATAGCTACTATAGCAGTCCCTTTGAGGCGAGATTTGACAGAGCTATGTCGCAGTAAACTGTGTTTCAATGTGTTGAAGTATAATATTGCTCTGTGACTGGTCTATACGTTGTTGGAATGGGTTGTTTTAGCAGGTGGGTTTAATAAAGACCCGCTTGTTAGAGTGTTTGCATATGTGGTGTTTATATTTTTCTCAACAGATTCTAGAAGCCCAAGCTCCTTGGATACGATTAAATGCCAAGATCTGATATTTTCGGCCCGGGATATGACAGTTTTCTTACTTTCACCTGAACTGAATTTTTCAGCACATTGAATCTGCCATCTCTCAAGAACTTGGTAGCAGAAAGCATACCAACGTTCTTTTTCGCTATCGGATTGCAGGTGAAAACTGTCTACGTACCAGTGGAGAAAGGGGAGCTCCTGGATATTGCTCCACCAAGCTTCTTTACTGTTGCTGAGGCTCCAGTCAAAGGAAAGCAGATCGATATGCTGCTCACCAGTTGAATCGAGGCTGACCTTCTTGTGAACGACGGCTCTTCTCAGCTTGTTGTAGCACTCCTCGCTGTACTCAGTGGAGTCGTAGTCAGTGAGGTGTCTCGGGGCTATATAATCAGTCGACCCTGAGAATTCGGTCGCTTTAAATTGAAACATGTGAGATCCCTGTGCGTATTCGCATGGCCCATGCTTGTCCCGCATGTGGTCCATGCTTTTTTATTACCTTTTCATCGTTCTTTATCATTACGGAGATCTTTCGAACTGATCTTCCGTACGTGTTTTTATGTAAACGAATGTTTTTCAGTCATGATACCAGCGGCATGCTGGATTGTGGAGCCCTTGATGCCTGATATTGGCCCGTCTCGCGCTAGGTAGGCGGTGCCAGGCATCTCTGAACGAAACAGGGATAGGGTGGGCTTCTGATGACACAAGGGCTATTTCGTAAGCGTCCACTTACATACAGAAACTTGATCTGCATCAATTATGTTGTGCTTGTTTGAGCACAGAACTTCAAGCGGGAAGGTGCATGTTTCTTTCCGCGTGCCTCGGAAACTGAGAGACACACGGAAGCAGGGTGGAATCTTCAGTCTGACGTAGTCAGGACATGCGCAATAAACGCATCAGGCGTGGCTGAGGTGAAGGTCTCGTGGGCCTTGAGGTGGGTGACAAAGTAGTCGTGTTCACCAAGTGGGGATGCGGCAGCGGGGGGGAGCCCCTGCAGGCGGGTGGCCAGCTTGCGCTTCAGGCTCTTCTCCAACCGCGGTTTGCCCCTGAGGTCATGCATGCTGTCCATCGCCACGGCTTTCTGGCGAATGGTTTCCGGGGCGAGGTAGTGGCTGAGCAAGCGTACTGACAGGTCGCCATGGGGCCTGGCGGTGGTGGGCCAGATACCGGCTGCTGCGTAGGCAGGCCCGCGCGGGAAATTGCGGCAGCCCTTGAGGTGGTTGGCGTACATCAAGATGCGTTTGGGTTTCTCTTGGCACTGCTGCAGGGCCTTGCCCAGCCAGATGGCGGCGGCTCGATGATCCTGGTGCGGGTCGATATCCGGATGGGTGACGATGATGGTGGTGGGGCTGATCAGGTCCAGCGTCGAGACGAGGTCATGAAGCAGGTTCTCGCCACTGTTGGCAATGGGATCCTGCTTGCGCTTGACGTCGCTGGGTAACGGCGCCTTGTTCCACTGTCGGAATGGGGCGATGCTCACCTCTGGCCCACCAACCGATGGCACGGTTTCAGCAGGGTTATCCAGCATTCGGCTCAGGGTGTCGTTGAAATACCCCAGCATGACCAGTTGAGCTTGCGGCACACCTGCCAGAAGTGGTGTGGTGGCGCTGTTCCAGGCGCGGATGAATCCCTTGCGCTGGCTGCCTTGCTGTTGATCCGCGTCGAGGCCGGGAAGGTACTGTCGATCCAGGCGCTTCAGTGTTTCACCTGCGGTCAGCGTCAGAATCCAGGTATCGCGGGCGTGTTGCTGATAGAGGCCGTAGGCCGCGAGTTCGGCATCATCCGGGTGTGGCGCGATAATCAGCAGCGGGCCATCATCCAGGTTCGGCCTGGTGAAGCCGAGCAGCGTTACCTGTTCGTCCAGTTGGCAATGGCGGGTGTCGAGCTGCACGCTGTGAGGGGCAAAAGGGCCTGTCAGGTTGAGCAGGCGTTCTCCAGCCTGGTTGGCTTCGAAGTACTGAGTGAATTGCGGCTCGTCGTCGGCAAGAGTCGTGACCGCGGGCAGCTTGAAGCGGCTGGTCGAACGGTAGCGCAGCTGCAGCATCCAGGTCATGCCGGCAAGATCCGGCAGCTCGTTGATGAGCCTGGTGTAGGTGGCATCCTCGATCACAAGTTTACCGCTGGGGGCAATACGTGCCGGGCAACTGAGGTCCGCTTCCAGCGGCAGATGGTGATCAATGTGTTGAGGCATCTGGGAACTTCCGTTGTCGACGGTGCGAGCTGGACCTGTCAGTGATCTCGAGCAACTGCTGGACCACGCTATCTTCGCTGAAGCGTTTCAGCCATTCCGGCTTGACCTCCAGCGGGTGTTGAACGGCGTCGAGCATGGTATCCGCCAGCGCCTGATCATCGGGAACACATAGTAGCCGACGTTGTTCGTCGATGAGGACTTCACTGATGCCGCCAGGAACGTCGCAGGCAATGCAGGGCGTATTCAGGGCAAGGGCTTCGATCAGTACCACTCCCAGTCCTTCGAAATCGGAGCTGAGTACCAGCGCATCGGCGTGCTTGACCCAGGGGTAGGGGTTCGCCTGATGCCCCAGAAAGTGCACACGACCCTCCAGTGAGAGCTCTCCCGCCAGGGCTTCCAGTGCCGAGCGCTGTGAGCCATCGCCAATAATGGCCAGATCATGGTCCAGTCCCTGCTGGATGGCCAGGTCAAAGGCGCGTAATAGCCGGGCCTGGTTCTTGACCGGCACCAGGCGGCCGACGTGTACCAGGTAGGGACGGGGGAGGGTCGGGCTGATGGGAGCACAGGCCAGACGTTCGAGTTTGCCTGTTGGCACGGCATTGTAGATCACTTCATGCGCTGCCAGTGGTACGTCTCTTGTCTCGAGATAGGTATTGAGCGCCTGTTCGACGCCGTGGGAGACGCTGATCACCTGCTTGTCGCGGTACAATACGCGAGTCAGCCAACGTCCACGGCGCGAATCAGCAAAACGTCCGGTAATGGCTTCGACCACGCGCCACGCTCGCGGATCATCAAAGGCCCACAGATTCTCGAAGGCGCCCTGGCCACGAATCAGGATCATGTCGAAGTCGCCATGAGTGGCTTCCAGCTCGGCAACAAAAGCGGAGAAGACTCTGGTGCAGCGCTTGCCACGCCAGACGAAACCGGATCCCTTGATCAATGGGCTGAGCACCAGACGGTCCAGTAGATGCTGGGCCAGCCCGGTGCCGCGGCGACTGGCGCGGTCGACGTCAAGGTGATGGACGTGGACGTTGCTGGACAGACGGCGTCGAGAGGAGCCTTTCAGCACCAGAACATGCACTTCGTGGCCGACGTCGGCCAGCGCTTCGGCCAGCGTCTGTGTGGCCTGCTCGATGCCGCCGACATCCATGCGGCGCAGCACCAGCAGAAAACGTCGTTGATCCTTCATATCTTGCCAACCCAGGGAATTGAAGGGCTGGATTCGGCGGTCAGGTGGTCAAGGAACGGCCGCATGATCCGGTGGGGGCCGCTGCGAGTCCTGGCGCTGAACTCCATTTATGCGTGTTTTATGCATTGTCTCATAGAAGACGCGATTTGTGCTGGTTCGGCCCATCTGCTGCCGACTGACGCATGCCGGGTGTAAGGTTTTCTCGGTATTGGAGACAATCTGACTTAGGACAAGCTCTGCTGCCCGGCCTGCGGGGATATCAGGGCTGAACTCAATGGGCTATAGCCGGCTCGAAGCAGTGGTGCAGCAGGAGGCTGCCGAGACAATAACTCAAACCATGATGGTGAAACGTTGAGAACGCTGGTTGTTGTACGCTCCCTCAAGATGGGAGGAATGGAACGTGTGGCGGTCAATCTCGCCGATGCGTTTGCTGCTGCAGGTCATGAGAGTCATCTGGTCAGCTTTCGTGATGTCAAACGACCCTTGGCACCTGAGCATGATGATGTACAGGCGCACAAACTTCCGTTGATGAAGTACGCCCGTCTCACTGGGGTAGGGTATCTACTGGAGATGGCGGCACGGCTGTTTCTCAACCCGTTTGTGGAGCGCTCGTTGTTTCTGGGTAGCGGTGTGATGGGCGGAGTGGTATTCAGATGCTGGCTGAGGGCTTTCGAGCGCCAGCATGGCAAGGTGGATCGCATTGTCTTTCGTGGTCAGGGGACATTCGAGCAGGTCTGGAGCTTTCGTGACCACCGTGCGCGCTATGTGCTGGAGAATATCTTTCATGTCGAGGGTGCCTCCTGGCGGCGGCGCCTCTTCTCAGGCTGTCTTTACCATGGCCGCCATCTGGTGGCGGTTTCCGAAGGAGTGGCCCAGAGCGTTCGTCAGGCTCTGCCGTTGTGGCGTTTTACCCCTTGCTCTCTTGAGGTAATTCCCAACCCCTGCCCGGTCGACAGCATCAGGTCCAGGATGCAGGAACGAGTGCCTGAGCTGCCAGAGGGGCCTTATCTGGTCAATGTGGCGCGGCTGGTGCCGGCCAAGGATCACGAGCTGCTGTTGCGAGCCTATGCAATGAGTGGGGTAGAGATGCCCATGGTGGTGGTCGGTGAAGGGCAGCAGCGAGATGCCCTGCAGCGATTGGCGCAGGAGTTGGGTATCGAGGAGCGAGTGATCTTTACCGGATCCCAGCAGAACCCCTATCCGTGGATGCATCATGCGCGGTTGTTCGTGTTGAGCTCCCGCTTCGAGGGCATGGGAATCGTGCTGTTCGAGGCGCTGGCCTGTGATACACCGGTGCTGGCGGTTGATTGCCCCGGAGGTATCCGCCAGATACTCAAGGGGGAGCTGGAGTCGTCGATCGTGGCACGTGAGGTCGAGGCGCTGGCCGAGGGCATACGCCTTGCCGTCGAGGGCCCCAAGCCGCGGATTCGCGAGGAGTGGCTGGATGACTTTCTGCCCAGGCGTGTTGCTGGGGCATTTCTGGCGTCCTGATTTCCGCCATCCCGTTTTCTGGCACCATAGGCAACATATTCGGCTGATGTAACAGGAAACTGCATTGTCCAAGTCCACTTGCCATACCGGCACTTCGGTGCTCTTTGTCGTTGACCACCTCGATACTGGCGGAGCACCGGTTGTGGTCCGTGACCTGATCAAGGGCATGCATCAAGCCGGCGCTCAGGTCACTCTGGTGGTGCTCAGCGAACGAGTCAGCCATGAGTTGCTGGAGGGCGTGGCATTGGTAACACTGCCTCTGGCAATGAATACCCGGGCCGAGCGTCGGCAACGTTATGCGCGTCATGCGGCGTTGCTGAATGACTGGCTGAGTGGCTGGTTGAGCGATAGGCAGGAGGGCCAGACATCCGGTTTCAATCTGGTGGTGGCCCACCTGCACCACGCGCACCAGGTGGTATCGCGCAGTTGTCTGGCCAGTACGGCCTGGTACTGCCTGCATACTGACCCTGTGGTCGAGTTGTTGGGAAACAAGCGGGGGCTGGGACGCTGGCTCAAGCAGCGCAAGGTGCAGGCCCTGTATGGCGACCGGCGAGTGCTGGCGGTATCACAGGGCATTCTCGACAGTATGGCCTCGCGACTACGGATTCGTATGGCTCGCCAGGTCGCTGTCCATAACCCTATCGACATGGCGCGTATTCGTGAGCTTGCCGCTGAGCGGATAGATGATGTCCCGCCGGATTACCTGGTCTTCGTAGGTCGCATCAACCAGCGCCAGAAACGCTTTGATCGCCTGTTCGATGCCTATCGTGACAGTGGCGTTCAACTGCCGCTTGTTGTCGTGGGAGCTGGTGGGGATCTTCCCGCCGTAAAGGCCATGGCCGAAAGTCGGGGAGTTGCGGACAGGGTTCATTTCCTGGGAAGCCGAACCAACCCCTATCCTTATATGCAACATGCTCGAGCCTTGTTACTGAGTTCGGATTATGAGGGGTTTGCTCTTGTGCTGGCCGAAGCGCTGGCACTGGGGACGCCGACGATCAGTGTCGATTGTCCCAGTGGTCCGGCGGAAATTCTTTGCGAGGGACTGGCCGACTGTATTGTACCGCTGGATGACGATGCGGCTTTCGCCCGTACTATCCAATGGGCTGTCGAGCACCCTCCACGGGTTCCGACCGAGATCTGTGATCGCTTTCGACTGGCAACGGTTGTGGAGCGCTACCTGGCGTTGGCTGAACCGCATTCGGAGCAACGCTAGCGCCAGGCATCCTTGAGTCGGTCCTCGACTCTCTGGCGATACTGCTCGCCGTAGAACTTGTTGGCCGAGAGAGTCGCCTTCAGAGCAGGCCAGCGCTTGTTGTTGGCCCTGGGCATGGGCTTGAGATGGGCATCGACCCAGACCAGTTCGTGTTCAGCAGTCACCAACAGGTTGTTGAGATGCAGATCGCGATGCAGATAACCCGCCTGAGCCAGTTTCAGCACCTCATCGGCGACCTGGTCGAGCAGTCGTTCCCGGCTGGCCTCGTCAGCCTGTAGAAACACCACATCGCCTCCCATCCGAGCGCCCTGAATGTGCTCCATCAACAGTAATGAGGCATTGCGGTTGGCCGGGTTGAGACTCAACCCCCAGCCGTGGCAGCGCGGTGTGCGCAGACCTGCCCGCTGTAGTGTCCGCAAGCTCATGTACTCCTTGCGGGCATCGGACTGGGCCAGGCAGCGCTTCTCCAGGTAATCCCGGGTCAGCCATTTGAGCGGCTCACGACGTCGAGAGAACTTATCCGGCACGACCTTGGCGAGGATGGCGCCATCCGTCGAGGTGTAGAAGCGACTCGACCCGACTTCCTCGAAGGCTTCAGTCGTGGAGGTGCTCGCCAGGGCGAGCCGATCCGGAAGCCGACGAGGGTGAAAGATCAGGTAGCGCCGGCGTCGATCGTTGAAGGGAATGTCGAGTAGTTTCATGAAAGCGCTTCGAAATGAGGCAGCACATTCTCCCTGAGGAACTGCTGATAGTGGCGTGGCTCGATGGTGACCGGGTTGGCTTCCATGCGAGCAAGGGCGCTTGCCAGGCCTTCCTCGTCGTCGGGCTCGAGCAGAAACTCCTGAAGCTCCTGGGAGAGGATTTCCTTCGGCCCGCTGGGGCAATCGACACTGATCACCGGAGTATGCAGCAGCAGTGCCTCGATGAGTACGCGGGGCAGGCCCTCGGCTTCGGAGGTCAATACCATGGCCAGCGCCGACTGGATGTACGGATAGGGGTTGCGATGGTACCCCAGCACATGAACGTGATCCTGCAGCTTGAGCTCTTCGATCAGGGCGTGCAGGCGCTGCTCATGTTCCGGCTTGCCCTTGCCCATGATCAGCAGCGGGGCGCTCAGGCCATGGTGATCCAGGGCGTGACGGTAGGCGCGCAGCAGTCGATCCTGGCGCTTGCGAGGCTCGATGGCGGCAACGCTCAGGAAGTAGTGTCCGCTGGTCACCCCCGGCGGGAGCTGTAGCGCTTCATCGGCCATTTCGACAAAGGGCTCGCGCTCGTAGGGGTTGTAGATCGGGATAATGGTTTCAGCCTTGAGACCCACAACCTTTTCCAGGTTCTCCTTCACCCCGTGGGAGACGGCAATCACCTTGCGGCCAGTGTAGAAGCGCCGCACCTTGGCAAAGGCCTTTTCGCGCTGGGCGGGATCACTGAACTTGGCTGAGACGTCAGACTTGATCCAGAAGTACAGGTTGGGGAAGTCGAGATGACGGGTGATCTTGTCGCAGGAGCAGGAAATGACCACTTCCGGACGCCAGGCCTTCAGCGCCTTGTTGATCCGGTGGGCCTGCCATTTTTCGGTCAGCACCGTGGATGTCGCCTTGGTGAACTGAGTCACCACGGCCAGGTTCTCGATTTCCAGTCCTGGCGGGAGCCGATGTTCTACCTTGTCCCTGAGGGTGAAGACCTTCACTGCATGGCCACGCTGGCGCAGTTGGTCCGCGGTGTACAGCAACGATTTCTGAGCGCCACCGCCGTAGAGGTCCTCGATGACAAAGGCAATACGCTGTTGATTCACGGCTGGCTCCCTGGTTTATCGGCTCCGATATCTGGACTCCAGCTTGTGGACTCCGGTTCATTGCTTCGGGCCCCTTGAGGTGACGAAGCGGCGCAAGATTACCATAGCCTACTCTGTCTGGGGGCAGTGGGGCGCTTGCGCACTCCGTGCGGTAGCACTGATAGGGCGCACTCTGACCGGGAAATTGTCGCCCGGTACTGAGCTGGTCGCGTTACAATGAAGCAGCGCTTGTTTTTGACCCGATTCAAGGACCCCGTAATGAAATTGCTGATCACCGGAATGGCGGGCTTTATTGGCCACGCCGTAGCGCGGCGATTGTCCGGCGAAGGCCATGACATCGTGGGCATCGATAACCTCAATGCCTACTACGATGTTTCGCTCAAGCAGGCGCGACTCGATGATCTGGCGGGTTGTGAGGATGTGCGTTTTGTGCGGGTGGATCTGTCAGACCGTGAGGCGATGGCGGAGCTGTTCGAGAGGGAAGGCTTCGAGCGGGTGATTCACCTGGCCGCTCAACCCGGGGTGCGGTATTCGCTGGAAAATCCTCATGCCTACGTGGATGCCAACCTGGTTGGCCATATGAATGTGCTGGAAGGCTGTCGTCACCATGCGGTCGAGCACCTGGTCTATGCGTCCTCGAGCTCGGTCTACGGTGCCAACGACAAGGTCCCGTTTGCCACTGACGATAATGTCGATCATCCCATCAGCCTGTATGCGGCCACCAAGAAGGCCAACGAGCTGATGTCACACACCTATTCGCATCTCTATGATCTGCCGACGACCGGGCTGAGGTTCTTTACTGTCTATGGTCCCTGGGGCCGTCCGGACATGGCGATGTTCAAGTTCACTCGCTCCATCCTTCAAGGCCAGCCGTTGGAGGTCTTCAACCACGGCGATATGTCCCGGGATTTCACCTACATCGACGACATCGTCGAGGGCATCGTGCGCGTGCTGAATGTGGTGCCTCAAAAGCGTGGCACCCGCGAGGTGACAACCGACACTCGCACGGCGCCCTATGCGCTCTACAATATTGGCCATGGTAGCCCGGTGGCGCTGATGGACTTCATTCGTGCCATCGAGAAGGCCACCGGCAGGCGGGCAAACTGCGATTTCAAGTCCATGCAACCGGGCGATGTACCACGAACCTGGGCGGATACCGAAGCGCTCTATGCGGCTACCGGCTATCGGCCGTCAGTCTCGGTAGAGGATGGGGTGGCGCGGTTCGTCGAGTGGTATCGGGCCTACTACGGAGTTCATGCCGAGCAGCTGTGACACGTTTTCATTGCTGATGGTTATGCAAGGTGATGGGTACGGAACATGGTGGGTATGAAGAAGGATAGTGGGCATGAATGAAGGAGACAGGGAATGAAGATCACCATATTTGGTACCGGATATGTGGGGCTGGTGACTGGCACCTGTCTGGCGGATGTCGGACACGACGTAATGTGTGTGGACGTGGATTCGGACAAGATCGCTCGGCTGAAGGCCGGCGAGATTCCGATCTACGAGCCGGGCCTTGAGAGCATGGTCAAACACAACGTGGCTACCGGTCGCCTGCGCTTCACGACCGACGCGAAGGAGGCGGTCAGCTTCGGTGTGTTGCAGTTCATCGCGGTGGGCACGCCGCCGGATGAGGACGGCAGTGCCGACCTCAAGTATGTGCTGGCGGTGGCCGACACCATTGGCGAGTACATGCAGGAAGACAAGGTGGTGGTCGACAAGTCCACGGTACCGGTGGGTACGGCCGACAAGGTCAAGGAGGCGGTAGGCAAGCGTCTGGCCAGCCGGGGTGTCAAGCTGGGTGTGGAGGTCTGCTCCAACCCTGAGTTTCTGAAGGAAGGTGCCGCCATCGAGGACTTTACCCATGGCGCGCGGATCATCGTGGGCACGGATTCCGATCGCGTCAAACGCTTGATGCGCGAGTGCTATGCGCCCTATATCCGTCTCCAGGAAAAGCTGATGTTCATGGACGTACGGGCCGCGGAGCTGACCAAGTACGCAGCCAACGCCATGCTCGCCACCAAGATCAGCTTCATGAACGAGATTGCCAATCTGGCCGAGCGTCTCGGCGCGGATGTTGAACAGGTGCGACGTGGCATCGGCAGTGATCCGCGTATCGGCTATCACTTCATCTACCCCGGCTGCGGTTATGGCGGCTCTTGTTTCCCCAAGGATGTGCAGGCACTCGAGCGTACCGCTCGTGACGTAAGCTATGACGCCGAATTGCTGGCCGCTGTGGAGTCAGTCAACAACCGCCAGAAGCAGACCCTGTTCACCAAGCTGGCCAACGCCTTCGATGGTGGTCTCAAGGGGCGCACCATCGCCTTGTGGGGACTGTCCTTCAAGCCCAATACCGATGATATGCGTGATGCGCCCAGCCGTACGCTGATGGAAGCCTTGTGGGAGGCGGGTGCCAGTGTGCAGGCCTATGATCCGGAAGCCATGAAGGAGTGTCGTCGCCTCTATGGGGAGCGCGATGATCTGGTGCTGGCCGGTGATCGAGTGCAGGCCGTGAAGGGCGCGGATGCTCTGGTGATCTGTACCGAGTGGAAGGAGTTCCGCTCGCTGGACTTTGCCTGGTTGAAAGGCCAGTTGTCGATGCCGGTCATCGTCGATGGCCGCAACCTCTATGACCCCGAATCCGTTCGCGAGGCTGGATTGATGTATTACGCCGTTGGGCGGGGAGATTCACTGATCGCTTGATGTGGCATCCAGCAAGTGGCAGTAGGTAGAAAGGCCCGGGAGGAGACTTCCGGGCCTTTTCTGTAGGCCCTTGCCGTACGCTGAATGGCAAGTCGTACTATCGTGATGTCTGATGAGGTGCCGTACAATCCAGGGAAGAGGTAGGCACATTCAGCTTGCCGAAGAAGACACCTTCGATATAACAGGTGTCCGGGAATGGCGCGGGGAAATCAAGATGACGAATGCAGGTCACACCACCCTTGAGCAGCAGGAGCACAGGGCTACTCGAGTTTGTGTGCTGCGTAGTGGTGGGGACTTTGGGCCGCAGCATGTCCAATGGTTGGCGAAACAGATTCCGGGGCTTGTCTGCCTGGCAGATGTCCCCGTTGAAGGAGTGCCAACCATTGCGCTACCTGATCAGTGGCCGGGCTGGTGGGCCAAGATGCACCTTTTCGACCCGAACTTGATTGAAGGTGACATTCTGTTCTTCGATCTGGATACGGTGGTAGTGGGGAGCCTGAAAGGTTTTGATACCGGGTTCACTACGATGCTGTCGGACTTCTTCAACCCGGAACTGGCCTGCAGCAGCTTGATGTATATTGCTTCTGCCGACAAGGAAGCCGTCTGGAATGCGTGGAAAAAGTCTCCGGACAAGCATATGGATCGGTGCCGCACACGGGAGTGCTGGGGGGATCAAGGATTCCTGGGAAGCGTGCTGTCTCCTCAGCGTTGGCAGGATGTGCTGCCGGGGCGTATTGTCAGTTACAAGCTGGACTGCCTGAGTGGGCTGCCTGATAAGGCGGATGTTGTCTGCTTTCACGGTGAGCCGCGTCCCTGGGCGAGTGGGGAACCCTGGGTACCGGCTTTCGAGGGAAACTCTCACTCAGAAGGGCAGAGATACAAGCCGCGACGTCGCAAGACACTGATTGAGCGCGTCAAGCGCCTGTTTCGCTGAGCTATCCTGCTGTTGCCTCTGGCGGGTGTCCTGACGCCCGCCGGTCATCTCATTGCACCTATTCTGTCGATGCTTCGATGGTTTCTGCAAAGGGCACGAGGCTGTAGGGTACTCTGGTGTTGTTGGACAGGTTATATACGCGCATTCTTGATCTGCCCTTCATGTACTCAAGGCCCTGCAGGATATTATCCAGATCCTTGTCGAGGGTGGTTTTTTCTCGAGGACTACCATCCTTCTCGTAGAAACGGCCCACCGCGCCGGTCATATCCAGTCCTGAAAAGTAGGCGGTTCTGTAGCCGAGAGTTTCTGCCAGTTGCAGAGCGGCATAGGCGACGGTTCGCGTGTGGAAGTACCCTCGCCGTGTATTGCGGCTGTACCCATGGATGACTTGCCGCCTGGTGAGGGGGGCAGTGTAGGTCACCTGATCGCAGTTCCAGTATTTCAGCTTGAGGTACAGGTAGTTCTTCAGGCTGCCTTTCTTACTCTTGCACGCCCGGTGAATAACGGTGGGATTCAGGCTGGCTAGTTGCTCCGCGTGTTGCGGCGTTGCTACGTCAAATAGCTCTTTTGATATCACGACATGCTGGGATGCACTGGCTTGATGGAAGAAAGCGTCCGTATTGCGAATGAAGTAGTTATGGTCGGTCACCAGGTACAGGAATGGGCTGATGCCATTCTCGATCAGGTGATTGGCAGAGCCATTGACACAGATGGTGTCGTGCTCCTGCAACGCCGACAGGGGTGTGTTGAGAGAAGTTGGCCCGGAAAGAAAGATGATCACGATATCGCCGTGTCTGGCGTCGGCGAGGCGGTCGAGCTGCTGGTGGTTCCCTGCGTTGGGCTTTTCCATTGTCTATCGCTATCTATCTGGTCGTGGGCTTGGCGGGCGCCGTTTACATGATGTTACCACAGCCATCGTGGGGGTCGATGCACCGTTAGAACGCCTGCCCCAGCCTGACGTACAGCCCTTCGTTATCGTCCTTGCCTACGGCATAGTCGACGGTGATGACCATGTGCTCCTCGGGCTTGATGGTGTACTGGGCGCCGATGCCCGCGGCCGGGTAGAGATTGTCGCTGTCTCCACAATGCTCTCCGTCGCCGAACAGGCAGGTCACGCCGGCAAAGGCATTGATGCCAAAGCGGCCTCGAACATGCCAGCGCTCTTCGGCTTCCAGCGAGAAGGAGTTGGGCGCCAGATACTGACCACGTGTATAGCCGCGTAGTTCGACACTGGAGTAGCCGCTGGCCGGAGCATCATGGGTAGCCCTGCCGAAGGCTCGCCAGGCCAGAACATGACCGTCGCCATGGGGAATGTAGTGATCGAACTCGACCTTCAGCGTATCAAAGTTGTCGTCTCCTCCGAGGGCCTCCCGATAGGCAAGGTTGTTGATATTGAGGTGGATGCCGGAGGTCGGGGCATTCTGGGTATTACGGGTGTCGTATTGCAGCACTGCACCGATGGCGCCTGATTCCACGCCGGTCAGGCCCACAGTGTCCAGGACCTGTTGGGCATCGAAGCTGTCGCCATAGGTGGTGTAGTTGGTATAGACCGCCTGACCGCCGATGAACCAGTTCGGGGTAAATTCCTGCAGATAGCGGGCGAAAACCGCCTTCATCTCGTCAGTGGTTTCAGCTTCCGTGCTGGTGCCCAGAAAATCTTCGTAGTCATTGCGGATTCTGCCACCACCAAGGCCGGCGGTCAGGCGCTTGCTGTCCGCATCCCAGTAAGTGCGCAGGAAGACTCCGCCTACGATGGAATCCGTTGTGCTGTATGTGCCCGTGATGCCCGCCATGGACGACGTTGATTCTGGATCGGTATGGAATAGGTAACTGGCAATGAAGCCGGCTGATGTACCGATCTTGGGGTTACTGCTTACCTTGGGGACCAGAATCCATGGAGAGCTGGTCGCTGCCTGGGCAGGTTCGGTGGCGTCGGCCTGAGCCAGGGCAGGGGGCGTGACGACAAGAGATGTCATGGCGAGCAGGCCGAGTATTCTCATTTCCAGGTCTCATTCGGAACGATAGTGGAGGCAACGGCTATCCAGGAGCCGTACCCTCAAATGTAGATCGCTGATAATGCAGATCGCTAATAATGTTGGTCACTAATATAGATGGGCGTTGAAGTGTGTCCCGTCCCGACCAGATATATCCGGGGCTAAGCAGAGCACCGGCATTGCACAGGACTCTCTGCACCGGATTTTCTTGAGAGCTGGTCAGCATATGAGAAGTGTCGAGAGTGGCAGGCATTCTGACCGATGGACCGGAGTCGGACTTGACTCCGGTCATGGTCTGGCGCATTTGTACAACGAGTTCGCACAAGAAGTATCAGGAAACCGGTTGAGAAGGGGGTCACGCTCCCTGCTGAACGGCCTGCTCGAGACGGGCCAGCCTGCCCGGGACCAGGGCGTCCGCCACGGCAGTGATGCGCAGTATATGACCCAGGGAAGGGTGGGCGGCACGGGCGATAAGCTTGCCTTCGTCGAGCAGGTCGGCATGGACTCTGGCGGCGAGTTCGGCGCTGGGGAGGCGAACGCAGATGAAGTTGGTGGCACTGGGCAGGACATCCGCCCCCAACTCGCGGAAATGGCTAGCGAGTTGCTCACGGCGCTTGATGACATCGCGGATATGCTGCGTCGTCTCCTGCGGGTGGTCGAGCACGATCTCTGCTGCGGCCAGGGTCAGGCTGGACACTGCATAGTGAATCCGCACCTTCATCAGCATGGCCAGTGTCTCTGGTTCAACGATGGCATAACCGATACGCAGGCCCGCCAGGCCATGGGCTTTCGACATTGTGCGACAACGGATCACGCCGGCCAGGGCTTGCTGGTACTCAGGGGCGTCGGCGTCGTCCCTGAAGTCGTGGTAGGCCTCGTCCAACAGTAGCCAGCAGTCCTCGGGGAGCGCTTCGCGTAGCCGGTTCACGGTAGCTGGATCATGGCGATGGCCGGTGGGATTGTCCGGGTTGGCCAGGTACACCAGGCGGGCCTTGTGCTCGTGGGCTGCTGCGATCAGGGCGTCAATATCCGGAGCTAGTTGGTGCTCGGATTCCCGGTAATCCACCTCGATCAAACGGCAACCCTGACCACGCGCAAAGTAACCAAAGGTGGGGTAGGTGCCGGCGGAACTGACCACGCAGCAACCGGCAGGAGCCGTAGCACGCAATGCCAGGGCCAACAGGCTGTCGCAGCCGGCATCGACCAGCAGGGTATCGAAGTCGAAGCCATGCTCGCGGCACAAGCGTTCGCGGACCCCGTGTGCTTCTGCATCGCCATAGCAGTAGGCGTGCTCGGCCATGGCATCGCCGAAATGGCGCCGCAGTGCCGAGTGGGGCATATCGAGGCCTTCGTTGGAGCCGAGCCGATGGGGAAGGTCGCGCCCCAGGCGTCTCTTCAATACCCAGATACCCGGAAAGGGGTTATCGGGACCAGGCGTGTAGAGATGGTCGGCGTAACGGGGCATGACGACTCCTTTGGTAGGTTTGACGCTATCAACGGCAGCTTGTCGCTGGGTGCTTTCTATTGGCAGTCCACTATTGGCAGTCCAGAGTACGCTGTATCGGGTTTTGCGACAAAAGGAGCAGCCAGCAGTGGTTGCTGCATGTACCGATGCGTGACTGCTGCATGGCGGGAAGGGAACTGCAGGACAGACAGGCCCAAAGTCGGCAGGAAGCTATCATGATGGCAGTGCCTCGAACGACGCCGACGAGAGATGATCTCTCACCAGCGCTGCCAGGTTGGCCACGGTAGGGGAGTCATTGTCTGCTCGCCATGCCAGGTGCAGAGGCATTACACAGTGCTCGAGCTCCTCCATTCGCTGGAATACCACACCGGGCATGGGATTGGCGCAGGCCGAGTCCGGAACCACGGTAATGCCGAGCCCTGCTGACACCATGCTGAGAATGGCAATGTTGTCGGCACCATACTGCACGACCCGTGGATGAAAGTTCAGTCGCCGGAAGTGTCGGGCGACACGATCATGGTATTCTGGGGAGATGTGACGGAAACCCCATACGAAATCGGTCTGCTCGATCTGGGACAGCCGCTCTGGCGGATGCCTGACCCAATGTGAGTCTGTGGGAAGGGCCAGCAGAAGCCGATCATCGCGGACCTTCAGGCTGGCAATCTCGGATGAGTCATCGTGATCCAGATACAACAGCCCGGCATCAAGCGTTCCTTCCCGGAGTCTCTCCAGCTGTGGACCTGACAGCAGTGGCGCCACTTCCATCGCCACTGATGGATAACGTTGGCGAAAGTCTCGCAACAGCGCACTGACTTGCGGCATCCATAGATGGGTCACCGTCACGGCCAGGCTCAGGCGGCCTGTCATCCCTCGGCCCAGTGCCGTCAGTCTTCCCTTGAGCTCATCGTGCCGCCCGAGCAACTCCTCGGCGTATTCGACCAGCGCACGTCCGGTCATGGTCAGCGAGATACCCCGTGAATGGCGCTCGAACAGCTGGGTCTCGAGGTCTTGTTCCAGCAGCTTCATCTGGCGAGTGAGGGCGGGCTGTGCAATGTGGATGCGGCGGCTGGCAGCAGACACCGAGCCGGCATCAACGATGGCGAGAAAGTAACGAAGCTGTCGAAATTCCATCCAGGGACCTGTTGATGTTTCTGCGTGAACCGCGGTGCTGCGCCAGATTCCGCGGTTCTACCCATATCAAAATGTTTGTGGATCTATTCAATATAGATATTTTTGGTATTGCGAGCTACCGACCATAGTGAAATGGATACCTCCGACAACAACACCAAACCGAGGTTAGCCATGAGCAAGACGTATCACTATGGGGTGGCCGCCCATTTCGCTGTCTGTGTGCTGGCGATGATCTGGCCTGGCGCGCTGATTGCCAACCGTATCGAGCCCTATGTGATGGGGCTTCCCTTCCTGTTCTTCTGGTATGTGCTGTGGATGGCGGTGCTGTTCCTGGGACTATGGATTGCCTACGCCATTCGCCACGGGAGACAGCGCGATGAATGATTCCGTGCTGGTGACGGTAATCACCCTCGCGTATCTGGCGGTGGTGCTGTGGGTCGGGATACGGGCCCGTGGCGATGGCCCCTCGACACTGGAGAATTATGTCGCTGGTGGGCGCCATATCGGAGTGCTGATCCTGTTCTTCATCCTCGGCGCTGAAATATTCTCGGCGTTCTCCTTTCTCGGTGGCCCGGGTTGGGCCTACTCCAGGGGCGCGCCGGCGTTCTACATCATTGCCTATCTGGGACTGGTACCGGTCACGATATGGGTGCTGGGGCCGAAGGTGGCACGAGTCGGCCGCGAACGCGGTTATCTCACTCAGGGTGACCTGATCTCCGATCATTACCGTAGTACTCCTCTGGGGTTGCTGGCCGGACTGATCGGTGTGCTGGCTATGGTGCCGTATCTGACGGTGCAGATTGCCGGGGCAGGCATGCTGTTTCAGGCGGCGACCAATTCGCTGGTGCCATTCTGGCTGGGTGCCTTGCTGGCTTTCATCGTGGTGGCGGCCTATGTCTTCACCAGTGGGCTCAACGGCATCGGTTGGACCAACCTGGTGCAGGGCATCATGATGATCGCGATCGCCTGGTTTCTGGGCCTGGCGATCCCTGAACATATCTATGGCGGCGTACAGGAGATGTTCACCGAGATTGCCAGCCAGGCACCGGAATATTTGACCATGCCTGGGGCAGGAGGCGGCATGGGATGGGGCGCCTTCAGTACCGCTGTACTGGTCAGTGCCTTCGGTGGTGCCATGTGGCCTCATCTGTTCATGAAATTCTACAGCGCGGACAGCGGCCGCAGTCTGCGTAAGGTCAGTGTCTTCTATCCCCTGTATGCGTACCTTCTCGTGCCGCTGATGCTGATTGGTTTCGCCGGCATTCTGACGTTTGCCGAGTCACCGTTGGCAAGCGCGGATCGAGTTCTGCTCGAGCTGGTGATCAATGTGTCGGACTTTCCGCCCTGGGTGGTGGGGCTGATGTTGTCCGGTGCGCTGGCTGCTGCCATGTCCACTGGCGCCAACCTGGCCCATACCGCGGCGGTGGTGCTGACCCGCGATGTCCTCGGCCCGACCATGATGCGCAAGGCCAGTGAGCAGCAGGCCGTGATGGCCACACGCATCTGCGTACTGGTGATTTCGCTGGTGGCCTATCTGGTCGCACTGATCAATCCGTCGTCATTGGTGACGCTGCTGCTTGGAGCCTATGGTCTGATCGTACAGCTGTTGCCGATGGTGATCGGAGCTCTGTTCATCCCTGGCTGGACGCGGCGAGCGGTATCGCTGGGCGCTCTGGCGGGCAGCACGGTGTTCCTGGCCTTCCAGTTCGCGGTCGAGAGCCCACTGGGCTGGCACCCGGGCTTCTGGGGACTACTGGTGAATGCCGTGGTGCTGATGGTGTGGCAACGCTACGGCGAGGGCCGGGCGGTGACGCACTCTCGGAGTGTGACATGAGCAGACCGGGCCCAGGCAGGAGGCGTTCCAGTAGGCAAGACGTTTCGACAGGCCGTTTTGACAGACCCGTTTCGACAGACAAGAAGAGAAGCCAGATACAGGAGATGTCATCGTGACACAAGCGACCCATCAGGCAGCCATTGATCAGACAGATCTGCAGTCATTGCTGGAGGAGGCAACGACTCGGCAGATGGAACGGGTAGGTGCGCTCTACCAGCGGCTGCATCAACATCCGGAGTTGCCGTTTCAGGAGTTCGAGACCAGTGCGGCTGTGGCGGATGCGCTGGAGGAGCTCGGCCTCGAGGTGACGCGTGGTGTCGGAGGAACCGGTGTTGTGGCGGTGCTTCGAAATGGTGAAGGCCCACAGGTCATGATGCGCAGCGATCTGGATGCCTTGCCGATCAAGGAGGAAACCGGGCTGGCCTTTGCCAGTGATGACACCGGGAAGACCGCGGATGGCCGCCAGGTCCCGGTGATGCATGCCTGTGGACATGACCTGCATTCGAGCTGTCTGGTGGGAGCGGCTGGTGTACTGGTGGCGCTGAGAGAGCATTGGCGTGGCACGGCAGTGCTGATTGCCCAGCCGGCGGAGGAGATCTTCGGCGGAGCCCAGGCCATGCTCAACGATGGCCTCTATCAACGATTCGGGCGTCCTGATGTAGTGCTTGGTCAGCATAATATGCCCGCTCTGGCGGGAACCGTTGGCCATCTCGATGGCAAGGCGATGGCGGCGGCCACGACGCTGGCGGTACGCGTGCATGGCGCAGGTGGCCACGGCTCGATGCCGGCGCAAACGGTCGATCCGGTTGTCATTGCCGCGCATATCGTCACACGCCTCCAGACCATCGTTTCCCGGGAAGTCCCACCGGAGCAGACTGCTGTTGTCACTGTAGGCAAACTGCATGCCGGTACTCAGGGCAACATCATTCCTCATCATTCGGATATGGAGATCAATATACGTACCTTCGACGATGCCTTGCACCAGCAAGTCATCGAGGCGATCAAGCGTGTCGTGAATGCGGAATGTGAGGCGGGGCGTTCGCCGAAGCCCGCGGAGTTCGAGGTGTTGTCCCAGACGATTGCCTTGCACAATGACCCGGCCAGTGTGGCGCGGGTGCGTGCCGGTCATGCGCAGTGGCTGGAGGAGTCGGCGCTGTTCGATATGCGACCGCTCAACGGCAGCGAGGATTTTCCCTACTTCGGCAATGCCGAGGCAGGAGGCTTCGGTGGTGAAGACATTCCCTGCGTGTACTGGTTTATCGGTGCCACGCCTGCCGAGCGCTGGGGTGATACCCCGGGTGCCAGTGTGGCGGAGAAGATGGCCCATCTCGAGATGCCCCATTCGCCGTACTATTTCCCTGGTAACCCGGTCACCATGGCGACGGGAATCAAGGCGATGGCAGCAGGGGCCCTGACCTGGCTTTCCGTGGATCGGTCCTGACCTGAAGCCACTGTACGAATCGACGAACGGCACCTGCGGGTGCCGTTTCTGTTGCGGACGTGCGAATAGGGACCTGTGATGTGGGACATGTACCCGGACCGGCTTACGTACAGTGCCAGGGAAGGTAATGCCAAGGTGGGCAATGCCAGGATAGGTAATGTCGTGGTGAGTATCGTTGGCTTCACTGTGCCATACCTTGTCCTGGATCGTGACGTCCCTCGTCGAGTCCTGTCATCCTGGTGATTGATGAGAGCCCTGAGTGGTATCGGGTCAGTGCTCAGGACTCAAGGCTGTTTTCTGCGGTCTAGAGGAGTGGGTCATGGATGATGATGGGAAACTGGGTAATCAGGAATTTCACCTTCTGAACGAGGTCGCGACGGAGCCCAGGCCGCTGGCGCATCGTCTCAGCGCTTCCGGCAGGAAATGGCTGAAGGCGATCGAAGGACTGCGGCTGATGCCCTACGATGATGGCACCGGGCAACCTGTTGAGGAATGGCGGCGCGGTGCAACGATCGGCTATGGTCATTTGATTCTGCCTGCCGAATGGGAAAGATTCCGCAATGGCATCGATCAGCAATGGGCGGAGTCGCTACTG
>NZ_FRCA01000030.1 GCF_900142755.1 Halomonas cupida | reverse complement strand
TCCAGCGTCTCGCCGGTGGCCGGATTGATGCCGTGGATGGGGCGGCCAGAGGCCAGTACCGCCTGGCTGCCGATCAGTTGCTTGCCTTCGAGAGACATATCAGCTCCTGTGTGATGTGTTCCAGCATTTCCACTCTCATTCCCGGTACTGATTCTCGGTGCTAACTTCCCGAGGTACAGGTACCGGAAAAGGAACAGAAACGAGGGTCAAGACATGGTTATAGGGTGTTGACGGTAACGACATCATTATCGTCATCCGGTGTTGCAAGAGGGTTGCGCAGACTGCGGCCAAAGGCGGGCAGCTCGATTTCGAAGCGATCACCCGGCTCGACACGAATGTTGTCGGCAAAACTTAGTGTTGCGGTGCCGAAGAAATGAACATGGACGTCGCCCGGGCGGCGGAAACTGTGGTACTTGAAGTGGTGATGCTCGAGGTTGGCGATACTGTGGGCCATATTGTCCTCGCCGGTGAGGAATGGCTTCTCCCACAAGGTGTTGCCGTTGCGGATGATGCGGCTGGTGCCTTCCAGGTGAGCGGGCAGCTCACCAACCAGCAGCTCAGGGCCGAAGCTGCAGGAGCGCAGCTTGGAGTGCGCCAACCATAGATAATTGAAGCGCTCGGTGACATGGTCGGAGAACTCGTTGCCGATGGCGAAGCCCAGGCGGTGTGGCGTCCCCTGATCATCGATGACATAGAGGCCGGCCAGCTCAGGCTCCTCGCCCGCATCCTCGGCAAAGCCCGGCCAGGGGAGTTCGGCTTCCGGTGCCACGACGCAGTCGCCATCCCCCTTGTAGAACCATTCCGGCTGCGCCCCGACCTGGCCCGGTGAGGGCTTGCCACCTTCGACACCGAGTTTGAACATGCGCATCGAGTCGGTCAGTTCTTCTTCGCTGGCCGACTGCGCCTTGGCATGCATGGCCGAACGGGTATCGGCGCTGCCGAGATGGGTCAGGCCGGTGCCGGTGACCAGACAGTGTGCCGGGTCGGCATGGGTGAGGGGCGGCAGCAGACGCTGTGTCGCGATGAGGTCTGCGTAATCCAGCCGAGTATCCGTCAGACTGGCTTCGACGACCTCGCTGAACGGTTTGCCGGACGCCATGGCCGAGCGGGCCAGGCTGTAGGTGTCGCCATTGGCGAGGCGTACTGTGGTGTCATTCTCCACCAGGGCTGCATGGGTGCGTCCCTCGTGCAGGCACTGAATCAAGCGCATCCTGTTTTCCTCCTCAGCCTGTCACCTATGATACATGCGGGACAGCTTGCCATGTTCAATAAATAAATCCAAATGTTGTACATACTAGCTGGTTAAACCAACCACAGGGCCATGTTGGGCCACATCAGCAGGGCCGCAAGGACACAGAGCTGCAGGGCAATGAACGGCAGCAGCGAGACGAAGATGTCCTTGAGGCTGATGCCCGGCGGTGCCACGCCCTTGAGATAGAAGGCGGCCGGCCCGAAGGGCGGCGACAGGAAGGACACCTGCATGTTGACCGCGAACAGGATGCCGAACCAGAT
>NZ_FRCA01000004.1:355711-398645 GCF_900142755.1 Halomonas cupida | reverse complement strand
GAGCAACGAGCAACGAGCAACGAGCAACGAGCAACGAGCAACGAGCAACGAGCAACGAGCAACGAGCAACGAGCAACGAGCAACGAGCAACGAGCGAACCTGGCTCACGTCTGTGATCCGTGGGGCGGCACCGGACAGCTCGCGACTCGCGACTCGCAGCTCGATGCTTAAAACTACTTCAACCGTTCTGCGATCAGGGTTTCCAGCTTGCTCTGGTCATCGGCGAAGCGACGGATGCCGTCGGCGAGCTTGTCCACCGCCATGGCATCGAGATTATGGCGCCAACGATAGCTGGCCTCATCAAGGCGGGGTGTTGCCTGGCCGTTGCCGGGGGTGGTACTGATGGCGGCATCGACTTCTCCTTCGCTGGCAGCGAGCTGCTCGAGCAGGTCCGGCGAGATCGTCAGTCGCGGGCAGCCTGCCAGCGCCAGGACCTGTCCAGTGGAGCGGAAGCTCGCGCCCATCACCACAGTGTCGTAGCCCCCCTGGTGGGCCAACTCGCAGACACCACGCACAAAGGTCACACCAGGGTCTTCGTCCGGCGCGAAGTCGCGCCCATCGCGCTGCCTGTAATAGTCACTGACCCGGCCGACAAAAGGTGAGATCAGATATACACCGGCATCGAAACAGGCTCGGGCCTGAGCTTCGCTGAACAGCAGGGTCAGGTTGCACTGGATGCCTTCCTTCTCCAGCACCTCTGCTGCGCGGATGCCTTCCCAGGTGGACGCCAGCTTGATCAGCACTCGATCACGATCGACGCCGAGCCGTTCATAGCGCTCGATGAGTTCGTGTGCCTTGCGGATGCTGGCCTCGGTGTCGAACGATAGACGTGCCGCGACTTCGGTGGAGATGCGGCCGGGAATATGGGCCGATATCTGTGCCCCCATGGAGACTGACAGGGCATCGACCGCTTCGCTGACGGCACATTCGAGATCGGCCCCGGCATCTGCTGTGCGAGCCAGCACATCGTCGATCAGGCGGTGATATCCCGGCAGCTCGAAGGCCTTGAGAATCAGTGACGGATTGGTAGTGGCATCCTGTGGTTGATACCGCTTGATGGCGTCGAGATCACCGGTGTCGGCAACCACCAGCGAGTGGCGGCGTAGCGCGTCCAGCTGAGACATACAAGGCTCCTGTTGGGGCGGCATGTGAAGCGCTGATCCGCGTCCAGATGATCTCGTGGGCACTCAGCGCATCAAGATATGTACATTCCTTGATCAAATGATTTGTCATTGCGCCGGATTCTGTCAATAAGAAATGCGCAAATGAACGGATTGTGATCGTTAGACCAAAGAATGATTCTTTCTGCCAGACACAGGATGTTTGGAATAACTTCATTAAAAACAAAGAAATGTGAGTTATGGTTGGTGGGCTCTACGCTACATGGTCATTAGGATTTGCGCTGAACGCATGATCATGATCTTTACAAATGATGTGTCGATGATAGTTTGATCCTCATGGTGCTCGAAAGTGTTCAGGTTCGAGCCGTAACCAGAGGAGCTTTCCATGTCAGACGCAACATCGTGCCTGAGGGTCGCCATCGGTGGTGATGAAGCAGCCTACGATCTCAAGGAGATTCTGATTGCTCATGTCCGTGAGTTGGGTCACACGGTGGAGGACTTCGGTACCTTCAATGCCGAGCCGATCCTGTACCCGGATGTTGCGGTGGACGTGGCCCAGGCCATCAAGGCGGGGCGCTTCGATCGGGGTGTACTGGTGTGCGGAACCGGGATCGGGGTGGCCATTTCGGCCAACAAGGTGCCGGGAATTCGAGCTGCCCAGGCGCACGATACCTACTCTGCCGGTAAGGCACGCACCAGCAACGATGCGCAGATTGTCACCATTGGTGCCCGTGTGGTGGGGTCGGAGCTGGCCAAGGAGATTGTCGCCACCTTTCTGTCGAAGGATTTCCCGGGTGGAGCGTCGGCGGAGAAGGTGGCGCGGATCGGCGAGTACGAGTCACAGTTGACTGGTACCCGGAGTGCAGACAAGGGCGAACAACAAGCGTAGAGCGTGGCATCGTCCGACTTCATCAGACCACTACAGGATCAGGATTAAAACCATGACAAGACTGTTCAATGATCCCAGTGAATTTGCCGAGGAAGCCCGACTCGGTGTGGTTGCGGCTCATCCCGACAAGTTGATGGCGGTGCCGGGAGGCGTGGTGCGCAGCACACGCAGCAAGCCTGGCACGGTAGCGGTGGTCATCGGTGGTGGGAGCGGCCACTATCCGGCCTTTTCTGGCCTGGTCGGTCAGGGATTGGCGCATGGGGCGGCCATGGGGAACCTGTTTTCCTCGCCGTCCTCCCAGCAGGTCTACTCGGTGGCAAAGGCGGCTCACAACGGTGGTGGAGTATTGCTGACCTTCGGCAACTACGCCGGTGATGTGCTGCACTTCGGTCAGGCGCGTGAGCGCTTGATCAAGGAAGGCATCCCCTGCGAGATCGTGCTGGTCACCGACGATATTTCCAGTGCCTCGCTGGAAGAGATTGAAAAGCGACGGGGCATCGCTGGTGATCTGACGGTGTTCAAGGCGGCGTCCGCCGCCGCCGAGGCCGGAGCAACACTCGCTGAAGTGGTGGCGGTAGCTGCAGAGGCCAATCGCCGGACCCGCTCCTTCGGGGTGGCATTCGATGGTTGTACCTTGCCGGGGGCTGGCGATGCGCTCTTTCATGTTCCCGCCGGGCGTATGGCGCTGGGGCTGGGCATTCACGGTGAGCCGGGGATCAGTGAGCAGGAGGTTCCCACGGCGGATCAGTTGGCGGAGCTGCTGGTAGCGCGCCTGCTGGATGAGGTGCCCGACGGTATCCCGTTGAATGGTGCGCGAGTGGCGCCGATCCTCAATGGTCTGGGGACGGTGAAGTATGAAGAACTGTTCGTCATCTATCGGCGTGTCGATGCCTTGTTGCGTGATGCGGGTCTGACCATTGTCGAGCCTGACGTGGGTGAGTTGGTGACCAGTCTGGATATGGCCGGTGTATCGTTGACGCTGTTCTGGCTGGATGACGAGATGGAGACGCTGTGGCGTGCTCCGGCCAATACGCCGGCCTATCGCAAGGGCAGTGTAATGGTGGCCGAAGCGCTGGACCCCGCCGAGTTCCAGCAGAGCCTGGAGCGTGAGGTTCCCGGGGCCAGTGAGGCGTCACGGCAGTTGGCAGGAGGCGTACTGAAGGCGCTGGAGATTCTGGTCGAGACCGTCGATGCCAATGCCGATGAGCTTGGCCGTATCGATGCCGTGGCCGGTGATGGCGATCATGGTATCGGGATGCAACGTGGCTGCCACGCGGCGCTCGAGGCTGCCCGGGAGGCGCGGGATCGCCAGGCGGGGGCAGAGACGTTGCTGTCGTTTGCTGCGGATGCCTGGGCGGATCGAGCTGGCGGTACTTCCGGTGCCATCTGGGGGGTGATCCTGACTTCCATCGGTGAGGCCCTGGGTGATCAGCAGCCACTCAATGCCCAGCGGCTGGCGGCGGGTGTTTCGGCGGCCGGCAGTAATGTCATGAGCTTCGGCAAGGCACGACTCGGCGACAAGACGCTGGTCGATGTGCTGGTGCCCTTCGGCGAATGCCTCAATGAGCAGGCCGCTCAGGGCTCGGGGGTTGCCTGGCAGATAGCCGCACAGCGTGCGCAGCAGGCCGCAGAGGCCACTGCGGAGTTGCTGCCGAAAGTCGGGCGAGCTCGACCGCTGGCCGAGAAGAGCCTGGGCACACCGGATGCGGGAGCTGTATCCCTGTCGATGATCATTCGAGCCCTGACGCCGCTGATCAAGTCCTGCGATTGATGATTTGATCGCTCTGTGCACGCTTCCTGCTCCATGGTCGGGTATCCATGGGAGGAGGCGTGCGCCTATATGGGCAGGGCCGGGTGACCGGTAGTTATGCTATCGTGTGCCGCGAATTGTTGTTACACCCTTCAGCGAGCTGCACCAGGAATCGTGCAATGAATGACCGCGTGGAAACTGCTGATATCGACCTGATGACCGAGATCGCCACTCTCTACTATGTGCAGGGTGAGACGCAGGAGGTCATTGCCAATCGCCTGGGATTGTCGCGGATCCGGGTAGGGCGCCTGCTCAAGCGGGCTCAGGTCGAGGGTATTGTCGATGTTCGAGTACGTCAGCATCCTGCCGTCAGTGCCGAGATCGAGCAGGAGCTGAAGCGCCGCTTTGGTCTCAAGCGTGCCTTGGTGGCGCTGGATCATGCCGATGGGGATGCGCAGCGCTCGGCGGTGGCCAGCCTGGTTGCCGATCACCTATCGCGGACTCTGGCCGATGGTCATATCGTCGCTGTTGGTATGGGGCGTAACGTGGGGGCCGTGGCCGACAATGTGTTCGGCGAGCGTGGGCTGGACGTGTCCTTTGTCTGTGCCATCGGTGGTTCGCTGCGTGCCGGGGAGTACATGAACCCCGACCATATCTGCCGCCGCCTGGCGAGCCGTTTCGGTGGAGAGAGTGAAACCCTCTACGCTCCGGCGCTGGTGCAGAACACCGATCTGCGTGACGTGCTTTACGAGAATCCGACGGTGCGTCAGACCCTGGATCGTGCGCGCCGAGCCGACATTGCCCTGATCGGTGTGGGCGATGTCAGCGAGAACAGCAACATGGTGCGCATGGGCTGGTTCACCCCACAGGAAATCGCCGAGGCTCGCCTGTCAGGTACCGTTGGCGACATGATGGGTTATGACTTCATCGACATCCATGGTCGCCCTTCGGTCACTCCGATGCAGGGGCGCGTCGTCGGCCTCAATATCCAGGATCTAACCCGCATTCCCGACGTAGTTGCCATCGCCAGCGAGCATACCAAGGCCGTAGGCATCCTCGGCGCGCTGCGTACTGGCGTGATCGACACCCTGGCCACCAGTGCCACCAATGCCCATACCATCATCCGTCTGGATGAGGCCACCCGGTCAGGAGAAGAGCTGCCGCTGGGCTAGATCGGTGCTCATCGGTTTGTCGGAGGCGCCGCGTTTAGTCTTCGACCTTTTTCCGCCCGGCCTTGATCTGTCCGCGACGAGTCTTGTTGTCGACCCGCCGCTTTCTTGATGACTTGCTGGGTCGTGTGGCGACGCGCTTCTTCGGAGTCACCATTGCCGAGCGCACCAACTCCTGCAGCCGCGCCAGGGCGTCAGCCCGGTTGAGCTCCTGGCGACGGTGGGCCTGGGCCTTGATGACCACGATGCCTTCCGAGGAGATGCGCTGATCGTTTCGCTGCAGCAGGCGCTCCTTGTAGGCATCCGGCAGCGACGAGGCGCGGATATCAAAACGCAGGTGAATGGCCGACGATACCTTGTTCACGTTCTGGCCGCCTGCGCCCTGTGCGCGTACCGCGTTCAATTCGATCTCGTTGTCGGGGATGCTCACCTTGTGGGAGATCGGGAGCATAGGGTCTCCGTGGATTCTTTGCTGTGGTCAAGCCTGGGTTGTACGCGGAGTCCGGCGCAGCGTCAATGCATGCGCCTGGCTTAAGCCAGGGTTGGGCATCGATCAAGGTGGCCCGAGAGGAGGAGGTTATGGTGTCCGAGAGGGGCTATTAACATGGCAATCAAATAGCTCATCCTGATCGATTTGATTGTCGTCCACACCACACTGGCGCAGATGCGAGGATCTGCTGGTGTGGTGCGGTCTCGCGTCGGCCTGATGGCCGACGGCGGCACGTCCCTGTGCCGCCATTAACCCAACATGAAAGCATGCCGGGTTAATAAAGGAACGCCAGCGCAAGCGCTGGCTTTCCTTCGTAGATGCGCAATATCAGTGTTACTGAGCGGTATAGCCGCCGTCGATCACCAGGTTCTCGCCGCTGATCATCCCCGAGCCATTGCCGGCAAGGTAGAGGGCGGCCATGGCTATCTCCTCGGGTTCGGCAAAGCGCCGGGTGGGGATCTTCTGTTTCATGGCTTCGCCGACCTCGCCTGCCCAGGCCTTGCGGCCCAGCTCGGTCAATACCACCGTGGGCGAGATGGCGTTGACGTTGATGCCGCGCGGTGACCACTCCAGTGCCAGTCCTTTGGTCAGCGAGATCACACCAGCCTTGCTGGCGCAGTAGGCCAGGTGTTGGTCCAGTGCCACCAGGCCGGCCTGGGAGGCAAGGTTGATGATTCGGCCCTGGCCGCGTTCGAGCATGTGTCGGCCCACTGCCTGGCACATCATGAACACGCTCTTGAGATTGATCGACATGGTGCGATCCCAGTTTTCCTCGGAGAACGCCTCAGCAGGCTGCAGTTCCACCACTCCTGCCGAGTTGACCAGAATGTCGATACCGCCGAAGGCTTCCAGAGCCTGTTCCACGGCATCATTGAGGCTGTCGCTGCGGGTCAGGTCAGCGACGATGCCCGCGGCATTCTTGCCTCCCAGTGAAGCTGCGATATCGGTGACCTCGGGGTTGCGGTCGACCAGAACTACACGGGCGCCCTGGCTCAGATAAGCTTCGGCGATGCACTTGCCGATACCGGCAGCGGCGCCGGTCACCAGCGCCACCTTGCCGTCCAGGGATAGGGAGTAGTTGACGTCCATGGTATGGGTCCTTACTGACGTTGTTCGAGCAGCTCTGCGACGTTGTCCTGGTCGACCAGGGTCCACGGAATGTTGTAGGTATCGGCTTCGCCACCGGCCCACTCAAGTTCCGGGTAGCGCTCCCAGATATCTGACAGTGGCACCTCATCGGCCTTGCCGAGACGGGCCAGAGCAACGTCCAGTGCGCCCTGGGCCTGGGCTGTGGCATCCTGGAGGATGGTCGCCATCTGTTCCTGTGTCACTGCCTTGAGGGCGTCGGTGATGCCGTCGACACCGGCGATGGCGATATCATTCGGTGAGCGGCCGCTGGCGATGATGGCCTGGATGGCGCCGATGGCCATTTCATCGTTCTGGGCGATCACGCCGCCGATCTCGTCGCGGTGTGCGGTCAGCCAGTTTTCCATCAGCGACAGTGCCTCGGCGCGGGACCAGTTGGCGGTGCGTCGCTCCAGGACCTCGATGCCGGGGTTCTCGGCCAGCACCTTGTCGATGCCTTCGCCGCGGTCGATCTGTGCTGACTGACCGATGGGGCCTTCCAGTACCACGACCTTGCCGTTGTCACCGATCTGGTCGATCACCTGCTGAGCGACCATCTGTCCCGCCAGTACGTCGTCCGAGCCGACGAAGGACGCCAGTTGATCGGTGTTGCAGCGGGTGTTGGAGCCGACCACCGGGATGCCGGCAGCGGAAGCCTTGATCACCGGGGCCACGCAGGCGTCAGCATCAATGGGCACAAAGAGAATGGCGTCGTACTGGCGGGTGATCATGCTGTCGAACTGGTTGGACTGGACCAGCGCATCGTAGCGGCCATCGAAGACCGTAACTTCGACATCGCCGCTCAGGACGGCCGGGTGGGCCTCAAGCGCGTTGCTCCAGAGCTGCATGAATTCGCCCTGCAGGCCATAAGTAGCAGCACCAATGCGCAGTGGGTCTTCGGCCAGAGCGCTGGTGGAAATGGCTGTGGCCAGAGCAGTGAAGGCAATCCTGTGGAGTGTGGTTTTCATGGCGTCAGCTTCCCCGTTCTTGTGGTTGTTGGCTGTGGTGATGTCGATTTGCAGAGATGTGGATCGTCGTTGTGTCGAGGGGCGGTGTTCTCGCCCCCATGGTGTGGTGCATCAAGATGGTGCATTTACGTGTTGCTCAGGCGGGATCGGTCGAGCATCACGGCGACGACGATGATCGCGCCCTTGACCAGTTGCTGATAGAAGGACGATACGCCGAGCAGGTCGAGGCCGTTGTTGATCACGCCGATGATCAGTACGCCGAACAGAGTGCCGACGATGCGTCCCTTTCCCCCGGCCAGGCTGGTGCCGCCGATAACCACGGCAGCGATGGCGTCGAGCTCATAGGCGACGCCGGCCTGGGGGAGGGCTGCCGAAGTGCGGGCGGCGATCATCAGGCCCGCCAGTCCGCAGAGCAGTCCGGAAATGGCATAGACGCTGAAGGTGATGCGGCTGACCTTGATGCCGGACAGGCGTGCTGCAGTAGGGTTGCCGCCGACCGCGTAGACATAGCGGCCGAAGGTGGTATAGCGCAGGGTGAACCAGGCCAGCATGAAGACGGCGGCGAACAGGATCACGGGGACTGGAATGCCGACGACCATGCCCTGACCAAGCCACAGGAAGCTGGGGGACAGGCTGGAGATCGGCATGCCGTCGCTGTAGATGTAGGTCAGGCCGCGCGCCATGCTGAGCATGCCAAGGGTCATGACGAAGGGAGGAATGGCGAAGCGTGCCACCATGACGCCATTGACGCAGCCCAGTGCCAGGCCGGCGGCCAGGCCCAGCGTCAGTGGCACGATCAGTGGCATGCCGGAGTCCACCACCGCGAAACTGGCGGCCACCATGGCGGCAAAGGCCATCATCGACCCTACAGAGAGATCAATGCCGCGGGTCAGGATCACGAAGGTCATGCCGATGGCCAGCACGCCATTGATCGATACCTGGCGCAGCACATTGAGCAGGTTGTTGACGCCTAGAAAGTACGGTGACACCACGGACAGGATCACGCACAGCACAATGAAGGCGACAATGATGCCGTAGTCACTCAGGAAGCCGGTGATGCGGTTCCTGTGGTCCGTGGCGCTGGTGGTTGGTGTGGCACTGGAGCTGGCCTGGTTCATCTTGAGTCCCCACAGATGGCTGGCAGTTGTTGTGTTGAGTGTGATGGAGAGGGTTTCGGTGTCCTGGAGAGAAGTGTCATCAGGATGACAGTCGTACCAGGTTTTCCTGGGTCAGCTCGTCGCCGTGAAGCTCTCCGCTGATCCGGCCCTTGCGGAACACGATGACTCTGTCGCTCATGCCCAGGACTTCGGGGATTTCCGATGACGTCATGATGATGGCGCGGTCATCGCGGGCGAATTCCGACATGAAGGCATAGATCTCGCGCTTGGCGCCGACATCCACGCCGCGCGTGGGCTCATCGAGCAGCAGGATGCTCGGTTGGGTCTGCAGCCATTTGGCCAGTACGACTTTCTGCTGGTTGCCGCCGCTCATCTGCTTGACCGGCATGTCCAGTGAGCTGGCCTTGATCTGCAGGCGTTCGACAAAGGGGGTGGCAACGGCGTCTTCCATTCCCTCGTGAATCAGGCTATTGCGAGCGACGTCGGGAATCGAGGCAAGGGTCACGTTGCGCTTGATGCTGGCACCCATGACCAGTCCGCTGCCCTTGCGATCTTCCGTGACATAGGCGATGCCGGCACGCATGGCGTCACCTGGTTCGCGGGGCTGGAATGGGGCGCCTCGCAGTCGGGCGCTGCCTCGCTCGGCGGGAGCGGCGCCGAACAGGGCGTCGAGGAATTCGCTGCGTCCGGAGCCCATCAGGCCGAAGATACCGAGGATCTCACCCGCCTTGAGGTCCAGTGAGACCCGCTCGAAATCCTTGCCGCGGCCGTAGTCGTCAACTTCCAGCAGTGTGTCGGCTCCGGGTCGGTTGTACTTGGCGTACTCCTCGTCCAGTTCCTTGCCGAGCACAGTGGTGATCAGCCGATGGCGGTCGATGTCAGCCATGGCGCCGGTCTCGATAAAGGTGCCGTCGCGCATGATGGTGTAGTCATCGGCGATTCGATATAGCTCATTCATGCGGTGTGATACATAGATGATCCCAGTGCCGCGGGCCTTGAGCCGCTCCACTGCGGCAAACAGCAATTCGGTCTCGCGCTCGCCGATGGCGGACGTTGGTTCGTCCATGATGATCACGCGGGCATCGCGGGAAATGGCTCGTGCGATCTCGACCATCTGCATGTCGGCGATGCTGAGGCTGCCCAGGCGTGCGTTGGCGGGTAGGTGGAGCTCAAGCTCCCTTAGCAGTTGTTCGGCCTGCAGTCGCATGCGGCGGTGGTCGACAAGTGCGCCCATAAGGCGCGGTTCGCGTCCGAGGAAGATGTTCTCGGCCACGGTCATGTCGGGCACTGGCTCCAGCTCCTGGCTGATCATGGCGATGCCGGTATCCAGGGCATCATGAGGTGAAGGGAAATTCACCTCCCGCCCATCGATCTGCACGTACCCTGCGTCGCGTTGCAGGATTCCCATGAGTACGTTGAGCAGCGTGGACTTGCCGGCGCCATTACCGCCACACAGGGCATGTACCGTTCCCGCGCGGAGTGACAACTGACCGTTGGTCAGTGCCGGGACGCCGGAGAAGGATTTGGCGATGCCTTCAGCATGCAGCAGGGGGGTGGACATGACAGTGCCTCAAACATGTGATCGTTGTTTGATCTTATGTTTGATGCATTGTGCCGCCCAGTCAAAGAATAACTGGCGAGATCTTCTTATACTTTGGTGTCGTCATTAAGTAACATATTGTTTAAATTTAGAAAAATGAAATCGCTCAGGTGATCTTATATTGATCATAGGTAATGGTTGAGTACAAATGAACATATTTTCATTCGTTGTACAAATTATCGGGATGGGCGGGTGAATGGTGGGATGAATGAATGGATGGATAGGTGCGTAAGTGAAATAGGTGCGTAAGTGAGAGATTAACCCGGCATGCTTTCATGTTGGGTTAATGGCGGCACAGGGACGTGCCGCCGTCGGCCATCAGGCCGACGCGAGACCGCACCACACCAGCAGATCCGCGCATCTGCGCCAGTGTGGTGCGGACGAAAATCAAATCGATCGGGATGAGCTATTTGATTGCCATGTTATTAACCCGGCATGCTTTCATGTTGGGTTAATGGCGACACAGGGACGTGCCGCCGTCGGCCATCAGGCCGACGCGAGACCGCACCACACCAGCAGATCCGCGCATCTGCGCCAGTGGGGTGCGGACGACAATCACATCGATCAGGATGAGCTATTTGATTGCCATGTTAATAAGTGAGTAAGTGAAAGAGTGGAGGCGTGGGGGGATGCAGTGCTGGTTCAGGCACTTTCACCGGGAACCAGCTCGAACCCCAGGTCGATGTTGACTTCGTCGGGTTGCTCGCCCTTGAGGCGGGTGATGATCTGCATGGCAGCGTGGCGGCCGATGGCTTCGCGGGGTGACGAGATGGTGGTCAGGCGTGGTGTCAGGCACTGGCCGAAGGGCAGGCAGGTAAAGCCGGCGATGGCAATCTCCTGGGGAATGCGTAGTCCATAGCGGTTGGCGTGAAGAATGGCGCCGCAGGCCATGACATCGTCGGCGAAGTGGATCGCGTCTGCCTGTGGGTACTGACGTCGCACCTCATCCAGCGCCGTGGCTCCCAGCTCGAACTGGCTGGAGGAATGCCATTCCAGCAGAGGGGCTTCCATGCCCTGTTGCACCAGTCTGTCGCAATGTCCCTGGTAACGCTGGCGAGCCCGGTAATTGCCGTCCATCTGGGTGCCGGCAAAGACGATGTGTCGATAGCCCTGTGTCACCAGATAATCGGCCATGCGCTGGCCGGCGTGATAATGCGACATGCCCACGCTCATATCGATGGCGTCACCTGACTCCATGATCTCCACCAGCGGGTGGGCATAGCGCCCAAGCAATGCCTGGACGCCGGGTTGATGGCGCAGCCCGGTTGTCACCAGGGCGGTGGGTGACCAGCCGAGAAAGGTGTGAATCAGCTCTTCCTCGCGCTCCATGCTGTAGTCGGTGTTGCCGAGTAGAATCTGGTAGCCATGCTGCTCGAAGGTCGCCTGTAGACCCTGGATGACCTCGATGAACACCACATTGGACAGCGAGGGCACGATCACCGGAATGAACTGCGAACGTGCCGAAGCCAGGCTTCCGGCAACCATGTTGCGTACATAGCCGACCCGCTCGATGGCGGCCTCGATCTTGAGACGGGTGCTCTCGCGCACACTGTCCGGGGAGTTGATGACCCGAGACACCGTGATCGAGGATACGCCGGCCTCGCGTGCCACGTCGGAGAGAGTCGGGCTGTCGAGCCCCTTGCGGCGGCGGCGTTCATGTCGGGGAGATTCGCTCATCCCTGGCTCCTCTGCGGTAGTGTTGTTCGACCTCTGAGCAGGGCGGATGTTTCTCCTGCTGGTCAGGCGCCCCTGATGGTCCGGCGTCCGTTCGAGCGCATGGCCCCTGGACTTTGGTCGAGCTCGAGGATGCCGGGCTTGCGACACTCCTCCTGCTGTTCTAATAATGGATGTTAGCGCTAACATCTGGGCTTTTCCATATTGGTCTTTTCCGTACCGGGATTCTCCAGTTGGCCTTGTTCGCACCGGTCATATCGCGCCACTCGATGACTGTTCTGGTGCATGACGGTTTCAGGGGTTTGCATGTCTGACGAATCAACATCTGACGAATCAACTCAGGCTATTCACGGTGTCATTGGTCTTGGTGCCATGGGGATGGGTATTGCCCGCTCATTGCTTGATGGCGGGTTGCCGGTGATTGGTTGTGACCTCGCGGCGGATGCCAGGGTGGCCTTTGCCGACGCTGGTGGCCGGGTGCATTCGTCACCGTTGGCGCTGGCCGAGGAGTGCTCGGTGATCCTGCTGGTGGTGGTCAATGCCCACCAGGTGGAAACCGTGCTGTTCGGTGACGAGGGTAGGGGTGGGCTGGCCGAGCGCCTGGCCCCCGGTAGCCTGGTGATCCAGTGCGCCACCGTGGCTCCTGCCTATGCTGAAGCGCTGGGAGAACGTCTCGATGCGATGGGCCTGGTGCTGCTCGATGCGCCGATCAGTGGTGGCGCCGCCCGTGCTGCCTGTGGGCAGCTATCGGTCATGGCCTCGGGACGCCCCGAGGCGTTTGCCATGGCGGAACCGGCTCTTGAGGCGATGGCCGGCACGGTCCATCGGTTGGGTGATGCTCCCGGTGCCGGATCCAGCGTCAAGTTGGTCAACCAGCATCTCGCCGGGGTGCACATCGCTGCGGCGGCGGAGGCCATGGCACTGGGAATACGTATGGGCATCGACCCTGAGCGTCTGTATGAGGTCATTACCCAGTCTGCCGGCAATTCCTGGATGTTCGAGAATCGTGTGCCGCACATTCTCGAAGGGGACTATACGCCACTGTCGGCGGTAGACATCTTCGTCAAGGACCTCAACCTGGTACACGACACCGGACGTGATCTGCGCTTGGCCATGCCGGTTGCAGCGAGTGCGCTACAGCAATTCACGGCCGCCAGCGGCATGGGGCTCGGGCGTGAGGATGATGCCGCGGTCATCAAGGTCTACGCGGCAACCGCCGGACTCGATCTGCCGGCGGCCAATGATACTCATCTTGATAGGGAAGGAGAGGAATGACTCTGGTTCTGGGAGCAATTGCCGATGATTTTACCGGCGCTACGGATCTGGCCAACAATCTGGTGCGCGCTGGCATGCGTACCGTGCAGATGCTGGGAGTGCCTGGCGCCAGGACACTGCTCGATGATGTTGATGCCCTCAAGGATGTTGATGCGATTGTAGTGGCGTTGAAGTCACGCAGCTGCCCAGTGGAACAGGCCGTTGGCGATAGCCTTGCGGCGCTGGACTGGTTGGTCGGCCAGGGGACGGAACAGATCTTCTTCAAGTACTGTTCGACATTCGATTCCACCGATGAAGGCAACATCGGCCCGGTTGCCGATGCGCTGATGGACTCGCTGGGCGCTCGGCAGACTGTGATGGTGCCGGCCTTCCCGGCGACAGGGCGTACCGTCTATCAGGGGCATCTGTTTGTCGGTGACCGGCTGCTCAATGACAGTGGCATGCAGGATCATCCGCTGAACCCGATGACCGATGCTGACCTGGTACGGGTACTGGGCCGCCAGACACGCCACTCTGTCGGGTTGCTCGACCGAGCCGTGCTGGCTGCCGGGCCGGCAGCGTCCAGGCAGCACCTGGAAACCCTGGCGGGTCAGGGGGTTCGTCACGTCATCTGTGACACCCTGGATGATGCCGATCTCGATGTGCTGGCGGCAGCCTGCGTGGATCTGCCGCTGGTCACTGGTGGCTCCGGGCTGGGCCAGGCACTGCCTGAGCAGTATCGACGCAAGGGTTGGCTGGCCGCCATCGAGGATGCTGCCTGCCTGGCTCCGGCCAGCGGAAATCCACTGGTGCTGTCCGGCAGCTGCTCCAGGGCGACCCTCGGTCAGGTGTCGCATTTCCTTGAGCGTCATCCCGGCATTGCGCTGGACCCGTTGGAGCTGGCGTTGGGAGACGGTCGACTCCAGGCGGTGTTGGATACCCTGCGCGAACATTATCGTCAGTGGCCCGGTGAGCCCATTCTGGTCTATGCCTCCGCCGAGCCGGCCCGTGTCAAGGTAGCTCAGGAACAACTCGGCATCGTCCGAGCTGGCGAAGTCGTCGAACAGGCACTGGCCACTATTGCGGTCACCATGATCCGAGAGGGTGTCGGTCGTCTGCTGGTGGCAGGTGGCGAAACATCTGGCGCCGTGGTTTCGGCGTTGGCGTTGGAACAGTTACGTATCGGGCCGCAGATCGACGCCGGGGTGCCCTGGACACAAGCCAGAGTAGGAGGAGGCACTCTGTCGCTGGCGTTGAAGTCGGGCAATTTCGGTGGCGTGGATATCTTCACTCGTGGTTTCGAGTTACTGGGCGAGGTGACGGAATGAGTGAGAAGCTTCGTGGCAGCGGTCATCCTTCCAGGAGCGATTCTTCCAGAAGCGGTTCTTCCAGGAATCAGGCACACAGCGAGTTGCGTGAGCAGATCGCACTGTACGGCAAGTCGATATTTGATCGTGGCTTGACCATGGGCTCCAGCGGCAACATCAGTGTGCGTCTCGAGGATGGTGGCTGGTTGATGACGCCGACCAATGCCTGCCTCGGGCGCCTCGATCCGGCACGCATCTCGCGACTTTCCGCCGACGGCGAGTGGCTGGATGGCGACAGGCCGACCAAGGAGAGTTTCCTGCACATGGCGATGTATGCCGAGCGGCCACAGTCCGGCGCCATCGTGCATCTGCATTCGACCCATTCAGTGGCGGTGTCCTGCCTGCCGGATGTGGATCACCACGACTGTATTCCGCCACTGACCGCCTATTACGTGATGCGTGTGGGCAAGCTCCCTCTGGTGCCTTATCACATTCCCGGCGACCCGAGCCTGGGAGATGCGGTGCGCGGTCTGGCGGGAAGGCATAGCGCCGTGCTGCTGGCCAATCATGGCCCGGTGGTAGCAGGCAAGTCGCTGGAAGCGGCGGTCTACGCCACCGAGGAACTCGAGGAAACCGCGAAGCTGTTTCTGCTGTTGCGAGGCCAGAACCCGCGAGGCCTGACCCCGGAGCAGGTCGAGGAGCTGGAACAGCGCTTTCCACGCGATTGAAGGGCGTGAGCTGAAGGACATGAGCTGAAGGACATGAGTTGAAGGACATGAGTTGAAGAGCGCGTGATCGAGACCAGCGAGGAGCGAGCATGATCAAGTTGGCTGCCAATCTCAGCATGATGTTCACCGAACATGAGTTCCTCGACCGCTTCGCGGCGGCGGCAGAGGTGGGCTTCCAGGGTGTGGAGTACCTGTTTCCCTATGCCTTCGAGGCTGAGGAAATCCGTCAGCGACTCAGTGCCCATGGCCTGGAGCAGGTACTGTTCAACCTGCCACCGGGTGACTGGGACGCAGGGGAGAGGGGACTGGCGAGCCTGCCTGGCCGCGAGGATGAGTTTCGCCGCGGTGTTGAGCAGGCGCTGGACTATGCCGAGGTACTGAACTGCCCGCGACTGCACGCCATGGCCGGGTTGCTGCCGCAGAATGCCGATGAGGAGACTCGGCGCCTGCACCATGCCACCTATATCGCTAACCTGCGCCATGCGGCAAGGGAGTGTTCCCGGGCCGGGCGGGTGCTGTTGATCGAACCGATCAACGGGCGTGACATGCCGGGCTTCCTGTTACAGACGCAGCAGCAGGCGCGGGACATCGTTGCTGAAGTCGGGGCCGATAATCTCAAGGTGCAGTTCGATATCTATCACTGCCAGATTGTCCAGGGCGACCTGATCCACGAGATGGAAGCCCAGTACCCGAACATCGGACATGTACAGATCGCTGGCGTCCCGGCGCGCCATGAGCCGGATCTGGGCGAAATCAACTACACGCAGGTGCTCGGCCATCTGGATGACCTTGGCTATCACGGCTGGGTGGGCTGTGAGTACCGGCCTCGCGCCAGCACCATCGAAGGGCTGGTTTGGGCCGGGCGGTATGGTATCAAGACCAGGGTATCGGGGGAACGGTATGACACAACAGGAACGGCCTGAAACGGGAGAGTCTCCATGCATATTCTGATCACCGGCGCCGCCGGATTTCTCGGCCAGCGTCTGGTCGGTCAATTGATCGCTCGCGGTCAACTGGATGGTCGTGCCATTGAGCGCCTGACCCTGGTCGACCAACTGGCACCCCCGGTACCGGAGACGTCCAGTAAGGAAGCGAATAGCACCATTCGTGCGATCAATATCAACACCAGGGCCTGCGATATCACCGCGCCCGATGCGTGGGCATCGCTGCTCGATGATCGACCTGAGGTGATCTATCACCTGGCGGCGGTGGTCAGTTCGGCGGCCGAGGCCGACCTCGAGTTGGGCATGGCGGTCAATTTCGATGCCACTCGGGCGTTGCTGGATGCCTGCCGGGAACGGCAGATGAACACCACCCGGTTGGTCATGGCCAGTTCGGTGGCGGTCTATGGTGGTGAGCTGCCCGAAGTGCTTGATGACATGACCGCCCTGGTGCCGCAGAGCTCCTATGGCACCCAGAAGGCGATGTGTGAACTGCTGATCAGCGATTACAGCCGACGCGGCCTGATTGACGGCCGCGTATTGCGTCTGCCGACCATCGTCATTCGGCCAGGGCGGCCCAATGCCGCTGCATCCAGCTTTGCCTCGAGTATTCTGCGTGAGCCGCTCAATGATGAAGAAGCCATCTGCCCGGTACCCACTGAACTGGAGCTGTATGTGATGTCACCCGGCAAGGTGGTTGAGGCGCTGGTGCACGGGGCGGAAGTGGAGGCCGAGCGGTTCGGCGCCAACCGTGCCTTCATGCTGCCCGGTATCACCGTCAGCGTGGCGGAAATGCTTGAGGTGCTGCGCCACTATGCGGGAGACGCCGCAGTGGAGCGAGTCCGTCATGAGCCGGATGGGCGCGTCACCGCCATCGTCGCCAGTTGGCCGGGACGCTTCCGCACCGCACGTGCGGAGCAACTGGGCTTCGCCGGTGACACCGATTTCAAGGCTGTTGTTGAGGCATTCATCGACGAGGCACGGCCATCTTGAGACCGCACCACACCAGCCGATCCGCGCATCTGCGCCTGTGGTGCGGGCGAAAATCAAATCGATCAGGATGAGCTATTTGATTGCCATGTTTATAGCCACACAAGGTTCTTCAAGGAGCTGAAACCGGGGCCTGCATCCGCACCAGTGTGGTGTGGATGGCAGTCAAATGGATCAGGATGAGTGATTTGATTGCCATGTTGTTGGCGCCCCGCAAGTGAAGGAAGGAAAGCCGTCTCGCCCGCCGGGCCAGAGACCTAAAACGCGTAACCCAGAGGATACAACAATGACGACCTTTGCACGCCGCGCCATTCCTGCTGCCATTCACGTAACCGCCCGCACAACCATTCGTGCAACCGTTTGTGCAACCCTGGGCCTCGCCCTTGCCGGGCTGGCCTTGCCGAGTCTGGCGGCCCAGACCATCACGGTTGGTCATACCACTGCCGATACCTCGCATTATTCTGCCGGTGTCGATGCGTTCAAGGAACGCCTCGAGGAACTCTCCGAAGGCGAGTTCACGGTTCAAGAGCATGCCGCCGGTGCTCTTGGCGGTGAGCGCGCCATGATAGAGGGCCTCCAGATCGGCACCATCGACGCAGTCATTACCTCCACTGGCCCGTTGGGCAACTTCGTCCCTGAAACCTATGTGCTGGATCTGCCATTCCTGTTTACCGATTACGACAACGCGCGTTGCGTGCTGGATGGTGAGATCGGTCAGGATCTGCTCGATATGATGGGCAACCATGACCTGGTCGGTCTTGCCTGGACCGAGAACGGCTTCCGCCACATGACCAACAGCAAGCGCGATGTCAGCGCACCGGAGGATGCTCAGGGGCTCAAGATCCGCACCATGGAGAACAAGATGCACATGGCGGCGTTCGAGGAACTCGGTGTGCACCCGACGCCGATGGCCTTCCCCGAGGTATTTACCGCGTTGCAGCAGGGCACGGTCGATGGCCAGGAAAATCCGATTTCGGTGATCCTGACCAGCAATCTGTGGGAGGTGCAGGATTATCTTTCGCTCACCGGCCATGTCTATTCGCCGGCCATCATGCTGGCGTCACCGATCCTCTGGGAAGGTCTGAGCGAGGAGCAGCAGGGCTGGTTCCTCGAGGCAGCCCAGGCCGGGGCCGCAGCCACCCGCGAGATGGTGTCTCGGCTCGAGACCGAGGGCGTCGAGGAGCTGCGCGAGAAGGGCATGACTGTCGTTGATGACATCGACAAGTCGCAGTTCCAGGCGGCGGTTGAGCCGTCCTACACGGTCTATACCGATGAATACGGCTCCGAGTGGCTGGATCGTATTCGTTCCAGCGAGTGCTCGCAGTAGGGGGCTTTCTTCCCCAAGGGACGTTCTCAAGGGGCTTTCCCAGGGGATTCTACTGCCATTCACTCAGTGCATTGCGAGGCTGATCTGGTGGCCGAGGCATATGGCGCGACGCCATGTGCCTCTCGGTCACCGGTCCTTGAATCGCTGGGAGACCCTGCATCGGGAGACATTACATGCTGGATCTGCTGTTACGTGTGGAACGCACAATCTCATCGCTGGCGCTGTACCTTGCCGTGCTGATGCTGGTCTGCTCGGTCAGCCTTGGCTTCTACCAGGTACTGACCCGCTTCGTTTTTGATGCGCCGTCCACCTGGTCGGAGGTGATGGCGCGCTCGACCATGATCTGGTGTGTCTTTCTGGGGGCGGCGGCCTGTTTTCGTGGCGGCTACATGATGGCTGTCGAAGCCATCTACAAGCTGGTGCCACGGCCCGGCCTCAAGGTGTTGGAGGTATTCATTGCCGGCAGTTGTCTGATCGTGCTGGCCATCCTGTTGTATTACGGCATCCAGATGACGCTGAGGGTGCGTTCACAGGCGCTGTCCGGGGTGGGAATCTCCATTGGCTGGATCTATATGGCGATTCCGGTGGGTGCGGCCTTCTCGTTGGTTGCGGTGGTGGCTCGGCTGCTGGCACAGCTTGCCGGGCGTGAGGAGATCGGCGCGACGGATGCCGAAGTCGAGGCTGCTGCCCCGGATGCCGTCGTGCCTTCGGTCTCGCGTGGCGAAACAGGGAGTGAAGCACAGGTCGGGAGGGAACGCAGATGAACGCTGTCATTGGTCTGTCGCTGATCATCCTGTTTACTCTGGGGGTGCCGATTGCGGTGTCGATCCTGCTGGCATCAATCATCGGCATCGAATTCTTTACCCGCTTCCCGCTATTGATGGTGCCGCAGCAGATGTTTGTCGGTATCGACAATTTCCCGCTGATGGCCATTCCATTCTTCATTCTTGCCGGCAACCTGATGGCTGCCGGAGGGATTTCCCAACGCCTGGTCGATCTGGCCAAATCACTGGTCGGTGGCATGCAGGGCGGTCTGGCGATGACCTGTGTGCTGACCTGCATGTTGTTTGCTGCGGTATCCGGTTCCAGCGTTGCCACGACCTTTGCCATCGGTTCGATTCTGATTCCGGCGATGGTGGCACATGATTATCCTCGCCCGCTGGCGGCCTCGATTCAGGCGTCATCGGCGGAGCTGGGAGTGCTGATTCCGCCGTCGATTCCGCTGATTCTCTACGGTGTCAGCACCGACACTTCCATCGGTCGTCTGTTCATTGCCGGTATCGGCCCGGGGTTGCTGATCGGTACGGCCCTGCTGGTGTTTCTCTACGTCTTCTGCCGGTTACGCGGTTATGGCCTGCGTGACCGCGAGGATCGTACCTCCTTCCCGCGCGCAGTAAGACGTGCCTGGGCGGCGTTGCTGATGCCGGTGGTGGTGATCGGTGGCATCTATGGAGGGGTCTTTACGCCCACCGAGGCCTCGGCAGTGGCGGTGTTCTATGCGCTGATCGTCGGTGGGCTGGTCTATCGTGAACTGACCTGGCGGGAACTGTTGCCGATCCTGCGCAAGAGCGTGATTTCCACCACCACGGTGATGCTGATCATCTCGGCGGCGGCACTGTTCAGCTTCCTGATCAGCCGCTCGGGCTTGCCCGGCGAGGTCGCAGCCTGGGTCACCCAGGTGTTTGACAGCCCGGTGACCTTCCTGATGGCGGTCAATGTGATGCTGCTGGTGGTCGGCATGTTCGTCGAGACCTCGGCGGCGATTCTGGTGCTGGCGCCGATCTTCACGCCGATCGCGATTCAGTATGGCATCGACCCGGTGCACTTCGGTCTGATCATCGTCGTCAATCTGGCACTGGGCATGTTCACCCCGCCGCTGGGGGTCAATCTGTTTGCTGCCTGTGCGGTGGCGAAGCTGTCCATCGAGCAGCTTTTTCCCTGGCTGCTGCGCTTCGTGCTGGTGGTACTGGTCTGCCTGATCGCCATTACCTACATGCCGTGGATTTCGCTGGGGTTGGTGGACCTGCTCTATTGAGGTCCAGCAGCCGACAGGGGGGACTCAACCCTGACCGCTATTCCAATCCGACAACTATTCCAACTCGATAACAGTCCAAACCGACAACAGCTCAACCCGATCATGGAGAGTTTGACCGATGTCCGAACTGCCTGTCATTCCGCCGAGTGGTGCTCTGGTCGCCGGCCGCTGGCGAGATACTGCCGAGACCCTTGATGTACTGCGCCCGTCCACGGGGGAGGTCATCGCCCGCATCGCACGCAGTTCCGCCGAGGAAGTCGATGCCGCTGTGGCTGCTGCCCGTGCTGCCTTCAGCGGTGAGCTGGGCAACTGGTCACGACTGTCGGCGCGTCATCGTGGCGAGTGGCTGTATGCCTTCGCTGATGCCATCGACGCCGACGCCGATAATCTCGCGGCGCTGGAGTGCGCGGATACCGGCAAGCCGATCACTCAGGCTCGCGGCGATATTGCCGCCTGTGCACGCTACTTCCGTTTCTATGCTGGTGCCGCCGACAAGCTGCATGGCGAGACCATCCCCTTCGAGTCGGAATACGCGGTCATGACATTGCGTGAGCCCTGGGGTGTCTGTGCCCAGATCATTCCCTGGAACTATCCTGCGCAGATCTTCGGACGTTGCGTGGCGGCAGCGCTGGCGGCGGGCAATACCTGTGTGCTCAAGCCGGCCGAGGATGCCTGCCTGAGTGTGCTGCGGCTGTCTGAACTGGCGGTCAAGGCAGGCCTACCCGAGGGAGCGCTCAACGTGGTCCCCGGGCTGGGGCGGGAGGCTGGCGCCGCGCTGGCCGAGCATCCCGGCATCGATCACCTGTCGTTCACCGGCTCGCCGCAGACGGGTAGCCTGGTCGCGAAAGCCTGTGCCGAGCATCACGTGCCGGTGACCATGGAGCTGGGCGGCAAGTCTCCGCAACTGGTATTTGCCGATGCCGACCTGGAGGCTGCATTGGACGCGGTGGTGCGCGGCATCATCCAGAATGCCGGTCAGACCTGTTCGGCAGGTAGCCGCTTGCTGGTCGAGGCGTCCATTCACGACCAGGTTGTCGAACGTCTGCAGCAGCGTTTTACGGCACTGCGTTGTGATGCTGGAGAGCGCGATCCGGATTGCGGGGCGCTGATCAATGCCCGCCAGCGGGACAAGGTCGTGGCGCTGATCGAGGCGGCAGTGGCCGATGGCATCGAAGTGGCAGCCCGAGGGCAACTCGCCGAAGGGGCCTCGGAGGCCGGTTGTTTCGTGACGCCTCACCTGCTCACCCAGGTGCCGGAAGGGCATGTGGTCAGTCGCGAGGAACTGTTTGGCCCGGTGTTGGTGGTGCAGTCCTTTGTCGATGAAGCCGACGCCATTCGCCTGGCCAATGCCACGGATTTCGGGCTTTGCGCTGGTGTCTGGACCCGCGATGGTGGTCGCCAGTTACGGCTGGCCAGAGCGATCCGTTCCGGCCAGGTATTCGTCAACAACTATGGGGCCGGTGGTGGTGTCGAGCTGCCCTTCGGTGGAGTTGGTCGCTCGGGGCATGGTCGCGAGAAGGGCTTCGAGGGGCTGAAGAGTTATACCCGGTTGAAGACGGTGGCGATTCGCCACGGCCAGGCGTTCTTTTCGGACAAACCCTGATGTCCGTGACCTGACCCATGGATCACGATTGACGAACGTTATGACCGACAGGAGTACTGGATGACGCATCGTATTGCGGTATTGGCGGGTGATGGCATCGGCCTGGAAGTGGTGCCCGAGGGGCTCAAGGTGCTCAGGGCCGCCGCCGAGAAGTTCAATATCGAGCTGGCCTTCGAATCCTTCGATTTTGCCAGTTGCGCCTGGTATGTGGAACACGGCGACATGCTGCCGGATGACTGGTTCGAGACCCTCTCGCCCTTCGACGCCATCTTCTTCGGTGCCGTGGGCTGGCCGCAGACGGTGCCGGATCATGTCTCCGCCTGGGGCTCGCTGCTCAAGTTCCGGCGCGCCTTCGATCAGTACGTCAATCTGCGGCCCTGCCGTTTGATGCCGGGAGTGGACTGCCCGCTCAAGGGGCGTGAGCCCGGTGATATCGACTTTCTTGTGGTACGTGAAAACACCGAAGGCGAGTATTCACGCCTGGGGGGCCGGGCCTTCGAAGGCACCGAGCGTGAGGTGGTGTTGCAGGAAACCCTGATGACCCGGGTCGGCGTTGACCGGGTGCTGCGCTTCGCCTTCGAGCTGGCGCAGAAGCGTCCGCGTCGCCGCCTTACCTCGGCAACCAAATCCAATGGCCTGTCGATCTCGATGCCGTACTGGAACGAGCGTGTCGCCGCCATGGCTCAACACTATCCGGATGTGGCGCTGGACCAGTACCACATCGACATTCTCACCGCGCATTTCGTGCTCAACCCGGATCGTTTCGATGTCGTGGTGGCCAGCAATCTGTTCGGCGACATCCTTTCGGATCTGGGACCAGCCTGTACCGGCACCATCGGCATTGCGCCTTCGGCCAACATCAATCCCAGCGGTGAGTATCCCAGCCTGTTCGAGCCGGTACATGGCAGTGCCCCGGATATTGCCGGTCAGGGCATTGCCAACCCGATCGGGCAGATCTGGTGCGGCGCGATGATGCTCGAACACCTGGGGGAGCAGCAAGCGGCGGATGCGGTCGTGGGCGCCATTGAGACGGTGCTGGCCAACAGTGATCGTACTGTGATGACGCCGGATCTCAAGGGTGAGGGCAGCACCGAAGCGCTGGGAAATGCCATCTGTCAGGCGCTGATGGAGCAGCCTTGAGTCAGCGGTTTTCGAGATCAGCGTTCAGCAGAACCGTTTATCAGAGCCAGGAGATGGAATTCATGCATAGACACTTTCATGTCGGTTTGATCGGTGTGGGGCTGATGGGCCACGGTATCGCCCAGAGCCTGTTGCGCGCCGGACATCCGTTGAGTTTTCTCGATCACCCCGGCAATCAACCCTGTGACGATCTGATCGGCAAGGGTGCCACGTCCTGTGCCAGCGCTCGGGAAGTCGCCGAGATCGCCGAGGTGGTCATCCTCTGTGTGACCGGAACGCCTCAGGTCGAGGCAGTGCTGTTCGAGCCGCAGGGCGTGCTGGAGGGACTCAAGGCGGATCAGGTCGTCATCGACTGCTCGACGGCGATCCCTGCCTCGACACGGCAGATTGCCCAGCGAGTGGCCGAAGCCGGTGGCCGCTTCATGGACGCTGCCATGACCCGCACGCCGAAGGAAGCTGCCGAGGGACGGCTCAACCTGATTGTCGGCGCCCCCGATGCCCTGTTCGACGAGTTGCGGCCATTGCTCGAGAGTTTTTCCGAACATATCACCCACGGTGGACCGGTGGGGGCCGGCCATACTCTGAAGTTGCTGCACAACTACGTGTCGCTGGGCTTTACCGCAGTCCTCGCGGAGGCGGCGGCGGCATCACGCCGTTCCGGCATCGACGATGCCGTGTTGCTCGAGGTGCTCGGCAATGGCGGAGGCGGAGGGGTGGTCCTCGAGCGACTGAGACCTTTCATTGCGTCAGAGGACCCATCCGGCTTTCGTTTCACGTTGTCCAATTCACTCAAGGATGTCGGTTACTACCAGAGCATGGTCGAGGGCCTTGAGGCCGAGCGCGAGGTGGCTGGAGCCATCTGCTCGCTCTATCAGCGCATGGTCGATGAGGGGCGTGGCGAGCAGTTGGTTCCCGAACTGGTGGCACTGCTGGGCCGCGAGGGTCTGTCTTGAAAGTCGATGCCTGACGGCGTGAGCAAGGAGACTCAAGGATGAAGATCGTACGACTGGAAACCCTGCGTCCTCGGGCACGTCCCTCGCTGATCTGGGTACGGGTACATACCGAGGATGGACTGATCGGGTTGGGAGAGAGCTGGTTCGGCAGTGACGCCATCGAGGCCGATCTGCATGGCCGGATCGCGCCGCTGATTGTGGGCGAGGACGCCTCGCGTATCGAGGCGTTGAATCGGCGCATGCGGCCCTATGTGGGTTTCCAGGGGACCAGTGCCGAAACCCGGGCGTTGTCGGCGGTGGATGTGGCGCTCTGGGACCTGGCCGGACAACGCGCCGGGATGCCGCTTTACCAACTGCTCGGCGGGGCCTGTCGCGACGAGGTGCGGCTCTACAATACCTGTGCCGGTCCAGATTATGTGTCGAAGTCCGCCGATGTGCGCCCCGGCAACTTTGGTATCGGGAGTTCTGGTATCGGCGGTGTCGATGCAGGCGCTGAGCGTCCGCGCTACGAGGACCTCGAGGCCTTTCTCGAACGCCCGGCGGAGCTTGCCGGTGAGCTGCTCGAGATGGGCATCTCGGCGATGAAGATCTGGCCCTTTGACTTTGCTGCTGGCGCTGGTGATGGGGTAGATATCTCCACCGAAGACCTGGCGCGTGGTCTGTGGCCCTTCGAGGAAATCCGCCGCGTGCATGGCAATCGCATGCGCCTCAAGGTCGAGCTGCATGGGCTCTGGAGCCTGAGTACCGCACGCCGGATCTGTCAGGTGCTGGCGCCATTGTCGCCGGATTGGGTCGAGGATCCGATATGGATGGATCGTGTGGGTGAACTGGCCGAGTTGACCGATACCGGTGTACCGATTGCCGGGGGAGAGACCCTCGGCGGCCTCGGGCAGTTGCGTGACTTGATCGCGGTCGGGAGAGTTCATGCGCCGATTGTCGATGTCACCTGGGGCGGCGGCGTGACCTTCGCCCGCAAGGCTGCGGCGCTGGCCGAGGCCCATGGCCGCCCGATCGCCTTTCACGACTGCTCCGGACCAGTCACTCTGGCGGTATCGACGCAGTTGGCCATGGCACTGCCCAACGTCGCCGAGCAGGAATTTACCCGTGCCTTCTACTACGGCTGGTATGGGGACTGTGTCGAAGGTCTACCGCCGATCCGCGACGGCTATATCCGCGCCGCCGAAGGCAGCGGCCTGGGCATCAAGCTGGCCGCTGCCATCCTTGAAGCGGAGGAGCAGGTGGTCACGGTACGCGTCAGCCAGTAATCACATCCCCACCTCGACGCAGGCGTTCGAAAAAATCATCACCGCCCATCTGGCCGCCCTTGAAGGCCACTTCCAGGCCATCGCTGGCGGGGTTATCGCTGTGGGCGATACACAGCGGCGCCCCGGGGGTATCCGGCAACGGTAGGCGCAGCGTCAGAGCATGAATGTCGAGGGCGTTGATGGCATGGCTGGAGGTATCGCCCCCCGCAACACACACTCGAGACAGTTGGTGAGTCACGGTCAACTGGTGGAGTATCTCGCCGAGACTGCGACCCAGGGTATGTCGGGCGCTCTCGTTGGCCAGTGACGCCTGGTGGGTGTCCGGTCCGGCGGCGGTGTGCAGGATGACGCTGTGGCCGTCGGCCAGGGCCTGGTTTCCCTGATCGATGGCGTGCCGGAGTGTCGCTGTGTGGCGTTCGGGATCGACAAGACTCTCGGCGTCGAGGGCGATCACCGCGAAGCCGTGCTGGTGTGCGATATCCATCTGCCGGGCGGTCGTAGCCGAGACACTGCCCGAGACAACGGCGATGCGATCCACCGTTTCGGCGGGGACAAAGTCGGGCGGGGAGGGTAGTTCGCCCAGCCTCTGCCACTCACGCGCCAGAGCGTACTCAACCCCGGACGACCCGACCACCAGCGCACCCTCGGTGGCGCGCGTACGCCATAATTGATGACCCACCTCGGCCTGATGGCGTTCATCCAGCACATCGAACAGTACCGCCGGATATTCGCTGAGGGCCTGGTCCACCGCCTGGTCCAGGCCTTCTTCTGTCAGGGTGGGTGCATCGATCAGGCCGATGGGCATCTCGGTCTGGGCGGCAAGATGAATGCGCAGGTCGGCCTCGCGCATGGGAGTCACCGGGTGACGGGACATCACCGGGTGACGGTCGATGCGGTAGAGCTGGCCCTGCCAGGCCGCGTGCAATTCGCCGAAGGCAGTGTAGCGGCGCAACTGTGGCACCCCGACCACCAGCGGAATCGGCGCCTGACCAAAGACCTCGCGGCCGATCTCCATGGCGCAGCCGATATTGCCGATCTCTGGACTGCTGTCGAAGGTCGAGCAGGTCTTGTAGTGGGTCAAGGGTGCGCCCCTGGCGGCCAGCCAGCGCAATGCCGGTGTCAGCTCGCGCTGCATCCACTGAGGCGATTCGCTACGGCTGGTGCCTGCCAGGCCGATAGCGCGACAAGCGGCGAAGCGCTCCAGTTGAGTGGCAGTGGGCAGGCGAGTAAACAACACCGTGGAGACTCCATGGCGTTCCAGAGCTTCCAGCGCATCCGTCGAACCGGTCAGGTCATCGCCGTAGTAGCTCAGCAGCAGTTCACTCATGGGCAGAAGACCTCCAGAGCACGGGCCAGTTCAGGGTGCTCACGGCCATGTTGCACCGCGTCGACACCGAGCGCAGCGGCCTGCCAGGCCTGGCGCAGGCTGCGCACTCCGGCGGCGATACCATCCGGATGGCCCATGATACCGCCACCGGCGGTCACGATCAGGTCGTCGCTGCCGCCGAGGGCGCGCCAGGTGGCCTCCGCCTGACACGCGGTCTGGTTGGAAGAGAACACCGGCATTACGGTATGTGCTGGACGTGGCGGTTCGAACAGCGGTGTCAGGCAGGCGCGGGCACTGGCGATAACGCTGTCGTTGGACTCCGAGAACTTGTTGTCGAGGCCATTGACGTGCAGGTGATCGACCCCGGCCAGCCGCCACAGGACCTGCCAGGCGGCAAAATCGATACCCAGTAGTGGGTGCCGGCTGAGCATGCCCCAACCGGCACGGTGGCCATGGATGGCGAGCTCGCTGTGGCGGCGCAGTTCGCTGACACCGGCCAGGCCAACGGCATTGACGGCGACCATCACACAGTTGCCCCCGGCCTGGACCACATAATCGTGGTGGCGGCGCATCTCGTCGACATCACCGCTGATGTTGAAGGCCACCATGACCCTGCGTCCGGTGCGCTGCTCATGCTCACGCACCAGCGGCATGACTGCATCGACGCGTTCCTTGAGCGGGTTGTGAGGTCCGTTGGCCTGCAGCTCATCGTCCTTGATGAAGTCGATACCACCCTCGAGAAGCTGGGACACGACGTCAGCCGTCTGGGAGGGCGATAGTCCGACGCTGGGCTTGATGATGGTACCGATCAGCGGACCCGAGTCGATCCCGGTGAGGTAGCGCGTTCCGGTGATACCGAACTGAGGACCCGGCCAGGCATCGGCAAAGGCGTCGGGTACCCTGAGGTCGAGCAGGCGCAACCCGGAAAATTCCTTCAGCTCGTAGAGGTTACCGGCCACGGTGGCCATCAGCGTGGCCAGGGATGTACCGCAGTTGGCGAGAGGCCACGACAGCCTCACTCGGGCACGCTGATAGAGAGTGCCGGGAGGCTGTGGACGTGTCGGCATGGGCAGTGACGGAGTGGTGACACTTTCCAGCGGCTCGATCGACTCGACGCGGGCCGCATGGTGGTGGCGCAGTTCATCTGTTTCAGTGGCGAGCCGGGTAAAGGTGCCACAGGACTGCTCTCCCGCCATGACCTCACAGGCTTGATCAAGGTCGAAGGGCGTCTCCACCAGGTAGCTGGCCTCTATGCGTTCACTCATTGTGCCTCCCCGGCAGTCTGTCTGACTTGACGCTGATCTACTGCGAAACCCGTATTGCTCGTGACGATCGGTCAAATCCGGCAGGCTGCATGCAGTCATCACCGAAGTTTTCTCAGGTAATCCGACGGATACTCTCGGCGATTTCGTCAGGTTCGAAGACGCGCTTCCAGTCATCGCGCATCAGCATCGGTTTGCCGTTCTCGATGGCCTTGTTGCAGGCATCGGAAAAGGCGCCGGGCTGCTCGTCGAAGATCACCGCACCGAGAATATTGAGGTGGCCGAGCAGGAAATCGCGGGCGCACTCCTGGCTGACGCCACGCTCCACCACTTCATCCATGGCTTCACGCATTACCGCCAGCAATGTGGCGCAGACGGTTTCCGACAGACCCGGCTCAAGCAATGCCATCTGCTCGACACTGACCCGGTGGGTGCGGCCCACCGGAGCATAGATGGCACGGGCAATATCTTCCCCGAGATCGAAATGATGGGGGGCGCCCTGCATCAGTGAACTGACCACATGCTGGGTGGCATGGCTGCCACCGAAACGATCGAGCAGGGCTTCGACATTGGGCTCGGTGTTGAAGATCGAGGGATGACAGGGATGGGTGACGAAATAGACCAGATCCTCGCGTGGCGGCAGATGGCCGGCGAAGGGAGCGGCGGCATCGAGGCAGATGACCATGGTGCCGGAGGCAATATGTGGCGAAAGGTCATGGGAGATACGCTGGATCAGTGTATCCGGGACGGCGAGGATCACCACGTCGGCGTCCCGGACTGCCTGTTCGGTACTGTCCACGCAGGTGATCCCCAACTCCTCACTGAGCCGTTGACGGCCGGCCTCGCTGACTTCGACGTGGCGCACCTGGTAGTCGGTGTTCTGCAGGTTGCGGGACAGGCGAGTGCCCATCTTGCCGCCCGCACCAATCAAGGCAATGGTGGTCATGGGGCGAGTCCTCTGGTTGTTGTGTTTGAGCTGGCTGTGTTTGAGATGACTGTGTTTGAGATTGTTGTGTTTGGAGAAGTCATGAACGAAGCAACTGGTATAATGACATGACAAGTTGACGAAAGAGTCAATTACAACCTTGGTCGTGCTGGCTTCAGTGGTCTGGGGTTCTGCGGCATGATGGAGGCATCACAAGGGGTTCCTCCGTTTCTTCCGTTGTCACCGGTCATCGAAATGACTGAGCCATGCGGCGGATGCCGGTATTTATCATGGATAAATGATGAACGACTCATTGAAGATTCCCCGCCGCAAACTGGCGGATGAAGTGTTTGACCGGCTCTACCGGCAACTGCTGAACGGTGATTATCGCCCGGGTGATGTGTTGCCCTCCGAGCGTGAGTTGATGGAGTCGTTTGGCGTCGGCCGCCCAGCGATCCGCGAAGCCATGCAGGCGCTGGAGCGCCTGGGGCTGGTGGCAATTCATCATGGTCAACGTCCGCGGGTGGTGGCGCCCAGCGCCGAGGGCATGCTGGCACAGATCGAGTTGACCGCCATGCATATGCTGTCGACCGAACCTGCTTCTCTGGAGCATCTCAAGGAGGCGCGTGCCTTCTTCGAGCTGGGCATGGTGGCCAGAGCCGCCCGCAACATCGAGGACAAGGGAATCGCTCGCCTCGAAGACCTGGTTGAACAGCAGCGCCGTGCACTCAACAGCGATATCGAGGCCTTCATCGCCGCGGATATGGCCTTTCATGTCACTATCGCAGAGACCACGGCCAATCCGATCTTCATTGCCGTGAGTCGGGCGATGCTCGACTGGTTGGCCAGGTTTCATACGTCACTGCTGCACTGGAAGGGCAACGAGAGTATTACGCTGGAAGAGCACCAGCGCATACTTGTCGCCCTGGCTGACGGTGATGAAGCGGCTGCGGTACGCGAGATGGATCTGCACCTGACGCGTGCCCGAACGCTTTATCTTCCCAGTTGACGATGCTGGTGAGACCCGGCTGACGTCGGTATTGTCTTTGAATCCGAGAGGGGAATGTGCAATGGACAGTGCTATCGTCTACTGGCTTGACCTGGCGGGCACCATGGTTTTCGCGCTCTCCGGTGTGCTATTGGCCTGCCGTTCCCGAATGGATCCCATCGGCATGCTGGTGCTCGCAGCAGCCACGGCCGTGGGCGGAGGCACCATGCGCGACCTGGTGCTGGGCGTACAACCGGTATTCTGGGTCACGGATACCACCTATCTGTGGGTGGTGCTGGCCACGGTGGGCGCCTCGCTGATCGGCTATCGCTATATCCACCGACTCAATCGTGTCTTCCTGCCGGTGGCCGATGCCTTCGGGTTGGCGCTGTTCGTGGTGATCGGTGCCAACAAGGCCCTGTTGCTGGGTTTCAGTGGCGTTGTTGCCGTGCTGATGGGGCTGTTCACCGGTGTCGCCGGCGGCATGATTCGCGATGTACTGGCGCGTCGCGTTCCGCTGGTTCTACGTAGCGAGATCTATGCCACCGCAGCTATCGCCGGAGGTGTGGTCTACGTCGTCTGTGAGGTACTCGGGGTAGCTCATCTGGGGCTGGTGCTGTCGCTGGCGACCACGCTCGGTCTGAGACTTGCCGCGATTCGCTGGAAGGTGTCACTTCCTGTCTTTGTCTGGGCGATGATCGATCCGGATGTCAGTACGCGGCAGGCCGCCGACGCTGACTTTACCGCTTCAGTGCACACTGATCAGCCTCCTGGTAAACCCGTCCGGCGCAAGATGCGTGTGCGAATGGTGCATCATCGCAAGGCCCGGACATTATGGGCCGAGGATGAATAATGAGCTACGAGCTACGAGCTACGAGCTACGAGCTACGAGCTACGAGCTACGAGCTACGAGCTACGAGCTACGAGTATGCTGCGCTCGAGTTCCTACCACGAATCTCCAATGGTACTGGCTAGCCCTGTATCGGCAGGGGGCCTGCGGTGCTTTGCTCGCAGCTCGCCACTCACGGCTCGTAGCTTCGGTTTAGTGACAAGTCCGCTTTGCCTTTCCGGTGTCCTGGCAGCGTCAAGGAGACTGGATTGTCGTACTCTTCAGGAAGGATATGTGCGCTCGTTCAGCGTACGGCACGACAACAATGGCGGGCGATATGATACCAGTGATGCGGCGGGAGGTGAGGCACTTGCTCTGGAAGGCGGCGATGGTTTCGCTGCTGGTGGTTGGTTGGCCCGGGGGGCAGGTTCTCGCCGATAGCGCTGTGCGGGTCGATGGCGCCGTACAGGCCAATAGTGCTGTACAGATCAATGATGTTGGACAGGCTGGTGGCGAGCTGTCCACCAATGAATCAACCGCTCGGAATGACGTCTATCAGCAGGCAGCGACCGAGATACAGGCTATCTACGAAGCGCAGTTCGAGGCGCTGTCCGATGACAAACAGCGTCATTTTGCGCAACGCATCTGGCGGTTGACCGGTGATCCTGAATACCTGGCACTCAATGAGGCCTATGGCGAACGTCTGCTGGGTGAGCTGGCCGAATATGATGATATTGTCAGTTCACCCGAGAAGCTGAGCGAGCGTAACCGGGAAATGCTCGAGTCTTATCCTGTGCGGACGACCAAGCAACGCCGTCGGCAAGTCATGTTCAGCGAACGGTCCGAGATGATGGTGCCGAAACATCTACTGTTTCGCCTTGCTCAGGCCAACTATCACGACCTGCTGGGCGAACTTCCTCCCGAGCGCCTGGCGCGACTCGAGGCAGCGGTGATGGCGGTAGACTGGAAGGACTTTCTGACCGATCCGGAAGTGCTTTCGGTGTATGGCGCCCAGGTGGCCAATAATGTCGCCTTCCTCAATCAGTTGGGGCTGGTGGACCTGCGTAGCGATGTGGTGCAGGCCTTCCAGCAGCTGTATCCGAGCGAGCGCATCGACACACTATCACGTGCGGAGTACTACAACTGGTTATATGGGATGACACATATCGTGATTGCCTATAGCCACTATTATCAGCGATTGGTCCCGGAGAAGCAGGTGGCATGGATCATCGAAGCATTGGTCCGACAGGAAGACAAGCTGCTTGATTCGGTCAAGGAAGACATCCTTGCCGAAGTCGCGTTGTCTCTGCAATTGACTGGTCGCGAGGACCTGCCACTGGTGGATGCCATCCGCAACCACCTACTGGAGTCACGAGATGCCGACGCTGGTATCATCCCGGCCGCTGATGGTAGCCTGGACCTCGAGGATGGTGAGCATCGCAACGTGTTGGCCATCATGGTGCTGGGCTGGGAGGGCCAGCTGTTTCCTGGTCCGGATCTCAGTCAATCGGTGCCCGTCAGTCAGTTTGAGACCGAAGAAATGGCAACCCCTTGAGCTGTGTAGCCAGTTGGGATTCGACATGCTGATAAAGCCCCTTTAGATCATCGGCCATGTCCTGTGCTGCCTGCTGGTTATCGATATAGAAGGTGCCTCGGGTTCCGCAGTAATCGATCATCCTGCTGACACGCTGGAAGTGAAACCCGGATAGAGACAGTAGCCGGGGGAGGGTGGCTTCCATCAAGGCATAGATATGGCGGCGTTCGCTGAGGGTGACCAGTGCATGAGCGCAGAGAAACAGGCCAATGACAATCAGCGAGAAACTACGACGTTGATCACGGCTGAACTGGCGCACGGGTAGATCACACCCTTCCAGGTTGAGTGCTGGCGCGGTGCGTGAGCGGAAATGTCGCGAGATAGCCAACCTCGATATCTCGCATATCTGATTGCTCGGCAAGCTCAATGGATGAAGCTCCGGTACCGTGAAAAGATGGCCAGTACTGGATATCAATGGCAGGCAGTTCTCGGCTCCATCCAGCGGAAAAACCAGGCGAACATAGCCTGCCGTCAGCCCCGTCTCACGGTGCTCAACCAGGCAATGTATGGCGTGATCATCGAAGGAATCTCGCTCCAGAGCGATGCGTTTGTCTATGCCAAGGTCATAATTGAGCTCACGAAGAAATACTTCGTAACGCAATTCATGGGCGCGTTTCAGCTGGTCATCAGTGCGCGCGATGACAATGCGAAAGTCATCGATGAACCTGGCCAGCAACACCCGCTTCCGGGATAGGGTGTCGGTGCACATGGGTTATACAACCCAGGTCAGTGCAGTAGGTCCTGCTCGGGTGGCCAGGCGCCGAGTCCGAGGTGCATGATTCAGCATGCTGGAGAGGCAATGCCGAGAATGATAGGCAGCATCTGCGACCAGTATGAACATCGATAAACCTTCCCTGAGCGTTGTTATTACCTCGTCCACTGTGACATCGAATTGCAAATTCTTTGTGACAGAGCGAAATTTATTGTATCTGGAATACTATCAGGCAAAGTGGCCGTGATGTTAAGACCTGACCGGGTCAAAGCCGAAAATTTCCTTCATCAGAACCGGTCGGCCCAGATGATAACCCTGCCCATATTCGATGCCGTAGGAGGCGAGTAGTGGAATCAATGCCTCCTGGTCGACGAATTCGGCAATTGCCTGTTTGCCGAAACCTGCGGCAATGTCGGCCACTGCCTTGACGATGACGCGACTGTCCGGGCTGATCGAGAGACTGCGGATAAAGGAGCCATCGATCTTGATGTAGTCCACCGGGAGTTGACCTAGATAGTGGAAACTACTGAAACCGACACCAAAGTCATCCAGCGCCGTGCGGCAGCCAATCTCACGCATGCTCTCCAGGACACCGCGCGCGGTGGAGAAGTCGGTGACGGCAGCCGTCTCGGTAACTTCGAGGATCAGGTTGTGGGGATCGGCACCGTTCTCGAGCAATTGTGTGGAGAGATACTGCTTGAGTTCCTCATCATGCAACGACTGCCCGGAGAGATTGACGGCCAGGCTGATACCCTCGAGGCGAGCCAGAGCCTGGACGCAGTAGTGCAGTACCCAGCGGTCGATGGCAACGATCTGGCCGCTCTGTTCGGCCACGGGAATGAACTGTGATGGCATGACGATATTCTGTTCATCATCCCGCATACGCAGCAGTACTTCATAGTGGCGAATACTGCGATCCTCGAGGCGCACAATGGGCTGGACCATCAGCTCGAAGCTGTCACCCTCTAGCGCGCTGCGAATACGCTCTACCCAGTAGACTCGCTCGTTGAGCTCATCGCGTGCGTTCTGCAGCGTGGACAGAAGATGCCAGCGTTGCACATTGCTGGCCTTGGCCTTGTACATTGCCACGTCGGCGCTGGCCATCAGGTCCGCGGGTGTCGCGCCATGAACAGGAAATTGGACGATACCGATACTTGCAGAGACACGGTGCCGGCGTCCTTCGGCAACAAACCCGAGACTGTCCAGCAATTGATTGATGTGCTGTGCCATGCGGATCGCCTGTTCGCAGTCGACACCGACCAGCAGCAGGGCGAACTCGTCTCCACCAAGGCGGGCGATGATGCTGCGGTGAGAGAATTCCTGTTGCAGCAGGCGAGCCACGCTATGCAGCATACGGTCACCGGCATGATGTCCACTGAGTTCATTGACCTCCTTGAATTGATCGAGGTCCAGCAACATGGCGATCCCCTGGTCGCCACGCACCAATGCCTTGTTGAGTGAGTCCTGGAAGAAGCGCCGATTATAGAGCTCGGTGAGGGGGTCGCGTTCGGCCAGCCAGGTCAGTCGTGCCTCGGCTGCCTTGCGTTCCGTGATGTCCAGGCCGACGGAAAGGCGTGCCTGGCAGGTCGAATCGGAAGGAGTCTGTGGACTGTGATACCAGACGATGGTGCGTGTCGAGCCATCGGGCGTGATCAGCAGACGTTCCTCTGGGCTCTCGATGCCCTCCCGATCCAGCAGGAGGTTGTCCCCGGCTTCGAAGATGTCGTCGAAGAGACGGCCGATCAGTGCCTTTTCGGAACAGCCGAGCTGTGTCTCGAGGTAGGCATTGACCATATCGATACGACCCTCGCTGTCCTGGGTGACGATGAACACCTGGGCGGTATCGATCAGATTGCTGATGAAGTCGCGCTCTCTGGCCAGCTCATCGACACGCTCCGCGAGTTCGTCGCTGCGTTGTTTGACCTCCTGCTGGAGGACATCGAGCTGATCGGCGAGAGCCAGGGTGGTGCCCTCGAGCACGTCGATTTCATCACTCATACGTTGAGAGCGTGGGGACAGCACCTCTCGCACCTTGTCGTAGCCGCCGGTGGCCAATGGCGGCAGCACGCCAGCAATACGCCGCAGTCGGGACATCGGGCGTAACAGGATTGCCAGCAGCAACAACTCGGCAGCCAGCCAGCCAAACAGACTGGCCAGCATCTGGGTGCGTGTATCAAGACGAATGGCGTTGATCTGGTCAGTGATGTCCGACATCAGCACGAAATAGGCATCATGGCTGCTGTCGCCTGAAGTCATGACCGGGGTCGCCGAGAATTCCATTTCGTGTTGACCCAGGGTCAGTCTCAGCGGGGCTGACGCCAGTTCCTGGAGGCTCGTCATGGCGGCTGCCTTGTGCAGCATCGGCAGGCTGACCTGCTGGTTGGTAATAGCCAGTAGACTGGCTTGCCAATTCCGGAGGTAGCGCTCCCCTTCATTGAGGTTGCCCTTTGCCACCAGAGCAACTTCACTGGTCGAGATGTCTCGGGCCTGGCGGGTAACGTCAGCCAGCGAACGCGACAGCATGACGATACCGGCGCTCTGGCCGTCGACCAGTACCGGCACCAGTGCGTACTGACGGCAGGAATGACCGCAGTGTAACGACAGCAGTGGACGCTCCTGGAGTGTCACGCGCTGAATCCAGTCGGCGACAACAGCGGCATGGTTCTGCTGCTCGGTACCCAGCGATAGTCTCAGGTTGCCGCTGGTGTTGTAGACCTTGACCTCATCGATGCCAGCCTCGAGTTGCATGGATGGCCACTGTGACTCCAGCGCCCGAGATATCCGGGAGGCGTCACCAGAGGCCAGTGCAGGCCCCAACTCTGGCGATGAGGCGACCAGACTGGCCAACTGACGCAGGCCCTCCTCGGCACTCAACAGGGCAAAGCTCAATTCACGCTGCTGGTGCTCGACCTGCTCCTGACGTACGTCGTTGAACTGGCGCGTCAGGTTGACATAGGACAGCCAGGTGAAGAGTACGGCGGTGACAACCAACAGCAGGCTTGAAAGCAGCACCACTCGCCAGGTCAGGCTGAGTCGTGGGCGCGAGTAGGCGGAGTGAGTCGGCCCTGTAGCCATCAGAACCTCAACGACATCTGAAATAGCCACATGTCCCAGCGTCTCGAGGCGTCATCTGGGTCCGGGTTGTCTTCCGCCGGCAACCACCCGGTCCCGTCGACGTGATGGTATTCCCCGGCGAACATCAGGTTGGGGTGGGGTTGCCACTGCAGCCCCACCGTCAGGTCGTCGGCGAACTGTGAATGGGCGGGACCTCGTCCCGACGCCTCGTACTTGCTGCCATCACGATCGTCGCGGTCGTTGACCAGGCTGTCATAGCGAACCATCCATTGCCAGTCGTCAAGGAATCGCCGAGTGTACTGAACGTACCAGCTCTCGCCCCGGTTCTGCTCATCGGCAAAGGCATCAAAGCCACGCAGTTCGACATCGCGCAGGGCATATTCGGCCGTCAGGCTCCAGTATTCGGCATTGTACTGGGCCGAGAGAATCCAGGGCTGAAAGGCCAACTCGCCATCGCCCGGTACTTGACCGGGTGAGTCGTAGTCGGCATGGACCGACGCTGTGCTCAGGGCGAACACCATCCGGCCGCCGTCATGTTCATAGCGGATCTGGCCGATGGCCGAGGTATCCGCCTCGAATCCTCCCGGAAAGCTATCGAGACCTATGGCATATTCGACATCATCATCGACCTGAGCCCTGCCTACGCCGAATTGGGTGCGCAGCAGGCCGTTGTCGAGCCGTTCCTCGTAATAGACGGATGCCCCATCTGCAGCCAGAGCCAGTGAACGGGTGCGGTCAAAGTAGATGGACTGTGGCAGCAGGATACTCGGGCGGGTGAAGGCAACGTCACGGGTCTGGTTATAGAAACCGAAGGGGTTCTTGAAACGCCCGAACTGGGCGCCAATGGTGCGATCCTGCTGGTTGACCATCTGCCAGTCGACGACACCGTAGTCGAGTCTTGGATCGCCGTCATCGCCTTCGCCGGCACGGCGACTGAGTACCTGAGCCGCGACCAGCAGGTTCTCGGTAGGTCGAATGGAGGCATTCAGACCCAGCTCGGTAAAGTCCCAACTGCCGTTGCCATCGCTACTGGTACCGAAGAAATTGTTCTCGTCGGTAACAATATAGGCCTGACTGAGAAAGCCGTGGACCTGAAGCGTATCCAACATGGTACTGTCCGCCAGGGCAGGTGGTGTACCTGCCAGGCAGGCCAGCGCCAGGCTGCGTCCAGCGAGCCTATTCCCTGGTGATGACTTGGACGCGTTCATCCAGATACTCCCTTGCGATATAGCCGATGGAGCCCGCGGTGGAGGCAATGGCCTCCAGCATCTCCTGCTGGGTGCGTATTCGATGTGGAGCCTGCCCGGTACCCGAGAAAACCATGCGGTCCCAGGCCAGTTGCAACTGGTGAGGAAAGACCGCAAGGCGCTCCTTTGCAAAAGCCGCATGTACGTCAGCATCATTGGGCAGAACGAACACATGGACGGCCTGTCCATCGGGCCAGGTTCGCTGGCGCATGGCAAAAATAGCGCGCAGGGAATCACGATCCAACTGCGTGATGGAAACATCACGGTTGGCGATGACGACAATATCCTCCGCACCTGTGTCCTGTGCAGCCGCTGGCTGATGCCCCGACCAATACAGCACGGTAATCAGGCAAAATGACAGCATAATCCTGGTGACCAGGTGGCGCATCAACGGGCGTCCTCTGCTGGGCTGCAACCACGATGTCGAAATGGCTCGATGTTGGCCATGTGCGATATTGGAATGGTCATGTTGGCATCGGTCTCCAGCTGACCCTGAGTCTCTCGAAACGCACCTGCAGTGACGCACACTCAGTGCGGCATGTGCACGCCAGACGAACGCCGATCAGCGGTCTGATATGTCACCGATTATCGCCCTCGTAGTCTAGCTTATCCTAAGGCGATGCTTTTGTGAGGAAAAGAGATAACACTGTGAATTAACGCAGCCAATGGCAGCGCAGAGGCTGCCATTGGTTTGTCGGAAGGAGAGAACAATCTAGTTCAGGACGTCGCGAAGCTGGCCTGATTGATCCACAGGTGGGCGATGACGCTGGCGGTATAACCCAGTGCAATCACCGGCGCCCAACGCAGGTGGCCGAGAAAGGTGTAGTAGCCGCGTGCCTGGCCCATGAGCGCGACGCCAGCGGCGGAGCCGATAGACAGTAGACTGCCGCCCACACCAGCGGTCAGAGTGATCAATAACCAATGGCCATGTGACATTTCCGGTTCCATGGTCAGTACGGCAAACATTACCGGAATATTGTCAACGACGGCGGAGATGACTCCCAGCGCAATATTGGCCCAGGTGGCATCCCATTGGGTGTACATGAGGTCTGACAGCAGGCCCAGGTAACCCATGAAACCGAGACCACCAACGCACATCACCACGCCATAGAAGAACAGCAGGGTGTCCCACTCGGCACGTGCGACACGATTGAACACATCAAAGGGCACCACACTGCCGAGTTGCTCCAGGCGCTTCCAGTCACCTCGTTGGGTATAGTTGGTGCGCTTGCGGTCGAGTGAGCGAGGCAAGCTCTTGCGCAGATAGAAGCCGAAGAATTGCAGGTAGCCCAATCCGGTCATCATGCCCAGCACCGGAGGTAGGTGCAGCAGTGTGTGGCAAGCCACGGCAGTTGCCACTGTCAGCAGGAACAGCACGATAATGCGGCGTGCTCCGCGCTTGAGTTCGATGTCTTCCTCGAGACTGTCGGGGACTCGGTTGCGAATGGCCAGACTCATGGCCAGTGCTGGTACGAGGAAGTTGATCAGGGACGGGACAAACAGGTGCAGGAACTCCTGGAACTCAATCAGGCCAGCCTGCCACACCATCAGCGTGGTGATGTCACCGAACGGACTGAAGGCTCCGCCCGCGTTGGCGGCGACGACAATATTGATGCAGGCGAGGTTGATGAAACGCTTGTCGCCTTCGGCCACCTTGGTGATCACTGCACACATCAGCAGGGCAGTGGTCAGGTTATCGGCAATCGGTGAAATGACGAACGCCAGACAGCCGGTCATCCAGAACAGGGTGCGGTAGCTGAAGCCCTTGCGCACCATCCACGAGCGCAGGGCGTCGAAGACTCGCCGTTCGTCCATGGCATTGATGTAGGTCATTGCCACCAGCAGGAACAGCATCAGTTCCGAGAATTCCAGCAGTGTGGCATGGAAGGCATGTTCCGCATCGTCGGGCAAGCCGGACTGAACGTAGACCCAACCGATCAGCCCCCAGATGATGCCGGCGGCCACCAGCACAGGTTTGGACTTGCGCATATGCAGCTTTTCTTCGGCCATGACCAGGGCGTAGGCCAGTACGAAGACAGCAACCGCGATGAAGCCGACGGTGGAGTTGGTCAGGTTCAGCTCGCCTGTCACAGCATGGATGTTGGTACTGGCCAACATGGTGATCAGGGCAATGATCAGAAGTATCAGCCAGCGTCGCCGATGATGTATCCGGGGCGTCGTATTATTGGTTGTCAGCATGACGTCCGAGTCCTGAAGGAAAGTGAATGGAAGGGGGGGAAATCGAATTCGAGCCTACCACAGCGTATTGCGCTGCAATATGCTGATTGAGGTCTGTTTGATATCGTCTTTGGTAGGGGGAGCGTTGCAACGGACGCGATTGATTCGATGAAATTGGCCTTGTGATGATACCTGCCTGCTCAAGGAACACTTTTCTGTGGCATTATCTGTCCCCGGGGTTGCCGTGAGGTTCCCTCGCCATTGATCCAGCCAGGCGCTAGCTACATGCTTCTTGATGAATTCCATACCTGTGTCGATGACCGCGTGTTGATATCCGCCGACCAGGCAAGCCGCTTTGCCAAGGGCATCGCCGGTGACTTCAACCCCATTCATACTCCGGGAGCGCGGCGTTTCTGCGTTCCGGGGGATCTGCTCTTTGCCTTGACGCTTGAGCGTTTCGGCCTGTCACAGCACATGAGCTTCAGATTTCTCGCCATGGTGGGAGCTGATCGTCCGCTGACCTTCGCCGAGCACGAGGATGGTGTGGTGCGGGTACAGGATGATGATGGAAAGTGTTATCTGGAAGTTGAGCGCAAGGGAGATGTCACTCACGACAGCTCGGTTGTTGAAGGCTTTACGCGTTGCTATGTGGCTTTCTCCGGCAAGAATTTCCCCCATTACCTCAAGCCGCTGATGCAGCAGCAGGGGGTCATGTTCAACCCGCGTCGCCCGCTGGTCATCTATGACAGCATGGGTTTCTCGCTGGACCGCCTGGATGCGGTGGCGCCGAGTCTCTCACTGTCCAACTCGGAATTGACCGTGGTTGGCAAGAGAGGCGATGTGGCGCTGGAGTTTGCCATTTCCGGAGAAGGGCAGCCGATCGGTGTCGGCGCCAAGAAATTGGTGGTCAGTGGCCTCTGTGCCTATGACGATGCTGCCATGGACGATATCGTCAGTGAATTCTATCGTCTGAGAGCCGAGCACGCGGGCGCCTGAAGACCTGCTGATGACTATTGACATGGCAATCAAATAGCTCATCCCGATCGATTTGATTTTCGCCCACACCACACTGGCGCAGATGCGCGGATCTGCTGGTGTGGTGCGGTCTCGCGTCGGCCTGATGGCCGCCGGCGGCACCTCCCTGTGCCGCCATTAACCCAACATGAAAGCATGCCGGGTTAATAACATGGCAATCAAATAGCGCATCCTGATCGATTTGATTTTCGCCCATACCACACTGGCGCAGATGCGCGGATCTGCTGGTGTGATGCGGTCTCGCGTCGGCCTGATGGCCGACGGCGGCACGTCCCTGTGGCGCCATCAACCCAACATGAAAGCATGCCGGGTTAATATTGGTGAATCAGGCCCCTGATCAGGCCGATAGCAATGCCTGCCAGTACGATGAGCCAGGCGGGCTGGCGCCAGACCACCAGCAGGACGAAGCCGGCCGCGACCAGCGCAAAGTCCTCCGCGGAACCGACGGCCGAGCGCCATACCGGATCGTAGAAGGCCACGGCCAGCAGCCCTACCACCGCTGCATTGGCGCCGCGCATGGCAGCCAGCAGATGACTCAGGTGTCGTAGTTGCTGCCACCAGGGCAACAGCCCGATGACCAGCAATGCTCCAGGCAGGAAGATCGCAACCAGCATCAGCAGGGCCATGGCGACTCCGCCGCCTTCAGCAACCATCCCCAGCCAGGCGGCGAAGGTGAACAAGGGGCCGGGGACTGCCTGAGCCGCGCCGTAGCCTGCCAGAAAGTCCTGCTCCGACACCCAGCCGGGTGTGACCGTTGCGGTTTCCAGCAACGGCAGCACCACGTGCCCACCACCGAAGACCAGAGCACCACTTCTATAGGCGGCATCTGCCAGCCCCAACCAGTTGGCACTCCAGGCCTGATGCAGTAGTGGCAGACCCGCGAGCAGAATGGCGAAGAGTGCCAGAGCGGCCCTTGAGGTATGGCGAGAGATTCGAATGTCCAGGTCTGGACTATCCTGCTGGGCATCAGTCGACCGGCACCACAGAAGACCGCCTATGGCGCCCGCAGCAATGGCAGCGAGATGCCCGAAGGTGCCATTGATCAGGACCGTGAGAATCACCGCGACTGTTGCCAGGGTCGCACGTCTGGCATCTGGACACAGGTTGCGTGCCATCCCCAACAGCGCCTGAGCCACGATGACCACCGCGACCAGCTTCAGGGTATGGACCAGGGCCGTGACGAGGGGCCCCTCCAGGCTGGAGGCGCCGGCGGCCACTACCATCAACAGCAGGGCCGAGGGTAGGGTGAAGGCCAGCCAGGCCGCGAAGGCGCCTGCCAGTCCCCCTCTGATCAGGCCAATCGCCAGCCCGACCTGACTGCTTGCTGGACCAGGCAGAAACTGGCATAGCGCGACCAGCTCGGCGTAACTGGCATCATCCAGCCACTGACGTCGAGTGACAAAGGCGTGGCGGAAATAACCGAGATGAGCCACCGGGCCGCCAAAGGACGTCAGCCCCAGACCCAGGAAGGTCATGAATATTTCCGCTACGGAGGACCGTGTAGTGTGCATCTGCCGCTCTGTTTTCGTCATGTTTCCGTCATATCCTGGTGTGGTGGTATGACACTGTCATGTCATTGCGGTCTCGGAGGTGTCATCTGGACGCGTGCGTCAGGGGATGCAAGAGGCAACAAGTATCGCCCATGCACATATCTGGCGAATCAGGTCGTCATCTTTCTGCCACAATGAATAAAGCTGGACTGATGAGCGGGCGTCGAAAGCGAAAGGCTGACCCCGGAAATACGGAAATACGGAAATACGGAAGCAGGGGCCGAAGTATGGAGGTTTCAGGGACAGGGCGCATTGCCATCTATCCGCTGACAACGCGGGTACGCATCGATATCGATGGCGTTGTCGTTGCCGATACGCTGCATGCGCAGGAGTTACTGGAAAGTGGCTATCCTCCGCGGCTGTATGTGCCACGTGCCGATGCCAGTATGCAATACCTGATACCCAGCGACACCCACACCCACTGCCCCTTCAAGGGGGACGCCAGCTACTTCCATATTCAGATAGGTGAGACCCGCTACGAAGATGCGGTGTGGAGCTATGAACATCCGCTGGATGGCGTGACAGCCATCCGCGGATGTCTGCTTTTCGATCCTCGTTTCAGCGAGGCCAATGTCGAATCCTGATGTCTCGGCTACGAGCTACGAGCTACGAGCTACGAGCACGCTACGCTCGAGTTTGAACCCCGAACCCCGAACCCCGAACCCCGAACCCCGAGGAAAGGCACGTAACCATCAAGTTGGCACTGGGCAGCTCGCCACTCGTTGCTTGCGGCCCGAAGCTGAATCTATCCGGTTGGCACTGGGC
>NZ_FRCA01000004.1:0-355591 GCF_900142755.1 Halomonas cupida | reverse complement strand
ATCCGGTTGGCACTGGGCAGCTCGCCACTCGTTGCTTGCGGCCCGAAGCTGGATCCTGATCTGCTCGAAGCTCGAAGCTCGAAGCTCGAAGCTCGAAGCTGGGGCTGGCTCAACCCTCCTCAACCACCAACCCACTCACCCGCATGACTCGCTGTGTGACCGCCTGGTCGAGTACCTGAGCGGGGCCGGTTTCCACTAGCGTCAGCCAGCGTCTGGCGCGTGTGATGCCGGTATAGATCAGTTCGCGGGTGAGGATCGGGTTGGGAGCGCTCGGCAGGACCAGTGCCGTGTGCTCGAACTCGGAGCCCTGGGACTTGTGCACGGTCATGGCGAAGACGGTTTCGACGTCCCGCAACCTGGCAGGCAGCACCCAGCGAATGCGCTCACTACCGTCACTGGCAGCAAAAGCCACGCGCAGTGATACCTGGGCCGGGTTTTCGGGGTGCGGGCGAGCCAGGGTAATGCCGATATCGCCGTTCATCAGTCCAAGGCTGTAGTCATTACGAGTTACCAGCACCGGCCTGCCGGCAAACCAGCGTTCACCGTCGGCATCGGCCAGCCATTGCGGTAGCCAGCCACTGCGTGCCAATGCCCGGGTGATGCGTGTATTCAGGCCTTCTATGCCCCAGCGTCCACGACGCAGGGCGCAGAGTATCTGGAAGCTGCCGTGGGCACTCAGTACAGCTCTTGCCCAGGCGTCCCAATGGTCGTTTGTGGCGGTGTTATCGGGACGTTGCTCATTCATCACCGATAGGTAGTGGGCGTAGCCACGGGCCGCGCCATTGGAGAAGGCGGTCGACAGGCCCTCCACCGCCAGACGATCGAGACGCTCATCCTCGGTATCCAGACTGGAGTTGGGGAGGCCAGGGTTGAAGAGACTAAGCCTGGAGAGGTCGGCATGACCCTGTTGCAGGACCAGGCGGCTGACATCGGGCTGGCCCGAATTGATGGCGGTAGCCAACTGGCCAATGCCGCTGTCTGCATCGAAGCGGTGGCTGACTCGCAACATGGTGACGGCCTGGTCCAACGCCGTACCAGTCGCGTCGATATAGTCGTCGGGGAGTCTCTGCCCGCAGGCCGCATCCAACCACTGCCGAGTAGCTTCCAGATAGTGGCCGCCTTCGGCACGCTGACAGAGATCGCCCAGTACGGCGCCAGCTTCCACCGAGGCCAACTGGTCCTTGTCACCGAGCAATACGAGACGCGCGTCCCCTGGCAAGGCGTCGAGCAGTGCCGCCATCAGCTCGACATCGACCATCGAGGCTTCATCGACCACCAGCACATCGACCGGCAATGGATTGCTGGCATTGTGGCGCAGGCGACGGGTATCCGGGCGCGAACCCAGCAGGCGATGCAGGGTCACGACCTGGGCGGGAATGGCCTCGCGCAGGATTTCCGGATCACTGTCCAGACCATCGAGTTCAAGCCGTTCCAGTTGTGCGGCGATGGAGGCATTGAGACGGGCCGCGGCCTTGCCGGTCGGCGCGGCCAGGCGTATACGCAACGGCTGACCGGTTTCGCCCAGCGCGCGGCTCTGCAACAGGGCCAGCAGCTTGACCACCGTCGTGGTCTTGCCGGTGCCGGGGCCACCGGTGATCACCGCAAAGGCGGACCTGGCGGCCAGTGCACAGGCGAGGCGTTGCCAGTCAGGCATCGGGGTTGCAGAAGCCTGAGTGTCTGGAAACAACGCATCAAGGATCGACCGTAGAGGGGCTGCCGGTAGCGGAGCCGCCTGCAGGCGTGCTTCGATATGCTGGCGAATGTTCTGTTCATGTTGCCAGTAGCGGCGCAGATAGACCCGGGTCCCGGCCCCCTGACCGACCACCACCAATGGCGACTCGCCTGGGCCGCGCTGCACCAACTCGGGGTGCTGGAGTGCGGCGGCCCAGCGTTCGCTGGTCAAACCATCGAGCACGGTACTGGGCAGCGGCGGAGGATCCTCACGGTCATCTCCTTCCGGGGGGAGTGACAGCGCCAGGTCGGGAGCCGTCAGGGTCTCGTCCAGCGCCAGGCACAGGTGGCCGCGACCGAGTTGATGACTGGCTAGTGCCGCCGCCATCAGCAGCAACGGAGAGGCATCAGGACATTCACGGGCGAGAAACTGGGTGAAGGCATGGTCGATGGCGCGCAGCCAACCTCGCTCCACCCAGCGAGCCAGGAGCGTCAACAGTGCATCGTGATCATTGAAAACCATCGGTGTTGATGTGTCTGATCCGGTGAGATGGTCTGGTTCCCTGGTCGGGCTCATGGGGTTTCTCCCGCGAGGGTTTCAGGACGCGGCGCACCACTGAACAGGCGATCCAGGGCCTCGATGAAGGCTTCCGTGGGACTCTCGGCGTGGACGCCTCGGCTGGGCGCGGTGGTGCCGCGCAGGAACACATAGACGGCACCCCCCAGGTGTTGTGAGGGGCGGTAAGCGCTCAGCCGCGATTTGAGCAGGCGGTGGACTGCCAGCAGATAGAGGGCGTACTGCACATCATAACGTTTGGCCAGTACCGCCTCGCGCATGCGTTCGATGCTGTAGTCCTCGTCATGGTCGCCGAGATGATTGGACTTCCAGTCGAGGACGTAGAAGCGCCCCTGACATTCGACGACCAGGTCGATGAAGCCCTTGAGCATGCCATTGAGAGTATCCGGCTCGAGCCGCGGTCGCGGATGGCCGGGCAGCAGGTGCTGGCACACCAGGTCATCCAGGCGGCGTGCATCAACCTGATGGCTGGCCAGCCAGAATTCCAGTTCCACCCGGTATTGAGCTGGAGCAAGTTGATCGAGTTGCAGACTCTCGCCACCAGGCAGAGGCAGTTCGGCACTCAGCAGGTCATCGAACCACTGGGTCAGAGACGGTTGCCAGCTTTCCCAGCCCCGCAGCCGGGTGCGTCGGGCAAGCATATCAGCCAGGTCAGGTGAGCCAATGGTTTCGGCAAACCCCTGTTCACCGGCCCACTCCAGCAACCCATGCAGGAAGGTGCCGGCGGCGGGACCGCGAGGGAAGCGATGCAAAGCCCCTGACCGTTGGGCCTCCGGTTGTGTGGTGAGGTCCACCGGTTCGCTGGCCAACTCCCGGGTGTTGGCTTCCAGTGGGGTTGCCGGTTCCCGGTGTAGCGAATCCAGACTCTGAAGGTCACTATTGCCTTCGTGGGCGTCAGGCAACAGGCCAGCATCATCGTCGAGTGCCAGCTGTTGCTGAGATGCCGGGGAGGGCTGGCGCAGAGGACCCAGTTGCAGCGCCGAGTAACTGGCGATCCACCAGTGTTCGCGTGCCGGGCGCAGTGGCACACGAGCGGGGGTCAGCTCGGGACCGGAGTGATCGGCATCGAGACGTGTGTCGCTGACCGCCGGGAGAGGTTGCACGGCAATATCCGGGGTGATCTCCGGGGTGATGTCAGTATCATCAGAGACGAGTCGCGCCAGGGCGCTGGCAAGCTGATCGGGAGCCAACTCCGCTCCCCCCGACAGCAGGTAGCCGATGGCACTGTGCTCGAGCTCCTTGAGTGGAGCGAGCCCCAACCAGGTGGCGTGACGGGCACGGGTCATGGCGACATACAGTTTGCGCAGGTCCTCGGCCAGGCGCTCACGGTCTGCCCGCTCGATGACCTGGTCGTCGACGTCCAGCGCCAGTTGGCGGCGATTGCCGTCGTGCCACCACAGTGGCACATCGCTGGCCTGGGTACGTCGGTGGTTGGCGATGAAAGGCAGGAAGACCAATGGGTATTCAAGACCCTTGGACTTGTGGATGGTGACGACCTGTACCAGGTCGGCGTCGCTCTCCAGCCGGAGACGATGGCTGTCATCACCGGACGACTCATTCTGGCGGGCTTCGGCAAGATAACGTATCAGTGCGTGCTCGCCATCCAGCTCCTGGCTGGCCTTCTGCAGCAGTTCTCCAAGGTGCAGCAGGTCGGTCAGTTGTCGTTCGCCATCATTGTCGTCGGCCAGCAGGCGCGCGGGCACCTCGAAGTCATTCAACAAGCGGCGCAGCATCGGCAGGATACCCTGGCGCCGCCAACGTAGCCGATAATCCCGGAACTGCAGCACCCGGCTCTCCCAGGCCAGTTCATCCTGGTCGGGACCGCCTGCCAGGCGATCCAGGTCGCTTAGACTCAGCCCCAGGCTGGGCGACGCCAGCGCTGAGCGCAGCGCGTTGCCATCATCCGGGTGACTGACGGCGCGCAGCCAGCGCTCGATCTCGATGGCGGCGGGACTGGCGAAGACTCCATCATTGTCGGATAGGTAGACGCTGCGCACACCGCGCCGGGCCAGTGCCTGACGAATGGCGCGAGCCTCTGTAGCGTTGTTGACCAGCACCGCCAGATCCGCCGGACGCAATGGCTGCATCTGTTCCTGTCGGCGGAATCCGGCCTCGCCCCGGCTGGCGGCCTGAAGCAGGCTGACCATGTAACTGGCGCAGGCCTGAGCCAGGCTGTCGCGATACTGCCCTCTGGTGAGTACCGTGTCGCTGTCATGATGCCAGATGGTCAGGGCAGGCAAGGCCTTCCCCTGTTGGCAGAGCTCTTCGTCTCGCCCGCGGGCGCCTACCTCGGCAAAGGGAACAGGGTTGTCGTCTCCCTCACGGAACAGGAAGGCGCCGGCAGGCCAGGCCTCGGCCTGGAGAAAGCAGCGATTGACCGCCGCCACCATATCGCGGCTGGAACGAAAGTTGGTGGTCAGCGTCGCGTGGCGGCCTGCGGTATCACGCCGTGCCTGCAGATAAGTATGAATATCCGCGCCACGGAAGGCGTAGATGGCCTGCTTGGGGTCGCCGATCAGCAGCAGACTACAGGGATCCGCTTGGCTGTCGTTGTGGTCCGGAGCATCCTCCTCTCCGAGACGATAGACCTGCTGGAAGATGCGGTATTGGGTCGGGTCGGTGTCCTGGAATTCGTCGACCATGGCCACAGCGAACTGGCGGCGGATACGAGTGGCGAGGCGTCCTTCCTGGTCACCCTTCAGCGCCTCGTCGAGGTGTTCGATCAGGTCATCGGGACCGATCTCGGCACGCTTGAGCTGGGCCTGGTGACGTCGCTGGGCCATCCAGCGTACCGCGTGCCGGACCAGTCCGGGCCAGGCAGTGGGCAGGGCTGCCAGCTGGTTCGGCAGGGCCTCCAGAGCGTGCAGGGCTGGATGGTCGAGTACCTCGCCGGTCTTCCATATTTCCGCCATACCGGCAGGAGTCAAGCGTTGCCAGGCCGCGTCGGTGAGTGCCGGACGCTCCATCTGTGGATCACTGGCCCAGTCATGCAGTGCCCCGAGCCAGTTGCTGCGACTGCGGGCATTGAGCTTCTGACCGGCGAAAGCCTTGCGGGCCGCCGCCGCTTCCAGTGCCTCGCCGAATTCCTCGATCCACGCGGCCCAGGGAGCCTTGATCTCGGTGAGGGCCTGGCGACGTTGTGCCTCGACTTCGTCGAGGGTTTCACCGGGAGGTGGCGCGTCCTCCAGCGCATCGGCATGGGAGAGAAAGCGTCGCAATGCTTGATGGAGGTCTTCAGGTGTCCGCCAGTACTGCGCTATCTGCGTCAGTGACTCGGTATCCAGCGGGTAGAGGAAGGTACGCCAGTAATCCCTGGCCACCTCGAGTTCCAGCTCGCTCTGGTCGGTTTCCAATGCCAGTGAGAACAGACTGCCACTGTCGAAGGCGTGTTCGCCGAGCATACGGTGGCACCAGGAGTGAATGGTCGAGATGGCGGCTTCATCCATCCATTCAGCCGCCAATTGCAGACGCCGGCCACAGGCCGCCCACTGTTCCCGAGGCCATTGATCACGCAGTCGAACCAGCGGATCGTCGCTATCGCCGGGCTCACCGAGCAGGAAGTGCTCGGCGGCCTCGACCAGACGGGCGCGTATACGATCACGCAACTCCATGGTGGCGGCGTTGGTAAAGGTCACCACAAGGATTTCCGGCGGCGTCAACGGACGGGGAAAGGCTGTCTGGTCATCGGTCTCCTGTGGCCCCAGCACCAGGCGCACATACAACAGGGCGATGGTGAAGGTCTTGCCGGTACCGGCGCTGGCCTCGATCAGGCGGTGCCCATTCAACGGCAGCGTCAAGGGATCCAGGGCGGAGACTGGTGAAGGAGCGGCTCCTGTGCTCATAAGGAGGCCTCCCGTCTGGATGACTTGTCGGGTGTCCCGGATTGCAGATGGCGACTGAGCGGCCCATAGAACTGCTCGGCCAACTCGGCAAAACGCAGACCATGGGTCCGCAGTAGCTCCAGCGGGTCAGGCCACTGGCGCTGCAGGTAGAGGTTGCGTTGGTACTCGCCGGGTTGAAAGGCGTTACCGACCAGGATTCGGGTCGCCTCGTTGATGGCCTTTTCGTCGCTGTCCTCGAACTGGCCACTGAGCCAGCGCTGCATGGCCGCAGGTGTGCCGCCCCGACGCAGCCAGCCGAAAGCGCTGTCACGGGCCAGTGGCAGAGGCTCCTGCAGGGCACAGCGGTAACTGATGGCAATCGACTCGAGCAGTTCGCGGGCTTCGCTGGCGGGCATCGGCAACAGACTACCGTTGCCGGTGCGGGACAGCAGTCGGGTGGTGGTGGGGCCGAGGTTCAGTTGCATGACCAGGTGCGTCAGCCAGGGGCGCAGCCAGTGCCTCCAGTTGTAGCGACCCTGGCGCACCAGACTTGAGGTGCTCAGTATCACTCGGCAGCGGTCACCCTCGGTACTCTCGCGCAGTTCATCGATGGCATCCTCGATGATCAGACCGGGCAGCGACAGGCTGAAGGGGGTTGGCGTCTGGTGAGCATGGGGCCAGGTGGTCAGGGCTTCTTCATAGAGCGTGAACAGGTCATCCATGGACTCGACCAGATCCTGCCGCATGCGCTCGGCGAAGCCGCCCATGGCCAGACGCCCCTCTGCCGTCAGGCGTTCGAGCGTCGTGGCCAGTGCCTGCTGGCGAGGACTGCCCTCATCGATGGCGCGGCGCTGGGCATGGATCAGGGCATCCTGCAGTTGCCAGTGTTCCAGGCCATCAAGAGCGAAGGGTTCATGATCGAGACGGCCACTCTCGGGCAATTGGAGCTGTACGCCGAGACGTTGCTGGAAGAAGGCCGCCACCGGGTCCTCAAGTACCCGAGACAGAGTGGCCAATGGCAGGGGCGCGGCCGGTTGCCAGTCGCCGAGTGACAGCTCATCCGTTGCTGACGCCTGCTCTTGAGAAGAGGCGTCATGAACCTGACGCCATTCGTGGGCATAACTGAACAGGCGTGGGATGCCCTTGAAGTAGCGTGGGCTGAAGGGCGTCAGCGGGTGTTCGGTGGTCAACTGTGCCAGCAGGAGTTCGCCGCCCTGGTTGTCATGAATCTGGTTGTCTTGCCCCTGATCATCGTGACGGTCCGGGTTGTCGGAGCTGCTCTGGCTATCGAGACTGTTCTGGTTGTCGTGGCTGGGGGAACCGGCAGGAAGCCAGCCATGGGCCAGATGGTCGCGCAGTTGTCCCACCAGTACTGAAGGAGGACGCTCGGTGTTGTCGTGAATACTGCGCCCGACCCAACTGATGGCCAGCCGCTCGCGAGCCGACAGCAGTGCCTCGAGAAACAGATAGCGGTCGTCCTCGCGGCGTGAGCGGTCACCGGGGCGGTAATCGTGGCCCATCAGATCGAAATCCTGAGGGATCTGGGTGCGTGGGTAGTCGCCGTCGTTCATGCCCAGCAGCCAGACGTGGCGGAAGGGGATCGCGCGCATCGGCATCAAGGTGGCAAAGTTGACGGCCCCGGCGAGAAAGCGCTGGGACAGACTACTGTGATCCAACGCTGCCAGCCATTGCTCGCGCACCACGGTCAGTGGAACGGCTTCCTCGAATCCCGCTTCCTCGGCGGATGCCTGCCACTCCTCCAGAGACTGGTCGAGGCGTCCGAGCAGGGCACTGTCAGCATCATCCACAGCGACCAGACAATCGTCGAGCAGTGCCCGCAGGCGCTGACACCAGTCATCGACGCTGGCCGGATGACTGAGGGCATGCCAGTGGTGCTCCAGGGTCTCGGCCAGTTGCACAAGTGGGCCGGCAAGAGCGGCATCGAGGCCACCGATGTCCTCATAAGGAGCGATATCGTGCCAGCCCGAGCCACCGCTGCCTACGGCATAACCCAGCAGCATGCGCTTGAGGCCGAAGGCCCAGGTGTTCTGCTCGAGCCCGCCGGGCAGATCGAGGCTGGCTCGCTGCCCCGCATCCAGTCCCCAGCGAATACCGGCCCCCGCCACCCAGCGTTCGATCAGCGCCAGATCCTGCTCGTCGATACCGAAGCGCTGACGTACTCCGGGCACCTCGAGAAGGTCCATCAGGTTGCTGACCGAAAGCCGTAGCTCGGGCAGGCGCATGAGAGTTTCCACGGCAATGGCCAGTGGCTGACGATGTCGACTCTGTTGATCGGAGACGGTGAAGGGAATGAATCGGGGGTCGTCCGCCTCGAGGCGCCCGAAGACCGCGCTGACGGCGGCGGCGTAGGTGTCGATATCCGGCACCATCACTAGAATATCGCGGGGCTTCAGGCTCGGGTCGTTGCTGAACGCCGCCAGCAACTGGTCGTGGAGAATTTCCACTTCGCGCAGCGGACCATGGGCAATATGGAAGGCCAGGGAGTCGTCATCGGCCGAAACGGCCGGCCAGCGTTCGCGGGTTTCCGCCAGTGGCCGCAGGGCTCGGATATCATCCTGCAACTGATGCAGTAGCCGCTGGTGGCCATCAGCATCGGTATGTGGCTCGAAGAGGTCAATGCGCAGCGCTTCCTGTTCGAACAGCTCGGCATAGCGGTGGTGTTCATCGAATTCATCCAGCAGGCGCAGGTAGTCACGCCCTTGCTTACCCCAGGCGGCGAGTAGTGGGTGGGCGTGCAGGTGCATCTGGCTGTCGTCGAGATTCAGTGGCATCCCCGGACGCTGTTGCTGGCGGCGTCGCGCCGCGCGCAATAGATCGCGGTGCTCGATGATGTCGGCCCAGTAGAATTCGCAGGGGTTGTGAACGAACAGTACTACCTGGCTGACGCGGGACAGAGCGGCGAGTGCTTCCAGGGTCTGACTGGGCAGCGAGGAAATCCCGAATACCACAATGCGTCGTGGCAGCCCCGCTGGTGGAATGGTCTGGTCCAGTGACTGGCAGGCAGCGACGAAGCGTTGGTGTACGCCGGAGCGGCTCGAGGCAATACCTGCCTCACCAGTGTCATCACGCAGGGCTCGCCAGAGGATGGCCTGCCAGCGCTGGTCCTCGGCCAATGGACTAACCTGGCCACGCGCGTCGATCAGCATATCATCCTGGTTGGACCAGGCTTCCAGCCAGTCGCCGCGATAGACCTGATACTGGTCAAAGAGGTCGGCCAGGCGCTCGGCCAGTTGATGCCGCTTGCGTTGGTCCCCGTCATCCTCGAGATAGCGCCGCAAGGGAGCAAAGGCATCATCCTCGAGCAGGGCGGGAAGCACCCGCATCAATCGCCAGGTGAGGCGTGACTTGTCGAAGGGGGAGGTCGGAGGTACCGCTCCGGGACCTTCCAGTTCGGTCAGCACCGTGCGGTAGGCTTGCCAGAGGAAACGCGCCGGGAGCGTGACGTCCAGCGCGGCGGCGATTCCGCAGCCGCCATCCTGCGGGTCCGCCGCCAGTGCCAGCTTGAGCCATTGGCTGATGCCGTTGCTCTGGACCAGCAGCACCTCGTTTTCCAGCGGAGTCAGCGGATGTCGACGTAGCCACTCCACCGCCAGTTCACGCAGTGACTCGAGACGATTGCCATGCACCACCATGAACCCCGGAGTGAGGGAGTTCGTGGTGGGAGGGCTTGTGGCAGAGGGTGCCTGCACGATGCTTTATCCTTGCGGTCAGCTTGCTGCCTGCATGGTGCCGCAAAGCGCCGCGCTGGGAAAGGCAAGGTCCGTCGTTGAGCGGCGGAGATCAACCCGGTTGCAGTTCCAGCGGAACCTCCTGGGCTTCGAAGGCCAGCAGCCATTGCTTGCGACCGATGCCACCGGCGTAGCCGGTCAGGCTGCCATCGCTGCCGATGACGCGATGGCAGGGCACGATGATGGCGATCGGGTTGCGGCCATTGGCGGCACCGATGGCGCGTTGGGCACCCTTGCGGCCGAGACCCTCGGCCAGCTCGCCGTAGCTGCGGGTCTCGCCATAGGGAATGCGGCTCAGTGACTGCCACACCTGATGCTGGAAGTCGGTGCCTGCGGCATCCAGTGGCAGGTCGAACTGCTGACGTTGCCCGGCGAAGTATTCTTCCAGTTGGGTACGACAGGTTCGGGTGAGATCACTGGGACGTTGTGACAACTGACTGACCTGGTCGTTGTCCATGAAATCGAGGCGAGCGATGCCACGAGCCGTGGCGGCAATTACCACACTGCCGAGGGCCTCACTGGCTGGAGGTTGGTAGCACTCCAGTCCCACATACTGCTGCCAGTCATTGTGCTTCATGATCGAGACTCCACAGTTGCATCAGAAGATAGCTCCGCCAGGGGGCCGCCTGTTCGGCATTGACCTGTGGCCACTTTACCAGGGCTCGGCGCAGTCCAGCATCACCACTCAACCAGACATCGGGGTCGGAGTCACCACGCAGGCGCGCATAGTCCCGTGTCCAGGGACCGATGCCGCTGACACCCTGAAAGTGGGTATTGCCCTCGAGGGTGGCGCGGGCTACGTCGATCAGTGTCTGGCGTCGCCGACCGGGCATGCGCAGGAACTCCAGCGGATGGGCGGCAATGGCGGCAGCATCGGGGAAGTAGCGCCCGCCATCGGCGGCTGGCTCACCGAGGTGATCGATGAGCGTCTGAGTCAGGCGCCGTGCAGCGATGAGGCTGACCTGCTGGCCGAGAACGGCACGTATCATGGCCTCGAACGGTGACCAGGTGCCGGGCAGGCGAAGCCCAGTCATCAGTGGTAGTTCGGGCTGGCTGGCGGCGAGATGCTGTTCGATGACGTCACAGTCGGCATCCAGATCCAGTACTCGGCGGATATTGGCGACCACTGGCGCCAGATGGCGAAGGTCGTCGAGTGCCAGCTCGACCCGAAAGGCGTTGCGCTGAGGCTGATGATGGGCGGTGAAGTGCCCTCGGGCGTCGCCCCAGCGGAAGTGTCGGCCAAAGGCGTTTTCTTCCACCCATTCCAGTCCCTGGAGGTAGCGCCTGCTCATGAAGTCGCGATAGACCTGCCAGGCATAGGGCGGACGATAGCTCAGGTTCAGTTGCAACATGGCGTGAGGGGCTCTGGGTTCCACCTGTTGGCGACGAATATCCCGCGGGGCCAGGCCGATGCGTTGACGAAAGGTGTCGTTGAAGCGTCGCACACTGCCGAAGCCGCTGGCGAAGGCGATCTGGGTGATCGGCAGCCGAGTCTGGTGCAGTAGCTGCTTGGCGAACAGACACTGGCGGTGTAGAGCGTAGGCCTTGGGAGAAACGCCAAAGCGGCGCTGGAACAGCCCGCGTAGATGGCGTTCACCAATCCCCAGACGGTCGGCCAACTGGGTCATGTTGCCGGTGCTCAATGCGCCTTCGTCGATCAGGCGCAGGGCACGTCGCAGTGTGGTGTCGGTGCCTCGCCAGGCCGGTGAGTCGGGGGCGCTGTCCGGGCGACAGCGGAGGCAGGGGCGAAACCCAGCCGTAGCGGCTTCCAGAGCACTGGCGAAGTACCGCACGTTGCGCTCGTGGGGAGTCGGTGCCGGACAGATCGGTCGGCAATAGATGCCTGTGGATACCACAGCGACAAAGAACCTCCCGTCGAAGCGTGGGTCGCGTGCCAGGCGGGCCACACGACAGTGTTCCGGGTCGAGATGTGAGGCTCCGGAACCCCGGGCATCAATGCTCTGGGTGTCGTGCTCTGGGGGTAGGGCCCTGGTATTCATGGGCATGCTTGACTCCGTATCCGCTGACCGTCGCTGCTGTGCTGCTGGCGTTGTACGGTGCAGTATTCGAGGCAGGGCTGGGCAACACCTGACGGCTGCTGCATGCTGGTGGCATCACCGGCAGTCACTGTGAAGTGTATCCTGACTCGCGCAATGAACTAGCCGAAATCGGAACTGAATGACGGACATGGTGCCTTTATGGGTTGAATTCAGGCATCCAGTGCTCTGGAGGAGTGGAATGTCGTTACCCCTTACGCAGCACAATCGGCCCCGGCAGTTGCTGGAGGCCATCGATGACGCCAACGCCGAGTTGCGGGATGACGATCGTACGACCAAGTACGCCAGGTTAGCCGTATCTCCCTATGCCTTCTTTCGTGGTACCAATCATCTCTACTGGGCGGATGTCTGGCATGACTGGCGGTTCTCGCTGTATGGCGGTCTTCCCGAAACCCAGACCTGGTTGCAGGGGGATGCCCACGCCTTCAATTTCGGTGCCTATGGTCATCATGATGATCGCGTGCGCTATGGCATGGATGACTTCGATGACGCTCTGATCGGTGACTATCAGTACGATCTATGGCGTCTGGCCATCAGCCTGGTGCTGGATGCTCGCGAGAACGCCGAGCTGTCGCGCAAGTCGATCGGCAAGGCACTCAAGGCGCTGGTCGAGAGTTACCACGATGAACTGGCCGGGCATATGCGTGGCGAGGCGCCGCAGTGGGTCAATGTCGATACAGCCCGTGGTCCCTTGAAGCCTTTCATGGAAAAGGTCGAGCGCAAGCACAGTCGCAAGCGAATGCTCGACAAGTGGACCAGCCTCTCTGATGTGGGGCGACACTTCGACCGTCCCGGCAAGCTCGTAGGTCTGCCGGCGCATCTCGATTCCCAGTTGCGCAAGGCCATCAATGAGGAATACCGCAGCACCCTGCGCGGCGAGCTGGCCGAAGAGGGGGGCGAGCACTTCCGGGTCAAGGACAGCGCGCGTCGACTGGACGCTGGTACTGGCTCGCTGGGGCTGGATCGTTTCTATGTGTTGATCGAGGGAGGTGACGCGCATCAGCACGATGATGTCATTCTCGACATCAAGGAACAGCGGCCGCCGGCGGGATTCGCGATGATGAGCCGGGCGCAGCAGCGCGCGTGGCGCAATACCTTTCCCCACGAGGGTGCCCGTCATGCCGCCGCTTTCATTGCCATCGCCGAACACCCGGACATCTATCTGGGCTGGCTGCATCTCGCCGGCAAGGTGTTCTCGGTGCGGGAGCGCTCCCCATACAAGGAAGATTTCCCGACCCACAAGGTCGAGGGTGGCAAGGAATACCGCAAGGTGGTCAAACAGTGGGGGCGGATCCTGGCTCGAGAACATCTGCGTGGCGCTCGTGCCCTGCATCCGGATGACCCATCACGTTTCGCCCGTGCCGTCTGTGCCGAGGTCGAGGGACGGATGGACCACGCTGTACAGATGGTCACCACACTGGCGTTGAGTTATGCCGAATGTGTCGGGCAGGACTACCGTACTTTCGTTGATGCCCGCTGCAGTTGATATGCACCGCAGTTGATGAGCGTAAAGGTGGATGTCGGTGGCAAGCCTCGCACCTTGATATGTCGTGTCTGCCGGAAAGGGGCGGCGCCTGGAAGCGAGCGGGGCTTGAAGAAAGTGGTTCGCCACTGCGCCATCCGACCTGTTTTCGGGGGCATGCCAGCAATGAGTTAACGTCCCCCACTTTAGTCGCTTGACAACTACGCTATAATGTTTCCCCTTTACCAGCCCCGGGCCATGAATATTGATGCGCTCCGAGGCTGCTGGCATGCCTTGCGGACAGCGCTGCCAGCCGACGGCTACCTTGCTCATCGCCACGGAATTTTCATGAAAAGCGCAGATATCAGACAGGCCTTCCTGAGTTACTTCGAAGAACACGGTCATACTCGTGTGCCCTCCAGCTCACTGGTTCCGGGCAACGACCCGACACTGCTGTTCACCAATGCCGGTATGGTGCCGTTCAAGGATGTGTTCCTCGGTCGGGATCCGCGTGATTATGTTCGCGCTACCTCGTCTCAGCGCTGCGTGCGTGCCGGTGGCAAGCACAACGATCTCGACAACGTCGGCTACACCGCGCGCCACCATACCTTTTTCGAGATGTTGGGCAACTTCAGCTTCGGCGACTATTTCAAGCGCGATGCGATTCGTTTCGCCTGGACCTTTCTCACCGAGGTACTGGGGCTACCCAAGGAAAAGCTCTGGGTCACCGTGCATATCAGCGATGATGAGGCCGAGCGCATCTGGAAGGACGAGATGGGCATTGACCCCCAGCGGTTCTCGAAGCTGGATGAAGACAATTTCTGGCAGATGGGCGACACCGGTCCCTGTGGCCCCAGTTCGGAGATATTCTTCGATCACGGCGCCGAAGTGGCTGGTGGACCTCCCGGCAGCCCGGACGAGGACGGTGATCGTTACATCGAGATATGGAACCTGGTCTTCATGCAGTTCGATCGCGATGCTCAGGGCAACCTGAACCCGCTGCCCAGACCCTCCATCGATACCGGTATGGGCCTGGAGCGTATCGCGGCCGTGATGCAGGGCGTGCATTCCAACTACGAGATCGACCTGTTCCAGAACCTGCTCAAGGCCGCCGCCGAGGCGACCGGGCACAATGACACCACGACACCGTCCCTGCGGGTGATTGCCGATCATATCCGTTCCTGCGCCTTCCTGGTGACCGATGGCGTGCTGCCGTCGAATGAGGGACGTGGTTATGTACTGCGGCGAATCATCCGCCGTGCGATCCGTCATGGCCATAAGCTGGGCGCTCGTGGCGCCTTCTTCCATCGTCTGGTCATGGCGCTGGATGCTGAGATGGGGGAAGCCTACCCGGAGCTGCGTCAGGCACGTGGGCAGATCGAGCGCGTGCTGCTCAAGGAAGAAGAGCAGTTCGCCCGTACTCTGGATCATGGCATGGGGTTGCTGGAGTCGGCACTGGCCGACCTCGACGGCGATACGTTGCCGGGCGAGACCATCTTCAAGCTCTACGACACCTATGGCTTCCCCTACGACCTGACCGCAGATGTCTGTCGTGAGCGTGGCGTCAGCCTGGATGAGTCAGGCTTCGAGCGTGAACTCGAGGCGCAGCGGGAGCGTGCGCGGGCGGCCAGCCAGTTCGGTGCCGAATACGGCGCGACCATCGAGCTCGATGGTCAGACCGACTTCACCGGCTATGATCGCCTCGAGGATGAGTCCACTGTCGTGGGATTGTTCGATGGTCAGGGCAACGCCCTGGCGTCACTCGACACCGAGCAGAGTGGTGTGGTGGTGTTGGATCGCACGCCCTTTTATGGGGAATCCGGTGGTCAGGTCGGCGACACTGGTTATCTGCAACTGGCCGAGGGACGTTTCCTGGTCAAGGACACCCAGAAGCAGGCGGGCCATCACCTGCATCATGGCATATTGCTCGAGGGTAACCTGAGCGTGGGTGCTCGGGTGACACCGCAGGTCGATGCATCGCTGCGTGCCGCGACTGTGCGCAATCACTCCGCAACGCACCTGCTGCACAAGGCTTTGCGCATGGTGCTGGGCGACCATGTGCAGCAGAAGGGCTCGCTGGTGACAGCGGAACGTCTGCGTTTCGACTTCAGCCACTTCGAAGCCATGACCGCCGAGCAGCTCAAGGAAGTCGAGCGTCTGGTCAATGAGCAGGTGCTGGCCAATGCGTCGACTCGGGTCGAGACCATGACCCTGGACGAGGCCAAGGCTCGTGGTGCCGCCGCGCTGTTCGAAGCCAAGTACGCGGACCGGGTGAGGGTGCTGACCATCGGCGCCGACGACTTCTCTGTCGAGCTGTGCGGTGGCACACACGTTCAGCGCAGTGGGGACATTGGCTGTTTCCACATTCTCACCGAAGCGGGCATTGCCTCTGGCGTGCGGCGTATCGAGGCCATTACTGGCGAAGGTGCGCTGGCCTGGTTTGCCACTCAGGAGGATAGCCTCCAGCGTGTCGCGGAGCGCCTCAAGGCACGTCCGGAGCAGGTCGAGGAGCGGGTCGAGTCACTGGTCGAGCGCAACCGTACTCTCGAGAAGGAGCTGGAACGCCTCAAGGCGAAACTGGCCAGTGCTGCGGGCAGCGATATGCTCAGTCAGGCGCTCGACATCAACGGAGTCAAGGTTCTGTCCACGCAGCTTGAGGGTGTTTCCGGCAAGGATCTGCGCGGCGTACTCGACCAGCTCAAGAACAAGCTTGGTTCCGGTATTGTGGTGCTGGGAGTTGCCGATGAGGCGGCTGGCAAGGTCAGTCTGATCGCCGGGGTGACCGATGACCTCACCGCCAGAGTCAAGGCGGGAGAACTGGTCAATCATGTCGCCAGCCAGGTGGGCGGCAAGGGCGGTGGCCGCCCGGATATGGCGCAGGCAGGCGGTAGCGATGTGGCCGCATTGCCTGCAGCGCTGGAGAGCGTATCGGACTGGCTCAGCGCCAGGCTGTAATCTCCAGGGGCCGGAGAGGGCTGAGTCTCTCCGGCCCTTTTTTCTGCCTTTTGACGGCAGGTTTTGCCTTTTGACGGCAGAGTACATAACCGTTTGATTCAATGCATAACAGTCCAACGAGCGAGGAAGACGGCATATGGCACTATACGTACAGAAGTTCGGTGGGACGTCGGTCGGCTCGGTGGAGCGAATCAAGGCCGTGGCCGAGAAGGTCAAGGGCTTTCGTGAGCAGGGCCATCAAGTAGTGGTGGTGGTGTCCGCGATGAGTGGAGAGACCAACCGCCTGATTGGCCTGGCCAACGAGATCAATGATGAACCGACCCCCCGGGAAATGGACATGCTGGTGTCCACCGGCGAGCAGGTGACGATTTCGCTGCTGGCCATGGCGCTGCACAAGCTGGGCGTGCCGGCCACGTCCTATACCGGTTCCCAGGTCGGCATACTCACCGACAGCGCCCATACCAAGGCCCGTATCCAGCGTATCGAAACCGATGAGATGCGTGAGGACCTTGATGAAGGTCGTGTGGTGGTGGTCGCGGGCTTTCAGGGGGTGGATGAAGAAGGCAACATCACGACTCTGGGTCGCGGTGGCTCCGATACCACCGGCGTGGCTCTGGCAGCCGCCCTCAAGGCTGATGAGTGCCAGATCTATACCGATGTCGATGGCGTCTACACCACCGACCCGCGCGTATGCTCCCGGGCCCAGCGTCTCGACACCGTAACAGTCGAGGAAATGCTTGAGCTGGCCAGCCTGGGTTCCAAGGTTTTGCAGATTCGCGCTGTCGAGTTTGCCGGCAAGTACAATGTTCCGCTGCGGGTGCTGTCCAGTTTCCAGGACGGCCCCGGCACCCTGATCGTTGCAGAATCCGAACAAGACGAGGACTCCATGGAAGAACCGCTGATCTCCGGTATCGCCTTCACCGTCAACGAAGCCAAGCTGACACTGCTCAATACCCCTGATGTACCGGGGGTCGCGTCACGCATCCTCGGGCCGATCGCCGATGCCAACATCGAAGTCGACATGATTGTGCAGAATGTGGCTCCGGCAGGCGACTACACTGATTTCACGTTCACGGTGGCAAAGGGGGACTTCAAGCAGACCACTCGTATCCTCGAAGAGAAGGTCATTCCGGACCTCGGTGGCGGTGATCTGCGTGGTGATGACAATATTGCCAAGGTGTCACTGGTGGGGGTGGGAATGCGCTCCCACGCGGGTGTGGCCTCGAAGATGTTCCGCGTACTGGCGGATGAGAACATCAACATCCGCATGGTATCGACCTCGGAGATCAAGATCTCCGTGGTGATCGACGAAAAGCACATGGAGCTTGCTGTTCGCGCTCTGCACGAGGCTTTCGGGCTCGACAAGTCTGATATCGAGAGCGAATAAGCAGCCTCGCTGCCGCGTACAACATCTACGCTAGAAGGGGGAGCCCGCCGTTTTAAATCGGTATGGGGCTTCCCTTAAACGGCACAATCAGGTGTCATGAGGCGTTGTTGTCCGTCCTATGATGAGTAACCGGGCAACTGCTGGCCTGTTCGCAGGCAGCGAAGCGACTTTCGTAACAGGTCTGAGAAGGAGATCAGTCATGCTCATCCTGACACGCCGCGTCGGCGAAACCCTGATGATCGGTGATGACATTACCGTCACCGTTCTGGGGGTCAAGGGAAACCAGGTGCGTATCGGCGTCAACGCGCCGAAGGACGTTGCTGTTCATCGCGAAGAGATTTACCAGCGTATTCAGCGCGAGAAGTCCGATGAGAGCACCTCTGACGATGACGGCGGCAATTGAGATCGTTGACCAGTCTGTTGGCGTAGTTATTTTTCACTTCAGACTGGACAATGCCCTTGGTTATCGGTAGGATACGCACCGTGCCGATGAGGGAGAGGTGGCCGAGTGGCTGAAGGCGCTCCCCTGCTAAGGGAGTATGGGGTTTATAGCCTCATCGAGGGTTCGAATCCCTCCCTCTCCGCCATTCGGGATGTGGTTGCAATGATAATTGCAACGACAATTCGATAGTCGGCATCGCAAGACACGCGCCCGTAGCTCAGCTGGATAGAGTACCTGACTACGAATCAGGTGGTCGGAGGTTCGAATCCTCCCGGGCGCGCCATCTTGTAGATTGGATGGTCTTGCAAGTGGTAGATGGTTGCATATTGCCTGTGAGAAGGGTGCGTTTCCGTTCTTCAGATGATCTTGTGACAGACCTTGTAATGAGTCTTTCATTACTTACGCGCCCGTAGCTCAGCTGGATAGAGTACCTGACTACGAATCAGGTGGTCGGAGGTTCGAATCCTCCCGGGCGCGCCAGTTTCCAGACCCGTCCTCTTGCGAGGACGGGTTTTTCGTCTCTGATTGATTTCCGATGACCGGCTTGCTGGCGTTTTGCCAACCGGTCACGATCGTTTATGCACCCTCCTTGTGAGGGTGTTTTTTTTGGTAGGCCAGGCATGGCCCATCGCACCTTGATTGGCGTTGGTCTCGAGAGTGGTGCTCGGGATGACCTGGAGGGAGTCCTCTGCGTGCCCGACCAGGGTGGGCCTATACCCAGGTCATCAGGAAGGAATACTATTAACATGGCAATCAAAATGAGTTGCTGTTGGTGAAGCCTCGGCGTGGCGCCGTCCACGCTGGATAATGGTTCGGAATTTGCTGGAGAGGAAGCCCTGGATACAGCGGGTGCTGCACTTATTGGTTGAATTCAGGACTGAACAGGACGGATTGCCAGGAACCATGAAAGTACCCAAGAGATTACAGCCGCTGGTCGATGATGGCATGATCGATGAGGTCATTGCCCAGTTGATGAGCGGCAAGGAAGCACAGGTGTATGTGGTGCGTTGCGGTGACGACTTGCGCTGTGCCAAGGTTTTCAAGGAAGCTAGGCAGCGCAGCTTCAAGCAAGCAGTGCAATATCAGGAAGGCCGTAAGACGCGGAACAGCCGCCGCGCCCGGGCGATGTCGAAGAAGACCCGCTATGGCCAGCAAGAGCAGGAACAGGCCTGGCTGAATGCTGAGGTCGATGCCCTGTATCGACTGGCGTCGGCTGGCGTGCGCGTCCCCCGGCCATGCGGCTTTGTCAATGGCGTCCTGCTGATGGAGCTGGTGTCCGACGACGAGGGCTACGCCGCCCCGCGGCTGGATGACGTCACGCTGAGCGCGGAGCAGGCCCGCGACTATCACGGCCAGGTGATGGCCGACGTCGTGCGCATGCTGTGTGCTGGCCTGGTACATGGTGACCTTTCCGAGTTCAACGTGCTGGTGGACCGGCATGGCCCGGTGATCATCGATTTGCCACAGGCGGTGGATGCCGCCGGCAACAACAGCGCTGCCATGATGCTGGAGCGCGATGTCGACAATATGCGCGCCTATTTCGGCCGCTTTGCCCCGGAGCTATTGACTACCGATTACGGCAAGGAGATCTGGGCGCTCTATGAGGCGGGTGAACTGCACCCGGACAGCTCCCTTACCGGACATTTCGAGCATGACACGGCCAGTGTCGACGTCGGGAACCTGATGGCCGTCATCGATGATGTTCGTGAAGAACAGGCCGAGCGCATGGCGCCGACCTGGGAAGAGCAGAACGACGATTGACGAGCCTGGCTGCCCTGGTGCTCAAATTGCGCGTTCACCTGGCGCGTTTCCACGTCGTGTTTACCCCCAACAGCAAGCATCGGGCCCTGGTAGTGAAGACTGTCTGGGGCAAGGCCCGGGAGCCGGAAGACGCGTAAATGCGGCTCATGCCCACTTCCACCAGAATATTGCCCCGCGCTTACCTAAAATGCGCCGCCCTCTCTCCTTCCAAACCAAACCAAACGAGTCCCTGCTTTGACAACCCCGGATACCAACCACCCGCGCGATTTCCAGTCACTGCCACTATCGCAACCCCTCCTGACAAACCTGGAGGATCTCGGCTATGCCCACCTGACGGAAATCCAGGCCGCCGCGCTGCCGGCGATTATGGAGGGACGGGATGTGATCGGCCAGGCCAGGACCGGCTCAGGCAAGACCGTGACCTTTGGCCTGGGCCTGCTGCACAAGCTGCAGGTAGAGCAATTCCGGGTGCAGGCACTGGTGTTGTGTCCTACCCGTGAGTTGGCGGACCAGGTGGCGAGGGAGTTGCGCAAGCTGGCGAGGACCATTCCCAACATCAAGATCCTGACCCTGTGTGGCGGTATGCCCTTCGGGCCGCAGGTTGGCTCGCTCAAGCATGGGGCGCATATCGTGGTGGGTACGCCCGGGCGCATTGATGATCACCTGCGCAAGGGCAATCTCGACCTGAGCGAGGTGCAGGCTCTTGTGCTGGACGAGGCGGACCGGATGCTGGATATGGGCTTTCAGGCGGTGCTGGACCAGATTCTGGCGGAGCTGCCACAGCAGCGTCAGACGCTGCTGTTTTCAGCCACTTATCCCAAGACCATCGATGCACTGGCGGCGCGGGTGTTGCGCAACCCAGTCAAGGTGGAAGTCTCCTCGCCGCACACCCAGAGCACGATCGAGCAGAAATACTACCGGGTGGAGAACAACGAGGAGCGGCCCGCAGCGCTATACCAGTTGCTGGCCAACTTCGATGCTTCCTCGGTACTGGTTTTCTGCAATACCAGGAAGGACACCGATGAGGCTGCGCAGGCGCTGAAGCGCGCCGGATTCTCCGCGCTTGCGCTCCATGGAGATATGGAGCAGAAGGATCGCGATTGTACGCTGGCGCTGTTTGCCAATGGCAGCGCTTCCATTCTGGTGGCGACAGACGTGGCCGCGCGCGGGCTGGATATTGAGGAGTTGCCGGTGGTGGTTAACTACCACCTTTCACGCGACCCGGAGGTGCATGTGCACCGGATCGGCCGCACCGGCCGGGCAGGGCAGAAGGGGGTGGCGCTGTCGCTGGTCAGCAAGAAGGAGATCTACAAACTGGAGCGGTTGGAGGAGTCGACACAGCAGCCGATAACACTGCAGGAAGTTCCGCCGTTGCCCAGGGACTTTGTGGCTTCACGGCCGGTGATGTCTACGCTGCAGATTGATGGTGGCAAGAAGCAGAAGGTGCGTGCTGGGGATGTTGTTGGCGCACTGACTGGGGAAGGTGGCATTGACGGAACTCAGATCGGGAAGATTCAGCTGTTTGATTTCTCTACTTTTGTAGCGGTGGAGCGAGAGGTCGCCAAAAAGGCGTTGGGCAAGCTTGCCAATGGAAAACTGAAAGGCCGTAGATTCCGCGCGCGGATTGTGGGTGTCTGAGCGCTTTCAGCGGACAATCTGGTATGCACAGCCTGTTTCGCCCACCGTCACGTTGCGAAAGGCTTCGTCCGACTGCCCGCTGCCACTACGCCCGGACGTGCGGCCAGCAGCCATATCATCGGTGGTCCGGCTGTTGAACAATCCCGGAAGGATTGTGTGGGGGCCGCGGGAGACCTTCCATGTTCACGACTAGCCGACGGCAATGGCCGGGGGAGGCGTTTGATTGAGTCCGTCGAGGAGGGCGTCGAGATCGGTGATGCGGCGCACGGCCTGAAAGCGCTCGGCGGCTTCACTATCCCTGGCGCGCATCTGGTTCATCCATTGCTTGAGTAGTGAAACTACCACTCGTTCTGGTAGTGTAGTACGCTGCAGTGCAGCATAGTTGCTGAGCAGGGCGGCGCGCTGCTCCCAGCAGGTGTCGAGGAGGCGCTCCCCTGTGCGCTGCCAGTGGCGAATGCGCGGAGCCAGCCAGGGGTCGGCAAGGGCGCCGCGGCCAAGCATGACGTCGCGACAGCCGGAAAGGGTGCGGGCCTTCCAGTAGTCTTCGAGGGTCCAGATGTCGCCGTTGGCAACCACCGGGATTTGCAATTGGCGGCGAATGCGACCGATCCATTCCCAGTGGGCGGGTGGTCGGTAGCCCTCATCACGGGTGCGGGCGTGTACCACCAGTTGTGTGGCTCCGGCGTCCTCCGCCGCTCTGGCGCACTCCAGGGCCAGTCGGCGATGGGAAAAGCCGAGACGGATCTTGGCCGTGACCGGGATGGTGTCGCCTACAGCACGGTGCACGGCGTCCACTGCGCGGAACAGTCGGTGTGGATCGCGTAATAATGAGGCGCCACCGTCATGTCGGTTGACGAGCTTTGCCGGGCAGCCGAAGTTGAGGTCCAGACTGATGGCGCCCAGGCGCAACGCCTGGCGGGCGTTGGCAGCGAGGGCTTCGGGGTCGGAGCCGAGCAGTTGCAGGTGAACGGGGATGCCGCCAGGAGTCGCCACGCTGTCCCGGGTCAGCTCGGGGCAGTGCTTGTGGAACACTCTGGGCGGCAGGCGCGCGTCGACGACCCGCACGAACTCGGTGACGGTCCAGTCGAAACCGGCGTCTCGTGTCAGCAGGTCTCGGGCGTGGTGATCGATCACGCCTTCCATGGGGGCGAGACCTATGCGACCTTCGTCTAGGCCTGATCTATGTAGTAAATTAACAACCAAAACTGCTACCTTAACGCGATTGTCATCTGCCTCAATTATGGCAGGCTATAACATCAAAATTACTGGCAGGTGGCTCGATCATGAAAAATCGATACACTTTGGCGCAATAACAAGGGGAGATTCTGCATGCAGGATTCACAACTCCTGAACGAAGGCCTCAGCCTGATGGGGCTAGGTATGGGCTTCGTTTTTGTTTTTCTTACGGTGCTTGTTGTCACCATGACACTGATGTCCCGCATCATTGGACGTTTCTTTCCGCAGCCGGTAGTGCCGGCAGCAGCGCCACGCAAGACATCGACCTCTTCTTCTTCGCCACAGCAGGATGAAACCCTGATGGCGGTGATCACGGCTGCCATCCATCAGCACCGGCAGCGCCATCGTCGCTGATTCTGCGCCGATTGCAACGAATTTCCAGCTCCAGTCAGCAACTTTCAACGATAACAGGGCCATGACATGAGTGAGATTCAACGACCGCTCGGCATCACCGATGTCGTGCTGCGCGACGCCCACCAGTCGCTATTTGCCACCCGCATGCGTATTGACGACATGCTGCCGATTGCCGAGAAGCTCGACAGGGTTGGCTTCTGGTCTCTGGAGTCCTGGGGTGGCGCGACCTTCGATGCCTGTGTTCGCTATCTCGGTGAAGATCCCTGGGAGCGTATTCGGGCCCTCAAGGAGGCCATGCCCAACACGCCCCAGCAGATGCTGTTGCGTGGCCAGAACCTGCTGGGCTATCGCCATTATGCCGATGACGTCGTGGATCGTTTTGTCGAGCGAGCGAAGACCAATGGTGTGGATGTGTTCCGCGTATTCGACGCGATGAATGATCCGCGCAACCTCGAGCGTGCCATCAAGGCGGTCAAGGCCAACGACGGCCATGCTCAGGGGACGATCTCCTACACTGTCAGTCCGGTCCATACCCTGGAAAGCTGGGTAGAGCTGGCACGAACCATCGCCGAGATGGGTGCCGACTCCCTGGCCATCAAGGATATGGCTGGACTACTGACGCCCTATACCGCCTATGAGCTGGTGACACGTCTCAAGCAGACGCTGGATATTCCCATCCACATGCAGTGCCATGCCACCACCGGCATGTCGACAGCCACGGCACTCAAGGCGGCCGAGGCCGGTATCGATAATGTGGATACCGCGATTTCCTCGATGTCGATGACCTATGGCCACAGCCCTACTGAATCGGTGGTGGCAATTCTCCAGGGTACCGAGCGTGACACTGGACTCGACCTTGAACTTCTCGAGGACATTGCCGGGTATTTCCGTGAGGTGCGCAAGAAGTACGCGGCGTTCGAGGGCTCGCTCAGAGGGATCGACTCGCGCATCCTGGTGGCCCAGGTGCCCGGTGGCATGCTGACCAACATGGAAAGCCAGCTCAAGGAGCAGGGGGCCGGCGACCGTCTCGACGATGTGCTGGCCGAGATTCCGCGAGTACGTGAAGACCTGGGGTACATTCCGCTGGTGACGCCAACGTCGCAGATCGTCGGTACTCAGGCGGTCATGAATGTGATGATGGGCGAGCGCTACAAGTCCATTTCCCGCGAGGTTCAGGCACTACTCAAGGGCGAGTATGGTGCGGCGCCGGCAGCCTTCAACGCGGAGTTGCAGCAGCGCGTGCTGGAAGGTGGTGAGCCGATCACCGAGCGTCCGGCGGATCACCTGAGCGCGGAGATGGATCGTCTCACCTCGGAGCTTGCGGACAAGGCGAGTAACGAAGGCATTCGCCTGGCGGAGGGCGGGCGTCAGGTCGACGACGTATTGACCTATGCACTGTTCCCACAGATTGGCTTGAAGTTTCTCAAGAATCGCGACAACCCCGACGCTTTCGAGCCTGTGCCGACACTCGAGTCCGCGCAGGCGGCGACTCAGCCTGCCGCCACGACCGCTTCCAGCGGGCCGGAAACCTACACCGTCAAGGTCAACGGCAACGCCTATGTGGTCGAGGTGAGTGAGGGTGGCGAGATTACCCAGGTGGCGGAAGCGGCTTCGGCGGCTCCGGCAGCGTCTGCCGCTCCCGCTGCCTCCAGCGGTGTATCGGTAGACGCGCCACTGGCAGGCAACATCTTCAAGATCAACGTCAAGCCGGGGGATAGCGTGGCCGAAGGCGACGTGGTGGTGATCCTCGAAGCGATGAAGATGGAAACCGAGGTGCGCGCTCAGGTGGCCGGCACCGTATCCGAAGTCAAGGTGACTGAAGGCGACAGTGTGTCCGTAGGTGACGCGCTGGTCGTGCTCTAGGGACGCATCATGGAGAAGATTCTGACGCTCTGGTACGGCTCCGGCCTGTACAACCTGAGCCTCGGCCAGGCGGTAATGGTGGTGGTCGGGCTGCTGCTGCTGTGGCTGGCGATAGCCAGGAAATTTGAGCCGCTGTTGCTGGTGCCGATCGGTTTTGGCGGGATTCTTGCCAATATTCCCGAGGCAGGACTGGCACTGTCGGCCGCCGAGCAGGCGGCCCACCTTGGTCGTCCCGAACTATTGACGCAGATGGCTCAGGCATTGGGAACCTCACTGCCTGCTGGTGTTGATATCGACAGCTGGCGGCACTCGCTTGAGGAGCTGTTGCACAGCGATATCTCACCGGCGCTGGTGCGTACGGCCAACGATATCGCCATGGACGCCGGTTTTGCCCATGGCGTGTTGTACCAGTTCTATAGTGTGGCGATTGCCTCGGGTATTGCCCCGTTGGTGATCTTCATGGGGGTCGGTGCGATGACCGACTTCGGTCCGCTGCTGGCCAATCCGCGTACGCTGTTCCTCGGTGCTGCTGCCCAGTTCGGTATCTTTGCCACGCTGATCGGGGCGGTGACGCTGTCGGCGGCGGGGGTGATGGACTTCACCCTCAACCAGGCGGCAGCGATCGGTATCATCGGTGGTGCGGATGGTCCGACTTCGATCTATGTGGCCAGTATGCTGGCGCCGGAGTTGCTGGGGGCTATTGCCGTGGCGTCATACTCCTATATGGCGTTGGTGCCACTGATTCAGCCGCCGATCATGCGTGCGTTGACCACGGCGAAGGAACGCGAGATCGCCATGACCCAACTGCGCCCGGTTTCGCGGTTGGAGAAGATCGTTTTCCCGCTGGCGCTGTTGATCCTGGTGGTCCTGTTCCTTCCGGATGCGGCGCCACTGTTGGGTATGTTCTGCTTCGGCAATCTGATGCGTGAGTGTGGGGTGGTCGAGCGTCTGTCGGATACTGCGCAGAATGCCCTGATCAATACCGTGACGATCTTCCTCGGCCTTTCCGTGGGCTCCAAGCTGATGGCGGATCGTTTCCTGGCGATCGAGACGCTGGGCATTCTCGGGCTCGGCATGGTCGCCTTTGCGATCGGTACCGCTTGTGGCGTGTTGATGGCCAAGCTGCTCAATGCGGTCAGCAAGAACCCGATCAATCCCTTGATCGGTTCGGCTGGTGTCTCTGCCGTACCCATGGCGGCGAGGGTGTCCAACAAGATCGGGCTGGAGTCCAACCCCCATAACTTCCTGCTGATGCATGCCATGGGGCCGAATGTCGCCGGCGTCATCGGCTCGGCAGTGGCCGCCGGGGTGATGATCAAGTATCTGGGCTGAAGGCCAGCTTCGGGCCTCGAGTTCCGAGTCTCGAGCGGTTGGTCGGAGGCGTCAGGTTCGGCGCACCCAACTGAAAGAGGGAGTTCCTGTGCTACGGGAGCTCCCTTTTTTCGTCAGGCCAGCTTTCACCATTGGCTGAGGCCTATCCGTTCAGCATCGACCGGCTCGCGGCTCGCGGCTTGCGGCTTGCGGCTTGCGGCTCGCGGCTTGCGGCTCGCATCCCACTGTCATTTCTCCGTCCTGGTCCGGCCATCCAACTGTCACTTGTCCGCCCTAGTCTGGCCTTATAACGCCACGCCTGGGGAAAGGCAGATGATCGATATCGATGGAGCGCTGCGTGAAAAGGCGCCGGCAGTTCAACGTTGGCCGGGGTGGTGTCGACAGTTGTTTGTTGCCGGTCTCAAGCGGTTGGTGCATGAGCAGGAAATCAACGACTTTCTGGTGCAGTACCAGAACGTCGGCGGCCTCGAGTTCATTGATCGGGTGCTGGAGCATCTGGACTTCGGCTACACGCTTTCCTCCCGCGAGCGTGACAATATTCCGGTAACCGGGCGCGTGGTCATTGTCGCCAATCATCCGCTGGGGGCGCTCGATGGCCTGGCGCTGGTGCGCATGGTCGCGGATCTGCGCCCGGACGTGAAGATCATTGCCAATGACCTGTTGTTGCAGATTCGCCCGCTGGCGCCGCTGTTGTTGCCGGTGGACAACCTGTCGCGCAGGGGATTTCGCAAGAGCCTTCAGGGCATCGTCGACGCTCTGGACGAGGAACAGGCGGTTATCGTCTTTCCTGCTGGAGAGGTGTCCCGTGCGGGCCCGTCGGGCATCAAGGACGGCGACTGGATGTCCGGTTTTCTGCATGCGGCGCGCCGAACCAATGCGCCCATTGTGCCGGTGCATGTCGGAGGGCGTAACTCCTCGCTGTTCTATTCACTGACGTCGCTCTACTCGCCGCTTGGCACCTTGCTGCTGCCCAACGAGATGTTTCGCCAGCGTGGTCGGCAGATTGCCATGCGGGTAGGGGGCGAGATTCCGTTGGATCGCTTTGACCGTGACGATCTGGCGACCGCCGCCAAGCTCAAGCTGTTGCGCAAGCATGTCTATCGTCTGGGCAAGGGCAAGCGCGGTGTATTCGTTACTGAGTCGGGGATCGCTCACCCGGAAAGTCGCCAGCGACTGCGGGAGGAGCTGTCTGGTGCCGAGCGACTTGGTGAGACGCCGGATGGCAAGCAGATCCTGCTGTTTGACTACCATCCGGACTCGGCGGTCATGCGTGAGATTGGGCGCTTGCGTGAGGTTGCCTTCCGTCGTGTTGGCGAAGGGACCGGCAGGAAGCGGGATCTCGACGATTACGATGTCCTCTATCGCCACTTGATCCTGTGGGATGACAAGGATCTCGAGATCGCCGGCGCCTATCGCCTCGGTGAAGTCAGCAGGATTCTTGAGGCGCGCGGGGTCGAGGGGCTCTACAGCTCAACCATCTTCCATCTCGACAACGCTCCCTGGCAGGATTGGCGTCATGGGTTGGAGCTCGGACGGAGCTTTGTCCAGCCACGCTACTGGGGACGCCGCAGCCTCGACTATCTGTGGCTGGGGCTGGGGGCTTACCTGCGTAAGCATCCTGAAGTACGTTGGCTGTTCGGCCCGGTGACCATTCCCAACCATATGCCGCCGCTGGCCAAGGACCTGTTGCTCAGCTACTACCGCCACTATCATGCCAACGATGCCAGCGAGATACGCCCACGTGCTCCGGTGCAGCTGTCTTCAGCTGGACGCCATGAGGCTGAACGTCTGTTTTCGGGCAATGACATGAAGGCGGATTTCCTGCGCCTCAAACACGCGTTGCAGGCGATGGGGGCTGGAGTGCCGGCACTCTACAAGCAGTACGTCGAGGTGGCCCAGCCTGGTGGTGTCAGCTTTCATGCCTTCGGGGTCGATACCGGCTTCAGCTATTGCATCGATGGTCTGGTGGTGGTGGATATCACCAGGCTCAAGCCGGAGAAACGTGCTCGGTATATCGGCGACACCGAAGCGTCCAGTGGCGGGCGTAGTGAGCGTTCGCCTGCAGGCGCTGTCACTGCCGACGGGGCATCGGCCAGAGCTGCGCCAGAGGAAACGAAAGCGTTGGTCCCGAATTCAATCGGCATATCCTGACTCGGGAAGAAGCGGAGCTGTCAGAGCTGGTATTATTGATATGGCAATCAAATAGCTCATCCTGATCGATTTGATTGTCGTCCGCATCACAGGCGCAGATGCGTGGATCTGCTGGTGTGGTGCGGTCTCGCGTCGGCCTGATGGCCGACGGCAGCAGGTCCCTGTGCCGCTATTATTAACATGGCAATCAAATAGCTCATCCTGATCGATTTGATTGTCGTCCGCACCACACTGGCGCAGATGCGCGGATCTGCTGGTGTGATGCGGTCTCGCGTCGGCCTGATGGCCGACGGCGGCACATCCCTGTGCCGCAATCAACCCAACATGAAAGCATGCCGGGTCAATAATGGAAGGTGGGCAAGCCGATCGGCTGTTGGTAATCAGGTCGGGGCTTCGCCTTCCAGTTCCAGCCTGCCTTTCAGGCGTGAGTGCAGGGTGCTGACATCCACTGGCGTATCGCTTGGCCAGCCCAGTACCAGGGTAACCCCGTTGGCGGTATACAGGGCATCGGTGATGGTAACGTCGTGTTGGGTACACCAGTCCCGGGTGTCTGCTTCCCCGGCGAAATCAACCTGAATACGCAACTCACGGCGTTCGGTGATCTCACGCCTCGGGACTTCTGCCAGCGCCGCCATGACCGCCTGGGTATAGGCGCGCGCCAGGCCGCCGGTACCGAGTTTGATGCCCCCGAAGTAGCGAGTGACCACTGCCGCGACCTGGCCGATACCATCGCCGGTGAGGGCCTGGTACATCGGGCGACCGGCGGTCCCGCCGGGCTCTCCGTCATCCGAAAAGCCGATATTGACCTGCTCACCGGGCGAACCGGCGACAAAGGCACTGCAGTGATGGCTGGCATTGGGGTGGGCGCTGCGTGCGGCCGCCAGCAGGCCATCGAACGCTGCCGTATCCGGCGCATGGGCCAACCAGGTAATGAAACGACTGCGCTCGATCTCGATCTCGATTTCGAACCAGCTACCGGGCGCCAGATCGGGAACCGGGTAGCGCATCAGGCCGCCATCTCCGCCCGTCGTGCCACACCCATGACCAGCCCCAGTACGCGAATGTCACTATTGCGTAGATAGATGGGGGGCATGCTGGTGTTGGCCGGTTGCAGGCGCACACCATTCTTCTCGATATACAGCTTCTTCAGGGTGACCTCCTGGTCGTTGATCATGACCACTGCCGTTTCGCCGTTCTCGGCACTTTCCTGGCGCTCGATGATGATCACATCGCCATCGAAGATATTGCAATCGATCATCGAGTTTCCGCGTACCTGAAGCGCATAGGTGTTGCGTCGGATCATGCTTGAGGGCACGTGAATGCTGGCGGTGTCGCTGCAGGCCTCAATGGGCAGGCCTGCCGAGACATTACCGATCAGCGGGATCTCGGCACAGCTGTCGGCGTCATGGTCGACGGGAGCCCAGCTCTCGGCAATGGGCAGATTGGGACGGCGCTCAAAGAACTGCAGTGTGACGGTGGTCATGGCACATGGTCTCCCCTTGGCGAGCGCTGCCGGCGGTTGCAACCAGGAGTGGAGCAATCGCGACAGAGCCTTCCTTGCGAAAAATACCTGTCGATACATACAGTGTTTGGGAGAAGAATAGCAGTGCCAGCGGAACACGCAAGTATCATGGATCTGATCTGTCATCAGACTGCGACGGCTTGCCGCCTGTGGCTGCTGGTTCGGCTGGGGCAATCCGTGTAAAGTCTGTGCGAATCTGTTTATCCTGGGGTGTGTCTTGAGTCTGAGTCTTGAAGCTCGACAACTGGCTTGCGAGCGTGATGGCCGCTGGCTGTTTCGTGGCCTCGACCTGACCCTGAACGCCGGGGATGTGATGCGTATCGAGGGACCCAACGGCAGCGGAAAGACCACGCTACTCAAGGTGCTCTGTGGCCAGATTGTCGATGTGGAAGGCGAGGTTCTGTGGCAGGGGGAGCCTCTGCGACGGGTACGGTCCGAGCTACTGGCCAACCTGCTCTATCTGGGCCACGGCGCCGGGGTAAAGGCGCACCTCAGTGCGCTGGAGAATCTGCGCTGGTACCAGGCCATCAGTGGTGACCAGGTGTCTTCCCGCGATTGTGAGTTGGCGCTGGCCAGGGTGGGCCTGGTCGGGTTCGAGGAGGTGCCAGCCATACAGTTGTCGGCCGGACAGCAGCGCCGCATCGCACTGGCGCGCCTGCACCTGACGCCCCGCTTGCTGTGGGTTCTGGATGAACCCTTCATCGCCATCGACGCCGAGGGCGTGGCTGCGCTGGAGCAGTTGCTGGCGGAGCATGCGCGTAGGGGAGGCGCGGTGCTGGTGACGACGCATCATGCTCTCGAGCGTATCGAAGGGCTGCGCAGCCTGCGTCTGGCTGGTGAGGTGGCGGCAGCATGAGGCAGGAAGTTCGATCACTGGATCCGTTGGATTCACCAGGGTTACTGAGGGCACGCAGCAGCGGCGCGGGACTGGGAACAGCCCTGTCGGCAACGCTGAAACGCGACTTGCTGATGGTGACACGGCGCCCCGGCGATGCGCTGACGCCGCTGATGTTCTTCGCCATGGTCATCACCCTGTTCCCGTTGGGCATTTCTCCTGATGCTGACCAGTTGGCGTTGATTGCGCCGGGTATCCTGTGGGTGGCGGCATTGCTTGCAGCGCTGCTGTCACTGGATGGGCTGTTTCGTACTGATCATGATGATGGCACCCTGGAACAGCTGATGTTGACGCCGCATCCATTGCCATTGCTGGTGATCGCCAAGGTGGCAGTGCATTGGCTGGTGACCGGTGTTCCACTGGCCTTGTTGGCGCCGCTGTTGGGACTGATGTTGTCGCTTCCCGAGGGCAGTTACCTGGTGCTGTCGGCTTCCGTGGCGCTGGGCAGTGCCTGTATCAGCCTGATCGGCGCCATCGGTGCGGCACTGACCGTTGGGCTGGCGCGGGGCGGAATGCTGCTGGCGTTGATCGTACTGCCGCTATTCATGCCGGTGCTGATCTTCGGTAGTGGCGCTATCGTCGCTGTTATCGAGGGCGGGGCCTGGTTGGCCCATCTGGCAATTCTCGGTGCCTTCCTGTGTGTGGCATTGATGCTGGCGCCATGGGCCATTGCGGCCTCGTTGCGTGTCAGTCTTCACGATTGATTCAAGGAATGATACCGATGTGGGCGTTTTTCCATAAACTCGGGTCGCCGCGCTGGTTCTACGCTATTGCGTCGCGATTCGAACCCTGGTGCTGGGCTCTGGCGTTGATCCTGATCGTGGTCGGCAGCGTCTGGGGGCTGGTCTTTGCGCCGGCTGACTATCAGCAGGGCAACAGCTTCCGCATCATCTATGTCCATGTGCCGGCGGCCTTCCTGGGCCAGTCGATCTATATCGCCATGGCGGTCTGTGGATTCGTCTACATGGTGTGGAAGATCAGGGTGGCCGATATGGCGGCGGCGATGATGGCGCCATTGGGTGCCGTAATGACGTTCATGGCATTGCTGTCGGGTTCTGTGTGGGGCAAGCCGACCTGGGGAACCTGGTGGCAGTGGGATGCACGCTTGACTTCGATGCTGATCCTGCTGTTCCTGTATATCGGTGTGATGGTACTGCGGGCCACGTTCTACCGCCTCGAGTCGGCGGCACGGGCGGCCGCTATTCTGACCATGGTCGGGGTGGTCAATATTCCCATCATCAAATACTCCGTAGAGTGGTGGAATACCCTGCATCAGCCCGCTTCATTCACCATCACCGAACGTCCGGCAATGCCGGTGGAAATGTGGTTACCCCTACTGATCATGGTGGTGGGGTTCTATGCCTTCTTTGCTGCCTTCACGTTGACACGGGTGCGCAGCGAGATCCTGCGCCGTGAGCAGAGCAAGCGCTGGGTGCAGGACATGTTCAGGGAGAAATGTTGATGGCCTTCGACTCCTTTTCCGACTGGTTGGCCATGGGCCGTCATGGTGTCTACGTATGGACGGCCTGGGGCGTCAGTCTGGGGCTTCTTGCGCTCTGTGTGCTGCTGGTACGCAGTGAAATTCGCACAGTGCGCCGTGATCTGCGGCGGCGCATTCGGCGTGCGGCAGCGACCAATGGCGGAGGACAAGGATGAGAGTCAGACGTCGCAATCGTATGTTGCTGATCATCGGTCTGGTGGCGCTGTGTGCCATCGCTGTGGGTCTGACGCTTTATGCGTTGCGCAGCAATATCAATCTGTTCTTCAGCCCGGTGCAGATCGCTGCCGGTGAGGCACCGTTGGATCACCAGTTGCGGGCTGGTGGCATGGTCAAGGACGGTAGCGTCGAGCGTGATGGCGACAGCCTTGAGGTTCGGTTCGTGGTGACCGACTTCGTCGACGAGGTTGAGGTTCATTACGATGGCATCCTGCCGGATCTGTTCCGCGATGGGCAGGGGGTCGTCGTGGTCGGCAAGCTGACTGAAGGTGGCTGGATCGCAGCGGACGAGGTGCTGGCCAAGCACGACGAGAATTACATGCCGCCGGAAGTCGCCGAGGCCCTCGAGAAGGCCGGCTATTCTCCCGCGGATTATCGACAGGCGCCCGAGGCCGCGGAAACGCGCTGAACGCCTCGGGCAAGGACTCCAGTATGGTTATCGAGACGATTCCGGAAATCGGCCACTTCGCCCTGATCATTGCTCTGCTGATGGCGGTGTTGCAGGCGGTACTGCCTCTTGCGGGGGCGGCGACACGTCGGCCGTTGTGGATGGCCTATGCGCGTCCCATGGCTGCGGGGCAGATGGCCTTTGTGTTGGTGGCCTATGGCTGTCTTACCGCCAGTTTTCTGCTCGATGACTTCAGCGTCATCACGGTGGCGGACAACTCCAACTCCATGCTGCCCTGGTATTACAAGTTCAGTGCCGTGTGGGGCAACCATGAAGGCTCGGTGTTGCTGTGGAGTCTGATCCTCGGCGGTTGGACCTTTGCTGTCGGTTGTTTCTCCCGTGCTCTGCCACCGGACATGGTCGCGCGAGTGCTGGGGATCATGGGGCTGGTCAGCACCGGGTTTCTGGCCTTTGTGCTGTTCACCTCCAACCCCTTTGCTCGCATGCTGCCCAATGTGCCGCCGGACGGCGCCGACCTCAATCCGCTGTTGCAGGATGTCGGGCTGATCATCCACCCGCCGATGCTGTACATGGGCTATGTCGGTTTCAGTGTGGTCTTCGCTTTTGCCATTGCCGCCTTGCTGGGTGGGCGTCTTGATGCTGCCTGGACCCGTTGGGCGCGCCCCTGGACCAATATTGCCTGGGCCTTTCTCACGGTAGGGATTGCATTGGGCAGCTGGTGGGCATACTACGAGTTGGGCTGGGGCGGCTGGTGGTTCTGGGATCCGGTGGAGAATGCCTCTCTGCTCCCCTGGCTGGCGGGTACGGCGCTGATACATTCGCTGGCGGTGACCGAGAAGCGCGGGACCTTCAAGAGCTGGACGGTGTTGCTGGCGATCGTGACCTTTTCGTTGTCACTGATGGGAACCTTCCTGGTGCGCTCTGGAGTGCTGACTTCGGTGCACGCCTTTGCCAATGACCCCTCTCGGGGGTTGTTCATTCTGGTGTTGCTGGGGATTACCGTCGGCTTGTCTCTGCTGCTGTTTGCTCTGCGTGCACCGCGTGTCAGCCAGCCTGGCGCCTTCACCTGGTTGTCACGGGATGCCTTGTTGCTGGTCAACAACATCCTGCTGGTGGTGATGACGGTGACAGTGCTGTTGGGTACGGTCTATCCGCTGCTGCTGGATGCGCTCAACCTCGGCAAGATCAGCGTCGGCCCGCCTTACTTCAATGCCCTGTTCGTCCCGCTGACGGTGATCCTGTGTGTGTTCATGGGCTTGGGTCCCAGTGCTCGCTGGAAGCACATGAAGGGCAGCGAACTGGCCCGGCGTCTAGGGTTGTCGGGTGTGGCGGCATTGCTGATCGGCGCCGTCATTCCGTTGCTCTATCACGGTGAGTGGAGCCCGAAGGTCAGTATCGGCCTGGTCTGTGCGCTGTGGCTGGTGCTGTCGCTGATACGCGATCTGTGGCAGAAGACCTCACGTAGCAGCACTTCCAGCAACACCCGCTCTCTCGACACCGGGCGGCTCAACGCCATCAAGCGCCTGACACCTGCGTACTGGGGCATGGTGCTGGGGCATCTTGGGCTGGCGGTGACCATCGTCGGGGTCACCATGGTGTCCAACTACGCGGTCGAGCGTAATGTGCGCATGGGGGTTGGCGACAGCCTTGAGCTGGCAGGAATGACCTTTACCATGACGGCTCTGGATGAGCGCCGTGGCCCCAACTACCTCTCGGATGCCGCGACCATCGAAGTGCGTCGTGGCGACAACACCAGTCGTTTCGTGATGACACCGGAAAAGCGTCTTTACATTGCACGGGGCATGCCAATGACTCAGGTGGCGCTCAAGCCGGGCCTGTTCCATGACCTCTATATCGCCATGGGCGAAGAACTTGATGGCGACACCTGGGCCATGCGTTTTCAGATCAAACCCTTTGTGCGCTGGCTGTGGCTGGGAGCTCTGATGATGGCCATTGGTGGCCTGGTGGCCGTGGCCGACCGGCGTTACCGCCGTCGTCTGGCGGTAAAGGAGCCGCCACTGCCGAGTCCCTCTGTTGAGTCATCTGCCCGGGAGGTCAGGGCATGAAGCGTCGTCTGTTGCTGTTGTTGCCGCTGGTGGCGTTTCTGGTGCTGGCCGTCTTTCTGTATCGTGGCCTGTCGATCAATCCCTCCGAGCGCGAGTCGGCCTTGATGGCTCGCGAGTTTCCGGCCTTCTCGCTGAGCACGTTGCAGGACCCGCAGCGCAAGGTCGATGCCAGCCTGCTCGAGGGGCAGGTCACCCTGGTCAATGTATGGGGCTCCTGGTGTCCCACCTGTCGTCAGGAAATGCCGCAGTTACTCGATTTGGCTGAGCGCGGCGTGCGCCTGGTCGGTGTCGACTACAAGGAGCAGGGAGCGGATGACGTCGCTCAACGGGCCAGGGGCACGGCTTTCCTGCAACAGTTCGGCAATCCCTTCGAGGTCAATATCTTCGACCCCGACGGGAGCCTGGGATTTGACCTCGGCGTCTACGGCGCCCCTGAGACCTTCCTCGTCGATGCCGAGGGCGTGATTCGTTATCACCATACCGGCTATATCACCGCCGAGGACGTCGACCAGATCATTCTGCCGGAGGTGGAAAAATGGCAGTAATGCGCAACGCCATGAGGATGGCAATGTTCAAGAAGGCGGTGCCAGGAAAGGCATGGCTGGCCACGATGGCCCTGCTGACCATGACGGTCCTGCTGCATAGTGTTTCGGCCATTGCCGAGACTGTCGAGGTGCGCTCCTTCGGCAATCCTGTCACCGAACAGCGCTATCGCGATCTGGTGGGGACATTGCGCTGCCCCAAGTGTGAGAACCAGGCGATCGGGGATTCCAACTCGCCGATCGCCGCCGACATGCGTGAGCGAATCTACCTGCAGTTGCAGGATGGCCGCTCCGACAAGGAAATCATCGATTACATGGTCAATCGCTTCGGCGACTATGTGCTCTATAACCCGAGGCTGGAAGGCAGGACCCTGTTGCTGTGGGGGTTGCCGGCGGCGCTGGTCATGGTGGGCGTGGTGGTACTGATTGTTCTGGTTCGATCAAGGCGCAAGGCCCGCATGGGAGCACTCACGCAGGAAGAGCAGCAGCGTCTGGCAGCATTGATCAAGCGTGAGGGAGACGAATGATCTGGATGTGGCTGACCTTTTCGCTGTTGCTGCTGATGGCCGCCTGGCTGTTGATGATTCCTCTGCGGCGCGCAGCTCTGGTCGAGAAACGCCAGCGTGCCCTGGAGGAGGGCGACGATGCGGCCGCGCAGAACGTGGCGGTGTATCGGCGCCGGGAGGCGTCGCTGGAAGCGGCACTGGAACGTGGTGATATTGACCAGGAACGTTTCGATGAGGACCTGAAGGAGCTGCAGCGCGCACTGCTGGATGACACCGTTCATCTGCGTCGCTCGCCCCTGAAGTCGTCGACAGCAGGGAGAGTGGTGGTGCCGCTGGTGATTGTGCTGGTGGTGGCGGCCAGTCTCGGCTGGTACAGCCATGAAGGCGCAGAAGGGGATCTGGCGTTGCATCAAGCTATCAAGAGCGTTCGTGAGGATCCCCAGCGAACGCCACAGCAACTGATGACAACCCTCGAGCAGCAGGCTCGGCAGCAACCGGATAACCCCAATGTGTGGCGCACGCTTTACCCGCTCTATCGTGACGGTGGTCAGTTGGACAAGGCCGAGCAGGCACTGGATCGGCTGATTGTCCTGGAAGGTCGCAAGGCCTGGTGGTTGGCCGAGAAAGCTCAGATCACTTACTTCGCCAATCAGCGCCAACTGACGCCAGAAGTGCAGGCGCTGGTCGACGAAACCCTGGCGATGGACCCGAATGAACCCACCCTGATGGGCCTGCTGGGCGTGGATGCCTTTGAAGAGCAGCAGTATCAACAGGCCATCGATTACTGGCGGCGTGCGCTGGCGGCGGATATTCCCCCAGTGATTGCCAATGCCATGCAGGAAGGCATTCGAGTGGCCACGCAGCGCCTGGACTCAGCCAATGGTACGGCGGCGGTCAGCGGAAACCGAGTCACTGTACGCTTGTCTCTGGCCGAGGGGCTGGCGGATCGTCTGCCCCAGGATGCGTCCATCTTTGTCGTCGCTCGTGACAGTGCCGGCCAATTGCCGCCCCTCGCCATTCAGCAGCTGCGACCGAACCAGCTTCCGGCCACGGTGGTACTGAGTGAAGCCAACGCCATGTCACCGGCTGCAACCCTCAAGGATGCTGCTGAAGTGCGCCTGGTGGCACGGGTCTCGGCCAGCGGTCAGGCTCAGGCCCAGCCCGGAGATTTGATGGGAGAGCGCAAGGGGGTTGCAGTTTCGGCGTCAGATCAGGATCCTGTCGCGCTAATCATCGATCAGGTAGTCGAATAATCCATGCGTCTGACGTCGATCCGCCTCGCGGGCTTCAAGTCCTTTGTTGATCCGGTCACGGTGCCCTTTCAGGGCAACATGACGGCGATCGTCGGACCCAATGGTTGTGGCAAGTCGAACATCATCGATGCCGTGCGCTGGGTGATGGGGGAGTCCTCGGCCAAGACGCTGCGCGGTGAGTCGATGACCGACGTCATCTTCAATGGTTCGACTGGTCGCAAGCCCGTCGGCATGGCGTCCATCGAGCTGGTTTTCGACAATCGTGATGGCTCGCTGGGCGGCGTCTATGCCCAGTACGCGGAGATATCGGTCAAGCGCCAGGTGACCCGCGACGCTCAATCGAGTTACTTCTTCAACGGCCAGAAATGTCGTCGTCGTGATATTGCCGATCTTTTTCTCGGCACCGGCCTCGGGCCACGCTCCTACTCCATCATCGGGCAGGGCATGATCTCGCGGTTGATCGAGGCGCGCCCCGAGGAACTGCGCGCTACTCTCGAGGAAGCCGCAGGAATCTCCAAGTACAAGGAGCGCCGACGCGAAACCGAGAATCGCATGCGTCGCACCCAGGAGAATCTCGATCGCCTCGAGGACATTCGCGAGGAACTGGACAAGCAGCTAGAGCGCCTGCGGCGCCAGGCCGAGGCAGCCAAACGCTATCAGACCCTGAAGCAGGAAGAGCATCGCGTGAAGGGCGAGCTTGCCCTGTTGCGAGGGCGGGCGTTGCGGGCCAGTCAGAGCGAGCAGGAGAGCCGAGTCCGTGAGCTGGAGACGGCGGTGGAGCGAGAAGTGCTCGGCATGCGGCAGTGCGAGACCCGGCTTGAGGAAGCCCGGGCCGAGCATGATGGTATTGCCCAGGACCTCGACGCCCGTCAATCAAGCTTCTACGAGACCACCACCGCCATCGCGCGCCTGGAGCAGGAGCTCGAGCATACCCGCTCGAGGGACCAACAGCTGGCGCGTGATCTGGAAGCCGCCAGGCGCGAGCTCGATGAGTTGGCGCGCCTTGGTGAGACGGATGAACAGCGCCTGCAGAGCGTCGAGGAGCGTCTCGAGACGCTGGCACCGGAGCAGGAAGAACTGGCCGAGCAACTGGCGGAGCTCGAAGCCGCGTTGGAGGAGGCTGAACCCGGTGTCGAGGAAGCTGATGCCGAGTGGGAGTCGTTCAACGAGCGCTGGCGAAATGATAGCCATGCGGCGGAGCGCAGCCAGGATCGCCTGCGTGAGCTGGAGAGTCGACTCGAGCGTATCAGCAGCGACCGCAACAAGCGTCGTCAGCAGCTCGAGGAGCTGCCGGACATTGCTGCCCTCAGTGCCCAGCGTGACGAGGTCAAGGAGCGCCTGGCCGAGAGCGATGAGCGTCGCGCCATGCTCGAGGAACAGCGCGAGACACTGGCCTCGCGTCGCGACAGTGGACGCCGAGCTCTGGCGGAACAGGACTCTGAGCGTGATGAGCAGCGCTCCAGACGCAGCACCTTGCAGGGCGAAATCGCTTCCCTTGAGGCACTGATTGCCGCGGCTCTGGCCGACCATGATGAGGGGCTCGACCAGCAGCTCGAAGTGCTGGGAGTGAGCCAGGCCCCGCGGCTTGGTGAACAGCTTGACGTCGATGCCGGTTGGGAAGATGCCGTTTCCTGGGTGCTGGCCCCCTGGCTCAAGGCTCGGCTGTCGGCATTCGAAAGCACTGGCAATGCCATGACAGTGGCCCACAGTGGTGGCGAGATTGCGATCCTCGACAGTGCCGAAGTCGCGGCCCCCGCTGGCAGTCTTGCCGCTCGAGTGCGTGGTGCCGGCGCTGGTAGCCAATGGTTGGCCGGGATTCGTTGCGCTGAATCACGTGAAGCCGCCTGGGCGGCTCGCGACCAGTTGGCAGAGGGCCAGAGCTGGATTACCACCGATGGGTTGTGGCTGGGGCGGGGATGGGTGCGCTTGCGTGGCGAGGGTGATGGCCCGGACGCGCTGCTGGTCAGCCGCCGTCGTCTGGAAGAGGCCAGCGCCGCCCTTGATGAGGTAGAAGCCGAACTGGTCAGGCTGGACGCCGAACATGAAATGGCTCAGCAACAGGTCGCTGATGCCGAGCAGGCGCTGGAGCAGTTGCGTCTCGATGAACGCGAACTGGACCAGACTCGACAACAGATGGCAGTGCAGGACAGCGGTCTGGCCAGTCGGCTTGAACATCTGTCCAGCCGAGGCGCCGAGATTCATGAAGAGCTCGAAAGTCTGGCTGAGGCGGATGAGGAAACCCGGCTGGCCATCGAAGAGATTCGCGAGCAGTGGCAGAGTGCCATGATGCGCCTGGAGGAGGGTGCTGAGATGCGCGAGCGGCTCGAACGCCGTCGCAGTGAGGCACGTGAACAACTGACTGCGTTGCGCACGCGTCAGCGCCCCTTGAGTGAGCGGGCCCAGCAGCTGACCCTGGAGCATCAGCGCCTGACCACCGAGCGTGCCGGCCTGGCGGAGCAGCAGGGCCGTGCCGGTGACACCCGTTCACGTCTCGAGGAGCGGATTGCCGAACTCGAGGAGTCCCGTGAGGGGCTGCATGAGCCGGATGAAGAGCGGCGCGAGCGACTCGACGAACTGCTCTATCGTCGTGAGCGGGAGGAGCGCGAGCTGAATGAGGCGCGCGCCAGGGCTTCGGCGCTGGTCGAGCGTCTTCGCGATGACGAGCAGGCACGCCAGCAGCATGAGCGCAACCTCGACGGTGTTCGTGAACGTCTGCAGGAGGCCCGCATGCAGGTGCAGGCGCTGGCGCTCAAGGCCGAGAGCCAGGATGAACAGCTCAAGGAACTGGGCCACGAAGCCGAAAACCTGATGGAAGGGCTCGATCCCAATGCCACGGAGTCCGCCTGGCAGACTCGTCTGGAGGAGTTGGGCGAGAAGATTCGCCGTCTGGGCGCGATCAACCTGGCGGCCATTGAGGAGTATGAGCAGCAGGCCGAACGACGTAACTATCTGGAGGCCCAGCAGGCTGAGTTGAACGAGGCACTCGAGACCCTGGACAAGGCCATTCGGCGTATTGATCAGGAGACGCGGACCCGCTTTCGTGACACCTTCGAGAGAGTCAATGCGGGTCTGCAATCGCTTTTTCCTCGGGTCTTCGGTGGTGGAACCGCATGGTTGACGTTGACGGGCGAGGATTTATTGGAAACCGGGGTCGCCATCATGGCAAGACCCCCTGGCAAGAAGAACAGTACTATTCATTTGCTGTCTGGCGGAGAAAAAGCACTGACTGCGTTGTCTATGGTATTTGCTATCTTTCAACTCAATCCGGCTCCGTTCTGTATGCTGGATGAAGTGGATGCACCTCTGGACGATGCCAATGTTGGTCGCTATGCCAGATTGGTGAAGGAAATGTCAGAGAGTGTTCAGTTCATCTACATCACTCATAACAAGATTGCGATGGAAGCTGCCGAGCGATTGATGGGGGTAACCATGCAGGAACCGGGTTGTTCTCGGCTTGTATCGGTTGACGTAGATGAAGCCGCCGCCCTGGCTGAGGCATAATAAACTTGAAAGGTTGGCGCAAAAGGTTTACCAAATAACACCATAATACTGCACGACAACGTAAGCAGAGGGATTTGGAAGGGCGAATGGGGAAGGCATTGTCGAGAAGACCGAAGAAAAAAACGGCGCTTGACAAACAAAAAAAGTGGCCTTTTTTTTCGCGATCACGCTATGCTGTTGACGAACAACCTACAGGCATGGCGCCTTAGCAAAGGCATGACGACCCATGGAACTTAGAGAGTGGCTGATCATACTGGGGCTGGCACTGGTGACACTCATCGTTATCGATGGGGTACGTCGCCTGCAGCGCCAACGACGCACTCCCCGCCTGGATGAGGTAGCGGGAGAAGGCTTGCAGACTGCGAGCGCGGATGGACCTGATCCGGAGGCCGAGGCTCGAGCAGTCGAGGTGGATTGGGAGTTGCCCAATGGAGGGGCGCGCGTCGTCAGACCCGCCGACTTCTCCAGTGTGCAGCCCAAGCCGAAGCTCGAACGCCAGGAGCACCCAGGGCCATCCCGGGTGCTGCACGAGTTCCGTGCGTCACAGCAGCGGAACGGGCAGGACGGCGTGGATACGAAGACCGCTGCATCCAGTGCGGCGGCTTCTGCTGTATCGACATCCGAGGCGGCAGGCGCTGCGGTGGGTCAGGCTGAGTCAGACAACCTGGCGAATGCCGGTCTGCCAGACAGTAATGACGACAGAGCCGAAGCATCTGCTCAGCAGGAGGCGAAAGTCGACCTGCCCGAGCAATCTCGGCCCGATAGCTCGGTGCGTGCAGACTCGGTGCGTACAGACACCACGGCAGACCGCTCGGCGACACCGTCCACCGCGTCAGTGTCTGACAGGGTCGAATCTGATGGGGTCAAGGAACAGCCGTTTTCGGAAGACCAGACAGCGGCTGGAGCGGACACTCCCCAGCGTCGGGAGCCGGTACTCAGTGCCACTGATGACGATGAGCGTGAAACAACGTTGTCGGCAGAGCCGTTGAGTGCTGATCCCGAGGATCATGATGAGTACGACGAGGAACACTATCGTCTCGTCGATTTCGAGGGAATGGGCGATTCACTGAAGACTCGCTCTCGCCAGGTCGGCTCCTCAATGCAGCGTTTTGGCGCTTCCCTGCAGAAGTCTCTGGCCGATCGTCGCGAACACAAGCGTGTCGAGCGTGAACGTCGCGAGCGGCTCAAGGCAGAAAAGGCTGCGGAAGCGGCGCGTCTCGCTGAGCAGAAGGCGGCGGAGCAGCAGGCCGCTCGGGCGGCAGCCGAAGCCGAGCAGGCACGACTGGAACTGGAGCGTCAGCAACAGGCTCAGCTTCAGGCACAGTCCCAGTCCCTGGGGACTACGGCCTACGCGGAAGATGACGATCCGTTGTTCGCCCCGCGTCGAGCCGGGCCACGTTATGACGCCGAGCCTTCAGTGTCGGATGAGTTTGTGGCAGAGGAATCTGTGGCAGATGAGCCCCTGTCCGAAGCAGAAGAAGCACAGATTGCTGCGGCCATGGAGGACAGCAAGGTCCGCGTTCATCCGGTACTGGAGAAGGCGCTGCGCCATGATGTCAACGCCGAGCACGCGCGGGATAGCCTGGCCAATGCCGACGAGATCATTGTCATCAGCGTGATGTCACGTGATCCTGCCGGTTTCCACGGCTCGCGCCTGCTGGAGTTGATGATGGCCTGTGGTCTGCGCTATAGCCGCGAGATGGGCATCTTCCACCGTTTCGAGACCGAAGACGCGGATAGCGCCCTGCAGTTCTCGATGGTCAATGTCCTCAAGCCGGGTTCCTTCCCGATCGAGGCGATGGATGACTTCACGTCACCGGGCGTTACCCTGTTGATGCCGCTGCCGGGGGCCAATGATACCTCTGCCGCCTTCGAGGCAATGGTCGAGACAGCGATGGTGATCGTGCGTCATCTGGGTGGTGAGTTGAAGGACGAGAATCGCAGCGTCATGACGGCGCAGACAGTCGAATTTGCTCGTCAGCGAGTACAGGAATTCGAGCGCCGCCATCGTCTACATCGCTATCAGGTGAATTGATTCCTGGCCTTCGGGCTTGATCCATCCGCCGGATTGCAGAGGCCCCATGGTGATATCACCATGGGGCCTCTGCGTATTTACGGGTAGAATGTCGCTTGTTCCGCTCTGGATTTCTGCTGAAGGTTGCCATGACCCAGGACACCTCGATTCACGACTCTGACACTCAAGAATCCGGCATTCAAGAACAGGCGGCTCGGCTGCGTGCAGAACTTGAAGATGCCAATCACCGCTACTACGTGCTCGATGACCCATTGCTCACCGATGCCGAGTACGATCACCGGCTGCGTCGACTGCAGGAGATCGAGCAGGCGCATCCCGAGCTGGCTGTGCCGGACTCGCCTACCCAGCGTGTCGGTGCCCAACCGGCCGATGGTTTTCCGGCGGTAGTGCATGCCCTGCCGATGCTGTCGCTGGACAATGCCTTCAACGAGGATGAGCTGCGAGCTTTTGTCGAACGCGTGGCAAAGGTGCTGGAAGCCAGGCCCGCGGAGATCATTTTCAGCTGTGAGCCGAAGCTTGATGGCGCTGCTGTATCGCTGGTCTACGAGAATGGGCAACTGGTCAGTGGCGCGACGCGGGGTGACGGTCGCACCGGCGAAGGTATCATTTCCAATCTGCGCACGCTGCGCTCGATCCCTCTGAAATTACGCGGAAGCGATATACCGGATCTGGTCGAGGTGCGTGGCGAGGTGATCATGAGTCATGCCGGCTTCGAGGCAATGAATGACCGCGCTCGGGAGCAGGGCTCCAAGGTTTTCGCCAATCCACGTAACGCGGCGGCGGGTAGTCTGCGTCAACTTGATCCCAGGGTGACAGCGACACGACCGCTGGAATTTTCCGGTTATCAGTTGGCACGTATCGAGCCGGATGCAGGAGATACGACTCACAGCCAATTGATGCAGCGGCTGGCATCGCTGGGTGTGCCGGTCAGCCGAGAGCTGGAAGTTGTCGAAGGTGCCGAAGGTATCGTCGATTATTGCCGTCGCCTGGGCGAGCGTCGTGATGGCCTCGGCTATGATATCGACGGCGCAGTGATCAAGGTCGATGATCTGCGTCTGCAGCGTGAGCTTGGCTTTGTAGCACGCGCGCCACGCTGGGCGATTGCCTTCAAGTTTCCCGCCCAGGAACAGACCACCCGCCTCAATGACGTCGAGTTTCAGGTCGGGCGCACCGGTGCCATTACGCCTGTGGCGCGTCTGGAACCGGTCTCGGTAGCTGGTGTTACGGTCTCCAACGCCACCCTGCACAATGCTGATGAGGTGGCCCGGCTTGGAGTGATGATCGGTGACACCGTGGCCATTCGCCGCGCGGGAGATGTGATTCCCCAGGTGGTCCGGGTGATTGAGGATCAACGGCCCGAGGATGCCCGTGAGATCCTGTTTCCGAGTGAATGTCCGGTGTGTGGCTCGGAGGTCGAACGTGTCGAGGGTGAAGCCGTAGCACGTTGCTCCGGTGGGTTGGTGTGCGCCGCACAGCGCAAGGAGGCTCTCAAGCACTTCGCCAGCCGACGGGCGATGGATATCGATGGCCTGGGCGTCAAGTTGATCGATGCGTTGGTCGAGCGTGACTGGGTCAAGACACCGGTGGACCTGTTCCTGCTCAAGGCTGAAGACCTGGCGGAGTTACCTCGTATGGCGGAGAAGTCCGCCAGCAACCTGGTCGCATCACTGGACCGCGCCAGACACACCAGCCTTGCGCGCTTCATCTTTGCCCTGGGCATCCGCGAGGTGGGCGAAGCCACCGCAGCCAACCTGGCGACTCACTTCGGCACCCTGGAAGCGCTGATGCAGGCTGATCGTGAAACACTGGAAGCGGTCGAGGATGTCGGCCCGATCGTGGCGGCGCACGTCGAGACATTCTTCCAGCAACCGCACAATGCCGAGACCATTCAGGCGTTGATTGCTGCCGGAGTGCAGTGGGAGGAGACCGAAGTTCAGCAGGGGGCTACACCGCTGGAGGGGCAGACCTGGGTGTTGACCGGCAGTCTGGAAAGCATGACCCGTGATGAGGGCAAGGAGCGTCTGCAGAAGCTGGGAGCCAAGGTCGCCGGTAGTGTGTCGAAGAAGACCAGCTGTCTGGTGGCCGGGCCGGGTGCCGGCAGCAAGCTGGCCAAGGCCGAGCAGGCTGGCGTGACAGTGATCGACGAAGAGACCTTCCTGGCCAGGCTGGCCGAGTGGGAAGCGCTTTGAGGTGAAGCTTCCCTGTACCGCGATCAGCCCGACAGGGAAGCTGCCGGGCTGATATCTGTTCCTGATGCCGAGGAGAATGCATGAGCCGCTTTATCGAGGTCCCGTGGCGGATGATTCCCGCCGAGACCCTGGATGCCCTGCTGGAGACCTATGTCACCCGTCAGGGCTATGACACCACCGATACCGGTGAGGGAATGCACGGCTGGGTGCGACAACTGCGTACCCAACTGGAGCGTTCAGAGCTGCTGATAGCCCATGACCTGCGTACCGAATCCACTGAAGTCATGACCCTTGCCCAGTGGCGTGCCTTCGGGCGCGACCTCGCCGATGATGAAGAAGAAGGCGACTACGACGGCATGACCTGACGGAAATGACCCGGAGTCAAGCCCCGGGTCATTTCAGCTCCTGGCAACAATCCGTTCAGCTCTCGACATCAATCGCTTCAGCTTTCGACGATAGTGAAGGAGTGGCTGACTTCAACGCCGCCCTTGGCCAGCATGATGGATGCGCTGCAATACTTGTCGGCGGACAATTCCACAGCACGCTGCACCTGCTTCTCCTTCAGGCCCTTGCCGGTCACCGTGAAGTGCACGTGAATCTTCGTGAACACACTGGGCACGCTGTCGGCACGCTCGGCCTCGATGCTGGCCACGCAGTCTTCCACCGGAGCGCGAGATTTCTCGAGAATATCCAGCACATCGAAAGAGGTGCAGGCACCGAGACCCATCAGCAGCATTTCCATGGGGCGCGGGCCGGTATTGCGGCCGCCGTGGTCCGGAGGACCATCGATCACCACGCTGTGACCGCTACCGGTTTCTGCCACAAACTGGCGACCGTCGGTCCATTTGACGCTGGCTTTCATGAGAGTGTTTCCTTTTGCTTTGCGGGGGAAGGCGGTCAGGGGCACGCTGAGTTGATGCGTCCGGCTGGCTCCGCCTTGATCAAGTTGGATGTTTCGTGTCTTTCGGGATATGCCCAGCATATCAGCTGTGCGTCTTGTGCTCAGCTGCGACTGACCTGTCAGGGTCTCGCTGTGCTCAGTTGCAGGTCGAGCTCACGCAGGCGCTCGGGAGTGCCGACGTCAACCCACTGGCCATGATGATGCTGGCCGGAAACCCGTCCCTCGGCCATGGCCTGGCGCAGCAGCGGTGCCAGTGGATAGCAGGTATCGGGAAGCCCGTCGACCAGGCGCGGGTCGAGCAGGGCGATGCCGGCATAGGTCAGTCGAGGTCCGCCGCAGTCATGGACGCGATACGCACTATCCAGATGGAAGTCCCCGGTGGTGTGTTGTGGCGGGTTGTCCACCAGCACCAGGTGAGCGAGATTGTCGCCCAGCGCAGGCAAGGTGCTCAGGTCCAGGTCACACCAGATATCGCCGTTGATCAACACGAAAGGACTATCGCCGAGCAGTGGGAGGGCGTGAGCGATACCGCCGGCAGTTTCCTGCGGCGCCTCCTCCCGGCTGAAGGCAATCTTCAGGCCCCACTGGTGGCCATCGCCGAGCGCCTCGATGATCTGGTCGGCACGGTAGCTGACGTTGATGATGACCTCTTCAATGCCGCTGGCGGCGAGGCGCTCAAGGTGATGCACGATCAACGGCTTGCCGGCGACGGGCAGCAGTGGTTTGGGGCAGTGGTCAGTCAGAGGGCGCATACGCTTGCCGAGACCAGCGGCCAGAATCATTGCCTTCATGCGGTGACTCCCTCGTCGACCAGCCGCTGCATCAGCAAGGGACGCAATTGACTGGCCACCCAATGGCGGAAATCGTCGTGCCCGCGGATGCCGGCGAGGCTGTCCTCCAGGTGGTCAAGGAAGTGGGGCAGGCGAGCCAGATAACCCTCCCGACTATCGCGCAGGGTCAGGCGACAGAAGATGCCGAGTACCTTGAGTGCGCGTTGAGCGGCCATCGCATTGACCTGTTCGAGGAAGGTCTCTGCGTCACATTCGGCAGGCAGACGCTGGTCGGCAATCGCGGTGTGGCGGAAGCCCTCGATCCAGCGGGCGCGTTGATCCGCCGAGAAGCGCCGGTAGCGCCCGTGCAGCAGCGAGATCAGATCGTAGCTGACCGGACCCGCCAGAGCGTCCTGGAAGTCGATCAGATACAGTTCCCCCGAGTACTGCATCAGGTTCATGGCGTCATAATCGCGATGCACGGTGACCACTGGCTGGGCCAGGGCCGTATCGATCAGATCCTGACGCAGTGCGACCCAGCCCGGTGCCGGCTGTGTCATGTCCAGCCATTGGCCGAGGCACCAATCCGGGAACAGATCGAGCTCACGCCCGAGGGTGGCGCTGTCATAGGGCGGTAGTTCAGCCGGGTCGGAGCGATTCTGCAGTTGGACGATCAGTGTGATGGCGTCCTCGAAATGTGCCGCAGTGGTATTCTCGTCCGCGCCTTCCAGCGCCAGGTGCAGTGGCGCGTCACCCAGATCCTCCAGTTCGACGAACCCGGCATCGGCGTCACTGGCGTGGATCTCCGGCACTGGGAGACCGGCCGCGCGCCAGTCCCGGGCGATGGCGACGAAGGGGCGAATATCCTCCTGAGGAGGAGGAGCGTCCATCAACATACGCGTTGCCCCATCGGCGAGCTGCAGACGGTAATACCGGCGGAAGCTGGCGTCACCCGCCGCCAGGCTCAGAGAACTGCGCGGGCCGTCGCCATCATGGCGAGCACTGGCCCATTGCTGCAGGCGTTCGAGTCGAGTGAGCGTATCAGCCTGAGACATTGCTGTAGAGGTACTCCTGAATGCGGTTTTGGTCAGCGTTTAGTTGACGCTCTCGAGCCCTCGCCGCATGCTGTGGGTTGATCGTCGGCAGTAGTAGCTGTATGTCGCTGTAGCGAGTTACGTTACAGCAGGGCTGCGGCCTGTATAATACCGATTCACCCCGTCGAGGACAGCGTGAAACATGGCCAAGCGCGAAGCATGGATGGCCCTGGCAGGCCTTGCCACCACCAGCATGATCAGTGTTCCCGTGTGGGCAGAGCCTCCGGAGCCACTCCCTGCGAGTCAACTTGATTGGGTTCCCTGGGGAACTGACCGCCCCGCAGGCGAAGTCTGCGGAGGCTATTATCTACAACCCGAATATCGTCTGGAGCAGCCGCCAGAGGGGCAAGTCAACAGCGAGTCCGATACTGCTGACTATGGCGCGGACGGTGACACCATTCTCGAGGGTGGGGTTTTGCTGCGCAAGGGTGATACCCAGCTCGAGGCTCCCCGGGTCCAGGTGCCCCCGGAACGCGATGTGGCCAATATCAGTGGCCCGGTGACGCTCCGCGAGCAGGGATTGCTGGTGCGTGGTGATAATGCTCAGGTCTCGCTGAAGAGTGATGAAGCGAGTATCGATAGTGCCCATTATGTGTCCCACGAAACCCGTGTGCGTGGCGACGCCATACAGTTGGAACGGATTACCGAGGACACCTTTCGCCTGCGTGAGGCCAGCTTCACCACCTGTGCGCCTGGCGACAGTACCTGGCGCTTGATCGGTAACCAGGTCGATCTGGATCGTGCCGCCGGTTATGGTACGGCGCGCCATGCTCGCCTCGAGATTGCTGATGTACCGGTGTTCTACTGGCCTTGGGTACGCTTCCCGATTGATGATCGTCGCCAGAGTGGTTTCCTGTGGCCGGTGCTCAGCGGTTCGGATGGCTCGCTGGATTTCGAGCAGCCCTATTACCTGAATCTGGCGCCCAACTACGATGCGACGATTTCCCCGCGCTGGGTCGGTGATAGTGGCCTGCTGTTCGGTGCCGAGTTCCGCTATCTGTTCCCCGACTCCCAGGGCACGATTTCCGGTGCCTACCTCTCGGATGACGACAGTGCCGGTGAGGACGATGGCTATACCGAGCTGGAACAGGGTGATGATCGCTGGTATTTCGATTACAGCCACGTCGGTAGGCTGAGTCCTCGTGTGCCCTATCAACTGCGCTATGGGGCCGCCAGTGATGGTGCCTATTTCGACGATTTCGGACGCACTTTCGGTGAATCGGAAACCGAGACCATGCAGCGCCTGGCTCGGATCGACTACCGGGGTGAGACCTGGAAGCTGCAGGCACGGGCTCAGGGCTATCAGGTCATGGATGACCCGCTCAACGAGAAGGACAAGCCCTTCTATCGGCTGCCCAGTCTGACCGCGGATGCTCGCTGGTCTCAGGACACCGGCCTGTATCAGGAGTGGAACTCCAACCTCAGCTACTTCTGGCGGGATATCGAAGGCGACGAGAATGGGTTCTATGACTTCAATGGTCAGCAGCGTCGTATTCCGATCACCGAAGCGGCCAACGGTGCGCGCCTGAGCCTTTCGCCGGCGTTCGGCTATCGTTTCAACCCGAGCTGGGGCTTCTTCGAGCCGCGGGTGGCGATGCACCATACCCAGTACGATCTCGACTACCAGGATCGTATTACTGATCGTGACGAATCGCCGAGCTTGACCGCGCCGGTCACCACCATCGATACGGGGCTGGTGTTCGAGCGCGATGTCAATATCGGCGGTGGCAGCTTCCTGCAGACCCTCGAACCGCGCCTGAACTACGCCTATGTGCCGGAACGTGATCAGTCGGATTTCCCGGACTTCGATACCGGTGAGCAGGCATTCGGCTGGACCCAGCTGTGGTCGCCGTACCGCTTCAGCGGTGGTGATCGCCTTGGTGACCTCAATCGCCTGTCCTACGGGGTCGAGAGCCGTTTCCTCGAGGACGAGAGCGGGCGAGAACGCTTCTCTGTCGGTGTCGGTCAGGCGGCCTATTTCGAGGACCGCAACATTGATATGCAGGGCGACCCGGACACCCTGCCGCGGGATGAGGATTCCTACGACTACTACGACGCCACTCGGGATCGCTCTGCCTGGGTGACGCGTATCAACTGGCAGGTCTCCGATAACTGGCGGACTCGCTGGCAGTGGCTGTATGACGATCACCTGGATCGTACCGAGAGCACCGAAGTGGGTCTGCAATGGCGTGCTGATGCTGGTCACGTGGTGAACCTTGGCTACCGTTGGCGGATCGAAGGTTTTGACACCGCGGATGAGCCAGAGGATGTGCTCAACTACAACCGCGAGGAGTACGACCTGTCGTTTGCCCTGAAGGCCACCGACAACTTCGATGTGATTGGCCGTCTGTTGTATGACAACACCAATGACCGCGCGCTGGATCAGATGGCAGGTGTGCAGTGGAACGACTGCTGTTATGGTGTGCAGCTGGTCTGGCGGGAGTGGATCGATGATGAGGACACCGCCAACAACATCGATGATGACACCACTGATCGCGGCTTCTTCCTGCGCTTCGTGCTCAAGGGGCTCGGGGGCGTTGGTGGAGAAGCCGACAGTTACTTTGACTCTGCGATTCCGGGCTATCGTGCCGCCCGACTCGAGTAATTCTGTATAGAGGATGTTTCAAGATGCGTAGCCGCTATATTGCTACCCTGGTGCTGGCCGCCTGTGTTGGCCTTGTCTCTCTGACAGCTTCGGCCCAGGACGGCTATCGCCAGCCACTGGACCGGATCATTGCCGTGGTCAACGATGACGCCATCATGGAAAGCCAGTTGGATGATCGCGTCGGTCAGGCGCAATCTCGTCTGCAGTCCCAGAGCGTCGACCTGCCGCCCCAGTCGCAGCTGCGTGAACAGATCCTCGAGCGCATGATCGTCGAGCAGATCGAACTGCAGCGTGCTGAGCGCCTGAATCTGACGGTGGATGATACCGAGCTCAATCAGCAGGTCCGTGCGGTAGCCGGTCAGAGCAACATGAATGTGGAGCAGTTTGCCGATGCACTGGAAGGTCAGGGGCTGAGCCTGGACTCCGTGCGTGAACAGATCCGCCGCGAGATGCTGATTCTCAAGGTCCAGCAGGCCGAAGTGTCCAGCCGAGTCAACATCTCCGAGGCTGAGGTCGAGCGTTTCCTGCAGCAGCAGTCAGGTGCCACTCGAGACCAGGCCCGTCAGGCCATCTTCCAGCAGAAGGCCGGGGACGAACTGGAGAAGTGGATGCAGGAAATCCGTGGTGAGGCCTTCGTCGACAACCGTCTGAACGAGAGCTGATGGCTCGGCCGCAGGATCAACAGGCTCCTCTGGTCATCACCACCGGGGAGCCGGCGGGTATCGGCCCGGAGCTGGTGCTGATGCTGGCGGCAAAGCAGCCATCAGACTGGGTCGCCATCGGCGACCCGCAGTTACTGAATCATCGTGCTCGACAGCTTGGGCTGGATATCGAGCTGGTCTGTGTCGCGCCGGGTGAGAGGCTACCCGAGCCACGCATCGGCCGGCTCGCCGTATGGCCGGTTGCCTTGCATGTTGATTGCCATCCCGGCCGGATCGACCCTGCCAATGGCCGCTATGTGCTCGAGTTGCTGGATCTGGCGGTAGCGGCTTGCCTTGACGGGCGTGCCAGTGCCATGGTCACTGCCCCACTGCACAAGGGGGCCATTCGTGAGGCTGGCTACAACGACTTCATCGGCCACACGGAATATCTCCGTGATACCTGTGCCGTCGAGGAAGTGGTGATGATGCTTGCCACCGACAGTGCCTTGCATGGTCAGGCCGATGGTCGCCAGCAAGCGCTTCGAGTGGCGCTGGCCACGACACATCTCCCGCTGAAGGATGTCGCAGCGGCCATCGAGCCCCACTCGCTGGAAAGAGTGCTGCGTATTCTTGCGGCGGACCTCCAGCGCTGGTTTGGTGTTGAATCACCTCGTATCGCCGTATGTGGACTCAACCCACATGCCGGTGAGGGCGGGCACCTTGGGCGCGAGGAAATAGAGATCATCATTCCTGTGCTCGAGCGCTTGCGAGGCGAAGGCATGAGGCTTGATGGCCCGCTGCCCTCTGATACCCTGTTCACGCCGCGGCACCTGGAAGGGGTGGATGCGGTGCTGGCCATGTATCATGATCAAGGGTTGCCGGTGCTCAAGTACGCCGGTTTTGGTCGTGCGGCCAACATCACTCTGGGGTTGCCACTGATCCGCACCTCGGTGGATCACGGTACGGCGCTGGATCTGGCGGGTACCGGGCAGGCGGATCCGAGTAGTCTTGGTGTTGCCCTGGCGCTCGCCGCCGATATGGTTCGAAGCCGCTGAGGCGGCCTTCAGGGGGCAGCAGCATCCGACAGCAGTGCTCTCCGAGTTTCATCTTTAAAGGATATTGGTATGGCATCCCGCCCTACGGCGCACCGGGCCCGCAAGCGTTTCGGTCAGAACTTTCTGCGTGACCCCGGCATCATTTCCCGCATTGTCAGATCTATCGGGGCGCGTCCCGGGGACAGAGTCGTCGAGATTGGTCCAGGGCAGGGTGCCCTGACGGAGCCGTTGCTCGACAGCACCGAAGGCCGTCTGGAAGTGATCGAACTGGATCGTGACTTGATTCCGGGGCTGCGTGTGCAGTTCTTCCGCCACGAGAACTTCGTGATTCATGAAGGTGATGCGCTGAAGATGGATTACGTCGCCCTGCGCGGTGAGGGACAGCCGCTGAGGGTGGTCGGCAACCTGCCGTACAATATTTCCACTCCGCTGATTTCCCATCTGTTGCGGGCCGGTGATGCCGTCCAGGACATGCACTTCATGCTGCAGAAGGAAGTCGTCGATCGTCTGGCAGCGCCACCAGGTGGTGGTGAGCGTGGACGGCTCTCGGTTCTGGCCCAGTATTTCTGCGACGTCGAGGCGCTGTTCGTTGTTCCCCCCGAGGCCTTCGTACCCCGACCCAAGGTCGATTCAGCCATTGTGCGCATGACACCGCGTGCGTTGCGCGGCCTCGAAGCGACAGATGAAGCCCTGTTGTTCGATGTGGTGCGTGAGGCCTTCGGGCAGCGTCGCAAGACATTGCGCAACAATCTCAAGGGACGTATCAGTGGTGATGCGTTGGAGGCACTGGGGATTGACCCTGGGCGTCGACCACAGACCCTGACAGTGGACGAGTTCGTGACCATCGCCAATGCCGTTGCCGAGATGCGAGGGCCCAGTGGTATCGAGATCGGTGACATCGAGGCCAGTGGCATCGAGACCAGGGACAGGGGAACTGACGAGGAGGGCGAGGCATGAGTGAGCCAACTCCTGCGCCAGATGTGCGAGTCGACGTGGAACCCAGCTATCACGAGGAGGAATCCTCGCCGCTGGAGGACCGCTATGTCTTCAGTTACACGGTCACGGTGCACAACCACTCGGCACGCAATGTCCAGTTGATGGCGCGCTACTGGAAGATCACCCAGTCCAGCGGCCAGGTTCAGGAAGTGCGTGGCAAGGGCGTGGTCGGCAAGCAGCCATTGATCGCTCCGGGCCAGACCTTTCGTTACACCAGCCGCGCAATCATCGATGGCCCGGTGGGGTTCATGGAAGGTGCCTACACCTGTGTGGATACCGTCAGCCAGCGCCCCTTCGAGGTCGACATCGCGATGTTCCGACTGTCCACCCCCAACCAGATTCACTGAGTCTGGCGTCCGTCTCACTGATACTGGTCTGGAGTAGCAATGGCGACCTATGCGATTGGCGATCTGCAGGGATGTCATGCGGAGTTTGTCGAGTTGTTGGAGCGGCTGGATTTCAATCCGCGACATGACCGTCTGTGGCTGGCCGGGGATCTAGTCAACCGCGGCCCGGCCTCACTGGCTTGTCTGCGTGAGGTCATGGCGCTTGGTGACGCCGCCGAGGTAGTGCTCGGCAACCATGACCTGCATCTGCTGGCGGTAGCTCGTGGTGGCGCCAGGCTCAAGCGACGCGATACGTTGAGTGAGATACTGGAAGCTCCGGACAGCGATGTCTTGCTGGATTGGTTGCAGGTGCGGCCCCTGTTGGTTCGGCAGGGTGATACCCTGATGAGTCATGCAGGTATTCCGCCGCAGTGGTCGCTCGAGCAGGCCGAAGAGTGTGCCCGAGAGGTTGAGGCCATGCTGCGCAGCGAGGCGTCCGGTGGCTTTTTCGAGCACATGTACGGTAATCGCCCGCGCCGTTACAAGCCCGGACAGGAAGGTGTCGACCGTCTGCGTGCTATCGTCAATACCCTGACACGCATGCGCTTTATCGATAGCGAAGGGCGACTCGACTTCGACGCCAAGGAAGGGCTGGAGTGTGCCCCCGATGGCTATGCGCCCTGGTTCCAGTATCCGCGCGATGATGACCCCAGGCTGCTGTTCGGTCACTGGGCAGCGCTGGAGGGCACCACACCGGCAAGTCGGGTTCGTGCCGAGGCGTTGGATACCGGCTGCGTATGGGGCGGTAGCCTGACTGCACTGAACCTCGATAGCGCCACACGCATCAGCGTGTCGAGCCATCAAGCCAGGCAGTGATCCACTCGTCGGTGGGGTAACAAACCATGAGTGACAATCCATGCTCGCGCAGCAACGGGCCCATGTCCGAACTGCGCCAGACAACGGAATACCCTATGACAACAGAAGCCTCCTTCTCGCACCTCGACATCGAGACCCTTGCCGGTTGGCTGGATGGTGACAGGAGCCTGACCCTGGTCGACATCCGTGACCCACAGAGCTTCGCTCAGGGGCACATCCCCGGAAGTCGGCATCTCGATAATGCTGGTGTTGCGGCGCTGCTCGAGGAAGCGCCACGCGATGTCGCCATGGTCGTGGTCTGCTACCACGGTCACTCCAGTCAACAGGCCGCCAGTTGGCTGTCGGCCCAGGGCTACGGCGAGGTCTACAGCCTGGATGGTGGTTTCACCGACTGGCAGCACCGTCTGCCGTCCCGCGTGGCCTCTGCAGGTTGACCATGGCGGTGGGCAACCCCTGTGACGGGCTCGAGGTATATCGGGTGGGCGGCGCCGTGCGCGATGCATTGCTCGACTGGCCGGTCAAGGACACCGATTGGGTGGTGGTCGGTGCTACCGTCGATGATATGCGGCAAAGGGGCTTTCGTCCGGTCGGGCGCGACTTTCCGGTGTTTCTGCATCCGCAGACGCAGGAGGAGTACGCCCTGGCACGCACCGAACGCAAGTCCGGCCATGGCTATACCGGCTTCGTTGTGCATGCCAGCCCCGATGTGACGCTGGAAGAGGATCTCGAGCGTCGCGACTTGACGATCAATGCCATGGCGCAAGCTGCCGATGGTCGCCTGATTGACCCCTTCTCGGGGCAGGCTGATCTCGAGGCCCGCCTGTTGCGGCACGTCAGCCCCGCCTTCGTCGAGGATCCATTGCGGGTACTGAGAACCGCGCGTTTTCTGGCACGTTACGCTGATCTCGATTTCGTCGTGGCCGCCGAGACCCGTGAATTGATGACCCGGCTGGCGTCCAGCGGGGAGTTGGCTCAGCTGGTGGCGGAGCGGGTCTGGACCGAAACCGAGAAGGCGCTGGGGGAGCCTCGTCCCGATGCCTTCTTCCGGGAGCTGGCCGAATGTGGCGCCCTTGCCGTCTTGATGCCGGAGCTTGAACCAGCACTTGATGACCACCTGATGCGGATGAAAGTGCTTCCCGAGGTCGGTGTTGAGTTGTCTCGCTGGCGCTGGGCGCGACTGGTCGAGGCGTTGAGCAGCGAAGCGCGGCATCAGCTGAGTGAACGTCTCAAGTTGCCGCGCGTCTACCGGGAACTGGGCGAGCAGCTGGCACACACTCGAGACCTGGTTGTGGCCGGCGAGCTGCCCGAGGCAACCGCGGTCATGCATTGGCTCGGCGCCATTGATGCCTGGCGGCGCAGTGAGCGCGTTGTCCCGTTGTTGGCGTTGGTCGAAATCAGCAGCCCGGCCCTGGCGGACCGGTTGGGTCGTGCCTGGCGGGCGGCGTTGGAGGTGGAGCCTCGTCAACTGGTGGACGAGGGCTTCAAGGGAGGGCAGCTCGGCGAGGAGCTGACGCAGCGGCGACTACAGGTCATTGATGCGGTGTTTTCTCAGCAGTGACTCACTGGGGCACATGACGGATGAGTCGCGCAGGCGTCAGGGTCGGGACAGTGGACCGGACACCGGCAGTGAGTGGCCACGCCAGAGGAACTCGATCGGCCACAGCAACTGATCGCTATCGCTGAAGTCGGCCCAGAGCTCGTCATAGCGACGTCCAACCACTGGGTGGCGCAGGTTCGGCAGCAGTTCCGCCAGTGGCTGGAGCACAAAGGCGTGGTGGAGCACTTCTCCGCGCGGCAGCATGACGCCGTCATGCTCACCGCAAAGGCTGTCAACGGTGAGAATGTCGATATCCAGGGTGCGGGGGCTGAACTTGGGACTGTCGTTGCGCCGCCCGTTGCGCCGCTCCAGATCCTTGCACCAGGCCTGAAGCCTGGCCACTGGCCAGTCGCTGCTGAAGGCCACCACCAGGTTGTAGAAATTGCGGCCGTCCTCGAACCCCACCGGACGGCTCTCGAACACCCTTGAAATGGCAAGTTCACCAAAGTTATCGGCCAGAGCGTCAAGGCAGGCGCGGATATGGTGCTCGCGCTCGATATTGCTGCCCAGGCTCAACGTCACCAATGCCATCAAGTCATCTCCGGCCGACTACCACGCTCGATCATCACGCCGACCGCTCGTGCATTGGCAACGGCGCCGGGCTTGCGGATCGTCAGACGCAGCCAGGCAATGGTGAATTCCTCGCTCAACATCGCTGCCAGACGCTCGGCGAAAGTCTCGACCAGTGCAAAGTCATGCTCGTTGGCGAAACGGCCGATGCGCCGGCTGATGGCATCATAGTCCAGTGTCAACGAGAGGTCGTCCCGCTCCGCTGCGGCACGGATATCGGTGGCCAGGCACAAGTCCAGTGACAGCCGTTGGGTGATGCTGCGCTCCCAGTCATAGACACCGATGACCGTGTCCACCTCCAGCGCTTCGATGAGTACCTGGTCCATGGGAATATCGCCGTTGAAGTTCTCGAGGGAGCCGATTGTACTTGAGGTGCATGCGGGGCGACAGATGGAATTCCCGCTTCGCCGCAGTATGTCGGATTGCGCTGGACTGTCCTCGACGCCGCCCATGGCGCAGAATAGGAGGATTGCCGATTTCCGGCACTGGTAGGGGAGAGGCGGCGAGGCACCTACCCGCACTTCCCGGGCGGCAGAATCCCTGAGTCATTCGAGGAGCGGCTGTGGGGCAGGACTGGTACATCATCCCGGCACTGACGATACTGGGATATCTGAGTGGTACCTGGTTGGGCGCGATCACGGTCTGTCGTCTCGCCAGGTTGCCCGACCCTCGTTTGACGGGGTCCAGCAATCCGGGGTTCTCCAACGTACTGCGGCTGCATGGTGCGCGTCTGGCGCTGGCGACGTTGCTGATCGATATGGCCAAGGGCTGGCCGGTGCTGTTGCTTGGCCTGGCGGCGGGGCTGGAACCATGGGGGCTGGGTATCATCGGCCTCGGCGTATTGCTGGGCCACTGTTATCCCCTGTGGTATCGCTTTCGAGGAGGCAAGGCGGTAGCCAGCGCCTTCGGCGTTCTGCTCCTGCTGACGCCCGGTGTTGCCCTGATCTGTGCGCTGGTCTGGGTGCTGTTGGCGTGGCGGATACACACAGCCGCCGTGGCTTCGTTGACCAGCGCCTGCCTGGCGCCATTGGTCAGTCTGTGGCTGGCACCGGATTTCGTCTGGGAAGTGGTCGGGTTCGCGCTGCTGGTGTTGGTCCGCCATGCGCTGAACATTCGCCGCCTGAGCGACGGCAGTGAGCATCAGTTGTAGGAGCCGCAGGCCCAGTCACGAGCAGCGAGCTACGAGCACGCTACGCTCGAGCAGGTAAGCCCAGTGACGAGTAACGAGCCTCGAGTACGCTGCGCTCGAGCAGGTAAACCCAGTGACGAGTAACGAGCCTCGAGTACGCTGCGCTCGAGCTTGAACCCCGAACCCCGAACCCCGAACCCCGAGGAAGGCGCGAGATTGCCGTTTTGGCGTTGAGCCGCTCGAAGCTGGGTCTATCCGATTGGCACTGGGCAGCTCGCCGCTCGTGGCTGGGGTTGTCTGTGATCCAAGGGGCGGCACCATACTGCTCGTAGCTCGTAGCTCGTAGCTCTTACGGCTTATCCGGCGCGTGCAACTGATCCATTGGCCAGCGTGGCACGGCCTTCATCTGACCTACCTCGTCCTGTTCACCGGCCAGCAGTCGCTGTGCGCCGGCATAGGCGATCATCGCGCCATTGTCGGTACAGAAACGCCCGCGTGGGTAGTAGACCCGGGCGCCACGCTTGCTGGCGGCTTCCTCGAGGCGTGCGCGCAGGCGCACGTTGGCACTGACGCCACCTGCCACTACCAGTCGTGCAAGGCCTGTCTGCTCCAGCGCGCGTCGGCACTTGATCGCCAGGGTGTCGGCCACGGCTTCCTCGAAGGCGCGGGCGACATCCGCTCGAGCCTGGTCGTCCAGCTGGCCGCGGCCATCGAGCTCACGAATGGTCGTTAGAGTGTGGGTCTTGAGGCCGGAAAAACTGAAGTCCAGTCCGGGGCGGTCGGTCATCGGGCGCGGGAAGCGCATCCTCCCGGGGTCGCCATGCTCAGCCAGCGCGGCAACCCTGGGGCCTCCGGGGTAGTCGAGGCCGAGCATCTTGGCCGCCTTGTCGAAAGCCTCGCCGGCGGCATCATCCACCGATTCGCCAAGCAACTGATAGCGACCAATGCCGTCGACGCGTACCAGTTGGGTATGGCCGCCGGACACCAGCAGGGCAACGAAGGGGAAGTCAGGTGGCTCGTTCTCGAGCATCGGGGCCAGCAGATGGCCCTCCATGTGATGAACGCCGAGCACCGGGATACCGAGGGCGCGTGCCATGCCATGGGCGGTGCTGGCGCCAACCATCAGGGCTCCCACCAGACCCGGGCCTGCGGTGTAGGCAATGGCATCGAGCTGCTGACGCCCCATGCTGGCTTGTTCCAGCACATTGTCGATCAGCGGCAGCAGTCGTCGGGTATGGTCGCGTGACGCCAGCTCGGGCACCACGCCGCCGTACTCGGCATGCATGGCGATCTGGCTATGCAGAGCGTCGGCCAGCAGGCCGCGCTGGGTGTCATAGAGAGCGACGCCGGTTTCGTCACAGGAGGTTTCGATGCCAAGTACACGCATGGATGAGCTCGGTAAAGCGACAGGGCGCCACATTTTACGCTGTTTTGGCTCGAGAAGGCAGATATTGATACGTTGCGATTGGTGTGAGGGATTGGTGTGAGAAATTGGAGCGAGGATTTGCATGGAAGCCAATGTACGTCTAAAATACCGTCCGCTGTAAGACTGGGTCGTGCATCCAGGGCTCGATTTCCTCGCGCCTGCCTCTGCTGTGAAACATTTGCGGTCGAGTTGGTGTGGGTTTGGCCTGATAGGTGTACGTACTAACCGAACTCTAGTTACCTAAGGTAGGTGAGTGCTTAATGCCTTCTGTCAAAGTACGTGATAACGAGCCGTTTGACGTCGCTCTGCGTCGCTTCAAGCGTTCCTGTGAAAAAGCCGGCGTTCTGTCCGAGGTTCGTCGTCGTGAGCAGTACGAGAAGCCGACTGCCGAGCGCAAGCGCAAGGCTGCTGCTGCCGTGAAGCGTCACGCCAAGAAGCTGCAGCGCGAGCGCAAGCGTTTCGAACGGCTCTATTGATCCGTACTTGAGTCGGTGACGGTGATTTCCGTCGTCGATTCGGGAGGACGCCAGGCGGCCGCCATTCGGTGGCCGCTTGTTTTTGTTCATGCTCTGCGTGGTGATATTGGACGCGCAGGCATGCCGGGATCTTCGAGCGATGCCCATGTTGGTGAGCATCTTCTGGTGTGCACCGAGTCGCTGCAGATCCATTGCCAGTCGTGTGAGGAGTAGCGCATGGCCGGTCAGATTCCCCAGAGCTTTATCGACGACCTTCTGGCCCGGGTCGACGTCGTCGAGATTGTCGGCGAGCGGGTCAAGCTGAAGAAGTCCGGGCGTAATCATTCTGGACTCTGTCCGTTTCATCAGGAAAAAAGTCCGTCGTTCACGGTCAGCGCCGACAAGCAGTTCTACCACTGCTTTGGTTGTGGTGCCCACGGCAACGCGCTGCGTTTCCTGATGGAATATGACAAGTTGCGCTTTCCCGAGGCCATCGAACAGTTGGCCTCGCGTGTCGGCGTAGAGGTGCCGCGTGAAGGTGCCGATGATCCACGCGCTCAGGCGCGTGAGCGCAAGCGTAAGGAAGGTGTCAACCTGCTGGAGATGTCCGCCAGCTTCTTTCGTGAACGGCTCAGGATGCCGGAGGCGCAGACGGCGCGTGATTATCTGGAGCGGCGTGGGCTGTCCGCGGATGTGCAGAAGACCTTCGGTATCGGCTATGCGCCGGGCCAGTGGGAGGCGCTCAAGCAGCACCTTACTGGTCAGGGAGTGGCCGAGGCCGTTCAGGTGGAATACGGCTTGTTGGTGCAGCACGAGGAGAGTGGGCGCACCTATGATCGTTTTCGCGATCGTGTGGTGTTTCCGATTCGTGATGTGCGCGGACGGACCCTGGGGTTTGGTGGACGAGTACTCGGCGATGCCAAACCCAAGTATCTGAACTCGCCCGAAACGCCGGTGTTCCACAAGGGGCGGGAGCTCTATGGCCTCTACGAGGCGCGCCAGGCCAGTCATCGGCTGGAGCGCCTGCTGATTGTCGAAGGCTATATGGATGTGGTGGCGCTGGCGCAGTTCGACATCCGCAATGCGGTGGCGACGCTGGGCACGGCGACGACTGAGGACCATCTGCAGCGGCTGTTCCGAGTGGTTGGCGAAGTGGTGTTCTGTTTCGACGGTGACAACGCCGGTCGTCAGGCAGCAGCTCGCGCGCTCGAGACGGTGTTGCCGCAGATGATTGATGGCCGCCAGGCCCGCTTCCTGTTTCTTCCCGAAGGGGAGGATCCCGATAGCCTGGTACGCAAGGAAGGTCGCGAGGCCTTTGAGGACAGGGTTACCTGTGCCAGCCCATTATCGGAGTTTCTGTTCGATCACGCGGCTCAGGGGCGGGATCTGTCGCAGCTGGAGTCGCGGGAGCGCTATGCCAGCCAGATACTGGCGGCGATCGAGAAGCTGCCGGAGGGCATGCTCAAGTCGCTGATGCTGACGGAGCTGTCGCGGCGTACCGGTGTCGAGCAGTCACGTTTCGAGGCGTTGATGGCCCGTCACGCACCGGCGCCGGAAGAGCCGCCCCTGATGCCACCTGAGGTCATGGGAGGGCCGGGTTTCGATGAGTCGATTCAGTCGACTCCGACTGGCGGACGCCGTCGCCGGACTGCAGCTACCAGCCTGATGACGCGGGTCCTGCAGTTGCTGGTTCACGAGCCGCGACTTGCCGAGCGGTTGCCTGGTGAAGACGACTGGTGTCAGGGCGCCGATGAGGAAAGTCGTCTGTGTCGTGATGTGATCGCCCTGTTGCGTGCCGGCGGTTATGCCAGCGCCCAGGTGCTGTTGATGCATTTCCACGGCAGTGAGGATGGCCAGCGTCTGGCCGAGCTGGCACGGCGTGAGCTGTTGATCCCGCCGGCGGCGCGGGGCGCGGAGCTGGACGGGTTGATCGAGTACTTCCGACGTCGGCAGCGGCAGCGCTCGCCGGAGGAGGAGCTCGAGGCTCTGCTGGAGAAGGACCGCAGCGGTGAACGTCTCAGTAGTGAGGAGAAGCTCCGCCTGGTGACGCTACTGAACGAAGTACGAGGATAGGAATCGAAGTAGAGTGTGGTGCCCGGCTGTGACCCTGCCTCTGGCGGTAAGGTTCTGCGCTGGAATGGCGACTAAAAGGAGGTAGCGCTGGCCACGGGGTTGATTTCTCTCCTACCATCACCATTTATAGTTCATGCGCTTGCCAGAAGCGCAACCCGACAACCTAACACACCTGAGTGACCGCGCAAACACTCCTGGCTGGCAGAATAGCGGCAAAATCCGCTATACTGTTCGGCTTACCGAGTTTTCTCCGCCTTAGTGCTTCAGGTGCTTCATTCTTCTTCGTCGAGATAGGGTTTCTATGGCTGGAAATGCGCAGCAGCAGTCACGTCTGAAGGAGTTGATCGCGCGCGGCAAGGAACAGGGCTTCCTGACCTATGCCGAGGTCAACGACCACCTTCCCGAGGATATCGCCGACCCCGATCAGGTCGAGGATATCATCGGCATGATCAATGACATGGGTATCAGCGTCGTCGAAGAGGCTCCTGATGAAGATACCCTGATGATGTCCGATCACTCAACCGATGAGAGCGCCGCCGAGGAAGCTGTGGCAGCGCTGGCGGCGGTCGAGAGTGATGTTGGGCGTACCACGGATCCGGTGCGCATGTACATGCGCGAAATGGGGACGGTGGAACTGCTGACCCGTGAAGGCGAGATCGAGATCGCCAAGCGCATCGAAGAGGGCACCCGTGAGGTGATGTCGGCGCTGGCCTATCTGCCCGGTGCCGTCGACTCCATCCTCGAAGCCTATGACGCGACCCAGGACGAGGAAGCGCCGGGTCGCTTGTCCGACCTGTTCTCTGGCTTCATCGATCCTGATGAAGGCATCCCCGGTGTTGCCGAGGCTGATGTGCCGGAGATCGAGGAAGAAGCTACCGCCGGTGACGACGAGGACGACGACGCTGACGCCGAGGAAGATGACTCCGGTGGCGGTCCTGATCCCGAGGAGGCGCGTGCTCGCTTCGAGCAGATCCGCGAACAGAGTGCGCTCGCCGATGCGGCGATCGAGGCTCATGGTCGTCAGTCTGCCCAGGCCCAGGAAGAGCTGGCACGTCTCGCCGAGTTGTTCTCGCCGATCAAGCTGGTACCCAAGCACTTCGAGCGCCTGGTTGGCCAGGTACGGATCAGTGTCGAGCAGGTGCGGGCTCAGGAAAAGTCCGTGATGCAGCTGTTGGTGAAGCAGGCCAAGGTGCCGCGCAAGAGCTTCATCAAGGCGTTTCCCGGCAACGAGTCCCGTCTCGACTGGCTGGATGATTTCATGGCAGCCAATGCGCGCTATGCCGATCGTCTCGGAGAGCTGCGTGCGGATGTGCAGCGCGCACAGCGCAAGATCGCCTTCGAGGAGGAGATGGTTCGCCTCCCGGTCAGCGAGATCAAGGAAGTCAATCGCAAGCTGTCCATCGGCGAGGCCAAGGCACGCCGGGCCAAGAAGGAAATGGTCGAGGCCAACCTGCGTCTGGTCATCTCGATTGCCAAGAAGTACACCAACCGTGGTCTACAGTTCCTCGACCTGATTCAGGAAGGCAACATTGGTCTGATGAAGGCGGTCGACAAGTTCGAATATCGCCGTGGCTACAAGTTCTCGACCTATGCCACCTGGTGGATTCGTCAGGCAATCACCCGCTCCATCGCTGACCAGGCGCGGACGATCCGTATCCCGGTACACATGATCGAGACCATCAACAAGCTCAATCGTGTATCGCGCCAGATGCTTCAGGAAATGGGGCGTGAGCCGACGCCCGAGGAGCTCGGTGAGCGTCTCGAGATGCCTGAGGACAAGGTGCGCAAGGTGCTCAAGATCGCCAAGGAGCCGATCTCCATGGAGACGCCCATCGGTGACGATGACGACTCGCACCTGGGTGATTTCATCGAGGACTCGACCATGGTGCTACCGATCGATTCGGCCACCGGCGAGGGTCTGATCGAAGCGACACGCAACGTCCTCGGCGGCCTCACCGCACGTGAAGCCAAGGTTCTGCGCATGCGCTTCGGTATCGATATGAATACCGACCATACCCTCGAGGAAGTCGGCAAGCAGTTCGATGTGACCCGCGAGCGTATCCGTCAGATCGAGGCCAAGGCGCTGCGCAAGCTGCGTCACCCGACTCGTTCAGAGCCGCTGCGTTCCTTCCTCGACGAGTAACACTACTCTCGTCAGGCGTCATACAGAAAGCCCGCAGGGATGTCCCTGCGGGCTTTCTTGTGATGAGCTTTAAGCTACGAGCTACGAGCTACGAGCTACGAGCTACGAGCCTCGAGTACGCTTCGCTCGAGCTGAACCCGAACCCCGAACCCCGAACCCCGAGGAAAGGCACGTAGCTAACAGGTTAGTACTGGACCGCTCGAAGCTCGTAGCTGGGGTTGTCTATGATCCTCCGGGCGGCATTGTACTGCTCGCGGCTCGCGGCTCGCGGCTCGCGGCTCGCGGCTCGCGGCTCGCGGCTCGCGGCTTATGGCTTGGTATTCCGCCGCCGTATCCACAGCACCAGCTCGACCATGGCATAAGTCAGCAGCAGGTAACCGAACAGCTCGGTGACCTCCTCGGCGGCGTCCTTGAACACTCGTACATAGCGTTCAACGAGCAAGGCTTCCCACATCTCGCCACGGCCGTATAGCCGTGAGAAGACAAAGACGCACAGAAAGCCCGAGGCAAAGAGACCAAAGGCAAAGCTTTCGGAAAAGCCCTCGAACTCCCGTACGAACTCGTGGCGATGACGGATGATCCAGTACAGGATCGGTAACACCAGCAAGGTCACCAGGGTCTGCCAGGCGCCGTCGAAGACGTAGGCGTCAAGGAAGAAGTCCTGTTCGCGAATCAGGGCCGCCCCGAACAGTCCGAGCATCAGCAGTGTGACATGGGGCAAGCCCTTGAGAACCTGGCGGGCATGGATCAGCAACAGGCAACTGATCAGCAGGCACAGGGACTGCATGGACTCGGTAAAACCTATCTCGCTGAAACGAAATCTGTCAGGCAACCCGGCTTCCCACAGCACGCCCTGCATGACTGCACCGATGATCAGAATATAGAGCGTCGCCCTGAGGCAGGTCGAGCCAAAGCTGATGGAGCACGGTGACGAAGGGGGAGAAGTATGATGGGGAGGGATATCAGGCACGGCAGCAAGGCCTCCTCGAAAATCAAGCGACATAGAGTAACAAAATTGGCATGTTCTGTCGCCGAAATGCATACCACCTTTCACCGGGACAGCAGTCTTTGTGGGGAGGGCCTGACCCGCTCACAGGCGCGGAGTGTGTCTGCGAGGGCGCTGTACGATTCACCTTGAACGTTGAACTTCCTCGACAATCCAGTCGTGTACGGCCCGGACCCGTCGGTCATCAAGGGCCCCGGTGGCGTGCACGATGCCGTAGTGTTTGCCGGTATCGACCCTGGCGCGAAATGGAGCGATCAGGGCGCCGGTGTCCAACTCGCTGGTAATCAACGTTTCCCTGGCAATCGCTACTCCCATGCCGGCAATGGCAGCTTCCATGGTCAGGTGATTGCGATTGAAGGTATAGCCACGCTCAAGGTTGATCGAGGGGGCGCCAACGGCCATCAGGTAGTGGCGCCACTCACCATATTCCTGGCTGCCACGCCAGGCCGTAATGTCGTGCAGCAGCGGATACCAGGCGAGATCCTCCGGGCGGCGCAGGGGCGGTCGGCCCTTGAGCAGGCTCGGTGAGCAGACGGGAAAGATACGCTCCTCCATCAGCGGCGTGATGATCAGCCCGGGGTAGTGGCCGTCATTGAGGTCAATGGCGAGGTCAAAATCACCATCGCGCAAGGAGATGTTGCTGTCCTCGGCGGTGATGTGCAGTTCGATGTCGGGAAAGCGTGCCTGCAGCCGTGGCAGGCGAGGCATCAGCCACTTGTTGAGAAAGGACGGCACCGAGCGCAGACGGATGACACCGCTCATCACACCGCTGCGCAGGCGGCTGACCTCGAGCCCCACCGACTGATAGGCATCCTCGACCACCGCGGCGAGTCGCTTGCCTTCCTCGGTCAGTTCCAGGCGCCGTGGCAGACGTCGGAACAGCTTGAAGCCGAGCCGCTCTTCCAGCTGTTTGATCTGCTGGCTCACCGCTCCGGTCGTGACATGCAATTCCTCTGCAGCGCGAGTGAACGAAAGGTGGCGAGCACTGACGGCGAAGCCCTTCAACCAGGCATGGGTCTGGGCATTGAGCAGACGGCTCATGGCGATGGGAACCTGTTCAGAAGTTGATGGTTTAGCTGAGCTATAGTGAAAAGCAGATATTCTGCGTTGTCCAGCATGACTATGGGGGTCAGCATAGCGCCATGGGCATCCATTGATGCCGTGGCTTTAGCTGGATTGACGCTTTGGCAAAGTGATCACTGCCGTTGAGGCACTAGAGTGATTGGCGTCAACGCCAGCCGAGCCGCACTGACAACAAGGCTGCTGATGAGAGGGATCAACCCCACGGCGGCCAATGATCCATACGGTTCATGACCTTCGGCGCTGGTCGCCGTGACCGACAGCAAGAGGCAAGCCCCATGTCCATCAGTGTGTTCGACCTGTTCAAAGTCGGCATTGGTCCATCAAGTTCCCATACCGTGGGACCGATGCGTGCAGCCTACGATTTTGTGTCGGCCTTGCGTCGCGATGACCTGATCGAGCGTGTGGCGGGGCTGGAAGTGCATCTCTATGGCTCGCTGTCGGCCACCGGGAAGGGACATGCGACGGATCTCGCTACTGTCATGGGATTGATGGGCGAGCGCCCTGATCGGATCGATCCGTCGATCGTGGCCCCCTGCATCGAGGAACTGCTCGAGAGTCAGACCTTGATGCTCGATGGCCGCGTGGCAGTGCCCTTCATCTGGGCACGTGACCTGCAATGGCACGACGAGAGCCTGCCGTACCATCCCAATGCCATGACCCTGGTGGCCAGGGGCCATAGCGAGGAACTGGCCCGTGAGACCTATTACTCCGTCGGTGGCGGCTTCGTCGTAGATGAGGCCCAGGCACGAGAAGGCACGCTGGACGCCGATGTCACGGCCTTGCCCTACGACTTCAACAGTGGCGCGGAACTGATGGCGTTGTGTCGTCTGCACGATATGTCGATCAGTGAGTTGATGATGGAGAACGAGAAGGCCTGGCGTTCGGAGGCCGAGGTGCGCGCAGGGCTTTGGGATATCTGGCAGGCCATGCAGGAGTGCGTCAACCGCGGTCTCGAGGCCGAGGGTATCCTGCCGGGTGGGCTCAACGTCAAGCGCCGTGCTGCCGCGCTCTATCGCCGTCTGGAAGCCATGACCGATGATGCCGGCCTGATTGCTACCACCTTCTCTGCCATGGACTGGGTCAACGTCTACGCTCTGGCCGTCAACGAGGAAAATGCCGCCGGCGGCCGTATGGTGACGGCGCCGACCAATGGTGCAGCAGGCATCATTCCGGCAGTGCTGCACTACTACATGAAATTCCAGCCCGGCGCCTCGGAGCGTGATGTGGTGAATTTCCTGCTCACGGCAGCTGCGGTGGGCATCCTGTGCAAGAAGAATGCCTCTATCTCCGGTGCTGAGGTCGGCTGTCAGGGTGAGGTCGGTTCGGCCTGTGCCATGGCAGCAGCTGGCCTGGCGGAAGTCATGGGCGGCTCGGTGCCACAAGTCGAGAATGCCGCGGAGATTGGCCTCGAGCACAACCTTGGCTTGACCTGTGACCCGGTGGGCGGTCTGGTGCAGGTGCCCTGCATCGAGCGCAACGCCATTGCTTCGGTCAAGGCGATCAACGCTGCACTGATGGCCTGTCGAGGTGACGGTGAGCATTTCATCTCACTGGACAAGGCCATCCGTACCATGAAGGAAACCGGTGCTGACATGCAGGATAAATACAAGGAAACCTCGCGTGGTGGTCTTGCGGTGAATACCATCGAGTGTTGATGCTTATCGAGAGTTGATGCTTCAGCGCTGGACACGTTTGACTCAACGCCCACCCGAATTCTTTCAGGTGGGCGTTGATGTGTCTGGTTCACGGCGACGTGCTGGCAGACGCGATACCAGATGTTCCGCCAGGTAGTCGATGACCAGCCTGACCCGAGGTGAACGATGACGATGGTGTGGCGTGACAGCCCAGACACCGGTATCGCCGTGGCGGTAGTTGTCGAGTACCGAGATCAGCTTGCCGGTGGCCAGGTGCTGTTCCACGTAGTAATCCGGTAGCTGAGCCAACCCCAGCCCCTTGAGTGTCGCATCCAGCAGTGCCGGCCCCGAATTGCCCTGCCAGGGGCCCTTGACGGTCACTTCGCGAGCCACACCCTCCACGGCAAACCGCCAGCGATCACGTGACCCATGAAGACAACGGTGGTGGCGCAGCTCCGATAGGGTATGCGGCTGTGGGTGGCGCTGGAAGTAATCCACCGAGCCGACCACATATTCGCGCCGGTCGGCCAGCCGCCGAGCAATCATGGAGCTGTCTTCCAGCGTTCCCAGGCGGATACCGATATCGAAGCCTTCCTCGAGCAGGTCGGCCTGGCGGTTGGTGAAATACAGGCGCAGGCTGAGTAGGGGATGCTGGGCCAGCAGGTCATTGATCAACGGTGCCACAAATCGTTCACCGAAGGTGGTGGCGCAGGTCAGCGCGATCTCGCCGCGGGGCCTGGCCTCGAAATCCCTGACCGCCGAGTCGGCGTCCCGAAAACCGTCAATCAGCGCATCGCACTGTTGATAATAGAGTCGTCCGGCTTCCGTCAGGCGCAGACGTCGGGTAGTGCGGTACATCAGAGTGGTGTTGAGGCGTTGCTCCAGCGCAGCGACCTGCCGGCTGACGTGCGAGCTGGATACCGACAGGCGTCGTGCCGCTCCGGCAAAGCTGCCCTGGCGAACCACTTCAATAAAGGCCTCTACACCTTCCCAGGGATGCATGATGGGTCTCCTGTAGTTTGTGAGCTACGAGCTACGAGCTACGAGCTACGAGCTACGAGCCACGAGCCACGAGCCACGAGCCACGAGCCGCCTTATGCTGAATTGATAGTTCACCGGCCAGAGGCGGGGTAGTGGCGAAGCATTGGCACACTACAGCAGCGAGCTCCGAGTTGAGAGCGACGACGAGCTCAACGCAGCACCCAACTGCTCGCAGCTCGCGACTCGAAGCTCGACACTGCAATTGTGGGTTGTCGATGTTCCGGGGCTATCCTGTTTGTGGTCCTTGCACCTTCAATCCTGCTGAAGAGTTTCTCGTGGCTCGAGACTCGAAGCTCAATATTGCATTATTGCAGTATGGCAACAATGTTATGTTGTTGATGCGGTTTATAACAGGTCGGGCGAGAGACTAGACTCGGAACACCATTGTTGGATGCTCGATACAGGGGTATCCGACGCTCGATATCATTCCGGTGCTGCCTCAATGGCAGTGCCGCGCACGCTGTTCAGGAGTTGATCATGAAGTCACGCGCTGCCATCGCGCTGGAAGCCGACAAACCCCTTACCCTGACCGAGATTGATGTGGCTGGTCCGAAGGCCGGTGAGGTACTGGTCCGGATTGTGGCTACCAGCGTCTGTCATACCGATGCCTACACACTCTCTGGTGCCGATCCTGAAGGCCTGTTCCCGTCCGTGCTGGGCCACGAAGGTGCGGGTGTCGTCGAGGAAGTCGGTGAAGGCGTCACCAGTCTCAAGCCCGGTGACCACGTGATTCCGCTGTATACCGCCGAATGCGGTGAATGCAAGTTCTGCCGATCGGGCAAGACCAACCTCTGTGGATCCGTGCGCGCCACCCAGGGCAAGGGGGTGATGCCGGATGGCACCTCGCGCTTCTCGCTGGAAGGGAAGCCGCTGTATCACTACATGGGCACATCGACCTTCAGTGAGTACACCGTGGTGCCGGAGGTTTCCCTGGCGGTGGTGTCGAAGGAAGCACCGCTCGACAAGATCTGCCTGCTGGGCTGTGGTGTGACCACCGGTATCGGGGCTGTGCTCAACACTGCCAAGGTCGAGCCGGGCTCTACTGTGGCCGTCTTCGGCCTCGGCGCCATTGGCCTGGCGGTTATCCAGGGCGCGCTGATGGCCAAGGCTGGACGCATCATCGCCATTGACGTCAATCCCGACAAGTTTGATCTGGCGCGTCAGTTCGGTGCTACCGACTTCGTCAACCCGAAGGATTACAGCGACCCAATCCAGCAGGTCATTGTCGATATGACCGATGGCGGAGTGGATTACTCCTTTGAGTGCATCGGTAATGTCAATGTGATGCGCTCGGCACTGGAGTGCTGTCACAAGGGCTGGGGGGAGTCGGTGATCATCGGCGTCGCCGGTGCCGGTCAGGAAATCTCGACGCGTCCGTTCCAGCTGGTGACAGGTCGGGTCTGGAAGGGTTCTGCCTTCGGAGGCGTCAAGGGGCGCAGCGAGCTGCCGGGGTATGTCGAGCGCTACATGAACGGTGAACTGAAGATCGATGACTTCATCACCCATAACATGCCGTTTGAGCAGATCAACGAAGCCTTCGATCTGCTGCATGCAGGCAAGAGCATTCGCACCGTGCTGCATTATTGATCGGGAGCTGCAATGAGGCATCATGACCCATTGCAGTGTCGGCGGCACTTTCCGGTGCCGCCATCAAGCAGAGCGTATCGCGTTGGTACTGTGGTGCGTTGGTACTGTGGTATAGAACCACCTGATCAATAGGTCATTGCCGAGAGTTGCAGGGAGTTGCCCATGAGTATGTCCGAACAGCTGGAACTGGTCAGCGCCAACCGCAGTCATGGTGGTTGGCACAAGCGCTATCGTCATCGCTCGCGGGCACTGGACTGCGAGATGACCTTCGCCATCTATCTGCCGCCCCAGGCGGAAATGGGCAAGGTTCCGTTGCTGTGGTGGCTGTCGGGGTTGACCTGCACCGACGAGAATTTCATGCAGAAGGCTGGTGCGCATCGTCTGGCGGCGGAACTGGGGGTTGCCATCCTGTGTCCAGACACCAGCCCGCGGGGCACCGACCTGCCCGGTGAGCACGATAGCTACGATCTGGGCTCCGGGGCGGGGTTCTACGTCAACGCCACTCGCGAGCCGTGGAAGGCGCACTACCGGATGTATGACTATGTGACCGAGGAGTTGCCCTCGGTAGTACGTCAGCATTTCCCGCTCAATGGTCGTGAGTCGATCAGTGGTCACTCCATGGGAGGACACGGCGCCTTGATTCTGGCGCTGCGTCGACCTGGCCACTATCGCTCGGTGTCGGCCTTCGCTCCCGTCGTCAATCCAACCCAGTGCCCCTGGGGGCGCAAGGCATTCAGCGCCTATCTCGGCGACGATGTCAGTGCCTGGACCCAGTATGATGCCTGTGAGCTGGTGGCGCGTGGAGCCTCCCGTCAGCCACTGTTCATCGATCAGGGCGATGCCGATGATTTTCTCGAGGAGCAACTCTGTCCCGAGCGCCTGGAAGCGGTGTGTGCAGAGCATGACCATCCACTGACGCTGCGTCGCCAGCCGGGTTATGACCATAGCTACTACTTCATCGCCAGCTTCATCGAGGATCATCTGCGTTATCACGCCGAGCGGCTCTACGCCAAACGCTGATCAGCGCGGGATGCAGGCAGTGAGGAGGCCAGTTCATCTACTGATGGACTGGCCTCTCTTTTCGTGGTCTTTCTCGTGGTAGAGCCTGGCCATGAGTGCCAGAGTATCCAGTATCCTGATGTCAGGAATCCGGGCAAGGAAACATGATGACTTCCATTCGCCGCCAGTTGGTCGCTCTGGTCGAACGTGGTGCCATCCCCCCTGAACAGATGGCAACGGCTGTCCGGCTTTCCGGATTGCATCCATCAGGGCGCGACTGGTATGTGTTTGTGGATCGCCTGTTGCTGTGGCTGGGCAGCCTGGCGCTGGCCTTTGGGGTGCTGTTTCTGGTCGCCTGGAACTGGGCAGGAATGGGACGCCTGCCGAGGTTTGGGCTGGTCGAGGCAGCGCTGGTATTGGCCATCGCTGTGTACTGGGTGGCCGATGGTCGTAGTGTGGTGGCCCGAGTGGCGTTGACGGCAGCGGTCCTGCTGGTCGGCGTACTGCTGGCGCTGGTGGGGCAGGTATATCACTCCGGTGCCGACCCCTGGCAGCTGTTCTTCACCTGGGCGCTGCTGGTACTGCCCTGGGTGCTGGTGGCTCGTTTCGATGTGCTCTGGGTGTTGTGGCTGGGGCTGCTCGACCTGGCTGTGCTGCGGTTCTTCCATGAGTTCAGGTTCAGTGGCGGAGGCGATGCCCCGGCTCAATGGGGCCTGGTGCTGCTCAACGGCCTGGCACTGGTACTCTGGGAGCTGGCGGCGCGGCGTTGGCAGTGGCTCTCCGCCAGGTGGCCCAGGTGCCTGCTGGCGTTGGGCAGCGGCGGGCCGATCACCCTGCTGGTGATGCTGTTCATCATTGATGAGGGGGCGGCATCCTGGTGGTCTCCTGTGGTTTATCTTCTGTGGCTGGTTGGCTTGTACGCTACCTACCGGTACTGGCGGCCGGACCTGTTCATGTTGGCAGGTGGCTGCCTGTCACTGATGCTGGTCGTGACACTGTTTGTTGCTCGGTTGTTATGGAATGACGCCGATGCTGATGCCGGCGGCTTGCTGATACTGGCCCTGCTGGTACTGGCCCAGGGAGCGGCAACGGTGTTCTGGCTCAAGCGCCTGCACAGGGAAATGACGTCATGAAGGACACAACGGTGGCGGAGCGGTTGGCCAGGGCAGGAGTGGATGTGTCTGATGAAGCGGCTGCACCGCCGCTGGAGACGCCCGAGGCCGTGCGTGCATTGCAGGCGTTTTCGGGCTGGTTGGCGGCACTGCTCCTGTTGGGGGCCATCGCCGCGGGCGTGGCATTCGTGGTCGAGAGTCCCGCCATCGCCGGTGGTCTCGGAGTGGTCTCGATCATCGTCGCCTGGTTCATGCTGCGGGTCAGGCCTGGTGATTTCGTCGAGCATCTGGCGTTGGCCATCAGCCTTGTCGGGCAATTACTGGTGGCCTGGGCGCTGGCTGATCAACTGGCCGAGGGGCTGGGATGGGCGTTGCTGGGACTGCAGATGCTGCTGGCGTTGCTCATGCCCAGCCTTGTCCATCGTGCCTTTTCCGCTTTCGCTGCCAGCCTGGCACTCTATCTGGCACTCGCCGACGGTGGCTTGTATTACCTCGCTGATGGCCTGCTGGTGCTGGCGCTGGTCGGTATATGGCTCAGCGAGTTTCGTTACTCCGGGTATCTGCGCGCGATGCAGGCATGGGGCCATGGCGTTCTGCTCGGGCTGCTGGTTATTCAGGGAGTGGCAGTCTTCGGTCAGTCGCTCTCTGGTTGGCGTATGTCTGCCGATAGCCCGCCAGGCTGGCTGGGCCCCTGGCTGGGCGATGCGCTTGGCGCCCTGGCGCTGGTGGTATTGCTGCGATATCTGTTTCGTGAGGGTCGGTTACCGGTCGGGGCGAGGGATCAGGCCATTGCCTATGGCGCTGTGGCTGGACTGATGCTGATTTCATGCCTTGCCCATGGGCTGATGCTGGGCGCCGTGGTGGTGGTGCTGGGGTTTGCCATCGGCCATCGTTCATTGCTGGCTGCCGGTGTGTTGTTGCTGCTGTTCTCCATCGGCGGCTATTACTACTGGCTTGACGCTACGCTGTTGTTCAAGGCTCTGACGTTGTTCGCTCTCGGAGCCTCACTGTTGCTGCTGCGCTGGGTATTACGCTGGCGGATGATGCAGAGAGGAGGGCAGCGATGAGGCGGGTGGCACGGTGGGACAGGGTTGTCGTGGTGGCCACCGCGTTGTTGATTCTGGTGGCGGTTAACCTCTCCATATGGGACAGGGAGCGTCATCTGCATGAGGGGAGCGTGCTGTATCTGGCGTTGGCCCCAGTGGATCCTCGTTCACTGATGCAGGGTGATTACATGGCCCTGAACTTCGACGTCAGCAACCGCATCCAGCAGGCATTGTCTGAGCGGCGTACGGACCGTAAGGCGGAAGGAACCGTTGGCGACCATGTCATTGTACGCCTGGACGAGCGACGGATAGCGCATTTCCAGCGTCTGGCATCCGGCGAAGCGCCATTGGCGGACGATGAAATGCGCTTGCGCTATCGGCTACGCCAGGGACGAGTGAAGTTTGCCACCGATGCCTTCTTCTTCCAGGAGGGCCATGCTGAACGCTATGAATCTGCTCGCTATGGGCGCTTCCACGTCGATGAACGGGGCGAACTATTGCTGGTTTCGCTGCATGGCCCCGACCTGGATTGTCTGGTGCGCTGTCGCTTCCCGTGACACCAACTCCGACATCATGTCGCTTTTGGCAAAGCAGTTGTGCCGAACCGGTCGCCAGTGTGGCTGCTTACGACATCGTGGTCGCAGGCAACCATGTGATTGTCGCAGACAACTACGTGGGGCCTGGTTGATAGAGAATATTTGAATGCGCGTTCAGAAGCATCGTCATAAAGTGGCAAACCAAGGGTGAGGAGGACGCTTCTCTTTCCGACCCCAAGCCAAGAATAAATAACAGGAAGGTGGCACGGAATTCGGCCAGGTGAGTGGCTCGGCGACCGGCAACACCGACCACGATGGAGATGACCATGACCGTGAAGCCCTCGGCGACGCCTTCCGGCGCCGCTCCTCAGACCATTGGATTTCTGCTGCTCGATAATTTCACCTTGATCTCGCTGGCATCGGCCATCGAGCCATTGCGCATGGCCAATCAGCTTTCCGGACAGGAACTGTATCGCTGGTTCACCCTGAGCCTCGATGGGTCGGCGGTTCAGGCCAGCGATGGACTGACCGTGACGCCGGATACCTCGACAACGGTGCCGTTGTCGCTGGATATGGTGGTGGTCTGCGGCGGTATCGCACCCACCCAGACCGTGGCCAATGGCCACATCAGTTGGCTGCGAGCCCAGAGCCGCCATCTCAGGCGCTTCGGCTCGGTGTGCACCGGTGCCTGGGCATTGGCTCGTGCCGGCCTGCTGGATGGCTATGAAGTCAGTACCCATTGGGAGTGCCAGGCCGCGTTGCAGGAAGCCTATCCCGGCATCCACCTGACCTCGAAGCTGTTTGCCATTGACCGTGATCGGTGCACTGCATCGGGCGGTACGGCGCCCATGGATATGGTGCTGACCATGATCGGCCGCGATCATGGCCGTGAGCTGGCCGCTGGCATTTCCGACATGTTCATCTACGACCGAGTGCGTGGTGAGCAGGATCAACAGCGTGTGCCGCTCAAGCATGTTCTGGGGACCACCCAGCCTCGACTGCAGGAAATCGTTGCCTTGATGGAGAACAACCTCGAGGAACCCATCGATCTCGATGAGCTGGCAAGCTATGTCAACCTGTCCCGGCGGCAGCTGGAGCGCCTGTTCCAGCGCAACCTGCATTGTTCTCCATCACGTTACTACATGCGGTTGCGCCTCAATCGGGCGCGCCAACTGCTCAAGCAGACCTCGTTGTCGATTATCGATATCGCCGCAGCCTGTGGTTTTGTTTCCACTCCTCACTTCTCCAAGTGCTATCGTGAATGCTTCGGTATTCCGCCGCGTGAAGAACGCCTTGGCTGGAGTGGCTTCTCACCGGTGGTCGCTCCCAATCCTGCACCGACCCCCTTGCTGGATAGCGGTGCTGCCCTGGAGCCGGTGTCACGTGCTATGGCCGCCCTCGACCGGGCTAGAGGGGAGCCCACCTACGGCAGCTTCCGTATTTCACCTCACTCTTGAGTGGTAGTTCCTGATACAGGATTCCCTCACCGCCGTCCTTGGCTGCTCAGGACGGCGGTTCTGCTGCGTTGAAGGGGGGGCTCCAGAAGCACAGGCAGTTGCCCGCTGGCTTGATATACTGCGCTGAAACATTTTCCTTCTGGAAGCTCTGGCATGGATGATTGGTGGCGTCCCGCTTCACGAATCGCGCTGCGTGTGGCGCTGGCGTTTGTTCTCGGCTCGGTGTTGCTGGTACTGGTATTTCGCGTGGTACCGGTTTTCGGTTCGATGGTCATGCTGGAGCGTGAAATCGGCTCATGGTTCTCTTCAGAGTCGTTGGATATCCAACAGCACTGGCGCCCCGATAGCGAGATCTCCGACTATGCTCGATTGGCAGTGATTGCCGCCGAGGATCAGCGCTTCCCCGAACACTATGGCTTTGATCTGGTGGAACTGCGTCGAGCCATCGAGCGTGGCATGAACGGTGGCTCACTGCGCGGTGCCAGCACCATCAGTCAGCAGACGGCCAAGAACCTGTTCCTGTGGACGGGACGCGACTGGATCCGCAAGGGGTTCGAAGCCTGGTTCACCTTGCTGATTGAAACGTTCTGGCCCAAGGAGAGAATTCTCGAGGTATACCTCAATATTGCCGAATTCGATCGTGGCGTATTCGGCATCCAGGCAGCCAGTCAGCACTACTTCGGCGTCAATGCCGACCAGCTCAGTCAGGCACAGGCGGCACGCCTGGCGGCAGTCCTTCCCAACCCGCGCGAGCGCAGCGCCTCCAACCCGGGGCCGACCACGGCCCGGCATGCCGCCTGGATTCAGCGACAGATGAATAACCTCGGACTGAGATACCTGGAGCGGCTCTGAGCAGAGAGAGCTGTAAGCGGTAAGTTGTAAGCCGCTCAGTGCTTTGTTGGGTGGTGTGGTACTTGCCGCATGCCCCGGGTGTTCAAGTTCAGGACAACTCCGCTATACCATCCTGGTCGTGAGAGCGGCGGGGAGGCACCAGGTTGGGGAGCTTACAGCTTATAGCTTACCGCTTGTAGTTTTTCCCATGACGCTTTTGGAATTCTCGTCGTCGCAATCAGGAGCCGGGCGCTGCTGAGGCGGCGCTATCCTGCCGGCATGACGCGCTCTCGAGCGTGCTGCCCAGTTACCGGTGAGGATCGACGAGATGAATTCCCCCTTTACCCAGCCAGAGTCCCGGACTTCTGATGGTGCCGCGCTGCATCGTGAGGCAACGGTGATTGATGGCTTGATCATTGCCAAGTGGAATCGCGAGCTGTTCGAGGATATGCAGCGCGGTGGACTGACTGCTGCCAATTGCACGGTGTCGGTCTGGGAAGATTTCCAGGCGACAGTCGATAACATCGTGGCCTCCAACCAGTTGATGGAGGAGTGCAGCGATCTGGTGCTGCCGGTGCGTACCACCGAGGACATCCGTCGCGCCAAGCAGGAAGGCAAGACCGGCATCATGTTCGGTTTCCAGAATGCCCATGCCTACGAGGATCAAGTCGGCTATGTCGAGATCTTCAAGCAGCTCGGCGTTGGCATTGTACAGATGTGCTACAACACCCAGAACCTCGTGGGTACCGGTTGCTACGAGCGTGATGGCGGTCTGTCCGGCTTTGGTCGCGAGATCGTCGCCGAGATGAATCGCGTCGGGGTGATGTGTGACCTGTCCCATGTCGGCAGCAACACCTCCCGCGAGGTGATTCTCGAGTCACAGAAGCCGGTGTGCTACTCCCATTGTCTGCCTTCGGGGCTCAAGGAGCACCCGCGCAACAAGTCCGATGAAGAACTCAAGTTCATCGCCGATCATGGCGGTTTTGTCGGCGTGACCATGTTTACTCCCTTCCTGCGTGCTGGCGTCAACGCCACCGTCGATGACTATGTCGAGGCCATCGAATACGTCATGAATATCGTCGGCGAGGATGCCATCGGTATCGGCACCGACTTCACCCAGGGGCATGACCAGCAGTTCTTCGAATGGCTGACCCATGACAAGGGCTATGCCCGTCGTCTGACTTCCTTCGGCGAGATCATCAACCCGAAGGGGATTCGCACCATTGGTGAGTTCGGCAACCTCACCGAAGCCCTGCTCAAGCGCGGCATGAGCGAGCAACAGGTGCGCAAGATCATGGGTGAGAACTGGGTGAGAGTTCTCAAGGACGTCTGGGGCGAATAAGCCCACTTTTTCTTCATTGAAGTTGGGTGTTGTTCACCCGCCACAACAAGATCTTTCGAGGTAACAACCGTGACCAAGATGGCCCCTGAACTGCCGATTGAGGTGGATGTCGAGACTGGTGTATGGACCACCGATGCCCTGCCGATGCTGTACGTGCCGCGGCACTTCTTCATCAACAACCATGTTGCGGTGGAGGAGGCACTAGGCGCCGAGCGCTATGCCGAGATTCTCTATCACGCCGGATACAAGAGCGCCTGGCACTGGTGTGAGAAGGAAGCCGAGCTGCATGGGCTGGAAGGAGAGGCGGTCTTCGAGCATTACATGAAGCGCCTTTCCCAGCGTGGTTGGGGTCTGTTCATTACCGAGTCGATCGATCTCGATGCCGGCACTGCCAGTGTGCGTCTGGAGCACAGCGCCTTTGTCTATCAATTGGGCAAGGTCGGACGCAAGGTGGAGTACATGTTCACCGGCTGGTTCTCCGGGGCCATGGATCAGATCCTCGCCGCCCGTGGCGCTTCCCTGCGCACTCTGGCCGAGCAGGTGCAGAGCGCTGCCGAGGAAGATCATGACGTGGGACGTTTCGAAGTCCGTCCTCTGTCCACAGATCCCCAGGCCACCGGCGAGTCCCGCGAGGGCTGATCCACCATACCGAGGAGTCTCATCATGGCCTTCGACGCTATCTTCCAGCCGATCCAGATAGGCAGCCAGACCATTCGCAATCGCGTGGTCAGTACCGCCCACGCGGAAGTGCATGCCACCGATGGCGGCATGACCACCGAACGCTACGTCAAGTATTACGAGGAAAAGGCCAAGGGGGGCTGCGGCCTGTGCATCTGTGGTGGATCTTCCGTGGTCTCCATCGATAGCCCCCAGGGTTGGTGGAGTTCGGTGAACCTGTCCACCGACCGCATCATCCCGCACTTCCAGAATCTCGCCGATGCCGTGCACAAGCACGGCGGCAAGATCATGATCCAGATCACGCACATGGGGCGTCGTTCGCGCTGGGACGGCTACGACTGGTCGACCCTGCTGTCGCCCTCCGGCATTCGCGAGCCGGTCCACCGCTCCACCTGCAAGACCATCGAGGAAGAGGATATCTGGCGGATCATCGGCGACTTCGCCCAGGCCGCGCGGCGGGCGAAGGAGGGTGGCCTCGACGGCGTCGAGCTGTCCGCCGTGCACCAGCACCTGATCGACCAGTTCTGGAGCCCGCGAGTCAACAAGCGAACAGACCAGTGGGGCGGTGACTTCGAGAACCGCATGCGCTTCGGTATGGAAGTGCTCAAGGCGGTGCGCGCCGAGGTCGGCGACGACTTTGTGGTCGGCATGCGCATCTGCGGCGACGAGTTCCACCCGGACGGCCTGTCCCACGATGACATGAAGCAGATCGCCGCCTACTACGACGCCACCGGTCAAGTGGATTTCTTCGGTGTGATCGGCTCGGGCTGTGACACCCATGACTCGCTGGCCAACGTCATTCCCAACATGTCCTTCCCGCCGGAGCCGTTCCTGCATCTGGCGGCGGGCATCAAGGAGGTGGTCTCCGTCCCGGTGATCCATGCCCAGAACATCAAGGACCCCAACCAGGCCGAGCGTATTCTGGAAGGCGGCTACGTGGATCTGGTGGGCATGACCCGGGCGCACATCGCCGACCCGCACCTGATCGCCAAGATCAAGATGGGCCAGATCGACCAGATCAAGCAGTGCGTGGGTGCCAACTACTGCATCGACCGTCAGTACCAGGGGCTGGACGTGCTATGCATCCAGAACGCCGCCACCTCCCGGGAATACATGGGCTTGCCGCATATCATCGAGCCTTCCGAGGGACCCAAGCGCAAGGTGGTGGTGGTCGGTGGTGGCCCCGGTGGCATGGAGGCGGCGCGGGTGGCCGCCGAGCGCGGCCATGACGTGACGCTGTTTGAGGCGGATGAGGCGTTGGGCGGCCAGATCACCACCGCTTCCAAGGCCCCGCAGCGCGATCAGATCGCGGGTATTACCCGCTGGTATCAGCTCGAGCTGGCGCGTCTCAAGATCGATCTGCGCCTCGGCACTCGTGCCGACGAGGCCACTCTCCTCGACCTGCGTCCGGACATCGTGGTGCTGGCTACCGGTGGCCGGCCTTACCTGGACCAGTACCCGGAGTGGGGCTACTCGGAAAATCCCGAGGAGAGTCTGGTGGTCAGTACGTGGGACGTGCTCAACGGCAAGGTGGAGCCCGGCAAGAACGTGCTGATCTACGATGCGCTGTGCGAGTTCTCCGGCATGTCGGCGGCGGACTACCTGGCTGACAAGGGCGCCAAGGTCGAGATCGTCACCGATGACATCAAGCCCGGTGCGGCGGTGGGAGGCACAACCTTCCCGACCTACTATCGCAGCCTCTACGAGAAGGAGGTGATCATGACCTCCGACCTGATGCTGCACAAGGTCTACCGCGAGGGCGGCTCCCTGGTGGCGGTGCTCGAGAACGAGTACACCGGTACTCAAGAGGAACGGGTCGTCGACCAGGTGGTGGTGGAGAACGGTGTGCGTCCCGATGAGGCTCTCTATTACGCCTTGAAGCCCGGGTCTCGCAACAAGGGACAGGTGGACCTGGAGGCCCTCTACGCCATCCAGCCCCAACCCTGCCTCGCCGAGGAAGGCGAAGGGCCGCTGCTGTTCCGGCTGGGTGACTGCACCGCACCGCGCAACACCCACGCGGCGATCTACGACGCCCTGCGCCTCTGCAAGGACTTTTAACCCCAGCCATAAGCTGCAAGCCGGAAGCTGTAGGAACTGCTTTCCCAACGTATGGCGAGATGAGCACTGGAGTGACTCATCTCGTCGACCGGGTTGTGAAAGGGCCTCCAGGAGGGGTGAGGTAACTTGCCGCTTACAGCTCGAGGCCTACGGCTCCTCATCGAGGAGAGGTGAGTACCATGCTCGAGACGCTATTGCCGATCCTGATCTTCGCCGCGCTCGCGCTGGCGGTGATCGGCGCCGGGCGGCGTGTCCGCCTGTGGCGCAAGGGGCGACCTTCGCCCGTACCCATTCTCAAGGGCCTCGCCGCCATGCCGCGTCGCTACCTGGTGGATCTGCACCATGTGGTCGGCCGCGACAAGGTGATGTCCAATACCCACGTGGCCACCGCCGGCGGCTTCGTCGCCGCGGCGGTGCTGATGATTCTGGTCCATGGCCTGGGCCTGGCCGAGGGCGTACTTGGCTGGCTACTGCTGGCGGCCAGCACCTGCATGTTCGTCGGTAGCCTGTTCGTGGCCCGGCGTCGGCGCAACCCGCCGGCGCGGCTGTCGAAGGGGCCCTGGATGCGCCTGCCGAAGAGCCTGATGGCCTTCTCGCTGAGCGTTTTCCTGATCACGCTGCCGACGGTCGGCTTGCTGCCGGAAGATTTCGGTAGCTGGATCCTCACCATCGTGCTGGCTGCGGTGCTGGTCTGGGGCCTGGGCGAGATGTTTTTCGGCATGACCTGGGGCGGGCCCATGAAGCATGCCTTTGCCGGAGCCCTGCATCTGGCCTTTCATCGTCGTCCGGAACGTTTCTCGACTCGTCAATCCGACCGCGAGGGCAAGGGATCTGTTGCCACCGCCCGGGGTTCCACCGCCCTCAAGGCGCTGGATCTTGACGATCACGATGCGCCTCTGGGCGTCGCCAAACCCGAGGACTTCACCTGGAATCAGCGACTCGGCTTCGATGCCTGTGTGCAGTGCGGGCGTTGCGAGGCGGTATGCCCGGCTTTTGCCGCGGGTCAGCCGCTCAACCCCAAGAAGCTGATCCAGGACATGGTGCTGGGCATGACTGGCAACAGCGATGCCGAATTCGCCGGCTCGCCGTACCCGGGCAAGCCGCTGGGCGAGCACCAGGGGCAACCCGGAGGGCCGATCGTAGTCGAGGCCGGTGGAGCCTTGCTGGATGCTGATACGCTATGGTCCTGCACCACTTGTCGAGCTTGTGTCGAGGAGTGTCCGATGATGATCGAGCACGTCGATGCCATCGTCGACATGCGTCGTCATCTGACGCTTGAGCTCGGGCAGACTCCTGGCAAGGGTGCCGAGGTGATCGATAACCTGATCGCCACTGACAACCCCAACGGCTATGCTCCGGCCGCCCGCATGCACTGGGCCGCCGATCTGAACCTGCCCCTGATACGCGACCTTGGTCAGGTGGATGTGTTGCTGTGGCTGGGTGATGGTGCATTCGACATGCGTAACCAGCGTACTCTGCGCGCTCTGGTCAAGGTTCTGCGTGCTGCCGAGGTGGACTTTGCGGTGCTCGGTGACGAAGAGCGTGACAGTGGTGATGTCGCGCGCCGTCTTGGTGACGAGGCGACCTTTCAGCGGCTGGCCAGGGCCAATATCGCGACCCTGGCGCAGTATGACTTCCAGACCATCGTTACCTGCGACCCGCACAGCTTCCATGTGCTGGGCAATGAGTACGGCGCCCTGGGCGGGGATTACCGTGTACGGCATCACAGTACCTTCATCAGTGAACTGCTGGATGAAGAGCGGTTGGCGCTGGGTGGCTGGAAGGGCGGCAGCGTGACATACCACGATCCCTGTTATCTGGGGCGCTACAACGGTGAGTATGAAGCGCCGCGCAAGGTGCTTGGCGCCCTCGGTATCGAGGTCAAGGAAATGCAACGTTCCGGCTTCCGCTCGCGTTGTTGCGGTGGCGGTGGTGGCGCACCGACGACGGATGTTCCCGGTGAGCGTCGCATTCCTGATATGCGCATGCAGGATGTTGGTGAGACAGGAGCAGAGTTGGTCGCGGTAGGCTGCCCGCAGTGTACTGCCATGCTGGAAGGAGTGGTGGACGCCACCGCTGAGGTCAGGGATATCGCCGAGTTGGTTGCCGATGCCCTGTTGGCTGAGGGCTCGGTTGCTTCGTCTCCCGGCGCAGGTGGCCGCAAGGGAGCCGGGATCCCGGCAGAGGAGGTCAGCGCATGAGCGATACAGATATCCTCCGCAGGCGGCGCGATCCGCGGCTGGAGTGGATGGCACGCAACCGCCTGCACCCCGAACATAGCCAGGCATTGGCAACACTGGGACTGCAAGCATCGGGTCAGGAACCGGCGGAGTGGCCCGGGCCAAACGGGCTTGTTCGCCGCAACCCCCATGCCATTGGCTTTATTGGGCCCAATGGACGCAAGCGCATCGACCGCAGTGGCGCCCAGACGGGTGGCGCTGCGCCTGCCGCCAGAAGCGGCGATCAGGACAAACGCCGCCTGGTCGAGATCGAGACCCCGGCCTTCCATATTGCAGTGGTGCCGGATACCGCCAGTGGTCGCCTGACGGCTCAGGATCGCGACCTGTTCGGTCTGGCAAGGCGCCTGGCGGATCAGTCTTCCGAACAGCAGAGCCCTGAGCAGCATGCTCATGAACAGCACTCTCATGAACAACGGGGGGCCGTGCTGGCGGTGATCTTTGGTGACCGAGTGCCGGAGGGGCTGGATGAAGCCGGCGCCGATCGGGTCATCCTGCTGCCGGTGACGGATGCCTACTCCCCTGAACAGCGTCGGGTAGCATTGAGTGCGCTGGAAGCGGCACTGACGCCACGTCACTGGCTGTTACCGGACACTGCCCTCAGTGGCGGTGATCTGGGGCGGCGTCTGGCAATAAGCCTGGGCGAACGCCCGGCCTGCGGTGTCTGGCGAGTTGATTTTCGCCAGGACAAACCACAGGAAACCGAATCAGTGGAAGGAGCGCCGAACAGTGAGTCGGAATGGCTATGCCTGTGTCGTTCCGGCTCCGGACGTCGTGACCAGTCACGGCCGCTGCCGAGGGTGGTGCTGGCGCTTGCCGAATGTGGTGAACCCGTGGTCGAGACACGTCATGCAGCCCGTCTGATCGATCCATCTGCGGTGCTGGGAGCCGAGTTGCCGACACCGCTGGCACGCATCGAGGATCTCGGCGCGGTGGCTGTGGATCCTGCTGCCATCGCCCTGGATGAGTCCGAGTTCATTCTCTCGGCGGGTAATGGCGTGCGTGACTGGGAAGGCTTCCATCTCGCTGCTCAGGTACTGGGGGCGACCGAAGGTGCCTCGCGAGTGGCGGTGGATGACGGCCATATGCCTCGTGATCGCCAGGTCGGTGCTACCGGCACCTGGGTCAGCGCCAGGGTCTACGTGGCCGTGGGTATCAGTGGAGCCATTCAGCATCTGCAGGGCATCCAACGCTGTGACCGGGTGGTGGCCATCAATGCCGATGCTGGATGTGACATGGTCAAGCGCGCCGACCTGTCGGTGATTGCGGATTCTGCCGAGGTGCTGGAAGCGTTGGTGGCGCAGGTGCGTGCCTTGCGGGGTGAAGAGATCGAAGTGGAGAGCCGAGATGTCGCATGACGATCGTACCGCCCACAGCGTTGGAGAGGCTGGCAACCCAGCGTTGCGGATTGATGTACTGGTATCGGTGGGGCGTCATGGCCTCACCGAGCGAGCACGGCGTGCAGACCTGGACGCCAGAGCGCTGGAGCTGGCATTGCAGCTGGGCGAGGATGGCCGCCGCTTGAATCTCGAGGTGTGTCATGCCGGTGCGCCCGGTGACGATACCGAGGCAGCGTTGCGCGATTACCTGGGCATGGGACTGGAGCGTCTCAACTGGATTCACACCCGAGAATCCAGCGATGTCTTGCCCGTGTTGCGCGATTATCTGCGTCAGCGTGACAGTGGCTCGGAGCCGCGCCTGGTGTTGTGTGGTATGCGTGCCGAGGAGGGAGAGGGCTCGGGGGTGGTTCCCGTGGCCCTGGCCGAACAACTGGGCTGGGCCAGTGTACCGGGGATCGTCGCGGTGGAAACCGTCGAGCGAGCATCGGACCAGTGGTATGCCCAGGTCCTGCAGGCATTGCCCCGTGGCCAGCGGCGTAGACTCAGAGTTCGCTTGCCGGCGATATTGGGGGTGGATGTGGCAGCCCCGACGCCTCGTCAGAGCGCCTTCGGGCCAGCTCGCCGCGGAATTCTCGAGCCGGTGGCTGCGGCGGGTGATCTACAGCCCGATGCCAGTCTTGCGGCCTGGCCGTTGATGCCTGCGAAGCCGCGCCCCAAACGCCTCAAGATCGTCACCGCCAGCAATGCTCGGGATCGCTTCAAGGCGGCGGCGGCCAAGGCCGACAGTGGAGGTGGCAAGCTGTTGACCGATGTGACGCCTCAACAGGGCGCTGAAGCGATTGTTGCGCTGCTCAAGGAGGAAGGGGTGCTGCGCTGAGAGACATAATCCTCACCCTTGCCTCAATACCTCAAGTGGCCAGTCATGACCGGTGTCATGGCTGGCCTTTTCGTGGGTATCAGGGTGAGAACCGTGGGGAAGAGGGGCTGTCGGATAGCCCGATGAAGTTTCCCCGTATTGGACGCCGAGATGAAAAGAGTATTGTCGAGTATCGCTGTGGCCCTGTTGCTGTCTGCGGTAGTCACGACCCCGGCCATGGCCGATGATCATGTATTCGAAGGGTGCTGGGCAAAGGAAAAGCGGCTGCAGCACCGCGTCAATGATGCCTGGCATGATGGTGATGAGCATCGTGCGCGAGTGCTTCAGCGAGCGCTGGATTATACCCGTCGGCATTGCGACAACGACTGGGACGATAACGATGTTGAAGATCTGATTGATGATCTCGAGGATGAGTGGGACGACTGAGCGTTCCTGTTCGAAGTCACCACAGCATACGGCCGCCATCGAGGCGGCCGTATGCTGTTCGTGAGACGCGATGTGATTCAGGCAGCAGAAAGCCCGGGGCGACGGCTTTCCTCGACCAGGCCCTTGACCAGGGCCACGCTCATCACGATCAGCACCAGGGTGAAGGGCAGGCCGGTGGCCACGGCGCCAGCCTGCATCGCCGTCAGTGCTTCACTGCCTCCGCCGTACAGCAGGATCCCGGCAATGACGCCTTCGAGTGTCGCCCAGAACACACGCTGGCTTCGTGGTGCATCGGTCTTGCCACCTGCAGTGATGCTGTCGATCACCAGTGAGCCCGAGTCCGATGAGGTGATGAAGAACACCAGCACCAGCACGATGGCACAACTGGAGGTCAGGGTGGTCAAGGGCAATTGTTCGAGCATCTGGAACATCGCCAGTGAGACGTCGTTGATGCCCTCCGACAGGGCGCCAACACCGAGTCGGGCCTGATCGATGGCGTTGCCGCCAAAGGCGGCCATCCAGATCAGCGTCAGCAGGGTCGGAACCATCAATACAGCGACCAGGAATTCTCGCACTGTACGGCCCCGCGACACTCGAGCGATGAACATGCCGACAAACGGTGACCAGGAAATCCACCAGGCCCAGTAGAACACGGTCCAGCCGTGATACCAGCTCTGGTCCTCACGCCCTACCCAGTTCGACAGTGGCAACAGATATTCCAGATAGCTCAGGGTCGCGTCGCCGAGATGGTGGAGGAACAGTGCGAAGGAGCCAGCCACCATGACAAACAAGAGCAGGGCCAGCGCGATCACCATATTGATATTGGAGAACAATTTGACGCCGCCATCGATGCCGCGCCACACCGAGTAGAGTGCAATCACTGTAACCACCACGATGATCGCCAATTGGGTGCCGAGCGTATTGGGCAGGCCGAACAGATAGTGCATCCCTGAGGCGGCCTGGGTGGCGCCCAGACCCAGCGAGGTGGCGAGCCCGAAGATGGTGGCCAGTACGGCGAGGATATCGATGATATGGCCTGGCCAGCCGCGTACTCGTTTGCCGAATATCGGGGTGAAGGCGGATCTCAAGGTCAGCGGCAGCCCCCGGTTGTAGGCGAAAAAGGCCAGAGACAGTCCTACCAGGGCGTAGATCGCCCAGGGATGCAGACCCCAGTGGAACATGGTGGCGCCCATTGCTGCCCGCGCCGCTTCTGGTGTGTTGGCCGCGACGTTGAGTGGCGTTCCGTACCAGTCGGTGTAATAGGCCACCGGCTCGGCAACGCTCCAGAACATCAGGCCGATGCCCATACCGGCTGCAAACAGCATGCTGAACCAGGAGAGCGTGGAGTACTCGGGGCGGGCATCGGCTCCGCCGAGACGGATGCGCCCCAGTGGTAACAGCACCAGCAGCAGACAGAGCAGGACAAAGAGGTTACCAGCAACCATGAATAGCCAGTCGAAGTGGTTGATGGCCCATCCGCGTACTGCCGTGAGTTGGGAGTTGGCTGTCGCCGGAGAGATCAAGGCATAGATGATGAAGCCCAGAATACTCAGTGCCGAAAGAGGGAAGACCGGGGAGTGATAGTCCAGTCCCCAGCGTTGGGTATTGTCCTGTCCCGGTGTCAGTACCGGGCCCTGTTCGTGGTTCATTGCGTTTCCTCATGTCCGGCACTCGTGTTCCCGCTGCGCAGGATGCTGACAGGGGGGGAGGTCCGGCGCTGATGGTTATTGTTGTAGCGGCCTGCGCACGCGCTGGTCACCGTGAGCATTTTTCGACGCACGGGGTGTTGCGACTGTCGTGAAAGCGACCTGCAGCTATCTACATTGCCCAGCCTGCATCGTCGGCGGCGTGGCAGTGTCTCGATCAGATATGCCGATGCCTCAACCAGAACAATCGGGCAGGCTTGAGGCGCTAAGGTCGTGGTGAGAGAGGCGCCCGAGTGCGAGGCGCTCCCAGTGCCGCCGGATATTCTCGATGCCGGCGGCTATTACAAACCGCCAGCACGCCAACAGGAGGACTTCCGTCATGGGGAGTACCAATCGCGGAGTGGTCTATATGGGCCCCGGCAAGGTCGAGGTTCAGTCGATTGCGTATCCGGAACTCGCGCTCGGTGATCGCAAGTGTGACCACGGTGTGATCCTGAAAGTCGTTACTACCAACATCTGCGGCAGCGACCAGCACATGGTGCGAGGCCGTACCACGGCGCCCGAAGGTCTGGTGCTGGGCCACGAGATTACCGGTCTGGTGGTCGAGTGCGGTCGCGATGTCGAATTCATCAAACCCGGGGATCTGGTCTCGGTGCCGTTCAATATCGCCTGTGGACGCTGCCGCAACTGCAAGGAAGGTCGTACCGGTATCTGTCTCAACGTCAACCCGGCTCGTCCCGGTGCCGCCTACGGCTATGTCGACATGGGTGGCTGGGGCGGTGGCCAGACGGAATACGTCATGGTGCCTTATGCTGACTTCAACCTGCTGAAGTTCCCGGATGCCGATCAGGCCATGGAGAAGATCCGCGACCTGACCCTGTTGTCCGATATCTTCCCCACCGGCTTCCACGGCTGTGTCACTGCGGGTGTCGGTCCGGGCAGTACGGTCTATATCGCCGGCGCCGGTCCCGTTGGTCTTGCAGCAGCGGTTTCCGCTCAACTGCTCGGTGCGGCCTGTGTCATCGTCGGCGACATGATCGAGGAGCGTCTGGCTCAGGCGCGCAGCTTCGGCTGTGAAACCATTGATCTGACCCAGGAAGGCGACATGGCCGATCGGATCGAGGTGATTCTCGGTGAACGAGAAGTCGATGCCTTTGTCGACTGTGTCGGCTTCGAGGCCCATGCCTGTGGCTGCAACCACGGCAAGGAAGCTCCGGCCACTGTGCTCAATTCCGCCATGGCACTGACCCGCGCTGGAGGACAGATCGGTATTCCGGGCCTGTATGTCACGGAAGACCCCGGTGCCGCCGATGATGCAGCGAAACAGGGCGCGCTGAGCATGCGCTTCGGGCTGGGCTGGGCCAAGTCCCACTCCTTCCATACCGGCCAGTGCCCGGTAATGCAGTATCACCGCCCGCTGATGCAGGCGATCCTGTTCGGCAAGGTCAACATCGCCGATGCGATCAACGTTCAGATGATCAACCTGGACCAGGCTCCCCAGGGCTACGCCGACTTTGATGGCGGTGCGGCGAAGAAATTCGTCATCGACCCCCATGGCAGTGTGGCAGCCTGACCGTCAGGGTCCCGCTGACCATCGAAGCGAACTATGCTGTGAGCAGTGAACATGGCCGGGTGCTGTTAACCCGGCCTGCCGCTGTTGCAGGGGGATGGCAGAAGGGATGGTGAGCTGCACCAGCTGGTGCGCCAACCGGAGGAGATATCCGCGATGATGATTGCCGAGTTGATCGATGGTGATGATTTCCGCGCCCGCCTGATTGCCCTGGGTGTGCGTATTCCCGATGACGCCTGCCCGGAAACCTGCGCGCGAATGGCCGCCCTCAAGGCCAGAGAGACCGGCGTGCCGGGTCTTGCTGAGTTGGTACAGGAACTGCTGGGCAAGAGCGATGTGCTGTTGCCTTCGGTGCACCGCGCCATTCAGGCCCACCTGATGGCATTGAGTGACTGAGCGGCGCTGATCGTTCCCCGCGTTTCCCTTCATTACCGCTGGCCGGTCCTGGTCAGCGGCATGCTGCGTTGTATCCGAGACAATGACTTCCCGTCGACTGACAGGCATGGGACCTGGATGACCCATGCCTGAATCGGGAGGTTTGTTACAGATGTTATATATTGCTTACAATAAATTGCGAGATTGCCCCGAGCCAGATCTGTGCCAGCGTATGCATTCTGAATGAGTACGCATGACATCAGAGCTGTTGTTGCCTGATGTTTCGCGCGTTGCTCCTTTACGAAGGCGACGAACCTGGACTGGACAAGGAGCGGCGACCAGGCCATTGAAGAGGCACGGTCAATCACTCCCCTCCGCATTCGGCGAGGTGTTGATGTCCTTTTCGATCTCGGTACAACGTAGTACTGCGCTGACTTTCGTTCTGGTAACGCTGGTGATGTTCAATGTATTGGCAGCGCTCAATACGTTGTTTCCTTCACTTTCCCGGAACCTGTGGCTGGCGGGGAGCGTAGCGCTGCGCCAGGCCGATGCCTATGCGGTTTTGCTGGTGGCAGGAGGCATTCTCGCTCTGAGGCTCCGGCAGGCGATTGCCCTCAAGGTATTGGCCATCGTGATCCTGTTGTACGCCAGCCATCAGTTGGCCATGTGGGCCTGGCACAGCTGGCAGGGAAGTGCGACGTCTCCTTTTCTGCCATTACCGGTGACTTTCCTGCTTGGCTGGTTTGCCCTCTGCTGCTGGGAAGGCATGGAGTCCTCTCGCGGTATCCGGTATCTGGCGCGTCTTGGGTGGGCTGCCATGTTGGTCGTGGCGGTCTGGCTGCTGTGGCGTGCCATCTATCCTGTGCCGGAGCCTCGTTTATGGGCCGGACTGTCTGGCATCGGTGCGTCAGGAGTGGTCGGTGTCTTCATCCATGGTCTAGCCCTGTTGATCCTGGCATCGCTGGCCCGGCAGCAGCCCCGGGAGATGCTGGAGCGGGACCCCGGTATGCAGGAATATCGTTCACTGTTCAGCCACAGTTCGGCAGCGGTCTTCCATGTGCTGCCGGATGGCACGGTGGTTGAGGTCAATGCGGTTGCCGAGGCTCGGTTGGGCGTGCCCGTCGAGGAGCTACGCGGCGGGGAGTTCGTCGAGCTGGTCTGTCGGATGCTGGAGTGGCCGAATATCAGTGAGGAGCTGTCGCATGCATGGCGCGCGGCGATGAATGGGCTGTGTGGCTGCCATTGCCGGGTCGCGTCCGTCGGGCATGAAGCACGTTTCTATAACGTGCGCATGGTGCCGATTGTGGTCGATAGTGAGGTCTGTGGCGTGTTTGCGGTGTTCGAGGATATCTCTTTCTGGACCGAGACTCAGTCACGCCTTGCCATTATGGAGCGCTGTCTGGAAGAGAGCAGCAATGGAGTGGTGATTCTCGATACAACGCTGCCGGGCTACCCGATCCGCTATGCCAATGCGGCCTTCTGTGCGATGTCTGGCTACCATGCGCGGCAACTGGTGGGGCAGGTGCCGTTTCCATTGCTGGGCAGGGGCAGGCGTAAAGAGCTGGTAAACCTGCGTCGTGCGATGGCGGCTCATCGCCACTGTTCGGTGACCACACAGCTGTATCGCCAGGATGGCCAATCGTTGTGGTGCCAGATATCGATGTCGCCGGTTCGGGATGAAGATGGTGTGCTGACGCATTATGTCGGAGTCGTCGACGATATTTCCTTGCGCCGCCAGCATGAGCAGCAGCTTGCCTGGCAGGCGAGCCATGATGCCTTGACCGGGTTGCCCAATCGCTCGATGTTGGCCGACCGGTTGAGCGAGGACGTGGCTCAAGCCAGGCGTCAGCATAGAAAGCTGGCAGTGTTGTTCATTGACCTTGACGAATTCAAGCTGATCAATGACACCCTGGGCCATGACGTAGGGGATCGTCTGCTGGTCAGTGTTGCCAAGCGACTTGAGCATCAGTTGCGTAGTGGTGACAGTCTGACGCGAATGGGGGGCGATGAGTTTGTACTGATTCTGGCTGGACTGGAAAGTACCGAAGCAGCGGAAGGCGTTGCGCAGCGCTTGCTCAATGCCCTTGAACAGCCCCATGTGATCGAAGGGTGGCGACTGCATGTGACCGCCAGCATCGGTATTGCCGAGCTCGACGAGGCGACCAGTGAACACCCTCATCTATTGATCCAAAGGGCCGATATCGCCATGTATCGGGCCAAGCAGAAGGGGCGCAATCAGTTCAGGGCCTTTACCAGAGAGCTCAACGAAAGCCTCTATCGGCGCTTGATGCTGCGCAACGAGTTGCAGACTGCCATGGATCAGAGGGATCTGCAGCTCTACTACCAGCCATTCTTCACCCAAACAGGGCAAGTCTGTGGCTATGAAGCCCTGCTGCGCTGGGAGCATCCCGAACTGGGCTGGATCTCTCCACAGGATTTCATCGCCATTGCCGAACAGACCGGGCAGATCGCGGAGCTGGGGCGCTGGGTGCTGTGGCAAGCCTGCAGCGATGCACGTCAACTGGTTGATGCTCGTTTGATGCCTGGGCGAGTTTCCGTGAACCTGTCGCCATTGCAGTTCTATCGTGGTGATTTCCTGCTTGATCTGATGGGGGTGCTGAGCGAGACCGGTCTGCAAGCCCGGTGGCTCGATCTGGAGCTGACTGAAGGCGCGTTGATGCGGGATACTCAAGCGTCCATCGAGACACTCGGTCGTCTGGTCGAGCTGGGCATTACCACCGCTATAGACGACTTTGGCACAGGATTCTCCTGTCTGGATTACCTGCAGCGTCTGCCGGTCACCAGAATCAAGCTCGACAAGGTCTTTATCCATGCCATCGATGGTCACAGTGGCAATGCAGTGGTGTGCAAGAGTGTCCTTGCGCTGGCCCGTGAACTTGGTTTGAGGGTATTGGCAGAGGGAGTCGAGACTCAGGCTCAGTACGATTATCTGGTGAATCTCGACTGTGAGGTATTTCAGGGCTTCTACTTTGCCCGGCCCATGCCGTTCAGCATGTTCCGTGAATTACTGCTGGCCGGTCCCGAGAAACCGCTCCTGTCCACGCTATCCAATGGCAGGAGCGGTTGAGGTTAGACCTGTGCCAGTCTCAGCGCTGGTGTATCACCGAGGTTGTTCTGCAGAGTCTCACGATACCAGTCGATGAAATCGATCACGCCGAATTCGTAGGTCGCCGAGTAGGGCCCGGGCTGGTAGGCCAGCGAATTGATGCCACGCTGGTTTTCCTCGGCGAGGCGACGGTCCTGATCATTGGTGGCGTCCCACACCTTGCGCATCTGCTCAGGGTCGTAATCCACACCTTCCACGGCATCCTTGTGCACCAGCCATTTGGTCGTCACCAGGGTGCGTTGAGGTCCCAGTGGCAGAACGCGGAACACCACGGCGTGATCACCCATGAAGTGATTCCATGAATTGGGCAGGTGAAGAATACGCAGTGAGCCCATGTCGGCGCTGGTCAGACGCCCCATCAGGCGTTTGCAGGCGACTTTTCCATCCATGGTCATCGACACCGTACCATTGAGCAGCGGCGTGCGGGTGAGGCGATTGCGCTTGCCGATACGGGTCAACTGCCAGGGAACCTGCATGGCATCCCAGTCAGCCTGTTTACGAGCCACCAGTTCACGATAGGCCGGAGTGGCACGAGGGTCGTCGCTGTCGTCGAATTCCTGCAGGGAATTGAGTAGCTCGGGGTGAGCACCGTTGCAGTGATAGCACTCACGGTTATTCTCGATCACCAGTTTCCAGTTGGCGGTTTCCTCGATGGAAGAGGTCACTGCCACCTTGAGGTTCTCGGTATCGTAGGGCGCAAGGTAATGATCGAAGGTCGCCTTGAGCTCGTCGATGGCAGGTGGGTTATCGGCCAGACACACGAACAGGAAGCCGCCGGCCTCGGTAATTGCCACCGGCTTGAGTCCATACTGACCGAGGTCGAAGTTGGTGCCCATGTCGGAGCCGGCAAACAGCAGACGACCATCCAGTTCGTAGGTCCACTGATGGTAGGGGCAGACCAGCTTGGCGACCTTGCCACTCTCGGTCGGGCACAGACGCGAACCACGGTGGCGGCAGACATTGTGGAAGGCATGGATAGTGCCGCCGTCGCCACGCACGATGATGATCGGATTGTCACCGATCGACAGCGTAATGAAATTGCCCTTGGCGGGAATCTCGCAGCTCATGCCGGCAAATAGCCACTCGCGTTCGAAGATAGCCTGGATATCAAGCTGGAAGAGGCGAGCATCATTGTAGAACGGCTGCGGCAGTGAAAAGCCCTGTGGATGCTGACCCAGCATCTCCAGCGTGGCTTCACGGGCCGACCCCAGAGGGTCGTCCTGGCTTGGCGAGGGGGCCAGACTCGAGTTCGCTACAACATCCATGGAGTTTTCCTCATCTACTGGCTGTGAGCACGGCGCTGGGTAGGTGCTCGACGGCGGGCCAACGGTGATTTTCATTGCCTCGTTGATGAAGGCCAGCCGCCCTGGTGGCAGCGAACCACATCAAGGTTGAAATGATGGGGCTGCTGGCCCGCACGGCATATCATCCGAGGCAGGTGTGGGAATTCCGCTCAAGGCAGTATTCCTCGATTTGTGAGCGCAGTTTGCGGTAGCCCATGGGGTGTCGGATATCCATTGGCGACATTGGGTGATGCCATTGCGACCTGCTGGCGGATATCAACGTTGCAAGCGGAGAATTCGGGCATGCTGATGTCGTGATCAGATAAGTGGGGAGTAGGGGGCGCTGGGCAGAATGCGGGCAATCACGGCAGGTATCGAGACCACTGATGCCGTGTCTACAGACCTGACCACCTGACCACCTGACCACCTGACCACCTGACGAGCGATACTGCCATGTCCATGAACTTCCTCAATCCGGTGACGACCCAGACCTGGACCAACGGCCGGCACGTGGTGCGCTGCGTCAAGGTGATTCAGGAAACCTGGGATGTCCGCACCTTCTGTTTCATGGCGGAACAGCCGGTGCTTTATTTCTTCAAGCCTGGCCAGTTCGTGACTCTGGAGCTGGATATCAACGGCGAACAGGTGATGCGTTCCTATACCATCTCCAGTTCACCCTCCATTCCCTACAGCTTCTCGATCACCGTCAAGCGAGTGCCCGGTGGTCAGGTGTCCAACTGGCTGCATGACAATCTCGCCGAGGGCGATGAGTTGGCGGTGCATGGCCCTGTAGGCAACTTCAACGCCATCGACTACCCGGCGGACAAGCTGCTGATGCTGTCCGGTGGCGTCGGTATCACGCCGTTGATGTCGATGGCCCGCTGGCTGTTCGATACCAACGCGACCGTCGATCTGGACTTCATCCATAGTGCGCGGACGCCTCGGGATGTCATCTTTCACCGCGAGCTGGAGCACATCTTCTCGCGTATTCCCTCCTTCAGCCTGCATGTCGTCTGTGAGCGGGACAATGAATTGAATCAGGCCTGGGCGGGCTATCGCGGCTTTCTCACCGAGGCCATGCTCGAGATGATGGTGCCGGACTTCCTCGAGCGCGAAATATTCTGCTGTGGACCCACGCCCTACATGGATGCGATCAAGGGCATCCTGGAGCGTCGTGGCTTCGACATGGATCGCTACCACGAGGAATCCTTCGGTGCCACGCCACGCGAGGTGCAGGCGGACGTTCGCGAACTGGCCGAGCAGGCGGAAGTCGAGGCCGCCGAAGTGGATGTTGAAGAGATGCATAGCGTCGAATTCAGCGCTTCCGGCAAGAGTGTGCGCATCCAGCCCAGCGAAACGGTGCATTCCGCAGCGGCCAAGCTGGGGCTGCATATTCCCAAGGCCTGTGGCATGGGGATCTGCGGTACCTGTCGCGTCGCCCTGAGTTCCGGTCAGGTGGAGATGGATCACAACGGCGGAATCACCGACGACGACATCGAGGCGGGTTACATCCTGTCGTGCTGCAGCCGTCCGGTCGGTGACGTTGTTGTGGATTATTGATTGAGCTTCGAGCTTCTCGCTTCGAGCAGCGAGCTACGAGTAACGAGCTGTCCGGTGCCGGCCCATGGATCACAGACAAAAGCCGGCGGGCGGAGGTACTTTTACGACCCACATGGACGTGGGAAGTGCGTGTTCGTGTCGGGAACACGAATAGCCGACCCACATGGACGTGGGAAGTGCGTGTTCGTGTCGGGAACACGAATAGCCGACCCACATGGAGTTGGGAAGTACGATTGTTCGTCGGGAACGAACATAGCCAGCTTCAAACTTAAAGCTTATAGCTTGAGCTGCTCGTGGCTCGTTACTCGAAGCCCGCCGCTCGTTACTGTGCCTTATGCCGGTGAGGGGATTCCGTTATGCTGACCACAGGTTTCCTGTCTGGTCCCGGCTCCATGGCGCAAGCGCCCGCGACTGATGCTTCCCGACTGACGGCACCAGCACTGTCGGTCGGTTTCGTGCTGCTGCCGCATTTTACCTTGATGCCCTTTGCGGCCTTTGTTGATTGCCTGCGTCTGGCTGCGGATGAAGGCGACCGCAGCCGTCAATTGCGCTGTCGCTGGCGCTTCATGACTCATGATGGCAGCGATGCCGTATCCAGTTGCGGAGCGGTAATGACCGCCTGTGAGCCCTATTCCGATCCCACCGAGTTCGATTATCTGGTGGTCATCGGTGGGGTATTGCATCAGCCGGGGGCCGCTGACCAGGCCGCGATCGAATACCTGCGCCGTGCGGCGGCTCAGGAGGTGCCGTTGGTCGGCGTCTGCACCGGCGTGTTCTCGTTGATCCAGGCAGGGTTGATGCAGCATCGACGCTGTTGCGTAAGCTGGTATCACCACGGAGATCTTGCCGGCCGCTTCAGTGATATTGAACCGGTGGCAGACCGGCTCTATCTGGATGACGGAGATCGCCTGACCTGTGCCGGTGGCGCGGCGGCGGCCGATCTTGCTGCCTACCTTGTCGAGCGTCACCTGGGACGAGCCTGGGCGCGCAAGAGTCTGGCGATCATGCTGTTCGATGAACATCGCAACGGTGAGCGTGGTCAGCCACAGCCGGTGGTCTTCGACCGCATCAGCGACCGCCTGGTGCGCAAGGCGATTCGGGTGCTCGAACAGCAGTTGGGAGATCCCCTCAGTGTCGATGAACTGGCTGATCGTGTAGGCGCGTCACGACGTGGCCTGGAGCGGCGCTTTCGCGCTACCCTGGGGGTTGGTCCCCAGAAGTTCCAGCGTGATCTGCGCCTGCGTTACGGCCTGTGGTTGCTGCATTACACCGAGCGCAGTATCACCGAGATCGGGGAGGCCTGTGGCTTCTCCGATACTGCACATTTTTCCCGTCACTTCCGCACCACCTTCGGAGCCTCTCCCTCCGAACTTCGGCGTCATCCCGACAGCCTTCATGAGCGGCTGGTCGACCCCTTCTTCCTCTATGTCGAGGCGAGGCAGAACTGAGCCTCGCTTGTGGCACTGGTGTGCCTGCTACTGAAATCGTCCAACAAAACTGTCGCATTTGTTCAAGCGTTGATGGCCGGAAGACGCTTGAATGAGTGCATTCAGGATGTGGCGCTGAAAGGGCCGCTACGAAATGGTCTGAGCATGTCTTCGATGGTGATGTTGGTGTCGTTTCCAGAATGGCTCGCTGTCGCAAATTGCCTAACGTGTCCTTCATTGGGTCGAGGCGATAACAGGGCATGTTTCAGGGTGTTTCGTCACCGTTTTCGGTGAACCGGTTCCAGCAACTGCACTGAGCATCATTTTCAGATACTCGAGCTTTCAGACAATCGGCTTGTCCGGTACCGATGCTACCGACCGACAAGCCACGACAAGTGACACGTCACAACAATCTACAAGCGATAACCACGGAGAATTCCTCATGACAGTATCTCGCCTTGCCCAGTTCGACCCGCAGATCGCATCTGCCATCTCGGATGAGGAAGCCCGCCAGCAGGCCCATGTCGAATTGATTGCGTCAGAAAACTACGCCAGTCAAGCGGTGATGGAAGCTCAGGGTACGCAGTTGACCAACAAGTACGCCGAAGGTTATCCCGGCAAGCGCTATTACGGCGGCTGTGAACATGTGGATGTGGTGGAACAGCTGGCAATGGACCGTGCCTGTGCGCTGTTCAGTTGCGACTATGCCAATGTGCAGCCTCATTCCGGTGCCCAGGCCAATGCTGCGGCCTTCATGGCACTGGTCTCGCCCGGTGACACCGTACTCGGCATGAGCCTTGCCCACGGCGGCCACTTGACCCATGGAGCGGCACCCAACTTCTCCGGCAAGCACTACAACGCCATTCAGTATGGCCTTGACGAGGCCACCGGCGAGATCGATTACGCCGAAGTCGAGCGCCTTGCTCGTGAGCACCAGCCAAAGCTGATCGTGGCGGGTTTCTCCGCTTATTCCCAGATCGTCGATTGGCGTCGTTTCCGCACCATCGCCGATAGCGTTGGTGCCTGGCTGCTGGTCGATATGGCGCATGTGGCGGGCCTGGTCGCGGCGGGACTCTATCCCAGCCCGTTGCCCCATGCCCATGTGGTCACCACCACCACGCACAAGACCCTGCGTGGCCCGCGTGGCGGACTGATTCTTTCGGCGGCCGGTGATGAGGCGCTGTATCGCAAGCTCAACGGTGCCGTTTTCCCCGGCCAGCAGGGTGGGCCGCTGATGCATGTCATCGCTGCCAAGGCGGTGGCCTTCCGTGAAGCCATGAGTCAGGAGTTCGTGCGCTATCAGGAGCGTGTCATCGTCAATGCGCAACGCATGGCCGAGGTATTTCTCGAGCGTGGCTATGACGTAGTTTCTGGTGGCACCCGTGACCACCTGTTTCTGGTCTCGTTGATCCAGCAGGGAGTGACCGGCAAGGACGCGGACGCGGCGCTGGGGCGGGCACATATCACCGTCAACAAGAATGCGGTACCGGGTGATCCGCAGAGCCCCTTCGTCACTTCCGGCCTGCGCATCGGTACTCCGGCGGTCACCACTCGTGGTTTCAACGCCGATGACTGCGAGGCGCTGGCAGGCTGGATCTGTGATGTGCTCGATGAGTTGGCAGCCGGACGCGATACCGCCGAGATCGAGAGCTGGGTCCGCGAGCAGGTGGCAGCACTCTGTGATCGTCATCCCGTCTATCCGCAGGTTGAGCAGCAGCGCGCAACAGCCACGGCCTGATCAGGACCAGCAGCAGGATGCCCGGCAGCACGATCTGCCGGGCCATCGAGAGGAGACAACATCATGCAACGCTATTCCGGTTTTGCTCTGGCCCGGCATGCCCTCAGCCACCACGAGAACTGGCAGCGCCAGTGGCGCAATCCGACGCCGAAGAAGGCCTACGATGTCATCATCGTCGGTGGCGGCGGTCATGGCCTGGCCACGGCCTATTATCTGGCGAAGGAATTCGGCGTCAGGAATGTGGCGGTGATCGAGAAGGGCTGGTTGGGGGGCGGTAATACCGCGCGCAACACCACTATCGTGCGTTCCAACTATCTGTGGGACGAGGCCGCCGCTCTCTACGAACATGCCATGAAACTGTGGGAGGGGCTGTCGCAGGATCTCAACTACAACGTGATGTTCTCCCAGCGCGGCGTGCTCAACCTCGGCCACACCCTGCAGGACATGCGTGACATTCAGCGCCGGGTCAACGCCAACCGGCTCAACGGCATCGATGGTGAAGTGCTGGATGCCGCTGGTGTACAGAAAATCGTGCCGATTCTCGATTGTTCGAAGCGCGCGCGCTATCCGGTGCTGGGGGCCTCCTGGCAGCCGCGCGCCGGTGTCGCACGTCACGATGCCGTAGCCTGGGGCTACGCCCGTGGTGCCGATGCGCTGGGGGTTGATATCCTGCAGCAGACCGAGGTTACCGGTTTCAAGATTCGTGATGGCCGCATCTACGGTGTGCATACCAATCGTGGAGATATCGAGGCGAAGACCGTCGGCTGTGTGACAGCCGGTAATTCCGGCGTCATGGCGGGAATGGCCGGCATTCGCCTGCCGCTGGAGTCCCATCCGCTGCAGGCGCTGGTCTCCGAACCGCTCAAGCCGGTGCTCGACACCGTGGTCATGTCCAACCATGTGCATGGTTACATCAGCCAGTCGGACAAGGGCGACCTGGTCATCGGTGCGGGTATCGATGGGTACAACGGCTATGGGCAACGGGGCAGCTATCCCACGGTGGAGCATACCCTGCAGGCCATCGTCGAGATGTTCCCGATCTTCTCGCGGGTGCGCATGAACCGTCAGTGGGGCGGCATTGTGGATACCTGCCCTGATGCCTGTCCGATCCTGTCGAAGACGCCGGTCAAGGGCCTCTATTTCAACTGCGGTTGGGGCACCGGCGGCTTCAAGGCCACCACCGGCTCCGGCCATGTGTTCGCCGCCAGCCTGGCGAAGGGCGAGATGCACCCGCTGGCCGCGCCTTTCTCCATCGACCGTTTCCATACCGGCGCGCTCGTTGACGAACACGGCGCCGCTGGCGTCGCGCACTGATTCCGCAGAGGAGAATCGACATGTTCCATATCTATTGCCCCTACTGCGAAGAATGGCGCGAGGAAGAGGAATTTCATCCCAAGGGACAGGCGCATATCCAGCGTCCCATCGATCCGGAATCCTGCTCTGACGAGGAGTGGGGGGACTATCTGTTCTTCCGCGACAACCCGCGCGGTATTCACCACGAACTCTGGGTGCACGCGGTTGGGTGCCGCAAGTTCTTCAATATCACCCGTCACACGCAGAGCTACGAGATTCTGGAGACCTATCGCATGGGCGAGACGCCTTCGGTGACCGCCGAGTCGGTCAAGCGGGAGGCCATCGCCGCTGCAGCATCCACTGCCACCAGCGAGTCAGCCGAGGAGGTTCGCGCATGAGACAGTCCAACCGTCTGAAGCAGGGCGGACGCATCGAGCGTTCCCGGCGCCTGACCTTCACCTTCAACGGCAACAGCTATGAGGGCTACGCCGGGGATACCCTGGCTTCGGCGCTGCTGGCCAATGGCGTGGATATCGTCAACCGCAGCTTCAAGTACTCGCGTCCGCGCGGCATTGTCGCGGCGGGCGCCGAAGAGCCCAATGCGGTGGTTCAACTGGGCAGCTCCGAGCCCAGCCAGGTGCCCAATGTGCGTGCTACGCAACAGGCGCTCTACGAAGGACTCAGCGCACGCTCGACCAATGGCTGGCCGAATGTCCAGCGCGATCTGATGGGTCTGATCGGCAAGCTGGGCGGCAAGATGATGCCGCCGGGGTTCTACTACAAGACCTTTATGGCGCCGGCCTCGATGTGGCTGACCTACGAACGTTATATCCGCAAGAGCGCTGGCCTCGGGCGTAGTCCCGGCGAGTCGGATCCGGATATCTATGATCACCTCAACCGTCACTGCGATGTGCTGGTCATTGGTGCCGGCCCCGCTGGCCTCACCAGTGCACTGGTGGCGGCGCGCAGTGGCGCGCGGGTGATCGTCTGTGACGAACAGGAAGAGATGGGGGGCTCGTTGCTGGCCAGCCATCAGGCGCTCGATGAGCGTCCGGCAGCGGACTGGCTGAGTGACGTATTGGCCGAGATGGAGGCCAATGCCAATGTCACGCTGCTGGCGCGTACCACCGCCAATGGCTACCACGACCATAACTTCGTCACTCTGCACGAGCGTCGCACCGAGCATCTGGCCGACACGGCGCCGATGGTCAATGGCCGTCGTCAAGCGCGTTCGCGTCTGCATCGCGTGCGGGCAGGTCGGGTGATCATGGCGACAGGAGCTCATGAGCGTCCGCTGGTGTACGCCGGCAACGATATTCCCGGCAACTTTCTGGCGGGGGCCATTTCCACCTATATTCGTCGCTATGCCGTGGTGCCGGGAAATAAACTGGTGCTCTCCACCGCCAATGACGACGGATATCGTGCCGCGCTGGATTGGCTGGATGCCGGCCGTGAAGTGGTGGCGGTGGCCGATGCCCGTCAGGCACCTGATGGCGCTCTGGTTGAGGCCGTGCGCAGCCGTGGTGTACGTATCATTGATGGGGCCGCAGTGATCGAGGCGCACGGTGAGAACCGCGTCAGTTCGGTCCGGGTTGCACCGATCGATGCTGCCGCCTTCCGCATCAGCGGCGAGATCGAAACCCTCAAGTGTGACACTGTCGCCAGCTCGGGTGGCTTCAGCCCGGTCATTCACCTGGCCTCGCATACGGGCTCGCGACCCAGCTGGAACGACGACATCATCGGTTTCATTCCCAGCCTGCCGAAAGGCATGTTGGCCGCCGGCAGCGCTCAGGGTCTGCACGAGTTGGGAGCTGTGTTGCGGGATGGCGCCGCAGTAGGAGCGGCCGCCGTTCGCGACCTGGCCCTGGACGCTGCAGAGGTGGAAGTGCCGCAGGTGGCATCCCTGCACGAAAGCGCTGCCATGGCGCTGTTCCAGGTGCCGCATGACAAGCCGACCCTGCGCGCACCCAAGCAGTTTGTCGACCTGCAGAATGACGTCACCGCAGCGGCCATCGAACTGGCCACTCGGGAAGGCTTCGAATCCATCGAGCACGTCAAGCGCTATACGGCCATGGGCTTTGGTACCGATCAGGGCAAGCTGGGCAACATCAATGGCATGGCGATTGCCGCCCGTTGCCTCGGTCGCACCATTCCCGAAGTCGGGACTACCGTATTTCGCCCCAACTACACGCCGGTGACCTTCGGTGCCATCGTCGGTCGACACTGCCGTGAGCTGTTCGACCCGGAGCGTTACACCGCCTTGCATCAGTGGCACGTGGAGAATGGCGCCGAGTTCGAGGAAGTAGGGCAGTGGAAGCGTCCCTGGTATTTCCCACGTACCGCCAAAGGAAAGCGCGAGACCATGCATGAGGCCGTGGCTCGTGAGTGTCTGGCTGTGCGCGAAGGTGTGGGAATTCTCGACGCCTCTACGCTGGGCAAGATCGATATTCAGGGGCCGGATGCGCGTGAATTCCTCGGCCGTGTGTACACCAACAAGTGGGCCAAACTGCCGGTCGGCAGGGTGCGCTATGGGTTGATGTGCAAGGACGATGGCATGGTCATGGACGATGGCACCACCAGTTGTCTCGCCGAGGATCACTTCCTGATGACCACCTCCACCGGTGGTGCGGCGGCGGTGCTTGAATGGTTGGAGCTGTGGCATCAAACCGAGTGGCCCGAACTGGATCTGACCATGAGTTCGGTAACCGACCATTGGGCGACCATGACGGTGACCGGGCCGAAGGCTCGCGACCTGCTTGCCGAGCTGACCGACATCGATCTGGACCGTGACGCTTTCCGCTTCATGGACTGGCGTGAAGGCAAGGTGGCTGGTGTGCCGGCTCGTGTGTTCCGGATCTCGTTCACCGGTGAACTGGCCTATGAAATCAATGTTCAGGCACGCGCTGCCATGCATGTCTGGAAGGCTCTGTTCGCTCACGGCGAGAAGTACGACCTGACACCCTACGGCACCGAGACCATGCACGTGTTGCGCGCCGAGAAGGGCTTCATCATCGCCGGGCAGGACACTGATGGTTCGGTGACGCCTGAAGATCTTGGTATGCAGTGGGCGGTGGGCTATGACAAGCCGTTCTCGTGGATCGGCAAGCGTGCTCTGACACGTCCGGATACCGTGCGCAAGGATCGCAAGCAACTGGTCGGCCTCAGGCCGAAGGATGCCAGTGTGGTGTTGGAGGAGGGGGCGCAGATCGTCCTCGATCCGCAGCATGCGATTCCGATGCCGATGGTGGGCCATGTGACGTCCAGTTACTACAGCCCGACCCTGGAATCCGGCTTCGCGCTGGCGGTGGTCAAGGGCGGCCATGAGCGCATGGGCGAGACCGTCTACCTGCCCATGGCTGATGGCAAGGTTCATGAAGCCGAGATTGTCAGCACCATCTTTGTCGACCCCAAGGGAGAGCGCCAGAATGTCTGATATCAAGTCTGATCTCAACCCCGGCACCGTCAACACCTATGATGCCTGCCCGGGGGCCGATATCGCCCAGGAGTCACCACTCGCCTGGTCATACCTGAACAGCGGCGCGCCAGCTCCGGGTCCCAGCAGCCGGATTGTCATGCGCGAACAGGCCGCACGGGATCATCTGATCCTGCGCGGCGGGGCCATCGTGATCGATGAAGCCGTGCGCCAGGTACTGGGCATCAACTTGCCGGCTCGCCCACAGCAACTGACGCTGTGTGACGATGGGGTCAGCAGCCTGCAGTGGCTGTCGCCGGATGAGTGGTTGCTGATCGTGCCGTTCGGCCAGGCCTATAACATCGAGCTGGAACTGCGTGCCGCACTTGGCGATGCTTCGGTCGCCATCAGTGAGGTCAGTGGCGGGCAGACCCTGCTCGAGCTGAGTGGTGATGCCGACGCACTGCAGCAACTGCTGATGAAGTCGGTGATCTACGATACCCATCCGCAACATTTCCCGCCGGGCAAGGGAGTCACCACGGTATTCGCCAAGACCAGCCTTATCCTGAGGCGCCCGGATGACAGCCGTTGGGAGCTGGTGGTTCGTCGCAGTTTTGCCGATTACGTCTACCGCTGGCTGCTGGATGCCGGGGACGAGTTCGCGATCGGCGTGATTCGCGACGGAGCGCAACAGGGAGCTTCGGCATGAGCATGACCTGTGTCCCTTCGGTCGTCGACAACTGGATCCTCACGGCCCAGTGTCCCAGCCAGTTGGGCACTGTGGATGTGGTGACACGCTATCTGCGTGAGCACAACTGCTATGTCACCGAGCATCAGTCCTTCGATGATCAGGCATCTCAGCAGTTCTTCATCCGTGTCGAGTTTCGCCCCCTCGGGGGCGAGCTCGATATCTCTCGCTTCGAGGAGGACTTTGCGCCTCGGGCTCGGGAGTTCGGCATGAGCTTCGAGCTGACGCCGCCAGAGCGGTTGACGCCGGTGGTGATCATGGTCTCCAGAGCCGATCACTGTCTCAATGATCTGCTCTACCGCTATCGCACTGGGCAACTGCCGATCACCATCAAAGCGGTGATTTCCAATCACCCGGATCTGGCGCCGCTGGCCGAGTGGCATGGGCTTGAATATCACCACCTGCCGATCACTGCCGAGACCAAACCCGAGCAGGAGGCGGCTGTCTGGCGCATCATTGAGCAAAGCGGTGCCGAGTTGGTGGTGCTTGCCCGCTACATGCAGGTGCTGTCCAGCGAGATGTGTGAGCGCTTGTCGGGACGGGCGATCAATATTCACCACTCGCTGCTGCCTGGATTCAAGGGGGCGAAGCCCTACCACCAGGCCTTCGAGAAGGGCGTCAAGCTGGTCGGTGCCACAGCACACTACATCAATGATGATCTGGATGAGGGGCCCATCATCAGTCAGGGCGTCGAGCCGGTCAGTCATGCTGACTCGCCGGAGGATCTCGTCGCTCGAGGCCGCGACATCGAATGCTTGACCCTGGCACGCGCCGTGTCGCTTCACGTACAACGCCGGGTATTTCTCAACGGTAAGCGCACGGTGGTATTTCAGCGCTAGCGTAGTGTCCGGTGCGGCATTGCCAGAGCACTGTTCATGACGAGATTCGGGGGCAGCAGCGAACTATCGCTGCTGCCCCCGTCTATATCCAGACTTGCATTCCACCATGGCCCGACCTACTCCTGATGTTGTGGATTTATACTGTGCATAAGCATGCAGACGGTATTCATGTCGACAGGGAGCGGGCCGATGGCGATGGTATTGGCATTCGATGTCTATGGGACGCTGATCGATACCCATGGTGTAGTGGCCGAGCTGGAACAGCGCCTGTCCAGCGGCGGCAAGGGGGAGATGGCGCAGGAGTTCTCCCGGCGCTGGCGGGACAAGCAACTGGAGTACAGCTTCCGTCGTGGCCTGATGGGGGCCTGGGCGGACTTTTCCGAGTGCACCGAGGCGGCGCTGGAGTTTACGGATCGTGCATTGCAGACGGGCCTGTCCGAAGCAGACAAGGACCATCTGATGGGGCTCTACGCTTGTCTGCCGGCCTTTGCCGAGGTGCCTCAGGCGCTTGAGCAGTTGCGCCGCGCAGGAGTGACCTGTGTGGCCTTTTCCAACGGTGGTTTCGCGGCGGTGGATGGGCTGCTGGTGCAGGCCGGCATTCGCCACTGTTTTCATGACATCATCAGTGTCGAGGAGGTCAAGCGGTTCAAGCCGGATCCCGCTGTCTATGCGCTGCTGCGGATGAGGCTGGAGGTGGCTCCGGGAGACTGCTGGCTGGTCTCCAGCAACCCCTTCGATGTCATCGGAGCACGTCACGCTGGACTGCATGCGGTCTGGGTGAGGCGCTCGCTGGACGCGCCCTTTGATCCCTGGGGCATCGAGCCGGATCTAACGGTGGCTGATCTGGTGGAACTGGCCGAACGACTCGGATAGTGGAATGACAAGTAATGGAACGACAATATGCCGGCTTCCAGCGCCTTCCTCGACTTTCTTCTTGATCAACTGGAGCCATTGGGCCCGGTTGCGACGCGACGGATGTTCGGTTGCACAGGGCTATTCCAGCATGGACGGATGTTTGCTGTGGTGACTCCGGCGGGGCGTCTGTACATGAAGGCTGATGCCGCCAATCTCGAGCACTTCACACGCCAGGAGTGCCAGCCTTTCGTCTATCGCTCGCGAGGGAAGGACGTCACGCTGGGATATTACGAGCCGCCGGAAACAGTCCTTGATGATCAGGATGATCTGCTGCATTGGGCTCAACTGGGGTTGGCGGCAGCGGCGCGTGCAGCACAGACGACACCATGCTGATAGTGGATCGCCGGTCGATGGTATGGATGGTCGAGAGTGATCAGGGGCAGTCGAGAGGCTGACCATTGGAAGAGAAGACCAGGCGGCTGAACCAGGCGCGGGCATCGACGCCGGCATTGTCGCCATCGGTCATCAAGGCGATGCCATCGATACTGGCGGGGTCGCTACCGAACAACTCTCTGAAGTCAGCGCGTACGTCCCGCACCACCGAGACCCACTGACCCACCCGCTCGCCACCGCTTTCCACGGCCAGCAACTGGGCCTTGTCGGTGAAGGCGTTGGGCCAACGAGTGCCGACCGGCTGATTGGATGACCAGACATAGTTGACTGACTCTACCTGCCACGGCAGTAGGCCGGTGCGTTGGGCAACATAGACACGTGCAGGATAGTCGTCGCCCTGGCGAGTGGTTTCATCCAGTTGTGGATGAACTCCCGAAACCTGCCAGCACCACTTCAACCAGGGGGTACGTTCGAGGTCGATTTCACGCTCCAGGTACTTTGCCGAGGCCTGGCCGTTGGCGTGAGCTTCCAGCACCGCAACACCATCACGCTGGACGATACTGTAGGACGTATGGCCATCAAAGGACTTCTCCGGCCAGGACTGTATGGCCTGGGGAGAGAACCCTGTCTCGATGGCCTGAGCCGCGCTGCTGGCCGTTATCAGCAAGGTGAATAGTGCCAGGGGCAACAGAGTGGGACGCTGGGACATGATGCGGGATCCTCGGTAACTCGACAGCTGGGCACAAGTGTGCGGGTCGCCTTTTTATTGTGTCGCTGTGCTGACGCGGTCCTTACAGGATAATTGCTGCTATTCGTCTTGCTGTATGGCAGGGCCAGACGCAGGCGTCAGGTCCCGTGGGATTCAGCGAGGATGGAAGGATCGGTCGAGTGGCAGTGTAGGGTGATCTGGTGAGATCCTGGCCGCAAGCCAGGCTCACCAGCTCGGAGCACCAGGACCACGGGGTTGCGCTCTGCTGAGCAGGGCAACGGAGCCGAGGGGCGACTGATGGATATTCTGCTCTGCTGGTGACTGCCTGCCATCTCTGGAGACATCAATCGGTCTTGTCGTTGGATTCGTCGGTATCGCTCTTGCTCGAGAGGCGAGCCTGTTCGACAGCCTGCTGATGGCGCTCAAGGTCCTCAGTGCTGTCTGGAGCACGCTCGATAAACGGGTCGCCAATGTCGTGCAGCATGTTGAATTGCTGCTGACAACGACGACAGGCCTTGCACATCATTACGTGGAAACGAAGCAGCGTGGCCTCCCTGCGAGTCAGAGAAACATCAAGCTGTTTCGACATGAGCCTGGTGGCGGCTCGACACATTATCATGCTGCGTTCTCCACCCATCCCTTTTCGAGACAGGAGCGTAGTTTCAAGCGTGCACGATGGAGAATGACCCAGGCATTGTTCTCCTTGATGCCGACTTCCTCACAGATCTGTTCCGTGGTCAGTCCCATCAGTTCGCGCAGTGAGAAGACCCTCGCCACGTTGTCCGGCAGGGCCAGCATGCAGGCATCGAATACCTGCCAGAAGCTCTCGTTCTCCAGTGCCTTGTCCGGCTCTCCCCAGGATTGAGGGACAGCGTTGGGCGCCCAGTGGCCGCTGCGCCTGAACATCTGATCAAGTACCTCTTCGCCTGCATCATCGTCGAAGGGCTCCCATTTGCCCTGACGTTTCTGCTGGCGCATCTGGTCGAGCAACTTGTACTTGAGAATACCGAATACCCAGGTTTCATAACCGGAGCGACCGGAAAAGCTGTCATTCTTCTCGATGGCTGCAATCAGGGCCTCCTGTACAGCATCCTCGGCTGCCGCGTGATCTCGTAGATGGAGGCGGGCAAAAGACAGCAAGCGGGGCCTTACCCTGGCCAGTCTTGCGTAACGATCTTCAAGCGTTGTATCGCTCACGTTGGAATCTCCAGTCCTTTGCGTCCATTTGTCGTTGATCTATTGCTTATTGTCCAGGGGAAGGAGACCCTGACCACGCTTGGGCAGTCACAGGCTTGTGTCGTTCCTGTGTTCTGTGCCGTTCCTATGTTCTGTGGCGCTCCTATGCCTTGCGTAGTTCCTGTGTATAGTTCCCATGTGTTGTTCTCTTGTGACAGCAGATGCTCGGGAGCAATAACGCAGTATTTGCTGAATTGTTATTTCCTGAATAAGGGGCGCCAGGATATATCGAGCTGTCAGGTATTGGCATCTCATTGGAATCACTGAGGGTGACGAAACCGTTCGTTCAGTGCATATAGTCTTGCTAGATCATCGGGCCTATCCACATCCCATATGGTGGCAGGATAGACGCTTGACCACTGCATTTCCTCGAGTCGCTGTCGTGTCTGTGCCATGACGTCTGCCGTGCCCCAGTCGATGCCGGTGAACAGCTGCCGCGAAGGGCGACGTACGCCAACCAGGCCATATCCACCATCTTCTGCGGGAAGAAACACCGTGTCGGATTCAGTCAGGCATCGCTGACAGGCAATCAATAATTCGGCATCAAGCATTGGGCAGTCGGTACCAATCAGCAGTCCCGCTTGCCCCATGGCGTGAAGAGCATGATACATGCGTATCCCCAGTTTTCCCTGGGGTTGCGGTTTCAACGCTATGGCAAACTGTGCGGAAAGCTCGAGGAATAACGGGTGTTGATGATCCAGTGCCGTCCACAGCGTAACGGCGGATGAGTGAGTGGCCTGAAGTGCAGTGCTTAGTGTATGGCGTATCAGCTCGGCCTGGAGTCTGGCCGCACCTTCTGCGCCCAGGGTGGGAATCAAGCGTGTCTTGGCCTGACCCGCTACCGGTGCCTTGGCGAGGATAGCCAGTGGAAAATTCGCCGTGGTGACCTCGTCAGCGCACATTTCGATATTCCCTGGCCAGTTGTGCCGGGCTGATGCCTCGCCAGTAACGCCAGCGCAAGCGCCACATCAGCCATATGGTGGCGAAGACCCCCTCGTGCTCCCAGCGGCGCCCATCCGTGGTCACCCTGGCCTTCAGGCAGATGGGGGCCGAGAGGCGCTTGAGGCGTCGCGACATCTCGATATCTTCCATCAATGGCTGTTCGGGAAAGCCGCCGACTTGCTTCCAGCCGTCGTGCCTCATGAACATGGCTTGATCGCCGGTGGCAATACCGCTGAGTCGTGAGCGCAGGTTGATCATTCGTGCGATCACCGCGAGCCAGGGTGAATGCCCCTCGATATGTACATCGAAACGACCCCAGTGATGTCGAGACAGGGCCTGCTCGACAAGCTGCGGGGCATTGCCTGGTAGCGTGGTGTCCGCATGCAGGAACATCAGCAGGCCGGCACGTGCCTGGGCGGCGCCTTGATTCAACTGGTGAGCGCGGCCAGCCGAGGTAACCAGCAACTGATCGGCCAGAGGCTCTGCCAGGTGAGCGCTGTCATCCTCGCTGCCACCGTCGACAACGATGAGTTCGGCCCCCTGGTCACGCAGTGGTTGCAGGGCCTCCAGCCGTGCACGGATGCTGGCGGCCTCGTTGAGCATGATCAGGATGATCGACAGTCGCGGCGTACTGCGCAGGTCAACCGGGGGCATGCGAGCCTCGCATCGGCTGGGAGGTTATCGATTCGCCGCCCAATGGCTGCAGGGCTATTACCGGTCCACCGGCGTGGGATGCATCCGCCTCGTCGTGGGTCACCATCAATGCCGGCAGGCCGCTCTGGCGGATCTTGTCGAAGACCAGTTGTCGCATGTCGTGGCGTAGAGTGGTATCCAGGCGCGAGAAGGGCTCATCAAGCAGAATGGCATGAGGCTGTGACAACAATACCCGCATCAGTGCTACCCGAGCGCGTTGGCCGCCGGACAGGGTCGCGGGGTCACGGTCGGCAAACCCTTCCAGTTCGATATCAGCCAGGGCCTGCTCGACCCGTTGCCGACGTAGATGACGAGAGGTGCCCGGCGGCATGCCGAAGGCGAGGTTGCCACCGACGCTCAAGTGCGGAAACAGCAGTGGATCCTGGAACAGCAGTCCCAGACGTCGAGCCTCGGCCGGCAGATGAGTCAGATCGCTGTCACCAAGACGCACATGACCACGAGCCTGAAAGGCTGGTGCCAGAAAGCCGGCGGCGAAGGCCAGCAGCGTCGACTTGCCGACTCCCGAGGGACCCATGACGCTGACGACCTCGCCTGGGGCGATCTCGGTGTCGAGTCGGACGATTGGTCTGGAGCCGAGATGAAGCTCGACCTGATCGAAATGCAGGGCCTGCTGGCGCGTGCTGTCGTTGGGAAGTCGATCGTGCCTGGTCATGGGGATCTCATCGGCATTTTTCAGTGTTGCAATGCGCGGCGCTGACGATAGATCAGGCGCGGCAGCAGTAGGGCGAGGGCGAAGCCCAGAGCAGGCAGCATCAACTGCGCCAGGGCATAGACAGCGGTCAGGCGTCGGTCACCGCCGGAAGCCAGAGTAACGGCCTCGGTGGTCAGGGTGGTCAGGCGGCCTGCGCCAAGAAGCAGGGTCGGAAGATACTGGCCGATGCTGATGGCCAGGCCAATGGCCAGTGCCACGGCGATCGGGGCCAATAGCATGGGCAACCTCACCCGAACAAAGGTAGCACCGGGTGATTGACCGAGAGAAGCCGCCAGCTGTGACCAGCGAGGGTCCAGACGGCGATAGCTTTCGGCCAGCGACAGGAACATGTATGGCAGTACGAACAGGCAGTGACCGAGGATGACCGTCACGATACCGGGAGTGATCGACAGCTGAGCCTGAAGCTGAACCAGCCCCTGGAGAAAGGCCACCGGAGGTATCAGCAACGGCAGATAGAGCACCAGTGTCGCTCCCTTGCCCATTCGGGTGCGGTTGACGGTCTCGCTTTCCAGACAGCCGATGACCAGCAGGATGGCGATCAATGACGAGCCCAGTGCCACCAGCAGTGTGTCCAGGGTGGCGGGGCCCAGACTATCCAGTGCACGTCGCCAGTTGGCAAACGTCAATGGCTCCGGCCAGGCCGATGGAAAGGGCCACCAGGTAGCCATCGACCACAGCAGCAGGCCGCCCAGACTGGCTACCAGTAGGCCGATGCTCAACCAGGACAGGCAACTGCCCAGCAGGCGGCCGAAAGTGGCGGCGGTCCGGCGCTGGCCATTTTCCAGCAGTGAACGGCTCAGCCAGGCAACAAGGCGCTCCAGCAACCACCAGCTCAGCAGGGCGGCAAGCGTCACTCCGAGCTGCAGCAGTGCTCCCGCCGAGGCCATGAAGCGTTGGCTCAAGTCCGGGTCGGCCAGCCAGTGGACGACGCTTACGGCCAGTGGTGGTGGCGTCGAGGGGCCGAGAATCATTGCCACTTCAACGTTCGACGACGAGAAGGCGATCACCGCATACACCGGCAATCGGATCAATGGATAGAGCGAGGGCAGTACCGCCTTGAGGAAGGCCGTCACCGGGGCATAGCCCAGAGCCAGAGCCATGTGGCGCCGCTTATCGGCCTGACACTGCGGTAGCGCCGCCAGGCTCACCAGCAGCAGAAAGGGCACCTCCTTCACCACCAGACCGATGATCAAGGCCAGACCGCTGTGATCGCCGGGGAACAGGTAGTCGGGAGGCACCTCGAAGCCAGTCAGCGCTGGAGACAGCAGCCGCATCAGCAGCCCCGAGGGCGCGAGCAGAAAGGCGATACCGATGGCGGCGGCGGCATGAGGTACCGCCAGCAGTGGCGACAACAGGCGCTGTATCCACCTGAAGGAGCGGGTCTCGGCGAAGGTTGCAAGGCACAGCACGACAATGGTCAGGGCCAGAGCCGTACTTGCCAGACCGGTCACCACACTTAGACGGACCATGCTGTCCAGGCCGGGAGTGCCCAGCAGCTCCTGCCAGGGAGCAAGACTCAGTCGGTTGCCGCCCAGCGCAGGTAGCCAGCCGAATGCCGGACCTGCCGCACCGGCCAGGCCAGCGGCCACTGGCCCTACCAGAAGAATAACGGTCAGTAGTGGTGCCCAGCCGACCAGGCGTGTCCAGACCGTACGCTGGTGCCCGGCATGACGGTGAGAGCCGTGACCAGCGGAAGAGGTATCAGTGGCTGCCATAGCGCTCCAGCCAACCTTTTTCCACCGCTTCCATCCAACTGGGGTGAGGCTCGGGTAGCGTTCTACTCAGGGCCTCCGCAGGCAGGCGAGCCGGGGATTCATCCGCGGGCGTGAGCGCCAGGCGCTGCTGCTCGCTCAGCAGATCAAGATCCAGCACGCTGGGATCGCCCCATACATCGAGACGTTGCTTGTATGCCTGGGCCTCCGGTGACAGCAGGAAGTTGGCGGCAACCATCGCCGCTGCCTTGTGGCTGGCATTGAAGGGAATCGCCACGAAATGGACATTGCCGATGGTGCCGTTGTCCAGCACATAGCTGCGTGTCGAGGGCGGCAGTTGGTAACTGGCCACGGCGGCGGCTGGCTCGGCAGGGTTGAAGGTGAAGGCCAACCACAGTTCACCGTCGCCCATCAGACTCTTCAGCTCTGGACCTGACGAGGGGAAATGCTGCCCCTGGCGCCACAACCAGGGGTGCAACTGATCCAGATAAGCCCAGAGCGGGGCGGTAACCGTCTCGATGTCTGCTTCTTCCGCGGGTTGTTGCAGGACCTCGGGATCCTCGCTCAGTTCGATGAGCGCCTGCTTGAGAAAGGTCGAACCGTGGAAATCGGGTACCAGCGGATAGGCAAAGCGCCCGGGATTCTGTTCCGCCCACGCCAGCAGTTCGGTGAGGTCTCGAGGGGGATTCTCGACGCGCTGGCTATCGTAATAGAAGGTCAACTGCGCCTTGCCCCAGGGCGACTCGTAGCCTTCGGTAGGAATGGTGAAGTCCGTGGTCATTTCCGCCTGTTGCGATGGATTGGTCAGCGCGAAGTTGGGCAGGTGCTCGGCCCAGGGGCCAAAAAGCAGGTCATTGGCTTTCATGGCCGCGAAGTTCTCGCCGTTGATCCAGATCAGGTCGATGGCTCCCCGGTCGTCGTTGCCGGCAGACTTCTCGGCCAGCACTCGGGATACCGCTGCAGCGGTATCGTCCAGCTTGACGTGTACGAGCTCGATATCCCAGCGTTGTTCGAGCTGATCACCGACCCAGTCGATATAGGCGTTGACGTTGGAGTCGCCTCCCCAGGCGTTCCAGTACAGACTCTGCCCCTGTGCCTGATGCTCGACATCGGCCCAGTCATTGGGCAGCGTATCGGCCATGGCGGAGGTCGCTGTCAGGGCCAGGCCCAGTGTTCCGGCAAGCCCCACTTTTCCTGCAAGAACCAGGGCTCCGGCGAGACACCGGCATGGGAGCGAAAGGCATGGAGGCTGTGGCATATGGGCTTTCCTGTCCTGGTTCCTGTAGAGCGTACGGTAGGTTCTCTGGCGGCGCGTACAATCGGTTGTCGCGAAACTGTTCTGCAAGGTGGTGCAGGATGCGCTGAGTCGGGCGGGTGAAGGGCGTGCATCAGGCAGCATCAGCGAGTTCCCTGAGTTCGCGCATCACTCGCTGGAGGATCGGCAGCGACAGGTAGTGGTCGACGCGATTCCGTACGTGTTGAATCAAGGCGTCATCACTGAGCTGTGAAGACCAGTCCTCGCCGTGGTGACTGGAATCGGCCATGCGTTGCTGTGTTGCCTTCCACTTGGCGCACCAGGTTACGGACCATAGCCACATGGCCTGGCGACAGGCGATCAGGTCTCGCCAACTCTGGACATGTCGATCCGGGCCCATGCGATCCTGCCAGCGCTGATAGAGCGCTACGATATCTTCGGTAAACAGGATAGCGCGAGTATTGATGTCCCAGGTTGTCGAGGTGTAAAGGCTCATATGAGCCAGATCAAAGCCAGGTAATGAGTAGCGACATTTCTCCAGGTCCACCAACACGGCACGACCCGTGCGTTCGATCAGAAAATTGCCTGGATGGGCATCAAAGCTGATCAGCCGGGTGGCATCACGAGAATGTTCAAGCCGTTCCGGCAGTGTACGCAGGGCGCGCTCGATGGCTTGAAGGCTATGCGGACTGAGTCCGGCAGCGTGAAGATATTCCGCCTGGTGGCGAATTTCACGTTGCATGTCCTGCCAGGGATCAAGAGGGCAGTCCAGGGGCTGGCTGGCCGTTGGTAGCGGTAGGCGGTGCAGGCTGGCGAGCGCCTCGGTCATGGCCGGAAGGTCATTGGGCAGGTCGGCGCTGCGCCCGTCAATGGCTTCCACCAGCAGCGCGCCGCGAGGTAACAAGTCATCGCAGGGCAGGCAGCCATGTAGTCGGGGCGTATGACCTCCGGCCTGGGCTCGTGCGAAGCAGGCTGCCTGGTAGGCGAGGTTGTGTTCGGCATCGAGTTGCATCTGGCTCTGCTTGGGTATGCGTGCCACCCAGTCATCCCGCTGGGCGCTGGTTCGACCGCAGGCGTGGGTCTCACGGTGTGCAGAGATGTGTCTTGCAGATCCGTCGATATTGCGCAGACATGGTAGGCGCACGTGCCAATGTGCCAGCCCCGTATCGGGCAGTGGCCGGAGTTGGTGGCATTCAATATGAGAGCCCTGTCGCTCGAGGCTGCGTAGCAAGGCATCCATCGGTGCCTTGTGGTTGGCGGCCTGATTCTGGGCGCACTGTTCCATGTCTCATTCCTGAGCAGTTTCATGCTTGGTCGATGACCCCCGGGAATCCTTACACTTCGAGGTGGGTTGTTCCAGCCCGGATGTCAGCGCGAGTGTCTGCAGGTAGGCTCACGGTCGGCTGACCAGCTGGAGTGCCATTAACGACCGGGAAGTGTTAGAATCCTGGCCGATCCTGTGTCTGCCCCATCAGTTGGTGGGGCACCGGAACATTACCTTTCGGCAAGGGGCCTGCTTCTCGCCAGGCTCATGCCTGTACCGCTTGAATCCTGTAGACCAAGGAATTTCATAGACGTGATCGTCTTCACCGCCAGGCGTATGACTCCGCCCTAGGTCTCCTCACTTCGCCGCTTCCGTCGGCGAGAATTCCCGTGCGCGGCCCTTTTCGAGGGCTGGCGGACGTTGCTGTGCCCTCATCCTACTGACTTGAACAACCTGTGCCATGTCTACACGGCATGGCTGCCTGCATCTGGACCTGCGAATGATTCGATCAATCAAGCAAGACTGGTTTTCCAACATCAAGGGCGACGCCCTCTCCGGCATCGTGGTGGCATTGGCCCTGATTCCCGAGGCGATTGCCTTTTCCATCATTGCCGGGGTGGATCCCAAGATCGGCCTCTATGCTTCCTTCTCCATGGCCGTGATCATCGCCTTTGCCGGTGGGCGTCCGGGAATGATCTCGGCGGCCACTGGCGCCATGGCGCTGTTGATGGTGACCCTCGTCAAGGAGCATGGTCTGGAGTATCTGCTGGCGGCGACACTGTTGACCGGTGTGCTGCAGATTCTGGCCGGTTATCTACGCCTGGCCGACCTGATGCGCTTCGTCTCGCGTTCGGTGGTGACCGGCTTCGTCAATGCGCTGGCGATTCTGATCTTCATGGCCCAGTTGCCCGAGCTGACCAACGTCACCTGGCACGTCTATGCGATGACGGTGGCCGGACTGGCGATCATCTATCTGTTCCCCTACATCCCGGTGATCGGCAAGACACTGCCGTCTCCGCTGGTCTGTATTCTGGTGCTGACTGGCGTGTACCTGGCGACCGGTATGGATATTCGCACCGTCGGTGATATGGGCGAGCTGCCGGATACTCTGCCGATGTTCCTGTGGCCGGATGTGCCGCTCAATCTGGAAACCCTGGCGATCATCTTCCCCTATGCGGTGATGCTGACGGTGGTCGGCCTGCTCGAGTCGATGATGACCGCCACCATTGTCGATGATCTGACCGATACGCCCAGCGACAAGAACCGTGAGTGCAAGGGCCAGGGTCTGGCCAATATCGGCACCGGTCTGCTCGGTGGCATGGCCGGGTGCGCGATGATCGGCCAGTCGGTGATCAACATCAAATCCGGTGGTCGTGGGCGCCTGTCGACATTCCTCGCTGGTGTCTTCCTGCTGCTGATGGTGGTATTCCTGTCCGACTGGGTATCACGTATTCCCATGGCCGCACTGGTGGCGGTAATGATCATGGTCTCCATCGGTACCTTCAGCTGGAGTTCATTGCGTGACCTCAAGAAGCATCCGCTGTCGTCCAATATCGTCATGGTGACCACGGTGGCCGTGGTCGTGGCGACCCATAACCTGGCGATCGGGGTCTTTGTCGGCGTCTTGCTGGCCGCGTTGTTCTTTGCCAACAAGGTGGGCAACTTTCTGCACATCGCCAGTGATGAATTCGAGAACGGCAATGGACGTCGTTATCGGGTGGTCGGCCAGGTGTTCTTTGCTTCTTCGAAACACTTCTCCGAAGCCTTCGATTTCAAGGAAAGTAACGAGAAGGTGGTGATCGACCTGTCGAGTGCCCATTTCTGGGATATCACCTCCGTGCAGGCTCTTGATATGGTGGTGATCAAGTTCCGTCGCGAAGGCACCGAGGTGGAGCTGATCGGGCTCAACGAAGCCAGTGCGACCGTTGTCGATCGTTTTGCCATCCACGACGATCCCGCTGCAGTGGAAAAGCTGATGGGCGGTCACTAGGTTCAGGTTCAAGCGCCTGGATTTGGAAAGGATTGGAACAAGGAACAACACAATGACAGAACAGGTAATGGCCGCCATCGACGGCTCGCAGTTCTCCGAAGGTGTTTGCGACGGTGCGGCCTGGGCCAGCAAGGCGCTGGATGCGCCGCTGGCATTCCTGCATGTGGTGGATAACCACCCGCAGACGGCAGAGGCTGACCTGACCGGCAATATCGGGCTGGGGGCCAGGGAACACCTGCTCGAGGAACTGGCCAGCCTTGATGAACGACGGGCGAAGATTGCCCAGGAGTACGGGCGTGGTCTGCTCAAGGCAGCGACGGAGCGCGCTGTGGAGCAGGGTATCAGCGATCCGGCATCACGGCAGCGCAACGGCACCGTGGTCGAAACGCTGGTTGAGCTCGAGAGCGATATTCGCCTGCTGGTGATCGGCAAGCGTGGCGAAACGGCTCAACAGGCCAGCGAGCACCTGGGTTCCAACCTCGAGCGGGTGGTGCGCAGCATGCATCGCCCGATACTCATGGTGCCGGGAGAGTTCGCTGTCCCTCAGCGGGTGATGATTGCCTTCGACGGCAGCAAGACGACCCGCAAGGGCGTCGAGATGCTGGCCAGTAGCCCGTTGTTCAAGGGCATAGCCTGTGATGTGGTGATGGTCGGTGCCGATACCGGTGACCAGCGCTCACAACTGGAGTGGGCACTGGCCACACTGCGTGATGCCGGCCATGACGCCAATGGCGATATCGTCGCCGGTGAAGTGGAGGAGTCACTGCGTACCTGGCAGCAGGAGCACGGCATAGACATGATCGTGATGGGCGCCTACGGCCATACCCGCATCCGCCACCTGCTGGTTGGCAGCACGACCACCGGTGTATTGCGGGGAGCCAACGTGCCGGTGCTGCTGTTGCGCTGAGCATAGAGCTACAAGCTGTAAGTTTTAAGCTGTAAGTAACCCCGAACCCAGGCTCGAGTCTCGAGGCTGGGCTTGTCTGTGATCCATGGGGCGGCACTGGACAGCTCGTTACTCGCGACCCACATGGATGTGGGAAGTGCGATTATTCGTCTGGAACGAATATAGCCGGCTCGAAGCTCACTTCCTCCGACATATCCTTTCGATCAGATAATCCACTGATACCACCCCCGGGCCGCGCAGTATCAACACCAGCAGACTGGCGGCCCAGAGGCCATGGGTGACCCAAGCGTCGGGATAGACGAAGGTCTGGATCACCGCCGTCATCGTCAGCAGCCCCAGTGCCGCCAATCTGGTCCCCAGCCCCGCCCAGATCAGCAACGAAAACGAGAACTCACCGATGGTTGCCAGCCAGGCGGCCAGCTCGGGCGGCAGGATCGGCAGCGCATATTCTTCGCTGAACAGAAAGTAGGTGCTGGGCGCCAGCCCGAAACCCTCCACCTTGGTCAGCGCTGACAGGAAGAACACGCTGCCGATGACCACGCGCATCAGCAGCAGCACTGGATCCAGCGGGAAGCGCTCGAGCCGTGGGCGAAGCTGCTCTCTGAAGACCGTCACCAGACATTGAATAAAGGTCATATGGGGTATTCCTGTTCATTTTTCTGAATAGTGGTATGCAGTAGTGAATGGTGTGCGGTAGTTGGTGATGCGTTTTCGGGTAGTCATGTGTCTGCGGATGGTGTGGCGATGGTCAGGGCGCCCAGTGCCAGCAGGTTGCCTAGCGCCATACCCAGCGTATCGGGGGAGTCGAGTTCGGCCATCAATGCTTCAAGGATGTCGCCGAGGGGCTGGTCGGGGCTGATGGAGCAATAGAGTTGCGCTGTGGTGCTATCCAGTCGAGTCAGGCGGACTCGTTGCTGGTGGCGCAGTATCAGCCAGTCGCCTGGTCCGCCATGGCCAAGGCTGGCGGTCGGCGAGCCCTGCTCCAGGCTATGCCAGAGTGCCTCCACATCATGCCGACAGTGAACATGACGACTGGCCGGTAGTGGTGAGGCATGCAGGGATTCAAGGTTCAGTTCCGCCAGCTGTTCCGGGGTAAGAGCCGGGGCTTCAGCGGCACGGCTGACTTCCAGTCGTGCGCACTCGAGGCGGCAGATATCGCCAACAAAGCAATAGTTCTCGAGACTGGGCAGAGTGTCGAGTCGCTCGGCCAGGTCCCGGCCATAGCGATTCAGGCGGGGGTCCGTCGGTGGAGATTCCAGCACATGGTCGTTGGCCATGGTGTCGAAGAATCGCTCACCCAGCAGTTGGCGCGTATGTGGATAGGCTTCGCCGAGTGCCGCGATCAGGCTGGTGCGGATGTTGTTGCGGTAGACATCCAGGCCATTGAGCTGACCGAGATCGGCATCCGCCTTGCCGGGACGTTGCATGGCATCTACGAAGCGCTGTTGCCAGTCGGCGAGACCGCTCATGATACTGCCCTCGAAGCGACGAAGGGGGCGGTATCACCGGTGCCGAGAGTCGTGTGACGCTGACGATGAGCCAGGTCGGCTTCCTCCAGCCAGCGTGTCAACGAAGGGACATTGTTGTCCCATTCGATCAGGGTCGGTATTTGCGGCGCCAGACGTATGACCTGTTGATAGAGGTGCCAGACAGCATCGGTGACAGGACTACCGTGATCGTCGATATAGAGTGGCGGTGAAGCCTGCTCATCCAGGCTGTGGCCCGCGAGGTGCCACTCGCCAACGGCATGCCAGGGAATATCGGCAAGATAACCGCCGAGGTCGCGCTCCATGTTGGCGGCACTGATGAAGGCGTTGTTGACGTCAAACAGCAGGCCGCAACCGGTGCGTTCGATGATGCGATCGAGAAAGTCGGTTTCCGTGAAGGTATTGAGGGCGTCGAGTCTCACGTAGAGACTGGGGTTCTCCACCAGGATACGCCGCCCGAGACGCTGTTGTATGCAGTCGATATTGGCACACAGAACCTCCAGTGATTCCTCGGTGAGAGGTACCGGCAGCAGGTCGTTGTAGCTGTGTCCGTCGAGCCGGCTCCAGGCCAGATGTTCGGATACCAGAGCGGGTTGAAGCGTGTCGACCAGTTGCTTGAGGCGCTCCAGGTGTCGGGGGTCGATACCTTCGGCGCTGCCCAGCGACATGCCGACGCCATGCACGGATAACGGATAGCGGGCGGCAAGAGACAGCAATCGTTCCTGCACTGGGCCGCCGGCGTTCATGTAGTTCTCGGCGTGTAGTTCGAGGAAGTCTGGCCCTGAGTCAATCTCCAGTAGCGCATCGGCATGCTGGTGTTTGAGGCCGATGCCGATGGCACCAGATACCAGATCAGGTTGGTGTGGCAGCGTCATGGCCATACCCCGGCGGTAATGGATGGTGTAGGCCATATCGCACCCGAGGCGCGATATGGTCAGGAGCGAGCGGGCTTCAGGGGCGCTCGACTTCACTCAGGCTACCCATGCCGTGAGGGGTCTCGATGCTGGTACAGGTGCCTTCAGGAACCAGTGTCCAGGCATTACCCTGGTAGTCGACAGTAGAGGTGCCTGCACAGGTAGTACCGGGCCCAGCCTTGCAATCGTTCTCGCCAGCGAGGGCGACGCCATAGCACTTTTCCATGGCTTCATCGTCAGCGGCCAGTGCGCTGGTAGCCATGCCAGCCTGAGCCATTGCGGTCGTCAGTACTGCAGCCATCATCATTGAGCGTTTCATGGACAAGATCCTCATGGTTATTTACGAAAGCAGCTGTTATTGCGCTGCTGTTTCTGTGTCGCTGGAGGCATGGATTCCTGACATGGCCATTTGATGAAATGCGTGAAAAATGAGTATCAGTAATAGGTCAGGATTCGATATATTTTCCGATATGCCGCATTCGATATTAATAACTGCCGCCATGAATGGTTGATATTAATGAGATGTTCGGTGTTTTTAGTAATAAAAACTTTTCAAGGAGGTTGAGGAATGAGCATTCAGCGTCATGACACCCAGGCCCGTATGAGCCGTGCAGTGATTCACAATGGGACAGCCTGGCTGTGTGGCCAGGTCGCAGGCCCGGAAGCGCGTAACGGTGATATCAAGGAGCAGACCGAAAGCATGCTGGCGCGCGTCGATGCGCTGTTGAAGGAAATCAACAGCAGTCGCGAGCAGATGCTCAGTGCCACCATCTACCTGGCGGATGGCGCTGACTTTGCGGCCATGAATGAGGTCTGGGATAGCTGGGTACCGGAAGGGCATGCCCCGGCTCGTACCTGCGTCGTCGCGCCGATGCCGGCCAGGGAACTGCGTGTCGAGATCACCATTACGGCACTGGTTGATGCCTGATTGAGTTATTAACCCGGCATGCTTTTATGTTGGGTTAATGGCGACACAGGGACGTGTCGCCGTCGGCCATCAGGCCGACGCGAGGCCGCACCACACCAGCAGATCCGCGCATCTGCACCAGTGTGGTGCGGACGACAATCAAATCGATCAGGATGAGCTATTTGATTGCCATGTTAATAGCTACGAGCCACGAGCAGCTCGAGCGCAGCATACTCGTGGCTCGAAGCTCACCTTGGATAGCTCAGTTGCTCCTGACGCAGACAGGGATCGTCGTGGGTGACATCTCTGGGTCTGAGGCGGCGTGCCAGTGCATCGACCAGCACGTTGAGGCAAGCGGTAATCAGCAGCAGGGCGAAGGCCACATCGAACATCAGGGTCTGGAAGTAGTCGTCGATCACGTAGCCCAGAGTCGCTACTCCCAGCATGCCGAGGATAGCGCTCTCGCGCAGAATCACCTCGGCACGGTAGTAGAGCAGGGCGAGTAGGCCTGGATAGACCCGTGGCAGCAGCTCGTAGGCCAGACGTCCGCTGGCGGGAAGGTCTGGCATTCCCGGTTCAAGAGAGTCTGCGTGGCGGGCGACAAGAAAGGCGATCAGGGCGCCGTTGTGCAGCGCCAGAGCCAGCCAGGCGGGTAACAGTGAAGGCCCCAGCAGCAGCAGGAAGACGAAGGCCAGCATCAACTCCGGTGTGGAACGCAGAAATACCAGCAGGCCGGATCCTGCGGCGCGAGTCAGCCGATTACCGAAATGCCGTGAAGCCAGCGGCCAAAGCAGCATGGCAATCACCAGGCTGCCGGCAGTCCCCAGTAGACCCAGTAGCAGGGTATTGCCGATGGCCGGCAGAAGCTCGGGAATGTCGCGTGCCCAGGCGACAAGTCCCGGCAGATCACCGCTGAGTAGAGGAGCTGGCCAGATATCGGTGGACAGGAAACGCCACAGTAGGGCGCCATCAATCTGTGGCCAGGGACCGAGCAGCAACAGGCTGCCCAGGGTCAGCGGTAGCAGCAGGCGCCGATGTGCCCACCAGGGGAGGCTGGCAATCAGTGCATAGAACAACCACATCACCGCCCCGGCCTCGAAATAGCGTCCTTCGCGAAAGGCACTCTCCAATTGGAAACCGAGTGTGGGCAAGCCCACGAAACCCAGCAGCACACTGGCGCGTAGCCCACATTCGAAGCGGTAGCGGGTGTAGGCGGCCAGTTGACCGAAAGCCAGTGGCAGTTCGCAATAGAGGAAGCGCGACAGGCGCCCTGTCCCCTGGGGGAGGGCGTCATCGGCAGCGGAAGGCGTGCTCTCCAGAATCTCGGCGTAGACCTTGGCAAAGATACCGGCATAGGGGATGGCCAGAGCAGCCAGCGCCGTCAGTGCAGAGAGTCCGAATATCTGTAGAAACAGCAGTGCCCAGAACAGTTCGTGGATGGCACGGACAAACGCACAACCGGCCCTGACCAGACGCGAGCGAGAGAACAACAGGGCCAGCGGGAAGCCCAGTACAACTCCCGCCAGCGTACCCCAGAGGGCAACAGATACGGTCAGGCCGAGCGCCTTGAACGGTGCATCGATGCTACCGAAATGGGGCATCAACAGGCCCTGGGCAATGCGCCCCAGTTCCGCCCAGGGATCACGGCTGAGGACATGGAGATCGGCCAGTGGCATGAGCAGCAGGGTGATCGCGAGCAGGGTCAGACTATGGCGAGCCAGCCGAGCGCCGATGCCCGTGCCACGCAATAGCCCTGGATAACGATCACCGTATTTCAGACTCACGAGCGCCCTCGATGACAGCGCAGTGAACCCTCGGGCGTAGCGGACTTCTCTTGCGCCTGTACTGTGGTGGATTCCGGGAGGGAGGCGACGGCACTGGGGTAGAGGGCGTCGAGATCGGCCAGGCTCAAGCGGTTGCTCGGAGCATCGAGCACCAATCGGCCATCGGCAAGGCCCCAGACACGATCAAAGTGTGTCAGCGCCAACTCGCGCTGGTGCAGGGCGATGATGGAGCCACGATGACGTTGGTCGATCATCTCCAGCAACCCCAGCGCCTGGTGCGGGTCTACGCTGGCCACGGGTTCGTCGCCGAGGAAGATGTCGCGTTGTTGATGAAGGGCGCGACCGATGGCGACACGCTGTCGCTGACCGCCGGAGAGCCGCGACACCGAGCGCTTCATCATTCCTTCGAGTCCCAGCGGGCCGCACAACTCGGCGATTTCCTGCCACGCACGCGGCAATGGGCGAGCCAGGTTCCACAGATTGACCAGCGCCGAATGCTGGTCGAGGCGCCCCATATAGATGTTGAGATACACCGACAGAGGGCCAACCAGACCATGGTGCTGAGGGCACCAGGCGGCCTGTTGTCCGAGGCGCTGACGGAGAGCAGCCAGTAGCGTGGACTTGCCGACGCCACTTTCTCCCAGCAGGGCTACCCGTTCTCCAGCATGCAATGACAGGCTGACGTCACGGATGATGACCTGGTCGCCGTAACCCAGCGATTCCTGGTCAAGCTCGACCAGCACCTCGGCTGTCATCAGCGTACCAGACCGAGATTCTCGGCCACTTCCTCGATCGGGGCATACATGCTGTTGTCGGCGGGAATGAATCCGGAGCGTGGGAAGCTCGCGAGCAGCTCGGGATCGGTCATATCCAGCAGTACCTGGCGAACATCGTCGGTGAAGCCATCACCGAAGCGCTCGTCTGCATCACCTCGCAGTGTCCACTGGTAGTCCGGGTAGCTGGGCGTGGTCCAGATGATCTGTACCTTGTCGGTATCGACACGTCCGTCCTCGACTGCGGCATCCCAGACACTGAAGTTGACCGCCCCGATATCGTAGGTGCCGGCCTCGACCAGTGCGATGGTGCGCGAGTGGTCGCCGGAGAAGCCAACCCTCGAGAAGGTTTCCTCGGGATCTGCTCCGAATCGCTGGCGAAGATAATGTTCCGGCATCAGGCGGCCCGAGGTGGAGGTCTTGGCGCCGAAGGTGAAGGTCATACCTTCTACGGCATCCGGTAGTTCATCGCCGGATTCCAGCCCGGTGCTGTCGTGGGCAATGAAGTAGCTGGTGAAGGCGGCATCCTCTGCCCCCTGCGCCAGGGCTACAGAGTCGGGTACCAGACGCCTCGCCTGGACGCCGGATAGACCACCGAACCAGGCCAGTTGTACCTGGTTGTTGCGGAAGGCGGTCACGGCGGCGCCATAGGACTTGACCGGCACATACTCGACGTCGACACCCAGTTGCTCCTCGAGATAATCGGCGACTTTGGTGAAGCGTTCGACGAGGCGTGATTCATCCTCGTCCGGGATCGCCGTGAAACGGAAGGTGTCGGCCATGGCAGAAGTGGCGGCGAGTGGCCCGGCAAGCAGAATCAGCCCCAGCGCGGACAGGGTATGGCGCATATTCAGGTATCCCGATTGAAGTCGATGGTCGGCATTATAGCGGTGACCGCTGCTGTGGCAGAACCCTGTACCGCGAATCAGCCTGGGGCCGCTTGACCCTCGCGCTGCCGGGTACCGGCGGCGCGAGGATTATGCCTGGAGGGAGGTCAGTGCTCGAGAGGGTAGCGAGTATCTCGGAGACTGTCCTTGATCTTCTTGAGATGGTGCAGGAAGTCTTCACCTCGACGCAGGGTTACACCGGTGGCCAGGACATCGATCAGTGCCAGCTGGATCATGCGCGAGGTCATCGGCATATAGTGCTCGGTATCTTCCGGAGCACTGATGTCGAGCGTCTCGGTGCACTGTCGAGCCAACGGCGAATCAGGGGCAGTAATGCCCAGCACCACAGCGTCGTTCTCGCGAGCGAGGGCGGCAATGTCGACCAGCTCACGGGTGCGCCCGGTGTAGGAGAGCATGACCACCACATCGCCGGTGTGGCAGGCCGAGGCGACCATGCGCTGCATCAGCACATCGACGTAAGCCGTCACCGGCAGGTTGAAGCGGAAGAACTTGTGTTGTGCGTCCTGAGCGACGGCACCCGAAGCCCCCAGACCAAAGAAGTGAATCTGCTTGGCCTGGATCAGGTAATCGACCATGCGATCGACCCGAGCAGGAGAGACCTCACGGCGCGCCAGATCGAGGGCGGCGATGGTCGCGCCGAAGATCTTGCCGGTATAGGCTTCCGCTGAATCATCCGGTTCCACCGCCTGGCTGACATAAGGAGTACCACCTGCCAGACTTTGAGCCAGCTGGATCTTGAAGTCGGGGTAGCCCTTGGCATCGAAATTACGGCAGAAGCGGTTGACGGTCGGCTCGCTGACCGAAGCCGCCTGGGCCAGACTGGCAATACTCATGCCGGTAGCGGCCGCGGGATCGGCGAGGATGACATCGGCGACCTTGCGCTCGGAACGATTGAGCTCTTCCAGTCGGTCGCGTATGCGTTGGATAAGGTCGTGACGAACCATGATCAGGGGCGCTCCCTTGCGATACCTGGGGAAGTCACGGGGTAAGGCGACTTCGTATGGTGGTAATGCATATTGTGGTAATGCATGTATGTGGTGATACAGCGATGTAGTGATTTAACCACGTAATGTCGGCTATCCTGGCATGCTGGGGGACGGTGTCCAAGATCCATGTTCCAGGATCTACGTCCAATGTATAAGCGCGGAATAGCCAATATTTGTGTAAGTTTACAAAATATTGGTTGCCCTGGTCGCGTATTTTCCACTATTTTTTTGTAAACTTAGGAACTCATGGTCAGGCGAAGGGCTGCCAGCCAGGTGCTTCCCTTGAGGATACGAGGACGGTTATGACACGACACACCCGATCCAGTAGCGCAGAGCGTACCGATATTGATCTGGCGCTGTTCGGCGCGTTGGGCGATCTGTCTCGGCGCAAGCTGTTTCCGGCGCTTTACCATCTCGATCGGGAAGGGTTGCTGGATGATGATACCCGGATCCTTGGCCTGGCGCGTCAGGATCTTTCCCTGGACGAGTTCCGGAGTCAGATCGAGGCAGCGTTGAAGCAGTACGTCAAACCGGCTGAACTGGTCGAAACGGCGCTGACACGCTTTCTCGAGCGCCTGTCGTTCCTGACAGTGAACTTCAAGAGCGTCGATGGTTACAGCAGCATCCGCGAGTGGCGTGAGACCGCCAGCAGCGAACGTCCGCTGGTGGTATACCTGGCCGTTGGCGCTAGTCTCTACGGAGATATCTGCCGTTACCTGCAGGAAAGTGGCAGCCTCGACGACGAGAGCCGCGTGGTGGTAGAGAAACCGATCGGTTATGGCCTCGAGTCCTCGAAAGTGGTCAACGATGCGATTGGTGAGGTCTTCCCTGAGTCCCGTGTCTATCGGATTGACCATTACCTGGGTAAGGAAACGGTTCAGAACCTGATTGCCTTGCGCTTTGCCAATCCGCTGTTCGGCACCCAGTGGAACCAGAATCATATCTCCCACGTCGAGATCACCGTCGCCGAGAAGGTAGGGATCGAAGGGCGCTGGGGCTATTTCGATGAAGCCGGACAGCTGCGGGACATGGTGCAGAACCATCTATTGCAGTTGGTCTGTCTGATTGCCATGGATCCGCCGGCCAACCTTGATGCCGATGCCATCCGTGACGAGAAGGTCAAGGTGCTCAAGGCGCTCAAGCCGTTCACCGATGACATGATCGGGAGAGATGTGGTGCGTGGTCAGTACACTGCCGGTACCAGTGACGGCCAGAGCGTGCCGGGTTATCTCGAGGAAGACGACGCCAATATCTCCAGTCACACCGAAACCTTCGTGGCGATGAAGACTGAGGTGGCTAACTGGCGTTGGGCCGGAGTCCCCTTCTATTTGCGGACCGGCAAGCGTATGCCCGAGAAGCTGTCGCAGATCGTCATTCACTTCCGGCAGCAGCCGCATTACATCTTCGACCCCGATCAGCGGGCACTGGCAGCCAACAAGCTGATCATTCGTCTGCAGCCCGATGAAGGAATACGCCTCGAGGTGTTGACCAAGGACAGTGGGCTCGACAAGGGCATGCGGCTGCGCCGTGGTCCGTTGCAGCTGGACTTCAACAATGCCTTCCCTCAGGCACGTATCCCGGATGCCTATGAGCGATTGCTGCTTGAGGTCATGAAAGGGCAGCAGTACCTGTTCGTGCGCCGGGATGAAGTGGAGCATGCCTGGAAATGGTGTGACGATCTGATCGCCGCCTGGAAGGATCGCAACGAACCGCCGCGTCGTTATCCGGCCGGCTCATGGGGGCCTGTGGCATCCATTGCCATGATCACCCAGGACGGGCGCAGCTGGTATGAAGACTATTGAGGCGTTGGTACGAGGATTATTGATATGAGCGCTAATGCTGCAACTCCCCGTGAGCATCTGGCTCATCAACTGGCCGAGGCGGTGGCCGAGGCGCTGCGTACTGACCTGACCCGTCAGGCGCGGGCGTTGCTGGTGGTATCCGGTGGCTCAACCCCGGTGCCGTTCTTCGCGGCCCTGGCCCACCAGGAGCTGGCCTGGGATCGTGTCGACATCACCCTCGCTGATGAGCGTTGGGTGGCGGAAGATGCCACTGATTCCAATGCCCGCCTGGTGCGTGAGCATCTGCTGGTCGGCAAGGCGCAACAGGCTCGGTTCATACCGTTGACGACCGGACATTCGACGCCGGAAGAAGGTGTCGAAGAGGTCGCCGGTCGCCTCGAACAACTGACCTGGCCCGCCAGCGTGGTGATTCTGGGTATGGGAGGCGATGGTCACACGGCGTCATTGTTCCCGGACAGCCGCGAACTGAGTCTGGCGTTGGCCACCGATGCAACGGTTGTCGCAGTGCGCACGCCCAGCCAGCCTCAGGCTCGGATCACGCTGAGTGCCGAGCGTCTCCATCATGCCCTGCGCCATGTATTGCACATTTCTGGCGATGACAAGCGCACGGTGCTGGGGCGAGCGATGTCAGGTGATGATGTCCGCGAGCTGCCCATCCGAGCCTTCCTCAGTTGCCCGCTGGCCATCTATTGGGCCCCCTGAATTCTCTGGAGCAAAGTTCATGACCATCGAAAAACAGCTGCCGTCCACACGCACCACGGAACTCGACAGCATCTGCCTCAAGGCTGAAGTCATTCCGGTGATTACCGTCAATCGTATCGAGGATGCGGTACCCATGGGGCGGGCACTGGTGGAAGGGGGCCTGACGGTTCTCGAGGTGACGCTGCGTACCGACTGCGCCATCGAGGCCATCGCACGGCTCAAGAAGGAACTGCCCCACGCCAGTATTGCAGCGGGTACTGTGCTGACACCTGCCCAGTATCGCCGGGTCGAAGATGCCGGGGCGGATTTCATCGTCACTCCGGGGGCCACGGAAGCCCTGTATCGCTATGGCGTCGAGAGTCCTGTGCCGATGCTTCCGGGGGTGGCAACCATTTCCGAGTTGATGACCGGCTGGCAGTACGGCTATCGCCGCTTCAAGTTCTTCCCTGCCGAAGCCAGTGGCGGCGTCAAGGCACTCAAGGCCTTTGGTGGTCCGATCGGTGAAGCACGCTTCTGTCCGACCGGTGGTATCAGTCTCGACAATGCGGCCGATTATCTGGCGCTGCCCAATGTCATGTGCGTCGGTGGCTCCTGGCTGACACCGTCCTCGCTGGTTGATGCCGGCGACTGGGATGGCATCCGCCAGTTGGCAAGGGAAGCCGCCGACCGCTTCCATCACTGATTCACGAGTGGTGATCCCGGGCAATCCCGTACTCTGATCACCACTCGCCAACCGAGCTCTCTGCACGGAACGGCGTCATGCCACTCCATGTGCTCTCTCGACAGCTGGTGCTGTCCTTGATCCGGCCTCTGGCCGGATTTTTTTGTATGTCTGCAATTGGTAACTAAACTTGATCGCAGGGTTTAGTTTGCAGGAGGTAAAGCAGCATGAGCACTGATGAGGAGGAAATTCGACAACTGGTCGAGTCATGGATACAGGCCACGCGTGAAGGGGATATCGACAGCGTACTGTCCTTGATGACGGATGATGCTGTGTTTCTTGCCTCGGGACAGTCGCCTATGGGCAAGGAGGACTTTGCCACGATGGCTCGGGCTCAATCAGGTTCCGAGGCAGCGAGGATTGACGGCAGGAGTCGCATTCAGGAAATAAAGGTGTTGGGCGACTGGGCCTGGATGTGGACCGAACTGACGGTAACCGTCATGCCTTCCTCCGCAGAGAGTATCGTTCGCTCGGGGCATACGCTCTCGGTGCTCACAAGGGAAGGCGGCAAATGGCGGTTGGCAAGAGATGCCAACATGCTATCGGTAGTGTCATGACCCTGGCGTTATTAACCCGGCATGCTTTTATGTTGGGTTAATGGCGGCACAGGGACGTGCCGCCGAAAATCAAATCGATCAGGATGAGCTATTTGATTGCCATGTTAATAATTAAAGGTTTTCCTGACATTGCTCTTCCTCAGCCCAGCAAGCCTTTCAGCAGCTCAGCCAGCTCTCTGACCCGGACGTCTGCCGTCGGGCGGTGCAGAATGACGATCTCCATGGTGTCGACGGGCGCCAGTCCATGGGTTTCGTCCAGCACTACATGCTGGTCAGAGGTGGCGCGAGCGGGCAACAGGCCCAGCCCCATGCCTTCGGCCACAGCCGACTGGATACCGCTGAGGCTTGAGCTGGTGAAGCTGATTCGCCAACGGCGACCGAGTGATTCAATGGCGTTGATCATTTCTTCTCGATACAGCCCTCTGGGAGGAAATGTCACGATCGGAACTGGGTCCCGGGACAAGGATGCGGCACCGTGGCCGTCTATCCACCAGAGTTCTTCAGGACTGCAGGCAACTCCCGCCCGACTGTGCTTGCGCTGCTTGATGATGATCAGGTCGAGTTCGCCGTGATCGTAGCTCTGACAGAGGTCACGGCTCAGGCCACTGGTGACTTCCAGCTTGACGAGAGGGTGTTGTCGATTGAAGGCGGACAGCAGCTCTGTGGTAGGGCCTGCAACCAGGTCATCGGGGAGCCCCAGTCTGACCGTGCTTTCTATTTCTCCTGCCAGAACATCGAGTAATTCATCATTCAGAGCCAGCATGCGCCGGGCATACCCGAGCACGGTTTCCCCTTCATCTGTTGGCTGTACCTGGCGATGATGACGATCGAGTAGCCGGTGCCCGGCGACCTCTTCCAGGCGACGAACCTTCTGGCTGACCGTGGACTGGGTCGAGTGCAGGCGGGCTGCCGCTGCGGTGAAGCTACCGCAGTCAGCAACCATGACGATGGTTCTCAGAAGTTCCAGATCAAACAGCCGGGGATTCATGCCTTTACTCGCGAGTCTCGAAATATCTCCGCCAGATGATAACCGTTTGAATCGAGCTTGAGAGAAAGGAGTGCTCAGGAAGTCGATTCATCTGGAGCCAGGGCAGAGGATGCACCGTGATGCAGGCATCTGTCGGCCATCTCAAGCCGGCGTTTCGGGTGTCCAGAACCTGCCCTTTCTGACGATCTCCCGCCGAGGCGTGACCTCGGCCACTGCGGCGGCGGCGTTGGGGGCGTCCAGAACGAGGAATGTGGCTTCGTGGCCGGGAGCAAGGCCATAGTCGTCCAGCCCGATCACAGCGGCACTGGCCCGAGTCGCCATGTCTAGCGCGACATTCAGTTCCTCATCGGTATAGAAGCCGGAGCGATAGGCCACCAGCATGGCACGTTGGAGCATGTCACCGTTGCCGTAGGGCCACCATGCATCGCGGATGTTGTCGTTGCCGGCGAATACATTGACCCCCGCTTCGCGTAGCGTCAGAACGGGTGGGAAGTCATGGTTGCCGGGCGCATTGGTCATGATGGCAACTCCTGCGTCGGCCAATGCCTGGGCAATGCCATCCAGCGTTTCACCTGATACATCACCAAGGCTATAGGCATGGCTGACGGCCACACGGCCAGCCATGCCGAGGGCTCGGGTTCGCTCGGCGATGCGGTAGAGCTGCTGGATACCCTGTTGTCCGGGTTCGTGCAGATGAATGTCGACCTTCACGTCGCGCCGGTCGGCAACCCCGAAGACAACGTCGAGTTGGCGGTCAGCGGCACCGTCAAGGGTGGTCGGGTCGATACCACCCACCACCTCGACTCCATCCTGAATCGCCGCATCGAGAATATCGGCCGTTCCTGGGCTGGAGATGACGCCGGCCTGGGGAAAAGCAACCAGTTCGATATTGACGATATCACGCCACTTTTCGCGTGCCTCCATGACGGCATGCAGGTGGGTCAGGCCGGTTGTGGAATCGATATCGACGTGACTGCGCATGGCGACTGTCCCGAAGGATACGGCCTGCTGAATCAATGCACAGGCGCGTTCGGCAATGGGGGCCGCCTGGGCCAGCTGCCTTTTCTCGATGGCCAGACGGTGCTTGAGGTCATGAGCGGGATGATGGGGCTGCCAGCGATCGCCAACGAAACTCTTGTCGAGGTGAATATGACCGTCGACGAAACCGGGGATCACCAGACGATCCTGCAGATCGATGATCTCTGTAGGCTCGCGGTCAGGGCGTTCGGCGCTTATGTCGACGATGTAACCGCCCTTGACCGAAATGTTGATCTTGCTGCCGTCAGCGGAGAGGGCATTGACGAAGAGGCGTTCAGTCACATTGGGTCTCGCGTGGTGAAAGGTAAACAGGACCTGGCCTTGCAGGAAGTGACCCAACGATAGGGGATGCTGGCGACCAGCATCCAATTAAATATGTGGATGCCGAGTATCTGTGAATCGAATCATGCGGAATGGGAGATCAGCCAGCGCCACGGCTTCCGGCACCGTGGCGCTGGCTCGTTTCAGGAAATATCGATCTGGTAGTGGAAGGTGCTGGCGCCGCCGCGGGAGCGCCGGTATTCAAGCGGTGAATGGTCATAGCCCTGAGCGACTCGATCGATGATCACCACGGGGGAGCCCTGAGGAATTTCCAGAGCGGAGGCGGTCTGTTGATCGGCGCATGAAACGCGCAGGGATTCCCGAGCCGCTGCAATCATTTGACCGCATTCCTGCTCGTAGAAGGGGTAGAGCAGGTTGCCGAAGGCCTGCAGGGGAATGTCTGCCAGTGCATGGAATCGAGCGTATGGCAGCCAGATGTCCTCACAGAGCATCGGGACTCCTTCGATGCGTCTGATGCGCTTCAGGTAGACGGCTTCTGCCTGCGCTGAGAGGCCGAGGGCGATACTGACATATTCGGGGGGCACGATAGTGCGGCGTTCGAGAACCTGGCCTTCCGGGATGATACGTTCGCCTGCCGCATTGGTCTGGCGAAAGAAGCGCAGAAAGGAACTTTCGAAATCCGGACGCCGGACAAAGGTCCCGCGTCCCTGGTTACGCTGCAGCAGACCATCGCTTACCAGAGTGTCTACGGCCTTGCGCACGGTGCCTACTGCAACACCGTATTCTTGCGTCAGTTCGGCTTCCGTGGGGATCGGAGTGTCGGGCTTCCATTCGCCGGAGGATATCCGCGCCTGTATTTCCTCGCGCAACCGCTGATACAGCGGTAGCCGTTCATCGGCGCGTAACTTGCGGGTTTTCATATAGATATCCATATGACAAGACAACAGGATGGTAATGACGTTACCACCTTTAGTCGTAGTCCTCGACTTTTACCGCGATATCTTTGGTAGAGTGCAATTCATATAGATGAATGTATGAATTTGGCGCTAATGGCGTCTCATTGCTTCGGAGGATACGTTTTCATGGGGCATGCACCACGTCCGTCCGTCACCGGCGTCGATAGTCACGCTCATGTCTTCGAGCCTGGCTTGTCGCTGGTGGCAGATCGCCGCTATAGCCCTGACTATCCGGCATCGGTGGATAGTTATCTGGCCCATCTGGATCGCGCTGGACTGTCGCACGGCGTCCTGATCCAGCCCAGCTTTCTGGGGACCGACAACAGCTTCATGCTCGATTCCCTGCGGGCGCACCCACAGCGGTTACGAGGTGTTGCCGTGGTGGATCCGGATGTCACTGACAGCACCCTGGATGAGCTGGATGCCGCCGGTGTTGTCGGCATTCGGCTCAATCTGGTTGGCAAGTCACCGATGGGTTACGCCGGAGCCCAGTGGCGTCAACTGTTCAAGCGCGTGGCGGCGCGTCGCTGGCAGATCGAGATCCAGCGCCACATCGAAGACCTTTCTGACGTTATGGGCGTAGTGCTGCCATCGGGCGCCGAGGTGGTGATTGATCATTTTGGGCTTCCCGCCGGGATGCCGGCGGAGCCGAGAAACGGTCATCGTGCCTTCCTCGAACGGCTTGCCAGCGGGCAGGTCTGGGTGAAGCTCTCGGCGGCATATCGCAGTGACCTGACGCTTGAGCAAGCTGGACAGTGGCTGGAGGGGATGCTGCGCGCGGGCCTCCCGGAAGAGCGCCTGTTATGGGGCAGCGACTGGCCTCATACACGCCACGAGTCCCAGCAGAGCTATCAGGGCCAGTGGCAGTTGCTGGAAGGGCTGATCGTGGACCCGTCGCTGCGGCGGAGGGTTCTGATCGATAACCCGCGGGAGGTGTTCAGGCTATGAGCGTCTTGCGCCACACGGATTTGTTCAGGAGTACTAGCCCATGATGAGTGCCATTGTTGTCGCGGCCATTGTGATGTCCATCGTGTTGGGCTATCGAACCCGGATCAACATAGGGCTGTTCGCGATTGCCTTCGCCTATTTGATTGGCTGCTTCGGGCTGGGGCTGAAGCCCACCGATGTCATTCTGATGTGGCCACTCAAGATCTTCTTCATCATCTTCTCGGTATGCCTGTTCTATGGCTTTGCCATCGTCAATGGCACCCTCGAGAAGCTGGCCGAACACATGATGTATCGTTGCCGGCGATTCCCGCACATGATGCCCTACGCCATCTTTCTGGCCTCCCTGCTGATTGCCGCGATGGGGGCGGGTTACTACACCGTATTGGCCTTTATGGCACCGATCACGTTGCTGCTGTGTGAAAGAACCCGGTTGAGCCTGATTGCCGGAGGTATGTCCGTCAACTACGGAGCTCTTGCAGGGGCCAACTTCGTCTCCAGCCAGAGCGGTATCATCTTTCAGGGATTGATGGTCAATGCCGGGGTTGCCGAGAACGAGGCATTCATCAACGGTCTGGCCATCTTTGCCGGTACCACCATCATTCCATTGGTGGTGATCACCGGTTTTGTGTTCTTCACCCGCAGCAAGGAGGCCATGGCCGATTCACTGAGTGATATCGCCAGGCCGACCTCGTTGACGCGCGAGCAGAAAGCCACGCTGATGCTGACACTGATCATGATGGCCTGCGTGTTGTTGCCGCCTATTCTGCAACTGCTGGTGCCGGACAATGAGGCAATTGTCTTCATCAACTCCCGAGTCAACATTGGGTTGATTGCCAGTATCTTCTCGGTGATTGCACTGTTGATGAAGCTCGGTGACGAAAGAAAGGCCATGGCTGCATTGCCATGGGGTACGATCATCATGATCTGCGGCGTAGGCATGTTGATCTCGGTGGCCATTGAGGCCGGTGCGATCGATCAACTGGCTTCCTGGATCGGAACCAGTATTCCTGCCGTACTGGTACCAGTGGTTTTTGGTGTGGTGTCGGCATTCATGTCATTGTTTGCCAGCACCCTGGGCGTTGTCACACCAGCGCTGTTCCCGATCGTACCATCGATTGCCAATACGCTGATGATCGACCCGATGATCATCTTCGTGTGCATCGTTGTTGGCGCTCAGGCAACGGCGATTTCTCCCTTTTCCTCCGGCGGCAGCTTGATTCTCGGTTCCGCACCACTGGAAAGAGAGCGCTCCACGTTGTTCAACGGCTTGCTGTTTCGCGCGGCACCACTGGGATTCGTCGTTGCGGTTGCTTTCAACCTGATGCTGACCTTCCTTGCCTGACGCTTCTGCTTCGTGACTGGAAGCGGCAATCCGGGCCTCGCTGGGCCCGGATTGCATGGCATGGTGCAGCCAGGGGGGAGTCAGAAGATATGGATTCTGCCGTCCTCGTAGAACGCACGACAATCGCTGGCATGTCTATAACGGTCTTCGATGATGTTGTGGAAGCAACATTGGAGTGACGAGTGCGCTACTCTCGAGCTTGAGCCCCAACTCCTGTTCTTGTCTGTGATCCAGAAGAGGGTACTGGATAGCTCTTTGCTCGTGTCTCGAAGCTCGTGTCTCGAAGCTCGTCGCCTACAACCCCACATCCTCTCGTGTCGGCAGGGCGGCGTAGGCGCCGGGGCGTGTCACCGCATGGGCGCCGCAGCGGCACGCCAGGCTCAGGGCATGGTTGAGGAAGTCGGCGTCATACTGCCAGCCATCCTGCTGCCAGTCGTGTGCGGCCAGAGCGGCGAGCAGGCCGCCGATGAAGGCGTCACCACCGGCGGTAGTGTCCACGGCTTCCACTATTGGGGGCGTCATTCGGGTGATGTTGGATGAGGTATACGCCGAGACGTCACCTGGTCCATCGGTAATCACGATCAACCTGGCGTTTGCCGCCAGTCGCTGTGCCAGCCAGTCCTCGCGAGGGTGAGCGCCGCGCAGGGCGTCGAGCTCGTCAGTGGACAGTTTGATCAGGTCTGCCTGATCAAGCAGACGGGTCACCAGTGCAACGTCAACCTCGTGGTCGGGCCAGAGGTTGTGGCGCAGGTTGGCGTCGACACTGACCAGACTGCCCGAGCGCCGGGCCATCTCGGTAATAGCCAGGGTGGTCTGGGCGATGTCCGGATCGGTCAGGCTGTTGCTGCACAGGTGAACAATGGCCGGGTCGGCGAACACACCTGCAGGCAGGTGCTCGGTGCGATAGAGCAGGTCGGCAGCCGGGGGGCGATAGAAGTCGAAGGTACGTTCGCCGCTGCTGTCCCGTGACACAAACGCCAGCGCGGTACGCGCCTGGTCTGTGCGCACGACACCGCTGACATCGACGCCGTGGTGACGGAGTTCCTGTGCCAGGAAGTCGCCGAAGTAGTCGGCTCCGAGCATACCGAGAAAGCGGCTGTTCAGGCCGAGGCATGCACAGGCCACCGCGACATTGGCGGGGGCTCCACCAGCATAGGGGGTGAAGGTCTCCGGCCCCTGTCTATCATCGCCGAGGCGACTGGAAAGCATGTCGACGAGGGCTTCGCCGAAGGCAATGACCGGGGTCATGCGAGATCTCCTGTCGTTGTATCCGTTGGTGGTATCCGTTGCGGCCTCCCCCGTCCGTCCAGGACGGGGGAGGCCATGGCAATCGGCGGTCGGTTATTCACCTGCCAGTGACAGGGTGGTACCAAGCATGTGTTGGGCACCGGGGACCAGCCATACCGGGTCGAGGCGGGTGTTGGCGGACTCGACGCACAGGAAGCGCCTGGCGGAGAGTTGAGGAGTATCCGGATGGGGCTGTTCACCGGGATTCCACACCACCACTGAGTCGCTGTTCTGGCGCGCAATGCGCAAGCGGCGCTGCCCATCATCCAGCACCACTTCGGCGTTGCTGTGGTAGATGCGATCGACGCCGGAACGAATGCCCAGCTCGCCCTGCTGCTCGCTTTCGGCAAAGTCCTTGAGCTTGTCGAGGTAGCGAGCCCCGGCCAGTCCCTCGACACGGCAGGCCAGCACGTTATCGACTGCCAGGTAGCTGTGCAGGGCGGCGGTCATCTTGATCGGCGTGTCACCGACGTGTTCAGTGATCAGCTCCACGTGCAGACGCTGGGCGTTGGCCTGAACTACAGCACGTGGGTGCAGCTGGCTGTGAAGCCGCTCGGGAAGTGACAGATGGACCTCGATGCCTTCCTCATGCTCATCGACCGCATCCAGTTGCCAGATGGCCTTGCGTGCCGGGCCGTGCATTGGCCCCGAACGGTCAGGAGATTCATCCGCGGTATTCTCGTTGGCAAACCATGGCCAGCACAGCGGAATACCACCGCGAATGGCGCCCGGCGCTTCCTGCGGCGTCGGCGTCACCCACAACCAACCTCCCGGTACCAGCGGATCCTCGGCACCGCTGTCGACGCTTGCAGCATCTGCTGTCGGCGCGCCTTGCTCGGTTCCGGGCGCGGGATGTGAGCCTGCGGCTCGCGTGTCTTCGGGCGCGGGAAGATAATGAAGCACCTGGGCGCCCTGCAGCGAAATAGCCAACTGCCCCCAGGCTTCGTTGGCCAACCACAGCTCGCGACCGGCCCAACTGACGACACGTTGACCCTCGGTGGCGTCAATCAGCGCCTTGAGTGATGCAGGAATCATTCGACCTCCTCGTTGTGGAGTGCCTCGGCGGCACCCAGCAGACCTGTCCAGGGTGCCTTGACGACGTGTACAGAGATGGCCTCATTGTAGGGCCGCATACGTCCCTTGGCACAGAAGGCACTGAGGAAGCCGCTGTGCGGCAGCCAGTCGATCAGGCGTGGCACGATGCCGCCACACAGATAGACTCCGCCGCGTGCTCCAATGGTCAGGGCCGCATCTCCCGCCACGTCGCCGAGGATCTTGAGAAACCGCAGGATGGTATCACGCCCCAGAGGGTCGCCGGCATTGGCCGCCCGGGTGACTTCCGCCGGACTGGTCGCCGTGGCGGTCAGGCCCTCGATCTCGGCGAGAATACGGTAGAGATCCAGCAGGCCCTGGCCACAGAGCACACGTTCTACGCTGACTCGACCATAGCGGCGATGGAAGTGCTGATAGATCTCCAACTCGCGGTCGTCGGTTGGCGCGAAGCTGGAATGTCCTCCCTCATTGGGCAACGGAATCCAGGCGCGTCGTGCCGGAAAGACCCCCGCCATGCCCAGGCCTGTGCCCGGGCCGATCACCAGGCGTGTGGCGTGATCCACACTGTCGCCCTGATGGATCGTCACCAGATCGCTGTCCGGTACATGGGGCACACCCAGTGCCTGGCCCATGAAGTCATTGATGACCTTGAACAGGTCGAGACCCAAGGCTTCCTTGACGTCGGATTTGGTGAAGTCCCAGTGATTGTTGGTCATGGTCACGCGCTCACCATGCACCGGGCAGGCAAAGGCCAGGCAGGCCTCGCGTGGTGCCAGATCACCTGTGGCGCCGACGCGTTCGAGATAGTCCTGTACGGCCTCCACCACACCAGGGTAATCAGCACAGGGGAGTGTGAGGATGGACTGTGGGTCGGTAGTCCCTGGCTGCACCAATGCCAGGCGAGCATTGGTGCCACCGATATCACCGATCAGAGCAGGGCAAGTCATTGAGCGAATCTCTCAGGCGTCCTCGTCATGAATCAGGCCCTGCTGGCGCGCCAGGTCATCGTTCTCGAAGCCGCCAAAGACACCAGCGCCTTCCTCGGCACGCATGGCCAGGTGGCGGAAGCCGCCGAACAACTCGCGACCGAGGCCGACATGGTAATGGTCCAGCTCGGTAACATACTGGGGACGATCGGCCCATTCACGCTCGTTGACCAGAGCCGTGAGCTCTCCCTTGTCGGCGTCGAGACGTACCAGGTCACCATTGCGCAGACGTGACAGCGGGCCGCCGTCGATGGCCTCGGGGGTTATGTGGATGGCAGCGGGCACCTTGCCGGAGGCGCCGGACATACGGCCATCGGTGACCAGGGCAACATGGTAGCCGCGGTCCTGGAGCACACCGAGGTAGGGTGTCAGCTTGTGCAACTCGGGCATGCCGTTGGCCTTGGGCCCCTGGAAGCGCACCACCACGATGACATCGCGGTCCAGATCGCCGGAGTCGAAGGAGGCCTTGAGTTCGTTCTGGTCCTCGAAGATCTTGACCGGCGCCTCGACCACACGGTGCTGACTCTCCACCGCGGAGACCTTGATCACACCGCGGCCAAGGTTGCCGTTGAGTACATTGAGACCACCGGTGGCGGCGAAGGGGTTGGCCACCGGGCGCAACACGTCCGGGTCGAGGCTTTCGGTGGGGCCTTCGCGCCAGATCAGCTTGCCATCCTCGAGGAAGGGCTCCTGAGTGTAGGAGGTCATGTCGGTGCCGAATACCGTTGGTAGGTCGCCGTGGATCAGCCCTGCATTCAGCAGTTCGCGAATCAGCAGGCTCATGCCGCCCGCTGCCTGGAAGTGGTTGATGTCGGCCTGACCGTTGGGGTAGACCCGCGTCAGGCTTGGCACTGCAGCAGACAGTTCGGCGAAGTCATCCCAGTTGATGGTGATGCCGGCGGCGGCGGCCATCGCCACCAGGTGCAGGGTGTGGTTGGTGGAGCCACCGGAGGCCAGCAGACCGACCATGGCATTGACGATGGCGCGAGCGTCAATCTGACGATAGAACGGGCGGTACTCTCCGCCCGACTCGGTGTTGCGAATGGCCTGCTCGGTGGCGAAGCGGGTCAGCGCCTCGCGCATTTCGGTCCCCGGGTTGACGAACGATGCCCCTGGCAGGTGCAGGCCCATGAACTCCATCATCAACTGGTTGGAGTTGGCGGTGCCGTAGAAGGTACAGGTACCGGGGCTATGGTAGGACTGAGACTCGGCCTCGAGCAGCTCGTCGCGGCCAACCTTGCCCTCGGTGAACAACTGACGCACTCGGGCCTTTTCCTTGTTGGGGAGGCCGCTGGGCATGGGGCCAGCTGGAACGAATAGTGCCGGTAGGTGACCGAAGCGTGCCGCGCCGATGAACAGGCCCGGCACGATCTTGTCGCAGACCCCCAGATAGAGGGCGGCATCGAACATGTTGTGGGACAGCCCTACCGCGGTGGCCATGGCGATCACATCGCGTGAGAACAGCGACAGCTCCATGCCTGGCTGACCCTGGGTCACGCCGTCGCACATTGCTGGAACACCGCCCGCGAACTGTGCCGTTGATCCCATTCGACGTGCCGCGTCGCGAATGACGTCCGGGTAGGTTTCGAAGGGCTGGTGAGCCGAGAGCATATCGTTGTAGGACGAGATGATGCCCAGGTTGGCGCTGTTCATCAGCTTCAACTGGTTCTTGTCCTCGCTGCCACAGGCCGCGAAACCATGGGCGAGGTTGCCGCACGACAGCTCGCTGCGATGCACGCCACGCCGATGCTGATTTTCCATGCGCTGCTCATAGAGCGCGCGCCGCTCGGCAGAGCGCTCACGAATGCGCTCGGTTACACGGGCGACGGTAGGGTCGAGCGAAGGATGTTGGCTAGCCATGGTCAACCTCGGTCTAATTTGAGAATCACTGCATAAGTGCCTTGTAGGCGCTTGGTCTGGAGGCATCGACTCCTGCCTGATTATGTAATTTTACCAAATAAGAATCCTGTTTCCTTCCCCAGTTTGGATTCTTTGGTCGAATATGTAGTTTTATTACAGTGAAATGTTTCGCTGGGTTGCTGAGTTGGTAAAGTCTGGCAGCCTGGGGCAGGATCGCAAGGTGTCTTGAATCGCTGACAGCCGGGTTTCGCCGGTTGCGGAAAATGGTGGCGCTGGTGAAGGAGATAGGCCGATGACGCAACTCAGGCTGGAATGCATTGGCGGCGTTGAGGAAATGGATCCTTCATGCTGGAACGCCCTGGTCAGTGACGACCACCCCTTTCTGCGCCATGAGTTCCTGCATGCACTGGAGACCACCGGCGCGGTCAGTGTGGGCACTGGTTGGCTGCCGGAACATCGTACCTTATGGCAGGGGGAGCGACTCGTTGGTTTCCTGCCGTTCTACCTCAAGAGCCATTCCTGGGGAGAGTATGTCTTCGACTGGGGATGGGCTGATGCCTGGCAGAATGCGGGGGGACGCTATTATCCCAAGGGCCTGAGTGCGATTCCCTATACGCCGGCCCCTGGTCCGAGGCTGATGCTGGCAGACGATATCGACCGGCAGACGGCCATGGAATTGTTGGCCTCGGGATGGGAAACGGACTCGCGACTTTCCGGTTGGCACCTGCTGTTTGCCGAACCCCAGGAGGTCGAGGCCTGGTGTCGAGCACGGCCAGAGTTGATCAAGCGCAGTGGTGTGCAGTTCCAGTGGCGGGATGTGGACTTCGGTGATTTTGATGGCTATCTGGCGGCGATGACATCGAAACGCCGCAAGGAAATCCGCCGTGAACGGCGGCGGGTACAGGAGCAGGGCATCAGCCTGCGCCGTCTGAGCGGCGATGAGATCAGCCTGGACGACATGCGCCACTTCTACCGTTGTTACCGTATTACCTACCTCGAGCGTGGCCAGAGTGGGTATCTGAGTGAAGCCTTCTTCCTGCGGCTGCTGGAGGAAATGCCTCAGGCACTATTGCTCATTCAGGCATGTCACAGCGGACAACCAGTGGCTGCCGCACTCTGCCTGCAGGGGAGTCGTACGCTCTACGGCCGTTACTGGGGAAGTGAGGTGATGGCCGACTGTCTACACTTCGAGACCTGTTATTACCAGGCCATCGAGCACTGTCTGGCCCATGGCTTGACCCGTTTTGATCCAGGTACCCAGGGAGAACACAAGGTGGCCAGGGGCTTTGCTCCGGTGCACCTCACCTCCCTGCATTTCATCGCGGATCCTCAGCTTGGTGAGGCCGTGGCAGACTTCTGTCGTCGCGAGCATCGGCACATCCAGGCGTATGCGAGCAGTGCCGAGCGGGGACTGCCATTTCGTAGATCATCCAACCGACCTGGTTCCGGACAAGGTGCGAGCTGAGGCCGTATTGCCTCTGGCCGGTCTTGCAGGTGTCATACGTTGAAATGCCTTCATTAGGAAGTGGTAGAACGCGCTAGACTGCATATATTCGACCGGTTTTTTGGCACTGGACTCTGCCACGGCAATACGCAGGCAGCATCTCCAGTGCAGGCATTGGATCAATGACGGGCATTGGACGCTGACTTTCGCTGGTCGACCACAACCATGACATGGACCTGCCGTCAGAGCAGGCATGACAATACGGGTCGCGGGGGCAATTCGATGGATGTGTCGCAGCGCTGTTGTTGGTGGATCGGGGATGCTGATGGGGAGGCTTCCCGACTTCATTCAGGTCTGTTGGCCAGTGGTTGGCGGCTGAAGGCGCTGCCGCTGCCATTGTCCGACTGTCGAATCACCGATCATGATGAGTGTCGGGTCGGAGTCGTGGTGCTGGTGGATCTCGCAGTGAATGACCTGCGGCAGCTGGAACCGCTGATGCTGCGAAGCGCCAGGCCCTGGATTGTTGTCGGCTGCGACGCCGACCTGGAAGACCCGGAGAAGCGACGTATCATCGCCCATCTCGGTCATGCCATGGTGCCTCGAGACGTGGATATCCTCAGATTGTCGATACTGCTTGAACATGGCGCAGATCTGGCGCGCCTGCAGCAGCGTGAGCGCGAGCTGCAAAAGACCGATGGCTCTCAGGGGGAGCGCGATGACTATGAGTTCGTCGGTACCACGCCGGCCATGTGGGAGCTGTTCAAGACCATCCGCAAGGTAGCGGCGGTGGATGCGCCGGTCTTCATCAGTGGTGAGTCAGGTACCGGCAAGGAACTCACTGCCCAGGCCATTCATGAGCGCTCGGCGCGAAGCCATCTGCCGTTCCATGCAATCAATTGCGGTGCCCTGCCGGAGCACTTGATCCAGTCCGAACTGTTCGGCCACGAGAAGGGCGCCTTTACCGGAGCCAGTCAACGCAAGATCGGGCGTATCGAGGCGGCGGATGGCGGCATTCTGTTTCTCGACGAGATCGGCGACCTTCCCCTGGAGCTGCAGGTCAACCTGCTACGGTTTCTCGAAACCCGGAGCATTCAACGGGTCGGCGGGCTTGATGATATTCCCGTGGATGTACGCGTGCTTGCGGCGACTCATGTCCATCTGGAGCGAGCGGTCGAGGAAGGCCGTTTCCGTGAAGACCTCTTCCACCGTCTCAATGTCCTGCACATCAAGGTGCCTGCTCTGCGTGACCATCCCGAGGATATCGAGATACTGGCACGCTTCTTCTTCGACCGGTTCCTGAGCGAGAAGGCCTCCTGCCTCAAGGGCTTCTCCCGCGAAGCCTTGACGGTCATGCAGCGCTACCACTGGCCGGGCAACGTGCGGGAACTGATCAATCGTGTGCGACGGGCCATGGTGATGTGCGAGAACCGTTTGATTCAACCCGAGGATCTCGGTATCGAGCGACGTGAACTCAACCGCCACCAGATGACCCTCGAGGAAGTCCGTGATGAAGCAGAGCGCGAGGCATTGCTTGCGGCGTTGGGGCGCAATCGTTACCGCGTCAACGCGGCTGCGCTGGAGCTGGGTGTCTCGCGAGTCACCATCTACCGGCTGCTCGACAAGCACCATATTGCCCGCACGCCACCCGAGGAAGCATCGTTTGGGTGAGTAGGCTACGAGCTACGAGCTACGAGCTACGAGCCAACAGCCAACAGCCAACAGCCAACAGCCAACAGCCAACAGCCAACAGCCAACAGCCAACAGCCAACAGCGTGCGCTGTGAATGGTTCGGTGGCAGCAGGCAGTCTGGTGGCCGCATCCTGTTGTGAGCTCAAGACAGCCGTCCTTCACGTTTTTCTCAACAGCCCGCGACTCCATGGGCTGTTTTCGATTTCAGACCTTCCGTGCTCACCGAATAGCTTGTCCCCGAATTCGCGGTCTCGGTTCGCAAACTGTAGCAATAGTGGTACGCCTGATATTCGGATGATTTTCCCTTCCTGATTTTTTTGAAAAAACTCTATTTATCAGCTGACTACTGAAATCTATCGTCGCCTGTGCCGAGACCTTGCCGGTATCTTCAGGTTGTCGAGGCCGAACTCATCGCTACCGAGTCCGCTGATGTTACAGCGTTGGTGGTACCTGGATTCCAACCTTGTCCCCGCTGCTGTGAGCCGCGCCATGGCGCGGCTTTTCTGTGTCTGGCGTCCGGTCGATTGGCTGTGCGGAGTAGGCCTCTGGTCAAGTTTGTTCCACTTATGTTTGTAGGGTTTTAACTTATTGATATTAAAAAATAATTACTCGTTTCTATGCGGATGTTTGCAGCCGATGATGGAACCCATGTTTCACGAAGTTAACAGTTCTTGTTCGGGAGGAAATAATAATTTCATTAAAAAACAATTGGTTATGTAGTTGGCACGCGAATTGCTAAATGCTTGTGGCAGGGGAAAAAGATTGATGGCGCGACAAACCACTCCCTGACCGGAGGCGACGAAATGAAAGTCTCGATCCGCAGAACAAGGGAGCTACTGGGTGCATCGGTGCTGCTGTTGACAGTGTCCGTTGCAGTGTCTGCCGAGGACCTTGTCGACGGCGCCGGGAGACTGGCAGGAGATGTGGGGCTGAACGGAGTCAATGTCATCAGTGATGACTCCCTTGAGCAGGTACGAGGGCGATATATGCCACATACCGGTATCGAGACCAGCGCCATCGACGGAGTGATTCTGTGGGACGAGCGTCCCGGGCGCGATACGGGCGGCGGCCGTAGTGCCGATCACCGCAGTGCCAACGGGCTCAACAACGTACAACGTATCAGCGTCACCACACAACAGAGCAGGTGAGCGTCATGAAAGTGATGCAGAACAAGGGGCAAGGGGGGAGCAGGGAAGCAGCATTGAGCTGCTGGCAGGGATGCCTTGTTGCGGTGCTGTTTGTCGGGTTGTGGGGCGGTGTGGGGATCGACCACAGCCTGGCGGCCGATCTGAGGCCGGGGGTGCGGCCGGGTGAGATTGTGATCATCCGGGAAGTCGAGCACGCCCCGGTCGGCCAGGTCAATCGCGACAGCGGACCGATTCGCGCCCGGGCCGATCTCATCCACAGCAGTGTCATGGCCAATCGGGCAACACATCGTATCCATGGCCAGATGAGTGGTGCAACAGCGGTCATGTTGTCCGACTCCCAGGCGGCAGGCATCACCAGTGGTGTGAGTTCCGGTATCGGACGGATGCACCAGGTGCTGGGCACCAGTGCCATTTCCAGCGGCAACAACATGAACAACAGCCAGCGATTGGGCGGGACTCCGTCCGGGACTGGGGGCGGAGCTCGCGTCGGTGGCGGGGTGGTAGGTGCTACCAGCGGTATCGCCAATACCGTGACCGGCGCCCTGGCACCTCTTGGCGCAGGGAGGGGACAGTGATGAAACACAACTTTCTGGAACAACAACTAGATCCACAACTAGATCCACAACAACACGATCCACTGAGTTGGCTGAAGGGCGTGATTCTGATGACGACGTTCACGGCGGTGATGGTGAGCCCGAACCCGGCCAACTCCCAGGATCTTTCAGCACTCAGCAACAGCACCGTGATTGGTGGCAGTGCGCTCAGTGATGTCAACGGCATTGCTGCGGCCAATACCGCTGCCGGTTACGGCAACCTGCAGTCCAACAGCGGTGTGCTGGCCATTGGGCAGCAGGCATCGACCAACCAGGGGCTCTTCCAGCAGTCCCGAATTGATCAGCGACTGGGGGCCATACAAGCCGACACCACCATCAAGGAGCGTGCATTCCGCAATGCTTCCGGATGGGTGCCGGTCAATCAGGCCGCCGGTGTGGGCAACGTCCAGAGCAATACCCTGGGTATGGCAATGGGCGCCGAGGTCAGCAACCTCAGCGACAGTAGTCTGCAGCAGGTGCTGGCAGCAGGGCAGGGGCTGAACGGGTCGGCCGGTGGCGGCTCGGGCGGCACAGTACGCAACCTCGAGATTGATGAGTCTGCGTTCGGTGGTGCACGAGGGGTCATTCAGGTTAGCCAGTCAGCCGGCACGGGGAACGCCACGCGCAACAACTTCAGCTTTCGGCAGAACCCCTAGGGGGCCGAACGGACTGTTGGTGTAGCAACAGTGGCGCAAATAAAGGCAGTAACGAGGCACTACGGTTCATTCAGGAGATACATCATGAAAACCTTCAACAAGACTCCGCTTGCACTGGCCATTTCTGCACTTCTGGTGGCACCCGCCGCCATGGCCGAAGGATGGGGCGGCAACGACTTCGATACTGACTCCAGTATCGACTCCGAGTTCGACAACAACATCGATGTCGATATCGAGCACGATCAGAGCACTCGGGTAAGAACCGGCGCCCTCGGTGGCTCCATCTTCTACGACCCGAACTACTCCGGTGCGACCGTCGACTCCAAGCAGCTCAGCGATGGCAATCAATCTTCTCAGGAAATGACGAAGAACAATGCCAACGTCAATGGTAATGCGCTGCGGGGAGCTGCCGGTAATATCGGCGCCAACGTCGCGGCCGGCGACAACAACCAGCAGGCCAACGATGCGGCGCTTGCCTCATCCGATGCCTCCACTGTGTTCGGTCAAGCCAGCTCGTTCTCGGCTCAGTCCGCCTCCAACAACGCGCATTACACCGCCGGTAGCCCGAACAACGCGTCATTGGGCGGCAATGCGCTGCGTGGTGCCAGCGGCAATATCGGGGTCAACGTTGCGGCTGGTATGGGCAACGCCCAGCACAACAGCCTGGCGGCGGCGGTCAATACTGCCAGCGGTAGTGCTCAGGCCACCACAGGCGGTGTGCAGGCAACCTATGACAACGACACCGTCACTACCGGCAGCAAGGTGCGCCTGTGGAGCGGGTCCAACTATGAAGAGGAAACCACGCTGACTGGTGGTTATGCAGGCGTCGGCCTCGGTGGCATGAGTGGTGACTATGAAGGCACCACCCAGGGCATCTCCGACCAGGTCGGTGAAGTCTACCTCGATACCTGGGAAGGGGAGACCCATACCGGCGGCAACAGTACCGGGCACATCGATGTAGATAGCGAGGCCCAGGGTGCTCAGGCTGGTCCCAATGGGGAGGGTGCCTTTGTCTTCGAGGAAAGCGGCACTGAAGAGGGCTCCTTCTCTGGTGGTCTCGGCTTTGTCGAGTTTGGTGCCATTGCACTGGGCGGCACCTCATCAGGCAGCAGCCGTGAGTTCCAGGATGTGCTGGTCTACCAGCAGAACAACGCCACTCTGGGCGGCAACGCCCTGCAGGGCGCCGTGGGTAACATCGGCGTCAACGTGGCTTCCGGTAGCGGCAATCTGCAGCGCAACTCGCTGTCCATTGCTTCCAGCATGGCCGGCTCTGTCGGCGGCGGTGGCGGTGGTGAAGGAGGAAATTAATCTTCAACCTCCGCTAATGGTTCCGGCCCACTCTGTGGGCCGGGACTTTTCCTCAACACCGCCATAATGATCGGAGCTCGCCATGAAACTGCGCAACTGGTCCATGGTTCCGCTGATGGCTCTGGGGATCGCCTTTCCCTGGCAGGCCAGTGATGCCGGCATCGTACAGATTCCGGGCGTCGTCTCGGGCACCTTGATGAGCAAGGATGTCCAGTCGATTCGCGAGCGTCGCTACGAGAACCTGGTCGAGCAGCGCACCGACTTCTCCTGTGGGGCCGCATCGTTGGCCACCATTCTGCGCTACGCCTACGAATTCTCCGACACCACGGAAACCGAGGTGCTCAGCGGCATGCTGATGCTGGCGGATATCGAACTGGTGCAACAGCAGGGGTTCTCTCTGCTGGATATGAAGAACTACGTCGAAAGCCTGGGGCTGCGGGGTCGTGGCTATGAAGTCACGCCGGAGACTCTGGACGAAGTTTCGATTCCAGTGATCGTGCTGCTGGATCTGGATGGTTACAAACACTTTGTGGTCATGAAGAAGGCGAGTGACGACCGCGTCTATGTCGGTGATCCGGCCCTGGGCAACCGGGTCATGTCACGCGATGACTTCATGGCTGCCTGGAACAACATCATCTTCGCGATAGTGGGAGAGGGATATGACCGCTACACCGCACTGCTTGATCCACGCCAGCCACTCTCGGCGCAACGCATGCGGGATATCTTCTCCCCGGTATCGCGAGAACAACTGGTCGATTTCGGCTTCCGTCACAGCGAACTGTTCTAGCCGGAGCAGCGATTTCGGAAAAGCGTACGCAAGGGGCAATCGACCGGGGGATAGCATCATGTCGGGACTACGAGAAAGGGGCCTACGAGAAAGGGGCCTACGAGAAAGGGGACTACGAGCCAGGAGGCCAGGAGCCAAAGGGCCAGGAGCCAGGGGGCAACGTCAGCATCCACGTATGTGGTGGGCGCTGGTCCTGAGCCTGAGTGCCACCGCAGTGCCATTCGGTGGGGTAGCCATGGCCGCGACGACGGACTTCGCTCCGTTCGAGGCAGATGCCGAGGCGCGCCAGCTCAACGACGAGGAACTGGGGCAATTGCGAGGCCGTTTTGTTGACCAGGGCCGCGTGATGTTCTTCGGCGTCCAGATGGTCAGCCGTTGGCGTACCGCTGCCGGCGACAGCATGACGGTTGGTACGCGAATGATCGGTGATCTGATGCAGGATCAACCCAGCGTGAGGTTCGAGCCGGTCATCAACAGCATCAGTGTCGATGAATTGGCCAATCGATCATCCGGGGGAACCGGAGCCACTGTTGTCGACCGTGGCACGCGCAATGCCTCGGGAGTGGTGCAGACGATCCAGGCCGGTGGCGACTTCAATGTGGCTGCCAATGACCTGACCCTCGACGTGCAGGATGCGGCGGACTTTCGATCGCCACCTCGGAACTCTGACCAGTCGGTCACGGCAGGGCGGGTCCAGGTCAGTGGCGCCAATGACTCAATGATGAGTATTTCCATGCAACCGCGCGACCTGAGCGTGGCCATCGATCTGCCGGGGCACGGCCGTATCGAACAGGCCATCGTGCCGGGGCGGGGATTGCGTCAGTCGATACAGCTGACCAGTAATCTGCAACGTGTCCAGAACCTGACTCGGTTGCAGCTCTACATGGGAAATCAGACAGCTGACAACCGTAGCGCCGTGCCGGGGATGCTGAGTGGCATTCAGGCAGCGGCAGCGTTGCGCTGATAGGGCAGCAACAGACGCTCGCTTCAGAATCGAGCGGTAATCAAAGAACCATAACGAACTGACAGGGACAAGGGAGAAAGACGTGAACAACACCAACTGTCGCGTGGTACGTCCTCCGCTGGTGGGCGCCATCGTACTGGGCATCGGAGCCGCGGCCTCCGGTCAGGCATCGGCCCAGACGACTATCGGTACCGAACAGCAGGCAGCACGTGAGGAATCGCAGAGTCGCAGTGTCCAGGATATCTATCGCGAAGAGCATGCGCTGTTTTCGGATCGACTGACCGTCGAGCCGGGCATCACCTACACGTATTCCGACCGTGATAGCCTCGCTCTGCGAGGCTTTCTGGCACTGGATGCGATCTTCCTCGGAGAGTTGAACCTCGACAATGTGGAAAGCCACATCACCACGTTTGAGGTAAACACGCGTTACGGCTTTACCGATCGCCTCGAGGCCAGCATTAATGTGCCCTTCGTGTACCGAACCACCGAGCTGGAATCGATCGGTGGGGATCTATCCACCGAGAGGAACACATCGGCCAGCGTGAGTGACTCGGGATTGGGCGATATCACCGCCAGCCTGTCATACCGACTGCTGCCGGAAACCATGGAGCGGCCAGATGTGGTGGTCAGTCTGGGTGTCAGAGCGCCCACGGGCAAGGACCCCTATGGTATCGACCTCAATCAGGACCCGGATAACACCAACCTCTATGTTCCTGAGGAGTTGCCGACAGGAAACGGGGTCTGGGGAGTCACCGCCGGGGTCTCGGTGCTGAAGAGCGTGGATCCTGCCATCGTCTTCGCCAACCTCGGCTACACCTACAACATCGAGGATGAGTTTGACGATATTTCCAGCGGTTCGGCCGAGCAGAAGGCCAAGGTCGATCTGGGCGACAGCATTACGGCCGGTTTCGGAACGGCCTTCGCGCTCAACGAACGTTTGAGTCTCGCCCTGTCCTATTCCCATGAATATATTCGAGAGACCGAAATCACTCCGGAAGGGGGCAGCAGCACCAAGGTGGTCGGCAGTAGTGCCAATATCGGTGTGTTCAATATCGGTGGTACCTACGCGGTGAGTGACTCCACATCGGTGGTCACCAATCTGGGAATCGGTATGACCGAGGACGCGTCGGACATTCTGCTGACCTTCAGGATGCCGTTTCAGTTGTAGTGGGCACGAGTCACGAGCTGTCCGGTGCTGCTCCATGGCTCATGGACAGGAGCCGAAGGCAGGGGCAGCTCGAGCGAAGCTTGATGATGCGGTCGCCCCTGCTGGTCGGTCGATGGCATACTAGGCGTCGAGATGGATATTCGACGGAAACCGGGCATGCTCAAGTGGTTGGCGATAGGACTGGTGGCGTTGCTCGCTCTGCTGCAGTACCGACTGTGGCTGGGGGAGGGCGGCGTACAGGAAATGAAGGAGGTCAGTGCCCGAGTCGAGGTACTGGAAACGGCCAACAAGCCGTTGCGTGATCGCAATGCGCGACTTGCTGCCGAGATCGTGGACCTCAAGACGGGGCTGGATGCCATCGAGGAACGTGCGCGCAGTGACGTAGGCATGGTACGTACCGACGAACAGTTCTTCTGGGTGCCGGGTGTCGAAACCGATGAGCCGATACCGAGCCCGACACCCAAACCGGGAGCGTCGCAATGACGCCGCGCTGGCTGATCGTGCCGGCAGCAGGTTCGGGGCGTCGCATGGGCGCCGAGTGTCCCAAGCAGTATCTACGTATTGCTGAACGGCCGGTGCTCGCTTATACCCTCGACCGTCTGCACCAGGCCTTCCCCGAGGCAGGCCTCTGTCTATGCCTCCGTCCCGATGACAACCACTTTACTTCCGACTGGGTTCCGTTTGCCGACTATCGGCGAGTGCCAGGTGGCGAGGAGCGAGTCGACTCGGTGATCAACGCTCTGCGCGCTATCGAGCCGCTAGCCCGGGATGATGACCTGGTGCTGGTACATGATGTCGCTCGCCCCTGTGTCAGCATCGAGAACCTCATGGAGCTTGCTCACCACGCCGCTCGTCAGCCGAATGGGGCGCTGTTGGCCACTCCGGTCGCAGATACCATCAAGCGAGATGACGGGGCTGGGTGCGTCCAGCGGACCGAGGATCGTCGCGGCCTTTGGCAGGCGCAGACCCCTCAGGGGTTCCGTTATGCCCTGTTGCGTCGGGCGTTGGAAGCCGCCTTGAGTGCAGACGGCATCGGCGCCGCCATGGTGACCGACGAGGCCTCGGCAGTGGAAGCCCTGGGGCTGACCCCGGTGCTGGTACCGGGGCGTCGTGACAACATCAAGATTACTCATCCCGAAGACCTTGCCCTGGCGACGCATATTCTTGCCGCACAGCGGCCTTCGGGTCCCACCCAGGAGACAGTGGCATCATGACCGCGACCGGGCTGCGCATTGGCCATGGATTTGATGTACATCGCTTTGGCGACGGCGATCACCTGATGATCGGTGGTGTGAAAATCCCCTTTGATCACGCCTTTATTGCCCACTCCGATGGTGATGTGCTGTTGCACGCAATCAGCGATGCCCTGCTGGGGGCCTGTGCGCTGGGCGATATTGGCCATCACTTTCCCGACACCGACCCGGCATGGAAGGGCGCGGACAGCCGTGACCTGCTGCGCAGGGTGATGACCGCCGTGGCGGAACAGGGCTATCGCGTCGGTAACCTTGACGCCACCCTGATGGCTCAGGCGCCGAAGATGGCACCGCACCTCGCGGCGATGTGCGAGCATATTGCCGATGACCTGCGAGTGCCGCTGAATGCCGTCAACGTCAAGGCGACGACCACCGAGCGGCTGGGTTTTACCGGCCGTGGAGAAGGCATTGCAGCGGAAGCCGTGGTGTTGTTGGTGAGCACGGGTGAGGGTCCGGATGCGCGATGACATTCGCTGGCCACCCGAGTGGCCACGTGCCCTGGATGCACGGTTTGGTGCGCCGGTGGCGGGCACTTATCGGACCTGTGCCGACGACTTCGTGGTCGAGGAATGCCTCGGCTTTGAGCCGGAGGGGCTGGGCGAGCACCTGTGGCTGTGGATCGAGAAGCGTGAAACTGCCACCAGCGACGTCGTCAGGCAGTTGGCTCGGCTGTGCGATGTAGGCCCTCGGGATATCGGCTATGCCGGCATGAAGGACCGTATCGCCGTGACTCGGCAATGGTTTTCGGTGCACTTGCCCGGACGGGAGGCCCCCGGCGATCTGGAGGTGCAACTGGCCGAGCGGGGCTTTCGGGTGCAGCGGGTGACACGTCATCCGCGCAAGCTCAAGCGTGGTGTGCATCGCGGTAATCGCTTTACCCTGCGTCTTGGCGGGCCGGTCACCACGGATGCGATGCTGGAGCAGCGGTGGCAGGCGATTGTCGAGGGTGGCGTGCCCAATTACTTTGGACCCCAGCGCTTCGGCAGCGATGGACGCAACCTGTTTCGTGCCCGGGACCTGCTGGCGCGTGGCTGGCGCAAGCGTGACGACCGTGAGGGCATGTTGCTGTCGGCAGCACGCAGCTTCCTGTTCAATGCGCAACTGGCCGAACGTCTGGCCGCAGGCCAGTGGCAATCGGTGTTGGATGGTGACGTCATGATGCTCGATGGCACCCAGAGCCTGTTTGCTGTCGAGACCCGCGATGCTGAACTGGAACAACGCCTGGTGGACGGTGATATTCACCCCACGGCAGTGCTCTGGGGGCAGGGGGGCTCATGGGCGGCAGCGGAAGCCGAGCGTCTGGAGCAACGGGCGCTGGAGGCTTGGCCGGGACTCTGTCACGGCCTTGAGCGAGCCGGGGTCAAGGCTGCCCGGCGCGCGCTCCGGGTGAGGCTCGGGGAGACGCGGATACAGCGTGATGCGAATGCTGTTACGCTGGAGTTCACTCTGCCCAGTGGGGCCTTCGCGACGGCGGTACTGCGAGAACTAATGGACGAAGCAACGCTGGACTTTCGCAGCCTGCCGGAGCAGCCTTCCGATTCAGCCACCAGGGGAGAGTCGCCATGAGACGCCTTCTGCTGTCCAACGATGATGGTGTGAATGCGCCAGGGCTGCGAGCCCTGTACGACGCCCTGTTACCGCATGCTCGGTTGCGAGTGGTGGCGCCGGATCGTGATCGTAGCGGCGCCAGCAACTCCCTGACCCTGTCGCGCCCGTTGTCGCTGACTGCACTGGAAAGTGGCTTCCATGCTGTCGATGGAACCCCGGCGGACTGCGTCTATCTCGGCGTCAATGGCGTCTGGGACGAGATGCCGGACCTGGTGATATCGGGCATCAATCATGGTGCCAACCTGGGCGATGATGTGCTGTATTCCGGTACTGTGGCCGCGGCCATGGAAGGGCGTAATCTGGGGATGACCGCCATCGCCATGTCGCTGGCCGGTCGTCGACACTTCGATAGCGCTGGGCGCGTCGCCGCCAGCCTGGTGGGCGCACTGGAGCAGCTTTCGTTACCACCGCGGACCCTGCTCAACGTCAACGTGCCGGACCTGCCATGGCAGGAAATTCGCGGGTTTCGTGTGACTCGTCTGGGCCATCGTGGCCCGGCAGAACGCCCCATCGAGACCCGTGACCCACGAGGTCGAGTGCGTTACTGGATTGCTCCTGTGAGCGACAACGCCGATGATGGCCCGGATACCGATTTTGCTGCCGTGGAGTCAGGCCACGTGTCGATTACGCCGCTACAGACCGACCTGACTCGGCATGTGGCACTGGAGGACGTGCGGGACTGGCTGGATGCACTCACCTGATCTTCGCGGTATTGGTATGACATCCCAACGCACTCGAGACCGCATGGCGCAGCGTCTCGGAGAACAGGGTATCGGTGATGCCACGGTGCTGGACATCATGGCCCGTGAGCCGCGCCACCTGTTTCTTGACGAAGCGCTGGCACACCGCGCCTATGAGGATACGGCCCTGCCCATCGGGCACGGCCAGACACTGTCGCAGCCATGGATCGTGGCGCGCATGAGTGAGCTCGTGCGTGAACAGAAGCCAACTAGAGTGCTGGAAATCGGTACCGGCTCGGGCTACCAGACGCTGATACTGGCACGCCTGGTCGAGGAACTCTGGTCGGTGGAAAGAATCAATGCTCTGCATCGCCAGGCGGCAAGGCGTCTGCGTCTGCTCAAGGCTCACAATGCACGACTGCGACTGGCCGACGGTGGTCACGGCTGGCCTGAAGCCGCCCCGTTCGACGTTATTCTACTGACGGCCTGTGCCAGCGAACTGCCGGAACCATTGTTGTCTCAACTGGTGGATGGCGGTGCCTTGATTGCCCCTCTCGAGGCGCATGATGGCAGCCAATGGCTGACCCGGGTACGCCGCAGTGGCGAGAGTTATGAACATGAGCGGTTGGAACCGGTACGTTTCGTACCGCTATTGGAAGGAGTGATTCGTTGAAGCGATATCCCGGAATCTTCCTGCGTGGCCTGGGCATGGGAGCTGCAGATGCCGTGCCCGGTGTTTCGGGGGGAACCATTGCGTTCATTACCGGTATCTATGAAGAGTTGATCGAGAGCATCAAACGCTTCGGGCCGAGTGCCTTCACGGCATTGCGCCAGGGAGGTATCAACGGGCTGGCCCAGCATCTCAACCTCGGCTTCCTGGTGCCGCTGCTGGCCGGTATTGCGCTGAGTCTGATCAGTGTCGCGCATGCAGTGGTGTGGTTACTCGACAATCAGCCTCTCATGCTCAATGGCTTCTTTCTCGGGCTGGTGGCTGCATCGGCGCTGATTGTTGCGCGCCATCCGGTGGGTTGGCACTGGTGGCATATCCTGCCACTGGCGCTGGGACTGCTGCTGGCCCAGGGGCTGCCGGTATTGATGCCAGCGGTCAATGGCCTGGGAAGTCAGTCGCTGGTGTTGCTGGTCGGTGGGTCCATTGCCATCAGCGCGATGCTGCTGCCCGGTGTCTCGGGGAGTTTCCTGCTGTTGAGCATGGGACTATATGATGTGGTGATGGAAGGCCTGCGCGGCTTCGATGTCCCTCTACTGGTCTGGTTCGCGACAGGCTGCATACTGGGCCTGGTGTGTTTCTCGCGTCTGTTGTCGTGGCTCCTGCGTCGTCACTATGGTGCCACGCTGCAGATGCTGCTTGGTTTCATCATTGGCTCGATGCCGGTGCTGTGGCCCTGGCGAGAGTTGATTCGCTACCAGATTGGTGGTGAAAATCAGGTTATTCCATTGGATTACCGTTATCTTGCGCCCTGGGACTACACAGCGGTAACCGGTGAGTCTGCACAGCTATTGGGGGTGACCGCTGTTGCTGTCATCGGCATGCTGTTGGTACTGGCCGTTGCCCGTCTGGGCAGGACGTCCGGCGACACCCCTGGCCAGGACAATCCTGGTGCCCCCCTTGCCGACAAGGAGAAGAATTCAGATGCATAAGACGCTTATTGTTTCCGGCCTGGCCCTGGCCCTTGCCGGCTGTGCCAACCAGCAAGGACCCGCTCAACCAGTTCAGGTACAGGAGCTGTCATCCGAGCGTGTCTCTGAGGTCCCCGCGCAGTATACCGTGGAGGCCGGCGATACCCTGTACGGTATCGCCTGGCGTCACAATATGGATTTCCAGGAGTTGGCGAAGATGAACAACATCTCGCCGCCGTACCGTATTGGTGTCGGCCAGACTCTGACATTGCAACCCGGTGGCGAGGGGCAGCAGGTTGCCCAGCAGAGCCAGGGAGCCGAACAGAATGGTGCTGTGGCGACGCCGTTGGGGGCCTCCGGTGCCGATGCTGCAACGCCAGCGGCTTCCCAGGATCTTGAGTGGTTGTTGCCCGATGGCAGTACGGAAACGGTTTCTGCCGGTGGTCAGCAGGTCTCTGGTGCCGCAGCTGCCGGTGCTGTTGCAGCGGCGGGAACGAGTGAGCCGGGCCCGCTGGTCGACTGCACCAGCCCCGGAGCCAACTGCACCAGCGAGGAGGCCAGACAGCAGGCTGAGGAGGCTGTCGTCGCAGCAGCAGAGCAGGAAGTAGAGCAGCAACCCGTGCAACAGGAGCCAACCGAGTCAGCTTCGGCGAGCAATGAGCAACAGAGCACCGAGCAATCTTCGACGGCTTCTTCCAGCAGTAGTCAGAAAACCTATACGCCAGCAGAAAACATCAGTTGGCAATGGCCGACAGATGGTCAGATTGTGGCCGGCTTCGGAGAGGCATCCCGGGTCACCAAGGGCATTGATATCGGCGGACAAAAGGGGCAACCTGTCAAGGCGGCGGGGCCAGGTATCGTGGTCTATGCAGGTAGTGGCGTCAGTGACTATGGCAATCTGGTCATGATCAGGCACAACGATGAGTATCTGAGCGTCTATGCCCATAACGACAGCCTCAACGTCAAGGAAAATGACGTTGTCGATGCCGGTCAGGTCATTGCCACCATGGGAGAAACGGACTCGGATGATGTTCGTCTTCACTTCGAGGTGCGCAAGGATGGTCAGGTGCAGGATCCCCTGGAATACCTGCCCGCCCGATGAGTCAGCCTGGCCAACGCTACTGGAACGGTCGTTGGCCAGCACCTTCCGGAGGAGAATGGATGACTTCCTGCCGGAGCGTCACACAATAATAATCTTTAGCGTTGATCCTTTACGGAGAAGAGTCCTTCCAATAATGAAGGCGTATCTCGCGGCAGGGACAACGCTGGGTCGCAACCATGGGGTAGCTATACGATGAGCATACTTGAACGGGATCTTCAGGATGTGAATCTCGATACGGTGGACGAGGCTGATGATGCTACCGTCGATGATGTGTCCGACGAGAGCATTGTCGATGATTCGGACGACGCTGAAGAGGAAAATGAGGAATTCGAGAAGGCTCTCGGCAAGGAAGATCGCTATTCGCGTCAGAGTCTCGATGCGACGCAGATCTACCTCAATGAGATTGGCTTCTCCCCTCTGCTGACGCCGGAAGAAGAGGTCTACTATGGCCGCCTGGCGAGAAAGGGGGACCCTCAGGGGCGGGCCCGAATGATCGAGTCCAACCTGCGGCTGGTGGTCAAGATCGCCCGGCGTTATCTCAATCGTGGGTTGACGCTGCTGGATCTAATCGAGGAGGGCAATCTCGGTTTGATTCGCGCGGTGGAGAAATTTGATCCCGAGCGTGGTTTCCGCTTCTCGACCTACGCGACCTGGTGGATTCGTCAGACAATTGAACGGGCGTTGATGAACCAGACGCGCACCATCCGTCTACCGATTCATGTGGTCAAGGAACTTAACATCTACCTGCGTGCCGCACGTGAGCTGACCCAGAAACTTGACCATGAAGCGACCGCCGAGGAAATTGCCGAACACCTCGACAAGCCGGTGGCGACAGTCAAGAAGATGATGGGGCTCAATGAGCGCGTCTCTTCGGTGGATTATCCGATGGGGGGCGATAGTGACAAGCCTCTTATCGAAACTCTCGCCGACGACAATGAGCAGGGGCCTGAGTCCACTCTGGTGGACGGCGATGTAAAGGCTCATGTTGATCAATGGCTGGCCGAATTGACTGACAAACACTGTGAAGTCGTGGTGCGACGTTTTGGTCTGCGTGGCCATGAAGCGGCGACGCTGGAGCAGGTTGGTGAGGAGATTGGCCTGACTCGGGAGCGCGTACGTCAGATCCAGGTCGAGGCATTGAAGAAGCTGCGGCGGATGCTCGACAAGCAGGGCCTCTCGTTGGATGCCATCTTCGAATAACCCCATAACTCCCCCTGAACAATTCAACTCCTGCAGCGGCCGCCATTTCTGGCGGCCGCTGTGCGTCGTGGCCCGGATGCATTGTGGCTCAGGTAAGTTGTGACCATGGTTCTTTGTGGCCATGATTCATTGCGGCCATGGCGCATCAGGCTCCCGAGACGGAGTGTTCCACCTTCAGGGTCGGTACTGTCGGTCATGAGACCGCGATACTGTTTGCGAAGCTCGAAGCTCGAAGCTCGAAGCTCGAAGCTCGAAGCTCGAAGCTCGAAGCTCGAAGCTCGAAGCTCAAAGCTAGAGGCAGGCAATATATCCATGATTTATCTATAACTTGGTTTTTTGATTTGATTATTGGTGGAAAGATAGTGAATTTTTCCATGAGTGTGACGAGAGATTTGCCGATAATATGTCCTTCAACTGCTGGACATGATTTTCGGCATACAAGTTCAATCCGTTGGAGGCCCTGATGGCACGCCCCCTTGTCGCACATATCGATCTGGACGCCTTGCGTCACAATTACCGCCTGGCCTGCGAGCTGGCGCCCAACAGCCGCTCGGTAGCGGTGTTGAAGGCCGATGCCTATGGGCACGGGGCGGCGAGGTGCGCGCAGGCCCTGCAGGATGAAGCTCCCGCCTTTGCTGTGGCCGCCATCGAGGAGGCGGTGCAGTTGCGCAAGGCCGGTATCGAGGCGCCCATCGTGCTGCTCGAAGGTATCTTCAGCCCCGATGAGCTTGAACTGGTGGATGAGCTGGGATTGTGGATGGCCATTCACAGCCCTTGGCAACTGGAGGCCGCTCTGGCTCATCATCCGCGTCACCCGATACCGGTCTGGCTCAAGGTGGATTCCGGGATGCACCGCCTCGGATTCGCGCCGCAGGACGCGGAAGCAGCATGGCAGCGTCTGCGCGAAGCCCCTGACAGAGTGACCGACCTTCACTTGATGAGCCATTTTGCCACGGCGGATCTCGGAGACTTCGAGTACTTCCGTCGCCAGCACGCTGTCCTGCAGACACTGGCAGAAAGGCTTGATGCGCCCCTGTGCCTGGCCAATTCGCCAACCGTGCTGTCTCACCCGGAAGCCCACGGTGACTGGAACCGCCCGGGCGTGATGCTCTACGGTAGTGATCCGCTGGAGCTGTCCTGCGATGCCAGTCGTCGCCTACGACCGGTGATGAGTCTGCGCACCGAGATCATTGCCGTACGTGAGCTGGCGTCCGGTGAACCCGTAGGGTATGGGGGCCGTTTCATTACGCCTGATCGCTCGCGCATCGGCGTGGTCGCCTGTGGCTATGGTGATGGTTATGATCGCCATGCCATCGATGGTACACCGGTATTGGTTGATGGCCAGCGCACGACCATCGCCGGCAAGGTGTCGATGGATATGCTGACGGTGGACCTGACCCATCTGCCGGATGCCGGTATCGGCAGCGAGGTGGTTATGTGGGGTACCAGTCGCCATGGCAGTGAGCTGTCGGTGGACGAAGTGGCGCGTTACTGTGACACCATCAGCTATACCTTGCTGACCGGGGTGCTGCCGAGGGTCCCCAGACGCTACAATGACGCGCATTCCGCGTAGATTTCGAGAGCTTGCATGGCTGATACCGCTTCGACCTCCTCTGTTCATCGATGTTACTGGCTCCATCCACGTTACTGGTCAACCTGGCTGGCCATTTTCGGGATGCGCATCAGTGCCTGGTTGCCCTGGCGTCTCAAGCTGGCGCTGGGGCGATGCATCGGCTTGCTGGCATGGCGCTTTGCCAGCAGTCGGCGCCGAATCACCGAAACCAACATTCGTCTGTGTTTCCCGGAGTTGGATGGCGAAGCTCAGGCGAAGCTGGTCAAGGAAGCCTTCATCGCCAACGGTATTGGCATCTTCGAGACGGCGACGGGGTGGTGTCGGGACCCTGAGCACCTGCGTCATCGGGTGACCTTCAAAGGCCAGGAGCATATGGCTCGGGTGCAGGAGGCGGGCAAGGGGGCGCTGATCATCGGTATTCACTTCTCGACCCTGGATCTCGGTGGGGCGCTGCACTCGCTGTTCTTCCCGGCGGATGTGGTCTATCGCCCGCACAACAATCTGCTGTTCGAGCGCTTCATGACTCGTGCGCGCAACGGTATCTTCGGTACGGCCATTGACCGTCATGATCTGCGTGGCGTGGTTCGTCGCATCAAGTCAGGTCACCATGTGTGGTATTCCCCAGACCAGGACTTCGGTCGCGATGCCAGTGTCTTTGCGCCTTTCTTCGGTATCGAGGCGGCATCAATCAAGCTCACCGCCAAGATTGCCCGCATGACCGGCGCTCCGGTCATGCCGCTGATCTTCCACCGTAACCCGGACAACCGCACCTACTCTCTGGAATATCTGCCGCCCATGGAGGATTTTCCCTCCGGTGATGAGGTTGCCGATGCCACACGCATCAATGCAGTGATTGAGCAGGCCATCCGGCGCCATCCGGAACAGTATCTGTGGATGCACCGTCGCTTCAAGACACGTCCCAACCGGAGTGACCCCAAGCTCTACGATGTGTGACGAGCTACGAGCTACGAGCTACGAGCTACGAGCTACGAGCTACGAGCCAAGAACTACGGCACGTCGTGACTTTGCCCGACGTGCGACGGTATGGCGGGTGGCGGTTACCTGTCGCTCAGGTGGTGCGGCAGGTTCAGCCGGTGATAGCCCCTGCCCAGCCGCTGGTCGACGAACGCTCGGTCCAGCTTGTGTTCACTGTGACGGTCGAGGCTCTCAACGACGCGGTCGGCGAACTGCTGAATGGTGGTGAGGTGTTGTGAATCGGCGGTGATCGAGAGCGATTTCATCGCCTTGAGCAGCCCCAGCAGAATGCTCTGGTCCTCTGCCCCATAGTGAAGGATGGGCGTCAGCAGGCGGTGCAAGAGGCTGTCGAAGGGCTCTATTTCCCAGCAGACACGTATTTCACCATCACTGTCCAGTAGTCGGTTGGCCGGTAGCGAGTTCAGGTAATGGCTCAGCAGGTCGGTGATGCGATGCAGACACAGGCGAGCGGTACCGGGATCGTTGATGCCGGGAGACAGCGCCTTGATGGCAACTTCCATTAGTTGGGTCATGCCGTGGGCGAAGTGTTCTTCCACGGACTCCCCATCCAGTTGGGTCAGGGTGTCGAGGACAGATTCGCGCCACTCGTCATTGGGGGTGTCGTCACACTCCAGTCGTGCGATCGGCTGACCTTTCAAGACGTAGTCACCAAAATGAAAATCCAGGTGGATGATCCCGTCGATACGTTCGGCCAGCTTTGCCATGGCGGGAAGGTCGGCGTTCTGCACATATCCGGCTTCACGGGCGAGCAATTCGTGACAGGGAGCTCGCAGGATCTGCTCGGAGGACTGGTATTGCCACTCGTCTCCCTTTTCGTTGTCCTGTCTGCGCTTCATCGAGGACAGCGTGTTGGTATGCAGACCGCTGATCACGGCATCGACCTGAATTGACTGCGACACGTTGTGGATGAAGTAGACGAACAGTGCCAGACAATGCAAGACCATGATACAGGCGGTATACACTGCAACGGAGCGCCATATCGGAGCTCCATCGGTCGAGTAGGGCACAATCAGCAGCATCAGGATAAACAGAATGGTACCGAGATAGTGGCCGAGTACGAGTTGGTGGCGGCGCTCGGAAATCAGTCCGAATACCAGCTTGTGGGAAAAATTGGCTCCCGCCTGGGACAGCACCGACATGACCATCGAGAAGCTGAATACCATCAACGAGATCATGCCGCCGAGCAGGGCCGCAAGCAGTGATTGAGCACTCCCGGGGTCATCAAGGCTCAGTTCCTTGATGGCTTCCGGCAGGAAATCGCTTGATATCGGCGGGACCAATGCCAACAGCCCGAGGGTGCCATAGAACAGTGCCGCCAGTGTCGGGAGGTAGGCAATGCTGCTGGCAAAGCGCTTGAATAACATAATGGGATGAAACAGCAGCATGAGGTATCCCCGTGCGCGTGATGGTGGTCAGTCGTCGATAGACAATCTCTCTCTTATGCAGTGAGTTGTGATCAAGCGCAAGTGCATGACTGTTGCGGCACAATGGTAAGGAACGCAACATGAAAGTCGTCACCGAGCAGGATGATAACCCGATATGGCGACTTCCACTTCAGCACCTGGTGCCATGTCGCGCTGATCTACAACGCGCATGAAAAACCCCCACAGGCCAGAGGCCTGTGGGGGCATGTCTACCGCGCTGATCAATGCGTCAATCAGGCATCGATGCGCTTGTACTTCATGCGCCGCGGGGTATCATCGCCGACCCGCTTGCGGTGATCCACTTCATACTCTGCGTAGTTACCCTCGAAGAACACCACCTGGGAATCCCCCTCGAAGGCGAGGATGTGGGTCGCGATACGGTCGAGGAACCAGCGGTCGTGGGAGATCACCATGGCGCAGCCGGGGAAGGCCAGCAGGGCTTCCTCCAGGGCACGAAGGGTCTCGATATCGAGGTCGTTGGATGGCTCATCGAGCAGCAGCACGTTGGCGCCCTGCTTGAGTGTCTGGGCCAGTTGCAGACGGCCGCGTTCACCACCGGAGAGGTCGCGCAGGAACTTCTGCTGGTCGTTGCCCTTGAAGTTGAAGCGGCCGACGTAGGCGCGAGAGGAGACTTCGTAACCGTTGATATTGAGCATGTCCTGACCATCGGACACGGCTTCCCAGACGGTCTGCTTGTTGTCGAGGGCATCACGCAACTGCTCGACATAGGCAATGTCGACCGTCTCACCCTTGACGACCTCACCGCTGTCGGGAGTTTCGTTACCCTGAATCAGCTTGAACAGCGTCGACTTACCGGCACCGTTACCGCCGACGATGCCGACAATGGCGCCCTGGGGCACGGTGAAGGACAGGTCCTCGTAAAGCAGCTTGTCATCGAAGCGCTTGGACACACCATGGAACTCGATGACCTTGTCGCCGAGACGCGGTCCGGGCGGAATATAGATCTCGTTGGTCTCGTTGCGCTTCTGGAAGTCGCCGGACTGCATTTCCTCGAAGCGATTGAGGCGCGCCTTGCTCTTGGCCTGACGGCCCTTGGCATTGGAGCGCACCCATTCCAGCTCGTGCTTGATGGCCTTCTGACGTGAGGCTTCCTGCTTGGCTTCTCGCTCGAGACGCTGCTCCTTGGCTTCCAGCCACTGGGAGTAGTTGCCTTCGAAGGGGATACCCTGGCCACGGTCGAGCTCGAGGATCCAGCCGGCGACATTGTCGAGGAAGTAACGGTCGTGGGTGATGGCCACAACGGTGCCGGGGTAGTCGTGGAGGAACCGCTCCAGCCAGGCAACGGACTCGGCGTCGAGGTGGTTGGTCGGCTCGTCGAGCAGCAGCATGTCCGGACTGGACAGCAGCAGGCGACACAGGGCGACACGGCGGCGCTCACCACCGGACAGGTGGCCAACGCGGGCGTCCCAGGGCGGCAGACGCAAGGCCTCGGCAGCAACGTCCAGCTTGCGCTCGAGGTTATGGGCATCGGCTGCTTCGATGATGTTCTCGAGACGGGCTTGCTCCGCAGCCAATGCGTCGAAGTCGGCATCCGGCTCTGCGTAGGCGGCGTAGACGGCGTCCAGCTTGGTCTGGGCTTCCTTGATCTCGCCCAGCGCCTCTTCCACCGTTTCGCGAACGGACTTGTCGTCGTCCAACTGCGGTTCCTGGGGCAGGTAGCCGACATTGATGCCGGGCATGGCACGCGCTTCACCTTCAATCTCGGTATCGATACCCGCCATGATGCGCAGCAGGGTCGACTTACCGGCACCGTTGAGGCCCAGTACACCGATCTTGGCGCCAGGGAAGAAGGACAGGGAAATATCTTTGAGAATCTGTTTCTTGGGGGGTACGACCTTGCCCACCCGATTCATGGTGTAGACGTATTGCGCCATGGGAGCTCACTAGGATGTTGGAGGTTCGGCGAGACAGGCTCGCACTCTGGTTTCAAGACACGGGTCCGGAAAACGAATTCAGGAAACCGGAGAACAGTGGTCAGTGATGATAGAGCCCGAAGCGGTTAAAGAAAACACTGGAAGGGTAATCCTTCGCTGGCCATGAGCGTTTCAATGGGCACTGGCACCGCAGATTGTCGGCAGTACAGCGCTGTGCTGCCGACGACAATCGAATGGATCGGTGAGATCCACTCGACTATCGAATCATGGGTAACACGCGGGCGAACCATTGGTAACGCACAGGTTTCTGGCCTCACCGTAGTGAGGCCGAGCAGGGTGGAACGGTGACGGGAAAGGGAAGCGGGAGAGGCCAGCAGAGGCTATTCCTCGTCTTCCTCCTCGTCATCATCCAGTCCCCAGTCGTCATCAATTGCCTGCTTCAGACGACGCTCTTCCAACAACGCCTCGACGCGTCGTCGCGCCCGTAAAGTATCGGCACGGCTACTGGAGCGGCTACGACCATAATCGTCGTCATTGACCGCATCCTGGTCATTGACCTCGTAGTAGGCATCATCAAGAAGGGAATCGCGGCTCATGTGAAGGTCTCCCATGGCCAGGCCGCCCATCTCGAGGGCGGCATATCACACCAACTTTCCGGATCACATCAACGGGCTGTACGCCCGGGGAAAGCGCCAACAGGATCCATTTGATCCTGTTGGCTATATATGCCCCATGGGCGCAAAGTGCAAGTCAAGAATAGGCATTTTCCCTTGTTCGGCATGCAAAGGCTGAGTCAGGGCAATTATCCGGGCGCGCTCGAGTCCTGTTCGACTTCCGGCAGACGCATGGCGAACCAGGCGGCGAGCAGCGCCGTTGCGGCCAGCATCAACAGTAGCGCCACGGGGCCGAAGACATAGGCGGTAGCCCCTGCCAGGCCGCCAACGACCAGCATCAGCACGCCGGTCAGAGTATTGGAGAGTGCAATCAGCAGAGCGCGATTCTCGGCATTGGCCATATCGACGATGTAGGTCTTGCGCCCGAGGCGTACCCCGGAATGCACGATCACCAACAGGGCGTAGACCAGGGCATAGGGCCAGACACTGGTCGATATGGCTCCGGGCAGTAGTGGGATCACCCCGCCCAGACAGCAGCACAGCAGAGTGCCGACGGCGGCATCGCGCATCACTCGGCGGCTGGAGGCGTCGGCGCGGCTTCCCCAGATCGGGCCGGCGATCATCGAGGCCAGGCCGGAGACCACAATCAGGGTGCCGAGTCCCCCCAGTTCGGTGCCACTCTGACGCTGGCCGATCAAGGCCAGGTAGGGCAGTGCCAGCGCACTGGAAAGCAGCAGGGCACGGGTGATGTTGAAGTTGCGAAAGGTGGCGTCATCACGCAGCACTGTCCAGTTGCTGCGGATGCTCTGCCAGGCGCTGTGTCCTCCGGATGTTGCGCCGGGCTCCTCGACGATGGCCGCGGCGCACAGCGCGTTGCCTGCCCAGGCAAGGGCGGCAATAGCCAGCAGCACTGCGAGTGCGATCTCGCTGGGCCGATCGTCGAACCACAGTAGTACTGCGCCGGCACCGAGGGTTGCGGCACCGGCGATGCTGCTGCTCCAGCCCATCAGTGTGCCTCGCCGGCGCTTGGCGATGGTCTTGCCGAGCACATCCTTGCTGGCAATGGATTGCAGGCCGCGTGCCAGCGACAGCACCACCAACGCCAGCAGAACCAGGCTGCCGCCGAGAGTTCCTGCAGAAAACAGTGCCAGTAGTGCCAGGCAGAAGGCGGCGGCGGACTGGATCAGGCCACCGATGACCCAGCTCCATTTACGCTCTGGTATAAGGCGAATCAGGCCCGCCACCAGCACTTGCGGGAGTAGGGCGCCGGCCTCGCGAATCGGCACCAGAAACCCGACCATCCAGGCGGGAGCTCCCATGATACCCAGCAACCAGGGGAGCACGAGACGAGCGCTGGAAAGTTCGTCGGCGAGCTTGTTGCCGAGTGCCGCCAGCAGGTGCAGCACGAAGTTGCGTGGTTGCTGGCGGCATGCGTTCTCGGGGATATCGAGGCACATACGGCTGTCATCGTCGCCGTATAGCCATTCATGAAACTTTGTTCGTGGGTTGTCCGAGATGGCCATGAGATCCTTCCAGGCTGGTATGATCGATGCGAAATACTTCCATGTCAGTGACGGGAGAGCCCAGTTGTCACGAGTCCGGATTATCTACTGTACGCAATGTCAGTGGCTGTTGCGTAGCGGCTGGTACGCCCAGGAGCTGCTGTCGACCTTTGGCGAGAGTCTCGAGGAGGTGGCCCTGCAGCCATCTCACGGTGGTCGGTTCGAGGTCACTATCGATGGCCAACTGCTCTGGGAACGCAAGCGCGATGGTGGCTTCCCCGATATCAAGGTCCTCAAGCAGCGGGTTAGAGATGTGATCGAACCAGACCGCGATCTGGGTCATATCGATCGCTGAGTGCAGGAAGCGGAACATGTCGTTCATCGCCAGCGGTCTGCGGCATGGCGATAGACTGGCCTTCGTAGCTCGTAGCTCGTAGCTCGTAGCTCATAACAAGGACGTAGCATGAATTCTGATCGGCAGGCGATAGGCTATGGCCTGGCAGCCGTGGCGCTGTGGTCCACTGTTGCCACAGCATTCAAGGTGGCGCTCGGCTACATGAGCCCGCTGGAGCTGATGTGGATAGCGTCGCTGGTTTCCTGGGCGCTGATGGGCGTACTGGTGATCCATCGGGGGCAGATGCGCCGGGCGCTCAAGCAGGGTTGGAGCACCGCCCTGTGGGCCGGTCTGATGAACCCGGTGGCCTATTACCTGGTATTGTTTGCCGCCTATGACCGTCTGCCGGGGCAGGAGGCCATGGCACTCAATTACACCTGGGCACTGGCCATGGCTCTGCTTGCTGTACCGATTCTCAAGCAGACGTTGACGCGCACTGACATCGTCGCCGGTCTGATTGCCTATTCCGGTGTCTGGGTGATTGCCACGCGTGGCAAGGTTCTGGACGTCGACTTTGCCGATCCTCTGGGGGTGGGGCTGGCGCTGGTATCAACGGTGATCTGGGCACTCTACTGGCTGTTCAATGCTCGGGATGCCCGTCCGGCGATGGTTGCCCAGTGGCAGAACTTCTCGGTGGGGGTGCCGGTATTGACGGTGCTGCTGCTGCTCGGGCCCGGCCTGCAATGGCATGGGCCCGAAGCATTGGGGGCAGGCATCTATGTGGGGCTGTTCGAGATGGGAGTGGCTTTTGTGCTGTGGCAGATGGCTGTTCAGAGTGTCTCGCGTACTGCAAAGGTCTCGATTCTGATCTTTCTTTCGCCGCCGGTGTCACTCCTGTTGCTGCACTTTGTAATTGGAGAGCCCATTCTGTTCTCGACCCTGATGGGTCTTGTATTGATTCTCGGTGGGCTGGGCCTGCAGCAGTGGCAGCGCACGCCATCTGCTCAGGAAGATGGCTCTGCCTGAGACGCTTTTGCTTGAGACGCTTTGGTGGCCAACTGCACACCTTGTTCTCGCAGTAAGGGAGCGAGTTCGGCCCAGACGTTGTCGAGCATGAGAGGCTGAGCGTCGGCAGTGGGGTGAATGCCATCTTCCTGCATCAGCTCGGGTTTCAGTGCAATACCTTCAAGCAGGAAGGGCAACAGGGGCAGTTGATGTTCGTCAGCGAGGCTCCGGAACACCTGGCCGAAGGCCTCGCGGTAGGCCTGCCCGTAATTGGGGGGAATATCGATGCCCACCAGCAGGACATCGGCACCGCTGCTCCGGCTCTGCTCGATCATGCGGTTCAGGTTGGCTTGCATCTGCTGTGGTGGCAGCCCGCGCAGGCCGTCATTGCCACCCAGCTCGAGCACCACGATGTCCGGCTGGTGTTGTTCGAGCAGGCCTGCCAGACGACTGGCACCACCACTGCTGGTCTCGCCACTGATGCTGGCGTTGATCACCTGCGCCCGACCGTCGAGTCGTTGGTCGAGCAGTGTCACCCAACCGGCCTCCTGTGGGATGCCATAAGCGGCACTGAGACTGTCACCGACCACCAGTAGAATGGGTGACTGGGCTTGAGTCTGGGAGTGAGCAGTGCCGATGCTCAACCACAGGGCGGCAAACAGCGTAATGACTGACAGTAACCAGCGTCGGCACTTCAGTGGCCCGCGCTGCCATCGTCCAACTTCAGGGATAGCGTTCGTCATGTCCAAGGCTCCTGTTTCAACATCTCCATCCCATCTTCATGCGCCTGTTACCGAAGCCCCGGCTCCTGAAACCCCGGTTCTCGAAGCTCCAGTTCTTGAAGCCCGGGCTCTGGCAAAAAGCGTGATCAGTGGTTCGCGTGAACTGACTATTCTGCGTGAGCTGGAGCTCATCGTACACGCTGGTGAGAGCGTTGCCATTCTCGGCCAGAGCGGTGCTGGCAAGTCGACACTGCTGGGGCTTCTCGCCGGGCTTGATCATCCCAGTGAGGGCGAGCTGTTATTGTTCGGCGAATCCCTGACCGGCCTCGATGAGGATGGGCGGGCAGCGTTACGCAATGGCCGGGTCGGCTTCGTGTTCCAGAACTTCCAGTTGCTGCCGACGCTTACCGCACTCGAGAACGTATTGCTGCCTACGGAATTGTCGGTACAGAACCATCGGGAACAGCGTGCCCGCGAGTGGCTGGCGCGGGTCGGGTTGGCAGAACGCCATGACCACCTGCCACGCCAGCTTTCCGGTGGCGAGCAGCAGCGTGTCGCGCTGGCGCGGGCTTTCGTAACCTCGCCGGAGCTGGTATTCGCCGATGAGCCGACCGGCAACCTCGATCCGCATACCGGAGAAAGGATCATCCAGACGCTGTTCGATCTCAACCATGAGCAGGGCACGACTCTGGTGCTGGTGACCCATGACCATGCATTGGCACGCCGCTGTGATCGTTGTCTGCAACTGGTCGACGGCCGACTCGATGCCATGGAGTTGAGTGAGGCGACATCATGAGCCGGCGCCAGGTGATGGGCATCGGCGCTCTCTGCGGCCTTGCCGCGCGCAGTCTGCGTCGTGACCTGCGAGCCGCGGATGTGCGAGCACTGCTGATTGCGCTGATGCTGGCAGTGGCGGCCTCGACCATGATGGGATTCTTTCTCGACCGCCTGGAGCGGGGTCTGGTGCGCCAGGCTGGTCAGATGATGGGCGGCGACCTGGTACTGGAGCAGTCGGATCCCTTTGATGATGGTCTGCGTCGGCAACTGGTCGAGGCGGGTATGCGCCTCAGTGATCAGGTTGATCTGGTCTCGATGGCCAGTCGGGAGTCGGCCTTTCAGCCCGTCAGTATCAAGGCGGTGGATGAGGCCTATCCCCATTACGGCAGCTCGCGTATTGACCGGGGCCAGGGGAGTGAGGAGGTTGAGCATGGCCCGGCGCGCGGAGAACTCTGGCTTTCGCCACGGTTGCGGCAATTACTGGATATCGAGCTGGGGGAGTCGCTTCAGTTGGGGCAGTCGCAGTTCGAGGTGAGTGCCTGGCTGGAGCGTGAGGCGGATCAGTCGACGGGCTTTGGCAGCCTCAACCCTCGGGTGATGATGCATGTCGAGGATCTCGAGGCGACCGGCCTCATTCAGCCGGGGTCGCGACTGGAGTACGAGATTCTCGCGGCGGGTTCGGCACAGAGTGTCGAGCAATTGTCGCCGTTGCTCGAACGTCTTCGCCAGGACGGTGTGGAGGTGCGTGATGTACGCCATGACCGGCCTCGTCTGGGCTCGGCACTGGAGCGTGCTGATACCTATCTGAGCCTGGCCGGGCTGGCTGCTGTGTTGCTGGCAGGTGTCGCCGTGGCTCTGTCCACGCGGCGTTATGTCGAACGCCATCTCGACAGTGCGGCCCTGATGCGTTGTTTCGGCGCCTCGCAGGCCACACTGATAAGACTCTTTGGCCTGCAACTGCTGGTGTTGTCGGTGGTGGCGGCGTTGTTGGGGGCGGTGTTGGGGCTGGTCGGCCAGGCGCTGCTGGTGGCACTGATGCAGCCCTTTCTGCCGATGGAGTTGCCGCCACCGGGTTGGCTGCCCCTGTGGCTGGGCGTCTTGACCGCGCTGGCTGTGCTGGGTGGCTTTGCCGGACCAACACTGTTGCGCCTGCGGCGTGTCAGTGCCCTCAAGGTCCTGCGCCGTGAGCTGGATCCGCTACCGGCGTCAGCCTGGCTGATGGCGGCAGTGGCCGCGGGCTCCTTCGGTGCCCTGATGTGGCTCTATTCGGGCAGTTTCAGTCTGGCTCTCGGCTTGCTGCTTGGCGGTCTGGTAGCGCTGGGAGCCATGTGGTGGCTGGGAGGGCTGATTCTCGATGCGCTGATGTGGCTGGTTTCCCGGGTCGCTCCCGGAGCGCGTCAGGGCTGGCGTCATGCTCTGCAACTGGGAGCCAGGCAACTGACGCGTCGGCGCAGTCTGAGCCTTGGTCAACTGCTGGCCTTCGCTGTGACCTTCTTTGCCATGGCGATGATCAGCCTGGTGAGGGGCGATCTGGTCACCACCTGGCAGGCGCAACTGCCCGTCGATACGCCCAATCATTTCGCCATCAATATCCAGCCGGGCGAGCGTGATGCCTTTGCCGAGCAACTGGCCGAGATATCGGAGGCGCGCAGTGACCTGTATCCGATGGTGCGGGGACGCATTGTGGCGATCAATGGCCAGCCTCCGCGTGAGGCGGTTCCTGCGGAGGCGCAGGGCGAAAATGCGCTGCGCCGTGAATTGAACCTGACCTGGAGCAGCGAGCTGCCGAAGGGCAATCGCCTGGTGGAGGGTAGCTGGTTCGATGGTGTCGAGGTGTCAGGCGACTGGTATGCGGAGGTCGATAACGGACAGCCTCCGGAGGCTCCCATCTCGTTGGAGAGCGGACTCGCTGAACGCCTGGGACTGGCCATGGGAGACCGTCTGAGCTTCTCGGTGGGGGCCGACACCCTGACTGGAGTGGTGACCAGTATCCGCGACCTGGACTGGGACAGCTTCCAACCCAACTTCTATGTCATCTTTCCCCCCGGAGTTCTCGATGACTTCGCGCATAGTTTCATCACCGCCTTTCATCTCGACCCACTGGACGCATCAGCGGGACAGACGAATCCCCTGGCAAGCCTGGTCGAGGCGTTTCCCGGCGTGACCCTGCTGGATGTGGATGCTTTGCTTGGCCAGGTACGGGAGATGCTCGACCAGGTGACCAGAGCGGTGGAGCTGGTACTGGTGTTTGTGCTGCTGGCAGGTATCAGCGTGCTGTATGCGGCGCTGATTGCCAGTCATCCAGTGCGTGCCCACGAGAGTGGACTGTTGCGGGTGTTCGGTGCAGGGACACGCATGATGGCGCGTATACAGTGGGCGGAGTTCGCGATCATGGGATTGGCTGCCGGGCTGCTCGCAGTGCTGTTGGCCGAGATCGCGGCAGCCGTACTCTATCTGGCCTGGCTGGATCTGCCTCCGAAACTGCATCCTCTGCTGTGGATAACACTCCCGCTGTCGGCGGCGTTGCTGCTCGGCTGCGTTGGGCAATGGCTGTCACGCAACATCCGTCGTCAGGCACCCACGGCGAGTCTGGCACTGCTGGGCGATACTTGAGGAGCTGGTGATGCTTGTGGGCCAGGCGATACGGGACGGAAGGTACTCGACAGGAGGCTGCTGATGGCCAGTGACAAGCAGGACGAACTGCGTTTCCAGTTGCTCTCGGCACAGCTTGAGCTGGCGCGCAGTGAAGATCGGGCCGTGGTGGTGCTGGTGGCCGGCCATGCCGGGACCGGCAAGGGACATTTGATCAACCGGCTCAATCACTGGCTGGAGAACCGTCTGACCGAAGTCCAGGCGTTGGTGCCCAGCGAAGATGATCGGCGCCATCCCTACTGGTGGCGCTACTGGACTCGTCTCCCGCCGAGAGGGCGCATCGGTATCTTCGTGCATGGCTGGGTGGGCGATGCTCTGTTCGCTGGCGCTGCGCGGCGCCTGGGGGAGGGGGCCCTTGCCGATCGTCTGCAGGAGATTGTCACTTTCGAGTCAGATCTGAGGGCGGCGGGCATTACCCTGGTCAAACTATGGCTGGATATCGATGTCGAGGTTCAGGGCCAGCACCTTGCTGCACTGGAGGCGGACCCAGAGACACGCTGGCAGGTCACCGAGGAAAAGTGGCAGCGTCACAGTCAACATGAGGCTATTCAGCAGTTGGGGCAGCAACTGCGCAAGACCACCGCAACCGATGAGAGCCCCTGGCTGTGTCTGGACGCATCGCCCGGCAGCGATCTGCTCACGCCGGTGGTCGAACATATGATCGCGGCCATGGAAGGCGCTGGAAGATTGACCGAGACAACTGCGCGACCGGTCATCGAGCACTCGGTGTTGAAGGCTGTGCCGCAACTGTCCGACCTGGCCGAGCACACCGGTGCCATCGGCAAGGTCGAGTATCGCGAACAGTTGGCCAGTGCCCAGGCCCAACTGGCCGAGCTGGCACGCCGAGCCGTGTGGCGGGGAATTCCGTTGGTGGTGGTGTTCGAGGGACATGACGCCGCCGGCAAGGGCGGCAGTATTCATCGGCTGACCTCGGCGCTGGACGCCCGTACCTATCGGGTGCATTCCATCGCCGCGCCATCCGAGCAGGAGCTCCGCTATGCCTGGCAGTGGCGCTTCTGGCAACGCCTGCCGATCGATGGTTCAGTGGCGGTCTTCGACCGTTCCTGGTATGGGCGTGTACTGGTGGAGAGGGTCGAGTCGTTGATCGACGAGCCCGAATGGCGCCTTGGCTATCACCAGATCGTGGACTTCGAGAATCAGTTACTGAGCCACGGTACCGTGCTGGTCAAGCTGTTCCTGGCGATCAACAGTGATGAGCAGTTGAAGCGTTTCAAGGCACGCGCTGTCACACCCCACAAGCAGCACAAGTTGACCGATGAGGATTGGCGAAACCGGGCACGCTGGGATGACTATCAACAGGCCATCGACGAGATGCTGGCGGCCACCCATCGCAGTGAAGCGCCCTGGACGCTGGTCGACGCCAACGACAAGCGCCGTGCACGACTGGCGGTGTTGCATGAAGTCACCGCCAGACTTGCTGACCGGCTGCAGGTGGATCAGTAAGTACGCACTGTGTTTGGCTGTGCGGGGTGAAACATCCCCCGATTGGAGCCATGGTCGGTGTCGCAAAACCATGACATTATGCACGACATCAGGTGACGCCCCGCGTCGTCGCCTACGCTGGTGGAATGGTGTTATTCACAAGGGAGTGACTGAATCTCATGGCCAGATTGAACTATATCGCAGCGGCAGCCCTGGGCGTGGCGCTGGTGCCGGGCCTGGCGCAGGCGGATGCCGAGCAGCTCGAGCAGGACCTGCGTGCGCTGGCGGGTAAAGGTGGCGAGATCAATATCGGTGATGTTTCCGACGCGCTGTTGGGCGGCTCCAGCACCGCAAAGGATATTTCCATCACCCAGGCGGATGGTACCGTCATCACCATCCTCAGCTATAAGGTCGATGGTGACTACGAGAACCCTGACGAAGTCATCGCCAAGGGCATCAGAATCTCTGATTCGGATCTCGATATTGCCGCCGACAGCCTGACACTCGAGGCACCTGGCAGTGCCGTGCCCGACTTCTCTAACCTTTCGGCCACCTACAATGCCGAGAATCCGCTGCCGGGTCTGAGCGCAGAGGCGCTGGTGCTGGAGCAGAAGGAGCCGACCCTGCTGGATGACGACGAGTCCTCCGAGTTGCGTGGCGCCCATATCGAGATCGCCAGTGTCAGTGCATCGAATATCAGCAAGGATGCCATCGGCGAATTCAGTCTTTCCGATCTGAGTGGCAACGCCGAGCAATTTGCCGAGTTGGGAGCAGCGACCTTCAGTTTGCCTTCCCTGACCTTCTCCGGGCTGGTGGGGATGGAGGACGACGCACCCCAGTTCGATGATCTGCAGTTGTCAGACCTGGATATCAGTGCCGACAAGCTGGTGATGACGCTGGCGGGTATGGCCATGGACTCCAATATGGAGGACGGTGAGTATCGCAGCAGTCTGGACACTCTGACCCTGGATCTGGCGAAGATGATCGAGCTGGCACCTGTCGATGAGCGTACCAACCTGCGTATGGTCAGCAATGTCCTGACCGGTGGTACTGGCGAGTTGACTCTGGATTCGGTGCTGGATGGTACCTGGCAACAGGATGGAGACAACGGCGATCTGGCTAGTCGTTTCGAGCTGAGTGCTGCCGATGCCTTCAAGTTCAATTTTGATGCCGACCTGCCGGTTGCCATTCCCGAAGGTGTCGAGGCCAGCGAATACTTCGCCGGTCTGGAGGACTGGACGGAGCTGGATACTCTGGGCGGTGATGTCGTGCTCAACCTGGAGGACCTCGGTGTCTTCGGTCGCATCGTACCGGTAGCCGCTGCCACTCAGCAGATCAGCGAGGACGAGTTTCTGGCGCAGATGCGTACCCAGGCCGAGGGCTTCGGTACTCTGATGGGACCGCAACTGGGTGAACTGCTCTCAGGTCTGGTGCAGTTGATGGCCGGTGAGGCCAGCAATCTGGCGGTGAACCTGACATTGCCGCCGAGCGCTGAGGCCGAGGCACTCTCCCAGGATCCGCTGGGGCTGCCCGATGCGATGAAGATGCAGGTAACGGTCAAATAACGTCTCGTCGATACGACACAGAGTATTGATATTCACGAGCCCATGGCTGCCTCCGTCGCGAGTTGGTCATGGGTTCTGTGTTATTGGGTATCGGTGAGCGCCGAATAGGCCTGGTGTGGAATAGAGTGAATACGGGGTTGGCCGGGTGCTGGATATTGGCCGGGTGCTGGATATTGGCTGAGTGCTGGATATTGTCTGGGTGCTTGATATTGACGAGGGCAGGGGGATTCATGGAGCAGCGAATAACACGGGGTGCCCATGAGTGGCGCAAGGCCGGAGGCGTCGTGCTGGGGCTGGGCCTGGTACTGAGTGGTGGCCTGGTCTCGCCGGTGGCTCTGGCCGATGAGCAGCGCCTCGAAGTCGACCTGGCGCGGTGGTTCGAAAGCGGCCGTCTGCGTCACCTCGAGGTCAGTCAGCCATCGGCGGAGCTCACTCGAGCCACGGATATAGCCATTGCCTGGAGCAACGGCGAGCGGTTGCAGGTCGAGCAGTACGACGTTGAGGGCGACTATGACGATCCTGATCGAGTCGTGCTGTCGGGCGTTGTATTGACGGCAGCGGATATGAGAGTCGACGTCGCACGAATCGAGATCGATGACCCCTCCGAGGCTGTCTGGCGTCTGGACAGCTCGGAACCTGAGCTGAGTGCTGCGGGCATCCACACCGAGGATCTGGTGCTCACGGGCAGAGTCAGCGATGCCGACCTGGGGATCCCTCCCGACTATGCCGAGCCCTCGTCTTCAGCATCGCATCGCATCGAGGTGAGCATCGACAGCATCACTGCCGGTGCGCTCGATATGGCCGCCGAGCACGGCAGTCTCGAGGCCGTCAGTGTCGAGGGGCTGACCGGGTCATCCAACCAGCCTCGGCTGGAAGGCTGGCGGTTGGCGTTGGAGCTCTTCAGCCTTTCGGATTTCACCTGGGGCACACCCCGGGATGCGTTGCTCATCGGCGGCATGGAACTGGCGGGATTGGCAGTCGACAAGGACGATGTCTCGGTCGCAGGTATTTCTCGACTGACCAGTACTACAGAGATCACCGCTGAGCGTTTTACCTCGCACACCCGCCTGGATGAGGCCTTCGTCGACTTCAATAGATTGATTGCACTGACCCCTGTGGAGGGGCGTACGGTCATGCGCATGGTCAATAACGTCATGACCGGCGGCAGTGAACGTTTCAGCATGAGTGGAGAGGGCAGCGGTGCCATCGATGCGAAGGGGGCAAGCGTTCTTGCCCACGCCGATAGTCATATCAATGCCTCGGATGCCTTCGAACTGACCGTCAACTACGAGTTCCCGCTGGCTCTCCCCAAGGGCGAAACGGCCGAGGACCTGTTCACTCGCTTTGCCGATTATGGTGTGGCCATGGACCCGCGTGTGGAACTGGATCAGTTGTGGTTCCCGGTCAAGCCGCTGGGTGGGCGCCTGGGTCTGGTCTATCACGACCGGGGCATGGTGGATCGACTGATGAGCGTGGCCGCGGTCACCACGGGCCAGTCACGCAGTGAGTTGCTGGAAGGCATGGCCATGCTGTCGGACACCGAGACCATCGGAGGCGCAGGGCAGGATTCCCGGTTTGCCGGTCTCGGAGGATCCAGGAACGGCGAGAATGAGCTGTTCGACAGCGTGCTGACGTTGCTCGAGGGCGATGCGAGTGTCCTGCGCGTCGATCTTGAGGTACCGAAGTCGCTGGATATCCGCAAACTGGCCGATAATCCAGAGAAGTTTCTGGATCACCTGATCGTGACTGCCAGCGCAGAGTGACGGGGCGAATCCGGACGCCGCCACATCAGGCTTAAGGATTTCTCAAGCTGCCATGAGAAATGATGCAGTTATGCATGATGGTCTTTCATGTGAAAGCCGGCATGGCCTGCGCTATCATGGCGGCTTCCAATTCTTCTCTCCCCTGCAGCGAGGTTTTCCTGCCGATGTTCAGCCGTGACATGACGATTGCCGGTTTTGATGATGCTCTGTTCGACGCCATGCAGAAGGAAGTGGGTCGTCAGGAAGCCCACATCGAGCTGATCGCTTCCGAGAACTACGCCAGCCCTCGCGTCATGGAAGCGCAGGGTAGCCAGTTGACCAACAAGTATGCCGAGGGCTATCCGGGCAAGCGTTATTACGGCGGCTGTGAATACGTCGACGTGGTCGAGCAACTGGCGGTCGACTATGCGAAGGAACTGTTTGGCGCCACCTACGCCAACGTTCAGCCGCACTCCGGATCCCAGGCCAACGGCGCAGTTTTCCAGGCACTGGTCAAACCCGGTGATACGGTACTGGGCATGAGTCTGGACGCCGGTGGTCACCTGACCCATGGTGCTCGCCCCAACTTCTCCGGCAAGCACTACAACGCTGTACAGTACGGCATCGACGAGTCCGGTCGCATCGATTACGACGAGGTCGCACGTCTGGCGCGTGAGCACAAGCCGAAGATGATCATTGCCGGCTTCTCCGCATACTCCCAGATCATCGATTGGGCGAAGTTCCGTGAGATCGCCGACGAAGTGGGCGCCTTCCTGCTGGTCGATATGGCTCACATCGCAGGCCTGGTGGCGGCTGGTCTGTATCCGACGCCGCTGCCCCACGCGCATGTGGTCACCACCACCACCCACAAGACCCTGCGCGGTCCGCGTGGTGGTCTGATCCTGTCCGCCGAGAACGACGCTGACATCGAGAAGAAGCTGCAGTCTGCCGTCTTCCCCGGTATCCAGGGCGGCCCGCTGGAACACGTCATCGCCGCCAAGGCAGTGTGCTTCAAGGAAGCCATGGCGCCGGAGTTCAAGACCTATCAGCAGCAGGTCATCACCAACGCCCAGACCATGGCCGGTGTATTCATCGAACGTGGCTTTGATGTGGTATCCGGCGGTACAGAAGATCACCTGTTCCTGCTGTCGTTGATCAAGCAGGGCCTGACCGGCAAGGACGCAGATGCTGCTCTGGGGCGCGCGCACATCACCGTCAACAAGAACGCCGTCCCGGGTGATCCGCAGAGCCCCTTCGTGACCTCCGGACTGCGTATCGGTACTCCAGCCGTGACTACCCGTGGTTTCGGAAGTGACGAGTGCCGTGAGCTGGCCGGCTGGATCTGCGACATTCTCGATGTCATGGCGCGTGGAGAAGACTCTGCCGCCATCGAGGCAGAGGTCAAGGGCAAGGTCGAGGCGGTCTGTGCTCGCCTGCCGGTCTACCGTTGATTCTGATTGCTGCGCAGACGAAGCACGGCTAGCCAGGAAGGAAAACACTGACTGATTGCTGTGTTCGGCATGATCATCGGTTTTCTGGTTGGTCCAATATCAATGCCCCATTCTGGTGCGCCAGAATGGGGCATTGTCGTTTCTCTTCAGTGCATGTCCTGCCAACGGTATGAAGGCATGCACTTCGCCCCTGATTTCGTAGTGTTTTCTGTTTTTCTGGCATGTTGCCTGCTTGAGTCCTTTCAACACAGCAACTCGACAGGTCTGCCATGTCTGGTGCCATTCCTCAACTTCGTCCCGCAACTCGGCCACGCCTGGTGTTCACGGACCTTGATGGCTCCCTGCTGGATCACGACAGCTATGATTGGGCGCCGGCACGGCCCTGGCTGGTGGCACTCAAGGCTTCCGGCGTCATTGTGATCCCGGTGACCAGCAAGACCCGCAGTGAATTGCTGTCACTGCGCCAGATGCTGGAACTCAGCGCATCTCCTTTCATCGCCGAGAACGGCGCGGTGGTGGCATTGCCACCTGACTGGTGCCATGTCCGGCGCGATACCTCTCCAGGTACCGATGGTCTGGTGGTACGCAATCTCGGCATTGATATCGGTTTGATTCGTCGTCGGATTGCCATCTGGCGCCAGCGTCTTGGCGTGCACTGTCGAACCATGAGCGAGATGTCGCTGGAGGAGGTCGCTGAGTTGACCGGGCTGGGTGACCAGGAGGCGCGGCTGGCGCGTCTGCGTGAAGGTAGTGAACCACTGGTCTGGCGGGACAGCGACGACGCGATTGATGCTTTTCGGCAGGGCCTTGCCGGGGATGGACTGCGCGTGGTCCAGGGCGGCCGGTTCTGGCATGTCACCGGCGATACCGACAAGGGACGTGCTGTTGGTTGGTTGTGTCGACGATTCGAGGACCTGCGGGGTGAGGCGGCGGAAACTGTGGCGCTGGGGGATGGCCCCAACGACGTCAGCATGCTGGAAGCCGTCGAGGCCGCTGTGGTTATTCGCGGACGTCACGGGTTGAAGGTTACTCCTGCAACGCCCCGGCTGTATCGCACGGAATCCAGCGGGCCACAGGGCTGGGTAGAAGGTATCTCGTATTTCTGGGGGCAGTCCGAATCAGCGACTCAGGAGTCCGCTTCCTGCGGCTCTGCAGGCGAGAGCCCCGGCCATTCCACGGAGGGTGAGGCATGAGCGACTTCCATCAGAACGGCATTATTACCGATTTTCACAATCTGACACGGCGCAGCGTCGAGGACCTGGAACGGGAGCTGTGTGAGTTCTCCCGTCGCCGCCCGTTGGGGCTGATCCTGCCGTCACTGTATTCGGAGCTGGAGGGACCGGCGTTATCCGCCATCATCGATGAGCTGGCTCAGGTACCCTGGCTGGACGAGGTTGTCATCGGACTGGATTGCGCTGACCGGGAGCAGTTCCTGCATGCGCGTGAATTCTTCGCGCGGCTGCCGCAGCATCATCGAATTCTGTGGAATGATGGCCCTCGTCTGCGAGGCCTGGATGAGGCGCTGGCCGCCGAGGGCTTGTCACCTCAACAACCCGGGAAGGGACGCAATGTGTGGTTCTGTGCCGGTTATATCCAGGCCTCGGGGCGCACTGCGGCGGTGGGACTGCATGACTGCGACATTCTCACCTATGACCGCGGCATGCTGGCGCGCCTGATGTATCCAGTGGCCCATCCGCGTTTCAACTATGCCTTCTGCAAGGGCTATTACCCGCGGATTGCCGATGGCAGGCTCAATGGTCGTGTGGCCCGTCTGATGGTGACGCCATTGCTGCGGGCGCTGAAGATGATCCACGGACCACGACCTTATCTCGAGTATCTGGACAGCTTCCGCTATCCGTTGTCCGGTGAGTTCTCGATGCGTACCGAGGTGCTCGACGGTATCCGCATTCCCGCGGATTGGGGGCTGGAGATCGGGGTGCTCTCGGAGGTACAGCGCGATCACTCGACCAACCGCCTGTGCCAGGTGGACATTGCCGACATCTATGACCACAAGCATCAGCCGGTGTCGGCCGACGATGCCAACGCCGGGCTCAATCGCATGAGTCTCGATATTGCCAAGGCACTCTATCGCAAACTGGCGACTCAGGGGGTGGAGTTCTCTGCCGAGGGCTTCCGAACTCTCAAGGCCACCTACTACCGGCTGGCACTGGACCTGATCGAATCCTATGACCACGATGCAGTGATGAACGGGCTGACTCTAGACCGGCATGCCGAGGAGCAGGCGGTCGAGCTGTTTGCCGGCAATCTGATCGAAGCCGGCAATGCCTTTCTCGACAACCCTCGCGAAAAACCCTTCATTCCCAGCTGGAATCGTGTCAGGGCGGCATTGCCGGATCTTCCCGAGCGTCTGCATGCGGCGGTGGAGGCAGATAACTCGGGAGACGTCAGTTGAGTTCGGATCCCATGATGGTGACCAGTTGTTCGGGCGTCGGCGCTCCCTGGCTCATCTCCAGCTTGTCGCCGTTGTAGTAGACGATGCCTGGCGTGGCGACCATGCCGAAGCCGTAGAACAGGTTGTGATTGTCCTGCAGACGTTGCTCCAGGTCGCGGGGCAGGTTGTTCATGGGCTCGACCTTGTCGCCATTCTCATGGGCCTCGAGCATCGCTGATGGATCCTCGGCGGCGAGCATGGTCACTGCCTGGCGTGGACTGGCCGGGTCGAGAATGCCAACCATCACATGGCGCAGCTGTACCTTGCCGCTTTCCACCCAGGGACGGCTGTCATGGTAGAACTGGGTGCAATAGGGGCAGTTGGGGTCGGTAAAGATATAGACAATGCGTTCGGCATCGTCGCTACCGTCAGCGATCCAGGCGCTGTCGCCGAGATCCTGCCAGGCAGCGTCGTCCATCGGTCCCTGAACCAGGCGCTCCAGCGGTGCCTCGGAGAGGTTGTTGGCTTCGCTGTCGATCAGATTACCGACGATGGCGTGTTCTCCATCCGCTGTCACGAAGATGGTCATCGGCTGGCCCTGGTGGCTGGCGGCATAACCGGTCAGGCCATCGGGGGCGTCGAATTCACCGTGTACTTCGAGTCCCTCACGTTGCAGGGCTTCAATGGGGGCCGGGTAGTCGGCGGCGAAGCTGGTCTGGAACGGCAGCAGACCGAAGGCTGCCGCCGCCACCTTCAGGCGGGTCGGGCGATGGCGTAACAGGCGGCGTAACGGCTGGCCTGGCGATTGGTGTGTAGTGCAGGGCATGAGACTGGTACGGGGCATGAGAATGTTCTCTCCTGACTTCCTTGGGGAGGGGCAACCGCTCAGACACTGATATGCCCATGAGGTTCGGCGTTCTGAGGGATTGCAGCAGGATAAAGCCTCCCATCCTGGAACATCATGCAACCAATGGTCATGCTTCCGGCTGCGGCTCCTGGGGATCGAACACCAGCCACAGGGTGCGATAGGGACCAAGACTGTCCTGACGCTGCCAGACACAGCCCTCGATACAGTCCCACCAGCCCGCGACTTCCAACTCAGCCACCTGCAGGGCCTGTCGGCGGTCAGTGATATTGTGAATGGCCAGCAGGCGGCGTCCATTGGCCAGCGGACCGCGCTGGATGACCAGCAGTTCCGGTGCCGAGGCGATAACGCTCTGCCTGGCATCGGGATGAAAGCAGGGCTCCTCGCGACGAATGGCCAGGCGCCGCGTCAGGGCATGAAAGACTTCCCGCGTTGGTGTATGGCGGCTGTCCAACAGCTCCTCCAGCTCCCTGCGTTGCCAGCGCTTGCGGTTGATGGCGCGTAGTTGTCCACTGTGCTCGACGCCATCCTGGTCGTTCTGGGTGGCGGTCAGGCAGTGTAGATAGATGGCCGGGATACCCTGGAGAGCCAGCATCAGGTGCTGACTGAGCAGAAATCGCTCGACTTGCCACGGGTCAGGCCCCTTGCGCGTGCCGCTCATGGCGTCGAACCAACTGATGTTGATCTCGTAGGGGCTGTCGCTACCATCGGCATGGCTGCGCATGCTGATGAAGCCACCAAAACGTTGCATCAGCGTCATCAGAGCGTCGATTTCATGGGCCGCGAGCCAACCCTCCAGGGGGCGCACGCCAATGCCGTCATGACTGGCAGTGAAGTTGAGATAACTGCAACCCGTCGGCAACTCAGGCAGGCTGTCCAGCCAGCGGGCCAGAGTCCCGGCCTCGCCGCTGGTCAGGGTGTGTAGCAGCAACGGCGGCAGGGTGAACTGGTAGACCAGGTGAGCCTCATCGGTGTGGGCGTCCGGACCATCCTGTGACAGGCGTTCCAGGCCGAAGTAACTGATATTTTCAGCATGGGGCACATTGGTCTCGGTAATGATCAGGGTGCCGGGGGCCAGATGGTCAACCACCAGTCGCAGCAGCCGGACCACCGCATGGGTTTCCGGCAGATGGATGCAACGGGTGCCCGGACGCTTCCATAGATAGGCGATGGCATCGAGGCGGATGATTCGTGCGCCCTGCTCGAGATAGAACAGCAGAATGCCGATGAACTCCAGCAGCACGTCCGGGTTGGCGAAGTTGAGGTCGATCTGGTCTTCGGAGAAGGTTGCCCATAAATGCCGGATACCGCGCCGGGTGGATACCGGTACCAGCAGAGGCGAACTGCGTGGGCGTACCACATCGGTCAGGTCGGTATCCGGGTCCATCTCGATGAAGAAATCACGACCCGGCAGGTTGCCGCCGAGGTAGTCGGCAAACCACAGCGACTCCCGTGAGGCATGGTTGAGAACCATATCGACCATCAGATCGTGGTGCTCGGCCAGACGTCGAATGTCCTGCCAGTCACCCAGTGCGGGATTGACTTCACGGTAGTGGATCACCGAGAAACCGTCATCGCTGCTCCAGGGGAAGAAGGGCAACACATGCACACCGCTGAACACCTCTTCGAGCCGGTTCTGCAGGAATTCGTGCAATACCGCCAGCGGTGGGCGCTGATCTTCAAGTAGGGAGTCGCCGTAGACGATCAGCCATTGATCCGCCTGGCTCCACAGTGATGCTGGTTCCGCACCATGACAGTGCGCCAGATCGCTGCGATGGGCATCAATGAGTCGTCCCAGGCGGCGCATGACCTCGTCACGACGTTGGCTGTAAAGCATCTCGATCAGCTCGCTGGCGCGCTGTTCGAACTGCTCCCGGGTGGGCTGCGGCGATACGCTGGCATCGATCGACATGCTGTTCTCTCTACGCTGCGGAGTCTCTCTGCTCTAGCACAACTCATGCCATGTCCTGCGATACCCCTTGAGAAGCTGTCCGCCGGAGCCGCCAACCGTTACACTAGTCGGACAAGCACAGGAGCGGAAAACAACCCACTATGCACTGCCCATTCTGCGGAGCCCAGGATACCCGTGTGACCGATTCTCGCCTGGTGGCCGAGGGCGACCAGGTGCGCCGTCGTCGCCAGTGTGCCGAGTGTGGTGAGCGGTTCACCACCTACGAGACTGCTGAGCTGGTGATGCCGCGTATCATCAAGGCCGATGGCACCCGCGAGGTGTTCGATGAGGCCAAGCTGCGCGCGGGTATGTTGCGAGCGCTGGAAAAACGCCCGGTCAGTGCAGAGGCCATCGAGGCTGCGGTGGAACGAATTCGTCAGCACCTACGCGCCCGTGGTGAACGCGAAGTCCATGCGCGAGTGGTGGGTGAGGAAGTCATGGGAGCGCTCAAGCGCCTGGATCAGGTCGCCTATATCCGCTTTGCTTCAGTGTACCGAAGCTTTCAGGATATCGATGAGTTCCGTGCCGAGATCGACCGTCTGGCGCAGGAGCCGAACTTTCCACCGGATGGATCGACTCGCGGAGATGGCCGATGATAACGGCGCAGGATCATGAATGGATGGCCCGTGCCCTGCAACTTGCAGGGCACGGTCGTTATACCACCATGCCCAATCCGAGAGTGGGTTGTGTTCTGGTCAAGAACGGACAACAGGTCGGGGAAGGTTTCCACCGGCGTGCCGGTGGGCCGCATGCCGAGATCCATGCGCTGGAGGCAGCTGGGGAGCAGGCAAGAGGAGCCACCGCCTATGTAACCCTGGAGCCGTGCTCCCACCATGGCCGTACTGGCCCTTGCTGTGAGGCCTTGATCAATGCTGGAGTGGCCAGGGTCGTTGTGGCCATGGAAGATCCCAATCCGGTAGTAGCCGGTAACGGCAGTCGGAAATTGCGCGACGCAGGAATCGAGGTAGAGGTCGGTTGTCTCGAGGCTGATGCGCGGGCGCTGAATGTCGGCTTCATCACTCGCATGCTGGAAGGGCGACCGCGGGTGCGTCTCAAGCAGGCGATGAGCCTCGATGGACGCACCGCCATGGCCTCCGGGGAATCGCAATGGATCACCGGGCCCCAGGCGCGTCGTGATGTACAGCGTTTGAGGGCCGAGAGCTGTGCCATTCTCACTGGCGTCGATTCGATCATCTTCGATAACTCGCGACTGACCGTGCGTGCCGAGCAGTTGGGACTGGAAGACGCCGGGACCATTGCCGAGCGTCAGCCATTGCGTGTAGTGGTGGATAGCCAACTGCGCATGCCGCTGGCCGCAGCCTGTCTGAATGAGCCGGGACGTACTCTGGTCGTAGCTGTCGAGGGCGTGGAAAGTCTACGGCGTGCGCAGCTTGAGGCAGCAGGAGCCGACGTCCTTGAACTTCCGGCCGGGGCCGATGGGCGGGTCGATCTGGCCGTGCTGGTGGGATGGCTGGCTCAACATGAGCAATGCAATGAGCTGCTGGTGGAGACCGGTGCGACCCTGGCAGGGGCCTTGATCGATGCCGAGTTGGTCGATGAGCTGCGGCTGTATGTCGCCCCGACATTGTTGGGCAGTGAAGCGCGGCCACTGCTGGCGCTGGCGGGGATCCAGCGAATGGAGCAGCAGCGTCGGCTGGAGATTGTCGATATTCGCGCCCTGGGGCAGGATTGGCGTATCCTTGCCCGCCCGCTTTCCTGACTCTGGCGGAGATCGATGATTCGGGGAATGTGAGGGTTGTGCAGGAGGCTGGTGGGCGGTCGCTGACCGGGCATTCCCGCTCGGGTGGGTATCTTTCGTTTCGGCGTTACTGGCGCACGGCGTTCTACCACGGTAACCTGACGCCGTTTCCGGCATCTGCTGGCGGCCTCGGGTTGGCTTCGCCAGACAGCCGATTGGTTTCAAGGGAGACTTCATGTCGCACTCTTCAAGCAAGGGTATCGCCCCTATTGCCGAGCTCGTCGAAGACATCCGTCAGGGACGCATGGTCATTCTGATGGACGACGAGGATCGCGAGAACGAAGGCGACATCATCATGGCCGCCGAGAAATGTGAAGCGCAACACATCAACTTCATGGCGGTGCACGCTCGTGGTCTGATCTGCATGCCGATGACCCGCGAGCGCTGCCGGCAGCTCAATCTGCCGCTGATGGTGCAGGACAATGGCTCGGGTTTCGGCACCAAGTTCACCCTGTCCATCGAGGCCGCGGAAGGAGTGACCACCGGGATCTCGGCCGCTGACCGGGCTCGCACCGTACAGGCCGCGAGTGCCCGCAATGCGGTTGCCGAGGATATCGTCCAACCGGGACATATCTTCCCGCTGATGGCAGAGCCCGGCGGTGTGTTGCGTCGCGCTGGGCATACCGAAGCTGCCTGTGACCTGGCGGCCCTGGCCGGATGTGGCCCCAGCGGGGTGATCTGTGAGGTCATCAATGAAGATGGCACCATGGCTCGCCGGCCCGAACTCGAGCGTTTTGCCGAGAAGCATGGCATCAAGCTGGGTACCATTGCTGACCTCATCCACTATCGCATCCACAATGAGCAGACCGTGGAAGTGGTCGAGCAGTTGCCGGTGGATACTGCCTATGGGGAGCTGACGCTGCACGTGTTCCGTGACAGCATCCAGCAGGCCCATCATCTGGCGCTGGTCAAGGGCACACCGAGCCAGGAAGAGGTGACCACGGTGCGCGTGCATCTGGCCAACGAGATGCGTGACCTGCTGTGCCTGGTCAGGGGAGAGGATGTCTCCTGGCGTGCGCACCAGGCTCTGGAAACGGTAGCGAAGTCCGAGCGGGGCGTGTTCGTGCTGCTGGATGACGTCCGCCAGCGTCAGGATCTCAATGATCTGCTGCAGGTGTTCCTCGACCGTCGTCGTACGCCACGTGGCAGTGAATCGGACGGTGCCGGCAATTACCTCACCATCGGTACCGGGTCACAGATTCTGCGTGAGCTGGGGGTTGGCCGAATGCGCCTGCTCAGTTCACCATGGAAGTTCTCGGCGTTGTCCGGGTTTGACCTTGAGGTTGTCGAGCAGGTGACACCTGCTCAGGTAACCGGCGAGACTGACGACTCAGTCTGAATTCATGCAGCGGACGACCGATCATGTCGTCCGCTGTTAAATGTTGTTCAAGAGCGGCCTCAGGGCCGTTCGTACCGGCGTTGACGCTGGTGTTATCAGGAAGAATCAAGATGCACTCCATTTCCCAGGTCGAAGGTAGCTTTGTCGACGTCGAAGGCCGCTACGTCATCGTTGTGGGCCGCTTCAATCATCATGTCGTGGACAGTCTTGTCGAAGGCGCCGTCGATAGCCTGACGCGTCATGGCATCGATGCGGGAGCCATCGATATCGTGCACGTGCCGGGTGCCTGGGAGATTCCGCTGGCAGTCAAGCGTGTGCTTGAGGTTGCCCGTCCCGATGCGGTTATCGCCCTGGGGGCGGTGATTCGCGGTGGTACCCCGCACTTCGAACATGTCGCTGGCGAGTGCAACTCGGCACTGTCGCGCCTGCAGCTCGAATTCGATACCCCGGTCGCCAATGGTGTACTGACCGTCAACTCCATCGAACAGGCCATCGAGCGCGCCGGCACCAAGGCCGGTAACAAGGGTATCGAGGCGGCCATGGCGGCAATGGAAATGGTCTCGCTGCTGCGCTGTTTCGGTGATGAGGCGTCACAGGAGAGCGACTCATGAGCCGTGATCAGAAGGAGAGTCGCGAGCAGAAGGTGCCATCCCGTGCCCAGCAGGGCCGCCGTGCAGCCCGTGAGCTGGCTGTGCAGGCGCTCTATCAGTGGCAGATGACCGGCAAGTCGGTGACCGCGGTCGAGGCCGAATTCCGCAGCCAGGTGCCGGATGACGACCTCGAGACCCATGAGAACTGGCTCAAGGTCATGGAAATTGCCGACCTCGCACTGTTCCATGAGCTGCTGCACAACGTGGCGCGTTACCGGAAGGATCTGGATGCCTCGATTGCGCCACTGCTGGATCGTCGCCTCGAGGATATCGACCCCATTGAGCTGGCGATTCTTCGTCTCGGGACCTATGAGCTGTCGCACCGCCTGGACGTGCCTTACCGTGCCGTCATCAATGAAGGTGTCGAGTTGGCCAGGTCCTTCGGTGCCACCGATGGCCACAAGTACATCAACAGCATTCTCGACAAGCTGGCAAGTCGATTGCGTAGTGCCGAGGTAAGTGCCCGTCGCCGCTGAAGGTTGCGTTCTCATGCACGGTGAATTCGAGCTCATTACGCGCTGGCTTGCGCCTGACGCTGCCACCCTCGGCCCACAGTCCGGGGTGGCGCTGGGTGCTGGCGATGACGCTTGCCTGCTGGATCCCGGTGCCGGGCAGCAACTGGTGGTCAGTGTCGACACCTCGGTCGAAGGTCGGCACTTTCCTGCCGACGCACCGGCCTGGGCGGTGGGGCATCGGGCTCTGGCTGTCAGCCTGAGCGACCTGGCGGCGATGGGCGCGCGTCCTCGCTGGTGTTTGATGTCGTTGGCGCTGCCGACGGCTGACGGTGCCTGGGTCGCCGAGTTCTCCCGTGGCTTTCATGCGCTCTGCAGGGCCACGGACGTTTGCCTGACCGGTGGCGATGTCACTACCGGTGAGCGTGCGGTGAGCGTGACGGTGATGGGAGAAATTGCGGCGGGGCAGGCACTGCGCCGTGATGGTGCTCGTCCGGGGGACGTGCTGGCGGTGACTGGAGCGTTGGGTGGCGGCGCCGGTGGTCTGGCACGGTGGCAGGCGGGAGAACGGGATCTGGAGCGTGAGTTGCTGGCTCGCTACCTGCTCCCACAGCCGCGGCTGGTTGCCGGTCAATTGCTGGTCGGCAAGGCCACGGCGGCGATTGATGTTTCTGATGGTCTGCTGGCGGATCTTGGCCATGTACTCGATGCCAGTGGAGTCGGTGCTACGCTCGATGTGGAGTGTCTGCCGCTGGTTCCCGGGCTGACGGACGCGCTCGGTGAGACCGCTGCCCTCGATGCCGCACTGGCGGGAGGGGATGACTACGAACTGCTGGTGACTCTGGCGCCAGAGAGCTTCGACGAGGCACGTAGAGCCCTGGCCTCAATCGACCTCGAGCTGACGCAGATCGGCCATATCCATGAAGGGCAGGGCATTCAGGGGATTCCCCCCGATGCTCGCCGAGGATGGCAGCATTTTTCGGGAGGAACGCCGTGAACCGAGCTCCTGCAAGTGTCTGGCGCCGACCGACCCACTTTCTGGCCTTTGGTCTCGGGAGTGGCACTGCGCCATTCGCGCCCGGCACTTTCGGCACCCTGGCAGCAATTCCCTTCTATTGGCTGTTGTCCGAGCTGACACTCGGTTGGTATCTGGTAGTAATCGCCATCACCTTTGTCTGGGGTGTCTGGCTATGTGACAAGACCTCGCGAGATCTCGGCGTCCATGACCACTCGGGCATTGTGTGGGATGAGTTCGTCGGTTACTGGTTGACCATGGCCGCCGTGCCCTTTTCCTGGGAAGCCGCGCTCTGGGGCTTCGCTGTATTTCGAGTCTTCGATGTGATCAAGCCCTGGCCGATCCGGTGGGCCGACCGCCGTGTGGCTGGTGGCTTCGGCATCATGATCGATGACATTCTCGCGGGAATTTATGCGTGGTGCACCATGCACCTGTGGTTCTGGCTGCACTGAAGGTACCAGCTGACGTGGAGCGGCACTTGAGCAGTGTCGCCGAGTGGAGTGGGTGATGCGCAAGGAACGATGGATCGTCCCGGTCATAGTGGTGGTAGCGCTCGCCTGGGCAATCGCACAGTATCTCGCCAGCGTGCTGTTCGAACGTGAACTGTCGCGCGCCCTGGCCGACCTTCAGGCCCGTGGTGACCTGCGGCTGTCGCGCAGTGATATCGAGCGGGGCTGGCTGAATTCGTCCGGTGTCATTCATATCTACCCATTGATCGGCCATGCCTGGCATCTGGCACTTCCCTATGAGGCGCGCCATGGCGTACTCGATACCAGTATCATCGGCGATCTGCATATCCATGTCGGTGAGGAAGATCGTCTACTGTTCGGTGACTCCCTTGCCACGGCACCACCTTATTGGGAGGCGCATTACCGGACGCTCGGTGGCACCCTCAATGGTGATCTGAAGATCGCCCCCTTCGTGATCAGCCAGTCGCCACAGAATGATGAACCTCGCTCTCTGAGCTTCAGCGGGGGACGTATCCACTTCAGTGGTATCTATGGTGACTGGCGTGTGCAGTTGCAGATGGAACCGTGGCAACTCCGCGATGGTGACGACGCCGTCCTCGAGATAGGCCCGGCGGAGCTCGACAGCCGCTACGCCTACACCTCCGGTGCTTTGCACTTCAGCCAGCAGGATCGCCTGACCATCGATACATTCAGCCTGCAGCACCCTCTGGCCAGCATCGAAGGCAGTAATCTGGTGGTCGAGACGCGGACACTGCTGGATGACAGCGAACTGCGTATTCAGAGCCAGCTGAATGTCGGCGAGATTCGTTCCGGAGAGCAATTGCTGCTGGATGGCGTGGCTTCTGTAGAACTCTCGCGAATCAATGCCGATGCGTTGCGTGAACTGCTGACCTTGCTTCAGCAAAGAACCACCGGTGGCGGGACAGGTGATGATAGCTCGAAACAGCAGGAGCTCGATCAGGCCATGACCAGTCTCCTCAAGGACTCGCCGCGGCTGGATGTTACCGATGTAGCTCTCGACAGCCCCATGCTCGGCCTGTCGCTGAAGGGCGATGGCATCCTGGTTCTCGACTCCCGGCGTCTGGATGAACTGAGTCTGCTGGAGCTTGCCAGGCCGGCCATGTGGAACCGCTTCCTCAACCGACTCGATGGTGATTTCGAGTGGCGTGAGGTTCCGCCCATGGTGGCTCTCTGGATGGGACAGCCTCTGGGGACGGAGTCGTTGACCATCGATGTGGTCAAGGGGCGGCTATGGCTCAACGGGCGTCCGTTGCCGGCGGTGATGAAGGGGCGTCTGCCCTTCGTCACCGGTAATGATTGACCCCACTACATTCCGCACCTTTCTTCTTGCCATCATGGCCACATGAGGCCATGTCACAGAAGTTCCTGCTGACTGTTCAGCCCCGTTTCAGGTTGATGGCGTACAACAGAATCCTCTCGATACCTTCAAGGAGACTCCCATGTTGGTGAGCAGGACTATTCTGATGTGCAGGACCGTGCTGATGCGCAAGACCATGCTGGTTGGGATACCCAGCCTGCTGGTTGCAGGAATGGCTCTGGCTTCCGGGGAACACGGCAGCGACCATACCTCGGTGGGCAGCGCTGATATCGACCGTACCATTCGTGTCGAGGTCGGCGATATGTGGTTCGACCCCCAGGGGCTGCGTGTCGCGCCGGGTGAGACCATCAGGTTCGAGATCGTCAATGCCGGCAGCCTCGAGCACGAGTTTGTCATCGGCGATACTCATGCCCAGGCGGCACATCGAGAGATGATGCAGGAGATGGGCGGCGGTCACGACATGCATGAAATGTCGGGTGCCGGTCATGACGATGGCATGGGTTCGGTCACCATCATGCCGGGCGAGACAGCGGAACTGGTCTGGACAGCGCCTGACAATGCCGATGACCTGCAGTATGCCTGTCATATCCCCGGGCACTACGAGGCGGGAATGTCCGGGAGCGTCGAGCTTCAGCGCTGACACTGGTGAGACAGCATTCCAATCATGAAACTACTGCTTCTGGAAGATGATGAGCTGCTGGCCGAGAGCCTGGCCGACAGTCTGACCGGGAATGGATATCGCCTGGACCTGGCCGGGTCATTGAAGGTGGCCCGTGCGCTCATGGCCAGCGAGCATTATGAACTGGCCATCCTTGATCTCGGGCTGCCGGATGGATCGGGACTGGAGCTGCTTGCACAATGGCGCCGCCAGGGGCGAGACCTTCCGGTATTGATTCTGACCGCTCGTGATACCTGGGATGACAAGGTCACCGGTCTGGAAAGTGGCGCCGATGACTATCTGACCAAGCCCTTTCATGAAGCTGAGCTGATCGCCCGCATCAAGGCACTACTGCGTCGACGATCCGGTAATGTCACGCAACAGCTCTCGCTTAACGGCGTATCTCTCGATGAGGCAGGCCAACGAGTCAGTGTCGAAGGGGGACCCTGGATCGAGCTGACAGGGACCGAGTTTCTGCTCCTGCGTTACTTCATGCACCACCCCGACCGGGTCCTCTCCAAGGATCATCTACTCAATCAGCTTTATACGCTGGATCAGGACATTGCCGCGCCGAATCTGGTGGAAGTCTATATTGCCCGCCTGCGACGCCACCTCGGCAAGCCGATGATCCAGACCCGCCGTGGCCAGGGGTACGTCCTTGTTTCGCATTGATCTGCGCAGCCTGCGTACCCGGCTGCTGCTCTGGCTGTCCGGCATTGCCCTGCTGGTGGTGGGGGCGACCTGGATATTGCATGGCATTCTGCTGGCGGATCTGGCGCGAGATTTCCTGGGTGACCGTCTGGCACGGGAAGCGGATCATGCCATCGAGATTCTGGAGCAGGAGCGTCCTGCGGCGAGGGAGGCTCGTGAGTCGTCGCAATCGCAATATCGGATTCTTCATCATCTCTATGTGTTGCGGGTCGGTGAGCAGGTCACGGCTTCGGATGACCAATTGCTGCAGACTCTGACGCCGCTACTCAATGAGGCGGATGATGCTGTGGTCGAGGTAAGGAATGGCGAGCAGCACCTGCTGGTGTATCGGCGGCATTTCCGTCTGGCGGGAAACACCGGAGTGCTGTTGCTGGGTGAGGACTTCTCGAGGGTGGAGGCGGGGCTCGGGCGACTCCACTGGTGGGTGGCAGGGATCGCCGCCGGTGTCCTGATGTTGTTGGTGGTCCTGAATCTGCTGGCGATCAATGGTGGCCTGATACCGCTGTCGCGCATCCGTGACGAGTTGGAGGCATTGCAGACGGGCCAGCGTGAACGGCTCTCCACCGATGTGCCGTCGGAGCTGGATCGTCTGGTGGCCCAGTTCAATCACTTCCTGGACGAGATCGATCGTCGCCTGAAACGTTCGCGTGACTCGGTAGCCAACCTGTCCCATGCGCTGAAGACGCCGTTGGCCGCCGTCACTCAGGTTCTGCGCGGCGAGCGCCCCATTGATGCACAGCGTCGACTCAAGCTCGTGCAGCGTCTTGAGGACGTTCATATGCAGTTGGATGCCGAGCTGCGCCGTGCTCGTATCGCCGGCCCCCATGCCGGTCGACTGGGTAACCTGGAGCGTGACAGTACTCGGCTGATCGAGATGTTCCGCAGTCTGTATCCCCAGAAGCGATTCCATCTGGCCTTACCGGACGCGGCTGATCGACCAGTACCTATCGAGTCTCAGGACCTCTCCGAGATGCTCGGTATTGTTCTCGACAATGCCGGGAAGTGGGCCAGCCATGAGGTACATTGCCACCTCGAGGCGGCGCGGGATATCAGCATCACGGTAGAGGATGACGGCCCCGGAGTCGCCGACGAGGATCTGTCACGCCTCGGTCAGCGGGGAATGCGTCTCGACGAGCAGAGCCCCGGTTATGGACTGGGACTGTCGATCCTGCGACAGCTGGTGGCTCGTTACTCCGGCCGGGTCTGGTTCGAATCCCGCTGCGGCGCCGGCCTGCGCGTCAAGATAACTATTCCCGTCAAGGAAGGTGGCATTCAGCCTTGATTCAGCTTCTCTCGTCATCATGGGGATATGGCAGATTGACGGGAGTCACGCATGGCAACTTCAAGCATCACCCCCCCTTCGGTGTCGCGCCGCCAGTTGTTGAAGGGCGGCATGGCACTGGGTACGGCAGCGGCACTGGCGCCGGCCTGGGCTACTGCATGGGGGCAGAGTAGCGGGCCTGGTGGTGAGCACGGCAACATTTATGCCAACGGGATTGAGGAAGGCCCCGAGGTATCGCTGGCCATTCGCCGAGAATCGATCCCCATTGATGGCCAGCCGGCCAGGCCGATCAGCATCAATGGCTCCAGTCCGGGGCCGTTGGTGCGACTTCGGGAGGGGCAGGATGCCGTGCTCAGAGTCACCAACCTGCTTGATGAGCCGACCTCCATCCACTGGCATGGCCTGATTCTGCCTGCAGAAATGGATGGTGTGCCGGGACTGAGTTTTGCCGGTATCGCGCCTGGCGAGACTTTCACCTATCGCTTTCCTGTGCGCCAGAACGGCACCTACTGGTACCACAGCCACTCCGGCCTGCAGGAGCAGCTCGGACATGCCGGGCCGTTGATCATTGATGCCGCCGAGCCGGAGCCCTTCAGCTACGACCGCGAGCATGTTCTCCTGCTGACTGACTGGACCTTCGAGTCCCCCATGACAGTCTTCCGCAATCTGAAGATTGCCGAGGGTTACTACAACCATCAGGAGCGCACCGTCGCAGACTTCTTCGCCGATGTGCGCGACAAGGGGTTCGCCGCGACCGCCGAGATGCGCAGCATGTGGGCAAGAATGCGTATGAGCTCGCGGGATATCGCCGACGTTACCGGCAGTACCTACACCTACCTGATCAATGGGCATTCTCCCGGGGACAACTGGACTGCACTTTTCAAGGCTGGCGAGAAGGTACGCCTGCGAGTGATCAACGGTTCAGCGATGTCGTACTTCGATGTGCGTATCCCGGGGCTGACGATGACAGTGGTGGCCGCGGATGGCCAGCCCGTACAGCCTGTCCCGGTGGATGAGTTCCGTATCGGAGTCGCCGAGACCTATGACGTCCTCGTCACACCGGATAGCGACCTCGCCTATACCATTTTCGCCGAGACCATGGATCGTAGCGGTTACGCACTTGCTACCCTGGCACCTCGTCAGGGGATGAGAGGGCAGATTCCCGAGCGCCGTCGGATTGCGGATCGTGGCATGGAAGCCATGGGCGCACACGACATGGACGGTATGGACCACTCCGGCATGGACGGTATGGATCACTCCGGCATGGATGGCATGGATCACTCCGGCATGGACGGTATGGATCACTCCGGCATGGATGGCATGGATCACTCCAGTATGTCGGGAATGGATCATGGCGCGATGGGGGGGATGGCAGCCGAGCGGGAAGTGGTGAACACCAACGGCATGCTGGCAGCAGGGCAGGCGCAGCCCGGCTCACGATACGACCAGGCCGGCATCGGGATCGATCCTGGTGAGCGCCGTGTGCTGGTCTACCGGGATCTGATGGCGCTGACTCCCTGGCCAGACCGTCGCGCGCCAGGGCGCGAACTCGAGCTGCACCTCACCGGCAACATGGAACGCTACATGTGGTCCTTCGATGGCCGCAAGTTCAGCGAGGTGACCGGTCCCATTCATTTCGCGAAGGATGAGCGGCTCAGACTGATCCTGATCAACGACACCATGATGGAGCACCCCATTCATCTTCATGGCATGTGGATGGAGCTGGAAAACGGCCACGGTGAGCTGATTCCTCGCAAGCATACCCTCAATGTCAAACCTGGTGAGCGCGTATCGGCACTGATCACGGCAGATGCCGAAGGTAGTTGGGCGTTTCACTGTCATCTGCTCTACCACATGGAAGCGGGCATGTTCCGTGTCGTCCAGGTCGCATGAAAGGAGAGGATATGAACAACAGAATTCCCGGACTGACGATTGGCGCCATCCTCGTCATGACGACCTTTTCCGTTGCTCAGGCAGAAGATGGCTATGATGTTCCGGCTGACTGGCCTGCGCCGATGGTGGAACACAACACAGGCATGGTGTTGTTCGACCGACTCGAGTACTCCATGCCTGACAAGGGGGAGCAGGCCATCGTCTGGGACCTTCAGGCCTGGTATGGCGGCGATATCAACCGCGTGTATCTGAAGTCGGAGGGCGAGAATGTCCAGGCGGATGGGGAAGACGCCGAGTTCGAATCACTGGAGTTGCGCTATAGCCGGTTGATTGCAGACTTCTGGGAGCTGCAGGGCGGGGTAGGTTACCAGGGCGGTGTCTTTTCGGACGATCATGAAGAGCGCACCTATGGCGTGATGGGTCTCCAGGGCACGATGCCTTGGCTTATCGAAGTTGATGGCGCCCTGCAGGTCAGTGATGAGGGTGATATTGCCCTGAGCCTGGAAGGAGAATACGACTTGCGCGTGACTCAGCGACTGTATCTGCAACCGCGCACGGAAATTTCCGTGGCGGGTAGTGAAGTCGAGGAGTTCGGAGTCGGCAAGGGGCTCAACAGTGTGAAAGTAGGAGCACGATTGCGCTATGAAATCACCCGCCGCTTCGCCCCCTATATCGGTGCCTGGTGGGAGAAGCAGTACGGTGATACTGCCGACTTCTCGCGAGCCACAGGTGATGCCACGGAAGACACCGGTGTGGTGGCTGGGGTGAGACTGATGTTCTGAGATGACAAATCAACTGGAACTCATGGAAGCTGACTCGATGAAATGATCAGAATGCCACCGAAAGGTGGCATTTTTTTACCTGAAAATCCGAGGTTCAGCTCAGATTCAGACTGTCCTGGTAGCTTGTTATTGTCATCATGAAATCAGGAGTATCCCAATGAAAATCAAAGCTGTTGTTTATGCAATTGCAGTGGCGCTGTCGACAACGGTATCGACGTCGGTAGTGGCGAGTTTCGGAGGTGGTTCAGATACGCTTCCCAAGCTGGAAAGAGGCATTTCCACCACGCAGATCCTGTCGCTCAAGGATCCGAAACGCTATGAGATAGAGTTCGATCGCTCGACCATGTTGCGAGTTTCCAGTGAGCAGTTGCCTGGCACAGCGGGTACTGGGAGTTTCATCAGTGCCACGCTGTATGACACCAGCGGTCGCAGTGTTGCCGAATCATCAAGCTATCAGGGAGAGTTGTATCTTTCCCGTCAGCTTGAGCCGGGAGTCTATCGACTCGAAGTCTCGGGCTGGACGCCTTCGGGAAAGTCAGATGGCTTGAGCAACCGATATGAGCTGCATGTTGATTATTGAGGGGACATGACCCGGTAAATCGCTTGAGCTGATAGAGCCGGTAGAAATCCCGAGGCGAGTCTGGTGGCTCGCCTCGGGATAACTGGCAGAGGAGGACTGGGAAAGGGGGAGCTGCGATCACTCTTCCCAGTGAGCGAGATAATGGGCCAGGGCCTGGATCTCGTCGTCGGATATCTCGCGCATGACCTCGATCATGGTGGTATCGGGGCCACCCCGGGTGTGTTCGCGATAGGCCAGCATGGCCTGCTCCAGGTAGTCTTCGCGCTGGTGAGCGAGGCGCGGCATCTGCTCATGGCCCGAGAAGTCCGCGCGGTGGCAGCTGGCGCAGCGATGCTGGTTGGCCAACTCCTGCCCCTTGCCCATCAACTCAGCATCCGGCTCCTCATCCGGAGTCTCCAATGGCTGATCCGCATACCAGGCGGCCAGGGCCTGGATCTCGGCATCACTCAGGCCGCGTGCCATAGGCGTCATCAGATCATTCTGCCGTAGGCGCTCGCGGAAGTAGATCATCTGGTTGGTGATGGTCAGCGCCGGCTGACCAGCCAGCGAAGGAGTGCCTGGCTGGGGGGAGTTGCCATCGGCGCCATGGCACGCAGCGCAGACCTGAATCTGCTCCTCCAGCGGCAGGCCGACCGCCGGTGAGTCCTCGGCGACAGTCGGTCCGGCCAGTGCCAGACCGGCTACAGCGATCAGCAAGCGCCCGAAACGGGCGCTCATGGGATGCGGCATGGTGCTTACTCCACGTAGTCCGGGGTCGTGTAGCTGATGCGATAGATGGCACCGTTCTGCTCGTCAGAGACCAGCAGGGCGCCGTCGGGCATCTGCAGCACGTCAACCGGGCGACCGGAGAAGGTGTTCTCGCTGGCGTCGAGGAACCCCACCATGAAGGGCGAGAGTCCAGCCCGTTCACCGTTCTCGGCGATTTTGGCGACCTGCACGTCGTAGCCGGCACTGAGCGAGCGGTTCCAGGAGCCTCGACGGGCGATGAAGATGGCGTTGCGGTACTCCTCCGGGAACATCTCACCGGTATAGAAGCGCATGCCCAGCGGGGCGCTGTGGGGATCAAAGGTGGCGGCAGGGAGGTCGACGCCATCGCAGGAACTGGCATCACCCAGCGCTGGATCAATCACGCCGAGGCCATGGCAGTAAGGAAAGCCGAAGTTGGCTCCGCTTTCACTGAGCCGGTTGAGTTCGTCGTTGGGACCGTGCTCGCCGACCCAGTCCTGGTTGTTGTCGGTAAACCACAGCTCACCGGTCTCGGGGTGAAAGTCGAAACCAACGCTGTTGCGAACACCGTGTGCCTCTACCCGCATGTCGGAGCCGTCCGCTGCGAAGCTGTGGATGGACGCGTGGGTGTCGGGATCGACCTCGCAGCCATTGCAGGGAGCGCCGACTGGTATATAGAGGCGGTCATCCGGGCCGAAGGCGAGAAACTTCCAGCCGTGGTGCTGGTCATCGGGGAGCCCGAAGGCTTCGGTCAACTCCTCGGGTTCAGGGACTTCACCATTGGCCAGAGCGGTCTCGATGTCGTCATAGCGGAGGATGCGATTGATGGCGGCGACATACAGACTGCCATCCTTGAAGGCTACGCCGTTGGGCTGGGTCAGGCCCTCGGCGACGATAACATGCTGGCGCTCGTCACCGTTGTCCGTTACCGCATAGACCCGCCCGATACCACGAGTACCGACGAACACCGTGCCTTCATCTCCGAGTGCCATCATGCGTGCGCCAGACATGCCGTGCGCCCAGATCTCGGCATTGAAGCCGTCGGGCATACGCAGGTCGTCGATGGGAATGTCATCCGGCGCGGTGACGGTCAATGGGGTGGCGTGTGGGGCAAGCGGTGACTCGGCGAGTTCGGCAGAACGTCCCTGAGCCCAGGCCGGTTGTTGCTCCTCCGCACTTGCCGAGGTGGCAAGGAGAGGCAACGTGAGCAGGCCGGCGGCGGATATCGCCAGGGCAAGATGTGACAGTGTCGGGCGTGATGAGGGGAGGGTCAGCATGGTCCAGACTCCTGGTGTGGTTATTCTTTATTAGGTAATACCAATGCGTAGCCTAGTAAGGATTCGCGCCCTCAAGGATAGATTCTTTCTATTGATATTAACCCGGCATGCTTTCATGTTGGGTTAATGGCGGCACAGGGACGTGCCGCCGTCGGCCATCAGGCTGACGCGAGACCGCACCATATCAGCAGATCCGGGCATCTGTGCCAGTGTGGTGCGGACGAGAATCACATCGATCAGGATGAGCTATTTGATTGCCATGTTATTAACCCGGCATGCTTTCATGTTGGGTTAATGGCGGCACATGGACGTGCCGCCGTCGGCCATCAGGCCGACGCGAGACCACACCACACCAGCAGATCCGCGCATCTGCGCCAGTGTGGTGTGGGCGAAAATCACATCGATCAGGATGAGCTATTTGATTGCCATGTTAATAGCGGGGTGATGGCGCCGGCAGAGCATTCTGAATGGCCGCAGAACGGTCCGAAATTGCTCGCTTGCCGCTCTGCTCGACAGGTGGGAGCTGCAGATCTGGCTCAGGAGTAGCTGCGGTTCGGGGGGCTTTGGATTCACGCAACGAATCATGGTGTGTTGTCGAAATCGAGGCGGCCCATTCGACTGTAGAAGGTACCCTCAACGAAAGGAGCCAGGATCATGGCAGTAAACGAAACGGCACTTCCGAAAGTGGTATCGCCTGACGAATGGCAGCAGGCGTGCAATGAACTTCTGGTCAAGGAGAAGCAACTGACCCGCGCGCAGGATGCGCTGGCTGCCGAGCGTCGTAGACTGCCGATGGTGGCGGTCAAGGACGACTACACCTTCACTGGCCCCGAGGGGGAGGTAGCGCTGATTGACCTGTTTGATGGGCGTCGTCAGTTGATCGTCTATTGCGCAATGCTGGAGCCCGGTGCATCGCCTTGCCAAGGCTGTTCAATGGTCATGGACAACATCGGTGACAACCTCTCGCACGTCAATGCACGTGATACTACCTTTGTTTTCACCTCTCCGGCACCACAGCAGGAAATCCTTGCCCTGCAGAAGCGGATGGGATGGAAGGCGCCCTGGTATACCGATCATGGTCGTCGCTTCGCTGATGCCTTCGGCGCCGGGAAGGGTTTTGCCGTCAATGTGTTCATTCGCGATGATGATAACGGTGTATACCGGACCTGGTTTGTTACCGCCCGCGGCGGCGAGTTGTTCGACACCCATTTCCATCTGCTTGACCTTACCCCCTGGGGGCGTCAGGAAACCTGGGAGGACTCTCCCGAGGGGTGGCCACAAACACCTCCGTATGAGTGGTGGCGAATGCACGATCAATACGATACCTGAACGCTGATATGCACTATCGATATGAACGCCCTTCCACATCTGGCGACCGCCAGATGTGATTCCAGGACCATGATGTTCGTCATGATGAGATGCCGTGTCGGGTGACATGATCGGTCAGTCAGGACGGTGAAGACGGCCGCTGGGCCAGTTCCGTTTCCTGCGCTCGGCGGGTCAGTGGGCCAGTCGTCTGCTGTCGAGGCGCTGGGCAGCTACACTGCTCTTTCCGTGCTCGATCCACTGCCCGCTGAGCTGATGACTTGACTTTGGCTGGTGGTGCCCACATTCCTGTGGTTGGACAGGGCATGTTGCCCATACATCTGGATGAGGTACGCATGAGCGATGATCGTGATCCGCAACAGGACGATCTGGACTGGATCGATATGAGTGGCGAGGATGATGCCAACGCGGATGGCTCGGGCGAGGACAGTCGCATCCAGGCAGTGGTACCCGCCAATGCCACGTTGCCGGAAAGGCTCTATCTACTGCCGATTCACAACCGACCCTTCTTTCCTGCTCAGGTTCAACCGTTGGTCGTCAATCGCGAGCGCTGGGAGCCGACCATAGAGCGTGTCGGCAACACTCCCCACCACACCGTTGGACTGGCCTTCGTTGGAGAGGCCGGTGTCGATGAGCTCGGCTGGCAGGATTTTCCCGAGATCGGCACGGCGGTCAAGATGCACAAGCTGCAAGGTGATGAACAGCAGATCCAGTTCATCGCCCAGGGCGTGAAGCGTTTCCGTATTCAGCGTTGGCTGTCGAAGACGCCGCCTTTCCTGGTCGAGGTCAGCTATCCGCGGGAAGCCGTGGATGCCGAGGACGAGGAAACGCGTGCCTATGCCATGGCGATGATCAATGGCATCAAGGAGTTGCTGCCGATCAATCCGCTGTACGGTGAGGAGCTCAAGCAGTATCTCAATCGCTTCAGCCCCCACGAGCCGGGTCCGTTGACGGACTTCGCGGCGGCGATCACCTCGGCTCAAGGGCCTGAGTTGCAGGATGTGCTCGATACGCTGTCGGTCATGCCGCGGATGCAGAAGGTGCTGCCGCTGCTGCGCAAGGAGATCGATGTTGCCCAGTTGCAGAGCGAGATCAGCGAACAGGTCAACGCGCAGATGCACGAGCGTCAGCGCGAGTTCTTCCTGCGGGAGCAGCTCAAGGTCATCCAGCGCGAGCTCGGTATCTCCAAGGACGATCGCGAGAATGACGTCGATACCTTCCGCAGCCGGCTGGAGGACAAGCTGGTGCCGGAGCGTGTCATGGAGCGCATCGATGATGAGCTCGACAAGCTGTCGGTACTCGAGACTGGTTCGCCGGAATACGGCACCACTCGCAACTATCTCGACTGGCTGACCAACATGCCCTGGGGGCAGACCAGCGAGGATCAGTTGGACTTGCCCCATGCGCGCAAGGTGCTGGATCGCGATCATGATGGCCTCGATGACGTCAAGGAGCGCATCGTCGAGTTCCTCGCCGAAGGCACCTTCAAGGGCGATGTCGGCGGTTCCATCGTCTTGCTGGTCGGCCCACCGGGGGTCGGCAAGACCTCCATCGGCCGCTCGATTGCCGAAGCTCTGGGACGTGAGTTCTATCGTTTCTCGGTAGGCGGTATGCGCGACGAGGCCGAGATCAAGGGACATCGACGCACCTATGTCGGTGCCATGCCGGGCAAGCTGGTCCAAGCGCTCAAGGAAGTCGAGGTCGAGAACCCGGTGATCATGCTCGACGAGATCGACAAGATGGGGCAGTCCTTCCAGGGCGACCCGGCGTCGGCTCTGCTCGAGGTGTTGGATCCGGAGCAGAATGTCGATTTCCTCGACCACTACCTGGACGTGCGTCTCGATCTGTCCAAGGTGTTGTTCGTATGTACCGCCAACACTCTCGACTCGATCCCGCCGGCATTGCTCGACCGCATGGAGCAGATTCGCCTGTCGGGCTATATCGCCGAGGAAAAGATGGCCATTGCGCGCAACCATCTGTGGCCGCGGTTGCTCAAGCGCGACAATATCCCGAAGAAGCGCATCAATCTCTCCGCGGCGGCGCTGCGTCAGGTAATCGAGGGCTATGCCCGCGAGGCAGGGGTGCGGCAACTCGAGAAGCTGTTGCATCGCATCGTGCGCAAGGCGGCGGTCAAGCTACTCGAGAATGACCATACGTCAGTCAAGGTGTCGGTGAAGAACCTCGAGGAGTTTCTCGGGGCACCTATCTTCCGCAAGGAGAAGGTGATGAAGGGCGCTGGGGTGGTCACGGGCCTGGCCTGGACCTCCATGGGCGGTGCCACGCTGTCGATCGAGGCCGGACGTGTGCATGGTCTGGAACGCGGCTTCAAGCTGACGGGACAACTGGGCGATGTGATGAAGGAGTCGGCCAATATCGCCTACAGCTACGTCCAGGGGCACATGGAGTCCTATGGTGCAGATCCAGCGTACTTCGAGAAATGCTTCGTGCATCTCCATGTGCCGGAAGGCGCCACACCCAAGGATGGCCCCTCGGCTGGTGTCACCATGACCACGGCACTGCTGTCGCTGGCTCGCCAGCAGCCCATCGAGCGTAATCTGGCCATGACCGGCGAGCTGACGCTGACGGGACATGTGCTACCGGTGGGCGGTATCCGTGAAAAGGTGATCGCCGCACGGCGCAGCGATATCTTCGAGTTGATCCTGCCGGAGGCCAACCGTCGCGACTACGCGGAACTGCCGGATTACCTCAAGGAAGGCATGACCGTGCACTTCGCCTCGCAGTATCGCGATGTCGCCAAGGTGGTGTTCAAGTAGGTTGCTGAGCTACGAGCTGGCCCATGTTCGTTCCCGACGAACATGGGCACTTCCCACATCCCTGTGGGTCGCGAGCTACGATGTGAGTCGGCTATGCGTGTTCCCGACACGAACACGCACACGCACTTCCCACGTCCATGTGGGTCGCGAGCTCCACATTACCTGTGGGTTGCGGGCTGCGTGAGTGCTGGCTTTTGGTTAAGCTAGTCAGCATTGCTTGCGGAGCCTGTTGCCATGAACCTCTCTACCTTCAAGGCCCGGAAGGCGTCGATGCTTCCGGGCCTTTGTCTGTCCCTGCTGTTGATGGAGTCTGCAACGCCTGCGCTGGCGGAAGATGGCGAGCGCCCGACGTTGACCGTCTATACCTACGAGTCCTTTGTTGCCGAGTGGGGGCCAGGACCCGGTGTAGAGAAGGCCTTCGAGGCACAGTGCCGCTGCGACCTGAACTTCGTGTCGTTGGGCGGCGGTGTCGATATTCTTCAGCGCCTGCGACTCGAGGGGGATTCCACGCAGGCGGATGTGGTGCTTGGCCTCGACATGAACCTGATCGAGGAGGCACGTCGCCTGGAGTTGCTGGCGCCTCACGGGGTCGATCTGACTCCGCTTGATCTGCCCATTTCATGGAACGATGACACCTTCCTGCCCTACGACTGGGGGCGTTTCGCCTTCATCTATGACAGTGAGGTGCTGCCTGAACCACCGAAGAGCTTCGAGGAGCTGCTCGACGCACCCGAGGATCTCAAGGTCATCATCAGTGATCCACGTACCAGCGTGCCGGGCCTGGGACTGCTGCTGTGGATCAAGCACGTCTATGGTGATCAGGCCGACGAAGCCTGGCAGCGTCTGCAGCCGCATATCCTCACTGTGGCCAGTGGCTGGAGTCAGGCCTACTTCTCGCTGTTCATGAATGGTGAGGCACCGATGGTTCTGTCCTACAGTACTTCGCCGGCCTACCACATGGCAGTGGATGAAACCGACCGCTATCAGGCGGCGGAATTCAGTGAAGGCCACTATCTGCAGATCGAGACCGCAGCAATGCTGGCGGGATCCGAGCACCCCGAGCTGGCGCAGCAGTTCATGGACTTCGTTCTCAGCAAGGACTTTCAGCGCGAGATTCCTCTCGGCAATGTGATGTACCCGGCGATTGACCTCGGCGATGAGCTGCCGGAGGTGTTCGGGCGTCTGATCGACCCCGGCAGCTTCACCTTCTCGCCGCAGGAAGTCAGCGCCAATCGCCAGAGCTGGATTCGTGAATGGCTCAATGCGACCAGTCACTGAGTGTCACCACCAGCCCTGGTGGAGGCGTGCCGAAGCCAATCGACTGATACTGCCCGCTGCCCTGGTGGCGGTATTGCTGGTGGCGGCGGTAGGGCTGGGCAGTCTCGGCGCCTTGCTGATGCAGGCGCCGAACATGGATGTGTCGCGGCTGTGGCAGGAGCCCTGGTTGAGCGCCATTCTGCGTTTCACCCTGTTGCAGGCATCGCTGTCGACCCTGTTGTCGTTGGGCGGTGGCGTGCTGGTGGCGGTGGTGCTGGCCCGGCGACCGGTGTTCCCGGGACGCTCGCTGTTGCTGCGGGTCATGGAGATGTCGCTGGTGATCCCCAGCCTGTTGGCACTGTTCGGCCTGGTGGCGGTACATGGCCGTCAGGGGTGGGCGGCATCGCTGCTGGACTATCTGCCCCCTGGCGGAACTTCTTCTCCGGCGTACCTCTATGGCCTATCGGGTATTGTGCTGGCACATGTGTTCTTCAACCTGCCGCTGAGCGCTCGAGTCATGTTGCAGGCGCTGGAACAGGCGCCCAGCGCCCACTGGCGGCTGGTGGCTCAACTCGGACTATCGCGCGGTTCTGTCTGGCGTACTCTGGAGTGGCCGCAGATCCGGCCGTTGCTGCCTCGCCTGGCGGCGCTGGTCTTTACACTGTGCTTCACCAGCTTTGCCATCGTCATGACGCTCGGCGGTGGCCCCGGTAGCAGTACCCTGGAGGTCGCGCTCTATCAGGCACTGAAGTACGACTACGACCTGGCGCTGGCGGCCTTGCTGGCGATGACCCAGTTGCTGATCTGCCTCGGCCTCTGGGCGTTGGCCATGAAAGCCGGTAGCCATGCACCGCTGGTGGTGGCAGGGGGGACGGTTGCTGGTCCGGTGTCGCGTCGCGATGCCCATGGCTGGCGACGTCTGAGCGATGCTGTGGTGGTGCTGGGTCTGGTGGGACTGTTGTTGCCGCCATTGCTTGCCATCGTGGTGGCCGGGCTGGGCGGTGTACCGGATCTGCTCGGTGATGGTGGCATCTGGTTGGCTGCACTGCGCAGCCTGGCGATGGCCAGTGGGGCGGGGCTGGGAGCGGTCATGTTGGCCCTGCTGTTGCTGGCCGGCAGCAGTCATCTGCGTCAACACGGTCGTGGTCTGCTGGCCTCGCTGATCGAGGGCAGCGGCCAGTTGATTCTGGTCCTGCCTGCGTTGGTGCTGGGAACCGGGCTGTTCATGTTGCTGCGTCCGGGGCTCGGCAGTGATCTTCAGGGATATGCGCTGGTGGTACTGGTCAATGCCTTGATGGCCTTGCCCTTTGCCATGCAGGTGTTGCGTGCCGCAGTCACCGGGCTCAGTGGTGCGCAACGACGCCTGGCGGATCAACTGGCGGTTCATGGCTGGTCGCGGCTGCGCTGGTTGATCTGGCCCAACCTGCGTCGTCCACTGGCTCTGGCGATGGCCTATGGCATGACACTCTCATTGGGTGATTTCAGCGTTATTGCGCTGTTCGGTTCGCCTTCGGCGCCAACCCTGCCGATGCTGCTGTATCAACAGTTGGGGAGCTACCGTTGGCAGAGTGCTGCGGCCACCGCGTTGCTGCTGCTGGTTCTGGTGGTGCTGGTATTTGCCGTGCTGTCAGCGTTGACGCGCAAGCTGCCCCGCTACGTCTGGCGGCCAGGCAGCGTTGATACCACTGGGCTGACCTCCGGGGGAGAGACCGCCACGGCGCCGGCTACAAGAGAGGAGGAGCCCTGATGTTGATCGCCGACGCCTTGAGTTTTCACTATTCACGGGCCGAACCCGGCCAGACGCTGGACTTCTGTTTCGACATGCAACTGGCGCCCGGCGAATGTCTGGCGGTGGACGGGCCCTCGGGTGCCGGCAAGAGCACGTTACTCAACTTGATTGCTGGATTCCTGACACCAGCCACCGGACAGTTGAGCTGGAAGGGAGAGGACATCACGCGCCTGAAACCCTGGCAGCGTGGCGTGACCACGGTGTTTCAGGATCACAACCTGTTCGATCACTTGCCGGTGTGGGCCAATATTGGCCTCGGCATGGCGGCGGATCTGCGCCTGACGGCGGAGCACCGCCGCCGTATTGCCGAAGGGCTTGAGCAGGTGGGCATGGCGGAGATGACCGAACGCTTGCCTGGCGAACTGTCCGGTGGGCAGCGCCAGCGAGTGGCGCTGGTCCGTGCGCTGCTGCGTGACACGCCGTTGCTGCTGTTGGATGAACCCTTCACCGGCCTCGACCGAGCCAATCGCGAGACACTCTGGACCCAGGTGGAGAGCCTCAAGCGCCGCGAGGTAGCCGTACTGCTGGTCAGCCACGATGTCGAGGATGTCGAGGCGCTGGCCGATCGTCGTCTGCGGTTGGTTAACGGGCGTTTGCTATCGAGTGTGCAGTAGTAGCCAGCCACGCGCCTGCATGACAGAATCGATAGTCTGGACACGCGACACCACCCGGGGCTCCCATCACGGAGCATCATGGGTGGACACAGAATGATGAGGAAACCCCATGCCTGAGTATCGCTCCCGAACAACGACCGCAGGTCGCAACATGGCTGGTGCCCGCGCCCTCTGGCGCGCCACTGGTATGAAGGATGACGACTTCCACAAGCCGATCATCGCCGTGGCGAACTCCTTTACCCAGTTCGTCCCTGGCCATGTGCACCTCAAGGATATGGGCCAACTGGTGGCTCGCGAGATCGAGAAGGCCGGGGGAGTGGCCAAGGAATTCAATACCATTGCCGTGGATGATGGTATCGCCATGGGTCACGACGGCATGCTCTATTCGCTGCCCAGCCGTGACCTGATTGCCGATAGCGTCGAATACATGGTCAATGCCCATTGCGCGGATGCGCTGGTGTGTATCTCCAACTGCGACAAGATCACTCCCGGAATGCTGATGGCCGCCATGCGCCTCAATGTTCCGGTGATATTCGTCTCCGGTGGCCCCATGGAGGCCGGCAAGACCAAGCTGCTCGATCACGGCCTCGACCTGGTCGATGCCATGGTCATGGCAGCGGACGACAGCGTCGACGAGGAGCTGCTCAACGAGGTTGAGCGAAGTGCCTGCCCGACTTGCGGTAGCTGCTCCGGTATGTTCACCGCCAACTCGATGAACTGCCTGACCGAGGCGCTGGGCCTGGCGTTGCCGGGCAACGGTACCGTAGTAGCAACCCACTCGGATCGTCGGCGCCTGTTCGAGAACGCCGGTGAACGCATTGTCGAGCTGGCCAAACGCTACTATGAAGGTGATGAAGCGCACCTTCTGCCACGCGCTATCGGCTCGAAGGCGGCGTTCCGCAACGCCATGACCCTCGATATCGCCATGGGTGGCTCGACCAACACCATTCTGCACCTGCTGGCGGCAGCGCAGGAGGCGGAGATCGATTTCACCATGCAGGATATCGATCGCCTCAGCCGCGAGGTGCCGCAGCTGTGCAAGGTGGCGCCCAACACCCAGAAGTACCACATCGAGGACGTACACCGCGCCGGTGGCATCATGGCCATCCTCGGTGAGTTGGATCGTGCCGGAGTGCTCAATACCAGTGTGCCTACGGTCTATGGGGACACCCTCAAGGAAGCGCTGGACGAGTGGGACATCATGCGCAATCCCAGTCCGGAAGTGGTCAGCTTCTACAGGGCCGGGCCTGGCGGTGTGCCGACTCAGGTAGCCTTTTCCCAGAGTGCCCGTTGGCCGAGCCTCGATGGTGACCGCGCTACCGGTTGTATCCGTGACTATGAGCATGCCTTCTCCCGTGAAGGTGGCCTCGCAGTGCTGACCGGCAACATCGCCGAAGATGGCTGTGTGGTGAAGAGCGCCGGTGTCGACGAGAGCATTCTGGTATTCGAGGGGCCGGCGCATGTGGTCGAGTCCCAGGATCAGGCGGTCGAGAACATTCTCGGTGGCAAGGTGAAGGAAGGCGACGTGGTGGTAATCCGCTACGAAGGGCCGCGTGGTGGGCCCGGTATGCAGGAAATGCTGTACCCGACCTCGTATCTGAAGTCGAAGGGGTTGGGCAAGGCCTGTGCACTGCTGACCGATGGGCGCTTCTCGGGAGGGACTTCGGGGCTGTCGATTGGCCATGCCTCGCCGGAAGCGGCAGCCGGGGGCGCCATCGGACTGGTCGAAAATGGCGATATCATCCGCATCGATATCCCCAACCGGACCATCAATGTGCTGTTGGATGAAGCAGAACTGTCGGCACGTCGCGACTCTCAGGAAGCGCGTGGCGCTGATGCCTGGAAGCCCAGCATCCAGCGAGACCGCAAGGTGTCGGCGGCGCTGAAGGCCTACGCGCTGTTGGCGACTTCCGCCGACAAGGGCGCTGTACGCGATCTCGAGAAACTCGACTGATCAAGGCATCCTGGATACCTTAGGTGACCCCGAGTTGGCGTCCTGCTGACTCGGGGTTATTGTTATAAAAGAGAAGGTAGATGGATCCTTTATGAAGACACAGACCCTGAACGTGGGCCTGGTAGGCTACGGGATGGCCGCCAAGACATTCCATGCTCCCCTGATCAAGGCGGCAACAGGGCTGGAGCTGATGGCCGTAGTCAGTTCCAACCCCGCCAGGGTAAAGGCCGACTGGCCTGATGTGGAAGTGGTCGAGAACCTCAATGACCTGCTCAATGAACGACTCATTGATCTGGTCGTGATTGCCACTCCCAATGAGTTGCACTTCCCCATGGCCAAGGCTGCGCTGGCGGCAGGCAAGCATGTGGTGATCGACAAGCCGATCACGGTGGCACTGTCCGAGGCCCGTACTCTGCGTGCCCAGGCTGACCGTTCCAACCTGATGCTCAGCGTGTTCCAGAATCGCCGCTGGGACAGCGACTTCCTCACCGTGCGTAAACTGCTCGATGAAGGCCATCTGGGGCGGGTGGTGTCCTTCACCTCGCGTTTCGACCGCTATCGCCCGCTGGTCACCGATCGTTGGCGTGATCGCAACAAGCCCGGTGGTGGTATCTGGTATGACCTCGGCCCGCACCTGCTTGATCAGGCGCGTGAATTGTTCGGCATGCCGCGTGCGATCATGCTCGAGCAGGCAACGGCCCGTGAGGGCTCCGAGGTCGATGATGATTTCGTCGCCATGCTGGACTACGACGGACTGCGGGTGACACTGCAGGCCTCGACGCTGGTCGCCGAGCCCAGCCCGCGCTTTCTGATCCATGGTACCCAAGGCAGTTACTCGACCTATGGCCTGGATCCCCAGGAAGCGATGCTCAAGGAAGGCTTGATGCCCAGCGAGAACTGGGGTGAGGACCCGTACCCAGGCCATTTGACGCTCAATCATGGCACGTCGGAACAGCCGGAGTTGCTGGTCGAGGAGTATCCGTCGATTCCGGGCAACTACCTTGCCTACTACGAATCCATTCGAGAAGCTCTGCTGCTCAAGGGGGGCCAGCCTGCTGTCACCGGAGAAGACGGCGTCGAGATCATGACGCTGCTGGAAGCCGGCCGTGACAGCTACCGTCAGGGGCGTTGGGTGCGGATCAAGGAAGGTGGCAACAACCTGCGGCGGGTGATGCGGTAAGTTGAGCTACGAGCCACGAGCCACGAGCCACGAGCCACGAGCTGGGCGAGCTATAAGCTGTAAGTTTCAAGCTGGCTATGTTCTTTCCCGACGAAAAGTCCCTCAACCCACATGAATGTGGGTTGCAGGTAACTGTGTCCCTCGGCTCTTGTCTGTGATCCTGGGGCGGCACTGGACAGCTCGTGGCTCGCAGCTCGACACTCGCGGCTCACATCTCATTCATCACCTTGTCGCGGGCGATATAGAGGGCGGCGACGGCGCGTCCCTCATGGAAATCCTCGCGGGCCAGCAGTGCGGGGATGGAGTCCAGGCGATGGGTTTCGACTTCCAGTTGTTCGGGCTCGTCGCCTGGCAGGCGCTCCTCGTAGAGATCGCGGGCCAGCATGACCTGAATCTTCTGGCGCATGTAGTTGGGGGACAGGGACAGTTCCACCAGCGGCTCGATACGCCGTGCACCGAATCCGCATTCTTCCTTCAGTTCTCGATCGGCAGCGGACACCACATCCTCGCCTTCGTCGATCAGGCCCTTGGGTAGCGTCAGGGTGTAATCCTCGTACCCGGCGGCATACTCACGAATCAGCAGCACATGGTCCGGGTCAGGCATGGCCACGATCATCACTGCACCGATCCCCTTGCCGTTGCCACCCAATCGCTCAAAGGTGCGTTCCGCGCCATTGGAAAAGCGTAGATCGATCTCCTCGATATTGAACAGGCGGCTTCTTGCGACTGTCCGGCGCGCAAGGATATGAGGATTGTGGTCAGGGGAACGGCTCATGCGGGCTCCAGATATTCGGATGTTTACTACTGGATGTTTATTACTAGAGCAGTGCCGGGCTCGCGGCATGCTCTGAGTATCAGTTAAACTATCATGTTCTGTCTTCACGGCTGTGGGATTTTCGGCGCCGGGCCTGGCGAGAGCAGATGCCGGGTTGGGTGGCTCCTTCTGTCGCAGTGAAGTATTCGTTGACCTGGGGGACTCGATGATCGATTGGCGCGCCATTGATACCGTTCTACTGGATATGGACGGGACTCTTCTCGATCTGCATTTCGATAGCCACTTCTGGCTCGAGCACCTGCCGCGCCGCTATGTCGAGTTGCATCAGCTGGGCGAGGCAGAGCGTCTGGCGTTGCGTGAGCGAATCATCGGTGAGCAGGGCACACTCAATTGGTACAGTCTCAAGTACTGGAGCCTTGAGTTGAACGTCGATATCGTCGCACTCAAGCGCGAAGTTCAGCACTTGATTGGCCTGCGCGGCGATGCTCTCGACTTCCTGAACTGGCTGCGCAAGGCGCATCCGCGGGTGGTGTTGGCCACCAATGCGGACCGAGCCAGTCTGGATCTGAAACTGCCGCTCACCGGACTGGATGATTACCTTGATGCCATCGTGTCCTCGGCGGATGTTGGTGAGCCCAAGGAGGAGCAGGCCTTCTGGCATGCCCTGCAGCAGATCGAACCCTTTGACCCCGAGCGGACGTTGTTCATTGATGACAACCCCCATGTGCTGGAAAGCGCCAGACAGTTCGGCATCCGCCATCTGCTGGGTATCCGTCAGCCCGACAGCCAGCGCCCGGAGCGTGAGCTGATCGATTTCACCGCCCTGGATCGCTTCGCCGATATTCTGCCTCCCGAGGAGACGCGTCATGGATAATGTTCGTCTCGACAAGTGGCTGTGGGCGGCTCGCTTCTTCAAGACCCGTGCTCTAGCCAAGAAGGCCATCGACGGCGGCAAGGTCGAGGTTGATGGCACCAGGGCCAAGACCAGCAAGGCGGTAAGCACCGGTATGATCGTACGCGTACCCCAGGGCTGGGATACGCTGGAGGTCGAGATCCTCGATATCAGCGAAAAGCGGCGTGGCGCACCGGAAGCTCAGGCGCTCTACCGTGAAACCGAGCAGAGTCGCCAGCGCCGAGAGCGTGAATCGGAAAGCCGACGCCAGGCCCGTGAGGTCTTCCAGCACCCTCTCAAGCGTCCGGACAAGCGTGCGCGCCGTGATATCAAACGTTTTCAGCGTGAGCAGGGCGGCGAGAGTTGAGCAGCGAGCACGCTATGCTCGAGCTACGAGCTACGAGCACGCTTCGCTCGAGCTTGAACCCCGAACTTCGGGAAAGGCACGGAATGGCCGGTTTGGCACTCGATCCGCTCGTGGCTTGAAGCCCGCTTCTCGAAGCTGGATTTGTCTATGACCTACGGGGCGGCTTTGGGCAGCTCGTGGCTCGCAGCTCGACGCCCGTGGCTTACAGCTTACGACTCGAAGCTCAGTGCCTATAGCTGGCCCCCTTGAATCCCTGCAATTGTGAGTTTCCATGACCGACCAGATACAGCGCTTTCTTATCGAATCCACCAATGTTCGCGGTGAAGTAACACGCCTCGAGCGAGCCTATGCGGAAGTCCTCGAGCGTCACGAGTATCCGCCTGCCATCAACAATCAGCTCGGAGAGTTGCTGGCTGCAGTGGCGTTGCTGACCGATACCGTCAAGCTGGACGGTACACTGAGTCTCGAAGTGCGTGGCAGTGCCGTGGTCAGCTTGCTGATGGCGGAATCCAACCCCGGTGGTGAACTGCGTGCCATCGCTCGGTTGTCGGAGGATGCCGCCTTGCCGTCAGAGGCGGCGGATTTCCGTAGCCTGGTGGGGGATGGCCAGATCGTGATCACGCTGGACCCGCGAGAAGGGCGTCGCTATCAGGGCGTGGTGGCCATCGAGCATGATTCTCTGGCTACGTGCCTGGAGGCCTATTTCTCCCAGTCCGAGCAATTGCCGACACGCCTTTGGTTGGCTGCTGATGGCCAGCATGCTGCCGGTATGCTGTTGCAGCGCCTGCCGGATGAGTCGCTCAACCAGGATGATGATGCCTGGGATCGTGCCACCCAACTGGCGGCCACTATTTCCAGCAGCGAACTGGTCGAGCTTGACTCCGCCACGTTGCTGACCCGTCTGTTTCATGAGGAAACAGTGCGCGTTTTTGACCCCAAGGCGTTGCGTTTCGGTTGTACCTGTTCCCGTTCGCGCATTGCCGGGGCCATCGTTTCGCTGGGCGCTGACGAATTACGTGACATTGTCGCGGATCAAGGCGGTATCGAAACGCAATGTCACTTCTGTCATACGCGTTACCAGTTCTCTGCCGCGGAGGTGGAAGGATTGATCGAGGACCCCGACGGAGAAGCGCCGACAGTGCACTGATTCGTGCCAGATGCCGGGCAGCGAGCGGTTGGTCGCCGTGCGCTGTTCGGTGCTGTTGCACCCCTTCTGTAGTCAGGCAACATAAAACCAGCGATTCTGGCTGAATGTAGTAGTAAAACTACACGAACGTCGGCAAACGTGAGCGTTTCCAGCGCGAAACTTTTTTGCCATAATCCCCGCGATTCTGCATCCCCGGTTGTCGTTGCTGCAGCCACACATGCATTCATGTTGTGGCGTGGCTGAATCACAAGACGGTGAAACCGCGTTGGCGGCCGGGAGGGATACCACGCGTTGAAGGTGGTGCTGAGGTGGATGGCGGCGGTGGAACAATGACCCTCCGTTCGTTGTCCGTGAATGATCAAGTTCAGCATGCCCGGATACGCCCGGCAAACGAGAGAGAGTGGCCATCTGGCCCAGGAAATGACATGACCACGACCCAACAAGCGCCGTCCGTTCATACCAATCTCAGTACGGCAGAGCTCATCGAGCGCGCTGTGGCCAACGGTGAAGGGCGGCTTGCCGCCAATGGTGCCCTGGTAGTGAATACCGGTGCTCGTACTGGCCGTTCGCCGAAGGACCGTTTCATCGTCGACGAGGCTTCCACCAGCAGCAGCATTGAATGGGGCGCGGTTAACCGTCCTTTCGATGCGGCACGCTTCGACGCTCTGTGGACCCGGGTCGAGGAATATCTCGGTAGCCGTGAGCGCTATGTCTCCGAGCTGCATGTCGGCAGTGATCCGGCACACTATCTGCCGGTGCGTGTCACCACCGAGACGGCATGGCACAACCTTTTTGGTCGCACCATGTTCGTGCGTCCCGAGAGCTACAACGCTGCAGGCAAGGATCAGTGGGCCATCCTCAATGCGCCGTTCTTTGCCTGTGATCCCGAGCGTGACGGCACCAATTCCGATGGCTGCGTGATCATCAATTTCGCCGCGCGTCGGGTATTGATCGCAGGCATGCGTTATGCCGGCGAGATGAAGAAGGCGATGTTCTCGGTGCAGAACTTCCTGCTGCCGGATTCCGATGTACTGCCCATGCATTGCAGCGCCAACGTCGGTGAAGACGGAGAAACGACGCTGTTCTTCGGCTTGTCCGGTACCGGCAAGACCACGCTCTCCGCTGATCCGAGCCGTTATCTGATCGGTGACGACGAGCATGGCTGGGGCGTGGGCACGGTGTTCAACATCGAGGGTGGCTGCTACGCCAAGTGCATCGACCTGTCCGAGAAGAACGAGCCGGTTATCTGGAATGCCATCAGGTTCGGTACCGTGCTCGAGAATGTGGTGCTCGACGACCGTCGTGAGCCGAATTACGCCGACGGCAGCCTGACCCAGAACTCCCGCGCTGCCTACCCGCTGGAGCACGTCGCCAAGCGTGTACCGGAAAACCGTGCCGGCGAGCCCAATGCCATTGTCTTCCTGACCTGCGACATGAGCGGTGTTCTGCCGCCGGTGTCCGTACTGTCCCGTGAAGCAGCGGCCTATCACTTCCTGTCCGGTTACACCGCCAAGGTCGGTTCAACCGAGATGGGTTCTTCCAGTGGTCTCGAGGCAACCTTCTCGACCTGCTTCGGCGCTCCATTCTTCCCGCGTCCTGCTCGTGAGTACGCCGACCTGTTGATCAAGCGTGTCGCCGAGAAGGATGCTCAGGTGTATCTGGTCAACACCGGCTGGACCGGTGGCTCCTACGGTGAGGGCGGTTCACGCTTCTCCATTCCGACCACTCGCGCCATCATTCATGCCATTCAGTCCGGTGTGCTGCGTGACGTCGAGACGCGCCATATCGACGGGCTGAACCTGGCGGTACCGGTAGCGGTACCGGGTGTTGATTCCAGCCTGCTCGACCCGCGCCAGACCTGGGATGATCAGCAGGCCTACAATCGCAAGCGCGACGAGCTGGCAGGGCAGTTCATCGACAACTTCCGCAAGTTCGATGGTGTCAGTGAAGCCATCGTCGAGGCTGGCCCGCGTCTGGGCTGATATCGACAGAGCCCGGTTCGCCGGGCCTGGCTTGCCAACCCCGGCCATCGAGAGATGGTCGGGGTTTTTCGCATTCTGCGGTAGGCCACGAGCGACAAGCACGCTCCACTCGGGCAGCGAGCAGTTCAACGCCAGATTGGAGCTTCCGGCACATCCTTCCCGCAGTCTGTGGCTTGTCGCTGCTGGTCGCCCATGATGGCGTGCAAGGATGGTGTGTAAGGATTCTCTGGCAGAAGCGACCAAATCCCTGATACTGGAATCATCCGATGTGGGGAGTGACCATGAAACGACGTAGTTTTCTTGGCTTGATCGGTCTGGGAGGGGTGGCTGCGGTAGTGCCGGGTATGGTGCTTGCTCGTCCCGAGCTGAACCTGACGCGTTCGCCGGATATCGAACCGTTGGAGTTGAGCGCGGCGGAGTGGCGTGAACGCCTGACACAACAGCAGTATGCCGTACTGCGCGAAGAGGAGACCGAGCGGGCGGGTTCCAGTCCGCTCGACAAGGAATATGGTGAAGGCGAGTACCACTGCGCCGGTTGCGACCTGTTGTTGTTCACCAGCGCCATGAAGTACGACTCCGGTACCGGCTGGCCCAGCTTCTTCGAACATGTCGAGGGCCACCTGCTGACCAAGACCGACTATTTTCTGGTGTTTCCACGTACCGAGTATCACTGCGCTCGTTGTGGCGGCCACCAGGGCCACGTCTTCGAGGATGGCCCGCAGCCGACGGGGCTGCGCTGGTGCAACAACGGCGTGGCGTTGAAGTTTATGGCGGCGTAGGACACAGCACCGATTAGTCTGGGGCCAGAGCTATAAGCTATAAGCTATAAGCTATAAGTTGTAAGTAACCTTGGGCTATGGGGATGTGAGCAGTAAGTAGTAAATGCTTGTGCACACTTGCTACCGGACGGAGAGGTATCAGTTCTGTGATGTACGGCTTACAGCTCGAAACTTACAGCTTACAGCTCCGCAGGCAGTGCCCGCGAAGGTTCGCTTTGTGATACCTTGAGCGCCACTTGTCTAGAAGTCGGAATGTCAGGGTATTCATGGACGCAAACGCCAGGATCATTGCACGTCTGGCCGATGAACTGTCGGTCAGGAATTCACAGGTTGCGGCTACCGTAGAGTTGCTGGATGGCGGCGCAACAGTGCCTTTCATCGCTCGCTACCGCAAGGAAGTTACCGGCGCTCTGGACGACTCTCAGCTTCGTCAGCTCGAGGAGCGCCTCGGTTATCTGCGTGAGCTTGAGGAGCGCCGTAGCACCGTTCTGGCAGCCATCGATGAGCAGGGCAAACTGACCGCCGAGCTGGCGGCGAGTATCCGTGAGGCGGATACCAAGCAGCGCCTCGAGGATCTCTATCTTCCCTACCGCAAGAAGCGTCGTACCAAGGCGCAGATCGCACGCGAAGCGGGGCTGGAGCCTCTTGCCGACGCGTTGCTGGCCAATCCCATGCTCGACCCGGAAAGCGAGGCGCAGGGCTACCTGCGTGCGGCAGAGGGCGATATTCCGGCCATCGAGGATGCCAAGACTGCCCTGGATGGTGCCAAGCAGATCCTGATGGAGCGTTTCGCTGAGGATGCCGAGCTGGTCGGTGCATTGCGCGAGCGACTGTGGAATGAAGGCCAGCTGTCCAGCCGAGTGATTGGTGGCAAGGAACAGGAAGGTGCCAAGTTCTCCGATTACTTCGAGCATGACGAAGCTCTGGCAAAAGTGCCGTCGCACCGCGCTCTGGCAATGTTCCGTGGTCGCAACGAGGGCGTATTGGCACTGACCCTGCGTCTGCCTGGTGAAGATGAGGCACCACTTCATCCCGCTCAGGTCACGATTGCTCGTCATGTCGGTGTGACCGATGAAGGGCGCCCGGCGGATCGCTGGCTGGGTGAAGTGGTGCGCTGGACCTGGCGCGTCAAGCTCTACACCCATATCGAAACCGAGCTGATGGGGCGGCTGCGTGAGCGTGCCGAGGGCGATGCCATCGACGTCTTCGCTGCCAACCTCAAGGATCTGTTGCTGGCGGCGCCGGCTGGGCCCCGTGCGACCCTGGCCATCGATCCGGGGCTGCGGACCGGCTGCAAGGTGGCCGTGGTTGATGCCACCGGGCAGTTCCTCGAGCAGGGCACGATTTTCCCCCATGCGCCGCGTAACCAGTGGGATGCGTCCCTTGCCGAGCTGGCGAAGCTGGTGACGAAGCATGATGTCGAGCTGATTGCCGTCGGCAATGGCACCGCCAGTCGCGAGACTGACAAGCTGGCGGCCGACCTGGTCAAGATGCTCAAGGACCGGCGCCTGTCGAAGGTCATGGTGTCCGAGGCTGGCGCTTCGGTGTACTCGGCCTCCGAGTATGCCTCGAAGGAATTGCCGGACCTCGATGTCACCATCCGTGGTGCGGTGTCGATTGCGCGCCGTCTACAGGACCCCCTGGCCGAACTGGTCAAGATCGAGCCCAAGTCGATCGGGGTAGGCCAGTATCAGCACGATGTTTCTCAGGTACAGTTGTCAAGAAGCCTGGAAAAGGTGATCGAGGACTGTGTCAACGCCGTGGGCGTTGATCTCAATACTGCCTCCTCGGCGCTTCTGTCGCGAGTGGCGGGCCTCAACCCTGCGCTGGCCGAGAACATTGTGGCACGACGCAATGCCGCTGGTGCCTTCCGCAACCGCCGTGATCTGCTGGATGTCTCGCGCCTGGGCCCCAGGACCTTCGAGCAGTGTGCGGGCTTCCTGCGTATCATGAACGGCGATAACCCGCTGGATGCCAGTGCCGTGCACCCGGAGGCCTACCCGCTGGTGGAGCGTATTGCTGAGCGCAACGGCCGGGAACTGTCGGCACTGATCGGCGACAGCAGTACCCTCAAGGCGTTGAAGCCGACAGACTTCGCCGACGAGCGTTTCGGGGTGCCGACGGTCACCGATATCATCAGCGAGCTGGACAAGCCGGGCCGTGACCCGCGTCCCGAGTTCAAGGCTGCCGAGTTCCGTGAGGGCGTCGAGACGCTCAAGGATCTCGAGCCGGGTATGGTGCTCGAGGGCAGCGTGACCAATGTGACTCACTTCGGTGCTTTCGTCGATATCGGTGTGCACCAGGACGGCCTGGTCCATATCTCGGCGTTGTCGGACCGCTTCATCGAGGACCCACGCACCGTGGTGAAGGCCGGTGATATCGTCAAGGTCAAGGTCATGAGTATCGATCTCGAGCGTGCACGTGTCGGACTGTCCATGCGTCTGGACGACCAGCCGGGAGAGGCTGATGCCGGTGAGCGTCAGGCGCCTCGTCGTCGTGGTAGTCGAGAAAGTGCCGGTCGAGGAAGTGGCGGCCGCGACGGACGTCGGCGTGAACAGGGGCGTCGCGAGGAAGCGGCAGCACCGGTGGGGGCGCTGGGAGCAGCGCTGCTCAAGGCAAAGCAGAAGCGTTCTTGAATCCTCGGCCAGCATTCCCATAATCTACGGGCGCACAGGCGCCCGTTTCATCCTTGCCACCCGAAGCAGGCCCATGAGTCTCTTCCTGACACGGGGTGTTCATCTTGTCGACTAAGTTATCATCACTCCTCAATCGTCTGCGGGGCCCTGCCGCTGCACGACGCTTTGGCCGACTCAGACGCGGTATCGAGAAGGAGGGGCTCAGGGTCAACCGGAATGGCGAAATCTCCGCGACTCCGCACCCTCCGGCACTCGGCTCCAAGCTGACCCATCCCCACATCACCACGGACTATTCCGAGGCGCTGTTGGAGTACATCACTCCGGTCTACACCCGCCCGGATGAGGCGCTGGAGTTCCTCGCGGACCTGCACCGCTTCACCTATCGCCACCTGGAGGGCGAGTGGGTCTGGCCGGGCAGCATGCCGTCTCGCCTCAACGGCAACGACAGTGTACCGATCGCCGATTTCGGCAGTTCCAATGTCGGCACCATGAAACATGTCTATCGCAAGGGGCTGGATGTGCGCTATGGGCGCATCATGCAGTCGATCGCCGGGGTGCACTACAATGTCTCGATCCCCGATGACCTGTGGAATCTGCTCAAGACGCTCGACGAGCGCGAGGAGTCATCTCTCGATGACTATCGCTCGGCGCGCTATTTCGACCTGATTCGCAACTTCCGTCGCCACAGCTGGCTGCTGCTCTATCTGTTCGGCGCATCACCGGCTCTGGATCAGAGCTTCCTGCCTGACGGCAATGTGCCGAAAGGGCTCCAGCGTCATGCGCGTCGCACCCTGCTGTCGCCCTTGGCGACCAGTCTGCGCATGTCGGACCTGGGGTATCAGAACAAGGTGCAGGATCAGCTCAAGATCTGCTTCAACTCGTTGTCGAACTACGTCAATACGCTGCGCAATGCCATTTCCACCAGTTGGCCCGGCTATGAGGCGCTGGGCGTGCGTGACGGTGATGACTGGCAGCAGCTCAACGCCAGCATTCTGCAGATCGAGAACGAGTACTACAGTGATATTCGCCCCAAGCGGGTCGCACGTCACGACGAGACGCCAAGCCAGGCGCTGGAGGCGCGCGGCGTCGAATACATCGAGGTGCGCTGTCTCGATATCAATCCTTTTTCTCCGCTGGGCCTCGATGCCACCGAGATTCGCTTCGTCGACACCTTCCTGATGTGGTGCCTGCTCTCGGAAAGTCCCTGGATCAGCGATCAGGAGTGCGATCATCTCGACGACAACCGCCGTCTGGTGGTTGAGCGTGGGCGCGAGCCGGGCCTGCAGCTTGTTGATCGCGGCCAGCGCCGCAGCTTGAGTGACTGGGGACAGGATATCTTTGCCCAGTTGGAGCAGGTCGCGGAGCTGCTCGATCAACTCGAGGAGGGGCGTCCGCATGCCGAGGCGCTCGCTGAATTGGCTCCGCGTCTCACCGATCCCTCGTTGACGCCTTCTGCGCGCCTCATGGCCCGTCTTGTGGAGGGCGATGAGGACTACAGCGATGCCATGGTCGCCATCGCCCAGGAGCAGGCTGCTGGCCTCGTCGAGACGCCCATCAATCGCGCACGGGAGCCGATGCTCGATCAACTGGTCGAAACCTCTCATCAGCAGCAGCGCGACATCGAGGCAGCGGACAGTTTCAGCTTCGCTGACTTTCTGGCCGACTATTTCGAGCGAGCGCGTCAATCACGGGCGTTGAGCCCAATGGAACCGCCTCGGGAAGCCGAGGAGCAATCGAAGGTAACTGGAGAGCGTCGCTGATGAGCGAATGGAATCTGCGTCAATGGAGCCTGTTGGGGTTTGTCTTCTGCGTATTGATGATGGCGGTGGCGCTGGTGCTGGAGCACGGTTTCGGACTGACGCCCTGTCCGCTCTGTGTGTTTCAGCGTGTCGCGGTGATCATCGCTGGTGTGGTGTTCCTCATCGCCATGCTGCACGCACCGACGTCGCGCCTCGGTGGTGTGCTCTATGGCCTGTTGGCAGCGCTTCCGGTGATCGGTGGAATCGCGTTGGCGGGGCGTCATCTGTGGCTGCAGTCTCTACCGGCAGACGAGGTACCCAGTTGCGGTCCCGGGCTCGACTACATGCTGGATGTGCTGCCCATGCAGCAGGTGGTATCCACGGTGCTTTCCGGCTCCGGTGAGTGTGCGGAAGTCGGTGCTCGACTGCTGGGTTTGTCGCTGCCGGGTTGGACGATGATCGGTTTCGTGGTGCTGTTGCTGATCCCCGTGGCGATGATGTGCTGTGGTCGTATGCGCGGCTGTGGCTATCGCTGGAACGGCTGAACAAGCAGTTACTGTTGATGGATTGACAGGACCGCTTTCTGGGGAGACTCTGTTGTTCCGCTCAAACCGAGATGGATGGCAATCGCAACGGAGACTCCCATGCTCGAAGACTGCAAGTCTGCCCGTGAACGTTGGGGCGGCGTTCATCAACTGATCGACCGCTGGCTGGACCAGCGCCAGCAGCTGGTGGAAGTGCTTTCCCGGCTCGATGATTCCTGTGACGCTGATCTCGAAACCATCACTCGGTCACGGGTTGATGCCTTCAGCGAGACGCTGATGGATTACATCAGCGCTGGCCACTTCGAGGTCTATCCGCAGCTTCGCGAAGAAGCCCGGGCCTTCGACGACAGTGAGGCTCTGCAACTGGCGGACAGGCTGCTCGAACGCCTGGAGATGTCCACCGAGCTGGTGTTGTCCTTCGATCAGGATTACGCCACACCGGTGCGCTGCCAGCATTATCTGGCACGTCTTCCCGCCTGGCTGGATCGCCTCAAGAAGGGCCTGCGTGAGCGCTTTGCTCTCGAGGACCAATTGATTCAACGCCTGCATCAGGCGCATGCACCGGTGGAAGGCGTTTCCTGACGACAGGTCTGCTGTTGGGGGCTGCACGGTGAATCCGTGTCGCGGGACGCTGGCATCTGTCAGGGTCCTGCCCAGGCGAATTGAGTTTTGGACATGACAGGCATAAGATTTGGCGCGTCCCGAACAACGTAGCCTGAAGAGGGGAAGGTGCTTCGGCTGGCCTGTCTCCCTGACATTTCCGTCATCCTGAACCTCCGGGCCTCCCTCGCGGCGACAAATCCCAAGGAGCCATGATGAAAGACCCCGTACGTATTGCCATCACCGGTGCTGCCGGTCAGATCAGCTACTCCCTTGCCTTCCGTATCGCCTCTGGCGACATGCTGGGCCCGGACCAGCCGGTGATTCTGCAGCTGCTCGAGATCACTCCGGCCATGGAGGCCCTGAACGGTGTGGTGATGGAGCTCAACGACTGCGCCTTCCCGCTGGTTCAGGACATCGTCGCCACTGATGACCCCAATGTTGCCTTCAAGGATGCCGACTTCGCTCTGCTGGTTGGCGCGCGTCCGCGTGGCCCGGGCATGGAGCGCAAGGACCTGCTCGAAGCCAACGCGGCGATCTTCTCGGTGCAGGGCAAGGCCATCAATGACAACGCCAGCCGTGACATCCGCGTCCTGGTCGTCGGTAACCCGGCCAACACCAATGCGTTGATTGCTTCCTGCAATGCGCCGGACCTTGACTCGGGTCAGTTCACCGCGATGATGCGTCTGGATCACAACCGCGCCAAGAGCCAGCTGGCCCAGAAGACCGGCAAGCATGTCACCGACGTCGAGAACATGATCGTGTGGGGCAACCACAGCGCCACTCAGTACCCGGATCTGTCTCACTGCACCGTTGATGGCAAGGCGGCTTTCGATCTGGTCGAGCGCGACTGGTACGAGAATGACTTCATCCCGACCGTCCAGCAGCGTGGCGCCGCCATCATCAAGGCTCGCGGTGCTTCTTCTGCCGCTTCTGCTGCCTCTGCCGCCATTGACCATATGCGCGATTGGGCGCTGGGCAGCGACGGCATCGTCAGCATGGGTATTCCGTCTGACGGTAGCTACGGCGTCGAGCCGGGCATCATGTACTCCTACCCGGTCAAGTGCCAGGGCGGCAAGTACGAGATCGTGCAGGGACTCGAGGTTGATGAATTCAGCCGTGGTCGCATGCAGGCCACCGAGCAGGAGCTGCGCGAGGAGCGTGCGGCAGTGGAACATCTGCTTGGCTGATGGCTGATGGCTGATGGCTGAGTGGCGGCTGCTCCGCTGATGCTGTGGCATCGGACCGTCGGCAGCCGCCATCCATCGACACGAAAGGCCCCGTCACCGGGAGCAGTTGAAGCGGGATCCGTTCAACTGCGATCGAGTGACGGGGCTTTTTGCTTTTTGCTTTTTGCGTGCGCTGAAAATGTTGCCTGGACTGACGGTGTAGAGCCGTATCAGTCGCGCAGAGAGATGATCTTCCAGCCCCGGGATTCCGCGACCTGGCGCAGGTGGGAGTCAGGGTCGACAGCGACGGGATGATCGACCAGTTCCAGCAGCGGCAGATCATTGTGGGAGTCGCTGTAGAACCAGGCGCCTTCAAGGCTGTCATCGCGATTTTCCAGCCACTGCTCGAGGCGAGTGACCTTGCCCTGCTGGAAACTTGGCACGCCATTGACGCGGCCGGTATAGCGCCCGTTGTCGATTTCCGGCTCCACGGCGATCAATTCGTCGATACCCAGGCGCTCGGCAATGGGACCTGTGATGAAACGATTGGTCGCGGTAATGATCAATAACGTATCGCCGCGGCTGCGATGGCGGGCGATCAACTCTTCGGCGCTGGGCAGGATGTTGGGTTCGATCTTGCTGGCCATGAACTGCTGGTGCCAGGCCGCCAGTTGTTCCATGGAGTTTTCAGCCAGCGGTTTGAGGGCCACTTCGAGAAAGGCATTCATGTCCAGTTGACCGGCGTCATAGTCTCTCTTGAAGCGGTCATTGGCCTCGCGATAGGCCACGGGATCCACGGCGCCCTGTTCGAGCAGGAACTCGCCCCAGGCGTGATCACTGTCGATGGAGAGCAGGGTATTGTCGAGATCGAAGATTGCCAGACTCACTACTTGGGTGTCCTCTGCGTTGGGAATGTCCATTGAGAATGGTCCGTTGAGAAGGTCTCCAGGGCCCCCTGTACAGGGTTCTCGAGATGCTTCCCTGACTGGTTGCCCCAAGGAGATCTGCGTCTTCTGTGCCGCTGGGGTGGTCGCACAAAGGCGGCGATTATGGCAGAAGGCTGGCAGGGGTTCGAGAAGTTGTATTGATGCGCTTCAATCCATTGTGGAAGAATGAAGCCAATATCGACTTCATAAGGTGAAGCCCGTGATCGACGCAGACGGCTTTCGCCCCAATGTTGGCATCATCATTGTCAACGACTGTGGGCAGCTGCTTTGGGCGCGTCGGGTAGGGCAGAATGCGTGGCAGTTTCCCCAGGGAGGCATCAAGTCGAATGAGACGCCTCAGCAGGCATTGTTCAGAGAATTGCACGAGGAAATCGGCCTGACCGCTGATGACGTGGAGGTTCTCGCCTGCACCAGAGGATGGCTGCGCTATCGCTTGCCGCGACGCATGGTACGTACGCACTCCCGCCCGGTGTGTATCGGCCAGAAACAGAAGTGGTTCCTGCTGCGAATCCGTTGCCAGGAAACCCGCATCTGTGTAGATGGTACTCCCAAGCCGGAATTCGATGGCTGGCGCTGGGTCAGTTACTGGTATCCACTGGGACAGGTGGTGTCATTCAAGCGCGAGGTATATCGACGGGCATTGCGCGAGCTGCTGCCCCGTGCCCAGAGCCTGGCGCTGGAACATGAGCAGGTTGACCACTGGGGATATGCAGAACAACGAGGTTGAATAATGCGAGTCTCAGGAGCCAGGGGTTCCAAAACCAGAGTTTCCGCAACGGACTCCAGGAACAACAGGGTGAGGTCGGCGAAACGACGTTCCTCACCGGGGTGATAACCGCCACTGCCATAGGGTTTTCAGTATGCTCGACGTCCTTCGACGAATCATTCAGGAGGTCAACAGCGCGCGGAGCCTCGACGCAGCGCTATCGACCATGGTCCGGCGTATCCGCAAGGCAATGCGTACGGATGTGTGTTCCTTCTACCTGTTTGATGCCGAGCAGGATGCACTGGTGCTGATGGAAACCATCGGTCTGCGTACCCAGGCCGTCGGTCGCGTGGCACTGCCGGTTGGCGAAGGCCTGGTCGGCACTGTGGCGCGCCGGGAGGAGCCGCTCAATCTCGAGGACGCTCAGGCCCACCCCAGCTTCCGCTATTTCGAGGCCACCGGAGAGGAGCGCTACTCCAGTTTTCTCGGCGTGCCGATTATTCACCAGCGCCGCATGCTGGGAGTGTTGGTCGTTCAGCAGGCCGAGCGACGTCGTTATGACGAAGCTGACGAGGCCTTTCTGGTCACCATGGCGGCTCAGTTGGCCGGTGTGTTGGCACACGCCATTGCCACCGGCGGCCTGACGCGGCCCTCGCTGCCCGGCGGCCAGGCCACCTTCATCGGTATAGCCGCGTCACCGGGCATGGCCATCGGCGAAGCAGTGGTGCTGTCGCCACCGGCGGATCTCGATAGTGTGCCGGATCTGGTGCCGACCGATGTCGAGTTCGAGATCGAGCGCCTGCAACTGGCCATCGGCAAGGTCAAGGAGGAGATCCGCGCCGCTGGTGAGCGGCTGGCCAACCGTATTTCTGCCCAGGAGCTCGCGTTGTTCGAGGTCTATCAGCAGATGTTGGGTGAGGCGGCGTTGTCTCAGGAAGTCGAGAAACGTATTCGTGAAGGCCAGTGGGCACCGGGGGCGCTGGCCGACGTCGTGCGCCGCCATGTGCAGTACCTCGAGCGTGTCAACGATGACTATCTCAAGGAGCGTGCCGCGGATGTGCGAGATCTCGGTCGCCGCGTGCTGGCTCATCTTCAGGAGGAGTCACCCGACAAACCGGATGAATATCCACCCAACACCATTCTGATCGGCGACGAGATCAGTGTTGCCTTGCTGGGCGAGGTGCCACGCGAGCGCCTTGGTGGCTTGATTTCCCTGCGCGGCTCGAGCAACTCCCATGTGGCGATCATCGCTCGAGCCATGGGCATTCCTCTGGTCTCGGGGATGGTCGATCTGCCCATGCCTCGCCTTGGGGGGGCACGGCTGGTGCTGGATGGCCACCGGGGTCGAGTGTTCGTGCGTCCCACTCCCGAACTGGTCAGCCATTATCAGACCTTGATCGACGAAGAGCTGGCCCTGTCGGAGATGCTCGAACACGAGCAGGATCTGCCCAGCACGACACCGGATAATCATGAGATGGTGTTGATGGTCAACACCGGACTCGCTGTGGATACCGTTGCCTCACTCAAGTCGCGCATTGGCGGGGTGGGCCTGTATCGCACTGAAGTGCCGTTCATGATCACCGAACGCTTCCCGGGGGAGCAGGAGCAGACGCGTCTGTATCGCGATCAGCTGTCCAGCTTTGCGCCGCTGCCGGTGGTGATGCGGACACTGGATATCGGTGGTGACAAGGATCTGCCGTACTTCCCCATCGAAGAGGCCAATCCCTTCCTTGGTTGGCGGGGCATTCGTGTCACCCTCGATCACCCCGAGGTGTTGATGGTGCAGTTACGCGCCATGCTCAAGGCCTCCCAGGGGCTCAATAACCTCCAGATCCTGTTGCCGATGGTGACCACCATCGATGAGGTTGATGATGCGCTGAAGTTGATTGATCGCGCCATCATCGAACTGGGAGAGGAGGGAGGTGCCGTTGAACGTCCTCGCATTGGTGTCATGCTCGAGGTTCCGGCAACGCTCTACCAGCTGGCAGCGCTGGCCAGACGAGTCGATTTCTTCTCCGTCGGCAGCAACGACCTGACCCAGTATCTGCTGGCGGTGGATCGCAATAATCCACGTGTCGCGGATCTCTACGACTCCTGTCACCCAGCGGTATTGTCGGCGCTGCAGCGTCTGGCAACAGAGTCGGCGCAGCTCGGTGTCCCGGCATCGGTATGTGGTGAACTGGCCGGTGATCCCGCCGGTGCGCTGTTGTTGATGGGCATGGGCTTTGACACCCTGTCGATGAATGCTCCCAGCCTGCCTCGCGTACGTGCGGCGATCCGCCGAGTGACTTACCAGGCAGCGACGCAGCTGGTCGAGGAAACCTTGATGCTGGAATCTCCCACGGCGATCCGTCGTCATCTGGCCGAGCGCATGCAAGAGTGGCAGCTGGCGCATCTACTGCCGCCTCAGGACTGACTCCGTGATTCCCCAGTGCTGTACTGATCGCGGCTCAATGAGGATGCATTTGATGGCCTGGTCAGCGGTCGACCCCGGACACCAGTGTCGCCCGTTGTTCGGCGGTGATCGGTATCTCCAGCTGACTTTTACCCAGTGCGATGCCCTGTGCGCCGAAGCGCTGTTCGATCATGCGGAAGTGGGGGGCTGAGTCAGTAGTCACCAGGGCAAGGCGTGTTGTTGAACGGGTGCCGTAGTCTTCGCCGACGATGAAGGGCGCGGAGAGAAAACGCTCCAGTTCAAGACCGACTCCGGTATCAGGCAACATGGCATCCGGTGCCTGGCGGGTGTCTGCAAAACAGGCTCTGCTCTCGGGCAACCGCAGTGATGGCTCCAGGCCTTCTGCCATATCTCGGCTCAATGCGTCGCGTACTTCGACCAGTTTGGGCCAGGGACTATCCAGGGTGGCGTTGGACAGGCCGTGGGTGCCCGCCGTCACCGCCGCCAGTTGCATGCCCTGACGATGGCGGCTCAGGTGCCAGAGGTGCTGGGCATCGCCAACCAGCAGGTTGAACCCACCGTAGGCGAGCCCGGTGCCGGTCAGTTGCAGCTCCAGCCAGGCCTCGAGGTCATCGGCCAGCAGGGCATCGCGCACCAGTTGGCCGCGGCTGGGAGTCTGCGGGGTACTGATGAGTTCAGGATCGCGCACATTGGTCAGGGCGGCGAAGCGGCCGCGTTGATGTACCGCCAGCCAACTACCTCCTGCCTGGAGGTCGCGGCCGCCACTGATCGTGGAGTGGTCGCGCCAGGTAGCCAGCGGTGCAGTGGGACGACTATGCTGCTCGTCGCGGTTGGCAACGAGTATCAGAGGGACTGAAGTCCCCGGGGCGAAATGCAGGGCGATAAGACACATGACCGCAGATTAGCGGGAACCAGACAAGTGCGAAAGTGTGGCGGAAAAAGTCGGGCCTGAGTTTCGTCATCGAGATCAATTCATAGCGTTGAGATGTAGTGAGCTGTATGCATACATGCGCAAATGACAAGGTACTACTCGGCAACGTACACTCATCCGCACTTCCGTGTGACAGGATTCGACATGGCGGGTGAGACACGCAAGGATCGCATCTGGTACCGGTTGGTGATGCCCATTCTGTGGCCGGTGACCATTGCTCAAATGGTGTTGTTGCTGTTGGGACTGGGGCTCGGTGGCAGCCTGCACTGGCTGATGCCCCAGGCGGCCAACTGGGGGACCAACCTGTGGCTGATGATGGGCCTGGTGGCCGGAACCACGCTCAATCTGCTGATCTTCCTGATGCTGCTGCGTCACCGTGTTGATCGTCTGCAGAGGTGCCTGGATGGGACCCTGGACAACATCGATGAAAGGCTTTCGCGACGCTTCGCACTACTGGGTGTTTCGTGGCCGGAGCATGATGACGCCTCTTTGACGGAGCGGGTGCTCAATGCCATCAAGGGCGTTGATCAGCTACTGCGTTTCTATGACAGTCGTCAACCTCCCAGTTCCGATCCAGTAACGCCGCCCAGTAGTCAGGAACCCATACTGCGTGACGAGATCCAGCGCCTTGCCACCGCCCTGGCGCGTGCCCGCAATGAGTCGCGTCTCAAGTCGAGCTATCTTGCGCACATCGCAGGTTCACTGGCACCAGTCATCGAGCTGGTGGAGAGGCGTGACGTGCTTCAGCAGGTGACGGATGGCGATGAGTTGCGCCGTCGCTTGTCGGATGTGCGCCTGTTGCTGGAGAACCTCGATGATGGAAAGGTTGAGGATGGCGATGATCCTGCTGCACCCGCAGCCCGGGTATTGATCGTCGACGACGGTCCCGTCAATCTGATGCTGGCGCGTCAGGTTCTGGAGCGCGAAGGGTTTGGTGTCATCACTGCGACCAGCGGTGGCGAGGCCCTCGAGTTGCTGCAGACTCATGCTGTTGATCTGGTTCTCATGGATATTGTCCTACCCGATATCGATGGCGTCGAAGCCTGTCGACGCCTGCGTGCCTTCGAGGCCGCGTCGCCCCAGCGGCAAAGGGCAGCCGTGATAGCCCTGACGGCCAACGCCAATGATCAGGACCAGCAGCGTTTCCGAGAGGCGGGTATGGATGGTGTTCTGGCCAAACCCTATCGGCCCCAGGCGCTGCTCGAGACCGTCGAGACCTGGTTGAAGGGGGGAGATGCGGCACCCGGGGGCATGGACTGATGCTGCTGTCCCTGCTGGCCTATCTCGCCCTCGGGGCGGTGGCTGGCACCATGGCGGGTCTCTACGGAGTCGGGGGAGGCCTGATCATCGTGCCCAGTCTGGTCTCGGTGTTCTCATTGTTGAATGTCTCGCCGGACGTGTCCATGCATCTCGCTGTGGGCACCTCACTGGCTACCATATCGGTGACCGGAGCCTCTTCTGCGCTGGGGCATCTGCGCCGAGGCAGCGTCCGGCGTGACTGGTTGCAGGCATTGTTGCCGGGCCTGGTGGTCGGCGCCGTAGCAGGAGTGTTCGTCGCCGGCAGTCTTTCCGGTGGCAAGCTGGGTATCCTGTTCGGTATCTTTCTGCTGCTGGTGGCCGCGAGACTGGTTTTCGGGCGTTCGCCCCCCGCCGGAAGCACCTCGCCCGGAAAAGGCAGGATGGTGGCTGCCGGTGGGGTAATTGGAGGTATATCGGCATTGTTCGGTATCGGCGGTGGCACGCTGAGTGTGCCCTGGCTGATCCGCTGTGGTGCGACCATGACCCAGGCGGTGGGCACTTCGTCGGCCTGCGGTCTGCCGATTGCGCTGGTGGGCGCGGCGACCTTCATGATCACCGGTTGGGGCGATGTGCGACTGCCTGAAGGTGCGCTGGGCTATGTCATGGTGCCGGCCTTCATCGGCATCGTCGTCACCAGTGTGCCCTGTGCGCGGCTCGGAGTGCGTCTGGCGCATTATCTCCCTGCCCGGGTGCTCAAACTGTCATTTGCTGCATTGCTGGTTATTGTAGGGCTGGGGTTTCTTTTGCCCTGAACCCTTGTCGATGTCGGCAGTCATATTCATTTCCAGATTTTCCTGCAGGGAAGCAACTTACCTATGTTGAGTTATCCTGAAATCGATCCGGTGGCCATCGCGCTTGGGCCCTTCAAGGTGCATTGGTACGGACTGATGTATGTGGTGGGCTTTGTCGCCGCCTGGTGGCTGGGGTGTCGTCGTGCTGCGCGCATCGGCCTGACCCGCGATGATGTCAGCGATCTGCTGTTCTACACGGCCGTCGGTGTGGTCGGCGGTGGACGGCTGGGATATGCGCTGTTCTACGGGCTGGATCAGTGGCTCGGCGATCCGCTGTGGGTCTTCAAGGTCTGGGATGGTGGCATGAGCTTCCACGGCGGTCTGATCGGCGTGCTGGTTGCGGCGCTGCTGTTTGCTCGCCGCAAGGGGTTGGCCTTCTTCACCCTGACGGACTTCGTTGCTCCTCTGGTGCCGGTGGGGCTGGGCGCAGGGCGTATCGGCAACTTCATCAACCATGAGTTGCCGGGGCGTGTCACCGATCTACCCTGGGGCATGCCGTTTCCCGGCTACGGTCCTGAGCCGCGCCACCCGTCTTCGCTCTATGAAGCGCTGCTGGAAGGTGTGGTGCTGTTCGTGATCCTGTGGTGGGTGTCCGCGCAGCCGCGTCGTCGCGGTCTGGTGTCCGGCCTGTTCCTGATCTGCTATGGCGCATTCCGCTTTTCGGTGGAGTTTGTGCGTCTTCCCGACCCGCAGCTTGGTTTCATCGCTCTGGGATGGATGACCATGGGTATGCTGCTCAGCTTGCCGATGATCCTGTTTGGTGTCCTGCTGGTGGTGTGGTCTCGTCGCCAACCCGTGGATGGGAAGCTGTAGCTACGAGCCACGAGCCACGAGCCACGAGCCACGAGCTGGCCCATGTTCGTTCCCGACGAATGTGCACTTCCCACATCCATGTGGGTCGCGAGCTACGAACGCACCTTCAATGGGGTGAACGACAAATCGCCGTCTCCTGGCCTGGAGCGGCGATTTTCTTTAGACTATTTTCCTTGAGCGCCTGTCCTGGAACTCCTTTCCTGAATCGTATTCCTGCGCCGTTTTCTGGAACCGTTTTCTGGAGCTGTTTTCTGAAACCGTTTTCTGACCCCATTTCCTGAAAACATGTTCCAGACACAGGCCACTTTCCGACTGCCCGAAACAGAGAAGCTGATGTCCTTGACTGATTCTGGTCTACTCGCCCCTGAGCAGCCTGCTCTTCAAAAGCCGGCTCTCGAAGCCCCCTATCTGGACCTGATGCGCGAAGTGTTGGAGAACGGCGTCGAGCGCTCGGATCGTACCGGTGTCGGGACGCGTTCGCTGTTCGGCCACCAGATGCGCTTCGATCTGGCGCGGGGCTTTCCTCTGCTGACCACCAAGAAACTGCACCTGCGCTCTATCATCCATGAGCTGCTGTGGTTCCTTCAGGGCGATACCAATATTGCCTACCTGAAGGAAAATGGGGTGCGTATCTGGGACGAGTGGGCTGACGAGAATGGCGATCTCGGGCCGGTGTATGGTTACCAGTGGCGTAGCTGGCCGGACCCGCGCGGTGGCCACGTCGACCAGATTGCGAAGCTGCTTGAGCAGTTGTCCAGCAATCCGCACTCACGCCGGCTGATTGTCTCAGCCTGGAACCCGGCACTGGTCGATGAGATGGCGTTGCCGCCTTGTCATTGCCTGTTCCAGTTCCATGTTGCCGATGGTCGTTTGTCCTGTCAGCTCTATCAGCGCAGCGCGGATATCTTCCTCGGGGTCCCCTTCAACATCGCCAGCTATGCGCTGTTGACGCAGATGATCGCCCAGGTGGTGGGGCTGAAGCCGGGGGATTTCGTGCATACTCTGGGGGACGCTCACCTTTATCTGAACCACCTTGACCAGGCCCGCGAACAGCTGTCGCGTGAACCTCGTCACGCGCCACGTCTGGAACTGGATGCCTCGGTATCAAACCTGTTTGATTTCCGCTTCGAGCACATCTCGATCCAGGACTACGATCCACACCCGCATATAAAGGCCGAGGTGGCGGTATGAGTGAAGAGGTGGCGGTATGAGCGAACAGGCTCCCATTCAGATGCTCGATACACTGATTCCGGTGGCGATGATTGCGGCGATGTCGCGCAACAGAGTGATCGGCGTCGATAATCAACTGCCCTGGTATCTGCCGGAAGACCTCAAGTTCTTCAAGCGCATGACCCAGGTGAAGCCGCTGGTAATGGGGCGCAAGACCTTCGAGTCCATCGGACGCCCGTTGCCCAACCGACTGAATATTGTGGTGACCCGGGATACTGCCTTCCAGCATGATGGCGTGCGGGTCTGTCACGATCTGGCCAGTGCCATCGAGATGGCCGATCAGCATGCCACTGTTGATGCGGCGGATGAGATCATGGTGATGGGCGGCGCGCAGATCTATGCTCAGGCATTGCCGGTGGCCCAGCGCCTCTATCTCACCGAGGTTGATATCGAGCTCGAGGGAGACGCGTTTTTCCCCGAGCTGGACCTCAGCCAGTGGCAGGAGGTGGATAGCGTTGCCGGTACGCCCGCCGATGGCCAACCGAACTATCGTTTTGTTCGCTATGAGCGTCGCTGCTGAGAGACAATTGCGACATTGGCGGGGCTGGCACAGACTGTCTGGATAACTGAACAACATCTGCTGACTCTGGCCCGGGATCGGCCAACGGGTGAGCATGAGTAGTTTTCGAACTGTCTTTTATGGGACAGGGCGTCAAGCCTGGAGGGATACGACGTGATCGATACGCACGCAGAGCATCCGTTGAATGCGCTCGAGCAACGTTTGGCGACGCTGGTGGACGGACTGCGTGAAGGTTACCTTCGCGAACAGCGCCTCACTTCAGAGCTGGATAGTGCCTCTCGGCAGCAGGAGTCGCTCGAGCAGCAGTTGGTCGAACAGCAGGAACAGCTCGCGGAGGTGACTCGGGAACGCGACAGCCTCCAGGCAAGCAGCGCCGAGCAGCAACAGCATCGTCAAACCCTTGAGCATCGTTGTGAAGAGCTTCAGCGGGCTTGTGAAGAGCTCCAGCTGGAGCGTGAACAACTTCAGCAGCGGTGCGACGAGCGGCAGCAGAGCCTTGATGAGTTACGGCAGCGCCATACGGAAATCGAGCATCGCTGGCAGCAGGCCCAGTCACAGTTGGACGAGGCCGCTCAACAGCAGGCCCGATTTGCTGAAGCTCAGGCTGACGCCCAGGCGCAGTTGAACGAACAACAGCAGGCTCAACAGGCACGTATTGGCGAACTGGAGGCTGAGCTTACGCAGGTGCGCGACGAACGCCAGCAGTTGGCCGACCACAACAGTGAGCTGGCGGAAGAGAATCGCGAGCTGGATGAGCAGAACCGTGAGCTTGAAGCTCACAATGCCCGTCTGCGCGAGCGTGTCGAGCACCCTGAAGCATCCTCCTCAAGCCCAACACCGATGTTTTCCCGTTCGACTCGTCGCGCCCAGGGGCTGGCGGCGTTGATTCACCACCGGCCTCGTCATGATCAGACCAGTGGCGATGCCGAGGCATCGGAGGGGCAGACACCGGCAGGGGGTGAACAACAGCGGGAAGCCGCCGCCGAGGAGCCGCGTCCTCAAGAGGAAGCCTCTGCGTCCACCGAATCCAGCGTGCCTGAAGCAGAGCACTCCCATCCCTCCACTGAGGCTGGCGAATCCTTGCCTTCCAACGCGGAGGGGGCCCTGTCGCCATCCCCGGAAACGGGAGGCGATTTATCTTCCGCAGCTGAAGGCAATTTATCTTCCGGAGCTGAAGGCTCTTCAACCACGTTGGATGCTGATTCTCGACCTGCGGTGGAGCAGGGCGACCTGCCCTTCGACAAGGCGCCGTCTCCTCAGTCTCTATTGGCAGATTGGTACCAGAAATACGATCAGACCTTCTTCAAGGGACATACTCGCCCACTCAAGGTCGGCATCCACGAAGATCTGGCGGCTCGGGAGCCATGGCCGGAGAAGCTGGTTCGTCGCGCTCTGGCCTGCTATGTCAATCTGCCGCGCTATCTGAAGTCGGTGCGCGAGGGAGCCGATCGCATTGACCTCAGCGGTGGTGTGGATGGTCAGGTGGACGCCCAGGCGGCCGAGTATGCCAAGCGCAAACTGGATCGCCTGCAGGCGGAGCGGCAACAGCAGGGGCGCAGGAACAAGCCGGCTCGTCGTGGTACGGGAGGCAAGGCTTCCGCTGCAGGGAACAAGGCCAGCGCGTCCTCCAGAGAGCCGGAGGCTTCACCGCCCGCGGCGGGAGGGGCGGTCAGGGACGCTCAGTCCACGTCTTCGCCATCTCCTTCGGCCGAAGCTGAGCCCCGAGGACAGCGGGAAGGGGGGCAGCGGGAAGATAGTCGTGAAGGTCGCCTTCAACGCAAGCTGGATGCGCTGATGGCCCGCCATAACGCCAATTGATGGGCCCTCCGATCTTTCGCTCAACTTGTGTCATGTTGCGCGTTGACTTGAAAGCGTCACATCGGCGGGGCATGATGTATCCGCTCCGCCTTTGGCTCGAGTGATGAGCGAAAAGTTCCTGTTTATTAACGAACAATGTTCATTAAATGGGTTGGCGAAGGTGGGGCAATCGCAGGGATCGTTGTCCAATTCCTGGGCTGCATGAAGGAAAACAGTGTTTTTTTCTTGTTGCGCTTCCGGGAATCCCGTTATATGGTTGCCCTTGCGAGCATTGGACTATAACAAGGCCGCGCCGATGTCGGGCTCGCTGCCTCAAACCTCCCGAGAGGGAGCTGGAAGGCCAGAATCGAGCCGGCAATAGACCGGCAAAGCCAAAGCTGCCCACGCGCAGCAAACGATCGAAACAGCAAGCTAGTCAAAAGGAACACAGCAATGAAAAAGACACTGTTGGCGACTGCCATCGCTGGTGCTGCTGCCTTCGCCACTGCCGGCGCCCAGGCTGCTACCGTCTACAACCAGGACGGCACCAAGCTGGATATCTACGGTAACATTCAGTTGATGTATCTTTCTCAGAAAGATGTGACCGGTGAAACCAAGGATGAAATCGCAGATAACGGTTCTACCATCGGTTTCGCTGCTGAGCACGTGATCTACAACGGTCTGACCGGCTACATGAAATTCGAGCTGGATGACTACGAAGCCGACGAGATGAAGATTTCCACTGGCCGTGGTAATGGCGACCAAGCCTACATCGGTCTGCGTGGTAACTTCGGTGATGCACGTGTTGGCTCCTACGATTCGCTGCTGGATGACTGGGTTCAGGATCCGGTCTCCAACAACGAATACTTCGATCTGTCTGACACCAACGAGTTCAAGGGTGCGCCGGGCACGTTCGTAGACGAAGATACAACTGTTGGTGATCCGGAAGGTGACAAGATCACCTATACTTCACCGGTCTGGGGTGGCTTCCAGTTTGCCCTGGGTAGCCAGTACAAGGGCGACGCTGAAGACGAGAACCTGCAGGATTCCGGTAATGCGTCCTTCTTCGGTGGTATGAAGTACACCATCGGCGGCTTCTCTGTCGCAGGTGTCTATGACAACCTGGGCATCTATGACATTGATTCTGGCCGTGCGATGTATGACACGGTTGATGCAGATGGCAATCCTGTCCAGGTTGATGCCGAAGGCGATCTGGGCGACCAGTACGGTATCACCTTCCAGTACCAGTGGGACACCCTGCGCGTTGCTCTGAAGTATGAGCGCTTCGAGTCCGACAACGATCTGATTCTGGACTCTGACCTGTACGCACTGGGCGCACGCTACGGCTACGGCAACGGCATGGGCGACATTTACGGTGCTTACCAGTATGTCGATTACGGCGGTTCCGGCTTCGCTGATCGCCTCAGCACGCTGAACTGCGATGTTCGCGATCGTGACGGTTGTGAAGAAACTGATAGCCGCAACGAAATCGTCGCTGGTGTCACTTACAACATCTCCGATGCCATGTACACCTGGGTTGAGGGTGGCTGGTACGACCGTGATACTGACGCAGATGACGGCTACGCTGTGGGTCTGACCTACCAGTTCTAAGCTTCGGCAGCGAACAGGTTTGACCGCATAGGGTCATCAACGCTATAAACGAAAGCCGATCCTCTTCTGGATCGGCTTTTTTCATATCCGCGGAAGCATGTGAGGACTCATGAAAGACACCACATTTCCTGTGGCACTGTTGGCCATTGGCGTAGCCGTGTTCAGCTCTGGTGCCCTGGCTGATACAGGCAGCGCAGCGCAGCAGCGTTTCCGTGAAGAGGGTCGTCAACTGGATTTGACCGGCTTTTTCAAATCCGACAGTGATGCGCGTAGTCGCACCTTTCTTTTCGGCTCTCCACATGCCCACGACTTCACCGTAGAGACGGCGGGTGTCTACCGCTTCGAAAGCTCTGTTACTGGCGGATATGACGAAAACTATTCCATCGAGGCCGTGCTGGTCGACGAGCAGGGCAATGTGATCGCTCGTGATGAGGGCTATGGCCTGGAAGGCGGTCTTGAGCTTGAGCATCCGCTTGAGGCTGGTGATTACGAGCTGCAGGTCAAGGCAATGCGCTTTGGCAGCAGAGGTCGTGCCGGCGATGGCTACTCTGTTTCTGTCGTCGGGCTGGATGCTCAGGGCCGGCCGATCAGTGGCAGTGTCGATGATGGTGTTGGAATGCATTTCACCGGCACCGACCGAGACGGCAATCAGAGCGTGTTTGTCAGCAGCGATGACGCCGCTGCCACGCTTGGCGGCAGTGCGACTGCTGAGGCCGCCGCCGATAGTAGCGCCACTACAGCGTCAGGCAATGCCGCCTCGTCATCTTCTGCCTCTGGGGCTGTCGCGGCAGGTGCAGCGGCGGGGACTGCAGCAGCAGTCGGAACAACGTCATCAGCCGGAGCAGAGGCGGCAACCGGAAGTACTACCGCGACAGCAGATGGTGCAGCTGCGGTGGAGCCCGAAGTTACCGGTGCTGCTGACTCTCAGCCTGAAGTGCAGGTCATCAAGACCGATGTGAAGATCCGTGCACGAGGCGAGGTGTTGACGTTCAACGTCGCTCAACAGGGGCGTGTGCATATCACTACCTCGACCTATCCGGGCGGTGACGAGGACACTTACCGCCTCAGTCTGGAGGTACTGGACGAGTCCGGTTCCGTCGTCGCGGAGGGGGCTGGTGAAGGATTCAACGGCAACGTTGATTTGACGACAGACCTGGCGCCGGGGCGCTATCGTATCGAGGTGGCGGGGCAGAAGTTTGGTTCATCGCATAGTGGACCCAGCAATTACGAGCTGAAGGTCGAGCTGGAAAACTGATTCTGACCGATCTGATTTTCAGAAAGAACAACGGGCCCCTTTTGGGGCCCGTTGTTCTTTCAGGGTCCTTGGTTTTTTTCAGGGCTTGGAATCTGCGTTGACTCAGGGGGTTGTGCTTGAACTCTGACCATACTGAGCCGGTTTGGGCACAAGGGGTAGCAGTATTGTCTCAAATACGTTATGGATCATGAGAGAGTGCTGATGATGAGGTCCATCTCGAAGGATGGTTTTGCGCCGAGTAACCGGGATGCTGCGGCAACAATAACATCCGTGCCATATACCGGATGGCCAGGGAGATGATGCCTTGAGTATGGGAAGCAGGTTACTGGTGCTGCTGTCGCTCCGCGCCCGTATATTGATCGGCCTTGTCTTGACCTGGGCGCTGATTCTGGTGGGTATGCTCTGGTCGGGCTGGATGATCGGAAAGGATCTGGTGCGGGAGGTCAATTTCGAGCACCTCCATTATGAGTCTCGCTTGATAGCGGATGCGGTCAGCGATGAGGTCCAGACGCGCCTTGATGTACTCGAGAGAATGGCTGCCAGTATTCGTTGGGATGTCTTGAGTGATCCTGAGCAATCGGCGCTGCTGAACAGCCAGGCCCTGCTTGGCTTGTTTGACCGGATGGTGGTGATTGATAACCAGGGCAGCATTCTGGCCAGCTGGCCGAACTCCTCAAAGCTTTCGGCAATCAACCTTGCTGATCGTGAATACTTCAGCATGGTACGTGGTACGCGACAGGCCTATGTCAGTGAACCTATCTATAGCCGAATATCCGGCAATCCCGTTGTCGTAGTGGTGGTGCCGGTGCTGGATGGAAGCCATCTACAGGGGATGGTGGCTGGAGTGGTTGATCTGAGAGAGGGCGATATCTTCGAGCAGATCAGTCGTATCCGTCTCGGGACCGGTGGCTATGCCGTCATCTTCACGGCATCGGGCAGGATGCTCTATCACCCGAATGGCGGTTGGGTGATGCATGATGCCAGGGAAATTCTCGGTGGTCCGGCTATCGAGCAGGCCATCTATGGTTGGCAAGGGGAGTTTGTTGGTCCTCGCCATGATGGCGAGGTCGCCTATCAATCCTATCGTCAGGTCTGGCCGGCCAATTGGATCATCGGGGTGTTCTTCCCCGAGGATGAAGGCATGACGCCGCTCAGTGGTCTGGTCGGTCAACTCGGCTGGATCGGGGTTGTCATGGCAGGCGTCATGCTCCCGCTGCTGGCCTGGCAGGTGGTGTTGTTGCTCAAGCCGCTTTATCGTCTCAAGCGCCAGATCGCTCAGGTCGGCGCCGGCTTGCGTGACAAGGTCAAGTTGCGCACCTCCATGAAGGAGCTCGTGCAACTGGCCGATGCCTTCAATGAGGTGGATGATGGGCGCAACAGAGCGTTGATGGCTCTGCGTGACCGTCAGGCCTTCATCGAGGCGGTCCTGGCTTCCTCGCCGCAAGGGATGTTCGTCACCGATACCCAGGGACGCATCAACTACATGAACGAGGCGCTGGTGACCCTTTCGGGGCGCCGTTTCGATGTTGATCGCGAGATGGAGTGGATCGATGCGATTCATGCCGATGATCGCAGCGAGGCTATCGAGCTTTGGTATCACAGTATGCAGACGGGTAAGGAATTCCTGCGCCAGTTTCGTTACTGGCGAGTCGATGGTGAGCTGCTGTGGTTGGAAGTGCACGCCAGCCAGGTCGTTGCCGGCGATGCCGTGATCGGCTTCGTCGGCACGGTCAAGGATATTACCTCGCGCCGCGAGGAAGAGGTTCTGCGGCAATGGGAAGCCGAGCATGACCCCTTGACTGGACTGCTCAACCGTCGGGGATTCGAGCGCCGCCTGGAAGAGGCGCTGGCCGACTGGCGCAAGAAGTCCACGCCATCGGCATTGATACTGTTCGACCTTGACCACTTCAAGGCGATCAATGATGACGGTGGCCATGCGCTGGGAGACGAGATGCTGCGCCTTGTTGCCGAGCAGATGGCAGGGTCGGTGCGCAGTACTGATCACGTGGCGCGGCAGGGTGGCGATGAATTTGCAGTGTTGTTGCCGAGCTGCTCATTGCAGCAGATGCAGCATATTGCCGAGCAGTTGATCGATGCGATCAACGGGGTTGAGGTCAGGCATCGGGGCTGTAGCTACCGCGTTACGCCCAGTCTGGGGGTGACCGAGTTCCGCGAGGGGGATGAGAACATTCACGTCCTGATCCAGCGTGCCGACGCTGCCTGCTATCAAGCCAAGCAGCGTGGGCGCAATCGAATCGTGGTGGCGGGCGAGGAGTGAGTCGGGCAGCCCCGAAACTTTTCAATCTGAACTGCCCGACTATCCCTGGTCAGCGGGCACTGGTCTATTGACCAGTGCCCAGACATATTGACCAAGGCCCATGCTTATTGAGCAGTGCTCAGGCCTATTGAGCGGCACCCTGGCCGCGTAATTGACGTTCGAGGCGTTGCAACTGAGGGTCGTCTGGACGCACCTGGCGCAAACGGCTCAGTGCTTCCAGGGCTTCGTTCACACGGCCCTGGGTGGCGTTGAGATACACCTCAGCGTAGAGCAGGTCCGGGTCTTCCGGCGCGTAGCGCAGCCCTTCGTCGAGAGCTGCTTCTGCCTCATCCTTGCGCCCCAGACGATCAAGCAGCAGGGCAAGGTTGTAGTGGGTGCGGGCATGCGCCGGACGCCACTGAGCGGCCTTGTCGAGCCACTCGATCGCCTCCTCGAACTGCTTGTCCTCGGCCAGGGACAGTGCCAGAAGATACGCCAGATGGCCGCGATCCGGTTCCGGCATCTCCTCCAGGGCGAGTCCTTCACGCAGCGCATCACGAGCTTCCTCGGCCTGGCCTTCGCGGCTGAGCAGGGTCACCATGTTGGCCCGAGCCGGCAGGAAGTACGGGTCCATCTTCAGGGCCGCGCGATACTGTTCGATGGCCTCGTCCTCGCGAGCGGTACGCTCGAGCAGCACGGCCAGGTTGAGGCGGTTGCCCGGTAGGTCGGCTCCCTCACGCAGACGGCGCTCATAGTCACGCCGCGCCTCGAGCAGCTTGTCGCGCTGATCATCGGGGACCAGCATCATCGAGACGCCCGCCAGTGCCTTGACCGCCTCGTCGCGTACCGCGAGGTCGGAGTCATCGACCAGCGGCATCAACTGCTGAATGCGTGCACTGTCCGGTGCCTGAGCGAAGGGGGGCGCGGCGGCGGCGCGTACCTGGCTGGACGCATCGTGCAGGGCACTTTCCAGTGTCGGTACCGCAGGAGGGCCGAAGCTGGCCAGTGCATCCACCGCCGTGGCGCGCACGATATCTGGTGTGTCCTCGTTGTTGACCAGTTCGACCAGTCCGTCCAGCGCCTCGGGGTCACCGTTGCGCGCAGCCTGCAGTGTCACGCCATAGTGTGGAAGATCATGGCCAGGGCGACCTTGCTGACTGGCGCGTGATAGATCGCCGAACCATTGCTGAATGGTATTGGCGGCCTGGGCGGGAGACTGGTTCTGGTGGCAACTGGTACAGGCGTCGGGGCTATTGGTTGCCTCGTGCAGGTCCGGACGTGGCACACGGAAACTGTGGTCACGGCGCGGATCGACCACCATATAAGTGGTTTCCGGCATGTGGCAGCTCACGCATTGGGCGCCTTCGGTACCGGGTTCATGATGGTGGTGCTCAGGACTGTCGTAATCGGCTGGCTTGATGCCCGGGTACTGTTCCGGTGGCGCGAGATTATGGCACTGGGTACACAGGCCATTGCCCTCGATCTTGACTCTGGTGGTATGCGGGTCATGGCAGTTGGTGCAGGTAACGCCAGCCTGGTACATACGACTCTGGGCAAAGGAACCGTAGACATACACCTCGCCCTGGATCTGGCCGTCGGCATGGTAGAGCCCGTCGGTCAGTAGACTCGGCAGGGCAGCATCGGTCAGCGGAGTGCCGGGCTCGGTGCCTACGCCAAGCATCTGGCGGCGACTATGGCAGCGTGCGCATTGCTCGACGAGTTCCTTGCCTTCCCAGTTGGCGGGATCAACCGGCAGGCCCATATCCTCGGCACTGAGCCCTGGCGTCTCAGGCGTCCTTACCGTCTCGGCGGTTTCGCTGGACTCCGCAGTGGCAGCAGGGTGATCTTCCTGCCATTTGGTGGCCCAGTCGACATGTGATTGAGAGGGACCATGGCAGCTCTGGCAGCCTACAGTCTGCTCATGCCAGGTCGTGGAGAAGCTGTCGGTATCGAGGTCGTAGCCTTTCTGCACATTGGTGGAATGGCAGTCGGCGCACATGGCGTTCCAGTTCTGGTAGCGACCGCGCCAGTGAAGTGGATCGTCGGGCGTGAAGGTCTCGCCCGGATAGAGCGAGAACCAGCGCTGTCCGCCCTGGTCTTCGGGGCGTGAGTCCCAGGCGATGGTCAATGCCTGCAGCTTGCCGTCCGGCAGTTCCACCAGATACTGCTGAAGCGGTGAGTAGCCGAAGGTGTAGCGGATTTCCCAGTCGGCTTTGGGGTCGTCCGGGCCCTCGATGGTGGCCAGAAAGCGATCATCCTCACGATGGAAGCGCGCCTTGATGTCGCCATCCTCGAATTCAGCGTTGTCGAAATCACCCAGCACATTTTCCGGTGTTGCCTCGCGCATGGCCCAGCCGTGGTCCGAGTCCTGCCAGGCACTGTCCTGCTGCTCATGGCATCCGGCACAACTGCCATCCGGAGCATAGCCCATGGGATCTTCGGCGAGGCCGGGGGAGGCGGCGTAGCTGGTTCCAGCCAGGCTCATCGAGGCCAACACGACCATGGTGGCGCACAGGCGCCGCCAGCGGACGGCGCTCGTGGAGTTGCGTAGAGTCACAGTCATCGATCAATCGTCATGGTTATGCGTGGTTATGAACGTGCAGTGTATACACCTGCATCGTGACGAACTTGCACTGTCATGCATTGGAGCGGGTTGGATTGAGCGGCGGCAATGCCGGAACTCTCCGAGTACTCCTCAGTTCGCTTGACGTGGGCAGCGCCTGTTTCAGCGCCTGCCATGCGCTGACCAGTTGCTGCTGTCTGTCGCTATCAGAGGGCTGTTGCTCTGCGACATGTTCCTGTGGGGCCAGCTCTTGAGATTCCAGCTCTTGAGATTCCAGCGCTTGAGATATCGGCCCTTGAGACGCCAGCCCTTGAGACGAATAGCTCAGGCGTCCAAGCGTCGACAGCGCCGCTTCGACAGCATCGATGCGCTCTCGGGACAGGATGGCGGCAGAACCCTGCAGGCGCCGCCAGGCCTGCTGACATTCAGGCAACTGGTGAGCATTGGTGGCTCGGCGCAACCGTGAAAGGGCCGTATGGCCACTCCTTTCCCGTTGAATCGCCTGCTGTTGCCGCCGAGTCTGCCAGGCAGAGCGTCCCCAACGCCACCATAGCCAGCCCAGCAGGATCAGTACGATCACCGCGATAGCTGCTGTCACCAGCCAGGGTAGCAGGTTTCCGCGCGCCTCGAAGCGTGGCAGGGCCGGGCCGGAGACCTTGACCTCGACGGCCGGGAGTGTCGCCTGGTCGATCTTGCCTGACTCGGGATTGAACCAGCGCAGGGTAACCTCCGGCAGTTGTCCCTCCCCACCGCCTTCGGCCACGTAAGTCACGCTTTCAGTTCGGCTGCCGCCGGTGGCGCTCTCATCAACTTTTGGGCTGGTGGGGTAGACGCCCAGGCCCTGCGGAGCTGACTCGTCGAGAAGCGCGGGCAGCAGGATCACACTGCCACCCTCGAGGGTGGCAGTGATGTCGCGACGAAGACTGTCGCCGGCATCCAGTTCGACCGGTTGCTGGAGATCCTGGATCAGGGTTTCGCGGGAGGTCTCACCACGAGTGTCAGTCTGGCCACCATCCGCCGCAGGGGCACTCTCGGCGGACGTGTCATCGGCGTGCACTACGGTCAGTGACTGCTGCAGCTCGATCGAGCTGGCGGCGATGTACGGATCCAGCCCGGCGGCCGCGTCCGGCACGCTGGCACTGAGACTCAATGGCGCCAGGGCAATCTCGCTGACCAGTGGCGCTTCACCGCCATTGGGATCGATGTAGCTGACTTCGACACTCTGGTCCCGGAAGTGGAAGTCGCCGGGGGAGAGCGGTATCAGACGGTAGCTGCGGCTGACCCCGGACCATGTCTTGCCATCGATCCGGCTACTGGTGGGGCTGGTGGCACGTTCCGGCAGCAGTACTCGCAGGTTGGGTTGGACAATGGTCGGGAAGACCACCGGCTTCGGAAGGTAGGTCGGCACCAGTACGGTAATACGCAGAGTCGCGGACTCGCCCGGGGCGACCTGCTGCGGATCCAGCGACACACTGACCTGCGGCTGGGGGGCCTCGGTTGCCGTGCTGTCGGTGGCTGAAGAAGAGGATGAGGGTTGCTGGGCCAGTACACCAGCACTCAAGCCGGTTCCGCCGAGGCCCAGCACGAACAGTAACGAGATCATCCCGAGACGGTTCAGGCTCCTGGAGATATCCAACGGAATCATTGCCCACCTCTTGCAGCTTCCACGGCGAACCTCTGGCGCAGGTAGTCACCGGTATCGGTATCCAGGGCCGAGATCCACTGGTCGGCCGTCAGAACGCCGCCTTCCTGGTCACCGGTCTGCTGGGTTTCCTCTCCACGATTGGACTCGTTGTCGAAGACGACTTCGTCGGCGCCGATCCCTGCTTCTTCTCCGGTGTCCGACTGCTCACGGGTCTCCTCGACATAGTCGAGAATCTGTCTGGCCAGCGCCAGGTTGCGCTCACCTTCGGGATAATCCGGGTCGCGCTCGAGCACGGTCTGGAAAGCGTCGATGGCCGGGCGGTACTGTCGGCTCTTGATCAAGGCCAGTCCTTGAGTGAAGGCGGCATCGGCGGTGTCAAGGCGCCCCAGTAGCTGCGCTGCCTCGGCATACTGACCATCGCGATACATGGCATAGCCCTGCCAGGCGGGATCCTGAAAATGCTGAGCCGCGCGATCGAAGTCACGGTGCTCCATCCACCAGCGGCCCTGCTGGTCTGGGGTCAGAAAGGCATGGGTGATGGCACTGATGACCGGATTCTCTGTGCTCTGCTCCGCGGCGCGTCGGGTGACCGTAGCATCCTGCTGGGCCATGACCGGGGCTGCTGTCAGCATACCGGCCAGGCTGACTCCTATCAGCAGTGCGGGAGCCAGCAAGGCCGGGGCCAGCAAAACAGGAGTACCGACAATCCAGCCGCGTCGGAACCACAGCAGAGCCAGCAGTAGGGCCGGGATGGCCATCAAGGCGCCACGGTCCTTCCACGCCAGGCGATCGTCATCGAGCAAGGCGCGCTGGTAGGCGGCGGCCAGCAGGCGCTCCAGGTGTGCGACATCACTGCCGTCGGCGCTGACGTCAACCTGTTCAGCGTCGATCTCATCCATCACCGGAGTGGCCTGATTGGGCGGTGCCATCCTGAGCATCACCAGCGTCGAGCCAGCATCGCGATTGATGAAGGCAGTGCGATTGGCGGTGCTGATGCCATCAGTGACGAAAAGGATAGCGCCCGGTACCGGGCTGTCGGCGAGCAGATCCTCGGCCATGGCCAGCGCATCGGCGGCGGCATCACCGGGCTCCGGCATGACATCCGGTGCCAGCCCTTCCAGATAGGGGCGAATCAGGCCCGGGTCATCGGTCAGCGGCACTGCCTGGTGGGCGCTGCCGGCGTAGGCGATCAGCGCCGTCGAGGCGCCGCTGCGGGTTTCGAGCAGGTCTTCGATCTTGTGCCTGGCCCGTTCCAGTCGGCTGGGGGGAATGTCCTGGGCCAGCATGTCCTCACTGACCTTGAGTACCACCACCAGCGGGGCGGTCTGGGTCACCATTGGATTGGGTATGCGGCTCCAGGTCGGCCCGGCGGCGCCCAGCACCAGAAATACCAGCAGCAGGGCAAGGCTATCGATCGGGGTGAAGCGGCGGTGGGTCCGGCTACCTACGCGTAGTGCCTGATCAAGGTGCGGGGCGATATGCTTCGAGCTGGCACCACCGTGGGTCGTGCGGCGTCTCCACCACCACCAGAGCAGAGCGATGAGCGGCAGCAGCAGACACCACCAGGGGCGCAACAGGTGAAGAGCCGACAGGGCATCGGTGAATTCCATCATGAATGACTCCTCTCCATCATGAACGATGCCTCAACCTGGCTTGCCCAATACGCCCCATCAGGACCAACAGAATGATGATGGCCGCAGCTCCGAGGGGCCAGTGCGCCAGCGAACGTTTCTCGCGGTAACTCTGGCTGTCGACCTTGCGTGGCGCGAGTTCATCGATACGGGCATAGACCTGCTCCAGGGCTTGCTGGTCGGTGGCATTGAAGAAGGCGCCATCGGTGCGCTGGGCAATGGCTTCCAGGGTGGCCTGGTCGACACGGTTCTCGCCGCTGCCATCGGGGTCGCCGATGGCGATGGTGACGATGCGTACTCCACGGTCAGCCGCAATCTGGGCGGCGTTGATCGGATCCATGCGGCTTCCGGTATCGGCGCCATCACTGAGCAGGATCAGCAGACGCTGTTCGACATCGCTGGCCTCGAACTGGCGAATCGCCAGGCCGATGGCATCGCCGAGAGCAGTATGTGGACCGGCCATGCCGACCTCGGTACTGTCGAGCAGATCCTGGAGAGTCTCTAGATCTTCGGTCAGCGGGGCCTGGACGAAGGCCCGAGTGCCGAAGACGATCAGCGACAGTCGCTCGCCCTCGCGCTTGTCGAGGAAGTCGGCGATGACATGTTTGACCCCGGCGAGGCGTTGCAGGTCGTCATCGCCTTCGCCGGCAAAGTCCTTCTCGTCCATGGAGCCGGAGATATCCACGGCAAGAATCAGGTCGCGTGCCGCGGTTTCCCAGCTGATCGGGTCACTGACACGTTGAGGATTGGTCAGTGCCAGTACGATCAGCGCCCAGCACAGCAGACCGATCAGCGTGGTCCATAGGCTGCGTGCCGGAATGATCGCACCACTGGCGGGGGTGATGCCGGCGGCATCGACCAGGCGCTGGAAGAAGGGCAGGCGTGTGGCCGGCAGGCGCTCGCGATGGGGCGGTATCAGCCACATCACCAACAACGGCAGCGGAAGTGCGAGCAGCGCCCAGGGGTTGGCCAGTTCGATCATGGCGCCTCCAGGGGCATGCTGTCGGCCACGCTGGTCGGGCGATGGCGTCGAATCCACTCGCGTACCAGCCGGGTCAGACGGTCCAGCTCAGTCTCATCGATGGACTCGCTGGGTCGATAGGGCCCCGTCGTCAGCAATTCACCCATGGATCCGGCGAAGCGCGGCTGTTTACCGGGCAAGGTGCGATCCAGAAATGCGGCCCACTCTTCCCCGCGCAGGTTGGCGACCTGCTGGCGAGGGAATGCCACCAGCGCAGTGCGTCGCACTATCTCGGCCAACGCCGATACGCCTTCGTCGCGCGACAGGCGTTGCTCGAGTTCGGCCAGAGCCTCGCGACGATAGGCATTGGCCTTCCAGCGTCGCCAACGGCGCCAGGCCCAACTGGCCAGCAGTATCACCAGGATGGCGGCAATCATCGCCCAGCCCCAGGTCTGGGGCATCCAACTGATCTGCTCCGGCACCGGGGGTGGTGACAGCTGATCGACCATCTCGGGCAGCATCATCGGCATGTCGGGAGGGCTGGTTTCAGCGGTCATGCTGGTCTCCCGGGCGGGTATTGGCGTTGCTGCTCAGTTGACCAGGCAGCGACCGGCGCTGCAGGCCCAACAGTCGGCGCAGTTGGGGTAGGGCCGGTTCACTGGTGCTGAGCGGCGCGAGGTTCAGGCCGAACTTGCGTTGCCAACTGATGAGTTGCTCGTGACGCTGAGCGGTAACGGATTCCAGGGCAGCACGCACGGCGTCATCCGAGGTGTCGAAGGTGGCCTGGAGGTCGCCGTCGGTCACCACCAGGCGTAGATCCCTGGGCAGGTCGTACTCGGCGAAGGGGTCGACTACCGGAGCCAGCACGATATCGTTGTGGCGGCTCAGGGACGACAGTAGCCGCTCGCTGCGCGGGCCGATGACATCGAAGTCGCTGAGCACGATGATCAGATGATCGCGCCTGGCCAGTCGCGAAACGGACGTCAGTACATCATCCAGCGATGTCGGCGCCGGAGCCTCGCGCTCGGCGTGCAGTTGCTGGTTGGCGTCGGCGATGTGGCTGAGCAGACGCATTAGAGTGGCACGGGAGCAGGCTGGGCGGACTTCATCGATGCCATCGTCGCGAACCACCAACCCGCCGATACGATCATTCTGGGCAAGTACGGCGAAAGACAACAGTGCTGCGGTTTCCGCTGCCGTGACCGACTTCATGGCGTGGCGCGTACCGAAGAACATCGACATGCGTTGATCGATGACCAGCAAGGTAGGGCGGTCGCGCTCTTCGGTGAAGACGCGTACATGCGGCTCGCCGGTGCGGGCGGTGACACGCCAATCGATGCTGCGGATATCATCCGAAGGCAGGTAGCCGCGCAGTTCGAGAAAGTCGAGGCCGCGTCCACGCAGCCGTGAGCCATGGCGGCCATTGAGCACGCTGCGCGCGGGTTGGCGGGGCAGCAGGTGCAGTGTCTGGCCGTGAGCCTCCAGTGATCGCAGCCGAGCCAGATCGACATGGATTCGATAGTCCGTATCGGTGGCCGGCTCAGTGGCGCTGAGGACACCGGCACGTTGTCGGGCGCTGATGGAGCGCATCGTCTGGCTATCTCCCTGACCAATGTCTGGCATTCACGCAGCGTGGAGCGGTACTGCGCAGTGACTCATCTCGCGATTCCCCGGGCCGGAGGTCAGGGCAACGCCACCCGACTCAGCAACTCGTCGATGACAGCGTCGGCGCTGATGCCTTCCCCCTGCGCCTCGAAGCTGAGACCAAGGCGGTGGCGCAGCACGTCGTGCACTACCTCCTGGACATCGTTCGGGTCGACATAGTCTCGACCGGCCAGCCAGGCACAGGTTCGGCTGCAACGATCGAGGGCGAGACTGGCACGCGGGCTGGCTCCCAGCTCCAGCCAGCGGCCCAGCTCCTCGGACACCTGCTGAGGGTAGCGTGTGGCGTTGACCAGGTCGGCGATATAGCGCTCGACCGGCTCGGCGACGTGCATCTCGGCAATCTCTCGACGAGCGGCGAAGATCGACTGCTGCGAGATCTGCTGTGGTTCCGGGCGTGGCTCCTCGCGATGTTGCGCGGCAGCTTCCTCACGCCTGACCAGGCGCACCACCTCGACTTCGTCCTCGACACTCGGGTAGGTAATCAGTACGTGCATCAGGAAGCGGTCGAGCTGAGCTTCGGGCAACGGGTAGGTGCCTTCCTGCTCAACTGGGTTCTGGGTCGCCAGTACCATGAACAGGTCGGGCATCTTGTGGGTGGTGCCAGCGACGGTGACTTGACGCTCCTCCATGGCTTCCAGCAGCGCCGATTGCACCTTGGCCGGCGCACGGTTGATCTCGTCGGCCAGTACCAGGTTGGCGAACAGTGGGCCGGGGTTGAAGCGGAACACCGAGCCGGCTTCGCTCTGGTGATAGATCTCGCTGCCGGTGACATCGGAGGGCAGCAGGTCCGGCGTGAACTGGATACGGCTGAAGTCTGCCTCCAGATGGCGAGACATGGCCTTGATGGCACGGGTCTTGGCCAGCCCCGGGAGGCCTTCGAGCAACAGGTTGCCGTTGGCCAGCAACCCGATCAGCAGGCGTCTAATGACCTGCCGTTGTCCGATGATGGATTCACCGATAGCGGCTTCCAGCGCGGTGATATCATCACGAGTGCTCATGGTGCCTCCTGATAGACGGTGCGCCAGTCCTGGGCCATGTCGATGACCGTCCAGTCATCGGTTGCCGCCTGTTCCAGGCCCTGATCCAGTCGACCGAAGGAGCTGTCACTGTCATAGGCATATTCACGTTCGCCGTCGGTGTGGTGAAGCAGTACGCCCAACCGGGGGCCATCAGCTTCTGTGGTATAGCGCAGCATCGGCACATCACCATCGGAATTGCCGACAGCGATGGTCGGGCGCTGGCCGATATGGCGCTGGATGGCTAGCGGCTTGCCGTTGCCGTCATCGATGAAGGTCACCCCCGGCTGCTTGATCAGCTCCAGCTCGCCGTCGTTGTCCACCACCTCGGTATCGCCGATGCTGCCGATGATGTTCTCGGGCGGAACGCCGTAGGCCTCGCTGGCGAAGGCGCGCATGAAGTCGACGCCACCGCCGGAAACGATATAGGTCTGATAGCCTTCATCACGCAGATAACTCAACAACTCGAGCATCGGCTGAAAGACCATGTCGGTATAGAAACGGTCGGTGTTCGGGTGGGTGGCACTGGCCAGCCAGTCGCGAACATCGTCCTGGAAATCGTCCACGCTGATACCAGAGTGGGAAATGGACACTACTTCGAGCAGGCCTTCATTGCCTGCTTCCATGACTGTCTTGAGATCACCCTCGGCCGCCGCCTTCTTGACCGGTGTATCCAGTGCCTCTTCATCAGCTTCCGACGCACGCTGCAGGGCGTAGCTGAGCTGGAAGTACATGGGCTGTTCCGACCACAGGGTGCCATCGTTGTCGAATACCGCGATGCGCTGTTGCTGGGGAACGAAGTCATCACTGGCGGGATCGGTGGTCGCCTCGACGAAATCCATGATCGCCGACTTGTTGTCGCCTTCGTTCCAGGAAGGTAAGGGGTCAGCCAGTACAGTGGCCGTCAGGCTGGAGCTGACAAGGGCGAGCATGACACAGGGGAGGCGTTTCATGGGCTTTCATCCTTAAGCCGCTGTGCGACTGACGGTTATGGGAGGATGGCATCAGGCCGCTCCCGGGGGAGCGACCTGATGCCAAGCCGTTTACTGATTGGCGGGAGTACTGAGAGACTCCAGCACGTTATCAAGACTGAAGCTGGCGGCCTTCATGCGTGGCGGATATTCCTGGAAGGTGTCGAGGAACCGCTTCACGTAAGCCTGGGCCGGAACCATGAAGAATGCATGATCCATCATCCAATCATAGTAGGTGTTGGATGTGATCTGGGCACGCTCGTACGGGTCGCGACGCAGGTTGAACATCAGCGGCACACGCAGCGGCGTGAAGGGGTTCATCCAGACCTGCAGAGTCCCTGCGGCACGCTGCTCCATGAAGATCAGCTTCCAGTCATCGTAGCGCAGTGCGGTCAGATCACCATCATCGGAGAAGTAGAAGACCTCATGACGCGGTGACTCTTCTGTCTCGCCAGTCAGGTACGGCAGGAAATTGTAGCCATCCAGGTGGACACGGTAGTCACGACCATTGAGCTCGGCACCTTCCAGCAGATCTTCCTTGACGTGGTCATCACCGGCGATGGCAGCCAGAGTCGGCAACCAGTCCATGTGATGCATGATGTCGTTGGAGACGCTGTCAGCCTCGATATGTCCGGGCCAGCGCACCATGGCAGGCACTCGCCAGCCGCCTTCCCAGTTGGTGTTCTTCTCGCCACGGAACGGTGTCATACCCGCATCCGGCCAGCTGTTCATGTGCGGGCCATTATCAGTGGAGTAGAAGACGATGGTGTTGTCGGAGATATCCAGTTCGTCCAGCTTGTCGAGGAACAGACCCACATGACGGTCGTGTTCGACCATGCCGTCGGCGTATTCGTTCTGGCCGGAGATACCGCGCAGCTCATCCTTGACGTGAGTACGGAAGTGCATGCGAGTGGCGTTCCACCACACAAACCAGGGAGTGCCTTCTTCAGTCTTGCGATCGATGAAGTCCAGTGCCGCTTCTGTGGTCTCATCATCGATGGTTTCCATGCGCTTGCGGGTCAGAGGACCTGTGTCCTCGATCTCGCCGTCGGCATAGGAATGAATGACACCACGGGGGCCAAAGGCCTCACGGAAGGTGCGGCCATCCGCCAGTACCATGTCGCCTGGGTAGTCCGCCAGTTCCGGCTCTTCCTCGGCATTGAGGTGATACAGGTTGCCGAAGAATTCGTCGAAGCCGTGATTGGTCGGCAGGTGTTCGTCGCGATCACCGAGGTGGTTCTTGCCGAACTGACCGGTGGCATAGCCCTGTGCCTTGAGCACGGTGGCGATGGTCGGATCCTCGACATTGATGCCCTGCTCGGCGCCTGGCATGCCGACCTTGGACAGGCCGGTACGGAACACGCTCTGGCCGGTGATGAATGAGGATCGACCCGCAGTACACGACTGCTCACCATAGTAGTCGGTGAACATCATGCCTTCTTCGGCAATACGGTCGATGTTGGGTGTGTGGTAACCCATCAAGCCGCGGGTATAGGCAGAGATATTGGATTGGCCGATATCATCGCCCCACAGCACCAGAATATTGGGCTTGTCGGTCTGAGGGCTGGAATTTCCGGCAGTCTCGTTGTCCTGAGCAAGCGCAGGTGCCGAAATTGCCAGAGCCAGTGTTGCTGCCAGGCATCCGGGCCAAGGGCCCAGAGTGCGTGGAAGTCGGCTTGAAAACATCACGTTAACCTCCCTGGTTAAAGCAGTCGAGCGATACACACTCGTTACGAGGCAAAGCAGCTATATCACCTCGACGGCGAGTATAGAGATCCTCGTGACTGCAACAAGCGACGGGAAATCCGTTCCCATCGTCTCCCTCTTCGGGGCTGATTCTTGCGTAACTCTTGGTAACTTGTGTGGCGAATCCCCAGTAAATACGGGCGGATTTTTCTTGCGAATTGTAACGTCAAATGCGTGAAATACTCATCTTCTCTTCAGGAGGCCATCTTTTGCCTGGATCGCCAATGCCTCGAAGGGAGTAGCTGCATTGATTCAAAATGAAAGGGATACACCGTGTCATTAATATAAGCAATACCTCATTTTGTATTGTTGCTGTAATTCTGAGGGGATATCGAGTGTTGAAACATGGTGGTAGATGCCGATTCTAGAGCTTTTGCCGCTTAGGTTACTGTGCATACGATCAGGCTTTTCATGTCGTCATACGTTTCAGCCATCGGGTATTTCGGCTTCCACCAGCAGGGCCAGCAGTTGCAGAGACTCCTGCCAACCCAGGTGACAGGCCTCGATGGGAATCTCGTCAGGGATGCCGCTCTGGGATATCTGTACCACCGTACCGACGGGGGATTCCTGCAACTCGACCAGCAATTCCATGCTGCCTGGCAGGCCGGGATCATCGAAACTGTCAGTACTGCGGATGCGCTGGTTGGGCACCAACTCCAGGTAGCTCCCACCGAAGCTATGCTCGGTGCCGGTCGAGATATTGATGAAGGACATGCGAAAGCGTCCTCCTTCCCGCGGATCAAATTCATCTACCCTGGCGACGAAGCCATGGGGTGGGTTCCACTTGACGAGGATGTTCTGGTCGAGAAAGGCTCGATAGATACGTTCAGCCGGCGCCCTGATGACGCGACTCAATTGCATGTTGTTGGGCATGGCGCGATCCTCCATACATTGATATGGAATGGGATGTTGAAGCCTCACAGGGTCCTGGAGAACTTCCGGAATAAGAGTAGGAGAATCTTCAGAGGATCGCGTTAACTATAGTTTGTTGCCCAGCTGGAGGAGAATCCCTTCGCTGGACGGGGATCACATGTTCGTCAAGGCCATGTGTAGAAGGGGGTAGGGCTTGCCCTGGCCGTCGAGTGGCGAGCGTCCCGTGATCTGAAACCCGATGTGTCGGTAGAAGGCCAGCGCCTGCTCGTTCTGTTCGTTAACGTCTACCCTGGCGATCCCCTGGTGGTCGATGGCATGGCGGACCAGTCGGGAGCCGATGCCGGTTCCTCGCGCCTGAGGGGCGACAAACAGCATTTCCAGATTACCGTCCAGGGCGCCCGAGAACCCGACAATCTCGCCATGGGTGTCTCTGGCGCAGGTCAGTTCCACGGCATCAAGGTACTGTTCCAGGATCAACGGTTTCAGGGCGAGGAGATCCTCTTCGGCAAGAAAGTCATGAGTGGCGCGCACGGATGCCTCCCAGACCTCCAGCAGCTTCAGATGATCGGCCTTGTCTGGTCTTGCGATATTCACCAATGACTTACTCCTGTGTTGCTGCTGCCAAGCGCTCCAGTACGATATCAGCACGGGTCGCGATATCGGTTCTGGGAAGGATCGATACATCGTAGCCGAGGGTCGGATAGCCTTCGACCAACCGCTCATACTCTCTGGTTGCCTCGGCGAAGGCATGACGGCGCTCGGCATCGGCAACGTAGATCTGCTCCCAGGGTGGGGTAAGGAAGACGAGGCGATGATAGCGCCGGGGGTTGAGGAAATCATCGGAGGGAGGTTGCGCGGTAGCATGCTGCAAGGCCAGCAACGCATCGATCAACCCGCGGTCGAAGAACACCAGACCTGGCGTGTCCAGGGCGCGTTGGTAATCATCCAGTGCCAGCTCGATTGCCGCCTGGCTGAAACCGGCCAGACTGTTCCACGGCAGACGTATGCTGGCTGGGTCGGTTTCCGCTTTAACGATGCGTCTGCCGGGCTCCTCCACCGTCGCGTAGCCACGCCGTGCCAGCTCTTCGAGTATCGATGATTTGCCGCCACCGGAGCAGCCGGACAATACGACAAGACGGTCTCGTTCGGGAAACGGGGTCATCAGGGCTACTCAGCGGCCAGCGCATGATACTCGGCAGGGTCATCCGGCCAGGCTGTCAGCACCTCATGGCCTGTCTCGGTCACCAGTACCATGTGCTCCCACTGCGCGGAAAGCGAGCGATCCCGGGTCACCACGGTCCAGTTATCGCTGAGGGTCCGTGTGAGATGCTTGCCGGCATTGATCATCGGCTCGATGGTGAACAGCATGCCCGGTTTCAGCTCGAGGCCGGTGCCGGCTTTACCGTAGTGCAGCACCTGAGGCTCATCATGATAGATACGGCCGATGCCGTGGCCGCAGTAGTCCTTCACCGAACTGTAGCCATACTGGCGTGCCGTCTGCTCGATGGCATGACCGACATCGCCGAGGGTGGCGCCGGGACGCACCATGTCAATACCCGCCCACATGGCCTCGTAGGCTGCCTTCACCAATCGGTGGGCCTTGCGCGAGACCTTGCCGGCCAGGTACATGCGGCTGGTATCGCCGTGCCAGCCGTCCTTCACCAGGGCGACATCGATATTGATGATATCTCCGTCCTTGATGAGGGTCTTGTCTGAAGGAATACCGTGGCAGACCACGTGGTTGATCGAGATGCAGGTGGTCTTCGTATAACCGTGGTAACCCAGGTTGGCCGGGATGGCGCCCAGGGTGTCGACGATGTAGTCATGGCAGATCCGGTCCAGCTCCTCGGTGGTGATGCCGGGCTTCACCCAGGGCGTGATCATGGCCAGTACTTCAGCGGCCATGCGGGCGGCATTGCTGGCCAGTTCGCGGTCCCGAGCCGAGCGAACCTGGATGCGATCACTCATGGACAGCCACCTTCCTGCGTGTTGTGCGATTCGTCTCGACTTCGTCTTTCCCCGCTGTTCCTACAACGTCTTTCCCTCCTGCCAGGGCCAGCAGATCCAGGCCGCCCTCGTACTCGGCACGAATCAGCATGCGGCTGATGTCGCGATGATCAAGCTCGGGATGTAGCTCGGCGAGCATGCCCACTCGCATCCAGTGTTCTGCCTGCGCATTGATCGACCGCCCGAGTGCCTGGCTGGCCATACGTAGTGCCTCGTGCATGTCTTCGGAAATCTTGACGATACCCATGATGGTCTCGATATATGGTGTGTATATGAAACGTATATTATCTTTCTGTGCGAAGACGATCAATTGATGCCGCCGGGCGACGCCTGTATCGCCACATGGATACGGCCCTTGACCTCAAGTTAGCTTCAGGTCCTATAGTCCAGCGCTCCACAAACTGAATTCCGATGGCAGCCGTCCATGAGGCTTGATGTCTGTTGGCATCGGACTTCTCGATCAGGAGCGAAAGGACATGCGTTTATTCCTCGAGGAAACACTGGATAGCCGTTGGCTGTGGCGAATGGCCCGCCTGCTGTTGGCGCTGATGTTCATCGTCTCCGGCCTGGCCAGAGTGCTGGATCCTCAGGGCGGTATGGATGAGATGCGTGCCGCAGGTCTGGAGCCCGCCTGGCTGTTCAATACTGCCGTTGCCACCACCTTGCTGCTGGCCGCCATGCTGGTGCTGCTCGATCGCCTGCTGTGGCTGGGGGCGGCGGCGCTGTCCGTATTCCTCGTACTGACCATTGTTGTCGTTCACCAGTTCTGGAAGCTCTCCGGTGACGAGGCTCGGGTGGCGTTGTTCTTTGCGTTCGAGCATCTGACGGTGATCGGAGGAATGATCGCAGCGGCCATCGCCAGTCACCTGCGCCGGGTGCTGGACGATATCTCGCGCTGGTATCCCGCTCCCGCGAGCTGAACCGTTCCCGGGCCTCGGTACGGGAATCTCGACAACTGGCGGCGGAATCCGTCGGACGGGTTTCGCTGCCGGCGCCTGACCAGGGAAACCGGGAACCACCGTCGGATCTGCGGAGTGAGGGCGCCTGGGGGCTTTCCGGTCAGCTCACAGCGAGTCGACCGGGGCTCCTGTGCGGTCCGGCGGCGTGCCCGTCATATGTCTCCTTTTTTCTGTACTTTTCTCTGCACTTTTTCTCTGCACTTTTGGAAGGTTGACCATGCCTACAGGACTTCGTGGACATCTGCGCTGGTATGGGTCTCCCACCAGTCTCCCAGAGCATCGATCAGTGGGACAAGCTGATGGCCGGCGGGTGTCAGGTTGTACTCCACTCGCAAGGGATACCCTTCGAATTCTGTGCGTTCGACAATGCCGGCCTCCTGCAGCTTGCGTAGCTCCAGTGTCAGCATCCGGTGTGAAATGGTGGGGTTGTCTCGGCGCAGCTCGCCGAAGCGTTTCGTTCCTTCCTGCAGGTAATAGATCAGCAGAGTAGGCCAGCGGCCACTCAATACCTGCATGACTTCCTCGATGGGGCAGCGGGAGACCAGGTCTTTCATCGGTGACTCCTGGTAACAAAAAAGTGCGTAATTTACTTGCGGGAGCAAGCGAGTAGAGTCGATCCAGCTGCGCAGCATCTCAACCCTGATAACCTGGGAGACTGGATTGATGGAACCGATTCTACTCTATGGCTTCCCCGCCGGAAGCTCAATGGGACTCGTTGCGGCGCTGGAATGGCTGGGCAAGCCTTACCGTCTGTGCCGCGTAGATATGCTGGGCGAGATGCGTGATCCATCCTATGCGCGGATCAATCCTCGGCATGAAACGCCGGCCTTCATCACTGATGACGGTCGGGTGCTGAGTGAAACCATGGCGATTGCCGGTTGGCTGGAGGCCCGAGATGACCAGCGTCGGATAAGTTTCGACCCGCGCTCACCGGACGCCGATCGCATGCACCAGTTGATGGGCTTCGTGAACACCGGCTTTACTGCTGCCTTCAGCCCGCTGTGGGTGGCACTGGAGATGGAGACGCCCAACCCCGTCCTGCAATCGATGCTGCGTGAGTGGGGACGAGAACAGGTCATCGAGCGTCACGACAGGCTGGAAGGCATGCTCGGCGACGGCACTTTTCTACTCGGTGAGCGCCCCACGCTGGCGGATGCTCTGCTGATCGGGATTGCTCGCTGGCTGGAGTTTCTTGAGGTGGCGGACAAGCAGAGGTGGCCAGGCCTGGCAGCACTTCGTCAACGTCTGGAGGAGGATCCTGCCGTGAAATACGCCACTGCTTTGGAAAGCGGCCAGATGCTGTCGGGATCGGGAGCTTGCATGGGGCATGTCACGCTGCAGGAAGTCATCGAGCGCTACGGAGTCGAACAGGCGGAGCCAGCCTGAGCGTCCGAAGGTTGCTGGCCGCCGTGAAGGCGGCCAGCGATGGTGGTCTCGATACAGATGGTCTCAATCCAACTGGTCTCAATCCAACTGAGGCTGATTGCCGATACGCGCAAACATCTCGGTAAACATCTGGATATCGAGCATCAGGTTATCCACCTTCTTGAACTCCTCGGAAGTATGGCCGGTGTAGGGTTCGCCGGGCATCGAGGGGCCGAAGTTGATGGCGTTGGGCAGCAGCTTGGCGGTCGTGCTTCCTGCCGAGGAAACCGGATCCGCTGGCAGGCCGGTGGTATCGCCGAAGATATTCAGCAGGGTCTGCAGCCAGGCCCCCTGGGGATCACGCAGCATCCAGTCGCGGATACCCACTTCGACCTCCATCTCAACTCCCTGCTCGTCGGCATAGGCGCTGATGTGGTCGCTGATTGCGCTGGCCAGCTCTTCCGGCGAGCGTTCACCAACCGGTGCGCGCACGTTCACGGCAATATGCAGTTGATCGTCGGTCAGCTCGAGGAAGGTCGGGGAGACCAGTAACGGTCCCATGAAGTCATGCTGATAGGCGACGCCGAGCTTCTCACCGTGGTAATCCAGCCCGTAGTTGTCGTTCAGATAATCCATTGCCGCGGTGTAATGGTTCTCGCGGAAGGGCACGTCGGACTCGGCCAGCAGACCGGCCAACCGCGGCACAGGGTTGAGGCCGGAATCGGGCTTCGAAGAGTGGGCAGACTTGCCGCTGACGGTCAGTTGCACCAGATCACCCTCGACCTCAGAAGTCACCTGGAAGTCACCACCATTGGCCTCGACATAGGCCTCGCCTTCGGCGCGCAGCGTGGTACTCAGCGCTTCAGGATCGTCGGCCTGAATGGTGGCCACGGATGTCTCGGGAATCTGGTTACTGGCCAGGCCACCGGTGACCTCAATGATTTCGGGGCCTTCGCCGCTGCCTTCCACGCGCGGGAAGTAGGTGTCGATGGTGCCGAAACCGTTCTCCGCGATCACCGCCGGGTAACCGCTATCGAGCACGATGTTGTACTCCGGCAGCTCGTTGCTTTGCTGGTAGTAGGCGAAGCCTTCGCCACCGGTTTCCTCGGTGGTCTCGATCATCAGGCGAATGGTGCGCTGCAATGGCACGTCATTCTCTCGGATGGTCTTCATGGCATACAGGGCTGCCGCAATCGAGGCCTTGTCATCCTCGGTGCCGCGACCATACAGGCGGCCATCCTTGAGGGTCATCTCGAGCGGGTTGAGCTCGGTGCCATCGTCCAGCGTCCAGGTGTCGGCGGCCGGCACGGTATCACCGTGGGTCAGGATGCCGAAGGCTTCCTCTGTACTGCCGGGGAGCTCGACCACGAAGATGCGGTCGTCTACGTTGCGAAACTCGAGTCCGAACTCTTCGGCCTTGGCTTTGACCAGTTCACCGAACTGAGTGATACCCGGGTTCTCGTATTGCGGAGTGTCGCCACTCTTCGCGGTGGGGACAGCGACCATCTCACCGAGCAGATCCACAACGTCATCGCCGTAATTCAAGCGGGTATAGATGCCCAGTAGACGGTAGAGGTTGGTGAAATCGTCGCCTTCGAGTGCTTCACCTTCCAGATAGCCATTGATGGCTGACTGCAGGGCAGTGTTGTCGGACTCGCCGCCGACCTGCTGCAGAAAGTCATTGAAGCTCGAAGGGGGATTTTCGGCATGCGTCTCGAGGATCGTGACGATCTCGTCATGCTTGAGCGTGCTGGTCTCCGTGGAGTTTTGCTCGTTGGAGGCATATACCGGCCCCGTCAGGCTCAGGGTAATGAGCGCAGAGGTCAGTAGTGTCACAGGGGTATTCATGACCGTATCCTTCCGTGATCAAGTTCATGATGTTTGACCACCACACTGTAAACCCACAAAGAAGGAGGCGACATGCTTCTTTTAGGGGAGTTCGACTGTCTTTACCGAACGCAGCAGGAAGAAAACTGGAGGATAGGAGAAAGTGCAGGGAAAAGAAGGGTTTTTAAAGGAGTGCGCGGCAGTTCATTCCGGGCACCCCTGGGTATCTAAAGAGTGGGGTCTGGCGATCCAGTAACGTCTAGATCCAGTAACGTCTAGTTGCCGGCGCCGATCGTTACCTGCAAGGCCTGCAGGCCGCCCAGTTCGAGCTGTACTTCATCGGAAAACACCGGGTGGCCATGGACACGAATATCAAGCGTGGCCTCGGCACCGCGGTAGATGACATTGGCGGAGACGTTGGTCTCGGTCTTCAACGGAGCCATCAGATCGTACTGCACGCCTTGCACCTCGAGACCACCCAGCCCGAAGTCGTCGACCTGCTCCTCGATCAGCCCCTGGATGCTCATGCCGTAGTAGAAATAGAGCCCACCATAGGCCAGGCCGGCGATCACGATAAGGGAAAAGAGTTTACCCACAGAACATGCTCCTTGTCTGAAAGGCTCTTTATATCACGATGTATCCTCGCTGATGGAGACGTTGCCTGCTGCGGAGCAGGCGCCAGGGACTTGTGGCCAGCAATCATTGACGCAGAATCTTGTCCATGGACTTGCCCCTGGCCAACTCGTCAATCAGCTTGTCCAGGTAGCGTATCTGCTGCATGAGGGGATCCTCGATCTCCTCTACGCGGACACCGCACACCACCCCCTTGATCAGCGAACGGTTGGGGTGAAGCGCCGGGGCCTCGGCAAAGAAGGTCGCGAAGTCGTTCTGCTGGTCGATCTGTTGCTGCAGCCCTGCCGGATCGTAGCCAGTCAGCCAGCAGATGACCTGATCGACTTCCTCCTTCGTACGATTCTTGCGCTCCGCCTTCTGAATATAAAGCGGGTAGACCCTGGCAAAGGCCATGGTGAAGATCTTGTGGTTGGCCATCGTTATCCTCCCTCGCTTGCCGGTTGACCTGCTCTTTGGTTGACCTACTCCTCAAGGCGACCCGTAGTATCGCGATCACGCTCGTAGCGCCTCATCAGAGGAAACACTGGCAACCAGGACTCGCGACGAATGGCCCAGCTCTCGTAGGTTGGCATCAACTGGTCAGGAGCATCCAGGGATCCGAGGTGCACTTCGACCTCATCTGCGTTGCGAGCGAAGATCGACGAGCCGCAGCTGGGGCAGAAGAATCGCCCAGCATAGTCGCGTGTCTCGCCCTCGATCGTCACCGCTTCCTGTGGGAACACTGCCGATGCGTAGAACAGGGCTCCATGGTGCTTGCGGCAGTCGAGGCAATGGCAGATGCCAACCCGATATGGGTGTCCCGATGCCACAATTCGGACGTTGCCGCACAGGCAGCCACCCGTGAATCGCTCCATGCTGTGTCTCCTGAAACCGGTCATTGAAATTTCCCCGCCCGCCAGGCCCGAATTCCCGTGAACGGTACGCCGAATCGTAGTGGCTGGGCACGGTGACAAGGAAGGGGATCAACTACAGTAAAAGTAGCCCTTTCATGTCCAGGAGGTAGCCATGTCGGCGCCAGGGCTTCGTTCGCTGAACTTGATGGTATCGCTGTTGAGCCTGTTGTTTGCTCTTGGCTTGGCGATGCTGGCGTGGGCCGAGCAGGAACCCGCGGGGGACCGCTCTGGTCAGGCATTGGTGCTGACGATTGATGGTGCCATTGGCCCCGCCACCAGCGACTACTTTCAGCGCGGAATCGAAATGGCCGAGGAGCGATCTGCGGAGCTGATGGTTCTGCAACTCGATACCCCTGGCGGCCTGGATGCCTCCATGCGTGACATGATCCAGGCGATGCTCTCCGCTGAAGTACCGGTGGCCGTCTATGTTTCGCCCAGCGGGGCACGGGCTGCCAGTGCCGGTACCTATCTGCTGTATGCCAGCCACGTGGCCGCCATGGCACCGGCTACTCATCTTGGCTCAGCGACTCCCGTCCAGATCGGAGGGCTGCCGGACATCGGCGGTGGGGAGCCGGAGCAGGAGGAGCAGGACGCTGCCCCAGATGATTCAACGAGCAGGGGCGCTGAGAACAACACAGCCGAAGACCGCAACGCAGAAGGCGAAGGTGCTGATGGCGAGGGTGCCAATGGCGAAGGTACCGATAGTGAGAGTGCGGGCGGCGAGCAGAATGGAGATGACAAGCGTCGTGGCGCGACGGCCATGGAGCGAAAGACGCTCGAAGACGCCGTGGCCACCATCCGCAGTCTGGCTCAACGCCATGATCGAAATGCTGAATGGGCCGAGCTCGCGGTGCGTGAGGCGGTCAACCTGACCGCCAGTGAGGCGCTGGAACGCAACGTCATCGAAGTACTGGCGACGGATCTCAACGATCTGCTGACCCAGGTGGATGGACGGACAGTGGTCATGGCCGATGGTGAGCGCCAACTGAACACCGCAGGGCTGCACATCGAGCGTTTCGATCCGGATTGGCGGACTGAGTTGTTGTCGGTCATCACCAATCCCAACGTGGCCTATCTGCTGATGATCATCGGCATCTATGGCCTGATCTTCGAGCTGATCAATCCGGGGGCCATGGTGCCAGGTGTGATCGGTGCCATCTGCTTGCTGCTGGCGCTGTACGCCTTTCAGGGGTTGCCGGTCAGTTATGCCGGCCTGGCGCTGGTCGTACTGGGACTGGCGCTGATCATCGGCGAGGCGTTGATGCCCAGTTTCGGCATTCTCGGTTTCGGCGGTATTGCTGCCTTTGTCTTCGGCTCAGTCATTCTGATGGATGATCGTCAAATGTCGGTATCACTACCACTGATCGGCGGTGTGGCGCTGGTGGCCTCCGGGGTCATGCTATGGGTCGTCATGCGCTTTCTGTCACTACGTCGACGCCGTGTGCGCATTGGTGAGGAAGAGATGATCGGCGCCGAGGCCATCGCGCTGAATGACTTCACCGGCAATGGCCATGTGCGGTTTCACGGTGAACGCTGGAATGCACGCACATCAGTGCCGGTGAAGCAGGGGCAACGGCTGACGGTGGTGGCCATCGACGGGCTTACCGTTGAGGTGAAGCCGGCCGACGCCCTACCAGAACGCTGATACCGGTCGACATCGAGCATGTTGTGTCGCAAGGAGGTTGAAGATGTTTATTTCCTGGCTCGTTCCGGTGGTGCTGATACTGCTGCTGATCGCGGCATCGATTCGCATCCTGCCGGAATACAAGCGTGGCGTGGTGTTCTTTCTCGGGCGATTTCAGGCCGTCAAGGGGCCGGGGTTGGTGATCATCATTCCACTGGTTCAGAAGATGCAGATAGTCGACCTGCGCGTGATCACCATGGATGTGCCCGAGCAGGATGTGATCTCGAAGGACAACGTCACCGTACGCGTCAATGCCGTGTTGTACTTTCGTGTCGTCGATGCCGAAAAGGCGATCATTCAGGTCGAGCACTTCGTTACCGCCACCAGTCAGCTGGCGCAGACCACGCTGCGTTCGGTGTTGGGTAAGCATGACCTCGATGAAATGCTCTCCGAGCGTGACAAGCTCAACGACGATATTCAGGAGATCATCGATAGTTCGGCGGAGTCCTGGGGGATCAAGGTGGCCAATGTCGAGATCAAGCACGTTGATCTCGATGAAAGCATGATTCGCGCCATCGCCCGTCAGGCCGAGGCCGAGCGCGAAAGGCGCGCCAAGGTGATTCATGCCGAAGGGGAACTGCAGGCCTCGAAGAAACTGGTCGAAGCGGCCAATGTAATGTCCGAGAACTCGGCAGCGCTGCAGTTACGTTACCTGCAGACCATGAGCGATATGAGCAACCGCAACGCCTCGACCATCGTCTTCCCGCTGCCCATGGACATCATGGAAGCCTTCAAGTCGATGAGTAGGGGGCCTGGTCCCGGCAAGGCCGGCGGGTCTCAGCAAGAGCCTGAACAAGAGCCCGGACTGGAGCCCGGACAAGAGCCTTGAGCTTCTGCTGATGTGACGCCATGAATGATGTAACGCGATGAATGATGTGACACCCAAAAAGGCCTCCGAGTTGGAGGCCTATGTGTCTGGCGGAGAAGCCGTTCAGCTCACAGGGCCGTGTAACGCCCTGAGCCGAGGGAGAGCTTAGTGAGCAGCATCCCAGGCCAGTTCCAGCGGATCGCCATTCACTTCGATGTTGGTGGCATCCTGTTGCTGGGCACGGCGCTTGAGTTGTGCCTTGGCCATGGCGTCGCTGCTGCCTTCGGCAATGACTTGGGACAGCACATCGTTCGGCAGTTCGCTGACCTCGTTCACCTGTGTCTTGGCTGACAGCGGCTCGCTGAGTTGCAGGGCGCGATCAGTCGCCGGGTCGGCCTGGGCAGCCAGGGGAAGGGCGGCGAGCAGGAGGCTGGCGGTCATCAGTTTGATCTTCATGGGGTAATCCTCGTCTTGTGTGTTTCGATAGAATTTATATTATTAGTTGGCTAATAGTGTTTCTAGTGAAGCCTATCTATCGAAGCGATCGACGCAGTCGATGGCGCTGGCGTTGCGAGGAAATTGCATAGGGTTTGCCTGGGTCGCTGAGGTAGAGCGGGCTGACAGCAGAGGATCACACGAGCCGTAGAACAAGGCTGGATGACCGTGAAGCTGTTGGTATGCGGCTGCGGCAAGGGACTGTGAGGTGACGCGATATATCGGGGCGGTAGGCCAGAGCATCGAGAGTCTCCCTGGGTGATGCTCCAGTAGCAGGCGCAGCGCTCGATAGACCAATCCGCTGCAGAAACCTGTCAAGTCAGCCAGCGGCATACCTCTTTATCGTCAACGAACTTCTGGACGGCCTGGGCTAAAGTGAATCAGTAATTCGAAGAACACGGATCCCTTGATCAGGAGGATGTCCAGGATGCGGACCGAGGAAGCGTCACGTCGTCAGTTGATGAATCGGGATCTTATAGAAGCATTGGTCCGTATCGGTTTGATTGTCTTCCTCGTGGTCATGTGTGTAAGGATCTTTGCGCCCTTTGCCAACCTGATGATCTGGGGCCTGGTTCTGGCCATTGCTCTCGCTCCTGTACATCAGCGGTTGGCCAGGCGCCTTGGTGGCCGTCAAGGGCGTGCTTCGACGCTTCTGGTGGTCATCATTCTACTGTTGCTCGGAGTGCCGACGGTGCTACTGGGGATTTCCTTCGCAGATCACCTTCACGGGCTTTATTCGGCATTCACCGACCAGACTTTCGCTATTCCTCCCCCCAGGCCAGCCGTGGCCGAGTGGCCTCTTGTCGGAGAGCGACTCTATTCGGCATGGCAGGCAGCCGCCAATAACCTTCCGGCACTGCTCGAACAGAATCAGGAGCTGCTTCGAGACATGGGAAGAAGGGCTCTCGGCGCGGCGACCAACACCGCAGGCAGTCTGCTGGAACTGTTCGCTGCTCTGATCATCGGCGCGGTGATGATGGCCTATGCCGAGCCTGGCAGCCGGGCTCTGGGGCGGATCTTCAGCCGCGTGACTGACCCTGAGCGCGGCCCGCAACTGCAGAGGCTTTCCACCGCCACGGTGCGTTCAGTGGCCATCGGTGTTATCGGCGTGGCCTTCATTCAGGCCCTGCTGCTCGGAGTAGGCTTCCTGTTGGCAGGTATTCCTGCGGCAGGTGTCCTCGCCCTGATCGCGCTGTTCACCGGCATTCTCCAGTTGCCGGCACTGCTCATCTCGTTGCCAGTCATCGGTTATCTGTGGTGGCTCGGCGACGGCTCGACCACGATGAACATCATCTTCACGATATACCTGATTCTGGCGGGTATGATCGACAACGTTCTCAAGCCCCTGCTGCTGGGGCGTGGTGTCGATGCTCCGATGCTGATAGTGCTGCTTGGTGCCATCGGTGGAATGCTGACCGGCGGCCTGGTTGGACTCTTTATCGGTGGCGTTCTACTGGCCGTCAGCTATCGGCTGTTCATGGAGTGGATCGAGACTGACGAGCACAGTACAACCCCCGTTCCAGCGCAAGAAGAGTCTCTCAAGAAGCCTGATGCCGAGTTCTGATGTCGTGTTCTCTGCCAGAATGCAGTAACACCTCCGGCCCTGTGAGCCTAAGCAAGAGCCTGAACAAGAGCCCTGACGAGAGCCTTGAGTTTCTGCTGATGTGACGCCATGAATGATGTAGCGCGATGAATGATGTGACACCAAAAAAGGCCTCCGAATGGGAGGCCTTTGTGTCTGGCCGAGAAGTCGTTAGGTGTACAGGACCGTGTGAGTGCCCTGAGCCGAGGGAGAGCTTAGTGAGCAGCATCCCAGGCCAGTTTCAGCGGATCACCGTTCACCTCGATGTTGGTGGCGTCCTGTTGCTGGGCACGGCGCTTGAGTTGTGCCTTGGCCATGGCGTCGCTGCTGCCTCCGGCAATGACATGGGACAGCACGTCGTTCGGCAGTTCGCTGACCTCGTTCACCTGTGTCTTGGCTGACAGCGGCTCGCTGAGTTGCAGGGCGCGGTCAGTCGCCGGATCGGCCTGGGCAGCCAGGGGAAGGGCGGCAAGCAGGAGGCTGGCGGTCATCAGTTTGATCTTCATGGGGCAGTCCTCGTTTTGTGTGTTTCGATAGAATTTATATTATTAGTTGGCTAACAATGATTCTAGTGAAATATATCAATCGAAACGATCGATGCAGTCGATGACGCTGGTATTCGCCATCAGGAAAGCAAAGCCTCCGGCCTGTCCTCTCACTCCTGTCAGGCCTCCCTCTCCAGTCAGGCCCCACGATGACCGCCTTCAACGCCGCCGGTGACGTCGACAGATTGGAGTGGCGGTTGATGACCAGGGGAGCGTTGGCCTCAATCTGAGGCGCATTGCATGCACTGCTGGTATGGCCCTCGGACAAGGCAAAGGTGGGTGGGGTTACGCATATCGCCTCCGGTTGATCCAACAGTTGACAGCGACAGCGTGAGATCTAAACCTTGGTTTAGGTCAAGGCCCTGGCAGGAGATCCTCCTGTCGGGCGCTTTCCTTCACCAGAGCCTCGAGGTTGGAACATGGAAAAGCGCAGGAAACATGAGATCCACAAGCAGCTTTCGGTGGGAGAAGTTGCGCAACGCAGCGGGGTAGCCGTCTCCGCATTGCGTTTCTACGAAACCCGGGGGCTGATCCACAGCTGGCGAAACGCCGGCAATCAAAGACGCTATGCCCGCGACGTATTGCGTCGGGTTGCCGTGATCAAGATCGCTCAGCGATTGGGCATTCCCCTCGCCGAAATCCATGATGCCCTGTCGGTCCTGCCGGAAAAGCGCGCGCCCTCCGCGAAGGAATGGCATCAGATATCGGATCGCTGGAGAGAGGACCTGGATGAGCGCATCGACAAGTTGACCAAGCTGCGCGATCAACTCGATGGTTGTATCGGTTGTGGCTGCCTGTCACTGAATACCTGTCCGCTGCGTAACCCCGACGATATTGCCTCGGAGGATGGCCCCGGCCCGCGCATGTTCGACCCTCAGTGACAGGGATATCCCCGGCGCCGTTGTGATCGTCAGGCGTCGATCAGTCTTTCGTTGAGGCTGGAAAGTGATCAGCGTGGACGACCGATTGATGCCCAAGGCCAGCCAGGACGAGGCGCAGCAGGATTGTCTGGGTAGCTGACACCACGAGGGCAGACCGCAGCAGGGCAGGGCTGAGGCTTCTGCACAATCGTTCCAGACTCGTGAGCCGCGGGCTGCTGGAATCCTGAATTGCTGCACGACATGGACTCATCCAACGGGAGAACTGCATATGAACGCATCACGCCCCACCCACGCCATCAGCCCGACCCGCAAGAGCACGTTGATCGACGACCTGTGGTCGCCCCGTGTCATCGCCGAGATGAACGACTACCAGTTCAAGGTGGTGCGTATCCAGGGCGATTTCGTCTGGCACAGCCACGACGACACCGATGAGGCGTTCTATGTACTGGATGGCGAGTTACGCATCGACTTTCGAGATGGCGCGGTCGAGTTGGGGCCGGGGGATCTGTACGTCGTACCGAGAGGCGTCGAACACAAGCCATTCGCCGCGCAGGAAGTCCGCATGATGCTGATCGAGCCGAGGGGAGTGAAGAACACCGGTGACGAAGGGGGAGAGCTGACCGCCGAGAACGACCGTTGGATCTAGCTTTCCAGCAGCGCTGGATAAGGGGGATCTTCGGGCCGGGGCGGGTGCCGGGCTCGATACTGCCGATTGCGTTGGTTCTGGCAGGAGGTTTCAGAAAGTGGTTATTGGATGACGCGGCTCCGGCCAGGTATTCACGCCGTCCCATCAGCCTGATAGCGGAGAATGGTGCAGCCAGAGGAAAGTGGACGTGCTTCAAGCAACTGCAGCCCCTGTGGTGTCAGTCCACCACTGAACAGAAGCCTCCCGCGGCCATGAATCACCGGTGCGATCGCAATGCGGTACTCATCAAAGAGCTTCTCATTGATCAGCGTCTTCGAGAGGTCGGCGCTGCCGAAGATGAACATGTTCCCATTGCCCTGTTGCTTCAGCGATGCCAATTCCTGTGCCACGTTGTCGTTCACAATTCTCGTATTGACCCAGTCCGCGGTCTGGAGTGTGCGCGAGCACACGACCTTCGGAAGGCTGTTCATGTAATCGGCAATGGCACCTGTGGCGGTCTGCCAATAGGAAGCCATCCCCTCATAGGTCACACGACCAAACACAAGCATGTCGGCTGACTGCAACTGATCGAGAGAGAATTGCTCAAGCTCCTCACCCCAGACCTGTTCGTGCCAGGACAGGTCCCAGTTCTTTTCCCCCTCGAAGTAGCCATCGAGTGTAATGAGGTTCCACATGATCAGTTTTCGCATTTCATGACTCCTCGGTGTTCAGGTCATCCAACGCCCGACTCAAGGGGCGTGTCGGTAGCTCCGCCCGATAGGGGCGAACTTCCCGGAGCGAACTTCAATGAATCGCTGGGCATTGTCTGAACCACATTCACGCCGTAGCAACGCCGGTGTTCTGGATGGCACAGATCCACCATGCGCCTTCCTTCTTGACCAACACCCAGATGCCAATATCGGTATGGCCGCATCGGGGCAGGAGCGGACGCTTGGAATATGCTGATGCAATAACCAAAATTCAGCGGCCCATAACTGGCCAATGCCAATGCGAGCATTGCCCAGCTATGACCCGCAGCAGCGCTTTGTTAAACACCACTACGCGGCCATAATGGTGCGACGATCCAAGGCAGAAAACCAACTATTTCCCAGACCATTTTATCTGGAATTCAATCTCTTCTTCATCGTCTGAGCGTTCGTGTTCAATAGTGAATTCTGCACGCGCCGGTACATAGATGCGTTCGCCGTCAATCTGAATGACGAAACGCTCTCCATTCTCGATGGAGTCGGCTAGACGTCGCAGCTTGGCTACGAAATCTGCCTTCGAATATCCTTTCTCCACATCTCGCTCTGGCTTCGCGCTCATTTTTCCTCCGTTATAGAGTTTGGTTATAGGGAGTATGGCAGGCACCAATTTCAACATCAGTGTAGGCTAGCGCCCTCCAGTCGGCCAGAAGTGGCCTTTCATCAGACTCTGATATAATGCCTTGCGCAGCTGCGCCTGGAGCGTAGTTGTTTTTGGTGTCAGGCTGCCGCAACTTGTTAGGTGTGAAAGTGGCTGATTAAACCCAGTACGACTTTAGGTTCAATGGCAATGACCTTTCTTTATGCCAGCCAAGAAGAACACCAGAGAGGCGACAGCCAACACTCTCTTCTAAAAAACTAATGGATTTGGTCACCAACTCCAGAATTTGGTCACCACTATTTCCATTAAATCTAGGTGGGTTAATTTTTTTCTTCTGTGGGGATAGCATCCTTTTTATCAAAATAGCTTCTATATCTTCACTAGTAGAATCACCAAGGAATGTTCATCATAAACCCAGCAGAATATCTCCCTGCTGGTCAGGTCTATTATGTATTGCTGGGTGATGATTTGGTCAATCTTCACTTGTGCATGGTCTAGTCCAGTGGGCTGGGCTGCTGCCCAACGGAGACCGGTGTAGCTGGTTGCGAGGTTATCCACTCATGCCGTTGTCTTCCACGAGATCTCTCCCCAAAAAAGGCGCCGCTGCAGGGTCTGCTGCTCCTGATGTTGCGGCTGATGGTCAGCGCTGATTGGTCGCGAACGGTGAGATATTGAGGCCTTTGGCCGTCGATGCCTAGGTCCGAAAGCTCCGCTCAGACGTTACTTCACTGTGATTGGAGGCAGGCCCTGCCTGAAGCCCGGTCATCTGGAGGCAGATCTCTCAGACAAGTAAAAGTTGTCGGTCTGATGTTTTTTATTGATTTACCAGACTCCCTTTTCAGTCATATGGTTCAGTGAAACGAAACTATAACGAGAAGCGTGAAACTGCCTCATGTTCATGTTTTTTCACGAAGCACTGAGTTACATGATTCTTGAAACATTAGCCTCACACCAGACATGCAGCCGAGTGCGTCTGGAGGATCGCAACACAAGGGATATTACGCAATGGTGAGTCATAAAATTCGCTTGGGTGCCGATATCGGCGGTACTTTTACTGACATTGCCCTGGAAGTCCACGGCACTATTTACTCCACTAAGTTGCTGACTAATTACACCGCTCCCGAACAGTCCATTCTGGATGGGGTGGAAATCGTCACCCGTGATGCCGGTATCTCGCCTGCGGACATCGATATCATTATCCATGGCACTACGCTAGCCACCAATGCGCTGATCCAGAGACACGGGGCCAAAACGGCGCTGGTGACCACCGAGGGGTTTCGGGACGTGATCGAGATGCGCACCGAGAACCGCTTCGAGCAGTACGATCTGGATCTGGTTCTACCGCCACCGCTGATCTCTCGCGAAGATCGTTTCCCGATCGCCGGGCGGATCGGGGCCCAGGGCCAGGAGCTGTCGCCGCTGGACGAGGCGGCCCTGGAGGAGTTGGCCGATACGCTGGTGGAACGGGATTACGGCGCGGTGGCCATCGGTTTCATCCATTCCTATCTTAATCCTGCTCATGAGGAGCGGGCCCGCGAGATCCTGTCGCGAAAGGTGTCCGTGCCGATCTCGATCTCGGCTGAAGTATCGCCCCAGATGCGTGAGTTCGAACGCTTCAACACCGTCTGCGCCAACGCCTATGTACGCCCGCAGATGGCCAATTATCTCTCGCGTCTGCAGGCCCGCCTCAAGGAGATGGGGGCAGGCTGTCCCGTGTTCATGATCCATTCCGGCGGCGGCCTGATCTCGGTGGAGACCGCCTCCGAATGCCCGGTGCGGCTGGTGGAATCCGGCCCGGCGGGGGGAGCCATCTTCGCGGCTGACATTGCGAACCGCTTCAACATTGATCAGGCACTGTCCTACGACATGGGCGGTACCACCGCCAAGATCTGTCTGATCGATGACTTCCAACCCCAGACCGCACGCACCTTCGAGGTCGCCCGAACCTACCGCTTCTGCAAGGGGTCCGGCATGCCAATCTCGATTCCGGTGATCGAGATGATCGAGATCGGCGCTGGCGGCGGCTCCATTGCTTCCGTGGATGTCATGGGCCGCATCCAGGTCGGTCCTGAATCAGCCGGCTCCGAGCCCGGCCCGGCCTGCTATCAGCATGGCGGAGAGCAACCCACCATCACGGATGCGGACCTGATCCTCGGCAAGCTGGACCCACACAACTTCGCCGACGGCAAGATCCTGCTGTCGATCGACAACGCTCGCCAGGCGGTCAGCCGAGACGTGGGCAGCAAGCTGGATCTGGATTCCGATGCCGCGGCCTTTGGTATTTGCGAAATGGTCGACGAGAACATGGCCAACGCCGCGCGTGTGCACACAGTCGAAAACGGCAAGACGATCGATGAATACGTGATGATCGCTTTCGGTGGGGCGGCGCCACTGCACGCCGCACGCCTGTGCGAGAAGCTGGGCATTGCCCGTTGTCTGATTCCCCAGGGCGCCGGGGTCGGCTCCGCGATTGGCTTCCTCAAGACGCCGTTCGGCTACGAGGCTCTGGCCTCTAGAATCATGAGCCTTTCGTCCTTCAACGCATCGGCAGTCAACGCTCTGCTCGGTGACCTGCGTGGTACAGCAGAACGCTTCGTGCGGGCTGGCACCGACGACAGGATATTGTTCGAGGTGACGGCTTACATGCGCTATGCCGGCCAGGGTTGGGAAATCCCCGTGCCCTTGCCGAACCGAGAGTTCACTGAGTCGGACAAGGCGACGATCGAAACGCTGTTCCGAGAGCGCTACGTCCAATTCTTCGGCCGCGCCATCGAAGGGCCAGAGATCGAGTTTGTCACCTGGTCGGTCAAGGCCCAGGACGAGCGGCCCGAGCCAGACAAGGTCGCCCTCGACCACGAGGGGACACCTATCGAGGCCGAGACGAGTCGCGATGTCTTCGACCCCGTCGCGGGGGCTTACCGACCGACCGGCATTGTCCCCCGTGACACCCTCCAGCCGGGAGCGAGAGTGATCGGTCCGGCCATCATCGTCGAGCGTGAAACCTCGACCATCGTAACGTCTCCCTTCGATGCTGTCGTGCAGAGCGATGGCGCCATCCTTCTTGTTCGGAAAGGAGCTGCGGCATGAGAGATATGGACGAAATTCGCTTACAGGTCATGTGGAACCGGCTGATCTCGGTAGTCGAGGAGCAGGCCATGACCCTGCTGCGTACCGCCTTTTCAACGTCTGTGCGCGAAGCTGGCGATCTGTCTGCAGGCGTCTACAACGCCAGGGGCGAGATGCTGGCCCAGGCCGTCACTGGGACCCCCGGGCACGTCAACACCATGGCCGAGGCGGTCATGCACTTCATCGCTGAGATACCGAGCGAGTCGATGTATCCCGGGGATACGTACGTTACCAACGATCCCTGGAAGGGGACTGGCCACCTGCATGACATCACCATGGTGACGCCCTCCTTCAAGGGGGACGAACTGATCGGTTTCTTCGCCTGTACTGCCCACGTGGTGGATGTCGGTGGGCGCGGCTTCGGCGCAGATGGTCAGTCGGTGTACGAGGAAGGCATCCAGATTCCGATCATGAAATTCGCCGAGCGTGGCGAGGTGAACCAGGACCTGCTCAGGATCCTGAGACTTAATGTGCGTGAGCCCAACCAGGTCATCGGCGATTTCCATTCGCTGGCGGCGTGCAACGACGTCGGCCACAAGCGCCTGCTTGAAATGCTCGACGAGGCCGGGCTCGACAATCTCGAGCGCCTCGGCGCCTTCATCCTGTCGCGGACCCACACAGCGATCATGGAGCGCCTGGAGGCATTGCCACGGGGTACCTGGTCGAACGATATGCTGACCGATGGCTACGACGAGCCTGTCAAACTGGCGGTCAGTATCAGTATCAGCGACGGAGGCCTGGGCGTCGATTTCTCCGGCACCGCTGCCATGAGCCGATGGGGGATCAACGTACCACTGATCTATGCCAAGGCTTATGCCTGCTATGCCCTGAAGAGTGTGATTGCTCCGGATATCCCGAATAACGCGGCATCGCTAGCGGTTTTTAACGTCTCGTCTCCGACCAATATCCTGAATGCCGAGCGCCCTGCACCGGTCTCGGTGCGTCACGTAATCGGGCACATGGTGCCGGATCTGGTGTTGGGTGCGCTTGCTCAAGCACTGCCCGGCAAGGTACTGGCCGAAGGTGCCGCTGCGTTGTGGAATGTCCATATCTCGGCCCGGCCCACCGCCGACTCGGAAGGGCGTCGTGCTGAGGTTCTGATGTTCAACTCAGGCGGTATGGGAGCGCGTCCGACACTGGACGGTCTTTCGGCAACGGCCTTTCCCTCCGGCGTTCATACCATGCCGATTGAGGCAACTGAGCACACCGGACCGATTGTGGTCTGGCGCAAGGAGTTGCGCCCGGCTTCCGGCGGCGCAGGCAAGTACCGAGGCGGGTTGGGCCAGATCATCGAGATCGCGCCCGCTGATGGCCATGAGTTCAACTTTTCTGCGATGTTTGACCGCATCACAGCCCCCGCGCGAGGTCGAGACGGTGGGCAGCATGGCGCGCCCGGCTCGGTAACGCTGGACGATGGGACCCCGTTGCGGCCCAAGGGTTGGCAGCACGTCCCCGCAGGGCGTCGCCTTGTTCTGCAGCTACCAGGTGGGGGTGGTTTTGGTGAGCCGAACGAGCGGAGTCGTGAGGCATGCGAGTCTGATCAGGTTAAAGGCTACGTCACGGAGGACCGCTCATGAGCAGGGTTGCCGACCGCCTCGCGGCTGTGAAGCCCTCGGCCTCCATGGCGGTATCTCAGGCTGCCAGAGAGCTGGCGGCTACCGGGGTCGACGTCATCGATCTCGGTTTGGGGGAGCCTGATTTCACAACCCCAGCGCACATTACCGAGGCCGCCTTCGATGCCGCGCGGACCAGCCGCATCCTGTATACACCAGCGCTGGGTACACTGGAGCTGCGCCGTGCCGTGGCCAGGAAATTCCAGCAGGAGAACGGACTCGATTTCGAGGTCGACGAGATTGCAGTGGCCAATGGTGCCAAACAAATCATCTTCAATGCCCTCATGGCGACGTTGAATGAGGGCGATGAAGCGATCCTGCCGGCTCCCTATTTCGTCTCCTACCCGGAGATGGTCAAGCTCTTCGGTGGAGTGCCTGTAACCCCTCAGTGTACAGCCGAGAGCGGCTTCCGGCTCACGCCTGAGATGTTGGAAGAAGCCATATCCCCACGCACCAGGTGGCTGTTCCTTAATCTACCGGGCAATCCCTCGGGGGCTGTCTATACCGAGGCTGAGCTGAAGGGGCTCGGAGAGGTGCTGGCCAAACATCCGCAGGTGATGGTGTTGTCGGATGAAATCTATGAACACATCCTCTTCGATGACCGGCAGTTTGTCTCGTTCGGCAAGGCTTGTCCCGAGCTGCGAGATCGCAGCCTGATCATCAATGGAGTTTCCAAAGCCTATGCCATGACGGGGTGGCGTGTCGGTTATGCAGCAGGACCACGTGACCTTATTCAGGCCATGGCCATGGTGCAGAGCCAGAGTTGCACGTCAGTGTGCGCGGTTGCTCAGACCGCCGCCCAGGTAGCACTGGAGGGACCCCAGCAAGATGTCTCGCGCTTTCGCGAGGCCTTCGAGCGTCGCCGCAACCTGGTGGTCAAGGAGATCGCCCGGATTGACGGCCTGACGCTCGATCCTCCCGGAGGGGCGTTCTATGCCTATATCAGCTGCAAGGCCTTGATTGGAGCACTCACTCCCCAGGGCGAGAGGCTCGAGGACGACAAGGCCGTCACCCGTTATCTGCTGGACGAGGCTCATGTGGCCGCGGTACCCGGCGAAGCCTATGGGTTATCTCCATTCTTTCGCATCTCCACTGCGACCTCGGAAGCGGTCCTGAGCGACGCCATCACTCGTATCGCTGCGGCGGTTGCAAAACTGGAACGCTAGACAGGCTGGCACTCAATGGCCCGCATTCAATGTTCCTGATGTATGACAGTTAACCTATTGATTTTCAGTGTTTTACTTAACCAGGTATAAGAGGATAAGCAGTGAATTTTACCTATCAAGAAGTCAAGAATGCGATCAGCGACGGTTTGCTGTCCTTCCCTATCACCGACTTCGACGCCAACGCCGCCTTCGATGCCGAGAGCTACCGTAAGCGTCTCGAATGGTTCGCCAGTCATGACATCTCCGCCGTGTTCGTGGCCGGAGGGACCGGCGAATTCTTCAACCTGACGCTGGACGAGTATCGCGCGATCGTTTCCATCGCCGTCGAAACGGTAGGCGGCAAGCTGCCTGTCATCGCCAGCGCCGGGCTGAGCACCGGTGCCGGCCAGGCCTATGCCAGAGCCGCCGAGGAGGCCGGCGCCGACGGCATTCTGCTGATGCCGCCATATCTGACTGAATGCCCACAGGAAGGCCTTGTGGAGTACGCCCGCCAGATCTGCGATTCGACCTCGATCAACGTGATCTACTACAACCGCGGCAATGGCATCCTCCAGGCCGACGCCGTCCACAAGCTTGCCGACGCCTGTCCCAACCTGATCGGCCTGAAAGATGGCACGGGCGATATTCAGGCGCTCAACAAGATCATCAAGACCGTCGGCGATCGCCTGGCCTACATCGGCGGTGTACCCACTGCCGAGATCTTCGCCGAGGCGTATCTGTCCATTGGCGTTAATACATACTCCTCGGCGGTGTTCAACTTCGTGCCGGAAATGGCGCTGAAGTTCTACCGCGAGCTCAGAAAAGGCAATAGGGAGGTGGTGCGCGAAATTACCCAGAAGTTCTTCATCCCTTTCATCGAACTTCGCGATAACAACAAGGGCTATGCAGTAAGCCTGATCAAGGAGGGCGCCGATATCATCGGCAAGCCTGCCGGAAACGTGCGCTCGCCACTTGTCATGCCGAACCTGGAAGAGCGTAAACGACTCAATGATCTGATCAAGTTTGCCAATAGTGTTGAGCGGTAATGTCCTATCGGTAGGAGAATTATCATGCAATCCAAGAACAATTTTAAGTTGAAAAGCTGCCTGGCCGTTGCCGCGGTGGCCGGCACTGCTACGCTGACATCCTTCTCGGCCCAGGCCGAGCAGTGGCGGGGATGGAACATTCATCCGCCGGGCTACCCGAATAGCGAAGCTCTGGAAAGTTTCGCCAGGGACGTCGCCGAGAAGACCGAGGGTCGCATCGAGCCCAGGGTCTATCACAACGCGGTGCTGGGTGATCAGCCGGATGCCATCGAACAAACCCGTAGCGGTGCGCTGGACTTCGCCAATCTCAACATGGGCCCGATGGGGCCGATTGTGCCAACAACCGACGTGTTTTCTCTGCCATTCATCTTCAACAGCGTTGATGATATGTACGAGATCATGGACGGAGAAATCGGTGATCGCTTCGCCGACGCCCTCGCTGAAAAGAACCTCATCGTTCTGTCATGGTTTGGCTCCGGTGCACGCAGTCTTGACAATGTTGACCACCCGGTACATACGCCAGAGGATGTCGAGGGACTCAAGATTCGGGTGATGAACAACGACCTGTATGTCCAGATGATCGAAGCATTGGGCGGTAACGCTACGCCGATGGCTTACAGTGAGGTTTACCAGTCCCTGAAGTCCGGAGTGCTCGACGGAGCCGAACACAACTATCCCGCCTATGAGGCGAGCGGCCACTACGAGATTGCCAGGTTCTACTCTGCGACCGAGCACTTGATCCTGCCGGAATGTCTGTGCGTCGCCAGGTCCAGCTGGGAAGCGCTTGGCGAGGAAGATCAGGACATCATTCGCGAAGCCGCCGAAGATGCAGCCATGGAGCAGAGACAGCTGTGGCAGGAGCAAGTCGAGGAGAGTCGGCAAAAGGTCCTCGATGCCGGCGTGCAGATCAACGAAGTGGATGACAGAGAGGCCTTCAAGGAAAGGATGCGGCCCATCTACGAGGAGTTCGTCACGCAGAATCCGCAGTTCGAGTCGCTGGTCTCGGATATCCAGGCTGCGCAGCAATAATCGTATCAATCCATGAGCGACCCCGGTTCGGTTTCGAGCCGGGGGTTCTTGAAAGGATTAGCTACCGTGAGTTCCTACTCCGAGCAACTCAGTGACCAAAACGCAGAAACCAGGCATCCGTCGTCGTTAGATCGATGCCTGGACGGCCTCGCCCAGCTTTGCATCATCGTGGCGGGCGTGCTGATGGTGTTCCTGATCATCACCTTCGGCTGGCTGGTTTTCGGGCGTTATATCCTCAACGATACGCCAACCTGGGTCGAGCAATCCTCGTTGGTAATCGTCGTCTACATAACCTGCCTAGGGGCCGCTGCGGGAGTGCGAAACAACAGTCACCTGAGCATCGACTTCGTACGCGAAGGGCTGCCCGCATTGCCGCGTGAAATCATGCGCTACATTTCCGATCTCTTTGTCACATGCTTCGGTTTTTTCATGGTTTTTCAGGGTTGGCATCTGGTCATGGAAAATCTCAGTCGTAGCATCCCGATGATCGGCATTTCCGAGAGTTGGCGCGCGGCACCGCTGGTGATCTGCGGTGTGCTGATGGTCTTGTTTTCCGGCGTGAATATCGTTCAGCGCCTGCTCAAGTCAAGGGAGGGTTGATTCCATGGGATTGATGATCCTGTTCGGTCTGTTCTTTCTGGGCCTCATCGTCGGTGCACCGGTGGCTTTTGCCGTCGGCATGGCCGCGATCGGGACCTTCCTCTATGAAGGCCTGCCATTGTTCGTTGGCTTTCAGCGAATTCTTTCCGGTATTTCGGTCTTCTCGCTACTGGCCATACCGTTCTTCATCTTTGCCGGCGAGTTGATGCTGCATGGCGGCATCTCCACGCGTCTGGTACGCCTGGCTTCGGCGGCGGTGGGTCGCGTGCGCGGCGGACTGGGCATGGTCAACGTCAGTTCGTCGATGCTGTTCGGAGGGATCTCGGGCTCGGCAGTCGCCGACACCTCGGCACTCGGCTCGATCCTCATCCCTGTGATGAAGGAGAAAGGCTACGACGCCGACTATGCGGTCAATGTGACCGTGACCTCATCGATTGCCGGCGTGGTCATTCCGCCCAGCCATAACATGATCCTTTACGCGGTCGCCGCGGGGGGCGGCATCTCGATAACTCAGCTGTTCATCGCTGGGGTCATACCGGGCGTACTGATGTGCCTGGCGCTGGCAGTGGCCGCCTATGTCGTGGCGGTCAAACGTGGCTACAAGGGCGAGGCGTTCCCTGGCTGGTCAGCGCTGATCGTCAGCTTCGCCGCAGCTCTGCCCGGACTGCTGACCGCCGTGATCATCGTCGGCGGGGTGCTCTCAGGGATATTGACGGTGACCGAATCCGGGGCCTTCGGCGCGATCTACGCCATCATCGTGACAGGATTGGTCTACCGTGAACTGCGTTGGGAATCGTTCAAGCAGGCGGTCTATCAGGCGGTACGCACCACGTCGCTGGTGATGATCCTGGTCGGCTGCGCCTCGGCATTCTCGTACCTGCTGGCGTTGTACAACGTACCGGAACTGCTGACCGGTGCGTTGCTGAGTATCTCCGACAATCCCTATGTCGTCCTGCTGATGCTCAACCTTCTGCTGCTGGGGCTGGGCATGATCATGGATATGGCGGCACTGATCCTGATCTGCACACCGATCTTCCTGCCGGTAGCGGCCCAGTTCGGCATGGATCCGATCCAGTTCGGCATCATCATGATGATGAACCTGGGGCTGGGCCTGTGCACGCCGCCGGTCGGCGCCTGCCTGTTCGTCGGTAGCGTGATCGGCAAAATCAAGATCGAGCATGCGGTACGCACCATCTGGCCTTTCTACCTGGCGTTGTTCGTGGTACTGATGCTGGTGACTTATGTTCCGGCGATCTCGCTGACGCTACCCGGTTTCTTCCAGCAGTGATTCTCCTCTTCCTGCTGTTGGGCATGTCTGACATGAAGACCGAAAATATACCTGGTAACTGAGGCCTGGAAGGTATTGTATATTTCAGGAAGCTGATGAGTATGCGCTGACCAAGGGAAGCCAGGTATGACAATAAATAAATCTCACTTGCCGCCACTCAATTCCCTGAAGGTTTTCTGGGTCGTGATGAATTATGGTAGCTTTAGAGATGCTGCGGATGAACTGTTGATCAGTCCTCAAGCCGTCAGTCAACAGATACGCTTGCTGGAAGATATTCTGGGAATAGCGTTGTTCGAGCGTAAAGGGCGCGTAATCGAACCCACCGAGCAGGCAATGATTTTATCTCCTTTTGTGCAGGCAGGGTTCAAAGAGCTCAGCGAAGGGGTTAACCGCATAACGCGATCGGCTCACCGCAAACGCATCAATATCAACGTCAGCCCGTTTTTCGCTATGCACTACCTCATGAGCCGGCTGAACCGATTTTGCGATCAGCAACCAGAGGCGGATCTACGCCTCACTACGATGACTAAAGTGCCCGACTTCGCCGTCGATGAGGTGGATGTCTCAATTCAATGGGGATTCGGTCATTGGGAAGGGTATGATTCTGAATTGCTGGTAAGAGATCCCAAAGTCATCTGTTGTATTCCCGAAATCGCTACGCAAATAAAGTCGGAGCAGGATTTATTTCATGTGCCTCTTCTGCATCCGGTTCATGCCCGCAACTTATGGTCAAACGTACTTTCCTATTTTGGGCTTGAGTCGTATGAGCTGGGCAATAAAATGCAGTTTCAGGATGCAGACACAATGCGTAGAGGAGCAATATCTGGCCTGGGAGTAGGGCTTGTCTCGCAGCTTGATGCTTTGGAAGATATTCGGAAGGGACGTTTGGTAGCCCCGCTTGGAGTCGAGGCACTCGCGGGCATGCCGGATGAGGACGTGCCAGGGTTTTATGCCGTGATGCCACGCTCACATCGTCGCGTCAGTATTGTTAATAGCTTTTGGGAATGGATCACACTCGAAAACTGGAACGATGAAAGTGTGCGCCTGATTGATTACGACTAGATGCTGAGTTCTGCGTATAGAAGAAAGAAATAATTTCATATCTCAGGGTGAAAGCGCTCCTGACCTTTGCTGCAGCCGTCACCACACATGCCTATTAGAGAGTCATGGCTTGCAGCAAGCGCTCATCACACCGCAGTGTTCACAGCAAAACGGCATAGTGAAGTGTCTGATCCGGACATTGGAAGAGCACTGTGTCCAGCACCATCGCTTCGAGACCTTGCAACATGCATCGGCAACTGGAGCAGTTTTATACCACCGACGCCCTCATCAGGCGCTTGGTATGAAGACACCCGCTGAAGCCTATGCAAGTCCATGTGAATTAGCGGCCCGACCTGTGCAGAAACTGCTGGGCCATTACAAGATGTGATAGGGGAGGTTGGCAGCACAAGAATGGTCCTCTCTTTGGAGAAAGGACTGTTCTCGTGAACGGTCGGTTTCGGCCAATAGCTGCCTGTCGTCAACATCGTATATACGCCCACGGCAAGATTGTAGCGCGCCAAGCGGAGCAGGGCTGCCGTCGATGACGAGGCAGCCGACCCGCTGGTTATACCGCAATTGCCCTCGCACCATGGCGAGGCTCAGGGCTTGGGGTTCGCGGCCATCTCGGAGGCTCGCGCCAGTGCTTGTGTATCGATATACTCCCGGATCTTTGTCGGTTTCCCATTTCGAACGGTAATAGCGAAGACCCAATTGTCCTCCCACGCCCTTTTCGTGGCTTTGATTTTTCCTTGGGCGAAGCCGATGACCAGAACCCGGTCTCCCTGCGCTACGAATTCGCGGGCCTCCATGAATGAAGTCGGCTCGCCGAAAGCTGCCTTGCTCGGCAACGACGATCGCATATTTAAGCTAGCGAAGATCAAGCGCGAGGTTCGGCATTCGATGCGAACCGCTAGATCAAGATAAGTGAGCGGGTTGATCTATTTGCGAAGCGCAGCAGGTTACCGTGGACTCGCGCACCGTTCGTACGCGTTGTTCCGCGATCACCGGTGCAGGCAATGTCGGTGCCCGCGCTGCCGCCTCCACCTCCTCCGTCGTGCGTTCGCTGAGGGCCTTTGGACCAGCCTGTACGGCAAGGGCCCAAGCTGTTGCATGCAGGGGTGAAAGGCCAACGTCCCGCCTCACGACATCCAGCTCTGCCAGTTGCGCTCGGATAGAGTCCTCGAGCGTTGAACCTAGAGCGCGGCTTTGAGAGCCGACGGCACGAATGCTTGCATCCAAACGAAAAATCGTCGTCACGGCTCAAGCCTTCCTCTTCTTGAGAAAGGCGACCAGCGCCTCATTCACTGCCTCAGACGCCTCGAGCTGTGGCCAGTGCCCGACGCCCTCAAGTGGTAGGAACCCCTGGAGGTTTGGCACGGCCAGCTTGAGATCTTCCTCGTTCAAAGCTCGCATCTTAATCATGCTGTCTGCTGTGCCATACGCAAAGAAGGCTGGCTGTTGGATCTTCGCCCCGGCAAATGCTTTTGCTTGGTCGAAATAGGGCTGCATGCCGCGATAGATATTCAGTGGGCCGTGGAAGCCATCACGCTGGAAGCCTGCGATCATCGTCTCGGCGTCCTCGCGGTCAGCGAAGGGCGGGATTCCGATCGGGGATGGCCGGTGCATATCTTTGCTTGGGTCCATCGGACCCCATGCTTCGGAAGCATCGGGCAACCCCGACATCCAATAGAGAGCGCCCGGGAAAGTCGTGGCCGCATCCGCCCACTCCTGGTCGGCCTCCGGCTTCATGTGGCGGAACATATAAAAGGCTCCCTCCTTGCCGGCGGTCTTCAGCATTTCGAGCATGCTGGGCCCCGCACCCGGTAGCACCGGAGGGACACTGAGGCCGAAGACCGCGTCAAACAGATCCGGACGCATCACCGCCGCGTTCCAGCTCACCGTCGCACCGAAGTCGTGGCCGATCAGGGTAGCGCGCTCGATCCCGAGTTTCGCGAGGATGCCGACAAGGTCTCCGACATGGTAGAGAACCGTGTAAAGCGCGGCGTCTTCAGGCTTGGAGCTATCGCCATAGCCACGCGTATCGAACGATATCGCGCGGTAACCCGCGGCCGCGACTGCCGCCATCTGCCGGCGCCAGCCCCGCCATCCGTCAGGAAAGCCGTGGACGAACAGCACAGCCGGGCCCTCGCCTTCCTCGACAACGTTCAGCTTGACGCCATTGGTTTCTACAAAGGTCTGCTTCAGCGATCTATTCCGATCCACGAAAGTCATCTTTCATGCTCCATTTGAATTGTGAAATTGACGCACACGATGCGGCGACTGCTGAGATCGATTTGTGAAGTACACAGGTTGCAACGGATACTTAGATGCCGTTGCGGGCAAGCGCCTTGGCCAGGGCCTGCCCGATACTGCCGAAGCCGATAATTGCGTAGCTCATATATTTCCCTTGGGTTAGCACACCCTATGGCGCTCCGAACAGTCGAATGGAGCGCCAGGCCAGGCGTAGCGAGTCAGAGTTGCGCCAGGCCGCCGTCGACGGCGAGCTCGCTGGCGGTCATGAAGCTGCTGTCCGACGACGCGAGAAAGGCAGCTGCCGCTCCGATCTCCGCCGGATCGGCCATGCGCTGGAGCGGCGTCATCGAAGCGAAGACCTTCTGGCCCTCTTCGCCTAGCGCTGCCTTCGCGAGTTCGGTCGCCGTCGCCCCGGGTGACAACACGTTTACCCGGATGCCGGTGCCCTTCAGATCCTCCGCCCAGGTCCGCGCGAGGTTGCGTACTGCTGCCTTGCTCGCACTGTAGGCGGTGAATGCCGGGGCGCCCGTGGTGCCGGCGCTCGATCCGGTTAGGATGATCGACCCGCCTTCGCCCATCAGTGGCAGCGCCTTCTGAACCGTGAAGATCGTGCCCTTCACATTGATGTCGAAGGTTTCGTCGATGTGCTCGGCGGTGATTTCGCCAAGCTTGAGCTGGCTTCCCACCCCGGCATTAGCGAAGACGATGTCGAGCGTTCCGCGCTCGGCCTTCACCGCCGCATAGAGTCGGTCAAGATCGGCCTCATCGGAAACGGAGCCTTGCACCCCACGGGCATTGGGCCCGAGGTCGGCTACAGCGGCGTCGAGCACGTCCTGCCGACGGCCGAAGAGGAAGACGAACGCGCCCTCGTCGATGAGGCGTTGTGCGGCGGCGAGGCCGATACCGGTAGCGCCGCCTGTGATTACGGCGGTCTTTCCATTCAATCTGGTCATGTCATGTATCCTTCGTGGGAGTTGTAGTTGCGACGAGGACAACAATGAGCCTTTCCAGATGATCTGAAAAGACGATAAAATGAGATTCAAGCTATCTATATTTGAGATGGATAATCATGCTGGACGGCGTCTCTCTGGATCAACTTCGGGCCTTCATCGCGGCGGTCGACGAGGGCAGCTTCTCGGCCGCAGGGCGCAAGCTTTATCGCGTGCAGTCGGCGGTGAGCGGGTGGATCAGCGGCCTTGAGGCGCAACTCGACGTTGTGTTGTTCGACCGCACGGCGCGCTTCCCGAAGCTCACGCCAGAGGGCGAACTGTTGCTCGCGGACGCCCGCAGCGTCGTGTCCGGGGTCGACGCCATGAAGGCCCGGGCCAAGCTGATGGCCGGCGGACTCGAGGCCGAGTTGTCCGTCGTCGTCGATGTGTTCTTCCCGACCGCTACCATCGCTGCAGCGGCGAAGGCGTTCGCGGAACGGTTTCCGCTGACACCGTTGCGACTGTTCGTGGAGGGAATGGGCGCGGCGTACCAGCCGGTATTGGACGAACGTTGCAGCCTCGGCATCTTGACGTCGTTGCCAATCGAATTTCCGTCGCTGGTCAGCGAACGCGTGGTTGAGATTCCCTTTGTCATCGTGGCGGCACCACAGCACCCGCTGGCGAAGTTTCGTGGCCGGATACCCACGCGCGAAATAGCGAAGCATGTGCAACTCGTGCTCACCGACCGGTCCAATCTGCTAGCCGGCAAAGACTTTGGCGTATTCTCACCGTCGACCTGGCGGTTGGCAGATCTTTCAACCAAGTACGCTTTTCTCAAGGATGGCGTGGGCTGGGGCAGCATGCCCCGCCACATGGTGGAGTCCGACATCGCGGTGGGGAGCTTGGTGCTCCTCAATGTGCGCGAGGACTTCGCGTTGACCATGTCGGCTTTTTACCGAGCGTCTGCGCCACCTGGGCCCGCAGGACGATGGTTCATCGATCACTTGAAAGGTTTGTCCGTTGATGTGCCCGAAAGCCGTGAGCCCGACGACCTTCCGGCTTCGCAAAAGACCGCCCGCACGTCGAGACGTCCACCCCATCGAGCGTGAAACCCGGCTGCAAATCTTACGGGGGTAGGCGCTCAGAAGGTGTTACGTGTCCAGCCAAAGACAAATTTAAACTTCCGCTTTCAGCGCGGGGGACCAGGCGGCGGAGGACCGCTTTCTGGCCGGTTTCTGTCCGTTACGAATAGCTGAAATCGGCCAGAAGCAGTCATTGCAGTTACTAGTTGGTGGTAATCTAACCCTTACCTCTGCCGCCTCATTGGCAGGTTCCTTAATTCAGGTAATTTACTACCGTTCGAAAACCATCATGTGAAGTAGTGTCGCGGCTGAGGCGTGGACAGAGGCTACAGCCGCACAGGGCTTAGCTCTGAATGAAGTCCGTCAGATCCCGGTTGATAACTTCGGCATGCGTTGTGCACATACCGTGCGGGTAGCCGCTATAGACCCTCAATGTACTGTTCGATAGAAGCTTGTCTGAGAGTATCGCCGAGTCCTCGATGGGCACGATCTGGTCATCGTCTCCGTGCATGACCAACGTCGGTACGTCGATTGCTTCCAGGTCTGCCGTGAAGTCGGTTTCCGAGAACGCCTTAATGCCGTCGTAGTGCGCCTTGGCGCCCCCCATCATGCCTTGCCGCCACCAGTTCTGGATGACTGCGGGAGAAACCTCAACGTTGTCCCTATTGAAACCGTAGAAAGGGCCACTCGCTACGTTTAGATAGAACTTTGCTCGATTGGCTGCCAACTGCTGGCGGAAACCGTCGAATACCTTGATGGGTAAGCCGCCGGGATTACTCTCGGTCTTGACCATGATGGGAGGAACCGCGCCGATCATTACCAACTTGGCCACGCGTCTCTGCGGCTGACCGAACTTGGCCACATAGTGAGCCGCTTCACCGCCGCCGGTAGAGTGACCGATGTGCACGGTATTCTTTAGGTCGAGATGTTCAACGACCGCTGCCACATCCGCAGCGTAGTGGTCCATGTCGTGCCCGTCACTGACCTGGGCGGAGCGGCCGTGGCCACGGCGATCATGGGCGATGACGCGATAACCCAAACTAACGAAATGCAGCATCTGGGCGTCCCAGTCATCCGAGCTCAATGGCCAGCCGTGATGAAAGACGATCGGCTGTGCCGTTTTCGGTCCCCAGTCCTTGAAGAATATCTTGGTACCGTCAGTCGTGGTGATCGTACTCATTGTCTGTCTCCTTGCTGCTGTGCTGGTTTGAGGGAGCTGTGTCATCGAGCAAGCGGGTAAGGAGGCCATCGCAGCAACTCCCAGACCCAGAGCGATAAGCTCTCGGCGCGTAAGATAGGGGGAGCCAAAAACTTCCACCGTTTCTTCCTTTTGACGTGTTAGGTCAGTCTTATGAACTAAAAGAGAAAGCTGATATTGGTGACGCGCGTTTTCAGTGAGAGAGTCAGGAATCCCGCGCGGGTTGATGTGAGGAAATGTATTTTTCCCAGCAAACTCACACGGGATTTCTATCGCGTCTATTTTTGCATGCTCTAACCCGACAAACGGTTAGTAGTCCCAGAAGACGGGTACCCAGCGAAAGGCATCGCCATCGACTGCCACGCGTCCGAGGGATGGAAAGGGAAGATGGGTGGCCACCAGCAGCTCACCGGTCGCTGCCAGCTCTCGAAGAAGACGGAGTCGAACTCGGGCTGCTTCTTCGGGGTCGTGTTCAAAACCGTTATACCAATCGGGTTGTTCGAACCCGACCGCGAATATGGCGTCACCCGCGAATGTTAATCCCTCGCTGCCAGAGGTAAGGTGGACCATGCTGTGACCTGGGGTGTGGCCGCCAGTGCGGTAGGCGACTACCCCTGGCGCCACTTCGACTTCTTGCTCGAACGGCTGCAGATAGCTGCGATATTCTTCCACGAATCGTTTGGCGGTCGCTCGAAGCGCATCTGGAAACCCCGGCGGCATAGCAGTATGGGAGAAATCGGGCGATGCCCAGAATTCTACCTCGGCGGCCGCAACGTGGATTCGCAGATCTGGACGCAGCCGCTCCTTTACCCCGTCGATGAGCAGTCCACCAACGTGGTCCATGTGCATATGGGTAAGTACTACATCGGTTACGGTGGCAAGATCGATGCCTGCGGCCTCCAGACGTTTGATCAACTGCCCGGCCCGCGGCAAGCTCAAGTCTGGATCCAACCCTAGTCCGGCATCGATCAGTATGGTCTGCTCGCCGCTACGTGCCACGATCACGTTCAATGACCAGTCGAAAGTGTCCGGCGGCAGAAACATGTCGTCCAGCCAGGTCGCCCGGACGTCCGGGTCTGCGTTGTGTGCCAGCATCGTGGTTGGGAGCGGGAGTACCCCATCGCTGACCACCAGCACGTCAATTTCGCCGACCTTCAGCGCATAGCGCGACGGAACCAGTTCCTCAGCCCCTGTTGTACTGAAGCGCAGGTTGTTATCCTCGCGCACGTTTGCTTTAGGCTGACTTGCGATGTTGTTTAGGCTCATTGTTTATCTCCTTCTGATTGCCTTGCGCAGAGACCAATCCTGCTATTAATTGAGGCGCATCTGCGATCGAGCTAGACACGGTTGGGCTCTAGAGCAGTGTCATGCCGCCATCTACCTGAAGGTTGACCCCGTTCACGAAGCTACTGTCATCTGAGGCGAGAAATAGAGCGGCTCTCCCTAATTCACTTGGGTGGCCCATTCTCCCTAGCGGGATCGCCTGCGCCATCGTCCTAGTGAAGTCGGAAAGTTTTTCCTGAGGAATACCAAGCTTATCCAAAATTCCTGTTTCTACCGGTCCAGGGCTGAGAACATTGACTCGAATATTCCTGTGTTTGAGTTCTATTGCCCAACTCTTGGCAAAAGCGTTGATTGCAGCCTTGGTGCCAGCGTACACGGCATGGCCATCGAGTACTTTGTCACTAGCGATAGAACTGGTGAGGAGAATAGATCCACCATCATTCATCATCGGCAACATTTTCTGTACACCGAAAAAAGTGCCACGTGTATTTGCAGAAAACTGTGCATCGTAGCTTTCGGCTGTGACGGCCTCCGTTGGCTCAATGTGATTAATGCCGGCGTTAGCCATATAAATGTCTAAACTACCGAAATGTTCTTTCACTGCTGATACTAAATTGTCGTGATGAGTTAGGTCGGAAATGTCACCACAAATACCTATGCTATCTGGTCCAATAAGATCAAGCGATTCGTAGAGTGAGCTTTGCTTTCGACCCGTAACGATGACTCGAGCGCCGGCGTTTGAAAAGGCAATCGCTGATGCCAGTCCAATACCACTGGACCCTCCCGTAATTAAAGCCACTTTTCCGTCAAGACTAGCCATGAGTTTTAATCTCTAAATAGGTTGTTGCATTTGACCGGTGGACATATATACCGAGATGTTAAGCAACTCTCAGGGCACGACGACGAAGTCAGGATTGGCAACCGAGAAAACGGCTTCCCGGTCAGGTTCGGGAGGATAGATCCAGACAGTATTAATTTCCTGCTTGATTTTCTTTCCTTCGTTGCGAATGTAATGGACTTGTCGATCCCATCCTTCGGTATAGAGCGCGCCCCATGGGCCGAGATCCAGGCATGTGACATATTTTGGTTGGCTGTATGGATGCAAGGGCAAACCTAGTAGTTCTGCCGCGGCGTTGTGGCCCGCCACTCGGCCAAGGCTCATTGCGTGTTGGCAGGACATGACGTTGTAGTTGCCTTGGTTGTCCGTAGGAACCTTGACCGTGTCCCCGGTCACAAACACGCCCTTTACTCCAGGAGCATGAAGAAACTCATCACCTAGAATGCGACCAAGTGAATCCCGCTCTCCGGGGATCTGTGCCGTTAGCGAGCTGGCTCGCATCCCAGCAGCCCATATGACTGTGTGTGCTTTGATGTGCTCGCCGTTAGACAGCCGGACACCACATTCATCGACTTCTTCAACTCGGACTCCCGCGCGAGCCTCTACTCCGCAGTCAGATAATGCCTGGGCGATGAGCGTCGCGGGCTCGATACCCATATCAATACCGATTTGATCGGCAGTATCTACAATCACGACGCGAGCTTCCGCTTCCGGTCCCAGAATGTGGCGTAGGCGCGTTGGCATCTCAGTCGCGGTTTCAAGGCCAGTCAGCCCACCGCCGACGACAACGATCGTGTCCCTGGCCTGGGAGCGAGACTGTGATGCCAGAGCCTGAAGATGTTCGTGGAGTTTTCTGGCGTCGGAGAGGGTGTTAACGCTGAATGTATATTTAGCGAGCCCTGGGACAGGTGGATGAAACAGCTCACTCCCCGTGGCCAGTACAAGCCGATCGTAAGGAAGGGTGACATTCTCCTCTCCGTGCTTAAGCACGGTTATCGATTTTTTATAGGTATCGATAGCTTCAATGAAACCTGGCAGATGTTTTACGCCTACCTCTTGCAATAGCGGACCGATATCCGGATCCATGTTCTCGAGGACCGCCTCGTAAAGGCGGGGGCGTATACAGACTTTCGGCTCCGGTGAGACCATTATGATCTCGATATCCGAAGCCATCGGATCTTTATCAAGCGTATAAACTGCCCGCGCGGCGGACATAGCGGCCCACAGCCCGGCGAAGCCGGACCCGGCAATTATAATTCTCTGTGTCATGATCGCTCTCCTGGATACTCGTTCGGTGCAAGGCAGCGCCCGATGCGGACGTATGCCATACAGGAGAAGACATTATTCGAAGCGGGGATTTCGTGATGCAGCGGAATTGTGAAAACTACATCGCTATTGCCATTACTTTTCCTTTCCGCTCTGGCATGCGATGGAAACTAATTCCAGGAACAGGCGAGAATCTGATTACTGTTCATGACGCCAACGGCTGGGTGAGGTACCTGTCATTCGCTTGAACGCGGCGGTAAAGGCGGTGTGAGAGCCATAACCCAGCTCTTCGGCAATGGTGGCAATCCCCATCTTGGTATCTCGAAGCATGGATTTTGCACGATCCAGACGCCGCTGGCGTAACCAAGCGTGCGGAGGAACACCCATGCTCTTCTTGAATGCCCGGCAAAAATGATACGTGGATAGCCCGGACTCTTCTGCCAGTGCCTTAAGCGATACGTCCGCATCGCAACTGGAGTCCAGCCGCTCCAAAGCAGCCTTCAGCGTTTGTCGGGAAAGACCGCCTGGTGCTGCTATCGGCCTCGGCGTGCTGCTCACATACTCTTTCAATAGATAGGTCACCAAGCTCGAGGCCAGTTGTTGGCGAAAAAGCGTGTCTACGGTGGCCGAGCTGTCCAACGTTGACATGATCATGGCAAGGAGTTGAGAAGCCGTGGTGTCTGGATGAGCCGTACGCAGCTGAATATCCTCCGAAGGGATTTGATCGAGCTGTTCAGCTGTTTGTGTCAAAAGCGAGGGAGGTAAGTAGAAGTGCATTACGTCAACTGCCCCCTCAAGATCCCAGCGTGAAGAGGAACCGGCGGGAATGATGGTTAGCGTATTCGCTCGGAGCGTTGTGTGCTCAAGAAGGCGCCCTGTACAGCGTTGAACTCGCTGCATTGGGCCGAATGACGCAATCAGAACGTGCTCTGACATCGGTTGAATGACGTCATGGATGGGGCCGTGGGGCCAGTGTCGGAAAGTTCCCTGTGACAGATCGCCCTCCAACACATTACGGCGTGGTGGTGTCCGAAGCACCCGGTCCATCTCCGTTGTGACGGAGTTCGCTTTAGACTCTCGTGGAATAGGCATGGCCATCGATTCCGACATAAACGTATAAAAATAGCATATAACTTTCTAGAGTCGCTGCGAAGATGGCATACGATAAGTAGCGAACAGTCGATTACGGCCAGAAGCGGACTTCGATCAGAGTGCCCGTGATGCCTCTCGAATGACTAGGAGAAAAGCGAATGCTTCGGAACACTTTTCGTATGAGGTGTATTGAGGTCATCTAATCAGCGATTGATTAACGCCTCCAACGCTGCATCCAATGCCGCGACAGATTCCACAATTGTTCGTACAGTGGCACGGTCGAATTCGTGGTCGCGCTGCGAGTCGTGCACACCGCTGTTGAGATAACCCCACTCGATGCTTCCCTCACTGACACCGAGTAGGCGATCCAGTGCGGCAACGACATTCGTGGCACCGGCATACTGACCTGCGGTGCGGCGAACAGCCGACCGCAGCTTGCCGCATTTGTTGTTCAGTTCCCACGGCGAGCGCGGTCCTCCGAGCTTGAGCTCAATGCGGCCATCGGTGCGCCGCCCCAACCAAGTCCATATGCGATCAGTCAGGCTCTCCAGCGCGGGCCGCGCTTGACGCAGCGCTTCACGCTTCTCGTCGCCCGCTAATGCCTGCTGAGCCAGCAGAACGTAATTTTTTGTCGGCGGGGCGGTGTCGACGCGCAACTCGTGCTCACCGTTATGTGGCAAGAACTTGTAACGCTTGATGGCCGCGGAGCGCCGCGCACCAAGCTCCTGCTGGATCCGATGCAGAAACTCTTCTGCGTGCGAGGTCAGGATGACTTGCTTGCCTTCCAACAGACCGTCCTCGAAGAAGGTGCGCCAAATGCCATCGCGATGGTCATCGTCGATCGCGTTAACAACGTCATCGAAGATGACGACGGGACAGCCCTGTGCAATGTTCTTGGCTAGTAGAATCGCAAGGCCTAGGCACTTGATATGTCCTTCGCTGAAGACGATCAGTGCGTCATAGCGCACGTCCGGTTCCCCGGCAAACTCCACTTCGATCTTGCCGTTCTCTGCCACCGGAAGCCACAGTGCATGCAACAGGTCGCTGGGAGGATCACCACGATTGAATGCATTGTACAAATTGCGGGCCTGTTCCCCCAAGCCCTGGAGTAGCGCGCCAGGCAACGCGGCCAAGTAGGCCTGGATCTCTGGCAGAAAACTGTCGTAGGCGGCCTTGACCCGCTGATGGTGGGCCACATCTGGCACTTCTGCCTCGACGGCTTGGAGCAGTTCGCGATTCACCTCGTCGAACAGGGCCACTGTCTGGCGGGCGGCGGCCAGTTCCTGATCTGCCGTAGTGCGCATCGTTCGCAGTTGTTCGATCTCCAGCCGATGCTGATCCAACCTGTCCCGTTCCTGGGTAAGCGTGCCGCGTTGGTCATGGGCTTCACGAGCCTGAGCGTCGGCGCGTTCGATGATCTCGGCGATCTTCAGCAGAGCGTTCCAAGGGGGGCGCTCACCATCAACCCAGGCGCCCAGCCAGTTTCCTGTGGAGGTGGGAGGCAGCACAGGCAGACCCGCCGCCTGCAGTTCTGCAGGACACACGCTCTCAGCAACCGCGACCACACGACGCATCTCGTTCCACAGCGCTCGAACTGCCTCACTCAACTGAGTCCGAAGGCTGGCCTCATGCTGCTGAAGGGCGGCCAGTTGTGCAAGCTGCTCCAAGCCTGCGCGCGCTTTTGCGAAAGGGTCTTGTGCCACAGCGGCCAGCCCTGTTCCACATGCAGGACAAGCCGTTGCCCCGTCGGCTAGGGCCAGCACCGCCTCATAGAGCTTGGCATACGACACTTCGCCAGCGCGGCTCGCGAGCTGCCCGGATGACTCCTGCCACAGGCCTTGAAGGCGGTAGGCCTCTGCCAGTAGTGTCTGCAGCTGGGCCTGGGTCACCTCATGGATAGCAGGCGGAACCGCATCAAGCTGGGCTTGCACATACGGCAATCGTCCTTGTTGCTGTGGAGTGCCGAGCAACCAATCGACGCAAGCCTGGTACGTCGCACCAGTCGATATGCGCTGTGCTATAGCGTGCTCTAGATCCTCGATTCCTGCGACCTTTTGCGGATAGGCAGTGATCGTCTGTTCAGAGTTCGCCAGCTGCAGGCGGCGCTGTGCCAGTTGAGAAGCCTGGACCCCGATTAGCATAAGGTCCTGGTCGAGCGACGGATTGAAGCCGCGCACGAATTCACTGAATTGATCTACGCCGAACAAGGTTGCGATGAGCTGTCGCTGATCGCCCGGGGTCCGTGCTGCGATGCGAGCGAAGTCGTCGAGGCGATTCTTTTCGATGAAGCAGAAGCGGTACTCGGATTCATCGGGCTGCACGACCTCGACTTCGTCTGCCCCCCTGGCCGTCAACACTGGAGCGACATGGCGACGCAGGCGGGCGTTGTTGCAGTAGGTGCGTTGATCCACTCTCTTAACCTGCGCTTCGCTGATGGAGCCGAGCATTGCCACTTCCAGTGCCTCGCAGAAACTGCTCTTACCGGTACCGTTGGCACCGTAGACCAGGGTGATGTCATGGCTGAGGTCGAATGTTTCCTGCCGCATGAACCCGCGAAATGGCCCCACATCAAGCTGGTGCAGGCGCCCCAGTAATGGACCTGCTTCTGGCCCGCGAGCATCCCCGTCGTAGGTGACAGGCAACTGCGCCAGATGTGCCACGGCCAGCGGCGCGAGGCGCGTTGACCGCCCGCGGCGCGCGGCCCCGACCTCCGCAAGTGGCTGCAGATGGTCGAGCACCAAGTGCGCGAGCCGGCGCACGTCGTCATGCACCTCTCGCTGCGCCAAGTGTGAAAGGAAACGGTGGTACTCCGAATGAATGCTTGCCATGCAACCCTCTAGATAGAAAGACGCTTTCGGCTGCGTCCGTGATGGTGTTGATCGGCCTCTCGCTACGTGGCGCGCGATGTGGTTTTATTTCCATCCACCGTTATGGCTTATGAAAGTTCTGGGCGAAATAGTCGATTGTCTGCGCCGCCTGGGTCCCCTGGCGGAAGCGTTTCTGTTCCTTGAAATCGATCGAAGGCAGCATGTGGATCAACTGATGATCTGCATAGAGAGCCAAGACCCTCTGAGCATCCAGCGTCCCGCTACGTTGTCCCGTGAGTGTGTTCGCCGCCTCTATGGTAGCGCCGATCATTACGTCAGCCAGTTGCACCGCGGGGCTAGTCTTGGAGTCGACCTGTGTCACTGACTGAAGCTTAAGCGGAAAGGTGATGCTCGCGATCTCCGTCTGGCGAAGCGTGATCGCGTCCTCGTGGTGAATAAGGCGCTGTAGTAAGTCGTGGTAGGTGAGCAGATTCTTGGACTGATCGTGCTCGACCCAATAGGGTCCATCGGCTATGGCCTCCATCCGGTTGATCAGGGACTGTAGTACCACGAGGGCAGCGTCTGTAGTTACACCTGGGGTGGCGATCGCTTGCAGACATTCCTGCGCCGCAAACTGCGCCAAGGGGCCCAGTGCTTCTGGCAGTTCACGCCAGCGCGAGGCGCGAGCGGCCTCGACCAGACCGGCAAGCGCCTCCGGGCTTTTCTCCTTTACTGCACGTTGGAAACAAGCCAGCAATCGGTCAAGAGCGCCTTCCCCGAGGAGCGTTGGCCCTGTCACATACAGCAGCGATGCGAGCGAGTAGTTCTGCCCATCTTCATAGAAGTCGATCCCGCGCTCGTAGTAGAACGGCTCGACCGCGTAGTCCATGAACATCAGCAGCAGAAGGAAGCGTTTGTCGCAGACGTAGGTCACGCATTTGTGCTGGGTTAGCAGGTCGCGCAGTAGAGCCAACAGACGCGAGTGGTTGGCTGGGCGGCGTGCCAGAGCCCGATACTTGAGCTCGTCCGCCCGCAGCTTGGGAAAGTGCTCTCGGATCAAGCGCCTGGCCTGGTCATCGTCGATGGCGATGGCCGCCGCCCCCTGGAACCGTTGTTCAGGGTTAAGCAGGTCGAAGCCGGTGTAGCCGCTTTCGTCGATTCGAAAGCATTCCATCTGCGAGTCCTGTTATGCGGCTGGGGGATTCTATTCAGAATAAATCTAGGAGCAGGCCCATGGCATGCAAACTGTTCGTCAGCAGCTTTACCAATCCGTAGGATGTCCACTGTTGACCGGTTTAGGTCTCCCGCGAGCGGCAGCAATGGGTCGTAACCAGTCATTAGCCCTCTGTCTTTGAAACGACACTACCGGCCCATCTGCATCACCATTCATGTATTCACATTGTCTCTTTTAGCAGACAATTATGATTTTGCCTATATTTCTGGGCCTTTTCCCTTACGAAACTGTGGCGGAGGGGGCGAGAAGCAGGGCAATGGCAGCCTCGTTGCGAGGCTTGCGAGGTAAGCAGTTACTTAACCCTCTCAGCAGGTGGACCACCTCGGCTAAAGATGCCTTCCAGACTGCCGATAAGGGGTGTGGCGCGTGGCAATAGGCCAGATGTGCCCCATGAACCTGGGTAGCTAGAGGAGGTTGAATTGAAGAAGTGTGCTGCGGTGGCGTTGTTGGTGACGGTTTCCGGTTGTACGTCCGTTCAGGTTACGCCACTGGATCGCTCGTATAGCGTGTCGAACGTCTGTATAGAGGATAACCCCAAGGTGATCGTGGATGGCTTCGTCGATGTGGTGACTGACGTGTTCCACGACCACTCGATTACAACAGAAATATATTTCGGGGAAACACCGGCACATTGTGAGTACCGGATGACCTATACCGCGCTGAGGTCATGGGATTTCACGCCATACCTCTCTCATGCGGAGCTCAGGATGTTCAAAGGCGATGAAAGGGTCGCCTATGCGGAATACCACCTGACAGGCAAGGGTGGTTTTGACTTCAGCAAATGGGCTAGCGTGCGGAGCAAGATGACGCCGGTAGTGGAAGAGCTGTTGTCCCAGTACTGATAGCCGTCCTCGGATGGCTTGTGAGCCCTGAATGTCCTATGGAGCAGGTCGCTGGATGCCGATATCGGTTCTGGCGGCCAGAGGAAGGGCATGTAGCACTAAGGACCAGAGTCGACTTTGCGGCCCGGAATCCTGGCAGCGGGCTCATACGCCAGTTGCTGCGTGCATCGGAGAGGAGAATGGTGATGTCAGGTATCGAGCTGATGAAGGTTCGCGACGTGCTTGGTCACTCGTCAGTGAGGCAGACAGAAGAGCGGTATGCGTATCTTCACCCGGATGCACTGTGGATAACCTCGTTCCCGCACGAAATGGTCACGTTGCCTCTGACATGACGATTCGATGCGTCGGGGGGGGGGGGGGGGGGGGGGGGGGGGGGGGGGGGGGGGGGGGGGGGGGGGGGGGGGGGGGGGGGGGGGGGGGGGGGGGGGGGGGGGGGGGGGGTCGTAACACCTTGTTATCACTGGGGAATGCTTGGCGCCCTCTGAAGGATTCGAACCTTCGACCTGCCCCTTAGGAGGGGGCCGCTCTATCCAGCTGAGCTAAGAGGGCGTTGCGGGGTCGGCATTATAAACATCTGACAGGGCGAGATAAACCCGCAATTCAATATCGTGCGTGTGCTGCCTGGTGATCATCGGTAGAATGCGCGCCATTGATGCCTGACCGTGAATGTGAACTGTGCATGTCTGATATTCCTGCTCCTGATAGCCCCAATGCGTTCCTCTCTGCCCGTGGCGACCGTCACTTCGATGGTCTCGCCGACAAGTTCGAGGCTTCGCTGTATGGCCACCTGCGTGGTGAGCTGCGCCTGTCGCTGCTTGATCGGTTGCTGCCTGAGATGCTCGATCTGCAGGGGCAGCCGATGCTGGATGTCGGTGCTGGGCTGGGGCAGCAGGCGGCGTGGTTTGTCGAACGTGGCCATGCGGTCACGCTGGCCGAGCCGGCTGCCGAGATGCTGGAGCGGGCCCGGCAGGGGATCTCGTCGCTGGCCGCTGGCTCCAGCGCGAGCTATGTCACCGCGCCGTTGCAGGAGTTGGCTGAGCAGGCGCCCGGTCCCTGGCCGCTGGTGGTCTGTCATGCGGTGCTGGAATGGCTGGCCGACCCGCGTGCCGGGCTGCAGCATCTGGCCTCGTTGATGGCGCCGGGCGGCCAGTTGTCGTTGATGGTCTTCAATCGCGATGCACTGCGCATGTCCAATGTGGTCAAGGGCAACCTCGAAAAGGCACTGGCCGATCGCCTTGAGGGCAAGGGCCAGCGTCAGCGCCTGACCCCGATCTCTCCGCTCACCCATGATCAGTTGATGGTGTGGGCCGAGCAACTGGGGTTGCAGTTCGAGGCGGTGGCGGGCATTCGTGTGTTCCATGATTACCTGCGCCGCCCACCGGAGACCGACGGTGATGTGGAGACGTTGTTCGAACTGGAACATCGCTATTGCCGTAGCGAGCCCCATTGGCGGCTGGGACGCTATCTGCTGTATACCTTCCGCCGTGCCGAGCCAGAGGAGAGCCCGCAATGAGCGCCGAAACGCCCGTATGCCAGCTGCTCGAACGACAGGATGCCGACTATCGAGGCTGGTGGTGGGTGGCCCCACCGCGTGATGGCTGGTTGGAAGGTGGCGAGGGTTGCCTGGTCAGCGCCGATCTGGCCATCCGCGAGGCCTGGCTGGCTCGTGGACGAGCGGCGCTATCGCCGCTGGATAACTTCGAGGCGGAGGTGCCGGGAGCAGTGCTGTTCTGGCCCAAGGCGCACGCTCTGGGGGAGTGGTGGCTGCTGTGGTTGTGCGCCAACCTGCCGGAGGGCACGCCGCTGCAATTGGTCGGCGAGCATCAGGGCGGTATCAAGCGGGTACTCAAGGTACTGGCCGCGCTGGGGCTGGGCTGTCGCAAGCTCGATAGCGCCCGCCGCTGTTCGCTGTTCGAGACGCGCACCGCCAGGTTGCCGCTGGAGCCGGAGGCCGTATGGACACAGTTCGAGGCCGAAGGCCTGACGCTGGCCAGTCATCCCGGTGTCTTCGGTCACGGCAAGCTGGATGATGGCACGCGCCTGCTGCTGGAGCAGCTACCCGGGCACCTGCCCGAGGGCGAGGTGCTGGATCTGGGATGTGGCGACGGCATCATCGGTGCCTGGATGGCCCGTGAAGGGCGTACTGTCACCGCCACCGACGTCAATACCTTCGCGGTGGAGGCCAGCCGTCGCAGCTTCCTTGCCAACCAGCTTACCGCCGAGGCGCTGGAGAGTGATGTCTACTCGGCGCTGGACGGGCGTCGTTTCTCAGCCATCGTCAGCAATCCGCCGTTCCATCAGGAGCGTTCCATCGACTATGGGCCCGCGGCCCGGTTGATCGAGCAGGCGCCGCAGCATCTGCTGCCCGGTGGGCGGTTGCTGATCGTCGCCAATGCCTTCCTGCCCTATGCCGATCCGCTGGAGCGCAGTTTCGGCAGCTTCCGGGTGCTGGCCGATGATGGTCGCTTCAAGGTTTACCTGGCAGAGCGCTGAGCCGTTTACCTGGCAGAGTGCTGAGCCGCCATCAGCCGTTGCCTGGTGTGCGGTATTCGATATCGGTGATCAGCCAGGTCTGTTCGCCACCGGGGGCGGCGACGCTGACTTCATCATCCAGTGACTTGCCGAGCAGGGCCTTGGCCAGTGGCGCATCGACGCTGATCCAGCGTTTGCCGGTATCGGTCTCGTCATGGCCGACAATGCGAATGTGCATTTCCTCTCCGTCGTCGTCCTCGAGGGTGACGAAGGCGCCGAAGAACACCTTGTCGGTATCCGCCGGCAGACGGTCGATCACCTGCAGTTCATCGAGCCGCTTGGTTAGGTAGCGGATCCGCGCGATGACACGGTTGAGTTCCTTCTTGTTGTAGGTGTAGTCGGCGTTCTCGCTGCGATCCCCCAGGGCAGCGGCCTCGCCGACCTTGGCCGAGAGGGCGGGGCGCTTGACCCGTGACAGGTGGTCGAGAATGCCGCGCAGGCGCTCGGCCCCCTCGAGGGTGATCAGGTTGCTCTTCGGTTCCTGGCGCGGGTCCTTGGCCGGATCCCGCCAGCGCGTCATGTTGCGGCCTTTCATCTGATGTGGTGTCTCGCAGGTTCGTCGTATTGTCGGCAGAGTGCCTGCATCCCGCTGGCCGAACAAGCCCATGGGGATGACAGCGTATTCGACCTTGGGTGATTGGCGAATCATTCAAACGTTCGTTACATTGCAGGTGATCCATACTGACAACAAGCCCTGCGGCGGTTCGGTATCCCATACCGCCGGTCGCTGGGCAACATGCAGTCAAACTGCTGGAGATCGCCATGACGTCACGTCGCTATGCTCGAAGCCCGTCCATCCTGACTCGTACTCCGTCCGCTCTGCGCCGATCCCTCGTGGTTGCCGTAAGCACCGCAATGCTGGCGGCCGCACCGTTTGCCCTGGCCTGGCAGGATGAGTTGGCGCAGATTCAGCAGCGCTGGGAGACCACCACCACTTCGACCCCGGCATCCCAGCGGGAGGCGGCGCTCTCTGGTCTGATCAGCGAAGTAGACCAATTGGTGCAGTCCAACCCCAATGTCAGCGATCTGCTGGTCTGGGAAGGCATTATCCAGGCATCGCTGGCCAGGGAGAAGGGCGGCCTCGGTGCCCTCGATAACGCCAAGGCGGCTCGCCGTGCCCTGGAGCGGGCGATCTCGCTGGACAGCAACGGCATGGATGGCTCGGCCTATGTGACCCTCGGTGCGCTGTATGACCGGGCGCCGGGCTGGCCGGTGGCCTTTGGTGATGATGACAAGGCCGACGAGATGTTCCAGCGTGCTCTGGCGATTCGCCCGGACGGTATCGACGTGAATTACTACTACGCTGCCTACCTGGCCGATGAAGGCCGTGATGGCGAGGCGCGCGAATATGCACAGAAGGCTGTCAACGGTACGCCCCGCAGTGGCCGTGAAGCCTCGGATCGTGCGCTGCAACAGCAGGCGCAGGCGCTGATCAGCGGCCTCTGATCCCACTCGGCCAGTCCTGCCGACAGGGCCCTCTCGGTATTCCGAGAGGGCCCTGTTGCATTGCCGGGGAAGCTTGTTGCACTTCTGAAAAGACAGCCGCACCTGGACGTTTATCGGTTGATGCGGATAATGGCAGGATCACTCAGCGGAGACAGTCATGACCGATTCAGCCGGTATCGATACGCCTTTCACTGCCGATGACGTCGAGGTCGTCGCGCGGGAGTATCTGTACGAAGGCTTCTTCCGCCTCGACAAGGTCATCATGCGCCATCGCCGCTTTGCCGGCGGCTGGAGCGGGGAGGTCGTGCGCGAGGTACACCATCGTCATGATGCTGTAGGAGTGATGCTCTACGATCCCGAACGTGATGCGGTGGTGCTGGTCGAGCAGATTCGTGCCGGTGCCCTGGAGGACCCGGAGACGCCCTGGAAGCTGGAGTGTGTGGCAGGCCTGGTGGAGAAGGACGAATCGCCCGAGGAAGTGGCACGGCGCGAGGCGCTTGAGGAATCGGGCTGTGAGGTCAACGATCTCATTTTCCTGCACAGCTACTATCCTAGTCCTGGTGCCTGCGATGAAAGGGTCACGCTGTTCTGTGGCTTGATCGACAGCAGTGACCTGGGCGGCCTGCACGGACTGGATGAAGAGCAGGAAGATATCCGCGTGCATGTGGTGTCTTTTCAGCGGGCCTGGGAACTCCTGCGCGAAGGGCGACTCGATAATGCCATGTGTCTGATCGGCTTCCAGTGGTTGGCGGCCGAGCGGGCTTCGTTGAGAGCAAGGAGGTAACGTGACGAACCGAAACGCCTATGTTACCGACCTCAAGACGCTGCAGGGTGAGTGCACAGCCAACTATGTGCGCCTCAAGCGTCTGATCGGTGATCTCGAGGAAGGCGAGACGCGTGAAGTCGAATTGATCCGTTCGGGTCGTCGGCTCGGTGCCCTGTGCCTGCATATCGAGGAGCTGGCGCCTTACACCAGCATCATTCGGGTCAGCCAGAGCGGTGTGCTGGACGGCATCATCGATACCCCGCGCATGCGCGTCCATCTCTACCATGATGTGCGCATGGCCGAGGTCACGGATTTCCAGCGCAAGCGTCATTTCGATGGCCGCTATCGCTATCCCAATGCCCATATGCATCAGCCGGATGAGAAGCTCCAGCTCAACCGTTTCCTCGGTGAGTGGCTCGACCATGGTCTGGCTCACGGTCATACCCTCGACCTGCCGCAGATGCCCTGATCTCGATCTGTAACACCCGCCCGGCACAAGGCCGGGTACCCCGACCTCGGTGTTTGAATACCAGTTTGAATACCAGTTTGAATGCCAGTTTGAACGCCAGTTTGAATGCCAGGATTTGCCATGCGCCTGATCCAGATCAGCGATTGTCACCTTCATGCCAACCCCGAGGCGCGCTCGCGCTGTGGCAATCCCGCACGCCAGCTCGCCGCGGTGGTCGCGGCGGCGGATGCCCTGCGCCCGGACCTGGTGCTGGTCACTGGTGATATCAGCCAGGATGACAGCGAGGGCTCCTACCGTCTGGCAGCGGAGATTCTGGCCCGTTTCGATTGCCCCTGGTACTGGATTCCCGGCAACCACGATGTGCCGGAGCCGATGAATGCGGTACAGGAAGTGGTGGCCGAGATCGATGCCCGGAGCTGGCGTGTTCTGCAGCTCGATACCCGCATCGAGGGCGATGTCCGTGGAGAGGTTGGCGAGGAGCAGCTCGCCTGGCTGCAGCAGGCGCTGGCCGAGGATGACAGGCCCACGCTGATTGCCATGCATCATCCGCCGGTCGAAGTCGGCAGCCACTGGATGGACGAGATTTCGCTGAGCGACCAGCAGGCGTTCTGGGCGGCCATCGACAACGCCCCCCAGGTGAAGATCGTGATCTGCGGGCATGTGCATCACGCCTTCCAGAAATGCGTATCCACTGCCGAGGGCAGCGTGGTGGTCCAGGCCTGCCCCTCGACCTCCGACCAGTTCCTCGCCGGCAGCAACGACTTCGCCGTGGACGAAGCCTCCCGCCCGGGCCTGCGGGTGATCGAATTGCAGAGTGACGGCTGGCAGAGCTGGATTGAACGGGTGGAGGTTTGAGATACGAGCCGCTAGCGGCGAGCTACGAGTGGCGAGCTGCCCAGTGCCAACCTGATAGTTACGTACCTTCCCTCGGAGCCTGGGTTTGGGGTTCAGGCTCGAGCGCAGCGTACTCGTCGCTCGAAGCTCGTAGCTCGTGTCTCGGAGCTCGCATCTCGAAGCTTCCCGAATACTTTTCGATCTAAAAAGATAGATATTAATTCTTTTACGTTATTATCCGTGGCGCGGTATCCTCCTGGCATTCGTATCATTTGCCCACGTCATGCGAGGTAATCGGGCCATGACCAGTGTTCATGCACCATCCCGCGAGAGCGGCGCACGTGCTCTGACGCCGAAGCGTCTGACGCACCTCAAGCAACTCGAGGCCGAGTCCATCCACATCATTCGTGAAGTGGCGGCGGAGTTTGCCAATCCGGTGATGATGTACTCCATCGGCAAGGACTCCTCAGTGATGCTGCACCTGGCCCGCAAGGCCTTCTACCCCGGGACACCGCCGTTTCCGCTGATGCATGTGGACACCACCTGGAAGTTCAAGGAAATGATCGCCTTCCGCGACCGCATGGCCAGTGAAGCGGGCATGGAGCTGATCGTCCACACCAATGAGGAAGGGCGTGCCGCCGGTATCAACCCCTTCGATCATGGCTCCAGTGGCTATACCGATGTGATGAAGACCCAGGCCCTCAAGCAGGCGCTGGACAAGTACGGTTTCGATGCGGCCTTTGGCGGCGCGCGTCGTGACGAGGAAGCCAGTCGCGCCAAGGAGCGTGTGTTCTCCTTCCGTGACAAGCACCATCGCTGGGACCCGAAGAATCAGCGTCCGGAGCTGTGGAACCTGTACAACGCCAGGGTCAACAAGGGCGAGTCGATTCGTGCCTTCCCGCTCTCCAACTGGACCGAGCTGGATATCTGGCAGTACATCTATCTCGAGGAAATTCCCATTGTGCCGCTGTACTTCTCGGCCCCGCGTCCGGTGGTCGAGCGTGATGGCATGCAGATCATGGTCGATGACGAGCGCCTGCCCCTCGAGCCCGGCGAAGTGCCGGAGGAGAAGTGGGTCCGCTTTCGCACGCTCGGCTGTTATCCGCTGACCGGCGCCGTGGAATCGAAGGCTCAGACACTGCCGGAGATCATCCAGGAGATGCTGCTGACCCGTACCAGCGAGCGCAGTGGCCGCGCCATCGACCACGACCAGGCCGGCTCGATGGAAAAGAAGAAGCGGGAAGGGTACTTCTGAGCCACGGGCTACGAGCTGCGAACCGCGAGCGCCTTCACAGCAGGCTTGTGGACCACTCGACCTTGAACATAACCCCATAGACAGCGGATCTGGAAAGGGCTGCTCGAAGCTCGAGACTCGTAGCTCGCCGCCTTTTCCACGATCCCATCACAGGACGGAGTACCAGGGCCGTGTCTCACCAATCCGAACTGATTTCCGAGAATATCGAGCAGTATCTGCACGAACACGAAAACAAGGACCTGCTGCGGTTCATCACCTGTGGCAGTGTCGATGACGGTAAGTCGACGCTGATCGGGCGTCTGCTGCATGACTCGAAGATGATCTTCGATGATCAGCTGGCGGCGATTACCCAGGCGTCGAAGACCCAGGGGACCACCGGTGAAGAGGTCGACCTGGCGCTGCTGGTCGATGGCCTGCAGTCGGAGCGTGAGCAGGGCATCACCATTGATGTGGCCTACCGCTTCTTCTCCACCGACAAGCGCAAGTTCATCATTGCCGACACACCAGGCCATGAGCAGTACACCCGCAATATGGCCACTGGGGCATCCACTGCCGGGCTGGCGGTGATCCTGATTGATGCGCGCTATGGTGTGCAGACCCAGACACGCCGCCACAGCTTCATCGCTGACCTGCTGGGCATCCAGCATCTGGTGATTGCGGTCAACAAGATGGACCTGGTGGACTACTCCGAGGCGCGCTTCAACGAGATCGTGGCCGAGTATCAGGAGTTCGCCGGTCAGTTGGCCGCTCGCGATATCCGCTTTGTGCCGCTGTCGGCGCTCAAGGGCGACAATGTCGTCAGCCGTGGCGATAACTTCGGTTGGTACGACGGGCCGGCACTGCTGGAGATGCTCGAGACCGTCGAGATCAGTCATGACCAGAACCTGAGCGACCTGCGTCTACCGGTGCAGTACGTCAACCGCCCCAACCTGAATTTCCGTGGCTATGCCGGGACTCTGGAAGCGGGCATCCTGCGCCCGGGTCAGGCGATCAAGGTACTGCCGTCCAACAAGACCAGTCAGGTCGAGCGTATCGTCACCTATGATGGCGATCTGGAGAGTGCCTACCCCGGTCAGGCGGTCACGGTCACCCTCGAGGACGAGATCGATATCTCGCGCGGCGATTGGCTGGTGGCGGCAGATGCTCAGGTAGCGCTGTCCAGTGCCTTCGATGCCGATATCGTGTGGATGCATGAGTCGCCGCTACAGCCGGGACGACAGTACGATATCCGTCTGGCGGGACGGTCGGTTTCAGGGCGTGTCGAGGCCATCCATCATCAGGTGGACGTCAATACTCTCGAGCGCCACGATACCCAGACGCTTGAACTCAACGCCATTGCGCGCTGCCGTGTGGAGTTGACGGCGGAAGTGCCGATTGATGAGTACTCGCGGATTCCGGGAACCGGTAGCTTCATCATCATTGATCGCCTGAGCAACGTCACCGTCGGGGCGGGCATGATCCGTAATGCGGCAGAGGTTGGCGGCGGAACCACCGAGTCCGTCGACTGGGAAGGTTTTGAAGTCGAGCTCAATGCCTTGGTACGCAAATACTTCCCCCATTGGGAGGCACGCGACGTTCGCGAGCTGCTCAAGCGCTGAGTGTCGTGATGGATCAGTGGGCCGTTGGCCCGCTAGCGTTTCGAAATTCTGTCGGGCTGTTCTCCTGCCAGAGCTATCCCTGGCGCCTCAAGGCGCCGGGGATCCTTTTGCCTGCAACATGCCGCCCTATTCGTTGATGGTGGCAAAGGTTCTATAGAGGAAGTTTCTGTAGAGAAAGCTTCTATAGAAAAAGCTTCTATAGAGAAGGCTTCAGGACCGATTTTCAGGAAAATAGCCTCAAGGGAAGGGGGGCAAGAAAGAGCTTCAAGAAAAAGGCTTCAAGAACCATGAACTGATGCTTTCCTGGCTCTCCAGAGCTTTCTGTCTCTCCAGGATTTTCTGAATCTCTAGCGCTTTCTGTCCCCATGAAATCAGTATCTTAAAACTATTATTCAATTAACGTTTCTTGATATGAAATGACGGCAGTATTGCCGTCTTTGTTCAGTTTTGATTCTGCAATAGGCAGGCAGGATAAAGGACTGACAGAGTATGCCGTTTATCGCACCCCGTGTAGGAAAGATTTAAGACTCTTCCTTTATTCTAACGCTGATCAGGCATGTGGCGATGGCGCCACTGGTGTTCCTGTCTGGCCATAGGCAGGATGCGTTGCCGGATGACACCCACGACCCGTATTCAGCAGGAGGGCATCGCGTGATCGCTTGCCACCTCTACGACAATATTGAACTTGCATGCCTGTACCGCTTCCCGGTCAAGCTCCGGCTGCGCGATGGTATATGGCGCAGAGGCAAGGCTGTGGATACGGCCTTCAATGATGACCGCAAGGAATGCCTGTCATTGAAGACGAGTCATGGTGAACGCCTGGTGCAACTTGATGATATAACGCGAATGGAAGTCCTGGTGGACAACCCGCATTTCATGGCGCTTGATTTCGAGTAGATCGCGTTCCTCAACTGGATTTCGTACTGCAAGTAGATTCCATAAGCCACAATGATCGACGCCCCTATTGGTGTGAGCCAATGGGGGCGCTTCATGATGGCGGGTCTTCAGCGGTGATGATCAACTCGGCCAGCTTTCATGTCGGGTTGTCTGATCCATTGAACTGTCTGATTATTAACCCGGCATGCTTTCATGTTGGGTTGATTGCGGCACAGGGACGTGCCGCCGTCGGCCATCAGGCCGACGCGAGACCGCACCACACCAGCAGATCCGCGCATCTGCGCCAGTGTGGTGCGGACGACAATCAAATCGATCAGGATGAGCTATTTGATTGCCATGTTAATAGTGGCGCGGCCGGTCGGCGATCAATACTGCCCGTCTCGGCGCAGGGTAGCCCTCGCGGGTCCGGCTGGGGTCGTCGGGGTCGAGAAAGTCGGCCAGTGACTGGAAGGTCATCCACTCGGTACGGCGTTGTTCATCCAGACTGGTATCGGCCTCGTCGACCACGCGGACGTTGGTGAAGCCGGCGCGTTCCAGCCAGCCTGACAGAGCGCGAGACGAGGGCAGGAAGTAGACGTTGGGCATGGCCGCGTAGCGGTCACCGGGCAGCAGCACGGTATGCTCGTCGCCTTGTACCACCAGGGTTTCCAGTACCAGTTCACCACCGGGGCGTAGCGCGGCGAAAAGCTGGGCAAGATGCTCCAGAGGCGAGGGGCGGTGGTAGAACACACCCATCGAGAACACGGTATCGAAGAACGCCAGATTGTCCGGGACATCCTCGATGCCGACCGGCAGGAAGTGCGTGCGCTTACCGTCGGCATCGCCGATGAAGTGGCGAACCGCCTGAAACTGCCAGTAGAAGCGTGGCGAGGGGTCGATCACCAGCACGAAGTCAGCCCCCGCACCAGCCATGCGCCAGGCGTGGTAGCCATTGCCGCCGCCAACATCCAGCACCCGTCGGCCTTCCAGCGATGACAGGTGTGGCGCTACACGTTGCCACTTCCAGTCCGAGTGCCACTCGGTATCGATGGTGGTGCCGGCCAGTCGATAGGGGCCCTTGCGCCAGGGCATCAGGGCCCGCAGCAGGTTCTCGCATTGACGCTGACGACTGGCGTCCAGCTCCACCTCGACAGTCACGTGGTCGGCGTCGAGCCGGACGACCCGTTCCTCGGGCAGTTCGGGCAGCTTGGCCACGGCCTTTTCCCAGCCGGGGAGGTCGCCGTAGCGTTGACGGTCCAGCCCGCGAGCAAGCTGTTCGGGAAGGCGTGCCAGCCAGGCCGCCATGCCCTGATGACGAAAGGACTGCTCGATGAAGGCCTGGTAGATATCGCGTTGGTGTAACGGCAAACTCATTCTTCAGCACTTCCTGAACGGTTGAAGATCGACGAGATGGCTTGGTTAGGCATGTCTTCAGCCTGGGCTGTGTGCCTCGGCTTCCTTGAAGGCAATCATCGAGCTGAAGTTCAGGTACTGGAACCAGGTCAACGAACGTGAGAAGCCGGCTCGTGCCAGACGCTGGTGATGGGCGTCGAGGGTATCCGGAACCAGCACGTTCTCCAGCGCGGTGCGCTTCTGGCTGATTTCCATGTCGCTGTAGCCGTTGGCGCGCTTGAAGTCATGGTAACGCTCCACCAGCCAGGCGTTGTCCTGCTCGTCGCCGGCTTTGATCTTCTCGGAGAGGACCAGAACACCATCGGGCTCGAGAGCGTCATACAACCGCTTGAGCACGCCGTCACGGTCTTCCGGGGCCAGAAACTGCAGGGTAAAGTTGAGCACGATCATCCCGGATGGCCGGTAGTCCAGCTGACGGATATCTCCCTCGACCACTTCGATGGCGTGATCCGGACATTCGCTTGCCAGCGTCTCCCGGGCGCGCTGAACCATGGCAGGTGACAGGTCGACACCGGTCAGAGTGAAGGCGTCTTTCGGCAATTGTCCGGCCAGGGCCAGGCCTACGGCGCCCAGCGAGCAACCGAGGTCGTAGACATGGGCGCCGTGGCGCAGATGACGCTGGGCAATCAGCCCCAGCATGCCGAGGATCTGGCCATAACCAGGAACCGAACGGCGAATCATGTCCGGGAAGCAGGACACCACCTGTTCATCGAACGAAAAGCGCGCCACCTTGTCGAGAGGTGTGGAAAAAATGGCGTCGCGATAAGATGCATCACTCATGGGCTGGGACATTATCTGGCATAGTGAAGGCTGCATTCTACGCGCCCAGACCCCTGGCTGCACGACCGCGCAAGCGCTCGCAGCATGAAAGTCCGCCAAGGAGACGATGAATGGCACAGATTGATCAGACGCCTGCCTGGCAGGCGCTGGTAGAGCACGCGGGCACGGTCGGTAAACTCCACCTGCGTGATATGTTCCGTACTGGAGATGACGGTGACCGCTATCGTCAGTTCAGTCGTGAGGCAGCGGGTCTACGCCTGGATCTGTCCAAGCAGCGCTGGCAGGGCGACACCCTGGAGCTGTTGCTGGAACTGGCCCGTGATGCCGGTGTCCCGGAGGCCATTGAGCGCCTGCTGAGTGGTGAGCGTGTCAACATCAGTGAGGGCCGTCCCGCGCTGCATACGGCGCTGCGACTGCCGGCGGATGCCAGCCTGATGGTGGATGGCGAGGATCTGGTGCCTGCGGTGCATGCTACCCTGGCGCAAATGGACAGCATGGTGGACCGCCTGCATGCAGGGCAGTGGCGCGGGGCCACCGGCAAGTCGATCCGTGATGTGGTCAACCTCGGCGTCGGTGGCTCCGACCTCGGCCCCTTGATGGTGACCCATGCGCTGTCGGATTTTCGCCCTGACGTGGCGCATCCCGTAGAGGTGCACTTCGCCTCGACCATGGATGGCTCGCAACTGGCCGACTATCTGTCGCGCTTCAATCCCGAGACGACGCTGTTCGTGCTGTCGTCCAAGTCCTTCACCACCATCGATACGCTGTCCAACGCCAACACGGCGCGTGACTGGCTGGTCAACCGTCTGGTCACCCATGGACACCAGGAAGGGGTGGATGCGGAGCTGGTCATGCATCAGCACTTCATCGGCGTTTCGGCCAGCCCGGACAAGATGAGCGAGTGGGGCATCGCTGCCGACCATCAGCTGGAATTCTGGGAGTGGGTCGGAGGCCGCTATTCGCTGTGGGGCGCAATAGGACTGCCGATTGCGCTGGTGATCGGCATGGAGGGGTTCCGCCGTCTGCTGGCCGGCGCGCATGCCATGGATCATCACTTCCAGACCGCGGCGATGCAGGACAACCTGCCGGTCGTGCTGGCCCTGGCGGGCATCTGGAACAACAACTTCCTGGATATTCGTGCCCACTCGATCCTGCCCTACGATGGTCGACTCGAGTATTTCGCCGCTTACCTCGAACAGCTCGAGATGGAATCCAACGGCAAGTCGGTGACCAACGATGGCGATAGCGTCGACTATTCCACCTGCCCGGTGCTGTGGGGACAGCTGGGGCCCAATGCCCAGCATGCCTTCTATCAGTTGCTGCACCAGGGGACCCAGGCCGTGGAGTGTGACTTCATCGCTCCCCTGGCGCGCTATGACGATGTGGCTGACCCGGCCACTCGGGCTCACCTGATGGGCCAGCATCGTCTGACCCTGGCCAACTGTTTCGCCCAGTCTCGAGTGCTGATGCTCGGTGATGATGCCATCGCCGATGATGGCCCGCGCCCCGAGCACAAGCGTTATCGTGGCAATCAACCGTCGACCACGTTGTTGCTGGAGCGATTGACACCGGAAACCCTGGGCGCCCTGATTGCCCTCTATGAGCACAAGGTATTTGTGCAGGCCACCATCTGGGGCATCAATCCCTTCGATCAGTGGGGCGTTGAACTGGGCAAGAAGATTGCCAACGAGACTCGTGACATCATTGAAGGACGTCAGGGGCTTGACGATATGGACGCCTCGACCCGAGGCTTGATCGAAGCCACCTGGCGGGCTGCCGACGAGTGATGGCACTGCCGGTGGTGGAGTGCTGGTAAAATATACAGGGTTTCAGTTATGCTGAGCCAGACACCTGCGCCGCTGAAAGCCAGCGGCGTGTTGTACCTGCATGGATTCAACAGTGCTGGAGCTTCACCCAAGGCGCGGTTGGTAAAGCAGGCATGTGAATACCTTGGGGTCGCGTGCGAAACGCCGGATCTGTCGCCATTGGTGAGGACTGCGCTGGATACTGCACAGCGCAGCCTTGAGCCCCTCGGCCCGAGGCCGATAGTAATGGGTAGCTCCATGGGCGGGTTTCTCGCCACGGTATTGGCGCAGCAGCATGATCTGCGTGCGGTGCTGATCAACCCGGCGGTACGGCCGGCCGCTCTGGTCGAGTCGATGCTGGGCCAGCGCTTCGTCAATGAGTACACCAGCGAGCGTTTCAGCATCGAGCAGCGTCACCATGATGAAGTGGCTGAGATAACCCCGGATCAGATAGATGCCTGGCGTTATCTGCTGTTGGTGGTCACCCGGGATGAGACACTCGACAGTGCTCGTACGGTGGCTGCCTATCGCGGTGCTCGGATGCTGATACACCCCGGGGGAGAGCATGGCTTTGCGGCACTGGCCAGCTACCTACCGGCGATGTTTGCCCATGCAGGTTACCGGCTGGAAGCCGGGAAGATTGGTCGGGTGGCGTGAACCTTCATTGGGCGCCATCCGGCATGAGCCTTGTCACCATGATGATGGACCACGCATGACTCAATACAGTGCCAGTTCGATCGAGGTGCTATCCGGGCTCGAGCCCGTGCGTAAGCGCCCCGGTATGTACACCGATACGTCCAGGCCAAATCACCTGGTGCAGGAAGTCATTGACAACAGTGTCGATGAGGCGCTGGCCGAACACGCCAACGAGATTCGCGTCAAACTGCTTGCCGACGGCGGAGTGGAGGTCGAGGACAACGGTCGTGGTATGCCCATCGATATCCACCCCGAGCACGGGGTCTCGGGTATCGAGTTGATCATGACCCGGCTGCATGCCGGGGGTAAGTTCTCCTCTTCCAGTTATCGTTTTTCCGGCGGCCTGCACGGGGTCGGGGTATCGGTCGTCAACGCCTTGTCGAAGCGCCTCGAGGTCGAGGTGCTTCGTGACGGCCAGCGCCATGCCATGGCTTTCGAGCACGGTGATACCGTCTCACCGCTGGCGGTCGTCGGTACCGCAGCCAAGCGCGCTCGCGGCACTCTGGTGCGCTTCTGGCCGGAAGTCAGCTATTTCGATAGCCCCAACCTGTCGATATCACGGCTCAAGCACCTGCTGCGCGCCAAGGCCGTACTCTGCCCCGGGCTCAAGGTCGAACTGACCGAAACTGATGGCACCGTCACCACCTGGCAGTTCGAGGACGGTCTGCGCGACTACCTCGCCCAGACCACGGATGGTTACGAAGTCCTGCCGGCATCGCCTTTCGTCGGCCATTTTTCCGATGATGACCAGGCGGTGGACTGGGCGATCCAGTGGTTGCCCGAAGGCGGTGATTCGCTGATGGAGAGCTACGTCAACCTGATCCCCACGGCTCAGGGGGGCACCCACGTCAACGGCCTGCGCTCCGGCCTGCTCGATGCGCTGCGTGAGTTCTGTGAATACCGCAGTCTGTTGCCGCGTGGGGTCAAGCTGACCGCCGAGGACCTCTGGGAGCGGGTGGCCTACGTGCTGTCGGTGAAGATGCTTGATCCTCAATTCGCCGGTCAGACCAAGGAACGCCTGTCGTCACGCACCGTGGCGGGTTTTGTCTCCGGGGTGGTCAAGGATGCCTTCTCGCTGTGGCTCAACCACCATGTCGATCAGGCCGAGGCGCTGGCAGAGCTGGTGATCAGTGCGGCCCAGCGACGCCAGAAGAGCTCGAAGAAGGTCGCTCGCAAGAAGGTTACCTCCGGCCCGGCGCTTCCCGGCAAGCTGGCGGATTGTAGCGGCCAGGACCCGGCGCTCAGCGAGCTGTTCCTGGTCGAGGGGGATTCCGCCGGCGGTAGTGCCAAGCAGGCACGCAACCGCGAGAGCCAGGCCATCCTGCCCTTGCGCGGCAAGATCCTCAATACCTGGGAGGTCGACTCCCATGACATCTACGGCTCCCAGGAAGTCCACGATATTGCGGTGGCCATCGGCATGGATCCGGTCAGTGAGGATCTGTCCAAGCTGCGCTATCACAAGATCTGTATCCTGGCCGATGCCGACTCCGACGGGCTGCATATCGCCACGCTGCTGTGCGCCCTGTTCGTGCGTCATTTCCCGGCGCTGGTTGATGCTGGCCATGTGTTCGTCGCCATGCCGCCGTTGTATCGCATCGACCTCGGCAAGGAAGTGCACTACGCCCTCGACGAGAGCGAGAAGGCGGCCATCCTCAAACAACTCGAAAGCAAGCGCGGTACACCCAACGTTCAGCGCTTCAAGGGCCTCGGCGAGATGAGCCCGCTGCAGTTGCGCGAGACCACCATGGCGGTGGAAACCCGTCGCCTGGTACAGCTCACTCGCGAGACCGGTGACGGCACCATGGAAATGATGGACATGCTGCTGGCCAAGAAGCGCGCCGCCGATCGCAAGAGCTGGCTCGAGGACTACGGCAACCTCGCCGATCTGGAAGTGTGAGGGTCGAGCTACGAGCTACGAGCTACGAGCTACGAGCCGGGGCCCTTGCCCGAGAACTATGGGGCGCCACGGAACAGCTCGAGGCTCGCTGCTCGGAGCTCGCGGCTTATCGGCTTACGACTTTTGAATAGTCACAGGGAAAGGGTCGCTATATGACCATGGACATTCAGGTAGCGGAGGGGGACGTCGAACGTCTATCCCTGCGTGAATATACCGAAAAGGCGTACCTCGATTATTCGATGTACGTCATTCTTGATCGTGCTCTGCCGCATATCGGCGATGGCATGAAACCGGTGCAGCGGCGGATCATCTACGCCATGCGCGAGCTGTCGCTCACCGCCAATGCGAAATACAAGAAGTCGGCGCGTACCGTGGGTGACGTGTTGGGTAAGTTCCATCCGCATGGTGACAGCGCCTGTTATGAAGCCATGGTGCTGATGGCGCAGGCGTTCAGCTATCGCTATCCGCTGGTGGATGGGCAGGGTAACTGGGGTAGCCCGGACGACCCCAAGTCCTTCGCTGCCATGCGTTATACCGAGGCGCGCCTGTCGCGGTTCTCCGAGGTACTGCTGTCCGAGCTGGGGCAGGGCACGGTGGACTGGACGCCGAACTTCGATGGCACCATGAACGAGCCGGTGGTGCTGCCGGCGCGTCTGCCGCATGTACTGCTCAATGGCGGTACCGGTATTGCCGTGGGTATGGCCACCGATATTCCGCCGCACAACGTGAGGGAAGTGGTCGAGGCCACTTGCCACGTGCTGCGCAATCCGGGTGTTACCACGGCGGATCTGATGCAGTATCTGCCGGCGCCGGATTTCCCCACGGATGCCGAGATCATCACGCCCCGTGCCGACCTGCGTAAGCTCTACGAGTGTGGGCGAGGCTCGGTGAAGCTGCGCGCTCGCTATATCCAGGAAGAAGGCCAGGTGGTGATCACCGCGCTGCCTTATCAGGTCAGCGGTGCCAAGATACTGGAGCAGATCGCCGCGCAGATGCAGGCGAAGAAGCTGCCGATGGTCGCCGATCTGCGTGACGAATCGACTCATGAAGAACCCACGCGCCTGGTCATCGAGCCGCGCTCCAACCGGGTCGATATCGAGTCGTTGATGGCGCACCTCTTTGCCACCACCGATCTCGAGAAGAACGTTCGCGTCAACATCAACGTGATCGGCCTCGATGGTCGCCCACGGGTCATGCCACTGCCGGACCTGCTCGGTGAGTGGCTGACCTTCCGCCGCACCACCGTGCGTCGTCGCCTGGAGCATCGCCTCGGCAAGGTCGAGGATCGTCTGCATATCCTCGAAGGCCTGCTGGTCGCCTACCTCAATATCGATGAGGTGATCCGCATTATCCGCGAGGAAGACGAACCGAAGTCGGCCTTGATCGAAGCCTTCGGTATTTCCGAGCGCCAGGCGGAAGCCATCCTCGAGTTGCGCCTGCGTCACCTGGCCAAGCTCGAGGAAATGAAGATTCGCACCGAGCAGGACGAACTCGAGGCTGAGCGCAAGCACCTCGTGGGGCTGCTGGGTAGCGAAAAGGCGATGACCGACCTGATCGAGAAGGAGCTGCGCGAAGCCGGTGAGGAATACGGTGATGAGCGCCGCTCGCCGATTGTCGAACGCGAGGAAGCCAAGGCGCTGTCCGAGGTCGAGTTGGTCGGCGCCGACCCGGTGACCGTAGTGCTCTCGGAGAAGGGCTGGATTCGTGCCGCCAAGGGCCACGATATCGATCCCACCGGTCTGTCCTACAAGGCGGGAGACCGCTACCTTCTGGCGGCCCGCGGCAAGACCAACCAACCATTGGTGCTGCTCGACGATACCGGGCGTGCCTATACCTTGCCCACCCATCAGTTGCCCAGTGCTCGTGGGCAGGGTGAGCCGGTGACCGGCAAAGTCAATGTGGTGGCGGGTGCGCATCTGGTGGGCTTGATGCTGGGGGCGCCGGATGCACGCTTTGTACTGGGCTCCGATGGTGGCTATGGCTTCATGGCCAAACTGGAGGACCTGACCGGCAAGAACCGCTCAGGCAAGGCGGCACTCAGCCTGCCCAAGGGCTGCAATGTGCTGCCTCCGGTGGAAGTGCCTGACGGAGAGGAACTCTGTGTTGCTGCCGTTTCCAACGAAGGTCGTCTGCTGATCTTCCCGCTGGATCAACTGCCCGAGCTGTCCAAGGGCAAGGGCAACAAGACGATTGATATCCCCGGGGCACGCGCCGCGCGCCGTGAGGAGTTCGTACGCAGCATGGTGGTGCTGGCGGCAGGCGACGCGTTGGTGGTGCATTCCGGCAAGCGCAAGCTGACCCTGAAGAACTCGGAGCTCGATTACTATCGTGGCGACCGGGGGCGGCGGGGTAGCAAGCTGCCGCGGGGCCTGCAGAAGGTTGACCTTCTGGAGCGCCAGAACGGCAACGGCTGAGTCTCGCCGCATCCGCACCTGCCTGGGGCTCCTGTCCAGGTGTTCCCGCCCAGGTGTTTAAGGCCCGGAAACAACAGCGCCGGCCACTGTGTACAACAGTTGGCCGGCGTGGCTGTAGGTGGCCCAGTGCTCGAGGACACTGCCACACTCGATTCCCTGAGGCGGTGTAAATCGGTATCCTCAACTTACATTGCCCCTTGTGAAGAGCGGCCATCGATACGGCTGGAACAGGAAAACCATGACTCGAAGAATCCTGATGCGCGCCACCGGCCAGGCGCGGCCCGGACAACTGGCTGAACTGGGCAGGACCCTGGCGCGCAGTGGTGCTCGACTGCTGGATATCAACCAGAGTGTCACCTTCGGCATCGTCTCGCTGGAGGCGGTGGTGGCGCTGGACCATGAGTCCGAGCTGGAAACGGCCATGGCGGCCACTGGCCTGGAGCTGGGGTTGGACGTACAGGCCATACAGGTCAGTGCCGAGGAGTATCATCGCTGGAGCGAGACGCAGAGCCAGCCACGCTTGATCATGACGTTACTGGCTCCGCAACTGCCCGCCGGTATTCTGGCAGAGGTCGGGGCGCTGACCGCGGAGCATAACCTGACCGTCGAGCTTATCCATCGCCTGTCCGGCCGCGAGCCTCTGGATGGCGAGGCGCCGGCGCACGGCAGTTGTGTCGAGTGCTGGCTGCGCGGCCCCCAGGTTGATATCGCGGCATTGCGCGAGAAGGCGCTGGCTCTTGGCGCCGCCCATGGGGTGGATATTGCCCTGCAGGAAGACTGCATCTGGCGCACCCACCGCCGCCTGGTGTGCTTCGATATGGACTCGACCCTGATCAAGGCCGAGGTCATCGACGAACTGGCACGCCGTCATGGGGTCTATGACGAGGTGGCCGAAATCACCGAGCGGGCCATGCGCGGTGAGCTGGACTTCCAGCAGAGCTTTCGGGAGCGCATGGCGAAGCTCAAGGGCCTTGACGAATCGGTGCTGGCCGAGATTGCCGCAGAACTGCCGCTGATGGATGGTGTCGAGACGCTGATGGCCCAGCTCAAGCGGCTGGGCTACCGCACCGCCATTCTGTCAGGGGGCTTCACCTACTTCGCTCGTTACCTGCAGCAGCGACTGGGTTTCGACGAGATCCATGCCAATGAGTTGGTGATCGAGAACGGCAAGGTCACCGGCGAAGTTCGTGAGCCGATCGTTGATGCCGACCGCAAGGCGGCGTTACTGCATGAGATTGCCGAACGCGAAGGCATTCGCATGGAGCAGACCATCGCGGTGGGCGATGGCGCCAATGACCTCAAGATGCTGTCGGCGGCGGGGCTCGGTATCGCCTTCCGCGCCAAGCCACTGGTCAGGCAGCAGGCCCGTCAGAGTATCTCGACCCTGGGGCTGGATGCGGTGCTCTATCTGATTGGCTATCGCCAGGCTGACCTGGACAACGGTCACTCCGACTGATCGAACCGCCACAACACCTTTCTCCAGCCTCCCATCAGGGCCGCCATTTTCGGCGGCCCTGTGCGTAGTTCTGTGCGTAGTTCTGTGCGTTGTCCTGTGTGTCGTTCTGCGCGTTGTCTTGTGAGTTGCATGGGCGTGCTTTCCCTCCTGCTGTTGCGTGGCTGGCTCGATCGGCTGATATCGATCAATGTCCTGCTGATCCCTTCCAACAGAGATATATCGACCTGGCGACGGCTGCATTAGTATTCGCGACCTGAAAGTCACTGGCCCCGATCTGTCGGCGGGCCACTTTCCTTCCATTGTCTGATGTCCGCACTACCTGCTCCGCGGCAGGGAATGGACGGCTTTTCGCGCAGCCATGCGCAGAACGATCAACATATTAACCCGGCATGCTTTCATGTTGGGTTGATTGCGGCACAGGGACGTGCCGCCGTCGGCCATCAGGCCGACGCGAGACCGCACCACACCAGCAGATCCGCGCATCTGCGCCAGTGTGGTGCGGACGAAAATCAAATCGATCAGGATGAGCGATTTGATTGCCATGTTAATAATGGCTCCAGCGAGCATCGACGCTCCGGCGAGCTGCCCGAGGTGATGTGTCGATGTCGGTTGAACCCGCAAGGTTGAGGTTGGGCGCGCTGCTGGCGCTGGTGGTTGGCTCGATGGTCGGGGGCGGTATCTTTTCCCTACCCCAGAACACCTCGGCCAGTGCCGGAGCTGGAGCGGTGCTGATCGGCTGGAGTATCACGGCCGTCGGCATGCTGGCGCTGGTGTTCGTGTTCCAGATGCTCTCCCGGCGCAAGCCGGAGCTGGATGGCGGTATCTATGCCTATGCACGAGCCGGGTTCGGCAACTACATGGGGTTTTCTTCCGCCTGGGGCTACTGGATCAGCGCCTGGCTGGGCAATGTCAGTTACTTCGTGCTGCTGTTCAGTACCCTGGGGTTCTTCTTTCCGATGTTTGGTGAGGGCAATACGCTCAGTGCGGTGGCGTGTGCCTCGGTACTGCTGTGGTCGGTGCATTGCCTGGTGCTGCGCGGCATTCAGCAGGCCGCCACGATCAACATGATCACCACCGTTGCCAAGATTCTGCCGTTGGCGGCCTTTGTCGTGCTGGCGGCCCTGGCCTTTGACTGGGATATCTTTACTCGCGATATCTGGGGGGCGGCCAGCCCTGAGCTGGGCTCGGTTTCCGACCAGGTGCGCCACATGATGCTGGTTACGGTATGGGTGTTCACCGGAATCGAGGGCGCCAGTGTCTACTCGGCGCGAGCGCGCCACCGCCGTGATGTGGGCAGAGCGACGGTACTTGGCTTTCTTGGCGTGCTGTTGTTGCTGGTACTGGTCAATGTGTTGTCGCTGGGCATCATGGCCCAGCCCGAACTGGCCGGCCTCAAGAACCCCTCCATGGCGCTGGTGCTGGAGCGGGCTGTCGGTCACTGGGGGGTCTATCTGATCAGTGCTGGACTGGCGATCTCGCTGGCCGGCGCGCTGTTGTCATGGACGTTGCTGTGCGCCGAGATCCTCAGTACCGCGGGGCGAGATGGCACCATGCCGCGCTTTCTGGCTCGTGAGAATCGCAATGGCGTACCGGCCAATGCGCTGTGGCTATCCAATGGCCTGATTCAGCTTTTTCTGATCATCACCCTGTTCAGTGCCTCGACCTACTTCAGCATTCTGCTGCTGGCCAGTTCGATGATTCTGGTGCCGTATTTCTGGTCTGCGGCCTACGCGCTGTCAGTCACCTATCGGGGGGAAGGGTACGCAGCAGGTGAGTCGGCTCGCCGCCGTGACTTGATGATTGCTGGCCTGGCAACCCTCTATGCCGCCTGGCTGATCTATGCCGGTGGGTTGTCAGCGCTGCTGCTGTCGGCGTTGCTCTATGCCCCCGGCGCGCTGTTGTTTGCCATGGCTCGCCTGGAGCAGCGCAAGCCGGTCTTCAAGTCGTTTGAGTGGCTGATGTTTGCACTGGTACTGGTGGCCGCGATGGGTGCCGTACTCGGGCTTCAGCAGGGCAGTCTCAGTCTGTGACGGGATACACAAGCTATACGCATGGGCGTGTCCGGCTACCGCCTATGGGGGAGAGGATTCGATGGGAAGCAGGGGTAGCATGACATTCTCGGATTGGCGTTAGGGGCGCCAAGCCATGGACGGCGTTGAGGCCGGGAGGCGGAGTCCTCCCGGCCGTTTTTTTGCGCCGGAGATTATGTGCTGTGGCGAAGACTGTGGCTTTCGTCTAGATATTCAGCTCATCGGCCATGCAATTGGCGTAGAAGGTCACGGAAGCCGGCCAGTCCGAGAACACGGCGCGTACGCCCACATCTCGTGCCAGTACATCCAGGCTGACCATCTTGTCACCATCATTGTTGAGCACGTTGTCCGTCGTCTGGTGATACCAGGCGCCGTCTTCGGTCAGCGGGGCCGAGCGCTCGAAGGACCAGGCGATCATGTCGAGACCGGCTTCCCGGGCCTGCTCGGCATAGACCGATGGCACGATGGGATGATCGGCATCGTCACTCTCGGCGAGCATCATCCACAGTGGTGGCGCCAGAATCTTCACGCCCATGTCGGCCAGTTCCTGCATGGATGGCTGCCAGCTTTCCGGGTTTTTGATATCGAAGTCGGGCTGGGTGTCGCGATCATCGAGAAACACGGCCTGATCACCGAAGTCGGTGTTGTCGACCCAGTAGCGCACGTCATCCAGCAGGAAGGACTGCGGGAAGACGTCACTGGGCTCGACACCGGCGGCAACGTACTCATCGATCAGCTTCTGGGCGTAGTCCTGCTGGCTCATGCCGTCGAAGGGCATCTCGACTGTCGGCGTCTTGAGCTCCGGCGTCATTTTCACGCCCAGTGACTTGAACAGCTCGATGCTCTCGGCGTGGGTCATCAGGGTGCCGCGGCTGGAATACAGCTCGGTGCGCCAGCTTGGGTTACCGGCCAGATATTCCTCAAGGGTATCGGCTTCGGTATTCACACCATCCATGCGGCCTTCGAGGGTCTTGTACTCGGCCAGGGTAATGTCGCTGGTCGAGCAGAGGATGTCCGCAGCGTTGGTCAGTTTGCCGCTGTCGTCGAACTCGGGAGGCACGCTGCACTGCTCGGCCAGTTCTGTCTCGAGGATGTTGGTGGTGGAGTGCAGGTCACTCTGTGAATGGCGACAGACCAACTCCTTGTCCTCGGTGAAGGCCACATCGCATTCCAGCACTCCGGCCCCCATGCGAGCTGCTGCGAGGTAGGATTCGCGGGTATGCTCTGGGAACATCATCGGTGCACCACGGTGGCCGATGCTGAAGTCGCTACGCTCGTACACGGTCTGGCTGGCAGCGCACTGTTCGAGACGAGACTTGAGTTCGGCGGATTGCGTGTTGTCCTCGTCCATGTCGCCGACCAGAAAGAAGGGGCGTGGACCCAGGCTGACCGGCATGGCGCTGGACTGTGCCTCATTGTCGTTGGCAGGAGCTTCGGCCTCGGCCGCTGCGGTGCCGCTGAGTGCCAGTGACAGCGGTAGTGCCGCACACATCAACAGATGACGGGGACGTGCGGGATTGAAGGGCAACGACATGTGCTTCTCCTTGCGAGTGAAATCTTTGTTGGAACGACATTCCTGTCGGCAGGGCCTGCTGGACCTCAGAGCCCAAGCCTGCCCCAGCCTGTTGTTGCCAGGGCATTTCCTACCGAGGCGACCCCATCCTTACGTTCAGACTATTCTTGCGTTCAGAACGGCCCTGACGTTCAGAGTAGAAGCCCTATCCGCTTGCCGGGATCGGTGGCCTGGAAATCAGTGGCCTGGAAATCAGAGGGCCTGGAAAACAATAGTCTAGAAGATGCTGTGTGACAGCGTGATGGCAGGTCTTCCGGTCCCTGCGCAGCAGGCGAAACACTCGGGAAGTTGACAACGGCGCTCAGGCCTGATTTTCTAGGGGGTATGAATACGACATATCGCATCCTCGAACTAAGCCTACGACTACTAGCCCGCCACTGAAGCGCGCTGGGCAATGCCGCTTGCATTGCCGAAATGTCAGGTTCCAGTCGAGGTTGTTTACATGTCTTTCATCAATGCCCATCACGTCATGAATGTCTGTTCCCGTCAGATGGTCGGCTCGTCGCGTCGCGTAGTCACTGCGCGAGGCTGCGTCATTGAGCAGGACGTCGTGACCGCAGCGAAGGTTCCTGGCGTTTCCGGTATTGATGCACAACCCGATTCCAGAACGCCCCGACTGTCTCCCGACCGTCGGGGCGTTTTCGTTTTCGTTTCAGGCGCAGGCCACGAGGCCAGTGCCACATCACAACACGTCGTTCAACTCTTTCGCTCAACTCTGTTGAACCGCTGCACACACCTGGAGAAGCCGTCATGATGCTCAACGATCCCTCGAAGAAATACCGCCCCTTTGTTGCTGTCGACCTTCCTGATCGTCAGTGGCCCAGTCGTCGCATCGAGACGCCGCCGACCTGGTGTAGCGTGGATCTGCGGGATGGCAACCAGGCGCTGATCGATCCCATGGACCAGGAGCGCAAGCAGCGTTTCTTCGACATGCTGGTCAAGATCGGTTTCAAGCAGATCGAAGTCGGCTTCCCCTCGGCCTCGCAGACCGATTTCGATTTCGTGCGCAGTTTGATCGAAGAGGACCAGATCCCGGACGATGTCACCATTCAGGTGCTGACCCAGGCGCGTCCTCACCTCATCGAGCGTACCTTCGAGGCGCTCAAGGGCGCGAAGCGTGCGATTGTCCACGTTTACAACGCCACTGACCCGGTCTTCCGTCGGGTGGTGTTCAACGTCAATCGTGCCGAGTGCATCGATATTGCCGTGACGGCCACACGTCAGATTCGCGAACTGATGGACGCGGCGCCGGAAACCGACTGGACTTTCCAGTACTCGCCGGAGCTGTTTACCACCACCGAGATGGATTTTGCGGTGGAAGTCGTCAATGCGGTGAGCGCGACCTATGGTGCGACCACCGAGAAGAAGATGATCGTCAACCTGCCCTCCACGGTGGAGTGTGCAACACCGAACAACTATGCCGACCAGATCGAGTGGTTCTGCCGTGAGGTCGAGCATCGCGATCACCTGATCGTCAGCGTTCATCCGCATAATGACCGGGGTACCGGGGTCGCCGCTGCCGAGTTGACGGTGATGGCTGGTGCTGACCGCGTCGAGGGCACCCTGTTCGGCAATGGTGAACGTACCGGCAACGTCGATATCGTCACCCTCGCCATGAACCTCTATACCCAGGGGGTGAACCCGGGACTGGATTTCTCCAACATCACGCCGATCATGCGTGAGGTGGAGTACTGCAACCAGTTGCCGGTGCATCCGCGCCATCCCTATGTCGGTGACCTGGTATTCACCGCCTTCTCCGGCTCCCACCAGGATGCGATCAAGAAGGGCATGGCGGTGCGCAAGGACAACGCCGATGGCGTCTGGGAAGTGCCCTATCTGCCCATCGACCCGCTCGACGTCGGCCGTAGTTATGAGGCGGTCATCCGCGTCAACAGCCAGTCGGGCAAGGGTGGTGTGTCCTATCTGCTCGAGCAGGAGCATGGCATCGAGTTGCCGCGTCGCCTGGCGATGGAGTTCAGCACGGTAGTGCAGGATGTGGCCGACCGCATCGGCAAGGAGATCACCTCCGAGATGATCTATCAGGCCTTCGTCGACGAATATCTGGCCAAGACCTCGCCCTTTGCGCTGGTCAGCCATCGCCTGTCCTCCGAGCCGGATAGCCCCACCGTGACTCTCGAAGCGGTGATCAGCAAGGAAGACGAGCGCCAGACCATCAACGGTGAAGGCAATGGACCGCTGGCGGCTTTTATCAAGGCATTGGCGGCGGAAGGGCACGATGTCGAGATCATCGACTACCACGAGCACTCCCGTGGCCAGGGCGCCGACGCCGAAGCCATCGCCTATGTGGAAGTGCGTGTCGGTGACGAAGCGGTTTTCGGTGTGGGTACCGATGAGAGCATCACCAGCGCCTCGATCAAGGGCGTGCTGAGTGCCGTCAACCGCAAGCTGTCCACGGGCATTGTCGCACCCAATGTGACAGCGGATAGCGTAGCCTGAGGCGCGTATGCGCTAGCCGTAAGCTTTAAGCTATAAGTTGAAGCCCCAGCAGGTAATGTCTCTGCTGGGGCTTTCTTGTGGCATCGCTTGCGTCACCAGGCAGGCTGAGTGGTGTTGTCTTACAGCTTACAACTTACAGCTTCAAACTCCTTGCAGCGGCGTCTTGCTGGCTTCGCCGGGAATCTCCCTGACCAGGGTCGGCATCAGGAAGCCGGGCAGGCGGGTGCGTAGCTCAGCCATCAGGGCTTCGGCGTCTTCATCGCTGACCGCAAAGTGGGCGGCGCCGGCCACCGGGTCGAAGGCGTGCAGATAGTAGGGCAGGATGTCGGCTTCGAACAGACGCTCCGACAGGGCTTCGAGGCTATCCACGTCGTCGTTGACGCCCTTGAGAATAACGCTCTGGTTGAGAAGGGTGACGCCGACGGCCTTGAGGCGTGCGCAGGCGGCGATTACGGCATCGTCGATCTCGTTGGCATGGTTGATATGCAGCACCATGACCTTCTGCAGGCGGGTTGTTGCCAGCCAATCGAGCATCACGCCATCGACACGATCGGGAATCACCACCGGCAGACGCGTATGCAGGCGTAGTCGCTTCAGGTGAGCAATACCGTCCAGCCTGGCCACCAGCCAGGCCAGTTGACGATCGCTGGCGGCCAGCGGGTCGCCGCCGGACAGGATCGCCTCGCGCAGGCTGGTGTCGTCGCGCAGATAGTTGAGGGTTTCGTCCCACTGGAGGCGAGTCGGGGCGTTGTCGCTGTAGGGGAAGTGACGGCGGAAGCAGTAACGGCAATTGACCGCACAGGCTGGACTGGTGATCAGCAGTACGCGACCCGCATACTTGTGGATCAAGCCGCGACGAGCGGTATGCTGCGCTTCTTCAAGGGGATCGGTGACAAAGCCTGGGGTATCATCGACCTCGTTGGCCAGGGGGAGGACCTGGCGCAGCAGGGGATCGTGAGGATCACCGATACGCATGCGGGCGGCAAAGGCCTCGGGTACCCGGACCTCGAATAGTTCGTGCCCGCTCAGGGCGCCGGCCAGCCAGGAGGGATCCAGCCCCAGACGTTGACAGAGCGCTCGAGGGTCGCGGATGGCACCAGCCAACTGGCGCTGCCAGGCGCCGGGTTCCGGTAGCCCATCATCGTTGCCGGAGGGCGAGCAATGCAAAAGCATCGGGCTTCGGGTTATCATGCGTGCCACCGATTGATACGCGCGAGGGGCTTCCTCTCGCGAATTGTCTGCTTTGTGCCGCTCAACAACATTGGTTGGGCAGGGCACCGATAGGAAAGAGAACACATGGCGAACTATTCTACCAATGAATTCAAGGGCGGTCTGAAGGTAATGCTGGACGGTGACCCTTGTGCCATCGTCGAAAACGAACTCGTCAAGCCCGGCAAGGGTCAGGCCTTCAGCCGCGTCAAGCTGCGTAACCTGATCACCGGCCGCGTCTGGGAACGTACCTTCAAGTCTGGTGAGTCGCTCGAGGGCGCCGACGTTCTCGACCTGGACATGGAGTACCTCTACACCGACGGCGACATGTGGCACTTCATGAAGACCGACGGTTCCTTCGAGCAGTACGCGGTCGAAAAGAAGGCCTTGGGCGACACCGAGAAATGGCTCAAGGAGCAGGTGGTCTACACCATCACGCTGTGGAACGACAACGCCATCTCTGTGGTTCCGCCGAACTTCATCGAGCTGGAGGTCACCGAGACCGACCCGGGCCTCAAGGGCGATACGGCTCAGGGCGGCTCCAAGCCGGCGACCCTGTCTTCCGGTGCTGTGGTGCGTGTGCCGCTGTTCATCAACCAGGGCGAAGTCCTGCGTATTGATACTCGTAGCGGTGAGTACGTTTCCCGCGCCTGAAGCGCTGGTGGACAGCCCGGTTTGTACCCACGACATTCCGGTTGTACCAAAAGGGCCACGCATAGCGTGGCCCTTTTTGTCTCTGGTCCTTTTCGACTTTGGCCTTCGGAGGCATTCAAATCGGGCCGGTGGTGATACTGAACAGCAGCAGATAGGGAGTGGCCGCAATGACAGACTGGCAGCCCACGGCAAGCATCGACACCTTGCGTCAGCGTGCGTACCTGATGGCTGAGGTACGGCGTTTCTTTGCCGAGCGTGAGGTACTGGAGGTCGAGACGCCAGTGCTGGGACAGGGAGGGAGTACGGATGTTCACCTGGCGTCACTGAGTTGCGAGGCCGTGACACCGCAGGGCCATCAGCGGCTGTGGTTGCAGACCTCTCCCGAATTCGCCATGAAGCGTCTGCTGGCTGCCGGTAGCGGGCCCATCTTCCAGATTGCACGAAGCTTCCGTGATGGTGAGGTGGGGCGCCGGCACAATATCGAGTTCAGCATGCTCGAGTGGTATCGGCCGGGATGGTCGTTGACGCAATTGCTCGACGAGACCCAGGCGCTGATTCGCACGCTGCTGCCCGACGACCCGGGGCCAACGCGTCAGCATGCTTACCGTGATCTGTTCCTGACCCATCTGCATCTGGACCCGTTCAGGGTAGATCTGGATACCCTACGCGGTGTGGCGTCTCAGCGAGGGCAGTTGGATATGTCCGACGCTGAGCGGGACGGCTGCCTGGATCTGTTGATGGGCCTTGTCATCGAGCCGACTCTCGGTCATTCGGGAATTGATGTGGTTGTCGACTATCCCGCCAGTCAGGCCGCTCTGGCACGACGCCATCGTGATCCACGTGATGGTGAATGGGTGGCATCCCGCTTCGAGATCTATCTGAAGGGGATCGAACTGGCCAATGGCTATGACGAACTGACCGACGCCGCTGAGCAACGCCAGCGTTTTGTCGAGGACAACGTCGCCAGACGCGCTCAAAAGCTGCCGGAAGTGGCGGTCGATGAGCGACTGTTGGCAGCCATCGAGTCGGGCATGCCCGAGGGCAGTGGCGTGGCCCTCGGCCTCGATCGCTTGATTCAACTGGCGCTGGGGCGTGAAAGGCTGTCAGAGGTTGTCGCCTTTGCGACACCGGTCTGTTGATAGCGCGGATGATCGACCGACCTGTCATGCGTTCATGGCGGATTGATCGCCGGGTCAGTAATGTTGGGGGAGATGTGACTCGCCTCAGCTTTCGTTGCCGTAAGCAGGCTCCCAGGGGTCAAGGGCAGTGACACCGGTCATCTTGAAGTCCTTCACATTCCGCGTCACCACAACCATGCCATGCTCAATTGCTGTAGCTGCAATGAGGGAATCCCACGGATGCTGGTTCAGGCATGCCATATGGGCGCTACGCAGAGCAATTGCTGAGTCGATGGGCAACGTTCGATGGCGGAATCCTGGAATCACCTGTTCATCCAGCCAGACACGCAACAAGGCTCCCTTGGCGACATCCTTGCGTTCGGCTTTCAATACTCCCGCTTCCAGTTCCATAAGCGTGAGTACAGACACGTAGAATAGTGAGGCGTCCTTATCCTCGAACCAGGCGATGACATTGGGGTTGGCCTTGCCGTCCCCGGCCTTTCGCAGCTCCGAAACGACATTGGTGTCCAGCAGGTAATTCACGAAAGATCGACCTCACGAGGGGGAGCGCTGGTACGTTCTATATCGAGTTCGGCATCCGACAGGCCCGGCATTGCCAGTAGTTCCACAATATTGCATGTTGCACCTGTCAATTCACGATACGTATCAATCGACAACAGAACGTATGATGGCTCCCCACGATCCGTGATGATGACCGGACCACGCTGACTGGCTCGCTTGGCGTGGCTGATATCGTGATTGAATTCCCTGCTGGTGACAGTAGTAGTGGTCATGATGCCCTCCGATGAAGGTAGCAACGTTACTACATTTATCGTAATGCGCCCTCAGTCCCTGTGCAAGTCGTTGGTGGAGCAGTACAGCACCAGACCTGTAGAGAGAGCAGACGCGGGGCACCTCTTGCAGGTCAGGGGAAGCGATGAAGTCATTTCGCATGCAGGAAGGATGCGAGTCTGCGGGGCGCGTTGCACCCCGCCGGACCCGAAAGTCAGGATCAGCTGGCGCTGGCCAACTGCTGACCCATGCGTACCTCGATGCCGCCATCTCGAGCGGGGGAGACAGCGTCAAGCTCCAGCGGATTGGCGAAGGCCATGACCACGGTGGAGCCCAGCTTGAAGCGGCCCATCTCGGCGCCACGCTCCAGCGTGATGGGCTGGTCGAAACGAATGCGCTCGACCCGGCCGGACAGCGGTGTCACCTGGCCGCTCCAGACCGTCTCGATGGCTGCCACGATCATGGCACCGACCAGCACCATCACCATGGGGCCCTGTTCGGTCTCGAAGTGACACACCAATCGCTCATTGCGGGCAAACAGACCGGGTACGTGGCGGGTTGTCGAATCGTTGACCGAGAACAGGCGTCCCGGCACATAGACCATCTCGGTCAGGGTGCCGGCGAGCGGCATGTGGACGCGATGGTAATCCTTTGGCGACAGGTAGACGGTGGCAAAGCTGCCGTTGCGGTAGGTGCTGGCACGCAGCGGGTCGCCGCCGAGCAATTCGCTGATGTTGAAACGATGTCCCTTGGCCTGGATCAGGCGACCTTCCTCGATGCGTCCCCACTGTGACAGTGTGCCATCCGCCGGGCAGACCAACCCGTCTTCCAGCGGTCGTGCATCGACCCTCAGGGCACGAGTGAAGAAGGCATTGAACGTGGGGTAGACAGCAGGATCCGGCTCCACCGCCTCACTCATGTCGACCTTGAACTGCTTGATGAACAGCTTGATCAAGGCGTTCTTCAGCCAACCGACGCGGCACTCGGCCAGGCAACCCACCAGACGTGAGAGCAGGTGGTGGGGAATGGGGTACTGGATCAAGGCAAACAGCTTGGCAGGAGTCACGATATCTCGTCTCTGGATAATCAATAGGGCTTCGGGGCATGAGGCTTCGAGCCAGAAGGGGGCTGTAAGCTATAAGCTTCAAGCTGTAAGTCAAGCCACCTGAGTTCAGGTGAAATCGACCCGAAGGGGATTCTACCTTGTATCCCCCGCACGCCTGCAATGACGTGAGGGGGATGGCACAGTGTTGCTCGAAGCTCGAAGCTCGAAGCTCGAAGCTCGAAGCTCGAAGCTCGCGGCTCGTAGCTCGCTGCTCACTTTTCTATTGGCGTATCGTCGCGGTTGCCCCATTCCTGCCAGGAGCCCGGATAGGCGCGAATCTTCTCGAAACCGAGTGCCTTGCCGACCAGCCAGGTGAAGCCGCTGCGGTGGTGACTCTGGCAGTGAGTGACCACTTCCATATCCGGTGTCAGGCCCATGGCCTGAAGTTCTGTGATCATCTCGGCGTAGTCACGAACACGCAGTGAGCGCTTACTATCCATCGCCTGGGTCCATTCCATGTTGACCGCGCCGGGGATATGGCCGAGGTGCTTGTTGTTGCCCTTGAGGCCATCGAACTCCTCGACGGATCGGGCGTCCCAGATGGCGAATCCTTCAGTGCCCAGTCGTTCCCTGAGTTCGAGGCGATCAATGCTGACCTCGGGGTTGAGGATCTCGGCCTGGTACTGACTGGGCGAGGCCTGATGGGGTTCGGTGGACTGTGACAGACCAGCCGCACGCCAGGCCTGAATGCCGCCGTTGAGGTAGGAGTAACGCTGGTGACCGATCAGCTCGAGGGTCCACAGCAGGCGACCGGCCCAACCGCCGCCTTCATCGTCATAGGCGACGACATGGGTGTCGCGGGTCAGACCCAGAGACGAGAACAGCGCCGACAGCGCCTCGATACCGGGCACATCGTTGGGCACATCGCCGCTTCCCTTGAGCAGGCGCCGATGATCGAGCAGGACGGCACCGGGGACATGACCCTCGCTGTAGCTGTCCGCCCTGAGTGGCACATCAATCACCAGAATGTCTTCATGGTCGAGAACATCGGCCAACTCTTCAGGCTCGACAATCAGCGGCAGCAGGTTGTCTTCTGAGCTCATGTGGTTCTCCCGTCAGGTGTCGTTATCCAGACTATCGATGATACGACGATAACTGGCAAAGCGTTCGGGATGGACATCACCGCGCTCGACAGCGTCGATCAGCGCGCAGCCGGGCTCCTGCTGGTGACGGCAGTCACGGAAGCGGCATAGCCCGATGAGGTCACGAAACTCGATGAAGCCCTCGGTGACCTGGCGCTCATCGAGGTGAGTCAATCCAAACTCACGTATTCCTGGTGAGTCGATCAGCTCTCCGCTTTCCAATTGCTCATCGGGTGCAGGTAATCGGTAGAGCTGGGCGGTGGTCGTGGTGTGACGGCCCTTGCGCGAATCCGTGGAGAGGGCGCCGATACGCAATTGCTCATCCGGCAGCAGGTGGCCGATCAACGACGACTTGCCGACACCACTCTGGCCGACGAACACCGAGGTACGGCCTGCCAGCTGCGCGTACAGTGGTTGCATGCCACCCTCGCTGGCGGTGGATGTTGCCACCACCCGGTAACCCAGCGCCTCGTAGCGCGACAGCAATTCGCGCAGTTCGCCACCATCTTCCGGCAGCAGGTCGATCTTGTTGAGCACCAGCACCGGAGTAATGCCGGTGGCCTCGGCGGCGACCAGATAGCGGTCGATCAGCCCGGCATGTGGCTCGGGTTCGACGGCGAATACGATCAGTATCTGGTCGATGTTGGCCGCCACCGGCTTGAGCAGGCCGCGCATGTCCGGGCGTTCGAGCACGTTGTCACGCTCGCCCCGTGCCACGACCACACCACTGCCGTCTTCGCCCTGGCGCCAGATGACCCGGTCACCGGTCACCAGTCCTTCGAGGTTGGCGCGCAGGTGACAGCGTGTGGGTGTCTCACCGCTGTGCTCGGCGATGTCCAGCGTTCGGCCGAAGTGAGCGATCACTCGGCCGTTGCGCTCTCCGCCATACTCGCCGGCAGCGAGCTTGTCGTCGTCTTCATGCTGACGTTTGGAGGCACGTTTGGCGCGCTCGGCTTGAATCTTCTCAACGCGCCAGCGTTGCTGACGACTTAGTTTTCGTTTGCTCATCCGGGGTCCGCAGTCGGTAGAATCAGTAGAAACAAGCCGCTGGCAGCGGCATGGCCCGGTAATGTCTGCTGGGCATTGTACCTTTGCCACTGCCGACTGTCCTGAACCGGTCTGCTGATCGATTGTCGATAGGCTGTTGTCACGCTGCAGGAGGCGTCGTGTAGACTCGCCATCATGCAGCAGGACTACCCGCCATGCTTCCGATTGCCGGCGCTTGACGACTCCGGTCCCGGACCCTCGAATCTCAGGATCCCAGGGCTCGATGTTGTATGGCTTGATGTTTCATGACCCAGAAAAACTCAAGGAAGGTGACGATGTCCGCCAACACCCAAGGCTCTCCCAGCAAGAGCTCGCCGCGCTCTGATCTACTGGTCTGGATCGATCTCGAGATGACCGGCCTGGATCCCGAGCGCGAGCGTATTATCGAGGTGGCGACACTGGTCACCGATGGCGATCTGCAGGTGATCGCAGAAGGACCGGTGATCGCCGTGCACCAGAGTGACAGTCTGCTGGCTGGCATGGATGAGTGGAATACCCGGACGCACGGTGGCTCCGGATTGACCGAGCGAGTGCGCAACAGCCGTATCGAGACAGGCGAGGCCGAACGTCAGACGCTGGACTTCCTGCGTCAGTATGTGGCCCCGGGCACGTCACCCATGTGTGGCAACTCCATTCACCAGGATCGTCGTTTCCTCGAGCGCGAAATGCCAGAGCTGTGGGCGTTCTTCCACTACCGCAACCTGGATGTATCGACGCTGAAGGAACTGGCAAAGCGCTGGAACCCGGGAGCCCTGGAAGGCTTCAGCAAGCGTAATGTTCACCTGGCCATGGACGATATCAAGGAGTCCATTGCCGAGTTGGCACACTATCGCAAGACCCTGCTCAAGGTCGCCGACAGCGAATAATGGCTTAGCCGACAGCAAATCATGACTCAGCCGACGGCGATGGTCTCCTGACGTTTCTCGCGCTGGCGCTTCAGTGCCCAGCGCACGTGTTCGCGCACCAGGTCGGACGGATAGGCCAGTCGAACCAGCAGGGCGGCTTCCACCGTCGGACTCCAGGGCGCATTGCCCAGTCCGACGGCGAGATTACGTAGCCAGCGTTCATAGCCGATGCGGCGGATCGGGCTGCCGGCGGTGCGTTCAAGAAACTCCGTCTCGCTCCAGCCGAACAGGGTCACCAGCTCGGCACGGTCCAGGTCATGGCGCGGCGCAAAATCCGGTTCGCTGCTGGCGCGGGTGAAGCGGGTAAAAGGGCAGACCAGCTGACAGTCGTCACAACCGAATACCCGGTTACCCATGGCGGCACGGTATTGCTCGGGAATGGCGCCGAACAGCTCGATGGTGAGGTAGGAAATGCAGGCGCGCGCATCGACAACCTGATCCTCGACAATGGCGCCGGTCGGGCAGGCGGTACGGCAGGCGTTGCAGCTGCCGCAGTGTTCTGTTTCGAAGGGCTCATCGACCGGCAGTGGCAGGTCGGTGTAGAGCTCGCCGAGGAAGAACAGCGAGCCGGCCTTCGGGTTCAACAACATGGCGTTCTTGCCGAACCAGCCCAGCCCGGCCTTGCGTGCCAGTGCCCGCTCCATGACGGGAGCCGAGTCGACGAAGGCGCGATAGCCGATTGGTCCCACTTCGGCTTCGATCCGGCGCGCCAGTGTCTGCAGTCGCTTGCGCATCAATTTGTGGTAGTCGCGGCCGGTAGCGTAGCGCGAGACATAGGCCTTCGCTGGTTGGCCCAGCACCTTGGTGGTTTCGACTTCCGGTGGCAGGTAGTCGAGACGCACGCTGATCACGCGCACGGTCCCCGGTTCGAGCTCGGCGGGGCGCGTGCGCTTGCGGCCGTGCTTGGCCATGAAATGCATCTCGCCCTGGTAGCCGGCGTCGAGCCAGCGTTCGAGACGCTGCTCATCCTCGGCCAGATCGACATCGGTGATGCCGAGTTGCTGGAACCCGAGCTCGCGCCCCCAGGTCTTGATACGCAGGGCCAGGGCGCCGAGGTCATTGTCGGTGATGGCAGACGGGGTGGACATGAAAGAGGTTAAACCTGGCAACTTCTGCCGAAACGAGCAGAGAAGCCTTTAGACTGGATAAGGGAATATCGCACCATGGTAAATCATCCCGCCAGGAGGGAACACCGTATGAGCGCTTCTGCCCGTGACTTGATGCATGCCGGCCAGATGCCCCTGTTCGCTGCAGACCAGGTCCGTGAGCTGGATCGCCGAGCCATCGCCGGAGAGATCGATGGGTTTGCCTTGATGCAGCGCGCCTCGGGTACGGCATGGCGGTGGTTGAAGGCGCGTTGGCCCGCCACCCGCAGCCTGACCGTGTTGTGCGGCGGAGGAAACAACGGCGGTGATGGCCATGTGCTGGCCGCTCTGGCTGCTCATGAAGGGCGCCGAGTGCAGCGCTATTCTCTGGTGCCGCGGGAGCGCTTGAGCGGGGACGCGTTGCGTGCCGCGAAGATGGCCGATGCCGCCGGGGTAGAGTGGCACGACTGGCAATCCGGCGCACCGATCGACGGTGAAGTCATCGTCGACGCCTTGCTCGGTACCGGCTTTCAGGGAGAGCTACGCCCGGCATGGGCCGATGCCATCCACGCCATACGGGACTCAGGGCGGCCGGTGTTGGCCATCGATATCCCCTCGGGGATCAATGCCGATGGCGCGGCCGCCGGTGATATTGCCGTCAGGGCTGATGTCACCGTGACCTTCATCGCCGACAAGCTGGGCCTCTACACCGGATGCGGTGCGGCGCACTGTGGGGAAGTTGTGGTGGAACCGCTGGGGTTGGATGCTCTGGCGCATTACGATATCAGGCCCATTGCCTGGCGCTTGGCACCGCAGTATCTGACGGAGATGCTGCCCGCCAGGCCGCGCGATACCCACAAGGGTGCGCTGGGCTTCGCTGGTGTCATTGGTGGAGCTCCGGGATATGGCGGAGCCGCATTGCTCGCTGCCGAGGCCTGTGCCAGATCCGGAGCAGGACGAGTGATGTTGGCGACAGCGCCGGAACATGTCACGGCCAGTCTGGTGCGTTGCCCTGAGGTCATGGTGCGGGGGCTGATTCATGCTACCCAGTTGCCGCCATTACTCGAGTCTCTCAGTGTGCTGGCCATCGGTCCGGGGCTTTCCCTGGATAGTTGGGGGCAAGCGATGCTGCAGTGCGCGCTGGAGCAGTCGCTGCCGATGGTGGTGGATGCGGATGCCCTCAACCTGCTCGCCTCCCGCTTCATGGGCATGCAGCGCGACAACTGGATACTCACGCCACACCCCGGTGAGGCGGCACGTCTGCTGGGCTGTTCAGTGGCCGAGGTCGAGGCCGATCGCCCGACGGCGGCACGGCAGCTGCAGAGTCGTCTGGGTGGTGTCGTGGTCCTCAAGGGCGCAGGCACGCTGATCTGTGGCCCCCGTGGCCTGGCACTCTGCCCCTATGGCAACCCAGGCATGGCCAGCGGAGGCATGGGCGATGTATTGACAGGCCTTATCACCGGACTGGTGGCTCAGGGGCTGGAGCTGGAACAGGCCGCACAATGCGCGGTACTGGCACATGCACTGGCCGGTGACCGTGCAGCACGTCAAGCGGGAGAACGTGGCTTGCTGGCCAGCGATCTGGCATTCTGTGCACGAATTTTGATCAACCCGACAATGGGCGAGGAAGATGCTGCTGCGACTCGATGATGAAGACCGTCAGGTCGCATTTGGAGAGTGCCTGGGACGGGCGCTGGAAGGGCGCGGCCGTGTTCATCTATCCGGTGAGCTGGGCGCCGGCAAGACAACACTGACCAGAGGGGTGTTGCGTGCTTATGGACACCAGGGCGCTGTGAAGAGCCCAACCTATACCCTGGTGGAACCCTACGAACTGGAAGCCGGACGGGTGAACCATTTCGACCTTTATCGCCTCGGCGATCCCGAGGAGCTGGAATTCATAGGCGGCCGCGACCTGCTCGCCGATGACACCCTGTGCCTGATCGAATGGGCGGAGCGCGGTGAAGGCTGGCTTCCCGAGGCCGATCTGGTGGTTGCCTTGAGTCACGCCGGTCGTGGTCGAGAGGCATGTCTTCAGGCCGGTACTGCCTGGGGAGAGGAGGTGCTGGCGCGTCTGCGGCAGGACCCGCAGTTGGCGGACTGCATGTCGGGAGATGGTTCGTCGGGAGATGGCTCGTCGGGAGGTAGCGCATGAGGGCAGCCCTTTGGAAGTGGGTCGCGCTGACTGCACTGGCGGCACCCGGTTTGTTCGTGGCTTCGGTTCACGCCTCGACAGTCGAGAACATGCGACTCTGGGCTGCGCCCGACCATTCGCGACTGGTATTTGACCTCTCGGCTCCGGTGAGCGCTTCGGTGTTCACTCTGGATAATCCAAGCCGACTGGTCATTGACCTGGCCGATACGCAACTGGACTCGGATCCAGCCAGTATCGACCTCGATGGCAGTGCCATCAGCGAGGTGCGCACCGGGGTTCGCGAGGGCGATGATCTGCGGGTGGTTCTCGAGCTGGATCGTGCTGTGGAGCCGCGACATTTTGCGTTATCGCCCAATGATCAGTACGGCGATCGCCTGGTGGTGGATCTGGAGTATCCGGGGGAAAGCGCAGTTGAGGATCCGATCGACCCCATCGAATCGATGATCCGCGAGCAGGAAATTGCCGCTGAGCGTGCCCGGACCGTTGCCGTTGCCGAAGGGCTTGATCCGGTCGAGACGGCTCCGACGGTGACTGAAGCGCAGCCACACCCCAAGCGTGACATCATCATTGCCGTGGATGCAGGGCATGGTGGTGAGGACCCCGGTGCCACAGGCCCCAGTGGGACGCGCGAGAAGGACGTGGTGCTGGAGATGGCCGATCGCCTGGCTCGAATGATCAACCAGACGGCTGGCTTCCGGGCGGTGATGATCCGCGATGGCGATTATTATATCGGCTTGCGTCAACGCACGCTGATTGCCCGTGAGCAGAAGGCAGACTTCTTCGTCTCGATCCACGCCGATGCCTTCAACAGCCCGCGGCCTCACGGTAGCTCGGTGTTCGCGCTGTCGCAGAGTGGTGCCACCTCGGAAACCGCCAAATGGCTGGCCACTTCCGAGAACCGTTCTGACTTGATTGGTGGCGTCGACGGCAGCCTGTCACTGGATGACAAGGACCAGGTGTTGCGTGGTGTATTGCTGGATCTGACCATGACGGCGACCCTCAATGACTCCCTGACCATCGGTGGGGCGGTGCTGGATCGCATCGGTCGTGTCAATGATCTACACAAGCCACGAGTTGAGCAGGCTGGCTTCGTGGTACTCAAGTCGCCGGACATCCCCTCGCTGCTGGTCGAGACAGGCTTCATTTCCAACCCGGATGAGGAGCGCCGCCTGCGCGATGGCGGCTATCAGGAGCGGATGATGAGCGCGGTATTCGGCGGTGTGCGTGCCCACTTCGAGCAGAACCCGCCACCGGCGAGCCTGCTGGCGTGGAATCGCGACCACGGCCGCGAGACGGACTCCAACGAGTACCGAATTCAGCCCGGTGATACCCTGTCAGGCATTGCCTCGCAGCATGGGGTTTCGCTTGGCCAACTGCGCCAGGTCAATGAGCTCTCCGGCGATGTCATTCGCGTCGGACAGGTATTGAGGATTCCCAGTACATGAGTGAGATCAGGAGCGAACACCGCAGAATCCAGGTGCTCGACCCCCGGCTGGCCAACCAGATTGCCGCCGGTGAGGTGGTCGAGCGGCCGGCATCGGTGGTCAAGGAACTGGTCGAGAACGCCATTGATGCCGGCAGCACACGGATCGAAGTCGAGATCGAAGCGGGAGGCTCGCGTCTGATCAAGGTGCGTGACGACGGCTCGGGAATCAGTGAGGAAGACCTCCCGCTGTCACTGTCGCGTCATGCTACCAGCAAGATCACCTCGCTGGAGGAGCTGGAAGGCGTGGCCAGTCTGGGCTTCCGTGGCGAGGCACTGGCCTCGATCAGTTCGGTGTCGCGGCTGGAGCTGGTTTCCAATACTGATGAGGACCCGCGCAATGGTTGGCGTGTGGTCGCCGAAGGTCGGCGCATGGAGCCACGGGTTTCCCCGGCACCTCACCCGAGGGGCACCTCGGTACTGGTGCGTGATCTGTTCTTCAATACGCCGGCACGGCGCAAGTTCCTGCGCACCGAAAAGACCGAGTTCGGTCACGTCGAGGAGTCCTTCCGGCGTCAGGCGCTCTCGCGCTTCGATATCGGCTGGGTCTTGCGCCATAACCAGAAGACCCTGCACCAATTGCCGCTGGCGCAAACGGATGACGAGCGTGAGCGGCGACTCAAGTCTCTGCTGGGCAAGAACTTCCTCGACAATGCCCTGACCCTCGACATCGAGGTAGGCAGCCTGCGTCTGTGGGGTTGGGTGGGGTTGCCGACACATTCCCGCGCCCAGGCCGACCAGCAGTACTTCTTCGTCAACGGTCGCGTGGTGCGGGATCGGCTGGTAGCCCACGCCATTCGTCAGGCCTATCGTGATGTGCTGTTCCACGGTCGGCACCCGGTGTTCGTGCTCTACCTTGATGTTGATCCCGCCGTGGTCGACGTCAATGTGCACCCGACCAAGCATGAAGTGCGCTTCCGCGACGGCCGCATGGTGCATGATTTCCTGTTCTCCAGCCTGCATCGTGCGCTGGGAGAGGCGCGAGCGGGGCATGCCGAGCCGAATGCCGGCGAGGTCCATGAGGAACTGGATGTCGACCCGGAAACCGGAGAGATTCGTCAGCCGGCTGCGGCTCGAGACGCCTCGCCTCAACAGGCCATGTCTCAACAGAGCATGTCTCAACAGAGCATGTCTCAACAGACTGGGCCCCAGCCAGCCTGGCAACAGCAGCCCATGGCGCTGCATGCACGTCGGGACGATGAAGGTGGCGGCGTGACTCCGGATCGGGTGCGTGCCTTCATGGATGGCTATCGTCAGTTGCACCCGGATCATGAGCAGAACCTGCTGACACCTCAGCCCGGTGCGCCCCGAGCCGGTGGCATGGCGGCTGATCAGGCGCTGGCGGAGCGAGGCTCGCCCGAGCCTCGTACCATGATGGGGGTTGCCGAGGCACCGCGGCCCATGCCGACGATGCCCGAAGAGGATGCCACCCAGTCACCGCCACTCGGTTACGCCGTGGCGCAACTGCACGGTATCTACATCGTGGCGCAGAACGCCCAGGGGATGATACTGGTCGATATGCATGCCGCTCACGAACGTATTGTCTATGAGCGGATGAAGTCCCAGGTGCATGGTGGGGCCCTGGATGCCCAGCCATTGTTGGTGCCGGTGTCGCTGGCAGCCAGTGCCAGTGAGGTGGAGACCGCCGAGAGCGAGCGTGATGCCTTCTCCCGTCTGGGGGTGGAGCTGGATGCCGCGGGGCCAGAAACCCTGCTGGTTCGCCAGGTTCCGGCGCTGCTGGCCGATGCCGATGTCGAGCCGCTGGTACGCGAGATGCTGGCCGATCTCGAGCGGTTTGGGCGATCCGATCGCATCGAGGCGCATATCAATGAACTGCTGGCCACCATGGCCTGCCATGGCAGTGTGCGCGCCAATCGTCAGTTGACCATCGCCGAGATGAATGCACTGCTGCGTGATATGGAGCGCACTGAACGCAGCGGACAATGCAATCATGGTCGCCCGACCTGGACACAGATGAGTCTGCGTGAGCTGGACAAGCTGTTCCTCAGAGGCCAATGACGATGAGTTCGGACCCAAGGCCTCTGGCAATTCTATTGATGGGGCCCACGGCAGCGGGCAAGACCGATCTCGCCATCGAGCTGCGTGAAGCACTCAATGGCGAGATCGTCAGCGTCGATTCGGCGATGATCTATCGCGGTATGGACATCGGTAGTGCCAAACCCTCGGCGGATGAGTTGAGGCGTGCTCCTCATCGGCTGATTGATATTCGTGACCCGGTGGAGGCCTACAGCGCCGCCGAGTTCCGCGAAGACGCCTTGCGCGAAATGCAGGACATCGTGGCGAAGGGGAAGGTGCCGCTGCTCGTTGGCGGTACCATGATGTACTTCAAGCGATTGATGGATGGTGTGGCCAATCTGCCCTCGGCGGACCCTGCGGTGCGGCAGAAGCTGGAGCAGATGGCCCGTGAACAAGGCCTGGAAGCGCTCCATCGGCGCCTCGGCGAAGTAGACCCTGAGTCGGCATCGCGCATTCACCCCAATGATCCTCAGCGTCTGATGCGTGCATTGGAAGTGCATGAAATCAGTGGTCAATCACTGACGGAACTGTGGAATAGACAGCCACCACAAAACTTTCCGTTCCGAACCCTGTCCATAGGACTCGCGCCAGCGGACAGGGCTGTGTTGCACGAACGCATCGCCAGGCGCTTCTCGTTGATGCTGGAAGCCGGTTTCCTCGATGAAGTGGCGACGTTGCGAGCGCGAGGCGACCTGTCCCTGGAACTGCCATCCATGAAGTGCGTAGGTTACCGTCAGGCATGGCACTACCTCGATGGAGACTATGACCTGGCGGAAATGCGCTATCGTGGGGTGGTAGCGACCCGTCAACTGGCCAAACGCCAGTTGACCTGGCTACGAAGTTGGCCGGAGCTCCACTGGGTCGATCCGCTGGCGGGCAAAGCGGCAGCTGAGTTATTGAAACTGGTGCGCGTTTCGGGCACATAGCGTAAGATATCCAGTTCGTGTGGCCCATTGCATGAGCCCAGCCGTATCCTCGGATGGTCGCCTCTCATGAGCGAGTTGGCGAGTGTCGGAATAACGTTAACCCCTAAGAGACTTATCAGGGAGAGCAACATGTCCAAAGGGCAGTCCCTTCAAGACCCGTACCTGAACATTCTGCGCAAGGAGCGCATTCCGGTATCGATTTTCCTGGTCAACGGCATCAAGCTGCAGGGCCAGATCGAGTCATTTGACCAATTTGTCATTCTGCTGCGTAACACCGTCAGTCAGATGGTCTACAAGCACGCCATCTCCACTGTCGTGCCGTCACGCAACGTCCGTCTGCCTGCTCAGGATCCTGCTGCGCAGCCGGAGAGCTGATTATCCGTGAGGTATTGATTGTTTTTTGAACGTCCCGACGCCGGTGAAACGGCGATACTCGTCCACATAGACTTTCAGGACGAGCAGGAGCGCGAAGATCCCGGTGAGTTTCTGGAACTGGTGAGGTCGGCGGGCGCCGAGCCCGCCACGCTGATTACCGGCAGCCGACAGCGTCCCGACTCCCGCAGTTTTGTGGGTTCGGGCAAGCTCGAGGAAGTGCGCGAGGCTCTGTCGGTTCATCAGGCGGAACTGGTGATCTTCAACCACGCGCTCAGCCCCTCTCAGGAACGCAATGTCGAGCAGGCGCTGAAATGCCGGGTGCTTGACCGCACCGGCCTGATTCTCGACATCTTTGCTCAGCGCGCACGCACCCATGAGGGCAAGTTGCAGGTAGAACTGGCCCAGCTCGAGTACATGTCGACCCGATTGGTTCGAGGCTGGACACACCTCGAGCGTCAGAAGGGCGGTATCGGTCTGCGTGGCCCTGGTGAAACTCAGCTCGAGACTGACCGTCGCCTGTTGCGTGCACGAATCAAGTCGATCCATAAGCGGCTCGACAAGGTTCGCAGCCAGCGTAGCCAGAATCGACGGGCGCGTTCTCGCGCCGAGATTCCCAGCGTGTCGTTGGTGGGCTATACCAATGCGGGCAAGTCGACGCTATTCAACAGCCTGACTCAGGCTGAGGTCTATGCGGCGGACCAGCTCTTCGCTACTCTCGACCCTACACTGCGACGACTTGAAGTCGAGGATGTCGGGCCGGTGGTGATGGCGGATACGGTAGGCTTCATTCGTCATCTGCCACACAAGCTGGTCGAGGCGTTCCGAGCCACCTTGCAGGAAGCGGCCGAGGCGACGCTGCTGGTGCACGTCATCGACGCTGCCGACCCGGACCGTGAACTGAACGTGACGCAGGTGAACAACGTGCTGGAGGAGATTGGTGCGGCGGATGTGCCATCTCTGCTGGTAATGAACAAGATTGACCTGTTCGACAGCTCTCCGCGCATCGAGCGCGATGAGCATGGCGTGCCCCGGACTGTCTGGCTGTCGGCACGTGAAGGACGAGGCCTCGATCTGCTGGCTGAAGCACTGAGTGAGTGCCTGGCCGAGGATATACTCGATTTCCCGCTGACCCTGACGCCGGAGCAGGGCCGGCTGCGGGCAGCACTGCATGAGTCCGGTGCAGTGCGCGGTGAGGATTTTGATGAACAGGGGCGCTCAAGGTTGGCACTGCGGCTTCCGCGTCGCGAGTTCTACCAACTGATGTCGAGGCTGGACGAGCGTGCCGCGGATTACCTTCCTGAGTCTCTGCAGCAGCGAGAGGCCTGGGAGGCTTGACGACCCGAGGGCTGGACTGGCCCCTGGCGTCGCCAGGATCAGGCGACGCGATATAATGGATCGCAACCGATGCTCCCACATGGGAGCACAGAGTGGAGACGACGTATGGCCTGGAATGAGCCTGGTGGCGGCAACGGCAACCAGCAAGACCCCTGGAGTGGCGGGGGCCGTCGAGGCGGAAGCAATGGCGGTGGTAACCGTGGCGGCGGCGACAATCAGGGACCGCCTGATCTTGACGAAGCGCTGAAGAAATTTCAGGACAAGCTGAACAACATGCTGGGTGGTCGCGGCGGCAAGCGCGGCGGCGGCGGTGGCAAGAAGGGGGGGAGCGGCAAGCCGCGCAATACCCTGGCATTGCCCGGTCTGCTGCTGGTGATCGGCGTGGCCATCTGGGCAGCCAGTGGTTTCTATCTGGTCGATCAGTCCGAGCGCGGTGTGGTACTGCGTTTCGGCAAGTTCCAGCAAATCGTCAATCCGGGTCTGCAGTGGAATCCGCCGCTGGTCGATGATGTGCACATGGTCAACGTGACCCGCGTGCGCTCGGTCAGCCAGACCCAGTCAATGCTGACTCAGGACGAGAATATCGTCTCGGTCGAGATCTCGGCCCAGTATCAGGTTGCCGATCCGCGTGGCTATGTGCTCAACGTACGTGATCCGGAGCTGTCACTGGAGAATGCGCTGGATTCCGCACTGCGTCATGTTGTCGGTGGCACCGACATGATCGATATCCTGACTTCGGGACGTGAGATTCTCGGTTCTGCGGTGGCGAGTCGTCTGCAATCCTACCTGGATGCCTACGGCACCGGGATTCACCTGGTGACCCTCAACGTCGAATCGACATCGCCGCCTGAGGCCGTCCAGGACGCCTTCGATGACGTTATCCGGGCGCGCGAGGATCGTCAGCGTACTATCAACCAGGCCATGGCCTACGCCAACGCCATCATCCCGGAAGCTCAGGGTCAGGCTCAGCGTATCGTCGAACAGGGACAGGGCTATCGCGAGTCTGTGGTCGCCGAGGCGCGTGGTCAGGCCAATCGTTTCAGCGCGCTGCTGACGCAATATCAGGACTCGCCGGACGTGATGCGCGAGCGTCTCTATCTGGATGTGATGTCCGAAGTGCTCGGCCAGACCGACAAGGTGTTTGTCGACGTATCGGAGCAGAGCCCGCTGATGGTGTTGCCGATGGATCGCCTTGCTCGTGGTACCAGCGGAGCAGCAGCCAATCAGGATGACACTCAGCTCGATCCACAGGTTCTCGAACGCGCTCGCAACGAGACGAGCGGTTCGAGCAGTGGCTCGGTCCGGACGGAGCGTGACAATGGTATCCAGAGAGAGGGTCGCTAGATGATCAATAATCGATCCCTACTCATCGTCGGCGGCCTGGCTGCCGTGGCCTGGCTGGCCAGCAACAGCCTCTACGTGGTCAACGAGACCGAGCGTGCGGTGAAGTTGCGCTTCGGTGAGATCATCGAAGAGAACATCCAGCCCGGACTGCACGTCAAGGTGCCGATCACCCAGACCGTACGCAAGTTCGATACGCGAGTGTTGACGCTGGACACCGATACCAGCCGTTATCTGACCCAGGAGCAGAAGGCGGTCATCGTCGACTCCTACGTCAAGTGGCAGGTCATCAACCCGACGCGCTACTACGAGGCGACAGCGGGGGATGAGCTGATGGCAATTCGCCTGATTCAACCGCGCGTCGACGAGAGCCTGCGTAATGAGTTCGGCCAGCTCAGCCTGCAGGAGATCATCGCCGAGAAGCGTGATGAACTGATGACCGGGCCCACCGAGGACCTCGATCGCTTGATGCGCGAAGAGCTCGGCGTGGCGATCCTCGATATTCGCGTCAAGCGTATCGATCTGCCGGAAGATGTGTCCGCCGCGGTCTACTCGCGGATGCGCTCCGAACGTGAGCGTGAAGCTCGTGAATGGCGTGCTCAGGGCTCGGAAGAGTCCGAGCGCATTCGCGCCAACGCGGATCGTCGCCGTCAGGTATTGCTGGCTCAAGCCAATGAGCGCTCCGAGACCCTCCGCGGTGAGGGTGATGCCGAGGCGGCAGGTATCTATTCCGAGGCCTACAGCGTGGATCCGGAGTTCTTCTCCTTCTGGCGTAGTCTCAATGCCTACCGCGAGAGCTTCGGTGAGGACGGCGGCAACATGATGGTGCTGGATCCGTCCAGTGACTTCTTCCGCTATCTGAAGTCGCCGGATCAGCCCGAGAGCTGATCGCACAGCCGGGTGCCGGTCGTCCTGGACGACCGGCACCCGGTAAATGATGTATCGGTATTGCCTCGCGGGGTTCACCCGCCACGCAAACGTGATAGAATCCTTCAACCGGGCGTGGCCCGGTTTTTTTGTGGCCGTCGCTCGGGTGTTCTGGACCCTGTGGCACTGGTTTTACAGGACGGGTTTTTACAGGACCGGTTTTTTCGGACCAGTCTTTTCAAACCTGTCTTTTCAAACCAGGTCTACTCTGGCTGAGTGTGCTCTTCGGATCAGGGATATCTCAGGTCGAGCAACGGCACCAGGACTTTCATTGATCGCTCGCACGAGCGCGCCTCCTCGAGAGTTGCGCCGATTCATGTTGTGCACATGATTCATGCCGTGTACTGCTTCGTGTGCGTGCGATTCAGGCTCACTGTCCAAGCAGGAATCTGACATGACCATCGCTGACCGCTGGCTCTTGCCCGACGGCATGGATGAGGTGCTGCCGCCTCAAGCCAGTCGCATGGAAGAGCTACGCCGTGCGCTGCTCGACCTCTACCATCTGTGGGGCTATGACCAGGTCATGCCACCGCCGGTGGAGTTTCTCGACTCACTGTTGACCGGTACCGGGACGGATCTCGATCTACAGACCTTCAAGCTGACCGACCAACTCACTGGTCGCATGATGGGAGTCAGTGCTGACGTTACCCCCCAGATAGCGCGTATGGATGCGCACTCTCTCAAGCGCGAGGGGCCGGTGCGTCTGTGTTATTGCACCAACGTTCTGCGGGCCAAGGCCGACAAGCATCAGGGCGGGCGCAGCCCGGTACAGGTTGGCGTCGAGCTGTTCGGCCATGCCAGCCTTGCTGCGGATGTAGAGATCCTTCGTCTGGCGCTGGAAAGCCTGGCGGTGTCTGGTGCAGGTGAGATTCACCTGGCGTTGGGGCACGTGGGCATCTACCGTAATCTGGTGGTAGCAGCGGCACTTGAGCCTGAGGCCGAGCAGGCGATTTCCGCCGCCCTTGCGCTCAAGTCACCGTCACAACTGGATGAGGCGGTATCGCGCCTGATCAGTGACGCAGCCCTGGCCAACATGTTTCGTGCTCTGGGCACGCTGCATGGCGGTCCCGAAGTGCTCGAGGAGGCGCGGGAAGCCTTCAGCGAGGCACCTCAGGCCGTCAATGATGCACTCGACAAGCTGCATGAGCTCTATCAAGGCGTGAGTGCCGAGCACCCTGAAGTCTCCTGCTATTTCGATCTTGCCGAGTTGCGCGGATACCAGTACCACACCGGCATGATGTTTGCCGCCTACGTGCCGGGCTATGGCCAGGCGCTGGCCAAGGGTGGTCGTTACGACGATACCGGCAAGGCCTTTGGTCGGGCGCGACCGGCGACGGGGTTCTCCATGGACCTCAAATTGCTGGCAACGTTGGTGCTGCGTGAGCCGGACAACGATGGTGTCTGGGCACCGGCCGATGAAGGCCAGAATGGATTGAGCGAGGCCATTCAGACGCTGCGCAGTCAGGGGCGTCGTGTGGTTCAGGCTCTGCCGGGCCAACGCTCCGGCGCGGTACAGCACTACTGCCGAGAGCAGTTGGTGCCGGGAGACAACGGCTGGATAGTCGAGGCTATCGAGCCGTCCACCTGACCGACCCGCTCCAGGTGGGAAGGCCATGACAGATTTTCGGGCGCCGGCGCGCGGCGCACACACCTTGAGGTGCGCCACGGCGCAACACAGAGAGACGAGAAAGCAATGGGCAAGAACGTAGTCGTACTGGGCACCCAGTGGGGTGATGAGGGCAAGGGCAAGGTCGTTGACCTGCTGACGGAATCCGCCTCTGCCGTGGTGCGTTTCCAGGGCGGACACAATGCCGGCCATACGCTGGTGATCGATGGTGAGAAGACCGTTCTGCACCTGATTCCGTCCGGCGTCCTGCGCGAGGACAAGACCTGTGTGATCGGCAATGGCGTGGTGTTGTCGCCGGAAGCTCTGCTCAAGGAGATTCACGAACTCGAGAGCAAGGGCGTTCCGGTACGCAAGCGTCTGCGTTTGTCTCCGGCCTGTCCGCTGATTCTCGACTATCACGTGCGCCTCGACCAGGCGCGCGAGAAGGCTCGCGGCGTGGCCAAGATCGGCACTACCGGTCGTGGCATCGGTCCGGCCTATGAAGACAAGGTGGCACGTCGTGGCCTGCGTCTCGGCGACATGCTGCATCGCGAACGTTTTGCCTCCAAGCTGGGCGAAGTGCTCGACTATCACAACTTCGTACTGACCCAGTACCACGGTGAGCCGGCAGTTGATTTTCAGGCAGTGCTCGACAGCGCGATGGAAATGGCCGAGGAACTGCGTCCGATGGTCACGGATACCGTCAGCCTGGTGCATGACCTGCGCAAGAATGGCGACAACATCCTGTTCGAAGGCGCTCAGGGCTCACTGCTGGACATCGACCACGGCACCTATCCGTTCGTGACCAGCTCCAATACGACGGCTGGTGGTACGGCGACCGGTTCTGGTGTTGGCCCGTTGTATCTCGACTATGTGCTGGGCATCACCAAGGCTTATACCACTCGTGTCGGTTCCGGTCCCTTCCCGACCGAGCTGTTCGATGACCATGGCCGCCATCTGGCCGAGCGTGGCCATGAGTTCGGTGCCACCACCGGACGCGCGCGTCGTTGTGGCTGGTTCGACGCCGTAGCACTGCGCCATGCGGTACAGATCAACTCGGTCTCCGGCATCTGCCTGACCAAGCTCGACGTACTCGATGGTCTGGAAAATATCCGCGTCTGTGTCGGTTATCGCAGCAAGGACGGTGAAGTGCTCGATAACCCGGTGGATTCCGAGGGTTACGAAGCTATCGAGCCGCTCTATCAGGATCTGCCGGGCTGGACCGAGTCGACCCTGGGCGTCAAGCGTGTCGAGGACCTGCCGGCCAACGCGCGCGCTTATATCAGCTTCCTTGAGGAGCAGGTGGGCACCTCTATCGACATCATCTCTACCGGCCCCGACCGTAATGAGACCATCGTGCTGCGCAATCCCTTCGGCGACTGATCGACGAGAGGTGGTAGCACCGTAGAAACAGTGAGGCCGGCCATTGTGCCGGCCTCACTGTTTTCTACTTCTCGTTATTCTCCAAGTTCGGGCAGGCGCTTCGTATCAGCCAGTTCTCCACGGCAGCGACTGCCTCCGATTGCTGGTGGGGTCTGGCTACATTGCACTTGAGCAGGTGATAGGACATCCCCTTGAGCGTTGGTTCGGCGACGACCTCAAGCAGCCCGAGGCGTAGCTCTTCCTCGACCAGCAGCAGACTCAGCATGGCCACTCCCTGGCCGGCAATGGCCGCCTGAATGGCGTGGCTCTCATCGGAGTAGCGAATCCCTGACGCTGCAATATGCTCATCATGTCCGCAGGCGCGCAGCCAGGCGTTCCAGCTCACTTCCATACCGGCAGGAAGGTACCAGTCGAAATGAATCAATGGCCACTGTGCAATATCGGAGAGGGGCGCTGCCTTGAGCTGTGGGCTGGCCATGGGAGCAAATTGATTCTCCAGCAGTAGCGTGGTCGACAGGCCTTTGTACGGGCCGTTTCCGTAGCGGATTGCCAGATCGACGTTGCCCGACTGCAGATCAACGGGAGCGTCGCAGGCATGGATATGCAGGTTGATACCGGGATGCAGGGCCTGAAAGTCTGCCAGACGTGGCACCAGCCACTTGGTAGCGAACGCTGGCGTCGCCGAGAGCGTGACCGATGCTCGGCGAGGTTGGCGTAGACGCTCAACGGCCATTGCGATGGTATCGAAACCGCTGTGTACCGCTGTGAAAAGCTCTTCGCCTTCTGCTGTCAGTTCGACGGCTCGAACCTTGCGCAGGAACAGGCAGCGCTCCAGGTCTTCTTCCAGCACGCGGATGCGATGGCTGATGGCGGTTGCTGTGACAGACAGCTCCTCGGCAGCCTTCTTGAAACTGCTCAGGCGTGCCGCAGCCTCAAAGGCACGCAGCGCTGTCAGCGAGGGTAATCGGTAGGCCATGATGGGTGATCTCACTTCATCTGTTGGCTGAGAATATATCGTTTGTTGGCTGCCGTGGCGTTGCGGAAACTCTGTGATGAGTGATCAAGGTTCATCTATAGGAGATCCCATATGACCACACTATTGCACATCGACTCCAGCGCACGCTCCGGTAGCTCCGGTACCACTGCTCACGGCTCTCACACTCGTCGACTGACCGAACGCTTCGTTCAGCAATGGACGTCGCGGAACCCCGAAACGGAAGTGATCTACCGTGATGTCGGTCAGCGGCCGCCAGCGCCTGTCACGGGAGACTGGATTCATGCGGCTTTCACTCCGGAACATGCGCGTCAGGAGTGGATGAAGGAGACGTTGCATGACAGCGATGTGCTGGTCGACGAACTACTGAGAGCCGATGTCATTGTGGTGGGTGTGCCGATGTACAATTTCGGGCCTCCCGCGCAGTTCAAGGCATATATCGACAACATCGTGCGTGTGGGGCGTACTTTCGGGTTCGACCGGAGTCGAGAGGGGGAACCGTACTGGCCGCTACTGGAAGGCCTTGGAAAACGCCTGATCATCCTTTCCTCGCGCGGTGACTATGGCTATCAACCGGGGGGGCGGATCGCAGATCGCAATCATGTGGAGTCATCAGTTCGCAGCGCCTTTGCCTACATTGGTATTACCGATGTCTACGAAGCGGCGATTGAATACGACGAATTCGGGGACGCCAGATTGGCGGAGTCCATTGCCCAGGCGGAAGTCTCGGTGGATGACCTGGTGTCAATGCTGGCGGGTCCGTCAGTTGTAGGAGCGGTTCCGTCGCTCCGCTCCGGGGAGTCGTGCAATGTTCTGCCATGAGGCGCCTTCGCCCTGATCGGTGAACAAGGCGGTGTCTTGAGGTCGGCCATGGGGCCGGCCTCTTGCTGTTGGTTATCTCCTTGCGTCACCTGTCTGTCATTTTCTGCCATTTACCGAAGTCTGCCTGGCGTCCTGGCTCGACTGGGGTATGGTGTTGTCCTGCCGGGTGTGATCACGCCCTGTGCCGCTTGATGTCGCGATTCATGCTCGGAGGGGCATAACCTTACACCGTTGAGTAATCGTGTTCTCTTAATGGTTTCAGTCGCTTGGTGGCATGCTGCGCTGCGACAAAAACTCTGTTTGCCCCCTTGTGCAGATGACCCGCTAGAGGTAACACTGGTAGGCCTCATAACTGAGGGATTCGCTGTACGGTCCGGCAGTATCCACGGCAGTGGGGCAGGCAACTTTCACGCCTCGTACCAGAGAGGCGCGGAGGGTTGCTGTGCGTCCGAGGTTTCTGCAACTGCCTGTCGACAAGCGTTCCCCGCGACACGCATAACAAGGTAACAACGTTGGCCACATGGGAGATCCATCGTGAAGATAGGAGCACCAAGGGAAAGGTACGAGGGTGAGGCGCGGGTTGCGCTGACGCCGGAAAGTGCCGGACACATTCAGAAACTGGGGCATGAGTGCCTGATCGAGAGCGGCGCCGGTCAACTGGCGGGGTTCTCTGATGAGGCCTATGAACAGGCCGGAGTGACAGTGGTGGCGGATGCCGCCGCGTTGTTCGACCAGGCCGATATCGTCATCAAGGTGCGCGAACCCGATGACGAGGAAGCCGGCCGCCTGCGTGAAGGACAGACACTGATCAGCTTCTTCTGGCCTGCCCAGAACGAAGAGATGCTCGAGCGTTGCCGTGGGCAGGGCGCCAGTGTCATCGCTATGGACATGGTGCCGCGTATCTCGCGTGCCCAGAAGATGGACGCGTTGTCGTCCACCGCCAACATCGCCGGCTATCGTGCTGTGATCGAGGCCGGCAACCAGTTCGGGCGTTTCTTTACCGGCCAGGTGACCGCTGCCGGTAAGGTACCTCCTGCCAAGGTGCTGGTCATTGGTGCCGGTGTTGCGGGTCTGGCGGCTATCGGTACTGCCACCAGCCTCGGTGCTGTGGTGCGTGCTTTCGACGTGCGTCCCGAAGTCGCTGAGCAGATCGAATCCATGGGCGCCGAGTTCCTGTTCCTCGACTTCGAGGACAGTCAGGATGGCTCCGAGTCCGGCGGTTATGCTTCGCCTTCCAGCCCGGAGTTCCGCGAGAAGCAACTCGAGCTGTTCCGCGCGCAGGCGCCGGATATCGATATCGTCATCACCACCGCACTGATCCCGGGACGTCCGGCACCCAAGCTGTGGCTCGAAGACATGGTCGCAGCCATGAAGCCCGGCTCGGTGGTCGTCGATCTGGCGGCCGAGAAGGGCGGTAACTGTGATGCCACCGTGCCCAACGAGCGCGTTGTCACCGACAATGGCGTAATCGTCGTGGGTTACACCGACTTCCCGTCACGCATGGCGACCCAGTCGTCATTGCTGTATTCGACCAACGTTCGCCACATGTTGACCGATCTGACGCCGGAGAAGGACGGCCAGGTCGTGCACAATATGGAAGATGATGTGATTCGTGGTGCCACGGTCACCCATCAGGGGGAGATCACCTTCCCGCCGCCTCCACCCAAGGTCAAGGCCATCGCTGCAGCGAAGCCCAAGCCGAAGGAGAAGGAGCCGACGCCGGAAGAGAAGAAGGCGGCCGAGCATGCGGCCTTTGTGAAGCAGACCAAAAGCCAGGTCAGCATGCTGGCCATCGGTGGCGTGTTGATGCTGTTGCTGGGCCAGGTGGCCCCGGCTTCCTTCATGCAGCACTTCATTGTCTTTGTGCTGTCGTGCTTCGTCGGTTTCCAGGTAATCTGGAATGTCAGTCACTCGCTGCATACCCCACTGATGGCCGTCACCAATGCCATTTCCGGGATCATCATTCTCGGAGCGGTGCTCCAGGTGGGGTCCGGTAACTGGCTGGTGGCTTTGCTGGCCGGGATTTCAGTGTTGATTGCATCGATCAACATCGTCGGTGGCTTCCTGGTCACTCGTCGCATGTTGGCCATGTTCCAGAAGTCGTGAACCGCGGAGATACGATATGTTGGGTCATCAATTCGTAACCGCCGCGGCGATCGCGGCGAGTGTACTGTTCATCCTCTCATTGGGAGGACTGAGCAATCAGGAAAAGGCCAAGCGTGCGGTGTGGTATGGCATCGTCGGTATGGCATTGGCAGTCGTTTTCACCATGTTTGGCCCGGGCATCGGCCAGTACTGGCTGATGATTCCGATGATGCTGATCGGTGCTGCGATTGGTACCGTGGTGGCGAAGAAGGTCGAAATGACCGAGATGCCACAGCTGGTGGCAGCGCTGCACTCCTTTGTCGGTCTGGCCGCGGTGTTCGTGGGCTGGAATGCCGAGATGGAGCGCGCCCGAGTCATGGCAATGCGCGCCGCGGGTGAGTCGCTGGATGGCCTGTCGGCCTTCGCTGCTACGCTGGCGCACAAGACACCAGCAGAGCTGACGTTCCTGCAGGTTGAAGTCGTCCTTGGTGTATTCATCGGTGCCGTGACCTTCACCGGTTCGGTGATTGCCTTTGGCAAGCTGGCCGGCAAGATGGATGGCAAGCCGAAGCAGTACCCTGGTGGCCACTGGCTGAATGCCGGAGCGGCTGCGCTGTCGTTGGTACTGGCCATTGCCTATCTCAACGGTGCGGGCTTCTGGACGCTGCTGCTGATCGCTGTTCTGGCCTTCTTCATCGGTTGGCATCTGATCATGGGGATCGGCGGTGCTGATATGCCGGTCGTCGTATCGATGCTCAACAGCTACTCCGGTTGGGCGGCTGCTGCCATCGGCTTCACGTTGTCCAATGATCTGTTGATCGTCACTGGTGCACTGGTCGGCTCCTCCGGTGCCATCCTCTCGTACATCATGTGCAAGGCGATGAACCGCAAGTTCGTCAATGTCATCCTCGGTGGCTTCGGCGGCACCAGCGGTCCGGCGGCAGAGATCGAAGGTGAGCAGGTGGCCATCGACGCTGGTGGCGTGGCGAGTGCGCTGAATGATGCCGATAGCGTTGTCATTGTCCCGGGCTATGGCATGGCGGTTGCTCAGGCGCAGAATGCGGTCAGCGAGCTGGTACGCAAGCTGCGCTCGTCCGGCAAGAACATTCGTTTCGGTATTCACCCGGTGGCGGGGCGTCTGCCTGGTCATATGAATGTGCTGCTGGCCGAGGCCAAGGTGCCCTACGACATCGTGCTGGAGATGGACGAGATCAATGATGATCTGGCGTCTACCGATGTGGTGATCGTCATCGGCTCCAACGACATCGTCAACCCGGCCGCCCAGGAAGATCCCAACAGCCCGATTGCCGGCATGCCGGTATTGCGGGTCTGGGAAGCCAAGCAGGTCTTTGTCTGCAAGCGTGGTCAGGGTACGGGCTACTCCGGTATCGAGAACCCGTTGTTCTTCAAGGACAATACGCGCATGTTCTACGGCGATGCGCGCCAGAGCATCGATGCTCTGCTGCCGTTGCTGGACTGATCGGCGGGGAGACAATGATGTCTCGTCAATGCCGTGTGTGGAAACGCCCCTCTCGAGGGGCGTTTTTCGTTACAATCGGCGCATTATTCCGGGTCTTGATGGGGCAACCATGATCGACGAGCGCATGACGGTAGCGGTACTGGGTGGTGGCAGTTTTGGTACAGCCCTGGCCAGCATCGCCGCGGACAATGGTTATGAAGTACGTCAGTGGCTGCGAGATGCGGCTCTGGTGGAAAGTATCAATGAGGATCATCGCAATCCGCGCTATCTGCCGGACTACGAGATCAACAGCAACGTTGTGGCATCCACTGAGCTGCGCTGGGTGCTGGAGTCGGCGACCCTGGTGCTGGTCGCGATTCCGTCAAAGGCATTTGCCGAGGTGGTGCGCCAGGCGCGTCCCTGGCTCAATCCCGATCAGATCCTGGTCAGCACCACCAAGGGGATTCAACAGGATGGCTTCAAGCTGATGAGCCAGATCCTCGAGGACGAGACCGGCTTCAGTCATGTCGGAGTGCTGTCCGGCCCCAATCTGGCCTCCGAGGTTGCCGAGAAGCAACTGACCGCCACGGTCATCGCCAGTCATGATCCGCTGACACGCTCTCGCGTGCAGGCGGCACTGGGCTGTGACTACTTCCGTGTCTATGCCAGCAATGATCGTTATGGCGTTGAACTGGGCGGTGCGCTCAAGAACATCTATGCCATTGCTGCCGGCATGGCGGCATCGCTGGGAATGGGGGAGAACACGCGCAGCATGTTGATGACCCGAGCACTGGCCGAGATGAGTCGTTTTGCGGTGGCCCAGGGGGCCAATCCAATGACCTTCCTGGGGCTGGCGGGTGTCGGTGACCTGATTGTCACCTGCTCATCTCAGCTGTCGCGTAACTATCGGGTGGGTTATGCGTTGGGCCAGGGCAAGAGTCTTGACGAGGCTGTGGACGCGCTGGGGCAGGTGGCCGAAGGGGTCAATACGGTGCGCCTGGTGCGTGAGAAGGCCCATGAGGTAGGCGTCTACATGCCATTGGCCGAGGGCCTGTTCCAGGTGCTCTTCCGGGGGGTTCCCGCGAGGGACATGGCGAAACTGCTGATGCAGGGTGAACAGAGCAGCGACGTTGAATTCGTGCTGTCGCGCGAGGACGTCAAACAGGATCAGCGTGAGCAGGAAGAGTGAACGCTCCCGAACCCAAACGCTCCAGGAGTACATGATGGCCTCTCCGTTATTGATCATGCGCCATGGCGAAGCGCTGTCTGGTTTTCCCGATCATCAACGCCGCTTGAGCGACAGCGGGCGTCGTGAGGTCAGTATCATGGGGGCTTGGCTGTCGGCGCGTGAGGATCTCGAGTTGACGAAGCTGCGAGTGGTTGCCAGCCCCTATGCCCGAGCCCAGCAGACAGCAGCGTTGGTGGTGGAGGCGTTACCCAGCGTTGTCGATATCGACACCCTCGATATCATCACCCCGGATGACGTTCCAGAGGCGGTGGTCGAGTGGTTGCTCGGCGAAGCGGATGATGTGCCCTTGCTGATCGTGAGCCACATGCCGTTGGTCGCCGCCTTGACCGGCTTGCTGGTGGAAGGGCGCAGTGATTACGGTGTCGGGTTTGCCACAGCTGCGATTGCCGAGCTGACGGGAGAGGTAAGGGCCAGTGGTTGCCTGAGCCTGAGGCGGCTCACAACACCGGCAGAGGTAGAAAGCTGAGAGCATCGAGTCCCGAGCTACGAGCTACGAGCTACGAGCCGTCCAGTGCCGCCCCATGGATCACAGGAAAAAACCAGCTTCACGACGCGAGTAACGAGCGTCAAGCTAGCTAGTGTTGTCGGGGTTTGGGGTTCAAGCTCGAGCGCAGCGTACTCGTAGCTCGGGACTCGGGACTCGCCGCTTATATCAACCCCGCCACCCGCAGGATAAACACCCCGGCGGTGACGGTGATACTGGCCATCAGCGTGGTCAGGGCGATGATATTGGCGGTCAAGGTCTCATCGCCACCCATGGCCTTGGCCATGACAAAGGCTGCCGCTGCGGTGGGGCTGGCGAAGAACAGGAACAGCACGCCCAGTTCGCGGCCCTCGAAGCCGACCGCCCATGCCAGACTGGTGGCGCCGAGTGGGATCACTACCATCTTGGCCAGACTGGCACTCACTGCGGTGCGATAGCCCTTGCGCAGCGCGCGGGTGGACAGGGTGGCGCCGATACAGATCAGGGCCAGCGGTAGCGTCAGCGAGGCGAAGTAGTTGCCGGTGGTCATTGCCCAGTCGGGCAGCTCGACACCCAGCATGGCTAGCGGAGTGGCGGCCACCACCGAGATGATCAGCGGGTTGCGCAGAATATGGCGGATGATGCTGTGCCAGTCGACACCCGATCCACTGCCTTCCGCGCGGGGCTGCCAGGTGGCCAGCGCAATCACCGACAATACGTTGTAGGACAGGATCACTACGCCCAGCAGCAGGCTGCCTGTCGAGATCCCGGCGTCGCCATACATGCCCGCTGCCAATGCCAGGCCGACGATGCCGCAGTTGCCTCGGAAGGCGCCCTGGATATAGACCCCACGCAGTGGTCGCTTGACTCTCAGCATCGCCCAGCCCCAGCTGGCAGCGAAGCTGAGCAGGGTTGCCAGGGCAAAGAATCCCAGCAGCAGCGGATTGAAGGTGTTATCGAGATCAGCGCTCAATAGACTCAGGAAGATCAGGGTTGGCAGGGTGCCACGAAAGACCAGCTTCGATGCGGTATTGACGAAGGTCTGGTCGATCCAGCCGAGGCGCTTGAGTCCAATGCCGATGAAAACCATGGCAAATACCGGAAGGCTGACGTCCAGGGTACTGACAAAGATGTCGAGCAGAGACATGCGTGTTCCTGATGGGGCTCCGCAACTCGTGGCGGGCGGGGTTCTCCGAAAGGCCTGGGCCAGTGTATCCGGTACCGGGCTGGAGGAATGGTTGGTTAAAACTTTAGTCTAATCATACCATGGTCGCTCTTGTCAGTCAGTGCTGAGATGTCTAGTTTGTCATTTGTATGATGTATGACATGAAGGCTTGCCCAAAGCCTCATGTCGCTCCCACAGAGACAACGCTTCTACAGCGACAAGAGGACAACCTGGTGAGCTTCACACACAAAGATGTAAAGAAGGCGATTGGCGATGGACTGCTTTCCTTCCCGGTCACGGACTTTGATGCCAGCGGCAACTTCGATGCCGACAGCTACCGCGAGCGCTTGAAGTGGTTCATCAGCCACGAGATCTCCGCGGTGTTTGTGGCAGGTGGTACGGGGGAGTTCTTCAACCTGTCAGTGGATGAGTTCCGTCAGATCGTGCGTCTTGCGGTAGAGGTGGTGGACGGCAAGCTGCCGGTGATCGCCAGTGCTGGCCTGAGTGTCGCGACCGGTTCGACGTTCGCGAAGATCGCTGAGGAAGAGGGCGCCGATGGCATTCTGCTGATGCCGCCGTATCTGACCGAGTGTCCGCAGCAGGGGCTGGTCGAGTACGCACGTCAGATCTGTGCCTCCACGTCGATCAGTGTCATCTACTACAACCGTGGCAATGGCATCATGAACGCCGAGTCAGTGCAGCAGTTGGCAGATGCCTGTCCCAACCTGGTGGGCCTCAAGGACGGCAAGGGCGATATGCAGGCGCTCAACCGCATCATCAAGACCGTGGGTAATCGTCTGGCCTACGTCGGTGGCGTGCCGACCGCCGAGATCATCGCCGAGGCCTATCTGGCGATTGGAGTGAACACCTATTCTTCAGCGGTGTTCAACTTTGTACCGGACATGGCCGTTACCTTCTACAAGGCACTGCGTGCCGACGACAGCGATACGGTGCGCCGCATTTCACGTGAGTTCTTCCTGCCCTTCGTTGAGCTGCGTGACAACAAGTCAGGTTACGCCGTCAGTCTGATCAAGGCGGGCACGGATCTGATCGGGCGTCCTTCCGGTAGCGTTCGAGCGCCGCTGGAAATGCCCACCGAGGCTGAGCGGGCGCAACTCAAGCAACTCGTCGAGCGTGCACTGGCACTTTCAGACCAGCACTAATCCTCTGTTCCATTCCTTACAACTATAGTGACCGAGGTGATTTCATGAGTAACGCCAGGCTTGTCAAAGGCATCGGTGTCTCTGCAATGATGGCCGCAATGGCGCTGGGCTCCAGCTATGCCATGGCCGTCGATGGTCCACTGCGCGGTAATGTCCGTGTGGTCATCGGATCTTCGTCCACCGGTGGCGATACCTACCAGAATGCCAGCATCGTAGTCGATGAATTGTCCGAGAAGCTCGACCTCAACATGAAGGTTGATGCGGTCGGTGTCAGTGCGGCCTACAACGCTCTGCAGCGTGATCCGCGCGGTAATACGCTGATGATCTTCCACGATCAGTCCTACCTTGGACATCTATATGGTGTGCAAGGTTACGAGGACCCCTTCGAGAACTACATCATCGGGCCTACCATCGCTATCAACCCCGGCAATGCCTATCTGGTACCCAAGGACTCTCCGTATCAGACGCTGGACGACATCATTGCTGCGGTGGGTGAGGGCGAGACGGTGCGTGTTGCCATTCAGCCTGGCGGCGTCTCTGAAATCGGCTATACCGCGCTCAAGAACGCCATCCGCATTCTCCATCCGGGGGCGGAAGAGAACCTGGTGGCGGTCAATACCGGGTCCCAGTCGGACAAGAATCAGCTGCTGTTCGATGATCAGGCGGACTTGATCAACGGCTCAGTTCAGGCCAACGAGCAGTACACTCGTCTGCCCGAAGATGACCAGAAAGCGATGCGTTTCGTCTGGCTCACCGCCCGGCATGACACCCTTGCGCAGGCCAACGAGGAAGGCCTGGGGCAGACCGATCGTGAGACCTTGCTGCAGTTCGCCGAGCCCAATGTTCAGGTGACCATGGGGGACGACCAGAACTTTGCCTTCGATAAGGAGTTCTTCTTCCTCTACAACAAGGACATGGATCCGGCGATCGTCGAGCAGATTGATACCGCACTGGAGGAAATCTACGCCGAGGGTGAGATTCAGGAAACCCAGAAGCGCTCCTTTTTCATTCCAGACTTCATGGCGTCCAGCGAGTCCCAGGAATATCTGCGCGACAAGGCAGAGCGTTACGAAGGCATCATCGAGAGTCTGCAAGAGTAAGTCTACGCAATATGGCATCGGCGGCGGGAGCCGTCGGTGCCTTGTTGCTGCTGATACATCATCCCGGCTGACGATTGCCCTGAATTGACTGGCCACAAACGATACCAATATCACTCATCCGAGAGAGAGCCTTCGCCGGAGGCGCTATGGAAGCTTCATCCAATTCCCCGCTCAGTGTTTCGATCGACTTCGAGACATCGCACCTGTTCTTTCCCCATATCATCCACTGGGTGCTGGCCGTTCTTTTCGTGTTGGTCCTCCTGTTCCGTGTGGCGCCCTTTCTGGCGGCGGTGAAACGGGGCGAGAAGGCGCTGCCGATCCTTGGTGAGTCCAGGGATAACTTTCGCTTCTTCGGCACTCTGGTGCTGATTGTCGCCTATTTCTACCTGATGTCAGTGGTCGGGAATTTCTTCCCCTACACCGGTTATGGGTTCCTGATTACCTCAGTGGTTTTTCTGTTTCTGATGTCACTGATGTACATGCACACCAGAACGCGACGCAAGGTGGTGACGGCAGCGATCAATGCCGTAGTCGCACCGACGTTGGCGTGGGTGATCTTCGCCAAAGTCTTCTACATCACCCTGCCTTGAGAGGGACAGTCTCATGATGGATATCCTGTCGCAGTTGGACTTCACCTTCTTTCTGCTGGCCTCGATAGGCACTCTGATCGGCATCATCTTCGGTGCGATTCCCGGTATGACGGCCACCATGGCTGTCGCTGTCTGCCTGCCGCTGACCTATGCCCTGGGCCTTGAGCACGGCCTGTCGTTGCTGCTTGGTCTGTATGTCGGAGGCATCTCCGGCGGCATGGTGCCGGCCGTGCTGCTCAATATTCCTGGAACACCTTCATCGATCACCACCACCTTTGATGGCTACCCGATGGCCCAGAAGGGGGAAGGTGAGCGTGCACTGAGAGTCTGTGTGGTGGCTTCGCTGGTCGGCGGCCTGATCAGTGCTGCGGTATTGTTCCTGTTTGCCCCGCTGCTGGCAGAGTTCTCGATCAAGTTCTCCTATGTGGAAAAGTTCCTGATCATTCTGCTGGCACTGACCGTTATCGCTTCGATGTCCAACAACATGCTGGTGGGTATCTTCAGTGGGGCCATTGGTGTGTGGCTGAGCCTGATCGGCACCTATAGCCTGTCTGATGGAGGCAACGGCAATACTCGTCTGATGTTTGATTTCATGGAGCCTTATCTGTTTGAAGGTTTCTCCCTTCTGCCGGTGTTGATCGGTATCTTCGGCATCTCGACCATTCTTCTGGAAGCCGAGTCTGGCGTGAAGAGCAGCCTGACGGGCCAGAAGATCAAGATCGGCAAGGAAGGCGGCTTCTCCTTGTCCATTTTCAAGGGACGTCTCACCAACCTGGTACGTTCGTCCTTCATCGGCACCTTCGTTGGCATGCTGCCCGGTGTGGGGGGCAGTGCTGCATCGGTATTGGCCTACACCCAGGAAAAGAACCTCTCACGTGACTCCAGCGAGATGGGCAAGGGCGCTCCGCAGGGGCTGATTGCCTCGGAGTCAGCCAACAACGCCTTGACCGGTGGTGCGCTGATTCCGTTGTTGTCGCTGGGGATTCCCGGTGACTCCACCACCGCCGTGCTGATTGGTGCCTTCACACTGCAGGGCATCCAGGTGGGCCCGCTGTTCATCCCGGAAAATACCGACACCTGGTACATCATGATGGTGGCGCTGGTGGCTGCAAATATCGTGATGTTCCTGCTGATGTTCTATGCCATCAAGTACATCGCTCGTGTGGTGCTGGTACCCAAATATCTCCTCTACCCATTGATCGTGATGATGTGTGTGGTCGGCGCCTATGCCATCAACTACGGCATCATGTTTGATGTCTGGACACTGATGATCTTTGGTGTGTTGGGCTATCTGGTCCAGAAGGTTGGCCTGGAAGTTGCCCCGTTGATCATCGGGTTCATTCTGGGTAGCTCGGCGGAGGTCTACTTCGTCAAGAGTCTGGAATCCTTCGGTACGCTGTCGATCTTCTTTACCAAGAGCCCGATTGCAGTGGTGCTCTGGGGGTTGATTGCAGCGTCGGTGATCTTCTCGATTGTCATGGGCTTGAAGTCGCGCACAAGGCGCCAACTCGAGATGTCGCAGTGATCAGATCAGCCAGGATCATGCATCGACAATCAACACAACAGGACTGTCGCGCAATCAGGACAATCACATGACCGTCAGCAGTAATCAGGCAAGAATCATCCGTGTCCACCCTCAGGATAACGTGGCCATTGTGGTGCAGCAGGGTGGGCTGGAAGAGGGCACCCATATCGAAGGCGACATAACGCTGGTCGCGGCGATTCCCCAGGGCCACAAGGTGGCACTGGAGGCATTGAACACCGGTGATCGCATCATTCGTTATGGCGAAATCATCGGCACCGCGACTGCGGCAATCCCCCGGGGTGGCCACGTCAACGAAAACAATGTCCAGTTGCCGATTCCACCAGCACTCTCTGAGCTCCCTCTGGCTACCCGCAAGGCGCCGGAGATGGAGCCGCTGGAAGGCTATACCTTCGAGGGCTTCCGCAACCCGGATGGCAGTGTCGGCACGAAGAATGTGCTGGGCATTACCACCAGTGTGCAGTGCGTGGCCGGTACCGTGGATTACGTGGTTCAGCGCATCAGGCGTGAGCTGTTGCCACGCTTCCCCAATGTCGACGACGTCGTCGGCCTCAACCATGCCTATGGCTGTGGTGTGGCGATCAATGCACCGGCTGCGGTCATTCCGATCCGCACACTGAAGAACATTGCGTTGAACCCCAACTTCGGTGGCGAGGTGATGGTTATCGGGCTGGGTTGCGAGAAGCTGCAACCTTCGACGCTGGTCGATGACCGTCCGGTGAAGATCTACGCGAATACCGCCGATGCGGACCCCGAGGCCAATGTGTTGAGCCTGCAGGATGACTCCTTCGAAGGCTTTGGCGATATGGTCGACGGCATCATGGCCATGGCCGAGCGTCACCTCGAACGTCTCAACCGTCGTCAGCGTGAAACCTGTCCGGTGTCGGATCTGGTCGTGGGCATGCAGTGCGGCGGCAGCGATGCCTTCTCCGGGGTGACCGCCAACCCGGCAGTGGGTTTTGCCACAGACCTGATCGTACGTGCCGGTGGCAGCGTGATGTTCTCCGAGGTCACAGAGGTGCGTGATGCGATCCATTTGCTGACGCCCCGCGCCACGACTCCCGAGGTCGGTCAGGCATTGCTCGATCAGATGGCCTGGTATGACGACTATCTTGCCCAGGGACAGGCGGATCGCAGTGCCAATCCCTCACCGGGCAACAAGAAGGGCGGCTTGAGCAATGTGGTCGAGAAGGCGTTGGGCTCGGTGATCAAGTCGGGCAACTCGCCGATCGCCGATGTCATCGGACCCGGCGAACGTCTGCGCCGCAAGGGGCTCACATTCGCCGCGACCCCGGCCAGTGATTTTGTCTGCGGCACGCTGCAGTTTGCCGCCGGCATGAATCTGCAGGTATTCACCACCGGGCGGGGCACGCCCTACAACCTGCCCATGGCCTCGGTCATCAAGGTCTCCAGCAATTCGACGCTGGGGCGGCGCTGGCACGACCTGATCGATCTGGATGCCGGGCGTATCGCCACTGGTGAGGCCAGCATCGAGCAGGTGGGTTGGGAGCTGTTCGAGCTGATCCTGGACGTGGCCAGTGGGCGTAAGCAGGTTGCAGCAGACCGACTGGGCCTCTACAACGACCTGGTGTTGTTCAATCCAGCGCCCATCACTTGAGGTCGCACTGATTCCGTTACCGAGTCATCGACCGGTCGTCATGGACCGCTCGGTGGTCAAGAGTCATTCAGGAGAGTTATTCATGTTTCCGAAGATTACCAGGATGAACATCGTGCCCGTCGCAGGTGAGGACGGGTTCCTGCTGAATCTCAGTGGTGGCCACGCCCCCTGGTTCATTCGTTGCGTACTGGTGCTGGAAGATGAGTCCGGTAATCGCGGCGTCGGTGAGATCCCGTCCAGCGAGGGAATTCTCAAGGGCCTCGAGCAGTGCCGCTCGCTGGTTGAGGGCGCGCGGGTCAATGAGGTCAAGAAGGTACTCAGTCAGTCGCGTGCCGTGCTGTCGCGCAACGGCCCGGAAGAACGTGGCCGTCAGACCTTCGATCTGCGCGTGGCGGTGCATGTCATCACGGCCATCGAGTCGGCGCTGTTCGATCTCTTTGGTCAGGCCATGGGTATGCCGGTGGCTGACCTGCTGGGCCAGTTCGGACGTCAGCGTGATGAAGTCGAGGCATTGGGCTATCTGTTCCTGCTCGGTGATCCAGACAAGACCGATCTGCCCTATCCGAAGACCACCAACCCCGTCGATGCCTGGGATGAGGTGCGCTACCGAGAGGCAATGACGCCGGACGCCGTGGCCAATCTCGCCAGGGCTGCGTATGAGCGCTATGGCTTCAAGGACTTCAAGCTCAAGGGCGGGGTACTGCCGGGTGAGAAGGAGGCAGATTGCATCCGCGCACTCCACGAGGCATTCCCCGAAGCGCGCCTGACGCTCGACCCCAACGGCGCCTGGACGCTGGATGAAGCGGTTCGTGTACTGGAGCCGATCAAGCACCTGCTCAGTTACGCGGAAGACCCCTGCGGCCAGCAGGGCAGTTATTCCGGGCGCGAGACCATGGCCGAGTTCAAGAAGCGCACCGGGCTGCCCACGGCGACCAACATGATCGCCACCGACTACAAGCAGCTCAAGCTCGCGGTTGAACTGAACGCCGTGGATATTCCGCTGGCTGACTGCCATTTCTGGACCATGCAGGGTGCGGTGGCCGTCGGTGAACTGTGCAACGAGTGGGGCATGACCTGGGGCTCACACAGTAACAACCACTTCGACATTTCGCTGGCGATGATGACCCATGTGGCGGCGGCCTGTCCTGGTGAGATCACCGCGATCGACACCCATTGGATATGGCAGGATGGCCAACGCATCACCCGTGAGCCGTTCCAGATCCGTGATGGCAAGCTCAAGGTGCCGACGACGCCAGGGCTTGGCATCGAACTCGATGATGAAAAACTGATGGAAGCCCATCAGAAATACCGCAGTCTCGACGTCACCCAGCGCAATGATGCGATGGCGATGCAATACCTGATCAAGGGCTGGGAATTTGATCCCAAACGGCCCGCGCTCGTTCGCTGATACTGGTTTGCTGGTATCACCGGTGACGGATGCCCCGGCATCTGCCGACCATGCAGCAGCAGGTCGCGCATATGTCGACCATGCGACTTACCAGCTAGGTAATTTCAACACAGGCACAGGAGAAGCTTCATGTCTCTCGAAGGCAAGCAACTGATCGGCAGCCAGGCCGTACTGGCCACTGGCCGCCCCATCCACGGCATCAATCCGGCCACCGGCGAGACGCTGGAGCCGGGCTACCCCAGTGGCAGCCAGGCGGAGGTCGAGCAGGCCTGTGAACTGGCCTGGCAGGCGTTCGATCGCTATCGCGAAACCGGCCTGGAGGAGCGCGCCACCTTCCTCGAGACCGTGGCCAGCGAGATCGAGGCCATCGGTGATGAATTGATCGAGCGTGGCATGCTGGAATCCGGCCTGCCGCGTGCCCG
>NZ_FRCA01000005.1 GCF_900142755.1 Halomonas cupida | reverse complement strand
CGGGCACGCGGCAGGCCGGATTCCAGCATGCCACGCTCGATCAATTCATCACCGATGGCCTCGATCTCGCTGGCCACGGTCTCGAGGAAGGTGGCGCGCTCCTCCAGGCCGGTTTCGCGATAGCGATCGAACGCCTGCCAGGCCAGTTCACAGGCCTGCTCGACCTCCGCCTGGCTGCCACTGGGGTAGCCCGGTTCCAGCGTCTCGCCGGTGGCCGGATTGATGCCGTGGATGGAGCGGCCAGAGGCCAGTACCGCCTGGCTGCCGATCAGTTGCTTGCCTTCAAGTTGCACGTTGTCGCTCCGCTTGCTTGTTGTTGAATTCGATGGTTGCTGAATTCGGTTATCGTGAAATCACAGGATATGTGAGGCGGGAACAGTCCCCGCCAGCCGATAGATGCGTACGGCGTTGTCATGCAGGATCGCCTGGCGAGCGTCCGGTGCAGCATCGGCGATGGCTTGTTCGACCATCGCCAGCCAAGTGGCGTAACTGACATTGAGGCCAGTCACCGGGAAGTTGCTGGCGAAGATGCAGCGCTCGGCACCGAAGATATCGATGGCCTCGGCCAGCACATCGATATTGCGCTGCTCATGCCAGGCGGCCATGGGGCTGCCCAGCTCCGAGAGTTTGACCGCGACATTGGGATTGGCAGCCAGCGCGCGCATGCCCTCGCGCCAGCGTGCCAGGCCAGGTTCGCTGCGATCCCAGGGCAGACCGGTATGGTTGAGGATCACCCGCAGCGCCGGTGTCCCCTCCAGCACTCTGGCGGCATCCGCGAGGTGCCAGGCAGGCACGCGCAGGTCCCAGCTCAAGTCGCGCTCCTCAAGCATGCGCAGGCCACGAATCCAGCCCGTATCCTGCAACGAGCCGCTGGCCCCCAGAGTACTTTGGTACTGATCTGGTCGAGCGGCGGTTACCGGCTTGGCACGTACACCACGAAACAACGCTGAGCGCATCTGGCGCTCGAGCTGCGCCTCGCAGGCCGGATCGGCGAAAGCCGCCCAGCCCACCAGTGCGCAGGGCAATTCCTGCTGCTGCGCCAGCCGAGTCAGCCATTCGGTCTCGACTTCCGGTTCGCCGCGCGCCGATTCGGCTTCACAGTGCACCGTGCCGGCCAGCCGATAACCGGCCGGAATCTGGTGACGTAGATCGGACGGCAGGAACGGCTGGCGAATCCGGCTGTAGTCACCGAGGAAGAAATGGCCATCCACGTCATCTTCCAGCCACGGATATTGCACACTGCCATCCAGCGCCCAGAAGTGATGATGGCTATCGATCAGCACTTGTTCACTCATCACGATGTCCTCAGCCCGCCAGCCAATAAAGCGGTGCGGTAATGATCTGTGGGAAGGCCACGAACAGCAGCAACAATACAAGATAGGCCAGCATGAACGGCATCACACCGGAGACGGCCTTCTCGAACTTGAGCTGGCCAACGCTGGTGATGACATTGAGCACATTGCCCACCGGCGGCGTGATCAGGCCGATCGCACAGTTGAGCACGAACATGATGCCGAAATAGACCGGATCGATACCGGCGATCTTCACAATGGGCATCAGGATCGGCGTCAGCACCAGGATGGTCGGCGTCAGATCCATGACCATGCCGACAATCAACACGATGGCCATGATCGCCAGCATCAGCAGGCGGGGGTTATCGGCCAGCGGTGCCAGCATGTCCGCCACCAGCATCGGCAACTGGGCAATGCTGATCAGCCAGGAGGCAACACTGGCCGCCGCCACCAGAAACATGACGATGGCCGTGTTGCGTGCCGCCTGCACGAGGACGTCATAGAGTCCGGAGAGGTCCAGCTCACGGTAGATCAGTGTGGAGATGATGATGGCATAGACCGCCGCGACCACACCGGCCTCGGTAGGAGTGAACACCCCGGTCTTGATCCCGCCGATGATGATCACCGGCAGCAGCATGGCCCAGAAGCTCTTGCGCAGTGCGCGCAGACGCTCGGCGCCGGTGGCCTTCTTCGCCACCACCAGATCTTCCTTACGGGTGATCAGCATCCAGATCACCACCAGGGTCACGCCCATGATCAGGCCCGGTACGATACCGGCAAGGAACAGCTTGCTGATCGAGATGCTGCCCGCGACACCGATGATGATCAGCGGAATCGAGGGTGGAATGATCGGCGCGATAATGCCGCCGGCGGCCATCAACCCCGCCGAGCGGCCCTGGGGATATCCCGCCTCACGCATCATCGGCAGCAGCATAGAGCCCAGCGCAGCGGTATCGGCCACCGCCGAGCCGGACAGGCTGGCCATGACGATGGCGGCGAAGATGGCGACAAAGCCCAACCCGCCCTTGCGATGCCCCACCAGACTCATGGCCAGCATGACGATGCGCTTCGACAACCCGCCCCGTGACATGACCTCCCCGGCGACAAGGAAGAACGGTATCGCCAGCAGGGTATAGCTGTCGGCGCCATTGACCAGGTTCTGGGCGAGGATCTGCGAATCGAACAACCCCAGATGCAGCATCAGCACCACGGCGCTGACCAGCAACGCAAAGGCAATCGGCAGACTCAGGCCAATCGAGGCCAGCAGTGAGGTAAGAAACAGACCAATGGTCATGACGAAACCTCCTGTGCTCGCTCTTGAGACGGATCTTGAGACCGGGGCTGCCTGAGCAGATGCCGTGGTGCCAGCAGGCGAAACACCAACAGGATCGACATCAGTACACCGGCGATCAGTCCGGCGAGATAGAACACGCCCACCGGCACACCACTGATCGGCGACAGATTATTCCAGTTGAGCAGGGTCTGAGCGTAGCTGCCCTTGACCAGCATCAGGCAGCAGCCCAGCATCACCAGCGTCACCAGGCGCCCCAGCAACGCCTGCACCGGGGCCGGTAGACGATCGGAAAAGGTGGTGACGCTGAGGTGCTCATGGCGCATCAACCCCACCACCGTGCCGATAAAGGTGACCCAGACAAACAGGAATCGCGATAGCTCGACACTGACCGAGATACCGCTGTTGAACCCGTAGCGCAGCACCACATTGGTGAAGACCAGCGCAATCATGGCAACCAACGCCAACACCATCAGCAGATTCAGGACTCGCTCGGTCTGGCGCGACAGACAGCCAAGGGCTGCCTGAATCGAACCTTTCCGCGGATGTGACGGGCTATGCGGCGAGCTGGACATGGAATTATCCTCCGGGGCGGATCAGCGGCTTTCGGCCAGCGCGGCATCAAAGGCACTCAGCGTCGCCTCGCTGATCTCGGCACGATGCTCCTCGATCACCGGCATCAGCCGCTCACGCATCAGCTGGCGTTCTTCCAGCGGTACCTCATTGATGCTCATCTGGTCCTGCAGACGGGCCAGCAGAGTATCGTTGAGTTCACGGCTGACCTGGCGCTGATAGAGCGCGGCCTCCCGCGATACGTCACGCACCAGTTGCTGCTGCTCCTCGCTGAGGCTATCGATGAAGCGCTTCGAGGCAATCAGTACCTGAGCGTCATAGGCGTGGCCAGTCTGGGACAGATAGCGCTGGACCTCGTAGAAGCGCTTGCTGTCGATCACCGTGAAGGGGTTTTCCTGACCATCCACGGTGCGGGTTTCCAGCGCGGTGAACAGTTCATTGACCGGCATCGGGATGGCGTTGGCCCCCAGGCCGTTGAACATGTCGATATACAGCTCGTTCTGCATGGTGCGAATCTTCAACCCGTCGATATCATCGGCGGTTTCCACTGGGTGACGGCTGTTGGTGATATGCCGGAAACCGTTGTCCCAGTAGTCCAGACCGACGATGCCCTTGTCGGCGAGGCTGTCGAGCAGTGTGCGACCCGCCAGGCCATCCAGCACAGCGTCAACCTGGGTTGCATTGTCGAACTGGAACGGCAGACTGATCACGCTGAAATCCGGGTTGAGACTGGCCAGGGTGGCGGTGGATGGCACATTGAATTCCAGGGTGCCGGCCTGCAGCATCGACGCCAGATTGACGTCGTTGCCGAGCACGCCATTGCCGAACACCTGGACCTCGATCTCGCCGTTGCTCTGCTCGGTCAGCAGCTCGGCAAACTTGCGTGCGCCCAGCGTCTGCGGATGGCTATCCGGCAGGCTGGTGGCGATCCGCGCAGTGATGGCGGCCAGCGCATCGGCACTGGCCAGCGCCAAACCCAGGGCCAGTACCGTTGCCGGTAGGGTACGAAATACGTTCATCAGGCATGACTCCTTATTCTTCTGATTATTCAGGTCCTGCGTTGAGACAACACCAGGGGAACCGTGGCACTTTCTCGGGTCATGGTGCTGCTCGTTGCCGACTCTTTTCATAGCGAGTAGCAGCGCATGGCGTTATCGCACAACAGCGCCAGACGCTCCTCCCGGGAGAGCCCTGCACTGAGCTCCTTGAAGGCGCTGAACAGCGCATCGAGATCGGTCACCAGGCTATCCACCGGAAAATTGCTGGCAAACATGCAACGCTCCGTGCCCATCACCTCGAAGGCGGTGTGAATCAGTGCACGGTTGTCTTCGATGCGCCAGGACTCACCCGCCATGCCGATTCCCGACAACTTGAGCATCAGTTGGGGAAAGGCCGCGACCCGGCGCAACTGAGCCTCCCAGCCACGCAGGGTTTCAGGGTCGCGATCTCCCGGCACACCGGCATGGTTGATCACCACCGGCACCTCGGGATGACGTTCGAGCAATGGCACCAGTTCATGCAGGTGCCACCAGGGCACCTGCAACTCGAAAATCAACCCATGGCGCGCCAGTGCCGCATAGCCCCGCTGGTAGTTCGGGCAACCCAGGGAGCCCGGTAGTGCCTCGGCCCGGTCGGGGCGATACTCGCTGCGCGGCAGGCTGGCGGGCTTGTGACGTACCCCCTTGACCATCGGCCACATACTCAGCCGTGCCAGTTGCGCCTCGACGTCCTGACGGTCCAGCCAGGCCTGAGCCACCATGGCGTTGGGCCAGCCATCCCGTTGGTGCAATTCATGAATCCAGCGCGCCTCGGCTATCGCCTCCCCGGTCTGCCACTCCGCTTCCATGTAGACACAGCCCATGACCCGGTGCTCACCACACAACTGCCGGTATTCTTCAGGCAGAAAAGGGCGACGAATCGCGCTGTAGTCTCCATAGCGAAAGGCGATCATCGGCTCATCGCACAACCAGGGATGGTAGTTGGCCACGGGATCCCAGAAATGCAGGTGTGCATCGATAATCGGTAGATCCCGATCATCACCGCTGTCGAGAAAGCGCTGACGCCACGACTCGAGTTCGAGTTCGAGTGCCATTGAAGATCCCTCCCTCCCGCCTATTGCGCCGCGGGCCGCGCCGCTTCGATGGCCTCGATCAACTCGGTGCCGTATTTCTCGGCGAAGCTGGCCTGAACCGGCTCGGCGACGATCTCGCGCATCGAGGCACGATCGGGGGCCTCAACCACCTGCATGCCCTGTTCCTTGAGGAACTCGAGATCACCGGTCAGACGGTCGGCGAGTTCCGTACGCTCGAACTGGGCGGCCTCGATGGCGGCATCCACCAGCAATTGCTGCTGCTCAGCGCTCAAGCTGTCGAACTTCGCCTTGTTCATCACCAGAGGCGCGGCCGTGTAGGCATGAGCGGTCAGCGACAGGTGATCCTGTACCTCGTAGAAATTGGCCGAACGAATCAGGCTGACCGGATTCTCCTGGCCATCGACGGTGCGGGTTTCCAGCGAGGTGAACAGCTCGGTGAATGGCATCGGTGTCGGGTTGGCGCCCAACGCCTCGAAGGCGGCGATATGCGCTGGATTGGGCGTGGTGCGCAACTTCAGGCCCTCGATATCGGCCGCGCTCTCGACGGGGTGGCGGGAGTTGGTCAGGTTACGGAAACCGATCTCCCAGAACGCCAGCCCCTTGAGCTCATGCTCACCGAGCCGGTCGAGCAGCGACTGGCCGATCTCGCCATCCAGCACGGCATAGGCGTGGTCGTAGTCATCGAACAGAAACGGCAGGTCCAGCACATTGAGCTCACCCACCAGGCCGGTGAAATAGGGATTGCCGGTCAGCACGATATCCACCTGGCCACCCCGAGCATTGGCCACCTGGGCGCTGTCGCTGCCCAACTGACCATTGGGGAACACTCGTACCTGCAACTCACCGTCGCTACGTTCGTTGACCAGCTCGGCAAAGTGCTCCGCCGCCAGGTGCTGGGCATCCTCCACCGGATGGGTATGGGCGAAATTCAGAGTGGTGGCCGCCATGGCCGTCAACGGCATGGCGGCCAGGACCGCGGTCAGGGCCGCGAAACGGGTTGCACGATTGATGACATCAAAGGGGATACCATTCAGACGGATTACCTCAAGGGGCTTTCTCATTGTTGTTACCTCGATCATCAGGGGTTCCCCGGCCGATCTGGCCGAGGAGATCATGGGTACACGGATTGTCCTTACAGCACCCCCATGGGGCGCTGCACTTTCACCTCTTCTTCCTGAATCAATGGATTACGTAATGCACGGCCCAGGGCCGGCAGTTCGATCTCGAAACGATCTCCGGGCTGCACCCGAACCTGATCGGCAAAGCTCAGCGTCGCCGTGCCGAAGAAATGTACGTGGACATCGCCCGGGCGGCAGAAACCGGCGTACTTGAAGTGATGGTGCTCGAGATTGGCGATGCTGTGGGACATGTTGTCCTCACCGGTCAGGAAAGGTTTCTCCCACAGCGTCTCGCCGTTGCGAGTAATGCGGCTGGTGCCTTCCAGGTGTGCGGGTAGATCGCCGATCAACAGTTCCGGGCCATAGCTGCACTGACGCAGTTTGGAGTGGGCCAGCCACAGGTAGTTCTGCCGCTCGATGACATGATCGGAGAACTCATTGCCTACGGCAAAACCCACCCGCCACGTCAGGCCATCCGCCCCTACCAGGTAGAGGCCCACCAGTTCCGGCTCCTCACCGGCATCCTCGGCAAAGGCAGGTGCCGACAGCGGAGCTTCTGGCGCCACGACCCAATCGCCATCGCCCTTGTAGAACCACTCGGGCTGCACCCCGGTCTCACCGGGGCCTGGCCGTCCCGCCTCGACGCCCATATTGAACATGCGCATCGAGTCGGTCAGCTCTGAGTCATCGGCCTTCTGAGGCTTGTCCTTCTGAACCCCAGCCTTCAGAGCCTTGGCATGCATCGCCGAACGGGTATCGGCACTGCCCAGATGGGTCAGCCCGGTTCCGGTGATCAGGCAATGCGCCGGATCGGGATGGGTAAGTGGCGGCAGCAAACGCCCTTCGTCGATCAGCGGCTGATAGTCGATCAACTCCTCATCGAGACGCACCTCGACCACCGCCGACAGCTTCTGGCCACTATCGATGGCAATCCGTGCCAGCGCATAGACACCGCCCTCGATACGAATGGGTCTGACCGCATCATTGCTCTCGACCAGAGCCGCCCGCAGCCGCCCTTCATCCAGGTATTGAATCAGTCGCATGGCCGCCTCACTCGATGATGTTGAACTGGTCGAAGTACTGCTCGTTGAGCTCGAGACCCAGCCCCGGCACATCGTCATCGAGGTCGAGGAAGCCATCCACCGGCTCCGGGTCGCCCTTGAACAGGTAGTAGAACAGCTCGTTGCCGATCTCGACGTCATGCACCGGGAAGAACTCGGACATCGGTGAGGCCAGCGAGGCCATGGTCAGATGATAGTTGTGCATCTGCCCGGCGTGGGGGATGACCGGCACGCTGAATGACTCGGCGATGGCATTGATCTTGCGCGCCGCCGTGATGCCACCGACCCGGTTGGTGTCGTACTGCACTACCGATACCGCGCGCTGCTCGAGCAACTGACGGAAACCGTAGTGGGTGAACTCGTGCTCGCCGCCGGAAATCGGGATGCTGGTCAGCTTGTTGAGCTCGACATAGCCATCGATGTCGTCGGCGATCACTGGCTCCTCCAGCCACCGCGGCTGGAAGCGCTCCAGTTTGGGCAGGATGCGTTTAGCGTATTCCAGGTTCCAGCCCATATAGCACTCGAGCATCAGGTCGATATCCTCGCCGATGACCTCACGCACTGCCGCCACGCTGTTGAGGTTCTCGCGGACGCCCTGGGCACCATCCCTGGGGCCGTAGCCGAAGCGCATCTTCATCGCCTTGAAGCCCTGGTCGAGGTAGGACTGAGCCTCGCGCTGCATCTCGTTCAGGTCGGTGCGATAGAGCTTGGAGGCGTAGCAGGGAATCTTCTCCTTGGTACGCCCGCCGAGCAGCTTGAATACCGGCTTGCCCAGTGCCTTGCCCATCACATCCCAGATCGCGATATCGACACCGGAGATCGCCGCCATGCCGATGCCCTTGCGGCCCCAGGCATGGGTCGAGCGATACATGCGCTGCCACAGATACTCGTAATCGAACGGGTCCTGACCAATCACCAGCGGCGCCAGATACTGATCGATGATCGCCTTGGCAATCCGTGGCGCCAGCGCCACATTACCCAACCCGACGATGCCGGTATCGGTCTCGACCTCCACCGTGGTCCAGCCGTGGAAACGGAAGGTTCCCATGGAGTCCCCTCGGTCCCACAGCTCATCCATGGCGTTGGAGCAGAAATGCGCCTGCGGTGCCACGGTGTGCCCCTTCCACTCGAAAACACGAGCGCGAACGTTGCTGATCTTCATTGCTGTCTTGTCCTTGTATGCCCGTTCAGATGCCTGAAATCAGAGGGAACGCTTTCCTCTGAGGGTGTCTACAAAATCAGCGAACGAAGGCAAGACAAGGCGAAATTGAGCGAAAGAGCGCAGTTTACATGGAGTAAATGAGCATCTTGAGCTCGAGTTCAACACCGTATTGCCAAGTGCAGGCATTTTGTAGACATCCCTCTTCAGTGAGAACACATGGCCTTGACCAGATTGAAGGCATTGCGTGTCGGCGTCAGGTTGGCCTTGTTCTGTCCGGCGATGTCATAGGCCGTGCCGTGGGCCGGAGACCCCACAGGTACCGGCAGGCCGCCGAGAATGGTGACGCCCTCATGGAAGCCGAGCATCTTGATCGCAATCTGCCCCTGGTCGTGGAACATGGTGACCACCGCGTCCAGCTCGCCGTCGCGGGCCTTGAGGAAGATGGTATCGGCGGGGAAGGGACCGACAATCGAATACCCCTGGGCACGACACTTCTCTACCGCCGGCGCGATGATGTCGATTTCCTCACGACCGCAGGTACCGCCCTCTCCGGCATGGGGGTTGAAACCCGCTACCGCCACCCGCGGCTCGGCAAAACCAGCCTTTCTCAGGGTGTCGTGGATCAGCGTGGCCGCGGAGATGATGCGCTCCTCAGTGATGTAGGTATGCGCGTCCTTGAGCGGCACATGCGATGAGATACGCGAGGTCCATAGGGTTCCCAGGGTGTTGAACTCACTGAAGAAGTCCGTCACTCCCAGCTTGTTGACGAACCAGTGCAGCTCATCCTCGTGGCCCAGCCCGCCCAGCTTCATGGCGTACTTGTTGAGTGGCCCGAAGCAGATACCATCAACCTCACCGGCCTTGTAGCCCTCGATGCAGCGATCCAGCACCGCCAGCACGGAAGCGCCGCCATGCTCGTTGGCCTCGGCATAGGCCGTCTGCTCACGGGCCACGGTATCCATCTCGAGGAATACCGGGGAGTCATGCTCACGCACCTCGGCAAAGCTGGTCACCTCGGGCAGGTCGAGGTTGACGCCGACCACACGCTGGCCTTCTTCCCACAGCCAGCGGTCGCCGATCAGTACGGTATGGGTATCGGCGAAGACCTCGTTCTCGGCGAACAGCTTGGCAATCAGTTCGGGCCCGATACCACCGGGGTCGCCCAGGGTAACCGCAATGACCGGCTTGTTCTGGCTCATTGAGTTTTCGCTCATCTTGTTGTTGCTCATGAAATTCTCCTTATCCGTAGAAGGCGTGGACCAGACTCATCGGGATCGCCGGCACATAGGTGACCAGCATCAGCACCAGGAACAGTACGAAGATCATCGGCAGGTTGACCTTGGTGACTTCCCACATATCGGTCTTGGCAATCGAGCAGGCAGTCGCCAGCACCGAGGCTACCGGCGGGGTCTGCTGGCCAATGGCCAGGTTGAGAGTCAGGATCAGGCCGAAGTGGATCGGGTCGATGCCGATCTGAGTAACCAGCGGCATGACGATCGGTACCACCAGGATGATGGCCGCTGCGCCATGCAGGAACATGCCCAGCAGCAACAGCAGGATGTTGAGCAGTGCCAGCACCGCAACCGGATCACTGGTGATGGCAGTGATTTCCTGCGCCAGTTGCTGTGGCAGTTGCATCTCGGTGAGGAATAGCCCCAACACCGCAGAAGTGGCCACCAGCAGCATGACCACTGCGGTCTGGATGACGCCTTCAATGACCGCGCGGTAGAGGATCTTTAGATTGAGCTCGCGATAGACCAGTCCACCGATGACCAGTGCGGCGAGGACCGCAATACCCGCCCCCTCAGTGGCAGTAACGAAGCCACCGAAGATCCCGCCGAGAATGATCACCGGCAGCAGCAGCGCCCACATGGCCTCGCGGAACGCCTTTCCGAGGCGTGACAGCGAGAAGGCTTCCTCACGCGGCAGGTTGTACTTCACCGCATAGTAGTAACAGGCACCGGCGAGACCCACACCGCCCAGAATGCCGGGGATGATGCCTGCCACGAACAGCTTGACGATGGAAGTATCAGCGATGGCGCCATACAGGATCATCGACAGCGACGGCGGAATGATGATCGCCAGCGAGGCCGACGATGAGGTGATCGCCGCCGAGAAGTTGGGGTTGTACTTGCGCCGTTTCATCTCCGGAATCAATACCGACCCGGTGGCTGCCACATCGGCCACCGCCGAACCAGAGATCTCGGCGAAGAACATCGATACCCCGACGTTGACCATTGCCAGGCCGCCGCGAACGAAGCCAACCATGGCGGAAACCAGGTTGATCAGGCGAATCGAGATCCCCGAGGTATTCATCAGCGCACCGGCGAAGATGAACAAGGGAATCGCAATCAACGGAAACTTGGTGGCACCGTTGAACAGTGTCAGCGGCACATTGACCAGGGCATCAGCCCCCATGTAGAAGAATGCCCCCACCACACCCACGGTACCGATGGCCACGGCGATAGGGACATTGATCAGTACCAGAGCAAAGAGCGCAGCAATTACGACCAGCAGTGTCATGAGCGATGCTCCTTGAGATCCGCTTCGGCGGTACGAATCGCCTCTTCGATGGCTTCTTCCTCGCTGTCGACACCCGCACGCATCTTGCGCCAGGCCATCGGCATGCTGAACAGCTCACAGAGGATGAACAGCACCGCGCTGATCGGGATCACCGACTGGGTAACGTCCAGCCCGATGGAAGGCAGCGCCACCAGAGAATCCCAGGCCAGTACCTCGAGAACCCTGTAGCCATACCAGGCAACCACGCTGAAGAAGCCGATGACAATGACTTCCGAGAACAGGAACAGCGCACTGCGGATGGCGGGAGGAGACTTGGCAACGATTCCCGGAAAACCCATATGGGCACGCTTGAGTGTTGCCAGACAGGCGCCGTAGAAGCTCAGCCAGGCCAGGTTGATCGACGCTACCTCGTCATACCAGGGCAGCGAACCACCAAAGGTCCGCATCGCTACTGCACCCAGCACGATGACTGTGAGCGCCAACAGCAGGCCTACGGTGAAGGTTTCCAGCAATCGTTCGAGGATTCGGCGCAATTGATCCATTGCCTTCATCACATCGCCCTCGGTATCGGTTGTCGCAGAGGGCGCCTGCGCGGCGCCCACGTGAGAAGCCATCTCGCCTTACTCCTCAGCCAACGACATCGCGAGGTCAATCAGATCCTGACCACCGTCGACCTGCTCGGCGTAGGCTTCATAGACCGGCCGGCTAGCCTCGACGAAGGCCGCACGATCCACCTCATTGACGACCATGCCACCTTCTTCAAGGGTGGAAACCAGCTCATTGTCCAGCTCCAGGCCCTTGGCCAGTGCCCACTGCTGGGTCTCGGCGGCGACTTCCTCGATGGCGGTGCGCACGTCTTCCGGCATGGATTCCCAGCCACTGGCACTGGCCGACAGCCAGATCGGTGAGTAGACGTGGTTGGATAGCGACAGGTAATCCTGTACTTCCTGGAACTTGGCGCCGTTGATATTGGACAGCGGGTTTTCCTGGCCATCGACCACCCCGGTCTGCAGGGCCACGAAAACCTCGGAGAACGCCATCGGTGTAGGGTTGGCGCCCCAGGTGTTGAACATCAGCGTGCGCCATTCGCTCTGCGGGGTGCGGATCTTGAGTCCATCAAGGTCCGCCGGGACGTTGACGGCACGCTCATTGTTGGTGATCTGGCGGAAGCCATTCTCCCAGGTAGACACCAGATGCAGCCCCTGCTCTTCGGCATCCTCAGCCAGATCGGTCTTGACGATCTGCTCATCGATACGCAGCAGGTGATCACGATCCTTGACCAGGAAAGGCAGATCGAACAGGGCAAAACTCGGCGATACCGACGACATGATCGAAGAGATGCCCGCCAGGTCGACGGTGCCCAGACGCAGTTTCTGCAACAGCTGGCGCTCATCACCGATCTGACCGCTGTGGTAATACTCTACCTGATGCTCGTCACCCAGCCGCTCCTGCAGCAGGTCGGCAAAATGCTGGGAAGTCTGACCCTGCAGACTGTTCGGTGCTCCACCAATGGCAAACACGATCTCATCAGCCTGTGCTGCGCCAGCAGCAAGGCTCATGACGAGGGCGGATAGAGCAAGAGTGTGGCGTTTCATCGGGTCTCTCCCGTGGCGTTGTTGTGTTGTTGCTTAACGCTTTTTTCTAATTGAGTCTCTGCATCTGCTAAACTGGTCTAGTGGTTGGCCTACCGGACCAGTTACGACATGAATCTAGAAACATATGGGAGACCTCGTCAACGACAAGCGTTAGAATTGCGACCTTTGTCTAAAAGATTTGATTAAACGCTAGGAACGCGACGACTTCTGGTCTAGCGTATAGACCAGTACGTAGAGGAACCCTGACATGGAATCCACGGCCTTTGCCTTCGAGAAGACTCTCCAGAACAAGACCAAGAAAGACATCCTGGCAGACCGGCTGGTAAGCATGATCACCGATGGCCTGCTGCGTGACGGCGACGTTCTGCCCAGTGAGCGCGACCTGGCACAGCTTTTCGGCGTCAGCCGAGAAACCGTCAGAGGCGCGATTTCACAGGTCAGCGGCTATGGCCTGATCAATGTTTCCCAAGGCGCAAAGAGCCGTATCTGCGCCACGGAAAGCGAGCTCGGTGCCTACCGCAAGCGCAACATGCAGGACGACAGCTGCTTCGCCAATCGCTTCGACATCGAGTCGGTATTCGAGAGCCGCTTCGTGGTTGAAGGTGCCATTGCACGGCGAGCGGCGATGAATATCGACGATGAAGGCATTCAAGCGCTGGAAAACATGCTGGAGGCCCAGGCCGGCATGTTCGACGCCCCGGTGCTCCACTTCCAGCTCTCGGATGAAAGCTTCCACAAGCTGATCTCGGAATACGCCCGCAACGATATCCTCGCCGGTTACTCAGAGGACCTCTTTGCCTTCGGGCTGAAGATTCGCCGTCTGATACTCCAGGAACCGGGCGGCGTCGAGCAGAGCTATCGCGAGCACTGCCATATTGTCGAGGCGCTCAAGCTGCGTGACCCCGATGCCGCCGAGCGCGCCATGCTGGCCCACCTCGACAGCATCTACCGCACCACCAGGGCCAGGCTCAGCCAGTCATGAGACCTGATCACGGCTAGCGGAGCGTGGATAAAGGCGGAAAGAACGGAAAGAACGGAAAGAAAAAGCGGGCCCCACTGGGGCCCGCTTTTCATCACTGATCCTCTGGTTACCGCTTATGGATCGTGTTGTCAGATAGCGCTCAAGGCTTACTCAGGAAGCGCATAGACCACCACCTGATCGCCGACCTGATCCTTGAGGATCGAGTTACCCCCGGCAACAAAGGCAACGTATTGACGGCCGTTGTACTCATACACCGCGGGATTGGACACCGCCGGTGCCTCGGCTTGATCCGACCACAGCTGCTCACCGGTCTCCAGCGAGTAGGCACGCAGCTTGGCATCCATCGAAGCACCGATGAACACAACACCACCTGCCGTGACCGCCGGACCACCGATAGTGGGCGACCCCCAGCTCTCGGGCATGAAGAAGCCATACTGCTGTGATGCACCGATCGGGCGACGCCACTTCACATCACCGGTATGCATGTCCAGCGCTACGATCTCGCCGAAGGGCGGCTCCCAGCAGGGCATGCCGAGCCAGTTCAATGCCACTTCCAGCTGCATGCCATAGGGGGCACCTTCCTGAGGCGCGAAGCCACTCTCGTTGCCTGAACCACTGTCGGCTTTATCGTAGTCCTCGCGGTTGTAGAGCTTGACGTACTGCACGATATGCGAGGTGTTGACGATCGCCGTCTGGCTCACGGGGTCAAAGGCCACACCACCCCACTGCACACCACCGGCACTATCGGGATAGGTCAGGGTTCCTGAGCCTTGAGTCGTGGGAGGCGTGTACATGCCCTCATAGACGAGATCGTCCATCAGCCTGGAGCACTGACCAAAGCTGGCCGCATCCGCCAGTCCCCAGACTTTCGGCTTTTCAGCCTGGTCCAGCAGCGGTGCGGGCCGCGTCGGGAACGGCTGGGTAGGCGCATAGACCTCGCCCTCAACCATGCCATCACCACCGGGTACCGGACGCTCCTCGATGGGCCACACATCCTCACCGGTCTCGCGGTTGACCACAAACAGGAAGCCCATCTTGGTCGCCTGAACCAGCGCCGGAATGTTCTCGCCATCCACGGTGATATCCATCAGTGTCGGCGCGGCGTTGATGTCATAGTCCCACACGTCATGGTGGACCCACTGACGCGACCACACCACTTCCCCAGTCTCGATATCCAGCGCGGTTGTCGAGGTCGCGTAGGGAGCTTCCTCGGTGCGGTTGCCGCCCCAGTAGTTCGGTGAGGGCGATGACACCGGCAGATAGACCAGGCCACGTTCCTCATCCGCCGACATATGCGTCCAGACGTTGGCGGTGCCACTCTTCTCGCGCAGCGATTCAGGCAGTGCATTGAAGGTCCACTCCAACTCGCCGGTACGTGCATTCAGCGAAAATACCGTCCCCGGAGTCGCCTGCTCGTAGGCCCAGTCCTTGCCCGCCCACCCCAGAATCAGGTGGTCGCCGACCACCGTGGGCGGCTGCAGCAGCGACAGGGGCCAGCGATTGTTGGTGGTATTCCATTGGTTGACGTCGAGCACTCCGCCATCCGCAAAACCCTCGCACAGTTCACCGCTATCCGCGTCCAGGGCAAAGAGCTGAGCATCCATGGTGCCCAGGTAGACGATCTTCTGGCAGGACTCACCCTCAATCGGCTCATCGGCGGCCCAGTAGGAGACACCGCGACTCTTCAACGCCGGTTGGGTCAGCGCCTCGAGGGTCGACTCGGTGTCGAAGCTCCACTTCTCCTCACCAGTGGCCGGATCCAGCGCCAGCACACGATAGAAGGGAGTACCAATGTACAGGGTGTCGTTGGCGAAGACCGGTGTCGCCGACCAGACCGAGGGTGGGAGATCCCCCGAGCCATCCGAGACATCACCGGTGTGGATTTCCCAGACCTTTTCCAGCTCGCCAACGTTATCGGCGTTGACCTGGTCGAGAGGGCTGTACTTCTGGGCATTGAGCTGACCGTGGAAGCTGTCCCAGGTCGGTGATTCAGGCACCAGGGGAATCGGCGGCCCGGCATTGCCCTGCCGTGAAGCGTCACTGGCCTGAGGAGCAGATTGATTCTGAGCCTCCGTCCGGTCCTGTGTCGCCGGCGAATCCTGGCTGGCGGGTTGATCCTGAGCCAACAGCGGAGCAGACGAAAGGGAAAGCACAAGCGCAGAAAGCGCACCGAGGCACGGCGCCATGGGGCGGCGAGTTGGCATGAGTCGGCTCCTCAAGAATAGCTGTGAAGTGAAGTGCGCCTGGCGCAGGCAATGTCGAGAATCCAGCCCACCAGGCCAAGTGCCATGGCGGCACTGATCCACCACTGATGGAGTAGCAGTCCGGCGAAGGCTGTGCCGAACAACCCCAGCAGAATCACGACACGCACGAGGTTTCGCGCCGCACCGCCCTGAAGCCGAGACAGGATCCAGGCCAACAGCGCCAGCACCAGACAGGCCACAATGGCCACCAGAGCACCGAGGGTGCCGGTCACCCCGGTCAACGGCGTGAACCAGGCATACAGTGCAACTCCTAGCCCCACAAGTGACGCGATGACGAGCAACAGCGCGCCCAATCGATTCGACCTACGTTGTGACATGACAATACTGACTCCCTGTAAGGCTGGATGAATACCATTCTTTCCTGATTTAGACTCAGGTCGAATAGCACGCTAAGCACTATTGTAGTAGCTCGCATGCCGAATATCAGCCACAAGTGCTACCCCGCCCCCGCATTGAGCGAAAAATCGACGGTGATGACCAATGGAGTCACCATCTGCGGATGGCAACTCTCGGATAACAGGGACAGGATGGGGTGGGAGCGCGGGTTATCGAGTCTCGCGGCTCGTCCATATGTCTGGACGGAAATATAAGCCCGGCAAGCTCTTGCGCTGGGTTAGCCGCAGCACAGAGATGTGCCGCCACCGGCCATCAGGCCGACGCGAGTCCGCGCCAATCAATTCGAACTGGATGGTCGATTTGATTGCCATGTAATGGGTTCAGCCAAGATCCCCGAAGCGGGCCTGCAACAGGCTGAGGACGACCACCGGAGCGGTTTCGGTGCGCAGGATTCGGGGACCGAGGGTCAGCGCGGCGAATCCGGATTGCTCGGCGGCGTCCACTTCCCGCACCGAGAGGCCGCCTTCCGAGCCTATCAGTACGCAGGCGTTCGACACCGCTTCGGCTCGCTCGAGTGCCCCGGGGGTCCCCGGGTGCAATACCAGACGCAGCGACTCGTCCCGATCGGCCAGCCAGTCATTGAGCGGCACTGGCTCGTGAATCACCGGAACGGTGGCTCGGCCACACTGCTCACAGGCACTGACCGCTACGGCCTGCCAGTGAGCCAGCTTCTTCTCCTCGCGATCGCCCTTCAGCCGCACGTCGCCGTGTTCGGTGTACAACGGCGTAATCGCCGCCACACCCAGCTCAACGGCCTTCTGGATGGCGTAATCCATGCGATCTCCCTTGGAGATCGCCTGACCGAGGTGCACTGCCAACGGTGACTCGCCCTGGCCAGCCCGCACCACCTGAACTCGAGCGACGACGCGCTTGCGATCCACTTCACTCAGGGTGGCGGCGGCTTCCTGGCCCTGGCCATCGAACAACACCAGAGAGTCATCAGGCCTGAGGCGCAGCACCCGCCCGACATGACGAGCCGGCCCCTCGGGCAGAACGACGTCGCCGCCAGCGACAAGCGCGGCGGCGACGTGGATGCGAGGCCCGCTGAAAATAGCGTCAGACATCAGAAATCAAGGCCTGTCATCAGTGAGAGGTCGGTGCCTGCTGTTGCTCGGACTCGGGCTGCTCGGCCCCTTCATTGCGCTTCTTCTGCAGGTACAGCGCCTCGAAATTGACCGGGGCCAGCATCAGCGGCGGGAAGCCACCACGGTTGACCAGGTTGTCGATGCACTCACGGGCATAGGGGAACAGCACATTGGGGCAGAACGCGCCCAGAGTGTGATCCAACTGGTTGCCTTCGATGCCAGAGATACGGAACAGGCCGGCCTGCTGAATCTCGGCGAGGAAGCAGGTGGTGCCGCTTTCGGCGTGGGTAACCTGAGCGGTGAGCTTGATCACCACTTCGTACAGGTCGTCTGCCACCTTGTTGCTGGAGGTATCGATGTCCAGGCCGACCTTGGGCTTGAAGGGCTGGCCAAAGACCGCCGGAGAGTTCGGTGCCTCGAAGGAGATATCCTTGACGTAGATACGCTGCACCGCGAACTGGAGCTGCGGCTTTTCCTGCTGACCTGCCGCCTGGCCTTCGGCGTTGCCGTTATTGTCTTCCGCCATGAGACGATTCCTTATGTTCCAATGAATGTTGGAGCGCGGCTCCAATTTATTCAGCGATTTCTTGATGATGATAAAGGCACTGACGCTCAGCGCCTTCGGCAAAAAGCTCGTCCCTGCATAAAGGACATCACTTCTTGACGATCGGCAAGCTATCAGCCTGCCACTGGGTCATGCCACCGCGCATCTTGAGAGCGCGCTCGAACCCCGCCTTCTTCAGTTTGGCCTGAACGGCCCCTGAACTCTGGCCATGCTTGCAGACCACGATGATCGGCGTCGACTTGAACTTGTCGAGCTCGGCCATACGGCTATCGAGGTTGCTCTGGGGAATGTTGCGTGCGCCAGCGATATGCCCGGCCTTGAAGTCATTCTTGTCGCGAATGTCGAGGACGACGGCATCTTCACGGTTGACCAGTTGGGTCGCCTCGCTGGTCGTCACACCCCCGGCATTGGCGTTGCGCAGCTCGTAAATGAGCCATGCTGTCAGCACGGCAGCGAAGGCTGCTACCAACACTGGGTGGTTCTGCACAAATTCGAATAGCTGATCGATCATGGGGTCGGCTAACTCTTGTCGGGTGCTGAAATGAGGTCCGGTCAATACACCTGGCACGGTGGGCGCCCAGTATACACGAGCTTCGCCCTGCCTCGTGTGACGGTGTCGGTCGAGGATGGTGGACAGGATTGACGGTACCGGGCATGACGCCTGGCGCCGCCCTGCGATATGATGCCGCAAGGACAAGCGACTCGCGACCCCTGAACGACCCAGAGTTCTGAACAGAGGTTGTCGGCTCGTTGTGCGCGCACCAGCGTTAATCCACGACATCCGGAAACATTCCCGCGCAATCAGCGCCACTGTAGCCCCGGCAGCGAACACTTCCGCGGCGGCAGAGAAGGATGCCGGGCGTCATTATGACTAGAGGCAATTTCCGCATGACGGACACCGCGACTGCACCGCGCCCGGTGGCGCTGATCATCCTTGACGGCTATGGCCACAACGAGGACCCCACCGCCAACGCCATCGCTGCCGCCGACACCCCGAACATGGACCGCCTGTGGCTGGAGCGCCCGCACACCCTGATTCACACCGATGGTGGCCATGTTGGACTGCCTGACGGTCAGATGGGCAACTCCGAGGTCGGCCACATGAACCTCGGTGCCGGCCGCATCGTCTATCAGGACTTCACGCGGATCACCAAGGCCATCAAGGATGGCGAGCTGGATACCAATGCAGCGCTGACCGCACCCATCGACGCCGCCGTGGCCGCCGACAAGGCCGTTCACCTGCTGGGCCTGCTGTCCCCTGGTGGTGTCCACAGCCATGAAGACCATCTGCTGGCCGTGGCCGAGCTGGCCGCTCACCGTGGCGCCAAACGCATCTATCTGCATGGATTCCTGGATGGCCGTGACACCGCCCCCAAAAGTGCACGTCCGTCCATCGAGCGAGCCAATGCCAAGCTGGCCGAACTGGTCGGTGCCGAGAACGGCCATGTCGCCTCGATCATCGGCCGCTACTTCGCCATGGACCGTGACAACCGCTGGGATCGTGTGGAAAAGGCCTACCGTCTGATCACCGAAGGGCATGGCGAACATGTCGCCAGCTCCGCGGAGGAGGGCCTCGACGCCGCCTACGAGCGTGGCGAAAGCGATGAATTCGTCGGCGCCACCAGCGTGCGAGCGGCCGGCGATGCCATCACGGTCGAGGACGGCGATGCCCTGCTGTTCCTCAACTTCCGCGCCGACCGTGCCCGCGAGCTGGCACGCGCCTTCGTACTCGAGGAGTTCGATGGCTTCCAGCGTAAGGTGCACCCGACCCTGGCCGCCGATGGTCTGGTGATGCTGACCCAGTATGCCGCGGATATTCCAGCACCTTCAGCCTTCCCGCCGGTGGCACTGACCAACACCCTCGGTGAAATCATGGAGAAGCGCGGGCTGACCCAACTGCGTATTGCCGAAACCGAGAAATATGCCCACGTGACCTTCTTCTTTTCCGGCGGCCGTGAGCAGGAATACGAGGGCGAGACTCGCCTGCTGGTGCCCTCTCCCCAGGACGTCAAGACCTACGACGAAAAGCCCGAGATGAGCGCCTTCGAGCTCACCGACAAGCTGGTGGATGCCATCGACGGCGGCAGCTTCGACCTGATCATCTGCAACTACGCCAATGGCGACATGGTGGGTCACACCGGTGACTTCAATGCCGCAAAGGCCGCCATCGAGGCCGTCGACAAGTGCGTAGGTCGAGTGGTCGAGGCCATCGAGCGAGCCGGAGGCTCCTGTCTGGTGACTGCCGACCACGGCAATGCCGAGCAGATGGTCCACCCGGTCACCGGCAACCCCCAGACCGCCCACACCACCTTCCCGGTGCCGCTGGTCTATGTCGGTGCGCAGAATGCCCAGCTGCGTGATGGCGGCCGCCTATGCGACCTGGCCCCCACGCTGCTGACCATGATGCACCAGGACGTGCCGGAAGAGATGACCGGCGAGGTATTGATCACCCTGTCGTGAGCCGTTCCAGCCAGCCCTCTCATGCCGCTCGACACTACTCCGTTCCGGCCTCGCGCCGGTGCGGAGTAGTGTTGCGTCAGGTATTCATCGCCGGGCTCGGGCTGAGCCTGTGGCTGGGCGGCGCCCCCCAGCCGGAATCACGACCTTCGCCGCTGGCCATGAGCCAGACGCTGGCCGCACCCAGTGAGAGTGAAGCCCGCGCCCAGCTCGATGCCATCGGCGAACGTATCGAGCAGGCCAACCGCAGGCTCGAGGCAACGGACACTGTCCGCGACAACACCAGCGACGAGCTGGAAGCCATCGAGACCCAACTGGCCGAGACCAACCAGCAACTGGATGGAATCCAGGCAGAGCGGCGTCAGTTGAGCGAGGACATCGCCGAGCTCGAGCGGCGCCGGCAACTGATGGAGGACGAGCGCGATGCCCAGCGCGAGGCGCTCGGCAGGCAGCTCAATGCCCTCTACCGCCTTGGTCGCACGCCGCAGCTCAAGCTGCTGCTCAATCAGGATGATCCCGCTCGACTGGATCGTCTGCAGTCCTATCTCAATCACCTGGCGCAGGCCCGCAATGAGCGTATTGATATGCTGGCGGAACTGGATCGCCGCTTGACCGAGAACCGTCGCGAGCTCGATGGCCGCCAGCAGCGCCTCGACGAACTAGCCGCCGAGTTGCAGAGCCGCAGCCAGCAACTGGCAGAACAGACCCGGCAGCGCCAGGCAGTGCTGGCCGAACTGGATCAGCGCTATGACACCGAGGCCTCACGCCTCGAGGCACTCGATCAGGATCGCGCCCATGCCGAGCGCGTGCTGCGTGAAGTTCAGGAATCCATGGCGAGCCTTGACCAGCCATTGCCCTCGACCAATATCGAGCGCACCCGAGGAGATCTCCCCTGGCCTGTGCAGGGCGCCATGCTGTCGCGCTTTCATCAGGGGCGCGGTGTGCACCGCAACGGCATCCTGATCCAGGCGCCTGCGGGCACAGCGGTCAAGGCCGTGCACGCGGGTCGGGTCGTCTTCGCCGACTGGATGCGTGGCTTCGGCAACCTGCTGATCATTGACCATGGCGACCATGTCATGACCCTGTACGCACATCTGCAGCAGTTCGATGTCGGGGTCGGCAGCCGCATCGAAACCGGGCAGTCGCTGGGACGCGTCGGTGATAGTGGTGGCCGCCCGAGCCCGGGGCTCTATTTCGAGGTGCGCCGCGGTGGCAAGCCCATCAACCCGCAGAGCTGGATTGCACGGCGCTGATACCCCCGTGTAGACACGGAACTGAATCAGCCATTTTCATCGTCGGCAACGGCGGGCTATGCTGATGATCTTGTCCAACGCGCCGCGGAGACAGCATGACCAACCCTTTCGCCGCTATTTCGAGCCCATTGCAACGCCTCGGCATCGCCCTGAGCCTCGCTCTCGTCACCGCTGTACCCGGTGCTGCCATGGCACAGAGTACGCCGGATAACGACCTTCCTGTGGCCGAAATCCAGGCATTCTCCGAAGTGTTCGAACGCATCAAGCGCGCCTATGTCGAGGATGTCGACGACGCTACCCTGCTCAAGAACGCCATGCGTGGCATGCTCAGCGAACTCGACCCGCACTCCGCCTATCTCGACAGCGACGCCTACGAGAACCTGCGCGAGACTACCCAGGGCGAGTTCGGCGGTATCGGCATTGAAGTCGGTATGCAGGATGGCCAGTTGGTGGTCATTACGCCCATCGACGATACCCCCGCGAAGCGTGCGGGCCTGCAGGCCCGCGATACCATCCTGCGGATCAACGAGACTCCGACGGACCGCATGACTCTGCAGGATGCCGTGGATATGATGCGCGGCGAGCCCGGCACCGACATTCAGATTACCGTGGTCAGCGCTGGAGGCGGCACACCGCGCACCGTCACCCTGGTACGTGAAATCATCCGCACCGAAAGCGTCAAGAGCGAGATACTGGCCCCGGGTTATGGCTACCTGCGGGTCAGTCAGTTCCAGTCACGCACTGGCCAACAGGTGCTTGATGCACTGGATGACCTCCATGAGGACGGCCCGCTGTCCGGCCTGATTCTCGATCTGCGCAACAATCCCGGTGGCGTACTGCAATCCGCCGTTGATGTGGCCGACGCCTTCCTCAGCAGCGGCCTGATCGTCTACACCGAGGGTCGACTACCGGACAGCCAGATGAGTTTCTCGGCCACACCACGTACCGCCGAGCCCAATGTCCCACTGGTGGTGTTGATCAATGGCGGCAGCGCGTCCGCCGCCGAGATCGTTGCCGGTGCCCTTCAGGATCAGCGCCGTGCCGTGGTCATGGGCACCGAGAGCTTCGGCAAGGGCTCGGTTCAGCAGATCATGCCGCTGGGCAACGGCGAAGGGCTCAAGCTCACTACCGCGCTCTACTTCACACCCAATGGCCACTCGATCCAGGCCCAGGGCGTACAACCGGACGTGGAGGTCGTGCGCGGTCGCCTTGAAGTGGCCGAATCCAGCGGCCTACGGGTACGCGAGTCCGACCTGGCAGGCCACCTTGGCGATGAGGAAGAGGAGGCCTCCGGCGCCAGCAGTGCCCGCCTGGCCGAAGACTATCAGTTGGGCGAGGCGCTGAATCTGCTCAAGGCGTTGAATGTGATTGGCGCTCGCTATTAACATGGCAATCAAATAGCTCATCCTGATCGATTTGATTGTCGTCCGCACCACACTGGCGCAGATGCGCGGGTCTGCTGGTGTGGTGCGGTCTCGCGTCGGCCTGATGGCCGACGGCGACACATCCCTGTGCCGCCATTAACCCAACATGAAAGCATGCCGAGTTAATAAAAACAGTCCAGTAAACACAGTGGCCCGAGTCTTGCGACTCGGGCCACTGTGTTTTACGCCTGGTGGTCGAGACACCCGACGAGATTACCGACAACTATGTGGCAGACGACCACGCTGACCAGTCGCCTGCTGCATGATCAGACGCTTGAGCGGTCCCAGACGGTCGACGCCGGAAAGCCCCAGGTTGCGGGCCAGGGTCAGGGCCGGGTGTCGCGCGCCAAACAACATCCGGAAACCATCCATCAGCGCCAGCATCGAGGCGTTGTCACCACGTCGCCTACGCTGGTAGCGCGCCAACTGCCACTCCTCTCCCAACTCGCAGCCACGCTTGCGTGCCTGCAGGAGCTCCTCTGCCAGCACGGCGGCATCCAGCAGCCCGAGGTTCACCCCCTGGCCCGCCAGCGGGTGGATGCTGTGAGCCGCATCACCGATCAGCGCCAACCCGGGTTGGTAATAGCGCTGCGCATGGCGCTGGCTGAGCGGAAAGCACCAGGCCCGGTCCAACACTTCCACCTCTCCCAGGCGATGATCGAAGGCTCCGGCCAATTCCCCGGCCAACGCCTCCCGCTCCAACGCCTCGAGGCGCTCGGCCTCCTGCGGTGATGTCGACCATACGATCGAGCAATAGTGGCTGTCGCCCTCGATGGTCAGCGGCAGAAAGGCCAGTGGGCCGGTAGCGAGAAACGCCTGGCGGGCTGTTGCACCATGAGGCAGAGCCGTACGCACCGTGGTGACCAACGCATGATGGCCGGTATCCCGCTCGCTGATCTCGATCCCCGCCATCTGACGCAACGGTGAGCGAGCACCATCGGCAGCGACCACCAGCGACGCTGCCAGTTTCTCACCGTTATCCAGCACCACTTGCGGTGCGCCGGGATCACCACTCAATGACGCCACACGCTGTCCATAGTGTCGCGTAACGTTGGGCATCCTCGCCAGGCAGTGCTCCAATGCGGCCAGCACCACGTCATTCTCGACGATATGCCCCAATACCGGGACACCGGCCTGATCGGCTCGAAAGCCGATATCTCCCGAGCCCTCGCCATCCCATACCTGCATGGCGGTGTAGGGAGTCACTCGTCGGTCGCGGATCAAGGGCCAGGCGCCAAGGCCCTCCAGCAGACGCTGGGAGACAGGGGTCAAGGCGCTGACCCTGGGGGCCGGTTGACCAACTCCCACGTCAGCCAGCTCCAGCGCCTCCGGTCGCGGATCGACCATGGCGACGTTCAACCCCGCACGACCCAGCAGGGCCGCAAGGGCCGCACCGACCATGCCGATGCCGACGATCACCACGTCATGGTGGAGACTGTCCTGAGTATGTTCTGCATCCTGCACATCTTGCCTCATCTGTTGTCCGCCTCTGTTCCAACGATCCACGCCTACAACCGCGCGTCAGCGCAGCAGCGCAGCAGCGCAGTCAGTTCCGGTGAAGTCCGGGAGGGGGCAAATTCGATGATCTCGACCTCCACCAGCTGATGGATGCAGAACGGATCCCTGGCCACGATCTCTTCCAACGCTTCACGGCTCTCGGCTACGGCGAGAATCACCCCGCCAGTGCGTGGCACCTTGCGCCCGGAGGCAACAAAGACCCCGGCCGCATAGTAATGGTCAATGTACTCCATGTGAGCCGCCATATGCGGCTCGACTTCACTGGTGTCCCGCTTGTAGGTCAACGAGATGATGAACATGTCGAGAATCCTGTTTGTCGATATCCAGCGCTGGATTAGAGCCTGCCGAGAGGCCCTGGGGTTTGTCTCAAAAGTTGGCGAGCGATGGTCAAGCAAGGCGAAATTGGGTGAAAAAGCGCAGTTTACTGATCGTAAATGAGCACTTTGAGGCCGATTTCAACACTGCATGACCGAGCGCAGACACTTTTCAGACAGAGCCTAACGCTCACTACCCATGGCGCGTCTCGCCAGAGTACGGCGCAGCGGCCCGATCAGATTCAGGCCGATCAATCCAGCAGCTCGTGCATGGGAGAGCCATGGTTGGTCAATCCTGAACAACCGGATCAACCCATCACTGAAGCGGATCACATTACGCCGGTCATCGTCACGACGTCGCTCGAAATCCTGCAGTGTTGCGGCACTCCCCGGTGACTCCCCTGTACGCAGTCCAGCCTCGATGGCTTCCACCAGATCCATCACACTGCGCAGTGCGAGATTGAAGCCCTGCCCGGCCACCGGGTGCAGGGCGTGGGCCGCATTACCGAGCACCGCCAGGCCCGGCCGCACCGATTCATGGGCTCGAACCAGCGACAGCGGATAGGCATGCCGACTGCCAACCTTGAGAAAGGCGCCCGCACGGTCACCAAATGCCTGCTGCAGTTCACCGAGGAAGGCCTTGTCCGGCAGGGCCAGGCGGCGTTGCTCATCTCCGGCGGGGTGCGTCCAGATCAACTCCATGGCTTGACCAGGCAACGGCAACAACGCGATCGGCCCCTGGGAAGTGAAGCGTTCGAAGGCCATGCCCTGATGCGGCCGACTGACACCGATATTGGCGATCAGTGCGACCTGGTCGTAGGGATTGGCCTCACTGGTGATCCCCAGCGCTTCCTTGAGTCCCGAGCGCCCCCCATCGGCAAGTACCGTCAAGCCAGCATCCAGCACCTCGCCGGTGGACAATGTCAGGCGGTGACCTCCAGCTATCGGGACGATGCCCTCGACGCTCGCTGGACAGTGCCACTCCAGGGGCAACGTCGCCAGATGTCGGTGGAGCACCTGCCCCATCCACGCATTGGGGATTACGTAACCCAGGGCATCTACCCCAAGCTCTTCCGCACGCAACCGAGTGGCTCCCAGCCGGCCACGCTCACTGACATGAATCAGCGAGATGGGGCTCGCTTCACGAGCCATCTCCGACCACACACCCAGCGCCTCGAAGTGTGCCGCCGAACCAGTGGCGATAGCGCTGGCCCGTGCATCGAAGCTCGGCTGCCAGGCTTGCGAAGCGGTTTGCTCGTCCAGCTCAGGGAGGTCCAATGCGGTCGCCTCGATAACGGCTACACTGAGCCCATGACCTGCGATCAATCGCGCCAGAGCTGCACCGAGGCTGGCACCGACCAGACCACCGCCAATGATCGCCACGTCCACAGGGCGCGCCCTGTGGATATCTGATGCTTCCGTCTGCGGCGCCGCACCTTGCTGCTGCCCCATTATCGTATCCTGTAAAATCTTTACGTAATGGAAGATTTATTAGCAAGCTAACAGATTGTTTGGTGAACAATCATGCTTCCAATATCTCCACCAGCTCTGAACACTGACCACCTTGAACACGAGGTGATCAGTGCACCGAGCCGGGGGGCTCTTCCACCTTTTCCACCTGAGGGTGACCCGGGTGTTGCTCGGTATACAGCAACATGGCTGCCATCCGGGCATGTTCGGTCAATGCGAACAGGTCATTCTCGTTCTCGGCGCTGTCATCGATATCCGTTTCCATTGCCGCCAACCCCGGCAAGTCGTCAATCGCTTCACGCAGTGCTGCCGACCATGCCTTGCGCGGCTCATCCCCGGCATCCTCGATGACCTCGAGAAAGCCCAGCGTCCACTCCTTGAGGCCCTGAGCATGCTCGGCAAGCGAAAACAGCTCATCCGGCAGCATGGGTTCGAAGTTCAGTTCACTGCTGGACAGAGCATCCAGCGTCTGACGGCGCCAGCCCAGCAGGCGTTCGGCACTCGCTTCATCACGGGGTTGCTCGACCCCAAGACTGATGCAGACCTCTTCCAGCCAGGCTTCGGCACTCAGGTCATGCAGCGCCAGGCCGGCACACAGGCGACCATCAAGAAAGGCTGGCGATTGCATACTGCCGTGCAGCAAAAATACGTCGGCAATGGAGGAAAAATCCTGGCGTTCACTGATCAGTGACATGGTATCTCTCGCTGGAGCCCCAGCACGGCGGGGCGGTATGACATTGACCACCTGCTCGGAGCTCTCTTATAGTGACTGGCATTCATTGAGGTTGATGGCAAACTATTGCGCTGACGTTTGTCAGCACCCTCGTTATAGTAAATGGTAACGCATTGCCAACCGCTCGCGCTGCGTTCCTGCTCTTGAGCCGTTGATTGATGTTTTCGCAGCCCGCCCCGGAGCCAGCCATGACCGATACCACTCGGCACAAGACAGAAATTTCCCTTCTCGAGCGCACCTATACCTTCGCCTGCTCGGCTGAGGAGAAGGACAAGCTGGAACGCGCCGGACGTTATCTGGATCGCGCATTGCAGGGCATTCAGGCCCAGGGCAAGGTCAGTGACCGCGAGAAGATCACCATCATGGCGGCACTCAACCTGGCCAACGAACTGCTCGAACTGCGCGATGAGAAACAGGCAGGAGAGCAGAGCGTCAACGCGTTGAGTGAACGTCTCGAGAAGGCGCTCTCCAACGCCCCACAGCGTAGCTGAGCCCCGACCAGCTCTATGTCCCCGGTTTTCCCTTGAGTTTGTCTTTGGGCCTGCCCGTCGGTCTGGTAGAATGCAGAGGTTCCCTGGGGTGTGCGCCAGTCGTTTATCGTCCCTCGAGCCTATGAGCATTACCCAGGGGGCCATATGCTAGCCAGGCCCGTGTGCAAGTCCGTGCGACGGAAAGCCTGACGGCCTGGCTGCGGCCACCCACCTTGAACCAATGGGTTCAAGGGCCAGAACGACAGCGGCATTCTGGGGAACTCCTGTCATGAGTAACACCTGCGCATCAGGCGAGATCGGAATAACCGATACCACCTTGACCCGTGCTCAGTTGCGTCGTCTGCTGCGCCAGCGTCGACGTCAGCTCAGTCCGGGTGAACAGCGCCAGGCCAGTCAGCGGCTGTGTCGTCAGCTGCGCGGCCTTCCCGAGATGCTCTCGGCCCGACATGTTGCGCTCTACCTCCCCAACGATGGTGAAATCGATCCCGTCCCTCTGCTTGACTGGCTTCGCCAGCGCAACGCCAACGCCTATCTTCCCGTACTGCGCCCTCTGGCCGACAATGCGCTCTGGTTCGTGCGCTATGACGCCCGCACTCCGATGATCCGCAACCGTTTCGGTATTCCCGAACCGGACAGCCGCTTCGGAGCCCTCCGGGCACGACGCATGCCGACCTGGGCATTGGATGTGATTCTACTGCCGCTGGTCGGCTTCGACGATCAGGGACAGCGCATCGGTATGGGAGGCGGCTTCTATGATCGCACTCTGGCCTTTACACATCCGCAGAATGGCCCGAGCAGGCCGCGCCCGAGACTGATCGGGCTCGCTCACGAAGTTCAACACGTCGAATCACTTCCCGTCGCCAGCTGGGATGTTCCACTCGACGCCATCGTGAGTGATGAGAGAGTTATCAGAGCTCGACGTTGAGGCCCAAATGCAATCCGGCCGTCACAAGGGACGACCGGATAATGTCATTGTCATGGAGAACACTGTTCGTAAATCGTCGTCGGATTTGCCGTCTTCCTTATCCGCGATAACCCTGCGATGTCGTGGTCTGCAAATGGTGTCAGCCACCATCTCAGCCCCTTCACCACTGGAGGCAGATCAGGACTAACCACCCACCAGAGCTTGTGCGTAACCGGTCGCTACAACGCCGATACCGAAGACCAGTACCAGTGCCGCAACAAGGTCAGGCTTGCGATTCATTTATTTGCTCCCTTGTATGGCTGAACAAGCCACGATGGCTTTATTCAGATTACCGACATTGAATTCATGACATTGCAATAACTGAGTCAGACTATAGGCAGACACCTGCTCTATGACAAATGCCACAATCGAAAACGGCAAGGCAAAACAGCGTCAGCTCAGGTGTTTCCATGTGAGTCAGTGCTTGCACGCGCAGGATACCCCCGTTCTCGACAAGATGCTACGCTCCGCAGCAGTCTCGCACTTTTTCTTCAGACATCTTCTTCAGACCTCCCGGCTGCGCAGCACTGCTGAAGATACTTCACCAATGCCTGATGAGCCTCTTTCTTCATCAACAGTCACGTATTTTATTAACATGGTAATCAAATAGCTCATCCTGATCGATTTGATTTTCGTCCGCAGTATAGGGCGCCGACACAGGATCCAATGCTTCCTGATAGGGAAAGCAATAGCTGCACGAAATGGCACAGAAATAACTGGCTTGACGTAAGGAAGAGCCGTGTCAGAAGTGGCACAACGACACAGCTCTATCGATCGGTCGGATTCAAGCCATGAACAGGCGATAGGCGGGATTATCGCTTTCCTTCCAGTAGCGGTAGCCAATCTCGTCGAAGTATTCCTCGACGTGACTGCGATCGCCATTGGGCAGCTGCATACCGACCAGTACACGGCCATAGGCCGCACCATGGTTTCGGTAGTGGAACAGGGAGATGTTCCAGTCCTGCGGCAGATGGGTCAGGAAGTTCATCAACGCGCCGGGGCGCTCAGGGAACTCGAAGCGATAGACCTCTTCGTCGAAGTGCGACTGCGGCCGGCCACCCCCAAGGTGGCGAATATGCAACTTGGCCAGCTCATTGTCGGTAAGGTCCTCCACCGGATAGCCGGCCTCGATCAGTTTCTCGATCACCGACTGACGGTCCTCGCCACCCGGCTTGACCTGGATACCGACGAAGATATGCGCCTGATCGGCATCGGCGTAGCGATAGTTGAACTCCGTTACCATCCGTTTACCGATGGTACGACAGAATTTCTTGAAGCTGCCGGGGCGCTCGGGAATGGTCACGGCGAGAATCGCCTCGCGCTGTTCGCCCAGTTCGGTACGTTCAGCGATGTGCTGCAGACGATCGAAATTGGTGTTGGCACCGGAATTGACACAGATGAGTGTCTGATTCTCCACGCCGGTCTGCTGAATATATTTCTTGAGGCCTGCCAGTGACAACGCACCAGAGGTTTCCGACACCGCACGGGTATCATCGAAGATGTCCTTTACTGCCGCACACATCTCGTCGGTGTTGACGGTGATGACATCATCGACCAGGTCGCGGCACAGCTTGAACGGCACCTTGCCGATCTGCGCCACCGCCACTCCTTCTGCGAACACACCCACCTGGTCCAGCACCACTCGCTTGCCGGCCTTCAACGCCGCCTTGAGACAGGCACTGTCTTCGGACTCGACACCGATGACCTTGATGTCCGGGCGCAGGTACTTGATGTAGGCCGCCATTCCGGCAATCAGTCCGCCGCCACCGACCGGGACGAACACCGCATCAATCGGGCCACTGTGTTGGCGCAGGATCTCCATCGCCACGGTGCCCTGACCCGCCACGACATCGATATCATCAAACGGCGGAATATAGGTGTAGCCGTGTTCCTTGACCAGTTCTTCGGCATGCTCGGCAGCAGCGGCAAAGGCATCTCCCTTGAGGATGACCCGGGCCCCCCAGCCACGTACCGCCGCCACCTTGATCTCGGGGGTGATGCGCGGCATGACGATGATTGCCTTGACGCCCATCTGCCTGGCCGCCATGGCCAGGCCCTGGGCATGGTTCCCCGCCGAAGCAGCGATCACGCCACGGCTTTTCTGCTCATCACTGAGCTGCGCCATCTTGTTGTAGGCGCCACGAATCTTGAACGAATGAACCGGTTGAAGATCCTCGCGCTTGATCAGAATCTGATTGTTGAAGCGACGGGACAACATGGGCGCCGGAGAGATCGGCGTTTCCCGGGCGGCATCATAGACCCGGGCCTGGAGAATCTTCTTGACGGTAGCTTCTAGCATTCGGGGCGTCCAGCGAGGTAGGAAGAGCAACAAAAGCCCCTATTGGTAGCATCGACTTACCCTGGTCGTCCAGCCATAACCCCCTGGGTTCGTCTATAATGGGCGCCCGCAACACCTGTTTGACTACCCATTTTCACTGCGAGCTCACCATGACCCAGGACGAACTCAAGGACGCCGTTGCCGCCGCCGCCATCGAAGAGGTCCGCCCCATGCTGGGCAAGGACATCGTGATCGGTATCGGTACCGGATCAACCGCCAACTTCTTCATCGACCGGCTGGCGGAACTGCGAGGTGATTTCCGCGGAGCTGTCGCCAGCAGTGAAGCCAGTGCCCAGCGCCTCAAGGGACACGGCATCGATGTATTCGAGCTCAATGAAGTCGGCACCATGCCTGTTTATATCGATGGCGCAGACGAAGTGAACGCTCACTTACATTTGATCAAGGGCGGAGGAGCTGCGCTGACCCGTGAAAAGATCGTGGCTGCCTGCTGCAAGACCTTCATCTGCATTGCCGACGCTTCCAAGCGAGTCGAGACACTGGGCGACTTCCCCTTGCCGATCGAGGTGATCCCCATGGCGCGCTCCTACGTGGCCAGAGAACTGGTCAAGCTCGGCGCTGATCCGGTCTACCGCCAGGGCGTCATCACCGACAACGGCAATCAGATTCTGGATTGCTATGAGTTCATGATCGAGGACCCGGAGGCCATGGAGGCGCGTCTCAACGCCATCGTCGGCGTTGTCACCAATGGTCTGTTTGCCGCACGCCCCGCCGATATCCTGCTGCTGGGTAGCGCGGAGGGTGTCAGCCGTCGCCTGCCGAAAAAGTGAGGGCCTCATCTGCAACGGAACCTTGCACGGCTGGCTCGACGCTTCTCATGAAACGTAAGGTCATCAACAGGAGTGCAGGAGACTGAGAGGTGAGCGAATGCTCACTCACCGTGGGGAATAGATCGTCTCGAGACCGAGAAGGGTGGCCGTCAACGCCCCCCGGTGGGTCTCGATGACGGCGAGTCCCGCCTCGCTCAGACGCAGGCATTGCTCCTTGTCTTCCAGCAAGGCAATCAGCCTCTCGGCCAGTTCGTCGCCATCGGCTACCTCAACCAGGGCGCCTGCATCGCGCAGCACCTCGGCAACATCCAGGAAATTGTCCAACGCTGGACCGGTCACCACCGGTATGCCCATGACGGCCGGCTCGAGTAGATTGTGGCCGCCGACCGGAACCAGACTGCCACCGACAAACGCCACATCCGCCGTGCCATAAAGCGCCTGGAGCTCGCCGATGGTATCGCCGAGATAAACCTCGGCACGCGCACTGGGAACCCGGCCGCGTGAGCGGCGTACTGTCGCCAGACCGGATGCCTCGCACAGCTCAGCGACCTCATCGAAGCGCTGCGGATGACGTGGCACCAGCACCAGCAAGGCATCCGCGAAGCGGTCACGAACCTGCCGGTGTGCCTGCAGCACCAATTCATCCTCTCCACCATGGGTGGAGCCCGCCACCCAGACCGGCCGATGGCCGATGGCCGCATGCAACTCTCGCCCCATGCGTCGCGACCCGTCATCCACGGCGATATCGAATTTCATCGACCCCACCACGCTGATGCGCTCGGCGGGCATACCCAGCTCACGGAAGCGCTCCGCATCGGCCTCGGATTTGGCCGCCAGCCAATCGACATGGGCCAGACTCTGTGCCATCAACCAACTGACACGCCGATAACCATGAAAGGCTCGAGGCGACAACCGGCCATTGACCACGGCGACAGGAACCCGGCGACGAGCGCAGGCATGCAGCAGGTTGGGCCACAGTTCCGTCTCGAAGAAGATGGCCATCCGTGGTGCCAGTCGTTCGATAAACCGCCGCGCCGCCCCCGGAAAATCGAGAGCCAGAAACACATGACTCAACGGTGCCGCGGCCTCGACCTCGGCAACATCGTCCATCAGTGCCGCCACCCGCTCCGCGCCCGTGGCAGTCATGGTCGATACCACCACTGCGTGATCGGAATACTTGAGCCGCAGCTCACGAATCAGTGGGCGTGCCGCCAGCACCTCACCCACTGAAGCGCAGTGCAGCCACAAGCGCGGCCGGTCATCCTCCGGCAGATTGAGACACCCAAGACGCTCGGCCCGGGAACGGCCCGGCAGGTGCTCACGCCATACCCGCTGCCAGATGAGCGGCGACAACACCATCACCGCTGCCGACCAGGCGTGCCGTGTCCATCCGTGTCGGGCCGTCATCAGCTCTCGCGATCAAGAATGGTGGAAATCATGGCGGTGGTGGATACGCCATCCTCGAAGCCCAGCACCTTCACCTCTCCGCCGGCCTTGATCACCGCTTCACCGCCGGCAATGTTCTCGGGAAGGTAATCGCCGCCCTTGACCAGTACATCAGGCAATACGGTCTCGATCAGGCGAGCCGGAGTGTCCTCGCTGAAGGGCACGACCCAGTCGACGGAGCCCAGTCCTGCCAGTACCTGCATACGACGCTGCACCGTGTTGATCGGGCGCTTTGGGCCCTTGAGGCGGCCGATCGAGGCATCGTCGTTGACCGCCACGATCAGGCGATCACCCAGCTTGCTCGCCTGTTCCAGATAAGCCACATGCCCGGCATGCAGGATGTCGAAACAGCCGTTGGTCATCACCACCTTTTCTCCTCGCGCCTGAGCGGCACGCACCGCCAGCGCCAGCGCCAGCGGATCCTCATCGATGATGCCGAACTCCGCCAGTTTGTCGCCATGCAGGGCGGTGTAGAGTTCAGCAATCGACAGGGTGGCAGTTCCCGGCTTGGCTACCACCAGCCCAGCCGCCAGATTGGACAGGGTCATCGCTTCAGCGAAGCCGTGTCCCGCTGCCAGCGCCAGACCAAGCACGGCGATCACGGTGTCGCCCGCCCCGGTCACATCATAGACTTCACGGGCACGGGTGGGCATGTGCAGAGGATCGTGCCCCTCACGGATCAATGTCATACCCTTCTCGCTGCGGGTGATCAGCAGCGCTTCAAGCTCCAGGTCCGCACGCAGCGCCTCGCCCTTGCGTGCCAACTCTTCGTCATTGGCACAATGGCCCACTACGGCCTCGAACTCGGCGAGGTTCGGCGTAATCACGCTTGCACCACGATAACGGCTGAAATCGGTGCCCTTGGGATCGACCAGCACACGTTTGCCGGTGCCACGGACATGTCCAATGACCCATTCGATATTGGCCAGAGTCCCCTTGCCGTAGTCCGAGAGAATGACCAGATCCGACTGACTGACGGCATCCGCCAGCTGTGGTGCCAGGCCACGGGTATCGATCTTGTCGAGCCCATCCTCGAAATCAAGCCGGATGAGCTGCTGGTTGCGGCTCATCACTCGAAGCTTGGTGATCGTCGGTATGCCGGGCGTACGGTGAAAGTAAGTACTTACCCCCACCTCATCAAGGCGCTGCTCGAGGCGGTCGGCGTTATCGTCATCTCCCACCAGTCCGGCCAGCGAAGCCCGGGCACCCAGCGAGGCAATGTTCAGCGCCACGTTGGCGGCACCACCCGGGCGATCCTCACACTCCTCGACCCGCACCACCGGAACCGGGGCCTCGGGCGAAATGCGCGAGGTACCGCCATGCCAGTAGCGGTCGAGCATGACATCGCCGACCGTCAGCACGCGAGAGCGCTCCAGCGCCGTGAAATCAAGCTTCATCAGGGGACTCCCTTTCGAGGTCGGAATGGGGATTGGCGGTGGACTCCAGCAATCGATCGAGATTGTCGATGACATCCTCGGCGCGAATCAATGACATGGCATCGGGGTGGCGCACACGCCGCCCCCAGCTGACGTCCGCAGGGTCCTCGTGCAGGTATTCACGCACCGCATCGGGATAGCGATTGACCACATGCTCGCGCCACAGGTAGGGCGCCGCACGGTCCGGATTGGTGGTGGAATACAGCCCCACCACCGGTGTGTTCATTGCATTGGCCATGTGCACCGGGCCGGAGTCAGGGCCAATCACTGCCCGCGCACCGTCGATCAGCGCCAGCAACCCCTTGAGTGACGTGCCGCCGATGGCATCGATCACCACGTCGGACTGGCACAGGAGGCGAATGCGCTCTCCCATTTCCCGCTCCTGAGTGCTACCTCCCCCAGTCATCACGGTCTTCAACCCATATTGGGTCCAGGCGTGCTCGACCACCGCCGCATAGCCTTCCGCCGACCAATTGCGGAAGTTACGCAGGCGGGGGTTGGCGCAGGGGCTGATCAGTACATAACCTGCGCCCTGCGTCACCCTCCCGGCCTCATCACGGGCAGCCTCGGGAATCGGCAGTTGCCAGTCCAGCGAGCAGTCCTTCACTCCCAATAGTCGGGCGAAGTCCATGAACGACTCCAGCACATGGGCGCGGGGACGGGGTTCGATCTGTCGGTGGGTAAACCAGTACTGACGGTCCTTGGCTCGCTGACGATCAAAACCGACGCGCACATCGGCCTTGAGCCCCAGTGACAAGACACTGGCGCGCAACGCCTGCTGCATGTGCAGCAGAACATCAAAGCGCTCATTGGCCAACTGACGCCAGAGTTCGCGCATCCCGGCCAGCCCGCTGGACTTGTCGTAGACGATGAACTCGACCCCTGAGAGGCCGGCCAGTAGACTGTGTTCGCCCTTGCCGATGATCCAGGTAATGCGGGCCTCGGGCCATTGGCGCTGCAGAGCGCGCACCGTGGGCACCAGATTGCAGACATCGCCCAGGGCGGAGAGCCGCAGCACACCAATGTGCTTGGGACGAGCGGGCAGAGGATGCTTCATGCGTTTGGCAACGTATCAATCCGGAAAGGTGAGCATTCTATACGATGCCACCAGTTTATGTGACGCCGAGCACGGGCCACAAATCGGCGCCGAGTTGCTCGACCCTGAGCACTGGCAACGCCAGGGCCTTGTTGTTGGCCAGGCCCCCGGTCGTGGACAGAGCCTGTTTCTCGATGCCGGCGAACATCAGTGGGTGCTGCGGCCCTATCGGCGTGGCGGGCTGATTGCTCGACTGTCGACGGACCACTATATCTGGATCGGGCTCCAGCGCACCCGTGCGTTCCGTGAGATGCGTCTGACGGCATCGCTCCACCAAGCCGGGCTGCCGGTACCACGCCCGATCCTGGCCGGCGTTGAGCACCACGGGCTGACCTACCGCGCCGCCCTGATCACCCAGCGCCTGCCACAGACCATCGCGCTGGCCGAGCATTTGACGAAAGAATACCTGACCAATGCTGACACAGGCAGTTCCCCGCTCGAGGATCCGCTGCTCAGGGAAGTCGGCCGCGTGATCCGCCGCTTCCACGATCATGGCCTCGACCATGTCGACCTCAATGCACGCAATCTGCTGGTCGATGATCAGCAGCGTATCTGGTTGATTGACCTCGACCGCTGCCGTCTACGCTCACCGGGCACCTGGCGCCAGGCCAACCTGGCACGCCTGTCACGCTCCTTCCAGCGGTTCTGCGAGAACACAGCAACAGCAGCGATGGCCATGCAGGCCGTCCAACTCGGATATGACAGCATCAGCAACGATAGTGACCATTCACTTACGACATGACCTCGCTCGTCATCTCCAACACCCTGACTCGGGTTGTGGTCATGCAGAACACCATCAGTATGGTCGAACCAGTGCCGCCCTCCCGGTCATTGTTGATCGAGTACATCCTGATAGACGTCGACCAGGGCGGCAATATGCGTCGACATACGAAAGTAAGTAAATACTCGCTCACTCGCATTGTCGCCCAGTGAGGCACGCAGGTTTGCATCACCGACCAGTTCCAGCATGGCGTTGGCCCACTCTCGAGGAGTCTCGGGGTCGGCCAGGCGTCCACTGTGAGTATTGATCAGTTCTGGAATCGCGCCACTGGCCGAGCCGATCACCGCCTTGCCGGCAGCCATGGCCTCGACCACCGTCAACCCGAAAGCTTCATTGCGTGACGGCACACACACCACATCGAGCACCTCGAACAGGCGAGCCAGGTCCCGTCGAAAGCCGGTAAAGGTGATGTGCTCGGCAAGCCCCTGCTGCTCGACCAACTGCTGCAGTTCGACGACATACTCCTCGCGACTGCCCTCCTCCGCTGTCAGCCCACCGATCACTACTGCGTGAGCGTTCAATTCGGGATGCTCCTTTACCAGATACGCGAAGGCTTCGACAAACACTCGCTGTCCCTTGCCCGGCGTCAGGCGTCCCGCCACTCCGAGGGTGACGGCATCCCATGGAATGCCCAGACTGGTGCGCAGGGCACGGCGCTCGGCAGCATCCAGGCGTGGGGCCAGAGCGGCGGGGTCGATGCCCAGATACAGACGCTGAATACGCTCGGCAGGTAGTGGAAAGGCCTTGAGATTGCGCTTGCGAGTCGCCTCACTGATCGACAGCAGGCGACTCACATGGCCATAGGCCCAGCGATGGTAAAGGTCCTTCTTGGGCCGGGTAACCCCCATATGGTCGGTAAAGATGACCCGGAGATCGGCATTCAGGGTGGCCAGCAAGGCAGCAAGACGCAGATCACTCGACTTGTGGCAATGCAGCAGACGGATGTCTCGCTCACGCAACCAGCCGAGGATCTGGCGCAGCTGCCACAAGGCAGCGCCACGCGTACGCACGGTCAAGGGCTCGATCCCGGCGTCGCGCATACTGCTGGCCACCCGGGAACCGGTGAGGGCCAGCCCGGACACTTGCCACCCCTGTGCTTCCAGCTCCGGTATAATCCGGGACGGATACATTTCCAGGCCACCCCAGCCCTCCGACAGGCAGATCTGCATGACGGAAGGTTTCAAGTGCGGGGGTTTCACGTACGAGGGTTTCATGCGTCCATGACTCAAGCTGGTCTCCTCTTGCGTTACGATATGAAGCTCGATGGCCTTGAAACACGTGAGCCTGTTGAATGCCACACCAGTCGCCCGGACGACGTTTGCCCATGACATCAGCCACTCCCAACGCGCCGCGTCTGCTGGTGGTGCGTAATGACAAGCTAGGCGATTTCATGCTCGCCTGGCCAGCCCTTGCAACGCTCAAGGCAGCATCCCCCCAGCCGCATGTCAGCGTGCTGGTACCGGGTTATACCGCCGCCATGGCCAATGCCTGCCCCTGGATCGACGAGGTCATCATTGACCCGGGCGACAGTGCTTCTCGCAAGGCACAGTGCCAATTGCTGGGCATGATCCGCGAGCGGCACTTCGATGCCCTGCTGACGCTTTTCTCCACCCGACGTATCGGCTGGCTGGGCTGGCGTGCCGGCATTCGATTGCGCCTGGCTCCGGCCACCAAGTGGGCGCAGGTATTCTACAACCAACGCATCACCCAGCGCCGCTCACACTCGGCGAAACCCGAGTATCGCTACAATCAGGAACTGGCCGAGGCAATGATCGGCAGGCTCGGTCTGAAGCCGGCCACCGTTGCTCCGCCCTACTGGCCCGAGGCCGCTGCCGGGCGCCCGGAACAGCGTCAGCGACTGGCCGCGCAACTTCCCCTTTCCACCGACCGTCTCTGGTGCTTCCTGCATCCCGGCAGCGGTGGTTCCGCCGTCAATCTCAGCCTTGATGCCTATGCGCACCTGGTCGAGGGCGTGGACCGTCACATGCTCGAGATCGGGCAACCGAGCCCGCACTGGATCATTACCGCCGGTCCCGGAGAAGAACAGCATGCCGACTCGCTGGTCGATACGCTGGTCAACCAGGGAAGCAGCGCCTTCCGGCAACCTCCTCAACCAGGGCTGGAAGGCTTCGCTCGTAGCCTGGCCGCGGCTGATGCCTTCATTGCAGGCTCGACCGGCCCGCTGCATGTGGCCGGCTGCCTCAACCTGCTCACCATCGGCTTCTATCCGGCACGACGCTCGGCCACTCCCCTGCGCTGGCAGACCTGCAACAGCGAGGATCGCCGTCTGGCCTTTCACCCGCCACAGGGAGCGGGTGAAACCGATATGACCACCATCGACCTCGAAACCGCTGCAGCAAGCATTGCCGAACGGCTCAGCATGGTCGAGACTTCCAGCCAATCCGATTGCTCTGGCGAGGCCTCATGACCGCAATTACCGGAATCATCATCACGCTCAATGAGCAGGACAATGTCGAGGATGCCATCGCCTCGCTACGGCCGGTGTGCGATGAGATCATCGTTGTCGACTCCGGTAGCGAGGATGATACGGTGGCACTCGCTGAAGCCGCCGGGGCCAGAGTGATTCATCAGCCCTATCTCGGCGATGGGCCACAGAAGGCCTTTGCCGTACCTCAGGCCCGCAATGACTGGATTCTTGCTCTGGACGCGGATGAACGTCTGGATACCGATGCGGTCACGGCAATCGGCAATCTGCCCCTCGACGATCCGAGCAAGGCCTACCGTTTTCGGCGACGCAATTTTGCCGGTCGTCACTGGATTCGTGCCGCTGGGTTCTATCCCGATGCCGTCACTCGGTTGTATAACCGCACCACCTCCGGTTACCTACCCAAGAAGGCACACTCCTCCGTCGAGGCGCCGGAGGTGGTCGATATCCACGCCCATCTGAGCCACTTCACCTATCGCGACCTATCCCACTGGATTACCCGTATCGACCAGTTGTCCAGCCGTGATGCCTGGGCGATGAAGGAACGTGGCATGACCGCATCGTCGTGGCGGCCAGGTGTGCACGCGTTGACGGCACTGTTTCGCAAGCTGATCCTCAAGGGCGGACTGCTGCAGGGGCAGGATGGCATGACGGTGGCCATGACCACGGCGTTTCACGCCTACATGAAATATGCAAAGCTGAACGAACTGTACGAAAACGCACAAGTCGAACGTGATACGGAAACCCGGCGCTGATCAGCACCAGGCTTGACGCCTGTTGCTGCAGCAGGTGGCTTGCGTTTCGACTTCCAGGGAGGGAGACCGAGGACTGCAGTCCTCGGTTCGGTAGGCCAAGGCGAGATAACCATGCGATTGTTGGATCTGATACCCGGTAGCTGGCTGCGCTGGGCAGTGCTCACGCTGCTCGGTGTCGCCATTGGCCATACCCTGGTCATGGCGACTCGTCTGACAGTCTGGAGCATGGCGCCGGTCGTGGTGGTGTGGCTGCTGATCGGCTGGTACTGGCGCTGGGGAGCGGCTCCATCAGTCTCGCCTCACCGGGTCTTTCCCTGGGCACTGATTCCGTTGGTGTTCTGGGGCATCTTCGACTACCTGGCCAACAGTTTCGGCAAGGTCGATATGGGCGCGGTATTCTTCCACCTTCAGGCAGGAATGTCTGAACACGGGGGCACCGAACGCACCATCGCCGCAGTCTTCCATATCCTGCTCACTGCTCTGGTCCTGATCGCCTACAGTTGGCTAGTGCACCGTGACAGTCGCTGGCAGCGCGGAGACCGTTACCTTGCCATTGTGCTGCTGGTGGCCAACCCGATGTTCTACAGCATGGGCCAGCGTGGCGCGGCGGTAGTGGCCGACCCTGGCGCCTGGCTGGAACGTCGTTACGTTGAGCCGGTCATTCTCGAGGCGCCCGCCCAGCCCCCCAACCTGCTGGTCCTCTATCTGGAAAGCCTTGAACGTACCTATGGCGACCGTGAACGCTTCGGCGATGCCTATGCCGATATCGCCGCCCTGGAGCCCGAGGCCGTGGTGTTCGACAACGTTCGTCAGATCGACAATACCGGCTGGACCATGGCCGGGATGATCGCCAGTCAGTGCGGTACACCGCTGATGCCGGCAGGTCTGCTGCATGACAGCCAGTTCGAGCCACTGCATCACGTGGTGCCGGGCGCCCGCTGCCTCGGTGATCTGCTCAAGGAACAAGGCTACCGTCTGACCTTCATGGGCGGTGCCAGCACCCAGTTTGCCGGCAAGGGGCTGTTCTACAGCGACCATGGCTTCGATCGAGTGCTGGGACGAGAGCATCTCACCGAACGCCTTGAAGATCCGGAGTACCTCAACAGCTGGGGGCTTTTTGACGACAGCCTGTACCGGATGGTCACCGAGGAGGTCCGCCAGTTGGACCGCCAGCCCGGCCCCTGGGCAATGGTATCGCTCAACCTTGCTGCCCATGCTCCTGTCGGTTATCCGGCGCAGTCCTGTATTGATGAGTTCGGTGACTACGACGGTGTCGATATTCTCTATTCGGTCAGGTGCTCCGCCTGGTTGGCCCGTAACCTGATCGAGCGCCTCAAGGGCGAAGGGCTGCTCGACAATACCCTGGTAGTGGTCGCCAGTGACCACCTGACCATGCGGGTTTCCGAGTGGGATGCACTGAATGCCAGCGAGCGCACCAATACGCTGATGATGATGGGCAATGGCCTGACACCTCGATATATCCACCGTCCGGCTACCACCATGGATACCCTGCCGACACTACTCGAGGCCATGGGCTTTACCATCGACTGGCATCGCGCGGGCCTCGGCGTATCACTGCTGTCGGGAGAACCTACCCTCGCTCAGCATTATGGCCTCGACGAGCTGAATCGCTATATGCGTGAGGAAACTGCGCTCCAGGAACGCCTCTGGGAAGGTCTGGCGCCGGAATTCCACAGTGATGGCCAGCCTCAGACTCCCCCCACAGCCCCCACAGCTCCCGAACAACCCTGAGCCGAGCTTGATGCCCCGCTCATTTCGACGACCAGAGCCGGAAGGTCACCAAAAAAACCAATAAACTACAATAAAAACAAGTGGTTAAATAAAAAACTCTTGATCGATTCCAGCGGCATTCTCCCAACAGAGGAACGCCGCTGTTTCACGTGAAACATGCCAGCGCTGAAATCAGCTTCAGTCCATGTCCCAACCACTGTCCTCCATGGCCTGACGGGTGATGGCTGTCACCCGTTGCAATGCCGGGCGCTGCTCCAGTGACTGACAGTAGGTTTCGAACTCCGGACGTTTTTCCAGCGAGCCGAAACTCATTCCCCAGCGCAGATGTGAACCGAGGTAGACATCAGCCGCCGAGAATCGGCCACCGGCGATGTATCGCTTGTCCTTCACCGCCAGGACCAGTGCTTCGATAACATGCTCATAACAGCCATGACCGAATGACACCTGTTGCTCCGCTGTCGGTTCGATACCGGCGCTTCTGAGGGACGAGGCCATCTCCACTGGACCCGCGGCAAAGAACAGCCAGCGGTAGTAATCGGCCCGCTCCGACAACGGCGGTGCCAGTCCCGCCTCGGGAAAGGCATCGGCGAGGTAGGCGCAGATAGCGGCGGCCTCGGTCACCACCACATCACCGTGACGGATCGCCGGTACCTTGCCCATGGGGTTGATGGACAGATATTCCGGTGTCTTCAGGTCAGCACCGAACTCCAGCACTTCCGTGGTGTAGGGGACAGCCAGTTCTTCGAGCATCCAGTGCACAATACCGCTGCGCGATAGAGGGTTGGTATAGAAGACAAGCGGTGCAGACATTGAAATCTCTCCTGATCGGGCGAGCTCTGTTCAAGCTCATAAGTGGATGGAGCCGCACACACAGGATATTCGGTACCACTGTCAGATTCTGTCAGTATTGAACCGATGAACATTGGCGGATTGACTGTGCCTTCTTCCACGCCTTGAGCATATCCTGTCGCCTCCCTGGGTAGCGTTGCTCCAATACCTCGGCCTCGGTGATACGATCGGTTCTGAAATGGCGAAACGCCTCTCTCAGTTCACACCAGGCTACGATCATGCAGACGGATTCAAAGAAGGTGATCGCGATAGGCCAGATGGTTCTGCTGGTCGGTTGGCCATGGGCATCAAGATAGGCAATACCGAGCTTGCGCTCTTCACGTACAGCCCGGTGCAGTATGCTCAGTGCGACCACCTGGGCGGGCCGAGCCACCGGCCCTACCAGCAAGGCCGAATCTTCCAGACGGTAACGCAGCTCTGTCGGCAACACCGCCGCCACCTTGCTCAGCGCCTCACCAGCAGAAGCGGCAAGGTCATCATCGGTACGCCTGGTCACCCAGCTCAGGCCGAGAGCAATCGCTTCGATCTCATCCTCGGAGAACATCAGTGGTGGCAGAAGGAAGCCTGGCTTCAGGACATAACCGATACCGGGCTCGCCTTCGATATCCGCGCCCAACGCCTTGAGTTCGGCAATATCACGATACAGGGTACGTTGAGAGATCCCCAACTCCTCGGCCAGACAAGCGCCACTGACGGGGCGACGATAACGCCGTAGTGTCTGCATCAGGACGAATAGCCGGGTGGTACGAGACATGGCAATGCTCCTGGATGCTCAGGTGACGGTGTCGGACTGAGCATGGATGATGGCAGTACCGCACGGGGCCGGCGCTGCTGGGCAGGAGGGTCAGGGACTGTCGAGAATCGCCGTCCGCAGGCTCTCGGGCGAAATCAGGTTGAGACAGTTGGTATGGCCCAGCGGGCAGTGGCGCTCGAAACAGGGCGAGCATTCCAACGCCAGGTAGTGGACCTGGGCGTTGTCGGTCAATGGCGGAGTATAGGACGGGCTGGAGGAGCCGTAGATGGCCTGGATACGCGTGCCCACAGCCGCAGCAACGTGCATCAGCCCCGAGTCATTGGTGACCACCTGCTGGCAGTCTCCCAGCAGATCCACGGCGTCTTCCAGACGTGTCTCGCCACAGAGATTCCAGGCATGTGCCAGGCCACGAACGATCTCCTCACCCGCAGGACTGTCCTTCGGTCCACCAAACACACGTACCTCGAAGCCCCCTTCGACCAGCATGGCTGCCAGACGATGAAAGTACGGCAACGGCCACTGCTTGGCTGGACCATATTCGGCGCCTGGCATCATGCCGATGGCCGGGCGGCCACCGAGTCCATGAACCTCAAGTAGTCGAGCGAGGTTGGCTGGATCACGGCGCAACTCGGGGCGCGGCATCGCGAACTCGCCTCGCGCAGCGGCATCCCGGGAGGCCCCCAGCGAGACGAAACGTTTGACGGTCTGATCAAGCACCGCTCTGTCCAGCTTGCGATGCTCGTTGAGCAAGCCATAGCGCTGCTCGCCAATAAAGCCGACACGCCGTGGAATACGCGCAAAGAACGGCACCAGCGCCGACTTCCAGGAACGAGGCAGGACGATGGCGTGGTCAAAGCGGCCACGCAAGGAACGCCCAAGACGCCGGCGCGCCGCAAGTCCGAACTCGCCATGTCCGGTGCCCAGCTCGATGATCTCATCGACCTCATCCATGCGCTCGAGAATCGGCCGCGACCAGGCTGGCGCAACAACGGCCACGCTGGCGGCTCCGTCGCGCTTGAGAGCCTTGAACAGGCTCTGGGCCATGACCATGTCACCGACCCAACTGGGGCCCACCACCAACAGGCGCTGCCCCATATAACGTTGTGTTGCTCCGCTCACTGCGGCCTCAGGCATTCAGCCACTCCAGATACTCGCGTACCCCCTCGGATACGGTGCGGAATTCCTTGTCATAGCCCACTTCGCGCAGGCGAGAAATATCCGCACGAGTATAGCTCTGATAGCGCCCCTTGAGCTCGTCGGGGAAGTCGATGTAATCAATTCGACCCTGAATTCCACGTGTCGAGGCGTAGAAATCGATCACCGTCTCGCCGATGGTCTTGAACGGCTCGGCGCGACCGGTGCCGAGGTTGAAGATACCGCTGGCTTCCGGGTGGTCGAGGAACCACAGATTGACGTCGACAACATCACCGACATAGACAAAGTCACGGCTCTGCATACCCGCTTCATAGCCATCCCAGGCACCGAACAGGCGAAGATTCTCGCCGCCCTTGACCTGGGTATGGTTGTGGTAGGCAACGCTGGCCATCTTGCCCTTGTGCTGCTCACGTGGGCCATAGACATTGAAGTAGCGGAACCCCGCCACCTGAATCTCGAAACTGTCCTGACGAGAGCGAACATACTGGTCGAACAGCAGCTTGGAGTAGCCGTAGACGTTGAGTGGCTTCTCGTGCTCCGGTGACTCGACAAACACCTCACTGCCGCCATAGGTCGCCGCCGAAGAGGCATACAGGAAGGGAATGCCCTGCTGCTCACAGAAGTGCAGCAGTTCCTTCGAATAGGTAAAGTTGTTTTCGAGCATGAATCTGCCATCCCACTCGGTGGTATCCGAGCAGGCCCCCTCGTGGAAGATCGCCTCGATGGGCGGCAGTTGATTCAGCTCGCCACGCATATGCGCCTTCACTCGAGCAAGGAACTCGTCCTTGTCCATGTAATCCCCGAGGGTCAGGTCGGCGAGGTTGACGAACTTGGTGCCGTCCCTCATGTCATCGACCACCAGCACGTCCGTGCGGCCACGCTCGTTGAGCGCCTTGACCAGATTCGAGCCGATGAAGCCGGCACCGCCTGTTACTACAATCATGGAAACCCCCTGATCCTGAAACACCGGGTATGCGGGTATGACCTCGTAAGCACTAAAACGCTCAATATGAGGTCATCGCACCCTGCGCCTATAACCGAATTGCCTGTGATTGTATACTTGACGGCTCGTGAATTCATGGCCAACGGTGCTTCTCCAATGACCCACTCAGCAACCTCGTCGACGCCAGACGCGGCGACCTTCCAGGGCTTGATCCTCGCCCTGCAACAGTACTGGGCCGAACAGGGCTGCGTGATCATGCAGCCGCTGGACATGGAAGTCGGTGCGGGCACCTTCCACCCGGCGACCTTCCTGCGCTCCATCGGACCCGAATCCTGGAACTCTGCCTACGTGCAGCCTTCTCGTCGCCCCACCGATGGCCGCTACGGCGAGAACCCCAATCGTCTGCAGCACTACTACCAGTTCCAGGTGGTGATGAAGCCCTCTCCCGCCAACCTGCAGGAGCTGTATCTGGGCTCACTCAAGCGCCTCGGCATTGATCCGCTGGTGCATGACATCCGCTTCGTCGAGGACAATTGGGAGTCCCCCACTCTCGGCGCCTGGGGGCTGGGATGGGAAGTCTGGCTCAACGGCATGGAAGTGACCCAGTTCACCTATTTCCAGCAGGCCGGCGGCATCGAATGTTTCCCGGTGACCGGCGAGCTGACCTACGGCCTCGAGCGTATCGCCATGTACCTGCAGGACGTGGACAGCGTCTACGACCTGGTGTGGACCATCGCGCCGGATGGTACTCGAGTCACCTATGGCGATGTTTACCTGCAGAACGAGCGCGAGCAGTCGACCTACAACTTCGAGCATGCCGACGTCGAAGCGCTGTTCCGCAACTTCGACCATCAGGAAGGTGAATGCCACAAGCTGCTTGACGCGAAGCTGCCACTGCCCGCCTACGAGCAGGTGCTCAAGGCATCCCACACCTTCAACCTGCTCGATGCTCGTCACGCCATCTCGGTAACCGAACGCCAGCGCTACATTCTGCGCGTTCGCACCATGGCCCGTGACGTGGCCCACGCCTACTACGATTCGCGCAAGGCCGCCGGCTTCCCGCTGGCGCCGGAAGCCCTGCGCAAGGAACTTCTGGCCGACGAATCCGATGCCGACCGATCCATTGCAGAACAGGGAGAAGCATAAGCATGGCTGTCAACACGCTACTGGTTGAACTCGGCGTCGAGGAACTTCCGCCGAGCGCCATCGACACCCTGTCCGATGCTCTTGCCAACGGTATTCGCCGCGGCCTGGATGACGCCGGCGTGGCCTTCGAGAACGTCATTGCCTACGCCTCTCCGCGCCGCCTGGCGGTGCGTGTCGAAGCACTGGCCGACAAACAGCCGGATCGCGAAGTCGAGAAGCGCGGCCCAGCCCTGGCCGCGGCCTTCAAGGACGGCCAGCCGACCAAGGCGGCCGAGGGCTTCGCCCGCTCCTGTGGTGTCACCGTCGATCAACTGATCCACCTGGAAACCGACAAGGGTACCTGGCTGGGCTATCGCGAACAGCAGCAGGGTGAAGCCAGCGTCGAGCTGCTGCCTGCCATCATTGCCCGGTCTGTTGCTGCCCTGCCGGTTCCGAAGAACATGCGCTGGGGTGCCTCGCGCATTGAGTTCTCCCGTCCGGTTCACTGGTTGGTGGTGCTGTATGGCGACCAGGTAGTGCCTGCCGAAGTGCTGGGACTGGAATCCGGCCGTGAAACACGCGGTCACCGCTTCCATGCCCCCGAGGCGATCAGCCTGGCACACGCCGACGACTACCTCGCCGCATTGGAGAATGCCTGGGTCATCGCCGATCGTGACAAGCGCCGTGAACGCATCCGCGAACAGGTACTCGCCGAGGCTGAACTGATGGAAGCCGAAGCGGTGATCGACGAGGAACTGCTGGTGGAAGTCAGCGGTCTGGTCGAGTGGCCAGTCGCGCTGACCGGCAGCTTCGACGAGCGCTTCCTCGAAGTGCCGGCGGAATGCCTGATCTCCTCGATGAAGGCCAACCAGAAGTACTTCCACCTGCTGGATGGCAACGGCAAGCTCAAGCCGGCTTTCATCACCATCTCCAACATCGACAGCCACGAGCCCGAGCAGGTGATCGCCGGTAACGAGAAGGTGATTCGCCCACGCCTGGCGGATGCCGCCTTCTTCTACGAGACCGATCGCCTCCACAAGCTCTCCGAGCGCGTCGCGGGCCTCGGCAATGTGGTCTTCCAGAAGCAGTTGGGTAGCCTGGCCGACAAGGCTGCACGTAGCGCCGGTATCGCTGCACACATCGCTACCCGCATCGGCAGTGATGAAGCACGTGCACGTCGTGCCGCGGAGCTGGCCAAGTGTGACCTGGTGACGGAAATGGTCCTCGAGTTCCCTGAACTGCAGGGCATCATGGGCCGCTACTATGCCGAGCACGACGGTGAAGATGCCGAAGTGGCCCAGGCACTGGAGGAGCAGTATCTGCCGCGCTTCGCCGGTGATGAGATTCCCGCCACTCGTACCGGACAGGCGCTGGCCATCGCCGACCGCCTCGATACTCTGACCGGTATCTTCGGTATCGGCCAACGCCCCAGCGGCACAAAGGACCCCTTCGCCCTGCGCCGCGCCTCCATCGGCGTGCTCAACATCCTGATCAAGGGCGAGCTGGATCTCGACCTGCGCGAGCTGCTCGAGCTGGCCGTGGCCCAGCATAAGGAACTGCCGAAGGCTGAAGGTCTGGTCGATGAGGTGCTGAGCTATATGCTGGACCGCTTCCGCGCCTGGGCCCAGGACGAAGGCATTGGCGCCGAGGTCTATCTGGCCGTGCGGGCCCGCCCGGTCACCAGACCACTGGACTTCGCCCGCCGTCTGCGCGCCGTGCATACCTTCAGCCACCGTGAAGAGGCTGCGGCCCTGGCTGCGGCCAACAAGCGCGTCTCCAACATCCTCGCCAAGCAGGAGCACGACGGCAGCACCCAGGTAGATGCCGGCCTGCTGTCTGAAGACGCCGAGAAGGCCCTTCACGAGGCTGTTACCCAGTGCCAGCAACAGGTGGCACCGTTGTTCGAGAACGCCCGCTACAGCGACGCTCTGGACGTTCTGGCCAGCCTGCGCACACCGGTTGACGCCTTCTTTGATCAGGTCATGGTCATGGCCGACGACAGTGCCGTACGCAACAACCGCCTGGCTCTGCTGGCCAGCCTGCAGGCACTGTTCCTCGAAGTCGCGGATATCGCCGAACTGCAACAGTAGGCAATCACCACCAGCAACAGGAAAGGGGCCGATCCAATGGATCGGCCCTTTTTTTCGTCCTTCGGCCCTCCCCTCCCACCTCAACTACCTACACCTGCGCCGTGGCTCGCGACCCACAGGGAGGTGGGAAGTGTGCATGTTCGTCGGGAACGAACATGTGCCAGCTCGTAGCTCACGTCCATGTTCCACGTGAAACATGGTCAGCCCGAGACAGAGTGCGCCAATACCTCATCCACCAGGATGACTGTCTTGCCGAGTGACTCCGGCCTGAGTGTCAGCGCACGCTGGATCTCTTCCGGGGCTAGAGTTGCAGCAATCCGGGGACGCAACTGGTGTTTGCCCATGAAGTCCAACAGCTCCGCGAACTGGGCCCGGCTTCCCACACTGATACCCTCGAGACGCAATAACCCTTTCAGCATCGGGCCGACCAGATCGCCGTGGACATGGCTGTCATCAAGAAAGCCGACCACTGCAATACGGCCCCCCGTGGCCATTGCCGGCAATACCAGCGACATCAGGGTTTCGCCACCCGCAACATCCACCGCGACGCTGACGCCCCGCCCTTCGGTGGCCTGCATGATCTGCGTCAGGCGTGTACTGCTGCTACCGGGCCCGATGACGACCTCGGCCCCCAACTGATGCAACTGCGCGGACAACTGCTCTCGCGAAGTCACGACGATGGGGCGTGCCCCGGCGCTGGCCGCAAGCTCGAGCGCCATCAAGGAGACATTACCGGTACCCTCGATCAACACATGCCGCCCGTGAAGGTCCGCTACATCGCCAAGCGCATGCCATGCGGTGACACCAGAAATTGCCAGACTGGCTGCCTCCATCAAGCTCCAGCCTTCAGGTACCTCTAGCAACGCACTGGCGGGCATCACGATCTCTTCCGCCAGCCAGCCATCCAGGGGACCACCGATCTTGCTGTCGTGGTATGACGGCTGGAAAGCGCCATCGAGCCAGGCGCTGGTGTAATGCCCCATGACCCGATCACCAGGTGTCAGATCAGTCACCTGATCGCCGGTTTCAAGCACAATACCAGCGCCCTCCGACAGTGGCACATAGGGGCGTGCCATCTGCGGTAGATATTCCCCGGTAGCAAGAGCGTAGTCGCGATAGTTGATGGCAGCTGCAGCCACCTTGACGCGTACCTCGTCCACAGCCAAAGCACGCCTCGCGCGCGCTCTCGGGCGGATACCATCGAGGCCTGGAGTGAAGGATTCATGAACCCGGAAAGTGCCACTCATATGTTTTCTCCATGGTCGGTCCAGCAACAGGATCTGAAGGCATGATCCCGCCGGTACATCTTCCCTTCCAGTGAAAGTCCCTCGACACAGTGTTGCGCCGGGCGCAACAATGCACAGGTTCCCGTCATGGCGGAGTCCCCATGCGCTATCCCATTCACGGTATTACCCTTGATGATATGGTCACCTTCGCCGAGGTGGCTCGGCTACGTTCACTGAGTCAGGCTGCCCACCAGTTACATCTCACGACGGGAGCTGTCAGTCGTCGCATCGACACACTGGAACAGCGCCTTGGTATACGCCTACTGCACCGTTCCACACGACTTGTCGCACTGACAACCGAAGGTAGCCAGTACCTCTGTGACATACTCCCGGCACTCGACGCCATAGCAGCGGCGGGCAATAGGCTGAATGAGGGGCAGCAAGAAGTTCGTGGCGAAATTCGCGCGGTTTTTCCTGTCAACTATGGGCGCCTGCATATCGCGCCTCATCTGGCTGAGTTTCTGCACCAGCACCCCGGCGTTGATCTGGAAGCGGTCTTTGACGACAGCTTCAATGACATTCCCGCAGAGGGATTCGATCTGGCGGTGCGCATTGGTCGGCTCGAGGATTCCCGACTGGTAGCCAGGCGTATCGCAACTGACCAGCGCGTGCTGGTCGCCTCCCCCGACTACATAGAGCAGTATGGCGCCGTCTCCCACCCCGCAGACCTGATGCACCACAACTGTCTCCACTACACTCGCTTCCGCGGCGTTCAAAGATGGTACTTCGAGAAAGAAGGCGAACAGTTGTCGATTGCCGTCAATGGCAACCTGAAAGCCAACTATGGCCTGGCCCTGACCATGGCCGCGGAGCATGGCCTTGGTATAGTGCAGACCGCCAGATCCATCGTCGGTGAGGCTCTGAACAGCGGTAGGCTGCTTGAGGTGCTCAGCGACTGGTCTCTGCCAGAGATCGATGTCCATGCGGTCACACCATCCCGAGAGGTTCCCGCTCGCGTCAAGGCACTGATCGACTTCCTGGCCACACGACTTCCGGATGCCTGAGCAGGCACTCATCGATGACCAGGTTATTAACCCGGCATGCTTTCATGTTGGGTTAATGGCGGCACAGGGACGTGCCGCCATCGGCCATCAGGCCAACGCGAGACCGCGCCACACCAGCAGATCCGCGCATCTGTGCCAGTGGGGTGCGGACGAAAATCAAATCGATCAGGATGAGCTATTTGATTGCCATGTTAATAATAGCGGCAGGATTGTTTCACGTGGAACACCACCCTACACTCTTCATTCCTGTGCCTCGAACTCGCTCCGGCACTCAGTCCTTCTCAGCAATCAGATGTCCCCATGCCAACCAAACTCGTTATTCTCGATCGTGACGGCGTCATCAACCAGGATTCCGATGAGTATGTGAAATCATTGGATGAGTGGATCCCCTACCCATCCTCCATCACCGCCATCGCCCGACTGAGCCAGGCTGGCTGGAAAGTCGCCGTCGCTACCAACCAGTCCGGTATCGGTCGTGGTTACTATGACGAGTCAACGCTGGCTGCGATGCATGACAGAATGCTGGAGCTGGTCGACACGGCTGGCGGGCATATCGATCATGTGGTCTATTGCCCGCATGTCTCCGAAGATGGATGCGATTGTCGCAAGCCCTTGCCAGGTATGCTGGAACAGATTCGTCAAGCTCTGGAACTGGATAGTCTGAAAGGGAGCTGGATGGTCGGTGACAGCCTGCGAGACCTCCAGGCCGGCAATACGGCCGGCTGTCGGCCCGCATTGGTGCGCACCGGCAAGGGTGAAAGAACCCTGGCCAGCCACCCAGAGCTGAACACGCCAGCAGATCCGACTCAGGTATTCGATGACCTTGCTGCGTTTGTCGACTGGCTACTCAACGGCGAAACCTGTCCCTGAAGTCGGCAATGTTTCACGTGGAACATCCACGCCATGGCGGGCGAAGGTGAGAAGCTATCCAGCAGCAGACCAGGGAACCGCTGCCTGAGTGCAGCCCGCCGCGACGCTCGTGAACTGACCAGCGCGACTACATCGGCGCCGGGAATTCACTGCACCATAGCCAGACCCGGTTGCGGGGCCCGGTGCCACATGCCGGCAAGGGCTATATCGCAGTGGGTCAAGAGGCTCACACAGTGTTCACCGAACGAGCGCGCAAGGCCGCTACAGATGGCTTTATAACCCTATGAATACCCAGTATCCCCTGCCCTATCGTCATATCGGTTCGACACCTACTTCACGTGCAGAACGACATCTGGCCGGTGTTAAGGAGGTTCGCGCTGGTGTGTACGTCTTCTTCGACCTGTTTATGGCTGACCTGAGGTTTCGCCGACTGAAAGATATTGCACTGCCGGTGTTGACCACCGTTATTGGGCATCAATACCACAAGGGTTGGATCTTGGTGGATGCGGGCAGGATGGCTTCACCGCGTGACAGAGGGACCGTCAGGCAGGGGATCGATCATGGCTCTGGGCTGGTCTGTAATCTGAATGTCGAGATCATACCTGGACCTTGTACTCGAGGGCGTCTATCAGCAACATGGCCTTCTCGAGCACCACACAGGGAGTAGCGTCACTCTGCCCTCCCGGAGCTTACCCTCGGCCCTCGCCTGAGCACGCCCCCCCATCCACGCCTGTGCCACCACCGCCCAGCACGCGCTCCACAGCAGGCCAGGCTTCCATTCAGGTGGATAGTCCTCCCGATGTTTCACGTGGAACATTTCTTCCATGTCTCTTGAGCATGTCTGTCCGGTCTCTGCAAACATGCATGTCGGAAACAATTTGCTCCTGAATGCAGAAATCCCGGCAAGCAGAAGCTGGCCGGGATTTCTGTACTGATGTGTTGATCAGTCTGACTGTTGCTGCGAGCAGTGATGTTCCACGTGAAACATCACGACTCACCAATGGTGGTTAAACGTCGAGATTCGCGACCAGTGCATTGCGCTCGATAAAGTCACGACGAGGTTCGACCTCATCACCCATCAGAGTGTTGAACATCATGTCGGCCGCTACGGCATCTTCGATAGTGACGCGCAGCATTCGGCGGGTATTCGGATCCATGGTGGTTTCCCACAGCTGATCCGGATTCATCTCGCCAAGCCCCTTGTAGCGCTGGATAGCCAGGCCACGCTGGGCTTCCGCCATCAGCCAGTCCAGCGCTTCATAGAAGGTGCTGATACTCTTCTGGCGCTCACCACGGGCGATATAGGCTCCCTCTTCGAGCAATCCATCCAACGTCTCACCGAGAGCAGCCATGGCGCGATAATCAGCACTGGTGAAGAAATCCAGGCCCCAGACGTAATCGGTGGTCACACCATGAGCAATCAAGCTGACCGCCGGCAGGAACACTCCTCGCTCGGTGTCCTCCTGCAGCGAGAAGGTGTAGCGCGGGCCGCCCTCATAAGCCACAAGGTCGTCCATTTCCTTCTGCAGGAGCTCAATCCACTGCTGCATGGTACTGCGATCCTTGAGGCTTTCCTCGCCATCAAGCTTCGCCGCATGCACCACCTTGCGCAGGACTTCGTTGGGGTAGACCCTCGATAGGCGATCTACACGCCTCATGACATCACGGTACTGGTTGACCAAGCTCTCGAGATGGGAGCCGCTAATGCCCGGAGCGTCGGCGTTGACACACAAGCGCGCACCATCAAGCGCTGTAGTGGTCAGGTAGTCGGTCATCGCCTGCTCATCCTTGAGGTAGCTTTCCTGCTTGCCTCGCTTGATCTTGTACAGCGGCGGCTGTGCGATGAATACATGACCACGCTCGATCAACACCGACATTTGACGGAAGAAGAACGTCAGCAACAGCGTACGGATGTGCGAACCATCAACGTCGGCGTCGGTCATGATGATGATCGAGTGATAACGCAGCTTTTCGGGGTTGAACTCCTCGCGGCCGATGCCACAGCCCAGCGCCGTGATCAGAGTACCGACCTCGGCAGATGACAGCATCTTGTCAAAGCGCGCCTTCTCGACGTTGAGGATCTTGCCCTTGAGCGGCAGGATAGCCTGAGTACGACGATCGCGGCCTTGCTTGGCACTACCACCGGCCGAGTCACCCTCGACCAGATAGAGTTCGGAAAGGCTGGGATCCTTCTCCTGGCAATCGGCCAGCTTGCCCGGCAGCCCGGCGATATCGAGAGCGCCCTTGCGGCGGGTCATGTCACGCGCCTTGCGTGCGGCCTCACGCGCCCTGGCAGCATCAAGCATCTTGTTGACGATTGCCTTGGCCTCGTTGGGCTTCTCCACCAGATACTCGGAGAACAGCCGTCCAAGCTCTTGTTCTACGGCGGTTTTCACCTCCGAAGATACCAGCTTGTCCTTGGTCTGCGAGGAGAACTTGGGATCGGGCACCTTGACTGAAATAATCGCCGTCAGGCCTTCACGAGCATCATCGCCTGATGTTGCAACCTTGGCTTTCTTCAGCAGCCCTTCCGCCTCGATATAGTGATTGAGGGTACGTGTCAGTGCGGCACGGAAGCCGGCCAGGTGCGTACCGCCATCGCGCTGCGGAATATTATTGGTGTAGCAGAAGATGTTCTCGGCAAAGGTGTCGTTCCACTGCATGGCCACTTCCACGGCCACGCCATCTTCGCGCTCGGCATTGAAGTGGAAGACCGGATTGAGCACCGTCTTGTTGGTGTTCAGATGGTCAACAAAGGCCTTGAGCCCGCCTTCATAATGGAACAGCTCTTCCTTGCCACTACGCTCGTCAAGCAAGCGAATGGCCACGCCAGAGTTGAGGAACGACAGTTCGCGCAGGCGCTTGGCAAGAATATCGAAGTGGAACTCGATATTGGCAAAGGTCTCCGGTGACGGCCGGAAATGGACCCGGGAACCGGTCTTTTCGGTCTGACCAACAACGCCCAGCGGCGCCTGAGGTACGCCATGACGATAGATCTGCTCATGCACCTGGCCAGCCCGCCAGATGGTCAGCTTGAGCTCCTCGGACAGTGCGTTGACCACCGAAACACCAACGCCATGCAACCCGCCCGACACCTTGTAGGAGTTGTCATCGAACTTACCGCCGGCGTGCAGCACCGTCATGATGACCTCGGCCGCCGAAACGCCCTCTTCCTCATGGATATCGGTGGGAATACCACGCCCGTTATCACTCACGGTAACCGACTCGTCAGGGTGAATGATCACCCTGATCTCGGTGCAGTGTCCGGCAAGGGCCTCGTCGATGGAGTTATCCACCAGCTCGAAGACCATATGGTGCAGGCCAGTGCCGTCATCGGTGTCGCCGATATACATCCCGGGCCGCTTGCGTACGGCATCCAGGCCTTTCAGTACCTTGATGCTCGATGAGTCGTAAGCCTGTTCGCTCATTGACCGCTCCGTCATGACGTCTGTCTGTCTATTGCCTGAAGCACTCCACCACCGTCAGCGTCATGTTTCACGTGAAACATCGCGACTGGTGTCGTGTCATGCCACAGGTTGGCCAGCACTTCGTGATCCACGCTGGTGATGAAGGCCTGGCACTGCATCCTTTCCAGCCACTGGCAGAAGACAGCACGGTGTGTGCTGTCCAGCTCCGCTGGAAGGTCATCGATCAGGTAGAGGCAGGTTCGCCCCGTGGTCCGTTCCAGCAACCGTCCCTGTGCCAGCTTCAATGCGCTCACGACGAGCTTCTGCTGTCCTCGTGAAAGCACTTCCACTGCTGGCCGCTTGTTCAATCGGATACCAAGATCCGCTCGCTGTGGCCCCTGTTGAGTAAACCCCATCTGGCGATCTGTATCACGCCCCTGGCGCAACACCTCTGCCAGATCACGCTGTCGATCCCAGCCCCGCGAGTAACGCAACCTCAACCCCGGCATGGAAATCAATCCTTCCAACGTCTCTTCAAATACCGGCAGAAAGGATTCCACCCACTCTGCTCTCAACTCATCGAGTCGCCGTCCCCATACCGCCAGCTCATGCTCCCACACATTCAGTGAGGCATCGTCCATTCTACCATGTCTGAGCAGTGCATTCCGATGTTTCAGCGCCCGCCTGAAACGACGCCACGCATCGATGAAGTCATGTTTCACGTGAAACACACCCCAGTCGAGAAACTCACGGCGACCTGCTGGAGGTCCCTCGAGCAGACGAAAGGCATCGGGGTTGATCAATTGCAGCGGCAAGGTCTCGACGAGACTGGCAATACGCTCGACTCGCTCGCCGGAAACCTTCATCAACAGCTCGCTCTGGTCGCGCTGGCGACGAATACCGATGGTAACGGGAGGATCCCCGGCCAGACGGCCGTGGAGGGTCACTGAGGGCGTTTCATGGGTAATCGCATGGGTCAGCCTACGAGCGCGAAAGGAACGGCCCATGCCGAGGATATGGATGCCTTCGAGCAGGCTGGTCTTGCCACTGCCATTGGCGCCGGAGATCAGATTGATTCTCGGGCCCGGAGAAACGTCCAGGGCCTGCAGATTACGCAGGCCCTGGAATATCAGACGGTCAATCGGCATGGGGATTCAGCCTCAACCGCATCGAGAGTCAACAGGCATCCGTTACAGACGCATCGGCATGACAACATAGAGCGCGTCGCCGCCACCCGGCTCCTCCATCAGCGCACTGCTGTTGGGGTCGCCAAGCGTCATCTGAACGCGATCCTCGCCGACAGCATTCAATACATCAATCAGATAACCAACATTGAAGCCGATTTCCATCGCCGCACCACTGTACTCGATGGCGATATTCTCTTCGGCCTCTTCCTGCTCAGGGTTGTTGGCCATGACCTTGAGATTGCCTTCCTCGAGATGCAGACGTACACCGCGATACTTCTCGTTGGACAGAATCGCAGTACGCGACAGTACCTGGCGAAGCTCCGAGCGCTCGGCGATAAACACCTTGTCGCCGCCGCGCGGCACAACACGCTCATAATCGGGGAATTTTCCGTCGACCAGCTTGGAGGTGAAGGTAAAGTCGCCAGTGTGGGCGCGCAGATGGGATGAGCCCAGTGTCAGGCTGACCGGCTCCTCGGAGTCGTCCAGCAGGCGCACCAGCTCGAGCACGCCCTTGCGCGGTACGATCAGCTTCTGCGAAGACTCAACCTGAATCTCGGCGGAACGCGAACACACCGCCAGGCGATGGCCATCAGTCGCCACCGAGCGCACCAGGTTAGGCGCGAACTCCAGCAGCAGGCCGTTGAGGTAGTAGCGTACATCCTGCTGCGCCATGGCGAAGGATGTGGAATCGATGAGGTGCTTGAGCGTGCCGCGCGGCAATGCCAGCTCGACGCTCTTCTGGCCATCCTCGATATTGGGGAACTCGGCAACCGGCAAGGTCGACAGCGTGAAACGCGAACGCCCACTACGCAGCACGGCACGACCGTCCTCCAGTGCCAGCTGGATCTCTGACTGGTCCGGCAGCGATTTGCAGATATCCATCAACTTACGCGCCGGGACAGTGATCGCGCCGACTTCCTCGACCTCGCTGGCCACGGTGCGACCCACCAGCTCAACCTCCAGATCCGTTCCGGTCAGCGAGACCTCGTCCTGCTCGACCTTGATCAATACATTGGAGAGCACTGGTAAGGTCTGGCGGCGCTCGACTACGCCAGCGACCAGCGTAAGTGGGCGCAACAGTGCTTCTCTGGAGATGGAAAATTTCATGACGGCTCCACTTCTTGTCCTGGAAGGGGTTGAGACGAATGACCCCAGCGGGTGTAACTCATGTGATCTGGACCCTGTTGGTCAAGACCCTGCAAGTCGAGGCTCCGGGGCCCATATGTCTAGTCAGCTGGTCAACAGCCGCAACAGATTCTTGTAGTCCTCACGAATATCGGCACTTTCTTCCTGCAACGCCTGAACCTTGCGGCAGGCATGCAGCACAGTGGTGTGATCACGACCACCGAAGGCATCACCAATCTCCGGAAGACTATGGTTGGTCAGTTCCTTGGCCAACGCCATGGCGACCTGACGGGGACGAGCTACAGAGCGGGAACGGCGCTTGGAAAGCAGGTCCGCCAGCTTGATCTTGTAGTACTCCGCCACGGTACGCTGAATATTGTCTACTCCAACCTGCTTGTCCTGCAGGGCGAGCAGATCCTTGAGAGACTCACGGATGAAATCCTGGGTAATCGGTTTGCCCATGAAGTGCGAGTCGGCAATCACCTTCTTCAGCGCCCCTTCCAGCTCACGCACATTGGAGCGGATCTTCTGGGCAATGAAGAAGGCGGCATCGTGAGGCAGGTCGACCCTGGCCTGATCAGCCTTCTTCATCAGGATTGCGACACGCGTCTCCAACTCGGGCGGCTCGATGGCAACCGTCAGGCCCCAGCCAAAACGTGACTTGAGACGCTCCTCGACACCACTGATCTCCTTCGGATAGCGATCCGAGGTCAGAATCATCTGCTGGCCACCTTCAAGCAACGCATTGAAGGTATGGAAGAACTCCTCCTGGGAACGCTCCTTGCCGGCAAAGAACTGGATGTCATCGATCAGCAGCGCATCAACGCTGCGATAGAAGCGCTTGAAGTCATTGATGGCGTTGAGCTGCAACGCCTTGACCATATCGGCCACAAAACGCTCGGAGTGCAGATACACCACCCGCGCATTCTCGCGACGCCCTGCCAACGCATTGCCCACGGCATGCATCAGGTGGGTTTTACCAAGCCCCACACCGCCATACAGGAACAGTGGGTTGTAGGCGCCCCCCGGGTTCTCCGACACCTGGCGCGAGGCGGCACGGGCCAACTGGTTCGACTTACCCTCGACAAAGGTTTCGAAGGTGAAGTTGGGATTGAGGCCACTGGAGTGCTTGAGGCTACCCTCCACCTGCACCTGGCGTTCGCCGCTGGGCGTACGAGTGCCACCGCCCTCACCAGTCTCGCGCAGACGATCAATCTCGCGCTCGTCTGCTACGTCTCCGCGGGGAGGGGTACGTACTGCAGGGGCCTGTGGCGGGGTGGCCGATACCGGATCACCCAGGTCACGAGTCAGGGGAGCTTGAGCCGCAGCGCGTCGGCTTCCCACTGCCAGCATCACCTTGGGTGGTTTGGCCGGCGCAAGCTCACGCATCAGCTCACTGATACGCTTGGCGTACTTGTCGTTGACCCAATCACGCACAAACCGGTTGGGCGCCAACAGCCGAAGCTGATTGGCCTCCTCCTCCGCCTGAAGCGGTCGAATCCAGGTGTTGAACTGCTGTGAACTCAGTTCGTCCTGGAGGGTTTCCAGACATTGTTGCCAAAGAGCGAGCGACACACGAGCTACCTTGATTGGAAGAACGACCGCGCATTGTATCGTTCCGGGAATGAGTTATCCACACGCCAGAAGTATCAAGAGAGCTCTGTGGAAAACCGGAGGTTTGCTACCCCAGGGAACTGGGGATGGAACAGGGACGGATTCCCTCCTGTGGATAATGCCAACCTTTCTGCACAGCTCATCAACGTCTCGCCCACCGGTGTTCAACGCTTTTCCCACACTTTTGTGTGCGGCGCAGCATATTGACTTTAAAGAAACTTTGCCAGTTATCCACAAACATTATCCCCAGTAATAATAACAAGTATATACAGGTACTTAGTTCTATAGTGATTAAGGTTTGAACATTCGAAGGAAGGTAAGCCGGGCTGTGGGTACCTGGCTCCTCCCGACCTCGCCATCTCAATGCCATCGAATGACAGCCACCGGGAACTTCCGAGCAGCTGGCAGTGGCAGGCGGTATTCAAGGCGGTAACCAGCACTGCTGGGCTAAAAATGCGCACAACAATTGCGCAGAGGACTTGAAATCACTAGAATGTCCGGTCTTGAACCGAATACCCCCGAGGAGCCCGACCCGATTCCGGGCTCCTTTGGTTGTCTATCCGATCCAAAAAACCATTCAGGATTAACAAGTTATGAAGCGCACATTCCAACCGAGCGTTCTCAAGCGCAAGCGCGCGCACGGCTTCCGTGCTCGCATGGCTACCAAGAACGGCCGTGCCGTTCTGGCACGTCGTCGTGCCAAGGGCCGCAAGCGCCTGAGCGCCTGATCGCAGGTCGAGCGTGACCTGTCTGACCTTTCCCCGGCACTACCGCTTGCTGACTGCTGGGGATTACCGCCACGTCTTTGACAGTGCGGTATACAAGGTCCACGGCAAGGGCCTGATGGCGCTGGCTACCCCCAATGATCTGGGGCACCCGCGCCTTGGCCTGGTGTTCAGCAAGAAGAACGTACGCAGGGCCGTTGATCGCAACCGTCTCAAGCGATTGGCCCGCGAATCTGTACGCCATTCCCAGTATCGACTTCCCGGTGTGGATATCGTTCTACTGGCGAGACGTGGCGTCAATGAGGTCGACAACAATACCGTGCATCGTCAGTTGTTCGGCATGTGGCGCCGCCTCGAGCGCGAGGCCGAGAAGTCGACCCGACCCTCTCGCTCCTCGACGGCCCCCCACTCCCCCGCCGCTCACCAGCGCCGCGGATAGCGCCGTCCGGCTCCTTCGATGCGATGACACTGTATATGCGCATGATCGAGCCCAACGTCGTCGATAACATTGACGTCACCTCTCTCATCGCAGAATGTCTGCGTACGGATCCTGGCCTGCCTCTGGCGGGCTTTGGTGTATTTCTCCCAGGCGTCGGCGCCCAGACGGACGCCACTGGATTGTTCACTTCCCATCGGGCAGACCCCTCATGGACGTAAAACGACTACTTTTGCTGATCCCCCTGGCGGTGCTCGCTTACCTGATCATGGTGCAGTGGAACCAGGATTATGGTCAGCCTCCCTCATCGCCGGAAGCTCCTCCGGCCATCACCAGCAACGCCGCTCCTCAGGAAGGCTCTGAAGGTTCCGAGGGTCTTGCAGCACCGGACTCAGGCTCCAGCAATGCCGTCAGCAACGAGCTGCCGGGCAACGAAGCTGCGGCAACCAACAGCCGCGACCTGATCGCCGTGATCACCGATGTGCTCGATGTACGCATCGATCCCGAGGGTGGTGATGTTGTCTATGCCGCGCTGCCTGAGCACCTGATGAGCCAGGACAGTGAACGTCCCTACGTGCTGCTGGCCGACAACAGCACACTGAGCTATGTCGCCCGCTCTGGCCTGCAACTGGACGGCAACTCCGGTCGTATCTCCTTCTCCCCGGAGAAGACCGAATACCGTCTGGTCGATGGCCAGGATGAGCTGCAGGTCGACCTGACCGCGACCGTCAATGGTGTCGATATCATCAAGCGCTTTACCTTCAAGCGTGATGACTATGCGGTCAACGTTTCCTACCTGCTGGACAATGGCAGCGGTGAAGCGGTGAATGCACGCTTCATTGGTCAGTTGGTCCGCGACAACAATCCTGACCCGTCCACCGGTCCCAAGATGGGCATGCGCTCGTTCCTGGGTGCCGCCTACTCCACTCCGGAGAATCGCTACGAGAAGGTCGATTTCGAGGACATCCAGGCCGGCAAGGTGCCCAATCAGGATGTCACCGGCGGCTGGGTAGCCATCATTCAGCACTACTTCACCTCGGCTTGGGTGCCTTCGCAGAAGCAGCAGAACCTGTACTACGCGGCCACCGATTCGAAGCAGCGCAACATCGCCGCCTTTGCTGGTCAGGCCCAGACTGTCGAACCCGGTGCCAATGCGACCCTGGCCGCAACCCTGTACGTGGGCCCCAAGATCCAGGAGCGCCTGGAAGCCGTGGCACCCAACCTCGAGCTGACCGTCGACTTCGGTTGGCTGTGGTTCATTGCCAACCCGCTGTTCTGGCTGCTTGATCATATCCACGACCTGATCGGTAACTGGGGCTGGTCGATCGTGATCCTGACCATCATGGTCAAGGCAGCACTGTGGCCACTGTCCGCCAAGGCCTACAAGTCCATGGCGCGCATGCGCAAGTTGGGCCCGGAAATGCAGCGTCTCAAGGAACGCTTCGGCGACGATCGCCAGAAGATGTCCCAGGAGATGATGAAGTTCTACCAGAAGGAAAAGATCAATCCGCTGGGGGGCTGTCTGCCGATCCTGATCCAGATGCCGGTATTCATTGCCCTGTACTGGATGCTGCTGGAGTCCGTTGAGCTGCGCCATGCTCCCTTCATGCTGTGGATCCAGGATCTGTCGGTGAAGGACCCATACTTCGTGCTGCCGATCCTGATGGGCGCTTCGATGTTCGTCCAGCAGATGCTCAACCCGACACCTCCGGACCCCATGCAGGCGAAGATCATGAAGATGCTGCCGATCATCTTCACCTTCTTCTTCCTGTGGTTCCCGGCTGGTCTGGTGATCTACTGGGTGTGCAACAACTGCATCTCGATCGCCCAGCAGTACATCATCACCCGCAGGATCGAGGACGACCCCAATGTCGGCAAGGGCATGAAGACCAAATAAGGTCACTGCCCATCTCGATCTTCCGAGCCCCCGCCTGATGAGCGGGGGTTCGGCTTTTCAGGGTGGTCAAACGCCATCCGTCCCCGGACAATAGCCCTGATCATCAAGGAATCCTGCCATGACCCAGCGACTCTACACCCAGGACAGTATCGCCGCCCTGGCCACCGCCCCAGGCCGTGGTGGCGTCGGCATCATTCGCGTCTCAGGGCCAGCCTGTGAGTCGATTGCCCGGGAAGTACTGGGACACTGCCCCACGCCTCGCCTGGCCCATTACGGTCCCTTCAGCGGCGCTCAGGGCGTCATCGACGAAGGGATCGCGTTGTTCTTTCGGGGGCCCCACTCCTTCACCGGAGAAGATGTACTGGAGCTCCAGGGCCATGGTGGGCCAGTGATCATGGATATGCTGCTGGAACGCTGCGTCGAACTCGGCGCTCGTCTGGCCAGACCCGGAGAATTTTCCGAGCGGGCCTTCCTCAACGACAAGCTCGACCTTGCCCAGGCCGAAGCCATCGCCGACCTGATCGAGGCCAGCTCACGCGGGGCCGCGGAAAATGCCCTGCGTTCGCTGCAGGGTGAGTTCTCGATCCGAGTCCAGGCATTGGTTCAGGGGCTGATCGAGCTGCGCATGTACGTCGAGGCCGCCATCGACTTTCCCGAGGAAGAGATCGACTTTCTTGCTGATGGCCATGTCGCCGGTAAATTGACAGCACTGATGAGCGATCTGACCGAGGTGCGTGCCAGTGCCGGCCAGGGCGCGCTGATGCGTGAAGGCATGAACGTGGTGATTGCAGGACGTCCCAATGCCGGAAAATCGAGCCTGCTCAATGCGTTGACCGAGCAGGAAACCGCCATCGTCACCGATATCGAAGGCACGACCAGAGACGTCCTGCGCGAACACATTCACATCGATGGCATGCCGCTGCATATCATCGACACTGCGGGGTTGCGTGATACCCCCGACGCCGTGGAGCAGATCGGCGTGGCTCGCGCATGGGCCGAGATCGAGAAGGCCGACCGAGTATTGTTGCTGGTCGACGCCGGTACCACTGACGCCGATGACCCGATGGCGATCTGGCCGGAATTTGTCGCGCGTCTGCCACTCCCCGATCGCCTGACCCTGGTGCGCAACAAGATCGACCAGAGTGGCGAACCGCCGGGTATCGATTTATCCACATCCACTCCCACCCTGCGTCTCTCGGCGCATACTGGCCAGGGTGTGGATAACCTCAAGGAACATCTCAAGGCAGTGATGGGCTTTGAAACCACCACCGAGGGCCGCTTCTCCGCCCGCCGCCGCCACCTGGATGCCCTCGACCGCGCTCGTACAGCGATGGAAAATGGTCAATCCCAACTGCTTGGCTACGGTGCTGGTGAACTGCTGGCCGAGGACCTGCGTGATGCCCAGCATGCGCTGGGCGAGATCACCGGTGAGTTCAGCGCCGATGACCTGCTGGGGGAAATCTTCGGTAGCTTCTGTATCGGCAAATAGCCCCCGGCAACAGGCCCGCTATCACATGCCTTGCACGTTGCTGTCGAGCGCAAGAACGGCATCGGGTAGCCAGGCCTGTTCGCCGCTCTCCGCCTCACAGAAGACAAAGCCACTTTCACTGAATATCAGCCGCAGGCGGTCTCCCCTGCGGACAGAGTGCTCCAGTGCACTGTAATCCCGCATCAGTTTCCAGCCATCAGCGCAGGGCTCACACCAGGCATTGGGCACCCAACCAGCGCGTCCGTCATTGGCAATACACCATGTCCAGCCCATGAAGTCGGTCTGCATGGAGCCATCTGTCAGCGGTTGAATCACTTCACCCTGATCAACTTCGATGGGAGTCTCGTACGGCCGAGAATAAGCCTCCATCGCCATGGCATAGGTGTGAGCGGGAAAGCGGTAGAGCATATGGACCTCATGGATATCAGCCTGCATTACCGAACATACGGGGACAGGGCCTCTCCTGCGGCCACACCACCGCCACAAGGCCAGCTACACTCATTCTGGATCAATGCATCAGGAGTATCCTGTCATGAGCTATGTCGAAGGATTTGTGGTTGCTGTACCGGAAGGCAACAAGCAGGCGTATCGCGATCTGGCGGCTGAGGCCGCCGAGATATTCAAACGCTATGGGGCAACCCGGATCGTGGAGGCCTGGGGTGTGGATGTGCCGGAAGGCAAGGTCACCGACTTCTATCGTGCTGTGCAGGCCGAACCAGGAGAGGTCATCGTCTTCAGCTGGATCGAATATCCCTCCCGACAGGTGCGCGATGACGCCTTCCAGAAGATGGAAGACGACAAGGCCATGGAAGGCTTCATGGGCGAGGCACCTTTCGATGGCAAGCGGTTGATCTACGGTGGTTTCGAGACCATCCTCGATGTCTGAATCGTAACCTGACAGAGCGGTGGGCAACCTTGACCATCACTCCTCCACCAACCAGCTCGATCGGTGTGACGACTGCGCCCCCAGCACCGGCAACCAGCGCTGAATGGCAGCTTCCAGCGCCTGATCAAGCCCCCAGGGAAGGTTGATCACCAGCATACCGCTGCCGTACATGCCGTGAGTCGCGTGAGTAGGCGGCTCACGGCATACTTCGCTACGCCATATCTTGCGGATCCCACTGCCGCCAAGTGCCTCCAGCATGGCTCGATGGCGTCCTGCCGGCAGCAACGGGTACCACACCAGCACCACGGCATGCCGCGCCTTGCGCATCGCCTGCCTGAGCGTCTCGACGACTTCGAGGTACTCGTCCTTGCGCTCGAAACTGGGGTCGATGAGCACACAGAGACGGGGGGTCGCTACCGGCAATGCCTTGACCAGGCCCTCGAGTCCGTCACCATGCACTCGCCTCAGCTTCCCTTCGTGCTCTGGCGCGACCACCGACTGCTCGGCCAGATGACGATGCTCGCCGGGATGCAGCTCGAAAAGTGTCAGTCGGTCCTGATCGCGAACCCGCGACCCCAGCCACCAGGGAGATCCCGGATAGCACACCAGGCGCTCTCCTTCCTGAAGCGCTCCCAGTGCTTCCAGCCATTGGCCAAGAAGGGGTTGATCCTGCAGCTGTCGACGTTCCTTCCATAGCCGTTCGACACCATCTCGATACTCCTGCAGCTGTTCCGTCTCCCTGGCGGTCAACGGATAACTCCCACGACCCGCATGAGTATCAATAAACGTAATGGGAGATTTTTTACGTAACAAATGTTCCGCTGCAGCATATGTGCAGAGATGCTTGTGAACGTCGGCGAAATTGCCGGCATGATAGGCGTGCTGATAGGAAAGCATAGTCAAGAATCCAGACCAGAGATCCACTGGGGTAGCAGAAATTACGAAAAGACTAGCGGCTGAAGCCCTGGCAATACCAGCAGAAATGCGGCTTCCCCTCCAGTCGCCGAAATTCATCGCTTGAGCCGGCTTACGGCCACAAAAAACCCGCCACCCTGAGGTGGCGGGCCGGATTCTCACCGAAGCGAGAGTCGCGCGACTATCAGCCCTACTGGCCAGCCTGGCCGGTCGGGGTGACCACGATCTCGACGCGACGGTTCTGGGCACGACCCTGTTCGGTGTTGTTGCTGGCGATCGGCTGGTTCTCGCCATAACCCATCATCGACAGGCGAGTACCGGAAACGCCACTACTCTGCAGGTAGCTACCCACGGCCTGGGCGCGACGCTCCGAGAGCTGCTGGTTGTAGCCGGCATCGCCAGTGGAATCGGTATGGCCCGCGATGGTGATGCGAGTTTCCGGGTACTGGTTGAGAACGTTCGCTACATCATTGAGTGCGCTGGATGCCTGCCCCGTCAGCTGCGATGAATCAAAACCGAAGGTCACACTGTTGGGCATGTTGAGCACGATGTTGTCGCCCTGACGCTCGACACCGATGCCGGTACCCTGAGTGCTCTGACGCAGCTGCTCTTCCTGCTTGTCCATGTAGGCACCGATACCGCCACCTACCGCCGCACCGGCGGCGGCGCCGATCAGTGCTCGGTCACGCTTGCTGGTGCTGCCGTCGCCACTGATGGCACCAGCAGCGGCACCTACGACGGCACCTACCGCAGCGCCGATACCGGTGTTGTTGCGATCTGTCTGACCTGTCGGCTGACCTGAATAGGGATCGTTGGAGGCACAACCCGCCAGAATGGCAGCGGCTGCCAGGGGAGCAATCAATCGAGTGGAGCGGATCATATTCTTCTATCTCCTTCCGTGCTGGTATGGGGAAATCTCTGCATCAGCATAAGCCACCGGGGCTGGAATGTTCATGCAGGCTTCCTGAATTACTGTCAGGTTTCACTGATCAGGGTCAACAAGTCATTCAAGAATAATAGACCGCGGGGGCTCGCTTGAAGCCTTGAGGGATCTTCCACAATAAGTCCTTTATCCCTCGCCGGCTGGAGACACTCCGCGAGCCTTTCGGCAGGTTGACCGGTATGTTGCTGCCAGATAGAGAGCGCTACCCCATCAACCAGCCGCAGGGCATTCATGGCAAACTCCAGCACCAGCTCGTCATCATTGATCTCACGGGCACCGGCGACAAACCCTCGAGGGTCATCAAGCCGACGCAGGTAAGCCTCAGGCTGTCGCGTTTTCCAGCGTCGTTCGATGCGTAGCCCATCATTTCCCGGCTGGCTGAGTTTGCCATGAGCTCCAGCGCCGATTCCCAGGTAATCACCGAACTGCCAGTAGTTGATGTTGTGTCGTGCCCGGCGCTCTGAACGGGCATAAGCCGATATCTCATAGCGATGAAAACCGGCCTGCTCCAGGCGCTCGTGCCCCAGATCCTGAATATCCCAGAGAATTTCCTCATCCGGCAGCGCCGGTGGATGCGAATGAAATTCGGTATTGGGCTCCAGCGTCAGTTGATACCAGGACAGGTGTTCCGGCGCCAATGCCAGGGCCTGATCCAGATCGGCCAACGCCAACTCCGGCGTCTGGCCGGGCAGGCCATGCATCAGGTCGAGATTGAGATTGTCGAAGCCGGCCTGTCGTGCTTCGCCGACAGCACGTTGGGCATCATCTCCCGAATGAATCCGCCCCAGCGCCTGTAATTGATCATCCTGAAAGCTCTGCACTCCCAGCGACAATCGGTTGATCCCCGCTTCGCGATAGGCCGCGAAACGTCCTCGCTCGAGCGTGCCGGGATTGGCTTCGAGGGTGATCTCGATGCCCCTGGCCAACGGAACACGCTGGGCAATGGCTTCCAATAGACGGGCGTAGAAATCACCGGACATCAGGCTTGGCGTACCGCCACCGATAAATATGCTAGTAAGTGAACGCTCACCAACAAGTGCGATATCCGCTTCGAGATCGGCCACAAGGGCACGCAGATAATCCTGTTCCGGCAGCGTCGACTGGCGGCCAACACCATGGGAGTTGAAATCACAATAGGGGCATTTGCGCACACACCAGGGAACGTGCACGTAAAGCGCCAGGCTGGGTAGTTCAGACGGAGTCGACATCTAAAGTCCCGGCACACCTTCATCGAGCGTCTTGAGCAGCACATCCAGTGCGCGGCCACGATGACTCAGGCGATTCTTTTCCTCGGCCGACAGCTCGGCGGCAGTCATGCCACACTCCGGCACCCAGAACAGTGGATCATACCCGAACCCTCCCTCACCACGAGGGTGCGCAAGAATCTCGCCACGCCACTGCTGTTGAACTACCAGCGGGACGGGGTCCTCGGCATGGCGCAACAGCACCAGTACGCACCAGTAACTCGCCCCTCTGCTGCCCTCGGGAATATCCTGCAACTGTTCCAGCAGCTTGTCGTTGTTGCGCTGATCGTCCTTTGGTTCACCGGCAAAACGTGCGGAATAGATTCCCGGTCGACCGCCCAGCGCATCGACCGCCAATCCGGAGTCATCCGCCAGCGCCGGGTGACCACTGACACGACAGGCTTCTCGGGCCTTGAGCAGAGCATTTTCGACAAAGGTGGAACCAGTTTCCTCAACATCGGTCACATTGTAGTCAGCCTGAGGCCTGACCAGGATATTGCGCGATGCCAACAAGGCGGAGAATTCCCTCAGTTTGCCGGCATTGCCGCTGGCGATAACCAGCTCGGTGGATTCGGTCATTGGAAAGACTCTTGCAACAATGAATTCTTGCTCGGCATCAGGGGGTCAACGCCCAGCATCGTTATACTTTATCACGCATAAGGGAAAGGCAGCCTAACAACCTGGAAAGTGCCAGGTAACAATGCAGTAACACTCATTTATGCTGCGCTAGAACGCGCATGGTGCTTCGTGCTGCTGGTATTCATGCGATATGCTGAAATTCGTATAACCCCCTGGCCGAAATGTAACACAAGATTACACGATGCCTTGTGCTGGCTGATCAAAAGCCCTCGGATCCCTCGTCATACCCATCTCGGACGAGAGGAGGTCGGTGGATGAATGGAGGCATTAGAATGAGCAACACTGCAGGACAGATAGTGCTGGTGACGGACCACAATCCTCAGTCACTACTTTTTATCAATTACATCAAGGATCAGTTCCACTGTCCTGTATCCATTGCCGCGCCGACTGAAACCATCGAGGTCGACGACGAGACCCCGACGCTGATTCTGATGGATGCGGATCACGTCGATGACGGTGCCATGCAGCACTGGCAGGATCAGGGCGCTCGCCATACGGGGCTACTGCTGACCGCCTTCAACCTGCGCGACGAGGAACATGCGCTGGAGGTATTGTCCTTCATGCATCTGCGCGGCGTATTCTACCGCCAGGATAGTCTCGAGCGCATCTGCAAGGGCATCGAGAAACTATTTGGTACCAACGATCTCTGGATGTCACGCTCGTTGATGACCCGCCTGATCGAGTTTTCTCGTCGTCAGCAACTCAATGCCTATCGCCCGGCTTGCGGCTTGACCCAGCGCGAGATGGAAATCATCGGCCTGCTGGGCTCTGGTGCCTCCAACATGGAAATCGCCGAACGCCTGTGCGTCAGTGAGCACACCGTCAAATCGCATCTCTATAACGTCTTCAAGAAGATACGTGTGAGCAACCGCCTCCAGGCCGTCAACTGGGCTCGTCAGAACCTCGGCGCCCCACCACCCCGTCGGTCGATATCCTGAAAGCAGCCGAGCTACAAGTCACGAGCAGCGAGCAGATTCCTGCCTGCTTGCCGCTCGTAGCTCGCGACCCACATGGACGTGGGAAGTGTGCATGTTCGTCGGGAACGAACATGTGCCAGCTCGTAGCTCGTAGCTCGTAGCTCGTAGCTCGTAGCTCAAAGCACCCTGACATGCTCTTCGATCATGCTGGCGAGGGTCTCGGCAGCATTCTCGGCGGTGCTGTCGATCCGCACCAGATGCAGGCGTTCCTCGTCAGTAAAGTCCTCAAAGGCATCCTGCTGAGCCGCAAGTACTGCGAGACTCATGGATTCGTCTCGATCATTACGCAAGGCACGCTTGCTGATGCGACGGCGCAGCGTGGATTCATCGGCCTCGAAGCTGACCAGCAACACCGGCAATCCTCTGGCTTCGGCCTGCAGACGCAACAGGTCGCGCTGACTTCGTTCGAGGAAAGTCCCATCGATACAGACCATGAAACCCGCATCAAGCAGAATGCCGGCACAGGTCGCCAGTCGCTGATAGGTCTTGGTGGTGACTTCCCGGGTATAGATATCCTCGGGAAGATCGCCTTCCAGGGTACGAATATCCAGACCGTAGAGCGCCAGTCGCTGTACGTCCGAACTCAAGCGTACCGCTCCCATGCGCCCGACCAGAGCCCGGGTGAAACGACTCTTGCCGCTGCCCGAGACACCGACACCGATGATCAACGGCGGGAAGCGGAACTCGGCATGACGCTCGGCCAATGCCAGATAACGGCGGAAGCTGTTCATGGTCTCGGCGAGCAGGGCCGGTCGCTCATTGTCGCCCCGGGAATTACGCCGTTGCAGGGACCGCCGCATGCCGGCCATGGATTCCACCACCTGCAGCAATGACACCACCCGCGCCAGCTCGTAGTCGGCACTGCGTCGCAGATACCCATCCAGTGCCTGATGGGAAAGCTGCATTTCACCACGTAGTTCCAGCTCGACACGCAGGCTGGCAATGTCATTGCCGGGATCCGACATCACCGGGTAGTCAAACGGCTGCGGGTCCTGAGCGGCACTCTGGGTGATGACCAGGCGCCCCTTGTCATGCAGACGTACGTCGGAGTATTCCATGTACCAGCGGCTGGGGCGCAGGCGATCACGGCGCGACTCGATGATCGGCGCCAGACGGGCCATATCCTGATGCAGCCAGTTATGGAGTGACTCCAGCCGCTGGATATCCTCATCGCCTGACAGCAGTGAGCGACAGGCATTGTACTCACGCTCGACACGCTGCTTGAGCAGTTCCATGGGGTCAGGAACCTCATACTCACAAGCCAGGGGCTCGGCGTGAAATTCCGCCAGCGCATCCAGTAACTCGTCGAGACTGAAGGGGTCCGATACGGTGTTCTGCTCAGAGGCTTGATGGCCTGTCATGGTCAACTCCTGTCAGACCCTTGAGGTCATTTGGGCAAAGGCATGTTCGGCAGCGTCCAGCGTTACCTGGATGTCCTCAGGGGTATGGGCACTGGACATGAAGCCCGCCTCATAGGCCGACGGTGCCAGATACACTCCCTGCTCCAGCATCGCCGAGAAGAAACGCCGGAAGGCATCGTCATCACAGGCGGTGGCCTGGGCAAAGTTCTCGACACTACGCTGGGCAGTAAAGAACACCCCGAACATGCCGCCAGCGCGCTGAGTGATCATATCGATTCCGGCATCACGGGCACGGCTCTCGAGTCCATTACACAGCGTATCAACGCGTTGCGCCAGGGCATCGTGAAAACCAGGTTCACGAATCCGGCTGAGCAACGCAACACCGGCCGCCATGGCCAGAGGGTTACCGGACAGGGTTCCCGCCTGATACACCGGGCCGAGTGGCGAGAGTTCCTGCATGATGTCGGCACGACCACCAAAGGCGCCAACCGGCATCCCACCGCCGACGATCTTGCCCAGGCAAGTCAGATCCGGTGAGACTCCATAGTAGGCTTGAGCCCCGCCCAGAGCCACCCGGAAGCCTGTCATCACCTCATCGAAGATCAATACGCTCTGGTAGCGGTCACAGACCTGGCGCAGCGTCTTGAGGAAGCCATCGGTGGGAGGGATACAGTTCATGTTGCCGGCCACCGGCTCAACAATGATACAGGCGATCTGACTACCGACTTCCTCGAAGCAGCGTTCGACCTCATCAATGTCATTATAGGACAGGGTAATGGTGTGATCGGCCAGTGACGCCGGTACACCAGGCGAACTGGGCTCACCATGGGTCAGAGCACCGGAGCCAGCCTTGACCAGCAGCGAATCGCTATGGCCATGGTAGTTGCCCTCGAACTTGACGATCTTGTCACGACCGGTGAAGCCCCGCGCCAGACGGATGGCCGACATGGTAGCTTCAGTACCGGAGTTGACCATGCGAACCATCTCGATGCTCGGCATGATGTCGCAGATCAGATCGGCCATGGTGGTCTCGATGGCCGTCGGTGTGCCGAAGGACAACCCCTTGTCGAGTCGCTCGCGTACCGCATCGAGGACATCAGGGTCGGCGTGCCCGGTGATCATTGGTCCCCAGGAACCGACATAATCCACGTATCGTTTGCCTTCCACGTCGTACAGGTAGGCGCCCTGGGCGCGCTCCATGAAAACCGGTGGACGATAGAGCCCCTTGAACGCGCGTACCGGCGAATTGACGCCACCGGGAATATGTCGACAAGCCTGTTCGAAGAGCTCAGCGGATGTTGTCATGGCAACCTCTTGGCCAGAAAGTAATCTCCAGCGCCAACATCATGCTGTCAGCGCCTGTATATCGCTATTGGGCTGTGGGTAACTCTGTGGAGTGACTGGGACAACTCGGTGAATGAGCGGTGAATATCGCCTATCGACCCGTATTCCAGCTATCCAGAACATCCAACGTCAGCCCGTCATCAACCCGGCAACCCAATGGATCAACCGGATCTCCTTGATTGAGTGTCGGCAGCATTTCCTGCTCGCAGATACTCATGCCACAACCGATCCTGAATGGAGGATTGCCGAGGCCGTATCATAACCCGGCCTCGTCGGTGGTGAAGCATGGACTGGGCAAACGCCACAGACGCCTCGGCAGATGCTGCCCACGACTGGGCTGCCAACCATGAGCCAGCGCCTGCCAGGTAAAGACCTGTGCCTGCTCACAGGCAGCAACCAATGATTCCCCGGCCGCCAGGCGAGTCGCCAGAGCGGAGGCCAGGGTACAGCCGGACCCATGATACTGACCGTCAAGACGTGGCCAGGTCCACTGCCGATCGATATCCGGTGCATGCAGCGTATGTGCTACACGGCCTGTCGGTATCTGGCTGGGTGGTTCATCGGTACCTGTCACCAACAGTGCCTGACACCCCAGTTGCATCAGGCTGACGGCCCGCTCGGTATCGTCACGATAGGCTTCGCCTGCCAACCGCGCCAATTCCTGACGATTGGGCGTCAGAATATCGACACGAGGCAACAAACGCTCGCACCAGGCATCAATCAACTCACGGGTGGCCAGTTCACAACCTCCTCCCGCGCGCAGCACCGGATCCGCTACTACCGGAACCCCGGGACGGCGGCGAATGACATCCACCACCGCGTCCAACGCCTCAAGATCGGCGATCAAGCCAATCTTGATCGCTGCCACCGGCAATTCATCCAGAGCCGCCGCCGCACGTCGAATGCCATCTGCCGACACCGACACAACCGCCTCGACATCGTTCAGATTCTGCACGGTCAAGGCAGTGGGGATAGTCAGGGCCCAACCACCGCAGGCAGCAACCGTTTCTGCATCAGCGATGATTCCAGCCCCTCCGGTAGGATCATGCCCTGCCAATACCAGTACACCAGGCAGATTTGGCGCCCAACCCTCGCTGACATGATTCAAAATGGCTTCACCACAACAAGAATGACAACAGCAATCAGTGCCAGCACAGGCAACTCATTGAAGATTCGAAAAAAGGTCGAACTGCGTCGGCAGCGATCCTCGGCCAGCTGCTTGAGATAGACAAGACAGACATGGTGATAGGCCACCAACAACAGCACCAGCGCCAGTTTGGCATGCAACCAGCCCTGGCTGAACCAGGCTGGACTCAACCACAACAGCGCACCACCCAGGGCCAGCACGGCAATCATGGATGGTGTCATGATACCGCGATAGAGCTTGCGCTCCATGATCTTGAACGTCTCCATACTGGTGGATTCGCCCTTGTCGCGTGCCATGGCGTGATAGACGAATAACCGCGGCAGATAGAACATGGCGGCAAACCAGGTGATCACCGCCACCACATGAAGTGCTTTTATCCACAGATACATGACGACTCCCCAGGCTGTGGATGAATCAAGTTATGGATGCATCAGAGAAGCGATAGTAACGCTCGATGGCATCCCGCGTGATGATACCGGAAATTCGCTTTTGACCCGGCCGGTATCCATGCTCCACATAGAGTCCATCTACCTTGCTGTTGTTCAGCGTGGTGAAGGCTTCGCTGAGTGTCGCCTGCAGGTGAATCGGAGCAAGGTCGAGACGCTGGCCGGGAATCTCCAGCAGGTCCAGCAGATCCGGTCCCTTCTCCTTCTCCTTCTCCTTCTCCTTCTCCTTCTCCTTCTCCTTCTCCTTCTCCTTCTCCTTCTCACCTCCCTGCTGACCTTCCGTCTCCTCGTCTCCGGGTGAGGCTTCCCGAGGCTCGACTTCCGGCTCGGCAGTCTCTGAGGCACGACGCCTGGCTTCCTGCTCATCATGCTCGAGTAACCACCGGGCCAGATCGGCGGCTTTCAGCGCCAGGGTCGGCTTGTCATCGGAGGAACGCTCGATGAGGATCCACACCGGATTGGCCTCGAGTAGCGTCCGAGCCTGTTCACGATCCACACGACGCCGGGTCCGGACCAGGCTGCGTTCCATCACCGCAGGCACCGAGACGCGGGATAATGCCTGCATCAGTGGTTGCTGCAGCGGATGCAGACCATGCAGCTTGACGCTGATGAAGAAACCATCGCAGCGACACAACTGCCGAGCCGTCAGTCCCGATACCACCACGGCCAGCATGCCCGGCAGCAGAATGTGTGGATGATGAGTCAACTCCAGCAGCGCCATCAACGCCGCCAATGGTGCCTGCAACACCGCTCCCATCATCGCCGCCATGCCGATCATCGCAAAGAGCCCGGGATCTGCGGCCTTCTCGGGCCACAACCAGACCCCGAAAATGCCGAACAGGGCCCCCGCAGCCGAACCGATCACCAGTACTGGACCAATGATGCTCACCGGTATTCCGCAGGCGACGGTGAAGGCCGTCAACAACAGTTTGCCGACCATCAATGCCAGCAACACCTGAACCGTAAGCTGGCCGAACAATGCCTGGGACAGGCTGTCGTAGCCAATTCCCTGTACCTCGGGGTACCACCAGGCCAGACCGGCCGCAAACAACGCCACCAACACCAGCCGCAACCACAGTGCCAGGCCCGCGACTCGCTCACTACGTGCGACGTGGATAAAGACGCCGGCCAACAGGCCGATACCGAACGCCATCACGGCTATCCAGTAGATATTGAACAACGACCCCATGGCCAGTTCGGGCACCGCGAAGGCTGGATCCGCGCCATATACCAGTTGGGTGATCAGAGCGCCCATACAGGATGCGAGAATGACCGGCATGAAACCGACGATGGTGTATTCCATCATCACCACTTCCATGGCAAAGATCACCCCGGCAATCGGGGTGTTGAAGGATGCCGAAATCCCCGCCGCCGTACCACAGGCCACCAGTACTCGCAGACTGTTGTGGGGCAGGCGCAACAACTCCCCCAACCCGCTGGAGGCTGCGGCTCCAAGATGGATGGCCGGCCCTTCACGACCGGCCGACAGGCCGCCGAGTACCGACACCACCCCGACCCACCACTGGTTGATCCAATTACGTAACGGGAAGCGCCCTTGATGATAAGTGAGGCGTTCAATGACATGCGCCACACCAATCTTGCGTGCCGCGGTCGGTTGTCGCCACAGCAGCAATATTCCGATCAACGCCACCGCGACCAACGGTAATATCACCCGCGTCAGATGGGGCAGCAGCTCGAAGGCTTCCGGGTCGCCATTGGGCATCATCAGGGCCGCACCCATCAGCAACAACGAGCGAAATACCACCATCAGACCACCGGTGATCAAACCCGTCACCACGCCAAGCACGCACAGCTGAGGCAATGCATCCACGTTCGCCAGTTGACGGCGAAAGGCATCGAGACTGAGTGACGATAGGCTGAATCGTGCCAAGTGCGGCATTCCTCCCTGATGAATGGTCCCCTGCTCCCAACCAACTCACCGGTGTATGATGAGTCGACCGCCCCCTCTTGTGTATCATAGATACCGTAGAGGTACCCATCGCGATGATCATCAATCGATGCAATCGGCGAGTCGGGTCAATGCCGGTCTTTCAAGACCGGCTTTATCAAGAAGGTTTTCAGGGGAGTGTCTCGTGATCAAGGTTGGAATCGTTGGCGGCACGGGTTACACCGGTGTCGAACTGCTCAGACTGCTGGCACGTCATCCACATGTCGAGGTGGAAGCCATCACCTCGCGAAGTGAGGCTGGTCTGGGTGTCAGCGAGCTGTACCCCAACCTGCGAGGACACTACGACGAGCTGCGCTTTTCCGAACCCGACCCGGAACGACTCGGTAACTGTGATGCCGTGTTCTTCGCCACCCCTCATGGCGTCGCCCATGCCCTGGCCGGCGACCTGCTGGAACGCGGCACTCGTGTCATCGACCTATCGGCGGACTTCCGACTGCGTGATGCCGGCATCTGGGCCGATTGGTACGGCCAGCCCCATGGTGCGGTCGAACTGCTCGACGAAGCCGTCTATGGTCTACCGGAAGTGCAGCGCGAGAAAATTCGCCAGTCGCGCCTGATTGCCGTTCCCGGCTGCTACCCCACCGCCGTGCAGCTCGGCTTTCTGCCACTGCTCGAAGCTGGCCTGATCGACCCCGATCATCTGATTGCCGACTGCAAGTCCGGCGTTACCGGTGCGGGCCGTGGTGCCAAGGTGCCATCACTGCTGGCCGAAGCCAGTGAGTCACTCAAGGCCTATGGCGCCAGTGGCCATCGCCACCTGCCCGAGATTCGCCAGGGCCTGACGGACGCCGCAGGAGGCGAGGTTGACCTGACCTTTGTTCCTCACCTGATCCCGATGATCCGCGGCATCCATGCCACGCTCTATGGTCGCCTTACCGCCGATGCCGGCGATCTCCAGCGACTGTTCGAGGAACGCTACCGGGATGAGCCCTTTGTCGACGTCATGCCGCCGGGCAGCCATCCGGAAACCCGTAGCGTCAAGGGGGCCAACATGTGCCGCATCGCGGTGCATCGCCCCGGCAATGGCGATACCGTGGTGGTACTGGCGGTGATCGACAATCTGGTCAAGGGGGCTTCCGGTCAGGCCATCCACAACCTCAATCTGATGTTCGGATTCAATGAGACCGACGGCCTCGACGCCCCGGCGATCATGCCTTGAAGCGGATGCATTGAAGCTTCAGATCCCCAACCATGAATTATCCACAGCCTGTCACTGACGACGGGCTGTGGACAAGCTGAACTCGGGAACCAGAACTCGAGATACAGGCAGCCGAATGACCCCTGCGATGGGCAATGGCTTGTCGCCAGCCGGACTCAGACCATAAAGGACGCGCCACACCCGCAGGTAGTGGTGGCGTTGGGGTTCTGTACCAGAAAACGTGCGCCGGCCAGACCTTCCTCATAGTCGATGGTGGAACCCACCAGGTACTGCCAGGACAATGGATCGACGATCAGCGAGACATCACCAAAGGGAATCTCGGTGTCATCGTCATTGATGCCGTTGGCCACATCGAAGCCGTACTGAAACCCCGAGCAACCGCCGCCGGTCACATAGACCCGCAGGGCAATACGCTCTGCTTCTTCCTCTGCCTTGAGCGCGCGCAAGCGACGCTGGGCATTATCGGACAGCAGTAGAGGGGTAGGTACAAAGGATTCGGCTCCGCTCATGGCGAGCTCCCGCAATCGGTGAATGTCATGCAATGACACATTATCCACAATCCCCACCAAAAGGGTCAACTTTAGCTCTCGACCAGCGCCAATACCGTCACTGTGCCGATCTGGTGCGTTGACAGGGTCCCCCTCGGTGTCCCTTGACCCCTTCCTCTTGCCTGGCCAAGGTAAATGAGGGTTTGAACAATAATTTCTTTCTGGGGATAACCATGAAATCAGTCTTTACGTCTGCCGCGCTGCTCACTGCCATGGCCCTGACTGGAGCCAGCCAGGCCCAGGCAGAAACTCTGACCGTCGCCACCGACCCGAGTTTTGTGCCCTTCGAGATGCTGGATCAGGAGTCCGGCGAGATGATCGGTTTCGACATGGACATCATCAAGGAAGTCGCCGAGCGTGCCGGTTTCGACTATGAACTGCGCACCATGGACTTCAATGGCATCATCCCGGCCGTACAGACCGGCAACGTCGATATCGCCATCGCCGGCGTCACCATTACCGACGAACGTGCGCAGATCGTCGACTTCTCGGATCCCTACTACGACAGCGGTCTGAAGGTCCTGGTAAGCGCCGATCAGGAGGGCGTCGATGGAGTCGAGGATCTGGCCGGTATGCGCATCGGTACCAAGATCGGGTCCACCAGCTATGACTTCCTGCAGGAAAATCTCGGAGATCAAGCCGAGATAACCCCCTATCCGGGCACCAGTGACATGTATATGGCACTGCTCGGAGGCAGTGTCGATGCCGCCTTCTATGATGCCCCCAATGTCGGTTACTTCTCCCAGACGCGTGGCGAAGGTCGGGTCAAGGTGGTCGGCCCTCTGTATGAAGGTCAGCAGTATGGCATTGTCCTGGTCAAGGGCAGTGAGTGGGTCGAGCCGGTCAATGAGGCTCTTGCCGCCATGAAGGAAGATGGCACCTACGACGAGATCCATACCAAATGGTTTGGCTCGGCCAGCGAATAAGCCCCATTCGCTGATGCTGGCGGGGTCAAGCCTGACTCCGTCAGCGTCATTTCCATCCATAATATAAAGAAGCGCTGATCATCAGCCTGCTGACTCCGCTGCTGTTTCCTGACCATCGTCACGGTGCTCATGGGATGATGTGTCAGTGCTTCCGCCAATCGCGGAGACTCCTTCGTGAACGTTGATTTCACTTTTGACTGGTCGGCGGCTCTGGCTTCCATCCCGCAGCTGCTGACCGGCATACCCTGGACGCTGTTGATCTCCTTCGGTGGCCTTGCCATCGGACTGGTCATCGGCATCATCTTCGGCCTGTTGCGTATCGCACCTCAGGTATGGCTGCGCATTCCCGCCATTGTCTATATCGAGGTCTTTCGCGGCACTCCGGTACTCGTGCAGGTGCTGTTCATCTTCTATGGCCTGCCGCAGATCATTGGTGGGCCCATCAATGCACTGACCGCCGGTATCGCAGCCATCGCTGTCAACTCCGGGGCCTACATTTCCGAAATCGTGCGTGGCGCCGTGCAGTCCGTTGCCCGCGGCCAGCGAGAGGCAGGCCTGTCTCTCGGTCTGTCGCGGCAACAGACCTTTCGTCATGTGATCTGGCCGCAGGCCTTCCGCCGCATGATTCCTCCTCTCGGCAACCAGGGCATCATCAGCATCAAGGACACCTCACTGTTCGCTGTGATCGGCGTGGGAGAGCTGGTACGCCAGGGACAGATCTATATCGCCACAACCTTCACGGCCCTCGAGGTCTACCTGATGGTGGCGCTGCTCTACCTGGCCATCACGCTCTCCCTGTCCCTTGCGCTGCGCATGCTCGAACGCAAGGGCCTCGTGGGTGAATAACCCGCTGTGTGCTGATACTTCATGGAAATGGATATGAACGACATCAATCTCGACAAGAGCGCACAGCAGGCTGACGAGCCCATCGTACGAATGCATGGCCTGAACAAGCACTTCGGCAGCCTGCATGTGCTCAACAATATCGACCTCGAGGTCTCCCAGGGCGAAGTTGTAGTGGTCATCGGTGCCAGCGGCTCCGGAAAATCGACCATGATTCGCTGCATCAATGGGCTGGAGGAATTCCAGAGCGGTGAGCTGCGAGTCGATAGCCACGACCTACTGCCCCATGGCAAGGCCTCTCGTGCCCTCCAGACCATCCGCACTGAGGTGGGCATGGTCTTCCAGCAGTTCAACCTCTTTCCGCACCTCTGCGTGCGCGACAACGTTACTCTGGCACCAATGAAAGTACGTGGTGTCCCGCAGTCGGATGCCATCGCCACTGCTGAGCGCCTGCTGGATCGCGTCGGTATTCGTGACCAGGCCGACAAGTACCCATCCCAGCTCTCCGGCGGTCAACAGCAGCGTGTGGCACTGGCACGCGCTCTGGCCATGGAACCTCGATTGATGCTGTTCGACGAGCCCACCTCGGCGCTGGATCCCGAGATGATCGGCGAGGTCCTTGATGCCATGCGCGAGTTGGCGAGGGAAGGCATGACCATGATCATCGTCACTCACGAGATGGGCTTCGCCCGCGAAGTGGCCGACCGAGTGATCTACATCCATCAAGGTGAGATCGTCGAACAGGGCGCTCCCGAAGAGGTGTTCGATAACCCTCGCAACGAGCGCACACAGAACTTTCTGGCACGCGTCCTCAAGCACTGATCACGCTTCACCAACCCCGGATTTTCTCAAGCAAGGCCTGTTGAGCTTCTCAACAGGCCTTTTTTTCACCTGTGGATAAAAAAAATGATGATTGCCTCGATAGTCGGAGGATACGGGACTCCTGGCGATTCTACTGGGTTGTTCACCATCGCGGTGACAAGTGTTCGTGAGATCGGTGGATAACGAGTGGAGGATTCTGCCTGTGGGCAATCCGGCATTTCATCCACAGGCTGCAGACAACTCATACGCAACTCGCAAGCCTGCTTTCCAAACTTTTATTAACTCAACAAGAAATTGATTTTAAAAGATTAAAATAACTTATCCACAGAAATTACCCACACCAGTAGTTACTACCATTACAGAACTTCTCTTTATTTACTTATTCTTTTTATAAAGAAAGACCAGAAGCGGGACCTCTGCTGAACCCTATGTGGAAAACCCTGACGTTTACCCACAGGGGCGTTATACTGGCGGGCTTGTTTTCAAGACCGTTTTCACTCGACACTTTTTCCACGCTGGCGATTGACCGCCAAAACGAGGTGAACCTTGGAGTATCCCGACCGCTTTGACGTCATCGTCATCGGCGGTGGCCATGCCGGAACGGAAGCTGCTCTGGCCTCTGCCCGAATGGGTTGCCAAACCCTGCTGCTGACACACAACATCGAGACCCTGGGACAGATGTCCTGCAATCCCGCCATCGGTGGGATCGGCAAGAGTCATCTGGTCAAGGAAATCGACGCCCTGGGCGGTGCCATGGGTCTGGCGACAGACCTGGGTGGCATCCAGTTTCGCGTGCTCAATGCACGCAAGGGCCCTGCGGTACGTGCCACACGTGCTCAGGCCGACCGTGTCCGCTACAAGGCGGCAATCCGCTCGATGCTGGAAAACCAGACCAACCTGACCATTTTCCAACAGGCTGCCGGGGATCTGATCGTTGATCAGGACACGGTTCGCGGCGTAGTGACGGAAACCGGAGTACGCTTTCTGGCGGAAACCGTGGTGTTGTGTACCGGTACTTTCCTCGGCGGGGTAATTCATATTGGTCTCGAAAAGAGCCGCGGCGGGCGGGCTGGAGACCCTCCCTCCAATGCACTTGCCGAACGCCTGCGTGCTCTGCCATTCCGCGTGGATCGGCTGAAGACCGGGACGCCACCGCGTATCGATGCCCGGAGCGTGGATTTTTCCCGCCTCGAGGAGCAACCCGGTGATACACCAACACCGGTAATGTCCTACCTGGGCTCACGTGATATGCACCCCCGTCAGGTGAGTTGCCATATCGCGCATACCAATGAGCGTAGTCACGAGATCATCTTCGCCAACCTCGATCGGTCACCGATGTTTTCCGGTGTCATCGAGGGGGTCGGCCCGCGTTACTGCCCGTCCATCGAGGACAAGGTGCATCGCTTTGCCGACAAGTCGAGCCATCAGGTGTTCATCGAGCCCGAAGGCCTCGACACTCACGAGCTATACCCAAATGGTATTTCGACCTCGCTGCCCTTTGACGTGCAGCTGCAGGTGGTACGTTCGATGGAAGGGTTGGAGAACGCCCACATCACGCGTCCAGGTTATGCCATCGAATATGATTTCTTTGATCCGCGTGATCTCAGGCACTCTCTGGAAACCCGGTTTATCCACAACCTGTTTTTCGCGGGCCAGATCAACGGCACCACCGGCTACGAGGAAGCGGGTGCCCAGGGGCTGCTGGCAGGACTCAATGCGGCGCTTCGCGCACGTGGTCAGGAGGCCTGGTGCCCCCGGCGTGATGAGGCCTACCTGGGCGTGCTGGTCGATGACTTGATTACCCTGGGAACGCGTGAGCCTTATCGCATGTTCACCTCACGTGCCGAATATCGCCTGTTACTGCGCGAGGACAACGCCGACATGCGTCTGACCGAGCGTGGCCGTGAGCTGGGGTTGATCGAAGACCTGCGCTGGTCGCGTTTCAGTGCCAAGCGTGAGGCAGTGGAGCAGGAAAACGCGCGGCTCAAGGCCAGTTGGGTACAACCCGGCACGGAAGCTGCCGCCAGTGTCGAGGCCATCACCGGCAAGCCACTGGCTCGTGAGTACAGCCTGATGGACCTGCTCAAGCGCCCCGAGCTCGGCTATGCCGACGTGGCGGGACTCAAGGGTGACGCGATCAATGATGAGTCGGTTGCCGAACAGGTCCAGATCCAGGCCAAGTATCAGGGCTACATCGATCGTCAGCAGGATGAGATCGACAAGCTCAAGCGCCATGAGGCAACGCCTCTGCCGGAAGACCTGGATTACCAGCGTATCGAGGGGCTGTCTCACGAGATTCGCCAGAAGCTCAGTGAGGCCCGCCCGCAGACTCTGGCTCAGGCTGGACGTGTCTCCGGCGTGACACCTGCGGCCGTCTCGATTCTACTGATTCATCTCAAGAAACGTCGCATGCTGGACAAACAGCAGGTAGTCAGCGGATGACAACGGTCTTGACCGAAGCACAGAATAACGCGATCAATCAGCGACTTGAGGAAGGTCTCAAGGCGCTTGGCATTACTGCCAGCGAGACACAGCAGCAGCGCCTGTCCGCCCTGGTCAGTTTGTTGCACAAGTGGAACCGGGCCTATAACCTCACCGCAGTGAGGGATCCGCTCGACATGGTGTCACGTCACCTGCTCGATAGTGCGGCAGTGCTGCCACATGTCCGCGGCCCCAGAGTGCTGGATGTCGGCTCTGGCCCCGGCTTGCCGGGACTGGTGTTGGCCATACTGGCGCCGGAACTGGATGTGACCCTGCTCGACAGCAACGGCAAGAAGGTTCGCTTCCAGCGTCAGGCGGTGATGGAACTGGGCCTGGGCAACGTCACACCGGTCCAGGCACGGGTTGAGCAGTTTTCTGCTCCCGCTGGAGGTTTCGACCAGGTGGTGTCGAGAGCTTTTGCCAGTCTCGCTGATTTCATCGGCCTGACCCGCGAGCTGATCGCCGAGGATGGCCAGTGGTTGGCGATGAAGGGGCCGGCGGTGGAAGGTGAGCTCGCCCAGTTGGATGCCGACGTGCATCAGGTTGCCCGTTTGACGCTACCGGTACCCTTCGAGTCTGGCGTGCGTGAGCTGGTTGTGCTGGAACCTGACGCCAGCGCCCGCTAGCCTCTTTGAGGGGGCGTGGCCAGTCCGAGGAGTGGGTATGGCTCTTCATCAGCTGCCCTGGATTTTCCAAGACGAGATTTCCCAAGCAAGGATGTCGCCGTGACCAAGATCATCGCCTTGACCAACCAGAAGGGTGGAGTCGGCAAGACCACTTCCGCCGTGAACCTGGCCGCCAGCCTTGCTTCGCTGGATCGTCGCGTATTACTGGTCGACCTCGACCCCCAGGGCCATGCCACCATGGGCAGTGGTGTCGACAAGCATGAGCTCGAGGGCAGCGTGCTCGATGTCATCCTCGGCGACAAGCGTCCGGTGGAGGTGATTCTCGATTGCCCCGAGGCGGGCTATGCTCTGTTGCCGGGCAATGGTGATCTGACCGCCGCCGAGGTTGAACTGCTCGACCGCAGCGAGGGGCGCGAGCGTAGCCTGGCCCGAGCGCTGGACGAAGTGGCCAGCGAATATGACGTGGTCATGATTGACTGCCCGCCGTCACTGAACATGTTGACCGTCAATGCGCTGACCGCCGCGGATGGTGTGTTGATCCCCCTGCAATGCGAGTTCTACGCCCTGGAAGGCCTTTCGGCTCTGCTTGATACCGTCGAGCAGATCAAGGATAGCGTGAACCCTTCGCTGGAAATCTACGGCATCCTGCGCACCATGTTCGATTCCCGCAATAGCCTGACGCGTGATGTCAGCAAGCAATTGCGCGACTATTTCGGTGATGCCCTGCTCAAGACCACCATTCCCCGCAATGTGCGTGTTGCCGAGGCTCCCAGCCATGGGTTGCCGGTGACCAAGTACGCGCGTTTCTCACGGGGTAGCCAGGCGCATCGCGTACTGGCCAAGGAACTGATTCGCCGTCTGTCCCTCTAGCGGCCTGGCCGCTGGTGTCGGGCCTGGTTGATGCAGTGTATTCAACCGGTGGTACCGGGGTTTCGAAAACCGGGTTTCTAGAATGAGATTCGAGAAGAGTGAGGGATAGTTGATGACGCGTAAACGCGCCCTGGGTCGAGGACTGGATGCGCTGATCGGTGCCGGTGCACGTCGCCGTGACAGCCTGGATCTGCCGGATTCCGGAGAGGCGCTGGAAGCCGCGGTGGATGGCACTGCCGATGCGGCTGAGCCGGCTGTCTTCGAGGAGCGCCTCGAGCGCCTGCCATTGGGCCAGTTGACCCGTGGCCGTTATCAGCCGCGACGCGATATTCAACCCGAGGCTCTCGAGGAGCTCGCCGACTCGATCCGTGCTCAGGGCGTTATGCAGCCCATCGTGGTGCGCCCGATTGGTCCTGATCGTTACGAGATCATTGCCGGCGAGCGTCGCTGGCGCGCTTCGCAACTGGCCGAGTTGGATGTCATCCCGGCGGTGATCCGTGAGGTCACTGACGAGGTGGCACTGGCACTGGCGCTGATCGAGAACATTCAGCGCGAGAACCTCAACCCGGTGGAGGAGGCGATAGCACTGAAGCGCCTGCTCGAGGAGTTCGAGCTGACCCAGCAGCAGGTGGCAGATGCGGTAGGCCGTTCACGTGCCCAGGTGACCAACCTGTTGCGCCTGCTGTCGCTGGATGCCGAAGTCCTGACCCTGCTCGAGCGTGGCGACCTCGACATGGGCCATGCTCGCGCGTTGTTGTCGCTGCCTGCGGCAAAGCAGCGCAAGGCGGCCCATGAGGTGGTCAACAAGGATCTCACCGTGCGAGCCACCGAGGCGTTGGTCAAGCAGATGACCAGCCCACGGACAAAAGCCGACAAGCCCGAGCCAAATCGCGATGTGGAGCGGCTGGAGTCACGACTGGCTGATGTGCTCGGAGCTCCTGTGCGCATTCAGCACGGCAAGGCGGGCAAGGGCAAGGTAACCATTCAATACTCCAGCCTTGATGAGTTGGATGGAATTCTCGAGCACATTCGCTGAGCGGTAGGGCGAGAGGGAGCTGAAGAAACGCAGTAAACCTATTAGCTTGCTAATAAGTATTGTGGTTTTTTCTCGACATTTGGTCGAAAGCAGGCCCAAAGTGCGGACAAATCGTTACTACTTCGGTTGAAGGTGTAAGGGGGCTTCCCTATAATCGCGCCGGAGTCTGTCGGTGGTGTGTCACGTCGGCAGTGGATGACGACAGTTTCGCGCCAGGCGGCGCGGCGGGAGATTTCCTTGGCGGCCAGGATACAACGACCCCAGGTGCAGCGCCTGCTGCTTGCGCAATTGGCGGTTGTTGCACTGCTGAGTCTGCTGGGGGCCTGGTTTTCCGGTATCCCGGGTGCCGCTTCGGCGTCAACCGGTGGTCTGGTGGCCTTTCTCCCCAATGCCTTCTTCGCCTGGCGGGTATTCCGTTATCAGGGGGCTCGTTACTCGCGGGCCATCATCAACGGTTTTTACCGTGCAGAAGCAGGCAAGTTCGGTTTGACGGCGGCGCTGTTCACCCTGGTGTTCATCGCAGTGCCTCCTTCAAACCCAACTTTTTTCTTTGGCGCTTATGTGGTGACGCTGTTTGTGCACTGGCTGGGTCCCTGGCTGGTAAAGCAACCGTCGCACACCTGACACGAGGCAGACATGGCAGGCAATAATCCGACTCCGACGGAGTATATCCAGCACCACCTGCAGAACCTGACCTTCGGGTTGCACCCCGACAATGGTTGGTCGATTGCTCATTCCGCGCAGGAAGCCTCCGACATGGGGTTCTGGGCGGTGCACCTGGATACCCTGGGCTGGTCCATCGGCCTTGGCCTGCTGTTCATCTGGCTGTTCAAGAAGGCGGCGAATGCGGCTACCACCGGTGTGCCTGGTGCGCTGCAGAACTTTGTCGAGCTGATGGTCGAGTTCGTCGACAACTCGGTCAAGGACACCTTCCACGGCAAGAGCCGATTGATCGCCCCGCTGGCACTGACCATCTTCTGCTGGGTGTTCCTGATGAACCTCATGGACCTGGTGCCGGTTGACTTCCTGCCCATGCTGGCAGCGAAGATCGGAGCCCTGTTCGGCGCAGATCCGGCGCATGTCTACTTCAAGGTGGTGCCCACCACAGACGTCAATGCCACGCTCGGCATGGCGCTGTCGGTGTTCGGCCTGGTCATCTTCTACACCATCCGTGCCAAGGGCTTCAGCGGCTTCATCGGTGAGCTGACCCTGCATCCGTTCAACTCGCCCAACAAGCTGGTCCAGGCGTTGTTCATTCCGGTCAACCTCCTGCTGGAGACCGTGACCCTGCTGGCCAAGCCGATCTCTCTGGCACTGCGACTGTTCGGTAACCTCTATGCCGGTGAGCTGATCTTCATCCTGATCGCCATGATTGGTCTGTGGCAGCTGCCGCTGCACTTTGCCTGGGCGGTGTTCCACATTCTGGTCATCACCCTGCAGGCCTTCATCTTCATGATGCTGACCATCGTCTATCTGAGCATGGCGGTGGAGAAGCACTGACCGCTTCACTGTTTGAACCTGAAACCCAACCCATTAACCCTTAACCATTAAACGAAAACTGGAGAGACCACCATGGAAGCACAAGTTCTGGGTATGACCGCTATTGCCGTGTCCCTGCTGATTGGCCTGGGTGCCCTGGGTACCGCTATCGGCTTCGGTATCCTCGGCGGTAAGTTCCTGGAAGGCGCAGCACGTCAGCCGGAAATGATCCCGATGCTGCAGGTCAAGATGTTCATCGTTGCTGGTCTGCTTGACGCCGTAACCATGATCGGTGTTGGTATCGCGCTGTTCTTCACCTTCGCGAACCCGTTTGTCGGTTAATCGAGCGACGCTCGCAGGAGCTGTCGAACCGTTAACCCCAAACCCTTAACGCGAGAGGTGCTGGCGTGAACCTGAACCTTACCCTAGTTGGCCAGGCTATCGCCTTTGCGTTCTTCGTCTGGTTCTGCATGAAGTTTATATGGCCGCCGGTCATGCAAGCGCTGCAGGAACGTCAGAAGAAGATCGCCGATGGTCTGGATGCTGCCAGCCGTGCGGCGCGTGACCTTGAGGTCGCCGAGCAAGAGGCCAGCGAAACCCTGCGCAAGAGCCGGGAAGAAGCGGCCGAGATCCTGGAACAGGCCCAGAAACAGGCCAACCAGAAGCTCGAGCAGGCACGTGAAGACGCCCGCCTGGAAGGCGAGCGCATGATTGCCAAGGCCAAGACCGAGATCGAGCAGGAAGTGACCCGTGCGAAGGAAGAGCTTCGCGGTCAGGTGTCACAGCTTGCCATTCTGGGCGCCGAGCAGATTCTGGAGTCCTCCATCGACAAGACGCAGCATTCTGCGCTGGTCGACAAACTCGCCAAAGAGCTCTGAGGAGGTACCCATGGCGGAATCGTCAACTATCGCTCGTCCTTATGCCAAGGCTGCCTTTGAGCACGCTGTGGCGAAGAACGCGCTCGACGACTGGTCCGGCATGCTGACCCAGGTAGCGCAGATCGTTGCTGATGACGAGATGCGCTCCCGGGTCCTCGGCAATCCAAAGCTGTCCAGCGCGGAGAAGGCTGAAGTTGTCGTTGACGTCTGTGGTGACGCCGTCAATGACGATCTCCGCAACTTCATCCGCCTGGTTGGCGACAAGGGCCGTCTGTCGGCGCTCGGCGCCATTGCCGAACAGTTCGAGGCGTTCAAGGCCCAGCAGGAAAAGCGCATGGATGTCGACATTCATTCCGCTTTCCCGCTGACCAAGGCCCAGGAAAAATCGCTCGCGAGTGCACTGGCCAAGCGTCTGAACCGCGAAATCTCCATTACCACTCAGGTGGACAAGACGCTCCTGGGCGGCGTGATCCTGCGTGCCGGCGACACCGTCATCGACGGTTCGGTACGCGGTCGATTGAACCGCCTCAAGGAAGCACTTTCCGCCTGAGTCTGAGGGACATGGCATGCAGCAACTGAATCCTTCCGAGATCAGCGACATCATCAAACAGCGTATCGAAAAGCTGGATGTTGCTTCTGAAGCCCGTAATCAGGGCACGATTGTCAGCGTGTCTGACGGTATCGTGCAGATCCACGGCCTCGCCGACGCAATGTTCGGTGAGATGATCGAATTCCCCGGTGGCATCTTCGGTATGACCCTGAACCTCGAGCGCGACAACGTCGGCGCCGTGGTTCTGGGGGATTACCTGGAGCTTGAAGAGGGCATGACTGCCCAGTGTACCGGTCGTATCCTCGAGGTGCCGGTAGGCCCCGAGCTGCGCGGTCGTGTGGTCGACGCTCTGGGTAACCCGATCGACGGCAAGGGCGATCTGGGTACCACGCTGACCGATGCGGTCGAGAAGGTCGCTCCCGGCGTTATCACTCGTCAGTCAGTCGACGAGCCGATCCAGACCGGTTTCAAGTCCATCGACGCCATGGTGCCGATCGGTCGTGGTCAGCGTGAGCTGATCATCGGTGACCGTCAGATCGGTAAGTCCGCCATCGCGATCGACGCCATCATCAACCAGAAGGGCACGGGTGTGACCTGTGTCTACGTCGCCATCGGCCAGAAGCAGTCGACGATTGCCAACGTGGTGCGCAAGCTCGAAGAGCACGGCGCCATGGAGCACACCATCGTCGTTGCCGCCGGTGCTGCTGATCCGGCGCCGATGCAGTTCCTCGCCGCCTACTCCGGCTGCACCATGGGCGAGTACTTCCGTGACCGCGGTGAAGACGCGATGATCGTCTATGACGATCTGTCCAAGCAGGCTGTGGCCTACCGTCAGGTATCCCTGCTGCTGCGTCGTCCACCGGGCCGTGAAGCCTACCCGGGTGACGTCTTCTATCTCCACTCTCGTCTGCTCGAGCGCGCCGCACGCGTCAACGCCGACTACGTCGAGAAGTTCACCAACGGTGAGGTCAAGGGCAAGACCGGTTCTCTGACCGCTCTGCCGATCATCGAGACCCAGGCCGGCGACGTTTCCGCGTTCGTTCCGACCAACGTCATCTCGATCACCGATGGTCAGATCTTCCTCGAGGCTGACCTGTTCAACTCCGGTATCCGCCCGGCGATCAACGCTGGTCTGTCGGTATCGCGTGTGGGTGGTTCTGCTCAGACCAAGATCGTCAAGAAGCTCGGCGGTAGCGTGCGTCTGGCGCTGGCCCAGTACCGCGAACTGGCGGCGTTCTCCCAGTTTGCGTCTGACCTTGATGAGGCCACGCGCAAGCAGCTGGAGCACGGTCAGCGTGTTACCGAGCTGATGAAGCAGAAGCAGTACTCGCCGATGTCCGTGGCGGAAATGGCGATCTCGCTGTTCGCCGCCAACGAAGGTTTCCTCGATGATGTCGAGGTCAAGAAGGTGCTCGACTTCGAACATGCGCTGCATGAGTACATGAAGTCCGAGCACAGCGACCTGATCGACAAGATCAACGACACTGGCGACTACAACGACGAGATCAAGGACGGCCTGAAGCAGGGTCTCGAGAAGTTCAAGGCTTCCCAGAGCTGGTAATTCCCGTTGGCCCGTCGAGCGTTTTTCGGCCGAAGGTTTTCGATAGCGCGGAGGCGGGCCCTGGAACCTTCTGAGAGCCCCGAACAAAGGTAGATCGCCATGGCAGTCGGAAAAGAGATTCGCACTCAGATTGCGAGCATCAAGAACACGCAGAAGATCACCAATGCGATGCAGATGGTGGCAGCGTCGAAGATGCGCAAGACCCAGGATCGCATGCAGGCTACCCAGCCCTATGCAGAGCAGATTCGTGCTGTTGTGGGTCACCTCTCCCGGGCTACCCCGGAGTATCGTCATCCGTGGATGGATGAGCGTGAGGTCAAGCGTGTCGGATTCATCGTTGTCTCCTCTGACCGTGGTCTCTGCGGCGGCTTGAACGTCAACCTGTTCAAGGCGGCGGTCAAGGAAGCCAGAGAGTGGCACGACAAGGGTGCCGAGCTGGATTTCTGCGCACTGGGCAGCAAGGCCGGTGGGTTCTTCCGCAAGTACGGTGGGAACCTGGTGGCAGCGGTAAGCGGCCTGGGCGAGACTCCGCAACTTGATGATCTGATCGGTAGCGTGAAGGTGATGCTGGATGCCTACGATGAAGGCAATCTGGATCGTCTTTACGTGGTGCACAACGAATTCGTCAACACCATGACGCAGAAGCCGGTGGTCCGTCAGCTATTGCCGCTGGCTGAGCAAGCCGATACTGCGCAGGACGACGAGAACAAGCGTCCCAACAGCTGGGACTACCTGTATGAGCCGGATGCCAAGGCGCTGCTCGACAGTCTGCTGGTGCGCTATGTTGAAGCGCAGGTCTATCAGGCTGTGGCCGAGAATGTGGCCTGCGAGCAGGCAGCGCGAATGGTCGCCATGAAAAGTGCGACGGACAATGCGGGCAACCTCATTGACGATCTGGAGCTGGTGTACAACAAGGCCCGTCAGGCTGCGATTACCCAGGAAATCTCCGAGATCGTTGGTGGCGCCGCTGCCGTATAGCGCCGGGCAAGCAGGTTTCAATTGCAGGTATTTTGAGAGGAACCAAGATGAGCGGACGTATCGTACAAATCATCGGCGCGGTGATTGACGTAGAGTTTCCGCGGGACGATGTTCCCAAGGTCTACGACGCGCTGAAGGTCGCCGACAAGGAAACCATTCTGGAAGTCCAGCAGCAGCTGGGCGACGGTGTGGTTCGTACCATCGCCATGGGCTCCACCGAAGGGCTCAAGCGTGGCATGGTTACCGAGAACACCGGTAATGCGATTTCCGTGCCGGTCGGTCAGGCGACCCTGGGTCGGATCATGAACGTACTCGGCGAGCCGATCGACGAGGCCGGTGACATCGGTGAAGAAGAGCGCATGCCGATCCACCGCAAGGCTCCGAGCTACGCGGATCAGGCAGCCACTAACGAACTGCTCGAGACTGGCATCAAGGTTATCGACCTGGTGTGTCCTTTCGCCAAGGGCGGTAAGGTCGGTCTGTTCGGCGGCGCCGGTGTCGGCAAGACCGTCAACATGATGGAGCTGATTCGTAACATCGCCACCGAGCACAGCGGTTACTCTGTGTTCGCCGGTGTCGGTGAGCGTACTCGTGAGGGTAACGACTTCTACCACGAGATGCAGGAGTCGAACGTTCTCGACAAGGTGGCACTGGTCTATGGCCAGATGAACGAGCCGCCCGGCAACCGTCTGCGTGTGGCCCTGACCGGCCTGACCATCGCCGAGAAGTTCCGTGACGAAGGTCGTGACGTTCTGCTGTTCGTCGACAACATCTACCGTTACACCCTGGCCGGTACCGAGGTATCCGCACTGCTCGGCCGTATGCCGTCTGCAGTGGGTTACCAGCCGACACTGGCCGAGGAGATGGGCGTTCTGCAGGAGCGTATCACCTCGACCAAGACTGGCTCGATCACTTCCGTGCAGGCCGTTTACGTGCCCGCGGATGACCTGACCGACCCGTCTCCGGCAACCACCTTCTCGCACCTTGATGCGACGGTGGTACTGGCGCGCTCCATCGCCGAGCTGGGTATCTATCCGGCCATCGATCCGCTGGACTCCACGTCTCGTCAGCTCGATCCGCTGGTGGTGGGTGACGAGCACTACGAGACCGCACGTGGTGTGCAGGGCGTCCTGCAGCGCTACAAGGAGCTCAAGGACATCATTGCCATTCTCGGCATGGACGAGCTGTCCGACGAAGACAAGCAGGCCGTGGCACGTGCGCGTAAGATCCAGCGCTTCCTGTCGCAGCCGTTCTTCGTCGCCGAGGTTTTCACTGGTTCGCCCGGCAAGTACGTGTCTCTGAAGGAGACCATCCGTGGTTTCCAGGGCATCCTCAACGGTGATTACGATGAGCTGCCCGAGCAGGCCTTCTACATGGTCGGCACCATTGACGAGGCCGTCGAGAAAGCCAACCAGATGAAGTAATCCCTCAGGAGGCACCATGACGGATATCGTCGTGCATGCCTTGCGGTACCAGCCTCGATCAATGAGGCTGGTACTGGACCGGCAGCAGCGGCGATGAAACGTCGGCGTCGGTGCCTTCAACTGGTGCTTTCAACCATCCGGGAGACGTCATAATGACGAAGACCATTCAATGCGAGATCGTCAGCGCCGAAACCTCGGTCTACTCCGGTAGTGCCGAGCAGGTGGTGGCGGCTGGCATCATGGGGGATCTCGGCATCCTGGCCGGCCATACTCCGCTGTTGACCGAGCTGGCACCGGGTCCTGTCCGTGTGCTCAATGAGGGCAGCGAGGAGCACTTCTACGTTTCCGGTGGCTTCATCGAAGTTCAGCCGGACAAGGTAATCGTGCTGGCCGATACTGCGGTGCGTGCGTCGGATCTGGACGAGGCTGCTGCCGAGGAAGCCCGCAAGCAGGCCGCCAAGGCCATGGCAGACAAGTCTGCGGAGCTGGATTACACCCGTGCCGCAGCCGAGCTCGCCGAGGCCATGGCTCAGTTGCGTACCATTCAGCAACTGCGCAAGAAGGCGGGCAAGGGCTGATACGTCCTCCATAGCTGTACCTTCTGTGCCCTCCGAGTGTATGACCATTCGGGGGGCGCACTCGTTATTGACCCGAAAGTTCCTGTGTTGGGTCAATGGCGGCATAGTGAAGTGCCGCTGTCGGCCATCCGGCCGATGTGAGACCGCGCCACACCAGCAGATCCGCGCATCTGCGCCAGTGTAGTGCGGACGAAAATCAAATGGGTCAGGATGAGCTATTTGATTGCCATGTCAATAATAGTGCCTCGTTTGTTCCCGGGAGCAGGCAATGGATCTCGATACCACCCTCGATACGTACAAGCATGAGCTGCTGCGGGCATTGGCGATAAAGGACCAGTCCGCGCTGGATGAGCGATTGCCGGAGATCCGTTCTGCCGATCTGGCGGAAATTCTCGAGCAGTTGATCGAGGATGACGACGAGTTGGCGACGGCATTGGCACTGCTTCAGCAGTTGCCTGTGGAGCGCCAGGCCAGTGTTATTGGACATCTGCCCGGCGACGAGCAGGAAAAGGTCAGTGACGCCATCGAGGATGCCCAATTGGTGCGTATCCTCGATCGCATGGGCTCAGACGAGCGAGCCGATATCTTCAAGGTCTTCGATGATGACCGCAAGGAAGCCCTGCTTCGCCGCATGGCACATCGTGAGCGAGAGGCTCTCAAGCGTCTGGCCAGCTATGAGGAAGGCACAGCCGGGGCCTTGATGACGTCGGACTACGTGGCGATTCCTGCCGGTTTGACCGTGTCCAGGGCGATGATGCGTGTGCGTCAGACGGCGCCGGACGCGGAGACGGTTTATCAGTTGTATGTCGTCGATGACCAGGGGCGTCTGGCTGGCACCATGTCGTTGCGTCAATTGATGGTGGCTCGTCCTCAGGCCTTGATTGATGACCTGATGATCCGCGATGTGATCAAGATCAGCGTTGATGTCGACCAGGAAGAGGTCGCGCGCATGGTCGCGCGTTACGACTTGCTGGCGATTCCGGTCGTGGATGGGGAACAACGGCTGGTGGGCATTGTCACTCATGACGATGCGCTCGACGTGGTCGAGTCCGAGGCCACGGAAGATATCCACAAGGGGATGTCGATCGGCCAGCTCGAGGATGGTGTCTCACGGGTGCCACTGTGGAGCCTGTATCGCAAGCGAGTGACCTGGCTGGTGTTGCTGGTGTTCGGCAACCTGTTTTCAGGGGCCGGAATCGCGCATTTCGAGGACACTATTGCGGCCCAGGTGACACTGGTATTCTTCCTGCCGTTGCTGATCGGTAGCGGTGGTAACGCCGGGGCTCAGGCGGCGACGCTGATGGTACGCGGTATGGCCACCGGTGACGTTGGCGTCAAGGATTGGGGCAAGCTGCTGGGACGTGAGTTGCTGGTAGCAGGAGCTCTGGGACTGACCATGGCGTTGGCCGTGGCTCCCATCGGCATGATTCGGGCTGGAGAAGCCGTAGCGCTGGTGGTGGCAATCAGCATGGTCAGCATCGTGCTGTTCGGTAGTTTGCTGGGAATGTGCCTGCCCTTCGTACTTGATCGATTGGGCTGGGATCCCGCGACGGCCTCGGCACCGCTGGTGACGACACTGATCGATGCCTCCGGCGTCTTGATCTACTTCTCGATTGCCACCGCCATCCTGTCCAATACGGCGTGACGGCAGGTGACGAGACGTGAGACGTTGACCCGGGTCATGGCGTGCCCATGCTCAAGTATGGCCTCTTGTCGGGGTACCAATTGGCTGATACCTCGTTCTGCGAAGGGGCCCACGGCGGACATCCCGAAGACCGAGGTGTATCCTCTTGCGAGTGTTTCATCCCCTGTTGTCTTTTACCCCCGGTTTCTAAACCCGATTTCTAAACCTCGGTCTCACAGGTTCTTCCATGGATTGGCTTCAAATACTGGTTCTTTCCCTGATACAGGGATTCACCGAATTTCTTCCGGTTTCCAGCTCTGCTCACCTGATACTGGTTCCCGTATTCAGCGACTGGCCGGATCAGGGACTGGCATTTGATGTCGCGCTGCATGTGGGAAGCCTGGTCGCCGTTGTCCTCTATTTTCGTGAAGAGCTGGTGCGCATGACGGCCAGTTGGTGCACCAGCCTGGCAGGGCGGGGCACCGATGATGATGCTCGTCTGGCCTGGTGGGTGATTCTGGCCACGATTCCGGTGGGCATTGCAGGACTGCTGGTCAAGGACATGCTGGAGACTCATGCACGATCACCGCAGCTTCTGGCTTTCGGGCTGATCGTGTTCGGTATTGTGCTGGGGATCGTCGACTGGCGTTGCCGTGGGCGGCGCAGCGAGTATCAGATGAACTGGAAGGATGCCCTGTGGATTGGCCTCGCCCAGGCTCTGGCGCTGTTTCCCGGCACATCACGTTCCGGTATCACCATGACCATGGCACTGTTGCTGGGGTTGAACCGTGAAGCCAGTGCACGTTTTTCCTTTCTGCTGTCGATCCCGGTGATTGTGCTTGCCGGCGGGCTCGAGGCCGTTGATCTGGTTCGTTCCGGTATTGATGTCGACTGGTTCAGCCTGTTGCTGGGAGCCCTGTTGTCCGCCATCAGTGCCTATCTGTGCATTCACTACTTTCTTGCGTTCATCAAGCGCATCGGTATGCAGCCTTTCGTGATCTATCGGGTGTTGCTCGGTATCGCGTTGTTGTGGCTGTTCGCTTGAGCTGCCCCCTTCGAGGAGACCTATCATGAACCTTGCCTCTCGATCACCTCTATTGCCGCTGGTACTGGCGGCGTTGCTGGTTGGCCTGAGTGGTTGTGACGATGGCGCCGAGCCCGGGGCGGAGTCCGAGCCCCAGGAACTGGTCAGCTTCAATGGCGACATCTTTGGTACCTTCTATCAGGTGGCGATTGCTGACTCGTTGGACACCGGACGTCAGGAAGAGCTGGAACAGGGGATTCTCGATGAGATGCATGAGGTGGACGAACAGATGTCCACCTGGCGTGATGACTCCGAATTGTCGGCGCTCAACCAGGCCCCCATCGGTGAGTGGCAGAGCATTTCCGATGAGTTCATGCAGGTGCTGGAGCTCAGTCAGCAGATCAACCAGCAGAGTGATGGTGCCTTTGATGTCACCATTGGCAGTCTGGTCAATCTATGGAGCTTCGGCCCTGAAGCTGAGCCGCAGGAAATTCCGGATGAGGCGGTGCTTGAAGAGCGTCTGGCCACGGTGGGCATGGATGCCATCGAGCTTGACCCGGACAACCTGCGAGTTCGCCGGCTTCGCGATGTCTATGTCGATCTGTCTGCTATCGCCAAGGGTTTCGCCACTGACGAAGTGGCGGCGTATCTGGAGCGTCAGGGCATCGAGAACTATCTCGTCAACCTGGGCGGTGAAGTGAAGGTGAAGGGTCACCGTGATGGAGACTCCCGGCTATGGCGCATCGGCATCGAGGTACCGAGTGATGCCTCACAACCTCGGGCAGAACACATCATCGGACTCGAGGATATCTCGATCGCCACCTCGGGTGACTATCGCCATTACTTCGAGCAGGACGGAAAGCGCTATTCTCATACCATTGATCCGCGCACCGGACGCCCGATTACCCATCGCCTGGCATCGATCAGTGTGGTCCACTCTTCCAATGCCATGGCGGATGCGCTGGCGACGGCATTGACCGTGCTGGGCGAGGACGAGGGCATGGATATGGCGATTCGAGACAACATTGCCGTCGTCATGCTGGTTCGTTCCGATGGTGACTGGGAGAGTCGAGTCAGTCCTGCCTTTGTCGAACGATTCGGGCAGGAAATGGTCGATTCCCTGGGCCTCAAGGTCGTGAGCGCTGACTGAGTGAAACACAACACAACTACGGGTCACCGGATTGATGATGCCGATGAATGCACCCCTGAACATTGACAAGGAGTCGCCATGAGCCTCGATATTGTGATACTTGCTGCCGGCCAGGGCACCCGTATGCGCTCCAGGCTGCCCAAGGTACTTCATGAACTGGCCGGCAAGCCGCTGGTACGCCATGTACTGGATACCGCCCAGGGCCTGGCGGCGGAACGCACCCATGTAGTGATCGGCCATGGAGGAGAGCGGGTGCGCGAGGCGCTGGCCGACTCCCCGACTCGCTTTGCCGTGCAGGCCGAGCAGAAGGGCACTGGTCACGCGGTGGCCCAGGCGGTTGACGGGATCGGTGAAGGCAAGGTGCTGGTGCTGTATGGGGATGTACCGCTGATTCGTCGCGATACCCTGGAGGCTCTGCTGGCGCATGTCGACGAGCATCACATGGGCTTGTTGACCGTGACGCTGGAGGATCCGAGTGGTTATGGTCGCATTGTACGCAATGCCGAGGGCAAGGCGGTGGCCATTGTCGAGCACAAGGATGCCTCGGCTGAGGAGCGGGCCATCACGGAGTGCAACACCGGCATCATGGCGATGACGGCGTCACAGCTCAAGCGTTGGCTGCCGCAGCTGTCGGCGGACAACGCCCAGGGAGAATACTACCTGACGGATGTCATCGCGCTGGCGGCGGCGGAGGGCATCCAGATTGCCACCGAGCAGCCACACCACGCCATGGAAGTCGAAGGCGTCAACAACCGGTTGCAGATGGCACAACTCGAACGCGCCCTGCAGCAGAGCACTGCCGAGTCCTTGATGGTCGAAGGCGTGGCGCTGGCCGATCCGGCTCGCATCGATGTGCGTGGCACCCTGCGCTGCGGCCACGACGTACAGATTGACGTCGGTTGCGTGTTCGAAGGTGACGTGGAGCTGGGTGAAGGCGTGCGCATTGGTCCCTACTGCGTGATCCGCAACAGTCATATCGGCGCCGAGAGTGTCATTGATGCGCATAGTGTGATCGATGGCGCGGTTCTGGCTGGGCTCAACAATGTCGGCCCCTTTGCGCGTCTGCGTCCGGGGTCGAGGCTGGCGGTGCGAGCGCGGGTCGGCAACTTCGTCGAGACCAAGAATGCCGAGGTCGGTGAAGGCAGCAAGATCAATCACCTGAGCTATGTCGGCGATGCTCGACTGGGGCGTGATGTCAATGTCGGCGCAGGCACCATCACCTGTAACTATGATGGCGCCAACAAGCATCGCACCGATATCGGTGATGCTGCCTTCATCGGCTCCAATTCAGCGCTGGTGGCGCCGGTCAGTATCGGCAACGGAGCCACGATCGGCGCGGGTTCGACCATCAGTCGTGATGTGGCCGACAACAGTCTGGCAGTGAGCCGTGCTCGGCAGATCGCCAAGGCAGACTGGCCGCGACCTTCAAAGGACGATTAGACGCGAGCCTTGAGTCACTGACCTTATTCCGGGAGCACTAGTGTATGTGTGGCATTGTTGCTGCGGTGGCGCAGCGAAACGTTCAGAAGATTCTGCTCGAGGGCCTCAGGCGTCTTGAGTATCGCGGTTACGACTCGGCCGGTATGGCCGTGCGCAACAACCAGGGAGAGCTCAAGCGGCAACGGGCAGTAGGCAAGGTACAGGCGCTGGCCGATCGTCTTGCGACAGACCCGCTGCCGGGCACCTCGGGCATTGCTCATACCCGCTGGGCGACCCATGGTCGCCCCAGTGAGCCGAATGCCCACCCTCACCAGTCCCGTGAGCGTCTGGCGGTGGTCCATAACGGTATTATCGAAAACCATGAAGCGCTGCGTCAGGAGCTGTCCGAGCAGGGCTATGTGTTCGAATCGGAAACCGACACCGAAGTGATTGCCCACCTGCTGGAGCGGGAGTCCGCTGCGGCTGGTGACCTGCTTACGGCATTCAAGAAAGTCGTGGCCGGCCTCGATGGTGCCTACGCACTGGGGGTAATGGCTGCCGATGCACCGGATGTGGTGGTGGGAGCTCGCAAGGGTAGCCCGTTGGTGGTGGGCGTGGGGAGTGACGAAGCCTTCCTCGCCTCGGATCCGCTGGCGCTGCTGCAGGTGACTGACCGCTTCATCTATCTGCTGGAAGGCGACGTGGTGCGGCTTTCTGCGGGCGGCCTGATCGAGATCTTCGACGCGTCGGGGGCAGTGGTCGATCGTCCAGTGCAGACCTTCGAGCATGGCGATGGTTCGGCCAGCAAGGGCAACTATCGCCACTACATGCTCAAGGAGATCCATGAGCAGCCGGCGGTGATTGCCGCAGCCCTGGAAGGTCGTCTGGGTGATCGCTCGGTACTGGTCGAGAGTTTCGGCCCGCAGGCGGAATCACTGTTCAAGCAGGTGCGTCAGATTCATATCGTGGCCTGCGGCACCAGCTATCATGCTGGCATGGTGGCACGCTACTGGTTGGAGCGTTATACCGATGTGCCGGTGCAGGTCGAAGTGGCCTCGGAGTATCGCTATCGTCGCGTCGTGGTGCCCGAGGGCACGCTGTTCGTGACCCTGTCCCAGTCCGGTGAGACCGCCGACACCATGGCGGCACTGCGCTTCGCCATGCAGCAGGACAACTATCTGGGCAGTCTGGGGATCTGCAACGTACCGGGCAGTTCGCTGGTCCGTGAGGCTGATCTGTCATTGATGACCCAGGCGGGTCCCGAGATCGGTGTAGCCTCGACCAAGGCCTTTACCACTCAGTTGACCGCCTTGATGCTGTTTACGCTGGCGCTGGGTCGAGTGCGTGGCATGCCGGAGGACGAGCAGGCAACCCTGGTCGAGGAACTGCGTCGACTGCCGTCACTGTGCAGTGAGGTGCTGGGACTGGATCGGCCCATCGAAGCCATGTCGACGGCCTTTGCCGAGAAGCATCATGCGCTTTTCCTTGGCCGCGGTGCCCACTTTCCGATTGCCCAGGAAGGTGCGCTCAAGCTCAAGGAAATCTCCTATATCCATGCCGAGGCCTACCCGGCGGGTGAGTTGAAGCATGGCCCGCTGGCACTGGTCGACAGCGAGATGCCGGTGATTTCGGTAGCGCCCAACGACGAGCTGCTCGACAAGCTCAAGTCCAACCTCCAGGAGGTCAAGGCGCGGGGGGGAGTGCTCTATGTCTTCGCCGACGAGAATGTCGGTCTGAGCGAGGCAGACGGCATTACCGTACTGCACCTGCCGCACATCCACGAGGCGCTGGCACCGATCCTCTATACCCTGCCGTTGCAACTGCTCTCCTATCACGTCGCCGTGCTCAAGGGCACCGACGTCGATCAGCCACGTAACCTCGCCAAATCGGTGACCGTGGAATAGGCTGCCGCTCGCTTTCTTCCGTAACGGACTGCCTTGTGGTGCGTTGCGGGAGAAGCTTCTGCTCTCTGTTGTCTTTCTAGTTCCCTTCCTGTGGCTGATTTCTACGCTATTTCCCGCTGTACCTGGTCCTTTCTCTTGCATCACTGAGTGGATCTGACCACCTGGTAATGGGTAGATCATTTGCGCCAGTCTAATCGGTAGTATTGTTTTTTCTATCATCGATGCTGGTTTTTATGATCCGGGTTGATTTAATTCCTGGTGGTTTATTCTTTATTGCTCGAATGGGCATAGCCCATATATTGCTGCCGATATATCTCGAAAGGGGATGGTGGTGATGCCTGAGATCGTCTATTTTCATCCGGCTGGGTTTATGGTCGATAAATGCATGTTTGGTTGTCGTTATTTTATCAATGGTTTGCATTGGTTTAATGAGTTTGAATGTATTGTGTAACTGCCGTCCATTTGTTGTTTGTCAATATCTTTGATGAGGTTGTTTCGTTAGTTGCCAAATGGTTTGTCACGGGTAATATGTCGCTCCAGGCAACATCGCTTCCACTTTACTTGTGTCGGAAGTTGGATGCTTCCTGTCCCGATAAACTTCCTTTAATAGGTAGATCAAGGCAATGAAAAAAGCACTGACAGTGACGGCTTTTATTGCGGCAAGCCTGGCCACATCCATGGGGGCGCTTGCCTCCGATGGCACTATCATCATCACCGGTCAGGTAACGGATTCTGCGTGTCAGATTGCCGTCAATGGCGGCGATGCCGATGCTTCCGTGGTCCTGCCCACTGTTTCCACCAGTTCACTGGCTGCCGATGGTGATGTCGCTGGCACCACGCCGATAGTGATGTCGCTGAGCGGTTGCCCTTCGACAGGCCATGTGCGCGCATATTTCGAGCCCCAGAATGTCGATGTGGCCACGGGATATCTGATCAACAACGCCAAGACCGGTGCTGCAGCCAATGTCCAGGTTCAGGTCCTCAATGCCATTGACGGTTCAGCGATCGACCTGCGTAACAATGAGGGTAACAACTCCGTTGACTTCGTCGACGACGGTGACGGCACCACTGGATCCGCCACCCTGAACTATGCGGCGCAATATATCGCCGTCAATGGTGCGGCATCTGCAGGCGATGTCGAAACCGCGCTGGTCTATACCCTGGATTACCTGTAAGGCATCTGGCCCGTTGCAGAGGGGCTTGTCCCCTCTGTGCGATGTCGGCAGGAGAGACAAGACGATGACGCTGATCAACAAGTTGGTTGCTGGGGTGCTGCTGGCGGCACTGGCCGTACCGCAAGGGGCGGTGGCGGGGATCCAGTTACAGGGCACACGCTTTATCTATCTGAGTGATGCTCGAGAGATCACGGTGGATCTACAGAATGACGCGGATCGTGCCGCCCTGGTCCAGTCCTGGTTGGATAGCGGCGATGCCTCGGCGGAGCCGGGTGTTGAGCAGTTACCCTTTGTGGTTCTGCCGCCGCTGGTTCGCGTCGAGCCGCGTACCGGGCAGACCCTGCGGATTGCCTATACCGGCCAGGGGCTGCCCGAGGATCAGGAGTCGGTGTTCTGGCTCAATGTGCTGGATGTGCCGCCCCGGGTCGAGAACAGCGAGGATCGCAACGTCATGCGTCTCGCCTATCGCACCCGTGTGAAGTTGTTCTTCCGCCCTGATGGCCTTCCGGGAACGCTGCAGGATGCCGCAGAAAACATCTCCTGGACGCTTGAGTCCGTGGGGGAGGGTTATGCCCTGCGCGCCCACAATGATGGCGCTTTTCATGTCAGCTTCCGGGATATCACCCTGAGGGCGGATGGCCATGATTACCACAGTACCGACAGCGGCATGGTCGGGCCTCATGACACGGCCGACTTCGTGATGGAAGGGCTGAGCATACCGGTCGCATCCGGTGAGGTCACGGGCTATTGGCTCAATGATTATGGCGCCAGCATGGAGCAGCACTACCCGCTGTGAGCCGCGGCCAGCGCCAGCGCCATCGGCAGAAGGATGTCGCGGCCTGAAATGCCCGCCGAGCGGGTGTTGTTGGAACCAATCCAGTCCTCCGTTGTGGCGGAGGTAGAGGGTTCGGGGTTGGTTCTCGTTGAAGCCGTAACCCCCGAACAATACTCAGGTTTCCACTATGCGTCCTGTAGATTCCATCCGCCCTGCGGAAGGGTGGCTTATGGGTGACCGAAAGCGACCCTTCGATTTCACCCTCAAGGCGCTGTGTCTGGCCATTGGTCTGGCCTCCAGTGGCTTGAGCGGTGCGGCAACCAGCGACAGCGAGTTCGACAGCCAGTTCCTGCGTGGGCTGGGCCAGAATGTCGATCTGTCACGTTATGCCCAACCCGGCACTGTGATTGCTGGAGACTATGAGCTGGATGTGCTGGTAAACCGTCGGGATATGCTGCGCCAGACGGTACATGTGATGGATGGTGACGGTCCCGGCGAGCAGCACCTCTGTTTCTCCGCTGCCGATGTGCAACGCTGGGGAGTGCGAGTCGATCAACTTCCCGATCAACCGCAGGCCCAGCGTGTCCTCGCCAGCGACTGCATCGAGGCTGAGACGCTGATTCCCGGCGCTTCGTTCCATCTGGACATGGCCAGTCTACGCGGTGATCTGAGTATCCCTCAGGCCTATGCCGGCACGGTCAAGCGGGGTTATGTCGATCCGGCGGAATGGGATGACGGCGTCAATGCGGTGATCCTCGGTTATCACGCCAATGCCTTCCACAGCAAGCCGGACAGCGGTGAGGACTCCACCGACTACAACGTCAATCTCAATGTCGGCGTCAACCTAGCCGGTTGGCGGTTACGCCACAATGGCAATTACCACTACAACGACACTGATGAAGTGTCGGAGTACGCCGCCCAGAATACCTACGCCCGGACGGACGTGGACCGCTGGCGCGCACAACTGACTCTTGGGGAGTACTTCACCCCCGGCAGCGAGTTCGAGAGCATTCCTTTCACGGGGGTGCAACTGGGCAGCGATGACAGCATGCTGCCGGAAAGCGAGCGCGGGTACGCTCCGGTCATCCGTGGCACGGCGAACACCAATGCCAGAGTCACGGTGAGCCAGGATGGTCATGTGGTCTATGAGACCAGCGTGTCCGCAGGGGCCTTCGCCATAGATGATCTCTACGCTACCGGCTATGCCGGGGATCTGGAGGTTACGGTCAGCGAGGCAGATGGCAGCGAAAGATCCTTTACCGTGCCCTATGCCTCGGTGGTGCAGATGCTGCGGCCCGGTTCATCACGTTTCAATGTCGCCGTCGGTCGTTACCGCGATGACGAGATGCACGACGAGCCGAGTTTCGCTCAGGCAACCTGGCGTCGCGGCATCAACAATCGATTGACCCTCTATGCTGGTGGATTGGTTGCCGAGGACTACGATGCTCTGCTGGTCGGATCCGCCGTCGGTACGCCATTGGGAGCGGTGGCCATTGATGCCACTTTGACCCGCGCCGAAGGGATACCCTACGAGCACAGTGAGCTCAATGGGCAGAGCTACCGGCTCAGCTACAGCAAGATGCTCAATGCCACCGGCACCAACTTCTCGCTGGCAGCCTACCGGTTTTCCAGCGAGGAATACGTTACCTTCGCGGATTTTGCGCACTTGAAGGAAGGCGATGCCTCGTCAGACAGCCTGCGAGAGCGCAATCGCTTTCAATTGAGTATCAGTCAGTCTCTGGGCGAGTTCGGCAATCTCAATCTCACGGGACTGACCCATGATTACTGGAATGGACGACCGGACCAGACCACTTATCAGCTGGATTACAGCAAGGGCTTCCATTGGGGCAGCCTGAGCCTGTCGGCGACCCGCGATCTCGAGGAAGACGACGAGAGCAACACCTACATGCTGACCGCCAGCATTCCGCTGGGAGATGGGAATGACCATCCGATGCTGAGTGCGACGGCGACTTTCGATGATGATCACAGCAGTACCGTGCGCACCAACCTGTCGGGCACGGCGGGAGATGAGCGTCAGTTGAGCTACAACGCCTATGTATCGCGTGCCGATAACGATATCGATACCAGTACCTCCTTCGGAGGTGATCTCAACTACCGGACGTCAGCCACTCAGTTGGGCACGACCTACAGTCATGGCGATGGCTACGAGCAGTATTCGGCCTCGGCGACCGGCATCGCCGTGATGCATTCCGGTGGTGTGGTGTTCAGCCCTGATCGTGCCGAGACCATGGCGTTGATTCACGCTGATGGGGCCGCCGGCGCTTCGCTGAGCAATGGTATGGGCAATCGTCTGGATCGCGATGGTGAAGCACTCGATGCAGGACTCACGCCGTACCGCCATAACAGCATTGCAATCAGCCCCAGAGGACTACCGGTGGATGTGGAGTTGAAATCCACCTCTCAGACCGTGACGCCGCGCCGTGGTGCCGTGGTTCGCGTCGATTATCAGACTCGAGTAGGTCACCCAATGCTGGTGCATGTGGATAACGATGCCGTGCCATTCGCCGCTGAAGTGGTTGATGGCAACGGGCAGCATGTGTCACTGGTGGGGCAGGGCCGAATGATCTTCCTGCGCGGGGAATACCCTGAACTGCAACTGAAGTGGGGTGAGGGCTCCGGTCAGTCCTGTCGACTGCAGCTCCCGGCTCCCCAACAGAGCGATGACATCAGCACAACAGGTTATCAACAGGTAGAGGCCTCGTGCGTCCCTCTATAGATATCAGGTCTGGATGACATCAAAGATCGACAGCAGAAAATCCTGAGGAAGCGATGATATGAGCCGGATAATTCATGAGATAACGCGCGCAGGATGGGGCGCGATGGGAATGCTGCTGTTATTGTTCTGTGCGCAGTTGGCCCTGTCACTACCTGCTCAAGCCCAAGCTACGGCGAACAATTGCTCTACTTATCAATTGCCTGCATCCCTTAATCTAATTAGCCATATAAATAGCAATTCACAGAATGGTGAGGTGATAAACGGGTCGAGGCAGTTTGCCACTCTGGTGGTGAACTGCAGCGCAAAATTTGATGATGGTGGTGATGGAAATGTATGTAATGGGACGACAGGATGGGCATTCATTTCTGATGAGGGGGCGGTTTATGATACTGCAATCCCCTATACCTACCGCTTTCCCGGATTTCCCCCTGGAATAGGCTACCAGGCACTTGATCAGCATGGTAACCCTATCCCGATTGTCCAAAGCTCTCATGATCGTCATGATACCGGGGTCAGGATTCGACAGGGGTATCAAGAGATTCCGCTAGCCTTTCAACTAGTGAAACTGGACGACTCTATCCCGTCAGAGAGTGATTTCCAGTTCAGGTTCAAGGTGGTATGTAATGGCAATGAATATGCCAATAGAGACGTGAATCACAGTCGTATCTATGTCAATGCTCATGTTACTTCCGTTGCTCAGACCTGTAGGCTGGAAAACCCGGATATCCAGATCACTCTACCGACCATCAGTAGCAGCCAACTTGGTTCAGCCGGTGATACTGGTGGCGGCACTCATTTCGCCATGAAATTGGATTGTATGAAGAATGTTACCGCGAAGGTATTCTTCTCGGATGTCAATTATCTTCCCAATGGCGGTTCCATTTTGATGCCAAGTATAAGCACTACTGCTGGTGGAGTCGCCGTTCAAATGCGTCATGCGGGTGAACCTGTCATGCTGGTTCCGGGCGGTGCCGCGACGTCGAGCGGAACCTTTATCGATGTGAAGACAACGGATAGTAGTGAGCATATCTCGGTTCCACTGGAAGCCGAGTATATCCAGAGTGGCAGTACCGTCACGGCGGGTCTGGTGGAGGCGCAGGCCATGGTCACCATCAGCTATGAATAGGGGCAGCAACGGCAGGCAGCGCTACGGCATGGGCTCAAGGCGCACTGGTAGGCCCTCTGGGTTGTGGAGTATCCACCACCGGGGTTGATGGCGGTGGTTCGCTGTTCAGCAGATTGCGCTGCTTCCAGCGCCCGCTGCGAAACCAGTACCAGGCCACCAGGGCAGTGATGACATTCTGGATCGGGTAGGCCAGCCAGATACCAACCTCATCAAGGCTGGTGCGTTCGGCAAGCAACCAGGCCAGCGGGAATTGCAGCACCCACAGGGATACCAGGGCAATGACCATGGCCACCACGGTATCACCGGCACCGCGAAAGGCGCCGGTGATTACCAGTTGTGCCCCCATCAGCCCGAAAGTCAGCGCCATCAAGCGCAGGAAGTGTGCGCCCTCACTGATGACTTGCTGACCATCGGGCACAAACACTGCCACCAGTGGTTCGGCGAAGATGGCCACCAGTACACCGACCAGAGTCAGTGAAACAAAGGCAATCAGGCTACTTAGCAGGGCGGTCTTCTCGGCTCTATCCAGCTTGCCGGCACCGACGTTCTGCCCGACCAGTGCCGAGGTTGCTTGAGAGAGCCCCAGTGCCGGGATGATCACGAAACTGAGGATGCGGGTACCGATGCCGTAGGCTGCCAGGGTCACGGTGCCGAAGCCCGCTACCAGTGTGGTCATCAGCATCATGCCGAGGGCTCGGGTGCTCTGCTCGATGGCAGTGGGGCCGCCCAGCGAGAACAGACGCCACAACAGCGGAAAATCCGGGCGCATCTGTGGCCACTTGAGCTGAATACCGTAACGACCCGAAAACAATATCTTCAGCCCGATGATCGCCGACAGTGCCTGAGTGATGACGGTGGCCACCGCCGCGCCCGCTACCCCCATGGCAGGGATGGGTCCCAACCCGAGAATCAGCAGAGGGTCGAGTATGAAGTTGAGGACCACAGTGCCGAGTACGATCCACAATGGTGTCCGTGCATCACCGACGCCGCGCATCAATGACTGGAAGGCGGCGTAGACGAACATGAACGGCAGGCCGACGAAGGAGATCTGCAGATAGCCCGTGGCCAGCGGTGCTACAGCAGTATCGGCACCTAGAAACAGTACCGCTTCGGGGCTGATGATATAGCCCGTTCCCGCCAGCAGCAGAGACAACAGGGCCATGCCCAGAATGGCCTGGGCCGTCACCTGATTGACCATCTCGCTCTGACGACGACCCTGATACTGGGCCACCAGAATGGTGCCGGCCACCGCCAGTCCGATACCCACCGAGGTCAGCAGGAACAATACCGGAAAACTCAGCGAGACTGCTGCGACAGCATTGGCTCCCAGGCGGCCGACCCAGAAGGCATCAATCAGCTGGTAGGCTGATTGCAGCATATTGGCGAATACGATGGGCAATGCCAGCCGGATCAGTGTGGATAATGTCGAACCAACGGTCAGGTCACGGTGGGCGCGGGGCATGAACATTCCCTTGTGTAAGTGTACTCGGCAACAAGCGCTGACTTGATGATATGTGTAGCATAGGACGGTTGCATGCCGTGCTTGTTCAAGCTTCACTGCCTGAAGGTGGACGAACTGGCCTCCGTCAATCACAGGGACCCGGTGCTGGATGTCGTTACCGACTTCAACTCATTCACGACCAACGTCAGTCATGCCATCGCTCTATCTGGGACTGGCGATGTGGGCCAATCCGGACTGGCGAGGTAGTTTCTACGCTCCCCACAGTGGGCGTGAGCATTGGCTGGAGGACTACTCGGGAGTGTTTCCGGCGGTGGAGGGCAACACCACTTTCTACAGCGGTACTCCACGGCCCGAGACTGTTGCCGGTTGGGCCATGCAGATACCCGAACACTTCCGTTTCTGCTTCAAGTTGCCGCAACAGTTGACCCATGTGCAGCGTCTACAGGATATCGAAGCTGGGCTCGATGACTTCCTGACGGCGCTGGCGCCACTTCATGGCCGGCTGGGGCCGCTGATGATCCAGTTGCCGAGAGACTTCGGACACGCCGAACTTCCGGCGTTGCGGCGAGTATTGGAGCGTTGGCCGTCAGAAATTCCTTGTGCCGTTGAGGTTCGACACAGTGAATTTTTCCACAAGGGGGAGGCGGAAAGGGATTTCAACAGGTTGTTGATAACTTATGGTGCCAACCGGGTGATGCTGGATGTCCGTCCGTTGTTCTCCACGGGGCCTGGCACGCTACCAGGCTTGCTCAAGGCCCAGGCCGAAAAGCCAAAACTCCCGTTACACGTGATCTCCACGGGAGATTTTCCTCTGGTTAGATTCATTGGTCATCTTGACAAAAGCGTCAATGGGCGCTACTTCGCCGATTGGCGAGAACGCCTCGGCCTGTGGATAAAACAGGGGAAAACCCCTTTCCTGTTTGTGCATACTGCCGATAACCGTGGGGCGCCGGAGCTGGCCAGACAGCTCTACGATCCATTGATCAAGTCGGCAGGCCTGGCAGAACTCGGCACATTCGCTGGAGAACGGCAGAATCGTCTATTGTGACCAATGGGCTCTGGTGTTTCCGGGCGTCATCAGCTAGTTTGTCCGGTCGTTCGTCACTTGCCATGGGCCAGTTCAGCGTTTGCACCTACCCGGTGCTGCGCGTTGTTCAGGCTCGCCGGTCCACGCCGACACCCGATAGGGTGCGGTTCGAGTGGTGTAGCGGCAGTGATCCTGCTGGCATCCGTCAGACCCCTTGTAGAACGATGTGCCTGTGAACCGGGCCATCGAGGACGTGGCGACTACAAACACAATGCGTCATCGCATCTGATCGATCGATGATGACACGTACCCAAAGGGTGATATATGTCGAAAACGAATCATGCGCAGTGGTCATCGCGCTTCTCGTTCATTCTTGCCGCCACAGGCTCCGCAGTGGGCCTGGGTAATATCTGGAAGTTCCCCTATATGGTCGGGCAGAGCGGTGGCGCCGCTTTCGTGCTCGTCTATCTGTTGTGTATCTTTCTGATTGGCCTGCCTATTCTGGTGACCGAGTGGATGCTTGGTCGGCGTGGTCAGAGCAACCCGGTCACCACCATGAGCAAAGTCGCCCACAGCGCCGGGCGCACCCGAGCATGGGCATTGGTTGGTGTTTCCGGGGTATTGGGTGCCTTCCTGATCCTGTCGTTCTACAGCGTGATCGGCGGCTGGTCTCTCTACTATACGCTGGGTAGCGTCAGCGGAGACTTTGCGGGTCAGAGCGCCGACGGTATCGGCGAACTGTTCTCTGGCATGTTGGCCAGCCCCGGACTGCTGCTGATGTGGCACTCTATCTTCATGCTGCTGGTCATCGGTATCGTCGCCCGAGGTGTCACCAAGGGCCTTGAAGGCGCGGTCAATATCATGATGCCGGCGTTGGCGCTGCTGCTGGTGGTATTGATCGGTTATGGCATGACCACTGGCCACTTCGGTGAAGCTGTCGCCTATCTGTTCAATCCGGACTGGAGCAAGCTCTCCGGCGAGACCGTACTTGCCGCCCTGGGCCACGCCTTCTTCACCCTGTCGCTGGGCATGGGCATCATGCTGGCCTACGGCTCCTACCTTGGTCAGGAGGTCAACCTGATCAAGACCGCGCGGACGGTAGTGATCATGGATACCGTGATTGCGCTGGGTGCGGGCCTGGCGATCTTCCCGATCGTCTTCGCCAATAACCTTGACCTGGCATCGGGCCCGAGTCTGATCTTCGTTACCCTGCCGGTGGCTTTCGGCAACATTGGTGGCGGTACTATCCTGGGACTGCTGTTCTTTGTGCTGTTGACCTTTGCTGCGCTGACGTCAGCCATCTCGCTGCTCGAGCCGGTCACCGAGTTCCTTGAAGAGCGTACTCCGCTGTCTCGCGCACCGGCTGCCATCGTCGCAGGCCTGGCTGCCTGGGCGCTGGGTATTGCTGCGTTGCTGTCGTTCAATCTGTGGAGCGACTTCACCGTGGTAGGACTCGGTGTCTTTGACCTGCTCGACAAGCTGACCAGCAAGTTCATGTTGCCGCTGACAGGGCTTGGGGCAGTAGTCTTCGCCGCCTGGTTCCTGAACCGGGATGAAGTGCGCAAGGACCTGGAACTGAGCGACTCTGGCTTCACACTGTGGACGCTGCTGACTCGGTTCGTGGCCCCGATCGGTGTACTGGTGGTGTTTATCGCCAGCCTGTAAGCGCTGTGGACTGCGGTCCCGGTAAAAGCAGGTCTGTCAGAAGCCCGGCATATTGCCGGGCTTCTGCGTATGCGAATGCCCTGATCGGCAGTGGAAGCACTGCCAATTGGCACCGAACTGGTGTGTGCCCGGAGGCAATGCGTGGAGGCAATGCGTGGAGGCAAATATTGGCGTGAAAGGATCCCTGACGCCGAGAGGGGAAGTTGGCGTCACTTCTGGCGGTGACGAGGCCCTACGAGATACCTGAAAGGATCCCGCTGGGTGATGTCGATGGGCGCTGCATTTGCCTGATACCTTCTTTCTTTGCTGATGCTTTCCCGATGGTATTCAGGGCCGATGGCAGCGCCACAGGTTCACGCCTGTAGAGGCTTCAAGCCTGTCGTCTACTCGAACATTGAGTAGGCTGATCAGTGCATTTCGTCTTCTACCGCGTCTTCGGGAAGGTCGGCGATGTCCTCGGACAGGCGCTTGAATTCCCGGTGAAGTTCGATTCCGCGGCGGGCACGCAGATTGCGTTGGGCCGCGGTGCGGGAGCGCCGTTCGTGTTCGGCGACTTCCATGCTCATGAAGATGTCGAGGAGTTCACTCTTGACGGAGGTTAACCGTTCGACATTGCGCATGATCGACTCTCCTTTGCAGTGAATGTGCCGGCATCATGGACGCTGCGCGACACTGCATCTTTTACTATACCGTACTTGACAAAAAGATGACGACAGGGGGCCCAATTCGGCAAGGTCACGCTAAGTTGGCTTGGTTCAGGCCTGTCGGGGCCTGCTCAGAGCGGGGTTGAGCGGTTGGAAACAATCCAGGGGATCGAGCAAGCATTCCCATGCTGCTTGGGGCATACTGCAGACAGGAATGGCGATACATGCCGTGTACACAGTCGTGAAGTCGAGTGATAGGAGTTCAGTGTGAGTCGGGCGCTGTTTGATGAAATGCGACGTCGCATGGAGCACTTCCGGCGCTCCGAGCAGAAGGTGGCACGTTTCGTGTTGCGCAATCCGGAAGAAGTTATCCACATGCGGATCGTCGACCTGGCCACCGAGGCCAAGGTCAGTGAGCCCACGGTGGTGCGTTTCTGTCGTGCCCTGGGCTGCGACGGCTTCCAGGACTTCAAGCTCAAGATGGCGCAGATGCTGGCCGCGGGTAGCCAATTTGCCCAATTCTCGATGAACGACAGCGACTCTGTCGCCGAGTTTTCCCACAGCATTTTCGATTCCACTGTGGGTACACTGCTGTCGATCCGTGATCGGCTCGACAATGAAGGCCTGAACAAGGCGATCAATGCACTGGCCATGGCCAATCGCGTCGAGTTCTATGGTTTTGGCGCCTCGGGAGCCGTGGCTTTCGATGCTCAGCACAAGTTCTTTCGTCTGCAGATTTCCACTGCTGCCTACGCCGATCCGCACATGCAGAATATGTCGGCCGTGACCCTCAAGGAAGGCGATGTGGTGGTGGCCATTTCCCAGACCGGGCGCACCCGTGCCCTGGTGGCCAGCGTCAAGCTGGCACGTGAAGCCGGCGCCACGGTGATTGGCCTGTGTCCCAGTGGCTCGCCGTTGGCTGGGGAGGTCAATCTACCGCTGTATATCGATGTTCATGAAGACACCGAGATCTACACCCCGATGAGCTCACGCATCGCCCACCTGGTGCTGGTTGACGTTCTGGCGGTGGGGGTGGCCAAGACACGCGGCCCGAGACTCGCTGAACAACTCAAATCCGTCAAACGCAGCCTCAACCCACTGCGCTATCCCGAACCGAATGAATAGCTACGAGCTACGAGCACGCTTCGCTCGAGCTTGCCCCCCTACCCCGGCTCTTGTCTGGGATCCATGGGGCGGCACTGATCAGCTCGTGACTCGCGGCTTACGGCCGTAGGCCTCCTCCACTGTCTATCCATCCAGCATCGCTGTGATAGACTGGGCGTCCATTTGCGACCATAGCGATATCTGTCCATGGATGATGTCACGCCGATCATCGACGGCCTCAATTCGGCTCAGCACGAGGCGGTATGCGCCCCGCAAGGCAACATGCTGGTGCTGGCCGGGGCCGGCTCCGGCAAGACACGGGTGCTGGTACACCGCATTGCATGGCTGATGCAGGTCGAAGGCCTGTCGCCCTATGCGGTACTGGCCGTGACCTTTACCAACAAGGCCGCGCGCGAGATGCGTACCCGCCTCGAGGCGGTGCTGAAGATGTCGTTGCGGCATGTCTGGGTCGGTACTTTCCACTCCATCGCCCACCGTCTATTGCGCACTCACTGGCAGGATGCGCGTCTCCCGCAGCATTTCCAGATCATCGATTCCGATGATCAGCTGCGTTTGGTCAAGCGTCTGCTGAAGGATGCCCGGGTCGATGACGAGCGTTTTCCGCCTCGTCAGGTGCAATCGTTCATTTCCGGCTGCAAGGAAGAAGGGTTGCGACCGCATCAGGTAAGAATCAACAGCGATGCCTACGTCGAGCAGATGGTGGCGTTGTACGATACCTATCAGTTGACCTGTGAACGTGGTGGACTGGTCGATTTCGGTGAACTGCTGTTACGCAGCCTCGAGCTGTTGCGCGACAATCCAGCGTTGCTGGCACACTATCAGGAGCGCTTCGGCCATGTGCTGGTCGATGAGTTCCAGGATACCAACACCCTGCAGTATGCCTGGCTCAAGCTGCTGACCGGCCAGCGCACCCCGATGACGGTGGTGGGTGATGACGACCAGTCGATCTATGGCTGGCGTGGTGCACGGGTCGAGAACATTCGCCGTTTCGAGGAGGAGTTTTCCGATACCCGCACCGTACGCCTTGAGCAGAACTATCGCTCGACCAGCGCCATCCTCGAGGCAGCCAATACCCTGATTCGTCAGAACTCCGACCGCATGGGCAAGGAGCTGTGGACAGCAGGGGAGCGTGGCGAGCCGATCTCGGTGTATGCCGGCTTCAACGATATGGATGAGGCACGCTTCATCGTCGATACCATCAAGGAGAAGGTCGATGAGGGCTTCAACCGCCGTGATATCGCCATTCTCTACCGCTCCAATGCCCAGTCGCGGATCCTCGAGGAAACCCTGATTCGTCAGGGCATGCCCTATCGCATCTACGGTGGTCACCGCTTCTATGAGCGTCTCGAGATCAAGAATTCGCTGGCCTATCTGCGTCTATTGCTCAATCGTGATGATGACGCCTCGCTGGAGAGGGTCATCAATGTGCCGGCGCGAGGGATCGGCACCCGCACGGTCGAGATCCTGCGTGAGCGCGCGCGCCACGCGGAAGCCTCACTGTGGCAGGCCCTGCATGACTCACTCGCTGATGGCTCGCTGAAAGGCCGGGCAGCAACGGCACTCAAGGCTTTTGCCGACTTGATCGATGGCCTCGATGACGAGGTGTCCAGCCTCGAGCTGCACCAGATCATCGAGGTGATCAATGAACGCTCGGGATTGATCGAACACCATCGCAACGAAAAGGGCGAGAAGGGCCAGGCGAGGGTAGAGAACCTGGAGGAACTGATCAATGCAGCGCGGGCCTTCGTCCACGGGGAAACGGCGCAGGACGATGTCGAGATCGGTGAAGGCATGGCGGCGCTCGAGGCCTTTCTTGCCGAGGCTGCACTCAACGCCGGTGAGCACGAAGCTGATGAGTTCGAGGACAGTGTGCAGTTGATGACGCTGCACTCGGCCAAGGGGCTGGAGTTTCCGGTGGTGTTCATCGCTGGGGTGGAAGAAGGACTCTTTCCCCATCGCATGTCGCTGGAAGAGCCGGGTCGACTCGAGGAAGAGCGACGCCTGTGTTACGTGGGCGTGACGCGCGCCATGCGCAAGCTCTACCTGACCCATGCCGAGATACGCCGTATGCATGGCAAGGAAACCTTCCAGCGACCGTCGCGCTTCCTGCGCGAATTGCCGGAGTCGCTGCTCGAGGAAATCCGCCTGCGTGGCCAGGTATCACGGCCGGTCACAGCCAGGCCCACGCCGTCGCGCTGGCAGCAGGCTGGTATCGAGGCCAGCGACGGTCTCCCGGCGCTGGCGCTGGGTCAACGTGTCTCCCATCCAGTATTCGGCGATGGGGTCATTCTCAATGCCGAAGGCCAGGGGGAGCGGGCTCGTGTGCATGTCAGCTTCGAGGACGAAGGTGACAAGTGGCTGGTGCTGGGCTTTGCCAAACTGACTCCGCTGTAACGCCACACCAGGGTGTCGTCGTCGGCGGCGCTCGCTTGCAGGCTGATTTCAGTTTCCCGCATACTGCCTGGCGGACATTGCGCCGCTGGAGCGATGCGGCGCTGATGTTCTAGTGTGGTGTCCCGCAAGTTCATCGTGTTTCAGAACCATCAGGTGCCGTTGGGGCACGTGGTCCAGCACCCTGGCGTGTTCCGCCGTTCATATCGACTATATGGACCAGGGACACAACACAGCACCAGCGGCACCTGATGGCTCCCACGGGGCGCGCCATACCGGGCCGCTGGCGGTGTTGCCGCTTTTGGAAAGGGTAGTAGCCATTCCCTGCAAGCGGCGTCTGGCCATCGACCCGGTATGACGCGCTGAAATCATGCCAACTTGTGGAACGCCACACTAGGTCAACAATAACCTCAGGAGCACGCCCCATGGAACGCCGTTCCTTTCTCAAGACCGCCGGCATTGGCGCTGCCGGTGTTGCCGCCGCCCCCTTCGTCAACACCGCCAGCGCCCAGGAAACCATTACCTGGAACATGGTGACGTCCTGGCCGAAGAACTTCCCCGGGCTGGGAACTGGAGCCAACGATCTCGCTGACCGTATCGAGCGTATGTCCGGTGGACGTATGCGCATCAAGGTACACGGCGCCGGTGAGATGGTACCGGCACTGGAAGTGTTCGATGCCGTCTCTCAGGGGACCGCGGAGATGGGCCATTCCGCCTCCTATTACTGGCGTGGCAAGGTCGCGGCATCACAGTTCTTCACCGCGGTGCCGTTCGGCATGACCACCACCGAGACCAATGCCTGGCTGTACCATGGTGATGGCCAGAAATTGTGGGATGAGCTCTACGCTCAGCACAACCTCAAGCCCTTCCCGGTGGGCAACACCGGAACCCAGATGGCTGGTTGGTTCAAGAAGGAAATCAACTCCCTCGACGATATGCAGGGGCTCAAGCTGCGCCTGCCGGGCCTGGCCGGGGAAGCGATGAGTGACATCGGTGTCTCGACCCTGACTATCCCCGGCAGTGAGATATTTACCTCGCTGCAGACCGGCGTGCTCGATGCAGCGGACTGGGTTGGCCCCTATAATGACCTTGCCTTCGGTCTGCATCAGGTGGCGGACTACTACTACACTTCGGCGTGGAACGAGCCCAGCGCGGTGCTTGAAGGCACGGTCAATCTGGATGCCTGGAATGCACTGCCGGACGACCTCAAGGCTGTGGTGGCAGAAGCAGCCATGGCCTCGAATCTGGCCATGATCAGCGAGTTTGCGTTGCGCAATGCCGAAGCGCTGAAGACCCTGGTCGAAGAGCATGACGTTCAACTGCGGGCCTTCCCCGAGGATGTCGTCAAGGCGTTGTATGAGTCCTCGCAGAAGGTGCTTCAGCAGCAGGTCGATAGTGACCCCGAGTCGGCACGGATCTTCGAGTCCTACCAGGCCTTCCAGACCCAGGTTCGTGGATTTACTGATGTTGGTGAGTTCGCCTATCTCAAGGTGCGCGAGAGCGTCATCCAGAGCTGACGAGTCGACAGGCAGGGCTCCGTCAGCGGAGTCCTGCCATTCCTTCCCTGCATCCAGTACGGTCATCACCCGCTGATGCTGATCACCTGGTATCGCGCCCTTTCTTCGCTGTCGTGAGATGTCATCGGCCATAGCCATCGTCATGATGATGCTTGTTGTCATGGCCGTGGCTATTGTTGTAACCAATGGTTGCAATCAGGTGTGACGACCATGCTTGTTGTCACCGCCTTGTGGTCATCACCTTGTGGTCATGACAGGGTGTTGTGATGATTCGTCCCTGAGTTATCCGCCTGGTCGTCATGGCCATCCGCTGTTCTGCTGTGGAGGAAGCATGTTGCGATTGCGACGTATCCTGCGTCTTGTGTGTCTGTGCTGCTTCAGCCTGGTCCCTGCCTGGGGCTCGGCAGATGATATCGTTGGCAGCCTGGATACTGTGGGTTCCGACACCATGGCGGAATTGATGCTGCGCTGGGGCGAACTGCTGGGGCAGGAGCATCCCGGCCTGCGCGTGCAGATGCAGGCCAGTGGTTCGGCAAGTGCGCCTACTGCCTTGACGGCGGGTACTGCCCTGATCGGACCGATGTCTCGACCGATGTTCGACGAGGAACGTGCCGACTTCGTCGAGCGCCATGGCTATGAGCCGACGCGTGTTGCAGTGGGACGCGATGCTTTGGTGGTTGTGGTGAATCGTCACAATCCCCTCCGGCAGCTCACGGAGCAGCAGTTGGACGCGATCTTTTCCGATACCCGGCGCTGTGGTGCCGAAGCGGAAATCACGCACTGGCAGCAGTTGGGGCTGGAGTTTCCCGCCGGCCGCATTCACCTGTACGGGCGCAACGCAGTGTCCGGTACCCATGGGTTATTTCGTCGCAAGGCACTGTGCAATGGTAATTTTCGGGTAACGGTCAGTGCGGCTCCAGGGTCGGCAGCAGTGGTCGCAGCGGTGGGAGCGGACCCTGGGGCCATTGGCTATGCTGGTCTCAACCACCTGACGGCTGATGTACATACCCTGGCCATCGGGCCGCAGGGGGCCGCAGTCAGTCCTGGTCCTCAAACCCTGCGCAATGAGCGTTATCCACTGGCGAGGGAGTTGCTGCTCTACGTCAATAGTCCCCCGAATCGCCCTCTGCCACCACCGGAACAGGCGTTGCTGGATCTGATTCTGTCGCCGCGAGGACAACAGGTGGTGGCCGAATTGGGATTTGTTGCTCTACCGGTCCCCGAACTGGAGGTACAGCGACAGCTTCTCGGCCTGGCCCCCTTCGGGGCTGTGGAGAGTTCGCCAGGCAGTTCCTGACGACCCGGCGGTTTCGTGGGCCATGGGCTGTCATGTGTCTGTCATGAAATTGCCTTAACTTTGCTATATGAACCCGGTCGCTGACTTCCATGCCTGATACGCCTACGTCCGACTTTTCGGCGCAGAGCCCACTGCATTCTCACCGCTATCGCCAGCGGCGTGATCGGCTGGCCAGAGCCCTGATCACCGCTGGCGGCATTGGGGTGCTGTTGGCGGTATTGGCCATCGGCGTGTTTCTGGCCGTGGAAGTCCTGCCTCTGTTTCTGCCGTTCTCCAGTACGGCCCCTGAGCTGGAACTATCCGCACTGTGGCAGGCTCAACCCTACGCTGATGGCCTCGAGTATCGCTGGCTGCCCTATCGTCTGGACGAAGGGGAAGCGGCCTATGTCAGCCTGGTCCCGCTGGCCTGGGGGACGCTGGAAGCCGCTGCCTGGGCGCTGGTGTTGGCGGTGCCGCTGGCGCTGGGGGCTGCCATCCACTCCAGCCTGTATATGTCACGGCCACTGCGCGCGCGGATCAAGCCCACCCTCGAGCTGATGGAAGCGATGCCTGGCGTGGTACTGGGCTTCATTGCTGGATTGGTTCTTGGCCCCTGGGTCGAACAGCATCTGGCGATCGCCCTGACGACGGTGCTGTTGCTGCCGTTGGGAGTGATTGTGCTGGCCGGCGTTCGCCGCTGCCTGCCGAGTAGCTGGCGGCTGGTATTGTCATTGCGCTGGGCCTCGATGTGGTTGATTCCCTGGTTGATCGTACTGGTATGGCTGGCCCATTGGCTGGCACCACTGCTGGAAGGCTGGTGGTTCGGCGGTGATCTGCGCTTGTGGGTCGAGACGCAATTGGGGTGGGATGTCGAGGCTCGCAATGCACTGATCCTCGGGCTGGCCATGGGCTTTGCGGTGATGCCGGGTATCTATGCGCTGGCCGAAGAAGCGCTGGTGGATGTGCCGCGTGATCTTTCCGATGGCGCTCAGGCAATGGGGGCGACGCGTTGGCAGACGCTGACACGGGTTGTGTTGCCGGTGGCCTGGCCGGGTATCTTCTCGGCGGTGATGATCGGAGCAGGACGCGCCGTAGGGGAAACCATGATCGTATTGATGGCCAGTGGCAATACCGCGTTGATGAATGGCAACCCTCTGGATGGTCTGCGCTCGCTGGCGGCGAGTATTGCCATTGAGCTGCCCGAGGCTGGTCCTGGTGGCACCCACTATCGTCTGCTGCTCCTCGCTGCCCTGGCATTGTTCCTGTTCACTTTCCTCGTCAATACCCTGGCTGAGCTGGTACGTACTCGGCTGAGACGGCGTTTTCGGATGCTGCGGAGTGACTCATGAATATTCCCGGACATACCGCAGTGCCGCCGGCTCGGTCTGGCCGCTGGCGCGGTGGTGAGGGCCCCTGGGCCTGGTGGTGCGCCATGGCCGTGGCGCTGTCGCTGTTGATGTTGGGAGCTCTGCTGGTGCTGTTGATGAGCCGTGGTCTGGCCAACTTCTGGCCGGCCAGTGTGCATCAACTGACACTGGCAGATGGTAGCCAGGTCATTGGGGTGCCGGTGGAGACTCGCCAGCGACCGGAAGACGCCGGCAGTGAACGTCGTTATTTCACCGCCAACCGTGACGCTTCCGGAGGCATCTGGCGCTGGGTGAACGTCGAGGACATCCGCCAGGACTCCGCACCGGAAGACCTTGTCCATATCAAGCGTATGCGCTGGAGCGACTTCCTGGGCCGACTGGTGGCGGTCAATATTGATGGCAGGCGTTTCGATGGTGAGCTGGCCTGGCAGCGCCTTGAGGAGCGTTTGGACGAGATTCGCCAACAGAGACAGCTGCGCCGTGAACTGGAGGCGACACAAATCATTCCGCTGATTCGCCGCCTGGAAAGCAGCAATGGTCCGGAAAGCAACCATGATCCGGGAAGCAACAGCGATGATGTCCGAATTCACCAGCAGCTCGCTGAACTCCAGCAGCAGGCCCGTGATCTGCAGTCCGGGATGACCGGTGCGGTGCTGATCCTCGAGACCGCCGAGGGACGACGACTTGAGCAGCCTCTCGAGGAAGTCGACACTGTCCTGCGACCCAATGCCATGAGTGCGTGGCAGAAGGTCGGGCGCTGGTCCAGTGGCGTCTGGCAGTATCTGTCCGAGGGGCCGCGTGCAGCGAATACCGCCGGGGGCGTATGGCCGGCCATCTTCGGCACGGTACTGATGGTCATCCTGATGTCGATCCTGGTCACACCCTTTGGTGTGCTGGCGGCGGTCTATCTCAACGAAGTGGCTCATCAGGGGCGACTGACGCGGCTGGTGCGAATCGGTGTCCGCAATCTCGCTGGGGTGCCGTCGATTGTCTATGGCGTCTTCGGACTGGGTGTTTTCGTTTATGGGATAGGGGGCCAGCTGGATGAGTGGTTCTTCGCCGAGACCCTGCCATCGCCGACCTTCGGTACCGGTGGTCTGCTGTGGGCATCGCTGACGCTGGCGCTGTTGACCCTGCCGGTGGTGATTGTAGCCACCGAGGAAGGCCTGGCGAGGATTCCCATGCATCAGCGTGAAGGTGCCCTGGCGCTGGGAGCCACCCACCTGGAGATGCTGACTCGTGTGGTGCTGCCGATGGCGATGCCGGCGATGTTGACCGGCGTGATTCTGGCGGTGGCACGTGCCGCCGGTGAGGTTGCCCCCCTGATGCTGGTGGGCGTGGCCAAATTGGCCCCCCAGGTGCCGCTGGATGGCGAGTTTCCCTGGTTGCACCTGGAGCGCAAGTTCATGCACCTCGGCTATCACATCTACGATGCCGCCTTTCACTCCAGCGATGTGCAGGCGGCGCTGCCGCTGATCTATGCCACAGCGCTACTTCTGGTACTGGTGATCCTGGTGCTTAACCTTACTGCAATATTCTTGCGTCACTATCTGCGCACGCGTCATGGCGCGTTCGCGCGTCAATGAGGCTGGGGAGTTGATGTCCGCCAATCGTAACTCGCAGGATGCCGATATTCAGAGAACTCGGAATGGGGCCATCATGGATTTTCCCACTACCGAGACCAGCCTTGATATCAAGGGGCTGACGCTCGCCTATGATGGCAAGCAGGCGCTCAGGGATCTGACCCTGCGTATTCCTCGCCATCGTGTGACGGCTTTCATCGGTCCCTCGGGTTGCGGCAAGTCCACGCTGTTGCGTGCTCTCAATCGCCTGCATGATCTGAACGAGAGCGTGACCCGGCAGGGCTCTATCCACCTGGAAGGGCACGACATTCATGATCCTCGAGTGGCGGTGGCGGAACTCAGACGACGGGTCGGCATGGTATTTCAGGCGCCCAATCCTTTCCCCATGTCGATCTACGACAATGTGGCCTTTGGTCTGCGTCTGCAGGGAGGTTTGAGCAAGCGACGTATCGATGATGTGGTCGAATGGGCACTGAAGTCGGCTGCCCTGTGGGATGAAGTAAAGGGACGCCTGAGGGCGTCGGCCTGGTCGCTGTCAGGTGGTCAGCAACAGCGCCTGGTGATTGCCCGCACCCTGGCTGTCGAGCCGGAGGTGCTGTTGCTGGATGAACCGGCGTCGGCACTCGACCCCATTTCAACACTGAAGATTGAGGAACTGATCGGCAACCTGAAGCCGCATCTCACCCTGGTGCTGGTGACTCACAATATGCAACAGGCGGCACGGGTGTCGGATTACACAGCGTTTCTGCATGACGGTGAGCTGGTCGAGTATGGATCAACGGATACTCTGTTCACCCACCCTCGGCTGAGGCGCACCGAGAATTACATTACCGGGCGAATGGTCGGTTGACCCCGCTCGACAGGAGAGACCCATGGATATCACCAGCGATACCCACAGCCAGCATATTTCCCGCCAGTTCAACAATGAACTCGAGGAACTCAAGACCCACCTGATGGCCATGGGTGGGCTGGTCGAGAAGCAGGTTCAGGACGCGGTCAGTGCGCTACTCGACAGTGACTCGTCACTGGCCGAGCGAGTGGTCGACAACGACCGAGCCGTCAATGACATGCAGATCAAGATTGATGACGAGTGCACTCGTGTGCTGGCTCGGCGTCAGCCGGCGGCTTCGGACCTGCGCCTGGTGCTGGCGGTGATCCGTGCTGCTTCCGATCTCGAGCGAATCGGCGACGAAGCCAGCAAGATCGCCCGCAATGCCCTCGAACTCATCGACAGCAACAACGGTACCAGAGGCTTCGTGGAAGTCCGCAATATCAGCGAGCATGTACGTCACATGGTTCGTGATGCACTGACCTCCTTCGCACGTTTCGACACCGAGCTGGCCATGGAAGTGGTACAGGAAGACGAGCGCGTCGATAGCGAGTATCAGAGTGCCATGCGTGCGCTGATGACCTTCATGATGGAGGATGCGCGCTCGATTTCCTCGGTACTGGGTGTAATGTGGATCCTGCGAGCTCTGGAGCGTATCGGTGACCATGCCAACAACCTGGCCGAGTATGTCATCTATCTGGTCAAGGGACTGGATATCCGCCATACCGATCCGGAAGACCTCGACCATGACGCCATTACAGGACCCCGTAATGGCAACAAGGCGTAGGCGACTCTTGACCTCTGAGGCATAAGCGGCGTCAATAGGCCCGCCCCCATGGGACGGTGCCATGCCAGTGTCCCTGCGGGCCATCGTCACAGACGATGGCCCGTTGTCGTTGTCGTTGTCGTTGTCGTTGTCGATGTTTGTGCTGTCGATGTTGTTGCGCTGTGGGGGTGTGAATGTCTTGCCAAGGATATGTGACATGTTGAACGCTATGGATGCCATGCGACGCGGTACTCGCCTGGTCTACAGTCGCGGATTGCGGCGCTATGTCTTCCTGCCGATCCTCATCAATCTACTGGTCTATGCGGCGATGTTCGGCTATGTGCTGAGTGAGTTCGGTGGTTGGCTGGAAAGCTGGATGGCCATGGTACCGGGCTGGTTGAGCTGGCTGGAATGGCTGATCTGGCCGTTGTTTGTGGTCAGCCTGGTGTTGATCGTGTTCTTTTCCTTCACCCTGGTGACACACCTGATCGCTGCGCCCTTCTATGGCTTTCTGGCAGCACGTGCCGAGGTCGAGTTGACCGGAAGGGAACCGCTCGATGACCGCGGTTGGCTGAAGACCGGTGTTGATGCTCTGGGGCGTGAGATGGTCAAGCTGGCGTATATTCTTCCGCGCATGATCGCGCTGTTCATCTTCAGTTGGATCCCGGTACTGAATCTGGTCGCACCGCTGTTGTGGGCCATGTTCACCGCCTGGGTCATGGCCATCACCTATCTCGATTACCCGATGGACAACAACAAGGTCAGCTTCCGCGACATGCGCCAACGGCTGTCGGCTCGCTGGTGGCCGAGTCTCAGTTTCGGCGGTCTGGTGACACTGGTCACCTGGATCCCGCTGGCCAACCTGTTTCTGCTGCCGGGAGCCGTGGCAGGCGCGGTGCTGATGTGGGATCAGCATTATCGACAACTTCCGGCCGTGACCCATCAGAAGGGCAGGAACTGAGACCTGGCTATAACTTGTGAAACACCACACTATTAACTCGGCATGCTTTTATGTTGGGTTAATGGCGACACAGGGACGTGTCGCCGTCGGCCATCAGGCCGACGCGAGGCCGCACCACACCAGCAGATCCGCGCATCTGCGCCAGTGTGGTGCGGACGACAATCAAATCGATCAGGATGAGCTATTTGATTGCCATGTTAATAGGCTTCGCGGCGCAGGTGCTCGTCATTGGCGGCGGCATCAACCAGTCTCTGGGGCGGGAAGACGCAGCGGAAGATAGCTCCCTCACCGGGTCTCGAGCTGATGTCCAGGTGAGCGTTGTGGCGAAGCAGTACATGCTTGACGATCGCCAGCCCCAGGCCAGTGCCGCCGGTGGCCGTACTGCGGCCCTTGTCGACGCGATAGAAGCGCTCGGTGAGGCGTGGGATATGGCGAGGGTCGATGCCCTCACCATCATCCTCGACCTCGAAGCAGGCGCCGCCCTGACAGGAACGCCAGCGTAGCTGGATGGTGGCGCCGTCACCGGCATAGCGCACGGCATTGAAGGCGAGGTTGGACAACGCGCTGTGAACTTCCTTTTCGCTACCCCAGAGGGCGTGCGGATCCTCGACACTGATCTCGATCTGCTGACGGTCGCTGGATAGCGCCAGGGCATCGCGTTGTACGGCCTGCAACAGGCTGTGTGGGTCGAGACGCACATGGTCACTGCCGCCCTGATCATTCTCCAGTCGCGACAGCAGCAGCAGGTCATTGACCAGGTTCTGCATGCGTTGCGTCTGGCCCTGCATCTGGTCGATACCGCGTGCCAGCCGTTCCGGCAGCATCGTCGACAGATCGCTGTAGGTCTCCAGATAGCCGGTAAGGACCGTCAATGGCGTGCGCAGCTCGTGGGAGACGTTGGCCACGAAGTCCCTGCGCATCTGTTCGAGGCGGTGCAGGCGGGTGATATCTCGGGCCATCAGCAGTCGTTCGTCGTCACCGTAGAGAGTGATCTGAAACTGCAGCATCATGTTTTCGTCGATGGGCGAGGCCAGGGTCAGCGGTTCACGGTAGTCACGGCCGTTGAAGTAGCCCACAAAGCGGGGGTCGCGCATCAGGTTGGTGATGTGCTGGCCACGATCCAGCGCCGGTTTGAGTCCGAGCATGCGCTCGGCGGCACTGTTCCACCATTCCAGATCACCATGGCGGTCGAGCATCACCACGCTGTCGCGCATGGCCTCGGACGACTCCTGAATGCGTTGCAGCGTCGAGCGCAGGCGTCGCTGGGTGATGCGTTGCCCTTTCTGGTAGCGGTACAGGCGATCGAACAGCTCGCCCCAGATGCCGCTGGAAGTCGGTGGTTCCTGCTGCGGGCGATACCTCAGCCAGTCATGCAGAGCATGCAGCTGACGTAGATGATGAGCGAGCATCAATGCAAGGCCGACGATGATGCCCCAGGCGGTCAGTGAAAACGGCCAGCCGAGCAGAGCACCGGTCGTTACCAGTGCCGTCAGTCGCCATAATTCGCGTCGCCAGAGAAGTCCCACTAGTACCCCTTCAAGGTGATTCGGCCCCTACACCTTGGCGGAGAAGCGGTAGCCGGTGCCGCGGACCGTCTGAATCAGTTGCTGATGCGGCTCTCCGAGTGCCTTGCGCAGACGTCGGATATGAACATCCACGGTGCGCTCCTCGACATAGACATTACCCCCCCACACCTGATCGAGCAGTTGGCCTCGGGTGTAGGCGCGTTCCTGATGGGTCATGAAGAACTGTAGCAGGCGATACTCGGTTGGGCCCATGTCCAGTGACTTGCCATCGACGCTGACACGATGGCTGACCGGATCCAGCATCAGGCCTTCCACCTCGACCGGGTCTTCAATACCACGTGGTGTCGCTCGGCGCAGAACCGCCTTGAGGCGGGCCACCAGCTCACGGGGCGAGAACGGTTTGGTGATGTAATCGTCGGCGCCGGCGTCGAGTCCCTGGATCTTGTTGTCTTCCTCACCCTTGGCGGTGAGCATGATGATCGGCAGTTCCGCTGTGGTTTCCTCGCGCTTGAGGCGACGGGCCAATTCGATGCCGCTGGTACCGGGCATCATCCAGTCAAGCAGCACCAGGTCGGGCTGGTGGTCGACGATGATGGCATGCGCGGATTGGGCATTATCGGCCTCGAGCACGCGATAATCAGCCATTTCCAACGCCACAGCGATCATCTCGCGGATAGGCGCTTCATCATCGACGATAAGAACGGTCTTGGCGGTCATCCCGGGGCCTCATGAGTCAGGGGCGTCAAAAACTCGTTGACGATGACAGCATTTAATTATGACATTCCAGTTACAGTATATGCAGAAACGGGGCTCTGGTTGACCGTCATCTGCTCTCCAGAGCCGAATCCACGCGGCTTTCTCGATATGGTCTCGATTGAGGTGGCCCGGGCTCATATCGGGCGCAGCCGCGATAATCTCAGGGCGTGAGGTCGGGATACAGGCTCAGCGCCAGCCCTGCAAACACCAACATGCCGGACCAGTGATTGTTGAGAAAGGCCTGGAAACAGCGGTCGCGATCACGGTCACGAATCAGCCGCTGCTGGTGCAGAAAAGTGGCCGCCATGGCGGCAAGGCCCAACCAGTAGAAGCCCCCGAGCTGAAGCAGCACTCCCGCCCAGATCAGCAGTGCCAGGGTGGCCAGTTGCAGCAGACCGATGATCAGGCAGTCGTAACGCCCGAACAGCACTGCCGTTGATTTGATTCCTACCTTGAGATCGTCATCGCGATCGACCATGGCGTACTGGGTGTCGTAGGCCACCGTCCACAACACATTGGCGGCAAACAGCAGCCAGGCGACCGGAGGCACTTCGCCGAGTACCGCCCCGAAGGCCATGGGAATCGCCCAGGAGAAGGCCGCGCCCAGCACCACCTGCGGGAAGTGGGTATAGCGCTTCATGAAGGGATAGCTGGCGGCCAGGGCTGCACCGACAAGTGACAACCAGACGGTGAAGCCGTTGGTGAACCACACCAGTACGAAGGCAGCAATCAGCAGAGTAGCAAACAGCGCCCTTGCCTCACCTTCAGAGATGCGCCCAGTGGCCAGAGGGCGATTCCGGGTGCGCTTGACGTGGCCATCGAAGTGGCGATCCGCGTAGTCGTTGACCACACAGCCGGCCGCACGCATCAGATAGACCCCTACGACGAAGATCAACAGCGTGTTGCGCGCCGGAATGCCTTCGGAGGCGACCCATAGCGCCCATAGCGTCGGCCACATCAACAGCCAGGTGCCGATGGGGCGGTCAAGACGCATCAAGGCAAGGAAGTCGGGGAAACGTGTCAACAGCCCCGTCGGGCGCAGCAGGGATCGATCCATCTGGCTATCTCATGGTTGGCTGCCTGGTTGATCGATAAGTTGATGATCAACAGGGCTTGAACGGAACTTGCATCACACTATCGCGGCAGGTCCGACTTGGCCAGTATCGCCGGAACCCTGGTGTGACGTCCCGGACGCCACACCAGGGTCAGGGGGCCAGGCACAGCTCTTCGCACATCCGGGGCAGAAAGGCCTCCTGGACCAATACGGCCCAGCCGCCATGGTGAAATACCGAGCGGCGCTGCCAGATACCTGTTTCGCCCTGGATCGGGCGGGGGGACTGGCAGACTTCGATGGGACTGCGCTGCAGGTCCGGCTGGCGAAACAGCCAACTGCCCAGTGACGTCTCGCCGAGACCGGCGAAGGGAGCCGAGCGCCTGGGTATCAAGGGCGCCACCGAGCGAGCCACTACCCAGGGTTGACCACCGACACACAATGCCACCTCTCGCAGCCAGGTGCGGCGCCCGTCCACCAGACCGAGCGCGGCTGCTTCGTCGTAGTACGGCTGACCGCTGCGTTCATCGAGCAGGCGGACTTCGAAATGACGCTCTCCAGCAGCCTGAATCAGTCGCTGGGTCAGAGAATCTCGTGAGGCTACCCAGTGCCACCAGCCTTCGCTCATCCTGGGGCGAGCGGCCGCCAATGGCTGCCATCGAGGGTCCTGTGTCATTGCGCTGTCCAAACCTCATGTCACTCGCACCACACGTATTCACATATGGCGCCGGTTCACTTTCTGATCAGGTGTTTCCTCGGCCAATACGCCGATACCGCCACATGCAGCGAGGCGGAGGGGGCGTTAGTGTACCATGTGGCACACACAGGAATGGCCCAGGCGGGCTACTGCCAGCCTGCAAGGATCCGAGGAAGCAAGATGCAAGCACCCCTGACGATTATCGGCACTGGTATGGCGGGTATTGGACTGGCCCGTCAACTGCGTGCGCTGGGAAATGAGCGGCCAATCACTCTGATTACTGCCGATAGTGGCGATGATTATTCCAAGCCGCTGCTGTCCACTGGGTTTGCCAAGCGCCTGCCGCCACAGCGTCTGGCCATGCGATCAGCGCTGGAGGTGGCGGACCAGCTCAATGCCGTCGTGCGTACTCGGACCCGTGTCGACGCCATCGATACCGATGCCCGGCAATTGTTGATCGGTGAGGAACGTCTGGCCTGGTCAGACCTGGTGCTGGCCACAGGGGCCGTACCCTGCCCGCCCTTTGAAGTGCCGACGGCTCTGGCTGGCCGGATATTCTCGATCAATGACCTTGATGACTATCGTGCCTTTCATGCCGCACTTGAGGCGCTGGGGCGCCCGGCGCGGGTGGCCATTATCGGCCTGGGCCTGGTGGGCTGTGAATTCGCCAATGATCTGCACGCCGGAGGGCATCAGGTGACGTTGGTGGGGCCCGAACAGGCTCTGTTGCCGCGTTTGCTGCCTGAACCGCTGGGGCAGGCACTGGGGCGTGCTTTTGCTGCGTCGGACATCGAGGTGCGTTACCAGCGGCTGGTGACGAGGGTCGACGAGGAAGGGGGACAAGCGGTATTGGTGCTGGATGATGGACAGCGCCTGGAGGCCGATCTGGTGCTGGTGGCAACGGGCTTGAAACCTCGCACCGAGCTGGCTGTTGAAGCAGGACTCCAGGTGGGCAGCGATGGCATCCAGGTTGATCGACGGCTGTCCACCAGTGTGCGTCATGTGCATGCGCTGGGCGATGTGGCTTGTGTGCAGGGCATCAATGCCATGTATATTCAGCCCTTGCAGGCTGCCGTGAAGGCGCTGGCTGCGACGCTCAATGGTACACCGACAGCGGTCTCCTACGGCGCCTGGCCGGTGCTGGTCAAGACGCCGCTGTTGCCGGTGGTATCGCTGCCTCCCGTGCATGGTCGGGTGCACTGGCGAATCGAGGCCGATGGTGAGGACATGACGGCGTTGGCGGAAGATGATCAGGGGCAATTGCAGGGGTTTGCATTGACGGGAAGCTGCGTTCGTCGGAAAGTCGAACTGGCGCGGGCGGCCCAGCCGTTGCTAGGCTAGATTCGTCAACGGTGCGGATTGGTATGGATTCTGATGCCCCGTTGAGAGCGTCTATCTTCTATCGTACTTGTCGTCTCTGCTCGCCGAGAGTCGATTGGGCACGATAGAAAGTGGATCTACTTAAGTACTCGAAGGTATAACAATGACACCGGTGTCATCACACCGGTGGCAAGCCAAACTCAGGAGGGCTGTATGCGCAAGCCAGAACTCGCCGCGGCGATTGCCGAGCGTGCCGATCTTTCCAAGGACAAGGCCAGCCAGGTGCTCAACGTCATTCTCGACGAGATCACCGGCAGTGTTTCTCAGGGAAATGATGTCGCGCTGATCGGTTTCGGTACCTTCACTGTGCGCGAGCGTGCTGCCCGCACCGGCAAGAACCCCCAGACCGGCAAGCCGCTGAAGATTCCAGCGAGCAAGACGGTCGCTTTCCGTCCCGGCAAGGGGCTCAAGGACGCTGTCGCCAAGTAGTGAGAGCTGAAGGTAGTCTCAGCTTTACCCCAATGCTCGCCGCCCCTGCCCCCGGGACCGGCGATGCACGCGGCCCGGGTCACCGGGCCGTGTATTTCTCTTTCCGGCCTGACATCTCGAGGCCCTGATATCCCGAGGTACCATGACGCTGAAATTCATGCTGTGGTTATTGGCGGTAATGCTCAAGCGAGCACGACGGCGCAAGGCACGCTTTCGTGAGCAGCTTGAACAGATCGATGGGCTCGATTGGGGAATCGCCACCGAGGACCTGAGCATCGCGCGTTACTACCGCATGAATCACCGTGCTATCGATTCCGCGGCGGGCCTGCCGGTGGATCTCGACCTCGAACTGCGTTTCCAGGATGCCGACAGCGCCGTCAAGGTATTACGCCGCCCGAGTCCGACCACCTTCCGCAATGCATTGATGGAAGGCAGGTTACGCGTGGTGGGCGACTCTCGGGATCTGGATAGGCTGCAGCGTCTGCTGAAGCATCTCTGAGCTACGAGCTACGAGCTACGAGCTACGAGCTACGAGCTACGAGCTACGAGCTACGAGCTACGAGCTGGCACATGTTCGTTCCCGACGAACATGCACACTTCCCACATCCATGTGGGTCGCGAGCTACAAGCTACGAGTACTATGCCCCCGATTTTGTGGACACCTCATTCCCCACATCCATGCAGGTCGGCTATTCGTGTTCCCGACACGAACACGCACTTCCCACATCCATGTGGGTCGCGAGCTACGAGCACGCTGCGCTCGAGCTTGAGCCCGAGCCCCGAAGAAATGCACGGAATTTCCGGTTTGGCACTGATCTGCTCGTAGCTCGAAGCTAGTGCCTCGGAGCTGGAGCGGCACTGGACAGCTCGGGACTCGACGCTCGCCAGCTTATAGCTTATGCCCCCTACACCTGCCCATAGCGTCCGGCTTCCTCTCCCAACCATCGTCGAATCAATAGCTTGCTGGCATCTGGCTGGGATTCCAGCAGGGCATCGGCCAGTGGTGTGATTCGTGGCAGCAGGTCTGCGTCGCGTTCCAGGTCGGCGATCTTCATCTGGGCCAGTCCTGTCTGGCGGGTGCCGAGCACTTCACCCGGGCCGCGGATCTCGAGGTCACGTTCAGCAATACGGAATCCATCGGTGGTCTCGCGCATTACTGCCAGACGTTGTTTCGAGCTGAGCGACAATGGTGGGTGATAGAGCAGCACGCAGAAACTCTCGGTACTGCCCCGCCCGACGCGACCACGGAGCTGGTGAAGTTGCGAGAGGCCAAGGCGCTCGGGGTTCTCGATGATCATCAGACTGGCATTGGGAACATCGACGCCGACCTCGATGACCGTGGTAGCGACCAATAGATCCAGTTCCCCTGACTTGAAGGCAGCCATTACCTCGCCCTTCTCACTGGCTTTCATGCGCCCGTGAACTAGGCCGATGGCCAGTTCCGGCAAGGCCTCGGCCAGCTCCTCATGGGTCACTTCGGCGGCCTGGCAGGTCATAGCCTCGGACTCCTCGATCAGCGTGCACACCCAGTAGGCTTGACGGCCCTCCGCACAGGCGGTGCGAATACGCTGTATCACCTCTGGACGACGCTCATCCGGGACCACGGCCGTGGTCACCGGGGTACGCCCGGGTGGCAGCTCATCAATGACCGAGACGTCCAGGTCGGCATAGGCACTCATTGCCAGGGTGCGCGGAATGGGGGTGGCGGTCATGACCAACTGGTGCGGAGTCAACCCACCGGCCTCTCCCTTCTCGCGCAAGGCGAGGCGCTGGTGGACGCCGAACCGATGCTGCTCGTCGATGATCGCCAGTCCCAGACGCTGGAAGTGAACATCGTCCTGGAAGATGGCGTGGGTACCGACGATCATTCGTGCCCGTCCATCGGCGATTGCCGCCTTGGTATCGAGCCGAGCCTTGCCCTTGAGCTTGCCCGACAACCAGACCACGTCGATATCGAGTGGTGCAAACCAGTCATGAAAGGCGCGGTAGTGCTGCTCGGCCAGCAGCTCCGTGGGGGCCATGATGGCTGCCTGACAGTCGCCAGCGATGGCTGTCAGGGCTGACATGGCCGCCACCACCGTTTTGCCTGAGCCGACATCACCCTGCACCAGACGCAGCATGGGCGCGGGTCTTGCCAGATCATGGCTGATCTCGTCGAGAACCCGGCGTTGCGCGGCGGTCAGCGAAAACGGTAGCTGAGCGAGAAAACGCGCCTTCAGCCCGCGTCCACTGGGCAGGGCCGGAGCCCCGTCGGTCTGGATACGCAGGCGCACCTCGCGCAGGCTCAATTGGTGAGCGAGCAGCTCTTCCGTGGCGAGTCGTCGAGTGGCCGGGTGTCGGCCCTCACTGAGGGCTTCGGCGTCACTGTCTGGCGGGGGGTGGTGCAGAGTGGTCAGGCAATCGTGCAGGGGAGGCAGATCAAAGCGCTGACGCAGCGTTTCGGGAATGCCATCGGGCAGTGACTCGGGGGCCGCCTCCAACAGCTCCATGGCTTGATCGATCAGGGCTCGCAGGCGCGCCTGGTGCAACCCTTCCGTGGTGGGGTAGATGGGCGTCAGATGGTCTTCCACCGGTGGTTCATTGACGCCGATCAGACGGTATTCCGGATGATATATCTCCAGGCCCGTGGCTCCGGCCCGAGCTTCACCGAAGGCGCGAACCCGCACCCCAGTACGAAACTGCTGTTGTTGGGCTGGAGAGAAATGGAAGAAACGCAGGCTGAGAATGCCGCTGCCATCGCGCATACGTACCAGCAGGCTGCGTCGTCGGCCGCGTACCACATCGGCTGCGGCAACATCACCTTCCACCACCGCTTCGTGGCCGCTGCGCAGTGTCGCGATCGGGGTGATTCGAGTGCGATCCTGGTAACGCAACGGTAGATGAAACAGCAGGTCTGCCACCGTCTCGATCTTCAAGCGTGCCAGCTTCAGGGCCAGCGCTTCGCCGGCTCCCTTGAGTGCCGTGACCGGGCTCTTCAGCTCGATCACGGCGTTTCCGCGTCCTGTTCCGCCGTTCGGCAGCGGGCGATAGCGTCGGTCACCGCATCGATGGCCCTGGGCCGCGGGAAACTGGCACGCCAGGCAATAGCGACGGTGCGTCCGGGGGGATCGTCAAAGGGGCGGCTGGTCAGCAGACCATTTTCGTAGTGGCTGGTACCGATGGCGGATTTCGGCAGCACGGTCACGCCCAGGCCTGAGGCAACCATGTGGCGAATGGTCTCCAACGAACCGCCTTCTGCGGTGAGAGTGTTGCTGGGGTTGTTCAGCTTCTGACTGATGGCCGGGCAGGCTTCGAGGATCTGGTCGCGGAAGCAGTGGCCTTCGCCCAGCAGCAGCAGACGTTCGTCGAGCAGTCGCTCCTTGGCGATTGACTTGCGATTGGACCAGGGGTGATCCGCGGGCATCAGGATCTCGAAGTCCTCGTCGTAGAGGCGCTTGGTGACCACGTCGGTTTCGGTGAATGGCAGTGCCACGATGATGGCATCCAGCTCGCCATTGCGCAGCTTGCGGCGCAGGTTTCCGGTGAAGCCTTCCTCGATGTACAGCGGCATCTGCGGTGCTGCACGCAGCAGCTCCGGAACCAGGTGGGGGAACAGATAGGGGCCGATGGTGTAGATGGCTCCGATCCGCAGCGGGCTGGCAAGTTGGTCGCGTCCAGCAGTGGCCAGTTCCTTGATGGCACTGCTCTGCTCCAGCACTCGCTGTGCCTGCTCGACGATCTTCTCGCCCAGTGGCGTGACCTGCACGGTCGACTTGGAGCGTTCGAAGAGCGCTACCTCGAGTTCTTCCTCGAGTTTCTTCACCGCCACGGACAGAGTCGGCTGTGAAACGAAGCAGCGCTCGGCGGCACGCCCGAAGTGGCGCTCCTGAGCCAAGGTTACGATGTATCTGAGTTCTGTTAGAGTCATGGTGGCGCCTGGCGGCATCCTCGAGTCTGGGGATTGTGCTGCGCGGCGGCATGAATCCGGAGGCACGAGGCTCCGGCTCAGCCCGGTCCTGGTCACGTCACCTACCTTGGCGACCGTTTCACAGGACTCGATAGGGATTTTATATCAGGGGGACGAGGTAAAGGTGAAGACAACGACACTGATTCTCGGCTGCGGTGATATTGGAACAACGCTGGGACGCGAATTGATCGAGCTGGGCCATAAGGTGATCGGCGTGCGGCGTCAGGCTCAACGCCTGGCTGGTACCGGTATCGAAGGTATCAGTGCGGATCTGGGCGATGCCGAGGCCGTTGCCGCTCTGCCCAATGCAGATATTGTAGTGTATGTAGTCAGTGCTGACCGCTTTGAGGAACCGGCCTATCGCGCCGCTTATCCCGATGGGCTTCAGCAGGTTCTGACGACGATGGCTGCGCGCAAGACGCCGCCCAGACACGTCTTCTTTGTCTCCTCCACCAGTGTTTATGCCCAGCGCGATGGTGAGACGGTGGATGAGCAGAGTGCCACGGAGCCCACCGGTTTCTCCGGCGTGCTGATGCGCGAGGCAGAACAGACGCTCATCGAACATGAGCTGCCCGGCACAGTGGTGCGTTTCTCGGGGATCTATGGCCCGGGGCGTGATCGTCTGATTCGTCAGGTCAGCGAGGGCCGCATTGCCCCGGCAACACCTCCGATGTACAGCAATCGCATCCATCGCGACGACTGTGCAGGCGCCATTGCCCACCTGATCGGCAAGGTGATGCAGGGCGAGGAGATCGCGCCGATCTATCTGGGCAGTGATGCCGAGCCGGCGCCGCTCAATGAAGTGATGACCTGGCTGGCTCGCCAGCTCAAGGTGGAGTCCACCGAGATCATCCAGTCACCGCTGCGTCGTCGTGCCAGCAAGCGCTGTGACTGCAGCCTACTGGTCGAAAGCGGCTATCGCTTCCGTTATCCCACCTACCGCGAGGGTTATGCTCACGTGCTCAAGGAAGGCGGCTTCCTCAGCACCGAAAAGGCATGACGTAATGTCTGACTGCCGTGCCTGGCGCGGCAGCATGCTTCACCCGGAAGCGTTCGAGGGCGTCGAAGCCAGTCTGCGGTAGTGGCTGCCATCGGCACTCAACGTCGACTGAATCAGCTCAACTCTTGCGTATGACCAGTGTCGGACCTTGTCCGGGGGAGAGCCTGCCGGGCCACGGCTGGCCTTTCGCAGTAGTGTGATATGGGGGCGGAAGTGGCGGGGCTGATGGTTGATGCCCATGTCATTCAGCCCCTGTGATATCTCCGCCTGCAGCCATTGGAGTGATTCGGGCGTCTGTTGTGGACCGATCCAGATGATGCCGGGGCCGCGGAAATGGCCGAGATGGTCCAGGCTGATGTTTCCCGGGGCAACCTGCATTCTGCCTAGCCACGCGGATAGTGCCCGGGCCTGTTCCTCGCTCTGCTCTCCCAGAAACGCCAGCGTCAGATGCAGGTTGGCCTCCGGGATACGCCGGCCGCCATACACTCGGTGCAGGCGATCCGCCTGAGCACCGAGCTGTCGACGCAGATCGTTGGGTGGCGAGAGAGCGAGAAACAGGCGCATGGCTATACTCTCGGCTACGAGTCTGGCTCAGCTGTGAGCCTGATCAGTCGCCGATGATCATCACTGCTTCGGCTTCGACTTGAACACCCTTCGGCAGAGCACGCACGCCTACGGCAGCACGGGCGGGATAGGGCTTGTGGAAGTACTCCTCCATCACCTTGTTGACGATGGCGAACTGGTCGAGATCGACGAGGTACAGGTTGAGCTTGACGATATCCTGAAGGGAGCCGGCGGCTTCCTCGCAGACGGCCTTGAGGTTGCTGAAGACCTGACGTGCCTGAGCCTCGAAATCCTCGGAGACGACTTCCATGGTCGCCGGATCCAGCGGGATCTGACCTGACAGATAGACAGTGTTGCCAGCCTTGATGGCCTGGGAATACGGGCCGATGGCGGCGGGCGCCTTATCGGTGTTGATGACGGCTTTATTGCTCATTGTGGCCTCCATTGGGTGCTGCCATTTCAGGAATGGCAAAAAAACAGTCACCGGGCCGTCGCCTCTGCGGCGGCCTGCGGTGGGGTTCCAACTGTCACTGCATGGGGCTGGCCTCGATAGCCTGAATACCCCGGTTTTCCGTTGCGCTCTACAGTCTTCTAGTTGCCCAGTCGCGAAATCCGACCGACGTGAGACAGGTTGCGCATACGCTTGATGATACGTGCGAGATGCGTTCGGTCACGCACAACCAGGGTCAGATTAACGATCGACAGGCGTGCATCACGATCCTCGATGCCAATGCGTTCGATATTGGCACCAGCATCGGTGGTCAGCGCTGCCAGCTCGGCGACCAGGCCACGACGGCTTTCGACCTCGAGACGCAGGGCGACCGGGAAATCCTCATTGATATCATCGGACCAGCGCAGCACGATGAGCTTTTCCGGGTCACTCTTGAGTTCCTGAAGGTTACGGCATTCCGAACGGTGGACCACAATACCCTTGCCGATCGACAGGTGACCAATCACGGTATCGCCGGGGAGTGGGTGACAGCAGCGGGCGAACTTGATCACCATACCCTCGGCGCCGCTGATCGTCACCGGGCCATGGGAGCTGCTGCCGCTGGCATCGATGGCTTCACCACGTGCCAGTTCCACCAGTCGGCGGGCAATCAGATGGGCAACGCAGTTGCCGAGGCCAATCGCCTCCAGCAGTGCCGCCTCGTCCTTGAATTCGAGTTCCTTGAGGAGCTGCTGTCGAACAGGGTCGGTCAGCTCCTCGAAGTTGATCTCGAACTCGGCCAGGGACTTGGTCAGCAGGCGACGTCCCAACTGCACGGCCTCGGTATGCTGCTGATGTTTGAGGGCATGCCTGATAGCGGAGCGTGCCTTGGCGGTGATGACGAAATTGAGCCAGGCAAGATTGGGTTTGCCGCCGGGGGAGGTAATGATCTCCAGTGTCTGACCGCTTTCCAGGCGGCTCGACAGCGGTGCCAAGTGGCGGTCGATGCGACAGGCGATACAACTGTTGCCGATCTCGGTATGCACGGCATAGGCGAAGTCGACCACGGTAGCTCCTTGAGGAAGCTCCATGATGTCGCCTTTGGGAGTGAACACGTAGATATCGTCCGGGAACAGGTCATTCTTTACGTGTTCGATGAACTCCAGCGAATCTCCGGCATGACGCTGCATCTCGAGCAGGCCCTTGACCCACTGGCGCGCGCGAGCGTGACTGCCCTCGGCAATGGGATGTGAGGTCTGACCGGCCTTGTACAACCAGTGGGCGGCGATACCGTTGTTGGCCATGGCTTCCATCTCGCGAGTGCGGATCTGCACTTCGATGGGCATGCCGCCTGCGCCGAACAGCGTAGTATGCAGGCTCTGGTAGCCATTGGCCTTGGGAATCGCGATGTAATCCTTGAAGCGTCCGGGCACCGGCTTGTACAGGTTGTGCACCATGCCGAGAATGCGATAGCAGCTGTCGACATCGTCAGCGATGATGCGAAAGCCGAACACATCCATGATCTCGTTGAACGACTTGCGCTGGTCGCGCATCTTGCGATAGATCGACAGCAGGTGTTTCTGGCGACCAATCACCGTGCCCTTGAGTCCATGCTCATCAAGACGGGTCTGCAAGGCGTTCTGGACCTGACGAATCGCCGAGCGGCGATTGCCGCGGGCGCTGGATACCGCACGCTTGATACGCTCGGCACGCATCGGGTGGATGGCCTGGAAGGACAGGTCCTCGAGCTCGACGCGGATGGTGTTGATGCCCAGGCGACTGGCGACGCGGGCGTAGATTTCCAGTGTTTCGCGGGCGATGCGGCGTTTCTTGTCCGGCCGTAGAGCGCCGAGGGTGCGCATGTTGTGCAGGCGGTCGGCGAGCTTGACGATGATCACGCGAATATCGCGAGACATCGCCAGTACCATCTTCTGGAAGTTCTCCGCCTGAGCGACGGCCTTGTCCTCGAAGGTGATCTGGGTCAGCTTGGAAACGCCATCCACCAGTTCGGCGACAGGTTCACCGAACTGCACGGCCAGAGCTTCCTTGGAAACCCCGGTATCCTCGATGACATCATGCAGCATTGCGGCCATCAGGCTCTGATGGTCCATGTGCATATTGGCGAGGATATTGGCCACAGCCAGCGGGTGGGTCACATAGGGCTCACCCGAGCGACGACGCTGGCCATCATGTGCCTGTTCGGCATAGTAGAAGGCACGCCTGACCTGCTGGATTTCTTCGGCAGGCAGGTAGCCTCCGAGTCGGTCGGACAGATCATCAATCGTGAACATGTGGCGTGCCCCGAGTGCTGGATGAGAGCTCCGTGAGTGGCGTCAGGCCGACTCGGCGGAGGTGATCACTCCTCGGAGGGCGAGGCCTGGTATTCCGGACGGAAGCGGGTCGGTGCTTCCAGCGGCTCATCAAGGACACTCGAGTCGATCAGGCCATCGGCGATCTCGCGCAGTGCCATGACGGTAGGCTTGTCGTTTTCCCACGGCAGCAGGGCATCACGGGAGCCGCGGGCCAGCTGACGAGCGCGCTGGGTGGAAATCATCACCAGCTTGAAGCGATTCTCGACGTTTTCCAGACAATCTTCGACGGTAACTCGTGCCATAGGGCCCTTCCTGAAATGACAAACTGTGTGTCTGACAGGTGCTGGCCTAACGGGCTATACCCCCGCCGACGTCTGTTCTGTACAGACCGGGCCCGGGGGAGCACCTGCAAATAGACAGGCTAGATTACTTGATGCTGGTTGCTTCTGACAAGACGAAGGTCTTGGTTCAGGATGCCAGTAGAGCATCCAGCAGCCGTGCATGGTGCTGCTTCTGGCGGCGGGTATCGAGACGATGAGCGATCACCAGGGCGCGAAGCTCGTCCAGCGCGGTGGTGAAGTCGTCGTTGATCACCATGAAATCGTATTCGCCGTAGTGGGACATCTCGCTGACGGCTTCGCGCATCCGTCCACTGATCACCTGATGGTCATCGGTGCCACGGCTGGACAGACGGCGCTCCAGTTCGTCACGGGACGGCGGCAGGATGAAAATCGATACCGCACTGTCCATCTGCTCACGAACCTGGCGAGCCCCTTGCCAGTCGATCTCGAGGATCACATCCTGGCCGGCGGCCAGCAGGGCTTCCACGGCACTGCGAGAAGTACCGTAATGGTTGTCGAAGACCTGGGCATGCTCGAAGAAATCCCCTCTGGCGACCATGTCCTCGAAGGTTGCCACGTCCACGAAGTGGTAGTTCACCGCGTCGACTTCACCAGGACGCATGGCGCGTGTGGTGTGCGAGACGGACACCTGAATGCCATCGACACTCTCGATCAGTTCACGCACCAGACTGGTCTTGCCGGCGCCGGAGGGGGCGGAAACAATGAACAATGTGCCTTGAGACATGATCGGCGCCTATTATCGCGGTCGAAGGATGGAACAGTTATTAACATGGCAATCAAATCGCTCATCCTGATCGATTTGATTGTCGTCCGCACCACACTAGCGCAGATGCGCGGATCTGCTGGTGTGGTGCGGTCTCGCGTCGGCCTGATGGCCGACGGCGGCACGTCCCTGTGCCGCCATTAACCCAACATGAAAGCATGCCGGGTTAATATCCGGGGGAGCATGCCGTGCCGATGATGGAGTCGGCATCAAGGTCTGGCCCAGCGGAAGGGGGCGAAGTATCGCATAAGTTGGCGGGCTTCTGAACTCCGCTATGATGGAACTCCTGGCCACAGCGGGAGGCAGCATCGTGATTCGGCAATGGATGGCATCACTCACCGCGGTAGCGGTACGCATGGTGGCGCGTCTGATAACGACGGCACGGCCGGTGTGGCAAGGGCTGGAACCTCTGCCGGGTCAGCGCATCTACTTCGCCAATCATGCCAGTCACGGCGATTTCGTATTGATATGGATGACGCTGCCACCACGTCTGCGCCGCAGGGCCCGGCCGGTAGCGGGGGCGGATTACTGGCGGTCCTCGGGACTCAAGCGCTTTCTGATTCATGATGTCTTTCACGGCGTGCTGATCGAGCGTGTCCCTGACCCAAATGGAGAGAACCCGTTGGATGTGATGAATGCGGCACTCGATGCCGGAGACTCGCTGATCCTGTTTCCGGAGGGCACGCGCAATACCACGGACCAGCCGCTGCAGGCATTTCGCTCAGGTATCTACCGGTTGGCACGAGCTCACCCCGAGGTGGAGCTCGTGCCGGTATGGATCGATAATCTCAACCGTGTATTGCCCAAAGGTGAGGTGGTCCCCATTCCGCTGCTGTGCAGTGTGATCTATGGTGAGCCTCTGGTTCTGCAGCACCAGGAGAGCCGGGAGGCCTTCCTTGAGCGCGCTCGAGCATCACTGCTGGCACTGTCGTCGGCCCATGGAGGGGAAAAGGATGATTAGCACCATTCCCGCGGGACTCTGGACCCTACTCAGTGCAGTAACCGGCCTGCTGACGGTGGCCAGTGTGATTGGCCATATGCTCAGGCGGCGCTACTCACCTCAGGGCGACAACGAGGTGGTCGAGAACCTCAATCAGCGGATTCGATCCTGGTGGATCATGGCCGTTCTGCTGGGTATCGCGTTGCTGGGTGGGCGTACCGCGGTGGTGCTGCTGTTTGCCTTCGCGTCCTTTTCGGCATTGCGTGAGTTCATCAGCCTGGTGCAGGCACGTCAGTCCGATCACTGGGCGCTGGCACTGGTGTTCTTTGTGGTGCTACCGGTGCAGTATCTGTTCGTCTGGCAGCAGTACTACGGAATGTTCTCGATCTTCATCCCGGTCTATGCCTTTCTGCTGTTGCCGGTGGTTTCCGCATTGCGTGGCGACAGCCATGGCTATCTGGTGCGTATCAGTGAAGTGCAGTGGGCATTGATGATCTGCGTGTTCTGCGTTTCCCACGTGCCGGCGTTGTTGAGCCTCGAGATTCCCGGCTTTGAAGGGCGTAATGTACTGTTGATTGCCTTCCTGATCGTGGTCGTCCAGCTCAGCGATGTGCTGCAGTATGTATGGGGAAAGCTGTTGGGCAGCCACCCGATCGCGCCCAACCTGTCACCATCGAAAACGGTGGAGGGCTTCATCGGAGGGGTGGCCAGCGCCACGTTGATTGGTGGTGGCCTGGCCTGGATGACGCCGTTCAGCTTCCTGCAGGCGGCGGCTCTGGCCTTGATGATTGCCTTGCTGGGCTTTGCCGGAGGGCTGGTGATGTCAGCGATCAAGCGCGACCGCGGCATCAAGGACTGGGGGCATTTGATCGAAGGGCATGGTGGCTTTATCGATCGTCTCGATTCCGTGGTGTTCTCGGCACCGATCTTCTTTCATGTGGTGCGTTACTTCTGGTCGGTGGTGTAGCGGAGACGACTCTGTGGCCTGAGGGCACACTCCCCGTGTCCTTGAGCCGGACAGCTGTGGGGAGGCGTGCCCTCCATAAGCGACGCCGTCAGTGGGTCTCGGACTGTGCAGCATCAGCACGACGCTGATCACTGCGCTTTTCCATACGCAGGCCGATGTAGAACACCAGCATGCCGCCCAGAGCCAGCCCGGCACCGACCAGACCGCTGGATGACCAGGTTGCCCCGGACTTGATGGTGACGCCAGCCAGCCAGGCGCCCAACGCATTGGCGCAGTTGAAGGCGGCGTGGTTCATCGAAGCCGCCATGGTCTGGGCATCGCCTGCCACATCCATCAACCGGGTCTGCAGCGCCGGCCCCAGTGCCATGCTGGTGCCCACCAGGCCGACAAACAGAATCCCGGTGTAGAGGTTATTGGCTGCGAAGTAGAAGCCTGCCTGTACCACCAGACACCAGAGCAGGATGCGTGGAACCGCCTTCATCAGGTTTCGGTCGGCAGCGCGGGCCCCCACCAGATTGCCGAGAATGCCGCCGATACCGAAGATCGCCAGCACCCAGGGGCCTACCACTTCCGGCATATCGGCCTGAGTGCGCAGCGTCGGCACTACATAGCTGAATACCGAGAACATGCCACCGAAGCCGATGCTGGCAACCCCCAGGGTAAACAGCACGCGTTGTTTGACCAGAGCAGTCAGCTCGCGTTTTGGACTGGCCTGAACATCATGTGGTTGGCGCGGCACAAACAACCGGATCATGGCCATGGTAATGAAGGCGATCACGCCGACGGCGTAGAAAGCGAACTGCCAGCCCATCCACTGGCCTGCCCAGGTGGCCAATGGCGCACCAATAACAATGGCGCTGGTCAGCCCCAGCATGACGCGACTGACGGCCTGGGCTCGCTCCTCGATGGGTACCGCAGCAGCAGCCACCAGCGCCGCGACACCAAAGTAGGCACCGTGGGGAAGACCAGCGACGAAGCGTAACGCAACAAAGGACCAGAAATCCGGAGCCATGGCGCTGGCGATATTGCCGAGGGCAAACACCAGCATCAGCGCAATCAGCAGAGTGCGTCGCGGTACCCGAGCGGCGAGTGCCGAGATCAGGGGCGCACCAACCACGACGCCGAGTGCGTAGGCGGAAATGGCATAGCCGACGTCCGCTGGAGTCACGGCGAGGTCACCGGCGACACGCTCCATCAGACCCATGATCACGAACTCGCTGGTCCCGATACCGAAGCCGCCAAGGGCCAGGGCGAGCTCGGCCAGACGCGGGTAACGTGCCCGGATGGCGGTAATCTTGAACGACATTAAGACCTCCCGGCGACGGATGGTGGCCAGAGACAAGAGTGAAGGTGTGGTTAATTTACGACCAAAGTATAAGGCATGGTAGATGCCTTTGCGAGAGATGGAGGCGGAATTCAGCGGTGTTTTGACTGGAAAATGGCGTTAATTTGCGTTCATGGGCGGTAAAACAGGTTGTTTCTGCACCCATCGCAGAAGGGTGAGAATCTGACGAAATGCATGAAATATTCCGTAATGGACGTTCGGGCGGTGACCAGCCAGCATGATGGTAGAACGAAGCTCGCCTGAAGGGGAGTTTTTCAGGCACTTTTCTGTTGATTCGCATGTCTGCATAAATGAAGACTCGACAATCGAGGCAGCTGATGTGCTCAAGCAGTGTTCGACCAGAGATGCTGGCGAGGCAGTGGGCCGAGATCCACGAGGAGAAGCGACCGGGTTATCTGGTCTGGCGGGAGGTATCGGTACCCATGCCGCCGACCCGAAAACCTCGGCGGCGCCTGTGTCTCCACGCCGATGGCCATGCCGAGCTGCTGGTCGGCAGTCCTACCGATAGCCTTCAACGTGAAGCCGAAGGCAGCTGGAGTTGTGGCGGTCGAGTGTTGCACCTGACCCTTCCGGGATGGGAAGGGGATTACGAGATCGAGACCCTGGCGCTTGATACGCTGGTGCTGTGTCGGCGCTGAAGAGAGGTTGTGCAGGGATACTGGAAACAGGTGCCTCCTGGCAGTGACGGAGGCCGGAATGGAATCAATGGAGGATCATCATGGCTGACAAGCATGCTCGTTCGGCGTCCTGTCGTGGTTGCGGCACCATGCAGGTGCATCATCGACTGCTCGATAGCGACCCGGATTATGCCGCACGCCAGGCACAGATCGAGGAGCTGGCATTTCGTGCCCGGCGAGCGGGAAGCCCCCTGCGCGAAGGCTGTACCAGGATTCCGGTCGTGGTGCATGTCGTTCATCATACCGCTGAGCAGAACATCTCTCGGGAGCAGGTCGAGAGCCAGATTGCTGTACTGAATCAGGATTTTCGCGCCCAGAACCCCGATCGCCAACAGATCCCCGAGCCCTTCATCGAACTGGCCGGAGATGCACGGGTCCAGTTTGTCCTGGCCAGCGTCGACCCGGATGGCAACCCCACCGAAGGTATCACCCGCGCCCAGACCCCCCGTGACAGCTTCGATGTCGATGACAGCGTCAAGTCCACGGCCAGTGGTGGTCATGATGCCTGGCCCGCGGATCGCTATCTCAATATCTGGGTCTGCCAATTGCGCGCTGGTCTGCTGGGTTATGCCCAGTTTCCCGGCGGCCCGGCGGCCACCGATGGCGTTGTGGTTACCTATACCGCATTCGGTACCACGGGAACCGCAACGGCGCCCTCCAACCTTGGCCGCACCACCACGCACGAAGTCGGCCACTGGCTGAACCTGCGTCATATCTGGGGGGATGATGGTGATGGCTGCTCAGGCAGCGACTTTGTCGATGACACGCCCAATCAGGCCGGTCCCAATACAGGAAAGCCAACGTTCCCCACTGTCTCCTGCGAGAACGGGCCTCATGGCGATATGTTCATGAACTTCATGGACTATGTCGATGATGACACCATGAGTATGTTCAGCCGAGGGCAGGTCGCTCGGATGCATGCTTGCCTTGATGGACCGCGTAGTCATGTCGGCGAGAGAGTGCCCTGTGCTGCAGCGGACGCAGTGGCATCCGGCAACGGGCCTTGAGTCGTTGCCAGTGGATGCCGTTGCAACTCTGATCGATCGTCGGTTCGCCCCTGCCAACCAGGGGCGAGTCTGACGAGGGGCAGAAAGACGCTCTCGGGGGGTAGAGGTCGAGCTGAAGTGTTCAGCGATGAAGATCAAGGGACTGTTTTTATTAACATGGCAATCAAATAGCTCATCCTGATCGATTTGATTGTCGTCCGCACCGCACCGCACTGGCGCAGATGCGCGGATCTGCTGGTGTGGTGCGGTCTCGCGTCGGCCTGATGGCCGACGGCGGCACGTCCCTGTGCCGCCATTAACCCAACATGAAGGCATGTCGGGTCAATAAATAAGCAGCACTTATGCTTTTCGGTGTTTTGTTTAATTGAAACGTCAAGTATTCAGGCATAGCTTGAAGGGGTCCTTCCAACAAATATCATCAGGGACTTCCACCATGACCTATCGCTTGACTCGACTATCACTCCACACTCGACTGCCGCTGGCGCTGATGGCTGCGACTCTGGCCGCTCCACTGTATGCCGCAGATTATCCTTCGCAGAACATCGACTATATTGTGCCATTCGATGCGGGAGGCGCCGTGGACTTCACGGGGCGTCTGATCGCCGAGGCCGCACCGGATGTATTCGATGGTCATCAGTTTATCGTCAAGAACATGCCGGGAGGCGGTGCGGTCATCGGCCAGACCTACGTCAGCAAGGCTCCTGCCGACGGTTATACACTGCTGGCCATGACTTCGTCCGTGATCAACAACGCCCTGACCAAGGAAGTCAGTTACGATCTGGACAGTTTTACCCCTCTGGCCCTGTATAACCTTGACCCTGGAGTGGTCGTGACCGCGGCCGACAGCGAGTTGACGGATCTGCAGAGCTTCCTTGATGCCGCGAGCAACGGGGACGTCAGCATCGCCACTCCCGGTAATTCGACGTCGCATCATATCACCGCCGTCTCGCTGGCCCAGCAGAACGATCTTGGTTTCCGCTATGTGCACAACGCCAGTGCCGCCATGCAACTGCAGCAATTGATGGGTGGGCATGTGCAGGCCGGTTTCATGTCTCTGGGTGAGGCGGTAGGGCCCGCCGAGGACGGCAGTATCCGTATTCTGGCGGTGATGGATAGCCAGCGCAGCGACCTCGCACCCGATGTGCCCACCTGGCAGGAACTAACCGGCGAAGAAGTGCAATGGGGAACCTTCCGTGGCATTGCGGCGCCAGCCGACCTTCCTGAAGACGTCAAGGTGGCCCTGGAAGAGCGCCTCGGTCAATTGCTGACATCGCCGGCATTTATCGAGCGCATGAACGAGGCGGGGTATCAGGTCAACTATCGGGATGGCGACGCCTTCCGTGAGTATCTCGACAGCACTGCCGACAAGATGGAGCAGGTGCTGCCGACGCTGGATACCGCATCATGATACGGCATCGCCTTTCACCTCTGTCCGGCCATTGGCTGGACAGAGTGCTGGCGGCCATGTGCCTCGCACTGGCAATGGCGGTACTGGTTGCGGCAAGTGGCTATCCGGGTTCCGCAGCCGACTTTCCGAAGATCATCGGCATATTGCTGGCACTGTGCGGTATCGGCCTGTGGCTGTTTCCGGGCAAGCAATCTGATCTGAGCGGAGTGCGTCTGGTCGGTGTTGGCTGGGCCATAGTCGGAGGCATTGCGGTACTGCTGGCCTTTGCCTATGTCGGAGCGGATCTGGCGCTGTGCTTTCTGTTCATCGGCTGTGCCCTGTTGATGGGGCATGCGCCTGGCCTGCGTCTGGTGGTCATCGCCGTGCTCTACACCCTGGTGTTGGGTCTGGTGTTCGGCGCATTGCTTGGGGTACCGCTGCCTGGCGTGCTGTTTGCACTGGTCGTCAAATAATAAGGTCGCCAAGTCGTCATGCAGGGCTGGCTGTGGGCACGAGTTCGATAACCCTGGCCGCCTTGAGAGGATCTATCGATGGATTATTCTGCCTTGCTGGCCGCCGGAGAGCATGCGCTCAGCCTGTGGCCACTGTTGAGCCTGCTGGCCGGTGTCACCCTGGGCCTGGTGGTGGGGTCGATTCCCGGTCTCAACGACACCATTACCCTGGCCGTGTTGGTGCCGATTACTTTCGCCATGCCCTCTGATGTTGCCTTTCCGTTGCTGGTCGGCGTGTACTGTGCGGCCTGTTTCGGAGGGGCATTCCCGGCCATTCTGCTGAAGATTCCGGGGACCGCGTCCTCGGTACTGACCGCGGTGGATGGACATGCCATGGTCAAGCAGGGACTGGCCGGTCGTGCACTGGGCATTGCCACCTACAGTTCATGTTTTGCCGGCACCCTGTCGGCGCTGGTGCTGGTGTTCTTTGCACCCCTGTTGGCCCAGTACGCCCTCAAGTTCGGGCCGGCGGAGTACTTCTCGTTATGTGTGCTCGGCTTGTCCACTGTGGTCGGCATGGGCTCCGGCAATGTCATGAAATGCGCGTTCTCCTGCCTGCTTGGCCTGTTGGTCGCCATGGTGGGGCTCAGCCCCGAGAGCGGCTATCCCCGTTTTACCTTCGACAACTTCTGGTTGCTGGAAGGGTTGCCGTTGACGCCGATCCTCATAGGTCTGTTTGGACTCAGCGTGGTGATCGAGATGCTGTGCCGTGATGCAGGGGCGACCGCAGAGGCGGAGGTCGAGCACCGCACTCCCATTCGTTTCAGGGATATGTTGCTGCCATGGTCGTTGGTACGTCGCCTGATGCCCACCTGGTTGAGTGCATCGGCATTGGGCAATGTGATCGGCATTCTGCCGGGGGCCGGCATGTTGGTGGCTATCTATATGGCCTATGAGCGGGTTCGCAGGCGGTTTGGCGAGCGCTGTGGACAGGGACTACCTGAAGGTATTGCGGCGCCGGAGGCGGCCAACAATTCAGTGGTGGCCAGTTCCATGGTGCCATTGTTGTCGCTGGGAATTCCCGGCAACTCTACGTCGGCGTTGTTTCTGGGTGCGCTGCTGATCCAGGGGCTACGTCCCGGCCCTTCGCTGTTCAATGACAGCCCGGATGTCGCCTGGCTGATCGTGATCTGTTTCGTGTTTGCCAATCTGGTGATGTTCCCATTGGGACTGTTGTTGGCACGTTTCGTACCCAATCTCATCCGAGCCATTCCACAACCGCTGCTGGCGGCGGCCATTGCAGGGCTCTGCTTCACCGGGGCTTTTGCCATCGGTAACAGCGTATTCGGCATTGTGGTGGCGCTGGTATTCGGTGTCGTCGGTTTCGTCTTCAACCGCATGCAGGTGCCATTGTCTCCCTTCATTCTTGCTCTGGTGCTGGCACCGGTGGTCGAACGCGCCTTTTTCCAGAGCATGGCGTTGTCGGGAGGCTCACCGCTGTACTTCGTTACCCAACCGTTGAGTGCGGCGATGCTGACCTTTACCGCGCTGTTTCTGCTCTGGCCGTTGTTCAAGCGCCACTTCTTCAAGTCACGTCGGTCCCTTGCCGCTGATTAACCCAGCAACCGACCCAACACAATCGATCAGGATGGTCTAACTGGTTGCCCTATCACCAGGAAAGCTGGCCTCCTACCTGACTGGCCAGCAACTGGTAGAGCCGGGCCGCGGCATCACTGGGGTTGTCGTCGCGCAGGTAGAGATGGAAATTGACGTCAGGCAGGGGCGGCAGGCCTTGCCGCTCGCCGAGCACGCGATACTCGGATGTCACCATCTCGATACTGCGTGCAGTGATACCAAGTCCGGCACGCACGGCGGCCTTGATACCCGCCAGGTTGGGCGCGATGTAGCTTTCCTTGTAGGCCACCCCATGGCGCTGGAGTGCATCCAGCGCCAGACCGCGAAAGATACTGGGCTCATCGGCCAGCACCAGAGGTAGCGGAGTGCTGGTGATCTGGAAGTCGTTGGCCGCTATCCACACCACCGGGGAACTGCGCAGCAGTACATGGGGATAGTCCTCGGCCAGTCGAGTGGAAATGGTGAGGTCCAGCTGCCCCGCAGAGAGCATATCCATCAGGTCAGGGCTGCGGCCGACATGGATGGCCATCGACAGATTGGGGTTGGCTCGGGCGAAGTGCTGCAGAATTCCCGGTAGAACCGTGTCGGCAATATCCGCGGGCGCACCGATGCGGACCGGACCACTGAGCTCCTGGTCGTGCAGCGCCGACCACATTTCATCATGCAGTGCCAACAGGCGGCGTGCGTATTCTTCCAGACGCAGTCCTGCCGGCGTCAGTTGCTTCTGGCGTCCCTGCTTGACGAAAAGGGTGACCTGCAGCTCATCTTCCAGACGTCGCATCTGCTGGCTGATCGCAGGCTGTGACTTGTGCACCTTGAGCGCGGCACGGGCAAAGCTCTCTTCCGTGCAGATGGCGACGAAGGTTCTCAATAGTGACAGGTCCAGGTTTCGCATATAGTTAAGCTTCAGTTATGTTTTTTGTGGAATTACTTATTATAAATAGAAAGTGTAGTGCAGTATCCTGGAGAACAACAATACGCAACATACGCTGCAGAACATTCTCCACAGCAGGTTCTCCACAGAAACGGGATATCACATGGACGCTACACACCAGGTTCGCCAGACATCCGTCGATGCCATGCTGGAAGGTGTTCGTGAGACGCTCTTTGATCAGGGCCTTTCACGATCCACGCTTGCCAGTGTCCTTGAACAGTTGAAGGAGCTGGCTGCTCGCAGTGAGCTGTGGGGAGCCGAGGATTTTCCTCCGCCGGAGGAGGGCGAGCACCAGGCGCGCTACTTGATTGCACAGCAGCCGGACAAGACATTTGCCCTCTATCTCAATGTGATGAGACCCGGCAAGCGGATTCCGCCTCATGATCACACCACCTGGGCCTGCATTGCCGGGGTCGAGGGGGAAGAGTGCAATACCCTGTATCGGCGGCTCGATGACGGCTCCGTTGACGGACGCGCTGAACTGGAAGTGAGTGCGGAACGGCTCATTGGCGCAGGTGACGGTATTGCCTTGATGCCGGACGACATCCATTCGGTGGTGATCGATGGGGATGCGCCGATTCGCCATCTGCATCTCTATGGTCGAGCCCTGGAAACCCTGGATGCGCGCACGGTCTTCGATCTCGAGGCGGGTACCTGTCGGCCCATGGATATTGGCGTCAAGACCCGTCAGGCAGGCAAGACCCTTCAGGCAGGAGAGTAACGATGCAGACCATCGCTCCTGTCGAGCTCAAGGCATTGCTGGCAGATCGTGAACAGGAAGTGGCCTTTCTCGATATCCGTGAGTTCGGCGAATACGGCATGGCGCATCCGTTCCTGTCGGTCAATCTGCCCTTCAGTCTGCTCGAGGCGCGTATTCATCAGTTGGTGCCCCGTACCAGCACCCCGGTGGTGTTGATGGATGAACATGATGAAGGGCGTGCGCGCCGTGCCCAGCAGCGTCTGGGCCAGCTGGGCTATTCTCGGGTGCGGGTGCTCCGTGATGGCATCAGTGGCTGGAAGGCGGCGGGCTATGGCGTCTTTGCCGGGGTCAACGTGGTCAGCAAGACCTTCGGCGAGCTGGCCCATGAAACCTTCCATACGCCCTCCATCCCCCCCGAGACGCTGGCTCAGTGGCAGCGTGAGGCGCGCAAGGTGCATATCGTCGATGGGCGACCACTGAACGAGTATCACAAGATGAATATCCCCGGGGCCAGTTGTTGCCCCAACGGCGAGCTGGCGCGTCGCTTGCCCAGTCTGTTGGCAGGCGATGCTACCTCACCGGTCGTGGTCAACTGCGCCGGGCGGACGCGCAGCATCATCGGCGCCCAGACCCTGGTCTGGCTGGGCATCGACAATCCTGTCTATGCGCTGGAAAACGGCACCCAGGGCTGGCGATTGGCCGGTCTGGCGCTGGAGCATGGCAGTGTCGCCGACTACCCGGGGAAAACGGCACGGGATAGCGGCCTTGCCCAGGCGGCGCGGCGCATCGCCGTTGAGCACGGCGTGGCGGAGATTGATGCCGCGACCCTGGCTGACTGGTATGCCGACCCGCAGCGCACGACCTACCTCTTCGATGTGCGTACCGAGGAGGAATATCGTCAGGCCACGGCGCCAGGCGCATGCCATGCTCCCGGCGGACAGCTGATTCAGGCCACTGATCATTGGGTCGGGGTTCAGCGGGCGCGTGTGGTACTGGTGGACGACGATGAATGCCGCGCACCGCTGGTGGCTGTCTGGTTGAAGCTGATGGGGCTCGAGGTGGCGTGGCTCAAGGGTGGCAACGCCGAATGGTCGCAGTTGCCTTCTGCGTCGTCCTCAACCGTACTGGAGCATGGATTGGTGCCGGTGACACTGGACGAGGCCATGGCTGACCGCTACCAGCGTCTGGATGCGCGCCCGGGAATGCAGTATCGCGCCGGCCATCTGCCGGGGGCGAAGTGGGTGAATCGCTCACTGTTGGACCATCAACTGGCGGGTATCGATGCCTCGTGTGACATTGTCCTGATCGGGGAGGCGGCCCAGGTGGCCTGTCTGGCGCCCGATCTCGAGGCACGCGGGCTACCTCGGCCACTGTGGCTGGAGGCAGACGAGTCGCAATGGCAGGCTGCCGGATACCCATTGGAATCCACGCCGGACGAGCCCGATGATGCCCGTTGCATCGACTATCTGTTCTTCGTGCATGATCGGCATGACGGCAATCTCGAGGCGTCGCGCCGTTATCTGGCGTGGGAGACGGGATTGCTGGCCCAGTTGGATGAACAGGAGCGGCGTACCTTCGCCATCTGAAGCCCTCGAGTCAGGAGCCCCATCATGACACTGCAGACTGATCTGCTTCACCTGGCCAGGCCGCAGTCTATGCCGGCTTCGGTCAACCCCGCAGTAGTACGTACCAGCACCGTGACCTTCGAGACCATCGAGCAGATGCGTGAGGAAAAGCAGCGCATGGCCAGTGGTGAGCGCGCCTTTACCTATGGCCGCCGGGGCACACCGACCACCCATTCCCTTGAGGATGCGATTTCTCGACTGGAAAGCAGCGAGTACACGCAACTGCTGCCTTCCGGTGTTGCTGCCATCAACCTCGTCTTCCTGACCCTGGCGCGCCCCGGCGCCCATGTGGTGATTGCGGATAGTGTCTACCAGCCGGTGCGGCGCTCGGTCGAGGCCTGGCTCAAGCCCTGGGGCGTGCGCGTGGATTATTTCGATGGCAGTGTCGAACAGCTCGGTACCCTGCTGAGTGACGATACCTGCATGATCTACACCGAAGTGCCGGGCTCTCTGGTCTACGAGATGCAGGACCTGCCGGCACTGGCGCAGCTGGCCCGGCAACGTGATATTCCGCTGGTGGTCGACAACACCTGGGCCAGTGGCATCCTGATGCAGCCGCTGGCGCTGGGCGCCAGTGTGTCGCTGATGGCCGGGACCAAGTATGTGGTCGGGCACTCTGATGTGATGCTGGGAACGGTGTCGGCCAACGCTGAGCTCGGCTTGCGCCTACGCGAGATGTCGATGGTGCTGGGACAATGCGTCGGTGGCGATGATGCTTATCTGGCCTTGCGGGGCCTGCGCACCCTGGCATGCCGCATGGCAACCCACGCACATAATGCGGAAGGCCTTGGTGACTGGCTGGCCAGGCAGCCGCATGTGGCACGAGTCCACCAGCCCTCGCGACCGGAGCATCCCGGTCACGAACTGTGGCGGCGTGACTTCAGCGGCAGCAATGGGTTGCTGACCATAGAATTCGACGCCGCGGTTGAGCGCCAGCGAGTCGATGCCATGGTCAATCACTTGACGCTGTTCGGTATCGGCTCCTCCTGGGGAGGCTATGAGAGCCTTGCCCTACCCTGTGATGTGGCGGCAGCCCGCAGTCTGCCCAATCCCTGGGCAGAGCGCGGGCCCTGTCTGCGCCTGCATGTGGGCCTGGAAGACCTGTCCGATCTACAGGCCGATCTATCACAGGCCTGGCGTATGCTTGCTCCCTGAGTGGATGTCAGCAATCAAGCGCTCCACAACTCGCAGGAGTCTTCAGTAAGGCCCTCTTGAAGTGCTGATCGGAGAGTGGAGGTCGAAGTCGGCGGCTCGTTGCCGGATCGTTTGTGCAAACAGGGCGACATCAAGCCCAACAGCGACAAACTGTGCGCCGAGCGCCAGGTAGTGTCGTGCTTGATTGTTATCACCAGTGAGTGTGCCGGCGGCCTTGCCGCTGGCAACAATGGTGGTGATGGCGGTGTCGATGGCGGCCTGTACGTCAGGATGTTCGGCGTTTCCCAGGTGTTCCATGGACGCCGCTAGATCTGCCGGACCAATGAAGACCCCATCGACACCTTCCACGGCGCAGATCGCCTCAAGGTTGCTCAGTGCAGTGACGCTTTCGGCCTGCACCAGCAGGCAGACTTCATCATTGGCTTGTTGGACGTAGTTCGAGCGAGCATTCCATTGCGATGCACGTACGATGGGAGCCGCTACGCCGCGAATACCGGCTGGAGGATAGCGGGTAGCGGCCACCGTTGCGGCGGCCTGCTCTGGTGTGTCGATCATCGGTACCAATAGTGTCTGGGCGCCGATATCCAGAAGTTGCTTGATGGCTGCTGCATCGCTCTGAACAGCTCGGACCACGGGATGACTCGGCCAGGCGGCGATGGCCTGTAGATTGGCCAATGTGGACCGCAGGTCATTGGGACCATGCTCACCGTCGATCAATAGCCAGTCGAAACCTGCTGTGGCACATATCTCGGCACTGTAGGAGTCAGCCAGCGATAGCCACAGGCCAATACATTGCCGACCCTCGCGAAGTGCCTGTTTGAATGTGTTGCCGCTGGTTGTGCTGGTATTCATCTACGGTGCTCCACCAATGCTCGGTTGCTGATCATGAACGACTGAAGTATGGACCCTTTTCCTTCACTATCTTTTCCTTCATTAACTTCTGCGACCGAGCCCCGGGCCTGTTGACGCTTTCGCGTGAGCTGCGTTACTGGCCTTCGAGCATCGTCAATAGCCTGTTGAACACACCGGCATCCTGACGCAGGCCGTCATGTTCGTACTCGTTGGTGATCCAGTAGCGCAGGTTGCCGATCGCTTCGGCACTGGCCACCGACAGGCTTGCATCCACGTACATGTCATCGAAATAGATCAGGGCTGCCACCGGGATCCGGTTATTCGCCAGTCGCTCGGGGTCGTAGAAGGGCCGGGACAGGCGCTTCTGGGCGAGGCAATGCACTGCGTCACGGAATGGCTTGAGGACCTGGATCTCATCGAACATCCATGGGTAGATCATCTCGCCGGTCAACTGTAGGGGCCGGTGCGACTCCGCGAACTCGGGGTGCTGCTCCCGTTGGCGTTGTGCCGCCCAGTCGCAGGATGCACCAGGAGTCGCGTAGATATGCTCGTGGATGGCGGCATAGAGCGGATTCTCATCAAATCCGGTGTGGTTCATTACCTCCACCAGGAAGTGATGATTGAGCTCCTGCTGGCTGTCATCGGTGAAGGCTTCTTCCAACAGCCAGTGAAGGCGTTCGGCACCATCGCCCATGCCCAGCAGCATTCCCAGTGTCTGGAAGCGCCTGATGGTTAGAAGGTCGCCATTGGGTAAACGTGGCTGATGCTGCTGGATGAAATCGGCAATGGCATCCAGCTTGTGGCCGTCCTCCGGGAAGCGGGCGCGAAATGCCGACATCTTGCGCAGCACTCGCTGGTAGGTGAGGCGATAGACCTCATCGGCATCCGGTGTCAGGCTCGGAATACCCCCGGTGACAAGACACTTCTTCAGGCCTTGCGGTGCCCAGGACAGGTAGCTGAGCGTGAGAAAGCCACCATAGCTCTGCCCCAGCGTTTGCCAGCTCACGCCACCATAGACCTCGTTCCGAATGTGTTCGAGGTCGGCGATGATGGCATGGGTATCGAAGCAGGCCAGGTAGTCGGCCCCGGCCTCGGGGCTGTCGAAGGCTGCCATGGAGGCAGCCGTGATCCGGGAGCTGCGACCGGTGCCGCGCTGATCAGGCAGTATCACCCGGAAGTGCTTGACCGCTTCCAGCAGCCAGCCGGGTCCGTTCTCGGAGGGGCGGGGTGACTTGCCTCCAGGACCGCCCTGGAGGTAGACCAGCAACGGAAGGTCCGCGTCACGCTGATTGATGTGGCAGACCTCGCGGAAGAACACCTCGATGGTCTCGCCACTCTCCGGCCGTGACCAATCCAGAGGGACCTCGATGCGGTGATCAACGAGATGCAGGCCGGGGAGGCGGTGATCCTGGAGTCGCATGATGTGTCCTTATTCCGTACCGCGAGAGGCCCGTTTGATGAACGGCAGGCAGAGCATCAGCAATACCGCCGTGACGATACCGAGTCCAGCCATGGCGATGAAGTAGTTCACTTCATTGGCTTCAGTGTAGAAGGCGCCCAGTGAGCCTCCAGCGGCGAAACCCAACGCCAGAGACATGAAGAACAGCGCCATCATCTGGGTCTGGAAGGCAGCTGGCGCCAGGCGAGTGGTCACCGACAGCCCGATGGGAGACAGGCACAGCTCGGAGGCAGTGAAACCCAGCAACAGCAATACCAGCATGAACAGCGGCATGGCAGCACCTTCGGCGCCCAGGTAGGGCAGGTAGCCGAGGAACGTCAGGCCGATGACGAACATGGCGATGACGAACTTGCTGGCTGAGCTGGGTTGGCGTTTGCCGAGAATGGTCCACAGCCAGGCGAAGACACCGGAGAGGACGATCACGGTCAACGCCTGGGCGGAGACCAACCAGCCGACAGGCACTTCCCAGCCGAACACGTTGCGGTCCACACGCTGGTCGAAGAAAGCGGTGATGACGGTATAGGACTGACTGTACAGGGCCCAGTAGGCGCCGCTGGTCAGAAACAGCGGAATGAATGCCAGCACGCGACGACGCTCCTCGGTATTGATGCGAGGCGAGCTGAGGATGATGGCGAAATAGGCGACGGCGGCGATGGCGATGACCACCAGCAGTACGTCAGACAGGTTGTCGGCGCGAACCCAGCCCAGCGCAACGGCTCCCAACAGCGCACCGACCAGGGCGATGACGGCCAGGCCATAATACTTGAGCCTTCCGGCTTCCAGCGGGTTGGGAGCAGTCTTCTGCGAGGCTGGGAGCTTCTTGCGCCCGAAAGCATACTGGGCCAGACCAAGCGCCATGCCGATGGCAGCGATGCCGAAGCCATAGTGGAACCCGGCGTTCTGTTGTAGCAGTCCTGTCAGCAGCGGGCCGACAAAGCCCCCGACGTTGATACCCAGATAGAAGATCGAGAACCCGGCGTCGCGGCGATCGCTGCCGGGTTCGTACAATGAACCCACCAGTGAGGAGCAGGTGGCCTTGACCCCACCGCTGCCCAACGCCACGCAGATCAAACCAGCGGTAACGCCATGTACGCCAGGCAGAACCGCCAGCGCAATGTGGCCCACCATGACCACAAGGCCGGAATAGAACAGGGTGCGTTCCGCACCGAAGATCCGATCGGCGAACCAGCCGCCGAGAATCGAGGCCAGGTAGACACCACTGCCGTAGGCACCGACGATGCCGATGGCGACCGGCTGGCTGATGCCCAGGCCCCCACGACTGACCTCGTAGTAGAGATAGATCAGCAGGATGGCCTGCATACCGTAGAAAGAGAAGCGCTCCCAGACTTCCATGCCGAACAGCGTGGCAAGGGATCGTGGGTGGCCGAAGAACTGCTTCTCCGGGGCGGATCGTGAGACGTTCTCGGTCGTCATCGTTTTTGCCTCAATACTGCGCCGAATAGGGCTGGGTCGAATAGGGACGCCGCAGTCCGTCGCGGCGAGTGGCAGAACCCTACCAGCTTCAAATGTGCAGGCAAAATGATTGTCCGCCAATTCAAAGTGCGCGCCTCGAATGTGGAACTGCGATCATCCTTGTGACCGGCACATTCGAGGCGGATGCACTCGAGCAGTATTGATGGACCCTCAGAACTTCTGGGTCTTCTCCTCAGTCTTGGTGCCCTGGCTGGGCAGGCCAGTGTCGTAGTCTCTTACGACGGGAGCATAGCCATCTTCGGGGCGTGGGCGGAAGGCCCCCATCCAGCGCGCCTCTGCCCTCTCGCGCCATGGACGACAGGCCCACTGATAACTGCGGAAGGGATCGCGAATCTGGTCCATATAGGCGAGCAGGCGATCATGCATGGCATTACGGGTTGTTGCGTGGTCTGGATCATGGATCAGGTTGTGCAGTTCGTCGGGATCCTTGCGACGATCATAGAGCTCATCCGAGGTGAGCAGATTAAGAACAAGCTTGTAATCATTCTCGACCCAGCCGCGTACCGGAATGAAGCCGCCAAAGCTGTCGTGCTCGATCTCATAGCGATTGAACTCGACCATGACACCTCGCTCGACATCAGCACCGTCAGCCACTGCCAGCAAGTCACCCCCCGGCAGCATCGGAGGAGCTACAGTGCCGGCAAGTCGCAACAGGGTTGGCAGCAGATCGATGTGGCTGACGGGGGTCGTGACCTTGCGATGTGCGCGCTGCCCCACCGGTGGTCGCAGAATCAACGGAATCTGGGCGATGTCGTCGTACACGGCTGCGCCTTTGCTGACCAGGCGATGTGCCCCCATCATTTCGCCGTGATCCGAGGTGTATACCAGCCAGGTATTGTCCAGCGTTGAGGCATCCAGCGCCTTGATGACCCGACCGATCTCATCATCGACGAAGTCATTGCAGGCGAAGTACAGCGGGTGACGATACTGCCCATCCGTGCCGACAGGGCTGGGCATTGCTTCAGACCATACCCGGTGATGCTCCGGTTTGTTACTCAGGTCATCGAATGCCCGCGCTCCGAGATCGTAGGCAAAGTCTTCGTAGCGCTCGAGGTATTCCGGAGGGCAGGTGAAAGGGTGGTGGGGTTCATCGTAGGACAGCACCAGCAGGAAGGGTTGCTCATTGGTCTGGTGTTCCTGTTCGCCGAGAAACCGCAGCGCCCGATCACTGATACGGTGAGCCCAGGTGAACTCGGCGGTGATGCTGTTGGCTATCAGATCTTCCTTGCTGTTGAGACCATTGCGCCACAGTGAGATTTCCTCGTTGGTCAGCTCCTCGAGATAGTTGGCGCCATCGAACCAGTAGTCCGGATCCCACTCTTCGGGGCAACGTCCGGTGCCGAAGTAGTCGTGGCCATCAAGGTGCCACTTGCCGATGTAACAGGTCCGGTAGCCTGCATCTCGGAAATGGCGGCCCATGGAAACGATATTACTGCCCGGAGCGAGGTTATTGGTCCAGGGACCCGACTGGTTCGAGTAGATGCCGGTGAACAGTCCGGCGCGTGCCGGCGTGCAGAGTGGCGCGCAGGTGTAGGCTGACATGAACTGATAGCCTTCAGCGGCCAGCGCATCGATATGTCGGGTGTTGAGATCCTTGCCGCTGTAGCAGCCGACCATGTTGGTGGCCTGGGTATCGGTCATGATCATGATGATGTTGGGGGCGGACATGGAGGCTCCTGGTGCGTGCAGCAGGCCGTGATGGACCTGCCGAGAGTCAAGTGAGGGCGGGGTTCAGCGTGTCTGGCTGGCCGCCTCGGCATTGTCGAGAGAGATGGCGGTGTGGTGGCGAGAGCGCACCCAGCGATACAGTGCATAGATCAGCGCCAGACTGGTGCCACTGACGGCAAGGACCTTGAGCAGTGAGCCACTGGTCGAGGTGACCCCCAACGGGGAGAGCGTTACATACAGCACTGTGAATAGGGCAATCAGTGTCCAGCTGGCATGGGGGGCGTAGCGCCAGGGAGTCACATCAACCTCTCTGGTGTAGCGCAGCACAAAGGGTTCCGGCATGGGTTTGAGATAGCGCACGATGCCCATCACCGTGAGCATCAGCACGAAGTTGATGCCGACCAGCGCCAGCCAGTGCACCTGAATGAATCCCAGGTCATCATCGAGTACGAAGTGAGTGGTGTAGAAGAACGTCATGCCGACGACCAGCCCGATGTAACCCGCCAGTGCCGGGGCGCGCCTGGATAATACTCCGAGCAGAATCACCGTGAAGATCGGTACGTTGATCACCGCCATGATGGTGCGCATCAGAGTGTAGAGGCTGTCCGAGGTGGCAATGGATGGGGCAATGGCGATGCAGGTCACGATGGTGATGATGCCGAAGGTGCGTCCCACAGTGACAGTTTCCCTGTCACTGGCGCCGGGCTTGACCAGTTGTTTGTAGAGATCAAGGCTGACCAGTGTCGATAGGCTATTCACGCCACTGTTGAACGAACTGAGAATGGCGCCGAACATCGCCGCGCAGAAGAACCCGGTCAACCAGGGAGGAAGTACTGCACGCACCAGTGTCGGATAGGAAATATCGGCATTGAGCACATCGGTGGGCTGGCCATCAACGATCTTGAAAGGGATGTCCAGCATGCCGCGCTGATGCAGGTGCCAGGCGATGATACCCGGCAAGACCAGCATCAGGATGCCGACGATCTTCAGCAGAGCTGCCGCGAGCACACCCTTTTGACTCTCGGCCAGGCTTCTTGCCCCCAGTGCGCGCTGCACAATGGCCTGGTTGGTGCACCAGTAGAACAGGTTGATGATGACCACCCCGGAAATGATTCCATACCAGGGAATATTGGCATCGTCAGACAAACCGGCGGCATTGAGCCGCTCCGGGGCATCGTGGAAGAGAATCTCCAGGCCGGCACCGATATCACTGTCACCCAGTGCATAGAGGCCAAGCACCGGCACCAGCAGGCCTGCAATCATCAATCCCAGGCCGTTGATACTGTCGGAGACCGCGACGGCCTTGAGGCCACCGAAAATGGCGTAGATCCCACCAGTCACCCCGATCGCGATGACCATCACCCAGATGGTGGTGCCATGGCTCAGTCCCAACAGACCGCTGACATCGAACAGGCCAGCCAGAGTGATGGCGCCGGCATACAGCACGAACGGCAGGAAACCGATGACGATGGCATAGAGAAAGATCAGTGATGACACCACACGCATGGTCCGACCGAAGCGGTTTTCGAGGAACTGGGGGATGGTACTGATACCCGACTTGAGATAACGCGGCAGGAAGACAAATGCCAGCACGATCAGTGTCAAAGCCGATGTGGTCTCCCAGGCCATAACATTGGCACCGTTGCGGAAGGCATTGGCGTTCAGTCCGGCCAGCTGTTCGGCGGAAATATTGGTCAGGAACAGTGAGCCGGCGATGACGAACCATGACAGGCTTCGCCCGGCGAGAAAGTAACCCGTCACGTTGTGCAGGTCATCGTGGCGGGTCTTGAGCCACGAGAGCAGGGCGACAAGGGCTGTGAAGAACACGAATGACAGGAGGGTCAACATAACAGTACCTCCTGACGAGCTGGCGCTGGCATGGCATACGTCCGTTGTTGTGGTTTATGGGCATTGACGTCTATCAGGTGCGGGTGATGGTTGTATTGTGAAAGACCGTGTTGTCGAAGACTGGTTGTGGAAGAATCAACCGCACCTACCACTGGAGTCTTGGTCAGATGGATGGCGAATTGAATGGCTGTATCGACACCAGTCATGTAAAAAACGAAGCATTTCACAACACACCGATCGTCATTGAGGAAACGCTCAGTTCCAGCGGTATAACCCTGATTGCGTTGTGGGATATTCTCGCCGATGCGCGTTATAGGGTGAGTTGGCCCGAGGATCGCCGCTTGCCATTGTCGAAGGACACGGTGATTGCGGTGTATACCCGTCAGGGGCATGGCGAGATTCACCTGCACGATGGCAGCGTGATCGAGCCCCACGGACATAGTGTGGTGTTTCTTAAACCCACCACCATCGCGCACTACCGTTGTCCAGGTATGCTGTGGGATCTGGTGTGGATTGAGATGGTGCCCAACGGTGCCTTGACCTTTCCCTTTCGCTCGATCATTTCGTTGAGCAATGAGGATCGCCTGATCAATGAGTGTGCCGAAGCCATTGAGCTGTTGAGTCGAGAGCCGGAGCGCTGGAAGTCGCTGGGTGTGGCTATGGTGACCAAGCTGATCTATCAATGGCTTGCGGTGGCTGGCGACCCTCTCCCTGCCAGCGCCAATCTCAAGCGTGTCGAGCGTGTGCTGGAAGCATTGCATCAGAGCATGAACCGGTGTTGGACCGTGACCGAGATGGCGGCTATCGCTCAGTGCAGTGAACAACAGCTGCGCAAGCTTTTTCACACCTATACCGGACAGTCACCGAAGCGTTACGTGATCAACGCCAAACTCGACATTGCGCGGGTACTGCTGAACCACAAGCGTCTGAACGTCGCAGAAGTTGCCGAGAAACTAGGCTTTCACGATAGTTTTCATTTTTCCAAGGCGTTCAAGCAACGGTTTGGACAGGCGCCTTCCGCGCATGCCCGAAGGCCCCCTCAGTCAGGCATCCAGTAAAAGCCGTTAAACGCTCCTCAGGAGAAATGCTATTAACATGGTAATCAAATAGCTCATCCTGATCGATTTGATTGTCGTCCGCACCCCACTGGCGCAGATGCGCGGATCTGCTGGTGTGGTGCGGTCTCGCGTCGGCCTGATGGCCGACGGCGGCACGTCCCTGTGCCGCAATCAACCCAACATGAAAGCATGCCGGGTTAATAACTAGCAGGATGGTCTGGGCGGCTGATGTGGCCATTGCTGGCACTGGTTCACTGCTTCGATCAGTAGAGGAATCTCGTCGAGGCGATCCAGGCAGTGCTTGAAACCACATTCCCAGACCACCAATACCCGCCAACCGAGGCGCTCCAACTCCTGCTGATTGCGTTGATCACGGGCGATGTTGTCGGCGAACTTCTGCTGCCAGAACTCGGCGCGAGTGGCGGGGGTGGAGCAGTAGTGGCAGCCGGGGTGGCGGTGCCAGAAACAACCATGCACAAAGACCGCAAGGCGATAGCGGGGCAGTACCAGGTCGGGACGGCCGGGCAGATCGCGGCGCTGAAGTCGGAACCGATATCCCGCGGCATGCAGGAAGCGCCGCAGTTCAAGCTCCGGCCGGGTATCGCGCCCGCGAATCGACGACATCATTCGCGAGCGCGTCTGGGGGGCAATCTTCTCGGCCATGGGTGTCTGCCGTTTCAGAGCACTGGTTTCAGAACACTAGCCTCGGAACATCATGCCGTCAGGGGAATCTCCAGCTGTGGCACTTCAGCTTCGGCCTGCTCGCGGGTCTTTTCCCGGGCGGCGAGGATGCGTTCGTGCATCAAGCGTGCCACTGCCTCGAATACCGGGACCACTACGGAGTTGCCGAACTGGCGATAGGCCTGGGTGTCCGACACCGGAATCACGAAGGTCGACTCACCCGGCGCATCGAAGCCCATCAGTCGGGCACACTCCTGAGGGGTCAGACGGCGCGGGCGGTTGCGCTGGTTCTGTTCGCCATGAAAGGGCAGGTTCTCGTCATAGCCACGATCGACCAGGATCTCGGAGCCATCCTTGTGGTAACGCGCCGACAGTGTGCGTGCCACATCATGCGGCCCGGTCAGCCCAAAACCGAAACCATTGCCTTTCTCGCGATGTTTCTGGGCGTACTTGTAAAGGTACTCCCACAGTTTCGGGGTCAGGATGTACTTGCTGTCGACCTCCTTGTCCAACAGCTCACCGAAGGTCGGGCGTCGCTTCGGCAGAACGCTGTCGATGTCCTTCAGCGTAAAGCCCTGGTGGACGTTGAGGTCGCGCCGGAACCCCACCAGTATGATGCGTTCACGGTGCTGGGGCAGGAACTGCTGAGCATCGAGGATCTTGGGGTCGCGATTGCGTGGCGCATCCACGTCGGCGACTTCATAACCCAGTTCATCAAGAGTCTCGCAGATGATGCGGAAGGTCTTGCCCTTGTCATGGCTCTTGAGGTTCTTGACGTTCTCGAGCAGAAATGCAGCCGGACGTTTGGCGGCGATGATTCGCGCCACATCGAAGAACAGCGTGCCCTGGGCATCGCACTCGAAACCATGCTTGCGGCCCAGCGAATTCTTCTTCGACACTCCAGCCAGCGAGAATGGCTGACAGGGAAAACCGGCCAGCAGTACATCGTGATCGGGAATCTCCCGGTCGATATGGCGATAGGCGGTGTCCTCGTCGACATCAGTGCGGGCACTCAGGGTGATATCGCGGATATCCCGGTTGAAGCGGTGGCGGACAGGGTCACAGTAGTGATTGGCCTTGTAGGTGCGCACCGCGTACTTGTCCCACTCCGAGGTGAACACACACTCGCCGCCAATGGCCTCGAAACCCTTGCGAATGCCGCCAATGCCGGCGAACAGGTCGATAAAGCGGAACCCGGCCTCATGTTGGTGTGACGGTGGTGGCAGCATCGCAACCAGCCGCTGCCAGGCGGCTCGCGTGACTCGTGGTGACGCCTTGCCCTTGACCCAGCGGTTGACGGTTTCCCGACACCAGTTGCCCGGGTCTGCTTCAGCCAGCGCCTCGGCGACTCGGCCCTGGTCGTAGATCTCCAACACGCGCTCGAGCAATTCACGCTCACTGAGGCGCTCATAGGGTGAAGAGCGTGAGAGTGTGTGTTCCTGCCGGGGAGTATCGTTATCGGACAGCAGCGTCATGGGCGCGCCTTCTCTGGGTCAAGTCTGTGACGAATAGCCACTAGTGTATTCCATGAAGAGGAAGGTCGCGAGCGCTGAAGTTGGCTGATGAGCTCACAAGATGGAGTTTGTGGAACTTCTCATGCTGTTGGACAGCTAGTCCACCTCGGGAGGCTTTTTTATTGTTCGTGGAAGTTAAAAGAATATATTGAATTAACTGTCTATTGTTTATGCAAGCTGTCGGCATTAATCAGCAGAGGTGTTGTACCTCTTATGGGAGATACTGATTTAGTGGAATGATATATGTCAACTTGTTATATTGTCAGTCGTGACCTCGGGCATGAATGGTTGCTTTTCGGTTTTCCTGATTAACCCTGGTAAAGAGTATCTGGTCATGATGACTCTGATTTTTCTGCTTGTTCTTGTTGCGATGGTCATGGCCTATTTCGGCAAAGGTAGACTTTCCTGCGTTGTATTTTCTGTTTCCCTGGCGCTGAGTCTGTACTGGTTCCATCACCATGCGACTGACGCGCTGAATATTCTTCTTTGATCTGAATTTCAATTCATTATTGATTCTGTGAGGCTTTGATGAATCAGTCGAGAATCACCATGCTCAATATACTGGGGATGGTGGGTATGGCGGTGGTGCTGTTGATCGGGTTGATCGCTCAGGTCACATTGAATGAACTGCCGTGTCCATTATGTCTTCTGCAGCGCGCTGGTTTTGCGCTGGTCATGTTCGGTTTCATGTTGAATGTGGTATATGGGATAAAGCAGCGACATTATGGAGTTGTATTGCTTGGTGCCATTTTTGGTGCTGCCGCCGCGTTGCGACAGATATCGCTACATGTGATTCCCGGCACTCCGCCCTATGGGTCGGCAATACTTGGCTATCACTACTACACCTGGTCCTTCATTCTTTGCTCGGCAACGATTCTGGCGGTAGCGATACTCCTGCTTCTCCGCAATGAGGGCGAGGGTGAATTCCGTCACCGGTTCGGAGTGGCTGGAAAGGTAGCCTGCTGGTTTGCGATGATGGTCATGGCGCTGAATGTTATCTCCACCTTTATCGAGTGTGGTCCCTTCCAGTGCCCGGACAATCCAGTGTCCTACTGGCTGCTGTCGATCATCTGAATTCGATCACCCGAGCCAGGGCGAGCGAGGATGGGGTTGCACATCAAGTGTGCCGCGGCCTTGAAGACCAGGACTACCACGGCGCTGCCGAACTGATGATAGGCCTTGCTGTCCGACACCGGAATCAAGAAGTACGATTCATCCGGAGCATCGATCCTGTATCCGTTCGAGCACCTCACGGATACAGAGGCGCTTGAAGGACGCTATGAGCTCTCTCGAATGACTAGACGCACGCCAAGATCGAGCTGTTTCTCCGCGTCGGGTAGATCGTTCTTGAGGCGAGCAAGCAGTAGTCGGGCGATGTGACGTCCGATCTCCTCACGCGGAGGGTCAACGGTGGTCATTGGTGGCACGGTGCTGGCGGTGAAGTCCTGGTTGCCAAAGCCAGCGATGGCAACCCGGTCGGGAATTGACCAGCCCTGCCGCTGGCATTCGAACATCACTCCCAGTGCGACCATATCGTTGGAACAGCAGATCGCGTCAATGTCGGGCCGCTCTGCCATCAGGTCGCGCAATAGCTGGCCGGTTTCCTCGGTGTTGCTACGCCCGACGAGCTCACGCAGCTGTACCTGGCCACCGGCGGCTTCCATCACGTTGCGAAACCCCTGGTAGCGGTCAGCGGCACGTACGTCGCGTTGGAAGTTGGTGCTGAGAAAGGCTGTGTGCCGATAACCTTTGTGGACCATGTGTTCGGCGACCAGACGACCAATAGTCTGGTGGGAGAAGCCGACCACCATGTCCAGTCCCTGTTTGCCATAATCCCACATCTCGACCACCGGAATGTCGCTCTGAGTCAGTAGCGAGAGTGACTTGCGGGTGTGCTGAAAGCCCGTCAGGACCAGCCCGGCCGGGTTCCAGCTCATGATCGACCGAATCAGTTCCTCCTCACGGAGCTCGTCGAATTCGGTATTGCCGATCAGCAATTGATAGCCGGCAGCACGCAGGTGTCGCTCGAGCGTTTCGAGGGTTGCCGAGAAGAACGAGTTGGTGATGGTCGGCACGATCACACCAATGACGTTGGAACGAGACGAGGCCAGCCCGCCCGCCATGGTGTTGGGCAGATAACCCAGGCGATCAATTGCCGCCTGGATCTTCTCGGCACGTCGCGAGGACACTTCGTCGGGACGTCGCAGATAGAGAGAAACAGTGCTCGGCGAGACATCTGCCAGCTGTGCGACTTCTTCCATGGTGACTCGTTGTGAACCGCGTCTGCGTCTAGCCACTATTCTCGATCCTTATCCGACTCCGTTTATTCAAGCATTGTTCGCCAGTCTCTGACCTCTTGCCAGTCGAGCCAGAACTGCGACGAATGGATGATGGATGCCGATTGTACAATAAAAATCGTAGCGCTACGATGAGTGAGCATTTCAGCACGTTCATGTTTCGTATCAGTCGCAAGAAAGCTTTTGAGTCCGGGCGGCTGAAATAATAAATCAATTTCGTAGCGCTACGAAAATGGAGCTTGTCATGAAGACTCTGCGTTATTCCCTGGCTGCGCTGACACTGATAGGTACTGTGCATACGGCAGTGGCTGCGGACACTCTGGATATCGTCGTCCCCTTCGCGGCTGGCGGGGCAACAGACATCGTCGCGCGTAGCTTCGAGCCAGTCTTCTCGCAACAGATGGGGGTCACGTCGGTGGTGCGCAATGTGGCGGGTGCTAGTGCCACGGTAGGTACCGCCGAAGTCGCCGATAACGAGGGTAACCCCAATATCATCGGATACGAACCGGCTGGTGCTCTGACCATTCAGCCGTCGCTCAAGAATCTGCCCTATGGCCCGGACAGCTTTACCTACATTTGTCGCACGGTCTCGAATCCGATGTTCCTGATGGTGTCGAAGTCTTCCGACATTGAGTCCTTCCAGCAGTTGGCCGATGCATCACAGGAGTACCCGTTCCTGTATGGCTCTTCAGGGCCTGGCACGCTGCCACATCTGGCGATGGCGGCACTGGTGGCCAATAGCGATCTGAAGGCTGAACACGTGCCCTACAGTGGGTCCGGACCAGCAATGAACGCTCTTGCTGGTGACGAGATACAGGTGATGGCAGATACCGAAACGATCCTCGAGAACTATGATCTGCGGCCGCTCGCGGTGTTTGCCGATCAGCGTGTTGAGGGCTACGAGGATGTTCCAGCAATACAGGAGCTTGGACTGCCATCAATGGAGTTTGCCGTATGGCAAGGCGTAGTGGCACCTCAAGGAATCTCTGAGGAACGGGCGTCGCAGTATGCAGAGGCATGCAAGGAGACTCTCGAGTCCGACCACTTCCTGGAGTTTGCCGAGAGAGCCAAGGCGGATATTGCCTACCTCGGTCCTGACGACTTCAAGGCCTTCGTCCAGCAGCGTTTTGAAGCGAATCAGCAGGTGCTGAGAGACACGGGTCTGATGCAGTGACAATTGGGTCCATCCCTTCAGGAGAAGATTCCATGTCCACCTCTCTGATACGTCCTCGATTGCTGCTGGCATTGGCGCTATTGGGAGTTGGTGCCGGGTTGTCAGTGGCTGCCTGGAACGGGCCGTCCGACGCGATGCTGGTGCCACGCGTGGTGTTGTCTATCTGGTGTCTGGTTGCGGTGTTGATCGCGGTTACCGAGTTGGTCAAAGGTGCGCCGACTGTAGCGCTATCATTTTCACCGTTACCGCTATTGATGATGGCGGTATTGGCGGCGGCCCTGGCGATGAAACATATAGGGTTTCTGCTGCCTTCGCTGCCGCTGGTGGCACTGACACTATGGTTGTTTCGAGTGCGCCGCCCTTTGCCCCTGATGCTGGCCACTACCTTGATTGCCGGTGGTCTGTGGTTCCTTTTCCATCACGTGCTGCTGATCCGGCTGCCGTCATTACTGACCAGTGGGGTTGTTTGATATGGACGTGATATTAGCGGCGGTAGGCGATGCCGTTGCCTGGAAGGTGCTGGTAGCGATCGTGGTCGGCACCTGGGCCGGCATCATCATTGGCGGTCTTCCCGGGCTGGGTTCCGTGGTGGGGTTGACGATCTTTCTGCCGTTTACCTTCGGCATGGACACCATCATGAGCATGGCACTGCTGATTGGTGTCTATTGTGGCTCAGTCTATGGCGGTTCGATCACGGCGATCCTGATCAATACTCCCGGCACTCCGCAGTCCGCGGCAACGACATTCGATGGCTATCCCATGACCCAACAGGGAAGAGTCGATGAAGCGCTGGGCTGGGCGACTTTTGCTTCGTTCTTCGGTGGCGTGCTTTCCTGCGTGTTACTGATCTTCTGTGCCCCTCAGCTCGCCCGGTTCGCTGTCAATTTCGGCTCGATCGAGGTCTTCGCACTGGTATGTCTGGCGATGCTGTGCATCGTCGGAGTCTCTCAGGGCAGCGTTCTGAAAGGTTTGCTGTGCGGCATGATGGGGTTCGTCTTTTCGATGGTGGGTTCCGATTCCATCACTGGAGCCGACCGCTTTACTTTCGGCAGCTATGCCCTGAGTTCCGGCTTCGATCTGATTCCGGTGGTCGTGGGTACCTTTGCGCTGTCGGAAGTATTCATGCGACTTGCTGATCGCGACGACAAGGCCGCCAACATTCCTGAAGCCAGCCTGCGTTTCCCGCATCCTCGCGAGATCCTGCGCCGCTTGATTGAACTGATACGTGGTTCGTTCATCGGCAGCTTCATTGGTGCACTGCCGGGCACCGGCGCAGCAACGTCGGCCTTCATCAGCTACGCCGTGGCACAGAAGCTGTCACCCCGTCGTTCTCGGCTGGGCAAGGGTGAGCCCGATGGAATCATTGCCTCGGAGTCGTCCAACAATGCCGTGACCGGTAGTTCCTTCATCCCCACCCTGGCACTAGGTATTCCTGGCGATGTGGTCACGGCAATGATGATGGGAGCCATGGTCATTCATGGCATTACACCCGGGGTGCGGCTGATGGTGGATCAGGCACAGACAGTCTATGCGCTGTTCGTGGTGCTGATCATCGTCAACGTAGCCATGTTGGTCCTGAGCAAGCCTTCCATTGGACTGTTCCGCTATCTGTTCAAGCTACCGCGGGGCTATGTGATGGCCGGCATCGTGATGTTCTGCTTCATCGGTGCGGTATCGGTGCGTGGCAACCCTCTGGATGCGGTGGTTGCTGCGTTGACCGGAATGCTTGCCTACGCCTTGCGCTGTGGAGGCTACCCTCTGGCGCCGTTGGTAATCGGCATGGTGCTGGGGCCTCAACTGGAAAGCTCGCTGCGTCGTGGGCTGTTGATCGAACGTGGTGATTTCCTCGGATTCTTCACTCATAGCGGCATTGCCACAACGTTATTCGTGCTGATCGGCCTGTTCCTCATCTGGACACTATGGTCGTCCCTTGCCAGGCGGCGAGCAGGGCCCACATGCCGTAGCGACCTGAGTCACTCCATCAATAGGTAATTTCCGGGCTTTCCGATTTCTTTCACTGGTTGAGCGAGATGTCATGATCATTACCGATCTCAAGACCCATGTGCTGGCTGCACCGTTGGAACAGCCTTTTGCCTTCTCACAGGGCTGGGTCCACCAGCGCACCGCAATGTTGGTCGAAATACACACCGATGATGGCCTGGTGGGCTGGGGGGAGTGTGTCAATCATGGACTGCAACCACCACAGGTGGCCCAGGCAGTGGTGGAGCATGCGCTCAAACCTCTGGTGATCGGCCACTCAGTCCTTGATCGCCAGGTGCTGTGGGAAACGATGTACAACCATACCCGCCCATACGGACAGAAAGGGGCTGCACTGTTTGGTATTGCTGCGATCGATATCGCGCTGTGGGATCTTGCCGGAAAGGCGCTGGGGCAACCGATTCACCGGCTGATGGGTGGTGCCTTTCGCAGCGAGATTCGGCCCTATGCGACTGGCTTCTACCGTCGCGAGGGTGGGCAATATCCCGAAGAGTTGGTTGAGGAGGCCCTTCGTCACCAGTCCAACGGCTATCGGGCGATGAAGCTCAAGACGGGGTTTGGCATTGAAGCGGATATTCGCGATATGCGCGCGGTGCGTGAGGCGGTTGGTGACGATGTCGTGCTGATGATGGACGCCAACTGTGCCTACAGCGTACCAGCGGCTCGGCGCATTTTGATGGAGCTGGAGGATACTCGCGTACACCTGTTCGAGGAGCCTCTCAGCCCGGAGAATCGCCACGGTTACCGCGAATTGAAGGGGATGTCTCGGACCTGGATTGCTGCCGGTGAGAATGAGTATTCCGCTATCGGTTATCGGGATCTGATCAGCGAGGGTGCGCTGGACGTGATTCAGCCCGATCTCGGTGCTGCCGGGGGATTGACCGAATGTCAGAGGATCGCTGCCCTGGCTCAGGCCTGGCATGTGCCCGTGGTTCCCCATGTCTGGGGCTCCGGTGTTGGCCTGGCGGCGGCGGTGCAATTCATTGCCACCTTGCCACCGCAACCGCTGTCGTTGACGCCTGATGAGCCGATGCTCGAGTACGACCAGTCTGCTCACCCTTTCCGCCAGCAACTGATTGGTGGCGAATTCCAGCTCAACGGGCGTGGCAACGTCGAAGTACTCGACAAGCCTGGTCTTGGCATCGAGATCGACCGCAGTGTCATCGATCACTATCGCATCGCTTGATCGGCCCACCTTCATCAACACGGAGTATTCCATGAGCCATGCGGCGAAAGTCCTGTTACTGGGTGTCGACGGATTGATACCCGAGCTTGTCGAGCGATTCCGCACTGAAGGCGTGCTACCCAACATTCAGCGTCTGAGCGACGACGGAGGGGCAACTCGTTTGATGCCCTATATCTCGACCTGGGGAGATACCAACTTCGTCAGCTTTCTGACGGGGCAGGCACCAGGAACCAGTTGGGTTGGCCAAGGCCGTTCACCCTACGGCACTCGGCACCTGCTTGAGCTTATGTCGACAGCTGGCCAACGCTGTGCCCTGGTACACTTTCCCGAGACGTTGCAGCCGTCCGGAGCAGGTGACTTCTGTTTCGCGCCGTTCTGGAGCGGTGCCGGGCCAGCTCCAATGGAGCTGGCTCCAGCCTGCCTACACAGCACTCATCTCGACCAGTGGCCGGACATACCACAGACTGAAGCATTGGGCTGGCCGCCGAGTGGTACTCTGGCACATCACCAGAAGCACAACCGTTTCGCCATCGAACGAGCGGCTGACGGCTATCATGCCCTGATTCCCTTCAATCGAAGCGAGCCGGTACCGGTGATGCTGGCGCAAGATGGTGAGTCACGACTGGTGCTCTCGCTGGGAGAGTGCCAGGTATCGCTGGGTGTCGATGAATGGAGCGCTTGGCTGCCTTGCAGTACGGAACAGGCAACTGGCCAGGTACGCTTCAAGCTGCTTGCCTACGATCCTGATGAGCGGCGGATTGATCTGCTGCAATCGCAGATTACCGCGCCGGCCCCATCGAGTACTCAGCCGGAGCTTGCTGAGCGTCTGATCGAGCGCCACGGGCCGTTCATTTCAAAATGGACGGTATCGGCCGATCCGGATACACGCTATTTCGAGACCAGCTTCGACGAGGCCCGCTATCAACTGGAGTGGCTGGCCGACAGTGCGCTGACGTTGCTGGATGACGAAGACTTCCAGTTGTTCGCTACAGTCTTCCGTCTGAACGACGAAACGCACCACACCTGCCTGGCACACTGCGATCCGGAATCGGTGTTCTTCTCCTCCGAGGAGCAGGCGCGCTACCTGGATGTCATCCGGCGCTCCTACCAGCTTCTTGATGATGTCGTGGGACAGCTACTGGCAAGGCGGCGTGACGATACGGTAATAGTGCTCGCCTCCGACCATGGTGATGTACCCAACCGCTATCTATGTGATATCCATCGACGCCTGGCCGAGTTCGATCTCTGTGCACTAGACAGTCAAGGGCGAGCGGTACGAGAACACAGCAGAGCCTTTCTCAAGGATGAGCGCGGTGGGCTGGAAGTTTTCATCAATCGAGATCTGGTACCTGCATCCGATATCCCCAAGGTACAAACCCGAATTCTCAAGGCCCTGACAACGTGGTACGTCGACGCCCCGGAAGGTGAGCGCAATGTGGTAGCACTAGCGGTCAAGAAGCAGGACGCCAGCGTTCTGGGTTACTGGGGAGAACATATGGGGGATGTGTTGTTCGCCTATGCACCGGGGTTTGTCTGGGGAAGCAACGAGCGCGGCGATACGATCGCCAGGGTGACGACTGCCGGTGCCAACCATGGCCCTCAGGTGCCGTCGGCCAGTACCGCCTTCTCCTCCAACCATGGCTTGTTGATTTTCAACGGACGTGGTGTCCGTGCTGGTGCTCAATTATTGTTCGATGCCTCCACAGGTATCCAGCGTATGGATAGCGCTGGAGCAACCTGCGCCCAATTGTTGGGACTCGACACAGCGACGCTCGATGGTAAACCGCTGGTGGCATTGCTCGAGTGACACGGTGAGTGATGTAGCGTTCACCTGAGCCAGAGCGAGCGAAGTGCCTGCGCTCATGGCGCATATTTGCTCCCCCGTTTGACCGAGAGCGTTGTTCAGCGCTCTCGGTCAGGCGATGCTCGCAGAAAGAACGGTTGAGTGAAATCAGCCGCCTCGGTCAGATGTTGGGCGAGGGTCTCCATCAGCTTCAGGCGTGAGTTGTCACGAAACACCGCGTAATAGCCGATTCTCGGCAGAGAAGGCGCGGTATCGATGACTTCCAGTACGTCTTCTCCCGCCAGATTGGCCACACAACGATGCGGTAGCACACTGATGCCCTGTCCGGCGGTCACCAGGCCCACCAGGGCCAGCAGGTTGTCGGTGGTCAGTGTCGCCCCAGCGGTACCCTGCTGATGCAGCCAGCGATTGACCTGCTGAGCGAACCCCGAGCGTTTTCCCTGACTGATCAGGGTGTAGCCATCCAGGGCTCGCAGTTCCACGGGCTGTGATTCCTGCACCAGACCCTGACGGGCCATGAAGGCCATTTCGACTTCATCGATTAGTCGCGACTCAACGCCGGGTTGGGTAAAGGCTTCCTGGTCGGCGGGAATCACCACCAGATCAAGCTCACCATCCTGAAACAGCTGATACAGGGTACGACTCATGTCGATGGTGATATCGAGCCGTACGTCAGGGCGCTGTTGGGTGAAGGTGGCGAGAAAGCCCGGTAGCCAGGTCAGTGCGGTGAGATCGGTGAACCCCAGTCGGATGCGGTGCAACTGGGCGGGCTGGTGCTTGAGCTCGAGGATCTTCTGCGCCTGATGCACTGTGGCCATGGCGTGTTCGAGTAGCTGTTCACCGTCCTCGGTCAGTTGTGCGCCACGTCGTGAGCGATCGAACAGCGTCAGCGCGGTGGCTTCTTCCAGCTCGGCAATGCGTTTGGAGATGGTCGAAGGCGTGGTGTTGAGGCGATGGGCGGCGCGCTCGAAGGTACCCAGCTCAACGATCCGTACAAAGCTTTCCAACTGCTTGAGCGTCAACATTGATCGCCTCTTTGGTGAATTTATCGAATCTTTAAAGGTGAAATTAATTCGCTTTTTTTCATCTTTGCAAGGCTTCTATAGTGATTTGATGCCGCAGACGCACGGCTCGAAAGACTCACTGGCGGGTTGCCTGGCTATCAATGTCTGACGTAAGCAATGTCTGTCGTAGGCGATACCTGTGGACACCCGCTCGAACAACAGCAAGACAGGAGAGTCATCACCATGCAGCTTTCGATTTCCCGTTGTGGGGGCGTGGCACTTGCCGCGCTGGCGCTGAGCGTGGGAGTGTCCCCGTCCGCTCTGGCCGAGGATTACCCGAACAAGCCGATTCAGATGATCGTTTCCTATGGCGCCGGTGGCAGCACCGACACCATGGCGCGGATCTTTGCCAAATACGCTGAGGAAGCGCTGGGGCAGCGCGTTGTGGTGGTCAACAAGCCGGGAGCGGGAGGCGAGCTGGGCTGGGTGCACTTGGCCAATGCTGATCCGGATGGTTACACCCTTGGCTTGATCAACTCACCCTCGGTGGAGACACATCCCTTTACCCGCGCCGATACCGTTGGCTACAGCCTGGACGACCTTCAGCCGTTGGCCAACGTGGTCACTGATCCCGGTGTACTGGCCGTGGCTGCGGATAGCCCCTGGCAGTCGCTGGAGGAACTGGTGGCCGCGGTGCGGGCGGAGCCACGTTCGGTGACCGTGTCCCACGAGGGAGTGGGTGGTGATGACCATCTTGCCGCGCTCAACTTTGCCGCTGCAGCGGGAATCGACCTCAACTTCGTGTCCTTCAATGGTAATGCCGAAGCGACAGCAGCGTTGCTCGGCGGTCATATCGACGCCTTCGAAGGCAACATGTCGGAAGCCGCTGCCCATATCAATGAAGGTGAGGTGCGTGGTCTGGCGGTGTGGTCGAACCAGCGCATGGAGGCGATTGCCGATGTGCCGACTGGTGCGGAGCAGGGCTACGAGGTGGTGTCTTCTGCATCCAGAGGACTGGCATTGCCTGCCGGAGTACCGGATGACGTCTATGCCCGGTTGCTCGAGGTGACCCGTGAGGTCATCGAGAACCCCGAATTCGAGGCCGAACTGGCCAGACTCAACATGCCCCTCGATCCGCTGTATGGCGATGAATATGCCGCATCCCTGAAGGCCAGTCAGGACAGCCTCAAGGCTGTCTGGGATCAGGATCCATGGATCGAGCCATGACGTTCCATGGTATCGATCGGCTGGTAGCGCTGATTGCCGCCATTGTCTGTTTCAGCGTGGCGGTGGCTGGCTGGGGAATGCGTGGTGATGCGGGCGTCTTCCCGATAATTGTCGGAGGGCTGGGTCTGCTGGCCTGCGTCTGGCTGGCCTTGACCTGTCGTCGTGCGGAAGGCGCGAGCCAACGACCGGCACCGTCTGATCGGCAGCGGCTGGGACTGTGGTGCCTCGGGGTGGTGGCGTTGCTGGTACTGATCGAACCGGTGGGGACCTTCATCGTCCTGCCGCTGTTTCTGATCTTCAACCTGAAGCTGCTGGCACGCCTGAGCTGGAGAACCACGTTACTGCTCGCTGTTGGATTCACGCTGGGCATCTACCTGGTCTTTGCCCGACTGCTGGCAGTGCCACTGCCGGCAGGTTGGCTGGCGATCTAAGGCGACATCTCGGCCAGACCAGAACCTCGGCCGGACCAGAACCCTGGCGAGGCAGGGCCGTGGAGAAAATAGCGGCTCAGGCCTCAACGACACCGGAAACGCAATATGGACATCCTGCTTACAGCCCTCGCCAATGTGGTGACGCCAACGGCATTGCTGACGCTGGTGCTGGGCACCCTTGCCGGCATACTCATCGGTGCGTTGCCGGGGCTTTCGTCGACCATGGGGGTGGCGCTGTGTATTCCCATCACCTTCAACATGCCGCCGGATCTCGCCCTGATCCTGCTCGGCGCCGTCTATGTCAGTTCGGTCTATGGCGGCTCGGTCACCGCCATTCTGTTGCGAACGCCGGGCACCGATGCCTCCATTGCCACCGCGCTGGATGGTTATCCGATGGCGGCGGCGGGACGTGGCGGCGAGGCCATCGGCATGGCAACACTGGCCTCGCTGTTCGGTGGTCTGGTCAGCGTCATTGTGCTGTTGGCCATTGCGCCGCCACTGTCGAAGGTTGCTCTGGCCTTTGGTCCTCAGGAATATACCTGGCTGGCGATCTTCGGTCTGGTCACCATTGTCGGGGTGGTTTCCGAGCGACCGGTGAAGGGCGTACTGTCCGCGGCGCTGGGGTTGATACTGGCGACCGTCGGGCTGGATGCCTTTACCGGAGAGCAGCGCTTCACCTTCGGTCAGGGTGAACTGTTCGATGGCGTGCCGTTGCTGCCGGTATTGATCGGCCTGTTCTCGGTCTCTCAAGCCTTCAACCTGTGCATACCTCGGGATGGCGGTGTGCTGTCGGGAGAAGCCCAGCGCATGCAGGGGCGCAGCCTGCCGTATTGGGCTGACCTGAAGCGTTGTCTGCGAACCCTGTGTCGCTCCTCGGTGATTGGTTCAGTCGTCGGCATCCTGCCGGGAGCCGGGACCAGCATCGCCGCCTTCATCTCCTACAACGAGGCGCGCCGCCACTCGAGCCATCCCGAGACCTTCGGCAAGGGTGAGATCGAGGGCGTAGCGGCATCGGAGGCGGCCAACAATGCGGTGACCGGTGGCACTCTGATCCCGACGTTGACGCTGGGGATTCCCGGCAATGCGGTAACGGCAGTATTTGTCGGCGGGCTGACCATTCACGGCATGATTCCAGGGCCGTCGCTGTTCACTCAACATGCCGAAAGCACCTACACGCTGATCGTGTCGCTGTTGTTCGCCAACCTGATGTTCGCCGTGCTTGGCCTGTGGCTGTGCCGCTATATGGTCAAGGTGACACGGGTGCCGGGAGCGGTACTCGGACCGATGATCCTGCTGTTCAGTCTGGTGGGAACCTATGCCCTGCGTAACGAGATGTTCGATGTGTGGTTGACCATGGCCTGCGGGCTGATGGGCTACTTCATGGAGCGTTGGCGTTATCCGGCGGCGCCGCTGGTGATCGCGCTGATTCTGGGGCCGATTCTGGAGGTCAATTTCCGCCGCGCCATGCAGATTTCCCAGTGGGATCTGACCACTTTCTTCACCCGCCCGTTGTCATTGGCACTCTGCCTGCTGGTCGTGCTGGCGCTGGTGATTCCGTTGTGGCGCCGCTGGCGGCAGCGCCAGTGCGCCGTTGCCTGACCTTCTCTTCTGGATGCTGGAGACAGACATTATGACGATAACCCCTGAGCGGGTCGTGCGGCCCGAGACGCAGAGCGATGGTTTTTCGAGTGAGTTGTTGAGTGCCATCCGTGAGCGCTTTCACCATGTTGATCAATGTCCTTATACCGGCAAGCGCGTGTTCTTCGAGAATGCCGGAGGCTCGCTGACGCTCAAGGCTGTTGTGCAACGTGCTGCGGAAGTGGCCGCCGTGCCGGACAATGCGCACCGTGACAACGACGCCTCGCGGGCCATCGAGCAGGTCGTCGACGACGGACGTAATGCGCTGCGTGAGTTCTTCGGTGCCGGGGAAGGCGTGATCATCAGCGGAGAGACCGGCAGCGAGTGCCTGTTTCGTCTGATTCGTGCCGCTGCCACGGCGGCTGTAGAAGGTGGCAGCATCGTCGCCTGCGAGCTGGAGCATCCGTCCAGCTTCGATGGCACCGCCCAATGGGCGCGCCGCACCCACCGTGAGTGGCTGACGGTGCCGTTCGATACCACCAGCGGCCGCGTTACCGCCGAGCACTATGCTCAGGTAGTGCGCCCGGATACCCGCGTGGCAACGATTCTGCATACCAGTCCGGTGACCGGCATGGCTCAGGATGTTGCTGCTATCGCCCGTGCTATCCGCCATATCGCCCCTCAATGCTACATCATCGTCGATGGCATTCAGCATGCGCCCCACGGTGATATCGACGTGGCCAACTATGGCGTCGATGGCTATGTGGTTTCGATGTACAAGACCTTCTGTCAGTTCAACAATGGCTATGCATGGTTGTCACCGCGACTCAGTTGCGTGGATCACGACCGCCTGTTGGGCAAACCGGACGACGCGTGGGAGTTGGGTAGCCGCGATCCGGCGGCTTTCGCCGCCGTCAGCGAGATGGTGGCCTATCTGGCATGGCTGGGCGGACATTTCAGCGCGGCATCACGACGCGAACGTCTGCTGGCCGCAGCGCACGCCATGCATGCTCAGGAGGTCGCACTGACGACTCGCTTGATTCACGGCAGTGAGACACAGGCCGGGCTCGCTCGCCTGCCTGGCGTACGTCTGATCGGTGAGGCCGACTCCCCATGGCGGGAAGGCGTGGTGTCCTTTGCCGTGGAAGGGCGCGATGCAGTAGAGATTGTCGCCCGGCTTGGCGAGCACGGTATTCGAGTGCATGCCCGCAAGGACGACACCTTCTCCGGCAACATCCTGCGCCCGCTGGGGTTGCCCTCGGTGACCCGCGTCTCGCTGGCGCACTACAACACCGTCGATGAAGTGGATGCCTGCCTGAAAGCACTCGGCAGCATCCTGAACGACCAGTAATCCGGCCAGTGTTCAATAGGCCTCGTATCAACCGGCCTCGTATCAACAGGGAAGTATGCTGGGGATAGGGGGCCTGATGCCCGTGGACTGTATTTGGATAGCCCACTGGCGACGCGATAGCCGACCGAGATGATGGCGTCGAGGTTGTAGTGTTTGATCTGGCGTCGGACCTGGCGCTTGCCTTCCTGACGAACTACCGAGAAATCCTCGGTAGTTGCCAGTTCACTCAATTCCTTCTCCTTGTAGATATTCTTCAGGTGAAGGCTGATGTTGCCGATAGAAGTATCAAACAGCTGCCCCATCTGTGTCTGACTCAGCCACACGGTCTCCTGGTCGAGTGTGACCTCCAGCTGTGCCACGCCATCTTCACTGGTGAATATCTGAATCTGCGCGCTTTGTATTGATCACCTCATCCGGCGTCATTCATGCAAGCGTAGATGATGAGGTGGGGAGTTGATGTCGCCGTGAGCCCAGCGGCATAGACTTGCAGAGGAGTCTGGCGGCAGTTGGTGCCTGCCACCGTGAATGGCTCGCCGCTACACCATCTTGCCCGGGTTCATGATGCCCTGGGGGTCGAGTGCCATCTTGATGGCACGCATGACGCTCAGTGCTTCGCCGTGTTCATCGGCCATGTAACCCCGCTTGCCCATGCCGATGCCGTGTTCCCCCGTACAGGTGCCTCCGGCCTGGAGTGCGCGCTGCACCAGCCGTGCATTGAAGGCCTTGAGGTTGGTGATCTCGTCATCACTGTTGCGGTCAATCACCACCACCAGATGGAAGTTGCCGTCCCCGACATGGCCAAGCAACGGCGCCACCAGGCCGCTTTCCTGCACGTCCTGCTCAGTGGCCTCGATGCATTCGGCCAACTTCGAGATGGGCACACAGATGTCGGTGGCGAGGAACTCCATGCCTGGGCGGAGTTGCCTGGCGGCATAGGCAGCATCGTGGCGGGCCTGCCACAGTTTCTGGCGATCTTCCTCCTGCGTGGCCCAGGCGAAATCGCTGCCCCCGAATTCACCACAGAGTTCGGCCAACGCCTCGGCCTGTTCTCGGACTCCGGCGTGGGTGCCGTGGAACTCGAGAAACAGTGTCGGCTTCTCGGCATAGTCGAGTTTCGAGAACTGGTTGACCGCCCGCATCGACAACGCATCCAGCAACTCGATGCGAGCCATGGGGATGCCGTACTGGATCGAGGCGATCACGGTGTTGACCGCTCCGGCAACATCCTCGAAGGCTACCGTGGCCGAGGATATCGCTTCGGGCAGACCGTGCAGTTTGACGGTAAGTTCAGTGATGATGCCAAGGGTTCCCTCGGCGCCAATCATCAGGTGGGTCAGGTCATAGCCTGCCGCCGACTTGCGCGCGCGGCTGCCGGTTCGCACGATGCGACCATCCGGCATGACCACCGTCAGTGACAGCACGTTCTCGCGGATGGTGCCGTAGCGCACGGTATTGGTGCCGCTGGCGCGGGTCGAGGCCATGCCGCCCATGCTGGCATCGGCACCCGGATCAACAGAGAAGAATAATCCGGTGGCGCGCAGATCGGTATTGAGTTGATTGCGGGTCACGCCCGGCTGCACCGTGGCATCCATATCCTCGGGCCGCACCTTGATGATCTGATTCATCGCCGAGAGATCTACACAGAGACCGCCATGTTCGGCGATGACCTGCCCTTCGATCGAAGTGCCGACGCCATAGGGAATCACCGGTACATTCAAGCGCGCACAAGCCTTGACCACCGCCGACACTTCCTCGGTCGAATGCGGAAAGCACACCGCATCCGGCGCCGCGGGGTGATGCCAGGATTCATCATGCCCATGCTGCTCACGAACGCCCGTAGCCGTGGTGATCCGCTCTCCGAGCAAGGGCTCCAGCTCTGCGAGCAGCGCCGAGATGACCTCCGCAGAAGGGCGAGGAGGCAGGAAAACTCTCTGATGGGACTCGGCCGCGGAGGCGGTATCAGTGTTGGACATGAGGCACCTTTATGCAGTGAGCAGGCTATCTATTGTGAAGACAGCATACCGCAATAGATTGGGTGCGAAAGAGGGAGAGAACGCTGAACTGAAGCAGTTGCTGCAACAGGCCTCATTCGGAAGCGCGAGATAGCGTCAACCCAGCTCGAGGGTCCCCAACATCGCGGTAAAGGCTGCCAGGACAGGACGCCGCTCCTGTAGTGCCCACCCTATGATACTGCCCCCCTCCAGAGCACTGAGGAGCGAGACTGCCACCTCGTCTGCGGGACGAGTTTCACTTAGCTGCCCCGCCGCTATCCCATCACCAATGATGCGGGTCAGCCATTCCAGCTGAAACATGAAGTCCTTGTGCACTTCGCTACGAATCGATTCTGGAAGCGCCGATCTTTCAGCCGCCAATGCACAGCAGAACGGCAGCATATGATTATCGAAGCTTTTGGCAAATCGCTCACCGTAGGCCCGGAGTCGTTCCATGGGGGACGTACTATTGGCTTCGAAATTGCGAAGATCTTGATGAAACTGAGTGCGATATGAGCTGAGAAGCTCCTGAATGAGATCGTCTTTCCTGGGAAAATGATAGTGGATGCTGGCTTTTCTTATGCCGACGCAATCCGCCAGATCCGCGTAGCTGAATGCGGAGTAACCCTGGGTGCGAATGAAGAACTCGGCATGCTTGAGCAATGCAGCACGAGTATCGATTGCCATGACAATGGTTCCGGTCAGATTTTGACCGGAATTGTAAGCTATCTTCTGATAGGTAGATAGCCAGCTGATGCGGTGGCGGAATGGGGGAGTTGGACTGGTTTGACAACCTACCTACCAGAAGGTAGGTTGTTGATCGTCAACCGAGGAATGACATGCCGTGAATGTATGTCTATCCGATTGCTGAACCCCCATGTCTCCGCGTGCCAACCCTGGTGCCCGGCTTCAATGTGATACAGGAACAACTGCCATGATGAAGGACTGGAACACCCACCGTGAAACCTTGATGGAGCGCATCGCCGACTACTCCACGGATAGTCCCGGTGTACTCAAAGGGTTGATGGCGATTGATGGCGCTGCGCAACAGACCGGCCACCTGGAGCCCAAGGTTCATGAACTGATTGCACTTGCGGTAGCGGTGACTACACGTTGTGACGGCTGCATCTCTGTACACGTCAAGAAGGCTGTGGGCTATGGCGCGACCCGTGGGGAGATTACTGAGGCGTTGGGCGTGGCAGTGGCACTGAATGCGGGAGCCGCCATGGTTTACTCCGCCCATGTCATCGAAGCTTACGATCAGCTTCCCGACTCCTGACGGCAAGGCCCGCGCGGTCGGAGCCCGGTTCAGCGCCTGATGGCGCCCGATGGGCGCGCCATGGAGGGTCGCTGGCGGTGTTGCCGGTTTTGGAAGTGTGCGCTATTTTTGGACATGGTAATGTCTAAAAATGCGGCTCAGTGCTAATATTGGACATCACTGTATCCAATGCATATTTGGCCCATGACCCAATATTCCTTGGTCTCCACTTCCGAGGTTCAACAGAGTCTGGCTGACTACCTCAGGGGCTGTCGCAAGACGGGCAAGCTTTCCCGCACTGCGCTGGCTGAGCGCAGTACGGTACCTGAGTCGACCATCAAGAAATTCGAAACGACGGGGCTGATCTCACTCAGGCAGTTCCTGCTGCTGTGGCAAAGCCTGGATGATCTGGCCAGATTGCAGGCATTGACCGAGCCGGAGTCGCCGACTGAGCGCTTGCCCACCTCCATAGACGAAGTACTTTCCAGTTGAGACTGCCCCGATGAGTGCTTTTCCGATCCAGAAGCTGGAGGTGTGGCGCACCTTGAGTGATGGTGGCCGGCAGTTGGTTGGTTTACTGGCCCAGAATCGCCAGGGCGTCTTCTTCCAATATGATGCTGACTACCTGAGCAGTGGCAGCAACCCGTCTCCGTTCAGTCTGGCATGGACGGACCAGTTGCAGCACGCACCCGCCGTGCCACACTCAGGTTTGCATGGTGTCTTTGCTGATTCCTTGCCGGACGGGTGGGGCATGTTGCTGATGGACAGGGTGTTCCGTCAGCATGGCATAGCGCCGACTCAGGTTACCGCCATGGACCGACTGACGTTTATTGGTGACCGGGGGATGGGAGCACTGAGTTACCGGCCTCACTCACCCTATGCAGAAACAGGGACTGGCGAAGCTCTGGACCTTCAGGCGCTGGGCATGCAGGCACAGGCATTGTTCGAAGGCCAGACCGATGAAGTGCTGGCCATGCTGGCTGCTGTAGGGAGTTCCGGTGGTGCCCGACCCAAGGCGCAGGTCTATCTCTCCGGAGAGGACTTCCAGTACTGTCGGGCCCAACCCTTGCCAGGAGACCAGGCCTGGCTGGTCAAGTTCACTCCGCGCAATCTCCCTCTCGGGCATGAAGAGGGCCTCTGTGAGGCAGCCTGGCTGACCATGGCTGAGCAGGCCGGACTGATAGTGCCCGAATGGCAGCTGCTGCCGGCACTCGGTGATTCTGGAGCGAGGCAGTGGCTGGCCCTGAAGCGCTTCGATTGGGTTGTAGACACAACAGAAAGTGCCGGGCGGTGGCATATGCATAGTGCCTGCGGTCTGCTGGATGCGGATTTCCGTACCCCCAGCCTGGATTATGAGGACCTGATCAAGGCCAGCAGTACATTATGTGGGCCCAGTGCCGGTCAACGACAATTCCGGCGAGCCATGTTCAACCTGTTCGCCGTCAGTCAGGACGATCACAGCAAGAACTGGGCGTTTCTGCAGGATGACTCCGGCAATTGGTCATTGTCGCCTTTCTACGATACCACCTTCAGCCCAAATCCCTTTGGCGAACATGCCACGGCATATGCTGGCCATGGTAAATGCCCTTCGCTCAAGGCCATTCAGAAACTGGCAGCGACGGCCAACTTTGCCACTTGGAATGAAGCGCGCCAGGCAATCGAGGAGGTAGCCTCCAGCCTGGCCAGTTTCAGTGCCGTTGCCGCTTCCTTGGGTATCAAACCGGCTACCAAGGCACTGATTCAGCGGCATCTCGATGAGACCTGGAAGGCCAACAGGCATTTGCTGGCGTGATGCTGGCCGAATGCCTGTGCAGGCCTGAACCAGAAAAGATCACTCGATATTCTGGATCTGAACAGGCCAGCAAGATTAGTATCTCCTGCGGTCCAGAGGATCACGCGGTTGCTGGTGGGCCTTGGTAGAACCCACCACATTACCCACCACCCACGCCGTGTATGCGGTCCTGGCCAACTGAGCGCAGGGTATTATGGGCGGTTAGCCCTGCGCCACGAGCGGAAGCTTTCTGGTGGTACTTGTTGCGGCGCAGCTTGTTACTCGCTCGCGCCGGTTGACACATCATGTGGCGTCGCTATACTTCATGGTAATACGCCCGGCGCCTCTTCACAGTCTTCTGTGTACGCGTCGGCTCTCGTTTCTCACCCCTGCTGCCATAGCTCCCACGATTGCCAGTCCTCCATCAGTCCGCTGTCCCGTAGGCTGACAGCCCCTGCCTGTGCCTGAGGGAACTCTTCCATAAGTGATTGAAATCTCTGGCCCCATGTGGAGTTTGGGCAGATAATCCGCATCAGTTTCTGCATCAGGCAGAAATAGAAAAAGGGGCGCGCGTTGTCCAGCGCCTGCCAGAACGCATCATCGGTCAGTGGCGCTGACCGCTCCAGCACGTTGATGTTCCATAGTCGGCTGTGGTGAGCAGATACGTTGCGGATAAAGTTCAGGCTGCGGAGCCACTCGGCCAAGGTGCGTCCGTTCTGAGCGCCATACTTGGTGGCGATTTGGTCCTGATCCGCTGACTTCATGCCAGCGTAGAGCTTGGACATCATGCCGAAGTCCCATACCTCAATGGCTACCCATATCGGTAGCCGCCCGTACTTGTTGAGGTAGTGCACCACGAAGGGCTCGCGACGGGCACGGTGCAGGTGATCTTCATACTTGCTCAGCCACACCTGATGCCATGTTCTTCCTTTCGCATAGCTTTTCTTCTGCACCTTCTTGCTGAAGTGGCCGTGGAGGCACTGGGGGTTCTCGTGAGCATGAATGTCTTGCTCACCCAGTAGATGGGCAATGTCCACGCGTAGAGCCATCTCGATACGCTCCAACGCGTCCAGCGCCAGAAGTCGCAACCTCTTGTCGAAGACGCAGAGCTGCACGATATCTCGAAAGTGACTGCCCTCGATGAAGGTGTTGCTGCGGCAGTGGGTGACCCGGCCGTTGTCGTCCTGTTCGAGGACAAGCTGCCGGAACGAGTACCAGTAACCACTGAGACGGTAGTAGCCGATACGCTCGAGGTAGCTCATGGCCGCCTCGCGGTCGTCCACCTGAAGGCCTCGCTTCATGAGGAGCGCGAGTTGCTCTTCGAAGGATTTCCAGGGTTTAGGCGCTGGTGTCACGCAGTGGCCTCCAGTGCTTGTGTCTCCTTGACCTCAAAGAAGAGGTTGTCCCATCGGCCACTCTGCAGGGGCCCCTTTGCGCTCCAGTGACTTGATCGTAGAAGACTTGAGCTGATAATGGCCTTGCATGTGAGTACATCCTGCAACATATCAAGCTGTTTTTTTGTTGGAAAATCCCATTAAAACATGTCCTTGTGATATGGGCTCTGGCCGATGAAAACGCGTGAGCACACTACTCGATATTCTGTATCTGCTCCCGCATCTGCTCGATCAGTACCTTGAGCTCAACAGCGCAGCGGGTGGTATCAGCGACCACGGACTTGGATGACAGGGTGTTGGCCTCGCGGTTGAGTTCCTGCATCAGGAAATCGAGACGGCGGCCGACCGGGCCTTTCTGCTTGAGCTGACGAGCCACTTCGCTGACGTGAGTGTCGAGGCGGTCGAGCTCCTCGGCCACATCGGCCTTCTGGGCCATCAGCACCACTTCGGCCTCGAGGCGCTGAGAGTCGAGTTCTGCTGTCAGGGTGGCCAGCTTCTCTTCCAGTTGAGTGCGCTGACGTTCGAGGATGTCCGGCATCATGGTGCGGACTTCGCTGACCAGTTCGCTGATCGCGGCCAGACGTTCCTCGATCAGTGCCTTGAGCTTTTCCCCTTCACGCTGGCGGCATTCGATCAGGTCATCCAGCGCCTGCTCGAACAGTTCGCTGGCGGCCTGCTTGATCGTGTCCATGTCGAGACCGGACGTCTGCAGTACGCCGGGATGGTCGAGCAGTTCCAGTGCATTGGGCATCGGGGCATCGGGCAGTGCCTTGCGCACTTCGCCGAGGGCGAAGGACAGTGCCGCGAGACGCTCCTGACTGACCGATAGTGTCTCGTTGGCCTCGCTGGGTTCGAAGCGCAGGGCGCATTCGACCTTGCCACGATGCAGGCGGCTGCGCAGGGTTTCCCGGAAAACGGGTTCCAGTTCACGCAGCGCTTCCGGCAGCCGGAAGTGCGGTTCGAGGTAACGCTGGTTCACCGAGCGCAGCTCGAGTTGCAGGCTGCCCCACTCCGCTGCATGCTGCTGGCGGGCAAAGGCGGTCATGCTGTGAACGGCGCTTGAATTGCGAACCTCTGAACGGTGAACCATGGATAGCCTCCTGGCGGTGAGGTGGAACGCATGCAGTGTACCCGATTCCGGGTCGATACCGTGTAGAATGGGCGCCCGATTCCCAAATCCATGCTCCATGTCGCCAGGGAGGGGGATGGCTGGATATCAGCGAACACCCTGCCAGGCGGCGTGGAACGAGAGAGGTGCCATGTCTTCGGACATTCGACGTCCCAGCGGACGCGCTTTTGACGAAACCCGCGAGATTCGCATCACCCGTGACTACACGCGCCATGCCGAGGGTTCGGTGCTGGTGGAGTTCGGTGATACCAAGGTGATCTGTACTGCCAGCATCGAGACGGGTGTGCCGCGCTGGTTGCGTGGCAAGCGTCAGGGCTGGATCACTGCCGAGTACGGTATGCTGCCGCGAGCGACTCACACTCGAGGTGGGCGTGAGGCAGCGCGAGGCAAGCAGGGTGGTCGCACCCTGGAGATTCAGCGACTGATCGGTCGTTCTCTACGCGCGGCAGTGAACCTGAAGAAACTCGGTGAGTTCACCATCACTGTAGATTGCGACGTGATCCAGGCGGATGGTGGTACACGTACAGCGTCCATCACCGGCGGCTGCGTGGCGCTGGTCGATGCCATTCGCTACTTGCAGCGCGAGAAGCTGATTTCATCCGACCCGTTCAAGCAACTGGTCAGCTCGATCTCCGTGGGCCTTTACAAGGGCCGGCCGGTGGTCGATCTGGATTACCCGGAAGACTCCGGGGCCGACACCGACATGAACGTCGTGCTGTGCGAGAACGGCGAGATGATCGAAGTGCAGGGCACAGCCGAGTCCGGCTCCTTCGATCGCCACAAGCTCAACGCCATGCTCGACCTGGCCGACAAGGCTGGGGCCGAACTGTTCGCCCATCAGCGTGAAGCCCTGGGGTTCCTGGACTAGGTTTCCGAGACCGAGTTTCCGAGATCGAGCCTTTGGGCATGACGCTACCGCAGCCGAATACCGCGTCCAGATAACCACAGCGCCGGCCCCAGAAGGGCCGGCGCTTCGGGATCCGGCCCCGGACCAGGGCCAGACGGCGACACGGGACGGGATTACAGCTGCAGGTCGTACTCGACAATAAGCGGCGCGTACTCGGAGAACGTTGCGTCGTAGTCGATCCAGGCGTCAGTGATATGACGACGGAAGTTGGGGCCTACGATCTGGTAATCGAGACGCCAGCCTTCCTGACGAGTACGCGGCTCTTCAGAGTCGAGTTTCGGCCACCAGGTGTATTCGTCACCATCGCGATTGATCTCGCGGAAGGTATCGATGAAGCCGGTCGGGCCGAACACCTGATCCATCCAGGCGCGCTCGTCGGGCTTGAATCCGGGCGTGCTCTGGTTATCCGACCAGTTGGCCAGGTCGATGGTCTTGTGCGCAATGTGCCAGGTACCGCAGATGATGTACTCGCGGCGTTTGCGAGCCATCTTCGACAGATATTCCTGATACTGTTCCATGAACGCCTGCTTGGCGGCCGGATCACTACCGTCGGGCATCAGGAAGCTGGCGATGCTGAAACGATCGTAGTCGGCCTGCAGGAAGCGGGCTTCATGGTCACACTGCGGAAAGCCCAGACCGTACATGATGGCCTTGGGAATCTTGCGGCAGTAGATACCTACACCGGAGAAGCCGTCCTGTTCGGCGTCGAGGAAGTAACCCTCATAGCCTTCCGGGTAGAGGATGCTGTCGTCCAGTTCGAAGCTTTTGGCCTTGAGATTCTGGACGCAGACAACGTCGGCGTCCTGGTTGGCAAGCCAGTCGAGAAAGCCTCGACCGACGGCCTCGCGGATGCCGTTGACATTGATGCTGGCGATTTTCATACGTAGTCCCTTTTGCGTCGCGCGTGTATGATACCCGACGTTTCGACGTTTGGGTAAATGGCCCCGATTGATAAACATGATAAGGAGGCCTCGTGGCTGACCGTGCAAATGACCAGCCAGGCGCAACGCGCCTCGAATCCTACCAACGAGAGTTCATCGAATTCGCCATCGAGCAGGGTGTGCTCGGTTTCGGTGAGTTCACTCTCAAGTCGGGGCGGATAAGCCCGTATTTCTTCAATGCCGGCCTGTTCAAGACCGGTAGTGCCCTTGCTCGCCTCGGGCGCTTCTACGCGCAGGCAATCAGCGCCAGCGGCCTGTCGGCCGACGTTCTGTTCGGTCCGGCGTACAAGGGTATCTCTCTGGCGGCCACGACGGCAGTCGCCCTGGCCGATCATCATGACCGCGATATGCCTTTTGCGTTCAATCGCAAGGAGGCCAAGGATCATGGCGAAGGCGGCAATATCGTCGGCGCGGCGCTGGAAGGGCGTATCCTGATCATCGACGATGTGATTACCGCAGGTACTGCGATCGGCGAAGTGATGGGCCTGATTCAGGCGGCACAAGCCGAGGCGGCAGGCGTGGTAGTCGCACTGGATCGCCAGGAGCGTGCCACCGAGGATAGCGATCAGAGCGCCATCCAGCAGGTCGAGGCACGTTATGGCATGCCGGTGATCAGTATCGTCAACCTGGATCAGCTGCTCACCTGGCTGGAAGCTCATGCCGGTGACAGCCTCAAGGGGTATGCCGATGCTATCCGTGCGTACCGCGACCGCTACGGCGTTCGCGCCTGATCTTCTCTCCATGAATCACCATCGGCAGTACGTTACCAGGGCGCTGTCCTGGTGATTTGCCGTCCGTCAGCTGCTGGGTGGCTCTGTTATGCTCGACGTGGTGCTGTATCAGCCCGAGATTCCACCGAACACCGGTAACCTGATCCGGCTGTGTGCCAATACCGGGTTTCGCCTGCACCTGATCGAACCGCTTGGTTTCGAGCTCGATGACAAGCGTCTCCGGCGTGCTGGACTCGACTACCATGAATGGACTCGAGTTCAGGTGCATGCTGATTGGGACGCTTTTGTGACAAGTGTAGAACCTTCGCGGATCTTTGCCGTGTCGACACGCGGGCGCTGTGGCTATCATCAGCCGCATTATCAGCCGGGAGATGCATTGGTGTTTGGTCCAGAGACGCGCGGCCTGCCCCAGAGCATGATCGATACCCTTCCGCAGGAGCAGCGGCTGCGTATACCCATGCTGCCGGACAGCCGCAGTCTCAACCTCTCCAATGCCTGTGCGATTCTGGTGTTTGAAGCCTGGCGGCAGCTCGGTTTTGCTGGAGCCGCGCAAGTGGATGTCGGAGAGCCCTCAGCGGGTGATATACCGCCCTCAGCGGATGCTGGAGAGCCCTCATGAGCACGCCTCCTTCCCCGATTTCGATGACCATCGCCCAGCGACTGCGCAAGCTCAATCCGCGTCAGCAGGAGGCGGTGCGTTATATCGACGGCCCCTGTCTGGTGCTGGCGGGGGCCGGCTCCGGCAAGACCAGCGTGATCACCACCAAGATCGCCTACCTGATCCAGGAATGTGGCATGAGTGCCCGGCGGATTGCCGCCGTGACCTTCACCAACAAGGCCGCTCGCGAGATGAAGGAGCGTGTCAGCAGCATGCTCAAGGGGCGTGAGGGCCATGGTCTGACGGTCTCGACCTTCCACACCCTGGGACTCAACATCATCCGTGGTGAGCTCAAGGCACTCGGCTACAAGCCGGGCTTCTCGCTGTTCGACCCGGAGGATGCCAAGGCCCTGCTGCGTGACCTGATGAACAAGGACGCCCAGGTCGAGGCCGATCAGATCAACCAGGTGCAGGCGGCCATCTCCAACTGGAAGAATGATCTGGTGCTGCCCGGTCAGGCGTTGTCCCATGCCTCCAGCGAGGACGAGCAGTATGCCGCACGGGTCTACGAGGCCTATGTCCGCCACCTCAAGGCCTACAATGCTGTCGACTTCGATGACCTGATCCTGCTGCCGGTGGTGTTGCTGCGAGACAACCCCGAGGCACTGGAGCGCTGGCGGCGCAAGATCCACTACATGCTGGTCGACGAGTACCAGGACACCAACATCAGCCAGTACATGCTGGTGCGCATGCTGATGGCCGAGCGTCAGACCTTTACCGTGGTGGGCGATGACGATCAGTCGATCTACGCCTGGCGTGGCGCTCGTCCGGAGAACCTCGTCACCCTCGGCGAGGACTTCCCGCGCCTCAACGTCATCAAGCTGGAGCAGAACTATCGCTCTACCGGCATCATCCTGCATGCCGCCAACACCCTGATCGCCAACAACCCTCACGTCTATGACAAGACGCTGTGGTCGGAGATGGGCAAGGGCGACCCGATCCGCATAGTGGTCACCCGTCACGAGGAAGCCGAAACCGAGCGCGTTGCCAGCGAGATCCTCACTCGACGCATCAAGGAACGTGCGGCCTGGAAGGATTTTGCCGTGCTTTATCGCGGCAACTTCCAGGCGCGTCTGCTGGAGTTGAAGCTCCAGCACTACCAGATTCCCTACAAGCTCTCCGGTGGCACCTCGTTCTTCTCGCGTGGCGAGATCAAGGACGCCATGGCCTACCTGCGGCTACTGATCAACCCGGCCGATGACAACGCCTTCCTGCGCATCGTCAATGTACCGCGCCGCGAGATCGGTCCCACGACGCTGGAGAAGCTGGCCAACTACGCTACCGATCGCAGCATCTCGCTGTTTTCTGCCTGCCAGGAACTGGGGCTCGCCGAGCAGTTGCCGACCCGCGCGGTTGAGCGTCTGACGCGCTTCACACACTTCATTGACGGGGTGCGCCGGCGCATGGACGGCGGTGATGCCATCGCCGCGATTCGCGACATGATGCGTGAGATGGATTACGAGGCCTGGCTCTACCAGAATGCCAGTGCGCCGACCATTGCCGAGCGACGCATGGGCAATGTGTGGATCCTGATCGATCAGCTCGAGAAGTCGATGCAGTCCGACCCGGAAGAGAGCACGGCCAGCGAGGACACTGAAACCGACAGCGTCGAGGCGGCCATCTCACGGCTGGTATTGCGTGACATCCTCGAGCAGCAGGCCGAGGAGGACGACTCCGACCGTGTACAGCTCCTGACCATGCATGCCTCCAAGGGCCTCGAATTTCCGCATGTCTACCTGATGGGGCTGGAAGAGGAGCTGCTGCCGCACCGCAATTCCATCGAGGCCGGTACCGTCGAGGAAGAGCGTCGTCTGGCCTATGTGGGCATCACCCGAGCACGCCAGACCCTGACCATGACGCTGGCTCGCCAGCGCAAGGCGTTCGGTGAAATGATGGACTGCGTGCCCAGCCGCTTCCTTGATGAACTCCCGCCGGAGGATCTGGAGTGGGAAGGGCGCGCCGATCGCGAGGACCCGGAACGCAAGCAGGAACGTGGCAAGAGCGCCATTGCCGGACTGCGCTCGTTGCTGGATTAGCCAGTGTGGTGTCCCGCAAGTTCATCGTGTTTCAGAACCATCAGGTGCCGTTGGGGCACGTGGTCCAGCACCCTGGCGTGTTCCGCCGTTCATATCGACTATATGGACCAGGGACACAACACAGCATCAGCGGCACCTGATGGTTCCCACGGGGCGCGCCATACCGGGCCGCTGGCGGTGTTGCCGCTTTTGGCAAGGGTGTCGCCATTCCCTGCAATCGGCGCCTGGCCATCGACCCTGTATGACGCGCTGAAATCATGCCAACTTGTGGGACGCCACACTAGTGGCATACATGCCTTATCCACAGCCAGCGGGCGAGTCTCGGTTGTGGATAACGAAAAACGGGGTGCCAGCCAGCACCCCGTTTTCATGCCTGGCCGTTTGAACCTACTGAACCATATAGTCCACGGCCGCCTTCACTTCCTCATCGGATAATGACGGACGCCCGCCCTTGGCAGGCATGGCGTTTAGCCCATTGATGGCATTTTCGTAGAGCGTTTCCTTGCCTTCGGCGAGGCGCGGTTCCCAGATGGCAGCATCGCCACGTTTGGGCGCATTGGCGGCACCGGTGTCATGGCAGGCAAAGCAGACGCTCTCATACACGGCCTGGCCGTCGATACCGGTGGTGTCCGCAGCATCAGCCTCGGCAGATTCTTCTGCTGTTGCGTCATCACCGCCTTGCTCGGAAGCCGCAGCCTCTTCATCGGCCGCCGCATCTTCGCCACCACTGGCGTCCGCTGCCGTGTCCTGATCCTCAGCAGGTGCGCTGTCTTCGGCGGCAGTATCCGGCGCTTCCTCGCTGGCAGCGCCTTCGCCAGCGGCCTCGTCGGTGGCTGTCTCCTCCTCGGCTGGCGCACTGTCCTCCGCGGCAGGAACTTCCATGACCGGCTCGACCAGATATACCAGCGAAGCGCGTACTTCCTCGTCACTCAGGTTGGGGTTGCCACCACGAGCAGGCATGGCATTGAAGCCGTTGACGGCGTGATCCAGCAGAGTCTCGAAGCCCTTGGTCGAGCGCTCGGCCCAGTCGGCCTCCTCACCACGTTTGGGCGCACCTGCCGCGCCGGTATCGTGGCAGGCCATGCAGACACTGCCATAGATCGATTCACCATCTGCGGCACCACCGCTGGCGTCGCCACTGGCGGCTGCGGTCTGGGCGGTGCCACAGTCCTCACCCTTGAGGCAGACTTCCCCTACAGGCTTCAGGCGTTCCGCCATGGCATCGAGATCGGTGTTGTCTTCTGCCATCGCCTGGCCAGATGCCAACCCCATGCAGATGAGGCATCCGATGATCAGCTTGCTGGATTTCACTCTAATCACCTCAGTCACGGTAGTTATTCGAATTCCGGCAACTGGAGCGATGCTGACGCGCCACAGTTCCCTTTGTTATTGGTGCCGGCGTTGCAATGATCCTTCGCCAAGCGACGTACAGTGCCGGCAGTATAGCGAGAACCCCCAAATCGCGAAAATGCCCAAAGGTCCCAGACCGCCTGGTATGCGCGTTGGAGCAGGGTTCCTGACCGGTTCGGGTGGACACCAGGCAACACGCGGGGTAGGATATGCCACGCCGTGAAACACGCTTTCACGGCTCCTGCGATGCAGCGCAGCCGACCGGCTTCTCGCCCTGCGATACCGGCCAACAACCTGCAACGTGTGCGCCCTTAGCTCAGCTGGGCGTATTCGGATCAGGAAAAGCACGGCTTTTCCCCGATACGCGGCTTCTGCGATGCAGCGCAGAAGACCGGACCCTCGCTTGCGAGGGGAGCGTTGCCCAGTATCGCTTTGCGATACCGGCCAACAACCTGCAACGTGTGCGCCCTTAGCTCAGCTGGATAGAGCGTTGCCCTCCGGAGGCAAAGGTCAAAGGTTCGAATCCTTTAGGGCGCGCCATAAACATCAGTAAAAACGGTCACTTAGCGAATCATCGCGGTGGCCGTTTTTTCGTTTTCTGATGCAGGAAATCCCTTCAAGTGCCAAGCTGGTGCTCTGGCCCTGATCGAGGATGAGCAACCGAGGGAGTCGAGATGACCCTGGAGCTTCTGTTGGTGTTTCTGCCCGCCTGTTTTGCACTGAACATGGCATTTGGACCGAACAACCTGCTGGTTACGACCAATGCAGCGCGTGTCGGGCCGTTGAAGGCCATCACTGCAGCCTTGGGTCGTATCGTTGCGTTCATTCCGATGATAGCCGCCGCGGGTATCGGGCTGGGAACACTGCTGACAACCTCCATGTGGTTCTTTCTGGTAGTGAAGTGGGTCGGTGCCGCCTACCTGGCGTGGCTGGGCGTCAAGCTGCTGATGAGCAAGCCACAGGTGGCGATGATGGACACTCCCACCGATCAATCGTGTTGGCGGCTGATGCGTCAGGAGTTCCTGGTAGCGGCGGGCAATCCCAAGGCGATTCTGATCTTTACCGCCTTTCTGCCTCAGTTTGTGGCACCGGATGACTATGCGCTGAGCTTTACCCTGTTGGGTGCACTCTTCCTGCTGATGGAGCTGGTGGCGGTGGCCCTCTATGCATTGCTGGGCTGCAAGGTCGGCAGATATCTACGCAGCGGTCGAACCATGCAATGGTTCAATCGTGCCAGTGGAGGATTGATGGTGGTTTTCAGCATTGGTCTGCTGGCGATGAAGCGACCCGCCAGTTGAGAAGCACGACAGGGGCCCCATTGCAGGAACATGGCCCCTGTCGCTTACTGTTGATGTACCGCCAGACTCTCAGCCACGCTCAGGCCGACGTACGACTCTGAGCATGCCGCTGTCTCCGCCGCCGCAGAAGAACTGTCCATTGCCATCGCTCTCGAGCCCTGATATGCCCTTGCCTGACGGCATCTCGAGACGTTCCTGAACCTGACCGGTCTGCGGGTCGATTCGTCGCAGGTCACTCTCGTTGTCTTCCCAGGTGCCGTGCCACAACTCGCCGTTGCACCAGGTCACGCCGGTGACGAAGCGGTCGGATTCGATGGTACGCAGAATCTCTCCTGTCTCGGGGTCAACCTGATGGATCTTGCGGTCCTTGTAGCGCCCCACCCAGAGCGAACCTTCAGCCCATGCCATTCCCGAGTTGCAGCCGTCGGTGGGGGCTGGGATGGTGGCGATTACCTCAGCGTTGCTGGGGTCAACCTTGTAGATGCGGTCTCCGGCGATCTGAAACAGATATTGTCCATCGAAAGCGGTTCCCGCGTTGGCGGTGACATCGAGTGAGCGCAGTGGCTTGCCGCTCTCGGGATCGAGGGCGACCAGGCTGTCGCCGGTGGCCACCCAGACGCATCGGCCGTCATGGGTAACACCATGCACACAATCGATGTCCGAAAAGGGGCCGAATTCGTGGGTGATATTGGCCGCCTCGGTTTTCATGTTGTCGCTTTTCATGTCGCTTTTCATGTCGCTTTCCTCACTTCTCTGGATAGGTGCCTACAGCCTGGTCAATCCGAGTACGGAACAGGGAGTAACAAGGTTGTCGGGAAACCCGGCACTGGCAGGATTGCCCAGCGGCGGGCCCGTCCCTGGCCATGGGCCGTTACCTTGTCCGCTGCGTGAAGCGTGTCCAGAGAGCGTTGCACGGTGCGTTGGCTAACTCCCAGCGCCATTGCCAGCGCCGAGCTGGACCAGGCCTCGCCATCGGCCAGCAGTGCCAGGACGCCGTTGTGCCGGTCTTCGATAGGCGGCACCAGGGTGGCGACTGTAGCGGCCTGTTGAGGCACCAGCACGAAGCCCTGATGCGTCGAGGTGATCTCGGCCAGTCCGCGCAGCTCGGCGCGCAGGCGCCCGATCTCGACTCTCAGTCGGGCGCGATGGGTGTCATCGGCGTATTGCGTCTTGAAGGCGCGGGAGATGAGGGTGTCTCGGCGGACATCACCGGGCCAGGCCTCACTCAATGACCGAGCCAGTGCGAACAACACGGGGCGAGTGGCCAGCGATATCTCGTGGTGAACATCCCGCACCACATGGCGACAGGCATCCACGACGAGTGTGCTGGAGGTTTCCAGAGCTTCCAGTTCCTCGAGCAGAAGAGGGCATTCACCGCCTTCGGTGATCAGGTGCGCCACGGGGGCATCCAGCGTATGGGCAGCGCTGGCGACTTCCATGGTCAGCGCCGGGATCCTGATCTGATGGGCGACGGCCTCGGCTCGGGCGAAGGCACGACGTGCCGGCTGTGCGTGACGGCGGCGCATGGCGATTCCCGCCACTACCAACTCGCGGGCGGCGCGTGACGCGGGAGGGAGGTGGTCAGGGTCGAGCGTGGCCAGCAGGGACTCGGCATCGTCGAGCCGACCGGTCAACAGCAGCAACCGAGCCTCCAGATAGCGGGCATGGGCCGCATTGCGCTGATCCCCATAAGCCTCAAGCGCCTCTCGGGCTTCATCAAGCGCCCGGGCCGACCAGCCCAGGTCACGCGAGACAAGAGCAATCTCGGCTTCGGCCACAATGCACCGTGCACGCTCCACGACCTCGTCATTGGCGAAGGTACGTGCCGCGGCCTGGAGCAATTCCCGAGCGCGGGCAAGATCACCGAGCTGCGCCATGGCAATGCCCCGCAGCGCGAGTGCATGGGCGTCGTTGCGCAGGGCGACTCTGTTCAGGGCGCTGATGGGATCCCCCGCCTCCAGGGACTGCGCTGCAGCCATGATCAGAGCGTCCATCGAAATCCCGCCACTGTTGTTACTCCCGGTCAGCATTCATCGCTACTAAATATATGTCATGGCCCCGTGTTCACGGGGGATATCGAGTCACACAGCGAGTGTAGAGAGCGGGAGAAGACGATGAGTCACAAGACAGGTACACGAGAAGCGTGGTTGGCGGCACGGCTTGAGCTGCTTCAGGAGGAGAAGGCACTGACGCGGCGCAGCGATGAACTGGCACAGCAGAGGCAGGACTTGCCCTGGGTTCGAATCGACAAGAACTATCGCTTCGAGACCGAGGCAGGCAGTGCCTCATTGAAGGATCTTTTCCAGGGGCGCTCCCAGTTGCTCGTCTACCATTTCATGTTCGGGCCTGACTACACGGCAGGCTGCCCTTCCTGCTCGATGATCGCCGATGGTTTCAACGGCTTTGCGGTCCACCTTGCCAATCATGATGTCACGTTGATGGCCATCTCCCGGGGACCACTCGAGGCGCTCAGGGTCTACAAGCAGCGTATGGGCTGGAGCTTCCCCTGGGCATCATCGCAGGAAAGTGACTTCAATGCCGACTTCAGTGTCTGGTTTTCCGAGGAGCAGCAGCGCCAGGGAGACGTCGAATACAACTACCGGCGCGAACCCTCGGCGGCCTGGCGAGAGGGGCAGGAAGGCGGTGGCGAAGGGGAAGAGGATCGTATTGCGGCGATGTGCGGAACCGATTCGGCCACCTTCCAGAGAGATCTGCCGGGCATGAGCAGTTTCGTGCTCGAGGACGGCGTCGTGTACCACTGCTATTCCGCCTATGCGCGCGGCCTGGACAGCCTCTGGGGAGCCTACCAGTGGCTCGATAGAGCTCCCAGAGGACGTAATGAATCAGATGGTATCTGGTGGCGACGTCACGATGAGTATGGCCAGTGCTGAGACAACCCCGTGACGCGCATGACGGGACCTCAGAAGTCATACCTCAGGGTCGCCGTGACGTTACGGGGTTCGCCATAGACACCGTAACCGTCGAAGTAGCTGTAGTACTCCTCATCGAACAGGTTATCGATGTTCATCTGCAGCGCCAGTTGCGGCGTGAACTGGTAGCGGCCAAACAGGCTGGCCAGGGTATAGCTGCTCTGATTGAGGGTCCTGGGTCCCTGGGGGCCGCTGATGTCGTTGAGGTAGGTGTGGCTCTGCCAACGGATGCCACCCCCGACCGTCAGGGGCTGCCACTGGGGCACATGGTAGCTGCCGAACAGGTCCACCTTGGTGCGAGGCTGATCCGTCTTGTACGGGCCGTCACTATCCGTGGCCGTATAGTGGGAGGCACCCAGTGTCAGGTCGAGGTTGTCGGTGACTGCGCCGTTGAGTTCGAAATCGATCCCTTCACTGACCACGCCCTGTGCTGCGTGGTAGGTGGTTTCTGTCGAGCCGGGTGTCAGCGGGTCGGCCTGGGCGACGTTGTCCTGTTCGATGCGGAACACGGACATGGAGGCCGTCAACAGGCCATTGAACCAATCCGCCTTGAGTCCGGTCTCGTAGTTCCTGCCGACCACCGGTTCGAGGAACTTGCCATCGGCATCCCGGTTGTCCTGGGGCTGGAATATCTCGGTATAGCTGACAAAGGCGGCCCACTGATCATTGATATCGTAGATCAGGCCAGCGTAGGGAGTGATCTCGCTCTGGTTCTGGGAGGCCGAGCCGCCGGTACTGCTCCAGCTGTCGCCACTCCAGTCGGTATAGCGTGCGCCGATGATCAATGTCAGTGGGTCGGCCAGTGCAAGTCGAGCGGCGGCGTAGGCAGCTCGCTGTCGTACGCTGGTACTCTCCAACGGGGTCCACTCGCTCCATTCGGGGTTGGCCGTGCTGCCATCCCAGTGGTTGAAATCACCCGCAGCGAAGGCTGGCGCGAAGGAGTTGTCGTAGTCATTGGTCTGTTTGCTGTAGCTGATGCCGGCGATCAATTCGTGCTCACGCCCCATCAACTCGAAAGGCCCGCGAGAGTAGACATCGACGGAGTCCAGTTGCCGTTCACCGCGGTTCCAACCGGTGTAATTGGTCACTCCCTGACCGGTGCTGCGGTCGGGAAAACCATCGGGATACATCAACCTGGCATCAAGGTCGGTTTGCGCATGGGTGGCTGTGCCGCGTAGCTCCCAGCCGTTGGCAAAGCGATGGTTGAGGTCGGCGAAGACCTTCTCGGATTCGAAATCATAGTAGGCCCAGTCCGGCGCGATGCTGAACGAGCGCGAATAGTCCGTTTCACTGCCATCGCTGTACCACAGTGGAAGGCCACCCCAGGTCGGCGACGAGGCGTGAGTATCCTGGTAGTCATAGCCTACGGAAAGGGTGGTCGCGTCGGAGATATCCGCATCGATCACCATGTAGCCGAACGATTTGCGCTCGCTGTAGCGATCGAGATGGCTGTCGCCTTCGTCATAACCACCGATGAAGCGTGCTCGAACATTACCGGACTCGGTCAGTGGGGTTGTGACATCGGCAACCCCGCGGCGCTTGTCCCAGCGCCCCACAGTGCCGGAGACCGAACCTGTGAGCTCTCGGCTATCAGCGTGCTTGCGAATGAAATTGACGGAGGCGCCGGGATTGCCCGAGCCGGTCAGCAGCCCATTGGCCCCGCGTACCACCTCGACACGGTCGTAGATGGCGGTATTCAGTGATCCTTCTCCGAAATACCAGCGGTCATCGGTATTCAGGGTGGGAATGCCATCGTATTGATAGCTGTTGATGCGAAACCCGCGGGAGAAAAAGCCGACCCGATTGCTGTCGATGTGACGAGCGGAAACACCGGTGGTGTTGGATAGTACATCGCTGATGGTCTCGAGGTTCTGATCTTCGATGCGTTGCTCGGTGATGGTACTGATCGACTGAGGAACGTCGCGAGGGCTGAGCTCAAACCCTGTTCCGGCACTGGTAATGCGGCGTGTATAACCGACGTTATCGTAGAGATTGATTGCCGTGACGGTCATGGTATCGAGCTGAGCACCTTCGACGGGCGCGGTGTCGCTCGGGTTGTCCGTCTGCGCCATGACAGGGCCTGTACCGAGCAGGGCCACTGATGCCAGGGCGCTCAATGAGGCGGCTTGTTTCGACAATGTTCTCTCCCTCGATGGCGCGGCAGGCGCACCCGGTGTTGGCATGGTTGTCAGGCAGGACTGTGCTGCTGGAAAGATTAATTTTAATGCTAATGATATATACTCGCATTAGCAACTGTTGAAGTAGAGCCTGACCTGGTCGAGACGTCTGGCTGGCGTGATGGAATCAGGGCAGACTGAAAGGGTGGGCTTACCGTCATTTCATCCCTTGATTCAGCCACCAGGAGAGTTGGGCATGCTGTCAGGTCTGAGCGCATTTCCCTTGACCCCCATGAACGAGAACGGTCTTGATGAGGCGGCATTCGCACGCTTGATCAAGCGTCTTGTCACTGCAGGTGTGGATTCCATTGGCGCGCTTGGATCGACGGGGAATTACGCCTACCTTTCCCGGGAAGAGCGTGGACGAATTGCCGGACTGGCGGTGGAGAACGCCGGCGATACTCCGGTGATCGTCGGTATCGGTGCCTTGCGCACGAGGGAAGTGCAGGGGCTGGCTGAAGATGCGCAGAAGGCAGGCGCGAATGGGGTGTTGCTGGCGCCGGTTTCCTATCAGCGGCTCTCTGCTGATGAGGTCTTTGGCCTCTATGAAGCAGTGACTCGTGACCTGTCGGTACCGCTGTGTGTCTATGACAACCCTGGCACGACGCACTTCGAATTCACGGATGAATTACATGGCCGTATCGCGGAACTTCCAAAGGTGAAGTCCATCAAGATTCCTGGTGTTCCGGCGGAACCTGAAGCGGCCAGAGCGCGTGTTGAACGGCTGCGTGCCCTGATTCCGTCGCATGTCTCCATTGGGGTCAGTGGCGATGCCATGGCTGCTACGGGACTGAATGCCGGATGCGAGGCCTGGTACTCGGTGATTGGTGGCCTCTTCCCCGAAGCGGCATTGGCCATCACTCGTGCGGCACAGGCCGGTGATGTGGGGCAGGCAACGCGCCTGTCTGCACGACTTCAGCCATTGTGGGATCTGTTTACGCAGCAGGGTGGCAGTCTGCGAGTGGTTGCCGCCGCCGCAGAACTGAAAGGACTGGTGGAGACCCCCTGCCTGCCGCTACCGCTCAAGGCACTGGAAGGCGATGCCCGACAGCAGTTGTCGGCATTGTTGGATGAACTGGAGCTGGCTTGACTGGTGCTGACTTGAGCGGTGGGAAGCCGTTGAGTGACCATGGCCAGGCGGTGTAAGCCATCATCAATCGCACATTCGGTGCCTGGGGTTGGGAGCGTGAGACATCGCGACACTGAGCATGACAAGCCCGAAGAACCGGAGGCGAAGGCTTCGGACATGCCTTGTTCGGGGCAGGGGCAGCACCCCGATGGCCTGATGGTATTCGATGGCTTCTGCAACTTCTGCTCGGTACAGGTGCAGTTTCTGCTGCGGATCGATCGTCACGGTGTGATCCGCTTCACCTCGATCCAGTCTCCCTATGGTCGGCATCTTGCTGCGCGTTTCGGGATCGACCCTGATGATCCCTCGACCTTCCTGTTCTTCGATCACGGGCGCCCACTGGAGGCGAGTGAGGCGGTGATCGCGATTCTGCGTCGCTTGCCTCGGCCCTGGCGATGGCTGGGCGTCATTCGCGTCATGCCTCGATCATGGCGAGATGCCGGGTATCGCTGGCTTGCGCGCCATCGCTATCGCCTGTTTGGCCGTCGTAATCGCTGCATGGTGCCGACGCCAGAGCAGCGGTCTCGCTTTATCGACGATATTCCTGACGAGTCGCCGTAAGGCCGTCCCTCCCATTTCTGGTTCCCACCCTACCGTCTTGCCGTTTCCGGCATGACTGTCTGCAGTCTTGTACCTGTTCTCTTGTATAAGCCAGATAAATTCCATGAATTAAAAATGGAAAATTGTCTTATGCCAACGACTGGCTGAGGCTCAAGCAGTGCTTCCTCCACGATCCTCAACACCGCTCAGGATCCAGAAGCAGATCTCATTACTCGCAGCAATTCGTCATCCACGACGACTCTCAGTACCCACAACAACTCTCAGCACCCACAACAACTATGACAACAGGTATCGACATGAATATCAGGATTCTCTCACTGGCCATGCTTGGCGTACTGGGCACGGCATCGAGTTCGGTGCAGGCACTGGATATCAAGCTCGGTCATGTACTGGCGCCGACGCATAGCTGGCATATCGCCGCCGAAGGCTTTGCCGAGGAGGTGCGCGACGGCACGGAAGGCCGCGTCAACTTCCAGCTGTTTCCCAGTGGTCAGTTGGGTAATGAAAAGACCATGGTCGAGGGGATGCAGATCGGCAGTGTCCCGGCGGGCCTGATTGGTTGCAGTTCCTTCGATTCTCTCAACCCGAGCTTCGGCATCGTCGAGCTGCCTTATTCCTGGGCGGCCCGCGAGAACGCCTACGCAGCCTATGATGGCGAGTTGGGCGGGGCGCTGGAGGAGTTGGCGGAGCAGTACAACATGAAGGTTCTCTCCTGGTGGGAGCTGGGTTTTCGTCACGTGACCAACAACGAAGGCCCGATCAATACCCCCGAGGATCTTTCCGGCATGAAGATTCGCGTCACGCCCAATCGCATGCGTCTGGATACCTTCACTGCTCTGGGAGCGAGCCCCGCACCACTGGCATTCGGCGAGCTGTACTCGGCGTTGCAGCAGGGCGTCTTCGATGCTCAGGAAAACCCGCTGTCGATCATCGAGTCGTCTTCCTTCTACGAGGTTCAGGACTATGTCTCGCTGACCGGGCATGTCTGGGTGCCGGCCTGTCTGACCATGTCGCAGCATGTGTGGAATCAGATTTCCGCCGAGGATCAGCAGGTGGTGCAGCAGGCGGCTGACCATTGGCGCGATGAGCAGCGTGGCATGGCGCAGCAGGATGACGAACGCCTGGCGACCAAGCTCGAGGAACAGGGAATGCAGATCAACGAGGTGGACGTGGCGGCATTCTCGGATGCGGTTCAGGGCGTGTGGTCGGACTATGAAGAAGTGTTCGGCAGCGAGCTGATGGGTCTGGTCAGGCAGTATCAGCAGGCGCCCTGATGACGGACTCTCTGACATCTCTGTGCCGTGTCGTGGCTCATCTGTGTCTGGTGGTGGCCGGTGCTGGCGCCGCACTGATGGGGTTGCTGGTCAGTTATACGGTGTTCATGCGCTGGGTGATCGGTGCCCCTCCGCACTGGGCCGAGGAGTTGCCGCAGTTGGTACTGGTATGGATGACGCTGCTGGCGGCAGTCGCCTGCAGTTACCGCCGCAGCCATCTCAGTGCCGGTCTGATGCCGCTGATCATCACTTCGGTATCGCTTCAGCGCTGGATCAATCGGGTCATGGATGTGGTGTTGCTGGGCATGTTCCTGATGCTGGCCAAGGCGGGCTGGGACCTGGCCTGGTTGACCATGTCGCAGACCACTACCGCACTGCAGTTGCCGGCCGGGGTGGTGTATATGGCCGTGCCGGTGGGCTGCACGGGGATGGCACTGATGCAGCTTGAGCAATTGTTTTCGCGGGAGGCTCGCTCATGACGGCAGGTGCCCTGACGCTGATCAGTGTCTTTGCGTTGGCGATACTGGTCGACGTACCGATTGCCTTTGGCCTGATACTGGCGGTACTGGCCTATCTATTGGCCTTTGGTGCGGCGCCGATGATGGTCGCAGCCCAACAGTTCGCCACCGGTATGGAGAGCTTTACGCTGCTGGCCATCCCGCTGTTCGTGCTGGCAGCGCAATTGATGAATCACGCTGGCCTGACCCAACGCCTGGTGCGGCTGTGTATGGCCATGGTTGGCGATATTCGCGGTGGCCTGGCAGTGGTTGCGGTACTGGCATGCATGATGTTCGGTGCGCTGTCGGGATCCGGAGTGGCGGATGTGATTGCCATCGGCAGCATGCTGCTGCCGGCCATGAAGCGCAGTGGTTATCACCAGGGGTTCAGCAGTGCGCTGGTCGGTACGGCCAGCTCCGTTGGCACGGTGATTCCGCCAAGCATCGTGATGATCGTCTATGGCACGACCTCCAACACCTCCGTCGGCAAACTGTTCATGGGCGGGTTGATTCCCGGTTTGTTGCTGACCCTGGCACTGGCGGCAGTGGCGATCTTCGTCTCGCGTCGCCATGGCTGGGCGGGTGGCCAGAAGGCGGAACCTGGGGAACGGCGACGGGCCTTCATTGCTGCCCTGCCGGCATTATTGGTACCGGTGCTGATCATCGGCGGTATCCGCTTCGGGGTCTTCACGCCGACGGAAGCCGCAGCGTCGGCCATTGTCTATGCGCTGGTGGTCGGGCTGGTGGTCTATCGCAGCCTCAACTGGAAGTCGATCGTTGATAGCGTCCTGGCGACGGCGGAAACCTCCGGCGCGATTCTGGTGATCATCGGTGCGGCCGGCATGTTTGCCTGGGCGCTGACCTACGAGCAGGTCCCACAGGCGATTGCCGCCTTGATCGGTGATCTCACCGATAGTCGGGTGGGAGTCCTGCTGTTGCTGATGACGATCCTGCTGGTGCTTGGGTCGTTCATGGAAAGCATCGCCATCATCATCATCGTCACCCCCATCGTGCTGCCGCTACTGTCCCAGTACGGCATTGATCCGGTGCACTTCGGGGTGCTGCTGACCATCAATCTGGCAATCGGTGCCAACACCCCGCCGCTGGGCGTGGACCTGATGGCGGCCTGTCGTATCGCCGGCATCAGCGTCATGTACTCGCTGCGCCACTTGATGCTGATGCTGGTGGCGATGATCGCCGTACTGCTGCTGGTTGCCTTCGTTCCCGAGTTGGTGCTGTTCCTGCCGAATCTAATGGAGGGTTGAACATGTCATTGCCCTTCAAGACGCCGATCAAGGATCTGCGCAGTTGGCTGTTCATTGGTGGCCATGATCTCGAGCGAATCGAGAGTGCACTAGAGCAGGGGCCCGATGTGCTGGTGGTGGACCTGGAGGAGTTTACCCCTGCCGAGAGCCGGCAGGCGGTGTGCGCTGGGTTCGCCGAGATCGTGGCACGTTGTGAGCGTCACCACTGTGTGGCGGCGGTGCGCATCAATCGCTTGAGTGAAGGCGGTGCCGAGGAGCTTGTCGCGTTGAGCCGGATTCCTGCGGTGGTTTTCCTGCCGCAGGTCGACTCGGCGCAGTGCATCGCCGAGCTTGATCCGTTGCTGACCGAACGGGAACTGCGCTCGGGGCTGACATCGGGCAGCACGGTGTTGATTCCCACCCTGGAGAGTCGCCTCGGGCTGGAACGCAGTGACGAGATTCTACGTGCTTCACCACGACTTGAGGCGGCACTGCTCGGCAGCGGTGATCTGGCCAGAGACCTCGGCCTCGAGTCGGGCAACCGAGTGGCGGGTCTGGCGGCCTGGCGCAGACACCTTGTCGAGGCCTGCCGGCACGTGGAGTGCCTGGCCATTGATGGACCCTGGCCGGAACCTCAGGGGTTTGTCGAGGATCAGGCCTGGGCACAGCAATTGGGTTTCCGAGCGCGCTGCGTGGTGGATAGCCGCCAGATTGCCCCCCTTCATCAGGCCCTGGCGTCCGGCCCTGGTATCCGACCCCGGCCCGGCGCCTCGCCCACGCCCATGAACCGATAACCATGCTCCATGACCCGACAACACAATGAGAATCCTTACATGAGTATGCAATGTCCTTCCGACGCACTGGTACGGCGCAATGGCGGCCAGATCCTGGTTGATCAGTTACGCCGGCATGGCGCGCGTCGTGTCTTTCTTGTCCCTGGTGAGAGTTATCTGCCTTGCATCGATGCGCTCAATGAACATCGCGGTGCCATCGAGCCCATTGTCTGTCGCCAGGAAAGTGGTGCCGCCTATATGGCTGAGGCCTTCGGCAAGTTGACCGGCGATCCGGGAATCTGCTTCGTGACCCGCGGGCCGGGTGCCACCAATGCCTCGATCGGGGTGCATACCGCTTTTCAGGATTCCACGCCGATGATTCTGTTCATCGGTCAGGTGGGCAATGACTTCGTGGAGCGTGAGGCGTTCCAGGAGATCGATTACCGCCGTATGTTCGGCCCGATGGCCAAGTGGGTGGCGCAGATCGATGCCACCGACCGCATTCCCGAGTACGTTGCCCGCGCCTGGCGGGTAGCCACCAACGGTCGCCCTGGCCCGGTGGTGCTGGCGCTGCCGGAGGATACGCTGTGGGGAGAGGCCGAAGTGGCCGATGCCGAGCCGATGGCTCGCCTGCATGGCTATCCTGGTCAGTCACAGCTGGATGAACTGAAAGCGCGGCTGGCAGAGGCCGAGCGACCCTTCCTGCTGCTGGGCGGCAGCGGCTGGACCGAAGAAGCACAGCAACAGATGACCGCTTTTGCACGTCGCTTCAACTTGCCGGTTGGCGTTGCCTGGCGTCGTCTGGAGTGCTTCGATCAACGTGACGCCCAGTTCGTCGGCCACGTTGGTATGGGCATGCATGATCAGTTACGCCAGCGCCTCGCCGACACTGACCTGCTGATTGCCGTGGGTACGCGCATCGGCGAGGCCACCAGTGAGGGCTATTCGTGGATTACCTCGCCGACGCCGAAACAGACACTGGTTCATGTCTACCCTGACCCGGAAGAGCTGGGCAGGGTCTATCGTGCAAGTCTGGCGATCGATGCCGATGTGGTGGGCTTCGCCCAGTCGCTGGACCGACTGCAGCCCGATGCTCAGACGAGTTGGCAAGATGCCACACAGCAGGCCCGCCAACAGTATCTGGCAACGCTTGAGCCACAGCCGGCGCCGGGCGCACTCAATCTCGATCGCGTCGGACTCTGTGTGGACAAGCTGCTGGACGGCAAGGGCTGCGTTACGGTGGGTGCCGGCAACTATGCGCTTTACCCGCATCGTTTTGTGCGCTTCTCGGGGCTGGGCAGCTCGCTGGCGCCGACGGTGGGCTCCATGGGTTATGGTTTGCCTGCGGCGATATCGTCAAAGCTGGAGTTCCCGGAGCGTCCGGCGGTGTGCTTCGCCGGTGATGGTTGTTTCCAGATGAACCTGCAGGAGCTGGGCGTTGCCCTGCAGTATCGCCTCGGGATCGTGGTACTGGTGTTCAACAACGGTATGTGGGGGACGATTCGCGCTCATCAGGAGCGAGACTTCCCGGGCAGGGAGATTGCGCTGACCTTTACCAACCCGGCCTTCACCACTCTGGTCGAAGCTTATGGGGGCCAGGGCAGAGTCGTTGAGCGCGATGAGGATGTCGAGCCGGCATTGCGCTGGGCGCTGGAGTTTGCCGAGCGTGAGCGGCTGCCGGTGCTGATCGAGTTGCGCTACGAATCGGACTATATCGCTCCCGGCCAGAGTCTCAACGACATTCGTGATGCCGCCCTGGCGCGAATCAGCGCGCAGGCCGCCAGCGAATGAGACCCTGAGATAGCCGTAGAGCAGGGCCACGGGAGACCGTGGCCATTACTCAGCTTACGGCTCGCCCTTTGCTGTCCGCCGGGACGGTGTCGATGCCCCTGGTCAGGCGGTCCTCCAGTGGAACCTTGGCCAGGGCATTGTGGAAGAAGTCGATGAAGGCCTGTTCGGCTGCATTGAAGCGTCCGTCACTGTGCCAGAGCACGTTGAGGTCGATGGGTGCGACGCCATCGTAGGGCGGTAGCGGCCACAGGCGTCCCTCCTTCACGTCACGCATGACGGTGTATTCGGGAAGGCAACCGATTCCCATGCCGGCCACGATCATGCGCTGGATTTCCTGCATGCGACTGGACTGGCCAATCACTGGTCCCTTCAGGCCCTGCTGTGCGCGAAACACCGCCAGCGGAGAGAGCACGCCGTCCAGCTGTTCGCTGCTGAAGGAGATCCAGGGCTCGAGCTTGAGTTCATCCATGGACAGGTTGTGGCGGCCGAACAGGCGGTGGTGGGGACCACAGTAGAGTCGATATTGCTGACGGGCCAGGGTGTAGCCGATGAGCGGTTCGGGTTTGCGCTGCATCAGGCAGATTCCCAACAGGCTCTGGCGGTGCAACAGGGCCTGTTGGACTTCCATGCTGGACATGTCCTCGATCTCGAAGGTGACATGCGGATGACGCTGATGAAAGCCTTCAAGAACGCTGTCGAGAAAGCAGCAGTCGATACCGGTGACAAGGGCCAGCGATATGTGCCCGGCAATCTCCGGGTCGGATTCACCGATGGATGCGGCCAGTTTGGCGACATTGGCGTAGATCTCGACGGCGTCTCGATAGACGAGATGACCCGCCTCGGTCACCCGAAAACGATGGCTGTCACGCTCGATGAGTTTCTGGCCGAGTCGTTCCTCGAGGCGTTTCAACGACAGACTGACCGCGGGCTGGGAAAGATACAGGCGAGTCGCTGCCCGGCTGACGCTTTCCTCCTGCACGATCACGATGAAGGTGCGCAGCAGGTTCCAGTCCAGAGTGTCGTGAATGGGACGCATGGAAGGGGTTCCCGGGCCAGTGGTTGGAGCGATCCATGGCTTCAGTCATCCATGGTTTCAATCGCTCTCGGTTTCGGACTTCAACGATGTCAAACATCGACGGCTTCGATGATCGATGGCTTGAACATGTGGCGTAGATGCCATTGCCGATCATATACCACAGACAAGCGGCACGCAGGCTCCGCCGGTAGGAACGCGGAAGCCTGCATGCCAGATGGATAAGCCGAGAGAGGACGATATCAGGAAGATTCTTCGGTTTGCCCGGGTTCCTGTACACCGCACCACTGCGCAATGAACAGGGCGATTGTCTTGGTGATGAGCTTCAGGGATTCAAGCTCGACGCACTCATCGAAACCATGGATGTCACGGGATTTTGGCCCGTAGACCAGCGTTGGCATGTCGCCATATATGGTGAAGACTCGCGCATCGAGATAGCCGGGCGTGGTGAAGCTCTGCAGCTCGCTGTTGAAGGCAGTATGGTGGCATTGTCTGAGGGTCTTTTCTGCATCCGAGCCTTCTTCTAGAACGTAGCCTTCGGCATAGAAACCGGTGTAGGTGATTTCAGGCATGTCTCCGCCGAGACGAGGATCTGCCTGAACGGCATCTGCCAGCGTCTGCTCGATGCGTTCGCGGGCCTGGTTGGCGCTCATGCCCGGATAGATGGCCGCGCGGACGTCGAACTCACACCAGGGTGGCACCGTGGAAGGCCAGTCGCCGCCATTGATCTGGCCGATATTGAAGTTGATGGGATGTTCGAGATCCTCGAAGTAGCGATGCTGGCCCTTCTCGTCATTCCATTCCTTCTCGAGCCCACGCAATGCCTGGATGGCGGCATAGGCAGCATCGATGGCGTTGAAACCGGAGGTCATCTCGCGAGTGTGGGAAGGTTTGCCCAGCATGCGGACCTTGAACCACAGCACACCGACATTGGCGCGCACCAGCATGTTCTCTTCCGGCTCGGGGATGATCACGGCATCGGCCTCGTAACCACGCAGTAGCGCAGCCAGAGCACCATTGCCGGTGCACTCTTCCTCGACAACGGACTGGAAGTAGATCGGCGCCTGGGGACGAAGGCCTGCGGTACGCACCGCATCATAGGCAAACAGGTTGGCCACCAGGCCCGCTTTCATGTCTGCCGAGCCGCGCCCATACATCCAGCCATCAATGATATCGGGGCTCCAGGGCGAGCGGCTCCACATCTCCTGAGGACCGGTCGGGACCACGTCGATATGGCCGTTGAGAATCAGCGAGCGACCTTGCTTGTGTTCAGAGCAATGTTGTTCAGAACAATGCTGCTCGGGACGATAGGTGCCGACCACATTGAAGGCATTCTCGTAGGATACGGTCACCGGACCAAAGCCTTCATGATGCTCGATATCCTTCACATCGATTTTCCAGCGATCCATGGAAAATCCACGCTCTGACATCGCCTTGAACAACAGATCCTGAGCCGTATGTTCCTGGCCACGAACCGAGGGAATCTTGACCAGTTTTTGAGTGAATTTCAGTTGCTCATCAAAAAGTATGTCAACCGAGTTTATTATACGTTGTACCTGGTTTTCGGATAGCATCACCGGCTTCCTGTATCGATGGAACCATGATTCACGAGACTTGCACGCTGCTGTCCAGGTGGTCAAACCATGAATTCTGATAGTCGATATTAGCGGTCCTGATGTGCTTCAATGCTTTGAACCATGAACTCAGGACAACAGTTCAGGACAACAATTCAGAACAGCAATTCAAGACAACCAGGGGTGAGCATGGACAGACTGGACTGGAATCTGTTGCGTACCTTTCAGGTCATTGTGCAGATGCAGAGCATCAGTTCGGCTTCGGCCAGGCTGCATATCACCCAGTCTGCCGTCAGCCAGGCCCTGCGGCGGCTGGAGACTCAACTTGATCGAAAGCTGATCGAGCGCAGTGGCGGGCACTTCTATCTCACGACCTCCGGCAGGCATGTCTACGAGATTGCCGAGGCGGTGAATGGCGATATTTCCAGACTGCAGCTGTTGTTGTCCTCGGTGGACAACGATGTCGTGGGTGAAATCAAGGTGTTGGCTGCCAGCCGCATACAGTCTGATGTCTATGACCGCTTCTGGGCCAACTTTCGGGCCCACTACCCGGCGATCAACGTTCATCTTGACGTCATGCGCAGTGACGACATCATCGATACGCTCAGGAATGCGACCGCAACCATCGGCATCGGCCTGGCCCCCCGGCCTATCAAGGGGCTTGAGCGGTATTTCTTCCTGCGCCAGCGCTATGCCATGTTCTGCGGGAAGGGACACCATCTGTTTTCCGCCGAGACAACTCGGTTGGAGGACCTCGCCAACGAGGACTTTGTGTCCTTCTCCAGCGATATCATCGGTGGCAGCCTTTCCCCTTTGACAATCTTCCGTGATCAACACGGGTTCACCGGCAAGGTCATTGCAACGTCACCGAACTATGACGAGATCGTTCGTTTACTGATTGCAGGTTATGGCATTGGTTGCCTGCCCCGCCACAGTGCAGGGCTGGAGGTCGATCGAGGGAGGCTCAGGATGCTCCCCCCTGAGGACGGCATCTGTGATGTCGAGTTGCATATGCTGTGGAAGAAGGACGCACTGACATTGGCGGGACAGGCATTTGTCGATGAGTTTATCCACTATATGGATGACCATGATGATGATGAAAGAGCGAGGTGCAGTGGTTAGCCTCCTTTCTTTCATGCTGTTTATTCATGAATAACAATCGAAATACAACCAGGTTTGTCGAGTGGTTAATCAATATATTTTTTAATATAAGTTTCGTAAATTTACAGTATTAAAAAAACCAAGAACCAAGGGCGTGTTTCTCGTTGACGATGTCGTAGGAACCTGACTAGATTGAAGCAGGATCGACAGATTTTCTGTAGCGGCTATTTCCGTAGCCAGACTCAGGGTGAGGCGCTTCCCGTAGCCACCTCATGTTCGATACAGGATCTTCGACAACAGGATGTTCAACAACAATCACAATGCGAGAATCCCATGAACTCCACCTTCAAGACGCTGAGTCTCGCGGCTCTGGTGCTGGCTTGCGGCCAGGCGGCAGCAAGCGATCTGCGCATGTTGACCAGCTACACCACGACTTCTGCCTATACCCGAGAAGTGGCCGAGCGTTACATCGATATGGTCGAGAGTGCCAGTGACGGCGAGATCTCGTTCAATCTCAGCGGCCCGGACGTTGTCCCCCCCTTCGAGCAACTGGAACCGGTTTCCGCCGGTGTCTTTGATGTGCTCTACACCCACGGTGCCTACCACACCAATACCACTGGGGTCGGTGCGGCCATGGATTCCGTCTTCGTGGATCCTGCGAAGGTGCGTGAATCCGGGCTGTGGGACTTCATTGATGGCCATTACAACGAACTCGGGATCAAACTGCTGGCGATCGTGCCGTTGGGCTCCAGTGGCTTTCAGTATGTCCTCAAGGAACCCATCGAAGGATCGCCCAGTCTCGAGGGTCGGCGTCTGCGGGGCAGCCCATCCTACTCCAGCGTGACCCAGGGAATGGGCGGGACGCCGGTGTTGATGTCCAGTGGTGATGTCTATTCGGCACTCGATCGCAATGTCATCGATGGAGCGGCCTGGGGACTCAATGGGGTCAAGGATCTGGGCTGGTATGAGGTGGCCGACTACTTCACCAAACCGACCTTCGGTCAGACCTATACCTACCTGTTGATGAATCTGAACAAGTTCGAGGCGCTGCCGGAAGGCGAGCAGACAGCGCTGCTGGAACAGGGGCAGGCTCTCGAGGCCGAGATCGTACCGATTCTTGACCAGTTGGCGGTGGATGAGTGGGCAGCGCTCGAGGAACTGGGCATGCAGGCGACGCATTTTGCTCCCGAGGACGCAGAACGTCTGGATGCGCTGGTCACTGAAGGCATCTGGCAACTGGGCCTGGAAAAGTCGCCAGAGGCTGTGGCCCGTATGCGCGAGATCGCCGAACAGCACGGTATGACGCCCTGAGGTTGGCGCCATGACCATGCTGAGTGTTCTGACCCAGGCCCATGACCGCCTGACACGCTTCGGATTCCATCTTGGCGGTGCCGCGCTATGCGGCATCGTCCTTTCCTACTGGATCGAAGTGGTCGCGCGTTATTTCTTCAATGCCCCGACGCTGTGGTCCACCTCGGTGATTGCCTATTGTCTGTGTATTGCCGCGAGTCTGGCAATGCCGGAGCTGGCAAGGCGACAGGGACACATCGCCATTACCGCGCTGCAGGAGCAGATGTCGGGAGCCTGCCGTCGCCGCTATGAGCGCGTCATCGCCCTGATCACAGGCATCATCTGTCTTGTCGCCGCCTGGATGCTGGTCAGCGAGACGCTGCGCCAGTTCAGTAGTGGCACCACCACCGCCATGGGGCTGAGTATTCCCAAGTTCTGGATATCCGCCTTCATCGGTTATGGCTTCACAGGTACTGCGCTGTACTTCCTGCGCCGCTGTTTCTGGCCGGACAGTGTCGAGTGGTCTCACGACAGCATCGAGCAGGAGGCTGACTGATGGAATGGTATGTGACACTTGGCCTGGCCGTTGCCCTGTTGATGGTGCTGTTCGCCATGGGCCTGCCGATCTTTGTGGCCTTTCTGGCAATCAATGTCATCGGCACTCTGTGGCTGATGGGAACGGCGGGTTTCGGGCTCTTTGCCAATAGCGTCTATGACACCGTGACCTCCGAGGCGCTGACCACCATTGCCTTGTTCGTGCTGATGGGGGAACTGCTGTTCCGCTCAGGGTCCATCGATGTGATCTTCGATTCGCTCGATACCCTCATGGGGCGTATCAAGGGGCGCCTGTTCTTCTTTGTGGTGGCGCTGTCGACACTGTTCGGCGCGCTGTCCGGGTCGGGACTGGCGGTCACCGCCATGCTCAGTCGTTCGGCTCTGCCGACCATGCAGGAACGAGGCTACGAGGACCGGCTGTCGATCGGCTTGATACTCGGTGGGGCAGGGCTCGCTGCGATCATCCCGCCGAGTCTGATGGTCATCATCATTGGTTCGATGGTCGATGTCTCCATCGCCAGACTGCTGATTGCCGGCATCATCCCCGGCATCGTGCTGGCATTGCTGTTTGTCGCCTATGTCGTGGTGAACCTGATCCGGAATCCGTCCTGTGCTCCTGCGGCGGATGATAGTGGCGATCGTAGCTGGCGAGAGCGTGCCCTGGCGCTCGCCAACATGGCGCCATTCAGCATCATCATCTTCGCGGTACTGGGGCTGATGATGCTGGGGGTGGCTACTCCTTCAGAGTCCGCTGCGACCGGGGTACTGGGATCGATACTGGTGGCCTGCTACTACCGGCGATTCAGCCTCAGGATGGCGGGAGAGGCGCTGCTGTCGTCGCTGTCGATCAGTGCCATGATCATCACCATTCTGGCCTGCTCCAAACTGTTCAGTCAGTTGCTGTCCTTTACCGGGGCCACCTCCGGGCTGGTGGCAACGGCATCGAGCCTGAACCTCGATCCGGCGTGGATGTTCCTGATTCTGATGCTGATCCCGCTGCTGGCCTGCATGTTCATTGATCAGATCGCCTTCATGATGGTGGTCATTCCGATCTATGCGCCGCTGGTAAAGGCCTATGAATTCGATCCGATCTGGTTCTGGACCCTGTTCCTGATCAACCTCGCCGTCGGCAGCCTGACGCCACCTTTCGGTTACAACCTGTTTGCCATCAAGGGGGGCGCTCCCAATGTCTCGATGCCGACCATCTTCGCGGCGGCCTGGCCCATCGTGCTGTGCTTCCTGATCGGCATGGTGTTGTTCTATCTGCTGCCGGGTCTGGTCACGTTTCTGCCGAGCCTCATCTGAGCCCACCGGTTCATCGTAACTGCCTGCTGAGCAAGAGGAGAGTCTATCCGTGTACGCCATCGCGCCCATGCCCGAGCCCTTGTCCGCGTCACGTCGCCAGCGTCTGCTGCAATGCGAGACGGCGACCATCGGCCATTTCCATCATCGTGGCTTTGTGGATCCACGGATTCACTGCCAACTGGATGAAGTACGGATCGCTGGCGTTGCGGTAACGCTGTCACTGCCGGCTGCCGATGGTACGTTGCTCAGCCATGCGACTCGGTTGCTGCGTCCCGGAGATGTGCTGGTCATCGAACGTCAGGGAGATTGTCGTCATGCCTGTTGGGGCGGTGTCCTGACCGAGGTTGGCCGACGCATCGGCCTGGCTGGGGTGGTTATTGATGGTATGGCCACTGACCTGACCACGCTCCGACAGCATCAATTCCCGGTCTGGAGCCGGGGAGTATCGTCCTTGACGACACGTCTGCTCGACCAGGGCGGGACGCTGAATCATCCGGTCAGTGTCGGAGGTGTCGCGATACACCCCGGTGATATCGTGCTGGCCGACGAGAATGGCGTCATCGCATTGTCTCCCGCTGAGGTGGATGACGTCGTGGATCACTGCCTGGAGCTGCAGGAGCAGGAACAGGAGATCCTGCAGCGTCTTGCGGCCGGAGAATGTCTGCCGGACATCAGTGGAGCCACGGCGCTGGTGGAGGCGGGGCTGGTGGGTGCCGATCAGCACTGAATCATTCTGCAGCGGGGCAGAAGGTGCGTATCTGCCTGAGCTGACCAGGGCGGTGAGATATCGCCGCATGGGCCAGACTATGCCTATCTGGTGCGGAATGGAGTCGAGCATGGGGGAACGGCGTGCACGAATGCCTGGTGGAGCTCTGATCGGAACCCAGGGTGTCAGGGGCCGGCAATGGACAGCAGGCGCAGCATTGTTGATGGCAGGGCTGATGGTCTCGGGCGTGCAGGCGGCCAGCAACATGGAGTATGTGCCGGTCGATGGATCGGCGTTGATGTTGCTGCACCTGTCGAATGGTGAGATCCATGCCGTGGAGTTTCCGCAGGTCCATGAAACAGTGCCTCATGCCCAGTGCGATGGAAACTTCAGTGGGGTGCTCGATTTTCGAGCAACGTCTCCGGAGGAAATCAGTGCCGAACAGGCTGAGCGACGTTATGCGCTGAGTGTACTGTTTGACCCGCCTCATGAAGATCCACTGCCGACACTTCGAGTCCATGGCCAGGGGCCTCTGGTGCTGCATGTGGCACCGATGGATATGCCGGGTGATGACCCGGCGAACTGGGCTCCGGAAGGAGAAGTTGCCCGATATGACAAACACTGGTATCTGCAGCTCAGCTGGAGTTTTCGCCCGGGACAGCTCGCCGAGGAGCAGAGTCTCGGCTCCATCACTCCCACTTCTCGAGCCCCAATGCTGCCGGAAGGCGGCGATGATGTTGTGGTGGACCGAGCCGAGCTGCACCTCGATATGCAGCTACCGGCGAGAGTTCATGAGGACGGGGCTCTGGTGCCATGCCCACCGGCCTCTGAATGATGGGCAAGAGATATTAACCCGGCATGCTTTCATGTTGGGTTAATGGCGGCACAGGGACGTGCCGCCGTCGGCCATCGGGCCGACGCGAGACCGTGCCACACCAGCAGATTCGCGCATCTGCGCCAGTGTGGTACGGACGAAAATCAAATCGATCAGGATGAGCTATTTGATTGCCATGTTAATAATAACCGGCAAAAAAAGACCGCCCCGGAGGACGGTCAGGCTAGTCACGGCCTTGCGGCCGCTGGCGCCAGCCGAGGCTGGGAAAGTTCCTCGGTGACGCCGTCAGGGAGCGACATGGCAGTCGCTGGGGTAGAACAGTTACTGACGAATCAGATAATCGAAGGCGCCCAGGGCGGCGGTGGCACCACTGCCTACGGCGATCACGATCTGCTTGTAGGGAACGGTGGTGACATCACCGGCGGCGAAGACGCCAGGGACCGAGGTCATGCCACGGGCATCGGTGATGATCTCGCCGCGCTCGGACAGCTCCACCGGTGAGTCCTTGAGCCACTCGGTGTTGGGCACCAGGCCGATCTGTACGAAGACGCCTTCCAGAGCGACCTGTTTGATCTCGCCACTGGCGCGTTCCTCGTAGCTCAGGCCATTGACTCGGTTGCCGTCACCGTTGATCTCGGTGGTACGAGCGCCCTTGATGATGTCGACATTGGGCAGACTCTCCAGTTTCTTCTGCAGCACTGCATCGGCACGCAGCTCGTCCATGAACTCGAACAGAGTCACGTGAGCGACGATACCGGCGAGGTCGATGGCTGCCTCGACTCCGGAATTGCCGCCACCGATCACCGCCACATGCTTGCCCTTGAACAGCGGGCCGTCGCAGTGGGGGCAGTAGGCTACACCCTTGTTGCGGTATTCGGCCTCACCAGGCACGTTCATTTCGCGCCAGCGGGCACCCGTGGCCAGCACCAGCGTCTGCGACTTGAGACTGGCGCCGGACGCGAAGCGGACTTCGTGCTCACCGCCGGGGACACTGGCCGGTACCAGTTCAACGGCGCGCTGCAGATTCATGATGTCGACGTCGTACTGCTTGACGTGCTCTTCCAGGGCGGTGGCCAGCTTCGGGCCTTCCGTCTCCTGCACCGAGATGAAGTTCTCGATGGCCATGGTATCGAGGACCTGTCCGCCGAAGCGTTCGGCGGCGACACCAGTGCGAATGCCTTTACGGGCGGCGTAGATGGCTGTTGCAGCGCCTGCCGGGCCGCCACCGATGGTCAGTACATCGAAGGCGTCCCTTGCCGAGATCTTCTCGGCTTCGCGCTTCTCGGCGCCGGTATCGACTTTCGCCAGAATCTGCTCGAGGCTCATGCGGCCCTGATCGAAGGGCTTGCCGTTGAGATAGACGCTGGGCACCGACATGACTTCACGGGCCTCGACCTCGTCCTGGAACAGGGCACCATCAATGGCGTCATGGGAGATGCGCGGATTGAACAGCGCCATCAAGTTGAGCGCCTGCACCACGTCCGGGCAGTTCTGGCACGACAGCGAGTAATAGGTCTCGAAGTGCATATCGGCATCGAGTGCCTTGATCTGCTCGATGACCTCGGCACTGGCCTTCGGCGGATGACCGCCAACCTGCAGCAGTGCCAGCACCAGAGAGGTGAACTCATGGCCGAGCGGAATACCGGCGAAGACGATACCGGTCGCCGCACCGTCACGATGCAGCGCAAAGGACGGAACGCGTTGGTCGGTGCCAGCGGTGGACAGGGTGATGTTGTCCGACAGCGCGGCGATGTCGCTCAGCAGGCCATGCAGTTCGCGGGACTTGTCGCCGTCATCGAGAGTGGCGACCAGCTCAAACGGTTGCGTGACCTTTTCCAGATAGGCTTTCAGCTGTGTCTTGAGTGAGTCGTCGAGCATGACGGCGTCAATCCTTGAATAGGGTGGTGTAAATTGGATCCTGGGCACACCAGGACCTGCGCCGAGGCTGTCGGCGTTAAACGTCAGCGGCGTGAAACATCAGGTCACGGTACGGGGCGATTCAGGAATCCCACCGCGGCAGCGGCGCTGCCGCGGTGGGCCGTCGTGCAGTAGTGGTTACCGCATCAACGAGAAACGGCTGACTTAGATCTTGCCAACCAGGTCCAGAGACGGTGCGAGAGTCTCTTCGCCTTCCTTCCACTTGGCCGGGCACACTTCGTTCGGGTTGGCTGCGACGTACTGGGCTGCCTTGACCTTGCGCAGCAGCTCTTCGGCGTTACGGCCGATGTTGCCGGCGTTGATCTCGACGATCTGGATCTTGCCTTCCGGGTCGATGACGAAGGTGCCACGCTCGGCGAGGCCAGCTTCCTCGATCAGCACTTCGAAGTTACGTGAGATCTGCAGGGTCGGGTCAGCCAGCATCGGATACTGCAGCTTGCCGATGGTCTCGGAGCTGTCGTGCCATGCCTTGTGAGTGAAGTGGGTGTCGGTGGAAACGCTGTAGATCTCGACCCCCAGCTTCTGGAATTCTTCGTAGTTGTCGGCCAGGTCACCCAGCTCGGTGGGGCAGACAAAAGTGAAGTCGGCCGGGTAGAAGAAGAAGATGTTCCACTTGCCCTTGAGGCTCTCTTCAGTAACGTCCACGAACTCGCCGTTATGGAAGGCGGTGGCGTTGAACGGTTTGACTTCAGTGTTGATCAGGGACATTCCCATCTCCTTGTTGATGCAGGGGATTCAAGTTCGCACCCATGAGCGTCTTGCAATGGCGTGCTGTGAAGACGGGAGCCAGAATACCGACGTTGGTCTTATAGGATAAATTGAATGAAGTCATCATGGTGATACGGCTTGCCTATCATCCACCCGGCAAGCCCTTCGCCCTGTGCCTGTGGATGCCCCTGCATCACTGTGCCTCAGTGTTCGGACAACCAGCCCCTCAAGCGGCTGACCGCTTGGCTGTGCAACTGACACACCCGTGATTCACTGACGCCAAGCACGGCCCCGATCTCCTTGAGATTGAGCTCTTCCTGATAGTAGAGCGCCATCAACAGTTTCTCGCGCTCGGGCAGCTCGGCGATGGCCTCGACCAGCGACTCGCGGCGTTCATCCTGGATCAGTTCGGCGAGGGGAGTGGCACTGACATGCTCCGAGAAGTGATGCTCCCCGCCCTCCGCCAGCAGCTCTTCGAAGGGCATCAACAGGCCGTTGTTGATATCACCCAGTAGCTGGCGATAGGTGACTGCGTCCATGTCCAGTGCTGCAGCAATCTCGTGTTCCTCCGCCGGTCGGCCCAGCTGTTGTTGCAGTTCGCGGGTCGCTTCGTCCACGGCACGTGCCTGACGGCGCACGCTACGTGGCAACCAGTCACGACTGCGCAACTCGTCGAGCATGGCGCCGCGCACCCGCTGACTAGCGAAAGTGGCAAGCTGTGTCCCCTGGCTGGCGTCATAGCGCCCCAGCGCCTCGATCAACCCGACCATGCCTGCCTGGATCAGATCATCGGTATCGACACCAGCGGGCAGGCGCACCTGCAATGCCAGTGCCTGGCGCCGGACCATCGGCAGATAGGCCTCGATCTGTGAATGTTGCTCCAGCTTACCTTGTGCTGTGTACATGGTGTTTCCCTCACCGGGTGGCTGTCAGCGGTGATTGACGATCAGGCTCATGGAATCGACGACCACAGGTTGCTGACCATCGGCGAGCCGAAAACGAAACGTAAAGGGACCACTGGCCGGCAGGCCGGCGAAATAGCGGCTGGTACCCCGTGCCAGGTCAAGGCGCAGGCAGCGATCCTGTAGGCACAGGCGGGCCGTCATGCGCGACCCCGGCGGCGACCGATACTGCCAACTGACGCTGTCGATGATGCCGCGCTGGCCGCTGGGAGCAGTCATCTCCGCTGACTGGCGGTCCACCTGGCAGGAGGACACGTTGAGCCGAGGTACGTTGGCGACCCAGGAACCGGGCGCCGCCAGGCACTGGCTGGCACTCCCCAGGGTGATGGCACTCAGCAGGCCAGTCATCCAGAGGCGAAGAAAGGTGCGCTTCATGACGTCCCTCCTACCTGAGTGGTCACCCGCAGCATGCGATCATCGGGAATCTCGGCCTGGGACATCACCACAAGGTGCTGAAGGCGACGGCGCAGGAAGCGGGCCAGCAGCGGGCGCAGACTGTGCGTGACGACCAGTACCGGGGGTTCGCCGCTGCTCTCGTGACGCTGCAGCGCGCTTTCGGTGTGATTCATCAAGGTCTGGGCCAGGCCGGGCTCGAGTGCGCCACTACCGTTCATGGCCTGGTTGAGCACCTGCTCGAGCTGTGGCTCCAGCCCCATCACGTTGAGCGTCTCCTGGCCGGCGAACCACTGCTGGGTTATGGCGCGCCCCAGAGCGATGCGTACCAGGCTGGTCAGTTCCATTGGGTCCTGCTGTTGCGGAGCATGCTCGGCGAGGGTGTCGAGGATGGTACGCAGGTCGCGAATCGACACCTCCTCGTCGAGCAACTGCTGGAGAATGCGCGTGAAGGTGGTCAGCGGGATGGCTTTGGGCACCACTTCCTCGACCAGCGCCTTCTGCTCTTCGCCGAGCTTGTCGAGGAGCTTCTGCACCTCCTGACGACCCAGCATTTCTGGAGCATGGCGGTGCAGCAGGTGGTTGAGGTGGGTGGCCACCACGGTACTGGCATCGACCACGGTATAGCCGTACACCTGCGCCTGTTCGCGCAGGCTGGCGTCGATCCAGATGGCGGCCAGGCCGAACGCAGGGTCGCGGGTCGGCGTCCCGTCGAGCTCACCGGAGACGTGGCCGGGGTCGATGGCCAGCCAACGCCCTGGCCAGGCTTCGGCGCGTCCCACCTCGGCGCCCTTGAGGGTGACACGATAGGTGGTGGCATCGAGTTCAAGGTTGTCCCTGATATGCACCACCGGGGGCAGGAAGCCGACGTCCTGGGCAAACTTCTTGCGCACACTCTTGATCCGGCCCAGCAACTCGCCCTTTTCCCGAGCGTCGACCAGCGGAATCAGCCGGTGACCCACTTCCAGGCCGAGGGTATCGACCAACTGCACATCATCCCAGCTGGCCTCCGGTGTCTCGGGGGCGGTCTCCGGTGGGCGGGTCTCCTGCTCGGCCACCAGACGCCGTTCGGCGGTGCGGGTCATCCACCAGGCCAGGCCGCCCAGCAGGCCGGTGAACAATAGGAATACCAGGTTCGGCATGCCGGGGACCAGCCCGAGCAGGCCCATGACGCCTGCCGCCAGCAGCAGCACTCGGGGATTGGCAAACAGCTGGCCGATCATCTGTTGACCGACATCCTGTTCGGTATTGACGCGGGATACCGTGACGCCAGCGGCGGTGGAGATCACCAGTGCGGGGATCTGTGCCACCAGGCCATCACCGATGGCCAGCAGGATGTAGGTGCGTGCGGCATCGGAGAATGCCATGTCGTATTGCAGCAGGCCGATCATCAGGCCGCCCAGGATGTTGATCGCCATGATCACGAGGCCGGCCATGGCGTCTCCGCGCACGAACTTGCTGGCACCGTCCATGCTGCCGTAGAAATCCGCCTCCTGGGACACTTCGGCCCGACGTTTTCGGGCATCCTCCTCACCGATCATGCCGGCGTTGAGGTCGGCGTCGATGGCCATCTGCTTGCCGGGCATGGAGTCGAGCATGAAGCGGGCACCCACTTCTGCGATGCGACCGGCGCCCTTGGTGATGACCATGAAGTTGATGATGACCAGGATCAGGAACACCACCAGACCGACAGCGAAGTTGCCGCCGACAAGGAACTGGCCGAAGGCCTCGATGACCTTGCCTGCGGCATCACCACCTTCGTGACCATTCATCAGCACGACACGGGTTGAAGCCACATTGAGCGACAGGCGCAGCAGGGTAGTGAACAGCAGCACCGCCGGGAAGGCGGCAAAGTCCAGTGGCTTGCTGGTGAACATGCTGACCAGCAACACCATCACCGACAGTGCGATGTTGAAGGTAAAGAACAGGTCCAGTGCGAAGGGGGGCAGCGGCAGGATCATCATCGACAGGATCATGATGATCAGCAGCGGCCCGGCAAGTACCTTCATCGGTATTTCGGACATCCAGTCGCGCCGGGTCAGGTAGTGGCTCAGTGCCTTCATGGATACTCTCCCTGATCTTGCAGGGAAGGCGGTCGGTACACTGGGTCAGTGGTGACCGGCAGCTTCAGGATGATCATTGGGCAGTCCCTTGGTCGTTCGCTGCCGGTACAGCCAGGCTGTCCGGCACTTCAATGGCGTCAGGTGTCGGAGGTGGTGCGCTGCCTTCGCTGGCGGCGCGCTTGAGGCTGAATGCCCAGGCCAGCACCTCGGCGACGGCGTTGTAGAGATCGATCGGGATTTCCCGGTCCAGGTCAACATGTTGGTAGAGCGTGCGTGCCAGTGGTGGTGCCTCGAGCAGCGGTACTCCGGCTTCGCTGGCCACGTCACGGATGCGTGCAGCAACTGCATCGATGCCCTTGGCGACCACGCGTGGCGCGCCCATGTTGCCCTCGTTCCAGGCCAGAGCGACGGCAAAGTGAGTGGGGTTGGTGACGACCACATCGGCGCTGGGCACCTGGCTCATCATGCGGCCGCGGGCGATGGCCTGCTGCTGCTGGCGGATCCGTCCCTTGATGTGTGGATCACCCTCGGCTTCCTTGAACTCCTGCTTGACCTCCTCCTTGCTCATACGCAGCTTCTTCGCATGGCTCCATAGCTGATAAGGGACGTCGATCAGGATCACCACAATCAACGTCATTACCATCAGAGCGCAGGCGATGGCGATCAGCTCGAGCGCAGAGGTGAGGGCCGCTGGGACCGGCAGTTTCATCAGGCCGAGGGCCTCACCGCGATGCCGATAGAGAAAGTAGACGCCGACGCCACCGACCAGGCTGGCCTTGGCGATCGCCTTGGCCAGCTCCGCCAGCGCTTGGCTCGAAAACATGCGCTGCAGGCCCTTGAGCGGATTGAGCCTGGAGATCTGAGGCTTGAGAGACTTGCTGCTGAACAACCAGCCACCGAGCAGTGCCGGGGACAGCAGGGCGATCAGTGTCAGCAGGGCAAACAGCGGTATCAGGCTGAATAGCGAACGCTGCCCCAGCGACAGGGCCTGGGACAGCATGGGCATGGTTTCCATGGCCTCACGGCGCTCGAACAGGAAGGCCTGCTCCATCACACCGCCGAGTTGGTCATAGAGCAGGGCGCCAGTCGACCACAGCCCGACGACACCACCCAACAGCAAGGTGAAGGTAGCCAGTTCGCGAGAGCGCGCGACCTGGCCTTCCTCACGGGCCTTTTCCAGGCGCCGGGGGGAGGCGGGTTCGGTTTTTTCCTGGTCACTACTCTGTTCGGCCATGTCGGGTCATCGGGCACAGGAACTCATCACGGCTCATTGTGCGCGTGACCGACAGGGGTAAAGGGTGGAATAGGGCACGAAACCGGGGCCTATCTTCGAGACCCGGTTTCAGTGCACGATTTCAGTACCGCTGGTGTGGGTCGTGATGTACGTCAGAAACCCAACTCATCGAGCAGGTCGTCGACCTGGGCCTGGCTGGCGACCACATCTTCCGCTTCCTTGTGGATCTGTGGGCCGTTGAGCAGGCTTTCTTCGCGTTCGACACTGCGCCTGAGCGTATCGCGTGCCTCACCAGCTGGCACACTGTCGATCAGTACCTGAAGTAGTTGGGTCTCGATTTCCTGAATCACCTCCATCATCTTCTTGATCACCTGGCCGGTCAGGTCCTGAAAATCCTGGGCCATGAGAATCTCGAGCAGCTCCTTCTGCGTCGACTGGGTATGTTCCGGCACCATGGCCAGGTAGGCTCGGGTGTCACTGACCAGATCGCGGGCTTCACTCAATTCACAGGGGGCCTCGAACCACGCATCCCAGCGCTGCTGAAGGGCTGTCGCGTGCTCGTTGAGGCTGTCCTGAAGCGGCTGAGCCCGGTCGATGGCATTCATCGAGCGGTCCGCGGCCTGTTCGGTCATCGATACCACGTAGTTGAGGCGGTCCCTGGCATCGGGAATCGCCTCGGCGGCACGCTCGATCTCCTTGTCGAGGCCCAGTTCACGCATGCTGTCACGCAGCAGGCGAGTGACATGGCCGATGCGCTGAACCAGGTCATCGGTCTGGGCCGGCCGGTAGCTGTCGGCAGTCTGTGGTGATGTCATGCGAATCTCCTGCTGGCATCGCGCGTGATTACATGCCCAGTTTTTCGAAGATCTTGCCCATCTTCTCTTCCAGGGTCGCGGCGGTGAAAGGTTTGACCACATAGCCGTTGGCACCGGCCTGGGCGGCGGCGATGATGTTTTCCTTCTTGGCTTCAGCGGTCACCATCAGTACCGGCAGGGACTTGAGTGCATCATCGGCACGAATGATCTTGAGCATCTCCAGCCCGTCAAGGTTGGGCATGTTCCAGTCCGAGACCACGAAGTCGTATCCGCCCTCACGCAGACGTGTCAGGCCCTCCTGTCCGTCCTCGGCCTCTTCGACATTGTTGAAGCCGAGTTCCTTGAGCAGGCTGCGGACGATGCGGCGCATGGTGGGAAAGTCATCGACGACCAGGATGCGCATGTTCTTGTCGGCCATTGAGAGAAATCCTCTGGTTCGGGGTGGTTCGGGATGGTTCGTTGGGGGAGGCCTAGAAGGCCTCCCAGTCACATTCGCTTTCTGTGGCGTTGGCCTTGGCTTTAGCCCGAGCATGCTCAGTGTCGCTGGATGGGGTTCTGGCGGCTGTCGCGACAGCTGTAGGGGTGTGTGGTCTTGCCTGGGGCAGATGGGTCATGCCCGGCAACTTGAAGACGTTGGCATTGGCCTCGAGTGCCGCAGCCTCGGAAGCCAGGCCATCGGCCTCGCGAGCGATCTGCTGCACCATGGAAGCATTGAGCTGGGTGGCCTGGTCCATCTGTAGTACGGCCTGGCCGATCTGGGTGATGCCGTCGCTCTGTTCGCGGGAGGCTACGGCGATCTCATCGACGATGTCACTGACTCGACGTACCGAAGCCACGACCTCGCGCATGGTATCGCCCGCCTGGCGGGCCAGGGTGGCGCCATCTTCCACCTGGTTGGCGGATGTCTCGATCAAGGCCTTGATCTGACGTGCGGCTTCTGCGGAGCGGCTGGCCAGGCTGCGGACTTCTCCTGCCACCACCGCAAAGCCACGGCCCTGCTCGCCGGCACGGGCGGCCTCGACCGAGGCATTCAAGGCCAGAATGTTGGTCTGGAAGGCAATCGAGTCGATCATGCCGGTAATTTCGGCAATCTCGCGGGAACTTGAGCTGATACGTCCCATGGTGTCGACGACCTGACCGACCACTTCGCCACCCTTCTCGGCGGTGTGAGAGGCCTCGAGCGCCAGGTGTCTTGCCTGACCGGCATTGTCAGCGTTCTGTGAGACCGTGGTAGTGATCTCTTCCATGCTGGAGGCGGTTTCTTCCAGTGAGGCGGCCTGCTGTTCGGTGCGCGACGCCAGGTCGGTATTGCCGGTGGCAATCTCGCGGCTGGCATTGACGATCTGCACACTGCTGTTGCGTACGCCGCTGACGGTATTGGTCAGGCTGTTCTGCATGTCGCGCATGGCGCTGAACAGGCGGCTGAGCTCGTTACGCCCCTCGACCTTGATATCTGAGCTCAGGTCACATCGGGCGATGGTTTCCAGGGTGGATACCGACTGTTTCAGCGGTGTCACGATCAGACGACGGATACACAGATAGACGATGCTGTAACCCAGCAGAATGGTGATCAGTGCGACATATCTCAGCGTCGAGAAACTGGCGCTGGCGTTCTCGAATGACGTCATGAGGGCATCGCTGCGACGATTGCCATAGTCAGCGAAGTCACGCACGGTACGGTTGAGCTCGAGGATGTTCGGGGCCAGTTGATCACGCAGTTTGTCGTAACCTTCGACATCGCCTTTCTTCAATGCCTCCACCAGTAGTGGTGCCGATTGGGCGACAGGGTGGTAGGCCTCTTCGACAGCTTTCCCCAGGGCTATGCCATCTCCCAGGCGTTTTGATGCGACGAAGGTGCTGAAATGATGTTCGGACTGCTCGATGCGCTCTGCGGATTTCTCCAGGAATCTGGGTTCGCCGGTATCCCGATAGACTTCCATGTCGAACAGGGCGCTCGAGAATGCGGCACTGGTCAGATTGAGCTGGTTGAGCTGTTGTATGTTGACCGCATCGATCGATGCCATGGTCTGCTTGGCTTCGCCATTGGTCTTGGTGCCGACACCCACAATCGTGCCGGTGAGCACAATCAGGAACAGCAGCAGCGCTATGATCAGCGAGTGCACACTTACCTTGCGGAGTTGGTTGAACATGTGAACGATCCTTGTCAGTCACACCTGGCAAGCCAGGTCTGGTTCGAGAGAGCTATACGCGTTGGGCTCGCCCCGAGGCTGCAACCAGCGACATCAAGCGTGGCGCGATGTCATCCAATGCGGCCACTTCCATGGCCGCGTTCAATGCAATGGCTTCGCGGGGCATGCCGAAGACCACGCAACTCTGTTCGTCCTGTGCCAGTGTCGATGCACCGGCCTGACGCATTTCGAGCAGGCCCGCTGCACCATCCTTGCCCATCCCGGTCAGCAGTGCGGCGACCGCATTGCGCCCGGCACAGCGAGCAGCGGAATGGAACAGCACATCGACCGAGGGGCGATGGCGATTGACCGGTGGACCGTCGTGCAGGCGAGTGATGTAGTTGGCGCCACTTCTGGCCAGCTCCAGGTGATGATCACCTGGTGCGATATAGGCATGGCCAGGCAGCACGCGCTCGCCGTTCTCGGCTTCCTTGACAGTGATCCGACACAAGCGGTTGAGGCGCTCGGCAAAGGAGCGGGTGAAGCCGCCGGGCATATGCTGGGTGATGAGAATGGCCGGGCTATTGGCGGGCAGTGGTTCCAGCACCTGACGAATGGCTTCGGTACCACCGGTTGAAGCTCCGATGATGATCAGCTTCTCGCTGGACACCATGGGGGCGGTCAGGGTGGCGACAGGCGTGCTGGTACGAGGGCGTTGGCGGGGTCTTGAGCGTGCTGCGGCGCGGATGCGGCCGACGATTTCCTCGGCATAATCGAGCATGCCGTTGCGAATGCCCATTGACGGTTTGGCGATGAAATCGACGGCGCCCAGCTCCAGAGCGCGTAGCGTGATCTCGGAGCCCGCCTGGGTCAGCGACGAGACCATCAGCACCGGCATTGGACGCAGCCGCATCAGGCGCTCGAGAAAGTCGAGCCCATCCATCCGCGGCATCTCGACATCCAGCGTCAGTACATCCGGGTTGTGCTGCTTGATCAGGTCGCGGGCAATCAGGGGGTCCGGTGCCACCGCCACGACTTCCATATCCGGTTGGGCGTCGATCATCTCCTGGAGCAGGTTGCGGATCAGCGCCGAGTCATCGACACACAGCACCTTGATTCTGGACGTGCTCAATCGGTTCTCCTTGGCGACAGTAACACCACGAGTGGACGAAAAGGTCTGTAGAAGATATCGGCGGAGCGGGGGAAATCTTTAGCTGAGCTTCGGGCTTCGAGCTCCGAGTCGCGAGCAGTCCTGTGCAGGGTTGAATAAGCATTGCCAGCCTTTCACTGGCGACGTCGGTATCCGGCACTGCTCTCGGGAGCATGACTCAACTGCTCGTTGCTCGTTGCTCGTTGCCAGGGGATCGTTACTTACGGTTTTGCCAGTTGATACACTGTCTTGCCGCGCAGGCGGTATGAATTGCTCAGCCAGGCAAAGTTCTCGGAGTGACCGGCGAACAGCAGGCCGTCCGGCTGCAGAAAGGGCACAAAACGTTCGAGTATCTTCTGTTGGGTTGGCTTATCGAAATAGATCATGATGTTACGGCAGAAGATCGCATCGAAACGCCCCTTCAGTGGCCATTTGGGGGCAAGCAGGTTGAGCGGTTCGAACTGAACTCTGGCGGCCAGTTCTGGTTGGATTCGGGCCAGACCTTGCTGTTGTCCTCTGCCACGCAGAAAGTGACGGCGTACCAGGTCATCGTCGAGACGTCCGACCTGTTCGACGTCATAGACACCGCGCTGGGCGCTGTCGAGTGCATCGGTATCGATATCCGTCGCAATCACCTCGAAGCGATTGGCGGCTGCACCGCCCAGGGTATCGGCCAGGGTCATGGCGATGGACCAGGGTTCCTCACCGGTCGAGGCGGCCGAACTCCAGACCCGGATTCGTCCAGTACGCTGGCGGACATGCTCGGCGAGCAACGGAAAGTGATGGGCCTCACGAAAGAAGGCCGTGAGATTGGTGGTCAAGGCGTTGGTGAAGGCCTGCCACTCATCCGACTGTGGGTGGCGTTCGAGATACTCCAGGTAGTCAGCGAAACGTGTCATGCCGTAATGGCGTAGGCGCTTTGACAGACGGCTGTAGATCATTTCCCGCTTGTGCTCGGCCAACACAATGCCGGCACGCTGGTGAATCAGTGTGCGTACCCGGTTCAGGTCACGTTCCGTCAGTACCAGATCTCGGGCCATGTTGGCGATGGGGCTGTCGGCTCTGCTGATCGTTGTGCAGCTTGCTGTCGACTGGTTCAAGAGGAATCCCTTCTTCTGTCGGATGGCGGGGCCCGACATGGCCCCGCCCGGGTGACCTGGTGGTGGTCGAGAATCACTAGCGCCCGTAGGGCTCCCATTCCTCGTCACGATGCCCTTCGCGACTCACCGAACCCTGGTGCTTCATCTCGGTGGTCAGTGCCGGCATCCAGCGTGCCAGGCGTTCGTCCTGCTGTGCTGCCTCACCGCGGGACTGCTCGTGCTCGGCGATCCGGAAACGCCCCACGGTGGATGACAGCTGGCGGGCTTCTGCCTCCAGTTGCTGCGATGCCGATGCCGATTGCTGAACCAGGAGAGAGTTCTGCTGAGTCACCTGTTCCATCTGGGTCACGGCTTCGTTGATCTGCTGGATGCCATGGCTCTGTTCAACGGATGCCGAGGCAATCTCATCCATGATGTCGCTGACATTGGCCACGGCGCTGACCAGTTCCTTCATCACCTGACCGGCATCATCGACGCGCAGTGTGCCGGCCTCGACCTGTTTCAGAGAGGCGTCGATGAGTTCGCGTATCTCGCTGGCGGCATCGGAGGAGCGACTGGCCAGCTTGCGGACTTCCTCTGCCACTACCGCAAAGCCCCGGCCGTGCTCGCCGGCACGGGCTGCTTCCACGGAAGCGTTGAGGGCCAGAATGTTGGTCTGGAAGGCGATGGCATCGATGGTGCTGATGATGTCGGCAACATGGTGGGATCCGGTACGGATATCCTGCATCGTCTTGACCACATCACTGACAACTTCACCACCACGGCTGGCTGCGCTGCTGGCCTCGCGTGCCAGTTGGCTGGCCTGGCGCGCGTTGTCGGCGTTCTGGCTGACCGTGGAGGACAGCTCCTCCATGCTCGAAGCGGTTTCTTCCAGTGAAGCGGCCTGCTGTTCTGTACGTGCCGACAGGTCGCCATTGCCGGCAGCAATATGCTGGGATCCCTGATAGATCAAGTCACCGCTATTGCGGACTCCGCCAACCATGCCGACCAGACCGCTCTGCATCTTGCTCAGCGATGCGTAGAGGCGACCGATGCAGATGGGAATCAGAGCGTTCTTCTCGTGTTCGGGGATCCGGCGAGACAGGTCGCCCTGTTCAACCGCCCCGAAATAGGTGAGCAGACCGACCAGCGGGCGGGCGATGTTGACGAACATATCCCATAGCGCCACCGCGACGGTCAGCAGGGAAATGATCAGTACCGCCAATACAGTCCATTGCAATGTATTCGCACGCTCGAGGAAGTTGCTGTACAGGGCAGCGCCCTGCTGACTGGCGGTATCGAAGAAGTTGGTGGATGCCTTCTCGAAGTCGACGATCAGCTCACGCGTCTGGGGAGCATGGCTGGTGAAGGCGGGCGTATTGCTCTCGGCCAGGCGTTGCTGCTGGGGCAGTAGGCCGTCATCGAGAAGCGTCCGGAAGCTGTCGCGGATTGCATTGAGCTGCTCTGTCTGCGACGGCTGTGCGGGCAAGGCGAGGAAGCCGTCAATGAACTGCTCCAGGGAATCGATGTTCTTGTTGAGATCCGTGATGTCCGCGGCCAGCTCTCTGGGCTTGTCGGTCCAGTTGTCGGACAGCAGTCTCGCACGGATATCACGCATCTGGGACTGGATGAGCCACTGTTGAGAGAAGGCGCGGTTCAGCAGGGTGCGCTGGTCAACATTGACCTCGTTCAGTTCACGAATCGCGGATTGACTGAGCTTGGTCGTATAGAGACCGAGTCCACTCAAGATAACGACCAGGATGGTGAAGAGTCCAAGTACCATCGACCAGCGCATTTTTATGCTCATGCTACGGAATATGTTCACGGATCTGCCCTTTTCAAGTCATCATTGGAGAGTTCATGCGTTGCCAGAATGAAAGAATGTGATGCAGTGGCCCTCTGGTTTTTCTGGAGCCAGCTTCTCGAGGGTCAGGGACCTGTCGGCAGCCTCAATGGCCATCGCTGACCTGCTCCATCAGTGCCATTTCCTCGCTGGTCAATAGACGCTCGATGTCGACCAGCACCAACATGCGGTCGCCCACGCTGCCGAGGCCGCTCAGATAGTCCGCCGAAAGGGTGGCGCCAAACTCGGGGGCAGGCTTGATCTGCTCGGGAAGCAGTGCCATCACGTCGGAGACGCTATCCACCACAATGCCGATCACGCGCTGGCCGACGTTGACCACGATGACCACCGTCTGGCTGTTGTATTCGGCGTTCTCGAGTGCAAAGCGCAGGCGCAGATCGACAATCGGCACGATCACCCCGCGCAGATTGGTTACGCCCTTGATGAACTCCGGGGCGTTGGCGATGCGAGTGACATTCTCGTAGCCACGAATCTCCTGCACCTTGAGGATATCGATGGCGTATTCCTCGTCGCCGAGGGAGAAGATCAGGAACTGACTCTGGTTGAGATCAGTGGCGACCGGGCCACTGCCCTGGCTCAAGTCGGTCATGGCGTCATGTCCTCCGCTGTGGTGGTGGATGCTTCAGTGGTGTGGGAGCTCTGGGGGGCGAGCTGTGTCGCGCTGTCTGTCAGCGCCGAGCACGCGTCGCGTCTCTTGCGCTGATGCAGGCGATGCAGGTCGGCGATGTCGAGAATCAGCGCCACACTGCCATCGCCGAGGATGGTGGCGGCGGCGACGCCTGGCACTCGGCGGTAGTTGGTCTCGAGGTTCTTGACCACCACCTGCTGCTGGCCAACCAGGTCGTCGACCAGCAGTGCGTAGCGGCGACCTTCTCCCTGTACGATCACGGCAATGCTTTCAGTGGGCTGATGGCAGGCATTGGCCACCTCCAGGGCTTCATGCAGGGCTACCACTGGCAGGTATTCCTCGCGCACCCTGAGCATCAGATCATCACCGGCCATGGTGTAGAGGTCCTGGCGCGTTGGTTGCATGGACTCGATGACCGCCGACAGCGGCAGGATGAACATTTCAGCGCCAACCTTGACCGACATGCCGTCGAGAATCGCCAGGGTCAGCGGCAACACGATGCGAGTGGTCGTGCCTTGCCCGGGTCTCGAGAGAATCTCGACGTGGCCGCCCATGGCCTGGATGTTGCGCTTGACCACATCCATCCCCACGCCACGGCCTGAGACATCGCTGATTTCTGCGGCGGTGGAGAAGCCCGGGGCAAAGATCAACTGCCAGACTTCCTCATCGCTCATGGCGTCCGAGACGTTCAGCCCGCTCTCGCTGGCCTTGGCGAGAATGCGCTCCCGATTCAGTCCAGCGCCGTCATCCATCACCTCGATAAGAATGTTGCCGCCCTGATGCTGTGCCGACAGTGTCAGGCGCCCGGTGGCGGGTTTGCCGACCGCCGTTCGCGCACCGGGAAGCTCGATACCGTGGTCGAGGCTGTTGCGCACCAGGTGGGTGAGGGGGTCGATGATGCGCTCGGTCAGGCTCTTGTCGAGTTCGGTGGATTCACCCTCGGTGACCAGTTCGATCTGTTTGCCGAGCTTGCCGGCCAGGTCACGGACGAGACGCGGGAAGCGGCTGAAGACATAGTCCATGGGTACCATGCGCACTGACATCACGGCTTCCTGAAGATCCCTGGCGTTGCGCTGCAGCAGGCTCATGCCGCTGAGCAGCCCTGGATGGCTGTTGCCCTCCATCTCGCTGACGGTCTGGTCGAGCATCGACTGGGTGATGATCAGTTCACCCACCAGGTTGATGATCTGATCGACCTTGTCCACCGAAACGCGAATTGAACTGTTCTCTCGGGGAGCGACCTTTCCCGGACGGGGCGACGCTGGGGTGGCGACAGCCTTCAGTTCTGGAGCTGCCTTCGCTGTCGTGGCAGTACCAGCCGTGGGCGGCGTGTCGGGTGGTGTTGCTGCTGGACCGGATTCGGGAGTGGGGCTGGTGTCTGCCGGTGGGCTCTGAGGCTCTGTCAGATCACGGATCTCGATCTGATCGGCGGAGGCGATGAAGCACATGACAGCTTCGATATCCTCGGCGCTGACGCTACTGCGCAGCACGACTTCGTGGCGCTGGTCGCTGCCGCGACGCTCAACCACTTCGCCGAGCTGGCTCAGTTCCTCGACCAGCAAATCACGATCCTTGTCGTCCAACTCGACCAGTGTCACCAGCAGCAGGCCAGCTTCGCTTTCGGTCAGGCATGGGTCATTGTCCGCAGCAGCCTGCGGGACCTTGTCGGGAGCGCTGGTGTCCAGCGTCTGCTGTGCCGTGTCACTGGCGGTTTCCGGCTGGCGGCCAAGCTCCTCCTCGGCAATCTTCTGCAGGGTCTGGCAGATGCGCTCGTAGGCTTCGGCGTCCGGCGCGGTACCATTGCGGTAGGCATCCAATTGATCGTTGAGCATGTCCTTGGTTTCCAGGAAGGTGTCGATGATCTCGGCACGCAACGCCAGCTCACCCTGCCGGGTATGATCCAGCAGGTTCTCGAAGATGTGGGTGGTGCGCTGCAGAATGTCGAAGCCGAAGGTACCGGCCCCGCCCTTGATCGAGTGAGCGGCACGGAAGATGGCGTTGAGCTGCTCGGGGTCGGGGGCCGCCGGGTCCAGTGCCAGCAGGTGACCTTCCATATCGGCCAGCAGCTCGTCGGCTTCTTCGAAGAAGGTTGCGTAGAAGTCTGAAAGATCCATGCCAGTTACACCCTCGAATGATTTAGTGCGTCACCGCGCTGATTGAACCCGTGCCTTCATCCGTGGCGACGCCCGGCACCTGGTCGGGTTGGTCAGGAGATTGCGCGATCATGGTTTCTGCCTTCATGTCCTGCCGAGGCTGGATGGCTGGGGCCAGAGTGCCGGGGTGACGGATCAGCTCGGCCACACTGGGGAACAGCACCACCAGCTCGATACGACGGTTGATGGGGTTGTCCGCCTCGGAACCGGGCATGACCACCTGGTCGGCCATGCCGGCCACACGCAGCAGCTTGGCGGCATCCAGACCACCCAGGATCAGTTCTCGGCGGGAGGCATTGGCACGGTCGGTGGACAGTTCCCAGTTGCTGTAGCCTTGATAGCCGTTGAGGTAGGCAAGGCTATCGGTATGGCCACTGATGCTCAGGTCATTGGGCAGGTCATTGAGGAGCGGGGCCATGGTGCGCAGCAGGTTCTGAAGGTAGGGCGCAATGGCATCACTGCCGAGGGCAAACATCGGACGCTGCTCGTTGTCGAGAAGCTGGATGCGTAGCCCTTCCTGGGTCATGTCGAAGCGCAGCTGGTTGCGGATCCCTTTCAGAGTCGGGTCCTGCTCGATGGCCATTTCGATGCGGCGTTGAAGGTTGCGGAAGGCACGCTTCTGCTGCTCGCTGGGACGGGGCTGCATGCGCGTGTCGATGCGAGCGCGCTCACCCTCGGTAGTCATCGGGTCCGGGCCTCCACCAGGGATGACCTGGGGGCTCACGGCCTGGCTGTCGCCATTGGTCAGTGCCGTCAGCAGCGGTGTGCTGAAATAGTCGGCAACACCCTCGCGGGTCTCACGGCTCGACGAGGACAGAATCCACATCACCAGGAACAGCGCCATCAGGGCGGTCATGAAGTCGGCAAGCGCGATCTTCCAGCTGCCGCCGTGATGCTTGTGAATGATCTTGCGGCGTCGAATGATGATCGGGCGACGATCATTGTGCGTGCTCATGCGCCCCCCGCACTCGACTTGGCGTCACGGACATGCTCTTCCAGCTCGCTGAAGCCGGGGCGCTCACTGGTATGCAGTGCCTTGCGACCAAACTCCACCGCCAGTTGGGGCGGATAGCCATGCAGGCTGGCCAGCAGAGTGACACGCAGGCACTGCAGCATCTTCACCGATTCGCCGACCTGGCGTTCGATGCGGCTGGCCAGCGGGCCGATGAAGCCATAACCGAGCAGAATACCGAGAAAGGTGCCGACCAGCGCGTGGGCAATCATTACCCCCATCTCGGCAGGATCGGCGGATGCGGCGCTGAGCGCCTTGACCACGCCCATGACGGCGGCAACGATGCCGAATGCCGGCATGCCATCAGCAACCTTGGCAATGGCATCGGCCGGTATATGGGCTTCCTGTTCGAACATCTCGATCTCGTGCAGCATCAACTCATCGATTTCCATTGGCTCCATGTTGCCGGCCACCATCAGGCGCAGGTAATCGGTGAGGAAGTTCATGATCATCGGGTCTGCCTGTACCCGTGGGTACTCACTGAACAGCGCGCTGTCCTGAGGCGTATCGATGTCACGTTCAATGGCCAGCATGCCGTCGCGTCGGGCCTTCGACAGCAGGCGGTACAGCAGGGCCATCAGGTCCATGTACAGCGCCTTGTCGTAGCGATTGGAACGGCGTAGACGAGGGAAGATGCGGAAGGTCGCCTTGAGCGCCTTGCCGTGGTTCGAAGCGATGAAGGCACCGAGCCCGGCACCCCCGATCATCAACAGTTCCGTCGGCTGGAACAGGGGGCCCAGGCTGCCGCCGGAGAGCACGAAGCCTCCGAAGACGGACAGCAATACGACCAGAAATCCAATAGGTATCAGCACGACCGGTATCCTCTGCAGTCACGAATTGAGGTGTTGTATAGGGTTATCGGCGGTGCAGAGTCAGACTTGAGCTGGAGGGCACGATATTCCGGGCAGGGCTCGACGGATGGCGCCAGGGTTGCCGAGCTGGTAGCGGTGAGGTTGCGGCTGGGAAGGCGTCGAAGCTGAAGAGGGCGCGAGCAGTTCCAGGAATGAGCGATGGTACCGGTGAGACAGCTGGTCAAACGCCTCCAGGGACGCTTGACCAGCCGGGTGGCTCAGGCCTGATGGCCGAGGGCATCGATTGCCCCGTCTGTATACAGGCTGCGCTGACGCCGTCGGGTCTTGCCGGCACGCGAGGGAGGCTGGCAGATACCACAGACATAGTCGTGGGCGGGCGAATGTGCATGGGCAATGAACGGGCCCTTGCAGCGTGTGCAGGTCGACAACTGCAGCATGTCGCTCTCGAAGAAGCGGATCAGGGTCCAGGCGCGGGTCAGGCCCAGCACCGGCTCGGCTGCATCGATATCGATCTGTTCGGTATACAGGCGATAGGCCTTGACGAAGGCCTCCATGCGCTCGCATCCCTGTCCCAGCAGCCGCTGATAGTAGGCGTAGAACAGTGATGAGTGAATGTTCGGCAGCCAGGTAATGAACCAGTCCGTGGAAAACGGCAGCATGCCCTTGGGCGGAGACATGCCGCGGACTTCCTTGAACAGTCGAATCAGACGCGCACGGCTGAGGTCCGTCTCGGTTTCCAGTACCTGGAGGCGCGCGCCGAGCTCGATCAGATCGATGGCCATCTGAACCTGCTGCATCTCAGTGACCAGGCTCTTGGGTGTCGCCATGGTTATTCTCCCAGTGTTTCGGCCTGCATGTTGGTGCTTGCCATCAACAGGGATGAATGCAAATGGGAAAGCCCATGTTCTCGAGGGTTGTCGACAATCTGTCGCAATTGCTCAATGCTGCCGAGACTCAGATGACAGATCAACTGATTGGCGCGTGATATTCGGGTCAGCTGGCGGACATTCAGGTCTTCCAGCATGTCCGCCTGCTCTTCGGTGATCTTCAGCCGCAGAAGCGCAGTGGCGCGATCTTCCGCCAGTAGCCTTCTGGCCAGCAGAAGGTAGGCAAGATTCATGTCCTGAATCTCGTCGACCAATGTGGTGGAGCTCATAGTTCCCTGCCTCAATTCTCGTTATACCGCCGATCGTTGCCGGCATTGTCGAACGCAAAATTCCGCAATTCTGGGCCGAAATGAGTCTTTCTGCGGGCATCTACGCTCTTTTTCATCGTCGAATGACGCTAGTGTGGCGTAATGCGCCAGTCGCACAAGTGACGATTTCGACCAGTCGTTGACGTACATCAACGAACCGTAATCTTCATATAAATAGCATTACAATGATGCTATTTCATCCCAGGAATAATTGGATATTCAATAAAAATAACGAAAAATAACTATATGAAACTTTTCTTCATTGAGGGGGAGTGTTAGCTACGAAGTTCGTAAATCCACACCAGTAATTCGGCGATGACCTGGTAAAGCTCGGGAGGAATCTGCTGGTCAATGTCGAGCTGCATCAGCAGGCCAACCAGTGCGGGTTCCTCGTGGACATGAATGCCCTGCTGATGGGCCTGTTCGATGATGTGCTCAGCGATATTGCCGTAGCCACTGGCGATGACGCGTGGTGCACCATCGTTTTCATCATAGGCGAGTGCGACGGCCTGGCGTCGTGACGAGGGGATGTCAGTCATTGGCAGGAGTGTCCTGGCGTGTCGAAGGGCAAGCGCCAACCTGGATGTCGATCTGCTGCAGACCATGACCTCTCAAACGAGAGGCCAGGGTCTGCTGATGCTGACGCAGTGTCTCCCGCAGTTGTTCGTCCTCGGTGCCTAGCGTCAGCGACAGCCGAGTCTCCTCGAGCCGAGCATCAATCGACAGGGTGCCGAACCTGTCCACATCGAGTTGCATGTGTGCCTGCCAGGCCTGTTGCCGGGAGTCATCATTACCACCCCGGTCGATGGGCTGTCTGTCGTCACCTTGATGCCTGCTGTCGGGTTGAAGCAGCAGCGCCATGAACAGTCCCGACCAGACATCACCCTCCCAGCGCAGCGCTGGTGTGGACAGCAGTTCCAGTTGATGGCGCACCAGAGGTGCCAGGCTGTCATGGACGGCAGGACGGTGGGCGTGGTCACCACTGTGTTGTGGTTGCTGACTGGTAGTCTCGTGAGCCTCGAGAGAGCTGACCAATGGCGAGCCCTGGGGCACGAAACCGGCTGGCTGACTGGCCCGCCAGGGGGCGGAGGTCAGGCCCTGGGGCCTGCCGCGTTGGTGGTCGGGACTTGCCGCGGGGTGGAACTGCAGAAGGCGCCACATCTGCGGTTCTCGCGCCAGTTGTTCCCGTGGCATCTCACCTTTGATCCAGCGTGCCAGGTGAGACTCGAAGAACAGTCCACTGTCGCGGACCTGGTGGCCCAGGCGAAGTGCAATCTGGTTGACCTCCGGTCGGACGGACGCCTCGTTCGAGGCGCCGAGGGCGGTGGGTGCGCTATGTGCCGCGTGGTCCGTTTTCAGGTCGGTCGACGCGGGAGGAGACTGGGGCGATGGCAAGGGAGGCGCACTCAGCAGAGGCTGTCGGGAGGTGATGACCGAAGAAGGTGCTGGAAAGCGCAGCAGTAGGTCCGCAATATGCTGCGCCGGGGCGCTGAGACGAATGATGGCCGAGGGAGTCACGCCACCAGCCGGTGCTGTGTGGCTGGATCCCTGGCCTGTCTCGTTGCGGGCGACGGCCGAGGAATGACGTGCGTCGAGCCGCGAGTCACTATGGACCTCGTGTGGCCCGCGCCCAGGGTCGATGGCCTTGACCGGGGCATTGAAGTCCCGAGGTGCGGGCAGGTCGACGCGCTTGCCCAGCACCTGGTGGAGCAGTGTATCGATCAGACTGTTGATGCCGCTCACGACGGATTCCGTCGGAAGCGTGAGCCGGCATTGACGACCTTGCCGCCGCTGTAGGCGCGATGCAGGTCCTGCTGGCGACGCGATACCTGCAGCATGTCGCCCAGTGCATCGCGCCGTTCGACGAGTTGCTGACGTAGGCGCATGTCGTTGTCGAGAATGGCCTCCAGCAGTTCGCCGATGTGCTTCTGGGTGGGTTCATCGAGGTGCTCGATCGGCAGTGGGCCTCCGAGCCGGGAGACCGCGGTCACATACTCGGCCTCGATGGTGATGAGTTGCTCCCACTCGTGGTCATGGCTGAGCTGAAGCATACGCTCCGTCAATCGCAACAGGGCGGTGTACTGTTCGATGAGCCGAGCGTGCTCAGTATCTTGTGGACAGCGGACGTGGGGCATGAGCACCTCGGTCAGTTGGTTGTGGAGCCGATTTCGCGCCAGGCCGAGGCAATCTCCTCGATCAGGTGGTCGCACTCATCCAGTGCGGCCATGTCCCGACGAAGGTTGGCCTCGATAAGGCGTGTACTGATGTAGTCGTACAGACTATCGAGCCGAGTGGCGATCTCGCCCCCGCGCTCGATGTCGAGTGCTGCCCGCAAGCCGTTGTTGATGATGTTGAGCGCCCGGGATATGGACTCGCCACGCGCCTCGATGCGCCCATCCTGCAGGTGCAGGCGGGCGGCACGTATGGCGGCCTGGGCGCCATCGAACAGCATCACGATAAGCTGGTGCGGGCTGGCAGACATGACGCTGCTCTCGACGCCTACTCGGGCATAGGCGCTGGCCCCTCGGGCATAGCCGGCGTTGCCTTGCATGACGGTCATGTTGACGTTCCTCCTGATCATTGCCTCGCGGTCCGCGAAAGTCGGGTGTTTACCTGAGGCGTCGGGACTGGCGACTCGTTGATCAAATGGTCATCCTGATCCATTTGATGGCTGCCCGTACCACCCCAGAGCAGACGCATGGAGCTGCTGCTGGTGCGGTACGGGCTGGTATCGGCGGCACAGCCCTGTGCCGCGGTTCCCGGCATGAATGCTTGCCGGGGTCTTGTTGGCCCGAGTCTCACTGGCCGAAGCCTCACTGGCCTGAGCCTCACTGACCGACGTATTACTTGCCGGTCTGGGCATTCAGAGCGTCGAACTGCTGGGTCAGGTAGTTGCTGGTCTGGTTGAGGCTGGCGATCATGGTGTCGAGCTGGCTGAACTGCTTGCGATAGCGATCCACCGTCTCGTTGATGGTCTTCTCGGTTCGCGCATACTGGGCGTCCAGGGTCTCGAGCCGGGTTTCGACGCCAGTGGTGGCGTTGTCGAGCAGTCCTCCATCGTCAAGGATGTCGCCCAGAGTGGTGTCGAGGTTGGTGGCAAAACCGGCCTGAACCACTTCCCCTGCCGCATCTGTGGTACCGGAGAAGAAAGTGGCAAGATCGCCACGCTGGTTGGTGATCACCTCGTCGAGCTTCTTGTCGTCGAGCTCGAGGGTGCCGTCCAGCTGCAGGGTGATACCCAGATCGCTGAGCGAACTCAGGCCTCCGGCATCGACGCTGGAGACCAGGCCACTGCGCAGGCGGGCGTCGATATTGCGCAGCGTGGCATCACCGAGCAGTTCGCCGGCCGCCCCGCTGTCGGAATCGAAACTGGTCAGTTGGTCGACGGTACCTTGTAGGTCATTGTAGCTGTCGACAAAAGTGGTGATCGCGTCGCGCAGGGCGAAGTTGTCGTTCTCGACCTTGACGGTACTGTCGCCGGTGGCGCTCAGCGTCAGGGTGACCCCTTCAATGGCACCTTCCACCTTGTTGGAAGAGCTGCTGATGGCAATGCCGTTGACCGTGAGTTCGGCGTTCTGTGCGGATACCGTCTCTTCCATCGCGGTCAGATTGAGGCTCGATTCGAGCCCCTTGTCGGTACCGGAGGCAGTGAACGACATATCGGAGATGGTGGCCTCGGTACCGGTCTCCTTGCTGGTCAGCACCAGCCGCCAGGGAGCGTCCGGGTCGCCGTCGTTGACGATGGTGGCGCGCACGCCCGCGTCGGATGCATTGATGGCATCGCGAATATCGTCGAGGCTGCTGGCATCTTCACCGATCTCGATATCGATATCCTTGCCACCAACCGAGAGCGACAGGGTTCCCCCACCCAGGGCGGCGTCTCGATCGCTGAAGCCGGCCGATGCCAGACTCTGGGCCTTGGCCAGTTGCGTCACACTGACTTCATAGCGGCCGGCCTGAGCGCTGCTGCTGTCGCTGGCGGTGATGCCTTCGCCGTCGACGGTACTTGACAGACTACTGAACAATGCCGGGTCCTTTAGCTTTGCCACGGCATCCTGAAAGCTGCTCAGGGCACTGTCGAGCTTGCCGTAGGCCGAGATTTTCGCCTCATAGCTGGCCTGCTTGACGATAATAGGGTCGAGTTGCTTGCGTTCAGCAGCCTCGAGTTGATCAAGCAGTCCATTGAGGTCGATGCCTGAGCCGATACCGAGCGATGAGATAGAGGGCATGACGTATTCCCTTGTCGATGGTCGTAGTCTGCCAGCGAGCCGCGGTTCTGGTGGCCGGAACAGACGCCGGATGGTGCGATATTTCGAACTATCGGCCGCACGGCGATGAACTTGAGCCAGGGTGGTGGTTTCCTGCAGCGAGCTTCCCGTCACGAGCAACGAGCAACGAGCAACGAGCCCACAGCTTCGAGATCACGTTCCTGGGTGAGATAGCTGGGTGATATAAACAGTAGGTCTGGTGGCGGTTCGGGGCGAAAAGTCATCGGAATGGCGATGTGCTGCTCGTATCTCGAGATGTTAAAACTTGCTGTTGACTTCATGAAAAACAACAGTTTGAGGGGGAAATGACGGCCACTGGAAAAGAAATTTCCGATCTGAGGCTAAAGGTTTTGTGGCGGGCACCGATAACTGGGGTAACGGCCAACGGCGCCGTTGCGGCAGGCCAGAGAGGCCGGCCAATGGAGCCCCAACAACCTTATCGGGAAGGAATTCATCATGTCAGTGATCAATACCAACATTACCTCCATGATCGGTCAGCAGAACCTGAACCGTTCACAGAACTCTCTGACCACTGCGATGGAGCGTCTGTCCTCTGGTCTGCGTATCAACAGCGCCAAGGATGATGCCGCAGGTCAGGCCATCGCCAACCGCATGACCTCTCAGGTCACCGGTCTGAACCAGGCCCAGCGTAACGCCAACGATGGTATCTCCGTTGCCCAGACTGCTGAAGGCGCCCTCAACCAGGTCAACGACAACCTGCAGCGTGTTCGTGAGCTGACTGTTCAGGCCCAGAATGGCACCAACTCTGCCAAGGACCTCAACTCCATCCAGAAGGAAATCGGCCAGCGTCTCAACGAGATCGATCGTATTTCCGAGGAAACCAGCTTCAACGGCGTCAAGGTGCTGGCCAAGGATCAGGACCTGTCCATCCAGGTCGGTGCCAACGACGGTGAGCAGATCAATGTCAATCTGAAGGAAATCAACGCCGAGACACTGGGTCTCGACAAGTTCAACGTCAACTCCTTCGAAGGCTCGCTGTCTGCGGTTGCCACTGGTGACCTCAAGGATTCCACTGGCGCGGACATCGATACTGCCAACATCACCGTTACTGACAGCGAAGGTAGCATCTCTGACGGCGCACTGATGAAGGACGAGGCCGGCAACTACTTTGTTCAGGGCACCAACGCTGCTGGCGATACCGTCAGCTTCGCGGTCGACGAGAACGACTTCGCCATCACTGACAGCCCGGATGGCGGCACCACTCCGTCAGCTGCTGAGGTGAAATTCAGCTCCAAGGACACCGAGCTGACCGAAGCCAAGACTGAAAGCCCGCTGGCCACTCTGGATACTGCGCTGAACACAGTCGACACCCTGCGCTCTGACCTCGGTGCCATCCAGAACCGCTTCGAGTCTGCCATCACCAACCTGAGCACGACTGAAACCAACCTGTCTGCGGCTCGCTCTCGTATCGAAGACGCCGACTACGCGGTGGAAGTGGCCAACATGACCCGCGCTCAGATCCTGCAGCAGGCCGGTACTTCCGTACTGGCCCAGGCCAATCAGGTCCCGCAGGGCGTACTGTCTCTGCTGCGCTAAGGGCTTCGCCCCAACAACCCGGCAGACTGTGTTGTCGGGTTGATGGCGGCACAGGGAAGTGCCGCTGTCGACAATCAAGCGGGATCAGGATGACCCCCTGGATTGTCGGCCAGTCAACAGGAGTCCCGTCATGGGATTCAATCAACAGGCGCCTTCGGGCGCCTGTTTTCGTGCCCGGGGATGATCCGGGCGTGAAATTTCCCGCTGATCACACCAACCCTCAATCCAGATCAAGACTATCCCGATTTCCGGACTCCAGTGGTTTGCGAGTCAAGGCCCGACGATTAGGCTTGTCGCCAATCAGACATTCTGAAAAAAGCACAGCCCAATTACCTTTAATGCTGCGGGTAAATGGGTTTTGTAGTTGTTTTGACTGTGTCAGGTATGAAATTGCCGGATTGCTGCTGATTTGTTCGTCACCAGGGCGGATTGATCGCTGCCGAGCGGCGCTAGTATTCGGCGCGGGCATTACTTCATCTGTATGAGCAGAAACCATGGCTACGGAACAGAACTCGACGGCATCACCTTCTTCCATTGTCCAGGCGTTGGGTCAAGGCAACGTCGCTCAGCATCCTGTTCTCGTTGCCGGGCTGGTGCTCGACCATATGCCGGTTGGCATGGCATTGGTGGATGCCGGGGATCGCCTGCTCTGGGCCAATGATGCGCTGATCAATCTGGCCTGCCCAAGTGGAGGTGAATTGGGGGGGCGGCGCCTCAATGAGCTATTGCGGCCCGTTGTGCATGTCGTGTCGGAAGATGACCACCTTCAAGGGCTCGAAGTGAGCGAGGAGTGGCAACAGGCGTGGCTGTCGGTGGATGACAGCAGCAAACCGCGTCCGGGGTTGGTGTCCTGTGTGCCTTTCCATCAGGGACGTGATGTCGGCATTTGCCTGCTGACGTTCGTCGACCTCGACGGTGAAACCGAACTGCTCCAGGAATTGCCCGTCCCCGAAGCCGGTAGCCTTGCCAGCGCCTGGGTCTTCGAGGATCGTCTCAACCATGCCTTTGAGCGCGCTGACCGTCTTGGGCAGAGCCTGGCTGTGATGGTCGTTGAGTTGAGCGGGATGGCGCGGGTGGTTGCTCAACAGGGGGCCGAGATGGCATCCCGCGTCTCACGCCGTGCTGGTCGACGACTGGCGTCAACACTGCGCCGTGACGACAGCCTGGTACAGCTGGATGGCCATCGCTTTGGTGTGCTGGTGGAACTGCCAGCGACGCCAGAGGGCTTGAGCGTGGTGGCGGAACGTTGTCTGGAGGCATTGGAGCCCCCTTTCATGCTGGCAGGACAGGCGACCGCGCTGATCGAACCCCGTATCGGCATTGCCATGTATCCCGAGGATGGCGAGGATGCGGTGCAATTGGTCGCCAATGCCGAGCGTGCACTGGAGGCCACGGCTCTCGGCACTCATGGATTCTTTGACGGTAGCCTGCAGCGTTTGACCGAGGAGCGTCAGGCGTTTCGCCATAGCCTGCAGGAAGCGTTGATGGAGCCTGACAGGCACTTCCGCCTTGTCTACCAGCCTCAACTCGATCTCGACAGTGGTGAGTGCTGTGGTCTCGAGGCTCTGGTGCGCTGGAACCATCCGCAACACGGTGAGATCGAGCCGCGGGTTTTCGTGGGGATGGCTGAGGAAATGTATCTCATTGATCGACTGGACCGCTGGGTGGTGCAGACGGTAGTGGAACAGCGTCGTCGCTGGTGTGGCCGGGGACATCCGCTGGGAGATGGGCAGGTCGCCATCAATATCCATCCACGCATGCTCGACCAGAATGCCTTCGACGGACGGCCACTGGACGTGTTCCTCCGCCAGTTGGACGACTCCCTCGACTGGCTGACGTTGGAGATCAATGGCGGTGGGTTGTTCGAGGATGGTGAGCGACATTCCCATCTATTGCGTCGCATCACCGCCCTGGGAGTCCATGTAGCCATCGATGGGTTGGGCAACTCGCCGGTCGACCTGTTGACGCTTGCGATCCTGCCGGTATCGGTGGGTAAGGTGGCACCAGAGACCATCCAATCCCTGAGTCTGGCGCCATCGTCGGTGCGTCAGAGTGTTGCCGCGTTGGTTCAGTGTCTCCAGACGCTCAAGCTGGAAAGTGTCGCCGTTGGCGTGGAGACCACAGAGCAATTGGAAGCCGTACGTGAGCTGGGATTGACCCGGGTCCAGGGCAATCTGATGGCCGAGGCGCTGGACGCGGAGGCTCTGGAAAGCTGGTTCGCTCGGCAGGGCCGTCTGGCCATCGCATGATGGCCTGGTGGTCGATGTCATAGTGAGCGGTCGGGATGGTACCCCGGCGGTTCAATGCCAACCGGCGTGACCAACACCGCCCCACACCAGCAGATCCTGTGGGGCGGACGACAATCAAATCGATCAGGATGAGCTATTTGATTGCCATGTTAATAGCAAGGCCCGGCATCTTGAGATGTCGGGCGTGTTCTTCCTTTCAAGTCAGTTGGTTGAGATGTTCTTCCATAGCAGCCAGCAGCTCGGGTCCCGTGCACCCGCCAGGGCACCTATGTTGGTCCGCGAAACAATATTTATGTACTACGTATTCATTGGCTAATACTAAAGTATATTTATATGTAAATTAGTTGGTTATGTTTATTCATTCCGCACATTCTACAAAATTGTTTGCATACGTATGCAAACGTGACTAGAACTGATCCATGTGATCAGTTGCGCTCCATCGACAATCGCAATACCACAATAATGTCCAACTTTTACGCGGTGCAGAGCGGGTTCCGCCTGCCGGGAGTTTCGCCATGTTCTTGTCTCGTTTTCTGTCCACCAGTGCCCTGACGGTTCTCGCTCTTGGGACTTCCGTTCATGCTCTGGCCGCCCCTGAGAGGGTGATTGATGTCAGCCTGCCGCTTGGGCCTGAGTCCCAGCAGGGTATTGGTGTCCTGCGCTTCGGTGAGGAGCTTGAGCGCTTGTCCGATGGGCGACTGGCGATCGAGCCACACTATGACAATGCCCTGGGAGCCGAGCGGGAAGTTGTTGAAGGCATGGGGTTCGGCATCATCGATGCCGGTATCACCTCGACAGGTCCCATGGGCGGATTTGTCGATCAGTTCATGCTCTTCGACCTGCCGTATATTTTCGAGAATCACGCACATGCCTATGCCTTTCTCGACAGTGAGTACGGTGAGCAACTGGCTGAGCTGGCCGAGCAGCAGATGAACGTCAAGATTCTGGCGTGGATGGAGAATGGCTTCCGCCACGAAACCAACTCGGTGCGCGTCATCAATACTCCTGACGACCTTCAGGGAATCAACCACCGAACCCAGGAAAGCCGTGTCCAGGTCGATACCTGGGAAGCGCTGGGGGCCAATGCCACGCCGATGGCATGGACCGAGGTCTATACCGCACTTCAACAGGGGGTCATGGATAGCCAGGAAAACCCGCTGGCGACCATCTATGACGTCAATTTCTACGAGGTTCAGGACTATCTGAACCTGACAGGGCACGTCTATTCCCCAGCGCCGTTGATGATGGGGCTGGATCTCTTTGAATCATTCAGCGAAGAGGATCAGGCGATCATTCTCGAGGCAGCAGCACTGGCCCTGCCGGTTCAGCGGGACGCCAGCCAGGAGTTGGAGCAGCGTTACCTGACGCAACTGGAGGAGAAGGGCATGACGGTGACTCACCCCGATCTGGCTCCATTCAAGGAAGCGGTTCAGCCCGTCATCGAGCAGTGGGGCCCCACTGTTGGTGAAGACCTGGTCGAGGCGGCCATCAACTTCGAACACTGAGCTTTGGGTTGCCAGCTTTAGTCGTGGCCGGTGAGGCCACTCATGGATATCTGTGGTGTCGGCTTGTCGGCACCACAGCCTCCACAGAGGTGACATATGCATCGTTCGCTATCAGCGCTGCGTCTCGGTATCGATGGCTTCAACCGTGTTATCGGCTGGTTGCTCGCACTTCTCCTGTTGGTGATGACAGTACTGATTTTCTGGCAGTTCTTCGCTCGATTTGTGGTGGGTAAACCGCTGTTCTTTTCCGAGGAGATCGCCCGCTTTGCGATGATCTGGCTGACCTTCATCGGTGCAGGATATGCCTATCGCAAGGGCTTGCTGATTTCTGTCGATATTGTTCTGGAGTACGCAGGTCCTCGCTTGGCTACCGTCATGCGAGTGCTGATCATCCTGTGCTCGTTGAGCTTTGCCCTGATCCTTGTCCACTACGGATTCAACCTGGTCGAACGGGTATCTCACCAGATCGCTCCCAGCACCAGGGTTTCCATGATGTGGCCCTACCTGGCCGTTCCTCTCGGCGGACTGGTGATTGTCGTCAACTCGCTGGGTCTGCTACTTGATGAAGTGGATGCGGCCTCACGCACCGGGGAGGCATCCTGATGGCTCTGCTGTTGTTCGTGTTGTTGCTGGTGCTGTTCATCCTCGGTGTGCCGATTGCCTTTTCCCTCGGTCTGGCATCAGCGGTAACTGTCTGGCATGGCGATCTGATGCCGATGCTGATCGTGGCCCAGCAATTCATTGCCTCGGTGAACTCCTTTCCGCTGATGGCGATTCCCTTCTTCATTCTCGCTGGATACTTGATGCAGAGTGGTGGAATTTCCCGCCGCCTGGTGGACTTCTCCAATACCCTGGTAGGACACATGACCGGTGGTCTTGCCATGGTCGCAATCCTCACTTCGTTGTTCTTTGCTGCCATCTCTGGATCCGGTGCGGCGACCACGGCGGCGATTGGCTCGATTCTGATTCCGGCCATGGTGGCCAAAGGCTATGCCAGTGATTATGCGGCGGCCAACCAGGCGGCATCCGGTGCCCTGGGCGTGATTATTCCGCCTAGTATCCCGCTGATTCTCTATGCGATTGCGGCAGATGTTTCGGTGGGCGATATGTTCGTTGCGGGGGTGTTGCCCGGACTGATGCTGGCGATGACGTTGGTGATGTACGCCTGGTTCTATGCTCGTCGGTACCACCATGGTGGCGAAGCGAAGAGTTCACCGGGCGAGATCCTGGCGGCCGGACGCAAGGCATTGCTGGCCATCTTCATGCCGTTGATCATTCTCGGCGGCATTTATGGCGGGATCTTCACACCGACGGAAGCGGCGGTTGTCGCAGTGGCCTACTCCTTCGTGGTAGGGACTCTGGTATATCGCGAGATTCGCTGGCGTGATCTGCCCGGTATCTTTCAGGAAGCCGCCGTCATGACGGCGGTGGTGCTGAGTATCATCGGAGCTGCTGGGCTTTATGGCCGTATTCTGCAGAGCCTCAGAGTGCCCAGCATGATATCGGACTTCGTGATCGGTGCCATCGATAGTCCGCTGGTGTTCATCCTGCTGGTCAACCTGTTGTTGCTGATTGCCGGCATGTTCATCGAGGCTGCGGCGGCCATCCTGATCTTCGTGCCGATCCTGCTGCCCATTGCGGTGAGCTTCGGTTTCGACCCGATTCATCTCGGCATCATCATGGTGGTGAACCTCGCCATGGGCATGTTCACTCCCCCTGTAGGACTCAATCTGTTCGTTGCCTCCCAGATTGCCCGTGTGGGAGTGGCTCGATTGACCTGGTCGATCCTTCCCTTCGTTGCTCTGGTACTGATCAATCTGCTGTTGATCAGTGTGTTGCCCTCCCTCTCGACCTGGTTGCCGACGTTGAGATAACTGTTGAGATCGTAACCAGATGAGATTTTCCAGAAGGATATTCCGATGAACGTTGTTGAAAGCCTGGTTCCCCGTGCGGGCCTCCGTGTCATGGTCACCGCTGGAGCGAATGGCATAGGTCTGGCAATGGCTCATGCCTTTCTTCAGGCCGGCGCTCGTGTGCATGTCTGCGATGTTGATGAGCAGGCTCTGGCGGCCCTACCTCCGGGCATCAGTTCGACGCTGGCTGACGTCAGCGATGAGGCCCAGGTGGATCGCCTGTTCACTGATGCAGAACAGCTTGGTGGGTTGGATGTGGTCGTCAACAACGCAGGAATCGCAGGGCCCACGGCGGCCATTGAGGAGATCGATGGGGATGCCTGGCGTCAAACCATCGATATCAACCTCAATGGGCAGTACTACGTGGCACACCGTGCTGCTCGGGGCCTCCGCGAGTCCCGGGGACTGTTGATCAATCTAGCCTCGGTGGCCGGCCGTCTGGGTTTTGCCTATCGCACGCCCTATGCCGCAAGCAAGTGGGCAGTGGTGGGCCTGACAAGAAGCCTTGCCTGCGAATGGGGGCCCGATGGCATCCGGGTCAACGCCATTCTCCCGGGTATCGTGAGTGGTCCGCGTATCGAACAGGTGATCCATGACCGTGCCCAGCAACGTGGCATCAGTTATGCCGAGATGGAGAAGGAGAACCTCTCGCGTGTCTCCATGCGCAAGATGGTTGAGCCCACGGATGTGGCGGCCATGGCATTGTTCCTGGCTGCGCCGGGAGGCAGCAATATCTGCGGTCAGGCATTGAGTGTCTGCGGCAACGTCGAGAGCCTGTGATGGCGGGAGGAGTCATGACGCAATCCGTAGCAGTGGTTGGCGCCGGACTGATCGGACGTGCCTGGGCGGTGGTATTTGCCCGCGCCGGCCACGAGATCCGTTTGTATGATGCAGACCCGACAGTGCTGCAGAGTGCCCGCGGAGCGATTGCCGAGGGATTGGAGGTCATGGTTGCCGAAGGTCTGCTGGACAACGCAGCCGAAGTCCTCGCACGTGTGAAGATTGACGCGGACATGACCACGGCACTGCGTGATGTTGTCTACGTACAGGAGTGCGGTCCCGAGGATCTGGCCATCAAGCGCCGTCTGCTGGTCGAAATCGAACAATATGTGTCAACCAGTACGGTGCTGGCCAGCTCGACCTCTGGTATTCCTGCGTCGCAATTCGGCTGCGATCTGCGACATCCCGAGCGCTGTCTGGTGGCGCACCCGGTCAATCCGCCATCATTGGTTCCATTGGTTGAGGTAGTGCCTGCACCTACCACTGACCAGAGCTGCGTCGACGCCACCCTGCAATTGATGACGAAGGTTGGCCAACAGCCGATTCTGGTCAGGCAGGAAACCCAGGGGTTCGTGCTCAATCGGCTACAGGGAGCGCTGCTCAATGAAGCCCTGCGCCTTTATCGTGATGGCGTGGTATCCGTCGATGACCTCGATCGAACCATGCGCTTCGGGCTCGGCCTGCGTTGGGCCTTCATGGGACCACTGGAAACCATCGATCTCAATGCTCCCGCTGGCATCAAGGACTATGGCCAACGTTACGGGCCGCTCTACCGTGATATCGATGCCCAGCGTCAGGAGCCTGCGCCCTGGGATAACGACCTGCTTGATCAGTTGCAGGTGGAGCGCCGTCAGCTACTGCCGATTGCTGATCTGGATGCGCGCCAGCAATGGCGTGACCGACGCTTGATGGCATTGCGCCGTCATCTACTTGAATCTTCATGACCCGAGGACCTGTCCATGGCGACCCAACGCAAGGCCATCATTACCTGTGCCATCACCGGCGCAATTCATACCCCATCGATGTCGCCTCATCTCCCGGTGACCCCGGAAGAAATCATCGAGGCATCGATTGCGGCGGCAGAAGCCGGTGCGGCGATTCTTCACCTGCATGCTCGTGACCCGGAAACCGGTAGACCGACACAGGATCCGAAGGTTTTCGAGCGCTTTCTACCACAGATCAAGGAGGCCACGAATGCGGTCATCAATCTGACCACCGGTGGTAGCCCGCACATGACGGTGGAAGAGCGTATGCGACCGGCCATCGAGTTCCAGCCGGAGCTCGCCTCGATGAATATGGGGTCGATGAACTTCGGACTGTTCCCGATGCTCGACCGGTTCACCGAGTTCACCCACGCCTGGGAGCGAGAGCACCTGGCAAACAGTCGTGACCTGGTGTTCAAGAACACCTTTGCCGACATCGAGAAGATCATGACCCTCGGGGCTGCCAATGGCACTCGATTTGAATGTGAGTGTTATGACATCGGTCATCTGTATAGCCTGAAGAACCTGCGTGATCGAGGCGTGATTACCGGCAAGGTGTTCGTACAGAGTGTCTTCGGCATACTGGGAGGCATTGGGCCGCATCCCGAGGATGTCATCCATATGCGACGTACCGCTGACCGCCTGTTCGGTAACGAGTATGAGTGGTCGGTGCTCGGGGCTGGCAGCAATCAGATGCGTATTGCCGCGCAATCGGCGGCCATGGGTGGTCATGTGCGCGTTGGTCTGGAGGACTCTCTCTGGGCCGGACCGGGGCGTCTGGCCGAGAGTAATGCCACTCAGGTTGGTCAGGCACGACAGATGCTGGAATCCCTGGCGCTGAGTGTGGCCACGCCTGATGATGCGCGCACCCTGTTGCAGTTGAAAGGTGCCGACAAGGTAGCATTCTGAACGGGGCCATAGGTAGGAGCCACCCCGGCATACATGGGACAATACGATGGCCGCGTCCTTGAGGTAGCAGAAGGGTTGGGGGCGGAGGGACCATGGCGGTTATCGTGAGGACAGCATGAAGAAGAGAGGCGTGACTTCAAGGGACGTCGCCAGACTGGCTGGTGTCTCGCAATCGGCAGTCAGCCGCTGCTTTTCTCCGCAGGCCAGTGTGTCCGAGGCAACGCGGCAGAAGGTCCTCAAGGCGGCCAGGGAGTTGGGCTATCGGCCCAACTCGATCGCCCGCTCGCTGATCACGCGATCAAGTCGGACGGTGGCGGTGGTGTTCCATAGTCTGGAAAACCCGTTCTACTCCACGCTTCTGGAAAGAGCATCACGATTCTTTCAGGACCAGGGATATTTCCTGCAACTATTTGCTGCGTCACCTGGCGACAGTATCAGCGATGTGATCGACGGACTCATTCGCAGTCAGGTGGAAGGCGTACTGATGCTGGCCATTACCCTGGATGCCGAGCAGGCATCAATGCTGACCGACCTGGGGATTCCGACTGTCATCATCAATAGAACCGTGGCCTATGACGGTGTCAGTCAAGTCAGCTGCGACAACTTTCATGGTGGCTATTGGGCGGCCCAGCATCTGATTCGCTGTGGACATCGCCGATTTGCCTGGCTTGCTGGGCTTGAGGGGACGTCTACCAGTGATCAGCGTCGCGATGGCTTCCTTGCGGGCCTGGCAGACGGAGGTGCTGAGCTGCATCATCGGGAGGTCGGCAACTATCGCTACGATGATGCGCTGCTGGCGACTCGCCGACTGCTGTCCTCCAGTGAGCCACCGGATGCCATCTTCTCGGCCAACGACCTGATGGCTCTGGCCGTCATGGAAGCGGCAAGACATGAGTTCTGCCTGTCGATACCGAAGGATCTCTCGGTGATCGGCTTCGATGATGTGCCGATGGCAGCGTGGCCCAGCCACTCTCTGACCAGTCTGGCACAGCCAGTGGACGATATGATCGCACGGGCCACGGAGCTGTTGATGACCCAGATTCATGATGCGGCAACGCAGCCGCAACACATTCGGTTGCCGGTGGTACCAATGGTCAGGAGCAGTACTCGTCCGCTACGTCAGATGTAGGGGCCGTCTCGGTCATGCTTGCGACCAGTGTCATTGTTGATGAGCTGCTCCTCTCAGGCAGAAGCGTTGAGGCGTGGGCTCTGCAGCGGCGCGCGGCCGTTGGCGGAGTAGACGCTGGGTTGGGCCAGGCGGTGGATCTGTTCGAGGATCTGCCTGTTCTGATCCATGCGCAGGTGCAGGACCTCGCCACTGCGGCGATTGGCGCGGGCGACCTGCTCGGCGCGCTGGCATAGCTGGTCCCAGAGTTCGGCACATCCGGCATCGAGGGAGGCCCGGCGAGCTCCGGCGCGATTGTCTTCGTAACCAAGACGCAACTGAACCTGGTGGCGCCTGTGCTCCGTGTCGGCGAGGACCTGCTGCAGAGCGGCCTTGCTGGCCGCCAGTTGTTGCAGATGCTCACCATCGACCTTGCCCTTGATCAGGCATGACTGCTCCTGTTCCAGCAGGGCCAGCAACTCACCGAGTCGTGAGTGCTGTTCGTCGAGTAGTTGCTTCAGGCTCATTGACCCTTTTCCTGTCCTGGTATGTCCTGCCCCAGCATGTCGCGCACGCTCTCGATCAGTCCATCGGCGATGCGCTCGGGGTTGATCTCGAGTCGACCCTCGCGAATGGCGTCGCGAATCTCTGCCACGCGCTGCATGTCCACATCCTGACGGCTGTCGTTGATGCCGCTGCTGAGGTGGGTCATGCTCGAGGGGCTGGCGGCGGTGTTGTCCACCGAGGCTCCACCCTCGACAGCACGGGGCTCTCGGGTGGCGTCGGCGGGTGATGGGCGGGTCAATGGAGTCTGGGAATCGATTTTCATGGGCCTTGCCTCATGTGCCGGGGGCTCTTCCCGGGATGCTCTGAAAAGGTGTTACTTCAAGTATCGGCAATTTGAAGAACGACTTTAACCAAATCTCTCACTTTAACCGAACCTCTCACCCGACTTCAGAAAGTCACCGTCAGTACACCGGGGCCTGCTACCTGAGCCTCCACGATTTCCCTGTTTTGTGTTCGAACTCGTACCGTGTCGCCCTGCGCGCCGTTGTCCAGGGCTTCCCCCTGGCGGCGAATGCGAAAACCCTGTCCGAGGGCCTCGATACTGACCAGCTGGCCGCGCTGGACCAGTTGCGGTGCGCTCAGCACCTGCTCCGATAGACTTTGCCCCTGGCGCAGAGGCCGACGTGCCTGCTGGCCGATGGCAGCGTCAATATCGGTCAGTGTCTGTGCCGGCAAGCGGCTCAGGTCGACTCGCTCGGTGGCCAGCATGTCGGCTTGAATCATTTCACCGGGGTTGATGTCGCGCGCAGCAATAACACGCTCACCATAGACATGCAGTTCGGCCTGCAGATAGCGCACACGGTTCCCATCGGTGTCGCAGCGCAGGCCAACCGATACCCGGCCCATCAGACGAGTGTCATCCCGGGGCAGAAAGGGCTCGGCCTGCTGACAGCTGTCGAGAGACACCGCGGGGGGGAAGACGTTGATCCCGATGTTGTCCGGTGCAATACCGGAGTCCACCAGTTGCTCGAACAGGAACTGCTGCACCCGAGTCACGCTGGAAGTGTTGTCATCCGCGCGGGCCACGTTGTCGCTCCCCTGTACCTGGCTGAGACCCCATGCCTGACTGACGCACAGCGACAGCAGGATCAGGGCTGGCTTCAGGTATTCCTTCAGTGCTCTGGTCATGGTGGAGAGCTGTCCCGGACGAGTGTTGGCGGTGGCGAAGGCGATCTGTACGAAAGTGCCCGGCAGCCGGTTCGCTTGCACGAACCCCTTGCGACAGGAATGGCAGGAAGGTGTAGGAGAACACCAGACAAGCACCTTTGGGGATTACCACCAGGCACTTTCGTACAGAGCCTGTGGCGAGTCTAGCGCTGGTGTGCTCAGGCCATCGGTGGAAATGACACCAGGAAAGCGGGTTGTTTCTCGCTTTATCGTGACAGGCTCCTGGCTAGTCTCCATGGTCGACAACTCGTCATTTCCAGAACAGCCATTGGAGAGCACCGGGATGCTTGACCAGCTCGAGGCTTCACTTGCCTTTCACCAGCAGGCCCTAGCATTGCGTCAGGAGCGCCAGAAGGTATTGGCGAGCAATATCGCCAATGCCGATACGCCGGGGTACAAGGCTCGTGACATGGATTTCAGTCGCGCTCTGGAAGATGCCACCCGCGGGAGCATGCAGCCGGGGCTGAAGCTGGCTCGCACTTCCAGCCAGCATCTGGCGGGCGAGGGGGCCGCCTCGATGTTCGATGCCCGGCACCTGCTGTATCGCGTGCCCGAACAGCCGAGCCTGGATGGCAATACGGTCGACATGGATCGTGAACGCAGTGACTTCGCCGACAACTCGGTGCGTTACCAGGCGGCGCTGACAATCCTCAACAGCCGCATCCAGGGCCTCAAGCAGGCCATGCAGCCGGAGCGCTGATATCAGCGTCGGCAGTGGCACTCGCTCGACAGGCAGTGATAACCAGGAATCCCAGCATGTCCATGTTTTCGATCTTCGATATTTCATCCTCGGCCATGAGTGCGCAATCCCAGCGCATGAACGTCACCGCCAGCAATCTGGCCAACGCCGACAGCGTGGCTGGGCCGGATGGCGAGACCTATCGCGCGCGTCAGGTGATGTTCGAGGCACGGTCCACGTCGCGCAGCGGCATTGGCGGTGTGGCAGTCACTGAGGTGGTCGAGGACCCATCTCCGCTGCGTCTGGAATATCGCCCTGAACACCCGCTTGCCAATGAGCAGGGCTATGTCGAGATGCCCAACGTCGACCCGGTGGCCGAGATGGTCAACATGATCTCGGCCTCGCGCTCCTATCAGGCCAACGTCGAAGTCATGAATACCAGCAAGCAACTGATGCTCAAGACCCTCACCATCGGAGAAGCCTAGAGATGGCCAACACCATTGATTCCAGCGTTACCACCGGCGTCAACGCGGCCACGGCCAGCGCCAGTGCCAGCAAGGCCTCCGATGAGCTGAGTAACAACTTCATGACATTGCTGGTGACGCAGTTGCAGAACCAGGATCCGCTCAACCCGATGGACAACAGCGAGATGACCTCGCAGTTGGCTCAGATCAACACCGTGGCCGGTATCGAGGACCTCAATGCCTCGATGGCAGTGATCAATGACCAGATCAATGCCGGGAAGGCGATACAGGCCGCTCAGATGATCGGTGAGGGCGTGCTGGTTCCGGGCGATCGTGTGCTGGTCACCACCACCGAGGATGGCCAGACCGTCACCACGCCTTTCGGTATCGAACTGAAAGAGCCGGCGGCTGATGTCACGGTCACCATCACCAATGACGCCGGTGAGGTCGTCAACAGCTATGACCTGGGTCCGGCGTCGGCGGGTGTCGATTCGTTCCAGTGGGACGGCATGACCGCGGATGGAACCACCGCTGCTGCAGATGGTGCCTACAAGGTCACGATCGAGGCAACTGGCGCCGAAGGCAAGAAGGTGGATGTTACTGCCCTCAACTACGCCATCGTCGGGGGGGTCACCCCGGCGGATGCCAATGGCGACATCATGCTCGATCTGGGCGCGGTATACGGCCAGGTGAGCCTGGATGAAGTGCGCCAGATTCTCTAGCCCTGAAGCGAACGAAAGACTGCAACATCGATAGACATAGCCAATGCCGGAAATCCGAGCCCCTGCAGGCCCTTGATGTTCAGGCCGGGTCCGTTCTCGACGGTTCGGGCCAGGTCGGCAAGAAAAATTGCAGGGAAGCCATCCACAGGAGAATGACCAATGGGTTTTTCACAAGCACTGAGCGGCCTGAATGCGGCGGCCAATAGCCTCGACGTACTCGGCAACAATATCGCCAACTCTCAGACTGTCGGTTACAAGAGCGGTAGCGCGCAGTTTGCCGATGTCTTCGCCAACTCCCAGGTGGGTCTGGGTACGCGGGTTTCGGCGGTATTGCAGAACTTCAATTCCGGCAACCTCGAAGCCACCAACCGTCCGCTGGATCTGGGGATCAGCGGCCAGGGCTTCTTCCGCATGGAACAGAACGGGCAGGTGGTCTACTCGCGCAATGGTCAGTTGACCCTGACGCCGGATGGCTATCTGCAGAACGCTGCCGGTGCACGGGTGATGGGTTATGGCGTGGACGCACAGGGCAATGTGCAGGTCGGAGGTCAGCCCCAGGTGCTGCAGATCGACGCCGACGAGATGCCGGCCAGTGCCACCACTGATGTCAAGACTACCTTCAACCTTGATGCTCGTACGGTAGCTGGAGAGGATCTCAATAATATGACCCTGTCCGACACCGCCGGCAACAAGGTGGATGTGGACTATCACTACTCCAACAACTTCACCTCCTATGACTCGCTGGGCAACCCGCGCAACGTCACCGTCTATTACGAGAAGACCGGCCCCAATACCTGGCAGGCCACGGCAGCCATGGATGGCAAGGTGCTGGATCAGCCCATGGACCTGCAGTTCGATCAGAACGGTCAGTTGGTCGCTCCGGCGGATGGCAAGTTCCAACTGAACTTTGCCAGTGCGGACTACCTGGACGGCGCTCCCGCCGATCTGAGCATGACACTGGATATCACCGGCTCTACCCAGTTCGGCAATAACGCCAGCACCAGCTCGCTGACCCAGAATGGCTACACCTCCGGCGCCCTGGTGGGAATCTCCATCCAGGACGATGGCACGGTGATGCGCAACTACGCCAACGAGCAGTCTCGTCCGGCGGGTCAGATCGCTCTGGCCAACTTCCGCAACCCGGAAGGCCTCAAGCCCACCGGCGACAATGCCTGGGTGGCTACCGACGCCTCCGGCCAGGAGATGGTCGGCGCCCCCGGCACCGGCATGCTGGGCGGTATCGAGTCCGGCACAGTGGAAACCTCCAACGTCGACATGTCCCGCGAACTGGTCAACATGATCGTCACCCAGCGGGCCTATCAGGCCAACTCGCAGACCATCAAGACCCAGGATGAAGTGCTGCAGACCGCCATCAATCTGCGCTGATCACTGATGACTTGAGGATGCCCGAGCCATGGATCGATTGCTCTATACCGCGATGAGTGGTGCAAGCCAGACCCTCGAACAGCAGGCGGTGGTCAGCCACAACCTGGCCAATGTCTCCACCACCGGCTTTCGCGCCCAGCTTCACGCCATGCGGGCGGTGCCGGTGCAGGGCGAGGCGCGACTGGATACCCGTGTGTCGGTGGCAGCTTCGACGCCGGGCTCGGACTATACTCCCGGCCCCATTACGCGGACGGGCCGCACGCTCGATGTGGCTATCGATGGCGAGGGCTTTCTCGCTGTCCAGGCCGAGGATGGCAGCGAGGCCTATACCCGTCGTGGCGACCTGCAGGTCGATGGCAATGGCCTGTTGATGTCCAACGGCCGCCCGGTGATCGGCGAAGGCGGCCCTATTCAGGTCCCTCTCGAGGCCGAGCTGTTCATGGGCGCGGACGGCACCATCAGCGGTATCGGTAAGGGTCAGGGGCCTGATGCGCTGGCCCAGATCGGGCGCCTCAAGCTGGTCGAACCCGGCGATGCCGGCCTGGTGCGTGGAGCCGATGGCCTGTTTCGCGGGCCTGCCGGTGCCAATGGCGACGCCCCACCACTGCCTGCTTCGGAGCAGGTGCGCATCGTGAGTGGTGCGCTGGAAGGCAGTAATGTCAACGCCGTGGACTCGATGGTGCAGATGATCGATGTGGCCCGACGTTACGAGCTGCAGACACGCATGATCACCACCGCCGACGAAAGTGCCCAGCAGGCCAATAGCCTGCTGTCGCTGAGCTGATAAGGAACCCCTGATGATCAAGTCACTGTGGACGGCCAAGACCGGTCTGGAATCCCAGCAGGTCAAGCTGGATGTGATTTCCAACAACCTTGCCAACGTCTCGACCAACGGCTTCAAGCAGTCGCGGGCGGTGTTCGAGGATCTGCTGTATCAGAATCTGCGCCAGCCAGGCGCCCAGAACAATGTGCAGGACCGCCTACCCTCCGGGATGCAGGTAGGTACCGGGGTACGTCCGGTGGCTACCGAGCGCCTGCATACCCAAGGTAGTCTGCAGGCCACCGAGAACTCGCGGGATCTGGCGATCAACGGCAAGGGCTTCTTCCAGGTGGTGATGCCGGACGGCAGTTACGCCTATACCCGGGATGGCAGCTTCCAACTCGACGAGAATGGACAGATGGTCACTGCCAATGGTTATCCGGTGGAGCCGGCGATCATCATTCCTGACAACGCGCTGTCGGTGAGCGTTGGTGAGGATGGCATCGTGTCGGTGACGGAGCCGGGCACCAGCGCTACCAATGAAGTCGGTCAGCTCACCCTGAGCACCTTCATCAATCCCACCGGCCTGCAGTCCATCGGCGGCAATCTGTATGTGGAAACCGCCTCTTCCGGTCCGGCCAATATGGGCATGCCGGGCATGGATGGTGCAGGCCGACTGATGCAGGGTTATGTCGAGACCTCCAACGTCAATGTGGTCGAGGAAATGGTCAACATGATCGAGACCCAGCGTGCCTACGAGATCAACAGCAAGGCGGTGCAGACCAGTGATGAGATGTTGGCGCGGTTGGCACAGCTATAGGCCCGGCCTGAAAAGTGCCTGCGCTCGTCGACTTTTCAGACAGGCCTCGGGACGGGAGCGTCACTTGATGTCTCCTCTCTCCAACGTTTCTTGATCAATCGCTGCTTCAAAATTCACTCATGTTTGACCACCTACTCCTGATCTCAGGATTGCTGCGGAGACGTTCATGTCTGCTTGTTCCCCATTCTTTCGCTCCTTCCGTTGGCTGGTTCTGCTGGGAGTGATGGTGCTGTCGTCATTGGCAGGCTGTGCCCAGATACCCAAGGCATCGGTGGTGGGGGAGCAGGAGCAGATCGTGATCGCTGATCGTCCCGAGCCGTTGCCCAATGGCTCGATCTTCCAGAAGACACGCGGCTATCAGCCGTTGTTCGAGGATCGGCGGCCGCGCTATGTAGGCGATATTCTGACCATTGTGCTCGACGAACAGGTCAGTGCCAGCAAGAACTCTCACTCCAATGCCGACCGTAAAGGTGGTAGCAGTCTGACCGTGACTCAGGCACCCAAGGGCCTCGAGGATCTGGTGGACTACAACTTCGAGCTTGAGGGCAGCAGTGATTTCGAAGGTGGGGGAGGGTCGCGGGCCAACAACACCTTCACTGGAACCATCACGGTGTCGGTGGTCGAGGTGATGAACAACGGTAACTTGCGTGTGCGTGGCGAGAAGCAGATTGCCATCAATCAGGGGACCGAGTTCATCCGTTTCGGCGGGGTCGTCAACCCGCGCACTATCACCGCTCTGAACACTGTACCGTCCACGGCGGTGGCCGATGCGCGCATCGAGTATGTCGGTGATGGCTATATCAATGAGGCGCAGTACATGGGCTGGCTGCAGCGCTTCTTCCTCAATATCTCACCGTTCTGATCTTCTGGGGTACGTCATGCGCAATCGGATCAACCAAAGCCCCATTCTGGTACTCGGCTCGGTCATGCTGGTGTTGCTGGTCTTTCTGATGCTGTTCTCGCAGCTCGCCAGGGCGGAGCAGGTGCGCGATCTGGCATCCTTCGCCGGGGTGCGCGACAACCAACTGGTCGGATACGGTCTGGTGGTGGGCCTGGATGGCACTGGTGACCAGACCATGCAGGCGCCGTTCACCGGTCAGAGCCTCAACAATATGCTGTCGCAGTTGGGGATCACCGTGCCACCGGGCACCAACATGCAGTTGCGCAATATTGCTGCGGTGATGGTCACGGCTGACATGCCGCCCTTTGCCCGCCCCGGCCAGCGTCTCGATGTAGTGGTGTCCTCGGTGGGCAATGCGCGCAGCCTGCGTGGCGGGACCCTGCTGATGACACCGCTCAAGGGTGCCGATGGCGATGTCTATGCGCTGGCCCAGGGCAATATGTTGATCAACGGGGCCAGTGCCCAGTCCGCCGGTAGTAGTGTTCAGACCAGTCACCAGGCCAGCGGTCGCATCGCCGGTGGTGCCATGGTTGAGCAGACGGTTCCGCTGGCGCTGGGCGACCGTGATGGAGTGCTTGAGCTACAGCTGGACAATGCCGATTTCGGCACTGCACAGCGGGTAGTGGATGCCATCAATTCCGAGTTCGCCTTTCCCGTGGCCTCGGCGGTCAATGGCGGGTTGATTGCCCTTAATGGGCCGACCAATGCCAACTCCAGGGTCAACTTCATGGCGCGGGTCGAGAGTGTTCAGGTGTCTCCGATGCCGGCTCCGGCACGGGTGGTACTCAATTCACGGACGGGCTCCATTGTGCTCAATGGCGCGGTTACCTTGCGGCGTGCTGCAGTGGCACACGGCAACCTGTCGATCACCATCGATACCGCATTCGGAGTCAGTCAGCCGGCACCGTTCAGTGATGGCGAAACCACAGTGGTACCGGACTCGGATATCTCCATCGATGAGGAAGAGGGAGCACTGCATGTCGTGGAGGGCGCCAGCCTGCTGGATGTTGTCGATGCGCTCAATGCCCTGGGGGCCACGCCCAATGACCTGATGTCGATTCTCGAGGCGCTCAAGGCAGCAGGCTCGTTGCGTGCGGAACTGGAGATCATCTGATGAGTGTGTCGAATAGCCTGGGCTCCGGTCTGTCGGCGAGCGCCCTCAGCGGAGCCACCCTGGCCACGGGGTCGACTGGGCACGCCGGTTTTGCCCTCGATATGCAGGGGCTGCAGCGACTCAAGACCAGCGCCCATAAAGGTGAGGGCGCGGCGGCGGAAGAGGCGGCGCGCCAGTTCGAGGCGATGTTCATCGACATGATGATGAAGAGCATGCGCGATGCCTCGCCGAGCTCTGGGTTGACCGACTCACGGGAGAGCCAGTTCTATCAGTCGCTGCTCGACAAGCAATGGTCGCAGACCATGGCCAGCCGCGGCATTGGTCTGGCCGATCAATTGCTATCGCAGTTGGGAGCCCCCCAGGCCAGTGCCAGGGCCGACCAGGTCGAACAGCTGATCGCCGGTATCCCACGGGGCACGCCACGCCCATTGGATAACGCTCTGCGCAATGATCTGCCCGACACTGCAGAAGTGCCTGTGCCGGATTCCTTCCTTGATGAACTGGGTGCGGTTGCCGAGGGAATGAGCCAGCAGCAGGCCAGCTCACGCATCGCCGGAGCCGAAGCCGGTGAGGCGCCTGTGCATGTGCATGAGTTCGTGGCGCGGTTGGGAGAGCCGGCTCGGGCGGCCAGTCGCGCCTCCGGAGTACCTGCCGAGCTGATTCTTGCCCAGGCGGCACTGGAGACTGGCTGGGGACGGCGCGAGATTGCCACCCAGAGCGGGGGCAACAGCTACAACCTGTTCGGTATCAAGGCGGGGGCTTCCTGGCAGGGCCCCACCACTCGCATTACCACCCATGAAGTGGTCAATGGTCAGCGCTATCGCGTTGAGGACGACTTCCGGGTCTACGGTTCCTTCGAGGAAGCCTTCACTGACTATGCTGGCCTGATCAGTGGCAATCCGCGCTATGCCAGCGTGACCACGGCACCGGATGCCGCTGCCGCTGCCCAGGCGCTGCAGCGTGGCGGTTATGCCACGGACCCGGCCTACGCCGCCAAGCTGATTGCGGTGATGAATACCATGGGCCCGTTGTCGGGTGCCACCGAGAGCCGTGCAACGGCAGTCGCCAGCCGCGACACCCTGCGCAACCCGACGACCATTTTCTGAAGGAGCCGCGAGCTGCGAGCGACGAGCAGCAAGGGGCACAGAACAGCTCGAAGCTCGCGACTCGTAGCTCGTAGCTCGTAGCTAAAGATCAGTTTGCCCTGGCCGATAACAGAAACATCTGCGAAAGGAATCCACCAATGAGCATGTTTTCCATCGGCCTGAGCGGCCTCAATGCGGCTCAGAACGCCCTCAGTACCACCAGCAACAATATCAGTAACGTCTATACGCCAGGCTACAACCGTCAGATCACCATCCTTGGTGAGGGCAGTGCCAGTACCCAGGGCGTGCAGGTTGACGATATCCAGCGTCAGTTCAATCGCTATATTGCTGATCAGCTCAACGCAGCAACCAGTTCCACGTCAGCGCTGGAGGCCTATCAGACGCAGGTCAACCAGATCGACAGCCTACTGGCCGATCAGGATGCGGGACTGGCGCCGCTGATGCAAAACTTCTTCTCGTCGCTGGAAGACCTTGCAGGCGCCCCGTCTGATCCTGCCGCTCGCCAGGGCGTCATCGGGGCCTCCGATACCCTGTCCGCTCAGTTCCGCGCCTTTGACAGCTATCTGCAGGATATGCAGAAGGGCATCAATGGCCAGATTCGCGATGAAGTCAGCCAGGTCAACAATACAGCGCAGCAGGTGGCATCGCTCAACCGTGAGATTGCGCTGGCGCGGGCACGTAATGGCGAAGCACCCAATGCTCTGCTGGATCAGCGTGATCAGTTGGTCAATGAGCTGAGCGAGCGGCTGGATGTCGAGCTGACCGTGCAGGACGGCAAGTCGTATCAGATCACTCTGCCCAGTGGCCAACCACTGGTGTCCGGTACCGAAGCCTATCGTCTCGAGGCGGTGTCCTCGCCCAATGATCCTCAACGTGTGGTGCTGGGCTATCGTGACCCCGGTGGCGGCATGCAGGTACTGGAGGAAGATGCGATTACCGGCGGCAGTCTCGGCGGTCTGATGCAGTTCCGTAGCGAGACCCTCGACCGTACCCAGAACCAGATCGGCCAGATAGCAGTTTCCATGGCCGTGGCCTTCAACGAACAGCATGCTCAGGGGACCAATCTCGATGGAGAAGCGGGTGGCACCTTCTTCGAGATCGGTAATCCGCGGGTGTTCTCCAATGATGGTAACAATGGCAGTGCCACGATCAGCGCCGCGTTCGACAACGATAATATCGCCGCGCTGAAGGCTGCCGACTACACCGTCAAGGTGACGGATGCCAACGCCAACCCTCCGACCTTCCAGATTACCCGCAAGGATACCGGTGAAGTGCTCGATGCCAGCGAAGTGAGCTTCGACGCTGACAGTGGCGAGCTGAGCTTTGGTGGTGTCAGCCTGACCTTCTCCGATACGGCGGCGCTGGAGAATGGTGACAGTTTCGAGGTACAGCCGGTACGGCGTGCGGCGGGCAGCTTTGAAAATGCCATCAACGACCCCGATGAGATTGCCGCCGGCATGAGCAGCGGCAGTGGCGACAACGAGAATGCCCTGGCCATGCAGAAGCTGCAGGACCAACTGCTGGTCGGCGGTACCGCCACCTTCAGTCAGGCCTATGCCTCTCTGGTCAGCGATGTCGGCAATCAGACCAATATCGTCAAGGTCAACCTGGCCGCCCAACAGGGGCTGAGCGATCAACTCAGCGCCGTGCAGCAGTCCGAGTCGGGGGTCAACCTCGACGAGGAAGCGGCCAATCTGATTCGTTACCAGCAGTACTACCAGGCCAACGCCAGGATCATCGACACCGCGACCTCGGTGATCGATACCATCCTTGGACTGCGTTCCTGATTGCGGAGAATACGACCATGCGTATCAGTACTGTCACCATTTTCGAGCAGAGCGTTGGTTCCATGAACCGTCAGCAGGCGGACTTCATGCACCTCAGTCAACAATTGGCCTCGGGCCGTCGGGTGGTGACACCTTCCGACGATCCTCAGGCGGCATCCCGCGCAGTGGCGGTAGGCCAGTCCCAGGCGGTGACTCAGCAATTCACCGATGCACGGGTCTCGGCTCGTAATGCACTGTCCCAGGAGGAGAGCGTCCTCAACAGTGTCAGTGATGCCATCTCCAGCGCCAAGGCACTGCTGGTGCAGGCATCCAACGGTACCCTGAGCGACGCTGATCGCCAGTCGATTGCCAGTGAGCTGCGCGGGATCTACGAAACCGTGATGGGCCAGGCCAATGCCACTGACGGCAATGGGCGCTATCTGTTCGGTGGCTATCAGGACAGCAGTGCCCCCTTTGTCGATACCGGTGATGGGGTGGTCTACCAGGGGGATGATCGCGTTCGCCATCAGCGTGTCGATGCTTCCCGCGAGATGCCGGTGGGCGACAGCGGTGAAGATATCTTCCTCAGCGTGCCCAGTGGCGCAGGTTATGTAGCGCAGCAGGGCAAGGTTGATGCCGATGGCAAGGTGGTGGCCGACAACAGTGGCAGCGTGACCTTCAAGGGCCCCCAGGTCATCGACAACAGCGATCCCGGCTATGGGCAGCGCTATCAGGTGGTGTTCGGCAGCGATGATGATGGCAACCCGACCTACAGCGTCCAGCAGCAGGACGAGGATGGCAATTGGCAGAGCATCGGGGTGGATGATCAGCCCTATGACCCCGAGGGAACCTCGGTAGAGGCAGGCGGGCTGCGTCTGGAACTCAAGGGTGAGCCACACAACGGCGACAGCATCACCTATGCGCCGGCCAGCGAGATGAACACCAACCTGTTCGAGTCCTTCGAGAAGGCGCTGGCGGTGCTGGAGAACCCCGCCGAGACACCGTCTGAACAGGCGAGCATGAAGAACACCCTGAACACGGTGATGCGCGAATTCGATGCTGGACTGGACAATGTGCTGACCACCCGGGCATCGGTAGGCGCGCGCCTCAACGAGCTGGATGTGATCGATTCGGTCAGTGGCAATCGTCAGCTCAACTACGCCCAGACCATGTCCGATCTCGTCGACCTTGACTACAACCAGGCGATCGCCGAGTACAGTCTGCGCCAGGTGGGCATGCAGGCCGCTCAGCAGGCCTTCATCGGTATCCGCGACATGTCGCTGTTCAATTATTTATAGATTCTCGCTATAGATTCTCGAACATGATCTATGGATTCTCGACAACGCTCTATAACGCATCGGCAACGGAATGCGCCTCCCGGTAACACGGTATGGAGATCGAGTGGAGTACCGGGAGTGTCATGGTCGGGAAGTGAAGTGGGTAGGTATTGCTCAGGATGAGCCTCGGGGCGACAGGAGGTCGCCCATCAATGAACAAGATCATGTGGCATCTGGCGCTTGTCCTGGCAATGGCGGGAGGAGTTGTGATGTTGATAGCAGTGGTTCGTATTTCTCTACACACAACCTTGTAGTCGGCACGACCGAGGTGTTGCCTGACCACGTTGGTAACCCGTATTTACGGTGCCTGATTTTCGGCCTCGATATGACATGGCGCATATTTCCCTGAGGCTCAATCCAGCATAATTCGTCTCTCCTGACCGGGACTTCCTGCTCGTGAAGCTCGGTAGCTTGTTCAAGGAGAGTGACGATGCGTTGGCAAGGTCTTATTCAGCTCCCGGTACTCGTACTGGGAGTTGCACTTGCAGCGTCAGGCTGCGCTCATGACGATCTGAATTCAGCCAGCAGGATGGCGGAGGTGGTGCTGGATGAGCCGTCGGCGCAGGAATGCGGATCCTACTTCCAGAGCGTTGAAGTCGACTCGGGCGATTTGTTGCTTGCCCAGGGCTGTTGTCGTGTCTGCCGCACCGGAAAGGCTTGCGGCAATTCCTGCATCAATCGTCACTATACCTGTCACAAGGGATCGGGCTGCGCCTGTGATGGATAGCCATCCTCAGTGAGGCCTGTCGCAGTCGGCTCTACTTGACTTCGAGCCATATTTCCATAATTCTGGAAATATGGATAATCAAGCCGATCAAACGACCCTCGACACCTTTGCTGCGCTTTCTCAGGCGACACGGCTCGATGCCTTTCGCCTGCTGGTTCGTCACGAGCCGGAAGGCCTGCCGGCGGGCGAGATTGCTCGCCGACTCGAGGTGCCCAACAACACCCTGTCGGCGCATTTGTCCGTGCTCAGTCGAGCGGGGCTGGTTACCCAGCGGCGCGAAAGCCGTTCGGTGATCTACCGCGCCAACCTGGCGCATATGCTGTCCACGGTACAGTTCCTGGTACGGGATTGCTGTGATGCCAGCCCTGAGGTGTGTCATCCATTACTGGCATCGCTGGCTCCGGCCTGCTGCCCGACCGATGAGGAATGAGCCTTGATTCAGATCTACCACAACCCGGAGTGCGGCACGTCGCGCAATAGCCTGGCAATGATCAAGGCATCGGGTGAGGATCTCGAGGTGATCGAGTATCTGCGTACACCACCCAGCCGTGAGCGCCTGTGTCAGTTGATCCAGTCGATGGGCATTACGCCTCGCGAGCTGCTGCGCCGCAAGGGGACGCCTTACGATGAACTGGGTCTCGACGAGCCATCACTCGATGATGACGCCTTGATCGACGCGATGATCGCGCATCCGATCCTGATCAATCGACCGATTGTGGTCACCGCTCGTGGCACGGCGCTGTGTCGTCCTTCAGAGAAGGTCCTCACATTGCTGGCGAATCCGGTGCCGCGGTTCGTCAAGGAAGATGGCGAAGTGGTGTATGTCTCGGAGGCGGATCAATGACCGCGCTGCTCCCCTTGCATGACCTCCCCAATATCGACCCGGAGCAGTGGCGCCCGATCGACGTCGACCAACTTGCAGGGCCGGGTGTTGATCGTCATCCGCTACGAATTCTGGTGCTCTACGGATCGCTGCGAGAACGTTCGTACTCACGCCTGCTGGCGGAAGAGGCCATGCGCCTGTTGACCGCCTTCGGTGCCGAGGTGCGTACCTTCTCTCCCCGCGACCTGCCTCTGCCTGACGCCGCAGATGGCGAGCATTCCCGAGTGAAGGAACTACGCGAGCTGGCCAGTTGGGCGGAGGGCATGGTGTGGGTCAGCCCGGAGCGCCACGGTGCGATGACCGCGGTAATGAAGGCTCAGATCGATTGGTTGCCCCTGTCGCTGGGCGGCGTTCGCCCCACTCAAGGCAAGACGCTGGCACTGATGCAGGTGTGTGGTGGCAGCCAGAGCTTCAATGCCGTCAATCAGATGCGCCTGCTGGGACGTTGGATGCGCATGCTGACCATCCCCAACCAGTCCTCGGTGCCCAAAGCGTTCAATGAGTTCGATGACAGCGGACGCATGCGGCTGTCACCACTCTATCTGCGCGTGGTGGATGTCTGTGAGGAACTGATGAAGTTCACCTGGCTCAACCGTCAGCGCAGTGATTATCTGACCCAGCGTTACTCGGAGCGTGTCGAGAGCGCCGAAGAGGTCTCGAAGCGAGTCAATCAAACCACCCATTGAGTGCGGTGGTGAACCTCATGTGAACGATGCTCATGTAGACAAAGGCATGGAGAGAAAAGCATGTTGGCGCTGGCCATCTTTGTAGTGACCCTGACCCTGGTCATCTGGCAGCCCCGGGGCCTGGGGATCGGTACCAGCGCTCTGGCAGGCGCGGCAGTGGCTCTGGCGGCGGGGGTGGTCAACCTGGCTGATGTCGCCGTGGTATGGGATATCGTCTGGGATGCCACCTTCACCTTTGTCGCGTTGATCATCATTTCGCTGATCCTCGATGAAGCCGGGTTCTTTGCCTGGGCAGCGCTGCATGTGGCTCGGTGGGGCGGTGGTAGTGGGCGGCGTCTGTTTCCGCTGGTGATCGTGCTGGGGGCGGTGATCGCGGCCTTCTTTGCCAATGATGGCGCGGCGCTGCTGCTGACGCCGATCGTCATGGCGATCCTGTTGCGCCTGCAGTTCTCTCCGGCGGCGGCGCTGGCATTCATCATTGCCACGGGGTTTGTCGCCGACACCACCAGCCTGCCGCTGATCATTTCCAATCTGGTCAATATCGTCACGGCCAACTTCTTTGAGGTTTCATTCAACCGCTATGCGCTGGTCATGGTGCCGGTCAATGTGATCTCGCTGGCTGCCACGCTGCTGGTGCTGTGGCTGATGTTCCGCCGCGACCTTCCCGAACACTATGACCTGGAGCGCCTTGAAGCGCCTGCCCAGGCAGTACGTGACCCGCTGGTCTTCCGCTCTGCCTTCCCGTTGCTGGCGGTGTTGCTGGTGGCCTTCTTCGTCACCGCACCACTGGGGATTCCGGTGGCGGTAGTCACGGGGCTGGGGGCACTGGTGCTGGCGAGCATTGCCGGGCGTTGGTGGCGTGGTGGAGGAAGCACGGTGATTTCGATGCGCCGGGTGGTGCGTGATGCGCCCTGGCAGATCGTGCTGTTCTCGGTGGGCATGTATCTGGTGGTCTATGGGCTGGGGAATGCCTGGCTGACCGCCGATGCCAGTGCCATGCTGACCTGGCTGGGACAACAGGGCCAGTTGGTGGCGACATTGGGCACCGGCACCCTGGCGGCGCTGCTGGCCTCGGTAATGAACAATATGCCATCGACCCTGGTGGGTGCTCTGGCCATCGATCAGGCCCAGGTGTCGGAGGCGACCCGTGAGCTGATGATATACGCCAATGTCATCGGCAATGATCTGGGTCCCAAGTTCACTCCCATTGGCAGTCTCGCCACTCTGCTGTGGCTGCATGTGCTGGCCAGCAAGGGCACCCGCATCACCTGGGGGCAGTATATGAAGGTTGGGTTGGTGCTGACACCGCCGGTGCTGTTCTCTGCATTGATCGGACTATGGTGGTGGCTGCCTCTGACCTGGTTGTGATGGGGCTGGGGGTGATGGGCCTGATTGTGATGTTCTGACCGGCGCCGTGCCCAGTGATTCATCCCAGCGGTGCCATGGTTTCCACCAGTTGCTGCAGCACCGCCAGGCTATGGTGGAAGAGCTGCTGCAGCACGCTACCCAGGTCGGTCATCAATACCATCATCAGCGCAAGACCAATGGACAGTGAGGCAGGAAAGCCGATGTTGAAGACCGTCAGTTGTGGGGCCGCACGGTTGAGGATGCCCAACGCAAGGTTGACGATCAACAGCGAACAGACCAGTGGCAGAGCGAGCAACAGGCCAGTGGCGAAGATGGTACTGGCGTAACGCGCCAGCATGATGAAGGCCTCGGGATTGAACGCCTGGATACCGATCGGCAGGGTGGTGAAGCTGGCGATGAGGATGTCGAGCACGATCAGGTGGCCGTTGAGCGACAGGAACAGCAGCAGGGTAATCATGTGCAGAAAGCGTGAGACCACCACCATGTTACCGGCCGCCGATGGGTCGAAGAAGGTCGCGAAGGCCAGGCCCATCTGCAGGCCGATGTACTCACCACAGGCCTGAACCACGGCCAGCATGATCCGCAGCAGAGTCCCCATGGCGATACCGATGATCAGTTGCTCGATGATCAGCCCTACTCCCGCCCAGGAGACTACTGGAATCGTCGGCATGGCTGGCAGCATGGGTGCCACGACCAGGGTGATGGCCGCCGCCAGGGCAATCTTGACCTGATTGGGTACGGCGCTGTGGCCCCACAGCGGAGAACTCAGCATCAGCGCCGTAATGCGGAAGAAGGGCCATAGAAAGGCCACCAGCCAGCCGTGGAGCTGGGCGAAGGTGATTTCCACCATCAGCAGTGATCAAGTGGCAGGACAATGACCATCACATCACCATCTGTGGGATGTTGCTGAACAGTTCCCGGGTAAAGGTAATGATCAGTTGCAGCATCCAGGGGCCGGCCAGCACCAGCACGGCAAACACCGCCAGAATCTTGGGAATGAATGACAGAGTCATCTCGTTGATCTGGGTGGCGGCCTGAAACAGGCTGACCAGCAAACCGCTGAACAGCGCCGTCAGCAGCAATGGCGCGCCCATCAGCAGCGTGATTCGCATGCCCCGGTGAGCCAGTTCCATCACGAGTTCCGGGTTCATTGCATACCTCCTGTAGTTGATCTGCTGGTAGTTGATCTGCTGGTAGTTGATCTTCTGGTAGCGGGCCTGCCTGTAGCGGGTCCATGGGGTAATGGAAAACGTGGTAATGGAAAACGGGTCAACGGAAAATACGGGCACAATGGCTGGAGCGCTGGAGTCACAGATAGAAGCTGTTGGCCATGGAGCCGATGATCAGTTGCCAGCCATCCACCAGTACGAACAGCATCAACTTGAACGGCAGTGAAATGGTGACCGGTGGCACCATCATCATCCCCAGTGACATCAGCACGCTGGCGACGACCAGGTCGATGATCAGGAAGGGGATGAACAGGGTGAAACCGATCTGGAAAGCGGTCTTCAGCTCGCTGGTGACAAAGGCCGGCACCAGCACCTGCAGCGGTACATCCTCCGGTCCCTGCAGCTCGCCGGTTTCGGCGAGTCGTGCGAACATCGCCAGGTCCGGCTCGCGGGTCTGGCCGAGCATGAATTCGCGCAGCGGTTGCTGAGCGCGCTGGAGGAACTCGCCGAAGTCGATCTGCTCGGAGGACAGCGGCTGCCAGGCCTCCTGATAGACCTCATTGAGAACCGGCGACATGATGAAGGCGGTGAGAAACAGCGCCAGACCCAGCAGTACCTGGTTGGGCGGCGTTGTTGGCGTTCCCATGGCGGTTCTCAGCAGACCGAGCACAATGATGATCCGTGTGAAACTGGTCATCATCAGCAGTGCGGCCGGCAGAAATGCCATGGACGTCAGCAGCAGCAGTGTCTGCAGTGACAGCGACCACTTCTGGCCACCATCTTCCATCGGTTGACTGACGATGCCGGGCAATTGCTGTGCGAGCACCGAAGAGCTCAGTCCCAACCACAACCCCAGACCGAGCAACAGCGCGAGCAGTGGCAGGCAACGCGGACGTGACCTCATGACCCCAGGCTCCGTCCTGTCAGATTGGCCTTCAGCGCCTGGCTGAAGCGCTCGGCAAAACTGCCGTGCAATTCAACTCCGGGCTCGGGCAGTTGGGCCTCACGGGCCTCGAGGCTATCGAGGCGGGTGATCTGTCCGCCGGCCAGGCCCAGCACCAGCCAGCGGTCCTCGACCTGGACCACCACGACTTTCTCGCGGGGGCCGAGGGAGGTGCTGCCGACGACCTTGAGATTCAGTTGCTGTGCTGCTCGTGGCTGACCTCGCCGGCGCAGCAGAGCCGCCAGGGCGAGAATGATCAGGATCACCAGCGCCAGCGCGGCGGCCGTCTTGCCGAACAGTGCCAGGCTCAGTACACCATCACTGCCCTGGCCAAGGCCGTCAATGGCATGGCCGATTACCGCGGAAGAATCACTGTTCATCGATTGAGTTTCTTGACCCGTTCGGAGGGGGTGGTGATCTCGGTGATGCGAATGCCATAGCGATCATCGACCACCACGACTTCGCCCTGAGCGATCAGGTAGCCGTTGATCAGGATATCCATCGGCTCCCCGGCCAGTCCCTCCAGCTCGATGACCGAGCCCTGGGCCAGTTCCAGCAACTGCTTGATGGTCAGGCGGGTCCGACCCAGCTCTACGGTGAGCTTGACCGGTATGTCCATGATCATGCCAAGGTCGCGTTGTACCGCTTCACCGGCACTGCCGTCGAGCGGACGGAAGACGCTGTCCCCGGCCTTGCGTGGTTGGTTTGGCTCTTCGCTGGCGCTGTCATCCTCACCGTCGTCGGCACTGGATCGGGACTCGGCCTGCTCCTGTTCTGCCAGCGCCTCTGCCCAGGGATCATCGTCGGCGGACGCATCGCCACTCTGCTGTTCGGACATGGCGGCATCCCAGTCGTCACCTGTGGCAGTGTCTGGCTTGTTGGGGTCAGTCATGTTGCGATTCCTCGGAGGAAGGCTGGGAGCCTTTGACGAAGGTGGTGTTGGGTCGGTGGCCCGTGCGGTGGTCGAACATCCGCTTTACCCGCAGAGCGCGCTGCTCATGCTGACTGCCGTATTCGCACTCCATGACCGGCACGCCGTCGACACGAGCGATGATGGACTCGGGAAGATCCAGCGGCAGGATGTCGCCCGGTGACAGATGCATGACCTCACCAAGGCAGGAGTTGATGGTGGCGAAGTCGGCGACCAACTCGACTTCTGAATGGCGCAGCTCTCCCGCCATGTGGCGATTGAAGGTGCCATCCTTGTTGCGACTGCCCTCACTGAGCGGGTTCGAGAGCAGGTCGCGCAGTGGCTCGATCATGGTGTACGGGATGCACACCTGGAAATTCGAGGCCAGGTTGCCGACCTCGAGATGGAAGGTGGTGTCGACCACGATCTCGTTGGGTGAGTTGGTGATATTGGCGAACTTGGACTGCATCTCCGAGCGCAGATAGCTGATGTCCAGCGGATAGACCGAACTCCACGCCTCGCTGTAGCCATCAATGGCCAGCTGCAGCACACGCTGGATGATGCGCTGTTCGGTATTGGTGAACTCCCGCCCTTCGGAGCGGGTCAGAAAGCGTCCATCGCCGCCGAAGAGGTTGTCCACCACCATGAAGACCAGGGCGGGAGGAAATACGATCAGCGCCGAACCCTTGAGCGGCTTCATGGCGATGATGTTGATATTGGTCGGGACCGGGACATTGCGCGCGAAATCGCTGTAACTCAGGTAACGAACTGACTCCACGGTAATGTCCGCACTGCGTCGCAGCAGATTGAACATCCCCATGCGGAAATGCCGGGCGAAGCGCTCGTTGATGATATCCAGTGTCTGCAGCCGCTCGCGGACGATGCGGTGCTGAGTGGCGGGGTCGAAGTTGCGAATGCGGCCACCCGAGTGGGTGGGTGTGGCGCCATCGCTTTCCTCGTCTCCGCTGACGCCCTTGAGCAGGGCGTCGATTTCTTCCTGGGACAGCAGGTCGTCTTGAGACATGGTGATGCTGGCCTATTGGACGATGAACTCGGTGAACAGCACACGATTGATGTTCACAGCAGAGTGAGTGTCAGCGAGCAGTTCGCTGAGCCCGGTAGTCAGGTCTGTTGCCAGTTGCTCCTTGCCCTGGGGTGTCACGAGGTCTTCTGCCTTGCGACCGGACAGCATCAGCATCAGCCGGTTGCGCACCAGTGGGCGCTCGCGCTCGATGGCGGCGCTGGAGGCTTCGGTGCCGAGCTGCAGCGTGATGCCGACATACAGCATGCGTGGTCCGTTGTCGTCCTCGGCGAGGTTGACGGTGAAGGGCTTGAGTTCGAGATAGATGGGGTCGGCCGCTTCAGGTGTCTCTTCAGCGGATGCCTCGACGACTTCTCCGGCATGGGCCGTGGCCGCGCCCTGATGATTCAACAGCACATAGATGGCGGCCGCTGCGGCAGATGACGCCAATATCACCAGCATCACCAGCAACCAGAACAACCGTCGCGATTTCGCCATGTCCATGTCTCTCCCTCGATGCCCATCCCGGGCAAGTGAATCCGGCCTCGCCATCATCTGGCGCAGGCACCGAGGCTGAGTATGCCGTCATGGGCGGAATGGCGATGGGATGAACAGGCGCGCACTTCGCGCCTATCTTGGGGGATTGGGAGGACAGCTACGAGCTGGCACATGTTCGTTCCCGACGAACATGCACATTTCCCACATCCATGTGGGTCGCGAGCTACGGGCTACGAGTCTCGAGCTGTCCAGAGAAGAGTTGATAACCCACTGGCCATAACAAGCCCAGTGGGGGGTACTCACGACCTACAGCTCGAGCGCAGCGTACTTGTAGCTCGCGACTCGAAGCTAAAGAGTCAAGCATACAAATCCACCCGCCCATCGATGCTCAGTGCAGCGGTGTGGGTGATCGGGTGATCGTTTCCTTCGATGGATACTTCGCCTGCTCCACCGCTGGCGGCCAGGCTCGCTGAGCTTCCTTGACGTTCGCCGCTGCCACCCTGTTGTGCCTGTCCCTGGTCGCTGACGGAGGTCTGGCCCAACTGGATTCCCTGTTCGGAGAGGATCTCACGCAGTTGCGGTAATGCCTGCTCCACGGCCTGACGCACATGCGGGTGTGCCGAGACAAACTGTGCTTGAGCACCATGTTCGCCGAGGCGCAGGCTGACCGATAGCGGCCCGAGCTCCGCCGGATGGAGGCGCAGCTCGATGCGCTGGTCTCCATCACGGCTGTTGGTGGAGATGCCGATGCGGGTCAGGGTATGGCCGAGTTGCTGGGGCCAGTCCGGGCTATCGATATGGGTGTTGATACTCGACGCTACGCTGGTCATCGCCATCGGGGTTGTGTTGCGCGCTGTAGGGCCTGACTGGGCCAGTGATGTCGCAGAAAAGTCACTGTCCATGTCTACGGAAGTGCTGATGGAATTGTCACCACTGCTGTCCACCGGTACCGGCTGGCTGGCCAGCGTCTGGGTGGTTGGGTCGACCGACGTGGACGGCACATGGGATAGCGGGCTGGTGCCCGTCTGGGTGATCACGGTCCCGACGGGGTGGTCGGGTGTCTCGGGCGAAGTCCGCTGGGACAGGTTGAGTGGCGGTTTTCCGTTGGTCAGCGGTGTTGCAGCGAGTGTCTGGTGAGCATTGGGCGGTGACATCCTGGCCAGAGCTGCGGCCAGGACTTCCGGGCTGGTAGTCGGCTGTGATGCCTGGATGCCGGGCAATTGGAGGGGGCCCTCGCCAAGTGCCGGCGGGCCCTGAAAACGGCCATTGGCATCGGCCATCAACTGCAGTCGCTGACGAGCGATATTGAGGCTGTCGTTGATAGGCACACCCTTGATGGTGTTTTCAGCATCCGTTGCTACCCTGGCCAGCCAGGTCTGCTGCTGGACCGCCAGAGGCTGATTCGCGAACGACTGACCGCTCAACGGGTGTGGCGTGGCATCGAGACCCTCCGTATTGGAACCCGCTGTACCGAGACCCACCGTGTCGCCACCAGGTACCTGTGGTTGGGTGATGTGGATGGGCACGGGCACCAGTAGCGCCTCGGCGAGAGCCTGGCTTTCCTCGGTCACACCGTCAGCGGGAGTCTCGGTGGCGATGTCGCTGTCCAGTGGACGATCCCGACCGCTGGGTGTGGGCGGCACCCGCTCCGACGAGGCAGTGCTGTCGTCGGTCACCGAGCCTGCTGCGGCCAGTTGCTCGGCGAAATCGCGGCCGGTATCAGAGGCGTTTGTTCGATTGCCGGCTGTCCCAGCGTTGGCGGGAGGCGCGGTGTTGATCAGCACAGAGATGTCCATCTCGGTCTCCTTGAATCAATCGGCGCCGGGCAGCGCTCTCTGGCGCTGCAGCCGGCTGTTGACCAGATCATCGGTGGTGCGTTGCTCGTGTCGAGACGCGTGACGCGTGGCCACCGCAGCGCGCCGCTCGGCCAGGGTGTCATAGGCGCAGACACGTTGCTGTTCCTGCTGCCATTGACGCTGCGCCTGCTGAACCTTCTGCCGCTGCTCGGCGAGGGCGTGATGGGCGTTGGCCAGCGCCTGGTCCAGTGAGGCCAGAAAACGCTGAGTGTTGTGCAGCGTGGCGGGGTCGACTCCCTGACGCATGGCCTCGCTCAGGCGGCTGGCGTACTCCTGGCGATAGCTTTCCAGCGACTCGAGCTGCTGGCGCACCTGTTGTTCGACACCGAGGTTTCCGGCCAGATGTTGTCCGGCATGGTCGCGGGCTTCCCGGGCGAGATTCAGCAAGGTATCGAGGGGGGAGGAAGCGTTCACGCGGTACCTCCGAGGAGCTGATCAAGGGCCGCGCGTGAGTGCTCGATGGAGGCGCTCTCATCGATGCGCTGTTGCAGAAGGTGTTCGAGTTCCGGGTAACGCCGCACGGCCTCGTCGAGCAGTGGATCATTGCCGGGCTGCCAGGCGCCGACACTGATCAGATCGCGATTGCGCTGATAGCGCGACAGCATGCTCTTGAAGCGCTGGGCCTGACGGATCTGCCGGTCGTCGGCCACATGGGTCATGACGCGGCTGATCGATGCCTCGATATCGATGGCAGGATAGTGGCCAGCTTCGGCCAGGGTGCGAGACAGCACCACATGGCCATCGAGGATGGCCCGTGCCGAGTCGGCGATCGGGTCCTGCTGATCATCCCCCTCAGTAAGAACGGTGTAGAAGGCCGTGATCGAGCCGCCACCGACCTCGGCATTGCCAGCGCGCTCGACCAGCCCGGGAAGTTTGGCAAACACCGAGGGTGGATAGCCCTTGGTGGCAGGAGGCTCGCCGATGGCCAGGGCTATCTCGCGCTGCGCCATGGCATAGCGGGTCAGCGAGTCCATGATCAGCAGGACATTACGGCCTTCGTCGCGAAAACCCTCGGCCAGGCGTGTGGCATAGGCGGCACCCTGTAGACGTTGCAGGGGGGAGGTGTCGGCAGGGGCGGCGACCACCACCGAGCGCCGCCGTCCCTCGGCACCGAGGATATTGTCGATGAAGTCCTGGACCTCACGACCACGCTCGCCGATCAGGCCGACAACAATGACATCGGCCTGGGTATAGCGGGCCATCATACCCAGCAGCACCGACTTGCCCACGCCGGAGCCGGCGAACAGCCCCATGCGCTGACCACGGCCGACACTCAGTAGCGCATTGATGGCGCGAATGCCGACATCGATCTGCTCACTGATGGGGGCTCGGGACAGTGGATTCAGGGGAGGCGTGGCCAGAGGAGCACGGGGAGCGTCATCCAGATCGCCGAGCCCATCGAGGGGCGCGCCGGTGCCATCGACAACCCTTCCCAGAAGCTGCTCGCCCAATGGAAAGCGTCGCGCACTGCCGGTGTCCCCATGACCCATCGGAAGCACCCGGGCGCCGGGCATCAGACCATGGATCTCGGCCAGTGGCATCAGGAACAGGCGATCACCGGAAAAGCCGACGACTTCAGCGTCGGCATAGGCCATCTTGCCGGGCTGGTCAGTGGATAGCTCGATGCGACAGCTGTCGCCCAGCGCCACCCGCAGGCCAACGGCCTCGATGATCATGCCGGTGGCGCGCACCACGCGACCGCTTGAGCTCACTGGTGGCAGTCTGTCGATACGCGAGGCGACGGACTTCAGCGCCTGCTGCCAGCGCAGCTGATGCTCTGCGGCGCTGCTCATTCGCCGTCATCCCGGTCAGGCTGTCGGGGGGCGCGGCGGCGGATCTGGCCTCGGGCGGCTTCCCAGCGCCCCTGCCAGGTGGCATCCAGCTCGCCATGTTCACCAATCAGGCGGCAGCCGCCACGTTGTTGGCTTTCGTCATCACGCAGGCTCCAGCCTGCTGCGGCAAGTGATTCACCCAGATGGGTCTCGACCAGCCTGCGATCCAGCGGATGTAGCCAGAGGCGCTGCCGACCGACTAGAGGAGGATCGGTCTGCAGCAACTCGCGAACCAATTCGACCACTTGACGTGGACGGGCCTTGAGCGCATCTCCGGCCAACTGCCGGCCGGTAGCCAGGGCGAGTTCCGAGAGGTTCTCGATCACGCTGTCATCCAGCTGTGCAAGGGCAGCCTGAAACTGCTCGACCAACTGCTGTACGGGAGCCAGAGCTTCGGCTACCTGACGCTCGATGGCGGCGGCGATCTCGGCCTCGGCCTGAGCACGGCCTTCGGCGAGCCCCTGTTCGAGACCGGCGGCCAGCCCCTCCGCGTGGCCATCCGTGAATCCTTCGCGATGGCCAGCTTCCATGGCCTCGCGACACTCGTCCTCGAACTGACGGGCCAGCTCTTCGCTGTCCGGCTCGCGGGATGCCTCCGGCCTGTCGTGTGGCTGACGAGAGGCGTCGTCACGAGGCAGCTTGTCCATTCGCCAGCGACGCCAGCTGGTGCTGCCCGATGTCCATGCCTGATGGCTCATGGCCGGCAACCCCCGTAGGCGATGGGCCCGGCGATATCAGACGCTTCTGGCCCGGAGACATTCCGACGGCTAGACATAGGCTTCCTCTCCGCCACTCAATACGATCTCGCCGTTGTCGGCCATGCGCCGAACGATCTGCAGGATGGCCTTCTGCTCGGCTTCGACATGGGAGACGCGCATGGGACCCCGAGCCTCCATATCTTCCTGCAGCAGATCGGCGGCGCGCTGCGACATGTTGAGCAGGAAGCGGGCCTTGAGAGTCTCCGGTGCGCCCTTGAGCGCGACCACCAGACTGTTGGTGTCGATTTCCTTGAGCAGCAGTTGAATGCTGCGGTCGTCGAGGTCGACGAGGTTCTCGAACAGGAACATCTCGTCGATGATGCGCTGGGCGAGGTCTTCGCTGTGTGTGCGCACGGTGTCGATCGCAGCTTCTTCCTGGGTGGAGTTCATCAGGTTGAGAATTTCCGCCGCGGTGCGCACACCGCCCATCTTGCTGCGCTTGAGATTCTGACCGTCGAGCATACTGCTGAGCACTTCGGTGAGCTCCTGCAGTGCGGCGGGCTGGACACCACTGAAGGTGGCGATGCGCAATACCACGTCGTTGCGTAGCTTGTCCTCAAACTGTTCGAGCACATCGGCGGCCTGGGCTCGCTCGAGGTGAACCAGCACAGTGGCAATGATCTGTGGGTGCTCGTCGCGGATCAGTTCGGCCACCATCGAAGGCTCCATCAGATTGAGCGCGTCGATGCCACTGCTGGTGCCGGTCGATTCCAGCACATCCTCGATCAGGCTGGAGGCGCGCTCACTGCCCAGCGCCTTGGTCAGCACAGAGCGAATATGCTCGCTGGAGTTCATGTTGAGGCCGACGTATTCCTCGGTCTCGCTGTGGAAGTCATGCAGTACGCGGCGCATCTCATCATGGGAGATCTGCCCCAACTGTGCCATCTCGCGAGATAACAGCTGGATTTCCTTGGCGTTGAGGAACTTGAAGACCTCTGCAGCGCTGTCCTCATCAAGGGCGAGGAGCAGCACAGCGCTGCGACGAATACCGTTGGGACTCTCGGTGCTAGTCATTGTCGTTTATCCAGCCGCGGACAATCATGGCAATCATGCGCGGATCTTCCTGGGCCATCTCGCGCAGATCATTGAGGTGCTGTTCATAGGTCGTGGCCTTGCGCTGGCGCTTCGCTTCACGCGCATAGGTCGGGGTGTCGTCGCTGCCGTCGATTGACTCGCTATCGTTTTCCGCCGCCTGATCATCCTCGCCGACCGTGGCATGGAAGCCAGCCGCTGCCGTCGGCATCACCGGGCTTTCGGTATAGCGGCGAATCACCGGTCTCAGGACCAACAGGTAGAGCAGCAGAATAGCGAGGCCCACCAGTAGGTACCGACCGCTACTCAGTGCCAGTTGCTGGATGCCGGGATCACGCCACCAGGCCAGATCGGCAGGCCCCTCGGGCTGACTGAACGGACTGTTGACCACGGTCAGCGCATCGCCACGCTCCTCGGAGAACCCCATGGCCTGGTGGACCAGACCTTCGATCTGGGTCAGTTGCTCGGAGGCCAGTGGTTGCGGCTCGGTGACGCCATTATCGTTGGTGACCTGCTGGTAGTTGACCACCACGGCTGCCGACAGTCGCTGGATCTGGCCGCGCTGGTGCTGCACGTGGGAGACCAGACGATCGACCTCGTAGTTGATGACATCATCGCGCCGCATGCGACCGTTGGCTGATTCCTCGCTGGTGGCCTCGTCATTGGCGCCTGCTGTGCCATTGTCGATCGGTGATGGAGCGGTTCCCGGAGGAGTATTGCTGAGGGCACCGGGGATACCGCTGGCGAGGTTGCCTTGACCGTTGTAGTCGAGGCTGCTCTGACGACTGCGCACGGTGGCTTCATTGGGTGGCTGGTTGGGCGAGTACTGTTCGGAGGTTTCCTCACGCCGGGAGAAGTCGATCTGAGCGGTGACCTGAGCCTTGACGTTACCGGGTCCGAGAATCGGTGTGAGAATGTCCTCGATGCGCTGCTGGTAGGTCTGCTCCAGCTGGCTGACATAATCCAGTTGTGTGCCATCCAGGCCCATGCCATGGGTGGTGGGGGATGACAGCAGGCGCCCGGACTGGTCGACGACGGTGACGCCCTCGTTGGCCAGGTCCGGAACGCTTGAGGATACCAGGTGAACGATGGCGGCGATCTGGCCATCGCTCAACTGTCGGCCCGGCTCGAGGGACAGCATCACCGATGCCTTGGCGGGCTCACGCTTGCGCACGAACACCGAGTCACGGGACAGAGCGAGGTGCACGCGGGCACTGGCCACCGGCCCCAATGAAGTGATGGAGCGTGCCAGTTCGCCTTCGAGGCCACGCTGGTAGTTGATCTGCTCGGCAAACTGGCTGATACCGAATTCCTGGTGATCCATCAGTTCCAGCCCGACGTTGCCGGCGTGGGGCAGGCCCTTTTCAGCCAGTTGCAGACGCAGCACCGGTACCTGGTCGCCGGGCACCAGTAGCGTGTTGCCCCCGGAGGCGAAACGGTAGGGGATGCCGCGGCTGTCCAGCTCGGTGATGATGGCTCCGCCATCGGCTTCACTGAGGTTGCTGAACAGGACGCGGTATTGCGGACGAGAGGCCCACAGCAGCAGGGCGATGATCATGGCGATACAGGCTGCGGCGGCGATGATCACAGCAATGATCGGCTTGCCACGCAGGCGTGTGGCGAGATCGGCCAGGGGGGAGCTGCCGGTGTGCTTTGCGTCGTCGGAGGCTGCTGCACTCATGAGTGGCTCCTGACGGTGTTGGCCCTGTGGGTCTTGTGGTCGTGCAGTGACATGAATGGCAGCTCGCAACTTGATTGGTACGCTGGTGACACGGTTCCGCGATGACAGCCATTATGCGCAGCCCCTGCCAGGCTAAAGGTTCGAATAGCCCTTCTTTTGCCAGTCAATTACGCCAATGGCGTCATGGTCCCCCTTGCTAGTCTTGGCGACAATTCCCTATCTTCCAGGACCTTTTCATGGCTACCCCGGCAATGCAGTCTGCTCTCGCCCAGATGACCTCTCTCACTCAACAGGCTGGTGCCACGCCCGTGGCCAGACCGCTTGATGAAGCCGCACTCGTGGCAGATGGGGGCGGTGGATTTGCCGATGCGCTCAAGTCGTCAATTCAGCGCATCAATCAGCTCAAGCATGAGGCGGATGCCGGAGCAATGGCATTCCAGTCGGGGGTGCCGGGCGTCGAACTCAATGACGTCATGGTCGATATGCAGAAGGCCAGCCTTGCCTTTCAGATGGGCCAGCAGGTGCGTGATCGGCTTGTGGGAGCCTATCGCGAAGTGATGAACATGCAGGTCTGACGAGTGACCATTCTTCGACGGTTCGATCGAATCCAGTGGTTGCCTTTCATCGGGTGTCTTCTGGTCCTGATGGCGGCAACCCTGGCGATTGGATCGATGGCATGGCAGTTGCAACGGCAGCAGCACGCGGATGTGGGTCGCTTGCCCAGGTCCGTCGAGCAGCAGGCGCGCCTGCTCAACCTGGCGTATGTCGACGTGCTGCGAGCGAAGATCGAATTGAATGAGGTTGTTCGGCAGCATGTCGGTCAGCAGCAGCCGGCCTCGGAGGCTGAGTTATGGCGTACCACGGCACTGGTCAAGGATGCACGCATTGCCTTTGACGCCTTCAGCAGGAATGCCGCTCTGGAAGGCGAGTCGGAGAGTGTACAGAGCCTGGCACAGCCCTTTCATGAGCTGCTGAAAGTGGGCTTCGATCAGCAGATCCTGAATCTGAGTCGTGGAATGCTCTCCGCACTGGATGCCGGACAACAGCAGATTGCTCAGCTGGAATCAGCCTTCGGTGATCGTGTTGAGCACTGGTTTGCCCAGCGTGGCCGACAGGCCCTTGCGGCGTCTTCCGTCACTGCCGCTCCTTTCGATTACTCCCTCTATGTATCGGTGGCCGTTCTGCTGCTGCTGATCCTGTTGATCGGACATCGTGTCCAACAGGATGTCTATGCTCCCCTGGCGTGTCTTGGAGAGCGTTCACGATTGCCCATTACGAGGCGGGATGACTTGCCCGGGAAAAGCTATCCACAGCCACTTGGCTAGTGCAGTAGGCTGCCAATGTCAGGCCGCCTGGGCTTTTCCTCAGGACTTGCACATGTTATCCACAGCAATTCCCAGGCAATGTCCACTGGCTTGTCCACACGCGCCTTTACGTTCCTGTAACCGCTATAGCCTGCCCATTGTGACAGGATGTTCTGCATCTCTCTTCTTTCTTCTCACCTCTGTTCTTGCTGTCTGCCTCTTGCGAGATATCTCTGTCTGTCATGCGCTGACGACGCCGCGCATCAGAACTGTGGTCGTTTAGCGGGCGATCAGCGGTCGTACGTCGGCAGGGGCCAATGGAGAGATTTCACGATGTTCATTGAGCGGGCGCCCTGCCGCCGTGGTCAGCAGGATCTGTAGCGGATCACCATGACTGACGAGTAGCAGGGTGGTGTCGTTATACCGTTGTTCAAGCTCAGCAATCAGCGCGCAGAGACGCTCGGCAACCTGGTGAACGCTCTCGACTTGTTTCAATGGTTGAGACGGATCTCTGGCATCCATGTCCCAGACATCGTGATAGACATGATCGGGGTGCAGGTCGTACTCGCCGAAGAAGCGTTCACGCAGGCGAGCGTCGGGGTTCAGGGGCACGTTGAAATGGTCGGCAACGCGCTGGGCGGTCTCGGTGGTGCGTAGAAAATCCGAGTACAGAATCTGCTGTGGAGCTGCCAGATGCCATTCCGCCAGGCGTCGACTCATTTGTTCCTCACCCTTGGCCGATAGCCCGTAGCCGCTCAAGCCATGTTCGGGAGAGGACACCACCAGACCCATGGCGTTGGCCTGGCTGTGACCATGACGCATTACCAGGTAATGATTGCGCAGCTGATGGAGTTCGGGGACGGTAGAGTTTGACTTCATGGGGTCACATTCTAGATTGAAGACAGGGAGCGCTCGAATTCGCACATCGGAGCACCGGAGTGTTTTCACCTTCGAACTTCCGGCCTACCCTGGGGGAAAGGACCGGAGTGCAGAACGCAGGTTGCTGGCGGATGTTTTCAGAGCGGATATTTCAAGAATCTGGGCTCCAGGACAATAAACACAATACACCACCAAAGAGGCATGCCATGCGATATTCATTCCAGCAGGGTAGAGGTCTCCTGCTCGCCACGCTAATGGTTTCCTTCGGGCTGACGATGCCCGTCGCCCAGGCTCAGGACGACACCAGTTGCCCGCACGGGGACCTGGATCCAATGTACTGCGACCAGGATGGCGATCTCGTGGCTGACCCGCCCGACGAGTCCGAGCTGGTCAACCCGGATACCCTGATCTTTGCCTACACGCCGGTGGAGGATCCGGCGATCTATGCCGACATCTGGCAGCCATTCATTGACCATATCAAGGAAGTGACCGGTAAGGACGTGCGCTTCTTCGCAGTACAGTCCAACTCCGCCCAGGTGGAGGCAATGCGTAGTGGGCGCCTGCACATTGCTGGCTTCTCGACTGGGCCGACCCCCTTTGCCGTCAATCTCGCCGGGGCGGTACCCTTTGCTCTGATGGGGTCCGATGACGGGCGTTTCGGTTATACGCTGCAGGTGTTTACCCAGGCGGACTCCGATATCCAGAGTCTGGCGGACTTGAAGGGCAAGCGTGTGGCACATACCTCGCCGACATCCAACTCCGGTAACCAGGCCCCCCGTGCACTGTTCCCGGATGAGGGGGTAGTGCCGGATGAGGACTATGAGGTGCTGTATTCCGGTAGCCATGATCAGTCGATGCTGGGGGTGGTGGCTGGCGACTATGATGCCGCTCCGGTGGCATCGGAAGTGGTCGAGCGCATGGCGGCACGCGACCTGTATGATGAGGACAGCGTGCGCATGATCTTCGAGTCCGAGCCATTCCCCACCACGTCCTACACCTATGCCCATGATCTCGATCCGCAACTGGTGGAGAGTATCAAGGAGGCCTTCTTCAGCTTCGACTTTGCCGGTACTGCCCTGGGAGAGGAATTCGAAGGCGTCGAGAAGTTCATCCCGATCACCTACAAGGATCAGTGGCAGGTGATTCGCACCATCCAGTCAGCCAATGGAGTCCGTTACACTCCAGACAACCTGGAGGAATAGTCCACACCCAATGCCTTGGCAGGCAGTGGAGAACTGGCGGGACCGGTATCATTGCCGGGACCCGCTGTTTCTCTGTTGCTGGTGTGGATGCTGTTGTTGTCGATCGGGCTTCAGGGGATTGCGATGCTGGAAATCACTCAACTGGTCAAACGCTATGGCCGTAACGATCCGGTGCTCAAGGGGCTGGATCTCACCGTCGAAGGCAACTCCGTGGTATCCATTGTCGGAGCCTCGGGGGCGGGCAAGAGTACCCTGTTACGCTGTATCAATCGCTTGATCGAACCCAGCTCGGGCTCGATCAAGCTCAATGGCGATGAGTTGTCGAACCTTCATGGCCAGGCATTGCGCCAGGCCCGCCGGCGAATCGGCATGGTCTTTCAGGGCTTCAATCTCATTGATCGCCTGACGGTGATGGAAAACGTGCTGGCCGGACGGCTTGGTTACGTGAGTTTTCTGCAGGCCTGGCGACGCAGGTTCCCACAACAGGATATCGAACGTGCCTTCGAACTGATGGAGCGCGTGGGGATCGCTCAGTATGCCAACAAGCGGGCCGATGAGCTGTCCGGCGGCGAGCGGCAGCGAGTTGGTGTGGTGCGGGCGCTGATGCAGGAGCCGGATATCCTGTTGGCGGATGAGCCAACCGCATCTCTGGACCCGGTCACCAGTGAACAGATCATGAAGTTGATGCACAGCCTGGCCCATGAGTTGTCGTTGCCGGTGCTGATCAATATCCACAACGTAGCTCAGGCAAGAACCTACACCGAGCGTATTGTGGGTCTGCGCCACGGACACATGATCTTCGATGGATCGCCCGCGCAGTTCGACAAGGCGGCGTTGGAGGAGATCTATGGCGGCATTGAAGCGCCGGATGAGACCACTGCATCAGCCACTGCGGAGGAGCATCACGGATGACGCCGAACTCCGCGGTACGTCAGTGGCGCAAGCCGCACTTCATCGCCAGCCCATGGTTGCGCTGGGGGCTGATCCTCGGTGTGGCGGCCTATCTGAGCTGGGCACTGGCGACGCTACCTTTCGACTGGGAGCGTATCAGTCAGGGCATTCCGCGTGCAGCTCGCATCTTCGGTGGCGGATTCCCACCGAGTTTCGAGCGTTACGAGTTGCTGTTCAGCGGTTTCAAGGAGAGCTTCCAGATTGCCTTGCTGGCAACCCTACTGGGCGTGCTGTTGTCGATACCCTTTGCGGTGATGGCGGCACGCAATATTGCGCCGCGGCCGATCTATCTGCTGGGCCGAGCGGTGATCATTGTCTCGCGCAGCTTTCATCCGGTAATCGTTGCCATTCTGTTCGTCAAGGCGGTGGGCTTTGGCCCTCTGGCCGGTATTCTTACGTTGACCCTGTATTCCATCGGGTTTGTCGGCAAGTTGCTGGCCGAGGAGATCGAGGAAATCGACTGGGGACAGGTCGAGGCCATGCGCGCGGTGGGAGCCAGTTATCTATCGACACTGATCTATGCGGTCTTCCCGCAGATCCTGCCGCGTCAGATCGGATTGTCGATGTACCAGCTCGACAGCAACCTGAGAGCATCGGCAGTGGTCGGCATCGTCGGAGCCGGAGGGATTGGTGGGACCTTGATGAATGCCTTTGGCCGTTACGACTATGATTTTGCCTTCGCCATTCTGTTGGTGATCATCGCCGTGATTCTGGTCAGTGAAGGCGTCAGCGGCTGGGTAAGGAGACGAGTATGGTAACCGAGCCGGTCTCCAGCCGCGTGTGGATTCGTTACAACCGGCGTGAGCGCTGGACACGTTGGAGCATCATGCTGCTGGTATGCGCGGTGCTGGTGTGGGCGGTGCGCGATGTGGATATCTTCTGGCCGTGGGTATGGGATGCGCCGGTACAGATTCACAGTCTGGGCGAGCGTATGTGGCCGCCGGATCTGCGGCGTCTGGAAGAGATTGTCACGGCCATGGTCGAGACCGTACACATCGCCACTCTGGCCACTTTTCTGACGATCTTTCTGGCCTTGCCGATTTCCTGGATATCGGCCCAGAACACCACGCCCAATCGTGCCTGCCTGTGGTTGGGGCGCTTTATTCTTGTCGCCAGCCGTTCGGTCAACACCATTATCTGGGCGTTGCTGTTTGTGGCCATCTTCGGGCCCGGTGTACTGGCCGGGATTCTGGCGATCACCTTTCGCTCGATCGGTTTTGTCGGCAAGTTGATGGGCGAGGCCATCGAGGAAATCGATCGCAAACCGGTCGAGGCGATGGAAGCGACTGGTGCCAGCCGGGCCAGCGTGGTGCTGTATGCCATTGTGCCCCAGGTGATGCCGGCGTTCTTTGCGGTGATCATCCTGCGTTGGGATATCAATATTCGTGAGTCGACCGTACTGGGGCTGGTGGGCGCGGGTGGAATCGGCGTGATTCTTCAGGGCGCCATCGATACCTTTGCCTGGCCCACCGTGGCGACCATTCTGTGCGCGATCGTGCTGTTGGTGCTGGCCGGAGAGGCGGTGACCAGCGTACTACGACGTAGGGTACTCTAGACAACTCACTAGGAGTATACGGGCATCTGTGCTGGTGAGCTGTGATGGAATGGGTTATCCTCGAAGCATTAGTGCTAGTGAAATGCTGCGAGATTATTGACCCTGTGAGACGCCTCTGAAAATGGATGCCCGCACCGCCTTTCGCCTACTTGCTGATGGGCTCTCCCGTGAGCCAGCCAGAGACTTCTTTCCCTGGCTGGCGTTACGTCTGGCGAGTATCGTTGAGGCTGATGCTCTTGCCATTGTTCGTGTGATACCCGGTGGCCGCGCGGCCCATACTCTTTCTCTGTGTATAGATGGCGCGATAGTCGACAATGTCGATTATGTGCTGGCAGGTACACCGTGTGAACAGGTGACAGAACATCGAGTCTGCTTGTTTGCTCGAGATGTTGTGAAAGACTTTCCTGACGACATCATGCTGGCTGATCTAGGAGCTGAGGCCTATCTTGGTGTCCCGGTGCTGACGCTGGACGACAAGCTTGTTGGACTTATTGCTGCCATCTATCGTCGACCACTGACCAATGGCGGTGTGGCTCAGGAAGTGTTGAGCATCGCTGCAGCTCGAGTGGGTTCTGAACTGGCCAATCAGCGAGCTGAATTTGCTCTGGCGAGTACCGAGCGCCAGTTGGCCGATACCCACCATCGATTGGCCCGCACCAACCACGCTTTGACGCTGCTGAGGTTAGTCAACCGAGTGGTGATCCGCAGTGCTGATGAAATGGCCCTGCTCAGTGAAGTCTGCCGTCTGGCGGTGGAAGAGGGCGGCTATCAGTTGGCCTGGACGGGGTTGGCTCAGGGGGAAGAAAAGCGAATCATGCCTCTGACCTGCTCCGGGGAGGGCCAGGAGTTTCTCGACGAATGCCGCTTCAGTTGGTCGGCAGAGTCGCCCGAAGGGCAAGCCCCCTGTGGTCGCACTATTCGTGAACAGACAGCGCAGTTACTGTCGCCGTTGGTGACGTCACCGGACTATGCGCCTTTTGCAGATGCTGCGGCGCGTTACAGTCTGGCCACAGAGGTGGCGTTGCCGTTGCATCTTGGTAGTGATCGGCAAGGTGTGCTGGTACTGCTGATGAATACGGCGCTGGAGGTCAGTGATGACGAACTGATGCTATTGCAGGAATTGGCCGACAACCTTTCCTGGGGGGTGAGTGCGTTACGGCTTCGTCGAGAACAGGAGCGTATGCAGCAGGTCGTACTGGATGTGGCGGAAGCCGTTACTGCACGAAGTAATGACCAGTTCTTCAGTCATCTTGCTCAACGTCTCGCAGGTGTGATGATGGCTGATGCGGCCCTTATCATGCGTGTTGACGATGGCGTACCGCTCAGCGCTTCGCTGGAGGCCGGTGTGGTTGATGGTCAGCCTGTGGAAAACTTCAGCTTCGAGTTTTCAGGGATGCCTTGTGGAGAGAATTTTCATAGCGCTGAGCGTGTCATAACTCAAGGTGTGGCCACTGATTTTCCCTTGATCGAGCGACTCATGGGGGAACGATTTCAGGCTTGGGTCGACCGGCGCCTCGAGGATGCCAGTGGTGATGCTATTGGCGTGATTATTCTGTTGTTTCGTCAACCTCTGATGGCGGGTTACGACTCCCCTCGTCACTTGTTGCGAATCTTCGCTGCAGGAGCAGCGGCTGAGCTGGAACGGCGTCGCAGCGATTCCCACATCCGTCACCTGGCCTATTTTGATCCGGGCACGGGGTTGCCTAACCGGGTGCATTTCATGGAACGGCTGCACGGTGCAATTCTGAAGTCTCGTCAGGAAGGGCACCGCCTGGCATTGATGTTTCTTGACCTGAACCGCTTCAAGGAAATCAACGATAGTCAGGGACATGATGTCGGAGATCAGGTACTGCGGGAGGTGGCCACACGCTTTGCTGCCTGTCTGGCTCGTGGTGAGAGCCTTGCCCGCCTGGGCGGAGACGAGTTCGTGGTGATGGTAGAGCGAGCTGACGAGATTCATTCGGCTCAGGTGGTCGGGCGGTTACTCAATGCGCTGGCAAACCCAGTACTATGTGATGGGCATCGTTTCAATCTCGATGTCAGTATCGGTGTTGCCTTCTATCCCGAAGATGGCGATGGTCCGCGTGAATTACTCAAGAATACCGACATTGCCATGTATCACGCCAAGGAATGCGGTAGTGGGTATCGCTTCTACGCTCCAGAGATGGGGCGCGACCTGAGTCGTCGCCTGATACTGGCGACAAGGCTCAAGGAAGCCTTGAAGAACGAGAAACTGGAGTTGCGCTATCAGCCGATTGTGGCCTTGGGTAGTGGCAATCTGGTTGGCGCCGAGGTGCTATGTCGCTGGTTCGACAATGAACTGGGTTGGATCAGCCCCATCGAGTTCATTGCCGTGGCAGAGGAACGTGGCATGATCAGTCAGCTCGGAGAGTGGGTGATGAGTGACGCCTGTCGCCAGTTGGCCCAATGGGAGGAGATGCAAGTGGCAGTATTGCCTGAGCGTCTCTATGTGAATCTGGCGGCGAGACAGTTTGAGGACCCCCTTTTGACGCAGCAGCTTTGCGACATCGTTGGACGTGCTGGTGTGTCGCCGGACCGACTGGGGCTGGAGATAACTGAAGGCGGCTTCATGCAGGATCCCGAGCAGGCAGTGCGCACTACTGAACAGCTGTGCAAGCGAGGCTTTGTGTTGTCCATCGACGACTTTGGTACGGGTTATTCGTCATTGACTTACCTCAAGCGTTTTGCGGCCTATGCGGTAAAAATCGACAAGTCTTTTGTCAGCGATATGCTCACTGACAGCAATGACTATTCGATCATCGAGACTATCATTGCCATGGCGGATCGCCTGGGACTGAGGACGGTGGCTGAAGGCGTAGAGACGCAGGCCCAGGCCAGCGCCCTCAAGTCGATGGGTTGCAACCTGGCCCAGGGATATCTGTTCTCGCGTCCGTTGGCTGCCGAGGAGTTCCAGCGCCTATGGCTGGTGGAGTCGAATCCTTCGATGAACGTCGTTGGTGATGGCGTTGTGGCTAGCCGCGACTGAAGCACAACTGTTTCATACGTGACAGTGCATCCGCTGCGCCTTCCAGGCTGAAGGTCATGAACCAGTAGTCGTCGACATCTTCCGTCATGCGGATACGTAGATGTAGTTCCTGGCCGTCCTGCATCTGTTGCAGAAGGGTAGGCATGTCGAGGTCATGAAAGCGCAGGTATAGGCCGTCGTCGCCGCGCTCAGTGAGCAGCTCAACGCGCCCGGTCAGCGTGTAGTGATCGCCGATCAGCACATCGGCAGGGACATCATTGACGCGTTCACTGAGCGGTTGGTTTTCCCCGACACTGGTGCGAACTTCCAGCCACGGCTGTGTGCAGCTCCCGGGTGTGGCATTGACGCTGAGCATCGCATCGCTGTAACTGCTGTGCTCGATCATCCGTACATGGGATTCGCTGCCGAGACTGACGACCAGTGACTGCCACATCCCGTGCTGCTGCTGTTCTGTGGTATTGAAGTCCACAGCGGCACTGATATTTGACGTCAGTAATCCGGCGGTCATGATCAGCGATGCAAGCAGTATACGGGGGTGAAAATCCCGGAAATGGCGTCCCCTGAAGTGAGGACCGAGAGTCGCAGAACGAGGCATGACGGCTCCTGTCGATGACGGTTGAAGCGAGGCGAGTGTGGTATCCCGCAAGTTCATCGTGTTTCAGCGTCATCAGGTGCCGTTGGGCACGTGGTCCAGCACCCTGGCGTGTTCCGCCGTTCATATCGGCTATATGGACCAGGGACACAACACAGCACCAGTGGCACCTGATGGCTCCCACGAGGCACGCCATACCGGGCCGCTGGCGGTGTTGCCGCTTTGGGAAAGGGTAGTAGCCATTCCCTGCAAGCGGCGTCTGGCCATCGATCCGGTATGACGCGCTGAAATCATGCCAACTTGCGGGACGCCACACTAGCACGGAGCCTCTCTACTGTCGCCCTCGCCGGGGGCGTGGCTTCCGTCAAGCGCAGCTTTGGGTCAGCTCGATCAGCTTGAGTTCCTGCAGGCGAGATCGGCAATCAGGCATCAGCAGGTCCTGTAGCGTATAGCGATCCAGCACCTCGATGAACGCGGCCAGCCCTTCATTGGCAATATGCTTGAATCGGCACACGGTCGCAATGTAACAAGCTTCATCATCGCCATCGCATTCGGTCAGTGAAAGACTGTGCTCGGTGTCCTGGATCAGCCTGCCGAGGTGGATGGTATCCGGGCTTTTCTTCAGGGATAGGCCTCCATGTTTACCGCGAATGGCGGTGACGTAACCGAGGCGGCTGAGTTCCTGAACGACCTTCATCAAGTGATTGCGAGAGATGTTGAAACGTGCGGCTATCTCGGCAATGGTGGTGCGCTCGTTGGTCGACTCGGCGAGGTACATGAGCACACGAAGTGAGTAATCAGTGAAACGAGTAAGGTGCATGGCTGGGCCCTAAAGCCGACGGCGCGGCGTGTTGAATAAAATGCAGAGCGGTAAACACGGATCAGAACTCTATCATTAGGCTGCAATGAAAATTCCGGTATAACTCAATTTATACGAAAGTATCAGATTGAAGTGGATTGTCATTGATGTCAGTCATTGCGATAGGCCCTGGTTCGTATAATAGATGATTTATTTAGTATTTTTATTGCGATTTATTTTCCAAATCCTTCAGGGGTATTTGTGCCATTCTTGTATGGGTATTGACTGGTTGTAAAGTAGTAGTTCTGATTGGTCTTATAGCCCCAGGTTCCTGTTGTGTCGGGACTTGTTGCCGTTCTTCAGTCGCTTAAATGTAAACAGGCCTCCGGATAATCATATGAGGTGTTGGTTGTTGCATGGTTGTCCCGATCCTGAGTGGAGCACCTCGGGTGCCGGGGCTGTCGGGATGAGTGCTGCTCGTTGATAGAGAGCCTTCGCCTGGCACGACTCAACAAGGCAGTCACTGTCTGGCGGAAAACAGGTACTGAAAATACACATCTGAATCGAGAGGCAAACATGCCCTGTCTTTACCCTTTATGTATTGATGCAGGTCATGTCCCTGTTGATCGAGCGCAGCAGAGCCGGGGAGTCATGAGACAATGGCTCTGGTGTAGGCCCATGGGAGGCGTCTACACCTTTCCTGCTGAGGGCCGCCACCATGTCTGCCGATATCCTGCCGTTCGAGCGCTGTCTGGTTGAGAAGTACGACCGTCCCGGTCCTCGCTATACTTCCTATCCCACGGCACCTCATTTCCACGAGGATTTTGGTGTGGCGGACTACCGGCAGGCGGTGTTGGTCAGCCAGCAGGTAGCGCAGCCGCGTCCCCTGTCGATATATGTCCATGTGCCCTTCTGCGAGAGCCTCTGCTACTACTGCGGCTGCTCGAAGATCATTACCCATAACCGCCAGCGCGCCGCCGAATACCTCGACTATCTGAAGCGTGAGATTGTCCTGCAGGCCGAGTTATTCAATCAGGCCCGTGTGCTGACACAATTGCATCTGGGCGGAGGCACTCCGACTTTTCTCTCCAATCGCCAACTGGGTGAATTGATCGACTGTCTGGCGCAACATTTTCAGTTCGCCTCAGAGGCCCAGCGGGAGTTCTCGCTGGAGGTGGATCCACGCACGGTGACTCCCGCACAGATTCACGAGCTGCGTCGACTGGGTTTCAATCGACTGAGTCTGGGCGTGCAGGACTTCGACCCTGCGGTGCAGGAGGCTGTCAATCGAGTGCAGAGTGAGGCTGAGGTGCGGGGTCTGGTCGAGGCTGCGCGCGAGGCGGGCTTTGCTTCGGTGTCAGTGGATCTGATCTATGGTTTGCCGTTGCAGACCCGTGAGAGCTTCGCCAGGACGCTTGAACAGGTCATCGACATTCGTCCGGATCGCATCGCCAGCTACAGCTATGCGCACCTGCCGCACCTGTTCAAGGCACAACGGTTGATCCGTGACCAGGACATGCCACCGCCCTCGCGCAAGCTGGAACTGCTGGAACTGACCATCGAGCGATTGACATCCGCAGGCTACATCTACATCGGTATGGACCATTTCGCCCAGCCAGACGATGATCTCTGCCAGGCAAGGCGTGACGGTTCGCTGCAGCGGAACTTCCAGGGGTACTCGACCCAGGCCGAGTGCGACATGGTTGGTCTGGGGGTGACATCCATCGGCCGTGTCGGCAACGCCTGGAGCCAGAACGTCAAGACCACCGCCGAATACATGGCGTGTCTTGATGCCGGAAGGCTGCCGATCCTGCGTGGCTATCGGCTGAGCGCCGAAGATGTCCTGCGCGCAGAGGTCATCACCGCCTTGATGTGCCATGGTCGGCTGCGTTTTCGGGATATCGAACAGCATCACCGCATCGATTTCGCCGACCACTTCTCCGAGTCGCTGGAACAATTGAGGGAGATGGTCGTCGATGGCCTGATCGAGATCAATGAGGCCGAGATTCGTGTGCAGCCGGCAGGGCGGCTGATGTTGAGAAATGTCGCCATGGCCTTTGATGCCTACCTCAATCCCGGCACCGTACGCTACTCGCGGACCGTGTGACGGGCCTGCCGCAAAGCTTGCTGAATCAGCACAGGATGAATTGAAATTCGGGGCTTCCATACGCCGAAATTTGCTTTATATTGTGCTGCCTGCTTCATCATCTACTATATATGGTGTCGAGGGGGTTCCGTGGTGACCACCGGAACTTGTGCCCCTTGCGCCCTTTTTTCTTGCCGAGCTTCATCGGAGACAGCACGCATGACGACATCTGCCAAGGCCGCTGCGTTGTCGCAGGAGGTACCCATGCAGGGCCCTTCATATGACATCTGGGATTCGAAATATCGTCTCAAGGACCGCCATGGTCAGCCGGTCGATAGTGACCTCAAGGCCACCTGGGAACGGGTTGCCAAAGCCCTGGCCAAGGTGGAGGGCGATCAGGCCGACCATTGGCTGCCGAAGTTTCGCTGGGCGCTGGAGCATGGCGCGGTACCGGCGGGCCGCATCATGTCGAATGCTGGAGCCGAGGGCTACAAGCCGGCGGTCAGCCTGATCAACTGCACCGTTTCGCGCACCATCCGCGACTCCATGCACGATATCCTCGACAGCGTGGTGGATGCCGGCATGACGCTCAAGGCCGGTTGCGGTATCGGCTATGAGTTCTCCACCCTGCGCCACAAGGGCGCCTTCGTGTTCGGTGCCGGTGCCGGCACCAATGGCCCGCTGGCGTTCATGGATATCTACGACAAGATGTGTTTCACGGTGGCCTCCGCTGGCGGACGTCGTGGTGCCCAGATGGGAACCTTCGACGTCGGTCATCCAGATGTGCGTGCTTTCATCGAGGCCAAGCGTGAGGCGGGGCGTCTGCGTCAGTTCAACCTCAGTCTGCTGATCACCGACGAGTTCATGGAAGCGGTCAAGAACGATGCCGACTGGCCGCTGGCCTTCCCGCTGCACGCCGGCGAAAAGGGTGATGTGGACGACAGCGAGCTGATCTATCGCGACTGGCCGGTGGTCGAGGATGGCTACACCGTCGACGCGGAAGGTCGAGTGGCCTGTCGCATCGTCGAGGTCATCAAGGCGCGTGAGCTGTGGGACACTATCATGAGTTCCACCTACGACTACGCGGAGCCGGGCTTCATTCTGATTGACCAGGTCAATCGCATGAACAACAACTGGTTCTGTGAGGAAATCCGTGCCACCAACCCCTGCGGTGAACAGCCGTTGCCGCCTGAAGGGGCCTGTCTGCTGGGTTCGGTCAACCTGACTCGTTTTGTTATCGATCCTTTCAGCGAGGCACCGCGCTTCGACTGGGACAAGTATCGTCAGGTAGTGGCCATCTTCACCCGCATGCTCGATAACGTAGTCGAGATCAGCGGTCTGCCGCTGGAGGGCCAGCGCAGCGAGATCGAAGCCAAGCGCCGTCATGGCATGGGCTTCCTCGGCCTCGGTTCGACCATGACAATGCTGCAGATGCCCTACGGTTCGGCCGAGTCGCTGGCCTTCACCGAGGAAGTCAGCCGCGTGCTGGCGGTGGAAGGCTGGAAACAGGCGCTGGAACTGTCGAAGGAGAAGGGCATGGCACCCATCCTTCAGCAGGAGTTCGAGATCACGCCGAAGATGCTGCGCAACCGCCCGGAACTGGCGCGTGATGGCTATGAGGCGGGTGACAAGGTGCCGGGGCGTATCCTGCATGCGCGTTATAGCCGTTACATGCAGAAGGTTGCCGAGGTGGAACCGGAACTGGTCGCTGAGCTGGCCGAGCATGGCGCACGTTTCACCCACCATTCGTCGATTGCGCCCACAGGCACTATCAGTCTGTCGTTGGGTAATAATGCTTCCAACGGTATCGAACCATCGTTCTCGCATCGCTATTTCCGCAATGTGATTCAGGCCGGCAAGAAGACCAAGGAGCAGGTCGAGGTCGTGTCCTTTGAACTGGCGGCCTATCGTCACTTCATGCATGCCGATGCGGTGGAAAGCGATCTACCGGACTACTTCATCACAGCGGATGCAGTGACACCTGAGCAGCATGTGGCGGTGCAGGCGGCGGCCCAGGCGTGGATCGACTCGGCGATCTCCAAGACCGTCAATGTGCCGACTGACTTTCCGTTTGATGCGTTCAAGGACCTGTATCTCGACGCCTATCAGAGTCGTCTCAAGGGCTGCACGACCTTCCGCTTCAACCCGGAAGCCTTCCAGGGCGTGCTGGTGCGTGAGGATGACCTCAAGAACACCACCTACGTGTTCGAGCTGGACAATGGCGAGAGTGTCGAACTCAAGGGTGATGAGAAAGTGATCTACGATGGCGAGGAACACACGGCCGCCAACCTCTATGACGGGCTCAAGGAGGGGACCTATGGCAAGTGGTAGAGAGGCCTCGTTGTTCGTGATTCATCCTGTTTGTGGAGGAGCCTGCTGATGGCTGTCGAAATTTCATCGAAGATCGTGGGCTACCGCGTCAAGGCCGAGCAGGAGACGCCGCCCCCGGCGCCGCTGGCCGACGAGAACCCATTGACGTTGCGTATCGCTTCACGGCCCGAGGGCACTCTCGAGGCCGTATCGGAAAAGATTTCCTACGTGGGTGCCGAAGGCCGCAAGAAGGTCTATCTGCTGGTGTCGTTCATGCCGGTGGAAGGTGTGCTCAATGGTCAGCGAGTGATCATCGAGCGCCCGGTGGAGTTCTTCTTCCCCTCGGGGCAGCTGTCCAGCGAGCACCAATGGATTACTGCGACCATGCGCAGCCTGTCGCTGGCCGCTCGAGGTGGCTATGTTACCCAGGCGGTGGCGGATCTGCGCAAGGTCGCCTGGGACAAGGGGCTGGTGCGTTGTGGCATGAATCGCTGGGGCAAACCGATGTTCCACGACTCGGAAGTCTCGGCCATTGCCTGGTCGATCCAGCAGATCCTTTATCGCCGTGGTTTTCTCGATATCGATGGTAACCAGGTGCCAGTGGAAGAGCTGGTCAGTCGCTACGCAAAGCGTCAGGCTTCCGGGCACGGCTGGTTCCCTGCCGAGGTTGAGGAAGAGCCGGGCCTTGAGAGCGGCGCCGTGGAGGCGATCGGTGGTGGGGCCGACAGCAAGCCCAGTGGCGAGGGCAAAGGCCCGGCCACAGTCGGTAACTGCCCCGAGTGTCGCGGCGAACTGATCATGATGGACGGCTGTCCGACCTGTTACGCGGGTTGCGGCTGGTCGAAGTGCGGCTAACCTGAGTCAGTACGACCCCGGGCAAGCTCCAGAAGGGCCACTCATTGTAGTGGCCCTTCTGAAAATAAGTGGCCTTTCTGAAAATAAGTGGCCCTTCTGAAATGAGCAGCCTTGCTGCATTCACGGCGGTAGCACTACTCTGCACAGTCGATGCACTTGAGCACGGTGGGATCCCACTCGAGTCGTTTCGCCGAGATCCATTCGCCGCACTCGATGCACTCACCGAAGTCCTCGCGCTCCAGTCGTGTCAGGGCAGCATCGATACGCCGAATCATCAACTGGCGACGTTCTTCTTCTGCCTTGGCCATGGCCTGCCCCTGAAGGGCGTCCATGCGTGACAGGCGGCCGACCGACTGCTGATCCAGCGTCACCGTGGCTCGACTGTCCTCGCTATCGGCACTTTCGCTGAGCAGCGCTTCACGCATTGCCTTCAGCTTTCGAGTGATCTGCTCGAGGTCCAATTGAGGGTGGCTCACGTTTGTGGCTCCTGTATATCTCCCGGCGCAATCGCCATGCGGATCATGGATTCGATCAGTGAAGCATGGACGTGCCGCCGTCGGCCATCAGGACGACAATCAAATCGATCAGGATGCGCTATTTGATTGCCATGTTAATCGCGACGTCGATATCCACCGAGCCGTCTATTGTGTGAGGGAGCTTCCAGCTTGTCCTGAAACGTAAACGGGCCCCGCAATGGGGCCCGTATGTTGCTGCTCGGCTTCAGTGTGAGATCACTGTCCGCCGGAGGGGAAGTTGAACTCGGCGTGGGTGGTCTCGAAGGGAGATGGCCAACGCTGGGACACGGCCTTGCGGCGAGTGTAGAAACGTACCGCGTCGGGCCCGTAGGCATGCAGGTCACCGAACAGTGAGCGCTTCCAGCCGCCGAAGCTGTGGCTGGCCACGGGCACCGGCAGCGGCACATTGACGCCGACCATGCCCACTTCGATGGCATCGGTGAAGCGGCGTGCGGCTTCACCGTCACGGGTGAACAGGCAGGTACCGTTGCCGTATTCGTGGGCGTTGGTCAGCTCGATGGCTTCGTCGAGGCTGTTGACGCGCACCACGCACAGTACCGGGCCGAAGATTTCCTCACGATAGATACGCATCTCCGGAGTCACCTTGTCGAACAGGCAGCCACCGACGAAGTAGCCGTTCTCATGGCCGGGTACGACCAGTTCACGACCGTCGGCGACCAGCTTGGCGCCTTCACGGATCCCCTGCTCGACATAACCCAGTACCTTGTAACGATGCTCGGCGGTAACCAGTGCACCCATGTCGAGGCCCTTTTCGGTACCGGGACCGATCTTGAGTGCGTCGATCTTGGGCTGCATCGACTCGATCAGGCGATCTGCGGTGTCGTCACCCACACACACTGCCACTGAAATCGCCATGCAACGCTCACCGGCGCTGCCGTAGGCCGCACCCATCAGGGTGTTGGCGGCGTTCTCGATGTCGGCATCGCCCAGCACGATGGCATGGTTCTTGGCGCCACCCAGTGCCTGAACACGCTTGCCGGCGGCAGCGCCACGGCGATAGATGGCTTCGGCAATCGGCGTGGAGCCGACGAAGGAGACCGCCTTGACTTCGGGAGCGTCGAGCAGCGTTTCGACGGTTTCGCGGCCACCATGCACCACGTTCATGATGCCCTTCGGCAGGCCAGCTTCCTCGAGCAGTTCGGCCACCGCCAGAGACGCGGTCGGGTCCTTCTCGGAGGGCTTGAGGATGAAGGCATTGCCGCAGGCAATCGCCATCGGGTACATCCACAGCGGCACCATGGCCGGGAAGTTGAACGGTGTGATGCCGGCTACAACCCCCAGCGGCTGGAAGTTGGAGAAGGCGTCGATGGAGGGGCCAACGTTGTGGGAATATTCACCCTTGAGCAGTTCCGGTACGCCGCAGGCATATTCGACATTCTCGATGCCACGCTTGAGCTCGCCCATGGCGTCTTCGACGGTCTTGCCGTGCTCTTCGCTGATCAACTGGACCAGCCGCTCGGCATCACGCTCGAGGAGTGTCTTGAAACGATACATGACCTGAGCGCGCTTGGCCGGCGGAGTATCACGCCATGCCGGGAATGCCCGCTGGGCGGCCTCGATGGCCGTCTGGACGGTGCTGGCGTCACCATCGGCGACCTGACGAATGACTTCGCCGGTGGCCGGGTTGGTGATGGCCAGGGTGCGCTCGGAGGTCAGGTGCTCGCCATTGATCCAGTGGGAAACTTGAGTCATGCAGAAATTCCTTGATGGTTCTCTGTGTCGGGAGCGGCGGCATTATCGCCGCCAGCCCCGGCATCCTGTTGAAGATTGACGGAACAGCCTGGTCTGTCTGTGGATTGTCCGCCTGTGGATAACCTTGTGAATGGCCGGGGAGGAATCTGTCCACAGCCTGTCGATGAGCCGTGGACAGAATCATTTTCGAAACACCCGGCTTCGAAACACCCGGCAACGTATCAGGCCAGACCGTCGAGGGTTGTGGCCACAGCGTCAAACAGGCGCTCCAGTTCCTCTTCGGTGGTGCCGAAGGGAGGGCCGAACTGCAGCGTATCGCCACCATAGCGGACGTAGAAACCTGCTTCCCACAATGCCATGTGAGCATCGCGAGGGCGAATGCTTGGGTCACCGTCGCGTGGTGCCAGCTGGATGGCTCCGGCAAGACCGAAATTGCGGATATCGACCACATGGGCGCGTCCCTTGAGGGCATGCAGCTTGTCCTCGAAGGTTGGCGCGATGGCTCTTACCTGGCCGGGGAAGTCTTCACGCTCGAGCAGGTCCAGTGCAGCCAGGCCCGCGGCGCAGGCGACCGGATGGCCGCTGTAGGTGTAGCCATGCGGGAACTCGATGGCATGCTCGGGGCCACCGGCCTGCATGAAGGCCTCGAAGATCTCGCTGGAGGCAATGACTGCACCCATCGGTACGGCGCCGTTGGTGATCTGCTTGGCCACGGTCATGATATCCGGAGTAACCCCGAAGGCCTCGGCGCCGGTGCGTGCGCCGCTGCGTCCGAAGGCGGTGATGACCTCATCGAAGATCAGCAGGATATCGTGGGCATCACAGATCTGGCGCAGGCGGTCCAGATACCCCTTGGGCGGCACGACGACACCGGCAGACCCGGACATCGGTTCGACGATGACCGCGGCGATGGTCGAGGCGTCATGCAGCGCTACCTGGTCGAGCAGGGCATCGGCCAGCTCGGCGCCGGTTTCTGCCTGGCCACGGGTGAAGGCCAACTGCGGCTGCAGGGTGTGCGGCAGGTGAGTCGAGTCGAGCAACTGACCATAGTGCTTGCGGTTGCCACCAATACCCCCAAGGCTGGTGCCGCCGATGTTGACGCCATGGTAGCCCTTGGCACGCCCGATCAAGCGGGTCTTCTCCGGGCGCCCCTTGAGGCGCCAGTAGGCCTTGGCCATCTTCAGCGCGGTATCGGCGGATTCGGAGCCGGAATCGGTGAAGAACACATGATCGAGCCCTTTCGGCATCAGGCTGGCGACCTTCTCGGCCAGTTGGAAGGCCAGCGGATGCGAGACCTGGAAGCTCGGAGCGTAGTCGAGACAGCCCAACTGATGGGCGACGGCGTCACGGATCTGCTGGCGATTATGGCCAGCGCCGCAAGTCCACAGGCCCGACAGCGAGTCGAAGATGCGCCGGCCCTGGTCATCGATGAAGTAACGTCCCTCGGCACCAGCGATCATGCGCGGGTTGGCATGAAAGTCGCGATTGGCGGTGAAGGGCATCCAGTAATGTTGGTTGAGCTGAGAACCGTGCTGTTCACGGCTCCCGGCTTCCGGGGTGTCGAAGGCCTGCATGACGTATCTCCTGTGAAGTGCCTGCAATGGAAACACTGTTGAGTGACGGCTCGCGCGGCATCATCAACGTGTCCCGCTGAGCATGGTTCACAGCATGGGTCAGGAATCAGGTTGGTAAAATCAAATGTTACTTGCGCTTGGGTGAGTATCTATAAACGTAACCGAATACGCCCTTCAGGGCGTATTCTCCAGGAGCAAGCGTGGCGAGAGGGCCGTCCGATCCAGGCGCAGCTCGAGTATCGCGGGTCGGCCCGCCTGACGAGCGCGAGCCAGGGCTGGCGCGATATCGCCGTCGTCGCATACCACCTCACCGTAGCCACCATAGGCCTGCGCCAGAGCGGCAAAATCCGGGTTGACGAGGTCCGTCGCGGAAGGTCGCTGGGGATAGCGGCGCTGCTGATGCATGCGGATGGTGCCGTACATGCCGTTGTTGGATACCAGCACGATGATGTTGGCGCCATACTGGCAGGCGGTACCGAATTCCTGGGACACCATCTGAAAGCAACCGTCTCCTGCCAGGCAGACCACCTCTCGTTCGGGATAGCGCAGCTTGGCTGCTACGGCAGCGGGCAGGCCGTATCCCATCGAGCCTGAGGTGGGAGCCAGTTGGGTGCGAAAATCGCGATAGCGATAATAGCGATGCAGCCATGCCGAGTAGTTGCCAGCCCCGTTGGTCAGTATGGCGTCATCGGGAAGCACCTCGTTGAGATGGCTCACCAGGCTCTCCATGCGCAGCGTACCGGGAGTCGGCTCCGGAATCTGCCAGGCAGCGTAGTCGGCGCGTGCCGATTCCTGCCAGGCGCGTCGATCGATACGCGGTGCCTCGGCGCACTCTGCCAACTGCTGCACCATGACACCGGCCCTTGCGACCACCGCCAGATCGGGGCGATAGACCCGACCGAGTTCATCGGCATCGGCATGTATGTGGATCAGGCGTTGCCGGGACCTGGGCGGCGTCAACAGCGTGTAGCCGCTGGTGGTCATTTCACCGAGGCGGGCGCCCAGCGCCAGCACCACATCTGCCTCCTTGATGCGCTCGGCCAGTGCCGGATTGATGCCGATTCCTACATCCCCGACGTAGTGCGGGTGACGGTTGTCGAGGTAGTCCTGGCAACGAAAGGCGGCGCCAACCGGCAGTTGGCAGCGCTCGGCGAATTGTCCCAGTGCCCGGGCGGCAGCCTGTGACCAGCCGCTGCCACCGACAATGACCATGGGCTTCTCGGCCTCGGCAAGTGCGTCGATGACGGCCTGGACATCCTGGTGATCCGCCCTGCCGCTGGGAAGATTGGCCGAGGGCAGTACTTCGGCTTCGCAATGGCTCGACAGCATGTCTTCCGGCAGAGCCAGTACCACCGGGCCAGGGCGACCACTCTGGGCAACATGGAAGGCATGGCTGACATATTCCGGAATGCGATCCGCACGGTCGATGGTGGCAACCCACTTGGCCAGCGGCGCAAACATCGCCCCGTAGTCGACTTCCTGAAAGGCTTCCCGGTCACGCTGGTCGCTGGCGACCTGGCCGATGAACAGTACCATCGGTGTCGAGTCCTGAAAGGCAACGTGCACACCACTGGAGGCATTGGTCGCACCGGGCCCTCGGGTCACGAAGGCCACCCCCGGCTGGCCTGTGAGTTTGCCGTCGGCCTCGGCCATCATGGCGGCACCGCCTTCGTGGCGGGCAACAATGGTGTCGATCTCGGCATCATGCAAGGCGTCGAGAGCGGCAAGATAGCTTTCGCCAGGCACACAGAAGACCCGTTCGACGCCCTGGGCGGCGAGGGCCTTGATGAGCACCTGACCACCGTGGGCACTGGTGTGAGAGGTCATGGCATTGTCCCGTCGGGAGAAGAGTGGCTGCTGGAAGTATGGCAGTAGAGGCCCGTTTACAACGGCGAAAATGACGTTGAGCGAAGCAGCTTGTTGCACTGGTGCTGGACGTTGCCGGCTTCGGCACTCTTCTTGCGATAGGCGATCCATTCCGGGTCCTGCTCCATGGCAGTACGGCGTTGTTCACGATCCGCCGCCGACTCATAGCCCCACAGGTGGACAACCTGGTTGTGGGTGCCTGTTTCGGTCACGAAGTAGCCGATGAGATTGCCTAGATGGCGTTTCTGGATAGGCAGGCCTTCGCGTTCGTAGAGTTCGAGAAAGGCGTTGAGTCGGCCGGGAACCATGGTGTAGGTGCGTAGATCGACGATCATGAGGCTTCCTGATGGATGTAAGGTAGGGAAAGGAGCATTCGTAACGCCTCTATTAGTAGTACATATGATGTTTATGTGCGAGTTCGACCATAGTGGGGTGCAGGGCAAGAGGAGCTGGTCGTCCACTAAAGTTGCATACCGTCGAGGGGTGGCGGGGTCTATGTTGTGCTTGGTTGTTATTTGTATGATGTATGATGTCTTATATGTATAGCACGGCACACAGGAGGTACTTGTGGCCCAGATTCCCTTCGCCGAGCTGCAACAGCGTCTCGAGCGAATCCTGCTTGCAGCAGGGCTGCATGGCGAGGATGCGGCGCTCTGTGCCCGAGTGCATGCCGAGTCGACACGGGACGGTGTGGTCTCCCACGGCGTAGGCCGCATTCCCCGGTTCGTTGATTATCTCGCCAGGGGATGGGTTGATCCGCAGGCGACTCTAACACCGGTAACCAGCCTGGATACCCTGGAGGTTCTCGATGGAGGGCAGGGTATTGGCGTCCGTCATGCACTCACCGCCACCGAGCGTGCAATGGCGCTGGCCAGCCAGCACGGCATGGGTCTGGTCGCGGTTCGCAACACCACACACTGGATGCGTGGTGGCACCTATGGCTGGCATGCCGCAGAGCAGGGTTATGCGGCCATCATGTGGACCAATACCGAGTCATGCATGCCGGCCTGGGGAGCCAGGAATCAGAGCATCGGCAACAACCCGCTGGTCATGGCCGTGCCCTCGAAAGATGGGCCGCTGGTGCTGGACATGGCCATGTCGCAGTTTTCCTACGGCAAGCTCGCCACCCTGTCCGAGACCGGAGAGGCCCTGCCGGTGGATGGGGGCTTCGACGACCAGGGGCGCCTCAGTCGCGATCCCGGCGTGATCGCCGCCACCCGGCGGCTGTTGCCGACCGGCTACTGGAAGGGCTCTGGCCTGGCTATCCTGCTGGATGCGCTGGCCGCGCTGTTGTCCCAGGGCAATGCCAGTCATCAGATCGACCGTATACAGCGCGGCAGTGGTACCGGTTGCTCCCAGGTCTTCATGGTTTTCGATCCTCGGCACCTCGGTGGCCTGGAAGCCTGCGAGGCGCTCTGTGCCGGCATTGCTGGACATCTCGTCGATAGTGAGCCGGATGAGGTAGGGAAGCCGGTGCGCTGGCCAGGGCAATCGACGCTGAAACGCCGACGACGGAATCTCGATGAACCCGTTCAGATTCCCGATAACACCTGGCAGGCCATATTGGCGCTGCCTGTCTGACTGACGCTGAAAACAGCAACAGAGACAACAGTTGTTCCCGTGGCCCATGCCGGCGCGCCCGGCTGGGACTCAATAACAATGCAAGGGAGTAAACGCCATGCACAAGTCCATTCTGAGTCTCGCTCTGGCGACGCTGGTCGCCAGTAGTGCCGCATATGCCGAATACCCACAGCGTGACATCCGCATGATCGTGCCATGGGGTGCGGGCGGTGGTACCGACGGCATCGTGCGCAAGATCTCCAGCCTCGCCGAAGACCCGCTCGGCGGCACCATCTATGTGGAGAACATCGAAGGCGGCATGAGTGCCAACGGCCTGGTTCAGGCACTGGGCGCTCGGCCTGATGGCTATACCCTGGTCGCCCTGACCTACGATAGCGTGGTGACCATTCCCTGGCAGGACATGCTGGCTGGGTACGATATCGACAAGCTTGATCTGGTTGCACGCATCACCAGCGAGCCGGATTCCATCGTGGTACCCGATGATTCGCCATATACCAGCTTTGAGGAGTTGATTGCCGCTGCGAAAGAGGCTCCCGGCGAGATCCGCGCTGGTATCCAGAACATGGGCAGCCGCACCCATTTGACGCTGCTTCAGCTTCAGGACCAGGCCGACGTGGAATTCAAGGTGGTGTCTTATCCTGGCGGTGCGGCGCCGCAGAAGGAAGCCCTGCTCAACGGTGAAGTGGATCTTGCCCTGACCAGCCTGGGAGATTTCGAGTCACTGATCTCTTCCGGTGACGCACGCGGTCTGGTGGAGTTCACCGATGTGCAGAGTGAGAGCTTCCCCGATGTTCCTCCCGCCATGGAGCTGGGCTACGACATTCAGATGGGTAGCTTCGTGATCCTCGCGGCACCGGCCAATACGCCGGACGAGGCCATCTCCGCCCTGGAGCAGGCTTATCAACAGGCCTACGACAGCGAGGAATTCCAGCGCTGGTTGGTCGATGTCGGAGTGACACCGAACTGGTTGGGCCATGACGAGGTCAGCGACTGGGCGCAGACAACACAGCAGGAGCTCTTTGGCCGCATGGACGAGCTCAAGGAAGCGGGGCTACTGGGTCAATGAGCCCGATCGACGTCAACCCCGTCATGCTGGTGCATGGCGGGGCACCATCCCATGAGGTCCGGTCATGAGAATTCTGTCCTGGTTGGGTAGTGGCGCGGGTGTCGTCGTACTGCTGCTGGCCCTGACCCTGATCTATCTGGTGGCGGCACTTGGCATTGCGCCTCCGATCAGCAACGGCAATATCACCGCTTCCTTCTTCCCGGTAGTGCTCGGGCTGATCATGGTGGTGGCATTGGCGGTGTCAATGCTGGGGGATCGCCGCAAGGCGGCTGCCGAGAGTGATGACAAGCCATCCACAGAGGCGGGTGCCAGTACGTCATTCGGGCCCCTTGCAGTGGTGGTGCTGACCGCCGTCTATATCGCGTTGTTCTCATCGCTGGGGTACTTCATCAGCACCACGCTCTATGCCTTTGCCATGACCCTGGTGTTCAGCGCCGGGCGCCCCACTCCAGGGCAGCTGTTGGTCAAGGCGCTGATTGCCGTGGCCATTGCGGTGCTGGGGTACGGACTCTTCGAGTGGGTGTTCCAGGTCCGCCTACCGGTACTGTGGGGATAACACATGGACTATGTTGCTGAACTGATGCGTGGGTTTGCAGTGCTCATGCAACCCGACATTCTTCCCTACCTGATCGGCGGTTATCTGATCGGTACCTTCTTCGGGGCCGTGCCGGGGTTGACCTCGATGCTGGCGATCGCGCTGCTGCTGCCGTTGACCTATAGCCTTGATGTCACGGCGGCGTTGGTGGCCTGTGCCGGCATCTTCATGGCCGGCATGTGTAGCGGCAGCATTACCGCAACGACGATCAATATCCCCGGTGCGCCGTCATCCATGATGACCGCCATCGAAGGCTATCCCATGCAACAGCGTGGAGAGGGCGCCAAGGCGCTGGGCCACGCGGCCCTGGCCTCGATGATTGGCGGTGCTCTGGGAGCCGTGTTGCTGATGGTGGTGGCGCCACTGGCCACCGATGCGGCGTTGTTGATACGCACGCCAGGCAAGTTTGCGTTGATTGCCTTCGCCTTGATCGTGATTGTCATTTCCCAGCGCGGGGCAATATCCAAGGGGCTGGTGGCAACCACACTAGGCGTCATGGTCGCCACCGTCGGTATCGATGTGATGCAGCCAGTGACCAGATTCACTTTCGGTACTGCCGTGCTGATGCAGGGCATCGACATCATGCCGCTGGTGATCGGAGCCTTCGCCATCAGCGAGTTGCTGGTACAGGCCGAGAACAAGTCAGCGCGCACTGTGGAAGCCGCGGACGTCAAGGCGGCTCCGATCCGGCGTCGTGACTTTATTCCACCGTGGAGTGAGGTGCGAGAGATCGGCTTCTTCCGCTATGTGAAGTGTGCAGTCATCGGCTATGCGGTTGGGGTTCTGCCCGGGGCAGGAGGGTCGATGGCGGCTTTCGTCGCCTATGCCGAGTCGATGCGCAGTTCGAAACATCCCGAGAAGTACGGCAAGGGCTCTGTGGAAGGCATTGCAGCCGCCGAGGGCGCCAACAACGCCATGTGCAGCGGTGCCTTTGTCCCGATGCTGTCATTCGGCATACCGGGTGACCCGACAACGGCGATTGTGCTGGGGGTTCTGGTGATCAATGGCCTGCAGCCCGGACCACAGTTCCTCGACAGCCAGATGGCACTGATCGCTCCCATGTTCATGGCCCTGTTTGTATCGGCCCTGATCCTGGTGCCGTTGACGCTCTACCTGTTGGGCCCCTGGTTCGTGCGCATCGTGTCGATCAGACGGGACATTCTGTATGCCAGCATCGCAGTGATCGCGCTGGTCGGCTGTTATGTGGCGACCTATTCGATGTTCCAGATGGGACTCGCGCTGCTGTTCGGCGTACTGGCCTGGCTCCTGCGTCGACATGGTTATCCGGTTGCCTGTCTGCTGCTGGGGTTCGTGTTGGGACCAAGTCTCGAGGAATACTGTCGACGTTCGTTGTCGATTTCTGACGGCAGTCCGCTGATCTTCCTCACCAGCCCGGATAGCTTGTTCTTCCTGGCTCTGACTGGTGTGTTCTATTACTTCATGGTGATTCGCAAGCCACAGGCACGCCAGCACGCCTGAGTATATTCAACTCGGGATAAGTGCATTCAACTCGGGATAAATACGTTCAACCCGAGCGGGAGGCTTCCGATCTGGGATAGACCGTTGGCCAGAAAAAGCCGAGGCCGCATCAGTGACGATGCGGCCTCGCGTCGGCCTGATAGCTGGCTGTGGCACGTCCTTGTGCCGCGATTGACCCAGCAAAAGAGCTTGCTGGGTCAATAACTCACTAACCGGCTGTCTTGCCTCAGGCCGCCTGGAGCGGGCGAGACGGGCCGAACTGCTCGTAATGACGTTGATCGGTGCCAATGCCCAGTGCGGCGAGATAACCGTCGACGGCGCTCATGAAGCCCTCGGGGCCCACGAAGTAGCATTGGGTATCGGTACCCGGCAGCAGGCGCTGCAGCAGGGCCTGATCGACAAGGCCGCTGGTGTTGCCACCTTCGCCGTGCTCGTGGATGAAGTGGTGGGTCAACTGGCCGGGGTATTCAGCGCCTAGTGCGCTGATCTCTCCGCCGAAGGCATGGTGGGCGGCATCACGGGCAGCGTGGATGTAGACCACCTGACGACCGCGGCGCAGGGCTTCGCGAGCCAGCATCAGCATCGGGGTCTGGCCGACGCCACCGCTGATCAGCATGACCGGTGCCTGGCCATCGTCGAGGGTCAGATCACCCGCTGGCGGATAGGCGGTCAAGGTATCGCCGACCTTGACCTTGTCATGCAGCCAGGGACTGACCAGTCCTCTCGCTTCGCGCTTGACCGAGATACGGTAGCCACGTTCAGCGTCACAGCCGGACAGGCTGTAGTGGCGATGGGCAATGGTGCCATCCACATCAAGGCGCAGGCCGATGTACTGACCCGCCTCGGCCACAGCCACCGGCTTGCCGTCGACAGGCTCGAGATGAAACGAGCGGATCACCTCGCTTTCCTGCTTGATGTCGGCGACACGGAACTCACGGGTGCCTGTCCAGCCGCCTGGGCGCTGGGCGAACGCCTGGTACTCCCGGGCTTCAGCGGTGATCAACAGGTCGGCCAACTCGCCATAGAGTGCCCCCCAGGCATCGGCAACGTCTTCTGTCACGGCATCGCCCAGCACTTCGCCGATGGCGGCCATCAAGCATTCGCCAACAATCGGGTACTGGCCCGGCTGGATACCCAGCGAAACATGTTTGCTGATCGCCACAGCCATGGCCGCGCGGGCTTCGGCCGGCTGCTTGCGCAGCCCTACATAGGCCAGCACGCTGCGCGCCAGAGCGCGAGGTTGTCCACCATCCTGCTGGTGGCTCTGGTTGAAGATCGTCTTGACCTCGGGGTAGCGCTCGAACATCAATGGATAGAAGCGCGCAGTGATGGCTTCCAGGTGCTCGGCAACAACGGGAGCAGTGGCATCGATGATGGCGTCTTGAGCAGCGGTGGTCATGGCTGGACTCCTTGAGTTCAATGAATCAGCGGTGGCGAAGCGGCGGTGATGAGGCCGCTTGTGGTGAATCCGGCGACCGGCACAGGGGCCGGTGGCAATGATTCCTTTCCTCTCCTTCCGACGCGGATGCTGCGAGGCGACGATGGACAGGAGCCTTGCCCTTGATATGGCAAGTGCTGTGCCGATTCCGCCAGGGTGCGCTATCCTGCCGCACCCATGACGCGTAAGTGCCATGGTACGAGGGATTCAGAGCCAGGATACTGTCGTCGGTCATGATGTCGGTTGACATGCATGTTTGGATGATTGTCATAATGACATTTATAGTTAGTGTCTTATTGACAGTTATCATTGTGGAATTGACAGCATTATGGTGACGTTTCTTCGAACGCTGCGCGATGTCCTGATGCGCCTCGACGGCAATGACGAGGAAGGCCTCGAGGTGGCGTGGCAGGGGTTGCTCGAGGCGTTGGTGGCGGATACTGCTGCCGATGCCAGTGCGTTGCTGGTGCATCAGGCCGGCGGCTTGACGCCGGTGGCGGCGATTGGGCTGCCGGACGGCATCCGTGGGCGCACCTTCATCCTCGCCGACCATCCACGACTGGCGGCCATCGCCAATGCCGACGGTGTCTGTCGCTTCGCCACGGATTCACCACTACCGGACCCCTATGACGGTCTGCTCGACGAGGCACTGAGCCCTGTCCATGATTGCCTGGGCGTGGCCTTGCGCGACGGCCAGCGGCTGATCGGCATGGTGACGCTTGATGCGCTGACACCAGGATGTCTGGCCGATCTTGATGATCAGGCGTTGATCGCCGCGGCCAACCTGCTGGCAACCTGCCTGCGTCTGGCCGAGAGGCTGCAGGCGGCACGCTCCCAACTCGCCGTCAACCATCAGTTGCCCGGTGAGCGACCGTTGGTGACACGTTGGAACAGTGGCTCGATGCGACAGCTGATGAGCTCGGTGGAGCTGGTGGCGACTACCGACATGAGCGTACTGGTGTGTGGTGAAACCGGGGTCGGCAAGGAACAGATCGCCACCGCCCTGCATCGGCTCTCACCGCGGGCGGAGGGGGCCCTGGTCGTGGTCAACTGTGCTGCCCTGCCTGCGTCACTGATCGAGAGTGCGCTGTTCGGCCATCGACGTGGAGCCTTCTCCGGGGCAACCCGTGATCATCGCGGCCACTTTGCCATGGCCGATGGCGGTACCCTGGTGCTGGACGAGATTGGTGAGTTGCCGCTGGAGTTGCAGCCCAAACTGCTGCGTTCATTGCAGGAGGGGGAAATCCAGGCGCTGGGCAGCGATGAGGTGCGCCGGGTCGATGTGCGGGTGGTGGCGGTCACCAATCGCGATCTGGCCGCCCAGGTCTCGGCGGGCCGTTTTCGCGAGGATCTCTTCCATCGCCTCAGTGCCTTTCCGTTGCGAGTACCGCCACTGCGCGAGCGCCCGGAAGATCTGTCGTTATTGATCGGACACTTTCTCGAACAGAACCGCTCTCGTCTGGGGGTCGGTAACCTGCGAGTCAACGCGGCGGCAGCAACTGCCCTCAGCGAGTGGTCATGGCCCGGCAATGTGCGTGAGCTGGAACATGTGCTGGCAAGGGCCTCGCTGATGGCAGTGGCCGCAGCTCGTGATGGCGCGGATCTCAGCCGGCGTACCCTGATGCTGGGGCGCGAGCATCTCGGTTTGAGCACCGCCGCTGAGTATCAGACAGCAGCGGAACCTGAGACGGCTGAAGAGCCCAGGCTGTCGATGACGATACCTGCCAATCTGCGCGAGGCTACCGACAGCTTCCAGCGTCAGTGTATCGAGGCGGCATTCGAGGCTGCCGGTAACTGGGCGGGGGCCGCACGTCAGTTGGGCATGGATGCCGGCAACCTGCATCGGCTGGCCCGCCGTCTGGGGTTGAAACAATGAGGTTGAAGCAATGATGTGGGGCTCGACGGAATGTCCATTGGGTATTTCCGTCGGTCGCTGGTGGTTTGGTCTGGACGTCCGAATTCCAGCTAGCGTTTAAAACCAGGTTTGACCGAGGGCGTTTCGACTCCGATAGTGAAATGCGTAATTCAGCAAAATCAGCAAACGACTACTGATCGGAGTTGAAGGCATGAAACGCAACAATAACAAGATGCTGATAAGTCTATCCGTCGCTGCCCTGGGTCTGGGCATGGCAACCGCTGCCTCCGCCGCGACTCTGGATGAGGTCAAGCAGCGTGGCAATCTCAGTTGTGGGGTCAATGTCGGGCTATCCGGCTTCTCGTCTCCAGATGCTGATGGTCAGTGGCAGGGGCTTGATGTGGAAACCTGTCGTGCCCTGTCGTCAGCGATCTTCGGCGATCCTGACCAGGTGGCGTTCACACCGCTCACCGCCAAGGAGCGTTTTACTGCCCTGCAGTCCGGGGAAGTCGATGTGTTGGCGCGCAACACGACCTGGACGGCGACCCGCGATAACTCGCTGGGGCTCAATTTCACCACCACCACCTTCTATGATGGCCAGGGCTTCATGGTCGCGAAGGATCTCGGTGTGACCAGCCTCGAGGATCTGGACGGGGCTTCCATCTGCATCCAGTCCGGTACCACCCATGAACTCAATCTGGCTGACTACTTCCCGTCGAAGGGAATCGAGATCAACACGGTGACCTTCGATACGCCCGATCAGACAGCATCCGGCTTCTCCAGTGGCCGCTGTGATGTGCTGACTTCGGATACCTCTCAGTTGAGTGCCCTGCGCCTGCAACTGCCCGAGCCTGACAGTGTCGAGATCATGACTCAGCTGATTTCCAAGGAGCCGTTGGGTCCGGTGGTCAGGCAGGGTGATGACCAATGGTTCGATATCGTCAAATGGACGGTATTCGCCATGGTCAATGCCGAAGAGCTGGGCGTGACTCGGGATAACGTCGAACAGATGAAGAATGATCCACCGAATCCTCAGGTCGCACGCCTGCTGGGTGTCGACGGTACCTATGGTGAGCAGTTGGGGCTTGGCAACGATTGGGCCTACAACATCATTTCCCAGGTGGGTAACTATGGTGAGGTGTTTGCCGATACCGTGGGGGCCAACTCGCCACTCAACATCAGCCGTGGCCTGAATGCGCTGTGGGATCAGGGCGGGATTCTCTACGCACCGCCGATTCGCTGAGCCTGTCCCGGCAGGCTGTGTCCGCACCATGCGCGTGACCACCTGCCGGGCCGAGCTGTGAGTAGACCGGGCTCTGCGTCATCAGGGGCGCGAGCCTCGGTCCGGTTTCCCATCTGACTGGATGATGGCGCGGGCTGTCTCCGCGACATCGTCGAGTCACTGCGTCAGAGACCTGCCATGTCCATACCCCCAGCCAGCCACGTCCCATTGTGGCGGCGTCCTGCATTCCGTGCCCTGATCATTCAGGCATTGCTGCTTGCCGGTGTACTGGCATTGATTGCCATGATGGTGACCAATGCCCTGACCAATCTGGAAGCGCGCGGCATTACCACCGGCTTTGCCTTTCTCAATGAGCGAGCCGGTTTTTCCATTCCCCAGTCGCTGATCGAATACTCCGGCGACAGCAGCTATGCGCGGACCTTCATTGTCGGTCTGCTCAATACGTTGCTGGTGTCGGCGATGGGCATCGTGGCGGCAACGATCATCGGCTTTGCCGTCGGCATTGCACGGCTGTCGCCCAACTGGCTGCTGGCTCGACTGGCATCGGCTTTCGTCGAGATATTCCGCAATATTCCGCTGCTGGTGCAGATCCTGTTCTGGTACTTCGCGGTACTCCAGGCATTGCCCAGCCCACGTCAGAGCCTGTCGCTGATGGAGGCGGTGTTTCTCAATGTACGTGGTCTGGTGGTGCCGGCACCGGTGCCTGAAACGGGCTTCGGGTTGACGCTGGCAGCGCTGGCGGTGGCGGTCGTTGCCAGTATCGCCTTTGCGATCTACGCGCGGCGCCTGCAGGAGCGGACCGGCCGGGCATTGCCGGTGTACTGGTGCGGTGCGGCGATGATCATCGGATTGCCGCTGCTGGCCTTTGCCTTCAGTGGTGCGCCACTGAGCTGGGAGATACCGGAACTCAAGGGCTTCAACTTCCGCGGTGGCATCACGGTCATTCCCGAACTGATGGCGCTGTGGCTGGCACTGTCGATCTATACGGCGTCCTTCATTGCCGAGATCGTGCGCTCGGGCATCCAGTCGGTACCCTCCGGCCAGGTCGAGGCCTCGCGTGCCATCGGCCTATCGCCGAATATCACGCTGCGCAAGGTGGTGATTCCCCAGGCCATGCGGGTCATCGTGCCGCAACTGACCAGCCAGTATCTGAACCTGATCAAGAACTCGTCTCTGGCGACGGCGATCGGCTATCCCGATCTGGTGGCGGTCTTCGCCGGTACCTCCCTGAACCAGACCGGGCAGGCGATCGAGATCATCGCCATTACCATGGCGGTGTATCTGACCATCAGTCTTGTGGTGTCGGCGTTCATGAACTTCTACAACGCCCGAACCCTGATCAAGGAGCGCTAGCATGAACGATTCTACTGCGCGAGATGCCTTGATTGCGGCCCGCCCGGCACCGGACAGCCGGCATGGTCTGGTCGGCTGGCTGCGCTCGCGGCTGTTCAATGGCCCGGTCAACTCGATCGTCAGCCTGCTGACGCTGGCACTGTTGGTGTGGGTCCTGACACCGATGGTCCAGTGGGCGCTGATCAATGCCGACTGGCTCGGCGATAGTCGCGAGGCCTGTTCCGGTGAAGGGGCCTGTTGGGTATTCATCAGTGCGCGCTTCGAAACCATCGTCTATGGCTTCTATCCCGTAGCTGAGCGCTATCGGGTCGATATCACCCTGGCGTTGATGGCGGTGACCGTTGCCTGGCTGGCGATTCCGCGGATGCCGGCCAGGAAATGGGTGGTGGTCTTTGCCCTGGTAGGGTTCCCGATCATCGCCTGGTTGCTGTTGGTGGGAGGCGTGTTTGACCTGCCCCATGTCCCTACTCGTCGCTGGGGCGGCCTGATGCTGACGCTGACGGTGGCCACGGTGGGTATCGTCGGTTCACTGCCACTCGGCGTCATGCTGGCGTTGGGGCGGCGCTCGCAGATGCCGCTGGTCAGAAGCCTGTGCATCGTCTTCATCGAGTTCTGGCGTGGCGTACCACTGATCACCGTGTTGTTCATGGCATCGGTCATGCTGCCGCTGTTCGTGCCCAGTGAGGTCGAGTTCAACAAGCTGCTGCGGGCGCTGATCGGCATCATGTTCTTCTGGAGCGCCTACATGGCCGAAGTGGTACGAGGTGGTCTGCAGGCGATACCCAAGGGCCAGGAGGAAGCCGCCAAGGCACTGGGACTCAGCTACTGGCGACGGATGGGACTGATCATCCTGCCCCAGGCGCTCAAGCTGGTGATTCCCGGTATCGTCAATACCTTCATCGCGCTGTTCAAGGATACCTCGCTGGTGTTGATCATTGGCCTGTTCGATCTGCTGGCGATCATCCGTGCCGGGCTGACCGATAGCGATTGGCTGGGCTTCGCGACGGAAGGATATGTGTTTGCGGCACTGATGTTCTGGGTCTTCTGCTTCAGCATGTCGCGCTACAGTCAATATATGGAGAGGCGCTTGCACCGTGGCCATTGAGGCTGACCTCAACCATGACCATGCTTGCTCGTAGCTCGTAGCTCGTAGCTCGTAGCTCGTAGCTAGTCGCGCTCACAATAAATCCAATGATTCGGGAGTAAGATGATGTCCTCTCAAGCTGCCACGCCTGTGCCGGAAGGTACATCACCGACCTCGGCTTCCGACCAGCCGGCGATGATCGAGATATCCGGGCTCAACAAGTGGTATGGCGATTTTCATGTGCTACGGGATATCGACCTCAAGGTCGAACGCGGGGAGCGTATCGTCATCTGTGGACCATCCGGTTCCGGCAAGTCGACCCTGATCCGTTGCATCAATCATCTCGAGGAGCATCAGCAGGGCGATATCGTGGTCGATGGCATGCACATGACCGAGGACGTCAAGCGCATCGAGCAGATTCGTCGCCACGTCGGCATGGTGTTCCAGCACTTCAATCTGTTCCCCCACCTGTCGGTGCTGGAAAATTGCTGTATCGCCCAGACCTGGGTGCAGCGGCGACCGCTGCGGGAAGCGGAAGCCACCGCCATGGAGTATCTCGAGCGGGTGCAGATCGCTGACCAGGCCCACAAGTATCCCGGTCAGTTATCCGGTGGTCAGCAGCAGCGGGTGGCCATCGCCCGGGCTCTGTGCCTCAAGCCGGAAGTCATGCTGTTCGATGAGCCGACGTCGGCCCTTGATCCGGAGATGATCAAGGAAGTGCTCGATGTCATGGTTGAACTGGCCCGGGACGGCATGACCATGCTCTGTGTGACCCATGAAATGGGCTTTGCCAGAACCGTAGCCGACCGAGTGATCTTCATGGATCAGGGGCAGATCATCGAGGAAGCACCGCCGGAGACATTCTTCAGCGCGCCCCGCTCGGAACGGACGCGACTGTTCCTCAGCCAGATTCTGGGCCATTAGGGGGTGGACGGCTCGGGGAGTGCAGAACACTGCGCCCGCTCGACCAGGTATTCGATGAAATGTCGGACGTGTGGCTGCTCGCCGAGGGCTTCCGGAGTCACCAGGTAATAGGCGTCGGGAGTGGTCAGGACGTGGAGAGAGGCGAGTTGTAGTTGGCCGCTGCCCAGTTCCTCGTCGATCAGAAAGCGCGGCACCAGTCCCAGTCCGGCGCCGTTGATCAACATCTGGATCAGGGTGTGGAAGGTCTCGACACGAGTACCGTAGTAGCTGCGTTCACTGCGGATGCCCTGATCAGCAAACCAGTGGTGCCAGGCAGCAGGGCGGGTGGCGAGATGCAGCAGGCGACAGTCGCCGAAGGCTCGGGCGGCATCCGGTTGCCGCTCGGCCAGGTAGTGCGGGGCGGCCACCGCGACGACCTCCTCGCCAAACAATCGGTGGCATTCGAGCCCCGGCCAACTGCCATGACCATGGAACACCGCCACGTCGAGGCCTTCGCCATGCACGTCGAAGGCCTCGACACGATCGGTGAGCTGCAGGGTCAGTTGTGGGCGGGCTTCGAGGAAGGCAGGGAGATGGCGTGCCAGCCAGCGGCTGCCGAAGGTGGGCAAGGTCGCGACCTTCAGCACTTCGCCCTGGCCGCTCCAGGTCTGGATGGTATTGGTCGACATCTCGAGCTGGGCCAGAATCTTGCGCGCTTCGCTCAGGTACAGGGCGCCTTCCGGCGTCAGCACCAGGCTGCGCCTCAGGCGGCGGAAAAGCTTGCGTTGCAGCACATCTTCCAACTGTGCCACCTGCTTGCTGACGGCACTCTGGGTAATGCTCAACTCTTCGGCGGCACGGGTAAAGCTGAGGTGTCGCGCCGCAGTCTCGAAGCACTGGATGGTGACCGTGGAAGGCAAGTGACGGGCTTTCATGGATAGGCACAACTTTTATGCATGAGTATAAGGATGCGGCGGAAAAGGCCATTCAGGCGTTTTGCACCTTGAAACCTTGCATGAGATGCTGACTCGATATTCTCACCTCGCATTCCGCAATGGAATGCAAAGCGTGCTTTTTTTCGTTTGTCCCCTATTGTCGGCTCTGTTTTCATGGGCGGTAAATCGGATATACGGCGCCCTGTCGTCATTACTCCTTTCAAGCCATCACCATGTGTTCTCACATATCAGGTAGAGTCACCATGTCGTCCTCTTTCGTTTCCTCCGATGAAATTCGTGACCGCTTTTCGCGTGCCATGTCGGCCATGTATCAGACAGAAGTGCCGCAGTACGGCGCCTTGCTGGAGCTGGTCGAGACCGTCAATCGCGAGACGCTGGAAGCACGGCCCGAATTCAAGACCAGCCTCGAGGCCCGTGGTGAACTGGAGCGCCTTGGTGTCGAGCGCCATGGCGCCATCCGCGTGGGAACAGCGGAGGAGCTGGCGACGTTGCGACGCCTGTTTGCGGTGATGGGCATGTATCCGGTGGGCTACTATGACCTTTCCGAGGCGGGAGTTCCGGTACATTCCACCGCCTTCCGTCCGGTGTCTGACGCGGCCCTGGCGCGTAATCCCTTCCGCCTGTTCACTTCACTGCTGCGGCTGGAGTTGATCGAGGATTCGGCGCTGCGCCAGCGTGCTGCCGATATTCTCGCGCAGCGCGATATCTTTACACCGGGGGTGCGGGAGCTGATTGCCGCTTTCGAGAGCGAGGGTGGGTTGACCAGCGACCAGGCAGATCGGTTTGTCGCCGAGGCACTGGAGACCTTCCGCTGGCACCAGCATGCCACGGTGGATCGAGCCACCTATGACGACCTGCATGCCGCTCACCGTCTGATTGCCGATGTGGTGTGCTTCCGTGGTCCGCACATCAATCACCTGACGCCGCGTACCCTGGACATTGATGAGGTTCAGCGCCGGATGCCCGCTGTCGGCATGTCGCCCAAGGCGGTGATCGAAGGGCCGCCGCGTCGCCAGTGCCCGATCCTGCTGCGCCAGACCAGCTTCAAGGCGCTGGAGGAACTGACCCATTTCCGTGGCGATGACATCGGCAAGCACACCGCACGTTTCGGCGAGATCGAGCAGCGTGGCGTAGCCCTGACCGCGCGTGGCCGCCAACGCTATGATCAACTGCTCAATGAGGCGCGCCAGGCTGCCCCGGGCGCGGACAATGAGGCTCACCAGGCGCATTTGGCCGACGTCTTCGAGGCCTTCCCGGATGACGACACTATCCTGCGCCGCGAAGGGCTGGCCTTCTTCGAGTATCGCCTGGCTCCCGGAGAGTCCCGGGCTGAAGGCAAGCTCGAGGAGCTGTTGTCGGCGGGGAAGGTCATTGCCGATCCCATCACCTATGAGGACTTCCTGCCGGTATCTGCCGCCGGTATCTTCCAGTCCAACCTCGGCGGAGAGGAAGGGCAAGTTGGTCAGGGCAATGCCAATCGCGAGGCCTTCGAGGAGGCGTTGGGCGCCGCTGTCACCGATGAGCTGGCGCTCTATGCCGAACGACAGGCTGCATCGCTGAAGGCGCTGGGTCTGGTGGGCTGAATCCAGCACTGACTCGCATGACAATACGGGTGCCGCAGGCCTTTCGGGTCGGCGGCGCCTGCCCAGAGGGTAGCGGAATGATCAAGCGGGAAGGGGAATGGTCCCGTGGGATGACTGCCAGGTGCAGAGCCCGGAAAGAGAAGGGTATGCTGTAGCCCCTTGATTGTCGGGAATCCCTGCTCATGGAATGGCTCGCTCAACTCTCCCCGTTGTCCGCCGATATCAGTTTGCTGCTGGTGGCACTGTCATCGCTGACCTCGATGATCAGTGCCTCGATGGGTATCGGCGGCGGTACGCTATTGATCATGACCATGGCGCAGGTGATGCCGGCGATGGCTCTGATTCCGGTACATGGCATGGTGCAGATGGGCTCGAACGGCGGCCGCATGCTGATGACGCTACGTCATATCGAGCGTGGTGCATTGCTGGCTTTCATTCCCGGCGCCGTGGTCGGGGCGCTGGTCGCCAGTCTGTTGTTGATTCGACTGCCGGAAGGCGTGCTGGAGCTGGCTATTGCCGCTTTTGTACTGTTCACCACCTGGGGCCCAGCGCTGCCGAAACGGGCGCTGGGCCAGTTGGGCACGCTGGTGGCGGGGGCGGTAACGACCTTTCTATCCAGCCTGGTCGGTGCCAGTGGCCCCATGGTCGCGGCCTTCATCAAGCAGCGCAGCAACAACCGCCAGTCCACGGTAGCGACTTTCGCCGCCTGCATGACCTTCCAGCATCTGACCAAGGCCTTCGTGTTCGGCTTCGCCGGCTTTGTCTTCCATGAGTGGCTGCCGCTGATCGGAGTGATGATCCTGTCTGGCGTGATTGGTACCTGGCTGGGGTTGCGCCTGCTCAAGCGCCTGTCCGATAACCGCTTTGACCTGTTCTTTCGCCTGGTGCTGACGGCATTGGCGTTGAGGCTAGTGTGGCTGGGCGCACAGCGGCTGTTGGGTTGATCGGTGACAGCACGCGATCATCCCGCCTTTTGGGTAATTGCATGACGGCAGGCCATGAACGACAGTGTATCGGGGATATTACTGTCTTTTCGCGCTGCATATACCGCTCAAGTAGGCCATAATGCGCGAGAATCATTGGTAAACGCTGGGGAAGAAATGATGGTGTCTGCTCGCAGCATCTGGCGTAGTTCTGCTGTATCGATTGTGCTACTGCTGGTTTCGAGCCTGATGGTCAACGTGGCCTGGGCCGGTAATCCTAAATATGCAGGGATCGTGGTTGATGCCGAGACACAGGAGATTCTCTACGCCGAGAATGCCGACGAGCCCCGGTATCCCGCTTCCCTGACCAAGATGATGACCCTGTACCTGTTGTTCGAGGCGCTGGAAGGTCGTTCCATGAGCCTTGGCCACCCCTTGCCTGTGTCGTCTCATGCGGCGTCGATGCCGGCCACCAAGCTCTGGCTCAAGGCGGGCAGTACCATTCCGGTCGACAAGGCCATTCAGGCTCTGGTGGTGAGATCCGCCAATGATGTGGCGGTGGTCGTGGCCGAGGCACTTGGTGGCACCGAGTCCGGCTTTGCCGAGATAATGACACGCAAGGCCCGTGAGCTGGGCATGGAAAATACCACCTTCCGCAATGCCTCTGGTCTGCCGGACTCCGGCCAGGTGACCACCGCTCGTGATATGGCCATTCTGGCCGAACATCTGATTCAGGACTTCCCCCAGCATTACCACTATTTTGGTCTGACCGAGTTCACCTGGCGTGGTACGCGGCATACCGGCCACAATCGCCTGCTCAACAACTATCCGGGCGCGGACGGTCTCAAGACGGGCTTCATTCGCGCCTCTGGCTTCAACGTGGCGACCTCTGCAGTGCGTAACGGTCGACGCATGGTGGCCGTGGTCATGGGAGGGTATACCGCGTCGTCGCGGGATGAACAGATGGTCAGCGTACTGGATCGTGGCTTCCTGCGGGCATCCTTGAGCGACGGGCGAGGGTTTCTCGCGGATACCAGTATTTCCGGCGGCCTGTTGATGCAGCCGCAGCAGGGCATGCTGTCTGCGCCGGCACCTTCGCCAACCACTCAGGTAGCCAGTGCAGCAGCGGTGCCGGTCTCACCGGGAGCGGTGCAGCCATCGCGAGTCGAGAGTGTCATTGCACCGGCGCAGGTCGCCTCCGCGGCACCGGTCATTCAGGAGGCGAGCACCTCATCGGTCGGCTCCAGTGGTTCAAGCTCCAGTGGTTCAAGCTATAGGGGTTCGGGCTATAGTGGTTCGAGCTCCAGTGGTTCAAACTATAGTAGTGCATCGGCTCGTGACCCGCTTTCCGGCCTGGCATCTTCGCCGGTTCCGGTGGCAGCGTCGGCGCCAATGGTCGCCTCGGTATCGTCACCAGCCCCGGTGCAGACAACCTCCTCTGCGGCTCCCGCGTCCACACCCTCTCCGACACCGGCTGCTCCGGTGCCATCGCAGAGTGCACCGACCAGTGCAGGTGACTGGGGCGTTCAAGTAGGCGCCTTCAGCAGTGAGGATAGTGCTCGAAGCCAGGCAAGCCGCGCCGCCGACCAATTGGCAGAAGAGCTGGGCAATGCGCGGGTGGCTGTCGCTAGAGCCGACAATGCGGACGTCTATCGCGCGCGTCTCGTCGATCTTCAGGAGAGTCAGGCACGCACCGCCTGCCAGCATCTGGCCCAGCGCGGGATAGACTGCATGGTGGTACCCACCATGTAGTGTCGGGTTCAACTCGGACCGCTGCGAATGCCCGCCTTCGGCGGGCATTGTTCGTTGTAGCTGCAGTGATTTATTAACATGGCAATCAAACGGCTCATCCTGATCGATTTGATTGTCGTCCACACCACACTGGTCGCAGATGCGCGGATCTGTTGGTGTGGTGCGGTCTCGCGTCGGCCTGATGGCCGACGGCGGCACCTCCCTGTGCCGCCATTAACCCAACATGAAAGCATGCCGGGTTAATATCTCACTACGACACTGTCATGGTCCCAGCCAGGCTTGCCGTTCAACGCGCTTGCTTTGCCTGCGGTTCGCACCTAATGTGGGTCGGCCCCGGCATTGCCACGTCAATAGTGCCGCTGGAACCGTCACGGAGGAATGGATGTCACCATCGATCAAGGGAATCGCCTTCATGTGCCTCGGCGTGCTGTGCCTTGCGTTGGGTGATGCGATTTCCAAGTGGTTGGGAGCGGTGCATTCGCCGATCCAGATCATCTTCTTCCGCACCCTGGTGTCATTGCCGCTGATCATGCTGTTTGCCCGTTTTGCCGGTGGACTGCGCCTGCTGGGCACTCGACGACCTGGTGTTCATCTGGTGCGAGGCCTGATCTATGCCGGTTGCATGGGATGCTTCATTCTCGGCCTGACCATGATGCCGCTGGCCGAAGGCACTGCTATCGCCTTTGCCGCCCCCCTGTTTGTCAGCCTGCTGTCAGTGCCTCTGTTGGGCGAGAAGGTGACGCTCCCGGTGCTGGGTGCCTCGTTGCTGGGTTTTATCGGCGTACTGGTGGTGGTAAGGCCGGGATCAGACGGGATTTCGCTCGGCGCGTTGGCCATGCTCGGCGCGGCGGTGTTCTATGCCTTGATGATGATCACTGCGCGGCGCTACGGCGGACGTGAGCATCTGTGGGCCATGGTCTTCTATATGAACCTGGTGCCCTTCATCATCGCCGCACTCTGCCTGCCGCTGGTATGGACCACTCCAGAACCCTGGCACTGGCCGGGCTTTCTGGTCTCCGGCGTCTTCGGCGTGGGAGCCACCGCCTGCATCACCCAGGCCTTTCGCTATGCACCTGCGGCCATTGCCGCTCCCTTCGATTACACCGCCATGGTATGGGCGGTGCTGCTGGGTTGGATCTTCTGGGGTGAAGTGCCGGATATCTGGGTTCTGCTCGGCGGTACCCTGATCATCGGCAGTGGCCTGCTGATTGCCTATCAGGAAGGGCGCACGTCGCTGAAACGGCGGCCGACGGCCTAGACCCTCAGCTACGAGTCTCGAGCCGCGAGCACGCTGCGCTCGAGCTGGAACCCCGGCTGTTGTCTGTGATCCATGGAGTGGTACTGAACAGCTCGAGGCTCGTCGCTCGGAGCTCGTAGCTTGAAACTCGCAGCTATGTGCCCTTCCACTCCTTCACCAACGCCTGCGTCGCCGCCTGTGGGTCCGCTTGGCCACAGATCGCCGAGACGACGGCCAGACCGTCGGCGCCTGCCTGATGAATCTGGTTGGTGTGTTCGGCCTTGAGACCACCGATGGCGACGCTGGGCAGTGGGCTGGCGGACACCAACTGAGCGAGCCCGTCAAAGCCGAGCGGAGCGGCGTGATCGCTCTTGGTGGCAGTGGCAAATACCGGGCCGAGTCCCAGGTAGTCGAGGGGGGCCGTGTCGAGCTCATTCAGCTGCTGGAGGTTCTGCACCGAGAGGCCGATGATGGCGGCATCTCCCAGGCGTCGACGTGCTTCCGCTACATCGCTGTCGTCCTGCCCCAGATGCACTCCGTCGGCACCGCTGACCTCGGCCACCGCAACGCGATCATTGATCACCAGAGGTACGCCGGTGGCGGCCATTGCCTGCTTGAGACGTCGGGCGATGTCGATCAACTCGGCATCGGTGGCGTGTTTGTCACGTAACTGTATCAGGGTGGCGCCACCACTCACGGCATCCATGACGGTGCGTTCCAGTCCGTAATCAGCGCAGAGCGCCGGGTCGGTCACCAGATACACACTCAGTTGTTCGCGGCGAAACAGACGTTCAGTCGACATTCGTGATCTCTACAAATCCTGAATTCAGGGGTGTCAGGGAATCGGTATCAAGCTGGTATAGAGCATCGAGGAAGGCGGAGGCAAAGCTCCCGGGTCCGTTGGCTCTGTCTCCGGCCATGCTACCGGCAATGGCGTAGCAGTTCAGAGCGGCACAGGTCGCGAGCAGGGCGTCGTCGCCGGTGGCAACGAAGGCCGCGACCACTCCGGTCAGGCTGCAGCCGAGAGTGGTGACCCTGGGCATCAGCGGATGCCCGCCGGGGATTCGTGCCAGACGCTGACCGTCGGTGACCAGGTCCGTTACGCCGGTGACCGCGACTATGGCAGACGTCGTGCGGGCCAGCCCAATGGCGGCGGTGGTGGCGGCATCGCTGCTGGCGGTTGAGTCGACACCACGACCACGGTCATCGGCACCGGCGCCGCTATTGGACAGCTGTGCCAGAGCGAGAATCTCAGAGGCGTTGCCACGAATCACACTGGGCCGCTCGGCGATCAACAGCGCTCCCGCATCGCGGCGAAAGCGGGTGGCTCCCACTGCCACCGGGTCCAGCACCCAGGGCTTGCCGTGCTCTCGGGCACTGCGTGCGGCCTGTTGCATGGCCTCCAGCCAGTCGGCGGAGAGGGTGCCGATATTGATGGTCAGCGCATCAGCAATGGCAGCAAACTCAGCCACTTCCTCAGTGGCATGCACCATCGCTGGGGAGGCGCCCACCGCCAGCAGAATGTTGGCCATGCTGTTCATGGCGACATAGTTGGTGATGTTGTGAATCAGTGGCGTGGCCTGGCGCAGTTGTTCCAGCCGCGCAGCGCAATCCTGGCGTGACAGCCTGGCGGTAGGGGGTGTTACAGATGACATCGGGAGTCTCCAGGTGGAGGAGATATCCGCCAGCGGGCAGTGTGACTCCTTCCACCGCCTGTCATGGAAATCCTGGCTGGTGCAGGTTTCAGGTGATGGCTGCATGGATCGCCGAGAAGGTCCTGCAGCGTCACCTGTGTTGAGGGGCACTATCCCTGCTTTGTCGGGGGCTGTAAAGACTACGCGGTGCTGCACCCGACCCGATATTAACCCGGCATGCTTTCATGTTGGGTTAATGGCGGCACAGGGACGTGCCGCCGTCGGCCATCAGGCCGACGCGAGACCGTGCCACACCAGCAGATCCGCGCATCTGCGCCAGTGTGGTGCTGACGACAATCACATCGATCAGGATGAGCTATTTGATTGCCATTTTATTAACCCGGCATGCTTTCATGTTGGGTTAATGGTGGCACAGGGAAGTGCCGCCGTCGGCCATCAGGCCGACGCGCGGCCGCACCACACCAGCAGATCCGCGCATCTGTGCCAGTGTGGTGCGGACGACAATCAAATCGATCAGGATGAGCTATTTGATTGCCATGTTAATAATAGTTTGCGGGAGCTGGTGATGGCACTGCGGCAACCTGGGCAGTTGCTGCCCGGGTTACCGCAGGGTGATGGGAACGGAGCTCAGGAGCGGTTGGGCTGCTTGACGTAGCGTAGGTAGGGGCGCAGCTCATCCCAGCCATCGGGGAACAGTTTGGCCGCTTCCTCGTTACTGACCGCGGGCACGATGATGCAGCGATCACCGTCCTGCCAGTTCACCGGGGTGGCCACCTTGTAGCCGTCGGTCAACTGAAGGCTGTCGAGAACCCGCAGGATCTCGGCAAAGTTGCGTCCAGTGCTGGCCGGGTAGGTCAGTGTCAGGCGCACCTTTTTCGCCGGGTCGATGATGAAGACGCTGCGTACGGTCAGGGTGTCGTTGGCATTGGGATGAACCATGCCATAGAGGTCACTGACCTTGCGGTCGTCGTCGGCCAGCAGCGGGAAGTTGAGGCCGTAGCCCTGGGTGTCCTCGATGTCGCCCACCCAGGCATGGTGATCCTCGATGGGGTCGACTGACAGGCCAAGGACCTTGGTGTTGCGCGCATCGAACTTCTGCTTGAGGCGCGATACCTCGCCAAGTTCCGTGGTGCAGACCGGTGTAAAGTCCTTTGGGTGGGAAAACAGGATCACCCAGTTGTCACCGGCCCAATCATGGAAGCTGATGGGACCCGCGGTACTGTCCTGAGTGAAGTCCGGTGCGGTATCTCCCAGTCTCAGTGTCATGGCGTACTCCTATCGGTTGGGTGGAACCTCGTTGGACAGGGCAATGTAGCCTGAGTTTGCTGGTCTGTGGCTTACGGCCACGAACGTGACCAGCTTTGCATGGTCGGCGCCCCGGCTCCAACAATCGCTTTGCATAACTTCATCACTTGATCTTCTCAGGGAGCGGGAGCCGCCGCACCGACGTAGTGCTCCTTCCAGTAGTCATACGACAGTGAGGTGGTGGTTACCGTGCGCCCGCTACCCGGAGCGTGAATCATGGTGTCGTCGCCCATGTAGATACCGACATGACTGACCGAGGAGCCGGATCCGGTAGCAAAGAACAACAGGTCTCCGGGGCGGGCCGACCTGGTGTGCGGCAGAGTCTCGTACTGGTCGCTGGATGACCTGGGCAGAGCAATACCAGCGCGCAGGTACGCCATCTGTACCAGCCCTGAACAGTCCAGCCCGCGCGCATCACTGCCACCGTAGCGGTAGGGCGTGCCGACGGCATTGCGAGCCTCCTGGAGCACCAGAGCACGCTCCATGGAAAGTCCCTCGCCATCACTGGTCGACAGTTGAGGACCGGCACAACCGGCCAGCAACGACAGCAGCAGACAGCAGACAAACAGGCGAAGGCAGGTGACAGGGGGCAGCGAGTGCGTCATCGAAGGCGAGTCCATGCGGCGATGAGTCGGATGCTCTCCAGGGTAGCCGCAACGGCGCCCAGTGCCAAGCACCACAGATACCAGGCCCGGCGCCAGAGACACTGGATTTGCCCTGCATGGTTGGATGCGCCGTGGATAGTGACGAGACACCGCTGGGTCGCCCTGGGCTGCCAGGGATCAGCGAAAGGAAATTCGTGTGCCATTGGCAAGCATCTCTTCCGGTGTCATGGCGTGGCCTTCAACACCGATCATCTCGTCACCGCACTGGTCCGCCCAGGTCAGCACACCGTGGGTCAGCCCCAGGTCTCCCAGCATCTCGCGGATCTCGCCAGTGCCCAGGAAGGTGCGGGTTGCGCCGTTATTGTCACACAGTTCGGATATGCCGTTGGCGTGATGGAAGCGAACGGTATAGATGCCGTCCATGGACTCCACCTCGACAATCGGTGAAAGGCCATGGGACAGGGCGCGAGACAGCGTCTTGAGAGTGATGCGGTTATCGAGAGAGTCGTCGATATCGGCCATTGCACAGGCCTCGCAGGCAGAAGAGTCCATCTACCAGCGTGGCCCAGGTTCGCCGATTCGGCAAATGTAAACCGTTGCCGCCCGGGCTTGACGCTACGGGCGACAGCGGCTGGACTCAGTGGTCGTGGTCGTGGTCGTGGTCGTGGTCGTGGTCGTGGTCGTGGTCGTGGTCGTGGTCGTGGTCGTGGTCGTGGTCGTCGCCTTGCTGCTCAGTGCCGGCCAGGCCGTCATGCAGGATGGTGGCATTGTGCATCACCATGCCCAGATAGCTGGACGTATCACCAGAAACCGAGAGAGCCCCGGTATAGAGCGTGCCGACGATGGGCACACCGGTTTCCTCGGACAACTGTTCGATCAGGCGCGGACTGGACATGCTTTCGAGGTAGAACGCCGGAATCTGCCGCTCCTTGACCGTCTCGATCAACCGGGCGATATCTGCCGCGGAAGGCTCGGCCTCGGTGGACAGACCAACCGGTGACAGGAAGTGCACCCCATAGGCGCGCGAAAAGTGACCGAAGGCGTCATGGTTGACGATGACCTCGGCATTGGCTGGTACTTCCTCGAACATGGTATTGATCTGCTGGTCTGCAGCGGCCAATTGATCGATATAGGCCTGGGCCTGCTCGCGGTAGTCTGCTTCATGCTCGGGGTCCACGGCGATAAGTCCATCGCGGACATTGGCCGCATAGACCTGGCCGGCCGCCAGATCCAGCCATGCGTGGGGGTCGAACTCTCCATGGTGATGGCCGGCGTGGTCGCCATGCTCATCGTGGGCGGCATGTTCCTCTGCGCCATGTTTATCTGAGGCATGTTCGTCTGAGACATGCTCATGCGCTTCTTCCGCATGAGCATGGTCTTCGCTGTGGTCATGTGCGTCTTCGGCGTGGTCGTGTGCCCCGCCTTCGATGGAGTGGCCCTCGTAGGGTAGTGGCTCGATACCGTCCGTAGCCACCACGGTCTTGCCTTCATAACCACTGGAGTCGAGCAGGCGTGTCATCCAGCCTTCGAACTGCAGGCCATTCAGCACCACCAGGTCGGCCTCGGCCAGCGAGCGCGCATCGCTGGGACGTGGGCTGTAGACATGTGGGTCACTGTCGGCACCGACCAGCGAGGTCACCTCGACGTGATCGCCGCCGACCTGGCGTACGATATCGGCCAGTATGCTGAAGCTGGTGACGACTTCCACAGGCTCTTCGGCCTGGGCATTGCTGGCAAGAGCCCAGGCTGGCAGGGTTGCGACCAGCAGTTGGGCAGAGCGACGACGGAAGATATGTGGCGACATCAGGACAACTCCGTTGAGATCGACTAGTGGTCAGGGTGATTCAATGGTCAAGACTGTTGGATAGCGGCGTCGCGCGTCGCCGCAGCCTGGCTGTCAGGCTGTGATGACGTCCGAACAGTGCAGACAGCAGGTAGGCACAGCCGGCCAGCAGAATGATCGCAGGGCCCGATGGCAGGCTGAGATGATAGGAGAGCAGTAGACCACCACTGCTGGCCACCAGCGCAATCAGCACCGACAGTACCATCAGGCCTTCGAGTCGAGTGCTCCAGAAGCGTGCGGTGGTCGCCGGTAGCATCATCAGACCCACTGCCATCAGGGTGCCGAGTGTCTGGAATCCGGCGGTGAGGTTGAGCACCACCAGACCCAGAAAAACGCCATGCACCATCCCACCCTTGATGCCCTGGCCGCGCAGGAAGAGCGGGTCGAGACATTCCACCACCAGCGCCCGAAAGATCACCGCCAGGATGATGACAATCAGTGTACTGATGGCCGCGATCAGCAGCAGGGCGGTGGAGTCCACGGCGAGAATCGAGCCGAACAGAACATGGGTCAGGTCGACGCTGCTGCCGCCCAGCGACACCAGCATGACCCCGCCGGCCAGCGAAATCAGGAAGAAGCTCGCCATGGCCGAGTCTTCGCGATGTCCGGTCAACTGCGAGACGCTGCCGGCCATGACCGCCACCAACAGTCCCGACAGCATGCCGCCCAGACTCATCGCCGGTAGCGAGAAACCGGCCAGCAGGAAGCCCAATGCTACGCCTGGCAGAATGGCGTGGGACATGGCATCGCCGATCAGACTCATGCCACGCAGCATCAGGAAGACCCCCAAGGGTGGTGCGGCCAGTGACAACGCCATGCTGGCGACCAGCGCGCGCTCCATGAAGCTGTAGCTGAAAGGCGCAATCAGCCAGGTGTGAATCAGGGAGAGAAATGACTCGAGCATTCAGACGGATCCCGGGAAGGTCAGCGGCAGGCGTGGTGGTCGTGACAACTGGCCGGTATGGCGGTCGACAAGTATATCCGGTGAAGCCCAGCGGCCATGGCCCTCCGTCAGGATCAGCACATCATCGGCAAGGCGCGCCAGTTGCTCCATGTCATGCAGGACGACGATGATGGTTGCCCCTTCGCTGGCCATTTCGCGCAGGACATCCATCAGCACTTCGACGGTATCGATATCGACATTGGCGAAGGGCTCGTCGAGCAGCAGTAGTTCGGCTTCCTGCATCAGGGTGCGGCCAATCAGCGCACGCTGGCGCTGACCGCCTGACAACTCGCCAAGCGGCCGGTGAGCGAGATGGGAAATGCCCAGTCGCTGCATGATGTCGCGCCCGCGTCGATAATGCGCACCACAGTAACCGAGGAAGGCGCCGTGACTCGGCCAGGTGCCGGTCATGATCAGTTCCTCGACGCTCATCGGGAAACTCAGATCCAGGGCGAGTTGCTGGGGCAACCAGGCACGACGCACGGCGGGCACCTGGCATTCTATGTGGCCGTTGACTGGCGTCAGCGTGCCCATGATGGCCTGAATCAGAGTGCTCTTGCCGGCGCCATTGGCGCCGATCAGGGCGGTAATGGCGGCATCCTGAAAGTGACCTTCGAGATGTTCCAGAACGGTGCGCCCACCTCGTGCCAGTTGCAGGTCCTTGAGCTGCAGGCGCGACATCAGTGCCACCATCCTGCTGACCAGGCGACAGCCAGCCACAGGGGTACCAGGGGTACCAGTACCAGAGCAAGTCGTCGCCAGACCGATAGCGACATCAGGGAAAAGTGGCAGGGCCCTTCCGGGCGGTGACTATGTGACATGAACAGACTCCACTACGATGAAAAAGGTTATAACATAACAATAGCGTCCAGGGCTACGTCTGGTTGATGACGTCATGAAGGACCCGCCCCGGGAGCTGCCCGAGAGGGAGGGGCCAGGGGAATATCAAAAAGATGCATATAGCGTATGCTTGTCTGTAGGAGATTGATTCTGCAGAATATCTGCGCTGGGCAGCGAGGAGCAGAAACACGAGGCTGTTGCTCATGCAAAATTTCCCGCTGCAGGATTGCCTTTCCCGCGATAGACTTCGACAGTATTGCCTGTAAGTGATTCTGCACAGGTCTAGGGATTTCAAATGGAGCTTGTCTGATGTCACTGGTCGTGCGTCGAGAAACGTTCTGGGCGGTATGCCTGAGTAGCGTTCTGTTGTTGATGTCTTCCCACTGCTTCGCTGGCGGTAACACTGGCTTCTATCTGGGGGCTGGTGCAGGGCAGATCGAGGGCGACGGGGATTTTGATGATGATGCCGGATTGGCCAAGGTGTTTGCCGGCTACAACTTCGGCTGGCTGCCGTTTCTCGACCTGGGGGCTGAACTGTCGTACATGAATGGTGGCAAGTTGCATGACCACGTCGATGGGCATGCGGCGTCACTGGAGATCGACAGCTGGCAGGCGATGGGCATTGCCGGGCTGAGCTTTGGCCCCTTCGGTGTCTACGGCAAGGCAGGTTTCGCTGAGTGGGATGCCGAGCGCCGTGGCGATGGCAATCTCGACCGCAACTTTGATGGTACTGACCCGGTCTATGGCATCGGTGCACGCCTCAAGTTGTTTGATGTTACCGGCCGTCTCGAGGTCGAACGCATTGATACCGGTGATATCGGTAATATCGATAGCCTTACCGGCAGTGTGGTCTATACCTTCTGATCTGACGGGAACCCAGTTCAGGCACTCCAGGAAGCCGACGCCATGGCGTCGGCTTCCGTGTATCCGGACGCTGTTCCCGAGCGGAGATCTTTCCTGCCGAGTCCGTGCCGATGGCACTATTATTAACATGGCAATCAAATAGCTCATCCTGATCGATTTGATTGTCGCCCGCACCACACTGGCGTAGATGCACGGATCTGCTGGTGTGGTGCCGTCTCGCATCGGCCTGATGGCCGACGGCGGCACGTCCCTGTGCCGCCATCAACCCAACATGAAAGCATGCCGGGTTAATACCATGAAGAATGTCCGTGAACCCTGCAGTGGAGAGACCATGAACACAACGCCCTACCATGAGGCGCTTCTGGCGCTGGACGGGCTGCATGCCGAGGACCCGCGCCGAGTCACTGTCGAGGGACAGCCGCAACCGCTGGAGCTGTGGCATGCCGGACGCATGAGCGCCTGGCTGGAACAACTGGTCGAGTCGCCCAGCGAGTGCCTGCGCCTGGCAGTACGTGCCCAGCATCTCAAGCGTTGGGAAGTGCCGCGCGATGATTATCCCGAAGGCCGTGTCGGTTATCTGACCTGGCGACGGGACCAGGGACAGCGTGCCGGTGAGCTGACGGCGTCCATCATGCGCGAGGCAGGCTACAGTGACGCTGAGGCTGATGACACCGCGCGTATGGTGCGCAAGCAGGGATTGGGGCGCGACCCGGGGACTCAGGCGGTCGAGGATTGCGCCTGCCTGGTGTTTCTGGAGAACTACTTCGCTGACTTCTCCCGACAGGTCGATCATGATCACCTGATTCGTATCGTACAGAAGACATGGCGCAAGATGTCGCCTCGGGCACATGAACTGGCGCTGGCTCTGCCGATGTCCGACAGCGCCAGGGCGCTGGTCGAGGAGGCCCTGGCCGTTCGCGGCAGTCTCGGCCTAGCGCCGAATGGCCAGTAGCGATGAACCTTCATCATCCCAGGTGATATCGTCCAACTCGGCCCGATAGATCGGTGCCAGCCGCTCGGCACGCAGCACGTCAGCAGGGGAGCCGGCGTCGATGCGGCAACCTCGATCCATCAGCCACACCCGGTCGGCAAAGCGGCTGGCCAGATTGAGGTCATGCAGTACGCAGATGACGGCCAGGTTGCTGCAGCGAGTCTGGCGTCGCAATAGACGCATCAGGTTCTGCTGCTGGCCGATATCGAGAGCACTGGTCGGCTCATCGAGCAACAGGTAGCGGGGCCCTGGCTGTGGGCCTTTCAACTGGCACAGGGCGCGGGCGATCATCACTCGCTGGAGCTCGCCGCCGGACAGGGACAGCACGCTACGTGTGGCCAGCGTATCCAGTTCCAGTTCCTGCAGGGTTCGGCCGATGCCGTCGTCGCTGCAATGAGCGCCCAGCGCCACCAGGTCCCTGAGTGGCCAGGCGAAGGCCGGGCGTTCCTGCTGGGCAACCAGTGCTCGCCTGGCGGCCAGTGCGGCCACTGACCAGAGTGCAAGCTCCTGACCCTCCAGACACACACGCCCATGATCCGGCTGGCGAAAGCCGCTCAACAGGCCCAGCAACGTGCTCTTGCCGGCACCATTGGGACCGACGATGGCCAACAGCTGTCCGGGATGGATGTGATCGCTGAGCGGGGCCAACTGGGGGGTACCTTCAAGACTCGCTGATTCCAGGCTCAGCATCGCGGGCTCTCCCTGAGCAATAACCACAGGAAGTAGGGGCCGCCGATCAAGCTGGTCAACAACCCGACCGGAATCTCGGCAGGTGTGGCCAGACTGCGCGCCAGGCTATCGGCAAGCAGCAACAATAGAGCGCCGCCAAGCATCGAGGCCGGCATCAGCAGGCGATGTCCCGGCCCCAGCCACAGTCGCAGGCAGTGAGGGATCAACAGGCCGATGAAACCGATGATACCAGCCAGTGCCACACTGACTCCCACCCCCAGAGCGCAGGCAAGAATCACTCGGCGACGCAGCCTGGGTATGTCCAGCCCGGCTGCGTGGGCGGTGAGGTCCCCCAGTTGCAGCAGGTCGAGATCCCTTCGGCTACGCAGCAATAGAGCAAGGGCAATGGGGGCTGCCAGCCATAGACCAATGACCGCAGGCCACAGGGCATTGGCGAGACTGCCCATGCCCCATAGGCTGAGCTGTCGCAGTTGCTGATCATTGGCCAGAAAGGCCAGAAGGCCGCCTCCGGCAGCGGCCAGGGTGTTGATGGCCAATCCGGCGAGCAACAGGGTGAAGAGCGCGGCGCTGCCCTGGCGGGCGCTACCGAGACTGAATACGAACAGCCCCACCGCAAAGGCGCCGACGAATCCGGCGATGAATTGACCATACAGTCCCAGGACGCTGTGGGTACCGTCCAGCAACACGATCCACAGGGCCACGGCACAGCCGGCGCCACTGGCCATGCCCAGCAGGGTCGGGTCGGCCAGTGGGTTGCGGAACAACCCCTGCATGGCCGTGCCGGTCCCCGCCAGCAGCATGCCGACGCCCAGACCCAGTGCCAGGCGCGGCACACGCAACTGCCACCAGACCTGCCAACTCCCGGTGTTTCCGGGGCTCTGCAGCATCTGCCAGCTGAGTCCGAGTGGCCCACTGCAGGCTGCCCAGATCAGTACCAGCACCAGCGACAAGCCCAGCCAGTACAGAGGCTTGAGCGGCCAGGCGGTCCGGTCGGATGGAGGCGCGTGGCGAGTGACAGGGGTCGTGGTCATGGCGACAGGTCGTCAGTCAATGCGGCCAGTTGGCCATGCAATGCGATCAGCGCATCGGTGGTGCGAAGGCCCATGCCGAGCAGTGCGCCGCTGTTGATGGCAACGTAGTGGTGCGCCTTCCCGGCGGGTGTCAACGACAGTCCCGGGAGCTGCCACAGACCCTCGGGGCCACCAAGCGCTGCCAGACCATCTGCGGGCAGTATCACGACATCGGGGGCTGCCGGCACCAGGCCTTCGGCGGAGATCGGGCGATAACCCTGCATCCCGGCAAAGGCATTGGTAGCACCCAGGCGTTCGACAAGCTGATGAGCGAGGGTGCCTTGTCCCGCGACCATGGGCGTCATGCCGCCATGGTGCAGCACGAACATGACTTTCAGACCATCCAGCGGGGGCAGTGCGGCAAGCTGTTCGCGACTCCTGTCGAGCTCTTCGATCAGTGCCTTGCCTTCGGCCTGCTTCCCGTAGATGGCGGCGAGGGTGTCGATCCGTGCCGGCAGGTTGTCCAATTGCGGCGACTGCTCGAAGTGAATCAACTCCACGCCACTGGCTTCAATCTGCGCCAGAACCTCACGCGGGCCGGCTGCCTGGGCAGCGATCACGCGCTGAGGAGCCAGACTGAGTACGCTTTCACCGGACAGGTTACGTAGATAGCCGATCGACGGCAGGCTGGCCAACTCGGCGGGCCAGTCCACCGTATCGTCACGTGCGATCACGTTGTCACTCTCGCCGAGTGCGGCGACGATCTCGGCCACATCTGACCCCAGCACCAGGGTACGGGGAGAGGCCGCGACGGTGTGACTGCACAGTACTAGCGCGAGCAACAGGACCAGAAACGGAATGCGCTGCTGGAGCGTCATCATGCTGCTGACCCGCGTTGCTGGAGGCTTTGCAACAATCGGCGCCATCCGGGCGCTTCCGGCTGCCCCTCGCGGCGTTCCCCATAAAGCTGCACAACCAGCTCGCCTGAGGCATCGAAGGCTTCGAGGCTGGTGACACCGCCGTCTCTGTTGGGTTTGAACACCTCCCAGACCTCGGCAATGGCAGTGTCGTCCAGGTGCAGAGTGGCATCGGCGGCAAACAGGTTGAGCCAGCCACGCTTGCGCTCGGGCTGGGGGATGACCCCGCTACGGATCTGCACGCAACCGGGGCTGGCAACAAAGATCATTACCCCCTGGTTGGCATCTGCCGCTGCATGTAGCAGCTGCTCTACACAGCCGCCGGTCAAGGCACGGGTAAAGCGTCCTTCCATCAATGCATTGGCATCGCGCCGTTGCAGTTGGTGACGGCTCAGCAGGCCGAAGAACTGGTGGACGTCGGTCATTTTCGCCCATTCCTCGGCGAGGCCGGCAATGGGAACGGATACAGATTTATCGCTTGCCGGCTCACCGAGTCCCACGAAGCAGGGGGCGTCCTCGCTACCTTCCTCGGCAATCGACTGCCACCAGGCATGATGAGCGGGGGACTGGCAGAACGCCTTGTGGACAGCGCGCCCGTGGCGATCGAAGATCTGTACGCTGAAGCGTACACCCTGCGGCAGCTCATCGCGGATCATGCAGGCCCAATGCCAGTGGCGGTAGAGCAGGCGCAGGTCCAGGCCGCCGGGATCGAGGAGCAGCCCCGCATGGCCACCACCACTGACACGCGGGTAGATGCCGGTCTGCTCGAGTACGGCCAGACGCGAGCGGGTCAGCGCCTTGACGGGCCCGAGCTTGTGAAACATCGATGCCAGCGTATGTGGTGCATAGGGCAGGGTGGTGACATCTTCACCGAGTCGTGCTGCCTGCAGTGCTCCCTCGCTGACGCCCAGGCGCTCGGCGAGAACAATGGCTGGCGTGTGTGGACTGGATTCACGCAGATTGCGGAAAGCGTCGAGAATGGCGCGACGTTGGTCTTCGCTCATGGTCGGACCTCCTACCATTGGTAGCTGATATTGGCGAGCAGACTGCGGCCATCGCCGAGGCTGCCGTCCGGGCGGAACCACTCCTTGTCGCCGGCATTGGCCAGACGCAGAGAGGTTGTCAGCTGGGCACTGGGCTGCCAGGCCAGTTGTAGATCGTTGAGGCCGTAGCCGGGCAGTTGGCTGCCGTCATCGGTGTCGTCGAAGGACTGGGCGAAGCGTCCACGCCAGCCCAGCGTCAGATGACTGCCGGTGAAATGCCAGTCGGCGCCCAGAGTGGCTTCCAACGGTGTCTGGCTACCCAGACCCTCGCCACTGTCGCGATCCTTGCCCGAGACTTCGGACAGGGCCGCAAAGGTATCCAGTTCCGGCAGGGCGCCGGGCTGATAGCCGAGTCGCAGGTCGTAGCCCCACAGGTGCGCCCGCGAGACATTGACTGCCTGAGTAGTACCGGCCTGGATATCGACCTCGGTATCGATGAAGTCATCGGCGCGGGTATCGAAGTAGCTACCGCGCAGTGACAGCTCACCCGACTGCCAGTTGAAACCGCTTTCCCAGGTATGGCTGGTCTCCGGGGACAGCTCGGGGTTGGGCACCCAGAAATTGTCCGGCACACAGAAACGGGGTCCGGCACAGAAGCCAGCGAAATGACGGTCGGTGGTGTACAGTTCGTTCAGTGTCGGGGCGCGAAAGGCTTCGGCATAGCCGCTGTAGAGCATCAACTCGGACGTCGGTCGCCAGGCGAGACGAACCCTTGGTGACAGTTCGTCATGGTCGCTGTTGTCGCCGTCCTGGTTCGACGCCTGATAGTTGTCGTAGCGCAGCCCCAGACCGAGGTCGAACTCACCGATACCACCATTACTGAGGTAGTTGCCAACGGTCAGAGTGTCATCGACATAGATGGCGCTGGTGTCGATGTCAGCATCCGGGAAGCCGGAGGCTCCGCCACTGGCGTCCTGCTCGGCGTGTTCCAGCTCGACGCCGAACACCAGGGTCTGGTCGAGCCAGCCGTGCTCGAAGCGAGTGACACCATCGCTCTGCAGCCCATAGCGGGTCAGGGTTCGGGAGTCCGTGTCGTCGATGTCCTGGCGGCTCAGCGACAACCGCGTATCCAGTGAGGTGACCTCGTTGGGCGTCCAGTGATGAGCGATCTGGGCATTGTCGCTGGTGACATCACGGTCGACCTGGTCGTTGCTGGATGTGACCTCGATCTGCTGAGGGTTGGCGGGTTGCAGGCTGTCTTCGCGATAGTGCTGCCAGCTGGCCGTCAGGCGCTGATCCTCGGTAACCTGCCAGCCCCCCTTGGCCAGCATACTGGTCAGCTGAGCATCTTCCTCGGCATCTTCACCACCGGCGCGGCGAATATCGCCGGAGTCGCTGTAGCCCAGCGATACCAGCCCATCCAGGCTACCGACACCTTCACCACTGCGCCCGAAGAAGCTCAGGTGAGAGCCGATTTCATGGGCACCGGTGGCGCCGGACAGTGACACGCGCACGCCACCGTCCTCGCCGGGAGCCAGCAGATCCGCCGCATTCACCGTGGTCAGGTTGATCACGCCGCCCATGGCATTGCCGCCATACAGGCTCGACAGCGCACCGCGGGCGATCTGTACCTCCTTGAGCAGCGCCGGGTCGGCGAAGAAGTTGCCCAGGTGTCCGGTGGTGATGTCTTGACGTACCCCGTCGAGCCGAATCAGTACACCCTGGTTATCGAAACCACGCATGCTGATGGTCTGCCCGTTGCGCCGCCCGCTACCACTGACATGGACGCCAGGCTGTTGAGTAATCACGTCCTCCCAGCGAGTTGCGGTGGACAGCGCCGGATCATCTCGCTGAATGACATCAATGATCATCGGGGCACGCAGGAGGTCCTCAGGGAGTCGAGTCTCGGTGACGACTAGAGTGTCGTTGTCGGCAGTTGGTGGTGTGTCGACAGTTGATGGAGTGTTGGCGGCGTCCGGAGAGGATGAGGTCTGGGCCAGTGCCATCGGGGCCAGGCTCGTGCCCAGTACGAGTGTGGTAGTGAGTACCAGTGTTGTACCAGGCACCGGGGCCAGCCAGCGACCACTGTGAACCATGCATTTCATTGGCGTTGCTTCCGCTGGTGATCTGGCTGGCTGGGGCGGGAGCGCCCGGGCTGGCTGTTGAGGTTGTCAGGGCGTCTTGAGTATTGCTGGGCAAGGACTTCGCTATTCCTTCAGAGCGTCAGAATCAGCTTGTTGTGGCGTGTTCTGCGCAGTCGATACTGCTGGCCATTGTGCTCGATGATCAGCTGGCCATCCGTTCCCAGTAGCGCTTCGCTGGTTACGGTTTTCGGTTGTCCGCGTTGTGATGTAGTGCTGGCGTGCAGGGCGGAAGGCCGGGGCGAGTCGGGCGAGGTAGCCATCAGGGGGAGTCCATCTGCCTGAATGTTATTGATAAGTATTCTCAAAAGATAGCATCTATCATTTCTAAGCGCAACTTGCCTTGTCGACAGCCCCTGCCAACCACTCCTGCCAACCACAGTGCAGCCGGACACCGGTGGTCATGTTCCGGGCTTGACAGAAAATAGATATGCGACCATATTTCAAATAGCAATGATTATCATTGATAAAGTCTATGTTGTTAACTGCCAGATCATGGAATGTTGCTGTAAGTATGGATTGTTGCTGCAAGTGGAGCCTCTCCATGAGTGGAGCGTTGCCATGAATCGCTGAGTCGGAGATGCCGTTCCCGTCCCGGCGGATAAGCCCTCTGGGCTCTGGAGCGGCGTTTCATGGTCTGCTATCAGGAGGTCGTCATGTCCTATCGCATCAAGACCGCGTTGCACGGTGCCAATCCGACGCTGGAGATCTTCGACGTGTCATCGGGTTCGATGCGCATGGCCTGGGAGTATCCCAGGGTGACCGAGGATACGGAGAATGATCCGGAGCTGCTCGCCATGCGACGCGAGGAAGCGATCCACGAGCTGTTTCGTCGTCTGTTCCTGCTCACCACCGAGCAGTACCTCAAGGACGAGCTTCCCGGTCATGGCGATGCGACTGCAGGGTCAAGGCCGCAGGCACACTGACTCCTTTACCTGACAGGGTTTGCCGTGACGCAGCCAGAGCGTGCGCTGACTGAGATCCATGACCACACTGAACAGGGTCTCCATCTGCTCCTCGGCGGGAACGTCAGGGTTGAAGTGACGGCACAGCGATTCCTGGCCTTCTTCATGGTCACCGAGTAGGTCAAACAGCTGCTCGGCGGCCAAAGGAGCCTCCTCGCCGTTGGACAATGCTGCGCAAAGGGTATCGAGGCGTGACAGCCGTGACCAGGAGTCTGGTTTCGGAAAGTCTTCTACCCAGTGTGTCGCCGCATCACTGACCAGATGGTTGGTATGCGTGATCAGCCCCTCGCGGGGCAGAATACGTCCCGGGTTGCCGGGGTGGACCTCACAACCCAGTGCCTGGCCGGAGCCATCGGCCAGCAGAAAATGGGCGGGAGCACAGATACCATCATTGGCAATACCCTCGGCTTCGTCGAAGGTACGACACTCGAGAATTCGGCGCAGAGCGATATGGATCGGCAGCCCTTCACCGCAGGTCGCAGAGCGTATGGCATTCAGAGCGACACCGATGCCGTGCTCGTTGAGCCCCACCTTGCCGACCATGCCGGCTTCACCGATGCTCAGTAGCGTTGGTGCCTCCGGAGGCTGAATGCGCAGGGCCACGAGATGGCCCGTCTGTTCGGCGCGCCAATCCCAGTTCTGGGCCAGCCATTGATGCCCCTGGTTGAGCAATGCCAGGGCCGAGCAACCGCCACTGGCCCGAGTCAGCGAGATCTCGCTGCGACAATTCAGGGTTAGGATATCGCTGAGCTCGCCACCGATGCCCTGGGCCATGCCGTCCATTTCCTCGATGATCTCGGGAAAGCGCTGTTCGATCATCGGCAGGAATCGTTGTGCATCGCGTCGCGCTTCATGCCAGCGCAGTCCCGCCATGTCATGAAACAACCGGTCATAGACGTTGATACTGGCGATGATCGCACGGCGGTGCAGCCGGGCATGCTGCTGACCGATCTCGAAACGGCTGCCCGAAAGCTCGGTGAGTTGCATGCTCGCCTCTCTATTGACATGGCAATCAAATAGCTCGTCCTGATCGATTTGATTTTCGTCCGCACTACACTGGCGCAGATGCACGGATCTGCTCCAGTGTGGTGCGGTCTCGCGTCGGCCTGATGGCCGACGGCGGCACGTCCCTGTGCCGCCATCAACCCGACATGAAAGCATGCCGGGTTATTAACATGGCAATCAAATAGCTCGTCCTGATCGATTTGATTTTCGTCCGCCCTACACTGGCGCAGATGCGCGGATCTGCTGGTGTGGTGCGGTCTCGCGTCGACCTGATGGCCGACGGCGGCACGTCCGTGTGCCGCAATCAACCCGACATGAAAGCATGCCGGGTTAATATGATGTACTGGCGTCAACTTGACGGTGATTCTGTCACTGTAGCAGGTCTGCGTAGGGGGCCGGGAAAAGGAGAGCCGCCCATCAGGAGGGCGAGAGGCGCTGTCATCAGGGCCTGAAACGCATCGCGCCAGCTACTGGCTGGCGCGATGGCATCATGCATCACTGGTGAAGCACCGTTCTATGACTTGTGCCTGGCGTTGTAGACGTCCTCGTCGAGTTCACCTTCGCTCTTGCCGACCAGGGTAGTGACCATCAGGTCCCCGGCAACATTGACGCTGGTTCGCGCCATGTCGAGGATGCGATCCACCCCCGCCACCACAGCAAGTGCCTCCAGCGGCAGGCCGATCTGGGCCATGACGATGGACAGCATCACCAGGCCCGCGCCCGGCACGCCGGCAGTGCCGATCGAGGCCAGAGTACCGGTGAGGATGATCATGCCGTAGTCGGCCAGGCTCAGGTCGACACCGATCAACTGAGCAATGAAGACCGCCACGACTCCCTGATAGATGGCGGTACCATCCATGTTGATAGTGGCGCCGACCGGCAGCACAAAGCCGGCTACCCCTTCGGAAACGCCGAGGTTTTTCGTGGCGCAACGCAGAGACACCGGCAGAGTGCCCGATGAGGATGCCGAGGAGTAGGCGACCACCAGAGCGTCCAGGATGCCCTGCAGGTAGCGCAGTGGGTTGAGGCGACCAAGCAGTGACAGCAGGCCGGAGTAGACCACCAGTACGTGAAGGACGCTGGCCAGATAGGCTACGCCGATGACCTTGGCCAGAGGCAGTAGCACTTCCGGCCCATAGCTGCCGGCCACATGGGCAATCAAACCAAAGACGCCGAAGGGAGCGATGGCCATCACCAGGCTGGTCAGCTTGACCATGGCCTCGGCAAAGCTCTCGAACACGCGCACGACAGGCTCGCCCTTGTCGCCGATCAAGGTCAGAGAGATACCGAGGCCGATGGCGAAGACGATGATCTGCAGGATATTACCGGTCGCCAGAGCGTCGATCGGGTTCTGGGGCACCAGTCCGACGAGAATCTCGACCAGGCTGGGCGCTTCCTTGCCGGCGTCAGGATTGGGCTCGAAGCTCATGTCGAGGCCGACACCGGGCTGGAACAGCCAGGAAGCCAGCAGGCCGATGGAAATGGCAAAGGCCGTGGTCAGCAGATACAGCGCGATAGTGCGTGCGCCGATCCGCCCCATCTTCTGTGGATCGCGCATGGCGGTGATGCCTACCACCAGCGTCGAGAACACCAGTGGGACGATCAGCATCTTGATGGCATTGATGAAGATGTCACCAAGCGGCTTGAATATACTGGCATTTTCGCCCATCAGCGTGCCGGTGATAACACCGAGAAACAGGCCTGCAAGGATCTTCTGCCAGAGCGGAATGCGTTGCCACAGGTTGGAGCGATCAGGGGCAGTCTGGGTCATGAATGAGGCTCCGGAAGTTGGTAGGGCTGTTGTTGGCCGGGAGGTCATGTTATGGATCGAGCCAGGCGAGCGAACCCTGCGCCCCTGTGGCGTGGTTCATTGGCCTGACTCGAGCCGTTTCCGGCGCGCATTCTACTGTTGACGGCCTCCCTGTGCGAGCCACTTCAATGTCAACCGGTGCCAGGGTAGGGGTTGACATCCCGGATGAAAGCGATCGCTGGCCCCGCCTCAAGCATCCGGTGAGGGCGCTCCAAGGGTCTGGCCGAGCAGATCATGAAACGCTGACCAGGAGGCCTGATCGGCGTGCTCACGATAGCTATCACTGCCGAAGACTGTGAAGGCATGGGGCGCGCCGGAATAGACCTCGATCTGGTAGGGCACTTCCGCTGCCTCGAGTTCCTCGGACAACGCACTCACCTGGTCCATGCCGATGGAAGTGTCTGCGCCGCCGTGTGCAATCAGTATAGGGGGCGTATCGGCGGGATAACGCTGTCCCTCGGGAGTCTCGAGGCCGCCATGAAAGGAGGCATAGCCGAGTACCTGATCCGCCTGACCCGAGCGAGCCAGCTCGAGTATGACCGCGCCTCCGAAGCAGTAACCCATGACCACGGTAGGTTCGGCCGCGCCTTCGCTTCTGGCCTGTGCCAGGCCTGCCAGGGTCAGTTCGCGCATTCGCTGGCGATCCTCATAGAGTGCTGACATTTCAGCCTTTCTGGCGTCTACCTCCTCCGGGCGATTACCGGCGCCGTAGAGATCAATGGCAAAGGCATCATAGCCGGCGTCGGCCAGCATGTCGGCGCGTTGGCGCTCATAGTCGGTCAGGCCATCCCAGTCGTGGATGATCAGTACCGTGCCCAGGGGCTGGCCGTCGACCGCTTGTCCCTCGGCAGCGGCGAAATAGCCCTGAAAGTCCTCGTCGGCAACACGGTAATCAATGTTCTCGCCCGCTTGACTGCTGGTGGTGATGAAGCTGGCAGCCAGCAGGGCGATGGTCGTGGGTACGGGACGCATTGAAGTCTCCTTCCGCATAGGTAGTACAGGATTTGCATGGTGTTGTGCAGCATCTTCGCTTGAACCTGCACAGGTGTTCCTCTGCAGTATAGAAACCTTCATGGAATCCTCGGGAAGCGCCCTGCAAACGGAGAATGAAACACTGTTGCCCCGCGGGAACGTTGGCGGCATCAACTTGAGTTTTCCTCGCTCCCCTTCCAGATTGTGGGATGAGGCATACCAATCATGCAGAGAACGACCTCAGTACAATCAGAGCGAGACCAACAATCATGAAAAAACGCGTACTGGTGACTGCCGTAGCGGCGACGACGCTGGCAGTGAGTTCAATGGCCCTGGCCGAAGTCAAGATCGGCTTCCTGGGTGGTTTTACTGGCGGCATCGAGTCGATGACGCCGGGCATCATGGATGGCGCTGCTCTGGCGGCAGCCCAGGTCAACGAGCAGGGCGGGATTCTGGATGGACAGGAGCTGGTGATTCCCACCGGCGATACTACCTGTGCCGATGCGTCCGCGGCATCCAACGCCGCCGACCGGATGGTCAACACCGAGCAGGTGACGGCCATCGTCGGCGCACTCTGTACCGGTGCGACCATCGCGGCGGCCAATAATGCCGGTATTCCCGGTGGCGTGACCATGGTCTCGCCGGCATCGACGGCACCAGCCGTCACCAGCCTTGACGACAACGATCTGGTATTCCGCACCGTTACCTCCGATGCCTATCAAGGGCAGATGCTGGCCAAGCTGCTGCTCGACAAGGACATTACCGAAGTGGCGGTGACCTACGTCAACAATGACTACGGCAAGGGCCTGTCCGATGCCTTCAGCACTGCCTTCGAGGACGGCGGTGGTGCCGTGCTGGAGAACGTTGCTCATGAGGAAAACCGGGCCAGTTACCGTGGTGAACTCGGTACCCTTTCGGCCACGGGAGCGCCGACGCTGGTGGTATTGGCCTACGCCGATACCTCTGGCCAGACCGTGCTGCGTCAGGCCTACGAGAGCGGCGTCTTTACCCAGTATGTGGGGGCGGATGGCATGGTCAGCGACAGTATCATCGAGGCGATCGGTGCTGATGTGCTGAATGGCATGATTGCGACTCGCCCCGGCAGCCCGGACCTCCCGGGAACCGACCTCTATGCCGAGCAGGCCCGGGCTGAGGGTTATGATCCCAGCGCAGTATTCGCTCCTCAGGCCTACGACGCCGCGTTCCTGTTGGCACTGGCGATCCAGAAGAACGGTAGTGCCGATCGTGAGGGCGTCTCGGAAGCCCTGCGCAGTGTCTCTTCACCGCCTGGTGAAGTGATCCTGCCCGGTGAGTGGGAGAAGGCCGTGGGTCTGCTCGCCGATGGCCAGGACATCAATTATGAAGGCGCGGCAGGTACCCAGGACTTCGATGAGAACGGCGATGTGCCGGGTGTCGTCGAGGAAATGGCTGTCGAGGAGGGTACCTTCACGGTCAAGGGCTTCGTTGAACCTGATGACGCCTGAGTCCTGAACCGGTAACGCCTCTTATCTGTGCCAATGCTCGCAAGCCTGGTACATAAGGAAAGCCCCCGGTTGGGGGCTTTTTCGTAGGGGATATCAAAGGTCTGTGCGAAACGGCTACGGGTCAGTTGTGGTGTCTTACCTTCTCGGGCAGCAGCCCCTTGGGAGCGACACGCAGCACGATGGTGATCAACAGGCCGATGACCAACACTCGGGCCTGCAACGCACGGCTCTCGAGGTTGCGGGGAATGTCCCAGCCGAGGCTGGAGTGGCCGAAGTTGGCCGCCAGGTCCATCACATACAGTGCCAGTGGCTCAGACATCACCCAGATGATATACACCGCCACGGCACCGAGAATGGTGCCGAAGTTGTTGCCGGGGCCACCAAGAATCACCATGACCAGCACCAGGAAGGTGTGATTCAGCGGCAGGAATCCCTGAGGATCGAAGATGCTGTTGAAGCTGCCGAGGGCGGCGCCGCCGATCCCCATCAGGATGCAGCCCAGTACGAAGATCTGTAGACGGCGGTGGTTGATGTCCTTGCCCATGGCGGCGGATGACACTTCGTTGTCGCGAATGGCGCGGATCATCCTGCCCCATGGCGCGTTGTAGGCGCGCTGCAGCAGCAGGAAGAATACCAGGATCATCACGGCGGTGATGGCGAGGTAGCTGGCCCGGGCCAGGGTGAAACCCAACTCGGCGGGGCCGGGCACCGGCCACGGAAGCGGAGAAACCGTCGCTGTACCGCGGGTCAGCCAGTCCGCATTCTTGAGGAAGGCCTTGATGATCTCGGCGATACCAAGGGTTGCGATGGCCAGGTAGTCACTGCGCAGACCGAGACAGATATTGCCGATAAAGTAACCGATACCCCCGGCCAGGGCGCCACCGACGATCCAGCCAACCCATACCGGAAGGCCAAGGCCGCCGATGAACTCCACCTGGTCCTCAATCTGGTCGGCGACTCCGCGGAAGTGGCTGATGGCCACCATGTAGAGCACGATGCCCAGTATTACGGTGATCAGCGTGCGCAGGCGCTTCGGCACTCCGATGCGATCGAGGCGTGAAGCGCCAATGACGACCACGACGGCGGCGACAATCCACAACAGGGCCACACCCAACTGGCCGGGTAGATCGCTGTCCCAGAAGGCCTCATTGACCGGCACAGTGAAGGTCATGGCCGAGAAGCCGCCCAGCGCCACAAAGCCCATGACACCAGCATTGAACTGTCCGGCATAGCCCCACTGGATGGTCAGGCCCAGGGCAAGGATGGCGTAGCAGCTGGCCTCGACCATCATGCGTGTGCTGTAGGCCGGGCCCATGAACAGGAAGACGGCACCGACGGCGGCGACCACCACCGTCAGCATGATCAGCTCGCGGATCGGGAAGGTGCCGGTGGTGGTATCCGCCGCCTCGCGGCGGTGTAGATTCTGGTTGTTCATCAGATCACCTTGCCCTTGAAGATACCGGTCGGGCGCCACACCAGGATGGCGACGAGGATGAAGAATGGCACCACGATCTTGTACTCGGTGCCGACGAACGCCAGGTTGCCGGGTAGTTCGAGCCATGTCGGCAGGTTGTCGCGGAAGGGCCGCAGCAGCACGCTCCAGTTGAATACCGCCAGAGTCTCGGCGAAGCCGACCACGAAACCACCGGCGATGGCGCCGAAGGGCTGACCCACACCGCCGACAATGGCGGCGGCAAAGATCGGCAGCAGAATGTGGAAGCTCAGGTCCGGCTTGAAGGTGACATCCATGGCCAGCAGAGTGCCGGCAATGGCGGCCAGCCCACCGACCAGCATCCAGGTGACGGCAACAATCATGTTGGTATTGATGCCTGAGGCGCGGGCCAGATCCGGATTGTCGGACATGGCACGCATGGCCTTGCCCAGCCGTGTGCGTGACAGGAAGAAGTGCAGGCCGATAACCGCGAGGATGGTCAGCGCGAACAGATACAGCTGGGGCTCGGTGATTACCACCGGCATCCTTACGCCCTCGATAGGCAGGGCGAGGCGAAAGATCTCCTTGCGATCATCGACATACAGGCTCTGGCCACCGGTCCCGGCAAACAGACGAATCAGGCCCTGAAGGATCAGGGTGACCCCCAGCGAGGCGATCACCATGACGATCGGCTTGACGCCGTGGGCGCGCAGTGGACGGTAGAAGGTGCGATCGATGATCACCGCCAGCAGGGCCGTAAGCACGATGGCCAGTGGCAGCATGACGATAGCGGTGGGAACCCCGATGGCCTGCCCTGCCTGAGGGAACAGGGTGGTCAACAGCAGGACCATGAAGGCACCGAAGGTCATCATGTCGGCGTGGGCAAAGTGGGCAAAGCGCATGATGCTGAACACCAGGGTGATGCCCACCGCGCCGATGGCGTAGATCGAGCCGGTGACACTGCCGGCGATCACGACGTTATTGATGAAGAAGACTAGCTCGTTCAAGGCGAAATCTCCGCTCGAGGGTGAGCAGCATCAGCTGCCGAGAAAGCGATATTCAGCCACCCAGAAAGCTGCGGGCGACATCCGGATCTGCCAGCAGAGCCTGGCCGGTATCGGTGAAGCGGTTCTGGCCGGCGGCAAGCACGAAGCCCCTGTCGGCGATCGCCAGCGCCTGGCGGGCATTCTGCTCCACCATCAGGACACCGACACCGGCACCATTGATTTCCTTCACGCGGTCGAAGATCTCGTTCATGTACTTCGGCGAAAGGCCAGCAGTCGGCTCGTCGAGCAGCAATAGTTTGGGTTCGGCCATCAGCGCGCGGCCCATGGCGACCATCTGGCGTTGGCCACCGGATAACTCGCCGGCTGGTTGGTGGCGCTTCTCGTAGAGCGGCGGAAAGAACTCGTAGATACGTGCCAGCATGCGCCGGCTGCTGGAAGGCTTGAGGAAGGCTCCCATCTCGAGATTTTCCTTCACGGTCAGGCTGGGAAACACATTGTGTTCCTGAGGGACAAAGCCCATGCCCAGCTCGACCAGACGATTGGGCGCGAGATTCTGGATGGGCTTGCCATGGAGGAATATGTCTCCCCCGGTGACATTGAGCAGGCCGAAGATGGCCTTGAGCATGGTCGACTTGCCTGCCCCATTGGGGCCGACGATGACACCGATCTCGTCGGCCTCGATGGCCATGTCCACCCCGTTGAGGATGTTCATGCCACCGTAGCCACCTTGCACGGCCCGTGCGTCGAGTAGAGGCATAATGGTTTCTCTGCGTTATCGGACCTGCCTTTCGGGAGGGTCCACTTGTTGTTGTGACGCCAGTCTGTCGTCGTTGTGTTCTTCCGGTGTTGCCGATGATCGCGCGACGGAAATCGCTCAGGCGGCACCGGCGCCAAAATAGGCCTCGATGACCTCCGGGTTGTTCTGGATCTCCTCGATCGAGCCCTGCACCATGACCGTCCCCTGGGCGAGCACGATCACGGGATCGCACAGCCGCGCAATCATGTCCATGTCGTGTTCGATGACCAGGAAGGTGTAGCCGAGCTCACGGTTGAGTCTCTCGATATTGCCCACCAGGTCGCCCAGCAACGTGCGATTGACCCCGGCGGCGATTTCATCGAGCAGCACCACTCGGGCCTCGGTCATCATGGTGCGACCCAGTTCCAGCAGCTTCTTCTGACCGCCGGATAGATTACCGGCAAGTTCGTTGCGCACGTGGTTGAGGCCGATGAAATCGATGACTTCCAGAGCACGCTGCTTGACCTCGTTTTCCTGTTCACGCACGCGACGAGGCGTCAGCCAGACACTCTTGAGCGACTCACCCGGCTGACTGGGCGGCACCATCATCAGGTTTTCCAGCGCTGTCATGCTCGAGAATTCATGGGCAATCTGGAACGTGCGTAACAGCCCCTTGTGGAACAGTGCATTGGCGGGCCAGTTGGTGATGTCCTCACCATCCAGCAGGACCTGGCCGGAATCCAGCGGCAGGGCCCCGGCAATGATATTGAACAGCGTCGACTTGCCTGCCCCGTTGGGGCCGATCAGCCCAGTGATCGAGCCCTTCTCGACCTGTATCGAACAGTCGTTGATGACATGCAGGCCACCAAAGGCCTTGTTGACGTGACGCACATCGATTATCGGTGTCATAGCGGCCATGAATCCTGAGATATTGTTGTTGATCTTGATGCCTTGTGAGAGCGTGGAGTGGGCTCTTCCGGCGGGTCTGGGGTCATGTCATGTGCTGTCGGCTCCGGGGTGGCTGACAAGGACACGGCTGGCGGCGAAAGCGCCGACGATGATCACCGCGCCCAGGGTCGGCAACAGATAACCTTCGATCCACGGCAGGGCACGCAGAAACACAAAGGCCACGCCGGTGGGGGCAACGAACCGAATCAACAGCCACCACAGGTGCAACCACTGTGAGCGGGTATGCATTTCCTTGTGTGACTCTGTCGGGGTCAACGCCCAGCCTGCGAACAGCGCTATCAGCAATCCGCATAACGGCAGGGTGACGTGGCTGATCAACTCGAAGACATTGAACGCGGAAAGGCCGAACCACTGGTGGAAGGGACTATCGGCTTGCCACAGATTGAAACTGACCACGGTGGCTAGCCCCAGCGACCAGGCAATGATGACTACCACGCCAGTCGCCACTGCGCGGGCCAGCGCAAAGCGCTCCACCAGCCAGGCCGCGACCGGCTCGATCAGCGAGACCGCTGAACTGGCTGCGGCGCCCAGTACCAGCAGGAAGAACAGGCTGCCGAGCAGCGCGCCATAGGGCATGGCGGAAAAAGCCAATGGCAACGAGATGAACATCAGGCCCGGGCCGGAATCGGGGGCCAGACCCGCGCCGAACACCAGTGCGAAGATTGCCAGGCCCGCGAGTATCGCCACAAGGGTATCGATGAGCGCAATGCTGAATGCGGTCAGGGTCAGCGAGGCGTCACTGGACATGTAGGCGCCGTAGGCCATGATCGCCCCCATGCCGAGGCTCAGCGTGAAGAAGGACTGCCCCATGGCCTCGAGCCAACCTTCGAGACTCAAGCGCTCGACATCAAAGGACAGCAGGAAGTCCGCGGCGGCTGACATATCGCCGACTGAGCCGGCATAGAACACCACCAGCATGAGGATCAGCAGCAGCAGAGGCATCAATACACGTAACGTCCGCTCCAGCCCGCGATGGATGCCACGTGCCACGATGATGGCACAGCCGACGATGAACAGAGTGTGGTACAGGGTGAGCAGTAGCGGAGAGTCGAGCAGCGCGGCGAAGTCCTGTTGCATGCTGATGCTGGTGGCCTCGCGCAGTTTGCCGGTGAGCATTTCCCACAGGTAATGCAGCGCCCAACCACTGATCACCGAGTAGAAGCTCAACACCAGAATGGCCGAGAAGGCACTCAACCAGCCAATGACCTCCCAGCCGCGAGAAGCACCATGGCAGCGGGTCAGAAACTGCATGCCCATGATCGGGCTGCGTCGACTGCTGCGCCCGAGCAGGACTTCAGCGATCAGGATCGGTACGCCAATGGCCAGCACGCAGACGGCGTAGACGAGGATAAAGGCGCCACCGCCATGCTCACCAACCAGGTAAGGAAAGCGCCATAGGTTACCGAGGCCAACCGCCGATCCCACGGCAGCGAGCAGGAAAGTGCCCTTGTGTGTCCAGACGTTATCGGTACTCATGCGGGGTCCGTTGGCGTGGAAACGGTGCCGACTCCTGTCCTTGAGTCTGGCTCGCCAATTGTCCGGGTACAATACTCGGATATGCTAACTGTGCGACAAGTCCACCACGTCTGGCTAGTCAGCGTGCGTTTAGTCGCCGTTGGCGAAGGGGGCTGGTGGGACGCGAGTCAATCGGTTCGGGTGAGCGGAGACGACTGGCTGATGGGGCGGGCGGTAGGCAACCGGATAGTGAAATCACTCAGTAGAGCCGGGTCACCCCGAGCTGGAACTGGTTGCGATCATAGCTGTAGAGGTCGATGTTGCTGTCGCGCTCCGAGTGGATGAATGACAGGGTCGGGGAGTATCCGTGATAGACCCACTGACGGTTGGATAGCGTCAGCCGGGCACGCCATAACTGATCGCGGCGCTCGACGCCGAAGGCTGGTATTTCGGCATCGTAATGGGCCTCGAGATACTCGGGCTGCAGCAGTACCGAGATGCCGCGGTACAACTCCTGGTAATAACCAACACCGCCGCGGTAGATGGTATTGGAGAGGATGTCGAGCTGGGTCGACTCTCGTGAAACGCCAACCAGTGCCATCATGCCGCTGGATGGTGTCAGAGTGTATTGCCACTGTCCTGTCCAATCGGTGCGAGTGCCGTCGAGACTGGTGACGGAATCATGCTGGACCCACTGGTGTTCCAGCGCCGTGCTGAATCGCGTTCGTGACGACAGGTCGTAGTCCACTTCCTGACGGATACCCAGCGCATGGTTATAGGGCTCGTTGCCATACCAGCGATAGGTGCCTGTCAGCAGTGTGCTCAGCTCGGTGTTACCGACTCGGTAGTTGGGGCCGAGCCAGACGTTGGCGAGCGTGTCATCAAATTCTCCCCCCTTGTAGTCGGTACGTGACAGCGTCCCTCCGACCCGCAGCCTGGTGGTATCGGTGAGATGAGGTGTCCATTCCGCACTGCCGTTCAGCGTCAGGCCAACACCGGTCTGGCGTTTGGCATCGTCGGAGAGACGGAAAGGCAGACCAAAGATGCTGATTTCCTCGATGCTGGGAGCGGCATTGATATTGGTGTCCGGTGCCACGGCGAAGGAGGCATCCCAGCGGAAGGTTCTGCGTTGATGAATGGCGGCGAGGTAGCGGTCGATATGGGTATTGACCTCGGCGGGCAGATCGCCGCTGCGGGCGAAGCGGAACTGGCGTTCGGCATCGTCATCATCGCCGTTGTTGAATAGTGCGCGTCCCAGCTCGAGGCGTACCCGTGTCGCTTTCGGGTGGTTGACCAGGATAGTGCGGAAACGCTGGATAGCCGCGGGGTAATCCTGCTCGGCGACGGAAAGCATGCCAAGTTGGAACAGAATATAGGAATTGTCCGGAAAATGTGGCAGTGCTTCGTGGAGCAAACTCCTGGCTTGATCCAGTTCGCCTTCCTCCACCAGCTGGGCCGCTGTTACTGCCGCTACGGGCTTTATCTGTCGTGACGGCTGGTCAGGCAAGGCGAGGGCGCTTGCAGGTATAAGCAGCCATATCAGTGCATGGAGCGACGATAAGCGAAGGGATACGTGGTGCAATGGCATCGAGCCTTTCCTATATTTCTGTTGACGTGGGGCGGTACCAGCCCTATTGGACAGGTTCCGCCCTGTGTCAGCCACGGTCACTGTTTGACGGCAAAGTGACCTGCTGCACTGTTGCCACTGCTGTCTTTCAGCGACCAGGCCCCGCCCGCCTCGGCTGCCTGTGGCCCGAAGAAGCGGCCTTCAATATCTCCAGAAGCATCGGCATTGAAGGCTTCGGCGGAATCCGGGACAGAAGTCACCCGGGTGCGACCCGCGAAGGTGTTGTCGTTCAGGTTGGCGGTGAAGCTGACATCATTCCAGGGCCTGGGCGTGTGGTCAGTCCTTGGGCTTCCGGTTGCAGAGGTGTAGACGGAGCTCGCGACCCGCATATCAGTAAAGGCGCCGTTGAGAGTGCCATCGGTGAAGTCCACCGTCATGTTGGCGTTGCCTTCAATGGAGTTGGAGGCGCGGTTACTGCTGGCAACACCGCGGGTGCCGCCGTGGTAACTAGCGGTGCCGGAGGTCGGCATATCGGTACTGAGAGTCGGGTAGCCACCGACGAACCCGCGATAGTTGAGTTGACTGGGGTCGTCATCGGTGCTGATCCAGACACCCATTTTGGTGTAATCCAGCCAATCTGTCGGGGTTAGAACCAGTGTTATCTCCCCATCAGAGTACCGGCCATCGGGAGCTTTTTTCAGCAAGGTATTCACGCCCGACGCCGGGTCGCGGAGACGGACATGAGACTCGGTGACGACTTCGATAGTGGCCTGGTTGGATAGTGATGAGCGTCCTCCTGTAAACCCGTCCCTGGAGGTTGTCTGACTGAGGTTTGCCGTGTTCAGGGTCAGAGTCTCATCATCGGGGATGCCATCCGTCAGCGTGCCGTAGACAGGGGGCGGTGTGACTTCCGGGCCAGTGCTGCTGTTGCCCCCATTGCCAGTGCTGGTGCTGTTGTTGCCCTCATTGCCAGTGCTGGTACTGTTGTCGCCCCCATTGCCAGTGCTGGTGCTGTTGTTGCCCTCATTGCCAGTGCTGGTACTGTTGTCGCCCCCATTGCCAGTGCTGGTGCTGTTGTTGCCCTCATTGCCAGTGCTGGTACTGTTGTCGCCCTCATTGCCAGTGCTGGTGCTATTGTCGCCCCCATTGTCAGTGCTGGGACTGCTGTTGCCCCCATTGCCAGTGCTGGTACTGGTGTCGCTACCACTGCTTTCACTGTCGCCATTGCTCGAGGTCATTTCTGTGGCCGGAGGGCGAGGGCTGTCACTGCCGCCGCCACCGCTACTGGAGCAGCCTGTCAAGCTGACGATAGCCAATACAATCATGGAAAGGCGCAGGGCGCCTGAGATTCTTGTAGTTGTCATCCTGAGTCCCCTTCAGTGGATTCCGTACGTGTGTCTGATGCTGACACGTTCAGGAGACTCAGCCATTAGTCAAAGGATGACATCCTTGTCCGAAGCGAGCAGGTAGGGCGCAGTACCTGTGCGGTAATAAACCTGACGAGATGGGGTACTTGATGAGATGAGGAGCTTGAGGGGCGGGAGTAGCGTGCAGACAACATGCCAAGCCACCGGCCACAGAACATGGCCAGTGTCTCGGTGTGACGTGTAGGGGCGGGACTACTTGCTGGCGACGCGGGGAGCCAGTGCGCGCAGGTTGTCGGGCAGGCGAACGGTATCACCGATGGCGAGTTCACCGGTGTTCCTGGTGCGTTCACCGCTACGCACGGAAATCAGCGCAACAACGTCGCCGATGCTGACATCATCAACGCGGGCTTCGACGCGAACACGTACGGAGTAACCATGGTAGCGGCCAGCGATGATGCTGCCGATATGTGCCGTCGGGTATTCGTCAGGCTTGTCGGCAAAGTATTTCTCGACGCTGTCCGCGCCCGGGTCGTCCCATTCGACATGCTTGTGCATGCAAGATGCTCCTTGTCTGTCAATGATCAGGTTCAGCCAATGGACTGGTATCCCCAAGCATAGCTCCAACCCACTACCGTTGTGCAGTCCTGGCACTCAGGGTCAGGCGCCTCGTATTCAACGCCAGGCGCTGAACACGAGGCACATGCATCTTACTTCTTGCCGGCGCGCTTGCGTTCGTTCTCGGTCAGGAACTTCTTGCGCAGACGAATGTGGTTGGGAGTAATCTCGACCAGTTCGTCATCATCGAGAAACTCGATGGCCTGCTCCAGTGTGAAGCGGATCGGCGGAGTCAGCACGATGTTCTCATCGTTGCCGGAGGCACGCATGTTATCGAGCTTCTTGCCCTTGGTCGGGTTGACCACCATGTCATTGGCACGGTTGTTGATACCCACCAGCATGCCTTCATAGACCTCGGTGCCGTGGTCGATGATCAGCTTGCCGCGTTCCTGCAGGGCATAGAGGGCATAGGCCAGCGCCTTGCCGGGCACCATTGATACCAGTACGCCGTTGCGACGCTCGATGGCGGCATCAGGGCGCAGCGGACCGTAATGGTCGAAGCGGCTGGTGAGGATACCGGTACCGGAGGTCAGGGTCAGGAACTGGCCACGGAAGCCGATCAGGCCACGTGCCGGGATGATGAAGTCGAGACGCACTCGGCCCTTGCCATCCGGATTCATGTTCTTGAGCTCGCCCTTGCGGTAACCGAGCTCTTCCATGATCGACCCTTGATGCTGCTCCTCGCAGTCGATGATGACTTCCTCGTACGGCTCCTGCTTGACGCCATCGATGTCACGAATGATGACTTCCGGGCGGCCTACTGCCACTTCGAAGCCTTCACGACGCATGGTTTCGATCAGCACCGAGAGGTGAAGTTCACCACGACCGGAAACAATGAACTTCTCCGGGGACTCGCCCTGTTCGACGCGCAGTGCAACGTTGTGGATCAGCTCCTGTTCGAGACGGTCCTTGATGTTGCGGCTGGTGACGAACTTGCCGTCCTTGCCGGCGAACGGTGAATCGTTGACCTGGAAGGTCATGGACACGGTCGGCTCATCGACAGTCAGCTGTGGCAGCGCCTCGACAGCGACCGGGTCACAGATGGTGTCGGAGATGGCCAGGTCGTCGATGCCGGTGATGCAGACGATATCGCCGGCGGTGGCCTGCTGGGTCGGTACACGATCTAGGCCCATGTGGGTCATGACCTGACCGACCTTGCCGCGGCGAGTCTGTCCTTCCTTGTTGATCACCACGACCTGCTGGTTGACCGACATTGCGCCGCGCGTGATGCGACCAAGGCCAATGACGCCCACATAGCTGGAGTAATCCAGTGCCGAGATCTGCATCTGCAGAGGTCCATCGAGCTCAACCTTCGGCGGCTCGACGATATCGACGATGGACTGGAACATCGGCGTCATGTCCTCGGCCAGCTGGTCCGGCTCGGGGCCAGCGATACCGTTGAGGGCAGAGCAGTAGATGATCGGGAAGTCGAGCTGCTCGTCAGTGGCGCCGAGGTTGTCGAACAGATCAAAGATCTGATCGATGACCCAGTCAGGGCGAGCTCCGGGGCGGTCAATCTTGTTGACAACGACGATCGGCTTGAGGCCCTGGTCGAAGGCCTTCTGGGTGACGAAGCGGGTCTGCGGCATGGGGCCGTCAACCGCGTCGACCAGCAGCAGAACAGAGTCAACCATCGACATGACGCGCTCGACTTCACCACCGAAGTCAGCGTGCCCTGGGGTGTCGACGATATTGATGTGGTAGTCCTGACCTTCCGGAGAGCTCCAGCGGATCGCGGTGTTCTTGGCCAGGATGGTGATGCCACGTTCCTTTTCCTGGTCATTGGAATCCATGATCCGCTCCTGGCCTTCGGCCTTGCGGTCCAGGGTACCTGACTGGCTGAGCAGCTTGTCGACCAGGGTGGTTTTGCCGTGGTCGACGTGAGCGATAATGGCTATGTTGCGAAGATTCTCGATCACGACGCGATCCTGCTGGGAAAATTGGGGCAGCATTATAGTGCCTGGCCGGTTACGGCTACCAGCTTTAACCACGTCAATTTGGTTGGAAACAGGAACCTTGAGGGTATTCAGTGGGCTACGGGGGGCTCAATTTCGAGGTAATCGCCCTGTCTGGAGGTAATGACCGCCATTGACCCAACATGAAAGCATGCCGGGTTAATAGATTCCCTGAGTCACGATATTGGCGCGGCAGGCCTTGAGGCGTGTAGCGAGATCCTCCATGGCATCACCTTCCAGTGATGGATCGAACCCTCCCATACGGTCGAACCAGGTGCGCTCCACGCCCAACGCGCGTGCTGCGTAGTGAGGTCTCCAGCGCAGCCAACTCGGTAACAGGCGGCGCAGTGGATGCATTTCAATCAACGGCACGCCGTTGGCCGAGCTCATGCGGTCGACAAGCCCGGTGCGTCCTTCGGCAGCGGCCAGCATTCGCTCCACCCAGGACACGTCCAGGGTGTTCTGGCAGAAGCCAAGCATACGTCCGTGGCTGAGGGATGCGGCCATATTGAGTCGCTGGCCGAGGGTGGAGGCCTGACAGCGGACGATACGCGCATTGCTGTTGGAAAGATCATGCAGTTGCTGATCGAGGGTGCCATCATCCACCACCAGAACCTCACTGTTGCCATGAACCGAGGATAACTGGATCGTGGTGGCGAGCAGCGACGGAAGTAACTTCCCTGCCGATACCGCGTCAATGATCAGGCTTGTTTTCAAGATGGCACCCCATGCTGGCAGAACCGGCACCCTGGATGGCGGATTCTTCGTAATGAAGTGTATCTTTGTGTTGCAAATGGTGCCAGCAATGTGACTGTCGCAAGAGGTAGCCGATATTCGAATGCGCAGATCACAGTGATGTGCACTATGAAGGTGCAGTATTGATACTGAGCACTACTATGGTGCAGAAAACGCCCGTGTTGACACAGGTGCATTGGGTTCCTGTGCTGGATGAACTATTGTGGCGCAGATTCGTGAAATTTAAATCGCTAGATAAATCATGGCATTGTCAGGATTCTTGTTCATGCTGGTGCAGGGATGGCATGGAATCTGCAACAGTATTTGCCAGTGTCATCGTGTCGCGCATGTCTTCGTGGGCAGTTGCCCGGGGGCGTGCTACAACAGTTCGGGTACCCCGAAAGACAACAGAAATACCCCCATTCTGGAGTCGGTGACATGACATTACCGATCCGTCGGAAGGCTCGAGTTACGACACAAGTTCAACGTGGAGGACCACATGTCAGATAAGACGCTTGCCCTGATTGAAGAACATGATGTGAAGTGGGTTGATCTGCGCTTCACGGATACCCGCGGTAAAGAGCAGCACGTCACCATCCCCGCCCGTGATGTGGACGAGGAGTTTTTCGAGAACGGTCAGATGTTCGATGGCTCATCGATCTCCGGCTGGAAGGGCATCAACGAATCCGACATGATCCTGCGTCCGGATGACGGCACGGCGTACGTGGACCCGTTCACCGAAGATGCCACTGTGGTGCTGGTCTGCGACATCATTGAGCCGGCCACCATGCAAGGCTATGAGCGTGATCCGCGCTCCATCGCCAAGCGTGCCGAGGCTTATCTGCAGTCCTCTGGCCTGGGCGATACCGCCTTCTTTGGTCCGGAACCTGAGTTCTTCATCTTTGATGAAGTGCACTGGAAGTCCGACGTTGAAGGTGCGATGTACAAGATTTCGTCCGAAGAAGGTGCCTGGGCTACCGACCGCTCCATGGAAGGCGGCAATCTGGGTCACCGCCCACGTCTCAAGGGTGGCTACTTCCCGGTCCCTCCGGTCGACAGCTTCCACGATATGCGTGGCGCGATGTGTAACACCCTCGAGGCCGTTGGCCAGAAGGTGGAAGTGCATCACCATGAAGTGGCCAATGCCGGGCAGAACGAGATCGGTGTGGCGTTCAACACTCTGGTCAAGAAGGCCGACGAAGTGCAGGCACTGAAGTATGTCGTGCACAACGTGGCCCATGCCTACGGCAAGACTGCGACCTTCATGCCCAAGCCGCTGGTCGGCGACAACGGCAGTGGCATGCACGTCCACCAGTCATTCTGGAAGGATGGTGTCAACCAGTTTGCTGGTGACCAGTATGCCGGCCTGTCGGAGATGGCCCTGTACTACATTGGTGGTGTCATCAAGCACGCTCGTGCTCTGAACGCCTTCACCAACGCTTCGACCAACTCCTACAAGCGCCTGGTGCCGGGTTTCGAAGCTCCGGTCATGCTGGCCTATAGTGCCCGCAACCGTTCTGCGTCGATCCGTATTCCGTACACCTCCAGCCCCAAGGCCAAGCGCGTCGAGGCCCGCTTCCCGGATCCGACCGCCAACCCTTATCTGTGTTTCGCGGCGCTGCTGATGGCGGGTATCGACGGGATCAAGAACAAGATCCATCCTGGCGATGCCATGGACAAGAACCTGTATGACCTGCCGCCGGAAGAAGGCAAGGCCATCCCGACCGTGGCCGAGAGCCTGGATCAGGCGCTGGATGCACTGGACGCAGATCGCGCCTTCCTCACCGAAGGTGGTGTGTTCACCGACGACATGATCGATGCCTACATCGAACTCAAGTTCGAGGACGTCGAGCGCATTCGCATGGCGACTCACCCGATCGAGTTCGATATGTACTACAGCTGCTGATGCTGTCGGTGCTCTCTTCGAGAGTGCCGCATGACAGTCGTAGCCCTGAATCGGGTTGCTGAAGACCGGCCCCGCCATGCATTGCCTGGCGGGGCCGGTTTGCGTCTGACCTGATGTTGCGCAAGCAGCACCGTTGATCGAGGCAGGGCATGCGCCCTGGAGGAACAAGGTTCCTCGCCTTGCACCATTGGGGTGCACTAACATGGTGCATAAGGCCATCGGGTCGGGTAATCGGTAGAGATGATGGTCTGGACTCGTGGCTCTGTGGCCGTAGCTCGGACGGGAATACTGGGGTTTCGGGGGCATTGTTGACTTGCCTGAACATGGCATGGCCCGCTTCTTGCACCTTGATTCCTGCATCCCCGATTCCTGCAATACGTTGCTCAATGGCAAGGCCCGCAATAGAAACGCGACACTTTAATGCCCGACCATGGCGTGGAAGGCAGCAACTCGGCCGATTTGCCACCGACGGAAACCGATATGACGCAAGGCATCATTGAACATCTCACCACAGCGGTGCTGTTGCTGGACCGAGATCTCAAGCTGACGTGGATGAATCCAGCAGCGGAATCACTGCTCGCGGTCAGTCTGGCGCGCCGGGATGGTGAGCGCCTGCCCGACCTGCTCGGCGGCGAGGAAGATATTGCCGCCGTTCTCTACAAGGCCCGCGATGCGTTGCACCCCTATACCCAACGCGAGGCGCGGATCTGTCTGGCAGGTGGGGAAGCGTTGACGGTCGACTATACGGTAACGCCGCTATCGGAGAACGAGTTGCTGCTGGAAATGGAACCTCGCGATCGCCTGTTGCGCATCTCCCGTGAGGAAGCTCTGCAATCGCGCCAGGAAACCATGAAGGTGCTGGCCCGTGGGTTGGCCCATGAGGTCAAGAATCCCCTTGGGGGTATAAGAGGCGCGGCCCAGCTGCTCGAACGGGATCTCGAGGATGCGCCGCAGCTCAAGGAGTTCACTCGCATCATCATCGAGGAGGTCGACCGCCTGCGTGATCTGGTCGACTCGATGCTGGGGCCCAATCGCATCAGCCGCAACGAGCCGCTCAATATCCACCGTGTGCTCGAGCGTGTGCGCTCATTGCTGCTGGTGGAAGAGCCGGATATCACTGTGGTGCGTGATTATGACCCCAGCCTTCCTGAACTGCACGGAGATGAAGCACAGCTGATTCAGGCGGTACTCAACGTTGCGCGCAATGCGGTGCAGGCGGTGACCGAGTCCGGCACGCTGCAACCAACCCTACAGCTGCGCACCAGGGCGCGGCGCCAGTTTACCCTCGGCAGTCGCCGCCATCGTCTGGTCTGCGAGTTGAGCGTGATCGACAACGGCCCCGGCATTGCGGATGAACTGCGTGAAACCCTTTTCTACCCCATGGTGTCTGGTCGTGCGGAAGGCAGTGGACTGGGACTGTCCATTGCCCAATCGATTCTGCATCAACACCAGGGGCTCATCGAGTGCGAGTCCGAACCCGGGCGCACCGAATTCCGTCTGTTGATTCCGCTGGAGAAGCGTGATGACTGATGCTGCACGCATTGTGATCGTCGACGATGATCGTGCCATTCGCTGGGTACTGGAGCGTGCCCTGGCGCAGCCCGATCTCGATGTGGAAACCATTGATCGTGCCGATCGTGTTCTGGACCGCCTGTTGCAGGATCCCCCGGACGTATTGGTGACCGATATCCGCATGCCCGGTCTCGATGGGCTCGATCTGCTGTCCCGGGTGCGCGAGGCACACCCGGAACTACCGGTCATCGTCATGACTGCGCACTCGGATCTCGACAGTGCGGTGGCCTCCTATCAGGGCGGGGCGTTCGAATACCTGCCCAAGCCCTTTGATGTCGATGAAGCGCTGGCGCTGGTGCGTCGCGCTGTGGCGCATGCCCGAGAACGGCAGCGCCCGGTGTCGGCACCGGAAGGCATGGACGCCGAGATCATTGGCGAAGCCCCAGCCATGCAGGAGGTCTTCCGCGCCATCGGCCGTCTGGCTCACTCGCACATTACCGTGTTGATCAACGGCGAATCAGGTACCGGCAAGGAGCGGGTGGCGAGAGCCCTGCATCAGCACAGCCCCCGTGCCACGCAGCCGTTCATCGCGCTGAACATGGCGGCGATTCCTCGAGACCTGATCGAATCGGAGCTGTTCGGGCACGAGAAGGGGGCGTTCACTGGTGCCGCTGCGCAAAGACAGGGGCGTTTCGAGCAGGCCAACGGTGGCACACTGTTTCTCGACGAGATCGGCGATATGCCCGCCGAGACCCAGACTCGACTGTTGCGAGTGTTGGCCGATGGCGAGTTCTACCGGGTCGGTGGGCATACGCCGGTCAAGGTTGATGTGCGCATCATCGCCGCGACGCACCAGAATCTAGAGACGCTGGTGGAGGATGGACGCTTCCGTGAAGATCTCTTCCATCGTCTCAACGTGATCCGCGTGCATCTGCCACGGCTCGCCCAGCGGCGTGAGGATATTCCGCGCCTGGCAAGGCATTTTCTTGCCGAGGCGGCGCGTGAGCTGACCACCGACGTCAAGGTGCTGACGGCTGAAGCCGAAGCTCACCTGACCCGTGTGGACTGGCCCGGTAACGTTCGCCAGTTGGAGAATACCTGCCGCTGGTTGACGGTGATGGCGTCCGGGCGGGAGATCCTCGTCGAGGACCTGCCGCCGGAACTGTTGGAGAGTGCCAGTAGCGTGGCGACCGGGGACTGGAGAGAGGCCTTCCGTGGCTGGGCCGACCACGCTCTGGCTGCCGGCCATACTCACCTGCTCGAGGAAGCCGTGCCCGATTTCGAACGTATCCTGATCGAAACCGCGCTGAAGCACACTGGCGGTCGCAAGGGCGAAGCCGCGGAACTGCTCGGCTGGGGACGCAATACCCTGACACGCAAGCTGAAGGTGCTGCTGCCCTCCCTGGCAGAAGACTGAGTTTCAGCTACGAGTCGCGAGCACACTGTGTTCGAGCTACGAGCTACGAGCTACGAGCTACGAGCTACGAGCTACGAGCTGGCACATGTTCGTTCCCGACGAACATGCACACTTCCCACATCCATGTGGGTCGCGAGCTACGAGCGGTAGAACCATGGTGCTCGCGGCTCGTCAGCTTACAGCTTCAGTGCGCTCTTCCAGCCATTCCAGCGCTTCGCCGTCGAGATGGGGCGCCAGACGCTCGCGAACCTCGGCGTGATAGGCGTTGAGCCATTGGATCTCGTCGCCATCCAGCAGCTCGAGGTTCAGACAACGGGTATCAATGGGGCACAGCGTCAGTGTCTCGAACTCGAGGAAGTCACCGAACTTGCTTTCCGGTGCCGGGCGGTTGGCTACCAGATTCTCGATCCGCACGCCCCATTGGCCTGGACGATACACTCCCGGCTCGTTGGAGGTGATCATGCCCGGCTGCATGGCGGTATGGGCCGCGGTGGGCGCGCCCGAGCTGATCACCTGGGGGCCTTCGTGGACATTGAGGAAGTAGCCGACACCATGACCGGTACCGTGACCATAATCGCGCCCGGTGGCCCACAGCGGCGCGCGGGCGATGGCGTCGAGCCGTGGCGCGGCGATGCCCAGCGGGAAGTGTGCGCGTGACAGGGCGATCATGCCCTTGAGTACCAGAGTGCAGTCCTCGCGTTGTGCGTCGGAGACCTGTCCCACGGGCACCATGCGTGTGATGTCGGTGGTGCCGCCGTGATACTGACCACCGGAGTCGATCAGCAGCAGGCCATCCCCCTCGATCACCGAATGTGCTTCCTCGGTGGCGTGGTAGTGCGGCAGAGCGCCGTTGGCGTTGAAGGCGGCAATGGTGCTGAAGCTCTCGCAGACAAACGTCTCGGCGCGCTGGCGCTGTTCACGCAGACGCTCATCGATGGTCAGCTCGGTGACCCGCTCCCCTGCGACAAGCGCCTTGTCCAGCCAGGCGAAGAAGCGACACAGGGCAACGCCATCGGTTTCCATGGTCTGGCGCACCCAGCCCAGTTCATGGTCGGTCTTGCAGCCCTTGGCCAGCGTGCTGGGTTGGAAGGTCTCGATGACCGGCATGGCGTCAGGCAGGGCCTGGCGAGTACCCAGTGACAGGCGGGCTGGATCGATCAGTGTGGTCTGGCTGGTCGGCAGTGCGGCCAGGGCGCTGGACCAGTCGCTGTAGTCGCTGATCTGGATGCCATCGTTGGCGAGGCTTGCGCTCAGCTCGCTGTCGAGCTTGCCGGGGGCGACAAACAGGGTAGCGCTGTCGCGGCCGACCAGCAGGTGGGCGAGGAATACCGGGTTGAATCCGACATCGGCGCCACGCAGTTGCAATAGCCAGGCGATGTCATCAAGGGTCGAGATCAAATGCCAGTCGGCGCCATGCTCGGCCATGGCCTCGCGTACCCCGGACAGCCGCTGGGCTCGTGACTCGTCCAGATACTGGGCCGCATGGGCGCGGATCGGGGCACTCGGAAGTTCGGGACGGTCGGTCCAGACTTCGTCGAGCAGGTCGAGGTCGCCACGCTGGACGATGTCGGCAGCGCCGAGAATGTCATCCATCTGGCGAGCATGGGCCAGCGATACCACTTGAGCGTCATAACCAACGGTGGCGCCAGCGGGCAGTTGCTCTGCCAGCCAGCGTATCGGTGCCGCTGCCTGGCCCTGGGTCAGCTTCATCATGGAGATGCCGGAGCCTTCCAGTTGGGCCTCGGCCTGCACGAAATAGCGGCTGTCGACCCACACGCCGGCTTCCTGCTGTGTCACTACCAGAGTGCCAACCGAGCCATCAAAGCCTGACAACCATTCACGGCCTGACCAGTGTTCCGGCAGGTACTCGCTGTGGTGAGGGTCACTGGAAGGCAGCCACCAGGCATCAACACCCTGGCGTTGCATGGCTTCGCGCAGGGCAGCAAGGCGACTGGCGGCTACTGGGGCAGTGGCAGATGACATGCTTCAAACTCCGGATTCAGACAATGGCTTCAGCGCCGCCTTCAGTGGTGGCGCGAGGGTCGATTATACGATTGTGCCTCAGCATGCGCTTGAACACCGGAACGAGCAACAACAGGACCACGGCGAAAATCACCAGGGCGATGGCCGAGCGGGCAAACAGTTCGGGCAGCTGTTGCAGCTCCTCGGGGTTGACGTGACCGCCGATCAGCCCTGCCACCAGGTTCCCCAGCGCCGCGCCGGTAAACCACAGTCCCATCAACTGACCCTGAGTACGTTGGGGCGAGAGGCCGGACATGGTCGAGAGGCCCACCGGTGACAAGCACAGCTCGCCCAGTGTCAGCAGCAGCATGCTGCCGACGATCCACATTGGCGAGACCAGGCCATTGCTGGCGATGACCTCGCGTGCCGCCAGCACCATGATACCGAAACCAATGGCCGCCAGCAGCAGACCCAGCACAAACTTTATCGGGCTGCCGGGTTCGAGACGGCGCTTGCCCAGCGCTGGCCACAGCCAGCCGAACAGCGGGCCGAGCAGCACGATGAAGACCGGATTCAATGACTGGAACCACAGGGTCGGGATTTCCCAGCCGAAGGCGGTACGGTCGGTGTACTGGGCGGCGAACAGGTTGTACGAGGTGGGTTGCTGTTCGAAGGCTGCCCAGAAGCAGGCACCGGCGACCACCAGTATCAGGCACACGGCGACCCGTTTGCGCTCCTCGCCATCGAGGCCGGAGAAGAACAGCAGGTAGACAAAGAACAACAGCGAGCAGAGGATCAGCACGCTGGTCATGGCTTCGGCCACCGCTCGAGGATTGATGTGCACGACACCGCTGCTCACCAGCGACACCGTCAACGCGACCAACGCCACAGCGGCGAACACGTACTTGCCGACATGGCGTCGTTTGACGGCGGGAGCATCCCAGCTCGAGGGGCGTCCGCGGTCGGCGTCGGCACGTCGCATGGCGGGTACGGCCCACAGGCGGAACAGGAGCAGTGCCACCAGCATGCCGGTTCCTCCGGTTGCGAAGCCCCAGTGCCAGCCGCGGGTTTCCATCAACCAGCCGGTCAACAGCGGAGCCACCAGACTGCCGAGATTGATGCCCATGTAGAAGATCGCGAAACCGCCGTCACGGCGTGCATCGCCTTCGTCATAGAGGCTGCCGACCATCACCGAAATACAGGTCTTGAACAGCCCGGTTCCCATGACAATCAGAATCAGGCCGATAAAGAAGGTAACCGGGCCCACCAGAGCAGAACTGGCAATGGACAGGTGGCCCAGGGCAATCAGGATGGAGCCATACCATACGGCCCGGCGCTGGCCGAGCCAGTTGTCGGCCAGCCAGCCGCCGGGCAGCGCCGCAAGGTAGACGCAACCACCATAGATACCGACGATGGCGGCGGCGGTCTTCGCGTCGAAGCCCAGGCCGCCACTCAGCAGCGGTGCGGCCATGAACAGCACCAGCATGGGGCGAACGCCATAGAAGGAGAAGCGTTCCCACATCTCGGTGAAGAACAGCGGGCCGAGGGCTCCGGGATGTCCGCAGAATCCCCTGTCAGCGCTCGATGACGCGGAAGTAGTGACTTGCATGAAAGCTGGCCTTTTCAGCGGGCGAAATATCGGCGATGCGCACCTGGCCGACAGCAGCGGCGAGCGTCATCTCGGATGCGACGTGAATGCCCTCTCGAGGGAAAGCAGGTGACAGCGAAGGATGCGGGAGTCGAGGGCGAAAGAATTTGTCGTGCATCAGTATCAAGGCGAAGGAATCTTATGGAATCACCTTGTAGAGGTAGTGATATCAGGTGGGTGGAGGGAGAGATCGGGACAGGACCGAGGCAGCACCAGGTAAGGGGCATGAGTGGTGAGTGGCAAGGGACATGAGCGGAAAGGAGCATGGGGTGCCAGCGGTGCAGCCGTTATATTGACTGGAATATCCATGCTGGCTCAGTAGCTTGCGCAGTGCTGAGATCACCAAGGATGGTCATCTTGCCAGTTTCGGGAATCTCGCCATGTCGTCATTGTCCGCCCCTTCATCCCTCGGCAGCCTGGCCGGGATTCGTGTCATCGACCTGACTCGGGTCATTTCCGGACCATTTGCCACCCAGATGCTGGGCGATCATGGGGCCGAGATCATCAAGGTCGAGACGGTGGGTGAAGGGGATGTAGTGCGTCGCCAGGGCAATATGATCAACGGCTTCAGTGCCTATTTTGCCCAGTTCAACCGCAACAAGCGGTCGCTGACCCTCAATCTGCGCAGTGAGCGTGGTCGCCGGATTCTTGCCAGTCTGCTCGAGGGCGCCGATGTGCTGGTGGAGAATTATCGTCCCGGTGTCCTGGCCTCCATGGGGCTGGATGACGAGACGCTGCGGCAGCGTTATCCGCGCCTGGTGGTCGGTCGTATCAATGGTTTTGGGTCAAGCGGCCCTTACCGTGATCGTCCCGCCTATGATTTCGTGGCTCAGGCCATGAGCGGATTCATGGGAGTCAACGGCGAGGCGGGAGGTGTCCCCATGCGCGCGGCTCCACCGATCAGTGACATGGTGGCGAGCCTCAACCTGGCTTTCGGTGTCAGCGCGGCGTTGGTGCGTAGAGAGCGTACCGGCCAGGGCGAGATTGTCGAGACGGCGCTGACCAATGGGCTGGTGGCGATGATGGGTTACCTGGCGGCCGAATACTTTGCCACTGGAGAAGTGCCGAAGCGCACCGGCAACGACCACCCGATGCTCTATCCCTATGGCCTGTTCACGGCTGCCGACGGTGAAGTTGCCATTGCACCGAGCAGTGAAACCATGGTGATGCGCTTACTGACGGCGTTGGGGCAACAGCAACTGCTCGAGGATCCGCGCTTCGACAGCAATGACAAGCGGATGCAGCATCGCGAACCCCTGCGTGAGCGGCTCAACAGCGTTATAGGGCAACGCACGGTAGCCGAGTGGATCACTCAGCTCAATGAGGCCGGTGTACCCTGTGGGCGAGTGCACGATATTGCCGAGACTTTCGAGGATCCACAGATTCAGCATCAGCAGATGCGGCTGGAACTGGACCAGGGCGAGGTCGGCCACATTACCACCACCGGCTTTCCCGTGAAGATGCGCGAGGCTCCTGCTGCTGTCCGCTGTCCGGCCCCGCAGCTTGGTGAACACACCGACGAGATTCTCGAGGAGCTGGGCATTGGCGCGGAAGAACGCCGCGCTCTATATGATCAGGGAGTCATTTGAAAAATTTCTGATATCCACGACGCTGAAGAAAGGCCGCGGTGAGGTCTGCCTCGGATACAAGAGCTTCAGTATCACCACGCCAACACAATCAATCGACCACAACGCTCAGTCGACAACAGCAATTCACAACAGCAATTCACAACAACGATTCACAACAACAAGGGCCGCCTCGGGCGGACAAGGAGATCGATATGCCGGTCAAGTTTCTCAAGCGCTGTTCAGGCCTTTCACTGATTGCTGCAGGACTGGTGGTGTCGGCGCCCAGCCAGGCGCTGCCCATTGACGAATGTATTGCGCCTGCCGACCCCGGCGGTGGCTGGGACTTCACCTGTCGAAGCGTCGGCAGGTTGCTGACGGATCTGGAACTGACCGATGGCACCGTGCAGATAACCAACATGCCGGGTGGCGTGGGGGCTGTGGCGTTCTCCAATGTCGCCGGCAAGCGCGCCGATGACAGCGACCTGATCGTCGCGACCAGTACGGTAGGCATGACCCAGATTGCTCAGGGACACTACCCGGGGGATGCCGAAACCATGCGGTGGTTGGGCATGCTCGGCACCGATGTCGGGGTGATCCTGGTTGACGATGAAAGCCCGTACCAGAACCTTGACGAGTTGCTGGAGACACTCGTCGATGATCCCACTTCGCTCGCCGTGGCGGGCTCCAGCGGTGCTGGTGGCTGGGACCATATCCGCGCTCTGATGCTGGCCCAGGCCGCCGGTCTGGGCAGTGACCAGATCGGCCAGATGCGTTGGGTGCAGTTCGATGGCGGCGGCCCGGCGGTGACCCAGATGATGGGCAACCATGTTGATGTGGTATCCACCGACCTCGGTGAAGTGGCCGGCTTCATCGAGTCCGGTGATGTGCGAGTGCTGGCGGTATTGTCGGAAGAGCCGTTGCCGGCGCCTTTCGACGAGTTGCCGACGGCGATGAGTCAGGGCTATGACGTGACCGGCTATAACTGGCGTGGCTTCTACACCGGTGGCGAGGTGTCCGACGAGGACTACGCCGCCATGGTGGATACTCTCGAGCAGCTGTACAGCAGCGACGAATGGAAACAGGTCGCGGCACAGAATGGTCTGGTGCCACTGTGGCGCGGTGGAGAGGACTTCTCGGATTTCGTGCTCGAGTCCATCGAGCGTGTCGAGGGCATCTCCCGTGACATCGGGGTTATCCAATGAGTGAACTGAGCGAGGCCCATGCTCAGGACAATCGCCGACCGGCTCCGGTCGGCGATCGCATTGCAGGTGCCATCCTGCTGGTGCTGGCGGTGGCCGCCTGGTGGCATTCGCACAGCTTCGTGACCGGTTTCATGCAGCCAGTGGGGCCGGGTGCCTTTCCACGCCTGGTCACTATCCCGATGGCCGTGTTGGCGCTGTACCTCATTGTCAGACCCGGTTTCAACGAGCGCTGGCCGGACCGGGCCGGTCTGGCGAGGCAGCTGGCCGTGGTGGTTCTGCTGGTGGTCTATGCCAGTCTGCTCGAGCCGCTGGGCTTTGTGCCGGTATCCATGGTGGGGGCGGTGTTGTTGATTCGACTGTTCGGGGCCCACTGGCGCCAGGCACTGCTGGCCGGTGTTGGGCTCTCCATTGGTCTGTACCTGTTGTTCGAGCATGCCCTCGGTATACCACTACCGGACATGCCATGGCTCGAGCTGATTGGTCAGGGAGGTCGCTGACATGGAGACGCTTGGCTTTCTCGCCCATGGCTTTGCGGTAGCGATGCAGCCAGAGTATCTGCTGCTGGCGTTGATCGGCTGTACCGTGGGCACCTTGATCGGTGCGTTGCCGGGTCTGGGGCCGGTCAATGGTGTTGCCCTGATGATTCCGTTGGCCTTCAACTTCAACCTCGAGCCGACTGCCGCGCTGATTCTGTTGGTCAGTGTCTATTACGGCTGCATGTATGGTGGGCGCATCAGCTCCATTGTGCTCAACATTCCCGGTGATGAGCCGGCGATGATGACCACCCTGGATGGCTATCCCATGGCGCTCAAGGGGCGTGGGGGAGAAGCGCTGGGGCTGTCGGCGGTGGCATCCTTCGTTGGCGCGACCCTGGCCACCATTGGCTTGACCCTGTTTGCTCCGTTGCTGGTCGAGGTGGCCATCAAGTTCGGGCCTGCCGAATACTTTGCACTGTTCCTGCTGGCATTCGTCACCATCGGTGGGGTGACCAGCGGCAGCCTCGCCAAGAGCTTTGTTGCCGCCTGTCTGGGACTGTTGCTGGGGACAGTAGGCATCGACCCGGTGTCCAGTGTGCCGCGCTTTACCTTCGGCACCTATGAGATGTACGACGGTATCGACTTCATCGTTGCTCTGGTGGGGCTGTTTGCCATCTCCGAATGCCTGGTGTTCCTCGAGGTGCGGCGTGATACCAGCAAGGCCCATGTGCAACTGGGCTCGGCCTGGCCGGGCATGAGAGCTTCGCTACCCTGTGCCGGGACCATTGGGCGTGGCTCGCTGATCGGTTTCATCTCGGGAGTGTTGCCGGGGGCGGGAGCGTCGTTGGGCAGTTTTCTGGCCTACATGCTCGAGAAGCGTTGGCTGGGCAGCAAGGGTGACTTCGGCAATGGAGATCCCCGTGGGGTGGCTGCGCCGGAAGCCGGCAACAATGCCGCGGCAGGTGGCGCGCTGATCCCGATGCTGTCGCTGGGAATTCCCGGCAGTGGCACCACAGCGATCCTGCTGGCACTGCTGCTGTCGATGAACATCACCCCGGGGCCGCTGCTGTTCGAGCAACACCCGGATATGGTTTGGGGGCTGGTCGCTGCGCTGTTCATCGGCAATCTCATGCTGTTGGTGCTCAATGTGCCATTGGTGGGACTCTTTGCGCGCATGTTGCAGGCGCCCAGTTGGTTCCTGATGCCCATGGTGGTGTTGATTGCCTTTGTCGGCGTCTATTCGCTCAACAACAGCCCCTTCGACCTGTACATGATGCTGGCCTTCGGCGTGCTCGGCTATGTGCTGCGCAAGCTGGAGATTCCTACCGTACCGGTGGTCCTGGGCTTGCTGCTCGGTGGGCAGATGGAATTCAACCTGCGCCGGGCGATGTCGATCAGTGGTGGTGAGTGGAGCATTCTCGTCAACAGCGGGATTTCCGTGGGGATCTATGTGTTCGCCGCTACCCTGTTGATGGCGGGCCTGGTCTATTCGCTGTTGCTCCGGCGACGTCTGGCCTGATCCGGTCGACGTGAACTCATGCCACCGCACTGGCGCCGATACACGTATCCGCGCCAGTGCGGTATGAGCGTTCATCACATCGCGCAGGAGGAACCATTTGATGTCCGTGTGGGTCGTGCTGGCGGTGCTGCCCGGGGCCCAGGCTTGGGGTGTCTGGCAATGCCGCCAGGCCGGTGCCAGAATGAGTTTCCGGCCTGGCAGTATGAGCCGGTGAGCTCGACAGCCTGTCCCACAAGGAGAAATCGTTCATGAAAGCCATGACCTGGGAACGGCTGCTTGATCCGGTTCGGTTGCATGACCCACGTGGCGCGGCCCGTGATGAAGTTGGCCGCAGTCCCTTTCACAAGGACCACGACCGGATTGTCTTTGCCGGTTCCTTCCGACGCCTTGGACGCAAGACCCAGGTCCATCCTCTGGCCGACAATGACCATATCCACACCCGCCTGACCCATTCACTGGAGGTAGGCTGTGTGGGGCGTTCGCTGGGCATGAGTGTCGGTGAGCGGCTGGGAGACAGACTGCCCGAGTGGATCACGCCGGCGGATCTCGGGGTGATCATTCAGGCGGCCTGCCTGGGGCATGACATCGGCAACCCGCCTTTTGGTCATGCCGGGGAGTACGCCATCCGCGACTGGTTCAAGTCGGCGGAGCAGCGCGGCACCGGCCTGCTCGATGGGCTGTCGGATCTCGAGCGCCGGGATCTGCTGACCTACGAAGGCAATGCTCAGGGGTTCCGCATCGTGACCCAGATCGAGTACAACCAGTTCCGCGGCGGTATGCGGCTGACGGCGGCGACGCTCGGTACCCTGCTGAAATACCCCTGGACGGCCAGCCACGGCGGTCAGAGTGGCAAGTTCAGTTGTTATCAGAGTGAGTTGCCGCTGCTCGAACAGGTCGCCGATCACCTTGGGCTGATTCCCCAGGGACCGAGTCGCTGGTGTCGACACCCGCTGGCCTGGTTGGTCGAGGCTGCTGACGACATCTGTTATGCCCTGCTGGATCTGGAGGACGGCGTGGAGATGGATATCCTCGACTTCGACGAGGTTGCCCAGATCCTGACCCAGATTGCCGGTGGCGAGCCATCGGACTATCGCGAGATGCAGCAGTCCGGTGTGTCCCAGCGTCGCCGTATCGCTGCGCTGCGAGGCGCGGCCATGGAACGGGCAGTGAACGATGTCGGCCGGGTGTTCGTCGAGCATGAGCAGGAGTTGCTGCACGGTACCTTGCGTGATGACCTGCTGGAACTGTGTCACCCGGACCTGGACTGGGGCGTCAAGCTGGCCAAGGAGCTGGCGCGCAAGCGCATCTTCCGCAATACCCGCAAGGCCAAGCTGGAGATCGGGGCCTACACCACCCTGGGGATACTGCTCGAGGCCTTTATCGGCGCCGCCCATGAGATGCACTACACCGGTCATTCGAGCTTCAAGCATCAACGGGTGCTGGCACTGATCGGCGAGAACACGCCATTGCCGTCCTGGACGTTGTACGACAGCTACCGCCGCATGATGGACTTCATCGGTGGCATGACCGATCACTATGCAGTGGATCTGGCCCAGGAGATGGGCGGCAAGCTCAAGACCTAGCACCGGTTGAGTCACCACCCTGTTACGGCGCTTGCGCCATCATCCATGGAGGGAATTGCATGTTCTGCCTGAACAAGCTCGCTTTGAAAGTGCTGGGGTATGGGGTTGGTCTGTGTGGCACAGCAATGGTGATGTTCGGGTTGCTGAGCGGTTCGCTGGCGGTGGCCCAGCAGCATCTTTCCGATCAGGAACAGCAGGAGGCACTGGATGACCTCGAACGGGATCACTTCGACAGCTATACGCTGGCATTGACCTGGCACCCCGGCTTCTGTGCCACACGCCGCCAGCCACCGCGGGAATGCCGTGATCCGGTGTTGATGGCTGCCGCAGATGATGGCTTCGTGATTCACGGGCTCTGGCCTTCGCGCCCCGAGCGTTTGATCGATGATGGCCTGGATCAGGATACCTGGCACCGCGAGGGCTGTTTCGTGGAGCGCCGGCGTCCCCGGGGCGGCTTCTGTGAGATGGGGCCGGCGTTTGACTTCGCCGACTCGCTTGATGATGCCCTGGACGCGGCCATGCCCGGACGGGCCAGTTGCCTGGATCGCTATGAATATGCCAAGCATGGAGCCTGTATGGGTCTGCCCGAAGAGGACTTCTTCGAGGGAGCCGTGGCACTGGCCGAGATCGTCAACGCCAGCGCGCTGGGAGACTTCATGCTCGATCATCGTGGTGAGGAAGTCAGCCGCAATGCGGTGATCGGAGCCTTCGAGGACGCCTTCGGTAATGGCACCGGGTCGGCATTGTCACTGCAGTGTGGGGGCCCCGGCGGACGCTTCCTGACCGAAATTCGAATCGGCATCGATGCTGAGCGAATCGACGACTTCCCGGCGGTGTCGAGCCTTGTCGATCAGCCCCATGGTCGCTGTCCACGAGACATCGAGATCCGCTCGTTCCGCTGAGGGTCGATGGATCAGGATCAGCTACGGCAGGGGCGCTGACCCCGCTTGCGCAGAGCAGTGATCAGCCGGTCATGGACTTCAGTGGAGAGTGGCGTGGCGGAGTGAAAGTGGTTGAGCTGGTCGGCGAGTCCGACGCCATCGACCACCTCAAGGTCAGAATGCTGAACCTCATGGACCACCTTCCAGCCCGGCAGGGCGAGAATGCCCTTGACCGGTACCTGCTGGCCGAGTTCACGGCAGGCCCAGGCACGCACCCAACTGGTGGCCTGACGAGCCTTGCGCTGTGGCTTGCGCTCCTTCCAGCCGGGGAACCGCAAGCGCTCATGCTCGACCACTACGGTGTCCTCGATCTCGCCGTTGGGCGCCATGGCCGGGGTACGTGCGCGGACTTCAATCACGAAGATCGCATAGGGCGTAATGGCGATGTGGTCGATGATGAAGGTATCGGCGGGTACATCATGGAAGACATAGTAGGGGTGTGCCTCGGGGCGTATCAGACGTTCCAGTTCCTGACCGATGGCCAGCTCACAGGCCAGCCCCAGTTTGAGGCGTGATATACGCTGATGGTCGCGAATCAGGCGCAGGCTCACCAGTAACGCCAGCAGTGTGCACAGAGCGCCGTAGAGTGCCCACTCCAGCCAGTTCTGTTGCTCGGAGAACAGCATGCGGCCCATGCCGTAGAGCAGCGGTGCGAGGGTCAGTAGTGGGCCCAGAGAGGCATTCAGGAACAGCGTGGCAAAGGCGCGATCGAGGCGATCCCGCAATCCCTGACCCGCCTCGCACATCGGCTGGGCGTCGAAGGGGGAGCGAACGCGGGCATCGTGCAGGCTGCGCAGCGCCACCACTACCACGGCAGCCGCGGCAAGCGGGAAGAGGAAAAACAGCGGCAGCACGTAGTCGAGCCAGGCCATTGGCACTCCTTGCCGAATCAGGGTTGGGACGCGTCCATTGTAGACAACCACAGCCCCTCGGGGCCACGCTTTGCTGGAGATAGCGCAATGTTCGAGGGCAGCATGGCAGCAAATGCACACCAGGTCTGCTCAATAGCGGCCGATCAACGGGCTGCACTGCAGGCATTCCTTGCAGACAACGGGCCGGTGGCGGTGTTGACCGGCGCGGGTATCAGTACCGCCAGTGGTATTCCCGATTATCGTGACAACCAGGGAGAATGGAAACGCTCTCCGCCCATTCAGCATCGAGCCTTCATGACCAGCCATGCCGCCCGCCAGCGTTACTGGGCACGAGCCTTGATCGGTTTTCGCATTCTGGCCGAGGCCAGGCCCAATGCTGCCCATCGGGCACTGGCGGAGCTTGAGCGTCAGGGACGGGTCAGCGGCATCATTACCCAGAATGTTGATGGGCTGCATCAGCGTGCAGGCTCCAGGCGAGTCGTGGATCTGCACGGTCGGGCCGACCAGGTGGTATGTATGGGGTGCGGGGCTCGTCAGATGCGCCACGCACTGCATGAAGAGCTGTCGAGTCGTAATCCCGTTTGGTGCAGTGAAGCCATTGAGGGGCAGGCGGCGCCGGATGGTGATGCCGATCTCGACGCCGACTTCTCGTCCTTCGAAGTGCCGGCCTGTGGCCGCTGTGGCGATGGTATCTGGAAGCCGGACGTGGTGTTCTTTGGTGACAATGTACCGTCGACCGTGAGCGCAGCGGCGCATCAGCTGTTGGAAGACAGCGCGGCCCTGTTGGTGGTGGGGTCGTCGCTGATGGTCTACTCGGGGTTCCGATTTGTACGCGCATGCCGGGCGACCGGGCGCCCGGTTGCCTGCATCAATCTGGGGCGGACTCGAGCCGACGACCTGCTTGCCCTCAAGATCGAAGGCGCGGCAGAGGAAGTGCTGGTGGCGTTGCTTGCCGACACTTCCTGATCATCTTCCGAGCGGGCTGATGTTTCGGGAGGACTGATGATCCGGTCAAGTCAGCCGCCGGCCAACTTGACCTTGAAGCCCTGACGCTCGAGTTCGCTCTTGAGGGTGTCGCGGTGATCTCCCTGTATCTCGATCACGCCGTCCTTGAGGGCGCCGCCGGTTCCGCAGCGTTTCTTCAGGGCCTTGGCCAGCTCCTTGAGTTCCTTCTCGGCCAGCGGAACACCACTGATGGTGGTGACGCCCTTTCCCTTGCGGCCGCTGGTTTCGCGCCGGATACGGACAATGCCGTCGAGGTCGGCAAGCCGCTCGGCATCGGCCTGCTCGGCGCAACGGCAGGCCTCGCGCGGCTCTCGGCACTGTGGGCAGATATCGCCATGTTCAGTGGAGTACACCAGACCGCTCAACTGGTCTCGGAGTGAAGCCATTGTCGTCTCCTGGTGAGCCGTGAATCAGGCCAGCTGTACCGGAATGGCGTTGCTGGTGTGACTGATCTCATTGCCTTCCTGCAGGTAGACCAGGGAAGGCTGGTGCTGGTCGGCTTCTGCCTCACTGTAGTGGGCGTAGCTGCAGATGATCACACGCTGCCCTTCGCTGGCCAGGTGTGCTGCGGCGCCATTGACCGAGATGATCTTCGAGCCTTCCTCGGCACGAATGGCATAGGTGGTGAAGCGCTGGCCGTTTTCGACATTGTAGATCTGGATCTGCTCGTTCTCGCGAATGCCGGCCAGGTCGAGCAGTTCACCGTCGATGGCGCAGGAACCTTCATAGTTGAGAACGGCGTGGGTCACGCGGGCCATATGCAGTTTGGCCTTGAGCATGATGGTATGCATGTATCGAGTTCCTCGAGGATGGCACCGCGCTCAGCGCGGTAGAGTCAGAGACAGGTTGTCGATCAGGCGAGTCGGCCCGAGTCGAGCGGCGACCAGCAGGATGGCGTCGCGGGTGGTCGCAGTGACCTGACCGAGATCCGGGGTACGCAGCTCCAGGTAGTCGGGCTCGAAGCCTGCCTGGCGCAGGCTCGTCAGGCCCTGCAACAATTGCCTGTCGATATCGGCGCCAGCTTCCAGCTGTTCACGCAGCTCCATCAGGGTGCTCTGAAGCCGAGCGGCCGTGGCGTGCTGATCGTCACTGAGGTAGCCATTGCGTGATGACAGGGCAAGCCCCGAGTCTTCACGAACCGTGGGCACGCCGATGATCTCGATGGGCAGGTGCAGATCGCTCACCATGCGGCGAATCACCGCCAACTGCTGGTAGTCCTTCTCGCCGAAACAGGCGACATCGGGTTGGACGATGTGGAACAGCATGCTGACTACCGTCGAGACGCCATCAAAGTGGCCCGGGCGTGATCCGCCACACAGGCCTTCGCTGACTTCGGGAACTCGCACCAGGCTCTGGCTGCCCATGCCGCGTGGGTACATGGTCGAGGGAGTCGGTGTGAACACCAGGTCACAGCCAGCCTCTCGTAGACTGGCCAGGTCGTCCTCGAGGGTCCGCGGATAGTTGTCGAGATCCTCGTTGGGGCCGAACTGCAGCGGGTTGACGAAGATCGAAGCGACCACGACATCGCACTGGGCACGGGCGGTCTCAACCAGTGCCAGGTGGCCACGATGCAGATTGCCCATGGTCGGAACCAGGCCAATGCGTTGGCCGGCGCGACGATGAGGGAGCAGGGCCGCGCGCAGCTCCTGAATGTCAGCGTGAATATGCATGGCTAATCCTGGAAACAGTGTTCAGCGGCGGGGAAGCGGCGTGCCAGCACATCCTCGTGATAGCGACGAAAGGCATCGGTGATACCGTCGGCGCCTTCAAGGAAGTTCTTGACGAAGCGCGGCGTGCGTCCGTGAGTGACGCCGAGCACATCGTGCATGACCAGGATCTGGCCGTCGGTGTCAGGACCGGCTCCGATGCCGATAACCGGGACTTCCAGGGCCGCGGTGACCGCCTTGCCCAGTGATGCGGGAACGCACTCGAGCAGAATGACCGAAGCACCGGCTTCCACCAACAGGCGAGCGTCCGCGATGATGCGCTGTGCGGCCTCGGACTCACGGCCCTGCACCTTGTAGCCCCCCAGGGTGTGAACGGCCTGCGGTGTCAGGCCAAGGTGCGCGCAGACCGGTACGCCGCGGCGGGTCAGTTCGCGGATGTCGTCGGCCATCCAGCCTTCGCCCTCTACCTTGACCAGCTCCGCGCCGGCGCGCATCAACTCGGCGGCATTCTCGAGCAGCTTCTCGCGACTCGGGTTGCCCATGAAGGGCAGGTCGACCATCAGCAGGCTATCGCCCTTGCCGCGCGCTACACAGCGGGTGTGATAGACGATGTCATCCATGGTGACCGGCAGAGTGCTGTCATGGCCCTGCAGTACCATCCCCAGTGAATCTCCGACCAGCAGTACATCAATGCCGGCGCGGCCAGCCGCTGCGGCGAAGGAAGCGTCATAAGCCGTCAGGCAGCTGAATGCGTCGCCGGCAAGCTTGCGAGCCCTCAGCGAACTCAGGGTTACGGAGGTCATGGCGTGTTCCTGTCATTGGCGGTGCGGCAGGCGTCGAGGGCCCACCGGAGTGTTACCGCAGATTGTTGTTGATCAATGAAAATGTGTCGATAGGTAGCGTCTGCGCCCATTCAGGATAACACCGGGCGTACCTCATCGTTGGCCAGTTCCGTGGCGAGTTCGGCTGCCAGTGCCGCAACGCGGCGTCCATTCGGCAGCTCAAGTTCGGGCGCTATCTCGGCCAGTGGCAGCATCACAAAGGCGCGCTGGTACATATGGGGATGGGGAAGGGTCAAGCGTGGATGCTGCCAGCACTGGTCTATATACGACGAATGCACGAGCGACTGTTCCAGCAACGGTTGGTCTTCCCCGGATACCTTTTCGGCCGGGGAGGCTTCGCGCGATGGCGTCTGGAACAGCAGGAGGTCCAGGTCCAGGGTGCGTGGGCCCCAATGACGCTGGCGGACACGACGGTGGCGTTGTTCCAGCGCCTGAAGCTGGTCGAGCAGAGCCAGTGGCGAAAGCCGGGTCTGCAGCTCTGCCACCGCATTGACGAAGTCGGGTTGGTCCTGGGGACCGACCGGGCGAGAGACATAGCGGGACGAAGAGACGACCAGGCGGCTGAGCGGCAGCTGATCCAGCTCCGTCAGTGCATCAATGATCTGCTGGTGGGGTGAGCAGAGGTTACTGCCCAGCCCGATCCAGGCTCGCGCTTCGCTCAAACTGACTTGTCCACAACCCCTGTTGTTCATGGCCTGCTGTTTATAACCGGTGGTTCATGCCTCTGCATCATGACTCTGGCTCATGACTCAGGGGAAGAGGAGTCCGAACGTGGCTTGCGCCGACGCCTGCGTCGTTTACGTGGATTGGGGCCACTGGCAGGATCGACTCCGACCTTGCCCAGCAGACGACGCTGCTCGTGGTCGTCAGCCTCCTGAAAGGCGGTCCACCAATCGCCCAGTCCCGGCTCGATTTCACCGGCGGCCTCTCGCAGCAGCAGGAAGTCGTAGGCGGCACGGAAACGTGGGTGCTCACGGGTCTGGAAGGCGCGTTTACCGCGTCGCTGAGGCAGACGTTGCTGCAGGTCCCAGATGTCGCGCATCGGCATGCTGAAGCGCTTGGGCACCGAGACGTGCTTCAGCTCGCGGCTGATGACCTGCTGAGCGGCGGCCTGCAAGGCCGGAACCGGTGGCATGCCATCGGCTTCGACGTCGGCCTGACGACGTTGCACCGGGCCCCACATGAAGGCGGCGAGCAGGAATGCCGGAGTCACCGGACGGTCTTCACGAATGCGCTTGTCTGTGCTGGTCAGAGCCTGCTCGATGAGTGCCTCGAACCAGGGAAGCTCTGCGATGCATTCATCGGCTTCCGGGAACAACATGGCAAACAGGCCATACTCGCGCAACAGGCGGAAAGTGGCCAGACCATCGCCGGACATGAACAGTTTGAGCACTTCATCGAACAGCCTTGCGGGCGGAATCTGCAGCAGCAGAGGGGCAAGGTCATGAATGAGTGCTTCGGTAGCCGGAGCGATATCGAAGTCGAGCTTGGCGGCAAAACGAATGGCACGCAGCATGCGCACCGGGTCTTCCCGATAGCGTGTGCCCGGATCTCCGATCAGGCGCAGAGTGCGCGAGGCGATATCATCGAGGCCGCCGGCGAAGTCATGAATGGTGAAATCGGCAATGCTGTAGTAGAGGGCATTGACGGTGAAATCGCGGCGTAGCGCGTCTTCCTCGATATTGCCCCACACATTGTCACGCAGCAGCAGGCCGGCATCGGATTGAGAGGCGACATGATCGCCATGATCATCGCTGGGCTTGCCACGGAAGGTCGTGACCTCGATCACCTCACGGCCGAAGCGCACATGAACGATGCGGAAGCGACGTCCGATGATCCGCGAATTGCGGAACAGTTGCTTGACCTGTTCGGGGGTGGCGTTGGTCGCGACATCAAAATCCTTGGGTGTCATACCCAGCAGGGAGTCGCGCAGGCAGCCACCGACCAGGTAAGCGTCATAGCCGGAATTGTGCAGCCGATACAGCACCTTGAGCGCAGCGTCGCTGAACTGGCTGCGCGATATCGGGTGTTCGTCGCGGGTGATGACGCGAGGTGTCGGGTTGCCAGCGGCTGCTTCCTGCGGCCCGAAGAGAGAGCGGAGGCTTTCGCCAGGGCTCTGCAGAAAGCGGGTAAATCCTTTGATCATGCGGCGATATCGACTCGCGGCTACGGAAAGGTGATGAGTGTAGCGGACACCTTACGCCTTGCAAAGCGCATAGGTGCGGATATGAGAAGGGGGAGACCAATAGTGGCCTCCCCCGTCAAAGCAGGTTGCAGCGTCCATGCTGCTGATTCTTCTTCGTGATGGCGCATCGCCTTGAATACGCACCACAGTCACCAAGGAGAGATCAGGCAAGCGGTAAATGTTGTCATTATTGGCGCTTCTGACGGCGACCGTCTCGTATTCAAAACAATAATCCAACCACGACGGCATGGGGTGTCATGCCTCCTCCCGGATTATTGGCATTGTTGCCGGGAGTGCACTCTGGCGACCTTGTTGATGTTGTTGGTCGGTCGCCTCTGGTGCGTCGCGTCCTGGTAATCCGGCTTCGTCGTATTGTTGTTGTTCGACGAAGAGCCACACCTTGCCGCTTGTTCTTGTTGTCGGCGCTGGTGTGTCGTTGCATGGCCTGCGCGAGTTATTGTTCTTGTTGTTTCAGCAGGTCTGATCGCGGTTATCAGATATTGTTGTTGTTGGCTGTCCGCGATCTCCGGAATTTGTTGTTCTTGCCAAGACTATCTGCAGTGTCTGTGCCTACTTTGATTTTTTTCTTTTCTATCAGCTGCTTGCCTCATTATATTTGGGCTGAGGAAAGCAGCCGAGCCATTCCTGCTACGTCTTCTACTTCTCTTTCTACTTCCTTGCTCCCCAATCTGATGCACTGGCCGAGGGCTTTGCCACCAACTGGTGCAGGAGGGGTGAGCTAGCGTGCAGGGCCTACAATGCCTGTATTTGGTATTACAGACACTTGCACCATGGTCGTATGAACCAAAGGAGGGTGCGGATATCTTCGCCAAAGCCCTGGTGGTAGCGGCACGAAGAAGGGCTCTGCCACGGTGGGAAATCGCGGCTCAGAGCTGCTCGGTGTGATCCATGGCGCCCAGTTGAGCCGGGGTCAAGGGGGCGATGCTCACGTCAGCGGCATCCCAGTGATGGACGGCCTCATTGAGCTGGAGGTCAACTTCGGCCGTGGCAAGCTCGGCAGCGGGGGACTGGCCGAGCGCCTGCAAGGTGGCATGGAGCATGGTGCGGATGCTGTCGGGGCTGGTCGGCAATGGCCTGGCGAGGTTCTGTTTGGACAGCTTCTGGCCGTCACTACCGATCACCAGTGGCAGATGCAGGTAGCTCGGCACGGCATAATCGAGTGCTTGCTGCAGTTGAATCTGCCAGGGCGTGTTGTCGAGCAGATCGGCACCGCGGACGACATCGGTGACCCCCTGAGCGGCATCATCGACCACCACGGCCAACTGATAGGCCCACAATGCATCCTTGCGCTTCAGGACCACATCTCCCAGCACTGCCGGGTCGAGGCGTTGGCTCCCCTGGGCGCGATCCTGCCAGGTCACGGGGCGGACTCCCAGGTCGCTGCGTAGTCGCCAGGCGACAGGGGCATTCGGTCGACGCACTCCGTTGCGGCACCACCCTGGATAGATGGCATGGCCGGCCCAATCCTTGCGCGAACAGCTGCAAGGGTAGGCAAGTCCTTGCTCGATCAGGCGCTGAAGTGCGTCGTGGTAGGCATCGTGATGGCGGCTCTGATAGCTGACCACGCCATCCCAGTGCAGGCCAAAGGCCTCGAGTTGGCGGAGGATGGTGGCGTCCTCGCCGGGTGGGCAGCGTGGTGGGTCGATATCTTCGATACGCAGGGTCCAGCGGCCACCCTTGCTGCGTGCATCCAGGTAGCTGGCCAGCGCGGCCAGCAACGATCCGGCGTGCAGGGGGCCGGAAGGAGTCGGCGCAAAGCGGCCGTGTGGGACGGGCATCTCGTATTGTGTCTCACAAGTGAGCATGATTTCAGCACGCACCCCATTGCAGCATGTGCCCCGAGAGTCATCAGGCATCGCCAGTGCGGCGTTGCGTTCATGGTCCGCCAGTCGATATGAACAGCGGAACGCGCCAGGCAGCTGGATCAGGTGCCCTGCTGGTACCGGGTGACACATGCGGGCACCCGGTGGGGTGCCCGTTGAGGTACAGGATGCTCAGGCTGGCTGGGTAGGTGAGCGTTGCTCAACCGCCCAGTTGCTTTTCCTTGAGCTCGGCAAGTGTCTTGCAGTCTACACACAGGGTGGCGGTCGGACGAGCCTCGAGGCGGCGAATGCCGATCTCTACACCACAGGCCTCACAGAAGCCGTAGTCGTCCTCGTCAATCTTCTCGAGGGTCTCGTTGATCTTCTTCAGCAACTTGCGCTCGCGGTCCCGGGTGCGCAACTCGAGGCTGAAGCCTTCTTCCTGCGTCGCCCGGTCGGCGGGGTCAGCGTAGTTGTTGGCTTCTTCCTGGAGGTGACGAACGGTCCGGTCGACTTCCTCCATCAGCTCCTGTTTCCAGCCCAGCAGGATCTGACGGAAGTGCTCGAGCTGCTTCTCGTTCATGTATTCTTCACCCGCAGCCGGTTCATACGGGGTGAATTTCCGGGGCGCTTCCGGCTTCTTTTCTGCTACTGGCATGGGGTTGCCTCATTACTTTAGTGACTGCTGATCAATACCCCCACACAAGGCTAAGGTATCTCACGCCAAAGGGAAGCTTGTTTAGCGAAAATTTGGATGTAATGCAATACCTGTGTGAGTCTTGTCTGCGCTGGACCCTCCGAATTCTACCATGAAGGGTCGTCCCTGGGTCGGGGAAGGCTCGATAGGGTAAAGTACTGTTTTTGTTGATCCATATCATCCATTGCGGGAGAGAATGATGGCCTGGAATCCCAGAGTGGAGGGGGTGGCTCCCTTTCGCGTCATGAGGTTGCTGGAAGTGGCCCAGCAGCGTGAGTCAGAGGGTCATGACGTGATCCATCTCGAGGTAGGCGAACCAGACTTTGCCACGCCGCCATCCGTTGTCGCTGCCGCTCAGCAGGCGCTCAGCGAGGGCCGAACCCGCTATACCCCGGCGACCGGGATTGCACCATTGCGTGAGGCCATTGCCGAGCACTATCGTCAGCACTTTTCCGCCAACGTCGACCCCCAGCGTATCATTGTCACACCCGGGGCGTCCGGTGCCTTGATGCTGGCCAGTCAGTTGCTGGTTGGCCCGGGGGATCGTGTCCTGATGGCCGATCCCAACTATCCCTGCAATCGCCATTTCATGACCCTGGCCGGCGCCAGTGTGGATGCGGTGCCGGTGGGGCCGGAAAGTGGCTGGCAGCTTACTGCTGAGCTGATCGACCAGCACTGGCAGGATGACACACGCCTGGCGATGCTGGCATCGCCGTCCAACCCTACCGGACATGTCCTTGCGGCGGACGAGTTGAGCAGGGTGGTGGATACGGTGGCGGCGCGGGGTGGCCATCTGCTGGTCGACGAGATCTATCAAGGGCTCAATTACGGCATGGAGCCACTGTCGGTGGCCTCGATCAGCGATAACGCTCTGGTGGTGAACAGCTTCTCCAAGTACTTCGGCATGACCGGCTGGCGTCTGGGGTGGTTGCTGGCGCCAGAAAGCGCGGTAGAGCCGCTGACGCGGCTGGCGCAGAATGTCTTCCTGGCACCATCGACGCCGGCTCAATACGCAGCCCTGGCGGCCTTCACTCCGCAATGTCGGGAACTGCTCGAGGCGCGCCGACAGGAGCTGGAAGTGCGTCGCAATGCATTGCTGGAAGGGCTGGCAAGACTGGGGCTGGCCCCTTCTCTGGCCCCCCAGGGAGCCTTCTACGTATGGCTGGATATTTCCGCTCTGGACGACAACAGTGAGTCGTTCTGTCATCGATTGCTCGAGGAACAGAACGTGGCGATAACGCCGGGCACCGATTTCGCTGTCGAGGGTGGTGAGCACTATGTGCGCATGGCCTTCACCAACTCGGTACCACGCCTGGAAGAGGCCCTGCAGCGGCTGCAGCGCTTCATCGCCGGGCAGGGGTAGGGCATATGGATTATTACCCCGCTCTGGTCAGTGGCACCCTGCTGAGGCGCTACAAGCGATTCCTTGCGGATGTGCTGCTGGAGGACGGCCGTGAAGTGGTGGCGCACTGTCCCAATACCGGCTCGATGCGCGCTGTGAATGTACCGAGCAGCCGAGTATGGCTGGCTGCCAGTGACAACCCGGCTCGCAAGCTCAAGTGGACCTGGGAACTGATCGAGCTTGAACAGCCCGACGGCGCTTATGCTCTGGCTTCAGTGCATACCGGAAGGGCCAACCGCATTGTGGAAGAAGCGCTGGCTGGCGAGCGGGTGCCGGAGGCCTTGAGCGGCTATTCGCAGTTGAGGCGTGAGGCGAAGGTCGGGGAGTCGAGGCTCGATTTCTGTCTGCAGGACGAGGTGCGTGGGTGCTGTTATGTCGAGGTCAAGCAGGTTACGTTGCGTGAGCCTGATGGGCATGGCTATTTTCCCGATGCCGTCAGCACGCGCGGACGCAAGCATCTGGAGTGTCTTGCCGATCTGGCCGCGCAGGGGCATCGGGCGGTGTTGCTGTTCCTCGTGGCTCATGAGGGGATCACTGATGTAGCGCCGGCCACACACCTGGATCCCGCCTACAGCGAGACGCTGGCACGGGTGGTGGGGCAGGGAGTTGAAGTCATGGCCCATGGTATCGAGGTGCGCCGTGATGTCTCCTCCTGTCCGCTCTCGATCTGCCTGGGACGTGCACTGCCGGTGAGGGTGGCAGCTTCGTAGTTGAGAACCGAAAGCTCAGAACCGAAAGCTCAGAGCCAGTCGTTCAGAACCCGTCGCCTGGGGCTGGCGATTGGACTGCCGGTCAATGATGCGCAGGTGGGCAGTGCGGTAGGGCTTCGAGCACTCGCTCCAGCGCTTCGCTGCCTGTGCTTCCGGCGCTGATCTGCTGCCACCAGAGGCGGTGAATGCCGCGAACGCGCACGGTGACCTTCGGCACACCCAGCACCTGGGCCATGGCCATGCGATGCAGTCCCTTGTTGATCTTCACCAGTTGCCCGTGGCGGTCGATGGCGGCCGCCAGTGGATCCTTGCCCAGTTGGCTGTCGAAGCCAAAACAGGCCATGGACTCCATGTACAGCAGATAGCGCCGCAGATAGGCGAGGACCCGCTCTGGTCGATCGAGCAGAATGCCATCGGAATGCGAGGCAATCGGGTTGCCGCGGGCAAGCTGTTCGGCGAGCTGATGATAGCTGCGGCTGTTCAGCAGATTGCGGCGGTGTTCCCAGATATCGGCAATGAAATGCAGACGCCGGCTAGCGGTAAATGGTTCCAGATGCTGGTCCCAACTGCCATCCCACAGCAGGCGCTTGTTGATGCCATGTCGAATACGGCGGTCGGGGAAGGACCTCGGATAGTTCATATTGAGCGTCAGGCTGCGCGGAGCCACATCGACCTCCAGCGCGTCCCGAAAGCGTGCCTCAAGGCTGTGGCGAGGTAGCCCCCAGTGCTCGATGCGTTGAGCACCCGGCAGTTGATGCATCCAGATCGCCAGAGCAGAGCGGCTCAGTGGCTGCGTCAGGTAGCGATCGACGTGTTGTCTGGTGCGCATGGCGATTCGTGACAGACGCATGCGCGGCCCCAGGATGGGGTCGAATAGATTCGGGTCGGCAAGTTCGCCACTGGGTGTCAGAGGCATCCGCTGTGCGGCTGAGAGCAGCTCGAACGCGCCGATCAGGCGTGCCCGGAACCCATCGTCGATATCGCCGGGCGCCAGACATTCGGCCATGTTCCATAGCTGCTCGGCGGCAAGGGACTCATGACGCTCGAGTGGCGGGGGGAGTTCCGCCCGTTCATGGCTTGCTGCCCTCGGGTCGTATGGTTCCAGGCAGGGGGCGCTGAGCTGGCTGTTGAGCCGGCTGCTGAGAACGTGCATCAACCACGGACCCGGAGCATCCTCGGCCGGGTTGAAGCGCCAGGCATTCTGCCAGGCAAGGAACAGGGTGTCGTGGACGATGTCCTCGACTTCACTCTGTGCATCGACAAACTGTCGGGCCACGGCGACGAAGGCAGGGGTGCTCTGTCTGGCCAGAGCCTCGAGCCCTGACAGCGTCCCCTTGGCACAGGCATTGAGCGCATCTGCCAGGCCGGCGTGTATGACGGCCGTTGATGGCCGGTGACCCTTGTCATTCGTCACGATAGAACCGCTGGATAAAACTGACAGGATGAGGAGAAGCATTGCGATCCAATTGGACGTCCAACTGGAAGCGCATCGGGGCTGCGTAGTCTATTGGAAAAGTTGCAATTGATGATATACCTCCACTGGCTTCACGCAGGCGGCGGAAGGCAAGTGGCCTGGGCTGCCGGCCATTCAGGTCGGCAATACTTCCGTCCACCGCGACATTACGGGACTCACCATTGGCGTCGAGTACGCTGACGGTCACCATGCCGAGCCCCGGGCGACGTTCCAGGCCGAAGCGCGCGGCGACCTCATCCGCGATGAAGGTGGTCTCGATGGCGGTGTAGTGAATCTGGTTGCTACCCACCTGATCAAACTGCTGGGCGGAAGCGTTGCTGCTGACCAATGCCAGCAGCAACATGGCAGGAGCCTTCAGCTCTGTGGACATAGCCTTCAGCTCTGTGAACTTGGCCCTCAGCTCTTTGGAATAAGCCTTCAGCTCTGTGAACTTGGCCTTCGGCTTTGTGAGCTGAGCCTCCAGCCAGGTGAAACGGGCTCTCAGCGCCAGTCCCCGTCCCGATCGTCTAGCTGCCATCACGGCCCCCTCCGGCTGGCCGGCCGTCACCAACCGCTTCATGACAGGGCCATGTCCTGAAAGATCTGGTCTCACAAGGTCAGTCCACCGAGAGGGCATCATGGTGGTATCTCCTGCGTCTGTGCACTGCCTGTTGCAGCAGGGCGTCAGTTGTCGCGTGTGATACGGAAGATGGCGATTTCGCCGAACAGGTTCGGCCAGAGTCGCGACATCAATCTCCCTTCGTGATCCTTGATCCCCACTGCGCGGTCGATAATGGTCAAGCCCTTGTCGCGGCACAGGGCCTCGAAATCATTGAAGGTCGACAGGTGGATATTGGGAGTGTCGTACCAGGCATGCGGCAGTGACTTCGATACCGGCATGTAGCCGCGCACGCCGAGGTGCACTCGGTGGCGCCAGTAGGCGAAGTTGGGAAAAGTGATGATGCACTCCCGCGCCACGCGCAACATCTCGTCGAGCATTCTGTCCGGGCGTCGCAGCGCCTGGAGGGCCTGGGTCATGATCACCACATCACAGGCTTCATCCTCGAAATTGGCCAGGCCATCGTCGAGGTTCTGTTCGATGACATTGACGCCCTTGCGAATGCAGGCAGTGATGCCGTCCGGATCGATCTCGAGACCATAGCCCTTCACGCCCTTGTCGCGGGCCAGCGAGTGCAGCAGAGTGCCATCGCCACAGCCAAGGTCGAGAACACGAGCGCCTTGCGGTACCCATTGATGGATCAGTGTCAGGTCAGAGCGCATGGGCAGTAGTCTCCTCGGTCGGCCTGGCGGAAAGCTCCAGGTCTTCCGCGACGCGATTCATGAAGCCGGCGAAGACCGCCTGATAGCGAGGTTCCGGCATCAGGAAGGCATCGTGGCCATGACTCGACTCGATGTTGGCATAGCTGACAGATTTTCCTGCTCGAATCAGTGCGTTGACCAGCTCGCGTGAACGCAGCGGAGGGAAGCGCCAGTCGGTAGTGAAGCTGACCACCAGAAACGGGCATTGTGCAGGTGCCAGTGCAGCAGGCAGGTCACCTTGATGCTCGGCAGCGGGATCGAAATAGTCCAGTGCCTTGGTCATCAGCAGATAGGTGTTGGCGTCGAAGGAGTTGGAGAAGGTATCGCCCTGATAACGCAGGTAGGATTCCACCTGAAACTCGACGCCAAAGCCGAAGTTTAAATCGTCCGTGCGCAGGTCTCGGCCGAACTTGGTACCCATCGCGTCTTCGGAAAGGTAGGTGATATGGCCCACCATACGTGCCAGTTTCAGCCCCTGACGTGGCAGCGTATCGTGATCGGCGTAGTACCCATCATGGAATTCGGTATCGGAGCGAATCGCCTGACGGGCGACCTCGTTGAAGGCAATATTCTGTGCCGACAGCTTGGGTGTGGCAGCAATCACCGCTGCATTGGCAACACGCTGAGGATAAGACAACGTCCATTGCAGCGCCTGCATGCCACCGAGGCTACCGCCGATCACGGCGGCGAAGCGCTCGATGCCCAACTGGTCAGCGAGGCGAGCCTGGCTGTTGACCCAGTCGATGACGGTCACCATCGGGAAGTCTGGACCCCAGAGACGGCCGGTCTCGGGGTTGATGCTCGATGGTCCGGTGGAACCGTGGCAGCCCCCCAGGTTATTGAGCGACACCACGAAGAAGCGGTCAGTGTCGATGGATTTACCCGGACCGATATGGGCATCCCACCAACCCGGTTTGCGGTCGCTGTCATCATGGTAGCCGGCGGCGTGATGATGGCCGGACAGGGCATGGCAGATGAGCACGGCATTGCTGCGCTCGGCATTGAGCGTGCCGTAGGTCTCGTAGACAAGGTCATAGGCCGACAGCGTCTTGCCGCAGGCCAGGGGCAGGGGGTCGTCGAAATGAGCCGATTGAGGCCTCACCAGACCGACCGAATCACTAGGCTGCTCGGGCATCAGTCTTTGTTCGTCCAGTCAGAGTTCAGTGTTGTCATATTGTCATCTGCCGCTGTAGCGGGGCGGTGTTGTCAGAACAGTAGTCAGAACACCGCCAGCAGAGCCGGAGTGCCGGACGCCACCGTGCGGATCAGCGATCCGATCACAATACCATCGATCAGGTTGATGCCGATGAACACCACGATCGGTGACAGATCGAGCATGCCCAGTGGTGGGATCACGCGGCGCACTGGCGCCATGATCGGCTCCACCAGCTGCATGACCAGCAGGGCACCCGGATGGCTGGCACGCGGCGCTACCCAGCTCAGGATGATCATTATCAACAGGGCATAGAAGTAGATGTCGAGGATGGTACTGGCCAGGAAGGCGAACGCTGCCAGTGCCAGGCTGTCGATACGAGGCATGCCGACACCAGCCAGTTGCAGCAGTGCGACCATTACCACAACCTTGAGCACGAACCCCGCCGCCAGGGTGGCCAGGTCAAAGCGCCCCATCACCGGGCCCAGCACGCTCTGGAAGGGGCGCACGACGGGTTGGGTGATCTTGACCACTGACTGGCTCAAGGGGTTGTAGTAGTCCGCGCGTGATGCCTGCAGCAGGAAGCGCAGCATCATCAGGAACAGGTAGATATTGACCAGGGTGTTGACCAGGTCGAGGCCAGTGTTTCCCAGGTGACTGCCCATGTGGGCTCCTCCGTCGTTGATGTTTAACCTGGCGATCAAATAGATCGTCCTGATCTATCTGGTTGTCGCCCGCGCAACACTGATCCGTGGAATTCAGGGCGCAGATACATGAAGCTTTCGCTATGGCTCAGGCTCGCGTCAGCATGATAACCGACGATGGCATTTACCAGTGTCTTGTCTACCCGGCAGGTAATATGCCGGATCAATCGTCCTTTCCGAGTTCCGCAGACATCTCGCGAGCTCGTTGTGCACAGGCCTGCATGGCGCCATCCAGTGCATTGCGCAGACCAGCCTGCTCCAGGTGGGCAACCGCCTTTTCCGTGGTGCCTCCTGGCGACATGACATTACGCTTGAGCTCAGCGGGTGACTTGTCACTGCGCATGGCCATGGTAGCGGCGCCGAGTGCTGTCTGCATGGCCAGTCGTCTCGCCGTATCGGCATCCAGTCCCAGTTTGACACCGGCGTCTTCCATGGCCTCGAACATCAGGAAGAAATACGCCGGAGCACTGCCGGAAATGGCAGTAACAGCGTCGATCAGAGGTTCTTCTTCAACCCAGGCGGCAATGCCGACACTTTCCATCAATTGGGTCGCCAACTCGCGCTGGGCATCGCTGACGTTGTCATTGGCAAACAGGCCAGAAGCGCCGGCACCGACCAGTGATGGGGTATTGGGCATACAGCGAATCACTGCCAGGTCACCGCCCAGCCACTGCTCAAGTGTGTCGGCCGATAATCCGGCAGCGACAGAAATGATCAGTGGACGTGTGCCCTGGATGGACTCACGCAGGCTCTCACAGACCTTGCGCATCCCCTGAGGCTTGACCGACAACACCACGACATCGGCATTGGCGATGGCTGCATGGTTGTCGGTACTGGTGTTGATGCCCAACTGGTCGCGCAGAGGCTGAAGTGTGGTATCGCGGGTTGCCGTTGCAGTGATGGCTGCGGCCGGATAACCACTCTGGACCATCCCGGCCATGATGGCTCCGGCCATGTTGCCGGCACCTATAAAGGTCACGTTGCTGGCCATGCTGGGCTCCTTATCCATGTTTCGTGGGCGTATTTCGGTTCATGGGCGCCTGTGGTTCTCGACGCCAGGGGTTCGTCGGCGCCAGGGATAGGTCAGTGACGGGCACCGAAGATTGCCGTTCCCAGACGCACCATGGTGGCTCCCTCGAACACGGCGGCTTCCAGGTCGTTGCTCATGCCCATCGATAGGGTGTCGAGCTGAGCATCCGGCAGAATGGAGCGCAGGTGTCTCAGAGCGTCGTTCAGGGCAGCAAAAGGTTTGCGTTGGCGCTGGGGATCGTCGCAGGGCGCGGGGATTGCCATCAAGCCTCGTAGCTCGATATGAGGCAGTGATGCAACCTGTTCGGCCAGTTTGGGCAGCTCGTCAAGGCTGACCCCCGACTTGGAGGGCTCACCACTGATGTTCACTTGAAGGCAGACCTGCAGCGGCCCCAGTGCGGGGTCGCGTTGATCCGACAGACGGCGAGCAATCTTCTCACGCTCGACACTGTGTACCCAGTGGAAATGGTTGGCGACTTCACGGGTCTTGTTCGACTGCAGGGGGCCGATGAAATGCCAGACGATATCGTCGAGGTCGCTGAGTTGTTGTTGCTTGTCGAGGGCTTCCTGAACGTAGTTCTCACCGAACTCCCGTTGGCCATGTTGCCAGGCCTCACGCACCATATCGGCTGGCTTGGTCTTGCTGACCGCGAGAAGGGTTGCGCTGTTCGTGTCGCGCCCGGCGGAAGATAGCGCGTGGTCGAGGCGCTGCCGGGCGGCGCTCAGGGCGTCGGCGATCGTTGTGGTCATCGGCCTGTGGTGTCCTGTGGTCAAGCTTGGGTCCCTGAGCACAGGCTCAGGTCGAGAAACGATAGGATATTACCGAACACAGCTGATCATCGGCAAAGCAAAGCCGGATACAGGGCGCCGGTAGTGGCTATCGTGCGTAAACGCCTCCCAGCACTCGAGCTCCGGCGGCTCCAGTCACCGAGGGGAGGTTGCCGGGTTGTTCCAGCAGCCGCTGGCGGGCCAGCCAGGCGAATGCGGCCGCCTCCAGCCAGTCAGCAGGCCAGCCGAGGCTTTCACTGTCCAGAAGGCTGGCGTCGGGAAGTTGCTCACTCAGGCGACGCAGCAGATCGCGGTTGCGTGCGCCGCCGCCGCAGGGAATCAGCTCCAGTTGTGGTGGCGCGTCCAGCTGTTCGCTGGCCATTTTCAGTCCCATGGCAATGCTCACTGCGGTCAACTCCGCCAGGGTGGCCTGCACATCCTGAGGTGACTCCCTGCCGCTCAATGACGTCTCCAGCCAGTCGAGGTGGAAGACCTCCCTGCCGGTGCTGCGAGGTGGCGGCAGATGGAAGAATGGCTCGCTCAGTAGTCGTTCGAGGAGTGCTCTGTCGACCTGTCCCCCTGCTGCCCAGGCACCGTCTGCATCGAAGCGGCCCTTGCAGTGGCGCTCGTGCCAGGCATCCAGCAAGGCATTGGCCGGCCCGGTATCGAACCCCAGTGGTGATGATGGCACTTCACTGGGAGGAAGAAGCGTCAGATTGGCAAAGCCGCCGAGATTGAGTATGGCGCGCCAGGTGCCGGGCTGGCTGAAGACAGCATGGTGAAAGATGGGAGCCAGAGGGGCGGCCTGGCCGCCTGCGGCGAGGTCGCGGCGACGAAAGTCGGCCACAACGCAACAGCCGGTCAATTCTGCCAGGCGACTGGGATTGTCCAACTGAAGGGTATAGGCAGGGCCGCCGTCATGGCCGTAGGGGGCGTGCTCAATGGTCTGGCCGTGGCTGCCGATGGCGGTGATCTGCTCGGGGCTCAAGGATTGACGATCAAGCAGGACCTCGACGGCTCGCGCCTGGCATTGGCTAAAGGCTTCTTCTGCACGGGCGAGGTCGGCGAAGGAGACTTCCGTCTGGTGGCACAGTCGCCACAGTACCTGGCGCAACTCGGTCGGCATGTCTTCCCCATGGGTTGCTTCAAGGTAGGGGGAGCCGAAATCATCAAAGCTGACCAGAGCGGCATCGATACCATCCAGACTGGTTCCTGACATGAGACCAACAAAGCGCTGCATGAAGCTGCCCTTTCAACCGAGGGAAAGGTTCATGGTAACATCCCGGCCATTCTTTATATGCCCCAGCCTGCTCTGTTCGCGCCTGTTCCTTCGCTCTCGGCGAGTGGCGTGACCCTATCGGGCTGTGCCTGCAAGGACTGGAGTGAACACCATGACTGATGTGGCTGACGCCCTCGCGCTGATTCAGCGCGGAACCCATGAAATTCTGCTGGAAGACGAGTTGAAGAAGAAGCTCGAGTCCGGACGCAAACTGCGTATCAAGGCAGGCTTCGATCCTACGGCTCCAGATCTGCACCTTGGTCATAGTGTGTTGTTGACCAAGATGCGTCAGTTTCAGGACCTCGGCCATCAGGTGATTTTCCTGATCGGCGACTTCACTGGTCGCATCGGTGACCCCACCGGCAAGAACGTCACGCGCAAGCCGTTGACCGAGGATGAGGTCAAGGCCAACGCCCAGACCTATAAAGAGCAGGTGTTCAAGATCCTCGATCCAGAACGGATTGAAGTACGCTTCAATGCCGAGTGGTTCTCGAAGATGAGCGCTGCCGACATGATCGAGTTGGCAGGCCAGACCACCGTGGCGCGCATGCTGGAGCGTGACGACTTCGAGAAACGTTATAGAAGTGGTCAGTCAATCTCGTTGCATGAGTTTCTCTACCCGCTGGTTCAGGGTTATGACTCGGTGGCGCTGGAAGCCGATGTCGAGTTGGGCGGCACCGACCAGAAGTTCAACCTGTTGATGGGGCGTGAAGTGCAGAAGCACTTTGGTCATGAGCCGCAGGTTGTCATCACCATGCCGCTGCTCGAAGGGCTGGATGGCGTGCAGAAAATGTCCAAGTCACTGGGTAACTATGTCGGCGTCGACGATGCGCCTGGCGTGATGTTCAACAAGCTGGTGTCGATGCCTGACTCGCTGATGTGGCGCTACTTCGAGCTGTTATCCCTCAAGGGTAATGAAGAGATCGAAGAGCTTCGCCAGCGTATCGAGGTCGGAGACAACCCCCGTGACATCAAGATGGAGCTGGCGCGAGAGCTGATCACTCGCTATCACGGTGAAGAAGCCGCTGCCAACGCCCACCGCAGTGCCGGCAACCAGCTGGCCGATGGTGAACTGCCCGAGGATCTGCCGGAAGTTGACGTCGACTTTGAAGGTGCTGAGCAGGCGCCGATTGCCGCGGTACTCAACCGCTCCGGTCTCGCCAACAATAGTGCCCAGGCCAAGGACATGCTCGGTAATGGCCGTGTGAAGGTAAATGGAGAGGTTGTGGCGAAAGACCTGATGCTGGATACCGGCAAGAGCTACGTGATCCAGGCGGGCAAGAAGCGTTACGCCCGAGTCAGCGTCAAGTAAGGTCGAGCCACGAGCTGGCCCATGTTCGTTCCCGACGAACATGGGCACTTCCCCAGGTCCCTGTGGGTCGCGAGCTACGAGCTACGAGCTACGAGCCGACGTCTGGCACTATACGGCTCGGTGCTCGCGACTCGTCGCTCGAGGCTTTCGGAAGTTTCCGAAAAAACCGCTTGCA
>NZ_FRCA01000031.1 GCF_900142755.1 Halomonas cupida | reverse complement strand
TCCCCCACCTCCTGGGTCCACGAAAGCGTGGTCATGCTGGTGGCGGTGAGCTTCTGTCTCGGCGGCCCCGCGGCACTGGCCAGCAATCGCCATATCCGCGTGCGGGTGCTCTACGATTCCGTCGGCCCCACCTTCCGTCTGTGGCTCGACCGTTTCAATGACCTGGTGACCTTCGGCTTCTGCCTCGGCATGACCTATGCCGCGTATGTGATGTTCTGGGGCGCCTCCCACAACCCGCTGGGCGAGTGGCAGCTGGAACGCTCCGGCACCTCCTGGAACCCGCCGTTCCCGGCCTTGATCAAGGGCATGATCCTGCTGGCGCTGGCCATCATGTGTCTCCAGGCACTGATCCACCTGGTACAGTCGATCAAGGGCAAGCCGGCCCCCGCGGCCAATGATGAAGGAGCCGCCTGATGGATATCGCAGAAGGAACAATGCTGCTGGTCGGGCTGATCTTCGCCCTGCTGATCACCGGCCTGCCGCTGGCTTTCATCACCGGCCTGGTGGCACTGGTCTTCACTTTCGGCTGGTTCGGTTCCAACGCACTGCCGCTGGTGACCAGCCGGGTCTATGGCTTCGTTACCGAGTATTCGCTGGTGGCGGTGCCGATGTTCGTGTTGATGGCATCGTTACTGGACCGCTCGGGGATTGCCAAGGATCTGTTCAACGCCATGCGCGTATTTGCCGGGCGCCTGCCCGGTGGCGTCGCGGTACAGACCATTGTGGTGGCGTTCTTCCTCGCCGCCCTGTCCGGCATCATCGGCGGCGAGATCGTACTGCTGGGGATTCTGGCGCTGCCGCAGATGCTGCGTCTGGGCTATGACAAGCACCTGTCGATCGGGGTGGTCTGCGCCGGTGGTGCCCTGGGCACCATGATGCCGCCGTCCATCGTGCTGATCATCTATGGCCTGATCGCCAGTGTCTCGATTGCCGACCTGTTCACGGCCGCCATCACGCCGGCGGTGGTGCTGATGCTGTCCTATATCGGCTATGTGCTGGTGCGCTGCATGCGCAATCCCGCCATGGGCCCGCCGATGACCGAGGCCGATCGCAACGAGGGCTTCTCCAGCCGCTTCGAGGCGCTCAAGGCGATCGTGGTGCCGGGCCTGATTGCGATGCTGGTGCTCGGCTCGATCTACGGCGGTGTGGCGTCGGTCACCGAGGCTGCGGCCATGGGCGTGTTCGGTGTGCTGCTGGCGGTGATCCTGCGTGGCGAATACTCGTTCCGCATGATGCACGA
>NZ_FRCA01000010.1 GCF_900142755.1 Halomonas cupida | reverse complement strand
GTTGAAAAATCTGATAGTGCATAGGCTGCACCAAACCTGGCTCAAGGTTCAAACGTCTCGTTTGACGAGTCGCTTGCCTTGATATTTCAGTGACTTCGTCACTGACTCATCGGCAAGCGCCCACATGAATTACCTGATCAAATTGTTAAAGAGCCGCTCCGGTTGACTGGAGCATCCCGCTGATCTGCTTCGCCCTGTCTTGAAGACCCTGGGGAAGCGCCCTGCGAGGAAGGCGTATTCTACAGAACCGGAGGATTTCGTCAACCTCTTTTTCGTGTTGCTCGCCGTTCCGTGGAACTGACGAACCTCGAAGCCGAGGGGCGAATCCGTGATCACTCAGCCGTGCCGAATGAATCCGGAGCCCTCAGCGGTGTTCTGCCGAGAGCGTGGCGGTGCATTCTACCGAATCCGGCGAGAATGTCAAGCGGCGATTCTCAAGAAACACTTTCAAATCAACCACTTCTACCACCTTTCACCGCTTGCGACGTTTGCTCGTCGCCAGCAGCGGATGCGTACTTTACGGATTTAGAAGGCACCCTGCAAGCGGTTTTTTCGGAAACTTCCGAAAGCCTCGAGCGACGAGTCGCGAGCACCGAGCCGTATAGTGCCAGACGTCGGCTCGTAGCTCGTAGCCCACTTTACTCCAGAGACCACAACGCCCGCTTGAAGCGGGCGTCGATCATTACTGCAGTGTAGCAGCTCAGGAGTGATTCGGCCGTAGCTTGCGCATCAGGGCCAGCACCGGACCAGAAGCCACATAGGTGCCGAACAGCAGCAACAGCATCACCGAAGGTTCGATGGAAATCACCACGAAGCCCAACACTATCGCCAGCAGGACCACAAAAGGCACCGGCCCCTTGAGGTCGACATCCTTGAAACTGTAGTAACGGATATTACTGACCATCAGTATGCCGGCCGCTCCAACCACCAGCAGCATCAAGAGCTTGAAGCCCAGCTCGGTGGCGTCGAAACTGTGAAAGGTCCATACACTGGCAGCCACCAGGGCGGCCGCCGATGGGCTCGGCAAGCCGATGAACCACTTCTTGTCGACACTACCGACCTGCACATTGAACCGTGCGAGGCGCAATGCAGCGCAGGCCACATACAGGAAGGCCACTACCCACCCGGTCTTGCCGATGTCCTGCAATATCCAGGTAAATGCCACCAGCCCCGGCGCCATGCCAAACGAAATCATATCGGCAAGGCTGTCGTACTCGGCACCGAACTCGCTCTGAGTATTGGTCATTCGCGCCACACGACCATCGAGACCATCAAGCACCATGGCGATGAAGATCGCCACGGAAGCCGCGGTGAAATCGCCGTTGAGCGCGGAGACAACGGCATAGAAGCCCGAAAACAGCGCCGAAGTGGTAAACAGATTGGGCAACAGATAGATACCACGGCGCCGAACCTTGCGGCCATCTTCCACCGCTTCTTCAATCACCTCTGACTCACGCACGAAAGCACTGGCAAGATCCTCTTCGCCAGAGTCCTTGCTCTCATTGTCGCGACTATTGGCATCGTCACTCATCTGAATCATCCATTGCCTGCTGATAAGACCCTTCATTCTACACAACAACAGGGACAGCCAACGATGCCTGTTGGTTTCACAGTTCAGCGGCCTTCATTACCGGCACAGACACCCTGCCCCCAAAAGCAATACCCACAACCTACTGATACAACGAAGGGGGCGCGGATATCCGCGCCCCCTTCTCTGCCTGCACGAACTCTGATCGTGTCAGCGTCCTGCATCAACAGTGTCCTGCTTCAACATGACCGAAACGGCTGGTCGATCAGTTCTTGCTCTTGTCGACCAACTGGTTGGCAGCGATCCACGGCATCATCGCACGCAGCTTCTCACCCACCTGCTCGATGGGGTGCTCGGCATTGAGGCGACGGCGAGCGGTCATCGACGGGTAGTTGCTGTTGCCCTCGTTGATGAACATCTTGGCATATTCGCCTTCCTGGATGCGCTTGAGTGCATTACGCATCGCGGCACGCGACTCATCGTTGATGACCTCGGGTCCGGTTACGTACTCGCCATACTCCGCGTTGTTGGAGATGGAGTAGTTCATGTTGGCGATGCCGCCCTCGTACATCAGGTCGACGATCAGCTTCAACTCGTGCAGACACTCGAAGTAGGCCATCTCGGGTGCATAGCCGGCTTCGGTCAGGGTTTCGAAACCAGCTTTGACCAGCTCGACGGCACCGCCACACAGCACCGCCTGCTCACCGAACAGGTCAGTCTCGGTCTCATCCTTGAAGGTAGTCTCGATGATGCCGCTGCGGCCACCGCCGATGGCAGCGGCGTAGGACAGACACAGTTCCTTGGCTTGACCGGTTGCATCCTGATGGATGGCGATAAGGTCCGGAATGCCGCCACCGCGAGTGAACTCAGAGCGCACGGTGTGACCCGGCGCCTTCGGTGCGATCATCACAACATCCAGGTCCTTGCGCGGAGTGACCTGGTTGTAATGAATATTGAAGCCGTGGGCGAAGGCCAGAGTTGCGCCTTCCTTGAGGTTCGGCTCGATCTCGTTCTCGTAGATGGCCTTCTGGTTCTCGTCCGGCGCCAGCACCATGACAACATCAGCGCTCTTGCAGGCTTCAGCCACGGAAGCCACCTTCAGGCCAGCGGCTTCAGCCTTGGCCGCGGAAGAGGAACCAGGACGCAGAGCAACCGTTACGCTGACACCGGACTCCTTCAGGTTATTGGCATGAGCATGGCCCTGGGAGCCGTAACCCACGATGGTCACCTGCTTGCCCTGAATCAGCTGGAGGTCACAATCCTTATCGTAATAGACGCGCATGAGGTGCTCCTGAAGTCTTTTACCGCTTGTGCGGCTGTAAATTCGTGGTGGATCGATTATCGATATTCAGCGTTGATGGCCACCCGCGCCGTCTGATGCGGCGCTGGGCTAACGATCGAGCGTCCCTGTGTCGAGACCACTTCGTTCGTGAATGCCCTCACCTTACGCCAGCCCCCATGTTGCGTAAAACGCTATATTTGCAATACTACATTTCTATTTCTGCAACACAGTGATACCACTATGGACTTCCGCCCTCTTCAGCAATTTCTGACGCTGGCTGACACCCTGCACTTCGGACGTGCCAGCGAGGCCTGCCATGTCAGCGCCTCGACACTCAGCCGTGCGATTCGTCAACTCGAGGAGCAGCTCGGCGTAGCCCTGTTTGATCGTGACAACCGACACGTGCTGCTGACGCCCCAGGGCAAGCGCTTTCAACACTATGCCCGGGATGCCCTGGAACAGTGGGAAAGCATCCGTCTCTCCATGCAGAGTGATGCTCAACGGCTGAGCGGTGAAATCAGCATCTACTGCTCGGTAACCGCCAGCTACAGTTTCCTCTACAGCCTGCTGAGCGACTTCCGTCACCGTCACCCGGGCATCGAGCTGAAGCTGCATACCGGCGATCCCGCCCGTGCCATGCAGCGCGTGCTGGCCGGTGACGAGGACATGGCGATCACCTCCAGGCCGCGACAATTACCGGAAGGCCTGGCCTTCAAGTCACTGACTCGATCCGCGCTGGTGTTCATCGCGCCGCACACCGAACACAGCTGGATACCCTCCACACCACAGTCGCCGATGCAGGACCAATGGCGTGAAGTGCCGATGATCCTCTCGGAGTCGGGTCTCTCACGTGACCTGGCCAACACCTGGTTCAAGGCGTTGGGTATCACCCCAACCATCTACGCCCAGGTCGCCGGCCACGAAGCCATCGTCAGCATGGTCGGCCTGGGATTCGGGATTGGTATCGTGCCCCGCATCGTGCTGGATGCCAGCCCATTGAGGGAGAGCGTTCGGGTGCTGCCGGTCAAGCCCGAATTGCCCTATTACGACGTGGGTCTATGCGTACTCAACCGGCGCTTGAAAAGCCCGCTGCTCAACGCCCTGTGGCAGGAAGTGGAAGAGCGTTGATAGAGCCGTAAGCCGTAAGCCGTAAGCCGTAAGCCGTAAGCCGTAAGCCGTAAGCCGTAAGCCGTAAGCCAGAACACAAAAAACCCGCTGAGGCGCTGCCTCAACGGGTTCTCTTCACACTTGCGCTTCATGGGAAGGGGCAAGCGTTCGCTGGAAACGAACTTCGCCAACTTACAGCTTATAGCTTATAGCTCCTTTAGCCACGCAGTGGCTAAAGGCTCAGTACCTTGTCACCGCGAGCGATACCAGAGACACCGGTACGCGCCACTTCCAGCACGCCCACCGGACTCATCGCCTGAAGGAAGGCATCAAGCTTGCTGGCATCGCCGGTGATCTGCACGGTGTACAGGCTCGGCGTCACGTCGACGATCTGCGCGCGGAAGATATCCACCGTGCGCTTTACCTCATCCCGCGCCGCTCCCAGTGCCTTGACCTTGACCAGCATCAGCTCGCGCTCGATGTGATTGCCTTCGGTCAGATCCACCAACTTGACCACATCGATCAGCTTGTTGAGATGCTTGGTGATCTGTTCGATCACACGATCGTCGCCGATGGTGGTGACGGTCAGTCGGGACAGCGTCGGGTCATCGGTCGGCGCAACGTTCAGCGTTTCGATGTTGAAGTTGCGCTGAGAGAACAGGCCCACCACACGCGACAGTGCACCCGGTTCGTTTTCCATCAGAATCGAGATGATATGTCGCATCAGGTCCGCTCCGTCTTGGAAAGCAGCATGTCACGCATGGAGCCGAGAGGCACCTGCATCGGGTAGACGTGCTCGTGGGGATCCACCATCACATCAAGGAACACCAGCTCGTTGGTGTCGGCGAAGGTGCGTTCCAGCGCCGCCTCCAGTTGCTCGTGCCCCTCGACCTTGAGTGCCGTGAACCCATAGGACTCGATCAACTTCTGGAAGTCCGGCAGCGACTCCATGTAGGAGTGCGCATGACGTGACTTGTAGTTGAGGTCCTGCCACTGACGAACCATACCCAGTGAAGCGTTGTTCAGGTTGATGATCTTGACGCCGCCACCGAACTGCTTACAGGTGGAGAGCTCCTGCATCATCATCTGGAAGCTGCCTTCACCAGTGAAGCACACCACTTCCTCATCCGGAAAGTTCTGCTTGATGCCCATTGCCGCCGGGAAGCCGAAGCCCATGGTGCCCAGACCACCGGAGGTGATCAGACGATTGGGCTTGTCGAACTTGTAGTACTGCGCAGCGAACATCTGGTGCTGACCAACGTCGGTGGTCACATAGGCCTCGCCGCGGGTCACACGGCAGACGGCCTCGATGACTTCCTGAGGCTTGAGCACCTCACCCGACTTCGACGGCTCATAGAGCTTGCCGCGACGCTCCTCGCGCCAGCCTTCGATGCTCTTCCACCAGTCACTCAGCGACTCGGGGTTGGCCAACGACTGCCCCTGGACCAGACTGATCATCTCGTTGATCACGCTTGCCGCCGGCCCCACGATGGGGACATCGGCACGCACGGTCTTGGAGATCGAGCTGGGATCGACATCGACATGGATGATCTTGGCCGTCGGACAGAACTTCGAGGTGTTGTTGGTCACCCGGTCATCGAAACGTGCGCCGATGGCAATCACCAGATCCGCATGGTGCATGGCCATGTTCGACTCATAGGAGCCATGCATGCCCAGCCAACCGAGACACTGGTTGTCGCTCTGCGGGAAGGCGCCGATACCCATCAGCGTGGTGGTGATCGGGAAGCCCAACTGCTTGACCAGATCGGTCAGTCCTTCACTGGCCTGGCCAGTCACGACACCACCACCGGTGTAGAACACCGGGCGACGTGCCTTGAGCATCAGCTCGACGGCCTTCTTGATCTGTCCGGTATGGCCGCGCGTCACCGGATTGTACGAACGAATCTTGACCTTTTTCGGGTAGACGTATTCGTAGCGCTCGGTGGGCGATGTCATATCCTTGGGAATATCCACCACCACCGGACCGGGACGACCAGTTGCGGCCAGATAGAAGGCCTTCTTCAGCGTTTCGGGAATTTCGCTGGGATGCCTGATCGAGAAGCTGTGCTTCACGATCGGACGAGTGACCCCGACAATATCGGTTTCCTGAAAGGCATCATCGCCGATCAGATGACTCATGACCTGGCCGCACAGCACGACCATCGGAATCGAGTCCATGTAGGCGGTGGCGACCCCCGTCACCGCATTGGTCGCCCCAGGCCCCGAGGTGACCAGCACTACGCCCGGCTTACCTGCAGCCCGTGCGTAGCCATCGGCAGCATGGGTCGCTGCCTGTTCGTGGCGCACCAGAATGTGTTTGACCTTGTCCTGGCGAAACAAGGCGTCATAGATGTGTAGTGCGGCGCCGCCCGGATAGCCGTAGATATATTCCACGCCCTCATCCTGGAGGAAGCGGGCGATCATGTCCGCGCCTGAAAGCAATTCCACAGATGTATCTCCCCTGGAGGTCTCGAGTGCGATTCGTGCTCATCGGAACACGAAGTCGAGTGCAGCGGTATGCTGCTGCCGGCTCTCCGGCACCTGAATGCCAAACCCTGGCGTCCGTCGGCCCGGTTCGGGCCTGCACTCTCATCACGGCGGGTCACCGCGTCGGGGCGTTGGCCAGGTCGGGCGGTTGACCCGAACACTGGAAGTCCTTCGGCGGGTAGAGGCCAATCTGGCCTACCCTTCACGCGGCGATTGGGGGTTACCCTTCGATGCCGCGCCCGCAGTCAGGAACCGTCAAGATTCCAATAGCATCCCGATACTGTCAACCGCCGTGACTCACCTGGCCTGTCTTCAGGCATCTTTTTCTTCACCTCATTCGTCACCTCAGGAACACGAACCCACTCATGCCTCCCCCTGAAACTCGACCAATGTCTAAGTCGGAAAAGTCGCATCCTGTCCATCCAACTGCTGTAATACCGCAAGTGACACGATTCACCTGACTGGCCTTATCGAAGAACGTCCCTCTGATAATTCTTTCGGCCCTGCTTCGAAATCAGTCGCCGGATAAGTGAATCGATTCACTTGATCAGAAAGACTCCACCCCGACCCACAACAGCAACAAGCAGCAGTGAGGAAAGATCCATGTCACGCATCGTGCAATGGTCCATCACCGTGGCGCTGGCCGGTTTTCTGTTCGGCTTTGATACTGCGGTGATTTCCGGGGCCGACAAGCCCATTCAGACACTCTGGGGTCTCAGTGACCTGCACCACGGCCTGCTGGTCATGTCGATGGCACTGTGGGGCACCGTGCTCGGCGCCATCTTCGGCAACTGGCCCACCGACCACCTCGGTCGACGTACCACCCTGCTGCTGATCGGCATTCTGTATCTGGTATCTGCCATCGGCTCAGCCGTGGCCACCGACCCCTGGACCTTTGCCTTCTTCCGCCTGATCGGCGGCATTGGCGTGGGTGTCTCCTCGGTTGCCGCTCCGATCTACATTTCCGAGATCGCTCCGCCTCGCTATCGCGGTGTGCTGGTCGCCCTGTACCAGTTCAATATCGTTTTCGGCATCCTCATGGCGTTCGTCTCCAACTACCTCATCGGCAGCCTGATGGAGAGCGGCATTGCCTGGCGCTGGATGCTGGGTATCGAGGCCATTCCGGCTCTGATCTACACCGTGATGATCACCCGGGTACCACGCAGCCCACGCTGGCTGATTCTCAAGCGCAATGATGTCGAAGAAGCCAGCCGAGTGCTGCGCATGATCAACCCGAACGTCGATGTCGATGCAGAAATCGCCACCATGCGTACCGCCGAGAACGAGGAACGTTCCGCCAATGCACGCTTCTTTTCTCGCCGCTATCGACTGCCGATCCTGCTCGCCTTTCTGGTCGCCTTCTTCAATCAACTGTCGGGGATCAACTTCATCATCTACTACGCGCCACGGGTGCTGGAAGCCGCCCAACTCGGCAGCCAGGTGGCCCTGCTGTCCACCGCCGGTATCGGTCTGGTCAACCTGGTGTTCACCATGATCGGCATGTCGTTGATAGACCGGTTCGGACGACGCACGTTGCTGTTCATCGGCTCGGCAGGCTATCTGCTGTCACTGGTGCTGATCTCACGAGCTTTCTTCACCGATGCGCTGGGCGGCATCGAGGTGCCGCTGCTGCTGGCGCTGTTCATTGCCTCCCACGCCATCAGTCAGGGCGCGGTAATCTGGGTATTCATTGCCGAGGTATTCCCCAACCATGTGCGTGCTCGCGGCCAGTCCTTCGGCAGCTCCATCCACTGGGTCTTCGCGGCGCTGATCACCCTGGTCATGCCCTGGGTACTGGGTACCTTCAGCGGTGGCCCGGTGTTCGCCTTCTTCGCCGTCATGATGTTGCTGCAACTGATCTTCGTACTCTTCCTGATGCCCGAGACGCGCAATGTCTCGCTCGAGGAATTGCAGAAGCATCTGGTCGGCGACAACGTCAAACTGCGTAGAGTCCACCTCTCCGGCGCCCGCGCCCAAGCCTGAAAAAACTCATCTGGACGAGCAGTAAAAAGCCCGCAGGGTTGGGGAACCCTGCGGGCAAGGGGGGTACAGGACACAACCTGTAGCCTCCAGTATAGCGGGTGCGGCCAATCTCGCAGGCCGCTCTGTTGGCGTCAGGCTTTACGCCAGCGGAGGCAATAGACAGAGCGCCCCCCGGACACTTCCGGGGGGCGCTCATTTCACTGGCATACCCCAATTATCAAGTACCAACCATCATCTACCCACCATCAACTACCCACTACCGCGTAGAGCAGTCGCTCAGTGCTTGATCACCAGTCGGCTGTCATCGGCATCTACCATGATGGTATCGCCAGCCTTGAACTTGCCGGACAGCAGGTCCTGGGCCAGCGGATTTTCCAGCCGGCTCTGGATGGCGCGCTTCAAGGGACGTGCGCCATAGACCGGATCAAAGCCCACCACGGCCAGTTGCGCCATGGCCTCATCGGTCAGCTTGAGCCCCAGGTCGTGCTCGGCCAGACGCGCGCGTAGACGCTCGATCTGGATGGCGGCGATGGCCTGGATCTGCTCCTGCCCCAGGGCATGGAACACCACGACCTCATCGATGCGGTTGATCAACTCCGGTCGAAAATGCGTTCCGACAACTTCCATGACGGTCTGCTTCATCGACTCGTAGTCCGCCTGGTCGCCACCATACTGCTGGATGATGTCCGAACCGAGATTCGAGGTCATGACGATCACGGTGTTGCGGAAATCCACCGTACGCCCCTGCCCATCCGTCAAGCGACCGTCTTCCAGTACCTGCAGCAGGATATTGAAGACATCCGGATGCGCCTTCTCTACCTCATCGAGCAACAGCACGGAATAGGGCTTGCGGCGCACTGCCTCGGTCAGATAGCCACCCTCCTCATATCCGACATAGCCGGGAGGTGCACCGATCAGCCGGGCCACGGAGTGCTTCTCCATGAATTCCGACATGTCGATACGCACCATGGCTTCCTCGGTATCGAACAGGAAGTTGGCCAGCGACTTGCAGAGTTCGGTCTTGCCAACGCCAGTTGGACCGAGGAACAGGAAAGAGCCGTTGGGACGATTGGGATCGGCCAGACCGGCTCGCGAACGGCGTACTGCGTTGGCCACCGCATTGACCGCCTCATCCTGTCCGATGACTCGCTCATGCAGCGCCTCTTCCATCCGCAGCAGTTTGTCACGCTCTCCTTCCAGCATCTTCGCCACCGGAATCCCGGTCCAGCGCGATACAACCTCTGCGATCTCCTCCTCAGTGACGTTGGAACGCAACAGGCGATGGGGCTCTGTCGAGGTTTCCGCTTCGGCCTCGGTGCTCTCGGCAATCTTGCGTTCCAACTCCGGGATCACGCCATACTGCAGCTCGGACATACGCCCGAGGTCGCCCTGGCGACGCGCCTGTTCCAGGTCGATGCGCGCGCGGTCCAACTCATCCTTGAACTGAGCGGCCCCCTGGATACTGGCCTTCTCCGCCTTCCATATCTCGTCCAGGTCGGCATACTCACGTTCCAGATCGCTGATCTGCTCTTCCAGAGTTTCCAGGCGTTTGCGTGAGGCCTCATCGGTTTCCTTCTTGAGGTGCTCGCGCTCCATCTTGAGCTGAATCAGACGACGATCGAGGCGATCCATTTCTTCCGGCTTGGAGTCCAGCTCCATACGGATGCGCGACGAGGCCTCATCAATCAGATCAATGGCCTTGTCCGGCAACTGGCGATCGGTGATGTAGCGGGTCGAGAGTTTGGCCGCGGCGATGATGGCGCCATCGGTGATATCAACACCATGGTGCACCTCATAGCGCTCCTTGAGGCCACGCAGAATGGCCACGGTGTCCTCTTCACTGGGCTCATCGACCACCACCTTCTGGAAGCGGCGCTCCAGAGCTGCATCCTTCTCGATATACTGGCGATACTCATTCAACGTCGTTGCGCCGACACAGTGCAATTCGCCACGCGCCAGCGCAGGCTTGAGCATGTTGCCCGCATCCATGGCCCCTTCTGCCTTGCCGGCGCCAACCATGGTGTGCAACTCGTCGATGAACAGGATTACCCGTCCCTCTTCCTGAGACAGTTCATTGAGCACCGACTTGAGGCGCTCCTCGAACTCACCGCGGAACTTGGCACCAGCCAGCAGAGAGCCCATGTCCAGTGACAGGACGCGCTTATCCTTGAGCCCTTCCGGCACCTCACCATTGATGATACGGCTGGCGAGCCCCTCGACAATGGCCGTCTTGCCGACACCGGGCTCGCCGATCAACACCGGATTGTTCTTGGTGCGACGCTGCAGCACCTGAATGGTGCGCCGGATCTCGTCATCACGCCCGATCACCGGGTCGAGCTTGCCATCAGCGGCACGCTGGGTCAGATCCATGGTGTACTTTTCCAATGCCTCGCGCTTGTCCTCGGCATTGGCATCATCGATGCTCTGTCCTCCGCGCACGCTATCGATGGTGGTCTCCAGCGTCTTGCGGGTCAGCCCAGCCTCACTCAGGGCACGGGACACAGGATGCTTCATGCCGATCGCCGCGAGCAGGACCAGCTCACTGGCGATGTACTGATCGCCACGCTTCTGGGCTTCGGCATCGGTGAGGTTGAACAGTTTGATCAATTCTCGTGACGGCTGAACTTCGCCATCGAATTGACCGACCTTAGGCAGGTCCTCAATCTGTCCCACCAGGGTGTCACGCAGACGATTGGCATCGCCACCGGCCTTCTGGACCAGAGCCTTGACACCCGTATCGCGGGAATCCAGCAGCGCCAGCATCAAGTGCACCGGCTCGAGCTGATTGTGCCCATGACCTACCGCCAGGGACTGCGCATCTGCCACAGCGTTCTGCAATCGGGCAGTGAACTTGTCGAAACGCATTGCTATCTCCTTCGGGATGGCGCCGCGATAGGACGCAGCGCTTGACCCTGTCAATGTTGCTTGACAGAAGATATGGCGGTGGGCATGCAGGCTTTCAAGGGCCAACCTGCCTGTTTCGACCGTTAGTCGGAGGGTTCTGTCGGCAGATTCTGTTGCCCCGGCTGAGTGAATGCCGCGCGCAACCAGAGACACAACGCCTCAATGGAAGCCGTCTTGGCAACACCCGGCCGCCAGGCCAGATAGTAGGCATGCACATCCCGGGTTTCACTCTCCGAAACCCGCACCAACCGTCCATCCTCCAGTTCCTGGCGCACCAGAGCACGGCGCGCCAGGGCAAGCCCCTGGCCATCCACCGCTGCCTCCAGATAGGCATCATAGTCATCGAACAGTGGTCCTACCGTCGGCTCGCCACCGAACAACCCGGCAGCCTGGAGCCAGAGCTCCCAGGGTTGGGTCGGATGACGCAATAGGGTGCAAGTATCCAGGTCCTCATCGCCAAGGGATCTGCCACAGAGGTACTCAGGACTCGCCACGGGGAAGATGGCCTCCTCGGCAAGCTTGACACAACACAAGCCAGGCCAGTTTCCCGGCCCATACCGCAGTGCAACATCCACACCATCACGATGATCCAGTCGAGCGAGACCGGTGCTCCCCTCCACCAGAACTTCGATGTCTGGATGTCGACGCCGAAAGTCCGGTAATCGAGGCATCAGCCAGCGGCGGGCCACGCTGGGAAGAGTGCTCAGCCGAAGCTGTACGGTAGAGGAAAGCGCCACAACTTCTGGCTCGACCCGAAAGGCACGCTCCAGTACTCCCAGGCCTTGACGTACCTGGAGTGCGAGGTGAAGCGCTTCCTCAGTAGGCACGACGCCGAGATGTTCTCGATGGAACAGCTGTGTACCCAGGCGCCCTTCCAGGGTCCGTACGTGCTGGCTTACCGCACCTTGCGTCAGCGACAGCTCTTCAGCGGCGCGAGTGAAACTGTGCAGCCGTGCACTGGCCTCAAAAGCCTGCAGCGTCTGCAACGAGGGAAGTCGTGTCATGTGGTCATTAGTATCACTAATAGCCAGTTCAGAGAAAGCATCGTTTGTCGCCCATCAGGCCTCCTCATAAGCTGCGCCATATCCATCCACGAGGAGTTTCCATGACTTATCGGCTCTATTATTCTCCTGCGGCCTGCTCCCTGGCGGTGCACATCGTACTGGAGGAACTGGGACAGGCATTCGACCTGCAGCTGGTAACCAGCACCTGGGAGGCGAGCTATCTGGCACTCAATCCCAAGGGGCGAGTACCGGTATTGATGATTCCGGGTGAGCGGCAGCCACTTACGGAGTTACCCGTGATTCTCACTTATCTGGCCCGCCGCCATCCGGAAGCGGGCCTGCTGCCCGATGACGCCCTGGCGGAGGCAAGGTGCCACGAGTGGCTCGCCTGGTTGGCGGGTTGGGTACACGGCATGGCCTTCGGCGCACTCTGGCGTCCGGAACGTTTTGTCTCCGATCCACAGGTGCATGCCATGATCCAGGCCAACGGCAAGGCCCTGATTCTCGATAGTTTCCTGAGTATTGAAGAACGGCTTGCCGCTCAGGATAGTTCACCGGCTCCCGGCTTCACTCTGGTCGACCCTTTCCTGCTGGTGCTCTACGCCTGGGGGGAAAGGATCAACCTCCCCATGGCCAAAGACTATCCGGCATGGGCATCGCGCACTCAAACCACTCTGGCTCGCCCAGCAGTGGCCCGCGCGTTGAATCGAGAGGGAATTCATCTCGAACTGGCGGCCACACCACATCGCCCAGCCTGATTCGACCTTCCACCATTCGCACGTTGAATGGCTGAACTCATGAAACGACACCGCTATCCGGAATGCCGGGTAGCGGTGTCGTCGATCTGAACACTCTTGCCGATCAATCTCGCCGGATGATACGCAGCCAGGCCCACACGGCAGATGGCACTAGCGCAACCAGATGACACTGGCCATTCGACCCGTCGCTCCATCGTCACGGCGCCAGGAATAGAAGCGAGACTCACACACGGTACAGAAATGGCCGCCACTGATATGCGACAGGCCCAGCCGCTCCAGGCGCAGGCGCGCCAGCTTGTAGAGGTCAGCCATATGGTGGCCAAGGCGGTAAGGGCTGGGATCGAAGGCACTGGCCGCTTCAGGGTGTACGCCACAGAAGGCTTCACGCACTTCCGGCCCGACCTCGAACTGGGCGTTGGAGATGGCCGGCCCCAACCAGGCCAGCAGCGACTCGGGGGGCACACCCATGGCGGCCACGGTGGCCTCGAGTACACCACCGGCCAGGCCACGCCAGCCGGCATGGGCCACCGCGACACGCTGACCGGTGCTGTCACAGAAGAACACCGGTAGACAGTCCGCGGTCAACACCACGCAGGCGTAATCATTGCTGGTCGCCATCGAGGCATCAGCCTGAGGCACCGCCTCGCTCCACTCCTGTTGCACCGAGGCACCATGTACCTGGTCCAGCCACAGCAATGGGCGCTCATCGCCAACTTCCTTGCTGAGCAGGCGTCGACAGAGATCCACATGCTCCGGCTTGTCTCCCACATGAGATGCAGGATTGAAGGCCGCAAAGTCGCCCTGACTGGGTCCGGTCTCCCTGGTGGTGACGAAGGCCCCCACCGAGGCTGGTGCCGGCCAGTCGGGCTGAATCAGCGTTGGACGTAGTTCGGGCGCATCGCTCATCGCATGGTCTCCACGTCTTCACGTAGATAGTCCATCAGCATCAACAGGTCATCCGGCAATGCGGAATGGAAGCTGACCTGTTCCCCTGTAGCAGGATGGATGAAAGCCAGGCGGCGTGCATGCAGAGCCTGACGCGGGAACTCGCGCAGGATCTCCTTGAGCACATCGCTGGAACCTGCCGGCACCTTGAGACGCCCACCATAGACCGGGTCGCCAATCAGCGGAAAGCGCTGGTGAGCCATGTGCACGCGGATCTGGTGGGTCCTGCCGGTTTCCAGCTTGCAGCGCACATGGGTATGAGCCCGAAAGCGCTCCACTACGCGGTAGTGGGTGATCGCCGGCTTGCCGGACACGGTAACCGCCTGACGCTTGCGATCCTTGGGATGACGACCGATCGGCGCATCGACAGTCCCCCCCGCCGTCATGCGTCCCACCACCACCGAATCATACTCCCGCGACACTGTCCGTGCCTGCAGTTGAGCGACCAGGTCGGCATGTGCCACCAACGTCTTTGCCACCACCATCAGACCACTGGTGTCCTTGTCGAGACGGTGGACAATGCCTCCTCGCGGCAGCGTCGCCGCATCTGCGACGTGGTGCAGCAGGGCATTGAGCAGCGTACCGTCGGGATTGCCCGCGGCAGGGTGCACCACCAGGCCCGGCGGTTTGTTGATGACCAGTACATGCTCGTCTTCATGAACGATATCGAGGGGGATGTCTTCGGCCTGGAAACGCGTGTCATCCTCGATTTCGGCGCGCAACTGCAGCAGCTCCCCGCCGTGAACCTTGTCCTTCGGCCGCGCACGCCTACCATCAATCGTCAGTGAGCCATCCTTGATCCAGCCCTTGAGCCGCTCACGGGAATAGTCGGCCAGCAATTCGGCCGCCGCCTGGTCGAGACGAGCCCCCGCCATTTCATTGGGGACCTGCTGTTGAACTTCGAGGTGCTGAGACATGATGCGGAGGAAAGCTCCCCTGTAATGGTGCACCAGGATGCAAAACTCGTCTTCAGAAAGTCCTGAGGACTGCGTTTCCTCGCAAGGTGCTTTATAGTGGGCGGATCGCGGCCGATTCTACCACGGCCGACCCGGGTTGTTTGAAACGAGGAACACGATGCGCGTTATCACTTCTCCCGCTGCTCGCCTGGGCGCCCTGGTGCTGATGGGCGTCACTCTCGTCGGCTGTGCCAGCAACGACACCGATGAAGAGCGTTATGACGGAATAGCCGAACGTCAGCTGTACGAGCAGGGTCGCGAAGCGCTTGAGGAAGGCAGCTACACCACCGCCCAGAACCGTCTCGAAGCCATTGATACGCGCTTCCCCTTCGGTGATTATGCGGAACAGGCTCAGCTCGAACTGATCTACACCTATTATCAGATTGACGACTGGGAATCCGCCCGTGCCGCTGCCAGCCGCTTCATTCGCCTGCACCCCAACCATGCGCAGGTCGATTACGCCTATTACATGCGCGGCCTCGCCGCCTGGCAGGCTGGTCGCTTCAGCCTCGAGGCGCTCAAGGTCATCGACATTTCCCAGCGTGACCTCGGTGCGACTCGTGATGCCTATTCCGACTTCACTGACCTGATCAATCGCTATCCCAACAGCCAATACGCTCCGGATGCTCGTCAGCGCATCGTCTATCTGCGTAACCTGCTGGCCGAGCACGAGCTGCACGTCGCCGACTTCTACCTGCGCAAGAAGGCCTACCTCGCTGCTGTCGAGCGGGGTCGCTGGATCATCGAGAACTACCCGCAGTCCGCTGCCACCCGCGAAGCACTGGCGGTGATGGTGGAAGGCTATATGGGGCTCGGTATGGATGACCGCGCCAACGAGACCCTGCGTGTGCTGATCGAGAACGATCCAGACAATGATCGCCTTGACGGTCGCCGTTTCGAGCCGAAGTACGTCGACGGTTCACTCAGCGCCTGACAGCAGACGGCAAGCGTTGGCTGCTGGCGCACGCCAACGAATAAAATACCCCCCAGTAGGTCAACGCCTACTGGGGGGTATTGTTTTACTCGTCGCAGTCAGCTCACTGCCATCGATCAATCGCCGGGCTGCCAGCCATTGACGATCGGATAACGGCGATCACGGCCAAAGCCACGCTGGGTCACTCGAACTCCAACCGGTGCCTGGCGGCGCTTGTACTCACAGCGGTCCACCAGTTTGACCACGCGATAGACATCCTCGGCAGAGAAACCTGCCGCAATGATGGCCTCGGCGCTCATGTCGCCCTCGATATAACGCACCAGAATGGCATCCAGAGTATCGTAGTCCGGCAGCGAGTCACTGTCCTGCTGATCCGGCGCCAGCTCGGCGGAGGGAGGGCGATCGATGACTCGCTGGGGAATCACCAGTGATTCAGTATTGCGCCAGCTCGCGAGACGATACACCCAGGTCTTGTAGACATCCTTGATCGCATTGTAGCCACCAACCATGTCGCCATAGAGCGTGGCGTAGCCCACCGCCATCTCGCTCTTGTTGCCGGTGGTCAGCACCATCAGGCCCTTCTTGTTCGACAGCGCCATCAACAGCACGCCACGACAGCGCGACTGGAGGTTTTCCTCGGTGGTATCGCGCTCGGTGCCAGCAAAGCTCGCCGCCAGCGTCTCCATGAACGACTCCACCATCGGTGCGATGGGCAACACCTCATAGTTGACGCCCAGCAACTTCGCCTGCTCGGCGGCGTCTTCCCTCGAGATATCCGCCGTATAGTGATAGGGCATCATCACCGCATGCACACGTTGTGGCCCCAGGGCGTCCACGGCAATGGCCAGTGACAGAGCCGAGTCGATCCCACCGGACAACCCCAGCACCACGCCCTGGAAGCCGCTCTTGTTGACGTAGTCACGCAACCCCGTCACCAGGGCGCTGTAGAGGTCTTCTTCCGGGCTGACGTCGAGATCGACCTCACCCTCGCGGGGTACCCATTTGCCCTGCTCCTGGATGAACTGCACCGGGCGCAGCCAGATATCCCAGTGAGGCGCCTGCACGGCCAGCTTGCCATGTGCATCGACACAGCAGGAGCCACCATCGAAGACCAGTTCATCCTGACCGCCAATCTGATTGACGTAGACGATCGGCAACGCCACATCACGCGCGCGCTCCTCGAGCAGGCGCAGGCGCTCGGAAGGCTTGTTCTGGTGGTACGGTGAGGCGTTGAGCGTGACCAGAATGTCGGCACCGGCATCACGTGCCTGACGTACCGGCTCTTCCTTCCACACATCCTCACAGATCAGGATGCCCAACCGCGCGCCCTTGTGTTCAACCACCAGCGGCTGCGTACCGGGCGAGAAGTAGCGTTGTTCGTCAAACACCAGATAGTTGGGCAGTGCCTGCTTGGCGTACTCGGCGATCCACTCACCGTTGTAGAGCACGCCAGCCATATTGTAGAGCTGCCCTTCACGGCGCCCCGGATAACCAACCACCACCATCACGTCCTTGACGACCTTCGCCGCCATGCGCGCACGCGCATCACGCAGACGCGTTTCCATCGATGCACGCAGCAACAGGTCTTCAGGTGGGTATCCGGTCAGAAAGAGTTCCGGCAACACCACAACATCGGCGCCGTGTTCGAGGTGGGCCTCACGTACCGTTTCGATAGCCCGGTCGGCATTACCGGGGATGTCGCCAACCAGTGGGTCGAGTTGCGCCATCACCAGGGTCAGGTCTTGCATGGGCAGAGAAATCTCTCGAGAATCGGAAGGAACAGCCCTCATTGTCCCGCAAGGACTGCTCACTGGCAAAGGGAAGCATAAACAAGCATGCTTCCCTCATGACGATGGGCGAATGGGCGGCATCACGCCCCATGGAGTAAGGATGAACCTCTTGATTATCCGCCTGATCATTTTTGCGGTAGTACTGTACGCCGGACTCAAGCTCTACCGCATGTATCGCGAGTGGAAGCTGGAGCATGACCGGGAGCAGATCGACTCCCGTGACGGCGGCAGCATGGTACGCTGCAGCTGGTGCAAGGTGCATGTCCCGGAACAGGAGGCCATGCGCGCCCGAGGCGAGTGGTTCTGCTGCGGCGACCACCGGGACAAGTTCCTCGCCGAGCAATCCAGTTCCGACGACGATTGATGGTTCAGGCCGTGTGCCCGACTCGGCCCTCGAGCGCATAAGGCTCGGGGTCGATGATCGGCGAGCGCTCCAGCAGCAGATCGACCAGAAGATGCGTGGAGGCCGGCGCCAACACCAGACCATTGCGGTAATGTCCTGCATTGACGAACAGGTTGTCCCAGCCCGGCGCTCGACCAATGAAAGGGACGCCATCCGGTGACCCGGGCCTCAGCCCTGCCCAGTGATGCTCGATCTCGTAGTCGGCCAACGCCGGGATGATCGCACAGGCACTGGCCTTCAACGACTCACGCGCCTGGTCGTCGGTCTGCTTGTCGAAACCGGCTTCTTCCAGCGTCGACCCCGCCAGCACTCGGCCATCGGCACGAGGAATCACATAGCGCCCATCCATCAACACCACTCGGTTCACCAGACCAGGTCTCGCCTTGAACAACAGCATCTGACCCTTGACCGGACGCACCGGCAGTTGCAATCCGGCCAACTCAAGCAGCCGAGCGCTCCAGGCACCACCACAGATCACCACCTGATCCGCGGCGAGATTGCCGCGAGACGTCTCGACCGAGCTGACACGCTGCCGGTCGCCAACCAGCCCCTTGACCTCACAATGCTCGACAATCGATACCGACGGCATCGCCTCGAGCCGTGCCCGTAACGCCTGCATCAAGCGGGGGTTGCGAATGCTGCCGAGCGTCGGCATCCACAACGCCTCTTCGACACCCGGGCAGGCCTGTGGCTCTCTGGAATAGATCTCCTCAGGACCTACGCGTGACAGTGGCTTGCCCACTGCTCGCGCCCACTCCAGCGCACGGGCCTCGTCATCGACACGCAGGTAGAGCAGTCCCTTCTGGCGATATTCCGGATCGATCCCGGTTTCCTCGAGCAGCCGGAAGGCCAGCTCGGGATAGGCTCCCTCTGACCAGGACGCGAGGCGTGATACCGGTGTGCTGTAGCGCCAGGGATAGAGCGGCGAAACGATACCGCCACCCGCCCAGGACGACTCTCGTCCACACTCACCGCGCTCGACAACCGTGACCTCGTGGCCAGCATCGGCCAATTGCAGTGTCGTCATCAGACCGATGACGCCACCACCAATGATTACAAACTGACTCAATTTCTGTCCTCGAATGCCGATACTGCATCAGTCAACGCAGCTCCAGACTGGACGTCTCAACCGATCGGAAGACTGATGCCTATTGTCCCATGCTCACCATCCGTTCCGTACCCACCGTCAACGTCGCCGAGGCAGGCACTCACGGAAGGCCCTCGCTGCCGGCAGCAACACGGCACCACACTGTTGGAGGTGCTGGTCGTGGTGGTCATTGTCGCCGTGCTGACCGCCCTGGTCATTCCGTCCTGGCGAAAGACCGCACTGGAGCAGGATATCTCCAGTGATACCCGACAACTACGCCAGGCCCTGACACTGGCCCGCTCAACGGCCATCATGACACAGCTTACCGTCATCCTCTGCCCCAGCCGGGATGGCAAGCACTGCACCGATGACTGGAGCGCCCCCCTGATCCTTCGCGAGGACGGGTCTTCCGAGATACTACGACACTTTCCCGGCAGCCGGAGTGAGCACCTGAGTTTCCGCGGCGATGGACGGCCGGTGCGTTTCCAGCCCAATGGGCGTGCCAGCGGCCACAACGGCACCTTCGTGATCTGCGCCGAGGACGATTCGGGAAGAGAACTGATACTGAGCAACTTTGGCCGAGTGCGCGAACAGCCTGCCAGGCCGTCCTCCTGTTCCCGGAACACGAGCCTGGATTGAGAGCGCCGCTTTCACAACGCCCCCATCAATCGACGAAACCTCCATCGATCCACAGCATCGAAGGCGTTGTCGTCGAGGCCGCACTTGAATTGGAATCAGGAACTGGGTCGGAAGCCGAGTCCGGGGTTGAGTCGAGCGTCAGTTCCGGCACCAACAGCACCAGATGTCTGGCGACCACAGCCTCACCATTGCTCACCCAGCCCATCACCCAATACCCCACCTCGCCATGAGAGTCGCAGTCACCCTGGAGATAACCGACCCGCGGCTCTGAGGAAAGCCGGACGTTCTCTGCTTGAAGTCCACTATCGGACTCATCGAGCTCCTTGATCCTGATATCACGACAGGTCAAGCTGTCCGCAGCGCCATGACTCGTGGAATCATGCCTCGTCATACGACCCAGTTGCTGTGCGGCGCCCCATTCTGCGGCCAGTTGAGCCCGGCTCATCGCCACCAGGTTACCCGCCAGTCGCTCATCCACCAACGCCGACTGCAGCGCACCTAGAGCCATGACTGAGGTAATCGCCAACAGACTGAGCACCACCAACAGTGTGGCGCCGGATTGCCGCTTCGGCCGATGGCTCAAGGCGTACCTCCACTGGACCAGTATCGGCGGTCCACGACCCCCATACGCAGTGGTGCCGGGAAATCAGGCAACGTCAGCTGCAGACGATAGATACCTTCACCCAGAGACTCGACCGGCCTCTCGTCCTCACAGTTTCCCGAGCTGGCCAGACCATCGATCAGGGGCTGACGGCCGTCACGATCGTAGAGGGTGCAAGTGCCTGCGGTACCACTGTCGCGCAGTTCGAAGGAAGTCTCGTCAGCCACTCCGCTACGTAGCCTGGCCGCCATGACATCAAGGGCATAGACAACCGCTGCCTGACGTTCGGCAAGCTGTCGAGTCCGTTGGTCCAACTGATGGACATGACGCAGAACCTCGGTTGCCGCCAGCAACACCACACTGCCGATCAACATGGCCAGCAGCAGCTCCACCAGGCTCAGTCCAGTCTGGCGGTTTCGGCCCGCCACGCTCTGCCCCCACCCCATCAGGGCACCTCCTGCGGCAGGCGCAAGCGGTAATCAAGCCGCGTGAGATGATCAGCAGTACGTGGGTCCTGCCAACGCACTTCAATGTGGAATCGGCAATCGCCGAGGGGCTCAACCGGATCAGTCGCCAGTTCAGGGAGCAGGAGTTGCCAGCGTTGCTGCCAGTCGCTGTGGTTGACGACCGCAGCCTTGGGGCAATGAGCACCGGTGTCGCTGACCAGCGCTGCCCACAGGCGTTCACGAGCATCCTGGGCAGCGATGTTGGCGATCCCGCGCTGTACTGCCAGGTCAGCGCTCTGCAGCCCCTTGAGCTGGATCCCGGCAATACCCAGCAAACCGATGGCCAGCACGACCAGCGCCACCAGAGCTTCGATCAGGCTGAAACCTGCCGAATGCCTACCAGCACTCATCGGGGACTCGCTTACCTGTCTGGTCCAGACGCAGGGTCTCGCAGCCGCTTGGCACCATGCCTCTGTCGAGGGCCTCGGCGGTCAGCAGATAACGACTTTCAGCGACCTCCCGGGCGAGACGATAGCCTTCCAGCTCATCATGCTCAGCCGGAAGCTGACACGGTGATGCGTCATAGCGCAGATAGCGTGAGTAACAACGCTCGAGCCCAGCAGCCATGGCGATCAGGCGGGAACGCGCCTCGACCACCCTCGCCCCGGCGAGGTGCTGGGTGTAACGGGGGTAGGCCAGGGTGGCGAGTACCGCCACGATCACCACGCAGACCATCAGTTCGATCAGCGTGAAACCACCCTCTCCGACCTGCCCGCCGGACATTCGCTTGCTGCGACCACCTCGGGCCATCCCTTGCCCCATCGCTCTGCTCCTGCAACACATTCTGTATGCACAGTATGTGGCAGGAAATCCCGACCTGGAGGCAACAGCAGGCGGTGCAGCAAAGCTGTCACCGAGAATCGGCGAAGACGCATAAACGACATCGCCGCTTCAAGGGAAGCGGAGATGGTCAGCGGGAAGGGAGGATCAGTCGGTGGCGCTCTCGGTGGCAATCAGTCGCTCACGCAGCTCGCGTGGCATCGAGAAGGTAATGGTTTCCTCACGCCCGGCCAGCTCTTCCGGCACCTTGGCTCCCAGCGCCTGAAGGCGCTCGATCACCCCGCGCACCAGCACTTCGGGCGCGCTGGCTCCGGCCGTGACGCCGATAGCCTCAACCCCCTTCAACCAGGCTGGATCGATCTGCTCGGCATTGTCGATCAGATAGGCTGGCGTGCCGACACGCTCGGAAAGCTCGCGCAGACGATTCGAGTTGGAACTGTTGGGACTGCCGACCACCAGCACCAGCTCACAACCTGCCGCCAACTCACGCACCGCATCCTGGCGGTTCTGGGTGGCATAGCAGATATCATCCTTACGCGGTCCCTGGATCTCCGGGAAGGTCGAGCGCAACGCATCGATCACCCTGGCGGTGTCATCCATGGACAAGGTAGTCTGGGTGACAAAAGCCAGCCGCGACGGGTCCTTGACCTGCAGCCGCGCCACATCCTCCTCATCCTCGACCAGATAGATCTGCCCGCCGTGGGCAGTGTCATAGCGCCCCATGGTGCCTTCCACCTCGGGGTGCCCCTCGTGACCGATCAGGATGCACTCGTGACCACGGCGCGCGTAGCGCAGCACTTCCATATGCACCTTGGTCACCAGAGGACAGGTGGCATCGAATACCTTGAGGCCGCGTTGCTCGGCTTCCAACTGGACGGCACGCGATACCCCGTGGGCGGAGAAGATCACGATGACGTCATCGGGAACCTCGTGCAGTTCCTCGACGAAGATCGCGCCACGCTCGCGTAGTGAATCAACCACGAAGCGGTTGTGTACCACTTCATGGCGCACATAGATCGGCGGCCCGAAGACATCGAGGGCACGATTGACGATCTCGATGGCGCGGTCAACACCAGCGCAGAAACCGCGCGGATTGGCCAACTTGATTTGCATGATCTGCTTGCCTTGGCGCCCGTATCGGCGCCTCCGTGATACCGAAACCCACTGTAACGGGGTTCATTGTACAGATGACGGAGCCATCTGGTCATATCCCCCTGTCATTCCGGAGTCATCTCAGTGGGTCGTGGCTGGCTTGACGTCCAGCACCTCGACCTCAAAGGTCAGGGTACGCCCCGCCAGCGGGTGATTGAAGTCCACCTCGACCATATCGTCGTCGATCTCGCTGATCACGCCAGGCAACTCATCGCCGTTGGCATCGGCAAAGGACATCACCGTGCCGATCTCCGGCGCCTCATCCTTGAACACATCGCGCTTCATGCGCTGGACGTTCTGCGGATTGTGCTGACCAAAGGCATGCTCCGGGGTCACCTCGAACACGCCACTGTCTCCATCGGTCAGCCCCTTGAGCGGATGCTCGAAACCAGGCGGCAGGTTGCCGTCTCCCACCTGAAAGGTGGCCGGCGCCTTGTCCTGGGTCGAGTCGACCACGGTGCCGTCTTCCAGCTTGAGAGTGAAATGCAGGGTGACTTCCATGCCCTCATCGATGCGGTATTCGCTCATGGAGTTCTCCAGAAAATGCGCAGGGTGAGAGCCGTGCTCTCACCCGAATCAAGACAACAGATAACCAGGGCAGTAGAACCCTGCAGGACAGCAAGACCATGCAGGGCAGTACTGCCATGTATGGCAGGGAGAACCGAGGTTCAGCCACGCCGCGCACGACGGCGCTCAGCGAAGATGGATTCCCAGATCAGGCCGATGGCACCGACCGTGATGCCGATATCCGCGACGTTGAATGCCGGGTAATACCAGCCGGCGGCATGAAACGACAGGAAGTCGACCACATAACCGTGCACCAGACGATCGTAGAGATTGCCGAGCGCCCCACCGATGATCAGCGCCAGGCAGGCACCAAGGACTTTCTCGTCACGCTTGAGACGAGTCATCCAGATACTCAGACCAATGGTGGCCGCTACCGCAATGGCGGCGAAGAACCAACGCTGCCAGCCGGGATGGTCCGCCAGGAAGCTGAAGGCCGCACCGGTATTGTGCAATAACGTCAGGTTGAAGAACGGCAGCACTTCCACTGGCGTGGCGTAGGTCAGACTGCTGCTGGCCAGCGCCTTGGTAGCCAGATCGAGGATGATCCAGACAATGGCCAGCAGCCACCACAACAGTGGCTTGCGCATCGGCTGTACTTGAGCAGACATATGAGCTTCGGCCTCAGGCATAGTAACGGGTCTCTCCAGCGCCTTCCGGCAGGTTGCTCACGCAGCGCGAACACAGGTCAGGATGATCGGCCAGCGACCCCACCTCGGGGCGATGATGCCAGCAACGTTCACACTTGGCGTGCTCACTGCCCGCCACCGCGACCTTGAGGCCCTCGAGATCAGTCGCCACCGCATCACCTGCGTCAGCCAACGGCGCCAGACGCACCTCGCTGGTCAACATCACGAAGCGCAGTTCATCACCCAGACGTGACAACAGCGTCTGTAATGGCTCATCCACATACAGAGTGACCTCGGCGGCGAGACTGCCCTTGATGGTCTTCTGGTTGCGCGCGTCCTCGAGGCACTTGTTGACGGCCTGCTTGACGGTCAGCACCTGCTCCCAGAAGTCACGTCCCATCTCTGCGTCAGCGGCCAGCGTCGAAAGCCCCTCATAGTAGCTCTCCAGCAGGACACTGCTGCCTTCTGCCAGCCCCTTCTCACCGGGGATATTCTCGAAGATTTCCTCGGCGGTGAACGACAGGATTGGCGCTACCCAACGAACCAGCGCCTGGACCACCTGGTAGAGCGCGGTCTGGCAACTACGGCGTGCCACGGAATCGCTCTGGGTGGTGTACTGGCGGTCCTTGATTACATCCAGGTAGAAGCCACCCAGCTCACGAGCGCAGAAACCATGCACCTGCTGATAGACATCGAGGAAGCGGTACTCATCGTAGGCCGTCTCGATACGCTGCTGCAGCTGTGCAGCCCGATCGACCACCCACTGATCCAGTGCCAGCATGTCATCGAAAGCCAGCGCATCGCGTGACGGCTCGAAACCGTTGAGGTTGGCCAGCAGGAAACGCGCAGTATTGCGAATACGGCGATAGACGTCCGCCGTGCGCTTGAGGATCTCGTCGGATACCGCCATCTCACCGGAATAATCGGTGGAGGCCACCCACAGACGCAGGATATCGGCGCCCATCTTGTCCATGACTTCCTGGGGCGCGACCACGTTGCCCATCGACTTGGACATCTTGCGGCCCTTGGCATCGACAGTGAAACCATGGGTCAGCAGACCGCGGTACGGCGGGTGTCCATCAATGGCGCTACCAGTCAACAGCGAGGAATGGAACCAGCCACGGTGCTGATCGGAGCCCTCGAGGTACAGGTCGGCACGCGGGCCGCTCAGGTGCCCCATGGGGTGCGAGCCACGCAGTACATGGCGGTGTGTCGTGCCGGAATCGAACCACACGTCCAGGGTATCGGTGACCTTGTCGTACTGCGCGGCTTCAGCGCCCAGCAGTTCGCTGGGTTCGAGGCGGAACCAGGCATCGATACCTTCAGCCTCGACGCGCTTGGCGACCTCTTCCATCAGCTCAACAGTACGCGGATGCAGTTCACCGCTTTCCTTGTGCAGGAAGAACGGGATCGGTACGCCCCAGTTGCGCTGGCGAGAGATACACCAGTCAGGACGATTGGCGATCATGCTGTGCAGGCGCGCCTTGCCCCAGGTGGGGACGAACTGGGTGGATTCGACACCCTCCAGCGCACTCTCGCGCAGAGTACGACCGTCCTTGCCGGCAATGTCCATGCCCACGAACCACTGGGCGGTAGCACGGTAGATCACCGGCGATTTGTGGCGCCAGCAATGCATATAGCTGTGGGTGATGGTCTTGTGTGCCATCAGTGCCCCGGCCTCACTCAGCGCCGCGACGATCTTCGGGTTGGCCTTCCAGATCAACTGGCCACCGAACAGCGGCAGGTCGTCAACGTAGACGCCATCACTCTTGACGATACTGATGAACTGATCGAAGTCCATGCCATAACGCCGGCAGGAATCGAAGTCGTCGACACCATGCACCGGCGCAGAGTGCACAATACCAGTGCTGCCTACCTCACTTTCCACGTAGTCGGCCAGATAGATCGGTGCCAGACGGTCGTAGAGTGGGTGGCGGAAGTTGATCAGCTCGAGCTGCTGACCACGGGTAGTGGCAATCACCTCGCCCTCGAGCCCGAAACGCTCGAGACAGCTTTCGACCAGGTCCTCGGCCAGCAGCAGCAGGCGCTCACCAGTATCCACCAGCGCGTAGGTAAACTCGGGATGGACGTTGAGCGCCTGGTTGGCCGGAATGGTCCAGGGCGTCGTGGTCCAGATCACCACCGCAGCTGGCTTCGCCAGGCCATCGAGGCCGAAGGCCGCCGCCAGCCTGTCCTCATCGGCGCAGGGGAAGGCCACATCGATGGCATCGGACTGCTTGTCGGCGTACTCGACCTCGGCCTCGGCCAGTGCCGATCCACAGTCGAAACACCAGTTGACCGGCTTGAGCCCCTTGAACACGAAGCCGCCCTCGACCATGTCCGCCAGCGCCCGGATCTCACCAGCCTCGTTGGCATATTCCATGGTGCGGTAGGGGTTGTCCCAGTCACCGATCACGCCCAGACGCACGAAATCCTTGAGCTGTCCCTGAACCTGCTCGGCAGCGTACTCACGGCAAAGCTCCCGCGCCTTGCCCGGCTCGAGGTGCTTACCATGGGTAGTCTCGACCTTGTGCTCGATGGGGAGACCATGACAGTCCCAACCGGGAACATAAGGCGCATCGAAGCCTGCCAGGTTCTTCGACTTGACGATGATGTCCTTGAGAATCTTGTTGACGGCGTGACCGATATGAATGCTGCCGTTGGCGTAGGGAGGGCCATCATGCAGCAGAAAGACATCACGGCCCTCGCGGGTCTCGCGCAGGCGCTGATAGACATCCAGCTTCTGCCACTGGGCGACACGCTCCGGCTCACGTTTGGGCAGCATGCCGCGCATGGGGAAATCGGTTTCTGGCAGATTCAGAGTGTGTTTGTAGTCGCTCATAGTCCTGGGTGTCAGCCGTCATAGTCAGCGGAATTGTCCGCCGAGGAGTCATGTGTCACGGCCTCGCGCGCGCGAGGCGCCGATGCCAGAGGATAGAGGCAGCCCGCTTGTGCGGTGTCCCCGCTCAGTCGCTGTTGTTCTCGAGAATCATACTGGTCTCGAGAATCATGCTGGTCTCGGGAATCATGTTGCTCTCGGGAATCAGCACCGGTCTCCGGAGAGCCAACAGCGGGCATTGCCATCGGAGAGCAGCCCTCGACATCGCGGAGGGCAACATCCCACCGGGAAAAATACTCTCGCGTCTGGCGGATATCGTTGTATATCTGTGTCTTCAGTGCCTCGAAGCTGTCGAAGGCAATTTCACCCCGCAGCCTGGCACAGGGCACGACCGTCAGGCGCTGGCCATAGAGGTCGGCATCAAAATCCAGCAGGTGGGCTTCCAGTACCGGCCGGACACTGCCGACGGTAGGACGCCAGCCAATATTGGCCACCGCCGGATGGCGCCCTCCTGCGTACTCGACAATCACCGCATACACGCCACGCAATGCCAGCGAGCCTGTTACCAGCGGCAGGTTGGCGGTCGGTACGCCGATGGTGCGACCGCGCTGCTGATCGCGAACCACCCGGCCACGGATACTGTAGGGACGTCCCAGCAGCCGCTCCACCCCGGCAAAATTGCCACAGGCCAGCAGGGTTCTGATGCGGGTGCTGGATACCCGCTCATCGTCCAGGCAGAAGGTGTGGGTGTTCTCGACCACAAACCCGCACCCCTGACCCAGTTGGGTCAGCAGCGCGAAATCACCTCGACGATCACAACCGAACCGGAAGTCATCTCCCACCACCAGATGCCTGACGCCCAGGCCGTTCACCAGTACCTGCTGGACGAATTCCACGGCCGTCAGTTGCCGCAGCGTCTCGTTGAACGGCAGGCACAGCACCCGATCTACGCCACACTCGGCCAGCAGGGCAACCTTCTCACTCAGCCGGGTCAAGCGGGGGGGCGCCTGCTCAGCCGCAAAGTACTCACGTGGCTGAGGTTCGAAGACCACCACGGTCACCGGCAGATCAAGGCGCTTTGCCTGCTGCTGACATTGCTCGAGAATCGCCTGATGGCCACGGTGCACCCCATCGAAATTACCGATGGTGGCTACCGTGCCACGATGCGCTTCGCGCAGATTGTGCAAGCCGCGGATGACTTCCATGAGTCCAGTCACATTGAACGTAAAGGGAACCGATTATAACGAACCAGGGATGGCTTGACAGCCGCGTAACCTGGACTTCGCCCGCCGGGCGGGGAAACACGGTATAAATCGTCGAGCGGATGAAGCACAAGGCGCACGGAGCGCATCAACCACAGCATATAAGGTGATATGTGAGGATTGATAGCACCGCGCAACGCAGTGATTCATTTGCGCAGGCATTTATTCGGAGCCTCCCTAACCCTTGAGCCGGAACTGCCGTACCCGCACCCCGGTCAGCGCCAGCCAGGCGAAATACACCACAGCCCCACCGACCACCAGAGCGCCCATCCACAGGCCGCGATGCAACAGGTCCCAATCAAGCCACTGGTGCCACTCCGGCGACAACAGCCACAGTGCCATGCCCATGACCACACAACCGCCGCCCAACTGGAAGGCAAAGCGCCCCCAGCCCGGCTGGAAACTCAGCACACCCTGACGACGCAGCAGCCAGGCCAGCAGCCCGGCATTGAGAAATGCCGACAGCGCCGTGGCCAGCGCCAGCCCTGCGTGGGCCAGCGGCCAGATCAGAATCAGGTTGAACACCATGTTGGCCACCATGGCGATGATCCCGACCTTGACCGGCGTCTTGGTGTCCTGGCGGGCGAAGAAGCCCGGCGCCAGAACCTTGATCAACATGAAGGCCACCAGGCCCAGCGCGTAGGCGCGCAGGCTCATCGCCGCCATTACGATATCGTGATCGGTCATGGCGCCATAATGGAACAGCGTGACCAGCAGTGGCTCCGCCAACAGCGCCAACGCCAATGCCGCCGGCAGCCCCAGCAGCAACACCGCGCGCAGCGCCCAGTCGAGCATCTGACTGAAATGCTCACCGGACTGCTCGGCATGCCGCCGCGACAGTGCCGGCAGAATCACGGTGCCGATAGCAACGCCGAACACACCCAGAGGCAGTTCCACCAGGCGATCCGAGTAATACAACCAGGACACACTGCCTGCGGTCAGCAGTGACGCCAGCACCGTATCCAGCAGCAGATTGATCTGTGACACCGAGACGCCGAACAGCGCCGGGGTCATCAAGCGCAGAATACGCCGAACCCCTTCATGGGCGAAGTTCGGCCAGGGGCGCGGCATCAAGCCCAACTGCGCGAGGAACGGTACCTGAAACAACAGCTGAGCCGCACCCGCGATCAATACCCCCCAGGCCAGAGCCATGGCCGGCTCATCCATCACCGGCGTCAGCAGCACTGCCGCACCAATCAATGACAGATTGAGCAGCACCGGTGTGAAGGCCGGAATCGCAAAGCGGTTCCAGGTATTGAGCACACTGCCACTGAAGGCCGTCAATGAGATCAACAGCAGATACGGAAAGGTCAGGCGCAACATGTCAGCGGTCATCGCCAGCTTCGCCGGGTCACGCGAGAAACCCGGTGCGAACAACCAGGTCAACCAGGGTGCGGCCAGCATCGCCAGCGCGGTAATCAATGCCAGCACCATGGTCAGGCTACCGGATACGGCGTTGAGCAGTTCGCGTACTTCCTCACGACTGCGCGTCGTCGAGTACTCAGACAGCACCGGTACGAACGCCTGGTTGAAGGCACCCTCGGCAAACAGTCGCCGCATGAAATTGGGGATCTTGAAGGCCACAAAGAAGGCATCGGCCCCTGCGCCCGCGCCCAGCAGCGTAGCGATCACCACATCGCGCACCAGCCCCAGCACTCGCGACAGCATGGTCATGGCACTGACGACCATGCCCGACCGCATCAAGCCGCGGCGCGGTGGGGTTGCGGCCACACTACCGACCGGCGTGCCCTCGCCCTCTTCTACTGCTCGCTGGCGATCCTGCTCCGGCGTTGGTGGTTGACGCTCGTCACTCACGACATTCCTTCCTTACTGCAGCGGAACCGCGGTTAACGACGACATACCCCTCGAAGGGCAGGCCATCGCAGACAAACAATACGTAGGAAAAACCACGCATGAAAACCATGCATAAAAAAAACCGGCCTGGGCCGGTTTTTTCGCAGATGCCGAACAGAAAATCCTGTCACCGACATCAAAAGCGCTGGGGTGTGTCTGGACGGCGCCTCCTGCGTATGCAGGTGATGCCTCCGACGATGCCCCGACCGGCTTAAGCAGCCAGCGCCTTGATACGCTTGTTCAGACGGCTCTTCAGACGAGCGGCCTTCTTCTTGGACAGCACGTCCTTGTCAGCGATGCGGTCGATGACCGGCTGAGCCGCCTTGAACGCGTCCATCGCCTGAGCGTGGTCGCCACCATTGATCGCCGTGATGACGCGCTTGATGTAAGTACGAACCATGCTGCGCTGGCTCGCCTTCAGGACACGACGGTTTTCTGCCTGACGGGCGCGCTTGCGGGCTTGCTTACTGTTAGCCACTGACTGTCTCCTTGGAGAAAGTTGTCGTCACCGCTTGGCGATGACTTGATAACGTGTTGATCCAACAGGGAATAAAAAACTCCCGTCGGTTTGGCCATCTGGCCGATCGCTGCCGTGGCAGCCAATCGTTCACGGGCCGTGTCTGAGAGGATGGCGTATCCTATCACGCCTGACCACCTGGTGCTATAGAAGCATGGCATCAGCGAATCAGACTCAGAAAGGTACTCTCAGGAAAGCACCACCAGGTTGTCGCGGTGAATCAGTTCCGGCGCTTCCATGTAGCCGAGGATATCGGCAATGCGCCCACTGGCCTGACCGAGAATCCTGCGCGCATCATCGGCACCATAGTTGACCAGCCCCTTGGCGATACGTTCGCCCTGCTCGTCGACACACAGCACCATGTCACCACGCACGAAATCACCTTCCGCCTTGCGCACCCCTACCGGCAACAGGCTGGAACCACTACCACGCAGGACACGCACCGCACCGGAGTCCAGAGTCAGCGTGCCACGCACCTGCAACTGTCCCGCCAACCAGCGCTTGCGTGCTGCGATCGGCGCCCGATCCGGAGTCAACAGAGTGCCCAGCGCCTCACCACCGACCAGGCGCTCCAGCACCGACGGCTGGCGACCACTGGCAATCACGGTGACAGCTCCCGAGCGCGCCGCCAGTCTCGCCGCGCGAACCTTGGTCGCCATCCCGCCACGCCCGAGACTTCCACCTCCGCCAGCCACAGCCGCCAGACTCGGATCGTCGGCACGCCCCTCGGAGATCAGACTAGCCGCAGCGTTATGGCGCGGATCCGCATCGAAGAGGCCTTCCTGGTCGGTGAGGATCACCAACACTTCAGCCTCGAGCAGATTGGCCACCAACGCCCCGAGGGTATCGTTGTCACCAAAGCGGATCTCGTCGGTGACGACGGTGTCGTTCTCGTTGACCACCGGCACCACCCCAAGGCCGACCAGGGTGCTCAACGCCGAGCGGGCATTGAGGTAACGCTTGCGGTTGGATAGATCATCGTGGGTCAGCAGAATCTGCGCGGTCAGCAGATCATGGCGCGCGAAGTGATTCTCGTAGGTCTCGGTGAGCACGTTCTGCCCCACTGCGGCGGCAGCCTGCAACTCGTGCACCGATGTCGGTCGAGCCGACCAGCCCAGGCGCACCATACCGGCAGCCACGGCACCGGAAGATACCAGCACCACCTCGACACCGGCCTTGCGCAACGCCGCAATCTGGTCGACCCAGCCGCCAATGGCGTCGTCATCGAGCCCCCGACCATCATTGGTCAGCAGCGCACTACCAATCTTCACCACCACCCGGCGCGCGCCGGACAGGGCATCACGCCCGGGAACCCGCTCTACGCTGTGCATCCTTTCCTCGAATCAGCTGACTCTTGAACCCACGAACCCATTGCCGCCATGAATCGGGACCCACCCCTCGGGATCAAGGGGCGTATTCGATCTCGACATCGTAATCATCATCGTCGAAATCGTCGTCGTCATCCTCATCATCGGTACGACGCCGTCTGCGCCCGAGACGCTCTTCGGTGCGCGCGATGGATTCGTCTTCCATGCGGCGACGCATTTCCTGCTCGCGCTCCATGGCTTCCTCATCCTCGTTCTCGAGGGTGCGCTGCTCGGTCAGCCAGCGATGGGCAGCCTGTACCAGACCATCGGTACCGTCATTGGAGATCGCCGAGATACGGAACACCGGGCCAGTCCAGTTCAGACGCTCGATGATCTGCTGCGCCACGCTATCGCGCTCATCCTCGGGCAGCAGGTCCAACTTGTTGAGCACCAACCAGCGCGGACGCTCGGCCAGCGTCGGTGAGAATTGCCCCAGCTCACGAATGATGGCTTCTGCCGCTTCAACCGGATCCGACTCATCGAACGGCGCCACATCAACGACGTGGAACAACAGACGAGTACGCGTCAGGTGCTTGAGGAAACGCAGCCCGAGGCCTGCTCCATCGGAAGCGCCCTCAATCAACCCCGGCACATCGGCCATCACGAAGTGCTCGTGCATGCCCAACTTCACCACACCAAGATTCGGCACCAGAGTGGTGAAGGGGTAGTTGGCGACCTTGGGCTTGGCTGCCGACACTGAGCGAATCAGGGTCGACTTGCCGGCATTGGGCATGCCCAGCAGACCGACATCGGCCATTACCTTCATTTCCAGGCGCAGGTTGCGACGCTCACCTTCGGTACCGGGAGTGGTCCGGCGTGGTGCGCGGTTGGTCGACGACTTGAAGTGGATATTACCCAACCCACGCCGCCCGCCCTGCGCTACCTGCACCACCTGACCGATTTCGGTCACATCGGCGATGACCTCAAGGGTGTCCTCATCGATCACCGTGGTGCCGACCGGCACCTTGACGTGCAGGTCCTCACCGGCCTTGCCGCTCATCTGGCGACCCTGACCAGGCTTACCGTTCTGCGCCTTGTAGAAACGCTGGTACTTGAAGTCGATCAGGGTGTTGAGGGCATCATCACCGATCAGATAGACACAGCCCCCATGGCCGCCATCGCCACCATCGGGACCACCCTTGGGCACGTACTTCTCGCGTCGGAAGCTGAGGCAACCATTACCTCCGTTGCCGGCCTCGACGATAATCGAAGCCTCGTCGACGAACTGCATCAGTCATTCTCCTGGCGGACCATGCCCACCATGATACAAGAAGGCCCCGCGCTTGGCGGGGCCTTCCGGAACCACCTCACTCCCCACGCAGGGCAGTACGGCGATCCATGATGTTCGAGCGGTCTCAGGCAGAGACGACGCTGACGAACTTGCGGTTTTTCGGACCCTTGGTCTCGAACTTGACCACACCTTCGCTCAGTGCGAACAGAGTGTGATCCTTACCGATACCCACACCGGTACCCGCGTGGAACTTCGTACCGCGCTGACGCACGATGATGTTACCCGGGATCACGGCCTGACCACCGAACAGCTTGACGCCAAGGCGTTTGCTTTCGGAATCGCGACCATTTCGTGTGGAACCGGCTGCCTTCTTGTGAGCCATTGCAAAGTCCTCGCTCGTTTAAGGGAATAATCCGCAACGCTGCTTGCCCATGGGCAAGGCGTTAATCAGGCAGAAATTCCGGTGATCTTGACTTCAGTGAACCACTGACGGTGGCCCTGACGCTTCATGTGATGCTTGCGGCGACGGAACTTGATGATGGTGACCTTGTCACCACGGCCGTGAGCCACGATCTCGGCAGAGACCTTGGCACCACCGACCAGCGGAGCACCAACGGTCACGTCGTCGCCATTACCGACCAGCAGCACTTCGTCGAATTCGACAGTGTCGCCAGTGGGGATTTCCAGCTTCTCGAGCTTGAGAGTCTGACCTTCCTGAACGCGGTACTGCTTACCACCGCTCTTGATAACTGCGTACATGCTTTACTCTCCAGATACTCATCGGGGTTGGCTCTTGATCGACCTGCTTCGAGTGGCGCCCCTTTTGGCACCATCTGACAGGGAGCATGGATGAGTGGGCCGCGCATTATAACCATCCGTCAACGTCGGTACAAGTCTACCTTCCTGGGAAAACGCCACTTTCGCCTGCTTGCATGCGGTCGCTGCTGTATTCAGGTTGTGTCTGTCTTGACGCTCTCACGGGCGGCCCATAGCATGACCGACAATCCGAGAAGTGTTGGCTTGTGCCCCGGCAACGAACAGGGCGTGGCAGATCGCGATATCCGCCGCCGGTCAGTTTCCTGCCGCTTCTCACAGGAAATGTCGCCGGAAGCGCCTCGCAGCAGAGTCATCTGGACATCATTGCTGCCGCTTCAAGTCGCATTTACCAAGGCCTCCGGCCCCATCCACCAGTTGAAGCCGCCTTCATGTCAGTCAACGCCACGTCGCCCAAATCCGCCGCACCCTCGCCGATCCACGCCGTGGTCGCCGACGACTTCGCCGCCGTCAATCGCACCATCCTCGACCAACTGGCCTCACGCATTCCATTGGTCGAGACCATTGGCCAATACATCATCGAAAGCGGTGGCAAACGCTTGCGTCCTTTATTGGTGCTGCTGGCGGCCCGCGCACTCGACTATTCGGGCGACAGGCACATCACACTCGCCACGCTGATCGAGTTCATGCACACCTCGACGCTGCTGCATGACGACGTGGTGGACGAGTCACACATGCGCCGCGGCAAGGCGACGGCCAATGATGCCTGGGGCAACGCTCCCTCGGTACTGGTCGGCGACTTCCTCTATTCACGTTCCTTCCAGATGATGGTCGAGATCGGCTCGATGCGGGTTATGGAGATCCTCTCGGCAGCGACCTGCACCATTGCCGAAGGCGAGGTTCAGCAGTTGACCAATGTCGGCAACCCGGACACCGACGAGGCAGCCTACTTCGAGACCATTCAGGGCAAGACGGCGATGCTGTTCGAGGCCGCCTCTCACACCGGCGCCATTCTCGCCGAGGCAACGCCGGAACAGGAACAGGCCATGGCGGCCTATGGCCGATATCTTGGTCTTGCCTTCCAATTGGTCGATGACCTGCTCGACTACCAGGGCGATGCCCAGGCCATGGGCAAGAATGTCGGTGACGACCTGGCCGAGGGCAAGCCGACCCTGCCGCTGATTCAGGCCATGGCCGTCGGCACACCGGAGCAGGCCAAACTGATTCGCCGCGCCATTCGCAAGGGCGGCCTGGATCACCTCGACGAAGTGCTGGCGATCATCGACGCCACCGGCTCCCTCGACTATACCCGCGAGAAGGCGGAAGAGATGTCGGCTCGCGCCCTTGCCGAACTCGAACACCTGCCACCCTCTCCGTACCGAGACAGCATGGCGGAACTGGCAAGACTGGCGGTGGAACGCAAGACCTGAAGCAACCTCGGCGGCCTCCAAGGGGTTGCATTGGAACGGGAAATCCGTATACTACGCATCCGTTGAGGCAAGGCCTCAGCAGCGTCGGAGTATAGCTCAGCTTGGTAGAGCGCTGCCTTCGGGAGGCAGAGGTCGTAGGTTCGAATCCTGCTACTCCGACCAGAAACATCAGAAAAAACGGCCACTTAGCGAGTCATCGCGGTGGCCGTTTTTCGTTGCGCCATGAAGTAGGTTCCGTATAGGTTCCACTGAGCGCTAGTTCCATGCTCGAGGATCCGAGCGTCAGCATCTAATCCACTCGTTCTATCAAGCTCTGGTCACCCGCTCTGGTCATCAGGATTTCCTTGCTGACCTTCCAATTCGTAACTTGGCTGAGATCTACACGAGAAATGGCCTTGCGAATATCTTGGCGTTCAACAAGCTCCGGATCCAACCACGCATCCAAGCTATCTTCAGCGATCAGCAAAGGAACCCGACCACACGGACGTTCCGTGCGACTCCGGGGTGGCTCGGTGATGATGGCCAGCGTCATCTGACCGGAGGTGTTCTGCACATGTACACCAGCAAGAAGGAGCAGATGTCCATCGGAGCGAGTGAAGAAATATGGCTGAGTGCCTCCAGGAACCAGCTCCCACTCATGCCAGCCCACGATAGGAACAGCGCAGCGGCGTTCGGCAAGCGCTCCTCTGTAGAACTCGTCTATCACCACTCGCTCTGCTGGGACATTGACCGGGATTGCACCGCCATGGACATCATGTGGTTGATAGCCCCACCTAAATCGCTCCCATCGCGGGCCATGCGAGCCAACATTGTAGATCGCGGGTACATGGTCATGCGGGCAAACGTTGTAATTCACGGTGCCTTCGAATGCCTTCAACTGGGAGAACTGGAGGAAGTCTGGCACTTCGCGCAAGTCGATAGCGATGCGTTCTATCATGGCGAAACAGGCTCGATAAGGCTGGCATCATCATTTTTTACATTGCCGATGCGCTGACTTACAGGCCAGTGAGTTAAGACATCAGCCTCTACGTGCTTCACTACCCTGCGGATTGTCTCCCTGTCGCTCAGATCGGGATCCAGCCACAGCGACAAGCTGTCGTCAGTTAGGCACAGCGGCATGCGATCATGAACGTCTCGAGCAGGACCACGAGCCGGCTCAGTGATGATCGCGCAGCCAAGTTTGTCGTCAGCCCGGCGAGCCCATATGCCGGCGAACCAGAGTTGGCGATTGTCTGTACGGGTGATGTAGTGTGGCTGTTTGCCATGATCCGTTGTAATCCACTCGTACCAGCCATTGGCGGGTACAAGGCACCTATGCCGCGAGAACGCCCCCTTAAAATATCGACTGGTGGCCACTGTCTCGGCTTTGGCATTGATAGGCTGAGGCGCGTTATCTCCGGCCCACTCAGGTCTGTAGCCCCACCAGAGCAGATCCAGCTGGGGCGGCGCTTCTGGATCTGGTAGAAAGACCGCAGGGATGCTCGTGCCCGGAGCGACATTGAAGCGCCGGGCAGGTGTGAAGATCTCTTCCAGCAACGGCAGGATTATCCTGAGCTCGTCGAGACTGGGCATGTCATTGATGTTGTAGCGTCCACACATAACCTGAGGATAGCACCCCATCCCTACGCAATCGGTTCGTGGCACAAGAGTGTGTGCTGTGCTACGCCCAAGGGTGGGCACGTGCAGACCTCCTCAACGACACAACTCGCACCACCTATCTCATTCAGGAAGGCTGTTCCAGCAAAGCGTAAAAATTAAGCAAAAACAATAAACTACTCGTTGACATAGAAAATTCACACGCTAGAAGGCACGAAAAGCCATTGCATTTTTCATCAGTCAGTTCAATATTCCCTTTACCAGCGGCGTCAAGGCAGCACGCTGGGGGCGAAAAACTAGGTTAGCATTGACGGCGAAAAAAGGGTGCTGTATAATGTTAAACCCATTTTTAATAAGCGTGATAGATAAAATTAATTTGTATCTATCTTAACGTTTGCTAGATTTAGAGTTAGAAGCGTAGAGATTAGATAATTAAAGGTAAGGAGGGCTTATGATGAAGCACACTACTAATTTTGAACTCTTGATTGGTTATGGTGAAGGTTAAGCAAGCCAGCGAAAGCTTGGGAACCAAATAAATTCATCATTAAGCCTCCTGACTGGGAGGCTTTTTATTTGTATAAATAAAAAGGCTTGGCAGGGATATGAGCACACCATCACTCTCTCAACCAGAGAACAAGAAAATACCTAAAAAAAACATCCTTACATTCTTCTTAGGTTTTTTCTCAGCCAGCGGAATACTTCTAATCATCGCAAGGATGTTAGGAGTAGACTTCAATGCTATCGAACTCTCTTCCTTTCAGCTCTTTGAGCTTGGAATAGCAGCATCAATATCTGGTCTAATAAGCCTATCTATTTACCTTGTCGTATCAAAAGTATACCCAGACACAAGAAAACTTTTACCACTGTTCAGTTCTATCATATTTTTCATAATAGTAACTGGCTATCTAGTGCTAAGATACATCCCAAAGTATCAGATAGCGTTATCAATCCTAGTCACTGCAACTCTAATAGGAATGGGGTGGTGGATTCAAGTCATGACTACTGCTGCAAGCAGTAGGAGAAGCCATACCCTAAATATTGTTCTAAATACTAGGATCAGCACCGTATACCAAGACAACTTAAAGAAAAGCTCACACTTATTTAAAAATGGCAGGCATATTGCCAAAGAGCTTGCCGAGTGGAGAGACAACCCGGACAAGCCAGAATTTAAAAAACTAAAGCTTGGACAAGAGCTTAAAGATGCTATTAATGGGACTGTATTTATTCTAAATTATTTTGAGTTCCTAGCGCAGGGCATCAAGTATGACGATCTTGATGAGGTTTTGCTAAAAGAATGCTTCAGTGGATTCTTGGAGAACATTGAAAGAAGAGGGTTTTTTATAATAATAGAGGCACAAAAGACCAATCCAAAGAACTTTGAAGGAATAATATATCTTTCAAAAAGATGGCGTGGAGAATCCTTGGTAGAAAACTGCAAAGATGCTCCGGAGAAAGCGCAGCTAGGAATACAGGTTCCGTCGAAAGAAGAAGTTAAGAAAATAATGCGCGGAGAAAAAGTGTGTTTCAAAAACAAGCCGACAAGCAAAAAAACTAGAGCTAAGAAAAAAGATAAAACTAAAAATGAAAAGAAGTAAATATTAAAATCCGTTGTCAGGCATTGACGGCGCCTAATTGATTCGGGCGCCAATCGATCCACCCCCTTCTATCTTGAAGTTACCAATTAGTACGCCAAAGGAAAAGATCGTCTATGCATAGAAGTGCAGAATTGTGCATAAATTCGCATAAGCACTTCCACACTGCCGTCCTTCCCGAAGCCCAGCAACGGCGCAGCCTCGCCCCTCCTGCATGAGTGCATAAAAACCGGCAAGTTTAGAGCGCGGGCGGGGCGGGGTGACGATTGCGCGCCAAGGCCTGTGGCCGGGGGTCGTAGGCAGGAGGGCCCCTGTTACTGAGTGCGCATGAAAAAGCCGCCCGAGGTGGGCGGCTGTAGTGCTGGGATGGATGACTACCGGGATGGATCCAGTGGACTACCTTCGCCGCCATCCAGCGAGTACGAACGGAACTGGATAATCTCTTCCCCGACGATCTCGTTGACCTCCTTGAGGGCTTCCTGCAGCGGCTCGAGCTCATTGGCCACGAACACTCTGGCTGCCTTCTCGACATCACCAAAGCCCCCGGTGTTCTGCGGGATGATGCCCATCAACTGTGGCGGGATCCTGTGCCCGGCGAGTTGGTCGTCGCGGGTGATGTTCTTGATGTTCCAGAAGTCATCCTTCGCCGCGACCTCCGAGATGGGGATGATCTGGACACCATCTTTTTTCCCTCCAGGGCTGTAGAAGAACAGGTTGCGGAAGTTGCCCACCCCTTTCGAATCCTTCAGGGCTGTCCGCATGGCATCGATGTCATCCTGGTTACTGGCCGGGTCACTCACGTACATCACAAACCCGGCGTGGCTGCCGTTGAGGAAGTACCGGCGGCGAAATAGTGTGGCATTCTCGTTGAGCCATGCACTCTGCAGACTGCCGATGTAGTCAGGTACGCCATAGATGGCCTGGTCGACGTCGGGCTCGAGCAGGTGAACCACCCTCCCCTTGGGCAGCTCGGTGCGGTCGATGTAGTTCGGCACCCACCAGTACCGGTCGGCATTGGGTCCTCCACGACGCATGTACTTGGCACGCAGGTGACGGAATGGCAGCAACTTGCCCAACCTGCCGCGCACCTCCTCAAGGTAGCCGTTGCCGAATACCAGATAGTCGAGTGCCAAGCCGCTGAACGACTGGCGGCCCAGCAACGGGTGCGGCTTGAAGGTGCGCAGCAGGATATTGCGCTTTACCTGCAGCGCCGATCCATGGTGCGCCGTCGCACGATAGCTCTTGGCGAGGATCTCCAGCGGGATCGGTGGCTCGTACCACTCATCCGGAGTGAGCAGCAGCCCTTCATAGAAGATGTCTCGCATCGAGGTCACCGGCTCGGCATCGCCGAAGGTGAAGGCTTCGGCCTTTGGCGTACTCGGTGCCGGCTGGTGGCGGTACCCGGATGGCACACGGATACGGGGTTTGGCGGCTGTCTCGCTCATTCGGAAAACTCCACTACGGATTGGCCGGTGCCCTGGGCGGGCCCGTCGATAGGTTCGTGACTGAGGGCGTGCATGGTGGCCCAGGCGAGGTCAGCGTGACCGGTCGCCTTGCTGCGGCCCGAGGTGTAGGTGTACTGGCGGCCGCTGGCGGTGAGTTCCTTCTTGATGGCCATGAAGCTCTGTGCGAGATCCATCCAACCTGCATCGAACTCGAGGCGGCCTTTACGCATGATCTGTTGTGCCTGCATCACCAGGCGGCCCTTGACGGCTGGGTCGTACCTGAACCGAGTAAGCGTCGGGAACCACTTCTCGACGTGCTCGGCGACCGCTTCGCCCAACCCGGTAACATCAATGCCGATGTGCTCGATGCGGTACCGGTCTCGGAAGCCCTTGATAAAATCGGCCTGAGCCTCGTAGTCCTCTCCCTTGAGTCGGTGTCGCTCGATGATCCGGTGCTTTTCGTCAGCAGTACGCGCCGGCAGCACCACGACGAGCCCGGCACCATCGCCATCCTCGCCGGTGCCTGTGGGGTCGTAGCCGATCCAGACACCAGCATCGCCAGCTGGGCGTGGTGCGAAAGGCCTGTAGTCGCTCCAGACTTCCCAGCTGTCGACCATGCAGGGATGTACCAGCGCCAGGGGAAACGCCGATTGACTGTCGTCGACGAACTGGCACATGAGCAGATTGGCGAATTCCTCGTCGCTGTACTCGAGGCGCAGCTGCTCGAGGTCGAACAGGTCACAGCCACCGGCAATGGCGTCCTCGACGGTGACGATCTGCCGCCACTGGCCATCCGGACACACCAGACCTCTCGCCAGCGCTGTGTGGGAAACGTCGAACTCGGCCCGGTCCTTCTTCGCCCGGCGCTTGTTGAACATCTCACCCGACCAGAACGGATAAGCCTCATGTCCCAGGCTGGATGGCGTGCTGAAGTACGTCTGGCGCCACTTCTTGTGCATGGCCATGCCGCTGGTGACCTTGCGGAACTCGGCAAAGCGATGGATCCAGAAGTACTCGTCGAGGTAGACGTCACCGTGATACCCCTGAGCGGTCTTGCTGTTGGTACCGAGAAAATGCAGCTCGGCACCGTTGTCGAGCACCAAGGGATCGCCCTTGAGTTCAACGTCGGTGACTTCCTTGACGAACTGGATGATGTAGTTCTTGAAGATGTGCGCCTGGGCCTTCGAGGCACTCAGGAAAATCTTGTTTCGCCCTGTCTCTAAGGCGTCAACGATGGCTTCACGCGCGAAATACCAGGTAGCCCCGATCTGGCGTGATTTCAGGATGTTGCGAATACGGTGTTTTTGCCCGGCATCGTGCCACTCGACCTGATAGTCGAAGAGCGAATCCAGAAATGCTGCTTTCAGCGCCTCGACCTGTTCCTCATCGAGGTAGTTTCGCCGTTGCTTCCGCTTCCGGGGTGCATCGTTCCGGGCCTCAATGTTCGGGTTGAGATCCGATTCACGTCCGCTCTCGCTGTACTTCCTCACCCGAGCTAGCCGCTCGAGCTGCCGACCGAGCAGGTCGATCTCCTTGTAATCCTTCCCCTCCTTGTCGGGTTTGGCGATCAACTGAACCAGCCGCGCCTCGAGCGTCTGCTCGACACGTTCGATGGGCGCGGCCGCTTCCCAGTTGTCGCGTGACTTCCAGCTGTGAACCGTGGCGGGTTTCTCGCCAATGTGCTCGGCAATGCGCGCCACTCGCCAGCCCTGCCAGTAGAGATGGCGGGCCGTCAGCCGCGGGGATTCGTTGAGGTCAGGAGGCATCGTAGTCATGCCGCCAGCCTACCCTCGAGTCCCTTCCAACCAATCAGGCTGTTGTTGTAGATCGCGGATTTACAACGCCGGTTTGTTGAGTCATTCGACGGGCACGCGGAACCTGACGGCAACATTTGCCCCGTACCCAGTCGAGGAAGTCACATGCCCTGGTTCCGAGTCGCCACCGAAGGCGCAACTACAGATGGCCGAGAGATCTCACGCGATCAGATCGAACAGATGGCGGCCAATTACAACCCGAAGAAATACGGTGCCCGAGTGTGGATGGAGCACATGCGCGGCCTGTTTGCCGACGGGCCCTTCCCTGCCCTGGGTGACGTCAAGGCTGTGAAGGCCGAGGAAGTCGAGGATGGAAAGCTCGGTTTGTTCGCCGACATTGATCCGACCGACCAGCTCAAGGAGATCAACGGCAAGCGCCAGAAGGTCTATACGAGCATCGAGATCAACCCGAGCTTTGCCGACACCGGCGAAGCCTACCTCGAAGGGCTCGCCGTCACCGACTCCCCGGCCAGCCTGGGCACCGAGATGCTCAAGTTCTCACGCCAGGCAGGCAAGGATTCACCTCTCGCGGCGAAGAAGCAGCACCCCGAGAACGTCTTCAGTGAAGCTATCGAGATCGAATTCGACTTCTCGCAAGTCGAGCAGGAAGACACCGGCCCCACGCTCGCGGAGCGGGTCAAGACCATGTTCAAGCGCCATGACGCCAAAACGGGCAAGGGCTTCGAGGCTTTCCGCAAGGAGTTGGAAGAGACGCTCGAGCTGTTCGTCCAGCGACATCAGGACATGGCCGACGAGCTCGAACGCCGCCCGAGTGCCGAAGCCTTCACGGAGCTCAAGGAAGCGCACGAAGCCACCCAAGCCAAGCTAGACGAGCTCTACACCAAGCTCGACAACACCCCGGACACCCCGAATCGCGGAGCCGCCACCGGCGGTGGTGACGCCGTACTGACTGACTGCTAATAAGGACCGCCGCCAATGCGCAACGATACCCGTATCGCCTACAACAAGCTGCTCGATCGCGTTGCTCACCTTTCCGGGGTGCCCAGCGCTGCCGAGAGCTTCTCCGTCGAACCCAGCGTGCAACAGACCCTGGAAAGCAAGATCCAGGAATCAAGCGCTTTCCTCGGCCTGATCAATATCATCGGCGTAGATGATCTGAAGGGTGAAAAGATCGGCCTGGGCATCAGTGGTCCCATCGCTGGCCGTACGAATGTCGACCAGAACGATCGTCAGCCGCGCGACCTCACTACGATGGATTCGCAGGGCTACGAGTGCTTCTCGACCGAATACGACACTTTCCTACGTTGGAGCAAGTTGGATGTCTGGGCCAAATTTGCCGACTTCCAGACCCGGGTGCGGAACGCCATCATTCGGCAACAGGCGCTCGACCGCATCATGATCGGCTTCAACGGAGAGACAGCGGCTGCCGAAACCGACCGTATCGCCAACCCGCTGCTGCAGGACGTCAACAAGGGCTGGCTCCAGCACTACCGCGAGCGGGCCGAGGCTCGGGTGCTGGCAGAAGGCACCAACGTGGGCGAAGTTCGCGTCGGCCCCGGCGGCGACTACGCCAACCTCGATGCTCTCGTGTTTGATGTGGTCAACGAGATGATCGACCCATGGCACCAGGAGTCCACCGATCTGCGCGTCATTTGTGGTCGCAAGATACTCGCCGACAAGTACTTCCCCATGCTGCAGGAGCACGCTGGCACCCCGACCGAAAGTCGCGCCCTCGACATGGTCATCAGTCAGAAGCGCATGGGCGGTCTGCAAGCGGCTCGGGTGCCCTTCTTCCCCGACGGTTCGCTATTCATCACCATGCCGGAAAACCTTTCCATCTACTGGCAGCGCGGCAGCCGCCGTCGCTACATCAAGGAAAAGCCTGAGCGTAAGCGAGTGGAGAACTACGAAAGCTCCAATGACGCCTACGTTGTCGAGGATTTTGGGGCTGGCTGCCTGGTCGAGAACATCGTATTCGGCGACTGGTCAGCGTAAGGAGCCAATCATGCACAGCCCTGCCCGAAAGCATTATCAGCGCGTCACCGCCGCGAACGCGGCGGGTGACGCTGCACCCGGCCTGCCTCAGACCGGCCAGCAGTACGAGTTGTTTGCCGCCGCTCTTTGGGAGGCTCGCCAAGCCCTCAAGGGCATCAAGTCCGTCGAGGCCAAGGTTGCCCGCAAACGTGAGTTGCTGCCTCAGTTCGCCCCCTATGTCGATGGTGTGCTATCGGCAGGTGCCGGCGCTCAGGACGATGTTCTGGTGACCGTCATGCTCTGGCGTCTGGATGTCGGAGATATCGCCGGTGCACTGACTATCGCCGAATACGCCATCAAGCATGGTCTCGACACCCCTGATCGCTTCGAACGCGACACCGCCTCGCTGGTGGCGGAACAGGTCGCCGAGGAAGCCCTCAAGCAATTGCAGGCCAGCAAGGGCGAAGCTGGCGGCAGTGACAACAGCGAGGAAGCGGCTCATCTGGTCATGCACCTGGTAACCGCCGAGGCGCTGACACGCGACGCCGATATGCACGACCAGGTGCGAGCCAAGCTGCACAAGGCGCTCGGTTACGCCTACCGCGACAAGGGCAATAGCATCGACGAAGCGCTCAAGCATCTTCGTCGTGCTCTTGAGCTCAACGACAAGGTCGGCGTGAAGAAGGACATCGAGAATCTGGAGCGCCAGGCCAAGCAACAGAACGCAGGAGGCCAGGCCAACGCCTGACCACTCAACCGAGTCGCACGCCGACCCCAAGGGGGCGCCGGGGGAGATCGGACCACGGTCCCACATCGTAGATCCCGGCCCACCCCCTTCCTACAGAGGCTGCCATGTCACTCATCGCTGCTGGTTACAACTCGGAGCCGACTCCGGCCACCCCGCTCGACAATAACGGCTTCTGGCCTCAGATAGAGCCGGCCGACTTTCGAAAGGCCGAGCGCATCATCGACGCGATCACCAATGAGCGTGTCGAGTATGCATTGCGCGTGGCCATGGCGGACATCAACCGCCAGCTCCGGACATGGCAAGCCGAGCAACAGGAGAACGGCGCCGCCACCATCGAGGACGCGACACCCCCGAACTGGCAGGCACCCGGCATCTATCCATTGCTGTATCGACGCGCCGTCTACGCCACTGCGCATGCATCACTACTGGAGCGGTACCGCGAAGTGTCGGCGACCAACTCTGGCGACGAGCGTGGGGAAGTAGCGGATCTGGCTGCTGATGACTACCGACGAGATGCTCGCTGGGCTGTCGCGGAGATCCAGGACCGCAACCATACCGTCGTGGAGCTGATCTAGTGCGCACCGTGCGAGCGAATCAAGGCGAGACCCTCGACCAGATCTGCTATCGCACCTTCGGCAGTACTGCCGAGGTGACCGAGCGAGCACTGCGGCTCAATCCGGGCCTTGCCGAGCTCGGGCCAGTACTGCCCGAGGGCACACTCATTCTGCTGCCCGAGACCGAGCCGACCACCCGTCGGATTGACACCGTACAGCTGTGGACATAACGCAGAGGAACACCATGACAGACCCCAATGTAATCGCAGCTGGTACTGCAGGCCTGACAGCCGCTGTTATTTCCCAGATCCCCGGTATCGATGCCAACGCTGTCATTGGAGCCTTCTGTGGCGCACTGCTGTTCTCTGTGAGTGCCAAAGGGCTGTCGCTATGGGTACGCCTCGTCTATCTGCTGATTTCCTTCGTCATCGGATATCTCGGAGGACCCGCCATCCTCGGTTCATATCTCGAACATAGCGCTGCCTCGGCATTCGTTGGCGCCACCATTGCGGTGACAGCTGGGCTGAGAGCCATTGAAAGCGTCAGAACGCTTGATCTGAGATCCTGGCTGGGAGGAAAGAAATGACGTTCACGGATATTGCTGTTGTTGCAGCCGTCATCATCCTGCTGCGACTCATCACCTATCAGCGACGAGGTAGCCGGTATCGGCCAGGGATTGCCTGGCTCGCATGGTTGATGTCCTGCATCAGCGTCATCGTGATTGTGAAGCTCCCCTTTGTCGCACTACCTAGCCCCGTGACAGCTGCCGTAGCAGCTTCAATGGGAGCCCTCGCCATCCTGCTGCTGCGCCATGGCGGCAACCTTGCCCACCTGCTGCGCTCTCTGCATCTGATCCGGAGGCACTGACCATGACATTATCCATGCCTATCCCTGTCGCCTTGCAGACCCGCTCACTGTTCATCAGTGCGGGACATTCCATGACCGACCCCGGAGCCGTAGGCAACGGTCTGAATGAAGCGGATATCGTGCTGGACTTCCGCGACCGGCTTTATGAGTTCCTGGCTGACCGGATAGTGCTGGCCCGGGACGGTAAACCTGGCATCAACCTGCCTCTCCGTCAGGCATGCGAGATGGCCAAACGCCACGACATCGCTGTCGAGTTCCACTGCAATGCTGCTGAGTCATCCAGTGCCACCGGTACCGAAACGCTGTCCGCGCCATCGGATGACGAGTTCGGCGATCAACTCTGCACCGCCATCGCTGACACCTTGAACATCAGTAATCGAGGCGACAAGGGCGAAGGCGATGGCCAGCACTCACGTCTCGCATTCATCCGTGCAGGCGGAGTGATCGTCGAGCTGTTCTTCATTACCAACTCACGCGACCTTGCTGCCTATCACGAACATCTCGACGCCCTTGTTGGAGCGGTTGGGCGGGTGCTCATCAGCCGTGTTTGTGTCTCTGATCACGAGGCCGCAGCCGCATGACCCGCGTGCAGCTCGCCATCGGCACAGGACTGCTGATCGTCAGTGTCGCGGTGGGCTGGTATTCGCGCGGCTGGCTCGAGGACAGTCAGCGCCTCACGGCCATGCAGGCCGCCGAAGCAGCCATCGCTGCCGCCATGGAACGAGAGTCGAATATCGCGCGCCGTGTGGAGGAACGGCTGGCCGAGCTGCAGGCCAGCGAACGTGTCATTGATCGAGGAATCATTCGTGAGGTCGAGAAACCTGTCTACCGTCGTGTGTGCCTTGAGCCTGATGCTATCCGCCTGCTCAACCACGCCGCCGCCGGCACCATCCCCGATACAGCAGACACTGCTGACCCCCTGCCCGTCGGCACTGCCACCACTGACTGACGGCACCGGCGGTGATGTTGCGCTGACCATGTCTGCCTGGGCCAGCCAGTATCAGCGCTGTGCCACACGGCATAACGGCCTCATCAACGCACTGGAGAAGCACCCATGATCAAGCTGCAGTCGCTACGTGAGCACCTGCTTGCCAGCATTCCCGCCTTGCGCCAGGGACCAGAGCGCCTGCTGACGTTCATCGAGCGCGGTGCCATCCAGTTCTCTCGGGGCCAACACCTGACGCACCAGTATCGGGTACCGGCGCGCATCATGATCACAGACCTGGGCGGCTCAATTGACGTGGTGATGATCCCGTTGCTGCAGTGGCTCTCCCACTATCAGCCAGATCTAGATCCCGATGAGGCCGTGCGCTTTGATGCCGAGCTACTGGCCAATGATCGATGGGATCTCGCCATTGAAGTCACCCTCACCGAGCGCGTGGTGGCCAGGGTCAACTGTGATGAGGGCAGAATCGAGAGCGAGCACCGCATGCCCGAATTCCCGATCGATGCTTGTCCCGCAAAGCACTGGGCGCTCTATGTGAAGTCCCCCGGCGATACCGACCACCAGCTGGCCAGTGAGTGGGACTCCCCGAATGGATGACCTGCAGAGTCTGGAAGAGTGGGTTGCGCCGCTGCTGGAAAAGCTGACGCCGAAGGAACGCCGCAAGCTGGCCCGCACCATTGCCACAGCATTGCGCCGCCGCCAGCGTGAGCGAATCGCAGACCAGCAAAACCCCGACGGCAGCGCCTACGAACCTCGCAAGCCAAGAAGCCAGGCTGGCTTTGTCCGTCGGCAGCCGATGTTCATGAAGATCCGCCAGGCCAAGTACATGCGAACCAGGGCAGCCCCCAATAGTGCCGAGGTCAGCTTCATGGGGCGGGTGGCACGCATCGCCCAGGTTCACCAGAAGGGATTACGGGCTCGCGTTCAGTCTGGTGGACCATCCTACGACTACCCCCAGCGCGAGCTACTCGGATATAGCGAGGAGGACCAGCGCTTCATCCGGGATATGGTCATCGACCACCTCACGTTGTAGATCGGCCTTTTACAACGTCCATCGCTGGAGTGCTCAGCGAACGGCGGGGGAACATCCTCGCATGAACAACACCGCCGAACTTCTCCGCCTGATCAACAACCTGATCCGCTTTGGCACCATCACCGAGGTGGACCATGACGCTGCCCGAGTACGGGTAAAGATCGGCGAACTGCTCACGACATGGCTGATCTGGCAGGAAGGCCGGGCAGGGACAACGCGAACCTGGTGCCCGCCGACAGTGGACGAGCAGGTCATTGTGCTGTCTCCCGGTGGAGATCTTGCCGCCGCCGTAGTGCTGACAGGGCTATTCCGGACTCAACACCCGGCGCCCAGTAACAGCCCCGACCTCTTCCATGCCGTTATGCCGGATGGTGCCAGCTTCGAATACGACCACGCAGCCAATCGGCTGCATGCCGTCACCGGGCCGAGCAGCATCACCATGGACCGCTCTCGCATTCTGCTTTCCACCAACGGCAGCACCCTGGAGATGGACGCCGGCGGCATTCGGCTGAATGGCTCACGCATCGACCTGAACTGAGGACACCCATGCCAGCGATTACACGCAAGGGCGACACCTGTACCGGACATGGCAGTTTCCCGCCACGCAACAGCACAGGCGGCAGTAGCAACGTCTACGTCAACGGCAAGGCCGCTCACCGGCAGGGTGATGGCTGGGCCACTCATTGCAACGACCAGCCCACCTGTCACGGCGGTGCTCTGGCATCCGGGTCGGGCAGTGTGTTCGTCAACGGCAAACAGCTCGGTCGTATCGGAGATCCCGTCAATTGCGGGTCTTCTGTCGCAACCGGCAGCAGCAATGTCCATGCAGGGGGCTGACCCATGGCCGGAATGAACGCCACCACCGGGAAGGAACTGGATGGCCTCGAGCACATTCGACAAAGCGTGAGTGACATCCTCACCACGCCCATCGGCTCGCGTGTCATGCGTCGAGACTATGGGTCTCTGCTGCCCGAGCTGATCGATGCCCCGCTCAATGGCACCACCCTGCTGCAGGCCTATGCGGCCACCGTCATGGCCATCATTCGATGGGAACCGCGGATCCGCGTCACCGCCGTTCGACAGCAGGTCAGCACGGAACAGCACGGCGCCGTTACGCTGGAGATTGAAGGTCAGACATTGGTCGGTGATCCGGTGACGCTAGAGATTCCGCTATGAGCAGCCCAATCGACCTGTCACAACTTCCCTCTCCGGACGTAGTCGAGCAGATCGACTATGAAGACATCCTGGCTCAACTGTTGGAGGACCTCGAGGCACGCTTCCCCGAGTTCGATGTGCCCGCTGAGTCAGACCCGGCGTTCAAGATCCTGGAGGTCAGTGCCTATCGAGAGATGCTTGTGCGACAGCGAGTCAATGAGGCGGCGAGAGCGGTGATGCTCGCCTATGCCGAAAAGAATGACCTCGACAACCTCGGCGCTCTGTTCAATGTCGACCGGTTGCAGATCTCGCCCGGTGATCCGGCGGCTGTCCCCCCAGTGCCACCGAGTTTCGAGAAGGACCCCGACTTCCGCCGCCGCATCCTGTTGTCACTGCAGGGGTTGAGCACTGCAGGTCCAGAAGGTGCGTACCGATACCACGCATTGTCTGCCGATGGTGGTGTACTCGATGCCAGTGCTACCAGCCCCACTCCCGGCGACGTCGTAGTGACAGTCCTTGCTCGAGAGGGGGATGGCACCGCAGACCAGCCATTGCTGGATGCTGTCGAGGCTGCCGTGAACGCTGAGGAGGTCCGTCCACTGACGGATCACGTCACGGTGCAGGCCGCCGAGATTCTTCCCTACACCATCGATGCCACCATCTACTTTCAGCCTGGGCCTGACAGCCAGGTCGTGATGGAAGAGGCGGAGAAAGTCGCAGAGGCGTATGCGACCGAGCAGCACCGGCTGGGACGCGATGTCACCCTTTCGGGCATCTATGCCGCTCTGCATCGCAGCGGCGTCCAGCGAGTCGAACTGGCCAGCCCCATCAGCACCATCGTCGTGAATGACCAACAGGCCAGCCACTGCACCGCCATTGCGTTGACCAATGGGGGTGTCGATGAGTGATCGCAGTCTGCTGCCACCGAATGCCACGGGCCATGAACGTGCCATGGCCGACACCATGGCACGTATCTCGGATGTCCCCACCTCACTGCGTCCCCTATGGAATCCAGATACCTGTCCGGTGGAGCTGCTCCCCTGGCTGGCATGGACCATGGGACTGGATGCATGGAAGCCCTACTGGAGCGAAGCCATCAAGCGCGAACGCATCCGGCAGGCTGCCGAGATCCATCGTCGCCGAGGCACGGTCCAGTCCGTTCGCCGGGTGGTCGAATCGTTCGGCGCCGGAGTGGCCATCCGGGAATGGTGGCAAACCATCCCTCGCGGCATACCACACACCTTTGAACTGGTGCTCACCGTGCGCGGTGAGACCAACAGCGCTGAGCTGCAGGAAGACATCGTCCAGGAAGTCACTCGAGTAAAGCCAGTTCGCAGCCACTTCACCTTGATCGCTGGCGTTTCCGCCGAGGGAGGCATCGGCCTCTACGGCGCGGCTCGTCCCGTCATCTATCGCCGTATTCAGACCGAGGAATGACATGGCACTGAAGATCACCATCACCGATGCCGGCCGTGCCGAGATCACGAATGCCGAGAACACCGGAACCGCTCCCGTTACCATCACCCACATTGCACTGGGCGCCGCCGGATATACTCCGGATCCCTCACAAGCCGCGTTGCAGAGCGAGGTAAAGCGTGTCTCCAGCATCGCGGGAGAAGTCGTCGCGGATGACACCATCAGTGTGACCGCGAAGGATGAGGGTAGCGATACCTACACCGTCCGGGAGTTCGGGTTGATCACGGAGCACGGCACCCTGTTCGCCGTCTATGCACAGACTGACCCGATCATAGAGAAGGCAAGCCCTTCGACCCTGCTGCTCACCATCGACGTCATCCTCGCTGACCTCGATGCGTCCAGCCTGACTTTTGGAGACATCAGTTTCAGCAATCCACCCGCCAGTGAGTCCGTCGCCGGAGTGGTGCGCTTCGCGGATCAGGCTGAGGTTAACGCCGGTAACGTAACCAACAAGGCCATCACCCCGAAAACTCTGGCGGGTCGCACAGCAACAGACAGTCGCTCGGGTGTTATCCAGATCGCCTCACAGGATGAGGCCAATGCGGGTAGCAATCTGACACGAGCCCTGACACCAGGCCGGGCTCAGGTGGCCAATGATGCCCGCTACTTGCGTCGGCAGCAGAACCTGGCGGATCTCGTCAACAAGTCTCAAGCCCGCGACAACCTTGGCCTCAGCGAGACGGCCACCACTGGCATGATGACCACCCCGACAGACAACACTATCGGTCTGCTGGTGAGGATCGTCAGCGATGAAGGCTTTTTCGGGCTGGGTAGCACCAGATCTCCAGCCGTTGATGACTGCAACAGCATTCCGGCGAATGGGTTCTATCGCCTCCACGGATCCACTGCCAATGCATGGGCAGGCCAGTCCAGCGGTGATGGTCTGATTCAATGGTCATGGGATAGCACCGTGCGTCACCAGATTGGTGTCGCTCGCACGAACAACGGCCAGCTCTGGTATCGTTCATCCTACAACGGCACCTTCTCGCCCTGGCAGCAGGCCGCCTCGAGCTCGACCACTATCACGGCAGGCGATGGCCTCACTGGTGGTGGAGACCTCACCGCTGATCGCACGATCAGGATGGGTAGACCTAGTTCACTCAACGGTGGCACCAAAAACGACGCGAGTGGCTGGACTCACACTCATTTTATCGACACGACCTCCAGTCGTACCAGCAGCAGTACCACAACATTGCTTGCAGCAGCGGCAATGAACAATCACCGCACAAGCGGTGATCACGATGACCGATATACCCAGCCGGGACAATATGGCTGGGGCACCGCGTTTTCTAGCTACACGGATCCGATGACTGGTGGTTGGGGGAAGACCTCATTCAATGCCCTCGAGGTGCCATCCGGAATCTACTATGCCCATGATGTTGTTGGTGGACGTCCCAACGGACATATGACGGAAGCAGATTCCGGTACCTTGCTACACCGCCAGATCGGCCATACCGGGATGCAACTGTTCCTCAGTCGATATCCGCAATTCTCCAACCGGCTGTTCTTCCGGAGCCGCACCGGTGGTGAATACCACGAATGGGCTCGCGCCCTGGCAGTAACCGGCACGGGGCGACCCTTCACTGTTGGCAACATCAACTACATCGATGAAACGGGTCTCTACCGCATTGAAGGCAGCACGCTGAATGTTCCTTCCGGCATCGGGTCTGGATCGATACTTCTACATGTCTGTTGGGCCGATGAGGGAGCCAGCAGCGCAGCTACGCAGTTGTTACTGGGCTACACAACAGGCCGACTTCTACAGCGAGCGCGAAATTCATCTGGTAACTGGACCTCATGGTCGGAGTATGTCCCCGATAGTCGAGCTATAAAGACCGGAGATCACCTTACTGGAGGCGGAAATCTTGGCAGTGATCGCACACTTTCGCTTGAGTTTCGTGCCGACAAACCGATCTATGACAACAATGGAAACAGGCGAGCCTACTTTGGTTCAGGTAACAACGACCTCTCTCAGGTCGAGTTCCAGGCTGTCCGAACAAAAGGCGCCATATTCAGGTTAAAAGACGGAAACGGTGTAACTCGGTTTTCAGTAGACATGGCCACTGGCCGCATCAATGTCGGCGATATTCCCTGGTCGCTTGTATCGGACGTTGACATCACCAGGTTCTTCACCGGTGGTAATCAGTCGTTGGCCAATAATGGGTACCAGATCCTGCCTGGTGGCCTGATTCTACAATGGGGGGTGATCGATAAAGGTAGCATCCAGGACGTTGATGTCACTTTCCCGATCCGTTTCCCCAGGAATGTGCGTTCGGTACTTATCACCCACCGAGGCACTCAGGCGAACTATTACAGTGCTTTTGGTCACTCAGCCTCCGGGTTCACTTCGCGTCTGCATGCCAGCGGTGGGCATGTCGCTGACTGGATCGCCATCGGCAACTGAGGACACCATCATGCATTACAGCTCAAGCACAAACACCTTCTATCCCGACGAACTGCAGGAAGCCTATCGGGTCGCCGGCTCCTGGCCGGAAGATGCTGTCGCGGTTACCGATGAGGAATGGCAGGTCTACAGCATTGGCCAGCCTCCGGCAGGGCATCGGCGTAGTGGTGATGAGAACGGGCACCCCGTCTGGGTTCCAGAAGATCCCGTGCCACTGGAAGAGCTCGCCATGGCCAAGCGCGCCGAGGTCGAGGCTGACTTGGAGGCCGAACTGGCGAAGGGCATGCCCTGCACCATGCCCAATGGAAAAGACGATGTGGTGCAGATACTCACTGCAGATCGACAGAACCTGCTCGGGCTGGCCATTGAAGCACGGGATCTCCAAGCGGCAGGTGTCACTGACGCTACTCAGGAGTTTCGCGCAATGTCTAACATCCAGTACCCGATGAAGCCCGCCGAGATGATCGCCTTGACGGACTCCGCTTTGGGCCATTACAGAGCGCTGTTGAATAAAAGCTGGACTCTCAAGAATGCCATCGACGCAGCGTTGGCGACCGAAGACCGGAATGCCATCGAAGCCATTACCTGGTAACCCATCCTGCTCTCCTCCCAGCCCGCCATCCGGCGGGCTGTTTTGATTCAACTCCTGCCACCCGTTGTAAATCGCCGATCTACAACCGCCATCGCTCGCCCCCCTGTCGCCGAATGGGCAAGCATGTCCCCACGCATGCTATCGCCAGTTCTACGCCCTGCAGGAGCCAAAATTCATGAGCGATTACCATCACGGCGTCCGCGTCGTCGAGATCAACGAAGGTACCCGACCGATCCGCACCGTATCCACTTCGGTGATCGGCATGGTGGCGACAGCCCCGAACTCAGCGCCAGGCGTGTCAGCGTCCATGACACTGTCCAACGCCGCATCAAACACCAGTATCACTTACACCGCAGCGGAAGCCGGCACCAGTGGCAATAACATTCGCGTGCGTTACAACGACCCTGGTACCGCCTCGTCCGAACTCGATATCACTGTTGCTGGATATGACATCAGCGTCAGCCTTGCTACCGATGTCGAAGGGTTAGTGATCAGTACCGCAAGTGAAGTAGCGGATGCCATCAATGCCGCGCCGGAAGCCCGTGCTCTGGTCACGGCGATGGTCACCAGCGGATCTACTGGAGCTGGTGTGGTGACGGCTGCCTCCTTCTCCAGCCTTACTGGTGGTGAGGACGAGCTGTTTCCCCTTGATACTCCGGTCCTCATCACCGACCCGCGTGGCGCCGCTGGCAAAGCCGGTAACGAAGGTACGCTGGCCCGTGCGTTGGACGCCATCGCGGATCAGACAAAAGCCATGGTGATCGTGGTGCGCGTCGCGGATGGCGCCAATGCCGATGACACCAAGACCAATGTCATTGGCGGTACCGATGCCAGCGGCAAGAAAACCGGCATGCAGGCGTTGCTCGCGGCCGAGCAACGATTCGGGGTCAAACCTCGCATCCTCGGTGTGCCTGAGCTGGATGATGCCGATGTGGTCAGCGAGCTGATCGGCATTGCCCAGAAGCTGCGCGCCTTTGTCTACGCCAGTGCCGGTGACAGTTCGACCAAGGAAGAAGCTGCCATGTACCGCGAGAACTTCGGGGCTCGCGAAGTCATGGTGATCTGGCCGGACTTCACCGGTTGGGACACGGCCACCAGCAGCACGCGCAACCTGTCTGCTGTGGCTCGCGCCCTCGGCATGCGTGCGAAGCTGGACAACGAGATTGGCTGGCACAAGACCTTGTCCAACCAGCCGGTCAATGGTGTCACCGGAATCTCTGCCGACGTGTTCTGGGATCTGCAGGATCCGGCCACCGATGCGGGTTACCTGAACAGCCACGAAGTCACCACCCTGATCAACCGCGGTGGATTCCGCTTCTGGGGCTCTCGCACCTGCACTATCGATCCACTGTTCGCTTTCGAGAACTACACCCGCACCGCGCAGGTGCTGGCCGACACCATCGCCGAGGCACACCTCTGGGCGGTCGACTTGCCGATGCACCCGTCACTGGTCAAGGACATCGTCGAAGGCATCAACGCCAAGTTCCGTGAGCTCACCCGTCGTGGCTACATCCTCGGCGGTGTCGCCTGGTTCGATCCGGAACTCAACAGCCCCGAGGTGCTGAAGGCCGGCAAGCTCTATATCGACTACGACTACACCCCGGTGCCACCCCTCGAAAACCTGATGTTCCAGCAGCGCATCACCGATCGCTATCTGCTGGACTTTGCCGACCGCGTCGCCGCCGCCTGAGCCCCAAGGAGACTGAACGATGGCACTTCCTCACATCCTGAAAGACTTCAACCTGTTCGGTGACGGCCACAACTGGCAGGGCAAGATCCCGACACTCACCCTGCCCGAGCTGTCGCGCCGTATGTCCGAGTACGAAGGCGGTGGCATGGATGGACCGGTCGAGGTCGATCTCGGTCAGGAGATGATCGAGTTCGAGTGGACTGCTGGTGGCATGCTCGCCGAGGTCTACGACACCTTCGGTTCTCCCATCCATGATGCCGCGATGCTGCGTTTCGTGGGCTCGTATGAATCCGATGAGGATGGCCAGGTCATCCCTGTCGAGATTGTCGTGCGCGGTCGTCACAAGACCATCGCCATGGGTGAGGCCAGCAAGGGTGACAACAACCAGAAAACCGTCACCACCACCTGCAGCTACTACAAGCTGACCATCAACGGTCAGGAAAAGATCGAGATCGACCTGCCGGGCTATGTGTTCCGCGTCAATGGTACCGACCGCCTCGCCGAGCGCCGCCAGGCACTGGGCCTCTGATTCACCACCCCGATCACTCCCCACCAGGGGAAAGCTGAACCATCAGGAGAATGACCGTGGAAGACAACACCGCTACTGAGCAGAAGCCCAAGGCCACCATCGAGTCCGTCGAACTCGACGAGCCGATTACCCGCGGCAAGACCGTGATCAAGGAGATCCAGGTGCGCAAGCCGAAGTCCGGCGCGCTGCGCAATGTCTCCCTGACCGACCTGCTGCAGATGCAGGTCAGTGCGCTGACAACGGTACTGCCCCGAATCACCGAACCGGCCCTCACGGAAGCGGAGATTCGCGAGCTTGATCCCGCTGATCTGGTGCAACTGGGAGGGACTCTCGTCGGTTTTTTGGTACCGAAGAAGACGCGCGAGGCCAACGAGTAGCCCTTCCGGAGTACGTGGATGACGCCATGGCCGATCTGGCCATGGTGTTCCACTGGGGCCCTCCGGAAATGGACGACATGAGCCTCGCAGAGCTCATGGGGTGGCGAGAGCGAGCCCGCCTTCGCTACGAGCCCAACCCATCCCGCAAACCCCGAAAGTGACCCCGACCTGATCCACCTCGCCACAGCAAGGAATCCAGATGGCCAACAAACTCAGTCTGCAAGTCATTCTGGATACGGTGGATCGGGCCACCCGCCCGCTGAAGAAAATCTCCCAGGGCAGCAGTAAAACTGCCGAAGCGCTCAAGGCCAGCCGCGACCAGCTGCGCCACCTCGAGCGCGCCCAGAAGGATCTCCGTGGTTTCCGCAACCTCAAACGGCAGGCCGAAACATCCAGCCGTGCCCTCGAGGAGCAGCAGCAGGAGATCCGTGATCTATCGCGGCAGCTCAAGAATGCTGAGGGCGATACCAGCGCACTGACGCGCAAGCGGGATGAAGCCATCCGCCAGGCACGCCGCCTCAGCCAACAGTACGAGAGCGAGCAACGGCAGCTCCAGCAGCTGCGTACCAACATGACTCGTGTTGATGGTGTGACAGGCAAGTTCAGTGACCAGCAGCGAGAGTTACAGCGACGTATCCAGCAAGCCAACCAGGAGATGCAGCAGCAACAGCGGCACCTGGGAGAGATCGCCCGAAAACAACGTCTCGCTGCCGATGCCTCCCGGCAGTTCCATCGAGGTATGGGCCGAGCAGGGCGCATGCAGGGTGCTGGTGCCGGCGGATTGGCCACAGGCGGTGCCGCACTGTATGCCGGTGCCCGGATGTTGGCACCAGGTATCGACTACGGCGCACAGATGAGTGCTGTTCAGGCGGTTGGCCGATTCGAGAAGAACGATCCCCGCTTCCAGGCACTGAAGGCGCAGTCGCGGGAGCTGGGTGCTTCCACTGCATTCAGCGCTACCGAAGTCGGCGCTGGTCAGGAGTTTCTGCTGCGCGCCGGCATGTCGGCAGAGGCAATCAAGGCATCAATGGGTGATGTACTCAGCCTTGCGCTGGCCAACAACACTGAACTCGGCCGAGCAGCCGATATCGCTTCCAACATTGCCGGTACCTTCAAGATTGATATGGAAGCGGAAGGATCCATGGGGCGTGTGGCCGATATCCTCTCGGGCTCTGCCAGTCGTGCCAACGTCGACCTTGAAATGCTCGGCGAGACAATGAAATACCTTGGTGGCGCGGAAGATCTCGAACTGACCATGGAACAGGCTGCTGCCATGGCTGGCCTGATGGGGAACATCGGTATCCAGGGAAGCCAAGCTGGTACCGCGATGCGTGCGATGATGAATCGGCTTACCGCACCCGCCAAAGAAGGTGCGGACGCAATGGCTGCAATCGGCTTACAGGTCGCCGATGCCAACGGAAATATGCGTGCCATGCCGGATATTCTGCGCGACATCAACGCGGCCACAGCTGATCTCGGCAATGTCGAGAGAAAAGCCATTCTGCAGAAGATCTTCGGCGCCGAAGCCGGGTCCGGTATGGCCGAACTGGTCAATGGCATGAGCAGTGGCAAGCTCGATGAACTCATCGCGTCATTGGGCGAGAACTACGGCGAGAATGCCCGTATGGCCGCCACCATGAGTGACAATATCAAGGGTGACCTCAAGGGACTGGGCAGCGCCTGGGCAGAAATCGGCATCACACTCACCGAGACCAATGAAGGGCCCCTGCGTGGGCTGGTTCAGATGGTGACAGAGGTGATTCGTTCCATTGGTGCATGGATGAACGAAAACCCCGAGCTGACGGCACAGATCGCTACGGCAGTGGCTGGTGTTGTCGGTCTCGTCGCCGCCGGCGGTGCTTTGACCCTCGCGCTGGGCTCATTGCTCGGCCCAATAGTATTGACCCGCTACGGGTTGGAGATGATGGGCATCAAGGGCGGTGGTCTCGGCAAGGTACTCAAGAGTATTGCCACCCGTGCCATCCCCATAGTCATTGGCGCACTGCGCATGCTGGGCGCCGCCGCCATGGCAAATCCCATTCTGGCAATAGCTGGCCTGATCGCGGCTGCTGCACTGTATATCTGGACAAATTGGGAGACTCTCGGCCCCAAATTCATGGCCCTCTGGCAGGGCATTCAGAACATCCTCGGTGCCGCCTGGGAGAGCATCAAGGCGGCATTTGAAGGCGGCATTGCAGGTGTCTCTCGCCTGATTCTCGACTGGTCCCCCGCCGGCCTGATCTGGCGAGGGATCACTGCCGCGCTGCAGCAGCTTGGCATCGATGTTCCGGCCGGATTCACTTCTCTGGGTGGCGCCATCATTGACGGCATGATCGGTGGTATTACAGGCGGGCTGGGTCGACTGGGCGATACCATCACCAACATGGCCGGGAGTGTCGTCAGTTGGTTCAAGGAAAAGCTCGGTATCAACTCACCTTCGCGGGTGTTCGCCGAGTTCGGTGGCAACCTTCTGGAAGGGTTGATCAACGGCATCGACGCCAGTTGGCAGACACTGCGCGATGCCATCGGCAACACGGCCGACGCAGTGGTTGGCTGGTTCAAGGACAAGCTGGGGATCCACTCCCCCTCGCGTGTGTTCGCTGAGCTGGGTGGCCACACCATGGATGGCTATCAGCAAGGGGTGCAGCGTAGCGAGCGCGGACCGCTCGATGAGATTGCTGCCTTCGCGAAGCGCATCACCCAGGCGGGTGCAGGGATCGCCCTCGGAGCGTTGGGCACCACGGCTGCAACTGCCGGAGTGCTGGACACTGCCACGTTTGCTGACGTCCCCATTGATCATCGGCCGCCATTGTCCTCTGTCGGCAGCGGGAATGTGACGATCACTGTTGGAGATATCAATGTCCATCCCGCTCCAGGTATGGACGAGCAGGCTCTGGCCCGCTATGTCGCCGCCGAAGTTCAGCACGCCCTCAAGCGTGCCGCTCGCGAGCAGTCCGCTCGTCGGCGCAGTGCCTTCCACGACACCGAGTAGGAGACGCTCCAATGATGATGGCCTATGGCTTGTTCGTGTTCGCGCTGGACACCGCCAGCTACCGGGAACTCCAGCGCCGGACCTCATGGCGCCATGCACCGCAAAGCCGAGTCGGGCGACGGCCCGCCCGGCAGTTCCTCGGACCTGCAGAAGACACCATTACGCTCACTGGCACCTTGCTGCCTCACTTCACTGGTGGCCAACAGAATCTGGACTACCTGAGAGAGATGGCCAACCAGGGCGCTGCCTGGCCACTTATCGAGGGCAATGGCAGCTACTACGGCCTGTTCATCATCGAAGGCATGAACGAGGGGAAAAGCCACCACATGCGCGACGGTAGTGCGCAGAAAATCGAGTTCGACCTCTCTCTCCAGCGTATCGATGAGGACAGTGGCAATGCCCTCGGCCGACTCGGCAACCTGACCGCCCGGGCGCTGACAGGAGCGCTGGCATGACGGCATGGTTTCTCCAGCAGCAAGGTCGCCCGGCCAGAGTGCCCAGTTACGACATATCACTGGCCGGTCAGCGGATCAGTCCTGAACTTGGCGCCAGGCTGCAGTCTCTCCGGCTGACTGACAACCGCGGTCTCGAAGCGGACCAACTCGATATCGTGCTCGAGGATCACGATGGACGTCTCGACCTACCCACTCGAGGTGCCGAACTGCGGCTCGCGCTCGGTTGGAAAGGTGACGGCCTCATCGACCGTGGCACCTACATCGTCGACGAGGTAGAGCACTCTGGTGCCCCGGACACTCTCACCATTCGCGCTCGCTCTGCTGACATGCGAAAGGATCTCCCCGGCAAGCGTTCGCAGAGCTGGGACAAGATCACCGTGCGCGACATCATTACCACCATCGCCGAACGGCACGACCTTGAACCCAAGGTATCCGAGGGCCTGGCTGGAATCCGCGTGCGGCACATTGACCAGACCGATGAAAGCGACCTACATTTCCTGACCCGTCTGGCCGAGCGCTATGATGCGGTGGCCACGGTCAAGGCAGGAAATCTGCTGTTCATCGCAGCTGGGCAGGCCACCACCGCCGGCGGCACAGAGATCCCGCCGATCCAGCTCTATCGTCAGGTTGGTGACACACATCGCTATTCCGTTACAGACCGCGATGCGTATACCGGCGTAAAGGCATTCTGGAACGACACGGCCGGCGCCGAGCGCAAGATAGTGATCGCCGGGGAAACCGAGAATCTGAAAAGCCTGCGCCCGACCTACGCCAGCGAGAATGATGCCCTAGTGGCGGCCAGCGCCGAGTGGCAACGGCTCCAGCGAGGTGGTGCTGAATTCAGTCTGGAGCTGGCCGAAGGACGGCCAGACCTCTATCCAGAGACCCCGGTGTGGCTGATCGGGTGGAAACCACAGATCGACGCCACGCCGTGGTTGATCACTGAAGTGGTTCATACACTTAATGAAAGTGCCTACACCACGGAGCTAACCATGGAAGTGAAGTTTAACTCGACTAGAGCTAGCTAGGATTCGTAAACTCCTTTCCATTTAGAATATTACAGAAAGTGCGATCTATTGGAATTACTAGTACGCCGCACTATTTATCAAAATTAAGCTATCTTTCCAACGTTGCGATATTAGCCACCTCCGGACAAATATTTTATAATATAAAAATAGCAGAAGCGGCTTTGAATAGGCGCGATTTAGAGATTCTAAGCCACATGTAAGGTGCACAGTTCATCGCAAGTCACTTGCCATATCTGCAGCATCGAAATAAGTAGCCAGCCCTTCACCGTAAACAACGTTTTCATATACAGAATAGACAAAACCAAGATCACTACTATCCATATTATTATATCTACTTTTCAAATCACCCAAAGAAATAGTCAGTGCTTCGACATAAATCTTGGCTATTTCATGGACGGACATATTCTTAGTAATAAAATAAAAATAAAAAGGAGGGAACCTGGCATTAATCTCATCATGTAAATCTTGACTCCATTCATTTCTCATTCGCGAGAACAGCCCAAAGTCCTGATAACGCAACACTGACAAGTAAAACAGAAAGAAAAAGTGTACTCTCGAACTTCTAGCAGTGGCCATTGAACCTCTAAAATGCAGCATAATCTTTTGAACATCCCTTAGAGACAGAGAAAAAGTTTTGCAAATAGCAATAAATTCAGAATGATGCGGCTCAAGATCACCACCTACCGAAAAAACACAATATTTATGTGGAGCCACAACACCATTTTCATTCGCCGGCCACATGGCGCTATTGTGCGACTTATTCCTCAACTCAAAATTCAATTTAATTAAGTTTGAAGCATCAATATTTCCCAAAGACATTTTTGACCAGCCTTCAATGTCATCATTTTTAAGCTGATAAGTGACATCGAAGAACCTTTTTAAGTACCGATGCGAATCAAACCCACTACCATATACAGCTCGAATGGAATGAGCGAGTTGATTGGTATCAGTAGCAATCACGAACTTGCATCCATCGACATCGAAGAGATGTTTTACTCTCTCAAGAAGTTCAATAGCGTACGTTGGACGGCAACGATCAAGCTCATCAATAAAGATGTATATTGGTGCTCTCTCGCCACATTTGTTATATTTTTCTTCTGATACCGCACTAATTAAACCAGAAAGATCAGACTTGAATTCATCAACTACCTCTGATGCTTTAGAACTATTATCAAGTAGTTTAGTAACAGCAGATTCTGCAGCAGAATAACCGGCATCTGTTATCTTATCAGAAACTTCATCGAGGTCGGTTGCCAGTGCTTTTTTTATCAGTCCCTTAAGTAGCAGTTTCCCTACTTCTGGCCCTGCCTTAACAGCTACTTGAGCAGATTTTCTTATAAATCCTGCAGCTGCTTCATTGATTTTTTCTGACACAGGAGATTGGTTAACCAATTGGTCTCTAATAGCTGAAACCAAGTCAAAAAATGGCTCGCCAGAATAGTCAACTTTCCAAGCGTTAAAATAAATCGTCCCCCGACTTTCTAAAAAACCTTCATGCCATTCACTAACAAAATACGTCTTTCCGAACCCCCAAGGCGCATCTATATTCATTACCTTTGCATCATCATCACCATCTAGAAATGTGGTTAAAAAGTCAGCAATAGGCTTTCTATTCAGACGGTCTCCATCCCAAGCACTCATACCTGCCACTCCCCAAGTTCTTTAGGTATTGATCTATGATGAACTACCACTCCACGCACATCGCTCGGTTTGGCAAACATACCTTGTCCGCCACCGGCAGGAATCAGTCGAAAGTTCCCACCAATACGATGGCTGCGGAACAATCGCAATTGTCCCTCAACGTCCATCACGGCCAAGTCCCCATGCTGAATAGGTCGACGTTCATCCACCAACATCAGGTCGCCTTCCTGAATCTCGCCACCGATACCCGCCTCATCGGAGACCTCGACCAGAAAGCACTCTGGCGGAATCTCACGGAAGCCCAGTGTTGAGACACACGGATTGGTAAGGCCCGGAAATGCCGGGCCAAGATAGTCGACTCGCATTCCAGTTTCCTACGAAGAAGCCTGCTCAGAATCAGCCTTTGGAGAAGCGGTAAAATAGTTTCCGTTCTTGCTCCAAAACTGGAGATTGCCTTGGGAGTCAATTACAAAATATTCACCAAATTCATTATTAGGCTTCTCAAGCCTGATGTTTCCATCATCAGTTCTCGATTCAACCATACTGGATGAGCTGGTGCTAAGGTCTGCATAGACCTCATCAATGAACGATTCACCATCTACCTTGTAAGCAACAAGAAGGTGGGGGAATCCTCTACCGATGAACCACGACCCCATTATTTCTTGGTACTCTCCTGCTACATCAAAATCCTGAAGAGCCTTGTACTCGTCAGGAGTAAGTCCAAGGATCACGACGTTGAGAGTGGGATTGTAATGAGTGGTTCCCCAATAGGCGCTGTCTGATGGCTGGCTGTCCAAGCGGTAGCCAATGAAGGTTCGTTCAACCTCTTCGTCATCCATTGCCTTGATCGACCTTCCAATCTCTTCAAGCTGATCTTCGCTCACACGTTCGTGGAGGACAACCTCAACTGTTCGTTTGAATGGAGCATTAACTTGATCGGATATCACTTCATAGTGATTCGATAAATCTTGATGTGTTGATGAGGCTGAATCTACTGACTGGTTGCCTTTATCGTCCTGACCAGTTACCGATGTCTCGCCAGATAATCCGAATGCAAGTGACAAGGCTACCAATCCAGAAAAAAGTCCTAGCACACCTCCCAAAAAGTGCCGAAGAAACGCGCCTTTTCCCATCTTGGCTAGTCTTTTTGAAACGAACCACCACACACCAGCAAAGACAGCGACAAACACCATCAATAGCACGTTGTCATTCATCAGAATGTTCCCTTGCGTAGTTATGCTCTCTATTGAGAGTCTCTGTTTTAATCGGGCGATCTATGTCGCCCTGATCAATATCACGAAATACTACCGATCTTCACCACACACCGCCCGAGCAGCTCGACGGCCATCATCTTGTCCGGGGGGATCATCTCCGGCTGGTAATGGCTATTGTCGCTGATCAACACCCAAGCCCCACCGGCAACCCGCTGTACCCGCTTGATACGCCGTTCGCCATCCACCAGCAGTAGAAAGACTCCCTCCGGGCGATCCGGGCGATCACTGCGATCCACCAGCACCCAGTCACCGTCAGCCAGTGTCGACTCCATGCTGTCGCCACGCACTTTCACGCCAACAATATGGGCGGGGTCTAGCCCCTGGGCAGCCAGCTGTTCTCCTTCGAAATACAGGGTGGACTCAATGTTCTCTTGTTCAAGCGAGCGGCCATCCCCAGCCGCTGCCTCAATGTCGTACATCGAGATAGCACATAGCCCCTCGCTGGGAGATGCGCTGATCGACAAGCCCTGAGACCCGGTTGGTGCGTTTCCTGACTCACGTGGTCCCTTACCGAGAATCAGCCAGTCAAGGCTCACGCCATGGGTCACAGAAAGTGAAATACACTCATCGATAGGTATGGAGCCACGTTTGCGCCAATTGCTCAGAGCACTGGTGGATTTTCCAAAAATTTTTGCCAGCTTGTAGTCAGAGTCAACCTCCAGAACCTCACGCATCCTCTGCATGATCTGGTCAGTGATAGCTAACTTTTCGTGACTATTCGCCGATTCAATAGGCATTATCAATCGCCATAAAGTTGACCAATCCCCATAAAGGGGCATATGCTCCTGAACGTCTACTAGCGTTACACAATGGAGCTTACCCCATGCCCGCTGTTGCGTCTTCCCCCACCCGGAGCCCGCGCGGAGTCACAAAGCCTGTCGCTGCGCGCCTTCTGCCGAATGAGCGTTCTGAACTTGAGTCGTTGGCGGAACGAGAAAGCAGATCTTGTAGTGCCATGCTCCGCCTCGTATTTCTGCGCGGCCTCGAAAGCTATCGCCGCGACACCGAAGTTGCCTCCTGACCCGCAAAAGGAAAGCCGCCATGCATCAGGACACCCGTCGCATCCGTCAGCGCTATGCCGCTATCAACCTTGATGAGTACGAAGCCAAGGTCATCGACGCTCTCGTCGATTACACCGGTATCTCGAAAGCCACGCTGCTACGGCAGCTCGTGCTCAAGGAGGCACTCGAAACACTCGGTGTCAGCGACATCATCACCCCCAATGTCGCTCAGCGTGCCCAGTGAAGGCAGACACAAAAAAGGTCCTCAAGGAGCACCCCATGCCCAAAGAGCTACATCTTGCTCTGGATGCGGAGCTGGAAAGCCACCTGGAAGCTGTGCGCGATCAGCAGGGCCTTGAGTCACTTGACCAGGCTGCCGAATGGCTGATGCGCCGCCGACTACGCAAGGGAACGATCGGACTCACCGGAAGAGGGCGAGCGCTATACCCCATCAACAATCAAGGAGGTAGCCGGTGAGGATTATCTGCCCGCATTGCCAGTCGCGCACCTATACCCGCTCAAGCCGACGACTGGTGCCGGTGCTCACCGATGTGTATGCCCAGTGCACCAACCCCGAATGCGGTTGGGCTGGAAAGTTGCAGGTCGAGGTAGTGCTGACCACCTGCCCCAGTCGCAACCCCAATCCCGAGGTGGATATTCCTCTCGAGCCTCGCAGCCGCCGTGTGCTGCTGGATCAACTACAGCCTCAGATCACCTGACAGCCCTTCTACAGGAGAAACCCTATGAGCACAGTCGTGCCTATTACTGCTGCCCGCCCCCTGCAACTTGACCCAAACAGCATCGCCGGAGAGCAGTTGTGGAAGCTGCGTGGCGAGTCTCGCGACGTGGCACTCGATGGGTGCATCGAGCACCTGATGATCAACCATGACATGACGGAGCGCAGTGCAGAAAACACGGCTATGCGAGAAATGGCTGCAGTAGAGACCATCACCAGCCTGGACAGCATCGATATCAGTGTCACCACTACCAGCACTCTGGTCCTCAACAGAAGCGATGGGTACCGCGTCTTTCTGACGGTTCGTGACCTGCGTGAACTGCTCAAGGGTAAGGGTCTGGTAGCCGGAAACAAGGATAGCGGCCGCCTGTTGCTTCTTTCCCGTCAGTAACCCCTTCCCGATTTCACTACCCCATCCACGCCGTCAGGAGGTGCTGCATGCCAGCTTCAGTACATCAGTTGCCCACTCCGAAAGCGCTGCCGCTCGTCCAGCCTGACCGTGGTGATTGGGGCGCACTGCGCGCCGAGTTGCATAAGCGATGTGCCGATCAGGATCTCGCCGAACTCTGGAGAGACATGGCCCCCGGTGAGCGTCGCACCCTGCTGGCCAGCGCCGCTATTCCTCAAGCTGATCGCGATATCCGGCAGGCCATCGAGGATATGCCCAAGCCCCGTCGGGACGCCATTCGCGCCGCTATCCATCGCATGAGCCAGTATGCCTCTCGCCTTCGCGAGCGAATGGATGGCGAGCGTAAGCACCCGAGTCGCGACCTTGCCAGCCATGCCCGTGAGGCACTGGCCGAGGGCAACACTGAAGGGGCCCTGCATTGGATCTCCATGATCGAGCGAGGCGTGGCATGAAGGCGGTGGAGCAATCCCTGCAGTTCGGCAACCGCGAGTGCCACCTCTGGCGCCAGGAAAACTTCTGGGGGCCGTTGCCCACCCTGGCCGAGGACCTTGCTGCCGGATTCATCTATGTGGCAAACCGTCATGGCAATGCCGCCGGCAATCGCTGGCTTCGTCGCAAAGCCAGTGATCTGGTTGAACCCACACAGACATATCGCCGATTCCAGACGATCGCGAAGGATCTCGAGCAGGGCTTCCACGCTCTGGTGCAGCGCGCCCCGACAACCATCCAGGGGCTGCACGATGGTTGCGCGTGGCTGGCCAGCGTAGAAGAACGCCTCAGCATCGGTGCTTTCAACTGTACCCACGATGACGATGCCCTGGTCAATCACGCCGAGGCTCAGGCTCGCGCCATCGACGATGAGCGCAACCGGCTGATCAGTGGCATTGCCGAGCACAATCGCCGCCAGCGTCTGGGTTTGCTGCCGCCTCCGATGAAGCTGAAGCGGATCTCCGGCAACTCCTTGTCTGCCCAGCACCGCGCCATGGCACGCCTTATCGCCGAGGCCCGCAATCCCCTGACTCCACCTCCGGGCGGCATCCCCCTGATGGCTGTGTTCAAGTGGCAGCCCGCGCCCAAGATGTCGCTCGCGGTGGCCAATGAAATGGCCCTCAACAAGGCCAGAGTTCGTGCTCGCCTGCATGGCATCACGCCGCCGCCAGTGAACGGGCCAGCCGATATACAGCTGGCTCGCCTTACCTGTTCCAACTGGTGGCGTCGCAAGTTGCGCCGTCTCGCGGGTCGACGCCTCGAGCAGGTCCAGCGCGAAGCCCACCGCGTGCACAAGCGTGCTGGCATCTACTGCAGCGACATGACCATCGAGCGTCGCCGCCAGCAGAAGGTGCGTAACCGCGCCCTGCTCGAAACCCTCGAAGCCATCAATCAGGAAGGTCAGACCTACACCCTGGCCGAATTGGCCGAGCTGGGTCTCGCCAACCCGGACCATCGTCGCGCAGAGCTGATGCTCCGGATCCGCGACACAGAAGTCGAGGCGCGCCGGCTTGGTCACGTAGGCATGTTCTACACCGTGACAACGCCCAGTCGCTTCCACCCGGTCATTGCCCGGAGCTGCCACAGGAACCCGAAGTACAACGGCGCCACGCCGCGTGAGGCCCAACAGCACCTGCAGCAGCTATGGGCAAAGGTCCGCGCACGGCTCGCCCGTGAGGAAGTGGGCGTCTATGGCATCCGCGTCGTTGAGCCCCACCACGACGGCACACCGCACTGGCACATGCTGGTCTGGATGAAGCCCGAGGCAGAGGCCACCGTTACCGCAACTCTTCGCGAGTATGCCGAGGAAGCGGACCCCGAAGAGCTGTTCGACCGCTGGGGCAAGACCAATGCCCGCTTCGATGCCAAGCGCATTGACTACACGAAAGGCACGGCCGCCGGTTACGTCGCCAAGTACATCAGCAAAAACATCAATGGCGAACAGTTCATGGACGCGGACAACTACGGCCGTGACATGAATGACAGCGCCCCTCGCATCGAGGCCTGGGCGGCGGTGTGGGGCATCCGCCAGTTCCAGTTCTTCGGCCTGCCGAGCGTCACGGTGTGGCGCGAGATCCGTCGCCTCAATGAGCAGCAGGACGATCATGTTGCTGACTGGGAGGCCGCCACCCGGCCTGACCTATCAGCGTCCGAACGATTCCATGCTATCCGCAAGGTCGCCAATGCCGGCCAGTGGGATCTGTTCCTGCGCCTGATGGGCGGCCCGAACCTGCCCCGGAACCAACGTCCCGTCAAACCCTGGACAGTCCAGCGTATGGATACCAGTCGCCCCGAGTTCAGCCATGCCACTGGTGAGGCCTCCAGCGATATCAAGATGCGCGGCCGCTATGGCGAAGGCATCAAGGCGACGGTTGGTCTGGTGGTCAATTCTGGCCGTGGTTCCGTCTCCGAATACCTCACGCGCGTGTACCGCTGGGAGATTCGCTCCCGCATGGCACGTGCGGAGGGCACCTCGGGACCCGGCGAAGCCGGGGCCCCTTGGACTTGTGTCACTAACTGTACGCAGGTCGATATCACTCCGCGCACGCCGCCGCCGGAAATCCTCCGGGAGCAGGCCGAAAGGTTGGCCGACTGGCTGCGCATCGAGAACGAAAAAGCCGACGAAATCGACCTCGAAGCCCGCTATGCCCGCGCCGAGACGTTCCGGAAAGCCCGGCATAGCCCTATTGCCCGTGAAGCTCTCGCCCAGCGCGGGATCTTCCTCGAACCGGCTCCCGTGGAGCCAGAAGAGTATTTCCCCATCTGAGCAAGGAGAACGACATGCACACACAACATCACACCAGCCACACCGTCCCGCGCGGCGTCCTGCAGGATGCTGGCGAGTTGGCCATCTTGAACGAGGAAAGCGGCCAGGTGCGCCACCGTTTCGCCATGGTTGTTGCCTTCGACAGCGAGGAAGCGTTGCGCAGCGCCCTCGAGGAACATCGCTGCGAGTACCGGGATAGCCAGGCTATCCAGGAGCGCATCCATGAGTGACCGCCTCTACATGGTGCTCGACCCGCTGGGTCGAGCCGACCCCTACAGCACTGCCACCAGCCAGGGCATGGCCATGCAGCGCTTTGCCTCGCGCCGTGCCGGCCGCCCGGTGAGCTCTGCTGTTGCCTGGCTGCTCTGGTTCCGCCTGTGGAGCCGTGGCTATCGCATCGCCTATCACCCCGCTATCCCTGAGAAGGAACTCGCCAATGGCTGATATCGCCGACATCGCCACCGAACTGATGGAACGCCGCATGGAAAGTGCCATGGCCACCTGTCGCATACCGGACACCACGGCTGCCAATGATGAGTGTGAAGAGTGCGGCGGTGAGATCCCCGTCGCACGTCGCAAGGCAGCACCCTGGGCGACCACATGCATTGAGTGCCAGCAGATCATCGAGGAGAAGCGCCGCCATGTCCGATAGATACCGGCCTCCCCTTCGCACGCCACCGCCCAAAGAGCAGAGAGACAGCAACACCATGAATAACGCGAAACCGACAGCGGGCGAGATTACCGAAGCGGTGGAGGAAGTGATCAGGACCGCGAGACTCAAGATGGACGATGAATTGATCCAGATTGCGGTCCTCAAGTCGGCAGCGAGCCAGATCGAGCACATGCTGGCCGCCGAATCGCTGCGCCAGGCAATGTACAACGCGCTGAACAAGCGGGTGTGACCATGACGACTACAGCATGTGATGACCAGTTCGCGCCGGAACCGAGCAACCGTCAACGCCTCGAGGTAACCCAGCAGCTTGACGAATACCCCGTGGGAGGGAGATCACAACTGTCAGCACGGGCACGTCAGACCATTGCGGAACTATGGCGTCAGTGCAGTGAGCTGCGAGCGGAGCGTGATGCACTGGCGGCTCATGTGAAGCGGTTGAAAAGATCGGCAAGCGAGCTGGCGGCATACACCGGTGTTCCGGGTGTTCTGCCTGCTGACACCAAGCGGGCGTATGAAGCGTTCAAGGCCGCACCCGAAACCAGTCTCGCCAAGCACGACGCCGAGTTGCTCGAGAAGGAAATTAACGAGTTCGCCGAGGAGATCTGGACGGAGATGCTGAAGCATCACCGAGCTATCAAGGTCCTGCCACTGAGCATGGCAAGGACTTACCTGGATCGGCGAATGATGGCCGAGGGAGGTAAAGGGTGAATGAGCTGGCTCTTTTCGCGGGCGCTGGTGGCGGAATTCTCGGTGGCCACCTCATGGGGTGGCGAACAGTCTGCGCCGTTGAACGTGATGCCTACGCAGCACAAGTTCTGGCGCAGCGACAGAATGATGGAGCCCTGCCAGCTTTCCCGATTTGGTCTGACGTGTGCAGTTTTGACGGAGCGCCATGGAGAGGCCTTGTTGACGTGGTATCGGGCGGATTCCCGTGTCAGGACATATCCGTTGCTGGGACCGGCGATGGTTTGGAGGGTGAGCGTTCCGGACTCTGGGAGGAAATGCGGCGGATCATTGGCGAGGTACGACCATCACTCGTCCTCGTGGAAAACAGCCCAGCTCTCACTTCTCGAGGGCTCGGCCGTGTTCTCGGCGACCTGGCCGAACTGGGGTTCGATGCGGAATGGGGAGTGCTGGGAGCAAGCGACGTGGGTGCCCCACATCGCCGCAAGCGAATCTGGATTGTGGCCCACACCAACAGTTTACGGGAACCACAACAAGCCAGGAGCCAGCAAGAATGCAGGCTGGGGGTTGAGCAGTGCAGTGAAGCTATGGCCAACACCCACAGCCAGTGCCAGCAAGGGATCCAGTGCGGGAGCCTTGCTGCGAAAGGACGGACGGAGCCGGATCAACGACCGCCTCGATCACAAGATCATGCATTTGGAGGGTGGCCAGTTGAACCCAGCGTGGGTCGAGTGGCTGATGGGGTGGCCCATCGGGTGGACCGAATTAAAGCCCTTGGTAATGGCCAGGTTCCACGAGTGGCAGCGGCAGCATTCAATCACCTGGCCGGACGGGACTGAGGTGGCAGCATGATGAATCAAGAGCAAACGGTGAAAGGGAGGGGCATGGCTCGAGCTGCCGCCATGCTGTGTCGAGATCCGGTCTTCCAGCTTTATCTCGATCGTCGCCGGCGCCACAAGTTTGACCTCACAGAGCAGCAACTGCCCGACGGTACACACAACGAGCAAGATGCCCGCGACTGGCTTGTCGCAGCCTGCAAGATCCAGAGCCGGGCAGAGCTCGACCATAACCGGCAGGCAGAGCAGACCTTTCGAATCATTCGTAACCGTTTCAACCGCTGGAAAGCGAGAAACAAGGAGGCATCATGAGCACAGAGAAAAGCCAACAGGAACTCGATCAGGCATTGTCTGACGCCCTTTCCAGGGTGAGAGCAGGTGTTGATCCTTCCATGGTGGAGTTGCCAGATACGGTGGTGTTTCCGAGACTGATTCCAGCGATGCCAGCCACTGCCCGCAAGGCGAGGTCCACTGGCACTTTGCTGGGTCGTCCCGGGCCTCGATTCATCAAACGAGGCCACTTGGTGAGATATCGACTATCTGACGTGTATGCCTGGTTGGAAGCCAGCGAGAGCTATTCGAGCACTGCAGAGGCGTCGGTGCGCTCAAGACTGGCCTGACCGGACTCACGGAGCCTTGTTCCCTGCCCGATCCGAGCGAACAGCTGCACAGCATTGCGCTTATGATCGGGCTGGAGATGAGCGTAGTACTTGATAGTGGTCTGGATGTCGGAGTGCCCCATTAACTTACTGACAGTCAACAGGTCGACTCCAGCCATAACCAACTGACTCGCAAAGTTATGCCGTAGGGTATAGAGCACAAGACCAGCGGACATCCCACCCAACTTACAGACTCGATCCCAGGGAACTCGCATAGCAGTGCTGGCCATTCGACGCCCAGTGACGGGTGAAGGGAAAACAAACCCATCACCCGGCTTCCCCTTCTGTTCCCACCAAGTCTTGAGCACCAATGTAGCGGCATCCGATATCGGGAATGTTTGAGGCTCAGGCTTCTGATGGGCAGTCTTCTCGATAATTTTACGGATCGTGCCCACTTCCAGATTGAGATGCGACCACCGTAGCCCAAACAGATCTCCAGGCCGGAACCCGGTGTAATACATCGTCTGCAGCCAAGGAACCGCATGATCCACATATGTCACAGCATCCAAGTCTGGAAGATACCCCTTCCCATGGACTCGACTTTTGCGCCGTTGTGATCGTTTCTCTTCCTGGTAAGCATCAAGGCCAGCAAAAAATGCATCGACTTCGGAAGCCTCAAGATATCGACGCCCTTCATCAGATTCGAGATCTTCGCTGGTCAGCGCTGGCTTGTGCAGGCGAACACCCTTGATCGGATTCTCAGGAATTACGCCACGTTGCGCAGCATGATTGAGCAGAGTCTGAAGAGCCCCATACGAGCGCTTCAACGTCGCGAAGGACGGGGGCTTGAAGTCGTCATCGTCATCCGCCGGAGCAGTTTCCGCATTCGACTGCCATTGCTCGACATCACTGCGAGACAGGTTGGACATGGGTCGGTCCATCCACTCTGAAAAAGCCCCCTCGATTCTACGAAGCGTCGACTTACCATCCTTGCGCCGTCGCTGATGATCGGCATAGTCCTGCTCCAGGTATGCCCGGAGCGTCTGCTGCCTTTGATGCTCCGCGTGTGCGACTTCCCTTTCCTGCATAGAGCGAGGATCTTCCCCTCGAGCGATGAGCGCCACAGCATCACGCGCGATCTCGCGGGCCTGGGCAGCGGTCAACTCACCATATCGACCCAACGTGAGCACCCTGCGTTGCCTCTTCGAGTTGTAGTAGGATAGGCGCAATGCGAGGCCACGCTGCCCAGCACGTATGTGGTAACCAGACAGCTCGGAGTCCCATACTTCATCCCCATTGGGGAGCTCGCGGGAGAGTCGCTCCAGAGCGCGCGTGGTGAGTTTCTCAGTGGTTTTCGACATGCCCCATCCTAGGTTCCGTATAGGTTCCATGCGTAGGATAAGAGGGGATGTAGCGAGCAACAAGCGGAATAGCAGAACGGCACATAACCCACTGTTTTACCTTATACAAACCTATACGAGCAAAGCCGAACATATCCCAACTTTTCTAGGCTAATAGCCTTCGGGAGGCAGAGGTCGTAGGTTCGAATCCTGCTACTCCGACCAGAAATCATAGAAAAAACGGCCACTTAGCAAATCATCGCAGTGGCCGTTTTTCATTGTGTCCCTCTCCTGTCACGCATCAACGTCCCTCTGACATATTTCCAGCCGTAAACCTCTACGACAGGCATTACGGTCAAACCTGACACTCAACCATCACCCTACTCTGGTCATTGACTCGGGCGGCTCAACCGAATCACTCGACCAGATCTCCTGAGGTCTACAGGGGAAGATGAGCGTACCCAGCGGCACCATAAGTGATGCCCCGGCCAGTACGAGAAACAGCGTGACAAATCCTTCTCCCGTAGTGTGCGACCAGGCCACCAGTGGTACTGCGATACCGCTCATACCGAAACTCAGCACATAGCGCGCTCCGTATACACGAGAGCGCCACTCCTCCGTTGAGTACCGCGCCACGATGGTGTCGTTGATCGTGACATTGGCGAAGATCAGGAACGTCAAACCCGCCGCGGCCAACAGCATCACTCCATCGTGCCCCCAAGCCATGCAACCCAGTAGCGGAACCTCAAGCACCAGTGGCCACAGACAGTATTTGATGGGCATCCGGTCGAGTGCTCGCCCGGTCAACAGCTGAGCCATGGCCCCGATACTGAAGATGGCACTCACCATCAGCCCCACCCAGACAGCATTTCCTTGAAGAAAGGCCAGACGCTCATCCAGCACCTTGGGCAGCGCTATGGTGAAAGCGTTGAACAACAGCCCTCCGGCAATCGTTATCACGGCAAGACCAATCAGAGCACGCAGGAGGATTCCAGACGGAATGCTACGCGCTGCTGCCCGGCCTCGCCCCGGCCCGGGCCTGGCGGCCTGCTCCTCCGAAACGATAGTCGCGAACAACAGGCCGCAGAGGATCACCAACACGCCAGGTACGAGAAAGGCTGCCCGCCACCCGAAGACCTGAACCAGGCCGCCGGTGATCAGTGGGGCAAACGCCACGCCAAGATTGCCGAATACACCATTCCACCCAACAGCACGTCCAATGCGCTCCGCATGAGAAACCAGCAGCCCCGTGCCGACGGGATGGTAGATCGAGGCGAATACGCCAATCATCGTCAAGCCTGTCGCCAACATCCATACCGAGGTGCTCAAGCCAACAAGGACAGCGGAGGCACCAATCCCTATATGGAAGACAATCAGCATACGGCGGCGACTCCACCGGTCGCCCAACCAGCCGGACGGCAATGCCCCCAACCCGAAGGCCACGAACCCTCCCGTTGCCAGAGCCAGCATCTCACCATAGGAACGCTGGAACACCTCGGTCATTGCCAGCACCGCCGTGGGGTACAGCAGCATGAACATGTGATCGAGAAAGTGGGCGGTATTGATGAAGCCGATAACACGGCAAGAATGATGCATGGGCCTCCCTCGTGTCCGGTCCGCAGCAGAGCAATCAATCGCCGCGTTCGAACAAGGGTAGACAGCACCGATCATTCTGTATCACGCTTGGATGAACAGTTATGTCGCGAAACGGAAAAACTTGAAAAGCACTGACTCCGCCGATTACCAGCAGCTGAACCGCCCGATCGCGGCCATGGCGAAAGATTTTCCTGCTGGCTACCGTATCGAGCCCCATGCGCATACCAGAGCTCAACTGATCTTTGCGGCCTCAGGTGTGATGGAGATCACAACAGACAACAACACCTGGGTGGTGCCGACAGGGCGTGCCGTCTGGGTGTCGCCGGGCACCGAGCATGCCATTAACATGCTCAGCGCCGTCACCATGCGCACACTCTATATCGCGCCCACTGTCGAGACGGGGCTGCGTTCCTGTCAGGTGGTGTCTGTATCCAATCTACTGCGCGCCTTGATCCTGGCCTCGATGGACATACCGCTGGAATACAATATCAACGGTCGAGACGGCCTGATCATGCAGCTTATCGTGCACGAGTTGCATAACATGGAGTTCGTGCCCCTCCATGCCCCCATGCCCAACGACCCCCGCTTGATAACCATATGCCGGGCAATTCTCGAGGATCCCAGTCGTACCGAAACGCTGGCGCAATGGGGCAGTATCGTAGGTGCAACATCTCGCACACTGGCCAACCACTTTCTGGCGGAAACCGGACTGACCTTCGGTCGGTGGCGCCAGCAGGCACGGCTGGTCGAAGCCGTGCGCCGGCTGGCGTTGGGACAGTCGGCCAGCACCGTGGCGCTGGAGCTTGGCTACCGAAGCCAGAGTGCCTTCATCGCCATGTTTCGCCGCGCCCTGGGGACAACACCGACCCGATACTTCGACCCTCCCGGCAGCACAACCAGCTGATGAGACGGAAAGTCTGCGGCAACTTTCAGCCCCTGACACAGGAAACTCTCCCAGCCTCCGGTGAGCTGGCCCCCGACTGTTGAGGACTCGAACTGGTTCGCGAAAGAACACCGCGTTCATCGCATATGACCGCCACCGGAATATAGAGATCAATAGCGAGGTTAATAAACCCTCTCCACCTGACACATCAGACAGGAAGATTGAGCTGCCATGAAACGCCGAAGCAGTCGACGACCCAGCCGAACCTTCGGCTGAATCCATAGTCATCCAACGGCATCATCACCTTCCCTCCGCTGGCCAGGTTGGAGAAGGCATCTTCCAATACATCGGAGGTCTCGAAGTCGACAAACAGGGACATCGAGGGAGTGAAATCAAAATCATGCGGGATCGGACTGTCGATCACTATCAACTCATGACCGCAGAACGAGATCCTTGCCTGCTTTACCATCCCCGGCTTTCCGGCTTCTCCTTCGCTGTAGTATTCAATGTCCTGAGCAATGAGGTCGGAGAAGATTCGACGGTATGCCGCCAGCGCCTCACCAGCATTTCCCTGGAACATCAAGTGTGTTGATACTCGGGTCATTTTCCCCTCTCCCGTGATAGAACGCCTTCGACACGATCGGCAAGCAGGCATGCCGTCGACAACGCTTTCTGCGTCCTCTCCTTCCAGCTGTCCTGGATAGCTCCCAGGTACGCCTGACGTGCATATTCCAGTAGCTCTCCGTGCTCGGCAGCAACACGCACCTGCGCCCAGCGTGCGGCCACGTCCTTTGGAACAAAATCACCTACCTCCAGCGTCCTCCACATCCGGGCAAGTGTCAGCAGGACATTGCGCTCATCCCCCTCGAAGCCGGCAAGCAGCCCCGGCAGCAGGTCACCGGTGGCACGCCACACCTCCGCTTCCGAGATCGGCGGCAGCAACTCCGAGAGCTCGGGACCCAGCAGAGGCAAGGACTGCCGGCGAGCCTGAGCCAGCACCAGCGTCAGTTCGGGGTCGGATTCTGCCTCGGGAACTTCGCCTGCCTCGAACGTCTCTCGCAGCCATTCGCCATACACAAGCTCACTGCGAGCCGGATACTGCAGCTCTACCAGGTCACTACACCTGAATACCATCACCTCCAATGGCCTCAAGCCACTACCATCCCCCGGATATCCTGAATGCCGCATCAACGCCTCGATTATCTCGGCCCGCACCGCTGCACTCATGGGCTGCTCAGTCACGGCGAGGATATCCACATCACTGTCGGGCTGTAATCCACTTGAAAATGCCGAACCATGCAACCAGGCTGCCACCAACTCATCCGCCAGATGCTGCTGCAGAATCTGCAGCACTGACTCCAGCGTCTCCTGCAGGTCAGCAGTTGCCGAGTAGGTATCTCCTCCTGGTGTCATACTCCGACCTCCCTTTCCTTGCCGAACTGCCCCGATCAATAATGCAACCGAAATCCATATAGCGGCATAATGTCGATAGTATGGCACTCGGAACAGCCCAATACGCGAACGGAGCTCGCACAATGAAACGACCTGGATATCTCCTGCCACTCTGCTTCTGCGCCGCCTATGCGTCCGGCGCGCTCGCCGATGACACCAACCCGTTATGCAGCGCTCGGGAAGAAGAGGTGCTGCATGAACTGCAGTCCGCCGAGAAGTACGGTAATGAACATCGCATCGAGGGGCTCCAACGCGCCCTTTCCAATATCCGCGCCCACTGCACTGACGAGAGCTTGATTGCTGATGCAGAGGAAGCTGTGGAAGAAAGCCGGGAAGAAGTTCGTGACCGCCGACAGGACCTCGACGAGGCTCTGCGGGAAGGCGACCCGGATGACATCGCCGAGCAACGCGAGGAGCTGCAGGAGGCCGAGGATGAACTCCACTCCGATATCCAGCAGCTCAGAGCGCTTCAAGGCCCCAGGTAATCCCCCTCCCCGGGACTCGACTCTTCACCGTGATAAACGTTGCTGCTTTCAGGGCGAGCAGCAACGTTGGTCGCAGGATCTGCGCTAGCGACTCACCTGAACGCTCACACCAGCGCTCTTTGTCACCCAACACCAATAGCATCACCAGGAATAAACTTAAGTCTAATATACCAAAGATATCCCTTCCTTCCCCCTCGCTTCGACTGTTTCCTTGAACGCCATGGTTGAGAGGGTTTCCGCTACAACATGATAGCCCCTGACCTCTTGTCATGGCACTGACTTGTTAGCAGCCTCATTGCATATGTTCAACAAATTCCCTATACCAATGTAACCGGTTACACCAGTTTAATGGTAATCACTTATTGCTGCACCACAACAAACAATGGACCCAGTAGATCCATGCTTCACCACATCACAATGAGGAGGCCTGATTAGATGAATTTATTCTATATGCTCATGAAGGAGACTGGTCATGGGTGATCACTCCATCAGCCGAAGGACGCTGCTTTATACTGGCCTCGCCAGCACTGCCGCGGTTGCCATACCCAACGTGTTCTCTTCAACCGCAAGCGCCCATGTGAGCAGTCAGGATGCACGAGGTCTCAAAGGGAACATCAACCACTCGGTGGCACGTTGGACCTACGACTTTCTCAGCCTTGATGAATTATGCCAGCTCGTATTGAGCACCGGTTTTTCAGCCATTGACCTGGTTGGCCCCGACGAATGGCCCACCTTGAAGCGCCACGGCATCGACTCTTCCATGTGCAACGGCGCAGAGCCCAATCTGGAGGATGGCTGGAGTGATAGTCGCTTTCACGCCGATCTGGTGGAGAGCTACCTCCGCCACATCGACATGGTGAGTGATGCCGGGTATCGCAACCTGATCTGCTTCAGTGGAAACCAGCGCAGCCTGTCGGAGGAACAGGGGTTGCTCAATGCCGAGCAGGGATTGAAGAGGATTCTCGCCCACGCGGAGCAGAAAGGCGTCACGCTGCATATGGAGCTGCTCAACAGCAAGATCGATCACCCTGACTACCTGTGCGACAACTCCAGTTGGGGAATCGAGCTGTGTCAGCGGTTGAGTTCTCCCAATTTCAAACTGCTTTACGACATCTATCACATGCAGATCAGCGAAGGAGATGTCATTCGAACCATTCGCGACAATCACCAGTATTTTGGCCACTACCATACTGCCGGCGTTCCCGGGCGACATGAACTGGATACCAACCAGGAACTGTATTACCCAGCCATCATGCAAGCGATCCTGGATACCGGGTTCGATGGCTATGTTGCTCAGGAGTTCAAGCCGAGCGGAAGCTCCCGGGAAGACAAGATCAACGCTCTGGAACAGGCAGTACTGCGTTGTGATGTATGAGCGAAGACACAGATACACATCCGTCGTATGACCCGTTTAGATCAAGACCGACCATCGAGGGATTGCGGTGACAGGACAGCCGACAATCCACGGAGGCAACAATAAAGGGAAGTCACAAGAGTGAACAACAACTCCAATTTCCAGATCGCATTCATCGGCTCCGTCGCCGCCATGTTCAGCCTGCCGGCATCGGCAGATTTTACCTATGAGAATGGCCATAATCGCCTGACGTTCGGTGGCGATGTCGAGCTCGATATCAACGCTCAGAATACCCACTCCGGAAGAGGCCCCATCTTCTTCGAGGATGAAATCGATGATGGTGATGAATTCAACCAGACTGGCCGAATACTGCTGGATGTCAGTGGCGAGCGCAGCACCGATAGCGGAAATTATGCGCGTTTCAAGGTTCAGCCACTGGTTCAGACAGACGGCGGCATGGGTGTTGATGATGCCTGGCTGGCCATCGGCAACCGCGGAGGGACACAGCTCAAGGTAGGCCGCTTCGAAGCCTACGACCTGTTTCCGCTGGGCCAGGATGTTTTCGTCGGCTTCAGCGGCGACACATCCGATGGGCTCTACCGAGATGGCCAGGGTTATGTCTACCAGGCAAAGGAAGGCCGTGGCCGCGGCGGGGATTCAGGCCAGGTGATGGTCAGCCACAGCACTGGAGACTGGCATGCTGAAGTCTCCACACTGTTTGGTGACCGTACGGATCTTTTCGACTCATCCACCTATCACGGCTACACCGTCAACCCGGATGATGACGCCAAGAGCTCGTTTATCGTGCGCCCGGTAGTGGCGTGGACACCAGGCTCCTGGACACTGGCGGCAGGCATGGAGACCAACCTGGTGGATGACGCCATCGTCGATGAACGTGGTGCCGACATCAGTGACCGGACCGGCTACGGTACTCGGCTATCCTGGGATTCGGGTGACTGGAGCCTGAACGCCAACCTGTCATGGCTCGATGCCTACGAGGAAGACAACCTGACGCTGGGGCTGAATGCGCTCTGGAAAGGCTTCGGGGTCGGCTATATTCATGCCGGCAACGAGATTGACGACGTCAAACCAGGCAGCAATGACGATGATGTCATCAGTCTGCCGGGCAAGTATTCCATCGATACGCTCTACACGTCGTACCACTTCGCCGATGTGCTCGACATCAAGGACCTCGGCATCTACCTGGGGGCCTACTACAGCACCATCGAGCACGATGAAGTCGACAACCTCGACGATGCAGACCGCTATGGCGCCAGACTGCGCTTCAAGTATCTGCTGTAGGCCAGTCACTCGGAGGCCACCACCGGCAGCCATGTGGTGGCCCCACCGCACTATCGACGTAAAAACCCAACAGTTCATCCCGGGCCTGTGGACCGTCGGTGGCACTGCCCTGTGGCCGCTGGCGGCCCAGGACAAGAACCTGCCGGGCTGATACTGACCTTGTCCCACCTCTCCAATGTCGGGCTCGATGCCGCCAGAGCCAGCGCGTGGCGCTAGCCGGATATCGCCAATTTCACATAACAAGCAAGCCAGTTACCTCAATCAGCCAGCACCTTCACGCTTGTTTGCGCTTGGACACTATAGTGTTACAGGATAAAATTCTGCCTTTTCACTCTGGCCTCCCGCATGCAACAGATACGCCTAGGTGACTGGCTCGGATGGTGTCCTGACAGTATCGATCGTCTACAGCATCCCCAGTTGCTGACTACCGACAAACCGGGACAGTCGTTGCCGGCGATGCTGCGCCGTCGGCTGGACACCTCCGGCAGAGCGGTCTGTGACCTGCTCGCTCGACTGGACCCCGATGCTCGCTACCCCTTGATCCATGCGTCTCGTCATGGCGATGCCAGCCGTACCCTGGACATGCTCAAGGGTCTGGTCAATCAGGAGCCCCCCTCACCTACACGGTTCTCCATGTCGGTGCATAACGCTACCCTCGGGGTTCACTCGATTGCCAATGACCATCATCGGCCTCTCCAGGCATTGAGCGCCAGCGGCAATGAGCTGGAGGCCATGTTCTGGGAGGCCGCCGGCTATCTTGCCCAGGGGCAGTCAAGCGTGGTTGTCGCATTCAGCGAAGGTGAGTTGCCGGAAGACTATGTCGGCCACACCACTCACCCTGGCTTTCCCTGTGCCATCGCCATGCGGTTGACCCTGAACCAGGGCCCCTGCCTGATGAACAGCAACACCGATGGTAGCGAGGGGGCACCGCATCCCTTCGATGTCATTCGTTGGCTGAGCGGCAGCACAACAACATTGGCAGGACGTCAGCAACAATGGCGTCTGGAGCAGTTGTGAAACTGGACCAGTGGCGACGCGGCGCCGGTACCGCATTATCCTTCGCCATCTTCGGTATCGGCGGGCTGGCCATAGGCCTGTTGATATCGCCGCTGTTGCATCTCGGCATCCGCAATCGTGACCGCCGCCAGCACGTCGCCCGCCACCTGATTCAGCGCCTGTTCCAGGTCTTCATCGCCATCATGAAAGGCCTGGGTGTTCTCGACTACCGGCTGACCAACGTCGAATGCCTGCAGCGCCCCGGCCAACTGGTACTGGCCAACCATCCATCACTGATCGACGTGGTCTTCCTGCTCGCGCATACTCCCAACGCCGCCTGCATCGTCAAGGGCAAGCTGGCCAGCAATCCCTTCACGCGGGGTCCTATCCGTGTCGCCGGCTACATCACCAACCGCGACCCGGAAGCCGTGCTCGACGCGGCCCAGGCTAGCCTGGCCCGTGGTGAATCGTTGATCCTGTTTCCCGAAGGCACGAGAACCACACCCGGTAGACCCATCAAGTTCCGCCGTGGCGCAGCCAATATCGCCCTGCGTACCGAAGCACCGATTACTCCGGTATTGATCGACTGTACTCCCACCACCCTGACAAAAGGGGACCCCTGGTACCATATCCCGGAAAGCAGGGTGATGATGAGTCTACATATTCTGGATGAGCTCCCGACCACAGCATCATCCTCTCTGCCACGGGCCCAGCAGGCTCGCCAGTTGACCCGTGAGCTGAGTGACTATTTCAATGAAGAACTGGAGCGCTTGTACAATGAGCGAAACACAACAGCTATCGCATGATCTGAAGTGCATGATCATCGAGACTCTTGAGCTGGAAGATATCACTCCCGAGGATATCGACGACCAGGCGCCCCTGTTCGGAGAAGGACTGGGGCTCGACTCGATCGATGCTCTTGAGCTCGGGCTGGCGCTGCAGAAGCGCTACGGGATCAAACTCGATGCAGAAGCCGAGGATACCCGTCGCCACTTTGAGAGCCTCGCCGCACTGCAAGCACTGGTGGAGGAACGACGTGTCAACTGAAACCTCCGACAACAGCTCCCGTGAGCAGATCCTGGCTCACGTGCAACGCACCCTGGTGGAGCTGTTCGAAGTCTCGGCCGACGAAGTCACCCCCGAGGCAAGACTGTACGAAGACCTCGACATCGACAGTATCGATGCCGTCGACCTCGTCGTTGAGCTCAAGCAGTTCACCGGCCGCCGCATCGACCCTGAAGCCTTCAAGTCGGTACGCACCATCAATGATGTGGTCGTGGCGGTCGAAACCCTGATGCATGACTGATGAATGCGTGGCTGATGAACCCGTGACTGATATCAGCAAGGTGCGAGCAAGCGGAATCCTGCTGGCAATCGCGGCCATGGCCTGGCCTCTTGCCGCCTGGGCCCTGATGGACACGCTGGGGCCATGGCCTCTGTTGCTGGTGGGCTGTGGCCTGATTGCCTGGCGTCTACCCCAGGCACGGAGTCTGGCCATCAGTGCGGCCATCACACTGTTGCTGGTGGGGTTGGTGGTCGATGCCGAGTTGGGCATGCGTGGCTATCCGGTGGCGGTCAATGCCGTCATGCTGGCGGTCTTTGCCACCAGTCTGTGGCGCGGTCCTCCCGTTATCGAGCGTCTGGCACGCCTGCGTGAGCCCGACCTACCGGCTTCCGGTGTACGCTACACGCGCCGGGTGACGCAGGTCTGGTGCCTGTTTTTCGTGACCAACGGCAGCATTGCCGCCTGGACGGCCTGTTATGCAGACCTGTCCACATGGTCGCTTTACAACGGCGTCATCAGCTACGTACTGATGGGCCTGATGTTTGCCGGTGAATGGTGCTGTCGCCGCCGGCTGCGGAGTCATCTGTGAGCTACACCTCTCTGATCCATGCGCCCTGGCGCGCCGAGCCGGACAATGATACCTCCATGCCCGACGCCTGGTGCCAGGCATCAGAGCTGCTGCCGCGTGTTGATGCCTGGCGAGTCTGGCTGGAAGAGCAACCGAAGGGCCGCTGGTTACTGTTCGAACCCGACCCCGCCGCCTTCACTGCCGCACTGCTGGCCCTGTGGGAAACGGGTCGCAGTGCGGTGCTGGCCAGTGATGATCGCGATGAGACCATGACCCACCTGACGCAGCAGGTCGACGGTCGAATCCAGGGCGCGCCTCCGCCAGCAGCATCCACACCGCCGCCACCTCTGGCCATCGATGCCCAGACCGAAGCCGTGGTGCTCTATACCTCCGGCTCCACTGGCGAGCCTGCGATGCATGCCAAGAGCTTCGAACAGTTGGCCAATGAGTTGAACTGTCACGCCGAGCTGTGGCCAATGGAGCACCATGCGGTCATTTCTCAGGTCAGTCATCAGCATATCTACGGCCTGCTCACCGGCATCCTCCGCCCACTGTGCCATGGTATTCCGTTCTGCGGCGCAGACAGCCGCTACCCGGAACCCATGGCGGCGAGGCTCGGCGAAGCCAGGGCGACCAACCGTCAGCCCTTGCTGGTGTCATCTCCACCACAATTGTCGCGACTTCCCGAACATATCGACTGGCAGAGCTCGGCTCCCTGGCAGGTACTGTCCTCGGGGGCACCTCTGTCGCGGGCTGACGCCAGACGTTGCGAGCAACTGTTCCAGGCTCCAGTGATCGAAATCTATGGCAGCACCGAAACCGGTGGCATTGCCTGGCGCCGCCAGAGCCAGAGTGCGGCCTGGCAGCCGATGCCCGGAGTCGAGACGCGTGAGACAGACGGTCTGCTGGAACTGCGTTCGCCCTTTCTGCCCCGCGAATATCAACCGCCAGGCCGCTGGTGGCCGCAGCAGGATCGTATCGAAACCTGCACCGAAGGTTTCCGCCTGTTGGGGCGCGCGGACCGTGTTGCCAAGGTCGCCGGCAAGCGCATCTCGCTGACCGCCATCGAAGGACACCTGACCCAACTGTCTCAGGTGGAAGCAGCCCACTGCTGTGATCTCGATCGACGTGATGGCCGGATCGGAGTCGTCGTTGCCCTGCCCGGGGACCAGGCGCCCTGGGACCACGAAGTGCGCCGTCAGTTGATCCGCCAGATGCGCGAACAACTATCGACACTGCTGGAAGCCGTGGCTATCCCTCGCTATTGGCGTTTCGTCGAGCGGATTCCGACCAATCGCCAGGGCAAGCTGGACCGGGCTGAGATCCAGCGCTTGTTTGCCGACCTCGACAATGAGCGTAGTGCCAGATGGCTGGGTGAAAGCACCAATGGCGAAGGTCAATGCTGCATCACTCTCGAGGTTCCCGAACGCCTGTGCTACCTCGAGGGACACTTCACGGATTTCCCCTTGGTCCCCGGCGTTGTGCTGGTGCAATGGGCCGTGGAGCATGCCCGTCGCAGCTTCAACGAACCCGTGGAGTTCCGCGGTGTCGAAAGACTCAAGTTCCAGAAGGTAGTGCGGCCTGGGCAACGCCTGGTGCTGAGCCTGACGCGCAAGGCCGACAGCATCGGCTTCAGTTATGACTCCCCCCAGGGGCGTCACGCCGCAGGCCGCATCAGACTGGCCGCGGAGAGATTGAATGGCTGAATTACGCCCCTGTGCCATTGTTCCGGTCTATGACCACCCCACCACCATTGCTGACGTCTGCAAGCACCTGGAAGCCCTCGGCCTGCCGGTGCTGCTGATCGATGATGGTAGTGGCACCGAATGTCGGGATGAGCTGGGTCGCCTGGCCAGCGCAGGCCATCACCTGGTTCGCCACAGCCTCAATCGCGGCAAGGGTGCCGCTGTTCGCACCGGTCTCAGTGAGGCCGCTCGCCTCGGCTATACCCACGCCCTGCAGGTCGATGCCGATGGTCAACATCAACCAGACGACCTTCCGGCTTTCCTGGCCGCCATGCACGAAGTGCCGGAGCGCCTGGCCATCGGCTACGCCCGCTACGATGACAGCGTGCCCAGGATTCGTCTCTACGGCCGCTATGCCACCCATGTCTGGGTGTGGATCAACACCCTGTCACTGGCTATCCGTGACTCCATGTGTGGCGTGCGGCTCTACCCTGTGAAGGCCACCAACGAACTGTTACGCCACCAGCCAATCGGCGATCGCATGACCTTCGATACCGAAGTGCTGGTGCGCTGGTACTGGAACGGAGGTCAGGTCACCAATCTGCCGGTTCGCGTTCATTATCCACGGAATGGTGTCAGTCACTACGCCCCATGGCGCGACAATATCCAGATCAGTTGGATGCACACCCGGCTGTTCTTCGGCATGCTCCGACGCCTGCCACGCCTCCTGCTGCGTAGCGGGAGGTCAAGATGAGTCGTCAGCACTGGGCTTCGATCGGCGAGCGAGGCACCCTGACCGGGATGCTGCTGATGGTGCACCTACGCCGCCTTGGTGAATGGCCATTTCGACTCGTGCTCGGACCGGTGATCCTGTGGTACTACCTCTCCCATGGTCTAGCCCGTCAGGCGTCCCGTGACTTTCTCGCTCGCCTGGATCCAGCGCTGAGGCGTCGCCCCATTGCCTGGCGACTGCGCAGCCTGCGCCACTTCTTCAGCTTCGGCCAGGCACTGATGGACAAGGTCGCGGCCTGGAACGGCAAACACGCTCCCGAGGCACTCAACGGTACCGGGGTCGACAATTTCAGGCAGACCTTCGCCAACGGTCGGGGCGGCCTGGTACTGGTTTCCCACCATGGCAACCTGGATGTGGTCAATGCGTTCAGCGAACAGCATGCCAACCTGCAATTGACCGTGCTGATGCACACCCGCAATGCCCGCAAGTTCAATGAGCTACTCGAACGAGCCACCGGCCGCAGGCAACCGGACATCATGGATGTCAGTGAGCTGTCACCCGCCAGTGCTCAACAGCTCGACCAGCGTATTCGCGACGGCGGGTTCGTGGTCATCGCCGCCGACCGCATTGCCCCCAGCGAACAACGTTATCGCCTGCTGAAGTTTCTGGGCGCCGAGGCCGCTTTCCCGGAAGGCCCATTCATGCTCGCTACACTGCTGCGTTGTCCGATCTATACCCTGTCCTGCGTCCGCGAACACCAAGGCTTCACGGTCGCCTTCGAGAAGTTCGACGACACCTCGTCACTGGCTCGCGCCGAACGCGGAAACTGGATCGCCCAGGCCATGCAGCGGCATGCGGACCTGCTGGCAGACCAGGTGCAGCGCTACCCGCTGCAATGGTTCAATTTCTACCCTTTCTGGCACGTACCCGAGGCAAACTGACATGACCCAGACTTCTGCCCCATCCGCTCCCCTGCGCCAAGGGCAGCCGATCATTCTTGATGGGCAGCCGATTGGTCTCGAGGAGGTTCTCGCCGTTGCCGAACAGCGTCGTCCGGTCATGCTGTCCGCGGAGCCGGGGTTTCGTGCCCGGATAGATGCCGGCCAGCAGTTCCTGGAACGCCTGCTCGAAGAGGAGGGTGTGGTCTATGGCGTCACGACCGGGTACGGCGATGCCTGCACCCGGGCCGTCGCCGCCGAGGACATCGACCTGTTGCCACACCAGCTGTTCACCTTTCACGGTTGCGGCATGGGCCAGGCGCTGACCGTCGAAGCCAGTCGTGCCGTGGTGCTGGTCCGACTGGTGTCGCTGTGTCGAGGTGTTTCCGGGGTCAGTTTCGAGCTCCTTGAACGACTGGTCTGGCTGCTCGAACATGATGTACTGCCGGTGATCCCCGAAGAAGGCTCGGTCGGCGCCAGCGGTGACCTGACACCGCTTTCCTATCTGGCGGCAGTGCTGTGTGGTGAGCGGGAGGTGATCGACAATGGGCACCATCGTTTGGCCAGCGAGGCACTGGCCGAGCGCGGCATGACGCCCTATCGCCTCAAGCCCAAGGAAGGTCTGGCGTTGATGAACGGTACTGCGGTGATGACTGCGCTCGCCGCCCTGGCCTTCTCACGCTGCGAGTATCTTGCTCGCCTAGCGACCCGCATTACCGCACTGTCGGTCCAGGCTCTGGACGGCAACCCCTATCATTTCGATGCCGAACTGTTCGCCGCCAAGCCCCATCCGGGCCAGCAACGCATCGCAGCCCGGCTGCGAGACGACCTGCACGCTCCCAGTACACCTCGCAACTCTCCGCGCCTGCAGGACCGCTATTCAACACGCTGTGCGCCTCATGTCATTGGTGTAGTCGAGGATGCTCTGCCCTGGTGGCGTGAGTTTTTGACCAATGAGCTCAACAGCGCCAACGACAATCCACTGATCGATGTCGAAGCCGGCAAGGTCATGCATGGCGGACACTTCTATGGCGGTCATGTGGCCTTCGTGATGGACAGCATGAAGCAGGCTGCAGCCAACCTCGCCGACCTCCTCGACCGTCAACTGGCCCTGCTGGTCGACAGCCGCTACAACCACGGTCTGCCGAGCAACCTGAGCGGCGCCAGTGCCGCCCGCCTGCCGCTGAATCATGGCTACAAGGCTGTGCAGATCGGTGCATCGGCCTGGACGGCAGAAGCGCTGAAGTTGACCATGCCCGCCAGCGTGTTCTCGCGTTCCACCGAATGCCACAACCAGGACAAGGTAAGCATGGGCACCATCGCCGCCCGCGATGCACTACGTGTACTGACACTGGTCGAACAGGTGGCCGCAGCCACTCTGCATGCCGCCTGCCAGGGCGTCGAGTTGCGTAGCCAGTTGCAGAGCGCCACACCGACACCACAGCGTCTCAGTGACTTCGTCGACCAGGTTCGTCAGCAGGTCGCCGCGCTGGAAGAAGACCGCGCCCTGGACCGTGACCTCAACCACCTCTGCCGCCTGATTCACCAGCGGCACTGGAGCCTCTATGACGCCGGATGATCGCCCATTACCCTGCGCTGTGACGGAACTCGAGATTCCCTTTCATGACGTCGACATGATGGAGGTCGTCTGGCATGGCCATTACGTGCGCTACCTGGAGCTGGCTCGTTGTCGACTGCTCGATGAGATCGGCTACAACTACCCGCAGATGAAGGCTTCCGGGTATGCATGGCCGGTGATCGACATGCGTATCCGTTACGCTGCACCGGCTCTGTTTGCCCAGCGCATTCGTATCGAGGCGCGCCTCAGCGAATGGGAGCACCGTCTCAAGGTGGACTACACCATCCGCTGTGCCGACAGCGGTAAGCGTCTAACTCGCGCCTGGACCATACAGGTGGCGGTCGACATGGCCAACCACGAGATGTGTCTGGCATCACCACCGGTGCTGATCAAGCACCTCGTCGCCTGGCAGGAGGCACAGTCTTGAACAGGATCTCGAATAGGGTCATGAACAAGCCTCTTTCTACGCTACTGTTCATCAGCCTGATGCTGCTGGGCATCACGCCTGGCGTTGCTCTTGAAGCTCAGTCTTCTGAAAACCAGGTTTCTGAAACTCATGCTTCTGAAAACCGGGCTTCTGAAACCCAGGCTGCCGATGACCTCGACGCCGAGCGTCTTGCTACTCAGCTCGCCAGACAGGCGCCGGCCTGTGTCAGCTTCGAGCAGCAACGCTGGATCGCTGAGCTGGAAAGCGAAGTCACCAGCAGTGGGTACTTCCATCGCCTCCCGGAAGGATTGGTGTGGCAAACCCTGAAGCCGATAGAGGACCGCGTACTGCTGTCTGCCGACAATCCTGACCTGTCGACCGGCATGCGCGCATTGCTGCCGATCCTCAGTGGTCTGCTCGAAGGTGACTGGAGCAAGCTGGAGCAACACTTCGATATTGCGCTCGAGGGCAGCATGGACGCCTGGCACACGACCCTGAAGCCACGTGACAGCATGGTCGCCGAACACCTCGACAATATCGCGCTCGAGGGCGGCGTGCGCCTCGACCAGATGGACATCCAGTTCACCAGTGGAGACCGTCTGGCTCTGGTGCTGGAACCCGTGGCCTGCTCTTCTCTGCCGAAGACGGCGACAACGCAAGAGGACAACGAGTGACGCAGGGATCTCGCTCGACAAGACTGCCAGCCCTGATCTGGGCGGTTCTGTTGCTGCTGTGTGCCCTGTTCGTCACTCATCAGGTATGGCAGGGCGCCCCTTTGGATACTCGGATCACGGCGCTGCTGCCGGAGTCCGATGAGCAGCCTATTCTCCAGCGTGCTGACCACAGTCTCGGCGATACCTACGAGAAGCGGCTGCTGATTCTGCTCAAGGGTGACGATTCCGCTCAGGCGGCAGAGCTACTGCGTCAGCAACTCAAGGACAGCGGCAGCGTGTCATCACTCGACACGGAAACCCCGCCACGCCCGGACAAGGTACTCGCCGAGCATCGTTACCGGCTGCTCAGCCAGCCATTGCAACAGGCCGATGCAGACACCTGGCTCAAGCAGGGGTTGACGCGGTTGTTCACACCCGGCATGGATGCGGACATCCAACGCGATCCCTTTGGCCTGCTCGATCAGTGGCTGAACGAGCGCCTCTCCGGGCCGGTAAGCTGGCAGGATGGCGGCCCGACCATCGACTCCGCTGAAGGCCTCTGGCGAGTGGTCAGTGCCACTCTGGATGGCGATCCCTACCAGCTCCAGCTCCAGACCCGACTGATGGAAACCCTCGACGAGTTCGAGCAGGCCCACCCTCAGCTGACCGTATTGCGGGCAGGTGTCGTCTTCCATGCGGCTGCCGGTGCGCAGCAGGCACGTAGCGAGATCAGTACCATCGGCCTCGGCTCGCTGCTCGGCATACTGCTGCTGTTGGCGCTGGTGTTCCGCCGCCCCGGCGTAATGGCAGCGCTGCTGCTGCCAGTCTTCTGCGGCCTGCTGCTGGCCACTGCTGTCAGCTGGGCGCTGTTTGCTTCACTCAACCTGATCACCCTGGCCTTCGGCGCCAGCCTCATCGGGATTTCGGTGGACTACGCCCTGCACCTGCAATGCTACCGGCAACTACACCCACAACGCCCCCTGTCACGACTGTGGCCCAGCCTGTTTCTCGGCCTGCTGACCAGTTTATGTGCCTACCTGGTACAACTGGCCACACCTATGCCCGGACTGCGGCAGATGGCCACCTTCACGGCACTGGGTCTGGTCGGTGCCTGGCTGACCGTGCGCCTGTGGTTGCCGCTGCTGCCGGTGCAGCCACACCCGGCCACTTCACGCATCGCCGACGGACTCAATCGCTGGAGACTGACTCGCCCTGGCCTTGCCGTCGTACTGGTCACCAGTCTGATACTGTCCACCGCCACCCTGGTGGCGCTGATGAAAACGACACTGAGTCACGACCTGCGCCAACTCAACCCGTCGCCCGCCGAACTGGTCGCAGAGCAACAACATGTTCAGAAGCTGATGCAGCAGCCTGCCAGCTTCCGCTATCTGCTGGTCACCGCCGACAACGAAGAAGCACTGCTGCAACGCCTCGAAGCCATTGACCCATTGCTCACCAGTCTCTCCGCCGATGGCCACCTTTCCGCCTGGCAGCATATCGCTCAGGCAGTGCCATCCCGGGCCACTCAACAGGACAACCTGGAGCTGGTGCGTCAGCGCTATGACGAGGTTCTACCCCAACTGCTCGATCAGGTCGGTCTCGATCCGGTACTGGCAGAACGCCTGACCCAGCGTCTGGACGATGTCCCCGAACTGACCATCAATGAGTGGCTGAATACGGGCGCAGGTGAGACCGGCCGCCCACTGGTACTCGATGGCACGGAAAGGCCAGCCGCACTGGTGCTGCTGGGCGATGTCGACAGCAGTGCCGTCGCCAGACTCGAGGAGCTGGCAGGCGCCCCGGACATTCTCTATCGAGACAGGGTCAATGCCCTGTCGATACAGCTGTCGACCCTGAGCAGAGAGATCAGCCAATGGTTGCTGCTTGCACTGCTGTTGGTCATCGCCGGGCTCACCTGGCGCTACCGCCGTCGCGCCTGGCGTGCGCTATTGCCCCCGGTGGGTGCCGTGGCCCTGACGCTGGGTGTGCTGGCCGCCACCCACACCGGACTGACCCTGTTCCATCTGCTGGGACTGCTGCTGGTACTGGGCATCGGCATGGATGCCGGTATCTTCAGCACTGAGCATCCCTCCGACAGCAGCACCTGGCTGGCCATCAGTCTGTCATGCGCCTCCAGCCTGCTTGCCTTCGGCCTGCTTGCCTTCAGCGCAACCCCCGCCCTGCATTTCCTTGGTACAACCTGCCTGATCGGGTTGGTTGCCACCTGGTGCCTCGTGCCTGTGGCACGCGGTGTACAACCGGACAGCGGGACAGACACCAGGCACCACGCTCGTCATCACTCGGAGACACGCTCTCATGAAACCCATTGAACAGACTGACATTGCGATCATCGGCGCCGGCCCATCGGGTGCCGCCGCAGCGGCCTGGCTGGCTGGCCGTGGTCATCAGGTCAGAGTGCTGGAACGCGGCCATTTCCCGCGTTTTTCGATCGGCGAGAGCCTGTTGCCCCAGTGTATGCCTCATCTGGCAGCCTGCGGCCTGATGGAGTCGGTGGTCGATGCCGGCTATCAACACAAGAATGGCGCCGCCTTCTGCCATGGCGAGCGCTATGCGGCCATCGATTTCCGCGACAAGTACACCGCTGGCCCCGGCACCACCTGGCAGGTCGAGCGTGCCGACTTCGATCAGCGTCTGATCAATGGTGCCATGGCCCATGGCGCCCGAGTCGATTTCGGCATGACAGTGACCGGTTTCAACGCCGACTCTCAGACACCGAGCCTGGAAATCATCAACCAACAGGGCGAACAGAGTACTCTCCAGGCACGTTTCGTCCTTGATGCCAGCGGCTATGGGCGGGTTCTGGCGCGTCTCGAGCAGCTCGACAGGCCGTCCACCCTGCCACCAAGAGCCGCCCTGTTTACCCATGTCGAGGACCACATCAGCGCCGCCGACCATGATCGCGAAAAGATCCTGATCGGCGTTCATCCCGAACATCAGGGCATCTGGTACTGGTTGATTCCATTCAGCAATGGTCGTGCCTCGATCGGTGTAGTGGGAGATCCGCAACAGTTGGATGGTGTCGCCGATGACGACAGCTCCAGACTATGGACGCTACTGCGTCAGGAGCCACGCTTCGCTCGACTGCTGGAGAATGCCGTGCCGACACGTGACATCCAGCGTCTGGCAGGCTATTCCGCCGACATCGAAAGCCTGCACGGTCCCGGCTTTGCCATCCTCGGGAATGCTGGCGAGTTCCTTGATCCGGTCTTCTCCTCTGGCGTGACCATCGCTCTCGACTCAGCCGTCCGCGCCGCCCCCCTGGTCGAGCGGCAACTGGAGGGAAACACCATCGACTGGGCCAGTGAGTTCGAGGCTCCTCTACGCGAGGGTATCGCGACCTTTCGAGACTTTGTTGATGCCTGGTACGATGGCAGCCTGCAGACCATCATCTTCCACCAGCGTCAGGAACCTCGTCTACGTGAGATGATTGCCTCGGTACTGGCCGGCTATGCTTGGGACAAGAGCAACCCCTATGTTGCGGTGAGCCGCCGTCGCATCAAAACGCTCGCCGAGCGCTGTGCCATGGATGCAGCGCCATTGTCGCCCGGCAATGAAACGCTGCCCCGATAGGCAGCACCGGAAGCTGTCACCATCGCTGAAGACAAAGTCAAACGGCAGTACTGCACAGGAAGCTGCGACAGCAGGGCCTCCGAGGCAGTACTCTATCCGCATGACATCGAAGCACGCACAAGATACAGAAAACTCAGAAAGACAACGGAACATGCCCCGCAACTCGATCACAGCTCGCGCCATCACAGCCCGCTCCGGCTGTCGGCTGCATCCCCCGGCGCTGGTCTGTCCGTTGGGGGACGACCTGAACAGCATTGCCCAGCGCCTCTTTGCCGGCCAGCGAGGCCTGCATGACAACGAGACCTGGCGGCCGGGGCATCGCCTGGCGCTGGGTATCGTCGACACTCCGCTGCCGGACGACAGTACCTGGCCTGCCGAGCACCGCTCACGCAACAACCGTCTGCTCGCCGCCGCTCTGCAGCGCCTCGAGCCGACCCTGAAACACTGGCGGGACGCCAACCCCGGAGCACGTATCGGCGTGGTCATGGGCACCAGCACTTCCGGCATCAGTGAGACAGAAATCGCACTCCAGCAGCGCATGTCTACCGGCGACTGGCCTTCGGATTTCCACTATTGCCGCCATGAGATCGGTGCCGCCGCCGAGTTCGTGGCGTACTGGTGTGGCGTCGATGGGCCAGCCTATACCCTTTCCACGGCCTGCACTTCCAGTGCACGGGCGCTGGCCAGTGCTTCTCGCCTGATCCAGGCCGGGCTGTGCGATGCGGTGATCGCAGGCGGTGCCGATAGCCTCTGTCGCCTGACCGTCAATGGCTTCAGCTCACTGGAGGCGGTGAGTTCCGAACCCTGCCGTCCGTTCTCGGCAGAGCGCAATGGCATCAATCTCGGCGAAGGGGCCGCACTCTTTCTGGTCACCGGCGAAAGCGATGGCATCCAGTTGAAGGGCTATGGCGAGACCAGCGATGCCCATCACATCTCGGCCCCTCGTCCCGACGGCAGTGGTGCCCGTGAGGCCATGGCTGCAGCCCTGAGGATGGCGGATGTAACGCCTAACGAGATCGACTATCTCAACCTGCACGGCACCGCCACGCGCCAGAACGACAGCATGGAGGCCCGCGCCGTTGCCGAACTGTTTGTCGATGGGGTTACCTGCAGTTCAACCAAGAGCCTGACCGGCCATACCCTGGGCGCCTGCGGCGCTCTGGAAGCCGCCTTCTGCTGGCTGGCCATGACCCATGGTCTTCTGCCTCCTCACCTTGACCCGCCTGACCCGGAGTTGCCGAGCCTGCGCTACAGTCAAGGAGAGACGCGGGATGTGCGCCGTACCCTGACCAATGCCTTTGCCTTCGGCGGCAATAATATCGCCCTGCTGCTGGAGAAAGCCGAATGAACACAACTCAGAGACTTTCCCCCATGCCGACGCTCCCCCCCATCGAGCAGTTGGTACCTCATCAGGCAGGGATGTGCCTACTCGATGATGTCCGCGAGATCGGAGAGGAGCACCTGTGCGCCAGTATCTGTCCGAGCCGAGATGACCTCTTTGCCGACGATTCGGGAATTCCAGGTTGGACAGGGCTGGAGTGGATGGCCCAGGCCATCGCCGCCTGGTCAGGACATGTTGCACGCAGCGGCGGCAACAAGCCCCATCTGGGCTTTCTGCTTGGCACTCGACGCTATACCTGCGACGTCGGTCATTTTTCCTTCGACTGCCGCTACCACGTCAGGATCGAACTGGACTACATGGCCGATAACGGCCTCGGTGCCTTCCGTGGCCAGATCCTCGACGAACACGGCCAATCCGTTGCCAGTGCAACTCTCAACGTCTTTCAACCCGATTCAGATACCATGCTTGATGCCATGCTGGGTGAAGGCCAGCTCAATAAAGATCAGCCTGGAGGTTCACAGTAATGAGCAACACTATACTCGTGACCGGCTCCAGCCGCGGCATCGGCCGCGCCATTGCCTTGCGCCTGGCCCACGACGGGTTCGATATCGTGCTGCACTGCCGACAGCGCCGCGAAGCTGCCGAAGCGGTTGCCGAACAGATCCGATCCCTGGGTCGGCAGGTGCGGATCCTGAGCTTCGATGTCACCGATCGCGATGCCGCCCGTGCCAGCATCGAACAGGACATCGAGGAACATGGCGCCTATTACGGTGTGGTCTGCAATGCGGGCATCACCGCTGATGGCGCCTTTCCGGCCCTCTCGGACAGCGACTGGGACGGCGTCATCAACACCGGACTCAATGGTTTCTACAATGTAGTCAAACCCCTCACCATGCCGATGGTTCGGCGCCGCAAACCCGGACGGATCGTGGTGATGTCCTCGGTTTCCGGCTTAATGGGTAACCGTGGCCAGGTCAACTACAGTGCCGCCAAGGCTGGCCTGATTGGCGCCGTCAAGGCACTGGCCATCGAACTGGCCAAACGCCGTATTACGGTCAATGCCGTAGCTCCCGGGCTGATAGATACTGACATGACCGAAGGTCTGGCCAGTGAGGAAGCGCTGAAGATGATCCCCATGCAACGTACCGGCACCAGCGAGGAAGTGGCCGCTGCAGTGAGTTTCCTGTGTTCGGCAGACGCCGGGTATGTGACTCGCCAGGTCATTGCCGTCAATGGGGGCATGTGTTGATGTATACATGGTGGGTGCTGATGAATGGGGCCTATGCTGATGAATGGGGACTGTGCTGATGACCAGAAGCGCAACTCGCCAGGACGGTCTGGGTCGCCGCGTGGTGATCACCGGCATGGCAGGCTTTTCGCCGATCGGCAATGACTGGTCGACGATTCACGACAACCTTGCTCGGGGTGCCAGTGGCATCCGGCATATCCCGCAGTGGGGCATCTACGAAGGCCTCAATACGCGCCTGGGCGGACCGGTCGAGGAATTCGACCTGCCAGCGCATTATCACCGCAAGGCGCTGCGCAGCATGGGGCGCGGTGCTCGCATGGCGACTCGTGCCTCCGAGCTGGCGCTGGAAGACGCCGGGTTGCTGGGGGATGATCTGGTCAGCAGCGGTGCTCTGGGAATCTCCTACGGTGCCTCGGCCGGAGAGCCGGACGCCATGGCCGATTTCGGCAACATGTTGATCCACAAATCGACCGATGGGCTCAATGCCAACTCCTATATTCGGATGATGGCGCATACCGCACCGGTCAATATCGGGGTCTTTCTCGGCGTCCGTGGTCGTATCCACACGACCTCCAGCGCCTGCACCTCGGGCAGCCAGGGAATCGGCTATGCCTACGAAGCCATTCGCTTCGGCCGTCAGACCGCCATGATCGCCGGTGGCTGCGAAGAGCTTTCGGCATCGGAAGCGGCGGTATTCGACACCCTGTTCGCCACCAGCACCCGCAATGACGCCCCCGACACCACCCCCCGGCCCTTCGACAGTCAGCGCGACGGTCTGGTGATTGGCGAAGGCGCGGCGACACTGATCCTGGAAGATCTGGAACACGCTCTGGCCCGTGGTGCGCACATCCATGCCGAGGTCGTCGGTTACGGCACCAACAGCGATGGCCGCCACGTAACCCAGCCGGATGCCACCATGATGGAACGCGCCATCCGCGATGCCCTTGCCGACGCCAACCTGTCCGCCGAGCAGGTCGGTTATATCAGCGCCCATGGTACCGCCACCGATCGCGGCGATATCGCCGAATCCCATGCCACGGCGGCGGTTTTCGGCAATCGCAAGCCGATCAGTTCGCTGAAGAGTTATACTGGACACACCCTTGGTGCCTGTGGCGCTCTGGAGGCCTGGGTGGCCATCGAGATGATGCGTGAAGGCTGGTTTCATCCGACCATCAATCTCGATACACCTGACCCGAAATGTGCTGAACTCGACTATCTTCGCCATGAGATGCAACCCATCGATTGCGACCATGTAATGAGCAACAATTTCGCCTTCGGCGGCATCAATACGTCGCTGATCTTCCGGCGCTGGTCCTGAGACCGGCAGCCACAGGGAAAACCATGTATCGACCGATGGAGATCGGCAGCAAGAGATGACGCTCCCGCCTCCATCACCCGGACACCAGCATCTTTCACCCAAGGGAATGCCACCATGAAAGCAGCAAGATGGTTATCCACCGCCCTGGTCATCGGCAGTATTGCCATGGCCTCCTCCCAGGTGTTGGCTCGTGACACACCGTATTACCTGCCGATTCAGGATGTCATCGACTCACCCGAGGGTCAGGAACGGCTCAACTCGAATATCCGCTTCGTGTTCAGTCCCACCGACGCCGGCGAAGTGATCGAGGACCACGGCCCCGTGGTCACCAACCGCAAGACCAATGCCTTCAACAAGACCGATGAAGAAGCCTGCCGCTGGGTGATGCTGTCAGCGTTGATTGCCCTCCAGGATCGTGCCAGAGAAGAAGGCGCCAATGCTGTCATCAACATCGAGAGCTTCTACGAGCAACAGCCATTCGAATCCAGCACCGAGTACGAATGTCACGCCGGTGCCCTGATGGCCGGTGTCGCCCTGCGTGGCCAGGTCGTCACCCTGCCCTGAGGCAGCGTTGATGGTCATGCCCCCCCGTCTCTCACTGGCGGGGGAAAGCAGTTGCCAGGATGGGCAGTGTGCGTCGCAGCGCGGCCGCGAACTACTCAGCCAACTGGCTGCGGACCAGGGACTCGACTGTCCGGTCAGCGCCTGGTCAGCTCGCGGCAACGGGCCGGTATCTCACCCGGCGTTGCCGGCGGGTCATTACCCGATCATGAGCCACCGTCGTGGCCTGGTGGTCGCAGGCCTGGCCAACGGCCCTGTCGGACTGGACCTCGAAGTCCCACTTCCCCGTCATCGACAGCGCCTGACCGCACTGGTCGAGATGCTGCCGGATACCGATATACGCTCCACCATTCTTGAGGCGCCGGATCCCCAGGCCGCTTTCTACCGTGCCTGGACCCTGTACGAATCGCTGTTCAAGCTGGCCTGGCTGGAAGGCCAGCAACCCAGTCAGGTATTGGCGATGCGCCTGACCAGCCTCGCTCCCCTGGGGGAAATCCACTGCTGGTCGAGCCAGACCCCAGAGGCAACACTGAGCCTGTGCAGCCGTCACCCCGAGCTCGAAATTGGTTGGGCGAAATGGACAGCCACGAGCTTCGAGCTTCAGGCCACGAGCTACCCAGCGCCATCCAATGAGATCGGTTAGGTGCCCAAGCAACGAGCGCCGAGTCGCGAGCTGTCCAGTGCCGCCCCACGGATCACAGACAAGCATCGGGATCAGGACCTACTTACGACCCACATGGACGTGGGAAGTGCGTGTTCGTGTCGGGAACACGAATAGCCGACCCACATGGACGTGGGAAGTGCGTGTTCGTGTCGGGAACACGAATAGCCGACCCACATGGGCCAGCTCGTGGCTCGTGGCTCGTGGCTCGTGGCTCGTGGCTCGTGGCTCGTGGCTCGTGGCTCGTGGCTCGCAACATTACCTTCGTCTAGTTGCGACAAATGTCAGACATTTATAAACTATTATCCGACAATTATTCAGCAGACGTTGAGCACCCAGTTACATGGCATCAGCATCCACGACAGGCCCACTATCCCGCCTACCCCAGCAACAGGTGGGCGATAGTGCCGGTGAATTGGCAGATTGCCTGGCTCAGGCAATCCTTTCCGGTCACTGGCAGGCAGGCGAGGTCTTCCCCCGTGAGCTGGATCTGTGTCAGCACTTCTCGATCAGCCGCAACCGCGTCCGCAACGCGCTGAGCGAACTCAGCTCTGCTGGACTGATCGAACGTACTGCGGGGCGGGGTAGCGTGATTCGTGACATCGGTGACTGGCATCTGCTGGCGCCACCGATGAGTCGCTGGATGGCAAGGCTAAGCGAGCCTCACCCTCGTCTGATTCATGAAGTCTTCGCCTTCCGCCTGGCCGCCGAGCCCTATATCAGCGAACTCGCCGCGACCCAGGCCACAGGCGCTGACCTGGCACGTATCGAGGCAGCTTTTCGTGGCATGCAGAGCAGCGCTGGACGGCGCGGTGAACGCCTCGCCCACAGTGAATATGATGTGGCCTTTCATGAGGCCATCTATCGCTCCAGCCACAACCTGGTCTGGAGTCAAATGGGCATGCTCCTGCGCCCGGCCATCATGGCGTTGATCCAGCGATCCCATGACCAGGCGCTGGATCTCGACGAGAGCCTCGACTGTCACCAACGTCTGCTCGATGCCATCCGCCTGCGCCAGCCCGACGACGCACGCGAGGCCACTCAGCAACTGCTTCAGCGCACCGCTCAGGACCTCGCCATGGATCAGGTCACCACTACCGCTCTTCCCTCCAGCATCATTCAACCCAGGCGCTGAATGCCACCAGCGCTGCCGATACCGAGGATCACCGATGAAGATCACCAAGCTCAAGACATGGCAGGTTCCCCCGCGCTGGCTGTTTCTCAAGATCGAGACCGACGAGGGCGTCTACGGCTGGGGCGAGCCCGTCATTGAAGGCCGTGCAGCCACCGTCGAGGCCGCGGTGCACGAGTTGTCCGATTACCTGGTCGGCGAAGACCCGCGCAATATTGAGCACCTGTGGAATGTGATGTATCGCGCCGGGTTCTATCGCGGCGGCCCGATTCTGATGTCAGCCATCGCCGGTATCGACCAGGCGCTATGGGATCTCAAGGGGCGTGAGTTGGGTGTCCCCGTGCACCAGTTGCTCGGCGGCAAGGTACGTGATCGCATGCGTATGTACGCCTGGACCGGTGGCGACCGCCCCTCCGATGTTGGTACTGGCGCCAGAGCGCTGGTCGACCAGGGCTTCACCGCCTTCAAGATGAATGGCACCCCCGAGATGCAGATCGTCGATACCCATCGCAAGGTCGACGAAGCCGTGGCCCGTATCGCCGAGGCTCGTGATGCCGTCGGTCCCGACGTCGGCATTGCCGTGGACTTTCATGGCCGCGTACATCGCCCCATGGCCAAGACTCTGATGCGTGAGCTCGAGCCCTTCCATCTGATGTTCATCGAGGAGCCCGTGGCACCCGAGCACCTGCCAATGCTCAAGAGCATCGCTCAGGATCTCGCCACTCCCATCGCCACTGGCGAGCGCCTGCATACACGCTTCGCCTTCCGTGACCTGCTGGCCGATAACATGGTCGACATCGTTCAGCCGGATCTGTCCCACTGCGGTGGTATCAGCGAAGGGCTCAAGATCGCCACCCTTGCCTCAGCCTATGATGTAGCCCTGGCACCACACTGCCCGCTGGGCCCGCTGACGCTGGCCGCTTCACTGCAACTGGACGCGGTGTGTCACAACGCCTTCATTCAGGAACAGAGCATGGGTATCCACTACAACAAGGACAACGACGTACTCGACTATCTGGTCGACAAGTCGGCACTGGCCATTGAAGATGGCTTCTGCGCGATCCCCGAAGGCCCGGGCCTTGGTGTCGAGATCAACGAGGAGTTCGTCGAGGAGCGTGCCAAGGTCGGTCACCGCTGGCGCAACCCGGTGTGGCAGCATGAAGATGGCTCCGTAGCGGAATGGTAAAGAAGCCACGAGTTTCGAGCGGCGAGCAGCGAGCTGTTCAACGCAGAACTGATGGTACACGGGCCATAACCGATTCGGAGTTACCAGCATCTTACGAATCAGGTGTCAGGCGGTGAACATGGAAAACCACTGAACGACTCGTAGCTCGTAGCTCGTAGCTCGTAGCTCGTAGCTCAAAAGAGGACTCTATATGACCAATCATCAGCCACCCTCACCTTGCCTGGGCGAGGCTCGGGTGCTCCATGACACGCGCTGCGAGCTGGGCGAAGGCCCCAGTTGGGACGCCGCTCGTGGCGAGTTTCGCTGGCTGGATATCCTCGGCCGCCAGTTGCATCGCCACCGCCTGGACGACCACGAGCACCAGGTGATCGACCTGGCGCAATTGACCTCCTTCGCCGCCCCACTGTCCGATGGCGACGACCTGCTGGTCACTGAGTTCGGCCTGATGGTGATGGAGCATGCCCATGGCGGTGTCTCGCCATGGCGCGAGGTCGAGGCCAGCAACGACCTGACCCGCAGTAACGATGCACGGCTCGACCGCCATGGTGGCCTGTGGTTCTCGACCATGGGCAAGGCAGCGCAGCCACAGGCGGGCACGCTCTATCGCTTCCATGAAGGCAAGGTCTTCATTCTGCGTCGTCAGATCAGCATTCCCAACGCGATCTGTTTCTCGGCGGATGGGCGTCATGCCTGGTTTGCCGATACGTCCACCCAGCAGGTAATGCGCTGGACACTTGATGACCAGGGCTTTCCACTCCGCGAAGACGGTCAGCCATTCGATGCCGATACGCAGCCAGAGCAGCTGTCTCTCCCCGAAGTCTGGGCAGATTTCAGCGACGACATCGGCAGTCCGGATGGCGCCGTGATCGACGCAGAGGGCTATATGTGGCTGGCACTCTGGGGAGCAGGACGCGTAGCGCGGCTGTCGCCGGAGGGCAAGGAGGTTGGCCATATCAAGGTCAATGCCAGCCAGCCTTCATGCCCGGCTTTCGGCGGGCCGAACCTTGACGTGCTGCTGATCACCACTGCGACCGAAGGGCTCGATAACCTCGACGACGGACGTCTGCATGGCGCCACCTTTGTCCTCGAGCTGAAGGATATCCTGCCCGGCGTGCGCGGTCAGGCAGACGAGCCACTGCATATTCGCTAGCGGCATGCCTCCGGCCATGAACGACCGGCTGTCGCGATACGTCGGTCGTTCTCCCAACTCCGCTCCTTCATGGTCGTTCCCGCATATTCGTTCTTGCATATTCGTTCTTGCATAACCCAGGCGAACCGACGAGGGTAAATACCCTTACCCTCTCGAGGAGCGCCTCATGTCATCCCCGACCCCCGAACAGCCGCGTGTCGCTATCGTTACCGGCGGTTCCCGTGGAATCGGCGCCGATATCTGTCGACGCCTTGCCAATGATGGCTTCGCCGTCATCATCAACTACGCCAGCAGTGCCGAGCGGGCCGAATCACTGGCCGAGGAAATCGAAGCTCAGGGCGGGCAGGCCATCGCACAACAGGCGGATGTGGCCAGCAGCACTGACGTGGCCCGCCTGTTTGATGTCGCCATGGAACAGTTTGGTCGTGTTGATGTACTGATCAACAATGCCGGTGTCCTGACCACCATGCCATTGGCCGAAGTCAGTGACGAACTCTACCGCCAGCACTTCGACACCAACACCCAGGGCACCTTCAATACCCTGCGCGAAGCAGCATCACGTCTCGAGGATGGTGGACGCATCATCAATGTTTCCAGCTCGGCACTGGCCCTCAATCTCCCCGGCTACGCTATCTACAATGCCACCAAGGCAGCCGTGGAGTCCTTCACTCGAGTCTTCGCCAAAGAGCTGCGGGGCCGCCGCATCACCGTCAATGCCGTGGCGCCGGGCCCAGTGGATACCGAGCTGTTCCGCAGTGGCAAGACCGCCGAGCAGATCGAGAGCTTCGCGATGATGGCGCCCCTGGAGCGACTAGGAGAACCACGGGATATCGCCGGAATCATCGCCTTTCTGGTGTGCCCGGAATCCGAATGGATCAATGGTCAGATCCTGCGTGCCAATGGCGGTATTGCCTAACAGGCATCGGGGGTGTGCCCGGCAGGGTCTTCGCCGGGCTCAGCTCCATGTTGATGGCGGGCGGCATGTTCATGCAGCCACTCGCCCATCGCTTCGGCAACCAGCGGCTTGCTGTAGATGTACCCCTGCAGCGTCGTGCACCCAGCCTCCTGCAGAAACCTCGCTACCCCTACACTTTCAACCCCTTCGGCCACCACCCGTAATTCGAGGCTACGTGCCAGTTCAATGGTCGAGGATACGATGACTGCGGCTTCCGACTGTGGCGTGAGGTCGTGCATGAAGGACTTGTCGATCTTCAGTTCATGTACCGGCAGTCGCTTGAGTTGTGCCAGCGACGAATAGCCGGTGCCGAAGTCGTCAATGGCCAGCTCCACCCCCATGTTCTGCAGTGCCTGGAGGGTGCGAACCGAGCGTTCCGGAGACTGCATGATGGCACTTTCGGTAACCTCGACACACAGACGTCGCCCTTCGATACCGTAACGTGTCATCACCGCGCGAACCCGTGCCACCAGGCCGGGCTCCTCCAGATCCATGGCTGACACATTGATCCCCATGCGCAGATCCAGCCCCTGCTCCAGCCATTGAGACAGTTGCTGACAGGCACTGTTGATCAGCCAGTTGGTAAGACCCTGCACATTGCCGGATCCCTCGGCCAGACCAATGAACTCATCCGGAGAGATGTTACCCAGCGCAGGGTGCCCCCAGCGCATCAGTGCCTCTACGCCGGTCACTCGCCCTGAAACAGCATCTACCTGAGGTTGAAAGCAGAGCTGCAACTCGGCCCGCCCGGTGGCGTGCTGCAGGTCTCGCACCAACGTCAGACGCCGCAGGTGATGCTCGTCCTGGCCGTGCAGATAACAGCGATGAATGGAGCGTTCGGCGCGCGCATGTTCGAGTGCGATCTCGGCGCGTCTCAGCAGCAGATTTGCCTCACGGCCATGCTCGGGAAAGCGAACTTCGCCCAGCGCACACTGGATGCTCAGTGGTGACCCTGCCAATAGAATAGGCCGCGTCAGTCGACGATAGGTGTCGGCAATCCATAATGGAGCGACACGTGGCACATCCAGCAGTAACAGGAATTCATCACCACTCAGGCGATAGGCACCACGCTTGGCAGTGGGCAGTGCCAGCAACCGTTCTGCAAGTGTCCGCAATACCTGGTCCCCCAGCTCATGGCCGAAGGTATCGTTTATGCGCCGCATATGGTTGACGGTCAGACGCACCAGCGTAAAGGGAGTCCCGGTGGCAATGGCCGCTTCAACGTCTTCATTGGCCTGGCCCCGGTTACCGAGTCCGGTCAATTGATCCAGACGGGACTGCCGATGCAGCTCGATCTCCCGTTGGGCAATATCATCCTGCAGTTGAATCAGGGTGCGCGACAGCAAGCCTGCTTCGCCTTTCTTCGGTAGGCTCTCGGCGTCCAGACGTTGTCCTCGCCCGACACTCCTTGCGGCCCCCACCAGGCTCCACACCGGCAGACTGGCACTGCGCGCAATCAATATGGCAACCACAACCGTAACGAGAAAGGTGGCAGCGAAAGTCTCCAGCAAGTGGCGGCGCAAGGCACGAAAAGGGGCAAACAGCTCCTCGAAGGACTGCCGGGCCACCACCTCAATGGTCCCATTGGTCCCCTCTTCAACGATGTTACTTTTCTCCAGCCAGGGCTCATCGGCCGCGGTTGGCTGTAACTCGTCCAGACTACCCAACGACGACCGGATGCTGGCCTGTTTCCCCGTCAGTCGTGAAATCTCATCGAACAGCGCGGGACTCAGCAGAAAACCGAGAACCAGAGAATGAGCTGGCTCGTTGCTGTTGAGTCTGCCAACAGCCAACTGATGGAAGCGACCACCACTGGCAACGAGCTTAACACCACCCAGTGATTCATCATGATCGCGTCCCAACGACGACACCTCGCCGATCATGGACAGTGGTAGATGTCGGCTGGCCAGAATTCGGCCATCTGCATTCCGCAACGCGGCAATATCTGCCCCACTGCGCTCCATCGCTTGATCCAGCAGACGGTCGGCGTCTTCCGGGGTCAGGGTGCCAGGAATGTCAAGCGAGCTCGCGATACGTTCCACCCGATCACGTCTCTGGTCAGCGCGACTGTCCAGTAAATGCCTGGCCACCGTCAGGCTGACACTCAGCTCCTGTTCCGCGGTATGCAGGGTACTGGCCCTGAGTGTGCTCAGCACTTCCCAGCCCACTACCAACTGCACACTCGTAGTCAACAGCAACATGACCAGCATCAAGCGGGTACGAAAGGACATCAACGTCACTCCAGAACGTCAGCAGACCAACAATCCATTGCCGACGCATACTGCGCCAAGTTCCCTGGCGACTAACCTACTCTTTATGTGGCATATATCTTACAAGAAAATTAGCGAATATATTACACATTGTTACCTGAAGTTACATTTGTGCTCGAAGCAGCATGATCATGTATTCAGCAACCACACAAAGGCGATCTGGTACCCTGTGCCTTCAGACTTCATTGAGCGTTGAGGATATGGCAGGAACATCGTCGCGCAGACGTCCCTATCAGGTAGCAGAGACCATCAAGGGCTGGATCGTGGACCGCCAACTGACGCCCGGTGACCGACTACCCAGCGAGAGTGAGTTGATGGCGACCCTGGGCGTGTCCAAGGGTACGGTGAGGGAGAGCACTCGTGTGCTCGAAGCCCAGGGGCTGGTGGAAACGCGTACCGGCCCGGGCGGAGGCGTGTTCGTGCGGGAGATGAGCGAATCACGTGCCATAGCACTGTTGAGCCACTACCTGTACTTCAAGGACATCTCGATACGCGATATCTACCAGATTCGACTGGCACTGGAGCCGGAGCTGGTCGCGTCATTGGCGGGCAATGTGGCGACAGAAGACCTCGCCCGCCTGCGCGAGAGTCTACACAGCTACGCGGAGTCGGCTCTGGATCTGGAGACCGAACGCCAGCAACATATCGATTCGCTGAATTTTCACGAGGAGCTGGCAGCACTCTCCGGCGGTAATGCTCTGCTGGCCTTCATCATCCGTTTCACCGCTCAGGTGCTGTCGGACCTTACCGTCTACCGGCGGCTCTACGAGCCAGGCGACCACCACATCGGCCCCAGCGGTTGCCGGTACCACGGCTGGCTACTCGATGCCATCGAGGATGGGGATGCCGAACGTGCCCGCGAACTGATGCGCGAGCACCTTATCGATGCCCAGGCCATCATGAACGACAACGAGGCCCAGATGAAGCGCGGCTTCCTCCATGAGAGTAGCGATCGCTGATATCAGGGCCAGTTACCGCTATCGAAAGCCTGGGACCTCAAGATCCGACAGAAACTGCATCAATACCCGAGTGGCGGCATCACCATCAGCGGCGGTGATGGCTTCATCGGGATGATGGCTGAGCCCATCGCGGCAGCGCACGAACAACATGCCGATATCGGTCAGCTCACACATGGCCAGGCCATCATGGCCAGCACCGCTGAACAGCGGTTCCGCGGCTTCGCCGGTCCGTTCACAGGCTTGCTGCAGGGCATTGATCAGCCAGGGCGCGCAATCCACCGCCTCCGCTGAATAGGTCTGCTCGGTGTGCAGTTCGAGTTCGTAGCGACCGGCAATGGCAGCAAGGGCTTCGAGTATCGTCTCCCGGCCACGGGCCCGCACCTCCGCGCTGGGCGAGCGTAGCTCGAGAGTGAAATTGACCTCGGAAGGAATCACATTGACGGCATTGGGCCGCACATCGAGCTTGCCCACCACTCCCACGAAGTCTTCGGTGGCATGCAGCACGCGATTGGCCTCGAGAATCATCTCCGCTGCGCCGACCAGCGCATCCCTGCGGCCTTCCATCGGAGTGGTTCCGGCATGCCCGGCCTTGCCGGAAACCTGAACACGATGGCGTTCAATGCCGGTCAGTGCGGTCACCACGCCCAGCGCATGGTTGCGTTTCTCGAGCACGGGGCCCTGCTCGATATGCACCTCGACATAGCCCAGTACACGGTCTCTCGAACGCGCCAATGACGCAATGGCAGAAGGGTCACCGCCGAAAGCCTCGATGGCCTCCTTCACGGTCACTCCCTGGGCATCAGTAGCTGCCAGGCAGTCATGATCAAAGTTTCCAGCCAGCGCACGACTACCGATCAGCGTCGACTGGAAGCGCGTACCTTCCTCATCACCGAAGGCCACCACTTCCACTCCATAAGGCAACTCATGCCCTTCGCGGCGCAACTGCTCCAGGGCCAGGATCGGCAATGCCACACCCAGCATGCCATCATATTTGCCGCCTTCCACGACCGTGTCCTGATGCGACCCCATGATCAAGGTCGGCTCACCGGCGAGAGCCCGGTCACTGCGCCCCACCAGATTGCCGGCAGCATCCAGTTCCGGAGTCAATCCGGCAATGCGCATCCAGTCGGCAATCACCTCCAACACCTCGCGGTGTTGTGGCGAGCAGAACAATCTTGTGACCCCCGGCCCCGGTTCGGAACAGCGGGCCGCCTCATCGAGGCGTTGCAGAAGCGTGTGGCCCAGATCAGATGAGGTTGATGTCATGATGATGGTCTCCAGATGAGAGGGTATTGCCCATCACCCGCCCCATGCATCGACAGGAGCGGGTCGGGCCAGCCGTGCCTACAGCACGGCTGCTATTGATTGGGCAGGGAAGCCAGAAATTCCGCGAAACCCGGCGCGCGCACCTGATTGACCAGCGACCGCAGTTGATCCAGCAGATCGCCGTCGGACCAGTCCACACGCAGGTCAAGCGGTGCCGCCGAGAACGACTCGATGCGCAGCGCCGCCGACCTCGTGCCACGCACATCGCCACCAGCCCCCAGTGCCTCTGCCAGGCAGTTCACCAGGCTTTCCAGCAGATGGGATTCATGGCCCGGCCGCCAGGCTGGCTCAGCAGTCCCGGCCAATACGGCCGATGAGTTCTCACAGTTATCGCGGACAAAACACTCGAACAGCGCATCCACCACCTGTTCCCCCGCCAGCAGATTGCCGGCCACCGCGATGCCAGTCGCCAGCCGAGAGGCCACACAGGGAAGATTGTCCGCGCCACTATGCACGGCTGCTCGGCCATGTGAGTCCATGACCAGACACTGACGACGCGGGGCTCCTGCATCCCGAGAGATCACTTCATGCAGCGCTGCCGTCGCCTCACTGCCCTGCTTGAGCAGTGAGCGCAGCTCGCTGGGGTACCAGGGGTTGGTCGACAACCCCTGAGTCGCACAGCCGCCGATCCCCCGCCAGGCATGATGCACATAGCCACCGACCGCCACTCCACCGGTGGCCGTCAGCGCAGCCACTGTCCCGGTACGAGCATCGACATGCAGCAACGACAGTGTCATGGACTCAGTACCCCACCATGTGCCCGAGTATCAGAGCCGCCCAGCACAGGACGTATACCAGCACCATGAATGGCAGGATCGCCTTCAGCCACTTCTCGTAGGAAACACGCCCCAGCGCCAGCATGGCGAGGGTTCCCCCGGAAGTCGGTACGATCAGGTTGGTCAGACCGTCACCGACCTGGAAGGCAGTGATCATCAGTTGGCGGCTCATGCCCACCAGATCCGCCACCGGAATCAGAATCGGCATGGTGACCAGTGCCTGCCCGGAGCCAGAGGGTACGAACAGGTTGATCACACCCTGCACGACACTGGCCATGATCGCCGACAGCGAAGCGGGAATCCCCTGAATCAGTCCGCTGAGACCATGGACGATGGTGTCGATGATCTGGGCGTCCTTGAGAATCACCTGGATGGAAGCGGCCAGACCAATGACCAGCGCACCGGCCGTTACACTCGAGGCACCTTCCATCATCTGCTTGACGATCTCGTTGGCGGAAAGGCCATTGACGATACCGATGACAATGGCAATCAACAGGAACATCCCGGCAATTTCGTTGATGTACCAGCCCTGGGTGAAAACACCGACCAGCATGAGCGCCAGGCCACCAACAAATACGCCCAGCGTCCACTTGTCACGCTTCGACATACGGTATTCCGCCAACGACTTGCTCATCGCCCTGGCATCATCCGGCTCATCGAAATCCATGCGCGTCACGAAACGACAGATATAGAACGACAGCAGACCCAGCGCAGCCAGCACCAGCAGAGTGCGCAACCAGGCGCCCGAGAAGGTCGGCAGCTCGGCAATCCCCTGAGCGACACCAACGGTATAGGGATTGATCGGAGACAGCGCAAAGCCTACTCCGATGCCACCCACGGCCATGGTGGTCCCCACCAGACTCGAACAACCAATGGCACTGGCAATCAGTACGGCAATCGGCACCAGTGCAATATTGTTTTCGAAGCCAACGGCAACCCCGAAGAAACCATAGATGAAGGTACCCACCGTAATGATGACGTTGCGACGCTCGACTCCCGCACGATGCACGGCAACGCCGATGGCATTCTCCAGCGCGCCGGTCTTCTGCAGGATATGAAACAGCCCACCGGCAATGAATACGATGAACAGATAGAGCGAGGCCTCATTCAGCCCCCGGGGAATCGCCACGAAGATATCGAAGGGCGATATCGGCGCAACGTCGGAAAGGTAATGAAAGGAATCCGCCACCACACGGGTGCGGCCATCCTCCACCACCCGCTCGTATTCCCCCGCAGGAATCAGGAAGGTCAACGCATAGGTTGCCAGCAGAATCAGAAAGATCAGCACCATGGGGTCGGGTACTGTGCGGTACCACTTCTTGCGCTGCGTCAGCGCCTGGTCTCGCGTATTCATGTGATTGTCCTTGTTGATAACGCAAGGGTCCCGTATCGCGACTTGCCTGCGGCTTGCGGTACCGGACACCGAAATGGAACAGACACCCCGACCATCCGGGGCATCGCCAAAACCTTCACGACCAGTGAATCATGAAAGACAATTTATCATGATAAATTGTCTTTCAAAGCTATCACTCCCTCTGGTCGATGCGCAAGATGGGAAGACGCAATTGGCACGCATGAAGCAGGCCGCTACGAGCCACGAGCCACGAGCCACGAGCCACGAGCCACGAGCCACGAGCCACGAGCAGTCCAGTGTCGCCCCATGGATCGCAGACAAACCCAGCTCCGAGACACGAATTTCGAGCTACGAGCAGATCAGTGCCATTCCAGCTCCGAGACACGGGCTTCGAGCTTCGAGCAGATCAGTGCCATTCCAGCTCCGAGACACGAGCTTCGAGCAGATCAGTGCCAAACCGGAAATTCCGTCCATTTCTTCAGGGTTCGGGGGTTCGGGGGTTCAGCTCGAGCGTAGCGTGCTCGTAGCTCGTAGCTCGTTGCTCGTTGCTCGTTGCTCACAGCGAGTCCCCCACCCTCAACCCATGCTGCTTGAGTTTGCGCACCACGCTGGGTTGGCTGATGGACAGGCGTTCGGCGATGGCATAGGTCGAAGACAGCTCACTACACAGCCGGGCGAGAATGTCTCTCTCCACTCGGGCCAGCACCGCCTTGAGCCCTTCGCCTTCCTCCAGACTTTGAGCCACGGGCGCCGAAGGCTCGGATGCCCCGGCTCCCGGGATGAAAGCGTGGCTCTGGACATCACTGCCGGAAGGTGCAAGGACTTGAGCATCGATGACATCCTCACTGGCCAGCCAGGCCCGCTCGAGAACATTCTCGAGTTCTCGCACATTACCCGGCCAATCCCAGCCCATCAGCAATTGCCAGACATCTCGGGACAGGATCTTGTCACGCCCATAACGTTCATTGAGTCTGGCCAACTGACGCTCGACCAGAGCAGGAATGTCCTCGCGGCGTTCACGCAGCGGCGGCAGAGTAACGGGAATGACATTAAGGCGGTAATAGAGGTCGAGGCGAAACAGCCCCTGTTCTACCCGCTCGGCCAGATCCTGATTGGTCGCGACCACCAACCGGAAATCCACGCGCCTTGACCGTGAGTCGCCGAGCCGAGTGATACTGCCATCCTGAATGGCCTTGAGCAGTTTGGTCTGCACTCCCAACGGCAACTCGCCGATCTCATCGAGGAACAGGGTGCCTCCCGCGGCCTGCTCGATCAGTCCAACCCGTCCCCCGGGCGCCGCACCGGAGAAGGCTCCCTGGCAATAGCCGAACATCTCGGATTCGAACAGACCTTCGGGAATGGCCGCACAATTGACGTCGAGGAAGGGGCCGCTGCGTCGCGAACTCCAGCGATGCACCAGATGAGCAAAAGCGGTCTTGCCGACACCGGATTCTCCCTGCATCAACACCGTGGCGTCGGTTGGCGCCACACGTTTCAACAGCAAGGCAATCTCGCGCATGACCCGGCTCTTGACCTCCAGCTCACCGACCTCGGCCTCGATCATGGCCACCTCATCCTCCAGGCCCAAACGGCGCTGGAGGTGATCGCTGAAGCGCTGCTGCAGCAGCGCATATTCCTGTTGCAGCAGCTGCAGATCCGTCATGTCCATGGAGCGACTGACCACCGCCACCAACTCGCCTCCCTCGAATACCGGGTAGGCCTGAGCCACGACACGTCGCCCCGTGCTGGTCTGCTGTTCGAGTTGCGCCGGCTGACCGGTACGCAATACCTCAAGGCTGACCGAGGGCTTCAGCACCCCCGACGCCTCGAGCTGCTGGACCGTGGACGAACACAGTTCTTCGCAGGATATGCCGTAGACCGCCGCCGAGCCGGGGCTGACATCGCGGATGCGGCCGTCGGACTCCACGATAAAGAAGTGATCATGGGCCGTTTCGATGATGGTGCGCAGAATCTGGCTGTCGAAGTCGCTCATGCTGTATATACCGCTCAGTCTGTTTCCCCGCCGCTCAGGGCGGTTTCCGCGAGAATCGCTCAAGGCGGTTTCCACAAACCCCGCTCAGGGCTATTTCCACAAACCCCGCTCAAGGCGGTTTCCACAAACCCCGCTCAGGGCTGTGATTCAAATGTGGATCATTGATCCATAATTGTATCACTGCTGGAGCGATAACGATCAATAAATGAATCACGGAGTGGTTTTTCGTTAGTCTCCTCGTTGTAAATTCTGCTCCTGGCTGAGCTTCAGCCCCCTTTCTTATGTTGACGCTATAGACCTTGGTCGCATGATGTAGAGCATTGGCACGCCAGCTGCTTGGTACTGGTCATCGTTGCTATTCGACTTGTTATTCAAGCCCAGGTTATTCAAGCCCTGGCTATTCAAGAACCTCTGTGACGCAAACCGCCTCCGCAGACAAGATAAGGAAGCCCTCATGAGCGAATTCAATCAGCCCCTCGGTGGCAACACCATGCCGCGTTCCGGTGGTCCGGCGACCATGATGCGTCTGCCGACTCAGGAAACGGCCCAGGGCCTCGATGCCGCCTTCATCGGCATTCCCATGGATATCGGTACCTCCAACCGTCCCGGCACTCGCCTCGGCCCGCGTCAGATTCGCGATGAGTCCCGCATGCTGCGCCCCTACAACATGGCCACCCGCGCGGCGCCCTTCGACAGCCTGCAGGTGGCAGATATCGGTGACGTGCCGATCAATACCTTCAACCTGCCGAAGAATCTCGACATCATCAGCAACTTCTATGATGAGGTTCTTTCCCATAACTGTGTGCCGCTGACACTTGGCGGCGACCACACTCTGACCTGGCCGATCCTGCGCGCTATCGCCAGAAAGCACGGCCCCGTCGGCCTGATCCATATCGACGCCCATGCCGACGTCAACGAGCACATGTTCGGTGAGGAAGTTGCCCACGGCTGTCCGTTCCGCCGCGCCCAGGAAGAGGGTCTGCTCGACAGCAAGCGTGTGGTACAGATCGGTTTGCGGGGCACCGGCTATGCGGCGGAAGACTTCGACTGGTGCCGTGATCAAGGCTTCCGTGTGGTTCAGGCCGAGGAATGCTGGCACAAGTCCCTCGCACCGCTGATGGCAGAGGTGCGTGAGCAAATGGGCGATGGTCCGGTATACATCTCCTTCGATATCGACGGCCTGGATCCGTCAGTCGCGCCTGGCACCGGCACCGTCGAGATGGGTGGTCTCACCGCTCAGCAGGGCCTGGAGATCGTCCGTGGTGCTCAGGGCCTGAATATTGTCGGCGGTGATCTCGTCGAGGTCGCTCCTCCCTATGACCCCAGCGGCAATACCGCTCTGATGGGCGCCACACTGCTGTACGAGATGCTGTGTGTCCTGCCGGGCGTCAAACACCGCAGCTGATCGCTCGACACTGCGTCAAACGGGCGCCGCCCAGTCCAGCTTCGTACAGAGCTTCTTGTACAGGACCCTGGCGGCGCACTGATATTACAAGACCAACGAGTGACACTTATGTCTTCACAACTGCACTCTGCTGACAGACTCGCCAATGATCCGGCGCCGGTCAATTTGCCTGGGATACTCAAGTTCGCCATCCCGTCGGTGATCGGTATCCTGCTGTTTCTGGTGCCATTTTCCACCGGGGAATCGGTCAACATCGGCATGGGCATGGCCGCCGACTGGCTCAAGGCCACCCTGGGTGAAGCACTTCCGGCCATTGCCGTGGCCGTTCTCTGTCTATCCGCCATCATCAGTCTGCTGGTCTCGTTGACCAATCCTGGCTGGGCCCAGCACAAGGCCATGCAGGAACTCTTCAAGGTCTCGCCGTTGTGGCTGGTGACCCGTGTGCTGGGCGCGCTGTTCGGCATGCTGACCTTTTTCCAGATGGGGCCGGAGATGATCAACTCGGCCTACACCGGCGGCGTCATGCTCAATGACCTCGCCCCGGTATTGCTGACCTTCTTCTTCTTCGCCGCCATTCTGCTGCCGTTTCTCGTCGACTTCGGTTTCATGGAGTTCATCGGCAGCCTCGTGCGTACGCCCTTTCGCCTGATCTTCGGCCTACCGGGGCGCAGCGCCATCGACGCTACCGCATCATGGATGGGCTCCGGCACCGTGGGCGTGCTGATCACGACACAGCAATACGAGCAGGGCTTCTACAATGGTCGTGAAGCCGCTGCCATCGCCACCAACTTCTCCATCGTATCGATCGCCTTTGCGCTGCTGGTCACCAGCTTCACCCAGATCAATCATCTGTTCGTACCCTTCTATCTGACCGTAGTCGTGGCTGGCCTGATCGCTGCCGTTATCGTGCCGCGCCTGCCTCCTCTGTCACGCAAGGCCAACACCTATTACGAGCCGGTGGGCTGCCAGATCCACGAAGAAAACACCAGCGGGCAGAACCTGCTGCGCTACAGCCTCGGCATGGCCGTGGCGCGTGCCAGGACAGCTCCGGGGCCCGCCAAGCTGGTCCGTTCGGCACTGTTCAACGTTGCCGACATCTTCTTCGGCCTGCTGCCGATCGTGATTGCCATCGGTACCGTGGCACTGGTACTGGTCGAGCACACGCCGATCTTCGACTGGCTGTCGATGCCGATGGTGCCAGTCCTGGAGTGGATGGGCATTCCGGAAGCCGCCAAGGCTGCCCCCGCCACGCTGGTCGGATTCGCCGATATGTTCCTGCCTGCGGTGCTGGCCAAGGATATCGATAGCGAGCTGACGCGCTTCGTGATTTCCTGCCTGTCGCTGACCCAGTTGATCTACATGTCGGAAATCGGTGCGCTGCTGTTGAAATCGAAGATTCCGCTCAAGCTTTGGGAACTGGTGGTCATCTTCCTGCTACGGACTGCGATCACTCTGCCGATCATTGTGGTGATGGCCCACTGGCTGGTGGGCTGATGCAACGGATGCGGCTGGCCTCCCAGTCGCATCCTTATCGGATAACGCAACGCTCAGCTGCTGAGCTCTTGTGACAGAGGAATTCCCTACATGAGCGGCACCTCTCCCTTCTCTGGCGTGGCGAGCTCCGGCCACAATCCCTGGAGTCTGGTGGCGGACCCTGCATTGGCCCACGACTCACCTCCGCAGCATTCGCCCTTGAAACACTCTCGCCTGGAACACTCGCTCCTGGAACACTCTTCTCTGGAGCATTCGTCTCTGAAGCATTCGTCTCTGAAACAAGGAACCCCCTCATGACCTGCGCTGAACTGTTGATTCGCCTGCTTCGTGACACCTACGGCGTGGACACCGTGTTCGGGATTCCCGGCGTACACACCGTCGAGCTGTATCGTGGCCTCGAAGGTGGCGATGCCAACATGCGCCATGTGACGCCGCGCCACGAACAGGGTGCCGGTTTCATGGCCGATGGCTACGCTCGCACCACCGGTAAGCCCGGTGTGTGCTTCATCATCACTGGCCCCGGCATGACCAATATCGCCACTGCCATGGGGCAGGCGCTGGCCGATTCGGTACCGATGCTGGTGATCTCCAGCGTCAATCGCCGGGATACCCTTGGCCTTGGCCAGGGGCGTCTACACGAATTGCCAAGCCAGCAGCAGCTGATGGCCGGTGTCAGTCGCTTCAGCCATACCCTGCTGGATGCCGATCGCCTGCCTGAAGTCATGGCGCGCGCTTTCGCCATCTTCGAAGGTGCACGTCCGGGGCCGGTGCATATCGAAATCCCGATTGATCTTTTCAATGCCCCGGTCGAGACGCCACGCCATTGGCAACGCACTCGAATCGCCCGACCGGCACCGGATAGCGCCAGTCTCGATCAGGCCTGCCGCTGGCTGAAGGAAGCCGAACGTCCCCTGGTGCTGCTTGGCGGAGGCTGTGCCGATGCACCCGAAGCCGCGCGCCAATTGGTTGAAGCGCTGGACGCGCCGACAGTCGTGACGGTCAACGCCAAGGGCGTACTGGGCCGTAACCACCCGCTGGATCTCGGCCCCAATGCTTCCTTCCCGCCGGTTCGCGAGATGGCCCTCGACGCTGACGTGGTACTGGCGATCGGCACCGAGATCGGCGAAACCGACTATGACGTGGTGTTTGATGACGGCTTCGAGATCGGTGGCCGCCTGATTCGTGTCGACCTTGATGCCGAGCAACTGGCGCGCAACCATTCTGCCGACCTGGCCATGGTCGCCGATGCGGGGCTGACCCTGTCTGCACTGGCCGAGCGGCTGGGCAAACAGGCGAGTAAACGCCATGGCGCCGAGCGCACCCGTGCCGCTCTGGAGGCACTGGACCTGGTCAATGACCCGGCCCTCGCCCCCTATGTGCCGCTGTTCGAGACCCTGGACAATGCCCTGCCCGAGGCTGTACTGGTCGGTGATTCCTGCGCCACGGTCTACGCTGGCAATCATCTGGTCAGCCGCTCCGAGACTCGCCGCTACTTCAACTCTGCCTCCGGCTACGGCACCCTGGGCTACGGCTTGCCTGCCGCCATGGGCGCCTGTCTGGGCCGCCCCGACCTGCCGGTGGTGGCCCTGGTCGGTGATGGTGGCGTGATGTTCACCCTGACCGAACTGGCCTGCGCGGTGGAAGAGCGTCTGCCGCTGGTGATTCTGCTGTGGCACAACCAGGGCTATGAGGAAATCCGCCGCTTCATGGACAACGCCGGTGTTACCCGACTTGGCGTTGACATCCAGGCGCCGGACTTCCAGATGCTGGCCGCCGGCTTCGGCTGCAGCGCCACCCGTGTCGGCGACCCCGCGGGCCTGCAGCGTGCGCTGGATAACCGGCCCAGCAACGGCCCGATGTTGATCGAAGTCGATGCCGCCGCCTGGCAAGCTGCCGTGGCCTGACGGCGTCCACCACCGGCCCCTCCTCCCGGGGCCGGTGTGCTTGCAGTTCCCTGTCGCGGCCTCAAGCTCCACCACGAGCTCCAATACCAACAACAAGCCAACGGACACTCATCATGAATCTTCTCAAGCGCCTGCTCGGACAGGATACCCTCGATGAGCACCAGCATCGGAGTCTCGGTGCCTTCGGCACCGTGACCTTGTGGCTCGGCGCCAATGTGGTAGTCACCACCATCCTCACCGGCATGCTGCTGGTACCCGATCTGGCCTTCACCACCGCCATGGGCGCCGTGCTGACAGGCTCACTGATCGGCGCCATTCCGCTGCTGCTGGTGGGCCTGATGGGCCAGCGTACAGGTCTGCCTTCCATGGCACTGACCCGTCGTGCCTATGGGCCACTGGGCAGCCGACTGATCTCGCTGGTCAACATGGCGGTGCTGATCGCCTGGAGCTGGATTCAGGCACTGCTGGCGGGAATGAGTCTGGACTACGCCATCGAGGCGACGACGGGCTACTCCAATCTGCCGTTGATGACCATTCTCTGCGAGACCGTGGTGGTACTGATCGTGCTGCGCGGCCACCTCGGCATCGAGCGTGTCGAACGCTGGGCGGCACTGGCCATGGTCGGGCTCGCCGCCCTGGTGCTGTATCAGCTCAACCGGCACTATGACGTCTCCGCTCTGCTGGACATGCCGACGGAGTCGCGCCATGGCATTACCCTGGGTATCGCCTTCGATATTGTCATCGCCACCGCCTTCTCATGGATATCCTCTTCCGCTGACTACAACCGCAATTGCCGTAGCGGCGCCATTGCCATCTGGGGCACCTACAGCGGTTATGTACTCGCAGCAATGATCGCCATGGGATTGGGGGCCGCCGTATCGGGCCTGTCAGTGCTCAACGGCATGCAGCAGACCTATGATCCGACCCGACTGTTATCCGGGTTCGGCTTCGGCCTCCCGGCGGCTCTGGTGATCTTCTTCTCGGTAATGACCACCAACGTCATGGCAGTCTACAGCGCCACCCTGTCATGCATGAACGTGTCACCCGGTATGGCGTTCTGGAAGCCGGCATTGGTGATCGGTGTGGTCACGGTATTCGGCGCGCTGATTCCGGGCATTCTCGACCAGTTCCAGAACTTCCTGCTGCTGATCGGGGCATTGTTCATCCCGGCCTTTTCGGTGATGATCGTCGACTACTATCTGGTCGGCCGTGAAGGCTACAGTGCCGAACTGCTGACCTCCCGCCACCAGTTGGGTCGTCCCACTGCGGCCATTGCTCTCGGCGCCTATGTGCTGGGCGCCGCCCTGGCCGCCTGGTGGACACTGGTGGCACCATTGCCCTTCGGTGCCTCCCTGCCGGTGTTCCTGATCACCGGTGGCGTCTACTGGTTGGGCACCCGTCTTGTCCCACAGGCTCGTCACCCGGTCTCCCGGGTCTGAGGAATCCATCATGCGTTTACTTGTTGCCCAGACCGACCCTGTCCGCGGCGAACCCGACACTAACCTCGCGGCTCTGGAGAAGCTCTGTCAGCAGGCCGCTGCAGCAGGTGTCGATCTGGTCGCACTGCCGGAAATGGCCCTGACCGGCTACAACATCTTCGACCAGCTCGAAACGCTCAGCGACCCCGTCGAGGGTCCCCTGTCGGGGCAGCTCGGCCAGCTTTCAGAAAGATTCGGCCTGCATCTGCTGGTCGGGCTGGCCGAGCGCCACAACGATGGCCGCCTGACCAACAGTGCCGTACTGTTCAACGATCAGGGACAGCGCATCGCCACCTACCACAAGCGCCAGCTCTGGGATCGTGAGCATCAGTACTTCACTCCGGGCGATCAGTTGTGCGTCGTCGATACCCGGCTCGGTCGTCTCGGCCTGATGATCTGCTATGACAATGAGTTTCCCGAGGTCGCCCGAGCCCTGGCCCAACGCGGTGCCGAGGTGATCCTGTCCCCCACCGCCAACATGGTGCCCAATGCAGAGCGCCAGCAACTTCAGATTCGTGCCCGCGCGCTGGACAACCAGTGTTTTGTCGCCTGCATCAATCGTGCCGGTGTCGAGGACCAGTTGCATTACTGCGGCAACAGCCTGGTGGTCGGTCCGGATGGCGAAGTACTGGGCCTGCTGGGTGTCGACCCGGCAACACTGATCGTCGATATCGACCTCGACCGCATTGACGAAAGCCGGGTGCATCAGGACTACCTGAAGGATTTGCGCCCGCTTGCGGAAACGCTTCGCCAATCCCCTATCTTGCCTTCATGACTGGAGCCTGTTTCGTGCGCCAACTGACCCATCAGTTCATCAACAACCAGTGGATCGAAAGCCGTGGCCAGCGTCGCCTTGCGGTAATGGACCCCTACCGTCAGCAACAGCTTGCCGAGCTCACCGCCGGTCACCCTGCTGACGTTGATGCCGCCGTCACCGCCGCCCGCCAGGCCCTGCCCGAGTGGCAGGCACTCGGCGGAGCGCGCCGTGCCGCCTGGCTCGATGCTTTCGCCGATACCCTTGCCGAACGTCGCGAGGAGTTGATGACGCTATCGGCCACCAATAACGGCAAGGCCCTGGCCGAGACCGCCATTGACCTTGACGATGCCATCGCCTGCTACCGCTACTACGCGGAACAGGCGCGTGCCCTGGAGCAGCGCCAGGGGCGCCTGGTGGAGCATTCCATGGACGGTATCGAAGCCCGCTGCTACGAGGACCCGGCAGGCGTGGTCGGTCTGATCACCCCCTGGAATTTCCCTCTGGTCACCAGCGCCTGGAAGATCGCTCCAGCACTGGCGGCAGGTTGCACCATCGTGTTCAAGCCCTCCGAAGTCACCCCGCTTCCGGAAAACGCCGTGGCCGAAATTGCCGAAGCCATCCAGCTTCCCGCCGGTGTGTTGAACCTGGTCCACGGCGATGGCGAAGGTATCGGCGCCCCACTGTCGGCGCATCCGGGTGTGGATAAGTTATCCTTCACCGGCAGCAATGCGGTTGGCGAGCGTGTCATGCATGCCGCAGCCGATGGTGTGCGAGGCGTGTCCCTGGAGCTGGGCGGCAAGTCGCCGATCCTCGTACTCGACGATGCCGATGTCGAGCAGGCCGCCGATTGGGTCATGGCCGGTATCTACTTCAATTCCGGGCAGATCTGCTCGGCAACTTCACGCCTGATTGTCGACCAGTCGTTGGCCGAGGCTCTCTACAACGCTCTGGCTCAGCGCATTGATGCCCTGCATCTCGGAGATCCGCTGGCCGAGGATACCGACATGGGACCAATGACCAGCGCCCGCCAGCGCCAGAGTGTCGAACGCTATCTGCAGATCGCCCGACAGGAAGGGCTCTCAGCCGTGCGTGACGCGAGCCATCGTCAGCTCCCCGAGCAGGGCGAATTCGTCGCTCCGACCCTGTTCCGTGACGTGCCCACTGATAGCAGCCTGTGGCGTGAGGAAATCTTCGGTCCGGTGCTCTGCGCGCGCTCTGTCGGCTCGGAGCAGGACGCCATCCAACTGGCCAACGACAGCGACTTCGGCCTTGCCGCCACGGTCATCTCCGGCGACCCGGAACGTGCCCGTCGTGTGGCACGCCAGCTACGCGCCGGCAGTATCTGGTACAACAGCGAGCAGGTCGTCATGCCCGAGGCCAGTTGGGGCGGCTTCGGCATCAGTGGCATCGGACGTGAGCTGGGCCCCTGGGGCCTGTCCGGCTATCTTGAGGTCAAGCACATCATCGGGCCCGCAGCTACCTGAGGTCCCGAACTCAACCAACAGGACATCAGCATCGAGCGGACAGGGCCTGGTAACGGCGGTCCGCTCCATAACGTCACGGGAATATCATGTCCAACAAGCCACGAATCGCGGTGCTCGGCACCGGCATCATGGGCCAGCCCATGGCCTGTAACCTGGCCGCCGCTGGCTTCGACACGGCGGCATGGAATCGCAGCGAAACCCGTTATCAGGCACTGACCAAGGCCGGGGTTCAGGTCATGTCCTCCCCTGCCGATGCGGTCCGCGACAGAGATGCCGTCGTGGTGATGTTGAGCAGCGGGCCAGTCTGCGAGGAGATCCTGTTCGGCGATTTCCATCAACCCGCTCAGGGCTGCCAGGGTGCTGTACACGCCATGAAGCCCGGTGCACTGCTGATCGTCATGTCGTCAATCGGTCGCAACGAAGCCATCGACCTGGCCGCACGCAGTCAGGCCAGGGGACTGCAATGGCTCGATGCTCCGGTCTCCGGCGGCGAGAAAGGGGCCATCGAAGGGAGCCTGTCGATCATGGCAGGCGGCACAGAGGATGCCTTTGAGCGCGCCACTCCGATTCTCGCGGCCATGGGGCGCCCGGTGCATATCGGCCCGGCCGGTACTGGCGCCCTGGCCAAGCTAGTCAACCAGTTGACCGTGGCGACAACCATCGCTGCCGTGTCTGAAGCCATGACCCTGGCCGAAGTCGGTGGTGCCGATCCGGCTCGGGTTCGCGAGGCCATGCTTGGTGGCTTCGCGGCCTCCTGCATTCTTGAGCAACACGGCCAGCGCATGCTGGAGCGCAACTTCACACCGGGCGGCCCCTCGAAGCACCAGTTGAAGGACACCCGATCGGCCTGCGATGCGGCCAATGAGCTAGGGCTGGAGCTTCCCCTGCTCAAGCTGACCGATCAGCTTTTCTCCGACCTGGTGGATCACGACGGTGGAGATCTGGATCACAGCGCTCTACTGCTGGAGATCCGACGCAGGAATGGGCTCGACGACTATTAACATGGTAATCAAACAGCTCATCCTGATCGATTTGATTGTCGTCCGCACCACACTGGCGCAGATGCATGGATCTGCTGGTGTGGGGCGGTCTCGCGTCGGCCTGATGGCCGACGGCGGCACGTCCATGTGCCGCCATTAACCCAACATGAAAGCATGCCGGGTTAATAACATGGCAATCAAATAACTCATCCTGATCGATTTGATTGTCGTCCGCACCACACTGGCGCAGGTGCGCGGATCTGCTGGTGTGGGCCGGTCCTCAGGAGGAATGCGGCAGGACACCTGCCGACTCCCAGCCTGGCCCGGCTTCCACGCGAATATCCCTGGCGTTCACCGGCTCACCACATTCAGAGCACACCGTCACCGGTGTCATGGCCTGTCCACAGCCCTTGTGTATGTGCCTGACCGGAGCACCTCTCTCGTCAGCCATATGCCGATCGCCCCAGTGCACCATGGCCATCAGCACTGGATGCAGCTCCAGTCCCTTGTCGGTAAGTCGATATTCCTCACGCCTTGGCCGTTCCTGATAAGGCACCTTACGCAACACATCATGCTCGACCAGCTTCTTCAGACGATCGGCGAGGATGTGCCGAGTGATGCCCAGACGATCTTCAAACTGATCGAAACGGCGTATACCAAGGAAGCAGTCACGCAGTATCAACAAACTCCAGCGATCGCCGATCACTGCCAGTGTGCGCGCCAGCGAACAGGGCTGCTGATCCAGTTCTTCCCACCGCATGAGTTATCTCCCCCGGATTTCTGATTTCTTGGCCTTCTGAATTCCTCGACCAGGTGCAGATTAGCTTGACAAGTTCCATAAAGGAACCAACTATCCCATAAGTTCCATAAAAGAACCCATTCCACCAGACCCAGGATGTACCACTACGTACAGGAACAACAAGACCAACACGGCCAACAAGACAGGAGATACACCATGCCCAGCCCACAGGTTGCCGTGATCATTGGTGCCGGTGATGCCACTGGAGGCGCCATTGCCCGGCGCTTCGCCCGCGAAGGCTTGACCCTTTGCGTCACCCGCCGTCAGCAGGCGGCGCTGGAACCACTGACGGATGAGATCCGGAAGGCAGGCGGGGTGGTACACCCCTTCGGCTGTGATGCCCGCGAGGAAGCCCAGATGGCCGAGCTGTTCGACCACATCGAGCGTGATATTGGAGAGATTGCCGTTGTCGTCTTCAATATCGGTGCCAATGTGCGCTTCTCGATCACCGAAACCACTACGCGGGTATATCGAAAGGTCTGGGAGATGGCTGCGATGTCGGGCTTTCTGACTGGGCGCGAAGCGGCGAGGGTCATGCTGCCTCGTGGCCGAGGGACCATCATCTTCACCGGTGCCACCGCCTCCCTGCGCGGCAGTAGTGGCTTCTCGGCGTTTTCCGGGGCCAAGTTTGCGCTGCGTGCCCTGGCACAGAGCATGGCTCGTGAACTGGGGCCTCAGGGCATTCATGTTGCGCACCCGATCATCGATGGCGCCATCGATACTGACTTCATCCGCGACAACTTCCCGGAGCGCTACGCGCTGAAGGATCAGGACGGCATTCTCAATCCCGAGCATATCGCCGAACAGTACTGGCAATTGCATTGCCAACCCCGCGATAGCTGGACACACGAGCTGGATCTACGCCCCTGGCTGGAAACCTTCTGATGCCCAACCAACAACAGCGAGACACCATCATGAGCCAACAGATCGAATGCTTCTTCGATGTCGGCAGCCCAGCCAGTTACCTTGCCTGGACCCAACTTCCGGCCATCGCGGCACGACACTCAGGCCAGGTCATCTGGAAACCCATGTTGCTGGGCGCCGTATTTCAGGCCACCGGCAACCATTCACCTGTCACCATCGAAGCCAAGAGACAATATCTCCTTGAGGACCTCCAACGCTTCGCCCACCACTACGAAGTGCCCTTCACGCTCAACCCATTCTTCCCCATCAACACCTTGCTGCTGATGCGCGGCGCGGTGGCGTACCAGGACACCCCACACTTCCAGGACTACCTGACCGCCATATTCACCGCCATATGGGTCGACGAACAGGATATGCGGCAACCCGAAGTCATCAGTACCGTGCTGGCCAAGGCCGGTTTCGAACCTGAGCAAGTCCTGGAACGTTGCAGCTCTCCGAAAATCAAGGAAAGACTCCGCCAGGTCACCGATGAAGCCGTCCAACGAGGTGTATTCGGAGCGCCCACAATGTTCGTCGGTGACGAGATGTTCTTTGGTCAGGATCGTCTGATGTTTGTCGAAGAGGCCCTGGCTGCCACCACCTGATCGTCCAATGAAAGAGACCAGCGCGACGCTTGTCGTCTTCCCCTCATGTCGTGCAATGGTCATCCAGGCTGGTTAGTATCGGGGCGCACTTTCACCAGAGTATGGATCACCAATGGCCACTGACCACACCACTCCCCTCGACCTGGCGCTGTTCGATCTGGATGACACCCTGCTCGGGGGCGATATCACCTTCCAGTGGATGGAGTGGTTGATCGAGCGTGGCTGGATTGCCGATGGCAATGCCTTCCGCGCCAGCTTTGCCGCCCACGAACGAGCCTATGCAGCGGGTGAGCTGGACATGGAGCAGCATCTCGATCTGTTGCTGTCGCCGCTGGAAGGCCGCCGGGTCAGCGATGTCAGTGCCGAAGTCGAGGCCTGCCTCAATGACAGAGTCATGTCGCGACTCTACCCTGGCGGCCTGCAGCGCATTGACTGGCATCGCCAGCAGGGGCACCGGGTTGTGGTGATCTCGGCCTCGACCGCACATCTGGTGGCACCGTTGGCACAACGCATCGGCGCTGACAATGTACTGGCCACAGGTCTCGAGGAAGCCGGGATCGACAGCGACCGGTACTATACCGGCAAGGCCAGTGGCATCCGCACCTTCCGCGATGGCAAGCTCAAGGCTCTCGAGGCTTGGCTGGATGGCCGCAAGCCTCGCCAGAGCTGGGGCTACTCCGACTCCCATAATGACCTTCCGCTGCTGGAAGCCGTCGACCATGCCTGGGCGATTCACCCCGACCCGAGGCTCGAAGCCATCGCTACGGAGCGCGGCTGGACCATGCCGGACTGGCGTTGAGCCCTGCGGTGCATCAGCCCCCTGGTTCAGCCCTACAGTCTCAGGCGCGGCGCTATCACATCCAGAAAGGCCTGAATGCGCCCCGACATGGCGGTGTTGCGGTAGTACACCGCCTGAACCTGTTCACGGCCCCCCCCGTGGAGCATCTGTGTTTCGAGCACGCGCTTGAGGCGACCTGCCTTGAGGTCCTCGCAGATCATGAAGTTCGACAGACAGGCTATGCCATGGCCGGCCAGGCATAGCTGGCGCACCACTTCACCGCTGGACGAAGCAATCGTTGAAGTGACCTCGCTGTCCAGCCCTTCCACCGGCCAGTGGTTGAGATTACTCGACCCCAGGAATCCGATACGCTGATGCTGAGGCAGTTCAGCAACGGAGGTCGGCTCTCCGGCGGCTGCCAGATACTCGGGGCTCGCCACCAGGTACAGCCGTGACCGACCCAGCAGGCGCGCATGCAATGAGGAGTCACTCAGCGCACCAATGCGGATGGCAACATCCGTGCGTTGCTCCAGTAGATTGATGATGTCGTCACTGGCAATCAATTCCAGCTCGATCGCCGGATAGTGCCGGCGAAACTCTGCCACCAGCGGCACCAGTTGATGCAGAACAAAGGGACTGGCGGCATCAACTCTCAGTCGCCCGCGCGGCTCGCCACGCGTCAACGCCAGGCTTTCCTCTGCAGCGTTTAGCTGCTCCAGACCACCACGAACTTCCTCGACGAAACAGCGCCCTTCTGCTGTCAGCGCCACGCTGCGGGTGGTGCGGTTGAGCAGCGGCACCTGCAGACGCTCCTCGAGACGCTGGATGGCACGCGATACACGCGCTACCGGCACACCGAGGCGCTCGGCCGCAGCACTGAAGCCACCACTATCAACCACCGCCAGCAGCAGCTCGAGATCATCGGAACGTGTCTTCATCGCCAGGCCTTTATCTCGTTTTCAACAAAAGTGTTTCCACAAATACTACATTTATCGAAAAGGTAGCTCCCGTCAAACTGCGCGGCATCCATGGATGCGAATCACGCTCCAGTCACAACGTCTACGGGAGTTCCCCATGCCTGTTGCTCTGCTGGCGCTGACCCTCAGCGCCTTTGCCATCGGCACTACCGAGTTCGTCATTGTCGGACTGGTCCCCACCATCGCCACTGACCTGGCCGTCAGCCTGCCTTCTGCGGGGCTACTGGTCAGCCTCTATGCGCTCGGCGTCGCCGTGGGTGCTCCAGTGCTGACCGCAGCCACATCCCGCTTCAACCGCAAGTGGGTCCTGCTGGCACTGATGACTCTGTTCATTATCGGCAACCTGCTGGCGTGGCAGGCACCAGGGTATGGCTCACTGATCGCCGCACGTATTCTGACCGGTCTCGCCCACGGAGTGTTCTTCTCCATCGGCTCGACCATTGCCACCAGCCTGGTGACGAAGGATCGTGAAGCCAGCGCCATCGCAATCATGTTCACAGGTCTGACCGTGGCACTGGTCACCGGTGTTCCTCTGGGTACCTGGATCGGTCAACACCTGGGTTGGCGCGCGACGTTTCTGGTGGTTTCGATGCTCGGCGTCGTGGCACTGATCGGCAGTGCGCTACTGATTCCTCGCGACCTCAAGCGCGCGGCTCCTGCCAGTCTTGCCCAACAGATGCGCGTGCTGACCCACCCACGCCTGCTGCTGGTCTACATCATCACCATCCTCGGTTACGGTGGTACTTTCACAGCCTTCACCTTTCTCGCTCCGATTCTCGAGCAGGTGAGTGGCTTCGACAGCAGCGCGGTGGCCTTGATCATGCTGGTCTATGGTGCCTCCGTGGCGGTAGGCAACCTGTATGGCGGCCGCCTGGCTGATCGCTTCGGTGCCACTGGCGCCTTGAGCTGGATATTCACCGGCCTGGCCGCCATCCTGGTGGTGCTGACCTTCAGCGCGGGGCATGCCATTGCCGCCGTTGCCACCATTCTGATCTGGGGCGCCTTTGCCTTCGGCAATGTGCCGGGCCTGCAGGTGTATGTGGTGCAACTCGCCGAACGCTATGTTCCCGAGGCTGTCGATGTCGCCTCAGGCCTCAACATCGCCGCCTTCAACATCGGAATCGCCCTGGGATCAGTGATCGGTGGCCAGGTGGTGGAACACCTGCAACTGACGGATACCGCCTGGATCGGAGCCCTCATCGTACTCGGTGCACTGGTGGCAACACGCTATTCGGCAGCGCTGGACCAGCGTCGCGCCCTCCGCCTGGCCTCGACCTGATTGCCAGCAGGCTTATTGCTTATCCGCTAATATTGTCGATGGCTCGCAGCCTGAACCATCGACATGATCACCAGCCTCACCATCTCGCCTGCATCGTTACAGCTCTGGATGGCTTGCTCGGCAATCGAGATCCCTCGAACCTGGAGAACCAATGTCATATCCCTTTCCCAATCCCGGACTCGGCACCTATCGCCTGGAAGGTGACACCCTGCGCCTTGCCATCGACAGTGCGCTGAAACATGGCTATCGCCACCTCGATACCGCCCAGTTCTATGGCAATGAACAGGACGTGGGCGCCGCCATTGCGGCCAGTTCGGTGCCGCGTTCTGAGATATTCCTGACCACCAAGGTATGGTGGGACCGGCTCGAGCCACAGGAGTTGAAGCTCAGTGTCGATGAAAGTCTGTCCCGACTCGCCACCGAGCATGTCGACCTGCTGCTGATTCACTGGCCATCACCCAATGATGAAGTGCCGATGCGTGACTATCTCACCGCCCTCAAGGACGTGAAGGTATCCGGCAAGGCTCGCAACATCGGGGTATCCAATTTCACCATCGCACAGCTCAGCGAGGCCGTGGAAATTCTCGGCAATGACGAGATCGTCACCAATCAGATCGAGGTGCACCCTTTCCTGCAGAACCGTGCCCTGGTCGAGCATTGCCGAAAGCTGGGTATTACCGTGACTGCCTTCATGCCGCTGGCCGTGGGCAAGGTCATGCAGGACGGGACCCTGAAGCAGATTGCCGAGCGCCACGGTGCCACTCCCGCCCAGGTGACCATTGCCTGGCTGAATCAGTTGGGCATTGCCACCATTCCTTCCTCGACGAAGGAGCGCAACATCCAGAGCAACATCGAGGCCCTCCAGCTGACACTGGGTGACGACGATATGGCAGCCATTTCCGAACTGGATCGCGGCGAGCGCATTGCCAGCCCGGACTTTGCGCCCGAGTGGGATCAGCAGTAGCGTTCGGTGGCAATGAAAAGACCGTAACGAAGAGGCCGCAGGCTCACCTGCGGCCCCTGCCTCAATCAGCTCTGCTGCACCTCCATCAGCTCTGTTGTAATACGGGCATGCGTTTCCTGCTGCGGGAAGCGAACAGCAATCCGAGCAGATTACGACCAAAGAATCATTCTATATAGATAATATGTATTACATTGTTGTGCCCATCACGGCCACAACAATGGCGCTTCATCGACTCACAGGTGGAACAGACGGACTGGCGGTCACCACATGTACGTCATTCCCGCTCGATTCCCGGCAGGATGCCGGAGAACTGAGGCTCCCCAGGTCGCTGAGGAACCACGGCTATCCTGATACAGAATGTCATTCCGCATTACAGGACCCTTGCTGCCATGAGTGAATACACCTCCCTCTACGTCGGTTGCGCCGGCAGTGGCGAAATATGGACGGTGGAGCTGAACCTCACCGATGGAGAACTGGTACCACGTCAGAATCTTCGTCTGCCTGGCCTGATTCGTGAAGGTGGGTCTCTGCCACTGGCACTATCCCCCTCCGGCCAACGGCTGTACGCAGCCTCTCGTGGTGAGCCGCTGTTCGTGGCAACACTGGATGTAGGGGGCGATGGTCAGTTGACCCATCGCGGCAATACTCCGCTCGACGCCAGCATGGCCTATCTGTCCACCGATAGCCTTGGCCGGTACCTGTTCACCGCCTCCTATGGCGACAACCTGGTCAGCGCCCATGCCATTGATAACGATGGCATGGTGGCCCGGCATCTACAGACTATTGCCACCGAGCCTCACGCCCATGCCATCCTCGAAGCCCCTGGCGGTGGCCATATCATTGCTTCCAGCCTCGGCGGCGACCGACTCTATGTCTTCCCGCTGGGCAACGAGTCGACTCCGCTCGGTGCTCCTGCCACCGTCGAGTTTCCCGCTGGCACAGGGCCCAGGCATTACGTATTCAATAGCGAGGGCAACAGACTTTATGTGCTCGGCGAGCTCGATGGCTCGATCACTACCCTGAGCTACGATGCCGACAGCGCTGCGATGGCCACCCTCCAACGTGTCCATATCAGCAAGGGCAATCACGACGGCTACTGGGCTTCCGACATCCATATCAGCCCCTGTGGTCACTTCCTGTATGCATGCGAACGCAATAGCTCCCTGCTGACGACTTTCCGCATTAACGTCACCACAGGCGAGCTGAACTACCACGCCGAGCACGAGATCGAACAGCAGCCACGCGGCTTCGCCACCGATCCCACGGGACAGTTCCTGGTAGCAGCCGGACAGAAGTCAGGCCATATCGCGGCCTGGCGCCTCCAGGATGGAGAGCTGCAACAAACTGCACGGCTCAGGGTCGGTGACAGCCCGGACTGGATTACCTTCCGGCAACCACGCTGAATACAGGCTGGTGGTCCCCCGGCCCAGAGGCGGCTACCGGAGTATTGCTATCTACAAGGAAGGCCGAAACACTGCTCAGGTGCTGGTCAGGCAAGGAATCAGAGTCTTTCATGCCGGCCGCACGCTGTTGAATGCCATGCGCTTCTATAGCGCGTTACACACCGCTGGGGTGAAGACAGAGCTGCACATCTTCCGCGGTGGCGGACATGGCTTCGCCCTCGCCAGGGAGCCGGAACTCCCGGCGCGCTACTGGCCGGAACTGTTCAAGGAATGGATGGTGCGCATTGGAATGATGGCGCCCGAAGGCCAGTATTAACCCGGCATGCTTTCATGTTGGGTTAATGGCGGCACAGGGACGTGCCGCCGTCGGCCATCAGGCCGACGCGAGACCGCACCACACCAGCAGATCCACGCATCTGCGCCAGTGTGGTGCGGACGATAATCAAATCGATCAGGATGAGCTATTTGATTGCCATGTTAATAGCGCCGATCAGTGCCTGCCGAACACGGCAGGTACTGATCGGCAGAGTCGCAACGTTCAGCGTGCGGTTGCCGGTACTGGTGTGAACCGTGCCGCCGCAGCAAAGACCGCCATCATGCACAGGGCACTGAGGACGACGGTCCATGCGCTCTGGGTAATGCCAGCGACCACAAAGGATCCCAGCGCAATGCTGCCGTTGGTCAGGGCATAGGGAAGCTGTGTGCGAACATGATCGATATGGTCACAACCAGCGCCGGTCGAGGCCAGGATCGTCGAGTCCGAAATCGGCGAACAGTGATCTCCGAAGATACCTCCCGACAGCACTGCCCCGACGCAGACCAGCAGCGGAGCGTCCAGACCGAAGGCCATGGGTATCGCCAATGGCAGCATGATGGCAAAGGTTCCCCAGGAGCTGCCGGTGGCAAATGACATGCCAGCAGCAGAGAGGAAGATGATCGCCGGTACGATATAACCGGGAATATTACCCTTGAGCACTTCGACAATATAGTTGGCGGTCCCCATTTCGCTGAGCAACGAGCCCAGCGCCCAGGCCAGCACCAGGATCATCACTACGCCGACCATCTTGCGCATGCCACCCATATAGGTGTTGAAGATGTCATTGAAGCTCTGTACCCGGTGAATCAGCATCAGGCCAACCAGCACCACCGCGGCAAATAGATAGGCCGTACTCAGCGCAACCCGGAACTCACTCCCCGGCACCGGTTCGACCGGAAAGCCCTTGGCCACCAACAGACTGAACAGGGTGACAAACAGCACCAGCAACGGCAGCCAGATCAGCATCGGATGGCTTTCCGGGACGGCACCATCGGCATGACGATCGATGTTGCGCAGCGGCCGGGAGGTCGCCCAGTAGAGTTCGCCGGTTTCACGCACGCGCCGGTCGGCTTTCGCCATGGCACCGAAATCCACACCCAGCAGAGCGACAACCGGAATCGAGACTACCGTGAGGATGGCGTAGAACTGGAAGGGAATCGCCTGAACGAAGACGTCGAACTCGGAAAGGTTATTGCCGAGCCGATCCAGTTCCTCACGGATCAGGCCCATCACATAGATACCCCAGCCGATGAACGGAATCAGGATCGCGACCGGTGACGAGGTCGAGTCGAGAATCCAGGCCAGCTTCTCACGCGAGACCCTGACCTTGTCGAACAGCTTCTCGAACACCGGCCCCACGATCAGCGGCGTGCCCATATCGGAGAAGAAGATCAACAGACCACCCGCCCAGGCAGAAATCTGGGTCTTGGCACGAGTGTTGATGTACTTGATGGTGCGCGAGGCCAGTGCGGCTCCCCCACCGGAGTGCTCGACCAGCGCCACGAAACCGCCTATGAAGAACAGTAATACAATCACTGCCGCATTGTAGCTATCGGTCAGTTGGGGGGAGAGATAGTCGCGGATGGTACCGGTCGTCGCACTGATCGGATTACCGCCGGAAAGTATCAGCAGCCCGGCAAACAGACCCAGAAACAGCGACAGGATAACGTTCCTGAAGGCTACCGCCAGTATGATTGCCAATAATGGCGGAACCAGCGAAACGATCCCCATGTGCTCCATCATTCAGTCTCCAGCGGATAATATCGATTTTTTGAATGATGCATACAACACTCAGCTGGAGTGACTGTCAACGCCTGTAACATCTCACGCCGGAATGAGCGCAGTGCGATGCCGAATCAGCCAGCAGACTGAATCATGCCTCGCCGGGGTTAAGCTGTCAGCTTCCAGAACGAGACATGGAAGGCGACGTTCATCACCGCCGCATATCACGCCCCTGCAGCCCCATGGCACAAATGGCGCCTGCGAACACGCCGAGCGCGGTGCCCGAAATGGCCAGCATCTGCTTCCAGGAAATAAACACCACCAGCAGGGGCGCAGCACCAACACCGGGTTGATGGAGTAGGTGACCATCTGGGGTTACTTGTCATGGGAACACAGCACAGTGCCACCAGAAAAGCCTTGATGACGCCAAGCAACGCAACAAACTACGAGCCCAGTCCATGGTCCATGATGCTCCCACCCCGATGTCCAGGGACAGGAGTGAGAACAGAGCAACACAGGCAATGGCGTCCAGCCGCACGTGCACAGGACGCAGGAATAAAGACGATTTCATATCCAGCACAGAGAGTTCGACGCAATCAGCCGTGAACCCCGTTCACCGAGAGGGCTTCAGTGGAATGTCTTCCACAACCTACCCAGGCTTTATATCCAACGCCTCAACTGTGCCAATTCGAGACTTCTGGACGACATACCAGTCTCCGGTACGCTTCGTTAGCACTCCACATTGACCGTCCATCCCCATCGGATTGAGATACGGTGACCGCTGACCGACGATCCACTGTAGCTAGATCGGTCATAGCATCTCGCCTCACCTCGCTACTTCGCTGTGGCATATGAAATACAAGAAAAACACTTCATTCCCACGGCAGCACTCAAGCCAGCTGAGCGCATTCCAACTATAGATGAGAGTCTCTTCAGCATAAGCCCCGCCACGTCTCCAGAAATGAGATCTGCAAAAATATCAGGACGGTCAGAATGGTCTGAAAGGGGATTGAATCTATAGCTGGTAGAGGTTTTATAGTGGTAGCTATAAAAGAACTAGAAGAGGCCTGAGCCTCTTGTCCATTCATCGACATCAACCCTGGTACGCGCCAGGGTGCTGGACCAAGCACCCTAAAGGCGCTTGATGGCTCGGACACACGATGAACGCTCAAGGGCTCCACACCAGTACATGGTGAGAATATAGCGGCGGCAAACTGACAGTCAATATCCTAAATATCTGAACAAGCAATAAATAATATAAAAACATCAGAATTTCACATTCAAACCTACAGCTTGAAAGCATCGTCCACAACGTCGACAAGGAAATTACACATGATAAAATTCAACACTACTGCTGCAAGACCAGGAAAATATAAAACTATTGCATGCCATTTCCTGATCAAACTTCTCAGCCAGACATCAAGCAAGAAAAACATCTCTGGTGCAGCCAACCTGGTATTCGCAGGAACGTTAACACTAACCGCTATTTCCATGACTGCGGCAGCACCTGCATTCTCCAACACGGAGCCGGACCAACTCGCTGACATGGAAAGCCTATTCGACAACACTCTCGTAAGGCCACACTCCCCTATCCTGGGTGCTGAAGATGCACCGGTGACTATTGTTGAATTTTTCGATCCGGCCTGTGAAGCTTGCCGCGCCTTTTATCCTCTCACCAAAAGAATTCTGGCCACCTACCCTGAACAAGTCCAACTGGTCCTGCGCTATACATCTTTTCACGGCGATATTTCTGACACTGCCATTCGCGTACTAGAGGCTGCTCGGCGTCAGGATGTTTTTGAGCCAGTTCTGGAAACCTTGCTTGCACGCCAGGAGCAATGGGCATCTCATGGTCGCTTTGATGAGCAGGCGATCCTGGATATTGCGAGTCAAGCTGGACTGGATCAGGCGTCCGCTGAAGCATTTCTCGATTCACCAGAGGTTCAGGCGACAATCAATCAGGACATGGATGATGTGAGAAAAAATAAAGTTCTTCAGACTCCTACTTTTTTTATCAATGGCGAACTTCTTTCCCCCTTTGGCATGCAGGAGTTATTTGATGCAGTAAAGCGTGAGGTAGAAGATATATCTGAAGAGGAAGTTACCCAGTGAACAGGAAATTTCTGCTCGCAGGATTCATCATCCTACAACCATTAACAGTGGAGGCAAGCTGGCAGGAAAGGCTGCTGCTTTCCCCATCGAAAGTCAAGGGAATGCAGAGCGTTGAGCAGGGGCAGAGCGCCAGCTCACCCAACCCACTCAACCCTCGAGTCATCACTCTGGATTTTGGACGTGAAATATCCACGGTGTCCTCCCTGGATGTTTCCATGGAAGACGAGGGAGTACCTTCAAGTGTTACCGAAGAATTCGAAACCGTTCTTGAGTGGCTTCAGGATCCACCACTTGACCTTTCAGAGAGTGACAACTTACAAATATCATGGAAGAAAGATATCGACCTTAATGATAATGAGCCGCCGGAACCTCGCCTAACCTATGCCAAGCTATCAAACCAGGATCAGGACATAGAGCTCATTGTTTCAGAAGGAAAAAACAATGCTGTCCTACTATTCAAGGATGAAATGCTTATTGACTCCTTTCAACCACCAATCATGGATGCGCAACTAACGTCTCGCTTTGGTATACGACGTCACCCTGTTTATGGAGGAGCTCGTCGCCATAATGGCATCGACCTTGCCGCACCTCTCGGAACACCTATCATGGCCACTGCCCCTGGGCGAGTCGCATTTATCGGTCGTCGCTCTGGTTACGGACTGGTGATAGAAATAGAGCACGATGCCGACACCATCAGTCGCTATACTCACCTCAGTCGATCTGCTTCCGGTCTTGCCGTAGGAGATACCATAAATAGTGGCGATATTCTGGGAGAGGTAGGTACTTCAGGTGTAACAACGGGCCCTAACCTGCATTATGAAACAAGAGTAAATGATCGCCCTGTCGATCCTCTTACAGAAGGAAAGCGCATTCTTTCTGGCACAATTTATCAACAGCAGAATTACCAGGAAGTGCTTTATGAAGCAAGAGAACGTTTCCAGAGCATTATCGGAACATCCACCGACCCCAGCCTGGCTGCACTCAGTGAGTAAAGGTTAATGGACAGCATGTCTCCACTCACATTGGGGTTTGTTGCCAGCCTTACTGCGGGCTTGATGACAGCCATCGGTGCGCTGCCTGTATTGTTTACCCGCAATCCCAATCGCGGCATCCGCGACCTGGCGCTCGGGTTTGCCGCTGGCGTCATGCTTGCCGCTTCCTTCTTTTCATTAATCATACCTTCCCTTGAAGCCTCGGGGCTGCGCTATGGCGGTAATATCCTGCCTGCGGCCATTGCCTGCGCGGCGATACTTTTGGGTATCGGTATGGTGGCGCTGTTGAACGAGTTGCTTCCCCACGAACACTTTCAACAGGGGCGAGAAGGCCCGGAGGCGGCTTCCATTCGCCGAATCTGGTTATTTATCATTGCCATTACGATACACAACCTCCCGGAAGGCTTGGCGGTTGGGGTGGCATTCGGCGCAGGGGGTGTTGAAGGAGGAATGCCACTTGCCATTGGCATCGGTCTGCAGAATGCTCCGGAAGGTCTGGCCGTTGCAGTGTCGCTACTTGGCGTGGGCTACTCACGTTGGAGATCATGGTCGATTGCCGCTCTCACGGGGCTGGTGGAGCCTGCAGGAGGACTGTTGGGTGCAGGTATCGTCAGCACGTCACAGGTGCTACTCCCCTGGGGGTTGGCGTTCGCTGCCGGGGCAATGCTCTACGTCGTCAGCCACGAAATCATTCCCGAGACTCACAGGAGCGGACATCAGAAAAAAGCGACTCTTGGCCTCTCGATCGGGCTGGTGCTTATGCTGTTTCTGGATGTTTCACTGGGCTAGAGAGTACACAAGACGCCTAACACTCCCGCGTCCAAGCCAAATCATTGGCGCCTCCATGAACAGCATCACTGATGCATAACTCATGATCGCTTAACACCTCAATGATGCGGCAACTCTCCACGCTACCTCCGTCGCACTGGGTAACCATGCGTTGAAGCTCATCACGCAACGCACTGAGCCGCTGTATACGGGATTCGACTTTTTCCAGGTGATGCAGGGCAATGGTATTGACTTCATGGCAGGGCATATCGGGCTGGTCGGTCATGGCCAATAGCTCGCGTACCGCATCCACCGAAAATCCGAAATCCCGGGCATGGCGGATAAAGGTCAAGCGTCGAACGGCATCCTGCCCATAGCGACGCTGCCCCCCTTCTGTACGCGAGGCATCGCGCAGCAACCCAATACGCTCGTAGTAGCGTACGGTTTCTGGCTTGCAGCTAGTGCGCCGTGCCAGCTCACCAATGCTGATGACTTGATTGGCTGAAGGCATACCAGAAATCCTCCCATCGTCTTGAAGCTGTAGTTACTACAAGGTTTATAGTTGGAACAATAACGCAGCTGAAGGGTAGGTACCATGGGGAATTCAACGCACATGGCGATGCCCGCAATCTCATCACTAGTGGTGGAAGCATGGACGGCGGCAACCGGGAGCGCGATATAACGCCGCGTTGCGGAGCGCCGGACGATTGCCGGGCCACCGTTTTCCCTCAGCGCACATCGACGGGTATTCAACAGATGAAAAAAACATCATGAGCGTCCTGCAGAAAGGCAGATCTTCACATCGCTGGCCATGGTTTACCGTGGCCAGTTCAATAGTTCTGTCGGATCAGATCATAAAGGAATTGGTACACAGTCTGATGCCTTTCGGCCAGGTCATTCCGATAACGCCGTTTTTTAATTGGATTCACGTCGGCAATACAGGAGCAGCCTTCAGCTTCCTCGCTGATGCAGGTGGTTGGCAGCGTTACCTCTTTATTGGCCTGGCTCTAGTGGTAGTCGCCGTATTAATGGTGCAGTTATGTAAACCCATCTCTCGCCTGGAGTCACTTTCCTACAGCCTGTTCATGGGAGGTGCTATAGGCAATGCCATTGACCGCCTGGCGCGAGGATACGTAGTGGATTATCTGGATATCTATTGGAGAGAATGGCACTGGCCTGCGTTCAACCTCGCCGATATCGCGCTGTTTGCAGGCGTACTGGTCTTCGCCATGGCGGCCTGGCGTGAGGTCCCGGCGGCCAAACAGCCTGAGTAACGATATGGCATCGAGCACATGGCACCGGCCGCATCTCTCATCGCACTGATTGCAGTGGAGAAGCGCTGCGACCTTGGCTACTGGGTGATGGCTGAAAACCGGGGAACTCATGGCTACGCCTATACAAGCCGATGCGCAGGAAGACTCACGCGCTGAAGGGAGTCACTGGCCGCGTGACGTCCCCAGTCGCTGAGTGATTCCCCATCCCGGGCCATACGCACCTTGGGCGGCAATTCGACACCGTTGGCCAGGCACTCGGCATCCAGCTCGTGGCTGATGTGGGTCAGCCAGGCTCGCGGCGGGTCGAGGCGCGTGATGATATCCAGCGCCTGGGTAATGTTGTTGTGGTTGCGTGGATTTTCATGGGACGCCGGATGAGTAGCATCGAGCACCACCACATCCGGCCCCCAGTCACGCAGGAAGCGCTCGGTCTCCAGTGGCAGGCCCAGGGTATCGGTGAGGTAGGCCAGGCGGGTACCGCCATCGTCGAGGCAGTAACCCAGGGTGGGTTTGCTATGGTTGAGTGGTACTGGCGTCACACTCAGGCTGTCGAAATCCAGTGCTCGAAAGGGCTTGAGGCCAGGCTGAAAATCCAGCACTCCCGGATTGCGGTAGAGGTCGGCACAGCCATTGGGGTCCTTGGGGCCGAAGACGGGAATCGGCTCGCCGGTGCCCCAGCGCAGATGGAACAACCCCTGTACATGATCGGCGTGATAATGGGTCAGCAGAATCGCCGCGGGTCGCTCCAGTTCACAACTGTGGGCAAGATCCATGCGCCCGGCGTCCAGCAGATAGCGCCGACCATTCACCGACACCTCGGCACAGCAGGGCCCGCGCTGATGACTGCTGAATACTCGGGCCCTGGTGCAGGCCGGACAATGGCAGCCAAAGCGCGGCACCTGAGCGCTGTCTCCGGTACCACTGAAGCGAAATTCCATCGCGCTATACTCCCGATCCGTGGCGCCGGCATTCATCTCCACCACGGAGATGCCGGCTCTCCAGCCCATCAACAATGGCAGCCAGCGAAGACAGGCTGGCCTCGAGACTTCCGCCATTATCGATACGAGGCAATCCGGGAAAGTCCCGCTCAAGTTCAGCCTCGACCTCCGCATGCCGAGCCAGGCGATGGGCAATTTCCTCGCTGCCCTCTCTGCCACGTCGTTCGAGGCGCTGCCTCAAGACATCCGATGGAGCCGTGACCACCACCGGAACCAATGACTCCCCAAAGCGTTCGCGAGCTCGCGGCAGAGCCCGGCGGCTCCCGTTGAGCAATACCGTAGCGCTCTCCCGGCACCATGTTTCAACCTCAGTACCCACGCCATAGCACAGGCCATGAGCCTGCCAGGTGAGGCAGAACAGTTGACGCTCATGACGAGCCTCGAACTCGGCCTCGGTCAATGCAATGCTGTTCTCGCCCTTGCCACTGGCACGGGTGATGTATCGATGCGCCACCAGCCAGTCGCAGCGCGCCTCGCGTGCTGCATCCAGCAGACTGTCCTTGCCGACGCCACTGGCACCGATCAGGTAAATGAGCACGCCCATCAGTGCACCTGCCTCCCGCCGCTCCAGACACGCTGCACCAGCGGATGATCATCCAGCTGACGTACGCGCACCAGGTCGGCACGCAGTCCTTCGGCGATACGGCCACGATCCTCCAGCCCCACCGCCAGCGCCGGTGCCCGGGTGGCGCAGGCCACAGCGTCTGCCAGCGAATATCCCCCCTCCATTTCGGCAATCCGGAAGACCGAGTCCAGTAGAGCCGCCGGGTAATAATCGGAGGACAGCACATCCAGCACTCCCAGGCGCACCAACTCGGCGGCAGCGATATTGCCCGAGTGTGAACCGCCCCGCACCACATTGGGTGCCCCCATCATCACCGCCATGCCATGCCGGTGGGATGCCTCGGCAGCTTCGCGGGTGGTGGGGAACTCGGCAATCCGGGTGCCGTACTCCAGGCTCTCAGCCACATGCTCAATGGTCGCATCATCGTGACTGGCCAGCGCCAGATCACGTTGACGGCAGGCTTCGGCAATGGCATGGCGATGCGCACTGGAATACTCGGCACTGTGGGCCAGTTGGCGCTCGATGAAGGCATCCATGGTGGCATCGTCGAAACCATGCTTGCCCTGATAGTAGGTGCGGTAGGCGTCAAGACTGGCGAACTGACGTTGCCCTGGTGAGTGATCCATCAACGATACCAGCCCGAGCTGCGGGAGCTCGGCCAGGGCCAGGAAACGCTTCAGGGTATCTGGGTGACAGACTTCACAGCGCAGGTGCAGGCGATGGTCGACTCTTGAGATGCCGTTGCGCGTGATGGCACTCAGGGCCTCGACCATGTCATGCAGTGCCGTATGACGCATGCTCTGATCATCGACATCGCCGATCGAAACGGCATCGAACACGGTGGTGATACCACTGGCTGCCATCTGCGCATCGTGAGCCAGCGCCGCCTGGCGCCCCGGCCAACTGACCTTGGGTCGCGGCTGAAAATACTTTTCCATGTTGTCGGTATGCAGCTCGATCATGCCTGGAATGACGTAATCGCCTTCACAGTCGATGGCACCCGGCAATGAAGAGTGACCGGTATCGACCGCCTGGATGCGGTCGCCGCGAATCGTCAGGGTACCGCTGACAACCTCGTCTTCCAGAACCAGACGGGCATTGGTCAGAATCTGCTCATTGCTGCTCATCACGTCGGTGCTCATCACAACTTCTCCTCACTTGCAGTACCCATATGTCCTTCCAGTGGCAGAAGGCGGTCGGCGACGCGATCACGTACGTCCTCGTCATGGAAGATGCCCAGCATTGCCGTCCCTCTGGCCTTGGCTTCCTGAATCAGGCTCACCACCACATCACGGTTGGCGGCATCCAATGAGGCTGTGGGTTCGTCGAGCAGCAACAGAGGATGTTCGGCGATGAAGCCACGGGCGATATTGACGCGCTGCTGCTCCCCCCCAGAAAAGGTTCCCGGTGCCAGACTCCACAGCCGTTCGGGCAGGTTGAGGCGGGCCAGCAATGTCTCGGCACGCTGTCGCGACTCCTGTTCATCGGCCCCTCGCGCCAGCAGCGGCTCCATGACCACATCACGCGCCGATACCCGCGGCACCACACGCAGGAACTGACTGACATAGCCGATCACATCACGGCGCAGCACATGCCAGGCCTGAGCCGGCAGGTCGGCCAGCTCCAGTCGGCCGTTGTCATGCTCTTCACCATCGGGACCATCACCGGTCCTCCCGTCACGCCCCTGCCCTTCAGAACCAAAGTGAAGCGTCAGACGTCCCCCGGAGATCCGATAGTTGCCGTTGACCATCTTCAGCAGCGTGCTCTTGCCGATGCCACTGGGTCCGGCCAGCACCAGACACTCGCCACGGGCCAGACTCAGGTCGAGACCACGCATCACCGCCAGGGTCTGGCCGCCCTGGGCATGCAGGGTAAAGGTCTTTTCCAGCGCCACGGCGCTGAGAAAGGGTTGATTCATTGATGTCATGTCAGGCTCCAGGCGGCTCAGGGTGTCAGCACAGAGGACACCAGCAGTTGGCTGTAGGGGTGCTGTGGATCATCGAGGATCTGGTCGGTGAGCCCGGCCTCTACCACGCGGCCACGGCGCATCACCATCAAGCGGTGGGCCAGCAGGCGCGCCACTGCCAGGTCGTGGGTGACCAGAACCACCGATAGCCCCAGCTCCCGGGTCAGGGTGCGCAACATATCGAGCAGGCGGGCCTGTACCGACACATCCAGGCCACCAGTCGGCTCGTCCATGAACACCAGGCGAGGCTGGGTCACCAGCGTGCGGGCGATCTGCAGGCGCTGTTGCATGCCGCCGGAGAATGTCTGGGGAGCGTCATCGATACGTTCGGGGTCCAGCTCGACACGCGACATCCAATCCTGACCGGCCGCGCGCAACCTACCGTAGTGACGCTGGCCCAACGCCATCAGGCGCTCGCCGACGTTGGCCCCGGCGGACACCCCCAGGCGCAGGCCATCACGCGGATTCTGATGAACCAGCCCCCACTCCATGCGCAGCAGAGCACGACGACGTGCCTCGCTGATGGCATACAGATCCAGCGCCCCGGCCTGCCCCGCAGAGCTGTCGATATCACTGTGATAGACGACCTGACCGGCATCGGGTTTCTCCAGCCCGGACAGCACCCGCAGCAGTGTCGATTTGCCGGAGCCGGACTCACCGACAATGCCCAGCACTTCGCCCTGATGCAGGGTGAAGTCGATCTGCTGACAGCCCTTGTCGGGGCCATAGAGTCGCGTAATGTCACGCGCCTCGAGCAGAGCGGGACGGGTCAATACAGGACGAGTCGGTGCTGGATGAACGGGTCCTGGACAAGCTTTCACTGGGCGGTTCATGCCACCTCCTCGCGACGTGACTGGCAGTAATCGGTATCCGAGCATACGAACATGCGACCACCGGCATCGTCGGTGATGACTTCATCGAGATAGCTGTCAGTGGCCCCGCAAATGGCACAGGGTTCGTCCCAGGCCTGGATCTCGAACGGGTGGTCCTCGAAGTCGAGACTCTCGACCCGGGTCCAGGGTGGGATGGCATAGAGGCGCTTCTCGCGTCCGGCACCAAACAGCATCAGCGCTTCGCTCATGTGCAGCTTGGGGTTGTCGAACTTGGGAATCGGTGAGGGATCCATCACATAGCGGCCATCGACCTTGACCGGGTAGGCATAGGTGGTGGCGATATGTCCATGTCGGGCGATGTCCTCGTAGAGCTTGACGTGCATGACACCGTACTCCTCGAGCGCATGCATGACCCGAGTTTCCTCTTCGCTGGGCTCGATGAAGCGCAGCGGCTCGGGAATCGGCACCTGGAACACCAGAATCTGATCGTTGCTCAGCGTCTTCTCCGGAATACGGTGGCGTGTCTGGATCACACTCGCTCTGGCGGTCTCGGTGGTAGTCTCGACACCCGCCACCCGCTCGAAGAAGGAGCGGATACTCACCGCATTGGTGGTGTCATCGGCACCCTGGTCGATGACCTTGAGCACATCATCGGCGCCAAGGATGCTGGCGGTGAGCTGCATGCCTCCGGTGCCCCAACCGTAGGGCATGGGCATTTCACGACCACCGAAAGGCACCTGATAGCCGGGGATCGCCACCGCCTTGAGCAGCGCACGACGAATCATGCGTTTGGTCTGCTCGTCGAGGTAGGCGAAGTTGTATCCGGAATTGTTATATCCAGAACGGTTTTGGCCAGAATCGTTGTTACCCGAGGCGCTGCAGTCTTCGCTGGTGGGTGCGGAATGGGTGAAATCGTTCATTGCGCGGCCTCCTCGGTTCCAGCGGTTTCGGGATGATCGGCCGCTTGCTCAGTCGTCGGCGCTGTCTGGCGCGCGGCATGTTCACGGCGCAGCCGGCGCAACAGCTCCAGCTCCGACTGGAAGTCAACGTAGTGCGGCAGTTTGAGGTGTGATACGAAGCCCGAGGCCTCGACACTGTCGGCATGGGCCAGCACGAATTCAGCTTGCTGGGCCGGACTCTGGATCGGCTCGCCCAGTTCCTCGGCTCGCAGGGCTCGATCGACCAGCGCCATGGCCATGGTCTTGCGTTCGTTGCGACCGAAGGCGAGGCCATAGCCGCGAGTGAACTGCGGGGCCTTCTCGCGGCTACCGGCGAACTGATTGATCATCTGGCACTCGGTGACCATGATCTCGCCGATACACAGTGGCCCATCAAATCCCTCCACCTCGATTTCGACTTCCACCGCCCCCTGACGAATCTCCCCGGCAAAGGGGTGATTACGGCCATAGCCACGCTGGGTCGAGTAACCGAGCGCCAGCAGGTAACCCTCATCGCCACGCGCCAGCATCTGCAGACGAGTCGCGCGATCAACCGGAAAATCAGGGGGATCACGGGTGATGTCGTAGGGCTCACTGCCATCATCCACTTCCTGCTCGATCAGTCCTTCGGCGTTGAGGCAATCGAGAATCTGCGGACACTGCTCGAGGCTGGCCTCGGCACGGTCGGCTTCCGGCACCTCCCCTTCGGCAAGTAGCATGAAGTCGAGCAGTCGGTGGGTGTAGTCATAGGTCGGGCCCAGCACTTGACCACCTGGCACGTCCTTGAAGGTCGCGCTGATGCGTCGCTCGATATGCATGGCGCCGGTATCCAACGGACAGGTCTCGGCCAGACGCGGCAGGGTTGTGCGATAGGCGCGCAACAGGAACACCGCCTCGACCAGGTCGCCACTGGCCTGTTTCAGTGCCAATGCGGCAAGCTCCCGATCATGCAACGAGGCTTCGGCCATGACCCGGTCCACCGCCAGCCCCAACTGCTGCTGGATCTGATCGACGTCGAGCTCGGGCTGCTCGCGATCACCACGGCGTCGATCCGCCATCCATTGATGGGCGTTGGCGATGGCTTTCTCGCCTCCCTTGACGGCTACGTACATCAGACGTCCTCCTCGATTCGGGCAGCATGCTCGGTGCGAGCTTCCACGCGAGTGCTGCGGGCAACCGCCAGCAACTGGTGGCCAGCGGTGATGAAAGCATCCAGGCCACGCGGGAAGGTGGCAAGGTTGGCAGATAACCGTGCCATCAGTGGCACAGCCTCCGCGGAGAGTGTCAGGCCGCGGCAGTCGGCAATGCCGGGGCCTGACAGCACCCAGTCGTTGCCCTCGGCGAGCGAATCGGTGACCACAATCAGCGTGGTGCTGCGGTCCGGCCAGGCATCACTGCCTTCGGCAAAGGAGGTGACCTCGCTGAGTGTCTGCGGTACCACCAGTGCAAAGTCGGCATCAGCAGGCGATTCGGTAATGCTGGCGCCAGTGTGGAAGGCTACCGCTTCGTACAGGCCCGGCGTTGCCAATCGCGGCTCGACCCACAGCCGGGTATCGAGATCGCAAAGCGTCAGCACCGCGGCCCAGGCCGCCGGTGATAGTTGCGCACCCGCGGGCAATTCGGCCACCGCCAGTGTCTGTTGCGTACCCGGCTCGGACATGGCGCTGAGCAACTGACGAAACAATTGCTGGGAGTGGTGCACGCCATCGTCCAGCATTGGCCAATCCCGGGGGCGAACGTTTGCTGCTCTGGTTCCAGTTCCCGTCATGGTTACTCCCCCCGTACCATGGTGAAGAAATCAACGCGTGTCGCAGCAGCGGCCTGCGATGCCTGCTGTCGTTCCTCTTCAAGCGCCTCGGCCAACGGCTCTACCAGCTCGCTGTCGATACGCCGGGCCCAGGCTTGCTGGCGGGCGCAGGCATCGATCAGCGCGATCAACTCGGCCTGAGGCTTGTTGCGACCGGCCACCCAGCCATGCCCGAGGCTGCCGTCCTCCAACACCACGCTGGCACGGGTGACGGTCATCTCACCGAGATTGAAGGCGTTACCGGAGCCGCCCATGCGACCACGAACCATGGCCATGCCGGTATCGGGGCCACGTACACAGCGGTGGTCGGTGTGAATACCCAGTGTCTGCCAGACACTCAACAAGCGTGCATAGGGCGTCAGCGCGAGCACGCGATGACGTTGGGTCGGAGTCATGAGGAAACCTCGTTCTGGTAGTGATCCTGATCACGGCGCTGGCGGCCATTCGAGCCGCGGTCCGCTGCCATATCCGCGCTGGGGTGATCTGTGCTGGAGAAATCCACGTGGTAGCCGACCCGATCGGCACGGGCTCGGCTGACCGACACCTCAACCAGACGTCCGTGGTCGTCTACGTTGTCACTGGTCAGCACCAGCAATGGGGCATGGCGTGAGCATTGCAGTAGACGACAGTCCTCGGCATCGGCCTGACAGGCCTCGACGCGCACCTGAGAGCGGGTCAGGCGCAGGCCGTAATGCTGATCGAGTAGCGCTCGGGTAGACCCTCCGCGATAGCGACGGGTCCAGTCCGGGACACGCTCGGGGTCAAACCAGTGGCGTAGGCGCAGCAGTGCAGCGCCATCAACGAATCGGAGCGTGTCGACACACAGCAGGGGCTGCCCATCCTCCAGCCCGAATCGCTGGGCAATGGCTTCCGGTGGCACAGCCAGCGCCTGCGCCAGACAACGGCTCTCTGTCTGCAGGCCCAGTTCCGCAAGATTATGGGTCACCTTACTGGCGGCACTGACGTTGTAGTCGAGGCGGCGGTCCACGACCTGGGTCCCCAGTCCTTGATGGCGGGTGACCATGCCGGCAGCCACCAACTCGTCGAGCGCCCGGCGCACGGTATGGCGATTGACGGAAAAACGCCTCGCCAACACCAACTCACTGGGCAACAGGTCACCAGGTGCATACTCACTACGTACTTCTCTGGCGAGAATATCGGCCAGTTGGCGATAGCGAGGCTCGACGTCCTGCCGCATCAGTTGTCTAGACATGTGTGCTCCTTGAAAGACCCCAATCGCTGACCGGGCAACGCCTTCCTGGCGGCGCGAAGTTTCAGCTCTCTCATCGGCCTGCTCGAGTGCATGCTCCCTCTCCACTCTAGATGAACCGCTTGCGAACCCGTTGCGACGCCATATCCAGCAACGTCACGGCAACGATGATCACCAGCATGATGGTGGCCGTTTCTGCGTACTGGAAACCACGCATGGTTTCCCACAGCGCCACCCCGATCCCCCCACCGCCAACCATCCCCAGTACCGTGGCCGAGCGGATGTTGGATTCGAAGCGATACAGACTGACCGAGATCCACAACGGAAGAACCTGGGGAATCAGGCCGAAGATGATCTCCTCGATGCGACCCGCACCGGTCACGCGAATGCCTTCCATCGGGCCGGCTTCACTCGCTTCCACCGCCTCGGAAAACAGTTTGGCCAATACACCAGTGGTGTGCACGAACAGCGCCAGGGTCCCGGCGAAAGGCCCGAGACCAACGGCGACCACGAACAGCATGGCAAACACCAGCTCGTTGATGGCGCGAGTGGCATCCATCAGTCGCCGCATGGGCTGGTAGACCCACCAGGGCACAAGGTTCTCGGAAGACAGCAGGCTGCAGGGTATGGCGACAATGATCGCCAGCAGCGTGCCCCAGATGGCAATCTGGATGGTGACCAGCATCTGATCGATGTAATGGCCGATGTTGCCGAAGGCCGGAGGGAAGAAGTCTCCCGTCAGGGTGGCCATGTTGCCGGCGTTGGTGATCAGCAGGCTGGGCTGCATCTCGACGCCCTGCCATGACCAGCTCAATACGCTGATCACAGCGAACCAGCCCAGCAGCGTTGTCCAACTACGCCGCGACGGCTGACTGATGGTGGGCGATGAAGTCTGGGTAGTCATGATATCTCCTGGCGATCCCATCAACTTGGCCGGTAATGGCCAGGGATGGGGAAGCGCACTCGGCACTCCCCCCTCCTGATGAGCCGTCAAATCAGCCGGCGTTGACCGTTTCCGCTGCGCTGTCGGCGTCAGCGGACTGGATCTGCTGCATGCGCGTATCGAGCTCGTCGAGCTGGGCATCGAGCTCGGCCAACCGCTGCTCGCGCTCGCCATCGTCCAGGCTCTCGTCGGCAGCCACCTTCGAGCGCTGCTGGAACAGGGCCAACTGGCGGATCGGCAGCAATTGATCATTGCTCGACTCATCGAAGCGTGCCCACTGCAGCGGTGCCAGAACCTCGCGTTCTTCCGCGGAGTCGCCATAGCTGAACAGGAAGTCACGCAGCTTCTGCTTGGTCTCGTCGTCGAGGTCGGTACGCCAGACCAGCGGATCGGAAGGAATCAGTGGCGACTTCCAGATCACTCGAAGCTGCTCGGCCTTTTCCGGGGCAGTGATTTCCAGCCGAGCCATGCCTTCGGTGTTGAAGGTCGCCACATCGACCTGCTTGTTGGCCACGGCCAAAGCGTTGGTCTCATGACTGGAGTTCAGGGTGCGTTTGAAGGCGGTGCCAGGGTCGACGTCGTTCTGGGCGAACACGTAGTAACCCGGTACCAGATAGCCGGAAGTGGAGTTGGGATCACCGTTACCGAACACCAGTTCAGAGGCGTTGGCCAGCACATCGTCAATGTTCTGCAGGTCACTGTCCTGATTGGCGATCATCAGACTCCAGTACCCCGGCTGCCCGTTGTCCGGCACGGTCTGGGCAAAGACTTCGCCACCGGCACGATCAACGGCCTCCATGGCTGACTTGTTGCCATACCAGGCCAGATCAATCTGGTCGAAGCGCATGGCCTGGATCACCGCCGCATAGTCGGTGGCGAAGAAGGGTTCGACTTCCATGCCGATCTGCTCGGACATGGCATCGAGGAAAGGCTCCCAGAGCGGAGCCTGATTCTGGCTCGATTCAGTGGAAATGATGCCGAACTTGAGCGTATCGGCAGCTGCCAGCTGGGAGACAGCGGCAAGACTGACGCCAGCAATCAGCGGCAGAGCCAGGCGATGCAGAGATGCGAATGCCATGAGAATTACTCCTGGTGTGTCATGGGGATGCCTAGGTGTGTCATAGGGATGCTTGGAAACAGCTTTTTATCGTTACAGGCAGCGGTCAGGTATGTGCCACCTGCACCCTGGCCATGGCAGGTACCCGGACAGGTTCTGGTGCGCTATCAGTGGAGGCGGATGCGCGCAGTTCATCGAGGCCGGCGTTCTCGTACAACGCCTGCAGGCGCCCGTCGGTCAGCTCGGCGATGGGACCATCGAAATACAGGCGCCCTTCCTTGAGCGCGATGGCTCGTCTGCAATAGCGACGTGCCACCTCGACCTGATGCAGGGTGACCACCACAGTGCGGCTATCCTCGCGATGGATACGTTCGAGGATTTCCATGACTTCCCGCGCACTACGCGGGTCAAGAGAAGCGATGGGCTCATCAGCGAGAATGATTTCAGCGTCCTGCATCAACACTCGAGCGATGGCAACGCGCTGCTGCTGACCACCGGACAGGGTGTTGGCCCGCTGGTCGGCAAGTTCTTCCAGGCCGACCCGTGCCAGGCACTCTCGAGCACGCGCCCGCTCGTCTGCAGAAAACCGCCCCAGTAACGCTCGCCCACGAGACATACTGCCGAGCCGGCCGATCAGTACATTGGTCATGACACTCAGGCGGCCGACCAGATTGAACTGCTGGAAGATATACCCGGTGCGACAGCGCTGACTGCGGCTGGCACGGCGCAGCCGCCCGCCCATCTGCACCTCACGCCCCATGATCGACACGCGACCGCCCTGGCTACGATTGCCACAGGTCAAACCGACCAGATGACGCAGCAGGGTTGATTTGCCCGATCCGGAAGGCCCGATCAGGGCCACCATTTCACCAGGCGTAACTTTGAAACCGATGTCATCGAGCACCTGCCGATGACCGAACGACTTGTTGAGCTGTTCAACGATGATGGTGGGAATGGACATGATGCCTCTCCTCAAGGGATGGCATCAGTCTGCCGACGGCAGATGAACCGCAGTTGTCTAGACAATGTCAGTCTCGTGAAATCTGACCCGCTGGCAGTACCGTACCGCGGCAGCGGGATTACGAGGCTATCCTTTCAATTCAGTTGGTTACGCAAGGACTGTCATATTAATGACCCAGCAATGACATGGAATCGTCACCAGCATCACAGGAAGGCTCTCGGGAATTGCAGCAGTCAATGGTGTCGATAGTCAGGATTCAAGGGCGCAGTCATGCCAGGTAAGCCACACTCATCCATGATCTTTACTGTGCCGAATCGGCTAACGCACCAGCTCGCCCCGAGGCGGATGCCATGCAACACCTGTCACTGGAGCCCAGTGCACTGGAAGTCCAGAACCTGTCGGCCATGAACGAAGTCTTCAGCGAGATACTCGGCCTGCGGCGACTGGTTCATACGCCCAGTGGCATGACCTTCGAGCTGGGTGTCGATACCAATGGTCACACCCATGTATTGATGTTGCTGGCTACCCGCGCTCCGGTGGTTCCGCGCATGCTCAACCTCGAGGTCAGCGGCGACGAATTCATACCACTCAGTCAGCGCCTCATGGCCTACCCTCACCTGCTGGAAGATGTCCAAATTCACGACGCCGGCCACAGCATGTCCCGACAGTGTGCCTGGCGAGTCGCGACCTGCCGGTTACCGGAAGGCCACTATCTGCGCCTTGCCGCCATTGATCCGCGACGCTGCGCGTTGCCTCCGGGATAGGAAACAAGCCGTAAGCCGTAAGCCGTAAGCCGTAAGCCGTAAGCCGTAAGCCGTAAGCCGTAAGCCGACGAGTATCGAGCCTTGAGCAACGAACCGTCCACTGCCCCCTGGATCACAGACATGACATTGGGTTTGGGGTTACTTACAGCTTATAGCTTATAGCTCGAGCGCCAGGGCGCTCGCTATTCCTCCTCCAACTGCTGGCGACGCTGGTCACGCTCCTTCTGCAGACGGTTGTTGCGATAACGCCGGGCCAGCGCCACCGACAAGGCAATCACCAGCATTACCGCCAGCGTCAGGCCCTGCCAGGGGCGGGGTGACTCGAGCCGAGTTCCGAGCAGGAAGATCAGGATAAAACCCAGCGCCTGGCTGCCGATGGCCAGTACACGCAGGGGATCGAAGGCTGATTTCTGCGCCATGCCTGTATCCGGTTGGTGGACGAGGGCCCGATGATACCAGTCGTCACCGGGCGATGTCGGCTCAACCAGCAACCGGATGACAGCACCCCCTCAGCCCAGTAGGCTTGCCGATGAAGTGAGACACTCAGTACCCCGAGTGTCCACAAAGCCACTGGAGCGCTCTCGAAACATGGATGCCATCGCTATCGGCCCGCTGCTGTTGAGCCTGCCGCGTCTATACGCCTTTGCTGCCACTCTCGTCCTACTGGCGGCCAGTGCCTTTCTCCTCGGTCTGCCCCGCCGCACTCATGGCCGCTGGTTCAATGGACTGCTGCTGTGCTGGTTGCTGGGCGCCAGGTTGGGATATGTGGTGATGCACTGGGACGCCTGGCAGGCCACGCCGCTGGATATCATTAAACTATGGGTGCCGGGTTACAGTGGCATCTGGGGTCTGGCGGCCGCCTTGTTGTGGACGCTCTGGGCCCTGCGCCGACACATCGGAGCCATGCTCGGCGCCTGTGCCCTGACCATCCTCGCCTCACTGGGCTGGCTGGCGGTGGTGACCCTGGCACCGATCGGCCCGGCGCCCTCACCTCAGGAAGTTCCGGCCCTGATACTCGAGGATATCGACGGTAACCCCATCGATCTGAGCACGCTGACCGGCAAACCGCTGATCGTCAATCTCTGGGCCACCTGGTGCCCACCCTGTCGGCGTGAAATGCCGCTGCTGGCGGAGTTCGATCAGCGCGATGACGTTACCGTGGTGGTCGCCAATCAAGGCGAAGACCTGACCACCATCACCCGCTTTCTCGACACTGAATCACTCGAATTCCGTTACGCCCTGCTTGATCCTCGCCAGCAGTTGCTCTCCGCCAGTGAGTCGCCGGGCCTACCGACTACACTGCTGTTCGACGCCGAGGGAAAGCTGCTTGATCGCCATGTGGGGGAGTTGACTCTGCCTCTGATGAGGGACTGGCTGAATCGTTGAATCAGTGTCAGGCTGATAAACGCTGCCGGTGAACCGCACCAGCAGTCTCAGGGCCGAGGCCGACACCCAGGCCTCGGCCCAACCAGGTCCGATCTCCCAACTTCTGCCGCGGACCTTTCGTACAATCTCTTAAGCCTGCCGCAGGATTACTGTAAGATACCGCGCCCTGCTGTCGGAGGTTCTCCCCATCCTCGACGGCTACGACCCGAATTGACGCATCTTCCGAGGCATCATGAGCGACTTCTCTCCCGGCCAGCGCTGGATCAGCGACGGTGAGGCCGAACTCGGCCTGGGCACTATTCTCAGCTGCGATGCGCGCAGCATCACCGTGCTCTTCGGCGCCAGCCAGGAAACTCGTACCTACAGCACCCGCCAGGCACCTCTGACACGCGTTGCGTTCGGCAGCGGCGACCGTATCCAGTCCTCCGAAGGCTGGCAGATGACCGTCGACGACTCAAAGGAAGTCGGTGGCCTGATCGTCTACATCGGCGAGGACGACAACGGTGAGCTGTGTGAGCTTCCCGAGGCGCAACTGGCCGACACCATGCAGTTCGACCAGGCTCGAGATCGCCTGCTGACTGGACAGGTCGATCGCAATGACTGGTTCGACCTGCGTTTCCGTACCCTGCACCACCACCACCGCGTCGAGCAGAACCCGGCTCTCGGCCTGAGTGGGCCACGCATCGACCTGATTCCGCATCAGCTGTACATCGCCGATGAAGTATCATCACGCAGGGCGCCACGCGTGCTGCTGGCCGATGAAGTCGGCCTGGGCAAGACCATCGAAGCGGGCCTGGTGCTCCATCGCCTGCTGTTGACCGGCCGTGTCGAGCGTGCCCTGATCCTGGTGCCCGCCAGCCTGACCCACCAGTGGTTGGTCGAGCTACTGCGCCGTTTCTCGCTGTCGGTGACATTGCTCGACGAACAGCAATGTCAGGCCTACGGTGACAGCAATCCCTTCGACGCGGGTCAGCTGGTGCTGGCCAGTCAGGACTGGCTGTTTGCCAACCCTCGTCGCCAGCAGCAGGCGGATGCCTGCAAGTGGGACCTGCTGATCGTCGACGAGGCTCACCACCTCGAATGGAGCGGGGACGAGGTCGGCCCCGGCTATGACTGTGTCGAGCGCCTCGCCCAGGCCACTGAAGGTGTGCTGTTGCTCACCGCCACGCCGGAACAGATGGGTCTGGCCAGCCATTTTGCTCGCCTGCGCCTGCTTGATCCGGATCGCTACGCCAGCCTTGATGATTTCCGCGACGAGGAGCGTGGTTATGTGGCCGTCGCCCAAGCCATCGAGGCGCTTGAGGTCGCCGAGGATCAGTCGCTGGACGCTGCGGCACGTGACCACGTTGGTGCTGTTGCCGACGATACCGATAGTCAGGCACTGCTCGAGACGCTTTCCAACCCGGAGTGCAGCGACGAACAACGCACCGCGGCCCGCGCTCAGCTACGCGATCAACTGCTCGACCGCCACGGCACCGGCCGCGTGATGTTCCGCAACAGTCGACGCCACGTCGGTGGCTTCCCCGAGCGCCGCCTGCATGTCAGCCAGCTTGAGCTGCCCTCTTCGTATCGTCGAGTGCTGCGCCGCCTGGCCCGCGATGAGGACTACCTCGACGAGCTGCTGATCGAGACTGGCCTCGACCACCCGGAGGTGATGATCTACCTCGACGGCATGTACCGCGCCCTTGAGGACGACCCTCTCAATGCCGAGCCCTGGTGGCAAATCGACCCTCGCGTAACCTGGCTGCTGGAGCAGTTGACCGAGCTGGGTGACGACAAGGTGCTGGTGATTGCTCATGATCGTGAGACCGCCCAGGGTCTATCCGAGGCCTTGCGCGTCCTCGGCGGCATTCAGGCACCGGTCTTCCATGAAGGCATGTCGCTGGTCGAGCGTGACAGAGCCGCTGCCGCCTTCGCCGATGACGAGGATGGCTGCCAGGTGCTGGTGTGCTCGGAGATCGGCTCAGAAGGCCGCAACTTCCAATTCTGCCGCCACCTGGTGATGTTCGACCTGCCACTGCACCCGGATCAACTGGAGCAGCGAATCGGGCGCCTCGATCGCATTGGCCAGCGCCATGCCATCGAGATTCATGTTCCGGTGTTCGAGGACAGCCCGGGCGAGAAGCTGCTGCGCTGGTATCAGCAGGGCATGGATGCCTTCGACGCACCCCATGGTCTCGGCAATGAGCTGCATGATGCCTTCGGTGACGAGCTGGCGGAGAGCCTGCTCGACGACGAGGCGCTGGGCGAGGTGATCAGCGAGACTCGCGCCCTGTTCGAGTCGCGTCTGAAGGAACGCGACGCCGGACGCAACCGTCTGCTGGAACTCAATGCCTGTCGTCCCGAGCGGGCCACCAGCGTAATCGAGTCGATTGGCGAGCTGGATGAAGACCGCGCCCTGCCTCGCTACCTCGATCAGGCACTGGACATCTTCGGCGTCGACAGCCGCGATCTCGGCAACGGCCTGCAGCACCTGGTGCCCAGCCCCCAGATGCTGGATGGACTGCCGGGCCTGGTAAAGGGCGAGGAAGGCTTTACCGCCACCACCTCGCGGCTGCGTGCCCTGGGACGTGATGACATCCAGCGCCTCTCCTGGGAGCACCCGCTACTACGCGAGATGATGGGGCGTATTCTCGACGGACCGATGGGCAACACTGCGTTGGCGCTGCTCAAGCACCCGGCCATTCCCGCCGGACGCCTGATGGCCGAGCTGATCTTCCGGACTCACTGCCCGGCACCCAAGCGCCTGCACCTCAACCGCTTCCTGCCACCGACAGCGGTGCGCGTGTTGCTCGACGAGAGTGGCGCCAACCTGACCGACAAGGTGTCCTTCACCGGGCTGTCGAAGAACCTGCAGAAGGTCAAGAAGGCCGTCGCCAGGGAGTTGATCAAGTCCCGTCATGAGCAGCTGCGGGATCTGCTCGACCGTGCCGAAAACGAGGCCCAGCGTGAGCTGCCGAGCATTGTCGAAGCCGCCCAGACCCGTATGCGGGCAGCTCTCGACAATGAGCTGACCAGACTCGAGGCGCTGGCCAGACGCAACCCCTCGGTGCGTGAAGACGAGATCAACGCCCTGCGCAATGAACGCAAGGCGCTGGATAACGTCATCGAAAGCACTCGCCTGCGGCTGGATGCGGTTCGGGTCATCGTGACCATTGAGCAATAGGCCAGCCAGTAGCGACAGCTCGAGGGAGAGCGCCATCGCTGTGCTCATGAAGCCGTGCTTATAAAGGCACGCTTCATGAGCCGGCACTTCATAAGCTCATGTTCTACAAACTGATGTTCTACAAACTGGTGCTTTACAAGACAGCGATTTAAAGAAGAGCTTCCAGGGCCTCGTCCAGGGTCCGATAGCGAAACGGGAAGCCTTCCTGCTCAAGGCGTCGGGGTACCATCCTGGCGCCGGTCAGCAACAGTCTCGACAGCTCTCCAAGCATGGTCTGCAGCACCCGCTCCGGCATGGCCAGCAGGGTCGGCCGGTGCAGGTGCTCGCCCAGTCGCCTGGTGAACTCGGCATTCATCACCGGATTCGGCGCACAGGCATTGAAGGCACCAGACAGATCATCGCGGCCCAGCAGCCAGATGATGATCTGGACCATATCCTCGCGGTGGATCCACGGCATGAATTGCTCACCGCTCCCCAGGCGGCCGCCTAGCCCCATCTTGAAAGGTGGCAGCATGCGCTTGAGCATGCCGCCATCCTTGTCCAGCACCAGTCCGGTCCGTACAACGGCCAGGCGTACGCCATACTCGGTAACGCCCTCAGCGGCCTGCTCCCAACGCAGACACATGCGATGCACAAACTCGTCGTTCGGCAACGTCTCCTCGGTCACTTCCGGCGCCTCGACACCACCGCCCTGGTCGCCATAGAAGCCCATGGCCGACCCGGACACCATCACCTTTGGTGGGGTGCCTGTCTGCGCCAGCTGCTCGCACAGCATGACCAGCTCACGAGTGGCATTGATACGCGAGTCGAGCAATTTTTCCTTGTGGGAGTCGGTCCAGCGCTTCTCGGCTATCGGCTCACCGGCGAGATTGACCAGTGCCGTGGGTGCGCTATCGACGAAGTCCAGGGCGCTGGTACGAATATCCACTTGCTTCGGTAACCGTTGACGGGCCCGCTCCGGGTCGCGAGACACCACCAGAACCCGGTGCCCGGTCTCGACCAGGACACGGCAGAGTCGCTGGCCGATGAAGCCGCTCCCACCTGTTATCAGTACTCGCATTGGCACTCTCCTCTGTGGTCACCCTGACGAAGCCCGTCGTATACCCCAATTACCTGACATCAGTATCCTCTTGAATACCACCCAATCCCAGGAATACTGCGCGATGGGCCATAGATCAAGCCTACTGGTCATGCGTCAAGCATAGCCATATCGTCTTTACAGGCATCGAGCCGACGACAGTATTTTCTATACAAGAACTGTACAGAGATCGGTGGAATCGCTTGCCACACTGACGGCTGTTAGCCTATAGCTGATCCGTACCACTGACTCATCACGCACCGGTGACACTCGTCGCCCTTCAGGGATTTCACCATGTCCTATGCTCTGATACTGCTCGCCCATGGATCCAGTGACTCTCGCTGGCGTGCGCCTTTCGAACACTTTCGTGACGCTCTGGTACCACGCCTGGATACCCCGATTCGGCTGGCCTACATGGAGCTCTGCGATCCCTCGCTGGAAGATAGTGTGGCCCAACTGGTATCCGCCGGAATAACACAGATTGAAGTGTTGCCGCTGTTCTTTGCCGCAGGGCGCCACCTGCGCAACGATGTTCCGGCACAGATCGAGCAGATCGCCCGTGGCCATGAAGGACTCGACATCACCTTGCTGGCACCGGTTGGCGAGCACCCCGACTTCATCGCAGCCCTCGCTACGGCTGTCGCCGACCAGGTCGGTGAGTCACTCCACTCACAGCGCTGAATACCCTGGCCCGGTACGGTGACGGTGACGGTGACGGTGACGGTGAGCAAATGATGTGACTGACACGTGACTTTCATCACATGCTGGAGAGGCTGCTTGCTTCCCTGTGCCACAGCAAGAAGACCAACGCGCCACCAACGCTACCGGCCGATGGGATAATGTAGACTGGACAATAGCTATACAATTATCGACGCAGGCCGGGAGGGGCACGGAGATATCGACGCTTCCCGCCCAGGATCGTCATCCAACGAGGCTCTCATGAGCAACACGGTGCCCCCGACAACCGACGCTCCCCTTTATCCAATACGTGAGGTGTCACGGCTTACCGGGGTCAACTCGGTGACACTGCGTGCCTGGGAACGACGCTATGGCCTGATCAAGCCTCGCCGGACTCCCAAGGGACACCGGCTTTACGCGCGCAGCGATATCGAGCGCATCGAGCGCATTCTGCAATGGCTCAATCGTGGCGTTCCGGTCAGCCAGGTGCTCGATCTGCTCGACCAGCCTGAACGCCATCAATCCTCTGAGATCTGCACGGGAGACTGGTCAAGCCTGTACCGCCAGGCGTTGATGGCTGTCGATACTCTCGACCTCAATCACCTTGAACGGCTGTACCTTCAGACACTGGCGCTCTATCCGGTCACGGCCTGCATCAGTGAACTGTGGCAGCCGCTGATCATCCAGCTTGAGGAGCAGTGGGACGGTCAGCCGGGGACATCACTGCAGAGACGATGCCTGGAATCCTTCTTCAGGACCCGCCTCGGTATTCGCCTCTACCATGCCAGCCAGACCTGCCAGGGCCCGATCCTGCTGGTCGATACCCTGCCGGGCGATGAAGGGACGCTGTGGACCATGATGCTGGCGCTTGCTGCCAGTGATCGCGGCTACTGCGTGCATCTGTTCGATGCTCCGCTGCCCTTTAGTGATCTCCCTCTTGCCCGGCAGCGTCTGCAACTGGACGCCATCGTACTGAGCAGCGGCCAGGCGGAGAGTGCGGACATGATCCGCCGTCAGTTGCCACGTCTGGCAGAACAGCTCGACACACCGCTAGCCCTGTGTGGCCCGGTGGCACGTATCCGAGCACCAGACCTCAAGGGCAGTAACGTCATACTACTCGGCGACAATATTCCCCAGGCGCTGGATCGTTTGCGTCCGGTGTTGGGCAATGGCGCCCCTCTGGCCCCTTGAACGATCCCTAACGCATTATCCTCGTTTTCTCGTTCTCTACCGGCCTACCAGCCACGGCGGGAAGCTCCACATGCCGACAGTGCGGTACTTATTATTAACATGGCAATCAAATAGCCCATCCTGATCGATTTGATTGTCGTCCGCACCGCACTGGCGCAGATGCGTGGATCTGCTGGTGTGGTGCGGTCTCGCGTCGGCCTGATGGCCGACGGCGGCACGTCCCTGTGCCGCAATCAACCCAACATGAAAGCATGCCGGGTTAATAACTTCCGGCCCATGATCTCGCCCTTACAATGATGCCTGACGGTTCTGGAATACCATGAGCTTACACAATCCCACTCTGATGTGGTTCCGCAGTGACCTGCGGGTCAACGACAATACGGCATTGCACAGAGCAGCCCGCAACGGGCCGGTCGTTGGTGTATTTCTCGGCTGTCGCGAGCAATGGAAACAACATGGTCACGGCGCCAACAAGATCAATTTCTGGCTACGCGGCGTCGCTGATCTGGGCGAGTCGCTGGCAAGGCTCGATATTCCACTGCTGTATCGCGATGTCGGGCACTTCTCCGAAGTTCCGGAGGCATTGATTGGCCTGGCTCGAGAGCTGGGGGCCGAGGCACTGCACTTCAACCGCGAGTATCCGCTCAACGAATGGCAACGTGACGAGGCGGTCATCGAGCGCTTCAAGCAGGTAGATCTGAGAGTTCATGCTCACCGCGACGCGGTCGCCTTTACCCCCGGCGAACTGCTCACGGGAAAGGGCGACTTCTACAGTGTCTTTACTCCCTTTTCCCGAGCCTGGCACCGCCAGATCGAGCCATCTCGCCTGGAACTGCTGGATGCTCCGAAGCGCCAGCAGGCGTTGGAAGTCTCCAGCGATCCGAGCCCCGAGATCCCCACAGTGCCCTCGTGTATCGAACAGCAGTGGCCTGCCGGTGAAACACACGCCGCTAACCGGCTGTCACGCTTTCTCGAGCAGCGTGCCCGACACTACGCCGAAGCCCGCGACTATCCGGCACAGCCTGGTACCAGCGAGCTCTCTCCCTACCTCAGTCTCGGCATGATTTCCTGGCGGCAATGCCTTCAGGCGGCCATGTCGGCCAACCAGGGGAGCCTCGGTGAGGGTGATGCGGGACTGATGGCGTGGATCAATGAGCTGATCTGGCGTGAGTTCTATCAGCATGTCTGCTGGGGCTTTCCACGAGTCTGCCGGGGCCACGCCTTTCAGCAGCATACCGAGACACTGGCGTGGCGTGATGCGCCCAATGACCTGGCCGCCTGGCGCGAAGGTCGCACCGGCTATCCAATCGTCGACGCTGCCATGCGCCAGTTGACCAACACCGGCTGGATGCACAATCGCCTGCGCATGGTCGTGGCGATGTTTCTGTCCAAGCATTTGCTGATCGACTGGCGCGAAGGCGAAGCCTTCTTCATGCAGCACCTGATCGATGGCGACTTTGCCTCGAACAACGGAGGCTGGCAGTGGGCAGCCTCCACCGGCACCGATGCCGCGCCCTGGTTTCGCATCTTCAACCCCACCACCCAGTCGCAGCGCTTTGATGCCGATGGCAACTTCATTGCCGAATGGCTACCGGAACTCGCGGATCTTCCTCCTCGCATGCGCCATGCACCAGCCACCGACCTGGTGAGTGACACCGGTTATCCGGCACCACTCATCGAGCACAAGGTAGCACGCCAGCGTGCGCTCGACGCCTTCAAGTCGCTGACAAAGGGCTCCTGATCAGCTCGGAGAGGCTTCATACATCGCCATGGAGCCACTGAAATCTGTACGCTTGTGCGCCGCCAGTCGCGCCCTGTTCGCCCCATGGTGCTCGAACTCCTCGGGCAGAGGCCAGACAAGGGCGCACTCTTTCTCCGTGTCGCTCAGTGGTGCGTCTTTGCAATGTTGAGGTTGCGGCGAATTTCCTGGTCAAGATTAGCCACCCAACGATTATAGTTGCGATGGATCTTTCCACCGGAGTGGTTCAAGTCGATTGAATTTTTATAAATAATGGAATAATTGCTGCTTGAGTATGGAATGCTCACTGTCGCTTGATGGGTGCGGACATCAATGACTGCAGTTATTTCATTCCCGTGGTCAGCGACAATCACCCAGCCAAGGCTTGTTGCGGCATCAGTAATGGCTTGACGTACTTCCTCATCGCTCGCTGTCGATGTGATGACCTGTTTCTCGACATTTTGAATAGGCTGGGATGTAGTACACGCTGACAAACCAGAAACCATGATAAAAAACAGAATAGCCAGGATGATGTGTTTCACGAGGAGCACTCCTTGTCGGTGGAATCATGACTCTATCGCCAGGATATCGGATATATATGGCGGATATCAAGGGATATCATCAGCTTCGGAAAGAGCCGCAAGCCCAGAGGAGACACCCTCTGATTGAGAGAGGAACATGAAACATCATGACCTCACCCACAACTCTGAAATCGCTTTGTGTGTGGTGAGAGGAAAGGTCTTACCAGATAAGAAAAAACCAGCATAGTTTGATCAATAATCAAGCATACCCATAAGCCAATCTTCATCACTGGCAGAACGGCGAAGAATATTTCAGCACAGAGCTGGAAGAAAAATAGCGAATCAGCACAAAATCGTTAGCTTATTTTCATAGACATCCTTGGACGAAAAAACAGATCACCATCCGCATATTCCTGCATAGAAAGCTCATCCAGCAATCCAGTGATAAAGATGCTCTCGAGTCGCTGACAAGGGTCTTCTGATCAGCTCGGAGAGGCTTCATACATCGCCATGGAGCCACTGAGGTCTGTGCGCTTGTGCGCCACCAACTGCGCGCCATAGCGCTCGAACTCCTCGGCCGGCATCGGGGCTGCATAGAAGTAGCCCTGTGCCAGCTGGCACCCGGCCTGCAGTAGGTGATCACGCTGCTCGCGGCTTTCAACGCCCTCGGCGATCACCTGCAACCCCAGGCCACTGGCCATGGACACGACGGCGTCGACAATTGCCACATCGGCAGGGTCCTCGGGCAGGGCCTGAACAAAGGCTCGATCCAGCTTGAGCTTGTCGACGGGTAGATGCTTCAGATAGCCCAGCGATGAATAGCCAGTACCGAAGTCATCCAGTGCGACCGGATGCCCCGAGCGCCGCAGGCCCTGGAGACGCCCGACGATATCGCCGGCACGCTCATCCAGCAGCACCGACTCGGTCAGTTCGACCCCCAACCGATATGCAGGCAGGCCGTGGCGATGTAGTGCACTGCTCAACGTCGACTCCAGGTTTCCCTGAAACAACTGCATCGCCGAAATGTTGATCCATACCGGCAACTCCGTCAGCTCCGGTGAATGCCAATGTGCCAGCTGAGCCGCCGCCTGACTGATCACCCAACTTCCGAGCGACGCCATCAAGCCATGGCGTTCGGCCAGACCGATGAAAGCATCCGGCGGGATCATGCCCTGCTGCGGATGACGCCAGCGTAGCAGCGCCTCGGCGCCAACCAGCTCACCGTCCCCAAGGCGATGCTGTGGTTGATAATGAAGCTCCAGTTGATCGCCACTGGTCAGGGCTGTCCGCAGGTCATTGAGCAGCCCGAGATCAGGCACCGACTCGACATTCAGCGCCGGACGAAAGCGTAGACCCTGATTGCCACCGAGCCGTTGAGCCGAACAAAGCGCCGATTCCAGGCGCTGGAACAACACACCATGGTCGCTCCCATCCTCCGGAGCCCTACAGCTACCCACAGTGATGCCAAGGCGCAGCGGCACACCATCAACGCTAAAGGGCTCCAGCAGGTGACGACGCACATCCTCGACCCAGCTCTCATGATCCTCGTATGTGGTGGTACGCAGCACCATGAACTCGTCCCCTCCCATGCGTCCGACCACACCTCCCGCAACATGACAGGCCAGACGTTTGCCGAACCGGGCCAGCAGGCGATCACCAACATCCACCCCCATGGCATCGTTGATGTCCTTGAAACCACGGATATCGATCAGTGCCAGATCCAGATTCTCTCCCGCCCGCATATGGCGCAGGCGAGATGCCAGCAGCTCATTGAGACGACGCCGATTGGGTAGTCCGGTCAAGGGATCCTCTCGGCCGATACGTCGCAGATCCTGCTCCCGAGCCTTGTGCAACGAGATATCGCTGAACACTCCAACCAGATGCTGCACTCGGCCGTTGGCTGCAGTCACGGCACAGATCGACAACCACTCGGGGAACTCCTCGCCACTGCGACGACGCTGCCACATCTCGCCCTCCCAGCGTCCGGTGCTCTGCAGCCGCTGGTGGAAACGCGCGAAGAAGGCCGTATCGTGGCGACTCGCCGCCAGATTGGCAGCATTCAAGCCCTGCACTTCGTCAGCGGCGTAGCCAGTGATCTCGGAAAACGCGGGATTGACTGCCAGGATGCGAAACCCGGCGTCGGTAATCATCACGGCGTCAGCGGACTGCAGCATCACCTGCTGAGCAAGCCGTGAGCGAAGACATTCCAGACGAACCTGACGCCAGGCGTCGAGAGCCGCGAGCAGGACCAGCCCCAGGCAAGCGATTCTCAGCCCTGGGTTCGGCAACCATGCACTCGCAGAGAAGGCCACCAGGCCCATCCAGACAAGCGGCCTGTTGAAGGACAGCGATGGCCACATGGCGATGTCATGCCTCCATGAAGAACGAGTATTGTGCGGAACTTACGGTCACCAGAAGGCTCTATCGGCGGGTCCGTGACATTCTTTAGATCACGCTCTAAAAGACTTCCGCACACGCCTGCGACCATCTTCCATAGGCCATGGCGTGCATTCGGCCAGCACGGACAGTAGACTAGACAGGCCGCCATGCGGCATCAATCGCCGCAAGCGGCTTACATCTCTTCGGAACTCGGAACGACTCAGTGACCAAGCAACACTCTTTCGATCGCGATCAATTGCTGGCGTGCAGCCGCGGTGAGCTGTTCGGCCCGGGCAATGCCCAGCTGCCGGCCCCCAACATGCTGATGCTGGACCGTATCACCCGCATCCACGAAGAGGGTGGCGAATATGGAAAGGGCGAACTGATCGCCGAGCTCGATATCCGCCCCGACCTGTGGTTCTTTGATTGTCACTTCCCGGGCGACCCCGTGATGCCTGGCTGCCTCGGCCTTGATGCCATGTGGCAGCTCGTGGGCTTCTATCTCGGCTGGCTCGGCCATCCGGGACGTGGCCGTGCCCTCGGCTGTGGAGAGGTCAAGTTCAGTGGCCAGATCCTGCCTGAGGCCAAGAAGGTCACGTACCGCATCAATATCAAGCGCGTCATCACCCGCCGCCTGATTCTGGGCATGGCGGACGGGACTGTCTCCGTCGATGGCCGCGACATCTATCAGGCCAACGATTTGCGCGTCGGCCTGTTCACCTCCACCGCGAACTTCTGAACAGGAGGCTTCCATGCGACGAGTGGTAGTCACTGGCCTGGGCATCGTGTCCTGTCTTGGAAACGATCGGCAACAGGTCCTCGAGGCGCTCCAGAATGGCCGTTCAGGCATTCGTTTCAAGGAAGAGTACGCCGACCTGGGCTTTCGCAGCCATGTTGCCGGCGTCGTGGACATCGACCTCGATGCGCTGATCGACCGCAAGCTGCGCCGCTTCATGGGTGATGCTGCAGCTTACGCCTACGTTTCCATGGCTCAGGCCATCGAGGACTCCGGCCTCGCGCCGGAACAGGTATCCAACGAGCGTACCGGGCTGATCGCCGGCTCCGGCGGTGCATCCAGTGCCAATCAGGTCGAAGCCGCCGATGTCATGCGCGAGAAGGGCCTGCGTCGCGTAGGTCCCTACCGTGTCACAAGGACCATGGGCAGCACGGTGTCCGCCTGTCTGGCCACCCCTTTCCAGATCAAGGGCGTCAACTACTCCATCTCTTCTGCCTGCGCAACGTCAGCTCACTGTATCGGCAGTGCCATGGAGCAGATCCAGCTGGGCAAGCAGGACATTGTGTTCGCCGGTGGTGGCGAGGAAGAGCACTGGACATTGTCCTGCCTTTTCGACGCCATGGGCGCGCTGTCCACCAGCTACAACGATGCTCCGGCAACTGCCTCCCGCCCCTATGACACCAGCCGCGACGGCTTTGTCATCGCCGGCGGTGGCGGCATGCTGGTGCTTGAAGAGCTGGAACATGCCAAGGCCCGTGGTGCGAAGATCTATGCTGAGGTCGTGGGCTACGGCGCCACCTCCGACGGCAAGGACATGGTGGCACCGTCCGGCGAAGGTGCTGTGCGCTGCATGCGTCAGGCGCTGTCGACCGTTGATGGCGGCATCGACTACGTCAACACCCACGGCACCTCAACTCCGGTGGGTGATGTCGCCGAGCTCAAGGCGATTCGTGAAGTGTTCGGCAACTCGACCCCCGCGATGAGTTCCACCAAATCCCTGACCGGCCATTCGCTGGGCGCAACGGGCGTGCAGGAAGCGATCTATTCCCTGCTGATGATGGAAAATGACTTCATCGCGGCCTCGGCGAACGTCAATGAGCTCGACGATCAGGCCGATGGTTTCGACATCGTCACCGACCGTCGTGATGGCGTGAAGCTCGAGCGGGTGCTGTCCAACAGCTTTGGCTTTGGTGGTACCAATGCCTGTCTGGTGTTGCAACGCTACCAGGACTGATTGGTCAGACTGCTGCAACAACAAACGGCGCCTTCGGGCGCCGTTTGTTGTTATCGATACGTCACGGATCCGGACCTACTCAAATCCGAGCCTATTCAGGTAGCGTCTGAGGCGCTTCGCTCTGTGTCGGTGCTGGACGTGGCACTGTGGAGATTTCCATCAGACGAGCTTCAATCCAGCTCTCGACTTCCACCAGCACCTCTTCCGGCGTACGACCAAGTGTGGGGATGGGCTCTCCCACCACCAGGCTGATGCGACCGGGCCGCTTGACCCAATCGCGCCCCGGCCAGCACTCCCCGGCGTTATGAGCCACAGGAACCACCGGCACGCCCGCTCGGCAGGCAATCACAGTGCCACTCTTGTTGTAACGGCGGCGCTTGCCCGGTTCAACTCGAGTACCTTCCGGGAAGATCAGTACGGTCAATCCCTCCTTGAGCCGCGCCGTTCCCTGGGACAGCACCTGACGCATGGCCCGAGCCGGCTTCGAGCGATCCAGAGCAATGGGATGCAGCAGGCGCAAGGCCCAGCCAAAGATCGGGATGCTCAACAGTTCCTTCTTCAGCACTGTACACACCGGCGGCTTGAGCAGCTGCAGATACACCGTCTCCCACTCACTCTGGTGGTTGGCAAGCATCACCACCGGTTCACCACTGAGATTCTCACGACCGCTGATTTCATAACGTACGCCACAGGCAATTCGGAACCAGGCCATGATGAAGTGGTTATAGAGGTTGAGCAGTAGATAGCGTGACCGCAACGGGACGAAGGGGGATGGTGGTAGAAACAGCACTCCACACACCAGCATCGCGGCAAAGTAGCCGATATAGAAGACGATACTGCGTACCACGTTCATGTTGAGCTCCCCTGCTCAGATGCTGCATCGGCATCCCTGGCCTCACACCAGCCATCCAGCATTCGCCCCACCTCCAGTCGCCATGGTTTCTGGTGTACCCCGAATACCTCCAGCACACGACGACAGTTGAGTACCCGGCGCAATGGCTGATCGTGGTGATGGCTCAGCGCCTTGACCTCGCCCAGACTGACCTCTTCGCCACGTCCTTCCAGACGGGTGTTCAGTTGCGTGCGTACCATGCACACGAAGGTATAGGCGCTCACCGGCTCGACACCGGCAAGGTGGTAACTTCCCCAGGCATCGGCACCGCATACCTGCTGTTGCAGCATGCCGATCAGCGCCATGGCCACTGCGTCGGCGGATGTCGGACACAGGGTAAGGTCCGATTCGGCCCGCACGCTCTCGCCGATGACCATGGTATCGAGCAGTTCCCCCAACCAGGAATGGGTACCTTCGAGCGCAAACAGTGGACCTACACGCACAATCAGATGCTGTGGGCACTCGGCACGGATGCGGTCTCCTGTCTTGACCAGTCGACGCAGCCCATCATCGCGAGGCGCCGGTATCACATGTTCATCGATGGGCGTCGGATGGCCGTCTTCATAGAGCTGATCGGAGACACACCAGACCAGCGGAATGCCGACGTCCTGACACGCCTCCATGCAGGCCTCTACCAGCTCGGCATGCTCGATGACCGCTGCTGGCGTCACACTGAAGGGACGCGAAAGAGGGGGAATGATCAGGGCATCAGGCTTCAATGACTCAAGCCTGTCGCGCTCGACCCCGATAGTGGGATCAGTCACCAGTTCAGTATCGCTGCGTTGGCTGCAGGCGCGAGCCAGCGCCAGCGACAGGCAATGTCCGGCATCCAGAATCAGCAGCTTCACGATGACTCCTCGTCTCTGGGGACGGTATGCTCCGGATATCACCCTGGCGACATCACATCAGGCGATATCCTGTACCGTCCCGCGAGCTACGGCAGGAACTCCATCCAGCGGAGCTCCAGAGCGCCATATTCTACACCAGATCACCATTCGCCTGCGCCCCGCCAAGTCGTCGTTTGATGCAGAAGATGGTCAAGTCAGATCGGGCATGATCAACAGCCCCATGATGCTGACCAGCACCAGCACGACACCAAGCACACGGAAGAAGACTTCAGAGCGACCGTCGATCAGATACTGGTGCACTTTTTCACCGAGCAGATGGCCGACCAACGCACAGGGCAGCAGCCACAGGTGGTGTATCAGTTGCAGGTCGACTCCGGCGATGATGAAGGACACCATCTTGATCACCACCAGGATGAACCACAGCACGAACAACGTATCGCGCAATTGATGGCGCGCTACGTGAGAAGCGAAGACCGCCACGATCAGCGGGGCACCGATCAGCGATGTGCCGCTGACATAGCCGCCCAGCGCCAGCAATACCACATCGACAACACGACTGTTGCTCCTGAAGGGACGATTGAGGGCATAGCTGATGCCATAGACGATCACGATGGTAAAGATCACCGCCGTCATCAGTTGTGCAGGTAGGGTAAGCAGCCCCACCACGCCGATCAGCTTGGGCACGATCATGATCGACAGCGCCTTGCCCAGATAGCGCCAATCGATATTGCTGTCGGCCGGAGGGTGGTCCGACAGCTGCCCGCTGACCATGCCGCCACCACTGACGCCTGCACCGGCGGCCTTCAACTGACGATGGCCCTGCCAGGCAATCCAGCTGGAAAAGATCATCAGGTGCACCGCGATCAACGGAAGGAAGACCAGCGGCTCGTTATGCACCAGCAACAGAAATGGCAGCGCCAGCACCGCCCCGCCGAAGCCCAGGCTCGAGCGCACGAACCCGCTCCAGCAGAAGATCAAACCGATCAAGGCGTACTGATACCACAGCAGATCCGCCATGGTGCCTCCTCTTGTACTCTGGTTGGCTGGCGACGATCGAGTCTGCTGTGATCGTGACAACAATGGGCCAACTGGCGCCATGCAGGGGCATGACGTCGGACGTCGCATGAACTGGATAACACTGAAAGATGGCGGGCGATGGCTCTGCGTGGATCAGAGCAATCGTTACCCGCCTTACTATCATGCCCTGAAAATGCCGCTACCGTCGAGCGGCGCCCACTAGTGTGGCGTCCCGCAAGTTCAGACAGAGCGGGCATGGAGAGCCTGGTTCATCGGTCCCCTTTTGCCGCCACACGCTCAAGCATGGGTTGCCACTCGGCACGTAATGACAGGCCAAAATGTCGGCCCAATACATCACCGAGTTCATGAGCATCCAGCAGACGCTCCTCGATGACGTTGCCACGACGCGTGATCCTGAAACGGTTGCCGCTCAAGGTATAGCGCGTCTCTTCTTCGGTGCGTGCGACCACCAGATCATGGCGAAAATGCGAGTCAGGGTGTTCGGCGACATAATGATTGGCCACGTCAAAATCGACACTCTTCCAGCGGAAATCGAGAATCTCGTACAGTGGCATCCAGAGGTCATCCCGTGCCGTTTCCACCATGTAGCCGTCATCACTCCTGACCAGGCGAAAATCGCCAAATACGGTTTGCTGTGGCTCATCCAATCGCCATGCCAATGGCACGTTCGGCATCATGCCACCGAATCCCACATCGACAAGCCACAGACGGTCTCCCGCCTGCACATTGAGTGCCGCATGGCTGGCCGCCGGGACGCCATCCTTCGGATCACGATGAACCCAGACCCGCGCCAGCAACGGCTCGACTCGATAGCCCAACCGACGCAACGTGCGCCCGAACAGACTGGCATGCTCGAAGCAATAGCCACCGCGACCTTCATCCAGCATCTTGCGATCCATGATCGCCGGGTTCAGCGCGACTCCCTGCCCCAGCATCACATCAATGGCCTCGAACGGTATTGTGGCCATATGTCTGGCCACCAGCGTCTCGAGCAGCTCGACGGTCGGTGTCAGTGGTCCTGTATATTCCAGACGTGACAGATATGCCTGCAGGTCCAGCCCCTCTTCCCGCTCACCTGACTCACCACATGCTTCAAATCGTTCACGAGATGTCATTGGCTCACCTCCCTGAAAGGGCGTCTGGCACGCGCTTCGCTCAGAGCATCAGCCCACCAGCCAAGCCTGGCCAGCATCAGGTCGAACGCCTGGCGTACTTCCTCTTCGTTCCGGAGGCTCCCGTCCTCGTTAAAGGCCCTGTAGGCGGAGGCAATACTCACCTGATCGCGCACACTGACGGCATGCAGTTCAGCAAATACGCCTCGCAACTGCTCTACCGCACGCAGCCCGCCGGATATGCCACCATAGGAAAGGAATGCTACCGGCTTGGCTTCCCACTCCTGTCTGGCCCCATCAATGATCGCCTTCAACGGCGCCGGGAAAGAGTGGTTGTACTCCGGGGTAATGACCAGAAAGGCGTCGGCCTCGGCCAGGGTCGCATTGCGTTCGCTGCTGGTACGGCCATCGAGAGGATCGACGACGCTGACCCGCAGGTGTTCATATCGAAGGAGTTGACGATGGGCCCAGTCAGCTACCGTATCGCAGAGTCGGCCATCACGGGCACTGCCGTAGACAAGGCAGAGATTGGTGGGGTTATGCATATCGCCTCCGGTTGATCCAACGGTTGACAGCGACAGCATGAGACCTGAACCAAGGTTTAGGTCAAGACCCCGGAGATAGATCATCTTGTCGGGCGTCTTCCTTCCCGTGAGCCTCGAGGTTGGAATATGGAAAAGCGGCGGTTGGCCATGACCAACCGCTGCTTTTATATTTCGCGAATGGCATTCGAACCAAGGCAGTGGCTGCCTGTTACTGGACACCGCAAACCCGATGATATTGCCTCGGATAGCCCCGGCCCATCAGGCGTCGATCAGACCTTCGTTGATGAGGAAGTCTTCAGCAACGTCCTCCACGGTCTGGCGGTCGACATCCACCCGCTCGTTGAGCTGACGCATGCTGTCGTCGTCCAGGCGCGCAGACAACTCATTCAACTGGGCTTCGAGGTCGGGATTGTCGTCCAGCGCCTGCTGATTCACGACGGGTGTCATGGCATAGGGCGGGAAGAACCCCTTGTCGTCCTCGAGCACCGTCAGATTGAAGGCCGACAGACGGCCATCCGTGGTCGTGGCGATGGCCACATCGACCTGTTCATCACGCAGGGCCGAGTAGGTCAGACCAGTATCCATCCGCTTGATATTGGCACGCCCGAAGCTGAAGCCATAGATTTCCTGCATGGGGCGCAGGCCATCGTCACGGGCGTAGAACTCCGCATTGGAGGCGAAGACCAGTTCCGCGCCGTCATTGACCACGGTGGCCAGATCCGAAATCGTTGCGATACCGCGCTCTTCAGCGTCCTCGGCACGCATCGCCAACGCGTAGGTGTTGTTGACGCCGGACGGCTCCAGCCATACCAGCCCCTTCTCGGCGTCCAGTTCCTTGACCCGCGCATAGGCCTCATCAGGGCCGAGTTTCTCCTCGACATCGTTGTAGACGATCAGTGACGTGCCGGTGTATTCCCAATACAGGTCGACCTGGCCATTCTCCTGCGCCTGGCGCAACACTGAAGACCCCATCCCGGCGCGACGATCCACGTCATACCCCAGGTGGTCAAGATATTGGGTGGTAATGCTGGAAATCAGCTGCTGTTCGGTAAAGTTCTTGCCACCGACGACCAGCTCATTCTCCTGCGCCGCCGCTGTTGGTACTACTGTGCCGGCAAGACTCAGTGATGCCAGTAGAGCCAAAGTCATCTGTTTCATGGGTCTGATTTCCTGTCACTGTTGTGGTTAGTTGGTTGGGCACTGCAAGTGGTAGGTGGCACTCGGCAAACGCCCGCACCTCACCTGCAAAGACCAGGCTTTGTGGAATCCCGGTTTGTGAGAACACTGTAGAAATCCGTCAACTGCCTCAAGTCTATGTCGGAAGGCCAGCAAAGCAATGTGGGAACTACGCGTATTCGCAATAGAGGGTATTTGGATCCGTGTTTGCTCTAGTGCTACAGGAGCCCCGAGATGACCATCGATGAATTCATTGCTCGTTATGGCGCAGGATTGGAGGAAATCAACCTGATGCCTCGACAACAGTCGTTGCGTGCCTATGAGCGGTTGGCGGCGAGTTTCCACAAGGAGGATCAGCGGATTGGCTGGCGTGATGACCGCGTGGCAGGAGTTGCCGTCAGGCGCTTCTTCATATGTCATCAGTCCCCGACCTCCCGGTATCTGGCGCCGATTGTGTACCTGCATGGAGGTGGCTGGACACTCGGTTCACCTGCCAGTCACCACGCCGCGGCGGAAGGCCTGGCACTGGAGCTAGGGCGGGAAGTGATCAGCGTGGACTACCGATTGATGCCCGAGGCCAACTACCCCCAGGCACTGCAGGATTGTCTGGATGTCGTGTCACGATGTGCCCCGGCAGTGCTTGCCGGAGACAGTGCCGGTGGCCGCCTCGCCATCGATACGGCTTTCAGGTATCGAAAGACAGGTTCGGACATCCTGCTCGGTCTGATCTATCCGGTGGTGGATGTGCCTCACCTCGATTTACTGGGAGCGGATGCCCCACTGTTCTCCAGAGCTGACGTCATGTCAGCCTGGCAACTCATTGCCGATCAGGCGCCGGCCCAGAGCCAACTGGAACCACCGGCGTCACGCATCGAAATACTCAGTGTTGAACAGGACCCTCTGTCACCGATGATTGCCAGGGCGGCATCACGATGGCGAAGCCAGGGGGCTCGAGTAGGAGAGCACATGGCGCCCGGCATGGTGCACAGCGCACTACAGGCGCGGACACAGCTCACGTCCATGGCCCTTGCCTGGCAACGCTTCTGCCGAGCTCTCGATGCTCAAGGGCAGCAGTCGCCACTCCAGCCCTGAGGCCATTCACCGAGAAGTGAAGGAGCAGGAACCAGGCCGAAGCCTCACCCACACAGGGCCTGTCATGCCGGAGTCTCATCGACGGCAACCACAACGAAAGGGGCGGTCGGTTGGCCGCCCCTTCAATGCTTCCAGACGGAAGGTACGACATACCGAGCAACAGGTAGATGGCACGCCCTCCTGCCGCCCTATCGTCCGACCAGTTCCTCTTCGGGATAGTCGGTGGAGAAGGCAATGTCTCACTGGGCCTCGAGTTCACCGAGTCGAGAGGAAAGCGCGTCTCGAACCGCATGGTAAGACGAGCCGCCAAGTACCAGGCGCAGCGGCGGATCCGGTTGGTCGGCAACCACTGTCATTGCATCGGCCATGCGTTCGGGATCCCCGGTGATGACCCAACTCCCGGTGTTCACGGCGTCACGTGTCTGGTGGGCGGGCGTGTCGTCATAGACTGTTATGGGTTCCGGTTGCACAAGACTACTCCCGAAGTTGGTGCGCGCCGGCCCCGGCTCAACAAGAGTGAACTGGATAGCGAACGATACCAATTCCTTGGCCAGCGCCTCGACAAACCCCTCTATGCCCCACTTGGTCGCGTGATAGAGACTGAAGCCTGGATAGGCGATCTGCCCCCCTCGCTCGAAACCTGCAGAACCCGTCCTCCCCCCTGCGCCCGCAGATAAGACTGGTGCCCGCCTTTCTCCAGTTTGATGCTGTACTATCCCGGAAACCGCCACGTACCCGCAGCGTTGCGCGCCTTTATCGATCTGCTGAAGGAGCCCGACACACAGGCCACCTTGCTCGGGCCTTCGGGCGTTAACGCGGGCCGGGTATCGTGAAACCGCCATCCACCAGGACCGATTGGCCAGTAATGAATCTCGCCTCGTCCGTGCAGAGCCACACCGCAACGTCCGCAATGTCCTGAGGGGTGCCGATTCGCCCCAGGGCAGCGCGCGCCGCCAGCGGTGGAATGATCTCCTCACCGTGGGCGCGAAGCATGGGGGTATCGATGACGCCAGGATTGACGTTATTGATGCGGACGCCCTTGTCTCCAACCTCAAGCGCGATCGCCCGGATCATGGCGTCCAGACCGGCCTTGCTTGCCGAGTACGCAGATGTGCCGGCGGTTGCTCCAGTAGACAGGAAGGACGAAGTGTTGACGATGGCGCCACCTTGTCCGCCATCAAGCATGGAACGCAGCACAGCCCGGGTCATGAGCCAGGGCCCTTTCAGGTTGATGGCAATCAACTCGTCGAAGCTCGACTCCTCCATCTCGACAGTCGGGCCGCCATTGCCCTGAATCCCGGCATTATTGAAGACGCAGTCGATCTGTCCGAAGTGGTCCAGGGTTTCGGCTACCACCCGATTGACATCATCGGACGAGGACACGTCGGCAGAGCACATGATGGCCTTGCCACCGGCCTGAGAAATTACCTCAGCGTTGGACCGCAATGGGGCTTCCCGGCGCCCTACCAACACGACCCAGGCACCCTCCCTGGCAAAGGTGCGTGCTGCCACCTCACCTATACCACTTCCCGCTCCCGTCACGATGGTGACCTTACCCTCAAGACGTGGATTGCCACTGTTATTCATGGGACATCTCCATTTATTGCTTGCTGACACAATGTCACTCAAACTTATTCCTCAATAAGAGCCGGAACAAGTCAGGTCCCTTTCAATAGACTGATGTGTGAGATTCAGCAATGCCTCGAAATATACGTGCTGGAGAGTTCGCAGAACTCCGGGCCTTTGCTTCTGTGGCAGAAGCACGAAGCTTTCGCCGGGCTGCCTCGGAGTTGGGGCTTGATCCTTCTACGCTCAGTCATGCGGTCCGCGCGCTGGAAGACCGTCTCGGCACGCGCTTGTTACATAGGACAACCCGTTCCGTCGCCCCGACAGAGGCTGGCGCACGTCTTCTTGGCAGGTTGTCGCCCGCATTGTCGTCACTGGAGAGTGCGCTTGAGGACGCCTTGGCGCCAGGGGGCATGCCGTCCGGCACGGTTCGCCTTGTCGCGCCGCGTCTGGCCATTCGTACGCTGATCGCTCCCATTATCGACAGTCTTGCGCGCAACTACCCGCATGTAACGCTCGATGTGACTACGGATGAACAGCCTGGCGATATCGTCCGGGCCGGTTTCGACCTGGCGATCAAACTGGGTGAGACAATAGAGCGCGATATGGTGTCGGTGCCGCTGATGCCCCGCTTCACGACCGCAGTCGTTGGCTCGCCAGGCTATTTCGAGGACCATCTACCTCCCATCACACCGCACGATCTCGCAAGGCACCGATGCATCGGCTGTCATAGCGGTCCAAGCGGAAGTCTCTATCGATGGGAGTTTGAAAAGGATGGAGTGGCCGTCGTGATGGACGTGACAGGGTCGCTGTCGACCGACGACCCCGATCTGATGCTGTCTGCGGCCCTGGCCGGTACCGGGCTATGGCACGGCGTCGAAGAACTGGCACGACAAACCATCGCCGACGGTCGACTGATCCGCGTACTGGCTGATTGGTCACCAAGCTATCCGGGCTTCCACCTTTGCTACGCCTCGGGTGTTGCACTAGCACCGGCCACTCGGGCGGTTGTGGATGCACTCAAGGCAAACGCCCGTAACGCGTGAGCAGTGAAATCATCTGAACGATGCAAGGCCATAATCACCTCGAGGCGAAGGGAGATCGCACCTTGCACTGATAGGCTTCCACGATCTCCGCGAGTATGGACACGGCAAGCATCGACGCTTCACGCATCGAGGGAATCAAGCCAACGGGGCCACGGATTCGTCCAATCTGGCTCTCGGCGATACCGGACGCACGAAGCGTCTCGCAACGCCGGGCATGAGTTGTCTTGCTGCCAACGGCACCGATATAGAAGGCTGGACCTGTGAGAGCCTGAGCAAGGAGTGGTTCCTCCCAACCGACATCATGGAAAGCGAGGAGAAAGGCCGTCCATGGATCATCGCCCATCGCTGGGAGCGTCGATGGAACCGTCAGCTGCGTGATCTGGTCGACTCCCAGGCGCTGGGCACTCTGGGTTTCGACGCTATCGCAGAGTTGCAGCTCAGTCTCGATATCGCTCGCCATCGCAAGTCGGGCAAGTGCCAGGCTGTCGGCCCCGCGCCCGGCAATGCGCAGGCGAAGCCTGGGCGTATATTGGAAGGACAACGCGTTTGTTACTGCCATATGTCCCAACCCGAGATCGCCGGATGGCAAAAGCGTGAGCGTCACCGGCTGGCGCGCAGCAAGGCGGTCATGGCACGCCCGAAGGACACCGGCTTCTGCATCGGGCAGTACACAAACCTCGATCGCACCGCCGCAGGGTAACGGCAAGTCGATGAAAGACGAGCCATTGCCGTATCTCAGACACTCGAACCGACCCGAGCGAAGCGCTTGCCGAGCATGATGTGCCACATCCGTGTCGATACATCCGCCGGAGACGTAACCACAACTCTCGCCAGTAGTGGACACGGCCATCAGGGCGCCCGGCGCTCGTACGGCGCCGCCCTCCGTTGCCGTCACAACGACGAGAGCCACCGCCCCCGCCTTGCGCCAGGCGAGCCATTGGCCAAGGACATCCTGTGCATGCTCCAGATACATCATGAGCCCTCGATGGTCTGTCTTCGCCTGCGCTAACCCTGGACGTGATCGGTCAACGGCAGGTGGCGGATCCGCTGCCGCGAGGTGGCGAACAGCGCGTTGGCCAGCGCAGGCGCGAGCGGGGGGATGCCCGGCTCACCCACACCACCCAGCGGAGAACCAATCTCCACGATGCTCACCTCCACCAACGGCGCTTCCCCGATGCGTAGTAGCGGATAGTCGTGGAAGTTCGACTGTTCGGCACGGCCATCGCTGATCGTGACCTTCTGCCTCAGCGCCGCGCTGAGAGCATCGATGACGGCGCCCTGGATCTGCGCCTCCACGTGATCCGGATTGATGGCGTGTCCGCAGTCAATGGCCGCATGGACCCGCTCGACGTGAATTCCTTCGTCATCAGCCTGCGCCTCCACTACCTGGGCCACATAGGAGCCGTAGCTCTCGACCACTGCCAGGCCGCGCGCGACGCCCTCGGGAGCTGGCTCGCTCCATCGTGACATCTCGGCCACTCGGTCAAGGACAGCGAGCATCCGCTCCTGCCCCGCACAGTGGCTTCTGCGAAATTCCAGTGGGTCGCGACCCGCTGCCGCAGCGCATTCGTCCATGAAGCTTTCGAAGAAGAAGCCGTTGAAGGAATGAGCGATCGAACGCCAGGGGCAAAGCGGGATCGGCAGATCGACCACGGCGTGTTCCACGGCAAAGTTCGGAATGACGTAGCGCATGTCCGACAGGCCAGCAAGCGAGAAGGGATCGAAGTTCGCGAGGTTGCCGGTCGCCTGCGCCATCTGCTCCGGATCGAAGCCATATTCAAGGCCCATCTGCGGTCCGGCGAGTCGGATACCCATGCCGGTGATGTTACCGGCTTCGTCCAGGGTTGCCTGGAAGCGGCACCTCATCGTCTGGCGGTACTGGCCCTGCTGAACGTCGTCCTCGCGGGCCCAGAGGACCTTGACCGGTCGCCCGTCGACGGCGCGGCTGGCAAGAGTCGCCTGCAGCGCGATCTCGCCATGGGTCTTGCGGCCGAAACCGCCGCCCAGCCAGGTAGTGTTGATGAAGAGGCGGTCTGCCGGTACCTGCAGGGCATTCTCCAGTGTCATTCTGAGCACGTCGTGCCCCTGCGTGCCGATCCACAGTTCTGTCCGCTCCCTGGTGGATTCGGCGGTGCAATTGATCGGCTCCATGCACGCATGGGCGAGTAGCGGTACCGAGTACTCGGCCTCGACGACCTGGCCATCGGTCGACAGCGCTGCCTCCGAATCGCCGCGCAAGGTAGAGACGGGGACATCGGGCCGGTCCAACGCCTCGCGAAGCATTCTGTCTATCTCATCCGTGGAAAGATGGTCTGCCGGTGTCTGGGTAAAGGTGATGTCCAGGGCGTCGGCAGCTTGCCTGGCCTGCCACCAGGAGTCAGCGATGACCACCGCACCGCGCGGCACTCGCACTACCTCGATCACTCCTGGCATGCCAGAGACACTACTCTCGTCGATCGACTCAACATCGGCAGAAAAGACCGGGGCGAGTCGGACGGCGCCATACAGCATCCCGTCGCGTTCAACGTCAATCCCGTAGACAGCCTTTCCTGTCACCTTCGCCGGTGTATCGAGGCGTGGTATCGAGCGTCCAGTCAACGTTCGTTCGCTGTCGGGACGCAGGGTCGGTTCCTCCGGCACCGGCAGCGCCATGGCGTCTTCCACCAGCTCACCGAAGGGAATCCGCTGGCCACTGTCGGCATGAATGACAAAACCGTCCTCGGTATGCAAGGCTGCGGGCATTACTCCGAGACGCTCGGCCGCCGCCTGCGTCAACATCTCCCGCGCCTGGGCGGCTGCGAGACGCAACGGTTCATGCCAATACCGGATGCCGTACGAGCCCACGGAGCGCATCTGCCCCATCACCGGAACCCTGTAGGCGGCCACCGGTTGCTTCGGCATGTCGACAATGATGCTGGACCAGTCGGTGCCAAGCTCCTCAGCAAGAATCTGGGCCTGGCCAGTGTGGGTGCCCTGGCCCATTTCGCAGGTGGGGAGCAGGAAGGTCACCTGACCACTCGTATCAATGCGGACGAAGGCTAGCGACATGCCAGACCCTTCCTCCTGCTGTGCCCAGGCCATTGGTAGACGAAGGGGAACAACGAGGGCGGCTCCAGCCACGGCTAGAGTGCTGCCCAGAAAGGATCTACGGCTGAGGGAGAAATGATGCGGTTTCATCGTTCTGCCTGCCCTTTGAGTAAGCGTTGATGTAGAGCGGAGCGCGTTGCTTTCGGCGCTCAGCTTGCAAGGATCAGTTTTCGGAGGCTCGGTGAATGGCCGCCCGGATACGCACATAGGTGCCGCAGCGGCACAGATTGCCGTGCATCGCTGCATTGATGTCCTCATCAGAGGGATTCGGGTTTCGTGCCAGAAGTGCCGCCGCGCTCATGATCTGCCCCGACTGGCAGTAGCCACACTGAGGCACGTCAAGCTCGGCCCAGGCGCACTGGACAGGGTGCGAACCATCCTCGGACAACCCTTCGATGGTAGTGACGGATCTTCCCTCAACCCCGGATAACGGGAAGGAACAGGAACGCACCGGCTCACCATCCAGGTGTACCGTGCACGCCCCACACTGCGCGACGCCACAGCCGAACCTGGTGCCGGTGAGCTTCAGTTGCTCCCGGATCACCCAGAGCAGCGGTGTATCCGTTTCAGCGGTAACTTCCACCGCACGCCCGTTGATCGTGAATGCTGTCATGAATGCGACTCCTCGACCTGACCTGTGGTCTCATGCCGGGATGTGCCTGCACTCAAAGCACTCAGCATCTCGACCGCGTGATCGAAGTGTCCGTCACGCTCCGCCCAGCGCAGGAAGTTCACTCGTTCCACCAGGATTTCCCTGGGTGTTGGCTGTTCGCGGAACAGCATCATGACCTCGTCGATGAAGTCAGCAAGCGGCATATAGCCCTCTCGGGTCGACTGGCCAGGAGTGAGTTCAGTCTGTACCGCGGGAGGGGCAAGTTCGATGAGCTCGACCTTGCCCTTGAGTTGTTCGCGCAGGGACACCGTGTAGGAATGAAGCGCTGCCTTGGTCGCGTTGTAGGTTGGTGTGCCGCTCATCGGCACGAAGGCCAGGCCGGACGTTACATTCACGATCGCCGCATCGGGCTGGTTCACCAGATGGTCGGTCAATGCGTTCGTCAGCCGGATCGGCCCGAGCAGATTGGTAATGACCGTCTGCTCTGAGTCACTCAGGTCACGGGGCCTGGACAAGTCCTCGCGCCGCATGATGCCAGCATTGTTGATCAGGACGTTGAGGCTGGGATGCTCGACGACGACACGGTCGACAAAGGCCATGATGGCCTCCGGATCCTCGATATCAACGACCATCGCATGCATGTCCTGTCGGTCGGCGATGGTTTCCTCCAGCGTCTCCTGGTGACGCCCCGCAACAATCACGGTGTTGCCAAGCTCATTGAAGCGCCGAGCGAGTTCTCGACCAATCCCGGAACCGCCCCCGGTGATGAGAATAGTGTTTTCCGATGTCTTCACTGTTTCGTCCTCTATCGGCTCATGGCCCAACGTAATCAATTCGGCCACCGCGCAGTCGCCTGCGCTGGCATTGCCATTGTCACGATTCGGCGAGCAACAGGGCTTGCCTATACTTGCGCAAGACTTGCCTTATCCTGCAGTGGTGGTGAACGGCTCTCACCACCATGCTAAGTTCGAGACAACATGTGGGAGGGATGTATATGAACTCGCTCAAGCAGGCTGTCCGAGCTTATGCCAGCCGCCACGCCAATGGTGATGGCCTGGCGCTAACACCAGTGTCGGGTCTACGGATGATGTGCCTCGAAGCGCCGGCCGGCGACCTGCATTCGGTTTACAGGCCGCTGATTTGCCTGGTTCTGCAGGGTGCGAAGCGCTTGACCGTCGGGAAGGAGATACAGATCTTCTCTGCCGGTCAGTCGGTCATCGTGGGCGCAGACATGCCAGTGGTTGGGCGGATTGTGCAAGCGAGCCAGAACGAGCCTTATCTGGCGATAGCCGTCGAACTGGATATGGCGGTCTTGCGCGAACTCGCCGCTCACATGGGGAGCCTCCCTGCTGGGCGCCCATCCGAGATGACGACGCTATTCGCCGAAGACACCGAAGCCGCTGTGATCAATTGCGCATCACGGCTGATGCACCTGCTGGATCACTCCGAGGCGATACCGCTACTGCACCCGGGAATCATGCGGGAGTTGCATTACTGGCTGCTGTCGGGGCCTCACGGTACCGCCTTGCGGGTACTGGCAGATCCAGACAGTTACGCAAGTCGCCTCGCTGCCGCCATTGCCATCCTCAGAGCCGAGTACCGGTCGCGCGTGCCCGTGGAACGACTGGCGGCAGAAGCTGGAATGAGCCTCACCTCGTTTCACAAACACTTCAAGCACATGACCTCGCTGGCGCCGGGGCAATACCAGAAGCGGCTTCGCCTGATCGAGGCGCGCCGCCTGATGCTCGACGAAGGTTTCTCAGCGAGCAATGCTGCCTTCGAGGTGGGTTACGAGAGTGTCTCGCAATTTACGCGCGAGTACGGACGACTGTTCCAGGCACCGCCGAAACGCGATGCCCTGCGCCTACGGGGAAAATCGACCTTCACCAAAGAGGATGCGAAGGCCAGGACAAGCGCACTGGCCCAGGGACACACTGCATAGCCCCCCCCCACCGTAGCTGCCTGGCAGCGGGCTATCCTGCCATCATCGAGTCAGGGCGATGAGCATGCGACTCTTTACCCGGCGTGGCTCTGGAATCCTGGTAGGGGTTGATCGAGGCGTTGGCCCACCGGACCTACCGTCAACTGATCGAGAATGACACAACACCCTTCAGTCCAATGGAGGGGCAGTTCCTTCAGCCAGCATCTGGCACAGACGCGCACGACGGCGCTCGAGGTCGGCTATCTGGCGTTCTATGGATGCAAGCCGCTTTCGCTGGATCTCGGATGTTTCCGGACATGACACTGCCCCTTCGATCAAACGCATGCAATCAGGAAAGCGTCGGATTTCAGTCATGCTAAAGCCCGTCGCAATCAGGCGCTGGATCTGTTTGACCTGTTGTATCGCCGTGGGAGGGAAGATCCGGTAACCATTGCTGGCACGAGCCGATGTGAGCAAGCCATGCTCGTCATAATGGCGAATCGACCGTACGCTCGCCCCCGTCTCCCGGGCGAGAGCGCCAATCGACAAGGAGTCTCCTGACAGTGAGGTAGTCTGGCTCATGGCTCAGAAGCATAGCACGGGCCCTTGACCCTGACACCAGCGTGAGGGTTCACACTGTCCGCATCCCCTCTTCAGGAGCTTCTGTCATGCGTCACTCCATAGTACTGATCGCACTTCACAGGCTGGCTCTGCTCAGCCTTCTGCTTGTGGTATCAACGGCCTCATTGGCTGAAACGAAAGACTACACCATCACCGCGCCGGATGGAGTCACCATCGCCGTTCAAGAATCAGGCGATCCGGATGGTCAGCCAGTCATCCTCATTCATGGCCTCCTTGGCAGCCACCTGAGTTGGGAAGCGCAGGTGAGAAGCCCGGAGCTCCAGGGCTACCGTTTGATCACCTACGACCTCCGCGGTCATGGACTGTCTGGCAAACCCGGGGAAGCTGAAGCATACACCGACGGGCGCCGGTGGGCAGATGAGCTGGCAGCGGTGATCTCGGCCTCGAATGCCCACAACCCAGTACTGGTCGGATGGTCTCTGGGTGCCGCCGTCATCACGAACTACCTGGCCGCATACGGCGACGACCGCATCGCTGGTGCACTATACGTTGGCGGTGTGATCGAGCTGCAACCGGATCAGATTGTGGCACATCCGGAAGTGTATCAAGGCCTTGGTTCACCAGACCTGCGAACACACCTGGACGCTGAGCGAGCCTTTCTTGCACTGTGCTTTCAGACTCAGCCCGACGCCGCCACCTTCCAGCGCCTGCTTGCCAACGCGGCCCTGGCTTCGCCGACAATGCAGGACGCCGTGCCTTCAATGACCATCTCCATCGCAGAGGGCCTGGGCGCGGCACGCAAACCGATGCTGCTCCTTTACGGTGCACAGGATGCACTCGTGCAGCCCGAGCCGTCCGTTGCACGAGCGGAAGTCTTGAACTCTCACATTCGCAGCAGGATGTACTCTGAATCCGGTCATGCTCCATTCCTTGAGGAAGTTGACCGATTCAACCGCGACCTATCCGTCTTCGTTGACGAAGTGACACAGCCCTGAGCCATATAAGGTTACCTCACTGCCGGTTCGCCATGAGGGATCAGTGCAAGCTGTTCTGCCAACTGAAGCCTCGGCTCTGCATATAGCCGTCAGCAAGAGTAGTCGGGGATCATTGACCACGGCAGTCAACACAAAAAAGCAAGCCTACTGAAAATCAGTGGCTTGCCTTTCATGTTATCTACATTGTTCAGAGGTACTTTCTAGAACCGGATCTCGCTAGAACGGGATCTCGTCGTCGAAATCGTCGAAGCTGCCCGGGTCCGGCGCACCAAAGTTGCCTTTCTGGCCACCCTGGCCACCGCCCTGATTGGGGGCCGGAGCATTCTGTGGGGGCTGCGGTGCGCCACCATAGTTACCGCCCTGCTGGGGAGTGCCATAGTTCTGCTGAGCGCCGCCCTGGGCGCCACCGAAGTTACCACCCTGCTGGCCTCCGAAGCCTCCGCCCTGGCCACCATCGCCACGGCCATCAAGCATCTGCATGTCGTTGGCAACGATCTCGGTGGAGTAACGGTCCTGGCCGTTCTGATCCTGCCACTTGCGCGTCTGCAGGCGACCTTCGATGTACAGCTTGGAGCCCTTCTTGACGTACTGCTGGGCGATCTCGGCCAGCTTGTTGAACAGCACGATGCGGTGCCATTCTGTACGCTCCTGGCGCTGGCCACTCTGGCGGTCCATCCAGGTATCGGTGGTCGCCAGGTTGAGGTTGGCCACCGCAGTGCCGGAAGGGGTGAAGCGAACTTCAGGGTCCTGCCCCAGGTTACCGATCAGGATGACCTTGTTGATACCACGGGCCATATTTGACTCCTTGAACTTGGCAACGAGCCTGCAACAGCCGATAAGCAATCACTTACTCATGGGTACCGCTGCAAGCACTCAATGTATCTCAGAACTGTCCTTCACGACTGTCCATAACAGCCGCCAATGAGGCCAGGAGATGGTACGCAACCACTCCTGGCGAAGACCGTTCCCGTAAGAAAAACCATTACCGCTACTATACGCGAGAAGCCCTCGTCTACGCGAGAAGCCCTCGCCTCGGGATCAATCTGCACGCGTCTGAGCACGAATCCGGCAGCAATAAGCCCTCAAGGCAGAATTTCACCCCGACGCGGTCAGGCGTGCCAACGCCTCATTATCGAGCTGGGCACGGTCGACCTTGAGATAGGCCAACCGCTCCTCCGGCACCACCATCACATCCTCGACACCGGTTACCGCCGCGAAGCGTTCCATCAATGTCTCCAGCGGAGTGTCCTGCTGCTCGTCGGAAAGCACCACAATCTCGCTGGAAAGGTGACGAGGGGCGCGCATTCCCAGCATCAACAGCCACCATGCCCCGGCGACGATTGCCGCACCGAGGAACACCGCAGACAGACCGAAGCGGTCGGCCAGGAAGCCCCCCATCACCCCGCCCGTGAAGGCACCCAGAAACTGGCTGGTCGAATAGATGCCCATCGCCGTGCCCTTGGCGCCGGCCGGCGCCAGCTTGCTGATCATTGATGGTAGCGTCGCCTCGAGCAGATTGAAGGCCGTAAAGAAGGCGAACAACCAGGCCAGCAGCAATACCAGATGGGCACCGCTCAGGCCCAGCCCCAGCAGACTGAGAACGATGGTGCCGATCGCACCCAGGCACATCAGCTTCATCTTGCGGCGCTTTTCGGCAATGATCACCAACGGCACCATGGCCACAAACGACAGCCCCATGACACCGAGATACACCAGTCCATGGCGAGCCTCGATGATACCGGCGTCGACCAGCTTGAACGGCACGGCGGTGAAGATCGCCATCAGGATCAGATGGAGGCTGAAGATTGAGGTATCCATGCGCCACAGGTCGATCCGCCCGATGATGCTGGCCAGCTGCCCGCGATCCATACCGACATCATGGTGCCCACGCAGTTGGGGAGCGGGAGGCACCAGTTTCCACAGCACCAGCAACCCCAGTACCGCCAGCAACGCTGTCAGCCAGAACACTCCGGATAACCCGAAGTGAGTGGTGACCAACGGGCCAATCACCATGGCGACACCGAACGCCACACCGATCGACAGACCAATGGTCGCCATCGCTGCCGTGCGGACCTGCTCACGGGTCTGATCGGCCAGCAGGGCCATGATCGCTGCCGCCACTGCGCCACTGCCCTGGAGACAGCGGCCAAGGATCAGCATGGCGATGGAGTCCGACTCCGCGGCAACGATGCTTCCGATCAAGAAGAGACACAGGCCGGCGGCAATCACCGGCTTACGTCCGAGGCGATCCGACAGCATGCCAAAGGGAATCTGCAGTACCGCCTGAGTCAGGCCATAGACCCCCAGGGCAAGGCCAACCAGCAGCGGCGTCGCACCTGCCAGATGATCGGCATTGAGCGCCAGCACGGGCAACACCATGAACAACCCGAGCATACGCGTGGCATAGAGCCCCGCCAGACCGACGATGGCTCGCCGCTCGGAGACCAACAACATTGAGCCCTTGGACATAGAACTTCCGACAACCTGGATGTGGGCGTGGCGCCCTGAGATGAACCGCATATTCTATGCCATGTACGAAGCGTCGGCGAGCATCGACCGTTCCTGCATATCTTCGGTGGAAACCTTCAATTGCCTATCTGTTATTCTGCAAGACACGAACGAGGCATTCCTCAAGAGTCGGCCAGTGACAGTCGATAAGACTGGGATTATAGTGATTGATATTTTTTCTCACTGCAGATAACGCTTCCTGCCATGTATTCGATGGATCGAACTCAAGACGATGGAACAGTCGATAACCCTGCAATACCACCATGCTCGAAATGATCTGAGAGGCATGATTGTGGCGATCGCCGGTGTAGGCCTCGTCGTGCTATCCATAGCCATTCCGGTGATCAACGGTTCGTCGCTGCCCGCCTCATGGCACTGGCCACTCAAGCTGGCTGCAATTAGTCTCTGGCTTACAGCGCTGTTCACCTATTGGTGGCGTGAGCGAAGATCGAGGGGCGCCAACGAGGTAGTCGAACTCGATCAGTCCGGCTTCAACTCGCGCTTGTTCGGTCGGGTGGAGTTCAGCGACATTGTCAGCCACACAGAGGGGCGAGACAGGTCACTGCGGCGCGGGGAGATCACTGCGCCCTCGTTACGCCTGCGCCTGACAGGCGGTCGGCAGCTGTCCTTTCATCTCGACTCCCGACACTATGCCGAAGATCTACTGGACTATCTCGCCTTCAACGCCGCCGTACTCGCCGGCGTACGCGGACAGATCCAGAGCTTCTTCAGCGATGGTCTGCCCAGTCGGCAGGCTCTGTTCAGTGCAGGCTCAAAAGTCACATCCTCATCCCTCTCCATTGCACAACGTCCAGTTTTCGATGAAGTCGCAGGCAAACTCCATCAGCCCCCATCGAGAACACGATCACCCGCCAGGTCGCAGTCGCCCGAACAGACAACAGACCCAAGGCCGCAGTTGGGTGCTTCCGTTGCCAGGCGCCTGGGAGAGGCCAATCGTCAGGCAGAAGGTCGTCGGCACCAACAACTGATCCGCAACAGCAAATTCGCATCTTGGGGAATTGCACTGCTGTCGCTTTCCTATCTGATCCGAGCCTGTGGCCCGGAAATCAAGGCAGTGATCGACCCCGGCCCATTTGCCAGCATCCAGCAACAAGCGCCACAGGCGTTCGAGCGCAGCGCCAACAGCCTCCAGCGAACAGTTGCGCAGAGGGGACCTCTCTACCTATGGGGAGCCGGTATCGATGGCAACATCAAACCGTTATTGATGCCGAATATCACCTTCAATACCAGCATCGGCGTCGCAGCCATCGACACCATGAACGCATCAGGCGCCATTTCCAGGTTTCTGCGCAATGGTGAAGCCGAGGGGTATCGCATCGGACTGCTGCATAACGATCAGTTGGATGTGGTCAAGCCAACCCGTGTCTCGATGCAACCGATACCTGGTGAGAAGGTGTTGTTCTTCTTTCTGCTTTCGCCCGAGGCTCTCTCTCCCGGAGGCGTCAGCAATGTGCCACGGCAGGTTCTGGCATGGCATATCAGCTATCACGACAGCACCGAACTTCCCGACCGTATCGCCCAGGGGAACGGCAAGCTGCCGATGGCCATCATCGACCGTTCGCTGCAGATGACCCCGCCGCCCCGCCTGGTGGTGGCGACATCGGAATATCACGGCGTGAGCAGCGATGAGTTCAACCGTGTCGTCCAGGCGTTGGAAACTTACTATCGCCAACAGGGCGTAACCGTTTCTCGCTTCTCAACACGACAGTTCGAGGATGGAGCCGCCGATGAATGATCTGCGCGAGCTGGCTCCTCCCCTGATGGTCAATACGCCAGACTTCAGCGACAGGGAGGCCCGTCAATGAATGTGTCCACTCCCCAGTCCCCCCGTGCTGGTGCGACTTTCTGTGTCAGCGCCCGATGTCGTGAAATGACGCAGCAGACCACTGATGAGTCCACTACTCTGTGTCGGCTGCGCACCGACAAAGGCGTATTCTTCTTCTATCGCGAACAGTTCGAGCGCGCCCTACCGGATCCGGCACCAGGCAACGGAGAGCCGCTGATCATCGGTGCCCATCGCTTGGCCGATGGTAGCGCCTGGCTGCACTGGTTCCAACGTGCCGATGGTGAAATCTGGGCACCACAATACCGTCCTCTACGCGGCCTTCTTCTGACCCTAGCCCTGGTGTTCGCTCTGACCGTTGCCGTCTTCTGGATACCCGGCAGCGCAACGGCGCTGATCCTGGCGAAAATCGTGACAGGTCTCGGCTGCGTGTTCGTCACTTGCTGGACATTGGCGAAGCTAGTCGTCAGGTTGCACCCCGCAGGGAGGCGCCTACGGAGTGAGCTGAATACTCTACAGACCAGCGGCCTGCCTACCTTGAGCGATACAACGCCGCTGCCATCGGCTGCTGCCTTGCCACTCGCTGACGGTATCCATGGCGATGTCGGTATCGTCCAGGGAACCGCCAGTGAGGTCGAGATTACTCAGTGGTCAACAGGATCGGGACGATCCCAGCAGGTTGTCAGGCGCTATCAGCTGCGCTGTGGCAGTGTGCAGTTCACGCTGACGACGCCATCCAGCATGCTCATACAGGGTGGTTTTGTCTTTCGGCGGCGAGCACCATTATTCATTGGGGAAAAGGACCCTATCGCTCTACTTACCCTGATCAGCGATGGCGAGGTACATGGCCTGCTCAACCTCACCGATGGCCTCGCCTACATCAGCTACAGTGGTTGCTCTCATTCGCCACAGTCACGCCGCGTGCTGCTGAGCATTCTGGCATTTATGGGACTGTTCATGACGTTATGCCTGTTGGGCATCACTCTGCACGACTGGATCTCACGAGGCATTGGGCCGGATTACTGGGACTGGTTACAGCTGATGGAATTTGGCAGCTTCATGGGGCTAGTGTCCCTGATGCTGTTTGGTATTGGCGGTTTGGTCCTCACATTTGTGGGATGGCGTTTCCCGACCAGGCTCCTGCCGAACGGTTCGGAGGTGGAAAAGGTGGTCGCCCTGGCGTACCAGTGGCGCCTGCACCACGGCCGTTCTCCTGTACTCATCGAGATTTCCTGACAATGTTGCCTCGTTGGATTCGCCCCTGCCTGTATGCCGCTCTGCTGTGTTATGGCGTGTTTGTGTTTGCCTGGTATCTGATGGTTGGTTATGCCAGACCATGGCATGAGGAACCCGAACAGGCACTGACGGTGGCACTACAGGCCCCTGTCGAGTGGGATACTCTCCAGACTACGGCCGCCAATGGCGACAGCCTATGGAGTGTGGCGTCACGTGGCCGTGACGGCGAGGTAGAAGCCTGTTCCGAAGCCGGTGAATGTCGTGCGACCTGCCTCACTCAGGGCGAAGTGGCAACCGGTGAAGATCTGCCGACCCTCAATTGCCTGGTGGCATCACAGGCGGAGGAAGTGTATCGCACAAGCCTTGGGTTTGATTTCGAACCCCTGAACCTGACCTACCTGATGCGCGCCGATGGCAAACGAGTCGATGTTGTCGGTCGCCTGGGGGGCGAAGTTTCCGGCATGCACTGCGATACCAGAGGGCACTGCTATCTGTTCGCCGAGCTGACAGGAGTTCCCGACCAGACAGTATTCGCCTCCGACGACAACGGCGTGCATTGGAGACTGGCGGCGCAGAGTGTCCTCGATGGCATCGGCATGATCCAGCTACTGCATGTCGACAAGCAGCGCATCTGGCTCGCCGATTCCGGTTCACTCTATCTCTCCGAAAATGGCGGACAGGACTGGCGGGAACTGGCCGATGCCCACCAACTGTTGACCGGTTCATCGCAGCTGGGCAGTGCAACCCTGCGAGACGACTCTCTGGCACGGTTCCGCTGGGGCATGGATGAAACTGGCCGGGTCTATGCCATGGTGGAGAACCGAGGCAGCGACACCGACTCCGTGCTACTACTGCAACTGAATGCCCAAACCGGCGAACTAATCGACATCGAACAGCGCCCCGGCCAATTGCAGGAACTGGTCAACGGTGCCGGAGACCAGCTGTACGCGATTCACCGGGCAGCCGAACTCGAGCGCTATACACTGTATCGCCTGTCCGCCGGCGAGTGGCTGCCGTTGAAGGCCAGCGGGCGCTCGCCTCAGAGCAGTCTGCGCGGTAACGACAATCTGCTGCTGATAAACGCTGGCAGAGGGGACGGCAGACATATGGAACTCAGTCGAGATGGTGGCAAGAGCTGGGTGGCAATGGAAACCATCCCCTATGGTGAACGCCGGGTGTTCGACCCGACGGGAGCAGGGATCCTGGAGTTTCGCTACCTGAATGATGCTGGATACTATCGTTATCGCTGGATTCGACCATGAGAATGCCCATGGGCCGCTCCTTTATCAAACGCCAATCCCTGCTTCACTTTGCCGCCACCGCCTGGCGGCCCGTATAATTGTCCTTTTGCCCGGTCCGCGAGGTGGGAATGGACAAGATACTGGTCAGGGGTGCGCGCACCCACAACCTCAAGCAGATCGATGTCGAGTTGCCCCGTGACAAGCTGATCGTGGTAACGGGTCTATCCGGCTCCGGCAAATCCTCGCTGGCGTTCGATACGCTGTATGCCGAGGGTCAGCGCCGTTACGTCGAGTCGCTGTCGACTTATGCCCGTCAGTTCCTGTCGATGATGGAAAAGCCCGATGTGGATCACATCGAGGGGCTGTCTCCGGCGATCTCCATCGAACAGAAGTCCACTTCCCACAACCCACGTTCCACCGTCGGCACCATCACCGAGATCTACGACTACCTGCGCCTGCTGTTTGCTCGCGCCGGGACGCCACGCTGTCCAGAGCACGGCGAGGATCTCGAGGCGCAGACCATCTCGCAGATGGTGGATCAGGTCATGGCCCTACCGGAAGGCAGCAAGCTGATGCTGTTGGCGCCAGTGGTCAGCGGCCGCAAGGGCGAGCATCTTCAGTTGCTGGCCGAACTGCGCGCTCAGGGTTTTGTCCGCGCCATGATCGACGGCCAGGTCATCGAGTTGGACGACGTCCGTCCGCTGGACAAGAACCGCAAGCACGACATCAGTGTGGTGGTCGATCGCATCAAGGTGCGCGACGGGCTGGAGCAGCGCCTGGCGGAATCCTTCGAAACCGCGCTGGGTCTGGCCGATGGGGTGGCAATGGTCCACTTCATGGATGGCGACCGGGATGACATCGCCTTCTCGGCACGCTTCGCCTGCCCGGTCTGCGGCTACTCGATTCCCGAACTCGAGCCGCGCATGTTCTCGTTCAACAACCCGGCGGGGGCTTGCCCGACCTGCGATGGTCTGGGCGTGGAGCAGTTCTTTGATCCCGACAAGCTGATCAGCCACCCGGAGCTGTCGCTGGCCGAGGGCGTGATCAAGGGCTGGGACCGCCGTAGCGTCTACTACTTCAACCAGCTCAAGGCGGTGGCCGAGCATTACCGCTTTACCCTGGAAACCCCGTGGCAGGACCTGGCCCGACACGAGCGTGACATCGTGCTCCAGGGCAGCGGCGGGGACGACATCGCCTTCACCTACGTCAATGACCGCGGCAAGAAGGTGACCCGGGAACACCCCTTCGAGGGAGTGCTGCCCAATATGCGCCGCCGCTACCGCGAGACGGAGTCGAGCACGGTGCGCGAGGAGCTGTCACGCTACATCGCGGTACAGCCCTGCAAGACCTGCGAGGGCTCGCGTCTACGCAAGGAAGCCCGTCACGTATTCGTCGATGGCACCACCCTGCCCGATGTCGTCCGCCTGCCGATCGGCGAGGCACAGAGTTACTTCGCCGCACTCCAGCTACCGGGGCGCAAGGGCGAGATTGCCCTGAAGATCATCAACGAGATCTCGGCGCGCCTCGAGTTTCTGGTCAATGTCGGCCTCGACTACCTCAATCTGGAACGCAGCGCCGAGACCCTGTCCGGCGGCGAGGCCCAGCGCATCCGCCTCGCCAGCCAGGTCGGTGCGGGCCTGGTCGGAGTCATGTATATCCTCGACGAACCCTCCATCGGCCTGCATCAGCGCGACAACGACCGCCTGCTGCAGACCCTGGTTCGTCTGCGCGATCTCGGCAACACCGTGATCGTGGTCGAGCACGATGAGGATGCGATCAGAGCTGCTGACCATGTACTGGATATCGGCCCCGGTGCCGGTGTCCATGGCGGTCAGATCGTCGCCCAGGGCACGCCCGAGCAGATCATGGCCAACAAGAATTCCCTCACCGGACAATACCTGTCCGGCACACGGGAAATCGCCGTGCCGCCCTGGCGGATTCCGGGCAACCCCGAGAAGGTGCTGCGACTGGTCGGCGCCACCGGCAACAACCTGCAGAACGTCACCCTGGAGCTTCCTCTGGGACTGCTGGTATGCGTGACCGGAGTCTCGGGCTCAGGCAAGTCGACTCTGATCAACACCACTCTGATGCCGATTGCCGCCCGGGAATTGAACCGGGCCACGACTCTGACCCCCTCCCCCTACACCAGCATCGAGGGCCTGGATCAGCTCGACAAGGTCATCGATATCGACCAGAGCCCGATCGGTCGGACTCCCCGTTCGAACCCGGCCACCTACACCGGTATCTTCACGCCGATTCGTGAGCTGTTTGCCGGTACTCAAGAGGCGCGTTCAAGGGGATACAAGCCGGGCCGCTTCTCGTTCAACGTCAAGGGAGGTCGCTGCGAGGCCTGCCAGGGCGAAGGCATGATCAAGGTCGAGATGCACTTCCTGCCCGACATCTACGTGCCCTGCGATGTGTGCAAGGGCAAACGCTACAATCGCGAAACCCTGGACATCCAATACAAGGGCAAGACCATCGACGAGGTTCTCGCGATGACGGTCGAGGAAGCGCTGGAATTCTTCAGTCCGGTACCGGCCATTGCCCGTCGTCTGCAAACGCTGGTCGACGTCGGTCTGACCTACATTCGCCTCGGCCAGAGCGCTACTACCCTGTCCGGCGGTGAGGCGCAGCGTGTCAAACTGGCCCGCGAGCTGGCCAAGCGTGATACCGGTCAGACGCTGTATATTCTCGACGAGCCGACCACCGGCCTGCACTTCGAGGACATTCGTCAGTTACTGACCGTACTCCACCGTCTGCGCGACCATGGCAACACCATTGTGGTCATCGAGCACAATCTGGACGTGATCAAGACCGCCGACTGGATCATCGACCTGGGCCCCGAAGGCGGCTCCGGTGGCGGCCAGATCATTGCGGAGGGTACGCCAGAGCAGGTGGCAAGAATGGAAGTCTCGCATACCGGGCGCTTCCTCAAACCCTTGCTCGAGCGCCAGGCCGACCGTGCCGATACCGAAGCCAGAGGTGATCGAAAGAAAGGGAAAGGCGGCAAGGAAAAGGCCACCGCCTGACGCCCCGTCCGGCACCATCAATGCATGGTGCTGTCACTGGTGATAGACACAGGAGCGCCCTCCATCGATCACGATGTTTTCGCCATTGATGAAGGGGGCCTCGTCAGACGCCAGAAATACCGCCGTCATGGCCACTTCCTCGGGCCGGCCGATCCGCTGTGGCGGATGGAGCGCTTCTGCCTTGCGGCGCTCCGCCACTGGGTCATCAAAACCCGCCCAGTAATCACGTGCTATCTCGGTATCGATATAACCCGGCGAAATGGCATTGACACGGATTCCCTCGGCGGCATATTCCACTCCCAGTGAGCGTGTCAGGCCGATCAGCCCATGCTTGGCAACCGGATAGGGGAAGGTGTGCGGTATCACCTGAAATCCATGCGTGCTGGCAATATTGATGATGGCACCGGAGCCTCGCCGACGCATATCCGGCAACACGGCTTCGGCCATCGCCCAGCAAGCTTCCAGATCCAGTGCCATGCACCTGGCCCATGCACTACGCGGCATTTCATGCGGTACATGAAAGACATTGGCGCCGGCATTATTGACCAGAATATCGACATGGCCGAACTGTCCGATGGTCTCGCCAACCACATGGTCGATATCAAGCTGATCCGTTACGTCTGTCTTGATGAAGGAGCATTGCAGCCGTTCTGCCACATGACGCCCCGAGACCTCATTGCGATCCGCGACCACCACGACAGCCGCTTCCCTGACAAAGGCCTCGGCGATGGCCTCGCCGATCCCCTGCCCAGCGCCGGTGATAATGGCTACCTTGCCCTTCAGTCTGCCTGCCATCTCGACTTCTCCGCCTGATTGATTCGCATCAGCCCCACGCTGACCAGCATCACACCCAACACCAGCACCACACCGAATATCTGCAGGGCCGCACTGTGTCCGAAGCGGTCCATCAGCATACCGGTAAACACCACCGGCAGACTGAAGCCGATATAGGCCATCAGAAAGAACCCCGCACTGGCCCCGGAGGCACGCTCACCCGCTGCCTCCAGCGCGCCGCTCATGCCGCCCAGATAGATGAACCCGTAGCAGGCGCTGCTCGCCGCCACAGTGCCGATCAGTATTGCCGCCAGTACGCCTTCCAGAGCCCCCCAACTGATCAGGGCATACGCCGGAGGCAGGATCAGCAGCCCCAGTCGCGTCGCGGCCTGCGGTGACAATTGGCGCGCCAGCGGCTGAAACAACACACCACAACTACAGATACCGAAAACCGCAAAGCCTGACCAGCCCGATAGCCCATGTTGGGCCAGCACGGTCGGCAACAGCGTGATGACCAACCCCACCATCGCCCAGGCGAGCATAATCGCCAGGCCGAAAGGCAGCGAGCCGGGCGGCCAGACCGGCAGGCGCAGCATACTGGCACTCCGCTGACGTGATGAATTGTCCTCAAGGCCCAGCACCAGTATCAGCGCCAGGCTTCCTCCACCGAGATACAGCCACAGGCTGGGGGGTACCAGCTCCGTCTGCTGGAGCGGCGAGGTCTGCATCACGAAGATGCCGGTAACCGCTGCCCCCAGGCCGAAGCCCAGCGAGGTCGCCGCCGTGACCCAATTGGCAGCACGACGCCGCTGCTGGTGCGGGAATAATTCGAGCATCCAGCCCGGCGCGACGGCGGAGGTCATCGCAGTCCCCACCCCCATCAGCAGGCGGGCAACAGCAAGGCTGATCAGCCCCGGAAAGATCATGGTCAGCAGCGTTGCCATCAAGGCCAGGCAAAGCGCGGCGATGATCATCGGCTTGCGTCCAACACGGTCAGCCAGACCATTCAGCGCCAGCAATACCGGGAACACCCCCAGTACGTAACAGGCAAAGGCGACACTGGTGGCTCCGGCACCGACGCCATCCCTGGCGGCCAGTGCATCATAGAGTGGCGCCTGAAGGTTGACGGCAGTGGTGATCATGCAGAGAGCGAGGGCAAGCCTGAGGGCAGCAGGACGATTCATGACGGACCTTGATACATTGAACTGATGAGGTCCATCAGCATCGCGTCTGGCCGAATCCCGTGTAAGACACAGTGGACGGTAATGCCCCGCAACTGTACAGGCATCCTCCAGAACAGTTGCCTTGAATTGCCTGAGCGGCCTCACCACCGCAGAATGAACCCGAGACGGCACCCTCGTCGCACCAGCGCCGTCCCCAACCGGAGCCCATTCATGTCAAACAGATTCGATGTTCCTTCTGCCAGGCCTCAGGCAAGCCAGGTGGCCGAGCACCTGCACGAATGGATCATCGGCAATGGCGCCGGTGGAGGCAGTCGCCTGCCCTCGATACGCCAACTGACCCGGCAACTCAATGTAGGACGCAATGCGGTCATCGAGGCCTACGAGCAGCTGGTCGCTCAGGGCCTGGTGCGCTCCAGGCCGGGCTCCGGCTTCTTCGTCGCCGACAACCCCGCCCAGCTGGCACGCGAGACCTCGCCGGTCAGTCTGGCGGAGGTCACCAGCGATAGCTGGCGGCTGTTCGAACAGGACGATCAAGGTCTCAAGCTGGGGTGCGGCTGGCTACCGGACAGCTGGCGGGAAATGGACGACCTGGCCTACGCCATTCGCTCCGTTACCCGCCGCAGTCGCGCCGATATTCTCGATTACAGCTCTCCGATGGGGACGCCGCTGCTCCGAGGACTCATTCAGGAACGCATTCGAATTCTCGGCGTCGAGGCGGATGCCAACCAGATTCTGCTCACTGGCGGTGGCAGCCATGCTCTGGACCTGCTTGTTCGACTGTTGGTGCAACCTGGCGATACCGTGCTGGTCGAGTCCCCCGGCTACTACAACCTGATAGGCCTGCTACGACTGCAACGCGCCAACATCATCGGCGTACCTCGTCTAGCCGGCGGGCCGGATGTAGAGCAGCTGGAAGTCCTGCTGCAACGCCACCGGCCCAGACTCCTTTTCATCAACACGGTGTTCCAGAACCCTACCGGGACCACCTTGACAGCTTCTGTCGCCCATAGGGTCCTGCAACTGGCCGAACGCCATGACGTGCAGGTTGTCGAGGATGATATCTACGCCGACTTCCAGCACACCCCGACCCCACGGCTCGCCGCGCTTGATGGGCTGCAGCGCGTCATCTATATCGGCAGCTTTTCCAAGAGCCTGTCCTGCTCACTGCGAGTCGGCTTCATTGCCGCCCGGCCCGATCTATTGCGGTCACTGGTCGATATCAAAATGCTGACCAGCATTTCATCACCGCGCTTTGCCGAGCAGGTACTGGCCACCATGCTGCAGAACGGCAGCTATCGAAAGCTGGTCGAGCGCTTGAGGGTGCGTCTCGCCAACCAGATGGCCGCCACCCTGGTCCTGTTGCGCCATGCCGGCTGGGAGATCTTCGCTGAACCGGCTGGCGGCATGTTCATCTGGGCTCGCTTTCCTGGTGCAGCCTCATCCCATCAGCTGGTCAGCAACGCACACAAGGCCGGCATACGTCTGTCACCTGGCCAGGTCTTCATGCCGGACAACAGCGATAGCCCCTGGCTGCGCATCAATGTGGCCTACGCCGATGACCAGCGAGCCATCGACTTCCTGACCAATCCTCTCGGGGACTAGGCGTCCCCTTCAGAACCAGTCACCCGCGCATAAAAAAACCGGCTTCCCCCGAAGGGAGAAGCCGGCTTGGCGTCGGGACAGATACTGTGAGGAGGATTACTCCTCGCCAGCAACCTCTTCCACGACGGGGCGATCGACCAATTCGACGAAGGCCATGGGGGCGTTGTCGCCGGTGCGGAAACCGCACTTGAGAATACGGACGTAACCGCCCGGACGCTCGACGTAACGCGGACCCAGCTCGTTGAAGAGCTTGCCGACTGCTTCTTTGGAGCGAGTGCGGCTGAAGGCCAGACGACGGTTAGCGACGCTGTCCTGCTTGGCCAGAGTGATGAGCGGCTCGATATGACGACGCAGCTCTTTGGCCTTGGGCAGGGTTGTCTTGATCACTTCGTGCTCGATCAGCGACACGCTCATGTTCTTGAACATGGCCTGACGGTGCGAGCTCGTGCGATTCAGGTGACGACCACTCTTACGATGACGCATGGTTGTGATTCCTTACCAAACTGGGACTCGAGCCGACGCTCAGGCCGTGGCCTTGTCGTCCTTCAGGCTCGCCGGCGGCCAGTTTTCCAGCCGCATGCCGAGGGACAGACCACGTGCTGCCAACACATCCTTGATTTCATTCAAGGACTTCTTGCCGAGATTCGGGGTCTTCAACAGCTCAACTTCAGTGCGCTGAATCAGATCGCCGATGTAGTAGATATTCTCGGCCTTGAGGCAGTTGGCGCTACGAACGGTCAACTCAAGATCGTCTACGGGGCGCAGCAGGATGGGATCGATATGATCCTCTTCCTCCACCACTTCCTGTTCCTTGTCGGCTTCCAGGTCAACAAACGCTGCCAGCTGCTCCTGCAGGATGGTGGCGCTGCGACGGATTGCCTCTTCTGGATCCAGGGTGCCATCGGTTTCCAGATCAATGATCAACTTGTCGAGGTCAGTGCGCTGTTCAACACGCGCAGCCTCAACCGAGTAGGAAACACGACGCACGGGGCTGAAGGTTGCATCCAGCTGCAGACGGCCGATGGCACGAGATTCGTCGTCGCCTTCGCTGCGGACATCCGCAGGCTCATAGCCACGACCGCGGGCCACCTTGAGCTGCATCTTCAGCTCTGCACCCTCATTGACATGGGCGATGATGTGCTCGGGGTTGACGATCTCGACATCATGATCGACGGCGATGTCACCAGCGGTGACGACGGCCGGGCCCTGCTTGTTCAGCGAGAGCACCGCCTCGTCGCGGCTGTGCATCCTGGCCGCCACGTCCTTGAGGTTCAGGAGGATTTCGATGACATCTTCCTGGACGCCCTCGATCGCGCTGTACTCATGATCCACACCTGCGATTTCTGCCTCAACCACGGCACAGCCGGGCATGGAAGAAAGCAGGATACGACGCAGAGCATTACCCAGCGTGTGGCCGAAGCCACGCTCGAACGGTTCGAGCACGATCTTTGCGTGGTGTGCGCTGATCTCTTCGACCTTGATGTCGCGAGGACGGAGAAACTCTGTCACTGAACGCTGCATATGAACACCTTTCAGGCTGCCAAACGGATACTCGGTGAAAACCGCCGCCTCCCTCGCGGAAGGCGGCGCGGACAGGCCGCTTACTTCGAGTACAGCTCGACGATCAGTTGTTCGTTGATGTCGGCAGTCAGGTCACCGCGCTCAGGCAGAGCCTTGAAGGTGCCTTCCATCTTCTTGGCATCAATCTCGATCCAGGCTACATCGCCACGGTTGGCAGCAATGCTCAGAGCGCTCTGGATACGCGCCTGATTTTTAGCCTTTTCACGGATAGATACTACGTCGCCGGGCTTGACCTTGTAGGAAGCCACGTTGACAGTCTTGCCGTTGACGGCAATTGCCTTGTGGCTTACCAGCTGACGAGCCTCGGAGCGAGTAGATCCAAAGCCCATGCGGTAGACGACGTTATCCAGTCGGGATTCAAGCAGCTGCAGCAACAACTCACCGGTCGCACCCTTCAGACGGGCTGCTTCCTTGTAGTAGTTGCGGAACTGCTTTTCAAGTACGCCATACATACGACGTACTTTCTGCTTCTCGCGAAGCTGCAAGCCGTAGTCGGAAAGACGCTGACGGCGCTGGCCGTGCACACCCGGGATCTGCTCGGATTTGCACTTCTTCTCGAAGGGAGTGACACCGCTCTTGAGGAAGAGGTCGGTACCTTCCCGGCGAGACAGTTTGCACTTTGGTCCAATGTAACGAGCCATGAATCTGTCTCCTTAAACGCGGCGTTTCTTCGGCGGACGGCAGCCATTATGGGGGATGGGCGTCGCGTCGGTGATGCTTTGCACGCGGAAGCCGGCGGCGTTCAGAGCACGCACGGCGGATTCACGGCCAGGACCGGGGCCCTTGACCAGCACGTCGACGTTTTTCACACCATACTCGGCTGCAGCAGTCGCTGCACGCTCGCTTGCTACTTGAGCAGCGAACGGGGTGCTCTTGCGAGAACCACGAAAACCCGAACCACCGGCAGTTGCCCAGGAAAGAGCATTGCCCTGGCGGTCTGTGATCGTAATGATCGTGTTGTTAAAAGAGGCGTGGATATGCGCTACGGCATCCACCACCTGCTTTTTAACCTTTTTACGGTTGCTACGCGGGTTAGCCATGTTGATGTCTATTCCTGTCTTTACGCCAGAACGTGCGTGTTATTTGCGGATCGGCTTGCGCGGGCCCTTACGGGTACGCGCATTGGTCTTGGTACGCTGACCACGCAGCGGAAGACCACGACGATGACGCAGACCACGATAGCAACCCAGGTCCATGAGACGCTTGATGTTCAGCGTCACATCACGACGAAGATCGCCTTCTACGGTGTACTTGCCGACTTCGCCACGCAGGGTGTCGATCTCTTCAGATGACAGGTCCTGAATCTTGGCGGTCGGCGCGATGCCGGACGCTGCACAGATCTGCTCTGCGCGGGTACGGCCAATCCCGAAGATGTAAGTCAGCGAGATCGCCGCATGCTTGTTGTCCGGGATATTGACGCCTGCAATACGGGCCATCAGCTTACTCCGAAATTTGAGCGGCTTGCTCGGTTAATCAACTACAAAAGGCGCAATAGCATACCCCCTTCCCACATAAAGGGCAAGGGGGAATGCCAGCACCGGTTCAGTTCAGCGCAGGAATCAACCCTGGCGCTGCTTGTGCCGCGGCTCGCTGCAGATGACACGTACGGCGCCATTGCGACGAATGATCTTGCAGTTGCGGCACATTTTCTTCACGGAAGCACGAACTTTCATCGTTCCATCTCCAATGGTCGGCTCGCGGCGCGTATTGACACGCGGCTCGCGGCGCGCTCCAGATTCGGCGTGCGGCGCTTCTAGCGCATGATGCCGCCGCTACCATAGCCTTTCAGGTTGGACTTCTTCATCACCGACTCATACTGGTGCGACATGAGGTGCGACTGCACCTGAGCCATGAAGTCCATGATGACCACTACCACGATCAGCAACGAGGTACCGCCAAAGAAGAACGGTACGTTCCAGGCCACGATCAGGAACTGGGGCATCAGGGAAACCGCAGTGATGTAGAGAGCGCCGAACAGGGTCAAACGAGTCATGACCTTGTCGACATAGCGAGCGGTCTGCTCACCGGGACGAATCCCCGGAAGGAAGGCTCCCGACTTCTTGAGGTTGTCGGCAACATCCTTGGGGTTGAAGACCAGCGCTGTGTAAAAGAAGCAGAAGAATACCACCGCCGCCGAGAAAAGCAAGATGTACAGCGGTTGACCGGGGGCCAACGACTGTGATGCTCGCTGCAGCCACTCCATACCATCACCCGCACCTACCCACTGACCGAGGGAGGCGGGGAACAGCAGGATGCTCGAAGCAAAGATGGCCGGGATAACCCCCGCCATGTTGACCTTGAGCGGTAGATAGCTGCTTTGTCCGGCGTACATCTTGTTGCCGACCTGGCGACGCGGGTAGTTCACCGTAATACGACGCTGGCCGCGCTCGATGAACACGACAAACGCCACGGTGGCAATACCCAGCAGGGAAAGCGCCAACAGCGGCAACACGTTCCACGCGCCTTCGTTGCGGGCCAGCTCGAAAGCCTGGGCCACAGCGCTTGGCAGTCCGGCGACGATACCGGAGAAGATCAGCAGCGAGATACCATTGCCGATGCCCTTCTCGGTGATCTGCTCACCCAGCCACATCAGGAATACCGCACCACACACAAAGGTAGTGATAGCGGTGAAATAGAAACTGAAATCGACTGTATAGGCAATGCCCTGACTCGCCAGACCGACCGACATGCCGGCGGCCTGAACGAAGGCCAGGAGCACTGTTCCATAGCGCGTGTACTGATTGATCTTGCGGCGTCCGCTCTCCCCTTCCTTCTTCAACTGTTCCAGTTGGGGAGAGACGGCGGTCAGGAGCTGCATGATGATCGACGCCGAGATGTAGGGCATGATGCCCAGGGCGAGGATACTCATGCGCTCCAGGGCGCCACCCGAGAACATGTTGAACATGCCCAGGATGGTGCCCTGCTGCTCCCTGAACAAGGCAGCAAGCTGGTCAGGATTGATACCGGGAACGGGAATGTGGGCACCGATTCGGTAGACCACAATGGCGAGGAGCACGAAGCGCAGACGCGCCCACAGTTCACTCAGACCGCTGCCCATCGCCGGCATTTTTCCTGACTTGGCCATTTAGTCCTCTACCTTGCCACCAGCGGCTTCGATTGCGGCACGTGCACCTTTGGTGACACGCAGACCGCGAACCGTAACCGCCTTGTTCAAATCGCCGGAAAGGATCACCTTGGCGTACTGCGTGGCGTCCTTCAGCACATTGGCTTCCTTCAGGGTGTCGAGGGTAACCTCGTCACCGGCGACCTTGGCGAGTTCACCAAGACGCACTTCTTCGGAAACCAGAGACTTGGCAGAAGTGAAGCCAAACTTCGGCAGACGACGCTGCAATGGCATCTGTCCGCCTTCGAAGCCCGGCTTGACGCTGCCGCCGCTGCGCGACTTCTGGCCTTTGTGACCACGGCCACCGGTCTTGCCCAGACCGGAGCCAATGCCACGACCGACGCGCTTTTCGGCGTGCTTGGAGCCCGGTGCCGGGCTCAGGCTGTTAAGTTTCATGGATTACTCTCCCTCAACCCGCACAAGGTAATTGACCTTGTGGATCATGCCGCGAACGGCAGGGGTGTCTTCCAGTTCGACGGTATGACCGATGCGACGCAGACCGAGGCCCTTCATGGTTGCCTTGTGCTTGGCAAGGATTCCAATCGTGCTGCGGGTCTGGGTAACCTTGATGGTAGCTGCCATGGTGTCTTACCCCGTAATCGCTTCGACTGAGAGACCGCGCTTGGCGGCCACGTCTTCCGGCGACTGCATTGCAGACAGACCCTTGACGGTCGCACGTACCACGTTCACCGGATTGGTGGAGCCGTAGCACTTGGCCAGTACGTTATGGACGCCAGCCAGCTCAAGCACGGAGCGCATGGCGCCGCCGGCAATGATACCGGTACCGTCGGATGCCGGCTGCATGTACACCTTGGAGGCGCCGTGACGAGCCTTGACCGGGTACTGCAGAGTACCGTTGACCAGGTTGACCTTGACCATGTTGCGGCGTGCTTGATCCATCGCCTTCTGGATCGCGACCGGCACTTCACGTGCCTTGCCGCGGCCAAAGCCGACACGACCATTGCCGTCGCCCACGACAGTCAGAGCGGTGAAACCGAAGATACGGCCACCCTTGACCACCTTGGCGACACGGTTGACCTGCACGAGCTTTTCCTGCAGATCGCCGTTGTTCTGTTCGTTCTTCGCCATCGTAAAACCCTTTAGAATTCCAGGCCGCCTTCACGAGCGGCGTCGGCCAGGGCCTTCACACGACCGTGATACTTGAAGCCAGCGCGGTCGAAGGCTACCTGGGTGATGCCTGCTTCCTTGGCGCGTTCAGCAATCAGAGCACCAACCTTGGCGGCGGCGTCAGTGTTGCCGGTCGCACCCTCACGAAGGCTCTTGTCCAGCGTGGAAGCGCTGGCCAGGACCTTGCCACCATCCGGCGAGATAATCTGCGCATAGATGTGACGTGGAGTACGGTTTACGCACAGGCGAAACACGCCCAGCTCGCGGATCTTGGCGCGAGCGCGGCGGGCACGACGGAGACGAGATTCTTTCTTCGCGTTCATAACCCTGCCTTACTTCTTCTTGGCTTCTTTACGACGGACATGCTCGTCGGCATAGCGCACACCCTTGCCCTTATAGGGCTCAGGCGGACGGAATGCGCGGATTTCCGCGGCGACCTGGCCGAGCTTCTGCTTGTCCGCGCTTTTCAGCACGATAGTGGTGTTCTTGGGCGTTTCCGCCACGACACCTTCAGGCAGTTGGTAATCGACCGGGTGTGAGAAGCCCAGTGACAGATTGAGCGTCTGGCCTTTCGCTTGAGCGCGATAACCGACGCCGACGATTTCGAGGGTCTTGCTGAACCCCTCAGACACACCAGTGACAAGGTTCTGGACCAGGGCACGAGTTGTGCCAACCATGGCCCAGCTCTTTGCAGATTCACTGGGTGTAAAGGTCAGTTGACCGTCTTCCTGACCGATCACAACATCCTTGTGAACGGACATGGAAAGGGTGCCCTGACCGCCCTTGACAGTCAGTGTCGCGCCGTCGAGTTTGATGTCGACGCCGGCAGGCACTTTGACCGGATATTTGGCTACGCGGGACATTCCAGACTCCTAGAATACGGTGCAGAGGACTTCGCCGCCGACACCAGCCTGGCGGGCCGCACGATCCGTCATCACACCCTTGGAGGTGGTGACGATAGCGATACCCAGGCCATCGGCGACCTTCGGCAGCGCATCCTTACCCTTGTACTGGCGCAGGGAAGGCTTGGAAACCCGCTGCAGGTGCTCGATAACCGGCTTGCCTTCAAAGTACTTGAGGCTCACGGTCAGTTCGGGCTTGGCTGATTCGCTGATTGCGAAGTCAGTGATGAAACCCTCTTCTTTCAGCACGCGGGCCACTTCAACCTTGATCTTGGAAGACGGCATGGTGACCGTCTCCTTGGTGGCCTGCTGCGCATTGCGGATACGAGTACACATATCCGCCAGAGTGTCTTGCATGCTCATTTACGTTGCGCTCCTGATGATTCTACGTGGCGTTACCAGCTGGACTTCTTGAGTCCGGGCACGTCGCCACGCATGGCGGCTTCACGCAGCTTGTTACGGCCGAGGCCAAACTTGTTGTAGTAGCCGTGCGGACGGCCAGTGACGCGGCAGCGATTACGCTGGCGCACCGGGCTGGAGTCACGCGGCAGCGACTGCAACTTGAGCTGCGCATCGAAGCGCTCCTCATCGGAGGAGTTCACGTCCTGGATGATCGCCTTGAGCGCAACGCGCTTGGCGGCGTACTTGTCCACCAGCTTTGTGCGCTTGAGTTCGCGCTCAATCATGCTCTTCTTTGCCATGATCCCACCCCTATTTCTTGAACGGGAAGTTCAGCGCGCTAAGCAGCGCACGACCTTCTTCATCGGTGTTGGCAGTGGTGGTGATGGTGACATCCAGACCACGAACCCGGTCGATCTTATCATACTCGAGCTCCGGGAAGATGATCTGCTCACGCACCCCCATGGAATAATTGCCACGACCGTCGAAGGACTTCGGGTTGAGACCACGGAAGTCACGAACGCGGGGGATCGCGATATTCACCAGGCGATCCAGGAAGTCCCACATGCGCTCAGCGCGCAGTGTTACCTTGATCCCGATCGGCCAGCCTTCACGCACCTTGAAGCCCGCGATGGACTTGCGTGCCTTGGTGACCATCGGCTTCTGACCGGAAAGCTTCTCCATGTCACCGATAGCGTTGTCGATCAGCTTCTTGTCGCTGGTCGCTTCGCCGATACCCATATTCAGAGTCACCTTGGTGATCCGGGGTACCTGCATAACGTTGGCGTAGCTGAACTGCTCTTTGAGTTGAGCCACCACCTCGTTTTGATAACGTTCTTTCAAGTTCGCCATTTTGCTACCCGACTCGCGTTAGGCGTCGATCTGCGCTTGCGTCGACTTGTAGATACGTACCTTGGTACCGTCTTCCTTGATCTGGAAGCCGACGCGATCCGCCTTACCGGTCTCCTGATTGAAGATGGCTACGTTGGACGCGTGAATCGGAGCCTCACGCTCGACGATACCGCCCTGATTGCCGGCCATGGGGTTGGGCTTGGTGTGACGCTTGATCATGTTCACACCGGATACCACAAAGCGTTCGTTCTTGAGAACGCGCTTCACGGTACCACGCTTGCCCTTGTCCTTACCGGCGATGACGACTACTTCATCATCACGTTTGATCTTTTGCATATCCGCCTCGCTCCTTACAGCACTTCAGGCGCCAAGGAAATGATCTTCATGAACTTCTCGTTACGAAGCTCACGCGTCACCGGTCCGAAGATACGGGTACCGATCGGCTGATCGTTGGTGTTGTTCAACAGAACAGCCGCATTTCCATCGAAGCGGATCAGCGAGCCGTCGGAACGACGGACGCCACTGCGGGTGCGGACAACCACCGCCTTCAGCACCTGGCCTTTCTTGACCTTGCCGCGCGGAATGGCTTCCTTCACCGTGACCTTGATGATGTCACCAACGCGAGCATAGCGGCGGTGTGAACCACCGAGCACCTTGATGCACTGCACCCGGCGCGCTCCGCTGTTGTCAGCGACATCCAGCATAGTCTGAGTCTGAATCATCGGTTTTCTCCAAACCTAATCTGACTGCACGGAGTTGATGGCACGAAGCCAATCAACCCTTGGCCTGTTCGACGACTTCAACCAGCGTCCAGGCTTTCTTTCTGGACAGCGGACGGCATTCCTCAATGGAAACCGTGTCACCGGCTTTCGCCTGGTTGGTCTCGTCGTGGGCGTGCAGCTTGGTGGAGCGCTTGACATATTTGCCGTAGATCGGGTGGCGCTCACGACGCTCGATCATGACGACGATGGACTTGTCCATCTTGTCGCTCACCACCTTACCGGTGAGCTTACGGGCTTTTTTCTCTTCGGCCATCTCAGACACCTGCCTTCTCGTTGAGCACAGTCTTCACGCGGGCAATGTCCCGACGAACCTGCTTGAGCAGATGAGTCTGGCTCAACTGGCCGGTGGCCTTCTGCATGCGCAGGTTGAACTGCTCGCGGAGGAGTTCGAGAAGCTGCTCCTGGAGCTGTTCTACTGACTTTTCACGAATTTCCTGGGCTTTCATCACATCACCGTCCGTTTCACAAAGGTGGTGGAGACCGGGAACTTCTGGGCGGCCAGTGCGAATGCTTCGCGAGCCAGCTCCTCGGAAACGCCTTCGATCTCGTACAGGACACGTCCTGGCTGGATCTGAGCGACCCAGTACTCGACGGAGCCCTTACCTTTACCCATCCGGACTTCCAGAGGCTTCTTGGAAATCGGCTTGTCCGGGAAGACACGGATCCAGATCTTGCCGCCACGCTTGACGTGACGGGTGATGGCACGACGGCCAGCTTCGATCTGACGGGCGGTAACGCGACCACGACCAGTGGCCTTGAGGCCATATTCGCCGAAGCTTACCTTGCTTCCGCGATGCGCCAGGCCACGGTTACGGCCTTTCTGCATCTTGCGGAATTTCATACGCTTGGGTTGTAACATCGATTCGCTCTCCCCTTACCTGGAACCTTTCTTCTTGGAGGGCGCGGACGCAGGCTGCTTAGCCTTCGCACGGACCTCTTCGATGCCCCCGAGGATTTCACCCTTGAAGATCCAGACCTTGACACCAATGATGCCGTAGGTGGTCTTTGCTTCGAAGGTGGCGTAATCGATGTCCGCACGCAGAGTGTGCAGCGGAACACGACCTTCGCGGTACCACTCGGTGCGGGCAATTTCCGCGCCGCCAAGGCGACCGGAGAGCTGCACCTTGATGCCGCCGGCGCCCAGACGCATAGCGTTCTGGACAGAGCGCTTCATGGCACGACGGAACATCACACGGCGCTCGAGCTGGCCGGCAATGTTCTGAGCGACGAGCTGAGCGTCCAGCTCGGGCTTGCGAACTTCCTCGATGTTGACGTGAACAGGCACGCCCATCATCTCGGTGACGTCGCGACGCAGACGATCAACGTCTTCACCCTTCTTGCCGATCACGATGCCCGGACGGGCAGTGTGAATGGTAATACGGGCGTTGTTCGCCGGACGCTCGATGGTGATTTTGCTGACCGAAGCGTTCTTCAGACGCTCCAGCAGAAAACTACGCACCGCGAGGTCGTTGTTCAGCTTGTCGGCATAGGCGCCGCGCTCGGCGTACCAGACTGAGGTATGGTCTTTGACGATACCCAGTCGGATGCCTGTTGGATTGACTTTCTGACCCATCTGGTCGACTCCTACTTCTCGGCTACCTTGACGGTGATGTGGCAGGTACGCTTCAGAATGCGATCCGCACGGCCTTTGGCACGCGGACGGATGCGCTTGAGCGTCGTACCCTCATCGACACAGATGGTCGAGACACGTAGCTCGTCAATGTCCATGCCGTTGTTTTCTTCCGCATTCGCGATGGCGGACTGAAGCACCTTCTTGACCAATTTCGCTGCCTTCTTCGGGGAGAAGGTCAGCAGGTCGAGCGCCTCGGCGACCGGCTTACCGCGCACCTGGTCAGCCACCAAACGGGCCTTCTGTGCGGATAAAGCAGCGCCACGCAGCTTTGCTGTGACTTCCATCTCTCAATCCTCTCTGGCTTACCGTTTGGCTTTCTTGTCCGCCACGTGGCCGCGATAGGTGCGGGTAGCAGCGAATTCGCCCAGCTTGTGGCCAACCATTTCCTCGGAGACGTGCACCGGGACATGTTGGCGACCGTTATGGACTGCAATGGTGAGCCCGACCATATTGGGCAGGATCATTGAACGACGCGACCAGGTCTTGATCGGTTTGCGATCGTTCTTCTCCGCTGCAGTCTCAACCTTTTTCAGCAGATGAAGGTCAATGAAAGGACCTTTCTTCAGTGAACGTGGCACAGCCGTTACCTCTTGATATCTTGGCGTGGGATCTTAACCGCGAGCCTTGCGGCGGCGGACGATCAGCTTGTCGGTGCGCTTGTTCTTGCGGGTCTTGTGGCCCTTGGTGGGCATACCCCACGGGGACACCGGATGACGACCACCGCTGGTGCGGCCTTCACCACCACCGTGCGGGTGATCCACCGGGTTCATCGCAACACCGCGAACGGTAGGACGCACACCTCTCCAGCGCTTTGCACCGGCCTTGCCAAGTTGACGCAGGCTGTGCTCGGAATTGCTCACTTCACCCAGGGTGGCACGGCACTCGGCCAGCACCTTGCGCATCTCGCCGGAGCGCAGACGCAGGGTGGCGTAGTTGCCTTCACGTGCTACCAGCTGGGCGCTGGTACCGGCGCTGCGAGCCATCTGCGCACCCTTGCCCGGCTTCAGTTCGATGCAATGAACTGTGGAACCCAGCGGGATGTTACGCAGCGGCAGAGCGTTGCCCTTCTTGATCGGCGCGTTGACGCCGGACTCGAGACGGTCACCAGCACTCACGCCCTTCGGCGCGATGATGTAGCGACGCTCGCCATCGAGATACTTCAGCAGCGCGATGTGTGCGCTACGGTTCGGATCGTGCTCAAGACGCTCAACGATGGCCGGAATGCCATCCTTGGTGCGCTTGAAATCGACGATACGATAGTGATGACGGTGACCACCGCCCACGTGGCGGGTAGTGATGCGACCGTAGTTGTTACGACCACCGGACTTCGACTGCTTCTCGAGCAACGGCGCGTATGCGCGGCCCTTGTGCAGATTCTCACCAACGACTTTGACGACGTGGCGACGACCGGCAGATGTGGGTTTAGTCTTGACGATTGCCATGATCCGTACTCCTGCCTTTACTCGGCGCCAGAGAAGTCTTCAAGCGTCTCGCCGGCGGCCAGTGTCACGTACGCCTTGCGATAACCCTTGCGCTGACCAATACCGTGCGCAGTGCGCTTGGTCTTGCCCTTGACGTTCAGAACCTGAACGCGATCGACCTTCTTGCCGAACAACTGCTGAACAGCGGCCTTGATCTCGGGCTTGGTTGCGTCGCCTGCCACCTTGAACACGTACTGGTTACGCTCGGCAGCCATGGCGGCCTTCTCGGTCACGTGTGGACCAAGCAGAACCTTGAATACACGCTCCTGGTTCATGCCAGCTTCTCCTCGAATTTGCGCAGAGCGGAGACGGTAGCCAGGACCTTGTCAAAGGCGACCAGGCTAACCGGGTCGGCGGCGGCAACGTCCACCACATCCACATTGGGGATGTTGCGGGCGGCCAGATACAGGTTCTCGTCGACTTCTTCAGTCACGATCAGAACCTTCTCAAGGCTGAGTTCCTTGAGCTTGGCGACCAGCTGCTTGGTTTTCGGCGACTCGACAGTGAAGTTCTCGACCGCAACCAGACGTTCCTGACGGACCAGCTCGGAAAGAATCGAGCGCATGGCCGCACGGTACATCTTGCGGTTGACCTTCTGGGAGTGGTCCTGCGGACGAGCTGCGAAGGTCACACCACCGCTGCGCCAGATCGGCGAACGGATAGTACCGGCACGAGCACGGCCAGTTCCCTTCTGGCGCCACGGCTTCTTGCCGCCGCCACGGACATCGGAACGGTTCTTCTGTGCACGGGTACCCTGACGGCCACCTGCCAGATAGGCAGTGACAACCTGGTGAACCAGCGCCTCGTTGAATTCTTTGCCAAAGGTAGCGTCGGACAGTTCAACAGTCCCGGCGCTTGCACCTGCAAGATTCAGATTCATTGGAAATTTCCCCTTCAGCGAGCTTTGACGGCGCTGCGCACAATGACATCACTGCCAGTAGCACCAGGAACGGCGCCCTTGATCAGCAGCAGATTGCGCTCGGCATCGACACGGACGATTTCCAGGCTCTGAACGGTGCAACGCACGTTGCCCATCTGGCCGGCCATCTTCTTGCCCTTGAATACGCGACCCGGGGTCTGGCACATGCCGATGGAGCCCGGTGCACGGTGGGACAGGGAGTTACCGTGGCTGTTATCCTGGGTACGGAAGTTCCAGCGCTTTACAGCACCCTGGAAGCCCTTACCTTTGGAAGTACCGGTCACGTCGACGTTCTGACCAGCTTCGAAGAGGGATACGGTGAGTTCGCCGCCCACTTCCGGAGCCTCATCGCCTTCAGTCAGGCGAAACTCCATCAGCGAACGACCGGCCTCGACACCTGCCTTGGCGAATTGCCCAGCGCGGGCTTTCGACAGATGCTTGGCCTTGCGGGAGCCAGTTGTCACCTGAACCGCGGCATAACCGTCAGTCTCGACAGACTTGACGCAGGTTACGCGGTTAGGCTCAACCTCAATAACGGTCACGGGCACGGATGCGCCATCTTCGGTGAAGACACGGGTCATACCCGCCTTCCTACCGACCAAACCGATAGTCATTCTCTATCTCCTATAGTGTACGGGGCTATCACCCGCTATGGCTGCCCTTTCCAGAGCATTCCACTAGCACGTTGTATGGCGCCATCCCGGCGCGGCGGCTGCTGAACCTCAAATCACAAACGAGGGACGCTGGGCCGCGAGTGTCTAGTGTGGTATCAGTCGAGCTTGATCTGCACGTCCACGCCAGCAGCGAGGTCGAGCTTCATCAGCGCATCAACGGTCTTTTCGGTCGGCTCAACAATGTCGAGCACACGCTTGTGGGTACGAATCTCGTACTGATCACGGGCGTCCTTGTTCACGTGCGGAGAAATCAGCACAGTGTAGCGCTCGCGATTGGTCGGCAGAGGAATCGGACCACGAACCTGGGCGCCAGTACGCTTGGCGGTATCAACGATTTCCGCGGCGGACTGATCGATCAGGCGATGGTCGAAAGCCTTCAACCGAATGCGAATCTTCTGGTTCTGCATTTGCCCTAACTCCAATGGATCTTGACGGCGCGAGCCGTCAACCCACGCATTCAAAGGATGCGCATTATATGCGCGCCGACATCGAGAGTCAAACCCTCAATATCGACGCGCAGAAAAGGGGGCTTCTTTTGGAAGCCCCCTTCTATCGTAAGCCTATGGCTTACTCGACGATCTTGGCCACGACGCCAGCGCCGACGGTACGACCGCCTTCGCGAATAGCGAAGCGCAGACCTTCGTCCATGGCGATCGGAGCGATCAGGTTGACAACCATCTGAACGTTGTCGCCCGGCATGACCATCTCGACGCCTTCCGGCAGTTCACAGGTACCAGTGATGTCAGTGGTACGGAAGTAGAACTGCGGACGGTAGCCCTTGAAGAACGGAGTGTGACGACCACCTTCGTCCTTGGACAGAACATACACTTCCGCTTCGAACTTGGTGTGCGGAGTGATGGTGCCCGGCTTGGCCAGAACCTGACCACGCTCGACGTCGTCACGCTTGGTGCCGCGCAGCAGCGCGCCGACGTTCTCACCGGCACGACCTTCGTCGAGCAGCTTACGGAACATCTCGACACCGGTAACGGTAGTCTTGGTGGTGTCCTTGATACCGACGATCTCGATCTCTTCGCCCGGCTTGACGATGCCGCGCTCGATACGACCGGTAACAACGGTACCGCGACCGGAGATGGAGAACACGTCCTCGATCGGCATCAGGAACGGCTGATCGATGGCACGCTCCGGCTCAGGGATGTAGGCATCCAGAGCCTTGATCAGGTTGGCAACGGCGGTAGTACCCATGCCGTTGTCGTCCTTGCCTTCCAGAGCCATCAGGGCAGAACCGGTGATGATCGGAGTGTCGTCACCCGGGAAGTCGTACTCGCTCAGGAGTTCACGCACTTCCATCTCGACCAGCTCGAGCAGCTCTTCGTCGTCGACCATGTCGGCCTTGTTCAGGAACACGACGATGAACGGAACGCCAACCTGACGAGACAGCAGGATGTGCTCGCGAGTCTGCGGCATGGGACCGTCAGCTGCGGAGCAGACCAGGATCGCGCCGTCCATCTGGGCAGCACCGGTGATCATGTTCTTGACGTAGTCAGCGTGTCCCGGGCAGTCAACGTGAGCGTAGTGACGGTCTTCGGACTGATACTCAACGTGAGAGGTAGCGATGGTGATACCACGCTCACGCTCTTCCGGAGCATTGTCGATAGTGTCAAATTCACGCCAGTCGCCACCGAAAACTTCAGCAGACACGCGGGTCAGGGCCGCAGTCAGAGTAGTCTTGCCGTGGTCAACGTGACCGATGGTGCCGACGTTGACGTGCGGTTTGGAACGTTCGAATTTTTCCTTAGCCACTGCTATGACCTCTTTACGTTAGCTAACGGTTAACCGTTCTGGTTGATGACGGCTTCAACGACGCTTGAGGGAGCCTCGTCGTACTTCGCGAACTCCATGGAGTAGCTCGCACGGCCCTGGGTCTGTGAGCGCAGATCGGTTGCATAACCGAACATCTCACCCAGCGGCACCACTGCGCGGATGACCTTGCCTGAAGAGGAGTCATCCATACCCTGCACCAGACCGCGACGACGGTTCAGGTCGCCCATGACGTCACCCATGAAGTCTTCAGGGGTCACGACCTCGACCTGCATCATCGGCTCCAGCAGGACGGCCTTGGCCTTCTTGGCGCCTTCCTTGATGGCCATGGAAGAGGCCACCTTGAACGCGGTCTCGTTGGAGTCCACGTCGTGATAGGAACCATCGTACAGAGTAACCTTGACGTCGATCATCGGGTAGCCCGCGATGACACCATTCTGGAGCTGCTCGTACGCGCCCTTTTCGACCGCCGGCACGTATTCCTTGGGAACTACACCACCGACGATTTCAGAAGCGAACTTGAAGTGCATTTCTTCGTCGTCGCCCTTGTCCGCTTCGGTGAGCGGCTCGATGCGCAGCCAGACGTGACCGAACTGACCACGACCACCAGACTGACGGACGAACTTGCCTTCCTGCTCGACGCTGCCGCGAATGGTTTCGCGGTAGGCAACCTGAGGCTTGCCGATGTTGGCTTCCACCTTGAACTCGCGACGCATGCGGTCAACGATGATGTCCAGGTGCAGCTCGCCCATACCAGAAATGATGGTCTGGCCGGTTTCTTCATCGGTCTTGACGCGGAAGGACGGGTCTTCCTGGGCCAACTTGCCCAGTGCGACACCCATCTTTTCCTGGTCAGCCTTGGACTTGGGCTCCACGGCCACGGAAATAACCGGATCCGGGAACTCCATGCGCTCGAGAACAATCTTGTCGTTCAAGTCGCACAGCGTGTCACCAGTAGTGACGTCCTTCAGGCCGATACAGGCGGCGATATCGCCAGCCAGAACTTCCTTGATCTCTTCGCGGGAGTTGGCGTGCATCTGCACGATACGGCCAACGCGCTCCTTCTTCTGCTTGACAGAGTTGTAGACGCTGTCACCAGAATTCAGCACACCCGAGTAGACGCGGATGAAGGTCAGCGTACCGACGAACGGGTCGGTAGCGATCTTGAACGCCAGCGCGGCGAAGGGGGCTTTATCGTCGGCCTCACGGGTCGCGATAGTGCCGTCCTTGTCGTCCAGCTCACCTTCGATGGCCTTGACCTCGGTGGGCGACGGCAGGTATTCGACGACGGCATCCAGCACCGCCTGCACACCCTTGTTCTTGAACGCGGAGCCGCAGGTGACCAGCACGATCTCGTTGTCGAGGGTACGACGACGCAGGCCGGCCTTGATCTCTTCCTTGGTCAGCTCGCCTTCTTCGAGGTACTTGTCCATCAGTTCCTCGGATGCCTCGGCGGCAGCCTCGATCATCTCTTCGCGGTACTTGTCCGCTGTTTCCTGAAGCTCAGCCGGGATGTCGACCAGGTCATAGGTGGCACCGAAGTCCGCCTCATTCCACAGAATGGCCTTCATCTCGAGCAGGTCGATGACACCCTTGAAGTCTTCCTCAGTGCCCCAGTTGATCTGGATCGGCACCGTGTTGGCACCCAAGCGATCCTTCAACTGGTCGACCACCATGAAGAAGTCAGCGCCGGTACGGTCCATCTTGTTGACGAACACCATGCGCGGGACTTCGTACTTGTTGGCCTGACGCCAGACGGTCTCGGTCTGCGGCTGCACACCGGAGGAACCGCACAGCACGACAACAGCACCATCGAGTACACGCAGGGAACGCTCGACTTCGATGGTGAAGTCAACGTGCCCAGGTGTATCGATGATGTTGATGCGATGTTCATCGAACTGGTGGTTCATGCCTTTCCAAAAGGTGGTCACGGCAGCAGAGGTGATCGTAATGCCACGCTCCTGCTCCTGCTCCATCCAGTCGGTGGTAGAAGCACCCTCGTGGGTCTCGCCCAACTTGTGGTTGATCCCGGTATAGAACAGCACGCGCTCGGTCGTGGTGGTCTTGCCGGCATCGACGTGGGCAACGATTCCGATATTGCGGTAGCGATTAAGTGGAGTCTTGCGGGCCACGATGAAGCTCTCCGTTGATTGGCGATGCGTTTAGAAGCACTGCACTTAGAAACGGTAGTGGGAGAAAGCCTTGTTGGCTTCTGCCATACGGTGCACGTCTTCACGCTTCTTGACGGCCGCTCCCTTACCTTCGGAGGCATCAAGCATCTCGCCAGCCAGACGCTGCTCCATGGTCTTCTCACCGCGACGACGGGCGGCATCTACCAACCAACGCATGGCCAGCGCCTGACGGCGAGACGGACGGACTTCGACCGGCACCTGATAAGTCGCACCACCAACACGGCGTGACTTCACCTCGACCATCGGCTGGATGCTTTCCAGCGCCTTGTCAAAGATTTCCAGCGGCTCTTCATTGGAACGCTCGGCAACCCGGTCCAGCGCACCGTAAACGATACGCTCGGCAACGGACTTCTTGCCGCTGATCATCAGGTGGTTCATGAACTTGGCCAGGCGCTCACTTCCGAACTTGGGATCCGGCAGTATATCGCGCTTGGCGGCAACTCTTCTTCTAGGCATGATAAGCCCTCAATTGAAGGGTCCTTCAGGTAAACCCGAGACTGGCCTGGGGCCGCTCGACCTTACTCTTATCAGACCGAAACAAACTGTCTATGAAAGCGGCGAAGACACTCAGGACTTCGGACGCTTGGTACCGTACTTGGAACGACCCTGCTTACGGTTCTGGACACCAGAGGTGTCGAGAGCGCCGCGAACGGTGTGATAACGCACACCCGGAAGATCCTTTACACGACCACCACGGATCAGGACCACAGAGTGCTCCTGCAGGTTGTGACCTTCACCGCCGATGTACGAAGACACTTCGTAGCCGTTGGTCAGGCGCACACGGCAGACCTTCCGCAGAGCGGAGTTCGGCTTCTTCGGGGTAGTAGTGTAAACGCGGGTGCAAACGCCGCGCCTTTGTGGGCAAGCCTGAAGCGCAGGCACGTCGGTCTTGGCGGCCTGACGCTTGCGCGGCTTACGCACGAGCTGATTGATTGTTGCCATGATGACTCCAATGGGTTGCCTTTGAGGAAGCACAACTGATGCTTCCGAAAAGACCCAGGTCGGAGATACCGCGAGGTATACAAGACTCTGAGCCTTCCGGGAAAGGGCGTTCCAATCCACTCTTCCCCGTAACTTGCATCGCCTTCACAGTGCCGCGGGCGTACCCACCCCACTGTTAAAGGCTGCGCATTCTACTGGCTGATACCAGGTGTAGTCAAGCCCGGAGCGTTATACGCCCCGGGCTGACCAGTTCCGGATCAGATTTCGTCGTCGTCCGAATCGAGGGCGGTCAACTGAGCACCCAGCTCCTGCTCGACGTCGTAGGCCGACGGCTGGAGTTGACGATCGACGTCCTCGCGCCGACGGCGACGTTCCGCGTGATGGGTCAAGCCGGTACCAGCCGGGATCAGACGTCCCACCACTACGTTTTCCTTCAAGCCACGCAGGTAATCGCGCTTGCCGGTGACAGCCGCTTCGGTCAACACGCGAGTGGTCTCCTGGAAGGAGGCCGCGGAGATGAACGACTCGGTTGCCAGGCTGGCCTTGGTGATACCCAGCAGCAGACGCTGGTACTTGGCCGGGAACTTTTCCTGCGCCTGGAGCGCAACATTCTGCTCCAGCACACGCACCAGCTCGACCTGATCACCCGGGATGAAGTCGGAATCACCAGCGTCGGCGATTTCGACCTTGCGCAGCATCTGACGCACGATGACTTCGATGTGCTTGTCATTGATGCCCACGCCCTGCAGGCGGTAAACGTCCTGGACTTCGGCGACGATGTACTTGGCCAGCTCGGAGATACCCAGCAGGCGCAGGATGTCGTGCGGGTTGCTCGGACCGTCCGAGATGACCTCGCCCTTCTCCACCGACTCACCTTCAAATACCGCGATCTGACGCCACTTCGGAATCAGCATCTCGAAGACATCACCTTCGCTCGGCGTGATGGTCAGACGACGCTTGCCCTTGGTTTCCTTGCCGAAGCTGATCACACCGCTGATTTCGGCGAGGATCGCCGGCTCTTTCGGCTTACGCGCCTCGAACAGGTCGGCAACCCGCGGCAGACCACCGGTGATGTCCTTGTTACCGGACGCTTCAACCGGGATACGTGCAACGATTTCACCCACACCGATGCTTGAACCGTTGTCCACGGTGACGATCGCGTTGCCCGGCAGCAGGTACTGCACTGGCGTATCGGAACCGGACACCGTTACCGGCTTGCCGGCGGCATTGTTGAGCATGATCATCGGACGCTTGTCACGACCGGCCATCGGACGCGCAGCGGCTTCGATGATCTCGATGGACGACAGCCCCGTCATCTCATCGACGCTACGGTGCATGGTCAGGCCCTCGTCCATATCGACATAGTGCACCTGACCCTCGGCCTCAGCAACGATCGGGTGGGTGTGCGGATCCCACTTGGCCACGGACTGGCCAGCATCCACCGCGTCACCGTCACGAACCGACAGCTCGGCACCGTAGGGCAGCTTGTAGTACTCGCGCTCACGGCCATGCTCGTCGGCCACCGCCAACGCACTGGAGCGGGATACCACCACCAGCTTGCCATCGGAGCGCTCCACGAACTTGATGTTGTGCAGACGCACCTTGCCGCCGTGCTTGACCTGAACGCTGTCCACCGCGGAAGACCGCGATGCCGCACCACCGATGTGGAAGGTACGCATGGTCAGCTGGGTACCCGGCTCACCGATGGACTGGGCAGCGATAACACCGACCGCCTCACCGATGTTGACCTGGTGGCCACGCGCCAGATCACGACCGTAGCAGGAAGCACACACGCCGTGACTGGTTTCACAGGTAATGGTGCTGCGTACGATGATCTCGTCGACGCCCATGGTGTCGAGCTGCTCACACCAGGCTTCGTCAAGCAGGGTGCCACGCGGAATCAGCACTTCATCGGTAGCCGGATCGATGACATCCTGTGCCACCACGCGACCCAGCACACGCTGCGCCAGCGATACGATGATATCGCCACCCTCGATGACCGGGTGCAGCGTCATGCCCCTTTCGGTGCCGCAATCGACTTCCGTGATGACCATGTCCTGGGCCACGTCGACCAGACGACGGGTCAGGTAACCGGAGTTGGCTGTCTTGAGTGCCGTATCCGCCAAACCCTTACGAGCACCGTGGGTCGAGATGAAGTACTGCAGTACGTTCAGACCTTCACGGAAGTTGGCAACGATCGGCGTCTCGATGATCGAGCCATCCGGCTTGGCCATCAGGCCACGCATACCGGCCAACTGACGAATCTGAGCGGCACTACCACGAGCGCCGGAGTCGGCCATGATGAAGACGCTGTTGAACGAGTCCTGTTCAACCTCGTTGCCATCACGATCGATCACACTCTCCTTGGAGATACCGGCCATCATCGCCTTGGCGACCTGGTCGTTGGCACGTGCCCAGATATCGATGACCTTGTTGTACTTCTCGCCCGCAGTCACCAGACCGGAGGAGAACTGGTCCTCGATTTCCTTGACCTCGTCTTCCGCCGCCTCGACGATCTGGGCCTTGGCCTCCGGGATAACGAAGTCGTTGACGCCGATGGAGGCGCCGGACCAGGTGGCCAGACGGAAGCCGGTGTACATCAGCTGGTCAGCAAAGATGACCGCAGCCTTCAGACCGGCGCGACGGTACACCTCATTGATCAGCTTGGAGATGGCCTTCTTCTTCATCGCCTGATCGACGAGATCGAAAGGCACACCTTCCGGCAGAATGCGGAACAGCAGCGCACGACCGACAGTCGTTTCGCGCAGGCGACGATGCTCGGAGCGTTCGCCGCTTTCCTCGTCGACGTCAACCTCGTCGAGACGCACCTTGACACGTGCGTGCAGCGAGACATGCTGGGTACCAAAGGCTCGCTCGACCTCGTTGAGGCCGGAGAACACCATGCCCTCGCCCTTGGCATTGATCCGCTCACGGGTCATGTAGTACAGACCCAGTACCACGTCCTGAGACGGTACAATGATCGGTTCGCCGTTGGCCGGAGACAGCACGTTGTTGGTGGCCATCATCAGCGCACGAGCTTCGAGCTGGGCTTCCAGAGTCAGCGGTACGTGTACCGCCATCTGGTCACCGTCGAAGTCGGCGTTGTAGGCAGCACAGACCAGCGGGTGCAGCTGGATGGCCTTGCCTTCGATCAGCAGCGGCTCGAACGCCTGGATACCCAGACGGTGCAGGGTCGGCGCACGGTTGAGCAGTACCGGGTGCTCGCGGATGACATCGGCAAGGATGTCCCACACCTCGGGCAGCTCACGCTCGACCATCTTCTTGGCAGCCTTGATGGTCGACGCCTGGCCACTGGCCTGCAGCTTGGAATAGATGAACGGCTTGAACAGCTCAAGCGCCATCTTCTTGGGCAGGCCGCACTGGTGCAGACGCAGGGTCGGGCCCACGGTGATGACCGAACGACCGGAGTAGTCAACACGCTTACCCAGCAGGTTCTGACGGAAACGACCCTGCTTGCCCTTGATCATGTCGGCCAGCGACTTGAGCGGACGCTTGTTGGAACCGGTGATGGCGCGACCACGACGACCGTTGTCGAGCAGCGCATCCACGGATTCCTGCAGCATCCGCTTCTCGTTGCGCACGATGATATCCGGCGCATTGAGGTCAAGCAGGCGCTTGAGGCGGTTGTTGCGGTTGATCACACGACGGTACAGATCGTTGAGATCCGAGGTCGCGAAGCGGCCGCCATCCAGCGGTACCAGCGGACGCAGGTCCGGCGGCAGCACGGGCAGCACTTCCATCACCATCCAGGCCGGATCGTTGCCGGAGCCCTGGAAGGCTTCGAGCAGCTTGAGGCGCTTGGACAGCTTCTTGATCTTGGTTTCGGAATTGGTCTGCGGGATTTCCTCACGCAGACGATCGACCTCCTCGTCGAGATCGATATCCTTGAGCATCGCCTGAACGGCCTCGGCACCCATACGGGCATCGAAGTCGTCGCCGAATTCCTCGAGGGCCTCGAAGTACTGCTCATCATTGAGCAGCTGGCCACGCTCGAGAGTGGTCATGCCCGGATCGACGACCATGAAGCTCTCGAAATAGAGCACACGCTCGATGTCACGCAGGGTCATGTCCATCAGCATGCCGATACGAGACGGCAGCGACTTCAGGAACCAGATATGAGCGACCGGGCTGGCCAGCTCGATGTGGCCCATGCGCTCGCGGCGCACGGCGGCCTTGGTGACCTCAACGCCACACTTTTCACAGATGATGCCGCGATGCTTCATGCGCTTGTACTTGCCGCACAAGCACTCGTAGTCCTTCACCGGGCCGAAGATCTTGGCGCAGAACAGGCCATCGCGCTCCGGCTTGAAGGTACGATAGTTGATGGTCTCCGGCTTCTTGACCTCACCGAAGGACCAGGAACGGATCATGTCGGGCGAGGCGAGCGTGATCTTGATCGCATCGAACTCGTCTGACTGCGACTGCGATTTGAGGACTTTCACCAAATCTTTCATTGGGTCGGCTCCGTTGCGGAGTTGTCATGGGCGGGGGCCGAAGCCCCCGCGGACCGTCATTCTTTGAAGCGCCGTGAACGGCCGCCTCAACCCTCCAGTTCGATATCGATGCCCAGCGAGCGGATTTCCTTCACCAATACGTTGAAGGATTCCGGCATGCCCGCTTGCATGGTGTGGTCGCCATCCACGATGCTCTTGTACATCTTGGTACGACCCTCCACGTCATCGGACTTGACCGTGAGCATTTCCTGCAGAGTGTAAGCGGCGCCATAGGCCTCCAGGGCCCAGACCTCCATCTCACCAAAGCGCTGACCACCGAACTGCGCCTTACCACCCAGCGGCTGCTGAGTAACAAGCGAGTAGGAGCCGGTGGAACGCGCGTGCATCTTGTCATCGACCAGGTGGTTGAGCTTCAACATATACATGTAGCCCACCGTCACCGGGCGGTCGAAGGACTCACCGGTACGACCATCATAGAGCGTCATCTGGCCGGAATCCGGCAGATCAGCCAGCTTCAGCAGGTGCTTGATCTCATGCTCACGAGCACCGTCGAACACCGGCGTTGCCATCGGTACGCCTTTCTTGAGGTTCTTCGCCAGCGCGATGACTTCGTCATCGCTCAACAGCGACAGATCCTCGACTCGGGTTCCATCGGTGGAGTTGTACACCTGGGTCAGGAACTCACGAATCTCGGCCACCTGCTGTTCGCGTGCATCACGCAGCATGTGCTCGATCTTCACACCGAGGCCACGCGCGGCCATGCCGAGGTGAGTCTCGAGGATCTGACCAACGTTCATGCGCGACGGTACGCCCAGCGGGTTGAGTACCACATCGATGGACTCACCCTGGTCATCGAATGGCATGTCCTCGATCGGCATGATCGCGGAAATGACACCCTTGTTACCGTGACGGCCGGCCATCTTGTCACCCGGCTGCAGACGACGCTTGATTGCCAGGTAGACCTTGACGATCTTGAGTACGCCCGGTGCCAGGTCGTCGCCCTGAGTGAGCTTGCGCTTCTTGTCCTCGAAACGCTCGTCCATCTCCTTGCGACGATTTTCCAGCTGCTCGTCGGCCTGAGCCAGCAGCTCGTTGAACGCCTCGTCCTGCATGCGCAGCTTGAACCACTGCTGACGCGGCAACTCCTCGAGGTACTCGTCGGACAGCACGTCGCCCTTCTTCAGCTGCGGACCACCATTGACCGGCTGGCCGGACAGAGTGCGCTGGAGACGTTCGAAGGTAGCGTCTTCCGCGATGCGGTAGGTTTCCTGCAGGTCCTTGCGCACCTCGTCGAGCTGCATCTGCTCAATGGACAGAGCACGCGAGTCCTTCTCGACGCCGTCACGGGTAAATACCTGGACGTCGATGACAGTACCCTTCATGCCGGTCGGCGCGCGCAGCGAGGTGTCCTTGACGTCGGACGCCTTCTCACCAAAGATCGCACGCAGCAGCTTCTCTTCCGGCGTCAGCTGGGTCTCACCCTTGGGCGTGACCTTACCGACCAGAATGTCACCCGGACCGACTTCGGCACCGATGTAGACCACACCAGCCTCATCCAGCTTACCCAGTGCCGACTCACCAACGTTGGGAATATCGGAAGTAATTTCTTCCGGGCCCAGCTTGGTGTCACGGGACACACAGGTCAGTTCCTGAATGTGGATAGTGGTGAAACGATCTTCCTGGACCACCCGCTCGGACAGCAGGATGGAATCCTCGAAGTTGTAGCCGTTCCACGGCATGAAGGCGATGCGCATGTTCTGACCCAGCGCCAGATCACCCATGTCGACAGAGGGACCATCAGCGAGGATGTCGCCACGCGCCACACTGTCGCCCGGGCGCACGATCGGGCGCTGGTTCTGACAGGTGTTCTGGTTGGAACGCAGATACTTGGTCAGGTTGTAGATATCAACGCCGGCTTCACCGCCGATGATCTCGTCTTCCTTGACACGTACCACGATACGCTTGGCGTCGACCGAATCGATCACACCACCACGACGCGCCACGGCACAGACGCCGGAGTCACGCGCCACAAAGCGCTCCATGCCGGTACCCACCAGCGGCTTGTCGGCACGCAGGGTCGGCACCGCCTGGCGCTGCATGTTTGCCCCCATCAGGGCGCGGTTGGCGTCATCGTGCTCGAGGAACGGAATCAACGCTGCCGCCACGGACACCACCTGACGCGGTGACACGTCCATCAGCGTGACCTGCTCGGGACGCATGAAGGTGGTTTCACCCTTGTGACGTACCTGCACCAGATCGTCGATCAGCTGGTTCTGTTCGTTGACGGTGGCCGATGCCTGGGCGATGACGAAGTCACCTTCCTCGATGGCCGACAGGTGGACCACCTCGTCGGTCACCTGGCTGTCCACGACCTTGCGGTACGGCGTCTCGAGGAAGCCATAGCTGTTGGTGTGGCTGTAAGTGGCCAGCGAGTTGATCAGACCGATGTTCGGACCTTCCGGTGTCTCGATCGGGCACAGACGGCCATAGTGAGTGGCGTGAACGTCACGCACTTCGAAGCCAGCCCGCTCACGGGTCAGACCGCCCGGACCGAGGGCCGACACACGACGCTTGTGGGTAACCTCGGACAGCGGGTTGTTCTGGTCCATGAACTGCGACAGCTGGGATGAACCGAAGAACTCCTTGACCGCAGCAGCCACCGGCTTGGCGTTGATCAGGTCCTGCGGCATCAAGCCTTCGCTCTCGGCCATGGACAGACGTTCCTTGACCGCGCGCTCGACACGCACCAGGCCAACACGGAACTGGTTCTCGGCCATCTCACCGACACAGCGGATACGACGGTTGCCCAGGTGGTCGATGTCATCGACGTCGCCGAAGCCGTTACGGATGTTGATCAACTCGCGCAGTACGTCGAGGATATCCCCCTTGTCCAGCACGCCGGAGCCGGTATCGGACTCTCGACGCAGACGGCGGTTGAACTTCATGCGGCCAACACCGGACAGATCGTAACGATCCTCGGTGAAGAACAGGTTGTTGAACAGCGTCTCGGCAGCTTCCTTGGTGGGCGGCTCGCCGGGGCGCATCATGCGATAGATCTCGACCAGCGCCTCGAGCTGGGAACCGGTGGTATCCAGCTTGAGGGTATCGGAGACGAACGGACCACAATCGAGGTCGTTGGTGTACAGCGTCTCGAGCGTGGTAATACCCGCCTGACCGAGGGTTTCCAGCAACTCCGGAGTGATTTCGGTGTTGCACGGACAGATCAACTCGCCAGTGGCGGTGTTCATCTGATCCTTCGCCAGGGTCTTGCCGAACAGGTAGTCCATCGGCACTTCGAGGCGCTCGAGGCCGGCTTTCTCCAGCTGACGGATATGCTTCTGGGTAATACGGCGACCTTCCTCGACGATGACATTGCCATCACCGTCCTTGATGTCGAAGGTCGCGGTTTCGCCACGCAGGCGAGACGGCACCAGCTCCACAGAGAAGCCGGACTTCTCGATGTGGAACACACTGGTGTCGAAGAACTCGTCGAGAATCTCCTCGGCGCTCATCCCGAGGGCACGCAACAACACGCTCGCCGGCAGCTTGCGGCGACGGTCGATACGCACGAAGACGTTGTCCTTGGGATCGAACTCGAAGTCGAGCCAGGAGCCACGGTAGGGAATCACCCGCGCGGAGTACAGCAGCTTACCGGAAGAGTGACTCTTGCCCTTGTCGTGGTCGAAGAACACACCCGGGCTGCGGTGGAGCTGGGACACGATGACCCGCTCGGTACCATTGACAACGAAGGTACCGTTCTCGGTCATCAGGGGGATTTCCCCCATGTAGACTTCCTGCTCCTTGATGTCCTTGATGGCCTTGTTCGAGGAGTCCCGATCGTAGATGATCAGGCGAACCTTGACGCGCAAGGGAGCGGAATAGGTGACGCCACGCAGCTGGCACTCCTTGACATCAAAGGCCGGAGTACCGAAACGGTAGCTGACATACTCGAGGGCTGCGTTGCCAGAGAAGCTCTCGATCGGGAACACGGATTTGAAGGCGGCGTGCAGGCCAGCTTCTATGCGCTCCTCGGGCGAACGATCCTGCTGGAGAAAGTCGTAGTAGGAATCAAGCTGGATGGCCAGCAGGTAAGGCACATCCATCACTTGGGGCAGTTTGCCGAAATCCTTGCGGATGCGTTTTTTCTCAGTGTATGAGTAAGCCATCTGTATTCCCCAGCTTGTTCACCATGGGTGACCGATGCGTGTCGGCGCCACCCGACGGATCAGGCTCCGTCAGGCGCTGACGGCAAGCCCCTTGAGAGGGCTCGCCGTCGGAATTCTGCAAGTTGCAAAATCGTTTATGATCAAGCAACTAGTGACAACAGAAAAAGGCCGGTAGCGGGCGTCCCGCCACCAGCCGTGGAAGCTTACGCAGCGCGTGAAGCCATGGGCACAAGGATTACTTGAGCTCCACGGAAGCGCCAGCTTCTTCCAGCTTCTTCTTGGCCTCTTCGGCGTCGTCCTTGCTCATCGCTTCCTTCAGGGTAGCCGGAGCACCGTCGACAGCGCCTTTGGCTTCCTTCAGGCCGAGACCAGTGATTTCGCGAACGGCCTTGATGACGTTGACCTTCTTGTCGCCAGCGGCGGTCAGAACCAGGTCAAATTCAGTCTGCTCTTCAGCAGCAGCAGCGCCGTCGCCAGCCGGGCCAGCCACAACAGCGGCAGCGGCAGAAACGCCGAACTTCTCTTCCATTGCTTCGATCAGTTCAACAACTTCCATCACGGACATGTCGGAGACGGCGTTGATGATATCGTCTTTGGTCAGTGCCATTGTCTAGATTCCTGATTTTGCGGGCGTCTCGCCTTGCGAGTACGCGGGGTTGATCATGCAGCCTGTGCGAACCAGCAGGGCGCCTTAAGCGGCCGCTTCCTGCTTCTGATCGCGCAGTGCAGCGAGAGTACGAACCAGCTTGCCGGCAGAAGCTTCCTTCATGACGGACATCAGCTTGGCGATCGCCTCGTCGTAAGTCGGCAGCGTTGCCAGACGGTCGAGATCCTTGGCCGGAATCAACTCGCCTTCGTAGGCCAGCGCCTTGACTTCGAAGTTCTGCTCAGTCTTGGCGAATTCCTTGAACAGACGGGCAGCAGCGCCCGGATGCTCGAGGGAGAACGCCAACAGAGACGGACCAACGAAAGTCTCGTTCAGGCACTCCCAGGGAGTACCTGTCAGGGCGCGGCGAGCCAGAGTGTTGCGCACAACACGAACCTGGACGCCATTCTCGCGGGCCTGCTTGCGCAGCTCGGTCATCTTGTCGACCGCTACACCACGAGAGTCGGCAACTACGACGGAGAGTGCATCCCTGGCGACTTCACTGACCTCGGCAACAATTGCCTTCTTGCCTTCGAGTGCTAGTGCCACTGTGATCACTCCTTCGTGCCGGAACCCGGAGGCTCCGGTGGTTACCATCTCCCCCTTCCACAACCTCGCGGAAGGAGGGGCTTGTATGATGGTGCTCACCAGAGAACTGGCGGCAACACCATCTGCGCAGGTGTCCCGAGGGACGATTAAGCTACCGGCTCCAGCCGGCGGCGCCTGCGGTCTTTGACGGTGCCCGGCACGGGTACCGCAAAGTATCGGAACCTTGCATCAATCTCGTCGGAGACATGACAGCAACGCTCCTCTTTCAGATTCTGGTCTTCCGCCAGGCCGGCGAGGACGCAACCTCTCCCCCGCCGACCCAGCGCATCAATCACACCAGTGCGGAGTGATCGACGGTCAGACCCGGGCCCATGGTGGTGGACAGGGTCATCTTCTTGAAGTACACGCCCTTGGAAGTGCTCGGCTTGAGCTTCTTCAGGTCGGCGATCAGCGCCTCCAGGTTGCCCTTGATGGCAGCGGCGTCGAAATCGGCCTTGCCCAGAGTCGTGTGGATGATGCCGTTCTTGTCGGTACGGAAACGCACCTGACCCGCCTTGGCATTCTTGACCGCAGTCGCAACGTCAGGCGTTACGGTGCCGACCTTGGGGTTCGGCATCAGGCCGCGCGGACCAAGGATCTGGCCCAGCTGACCGACAACACGCATCGCGTCCGGAGAGGCGATAACGACGTCGAAATCGAGCTGGCCTTTCTTGACCTGCTCAGCCAGGTCGTCCATGCCCACGATGTCAGCACCGGCTTCCTTCGCTGCATCAGCATTGGCGCCCTGGGTGAAGACAGCAACGCGGACGTCCTTGCCGGTACCGTTCGGCATGACAGTCGCGCCGCGCACAACCTGGTCGGATTTACGCGGATCAACACCGAGGTTGATGGCCACGTCCAGCGACTCGTTGAACTTGACGGTGGACAGCTCGGCGAGCAGAGCCACGGCTTCTTCGAAAGAGTAAGCCTTGGTCGAGTCGACCTTCTCGCCAATCAGCTTGGCGCGCTTGGTAAGCTTGGCCATGATCAGAGACCCTCCACGTTGAGGCCCATGCTGCGGGCACTACCAGCAATGGTACGCACAGCGGCGTCGAGATCAGCAGCCGTCAGATCCGGCTCCTTGGTCCTGGCGATCTCTTCGAGCTGCTCGCGGGTCACGGTACCGACCTTCTTCTTGTTCGGCTCACCAGAGCCGGACTTGATACCAGCTGCCTTCTTCAGCAGAACCGCAGCAGGCGGAGTCTTGGTGACGAAGGTGAAGCTGCGGTCAGAGTAGACGGTGATAACCACGGGAGTCGGGAGGCCCGGCTCGATGTTCTGGGTCTCAGCGTTGAACGCCTTGCAGAACTCCATGATGTTGACACCGTGCTGACCCAGAGCGGGGCCCACGGGGGGGCTCGGGTTGGCTTTACCAGCTGCAACCTGCAGCTTGATGTAAGCCTGAACTTTCTTGGCCATGATATGACTCCATTTGGGTACAAACGCCTTGACGGCTCCCCGGACTGAACGACTGCCTCAGGCCGAACAACGGACACAGGGCAGTCACCAACATTCAATACCACTCAACAACCACAGCGGGCTTGCGGCAATCGGCCACAAGCCCTGAACCCCAGCGCCGTCCTTCTCCGCTATTCCTTCTCTACCTGGGAGAATTCCAGCTCGACTGGCGTCGCGCGCCCGAAGATCAGAACACTGACCTGCAGACGGCTCTTGTCATAGTTGACTTCTTCGACCACGCCATTGAAGTCGGCAAAGGGTCCGTCAACCACACGCACCGACTGACCAGGTTCAAACATGGTCTTGGGCCGGGGCTTCTCGGAACCATCACGCACACGACTGAGGATGGCATCCGCCTCGCGCTGGGTAATCGGCGCAGGCTTCTCCTTGGTTCCGCCAATGAACCCCATCACACGCGGTGTCTCATTGACGAGGTGCCATGTCGCGTCTTCCATTTCCATCTCGACCAGCACATAGCCGGGATAGAACTTGCGCTCACTCTTGCGGCGCTTGCCGTCACGCATCTCGACAACTTCTTCAACCGGCACCAGAATCTCACCAAAGAGATCTTCCATGCCGTGCATCTTCACCCGCTCGATAAGAGAGCGCATGACGTGCTTCTCGAAGCCGGAGTAGGCGTGAACGACATACCAACGCTTGGACATGGAAACTCCTAACCGATAACGCCGGACATTGCCCAGCTGAGCAACGTGTCGATCAACCACAACAGCAGACCCACCACCAGCACCGCAGCCAGTACAATAGCCGTGGTCTGAATGGTTTCTGGCCGGGTCGGCCATACGACACGCTGAATTTCCTTCCTGGCGCTGCGCGCCAACTCGACAAGCTCACGCCCCTTGGTCGTCATCAGGGCGACAGCAGCCGCAACAACAGCCAGGGCAACAACACCCAGCACACGGTACAGGAGCGGCTGATCGGCAAAATAGGTGTTGCCGACCACGGCCAGCACCAGCAGAATGACGACAACCGCCCACTTGAGCCCGTCGTGGCGCGACTCCTGCACCTCGGCGTTATGCTTCATGAAAACGAGACTCCTCAGGGCGCGGCAATCGAAACAAGATAGTATATAAAAAACTGCCAGCCTGGGGAAGACTGGCAGGCCAGGAGGGAATCGAACCCCCAACCTGCGGTTTTGGAGACCGCTGCTCTGCCAATTGAGCTACTGGCCTGTACTCGATGCTGACTATTTCTTGCAGTGACCGTCCTTTGCGGACAGCCTTTGCAACAGCGGGCGCAATGATAGCGGAGCCAATCCAGATTGACAACCCCTGCGCACCCCATCCGCCACACACCCTGCAGCGGAGCAAAGAAAAAGCGAGCCTTGGCTCGCTTTCTCGATATGGAGCTCATGGACGGATTTGAACCGTCGACCTCACCCTTACCAAGGGTGTGCTCTACCCCTGAGCTACATGAGCGCACTCTGCATTGCAGCCTAAACTGCATGTAATGCTGGAGCGGGCAGCGGGAATCGAACCCGCATCATCAGCTTGGAAGGCTGAGGTTCTACCATTGAACCATGCCCGCAAACCATGCCTGACTCACCACCTGCCAGGCCCGCATGCCCCGCTTGACGACCACAAGCCATCCGGGACATCCGGCTTTAATCTGGTGGAGGGGGAAGGATTCGAACCTTCGAAGCTTTCGCGGCAGATTTACAGTCTGCTCCCTTTGGCCACTCGGGAACCCCTCCAACTGGCGAAGCATTCTACCTGGTCGCTTCGCAATGTCAAGTGATTGTTTCCAAAAAGTTGTTTGTCGAAAACAACCTGAACCATCACTGACCTGTTCCGCTGACCGACGTCCAAAAACAACCGGTCTATCTCGGAACGCGGCGTATTCTGTCAGAGCAACATGGAGAACGCAAGAGCTGCACGTATCTTTTCCAGTGCAACCGGACGCGGAGGCACCGGCGCCCCCGCCATTCGGCCAGCACGTTCCGCCGCCGTCAGCGGAAAACAGGCCTCCAGCCCGGCATACACCATATCCGGCCAGATGGCATGTGGAACCCGTATCCCTCTCGACACCACCCTCGCATCGCCACCGGTAACCAGCATCGGCAAGGCGACACCTTCCCGGTCACAGACTTCGCTGTAGATGCGATTGACGGCACTGACTGCCGCCATGTAGATACCGTGATTGACAGCCTCCACAGTACGCCTGCCAGGCGCCAGTAATTCATCGGCCTCGCTGTCCGGGTCGATGGCAACGTTGCGCGTACCCAGCTTGAGGCTCTCCTTCATCAGGCGCAGCCCAGGCAGGATATACCCGCCGAGATGGCGTCCGCCGGGCAGGACAAAGTCAATAGTGATGGCGCTACCGCAGTCGACAGTGCAGCTGGCCCCCGCCAACTGGTAGCCGGCCAGAGCCCCCATCCAACGGTCCACACCCAACCGCCCGGGCTCGACATAGCCATTGGTGACACCCAGCGCCTCACGAGTCGAACGTGCCACATGCACGGCACCCACCCGATCCTTCAGCAGCTGTTCGGTCTGCGCCAGCACGGAGCGCCTGGCGACACTGGAGATCCGCACGGTATCGACGATATCGAGGTCAGGGATATCAGCCCCCGGCCGCCATTCCTCGCGAGTCCAGACCGCACCACGTGAGCGAATCTCGCTGCTGACCGAATCCTTCAGCCGCCACTTCGATAGAGTGTTACCGATATCAAGATCGAGAATCATGGGCGGCCACGTACACTGATCTCACCTCCCACGAGGCGTTCATGGCCACCGTCACCACGCACCCAAAGGTTCCCACTGTCATCAACCTCTCCTGCCACCATGATGTCATGACGCTCGCCGCGAATGACCTCCACTTCACACCCGGCAAAGGCATGCAACCTATTCCAGGCGTATTGCCAGGCCGCAAAGCGCTGCTCTTCAAAGCCTGCCAGCATCGCCAGCAGGCCGTCCAGCAGTTCCGCCGCCAGTCGATTGCGCGTCAGACCCTGCGCATGATCATGCACACAGGCAACCGGCTGGTCGATGGTGGCGCGGAACTCCTCGGGCAAGTCCACATTGATCCCCATTCCCAGCACGACTTCACAGGGACCCGCCGCATCCCCGCTGATCTCGACCAGAATGCCGGCCAGCTTGCCATACCCCTGGCTGGCACTCCCCTGGGGATCCTTCGGCAGCAGCACATCATTGGGCCATTTCAGCGCCGGCCGCAAACCATGGCGTTCCAGCACCTGTGCCAGCACGACTCCGATTGCCAGGCTCAGGCCCTCGAGGGCAACCACACCTGATTCGAAGCGCCAGCCGATGGAACACATCAGGGTACGGCCCCAGGGCGTTGTCCACACGCGCCCACGACGCCCCCTCCCCGCGCTCTGCTGCTCAACGAGGCAGACTTCGCCATGTCCGGCTCCCTGGCGGAAGCGCTCACGCAGGAACTCATTGCTCGATGGCAAGGTATCCTCAACGAACAGGCGAGTCAGAAGGTGGCGCGCATCCGGGCCGAGCGCCGACACGATGCTGGGACCGTCCAGCAACTCCAGCGGCTGAGCCAGCCGGTAACCCTGTCCCTTGACCGCCTCCATGGCAATGCCGAGATCCTCCAGCTTGCGTAGCTGTTTCCATACCGCCGCGCGTGATACGCCGAGCTTCTCGCCCAATTGCTGGCCGGAATGGAACTCACCATCACTCAACAGGCGAATCAACTCACCAATGGTCATTACGCGTGCCCTGATTCGGGAAAAGCGCATAGTCTATCGAAAGTCGTCAGATGCCGGAAATTGCATGACATATTTTATCGTCGAACTTCATCGACCGAGTTGGCCATATCCTTGACGCAAGACGGGCCTCTGCCATCGGCAGAGGCCCGTCCAGTGGTGTGGGCGGCAGGCTTCGCCTTCTCTATCTCGCCGCCGCGAGCTCACCAGCGGCACTGGAATCCAGCACCTCGGCAGGCTCATCGACTGCGAAGATACCACCGCTGAGACGTCTTACCCGCTTCATGAACAGGGCGATGCACAACAGCGTACCAACAGCAGCCACCGCCATGCTTATCGGCATTGACTGACCGAGGCCCATGTTCGGCTCCCAGACGATATAAGTGAAGGTCGCCATGGTCATGAAGGTGGCCGGCAGGGATGTTATCAGATGCGGCTTGCGCGACAGCACCAGATACATGGTCGCTACCCACAGGGCGATTACGGCGGTGGTCTGGTTGGCCCAGGAAAAATAGCGCCACAACAGTGTGAAATCGATCTGGGTCAGGGCCGCCGACAACACGAACAAGGGTGCCGCTACCAACAAACGCTTGAGTATCGGCTTCTGATCGACCTTCAGGTAATCGGCAATGATCATGCGCGCACTGCGGAAGGCTGTATCTCCGGACGTGATCGGCAGCACGATCACACCAAGCACCGCCAGAGTGCCACCAATGGCGCCGAGCATGGACACGGAAACCTCGCTGACCACCGCGGCGGGACCACCAGCGGCGAGCACCGACGCCAGGCTCTGTTCGCCGTGAAACAGGCTCATTGCCGCCGCCGCCCAGATCATGGCGATCACGCCTTCGGTAATCATCATGCCGTAGAAGATCTTGCGACCACTGGACTCGTTTTCGGTAGTGCGCGAGATGATAGGTGTCTGGGTCGCATGGAAGCCGGACAGGGCACCGCAGGAGATGGTCAGGAACAACAGCGGGAAGATGGGAGCACCTTCCGGATGCAGGTTGTCGAAGGTCAGTTCGGGAATCGGTGCTCCGGTCACGATCAGGCCAATGCCGATACCTGCAGCACTGAACAGCAACAGAGCACCGAAGTAGGGGTAGACGCGGCCAATTACCTTGTCGATCGGCAGCAGAGTGGCCACCAGGTAATAGACAAAGATCAAGCCAATGATCAGCGGCAGGGTCAGGGACGTCATATTGGCCAGCAGGGTCGCCGGCGAAGTGACGAAGACCGTTCCCACCAGCAGCAGCAGCAGGATGGCAAAACCGTTGACCACATGCTTCATGACCTTGCCGAGAAACTTGCCAGCCAGTTGCGGCAAGTGGGCGCCATGATTGCGAATCGAGATCATCCCGGTCAGATAGTCATGTACCGCACCCGCGAAGATGCAGCCGACCACGATCCAGACAAAGGCCACCGGACCATAGAGAGCGCCGAGGATCGGACCGAAAATGGGGCCGACGCCAGCGATGTTGAGCAGCTGGATCAATGAGTTGCGCGTGGTGTTCATCGGCACGTAGTCGATATCATCGCGCATGGTGAAGGCCGGAGTACGCCGCTTGCGGTCGGTGACGAAAACTCGCTCGACGAATCTGCCATATGTGAAGTAACCCACTATCAACAGCAGGATCGACGCTATGAATGTAATCATCCAGGACACCTCCAGGAAGAGCCCGGGCGCTCTGCAAGCACCCATCAGGAACGGGACTGCCGGGATAGCATCCGGTCAGCAAGTAGGGGCAATCTACTTAGGCACCTAACAGAGCACATCTATACTTTAGTTCAAGATCAATTAGGTATGCATATAATGCAGGCCGGTAAATCGATGGGCCTTCATGACATGGCACCGTTCACCGCATGCCCTGACAGACCATCAATCCTGCTGTGAGAGGTGCTGAATGATCCTTCTCGCCGCCGGCCACAGCACAGTGCCGTGATCCTCTCCGGGAAACACCGCCAGTTCGGTAGCCAACTCAGGACAATGGTCCTGTAGCCGCTCCCCCAGTTCGATGGTGTTATCGACCATCGCCCGCTGTCTCCGCAAGGCATCCCTCTCCGGCGTCTGATCCCGGGGCCTCGGCGACTGCTCATCCCCGCCGACCCCCAGCAGCAGACTGCGTCCCGACAGGGTTTCGCACCACTCGGTATCGCCCATGAGGTCGACCAGCTGACGCTTGAACTCGCCCCCTTGCCACCATAGCGAGGGACTGATGGCGATATAGTCACGAAAGCACAGTGGACACTGCTGCATGGTATACAGCGTGAACAACCCTCCGAGGGAATGACCGAACAGCGCCTGGCGAGACTCATTGATGGAGTAACGCTCGGCAATCAAGGGCTTCAATTGCTGCGCGATGAAGTCGAGAAAGGCTTCAGCACCGCCCCGCCCTGCCTCACCATCATCACGAAACGTCATGGGTGGCGTAAAATCAGCAGAGCGGCGCTCCACGGCGAAACGCTCCACTCCCGGATAGCCGATACCAACGATCAGCAGTGGACTACCATCGCCCTCCGGCCCCTGGCGCGTCAGGGTCTCCCGAGCCTCTCGGAGCAACGGTAGGCGCGCATTGCCATCCAGCACATAGAGCACCGGGTAGCCCTCGGCAGGTGCGGGCTGAGCGGGCAGAGCCACTTCTATCCAGTACTCCCCGGCAGCATCACTCGTGTCCACTGCAAAGGCTTCGCTACGGGGCAGCGCCACTGCTACGGGAACACTGTTCTCAACCAGAAAGTCCTCGACCGGGAAGGGAGATGAATTCCCCCTTCCCGCCGCTGGCATCATTGCCATCAGTAACATCCCTGTTGCGGCCCATACCAGGCATTTTCGATCAGAAATCATAACGCAATGTAGCGACGGCACTGGCGGGTGCCCCCGGGAAATTGAAGGTGTTGGCAGCACCGACACGGGTATAGTAGTCACGATCGAAGATGTTGTAGAAATTGAGCTGGCCACTCAACTGGCGAGTGAAGTCGTAGCCGAGCATGGCATCGAACACTGCATAACCCGGCGCTTCTATACCGCTGCTGGTACTGAAGTCACTGACCGCTGTCATGCCACCACCAACATTCAGGCCATCCAGAGCACCTCCTTCGAAGGAGTACTTACTCCACAGGTTGACCTGGTTCTCCGGCATCAGCGGGAAGGTGAAGTCATCCGGCGTCTCTTCCTTCACCTCGATATCCATGTAGGTGTAACCGAAGATCAAGTCCCATTGTGGCGTGATGCTGCCGACCACTTCCAACTCCGCACCGGTGACCTCAACCTCACCGCTATCGATGTAGTAATCGGCCCCGGGGTCCGAGGACGCTGCGGCGCGATGACTATCGGTCAGACTGAAGGCACTGATGCGGGCATTCAGGTCTCCGTCAAGGTAGCTTCCCTTGATGCCCAGCTCATACTGATCACCTTCACGCGGATCGATCAGATCGTCGCTGGCATTGATCCGAGTCTGAGGCTTGAACACTCTGGAGTAGCTGCCATACAGCGAGTGATTCCAGTCCAGGTCATAGACCAGTCCTGCATAGGGAGTGATGGCCGTATCATCCATGGACGCCTGACTGTCGCCAGCCCGATCGTTGTAGTGAACATCGAAATGACTGACACGGGCACCGGCAATCAAGGCCAGCGACTCGAGCGGACGCACCACCACCTTGCCATAGGCGCCGGTTTCCTCAAGCTGTGACTGATAATCACTGAAACGGAAGCCCGGCGTCCCTGCTTCCGCAGAAGAGAGAATGTCCACATAGCTCAGGTCGTTGAGCTCGTCCTTCGTCACCGAGCCGGAGGTCAATCCACGTGTACGTCCCTGCTGACTATCGGTGTCGTAGTCCTTGTAGTCGACCCCCACGACAAACTCGTTGGCATTGCCGAAGGCATCGAAAGCCTGGGTATAACTCGCATCCAATGACAACGCCTGCTCATCAACTACACTGCCGAACCCGGCAGCACCAAGCCGGCCTTCCTCATCCAGGGCACTGCCACCGAAGGCGTAGTTCATGTCGGCGTCACGGTCACTGTAACGTGCCGCAAGGCGTCCATAACCACCATTGGTGAAGCGATGGGTCAGCTCGGCAATGACGTCGTACGACTCGCTGTCGAAGTCGTTCCAGTCTGCACCGTAGAAATCCTCTCGGTGTCCGTAGAGCAGGTTGCCGTCACTGCCCAGCGGCTGCCCATTATTGACGACGATGTCCCGAGCATTGTGAATGAACCCAAGCGACAGCTCGGTGGCATCGGAGAGGACAATATCCAACGCCGCATAGAGGTCAGTCTGCTGATTCTCGTTGCTGTCGACCCACTCCGGCTGCTGTGTCTGCTCAGCGACCAGTCGACCGCGTATGCGCCCCTGACTGTCGAGGGGGCCGGAAACATCAACTCCGGCACGGTAGTCATGTTCGGTACCAACACTACCGGTCAGCTCGCCCTGAAAGCTGTCCGTGGGGCGTTTGCGGACCAGGTTGACGATACCGCCCATCTCACTGGTGCTGTTGAACAGCCCCGAGGGGCCACGCATGATCTCGACTCGATCAAAGGCCGCCAGTGAGGGCAAGGTGCCATTGATACTGGCCATCGGTGCCGGCAGGCCATCAATGCTGTAGGCATCGTATTCGTAGCCGCGCGCGAAGATCGATGAACGCCCACTGTCGTTGCTGAGCGTGCGCACTCCCGGCGTATGGCGAGCCAGCTGATCAAGAGTACTGAAGTTCTGGTCCTTGATGGCCTCATGGGTCACCACACTGACCGACTGGGGAATATCCCGCAGCGCCGCCGGCACCTTGGTGCCTACCGTAACCGCATCAACGGAATAGCCTCCCGTAGCCTCACTGGACAGCATGTCATAGAGGCGCACGCCAATGACGCGCTCGGTGCCAAGATCCACGTCGGCTGTCACGCCGTCCTGCGCCGCCACTCCCGCAGAGAGCGTCAGTACGCCTCCAGCGCACAGCGATTGAAGTACCCACCCCTTGTTCTGCTTCATGATGCCCCTTTCCCGTTAATAAGCTTAATGATAACGAGTTGCATTTATTTTGTGTGATGGGCATTGTTACATCCTGAAACCGGCATTTCCTTTGCACGGCAACCAGTCATATTTGCGGATACGGCAGAAATGCCGATCCTGCTCAATCAGGACATGCAAAAGTGGGAGTCTTCAACAATTCACCTCTGGTGGGCCTCGGTGACATTCGTTCACTGGCCAGCGTGCTTACCCTGGATCATCGCTGCTCCACCACAATGAAGCCTCTCGGCCAGGCCCCTCTACTGGGGCACATGTACCAGCACGAGGTGCAACCGGGGCTCTTCCTGCGCATCAACCGTATACGTGACCGTGTCGGCCTACATAGCGAAGCCATGCTGTCACCTGGCCTGAAGGTAGCGGTGGTATGGAAGGGGGAGGCGCGCATCAGCCTGGCGGACCGGTCCCTGGTGCTGGGCCAGAGTCGCCGCTTCAAAGCTATGATCGCGGCCATGGATCAGCCTGCGGTCTTCCAGCGCAAGGGCATCAAGGGCGGAGTCGAATACAGCGTGGTACTGACCGCGACCCCAGCCTGGCTGTTGCGCCGCCTCGGCCACAGCTCGGCACTCAGGCTCTTCGATGCTTCAGCAGACCAGCAGCCTCCTGTGCAGCCGCCCAGAATAGAGTACTGGCAACCGTCCCGGAATCTTGTCCACAGGCTCGAATCCCTTGATATCTCGTCCACAACCACTTCTCTGCGACTTCTGGATCTCGAGGCTGTAGCGCTCAACCTGATCAGTGAGTCCCTGGACGCCATCGACTCCCCCGCCATCCACTGCAGTTCACATCCACACGACTGGACCCAGAGACTGGAAGGCTTGATCAACAGCGGAGAAGCCGGGCAACTGAGCCAGTCGCAGTTGGCCCAACGCCTGGGCATGAGCCTGCGTCAGCTACAGCGCCGATATCATCGAGAATTCGGCGCCCCACTGGGAGAGCACCTGAGACAAAGAAGGCTCCAGCGCGCCCATGATGCCCTCGCCCACGAACCCATCAGCATCGAAAGCGCCGCCGCCATTGCCGGCTACAACAGCGCCGCCAACTTTGCCACCGCCTTTCGCAAGGTCTACGGCATGACCCCCAGCGCCTGTCGAAAACAGGGGAAGGTGTGAGCTTCGAGCTTCGAGCTTCGAGCTTCGAGCTTCGAGCTTCGAGCTTCGAGCTTCGAGCAGCATGGTGCCACGGCACTGCTCGCAGCCCGAGCGTAGCGTGCTCGAGGCTCGTGGCGTGCTCGAGGCTCGTGGCCTGCCCCATAACGCGAAAAACCCCGACCATCGCTCGATGACCGGGGTTGCTCTGAATATGGCAAGCGGTGAACAGCATGGTGGCACGGAACCGCTCGCGGCCCGAGCGCAGCGTGCTCGGCGCTCGAAGCAAAAAAAATCCCCCGGACGTATCCGGGGGATTTTTTCGAATAAATGCCTGACGATGACCTACTCTCACATGGGGAGACCCCACACTACCATCGGCGCTGAGCGGTTTCACTACTGAGTTCGGCAAGGGATCAGGTGGTTCACACTCGCTATGGTCGTCAGGCGAAAAGGGTGTAGATCATGCCGACGTGATACGTCTCTGTATCCGGTCAATCGTAAATTTCGTGCGTCATCGACCAAAACCACTTGGGTGTTATATGGTCAAGCCTCACGGACCATTAGTACCGGTTAGCTCAACGCCTTGCAGCGCTTCCACA
>NZ_FRCA01000011.1:67327-170582 GCF_900142755.1 Halomonas cupida | reverse complement strand
CTTTTTTAGGATATCGATCTCCAGTTCCTTGCGTTCCAACTGTTTCCGCAACTGGCGATTCTCCCGCTCCAGGTCTGCCAGACTCTTCGAGGCTCCCTGGTTGGGGACGGGCTTCTGGTCTTTCTTGTGAGTGGACACGTACTCTCTCCTCCATCGACCAAGGACACTGACGGGAACATCAAATTCAGCAGCGATGACAGCTTGAGGGGCGGTCGACTCCAGAGAGTACCGGACCACATGTAACTTGTATTCCGACGTATACCGCCGACGTGTACGTAGAAGCATGACACCTCACCTCATGATGGAAAGTGAGGTGTCCACAAAATCGGGGGCATAGCACAGTCCTGCTCGAAGCTCGAAGCTCGAAGCTCGAAGCTGATGTCGGCCGTGGTTGCGGCCGAGAACAAAAAAGGCCCCCGAAGGGGCCAGGTGGAGCACGCCAGCTCACTGGTGTCGCGGGTAACCTCGAGGTTACTTCTTGGCGACGTTGAACTCGGGGTAGGCTTCGAGACCGCATTCGGCCAGGTCGACGCCTTCGTATTCTTCTTCTTCGCTGACACGGACACCCATGATCGCCTTGATGATCAGCCATACCACCAGGCTGGCGGTGAACATCCAGATGAAGATACTGGCGATGCCCAGCAGCTGTGCACCGAAGGTGGCATCAGCGTTGTTGAGCGGCACTGCCAGAAGGCCCCAGATGCCTGCCACACCGTGGGCGGAAATGGCACCGACCGGATCGTCCAGGCGCAGCTTGTCGAGGGTCACGATAGCGATCACGACCAATAGGCCGCCTGCGGCTCCGATCAGTGTTGCGCTCAGGGCGGAGGACGACAGCGGATCGGCGGTGATGGACACAAGGCCAGCGATCGCGCCGTTCAGTGCCATGGTCAGGTCGGCCTTGCGGAACCACACCTTGGAGAGGATCAGCGCGGCCAGTACGCCACCGGCGGCGGCAGCATTGGTATTGACCAGCACTTGCGCCATGTTGTTGGCAGACGCAACGTCAGAGATCTTCAGCTCGGAGCCACCGTTGAAGCCGAACCAGCCCAGCCACAGGATGAAGGTACCCAGGGTAGCCAGCGGCATATTGGCACCGGGGATCGCATAGATCGCACCGTTCCTTCCGTACTTGCCCCTGCGAGGACCCAGTACCAGTACACCGGCCAGAGCGGCGGCGGCACCTGCCATGTGGACGATGCCGGAACCGGCGTAGTCGGAGAATCCTTTGGCCGACAACCAGCCACCCCCCCAGGTCCAGTAGCCGGACACCGGGTAGATCACGGCGGTCATGACCACGGCAAAGGCGAGGAAGGCCCATAACTTCATGCGTTCGGCAACGGCGCCGGAAACGATGGACATGGCGGTGGCAACGAACACGACCTGGAAGAAGAAGTCGGCACGTGCGGAGTAGTAGGGCGCGTCTTCACCACCGGCCAGGACTGCATCGACGGTATTCTCGCTACCCAGCAGGAAACCGATGCTGGGCAGGAAGCCGCCTTCCCCTGAGGAGTACATGATGTGATAGCCAACCAGCAGATACATGGTGCAGGCAATGGCAAACAGTACGATGTTCTTGGTCAGGATTTCGGCGGTGTTCTTGGCGCGCACCAGGCCTGCCTCGAGCATGGCAAAGCCGGCCGCCATCCACATGACAAGGGCGCCGCAGATCAGGAAGTAGAAGGTGTCGAGCGCGTAGCTGAGTTCACTGATGTCGACCATGGATTTTCTCTCTAGTGTCGAGTCGTATGTCGGAGCAAAAGGCCTGCGTAACGGAGTGTCGGTGACGCGGGAGAGGCGTCAGACAGCATCGGCACCGCGTTCACCGGTACGAATACGGATGACATCTTCCAGCGGTGTGACGAATACCTTGCCGTCCCCGATCTTGCCGCTGTTGGCGGCGTTGCAGATGGCCTCGAGAACACTGTCCAGACGGGCTTCATCAACAGCGACCTCAACCTTCACCTTGGGCAGAAAGTCGACGACGTACTCCGCGCCACGATACAGCTCGGTGTGGCCCTTCTGACGACCGAAGCCCTTGACCTCGGTCACCGTGATTCCCTGGACGCCGTTATCAGCGAGTGCTTCGCGAACGTCGTCCAGCTTGAACGGCTTGATGATGGCGGTGATCAGTTTCATACCAGAACTCCCTGCTGGAGAAGTTGCGGCCTGTCGCCGCGCGGTGCATAGATGATTTGTTGTTGCGTAAAGCGTGCCAGTGAATAAATAAGCACTATGATTCAGATGTTTATATAACTACCGGAAACGCATGTTCGCAGTTGCACAAAACCGCCAGGTTGTGAATGCACTGTTTTGGTTCACTGTGTCGCAGGGTATGCGCTAATCAAGGGCGTCTTGTGCGACAACGCATCAGAACTAACGCGTTCAATGCATGCGCTGGCCGCCAGGCTTGCGTATCCTGTCGTCAGGCACACACTGGTTCTACAAGGAGAGGCATCATGGTCAGTCAGGACCGTATCAGCCGCCTGGCTCAACAGATCGGCGAGCGCCTTCAGGGCGCATCTCAGGCACCGGAAGAGATTCAGAAGGGGGTGCAGCAGGTCGTTCGCGGCGCCTTTGACCGTCTTGAGCTGGTGTCACGCGAGGATTTCGACATCCTCATGGATGTGCTGCAACGTACCCGCGCACGGGTCGAGGCTCTGGAAAAGCAGGTGGCGAGTCTCGAGGCCGCTGTCGAAGCACGTAATGGGTCCGCCACTGAGGCAGAGACCCCTACGGACACCGACATCGAGACTCGGTAGGACTGGACCAGCACACCGCCAATGTCAGCCGGGTGTACCTGCCGCCAAGTGCGGCGCGATAGCCGATTGATAGTCTGACGGCCCCGATGCCTGTGGTTCTGTGGCAGGCAAGGGAGTGCCCATGACACTGGCGATCATCACCACCCGGGCCGGGCTGGGGCTGGAAGCCCCCGAGGTTCATGTTGAAGCCCATCTGGCCAATGGCCTGCCGGGGATGACCCTGGTGGGTCTGCCCGAGGCCGCGGTCAAGGAAAGTCGCGAGCGAGTCCGCAGCGCACTGACCACCTCGGGATTCGCGTTTCCGCTACGCCGTATCACTCTGAATCTGGCGCCCGCCGACTTGCCCAAGGAAGGCGGGCGTTTTGACCTGCCGATTGCTCTGGGGCTGCTGGTGGCTTCCGGGCAACTACCCGCGGAAGCGCTGGAAGGCATTGAATGTGCCGGGGAGCTGGCATTGGACGGCCATCTACGACCGGTCACCGGCATGCTGCCCTTCGCCCTGGCGACTCGACGTGCCGGACGGCGAGTCATCGTTCCTCAAGCCAATGCCGCCGAGGCCGCGTTGGCCGGTGGTCTGGAAGTGCTCCCGGCTCGTCACCTGGTGGATGTTGTTGCCCATCTTGCCGGTCACACCCTGATCACTCCCTGGCAGGCCGATGACCCTGCACCATCATTGAGCGAAACGCCGGATCTGGCTGATGTACGTGGCCAGCATCAGGCACGACGTGCGCTGGAAGTGGCGGCGGCTGGCGGCCACAATCTGCTGTTTGCCGGCCCTCCGGGCACCGGCAAGACACTGCTGGCCAGTCGTCTGCCGGGGATTCTGCCGGCGCTGGACGAAGACGAGATCCTCGAGGTGGCTGCCATACGTTCGGTCAGTGGCCTGGCGATCGAGCAGGACTGGGGACGGCGTCCCTTTCGTGCCCCTCACCATACCGCCAGTGCTGTGGCTCTGGTCGGCGGAGGCAGTCGCCCGCGCCCCGGGGAGATTTCGCTGGCCCACCTGGGGGTGTTGTTTCTCGATGAACTGCCCGAGTTCAGCCGCCATGTCCTCGAAGTCATGCGTGAGCCGATGGAGTCCGGCGAGATTCATATTTCCCGTGCCAGCCATGAGCGACGCTATCCTGCGCGTTTCCAGTTGGTTGCGGCCATGAATCCCTGCCCCTGCGGGCACCTGGGGGACCCTCGTCAGGCGTGCGTCTGCACTGCCAGCCAGATTCAGCGCTATCAGTCGCGCCTATCGGGGCCGCTGCTGGATCGTATTGATCTGCAGGTCGAAGTGCCGGCACTCAAGGCCAGTCAGTTGACGTCCCGCGAGTCGGGAGAGAGTACCGAGTCGGTGCGGGAGCGGGTCATGGCAGCACGTCAGCGCCAGGCCGCTCGCGGCGGTATCAATGCCCATTTGAGTGGGCGACAGCTTGATGACGCCTGTGCCCTCGGTGCCACTGACCGTGCCTGGTTGGCCGAAACCCTTGATCGTCTGGCGCTTTCCGCCCGCGCCTATCACCGTGTACTGAGAGTGGCCCTGACTCTGGCCGATCTCGCCGGCCTGGAGAGACCCTCACGCGAGCAATTGATCGAGGCCATCAGTTATCGGCAGTTGGATCGGATGCTCAAGGGAGGATGAGTGGCATCAGCGTTGATATTCCTCCTCAGCTGCGTTCTTCCCGTAGCCGGAAGGTCGCCACGACCTGACCGTGATCGGACTTCCAGCGAGGGAGCCGGTCACGGGACAGGGTGTCGTCCTTGAGCTGGTCGTCCAGCACATGGACGTAATCCATGTCGCCAATGCGGTCCGGGTTACGGAAGTAGAACTCCTGGGAAACGAGGATGTGGTCGAGTTCCTCGTAACGGCCGTTGTAGATGTAGGTCGGCCATTGGTTCTTGAGCGAGCGCTGGGCGATGATATCGAAACTGCTGTAGAGCAGGCGGTCCCAGTGGCGTTCCTTGACCGGGCGCGGATCGAACTTCCAGGGATGTGGCCCCGCCATGATCTGAGTGGTGACCGAGTGAGTCGCGTCGTTGAGATCACCGATCACCATCAGCGGCGCATCGTTGTCGGCCATGGCCTCGAGGGCCAAATGGCGGATACCCGCCGCCTCGATCGAACGACGCAACAAGGAGCGTGTCGATCCCAGAGCCTGGGTCAGGAAGTCATCCTCGTCCTCGCCACTGAGGATCATCGGGCGCTTGGACTTGAGATGACACACCAATACGGTCAGCTCGTGCCCCTCGGGTAGCACGATGCGTGTCTTGAGTGGTGGGCGAGAGAACTCGCGGATGCCCAACTCGCCAGTGGGAATGGCATCAAGAATGGCGGCGGGAATCTCACGGATACTCTGTGGCTCATCGATCAGTTCGAAACGTGATGCCAGGCCGACCACGGGGGAGCTGCCGTCTTCACCCAGCACATGAACCTGCTCGGGGGAAAACTCCGTGCCCTCCAGTGCCTCAATCAGCGCCTGACGCTGAAAGACTTCCTGAAAACCGATGATCTCGGCCTCCATGTTCTGCACGCGCTGACGGATCCATTCACGCTTGCGATCATAGAGATTCTGCGAGTAGACGTTGTCGCCGTAGTAATGATGCCCCGGCAGGACAAGGTTGTAGAGATTGAAGGTGCCGACCTTGAAGCTTGCCATGACTCTCCCCCTGGTCTTGACTGAATCCGTACGGACAGTGCTCAAGCCAACTCTATGGATGACGTGTGCAGGGGATATGACGCGTGGATGACACCTGGTTCACCGCTGAATCGACTGAGGGTTGAAGCGAGGGCGATATGTCACAAACTGGAAGATGCCTCTGTGGTGCCGTCAGTTTTACCTATGATGGGCTCGAGAACTGGCGCGCACACTGCCATTGTGAGTCCTGTCGTCGCCAGACGGCATCGCCGTTCACCACTTTCATGGGAGTACCACACGGAGCCTGGCAATGGACGGGGGCTGTGCCGAAGGTCTATGAATCAAGCCCCGGTGTGAGACGCTCCTTCTGTGCCAGATGCGGCTCGCCTGTGGCATTCGAAGCGGACAGCTTTCCGGATGAGATTCACTTCTACGCCGCGCTGCTCGATACCCATACAGATTTCGAGCCGGACGTTCATGTGCACTGGGACGAACGGGTCAACTGGGTCGAACTGTCGGACAAGTTACCGCGACGTCCTGGGTGAACGTCGTGCGATACGTGAATCTCCATCTCCGGTGAAGGCAACGGTGATATGGCGCGATCGACCGCAGGGCCTTCTGTCTCGGCGTCCTGCAGTGGTGTGCTGAGGTAGGTGCTTCTCCCGTACGAACGGCGTACCCGCTGTTTTACTACAGCAGCATTGCCGCCGCCCACGCGAACAGCAGCATACCGAAGTTGGCATGGGAAAAGGTGGGGATCACGCTGTCTCGAATATGGTCGTGCTGGCCGTCGGCGTTGAGCCCGGCGGTGGCGCCGAGGGTAATGGTGGATGCCGGGGAGCCTGCGTCGCCCAGAGCGGCAGCGGCTCCCAATAGTGCGACGGTGGCCATTGGCGAGAAGCCGAGAGCAAGTGCGAGGGGGACATAGATCGGGGCCAGTATCGGCACGCTGGCAAAGGAGTCACCAAAGCCGATGGTGATGAACAGCCCAACGATCAACATCAGGGCGGCGCCAAGCGCCATGTTGTCGCCGATCAGGTCGGCGGTGGCGGAGACCAGCGGAGCAATCTCGCCAGTGGCATTGAGCACACCCGAGAATCCTGAAGCGATGGTAATGATCACCGCGATCTGCGCCATCATACGCACCCCCTCGGTGAACACGTCGTCCTGCTCGCTCCAGCGAAAGACACCGCTACAGGCGAGGATCATGAAGCCGACCATCGCCCCTACCAGCAATGAGTCGAACGCTAGCTGACAGGCCAGGGCCACAGCCAGTGCGGCCAGTGTCGTCAGCAACTGGCCGACCTTGAGCTGGTGCGGCGGCTGGTCCATGTGCAGGTCGGTAAGCGGTACGGTCTGATAGTCGCGTGGTTTACGGTAGCTGATGAAGATGGCAACCAGCATGCCCACGAGGATTCCCATTACTGGCAACAGCATGGCCTTCGGCACCATCCCCGCGGTTACGGTCAGGTTGTGGGCCTCGCCGACGGAGTTGACATTGCTGAGCAGGATTTCATTCAGGTAGATAGCGCCGAAACCTGTCGGCAGCAGTAGATAGCTGGCGCTGATCGAGCAGGCGAGGATACAGGCTATCGCGCGTCGATCGATGCTGAGTCGGTTCATAACACCCAGCAGCGGTGGGATCAGAATGGGGATGAAGGCGATATGCACGGGCACCAGGTTCTGTGACATCACAGAGGCGGCGATCAGTGTCAGGAACAACAGCCACTTGATGCCCTTGTTGGTGGCTCCCTCACTCAGATCGAGGCGGGAGGCTATCCAGTGGGCGAGCAGATCCACCAGACCACTGCGAGCGATCGCCACGGCGAACGCCCCAATCATGACGTAAGTGATACCTACCTGGGCGCCGATCAGTAGATTGTCGTTCAAGGCGGAGATGGCATCGTTCATCGGCAGGCCGCTGTGCAGGGCTCCGAGCAGGGCCGAGGCGATGAGGGCGATGGCGACAGGTACCCTCAGCAGACACAGTGTCACCATCAGCACAATGGACAGCACCACGGAATTGATGTGGTAGTCAAAGGCCAATGCCGAAAGATAGATGGCGATGAAAAGTCCCATGACCGGGAGAATGCTGCGGCGGATGAAGGGATCCCGGAGAGGTGTTGATGTGGTGAGGCTGGCGGATGGCATGGGTGATAGTTCCTTGTTCTCGTGCCTGGATGCCCATGATATTCAAGGCTTCGCTCAGGGCTGTTCGAGACTTCGCCGGGGCTGGTTCAAAGCAGTTATTCAGCCCCTGATGTTGGCTCGGACAGCCGACGAATCATGATCAGGCCCGGCGGACTTCTCAAGAGGTTTGCGCAGTATTATTAACCCGACATGCTTTCATGTTGGGTTAATGGCGGCACAGGGACGTGCCGCCGTCGCCCCTCAGGCCGACGCGAGACCTCACTACACCAGCAGATCCACGCATCTGTGCCAGTGTGGTGTGGACGAAAACCACATCGATCAGGATGAGCTATTTGATTGCCATGTTATTAACCCGACATGCTTTCATGTTGGGTTAATGGCGGCACAGGGACGTGCCGCCGTCGGCCCTCAGGCCGACGCGAGACCTCACTACACCAGCAGATCCTGCGCATCTGCGCCAGTGTGGTGTGGACGACAATCACATCGATCAGGATGAGCTATTTGATTGCCATGTTAATAGCGGCTCAGCCGAGTGGAGTTCAGGCCAACTGAAAGCGCTCGAAACGCTCCAGTTCCGCTTCAATGGCAGCTTTCAGCTCCGCACTCCGCGGCGCTATCCAGGTCCATTGCTGAATCAGCAGCCGCTGTTGCTGGCGGTCGGTCTTCAGATCGAGCACTGCCACGATTCGATCGCCGATCAGCACCGGTAGGGCGAAGTAACCGAATACACGATCGCCGGGGGGCACATAGGCCTCGAAGCGATGCTCGTAATCGAAGAACAGCTTCAGACGCTTGCGCTGGATGACCAGAGGATCGAAGGGCGACAGGATATGGACCAGCGGTGTGCCATCGAGCTGCGCAGGTTGGTCCAGTGTGGCTGGCTCAGCCCAATGCTGTGGGCCAGAGCGTGAGTCGATGTGCACCGGGAGCAGGCGCTTCTGGCGCACCTCGGTTTCGATCAGACTGGCGACCAGCGGTTTCATCGAGGCGTTGCCGTAGCAGATGGAGTCCAGGCTTACGATTCCCTGGGCACGCAGAGCCCGGGTCAGATAATAGCGTGCCAGCTGGCGCTCGGTGGCCGGGCGTGGGCGCTGTTGCCATTGGAAGTGACGACGGGTCAAGTCGTAGCGCTTGAGCATCCCCACCCGTTCACTGATGGCCAGGTCTCCAGTATAGAAGCCGTACTTGAGCAGCTTTCGAGAGGGTTTGCGGCTATCCCAGGGATGCTCCTTTTCCACACGCGGTTCTTCTATGTCGCGAATCGACAGCGGACCATGTCGACGGATGCGTTTGAGCAGTGCCGAATAGTCATCGGGATCGATGGAGGTAAAGGAGCGTGACGGTTGCTCACGATGGCGGGCCATGGCCGGCATGAAGTAGCGATAGTCGGTGCTGGGCACGTAGGACAGTGCGTGGGTCCAGTATTCGAACACACTCCTGTCGCGGGACTGGGCATGTTCCAGGTCGGCGCGAGCATAGTCGGGGATGCGGGTATACAGAATATGGTGGTGGCTACGTTCGATGACATGAATGGTGTCGATCTGCACATAGCCCAGATGTTCCACCGCCGCTCGGGTGGCAGCCGGGCCCTTGCCAAAGGGGGCAACTTCATCGAGTCGTTGGGCGCGCATCCAGATGGCGCGGGCCTGTTGTGGGGTAATGGCCCGTTTTGAGGTAATGGCCTGTTTCGAGGTAATAGATAGAGACGACATGCGGCAACCAGACTCCTTGTTGAACCACCACAGTTGAACCACCACAGGATGGCAACAGGGGGCAGTATGTGCCATTCCGGCGAACGTCACCGCCGCTGTCGGGACTCGAATGGCTCCTGTGAGTATGTTCAATAAAATTACATAGTCCTGCTGCCTCTACCCAGCCCAGGCATGACTCACAACAGTTCATTGCTGCCGTGGATGACATTGGCCAGAACCTGTGCGGCGGCACCCCGCGCAGCGACCAGAGTGGCATCCTCGATGACTCTCAGCGGAACCGGCCGAGAGTCACTCAGCAGGCGGGCCTGGTTGTCCCTGAAGTAGGCCAGAGCGGGCTCGAGGAAGGGGCCCCCGAGCCGTACCAGCGAACCGCCGAGAACGATTTCCGAGGGGTTCTGGGTGTGGTGAAGATTGAGTATCAAGGCACCCAGTGCCTCTCCTGCTCGGCGTAGGGTGAGTTGGACCTGCGGCTCCTGGAGGCGAGGTTGGATCGCCTCGATCAGATCCTCTTCCTCGTTGATGCCCAGAGCGGCACGGATCGACCAGCCGCTGACCAGAGTCTCGGCGCAGCCACGATTGCCGCAGTGGCAGTAGAGGCCTCCGGGTTGCAGGACGGTGTGGCCGATTTCTCCGGCCAGTCCCTGGTGTCCTCGGGACAGCAGTGGAAGGCGGTTTCCTTCTACCATGCCACTGCCGATACCGGTGCCGGCGCTGATATAGACCAGCGAGGCAGGAATGCTGCCGGTGCGGAAGTACAGTTCGCCAAAAGCTGCTGATTTGGCTTCATTTTCCATCACCCATATGGTGTCCTGGCGAGGCAGGTGGGCGTGCAGTAGGTCGAGGAATCTCACTTCGCGCCAGCCCAGATTCGGTGCGACACGCAGAATGGCATCTTCCGGTGCCACCGGACCGGGCAGAGCGATACCCGTTCCCAGCAGGTGGTAGCCATCAAGTGACGGTGATTGCATCAGTGTCTGCAGCAGTTCTGCCAGTCGTTCGGCAGCGACTTCGGGGGAAGAGAGGGGCAGGCGCTCATTGAGGGACTCGAGAACCCGTCCCGAGGGGGTGCAGGCCACCAGCCGCAGGCCATGGACGCCGACTTCCGCACCGAGCATGGCGAAACGTTGTTCATTGAGGTGCAGAGCACGGCCGGGCCGCCCGCCACTGCTCTTCTGCAACTCTCCCTCACATAACCATCCCTGCTCGAGCAGCGACTGGACGCCGCCACCGACAGTTGCCTTGGTCAGTTGCGCCTGAGTGGCGATATCCGCGCGTGTCAGACCCGGTGTGCGGCGAACCAGCTCGAGGATGGTGCTGCGATTGAGGCGCTTGAGGAAAAGCAGGTCGCCTGCTCTGTGCGGCTGATGACTGCTGGACATGAAGGGAACGTCGTCCTTGTGTTGTCGGCCGGTGGAACACCGTTTTCACTGATTCATCCGTTTCGATCATACCGGGTTCAGCCCGGGGTTGCTGCAGCTAGACCAATGTCTCATTGAGGCATGTGTGTCGAGAAACCATCCTTGCCACTTAGTAAAAAGAAAAAACTAAGTTACAGACAAATAAGTTACAGGCAAATAAGTTGCAGGCAAGAGAGTGAGCGAATGAGCCGTGAACGAATGAGCGATGACGATGTGACGCATTACCCCAGTCTCAAGGATCGAGTGGTCTTCATCACCGGAGGCGGCAGCGGAATTGGCGCCGCGATGACCCGTGCCTTTCACCATCAGGGGGCCCGGGTGGTCCTTGTCGATATCGATGAAGCTGCCAGCCGAACACTGGTCGAGGAGCTGAAGGCGGAAACCGGTGCCGCGCCACACTATCGCTATTGCGACGTTCGGGATGTGGCAGCGCTGCAGGCCGTCATCGCTGAGGTCGGTGCCTCGCTGGGACCGATCCATACGCTGGTGAACAACGCCGCCAATGATGACCGCCACCGCTGGCAGGACATCGATGCCGACTATTGGGACGAGCGAATGTCGCTCAATCTGCGTCCGATGTTCTTCGCGGCGCAGGCTGCCGCGCATCAAATGATTGAAGCCGGTGGCGGTTCAATCATCAACTTCGGCTCGATCAGTGTGCAGATGGCGATCGGGAGCCTCTCTTCCTACATCACCGCCAAGGCTGCAGTGCATGGCCTGACACGCAGCCTGGCCCGCGACCTCGGTGTACACGGCATTCGTGTCAACACGCTGGTGCCGGGGTCGATTCTCACCGAACGACAGCTCGAGAAATGGATCGGCCCGGACGACGAGGCTTCGATCCAGCAACACCAGTGTCTGAAGTTCCGTCTCGAGGCTCATCACGTGGCTCCCCTCGCCCTGTTCCTGGCCAGCGCCGATAGCCGGGCGATCTCCGGGCAGGAGCTTGCCGTCGATGGTGGCTGGGGCTGAGTCCATTCAATAACGAGTCGTAGACCACTGCTCCAACAACACAACAAGGGAGGACGTCATGATCGCATTCAACCGGCCCGATTGCGGGCACATGGTTCGGCGCAACCTGGTGGCAGCTATTGCTGTTGCGTCGGTACTTGGCTCCGTGGCCGCGGTGGCGGACAGCAGCGTGCGCGTACTGCGAGTCGAGGTGAGTGATATCGAGAAGCAGTATTACAACGATGTTGTGGCCGAGTATGAGGCGCAACACCCGGATGTTGATGTCGAGTTCGAGTACATCGCCAATGAGGCTTACAAGACACGCCTGCCGACCCTGCTGCAGTCCGACCTTCGGCCGGATATCTACTACAGCTGGGGTGGCGAGGGGCTGCGCGATCAGGTGGAAGCAGGTTTTGTGCGTGATCTGACCGAGCCGATGCAGGAGGGCTGGAAGGAGCTTTATCCGGAGTCGGCGGTGAGCGCCTTCACTCTGGATGGCAGAGTCTACGGTGCGCCCCTCTATGCCACGGTAGTGGGCTTCTGGGTCAACACGGCTCTCACGGATCAGGCGGGCATTGACGTTGAGGCGCTCAAGACCTGGCAGGATCTCGAGGCAGCCGTGGCGGCGCTGAAGGACAAGGGCATCACACCAGTGGTGGTGGGCGCCAAGGATGGTTGGCCGATGCATTTCTATTGGGGCGCTCTGGCCACGCGCCTTGCCGGTGGTGATGGTATCGAGGCGGCCAGAAATGGCGAGAATGGAGGTTTCACGGGCGATGCTTTTGTCCGTGCCGGGGAAATGCTGCAGGAGTTCGCTCAACTCGAGCCCTTCCAGTCGGGATTCATGTCGACCACCTACGAACGTGCCAGTGCCATGTTCGGCGACGGTGAAGCCGCACTGCACCTGATGGGAGATTGGGATTATCTCCCCTCCAGAGAACGTTCCGTAAGCGGTGAAGGAGTGCCGGACGAGAATCTGGAGTTCATCGCGTTTCCCACGGTGGCGGAAGGAGCCGGTAATACCCATAGCTTTGGTGGAATGAATGGCTTTGCCGTCACCCGAGGTGCGTCGGATGAGGCGATCGACTTCCTGCGCTTCCTGCTCAACGAAGAGAACCAGCGTGAGGCGGCGAGGCGGGGCATCTTCGTGCCCGTTGCGCATGGCTCGGAGGAGGAGCTACTGACGCCTTATGCACGTCGTGCGGCGGACATCCTGGCTGAGTCGACCTTCCACCAGGTGTTTCTTGATCAGGCATTGGGCACTTCAGTTGGCGCTACCGTCAACGATATCAGTGCCGACCTGGCGCAGGGCGTCACCACCCCTGAGGAGGCTGCCGAGCGGGTCGAGGAGGCCTGGCAGTTTCGGTAATCCCGAACGCTCGTTACCGCTTCGCCGGTACGTCGGCACGGGTTTTCCGGCGTACCCCAATGACCAGTCCCGGGATGGATGCCCCCCATGACAATCATGACTCGCTCTGCTGTGCACAAGAGGAGCACGACTGATCGCATCAGGAAGAATGTGGTCAGTGGCAGGCTTTCCGCTGTACTGATTCTGTTGCCACCGGCCCTGATCCTGTTCTCACTGTTCGTTATCCTGCCGCTGGTGGATGCGGCCTACTATAGTGGTTTCTCATGGAACGGCTATGGCTCGCCGTCCGACTTCGTCGGTACCGAGAACTACCGGCGCCTGCTGGACCACTCGGTATTTCATACTGCGCTGTGGAATACCGCCAAACTGATTCTTGTCTCGCTGCTCGTCCAGATGCCGCTGGCATTGGGGCTGGCGCTTCTCGTCTATCGCAGGACACCGACCAACACCCTGTTCCGGCTGGTGTTCTTTCTGCCCTACATCCTGGCGGAAGTGGCTGCTGGCTTGATCTGGAGCTTCGTCTTCGATGGCGACTATGGCATCACGGCAATGATGTTCCAGGCGCTGGGAGAGGACTCGGTCTATGTGCTGTCCGATCACCAGTGGGCCTTTCCGGCAATCATGACGGTCATCGTGTGGAAGTACTTCGGTTTTCACATGATGATCTACATTGCCGCGTTACAAGGTGTGCCGAATGATCTGGTCGAGGCCGCTCGGCTGGAGGGGGCTCGGCCACGCCAGATCGCCTGGTTTGTGCAGATTCCGATGATCAAGCATGCCCTTGTGGTGAGTGGCTTCTTTGCCATCATCGGCTCGTTGCAGATCTTCGACATCATCATCCCGATGACCAACGGTGGGCCGTCCAACAGCACCCATACCATCGTGACCTATCTCTACTCCTTCGGTCTGTCGCGACTGAATATCGGTTTCGGCAGTGCTGCCGCTGTGGTGTTGTTCGTGCTGGCCATTGCCATTGCCTTCTTCTATCAGCGCAACACCACCAGGGAGGGGCAGGCATGAACCGTACAACCCGCAATACACTGCGTGTGATCCTGCTGATTCTGGTGGCCAGCCTGGTAATCGGCCCGTTGCTGGCCTCCTTCTTCGGTGGCTTCAAGAGCAATGCCGAGTTACGTACCAACCCGTTGTGGTTACCGGGGAATTGGGACCCCGCGAACTACGCCGCCATCCTGTTCGATGGCAACTTCTGGCGCTATCTGGGCAACTCGTTCTTCATTTCCTCGATGACCATGTTGTTGACGCTGGTGGTGGGGGCGGCGGCGGCCTATGTGTTCGCGCAGATCCGCTTCTTCGGCTCGAAGATGATTCTCTCCTACCTGCTGCTGGGGCTGATGTTTCCCTTTGCGGCGGCGATTCTGCCGCTGTTCATCAAGGTACGTGATCTCGGGCTGCTCGATAGCTATTGGGCAGTGGTCCTGCCGCAGACCGCTTTTGGCCTGTCGTTGGCGATTCTGCTGTTCAAGGCGTTCTTCGACCAGCTTCCCAGGGAGCTGTTCGAGGCTGCCTATGTCGATGGTTGCAGCTACCTACGTTTCTTCTGGTCGTTCACGTTGCCACTGTCGACACCGATCCTGGCCACGGTTGGCGTTTTTGTCTTCGTGCAGAGCTGGAACAACTTCCTGTTGCCGCTGGTAGTGCTCAACGACCGCTCTCTCTACACCTGGCCGCTCGGCATGATGCAGTTTCAGGGCGAATACCTGACCCAGTGGAACATGATTCTGGCCTTCGTCACCTTGACCATTGCGCCTGCCGTGATCTTCTTTCTTGCCGCCCAGAAATACATCGTGGCCGGCCTCACTGGCGGCTCCGTCAAGGGCTAGGAGATATCACAGATGACAGACATGATTCGCAACCCCATTCTGCCGGGATTCAACCCTGACCCTTCGATCTGCAGGGTTGGGGATGACTACTACATCGCAACGTCCACGTTCGAGTGGTACCCCGGCGTACAGATTCATCATTCCCGTGACCTGGCCAACTGGCGGCTGGTTACCCGGCCGTTGACCACAGAGAGTCAGCTCGACATGCGCGGGAATCCCGATTCCTGTGGTATATGGGCGCCGTGCCTGAGTTATGCCGATGGGCTGTTCTGGCTGATCTACACAGACATGAAGCGCTACGAGGGCAACTTCAAGGATGGTCACAACTATCTGGTCACCGCACCATCCATCGAGGGGCCATGGAGCGCCCCGATCTATCTGAATTCCAGCGGCTTCGACCCATCGCTGTTTCATGATGAGGATGGCCGCAAATGGTTACTCAACCTGCAGTGGGACTATCGCCAGCGCGAGGGCGGTGACCGCTTTGGCGGCATTCTCCTTCAGCAATACGATGCCGAGCGGTGCTGTCTGGTTGGACCGGTTCACAACATCTTCGCCGGTACCGAAATGAAGCTGACCGAAGGGCCGCACCTCTATCGGCATGATGGTTGGTATCACCTGCTGGTCGCCGAGGGTGGCACGGGTTACGACCATGCCGTGACCATGGCGCGGTCAAGGGAGATCACCGGCCCCTATGACGTACATCCCGACAACCCGGTGCTGACATCACGCGGTGACCCGGAAAATCCGCTGCAGCGTGCCGGACATGCGGACCTGGTCGAGACACCCGCGGGTGAGACATGGATGGTGCACCTCTGCGGGCGGCCATTGCCCGGCACGCGTCGATCACCACGAGGGCGAGAGACGGCCATCCAGAAGGTCGAGTGGGGAGCCGATGGCTGGTTGCGCCTGGCTCAGGGAGGCAATACACCGGCCCTTGAAGTGCCGATGCCAGGTATTGAGCAACGGTTGCCGGCCGAGGAAGAAGCCCACGATTTCCATCTCGGCACTCTGCCCCAGGTCTTTCAATGGTTACGCACACCACAACCAGAGCGCCTCTTCTCACTGAGGGATCGCCCCGGCTATCTGCGCCTGTTCGGACGCGAGTCGGTGGGCTCATGGTTTGAGCAGGCCCTGGTGGCTCGCCGGCAGGACAGCCTCCACTGCGCTGCCGAGACCATGCTGGAGTTCGAGCCGGAGGGATTGCAGCAGTTTGCTGGTCTCATCGCCTACTACAACCGCTTCAAGTTTCATTACCTCGCAGTGGCTCGTAACGATTCCGGCGACAAGGTGCTCAGCCTGATCAGCTGCTGTGATGAATGGCCGACCGGAAATCTGACAACCGTGGATACCGGTGTTGTGCTGCGACCTGGACTGCCGGTGCGTCTGGGCATGGATATTCGAGAAGGAGAGCTGCAGTTCCGCTATGCCCATGGGGGAGTCGACTGGCAACCGGTTGGCCCGGTGCTTGATGCCAGTCTGCTTTCCGATGAGGGCAGTGGCCGTGCCCATGGCTACTTCACCGGCAACTTCCTGGGCATCGCCGCTCACGACATCAGTGGTCGCGGTACATCGGCCGACTTTGCCGAGTTTCGCTATCGCCGCATGGTCAACTGAGCGGCGCGACTACCGTGCTGAATAACGATGGCCAATGCATCCAACAATCACAACTGCACGCCAGAGGCGAGAACACACCATGGCTGAAGTAACCCTGGTCGAAATCAAGAAGACCTTCCGTGGCAGGACCACGGTGATTCCCAATCTCAATCTGCAGATCGAGGATGGCTCCTTTACCGTACTGGTGGGGCCTTCCGGCTGTGGCAAATCCACTCTGCTGCGTATGATCGCTGGCCTCGAGACGGTCACTCGTGGGGCGGTCCACATCGGTGGTCAGGACGTGACTACGGCGGAGCCCTGTGACCGTGACATTGCCATGGTTTTTCAGTCGTATGCGCTCTATCCGCATATGAGCGTGGCTCGCAACATTGATTTCGGGATGCGCCTTGCCAGAGTGCCGGCTGCCGAACGTGAGGTCAGGGTCAATGAAGCGGCCCGGTTGCTGAATCTGGACGAGCTGCTCGATCGCAAGCCGGCGGAGCTCTCCGGTGGGCAACGTCAGCGAGTGGCGATTGGGCGGGCGATCGTGCGCAATCCCGGCGTCTTCCTGTTCGACGAACCTCTGTCCAACCTCGACGCTGCCCTGCGCAACAGGATGCGTGTCGAGCTGGCAGAGCTTCATCAGCGCCTTGACGCCACCATGATCTACGTCACCCATGATCAGGTCGAAGCGATGACCCTGGCCGATTGTATCGTCGTGATGAATGCCGGCCACATCGAGCAGGTGGGAGCTCCCATGGAGCTCTATCAGCACCCCGAGACCGTGTTCGTGGCCGGCTTCATCGGCTCGCCAAAAATGAATCTCATCGAGGGTGCGGTGGCCGATGGTTATGGCGCGGCTACCCTGGGCATTCGACCGGAGCATATCGAGCTGGGGCGTGGGAGTGGGGAGTGGCAGGGGCGTGTCCGGGTCGTCGAGAAGCTGGGCGCGGATTCCTTTGCCTATGTGGACTGCGAGCAGGTGGGCGATTTGACCGTACGCCTGCCCGGAGACGTCGACGTACGCAGCGGAGACACCCTTTACCTGACACCACGTCACGACCAGTTGCACCGGTTCGACCATGATGGCCTGCGCCTTCTGGATGACCGCTCGGTGGTCAACAGGGAAAACCTGCTTTCGGGAGCTGGCGCATGATCAATCGCAAACCGTTCAGTCGGTCCACCTTTATTCTCGTCATCTGCTGCATTGCGGCCATTGGCGGCTTCCTGTTCGGCTATGACAGTGGGGTGATCAATGGCACTGTCGACGGCCTGCAGGCTTCGTTCAATTCCGACAGCGTCGGCACGGGATTCAACGTGGCGTCGATGTTGCTGGGTTGCGCTGTCGGTGCCTTCTTTGCCGGCCGCCTGGCGGATCGATTCGGTCGACGAACGTTGCTGATCGTCGCTGCGGTCTTCTTCCTGATCAGCGCCTGGGGCTCGGGGATTGCCGATGGCTCCATGGAGTTTGTGGTCTATCGCGTTCTCGGCGGTATGGCGGTAGGGGCCGCCAGCGTGATGACGCCGGCGTATATCAGTGAGGTCGCACCTTCGGCCTATCGTGGGCGTCTGGCCACCATTCAGCAGGTAGCGATTATCGGTGGCTTGTTCATGGCGTTCCTGAGCAATTATGTTCTGGCCTGGATTTCCAGCTCGGCTACGGCAGAGCTGTGGTTCGGATTTGCCACCTGGCGGTGGATGTTCTGGATGGAACTGCTGCCGGCGGCGGTGTTTCTGGTTGCATTGCTGTTCATCCCCGAGAGCCCACGCTATCTGATCAGCAGCGGCAGGGAGTCGGATGCCCGGCGCGTGCTGGGGCTGGTGATCGATGGAGATGAGGTCGATGGCAAGTTCGACGAGATCAATGCCACCCTGACCCGTGACCACAAGCCACGCCTGAGTGATGTGATCAATCGCACCAGTGGCAAGATGCATGGCATTGTCTGGGTCGGCATCGGTCTGGCGGTATTTCAGCAACTGGTGGGCATCAATGTGGTGTTCTACTACGGTGCCGTACTGTGGCAGTCGGTCGGGTTCTCGGAAGGCGATGCGCTGTTGATCAATGTGATCTCCGGGGCGGTGAGTATTGGTGCCTGTCTGGTGGCCGTTGCATTGGTCGACAGGATCGGGCGAAAGCCGTTGCTGTGGGTCGGGTCAGTGGGCATGGCCATTACCCTGGCGTGCCTGGTCTATGCCTTTTCCACCGCGGCGATGGTCGATGGCAGCCTGCGCCTCAGTGATGACATGGGGGTGTTTGCACTGTTGGCCGCCAATGCCTATGTGTTCTGCTTCAACGTGTCCTGGGGGCCGGTGATGTGGGTGATGCTCGGTGAGATGTTCCCCAATCAGATGCGGGGCTCCGGGCTGGCGATCGCCGGGTTGTTCCAATGGCTCGCCAACTTCGCCATCACCATGACCTTCCCGATCATGCTGACTTCCATCGGCCTGGCAGGCGCCTATGGCTTCTATGCCCTGTGTGCGGTGTTGTCGGCTTTCTTCGTGATGCGCTGCATCAACGAGACACGTGGCAAGGAGCTTGAGGAGATGTCCTACGAGTGATCGGCGTACCACGACCAGCAGGAAGCCCGCAGCTCCCCTCGGAGCTGCGGGCTTCCTTTATCTGGCTTGTTAACATGGCAATCAAATAGCTCATCCTGATCGATTTGATTTTCGTCCGCACCACACTGGCGCAGATGCGCGGATCTGCTGGTGTGGTGTGGTCTCGCGTCGGCCTGATGGCCGACGGCGGCACGTCCCTGTGCCGCCATTAACCCAACATGAAAGCATGCCGGGTTAATATCTGCTGGCGCTTACTGTTCGAGGACGAAGGGTGAGGTGTACTGATCGACGTTGTCCTCGGTGATCAACATGCAGTCGAACAACTGCTTCTCGCTGTCGAGGCCGGTGTCACCGGTCTGGATATACTGGTCAGCGAGTTCTACCGCGCGACGTGAGAAGATCGCCACCGGCTGCAACACGGTATAGGCCATCTCTCCTGCCTTGACCGCATCCACCGCATCCGGCGAGCCGTCAAAGCCGCCAACCACGACATCCTCGAGACGCCCGGCCTCCTTGAGGGCGGCGATGGCGCCCAACGCCATCTCATCGTTGCCGCTGATGACACCTGAGATACCCGGATTGGCCTGCAGCATGCTCTGCATCTTGTTGTAGCCCTGGGTGCGATCCCAGTTGGCGACCTCGGAGGCGACTCGGGTCAGATTGGGATACTGGCTGAGTACTGTCTCGTAGCCGTTGGAGCGCGTGGCGGCATTGTTGTCGGAGGGCGCGCCGAACAGCTCGACATAGTTGACGTCACCATCGAAGTACTGGGCCCACTGTTGGGCACCGAGGGCGGCACCCTGGGCATTGTTGGAGACCAGTTGCGCCTCTGCCAGTCCCTGCTGGTTGATCTCGGCATTGACGATGAACACTGGAATTCCGGCGTCCACGGCCTTGCGCACAGCACCGATGGAGCCGTCGGCGTTGGCCGGGTCAAGGATGATCGCCTCGGCCTGATTGGTGATCGCGGTGTCGATCTGGTTGCTTTCGGTATTGGTATCACCGTTGTGCGAAGTGACGTTGGCTTGATAGCCCAGTTCCTCGGCGGTTTCGCGTGCCACCTTGCCCTCGGTGAACCAGTAGGGGTTGGAGGTGTCGTTGACGATGATCGAGATCAGGCCCTTGTCCTGGGCGGCAACGCTGCCGGCCAGCAACGGAGCGCTGATGGCGAGAGCGGCGATGAGCAGGCGCTTTCCGCGCCGGAAGGTCGTTGAGTTCAACATGGTGAGTCACCCTTCTGTCGTCTGAGTTTTATGCTTGTTGTGATGCCGGGTTGGCGGTGGTGTTGCCCAGTGCTGCGCTGTCCTGTGTTGTCCCGTGCTGCGACTGGGGCCTATCGGATTGTTCAGGCTCTGTGGGAGCACGCTTCCTGCGTGCCCGGTACTGGATACTGTTGAGCATCACGGCGAGGACGATCACGGTGCCGGTAAACACGGTCTGCCAATAGGCCGAGATACCGATGATGACCAGGCCGTCAGACAGGAAGCCGATCACGAAAGCGCCCAGCAGGGTGCCGCGTATATTGCCCCGCCCACCGGCGAGGGCGGCACCGCCGATCACCACACCGGCGATGGCGGTCAACTCGTAGGTGGTGCCTGCAGTGGGACCGGCGGAGGTCAGCTGCGAGGACAGCACCAGGCCAGCTATTGCTGCACAGACCCCGGAGAGCACGTAGACGGTCACCTGGACGCGCTTCACCGGTACGCCGGAAAGCTCTGCTGCCCGGGCATTGCCACCCGTGGAATAGATCCAGCGTCCGAAGGGGGTGCGATTGAGTAGCAGCATGCACAGGATGGCCACGGCGACGAGGATCAGAACGCCTACCGGGACGCCGAACAGGCGATTGAAGCCCAGCCAGTCGAAGCCGGTATTGCCGAGCTCCGGGCTGCCACTGAGATTATTGAAGGTCAGGCCGTCGGTGAGCAGCAGTGCCGCGCCACGAGCCACATAGAGCAGGCCCAGGGTGGCGACGAAGGCTGGCACCTTGAACCAGGCAATCAGCACGCCATTGATCAGGCCGACCAACGCCCCCAGGCCACAGGTCAGGATCACCACCACCCACACCGGCGGATAGACCACTACACCGGCGGACTCGATGGGCACACCCTGCATCAGCAGGCCGGCAAAGACCCCGGTCAGACCGAGGGTCGAGCCGACCGATAGATCGATGCCGCCGGTGAGGATGACCAGCAGCATGCCGATCGACAGCAGGCCGAAGATTGCCACATGCGAGGACATGGTCAGGAAGTTGCTGGTCGAGAAGTAGACCGGCGACAGCGACGAGAAAATGATGATGATGGCAATCAGGGCGAAAAAGGCACGTCCTTCCAGCAGCAGGCGGACGATGTCGAAGCTGCGTCGAGGTTGGGGCTGGGTGTCAGGTGTTGAAGAGGTCATTGTTGTTGGCTCCACAGATGAATGGATTCCTCAGGCAGCGGCAGACTCTCCGGAGGCGGCCATGATCTGCTCCTTGGTAACGCTGCTGTCGAATTCGGCGCTGATGCGTCCACGACTCATGACAATCACGCGATGAGCGATGCTCAGGCACTCGCCCACTTCGGATGTGGTGTAGAGGACCGCAAGGCCGTTGCGGGCACCTTCTGCCAGCAGCTTGAAGACTTCGGCCTTGGCGCCGATGTCGATGCCACGGCTGGGCTCGTCGAGCATCACGACTCTGGGCTGGGTCGCCAGCATCTTGCCGATGACCACCTTCTGCTGGTTGCCGCCGGACAGTGAGCCGATTTCGGCATGACCACCATCGGTCTTGATATGTACATTACCGATGGAATGATCGATCACTTGCTGCTCACGTTGGCGGGAAGTGAGCATCCACTGGGTAAAGGCCGAGATACTGGCCAGTGAGAGGTTCTCGCCCACCGACATGGTCTGCACCAGGCCGTCGCGCTGCCGGTCTTCGGGGACCAGCACCAGGCCCTGTTCGATGCGTTGGGCAATGGTCAAGCCAGAGATGTCCCGACCCTCGAGCAGGATCTGACCCGAGGTGGTTGGCATTCGACCCGCAACCGTTTCCAGCAACTCGGTGCGTCCAGCGCCCATCAGCCCGTAGATGCAGACGATTTCCCCGGCTCTCACCTCCAGCGACAGGGAGTCGACCGCCATGCGCTCCGGGTTGGTGGCGTCGGCCACGCACAGTTGCTGCAATGACAGCGCGGTTTCCCCCATGCCATAGCCTTCGGGAGGTGAGCCGAGGTCGAAACCCTCTCCGACCATGTGGCGTACGATCCATGCCAGGTCGATGTCCTTGCGCTCAGCGATAGCCGTCATGGCACCGTCGCGCAGAACCACGGCGTGATCGGTGATCTGCAGCGCTTCCTCGAGGTGGTGGGAGATATAGACGATGGCAACACCGCGACTCTTGAGGTCGGCGATGACCCGGAACAGCACTTCGACTTCGGAAGCGCTCAGGGCCGATGTGGGCTCGTCCATGATCAGAATGCGGGAGCGAGCCGACAGCGCACGGGCGATCTCGACAATCTGCTGCTGCCCCAGACGCAACTCCTCGACGGTCGTCAGGGGGTCGATGGGTTCGTCCAGTTCCTCCATCAAGGCGCGGGTCTGGCGTTCCTCCTCGGCATAATGGATGCCGCCGGGGCCAGCGAGCTCACGGCCCATGAAGATGTTGTCGCGGACGCTGAGATTGGGTGCGAGGCTCAGCTCCTGATGAATGATCGAGATACCCTGTTGCTGAGCCTCGGACGTCGAGGCGAAGCTGACTGGGGTACCGTTGAGCAGAATCTCGCCCGCCGTCGGCTGCATCACGCCGGAGAGAATCTTCATCAACGTTGACTTGCCGGCCCCGTTTTCGCCGAACAGCGTGGTGACCTGGCCGTAGTGGATATCGAAGTTGACACCCTTGAGGGCATGCACGTTGCCGAATGACTTGGCGACATTGCGTGCCGACAGCACGATATCGCCGACGGCGTTGTGGGAGGTGGTGTTATCGTTCATGGCCTGGCGTATCCGGTGAAGAATTCGAGATGATATGTGAGCCCATGGATGCTGTTCGCTCGCGGCTGTGGCGCATTCATGGCTGCTGAACACTCATGCGAACCGGGGTGACCATCCAGCTGGCGGGATTGATCAGCTTGAAGACCCCGGTGACCTCGATGTGCTTGCCGGCAAGAGCGGCGGTGTCGATATCGGCCAGAACGGCCTGCTTCATGGCATTGTTGATTGCCGCCCCGGCGTTCTGGTACTCGATCTGATTGGTGAACTGGCCGAATTCGATGTCACCGGTCGCATCGCGCAGATCGGTGCCATTGATCGCCGGACCGGTCTGTACTCTCAGCGTCAATGCCTCGGGAAGGCCTGGCACCTGGACCTCATACATCCCAGCCTTGCCTTCCCCAACGGTGCCGCTGAAGCTCACCGGCAGCACTGGGCCGATGCCGGCATCGACACCGTGCTCGTCGATGGTAGCGGCCTTGTCGGTCGCCAGGGCGTTCGCCAGTTCGCTGGCCTCCACGGCATGCTCCACGACATGAGCCTGGACGATCGGGAACTGCTCGGCGCCATACTGCTCGGGTGAGAAGCCCGCCTGGCGTTGGTCGGCCTCGGAACCGATCTCGATGACCCGAGTATCAAGGACCATCGCCGTCACCAGCAGTGCGAGGAAGCCGCAGGTCATCAGCAGGCGACGGCGTGGCCGCGAGATGGGAAGGGGGGAGCTGGCGGTTGGCGTCATATGTTGGAGCCTCTTGTTGTTGGTGCCCGGTGCGAGTGGTCAGTAGGCGCTCCTGCCCGGGACGACCTTCGATGTTGATCAGGTCTTTTTCTTGAACCATTCAAGTGGACTGGGCAAACAATTTTTCACGTAGCGCAAAAATGTTCAGTTAGCTCCAGTGTAGCTTTCCCATGGCTGATGTCATGTGGTTGATCGTTAGACTTTAGGCGAGCAGGCAGGGGGAGATGCCTGAGTGATGGCTCGGATACGGAATAGCGGGCCCCGGAATAGGGCAGTGGGCTTCGAGGGCGGCAGCCGCATGGGAATGTTCGCGCCTGGACAAGTGCCCAGACGCGGTAGGTGGTGGTCGCGGGGAGGTGGGGCTAGAGAGCGTCGGCGTCGAAGGCGCCGTTGATCACTGACGACCAGAGTGCCGCACCATCTCCGGGCCGGCGCATGCGGAGCTCGAGACGGTAGGGAAGCAGTTCGCGGTCGGACAGCTTCAGGCGCGGACCATCGGCGATCAGGCGGCTATCGACCAGCCATTGGCTGGTATTCTGCGGAGTGTCACCGGGCTGCCAGTCGAGCACCTGAGGGCCATCTTCAATGCCCAGCAGGCCGCGAGTCAGGCTTTCCTGTAGTTGCGACTGGTCGACCGTCAGGCGGCCGTCGACACCGGGAGGCGAAAGCAACAGGACCTGGTCGCGCAGCGATGTGGCTTGCAGAGGGACAGAGTCGGCCACTTCCATGGCAGCGCTCTGGCCAAGTGCCAGCAGCGCCTGACGCAGGGTTCGGGGCTGGTCGGGCTGTGACGCACATCCGGTCATGATCAGCGCCACCACCAATGTCAGAGCGGCCCGCGTCAAAACGACCCGCTTCAAGACGATCCGTTTCAAGGCCGGGGACAGCGGGGGCTTGTGTCCTGCGCAATCTGATCGCCAGCTATCTAGCGTTGCGATGCCCGGGAGTTGGAGCATATTGGTTGTGACCTCGCGTCCACTGCGGCGGTAACCAGCAACAGGTTGATGAACTGCCGGACCTGTTCAAACAGCTCACGGCGAATCGGCTCGATTTCATTGACCAGATGATGCCGTGCTTCGGGGTGGCGGTGAATAGTGGCGTTGGGAAATTTTCCCTCCAGCACAGTCAGGTTCCAGGGACCATCAACGGTCAGGTCGTTGTCGCCCTGGATGATCAGTGTCGGCAACTGGCTGGATGGCAGCTCCATCAATTGTGGCATCCAGCGACGCATGGCGGTGACCCAGCCGGTCGGCAGGCGTAGCGGCTGAAGGGGATCCTGTTCACGCAGGAAGGTGGTGAAGTCAGTATCGTTGGAGTTGGGACGAAAACGCCGAGGCACACTGGAGACAAAGGGGCCGACAATACTGTGCACCCAGGCCGAGCGAGTCCAGTTCCATGGGCGCACCAGTGGAGCCAGCAGCACCAGACCGAGCCAATGGTCGTCGTCTCCATGACTCAGGGTGTCGGTGGCCAGAATCGAGGCACCGGTGCTCTGGCCGAGCCCCAGCCATGGGCCGTTGGCCAGGCCCTCGTCGGTGAGTCGCTGCTGCAGTTGGCGCAGACACTGGCCGTATTCGGCGAAGTCCTCGATATCGGCGCGCTCGCCGCTGGAAAGGCCATGACCGGGCAGGTCCCACATCACGACCTGCAGATTTTCCTCGAGAAGAAGCTCCAGCAGGTGCCGATAGAGGCCCAGGTGGTCGTAGTAGCCATGAACTATGATGGCAGTACCTCGTGGTTGAGGTGGCGTCCATACCTGTGTCCATAGCCGATAGGGCATCGCCTCGATGTTGCCGACGTGCAGCGTTGTTTCGTCCTTGAGAAGTACCCCGAGGCGATAGTGACGGAGATAACCGGCGAGCAGAGTGTCATCGCTTGGCTCGGTGGGCTTGACCAGAGTCATTCCTTCCATCGCCTCAAGGGGAGTGAAATCTGTCATCGCGCCCTCCACCTTGAGTGCCCATGCTAGCGGCACTAATGATTTGGCACCACTGTTTCGTAATGGTTCGGTCACTCATCATTTGGTCTAGCACGATGAGATTGTCGACATTCTCGGGTTTACATATGGAATTATTTTCCACAAAATTGATCGTGAGCAGTCAAACTTCCCCAGTCCGGCCTGCTGGTGCCAAGGGGGGCACGGTTGGCCACACGAGGAGTCTCACCCATGACGCAACGCATTACCCGCCATCGCCTGCAGGTGGCCGCTGAGCTGGACAAGTTCATCAACGAACAGGCTCTGCCCGGTACTGGAGTCGATGCAGACGCCTTCTGGAAGGGTGTCGATGAGATCTTTCACGAGTTGGCACCGGTCAATCGTGAGCTGTTGGCCCACCGTGATGCCCTGCAACTGAAGCTGGACGCCTGGCACAGCGAGCACCCAGGCCCGGTGACAGATATGGCTGCCTATCAGGCTTTCCTCAAGGAAATCGGCTACCTGGTGGATCCGCCCGCCAACGTTGAAGTCACCACCCGCAACGTTGACCGCGAGATTGCGGTTCAGGCCGGTCCGCAGCTGGTGGTACCGGTCAACAACCCGCGCTACGCACTGAATGCTGCCAACGCTCGTTGGGGTAGCCTCTACGACGCGCTCTACGGCACCGATGTCATCGCTGAAGACGATGGCTGTGAAAAGGGCACCAGCTTCAACCCGAAGCGTGGCGAGAAGGTCATCGCCTATGCTCGCAATGTGCTTGATCAGGCAGTTCCGCTGGCCACGGGATCGCACCGTGAGGCAGTCAAGTACGTGTTGCGCGATGGTCGCCTGGTGGTGTCGCTGGAAGGCGGCCGCGAAACCGGCCTCAAGGAGCCGGGAAAGCTGGTCGGCTATCAAGGGGACGCCGCTGCACCCAACGCGATTCTGCTGGCGCATAACGGCCTGCACCTGGAAATCCAGATCGATGCCAGTCACCCGATTGGCAAGACTGATCCGGCAGGCGTCAAGGATCTGGTGGTCGAGGCTGCGCTGACCTCGATCATGGATTGCGAGGACTCGGTTGCCGCAGTGGATGCCGAAGACAAGGTCGGTGTCTATGCCAGCTGGCTGGGCCTGATGAAAGGTGATCTGAGCAGCGAGATCAGCAAGGGTGGCAAGACCTTCACCCGTCGCCTGGCTGAAGATCGTAGCTGGACCACGGCGGATGGCGGCAGTGTCACCCTGCCGGGTCGTTCGCTGTTGTTCGTGCGTAATGTGGGTCACTTGATGACCACGCCGGCGGTACTGGATGCCGAGGGCAACGAGCTGCCCGAGGGTATTCTCGACGGCATCGTGACCTCGCTGATCGCCATGCACGACCTGAAGAAGGGCGATGATCAGCCGCGCAACTCGCGCACCGGCTCGGTGTATATCGTCAAACCGAAGATGCATGGCCCGGACGAGGTGGCGTTTGCCAACACCCTGTTCGGCCGCATCGAGGATCTGCTCGGTCTCGAGCGCGATACCCTGAAGATGGGCATTATGGACGAGGAGCGCCGTACCTCGGTCAACCTCAAGGCCTGTATCAATCAGGCGACCTCCCGAGTGGTGTTCATCAACACTGGCTTCCTCGACCGTACTGGCGACGAGATGCATACCGCCATGCAGGCGGGTGCCATGATCCGCAAGGGCGACATGAAGGGCGCTGCCTGGATTCAGGCCTATGAGCGCAGCAACGTACTCGTCGGCCTGGCCTGTGGTCTGCGTGGCCGTGCCCAGATCGGCAAGGGCATGTGGGCGATGCCGGACCTGATGGCGGCGATGATCGAGCAGAAGATCGGCCATCCGAAGTCGGGCGCCAATACTGCCTGGGTACCGTCACCCACTGCGGCGACATTGCACGCGCTGCACTACCATCAGATCGATGTGGCAGCGGTTCAGCGTGAGCTGGAGGACCAGGACGAGAGCAGTCTGCGCGATGAACTGCTGGCCGGCCTGCTCACGGTGCCGGTGGCTGAGTCCGTCAACTGGAGCGATGACGAGCTTCAGCAGGAACTGGACAACAACTGTCAGGGCATCCTCGGCTATGTGGTGCGCTGGGTCGAGCACGGTGTTGGTTGCTCCAAGGTCCCGGATATCCACGATGTGGGTCTGATGGAGGATCGCGCGACGCTGCGTATTTCCAGTCAGCACATCGCCAACTGGTTGCATCATGGAGTGGTGGACAAGGCACGTGTCCAGCAGACGCTGGAGCGCATGGCGAAGGTGGTGGATGCCCAGAACGAGGGTGACCCCGACTACACGCCGATGAGCGCGGACCTGGCAGGTTCCAGCGCCTTCCAGGCAGCCAGTGACCTGATCTTCAAGGGCAAGGCGCAGCCGGCCGGCTATACTGAGCCGTTGCTGCACCACTGGCGTCAGGTGCACAAGGCCAGGGGCTGATGGCCACCCGGTAGGGGCTCTCATGCCGGGTTGATCGTGACTCAGGGACATGTCTGTGTCGCGAGACAACGCCTCCTCGACCTCGGGTCGAGGAGGCGTTCTGGTATCTGCAGCAGGCAAGTGTGATTGGGCGAGTTTTCCCGCTTGCGTTATGTTGAAGGTCGAGCATCATTCAGAGTGATGCCTATTGGTTAGCCTGTTCGTTATCACCCAGTTGCAGGGAGGCCTTATGACCGTGATGACCCCCGCCGCCATCGAGGACTTTCTCGATGAGGTCTTTCCTCACCGCGCAGGCACTATCGAAGGGGTGGGAGAGATGCGCGCGACCATGAGCCTGGCGGTGGAAGACGAGCACCTGCGACCGGGAGCCTGTGTGTCAGGGCCGACCATGATGGGGCTGGCAGATGTCTGTCTGTACGTGGCTATTCTCGCCCAGATTGGCCCCGAGCCGATGGCAGTCACCACCGACCTCAATTGCCACTTCCTGCGTCGCGCGCGGGGGGACCGGGACTTGATTGCCAATGCTCGCATCATCAAGTTGGGGCGTCGTCTGGCGGTGGGGGAAGTGCTGTTGTTCTGCGATGGAGATGAAGCCCCTGTGGCCCATGTGACGGCGACCTATGCCCTGCCGGATAATGATTGAGGGAGCGCAACGATTGACTCAGCGTTGCTGCCAGATGCCCCAGGCAAGGCGTAGCCAGCCGACAATCAGGACAGCGCCGCCGACCGGAGTCACGATACCGAAGGCGCCAAGGCTGGTGCCCGACAGGGATGCCAGAGCGAGCAGATAGAGGGAACCACTGAACAGCAGAGTGCCGAGGCTCCAGAGGGCAAGCGTCTGACCCTGGAAGGTTTGCCTCTGCGGGGCGCGCCAGGCGAGCAGCGCCATGGCGGCAAGGGTATGCCAGGCCTGATAGCGAACACCGGTAATGAAGGCATCCTCGAAGCGGGGCTCCAGTTGCCCCTTCAGAGCATGGGCGGCAAGGGCACCCAGCACAACCACCATGGCGCCGGATAGCGCCATCGTCAGCCACCAGCCACGATCCTGCATGCACCTGTCCTCCTGTGCGGGTGAAATGAGAGTGCGGAAAATGATTGCAACCGTACCCTGCAGGCGGCCAGATCGCTACAGCCAATTCGTTACCCCGGTGCGCGCTGAAACCGTTACAATAGTCGCCCACGACTCTTCCCCATGGACTCATCAACAATGAGGTAGTCATGCAGATTCAGCTCAATGGTGAGCCTCATGCACTTGACCGCGAGCAGAGTGTGGCCGAGCTGGTCGAGACACTGGGGCTCGGCGGACGACGGATTGCCGTGGAGCTCAATGAGAACATCGTGCCGCGCAGTCTTCATACCGAGACGCTGCTCAGCGACGGCGATAGTGTCGAGATCGTTCATGCCATCGGTGGTGGCTGAGCGCTGATCTTGCCCCGAGCGTTGCCGGCACTCTTGGCTGGCGGCCATCATTTCCTCCGTGACCGTTTCATTGGCGACAAACCAGGACACCCCATGACCGAGATCTTCCAGGACAGCCCGCTGCGCGTTGCCGACTATTCCTTCAATTCTCGTCTGCTGGTCGGTACCGGCAAGTATCGTGATTTCGACGAAACCGGTGAGGCGATTGCCGCCAGTGGTGCCGAGGTCGTGACCTTTGCTGTGCGTCGCACTAACCTCGGTCAGGATGCCGATGCCCCCAATCTACTGGACGTGGTTTCGCCTGAACGCTTCACCCTGTTGCCCAACACCGCCGGGTGCTACAACGCGAAGGATGCGGTGCGTACCTGCCGCCTGGCGCGTGAACTGCTGGATGGCCACAAGCTGGTCAAGCTCGAGGTGCTGGGCGACGACAGCACCCTCTACCCGAATGTGGTCGAGACGCTCAAGGCGGCGGAAACCCTGGTGGCGGACGGATTCGATGTCATGGTCTATACCAGTGATGACCCCATCGTGGCGCGAGAGCTGGAAGCCATCGGCTGTTGCGCAGTGATGCCGCTGGGCTCGCTGATTGGCTCGGGGCTTGGTATCCAGAACCCCTGGAACGTCAGGTTGATCATCGAGCAGGCCCAGGTGCCGGTGTTGGTCGATGCCGGTATCGGCACGGCCTCCGAGGCGGCGCTCGCCATGGAGCTGGGCTGTGACGGTGTGTTGATGAACTCGGCCATTGCCCATGCTCGCGAACCGGTGCTGATGGCTCAGGCCATGAAGCATGCGGTGGAAGCCGGACGCCAGGCATTCCTGGCCGGACGCATGCCGCGCCGTGAGCGTGCTGAGGCTTCATCGCCCTTCGCCGGACGCATCAATGCCTGATGGTAGTGTTCAGGGTTGGTTCAGGCGTGCCCCATTCAGTGCTTCAGTCACTGAGATATCAACCCAGCAAGCCTATGCATTGGGTGGATCGCGGCACAGGGACCTGCCGCCGTCGGCCATCAGGCCGACGCGAGACCGCACCACACTAGCAGATCCGCGTATCTGCGCCAGTGTGGTGCTGACGACAATCAAATCGATCAGGATGAGCTATTTGATTGCCATGTTAATAAATAGGCGCTTTACCCACTGAGAGAAGTATTGCCGCATGACGGACCCCCAACATCAGGACGATCGTCCCAACGACACTCGGACGACCGGTCCGGAAACCTCCGACGCGCCTCTTCACCGGCGCGGTATCAAGAGCTACGTGCTGCGTGCCGGGCGAATGACGCTGGCACAGACCCGTGGCCTCGAGGAGGTCTGGCCACGATTGGGGCTCAGTCTGGCCGATGGCCGCCAGGACCTGGACGTGCTCTTTGGCCGCTCGGCACCACGAGTCGTTGAAATCGGCTTCGGCATGGGCAAGTCCCTGATCGAGCAGGCCGAAACACACCCGGATACCGACTTCATCGGCATCGAGGTGCATGCTCCTGGCGTCGGCAAGCTGCTGGATGAGGCTGACAAGCGTGGCCTGACCAACCTGCGCGTCTACCGTGAGGATGCTCTGGCGGTGCTGGAACAGTGCCTGCCGCCTGCCAGCCTGACCACGCTGCAGCTGTTCTTCCCCGATCCCTGGCCGAAGAAGAAGCACCACAAGCGGCGTATCGTTCAGCCCGCCTTTGTCGAGTTGGTGCGTACTCGCCTCAAGGAAGACGGCACTCTGCACATGGCGACCGACTGGGAAGCCTATGCGGAGTGGATGGCCGAGGTCATGGATGCTGCACCGGGGTACGTCAATACCGCGGCGGCCGATACTGCGCCCTGGGTCCCACGCCCGGACTTTCGCCCGCTGACCAAGTTCGAGGCTCGGGGCGAGTCGCTCGGTCATGGTGTCTGGGACCTGATCTACCGCCGCGCCGATTGAGGCCATTGCCGGAGTGTCGAGACGTCACTCCGGCATACAGCGCCCACAGGGCACCCACCAGCGATACCGTCATTCCTCCCAGCTCGGACAGGCCTGGTTGATCGGCGTACATCAGCATACCCATGACCAGGGTGACGGCGGGTGTCAGCGTGATCAGCGCTGAAGTTCGCGTGACTCCCAAGCGGGTCAGGCTGGCGACCAGAAACCCGTAACCGCCATAGGCGGACAACACCACCAGCCAGATCAGGGCCAATCCGCTATCGAGTCGAATCGGTGGTGGGGCGGGTAGACCGGGCTCGAATACCACGGCCGCCAGTCCGAACAGTAGCGTTGCCGCACTCAGCTGCAGTGCCAGGCGAGTGACCAGTGACAGGGGCGGCCGGTGTCCAGCAGCCGCAGGTGGGGTAAGAATGCTACCGACCGAGACGGCTCCTACGGCCACCAGAGGCAGTGCATAGGCCCACCAGCGTGCAGTGCCGGCGGACTGCAGGTCGCCCACGATCATGGCCATGGCTCCGAGGGTGGCCAGCAGCATCCCCCACCACTGTGCCCGGCAGCTGCGCTCATGCAGAACCTGATGGGCCAGCAAGGCCGCTGCCAGCGGCTGCAGCGCTCCGATCAGTGCCGCTACGTTGGTACTGACTCCTTCCGCGACGGCGAGCAACATCGCCAACAGATACACCCCTACGGTCAGGCTGCCACAGGTCATCTCGTGGCGTACCTGCACCCAGCTCGGCTTCACTCCAGGCCGCGTCCAGCGCAGTGCCACGGCCAGCCAGGCGATCAACGCGGCAAGCGCAAAACGCCAGCTGTAGAAGCCGAGCATCGGAGTGTTCAGATCCAGGGTCATGCGACTGCCGATGAAGCCACTGCTCCAGCACACGACCAGCCCCGCGGCGATGGTCACGGGAGCGATTCCTGCGATCAGGCGCTGGCGAGTTTCCGCCAGTGGGTGATGAATACGCGGCAGTGGCGACATATCAGACTCCGGTGCAAGTGACTGGTGACTGGAATTGAAGTCTGAACCACTGCTAGCCTTTCGAGAATCGCAACGTTCTGCAGGTAGGCTTCAATAAAATTGAAGTCATGATGAATGACAACCTTTGGGAAGAGCCGCCATGAGTGATCGTACCGGAGCCGCACTGGATCTCGAGGCGCTGCGCAGCTTCGTGGTGGTGGCGCAACTGGGTAGCTTTGCGGCGGCGGCAGAGCATCGCCACCGCACGGTGAGTGCCCTGAGTATGCAGATCAAGCGGCTCGAGGAGCGTCTCGACTCGCGCCTGCTGGTACGCGGCTCACGTGGTGTGACTCCCTCACCTGCCGGTGAGCTGTTGCTGGGGGAGGCGCGCGAGCTGTTGCGTCAGCATGATGGTCTGGTATCACGCCTGACCGGCAAGGGACTCAGTGGCCGTGTGCGCTTCGGCATGCCAGAGGGCTATGCGCCGCATCTGGTCGAACAGGTCTTGCCGGATTTTGTTGCCGCTCACCCGAATGTGCTGCTCGAGGCAGTCACCGCTCCCAGCGGCGAACTGGCCAATCGCCTCGAACGAGGAGAACTGTCGTTGGTGGTGGCGCTGGACCGTCCTCATCGCCTGACCGGCGGAACCCCTTTGTGGCAGACCTCGCCTGTCTGGGCTGCGTCACGTGAGTTTGTGCTTGATCCAGCGGCACCCTTGCCATTGGCGCTGCATCCGCTGAACTGCCCGTTTCGTGCTCTGGGGGTCGAGGCGCTGGAGTCGATGGGGCGTGAATGGAGCGCGGTTTTCACCAGCACCAGCATCCACGCTGTGGAAAAGGCCGTCGAGGTGGGGCTGGCGATCAGCATTCTTGATCGTCAGCGGCTGACACCGGCAATGCGTATGCTGACGGGCGAGGACGGTGTGCCGGAGCTGGCCGGCAGTGAAGCGCGACTGTACTTCAGTCGCCGTATTGCCGCGGCGTCCTGGCCGGCGGTGGAAGCATTGGCAGAACTGTTGCGACAGCGCCTGGAAGGCGTGGGCCCCTGGCAAGCCCGCAGAGTCACCACCAGTTTTCCCAGATAAGCGCTGGTGTGGGAGCCAGTCGGTAGATAGACAGATAAAGAAGAGTATCCGGAAAAAATGGTTGATGCGCCCCTTACCACAGCCTTTTGTCATTTAACGTCGTGAGAGATACCGTCATGCGTGGATCCGAATTCGCAGAGCTGCAGGGCTTCATGGCAATCGTTGAGCATGGCAGCTTTGTGCGGGCCGCAGAGTCTCTGCATGTGACGGCTTCAGCGCTAAGCCAGAGCATGAAGAATCTGGAAAGCCGTATGCGTGTACAGTTGCTGTACCGAACAACTCGGCGCGTCCATTTGACAGAAGCCGGGGAGCACTTGGCCACTCGTTTACGACCAGCGTTGAATGAGGTGTCGGCTGCAGTGGCCGATACGGCACAATTCTCCACTCGGCCTCATGGGCGAATTCACGTGCACGCCATGCGACTCGGATCACGGCTCTATCTTGAGCCGTACTTGCCTACCTTCCTCGAGGATTTCCCTGACATCCGTGTTGACGTCACGCTTGATGACGCCTCCCTGGATGTTGTTCAACAAGGCTACGATTTCTCGATTCGCCTTGGGGAAATGCTCGATCAGGACTTCATTGGGCTGCCGCTGGGACCTCGCATTCGGCAGGTTGCTGCGGCCTCGCCATCCTACCTTGAAAGCTTTGGCTATCCGCTAACCCCTGCCGACCTTGGGCAACATCGGTGCATCACCTGGCGGTGGCCGGGCCAGCCAGGCAGCTATCAGTGGGAGTTCTTCAAGGATGGTCAGTGGCAGAAGGTCTCGCTGGAAGGCGTACTCTCTTTTAATGACCAGAGTGTTGCCCTGGAAGCTGCTGTGAGAGGCGCAGGCATCGCCTTCTGGGCGGAAGACCAGATCCAGCCCTATGTCGAGCGTGGCGAACTAGTACCACTGCTGGCTGACTGGAGCGCTCCCTTCGAAGGATTCTATCTCTGCTTTCCCAAGCAGCATCAATATTCGGCCGTGATGCGAGCATTCATCGACTTTCTGAAGCAGGCAATTCCTGTCAGCTCATATTAATTAGCCCCACTAAACAAACCTTTAAAGTAAGCACTGATTATTTAGTCTTTGCTAGCTCCTATTATCCCTCTGCCGTTGTCGACGGCGAATGACCATTATCTGGAGGGAAAAATGATGGACTTGAATCGTGAATTCGAGGGTCGAGTAGCGATCGTGACAGGAGCTGCAGGCGGTGTCGGTAGTGCCTTGGTCAGGCTGTTCGCGGATCGCGGCGCCAGTGTAGTGGCCGAAGACGTGAAGGCTGAGGTCGGAGAGCTTGAACGCTATTCTGAACGTATCGTGACGCTATGCGGTGACCTCTCAGAGGAGCAAACCGCGACGCGTGCGGTCAAGCTGGCCCTGGAGCGCTTTGGCAGGCTGGATATCCTGGTCAACAACGCCGCTCTCATCATCAATAGGCGTGTGGCGGAGATGACGCTCGAAGACTGGGACTCCGTGCTCAACGTCAATTTGAGAGGGACCTTTCTCCATTCACGTGAGGCGATGAAGGTCATGACCGACGCCAAGCGTGGCAGCATCGTGAATGTGGGCTCTTACGCCTGTCACGTGGCGTTCCCCACGATTGGTGCCTATGCCGCGTCCAAGGGCGCCATCGCTCAGTTGACACGTGTCCTGGCGCTAGAGGGGGCCGAACATGGTATTCGGGCAAATGTGGTTGCGCCCGGCGATGTCGTGACTGGCATTCTGGACGACATTATGCCGAATGGCCGTGACTTCCTGGCCGAGCATGGTGCGAGTTCACCGGCCGGGCGAGCCGCCCAGCCCGATGAAATCGCCGAGGTGATCGCGTTTGCCGCTTGCGATCGGGCAAGTTACATGACGGGCTCCATCGTCATGGCGGATGGCGGCTATACTTCCGTCTAATTCGCTACTATCAAGCAAGCAAAACGCCGTCAGTAACACTGGCGGCGCTCCTGTTTCGTGTAATGAAGTCGCTTCGTTCTACCCGCGGGCAGCACGACGTCCACCAGATATTCCGGATACCCATAAAAAAGAAAAGACCGCCCCGAGAGGGGCGGTCCAAGGACCGTGACTAGCAATGAGGAGGAGAAACCAGATCAGCACTGGCAGAGCCCTGATCGGCTACCGACGCCTCATCAACGTCGATGAGCTGACTGTAAATCGTTCTCATTACCCCTGTCAATGATAACGAGAACTTTTTTTAATTGGATGGCGATCTATGAGCGTCGTCATCGCTTTCCAGAGGGAAGTCCCTGTTCAGGGTTCGATTCCATAGGCGCTTTCCATGCTGATCTGCGAAGGGCACAAAAAAAGGCCGCCTCTGGTGTCAGAGGCGGCGCAAGGACCGTGACTAGCAATGAGGAGGAGAAACCAGATTAGCGACTGGCATTGCCTCTGATCTGGCACCGGCGACTCATCAACGCCGATGACCTCAACATAAATCATTCTCATTCTCTCCGTCAATGAAAACGAGAAACTTTTTTAATTGGACGTGGCCCGCTTGGTGGCATGTGGCCGCGAGCTTGCCCTCCGTCGGCTCCCGACTGCTTGCGGCCAGCAGCCCAACGTCCGCTGCTGTTACGCTACCAACCGCATCCATAGCGGCAGGGTGACCATGGCGGCCAGGGTCTGGGCGGTAATCAGGCCGGCCATCAGTTCGGCATCGCCGCCCAGTTGGCGAGCGAGGATATAGGCCGATGTGGCGGTGGGTAGAGCGGCGAACAGCAAGGCAACATCGCGACTGACCGGGTCCAGTCCGAGTAACCAGGCCAGAGCGAGGACCAGCGCCGGCATCAAGGCCAGCTTGACCAGAGACGATACCCATAGCCCGAGATCGCGGCGCATCAGTGCCTGAGGCCGCAGAGCGACCCCCACTGCCACCAACCCCAGCGGTAGGGCGGCGCGGCCGAGAAGTTCCAGAGTACCGGCACTCCAGCCGGGCAGTCCGATACCGGAGAGATTCAGGGCGATGCCGATCAGGCAGGCAAGAATCAGCGGATTCTGGGCCAGCGCCGTGAGTGAACGCCAGAGCCCCGAGCGGCCCAGGGTGCCGGAAGCGATGAAGGTCAGCACGCAGAGCACGTTGACCACGGGAATCATCAGTGCCAGAGCAACGGCTGCGGTGGTGGCTCCCAGGCTGCCATGCAGAGCAGCAGCACCGGCCACGCCAACATAGGTATTGAATCGCACGGCGCCCTGGAACACGGAGGTGAAAGCGGCAGCATCCAGCCCGATACGCGGCTTCAGCCACCACAGCAGGGCGCTGAAGATCAACATGGCGCCAAGCAGGGTAATGGCAACCCGCCCCACCGGTACCTCAGACATGTTTGACTGGGCCAGAGTAGCGATCAGCATCGCTGGAAACAGCAGAAAGTAGATCAGCCGCTCCATGCGCATCCAGAAATCGCCCCCCGGAATGCGACTCATGCCCAGCACTGAACCGAGCAGAATCAACAGAAATAAAGGCCCCAGAGCCGCGGCAATTCCCTGCATGGTAACTCCCTGTTGGTTCAGAGCCTGACGACGAGTGGTGGAGGCTCCTTGAATCGCGTATTCAGCGTTGAAGGCGGTGTTGGCTGCGACAACCGCACGCAGGGGCATGGCGGTAATAGCTGTTAAGCTTGAATTATGCTCATTCGCCTGGGAGGCCGCCTGTTGCCATGTTATTGCGACGGCCCTTTTGGTCGCGCTCGACGCGTCGGCCTCGTCTTCATCTGCTGATTGTCGTCACTCTGGTCACTCTGGTGGTAGCGTTGTGGTATCTGCTGCGCTACCAGCTCAGTGATGAGCATGACGTCACCTGGTACCCACCATCTGCCACTATAACCTGTAATCTGCATGAAGCACCCTGCAGCACAGAGATCGGTGACGCTGGCCGCGTAACTCTAGCCATTCCGGTCGATGGGCCCATCAAGCCATTGGTGATACTGCCGATCGAGGTCACACTGGAGGGCATCGAGGCAGACCGGGTGGTCGTGTCCCTTGAAGGAGTGGACATGGATATGGGTACCTACCGATTCCCCCTCGAAGCCGAGTCTGCACAGCATTTCGTTGGTGAAGGGCAACTGAGCATCTGTACCCGAGATACCATGGATTGGCGTGTTCGAGTTGTCCTGGAGACTCCTCGGGAACGAATGGGAAGCTGGTTTGATGTTGCTGTGGAGCGGAATGAACCATGACAGGACGCAAGGTAGGCATGTCGTTGGCCGTCGTCGGCATTCTGGCGACGGCGCTGTTGCTGAGCTGGAAGCCATGGCAGGCTGCCAATGAGGAGGGGCTGGTCGGTGGCCCTATCGAGTTGCCGGCCACTACTGGCACCTTCTCGCTGTCCGACCTCGGTGATGATCAGATTGCTGTGGTGTTCTTCGGTTTCACCTGGTGTCCGGATGTCTGCCCGATGGCATTATCGGTGATACGTCAGGCGCGCCAGGCATTGCCGGAAGATCAGCGGCAGCGGGTGGTGCCGGTACTGATCTCGGTGGATCCCGAGCGTGATAGCGTGGAGCGGCTCAAGGAATATCTGGCCTTCTTCGGCGATGACTTCATTGGCGCTACCGGCAGCAAGGCGCAGCTGGAGGACGTCGGCAAGCGCTACAACGTGAAATGGCGTCGGCAGGAGTCGCAGGATTCGGCGCTGGGTTACACCATGGACCACAGTGCCTCGTTGTACCTTGTCGATGCCGAGGGGCGGGTAATGCAGCGTGTGCTTCACTCACCCACACCTGGCCCCTTGCAGGCAGCGTTGGAAAAGGTGTTGGGAGGCTGAGCCTTCAGTGCGCCAATATCCGGCGCGGTGATGCCAACCTGCTGTCCAGACAAGATCGCCAGCCCAGAGGGCTGGCGATTGATTCAGTACCGCAACAGCGATGTCGCTTGCCGGCAACCTTATTCGCTGGCTTCAGCCGCTTCTTCTTCGCTGGCTTCTGCTGCTTCGTCATTGGCAGCCGCACTTTCGGTAGCGGCGGCCTCGGCAGTTTCGCCTTCTGCTGCGGCAGCCTCTTCAGCCGGCGTTACGCCCAGCAGCTCGACCTTGAAGACCAGTGTTTCGTTGGGGCCGATCGGGCCTTGACCATAGGTGCCGTAAGCCAGCTCCGGCGGAATGACAACTTCCCAGGTGTCGCCGACGTTCATCATCTTGAGTGCTTCCTGCCAGCCGTCGATCACCTGACCCACCTGGAAGCTGACCGGCTCGCCACGCTCCCAGGAGCTGTCGAAGACGGTGCCATCGATCAGCTTGCCTTCGTAGTTGACCTCAACCGTGTCACCTGCGGCGGGAGTCGCGCCGTCACCTTCCTCGACTTCCTTGTACTGCAGACCGGAATCGGTTGTGGTCACACCATCCTTTTCGGCGTTCTCTGCGCGGTACTCGTCACCAGCAGTCTTGTTTTCCTCAGCCTGCTGCTGCATTTCTTCCATACGTTGCTGCTCTTCTTCCTGGCGCTTGGCCATGGCTTCCTGCTGGAACTGGGTGAGAACCTCGGCGATCTGCTCGTCGGTCATGTCCAGTTCGCCGCCGGCAAACACGTCCTGCACGGCGTCGGTAAAGGCTTCGGTGTCGAGATCTTCAACGTCCTGTTGAATGCTCTGACCCAAGGTGACACCGAGGCTGTAGCTGAGCTTGGCCTGATCGGTTTCCGGTGCAGAGAAAGCCAGCGGTGCCGCCCCCAGCAGGGCGATCAGGGAAGCGGATGTCAGCAGTGTCTTCATGGAAATCCTTAACGTTGGCGAAGTTGCCCCAAGGTATGTTGACGTTTCATCGCGGTGCACGGGGAAACGTCAACAAGCCCTGGTTATGAGTGTCCATTCTGTGACTCTATCAGGCCGCGAATGGTTCCGCATCCACTGGCCATGCATATGACACAGAACAGGAAGTTGGAATATTCAAGCAGGAAACCGTATAGGTAGAAATACGGTAGGCAAGAGATGATTCGACAGTGCTCGTTGGCAAGCACTGTCGACCGACATCCGTCTTCCACTATTAACATGGCAATCAAATGGCTCATCCTGATCGATTTGATTGTCGTCCGCACCACACTGGCGCAGATGCACAGGATCTGCTGGTGTGGTGCGGTCTCGCGTCGGCCTGACGGCACGTCCCTGTGCCGCCATTCACCCAACATGAAAGCATGCCGGGTTAATATCAGAGACTAGACAACTAGTGTCGGGCATTCCGCGGAACCGGAAACGCGCTGAGCGACGCTGCCCAGCAGTAGCCCACTGTCGCCATTGGTACCCTGAGCGCCGATCACTATCAGGTCGCATTCACGCTTGCGGGCAAAGCGCACGATGGTGCGTGACGGGCGCCCGCCCTTGACGAAGGCACGTACCTTTTCCGGCTCAACGCCCAGTTCGATGGCGGCCGTCTTGGCGTGCACCGAAATTTCCGAGGCGTACTCCTTGAGCGCATCGTCCGGTAGATCCAGCTGCTTCGGTCTGACCATGGACAGCGAAGCCTCGAGCAGACTGTGGTGCTTGAACACACAGAGAATATAGATCTCCGCACCGGTCAGAAAGTGTAGTCCTACCGCCTTTTCCAACGCCTTCAAAGCGCTTCTTGATCCGTCTACCGCTACCAGTATTCGATTGAACATCTTGATGGCCCTCCCATGACCAGCATGATCTTTACCTGAAGGCGACGTCGCGCAGGAACAGTGCTATCTGCGGGAACATGATCAGCAGTGCCGCTGCCAGTATCAGCAGGAACACGAAGGGAGGGGTGCCCTTGATCACATCCAGATAGGGGCGCTTGAAGATGGCGATGGCGGTAAAGATATCGCAGCCGAAGGGTGGCGTTGCCGATCCTATGGCGACCTGCAGGGTAATCAGGATGCCGACCAGTACCGGATCGAGCCCGGTGGCCTCGATCGCGGGGGCGAAGATTGGTGTCAGCACCAGAATCACCACGATCGGATCGACGAACATGCAGGCCACGAAGAAGGCGATACAGATGGCAATCAGAACGCCCGTCGGGCCGGCATCATTGATGCCAGCAGCTTCGAGCAGGGCCTGAGGAATCTGCGCGAAGGAAATGATCCACGAAAAGCCGTTGCCGACGGCCACCAGGATGAAGACCACCGCAGTGATCAGGCCTGTGGACTTGGCGATGGCATAGATATCGTTCATCTTCAGCGAGCGGAAGATCAGGAACTCAAGCAGTATCGCGTACATCACACAGGCGGCGGCGGCCTCGGTGGGACTGAAGATGCCGCCGTAGATGCCGCCGACGATGATCACCGGGAAGCCCAGTGGCCAAAGCGCCATGCGTACTGCGCTGAGGCGCTCGCTCCAGCTTGCCTTGGGCTCGGTGGGCACGTTGCGTATCACGGCATAGAGCACGCAATAGACCGAGAACATCATCAGGATCAGCAGACCCGGGCCGATGCCGGCGATGAACAATTCACCGATGGAGGTTCCCGAGATGACCCCGTAGATGATCATGCCGATGCTGGGCGGGATCAGAAAGGCGATATCACTGGAGTTGATGATCAGGGCCAGGGTAAAGGAGTCTGAGTAACCGGACTTGAGCATTCGTGGGCGCAGCGGTGAGCCAACCGCCACCACCGTCGCCTGAGTCGACCCGGACACGGCCCCGAACAGGGTGCAGGACGCAGCGGTGGAGACGGCAAGCCCGCCTTTCACATGACCGATGAAGGCCATGACCATGTTGATCAAACGCTCGGCGGACTGGCCGCGGGTCATGATGTCGGCAGCGAGTATGAACATGGGCACGGCAATCAGCGAGGCGGGGCGAATTCCTGCCATCATCTGCTGGATCAGGGTATCCATGTTACCCAGACCACCGAAGGTCATGAAAAAGCCGATCACTGCTGCCGAGATCAACGGGATCATCATGGGAAAGCCCAGCAGCAGCAGGGCGATCATGGTGCAGACCATTATTGTTGTCATGGGCGTATTCCTCCTGGCGCCGGTTGACGACTCAGACTTCGGTTTCGGTGTCCTTGTAGCCGTCCACTACACCAGTAGACAGATAGACATCATGGGATGTGAGGTTCTTGATCGCTGTCAGCAGGTACTGAATGCCGGTGATCAGGAAGCCGATCGGTACCCAGATATAGATGATGAAAATCGGGAACCCGAGGGCAGGCAGAACGCGCCCCTTGTCAAGAAGATCAAGGACATAGACCGTAGAGAAATACAGCAGGAAAAACATCACCGCTGAAGTGAACAATGAGATGAATATCATCAGCACCTTGCGCCCCCCGACCGGTAACGCATCGTAGATGGCCGACATACGGATATGACGACCGTGTCTGGCGGCATAGCCGATACCCGCAAAGGTGATCATGATGATCAGGATGCGGTTGATTTCACCGGAAAAGAAGATGCTCTCGCCGAAGATGAAGCGGCCAATGACGTTGGCGATGGTGTTGAATGCCATCAACAACACACCGAGCGCCAGGATGACGGCTTCGATACGGCTGATGAAGGTGTCGATGGTGCCCAGGAAACCGGGCAGACTGGATCGGTAATCTTTCTCGGATTCTTCTTCCGTCATGGTGATGCCCTCGTCTACTGAACAGGTTACCGGAGGAGCTGGTGTTCCCTTGTTGCAGCGTAACGCTCGGGTGTCGGCTTTCCGTCATTACGCATCAACGCTGGATATACGCTTGAGCCAGCGCTCAGGCACAGTCAGCGGCCCCGCGCCCCTATATATCAGAAATCATTGAAAAACCGCGCTCGGGAACCCTTCCCCGGACGCAACAGGGGGGCAGCGTGGCTGCCCCCCTGGCGTAGCTCACGATCAATTCTGCAGAGTTATTCAGCCTTGGACTGTACGGCTTCCAGGTCAGCCTTGAACTGGTCGAGCAGTTCCTGGCCGGTTTCGCCGGTCATCTCGATGAATTTCTCTTCCACCTGAGGGGCGCGATCCCTGAAGGCCTGGATCTGTTCCTCGTCCAGACGAGTCACGGTCACTTCATCGGAGGCTTCCTGGATCTTGGCGAGGGATTCCTCGGACAGGCCCTGGATATGCTCGATGGTGGTGTCATAGGCTGCGTCAGTTGCGTCCTGCACCAACTGCTTGTCCTCGTCGGAGAGGCCTTCAAAGAAGTCGCTATTGGCCATCATGGCGGTGGTGAACCAGCCGTGACCAGTGAAGATCAGGTTGGGAGAGACTTCGTAGAGACCGCCGGACTCGATCCAGAAGATCGGGTTTTCCTGGCCATCGATGATGCCTGTCTGCAGGCCACCATAAACCTCGCCCCAGGCCATTGGCGTCGGGGTGGCGCCAAAGGCGCGATAGGTTTCCGCCAGCAGCGGGTTGGTCATGGTGCGGATCTTCTTGTTGTCGAAGCCCTCCGGTGAGGTGACCGGCTCGTCGGCGGTCACCACCATTTCGCCTTCCGGGTACATCTGCAGCAGCGTCAGGCCATGCTCGGCATACAGCTCGGGGAACATCTCGTTGATGGCCTTGCTCTCGTCAAAGAACTCGAGCACGGTTTCTTCGTCGGTCGGCAGCAGATAGGGAATGAAGAAGATCTGAGCAGAAGGAATCAGGGCGCCGGTGAACCCTGGTGACTGGTTGACGAACTGGAGGATGCCGTTCTGTGTCTGCTCCATGATGTCATCGGACTCTCCCAGCTCGCCAAAGCGGTACACCTGGACGGAGTGGTCGGAATTGTCTTCGACATACTGCTTGAATGCCTGGGCAAAGACGTCCTGTACATCGCCCTCGTATTCTTCATGAGCATAGCGCCAGGTATCGGCCAGAGCGGCAGATGACATACCAAGCATAAGGGCGCCAATGCTGGCGGTGGTCAACAGTTTAGTTGCCTTCATTGTTGGGGTTCCTCTGCAGTTCTTGTCTTGGAGAAATAAGGAGAATTCTGCTTGTATTTCAGTGTTGTTGTTCGTGCACGATCATTGATGCCCAGCCGATGCCAATATACATAAGCAAAGGGTGCAGAACTTCTCATGCGCTGCAATTCAGGCTAGCGCGGCGCTTACAGAGGGTCAAGCTGGCTTTCTATATGTCTAACTGTGCCAACTTGCGATTTTTCCTGAATTTCCCCCTCTGTATATAGCACTTTTTCCAGGCGAGGGAGTGGCCGGGAAAGAGGCTCGAGTCCGTTGCCATCAAGGCTAATTTTCATGAGGATATGTAGTGTCTCACGCTCGGCCGCCAACTCGGCCTCGCTGATCCGTAAGCGAACACTTGCTACCCCTTCGCAAGCCCGCGCAGCTGCCTTCAACTGACGGCGCAGCGAGCGAAGCGGGTAGGTCACTTCACGCTGCCAGTCTCTGGCTTCGGTCGGGAAGTCGCCAGCCCTGATGGCATGGCGATACAGCCAGCAACGCCACAGCAGTTCGCACACATCCCAGCCATGATTGTCCTGGAGTTGCAGGCAGGCCTGCTCGATGCCCGGTTGCGCATAGAACTGCAGAGCGAACTCCCATAGCGGATCATTCTGCAGCCGGTGACGCAGTTGCGAGATGAATTCGGTAGAATCTGCGCTCAAGGAAGCGTACCTCAAGTGTACGAATGACATTTTGATCGCCCAGCGACCTCTCGATGAGGTCGGAGCACCATGGAGCCTCGATGATTGCACTGCGCCAGGTGACCCTGCAACGTGGGGCCGAACCGCTGTTTGAAGAAGCCGATGTGACGCTGCACGCCGGTCACAAGGCCGGTATCGTAGGCCCCAACGGGGCCGGCAAGTCCAGCCTGTTTGGTCTGATCCTCGGTGAGATCGGTGCCGACAAGGGCAGTATCGAGATGAGCGGTGGCCAGCGCATCGCTCATATGGCGCAGGAGGTCGATGCGCTGGATCGTCCCATCGTGGAATACGTTCTCGATGGCGATAGCGAGCTGCGTCGTACCGAGGCCGCGCTGACAGAGGCCCGGGCCAGCCAGGACCATCACCGAGAAGCGGAGCTGCACGGTATCATCGACGCTCTGGATGGCTACAGCGCCCCGGCGCGCGCCGCTCAACTGCTGGTAGGGCTGGGCTTTACTCAGCAGGATCTCGACAAGCCGCTGTCGGCGTTTTCCGGTGGCTGGCGCATGCGTGCCAACCTGGCACGCACCCTGTTCATGCCCTCGGATGTGCTGCTGCTTGATGAGCCGACCAACCACCTCGACCTTGATGCCCTGCTGTGGCTCGAACAGTGGCTGGTACGCTATCCCGGTACCTTGCTGTTGATCTCCCATGATCGGGACTTTCTCGATGCGGTCTGCGATCACATTGTGCACTTCGATCGCAGGCGCCTGGTGCTGTATCGCGGCAACTATTCGACCTTCGAGCGCACCCGCGCCGAGAAGATGGCCCTGCAGCAGGCTCAAGCCGCGAAGCAGCAGGCTCGGCGCGAGGAAATCGAGAAGTTCGTTGAGCGTTTCCGCTATAAGGCCACCAAGGCACGTCAGGCCCAGAGCCGTCTGAAGATGCTCGAGCGCATGGGTTCCATTGCCGAGGCACATGCCGACTCCCCGTTCCACTTCACGCTACCGGCGGCCGACAAGACATCGCATCCTCTGCTGGTCATGGATGAGGCCAGACTCGGCTACCGCGACACCGAGCAGGGCGAGCGGGTTCAACTCGACCAGGTTCGCCTGACCATTCTGCCTGGCCAGCGTATCGGTCTGCTGGGCCCCAATGGCGCGGGCAAATCGACCCTGATCAAGTCGCTGACGGGTGATCTGCCGCTGCTGGCCGGCAAGCGAGTGGCGGGTGAACACCTGGCCATTGGCTATTTCGCCCAGCACCAATTGGAAGGTCTCGACCTGTCGTCGACACCCTTCCAGCATGTGCAGCGCCTCTCGCCGACCGCTGCGGACAGTGAGATACGCCGTTTCCTTGGTGGCTTCGGCTTTCCAGGGGACGATGTCTTCGCCCAGGTCGAGAGCTTCTCGGGCGGCGAGAAGGCGCGATTGGCGTTGTCGCTGGTAGCGTGGCAGAAGCCCAATCTATTGTTGCTCGACGAGCCGACCAACCACCTTGATCTGGAAATGCGCGAGGCACTGACCGAAGCTCTGGCCGCCTTCGATGGTACGGTCATTGTGGTGTCTCACGACCGCCACCTGCTCAAGGCAACGGTTGATGAGTTCTGGCGAGTGGCTGACCATCGTGTCGAGCCTTTCGATGGTGATCTGGAAGACTATCGCGACTGGCTCAGAAGTCGTCTGGAGGCTGAGCGACGTGATGCACGTCAGTCGAAGGGGGCGAAGGCGGAGTCGGCTGAGGTGGTCTCGCCTCGAGAGGATCGCAAGGCCTCGCGTCGTGCCGCTGCCGAGCAGCGTGAGAAACTGCGGCCTCTGAAGCGCGAGAGAGACAAGGCTGAGCAGGCCATGGAGAAGGTGCAGCAGCAGTTGGCGGCGTTGGAGGAACAACTGGCCGATGCCGAACTGTATACCGACCCGGCCCGCAAGACGGAGTTGTCCGAGGTGCTGGCCCGCCAGGCGGAGCTCGGGGCTCAACTGGCGGACCTTGAGCAGCAGTGGCTGGCGGCGGAGGAAGCGCTGGAGGAGCTGACGGAACAGCTGAACCAGTAGTCAGCGGGCCGGTAGTTATCCTGCCGAGCGCGGGCTGGCCTTGGCTGAGCGCTGAGCATTCTTGCGCTCCATGTTCTCGGCAATCTGATCACGCTCGCGCTGTTCGTCAGCCAGGCTACGCTTGGGCAGGATCAGGTTGAGAACCAGTGAGGTGAGTGCAGCCACCACAACCGGGGAACCGCCGACCGCCAACTGGAACATCGGCGGTAGTACCTCGATGGCTTCCGGCGCAGCGTAAACGCCGAGACTCAGTGCCAGCGCCAGGCTGGCAATGGTCATGTTGCGAGCCGATAGTTCATCCCGAGTCAGCAGTTGAATGCCGGTCATGGTGATCATGCCGAAGACGGTGATGGTGGCGCCGCCAAGTACTGGATAGGGGATGGTCGTCATCAAGGCGCCGAACTTGGGAATCAGGCCTGCCAGCAGCATGAATACCGCTGCCAACCCCAGTACGGTGCGGCTGATCACCTTCGTCATGGCGACAATCCCCACGTTCTGGCTGTAGGACGAGGTCGGCAGGGCGCCGAACAGCGCACCGACCAGGGTGCACAGGCCGTTGCCCAGCAATCCGCCGGACAGTTCCTTCTCTCCCAGCTCGCGGTTCATGCCGCCAATAGTAGTGGCCGAGAGGTCACCGATGGTCTGCACCGAATTGACGATGCAGATCACCACCATCGACACCACTGCGGCGGCCGGGAAGGTCAGCTCGAACGGCATCAGCTTTGGAGCACTGAACCAGGCGGCCTGGGCCACCGGAGTGAAGTCGACCATACCCAACGCCAGCGCCAGCACATAGCCGACCAGAATGCCGCAGACAATCGCCGAGAGCTTCATGAAGCCTCGGGCGAACTGGGAGATCACCAGCACGACGCCCAGCGTCACCAGCGAAACCATCCACTGCAGCGGCTCGCCGAAATGAGGGTTGTTCATGCCACCAGCCATGTAGCGAATGGCAATGTCATACAGCGACAGGCCGATGACCAGTACTACGGTACCAGCGACAATCGGAGGAAACAGATTACGCAGCGGTCGAATACCCAGCCCCACCAGCAGCATCGCCAGGCCACCGACCAATTGAGCCCCGAGGATGCCACTGAGGCCATATTGAGCACCAACGGCGGTCAGGGTCGGCACATAGGCGAAGCCAACACCAAAGATGGTCGGCAGGCGAGCCCCGAAGCGACCGACGCCATACAACTGGATCAGCGTCGAGATACCGGATGCCAGCAGTGATATCTGGATCAGCAGCAGTGTTTCACCGGTGGAGGCGCCTACGGTGCCGGCGACGATGATCGGCACGGTGACCGTGCCCATGATCATGGCAAGAATATGCTGCAGGGAGAGGGGAATCGCCTGGGGCAGAGACGGGCGCCCATGGAACTCAAAGACAGACGTGCTGGCTGGTGCTTTCATGGATACGATCACCGCTTGTTTTTGTATACAGTGGCGATTCTGGTAATTATTTCCATAAACTGCAAGGCAAAGGCATCTTTATGGCCGCAAAATACGACCAAGGGATAAGAGTTATCTGAATGAGCAGAGGTGGATGGAGCGCTCAATGCGTCGAGTGGGCAAACGACATCGAATGGGTAAAGGACAGAAGGTTGGGTCAGGTCTCGAGCAGGAAGGTCACGGGCCCGTCGTTGATCAGCGATACCTGCATGTTGGCACCGAACTCCCCAGTGGCCACTCTGGACCACTGTTGGCGAGCTTGGTCGACCAGATAATGGAACAGCCGGTCACCATCTCCGGGAGGTGCGGCACTGGAGAAGCTAGGGCGTAGTCCCTTGTGCGTATCGGCTGCCAGTGTGAATTGGGAAACCAGCAACAACCCTCCTTCTGCCTGTTGCAGGTTGAGATTCATCCTGCCGTCACTGTCACTGAATACGCGATAATGGAGCAGCTTGTGCAGCAGTCGCAGGGCGGCGGCTTCATCGTCACCCTTCTCGACGCCGACGAGAGCCAGCAGCCCACCCTCAATGGCTCCGACGGTACGTTCGTCGACTTCGACACTGGCGCGGCGAACGCGTTGGATCAGAGCTTTCATTGGCGCATCCTCGTCGGCAAAAGCGGGCAGATTATCATGCCCGAGGAGCGCCGGTCAGCGTTTCCGGTCTTGCGCCATCAGCCCTGTCCTACCAGGCGCGACACAGCATGATGTCGCAGTGCAACTCGGACAACAGGCGGCTGGTGATCTGGCTATGACGCCCGGATTGACTGCGATTGCCCAGAGCGAGAAGGTCGGGGGGCTGGCGGCGAAGGTGAGCCATCAGTACATCCAGTGGCTCGCCCTGTTCCAGCACAAGCTCCAGCTCTGGCACCTGGTTGAACTCTTCCATCAACTGGTCGATATCCTTCTGCAACTGATGGCGCAGTCGTGCGACCTGATGATCCCGCCAGTTGGCAAAGCCGCTGTCCGAGCCCAGCTCGCGCTCGCCGGGAATCGACCAGGCATGCAGCAGCTCAAGACGGGCTTCAGGAAAGCGGCTCAATGCCTCACGCAGTGTGCGTCGGCAGGCTAGAGAGAAATCCAATGGCAGGAGGATATCTCGCCATTCGCTGGTCGGCGGCTGACAGACCGTCAGAACCGGGCAGGGAGCGCTGCGTAGTACTCGTGCCAGGGTTGTGCCGCTGACCAGGTCGGGATGTCCGCGCTTGCGGTGGGTGCCGAGAATGATCATGTCCGCTTCCCGCTCGTGGGATTCACGGATGATCTCGGCGAAGGCGGCGCCGGTGACGATCTGGATCAGATGCGGAGGCTCCGGGAGGGCGTAGTCCTCGCGCAGGTCGATCATCGTTGCCTGGATATCATCCACTACCGCCGCTTCCAGCTCGCGCAGTACACGACGCGGCAGATAGGGATCCAGCACATGAAGGATATCCAGCCGTGCGCCTTCTTCATTGGCCAGACGGATGGCTCGCCCGAATGCGGCACGGTTCTCGGCGGAAAGATCACAGGCAAACAGCAGGGTGCGAGACATGGCCCTCTCCTCACATCACCAGCGAATGGACTTTCAGCATGGGTGGCCGTTGTCGATACCGCAAGCACAACACCGCTCTGTTGCCTCTGAGGGCCGAGTCGAGGGCGTCATTCTGTATACCGACGAGTCGCTTCGAGGACCCTTACCACCAGGCGTGGAAATGGTGAACCGGCCCGCGGCCCTGGCCGACCCTGAGTTGCTGACTGGCGTCCAGCGCCTCATGCAGCCAGCGCTTGGCACTGCTGATGGCTTGCACGATATCCTCATGACTGGCCCCAGCAGGCAAGTGGGCCAGCTGGGCGGTGATCGCCGATGACAGTGCGCAGCCGGTTCCATGCAGATTGTCAGTGTCGATGCGCGGTGCCGGCAGCCAGCGATCGCCCTGGGGAGTCGCCAGTAGATCCGGGCACTTGTCCCCGGCCAGATGACCTCCCTTGAGCAGCACATAGGGAGCCGACAGTGCCTTGAGGGCCGGTAGCATGGCTTCCATGGCATCCGGCGTGGTCGGCGGCTCCATGTCGAGCAGCACAGCGGCCTCGGGAAGGTTCGGAGTGATCACGTCGGCCAGCGGCACCAGCACGTCACGCACCGCACTGATCCCGGCGGCATCGACCAGAATGTCACCACTCTTGGCGACCATTACCGGATCCAGCACAATCCAGCGCGGACGGCGTGCTTCAAGAGCATCACGCAGGGTTTCTGCCACTTCTCGGCTGGACACCATGCCGATCTTTACTGCATCAATGCGCACATCATCCAGCAGATGATCGAGCTGCATTCGAATGGCTTCGGCCGACACCGGGTGGACTTCACGTACACCACGGGTGTTCTGGGCGATGACCGCAGTGATCACATTGGTGGCATAGGTACCGAGAGCCGAGAGAGTCTTGATGTCACCCTGAAGACCGGCACCGCCTGAAGGATCGGAACCAGCGATGGTCAAGGTATGGGGAATGGAGGCAGATGCAGACATGGAGCGGGTCCGGGAAATGGATAAGACAATGATGCAACATCACACAGCATACAGGAGCTCGCCTTGCTGAGCCTATTCATCGTCGCTCTGCTCAGCGCGACGCTTTTGCCGGGAGGATCCGAGGCCTGGTTGGCGACACTGTGGTGCCAGGGTGAGCCGGCGATCATGCTGTGGATCGTCGCCACTACCGGCAACAGTCTGGGAAGCCTGGTCAATGTCGCTCTGGGCCGTTTTGCTCGAGAATGGATCGGGCGCCGTTGGTTCCCAGCCTCTGAACGTGGCCTGCAGCGTGCCGAGCGCTGGTATATGCGTGGCGGAGAGGCAACGTTGTTGCTGGCCTGGCTGCCGATACTCGGTGACCCGCTGACAGTGATGGCCGGGATCGTGCGATTGCCCTGGTGGCGTGCCACCGTCTGGATCCTGCTCAGCAAGGGTGGCCGCTATGCGGTGCTGCTGTGGGCTGCAGAGCGTTGGCTGAGGCCCCTTTGTACTGGTTGAAACCATACCAACTGGGTTGATCTGGCCCCTGAACAGTTGGCTGCTGTATTGCTGCCACCTCAACGACAACCGAGGCCGGTAAACGGCCCCGGCAGAGGCTATCACTCTGCAGCGTTGTCGAAGCTGACCTCTCCATCCGGATTGCGGGCGTTGTAGTAGGCCTGCTCGGAAATGGCGTGGTAGTTGGTGACCTTCTGCTGGAAATCGCTGTAGGACTCGTAGATCCGGCCCGCCAGTTCGCTGGAGTCGGCCAGTTCCTGCACGACCTCGGCAGAAATGCGTTTGGCTTCGGCGAGTACGTCGTCCGGCAACGGGCGCAGCTGCACTTCATGCTCGTTGATCAACGTGGCCAGAGCGTCGTTGTTGCGCGCAGTGTACTCATCGAGTACATCCTGATTGACGTCACGAATGGCGCTGCGCAGGATCGCTTGAAGGTCAGCGGGAAGTTCGCCCCAGGCTTCGTCATTGACGATGGCCTCGAACATCACCGTCGGCTCATGCCAGCCCGGATAATAGTAGTATTCGGCCGCCTGGTGCAGGCCGAAGGCCAGATCGTTGTAGGGCCCAATCCATTCGGTGGCGTCGATGGCACCAGACTGCAGGGAGGTGAAGATTTCACCGCCGGGCATATTGACGATGGCTACCCCCATCTGGCTCATGACTTCGCCGCCGAGGCCCGGCATGCGCATTTTCAGGCCTTCCAGATCGGCTACCGAATTGATCTCGCGGTTGTACCAGCCTCCCATCTGTACACCAGAGGCGCCGGCTGCCATCACCTCCACGCCAAACTCGTCATATAGCTCATTCCACAGCTCCAGGCCGCCACCATAGTGCAACCAGGCATTCATCTCCTGAGCATTCATGCCGAAGGGGACGGCAGCGAAGAACTGGGCCGCAGGGGCCTTGCCCTTCCAGTAGTAGGACGCCGAATGGCCAATCTGGGCCGTGCCTTCCGATACAGCATCAAAGACTTCGAAGCCCGGTACCAACTGGCCGGCACCGAAGACTTCGATGGTCAGGCGGCCATCGGACATCTCCTCGACCAACTGGGCAAGGCGCTCTGGGCCCTGGCCAACACCGGGAAAGTTCTTGGGCCAGGAGGTCACCAGTTTCCATTCGTAGGTGTCCTGCGCCTGGGCATGGGTAGCGAAGAGCAGGGCGGCAGTGGTGGCACCAAGCGCGATGGCACGAGTGAGTGACGTGCGTTGCATAATCTATCCCCTTGTTTTTAGTGGGTAGTTGTTATGAATGGATAGTTGTCATGAATAGATGGTTGTCAAAGGATGGGAGGTTCATTTGTCGTTATGTGGCTGTATCGGCCCTTTTGAGGCCTGGGTAACCGGGGCGAATCGCCGCTTTCACACTATAGACACCCCATGGACGCTGTCGATGCGGGCTGTCCACGCTCCAGCCAACGACAGACGGTTGCTTTTGGGCAGCGATCAAGCGGAAGAGAAGGAGGAGGGGAGCCAGCGGGCATATTTGCCCGCTGGCGCACAGTATAAGAGTCACGCTCGGAGTCCGGTGTCTCAGAACTGTGAGGGTAGCCAGGTCGCCAATTGCGGAAAGAAGGACAACGCCAGCAGCATGCCGAGCTGCAGCACGATAAAGGGGATGACTCCGCGGTAGATTGCCGAGGTCGGTACCGAGTCCGGTGCCACTCCGCGCAGGTAGAAAAGCGCGAAACCGAACGGCGGTGTCAGGAAGGAGGTCTGCAGGTTGATGGCAATCATGATGCCCAGCCAGATCGGGTCGAGACCCATGGCCAGCAGGATCGGGCCGACAATCGGCACCACCACGAAAGTGATCTCGATGAAATCGAGAATGAAGCCGAGCAGGAAGATCACCAGCATGACGATAATGGTGGCCCCGATGACACCACCCGGCATGCCCTCGAACAGGTGAGTCACCAGTTCCTCACCGCCGTAGGCGCGGAACACCAGCGAAAACAATGCGGCACCGATCAGGATCAGGAACACCATGGTGGTGACATGGGTGGTCGAGCGCAGTACGTCCTTGAGGGTGGCCATGTCCAGGCGGCGATAGGCGATGGCCAGCACCAGGGCACCGAAGGCGCCTACCGCAGAGGCTTCGGTAGGTGTGGCGAAGCCACCGAGAATCGAGCCGAGCACAGCAATGATCAAGATGATCGGCGGCACCAGCCCCTTGAGCAGCAACAGGCCGAGGCCGCTGCTGTGGCCCATCTCTTCCATCAGCTCGCGGCGATTGACCGCCGGTGCGACTTCGGGTTTGAACAGTGCCACCAGGCCGACGTAGAGGATGTACACCGCGACCAGCAACAGGCCAGGCACCAGCGCTCCCATGAACAGGTCGCCCACCGAGACGGTCTTGGGGCTGAAGATGCCCATTTCCAATTGTGCCTGCTGATAGGCGGATGACAGCACATCACCGAGCAGGACCAACGCAATCGACGGCGGGATGATCTGGCCCAGGGTGCCGGTGGCACAGATGGTGCCGGTGGCCAGAGATGGGCTGTAGCCCCGCTTGAGCATGGTCGGCAGCGACATCAGTCCCATGGTGACCACAGTGGCACCGACGATACCGGTAGAGGCAGCGAGCATCATGCCCACCAGAGTGACGGAAATTCCCAGGCCACCACGTAGTGAGCCGAACAGCAGTGCCATGGCATCAAGCAGGGTTTCGGCGACCCGCGATTTCTCCAGTAACACCCCCATCAATACGAACAGAGGCACTGCCAATAGCGTGGTATTGCTCATGATGCCGTAGAGACGATTGGGGAAGGCGTTGAGGTAGCTGCCGTCGAAGTTGGCGTCGATACCGATGGACTCCAACCCGTAGCCGAGGCCAGCAAAAGCCAGCGCAGTACCGGCCAGCGACAACGCGACCGGATAGCCGAACATCAAGACCAGACAGATGACCCCGAACAGCACCAGAGGCATGTACTCAAGCATTACAGGTGCTCCTCGTTGGCATGGTCAGGCTGTGCATCGGGGTCCAGTTTTCCGGCGATGATCAGGCCCTTGCGCCAGGCTTCCACCAGGCCCTGCACAATCATGAACAATGCAAACAGCGGGATCAGCGTCTTGAGCAGGAATATACCGGGGATGCCACCGGCATCCGGTGACCCCTCGAGAATTCGCCAGGACTTGCCGACATAGCCAAGACTGGTGGCGATCACGAAGATCATCACCGGCAGCAACAGGAACAGGGTGCCGAGCAGGTCGACCAGCGCCTTGCCGCGCGACGACATGCCACGGTAGAAGATATCCACGCGTACGTGACCATCGTGGCGCAGGGTATAGGCGGCGGCCAACATGAAGACAGCGGCGTGCATGTACATCACCGATTCCTGCATCGGGATGCTGTTGACGCTGAAGGCATAGCGCAGCACCACGATCAGGAACTGGATTGCCATCATCGCCAGGATCAACCAGGCGAGGGACTTGCCAAGGCATTCACAGCAGTGGTCGATAGCGGCTAATGGGCGGGGTAGGCCACGGGAGTTGGGCATCGGAGGGCTTCCAGTATAGCTCTGGTTATTGTCGAGCGGCTTCACCGAGGGAACGCATCCTTGCCTCTAGAGGGCATTGGTGACGTGTTTCCCCAGAGTACGGTGAAGGCTTGAGCTGACTATACGTGAAGCCTCATGTCGCTGTCATGGCACTGCCACCAATGGCGGAGCCTGTTCAGGCCGCTGCCATGGCGTGACGGCAGGCTTTCGGCAACTGGATATCGATGGCCACCGGCAGGTGGTCGGAAAACAGGTGGTCGAGGACTTCCACCTCGTTGGCCTGCAGCGAGGATGACAGCAGAATGTGGTCCAGGGCACGCCTTGGACGCCAGGACGGGTAACTGGGCACCGGGCGCACCGGGTGCAACGGCAGGGCATCGCAGAACCGCCCATGGGCCTGAAGGCGATCCGGTGTGCAGTTGAGATCGCCCATGACCACCACATGATGCAATGGGGTGACCAACTCACTCAGGTAGTCGAGCTGGCGCTTCTGGGTACGTTGTCCCAGCGACAGGTGGGCCACGATCAGATGCAGTGCATCCGGCCCATCACCAAAACGAGCGTGGATAGCACCACGCCCCGGCAGGGTGCCGGGCAGACTGTGTTCCTTGATCTGGCTGGGCTGCAGGCGTGACAGCAGCCCATTGCTGTGTTGACCCAGACGGCCCAGGTTACGGTTGAGCTGTTGATAGTGGTGGGGAAAGCCTGCCGTTTCCGCCAGATACTGAACCTGGTTGATCTGGCTGGAGCGGAAGCTGCCTCCGTCGACCTCCTGTAGGCCAACGACGTCAAAGCGTGACAACACCTCGGCAATCATGCCGAGGCGTTGCTGGCGCTCTGGGTGTGGCAGGAAGTGCTGCCAGCTGCGCGTCACATAGTGGTGATAGGCCGATGTCTGGATACCCACCTGCAGATTGAAGGTCAGCAGTTTCAGGTGTTCCCGGTTCGGGTCCGGGAAGCGTGCATCGGCCAGTGACGGCATGCTTATTCGGCCTCTTGCTGGCTGGCGCGCTCCTCGCGGACCTGCTCCACCAGGCGAGAGGCGACCAGCGGCATGTTCTCCAGGCTGCCGGCGGAGCGCGGTGAGACGATGTAGCGACCGTCGACGACCAGTGCCGGGACGCCCATCAGCTGCAGGTTACGAGTGGTGGCCTGAGAGCGGTTGATCTGTGATTTGACGCCGAAGCTGTCCAGCGCCTTCAGAGCATCTTCCTCACTGACACCATAGTCGGTGAAGAAGTCGGCGATCTCGGCGGGATCGGTAAACTGGCGACCGTCCTGATGCATGGCATTGAAGAAGTCCCCGTGCATCTCATCGACGATGCCCAGCTCTTCAGCGGCAAAGTAGGCCTGGGCATGAGGGCGCCAATTGTCGCCCATCACGGCGGGAAGACGCTGGAACTCGACATCCTCGGGCAGGTCCGAGGCCCAGTTGTTGAGCGGGTCTTCCAGGGCATAACAGTGCGGACACCCGTACCAGAACACCTCAGTCACATTGATCTTGCTGTCGTCGGCATTCAGGTTCACCTCACTCGGTGCCAGGGTATAGCCTTCTTCCTCGGCGGCAGTGGCGGTGACTGCGGCAGTCGCCAGGCTCAGTCCCACCAGTCCGACCATCAGTGACTTCAGCATAGCTTTGCTATCTCCTTGTGCTGTCTTGGGCGGTGATCTTCAGGATAACCGCAATGCGAACGCTGTTTTGAGTCTATAACGCGAGAGGGGTTCCCTGCAGTATCTGTTGTCACATTCCTGGTTATTAACATGGCAATCAAATCGCTCATCCTGATCGATTTGATTTTCGTCCGCACTACACTGGCGCAGATGCACGGATCTGCTGGTGTGGTCTCGCGTCGGCCTGATAGCCGACGGCGGCACGTCCCTGTGCCGACATTAACCCAGCATGAAAGCATGCCGGGTTAATATCTGTTTCCTGTCAGGACTTCCCCGGCCCGGGAATGAAAGGAGGCGACCCACTGGCCGCCTCACCGGGATAACACATGACTGAATCAGCACAAATCGTGGAGATATCGCTGATCGGCGCTCAGTGCAGGCCTTGTACGTAATGGCCCACAGCCTTCATATCCTCGTCACTCATCTTCGAGGCGATATCAGACATCATGCCACTGGGGCTATTGGCCCGCGTACCAGAGGCAAAGGCCTGCAGGGTGGAGACAATATAGTTCGCATGCTGTCCGGAAAGTGCCGGGTAGACCGCCGAGTCGATGCCGCCACCGTCTGGTGAGTGGCAGGACGAGCAGGCCGGGATACCCTTGGCCAGGTCACCGGCGCGATAGAGTTCCTCGCCGCGTGCGAGCTGTTCAGGCGTAAGATCGGCCTGGCCGACCACCGGCTCCTGATCGGCGTACCAGACCGCCACATTCCAGGCGTCCTGATCAGAGAAACTGTTGAGCAGGCCAGTCATCTGTGGTACAGCACGGTGACCATCGCGGATATCAATGATCTGTTTGGCCAGATAGGAGGCCTGCTGGCCGGCGAGATTGGGAAAGCTCGGAGCGATACCGACGCCGGTTGGGCCATGACAGGCGGCACAAACGGGTGCCTTTTCCTCGCCTGCTGCGGGGTCTGCATCGCTCTGCATATCTGCGTGTACGGTACCGACGGCACCGAGGGTAATTGCCAGGCTTGCCAGTAACTGTCTCATCGCTAGGTCACTTATGCCGTCATGTCTTGTTCAGGATTGGGCCCCGGTCGTATTGCGGCATTGCGTCGCCGGGCTCTGCCAGGCCATTTGCGGGCCTGTCGCTGGTGGCATCTGCACAGTGTTATGATAGGCGGGTGGAAGCATGAAGCGACACCGATGCGAGAGGCTTTCAATGCTAGCCTGCGCTCGGGGCGAACTTCTCTTCCCGCCAGCAGATGCCACACAGCCTAACTATAACCAATCACCCCCAGGGCGGAAATGTTGCTCTGCCACCTCTACCTATTGACTACCGTCAGGAATTGCATCGCATCATGCCGCTCAAGTACGCTTCGGCCCGTTTTCTTACCAGCGCTCCCACCCTGGCCAGCTGCCCTGCCGACAGCGGTGCCGAGGTTGCCTTTGCCGGTCGTTCCAATGCCGGAAAGTCCAGCGCAATCAATGTCATCACTCAGCAGAAGGCGTTGGCACGCACGTCACGGACGCCTGGGCGAACTCAGCTGATCAACTTCTTTACCGTAGGAGAGGATAGCCAGTGTCGCCTGGTCGACCTGCCTGGTTACGGTTTTGCCAAGGTGCCTGAAAAGGTCAAGCTGGAGTGGCAACGTCACCTCGCCGAATATCTCCAGATGCGCGCTTCGATCAAGGGGCTGGTGCTGGTGATGGACGTTCGTCACCCACTGACCGAGTTCGATCTGACGTTGCTGGATGTTGCCGATGAGCGTGAGCTTCCGGTGCACATTCTGCTGACCAAGGCCGACAAGCTGAAGCGCGGTGCGGCAAAGAATGCTCTCAGCCAGGTCCGCTCACGCCTGCGAGAGTGGGAAGACATGGTGACCATCCAGCTGTTCTCCGCACTCAAGCGTGATGGCGTTGAGGAGGCTCATCAGCGTCTGGACGCGTGGCTGGATGGGCCGGTTGGCGAGAGCTGAGACGTTCCAGCAGAGCTTCCAGTTCACAGACATTGGCCAACCGTGTAACCCCGGTCGGAAGAGGAAAGGTCTCCGCCTCGGCGGGGGCGATCCATATTGCCTGCATTCCCAGACGCAGTGCTGGCAGCACGTCCTCCTGCCAGGAATCGCCGATATGCAGTGCCTCGGTGGGCTTTGCTTCGAGATGGGCCAGCATGGCGAGGAAGGCGCGAGGATCGGGCTTGGGAGCGAACATTTCACCCGCAGCGATGCAGTACTCGAAGTGGCGTGACAACGGTAACTGCTGGAAGGCCACATTACCGTTGGTGATGGACCCCAGACGATAGCGTTGGCCGAGTCGTTCCAGCATGGCATCGGCCCCTTCGAAGGGGGTGATCTGGATGCGCAGAGCGTGAAAGCGGGCCATGGCCAGTGTTGCCCACAGTTGAGCGGCAGCACGATTGACGCCGCTTTCCTCGAGCAGAGCAACCAGCGTGCGCTCACGCAGCCAACTGAAGTCGCCACGGCGCGCCCACTGTTCATGACCCAGCGTGATGCGTCGCTGACGATATTCATCGAGCTGGATCGTCGGTGTCGGGGCTTCGCCGCGAACGCGTTGCCACTCGGCCAGCGATGCCACCAGCCAATCGAAGTGGCCGTGCTCGGTACGCTCCATCACCCCGGCGTTGTCCCACAGGGTGTCATCGAGGTCGAAGGTCAGCACCCTCAAGGTCATGGTGTCTTTCCTGGTTCATTGTCCGATGAGTCGCCCCGGCCCGTGCGGCGCCTTGCGCGCGGGTGGGCCTGGTCATAGCTGTGTGCCAGCTGTTGCCAATCCAGCCGGGTATAGACCTGGGTGGTGGACAGATTGGCGTGGCCGAGCAGCTCCTGCACTGCACGCAGATCCTGGCTGGACTCCAGCAGGTGGCTGGCAAAGGAATGGCGTAGCCGGTGCGGGTGCAGATGCTCAGGTAGCCCGCGGCGCCGTGCCTGGGTCACCAGTCGTTGCTGAATGGCGCGATGCCCGAGGCGTCGCCCCTGTTGGCCGACAAACAGGGCATTTTCACTGTCAGCCGCCAGGCTGCTGCGGATACCCAGCCAGGCCTTGAGAGCATCGCGAGCGCGCTGGCCGACCGGCACCTGGCGTGGTTTGGAGCCCTTGCCGATCACGCGTACACGTTGGTCCTGCAGGTCGCCCAGATCGAGGGATGCCAGTTCGGCCAGGCGCAGCCCGCTGGAATACAGTAGTTCGAGCATGGCCTGATCGCGCACTGACAATGGCGAACCATCATGTGGTGTGTCGAGAAACTGCGCCAACTGGTCCACATCCAGTGGTCTGGGCAGATCCTTCGGAGTTCGGGGCCCTCGGTTGAGGGTCACAGGGTTATGGTTGAGGCGCCCCTGTTCGACAAGAAACTCGCTGAAGCGCGAGAGCGCAGCTCGGCGGCGCTGGAGGCTGCGTGGCGCCAGGCCGCGAGCGCGTTCTGCCCCGAGAAAGTGACGTACGCTTCTGCTGTCGAGGTGCTCGACCTCGGGGGCTCCGCAGGACTGCTGATGCTCGATCAGTGCCGTGAGATCTCGGCGATAGGCATCGAGAGTGGCCGGGCTGGCGGTCTGGCTCAGCTCGGCCAGAAAGGCCTCCACTTCAGTGGCAAGCGGAGTGTCAGCCATGACTCCGCTCACTGAGGCGCAGCGACAGGCGCACCAGGATATCGGCCAGATATTCGGTGAACAGGGTATCCATACTGGCTCGGAAATAGTCCGGATCCGGGCTCGCCAGCACCAGATAGCCTTGAGGATCGCCCAGTGTAAGGCGGGCAATGGTGCAGGAGCCGGACTTGGCGGGTGCCTTGACGTGGGGGATCAGACGTTTCCAGTCGGTCGGCGTCAGTCTGGTGCAACGGCTGGCACGCCCATCGAGCAATGCGGCGAGACGCTGGCCGGTATGCTCGTCGAGCACATGGCGGGGAGGCTGGGGCGGTTGAAGGTCGCGATCAGTCAGGCTGGAAGGGCACCACAGCGCCACTGCGGGTGTCTGGAAACACTCGCTCAATTGGGTTGCCAGTGCCTGGCCAAGTGCATCATTGTCTTCGGCCTCGAGCAGCGCCAGCACCAGCTCACGAGTGCGCCGGTACTGGGATTCGTTGTGGCGTGCCGAGTCGAGCAACTGCTCCAGTCGGAATTCGGCACCCTCTGCCCGGCGTCTCAGGTCATGGACCAGACGCTCGAGCAGTGAGGTAGCCCCCTGGGTTTCAGGGTGTGGAACCTTCAATTGCTGCAGCAGGCCCTCGCGACCGACGAAGAAGTCCGGGTGGCAGGCAAGCCATTCGGCAACCCGGTCGGGATCCAGTGTCTTGCGAGGCTCATGGGCAGGTTGCGACATGCGCGTCTCCCTTGCGTACTTTCCACGGTCAGGGGCGAGTCGATATTGCTGCCCCTTGCTGTTGTTCGGTGAGGTTGATGCCGGGAGCCGCCCCGGCGGTCGGCGTGCTGCTTCAGCGCAGCGCCACTCGCCCATCATAGACGCGCTCTGCCGGCCCGGTCATGATCAGGTGGCTATCACCACCGTCCCAGTCAATCTTCAGGCTGCCGCCAGCCAGGTGGACCTTGACCGGACTGGTCAGCAGGCCACGGCGTATGCCGCAGGCCACCGCGGCGCAGGCGCCGGTGCCGCAGGCCAGGGTCTCGCCACTGCCACGCTCGTAGACTCGCAGGCGGATTTCTCCGGGAGATATCACCTGCATGAAGCCGACATTGACCCGTCTGGGGAAACGCGGATGTCCTTCGATGGCCGGGCCGAGGCGTTCCACTGGTGCCTGCTCGGTACTGTCCACGATCAGTACGGCATGGGGGTTGCCCATGGAGGCGATACTGATCTCGTGGCTCTGACCATCGACGTCCAGACGGTAGGTCAGCTGCTCGTCGGGTGCATCGAAAGGTAATGCCTGCGGGGCAAAGCGCGGAGCCCCCATATCGACACTGATCTGGTTGTCGTTGTGAACATCGAGCGTCAGCGGTCCACCTGCCGTTTCCACCCTGATCTGGTGCTTGTGGGTCAGACGCTTGTCAAGCACGAATCGGGCAAAGCAGCGTGCGCCGTTGCCACAGTTTTCCACTTCGCTGCCATCAGCATTGTAGATGCGGTAACGGAAGTCCATGTCGGGATTCCGTGGCGGCTCTACCACCAGCAACTGGTCGAAACCGATGCCGAAGCGTCGGTCCGCCAGGCGACGGACCTCCGCGTTGTCGAGACGGGCACGTTGGGTGACCAGGTCGACCACCATGAAGTCATTGCCGAGCCCGTGCATCTTGGTGAAATGCAACAACATCACTGGAGCTCCTCGAGCACGGATTCGCCGGCTCGGAGTTCGCTGAGTGTCTCGCGACGACGCACGATCTGGAAACGCTCACCATCGACCATGACTTCGGCGGGGCGCGGGCGGCTGTTGTAGTTGGAGGCCATCACGAAGCCGTAGGCGCCTGCCGAGCGTACGGCGAGAAGGTCGCCTGGTGCGATGGCCAGTTCACGATCCTTGCCGAGAAAATCGCCGGTTTCACATACAGGACCGACCACGTCGTAGACGGCTGCGTCGCGCGCAGCGCGAGTGTCCACTGGGATGATCGCCTGCCAGGCCTGGTAGAGTGCCGGGCGGATCAGGTCATTCATCGCTGCGTCGATGATGGCAAAGTTCTTCGTTTCGCCAGGCTTGAGAAACTCGACACGGGTCAGCAGGATGCCGGCATTGGCGGCAATCGAGCGTCCCGGCTCGAACAGCAGGGTCAGTTGCTCACCGCCGGGCCAGCGTGCCAGGCGCTCGAGAAGCTTCGAGGCATAGGCGAAAGGTGCTGGAGGCGTTTCATCGCGGTAGGGCACGCCGAGGCCGCCGCCGAGGTCCAGGTGCTCGACCTCGATACCCTTGTCACGCAGGCGGTCGAGAAGCACCAATAGCCGTTCGAGGGCATCGAGGAACGGTGCAATATCGGTCAACTGTGAGCCGATGTGGCAGTCGAGCCCGGACACCTTGAGGTTCGGCAGTGCTGCCGCCTGCTGGTAGACATCAAGGGCTTCATCGACCGGGATGCCGAACTTGTTGTCCTTGAGCCCGGTGGAAATGTACGGGTGGGTGCCGGCATCGACATCCGGGTTCACGCGCAGTGATACCGGCGCGACCACGCCAAGGCGCTCGGCTACGGCATTGAGGCGTTCCAACTCGGGTCGGGACTCGACATTGAAGCACTTGATGCCCAGCTCCAGAGCACGCGCCATCTCGTGTTCCTGCTTGGCCACGCCGGAGAATACAACCCGAGAGGGGTCGCCGCCTGCGGCCAGCACACGCTCCAGCTCGCCGATGGAGACGATGTCGAATCCAGCGCCCAGTCGAGCCAGTATATTCAGCACTGCCAGGTTGCTGTTGGCCTTGACCGCATAGCAGATCAGGTGAGGGTGGTCGCCCAGCGCCTGCTCATAGGCCTTGAAGTGGCGCTCGAGGGTGGCGCGTGAATAGACGTAGCAGGGAGTACCGACCTGTTCGGCCAACTCGTTCAGGGAAACCTGCTCGGCGAAGAGCTGGCCATCGCGATAGTCAAAGTGGTCCATGCTCAGCTCTCGTCTTCCGAGGTGGTGTCGGGGGCAGACTCGTCCGCGGATTCCGGCTGCTCGTCATCCTGCTGGTCCTTGTCCTGCTGTGCTTCCTCACGGGGACCGTAGCGCTCGGCGGCTTCCTCGTCACCGGGCAGATACAGCGGCCCCTTCTGGCCACAGCCGGCCACCATCAGACCCAGTAGCGTCAGCACCGCGCTGGTACGCAACAGCTTGATCATGACTGACCTCCCGCTGCCAGGGCCTTGAGTGCTTCACGAGCACGCTGAGCGGCGGCACGCACCTGGTCAGGAGCGGTTCCGCCGATATGATTGCGCGCGGCCACCGAGCCTTCCAGTGTCAGCACCTCGAAGACGTCTTCCTCGATGGCATCGGAGAACTGCTTCAGTTCAGCGAGGCTCATCTCGGAGAGGTCCTTGCGCAGCTGGATACCGAAGGCCACCGACTGCCCGACGATTTCGTGAGCATCGCGGAAGGCCACGCCCTTGCGCACCAGGTAGTCGGCCAGGTCGGTGGCGGTGGAAAAGCCGCCACGCGCTGCTTCACGCATGGACTCGGACTTCGACTCGATGGCCGGAATCATGTCGGCAAAGGCGCGCAGACATCCCTTGACGGTGTCGAGGGTGTCGAACAGCGGCTCCTTGTCTTCCTGATTGTCCTTGTTGTAGGCCAGCGGCTGGGACTTCATCAGTGTCAGCAGGCCGATCAGGTGGCCATAGACGCGACCGGTCTTGCCGCGCACCAGTTCCGGCACGTCCGGGTTCTTCTTCTGCGGCATGATCGAGGAGCCGGTGCAGAACCGGTCCGGCAGGTCGATGAAGTCGAACTGGGCACTGGTCCACAACACCAGTTCTTCACTCATCCGCGACATGTGCATCAGCAGCAGGCTGGCAAAGGCGGTGAACTCGATGGCGAAGTCGCGGTCGCTGACGGCATCGAGACTGTTCTCTGCCGGACGATCAAAACCGAGTAGTTCAGCGGTCAGGTGACGGTCGATGGGATAGGTAGTGCCGGCGAGAGCGGCGGCGCCCAGCGGCAGTACGTTGACCCGCTTGCGGCAGTCGAGCAGCCGCTCATGATCGCGGGCCAGCATCTCGTGCCAGGCCAGCAGGTGATGGCCGAAGGTCACCGGCTGAGCGGTCTGCAGGTGGGTGAAGCCGGGCATGATGGTATCGGCCTCACGCTCGGCGAGCTCGATCAGACCACTGCGCAGACGGGCCATTTCCTCGGCCACGGCATCGATTTCGTCACGCATGTAGAGGCGAATATCGGTGGCTACCTGATCGTTGCGCGAACGGCCGGTATGCAGCTTCTTGCCGGTGATGCCGATCTTCGCGGTCAGACGTGCCTCGATATTCATGTGCACGTCCTCGAGGTCAACCGACCACTCGAACTCACCGGCGGCGATTTCCTGCTCGATTTCCTTGAGTCCACCGATGATGGCGTCACGCTCTTCGTCAGTCAGCACCCCGACCTGTGCCAGCATGGTGGCATGTGCGATCGAGCCCTGGATGTCGTGACGGGCCATGCGCTGGTCAAAATCCACGGAGGCGGTGAAACGAGCGACGAAAGCGTCGGTGGGTTCGCTGAAGCGGCCGCCCCAGGACTGATTGGTGCTGTGACTCATTGGGCTGGGTTTCCTGCATGACAAGAGTGAGCGTGACGCTGGTCTCTCGCTGTCGCGGATCACCGTTGTGGCGGTGTCGTGCTGCACAGAGATGACCGGCACTGAACCATGTCGGAAGTGTACCAGAGTCGGCACGTCAGGCGAGGGCTGGAGAACGCAGGGCAGGTCGAGAGGAAGACATTTTCCGACACTGATTTCCATGAGTGTGGCGCTTCGTCCAATTTTCCTCATCCTGACGGTGCTTTATGATGATGTTATCCACTCATGTTGTCGGTGGCTGCGCCAGAGTCTGTTGACGTACCGCGGCTGTCGATCAGGGAGAATGTTGTGCAACAGACGTCCATCTTGCGAATCGCCACCCGCAAGAGCCAACTTGCCATGTGGCAGGCAGAGCATGTTCGTGATCGCCTGATGGCGATACACCCCGACCTTGAGGTCGAGCTGGTACCGATGTCGACACGCGGTGATCAGATTCTCGATACGCCACTGGCCAAGGTTGGTGGCAAGGGGCTGTTCGTCAAGGAGCTCGAGGAAGCCATGCTGGATGGCCGCGCTGATATTGCAGTGCACTCGATGAAGGACGTGCCCATGCAGTTCCCCGAAAGTCTGGGGCTGTCGGTGATTCTGGCGGGGGCGGAACCAACCGATGCGCTGGTATCCAACCAATGGTCGAACTTCGACGAGTTGCCGGAAGGTGCTCGCATCGGTACGTCCAGCCTGAGACGTGGCCTGCAGATGCGCGAGGCTCGTCCGGACTTCGAGGTCATCAGCCTGCGCGGTAATGTGCAGACCCGTCTGGCCAAGCTGGATGCGGGTGAGTTCGATGCCATTCTGCTGGCGACCTCAGGACTCAAGCGATTGGGCCTGGACGACCGTATCCGTCAGGAGCTGCCGCCGGAAATCTGTCTGCCGGCCTGCGGTCAGGGTGCGTTGGGTATCGAATGCCGAATGCATGATGCCGAACTGGTGTCGCTGCTGGCACCGTTGGATGACCACCAGACGGCGACCCGAGTACGTGCCGAGCGAGCCATGAATACCCGTCTGGAAGGTGGCTGCCAGGTTCCGATCGGTGGTCATGCAGTGTTCGAGGATGACGGACGCACGCTATGGTTGCGCGCTCTGGTGGGAACCCCGGATGGCTCTCGTGTGCTGCGTGCCGAGGGCCGTGGGTCCGCAGACGAGCCGGAGCTGCTTGGCCTGCGAGTGGCGGAGGATCTGCTGGAGCAGGGCGCTGGCGATATCCTTGCCGAGGTCTATGGGGCTCGCTAGTGTGGCGCCCCACAAGTCGGCATGATTTCAGCGCGCTCCGTGGGAGCCATCAGGTGCCGCTGGTGCTGTGTTGTGTCCCTGGTCCATATAGTCGATATGAACGGCGGAACATGCCAGGGTGCTGGACCACGTGCCCCAACGGCACCTGATGGTTCTGAAACACGATGAACTTGCGGGACACCACACTAATGTCAGCACCGGTATTGATCACCAGACCCGGCATGCGGGCGCGCGCACTGGCGGATGCGATTGAATCCAGAGGCTTGCCGGTGGTGCAGCTGGAACTGATGGCTCACGAAGATGTGCCTGAAACGGCGCAAATGCGAGCGATATGGCTCGATATCGACCATTTTCATAAGGTGGTCGTGATCAGTCCCACTGCGGCAGAGCACTTGATCGCTGTGCTGGACCGTTACTGGCCTCAGTTGCCGCAGGGGCTGAACCTGTATGCCGTCGGCAGCGCGACTGCCTCCGTACTGCATCAGGCGTTGGGCGTGCGAGTCCGTGTGCCATCGCCTGGAGCGGGGGAAGAAACCAGCGAAGCGTTGCTGGAGCTGGGTTCGCTGCGTCAGTTGGCACATCAGCGCGTATTGTTGGTGGCCGGTGAAGGCGGGCGCTCTCTATTGGGCGATAGTCTGGCCCAACGTGGTGCGACGGTGACGCGTGTGGAAGTGTACCGACGCCGACTACTGACACCGTCCAGCGAGGCAAAAGCCATGCTGGATCAAGCACATTATCGAGCCCTGGTGGTCAGTAGCGGAGAAATCCTGGAACATCTGGCAAGATGGTGTTCACAGACCGCCTTTGATCAACCGCTTGTCGTATCCAGCCAGCGGTTGGCTAGACTGGCGGAAAAGCTGGGGTTTCGTGTCCCGGTCGTGGCGTCTGGCGCAACCCCCGCAGCGCTGGCGGCTGCGGTGGCAAGGGCCAGCGACCCGAAGGATGCCGAATGAAGATCTCGAAAAGGGCTAGCGACAGATGAGCAACCAACAGCACGATCAGGACGAACAGAAAACCCCGTCCGGGACTGCCCAGCAGGGGGCAGAAGCCGCGTCCGGGGGCAAGGATGCCTCGGGGCAGAGTGCTACCGGGCGGAGCTCCCGACGCTCGCGTCGGCGCGACAAGGCCAATGGGAGCCAGTCGTCGTCCTCCTCCGCTGCATCATCCTCTGCCTCGAGTGCCGCTGCCGATAAGCCAGCCGCCACCGACAGCGCGACGAAGAAATCGGATTCAACGCAAGAGCCCGGCCATTCAACGCAGGCCACAAAGGCTGACTCCAGCACCAGCAAGTCTGCTTCTGCTGCGTCAACCAGCCAACCCGACAAGACTGGCTCAAGCAGTAAGTCGTCGCCGAGCAGCGCTGCTTCCACGGGTTCCTCTTCCACCAGTTCCTCTTCCGCTGCAAAAGGGAGCGGTAGTGGTGGAGGTTCCGGCAGATCCGGAGGTGGAACTGGTGGTGGAAAGTCCGAAGACGGGAAGTCCGGGGGCGGCAAGGCCGGTGTCATCGCGTTGATTCTGGTACTGCTGGTGATCGCAGGCCTTGGCTTCATTGGCTGGAAGGGCTGGCAGCTGCAACAGGCGATGAATGCGCGCATTGATCAACTCAAGGAAGGCGCTGCCAACGTCGAGCAGGTTCGCGAGCTGACCGAGAAGACCGGGCAACTGGAAACGGGTGTCAATGAGCGCCGCCAGGCCATGACTCAGACCATCGACGGCATCAAGACCGAGTTCACTGACTACAAGACCGAAGTCAACGAGACACTCGACCGTGTACTGGCAGAGCTGTCGAAGGAACAGAGTGCAGACAGCCGCGACTGGCTGCATGCCGAGGCCGCATACCTGCTGCGACTGGCCAATCAGCGTCTGCAGCTCGAACGTGACGTAGAGGGTGCCGCCGCGTTGCTGCGCACGGCCGACAACCGCCTGCGTGAAGCCGACAACCCGGCCCTGGTCCCGGTACGTCGCGCCATCGCCGAAGAGCTGGCCGCGCTTCAGGGTGTGCCGCGCATCGACCGTACGGGGCTGTATCTGGCGCTGAATGCCGAGCAGGAGCAGATCGCTGGTCTGCCGCTGGCCCAGGATATCGAAGAGCTGACCGCCGATACCACCATTGCCGAGGCGCCCAGTGGCCCATGGCAGGAACAGCTGTCGAAGATCGGTTCGGAGCTCAAGGATCTGGTGGTGGTCCGCCATCATGACCAGGCGCTGGAAGCTCTGATTACGCCCGAGCAGGAGTCTTATCTGCGCCAGAGCCTGCGCCTGGTGATCGAGCAGGCTCAGGTAGCGTTGCTGAAAGAAGAACAGGATCTCTACGAGGCCAGTCTCGACAAGGCCATCAAGCTGCTTGAAGGCTACTACGATCTGGATGACAGCGGCGTACAGGCGGTCATCACCAGCCTCACCGAGCTCAAGGGCGAGTCGATTCATCCCGAGCTGCCTGATATCAGCGCCTCGCAACAGGCATTGGCCAGCTTCATCGAGCAGCGTTTCGAGGAACGCAACTCGGGTCAGGAAAACGCGGGCCAGGGAGGTGACTCATGAGAAAGCTGATCCTGCTGATCGTCCTGGGCCTGGCGCTCGGGGCTGTTCTCGGTCAGTTGATGGAGTCTGCGCCCGGTTACTGGCTGGTCCGAGTGGGCGATACCTCGTTGCAGACCAACTTCTGGTTCGGCCTGATCATCCTGTTGGCGATATTCATTGTGTTGCACTTCGCGTTGCGGGTGCTGATGCGCATGAGTCGCCCGGTCAGCCGCTACAAGGTATGGAATTCTCGGGCACGCAACCGTACCGCCATGAAGCGTACTGTGCGTGGTCTGGTGGCACTGGCGGAAGGCCGCTGGAAGCGGGCCGAAAAGGCGTTGGTCAAGGCGGCGGATGATTCCAGTACCCCGTTGGTCAACTACATGTCAGCGGCCCTGGCAGCGCATTACCAGGGCCGGTATGAACAGGCCGATACGCTGCTCAAACGTGCTCACCTGAGTACCGATGGGGCTGATCCGGCGGTTGGTATGATGCAGGCCCAGCTGATGCTGGATCGACAGCAGTATGAGGAAGCGCTGGCTATCCTGACACGCCTGGATCGCCATCTGCCGCGTCACCCGCAGGTACTCAAGCAGCTCAAGCAGGCCTATATCAGTGTCAGTGACTGGGATGGTCTGCGGCGCCTGCTGCCTCGCCTGGCTGACCAGCAACTGATCGCCCGCGAGGAACGTGAGGTGCTGGAGTTTCAGGCCTACCGCGAGCTGATCCTCAAGGAAACGCGTAATCCCGAGGATATCGAGCGTGTGCGTAACCTCTGGGCGGATATGCCGGAGCATCTGCGCGCCAATATCGAGCTGATCGCACTGTACACCGAGGCTCTGGTGCAGGGTGGACAACAGGTGATCGCTGAGCGACTGCTGCGTCACTCCCTGAAGGATCACTGGGACAGCCGTCTGGTGCTGCGTTATGGTCTGCTGGGCGTGGATGCCTCGCGTCAGTTGGTCACCGCCGAGAAATGGTTGCAGGAACGGCCCAATGACCCGGACCTGCTGTTGACGCTGGGTCGTCTGGCACTGCGCAATGCCTACTGGGACAAGGCGAAGGAATACTTCGAAGCCAGCCAGCGACAGCGCCCGAGTGGTGAGGTCTGTGCTGAACTGGCACGTCTCTACGCCAACCTCGGTGAGCACAACAAGAGTCAGCTCTACTATCGCCAGAGCGTCGAGCTGCTCGACAAGTCGCTACCTTCACTTCCGCAACCCAGCGACGCTGAACAGAGCTGATTGCTGGTGCAGGATGCAAAACGCCCCGGAGGCTTCGTACCCGGGGCGTTCTTGTATAAGCGGCAAGGGCGCGAGCTACGAACCATCCCGTGCAGCAAACTGCTTGTTGCTCGAAGCTCGCGACTGATCAAGGAAAGGACGGCCGAAGGCCGTCCATCCTGTGCTGATCAATCGCCGGGCGGGAAATCGGGATCCACTTCAGCCCGTTTCGGCGCTTCATGAGTATTGGGAGACTCAATACTGCCGTCTTCGCCGGGCGCCGGGGCTTCTGCGCGTCCTTCCTGTCCCTTGAGGATGCGCAGATTGGCGGCAGGAGCGTGGCCCTGCTTGTCCTCTCCGAAGTAGACCGTGGTATGCGGGAACGGAATGGAGATGCCGGCCTCGTCGAAGTGCAGCTTGACCAGGCGATTGTAGGCACGGCCGACAGCCCACTGATTGCCCGGCGTGGTCATGATGCGCACGCGAATGTTGACCGAGCTGTCGGCCAGCGCAATGACACCAGCGACTTCCAGTGGTTCGAGAATTTCCTTGCCGATGTCCGGGTCGTTGGTCAACTCCTCGAAGGCATTGCGCAGTGCAATGATCGCCTCGTCGACACTCTCGCGGTAGGCAATGCCGTACTCTCCCACATGGTAGGCAAAGTCACGCATGTAGTTGGACACCAGGTCGACGCTGGAGAAGGGCACCAGATGATAGGTTCCGTTCAGATCGCGGATACCCACCGAGCGGATGCTGAGCTTTTCCGCTGTGCCGGTAATGCCACCGACAGTAACCACGTCGCCGGTGTTCATGGCGTTCTCGACCTGGATGAAGACACCAGTGATGATGTCCTGCACCAGTTTCTGGGCACCGAAGCCGATGGCCAGACCCAACACACCAGCACCGGCAATCAGTGGGCCGATATTGATGCCGATCTCCGACAGCACGATCATCGCGGTCATGGCCACGATGACGATGGCCAGCGCATTGCGGAACAATGACAGCAGGGTGTGGGCGCGTGCCGACGGTATGCCCTTGCCAGTGTTGGGGTTGAGGCGGTGCTCGATGATGCTGGCCAGGCCGATCCAGACGGCGATGGCCATCACCAGTATCACCGCCACATTGGAGGCGCGGCTGACGATGGTACGACCCGCCTCGGAGGCATACCAGGCCGGAAGGTCGAAAACGCCCCAGGCCCCACACAGCATCATTGCTGCCACGATCAGAATCAGTATGTTGATCGCTCGCAGGATGTTGGGAATATACGAATTCAGGCGTGGTTCCAGAAGTGGCAGGCGGCGACGGAGGTCGTCCGACAGGGTGATGCGACGACCAATCGATTGCACCAGCAGCCGTGACAGCAGCATGGCGGCAAGGATGACACCTATCGTCTTGAGTGTGGCAATCAGCACATAGGGTAGAGCGTCCTCGGGGCGAGTCAGCGTCAGTACCAGCACGGTGGTGAAATAGGCAATGGCCAGCAGGTGCCAGGTCCGGGCCAGCAGGCGCAGTGCAACACGGGTGGCCGAGAGGTTGGTCTGCCGGGCCTTGTCGATCAGCGCTTCACGTACCTTGTGGCGATTGACCATCACCACGGTAATGGCATAGATCCAGGCACTGACCATGATGACCGTGCCGACGCCACTGCCCAACGGCCTGGACAGGTAGATACTGACCAGCGGTACCACCACCATCAGTCCGTAACCGGTGAGACCAATCAGGCGAGCGATCCAGCGATTCCAGTAGGATGCATCACCGGCCTGGATCGGCAGCAGGCGAAGCCCTTCATAGCGGGAGGCGAACAGCATCCGCACGGCGGCCTTGAGCAACTCGATGATCAGGAAGGCATTGAGAAACAGCGAAGCTCGGGTCGACAGGTTGCCGGTATCGCCCACGGCGAAGGTCGCAACGAGGTTGCCGCCGATATAGGAAAGGCCGATCACCAGCGCGTCCACTACGCCGGCGAAGGCTACGGCAATGATCAGACGAAGGGTGGGGTTGAGGTTGTGGCCAGTCAGCGACCACTGGCTCAGGCGCCGGAACAGGGGTCTGACCAGACGTCGAACCACAAGGAACAACGCCACCGTGGCAACAATGATGATGCCGAGATTGATGGCGGCGTTGATGAAGAAGTCGAGATCCACCGGAGCGGAAGACAGCGAGCCGTCGAACAGCACCACGATGGTATCCAGTACCATCTCGACATGAGTGCTGAAATCACTGACGATCGATGATGTCAGGTGTGCGAGCTGGCCAGGTAGAGAGGTAGGCTCGCTGGCAACAGGCTCCTGCTCGGTTGCCGTTGCTGCTTCCGGAGATGCCTCTGCCAATTGGCGCAGCTGTTCGATCAGTTGAGTTCGCGCCTCATCATTCTCGAGCATGTCTGCCAGGGTCGAGTAGGCAGGCCCTTCACTGCTGGCGGGGGGATCGGCCTGTTGCGCAGTGACGGGGGAAGTCACCATCATGCCGACCAGCAACAGCAGGCCGAGTATCATGGAGCAGAATCGTGGTGGCATCCGAGGTCTCCTTCATCGGTGGCCGTGTCTATGATCAACCTGACAATCAACGGAGTCCTCTCGACTCGGTTGACTGGTGCCCACGCTGTCTACAGCTGCATGGGCCTGCAGGAAATGTCTGAGCTTGCGCAGGCCTGGTGGCCGGCGAAAGCTGTTTTCCAGTGCCGTGACCAACTCGTCAGGCAGTCTGTCGAGCCGGTTTCCGGCGATGGGCGAAGGCTAACATGCATCATGAATGCACGTGTGGCATTTTGGCCATGATCCGGTGTTCTTGTTGCGATGCAATGCAAACCGGCATCGAGCCTGCATCGGAGCACTCCCGAAACAGACCAGTGATGTCGATCAACAGTTCCTTGACCATTGTCCAGGCAACTTCAGAAGCGTAGCGAATACCATAACCAGCGTATCGAAATGGGGAAGACTTTATGGCGATTGGTGTTGCCAGCGTGATGCTGGTCGCGGTGGGAGGCGCTCTGGGAGGAATGGGCAGGTTGTTCGTCAGTCGTTGGGCGGCAGCTCGTCTGGGAACAGACTTTCCCTGGGGGACCCTGATCGTCAATCTTGCCGGTGCCTTTCTGATTGGCTGGTTGGCCGTATCACTGACGGTAGGGGCGGGCCTTTCGCTGTGGCTGATGACCGGCATTCTGGGAGGCTTTACCACGGTGTCTTCCTTCAGTCTGCAGACTCTCGACCTGATGCGTGAACGGCGCTGGATGGCAGCCAGTGCCAATGTTTGTCTGACATTGGTACTGGGTATCGCCGCAGCGGCCCTGGGCGTGGAGCTGGGGCGATGAGGCGTTACATGCCGTATCTGGAGGTCGGTATCGGTAGCGCCCTTGGCGCCGTCTGTCGAATGTTGACTGGCGTTGCTGTCGGTGGGATGTCCATGCCGGTCTTCCCCTGGGCGACACTGATAGTCAACGTGCTGGGTTCGTGGTTGATCGCACGCTTTGCCACTCATGCAATGCTGAATGATTCCGGGCATGTCGCCCGCCTGCACGGTTTTCTGATTGCCGGTTTCTGTGGAGGCTTTACGACCTTCTCGCTGTTCAGTCTCGAGGCAGTACAGCTGGCACTGGATGGTCATCAGGCGCTGGCAGCGGGCTATGTGGCCTTGAGCGTGCCGCTATGGCTGGTGGCGGCCTGGTGGGGGGATAGCGCTGCAAGGCGCGCACAGGCAAGGCGGGGCTAGAGAAAAGCCCGCGCGACGGGCTTTCTGCTCGCCGCGCGGGTATCCGATAGGCAGTATCAACGGCTGGCTTTGCTGCCTTTTTTCTTCGCTGTGCTGGCGCTGGATTTCTCGCTGGCCGGGAAGTGTTCGCGTACCAGGCTCAGAAGGCCTTGAGTCGAAGCATCGAAATCCTGGGTACGCTCATCGATGCGCTCACTGATCTCGCCGGCGATGCGCTTGCCGAGCTGTACGCCCCATTGGTCAAAGGAGTTGATATTCCAGATCACCCCCTGGACGAACACCTTGTGTTCGTAGAGCGCGATCAGTGCGCCGAGGTTGCGCGGTGTCAGTTCGTCGAGCAGCAGCACACTGGAGGGGCGGTTGCCCGGGCAGCTGTAGGGGTCGAGATCACCGCCCTGTTGACTGCCTTCCATGAAGGCGTTGGCCTGGGCCAGCATATTGGTCAGCAACGCGAAATGGTGATCCTCGACGCCGGGCTCAGGTTTGAGTGAAGCAATGAAGTCGATCGGCACATAGCGGGTGCCCTGGTGGAGCAACTGGAAGAAGGCGTGCTGACCGTTGGAGCCGGTCTGCCCCCAGACGATCGGGCCTGTCTTGTAGTCCACCGGGCGACCGAAAATATCCACCGACTTGCCGTTGGACTCCATATCCAGCTGCTGCAGGAAGGCGGGCAACTGATGCAGTGCCTGGTCGTAGGGCACGATGGCCTGAGTTTCGGCACCGACAAAGTTGATATACCAGATGCCGATCAGTGCCATCAGCACCGGCATGTTCTGTTCCAGCGGAGCCTGCAGGAAATGCTGATCCATTTCCCAGGCACCCTGCAGCATCTCGATGAAGCCATCGAAGCCAATGGCCAGTGCGATCGGCAGGCCGATCGATGACCACATCGAGTAACGCCCCCCGACCCAGGCCCAGAATTCGAAGACGTTTTCCTCGCGGATACCGAACTCCATGGCGGCCTTGCGATTGGTCGAGGCGGCGACGAAGTGGGCACCGATATCGGCATCCTCGCCAGCTTGCTCGAGGAACCAGCGGCGTGCAGTGCGGGCGTTGAGGAGGGTCTCCTGGGTCGAGAAGGTCTTGGTCGAGACGATGAACAGGGTGGTAGCCGGGTTGAGGCCACGCAGCACCTTCTGGATATGAGCGCCATCGACGTTGGACACGAAGTGGAAGTTCAACTCTGGATGACGGTGCTTGAGCAAAGCGCGGCAGGCCATGTTCGGCCCCAGGTCGGAGCCACCGATACCGATGTTGACCACATCGCGAATGCGCTCGCCACTGTGGCCTTTCCATTCGCCACTGCGCACTGCTTCCGAGAAGCGCTTGATCTGCTCGCGAGTGCTGTGGATTTCCGGCATCACGTCCTTGCCGTCAACGATGACCGGTGTATCGCCCAGGTTGCGCAGAGCAGTGTGAAGAACAGGACGATCCTCGGTGACATTGATGATATCACCGGAGAACATCTGTGCCCGGCGCTGTACCAGCGCCGAGTGATGAGCCAGCTCGAGCAGTCTGTCGAGGACCTGGTCGGAAATCTGGTGCTTGGAGTAGTCGAGGAACAGGCCGCCGACCCGCAGGCTCATCTTGTTGAAGCGCTCGGGATCCCGGACAAAGTAGTCGCGGATACGGTCGTTGGCCGTTTCTTCGCGAAGTTTCAGCAGGGATTGCCAGGTCACACTACGGGTCAGCTGGAACACTCGGTGTCCTCCTCGATATCACAATATTCAGTTGCTGCGCGACGAGATCCAGGCGCCAGCATCGGGGATGTCCATCTCGTACGGCTGGGAAAGCCAACGGGAGCTCATCATGAAGTCTGCACTTGCCGGGTTGCAGGCTACCGGCAGGTTCCACAGTGCCGCCAGACGCAGCAGCGCCTTGACGTCAGGGTCATGGGGCTGGGGGGCAAAAGGGTCCCAGAAGAAGATCAATAGATCGAGGCGCTGTTCGGTAATGCGTGCGCCGATCTGCTGGTCGCCACCCAATGGGCCACTCATCAGCCCCTCGACTTCCAGTCCCAGCTCCTTGCTCAGTCGCGCGGCCGTGGTTCCGGTACCGACCAACTGATGCTGCTGCAAGTCCTCGCGCCAGCGGTTGGCCCACTCCAGAAGAGCCGCCTTCATGCCATCGTGGGCCACCAGTGCAATACGCTTGCGGGCAGGAATCGAGCGACGGACCTGGCTGGCGGGCTTGGAAACGGTCATGGCGTGCCTCCGGAGCGGTCTGGGAGATAGCGTTAAGTGAATGGTGTCACCTGATAGATGCCACCATAGTGTCTTGAAGGTAATATTACTACGGTGATGGTTATCGACTAAGGTATGAAAGTCGTCGATGTGCGACATTGATCATCGCTAAGTGGCAGATTTCAGTGTCAAATTAGCAATAGCTAACCTATGACCGTTCTCATAATGTTGTAAGTTTACCAAAATAATACTTGAGTCCCGCGCCTCTATGTACCACATTGGACCCCACTCGCGACGCTCGTGCGAGAGATGGTCCTTCACTGACCGCTCGCCTGTTGTCGACACCCGTTACTCATCGATCAGGGGGATCCTGGACATGGCTCTCAAGGTTGCCATCAATGGTTTTGGCCGTATTGGACGCAACGTGCTGCGTGCACTGTTCGAGAACGGCTACCGCGATCGTATCGAGGTTGTGGCCATCAACGACCTCGGTGATCCCGCACTGAATGCCCATCTGCTCCGTCATGATACGGTCCATGGTCACTTTCCCTTCAAGGTAGAACACGATGAGGAGAGTCTCAGTGTCGATGGGCAGCGCATCGCCATCCTGTCCGAGCGTGATCCCGCCAGCCTTCCCTGGGCATCGCTGGGTGTCGATCTGGTCATGGAGTGCACCGGGCTATTCACCAGGCGGGATGCAGCGGCGAAGCACATTGCGGCGGGAGCGGCCAAAGTGCTGATCTCTGCGCCCAGCCCCGACTGCGATGCAACGGTGGTGTTCGGGGTCAACGAGCAGGTACTCAAGGCGGAGCACAAGGTGGTGTCCAACGCCTCCTGCACCACCAACTGCCTGGCACCGGTGGCCAAGGCGCTCAACGATGCCGTGGGCATCGAGAACGGCCTGATGACCACGGTACACGCCTACACCAACGATCAGAATCTGTCGGATGTCTACCACTCCGACCCCTATCGCGCGCGCAGTGCCACGCACTCGATGATTCCGACCAAAACGGGGGCTGCTGCTGCCGTGGGCAAGGTGCTGCCGGAGCTGGAAGGCAAGTTCGATGGCCTGGCCGTGCGTGTGCCGGTCATCAACGTGTCGTTGGTTGACCTGGTATTCACCGCATCGCGGGATACCACGAAGGAAGAGATCAATCAGATCGTCGCCCGCGCTGCCGAGGCGTCTCCGGTGTTGGCGGTCAACGCTCAGCCGCTGGTTTCCATCGACTTCAACCACGATGCCAATTCCTCGACCTTCGACGCCAACCACACCCGTGTCAATGGCCGACTGGTCAAGGTCATGGCCTGGTATGACAACGAGTGGGGCTTCTCCAACCGGATGCTCGATACCGCTCTGGCGATGCAGGCAGCCGGCTGAGCGCGACACGCCAGCTGGCAGCAGGGTTTCTACCTGTTGGGAGAGCCTACGGCGGAATGATGCATTCCGGCTGACACTGTGTTGATATAGCAACGTTGATATGGAAACGCTCGGCTTCGGCCGGGCGTTTTGCTGTGGGCCTGGACACGATGAGGAAACGCCGATGTTGCCTGACTATTCCCTGGTGGCGTGGACGCTGATCATCGTCTCCACCTACTTGACCGGTGTCTCCAAGGGCGGATTCGCCGGCGGATTCGGTACTCTGTCGGTTCCGTTGATGGCGCTGGCCATTGATCCGATTGCCGCTGCCGGCCTGTTGTTGCCGTTGCTGCTGGTGATGGATATCATGGCAGTACGTGCCTGGTGGGGCCATCAGGACATGTCGGAGGTCAAGCGCCTACTGCCGAGCATGTTGATCGGGGTGGTAGTGGCGACACTGGTAGCGGATATGCTCAACGAAGACCATATACGCTTGCTGCTGGGCGTTATTTCACTACTGTTTGTTGCCTACATGATCGTCAAGCCGTCTGCCTCGCGGCCCATCTCGACACTGTGGTCCTGGCCCTCGGGCATTGCCATCGGGATCACCAGCTTCATTGCCCACGCCGGGGCGCCGCCGCTGAATCTCTATCTGGTGCCACGGCGCCTCGACAAGACCACCTTCATTGCCACGGTCACGCTGTGCTTTGCCGCCGTCAACTTGATGAAGCTGCCGCCCTACCTGTGGTTGGGTGAGATCAACTTCACCAGTATCTGGGCATCGCTGGTGCTGGTGCCGGTCGCCTGGGCCGGTATCCGTAGTGGCCTGTGGCTGCAGAGCCGGGTCAATGAGCGGTTGTTCTTCCGTCTGGTCATCATCGCCATGGCCATCGTCGGCGTGCAACTGATCATCAAGGCGCTGGGTTAGGCTTCACCTTGATGGGCCTTCCGTAACGTCGCGATATCCAGTTTCTTCATCCGCATATGGGCCTGGACAAGACGCTGTCTTGCTGCTTCGTCCGGGCTCTGCATCATTTCTTGCATGGCGCTGGGCACGATCTGCCATGACAGACCATACCTGTCCTTCAGCCAGCCACACTGCTCGGACTCGGGCACAGCAGACAACTGGCACCAGTACTCATCGATTTCCTGCTGGGTATCGCACTGCACCATCAAGGAAATGGCTTCGTTGAACTGGAAGAGTGGACCGGCGCTGATGGCCATGAAGGATTGACCAAACAGCACAAAGGACACGACTTCGCAGCTCCCGGAGGGGGTGTCATGAACGGTCACGACACTGGTGATGCTCGAGTCGGGAAAGATCGAGCAATAGAACTCGGCGGCCTCCCGGGCCTCCCTGTTGAACCAGAGGTGGGGGACGATCCTTGGGGTGAGACTGATCATGGCAGCGCTCCCTTGTCAGCGTGGCGATTTTCACGAGGATGCTGAGTAGACGTATCAGGTCGCAGGATTTCGACATCCTTCTGAAGAGAAGGGAAATCGACTGTCGCGACCTGCCCCTGAATCGAACGGTTTCTGAAGAGGTAGTGAAAAGTGCTGCAGGAGTGCTTATGGCAATCCCGGTTGGCATGCGCTCGCTGCCTGGAGTCACGAAAGACTTTTGAACCTCCCGTCTGGCTGGTGGCGGAAGAGATGGGTACGGGAATTGCCCGGGAGGTCCGTGTAAAGACGGACCATTCTGTGGACTGTTGAGTCGGCGACGATTGGCCCGGAAAGTTGAGGGTACGGCATCCAGCAAGGGAGCGTTCGTGGGAGGCGATAAAGGGGCTGAGGGCCGGTGGTTACGGCATCGGAGGTAGTGGAGGGCCAGGTACATTTTCAAATGTTGAACTATGCTCGTTGGTGTTGCAAAGCAGCCCACACACAGGAGCTTCCACAATGGATCTGGCAAGAAGTGTGCTGGTGGTCGCCGCCTTGGCGATGGCCTCTACCAGCTATGCGCAGGAGCAGGACTCTACCGACGACTCTTCGGGGAGCTCATCCGGACCGCCGAATATTCTCTTCATCTATGGCGATGATATCGGTGTCCATAACCTGAGTGCCTATAACCACGGCATCATGGGCTACGAGACTCCGAATCTCGACCGGATCGCCAATGAGGGGGCGTTGTTCACCGATGCCTATGCTCAACAGTCCTGTACCGCTGGGCGAGCCGCATTCATTCTCGGTCAGCATCCATTCCGCACCGGCCTGCTGACCATCGGCATGCCCGGTGACGATCATGGTATCCCGGACTGGACGCCGACCATTGCCGACATGGCCAAGGAACATGGCTACATGACCGGGCAGTTCGGCAAGAACCACCTTGGGGACCAGGATCAGCACTTGCCGACCAATCACGGCTTCGATGAGTTCTTCGGCAACCTCTACCACCTCAATGCGGAAGAAGAGCCGGAGGGTTACTACTATCCCAAGGATCCTGCCTTCCGCGAGCAGTATGGGCCGCGTGGTGTCATCCATTCGACTGCTGATGGCGAGATCGAGGACACCGGCCCGCTCACACGCGAGCGCATGGAAACCGTGGATGAGGAATTCCTGACGGCGGCGACGGACTTCATGGACCGCGCCAATGAACAGGAAAAGCCCTTCTTCATGTGGTTCAACTCCACTCGCATGCACGTCTGGACGCACCTGCGAGACGAGTCGAACGGTGTCACCGGTGTTGGCCTTTACCCGGATGGCATGGTCGAGTTGGATAACTATATCGGTGAGCTGCTCGACAAGCTGGATGAGCTGGGCATTGCCGACAACACCATCGTGGTGTTCTCGTCGGACAACGGTGCCGAGAAGGTCACCTGGCCGGATGGCGGTATTTCTCCCTTCCATGGCGAGAAAGGCACCACCTGGGAAGGTGGCTTCCGTGTACCGCTGATCGCTCGTTGGCCTGGGGTGATCGAGCCGGGTACCAAGTTCAACGGTATCATCAGTCAGGAAGACTGGTTCCCGACTTTCGCCGCGGCCATGGGCGATGATGACATCGTCGAGGATCTCGCCGATGACGATGGCGCCAGCCTCAACGGTACCGACTGGCGTGTTCACCTTGATGGCTACAACATGCTGCCCTGGTTCTCTGGCGAGGTTGAGGAAAGCCCGCGCAACGAGATCTTCTACTTCGATCAGGGCGGTAACCTGAACGCGGTGCGTGTTGGTCCCTGGAAGGCTCACTTCGCGACCCTGGATGGCGCCATCAACGAGGCCACGCGTTCGACACCTGCCTGGCCGTTGGTGATCAACCTCAAGGCCGATCCCTACGAAACCGCCTGGGAAGAATCCGGCATGTACATTCGCTGGTATGCCGAGAACACCATGTGGACCTTCGTGCCCATCCAGCAGAAGATTCGCGAGTTCTTCGCGACCATCCCGGACTATCCGTACCAGACCGGCTCATCCCTGAGCGCCTCGAATCTGGGGTATCAGACGCTGCGCAACGAGGAACTGCTGGAGCGGTTGCAGAATGTCGAGTCGGTGATGCCGGCGGCACGCCAGTAACAGCCGACACCGCTATCATTACTCCAATCGACTGGGCGCGCCTGATGGCGCGCCCTTTTTCATGCTTCCGGATTCATGCGACCTGAACGGAAAGGTTCATCTGGAATGCGCGGGGCGAGTGGCCTATGCTGGCTGGCGCTGGACACGAGGGAAACATGCGCCCTGCGCTGATTTCCGGAGACGGGACCTGAACCCGCGACAGAAACTTCCGAGAGTGGAGATACCATGCAGCCGTTTTCGCGCCTGATGGCGACAGCAGGCACCTTGTTGGGGGCCTGCGCCCTGACCATGTCATTGAATGCTCAAGCCGACACTCGTCTGACCTACAAGTCGGCGTCCGCCGGGACCGCCTACTATCAGATGGGGGTAGAACTGTCCGAGGCGATCAAGGCCGGCACAGAGGGGGAAATGACGCTGACCCTTGAGGAAAGCCAGGGCTCGGTTCAGAACGTCATGGAAGTCATGGCACGCCAGGGCAACTATGTCTTTACTGCGCCGCCGGGATTGGTCAGCAAGGCCCGTGATGGCAGCGGCCCCTTCGAGAAACGTCAGAATCCACGCTTCCAGGAGATTCGTGGGCTCTTCCCGATTCCGTCGTTGACCATGCATTTCGTGGTCGCCAGCGACCAGGATGTGCTGGCTCTGGATGATCTGGCCGGCAAGCATCTGTTGATTGGCCAGGGGTCGTTCGGGGCCCGTGAGGCTCAGCGTTATCTGGAGCTGTTCGGCCTGATCGATAGCGTCGAGGTTGATGGTGCCGATGTCGGCAGTGCACCGGATGCGCTCAAGAACGGCCAGATCGACGGCTTCGCGACCGCGGGCTCGTTCCCGGCGCCGAATGTAATCGAGACTGCCGCCAGCCATGAGGTTGGGCTGGTATCGATGAGTGAGGACCAGATCGAACAGACGGGTGCCACTCCCCAGCTTATTCCCGCGGGCACCTATGCCGGGATCGACGAGGATGTGCTGACCACCTCGCTGCCGGTAGTGGCGTACACCACTACTGCCATGGACGACGATACCGCCTATACCCTGACGAAGACCTTCTGGGAGCGCCGCGAGGCCATGGCCGAGAGCTCTCCGTGGTGGCAGAGCATCAGCCCTGACATGCTCGAGAACTTCGAGGGCAAGCTGCATCCGGGCGCGCTGCGGTATTACGATGAAGCCGGTGTCGATGTCCCCGAATCGCTGCGCTGATCTCCAATCGCCGAGTACACTGTTTTCTCGTAGCTCGTAGCTCGTAGCTCGTAGCTCGTAGCTCGTAGCCTGCTTCTCTCCGGTAATCTTCAATGAGTACATCTTCAACAGAATCCGTGTCACCGGCGGCTGCCGGTGATACACCGCTGCGTTGGCCCTGGATCATGCTGGGGGCGACCTCGGTCGCCTTTCACCTCGGCCTGATCTTTCATGGCCTGACGCCAGCCCTGGTCAGCCGTCCGCTGCATATGGCGCTGATCCTTCCCTGGGTATTGGTATTCTCCGCCCGCAATCGTCGACAGCTTGTCAGTGGTGTTTTCCTTACCCTGTTGGGTGTTGCCGCCTGCCTGTGGATTGCCTTCCATGAGGAGGCGCTGTCCAACCAGTATGGCTTTATCGATACGCCGCTGCAGATGGCCATCGGTGTGCTGTTGATCGTCGCTGCACTGGAAGCGGCACGGCGTGCCATTGGCTGGCCGTTGCCGTTGGTGACCCTGATCGCGCTGAGTTATGGCGTATTCGGACAGTACATTCCCGGGGAGTTCGGTCACCCGGGCCTGCCCATGGCCAGCTTCGTGGGCTCGTTGACCATTGCCGAAGGAGGATTGTGGGGTGAATTGACAGCGGTCAGTGTCGGCGTGGTGGCCATCTTCGTGATTTTCGGGGCGGTGCTCAACGCCGGTGAGGCGGGACAGGGATTCATGAACTTGGCCGGAGCCGTGGCCGGGCGCCTGACCGGCGGCGGTGCCAAGGTCTCGGTGATTTCCTCGGCACTGATGGGCTCGATCTCCGGATCGGCATCGGCCAATGTGGCTTCCACCGGCGCCATCACCATTCCGTCGATGGCTCGATTGGGGTATCCGCGCTCACTGGCGGCGGCGGTGGAGGCCGTGGCCTCATCTGGTGGCCAGATCATGCCACCGCTGATGGGCGCAGGCGCCTTCGTGATGGTGGAGCTCACCGGCACGCCCTATACCGACATCATGGCCGCGGCGTTGCTGCCGGCCTTCCTCTACTTCGCCGCGGTCTGGGTGGGCATCAACGCCTTTGCCACACGACATGACCTGCGCCCGGTTGCGCTCGAAGATCGTCCTGCGCTGCGTGAAGTGGTGACCACGGCGCTATTCTTTGCCGTGCCCTTTGTGGTGCTGCTCGAGCGTATCTTCCATGCCGGCAATACGCCTCAATATGCTGCCAGTGTGGCGATCTTCGCCGGGGCGGCGCTGCTGGCGCTCAACGTCCATCTGCAGGTGTCGGGCCGGGAGTTTGTCACACGTCTGGTGAATGCTGTTGTCACCGCGGGTCGCCAGATCGCCACCATCGGCTCGATCATCCTGTGTGCATCGCTGGTGATTGGTGTGCTGGCGCTGACCGGGCTGGGCGTGAAGGTAACCTCGGGTATTCTGGCACTGTCTGGTGGTGCGCTATGGCCCGCACTGCTGCTGACGGCACTGGCCTGCCTGATTCTGGGCATGGAAGTGCCGACCACCGCCGCCTATGTGATCTGTGTCTCGGTGGCCGGCCCGGCATTGACCGAGTTGGGCTTGCCGTTGCTCACTGCACACCTGTTCGTGTTCTGGTTCGCACTGTTGTCGACTATTACCCCACCGGTCTGTGGTGCGGTGTTCATCGCCGCAGGCATGGCCGATGTGAACTGGCTCAAGGTTGCGGCCAGGGCCATGGCATTGGGCGTCGGGTTGTATGTGATCCCGCTGGCGATGGTCGCTCACCCCGCCCTGCTGGCATTGGGTGAGCAGCCCTGGCAGGCCGTACTCACCAGTCTGGTGATACTGGTCGGGCTGACCTCTCTGTCCTTTGGCCTGATTGCCCGTTTCCACGCTGTGGTGAGAGTGGCACTGGTCGTTATGGGCCTGGTGGTGATCTTCGTGCCCTGGCAGACTTTTCTGCAGCAGAGCCTCTTGAGCTATTAACCCGGCATGCTTTCATGTTGGGTTAATGGCGGCACAGGGACGTGCCGCCGAAAATCAAATCGATCAGGATGAGCTATTTGATTGCCATGTTAATAGCGTTCCACTTCGCGGCTGGCGGCAAAATGCCGGGTCAGGGCGGGATTGTTCGGCAGTATCAGCGGGTTGCCGTCAGCCAGCGGGCGAGGGGCGTAGAGGACCCAGACATCCAGTGCCGGGCCCAGTCGGCGCAGGCAACTCAGTTCATCCGCAAACTCGTCCAGCGCCTCGTCGGCGACAATGGCGGCATCGGCCTCGCCGTTACGCAGGCGGGTCAAGGCGTCAACGGTAGTGGCTGCGTCGATTTCCTGCCAGTCGCTCAGGTCCGTGTAGTAGCGGGTGGCCGGTTGACGCAGCACGCTTCGTGGGCTGGCAGCGTCACGTCTGGCCACCAGTGCCAGTGGTCGACTGGGAGCGATGAAGGTATCTACCGGCCAGGCGCGATGCATGAAGCGCCCGACACAATCGGCGTGGCTGAAGTGTGCGCTGACCTGGAGCAGGTAGTCGTAATGCCCGTCGACCAGTGCAGCAAAGGCTTCGGTAAAGTCATCGATCAGGCTGACGCGGCTGTCGCCCAGGCCGCGGGCTTCGAGATAGTGCGACAGCACCAGTGCATGGTTGCTGCCGGACGGGCCCAGAGTGGCGAAGTGCATGATCAGGTTCCTCCGTGGCTGGCCGCCTGCTCGAACTGGCGACGCCAGCGGCTGGCAACACCCTCTGGTTCGGCCGGACCATAGAGGGCTCTGTCGTGCCCGCCGTACCATGCCCAGAGTTGATCGCCGAAGTCGAAATGCCACCACTCGCTGGGTAGGTTGGTGAACCCCTGGGCGAGCATGTTGTGATAGAGCAGGCGCCGATTGTCACGCGCGCTGATCTGATTCGGTGTGAGGTCGAGACGGCCTTCGAAGGCGGCGGTGTGGGAAGTAGCGGTTGCCTCATCGAATACCGATCCCATCTCCAGCGGCAGGCCGTCGGCATCGCAGAGGGTGACATCCACCGCGCCACCGGTCAGGTGTGGGCTGGGAGCATTGGCATCGGTGCTCGGCAGGGAAACGAACTCGCGAGTGCGCTCGAGCAGTTCGTCGTCACTGATGCCGGGGTGGGTCTCACGGATGGTTTCCGACAGCGTCTCGAACAGATACTGCTGTACCCGCCAGGGACGCCAGCCATCCAGCACCAACAGTGTCAGGCCAGCAGGTAGGGCGCGGGCCACCGCCAGTAGACGCCGATAGACTTCCTCTCGGACATGACATTCATTGACGGCACCGGGAATCTCCATTCGTGCGTAGGCTGGGTACACGCGCACTGGCGGTGGCGCCAGACTCATCGGCACCAGCGACTCTTCGCGCGCCTCGATGGGAATCCGGCTCAATTGCGTCCAACTCGGCTCGGGGTGTTGGGGAATGGCCTGCTGGCGCAGGTCGGCGGTGGAACTTCGGGGCATGGTGGTTATCCCAGCAGGTTGGGCAGCCACAGGGTCAGCTGTGGGATCAGGATCAGTACGATCAACACCAGCAGTGCCGTCACCACAAAGGGCCAGATGGTGCGAAACAGGGCGGTGATCTCGAGGCGGCTGACCGCGGCGGCGACGAACACACAGGCGCCCATGGGCGGCGTGATCAGGGCAATGGTGATATTGAGGGTAATGATGACACCCAGGTGTACCGGGTCAATGCCTGCCATCATCGCCACCGGGGAGAAAATCGGCGTCAGCAGCATCAGGGCCGATACTTCCTCCATGAACATGCCAGTGACGAAGGTGATGAGACTGAGCAGCAACAGCACCACCACCGGTTGAGCGATCCAGGGAGCCAGCAGTTCGACGAACTGGTTGGGGACCTGGGCATAGGACAACAACCAACTGACGGTGCTGGAGGCAGCCATGATCACGAAGATCGCTGTGGTCAGGCGTGTTGTGTCGACGATGGCGCGCCATATCCCGCTGCCACGCAGTGAGCCCACGACGATGCCATAGAGCGCTACATATAGCGCAGTCAGCGCACCGGACTCGGTTGGGGTGACCACGCCCATGACGATACCGGCAACAATGATGAATGGAGCAACCAGCGCCGGGAGAGCCTGCCAACCGGTCTCGGCAAGTTGTCTGACGCTGGGCATGCTGCCCTGTTTCGGTAGCTGGTGGCGCCTGGCGTAGATCGCATTCATGGCCATGAAGGCCACGCCCAGCACCAGGCCGGGAATCACCCCCGCGAGGAACAGGTCGCCGACCGAGGTGTTGGTCAATGATGCATAGAGAATCATGAAGATGCTGGGTGGAATGATCGGCCCTATCAATGAACTGCCGGCGGTCAGGCCTGCCGCAAAGGCGGTAGAGTAGCCTTCCTTGCGCATGGCAGGAACCAGCAGTGAACCCAGCGCCGAGGTGTCGGCCACCGCCGAGCCGTTGACACCGGCAAAGAAGACGCTCGACACCACATTGACGTGCCCCATGCCACCGCGCAGATGACCGACCAGTAATCTGGCAAAAGCCATCAAGCGATCGGTCAGCCGGCTGGCGTTCATCAGGTTGCCGGCCAGAATGAACAGTGGGATGGCCATCAAGGAGTAGGCATCGATTCCGCCGAAGAACTGCTGTGGCATCATGCGCGGGACCATGCTGGGGTCGACAAACAGGAAGCCGACTACAGCGGTGGCCAACAGGGCAATGAACAGCGGTAACCCGAGCAGCACATGGATCATGAAGACGGCGAGCATGGCGAGAGTCATGAACGGTCGTCCTCTACAGCGCTTTCCTCGAGAGTCGGCAGGGGGCGGGGGCCATGGCAGGCCGCCATCAGGGTCAGCAACGCGAAACCGACCGGTACCGACATGACCGGTATCGAGCGACTGATGCCCAGTCCCTGACTGGTGAACATGGCCACTGACTGGGCGTATTGATAGCTGAACCAGGCGCCGAACGCCGTTAGCGTCAGAGTCAAAAGCCACTGATACCAGAACAGTGCGGTACGCAGCGATTCGGGCAGCAGTCGTTCGACCAGCGCGACTCGCATGTGCCGCCCCTCGATCCATACCGTGCCCATCGCCAGCATCACGCAGCCGATGATCAGAAAGCGTGCCAGTTCATCGGTCCAGATCGGTGCTCCACCGGCGATATAGCGCATGAACACGCCATACAGCATGGCCACCAGATCAACGGCCAGCAGCAGGCTCGCCAGCCCGAGACTGAGCTGGCGGATGCGTTCAACCATCAGTCGATGGTGCTTTTGCTGTGCTGTACCTCATAGCCGGCGTCGCTGAGCGCCGTGTCGATGAACTGCTGTTCGATGTTCTGGTCGAGCAGCCAGTCGAGGTAGGCGGGTTGTGCCTGTACGCGAAAGGCTTCCCGTTGTTCCGGCGTCGGACGGATAACCTCCATGCCCTGCTCCTCGAGGAAGGCAATGCGCTCATTGACCCTGGTCTCGTTATACTCCCGGGCCATCTGATTGGCTTCGGCCACGGCCTCGTGGAAGGCAGCAAGGGTCTGGTCATCCCAGCTGTGGATCATGGTCGTGTTGCCGACCAGAAACTGATCCGAGTACTGGATATTGGCCAGTGTCAGATAACCCTGCACCTCGTAGAGGCTACCAAGAATGATGTACATCGGCGGATTCATCTGGCCGTCGGCAACACCGGTCTTGAGCGCCATGTAGACCTCGGTCCAGGGGATCGGCGTACCGGAGGCACCGAACGCCTCGTACAGTGCTACCTGACTGGGGTCCATGGCACGGAAGCGCAGCCCATCGAAGTCCTCGGGGGAGGCTATCGGGCGCTTGTTGTTGGTGAAGGCGAGGAAGCCACCTTCCTCGACCACTGCGAGCATCTCCAACCCGGCTCGGCCCCGCAGTTCATCACTGACGGCTTGCCAGTACGCGCCTTCATCGAAGAAGCGGCGCGCCGATACGAAGTCATCAAACAGGAACGGGATCGCGCTGACAAACACCTCTGGCACGATCGGTGACATACCAGCGAAGGAGGCGATGTTCAGACTCGGCGTTGTCATGGTCTGTTCCATCCGTTCCTGCTCTTCGCCCAGCATGCTGTTGGGGTAGAGCTCCAGCTCGAGCTCGCCACCGGTCTTCTCTGCCACCAGGCGCTGGAGATTGGTGGCGAACACATGGACGGCGTTCTTCTCCGGGTCCGGGGCTCCGTTGTAGCTCAGGTTAATGGTGGTAGCCGCCTGAGCCGACGAGGCCAGGGAGGTGAGAGCAATGGCAGAAGCCAATAGGAAGGGGCGAAGAACCGTCATCAGTGTCTCCCGAGGAGTAGCCTTGTTCTTGAACGTATACATCTGGATGGATGGTTGCCGCCGGACGCCACCTCTCACTGGACTGCATCCGCGGGCGCCTGACGTACATCTATGCAGCATAGCTCATGTATGGCACATGCCTGTGGCTGGCGTGTCATGCTGACAAGCGTAGTGGATGGATCCGCTGACGACGAATGTAAAACCGCAGGGAGAGTGACGTGAAAACCTTTGAAATTCATGAGCACCCGGATCTCGGGCTGAAAGCAGTGAAGGACGGCTGGTCCTGGCCTGGATTCTTCTTCGGCCTGTTCTGGTTGTTGTACAAGACCATGTGGCTGGCCGCAACAGTGGTGGGTGGGGTGGGTATCGTGGTGTTTTTCCTGCCTCCGGAGTACGCCATGGTAAGCAATGTGGTGGGACTGATGGTTAGCCTGGTGCTGGGCATCAATGGCAACGGCATGTACGCCAATGTGCTGGCCAGCCGAGGTTTTCAGTGCCACGACGTGGTTGAAGCTTCGAATCCCGGTCAGGCCCTGGCGTTCTACAGCCAACGTCGGGATCAGGGGATTACCCAACCGCCGGGGGCCTCTCAAATGGCCGAAAACCCTCGGCTGGTAGAAAACTCGCCAATGGCGGAAAACCTTCAGCAAGGCGAGGGCCTGCAACTGGACCAGGGGCCTCGCGCTTTCTCCAGCGGCAACCCACAGCAAGAGGGAACTGACGGGCGTACAGGGCGGGATGGCAGCGGCTCCGGCAAGCTCGAAGCCTGAGCCGCGAGCGAGACCAGGCTATTGAGGCATGTTTCCGCTGGGTTGTCGGGAAGGTTCGAGAATCTCTCGTGCCAACTGGCGCCCAGCGGGGGTCAGCTTGAGTTGGCTACCCTGTTGCACGATCAGTTGCTTGTGGCAAGCCCGTTCCACGACCTGCTGCGCACGGCTGTCGGCCCAGCGCAGATGGTCACGCAACGCCTGAGTGACATTCTCCACGGCCTGTTCAGGGCCATCCTCGTGATTGAACAGATGCACGGCCAGGGTTCGACTGTCATTCAGCGCTCGCTGATGACGACGTTGGTACCATAACGCGAGCATGCCGTGGCGTGGACCGAACAGGAAGGCGAGGGCAAGGAAACCCCCGGTCATGACGGCCATCATGCCGCCAATCGAGACATCCCACAGTACCGCCAACTGATAGCCGAGGATGCTTGAGGCAATCGAGATCAGAATGCCGTAGAGGAACATACGCTCAAGACGATCAGTGAGCAGCCAGGCGGCGGATGGCGGTACGATCACGAAGGCCACAAACAGTACTGCACCCACCGCATCAAAGGCCGCTACGGCGGTACCGCTGGTCAGCAGCAACAACGCATAGAAGAGTACACCCGGAGCGAAACCCAGCGCCCTGGCAAGGGCGGCATCGAAGGTGGCCAGCTTCAGCTCCTTGTAGAACACCAGGATGAAGATCGCGTTGACCAGGGTCATTCCGCTCATGGTCAACAGCGCACGAGGCACTTCCACCCCGCTAATGTTGAGCGTATCCAGCCAGATGAAGCCGATCTCGCCGAGCAGCACGGTGTGAGCATCGACATGGACATCATTGGCGTACAGATTGATCAGCAGGATGCCGAGAGAAAACAGTACTGGGAACACCAGACCGATGGCGGCATCCTTCTTGACTCGCTGGGTATTGACCAGCAGTTCGGTGAGGAACACCGTCAGCAACCCGGTCAACGCGGCGCCGAGAATCTGCCATGGGCCGCTGGACTGGTGGGTCAGCAGCCAGACAACAACAATGCCGAAGACGATAGAGTGACCGATGGCGTCTGACAGCATGCTGCTGCCACGCAGCACGAGGAAGGTGCCGACCAGGCTGGAGGCGATCCCCACCAAGGCCCCAACCAACATGATCATCAGATCGATATCGTTGAAGATGGCCGCGATCATGATGCCGCCTCCTCGGCAGGATAACGAAGCAGGCGCTCGGCTTCGTCGATACCGCTATCGGTCAGTACCCATTGCGGCGCGCTGACTGGCTCGCCAGGCGGTGGCGTCTGGAGTCTCACCCAGTCACGGTCTGCCAGACGTTGCAGAGCGTTGCGGGTGTTGGTGCCATGATAGATGTCGATCATGCCCTGGTCGAAGCGATAGCTGCGATCTTCATGCTGGCAGGCAACATGATAGAGCGTGGTCAGCACTTTCTGGTGGCGCAGTGCGCGGCGATCGCTGCGTAGCTTGAGGATTTCCCATACGAAACCGCGTCCCGGGGCCAACAGCAGCGAAATGATCACGACCACCGAGAGGCTGAGAATGATCAGTGGCCCGGTGGCCAGCCCCGGCCCCAATGCACTGATGACCGCACCGCAGACCCCGCCGAAGATGCCGAACAGGGCAGCGAGTATCACCATGTGTTCGAGCCGGTGCGTCCATTGCCGGGCGGCGACGGCGGGGGCAATGATCATCGCCGCCATCAGCACGACGCCAACCATCTGCAGCCCTACCACAACGGCCAGCGCAATCATCACGGTCAGCACCGCCTCCAGCAGCACCACCGGCATGCCGATGCAGGCAGCGTACTGAGGATCGAAGGACACCAGCTTGAATTCCTTCCACAGCGCAGTGACCAACAGCATGGCGATGGCAGTGACGCCAGCCATGATCCACAGATCACTGCGCAGCGTTGCAGCTGCCTGCCCGAACAGGAAGGCATCGAGGCCCCCCTGGGAAGCGTTGTTGCTGCCCTGGATATGAGTCAGCAGTACCACACCGATGGCGAAGAAGACGCTCAGGGTGATGCCCAGAGCAGCATCGGTCTTGAGGCGACTCATGCGTGTCAGCCACAGCATGGCCAGCGCTGCGAGAGCTCCGGTAAACAGGGCGCCGGCCAGTAGGCTGCCGAGATGGCGTCCGCCAGACATGATGAAGCCCAGACAGATGCCGGGGAGTGCTGCGTGAGACAGCGTATCCCCCAGCAGGCTCTGCTTGCGCAGCACTGCGAAACTGCCGAGAACGCCACTGACCAGTCCAAGCAGGGCCGCACCGATGGCCACGTTCTGCAGGGTATAGTCGCTCAGCCATTCAGCAGGACTCATTGCAGCGACTCCGATTCCAGCGTCGCCGCATCGGAAACACGAGTCGAGTCCGTGACATTGTCGAGCAGGGCAATCTGGCCACCGTAGGCGCGGCGCAGGTGCTCGGCAGTGTAGATATCCTCCACTCGGCCCTGGGCAATGACCCGCACGTTGAGAATCAGCATCCAGTCGAAGTAGCTGCGTACCGTCTGCAGGTCGTGATGGACAACGATCACGGTCTTGCCCTGGTCACGCAGACGGCGAAGGATCTCGACGATGGCGCGCTCGGTGGTAGCATCGACGCCGGCCATGGGTTCGTCGAGGAAATAGACATCCGCCTGCTGTACCAGAGCACGGGCCAGAAACACTCGCTGCTGTTGGCCGCCGGACAACTGACTGATCTGCCGTTCGGCAAATTCCTGCATCCCGACCAGGGTCAGCGCCTCCCGAGCCTGATGGCGCTCACGGCTGCCCGGTCTGCGCAGCCAGCCCAGGCGCCCATACAGCCCCATCATCACCACATCCAATGCAGTGGTCGGGAAATCCCAGTCGACACTCGAGCGTTGCGGCACATAACCGACACGGCGACGAGCCTTGCGATAGGGGAGACCGTGCAGGGTGACGTGTCCTGCCACGCTGGGCACCAGGCCAAGGATGCTCTTGATCAGAGTGCTCTTGCCGGCGCCGTTGGGCCCGACAATTGCAGCCATCACACCGGGGGGCACATCGAGGTCGATATCCCACAACACCGGCTTGCCGTGGTAGCTGACCGTCAGGTCCTCGACATGCAGTGCGAGGTCGGGTTCGTGGAGCAGCTCTGTCATGGGAAGGCTCCGCAGGTCGGTGTTGAGAGAAAGTCACTCAGTGTGGTTATTGGCCGCTATCGGCGTATCGAAGTCCAGGTGCCAACGGGAGGCCCAGCCCTGCAGTGGCTCGGGTAGGGGCGAGACCTTGCCGCCCAGAGCCTCGACGATGTGCCGGGTGTTGGCCACCAGCATGCCGATGTAGGTACCATCGGCTGTATCGGGGGCGCCCATGGCATCGGAGTAGAGTTGGCCTCCTATGGCCACTTGCTGGCCGCGACTGGCCGCTGCATCGATCACTGCCTGTACCGTACGTGGATTGATGGTGCTTTCGACAAACATGGCGGGGACCTCTCGTTCCACCACCAGGTCCACGGTACGTCGAATATCGCCGACCCCGGTTTCTGTGGCCGTTGACATACCCTGGATACCGCTCACCTCAATGCCATAGGCACGGCCGAAGTAGTTGAAGGCATCGTGGGCGGTGACCAGAATCCGCTGGCGCTCGGGGATCGTGGCGATACTGGTGCGAATCCACCCATCCAGGGCTTCGAGCTGGGCCTCATAGTCTGCCTGGCGTGTCTGAATGGCATCACGGCATTGCGGACGCTGATCGGCCAGTACTTTTGCCACCGCCGGAACGGTCTGCGCCCATAGCCCGGCATCCATCCACAGGTGGGGGTCGATACCATAGGCATCCTGGCTGTGGATAAGTTGCGTTTCATCAATGGCCTGCTCGGAGATGGCTGTAGTGGGCTTGATCCGAGCGAAGCGCTCCAGTACCTCACCCAACTGGCCTTCCAGCGAATAGCCACTGAACAGGATCAGGTCAGCCTCATTGAGCTCATGCACATCGCGAGCACTGGCCTGGTAAAGGTGGGGGTCGACACCGGGGCCCATCATGGTGGTGGTGGCGACACAATCTCCTCCCACCTGACTGACCACGTCTCCAAGCATCCCGACAGTGACCATGGTCTTGAGCGGCGAGGTGTCATCTGCCCAGCTCATGTGGCTGAACATCATGGCTGTCAGAGTGGCCAACAGGGCTGTGGGAAGGCGCATGCATCATCTCCTGGCATCAGTCTCCACGAGCGGACTGCCTGCCTGATACGAACAGGTCGGGATGGTGGATTCTGTCATCTTGCTATCATTTATAGTCTAGGCTAAGTTTCGCGCCGAAAAGGTTCCCGGGTCAAGTGCCCATATGCTATGGGAGCGATTGAGTCGAGCTATGTTGATGAGCTACGAGCTACGAGCTACGAGCTACGAGCTACGAGCTACGAGCTACGAGCTGGCCCATGTTCGTTCCCGACGAACATGGGCACTTCCCACATCCCTGTGGGTCGGCTATTCGTGTTCCCTGCACTGCGGGTCGGCTATTCGTGTTCCCGACACGAACACGCACTTCCCACATCCCTGTGGGTCGCGCGCTATGAGTGATCAGGTTTCGAGAAAGCGTTCGAAAGCGGCGAGGGTCTCGGCACTGACGTGGTGCTCGATGCCTTCAGCGTCGACACGAGCGGTCTCGGCATCAATGCCCAGCTTGATCAGGAAGGCCTCGACAATGCGATGGCGCTGGCGGCTGGCGTCGGCCAGGGCTTCCCCCTGCTCGGTGAGGAATACGCCGCGATAGGGGCGCTTGATGATCAGGCCTTCTTCATCGAGGCGTTTGAGCATCTTGGCCACGGTAGGCTGGGCGACGCCAAGACGGCGGGCAATGTCGGTCTGACGTGCTTCTCCGGCATCTGCAATGAGGTCGGATATCAGTTCCACATAGTCTTCGATCAGCTCGGTGCGGCGAGCATCGCGTGCCTTGCGGAAGCCCTCGACGTGACTTTCCGGAGAAATCAGCGAGGCGCGCTGTTGTGCATCTTGATTGGCAGATTCGGACATGGGCTCGATGTTACCTCATAACAGAACGTCCATCTTGCCAACTGCAGCGACCAATGCAAGCTCAGCGTTGTGGTCAAGGCTGTGAAAGCGGGTTTTCACAGGCCTGCTGGTCCGCCGATTCGGCAAAGGACAGGAACCGGCCCAAAGGCAATGCAGGTGCGTAGAAGAATCCCTGAAACTGGCTGCAACCCAGCTCGATCAGGCGCTGCTGCTGAGGGAGTGTCTCCACGCCTTCAGCAATGACATCAAGCTGCAGTGTCTGTGCCAGTGCAATGATGGTCTGGGCGATGGGGGCGGCCTGTGGGTCTTCGGTGAGATCATGGACGAAGCTGACGTCGATCTTCAGCACGTCCAACGGCAGGCGCTTGAGGTAGGCCAGGGAGGAGTAGCCGGTACCGAAATCATCAATGGCAAGGCGAACTCCCAGTTTGCGCAAGCGGGACAGCGTATCGATCACCGGCCATGAGTCCTCCAGCATCAATGATTCGGTCAGCTCCAGAGTCAGTCGACCGGCGGGTGCACCGCTGTCGGTGAGCACCTGCTCGACACGCTCGACAAAGCCGAGGTGCTGGAACTCGCGCACACTGACATTGAGTGACAGATGCCAGTTCCGGCGCTGTGGATGGTGTTGCCAGTCGGCCAGTAGACTGCAGACCTGGTTGAGCATCCAGTGGCCTATCTCGATGATCTGGCCGGTTTCCTCTGCCAGGCGAATGAAGGCATTGGGCGCAATGATGCCCCTCTCCGGATGCTGCCAGCGCACCAGTGCCTCTCCACCCATCATCCGTCGCCGAGTGTCGACCTGGGGCTGAATATGGATGCGCAGCTGTTCGCCATGAATGGCTTCATGTAGCTGTCGTTCCATGCGTAGTCGAGCGTTGAGCCGGTCCACCATGCACGACTCAAAGGCTCTGGGGCGCTGGTCGCCCTCGCACTTGCTTTCGAGCAGCGCCAGTCCGGCGCGTTTGAGCAGTTCGTCGACGCCGAGGTCACGCCCGTAATAAAGCAGGTAGCCAGCACTGATCCTGCAGGACAGGCGCTGGCCAGCGAGCGCATAGTCACCGTTGAGGGCCTCGAGGAGACGCGTTGTCTTGTCGAGCGCCACGGCTTCCGCTTTGGCAGGCTCGCTTGATAACCCTCCGTACAACAGCGCGAACTCGTTGCTGCTCAAGCGTGCGAGGTCGGCCGACTCGCGGGCCCAGGAGCGGAGACGATCGCTGACAGCCTTGAGCAGTCGATCTCCCATGGCCTGGCCGTAACGGTCATTGATGGTCTTGAAGCTATCGATGTCGACCAGCATCAGCATGACATGATGCTGATTGTCGTTGCTGGCCTCCTGCAGGGCATGGATTCGTTCCTTCAGAGCGCGGCGGTTGGGTAGTCCAGTCAAGGCATCATGGTAGGCCTGATGACGAATCTGGCGCTGTGCATCGTAGTGAGCGGAAGTATCGGTGAGCGTTGCCACGAAGTGCTCGGCCGCCGTGCCACGGGCGCGAACACGATTGATGCTCAGGTGGGCTGGAAACCGGTGCCCCAGCCGGTGGCGAACTTCGACATCGCCCAGCCAGGCATTGTGTTCGCGAAGGCTGCGCAGAACTTCGCTGCGGTGATGGCTGAAACGCAGCACGCGACTCAAACTCAGCATGGAGAGCCCCAACAGATCCGAATGGCGTACCCCGGTGAGCGCCTCGAAGGCGTGATTGCACATTACCAGCCGCGCCTTGTGGTCAAGCAGCGCCACGCCATCGTGCATGGACTCGATGATATCGATCAACTGGGTGCGGGATGCCTGGTCGCGCTGGACACTGCTCAATTGGTAGCGGTCAAACAGCACTGAACTCAGCATGCCGACGGCGAATATTGCCGTGGTCGCGGACAGCAAAACCGACAGAAGGGAACTTATATCATTGGTGGAGGGCGTGCCGAGGGGAGCATCGGCGAGGACCCTGACACTGCTGGCGGCGGTGACGTGAATGATGCCTAGCGCTATGGCTGCGATAGAGCCCATGATCAAGCTGCGACTGCGGATGCCACCGATGATCGGTAGAGACCGTGTGTAGTGCAGGCTGTGGATGATGCTCATACCCAGGACCAGGGCTACCCCCATTGCTAGACTGGCATTTGTAGTAGCGATGGCCAGCTCGGCAGGGGCTTCGATCGAGATCGAGAACTGGCCGAGGTAATGCATGGCCAGAACGGCGAGTCCGAATGCCAGGCCTGCCAGGCTACGCCACAGGACTGACTTGCCGGGTCGAGCCATCGAGTACTGGTAGATCAGCCCCGCCGTGATGGCGGGCACCAGTGACGCCAGTACCAGCTGCGGACGGTATTCAACGGCAAAGGGCCAGGCGCTGGTCAGCATTCCGGTAAGGCACATGTTCCAGGCCCCCAGTGCAATGACCAGGGCGCCTCCCGGCCACCACCTCCGACGTTGATACAGGCGTGTGGTGGACAGCCTCTCACCAACGGCGGTTCCGGTGTACACCGCCATGAATGTGATCAGACAGGCCAGTAGTGTGACACCGTTGATCTGCTCGAGCTGAACGGCGAGGGCTGTATGAGGGGAAGTAATGAACAGTGACGACATCCAGCTTCGCTCGGTGTTGACGACCAGGACTCTCGGTCGGAAGGCCCAGTTATCTCAACATAGTTGATGAATCTTGAATACTACATAGTGGACGAGCAGCCAACGATAATGGAAGAGCACTGGGTGCAGAATGGTTCATGCAGGCCTCGCGGTGGGTACAGAGAGGAGGCGAGACGCAGGAAAGACGAGTTGAAGGCAGAGGATTATCGGGGGGACTTCGGTCATCGGGGTACTTTTCGGCCATCGGAACACCTGGGCCGAAGTACCCCGATGGCCGGAGTATCCGTTGCTGGGATGATTACTGAAGGAACTGCATGCTGAGTCCCATGACGACCTGCCAGTCCGGTGCTGGCCCTTCCTCTGCCACGGAGACCTGGGGTTCGAAAGTGAAGTTGTAGACAGTCTTGCCCTGACGCACGATATGCCCGAAGCCCAGCGCCACGGGCACGCTGTAGTTGTCGTTCTCGAAGTTATAGCTCCAGATCGGTGCGCCGCGCAGATAATTGCCGTTGCCCAACTGGTAATAGGCAAAGGGCTGAAAGGTTGCCACATTGACGTTCTCGCGATCATCATCGCCGGCAAAGCTATGCTGCCAGCCGGCCAGATAACCGTACTGGAATTTCGGTGACTCGGCGTTGAACAGCACGTTGACCAGACCGGCGGACCACTTCTCGCTGCCCAGTTCATCCTCACTCGCGGTAGGGGCGGTGATCTGCGGCCCAACGCCGAAACTGACGGATGAACTGCCGGTATCGAAGAGATAGGAGGCGAAGGAGTTGAGGTCGCCGAGCCCGGTTTCCGTGTGCTGACCGGGGGCCGTAGGGTAGCTGTTGATCGGTAGGGATGTCCGCAGTAGCCAGCGTGAGTCACCCAGCGAGAATGGTGTGGCATAGCGGAGCCAGAACTGGTTGGCTGTCTCATCGGAGTCGTTGATGTCACCGATGTAGTAGTTCTGCAGGCTGAAGGCGCGCATATTGGCCAGCGGGTTGTTGGCCTGGGCGGCGTGGTCATCGACAGCCAGTACGCTTGTGGCCGTTAGTAAGCCGGCCATCAGGACGACAAGCTGCGCAAGAGAGACGGTTTTCTTCATAAGGCACCTGTGATGAGCCGGAAAGCGACAATACAGTTTGCCTGTTTCCTGGCCTGGCCAACGGTGCTCTCTAGCCCATCGTAGGTACCATGGGTCAACCCCTGTTGCCTGCTCTGGTTGCTGTCTTCGCCCGCGTTCAGGGCTGTCCTGTTACCGGCACTATGAAGAAAAGGTCTTTTCGGTCAAATTGTTATTGGTGAGCACAGCCTTCATGCTCGGTCAGTAGTAAAATATTGGCCCGCTAATTAATTGTGCGATACTTCTCCAGGCGGGTGAGGAAATCCCTCCTTGCCGATTGCTTCGCTACCGCTTGTGCTCCTGGGCCATGGGTTGGCAATAGCGCAGGAACGGTTACTGGAACTGCATGTTGAGACCGAAGAAGATTTGCCAGTCCGGTTGGCCTGCGCCTTCATCGGCTACCGAGAACTGTGGCTCGACAAAGAGGTTGTAGACCGTCTTGCCCTGATGAAAGACCTGGCCGGCTCCCACGCCCAGAGGGACGCTGTAATTGTCATTCTCGAGGTTGTAGGCCCAGATCGGAGCGGATCGTAGATAGGTGCCACCACCCAGTTGATAGAAGGCAAAGGGCTGGAAGGCGGCGAGCTCGACATCCTCCCGATCGTCCTCACCGGCAAAGCTCTGCTGCCAGGAGAGCAGGTAGCCGTACTGGAACCTTGGTGACTCGGCGTTGAACAGCACATTCACCAGCCCAGCCGACCACTTTTCGCTACCGACCTCATCCCTGGTTGCCGTCGGTGCCGTGATCTGAGGACCAAAGCCGAAGCTGACCGCGGGGTTGCCGGTATCGAACAGGTAAGAGGTGAAGACATTGAGATCGCCGATACCGGTTCTGGTATCACCGGAGGGTGATGTCGGGTAGCTGTTGACGGGAAGGGAGGCACGCATCAGCCAGTTGGATTTGCCCAGCGAGAACGGTGCTGCGTAGCGGAACCAGAACTGGTTGGCACTCTCGTCGGACTCGGTGAGATCACCGATGTAGTAGTTCTGCAGATTGAAGGCGGTCATGTTGGCCAGCGGGTTGTTGGCCTGGGCGGAGGACCCGGTATCGCCCTGAGCCAGGGCATGGCCGCTGACGAGGCTGCTGCCGAGCAATGCAGTGGCGATAATAGTTCGTGATGCCTGTTGCATGAATACCCCCTGTGCCAACCTATAAGGCTAGTTTCTGCAGACCCTGACACGACTGCTGCCCTGGTTTGGAAACAGCAGTCGTGTCGCGACTCGTCAGAAGTGGAACGAGTAGGCGAGCAGCGGACCGTAATAGGTGGCTTCATCAAGCATGTCGGTATCGCTGTCGAGTTCCCAGGTCATATAGCGATAGCCCGCGCTGACTGTATGTTGGCCAAAGCGATAGGCAACGGCGCCATAGGCCTGCCAGGTCAGATCGGAGCCACCGCCGCCAACATCGACGTTGAAGGGAAACGACCAGTTCTGATCAACGTTGTATTCACCGCGCAGACCGACCACCACATCGGTCTGGCTTTCGTCGAGCTCGTTGCGATGGGAAATGCCGGCATCATCAACGTCGAACTTCAGGGTGGCCTCGAAATCGGAATAACGCAGTCCCCCGGTGCCATACAGCTGCAGGTTGGGGCTGTTGACCAGGCGGTAGCCGACATAACCGGTGGCGATGGTCGAGAAGCTATTGAAGTCAACGTCGGAGGAAACACTACTGCCACTACCGGGAACCGGAATGTCTGGTGTGTCGTTACCACCGATATCGGCATAGACCACATCAAGGCCGTATAACCATTCGTTACGACGATGCTCGAGGTTGGCCTCGAAAGCGTAGTCGAAGTTCTCGAGGACGGTTTCGCTGTCGACTTCTACTTCGCTGCCGTTGTTGAACCCCCAGGTGACATTGGTGATCCACAGATAGATGCTGGCAGTGGTCCTTGGTTGCTCCGTCGATGCTGCCCCGGAGCTCTGTTGGGCAAAGGCCGATGAGCTGCACAGAAGTGCCCCTCCCAGCAGCAGGGTCAGGCAGGGAAGAGTACGGCAGGGGTGGTGTACCGCACGATCTCTGGTAGTCATTGGGTTGAATCCTTGTCTGCAGGTGACGATAGCTCATGGCCGACTGTGCGGGCACCTTGTGTGGCCGTTCCAGTCAGCGGGGTCTGGCCCGTCCAGGCGCCCGGGAACCTCGGCGACCACTCCGCTGTCCTATCAAGGTGTCAATACAGCGGATAGTCTGTGGATTCGTGCCTGGCGCATCGCCCGAAGCACCGAACGTTTCCCCCTGTCACTGTCTACTGGCGATATGGACGAGAACTGCATAGTTTGCCTGTTTCACGATACCGCCGATGCTGCCCTGTATCTCTTTGTAGGTAGAGGGGGGACCACGTCAGCGTGAACGTCGTTGTCCGCGTCTGCTCCCTGTTCCTCCAGCCCCCGGCATTGACACACCAGCAGCCCTGCCATCCCGTGGGCTGTGGAACATGCGCTTACCTCGCAAGGCTGCGGCAAAGTATCTCGTCAGTGTAGACGCGGATACCTCTACTGTGCGGATTTGAGCATATGAGGTGCGCCGAAAGTTGTTATGTAGGAAATCGCTGAAATAGTGATATGCAACCTGTATTCCTTTGACAAAAAAAGGAAAAACAGCAATAAGCATTCTTCGTTCACCACTGCGCCAGTGATGATAAGTCGGTGGCCGGCCAATGGAAGAGAGATGCAATGAAGAAGACAGTTCTGGTTGGAACAGTGCTGAGTGCTGTGCTGCTGGCGGGTTGCAATGCCAGTCAGGAAGCTCAGACCAATGACACCAGCATCGGCATGCCCAACCCGGCGGCGGTGCACTGCGAAAGCAAGGGCGGTACGCACGAGATCAAGAAGACCGACGCAGGGGAGACGGGAACCTGTCACCTGCCGGACGGCACTTCCGTCGACGCCTGGCAACTGTATCGTGACGATATGGGCCAGCAGCAGTAAGCCACTGTTCGCTCATGCTCCATTCGGCGGAAGGCTACTGTGACGAGCCTTCTGCTGTAGTTGTAGTTCAAATAGTTGTAGCTCAATCCTTCAGCAGAACATCCTCGAAGGAAAAAGCCGGTCGACAGCTCGATGTCAACGAGAGTGTCTCGTCGTCACTCCCATTCACGGCGACACTATCGCCACACATCGCTGTGTCGCAGTCCTGGTCGGAATTCGGTCCAACCACTGCGCCTCCCGTGGGGCGCAGTGGTGGTAATGGAATGAGCCGGATCAGAGCTCGTACACAGTGTCCCCGGCAATCCAGGTGGAGAGTACCTGGGTGTCGGGGATTGCCTCGGGGTCATCACGTATGATGTCGCGATCAATGACGATGAAGTCAGCCCACTGTCCCGGCAATAGGCTACCCAGCGCCTGCTCCTGGTGAGCCGCGTAGGCAGCATCGGCGGTAAAGCTGCGCAGGGCTTCGGCCATGGTCAACTTCTGACCGGGCAGCCAGCCGCCGGGAGGCTGATTGTCACGGTCCTCGCGAGTCACTGCCGCGTGCAGTCCATAGAAGGGATTGGCTGGCTCCACCGGGAAGTCCGAGCCACCGGCAATGCGACTGCCGCTGTCGAGAAAGTAGCGCCAGGCATAGGCACCTGCGAGCCGCTTCTCTCCGAGGCGATCACCGGCCATGTTCTTGTCGCTGGTGGCATGGGTGGGTTGCATGGAGGGAATCACACCGCTTTCGGCGAAGCGTGGGATGTCCTCGAGTGTGGCCACTTGAGCGTGTTCGATGCGGTGGCGTAGCTCGCGACTCTGGGGCTGTGCGTCCAACTGCTCTGCATAGATATCCAGCGCAATATTGTTGGCTCGGTCCCCGATGGCATGCATATTGGCCTGAAAGCCATGTTCGGCTGCCTGAGCTACCAGCGCGGCCAGTTCCTCGCGAGTCTGGAGCATCAGCCCACGGGAGTCCGGGCGGTCATGATAGTGCTCGATGAGTGCGGCGCCTCGGCTGCCCAGGGCACCATCGGCGAATATCTTGATGCTGCGGATATCCAGCCAGTCCTGCGGATCATCGACGATACCCCGGGACAACAGGGTGTCGAGCTCCGGGTCGGTCGAGGCGATCATCGGATATAGCCGTACTCCGAGGCTGCCTTCGTCGGCGCGTTGCTGGAAGTACGCCAGCTCTGCGGCGCTTGAACCAGCGATATGGACCTGGGTCAGCCCCAGTGCCTGGATATGGGACACCGCGGCATCATAGGCGCGAGCCATCTCCGCCGGGTTGCGCTCGGGGATATGGTCAGTGATCAGCGACTCGGCGTTGTCGATGAAGACCCCCGTTGGATTGCCGTTTTCATCGCGCAGGATCTCGCCACCTTCCGGCGCAGTGCTGTCGGCGTTGATGCCGGCCAGCTCCATGGCCCGGGAGTTGACCCAGATGGCGTGTCCATCAACACGCTGAAGGATGACCGGCCGCTCCGCGATCACTGCATCAAGGTCACTGGCGGTCGGGAACTCTTTGCCCTCCCACAGCACCTGGTTCCAGCCACGGCCGCGAACCCAGGGCAGGTCGGGATTCTCGGCGGCGAAGTCGGCTACGGCGGTAGCGCTTTCCTGAGCTGAGCCCAGGTCACGGACATCAACCTCCAATAACCCATAACCCAGACCGAGAAGGTGAGTGTGGGCATCGATCAGGCCCGGCAGCAATGTCTTGCCGGCCAGGTCCAGGCTGCGGTCTGCTTGCGGGTGCTGGTCGGCGAGATCGTCCCCGCCTCTGGCCACGACCTTGCCATCTTCCACATAAAGGCTGCTGAAACTCTCGAGTTGGCGCTGTTCATTGAAGCCGTAGCCATTGGCGCCGGTCACCAGCAGGCTGTCGGCCTGGGCGTTCACTGCTGCAATGGACAGTGCCAGAGCAGTGAGGCCGATCAATGGCCGGCGCAGGCCAGTGGTGAAGCGAGGTGGTTGCAGCGCGACAGGTGAAGAGGGAATCCTTGTCATGGGGAAAGTCCTTGTCATTGTTCATCAGCGGTCAGTACCGGACTGATGGCATTTATTGTGAGTCTTTGCCTGTGCTGTTCGGTCTCTTCCTGCTGTACGGAGTGAAGAGTCTGAACAGCAGAATCGAGAATGCCGGTTCAATGACAAATAGTCGAGATCGACCTCTGGCCCGAAGAGTGATCCGGCCATTACTGGTTGACGACGCGAGTGGTCCTCTGCTGCCGAGTCCACTTGCCTTCCTTCTTGTCGATGTACTGGAAATATTCGTTGGTGAAGGACCCCTGAATGCAGGCCGCTCTGTTGGAAATGGTGGCGGTCTCCACCGATGCAGGTGTCTTGCGCATGGCGCCTGGTCCCGTCATGTCAAAGACACCCAGGTCCTCGTTCTGCTTGATGTTGTCGACGACGGTCTCGATGATCTTCGCAATGGCGGGATCATCTGGCTGGGCGGCCAGAAAGTAGTTCGACAACTGGCCTTTTCTGGTCAGGATGAACAACCGGCCATGTCGCTTGATGATCGCGCTGAGCGGCCATACAGCATGGGCGTCAATATCCATGTAGATACCTCCCTCTCTGTGGATGACCAGCAGGCGCCACAGGTCTGCCTGCGCTGCACCGATCTGTAGCCTGCAATAGCAGTCAATAATCTCGGCTGAGAAATGCTCCCTGATGTAGTCGAGCCGGTCCTCTGTACTCATGAAGCGGTAGTCGAAATCCCACCCCATCAGTCTGTTGGCCAGGTAGTTCATGTAGACGGGAAGTGTGACCCTGTCGGTGTAGTTGGTCTGCCACAGGATCCGTGGGATTTCCGAGGTGTCATTGCTGGTTCTTCGTATCGGACCTGCATGACGAGGGATCTGGAAACGCTTGTGGGGCAGGGCAGCGTGAAAGGCATAGGAGAATGCCTTCACCAGATTGCCGATGATGCGAAGGAGTCGTCCTGAGATAAGCCTGTGAGTGTATGTCATGAGCGTGTTTCTTCGGTCGCTACCGCACAGCCTCGGGAGCAGTCAGGTCTGGTGCTACTCGTTACCTGATTCCATGCCATGAAGCCGGTGGTGGCAGTTGACGATGAGAAATGGCTTCCGTACCGACGGGAATGATGCAGGCAGAAACATGAATGACAGATGAAAATGGGATTCATGGAAGTGAAAACCCTCTCTGGCAGCATACAGACGGATACAGGGCAAAGACGTGGGTATCGTCATACGTGTGTCATCCTCCACAATGGGGCACGGAGGCACTCCGCCTGCCACACCTGGCTACACAAGTAACGACCGGGCCGGGCGACGTTCATACAAGGAACAGGAAGGCATATGTTGAAGCTGAAGTATTACTCGATGATGACTTGCATGGCGCTGGGACTGTTGACTGGCCCGGTCATGGCCGAGGATGAGAGCAGCACCTATGGCTGGATCGAGAAGGTGACCATCGAGCCGTCCTGGGGGCCGGAGGTCAAGGCCAAACTCGATACCGGAGCGCTGACTTCCTCCATGCAGGCGGAAGACATCGAGGAGTTCCAGAAGGATGGAGAAGACTGGGTTCGCTTCGAGGTGGAAGTCGAGGATGAGGCCAGCGGTGAAGTCGTATCGAAGACCTTCGAGCGAGAGATCAAACGCAACCTGATCCTGAGCGGTGCTGGTGGTGAAGACCGGCGCCCGGCCGTGTTGATGACGGTCTGCCTGGGCGGAGAATACTATGAAGAGCAGTTCAGCCTCAGGGATCGCGACGGCTTGATCTACCCGGTACTGCTGGGACGCCGCGCCATTCAGGACCTGGGCCCGGTAGACGTGACCCGCACCTTCACCCAGGACGCCGACTGTGGCGAGGATGCCCCAGTGCACAGTTATGAGGACAAGGAGTACGACGAGGATATTGGGGTTTAGTGGTATCCCTGAACGTTGTAGCAAACTCTGACTCCCCCTGTTGCTCCGCAACGAAAGAAGCCACCCTGTTCAGGTGGCTTCAGTCGGATATGGGTGGAGGCGGCGGGGATCGAACTCTGGTTCTGTGGAAAGCGCCGACACTCGCCCTTGGTGCCC
>NZ_FRCA01000011.1:0-67108 GCF_900142755.1 Halomonas cupida | reverse complement strand
GCCGACACTCGCCCTTTTTGCCCCTGAAACGAAAGAAGCCACCCTGCTCAGGTGGCTTCAGTCGGATATTGGTGGAGGCGGCGGGGATCGAACCCGCGTCCGCCGACACTCGCCCATCGGCTCTACATGCTTAGTTCCGTTATTTGATTTAACACTCTGGACTCCAACGGGCAGGATTCCAGCGTGCGATTTCTCTAAAGTTTAACGTCTGGCGCGAGAACAGAACCAAACGCGATCCTGGCTATACGAGCTCATGTCCCATCGGCAACGACCAGGCGCGTTGCTTCTGGGTAGGACGGGCAGGGGTTTAAGCTGCCAGAGCGCCCTGAGCGTAGTTTTCGTCGTTTGCGACTATTCAATTGTGATGTTGGATTTACGAGATACATCACGCTCTCGGCATGCACCTAAGGGGTTGTCATCAGCGTCGAAGCCATGTCGCCCCCAATAACGCCTTCTCAGTATACCAGACTGGCCATGGCAAGCGCCATAGCCAGAGGCCGGGCGATTCAGTCACGGTTCCGGTCGCGCATGATGCGGCCCTTCTGACGCTGCCAGTCGCGATCCTTCTCGGTGGCTCGCTTGTCGTGCTGTTTCTTGCCCGTCACCAGAGCCAGCTCGCACTTCACCAGCGGGCCCTTCCAGTACAGCTTGAGCGGCACACAGGTGTGCCCCTTGTCCTGGGTCCGCGAGAAGATCTTCGCGATCTCCTTGCGATGCAGCAGAAGCTTGCGAGTACGTGTCGGGTCGGCCAGCTCATGGGTGCTGGCGGTGTTGAGCGGTGTAATGTGGCTGCCCAGCAGCCAGGCTTCACCGTTCTTGATCAGAATATAGGTATCGGTCAGCTGGGCCTTGCCGGCACGCAGACTCTTGACCTCCCACCCGGACAAGGCAACACCGGCTTCAAATACCTCATCGATGTGGTACTCGAAGCGTGCTTTCTTGTTCTGGGCGATGACGTTACTGCTGGGACCCTTTCCCTTCTTGTTGGCCATGGAACCTCTTGGTGTACAAACCCTGTGTAGGCCTTGATACGCACCTGCCATGATGCAGGAGGCGCCTCGGTACGGCATTGATGCCCAGGCCGGCTCTTTGGGGGCGCGGCATTCCGTTGGCTTGTCCCGGGTCGGCGATCGGTTGCCGAGGATCAGTGCTGCTTCGGCGCTCACTTCGATATGGGGCGAAGCATGGTACCATTCAAGGCTGAAATAACCGCTCATGATACGCCCTGGGCCACGTGAAGTCAGCGGAGAGGTCAATGCCAACGGTCAATCGTTCCGCCATGGTGCGGCACACCCCCAAACAGATGTTCGATCTGGTCAACGATTTCGAGCGCTATCCGGAATTTCTGCCAGGGTGCGTGCGGTCACGGTTACTGGAGCGGGATGAATCCCATCTGGTCGGAGAGATGACACTCGGGCGTGCCGGGGTCGAACAGACCATCGCCACGCGCAACGATCTGCATGAGCCGGAGCGCATCGAGATATCGCTGGTCAAGGGGCCGTTCAAGCGCATGACCGGTCGCTGGAAATTCACCCCCATGGGCGAGAACCTGTGCAAGGTCAGCCTGGAGATGGACTTCGAATTCTCCAATCGCTTGCTGGGAATGGCCTTCGGTCGGGTGTTCCAGCAGATTGCAGGTCAGCAGGTCGATGCCTTCACCCGTCGAGCGGACCAGCTCTATGGCCGTTGATTCATCGACCAGTGCCGGTTCGATCGAGGTTGAAGTGGCCTATGCGTCACCGGAAAGGCAGCACATCGTCAGTCTCGAGGTGCCTACTGGTACCACCGCGACTCAGGCGGTAGCACTGGCTCATCTGGAACGGCTGTTTCCCGACCTTTCTGCAGAGGGCCTTGGCGAAGCGCCCATTGGCATCTTCGGCAAGGCGTTGCGCAATCCGCAACAACATGTGCTGCGGTCTGGCGACCGGGTCGAGGTCTACCGCCCGCTGACGATCGATCCCAAGGCAGCCCGCCAGGCGAGAGCACAGAAAGGCCGGACCTGACGGCTGGTCCGGCATTCGCCCACAGCTCTCTACAACCACCGCTATGGCGATGATCGAGTCACTCTCTGGGTGCTGTGGCGCTACCCTGGTAGGGTAGCGCCACAGCGGCGCTTATCTTGCCTGGGGGTCCTCGATGGTGCGGTTGTAGATCGGTTCGATCTCACCGCTTTCGAGATCCGGCGCACCACCGCTGCTGGGGCCGACGCCTTCAACATGACGATCTGCAACCGGCGTCAGGTTGAAGTTGCCCTCACGCTGGATGTTGACCAGCTCGTTGCCGGCAAAGGTCAGGGTCATGCGGCGCTGCTTGACGTCGCCATAGGCTTCGTCGACACGGTAGACATAGTCCCACTGGGAGGCGTCGAAAGGTGCCTCCAGCAGAGGAGCGCCCATTACATCAACGACTTGCTGACGAGTCATGCCCGGCTGCAACTGGTCCGCCATGGCAGCCGTCACCAGGTTTCCCTGGTTGAGGTCGCGCTTGTAAACGCTGAAATAGGTACAGCCGCTGGTCAGGGCCAGGGCCAGTGAAAGGGTGACAATTCCAGTCAACTTTTGCATTTGCGCCTGTTCTTCACTATCGTGGGGTCGGTCGATCATACCCGACCCTACCTGATACTGCGAAGAGCAACCATGGCCGACAAGAACCATGAATTGCGCAAGGCCGGCCTCAAGGTCACGCTGCCGCGCGTAAAGATCCTGCAGATTCTGGAATCTGCCACCGACCAGCACCATCTCAGCGCAGAGGATGTCTACAAGACATTGCTCGAGGCGGGCGAGGATGTGGGGCTGGCGACAGTCTATCGTGTGCTGACTCAGTTCGAGTCGGCGGGCCTGGTGATCCGACATAATTTTGATGGCGGTCACGCGGTCTTCGAACTGTCCCAGGAAGAGCACCATGACCATATGGTGTGCCTGGAGAGCGGTGAGATCATCGAATTCTTTGACGACACCATCGAGCGCCGCCAGCAGGAAATCGCTGAAGAGCACGGTTTCGAGCTGGTTGACCATGCGCTGGTGCTGTACGTTCGCCCCAAGGGCTCCAAGGCGACACGCCAGGAAGGCATCGTCAGGAAGTAGTGCCCGGCCAGGCTCTCGTTTCCAGCGCTCTCGCGGCTGGAGCGAGTGTGTCTTGCCTGTCTGCTGCTCCTGACTGTCGTAGCTGTTCCTGCTGGCGTCTATAAAGACGTCTTGAATCTGAAAGCCCCGGATCCTCACGGTCCGGGGCTTTTCGTGTTTTCTGGGAGGAGGAGGTTTTTTACCTCCGCTTCGGCTCAGTGTCGGGGGTGTTGGCTGGCGTTGAGCATTTCCCGGGCATGGGCCAGGGTCTGGTCGGATAGTTTCACGCCACCCAGCAGCCGTGCCAATTCTCCTACGCGACCTGCCTCGTCCAGCAGTGTCATGCGTGTCAGGGTGGTGTCGTCTTCATCCTGCTTGTGGATATGCAGATGCTGATGAGCCTGGGCGGCAACCTGGGGCAGGTGAGTGACGGTCAGTACCTGTCCATTGCTGCCGAGCCGACGCAGCAGTTGACCGACGATTTCTGCCGTGGCGCCGGAGACACCGACATCGACTTCATCGAATACCAGGCTGGGAATGGTCGAGTGCTGTGCGGCGATCACCTGAATGGCGAGACTGATGCGTGACAACTCGCCTCCCGAAGCGACCTTTGCCAGTGGCCGTGGCGGCTGCCCGGCGTTGGCGGCGATCAAGAAACGAACCCGGTCCATGCCGTCCGGCGAGGCACTGTCACGGCGGCTGACTTCCACTTCGAAGGTGGCCTTGCCCATGGCAAGGAATGCCAGTTGTTGCTGGACTTCCTCGGCGAAACGCGAGGCGGCGGACTGGCGAGCCTGGCTGACGGATTCGGCGAGTTCGCGCCACTGCCCCTTGAGCGATTCCGCTTCTTCGGCCAGAGCCTCCAGATCGTCCTCGCCACCTTCAAGACCTGCCAGTTCTTCACTGAGTCTCTGGTGCAAGGCGGGGACCTCCTCCGGCATGACATGGTGCTTGCGAGCAATGCGGTGAACCTCGCCCATGCGCTGTTCCACCCAGGCCAGACGCTCTGGGTCCAGCTCGATACTGCTCATTACCTGGCCGAGTTCACGTGAGGCCTCCTCCAGTTGGATGCAGGCATCGCCAAGCAGGCCGATGACGTTGGCCAGACCACCTCGTTCACTGCCGTGCAACTCTCCAAGGCGCTGTACGGCCTGGTGGAGCATGGGCAGGGCGCCACCATCCTCGCCATCGCAGCAGTCCATGGCGAACTGAGTCTCGGCCAGGCGGGTTTCGGCATGAGCGAGGTCACCCTGTTCATTCTCCAGGCTGGCCAGTTCCTCGTCGCCCAGGCCCAACTGGTCAAGCTCCTCTACCTGGTAACGCAGCAGTTGTCGGCGAGCTCGCTGTTCATCACCATCGTCGGCAAGTCGCTTGAGTTTGCGGCGGGTGGACTGCCATTGGCGATACAGCTCACCGAGTAGGCTGACGCTCTGACGATGACCGGCGAGGTCATCGAGAAGTCGCAGGTGGGTTTCTTCGTGCAGCAGCGCCTGGTGTGCGTGCTGGCCATGGATCTCGATCAGCGTCTCACCGAGTGACTTGAGGTCACTGATGGTGACCGGCTGGCCGTTGATCCAGGCCTTGGAGCGACCGCTTCTGGTCACGACTCGGCGCAGCAGACACTCGTCGCTGGGTAGTTCTCGGCTGGTCAGCCAGTCGCGGGCGGCAGGGAGCTTGCTGATGTCGAAGCGGGCCGAGAGGTCGGCCCGGGCCTGGCCGTGGCGTACACTGCCGGAGTCGGCGCGCTCGCCCAGGCACAGCCCCAGGGCGCCAAGCAGAATCGACTTGCCGGCACCCGTCTCCCCGGTGATGGCGGTCATGCCGGAGCCCAGCTCCAGTTCCAGCTGGTCGACAATAGCGAAATCGGAAATGGCGAGCTCGGTCAGCATTCAAGCCTCCTTGCGCCCTGCGCCGGGATACCGGCAGGGGGCATCAACGCGTAATGACGGATAACACCTGCGACTCCTGGTACCGGTAATGCCGGGTACCGACAACTGCTGCTGGCTGCAGCCTCCTCTGGCATCTGCCATTTCTGACAGCTGCAATGCCTGATGGAATCAATGTCTCGCAGTATGTGCGTTTATACAGTTGTTGTGTGTATTTATACAGTAGTCGGGATGGCGGCTCAATGCACTATCCGTACCTCTGGCATGTCAATCTGACGATGTCTTGTTGTCCGGGCCTTGAGATTATGGTGGGCATCCCCATATAGCTTCCAATCGCGCTGCAGGCGCCTGGATCGTTTTTCCAGCAGAGCCCTTTTTCAGACAAGACCCGGCCGGCGGCAATGAGAGCGCTGGCTTCATTATCAGGAGGCTGAACATGGCCAAAGACTCCCAGACCCCGCTCGACGATGAACAGGGTGCCAAGGCAACTCCGCAAGCCCAGTCCGAACAGCAGGCGGAAAACGCCGAACCTGTCGAGATCAATGGGGAGGTGGAGCAGGCTGATATCGAAGGCGTAACGCTCGAGGCGTCGGATAATCCCGAGGCAGAGGTGCTCGCGGAGCGCGTAGCCGAGCTGGAGCAGAGCGTTACCGAAGCGAAGGACCAGGCCTTGCGTGCTGCCGCTGAAGCGCAGAACGTGCGTCGTCGTGCCGAGGCTGAAGCGGACAAGGCTCGCAAGTTCGCTCTCGAGAAGTTCGTCAAGGAATTGCTGCCGGTGGTCGACAGCCTGGAGAAGGCGCTCGAGGCCATGGGAGACGATGCTTCGGAGGTCCACCGTGAGGGTGTATCAATGACGCTCAAGATGCAGTTGGATGTGCTTGGCAAGTTCGGCGTCGAAGTCGTCGAGCCTCATGGTGAGCCCTTCGACCCGCAGCAGCACGAAGCCATGGCCATGGTGCCCAATCCAGAGGTCGACGCCAATACGGTCATCGACGTAATGCAGAAGGGCTACCTGCTCAATGGACGCCTGGTGCGTCCTGCCATGGTGGTGGTGAGCCAGGCCGCAGGCTGAGGTCTGCTGCCGAGCAGGTAACCCTCAGACGTCACCAACACGGACCGGTTGTCCAGGGCGAGGGTTTGAAAATCGAGGCTTGAAAATGCTCGGCACACCCCCCACATAGTTGGCAACCCCGCGGTGAAAGCCGCCAGAGTGACATTAAAGTTTTGGCAAGATACTGAATTCGAGGATTTCCTATGGGACGCATCATTGGTATTGACCTTGGTACAACCAACTCCTGTGTAGCTGTACTGGACGGTGACAGCGCCAAGGTGATCGAGAACGCCGAAGGCGGACGTACCACTCCTTCCATCATCGCCTACACCGATGATGGCGAGACACTGGTGGGACAGGCGGCCAAGCGCCAGGCCGTCACCAACCCCGAGAATACGCTGTACGCCATCAAGCGCCTGATCGGTCGCCGCTTCAAGGACGACGTTGTCCAGAAGGACATCAAGATGGTGCCTTACACCATCAGCGAGGCGGACAACGGCGACGCATGGGTCGAGGTCAAGGGCAAGAAGCTGGCTCCGCCCCAGGTCAGCGCTGAAGTACTGAAGAAGATGAAGAAGACTGCCGAGGACTACCTTGGTGAAGCGGTCACCGAAGCCGTCATCACCGTCCCGGCCTACTTCAACGACAGCCAGCGTCAGGCGACCAAGGATGCCGGCCGCATCGCAGGTCTCGAGGTCAAGCGCATCATCAACGAGCCGACAGCGGCAGCGCTGGCCTACGGCATGGACAAGTCGCGTGGTGACAAGACCATCGCGGTATATGACCTGGGTGGTGGTACCTTCGATATCTCCATCATCGAAGTGGCAGATGTTGATGGCGAGACCCAGTTTGAAGTGCTGGCGACCAATGGTGACACCTTCCTGGGTGGTGAAGACTTCGACCTCAAGCTGATCAACTACCTCGTTGACCAGTTCAAGGCTGACAGCGGCATCGATCTGTCCGGTGACAACCTGGCGATGCAGCGCCTCAAGGAAGCTGCCGAGAAGGCCAAGATCGAGCTGTCCAGCGCGCAGCAGACAGACGTCAATCTGCCGTACATCACTGCTGACAATACCGGTCCGAAGCACCTCAACGTCAAGGTGACCCGTGCCAAGCTCGAGTCGCTGGTCGAAGACCTGGTGGCGCGTTCACTGAACCCGTGCAAGACCGCACTGGCTGATGCTGGACTGTCCGCCTCCGAGATCGATGATGTGATCCTGGTCGGTGGTCAGACTCGTATGCCGATGGTGCAGGCCAAGGCAGCTGAGTTCTTCGGCAAGGAAGCACGCAAGGATGTGAACCCGGATGAGGCTGTGGCCGTTGGCGCAGCGATTCAGGGCGGCGTTCTGGGTGGCGACGTCAAGGACGTACTGCTGCTCGACGTGACACCGCTGACGCTGGGTATCGAGACACTGGGTGGCGTGATGACGCCGCTGATCGAGAAGAACACCACTATTCCGACCAAGAAGACCCAGGTGTTCTCGACGGCTGACGACAACCAGACTGCCGTGACCATTCACGTGCAGCAGGGTGAGCGCAAGCAGTCCAGCGGCAACAAGTCTCTCGGCCGTTTCGACCTGTCCGACATCCCGCCGGCGCCGCGTGGCGTACCGCAGATCGAGGTGGCGTTTGACCTCGATGCCAACGGTATCCTGAACGTATCCGCCAAGGACAAGGCAACCGGCAAGGAACAGTCGATTGTCATCAAGGCCTCCAGCGGTCTGTCCGATGACGAGATCGAACAGATGGTGCGTGACGCCGAGGCGCATGCCGACGAGGACAAGAAGTTCGAGGAGCTGGTGCAGCTGCGTAACCAGGCCGATGGCATGATCCATGCCGCTCGCAAGACGGTCGAGGAAGCCGGTGACAAGGCCAGCGACGAAGAGAAGCAGGCCATCGAGACGGCGGCCAGTGAGCTGGAAGAAGCGCTCAAGGGCGACGACAAGGACGCCATTCAGGCGAAGCTGGATGCGCTGACTGAAGCCTCCGGTAATCTGGCGCAGAAGATGTACGCCGAGCAGGCCGACGCGGCACAGCAGGCAGGTGGTGATGATGCCGCTGCCGGTGCCAAGAAGGATGATGATGTGGTCGACGCTGAGTACGAAGAAGTCAACGACGACCAGAAGAAGTAATACATCTGAACCTCGGTTGACACCAACGCGGGAGCTGGACTCCCGCGTTGGTGTTCATACCTGCTCTTTCATGAGGTGGTCTTTCATGGCTCGATCATCTCATGATGAGGCTGTTCACGACCGGGCCTGGTCATGATGAAAGCCAGGGCTGGCCGAGGAATACGGAGGCGGATGGACACATGTCCAAGCGAGAATGCTGAATGTCGAAGCGAGACTATTATGAGGTGCTGGGCGTAGAGCGCGGCGCTGATCAGAAAGACATCAAGAAGGCCTATCGCCGCCTGGCCCAGAAGTTTCACCCGGACCGCAATCCCGGCGATGACACCTCCGCGGAGAAATTCCGTGAAGTGTCCGAAGCCTATGAAGTTCTTGCCGATGGCGAGAAGCGTGCGGCCTATGACCAGTTCGGTCATGCCGGCGTTGATGGCCAGGCGGGAGGGGGCTTCGGCGGTGCTGGTGCTGGTGGTTTCAGCGACATCTTCGGCGATGTGTTCGGCGATATCTTCGGTGGCGGCGGTGGTCGTCGCAACCCCAACGCACCGCAGCGTGGCAGCGACCTGCGCTACAACCTCGAGCTGGATCTCGAGAGTGCCGTCGCGGGTACCAGCGTGGATATCCGTGTGCCGCGCCACATCGAGTGTGAACGCTGTGACGGTGATGGCGCCGAGCCGGGGTCGAGCAAGGAAACCTGCCCGACCTGTCATGGTCATGGCCAGGTACGCATGCAGCAGGGCTTCTTCGCCGTGCAGCAGACCTGCCCAACCTGTCATGGTAGCGGCCAGCACATCAAGGTGCCGTGCCACAAGTGTAATGGCGAGGGCCGTGTGCGTGAGACACGCACTCTGTCGGTGAAGATCCCAGCCGGTGTCGATAGCGGTGATCGCATTCGTCTCAACGGCGAGGGCGAGGCCGGTATCAACGGTGGGCCGCATGGCGACCTGTATGTGCAGGTATCGATCAAGCCGCACCATATCTTCGAGCGTGACGGCCGTCATCTGCAGTGCGAAGTGCCGATCAACTTTGTCGATGCTGCCCTGGGTGGTGAGCTGGAAGTTCCGACGCTGGATGGTCGCGTCAAACTGAAGATTCCCGCCGAGACCCAGACCGGCAAGCTGTTCCGGCTGCGCGGCAAGGGAGTCAAACCGGTGCGTGGAGGCCCCGCGGGCGATCTGCTGTGCCGTGTGGTGGTCGAGACTCCGGTCAAGCTCGATGAAGAGCAGAAGGACCTGTTGCGCAAGTTTCAGGAGAGCCTGGGAGGCAGCAACAGCCAACACTCGCCGAAGAAGTCGAGCTTCTTCGATGGGGTGAAAAAGTTCTTCGAGGATATGAAGCTCTAGGGGTATGAAACTCCAGGGGTATGAACCTTCAGGGACCAAAGGCTCCCGCAGGAGGTTTTCGCCTCGCTTCTGATGTCATGAAATGGCATCTGAACCACTGCAGCCCACCAGCCCTTGTCGGGGTCTGGTGGGCGCAGTGCGTTTACCCGCACAATCCTGTGTGATACAGGCTCCAGCCAGAGGAACGGCATGATGACAGACTCCATGGACCGGTCCGGGCTGGGGATTACCCTGCGGATCCTGTCGGGCATGCTGTTCACCGGCATGCTGGTCTGCGTCAAGTTGCTGAGCGAAACCGTTCCGCTCGGACAGATCGTCTTCTACCGCTCATTGTTCGCTCTGCTGCCGATTGCGGTGTTTCTGGCCTGGCGCAGGGAATTCCCTGCTGGTCTGGCAACGCGTCGCCCATTGGGGCATCTGCTGCGCTCGGGGCTGGGCGCGGCGGCGATGTTCGCCTCCTTTGCCGCCGTAGCGCGACTGCCGGTAGCGGAAGCGACCCTGCTGGCTCAGCTCAGCCCGGTGGTCATGGCGCTGGGGGCGGTGGCGCTGCTGGGCGAGCGCTTGACATTACACCGTGTGCTGGCCCTGGGGTTGGCATTGCTGGGGGTGGTCGTGCTGGTGCTGCCCGGGTTGGGTGATGCCACCGGCCAGGCGTCGGGCTATCTGCTGGGGATACTGGCGGCGGTTCTGACCGCCGGTGCGCTGCTCACGGTGCGACGTATCTCGCGGACTGAAACACCAGGGGCGATCGCCTTCTACTTCGTGTTGACGTCGGCGCTTGCCGGACTGGCGACGCTGCCACTGGGCTGGGCGGAGGTGAACACCGAACAACTCCTGTTGTTGATTCTCGCCGGACTGTTCGGCGGCGCGGCGCATATTGCCATGACACTGGCGCTGCGCTTTGCCGAGGCATCGCGGTTGGCACCCTTCGAGTATGTGGCACTGATCTGGCCGGTACTGGTCGACCTGTTGTTGTTTGGCCTGCCGTTGTCGGCCGGCTTCGTGATGGCGTTGCCACTGATCCTGGGCGGCGCGGTGCTTGCCGCCCTGGAAGGGCGAAGCTTCAGACGGCGGCCTCGACAATGAGCTGAGGCTGACCTTGAGTACAGTTCTCGACCCGGGCGATGACCTGGTAGACGTCGCGTAGCATTTCCGAGGTCACCACCAGGGGCGTGGGCCCACAGGCGACGAAGCCTCCGTTGGCGATGACCAGAGCCTGGTCGGTGAACCGCAACGCATGGCCAATATCATGGATCGCCACTATGACCAGCATCCGCCGCTCCCGAGCCAGACGACCGAGGATCGACAGCAGGTCGATCTGGCGATGCAGGTCGAGGGCCGAAGTGGGTTCGTCCAGCAGCAGAATATCCGGTGCCTGAACCAGTGCCTGAGCCGCTCCGACCAGCTGTCGCTGGCCTCCGCTGAGGTCACTGATATCGCGTTCGCTCAGCGCCATGATGTCCAGCTCGCGCAAGGCGCGTTCCACCTCTTCCAGGTCCTGCTGTTGAACCTTCAGGCTGCGCCCCTGCATGCGGGCGAGCAGCACACTCTCGTAGACGGTGAGCACCGCATTGACCCCGGTATCCTGAGGCATATAGGCCACAGGACGGCTGGAGCTGGTACCGGTGATCCTGACGTCGCCGCTGCCCTTGAGCAGCCCGAGAATACGCCGGAACAGGGTCGACTTTCCGGCGGCGTTGGGGCCGAGCAGGGCGACCACCTGGCCGCCCTGGAGGGGCGGGGTGGTGATGCCCGTCAGTATCTGACGGCGTCCATAGCGGGCGCCAACCTCGTTGAGTTCGAGCGTTACCATGATGCCTTCCTGCGACTGAGGATGAGGAACAGGAAAAAGGGAATGCCAACCAGGGAGGTGATGATGCCGATGGGAATCACCGTGCCGGGGAGAATGATCTTCGAGAGGACCGAGCCGACCGACAGGATCAGGGCACCGCACAACGCTGAACCCGGCAGGAAGAAGCGCTGATCCTCACCGACCAGCATGCGCGCGATGTGCGGGCCGACCAGTCCGATGAAGCCGATAGTGCCGACAAAGGCGACGGCCATGGCCGACAACAGTGACACCAGAACCAGCACTTCGAGGCGCAGGCCGCGTGGCTTGACCCCCAGGCTCTCGGCCTTGGCGTCGCCCAGGCGCATGGCGGTCAGCGCCCAGCCATGGCGTGCCAGCAGTGGGACGACCACGCAGAGTACCGCGAGCGACATCCACAGTTTCGGCCAGGTGGCCTTGGTCAGACTGCCCATGGTCCAGAACACCACTGCGGCGACCGCCTGCTGACTGGCAAAGAACTGGATCAGGGCCATCAGCGAGTTGAAGATGAACACCATGGCGATGCCCAGCAGCACAATGGTCTCGATGGTGACGCCACGACGCATGCTCAGGGCGTGAATCAGAAAGGAGGTCAGCATGGCCATCAGAAAGGCATTCAGCGGGATCACATAATCGATGGCGGCAGGTATCAGCGCGACACCAAAGGCCAGTGCCAGCGCCGCACCGAAACCGGCGCCGGCGGAAATGCCCAGGGTGAAAGGACTGGCCAGTGGGTTGCTGAGGATGGTCTGCATCTGAGCGCCGGCAATCGACAGGCTGGCACCGACCACCAGTGCCATCAGCGCGACAGGCATGCGGATTTCCCACACCACGACTCGCACCTGATCACTGACATTGCCGGGGGCCAGCACGGCTTCAATCACTTCGCCGAGGCTATAGCGGGCCGGGCCAAGCGCCAGATCAACACACAGACTGATCAGCAGGGCGGCCAGCAGACCACCCAGAATCAATTGACGGCGCGCCACGAGGCTGCGGTAGAAGCCACGTTCGCGACCCTCTGTGGTCATGGTTCTGATGTCTTCAGTCATGCAGTGATACCCAGTAGCCTGGCTGGTAGGCCACCGGCAGGAAGCGCTCGTGGAGTTCGGTCATGGTGGCCTCCGGGTCGAGATCGGCGAACAGCTCCGGGTGGAACCAGCGTGCCAATTGCTGAACGGCGACGAAATAATAGGGACTGTTGTAGAACTGGTGCCAGATGGCATGCATGTTGCCGTTTTCCACCGCATCGATGCCGGTCATGGCGGTGCGTTCGCTGAGCGCTTCCAGCTTGCGGCGTGCCTCGTCGAGATCGGCTCCGGGGCCGACGCCGACCCAGTTGCCACCCGGCACATAGGCATCCCAGCTGCCGCCGGTCACCACGACCTGTTGAGGGTTGGCGGAGATGATCTGCTCGGGATTCAAGGTGCCGAAGGTGGAGGGGATGATACCGTCAGCAATGTTGCTGCCGCCGGCCAGTTCCACGTATTCGCCGAAATTGCCCTGACCGAAACTCATGCAGCAGTCATCGGAATAGCCTCCGGCGCGATCAATGAAGACTCTGGGGCGCTCAGGAGCATTGGCGTCGATGACATCGGTGACCCTGGCCATCTGGGCCTCGGAAAAGGCGATGAAATCCTCTGCCGCCTGCTGCTTTCCGAGCAACTCACCCATCAGGCGCATCGACGGGGTGATATGGGCAATGGGATCTTCACGAAAATCGACATAGACGATAGGAATGTCCAGTTCCGCCAGCTTGGTGTCATAGCCGGCATCCTCGGTGGCTGCTCTGGCCTCCAGATTCATCAGGATGACATCCGGTTGCAGTGCCGCTGCCTGTTCAACATCGAAGGTGCCGTCCTTGAAGCCACCGAAGGTGGGAAGGTCCTCCAGCTCGGGGAATCTTTCGGCGTAGAGAGCATAGTTGTCGGGATCTGCTTGGGAGAAATCTTCCCGCCACCCCACGACATGCTCGAAAGGGGCGTCCGGCTCGAGGGCGCCGAGTAGGTAGACCTGACGCCCTTCACCAAGAATCATGCGCTCCACGGGGGCGTCGACGGTAACCTCGCGTCCGGCAACGTCGGTCACGGTGATCTCCTCGGCCATGGTGACGCCACTCAATAGAAGGGCCGAGCCGAAGGTGGCGAATCTCGTCAGTGTGGGCATGCAGAGGCCTCGATGGTTCACGAATTGTTGAGTTGTGGATGTGTTCAGTGGCGGAGCTGCTGGCGACGCTTGCCGCGCGGGGACAATGCAGTCGAACGAACGCCCCGTTGCGTGTTCCAGGGCTGGTGTCGGCTGATATTATATGAGTATTGTTATCATTTGTATTTCTCGAGGTGAAAAAATGCACGAGTCTTCTGCGCAGATCGTCACGTCATCGGGGCAGCGCTTGATCAATCGGCTATGCAAGCATTGGGCTCACAAGCTGGAGGTCGACGCCGACCAGGGACGAGTCGTGTTCGACGGTGGATTGTGCCTGATGAGTGCCGACGAGGATGCTCTGCGAGTACAGCTGCAGGCCGATGATGCCGAGCGGCTTGAACTACTGAAGGGCGTGGTGGCCAGCCACCTGGAGCGCATGGCGGGCAAGGAAGAGCTGGAAATTCGCTGGCAATAGCGGCCACTCGCCGCTGTACCGGTGGTCCAGAAGGGGAGGTGAGTTGAGGCAGGGCATGTCACGCTAGGGGTAAAAGGCATTGGCATCCGTGGCCTTGTGTGACTATGCTTTGCCTACATATCTTTACGTGAAGATTCTTTTGATGGAAATTCTTTTCCCGAAGACTCTCTTCGCGAAGATTCCGTTACGTAAACAGTTGCCGTGGAAGAATTGCCGTCCACAGGAGGACCGCCATGCCGGAATTGCTTGAAGACGAGGTTCCACGTGATGCCATCGATCGGTTGATCTCGGAGTGGTGCACGGTCCTGCCTGATCGTGACCCCTCCGATATGGGCATCTTCACGCGTCTGTACCGCATCATGAAACACGTGGATCGGCGCGTATCGGTGGTATTTCGCGCCCATGGGTTGCGGGAGGGAGAGTTCGACCTGCTGTCGACGCTGTATCGGCGAGCAACGAATGAAGGCATGACACCCAATGCACTCTGTGCGGCTGTGGTGTTGAGCTCTGGCGCCATGACCAATCGTCTCGATCGTCTGGCCGAGCGTGACCTGATCGAGCGCGTGGACAACCCTGAGGATCGCCGCAGTGTTCTGGTCAGACTCAGTGACAAGGGGCGCGAGATGATGCCGGGGCTGCTGGATGCCTATCTGTCCGAGCTTGGCGCCATGCGCGAAGCTCTCGATGTCGATCACGCCGATGCCCTGGCTGCGGGGCTGCGAGCCCTGCTGGTGGCACTGGAAGGCAGAGCCACGAGGGAGGGACCATGAAGACACAAGGGCTTTGGGCTGCGCACCTTGGCATGCTGATATGGGCGCTGCTGGTGGGGCTGTCGTTTCCGGCGGTCGGCCTGCTCAGCGAGGGACTGCCGCCCCTGTTGCTGACCGCACTGCGTTTTGCCATCGCGGCCCTGGCGGTGCTGCCGCTGGTATGGGGTGCGCCGGGGCTGAAGCCGAGTCGTCAAGGAGCCTGGCTGTATGCCTTGATGGGGCTTTGCCTGGCGGGGTTTTTCGGCACCATGTTCTGGGCGGCGCATCGCACCACGGCATTATCCATGGCGACGCTCTATGTCAGCGTGCCGCTATTGGCCTACGGGCTCGGACGTTTCCTGAGTGTTGAGCAGCGTGCTCTGTCGCTGCTGGCACTGTTGGCCCTCGGTGCCTTTGGTGCGCTGGGGCTGGCCTGGGCAGAGGCCGATGGAGACCTGACGCGGATGCAGTTCGGTCTCGGGGAAGCTGCCTTCTTTGTCGGTTGTCTGGCATCCGCCTTGTATCCCGTGTTGTCGAAGTTCGGCTTGATGCGTGGCTGGTTATCCCCCCATGCCGGGGTTCGCACCCTGTGGAGTCTGGTCCTGGGCGGTGTGCTTATTGCTCTGCTGGGACTGATCTTCAATCATCCGAATGCCATGGCGCGTATGACCCTGAGCGATTTGGCGCTGGTGACCTACCTGGGGCTGTTCTCCAGTGGCGTGACCTTCTGGTTGCAGCAGCGTGCAACAGCGACTCTGACGCCTGCGGCGGTGACTGCCTATGGTTATCTGGTGCCCTTTGTTTCCATGTTGCTGCTGTTCCTGCAGGCTCCCGAGGTCCTGTCGCCCCGGTGGCTGCCGGGGTCTGTCATGGTCATCCTGGCCATTCTGCTGTTGCTGCGCCGAGACGTGAGAATGCGTCGGGATGTGGAAGTGCCCAGCAGGGCACGATCGTAGAGGCGCTATTGATGTGGCGATCATCAGTCCTGTGTGAGGCGCAGGCAGGTAAGCAGCGTGCGCTGCAGGGCGCTGAAGTTGTTGTCGCTGACCATCAGCAGGCTTCCATTCGGCATGGCGGCGAGTCCTTCCATATTGTCCAGGCGCCATCCGTCAGCGCTGGACAGACTGAAGACCGTGGTGGTGCTGACGTGCGGTGGTGTCAGCAGCTCGGTGCGTTTGAGGGTGATGGTCAATCGGGGTGGTGCCCAGGCGCGCTCGAGGGTCACCAGGGTATCCGGACTGCCTGGCCATGGCGCCATATCGGTCAGGGCACTATTGGTGGCAGGAGCCAGTGGATAATCCCAATGGTGCTTGCCATCAAGGCTGAACAGACGGGTGACTTTCGCTTTGCCGCCGTCGGGTGGGGACTCGAGCCCGACGATGATGTCGAGATCGGGAAGCCGGGTCATGGCCTCCATGCCAGCGTTGCGGGTGGCACTCTGTGCCGGGCCCGGGCGCAGGGCATCACCGATGGGGTAGCCCTGAGTGTTGAACTGCTGCAGACGGTGGTCTCGCTCGAAGCCAATCAGTAACGCCGTGTTGCCTCGCTCACCATCCCAGGCGTCATCCAGCACCAGTGACTCGGCATCCACGTTGCTGCCGCTGAGTGGCTGGCCGCTGCTGTCCTTCAGGGTGTGACTGGCGACGACCACCAGGTCCACCAGTTGCCCGTCGTCGTATACCGGCAGTGTCTGATGCAGGCGGCCGCGGTCGGATACCAGCCATAGTGACTGTTCGTCCTCGTCCCAGGCCAGTGCCGATAGCCCGCCGAGCGGTTGCGCCGCCGCAGCGCTGTGCGATGGCCAGTGGTCGGGAAGCTCCAGGCTGCCGCAGAACTCGATGCCGGGCACCGACGGTGGGTGGCCGTCAACGGCATTGGTGTCGGCGAGATTGGCGCCGGCGAGGCTGGCGCTGCGCACCTGGTGGGCGCAACCCGGCAGTCCCCAGAGCAGTAGTAAAAGGCCCAGCAGGACGGTACACCGGTTCCGCGGATGGCGTCGGCCGGTGAGCGAGGAGGTGAGGATGGTGGGCCAGCGGTTGGCAGGCATGGAAATTCCCTTTTCCGGGCAGGAGTGGGTGATCCGATCCTCCAGTGTAGCGGGCCGGCATGACGATGGGTGGAGTCGGTGTCGGTCGTGGGTGGCCACGCCAACATCAGTGAGACCGGCACAGACGCCATGCGGCGGCATTGTTATACTGCGCGGATCGAGGCTGCTTTCGGTCGCCTTACCCTACTGCCCTGTTCCCTACTGCATGAGGATTGTGCTGCATGACCACCGCTGCTCCCCGCATTGCCATTGTTGGTGTCGCTGGCCGCATGGGCCGAACCCTGGTCAACGCTGTATGCCAGGATGACGGAGCCACGCTGGCGGCGGGTATCGTCGAGCCGGGTAGTTCCCTGGTGGGTGCCGACCTCGGTGAGCTGGCAGGAGTTGGTCGACTGGGCATCAGTGCAGTGGACTCACTGGCATCGGTGGTCGACGACATCGATGTGCTGATCGACTTCACCACTCCTGCTGTCACCCTCGCCAACCTGGCCTTCTGTGCCGAACATGGCAAGGGCATCGTGATAGGTACCACCGGCTTGAGCGATGCTGAGCTCGAGAAACTCGATGGTTACGCCCAGCGTGTGCCGATGGTCTTTGCGCCCAATATGAGTGTAGGTGTCAACTTGACCCTCAAGCTGTTGGAGACCGCTGCTCGTGCACTGGGCGACGAGGGCTATGACATCGAAGTGATCGAGGCTCACCATCGTCACAAGGTCGATGCACCCTCCGGCACTGCGTTGCGCATGGGAGAAGTGGTGGCGGCGGCACTGGATCGTAACCTCAAGGAACATGGCGTGTTCGAGCGGGTAGGGCAGTGTGGCCCGCGCCAGGCCAGCGAGATCGGTTTTGCTACGGTGCGAGCCGGTGACATCGTCGGCGAACATACGGTGATGTTTGCTACCGAAGGCGAGCGTATCGAGATCACCCACAAGGCATCCAGTCGCATGACCTTTGCCAGAGGGGCTGTGCGCGCGGCACGCTGGGTCAGCGGTCAGGGCGTGGGGCGCTATGGTATGAACGATGTACTCGGGCTTGATGAACAGTAGGATGTCCTGCAGGCTGGCATGATTTCAGGGCGGTGAAATTCACTTTATTGGCTGGCCAGGCGGATGGTTTTCCTGTAACATCTCAAAAATTTTGGCCGGGCGAGATCTGTCCATGCCGTTCTGTGCATAAACTGGTGGAGCGGGCTGGCGAGGCAATGGTTTTCGGCTCAGACATTCCGAGCGCAGGACAAGAAGCATAACAAGCGGGATGAAACCGGTCATCAATCGGGTTTCGTCCCGCTTTTTTACGGCCCGGCCCCTTGCGCTAGTAGAGCACAGAGGGCCGGGTCCATGCCGACTGGGCCAGCGGTTTCGGTCAGGCAGATGGTGTGCAGAGTGGTGTGTGGTTACCTTGACGAGCATTGGGAGGACGTAACATTGAACAAACCCGCAATATTGGCCCTGGAAGATGGCAGCGTATTCCACGGCACCGCCATTGGCGCTGATGGGCAGGCCAGTGGTGAAGTGGTGTTCAATACGGCCATGACCGGCTATCAGGAAATTCTCACCGACCCTTCCTATTCGCGACAGATCGTTACTCTCACCTATCCTCACATCGGCAATACCGGTATCAACCCCGAAGACGTGGAATCCTCCAGCATTGCTGCCGCTGGACTCGTCATCCGTGATCTTCCGTTGGTTGCCAGCAACTTCCGCTCGACCCAAAGCCTATCCGACTATCTTGTCTCCCAGAATGTCGTAGGTATCGCCGATATCGATACGCGCCGACTGACTCGCATTCTGCGTGACAAGGGCTCCCAGAATGGCGCCATCCTCGCCGGAGCCGAGGCCGAGGGCGCCGATGCTGAAGCGCGCGCCCTCGAGGCGGCGCGGGCCTTCCCGGGGCTCAAGGGCATGGATCTGGCCAAGGTTGTTTCCTGCACCGAGCGTTACGAATGGAGCGAGGGCGAGTGGACGCTGGGTGAAGGCTATGCCGATACCAGCACCACCGAGCGTCCGTTCCACGTGGTGGCCTACGACTACGGTGTGAAGTTCAATATTCTGCGCATGCTGGCCAGTCGCGGTTGCCGCCTGACCGTAGTGCCGGCGCAGACGCCCGCCGCGGAAGTGCTGGCGCTGCAGCCGGATGGCATCTTCCTGTCCAATGGCCCGGGGGACCCTGAGCCCTGCGATTACGCCATCACTGCCATCCGCGAACTGCTCGAGACTGATACGCCGATCTTCGGTATCTGCCTGGGTCACCAGCTGCTGGCGCTGGCCAGTGGCGCGACGACGGTCAAGATGGGGCATGGCCACCATGGTGCCAACCACCCGGTCCAGGACCTCGACACCGGCTGCGTGATGATTACCAGTCAGAACCACGGCTTTGCTGCTGACGAATCGACGTTACCGGACAACCTGCGCGCCACCCATCGCTCGCTGTTCGATGGCACCCTGCAGGGTATCGAGCGCACTGACCGCCAGGCGTTCAGTTTTCAAGGACACCCGGAAGCCAGTCCTGGCCCCAGGGATGTCGCTCCCTTGTTCGACCGCTTTATCGAGATGATGCGCAGCCGCCGCTGAGGCGGCCTGACGCAACCCACACACTCGATTCGATTCTTCGTCAAAATTTCAAGCGGGAAGCACCATGCCCAAGCGTACAGACCTCAGCAGCATTCTCATCATCGGCGCCGGCCCCATCGTTATCGGCCAGGCGTGCGAATTCGACTACTCCGGCGCCCAGGCGTGCAAGGCCCTGCGTGAAGAGGGCTACCGCGTCATTCTGGTCAACTCCAACCCGGCCACCATCATGACCGACCCGGTGATGGCCGATGCCACCTATATCGAGCCGATCACCTGGCAGGCCGTGGAGAAGATCATCGAGGTCGAGCGCCCGGATGCGATTCTGCCGACCATGGGTGGCCAGACAGCGCTGAATTGTGCCCTTGATCTGGACCGTCACGGTGTACTCGAGAAGTACGGTGTGGAGATGATCGGTGCCAACGCCGATACCATCGACAAGGCCGAGGATCGTGACCGCTTCGACAAGGCGATGAAGAACATCGGCCTGGAGTGCCCGCGCGCCAAGGTCGCTCACAGCATGGAAGAGGCCTGGGAAATTCAGGCCGAGCTCGGCTTCCCGGTCATCATTCGCCCCTCCTTCACCATGGGGGGGTCCGGCGGTGGTGTGGCCTACAACAAGGAAGAGTTCAAGGAAATCTGTGGTCGTGGTTTCGAACTCTCGCCGACCCATGAGCTGCTGATCGACGAGTCGCTGCTGGGCTGGAAGGAATACGAGATGGAGGTCGTTCGCGACAGGAACGACAACTGCATCATCGTCTGTGCGATCGAGAACTTCGATCCCATGGGGGTGCATACCGGTGACTCCATCACCGTAGCGCCGGCCCAGACGCTGACCGACAAGGAATACCAGATCATGCGCGACGCCTCGCTGGCGGTGTTGCGTGAGATCGGCGTCGAGACTGGTGGCTCCAACGTGCAGTTCGGTGTCGACCCCCAGACCGGGCGTATGGTGGTCATCGAGATGAATCCGCGGGTGTCGCGCTCTTCGGCGCTGGCCTCCAAGGCGACCGGCTTCCCGATTGCCAAGATCGCCGCCAAGCTGGCGATCGGCTATACCCTGGACGAGTTGCAGAACGACATCACCGGCGGCCGCACACCGGCGTCCTTTGAGCCGTCCATCGACTACGTGGTCACCAAGATCCCGCGCTTCACCTTCGAGAAGTTCCCGCAGGCCAATGACCGCCTGACGACTCAGATGAAGTCTGTGGGTGAGGTGATGGCAATCGGCCGCACCTTCCAGGAGTCGCTGCAGAAGGCTCTGCGCGGCATGGAAACCGGTAATGATGGCCTCGACCCCATCGTGACCGAGTTCAGCGATGAGAACATGGCGCTGATCAAGGGTGAGCTGCAGGCCGCGGGCGCCGAGCGCATCTTCTTCATTGCCGATGCCATGCGTTCCGGCATGAGCGTCGAGGATGTTTTCACGCTGACCAATGTTGACCCCTGGTTCCTGGTGCAGCTCGAGGATCTGGTCAAGACCGAGCAGCAACTGGCACAACGCTCACTGTCCGAGCTTGATGCTCGCGAACTCTTCCGCCTCAAGCGCAAGGGCTTCAGCGATGCGCGTCTGGCGAAGCTGTTGAGTGTGTCAGAGAACGATTTCCGCAGTGCGCGCCAGGCGGCGGGTATTCGTCCGGTCTACAAGCGCGTTGACACCTGTGCGGCGGAATTCGCCTCGGATACTGCCTACATGTACTCGACCTATGAGGAAGAGTGCGAGGCCGAGGTTTCCGATCGTCAGAAGATCATGGTGCTGGGCGGTGGTCCCAACCGTATCGGTCAGGGCATCGAGTTCGATTACTGCTGTGTGCATGCCGCCCTTGCCATGCGTGATGATGGCTATGAGACCATCATGGTCAACTGCAACCCGGAAACCGTCTCCACCGACTACGACACCTCCGATCGCCTGTACTTCGAGCCGGTGACGCTGGAAGACGTACTGGAAATCGCCGACAAGGAAAAGCCGGTCGGTGTCATCGTTCAGTTTGGTGGCCAGACGCCGCTCAAGCTGGCGCGAGACCTCGAGGCCGCTGGTGTGCCGATCATCGGAACCACGCCGGATGCCATCGACCGGGCCGAGGATCGTGAGCGTTTCCAGCAGATGATCGAGAAGCTTGGTCTCAAGCAGCCGCCCAATGCCACCGCGCGCAGCTTCGAGGAGGCCTTTGCCAAGGCCGAGGCCATTGGCTATCCGCTGGTGGTGCGTCCGAGTTACGTACTCGGTGGCCGAGCAATGGAGATCGTCTACGATGCTTCCGAACTCGAGAACTACATGACCCATGCGGTCAAGGTTTCCAACGACTCTCCAGTACTGTTGGATCATTTCCTCAATGCCGCTGTCGAGATCGATGTCGACGCGGTGTCTGACGGTAATGAGGTGGTGATTGGCGGCATCATGCAGCACATCGAGCAGGCTGGCGTACACTCCGGCGACTCGGCCTGTGCGCTGCCACCTTATTCGCTTCCGGCGGATGTGCAGGACGAGATGCGCGAGCAGATCAAGCGCATGGCGGTCGAACTGGGCGTCAAGGGCCTGATGAACGTGCAGTTGGCCTGGCAGGATGGCGAGATCTACGTCATTGAGGTCAACCCGCGTGCCTCACGTACCGTGCCTTTCGTGTCCAAGTGCATCGGCACCTCGCTGGCCCAGATCGCGGCTCGCTGTATGGCAGGCAAGACACTGGCTGAGCAGGGCTTCCAGCGCGAGATCGTGCCGCACTTCCACAGCGTCAAGGAAGCGGTATTCCCGTTTGCCAAGTTCCCGGGTGTCGACCCGATCCTGTCGCCGGAGATGAAGTCCACCGGTGAAGTGATGGGCTCTGGTGAGACCTTTGCCGAGGCCTTCTACAAGGCACAGCTTGGTGCAGGTGAGGCGATTCCGCCGCTGACCGGTGAGCGCAAGGCGTTCCTGTCCGTGCGTGAGCCGGACAAGGCGGGTGTTATCGAAGTGGCTCGTTCTCTGGTAACATTGGGCTTCACACTATGTGCGACCCGTGGCACGGCAGCGGCGCTGGAAGGCGCAGGTCTGTCCGTCGAGGTCGTCAACAAGGTTTATGAAGGCCGGCCACATATCGTCGATTCGATCAAGAACGACGAGATTGCCTATATCGTCAACACCACCGAGGGCCGCCAGGCGATCAATGACTCCTCGGTGATCCGTCGCACCGCGCTTGCCCGTAAGGTTCCCTATGCCACGACCCTGGCAGGGGCCAGTGCTGTTTGCATGGCGCTGGAATATGGCAATGCGATTACCGTGCGGCGGCTACAGGAACTGCATGCAGGAGCGAATAAATGAACAAGGTCCCGATGACCGTCGCTGGTGAGCAACGCCTGCGTGATGAGCTGGAGCAGCTCAAGAGTGAGGCTCGCCCGAAGGTAATCGCTGCCATTGCCGAGGCGCGTGAGCACGGCGATCTCAAGGAGAATGCCGAGTACCATGCGGCTCGCGAGCAACAGGGCTTCATCGAGGGTCGCATTCAGGAGATCGAGGGCAAGCTGTCCAATGCTCAAGTCATCGATGTCACCAAGCTGCCGCGTACCGGCAAGGTGATTTTCGGTGTCACAGTCGAGCTGCTCAACCTCGAGACCGACGAGGAAGTCACCTATCGCATCGTTGGCGAGGATGAGGCGGACATCAAGCAGCGCCGCATTTCCGTGACATCACCGATTGCCCGTGCCCTGATTGGCAAGGAAGAAGGTGAAATCGTGCTGGTGCGCACACCAGGTGGTGAAGTGGAGTACGAGATTTCCTCTGTGGAACATCTGTAAGCTACGAGCTACGAGCTACGAGCTACGAGCTACGAGCTACGAGCTACGAGCACCTCGTCGACCCAGTTGGCGGGGTGTTCGTGTATCAAACGGCCATGAAAAACACCCCGCCAGTGGTTGCTGGCGGGGTGTTTCGTTTTCGAAGCTCTGTTACGGCAAGTCGGGTTCTGAGTATTCAGTGTCTGCCGTGGTGATGCTCGAAGCGGCTCACATTGGAGAGCTTGGGGTTGGCCTTTGGGTTGTGGCGGTAGAGCAGGGCAACCTTGCCGATCTTCTGGACGACCTCGGCACCGCTGGCATTGGCCAGCTCGTCGAGGACGGCGGCGCGATCATCACGCTCGGTGAGGGCGAGCTTTATCTTGATCAGCTCGTGATCATTGAGCGCTCGCTCGAGCTCAGCCAGAAGGCCCTCGGAGATGCCGTTCTCGGAGGCAGTGACAACGGGGTCAAGGTGATGGCCGATGCTGCGAAATGCTTTCTTTTGTGCCTGTGACAAGCTCATGGTATCTTGAATCTTCCCGAAAATGGCGCGCAATGGCACATAACAAGTGCGATGAGTAAGCGAGTAAGTAGGTTCAGTAGGTAATGGTACGGTGAATCCTGCCAGCATGAAAGCGTGCTGCTCCGTTGTCGGTCTACAACATTGTCGTCCCATGAACTGTATTCCCCCATATCCTGCGGCCAGTCCTTATTGAAGGAGCAGCTCGTAATCGGCGAGCCCATTGCCCGCAGCCAGCGTTTCAGGTGATCCCGTGGCATCTTCCCGTTCTTCCCGGCCTTCCTCGTCTTCAGGCAAGCAGGCTGCCTCAGCCAACAAGCGTGGCGCGAGCAAGACCAGTGCTGGCTGGTTGAAGGAGCACTTCGATGATCGCTACGTGCAGCAGAGTTGGCAGGATGGCTATCGTTCGCGTGCCAGCTACAAGCTGATTGAGCTGGATGGCAAGGATCGCCTGTTCAAACCGGGCATGACCGTAATTGATCTGGGGGCGGCCCCGGGGGGCTGGAGCCAGATTGCGGCGGAAAGGGTTGGTGACAGCGGTGTGGTGATTGCGTCGGATATTCTCGAGATGGATGCACTGGCGGGCGTCGACTTCATCCACGGAGACTTTACTGAAGAACAGGTACTCGATGAAATCCTCGCAGTGCTGAATAATCGCCCAGTGGACCTTGTGATGTCGGACATGGCCCCCAATATGAGTGGTATGGCTGCCATTGATCAGCCGCAGGCCATGTATCTGGTGGAGTTGGCGCTGGATCTGGCGCGCCAGACGCTGCGACCTGGAGGGCGTTTTGTGGCCAAGGTGTTTCAGGGTGAGGGCTTCGATGCCTACCTGAAGGATCTACGTGGCAGTTTTCAGCGAGTGGTGACACGCAAGCCTGATGCCTCACGCGCACGTTCGCGTGAGGTCTATCTGCTGGCCGAAGGTTTCAAGGGTTAGTCCCGGTGGTTCGCTCGGGGACGGCTCGGCATGATATATGGCGCCGTAGACTGATAGGCAGTGCCTACCGGTGCAATACGCGGACAACATCAACCAAGTATGACAGAGTACAGCGTGGCAGAGTGTAGAGGGCGGAGACTGACAGGCCTATAGGCTAGAGTGGTTGGACAGGACCATTGTGAGGATCGTGCGAGGCTGAAAGTGGCCTGCTGTTCCTCGGGCTGGCTGAACGAGGCTGGCTCCTGTAGTGTCGAAACTAGTGACAAGGCTAGTGTCAGAGCTTCACCGGCACCTGAAGCCGACAGATTTCTGTAATTGAGGGTAGTCCCTTGAACGACATGGCGAAGAACCTGATTCTGTGGTTGGTCATCGCGGCGGTATTGCTGACGGTGTTCAACAACTTCAGCGTCGAGAATGCACCCAACACGATGAACTATTCCCAGTTCGTCCAGGAAGTGCAGAATGAGAAGGTACGCAGCGTTACCATTGATGGCTATACCATCTCTGGTGAGCGCTCTGACGGTACGACCTTCCAGACCATCCGTCCTTCGGCTGAAGATCCCAAGCTGATGGATGATCTCCTGTCCCACAACGTGACAGTGGTGGGACAGGAGCCGGAACAACAGAGCCTGTGGACGCGGCTGTTGATCGCCAGTTTCCCGATTCTGCTGATTCTTGCCATCTTCATGTTCTTCATGCGACAGATGCAGGGTGGGGGAGCCGGCAAGGGCGGCCCGATGAGCTTCGGCAAGTCCAAGGCCAAGTTGTTGTCCCAGGATCAGATCAAGACCACCTTTTCTGACGTGGCGGGTTGCGACGAAGCCAAGGAAGAGGTCGAGGAACTGGTCGACTTCCTGCGTGACCCGACCAAGTTCCAGCGCCTGGGCGGTACTATCCCGCGTGGGGTGTTGATGGTCGGTCCTCCCGGTACCGGCAAGACCCTGCTGGCCAAGTCGATCGCCGGCGAGGCCAAGGTGCCGTTCTTCTCGATCTCCGGTTCAGACTTCGTTGAAATGTTTGTCGGCGTGGGTGCTTCCCGCGTTCGTGACATGTTTGAACAGGCCAAGAAGCAGGCGCCCTGCATCATCTTCATCGACGAGATCGATGCGGTGGGCCGCTCTCGTGGCGCCGGCATGGGCGGTGGCAACGACGAGCGTGAGCAGACGCTCAACCAGTTGCTGGTGGAGATGGATGGCTTCGAGGCCAACGAAGGCATCATCGTCATTGCCGCGACCAACCGTCCGGACGTCCTCGATCCTGCACTGCTGCGCCCGGGTCGTTTCGACCGCCAGGTGGTAGTACCGTTGCCGGATATCCGTGGTCGCGAACATATTCTCAATGTCCATCTGCGCAAGGTGCCGCTGGCGGATGACGTCAAACCGTCATTCATCGCGCGGGGCACGCCGGGCTTCTCCGGTGCCGACCTGGCCAACCTGGTTAACGAGGGTGCCCTGTTTGCAGCTCGCCGCAACAAGCGCCTGGTGGGTATGGAAGAGCTTGAGATGGCCAAGGACAAGATCATGATGGGCGCCGAGCGCCGGTCCATGGTCATGACCGAGAAGGAAAAGCTCAATACCGCTTACCACGAGGCGGGCCATGCCATCATTGGTCTGGTGATGCCCGAGCATGACCCAGTGTACAAGGTCACCATCATCCCGCGTGGCCGAGCCCTCGGTGTGACCATGTTTCTGCCCGAGCAGGATCGCTACAGCCTGTCACGGCAGCAGATCATCAGCCAGATATGCTCGCTGTTCGGTGGCCGTATCGCCGAGGAGATGACGCTGGGTCCTAATGGTGTCACCACTGGTGCGTCCAACGATATCAAGCGAGCCACGGAACTGGCCCACAATATGGTGGCCAAGTGGGGTCTGTCCGAGGAGATGGGGCCGATCATGTACGATGAGGACGAGTCACACCAGTTCCTCGGCGGACCGGGGCAGAGCGGCGGCAAGCTCAAGTCCGGTGAGACCACCACTCGTCTCGACAAGGAAGTGCGCAAGATCATCGATGAGTGCTACGCCCAGGCCGAGCGTATTCTGCACGACAATCGCGACAAGCTGGATGCCATGGCCGAGGCGCTGATGCAGTACGAAACCATCGATGCTGATCAGCTCAAGGACATCATGGACGGCCGTACACCGCGCCCGCCGAAGGACTGGGACGATCGAGGTTCCAATGGTGGCTCGCCGATCACCGGCAAGCCAGCGGAGGAGCCGGAGGCCAGCTCCGATACTGCGGAGGATGGCAGTGATGGCGGTGACAGTGATGAGGAGGAGGAGGATGACACTCCTGATCGTCGGCCTTCCGATCCTCTCGGTGGCCCCGCCGGAAGCTGAATCAGCCCGACCTGATCTCGGAGGCGCCCTGCGGGGCGCCTCTGACGTAACAAGGCCTTCTTGTCCTCGTTTGCCTCCCGGATATTCGTAACTCCCGACTTCAGGACCCTTCCACGATGGACCCCAGTGTTTCCTCGACTCTCGCTTGTGGCCGCCACCGGCTCGACCTTTCCTTTCCCAGAATCATGGGCATTCTCAACGTCACGCCGGATTCCTTCTCTGACGGAGGTCATCACCTGGCGATAGATGATGCTGTGAGGCGCGCCGAGCAGATGCTTGCGGAAGGTGCGGCGATCATCGACGTTGGCGGCGAGTCCACTCGCCCGGGAGCAGCGGCGGTAAGCACACAGCAGGAATTGGACCGGGTAGTGCCGGTAGTCGAGGCGTTGGTACGTGAACTTGATGCGCTGGTTTCGGTCGATACCTCGACCCCTGAGGTGATGCGTGCTGTAGGGCAGGCGGGTGCCGGCATGCTCAATGACGTACGTAACCTGCGTCGTGAAGGCGCCCTTCAGGCGGCAATAGGTACCAGGCTGCCCGTGGTACTGATGCATATGCTTGGCGAGCCCGGCGATATGCAGGATGCGCCACACTACGACGGTCCGGTGGAGGATGAGGTGCTGGCATTCCTCAAGCAGCGTGTTGCGGCTTGCGAAGCAGCGGGTCTGAGCCGCGATAGACTTTTACTGGATCCGGGTTTTGGCTTCGCCAAGACAGTGGAGCATAATCTTCGTCTACTGCGTCGTATGAAGCGGCTCGAAGAGCTGAATCTGCCACTGCTGGTCGGCATGTCGCGCAAGAGTTTCATTGGTAAGGTGCTCGAGCGTCCGGTGGAGGAGCGTCTGGCCGGAGGTCTGGCTGTGGCTGCGCTGGCGGTCGAGCGTGGTGCGCGGATTCTGCGCGTTCACGATGTTGCGCCCCATGTGGACGCCGTGAATATGGCCTGGGCCGTCTGTGAAGAGCGGTCAGAAGAAACGGCGGAAAGAAAAGCCGAACAAGGAGAAGGCAATGGCTAGACGTTATTTCGGAACCGACGGTATCCGCGGAACCGTCGGGCAGGCGCCGATCATGCCGGACTTCATGCTCAAGCTGGGCTGGGCGGCGGGTCGGTGTATCGAGCCGCGTCGCCAGCGCGCTCGGGTCTTGATCGGCAAGGACACTCGCATCTCCGGCTACATGTTCGAGTCGGCACTGGAGGCAGGGCTTTCCGCTGCCGGCGTGGATGTGATGTTGCTGGGCCCGATGCCGACGCCGGGCATTGCCTACCTGACGCGGACCTTTCGCGCCGACGCGGGCATTGTGATCTCGGCTTCGCACAATGCCTTCCAGGACAATGGCATCAAATTCTTCTCTGCCGAGGGCACCAAACTTGGTGACCGGATCGAGGAGCGCATCGAAGCCGCTCTGGACGAGACGCTGACCACGGTTTCTCCCGATGAGCTGGGCAAGGCGACACGGGTTGAAGATGCGTCCGGGCGCTATATCGAATTCTGCAAATCGACGGTTCCGGAGCGGGTCAACCTCAATGGTCTCAAGATCGTTCTCGATTGCGCCCATGGTGCGACCTACCATATTGCGCCCAGCGTCTTCAAGGAACTGGGCGCCAAGGTCTCGCTGATCGGTGCGACGCCGGACGGCATGAACATCAACCATGATGTGGGATCAACCCATCCTGCCGCGCTGCGTGCCGCCGTGATCCAGCAGGGTGCCGACCTGGGCGTGGCGTTCGATGGAGATGGCGACCGCGTGCTGATGGTTGATGCCGACGGTCATGAGATCGATGGCGACGATATGCTCTACCTGATCGCCAGGGATCGCCATGAGCGAGGCGAGCTGGGCGGTGGCGTAGTTGGTACGCTGATGAGCAACTTTGGTCTCGCCGCGGCTCTGGAAAATATGGGCGTGCCCTTCGAGCGAGCCAATGTCGGTGACCGCTATGTCATGGAGCGCCTGGCAGCCAATGGTTGGCAGCTGGGTGGCGAGTCATCCGGACATATTGTCTGTGGCCATGTGCAGACCACTGGAGATGGTATCGTTTCGGCGCTTCAGGTGCTGTCCTACATGGTACGTGAGGACAAGCCGATATCCCGCCTGTTGCATGGCTTCGAGAAGGCGCCGCAGTCACTGATCAATGTTCGTCTCGGGCAGGGTGTCGATGCGAAGGCCTTGATGAAGGATGAGAGGCTCGCCGAGGCGGTGTCTGCTGTCGAGCAGCAATTGGGGGGAGAAGGCCGAGTGCTGTTGCGTCCCTCCGGTACCGAACCCCTGATCCGAGTCATGGTCGAGGGGCGCCCGCACCTCGATGTCGAAGGCTGTGCGAAGAAGCTGGCCGACGACGTTCGCGAGCTACTGTAGCGTTGGACGAGCGACCGCGAGCCCCGGCTTGCGGTTTCGCTGTCGCTCAAAACTTGAGCAAACCCCATTGCTCCTATAACATTTCGGCCCACCTTGAAAGAGGATGTCTCATGCGCGCGCCCCTGATCGCCGGCAACTGGAAGATGAACGGCTCCCTGGAGCTGGTTGCCACCTTTGCCGAAGAACTGTCGCGGACAGCGCTCCCGGGTGGTGTGGAAGTGGCCTTGATGGTGCCTTTCCCCTATCTGGAGGTTGCGCGGAGTCGTTTGCCCGAGACCGTTGGTGTCGGAGCGCAGACGCTCAGTGATCAGCCATCTGGCGCCTTTACCGGCGAGGTCAGTGGCGGAATGCTCGCCGACCTGGGGGTACAGATGGTACTGGTGGGACATTCCGAGCGGCGTACGCTTTACAGAGAGGATGACGCGGCGGTACTGGCGCGGGTAAGGGCGGCTCTCGGAGTCGGCCTGGTGCCTGTCCTGTGCCTTGGCGAAACCCTTGAAGAACGCGATGCCGAACGTACCGAGGCGGTGGTGCTGGGGCAGTTGGAGGCGGTACTCGACGCACTCACTGCAGACGAACGTCAGCGCCTGGTGCTGGCCTACGAGCCCGTCTGGGCGATCGGCACTGGCCGTACCGCTACGCCCGATCAGGCGCAGCAGGTCCATGCGGCCATCCGGGCGCGGCTGGCGAGTTATGATGCGCAGTTGGCCGAGACCACGAAAGTGCTTTATGGAGGCAGCATGAAACCGAGCAATGCGGTCGAATTGCTGGCTCAGCCCGATATCGACGGCGGCCTGATCGGCGGAGCATCGCTACAGGTCGACGATTTTCTAGCCATTTGTCATTCAGCAGGTTGAATACATGCAAGTTGCGATTCTCATGATCCATGTGGCGATTGCTGTCGCCCTGGTAGTACTCATTCTGCTGCAGCAGGGCAAGGGCGCTGAAGCGGGTGCTGCCTTTGGTGGTGGTGCCTCTCAGACCGTGTTCGGTTCCCGCGGTAGCGGCACCTTCCTGTACCGTGCCACAGCATTTCTTGCCGTTTGCTTCTTTGCCACGTCCCTGACATTGGCATGGTTTGCCTCCCAGGCGGGACAGGCGACACCCGATATCGGTATTCCCGATGCGGAAGTGATTGAACAGCAGCAGAATAATGGCGCCCCGACCCTTGACGAAGCATCGGAAGGCATGGATAATACTGCGCCAGTGCTGGAGGAAAGCGGTAACTGATCCTCTCAGCCTCCCCTAGCCGAAGTGGTGGAATTGGTAGACACGCTATCTTGAGGGGGTAGTGACCTAACGGTCGTGCGGGTTCAAGTCCCGCCTTCGGCACCATCGAAGTCTCGTGACATCATATGATGTCAACGATCTTCTCCCAGGGTTGGCAGCATGGTGAATTGCTTGACGCGTCAGCACAGTCAGCATATACTCACCGGCCTAGATTGATGCGGGGTGGAGCAGTCTGGTAGCTCGTCGGGCTCATAACCCGAAGGTCATCGGTTCAAATCCGGTCCCCGCTACCATTTCACGGCAGGCAGCATGGTTTCCCAAGGGGTGTGCTGATCTGTCGGGTTGGTAAAAGGTTTCTTGTAAAAGCCCCTTCCAGTGAAGGGGCTTTTTGTTAGCAGCTCGCTGGCCCACGAGCCGGCGGCGCGCATTGCCAATCAGCCACCTGACTCTCCTGTTCACTCCCGGCCAGGTGCTGATGCAACGGCTGTAGGAGTTTTCATTCGTGGCCATCAAGGATGCTGCGCTTCAAGCGCTGATCGAGCCGGTGGTAACAGCCATGGGCTTCGAGCTCTGGGGCATCGACTATATGTCTCAGGGAAAACATTCGCGACTGGTGATCTATATCGATCACGAGAATGGCGTGAACGTCGACGACTGCGCCGACATCAGTCGGCAGGTCAGTGGCGTTCTGGACGTCGAAGATCCCATCGCCGGCGAATATCGGCTTGAGGTTTCCTCGCCGGGTATGGATCGGCCCCTGTTCACCTTGGATCAGTTTTCCCGCTATGCCGGACACCAGGTCAGCCTGAAGTTGCGCGTGCCCTTTGATGGTCGCCGCAAGTTTCAGGGGCTGCTGGCAGGCGTCGAGGGTGACGAGGTATTGGTCCAGATTGAGGGCGAGGAGTATTGCTTTCCCATCGACGGCATCGACCAGGCTCGGGTTGTCCCACAGTTTGGTGAATGATGTGCGTGGACCGATGTCTGTGACACTCAATCAATCGTGAACGCTTGATCAGTTGTGAACGCTCATTCAGTTGTGAGCAAGGACAGGTTATCTGGCGAGGCTTTTAGGCATGAGTAAAGAGATTCTGGCGGTCGTTGACGCGATCTCCAACGAAAAGGGGGTTCCCCGCGAAGTCATCTTCGAGGCTGTGGAAGCGGCGTTGGCCAGTGCTTCCCGCAAGCGCTTCGAGGACATCGAAGCCAATGTCCGTGTTCACATTGACCGCGTCACTGGCGAATACGAGACATTCCGTCGCTGGGAAGTGATCGAGGATGATGATTTCGACGGACCCGATGCTCAGATCAAGCTGACCTTTGCCGAGCGCCGTGATCCGCCGCTGGGACTTGGTGATGTGGTCGAGGAGCAGATCGAGAACGCCGCCTTCGGACGCATTGCTGCGCAGACCGCCAAGCAGGTGATCGTGCAGAAGGTCCGCGAGGCCGAGCGTGCCGAAGTGGTGCGCTTGTACGCCGAGCGTGAAGGTGAGCTGGTGGCTGGCATTGTCAAGAAGACGACACGTGACGGCCTGATCATTGACCTGGGAGATAACGCCGAGGCATTCCTGCCACGCAGCGAAATGATCCCAGGCGAGCGTTACCGACTGAATGAGCGTGTTCGCGCTCTGCTGGTCAAGGTTGATGCCGAAGCACGTGGCGCCCAGCTGATTCTGTCGCGGACCAATCCGCAGATGATTATCGAGCTGTTCAAGATCGAGGTGCCGGAGATCGCCGAGCAACTCATCGAGATCAAGGGTGCTGCACGTGATCCAGGCTCCCGGGCCAAGATTGCGGTCAAGACCAATGACCGCCGTATTGATCCGGTCGGTGCCTGTGTCGGTATGCGTGGCTCACGTGTACAGGCGGTATCGTCGGAATTGCAGAACGAGCGTGTCGACATCGTATTGTGGGATGACAATCCCGCGCAGTTGGTCATCAATGCCATGGCACCTGCCGATGTCGCCTCGATTCTCGTCGATGAGGACGCCCATGCCATGGACGTTGCCGTTGCCGAGGATAATCTGGCGCAAGCCATTGGCCGTAGCGGCCAGAACGTGCGCCTCGCTTCCGAGCTGACCGGCTGGCGTATCAACGTCATGACCGAAGCGGATGCCGAGGCCAAGCGCGATCAGGAAATCGACAGCCTGGTCGAGCACTTCGTTCAGCATCTGGACATCGAGGATGATGTCGCTCGGCTGCTGGTCGAGGAAGGTTTCACCTCTATTGAAGAGGTGGCCTACGTACCGGTCGAGGAAATGCTCGAGATCGAAGAGTTCGACGAAGATCTCATCGAGGAACTTCGCGCTCGTGCCAAGGACGAGCTCTTGAACCTGGCGATTGCCTCCGAGGAAGAACTGGATGGTGCTCAGCCGGCAGATGATCTGCTGGAGATGGACGGCATGGAACGTCATCTGGCGCTCATTCTGGCCAGCCGGGGAATCAGGACCATGGAGGACCTGGCAGAGCAGTCCGTCGATGACCTGGTGGACATCGAAGGTATGGACGAGGAGCGCGCTGCAGCACTGATCATGACTGCCCGTGCGCCATGGTTCGAGAATGAACAGTAACAGGGTCACGGGCTGAGGAGGGTCGTAATGTCAGAGATGACCGTTAAGGATTTTGCAGTGAAGGTGGGGCGCGATGTGCCACGCCTGCTGGAACAGATGAAGGAAGCCGGACTGGAACACAAGTCCGAGGGTGACGCCGTATCCGAGGAAGACAAGCGCAAGCTGCTCGACTTCCTGACCAAGAGTCATGGCGGCACCGGGCCGGGGGCGCGTAATCGCATCACCCTGACCCGCAAGACACGCAGCAAGATCAAGACCAATGAGCGCGGCAAGACGATTGAGGTCCAGGTTCGCAAGAAGCGTACCTACGTCAAGCGCGACGAGTCCGAGGATCAGCAGCCGGCAGCGGCTGAGGATCAGGGGCCGCGTCAGCTGGTAGGCGATATGGCCCAGGCGGAAGCCCGCCGTGAAGCCGAGGCTGCCGAACAGGCACGCCAGGCGGCGGAGAAGGCTGAGCGTGAAGCTACAGCAGCTGAAGCCGAGAAGTCGGCCGAGGTGACCGCTGAGCCTGCTGCCAAGGTCTCCGAACCGGAAATTCCGGTACCGGAACTGGTTGTCAGCGACGATTCTACAGGTGAGCAGCCTCCGGCTCCGCCCAAGGAAGGTCGCGGTGACGTGCGTCGCGCAGCGGTCAAGAAGGCCGCCGGCAAGGCTGGCAAGAAGGGCCGTGATGATCGTGACAACGATGATCGCAGCGATCGTGAAGAGCGTCGTCGTGGTGGTGGCAAGAAGGTCAAGCGTGCCGAGCGTCGTGGTAGCCGTCGTGGCTCCCAGGGCGGTGGAAAGCACGGTTTCCAGAAGCCGACACAACCCATCGTACGTGAGGTCTCGATTCCCGAATCGATCTCGGTGGCGGACCTGGCCGACAAGATGTCGATCAAGGCCAATGAAGTCATCAAGGCCATGTTCAACATGGGCGCGGCGGTGACCATCAACCAGACCATCGACCAGGACACCGCGGCGATTGTTGTCGAGGAAATGGGCCACAAGCCCAAGCTGGTCAAGGACGATGCGCTGGAAACCGAGGTGCTCGAGGCGATCTCCTACGAAGGTGAGGAAATCACTCGCTCGCCGGTCGTCACCGTCATGGGCCACGTCGACCACGGCAAGACCTCGCTGCTCGACTACATTCGTCGCGCCAAGGTGGCCACTGGTGAGGCCGGGGGTATTACCCAGCACATCGGTGCCTATCACGTCGAGGACGACAACAACGGTGTTACCTTCCTGGACACCCCGGGTCACGCCGCCTTTACCGCGATGCGTGCGCGTGGTGCCAAGGCAACCGATGTGGTCATCCTGGTGGTTGCTGCCGACGACGGCGTCATGCCTCAGACCATTGAGGCCGTTGAGCATTCCCGCGCAGCGGAAGTGCCGATGGTGGTCGCGGTCAACAAGATTGACAAGTCAGGGGCCGATCCTGATCGGGTCAAGAATGAGCTGTCTCAGCACGGCGTCATTTCCGAAGAGTGGGGCGGTGACACGCAGTTCGTCCACGTTTCGGCCAAGACCGGCGAAGGAATCGAGGCACTGCTCGAAGCCGTGCATCTGGTTTCTGAAGTACTCGAGCTCAAGGCGGTTCCGTCCGCTCCGGGCAAGGGTGTGGTGGTTGAGTCCCGTCTCGACAAGGGACGCGGCCCCGTGGCCACAGTGCTGGTTCAGAACGGTACCCTGAAGAAGGGCGATATCGTACTGGCTGGCCTGCACTACGGACGTGTCCGTGCCCTGACCAACGAACTCGGTCAGCAGGTTGCCGAGGTCGGTCCAGCCATGCCGGTTGAGATCCAGGGGCTGGATGGTACGCCTGAAGCCGGTGATGACTTCATGGTCGTCGCTGACGAGAAGAAGGCACGCGAAGTCGCCAACTTCCGTCAGGGCAAGTATCGCGAAGTGCGTCTGGCGCGCCAGCAGAAGGCCAAGCTCGAGAACATGTTCTCGCAGATGGGTCAGGATGTGGCCGCCAAGCTCAACATCGTGCTCAAGGCCGACGTGCAGGGCTCTCTGGAAGCCATCCGTGGTGCTCTGGAAGAACTGTCCACCGACGAGGTGCAGGTCTCTGTGGTGTCCTCTGGTGTTGGCGGTATCACCGGGACCGATGCCAACCTGGCGCTGGCCAGTGATGCCATTCTGGTGGGCTTCAACGTCCGTGCCGATGCTGCCGCACGCGAGATCATCGAGCGTGAGGTACTGGAGCTGCGCTACTACAGCGTCATCTACCAGTTGATCGACGAGGTCAAGCAGGCGATGAGCGGTATGCTCGAGCCTGAGTGGAAGGAAGAGATCGTCGGTATTGCCGAGGTACGTGATGTCTTCCGTGCACCGAAGATCGGTGCGGTTGCTGGCTGTATGGTGGTCGAGGGTACCGTCTTCCGTAACAAGAAGATCCGTGTACTGCGCGACAACGTCGTGATCTATGAAGGTGAGCTGGAATCTCTGCGCCGCTTCAAGGACGACGTCCAGGAAGTCCGCAATGGCATGGAGTGTGGCATCGGGGTGAAGAACTACAACGATGTCCAGGTCAACGACAAGATCGAGGTCTTCGATCAGGTCAAGGTCGAGCGCACGCTGTAAGCGTTCGAGGAGCCGTTATCCATGCGCGAATTCAAGCGTACCGACCGAGTGGCCGACCAGCTCCAGAAGGAGCTGGCGGTACTCATCCAGCGCGAGGTCAAGGACCCGCGTCTGGGCATGGTCACCGTCAGTGGCGTGTCTGTCAGCCGTGATCTGGGTTATGCCGATGTGCATTTTACCCTGTTGGGTGAACAGACACCGGAGCGGATCAAGGAAAACCTCGGCGTGCTCAAGCGCGCCTCGGGATTTCTGCGTTCGCAGATCGGCCGACGCATCAAGCTGCGTCACGTCCCGGAACTGCGCTTTCACTACGATGAGAGTGTGGTGCGCGGACAGCATTTGTCGTCATTGATCGAGGAGGCCGTGGCAACGGATCGCTCGCGTCATGACGATGACGATTCTGACGCCGAGGACGAGGCGAAGGACTGATGGCACGTCGCCGCCGGGGATTGCCGGTTGATGGTGTGTTGTTGCTGGACAAGCCCCAGGGCATGTCCAGTAACCATGCCCTGCAACGTGCACGCCGTCTGTTTCAGGCCCAGAAGGCCGGTCATACCGGCACTCTGGATCCGATGGCCACTGGTCTGTTGCCGGTGCTGTTCGGTGAGGCCACCAAGTTTTCCCAGCACCTTCTGGATGCCGACAAGGTCTACCGGACCCGAGTCGAACTGGGTGCCAGTACCGACACCGGGGATGCCGAAGGTGATGTGGTTGCCAGGTCCACCGTTCCGGCACTTGAGGAGTCCGACCTCACTGGGATGATGGCGGGATTTGTCGGAGAGCAACAGCAGACACCACCGATGTATTCGGCGTTGAAGCTCAACGGCCGCAAGCTCTACGAACTGGCCCGTGAGGGCAAGAGTGTCGAGCGTGCAAGTCGGGCAATCAAGGTGTATGATACGCGGCTACTTTCCGCCAGCCTGGACAGCGCTTCGCCGAACTTCGACATCGAGGTTCGCGTCAGCAAGGGCACATATGTGCGCACGCTGGCTGAAGACATGGCCAGGGCGCTGGGCTGTGACGGACACATATCACAGCTTCGACGTCTCAAGACGGGGCCTTTCGATGCCAGTGGCATGGTCAGCCTCGAGATGCTTGAAGCCTTGCCGGATCAGGCTGCACGAGAAGCGCAACTGGCGCCGATCGACAGTCTGCTCAAGCACCTTCCTGCTCATCAACTGAGTGTGAAGGGGGCGCGGGCACTGACCTATGGTCAACCCGCTCGACAGGAATTGGATACCACCATGGCGCGTGACGTCGGGGATGGTCCAGTTCGCCTCTATCATGAGGAGGCCTTCATTGGTCTTGGTGTGGTGGAGCCGGAGGGGGACATTGTTCCTCGCCGATTGCTGAGTTCGTTTGTGGCGGGCTCGGTGCAGCATTGACCCCTGTAGGGGTACGCAATACGTAACAAGGAGACTGCAAATATGCGTGGTCTCCGACATTCATCTATCAGGCATATTGCTTACTGGAGAGACAGATGGCACTTACCGCCGAACAGAAGGCCGAAATCGTCAAGGAATACGGCCGCGGTGACAGCGACACCGGTTCCCCCGAAGTTCAGGTGGCTCTGCTGAGCGCCAACATCAACGGCTTGCAGGATCACTTCAAGACCAACAAGCAGGATCACCACTCTCGTCGTGGCCTGATCCGCATGGTCAACCAGCGTCGTAAGCTGCTGGACTACCTGAAGCGCAAGGACCTGGGACGTTACCAGTCTCTGATCCAGCGTCTGGGTCTCCGCCGCTAAGGACGGATGGGCTTTTCTCGTCGTGGCGCTTGTCGGCGCTGTTGACGCGAAACGCACCTGACATCCTGTCGTGGTTTGTAACGGGTAGCCTTCGGGCTACCCGTTTTACGTTGGAGGAGCCGGTGCTGTACGACCGGAGCTCCGTGCGGGTTTCCGCACAACAGGCGATTCTGGACTGTGCGGTTTCTCATCCATTCCCTGTGATGGGCCTTGCGACCTTTGTTGTATGCATTCTCATTAATCAATTGAAATAGAAGAGAGTGTGCATAAAGGGAATGCAGTTTGCTCCTTTCGAATGGTGTTGAGGTGTCTGGAGGCAACACATGCTCTCGCAACACACCTCGACCCCCTGCAAACCAGTCCAGGATGGAGACAACAGCAATGAAAGCATCCTTCGCCGGAATCGGCCTTCTCGCCATGAGTGCTCTGCTCCCCATATCTGCCATGGCGGATACTGTTCCCCAGGTCGACGCTCTCGAATCCCCCAATCCGAAGCAACTGCTCTACGTTGGCAACAGCTACCAGTACTACAACAACAGCCTGCACAACTACGTCAAACGTATGGTGGAAGCCGCTCATCCGGAGATGGCGGAGGATCTCAACAGCAAGTCCGCGACCATTTCCGGGGCTCGGCTGTCCCACCATGAGGTGAAGGGATACCTGTTCCCGGGAGCTCTGGGGTTGGCGGATCCTTTTGATGCTGTAGTACTGCAGGGGCACAGCAACGCCGCCTTGAGCGACGAGAACCGCCAGACATTCCGTGCTGCGGTTATGCGACATCATCAGGCCATCGAGGCGACAGGGGCCGAGACTGTGCTCTACATGACGCCCGCCTATAGCGAGGATCATGACAGTTACGATCCTGGCATGTTCGACAAGATTGAAGACCTCTATACCACGGTAGGCAATGAGATCGGCGCGCTGGTTGTGCCGGTTGGCCTGGCCTTCCAGAACGCCTATGAGCAGCGTCCGGAGCTGGCCCTTCACGTCGATTACGACGGCAGCCACCCCACTCCAGAGGGTACCTACCTCGCAGCAGCCACGGTATACGCCGCGCTCTATGACACCTCCGTGGTGGGTAATCCCTACACCTATTACGGCCGAATTGCCGAGAACGATGCAGCCTTCCTGCAGCAGGTCGCCGAAGACACCGTCGAGGAGTACTACAGCAGGTGAGCCCTGACGGATGAAGTGACGGGCGCCTGTGCGAAGCCACTTCCGGTCCGGTGTGCCGGGAGTGGATCGAGCTGCTGGTGACTGGAGTAGCGCTCGGGCAGACCCGCTCTGCCCAGCGGGCGCGTATACCCGAATAACTCCAATAAACGAGGGAATCCCGATGCGAATACTATGGTTCGCAGTAATATTGATGTGTCTGCCATTCTCGATAGCTGAGGCCAATAACGACGCGACAGGGCTGAAGGCAGGGGCTGGGCAATATGTGTTTCAAGACCCAGCCACCAACCACAACGTCAACGTCTATTACTATCAGCCGCGCAACTATCATGCGGATACACCGGTTGTGTTGGTGCTGCACGGGTTGCGCCGCGACGCTGAAGAATATCGCGACAGCTGGGTTGAGTATGCAGAGCGCGAAGGACTGATGGTGCTGGCACCACGCTTCAGCTCAGAGGCGTATCCAGGCGGCAATGGCTTCAACCTGGGAAATGTGTTCCGGGCCTCGACGGCTGAGGAAGCTCGTGGCTACACCCGGCCAGAGCAGATGAACCCTCCGGATCAATGGGCCTTCACACTCGTTGAGCGGGTGTTTGCGGATTTCAGGGATCGTCGCAGCACCAATTCTCACCAGACCTACTATCTGTACGGCCACGGCGCTGGAGCCCAGCTTGCTCATCGTTTTGCCATGTTCATGCCGGAGTCACATGCCGAAGAGATCATCGTCGCCGCAGCAGGTTGGTACACGATGTCGGATGAGAGCATCGAGTGGCCCTATGGGACCGGCGGTGTGCCAACACTGGACTCGGCGGCGACCAGGAGCCTTCTGGCGCAGCCTATCCTGTTGCTGGCCGGTGGTGCGGATACGGCCACGCTTCATACCGTCATGCGCCAGGTGCCCCAGACCAATGCTCAGGGGGCAACGCGAGTGGAGAGAACTCGTTATTACTACGAAGCAGGCGAGCGCAAGGCCCAACTCCTGAACACTGCCTTCAACTGGAGGCATTGGGTCATGCCTGGCGTAACCCATAGCCCCGATCAGATGACCCCCTTTGCGGCCCGCTATATTGCGTCGCGGGCGCGCTAGTCGTGATGTCATTTTGCTGAATCAATGGAAGAGAAGACGATCCTTCAGGACCAAGGGAAAACCATGTCAAGACACATCACCTCAGGCCGCACTGCCATGCTGTCTGCCGCCGCGCTTGGGCTATTGGCAATGCCTGCCAGCAATGTGCTGGCCAGTGACGCGACATCCGCCGAACTTGCAGAACTGGTCGAGCGCCAGTCCGAGATGCTGGAACGCCAGGCGCAACAGCTCGAAGCCCTGCAGGCTCGACTCGTTCAACTGGAATCTCGGGCGGGTATTGATGAGGCTGCCCCCGTTCAGCCTGCATCGTTCCAGTCCTCAGCTCCCACGGCGCCGACAATGGCAAGTGATCGCGCTGCAGTCGTAGAGGACAGGGCAGCCATTGAAGAGCTGCAGAGTCAGGTGGCATTGCTGGAAGCCGCTCAGACGGACCAGTCTCGCATCGACTGGTCGGATGGTGGCCCCGAATTCATCAGCGCCGATGGAACACGCCGTTTGGCCATTGGTGGACGATTGCAGTATGACGCTTCGACCACCAATGGCTCACGTTTCGACGACAGTAGTGATGAGCGCAATATCAGTGGCACTGAAGCTCGTCGCTTGAGGCTGGATTTCTCCGGCCAGCTGTCCGAGCGTATTGGGTACAAGATCGGCTATGACCTGGCGGGCAACGACGCCAGTGTACGCGACGCCTACATCTCGGGGCTGTTCAACTGGGGGGACGAGGATGTGGTGCTCTACGTCGGTAACAAGTACGACGACCGCTCACTGGATGGCGCGACTTCGTCGAACAATACCTGGTTCATGGAGCGCAACTTCGTCAGCAGTGCCATTACGCCGGATCGCGGATCATATGGCCTGGGGGTAAAGGGCAAGGTCTACGGCGACAGCCGGGACTGGCATGCCTCCTTTGCGGTGACCAACGGTCGCCTCGGAGCCGACACCGACCACTCCGATACCACGACCTATATGACCAGGGCTCACTGGAACCCCTGGCATAGGGGCACGGATATGGTTCATCTGGGCGGTTGGGGGTTCTACGAGGATTTTGATCCCAGCGATGATGCTGTATTCAAGAACATCGATGCCGCTGGCCACTTCAACGACAACGTCACTATCCGCAGCCGCAGAATCAGCGACCCTGACTCCAGCAACGCTTATGGGGTGGAGTTGGCGACATCGCTGGGTTCGTTTGCCGCCGCCGCTGAGTATGGCCAACGAGAGGTAGACCAGCGCGACTCTTCTGGTGGCGATAGCATGAGTTATGACGCCTGGAGCGTTCAGGCCAGCTACTTCCTGACCGGTGAGTATCACGGCTATTCCCGCAAGTCCGGTGTCTGGCGGCTGCCGGAGATCAACGACCCGGTCGCGTCAGGGGGCATGGGGGCCTTTCAACTGGCAGCTCGCTATCAGGAGCTGGACTTCTACGATGCCCCGGACTATCCCGGTGGTGATGGCAATTCGACCACCCTCGGCCTGAATTGGTATCCCAACGATTGGTCACGAGTGATGCTCGATTACACCCTCTGGGATACCAACAACCGTAGTGGTGACTTCGAGGGGCCGGATGACGGCAATACCGTGTCCGCGCGACTGCAGGTAGTTTTCTGAGCGTGCCGTGCTGAGCACGACCACGGTCTCGAACTCGCCGGGTAGCCTTCGGGCTGCCCGTTTTTTTCGTTGGTCGAGAGTCTTGGGCAACAAGCCTTCCGGGAGGCATGGGGGTTGGCTTATTTGTGGCAAAAATGGTGTAACAGGTGGCCCTATGTCGCTTGACCCCCTAAAATGTGGGCCGAGTCAAAACGACCCAAACATAGAAAAGTAAAGGAAGTCACCGTGAATCCGGTCAAAAAGACATTTCAGTACGGTCGCAGCACCGTCACCCTGGAAACCGGGCGCATCGCCCGCCAGGCCACTGGTGCCGTGATGGTTACCATGGACGACACTGTGGTGCTGTGCACCGTGGTGGCAAGGAAGGAGCCGAACCCTGCGCAATCCTTCTTCCCACTGTCCGTCCACTATCAGGAAAAGACCTACGCCGTCGGCAAGATTCCCGGTGGTTTCTTCAAGCGTGAAGGCCGTCCGACCGAGAAGGAAACCCTGACCTCGCGTCTGATCGACCGTCCGATCCGCCCGCTGTTCCCCAAGGGCTTCATGAACGAGGTGCAGGTGATCTGTACCGTGCTGTCCACCGATCGCAATCATGATCCGGACATTGCCGCGATGATCGGCACCTCCGCTGCGCTGACCATCTCCGGTGTGCCGTTCAGCGGTCCGATCGGTGCGGCGCGTGTGGCCTTCAACGAGGAGCGCGGCTATTTCCTCAACCCCACCGTTGAAGAGCTGCAGGGCTCCGAGCTGAACATGGTCGTTGCCGGTACCGAAAAGGCCGTGCTGATGGTCGAGTCCGAAGCTGATGAGCTGCTCGAGGACGAGATGCTGGGTGCGGTGCTGTATGGCCACCAGGAAATGCAGACTGCCATCAAGGCCATCAACGAGCTGGTCGCCGAAGCCGGCAAGCCGAAGTGGGATTGGCAGCCTGCGGTCGAGAACACCGCACTCAAGGAAGCGCTGGCCAGCGGTTTCGAGAGCAAGGTGGGTGAGGCCTATCGCATCACCGACAAGATGCAGCGTCAGGATGCCCTGTCCGCGCTCAAGGCCGAGGCCGTCGAGCAACTGGGCGGTGAGGAAGAAGGCAAGTTTGATGCCGCCGAAGTCGGTAGCGCCTTCGCCAGCCTCGAGAAGCGTGTCGTACGTTCACGCGTGGTCAAGGGTGAGCCGCGTATCGATGGCCGTGACCACAAGACGGTGCGTCCGCTCAACATCGAAGTTGGCGTGCTGCCCAAGGCACACGGCTCCGCGGTGTTTACCCGTGGTGAGACTCAGGCTGTGGTCGTTGCGACCCTCGGCACGCTACGCGATGCCCAGCTCATCGAGTCCCTCGAGGGTGAGCGCAAGGATCGCTTCCTGCTGCATTACAACTTCCCTCCCTACTCCGTGGGTGAGGCTGGCTTCATGGGTGGCCCCAAGCGTCGCGAGATCGGCCACGGCCGTCTGGCCCGCCGTGGTGTCCAGGCCATGCTGCCGGCAGAAGATGATTTCCCGTACACCATCCGTGTCGTGTCCGAGATCACCGAGTCCAACGGTTCCAGCTCCATGGCTTCCGTGTGTGGTTCCTCGCTGGCTTTGATGGACGCCGGTGTACCGCTCAAGGCGCCGGTTGCCGGTATCGCCATGGGTCTGGTCAAGGACGATGATGGTTTCGCCGTACTGACCGACATCCTCGGTGATGAGGATCACCTCGGCGACATGGACTTCAAGGTGGCCGGTTCCGCTGAAGGCGTGACCGCACTGCAGATGGACATCAAGATCGAGGGTATCGACGAGCAGATCATGGAAACGGCCCTGACTCAGGCCCATGAAGCCCGTCTGAATATCCTTCAGCAGATGAATGACGTGATTGCCGAGAGCCGTACCGAGCTGTCCGACAATGCGCCGTCCATGGCTACCATCAAGATCGACCCGGAAAAGATCCGTGACGTCATCGGCAAGGGTGGTGCGACCATTCGCAAGATCTGCGAAGACACCGGTGCCTCCATCGATCTGGACGACGATGGAACCGTGCGGATCTATGCCGACGACAAGCAGGCGGCGAAGAAGGCCATCGATACCGTGCTGGCGATCACCGCGGAAGCCGAGATCGGCAAGCTGTATAACGGCAAGGTCGTGCGCATCGCTGACTTTGGTGCTTTCGTCAACATCATGCCGGGTACCGACGGTCTGGTGCACATCTCGCAGATCGTGCCTGAGCGCGTCAACGACGTGCGTGATTTCCTCAATGAGGGTGACGAGGTGGTGGTCAAGGTGCTCGACATCGACAACCGTAACCGCGTCAAGCTGACCCTCAAGGAAATCACCGAAGAGGAAAAGGCCGCGTTTGCAGCCGAGGCGGCAGAAACCGAGATCTGATTCCCGGTATCAGCCCGCTCGTAACGCCCCCGTCGCCAACGCCACGGGGGCGTTTTTTCGTGGCCAACAGGGCACCGCAGTGCAATTTTCAGCAGTCAATCAGGAAGCATGATGACAGAAGGGACAAGGACCCAGACACGACAGATCACCGAGCGACGTGACTGGCTTGGCGTGGTTGCGGTCATGGTGGGAATCTTCCTGCTGGTGACCGCGGAGCAGTTGCCCATCGGCCTGCTGTCGCAGGTATCGACAGCGCTGAATGTCTCGCCGGGTATCGCCGGCTTGATGATTACTGTCCCCGGCGTTGTGGCCGCTTTTTCTGCCCCGTTGTTGCCGGTGGCGGTTGGCCGCCTGGACAGGCGCTGGATGTTGACGTCGTTGATGGCGTTGATGACAGTGGCAAGCCTGTTGGGAGCGTTGGCCGACAGCTTTGCCTTGTTGCTTGCCACCCGGGTGCTGGTGGGCGTGTGCATCGGTGGCTTCTGGGCCATTGCCGGAGGGCTGGCTTCGCGTCTTGTCGCCTTGCCTCAGGTTCCCAGAGCCATGGCGATCATCTTCAGTGGTGTTGCCGGGGCATCGGTGCTGGGGGTTCCTGCCGGGACCTGGCTGGGAGAGCAGACCGATTGGCGCATCGCCTTCATCGCCATGGCCATCGGTAGTGGCCTGGTGACGTTGGCGCTCTGGTGGTTGTTGCCACCGTTACCGGCCAGCCAGCCGGTACGCTTGAGTACCCTGTTCGGACAGTTCAGCAACCGTGGTGTGCGCGTCGGGGTCTACGTCACCAGCCTGATCGTGGTCGGGCATTTTGCCGCCTATACCTTCATCAGCCCGATTCTGCAGCAGATGGCCGGGGTGCCGCTAGCCAATGTCAGTACTCTGCTGCTGCTCTACGGCGGCGCTGGTCTGATGGGCAACTTTCTTGCCGGCACTGCTGCCGGGAGGAATCCGTGGCGCACGGTGCTGGTCATTCCCGTGGTGCTGGCCATTGCCACCTTGAGCTTTCCTGGCCTGGCCGGAGTCAGCCCGCTCGGCACACTGTTGCTGATGTTATGGGGAGCGGTCTTCGGCAGTATTTCAGTGAGCATGCAGACCTGGATTCTGCGCGCCGCTCCCAATGCCGAGGCGGCCACCGCACTGATGGCCTTCGTGTTCAACATGTCCATCGGCTTTGGCGCCATGGCCGGCGGGCAGGTGGTGGATGGCTTTGGCCTGAGTACGGTGCTTTACAGCTCCGGCGCACTGTTCGTGTTGGCTGCGCTTATTGTCCTGCGTACGCCGGCTACAGTACTCGCTTCACCCTCTGGGTCACGCTGAACACCAACTATGCTGATCTATTGACGTGTCAATCAAATGGATCATCCTGATCGATTTGATTGTCGCCCGTGCCACATTGGCGCAGATGCGTGGATCTGCTGGTGTGGCGCGGGCTCGCGTCGGCCTGATGGCCGACGGCGACACGTCCCTGTGCCGCTATTGACCCAACACAGGAGCTTGCCGGGTCAATAGCAGCTATCGACATTTGATGCGGAGGTGGCAGATGCAGTGGCGAGCCTTGAAGTACTTCGATACCGTGGCGCGCTGTCGCTCGCTGCGCCAGGCTGCCGCGCGCCTGCATGTGGCACCGACCGCTATCTCGCGGCAGATCGATCAACTGGAACATCAATTGGGAACACCATTGCTGGAGCGCACCCACGAAGGTGTGCGTCTGACGCCGGCCGGAGAGTTGCTCGCCGAGCAGGCCAGTCAGACATTGCGGGATCTCGAGCGGGTCGAGGCGCGTATCGCCGAGCTGCAGGGGCGCTGTACCGGGCGGGTGGCGATTCGGGTGTCCGAGGGGGTGGTGCCTCAGGTGCTGGCGCCGGCCTTGACGAGTCTGCAGGCCGAGTATCCTCAACTGGAGTTTGAGATCAGCATTGCCAGCGCTGGTGGCGTCATCGAGGCTCTGCGCAGTGGGGAAGCCGACATCGGCCTGGCTTACTTCCTGCCGCAGCGTGATGACGTGGTGCGATTGGCAACGGCAGAACTTGAGCACTACGCCGTCATGAAGCCCGATCATCCACTGGCCTGGGCAGCGCCATTGGCGTTGTCGGATGTTGCGGGTTATCCGCTGGCAGTACCCAATGATTCCTTTGGCCTGCGTCAGGCGCTGGACAGCGCCGTGAGGGACAAGGGGCTGCATATGCAGGTGGCCTTTACCACTCAGTCACTGGAAACCCAGAAGGCGCTGGCTAGAGAAGGGGCCGCCGTATTGCTGTTGCCGATGATGGCAGTTGCCCGGGAATGTGAAGCCGGACAGTTGGTGGCGGTGGCGCTCCACCCGGATGAGCTGGAGCAGACCCGTGTTGATCTCTGTGTCTATCGTCATCGCTCTCCCAGCCTGGCGGTCAGGACCTGTCTTGCGCGACTCGAGGAAGCTCTCGCCGCGCTCTCTCCCTGTTGAGCTGTCCCTCCCTGGTGAGTCGACCCTCTCTGTATAGATCGACTATGGCGCACACAATATGTGTTCACCATGGTCGAGCAATTGCATTGGCTGTATACGCTACCTGCTTCCAGGCTGGTCAGTGATGGCAGAGAAAGGAACAACGACAAGGAAAGGAACAACAACAATGCACGATGTCCTTGACTGGACTGCCGCGCAGCTCCTGAAGGCCTATGCGTCTCGGCAGCTATCACCGGCGGAGTATGCTGACTGTCTGATTACCCACGTTGAACGCCACGAGGGTCAGATCAACGCCCTCTATGACTATGACCCGGAGCGTTTTCTCGACGCGGCCAGAGACTCGACCGAGCGTTGGGCGCGGCAGGTACCCTGTGGCCCGCTGGATGGTGTTCCGGTCACCCTGAAGGAACTGATTGCCACCCGAGGCACACCTGTGCCTCATGGCACTCTTGCCGGAGAGCATCCACCGGCGGACGAGGACGCGCCGGCCACTGCACGGCTCAAGGAAGATGGGGCGCTGCTGCTGGCCAAGACCACCTGCCCGGATTACGGCATGTTATCTTCCGGCCGATCATCCTTCCACGGCCTGACCCGTAACCCCTGGAATCTCGACTACAATCCCGGGGGCTCCAGCTCGGGCGCTGGCGCCGCTGCGGCGGCAGGGTTCGGTACCCTGCACCTGGGCACCGATATCGGCGGTTCGATTCGCCTGCCTGCCGCCTGGTGCGGTGTGGTGGGGTTCAAGCCGAGCCTGGGACGTGTGCCGGTCGATCCCTATTACGTGGGACGCTGCGCCGGACCGATGACCCGTACAGTGGCGGATGCTGCGTTGATGATGAGCAGCATTGCGCGTACCGATCGGCGTGACGCCATGCGTCTGCCGCCCCAGCAGATCGACTGGGCGGATCTCGATATTGATGTGCGTGGTCTGCGCATTGGCGTCATGGCCGAGGCCGGTTGCGGTATGCCGGTGGATGAGCAGGTACAGCAGCGTCTTGCCGAGATGGTTCAACGGTTCGAGCAGGCCGGTGCCAGGATCGTTCCGGTGGCGCCGGTGCTGACGCGAGAGATGCTCGATGGCCTCAATGACTTCTGGCGGGCACGGCAGTGGAGTGCGCTGGCTGAGTTGACGGCTGAACAGCGCGAGCAGGTATTGCCGGAAATCCTTGCCTGGGCCGATGAAGGTCGTGGGCTGGATGCCACCCGAGTGGTGCGCGGCTTCGAGCAGACGCTGGCCATGCGTCGGACCACGGAAGCCGCACTCGAACCCCTGGATGCGTTGATCTCTCCGGTGTCGCCCAATATCGAGTTTTCTGCCGACTGGCCCTCGCCGAGCAATGATCCCTCGCGACCTTTCGAGCATATTGTCTTCACGGTTCCCTGGAACATGGGCGAGCAGCCGGCGATTGCGGTAAATGCGGGATTCAGCCGCGCCGGCATGCCGATCGGTATGCAGATCGTCACGCCGAAGTTCGAGGACCTGCGTGCCCTGCAACTGGCAGCAGCATTCGAGAAGTGGCAGGGCTCGCCGTCAAACTGGCCCTGCTCAGCCAGAGGTGTGCAGGGTCAGATCTGAGACAATACGCACAACGATATCGACACGATAATTGGTCTCCTCAATCGATTGGGTCGGAGGCAGGCAACTGTCTCTGACGGGATAAGGAAGCTCGCGATGCGTTCAACCTTCGTACGCCCTTCCAGCTGGAAAGGGTGGTTGGTGCTGGTGGCCTTCATCAGCGTGATAGTGGCGGGTATCTGGCCGGTGATCGGCTGGGTCAACCAGGCGGTGCTGGTGCTGGGGCTGCCGAAACTGCTGGTCTGGAGCTACCTGGTGCTGCTTTGCTGCAGCCTGGTGATGTGGCTGGGTAATGTTCTGATCGGAGCGGGCAATGATGACTAGTTCACTGCCGCTGTGGATCACCGTCGGCTATATCGCCATAGCCATGACCATCGGTCTTGCGGCCCGAGGCCGTCGGAGCATGAATTCCCTGGAGGAGTGGGGGGTGGCCGGACGCAGTATGGGGCCGGTGACGCTCTATCTGCTGATTGCTGCCGGTAGTGTCAGTGCCTATACCTTCATGGGCGCGCCGGGCTGGGCATGGGCCAAGGGCGTGCCGGTTCTCTATGTGGTGATCTATCTCGGTTATCTGGCGCTGGTGGCCTGGTACTTCGGGCCCAGGGTATGGGCTTTCGGTGCCAGGTTCGGTCACGTCACTCAGGCCAGCGCCATTGCTGATCGTTATCAGAGCCCGGCATTGGGGGCCCTGGCGGCGTTGGTCATGTCGGTGGGCTCGATTGCCTATGCGGTGCTTCAGACCGTGGGTTCGGCCTACATCCTGCTGGTGATGAGCGGCGGCGCCATTCCTGTCTGGGCTGGCGTGTTGCTGGTGCTCGGTGCCATCTCTGTCTATCTGTATGTCAGCGGGCAGCGCGCCATCGGCAGAACCAATGTGTTCCAGGGCATTCTGATGTTTGCCGTGGCATGGATCATTGGCCTGTGGGCCGCTCATGGTGCGACGGGAGAATGGGGCTTCGTCGAGGTCTTTCGCCAGGTACAGCAGAACAATCCTGAGTTCCTGACCTTGCCGGGAGGAGGAGGCGATATGAGCTTCGCCTTCTGGACCACTTCGATTATCGTCTCGATGCTGTCGTTCATGCCGCCAGTGTGGACCCAGTGGATGAGCGCCACCTCGGCTCGCACCATTCGTCTGAGTGCCACCGCATTGCCGACCTATTACCTGGTGATCCTACCGATGATCGTGGTTGGCTTCATCGGTATCTACTCACTGCCTGATCTGGAGCGTGCGGATACGGTGGTGCTGGAATACGCCATGGCAAATCTGCCGGTCGTACTGGTAGGGCTGCTGGGTGCCGGCACCCTTGCGGCGTCGATGTCATCTTCAGAACCCTTCATCCACTCGGTGGCACTGTCATGGAGCCGAGATGTCCTGCAGCCGGGCTTCAAGCTGTCCGACGAACGGGCCGGGCGTATGGCGCGTTGGCTGATCTTTCCGATCATGGCGTTCATCATTGCGCCGCTGGCGATTGCCGAGCCGGGCAACCTGGTGATGATTCTGCTGATTGGGCTTGGCTTTGCCTCCCAGGTGCTACCGGCCTTCATTGGCATGTTCTTCTGGCCTGGGGCGACCGCGAAGGGGGTGTTCGCCGGCATCGTGAGTGGCTTTGTGGTGACAGTGGCGCTGATCACCATCTGGCCACACCCGCTGGGTATTCATGGTGGGTTCTGGGGGCTGATGCTCAATCTGCCGGTATTCGTGATCGTGTCACGGCTCACTTCGCCGGCACCGGCCGAGGTTGTCGAGCGCTTCTTCCGTATTGCCGCTCCCTGGCACCACTCATTCAAGACCGATGAGGTCAGTGCTGTGGCTCGACCCGGACAGTGAGTAGCATCGCAGACCGCAGGCCCACTGGGCCCCGAAACACAAAGCCCGCGCCAATTGGCGCGGGCTTGCTTATGCTGAAGGCTAGTCTGTCTGGGCCCGGGATCAGCGCTCGATGGCCAGTGCGACGCCTTGACCGCCACCGATACACAGAGTCGCCAGTCCCTTCTTCGCATCGCGGCGAATCATCTCGTGTAGCAGAGTGATCAGGATGCGGCAGCCGGAAGCACCGATCGGGTGACCAAGGGCAATGGCACCACCATTGACGTTGATCTTGTCGGCATCCCAGCCGAGCTCCTTGTTGACTGCGAGCGCCTGGGCAGCAAAGGCTTCGTTGGCCTCGATCAGGTCGAGGTCATCGATGCTCCAGCCGGCCTTTTCCAGGCAGCGGCGAGTTGCCGGCGCCGGACCGATGCCCATGATCGATGGATCAACACCGGCATTGGCATAGGCCTTGATGCGGGCCAGCGGCTCGAGGCCCAGCTCTTTCGCCTTGTCGGCGGAGCAGAGCATGACCACCGCCGCACCGTCATTGAGCGAGGAGGCATTACCGGCAGTCACGGTACCGTCCTTCTTGAACGCCGGACGCATGGTGCCAAGCTTGTCAGCCGAGACCTCACGCGGGTTCTCGTCGGTATCGAAGACCACCGGATCACCCTTGCGCTGGGGGATCTCGATGGGCACGATCTGGCCCTTGAAGCGACCTTCCTTGATCGCTGCGGCGGCCTTCTGCTGGGAGCCAGCGGCGAAGGCGTCCATTTCCTCACGAGTGATGCTGTACTTCTCGGCGAGGTTCTCTGCGGTGATGCCCATGTGGTAGTTGTTGAAGGCATCCCACAAGCCATCGTGGACCATGGTATCGATGGCCTTCCAGTCGCCCATACGCTGGCCGTTGCGGGAGTTGGGCAGCACATGGGGAGACAGCGACATGTTCTCCTGACCACCGGCGATGATCAGATCAGCGTCGCCGAGACTGATGGCCTGAGCGCCAAGGTGCAGCGCCTTGAGGCCTGAGCCACACACCTTGTTGATGGTCATGGCGGGTACGGCATCCGGCAGCCCTGCCTTGATCGCTGCCTGACGTGCGGGGTTCTGGCCAGTACCTGCTGTGAGAACCTGACCCAGCAGAACTTCATCCACCTGCTCCGGAGCCACTCCGGTCTGGGCCAGTACATCCTTGATCACGGCGGCGCCAAGATCGCTGGCCGGGATGCCGGCGAGTGAGCCTCCGAAGGAACCTACGGCGGTACGGCGGGCGGCAACAATCACCACTTCTTGCATGGAGAGTCTCCTGAGAATTAGGGCCTGTCCCATCAGAATAGGGAGCCTTGTGCACTGCGGCAACCCCTCACAATATCGAGACGACAGGGGGTATAAGTATAGCGATCCAGATCAGTATCGAAGCGCAATTGACGAAAAGTGCATAGTTTCCTCAGGGTGCTGAATGCCTGGACGGGGCAGCACGACCCTGAGAATGTCTCTCAGACGGCAGTCACAGAGGACGGTCTTTCCGCGATCTGCCGAATGACGGTGACCAGCTCCCGGGCGTGAGTAATGCCAAGAGCGCCTTCAGGCGTGACTTCCTCGTCGGGGAAGTGGTTGAGATGGATCACCTTCATGCCGGCCTCGAGCCCTGCCTGGACACCGACGGCTGCATCGTCGATGACCACACAGCGTTCTGCGGGATATCCCATCGCCTCGGCAGCAGCCAGATAGAGACCGGGTTCTGGTTTCCATACCTGCAACTCGTAGGCACTGAACAGGTTGTCACCGAAGTGCTCGACGAGCCCGGTAGCCTGCATGGCACAGCGAATCTTGGCCAGCGGACCATTGGAGACAACCGCTCTGGGGAATGACCCGAGTGCCGCCAGTGCCTCAGGCATTCCGTCAATCGGCAGTAGCTCGGCGATCATGCGCTGCTCCATGCGTTGGCGCATCCGCGCTTCCAACTCGCTGCGTCGGGCATCATCCAGCGGGGCGAAGCGTTGCTCGATGGTCATGACGATATCGAGGAAGCGTACGCCCCGGAACTCCTCCATGTACTGACGGGCGGAGAACGGCAAGGCGAATTCCGGAAGAGTCTCGCCCATGACCTCGGCAAGCAGGATTTCGCTATCGACCAGAGTGCCGTCGGAATCGAACAGCAGGCAGAGCGGCGCTGGGGAGTCTGACATGATCACCTCGGTTATTCAGTGGCAGTGCATGACGCTGAGCGGTTCGCTCAGCGCTCGAGTGCGTCGACGTTGACGGCACTCAATGCCGGTTGGCCGTCCAGTGCCAGACGGATATTGTCGACCGCGCGCTGTGCCATGGCGGTGCGCGTTTCATGGGTTGCAGAGCCGATATGTGGCAGGGCGACGACATTGGACATGCGGGCCAGTGGCGAGTCGGCGGGCAGTGGCTCGGTCTCGAATACATCGAGGCCTGCTGCATGCAGAGTACCGTCGTCCAGTGCCTGGATCATCGCCGCCTCGTCGACCACCTTGCCACGTGCCACATTGACGAAGATGGCACCGGGCTTCATGCGTGCGAACTGTGCGGCACCTATCAACTTCTCGGTCTGCTCCGTGAGCGGCACGGTGACACAGACGATGTCGGCCTGCTCCAGCAGGGCATCCAGCTCCAGTCGTTGCGCTCCCAGAGACTTCTCCAGCTCTGGTTTGGAAGAGGCCATGCTGTAGAGAACGTTCATGTTGAAGCCCAGTGCGCCACGTCTGGCGATGGCGGCACCAATCCGGCCCATGCCGACCATGCCCAGCGTCTTGCCATGAATATCGGAGCCGAACCACTCCTTGCCGATATTCTGGGTCCAGCGTCCCTGGCGGACCATTTCCGCCAGCTCGATGGCACGTCTTGCGGTGCTCATGATCAGCAGAAAACCGGTATCGGCGGTGGTCTCGGTGAGTACATCCGGAGTGTTGCACAGCAGGATGCCGCGACGGGTCAGTTCATCCACCGGGTAGTTGTCGTAGCCGACGGAAATGCTGGCGATGGCCTCCAGGTTCGGAGCCTTGTCGAGGACCTCCGGCGTTACCTTGAGACTGGCACCCACGAGGCCGTGAACTTGAGGGAGTATCTCCATGGCTTCGGGGGCATCGAAGCTGGTGAGGTGCGGAAGATAATCCACCTCGAATTCGGCGCGCAATGATGCGAGCTGTGTGTCATTGATCTCACGGAACACCAGAATACGTTTTGTCATGATGGTTCTCGCTGCCTGATGGTGGCTGAAAGCCGAGCAGAGGCAAGGACCAGGAGTGTCCCGAGAATTCCATGTTGCCTGGTCAGGGGAGGGCTGCTCAGCGGGTTTTAATCATACATATGACAATGATCTTCTATCACATCTGCCGCACGCATCACATCGACAGCCCGGTTTCAAACCGTGTGGTTTCGAGTTGTTGCAGCCGCTCGCGGTGAGGCAGTCCTTCCATATCGCCGAGCACCTGGACCTGTTCGGCGCCGATCAGGTTGGCACGCTTGAGGGCCTGACGCGGATCGAGTCCGTCGAGCATGGCACTGACGAAGCCGACAGCGAAGCCATCGCCGGCACCGACGGTGTCGATCACTTCGCTGACGGGCACACCCGCAACGGTGAAACTCTCATCATGGCCGGTCAGGGTGCCCCGGTAATAGCTACCTTCCGGTCCGAGCTTGATTACCACCGCCTCGGCACCCTGGTCGAGATAGAAGCCGGCAATATCATGGGCATTGTCGCGACCGGTCAGCAGCTGTCCTTCACTGAGGCCCGGCAGCACCCAGTTGGCATGGGCTGCCATGGCATTGAGCGTGGTGCGCATCTCGCTCTCACTGGACCAGAGCGTCGGGCGCAGATTGGGGTCGAAGGACACGGAAGCACCGTGCTCGCGAGCCCGCTGGATCAACTGCTGGGACAGCTCACGACAACTGGCTGAGACCGCCGGTGGGATGCCGGTGGCATGCAGGTGGCGCAAGGCCGAGAAGTCGACTTCGCCAGCATCTTCGGGCGACAGCTGGCTGGCGGCGCTGTTGCGGCGCATGTACTCCACACGGGGATCGGCGCCGCCTGCGGCCCGTTCCTTGAACAGCAGGCCGGTGGGGTGCTCGCTATCGGTGCTCAGGAAACGGCAGTCGAGCCCTTCTGCAACAAGTCTGGCACGCAGGTACTGGCCGGCGCTGTCGTTGCCGACACGGCTCAACCAGCCGACGCGAAAGCCGAGTCGGGACAGGCCAATGGCAACATTGGTGTCGGCACCGGCGATATCGCGGGAGAAGTGTTCGACCTCAGCCAGGTCGCCACTCGAGGTGGCAACGAACATGGCCATGGCTTCGCCGAAGGAAAGAATTTCAGGCGCTGAGGATGAGGCGGTCATGTGAGCTGTCTCGTAGTGAAATCAATGGGAAGCGGGCGGCTGGGTGGAGCCGCGCTGGATCAGTTGTGGAGCGAAGGCGCGATACTGTCTGTCGGCACTCCGATCGTGTTGGCGAGTGCGCAGGCAGTCGATGGCTGCCTGACCAATAGCATCGGTCGGTTGTGCCAGGGTGGTGATGCCGGGCTCGGTCAGCCCACACCAGTCCAGCTCATCAATACCGATCAGACCGATCTCGCCACTGCGCAGGTCGAGTGCTCGCATCCTGTGTGCCACGGCCAGAGTCACCTGGCCGTTGGCACACAGGATGGCTGGACGTGCATGAGAGACGACGGGAGCAAGGGCGCGAAGCCGCTGGTCCAGCGCCTGCTGATCGTGCAACTCGGTACAGAGGATGGTGGCGTCAAGCCCCTGTCCTGCGCAGCGGGACTCGAAACGTGCCAGTCGTGCCTGGCGGGAGCTGGCCTGGGCAGGAGGCTCGGTGATATAGAGCAGGCGTGAATAGCCCTGAGCAACGAGATGGTCAATGGCCATGTCGATGGCGGCGGTATTGTCGAGGCCGACTTCATCCACCTGGACATCGGCAAGGCTGCGATCCAGCAGCACCACCGGTGTTCCGCTGGTGACAAACTGACGCAAGGCATCGCTGTGGCACCCAGCGGCGTTGACGACCAGTCCTTCGATACGCCACGACGACATCATGGCCAGTTGCTGGCGTTCCTGATCCGGGTCGTTGTCGCTGTTGCAGACCATCAACGATAGACCGGCTTGGCGACAGGCCTGCTCGAGCCCGTGCATGATCGCCACCGAGAATGGGTTGCGGATATCCGCCACCAGCATGCCGACCAGGCCAGACGGTCCTCCCTTGAGGCTGCGAGCGAGGGGGTTGGGGTGATAGCCGACCTGCTCGGCAGCCGCGCTGATGCGTTCCTGCATAGTGGCGGACAGGCGCTCACGCTCACCACTGTAGTAGCGCGACACACTGGTCTTGGAGACGCCGGCAAGGTGGGCGACTTCAAGGATGGTGGCGGGTCTGGAAGCTGCGGTCATCAGCGATGGTCCGTTTGCGTAGGTATCCTGGGGGTCTTGAAACTTGAGTGCTTTGAAACCCGGATAGCCTGAAACCTGAATACTCTGAGATTCGTCATGGGAACGTTCCCATTTCGAGATTCATGATAGGAGTCGAGGCATTTCGAGGCAAGTGGGACCAAGGTCCAGGTCAGCTCATCATCGAAGCGGGTTATGCCTGTAGGTACGTCGGGGGAGGGGCTATTGGGGAAATGGCTGGCTCAACGGAGGGGGGTGTTCCTGAGTCGCGGTTACCCCGACATGAAAGCATGCCGGAGTGACAAGTCAGCTATGACGTTCAGGCGTGTGAGACGCGCAGAGCACCCTGGTGCTGGCGCTGGATACTGGAGATCACGGTGGGCAACTGGAACATGCTGGTGATCATGATGGCACCTTCCGGCGTTTCCTCGGCGTCAGGGAAGCGGTTGAGGTGAATCACGGTCATGCCGGCGGCCAGGGCGGCATGTACACCGACGATGGCGTCGTCGATGGCGATGCAGTCCTCGGCGGCAAACCCCATGATACTGGCGGCATGCAGATACAGGCAGGGATCCGGCTTCCAGCAGTTGGCGGTATAGCCACTGAAGATACGGTTGCCGAAGACTTCCGTAAGGCCAACGGTATTCAGCGAGGTACTGACCTTGTTCTCGGGGCCGTTGGAGACGACGCCCATGGGATAATCGGTCAGTGCTGCCAGCGCTTCTGTTGCCCCGACAATGGGCGTCAGGTCGGTGGCGAGGCGGCGGTTGAGGTTGGCGCGCATCGCCGCTTCGAGTGTCTCGAGGTGATCGGGGTCTACACGACCGTGCTGAGCTTCGAGAGTGGCCACGATGTTGCGAAAGCGAGCACCACGAAAATCGCCCATGTAATCTTCTGCCCGGAACGGCAGGCCCGCCGCCGTCAAACTCGCTGCCATCTCGGCAGCCAGCAGGGGTTCACTATCGACGAGTGTTCCGTCGCAATCGAAGAGCAGGCAGGTCGGGCGAGTCATGGTGAAACCTCGCAGGGGTTTCCAGTGGAGTTATCGAACAGTGTTGCATATTTATCTGGACTCTGCCCAATGTTCACGTGCGAAAGCCACATTTTTTGAACAGTGTTTTCCAATTGTGCATTGTCTGCACTGAAATAGTGCAAAAGCGCGCTATCAGTGGGCTGAGTACGATATGGCCAGTTTATCATTGTCATGTTCGTTTTTTGACAGGGAACCCGCCAACTCCCCCTGGTAGCATTGCGGCCAGGCCAGGGGCAGAACCCGAGCAGAAACAGTAATGCGCGCCGTTCCCGTTGGGCTGGCCTATAGCCGAAGCTGTATTTTGCTGTCGGGAGTTGACGTCGCGCCTTACAGTAATGGATGGAGCGACCCTAGTTCATCAGGTAACCACTATTGCGATTCGTGAGGTCGAGCACCGGGGATAGTCATGTCGCCGGGAGTAGAGTGCCGAGGCAGTGGCGACAGATGATCGTCTGCGGCGGGCTGTTGGCGATACTGCTGAGCGGCTGCGCAGCTCCGTCGGCCTGGCAGTCGCCACCGAGTCGGGCAGCAACGACTTGCCTGGCAGACATGGCACGCTTCGACAAGGCCGTTGCCGGGGCCGACGTCACGGACGCAGGAAATGCCCGTATCGAAGGTTTCCCCTGGCTACGCACCAATCGTCTGCTGGCGAGCTTCAGCGAGGAGTTGCGCGATGATTTTCGGTCGCCTGCCTATGTTGACTGGTTGAGGCATATGCGGGCGTTGGACGCCGAGGCGCGGGATATAGAGGCGGCCAATCTTCCTGTGGCAGAGCATCGGACACTTTCTCGTCTGCTGGATGCCGAGGATCCAGCGGAGGCGGTCAATACCTGTGCGGCGACCTTGTCCGAGGAGCTGTTGCTGGGCGTTGATGATGCTGCGGCGCGGACGGCGTTGCGAGAGCGTGTCGAGGTTCCGGATCATTACCTCACCGCCTGGCGGGTGATGGGAGTCTACCCGTTGGCCCGTCTGGCGATCGCCGCTGGTTATGAGGGCTGGAAACGTGACTACCTCGAGGATTTCGGCCAGCCGGCCGCAGATGCCACAGCCACGACCTGGTATACCCCGGACTCTCGCCATGATGGCTGGCGTGCTGATAGAGCTGCCCAGTGGCTGCGGGATGCTCCGCGCAGCGCGTTGGGGCTGCTGGAGATCGATCACGATGAGTTGCTGCAGCTGGCGGCTCTGTATGCGCCCTGGCTGGCCATAGGCACCCGAAATCACGATGATCTTCTCGGCTCACCTCAGTGGAACGCCGGGCCCGATGGACCACTGTTGTCGGTAGATACCAACCGGCCGACCGCTGATGTGCGCCTTGCCCATACGCGCTATCAGGGCCAGGTGTTGCCGCAACTGGTCTACACACTATGGTTTCCGGCACGTACCCGCAGTGGGGCGACCGATATTCTCGGTGGGCGCCTGGATGGCCTGGTGTGGCGGGTCACGCTGGGGCCGGATGGCCGCCCGCTGATCTACGACAGCATCCATCCCTGTGGTTGCTACCACCTGTTTTTCCCGGTACCGCCGCTGCAGCGGGTCGAAGTGGCTGATGATCACTCGCTGCGCGAAGCACCACTGTCGCCTGCGCAGGCGCCTGTGCTCGAGGCAGGACAACGCTTGAGCCTGCATGTGGCCGCGACCAGCCACTTTCTGCGGGACCTCGGTACGGAAGACGCCATGCCGGACAATGCCGTTCCCTACCGGCTACGGCTGGTGAGTGAGCCGCCGGATTATGGGCGCCGATCACTGGTGTTACCCGAGGGTGGGCGTCGCAGTCTCTACGGGAGCGATGGTCTGGTGCCCGATACCGAACGCCTCGAGCGTTTCCTGTTGTGGCCTTCAGGCATACGCAGCCCGGGGGCCATGCGTCAGTGGGGTACTCATGCCACGGTATTCGTCGGGCGGCGGCATTTCGATGATCCCTTCCTCTTCGAAGAAGCCTTTGTTCTCCCGTAATATTAACCCGGCATGCTTTCATGTTGGGTTAATAGCGGCACAGGGACGTGCCGCCGTCGGCCATCAGGCCGACGCGAGACCGCACCACACCAGCAGATCCGCGCATCTGCGCCAGTGGGGTGCGGACGACAATCAAATCGATCAGGATGAGCTATGTGATTGCCATGTTAATAGGTGAATGCCTGTCCAGCGGGCTCCGCAGATCAGGTGGTGCCAGTCGGTGTGCCAGTCCCGGTCTTGCGATGGCTGGCCTTGAAGCGCGCCTTCTTCTGACGATTTCCGCATGTGTTCATGTCACACCATTTTCGGGTGCGACTTTGACTGGTATCGAAGAAGGCGGCCTGGCAGGTTGGTGATGCACACAAGGCCAGTTTTCCGTCTCGTTCGCCAGCGATGATGCTGATCGCATCGGCAGCGATCACGCTCAGCGCATCTTCTACGCAGGATTCCGACCCAAGTCGCCATTGGCGATTTCCCTCCGGAGTCAGGGTCGCCGCGGCTCGTCCCTGAATGCTGCAGTCATTGATGATCTGAATAGCAGATGGAGGGAGAGTGTCCTGCAGCGCGGTCGCTGTCGCGACGGCGTGAATGGATTCCCTCAGTTCCCGAGCGAATTCGAGTTGGGCGGTAGTGCAGGAGTCCACGGCCAGGCCGTTCACTGCCAGCCAATCGACGAGTCGCTGAGGCGTCGGAATGCGCTCGACAGCGTTGCCATGACGCTCCGTCAGCGTCGCAGTGAAGCTGGTCGCCAGCACATTACCGAGACGGAAGTCAGGGAACTGATCTCGCATGGAATCACCTTGGTATGTCAACGGCAGTGTAAAGACAGATCGATGTGATCGAATTCTGCACCGCCGCGACATTAGCAGATTGCACGTGGACATCAAGACATGTTAGAACCGTCTTAGCCGGTTCCGTAAAGATCCGAACTGGTTTCACGATGACCAGCAAGGAGGTCTCATGCCCACACACTGGTTCGTCACCGACGCTGCGGCCGCCACGGATGATGCTGTTGGCACCGCGGCAGCTCACCCTGGCGGAGGTACCTCATGAACCGTCCAGCTAGCGACGTGCAAGCCTTTGAAGCCCACGCAACTGACGCTGATCTTGATGATCTGCGCACGCGATTGACGGCGGCCAGGCTACCGGAGGCCGAGACGGTCTATCGCGCCGTGTCCGACCCTCACCGATGGGAACAGGGTGTTCCTCTCGCCGATCTCATCGATGTCGTGAACTACTGGCGCACTGAGTATGATTGGCGGTCATTCGAGGAGCGTCTTGACCATATCGGCCAGTTCCGCACGACCATTGATGGCCTCGGAATTCATTTCCTCCACCGCCGATCCCCACGCACAGATGCCACTCCTGTGATCCTGACCCACGGCTGGCCAGGCAGCATTGCCGAGTTCACCGATATCATGGACGAGCTCGCAGATCCGAAAGATGCAGACAGACCAGCGTTCCACGTCGTCGCTCCATCGCTACCGGGTTTTGGTTACAGCGACAAGCCGACCACCACCGGGTGGGGAGTCGGGAAGATTGCGGCGGCATGGGTGGAACTGATGGCAAGGCTTGGCTACAGCAAGTTCGTAGCCCACGGCGGCGACTGGGGAGGTGTGATCACCACGGTCCTCGGCGGTAGGTTCCCGGAGCAGGTTCTCGGCATTCACACAACGCTGGCGCAACCACCACCCGGGTTGACGATGGGCGGGCTGACGGTGGCCGAGCGCGGATGGGCCGAGGAAACCCGCGATTTCTGGTATCACCGCTCGGCATACGCGAAGCAACAAGCCACCCGACCGCAGACCATCGGCTACTCGCTCGTCGACTCACCCGTCGGCCTTCTTGCCTGGGTTCTCGACAAGTTCGCTGAGTGGACCGATACCGAAGACAGTCCGTTCGAGACGATTTCCCGAGACAGGATTCTTGACAACGTCACTCTCTATTGGCTGACGCGGACTGGTGCATCGTCGGCCCGCATCTACTACGAAAGCCACGGCGGTGTTAACGCGCTTGACCCCGAGCTTCGGGTTGATGTCCCGTCTGCAATCAGTATCTATCCCCGTGACATCGAAAAGTGTCCTCGCCCCTGGGCACAGGAGCGGTACCGACAGATCGTCCGATGGAGGTCGCCTGAAGCCGGCGGGCACTTCCCGTCACTGGAGGTTCCCGAGTATTTCGTCAAGGACCTGCAGCAGGGACTGGCGGCGGTGTTGGCTGCCAATCGGTGAGAGCGGTTGAGTGCTGGACTCGGAGTTCATCCGGAGATTCGAGCAGCGAGCCAAAGAGAAACCCCCGGAACGGCGAGGCATTCCGGGGGTTCGATGGCGCTGCTGGCGGAGCTTACTTGACCTTGGGGGCCAGCTCGCCGCGAGCATAACGCTCGAACATACCTTCCAGGTTGATCGGCTTGATCCGGCTGGCATTACCGGCAGTACCGAAGGCCTCGTAACGCGCTACGCAGACATCCTTCATCGCCTGGGTAGTGAGCTTCAGATACTTGCGCGGGTCGAACTCGGCCGGGTTCTCGGCGAGGAAGCGACGCACGGCACCAGTGGACGCCAGGCGCAGGTCGGTGTCGATGTTGACCTTGCGAACACCGTGCTTGATACCCTCGACGATCTCCTCGACCGGTACACCATAGGTCTCCGGGATGGCACCGCCGAACTCATTGATCACCGCCAGCCACTCCTGGGGCACGCTGGAAGAGCCATGCATGACCAGGTGAGTGTCGGGGATGCGCGCATGGATTTCCTTGATGCGCTGGATCGACAGGGTGTCGCCGGTGGGCGGACGAGTGAACTTGTAGGCGCCGTGGCTGGTGCCGATGGCAATCGCCAGGGCATCGACCTGGGTGGCCTTGACGAATTCGGCAGCTTCTTCCGGGTCGGTCAGCAACTGGTCCTGGTCCAGTTTGCCTTCCGCGCCGATGCCGTCTTCCTCGCCGGCCATACCGGTCTCGAGGCTGCCGAGGCAGCCCAGCTCGCCTTCCACCGAGACACCACAGGCATGAGCCATCTCGACGGTACGGCGAGTGACATCGACGTTGTAGTCGTAGTCGGTGGGCGTCTTGCCGTCTTCGCCCAGTGAGCCATCCATCATCACCGAGGAGAATCCGAGCTGGATGGAGCGCTGGCAGACCGCCGGGCTGGTGCCGTGATCCTGATGCATGACCACCGGGATATGCGGGAATTCCTCGACAGCAGCAAGGATCAGGTGACGCAGGAAGGGCGCACCGGCGTACTTGCGGGCGCCGGCCGAGGCCTGCAGGATCACCGGCGAGTCGGTAGCGTCCGCAGCCTCCATGATGGCGCGAACCTGCTCGAGGTTGTTGACGTTGAAGGCTGGAACGCCGTAGCCGTATTCGGCGGCGTGGTCCAGCAATTGGCGCATGCTGACGAGTGCCATGAAGATTACCTTGTCTGGATTGAGCTGGGTTGTATTTGACTGGTGATATCGAGTTTGTGCTGAGCGCGACTGTCGGTGACGAGTCGCGCTCCGGACAGTCTTATTCTGCAGCGGCTTCGAGAGCCGCCACCGCAGGCAGCGTCTTGCCTTCGACGTATTCGAGGAAGGCACCGCCGCCGGTAGAGATATAGGAGACCTGATCAGCGATCGCGTACTTGTCGATGGCTGCCAGAGTGTCGCCGCCGCCGGCGATGGAGAAACCATTGCTGTCGGCGATGGCGCGTGACAGTGCTTCGGTGCCGCCACCGAACTGGTCGATCTCGAACACGCCCACCGGGCCGTTCCACAGAATGGTACCGGCATTGTTGAGCATGTCGCCGAGGCGGGCGGCGGTCTCCGGTCCGATATCGAGAATCATCTCGTCATCGGCCACCTGGTCGACGGCCTTGACCACGGCTTCGGCGGACTCGGAGAATTCGGTGGCCACCACCACATCGGTGGGCAGCGGAATTTCTACCTTGTCCATCAGGGTTCTGGCCTTGTCGATCAGGTCGGCTTCATACAATGACTTACCGACGTTGTGGCCTGCAGCGGCGATAAAGGTGTTGGCGATGCCTCCGCCGACGATCAACTGGTCGCACTTTTCCGACAGGGCGTTGAGGACTTCCAGCTTGGTCGATACCTTGGAACCACCGACGATGGCCGCCATGGGGCGCTTCGGGTTGGCCAAGGCCTTCTGCAGAGCCTCGAGTTCGGCGGCCAACAGCGGGCCAGCACAGGCCGTTGGTGCGAAACGTGCCACGCCATGGGTAGAAGACTGGGCACGATGCGCGGTACCGAAGGCATCCATCACATAGATGTCGCAGAGCTGGGCGTAACGGCGTGACAGTGCCTCGTCATCCTTCTTCTCACCGACATTGAAGCGTACGTTCTCGAGCAGCACGACCTCGCCGTCTTCAAGCTCGGGGGCGTTGTCCAGATAGTCGGTCACCAGGCGTACCGGAGCATCCAGCAGGTCGCTCAGCCAGGCGGCCACCGGTGCCAGAGAGAACTCATCCGCTGGCTCGCCTTCGGTGGGGCGACCGAGGTGGCTCATCAGCATCACCTGGGCACCGGCATCGCGGGCCGCCTTGATGGTCGGCAGGCTGGCGCGAAGACGTGCATCGCTGGTGACCTGGCCGTGCTTGACGGGCACGTTGAGATCCTCGCGGATCAGTACGCGCTGTCCCTTGAGATCGAGATCGGTCATCTTGCGAACATTCATGGTCGGCAGGTCCCTGTGTCTGTCAAACTCGTTGGAAAATTCGGTTGGCCTGGGTTCCAGCAATCTCAGGTATCCAGCGATGCCATGCGGCGAGCCACATCCAGCATGCGGTTGGCAAAGCCCCACTCGTTGTCGAACCAGCACAGCAATTTGATCAAGCGGCCGCCGGCCACTCGAGTCTGAGTGGCGTCTACGATACCGGAGCGCGGATCATGGTTGAAGTCGATGGACGCCATGGGCTCTTCTGTGTAGCCGAGCAGGTTGGCCAGTCGCGTCTGGCTGGCTTCGCGAAGCAGGCGGTTGACCTCGGCGGCATCGGTATCGCGCTTGACGCAGATCGACAGGTCCATGGCTGAGACGTTGATGGTCGGCACGCGCACATGCAGGCACTGGAAGCGCTCGGCGAGGTGTGGCATCAGGCGGTTGATACCGCGGGCCAGGTTGGTGTCCACCGGCACGATGGACTGCAGCGCTGAACGTGTCAGGCGCAGGTCCGTCTGGTGATAGGCATCGATGACCGGCTGATCATTCATCGCCGAGTGAATGGTAGTGGTCACCCCATGCTCGATGCCCAGCGCCTCGTCGAGCACCGTGAGTACCGGGATCAGGCAGTTGGTGGTGCAGGATGCCGCCGAGACGATGCGTGCCTCACGACCGAGACTGGCGTCATTGATGCCGGTGACGATGGTGGCATCGACGTCGCTCTCGGCGGGCTGCGAGAACAGCAGGCGACGCGCCCCCGATGTCAGATGACGCTCGGCGGTGGCTCGATCCTTGAAGCTGCCGGAGCACTCCAGCACCAGATCGATCTTCAACTCCTGCCAGGGAAGGGCATCGGGATCCGCTTCCGAAAGCACCCGAATCGGCCTCTGGTTGATGATCAGTTGACCATCGGCACTACTCACCTCCCCCGGAAAACGCCCATGGGTGGTGTCGTAACGGGTCAGGTAGGTAATGGTATCCAGTCCCGAGAGTTCGTTGATCGCCACGACCTCGAGCTCAGGGTCATTGCGCTCGATCAGAGCACGCAATACACACTGGCCGATACGCCCATAACCGTTGATGGCGACACGTTGTGGCATGCAGAACTTTCTCCAGGACACGCTCGTTCGAGGGATGAATACAGGCGCTGAATTCTATCTCAACTCGGCTGTAACGTCGCCCTGTCGACGTATTTCGGCTATAGCGCGTGTGTCTGGGGGAAGCGACAATGGACAGGGGCTCATGCTGCAAGATGCCATGCCAGTGGGAGCATCAAGGCGGTCAGCACTCCGGTCAGCGTCATCCCCAGTGAGGCGAAGGCGCCGGCGGTGGGGCCGATCTCGAAGGCGCGTACCGTACCGATGGCGTGACCATTCACCCCCAGCGCCAGTCCCAGTAGCCGTTCATCCTCGATATGCATCCAGCGTCCCAACAGTGTGACGAAAGTAGTAGCGGCAACACCAGTGATCAACAGGCTACCCATGAGGATCGGAATCGAACCTCCCAGCGTCGAGGTGATACCCATGGCGATGGGGGCGGTCACCGACTTGGGCGCCAGGGAGGCGAGCAGCAGCGGTGGTGCGCCCAACGCCCAGGCAATGGCAATGGCGTAGAAGGCAGCCAGCGCAGAAGCGACCGGCAGGCATACCAGCAGCGGGCGCCACAGGGCGCGGACATGATGCATCTGCTGATACAGCGGTACGGCCAGTGCCACTGTGGCCGGCCCCAACAGCAGCATCAGCCAGTCGGCGCCGCGCTGATAGGCGGGCCAGGGAATTCGCAGTAGCCACAGCAACAGGGCAACCAGCAGGGCAGCGATCAGCACCGGTGGGCACCAGCCGGGACTGCCGAGACGCTGGAAGAGTCGCAGGCCTGCCAGGTAGGCGCCGATGGATAATGCAATCGACAGCAATGGGTGTTGAAGCCAATCGGCCATGGCCTGGCTCATGAGTCCTCTCCCCGAGGCGAGGCGGGTAGCAGGCGACGCATCAGCCACAGAGTACTAGCAACACTCAGCAGGGTGCCGAGGGTCAGCGACATCATCACGGCCAGCCAGTGCGTGCCTATCTGATCAAGCACCTGAAAGACACCAACGACGCCAGGCATGATCAACATGGCCAGCATCATGATCAGCGGTTGTGAAGCCTTGGCAATGGTGCCATGCACGCGGCCACGGGCGATGAAATACAGTGTCAGTAGCATCAGGCCGACGACACCGGGGGAAAGGGGCAGGTGACCAAGCTCCACGGCGAGGTTACCCGCCAGCCAGAAGGCCGTTAGCCACAGGAATCCGTGCAGCAACTGCATGTGGTTGTCCTTGATGAATGTTTCCGTCGAGCGCCAGGCTGACTGAACATTATGCCGCATTGCGGAGTCAAGATGGCCAGTGGCTCTATCCTGCAGGATGTCATCCGCTATCCTGTGAGAACCATTTGCAAAGCCATTCAGGTTACTGTGTAACCCGTCGGAACCATAGGGAGATAGAGGATGAGTGATATCGCCAGTTGGCTGGGAAGCGAGGCCGAGGATCTGTTGACCCACGAATGCCGGGGCGTGCCGAAGGATCAACTGCATCTGCCCGGTGCCGACTTCGTCGACCGTGTGATGATGGATTCCGACCGTTCTCCAGCGGTGCTGCGCAGCATGCAATCGATGTTCAACCATGGCCGCCTGGGTGGGACCGGCTATCTGAGTATCCTGCCGGTGGACCAGGGAATCGAACACTCTGCCGGGGCTTCCTTCGCACCCAACCCCATCTACTTCGATCCGGCCAATATCTGCGAGCTGGCCGTTGAAGGTGGCTGTAACGCTGTGGCCTCTACCCTGGGCGTGCTGGCATCCGTCTCTCGTCGCTATGCACACCGCATTCCGATGATGCTCAAGATCAACCATAACGAGAGCCTGACCTACCCGGCGATGTACGATCAGACGCTGTTTGCCGAGGTCGATCAGGCCTTCGACATGGGCTGTGTCGCTGTGGGGGCCACCATCTATTTCGGCTCACCGGACTGCCGCCGTCAGATCATGGAAATCAGCGCGGCCTTCGAGCGTGCCCACGAGCTGGGCATGGTCACGGTACTCTGGGCTTATCTGCGCAACCCGGCCTTCAAGCACGAAGGCACCGATTATCATGTGGCCTCGGATCTGACCAGTCAGGCGGTGCATCTCGCTGCAACGCTCAAGGCGGATATCGTCAAGCAGAAGCTGCCGGAGAACAACGATGGTTATCGCACCATCGGCTTTGGGCACACCCACGACAAGGTCTACTCTGAGCTGACCAGCGATCACCCGATTGATCTGGCGCGCTATCAGGTGGCCAATGCCTATATGGGGCGTGCCGGGTTGATCAACTCCGGGGGCGCATCCAGTGGTGAGGGGGATCTTGTCCAGGCGGTGCGCACCGCGGTCATCAACAAGCGTGCCGGCGGCATGGGACTGATTTCTGGTCGCAAGGCCTTCCAGAAGCCGATGCGCGATGGCGTGGCACTACTCAATGCCATTCAGGACGTCTATCTGGCGCCGGATGTCAGTATTGCCTGATCGGCACTGACAGGGGGGCATGCCCCGGAAAACAACAGGGCCATGGCGAGTGATCGCCGTGGCCCTGCTTTTTTGATGGAGGCGACGTCATGAAGCCGGTTGTATGGGCTTCTGTAAACGTCTGGCGTTGATCAGCCCAGCAGGGCTGCAGCCTTTTCCACCACATTGTCGGCGGTGAAGCCGAAGTGCTTGAACAGGTCGCCGGCCGGGGCAGACTCACCGAAGGTGCTCATGCCGACCACGTCACCGTCGAGGCCGACGTATTTGGTCCAGTAGTCGCGATGACCGGCTTCGATGGCCAGGCGAGCGCGCACCGCACGCGGCAGCACCGATTCACGGTAGTCGGCATCCTGCTGGTCGAACACATCGGTGGACGGCATCGACACGACGCGCACCTGCTTGCCCTGTTCCTCCAGCTTTGCAGCGGCCTCCATCGCCAGACCGACCTCGGAACCAGTGGCGATCAGGATCAGGTCCGGCGTGCCTTCACTGTTTTCAAGGACACGGTCCTTGAGAACACCGCCCTTGAGAACACTGTCCTTGAGTACGTAGCCACCACGCTGGATATCGGCCACCTGGGCCTTGCTGCGGCTCTGGTGGGGCAGTCCCTGACGCGACAGGACCAGCGCGGTCGGGCCGCCGGCGCGCTTGATCGCATATCCCCAGGCGGCAGCGGTCTCGACCGCATCCGCCGGACGCCAGGTGCTGAGGTTGGGAGTGGTGCGCAGGCTGGTCAGCTGCTCGATGGGCTGGTGGGTGGGGCCGTCCTCGCCCAGACCGATGGAGTCGTGGGTGAACACGTACACCGCCTGCTGGCCCATCAGCGACGCCATGCGTACCGCGTTGCGCATGTATTCCATGAAGATCAGGAAGGTCGCGCCATAGGGCACGAAGCCGCCATGCAGGGCGATGCCGTTCATGATCGCCGCCATGCCGAACTCGCGCACCCCGTAGTGCAGATAGTTGCCGTCACTGGTCTCGGGAGTGATGGCTTTGGCGCCGCTCCAGAAGGTCAGATTGGACGGGGCCAGGTCGGCGCTGCCGCCGAGCAGTTCCGGCAGTTGCGGGCCCAACTCGTTGAGGCAGTTGAGCGAGGCCTTGCGGGAGGCGATGGATTCGCCCTTTTCCTGAGCGGCCTCGACCAGCGATTCGGTGTTGAGCTCGCAGGGGAGA
>NZ_FRCA01000008.1:164340-261518 GCF_900142755.1 Halomonas cupida | reverse complement strand
GGGCTGGCGCTCGATCAAGCCAGGCGGCAGCCTGTTTCACTCAGATCAGGGAGTGCAGTATCGCAGTGAAGAGGTGCTGAAGACGCTGAGTGGAGCCGGCCTCACCATCAGCATGTCCCGACGTGGAAACTGTTGGGATAACGCCTGTGCAGAGAGCTTCTTCTCGTTGATGAAACGGGAGTGGTTGCACCATCTGGGCTTGATCAGCCGCAGGGAGATGGAAGACGCCGTGGCATATTACATTGGCGAGTATTATGACAATGTCCGCTCTCACGAAACCCTGGGCGGGTTAGCGCCCAGGGCATACGAGTTGGCGGCTTGAACCGAGGTGTCTACTTTTTTGGGGGCACACCAGGCTTACGGCTTACGGCTTGCCCCATCCATAAAAAAACGAAGCCGGGTTGCCCCGGCTTCGCTCTCGATTTCCATTCATGACGTCTTCTGGGCTCAGGATTTGACCTCGTACTGGCCTTCCAGAATATCGGTAGCTTGGGCCTGATGTGGATTCTGCTGCTGGCTCTTCTGCCAGCCGGGACCAATATCTTCGGCATGGTCTGCGCGGGCCTGCTCCATACGCTTCTTCATGCGTCGACGTACCAGTGGCAGCATCAGCAGCCCGACGAGGCTGAACAGTACTCCCAGCAGGGTGGCGACGAGCAGCATGGTACAGCCGAGCACCCAGGCCAGCGCCAGCTTGACGCCGCGCAGGTGGCCCGCTGGGCGAGCCTCCTGTGCACGTTGCTGCCAGTGGCTGGCAAGCCGCCAGGCGGCATTGTCACGATATTCGGTACCTGAGCGAAAGCGTGAATGATCAGTCGTCATGGTCTACTCCCAGAACTTCGAAGGTATCGCGGTTCAATCGCACTTCCAGCTCGCGGAAGCGGTCGTCGTAGCCTTCTACTTCAATGCGGCCCATCGAGTCGACATCAACAGAAGCAATGTGTTCAATACCTGCCTGTTGGGCGCTATCGAGGGCCCTGTCGATATCGTCGGCGCTGAGGCTCCAGTCTGGCGTTTCACTCTTGCGCTGTTCCTCGCGCAGAATACTGCCGTCGGCCATGTCCATATCGACATCCAGACGCCAGCCGTCATCCCGCCAGCCTTCGACCTCGAACTGGTTGCCATCATCGACGCTGAATTCGTCGAAATGACTGAAGCCATACTCGCCGGCACTGCGCAGCAGGCTGTCGATATCTTCACGGCTGGCGCCGTCATCGGCCATGGCCGTGGTGGCCATGGTGCCGGCGAGCGCAAAGGTGGCAAGACTGAGAGAAAGCGGCTTGATCATAGGGCACTCCTTCCTTTGCAGACGTAAGCCAGTCAGTAATGATGTGACGTGATTGGACTGGCTGGTCTGTGCTCCTGCGTGACTCGACGTGAGCCACGCTTGATGGATGCCATCTTCGCAATCCTTGTCTTGCAGCAAGCTGACAGTGGTGTTCATCTTGCATTCATGTCGGATTATTCAGACTTCGCCCCATGATGAGATACTTGATTCGATCCACTCTGGCATTATGCACGGCGGCGGCCTTATGGGGCGGTGCCTGGCTGTTGATGCCTCCGCTGACTGCCATGCCGACGTTGACCCAGGCGTTGGGGATAGCCCCTGCTCGGGCGGATGACGACGATTGGCGGGACCTGCATCGCGAGGTTGAGGACGGTAGGCTGGTCGCCTTGCCGACTCTGCTCGACTGGCTGGATGAGCGCTATATTGGCCAGGTATTGGAAGTTGAACTTGAGCGTGATGATGGTGAAGTCATCTACGAAATCGAGATGATCGGCCCCGAGGGGCAGGTGGTGGAGTTCGAGTTCGACGCTACCAGTGGCGAGCTGATCGGCATCGAAGGCGTGGGTATCAGCGATATGGAGCGCCCCGGGGCTGGTGAGCAGTAGGCAGTGCGAGTCTCGAGCCGGATAAGGGCAAGCCTCCATGACGGTGACTTCTTCACGACGGTGCACACTTATCTCGGCGGCAAGCACTTGTTGGTGGTAAACACGTGTTGGCGGTAAACAAGGGAGTACGCAAGTGAAGATCCTGTTGGTCGAGGATGACCAGGCGCTCAGTGAGGCTCTGGCAATATCGCTGCGCGATGCGGGGCTGTTGGTGGAAATGGCAGCCACTGGCGGAGATGGGGACTTTCTGTTGCGCACCGAGCAATACGATGCAGTGATTCTCGATCTGGGCCTACCGGATGGTGATGGCACGCGCTGGTTGTCCCAGTGGCGTGATGATGGCATCGACCTACCAGTGTTGGTATTGACCGCTCGTGAGCGCTGGTCGGACAAGGCCGCTGGCTTCTCCGCGGGGGCCGACGATTATGTCACCAAGCCCTTCGAGACCGCCGAAGTCCTGTTTCGTCTGCGTGCCCTGGTGCGTCGCAGCCATGGCCATGCCCACCCGGTGCTCAGTGCGGGTGATCTGAGCTTCGACACTCACACCGGCAGCGTGACGTTGGCAGGGAGGCCGGTGACCCTGACCGCTCAGGAGTCTCGGCTACTGGCCTATCTGATGCATGCCCAGGAACGTGTGGTCAGCCGTACCGAGCTCTCCGAGCATGTCTATGATCGTGACCACGAACCCGACTCCAATGTCATCGATGTGCAGATCAGTCGCCTGCGCCGCAAGCTCGGTGGAGAGCGCATCGTGACCCTGCGTGGCCAGGGCTATCGTCTGGTGATACCCGAGGACGAAACGAGCGAGTCGCGATGAGTGTCGCTGATTCAACGCGCGGGACGCTTGCCCGACGCTTGATCGTGGCGTCGATCATACTGGTGCTGGTCATCGTGCCGGTGGTGGGCATCGGCCTGTCGTTCAGCTTCCGTGAATCCGCTTCGGCGTCCTTCGATGAGCGTCTGGCATCGATGCACAAGGTACTGCTCACCTCTCTGGAGCAGGAACCATTGAGCGGGGAACTCAGTGTTCAGGAGCGTCTCGGTGACTCGCGTTTCGAGCGGGTCTACTCTGGTTGGTACTGGCAGATCAGCGACGGAGAGTCATTGGCCCATGTCTCGCGTTCGCTGTGGGATCAACGCCTGCCCATTCCCACCAGCCTGGGCACTCACTGGGGCACCATCGAGGGCCCCAGGGGGCAGTCCCTGCGTATCGTCGATCAGGCACTGCGCCTGCCGGGGCACCCGGAGCCCGTGCACGTTACCCTGGCAGTCAGCCGTCAGGAGCTGAATGCTGAAGTCGCCCGCTTCGAGTGGTTGCTGTGGCTGTCGTTGATTGCCTTGAGTGTCTTGCTGCTGGCGGGTCTGGCATTGCAGATCCGCTGGGGGCTTGCACCGTTGCGTGCGCTGCACTCGGACCTTCGCGCGGTCAAGGAAGGGCAGAGTGAGCGCCTCGATACCAGGCTGCCCGGCGAGTTGGCGGAACTGGCCGAAACGATGAATGAGGTACTGGATCATGACCGGCGCCTGATCGAGCGGGGGCGCTCAGCAGCCGGCAATCTTGCTCATGCGCTGAAGACGCCGGTCAGTGTGCTCCAGGCTCAGGCCGAACGTCTGCCTGATGTCGAGCGTCGCCAGGTGCGTGAAGAAGTGGCGCGGATCGATGCCGCCGTTCGGCATCATCTGGCTCGAGCCAGTGCCGCTGGGAGCGCGGCTCTGGCGGCACGTGTCGAAATTCTCAAGGTCATCGAACCTGTGGTATCGGGGCTGGAACGCCTGGCCGGGCGTCGCGGTATCCGTCTACAACGTGACATTCCTGCTGAGCTCAAGCTGCGCGTGGACCCCCAGGATCTGCAGGAGTTGACCGGCAACCTGCTGGAGAATGCCCTCGATTGGGCACATTCCCGGGTCGAGTTGAGCTTCCGGCTCGATGATGGAGGCGTCTGCATGTGTCTGGAGGACGATGGTCCCGGCATGACTGAAGAGCAGCGTACCGCTGTGCTGGAACGTGGGGTTCGTCTCGATGAGCGCCGTTCGGGCAGTGGTCTGGGGTTGGCCATTGTCGGAGACCTGGTAACGCTGTACGGCGGTCGCCTGGCGTTGGATGAGTCACCTCTGGGCGGACTACGGGTGAAGGTGTGGTTGCCGGGCGGAGGTTGAGAGCTTGCCTGAGCGAGCTAGCGAAGCGCCAGTATGCGTTTGAGCAGATCCTCTCGACTATGGCAGTCGGTCTTGCGGTAGAGGCTCTTCAATTGGGATCTGATGGTCTCCACGGAGCGGGCAGACTCCTCTGCGATCTGCTGAGTCGATTTTCCGTCGATAGCATCTGCCAGAGCCCGCAACTCGGCAGGACTCAATTGGAACAGAGCGCCAATCCTCGGGAGATCCAGACGGTGGAGTGAGCCATCGCTCTCCTCAATCAAGACAGCGACTGTCGGGCCTTCAAAATAGAAACTGATGTCATTGTCGACCAGGCGAATCAAGGTGATTCTTGCGTCTGGTAGCTGGAGGGTTACCACCTTCGGGCCGCAATACCAGCGGCTGAGCATGCCCTGAAGTCTGCGCTGGGCCTCGGCATTCCCCATGACGAGGCGTCCGCAGGCGTTGAGCGACAGGTGGTACCCAGTGCTCAACAGGCGCTCGGCATAGGGCGATGCTCTTTTCAGTCGTGACGGCTCCCCGACGATGGCCACAGCGATATCCATTGCATCGAATATCTGACCATCAAGGCAGGGAGCGGTTGATTGACGATAGAAGCGTGCCGCACGCTGCAGGTGGGGAGCGAGGCTGGACAGCATATGTGCAACCTGCTGCTTGTCATCCTGATTGATGGCGTCGGACAGCAGGGCCAGAATGAACACTTCATTCTGCTCATGCTCGATGGTCAGCGATACCCGCGAAGGCATTTCATGGGGGGCGAGGAAGTCATTGTAGAATTCGGTCTTCCTGAGCTGCCTTAGCGGCACCAGGGCCTCGTCGACGAAGCCAACCCCGTTGGGTCGTGTAGCGGCGGGAGCGATAAAGAGATTGACGCTGGCGTAATAGGCGCCGTAAAGCCTGAGAATGCCTGGGTCCACGCCGGAGGCGAGTGGGATATGCCCACGCGCCACTGCTTCATCGTGCATCACCAGTACCGTCTTGCCATTGGGTACCTGATGAGCTAGTTGATCGAGAAAGTGTTGCCATGGACTCTCCCCCAGCATGGCGGCATAGATCAGGTCGGCCAGTTTGTCGGCGGAGTTGGTCATGGTTACCCACGGCTCAGGAAACGGTGCGAATTCACTGCAGGTAGGCCGGATCGTCACACCGATACTCGTACCTCACACACCCAGAGGCCACCACGTTCAAGGCGATTTCTCCACCTGCTGGTAAATAGTACGCTCCTGAGTCAGAGGTAGTCTCTGTTCTGCCTAGAATCCTGTTCCACCTGGAACCACGCACGGAAATATTACAGTGTAGTGGCTCCGAGCAATGACTACGCACATAGACTTGGCATACAGAAACTCTCTCCGAGAAGTGCATCTGGTTTTCCACTCTCATTTCAGCGGAAGTGCAGCCCTGGTCTGAGAACGCTTGCCCAGACATCAGGAAGATAAGTGCTGCTGGTATAATGATCAGTTTTTTCATTGTTTTGTACCCATGCGTTATGTTGGTTTTTTTGAGTTAGGTGTTACATGCTTCATGTGTCACTGATTTATGGATTCATTGAATACTTTTCTGAGTGCATTTATCTCTGCTTCTGATACGATGTCCTGGTAATCAAGACAGGATCTGACCACAAGTGAGTCAGAGGCAGCGATTGTTCTGAACGTATCACGGTCGACGTTTATCCTGACAAAACCGTACCATCCAGAATCAATTTCATGAAACTCACCTGGAGTCGGGCCCACAACAGTTCCATCGGCTGAAAATGTAGTTTCATTATCAGATCTGCAGGCGCTGGAGTAGCGACTTGATATAATGTCGCTTTCCTTATTCAATGAGTGAACGAGGAAATACTCTGTTCTGCCATCTGGATGGATTTTCACAACTCCCTTGAGTTCAGGTTCGTCCATCAGTGTCGAGGGGCGCTCTCCAGTCTTCTCACCATAGCCGTTATAGTAGATGTCCGTTGTCTCGCCAGAGGATGAAATGGTAGTGATGTTGGTGGAAGGATCGGTTTCTCGCGACATACCATATATGGTCTGTTGTTTTATATTTACCATCATGTCCTCGGGTGTAAGTCTGCTTCCACATCCTGAGAGGAAAACTCCCGAGACGATCACCGCTAGTGTCAGCTCCTTGAAATAGTTTTTCATGATATTGAGCCTTGTGTGTCAGATACATCTCAGTAAAGTCAGGAGGGGCAGTTGCCACCATCACCACCGTGGGTGAAAACTACGCTGATACGAGCAGGTCATGCTGCAGTAGCACGGGGCTGAGTAGGTGGAGCGGCACTCACGGTCTGCGCAAGGCCTATGGTCCGACATTGATGGAATCGCCTTGGGGCTGCGTATCAAGATGTGGTCTGAGCCGGTCAACTGGGCAGAGAGGGCTGGCTGGGTTAGCGAAGCGCGAGTATGCGCTTGAGTAGATCCTCTCGACTATGGCAGTTGGTCTTGCGATAGAGGCTCTTCAGTTGGGATCTGATGGTCTCCACGGAGCGGGAGGAATCCTCGGCGATCTGTTGAGTGGATTTGCCATCGATAATGCCCGCCAGAGCTCGCCCCTCGGCAGCACTCAACTGGAATACAGCTCCAAACCCCGATAGGTCCAGTCGTTGGGGTGCTTTACCGACTTCCTCGAGCAGCACAGCGACCGTGGGCCCTTCGAAATAGCAGGAAATGGAATCCTTGATCATGCGTACCAGGCAAACCTGGTATTCAGCCAATGGAAAATTCAGGGTGCCAGCGCCCGTGTACCAACGGCTGAGCATGGCCTTGAGGGATGCTTCCAGTTTGTCGTCGAGGAACTGCAGTTGACCTCGAGACGTGATACGCCACATATCGCCGGTGGCCATGAGGTGTTCCGCGTGCCCCGAAGCGATCTCTATCCGTGAATGCTCTCCGACCAGCAGAACCGCTGTGCCCAGCGCATCCAGAAACTGTTGCGTATGAGTGCCCATCAGACGCTTTGTGCTGCTGCGTCGGTAGTAGCGTAGCGCACGGCTGAGATGTGGCGACAGTTGGGTCAGCAACCCTGCTGCTCGCAGCTTGTCCTGCTGCTGCATGGAGTCGGAGAGCAATGCCAGAATGAACAGTTCATCCTGCTCCTGCTCGATGGTCAGCGATACTCGGGATGGCATTTCATGGGGTTCGAGGAAGTCGTTGTAGAACTCGGTTTTTCTCAACTGTTCGAGGGGAATCAGGGCTTCATCGACGATGCCGACACCTATACCGTTGTACAACGTGGTGGTCTGGGCGATAAAGGGATTGGCACAGGCATAGGCCCCGCGGCGTTTGAGGGTCCTCGGATCGACCCCCGAGGCCAGCGGAATATGCCAACGTGCGGCTGCATTGTCATGTACCACCACTATTGCCTTGCCGTTGGGCACCTCAAGCGCCAGTTGGTCAAGAAAGTGTTGCCAGGGCGACTCTCCCAGCATGGCGGCGTAGGCCAATTCAGTCAGTTTCTCGGCGGAGTTGATCATGGGGGTATGGTGCAACCTTTTTCGTTACATCAAGTAACCTGGCACGAAATTCCTGGTGGTGCGTACCTGAGCATCGGTGGGGCAAGGGTGTCAGGTACGCTGCGTTGTGCTGGGGTTATAGCTGTTTGCTTACTGAAGGGCGGAAGGGAGATGGGGGAATCGGGTAGTCTGCGCTATCTTCGAGGATCATGACATCGTACAAATCAGCTGCGGAAATTACTGGTGCGGCAAAGCCTGAATTTGCTGACCGATCTCGGAGCAAATTGCCTCCTGAAGTGACTCCTACTACGGAAATTCCACCATCTACGGTCATGACAGGCCCACCACTATTGCCTTTATATGCAACGCAGTTGTGCCTTATTCTACCAAGGCCGCCATTCTCTATCCCGGATACGCTGCAGCCATAGTCAATTTGCAGGAAGTATCCATCATTGAGGTCACCGGAATACCCAAGCACCATGAGTCGATCATCGGGTTCAAGTGGACTGGTGGAAACTGGGAGGAAATATCGGCTTGGCTCTTTAGTAATGATGATGGCAACGTCGATGGCATTTTCCTGAGGAGTTAGATTTGGCCTGCTTGGATCATGTTGCCATGAGGGGTGATTAGCCCCCCATCCAGCAAGAATCTGTGTTTCTTCCCCAGTAATGAACTCCTTGCCACTTTCTATATTTTGGCGATATACGCCAATCGTATCGTTAATGTTGAAGCAGTGAGCGGCAGTCAGGATGACTTGAGGAGAAATAAAGGCTCCTGTGCACCAGCCTCCTCCATTACTATAGTTTCGAATGCGTACAATGCTGCGGGCGAGGTTGCGATCAGATACGACGACAGAACGCCAGCGATCCTGATCAACCTTGCGCTGCTGCCCATACCTTGCTTCCTGCTCGGAAGAGCGGATCTCATATTGCATGGCATTGTTGAAGTCGAGCAATGCGCTGTTCAGTTGGTTCAGATAGGGCTGCAGTTGCTGTGCTCCCGTTGGTGAGCTGGAAGCTGCATCCACCCCGGCGACAGTGCCTGCAATGGCCAGCCCGATGGTGCCGATATCAGCGAAGGTGCTCATGGTATCGGCACGTTCCGCCATGCGTCGGCTATGCTCGGCAACCCCTCTGGCCAGGACATCGGTAGACTGCTGAAAGTAGCTTCGCGCGGACTCCCCCTGGCCTGCCATGACCTGATCAACAGCCTGGTTGCCGAGACGCTTGGCATCGAGAACATAGGAGTAATCATCCTCACCGCCCTGGATCATGGTGGTGCAGGAGGCCAGCAACGAGCATAGCAGTGCGGTTGCAACAAGATGTTTGTTCATGCTCATGTTCCCTGGTTTATATTGATTTCTTTTATTTTTTGTTCTTATAAGGGTTTGCTAGGGTATGGCTACATGCACAGAACCCTTCCTGCGATGCCGTTGTAGGAGGTTTGATACCCCATGGCATCGTAGACACAGGTTGCCCAGTGCATATAGTTTGTCGAGGTTTTCACTGGCTCTGTTGTTGGTGTTGGCTCGTCGGGAATCTTTACTACCCTATCGTAGAAATCACACTCTCTGGTGGGGTGGTTATTTCACTCCTTGTCGGTGATGTTGTCCTCTTTGGCAAGTGATGTTTGGAATATGCTTGCTAACATCAATGTCGTTGATATCAGGATGGCTCTTGTTGAGGAATTCATTGTTCTTTTCCTGCGTTTTCGTTGTACTACCTTTTTAGCCAATCTTTACTGTCGGCATTGCAAGGCCTCTATCAATTGTTCATTGGCACGATTGGCCATTTCGCCCTGTGCGTAAAGCTGCCTGAGTTGCTCTTCGGCAACACCCTGGTTCATGCTTTCTCGCATATCGGCGAACCAGCGAAGATTGGACTCACGCTGACTAAGAGCCATGTTCAATGCTGGCTGTAGCCCGCCTTCTTTAGCGATGATGTCATCGATATTCTCCCCTGTGCTTAGCTGGCGTATGCAGGCTGAATTCTGGGCCATGGCACCTGCTGAGAGAGTCAGCAGGATAGTGACGACAATGCATCCAGATGGAATACGCATGTTACTTTCTCCTGATTAAGGATTTGTTAGATCATGTAATCCAATGGCTATCTCCAACATAGGAGTTTGACTCTGGGCCGCCTTCCCCCCTGCGGGTGAAAACTACGCCGGTACGAGCAGATCGTGCTGCAGAGAGCGGAGCGTCATGCATTGTGCAATGCCGTTGGCCTTGCGATGATGAAGGCACCATCAGGATCACGGGAGTGAGGCGGCGCGTGGACAAGTTCGAGGTCAAGCTGGATCAGGCGGCACGGGCGGCCTGGCTATCCTATGTTGGTGGTTGCACCCAGGACGATATTGCCGCTCAGCTTGGTGTCTCGCGTCCGGGCGTCCAGCGTTTGCTGGCGCTGGCGCGCCAGGAGGGCCTGGTCAAGGTGCATATCGACCATCCGATTGCCTCTTGCACGGCGTTGTCCCAGGCCATTCGCCAGCGTTTCGAACTCGACTATTGCGATGTAGTTCCAGCTGCTGCTGATGCTGGCGATACCACGCCTTATCTTGCCGTGGCTGGCGCCGAGCGGTTGTCACGTTTGATCGAGCGTAGTGATCCACAGACCCTGTCATTGGGCACGGGACGCTCGGTGCGGGCGACAGTGGAGGCACTGAGCCGTATCGATCGTCCTCAGCACCGCTTTGTTTCACTGGTCGGTAATGTGGCCCGGGATGGTTCTGCCAACCGCTACGATGGTGTCATGGTGGCTGCCGACAAGACCGGGGGCGAGCGCTTCCTGTTGCCGACGCCGGTGGTCGCCGCCAGTGTTGAGGAAAAGGAGGCCCTGGCCGGTCAGCCACTGTTCCGTGCCATTGGAGAGGTGGCACGCCAGGCTTGCACCGCCTTTATCGGTGTGGGGCGTATCGATCCCCAGGCGACCCTGTTTCAGGATCATTTCATCAGTGCCGATGAACTGGCCGAACTGCTGTCATTCGACGCGGTGGGCGAGTTGCTGGGTTGGCCGTTGAGCGAATCCGGCGAAGTTATCGACTGCTCGATCACTCGCCGAGTCACCAGTCTGCCCTTGACCGTGTTCCGCGACCAGACGGTAGTCGCACTGGCTGGCGGACGCGAGAAGGGCCCGGCCATCCTCGCCGCGCTGCGCGGCGGTTGGTTGAACGGCTTGATCACTGATGAGCATGCCGCGCGTATTGTGGTCGAGGCGTTGTAGGGGCCCGCAACAGCGAACGCTCACTCAGCCACGAGCTGCGAGCTACGAGCACGCTACGCTCGAGCTGAACCCCGAACCCCGAACCCCGAACCCCGAACCCCGAACCCCGAACCCCGAACCCCGAACCCCGAACCCCGAACCCCGAATCCTGGGGAGAGGCACGTAGCCATCAGGTTGGCACTGGGCAGCTCGTTGCTCGTGTCTCGAAGCTCGTAGCTGGCCCGCCGTCCCCCTAAAGTCTAACCCGCTTGTCTTTGCTTTTTTTATCTCCTTGCCCGATCATTTGATCATTCGTTGATGTGATTGATCAAAAATGCCGAGCGCGAAAGCGGATTCGCAACGATACTGATGACCGCATCGCTCGACCCGGCAGCTACAACAACAAGCCCGCAGAGACGGGGTTCGATAACAGGAGTGCATCATGCCTCACCTTTCCCACCCAGGTTCAACTGCCCGCGTCTGTCCTGCGCTACGCAAGCCACTGGCGTTGTTGGTCGGTGCTGCCGCGCTGACCGCAGGCGCGGCCCAGGCCGAGACCATCACCGTGGCCACGGTCAACAATAACGATATGGTCATCATGCAGAGCCTCACCGAGGAATTCGAACAGGCTCACCCGGATATCACCCTGGACTGGGTGGTGCTGGAGGAGAATGTGCTGCGTCAGCGCATGACCACGGATATTGCCACCCAGGGTGGCCAGTTCGATGTCATGACAATCGGCAGTTATGAAGTACCGATCTGGGCTGAGCGTGGTTGGCTGCAGCCGCTGGAAGATCTACCCGCAGAATATCAGGAAGGCGATCTGCTCAAGCCGGTGCGCGATGGCCTGAGCCATGATGGCGTGCTGCATGCGCTGCCGTTCTACGCTGAGAGCTCGATGCTCTATTACCGTACCGACCTGTTCGAGGGCGCTGGTATCGAGATGCCGGAGCAGCCCACCTGGGAGCAGGTTCGTGACTGGGCCGAGACTCTCCATGATCCCGATAGCGATGTGGCCGGTATCTGTTTGCGTGGCAAGCCGGGGTGGGGCGAGAACATGGCTTTCGTCTCGACGCTGGTGAATACCTTCGGTGGTCGCTGGTTTGATATGGACTGGAATCCGGAGATCAACAGCGAAGCCTGGCAGAATGCGATCTCCTTCTATGTCGATCTGATGAACAACTATGGTCCGGCTGGCGCCACATCCAATGGCTTCAACGAGAACCTGGCGCTGTTCTCGCGTGGCAACTGTGCGATGTGGGTGGATGCCACGTCCGCGGCGGGAAAGCTGTTCAACCCGGATGAGTCGACGGTGGCCGATCGTCTTGGCTTTGCACCGGCGCCGGTGGCCGAAACGCCCAAGGGCTCCCATTGGCTGTGGGCCTGGTCACTGGCCATTCCGGCATCTTCGGATGCGCCGGACGCCGCTCGCACCTTCATCACCTGGGCAACCTCTCAGGACTACGTCAACCTGGTCGGCGAAACCAAAGGCTGGACCAGCGTGCCGCCGGGAACTCGTCAGTCGACCTATGACAATGAGAACTATCAGCAGGCCGCACCCTTTGCCGGGTTTGTGGTTGATGCGATAAACGCCGCGGATCCATTGGATTCATCGTTGGAACCGAACCCTTATGTGGGCGTGCAGTTTGTCGGCATCCCTGAGTTCCAGGCCATTGGTACACAGGTTGGCCAGATGGTGGCCTCGGCGTTGTCCGGCGAGACCAGTGTCGACCAGGCGCTCTCGGCGGCTCAGCGTGCCACCGAACGCACCATGCAGCGTGCCGGCTACCTCGATTGACCCTGGCTGCGGCCGGCAATGCCGGCCGCTTTCCACCCAACCGTTGGACCGCATGAGAGAACACTGATTGGGGTCTGACGCTGTCACTTCCGAACGAGGTCCGTCATGAACAGGACTCGAGCTTCCGGCCGCACCGTCGGGGGGCTGCGTACGCTCTCACTTCAGGCACCGGCCGTCACCCTACTGCTGCTGTGGATGATCGTACCGCTGGCGATGACCATCTGGTTCTCGTTTCAGCGCTACAACCTGCTGATGCCCGGCATGACCGGTTTTGCCGGGCTGGAGAACTACGAATACCTGGTGACCGATCCGGCACTCTGGTCGGCCATGGGCACTACGCTGTTGCTGGTTGGCTGGGTACTGGCGATTACCGTGGTCGGTGGCACCTTGCTGGCGGTGCTCTTCCAGCAGGAATTCATGGGCCGTGGGATTGCGCGAGTACTGGCGATCTCACCGTTCTTTGTCATGCCCACCGTTAGTGCCCTGGTGTGGAAGAACATGATGATGCATCCAGCCAACGGGGTGTTGGCATGGCTGGCCGAGAGCCTTGGCCTGCCGGCGGTGGACTGGTTCTCCAGCCTGCCGTTGACCTCAATCATCATCATTGTCGCCTGGCAGTGGCTGCCGTTTGCTCTGCTGATTCTGCTGACCGCCATGCAGTCGCTGGACGAGGATCAGGTCGAGGCGGCGCGCATGGATGGCGCTGGAGCGATAGCGATCTTCTTCTACATCACGCTGCCCCACCTCAAGCGGGCGATCAGCGTGGTGGTGATGATCGAGATGATCTTCCTGCTGACGATCTTTGCCGAGATATTCGTCACCACATCCGGTGGTCCGGGGCTGGCGACCACTAACCTCGCATATCTGATCTACATCCGGGCACTGCTGGACTTTGACGTCGGTACGGCCTCTGCCGGTGGGGTCATTGCCATCATCCTTGCCAATATCGTGGCCATCTTCCTGGTGCGGATGGTGGCAAAGAACCTCGACAGCTAGCGCCAGTAGCGCCAAGGAGACCGTCATGACGACGACCGCTGGAACAACAACGGCCACTGCCGCACCGGCTGCCGCGGGTATCAGTCCGGCCGCGCGGGCACAACGCCGCCGCAAGGTGGCCATGGCTATCCTGGGCTGGGGGGTGGCGCTGATCATCTTCTTTCCAATCTTCTGGATGATCCTCACCGGCTTCAAGACCGAGGCTGATGCGATTGCCGATCCGAGCCTGATCTTCTCGCCGACCCTGGAGAGCTATACCGAGGTGCAGAGCCGCGCGGACTATTCGAAGTTCGCCTGGAACAGTGTGGTGGTGTCGTTCGGATCGACGCTGCTGGCGCTGTTGATTGCCATCCCTTCGGCCTATTCCATGGCCTTCCTGCCGACCCGGCGGACTCGCGGCACGCTGTTGTGGATGCTGTCGACCAAGATGCTGCCGTCGGTGGGGGTGCTGGTGCCCATCTACCTGCTGTTCCGTGACTTCGGGTTACTGGATACGCGTACCGGCCTGACCATCGTCTATACCCTGATGAACCTGCCGATCGTGGTATGGATGCTCTACACCTTCTTCAAGGATCTACCTCGGGACATTCTCGAGGCTGGGCGGATGGATGGCGCCGGTACGTTACAGGAAATCTGGTATCTGCTGTTGCCGCTGACCCTGCCGGGTATCGCCTCCACTGGCCTGCTGTCGGTGATCCTGAGCTGGAACGAGGCCTTCTGGAGCCTCAACCTGACCACTTCCCAGGCGGCGCCACTGACCGCCTACATCGCGTCGTTCTCGAGCCCTGAGGGCCTGTTCTGGGCCAAGCTGTCGGCGGCCTCGACCATGGCCATTGCGCCCATCCTGATCTTCGGTTGGTTGACCCAGAAGCAGATGGTGCGCGGCCTGACCTTCGGCGCGGTGAAATAAGAGGACTGTCACATGGCGACATTGCAACTCAATCAGGTCACCAAGAGCTTCGGTGACACTCACGTTATCAAGGGCGTCGACCTGGAGGTCAAGGATCGCGAGTTCGTGGTCTTCGTCGGGCCCTCCGGCTGTGGCAAGTCCACCTTGCTGCGGATGATTGCGGGGCTGGAAAGCACCAGTTCGGGGGATCTGCTGATCGATGGTCAGCGCATCAATGACCTGGGACCGGCCGAGCGCGGTCTGGCGATGGTCTTCCAGAGCTATGCGCTTTATCCGCACATGACGGTTGAGGACAACATGGGCTTCAGCCTCAAGCTGGCGGGAGTCTCTGCGTCCGAACGCAGGAAGAAGGTGGATGAGGCGGCGAGAATCCTGCAACTCGACCCCCTGCTCAAGCGCAAGCCGAAGGCGCTCTCCGGTGGCCAGCGTCAGCGTGTTGCCATTGGTCGGGCCATCGTGCGCAATCCCAGCATCTTCCTGTTCGATGAGCCGCTGTCGAATCTTGATGCGGCTCTGCGAGTACAGATGCGCATCGAGCTGGCGCGGCTTCATGAGGAGCTGCAGGCAACCATGATCTACGTCACCCACGATCAGATCGAGGCCATGACCATGGCCGACAAGATCGTGGTGCTGCAGGGTGGCATCGTTGAGCAGGTTGGCTCGCCCATGGAGCTCTATCACCATCCGCGTAATCGCTTCGTGGCGGGCTTTATCGGTTCGCCGAAGATGAACTTCCTGCCGGCAACGGTGCGCAGTGCCGGCACGCAGGGCGTAGAAGTGGGTCTGCCCGGTGGCGGCACTGCGCACATACCGGTGGTCGGTAGTGAAGTGGCTGAGGGCCAGGCACTGGAGCTGGGTGTGCGTCCCGAGCATCTTCAACTGACCGGCAAGGGGCCGTTGAGTGGTCGAGTTTCGGTCCTCGAACGATTGGGTGGCCAGACCTCGCTGTATGTGGAGATGGACGGCGAGTTGATCACCTTGATGGCCGATGGTGACGTCACCTACCGGGTGGGTGACGAAGTACATTTCGGCTTCGAGCCCGGTCGCGCTCACCTGTTCACCGCTGATGGCATGGCGCTGGAAAGCCTTGAGCGCCATCCGCTGGCTTCCCTGACACGTCAGGACAACCGTGCCGCCAATGAGGTCGGCGCCTAAGGAGACGTCATGCAGACGCTGATCTTCGACTGTGATGGCGTACTGGTGGATAGCGAAGTCATTGCCGAACGTACTCTCGCTCAACGCCTCGCTCAGTGGTTGCCGGATATCGATGTGGAAAACGCCCTGAACGAGGCGCTGGGACGCACCACTGAAGCCATCCTCGAGCACCTGGCAGCCGCCAGTCGACACTCGCTTCCGCAAGGTGCCTTGAGCCTGCTGGATGATGAGATCGAGGCTCGCCTGAGCCGGGAGCTGCAGCCAGTGCCGGGCGTTGCCCAGGCCATCGAGGCTATCGACCTGGCCCGGGCCGTGGTGTCCAACAGTCGTCGTCAGCGGGTCGAGAGCTCTCTAGCGACGACTGGACTGCGGCATGTACTCGGCGAGGTGCCGATCTTCTGTGCCGAGCAGGTTGCCAGGCCCAAGCCAGATCCGGCCATCTATCGGCTGGCGGCACAGACGCTGGGTGTTGCACCGGCAGATTGTCTGGTGGTCGAGGACTCGATATCCGGCTCCTCTGCAGCACTGGCCGCGGGTATGACGGTTATCGGCTTTGTCGGTGCCAGTCATGTGCCACCCAACCAGGCATCACGATTGCGTGATTTAGGTGTCTGGCAGGTAATGACCGATATGCGCGAGTTGCCGGAACTGGTGGTGAGCTGGCAGCAGCAGTGTCGTCTGAATCATCAGACCCGGAAGGGAGGAGCAGGATAGTGAACGCTCAGGGAATGGCAGGAAAGCTGCAGGATCAGGTGGCGGTGGTCACCGGGGGTGCGCGCGGCATCGGGCTGGCCATTGCCCAGGCCTATCTTCAGCAGGGCGCCAGGGTGGCGATTGCCGATATCGATGCGACGGCCATCGACGAGGGACTGGCGGAGCTTGATGCCGGGGAAGCTGCCATGGGGGTACGTCTCGACGTCTGTTGCCGTGACTCCATCGCAGGCATGATCTCGGCGGTGGAGCAGCGTTTCGGTGCTATCGATATCCTCGTCAACAATGCGGCGATATTCGACATGCAGCCGGTACTCGAGGTGTCCGAGGCCAGCTTCGACCGCCAGTTTGCCGTCAACGTAAAGGGACTGTTCTTCACCCTTCAGGCGGTGGCGCGGGCGATGGTCGAGCAGGGGAAAGGTGGGCGCATCATCAACATGTCCTCTCAAGCCGGTCGTCGTGGTGAACCCCTGGTCAGTACCTATTGCGCTACCAAGGCCGCAGTGATCAGCCTGACGCAGTCCTGCGCGCTGGATCTGATCAAGCAGGGGATTCGTGTCAATGGCCTGGCCCCCGGGGTGGTGGATACGCCCATGTGGGCCGAGGTCGATGCCCTCTTTGCCCGCTATGAAAACCGACCGTTGGGCGAGAAGAAGCGCATGGTCGGAGAGGCGGTGCCGATTGGACGCATGGGGCGTCCGCAAGACTATGCGGGTGCTGCGGTTTTTCTGGCCAGCGACGATAGTGACTATATCGTCGCCCAGACACTCAACGTGGATGGCGGCAACTGGATGAGCTGAATGACATGACCGGACCTCCGCTGGCCCTGTGCTGGTTTATTAACCCGGCACGCTTTCATGTTGGGTTAATGACGACACAGGGACGTGCTGCCGTCGGCCATCAGGCCGACAATCAAATCGATCAGGATGAGCTATTTGGCCATGTCAATAGTGTTGGGGGAGCGGACTGGACGATGCAGGAGAGAAAGCACAATGAATCCGTCGATTGACGCCATGGCCGAGCGACTGCTTGAGCAGGCTGAAGGGCGTCGCCGCTATATCGTCGCGCTTGCCGGGCCCCCGGCAGCAGGAAAATCCTTTCGTTCGGCGTGGTTGGCGAGGGCGCTCAACGAGCGCAGTGATGGAGTGGCCGAGGTGGTGCCGATGGACGGTTACCATTTTGACAACGCCGTCCTTGGTCCTCGCGGGCTCCTGTCGGTCAAGGGAGCGCCCGAGACATTCGACGTCGATGGGCTGCAGCGCGATCTCGTGCGACTGCGAGCCGCGGATGTCGAGGTAGCGGTACCGGTCTTCGATCGTCCGCTGGACCTGGCTCGTGCCGGAGGGCGCGTGATTTTCCCCTCCCATCGCATCCTGATCGTTGAAGGCAATTACCTGTTGCTGGACCAGGGGCCATGGTTGGCGCTACGCGATTACTTCGATTTCACGCTGTTCATTGAGGTCGAGGATCAACTGCTCGAGCAACGCCTGATCCAGCGCTGGTTGGCGATGGGCCAGGATCAGTCCGGTGCCATCGACCGGACTCGAGACAAGGACATGCTCAACGCCAGGTTGATCAAGCAACGTTCGATTCCGGCGGACCTGTCCTGGCATTAGGGCCAGACCCGGTATCCAGTGTCGCCGAACCCCAACCTTCTTGTCTGGAGTGCCGGTGGATTGTGTGCTGTGCCATCAGCGCATGGCTTGACGGTGCCAGTGTATCTTGCGGGAGACCACAGTATGACCCAACTCAACGACAGCAATGTGCCACGGCTCGACCAGCGCGTGACAGTCCCCGGCTATGACCGTCAGCAGATACTGCCCGGCATTGTGCATTTTGGGGTCGGCGGATTTCACCGCGCCCATCAGGCGATGTATATCGATACCTTGATGCAGGCGGGACTGGCGCAGGAATGGGGCATCATCGGCGTTGGCGTGATGCCGGGAGATCGCCGCATGGCTGAAGTGCTTTCCCTTCAGGATTACCTCTACACCCTGGTGATCAAGCACCAGGACGGCACTCGCGAGCCCCGCGTCATCGGCTCGATATGCGACTACCTGTATGCTCCGGACGACCCCGAGGTTGTCATCGAGACGTTGAGCGACCCGACAATCCGGATCGTATCCCTGACCGTGACCGAAGGCGGTTACAATTTCCATCCGGTTTCCGGTGAGTTCGATCTTGAACACCCGGATATTGTCCATGATCTTGCCGATCCCGGCAGGTCGCGAAGCTGTTTCGGACTGGTGGTGGAAGCGCTTCGGCGCAGGCGGGAGCGGCGTCTGCCGCCGTTCACGGTCATGTCCTGTGACAACATCCAGGCCAATGGTGATGTGGCGCGTCGCATGTTCACGGCCTTTGCTCGGGCACGGGATGCCCAGTTGGCCAACTGGATCGAGCAGGTGGTGCCCTTTCCCAACTCCATGGTGGACCGCATCACACCAGTGACCACCACGGCTGACATTGAGGAGCTGGCCAGCGAGTTCGGCGTCGAGGATGGATGGCCCGTGGTCTGTGAGCCCTTCACCCAATGGGTGCTGGAAGACCACTTTGCCGAGGGGCGGCCGCCATTCGATCAGGCTGGCGTGCAACTGGTCGAGGATGTGGAGCCTTATGAGTTGATGAAGCTCAGGTTGCTCAATGCCAGTCACCAGGCGATGTGCTATTTCGGTTACCTGGCAGGTTTCCGTTATGCCCATGAAGTTTGCCGAGATCCGCTGTTTGTCGATTTCCTGCTCGGTTATATGGAACGGGAGGGCCGCCCGAGTCTGGCGCCGGTGCCCGGTGTGGACCTGGCTGATTACTGTCGTACGCTGATCGAGCGATTCGCCAATCCCGAGATCAAGGATACGCTGGCGCGGCTGTGTGCCGAGAGTTCGGATCGCATTCCCAAGTGGTTGGTGCCGGTGATTCGCCATCAACTGGAGCAGGGGAGCGAGCTGGAGTTCTCGGCCGCCGTTGTGGCGAGCTGGGCTCGCTATGTCGAAGGTGTTGATGAGCAGGGGCAGCCCATCGACGTTGTCGACCGTCTGTCGGCCAGGCTGACCCAGCTTGCCGCGAGCAATCGTGAGCACCCAACAGTCTTTATCGAGAACCGTGAACTGTTCGGCGACCTGGTCGATTCACCGCGCTTTGTCGTTGCCTATCTGGAGGCGCTCAAGTTACTGCATGACCGGGGCGCTCGCGCTACTCTGGAAGTTCTGGTCGAGCAGGCTCGGACGACAGGAACAGAGGAGTGAGCGCTGATGTATCTGGGGGTGGACTGCGGTACCCAAAGCACCAAGGTGGTGGTGGTCGATGTGCAGGCCGGCAAGCTGCTCGGCGAGGCCAGTCGGCCTCACCACCTGGTCGAAGGCGACAACGGTCGCCGTGAGCAGGCGCCTGACGAGTGGATCGAGGCCTTCATCGGGGCTTTCCACGAGGCGCTTGACCGCGCTGGAGTACCGGCCAATGAGATCCGTGCCATCGGCATCTCAGGCCAGCAACATGGCATGGTTGCGCTGGATGCCGCAGGGCAACCACTGCATCCAGCCAAGCTGTGGTGCGACACCGAAAGCAATGTCCAGAATGAGCGCCTGGTTGCACGCCTGGGGGGTGAGCAGGGCTGCCTCGACAAACTCGGACTGGTGCTGCAGACCGGTTATACGGCCTCCAAGATCGCCTGGTTGCGGGAGCTGCACCCGGAAGTCTATCGCCGCATCGACAGCATCCTGCTACCCCACGACTATCTCAATTACTGGTTGACCGGCGAGAAGGTGGCCGAGGCCGGGGATGCCTCGGGAACTGGGTACTTCGATACGCGGCGGCGCCAATGGCACTTCGAGGTGTTCCACGAGATCGCCCCCGAGCTGGATGCCGAGCGGGTATTGCCGCGACTGATCGACTCACGCCAGCCAGCAGGACAGGTGCGTACCGAGCTGGCTCGCCAGTTGGGACTGGCTGATGGTGTACTGGTTTCCAGTGGTGGTGGCGACAACATGCTCGGTGCCATCGGCACCGGTAACATCTCTCCGGGCATGGTGACCATGAGTCTGGGAACTTCCGGGACCATCTGTGCTCACGCGGCAGAGAGCATCGAGGCGGACAGCGCCCTGCTGGCCAACTTCTGTGCTAGCCATGCAGGGTGGTTGCCGTTGATCTGCACCATGAACGTCACCTCAGCGACGACCCGCATTCGTGAGCTGTTCGGCCTGGATATTGCTGCCTTCAATACTGCGATCGAGCGTGCCTCGCTGGGCGCCGATGGGGTGACGGTACTGCCGTTCTTCAATGGCGAGCGGGTGCCGGCGCTGCCCGAGGCCAGTGCCTCCTTTCTCGGCATGACCAGTCGCAACACCTCTCCCGAGAATCTCTGCCGCGCAGTGGTCGAGGGGGCAACCTTTGGTCTGCGCTATGGACTCGAACTGTTGGGACCGCTGGCATCTCGGGCCAGCCAGATCCGCTTGATCGGAGGAGGTGCGCGCAGCCCGGTGTGGCGCCAGATCGTCGCCGATGTCACCGGCACTGAAGTGATCTGTCCTCAGGTGACCGACGCGGCGGCGCTGGGTGGTGCGATCCAGGCCGCCTGGTGTGCCGGGGAGGGGACTCTGGAGGCGTTGTGCGGCCACCTGGTCAAGGTTGACCAGACGTCACGTGCCACGCCGGAGGCGGCAGCGGTCCGCCGTTATGATGACGCCTATACGCGATATCTCAGCGTGCTTGGTCGGTTGCACGGCGACATTTATTAACCCGGCATGCTTTCATGTTGGGTTGATTGCGGCACATGGACGTGCCGCCGTCGTCCATCAGGCCGACGCGAGACCGCACCACACCAGCAGACCCGCGCATCTGCGCCAGTGTGGTGCGGGTGAAAATCAAATCGATCAGGATGAGCTATTTGATTGCCATGTTAATAGCGCAGCAACACGGTTGCCGCGGAAGCGTCAACAGACCCTGGGGTTTGAACGGGATTCTGCGAAGCCGGTCCTGGGTATCGGGCGGAGGTCGGATTGACGTGGCGACCCTTTGGGGTTACTGATGTATTTATCATGGCGCTTGAAATATGCATGCCGATGATGTGAGGAGGGCTATCTCACTCGGCTGATACATCAGAGAGGGGTCGCATGGTGTCGTCTTCAGCGGTCAATGCCACATCAGTCAATGCCGGAACGGGAAATTCCTCTACAACCAGCGCCGCAACAGGGAGTGGCACAACGGTGAACCTCGTGCCGGAGCTCCTCGTCTGGAATGCTTCGCATCTGGCCCGGGCCATTCACGCCCGCGAAGTCAGTTGCCGCGAGGTCATGGCGACCTATCTTGCGCATATCGATGCGGTGAACCCTCGGGTCAACGCGATTGTCTCGCGGGTCGACAATGACCGGTTGATGGAGCAGGCAACGGAACGTGATCGTGAGCTGGATGCCGGACGCTCGCGAGGTTGGCTGCACGGCATTCCCCAGGCCATCAAGGACCTTTCCGACACCTGCGATATCCCCACTTCTCTAGGCTCGCCGCTATTCGCTGGAAAGACACCTGAGGCGGATGGAGTGATGGTGGCGCGGATGCGCGAGGCGGGTGCCATCTTCGTCGGCAAGACCAATGCACCGGAGTTCGGTTTGGGATCCCAGACCTACAACACGGTGTTCGGCGCCACCCGCAATGCCTGGGATCATGCGCTCTGCGCAGGTGGGTCGAGCGGCGGCGCTGCTGCTGCGCTGGCCATGCGCATGCTGCCGGTAGCCGATGGCAGCGATATGATGGGCTCGCTGCGCAACCCCGCCGCCTACCATAATATCCTTGGCTTCCGCCCCTCCTTTGGCCGGGTGCCCCATGGCCCGGGACCGGAGATATTCGGTCATCAATTGGCCACCGAGGGACCGATGGCTCGCAATGTCGCCGATCTTGCTCAACTGCTGGCTATTCAGGCGGGGCCCGATCCACGCTCGCCGCTGGCGCTGACACAGGACCCGGGTGTCTTTCGTCAGGCTCTGCCCGGAACAGAGTCAGTCCGTGGGCTGCGCATTGGCTGGCTGGCGGACTGGGATGGCTATCTGCCGATGGAAGACGGGGTGCTGGATGTCTGTGCCGGAGCCCTGGGCATCTTCGAGCAACTGGGGGCAACTGTCGATGCGGTGAGGCCGGATTACACGCCGGAACGGCTGTGGGACTGCTGGTTGACCTTGCGTCAGTGGGCGGTGGCGGGCAGCCTCGCGGAAATATGGGAAGATCCCGAGCGCCGTGTCGGGCTCAAGCCCGAAGCGCAATGGGAGATTGAGCAGGGCCGGTCCCGTTCGGCACTGGATATCCACCGGGCCAATGTATCTCGTTCGGCCTGGTACGCGGCACTGCTCAAACTGTTCGAGCGTTACGATGTGTTGGCGTTGCCCAGTGCTCAGGTGTTCGCCTTCAATGTCGAAACCCATTGGCCAACCGAGGTGGCTGGTCAAACCATGGATACCTACCACCGCTGGATGGAAGTGGTGATTCCCGGCTCGCTGTCCGGTTGCCCGGTGATCAGTTTGCCGGCGGGCTTCGATGCCCGCGGCAGGGCCATGGGACTGCAACTGATTGCACCGCACCGCCGGGACCTCGATCTGCTGCGCTGGGCAGCGGCCTTCGAAGCCGCTGAGCCCGAGTGGTTGGGGCGTGAGCCCGACTGGCGCCCGAACTGTTGATCAGTTGCTGGTATTGCGCCAGCGTTCGGCCACGATGCGATAGCTCTCGAGTCGATCCTCAAGGTCGAAAGTATCGGTCATCAGCATCAGTTCGTCTGCCTGGGTGCGCTCGAGGAACCGCTCCAGCCCGCTTTCGACTCTCTCGGGACCGCCGATGATCGCGGCCCCGAGAAACCCTTCTACCTGCACCTGCTCACTGGGAGTCCAATCGAGTTCGGCCACTGGTGGCTTCGCTCGACCACGCTGGCCTCTCACCATGCCGAGGAATTTCTGTCGAACGGTGCTGGCCAGGTACTCTGCCTTCTCATCGGTGTCTGCTGCGATGAGTGGTACGCCGACCATGGCATAGGGGGCCTCGAGCACTGAGGATGGCCGGAACTGCTCGCGATAGATATGCAGGGCTTCGTCCAGCTGTGCCGGCGCAAACTGGGCGGCAAAGGCGAAGGGTAGGCCCTCGCGAGCGGCCAGTTGGGCGCTGTAGAGACTCGAGCCCAGCAGCCAGATTGGCACCTCGGTGCCCTGACCCGGGATGGCGCGAACTCGTTGATCCGGCTGGGGCTTGCCGAGAAATCTCTGCAGCTCGGCAAGGCGCTGGGGAAAATCATCAACCCCGGCGTAGGGATCACGGCGCAGCGCCACCATGGTGGCGCCATCGGAGCCGGGAGCGCGTCCCAGTCCAAGGTCGATACGCTCGGGGTAGAGCGTGGCAAGGGTGCCGAACTGTTCGGCAATCACCAGTGGGGGATGATTGGGCAGCATGATGCCACCACTGCCGATACGCATATGCTGAGTGTGCCCGGCAATATGACCGATCAATACCGAGGTGGCTGCGCTGGCAATGCCATCCAGACCGTGATGTTCGGCAAGCCAGAAGCGAGTGAAGCCCAGGGATTCGGTAAGCTTCGCCAGGCATACGCTGTCGGCGAAGCTGTCGGCAATGGTGCCCCCCTCACGGATTGGAGCAAGATCCAACACCGATAATCGGGTGTGACTGAGCTGAGACATGTCTGTTTCCCGTTAGTCTGTAGGAATAAATCTTACATCTTTAGGCTTGGGTTGGGCATGAGCTATGCGAATGCGGCTCTATCCAGTGAAGACCTCTAGGCATGAGGGCTCTGGTGGCTATAATCAAGCGGAAGTCATTCGCGATAGTGTCACAAGATGTTATTCAGACATGTTGCGAATGTGCTTTGGATCGCGCTCCGGGTTGCTGTGATCGTCTGTGCAATCCGAGTGTCAGCAACCTGAGGTGCGTTCTGCGGTATCAGTCAATGATACCTGGCAATATGGGTCTGCAAAGGCTGCTCGAGATTGATGACCGAGCAGGATCTCAGTACACGGATGGTTTGGTGACGAGGTCGATGCCGGAGCAGCGCTGCACAGGCCTTCCAATAAACGTCCCTGACAATAAAACAGGAAGGCGATATGCAACAGAAGGAAGCGCAAGGCCAGCAGGTCTTCTATGTCTCTGCTGGCATCATTCTGGTGCTGGTGGCGCTGGGCGCCATATTTCCCGTCGGATTCGGTGAAGTTGCCGGCAAGCTCTTGAGCGGCGCAACTCGGCTCTTTGGCTGGTTCTATCTCCTGTCGGTGTTCTTCATCGTGGTGTTCCTGATCGGTCTTGCCTGCAGTAAATACGGCAAGGTGCGCCTGGGACCTCAGGATGAGCGACCGGAGTATGGGTTCTTCTCCTGGGTGAGCATGTTGTTGGCAGCAGGCTTCGGTGTTGGCCTGGTGTTCTATGGCATGGCCGAACCGATGAGCCATTATATTGATCCACCCTATGGCGACATGGCTGGTGAGACCGAAGCCTCGGCGCGTTATGCGATCCAGTACGCCTTTTTCAACTGGGGGATTCACCAGTGGGCCGGCTTTGCGCTGGTGGGGCTGATCATTGCCTATTACCAGTTCCGCAAGGATCAGCCGGGGCTGGTCTCGGTCGTACTGCGGCCACTGACATCGAAGCATCCTCGCGCTCGCCCCTACTTCAATGGTGCGCTGGATGTGTTCGCTGTCGTGGCGACCGTCATGGGGGTGGCCACTTCCGTCGGTTTTGGTGTACTGCAGACCAATGGCGGTCTACACGCGGTATTCGGGACGCCGGAAAATGCGCTGTGGAAGTTCATCATTCTCTTCTGCATGTTCTGTGCCTATATGCTGTCCACATGGTCGGGTCTGGACAAGGGCATCAAGCGGCTCTCCAACCTCAACATGGTCATGTGCATTCTGCTGATGCTCTACGTGCTGTTCACTGGCCCCACGTTGAAGATCCTCGAGACCATTACCCTGGGGCTGGGGGATTACCTGCAGAACTTCTTTGTCATGAGTCTGCGCATGTCGCCCTACGACGGCAATGAGTGGGCACAGGGCTGGACCATTTTCTACTGGGCCTGGGTCATCGCCTGGTCACCGTTCGTGGGAACCTTTGTCGCGCGTATCTCCCGTGGCCGTACCATCAAGGAGTATGTGTTCGGTGTGCTGTTCGTGCCGCCGCTGCTTGCCTGCCTGTGGCTGGGTGTGTTCGGGGGCTCGGCAATCCATATGGAACTGGCCAGCGAGAATCTGGGGCTGGCGGCCGCCACTCAGGAGAATATCACCGTAGCACTGTTCAGCATGTTCGATCTGATGCCGTTCTCCGGGCTACTGTCGGTGATGGCGATGGTGCTGATCTTCATCTTCCTGGTCACCTCCGCGGACTCGGCCACCTACATCATTGCGCAGATGACCGACAACGGTTCGATCAACCCTCCGCTGTTCAAGCGTGTTCTGTGGGGTGTTTTGATGGCGGCAATCTGCTTTACGTTGTTGGCCGCTGGTGGTCTTGAAGGGCTCCAGGCAGCATCGGTGCTGGCGGCCTTGCCGTTCACCTTTATCCTCTACCTGATGATCGTGGTGTTGATGCGCGAGCTGCGCAAGGACCGCAAGTTGATGCTGGATAGCCTCTATAGCCATTACAAGGCAATGCCGGTGGGTGCGGATGCCTATGAGGCGCGTGACCAGGCAACCTCGGAAGGTATGGACCCTCCTGAAGAGGCGCTCAAGGAGGAAGACCTGGAAATCGATCCTGATGCGCCGCTCGGTGCAGACAAGCCCGTGACGGGGGGCTCTGGTAGCTGATTGGTAAACTCATCCACAAGCAGGCAGCGCCGTCTCTATGGGGCGGCGTTGTCACTCTGGAGACTGGTTTTCTGGAGGCCAATTTTCTGAAGGCTAATTTTCTGAAGGTATGGGGAGTTTTTTGAGGTAGCTGGCTTCGCAGCATTGGCAAGGTCATGTGGCTCATGCGAATATCATGATTCACTGTGTAGCGCTGATTGCTGCACATTGTTGACGCGCTCCAATCATGCGAATGCCTTGACCTGCAGGATGCTGTGGATGCGCGGTACAGGCGGCTTTACCGGCCAGAAGGAGCTTGGGTCGTAGGCTCATGGAATAGATGGAAGGACAACGGCCATGCCCTCGTCTCATGCCCGTGGCGCAACGCGTCGTGTGCCAAACAGGCGTAAGCGCCGATTCCCCGGAAAGTGGACCATCTTCGATCGGTGGCTGGACCGCCTTGTGACGATTGCTGTAGTCACCGCCATTCTGGTCGGTGTGGTAGCGCTGACGCTATCCTGGTTTCTTGAAGGCTGAAGACCGGTCCTGTTTCACCGTTTTCCACTGCGCTGCCATGCGCGGCGTATTCCTCTGTTGAGTTTCGGGCCTTGTGTGGCTCGGGGGGAGACGTCATGCGCAGGATTACATGGTGGTTGGCAGTGGCCTGTCTGGTGGTAGGAGTCTGGGCACTACCGCTCCAGTGGTTACCATGGACGCCTTTGACGCTGGATATGCCTCCTGGTCTCTTCATGACACTGAAACTCACGCGTTTGAGTGACGATCCGGCGGCCTGCCGGGCTCTGTTGGCCGAGGACCCAGCCATTCGCGTTGAAGCTGTCGATGACTTTACCTCCGGCGATTGCCGATTGACGAACCTGGTTCGCGTGCAGCGCACGGCGGTGGAGTGGTCATCGAGTTATCTGGCTCATTGTCCGTTGGCCGTGGCTTGGGTGATTTATGAGCGCCATCGTCTAATGGATGTTGCTCAGACGACGCTCGGCAGCTCCGTGGTGAGAGTCGAGCATTTGGGGAGTCTTGCCTGTCGTAATATCTATGGGCGTCAGCAGGCCAGACGTAGCCAGCCGAGGCAGTTGATATCGCCGCTTTCATCCTGGAGGACGGTCAGCGAGTCAGCCTGACGGAGAATTGGGGGAGTGGCAGCAAGGGGCTGTTTCTGAAGCGGGCCGGTGAAGCGGCCTGTGATGTATTCGGTAGTGTTCTGGGGCCAAATTACAATGCCGCCCACGCCGATCACTTCCATCTTGGGATAGGTGGCGGGGTATGTCGGTAGTTTTCGCCGTGTCGATGAGCACGGTTGCTTTCTGAGTCACTAGTCTAAGGTCAAGCCTGTACCACTAGTCTAAGGTCAAGCGCCCCACTTCCCTGTGGGACGGTCTCGAGCGCCAGCATGATGTTGAAGCTCTGACCCGATGGCTTATCGATCGAGATTGATGTCGTCAGCGTCGGTGGCGGCACCGGTTGCTGCGCCAACACCACCACCGATGACGGCGCCCTTGGTGACGTCCCCTCCGGTAGCGGCAGCAGCGCCGGCACCAACGGCAGCACCGATGCCGGCACCGCTCAGGGCGCGCTCACCAGTGCCATAGCCGCAGGCAGTCAGTGCCAGGCCCATGAAAGCAGTCAGCAGCAGAGTCGGAATGAATTTGTTCATGTGTCTCTCCACATTGATGGTCCCCCGAAATGGGGTAGTTCATATACCCCTGGCATGCTAGTGAGCGGTTACCCTCAATACAATACAGACATTTCCGACAATGGTGTCGGTATTATCCGACATTGAGGGGCGCTCGCGGCTGTTGTTGGGTAATACAGTGAATATTGCCGCCCCCCAACAGGATTTCCCTTGCGTTGACACCGATGATGCGGCGCTCTGGGAACAGGCGCTGGATCACCTCGCGGGCCTCATCATCGTGGGCCGGGTCGAGTAGTGGCATCACCACGACACTGTTGCCGATGTAGAAATTGATGTAGGAAGCCGCCATACGATCTCCCGGCTGCCGTGGATGTGAACTGGACAGACGGTCGATACCGCTGGACTCATCCTCACCGATATACAGGGGGCCAGGCTGAGGCAGACGGTGTACGTTGAGGCGCCGGCCTCGGGCGTCGCTGGCCTTCTCCAGCACCTCCAGGGCTTCACGGCAGATCACGTATTGAGGGTCCGAACTGTCGTCACACCACGACAGGGCAACTTCGGCAGGGGCGACAAAGCAACAGAGGTTATCCACATGACCATCGGTTTCGTCGAGGTAACAACCTCTCGGTAACCAGATGACCTTATCGATACCCAATTGGGCGGAGAGGATCCGCTCCATGTCAGTTCGGCTCATGCCGGGGTTGCGGTTGGGGTTCAGCAGGCACTCCTCAGTGGTGATCAAGGTGCCCTCACCATCGACGTGAATGGCGCCACCTTCCAGTACCACGCCCGCCTCGAAGCGCGGTACGCCAAGCATTTCAGCGATCTTGGTGCGGATACGGCGATCCTTGTCCCAGGGAAAATACAGCCCACCCTTGAGTCCGCCCCAGGCATTGAATTCCCAGTCGATCATGGCCAGCCCATGCTGCGGGTGAGTCACGAAGGTTGGCCCGACATCGCGCATCCAGGCATCATTGCTCGACAGCTCGACCACACGAATGTGGTCCGGCAATTGGTAGCGCGCATTCTCATATTGGTCATCATTGACACCAACGATCACGGTTTCGCTTTCGCTGACCGCCGTTGCCACATCGACAAAGGCCTGTTGTGCGGGTTTGGCGCCCAGGCGCCACGTATCGGGGCGTTGTGGCCAGAGCATCCAGCAGGCGTCATGAGCGGCGAATTCCGCCGGCATCGACCAGCCCTGCTGAGCTGGGCTAGAGGTAGAGCTGATGTTGTCCATGACAGTTCTCACACGAATCCAATGATCAGGAATATCACCGTCGCCACGCTGGCGGCGATCAGCACATAAGGCAGTTGGGTCAGAGCGTGGGCCATGGGACTGCAGCCACTACCCTGAGCGGAAAGGACCGTCGAGTCGCCGTAGAAGCAGGCATGACTGCCGAAGGCGCTGGCCGAGATCAGCGCACCGACGACCAGTGGCATGTTGGCATCGACGCTCTGTGCCAGCGGCAGCACGATGGGCATGGCGACCGCAAACAGGCCCCAGAAGGAGCCGGTGGCAAAGGCCAGAAAGGCCATCGTCACGAACACCACCGCAGGCAGCAGGCCTGGCGTCATCAGTGGCTGGACGGCATGAATGACGACCTCGGTCAGTCCCAGCAGATCGTTGACTTCCTTGAGGGTAAAGCCAGCCACCAGAGTACCGAGTGGCATGATCATCGCCTTGAAGCCGTCCAGAGCCGTATCGAAGGTCTCGTCGAAGCTCAACAGACGCTGGGCGGCAATCAGCACCAGTGTGACCGCCAGTGCCACGATGACACCACGCAGAATGTCGATATCGAAGTACCAGGTGGCCAGGATCAAGCTGGCGATCGGCAGCAGGAAGTTGATCAGATGGGGGCGCTGGTCGCCGTTGCTCTCGATCTTCAGCGCACTTTCCTCACCACCGTCAGGGATTGGCTGCCCCCCGGCGGCACGGATTTCGGCGGTGCGCATCGGGCCGATATCGGGAATCACGCCCAGCGCGACCAGCGGGACGATGGCAGCGGCCACCCAGGCATAGGCCATGTAGGGAATGGCTTCGATATACAGTGCCATGCCGTTGCCGGCTACATTGTTGTCTTCCAACAGGCCGGCGAAGAAGACCGCCCAGGTGGAGAAGGGCACCAGAATGCAGATTGGCGCCGCAGTGGAGTCGACGATATAGGCGAGCTTTTCGCGAGACACACCATAACGGTCGGTGATCTTCTTCATCGAGGCGCTGATGGTCAAGGCATTGAGGTAGTCGTCGACGAAGATCACCAGGCCAAGTACCCAGGTGGTCAGCAGCCCTTGGCGACGTGAAGTGAGGCGCCGGGTCATGACGTCGCCGAAACTGAGGACACCACCGGTGCGCACCAGGAGTGCAATCAGGCTACCGAACAATCCACACACGAGGATAATCCAGGTGACGGTGTCATTGCCGAGCACATTCAACAGGATATCGGAGCCCTGGCTGATCACCTTGGTGGGGTCGACCATCAACAACCCGACGAGGCTGCCGGCGAGCAGGGATTCGATGGTACGCCGGGTGATGATGGCCATGGCCAGCACCACCAGAGTGGGGATCAGGCTCCAGATGCCATAGGTTTCCATAGGGTGGCTCTTTTCTAGTTATTGGGAGCATTGGGGAAGCGCTGCGTTGGAAATTGTCGGGCAGCGCTTCCCGATCTTGTGCCGAAGTCTTGTGCAGACGTCTCGGGCCGAGACCTGCAACATGTCCGGGGTGGCGGCTAGATGAAACCGTCCCGCTTCAATGACGCAGTGGTCGCAGAGAGGGCTTCGTCGAGAATGGTCACGGCTGTGTCCACCGTTTCGCGACTCCAGATCAGGGTCGGTGAAATCACGTTGAGATGGCCCACGGGTCGGATGATCAGGCCGCGTTTCTGGGCCTCTTCCGCGACACGGTCACCCACGCGTGCCTCGACCGGCAGCAGTTCTCCGGTAGCCTTGTCGGCAACATTCTCGAGACACATCATGAAGTTGCTGCCACGCACGTCACCGACAGTGGTGTGGTGAGACAGGCTCTTGAGCGACTGTTCAAGATAGGGCCCCACTTCACGGACGTTGGCGCAGATGTCTTCGCGCTCCATGATCTCGATGTTCTTCAGTGCTGCGGCGCAGCTCACTGGGTGCCCGGAGTAGGTGAAGCCAGTGCTCAGCACTCCGCCCTTGCACTGAGGCGTTCCCAGTACCGCGTAGAGCTCATCCGAGATCAGGCTTGCTCCCAGTGGGGAGTAACCGGAAGACAGTCCCTTGGCGATGTTGATGATGTCCGGCTGGGTCTCGAATACCGCTTCAGAGGCGAAGAAATGTCCGAGGCGGCCGAAGCCGGTAACCACTTCATCGGCGATGTAGAGAATGTCGTTGGCGCGACATACTGCCTGGATGCGCTTGTGGTAGCCGCGAGGGGCCATCAGTACACCACCTGCCCCCATGATCGGCTCGGCGATGAACGCGGCGATATTATCGGCGCCGATCTTGGCGATATGAGCTTCCAACTCGTTGACCAGGTGGTCGCAGTACTCGCTTTCACTCATGCCCTCGGGGCGCCGGTAGAGGTTGGCCTCGCTTAGGTGCGTGACCAGCTCGCTGAGGGTGTCGAAGGACCAGTTGTTGCTCTCGATGCCCGTCAGGCTGGCGGCCAGGTAGGTGGTGCCATGGTAGGCGTTGCGACGCGACAGGATACGCTTCTTGTTGGGTTTGCCCAGACGGTTGAAGTAGTAGTGCACCAGACGAATGGTGGCATCGTTGGCGGTGGAGCCGCCACAGGTATAGAACACATGGTTGAGGTGAGCAGGGGCCAGCTCGGCCAGCTTCGCTGCGAGTTGCGATGCCGGGGCATTCGACAGGTTGTTGAAGGTCGAGAAGTAGGCCATGCGACTGGCCTGATCGGCCATGGCCTGGGCGATTTCGCGGCGTCCGTGGCCGACGTTCACGCACCATAGTCCGGCGATGCCATCAATGAAGCGATTGCCGTGTACGTCTTCGACGTAGATGCCATCGCTGTCGGTGATCATCTCGCAGCCCTTGTCATGGAACTGACTGAAATCGGTGAAGGGATGGATAAAGTGGTCGCGGTCCTGGCGCCACAGTGTTTCAGCATCGAGGTCTGCTGTTCGGGCTTTCTGATCCTGAGGTGTAGATGTTGTCTGCGTTCTTGACGTTGGCGTTGGCGTTGGCGTTGGCGTTGAAGTTGTCATTGCTGGGCCTCCTGTTGAGATGGCCTCAGTCTCTCTGCGGGTGACATGCATGTGACATATCCTTATGGGGGTATGTCATCGGTACGGTGCAACTCCCTACTCTTCTCTACATTCTGCTGGTCACGGAGCAGTGCTTTACCTGGCAGTGCTCCACGCAGCGAATTCTCGGACCACGAATTCCCACAACGACGAACTCTCACAACCACGAACTCTCACAACCACGAACTCTCACAACCACGAACTCTCACAACAACAGGAGCAATTGCGGATGACCACTGGCGTTTCTTTACACGGCAAGGCACTGGACATCGACGACGAACGTCTATGGGATAGTCTCATGGCCATGGCTGAGATCGGCCCTACGGCGGGGGGCGGTAGTTGCCGCCTGGCGCTGACCGATGAGGATGATGCCGGGCGACGGTTGCTGCTCGAGTGGTGCGAGGCACTGGGCTGCCGGTGGCGACTGGACCCGATCGGCAACCTGTTCATCCGCCGTGAAGGTCGACGTAACGACCTGCCTCCTGTGGCCATGGGCAGCCATCTGGATACCCAGCCTCTGGGTGGGCGCTTCGATGGCATTCTCGGTGTTCTTGGAGGCCTCGAGGTGCTGCGTACCCTCGCCGATGCGGGGGTGGTCACCGAACGACCGCTGGAACTGGTGGTGTGGACCAATGAAGAGGGCAGCCGCTTCGCACCGGCCATGGTGGCATCCGGTACCTATGCGGGTGTCTTCAAGCTGGACGATACCCTGGCGATCGCCGACAGCGCAGGAGTCACCATGGGACAGGAACTCGAGAGGCTGAACTACCGGGCCGAACTTGAAGTGGGTGAACCGGGGCTGGACAGCTACTTCGAACTGCATATCGAGCAGGGCCCCGTGTTGGAGGAATGCGAGGAGGCGATCGGGGTGGTCAGCGGGGTTCAGGGCATGCGTTGGTTCGACCTGACCATCAAGGGGCAGAATTCGCATGCCGGGCCGACCCCCATGGCCTATCGCCATGATGCACTGGCGGCAGCGGCGCGCCTGATCGACCGCCTGTATGCTCATGCGCTGGAGGATTCCAGTGGTGCCACCAGGGTGACCTTCGGCCAGCTCGACATTTCCTCGGCTTCTCGCAATGTGGTGCCGGGTGAATTGTGCCTGAGTGTCGACCTGCGCCATGGTGATGAAGCCCAGCTCGATGCCCTGCAGCAACGTTTCGAACAGGAAGTGGTGTCGATAGAGGAAGCCTTCGGTGTGTCGACACAATGTCAACGTATCTGGGCTTCACCGGTGGTCAGTTTTGATGATGCTTGTATTGACGCCGTGGAGGCCGCAGCACGTCAGCGCCAGTTGCCTCACCGCCGGATGATGAGTGGCGCTGGCCATGACGCCGTCTATGTGGCCCGAGTGGCGCCGACGGCGATGATCTTTGTGCCTTGCCGTGATGGCATCAGTCACAACGAGGCTGAATACTCGAGCCCGGAGCAGTGCGGACAGGGGACTCAGGTACTGTGTGATGCCGTCATCGCTCACGCCAATCGTCCGTCATGATGCGGTGATCAGCGCTGCTGGCGCGAGACCACGGACACATGATCCAGGAAACTGCGGAACAGCTGGGCCTGGCTGGATACTCCGAGGCGCTGGTAGAGGTGCTTGCGATGTACCTTGACGGTACCGTCGCTGATGCCGAGCTCACGAGCAGCCGATTTGGTGGAGTGACCGGCGAGCAGGAGGCGCACGATCTCCTGCTCGCGTCGGGTCAGTTGCCCCTGACCGAAGGTGGAGAAGGCGGCATCCACAGGCTCGATCTCGTTCATGGCATCATCGAAGCGAGTGTGTTGCCAGGTCCAGAACTGGAACAGCAGGGCGCTCACCACTGGAGTGACGTGACGCAGCGCCTGGAGGTGGCGACGGGTCAGACTGCCGGCATCGGCCGCGAACCCCAGTGACACGACCATCACGGTATCTTCCGTCACTCGCGCAAAGAGCCCGACTTCATCCTTCAGGCCCAACCCGCGGTAGTAATGGGCGTAATACTCACTGCTCTCGAAGCGATCCGGGGCCAGGTCGCGCAATCGATGGCCACCGCTGTCGATGCCGGACTCGATGGCCTGGAAGATCGGGTCCAGCAGATAGACACGGCTGAGATATCGGTCGACGCCCTGCTCGCGGCGGTGCGCGGGATAATTGTCATGAATTACCAGTGGGCGACCGCGGCCCCGGTAGGCATGCAGAATGATGGTGTCGAAGGCGGCCAGATCGTGCAGTGCCTGTTCGAGACGGCGCGGCAGGTCGGCGTCCGCGGCACCGAGGAACAGTGCAGCAAGGCGTTGGTGCCACTCCTGGCCTGCGCTGCAGGCCAGCAGATCCGTGGGGGTCATGTAGGTACCCGGTCGTCAGATTCTATTATCAATATGGCAATCAAATAGCTCATCCTGATCGATTTGATTGTCGTCCGCACCACACTGGCGCAGATGCGCGGATCTGCTGGTGTGGTGCGGTCTCGCGTCGGCCTGATGGCCGGCGGCGGCACGGCCCTGTGCCGCTATTAACCCAACATGAAAGCATGCCGGGTTAATAATGGGGAAAGCAATGGAGGGAGATTAGCAGCCAGGCTGGTCGGACTGAATCCCGCTATCCAGTCGGCAGGCAAAAGGCGGAAATGCATTACCCTGACGCATAGCCCTTAGCGGACACCGCACCATGCTGGTATCCTGGGCTCTTCCCAGCCAACAGGATGGCGCAATGAGCCCAACCGATGCACCCTCCATGACATCCTCCCCGAGCACCATGGCTCCGCGGGCATCACGACGCGAGATTCTCGGCTGGGCGATGTTCGATTTCGCCAATCAGGCCTATACGCTGTTGATCATCACCGTGGTGTTCGGTGAGCTGTTCACCACGGTTATCGTCGGCGATCGTGGCGACAACTTCCGGCTCGCCAATCTGTTGTGGAGTTTCGCTCTGGCAGTGAGTTTCCTGTTGGTCGTGCTCACCGGCCCATTGTGCGGCGCAGTGATGGATTATCGCGCCGAGAAGAAACGCTTCCTGTTCATCAGTTATCTGGCCACCGTGGCGACCAGCGCCATGCTCTATTTTGTCGAGCCGGGATACGTGGTGCTGGGGCTGATCCTGATCATCATCTCCAACTATACCTACTCGATGGGAGAGTCCTTCATCGCCGCCTTCCTGCCCGAGTTGGGGCCACCGGAAAAGCTGGGCAGTATCTCCGGGTTCGGCTGGGCGCTGGGCTATATCGGCGGCATGGTGGCGGCAGGATTCACGCTGCTGGTACTGGGCGAGACCACCGTCGAGAACTTCGAACGCATCCGCTGGGTCGGGCCCTTCGCTGCCGGATTTTTCCTGGTGGCAGCCATACCCACCTTCCTGTGGCTGAAGGAGCGTGGCCAGCCGCATCCAGTTCCAGCGAGTTTCGGCCAGATCGCCTGGCGGCGAGTCTCCGGTACCCTGCATGATTTGCGGCGCTTTCGCGATCTGGGGCTGTTTCTGATTTCGGTGATGTTCTCCATGGCTGGGGTCTACATCATCATCACCTTCGCCTTCATCTATGGGGCGCAGGTCGTCGAGTGGGACAGCACCACGCGCAACCTGATGTTCGTGATCGTACAGATCACCGCTGCCATCGGAGCACTGGGGTTCGGCGTCATTCAGGATCGGATCGGCACGCGCGTGACTTATCTCCTTACTCTGGTGATGTGGGTGCTGGCGGTACTGGCCATCTGGGCCACACCAGAGCTCACAACCTGGCTCAATGACACCCTGGGGCTGAATTGGCATGCCCAGGACCTGTTTCTCTACGTTGGTTGCCTGGCCGGGCTCAGTCTGGGCTCCAGTCAGTCGGCGAGTCGGGTACTGGTAGGCCTGTTCTCTCCGCAGCAGAAGTCAGCGGAGTTCTTCGGTTTCTGGGGGCTGGCCAACAAGATCGCCGGGGTGGTGGGAATCATCGGCATCGGGCTGCTGCAGTCGGTGGTCGGGCTGCAGGCCTCGGTACTGCTCTGTGCGGCCTTCTTCATCATTGCCATCCTCATCTGTCTGGGGGTCAACCAGCAACGAGGTCAACAGGCAGCGCGCGACTGGGAGCAGGCAGAACATTGAGCGCCATACTTGCCGATCCAGACCTGCTGGTACTGGTAGCGGCCATCCTGGTGCTGGCCGGAATGGTCAAGGGAATCCTCGGCATGGGGATGCCCACGGTCCTGCTGGCGTTGTTGACGGCGGTGCTGGGCTTGTCGAGTGCCATGGCGTTGATGCTTGTGCCGACCATCACCACCAACCTGTGGCAGGCGCTGGCAGGTGGTCAACTATTGGCGTTGAGCCGTCGCCTCTGGCCGTTCCTGACCGCAGCGGCGCTGGCGGTCTGGCCCGGTGTCTGGATACTGGCCAGTGTCGACCCGCGCTGGTTATCCCTGTTGCTTGGCTTGCTGCTGATGCTGTACGGCGTGCTGAACCTGGCACGGCGTAGTCTGCGCCTGTCTGAACGCCTCAGTCATGCCTGTGGTGCCGGGGCGTTGACCGGCCTGCTGACGGGCATGACCGGTTCCAGCGTATTTCCCGGCGTACCGTGGCTGCAGTCCATCGGTCTGCCGCGGGAGGCGCTGATTCAGGCCATGGGCATGCTGTTCTGCATCACCACGGCCAGCCTGGCTCTGGCGCTGGGTGAGCGTAACGTACTGACCGCCGACCTGCTGCTGGCGTCCTGCGCCGCATTGCTGCCGGCATTCATTGGTATGTGGCTGGGCCAGCAACTGCGGCGACGCCTGTCGGAAGCGCGTTTTCGCCAGGTATTCCTGATCGGCATCATCGCCCTCGGCGCCTGGTTGGTGGTAAAGGCGCTTTGACGAGCGACTTGTCGCTCGTCAGCCACGAGCTACGAGCTACGAGCTACGAGCCACGAGCTACGCTGCGCTCGAGCTTGACCCCCGAATCCTGAACCCCGGGAAAGGCACGGACTTGCCGTTCTGGCGTTGAGCCGCTCGCGACCCACAGGGATGTGGGAAGTGCGTTTGTTCGTCTGGAACGAACATAGCTGGCTCGAAACTGGATCCGCACTGGGCAGCTCGTTGCTCGCTGCTCATCGCTTACTTCGGCCTTTCCAACGCAAAGAGGTCGGTGCTGCGGGCGTAGTCGCTACCGGCCATACGACCGATGGGGCGCAGCGCATCGACGCTGACATGGCGTCCGTCCCAGACACTCGAGTCGGCATGGATCAGCACCACTTCGGCAAGCACCAGACTTCCGGCCATGGGCTGATCGCCGAAACTGATGATGTCGCGCAGGCGGCAACCAAAGGCCACTGGCGCCTCGGCGATACGCGGTACTTTCAGGTCTCCCAGCGCTACCTTGGTCAGCCCAGCGTGATCGAATTCATCCGCGTGGGGTGCCAGACTGGCGCTGGTGGCATTGAGTGGCTCGGCCAGTGCCTCGCCGCCGATGTGGACGACGCATTCACCGACTTCCCGCAGATTGGCAAGTGTGTCCTTGGTGCGGCCATCGGCGGTGATCAGCGGTGAGAAGACCAGCACGGGTGGCTTGACGCTGGCCACATTGAAGAACGAGAAGGGGGCCAGGTTGACGTGGCCTGCTGCGCTGGTCGTCGAGACCCAGGCAATGGGCCGTGGGGCAATGGCTCCGGTGAACAGACGATAGATCAGGCCGGCATCCATATCGTGGGTGTCGAGTGGAATATCGCTCATCAAGCTGCTCCTGATGTACAAGGGGTGGACAGGGATCAGGGCATTGTAGCGGGCTGGCGATCAGTATAATGACATTCCATTGCAACACTGGACCGCTGATGTCGACGGGGAGAACGAGAATGACGGAGCGTCAGACCACGCGGGGGCCCGGGCTGGCCATGATGCTGGTCTTCTGGGTGCTGCTCATGGCGCTTGGCAGTTGGTGGGTACATGGCTGGCTGGAGAGGCGTGACAACCCCAATGCCGGGTTGATATCGGTGGCAGCGGACGAGCCCTTGCGCTTGCAGCGAGGTGCCGATGGCCATTACCGTGCTCCGGGAACGATCAACGGGCAGGAAGTCAGTTTTCTGCTCGATACCGGGGCCAGTCTGGTGAGTGTACCCGGACATGTCGCTGAGCGGTTGGGGCTGCGACCCATGGGCGAGGTCCGCCTGCACACTGCCAATGGTACCGTCGAGGGCAGTGTCACTCGGTTGGAAACCGTCACCCTGGGTGGTTTGACGGCTCATGCGGTGCGTGGCGCCATCAATCCCGGCAACAAGGGGGATGGTGTGTTGCTGGGAATGAGCTTTCTCAAGCGCTTTGATATTGTCATTCGCGGCGATATCCTCGAACTCAATGTACCGGCAGATGCATCAGTCGGTAAGTCTTCCAGCCAGGAGCTTGATCCATGACGCTGTTGAAACGATTGGGATTGCGGTTGCCGATCCTGCAGGCCCCCATGGCGGGCGCTCAGGATGAGGAACTGGCGTTGGCGATCACGGCGGCAGGAGGACTCGGTGGACTGCCTGCCGGTATGTTGTCTCTGGAGGCGCTGGAACAGGCCCTGATCTGTATTGCCGACCAGGGGCCGGTCAACGTCAATTTCTTCTGCCATGATAACCCGCCCGAGCAGCCGGAACGCCTGGCGCGCTGGCGCGAGCGACTCAAGCCTTTCCACCAGGAGATGGGCATCGAGCCGCCGCCGCCCAGTGATGCGCCGACCCGGCGCCCCTTCGACGCGGATGCCTGTGCGCTGGTGGAGGAGCACACCCCGGCGGTGGTGAGCTTTCACTTCGGCGTGCCGGAAGCGGCACTGCTCCAGCGGGTCAAGGCCAGCGGTGCGCTGGTGTTGTCCACGGCCACCACTCTTGAGGAGGCGCTTTGGCTCCAGCAGCGTGGCGTTGATGCGATCATTGTTCAGGGGCTGGAAGCCGGGGGGCATCGAGGTCACTTCCTCAACCATGATCTCGCCCAGCAGTCATCGACCATGGAATTGCTCTCACAGGTCGTCGAAAGTGTATCGTTGCCGGTGATTGCCGCAGGTGGTATTGCCGACCCCCAGGCGGTAAGCGAGGCGTTGGAACGAGGCGCTCGGGCGGTACAGGTGGGGACTGCCTTCCTGTGCTGCCCGGAGGCCACCACGCGTGCCGTGCACCGCAGAGCACTGCTGGAGCCTGAAGCGCCGACCGAGATCACCAATGTGTTCACCGGGCGCCCGGCACGCGGTATCGTCAACCGTGCGATGCGCGAACTGGGGCCTCTTGACCCGGATATTCCGGACTTTCCGCTGGCCGCGGCAGATCTCTCCGAACTGCGTGCCTGTGCCGAGTCGCGTTGTCTTCCCGATTTCTCGCCACTCTGGGCCGGTACCAACCGCCAGAGCTGTCGTGAAGTGCCAGCAGAAGAGCAGTTGCTGTGGCTGGCAGATGTTATCTAACCCGCAAACATCGTGGGTAGGTCTACACTGTCGCGCTCGCCGATGTCATCGTAATGCTGCGCTATCCATTCCTCGGCTCTCTGGCGACCGAGGTCGCGGAGGTGGCACAGGAACTCCCATTCAGCGTTGAGCTTGGATGAGGCACCCAGTGGCTTGAGCAGGTCCTGACTGTCGATGATGTGCACCAGCATGTCACGGTAGTCAGGTGAGTCGATGGTACCTTCGCGGATCAGTCGCTTGACGAAGTTCAGTGCGCGCAGCTCCTTGAGCAGACTCGCATTGAAGGTGATCTCGTTGGTGCGATTGAGAATGTCCACGGCGCTCACTGGGGCATGCTCACGGGCCACCGGATTGATCTGTACGATCAGGATGTCGCGGCTGTCGGTGGTGCGGTAGAAAGGGAACAGCGGTGGATTGCCTGAATAGCCACCATCCCAGTAGGGCACTCCATCGATTTCCACCGCCTCGAACAGGAATGGCAGGCAGGCCGAGGCCATCACCATGTCGGGGGTCAGCTCACCGCCATTGAAGATCTTGACCCGTCCGGTAGTCGCGTTGGTGGCAGCAATGAACAGTTTGAGCTGCTTGCAGCGTCCCACGTTGTCGAAATTCACCTGGTCAACAAGGATGTCACGCAGAGGGTTGTACTTGAGGGGGTTGAACTGACTGGGGGCCCAGAAGCGTGTCATCAGATCGAAGAACAGATGGCCCGGCGAATGGTCGAGACTCCAGTTGCCGATCAGGCGGTCCCAGGGGCTGCGTTGCAGCGGGCTGAAGCGAGCAGCTTCGGCGACAGCTCTCCAGAAGGTCTCGAGCTTTCGGCGCGCCACCTGAGGGCCGCCCGCCACCAGCCCATCGGCCATGATCACGGCATTCATGGCGCCCGCTGAGGTCCCGGAGATGGCCTCGATCTCGATCGAGGGAGTGTCGAGCAGAGTGTCCAGTACGCCCCAGGTAAAGGCGCCATGGGCTCCGCCGCCCTGTAGTGCGAGGTTGATGCGCTTGGCTTGCTGGGTCACCGGTATCTCCTGGTTTCCTGAACCTTGTTTTCCCGAACCTTATTTTCCCGAACCTCAGGTTTCCTGAAACCAGGCTTTCTGAATCCCGGTTTCCTGAACCTGGGTTTCAAGGGCTTGGTTTCAAGGGCTCGGTTGCAGGGGCGGGTGGTTGCCCTGATGAATAGAGTCCTGTCCAGCACCATGCCATACTGCACTGCATATAACAGTCTTGTCTGACCTCAACATTGTCAATGCCCGGCGCCGTTTCGGGTGGATATGATGACACCAATGCCAGCCGTTGCCCCGACCTTGCCGGATGATCTTCGCGAGGATCCACGCTATTACCTGCGTCACTTCCAGTTTGTGCTCGACTGGGTGGCGGCACACCACGACTCTCTGTTGGCGGAATCCGAGTGGAAGTTCATCGTCGGGTTTGGCGAGTTGCCGGAGGTCTCCCAGGCGCTGTTGGTGCGTATGGTGTCGCGCAAGGGCGAATTGTTTCGTCTGTCACGTCTCGACTATGCCGAGATTGGTGATAGCGACCGTGCGCTGGTGCCGTTGGTGGAAGCCGGAATGGTGATCCGTGATCCTCTGATTGGTCTCGATGAGCTGTTTGCGCAGCTACGCGTACCGGAGCTGCGTCAGTGCTTCGCCGAACGACTTGCAGCACATGGTATTGCAAAGTCGGCAACTCGCCAGCGCCTGCTTGACGTCATACAGGAGTACGAGGAGGCCGGTGACGCTGAGCCGCAACGCCGACGTCTGTCGCACTGGTGGACGGAGACCACGGATCAACTGGTGCAATTGACGGTAATGCCGGTATGTGACCGGCTGCGGCTGATGTTCTTTGGCAACCTGCATCAGACCTGGTCGGACTTCGTTCTTGCCGAGCTGGGGCTGGTGCGCTATCAGCAGGTTGACCTTGGCGAGTTGTCCCATGCCTTCCAGTGTCGTGGGGATGTGGACCTCTATCTGGCTCTGCATGACCTGCGTGGCCGGTTGGATGAAGGGGAGTCCATTGAAGCGCTGCTGACGGAAATTCCGCCACCGGCGCAGGACAACCCCTGGCTGGCCGAGCGCCGTGCGCGACTGTTGTATCGCCTCGGTCAGCAGGCGCAGCGCGATGGCGACATCCCTCTGGCCCTGCACTGTTACGGTCTCGCGGGGCCCGGTGAGGCGCGTATTCGTCGGCTACGTCTGCTTGAGCGTCAGGGGGAGTATGCCGAGGCCCACCGGTTAGCGCTTGAGGCACAGGCATCGCCTTGCGGCGAAGCGGAGCAACAGGGCCTGGAGCGCCTGCTGCCGCGCCTGGCGCGAAAGCTGGAATTGCCTCGTCCCGAGTTGCCTCCCACCCGCCAGCCTCGAGCTCGAGTCCTCGAGCTTCCGGCGGATCATCTGGTCATCTGCGGCAGCGTCGAGCTCGCTGTGCGCGATGCCATCAGTCACTCTGATCGGCCGGCATGGTATGTCGAGAATGGCTTGATTACCGGGCTGTTCGGCCTGTTGTGCTGGGAGGTGGTCTTCGCCCCGCTGCCGGGGGCTTTCTTCCATCCTTTCCAGCATGGCCCCGCGGATCTGCGTCGAGATGATTTTGTCGCTCGCCGGCGCCGGCTGTTCGATACTGCTCTGGCCAGACTCGATGATGGCAGTTATCGCGATGTCATTCTCGATCACCGGCAACGTTGTGCAGGGCTGGCCAATCCCTTCGTGCACTGGGAACTGCTGGAGCCGGAACTGCTGAGCCTCGCACTCGACTGTATCCCGGCGATGGATCTGCGCTGCATGTTTCAGCGCCTGCTGTTGGACCCGGCGGTCAACCGCTCGGGACTGCCGGATCTAGTGCAGTTCCTGCCCGGGGAAAGGCCGAGCTATCGTCTGATCGAGGTGAAGGCGCCGGGAGATCGTCTGCAGGACAATCAACGGCGCTGGCTTGATTGGTTGGGCCGCCACCATATCTCGGTCGAGGTGTGGCATGTGGAGTGGCGTCATGACTGATGCTGTTCGTGTTCCCGGCAATGAGTCCATGCCCAGGGTGGGGGTAAGGGCCCTCTGCGACTTCACGGCACGGCGTGGTGATCTCGATCACCGCTTCACACCGTCACCCAGCGCTCGTGATGGTCTCGAGGGACAGGCGCGGGTCGTTGCCACTCGCGGTGAGGGGTATCGTGCGGAAGTGCCTGTCGCTGAGGAGGTGGCAGGCCTGCGCATCCAGGGGCGTATCGATGGCGTCTGCCGGGATGGCCGAACGATCGAGGAGATCAAGACCTATCGTGGTCGCCTGGAGCGCATGGCAGACAATCAGCGTGCACTGCACTGGGCCCAGGTGCGTGCCTATGGCGCACTCTGGTGCCGAGAACAGGGCCTCGAGGAAGTCACTCTGGTGCTGGTCTATGTGGATAGCGCCAACTGGCGTGAGACGCGACTGACCGAGACCTGCCAGGCCGAGGCATTGTGGCGGGAGCTGGAACAGCGCTGTCGGAATTATCGCCAATGGGGGGAGTCGGAGGTCGCCCATCGCCGCGCGCGCGACGCCAGTCTGGCCCAGTTGGCATTCCCGTGGCCGGATTTCCGGCCCGGTCAGCGTGAACTGGCCGAAACGGTCTACAAGGCGGCGGCCACCGGGCGTGAGTTGCTGGTCGAGGCTCCGACGGGGATCGGCAAGACTCTGGGTACCCTGTTTCCGACCCTCAAGGCGATGCCTCGCCATGCTCTCGATCGCCTCGCCTTTCTGACCATGAAGACACCGGGGCGTCAGGTGGCGCTGGATGCGTTGAGAAAGCTGTTTCCGCAGCCCGATGCTCCCTTGCGAGTACTGGAATTGATCGCCCGACAAAAGGCCTGTGAATACCCCGGACGCGCCTGTCATGGTGATGCCTGTCCTCTGGCTCAGGGCTTCTATGATCGCCTGCCGGCGGCTCGGGAAGCCGCGGCAACCTATGCCTGGCTTGATAGAGAGGGATTGCGCGACATCGCAAGCCAGCACCAGCTCTGCCCCTACTATCTGGGACAGGAAATGGCACGCTGGAGCGACGTGCTTGTGGCTGACGTCAATCACTACTTCGACACCAGTGCGTTGTTGCATGGACTGTGCCGTAGCGAGGAGTGGCGCATGGCGGTGCTGATCGATGAGGCTCATAACCTCGTGGATCGCGCCAGAGGCATGTATTCGGCTGGTCTCGATCAACGTCGCATGGCAGGCTGGCATCGCGAGGCACCGCAGGGTGTGAAACGCTCGCTGGGGCGTGTGGTGCGCTGTTGGCAGGCACTGATTCGTGAGCAATACGATGTGGATGTTGCTGTTCCGACGGCTCCCGAGGATACGACTCACTGGAGGCAGCTGGAAGCATTGCCCGAGCAACTGGTTGGAGCTCTGCAGTCGGCCAGCAGTGCGATCAGTGACCATCTTGCCGAGCATCCCGAGGATGGCAGCGGCATGTTGACCGACTGCCTGTTCGAGCTGCTGGCCTTCACGCGGCTCGCCGAGACCTTTGGTGACCATTCGTTGTGTGAGTTGACCCGACAGGGGCGAGGGCGCTCGCAACTGGCCATCGTCAATCTGATACCGGCGGACTTTCTCGCGCCGCGATTTTCCTCGGCCAGCACCTGTACGCTGTTCTCGGCGACTCTGTCACCGGCGCACTATCAACGCGATCTGCTGGGCCTGCCACAACATACCGTGTGGTATGAGGTCGCGTCTCCCTTCAGTGCCGAGCAGCTCGAGGTGCGCGTCTGTCGCCATCTTTCCACTCGCTATCGTGATCGTGAGCGCTCGCTGCCGGGAATAGTCGAAACCCTGGCCGACCAGTACCGGCGGCAGCCCGGCCATTATCTGGCCTTCGTTTCCAGTTTCCACTACCTGCAGCAGCTGCATGAGGCTCTGGCCAAGGCCTGGCCCGAGATTCCCCTGCGTCGCCAACAGCGGAGCATGAGTGAGGAGCAACGGAATCAGTTTGTGGCAGATTTCCGTCCCGGTGGAAGAGGGATTGCGCTGGCGGTGCTCGGAGGCGCCTTCGCCGAGGGAATAGACCTGCCGGGCGATCGGTTGATTGGTGCCTTCATTGCCACCCTGGGATTGCCGCCCCGGGAGCCGCGCCAGGAAGTACTCAAGCAGCGGCTCGAGACGCGCTTCGGGTGCGGCGACGATTATGCCTACCGCATTCCCGGGCTGATCAAGGTCGTGCAGGCAGCAGGTAGGGTCATTCGTCAGCCCGAAGATCGCGGTGTGGTGGTGCTGATGGACGATCGCTATGCCAGTCCCGAGGTTCAGTCTCGATTGCCGGGCTGGTGGCGAGGGGCCTCCTGAGCTCCTGCCTCGGAGCTGTCGGGTTTCATGACGATGTCTTCATCGGCCTCATAGAGCTGCTCCAGCTCGCTGGCAGCCTGCTGAACATTCTGGATCAGTTTGCGTTCGTTGCCGAACACTTCCAGTTGGCGTTGTAGAGTCCGCTCGTCATGCCTGCGGAAGATATCGACGGCATGCTGCGCCTCATCGCGGGGAATGCCCAGTCCGATCAGCGTTTCCCGGGTCATGTCCAGGCTGCCGGGCAACAGTTCGCGCTGGAGGTAGCTGACGTTGGCACGCATCAGCAGCAGTGCGTGGTAACGATTGCGGGCCCGGGCATGGATCTTCAGGTGAGGGAAGCGCTTCTGGGCACGCTCGATGATCCGCATCGAGCTTTCGACATCACTCACTGCCACCACCAGCATCTGGGCCTTGCTGGCTCCTGCGGCCTCCAGAAGGTCGATACGAGCAGCATCACCGTAGTAGACCTCGTTGCCGTAGCGACGCACCACCTGGACATGTCGGGCATCGATATCGAGCACGGTGTACGGAATCTTCAGGCCCTGGAGAATACGGCCGACAATCTGCCCAAAACGGCCGAAGCCGGCAATGATGATCCGGGGCGATTCGTCACGTGGCATATCGAATTCCGGCTTGCTAGCGGCAGGTTGCAGTAGTGGCCGAATCAAGCGCACATGCAGGAGGTACAGCACTGGCGTCGCTGCCATGGATAATGACACCACCAGAATCAGCAACTCGACGGTTGCGCTGTCGAGCAGAAAGCTGCCGCCTGCCGCCGTCAGCAGTACAAAAGCAAACTCGCCGCCCTGGGGCAGTAACATGGCAAGATTGAGGGAGTCGCTCCAACTGGCGCGGAACAGGCGGGCTGCCATCATCACGCAGAATGCCTTGGTGACCAGCAGCGCGCCCGTCAGCCCGAGGACCAGGCCCGGTGCTTCGACCAGCAGCTCGATCTTTGCCGTCATGCCGACGGCCATGAAGAACAACCCCAGCAGCAGCCCCCGGAAGGGTTCGATATCGGCTTCAATGCTGTGACGGTATTCCGAGTCCGATAATAGAATACCGGCGGCAAAGGCGCCCAGCGCCATGGAAAGCCCGGCCATATCCATCAACAGCGCGGAACCGATCACCACGGCCAGCGAGGCGCCGGCAAAGACCTCTCGGCTGCCGGTTGCCGCGGCACGCTGAAACATTGGCCCGAGCAGGAAGCGACCACCAACCACGAGAGCTACCACGGCGGCAGCGGCGATCAGAATTCTGGTGATCAAGGGCCCCCAGCCGGCTTCCAGCAGAGAACCGCTGGCGAGAATGGGGATTGCCGCAAGCACAGGCAGGGTGGCGATGTCCTGGAACAGCAACGTGGCAAAGGCCAGGCGCCCATGGCGTGCATTCAGTTCATGGCGTTCGCCCAGCATGTGCAGCACCAGGGGTGTTGAGCACAGTGCCAGGCTGAATCCCACTATCAGCGCGGGTATCAGTGCCAGACCGAACCACCAGGCGCCTGCCGCCAGCACGACGGTGGTGATGGACATCTGCAGGCCGCCACCGCCGAACACGGCCTTGCGCATCAAGCGCAGACGTGAAGGCTTGAGTTCCAGACCAATGATGAACAGCAGAAAGATGATGCCCACTTCGGCAAAATGAAGTACCGCTTCTGCATCAGGCACCAGGCCCAGTGCGGCTGGGCCAATGACCACACCGGCTACCAGGTAACCAAGGACCTCGCCGAGCCCGAGACGCTTGAGGATCGGCACGATCAGCACCGCGGCGACAAGAAAGACGAACGCAAGGAACAGCAGTGACGAGGCCATGCAGGGTAAGCTCCAGCCGTGGAACAGTTGTCGTCGCTATATTATTGAACCGGCAAGCTCTTGTATTGGGTTAATCGCAGCCCAGGGAAGTGCCGTCGACAATCCAATGGATCAGGATGAGCTATTTGGTTGCCATGCCAATAGCGTACTGCACCTCGCAGGAGACATGCAGCATGTCTATTTCGTGTCGGTAGGTCTCACCCCAGCTGGTTGTCTGATGCCTGGTGATGGCCTGACCTCATGACTCTCTCCAGTTCTGCGACGATATCCTCGTCAGCGGCATAGACCCGTTCCAGCTCGGCGTAGGCTTCCTGCACTGTCTGGATCAATTGCTTCTGGTTGTTGGAAGCCTCCAGTTGACGAGACATCAGCTGTTCATCGTGGGGGCGAAAGATATCCACGGCATGTTGAGCCTTGTCACGTGTGATGCCTAACTCGACCAGTACCTCACGGCTTGTCTCGAGGCTGGCGGGCAGCAGCTCGCGCTGAAAATAGTGGATGCCGGCATTCTTCAATAGCTGTGCCTGATGACGATTACGGGCCCGAGCGAAGATGCGTAGATGAGGGAAGTGCTTCTGTGCCTGTTCGATGATACGCATGGAGCTCTCGATATCGCTGACGGCCAGTACCAGCAGCTGTGCGTGCCCGGCACCGGCCGCTTCGAGCAGTTCCGGTCGAGTGGCGTCACCGTAATAGACGTCATTGCCGTAGCGCCGTACCACCACAACACGATCGGCATCGTTGTCGAGCACGGTATAGGGAATCTTCAGCCCCTGCAGAACCCGGCCCACAATCTGACCAAAACGCCCGAAGCCCACAATGATCACACGTGGTGAACTGTTGTCGGGCGTATCGAACTCGCGGTCGCTGGAGGCGGAGTTGGTGGGGCTCAGCAGTGGTTGCAACCATCTCACGTAGGTGAGAAATACCACTGGTGTTGCGGCCATCGACAGCGAGATGACCAGCACCAGCAGTTCAATCGTGGCCTGATCGATCAGCGCAGAGGCACCTGCCGCTGTCAGCACCACGAAGCCGAATTCACCGCCTTGTGGCAGCAGCATGGCGAGATTGAACGAATCCGCCCAACTGGCACGAAACAGGCGTCCGGCGATCAGCATGCAGACCATCTTGGTGATCAGTAGGGCGGCCGTGAGGCCGAGCACCAGAGCTGGCGACTGGAACAGCAATTCGACCTTGGCGGTCATGCCGATGGCCATGAAGAACAGTCCCAGCAGCAGGCCGCGGAAGGGCTCTATATCGGCTTCGATGGTGTGCCGGTACTCGGTATCCGACAGCATGATGCCGGCAACAAAAGCTCCAAGGGCCATGGAAAGGCCAGCCAGATGCATCAACAGCGCAGCGCCGATCACTACCAGCAGTGAGGCCCCGGCGAATACTTCACGGCTACCGGTGGCCAGGCGAAACAACGGACGCAACAGGTAACGTGCCCCTGCAATCAGGCCGATCAGGGCACATGTTGCAATCAGTATCCTGTCGAGTAACGGCTCCCACCCGGCTGCCAGCAGCGCATCATCGGCAAGGAACGGGATGGCGGCCAGCAACGGAATGGTGGCAATGTCCTGGAACAGCAGCATGGCAAAGGCCAGGCGTCCATGGCGAGTGTTGAGTTCACGGCGCTCGCCAAGAATGTGCAGTACCAGCGGTGTTGAACACAGTGCAAGGCAGAAGCTCACTACAATGGTGGCTGGTATCGACAACCCCAGCCACCATCGACAGCCGAGCACCAACAGCAGCCAGGTCACCAGCATCTGCAGACTACCGAAGCCAAACACGGCCTTGCGCATCAGGCGCAGGCGCGCGGGTTTCAACTCCAGGCCAATGATGAACAACAGAAACACGATGCCGATCTCGGCGAAGTGTAGAACCGCCTCGGCATCGCGTACCAGGCCCAGCGCGGAGGGACCAATGACCAGTCCGGCCACCAGGTAACCGAGCACCTCGCCAAGCCCCAGGCGCTTGAGAATCGGCACAATCAGCACCGCAGCCAGCAGAAAGATCAAGGCGAGAAACAGCAGCGACGTCATTCGAAAGCTCCATCCATGGAACAGTGATTGCAGCCATGTTACCGCAGCGCAGCATTCAGGGATCAATCATCGCTGATATACAACGGATACAGCACAGTGGTGAGTACCATGGTGCTCGCGCGGGGTTTCCGGGGAGGAGGGAAGCGCTATCGGGACGGAGACGTGGCCTCTCTTCGGCGAGCGCTGGTTGACACCCGTCGACGATGACGAGCTGAGCTCACCGGGGCGAGAGGCGTCAGGTTATTTCAGGGTGAGGCAGGCTATTGAGGGTGAGACAGGCTGTCATCACCGATAGGGACATGGCCCGGCAGACTGCTGATGCGGGCCAGCCAGGCACGGATAGCGGGATAATTCTCGAGCTCGAAGCCCCCTTCATGCGCCACATGGGTGTAGGCGTAGAGTGAGATGTCGGCGATGGTGGGACTGTCGCCGACCAGCCAACGGGATTGACTGAGCTGCCGTTCCATGACGTCCAGTGCCCGATAACCACCGGCTTTTCTGGACTCATACTCTGCGCGCCGGTCCTCAGGCAGTCCGAGGTACAGAGATATGAAGCGTGCCACGGCGATATAGGGCTCGTGACTGTACTGTTCGAAGAACTGCCATTGCAGCACCTGGGCACGAGCAAGGCGGTCGCTCGGCAGCCAGTCGGTACCCTCGGCGAGATAGTTGAGAATGGCGTTGGATTCGGCGAGAAACTGACCGTCATCCAATTCGAGCAGCGGAATCTTTCCGTTGGGATTGCGGCCAAGGAAGTCGTCGTTGTGGGTATCGCCAGCGAGGATATCGATACCGATCCAGACCAGGCGGATATCAAGCAGTGCGGCGAGCAGCTTGATCTTGTAGCAGTTACCGGAGCGGGAATCTCCGTAAAGGTTCATCGGCATATCCTGAAAAGCTATACATGGATGTCGACAGTTTGCCACGTTGCTGCGTGGTGGAAAGCTTCCATAGCGTTTCAGCGTAGCTTTTTGAAGGCCGCGCTGACTGTACCTGTCGGTGTTATGAAACGCATGATTGCCTTTCGCACACTGTCCTGCAAACTCCTATCCTTCCTGTACAACTGCTGAATCACATGTGCCTGTCAGAGTATCGGCATCGGCTTTCCCCGGTAGGGGCGGTTCGGTACTCGAGCAGGGAGAGCGAGGGGACTGACGATGGATCGAAAACGTGCAAGCAAGTGGCCGGCGCGGTTACTGGGCCTTCTGATACTGCTGCTGGGTCTCAGCTTGATGGGAGGTGGCGGCTATCTACTGATGAGCGGTGGTTCGGCTTATTACCTGTTGGCTGGAGCCGGGCTCACGCTGTCCGGGGCGACCATGATGGCGAGGCGCCACGGGGCATTGGGGCTTTTTGGCCTGGTCCTGCTGGGCACGACCCTATGGGCAGTGTGGGAAGTCGGTTTCGATTGGTGGCAGCTGGTGCCCCGAGTGGCGCTGTTGTGTGCCATCGGCCTGATCATGCTGTTGCCCTGGTGGAGTCGCGGTGCCAGTCGTGGTGGCGTCGCCATTCTGTCTCTGGCGGTGTTGGCAGCACTTGGTGTGGCGGTGGCCACGCAGGTTCTCGAAACTGGTGACCTGGAAGGCGAGATCGCGGGCCAGGCTCCCGCTGTGGCGCTGAATCCGGCTCAGGTGGCCGCGGAAGACTGGGTCGCCTATGGCGGGACCAATGCCGGGACCCATTATTCGGCACTCGAGCAGATCACGCCGCAGAACATCTCTCAACTGGAAGAGGTCTGGCGTATCCAGACCGGTGATACCGCACAACCCGATTCGCCACCGGAGATCACCAACCAGAATACGCCGCTAAAGGTCAACGATCTGCTGTATATCTGCACTTCGCACAGCCGGGCTATGGCACTGGACCCGCAGACGGGTGAGACCGTATGGTCCTTCGATCCCGAGGTCAGCACCATGGGGGCGGAGGACTTCTCGCTCTGGGCACACATGACCTGTCGTGGCGTTACCTACTACGATGTGGCGTCCTATGGCGAGAATGGTATCGAGGCTGCACCCGATGCCGAGGGCAATATCATCGATGCGGCGGAATCTGCATCCAGTCATGAGGGCGATGCGGCACCGATGGTCAGCGAGACGGATGTCATGTGCCCGCGCCGTATCTTCCTGCCTACCGCCGATGCACGCCTGATTGCACTCAATGCCGATACCGGTGAGCGCTGCACCACTTTCGGTGAAGATGGCGAGATTGACCTGACTCGCAATATGGGGCCGATCGTGCCGGGAGGTTACTACTCCACCTCACCAGCGGTGGTCACCGAGAATCTGGTGATCCTTGGTGGCCATGTCACCGACAACAGCTCTGTGGATGAGCCCTCCGGTGTGATTCGCGCCTTCGACGTTCGCAGCGGAAAGCTGGTGTGGAACTGGGACAGCGGTAATCCGACCAGTACCACACCGCTGAGCGAGGGTGAGATCTATACGCGCAACTCGCCCAATGTCTGGGCACCGTTCAGTGTCGATGAGGATCTGGGGTTGGTGTATCTGCCGATGGGCAATGCAACTCCGGACCAGTGGGGGGCTGATCGCAGTGAGGATGACGAACGCTACAGTGCTGGGTTGGTGGCACTGGACCTTGCGACGGGGAATGTCGAGTGGGCCTACCAGTTTGTCCATCACGACCTGTGGGACATGGACTCACCGGCGCAGCCGGTATTGATTGACCTCAACGTCGATGGGCAGATGGTACCTGCGGTCATTCAGCCGACCAAGCAAGGCAGTCTCTATGTGCTCAATCGTGAGACCGGCGAGGAAGTGGTGCCGATCGATGAAGTTCCGGCGCCTCAGGGCGCGGTGGAGGGAGACTGGACAGCACCGACACAACCGCGTTCGCAGCTAAACCTGCTGCCGCCGCCGCTGACGGGGCGGGACATGTGGGGCGGCACACCGGTGGATCAGATGCTGTGCCGTATCAAGTTCAAATCGCTGCGTTACGAGGGACAGTACACGCCACCATCTCTGCAGGGCAGTATCGTTTACCCGGGTAACGTCGGTGTCTTCAACTGGAGCGGCATTGCCGTCGATCCGGTTCGTCAGGCGATCTTCACCTCGCCCAACTATCTGGCTTTCGTGTCGCGGATGATCCCGCGGGATCAGGTGGCCGAGGGTGAGGGGTCGGCCAGTGAGCAAGGGCTGCAACCCAACGAAGGGGCCCCCTATGCGGTGGAAATGGGGCCGCTGCTGTCGGTGCTGGGCATCCCCTGCCAGGCTCCGCCCTGGGGCGATGTGGCAGGTGTCGATCTGGCTGCTCAGGATGGGCCGGATGTTGTCTGGCGGCATCGTAACGGAACGACTCGTGACAGCATGCCGTTCAATATTCCGTTGCCGCTCAAGGTTGGAGTGCCCGCGCTTGGCGGACCGGTGACTACGGCGGGTGGCGTTACCTTCCTCAGCGGCACTCTGGATCAGTACATCCGTGGTTACGACATCACGACCGGCGAGGAACTGTGGAAGTCACGCCTGCCGGCAGGTGGCCAGGCGACGCCGATGACCTATCAGGGCCAGGATGGTCGCCAGTATCTGGTGGTCACTGCGGGGGGGCACGGTACCTTTGGTACTCGCATGGGCGACTATGTGATTGCCTACGCGCTGCCTGAGGCGTGATTGATTCTGCATAATCATCGCAGATTGTTTGCCTTGGCTGGATAATGATTCCAGTCAGGGCGAATGATTCGTCGGTAATGTATCTGCCAGGCTGGATAACGCTTCACTTGATTAACATTTTCGGTTTCAGGAGGCGTTTCCATGGTAGATCACAGTCTCAACGACAAGGTCGTGCTTATTGCTGGTGGTGCCAAGAACCTTGGCGGCTTGCTGGCGCGTGATCTGGCGCGTAATGGAGCACGGGCGATCGCAGTGCATTACAACAGCGAAGCCACACGGGCTGCCGCTGAATCCACTCGAGACGAGGTCAAGGCACTGGGGGCCGAGTGCGAGCTGTTTCAGGCAGACCTGACCGCTGCGGCCAATGCCACTCAATTGTTCGATGACGTGCGTGCGCGATTCGGAAAAGTAGACATTGCCGTCAATACGGTCGGTATGGTGCTCAAGAAGCCGATGCTGGAAACCAGCGAGGACGAATACGACACCATGTTCGCGATCAATTCCAAAAGTGCCTTCTTCTTCCTCAAGGAGGCCGGTCGTGTTCTGGAGGACCACGGCAAGGTGGTCACCATGGTCACGTCTCTCCTTGGGGCCTTCACTCCCTTCTACTCCACCTATGCTGGAGGCAAGGCACCAGTGGAGCATTTCACCCGCGCGGCGGCCAAAGAGTTCGGAGAGCGCGGAATTTCGGTAACCGCGGTAGGGCCTGGACCCATGGATACACCGTTCTTCTATGGTCAGGAGGGTGACGATGCGGTGGCTTTCCACAAGAGCGCGGCGGCTCTGTCAGCCTGGAGCAGGACCGGGCTGACCGATATCGAGGACGTCGTACCGTTGCTGCGCCACCTGGTCACCGATGGCTGGTGGATGACCGGCCAGACGATTCTGACCAATGGTGGCTATACCACCAAGTGACGACCCCGGTCTGACCGGAAGTCTTTTCTGTGAGGCCTGGCACCCGCCGGGTCTTGCGATTCATGGTGCCAGGCGTGGCGATGGCTTGCTGGCTATGCTGATGCTGGCTGACAAGGGGAGGGAATACCGATGCGAAGCCTGCTGATCATTGTCATTGGCCTGCTGGTGGTGAGGCTGATGCGTTATCTGGCGCCGGGGGGACGGTATGCCGCCATGTGGGGGTTCTCGCTGGTGTGGCTGCTGGTTTGCGCCTGGAACCTGAGTGTCGGCCTGTCTCATGGATACGCACTGGGAGAAGAACTACTGGTGCATGCCTTCCTGTTTGCTATCCCGGTGGGATTCGGGTGGTGGAAGGTGGCAGGCCGGACGAGCTGAGGTCATGGATCGAACGGATCAATTGCGCGCCTTTATTCAGGTGGCGGAAATGGGGAGTTTTACCCGCGCCGCCGATGTGTTGGAGTGCCCGCGAGCCACGGTCTCCCTGGCGATACAGCAGCTGGAATCGGTGCTGGGAGTGCGGTTGTTTCATCGCACCACCCGACGTGTGCAACTGACACCGGACGGGCTGTTGCTGTTGCCGCGTGCCCAGGCACTCATCATGGATTGTGAAAACCTCGAGGTGATGTTTCGTGAGCGTCACGATGCCATTGCTGGCCGCCTATCGATTGACGTGCCAAGTCGTGTGGCGCGGCGTATGTTGGCACCGGCGCTACCGCAGTTGCTGCACCGGCATCCGCGGCTGGATGTGGTGTTGGGGAGCTCGGATCGACATGTGGATCTGGTGGCGGAAGGGATTGATTGTGCACTGCGCTTCGGCACACTCAGTGATTCCAGCCTGGTAGTCAGACGGCTGGGGGAGGCCGTTATGGTCAACTGTGCTAGTCCCGGCTATCTCGAACGGGTCGGTGGCCTGCCGGATCTGGCGGTACTGTGCAATGGGCATCACCAACTGGTGGGGTATGGCTCATCGTCCAATGGACGTGATCAGATTTTCGATTTGATCGAGAATGACGAACCCCGGCAGATAAGCCTACCCAGCCGTGTTCAGGTGAACAATGCCGAGAGCTATATCGCCTGCTGTGAGGCCGGATTGGGAATCATCCAGGTGCCGCGCTTCGATGTTGAAGACCTGCTGGAACAGAGCACTCTGATTGAAGTGCTGCATGAATGGCGTGCGCCTCCCATGCCTGTATCAGTTGTCTACCCGCATCGGCGCCACCGGACATCGCGGATCGATGCCTTCATCGAGTGGCTGGGGGAGTTACTGGCACCACAACTGTCGGGATAACCGCGGTGCCAGGCAAGTACGGAGGCTCTGTCAATCCGGCGAAGGTGTGCGGTAATGGCCGGGGACGGTGACTCGATCACCATTGGGTAGCTGCCTGACATGGGTGGGAACGTATACGCGCTTGATGACGCTCTTGCTGTTGTTGGTCATGCTGGGCCTCCTGCAGAATGGGAGAGTGCTGCTGGGCGACGATGTCGATGTACGACGGGTGCCCATATCGATTGATGTGGCGCGGGCTCTCGTCGGTCTTGTGGCCGACGGCGGTACTTTTCTGTGCCGCAACCAACCCAACACAGATGCTTGTCGGGTCAATAAATGAGAGTTTCTTGCGTCTGTCAACGGCTTTTGTTTGCTGTGGGTGACACCATACTCTCGAATGTGCATGGATTCGAGGAGTGGGAATGATTTCAGGTGATGGCACGATGACTTGTAGCTCAGCCCCAGTGATTGAAGTACGTGATTACCCTGATCGCCCTCTGTCGGATCGGCACAGTTTTCAGCTGCTGCTTGGTCAGGTCGGAATGGTGGAGCTGGAAGTCGGCGGGCGCCCGGTGAGGGTCAGTGAGGGCATCGTGGCGCCGGTGGCCAGTGGTAGCTGGCATCACTATCTGGCGCCTGCGGACAATCGTATCCTGGTCCTCGACCTGCCGGTCGACTGGTGTGAGGCGCTGGATCTGGCGGCCTTGTTCGATACATCGTGTGATGCATCCCGGAGTGGTGGCTGGCAGCTTCCCGAGGTGCTGTGCCGACAGGCGTCGAAGCTGCACCAGCATCCGAACATCGCTGTCGACTGGCTGGAGCAGGTGACTCGTTATCTCGGAGAGCATTCGGCGGCCAGATTGTCGAGGCCAAGGCTGAGCCTGCTTCGTTTGTTGCCTTCTCTACGACGCGAGCCCGGCAGGCGTTGGCAGGTCGCCGAAATGGCGGGGCTCTGCCATCTTTCCGAGGCAGCTTTCGCCAGACAGTTTCGGGCCTTGACGGGGCTTTCACCACATCAGTGGCTCAAGAGAGAGCGACTGAGCGAAGCGCGTCGCCTGATGCTGGAATCTTCCTCGGCGGCTCTAACCGAGATTGCACTGCACTGTGGTTTTCATGACGCCGCGCATTTCTCCCGTGCCTTTCGACAGGAGCAGGGCTGCTCGCCGCGGGAGTGGCGTCGGCAACAGGTCAGGAATTGACAAGTCTGGGTGTGGAGTTTGCTTCAGACTGGAACGATTGAACCGAAGGAATCGTCTTCCGCATGTCCTCGACTTCCCGTTCCAGACCGTCACCCCGCATACCTGCTGAACGGCAGCGTACCAGAGCCACTCTGATCGGCGCGACGACCGTCGCCAACTGGGCGCTGCTCGCGGTATTGACACAAGTGAGTGGCCCGGTGCCGCCCTTTCAACTGACCGCCATGGCCTTTGCCATTGCGTTCGTCTGTTTCGTTATCTGGCTGATCTGCAAGGGAGAGTCTCCCTTCGCCGCGATGCGGCAGCCTTTCCCGGTCTGGGCATTGGGGGTGATCGGGCTGTTCGGCTACCACGCCCTCTATTTCGTGGCCCAGCAGAATGCACCACCGGCCAATGCCGGCTTGATCAGCTATCTGTGGCCGCTATTGATTGTACTGTTCGTGGCACTGTTGCCGGGAGAGCGCCTGCGCGCCATTCACGTTATCGGCAGCCTGCTCGGACTGGGTGGCGCCGCGATGTTGATCGGTGGGGATGTCGATGCCGGCGGCAGCCTGGTGGGTTATGCCGCGGCCTTCGCCTGTGCCTTTCTGTGGAGCGGCTATTCCGTGCTGTCGCGGGCCAACAGCGGCGTTCCTACCGCCGCCGTTGGTGGCTTCTGTCTGGTGACCGCTGTTCTGGCTGCGATATGCCACCTGCTGGTCGAACAGACCCACTGGCCCGAGGGTATAGGCTGGCTGGGAGTCATCGGTCTCGGCCTTGGACCAGTGGGCAGTGCCTTCTTTACCTGGGACATTGGCGTGAAGCAGGGTGACCTGCGCCTGCTGGGACTGCTGTCCTACTTCACACCACTGCTGTCGACGCTGGTGTTGATCGCTGCGGGCTATGCCTCGCCATCGATCTGGCTGGCGGGGGCAGCAGTACTGATTACGCTGGGGATGTTGATCGGCAGCGGCTGGATCGGGAGGCGTCGGGGTAGGTTGAAGTAACCCCGGTAGTCAACCTGGTAATCAACATCAGTGCCTTGTGTCTACACCGGGCAGCCGAGCGCGCGCAGCAGATCATCGATCCGCTCCTCGTCACCTCCCCTGGCCGCGTTGACCTGACGGATGCGCTCCTCGCGGGCGGCATGCTGGTGAGTCTCGTCCAGCAGCGAGGACAGCCGCTGACGGGGGATACTGACCACACCATCGGCATCGCCGAGAATCAGGTCACCGGGCTGGACCGACATGCCCGCGCAGCAGATCGGCACATTGACCTCACCCGGCCCGGTCTTGCTGGGGCCTCGTGGGGTATGGCCCAGCGCGTAGATGGCGGTTCCACCTTCGGCCCATTCGTTGAGATCACGAATGACACCATTGATCACGAAGCCTCCCAACTGGCGCGCCATGGCGGTGGTGCGCATCAAGCCTCCTACCAGGGCCTGGGTGAGGTCTCCCGCCCCATCGATGACGATGACATCACCGGGTTGAGCCATCAGCATGGCCTTGTGGATCAACAGGTTATCGCCTGGTCGGACGCGTACGGTAATGGCCATTCCACATAGGGTCAGCGTCGGATCGCCGTGATAGGCCTTCAGCCCGATGGCGCCGCTCAGTCTGCCCATGCAGTCAGCGGCATGTGCGCTGGGCACCGTGCGGAACTGCTGCACCAGGGCTTGCGGCAGTGATTCGGGGCGTGGCCGGACGGCAAAGCCTGGTGGCCATGAGCGGGTCTTCATCGAGAGGTAACCTCACTGGAGTCGGTAGCGGGCAAGTCGCAGCGGCAACGGCTGAGTGCCGCCAGGCGTTCGGGGCTGACCGGGTGCTGGCCATCAAGGGAGTCCAGCCAGGTCAAGGCATTGTCGACGGCGCCTCTGGCCATCTGGGCCAGTGCCTCGGGGGTGGAACCCGCGACGTGGGGAGTGAGCAAGACGTTGTCGAGTTGTCGCAGTGGACTGGACTCGGCAAGGGGTTCACTGGCGAAGGTATCGAGGCCAGCGGCGGCAATGTGGCCGTTGCGCAGCGCTTCAGCCAGCGCCTGTTCGTCGATCAGCTCGCCGCGGGCGGTATTGATGATCACAGCGCCCGGCGGCAGTTGCGCCAGACGTCGGGCATCCAGCAAGGGCGGGGCACCGAGCTGGGCCGGGCAGTGCAGGCTGAGCAGATCGCATTGCGGCAGCAGAGTATCCAGGTCGGGTTGCAGGCTGACGCCGAAGGCGGAAGCCTGCTCTGACGTTACCATGGGGTCCACAGCGAGCACGCGCATACCCAGCGCCGCGGCGACGCGGGCAACACGGCGGGCAATCTGCCCCAGTCCGACCAGCCCCAGGGTGCGTCCGCTGAGCTCCATGCCATCCCCGTCACGCTGCCAGCGACCGGCACGCACATGGCGATCGAAGCGCGCCAGGTGTCGAGCGCAGGCCAGCATCAGCCCGAGGCTGAACTCGGCAACCGCCTGACTGTTGGCGCCGGGCGTGGAAAACACCGCCACCTGATGCCGCGCCGCCGCCGCGAGATCAATGTTGCTGATGCCTACGCCGTGCTTGGAGATCACCTTGAGAGTGGGGCAACTGGCGATCATAGCGGCGTTGAGTGTCATGGTTCTGGAGATGACCGCGTCCACCGGGTGACACTCCAGCATGCGCGCCAGGCTCGCAGTGTCGCTGATGTCTTTGAGGAACAGCACTTCACACTGACGCTGATGCAGAAGGTCGAGTCCGGCTGGAGCCAGGCCTGGAGCGGTGACGAGTACGGTATAGGGCATGGCGGCCTCGACAGGCAGGTGCTGGGTAAGCTGCGCTGTCAGCGTCCTGAATCGGCGGACAGGCGGCGTGGATGACGCCATTATTGACGTGCGCTGTGCGGTAATACTATTTTCTTTTTATCCATGTTTGATAAATAAAAGTGATGAATAAAGGTAATCAATGAACGAGCGTGATCTACGCTACTTCTCGGCCATCGTCAGGTACTCCAGCATGCGCCGGGCCGCCGAGCGTCTACATATTTCCCAGCCGGCATTGACCAAATGTATCGGGCGGCTGGAGGAGCAGCTGCATGCCCGCCTGTTCGAGCGCAAGGGACGCCAGGTGGTACTGACACCGATCGGCGAAGTCATGGCCCGGCGCTGTAAGCTGATTCTGCAGCACATCGACGAGGCAAAACGCGAGATCGGCGAGTATGCGGAGGGCGTGCAGGGGCACATTCGCCTGGGCGTGGCGGCGACCCTGACCGAGTTTCTGCTACCCAACGCGCTCAGTGAGCTGCTCGAGCAGGCGCCAGGGGTCACGCTGTCATTGACAGTAGGCATGAGCGATGTGCTGCGCGAGGGGCTGTTGCGTGATGAGCTGGATATCGTACTCAGCCCGGTGGTGGCAGGAGAGGATTTTGACTGCATACCGATCGTCGAGGATGAGGTGGTGGTAGTGGCCAGTCGTGATCATCCGCTGGCGCGTAGTGTCCCGACACTGGAGCAACTGAACGACTATCAGTGGATTCTGCCCAGTGGCAATATGGCGACCCGCCGCTGGCTGGAGCAGACCTTTGCTGATCATGGCTTGCCATCGCCCAGGGCGCAGATCGAGGTCAGTTCGCTGGCATTGATGCCACGCCTGATCGCCAGTACTCATCTCCTGAGTTTCCTGTCGCGGCGCAACCTGCATAGTCCACCGTTCAGTGATTCCCTCGTTGAGCTGTCCTTCCGGGAAACCACGCTGCACCGCCATTTCGGCATTATGACGCGGCATGACGGTTATCTTTCCCCCGCTTGCCTGAGTCTGATGACCTTGCTGAAGGACCGTGGTAAACAGCTGTATCGTGGTGATTGATAGCTATAAGTAATCTTTTCGTTAATATTTGTCCTCTTAGGTTAACATTAAGGTCGAATGTCAAATTCCTCTCGAGTGCAGGATGCTCTGTAGGTAGCCGCCGATAGCCTGTCGGTGTGGGTGCCTGCCGCAGGTCGTGGTCAGTGCACAGAATGCAGAGCGGAGAATGACAATGAACGACTCGCGACTGACCTTGATGATGGCCTGCGTTGCCGGGCTGACCATGACAGCGCAGGTGCATGCCTATGCGCCAGGCAACAAGGTGGAGTGCATCGCCCCCAGCACGCCGGGTGGTGGCTGGGATTTCACCTGTCGCAGTGTCGGTGAAGTGCTCTCCGACCTGGATCTGGTCCCACGCTCGGTGCAGACCATCAACATGCCGGGAGCTTCCGGTGCGGTTGGCTTCTCCCATGTATTGAGCAAACGTCAGGGCGACAACTCACTGCTGGTGGCGACGTCCACCGCTACCGCCAGCCAACTTGCCCTTGGTCGCTACCCGGGCAGCGAAGAGGATGTCACCTGGATCCGCGCGCTGGGCAGTGACTATGGGGTGATTGCGGTATCCAGCGACAGTGAATATGACTCGCTGCAGCAACTGATGGATGCGATGGTCGACAACCCCAAGTCCGTTACCTTCACTGGCGGCAGTGGTGTGGGTGGTTGGGATCATCTCAAGGTGCTGCTGCTGGCCCGCGAGGCGGGCGTCGAGCCGCTCAACCAGATCACCTGGCTGGCCAGCACCGGTGGCGGCAGTTCTATCACCCAGATCATGGGGGGCCATGTGGTGGCCTATTCCGGTGATCTCACTGAAGCTGCAGGCTTTCTAGAGTCCGGTGACCTCAAGGTACTGGCAGTGCTCGCACCGGAGCGTCTCGAGGGCGAGTACGCAGATATACCCACCGCCAGCGAGCAGGGATACGACGTTACCGGAGCCAACTGGCGTGGCTTCTACATGCCCGGCGATATTTCCGACGAGGCGCGGCAGTACTGGATTGACGCGATGGATACCCTGTATGTCAGTGAAGAGTGGCAGCAGCGCATGGTCGACTCGGGGCTGATGAAGTTCCATCTCAGTGGCGACGAGTTCACGGCGTTCGTCAGTGACCAGGTCCGTATCATGCGTGAGCTTTCGGCGGAAATCGGTCTGCTGGAACAGTAACCGGTTTGGTACGCCATGACCGACGGGGGTCAGGCGTGCCTCAGTGCCATGACCGGATGTCGGAGAAGCATGCACGCTCTGGCATATGCTATGTTCGTGTCCATGATCGACGTCCAACCCGGTGACAAGCATGGTGCATGATTCAAGGCAACGTTGGGAACGGCTTGGTGCGGCGCAACGCCGTACCGAGGAAATCTATGTCACCCTCCGCGATCGAATCTGTCTGCTGCACTACCAGCCTGGCGCCAAGCTCAGTGAGTCCGAGCTGGCCGCCGAGTTTGGTGTCAGCCGTACGCCGATTCGACGTTCGTTGTTGAGACTGGAGCTCGAACACCTGGCCGAGCGTCGCCAGGGAATGCAGACCGTGGTGACCAGTTTCGACTTTGCCTCGCTCAAGGATGTCTACGTCATCCGAATGATTCTCGAGGAGCAGCTGGACCGTTTATCACCTGCTCCGCAGTGGTGGAAGATCGAGGAGGGTTATCGGGCGCTGCGCCAGCAGTGTGAGCCGTTGATGGAATCGCCGGATCTCGAGACTCTGGGCAGGCTCCACCTGGCGCTGCAGCACGAGCATGCCGGCATCATCGAGAATGATCGCGCCCGCGAGATTCTGATGCAGCTGTATTTCCAGATATCTCGGATCTGGCTGTCAATGGTACCGCGCATGGATTGGCGTAGTGAGGTCGAATCGGTGGCCAACGAGCTCGACCAGTCACTGGAGGCCATCAAGCAACGCGATATCCGGCAGCTCGGGCGGATCCGCAAGGAAGCCATCGAGGCCAATGTCAAACGGCTGGAGCGGTTGGATGCGGAGCTTGAGCTGGAGGCTACCCGGGAAGGGTGACCAGGTCACCCTGTACTGGAAACAGCGATATCTTCTACGCCATTAGTCTCGATAGTGCTTCAGCACACTAATTAATTCCCGGCCATTATCTATCTGAAATGGAAAACTAAAACTCGATAAAAAAGTGCACAGCCAATCACTGGCTGTGCACTTTTTTTATTCTCGTACTTGACCTCCCAGTATTGCTCTTCCATCTTGGATCCAAGTTTAAAAAGGCATGTTATGGCCTGTGACTCAGGTCTCATGGGTTGGAGTTGCGGCATCGGTCTGGCCTGGATATGCCTGCCTGGCGAGGGGAGCACCGGCCAGGTTGCCTGGCTCGTAACTTGTATCAAGATGCTGCTCCAGCGGTGGCGGAGTATGTCTTGAGGTGAACGAGTATGTTCTGAGGTGAAGAGGTTGATGACCTCCAGGGCCTGCAACAGCAATCAGTGCTTCCGACAACAACAACTTATGGAGGTCTGGCGTATGAACAAGCCAAGCTTGACGATCAATCACAGGATAACCTGGCCCGCGCTACTGATTCTTGTGATCTATTGCATACCCATGGTGGTGTGGCAGGAGGAGTCGCTGGGTGTCCTCAACGCCATCTTTGCCGTCATCGTCGACTATGGCGGAAATTTCTATGTGTGGTTCTCGATCCTGATGACCCTCGCCAGCCTGTACTTCATCTGCACGAAGTACGGTAGCGTGGTGCTGGGCGCACCGGACAGCAAACCGCGTTTCGGATGGGGCGCCTATCTGTCAATCATCGTCGCCATGGGCATTGGCTCGACCATCATGCGTACCGGGGTCATTACCTGGGCGCCGATCGCTCAGGCACCACCGCTGGGGCTTGAGCCGCTGACCGAAAGTGCGTTGGCCTTTGGTAATGCTTATGGCATGTATCTGTGGAGCTTCCAGACCTTTGCCATCTTCTCCATGGGGGCACCGGCTATCGGTTATCTGCTGTATGTGAGAAGAACCCCAGTTCTGCGCATGTCAGAGATCTACCGTTGTATCTTCGGCAATCGCTTTGTTGATGGGGCCGGCGGCATCGTGGTCGATATTCTCTTCCTGGTTGCCATTGTTGCCGGGGCGGCAACTTTCCTGGGGTTGGGAACACCGATTGTCACAGCGATCGTGGCCAAGATACTTGGTGTAGAAAGTAGCTTTGCTCTCACCTTTTGCGTGACCCTGGTGTGGATCGTCCTGTTTACCGCCAGTGTCATGCTCGGGCTGGAAAAGGGTATCAAGGTGCTCAGTTCGGTCAACATGTACGTGGCGGCGATGCTCGGCGTGTTCATCATCATTGCTGGCCCGACCACCTTCATCTTCGGCTTCTTCTTCGACACCCTGGCCAGCCTGGCCAGTAACTTCCATGCCTTTGTGATCAATACGCCGGAACCGCCGGGCGTGGAAGGAGCCTTCGATGTGCAGCGCTACACCATCTTCTGGTGGGCTTATGGCGCGACCTGGTCACTGCTGCACAGTATCTTCGCCGCCAAGATCTCTGAAGGTCGCACCATTCGTCAGTTGCTGCTCTCCTATCTGTTGGCGCCGTTGGCACTGGCCTGGATTGCCACAGCCATTCTCGGTGGTCTGGGGGCAGGAGTGTTCAGTGATGGCTCTGTTCCGGTGATGGAGATCCTCAATGACAAGGGCCAGATGGCGGCGATTGCCGAGATCGTCGGCTCAGTGACCGGTGGTCTGCTGACGCTGGTGGTGTTCTCGATCCTGACCATGACCTTCTTCGCCACCACCCTCGATTCCACCACCTTCTCGGTCTCCGCCTACACCGACACCAATGACATGCACAAGCAGGATCCGTCCGGCAGCATCCGCCTGATGTGGTCACTCATCATCTCGGTCATCGCGCTGGTATTGATGAAGGTCGGGGGCCTGGCTCCGCTGGAAGTGACTTCCGGTCTGCTCGGCCTGCCCATCGTGTTCATCCAGCTGTCGGCGGTCTACGCGGCGAAGAAGATGATGGATGAGGACGAAGCCTGGAAATATAACGTCCGTGGTGCGCCCACCAGGGTGACATCCAGTGGGTCTGCAGAATGAGAAGGTGGTTCGTGATGGCCATCGAGATGAGTGAGGTTGCAGGATGACATTGACAGTATTCCCGCCGCAGGAGTTGGCAGACCGTTTGCGTTGCGTGCGCAGCGAGATGGAGCACAGGGGAATGGATTGTCTGCTGGTATCCAAGCCAGAGAACATCCTCTACCTCGCGGGTCTCGACCACCTGGGCTACTTCGCTCTCCACGTGCTGGTCGTCCCTCTGGAGGGGCGCCCCGTGCTGGTCACGCGAGAGATGGAGCGTGCGACCATCGAGGACCAGCAACTGCAGGTGGAGTTCGTCGGTTTTTCCGACAGTGAACCGGCCGAGCGTTGTATCGCCGGGGTCATGCTGGAACTTGGCGTGGGCCCTGGCGTGGGTATCGAAAAGCAATCCAGTGGCATGCCGGTTGCTGTTTACGAGGGCCTCTGTGGTGAGCTGACGTCCATGCGGTCGCTGGATGCCAGCGGACTGGTGGATCAGCTGCGTTTCGTCAAGTCACCACTTGAGCTGGAATATATGCGGGCAGCGGCGCGGGTCACCGATGAAATGTTTGATGCCGCGATGCAGGTGATCCAGGTAGGGGCCAGTGAAACGGATGTTGCCGCAGAAGTGCATCGGCGCATGGTACTGGCCGGTGGCGAGCCTCCGGGGTTCACTCCCTTCATTCGCCCTGCCTCCCGTATTCATCAGGAGCATACGACCTGGAGCAATGAGCGGCTCCAGCATGGCGACGCCCTGTTTCTCGAGATGTCGGGCTGTGTTGGACGCTATCACGCGCCGGCGGGACGCCTGGTGCATCTGGGGCAGGCGCCGGACTCTGCCCTCATCGCCAGTGAAGCCTGTGAAAACGCCTTCCAGTCGGTGGTCGATGTGCTGTGTCCCGGCAATCTGGCGCGCGATGTCTATGCGCAGTGGCAAACCTCGGTGGAGCAGTCCGGTATTCGTGATTATCGTCGCCACCACTGCGGATACATGGTGGGTATCGGTTACCCACCGTCCTGGACCGGTGGCAGCCAGGTCATCGGTTTGCGTAGTGACAGCGATATGCGCCTGGAGGCAGGCATGTCCTTTCATATCCTGTCGTGGATTCTCGGCTCCAACATCGGCGATTGCTTCCTTTCCAATACCGTCGTCGTTACCGAGCAGGGGGGGGATGTACTGACCCATACACCGGTCAGGACTTGTCTGTGAACAATCATGCCGTATCCGGGTGGCCGTATTTCAGGTTGCAACGAAACCCGGCAGGCCAGAACGCACTCGGGTCGTGCCGCCAATATCATCCCCGGCTGGGAGTCTTTACATGAGCCGATATTCTCTCGCCACTCTGGCAAGACATGCGTGGCGCAGTAATGCCCACTGGCCGGAAGCACTTCCCGAACGTCCCCTCAAACCGTCCTACGATGCGGTAATTGTCGGCGCCGGTGGACATGGTCTGGCAGCAGCATGGTACCTGGCCAGCCAGCACGGCATGACCAATATCGCGGTGGTCGACAAGGGCTGGCTGGGTGGGGGCAACGTGGCTCGCAACACGACCATTGTCCGCTCCAACTACTTTCACCCGGCACGACGAGCGATGACCAACCGTGCCCTGGAGCTGTGGCGAGGGCTCAGCCAGGAGCTCAACTACAACGTCATGTTCAGTCCCAGAGGCATCATCAACCTCGCGCACAGCAGCTCGCAGATGGATGATCTGGCCCGGCGCGGCAACGCCATGATGGTCGATGGTGTCGGGGCGGAACTGTTGTCGGTGGAGGATATTCGCCGACGAGTACCGATACTGGATACCGATCCACAGGCACGTCATCCAATTGTCGGCGGCATGGTTCAGCATGAGGCGGGAACCGCACGTCATGATGCGGTCGCCTGGGGGTACGCGCGGGCGGCCATGGCGCTGGGCGTTGATATCTTCCAGAACTGTGAAGTCACCGGCATCGAGACTCGAGAGGGTCGGGTTGAGTCGGTCAACACTGGTCGCGGGCGCATTGCCACGCCACGCCTGGCGCTCTGTGCGGCAGGCGGGACCAGCCATCTGGCACGCATGGTCGGTCTGACCATGCCGCTGGAAAACCATCTATTGCAGGCTTGCGTCACCGAACCGGTCAAACCGGTGCTCGACTGTATCGTGACGCATGGTGTGCACAACTTCTATATCAGCCAGACCGACAAGGGGGAGCTGGTCCTCGGTGGCGATATCGACGGCTACAACAACGCGACCAGCGTCGGTGATCCCCGTACGTTCGAGGAGATCGCTCGGGTCTGTCTCAGCCTGTTTCCCGGTTTCGAGCAGTTGCGCGTGATGCGGACCTGGGGAGGCGTCGTGGATATGTCGATGGATGGCAGCCCTATTCTGTCGCATACCTCCATTGACGGCCTCTACGTCAACGCTGGCTGGTGTTATGGCGGATTCAAGGCAACCCCGGCGGCGGGCGAAGTGCTGGCGGCGATGATTGCCACTGACACCACTCCGTCGCTGGCAGCGGAGTTTGGCCTTGATCGATTTACCACGGGAGCCGTGGTCAGCGAAGAAGGCCATGGTCCACGTCCCTGGATGTACCACTGACGCTGCCATTGGGGCCGGTGCCTGAAGCGCATCGAGACAAGTCGACATCCGGATGGCCAGGAGAGAGTCCATGTTACGCATACCTTGTCCGTTCTGCGGTGAACGGGATTACACCGAGTTTGCCTTCTGGGGTGATGCCAGCTTTCCTCGCCCAGCGGATCCGCAGGAGCTGAGTGATAGCGAGTGGAGCGAGCATCTATTTCATCGTGACAACCCGGCCGGCCAATACCTCGAGTACTGGCACCATGCGCTGGGGTGTCGAGGCTGGTTCATCATCCAACGTGATACGCGCACTCACCTCATATCTCCCGTATGTCGTGGTGGGGAGGGAAGGTCATGACCCAGAAGTTTCGCATCGGCAACGGACACTCCATTGATGTTCGGCAGCCGATTCGCTTTCGTTTCGACGGGGTCGAGTATTCGGCCTGGCAGGGGGATACCCTGGCGTCAGCGCTGTTGGCCAATGGCGTGGATGTGGTGGCGCGCAGTTTCAAGTACCACCGCCCGAGGGGCATCTTCAGTGCCGGCGTCGAGGAGCCCAACGCACTGGTTGAAGTGGGCGAGAAGGGACGGCACCACCCCAACCTTCGGGCCACGGAGGTCCTGCTGCATGATGGTCTGGAGGCGAGGGGCCAGAATGCCTGGCCTTCGGTACGCTGGGATATCGGCAGCATGGCACAGCTTGTGGCTCCATTGCTGGGTGCAGGGTTCTACTACAAGACCTTCATGCGCCCTGCCTGGGCGTGGCCATGGTATGAGACTGCCATTCGGCGGGCTGCCGGGCTGGGACGGGCACCCTCGCATCCTGATGGTGGTCGCCACGACAAGCGCCGTCTGTTCTGTGATGTATTGGTGGTGGGGGCCGGTCCTGCAGGTTTGATGGCCGCGCTTGCCGCTGCGAATGGAGGTGCGCGTGTGTTGATCGCCGATGAGCGTGACACACCAGGTGGCCTGCTGCTTGATGACAGCGTGACCCTCGATGGAATGCCCTGCCATGCCTGGGTCGAGTACATGGTGACTCGACTCGAGACCATGGCCAATGTGCGGCTGCTGAGGCGAACCACCGTTCATGGTCGTTATCGCCATCACCGTTATCAGCTTCTCCAGCGTGATGAGCAGGGAACGCTACTGATCGCCGTCAATGCTCGCCATACCATCATGGCAACGGGAGCCATCGAACGGCCTTTGATGTTCCCGAACAACGATGTACCTGGTGTCATGTTGTCCGGCGCCGTGCGTCGTTATCTGCGGGGCTATGGTGTGGTGCCGGGGCTGCGTCCGGTGATTCTGACCAATAACGACAGTGGTTATGCCTGTGCTCAGGCACTGTGCGAGGCGGGCATTACACCAGTGGCCATTCTTGACCAGCGAGAAGAGGTGCCGAGTCATTCACCTGGTCCGATGGATGGGCTGGCGGAAGTCTCATGCCTGGCCGGGGTACGCATCAAGGCGGTTCATGGGCGCAAGCGCATCAAGCGGATCTCGCTGGAATCGGCTGGAGTGGAAAGACATATCGATTGCGATCTGCTCTGCGTGTCCGGTGGCTGGACGCCGACCCTGCATCTGCTGGCCCAGGGTGGACTCGACAATCAGCGGGTGGTATTCAGTGATGACTGGGGGGCCTTTGTGCCCGTCGAAAGCATGTCCTTGCCTGACCTGACTCCGGCGGGGTCTTGTGCTGGTGTTGCCGGGCTGGTGGATATTCTTCTCAGTGGGCGGGAGGCCGGAATAAGGGCGGTGCAAGGTCTGGAGTCGAAGAGTGCTGTCCGACTTCCGGCGATCCCCTGTCCGGTATTCGCCTGCACCGAGACCAGCCCTCTGGTCAGTGGCGTAGGCAGCAACGAGGTAGGCGAGGGTGCAAGCACCTTTGTCGATCTCCAGCATGATGTCCAGGTCAAGGACCTGGAACTGGCTCTGCGCGAGGGATATCGCAGCATCGAGCACGTCAAGCGCTATACCACCCTGGGCATGGGGACCGACCAGGGGCGGACCAGCAACATCAATGGCATGAGCATCGTGGCGCAACGGTTGTCGCGCCCGGTCGAAGAGGTGGGTACCACAACCTTCAGGCCGCCGTTCTCACCGGTACCGCTGGGAAGTCTGGCGGGGCGTGAGAGTGGCGAACGCCTGGATGCCACCCGCTATTCGCCAATGCATGACTGGCATCAGCAGCATGGTGCGGTGTTCATGCCTTCGAGCCTCTGGGTACGCCCCCAGTACTATCGTTTACAAGAGCAGTGTCTACATGGGCGGCGCCTACAAGTTGAGCGTCAACCTGATCGAAGTCGACTGAACCAGCATCAAACAGCGGCAGGTCGTGCGGGCGAAGGTACCGAGACGCTGCATGAGGCTGCGTGCCGCGAGGCTCGAAACGTGCGCGAGCGTGTTGGCATTGCCGATGTCAGCACGCTCGGCAAGATCGAATTGCAGGGGCCTGATGTTGCCGAGTTTCTTGATCGAATCTACCTCAACAATCCCGGCAAGGCCCCGCTGCACAAAGCGCGCTACGGTCTCATGCTGCGCGAGGATGGGCGGGTTTTCGATGATGGCACCGTGGTACGCATTGCCGATCAACGTTTCCTGATCAGCACCACCACCGTCAATGCCGGTGCAGTGCTGGCGCATCTCGAGTTCCACCAGCAGATGGTCTGGCCTGAGCTGAAGGTGATGATCGAGCCGGTGACCGAGCAGTGGGCCGTCGTCGCGCTGGCCGGCCCTCGCAGTCGAGAAGTGTTGGCACGTACCTTCCCCGATGACGATGTCAGCAATGAGGCCTTTCCTTTTCTTGCCTACCGCGAGACGACTTTCGATGCCGGGCCCGCGCGTCTGTTTCGAATCAGTTTCTCTGGAGAGCTGGCCTATGAAGTTGCCGTTCCGGCGGATAATGGCCTGGCCTTGTGGCAACGCCTTCTCGAGCAGGGCGCGGACCTTGGTATCGCGCCTTATGGACTGGAGGCGATGGACTATCTACGCATCGAGAAGGGCCACCTGATTGTGGGTGCCGACATCGATGGTCGTGTGACGCCCATGGATATCGGCATGGGTGGCATGTTGCGTGGTGAGAATGACTGTGTGGGGAGGCGTTCACTGGCACTCCCCGCGCTGTCCGATAGGTCACGCCAGAGGCTGAGCGGTTTTCGCTCCTGCGATGGGCACTCGGCTATTCCTGCGGGAGCGCAGTTGCTGCTGCGCCCCTGGAGCGGAGAACCACAGCGGAGTCTGGGGAGGATCACCTCACCGGGGTATAGCGTGATGCAGGAGGACCCGATTGCGCTGGGGCTGGTGGAGCCTGTGGAGAAGGGAGCAACGTTGTATGCCGTTGCTCCGTTGACTGATCAATGTGTCCAGGTCGAAGTGACCGACACCGTGTTCCATGACCCGAAGGGAGAGCGTCTGCGTGCCTGATCCGCAACCCAGGAAAGTACCGGGCCCGGCTCCCTCCACCGTCGTTGAAGGAACCCCGGCGACAGCACTGGCGGGAGTCTCGAATATCCTCAGGAATGGGCTTGGCATGGAGGTCGATGCGCCGCAGCAGATATTGGCGCTGCAGGGGATGTCCCCTGCGTTATTGGATGAATTGCTGGATGAACTGTTGGATGGGTCAGAGGGTGAGCTGCATCAGCATCAGCATCAGCATCAGCATCAGCATGGTTACTGGCTGGCAAGCGGGCCGCAGCGCGGCATGCTGGTGCTGGAGTCAAGAGCGTCGTCAGCGTTGGTCGAGCGCCTGCAGCAGGATGCTGGTCTGATGGTGACCGACGTGAGTCATGGTTGGTGTCGTCTGCGGCTGTCCGGTGGTGCTGTGCGAGCGTTGTTGCAGGGCGATATCAGTGCGGAACTGTCGATACATGCCTGGCCTCCGGGCCAGGGACTGGCAACGGCATATCGAGGTGTCGCGATATTACTGTATGGCCGCGCCGAGGCAGACATCGAGCTGTTCGTGCAGCGCAGTCTGGCACGATCAGTGTGGCAGTGGTTGGAGGATGCCATCGAGGGCGCCAACCATGGACTCGAACTGGAGCCATCCACGACGGGGACGGGGCTGGCTACAACGATATCAGCCGAGAAGGTTGCCAATGAAGACCGAGGTGGTTTGCGATGAACAAGAGCACTGACGGTTCCTTGAGCATGCTGGCCAGTGACAATGCCTCGGGTGTACATCCTCTGGTGCTGGAGGCACTGGCCGAGGCCAATCACGGGCACAGTCTCGGCTATGGTAATGATCCCTGGACGGCACGAATGGACGAGTGCTTTCGCGAGACCTTCGGTGGCCATGTTGAAGTCTTCGCGGTGACCACTGGCACCGCTGCCAATGTGCTGGCGCTCAAGGGCATGCTGGCCTCGCATCAGTCCATCATGTGCAGTGATGTTGCTCACCTGCTGGTCGATGAGTGTGGGGCTCCCGAGAATGTCATCGGCAGCAAGCTGGTCGGCATTCCATCACCGGATGGTCGCCTGGATCTGGCCGCTGTCGAGGCACATCTTCAGAAGACCGCAGGCATCGTCCATCACAGCCAGCCGGGCGTAGTCAGCCTGACGCAGGTGACGGAGCGCGGCACTCTGTATCGGGCCGAGGAGATCGCTGCCCTTGTGGATCTGAGTCGGCGGCATGGGTTACGGGTACACATGGATGGGGCTCGACTGGCCAATGCCGCCGTCGCGCTGGGCCTGACGCTGCGTGAGCTGACCACTGAACTGGGTATCGATGTGCTGTCATTCGGTGGCACCAAGAACGGTCTGATGATGGCCGAGGCAATCGTGGTTCTGAATCCAGCGCTGGCCGATTCATACGGTTTCATCCGCAAGCAGGGCATGCAGCTTGTTTCCAAGCAGCGCTTTCTTGCCGCTCAGTTCCTGGCCTATTTCGACAACCAGTTGTGGCAACGTAATGCCGAGCACGCCAATCGCATGGCGGCTCTACTGGCCGAGAGCCTCCAGCAGTATCCGTCGGTCCAGCTGAATAGCCCGGTGGAGGCCAATATGATCTTCGCCACCTTACCGGAGGACTGGGTTGAGCCGTTGCAGCAGGTCAGCTATTTCAACCTGTGGAATGCAGCGACCAGTGAAGTCCGTCTGATTACCGGTTTCGATACGCGGCACGAGGACATCGAGCGGTTTCTCGCGGCCGTGGCAGATCTCGAGCAGCGCACCGTCTGAATCACCAATGGGAGAGCGGAAATGAGTCTGATCGAACAGCGCAACCCCTTCACCAATGAAGTGGTATTCAGCCGAGAGAGTGAGACTTTCGAGGCGGTCAATGCACGTATCAACAGAGCCCAGCAAGCTTCTCGTCTGTGGCGGTGTCGCTCGGTCGGGCAGCGCTCTCAGGTGCTGATGCAGGCCCTGGACTACTTCCGAACTTACCGTGAGACGATCGCCGAAGGGGTAACTCGGGAGATGGGCAAACCCATCAAGGAGGCGCGTGGCGAACTCGACTTCATGATCGAGCGCGCCGAGTACATGTGTCGCTTTGCGGCGGATGGCGCTCTCGATGCACATTCGCTGGCAACCTACGCCGGTGAAGACTTCAGTGGTCGGCTCGAGTCCCGAGCCAAGGGAGTGGTCTATGTCATTACGCCCTGGAACTACCCGCTGTTCTGCGCCATCAATGGTGTTATCTGCGCATTGCTCAGCGGCAGTGCGGTGGTGCTGAAGCACACCACCACTCCCTCGGTTGGTGAGCATTTCGAGCGTGCCTTCGGCAGCCTCGATGGTATCGATGACCTACTGGTCAATATCACCGTGGACTTTGCCGTATCGGCGCAGGTCATCGAACACAGTGACATCAACCACGTGGTCTTTACCGGCTCGGTCAAGGGCGGCCAGACCATTCAACAGAGTGTTGCCGCTCGTGTGTTCAATGAAGTGCCGTCACCTTTCATCGCCAGTTCGCTGGAGTTGGGCAGCTCCGATGCGGCCTACATTGCCGAGGATGCCGATCTCGAACATGCCGTGCTGTGGGCGGTGAAGATCGGGCGCCTACACAACAGTGGTCAGTCGTGCTGTGCCGTCAAGCGTGTCTATGTCCATGAAAGTCGTTATCGGGACTTTATCGACCGGGCCCGGAAAGTGATGGAAGCGGAAGTCTGCGGTGACCCCATGGCGGAGGGAGTGACCATGGGGCCGCTGTTTGGTGGGCCTGCGGCGGTGGAGTCGCTGGTGGCGATGGTCCGCGATGCCGAGAATGCTGGCGCACGAGTCATCTGTGGTGGTACCACCGAGTCACACAGTGAGGCGCTGTTCCTGAGCCCTACACTGATTGCTGACGCTACGCCGGATATGCGCGTGCTCCGAGAGGAAACCTTTGGCCCGGTGCTGCCGGTGGTCTCGGTGCCGGATGACGCGGCGGCCATCCGTGAAGTCGACCGCAGCGACTTCGGGCTGACCGCCTCGATCTTTACGACTTCCCGTGAACGAGCGGAGCGTTTTATTGCGGCCTGTGACAGCGGTACCGTCTACGTCAACCGCTGCAATTTCGTTGATGCCCGACTCGGCTGGATTGGCCACCGGTGCTCAGGCAATGGGTCGATTGCCCTGTCGCCGTTGGGCCTCGCTGCCTTCAGTTATACCCGTTCGGTGAATATTGATCCGTCAGCACTGAGGTAAGCCCTGACGTCGGGGCAGAGCCGGTGCTCTGCCCCTGGCTACTCACTACTTGGCACTTGCCACTTACCTACCTTGCGAGGCGCTGAATGAGATTACGCGCTAAAGGCATTGAGCCGCGCAGGATCCTGTTTTACATGAATAACGGCTGACCCATCCTCGGCAAGCGCAGACTCGATAGTGCTCTCGACACTGTCGGTGTTGTCAATGGTATAGCCGCGTACACCAAACGACTCTGCCCACGCGGCGAAATCCGGGTTGGTCAGCGATGTTGCTACCTGTCGCCCCGGGAACAACTTCTCCTGGAATCCCTTGATGGTGCCGTAGACTGAGTTGTCCACGATGATGATCTTGATGTTGATGCCATGATGTATGGCGGTGGCTAGTTCATTACAGGTCATCAGTGCTCCACCATCACCGAGGAAGGCGATGACCATTCTTTCCGGGTGACGCATGCCGGCGGCGACAGCAAATGGAACTCCGCTGCCCATGGCACCGGAGGCGCTGGCGAGCAGGCGTTGCTCCTCATGAACGGTCAGGTAGCGGTGAACCCAGGTGGCGAAGTTGCCGGCATCCAGGCAGAACAGGGCATCCGGACTGGCATTTCTATTCACTGCAGTCACAACGGCTCCCGGGTCGACGCCACACTCGTTGGCGTTGGGGGAGTACTTGCCCAGCGAGTGATAATTGCCGCTCAACTCGTCCAACCACGTCTGGCGTTCATCTGTTACCGTCGGGGCGGGTAGCTTGCCGAGCTCGGCCAGGAAAGTGCCGCTGTCTGCCACAATGCCGATCCGCGGTACGATATTGCGACCGATCTGGTCCGTATCGGGGTAGACATGGATGACATCCTGAGCTGGAACGGGAGCTGCCGGAAAGCGATAGCCTTGGGTGCTGATGTCGCCAAGACGGGTTCCCACCGCAAGAATCAGGTCTGCTTGCTCGAGGCTTTCTGCCATGAGAGAAGGCATGACGAATCCGACCTGACCGACCCAGTTGGGATGGTCATTGGCCATGACTTCCTGCTGCTTGAAGGTGCCAAGTACGGGCAATCCCCATAACTCGGCGACTCGGCGTAGAGCTGCCTTTGACTCAGGGGTATTGATCTGGCCTCCCGCCAGCAATAGAGGACGTTTCGCCTCACTCAGCCGTTGCTGGATGGCGTTCAAGTCGGTGATGGTAGGGCCGGGCTTCAGTGGGACCGGTAGCGGTAGAGGAGCGTCAACTTCGACATCATCGGCCAGCATGTCTTCGGGCAGAACAACAACGACCGGGCCAGGAGTACCATTGGTGGCCAGCCTCCATGCTTGAGCGACAAGGTCGATTATTCTGTTACCCGAGTGGACCTCAAAAACGCCTTTGGCGATATCGCCGAAGGTCTGTCGATAGTCGACCTCCTGGAAGGCGCCACGGCCCAGTTCTTCACGAGTGACGTGGCCGATGAAGGCAAGTAGCGGGACGCCGTCCTGCTGAGCGGCATGTAGGCTGATGGCCGCGTTCATGGAGCCGGGGCCGCGGCTTGTGAACAGTACCCCCGGGCGCCCCGTGAGTCGTGCGTCGGCCACTGCCATGAATCCCGCGCCACCTTCGTGGCGGCAGGCAATTACCTCAACGGTTGGATGCTCGTACATGGCATCCAGCGCGGACAGGTAGCTTTCCCCGGGCACGCAGAAGATTCGATCAATACCGTTGGAAGAGAGGAACGTTATCAGTGCCTCAGCAGCGGAACATCGCATGGAAACCACCTATGACATATGGGGCGGAGGAAGGAAGGCGACCCTGATGATCTGTCGTCATGATGGGACGCCATTGCTTCCTCGAAAGTCTCAATCAACGAGTGGGTAGACCTAGAATTCGATACCTTCGGCAACCCTGGTCAGGTTAGCTTCATTCTCGGACAGAAAGTCTCGATACTCCTGTCCTGCGAGGAAGCTCGGTTCGGAGCCAAGTTCGTTGACCAAGGTAGTCCGAAGCTCCTCGTTCTCCAACGCTGCTTCGAACGCATCAGCAAGAATATCGATATGTTCCTGTGGTGTTCCCTTGGGGGCAAAAATTCCGCGACTTGTGGCTGATTCCATATCCACGCCCATTTCGTGGAATGTCTTGATATTTTCCAGGGCACTGCCACTCAGCCGCTCGGAGTGTGCAACACCAAGTGGGCGGAAGGTGCCATCTTCATAGAACGAAGAGCAGCATGCGGCGTTGGTGATGGTGAAGTCGACTTCCTTGGCCATCAGTGCCGACATCTGCTCCGTTGTGTCTGGATAGCTGATGAGTTTTACATCAGAGGTGTCGATCCCCATGGCGTCAAACATCTGCATCCAGAAGAAGTGGTCCGTCGAGGTCGGGATCATGCTGAATTTTACTTCGCCCGGGTGATCCTCGATGTACTGAGGGATTTCACTGGCATCCTGAACGGGATGGTCAGGATAGGTGGTGGGCATGTTGAAGGTCTGCGTCACACGGGCGACAGGTTCAAAGGCGTCATACGAGTAATCGACCATTCCCGCAATCCTTGAAAGTGCAATGTTGTCGTGGCCACCAAGGATTGTATATCCATCAGGTTCGGCATCCTTTACATGTCTGGAACCCAGCGTCGCTCCTGCCCCGGACATGTTGACCGGTACGATCGAGACACCGAGTTCCTTCTCCGCTTCACGGGCGATCTGACGAAATATGACGTCGGTAGGTCCACCAGCGCCGTACGGAATTATCAGGCGAATATCCTGGTTGGGGTAGTCATCCGCCATGGCGGTAAACGGAAACACGGCAGTGGAGAGCACAATAGAGCAACCCGCAAGGGTTTTGAGTGAACTGTGGAGTCTCATGAAGCACCTTTTGTGTTGTGGTTGTTTGTATGTTCTTGCTGTCTGAAAGAAGCAGGTAATGGAACTGTGTTCGTGACGTATGGTTCTCTTGGTAGTGGGGGGTGCGCTACTGATTTATCGCCATTTTTTGTTGAATTCTTCGGTTCTGGTACAGAGAGACAATGACGGATATTACGGCGAGTACCAGGAAGGTTGCCGAGAGTGGGCGTGTCAGGAAGGTGAGCCAGCTATCGTCCAGGTCCAGGGCACGGAACAACTGCTGTTCGAGGTTGTTGCCCAACACTACGCCAAGGATCAGTGGAGTCAGTGGCACCTCGGCCTTCCATAGCAGGTAGCCCACAATACCGAACCCGAACAGGACCCAGATATCGAAGAGGTTGTTGTTCAGGGCATAGGCACCGATGGCGCATAGCATCAGTACCGCAGGCACCAGAATCTGTTGCGGAATGAGTGCTATACGGGCAAACCAGCGCACCAGCAGCAGTTGGCACAGCACCATGACGACGGCTCCGACCAGCAAACTGGCGTAGATCGCCCCGACCAGTACCGGGTTCTGCTCGAACATCAGCGGCCCGGGCGTGATGCCATGCAGGATCAGTACGCCCATCATGATGGCCATCGGCAGATCGCCTGGAATGCCCAGCGCAAGGGTTGGAACAAATGCACCGCCTGCAACAGCGCTGTTGGAGGCTTCAGAAGCAATAATCCCGCCCGGTATCCCTGTGCCGAAACGCTCGGGGTGACGAGAGAACTTTTTTGCCTGGTCATAGCTGATGAAGTTGGCCACGGTGCCGCCGGTACCCGGCAGGGCGCCGATCAGGCTACCGATCAGTGAAGAGCGAACGGTGTTGACCTTCTGGGAGGCTATGTCACGAATGATGCGGCCGTAAGGAATGGAAATGTCGGGTATAACCTCTTGTCTAGCGGTCTTCTCCTCGCGAAGCTTTTCAATATTATCCATCAGTTGGGAGAAGGCGAAGATACCGATCATTACCGGGAGGATCTCGAATCCAGAGCTCATCACCGGTAGATCGAAGTCGAAGCGTAGGTTGCTGTTGCGATCATAGCCGACGGTCGTGATCAGCAGGCCCAATGCTGCAGCCAGCATCCCCTTGAGAAGGGCGCCATTGGACAGTCCTGCGACCAGCGTCAACGCAAAGATGATCAGTGCAGATATTTCCCATGGGCGGAAGTTCATGCTGAAACTAGCCAACAGTGGACCGAAGAAGACCAGCACGGCCACGCTGATGACGGTGCCGATGAAAGAAGCTGCTACGCCGATGCCCAGCGCTCGCCCCGGCTCTCCTCGCAGGGCCATGGGATAGCCGTCGTAGACGGTAGTGATCGATGAGGGAGTTCCGGGGATGCCGAGCATGACCCCGGACACGATACCTCCCGAGTACCCACCAACAAAGACACTGACCATCAGCGAAACGCCACTGACAGGGTCCATGGCAAAGGTGAAGGGGAATACCACCAGAATCGCCATGGTGACGGTAAACCCGGGTACGCTGCCGCCGATGATGCCGAATAGCACGCCAATCAGAATCAACAGGAGCACAGAAGGGCTGCTGACCAGGGCGAACGCATGAAGAAAGAAATCAGCCATGTAGTTCTCCAGGTAACATGTACTACTCCAGATGCATTACGACGGTCAGGGCAGCCAGATATTGAGACCGAAATGAAAGGTCACGTAGATCAGAGACGCGAGAGTCACGCTGACGCCAAGATTAATGATCCACTTCCTTCGGGTATCCACGCCCAGCAGCAGGGCCAACGAGGCCACCATGAATGCCATGGTGGAGACGAGATAACCGAGCACCGGTAGCACGAGAGCGTAGAGGCCAAACAGAGCAAACAGAGTCAGTACGACACCGTTCTTTTTCAGCCACTGCATGGCTGTACGGCGCTCATGAGCTTGTGACGATTTGCTGTTGAAAAGTGACCGCAGCAGGATCAACACAGAGAGGATGGCGATAACCCCCAAAAGGATTTGGGGGAACATCGCTGAACCATAGGTCTGCCAGCTCGTCGGTGGCCGAATGTTGCCCGACTCGACGTATAGAATGGCCACCATGATCAGCATGGCAAGTGCCAGAGCGCGATCTTTGGTTATTGTTGGCATGGAATGTTTCTCCAGTACTGCGCCTGGCGAGCATGCGCTTCTGGCGGCAGTGATCTTGGCAGGGGTGGCAAGTCTGGATGGTCAGCGGATAGGGGACTCCCTGGTGTCTGTTGGGTCAGAGCAGCATCGATCTCTGGTGAAGAAGGTAAGGTGGGGGCGTGTGATAAGCGTCATGTCGAAACACCTTTGTTGTTGTCAGTCGCGTGCAGAGGGGGCAGTTGATCGCTCTGGTGTACTGCAATGCAGGAAAGAGTGACCTGGCGACACTTTGTCAATATTTCGTTTTTTGATAAAAAAATCGATTATGTGCGTCTGACTATAGAAAGCCACGGAAGGTGGCGTCAACCCTTCTTTTTTCGACCATCTCTATTCGTGGGAGCTCATGTCACGCTTGGGAGAGGGCGGTGCCGCCGTCGGCCATCAGGCCGACGCGAGACCGCACCACACCAGCAGATCCGCGCATCTGCGCCGGTGTGGTGCGGACGAAAATCAAATCGATCAGGATTAGCTATTTGATTGCCATGTTGATAAGTCAGGTTGCTGGAGCCAATTGTGGTGCACGTCATGCCTGAATCGGCAAACAAGGTCGGATTGATGGCGGCCAGAGAGTGATAAATTGGTTAAGCCGTGTAATGCCCATGCATCAGGGGTGACAGAGCACTGCAACTGAGCACTACCACTTTCCGGCGAGGGTACAGCTCTGCACCTTCTCTCGGACCATGGGGGGATGAATATGCGCTGGTTGATAGGCATGGTCTTGTTGGTGTTTTCGTTGTCGTCTGCTGCCGATGACGTGACCGGTGGGGTCTACATTGCCTCAAACAACGAAGATGAGAACTCCATCGTCGCCTGGCGACAACATGCCGATGGTAGCCTCTCGCCCGTGGGGGAGTATGGTACCGGTGGTGCTGGTACAGGAGATGCCAATGGCATCGATCCGCTTATATCATCCTATGGTCTATGGCGTTCATGGGATAACCGTTACCTGCTGGTGGTCAATATCGGGGATGGTACTGTCTCGTCGCTGCGTGTGCAGGATGATCTGTCATTGCAGTTGACCAGTGTGGTAGCGGCGGGCGGCAAGAAGCCCAACAGCATCGACTCCTGGCGTGATCTTGTCTATATCGCCAGCGTCGGGGATCGAGAAGATGGTACGGGGCCCGGCAACGTTGTCGGCTACAGACTTGGTGACCAAGGCCAACTGGAGAAGATTCCTGGTTCCATGAGACTGCTGACAGGAGAGCCTGCGAGTATCGAATTCACCGAGGATGGCAAGTATCTCATCGTTGCCGAGTTCAATACCGGAGTTATCCATTCCTGGGCCGTTCAGGGCGATGGACAACTGTCTGAGCAACCGGTCTCGAGTATCGATTCGCCGACCACCTCGGAGGAGCGGTTCTTTGCCCTACCCGTGGGCACAAAGCTGGTGACCCGGGAGGATGGCAGCAGTACCTTTCTGGTTACCGAGACACGCTATGTCACTCAGGATTTTCAGTTCCACCCTTCCTCCGAGGAAAGCAGGGCGAAGTATCCGTTCCTGCAGGAGCACGAAAGCCAGACCGGGTCGATGACCTCCTACAACGTCGATGCACAGGGGCAGTTGTCGATCATTTCTCCTGATGTCATTACCGGTGACGATATCTGGGGCGGTCAGCAGGCGGCTTGCTGGGTGACCACATCGCGCAATGGCGAATATGCCTGGACGGCCAATTCGCACACCTCGAGTCTTTCAACCTTCCGGCTTGACCCACAGGACGGCAGTCTTGAGCTCGCTCAAGAGATCACCTTCCAGGCGGAAGACTACAACGAGTTCTTTCTGGATATGGATCTCAGTGCCGACGGTAACTATGTGAATATTCTCAGTGGCAATACCGGCAAGACATGGGTGTTCCGGATCAATCACGATAATGGTGATCTCGAAGTGGTCGGGGCCTGGCCGGGAGGCCCGCAGGTACATTCCTATGGTCTGGTAACGATCCCTCACTATCAGTGATGTCATTGGTAAAGGTGTTGTTGGCTGGCCACAGTCTGACTCGAGCGTTGGTTTGCCCGGAACATACTGATCAGGCCGTGCAACAGCACGGCCTGATCCGGTTCAGTGGCTGGTAGCGGTACGCCCGGCCAGGCGGATGAAGCGGATCGGTGGGCTCTTGGCGGAGCCTCGATTGCTGCGATCCAGGGCGGGCTGAGCGCGCCAACCACGATATAGTGCCCAGCGTTTCAGGGCATCGAGATTGAGGTGGGGGTGATGTTCGTCGCGAGGGTCGTATTGCGGGGCGGGAAAGGCGTGTGCGAGATGATCGTAGCGAGCGAGGGCGTGTTCACCGCCATGGGCGGCGAGAGCCTGATCCAGCGCAGACTGCCAGGCTCGGGTGTCGTGCTGAAGGCGTTGATTGGGGCTTGGCATATGGCCTCCTGAAACGGGTTTTCCAGCGTTGCCTTAGCGGGTCATCATTCCTTGCAGATATCTCTCGGTGACGTTGAACTCAGTGATGCCGAATTGTTGTATGAGACACCTCCTTCCGGTTATGGGTTCAAGCGGTCAACCTCTACCGGTGCATGCACCTCGATGGCTGCCGGCACGGCACTGACATGATCGACAGTGCCGTGCTGTATCAAGCGGAGCCAGTCTGACGTCGGCGTTCTCGGCCTGGTGTCAAATCTGGCTCATCGCAACTCAATCCCAGCTCAGTGCGCCGCCAACCTGATACTCGGTCACGCGGGTCTCGAAGAAGTTCTTTTCCTTGCGCAGGTCGATGATCTCGCTCATCCACGGGAAGGGGTTCTGCGCGCCAGGGAACTGTTCCTTCAGGCCGATCTGGGCCAGACGACGGTTACAGATGAAGTGCAGGTACTCTTCCATGATGGCGGCGTTCATGCCCAGCACTCCGCGCGGCATGGTGTCTCGTGCATAGGCGATCTCGAGTTCGGTGCCTTCGAGAATCATCTGGGTGCACTCGTCCTGGAATTCAGGCGTCCACAGGTGCGGATTCTCGATCTTGATCTGGTTGATCATGTCGACACCGAAGTTCAGGTGCATGGACTCGTCGCGCAGGATGTACTGGAACTGCTCGGCGACGCCGGTCATCTTGTTGCGACGGCCCATGGAGAGAATCTGGCTGAAGCCGCAGTAGAAGAAGATGCCTTCGGTGACGCAGTAGAAGGCGACCAGGTTGCGCAGCAGTTCCTGGTCGGTCTCGGTGGTGCCGGTGTTGAAGTCAGCACGGGCCAGCGACTGGGTGTGTTTGAGACTCCAGGCGGACTTGGCGGCCACCGAGGGCACTTCGCGGTACATGTTGAAGACAGCGCCTTCGTCCATGGCCAGCGATTCCACGCAGTACTGGTAAGCGTGGGTATGGATAGCCTCCTCGAAGGCCTGACGCAGCAGGTACTGACGGCATTCGGGGTTGGTGATCAGGCGGTAGAGAGCCAGCACCAGGTTGTTGGCCACCAGCGAATCTGCAGTGGAGAAGTAGCCCAGTGACCGCTCGACGATACGTCGCTCGTCTGCGGTCAAGCCGTCCTGGCTCTTCCACAGCGCAATGTCGGCGTTCATGTTCACTTCCTGGGGCATCCAGTGGTTGGCACTGCCATCCAGGTACTTCTGCCACGCCCACTCGTACTTGAATGGCACCAACTGGTTGAGATCGGCGCGAGCGTTGATCATCTGCTTGTCGTCGACCTCGATGCGGGCGGCCCCCATCTCGAGTTCCTCGAGGCCAGCGGCGACATCAAGCTCTTCGAGCGACTTGCGTGCGCGGGCAACACGGTCCTCATCAGCGACCTTGTACTGTCCGGCACTTTCACTGACCGCGGGCTCGGCTTGCGGTTCGGGCTGGGAGACAGGAGTCTGAGGCTTTGAGCTCGGCACCTCAGCGGTGGTGGTTTCGTCGTCGTGGAACTCGTCCCAGTTCAGCATGCGAATAACTCCGGTTGATGATGGCTTCGAGCTTCGAGCTTCGAGCTTCGAGCTTCGAGCTTCGAGAAGCCTCATTGCAGTTCTGTGTGCTGGCGGCTCGGCAAGCCGTGCCGCCCTCGCTGTTCTTGATTACTGGCAGGCCTCGCAGCCCAGTTCGTCGATCTCACTCGCGGACGGTGGGCGCTGGCCGCCCTTGCCTGTCAGGAAGTCTTCGATGCCACGCGGCTCGGGCTTCGAGGGCTCCGTTGTCGGCGCAGGGGCTGCCTCCGGTGCCGAACCATTGCTGACTGCATTGAGCTTGCCGCGGTTTACGGTGGACTTCTCGACTGACGTGGCACCCAGAGCACGCAGGTAATAGGTGGTCTTGAGACCACGGAACCACGCCATGCGGTAGGTCACGTCGAGCTTCTTGCCTGAGACGCCCTGGATGTAAAGGTTCAGCGACTGCGCCTGATCGATCCACTTCTGGCGACGCGAGGCGGCCTCGACCAGCCACTTCGGCTCGACTTCAAAGGCGGTCGCATAGCGCGCCTTGAGGTCTTCCGGGATACGGTCGATGGGCTGCACACTACCGTCGTAGTACTTGAGGTCATTGATCATGACCTCGTCCCACAGGCCGCGCTCCTTGAGGTCGTTGACCATGAACGCATTGACCACGGTGAACTCACCGGACAGGTTCGATTTGACGAACAGGTTCTGATAGGTCGGTTCGATCGACTGAGTGACGCCACAGATATTGGAGATGGTGGCGGTGGGAGCGATAGCCATCACATTGGAGTTACGCATGCCCTGTTCACGCACCTTGTTGCGGATGCGGTCCCAGTCCTGGGTCTGACTGGTGTCGACCTCGATGTATTGCTCGCCGCGCTCGGCCTTGAGCTTCTCGATGGAGTCGATGGGCAGTACGCCCTGGCTCCACAGCGAACCTTCGAAGCTCTCGTAGCGGCCGCGCTCGGCGGCGAGATCACTGGATGCCTCGATGGCGTGGTAGCTGACCAGCTCCATGGACTCATCGGCGAAGACCACAGCCTCGTCGCTGGCGTAGGCGATGCCCTGGGCGTAGAGCGCATCCTGGAAGCCCATGATGCCGAGGCCCACCGGGCGGTGCTTGAAGTTCGAGTTCTTCGCCTGGGGCACCGCGTAGTAGTTGATGTCGATGACGTTATCCAGCATACGCACGGCAGTACGTACGCTCTTCTTGAGCTTGTCGCCATCGAGCTTGCCGTCGACCACATGCTGGGCAAGGTTGATTGAGCCGAGGTTGCACACCGCGATCTCGTCGACACTGGTGTTGAGTGTGATTTCGGTGCACAGGTTGGAGCTGTGCACCACACCGGCGTGGCTCTGCGGACTGCGGATGTTGCACGGATCCTTGAAGGTGATCCAGGGGTGGCCGGTCTCGAACAGCATCGACAGCATCTTGCGCCACAGATCACGGGCCTTGAGGCGCTTGAACAGCTTGAGCTGGCCGTTGCGGGTCATCTCCTCGTATTCGCTGTAGCGCTTCTCGAAGGCCACTCCATAGAGATCATGCAGATCCGGGCAGGTGGAGGGTGAGAACAGCGTCCACTCACCATCATCGAATACCCGCTTCATGAACAGGTCTGGCACCCAGTTGGCAGTGTTCATGTCGTGGGTACGGCGACGGTCGTCGCCCGTGTTCTTGCGCAGGTCGAGGAACTCCTCGACGTCCAGGTGCCAGGTCTCCAGATAGGCACAGACCGCCCCCTTGCGCTTGCCACCCTGGTTGACGGCCACGGCGGTGTCGTTGACCACCTTGAGGAACGGTACCACCCCCTGAGACTTGCCATTGGTGCCCTTGATCCAGGAGCCCAGGGCACGAACCGGTGTCCAGTCATTCCCCAGACCACCGGCCCACTTGGAGAGCATGGCGTTGTCGCGAATCGCGCTGTAGATCTGGTCGAGGTCGTCGGGCACGGTGGTGAGGTAGCAGCTGGATAGCTGGCTACGCAGAGTGCCGGCATTGAACAGCGTTGGCGTCGAGGACATGTAGTCGAAGCTCGACAGCAACTCATAGAACTCGATGGCACGACCTTCGCGATCTTCCTCATTCAGCGCCAGACCCATGGCCACACGCATGAACATCACCTGGGGCAGTTCATAGCGGACATCGTCACGGTGGAGGAAGTAGCGGTCGTAGAGTGTCTGTAGACCGAGGTAGGTAAACTGGTTATCACGGCTGTGATCGAGCGCATCTGCCAGACGCTGGAGGTCGAAGTCGGCGAGCTGGGGATCCAGCTGCTCGAATTCGATGCCGCGCTCGATATAGGCCAGGAAGGCCGGCTTGTAGAGCTCAGCCATGTCGCCGTAGGTTGCATCCTCAGCGATACCGAGGAACGACAGCGCTTCGCGGCGCAGGTTGTCCTGCAGCAGGCGGGCGGTGACGTAGGTGTAATTGGGATCCTTCTCCACCAGGGTGCGTGCGGTCATCATCAGTGCCTGGGAGACACCATCGATGGTCACACCGTCGTAGAGATTCTTGAGCGAGTCTTGAACGATCCTGTTGGGATCGACGTGCTCCAGACCTTCACAGGCATCGAAGACCAGCGTTTCGACGCGGCCGAGATCCAGCGGTCGACGGTTGCCGTCGATACCGGTGACGTTCAGCGTCGGGTGAGGCTTCTGGATACCGCTGTCCTCACGCGCCCGAGCGTGTTCCTCACGGTACAGTACATAGGCGCGGGCGACCTTCTGCTCGCCACTGCGCATCAGGGCCAGCTCGACCTGGTCCTGGACATCCTCGATATGGATGGTGCCGCCATCCGGCATGCGGCGCGCGAAGGTGTTCAGAATGGCGTCCGAGGACTCCTTGACGAAGTCACGCACGCGGCTGGAGGTCGCGGCATTGTCTCCCTCGACGGCAATGAATGCCTTGCTCATGGCGACGGCAATCTTGCCAGCGTCAAACGGCACCACATCACCAGTGCGCTTGATCACACGTAGTGCCTGAGGTGCTGTGACGGACACGGACGTTTGGTCCGGAGATGCGAGGGTTTCCATGGCGCCGAGGCTCCCTTCCTGCTGATATCGGTGTGGAAATGTCGTGCGGAAATGTCGGTTGACAGTCAGTCGCGACAACTGCTAGAGACACATTATATGGTGTCTCTGGATATTTCGAACACAAGATAGTGTGGTTTTGTGGTGTCGGCAAGTGGATAAGTCTGTGGAAGAACTGTGGTGAAGCAGAGGGTAGAATGGCCGATGCGCTGGAAGAGCGGGGATGGGGCGGTTCGGATACTGCTTTAGTGGGGAGGAAGGCGAAAACGAAATTTTCGGGTATGCTTGGAAAATTGCCCAGGGCTTTGCTCGATCGCTCTGGCGTGGCAAATTTTTTCAAGAACGTGATTTCCTGCCAACTCAAAGGACTAGAGTGACTGTATGGAAGACCGCCAGGATCAACGTGCCCAGGATCATGTACTTATTATCGAGGATGACGAGCGCCTTGCTGGGTTGACGCGAGATTATCTCGAAGCCAATGGATTTCGTGTCACGATCGAGGAAGATGGTGCCAGAGGAGTCGAACGCATTCTCGCAATACAACCGGATCTGGTGATACTGGATCTGATGCTGCCCGGAGAGGATGGGTTATCGATCTGTCGACGGGTGCGCAGTGACTATCCGGGCCCGATCCTTATGCTGACGGCACGCACGGATGATATGGATCAGGTACTCGGGTTGGAGATGGGGGCGGATGACTACGTGCCCAAGCCAGTTCAGCCGCGAGTCCTCCTGGCTCGAATGCGCGCCTTGCTGAGACGTCTGGATGCCGCCGATAGCAGTGCTGATACACGCCTGGCCTTCCGCGATCTGGAGATCGACAATGCCACTCGCGAGGCATGGTTGCGAGGAGACCGTATCGATCTGACCAGCGCAGAGTTCGATCTACTGTGGTTGCTGGCCAGCCATGCTGGCCGTGTACTGACCCGTGAGGAAATATTCTCTCAACTGCGTGGGATACGGTATGACGGTCAGGATCGTTCGATCGACGTTCGTGTCTCGCGGATTCGTCCCAAGGTTGGCGACGACCCACATCATCCCCACCGCATCAAGACGGTGCGGAGTAAAGGATATCTGTTCGTAAAGGACAGCTGATCTGATGCGCCGGACCCTGGCTGACAGCACTTTTCTGCGGGTATACGTCATGCTGGCGGCTACCCTGGTGCTGGCGCTCGGGGTGGCCATGTCTGGCCTGGCATTGGTCGACAAGGTGCGGCTTGAGCACTATCGCGAGAGTCTCGCAACAGCTCCGATGCTGCTGTTGACCGAGATGATCGAGGATATTCCCTCCGCTGAGCGTGACGCCTGGTTGAAGGAACAGTCGATGGGGTTGGACATGTCCATGGAGCTGGTAGCCTTGGCCTCCCTGTCACCCGGCTATTTTTCGCGTATCCGCATGCAGCGCGGCGGTGTACTGGTCGATCAGGTCAGTGAGCACGGCTGGCGGTTCCGTCGTCTGATGCCTTCCGGCGATCAGGTGCTCCAGGTATCCATGGTCGGCATGACCGAACGTCAGTTACGTGGCCTGACGCGACTGGCGGGAGGCTGGTTGACGGCGGTCAAGGCTGGGGAGCGTCAGGTTCGCCTGGAGGGACTCGGAGAGGGCGCGTTGCCGATTGCCCTCAGTCGTGAGCCTCCGGAAGTCCTCGATGATCGCCAGTTGGAGCACCTTGCCCAGGGCGATGTCTTGATGCGTCTACTCCCTGAGCATTGGTCGGTGGTCATGTTCATGGAGTTACGACCTCCCGGTGAGCCGGTTTGTTGGCTGACAGTTGGCCCGTTGGCGGCATACGAAACCATGCCGCCAGCGCTTCAGGCCTCGCTGCTGGTGGTGCTGATGGCGGTGCTGGCGGTGGTTATCTACTTGATTGTACGGGGCATCGAGGCGCGTATGGCACGTCTCGAGATGGCGGCGACGCGTCTGGCCAATGGCCGCCTCGAAACGCGAGTCAAGGTCGAGAGCGGCGACTTCCTGGGCCGAGTGGGTATGGCATTCAATGGAATGGCCTCGCAGGTACAGTCGTTGTTGCGTGCTCAGCAGGACATGATCCGGGCCGTATCCCATGAGCTGCGTACTCCGGTGGCACGTATACGCTTTGCGGTGCAGATGGTCGAGGACATGTCTGAAGATCCGCTGGTTCGCCGTCAGTTGCAGGGTGTGGATAGCGATATCGACGAACTTGATGATCTGATCGATGAAATTCTCACCTATGCGCGGCTCGACAGTGAAAGCATCAATGGTGTGGATACACTGCCGGCACCGCTGGAGTTGCGTGAAATCTGTGAACGGGTCATCGATGCCTTGATGCCGTTGCACGGTAATCTCGATGTGCACCTGGTGGACGGTGACGAGATCGAGATCAACGCCGATGCACGCTATCTACAGCGTGCGGTCCAGAATTTGGTGGGCAATGCCTGTCGCCATGCTCACCAGCAGGTGACAGTCAGTCTGCATGCTGAAGCGCGTCTGGTCCGTCTGGACGTCGAGGATGATGGTGACGGCGTACCACCGGAATCCCGTCAGGATATCTTCAAGCCCTTTGCGCGCCTCGATGACAGCCGTGCCAGGCGTTCCGGCGGTTATGGCCTCGGACTGTCGATCGTGCAGAAGGTCATGGCCTGGCATGGAGGTAGCGTCACCGTTGATGAAAGTCCCACTCTGCATGGCGCGCGCTTCTCGCTGATACTGCCGCGGAGGCCGTAACTGCAGCAGCGGGCTACGAGCTGCGAGTCACGAGCAGCTATGAGACAGAGCTGGGTTATGCATCTGGAATCCGAACACCGCTTCTGGTACTGCTTCATCATTGCTGCGCTGGGTAGCTCGCCGACCCTTATCCGACAGTGACAACATCAACAGCAGGCCGGTATGGAGCGCGGAGGGCATCTCGGTGTCCGTTCCGGTTACGGCAAAATATAGCACTTTGCTATTTAAAGCATTGTGCTATATTCTGATTGTGATGGTACAGGGACGCGTGTATGCACATCATTACCCAGAAGCGCATTTGGGAAGCCAGGGAACGGTGGCCACAGGCTGCCGGCGCGCTTGATGCGTGGTATCGCATCATGAAGGCAAGCGAGCCCGATGACTTTGCTGCCATGAAGAGCATTTTTCCTGCTACCGACAAGGTCGGGCGTCATCATGTATTCGATATAGGCGGCAATAAGATCAGATTAATTGCAATCGTTCACTATCGGGGCAAGCGTGTCTATATCCGTGACATCCTTGATCACAAAGCGTATGACAAGGGCAAATGGAAGGAGTGACTCATGAATGCCATCCTTGACCAGGCTGCCATGCACTGGACACATGTTGCTCCCCTGCTTTCGGAACCTCGTGACGAGGCTGAGTATGATGCCAAGGTAGAAGCATTGGATGACCTTCTGGACATGATCGGTGATGATGAAAATCATCCACTGACGAGTCTTGCTGCGCGTCTGGGAGATGTCATCGAAGCCTACGATGAAGCGCATCGGGCCATGCCTGAGGTCTCTGGCGTTGATGTCCTGCGCTATCTCATGGCAGAGCACGGTCTCAGCCAGAGGGATCTGCCTGAAGTGGGGGCCCAGTCGGTGGTGTCTGCCATTCTCTCCGGCAAACGTTCCCTGAACTGGCGGCAGATCTGTGAAATCTCCACGCGCTTTCGCGTGCCGACGGATGTGTTCAGGGATCGCCGGGCGTAATGGCTGCACTGGACAGTTGCTCGGCGCTCGCGGACTCGCAGCTCGTTGCTGCCTCTGGCCATCAGGCCGGCTTGATCCCCTCCAGTACGGCAAAGGATGTTTCCCGTGCAGTGCGCAGAAAGTCCGCCATCCAGGGAGCGTCTCGCTGCTCATCGCGGATCGCGGCGAACAGCGTGCTCCACACACCTTCCTCGCCCAGTGCCACCGCCTTGACGTAGTCACGCTCCAGATATTCGGTCAACGCCCAGTTGGGCAGGGAGCAGACGCCACGTCCACTGGCGACCAGCTGCATCATCATGATCGTCAGTTCGGCCGTGCGGATCTCTTTGGGTGACACGCCAGCGGGTTCGAGGAACTGAGTAAATACGTCCAGTCGCGAATGCTCGACCGGATAGGTGATCAATGTTTGATCGGCGAGCTGTTCGGGCTCGATGAAGGCACGGCCTGCCAGTGGGTGCTGGCGTGCCACGGCCAGCAATCCCTCGTAGCGGAACAGTGGCTCATAATGGACACCATTGAGGGGCTGAGGGTCGGCGGTAATGACCAGGTCGAGTTGCTCACGGGCCAGTGCTGGTAGCGGATCGAAGTGATGGCCACCGGGAATGTCGATCTCGACCTCCGGCCAGTGGTCACGGAAGTGGTCGACGGTGGGCATCAGCCACTGGAAGCAGCTGTGGCATTCGATGGCCATATGCAACCGTCCCTGCTCGTTGCCGACCAGGCGCGCGAGGTCACGCTCTGCCATACGTACCTGGGGCAGCACCTGTTCTGCGAGCTGCAACAGACGCAGCCCGGCGCGGGTGAACTCCACCGGACGTGTCTTGCGCAGGAACAGCGGGCTGCCGAGACGCTCTTCAAGATCCTTGAGCTGATGCGATAGGGCCGATTGGGTCAGGTGCACGCGCTCGGCCGCTTCGACGAGAGATCCTGCGTCGCGTAAGGCGATCAGTGTGCGCAAGTGGCGGAATTCAAGCATTCTGTTGAACCGTTTTCATGTTGAGTATTAGTAAGTTTAGTTTGATTCACCACCTCATGGCCAGAGACACTCTGTTGCATCATTCATGGTCAATAGGCTTCAACATGACTATCTCTCATATTTGTGGTTATCCGCGTATCGGCGATGACCGTCAGCTCAAGCGTGCCACTGAAGCCTACTGGCAGGGCGATATGTCTCGCAGTGAGCTGGAGGAGGTCGGGCGTGAGCTGCGTCGCGAGAACTGGCAGATACAGCGGCAGTCGGGACTGGATCTGGTAACCGTTGGTGACTTTGCCTTCTATGACCAGGTACTCAATACTTCACTGCTGCTGGGTGTGGTGCCGGAACGCTTCAACGCCGAGGATGAAATCGCTCGGGGTGAGATCGACCTCGATACCACCTTCCGCATGGCTCGTGGTCGCGCACCCAGCGGCCAGCCGGCGGCTGCCTGCGAGATGACCAAGTATTTCGATACCAACTACCACTATCTGGTGCCGGAATTGCACGCTGATCAGCATTTCCGCCTGGCCAGTACCCGCCTGTTTTCCGAGGTGGAAGAGGCCCGTGCCGATGGGCATGCCGTCAAGGTCGTGCTGACCGGGCCCTTGAGCTGGCTATGGCTCGGCAAGGAGCGTGCGGGAGAGTCGCTGGATCGCCTGAGCCTGCTGGATGGCGTGTTGGATGTCTATGCCGAAGTTCTGCAGCGCCTGGCGGCTCAGGGAGTGGAGTGGGTGCAACTCGACGAGCCGGCCCTGGCGCTGGACCTGCCAGGCAACTGGAAGGCCGCCTATGAACGTGCCTACTTCCGTCTCCAGGCGACACCGGTCAAGCTGCTCGTGGCGGCGTACTTTGGTGCTCTCGGCGATAACCTGTCGCTGGCTCTGGGCTTGCCGGTGGATGGCCTGCATGTGGATGCTGTCCGTGCGCCGGGAGAAGTTGATCTGCTGGTTGATCGCTTGCTGCCACACAAGGTGCTGTCCGTCGGGGCCATCGATGGTCGCAATATCTGGCGCACCGACCTCGCCGAGGTGCGTGATCGCCTGACCTCCGTAGCACAGCGGCTGGGAGATCGACTGTGGATTGCGCCGAGCTGCTCTCTGTTGCACGTCCCGGTGGACCTGGCGCGAGAGACTGAGCTGGATGCCGAGCTCAAGAGCTGGCTGGCCTTTGCGCGGCAGAAGCTGGACGAGACAGTGACCCTGGCTCGTCTGCTGGGAGGCCGTGCCACCGACGAGGACGAAAGTCGTCTGCAGGCATCGACCACGGCACTGGCCTCGCGTCGTACTTCCCCGCGCATCCATCGGCCTGAGGTTGCCGAGCGCCTTGCTGGCCTGACCGCTGCCGATAGTCAGCGAGCCAGTCGGTACCCTCGACGTGCCGAGGCACAGCGCCGCGTGTTGGGGCTGCCATTGTTCCCGACCACCACCATCGGCTCCTTTCCGCAGACCGTGGAGATCCGAGCGGCGCGCCGACGCCATAGGGCCGGCGAGTTGTCGGAGGCTGACTATGCAGCGCAGATGAAGGCCGAGATCGCTGAAGCCGTGCGTGTGCAGGAAAAATTGGGGCTCGACATGCTGGTGCATGGTGAGGCCGAGCGTAACGACATGGTCGAGTATTTCGGCGAACAGCTCGATGGCTATGCCTTCACGCGATTCGGTTGGGTGCAGAGCTATGGCTCTCGCTGCGTCAAGCCGCCCATCCTGTACGGTGATGTATCACGGCCCAGGGCCATGACGGTTACCTGGAGCGCCTATGCCCAGTCGCTGACCGCTGCGCCGATGAAAGGCATGCTCACCGGCCCGGTGACCATGCTGCAATGGGCGTTTGTGCGTGATGACCAGGCCCGTGCGGTGACCTGTCGACAGGTCGCCCTGGCGCTGCGCGACGAAGTCCGAGACCTGGAGCAGGCCGGTATCCGTGCCATCCAGATCGATGAGCCGGCGCTGCGCGAAGGGTTGCCTCTACGCCGCAGCGAATGGGCGGGCTATCTGAACTGGGCCGTGGAAGCCTTCCGTCTGTCGTCCTCCGGTGTGTCTGATACCACCCAGATCCATACCCATATGTGCTATTCGGAGTTCAATGACATCATCAATGCTATTGCCGCCCTGGATGCTGATGTCATCACCATCGAGACTTCGCGTTCCAACATGGAGCTGCTCGATGCCTTCCGTGATTTCGACTATCCCAACGAGATCGGTCCGGGCGTCTATGACATCCACTCGCCAAACCTGCCGGATATCGACTGGATGGTCGCACTGATGGAGAAGGCCGCTGAGCGCATCTCGCTGGAGCGTCTGTGGGTCAATCCGGATTGTGGTCTCAAGACTCGCCATTGGGAGGAGGTGAGGCCGGCACTGGCCAATATGGTCGAGGCAGCGAAGGTGTTGCGGCGCCGTCATGCTTGAGCGAATCGCGCACTGGCCCTGGTGCTATTAACATGGCAATCAAATAGCTCATCCTGATTGATTTGATTTTCGTCCGCACCCCACTGGCGCAGATGCGCGGATCTGGTGGTGTGGTGCGGTCTCGCGTCGGCCTGATGGCCGACGGCGGCACGTCCCTGTGCCGCCATTCACCCAACATGAAAGCATGCCGGGTTAATAACGGCGGAACTGCTGGCAAGTCGATGTAATATAAGGTAAACGGTATTGGGTAGAGCGTTCCGCTACCCATCGTCTTGCCAAATCAGGAGTCAGCCATGTCGCGATTCACGCTTTCTGCCCGGGGTTATGCAACGGCCACGGTGTTGTTCGGGGCCCTCTGGTTGGGTGGGTGTGCCACGAACACCACCCCGGTGCTTGTGGAGAGCGAGGACTCCAATGCACAGATTGGTGACCAGAGTAAGGCTCCATACTTGCCGTCATCGCTTTTTGTCGGCAGCGCCGGGGAATTTGTCGGCTGGCGTTGCACACCCTCTCAGGACATGGTGACTGCGGCTCAGCAGGACTCGCTGCGCCTGTGGTCCTCCCAGAGTGCCGCGGAGCTACCGCAGTCGGTAGTGGCCAGCGGTACTCGCTATCAGCAGGGGAATCTCAGTGTGTGGCTCAAGGGGGATGAGGGGGTTGTCGAGAGCGAACGAGGGCGCCTCGAGTGTGAGGCGGTTACGCGCCGTGACTCGCTGCGTCGCTCCGACAAGCCAGGGGTGATGTTCTATGCGCGCGGCAATGAACCCGGTTGGTCGGTGGAACTGGCCAACGACGTGCCGCGTATCAAGATGTCGCTGGACTATGGCGAGCGTCAGGTGGACGTGCCCTATCGCGTGACCACGCTCGATAATGGGGTCGGACGGGTGATCCTTGCCAGTGGCCGCTCCGATGCCCCCTTCGAGTTGCGCATCGAAGCTGGAGCCTGTTTCGACGATATGTCCGGCACCCCCTGGCCGGCGAAGGTGACGATGAACGTCAATGGCCAGCAGTTGCGAGGCTGCGGGCAGGGCATTGCTCCCTGAACTGGTCACGATAAGCTACGAGCTACGAGCTACGAGCTACGAGCTACGGACCACGGGCCACGGGCCACGGGCCATACCTGGAGTGATAGCACCCATGGCTCGTGGCGTACTGCTGATGCAGTATTTTCGATTATATCGAACGTGGTATGCAGATATTTGCGCTTTTCGTCGAAAAAATAGCACATAGAATGTCGTACATCAGCCTGACTCACTCTCAAGGAGATTCTGATGTCCGACTCAACTCGTGTGCTCGTGGTCACTTCCTCGATTCTCGGTACCCATGGCCAGTCCCTCGGTCTGGCGCAGTCCTTCCAGCGTGCAGCGGAGCAGCGCGAAGGCGTATCACTGACATTACGCGATGTGGTGGCCGATGACCTACCGCATCTTGGCCTGGAGGAGCTGTCCAGCTGGCAGGTGCCTGAGGAGGAGCGTAGTGCTGCTCAGCGTGAATTGGCGGCTCGCTCGGATGACTTGATCTCCGAAGTGCTCGATCACGATGTCATCGTGCTGGCGGTTCCGATGTACAACCTGGGAATTCCTTCCCAGCTCAAGGCCTGGTTCGACCGTGTACTGCGCGCAGGCAGAACCTTCCGTTATACCGAGAACGGTCCGGTTGGTCTGGTGGAAGGCAAGCGTGCGATTCTGTTGGGGGCGCGAGGTGGCAAGTACGCCGGTACCCCGATGGACTCCCAGACACCACATATCTCCCATATGCTGGGACTGATGGGCATCTCGCAGCTCGACAGTGTGTTTGCCGAAGGCCTGAACATGGGTGATGACGCCAAGGAAGCGGCACTTACCGAAGCTCATCAACAGATCGAGACGCTGGTCAAAGCGCTGTAGTTCGGCGGAAAACCACCATGGCGCCCGTACCTCAATGAGGTCGGGCGTCTGTGCATTCAGCAGGTATCTCCGAGCGGAAGCGAGGCGCGATCAGCTCACTGATGCAGAGCGGCGGCGTCGGCGAAGTCAGTCGCTGGAAGAGTCTCGCCAGAGAGCTGCGTTGCCCTTCCTCGGAAATCTGTTGGGTCGGTACCAGGGAGAGCCACTCCGTGGTGGCATCGGTACGCTCCGCAATGGCAAAGCGGAAGGGATGGTAGCCGGGGAATCCCAGACGCAGGTCCGTGGCCATCAGCCACTGATGCCCCTGGTGATACATGATGTCATAGCTCAGAAAGGGGCCAGCAAACCAGTTGAGACGCTGCCCCTTGGCGGTTGCCTGGGCAATGGGCTCGAGTTCGGCACCACGCTGGAATATCTCGATCACAGGGGGCGTATCCCCATCGAAGACACCAACAGTAGTCTCGGCATAACGGTTCTGGTCGATTGCCGTGACTCGCCACAGCAGGATGTTGAAGGGGGTTGGCTGTATCAGCCGAGGAGCCTGGTCGAGCTGGTGTTCAGCCAGTGCCGGGGTTACCCGGTCGTCGACCCAGCTGCGAATGCCCAGTGACATCAGTAGGTAGAGGCTTGAAAGGACCAGTGCCCAGCGAGCAGCGCGTTGGATGCCACCTTCGCTGCCCAATACCAGGCCGGCAATTACTCCCACCGCCAGCGGCAGGGTATAGAGAGGATCAATGATGAACACCAGCGGATTGGCGCTGGGACGGCTGACCGAGAGTGGCCACCACAGTTGAGTGCCATAGGTGGTCAGAGCATCGAGCAGTGGATGAGTGATCAGGCATAGCCAGAATAGCCACCACCACCGCGACAGACTGATGTCTCGAGCCGGGGCCAGGCGTCGGGTCAATAGCGCCAACAGGGTGGCCAGCGCACTGAGCACGAACAGCGAGTGACTGAAACCACGGTGATAGGTGACATTGGCCACGGCATCGCCATAGTCGATGACCACGTCGAGGTCCGGCAGCGTGCCCAGAGCGGCACCGATGACCAGTGACTTGCGGCCTAGACGTCGGCCCAGCACTGCTCCACCGATGGCGGCCCCGAGAGTAGCTTGCGTCAGCGAGTCCATGCGTGACTTTCTCCATACATGATGGCGGACTGGAGCATCAACGGTTTCTCAGCCAGGCAGGTCTGGCAGCCACAATGCGCTGTTGCACGGGACAGTCATCACGGTGAGCGCCGGGCAGATAGCCGGTGCTCATCAGAAATTCATTGACGATCTCCGGTCCGGTAAAGCGGAAGGTGCGCTTGAACAGCTTGACCCATTCGGCGTGTGTGCGAGGATGATGCGCCTCGATCCAGCCGGAGAAGCCTCCATGGCTGTCACGCATGTCGCGGATGACCTGGGCATTGTGGATGACGGCATCGACCTTGAGCCGGTTGCGAATGATGCCGGCGTCGTTGAGCAGGCGTTGGCGCTGTTTATCGCCATAGGCGGCCACCAGGTCGACATCGAAGTGGTCGAAGGCCAGGCGAAAGGCTGAGCGCTTCTTGAGCACGGTAAGCCAGGAAAGCCCCGCCTGGTTGATTTCCAGTACCAGCCGCTCGAACAGCTCGCTTTCGTCGCTGACCGGGAAGCCGTACTCGTGCTCATGGTAGGGCCCATGAAACGCATGGCCCGGGGCAGAGTCACAGTATTCGCTCATGCAGAGTATCCTTGTTCATTAATCGGCGGTCCTGAATCGGCAGTCCCGGGAATCATCCATGGCTGGTCGATTGTCATCCAATGGCGGCACTCTTTCTGTGACACCATGAACCTGCCTGTGTCGCCATGAACCCGGCAAGCGAACCGCCGGGTTACCCTTCAGCGTACCGGCCTTCATTGCCTGGTACGCTTGAAATCAACCACAAGGGCCGCAGATATTAACCCGGCATGCTTTCATGTTGGGTTAATGGCGGCACAGGGACGTGCCGTCGTCGGCCATCAGGCCGACGCGAGACCGCACCACACCAGCAGATCCACGCATCTGCGCCAGTGTGGTGCGGACGAAAATCAAATCGATCAGGATGAGCTATTTGATTGCCATGTTAATAGTGCCCACTGCCCCCTGACCAATAGGAGCCTTCTCCATGCAATTTCTTCACACCATGGTTCGTGTCAGCGACCTCGATGCCTCACTGCAGTTCTATTGCGACTTGCTGGGGTTGAAGGAAGTTCGTCGCAAGGAAAATGACAAGGGGCGCTTCACTCTGGTGTTCCTCGCAGCGCCTGAAGATGAGTCGCGCTCCAGCGAGTTGCAGGCACCGGAACTGGAGCTGACCTGGAACTGGGATCCGGAAGAGTATCAAGGTGGACGCAACTTTGGTCACCTGGCCTATCGCGTCGATGATATCTATGCCCTGTGCCAGAAGCTGCAGGATAATGGCGTCACCATCAACCGTCCCCCGCGCGACGGGCATATGGCCTTCGTGCGCAGCCCGGATGGCATCTCTGTGGAACTGCTGCAGAAGGGAGAGGCTCTCGAGCCTCAGGAACCCTGGGCATCAATGGAGAATACGGGTAGCTGGTAGTACCGGTAGCTGGGGTAGTACCGGTAGTCGGTAAAGCACCGATGGTTAACGCAGAAGCCGGTGACCGATTGCCGGTCACCGGCACTGCTCGCCACGCGAAGGCGTGGCGAGCCTTGACACCTCAGCTTGATGAGCCGCTGGCAGCGCCGGTGATGCCGCCTGCGGCAGCGGCGCGCCGGGCAATGTCGGCAACGCCTGCATCGTCGACGTTGAGGTCGCGGAAGGCACCCATGGCGCCCAGCAGAGCGGAACTCTCGTAGGGCACGAAGACGCGCTCGCCGTCACGGGCCATGTCCGGCAGCATGGAAATGTACGACTGGCCCAGCAGGTAGCCGATGACAGTGCGTGAGTTCTGTTCGCCTTCGCCCATCGAGCCCAGTACCAGCTCGATGGAGCGGCTTTCCCCCTGAGCCCGCAGGATGGCGGCTTCCTTGTCGCCCTGAGCGTTGAGTATGGCGGATTCCTTCTGTCCCTGAGCCTTGGCGATGGCTGCTGCCTTGTCACCTTCTGCTTCGGTGACCGTTGCGCGGCGGCGGCGCTCGGCGGACATCTGCAGGTGCATGGCCTCCTTGACCTCCTCGGGCATCTCGATGTCCTGGACCTCGATACGATTGATCGACACTCCCCACTTGGAGGCGGGTTCTTCCATCTGTTCCTTGATCAGCGCGTTGACCTCTGCGCGCGATTCGAAAATCCTGTCGAGCTCCATCTGACCGACCACTGAGCGCAATGTGGTCTTGGCGAGGACTTCCACCGCCTGACTCATATTCTCGATCTTGTAGACCGCATTGGCCGGGTCGATGATCTGGAAATAAATGGCGCCATCAATGCGCACGGTAACGTTGTCGGTAGTGACCACCGGCTGGGAGGGGAAGTCCATTACCGACTCACGGAGATCGATGCGCGTCTCGTGGGTCATCAGCGGAATGAATTCCGCACCGTGACGTTGGTAGCGCACCATCTTGATCGGGCGCGGCTTGTCGAGGAATGGAATGATGAAGTTTACGCCGCGCTGCAAAGTACGGTTGTAGGCACCGAGACGCTCGATGACCATCACTTCTGATTCCTGCACGATCACCAGCCCCTTGAATACCATGATCAGGGCGATCGCGGCGATTACCAGAGTGATGATGAGGCCAGGACTGAGGCCGAGAATAAAGGACATGATAAGAGCTCCCTACGATGAGGCGGTTGGTATGTGGGCAGCATCCTGTGCTACCCATGTCGAGTGATTCTGTTATTAACCCGGCATGCTTTCATGTTGGGTTAATGGCGGCACAGGGAAGTGCCGCCGTCGGCCATCAGGCCGACGCGAGACCGCGCCACACCA
>NZ_FRCA01000008.1:0-164330 GCF_900142755.1 Halomonas cupida | reverse complement strand
CGGCATGCTTTCATGTTGGGTTAATGGCGGCACAGGGAAGTGCCGCCGTCGGCCATCAGGCCGACGCGAGACCGCGCCACACCAGCAGATCCGCGTATCTGCGCCAGTGGGGTGCGGACGACAATCAAATCGATCAGGATGAGCTATTTGATTACCATGTTAATAGTGCCGCATGTAACGGGTGTGGCAGTTGGTTGATGTATCCATTCAGGTTTGCCTGCCGATGGATGCGGCAAATACAACCTTGTCGCCGGAACCCTTGTGGCTTCGAATGGCACGATTGGATCTCAAGGGGCGGGGCTGACAATCGCCTGATTGCCGTCGAAACGCACCAGTACCACCTTGTCTCCGGGGCTCGGAGCTGCCTCGGGTTGGGTTTCAAGAACGGCGCGGTAGAGATCACCGTCGAGCTTGATGCAGGAGGCGCTGTCATAGTCACGGAGCGTGACCACGAAATGCTGGCCGGTACCAGCCCCGGCACCGGCAACGCCAAAGTCGGACTTGTGTGGACGATGTTTCAGGCGATGAATGGCCAATGGCACCAGAATGCCACAGCCAACGGCCAGTACGGCCAGCTGTCCGATCAGATCGAGACCCAGCCAGGCACCGACGGATGTCAGGGCTGCCGCCAGGGCAATGGCCAGCAGCACATAGGCCCCGGTGAACAACTCGAATACCAGACTGACCAGGGCGACCAATAGCCACAGAACAGTGGGGCTCAGCAGGTCCATTGTTGACTCTCACAGTGGCTCGGGAAGGAGGCATCCAGTTTCCCCTTCGATTCTGCGCTGCACTGGTGGGGATCGCAAGATGTCCGCCAGCCGCTGCCGGGCTGTGGATATTTTGCTTTTCCGGTTTACCAGTAGCCGAGCACCTTCCACCACAAGCTACCGACCACTATCCAGATGGTCAGATTGATCAGGCTCATGATGAAGCCGGCCTTCCACCAGGTACCCAGCTCGACATAACCGGAACCGAAAATGATCGGTGCAGTGCCGGTGGCGTAGTGGGTCAGCGACATCATCAGTGAGGAGGCTCCGGCCAGCAGCAGGGCGATGTACATGGTCGGAATGCCCAGGGCGATACCGGCGGCCAGGAAGGCGCCATACATCGCGGTGATATGCGCGGTGGTGCTGGCGAAGAAGTAGTGGGTGTAGAAGTACACTGCCATGAGTGCCAGCGCCATGCCGAACCAGCCAAGCTCGAAGCTGCCGATGCCCTGTTGGATAACGTCGGAGAACCAACTGATCAGGCCGAGTTTACCGAGGAAGGACGCCATCATGACCAGTGCCGAGAACCATACGATGGTATCCCAGGCGGCTTTTTCCTTGAGCACGTCTTCCCAGCTCAGTACGCCGCTGATCAACAGCGCGCATAGACCCAGCAGGGCCACGGTTGTGGCGTTGACCGAGAAGGCGGGGCCCAACAGCATGGCAGGAATACCGGCCCACAGCGACAGCAACAGCAGGAATACGCCGATCATGATCTTTTCCGGCGTGGATAGCGGCCCCATTTCATCAAGCTTGCCACGGGCGAAGCGGGAGGCATCGGGCGTATGCTTGAGTTCCGGAGGGTAAAGGAAGTAAAGCACCGTCGGCATCACCAACAGAGCCACCAGGCCGGGAAGCAGCGCCGCCAGCGCCCACTGGGTCCAGGTGATGCTGAAGTCACCGCCGGTGGTCTTGCTGATCAGGTCAACAATCAGAGGGTTGGGCGCCGTGGCGGTAATGAACATGGCAGAAGTGATCGGATTGGCATGGTAGTTCACCAATGCCAGATAGTGGCCGATCCTGCCGCTGGTGCCCTCTTGTGGAGAAGAACCGAAGCTATCGGCAATGGAGCGCATGATCGGGTGCAGAATGGCACCACCGCGTGCGGTATTGCTGGGAGTGATTGGCGCTATGGTCAGCTCGGCGAGGGTCAGGGCATAGCCGACGCCAAGAGTACGCTTGCCGAACATGGCAATGAAGCCGTAGCCGATCCGGTTACCGAGTCCGGTTTTGGCCAGGCCTCGGGATATCATCATGGCCAGGCCGATCAGCCAGATCAGCGGGTTGGAGAAACCGGATAGTGCATCCTGTATCGCTGCCTTGGGGCTGTCGGGGTTGGTGACGCCGGTCAGGGCAACCACGGTAATGGCAACTATCGCCAGCGCGCCGATAGGCATGGCCTTGCCGATGATTGCGGCAATAGTAGCGACGAAGATGGCCAGCAGATGCCAGGCCTCAGGAGATACGCCTGTGGGAACGGGAATCACATACCAGATGACCAGCCCCAGAATCACCGAAATGCCAGCGGGGATGGGAGCGAAGGGACGCATGCGGCGCCTCCTGACGAGAAGTGTGGAGTTTCGCCCCAGTCCCTGGGGCGTCAGAAAAGGGCCTGAATATTAATGCACAGCCCGGTGGACAGGCCTCTGATCTGCATCAATAGGCTCGGTGATGACTGGCCACGTCGGTCCCTGGCCTGACGGTTACCGGAGCGGTGCCCGTCAGGCGAGAAAACCGCAAGAGAGTCTGGGCAGGATCAATCCGGCTTGATGGCCATGCGGCCACTGCCAAGGAACATCAGGGCGATGGCGCCGAACAGGAACATGCCCTGTAGTTCCAGTGCCCAGCCGCCACTGCTGGTCAATGTGAACAGCTCGCTCATATGTGAGAGGTAGATGGCCACCAGCATGTTGCCGGCTATCAACAGCCCGGCGATGCGCGCATTCCAGCCGAGAATGGCCATCAAGGGCGCGATCACTTCTCCCAACAGCACGCCATAGGCCAGTACGGTCGGTAATCCGTGGGAGGCGAGAGTGTCGCTTATCCAGGTGAGACTGCCGGGATTGATCAACTTGTTGATGCCGTGAAGCAGGATCATTGTGCCCAATGCCAGGCGCAGTACCAGCTTTCCGAGAGCTTCGTTCTGGAGGGCTTTCAGCATGACGGTATCCTTCTTCCCTGGTCGTCAATGGTGGTATCAGCCGCGAGGCGGCAGGTCCATCCGGGGCCGGAAGGGGCCCGGGCCTTTCGGATGCTTCACAAGCCAGGCATACTGCAGCCCGGCATGGGCGGTGTTATCTGCCCAACTACCTTACTGTATTGTGATTCTACAGCTGATTGACCCGACATGCTTTCATGTTGGGTTAATGGCGGCACAGGGACGTGCCGCCGTCGGCCATCAGGCCGACGCGAGACTGCACCACACCAGCAGATCCGTGCATCTGCGCCAGTGTGGTGCGGGCGAAAATCAAATCGATCAGGATGAGCTATTTGATTGCCATGTTAATAGCATATTGCTGGCCTACTGAACTGTCCCACTGAAGCAAGGAAGTTATCATGACACCGTTACGACTTCGCCACCTGATCTCACTGGCTGCGGTCACGCTGGTGCTGTCCGCCTGTTCAAGCCAATCCACTCCTGACCTGGCCGACGGGGACGGCGGCATGTCAGGTGACGTTTCCAGCCCGGTGGTCGGCAAACGCTGGAACCTGTTGCTGGTGGGCACCAATGAAAAGCTCTCGATGCCTGCCACACCCTGGTTTCAGGTCGACAGCAGTGGTCGTGTCAGTGGCAGTGATGGATGCAACCAGCTCAGCGGAACCGTGAGTTTCGGTGACAATCAGCGCATCGAGTTTGGTGACCTGGCATCCACGCGGCGGGCCTGTCCGCAGGCGGAAGATGCGCAGCGCGTGCACGATATGCTCGATAATGCCTACCGTTACCTGATCGATCACGATCGTCTGGTGTTTTTCGGACCCAACTCTCTGGTGCTCGGAGGCTTCCGACTCGGCAAGTAATGGCTGGTTCTGCCGGCTGATGATCTGAACCGAGGGCATCCCGGTGATGCCCCGTTCACCCGTGCAGTTGTCACTCATTTTCCACTCTTGTTGTTGTTCAGCTATTTGACTAGCTTGATTCTGCTGGTGAATATTCTTGACGCCTATTCAGTGCTCTCAGGCATCTTGATGACGCCAACATCGCCAATCATCACAATCCGCTTCAAGCGGGTTTTTTCGAGCTGGTTTTTTAACTGTCTGTTTTCAAACAACGACAAGGAGTGGCGGGATGAGTCATCGTGGGATTCACGAGCGCCGGTGTCAGTGTTGGACTGCCGGATTAGCGCTTCTGACGGCGCTGCCGCTGGTGCTGGTGCTGTCGGCAACCGCCGTGGCCAATGAGTATCGTCATGCCGAAGAGCCCATCGGCGATGTCGAAGCGGTGTACAGCGGCCACCTCACCCCCGATATGGCGGTCAACACCTACCGCAATATTGACCGCCTGTTTCCGTCTCGAGTCATCGAGGCGGGGGATAGCCCACGTGAGTTGTCAGCTTCTGAGGCATCCATCGATGGCCTGACCTTCGAGGTGGATGGCGAGCAGTACGATATCTACGACTACCTGGCGTTGAACAATGTCACCGGGCTGGTGGTGCTGAAGGATGGCGAGGTGGTCTATGAGACCTATCAGCGTGGCAATGATCGTGATACTCGCTGGATGTCGATGTCGATTGCCAAGTCGATCTCTTCGACCCTTGCGGGGATGGCGATCAAGGATGGCCTGATCGATGGGCTGGATGCACAGGTGGTTGACTATGTGCCGGCGCTCAAGGGGAGTGCCTATGATGGCGTCAGCCTGAGAGACATTCTGATGATGTCCTCAGGGGTTGCCTGGAACGAGACCTACACCGATGTGAATTCCGATCGCCGCGATCTGTTGCGCGCCCAGATAGCCCAACAGCCCGACGGGGCAATGGACGTCATGGCCAATCTGGAGCGTGCAGCCGAACCGGGGAGCGTCAATAACTACAGCACCGGAGAAACCCAGATTCTCGCCGAGGTCATTCATGGCGCCATCGACCGGCCGTTGTCCGAGTATCTGTCGGAAAAACTCTGGCAGCCCTGGGGCATGGAGAATGACGCTACCTGGTGGCTGGAGTCGCCGGATGGAGTGGAAATCGGTGGCAGCGGTATCAGTGCCACGTTGCGGGACTATGCACGCTTTGGCCAGTTCATGCTCGAGGGTGGTGTTATTGACGGGGAGAGCCTGTTGCCCGATGGCTGGACCGAGGAAGCTACCCAGCCGACTACGCTGTCGGACGGTGAGGCGCTGGAGTATGGCTATATGTGGTGGACCGGCTGGACTGCGCCGTCCAGAGAGGATCAGGCCTATTCTGCGGTGGGTATCCAGGGACAGTATGTCTACGTCAATCCGGCTCATGACATAGTGATTGCCCAGAACGCCGCCGAGCCCAAGCCGGTAGGCAAGGAAGTCATCGACCCCATGGCATTCTTCGATGCTGTCGTCGAGCGTATTGAAGCGCCGCAGACGGCAAGTGAATGAGAGCGGTGTCAGCCACGAAGTCGCCCCGCCATGGGCGGGGCAATCTGCTTCAGGCCGCGGAAGTCAGTGCTCGGGCGGCTTTGGCGCTGTTGTCTCGCCCCAGGTGATGGGCGATCCAGTTGCCGGTCTCGACGAGGTTGGCGAGGTCGACACCGCACTCGATTCCCAGCCCATTGAGCAGGTAGACCACGTCCTCGGTGGCTACATTACCGCTGGCCCCTGTGGCATAAGGGCAACCTCCCAGTCCGGCTACCGCCGAGTCGATGACGGTGACACCTTCCTGCAGGGAGGCGTAGATATTGGCGAGCGCCTGGCCATAGGTATCATGAAAATGTACCGCGGTGGCCTCCAGCGGCACATCCCGTAGCACTGCCTCCAGCATGCGTTTCACCGCCAGAGGTGTGCCGATGCCGATGGTGTCACCGAGAGAGATCTCGCGACAGCCCATCTGCCAGAGGGCGCGGCTGACATCCGCAACCCTTGTGGCGTCCATCTGGCCTTCGTAAGGGCAGCCGAGCGCGCAGGACACATAGCCTCGGACGTTGATGCCATGCTCGTCTGCCATCCGCATGACTGGCTCGAAGCGGCGCAGTGACTGCTCGATGCTGGCGTTGATATTGCGCTGAGTAAAGCTCTCGGAGGCTGCGGTGAATACCGCAACCTCGCGAACGCCCTGGGCCATGGCACTTTCCAACCCTTGTCGGTTGGGTACCAGAACACTGTAGCGGCGAGCGGAGGTCTTCCCTGCGAAGGAGGACATGACCGCCTCGTGGTCTGCCATCTGTGGCACCCAGCGTGGAGAGACCACACTGGTCATCTCGATACGCTCCAGACCACTGTTGGCCAGACGTTGTATCAGCTCGAGCTTGGTCTCGGTAGTGATGGTGGACGACTCATTCTGCAGTCCGTCGCGAGGTCCGACCTCTACCAGCTCGACATGAGTAGGAAGGGTCATGAACTCAGCTCCGCTCACTGGTGGCGCGTAGTTCGCCGAGGAGTTGCTCGGCAATATCCATACGTACCTTACCCCCTTTGACCAAAGCGCTGGCGATGGCATCGATTTCCTCGCCTTCAGCACCCGCCATCACGGCAATATTCTTGGCATGCAGGGCCATATGACCTTTCTGGATGCCGGTGGTGGCCAGCGCCTTCATGGCCGCGAAGTTCTGTGCCAGTCCCACGGCAGCAATGGTGCGGGCCAGTTGCTCGGCGCTGGAGACGCCGAGAATATCGAGGCTGTAACGAGCGGTGGGATGCAGGCGAGTGGCGCCTCCGATCAGACCTACGGGCATGGGCAGCTCCAGACTGCCGCACAGATTGCCATCCGCATCGCACTCCCAGTGGCTGAGCGAGCTGTAACTGCCATGCCGTGCGGCGTAGGCATGAGCGCCGGCCTCGACGGCTCGGGTGTCGTTGCCGGTGGCCAGCACGATGGCGCTGACACCATTCATGATGCCCTTGTTGTGTGTGGCGGCACGGTAGGGGTCGAGAGCGGCGAATCGATAGGCTGACAACATGCCGTCGCGCACGTCCTCGCCACTCAGTCCCTCAACGGCAATGTCGGCGATTCGCCAGATGGCACGTGCGCGGGCCACACGGCGATCCGCGAGGTTGGAGAGGATGCGCAGGCCGGCCTTGCCCCCGCTCCACTCGGCGAGAGACGGCGCTACTGCCTCGGCCATCGAGTTGACCGCATTGGCTCCCATGGCGTCACGGACATCGACCAGCAGATGCACAACCAGCATATCGTCGATCTGGCGTACCTCGATATCCTGCAATCCCCCCCCATGTTTGAGCAGCACAGGATCGGTGGCATCGCAGATCTGGCGGATCTGCTCAATCGACTCGAGAATTCGCAGACGTGCGAATGCCGGGTTGGGCACTTGGGTGAGCTGTACCTGGGCAATCATCACCGGGGCCGAATAGCTGGTGACAAAACCACCGCTGCTGCGGCATTGACGCGCCGCGTTGCATACCGCAGCGATCACCGAGGATTCCTCGGTAACCATCGGGATCAGACGTTCCTCGTTATCGATCACCATGTTGGTGGCGATGCCGAGGGGCAGGTTGAAGGTTCCGATCACGTTCTCGACCAGGGAATCGGCCGTCTGGACACTGAGGTTGCCGGTGTTGGCGAAGTGCTGACGTGCCGCTTCGGGGAGCGACACACGCTGATTGACCTGTTCGAATCGCTCACCGAGGCTCAGACGATAGAAACCAGGGATACGTGAAGATGTTGTGGTCATGAAGAATTTCCGTAGCCAGAGATAAAGGAGCCGAGCCGAGCTGGCTGTCAGGCAATCAGGCCCATCAGCCAGGGGGCGGCGTACAGTGTCATGAACTGAACGCCATAGTTGACACCCCAGCGATTGAGTACGCCGGAGACCAACGCCAGCACCAGCACACCGAGAATGCCGACGGTACCGGCGTCCATGTAGGCCAGCAGCATGACGAGGGCAAAGAAGGTGCCGATGAAGGCTTCGTGAGGGATATGGCGGAACACGAAGGCACAGATGGTACGGGCGTAACGCACGGCAATGGGATAGGTCAGCATCAGGGCAACGGCGGCACCGATAATGCTGGCGATGGTGATATCGCTGAAGCTCATCAAGTGGTGAGCATTGTTGTCCAGCGTCAGTACTGGCGGCGCATTGAAGAAGGCATTGCCCGGCCCGATAGCCATCGGACTCATCGGAATACCGAGCGCCGCCAGAGGAATCAGAATGCCGGCGATGTAGGAGGCGTTGGTGACCGCATCCATGGACGAGATCGCACGACAGGCCCTGGCGACCTTGCCTTTGGCCAGACTCGACATGACTTCCCCCAGGAAGATAGTGATACCGACCGGGCTCATGAAGAAGGTCGCGGAGCCAATGGTGGAGCTGACTGCCGCTGAAGCTGACTCCTGTGGCGTCAGGACCTTGAACGGATTGGGCCAGCGTTGACTTTCGGCCTCGTCCTGACGCTGCAGCGTAATGGTCTTCGGTTCGCTGCTCTTGAGCTTGTCGCGCTCATTGCTGACCGTCAGTTGCAGCAGGTTGAGCATCATCGGGCCGATGGTGATGCCGAGAAAGAAGGAAATGAATACCACCTTGTTTTCGGGGATGATCCCCATGCCCCAGTAGAAATGGCGCAGGGCTTGGATCAGCACTGCCAGCAGCAGAATGCTGATCAGGCTGATCAAGCGGGCCTTGCTCATCAGTGCCAGGAAGATGGCGCCAGCGAAGAAGACCTGACTGGCGTACTGGCTGACGACATCGGCCAGTGGCGTCAGTAGTGCTGCCAGCAGCAGGCTGATCGGTAGCGCCACGAGGGTACCGATCACTGACCCGGAGGCCATCTTGCGAATCGATAGCGTGGCCTGGCCTTCGCGCTTGAGAATCATGGCGTGTTCGACCATGGGGGCCGACATGACCCCACCAGGGATGCCGGCGACCGCGACCGGAATCGAATCGGTGAGTTTCTTGGCGATAATGGCTGCCATGAAGAAAGCCAGCACCACCGGCAGCGGAACTCCTGCCACGACCAGCGCCAGAGTGACGGGCGCCAGTACGGCTGTCTCGTCGGTGCCCGGGGCCACGCCGATAGCGGTGTAGACAACAGCGGCGATGACCGCCGCGACGATCATCTGCAGGATGAGAACGGGATCCATGGTCATGCCTCCTGGTCTGTGTCGACAGGCGACCTTGTATCCACCCCGCTTGAGGGCTCTTCATTCAACCCGCTTGAGGGCTCTTCATTCAACCCGCTTGAGGGCTCTTCATCCACCCTGCGCTTGGGACGGAAGGCAACGGCTGAGGTCACGAAGCCGAGCAGGGCACCGCTGAGGCCGAGGATCAGCGGCAGGGGTGGTCGTTCAGGGGCGAGGATATAACCGCCGAGGCACAGTGTGGTGGTGATGATCAGGGAAAGCAGCAGGTCACGCAGGGTGACGGTGTCATCCCATACCTGCAGGTACGATCTGCTGGGAGTGGAGTCTGGCATGATGATTTCCTGGTTCTATTGTTATTAACATGGCAATCAAATAGCTCATCCTGATCGATTTGATTTTCGTCCACACCACACTGGCGCAGATGCGGGGATCTGCTGGTGTGGTGCGGTCTCGCGTCGGCCTGATGGCCGACGGTGGCACGTCCCTGTGCCGCCATTAACCCAACATGAAAGCATGCCGGGTTAATATCGTTATTCGGGAGCCTGATGCTCCTGTTGTCTGCCAATCGCTCAGGCCGCTGACGAGAACCCACCAGCAGCAGGATTGCTACATGGTCAGCATTGCCGCTTATGGCCAGCAGAAAAAGGTACAGTTGGTGTTCAGTTGACTGGTACTGTGCCAGCATCTTTATGGGTACAGTTGTTTGGACGGATAGAGGAGACTTTCGATGTCCAGAGCGGCGCAAGTGGCGGATTCCATCCTCAAGGCCATTGACGAAGGTCGCCTGCAGCCGGGAGCCAGAGTGGCCTCGATCCGGGAGGCGGCGCGCCAGTTCGGGGTATCGAAGAACACCATCATTGACGCCTATGACCGATTGACGGCCATGGGATATCTCGAGGCCAGGCGAGGCTCGGGGTTCTTCGTCACGCAGCCTCGATCACTCAAGGTGGTGGAAAAGACCGAATATGTATCCGAGGCGGTCGATACGGTCAGTCTGTTGCGTGAACAACTGGCAGGGCGCTTCAGTGTGCGGGCCGGTGATGGTCGTGTCCCCAGCAGCTGGACGGCTGGTCTGGAACTCGCCCGTCGTCTGCGACAGCGTGGAGGCATCCAGAACGATGAGGTGGAGATTGAATACGGGCAGCCCCAGGGCTATCCGGCATTGCGTGAGCTGATTGCCCAGACTCTAGCCGAGCGTTCAGTGCACGTCTCGGCATCCCAGCTGTTGATGACCTTCGGCGCCAACCATGCACTTGATCTGATCATTCGCCATTTCGTGGCACCTGGCGATGCCGTGCTGGTGGAGTCTCCCGGTTACTACCCGCTGTTCGGTAAGTTACGACTGGCACGTGCAAGACTGGTAGGCGTTACCCGGCAACAGGACGGCCCGGATCTGGACCAGCTGGAAGATCATATACGGCAGCACCGCCCGCGGTTGTTCTTTCTGCAGCCCAATGCCCATAACCCCACCGGTACCAGCATGTCGCTGAGCAAGATGCATCGCCTGGTCAACATCGCCAATCGGCACGGGGTCATTCTGATCGAGGACGATATCTTCGCCGATATCCTGCCTCGGGCCACGCCCCGCTTGGCAGCGCTGGATGGCCTCGAGCGGGTGATCTATCTCGGCTCTTTCTCCAAGACCATGTCGACGGGGCTGCGTTGTGGATTCATCGCCGGCAGTGAATCGCTGATCAAGGTGCTCACTGATATCAAGATGCTCACCGTCGTCAACTCTTCGGCACTGACTGAAATGCTGGTCCACGACCTGATGCTGCGTGGGCGTTATCGTCGTCATCTAAAGCAGTTGCGTGATCGGATCAGCAAGGCTACAGCCGTGGCCATGCAGGAGCTCTCCACCACTGGTGTGGTGGACATCCAGGGGCCCGGTGGTGGTCTCTATCTGTGGGCCAGACTTCCCCAGGGCATGGATGCCGTGAGCCTCGCCAGACGTGCTTCGCAGCACGGTATCTTCATTGCGCCAGGACCATTGTTCTCGCTCAGTCAGGATGAGGGAAGTGAACGTGCCATGCGGGTGAATATCGCCCATGCTGCGGACCACCGTCTGCTGAACTTCCTTGCCCGGGAGTGCGGCTAGCGCGTTACTGGCATACCAACGCAGAAGCCCCGTCATGCGATGCATGACGGGGCTTCCGGGAAGTCTGTCGACTCGGGAGTTGGTCTGTCTACTGGCCGATAAGCCCGTCCATCGGTGCTGCGTTGCGACTGTCCGGAAAGACTCGGGTATTCAAGGCTCGAGCGTCGATATGCATGTGGTCGCGAAGTACGCCTTTCAGCACACTGCGCACGTCCTGGGCGGCTATCAGGTCGCGGTTGTCCCGCAGCTCGTTCAGTCCAGGCCAGTCACCATGCACCTTGCCGCCGCGAACGGCGCCTCCTGCCAGCAGCACTGTGCTGGCAGTGCCGTGATCGGTGCCATGAGTACCATTGATACCGACCGTACGACCAAACTCGGTAACCACAACCACAGCAGTATGCTGCCAATGGTCGCCGAGACTGTCGTGCAGTTGCTGTATACCACTGTCGAGTTGTGACAGCTTGCGTTCGAGAGCGATGTTCTGGCGAGCATGGGTATCCCAGCCGGTATCCTGGACCATGACCACCCGAGGAGCATCCTCTGCAGCCATGAAGCGCCCGGCAGATTGCATGATACTGGCCAGTTGTCCGGTACTGGCTTCACCACCAGGCACGATCTTTTGTGCGCTGAGTGCCTGGGCGAAGACCTCGGCGAGAGCTTCATCCTCGGCATAGAGGTCGGCCAGTTGGTTGGCTAGCGCCCCGGGGCTGCCGGTATGTTCCGGAGCGGGAGACCAGGTGGAGAAGGGGGCGCTACCGCGCACCATGAGAGGTTCTGCTGAGGTGATACTGAGTCCATTCATGCCTTGCATCTCGGCGACAGCACGGTTGAGCCAGCCTGTCTGGCTACCGTCCGGGGTGTTGCTGCCGTTCTCCAGACAATCCTGGGCATCGAAGTGGGAGCGGCCGTCGTAAGGCAGGCCACAAGCATGTACCACACCAAACTGTTGGCGCTGGAACAACTGGTGGCAGAAAGCCATCGAAGGATGCATGGCGAAGGTCTCGTCCAGGCGCAACACTGAGTTGCGGCCTGAAGTCGTAAGGGCCAGGTCGCCACGCAGCGATTCAAAGCGTGGTTCTGCGTAACTGGGAACGGCTGCCAAGCCGTCCATGGCGCCGCGCAGAAGAACGACCAGCAAGCGCTGGCGAGATGGGGCTGATTCATTGGCAAGTGTCGTCAGGCCCGGCCAGAGCAGCAGGCTGGAGCCAGCACTCAGGCGGGCGAGAAACTGACGGCGGGTCAACATGGGCTCTCTCCTCAAACGGCGGCCATCAGCGCCACTGGAATTCCGGGCTGGCCAGCAGAATAGCTGTTGCCTGGCGTAAATTGGACTGAGCGATGGCTTGCTGAGTAGCCTCTCGCAGCTGTGGGCCGAGACTATTCTGAGCCAACGACATGGGGTCAGGCGGGCTGTCGAGTTGGTAAGCATAACGCTGTGCAATCTCCAGCCGCTTCCATAGAGCATCCGTACCGACCCAGTCGTCGGCGGTGTCTCCCCAGCCTTCCGGTGTTCCAGGAATGAAGGGAGTTTGCCCCAGCAGGTGCACTTCCGAACGCCAGCGGTTTCCCTCCTCTGCTGGTACGGTGCTGAGAGCGCGATGCAGGGCGATCAGATACTCGTCCGGGCGGCGGAACTTGCGAGTCTCTGACTGCCAGGCGAGCTCATGGGTGAACAGCTCACGATAGACCGCCAGCAATTGCCCCTTGTTGCGTACAAAGGACCTGGCCAGGTCTTCGACCAGTACCTCAGGAGGATCATCGGCGACATAGTGTCGAGCGAGTTTGGTGGCTACGAAACGCGCGGTGGCCGGCTGGTCAGCCAGAAAACGCAGCATATGACGGCCTTGAGCGAGGCCCTGCTGGTCAAAGGTCTCACCCAGTAACTCGCGGTTACCCGGCTCATGGGTGCCTTGCTGGAAAACGCTACCCCAAGGGGACAGTTCTTGCGTCGCTGCATTGTTTTCCACCTGCAGACGGGTGCGCCATCCGGTCAGGGCACGGGCCAGCTCGATAACATCCTGCTGGCGATAGTCACCGTGCACGCTGAGCGTGTGCAGTTCCATGATTTCCCGTGCCAGGTTTTCATTGATACCGACTTTTCTGCCTTTGCCTTGTTCAACTCGTTGGTTGTGGGCACGGCCCATGTTGGAACCTGGTCCTATTGATGCCTCGTTGTCGAGGTACAACAGCATGGCCGGGTGCTGCTCTGCACCGAGCAACAGGGTGGAGAAGTCTTCGCACACATTCGGGCGAATGGCTTCACGCTCGAAAGCGCCTGCCAGCAAGCGCACTCTCTGGGTCTCACCGGATACGGTGAAGTGATTGCTCCACAGCATCACCAGGCGTTCATGTACGGGAGTGTCGGTCGTACACTGCTGGACGCCACGCAGCTGAACTTCTGCGAAGACATCACTGTAGAAGCGTTCAGGAAATCTGGGGAGGTTGGAGTCTTCCCCCTGTTTTGCTTGCTGCCTACTGCTGCGCCTTTCCTGACGAAACTCGGCGAAGCGGCTCAAGTAGTCCGGGCTACTGTCGAGCCCTTCCAGGCTGTCGATGAGAGGGGCTGGCTGCTCCAACTGAGCGAGCACCCACTCTTTGGGATCATGGGCGATCTCTTCCAACTCGTCGGGCCTGGCTCCCAGGCCAAAGCGATTGGCGGCAATGACCGCATTATGCAGGTTGTCTTCCATACATCATCCTTGTTCCGGCTGACAGCTTGGAGTCGATCCGCTGTCGACGAGTTCGCGACATCTGGTGAATAAATGTAGTGAAAGTGAATCAATGCTGAACGATGCCAAAGGGCATCAACAGAGGAGAGAAAGGCTTGGCAGGGAAGAAGGGGGAGAATAAAAGGAAAGAAGTCAGAAAGAGCAGGGGGAGAGAAGGGAAGGACAAGCCCCCCGTCTGGCGGGGGGCTTGCGGAAGGCTGGTTTACAGGCAGGCCTTGATCAGTTGGGTGACCAGCTCCTGTTGGGAATACTCGGTCGTCTTGAGCTGCACTTCAGGCGACCGGGGCGGCTCGTAGGGGCTGTTGATGCCGGTGAAGTCATCGATTCTGCCTTCACGCGCCTTCTGGTAGAGCCCCTTGGGATCCCGCTGTTCGCAGACATCCAGCGGAGTGTCGACAAAGGCCTCGATGAAGGCGTCATCGGCAAACAGCTCACGAGCGGTGTCGCGATCGGAGCGGAAAGGCGAGATGAACGCGGTGATCACAATGACGCCGGCTTCGGCGAACAGTCGTGCCACTTCGCCGACGCGACGAATGTTCTCGGCGCGATCGGCTTCGCTCATGCCGAGATCCTTGCACAGGCCGTGACGGATGTTGTCGCCATCCAGCAGCATGGTGTGGTAGCCGCGACGATTGAGCTCGGCTTCCAACGCATTGGCCAGCGTGGACTTGCCCGAGCCGGAATAACCGGTGAACCACACGCACTTGCCCTTGTGGCCGTTGATCCGCTCGCGCATCTCCTGGGTCACGCTGGTGCGGTTCCACACCACGTTGGCCTTGCTGCTGTGCTCACGGAATTCGTAGGGCAGTTCGCTGTCCAGCGGCTGGTGGATCATCCCGGCGCCGACCGTGATGTTGGTCAGGCGGTCGATGATGATGAAACTGCCGGTGCCGGGACTGCTGCGATAGTCGTCCACCGGGACCGGTGCCGTCAGTTCCACCTTGCAGCGGGCGATGGCGTTGAGATCCAGATGGTCGGCATGGCGTTGCTCCAGGTTGTTGACGTCAACCTGGTAGTTGATGGCGGTTACCTTGCCAGCCACGTCCCGAGTGGCGAGCTTGATGTCGTAGAGCTTGCCGGGCTCCAGTGCCGTCTCGTGCATCCATACGATATCCGCCTCGTAGGTGCTGGCGATGGGCACTTCGTCGTTCTCGGCGACCAGCCAGTCACCGCGGGACACATCGATCTCGTCGGCGAGGGTCACGGTGATGGCCTGCCCGGGGTAGGCCGCCTGCAGGTCACCATCGAAGGTCACGATGCGCTCAACGGTAGACGTCTTGCCAGACGGCAGGGCACGAACGGTCTGGCCCGGTGTCAATACGCCCGCGGCCAGGGTACCGCAGTAGCCCCGGAAGTCCAGGTTGGGACGATTGACATACTGCACCGGCAGACGCAGGTCACGCAGGTTCTGGTCGTGGCTGATTTCCACCGACTCGAGCAGCTCCAGCAGCGTGGGACCGTCGTACCAGCTCATGTCCCGGCTGTGGTTGACCACGTTATCGCCCTTCAGCGCCGACATCGGCACGAAACGGATATCCGGCGCATTCAGGCGGCCGGAAATTTCCTTGTACTCCTCGACGATCTCGTCGAAGCGCTGCTGGGAATACTCCACCAGGTCCATCTTGTTGACCGCGACCACCAGGTGCTGAATCCCCAGCAGGTCTGCGATGAAGCTGTGGCGACGCGTCTGGGTCTGCACCCCGTAGCGCGCATCGATCAGAATGATCGCCAGGCTGGCCGTGGAGGCCCCCGTCGCCATGTTACGGGTGTACTGCTCATGCCCGGGGGTGTCGGCGATGATGAACTTGCGCTTGTCGGTGGAGAAGAAACGATAGGCCACATCGATGGTGATGCCCTGCTCCCGCTCGGACTGCAGGCCATCAACCAGCAGCGCCAGGTCCACTTCTTCACCGGTAGTGCCGCTGGTCTTCGAGGCCTGGGTGATCGCTGCAAGCTGATCCTCGTAGATCATCTTCGAGTCATGCAGCAGACGACCGATCAGGGTCGATTTACCATCATCCACGCTGCCGCAGGTGATGAAACGCAGCAGATCCTTGTTCTCGTGTTCCTTCAGATACGCTTCGATATCTTCGGAGATCAAATTCGATTGATGGGACACAGTGAGGTTCTCCGTCCTGTGATGGGGGTAGAAAAGAGCGGCGAGCTACGAGTCTCGAGCTTCGAGCAGCCCTTTCCATCTCCAGTATTCTATAAGTGGGTTCGATTGCTCTCGGTGGTCAGCCACCGGATCCGTGAATGCCCTGTGAAGGTGCTCGCGGCTCGCAGCTCATTGCTCGTGGCCGGCACAGCGCATCAGAAATACCCTTCGCGCTTCTTCTTCTCCATGGAGCCGGCCTGGTCGTGGTCGATGGCACGGCCGCTGCGCTCACTGGTACGGGTCAGCAGCATTTCCTGGATGATTTCCGGGAGCGTTGCGGCTTCGGACTCGACGGCGCCGGTCAGCGGGTAGCAGCCCAGGGTACGGAAGCGCACCCACTTCTCTTCGGGCACTTCGCCGGGCTCCAGCGGGAGGCGTTCGTCATCGACCATGATCAACATGCCATCGCGCTCGACCACCGGACGCGGGGCGGCGTGGTACAGCGGGACAATGGGGATCGATTCGAGGTAGATGTACTGCCAGATATCCAGCTCGGTCCAGTTGGAGAGCGGGAAGACGCGGATCGATTCGCCCTTGTTGACCTTGGCGTTGTAGGTATTCCACAGCTCCGGACGCTGGCTCTTGGGCTCCCAGCGGTGGTTCTTGTCGCGGAACGAGAACACCCGCTCCTTGGCGCGGCTGGCCTCCTCGTCACGGCGCGCTCCGCCGAACGCGGCATCGAAGCCATACTTGTCCAGCGCCTGCTTGAGCGCTGCGGTCTTCATGATGTCGGTGTACTTGCTGCTACCGTGGTCGAAGGGGTTGATGTTGGCTTCCACCCCTTCCTGGTTGATGTGCTCGATCAACTCCATGCCTGACTCGGCGGCCATGCGGTCACGGAACTCGATCATTTCCCGGAACTTCCAGGTGGTGTTGACGTGCATCAGCGGGAACGGGGGCGTCCCGGGATAGAAGGCCTTGCGGGCCAGATGCAGCATCACCGAGGAGTCCTTGCCGATGGAGTACATCATCACTGGATTGCGGAACTCTGCAGCCACTTCGCGAATGATGTGGATAGCCTCGGCTTCAAGCTGCTTGAGGTGCGTCTGACGTTCTGGGGAAATATCCATATCCATACTTCCGTCGTTATGAAAAGGAACCGTTATGAAAAATCGGTGTGAAGAACCGTTATCAGCAAACGTTCGTATCAGGCCCGAGACGTTGCCAGAGCGTCTTCCAGCGCTTCGGTCCAGCGTTCATGCCGCTGGCCGCAAACGATGAAGAAGGGATTGAGCACACTGTCCTGCTGGTTGCAGAGCAATGGTTGCAGCGTGGTGGCATCGAGAACTTCACCACCGGCGGCAGTAACGACAGCCTGGGCGGCCGCGGTGTCCCATTCGCTGGTCGGCGCCAGGCGCGGGTAGAGGTCGGCAGCACCTTCAGCCACCAGACAGAGTTTCAACGAGCTGCCCATGGAGACACGCTCATGGGCGGGCAGGCGCTCGCAGAAGGCCTCGAATTCTGTCGAGCCGTGGGAGCGGCTTCCTACCACCTTCCACGGACTCTGGTCCGGTGCAGGGAGCGCGCGAACCTTGATCTTTTCGAAGCTATCGCCGCTGTTCTTGAAGGCACCACGGCCATGTTCGCCCAGCCAGGTCGTACTCAGTACCGGGGCATGGACGATGCCGAAGACCGGAACGCCGTTCTCGATCAGGGCGACATTGACGGTGAATTCACCATTACGCTTGATGAACTCCTTGGTGCCATCCAGCGGGTCGATCAGCCAGTACCGGTCCCACTGACAGCGCTCGGAGAATGGCACCGCGGAAGACTCTTCCGAGAGGACCGGTACATCAGGAGTGAGCTCCTCGAGCATCGCCACCAGCGACTGGTGGGACTTGAGGTCAGCCTGGGTCAAAGGGCTGTCGTCGTCCTTGGTCTCGACCTGGATCTCACTGTTGTAGATCTCCAGAATGGCCTTGCCTGCATTGAGGGTGCCATCGATCAGGCGCTGACGAATCGGTTCGATGAAGCTGTTCATTGAGGGCTCTCTGGATTGAGTTGATAGTCGGGCTTGTGACATTGACTGTCAGAATGGCCAGACAAGTGGAACGGTCGCGATGGCGACTGCCCCGACAATGATGCTCAGAGGGGCACCAAGGCGGAGATAGTCAGTGAAGCGATAACCCCCGGGTCCCATGACCATGAGATTGGTCTGGTAGCCCAGTGGTGTCATGAAGCTGGCCGACGCCGCCACCATGATGGCAATGGCAAAGGGCATGTAATCCACCCCCAGACGGTCGGCGATGGCCATGGCGATGGGAAACATCAGCACAGCGGCGGCATTGTTGGTGATCAGCTCGGTGAAGATCACGGTCAGCAGATAGATGAGTGCCAGTGCCAGCCAGGGAGACAGCCCATCGATCAACATGATGGTATCGGCGATCATCAAGGCAGCACCGGTCTTGGTCAGCGCCGCCCCCAGAGCGAAGGAGGCGGAGATGACCACCAGTACCGACAGATCGATATAGCGTCGCGCCTTGCTGGCAGGCAGACAGCGTGTGACCAGCATCATCCCTGCGGCCAGCAGGGCGGCCTCGAGAATGCTCAGCAGGCCGCTGGCACTGGCGGCCACCAGACCACCGAGAATGCCCAGTGCCCAGGGGGTCTTGCTGAAATTGGGTGGCGTTGAGTCGCTCAGTGCGCTGACCAGCAGGAAGTCCTTGCGGTATCGATACTGGTCAACGAAATCCTGGCCGGTTTCCAGTAACAGGGTGTCGCCAACTTCCAGCTTGATTGACCCAAGCTTGCCGGGGATCCGCTCTCCCTGGCGGGAGATGGACAGGATGACGGCCTGATACCGGGAGCGGAAACGCGATTGACGCACGGTCTGGTGCAGGCCGGTGAAATCCGGTCCGATGACCGCTTCCACCAGACAGCGCTGGTGATGAGCAATATCCAGCTTGTGTACATCACCATTGGCCGGCCGCAGGCCATCGATATGCCGGAGTTCACGGGCGCATTCCGGTGCGCCGATGAAGATCAGGATATCGCCCGCCTGGAGTTCGGTATCCGGTGGAACGGCAGTCTGCAGACGGGAATGGCGCTCGATATCGGCGAGGTAACCGTGCACCAGACTGCGCAATCCAGCGTCGGCGATGGTCATGCCGACCAGCGGACCATTGGCCGAAACCACCACTTCAACGGCATATTCGCGTGCCTGTTCCAACTGCTCGAGTACGCCCTGACGATTGGGCAGCAAACGTGGAGCAAGGAAGTACAGGAAAGCGCCGCCAACCAGACTCAGTGGGACACCCACCCAGGCCAGTTCGAACATGCCGAGCTGTACATTCTTTTCGCTCTGCAGCAGGCCATCCACCACGAGGTTGGTGCTGGTACCGATCAGGGTGCAGGTGCCACCGAGAATGGCGGCATAGCTCAGCGGCAGCAGCAACTTCGACGGAGGAAGCTTGAGGCGTGCCGCCCAATCCTGAATCGCGGGAATGAACATTGCCACCACCGTGGTGTTGTTCATGAAGGCGCTCAAGGTTGATGTGGGCAGCAACACGCGCAACAGGGCCATGGGGAGCGATTTCGGTTGCCCGAGAACTCGTTGAGCCAGCCATTGAATAGCGCCGGTTTCCTTGAGTCCCGCGGCTACGACATAGAGACAGGCGATGGTCATTACACCAGGGTTGGCGAAGCCAGCGAGGGCCTCACCAGGGGCCAGGATTCCAGCGACCACCAGCACGGCAAGCGCCGCCATGACGATGACATCTGCCGCAATTCGAGTGAAAGCCAGCGTCCCCAGTACCGACGCGACGGTGAACAATGAAAAGAGTGCTTGCCACGTCATGCGGCAACAAGACCATAAATCAACAAAGGAATCCCTTCCGATGGCGGCCCTGTGGACCGCCATCCTCATGCACAAGTATTGTGGGTTTCTACAGTATTAGAAGCTGTAGTTCAGACTGGTGTAGATGGTGTCGTACTCGGTATCGCTGTTGCCGACGACCGTCTTGGCACCAATATTGACGTCCATGTTGCGACCGAGACGGTGCGCTGCGCCGATCTCGAACACGGTACGTCCGTCTTCGTCGTCATCCAGATAGTCGATATTGCTGTCGACTTCGCTGGTGACGTCGTGGTGGTACAAGAGACTGCCGTAAACGCGACCAGTTCCAAATTCGGAGCCGAATTTGACACCACCGAAGACTTCACCCAGCTCAACACCATAATTATCGGCAGTGGTGCCGAGGTAAGTGCCTTCAATATCGTCATTCATGTAGGTGCCGCCCAACGTCAGGCCGGTCTTGATGGAGCTGAATTCCGGCAGGAACCAGGTGCCTGAACCTCTGACACCCCAGCGATCACCTTCCAGCTCGAGGGGCTCGAAGAGGTAATCGTTGCGCTGAGAGCCATCGAGATCCTGGTAGGTGATAATGGCATCGAATACCAGGTCACCATCAAGAAAGGATACCGCGCCATACGGAGCGATCAGCTCGCCACCGAAGTCGAAATTGCCACCGTAGGCGCTATCCAGCCGAAGCTCATTTCTACCAGCTGCGATACCGACGAGCACGTTATTGACCTTGTAGTCGACCCCGAGCATGGCACTCTTGCTGTCACCATCGTAGCCGAAGCTGATGGCTTCACCTTCGATGTTGCTGATGTCGGCGGAGGCCCAGACATTGACCCCATCGGCACGACCATATTGGCCTTCCTCGAAGGGGAACATGGCCTGGTCGATCTGGCGTACGATCGGATTGAAGTTCTGTGCCATGGCTTGCTTCTGCGCGCCACGCAGAAGTCGATCCGCATCCAGAATGCCTAACTCACCCGCGAGATCGGCAGCTTCATCGAAGGTAAGAGAGCGCAGTGTACGGTCCTCGAACAGGACATTACCGTCCTCGTCGAGCATGGTGACCGGCATGGTATTGTTGAAATCGTTCAACGCCGTGCCTTCGGGCAGTATCAGGGTCACCGGCCGGCCATTGATCGTGGCATCGAAGGTATTCGAATTGGTGATATCGCTGAGTTGGCCTGTCCAGTTCAACACGACTGGGCGACCTTCCACCGCGGATGAGATGGCGAAGCTTGCGACTTCATCACTGTCGTAGACGCTGTCCAGGGCTTCGGCGCTGGTTCTTACCACAACAGGAGTGCCATTGTAATGAACGGTGGCACTGTTGTTGCGGAGGATGTCGCGAAGGGGAGTGGTTCCATCCGGTGAACTGATGACCATCTTCGAACCATCATTCAGTGTGATGGTTCCGCTGGGGTCGTTCAACGAGGCCTCTCCTCCATCGATGGTATCCTGGATTTGAGAGATCGACTGACCAGCCTGGATCAATTCGTCAAGGCTGATGCCGTTGTTGGCTTGAACAAGGCCGGATGCGGCCAGAGTTCCGATGCCTATGATAGTACTGATTCCCTTGTTCATATGTGCTCCCTTGCACTCCTTTCTTGACATTCGTGTTGGGTGGTGATGGCAACATAAGAGATAAGTTGCTCATTCTTCTCAGCACGCACAGCTGCAAACAGTTGCCTGCAATGCATGTTTTTGTGAAAAATTGTAATGCACAGCCATGTTTGGCCTGTTCCTGACCTCATGCCATTGTGATGCTACAGGATCTTGCCAAATAGGTAGTATATGAGACAAGTTGGAAGAATGTTTCCATCCTAGACGATCTTGTCTACGAAATGGTTAAAGTATTATTTCTTTTGTGAGCAAGTAACGCCATGCCTACTGGGTTATCTTGGGGTATCAACAGAAATATATGGATATCAGAAGGTTATTTTGTTGCACTGTGGCAGACAGTTATTCTTAGGATTTATGCACGTAATCCTGAAGTTGTTTCATCGTATAGTCGATCTGAGCTTCCTGGTGATCACAGCTCAGGAAGAAGCGTAAACGTGCTGCTCTTTCCGGGACTGCCGGGTAAACAATTGGTTGCACATTGATACCTGATTTGAAGAGTGCTTGAGAGACTTGCGCAGCTTTCATTGAGCTGCCGGTAATGACAGGAACTACCGCGGTTCCAATACTGTTGCCGGTATCCAGCCCCAACGCTCTGGCTTGTTTCAGAAAGTATTGTGAAATTTCGTGAAGTCGTGAGACACGATGTTGCTCAAGGTGAATCAACTCCAGCGCCTTGATCGCGGGGGCAGCCACCTGTGGTGGGAGCCCAACACTGTAGAGAAAGCCTGGTGACAGATAGCGAAGGGTATCCACCAGTGCCTGACATCCGGTGATAAAGCCGCCACAACTGGCCAGTGACTTGCTGAGTGTTCCCATCCAGATATCCACGTCAGAGGCTTCCACTCCAGCGTGTTCTCTCAATCCCATGCCGTTTTGCCCCAGGGTACCGAAGGAGTGGGCTTCATCAACCATCAGCCAGCATTGATAACGTCGCTTGAGCGATACGAAGGCAGCGAGGTCAGGGATATCGCCGTCCATGCTGTAGAGACCTTCGATCACGATAACCACCCGTTCGAATTGGTCTCGGTGTCGCTCCAGCAGTGATGTGAGGCTATCGGTATCGTTGTGGGCAAAGGAGATACGTTTCGCGCCGGACAGCTGGGCGCCAACCACTGCACTGTTGTGAACCCACTCATCGTGGAGAATCAGATCCCGAGGGCCCATCAACTCCCCCAGGGTCGAGACATTGGTGGCATGGCCACTGACGAACGCTACCGCATCATCGCAGCCATAGGACGTGGCGATAGCGCGTTCCAGCTGTTGATGGACAGGACGCTCACCAGAGACGATACGGCTGGCCGAGACAGTCGTGCCGTAAGTCTTCATGGCATCGACAGCGGCTGCTGTAACACGGTCATCACCTGCGAGCCCCAGATAGTTGTAGCTGGAGTAGTTGATCAACTCACGGCCGCCGATACGGGTGGTGGCACCGGCGATCCCTTCGTGGAGGCGAAAGAAGGGGTCGTCGAGCCCCAACTGCTGAGCCCCTTCCCGAATCATCGAGATCTGCTGATATTGAGGAAGGGTGTCGAAACGTGTCAGCGATGCCTTGTGTCTGGCGCCTTCTCCAGACTGTGGCGCCTGCCCCGGTGACCGGGGCTGACGTCTTGCGCTGCGTTCGAGCAGTTGTCGTTTCAGCTGTTGGCGATCCTGACTCATGATGTCGGGTCCTCGGAGACTTCCGCAATGGCCGCTTCGCTGCCATGAGCGCTGGCCAGAGCATGGCGGGCATCTCCTGCTTCATTGTCCTCGCCCTGGGTCAGCTTGCGTACCAGCACCTGGGCCAGCTTGTCGAGGCTGGTGGCTTCACTCATCACCATCACCGATAGCTGAATATGCAGACGTGCCTCGATGGCGGTCATCAGCTCGACGCCCATCAGGGAATCGAATCCCAACTCATAGACAGACTGTTGGCAGTCGATCTGCTCCGGGTCGATCAGCAGAATGGTGGCCAGCTCATCGCGCAGTACGTCGACCAGGGTGGTGTGCATGTCGGATGGAGACATGCTCATGAGCTCTTCGAGCAGTCCGCTGCCATGTTCCTGTCGTTCGTGGGACTCTCCTGCCTGCGCTGCCAGTTCGCGGAAGCGTGGCGCCTGGTCGGTGGGCAGGAAGCGAGCCAGACTGTGCCAGTCGAGGGGCAGTACAGCGATCTGGCTATCACCGCTCAACAGTAGATGCTCCAGCGCCGAGAGTGCCTGGAGAGAGACCAGGGCTGCTCCACCGAGCCGTTCCTGAAGGGCCTCCAGGGTGCGCGGGTTGCGCGCCAGGAAGCCGACATCCTCAATGGCGCCCCAGCAGACACATGTCGCTGGCAGGCCCTGCTGCCGACGCATGGCGGCAAGGCCCTCCAGCCAGCAGTTGGCGGCTACATAGCTGGCCTGCCCCGGGTTACCGAACAGGGTCGTGGCGGACGAGTAGAGCACAAACAGGTCGAGCGAGAGATGGCTGGTCAACTCGTGGAGGTGGCGTGCCCCCTGGATCTTGGGGGCCAGCACACGCTCGATGCGTTCAGCATCAAGGTGTCGAATCAAACCATCATCAATGACGGTGGCCGCATGCACCACACCGCGCAATGGCGGTAGCGTTGCGCCGCAACGCTGTATGACATTGGCCAGGGCCTCGCGATCAGTGATATCACAGGCCAGGGCGCTTACCTCGCAGCCCCGTTCCTGCAACCTGGCGATACCAGCTCTGGCTTCGTCGGTTGAAGCACCGCGGCGACCGAGCAGCAGGAGATGTCCCGCGCCATGCTCTGCCAGCCACTCTGCGGTACGTAGGCCGAAACCTGACAGGCCGCCGGTGACCAGGTAGGTGCCTTCATTGTCGAGTGTCAGGTACTGAGGGTCCGGCGATGCCTGCGCTGTGCTGCTTGTGCTGGTGTCGGCAGTCACTGTGCTGCGGGTTACCACCAACTTGCCGATCTGGCGTGCCTGCTGCATATGGCGGAAGGCTTCGACAACGCGATGCTGAGCGAAGGCGCTGTAGGGCAATGGGTGCAGAGTGCCGTCTTCGAACAACGCCATCATTTCGCGGAACAGACGAGTGGTCAGCTCCGGTTTTGCCTGCATGATCTGGTCGGAGTCGATACCAAAGTAGCTGAGGTTGTGGCGGAACGGGCGTAGCCCCATCGGCGTGTTTTCATAGAAATCGCGTTTGCCCAGCTCAAGGAAACGGCCGAAGGGTGCCAATACCCGGAGGTTCTGGGCAATGGCCTCTCCCGCCAGTGAGTTGAGCACCACATCGACACCTTTTCCGTCGGTGTCGCGGAGGATTTCCTCAGCGAAGGTCAACTGGCGGGAATGGTAGATATGCTCGATACCGTAGAGGCGCAGGAAGTCGGCCTTCTCCTCGCTCCCCACCGTGGCGTAGACCTCTGCGCCCAACCAGCGGGCCACCTGAATGGCAGCAATGCCGACACCACCTGCTGCACCATGGATGAGTACCCGCTCACCAGGCTCCAGTTGGGCCAGGTGCTTGAGTGCGTAGAACACGGTAAAGAAGGTAGTGGGGATCGTCGCCGCGGCAGCGAGGCCAATACCTTCCGGCAGCCGAGTCACTGCGGTCTGTGGTGCTACTACCTGCTCGCTGAAGCTGCTGGGGCCGAAGCCGACCACGGCATCACCAGGCTGTAGATCACTGACATTGCTGCCGACCTGTTGGACGACGCCTGAGAACTCCAGTCCAAGGGTTGCCCCGGCAAAGCCGTCCTCGATGGCCTCGTCGGACAGCAGGCCCAGGGTATACATCACGTCGCGGAAATTGAGTCCGGTAGCGTGAACATCCACCAGCACATCATCGCTGCCGACATCGTCCAGTACAGCCTCGCGCCACTCGAGATGGCGCAGTTGGCCAGGGAGACTGACTCTGAGCTGACGAGTGGTTGAGGGAGCAATACTCCGCGAGTTGGCCTGTGGATCATTCGCGGAGCGGACCTGTAAACCAGTAGCGCTGGAATCATCCTGCTGTGCATCACTACGCAGTCGCACGGCAAAGCGTCGTCCCTCTGCATCGTAGACCAGCTCGGTTTCCCGAGAGGGGTGCTGCAGCTCGATCGTCAGTGCCTGCAGCAGCGTCTCCGGCCAATCAACATCACCCCGTGGAGTATCGACCAGAGTGACATGTCCGTGGGCCAGCTCATTGGCCATCGAGCGCACGAAGCCCCAACTGGCGGTATCCGGGGAGACAGTCTCGACATTCGTCTCGCTATCTTCCTTGTTCCCGCGGCTCTTGAGCTCGTTTGGCTGCAGCCCGCTCTGCTGGAAACTGTTTGGTTGAAACCTGCCCTGATGAAACCTGTCCTGATGGAATAGAGATGCCACTGACTCGGTCAGTACCCACAGGCGATGTGGGCGCTCGAGTTCTTCAAGCCGCTCTACCCAGCCGGCCAGCCAGCCACAACGCTCGACCTCATCGCGGGAGGAGCCCAGCAGCGTTAGATCGACCAGTTGCAGTTCATTGCTGCCGGGAGCAATCGTCTCCAGGTCGGCAACGTCTGTCAGGGCCTGCTCGTCCAGGCACTCGACGGAGAGTCCTCTGGACAGCAGGGCGGCTTCGAGGTGCTGGGCAACCGCGGTGTCCCGGCCACTAACCAGCAGATAATGGCGATCGGGTTCATCCGCGATGCGATCAGCCGTGGTGGTGTCGAGTTGCAGGCTATACAGCTGCATGCCCTGGCCACCCTGTTCCAGCGGCTGTCGCTGTACGCCCTGGCTATAGTGGCCGAGCAGTCGCTCAAGCTCTTGCTGCTCGCAGCAGTCATCGTGACCAGAACCTGCCCCCGGAGCTGCACACAGGCTGTCCCACCAGTGGCTCAAGGGGCTATAGAACACCATCAGCCGAGCGCCGGGAAGCAGCAGGTCGGCAAGCTGAGAAAGCTGCTTGCGTGCCGCTGCGAGGCTGACCGGGCTGAGGGACAGCACGGCAAGCTGGGCGGGAAGCTCAAGCTGTGCTTCGCTGCCGGGTCTCACCACCTCGATCAACGGCTGCTGCTCCTTGAGACGCATGGCCCGTTGTTGACCATCTTCATCGCTGGGAAGAAGCATCAGGTCGAGGTGGTCGGCATTAACACGGTCGCTCAGCCATTCGCTGATGCGAGGGGCGGCAACACCGGCTTCGACAATTCGCAGGCGCTGACCGACCGGCAGGACGGCGACTTGTGCCTGGATTGCAGTACTCAAGTGCTGACCCAGAGTGGCCCAGCCCTGGTCACTGAGCGTATGTGGGGCCAGAGCTGCCAGGCGCTCGGACGTGAGGCCGAGCGATGCTGCGTCAGTGCTGCCCTGCAGCAGTTCGGCAAGGTGCAGGCCATGGCGGCCAATGCGTTGCGTCAGTGCCAGGGCGTCCGGGTATTCGGCGATCAGCATCTGCCAGATATCGCCGGCACTGATGTCATCACCCTCAAGTAACTGCCAACCCTGGTCGTCAGCCACCAGACTGCCGGCGTCTTCCAACTGAGCGATCAGTTGATGCCACTGGCGCACGCCGTCGGGATTCTGGGCCAGGCGTGTCTCCAGTTGTTGGCGGTCGAGTCGAGTGCTGTGGCCCAGACTGTGCAGTGCCTGTCTGGCGAAGGCCTCGCTGAGACGGTCGAGCAGCGGGCCCAACTCCTCGGAGTAACGAGACTGGGTGGCGTGTGCCACCACGTCGCCCAGCTCGCTGATGGCCTGCTCAATGTGGCTGAAACTGCGGCTGAGATTGAGACCAGGATCCTCGCCGGCGGTGGCTCTGGGATGCGGTGCCGGTACCAGTACGTTGCGGACCTGGTTCAGCTTGGCCTTGTGGATCTGCTTGAGTCGCACCAGACGGAAGCGAGTGGCCTCGAGGTGGGCAATGCATTGTCCTTCAGCATCGAACAGACTGAAATCAGCCGTGAAGGAGTGCGGCGAGCGTCGGCGCATGGTGGCGACGGCAAGCTCGGGAAGGTCGCCACTGGTCCGCAGCTGCAGGCGCTCGACACGGACCGGCACGAAAGCAAAGCCTGCCGCAGCGGTCTCGGTGTCGTTGAGTAGTGGCAGGAACAACTGGAAGGCGCTATCGAGACGGCCCGGCGCCAGGTGCTGGAAGCGTTCCTCTTCGCGCGCGTCGGCGCTCAGCCTGCCGATAATGGTATCGCCTTCCCGCCAGGCGCATTCCAGCGCCTGGAAGGCCGGACCATAATCCAGACCGATGTCGCTGGCGATGGCCAGGTGCTGGTCGCGATGGATATCGGCATCTCGCTCCGGTAACAGGGGAGCACTGCGCTGCAGATGAGTTCCAAGGCTTTCACTCAGCAGACGGGCCCGGGCATTGAGCTGCCACTCACTGCCACTCTGGATGTCGCGGGACTCGATGGTGATGTGGCCCTGTTGCTGGCCAAGCGTCAACCGGGTCTGACGGCCATGCTGGCCATCGAGCATCATCGGCGCAAGAATCTCGAGGGACTCGATTTCCACCAGTTCGCTGTCGCGTTGGTGGATCGCCGCGGCGATGGCCATTTCCACGTAACCGGCCCCGGGGAAGACCGGCGCGCTGCCGACCACATGATCGGCCAGCCAGGGATGGCGCTGGATATCGATCTGGTTCTGCCAGCAACCCTCCATGACTTTCGTGCGGTAGCCCAGCAGTGGGTGCTCCAGGTGACGGTCAATCAAACCCCAGCCGTGCTGGCTTGCCGGCATCCAGTAGGATTGGCGCTGCCAGGCATAGAGCGGTAGATCAACGAACTGCCCGGCGATAGGGAAGACCCGAGTGAGATCCCGTTCAACACCACTCAGCCACAGTTTGCCGAGGCACTGCTGCAGGTTGCGGATGCTGTCGCCTTCACGTTGCAGTGAGGGAATCACCGTTCCGGGAAGTTCATGATGGCGCTGGGCATCCTGGATATAGCGCTTCAGTACCGGGTGGGCACCGATCTCGACCAGCACGTTGGCACCACTTTCGAGCAGTTGTGCCATGGCCTCGGTGAAACGTACGGGCTGGCGGATGTTGTCCCACCAGTAGGCGGCATCCAACCGCGAGGTATCAAGGATGTCACCAGTGACAGTGGAGTAGAACGGAATCTGTGCGGCGCGTGGAGCGATATCCGCCAGCGATGCGAGAATGTCCTCCTCGAGCGGGGCCATGACACTGCTGTGGAACGCATAGTCCAGCGGTAGGCGGAAACAGGCGATCTGCTGTTCCGAGAGGCATTCCTCAAGCTGTTCGATGGCGGCTTTCGGGCCGGCGAGGGTGACACCGCGAACACTATTGTCCCCGGCCAGTGCAATGTCATGGAAGCGGGGCTCATCCAGCCATCGGCGAGCGCTATCGGCATCCATCACGGCTGCCGTCATGACACCCTGGCCACGGGTCAGCCCCTGGAAGTGGCTGCGCTGACTGATGACCGTAACGGCATCTCCCAGCGTCAAGGCGCCACAGGCCCAGGCGGCGGCCACTTCACCGACGCTATGGCCGGTGACCGCCATTGGCGTAATACCCCAACTGCGCAGAGATTCTGTCAGTGCAACCTGGAGAGCGAACAGCGCGGGCTGGGCGACTTCGGTACGCACCAGGCGACCACCGCCGTTTTCACCCTGCAACTCTGCTCTCAGTGAGAAATCACTCTGCTCGCGGAACAGTTCATCAATGTGGTCGATGGTGGCGCTGAATACCGGGCAATGGTCGAGCAGCGCACGGCCCATGCTTTCCCACTGACAGCCGTTGCCCGAATAGACGAAGACCGGCCCTTGAGCGTCGGGCTGGTAGCGAGCCGTCGCCACCTGCTCTGCGCCATCGCTGCGTTCGGCAAAGGCTCGCAGCACTCTGCAGGCCTGCTCACGATCGTCGCTGAACAATACCGCGCCATGCTTCAGCGGCGTTCGGTTAACCTCCAGCGCATAGGCGATGTCATAGAGCGGCTCATTGCCCTGCTCGAGCCGGGTCGCGAGGCGCTCGGCCTGAGCGTGCAGCCCTGACTGGCAATGGGCCGAAAATCTCAGTGGCAAGCTGTGTGGTGGCTCGCGTTGAAATGAAGACCCTGGTTGAGCTGGAGTTATGGAGACAGCTTCTTCTGGTTGTGCTGCCGCGGATTGCGATATCGGCGCTTCAGATTGCTGTGATTGCTCTGATGCTGGCGACTGCTCCGAAGCGGGTGACTGCAGGATGACGTGGGCGTTGACTCCGCCGAAGCCGAAGGAGTTGACCCCGATGGTCAGTTGGCCCTGGCTGGGGAGCTGACGTGCCTCGGTGACGATGTCCAGGTTCCACTCATCCGTCTTGATGCGTGGGTTGACCTGGGTGATGCCGATGGTCGCGGGTACCTCCCGGTGCATCAGGCTGTATAGCGCCTTGCACAAGCCGGCAACGCCGGATGCGGTTTCCAGGTGCCCGATATTGCTCTTGACCGAGCCTATCGGCAGAGGTCGTGAGCGTTGTCTGGCCAGAGCTTCACCGATGGCATAGGTCTCGATGGGGTCGCCGACGGCAGTGCCGGTGCCATGGGCCTCGAGATAATCGATGGCATCGACGCTGATACCAGCATCGCTGTAGGCCCGGCGCATCAGGTCTATCTGGGCCTCACCATTGGGAACGGTCAGACCGGACTTGTGACCATCGGTATTGACCGCACTGCCGGCCACCATGGCCACAATCCGGTCGCCGTCCTTGACCGCCTGGTCGTAGTCCTTGAGCAGGAACAGCCCGGCACCTTCGGAGCGCACATAGCCATCGCCGGCTTCATCGAAGACTCGGCAGCGACCGTTGGCCGACAGCATGCTGGCCTTGGTGAAGACGATGAAGCCGAAAGGATGCAGATGCAGGCTGATGCCTCCGGCCAGGGCGGTGTCACAGTCGCCGCCGAGAATGGCCTGACAGGCCTGGTGAAAGGCGACCAGCGATGATGAGCAGGCTGTATCGACAGCCATGCTCGGCCCTTTCAGGTCAAACACATAGGAGATGCGGTTGGCGGCGATGCTGGAGGTGTTACCGGTGGCGGAAGGGCTGTCCAGTGCTTCCAGATCATCAGCGTGGCGATAGGCATAATCGAGACTCGAAAGGCCGATATAGACGCCACAGCGCGAACCCCTCAGCTGTGCGGCCGGTATCCCTGCATGCTCGGTAGCCTCCCAGGCCAGTTCCAGCAGCAGGCGCTGCTGCGGATCCATGTGCATGGCTTCCCGCGGTGAAATACCGAAGAAACCAGCATCAAAACCACTGATGTCACCCAGACTACCGGCGGCAAAGGTCACGCTGGTGCCGGGGTGTTGGCGATCAGGATGGCTATAGAGTTGGTGATCCCAGCGCTCGGGATCCACTTCGGTCACAAGGTCGGCCCCGTGACTCAGACTTTCCCAGAACGACTCACCGTCGATGGCGGGGAGCCGATGAGCGGCTCCAATTATTGCGACACGCCTTGTCATTGCTGCTCCTGTAACTCAAAACCTTGTTGCTGAGTGCCATGTGCTGCCCGGGGGGCGGTGCGTTCGCTCTCGGTTTGATGGCTCTCGGCCTGGTCCCGCAGCGTCTGGCGCTGGGCGAGATCCTGCCATAGGCGTTGTGCCAGGCACTCTATCTTGGTGGGCGCTGTCGTCATCGTTGTTGGTTGACACGCATCTCGCGTGCTCCATACCAGGTAGTGGGTGTCGCCGGAGGGCTCACCCAGGGATTCATAGACCGCTTCCATGATCGGGACATGGTCGCCGTACCAGCACAGCAGGCCATGACGAGGTTGCTCGATCAGACTGTCGCGCAGCTCGCCCAGCATGCTGTCGGCGTTGTGCAGGTGGCGTAGATATACCGACAGAGTGTCGGCATCACGTTGTTGAAGCCGTGTTTCGATGTGGTGGGGAATTCGATTGCGCCACTCGCTCGAAGCCGGTTCCAGATGGAGAGGGCCGTGGTTTTCCATGGTGATGACGAACACCATCAAGGGCTGCTCATTCTCCTGTGGCCCTGTTTCCTTTGGCCCTGTCTCCCTTGGCCCTGTCTCCTGTACACCAGAGCCCTGGGCGAGCAGCTCATGCACCTTGCGCGCCACTGCCTTGTCACTGATGTACTGTCCGTCACGCTCGGCAACGTCGAAGCTCGATATATCGATGAACTCATCGAAGCCCAGCATCGGCATGACACGTTCCCGGTCATAGAAGGAGGCCGGATAGGGATGCAGGGCAACACAGCGATATCCGATCTGTTTCAGCGCCGACACCAGATTGGGGATTGCCTGGCTTGCCATGGGGCGGTAAGGCATGAAGCGGTGCATGCCCAGCGCAGCATTGTCGATGCCAGTAAGAAAGGCGGCTTCGCTGCGCACGGTGTTGGCGCCCCATACCGGTACCCTGAGCGGCCCTGAGGCGAGCGCCTGCATCCTCATGCGGTCCCAGTTTGGCAGCAGATCCCGGGGTAGGTCCGGCTGCCATTCGCGTGGGTCGAAGAAGGCCTCGCTCTGCACGATGACCATATTCGGCAGAGACTCTTTTGACAGAGACTCCTTTGACAGAGACTCGCTTGATGGAGACCCTGGGGAGGCAGTGCGGTGTGGCTCGCGCAGGCAGTCCGGCACCAGGCTTGGGTCGAGCGGCTCTGTCGGATACAGGCCATAGGCCCAGAAATAGCTGATCATGCCATGGCGATGAAGATCTGTTTGGGGGTCCAGAGTGACGGACGGCAGACGAGTCAGGCCAGTCCCCAGCAGTAGTGCTCCGCTGCCGCCGATGCTGGCGACACACAGCAACCAGACCATGGCACCGTGTGTCGTGATCAGCGATGGTTCCCACCACAGGAAGGCGAGAAACGCCGCAGCCCCTGAAGTACTTGCCGCAATGGCCAGGCCGAGGCCGAAGAAGGGCACATAGAGGCGAGGGTGGCGAATGGCATCGAGAAAGTACTCGAAGTCCTGAACCAGAAACGGCTCCTTGAGGCTGTCCCACTTGCTGCGGCAGGACTGAATTACGACCAGGTACAGCACGTTGAGCAGCCCGGCGCTCAACCAGCCGCGCTGCAACACCAGCAATGCCAGTGCATACAGCACCAGCCAGGTGCCGACATGGATGCTGAGTGTCGCCCGGGATCTCTGTCTGAATGGCGCGGGTCGTGGTTGGACCAGTGGCTCACAGGCCAGGCTGAGCAACAGGCTCAGTAGGGCCGGTACTCCGACCTGCAGGGTCAGCATCAGAACCGGTTCCAACGTCATGGGCGGCGGACTCCGTAACCGAACCATGACACCAGGCGTTGGGAGAGCGCGGCAGGCAATACGGCCAGGCACCAGGTGCCGAGGCTCAGTGGTAATGGGAAGCTGCACCTGGCCTGATTGCGCTCGATGGCACGATGAATGGTGGTCGCCGCGCGCTGGGGTGACCACTGGAAGGGCTTGGGACCAGGCATTGCCCGGGCCATGGCCGAGTCGACATAGCCGGGCATGATCACGCTGACGCCCACGCCATGTGGCGCAAGGACGCCACGCATGGCTTCGCCATAGGCTTTGATACCCGCCTTGCTGGCGCTGTAGCTGGGCGTGACCGGCAGTCCGTACCAGGCCGCCAGCGAACTCAGATAGACCAACTGACCAGAGCCACGGGACTGCATGCGGGGCGCCAGCAGTCGGGTGATCTGCATGGGCACATGGAGGTTGATGTCGAGCAGTTGACGGGCCTGCTGGAATGACTCCAGTTCCAGCGTATGTGTCACCCCGAGATTCATCCCGGCACAGAGTATGGCCATGTCTGGACAGTGCTCGAGACCGTCAATCCAGTGGTGAAGTTGGGCGGTGTCGTTGAGGTCCGTCTGGTCGCGAATGACACTTTCCGCGCCCAATTGCTCGCACTCCGCGGCAAGTCTGCTGAGGACCTCCTGGCGACGCCCATGCAGGATCAACGCAGCGCCGTCCGAGGCATAGCGGCGTGCCAGAGCACCACCGATGGCCCCAGTGGCGCCGGTAATCAGAATCAGGCGGCGTGGGGTAGCCATTCAAGAAGTTCCTCAAGTGGTGAGACAGCGGCGTTGAGAGCGGGAAGGCTGTTATCCACCGCCAGGCGGATAGCAGGCTGGCAATAGAAGCCACCATTGATCTGGACGGTATGGGCAAGGGTGTTGCGGAAGGCCGTTACCAATTCCGGCTGGGGAGGTTGTGGATGCTCCCAGAATCCATCGAGGCCGGAGGTCTGGGCGAGGCCTTCGAAGGCGTAGATGGCATCCCCCAGCGCCAGAGTAGGCAGACCCTGTTCCAGGGCGACGATGCCGCTGGTGCTGTTGACCGTTATCATTCCTGTTGCTCTGGACAGCAGACGGTTGAGATCTCCGCTCTCCAGGTAGAGCACGCGCGCTTCGATATCGAGATGGCGGGCCAACTCGCGGACCTGCTTTTGATACGGCACCAGCCCCATGTCCAGAGGGTGGTTCTTGATCACCAGTCTGGCATCACCGGGAGCATGTCGAGCGAAGGAGGTCATGACCCGCTCAATCACATCGATCATGTCCAGGAAGGGTGAGTGCTGGAGAATCTGTGCATCTCCGTTGAGCTGAAGCGGCAATACAAAGAAGGGGCTTTCCTCTGTCAATAACGTCTCGATGCGTGCGGCATCACGGGGCTTGTGCCATTTCAGCATAGTGAAGCGCTTGATGTAACCGTAATACTCCTTTGGCGCCTTGATCGGTGCATGGTTACGGTAGCCTGGAGCAATCAACGGGTTGGCCAGACCAGCAAGGTGATAGATCACGTCGTGGCTGGCGCGTTTCCAGAAAGCGCTGTGAAACTGCCTGGGTTCCGGTGCTGGACCAAGGCGGGCATAGGCTTCGCGAAACCAGTCTCCGTGGCGGGGTAGACGGGATTGGGCATTGACGCCATCCGGCTCCAGGGTGATCCAGTGTGGACGTAGGTAGCCTTCCTCGAACACATGGGTACGTACACCGAAAGCTGGCGCCATGGCGGTGGCTGGACGATGAACAGGGCGCTGATCGCCGAACAGCAGTTGATCGGTAATGTGTCGCCGACTGTAGAGGTCGCTGAGGAACTCGCCCAGTGAGTCTGCGGACTGGCGATACAGGCGTTGCTCCAGGCCTGTTCGATAGAGCAGATCTCCACCGTTGAAGTTGACGGCCAGAACGCTGTGCCCCTGGCGCTGCAGTGCCTTGCACAGCTCGGTGGAAAAGGGCGAGCAAGGCCCCTGTAGCGCAAGGAAAGTACGGTGAGGCAGCGTCATGTCAACGTTGTCCCTTCAGAGAACGGCGGTAGAACCGGTACAGGTATTGCCAGGCTTTCAATGAGCGGTCGCAGCGGCGGGCCTGGCGCAGCAGAGTGACGGCGGTTTCGGCGTTGATCGGCTGAGCTGTCCGGGGGTCGACATAATGGGGGTAGAGCAGCAGTGCACCGGCGACCAGTTCTTCCAGCTTCAGGCTGCGATTCCTTCGGGCTGGCACCTGACCGTGATCCTTCGTCAGTCCCCAGCCGGCATAGAAGGGGACTCCATAGGTGACGACAGCGGTACCACGAATCAGAGCCTCGAAGCCGGCAAGTGATGTCATGGTATGCACTTCATCGGCGAGTTTGATCAGCCTGGTGATGTCTCCGCTGACCTGGACGTCGAAGAGTGTCGAGGGGACCCTCCCACCATCGCGCACACCACTCAGTACATCGGGATGTGGTTTGTAGAGGATGAAGGCGGACGGGTGATCGCGTCGCACCCTTGCCAGCAATTCCGTGTTGGTGGTGATGGTCCGACTGCCTTGCCGAATGGAAGCGTCGCTCTCCACCTGTCCCACCACCAACAGGCATGCTCTGTCGCTGGGTGGCTCGGGAATCAGGTTGGTCTGCTCGGTGGCACCACTTTCACTGGCACTACCTTCGCTAGCACCACCTTCACAGGAGTTGTACTTGCTGACACCGCTGGCCACGATCTGCTGGATCAGATCTTGTGCACGCGTGCGGAGTGCTTCGGAGAACTCCGCATGTTGAAGAAGGTGTTCAAGGTCACTGGGACGGCTTGGGTCATAGTGGATACCACGACAGTCGAGTGCCAGCGATAACGGTCGCACCAGATCGACTCCCAGCCCGACAGATCTCAGGAATCCATCCTCCATTCGCCACAGCGGCTGGGGTAGCGGTTGGTCCGTTTGCTGGCTGGCCCAGACCAGAGAGCGTAACGATGCCTGCTCGACGGGCTTCTCTTCTGTTGTGCCGATTCCAGAGGCAAGTGACCGATGTGTCACTTGAGCTGCGGGACCGAGGAAATCGCCGATGAAGCCACGTTTCCAGCGCGAGAATCCCAGCGTTTGCCAACTGCCTCGGCAGCGCTCGATCTGACGTCTCTGGTCATTGATCAGTTCGAGTGTGGCAGCGAGATGGCTACGCTCTCCGGTGTAGGGATTGACGTATCGGGTATAGCGTAAATAGGCGGCAGCGAATATCTGGCTCAAGGTGGCCCGACGCTGACGCCGTTGGCAGTGCAGATGATCATGGGTCAGACCCCAGCCGGCGTAGAAGGGCATGCCATGACAGGTCACCGGTAGCCCGGCGAGCAGGGCCTCGAAACCGAGCTGGCTGGTCACCACATGCGCTGCACTTACCGTATCAAATAGCGCCCAGGGGTTGATGTCGTCGGTAATGACTCGGCAACGCGGATGCTCGATGGCATGAGCCAGATGTCCCTGTTTGGTGCCGGAGATGACCTCCGGGTGGAGCTTGACCAGTATCTCGGCCTCGGGATGAGTCTCGAGAGCGCTTTCCAGCATGGCCCGAAAACTGTCGGCGCTGGCCATGCCAAAGGTTATCGATGCATCATCTCGGGTCTGATCCACCACCAGAACACGTGTCCGTGACCCTGTCGGGAGGGCTGCATCGGGCGCGTGATTGTACTTCGACAGACGCAACTCGCGGATGCGGGCCATCAGTGCCGTAGCATGTGCCTCCTCGTCCGCCGGGAAGCGTCCCTCCTCGATCCATGTCTCCAGATCCGAGGGGCGAGTAGCGTCGTAGTAGATCCCCTGGTGATCAACAACCAGAGAATGTGAGGCGTAACCCTGCCCAGCGGTGCCCCAGGCGCGTATGAAGCCATCTTCCAGTGCGACATAAGGGCGTCCGGTCCGCTGCGCCCACTGCCGCGACCTGCGGGTCGTCGGGCGGTAGCCCCAACCAAGAATGGCGTCATGTCGCTGAAAATGGCGCCGTGACCACGGGACCAGACGCTGAAACTCCGGTAGACAGACGGCCAGGCCGGGATGTTGCGCCATGGCCCTGGTAGTGATCAATGCCGTACGACCGGTACGGCTGGTTTCCTGCATGGCAGGCACGGCGCCGGGTGCCGAAGCATCGGGTGAGAGTTGCATCATGGTTGCGGGAGGCAAGGCGTCGTCATGTCGGGAGTGATGAATGCATTATGCTGTGGCCAGGTCGCTGGCCCGGTCATTCGCCTCGTTGGCGGCGTGACCAGAATTGTTGTGTCCGGGCGGGGTTGCCTATGTCTCGAGCCTTATCCGCGGCGGCCTGGGCCATGGCTCGGGCATCGTCCGGATAGTCGAGCAAACGTTTTGCACAGCTGAACCAGTGATCCGGGGTGTCCTCAGCCAAAAGGCCATCTCGGCCATCCTCAACAAGCTGAGAATACGGAGTGTGGCGGCTGAAGATGCCCGCTCCGCCCATCACGGCAATATCCAGATACTTGATCACGGACTTGACGTTGTTGAACGGCGTTGGCCAGAGCGGTGCAAGTCCGATCTGAAGACGTTGTCGTTGCTGATAGCCACGAAATGCCTTCCAGCCCAGCGGTGAAGGTGTGGCAACTCGCGGCAGCGAGCTCAGTTCAGAAGGCGTGAAACGGCCCAGCATGATGTCGAGGTTCAACCTGGGGGAGTGGTCGTGCAGCCGGCTCAACGCTGGAGCGATGCGCTTCAGGTCTGCCAGATGAGCACGGGTACCATGGAAGCCCAGGGTCCATTGATCGTTCTGAAAGTGACCGAGATTCGGCAGTGGCGATATCAATGCCGGCGGCAGCACGCTGATATGACGATGGTGGCTGGCCAGGCGGCTTTCCAGTGCCGTGCTGCAGGTGACGACTTCGTCGACCAGCGGCAGCAACTGTTGCTGCTGGGCGTCAAGCAGGATCATCCGCTGTCGATAAGCATCAGGAAGAGTTGAATCCTTCGCCGCAGCCTTGAGGTCGTCGTCGATCACATAATAGAGGCCAGCAAGTTGGTTGCGCATATCGCCCAGAGACTGAATCCAGTCCTCTGGCAGGCCTCTGACCACGATGACATGGGCATCGTTGAGCACGGACTTCAGCCATGGCCAGCACCAGCGAGGGTGTTGCCAGCGGCGAGTATCGAGGCGCAGGACGCGGGCTCCCTGCTGACGTAGCCAGGGAGCAGCCGAGGCCAGAAAGTAGATATCCTCGGTTGGCCTGGCGCCGTCGCTGAGAAGGATCCACTTGGAGTGCGTCTTCAGCAATCAGTTCGCATCCATGATGTCGGAGGTATTCGCTTCAGGTCTTGGGTTGTGCCGGGCGCAGGATGACCCGTTTGACTTTCTCGGTGGTGCCATCTTTCTCGCGCTCAACCTGGCGAATCGCTACACCACCCAACCCAGCCACTCGCAGACGACCCTCTTCGGTTTCATTGATCTCTGCAGCTAGCGCCCTGAGGGTATAGCGAACAAGATTGGCTGCGCGCTGGTCTGACATATTACCGAGGAACTTGGGGTTGCTGGACTTGATACGTTCCACCAGAGCTTCAGCTTTTATCTGAGTAATATCTGGGGTTGCGGCTTCAGTTGTTTTAGTGCTTTTTGTAGTTCTTGTGGCCATGTAACACCTCCATTGATTCCGGTTGGTTGAGCGCTTCTGCTGTCAACCCAGAAGCTCTCTTGCTTGAACATACCGCGCAATGCCCACCGAGGGCGAAATGCTTTGTTGGCAACCCTCTAGTCGACTTCTTACCTTGTTTATCGCTGGGGCCGTAGGTCGCGTCTATTCAGGTTGGATATCTTGCCGATCTTCTATAAACGCCCCTGGCCCTATCTCAGAGAAAAATCTTCGTGCACCAAGGTCAGATTGGGATTGTAGGCTGGGTCCGAATCCAGCTTCTCGCCCCAGACGCGACGCATGTACTCGACTTCTTTCTGTGCCCGGGCCCGCTTGTGGCTACTGTCGTCGGCACCGCGTGAAACGGACTCATGGTGGTAGAGCTCCGCGTAGGGCGTCCACAGGTTGCGATAGCCTGCCTCGCGCACCCGTAGGCAGAAATCCACATCATTGAAAGCCACCGTCAGATGCTGGGCATCGAGTCCACCAACCTCGTCAAATATGGCCTTGCGGACCACCAGGCAGGCAGCCGTGACAGCCGACAGATTATGTGCCAGGTGCAGACGGGTGAAGTAGCCGAAGGCGTTGCGAGTGAAATACTTGTGTGCATGCCCAGCGACGCCACCGATACCTAGAATGACGCCACCATGCTGAACCGTATCATTGGGGTAATAAAGTTTGGCGCCGACACAGCCAATCTCGGGTCTGGCGGCCTGGCTGACCATTTCGCACAGCCAGTCACTGTGGATCGGCTCGATATCGTTGTTCACCAACGCCAGCATCTCGCCTCTGGCCTGGCTGGCACCGAAGTTATTGATGGCCGAGTAGTTGAAAGGGTGGTTCCAGTGCAGCACGCGCACCCTTGGGTCACGCTGCTCGACCTGACTCATGTAGTCCAGTGTCTCGCGGCAGACAGAGCCGTTGTCCAGAATCAGCAACTCGAAGTTAGGGTAGTCCGTACGTTCGAGAATGGCGTCCACGCAGGGTTGCAGGATTTCCACTCGGTCACGGGTCGGCACCAGCAGACTGACCATGGGCAGTGGTTTGGGCAAAGGCCAATGTACGCGGTAGGTATTGGGATAGTGCCCGTGATCAACGGTGGCTTCTGGCGCGTGGTGCTCGAGAAAATCGCGGACGGCTTTCATGCCGGCCTGGCTGGTGTAATTCTTCTCGGCACTATTCTGCGCTGTGGAACCGGCTATAGCACGCCAGTGGTAGAGAACGTGGGGGATATGCACAATCTGATGGTCTTCCAGGCGGGCGCTTACCCGTAGGACAAGGTCATGATCCTGGCTGCCCTCGTAGCCTTCGCGAAACCCGCCTGCTTCATGCACCAGAGTCGTGCGATAGACGCCCAGATGCGAAATATAGTTCTGTGCCAGAAGCAGGTCCGGATTCCACTGCGGCTTGAAATGAGGATCAAATCGCTCTCCGTCTTCGCCAAGCTTGTCTTCATCACTGTACAGCAGGCCCGCATCAGGAGCATGGTTCAGGACTTCGGCGACTCTCAGCAGCGCATCGGGCGATAGACAGTCATCGTGATCCAGCAATACCACGAACTCGCCGTTCACCAGTGCCAGGGCGCTGTTACTGGCAGCGCAGATGTGTCCGTTATCTGAACGGTAGACCACCTCGATTCGTGAATCGCTATTGTCGTACTCCTCAAGCACTGCTTTCACCCCGGAATCGCTGGAGGCATCGTCGGCAATGCACAGTTGCCAGTGAGGGTAGAATTGCTCCCTTACCGAGTCCAGGCATTCGCGCAACCAGTCGGGGGAAGGGTTGTAGACCGGCACCAGCACCGAGATCAACGGCTGCTCGGAAAGCCTGGCGAGGAGCTGCTGAGCGTCCTCACGAGATAGCTGGTCGCGGTTCTTGAGCCATTGGCGATAATTGAGCCGCGGAGCATAGCGTTCGAAAGTGGCATCATACTGCTCTAGCGCCAATTCCCGCCAATGTCGCCCCTGTTCATGGGCGATGCGCTTCAGCTCAGGCAGGACCTGGGATTTTCCTTTCTCTCGCCACTGGTAATGCATATTGGCCAGACGGCTTGATAGACGGTCATGGGCAAACCAGGGGCTCAACCAGGCGAAACGCAAGTGCAGCAGCGTGAAATAACCGGCGTCTTCCATGGGATCGAAGCGAATGGCTTTCAGTGGCTTCTTTACATGGAAAAGACGCTTGGTGATCCGACCGCTCTTGAGCGGCAGGAAGACGCTTTCCTCTTCGCTGAAGCCATTGCCGGTATCCAGATAGAGACGCACTGATACCTGGGGCTGGTCGTGATCCATGGCGACCTCCAGCATCTGCCAGCCGGGTAGGGGCAGCCCCCTGGTGAGCATGAACTGGGGGTCGTTGTCGGTAGCCCTCCAATCCCAGGATTGGTCGAGAGACGGCTTCAGATCATGCTGTGGCTTCAGTCGACACAGGGGATGAACGGTCAGAGGGGTCAATTCCAGCAGTTGCCGCAACCAGCTTGATGCCCCATCAAGTCCTTTGGCGTAGCTCATGTTCACTTGCCTTTCGGCTCTTCTGCATATAGGGGCCGGACGGGGAAGGCCTGTCTGGTTTGGGCCACTCGACACTGTATCTGATCACCGGCGCTCAACTTTACTGGCAGGTGAAAACCGATATAGCCGCCTCTAGGTACTCTTAGTCGACAAAGCCCGGGACGTAGCTCCGCAGCCATCACACGGGCCTGGAGTTCGCCGTTGATCCAGACCTCTACTTCGACAGGAGCTTCGTTGTCTCCGGCCCACCATGCCCAGCCGGCAACCCGCTGAGTGGTGGCCTCGACTACGTGTGCGTGAGCGTAAGGTAAGCCGTCTCGAAAGAGCGCCAATCGTGAATCAAATAGGCGTTTACTGTGCTCGTAAAGTGCGATATCACGCTGATTCAAGTGTTTGAGCTCTGCTATTTCATCCTCCTCCAGATCATGAACAGCTTCAAGGCGGGTCTTTCCCTGGTTATCTTCACGGTGAGGAATTTCGATGCCATATCGGGCGTTGATCAACTCCAGGCTGTCGGAATACCTTTCAGTCAGGCCGATAACCCCAACAGACTCATAAGAAACGCCATGCAATATCTTGCTCTGACGGTTATGCATTACTGGTCGAGAGTAAAAATCTCTGAAAGATCCTTTGTACCCATAATGGCGAACGAAGTGGGCGTATTCAGAGGCCATTCGCTGTAGAGGATCCCTCAGGAATGTTATCGTATTGGTTATTCCGAACAATGAAACAAAACGACCGATATTGACATGCCCACAGACCATGGGGACGTTCTCATTGGTACAGGAGTTCCCAAACCCCCAGAAGTCTGGCTCGTTATTATAGAGATATTCCTGAACTATGCTGGATGTGGTGCCCGAGTTTTTTCCATAATCATAGACGATTTGCTTCCCTTTAAAGAAATTCTCAGCTCCCAGTCGAAAACTGGTGCCGGCGGTCTTGGGGATGTGGACGAAAAAAAGCGGACACATATTTATCTCAAGATATCATGATTGATGATTTTCAAGTGTTACACCTTGGTGTGCCCTGTAGTCCTCGATAAACCTTTCCAGCCAGTCGATGTTTTTCTTTCCACTTTGCTTAGTAGTCATGTGGCTTTCAAAGTTGGTCTTGCTGTAAAGTTCTACGTTGCAGAAATCGGCTATTTTTGAAACCTCGTTCGTGGAGTTTTTAACTAGATCTTCGAATCTTACCTCCATGTGCGGAATGCCAAGGGCACAAAGGTTCATTCTCCATAAGGAATTATGGGATCTCAAGACGTCCAGTTTATTCATTATTTCGTCGAAGTTGTACTTTGGGTGCTCTGCAACAGGCTTTTGTCCGTGTATCCATACGCCGGTGCGGGATGCAACGTAAAATGATATAGCTTGTTTTGCCAAATCGGCACGAGTTACCAAGACAACTTTGCAGTCTCTGAAAGTGTCGAAGATTTTTGAAAATCCACCGAGGTTCATCACGTGACTATAATGAATTTTGCAGGAAAATACTCCGTTTGGTGATGTTCTGCGAGCACGAAGCTCATCAACTATTTCGGACGTGTTGTTTTTTCTGGTGATCTTTCCCCAACGTTTTAAGTTGGCGGGGTTTAAATATTCCAGGGGATATCCGAGAGACTTGGTTGAGTAAAGTAAATGACCAAGCATATGGCTTCCGCAACGAGGGGTGGAAGCAATAATCAAGTCTCTGGTTTTTCCAGTAAAAGAGGGGAAGTCGTGGCTTTCTGAAAACTGGTCTTCATATAGATTCATTCACAAACCTCATGATGTCATCTATCATTTCTCTAGTTAGTATGATGTTGTCGGAGTGTATTTCTGGTCGATGGTTTTTGTAATCCATTTTTTTGCAGTCGACTAGACTTCCAGATGATGATAGACCTTGGAGAGGGTGGTAGTTGAATCCCTTTTTTTTGCTGAATTTGTAGTACTCAGAAGATATATGTTGAGAAAATATCTCACATATAGAGACTTTTTCTTCACAAAAAACCAGGTTGGCAAGCCCCGCACCATGAGGTGCTACGATCACTGAGGACGATGACATCAAATGAGCGGTTTCAGAAAGACTCAAATCTTCGAAATAAACTACCTCAAAGTTGAGTGGAATCAGATTTTCCAGAAGAGCCGCTTCGTTAAGTATCCTTCTTGAATTTCCTTTGGATCTTGAAATATATAGTTTTTTTCTCTCTCCATTGTTTTTGTTATCATGTAGAAAGATCGATCGAATGTAGTTCTCAACCCAGTCGGGGGTGTACAAGGATGACCGGCAGGGGGTAACGGTTACTACACCGTCAGCTTCAAATGTTTTTGGAAAAGAAGAGAAATCAATAACTTTTTCTTCTGGGATTCCCAAGGTTCTGAAAGATTCGTACTTGAAAGAAGAGTTGTAATAGTTTACGTATATGTGGTCAAAATCGTCAAGGTTGTGCCCAGCACTTTTAACAGCATGGATTTTAGGGATCAAATCAAGAAGCCAGTGGCTATAGAGGTTGGCGCCGGGAGTGACAAGATCCAATACTTTTCCTTTTAGTTTCCGGACCCCCTTCTTCTCGATGCTGACTTTCAGTTCTCGTCTTCCGGCTGGAGAGGTGAGGACATCAATAAATTCACCATTGCAATAGAATGCTTTTCGCAGCCCAAGGTTAACCATGGGGTTATGCAACTCATAAACCTCAACACGAGGTTCTATCTCATCACCCACTGTAACAAGAGGGTGCTCGTATGGAAAATCGTGGTCCAGAACATTCTTCTTCGCCAGGAACACTTCTTCCGACTTTATGGTTGCTCCCATTAGTCAGACCTTTTGGAAAAATGAGTTAAAAGCACCAACTATATCATTCTGAATGCTCGTTATCTTAAGTTGTTCAGACTCGAAGATAGCACTGTCTACATCAGATATTTTTACTTTCTTGTTTGTTTCTATTTTCTTTGAGAAAGGGCGGTCGATGGAGGAGAAATAATCATGGAATTTGAACTCTCCGCCAGCATGAAGCTTTCCATTGTCCAACCATGCATTCGGAATTCCAAAAGAGTCAGAGATTATAAGTCCATGAAGGCTTTGGCTTATGATGATGTCGCAGCTCAGCATTTCTTCGAAAACAGAAGTGTAGTCGTCTGTCCTGAAGTCAATGATTTTGTAATTGTCAAATTCTGAAAAAAGATCAAGGAAGTCTGGGTTGTCAACATTGCTGTGATGGGGGATTACTCCGGCCGTAAATTTTTTTTCTGGCCGCTTTCTATATAGCAAAGATGACAAGAGCCCTGGATCGCCCAAGGATAGCCCCTCTCCATACTTCCCCAGCATATGTCGGGTCAAATGTCCCCTTACTGATATCAACCTAAGAAAGTCGAGGTTGGCGTGTTTTTCATCAGAAATAGGCTCTGGTCTCATAAACCCAGATCCTATTACATATAATTCTTGCCTGTTTTTTGGCCACTTCGGTCTGCTGTAAGCCCAGGAAAGGATGCTGCCTGTGCTCAGCAAGTCTGCTTTCATTACAGACGTCTTGAAAAAACCAACATTGAAGTAGTCGCGAAGAAGTATGGGGGTTATCTCGTCACCCAGGTTTTTCATTCCTTCAGGGCTTCTCCACCATGTGGCACTAATTTCCCTCATTGCTTACCTTCCTTATTAACTTGATAATCAGCTCCATCTGAATGGCTAGCGCTTCTTCATAACCGTCAGAGTTCTCGGATTCGCTGTGTGACGTTGGCTGTGATGGCCAGTCCTGACTATCCATGAAGGTGTTTCGAAGAAAGTCATTGTCTTTCTTGAACCTCTCGAGGATCCTTTTCCTTTCGTTTTTTGAAAAGAAGTCAGGGCTTTTCTCGAAGATGCGAGAGTTTTTTTCAACCAAACTCTCCAAGTCCCTTTTCAGGCTTTCATCATGAACGTCCGTGAATAAATGAGGAAGCTTGGATAATGTGTCACATAAGTGGGGGTTCAAGCTTTTATTGCTTTCGAGTCTGGAGCAGTTAAATTCGTTGGCTGGAAGCTCCAGGCGGTGGAAAAAATCTGCCACCAGATTATTTTTATACAGTTTTCCCCCGTCTATAGGTACTACATCCATATTTTTCTTCCCATATACTCTGGAGAAGAACTTGGCCGCGGTACAGTAGTTAGGGTTTCCTGATAGTAATGCCGTGTTTACAAAGTCCTGAAAGTTTTTTCCTTGCTTGTACCCCCATTGCTGCCAAGCAGACAATAGAAAGTCATCTTGCCTTTTTATGTAATAAATAATTCTCGTGTCGTCGAAATATCGTGCCAGCTCAAGATGAATCTGTTTTCCTGATGCCTGGTTAAGCTGGTTTACCAGGTTTTCTGCTGAAATTATTATGGAATAATTGTTGTCAAGGTGAGAGCGAATGTTCTCCAATTTTGGTAGAAGGTCTTTTGTGTCGCCGCTCTCCATGAGCTTTCTGAAAAATGGTCTGGGAGTCTCGCCGTTAGGGTTGAACCCCTTTTCCCAGGGTAATCTAAGCTGTGGGTCGGGTACTATTATTTTATGTTTTTTAAGCTGGTCTCGATTCTTTATTATTGCTTTTTGAATACTCGTGGAACCACATTTTGCATGGCCGGGATGAAGTATTAGTCTCATTAATCCATCCCCTTACGATGCATCTGAGAACTTTTCCAGAGAGATGCCAGGAGGTAATGCTACTATTGGCTTGTAGTCGGATTTCTGAATGTTTTCCACATCCAGATTAAGTGCGTTTGCCAGCAGTTGATTCCCTCTTTTGAAATGTTCATCAAAAGCCTGCTGTTCTTCGGCTGAGAAGAGCGTAAACTTGTCTTCCTCGGCGGGAATAACCTCGGACAACTGCACTATCTCCTGGCGGAGACGTACGAACTCTGAGTTATCCTTGGCCATTCTCCCCCGAGCCTGAAGCACTGCAAGGCATCGTGTCGGCAAGGACGGATTTACAATAGGGTTATTTTCCTTCTTTCTGGATACAACAGGCATTCCAAATGAGTCGAAGAAGCTGTTTACTACTGTCTTGCTATATGGGATGGCTGTGACATTCTTCTGGCCTACGGCATCTTGCCAGCGCTTTATATTTTGATAGTAATTCAGCCACGAAAGGTTTCTCATGGCGAGAGTGAATAGTGAAGCTTCATACCGCACGTTGGAGTCTTTCACTAACTGGTTGAATAGTGATAGAAGCAGCTCAGACTGAGGCCGTAAAGTGAATAATACTTGAACGCGGTTGAAGTTTTCAGTGGCGAAGCTCTTGAACCTTGGGTTATCCCAGTAGAAAGGAGAAAGTTCGGAAGAAAGAAGCACACTATCTGCAGGGGATTGGTCCATCTCCTTCTGAAGTTTTTCAAGAGCTTCAGCTGGAGTCATATCACTTTGATAAGCTCCGCTACCTTTGAAGGAAAGTGCAAAAGGGTGATGTGAGTGGTCAGGCCACTGTAGTGTCTGTGGGTAAAGTATTCCCTTGTCAAGGAAATCGTCTTTCTGAGCCTGAATTTGTGCCTGAATTGCGGATGTTCCGGTCTTGGACCAGCCAACATGCAAATATAGGGTATCTTTTTTCATTACTCACCAATAAACGGGTTGCGTCCAACTTGACTGACCAGCTTCCCCCACTTGAGGATCTGCCCTTCATCCAGCGCATCACTTCCTCGAAGAACCTTCGGGAAGCCAAGCGCCTGCCATTTTTCCATGGGATGTAGTATATGGAAGGTTGTGAGGCCTATATCGCCCGGGCGCTGAGCATCGGCAACGACGTTGTCACCAATATGGAGATGACGGTCGATTCCCTCCTGGGCAAGGTCCTGCTTGATCATCGCCCACATGGAGCCATTATCCTTGCGTTTCTGCTCTGTGCTTGACACGAGCAGCCTATAGGGCACCGCAATACCTACTTTTCGCAACATCAAGCCGACTTGTTCACGCGTGTAGTAGCTATCGGATATGACCCATAGCTTATGCCCAACACTTCCCAGGTGGTTGAATAGCTCAACCATCTCGTTCTTCGGAAGGATCATTTCGAGATCCAGCTCGAACTCCTTCCTCATCAGGCCATCGGCGTCGGCTTCGGAAATTCCAAGTTTAGCTCCGAGTTCCTTATAGATGTCATCTATAACGACATCTCCCTGGAAGTTTGCTCTCTTGCGAAGTTCGAATTCCGCGGAGTTGCGAAGTTTCATGAAGTCGTGTGGATCATCCACCATCCCTTGTTCGCAGAGATGTTTTCCAAGTTTCAGCTTTGCATAATCGGCGACGGTGTACTCTCGCCTGACAAGAGTATCAAATACATCAAAGCTTATGCATGCGTGTGCTTGAATCGCAGGGAGGTGCTGTTCAATAGTGCCGCGATAGGATGATGTTGTGTAACTCTGGTCAGTAGTAAACTGTCCAGTGGTCGGGTAGTAGAAAAATTGCTTATAACCCTTTCCTTCCACTAGTGAACCCAGAACACGCTCGAGCGCATGGAGCATGGAGCCATCATTAGGCAACGGTTCTGCAGGAAAGTCGTCATACTCCCAGCCTTCTCTGATAACACCGTCCAGAGCTTCCGGTCTTGCCCAGAACATTCCGCCGACAGGGTAACTGATGAACTCGGTTCCTGGCGGTAAATCCAGAGCTTTCTCCCACTCTCGAATGAAAGGAACATTCATGGTTACATGATTAACCCAAACAGGCATCATCCAGAATGTAGTAGGGTAGTAAAGCCCAAGCTTCTCATCCTCCGCAAAAGAGTTGAGAACGCCTGATATGATGTTGGGGTCACGCAGAAGGTACTCTGTCAGGTAGTCTGCCCACTGTGTCTGCTCTTTGCCGGAAAAGAGAGATTTCTTGGAGTGCAAATGGCAGAAAAGGTCATATTCTTTTATTTCTTTGGAATATTCAACCAGCATTGGGCCGAAGTTTCGGCCACGATTGGGGACTATTCTTATTTCGGTTTTGTTGACTCTTGGATGTCCGCCAAGAGTGTTTCTTGCATGATCGGTGAACTCCTCCTTGGCCAGTGTCAGGAGTAGGTCGATTTCAACAGGAAACGCGTCCAGTGCTTGGGCAAAGCGATCAATAAAATCGTCATAGAAAATATGGAGGCAGATGGCGATTTTAAGAGTTTTAGCTTTTTCGCCTATCGTTCTTTCCGGAGTTAATATTTCGCGAGGGGACCAGCGATTAATGGCGGGCCCATGAGTTCTTCCCTCGATTTTTCCGTTATTGATATAATGGTATAATGGGCTAATCTGGTGATGGAAAACATCTATGTTTTCCCGAAGATAAGTCTCGCTGTCGAATGCTGGAGAAGGGTTGACAGGAGAAAAACGCGATTTTGTCAAGTAGTCCGAGAAAATAGCGAAGTCATCTTCGAAATCTATGCTATAGGTTTCTCTGTACCACTGAGGGTCAAAGAGCCCAGCCTCTATGCATTCTCTCATCGCTGTCTCATGTTCGTGCTCCTGCATCGGCATGGACTCTGGCTCCTGTAAAGGTATGTGCTCTGGAACAATTTTCAAGACCTGAGCAGGAGGGTTTTCTTGTTTTTCGCTGTTCTCCTGAGAATGTTGAGTAGTGGATTGCGTTTGGGATTTTCTTTTTACCCCATATGTGTTGCGCAACCAGATCTTAAGGAACTGAGATTTTTCCTTTATGATTTTTTCCATGTGACTTCAGGCCTCCTATTAGTAGCCAAATATCTGAAGAGGATTAACCATCCCATTTCCAGATATGTCATCATCGGCAGTAAAAAGATGCCAGGAAGCTTGAGGAAGTGCGCCAGGACGTGTCGAAAACACTTCAAATAGGTCTTCTACTTCTTTAGTGGTGTAGGAGATGTCCTTGTGCATGGCGTCAACAACTGCGTCTATTGCACCATCGAGAATAGCTTCCAGATCTTGATAGTAGCGCTGGCTAGAGGCTTCTCTACCATGAGAAAAGATTAAATTCCCATCATTTGTTTCTAGAATGTCTACGACCTGGCCATGAGGAGCCGTCATCAAACACTCGAAATATAGAGAGCGTTCCAGCATGGTGTAGCCTTCCTTCCACTCGACACCCTCCCTGAATACACCTTTTAGAGTAGCAGTGTGGCCGTTGACCTCTGTCTTTCCTGCTTGTGTGGCTATAAAGTAGAGGCCATCCGTATCTCGTTCCAGGAGTTTGGTGCAGAGTTTCTGTATCGTCCCCGAATACCCGAGATCGAGCATCAGTGGCATCAGATCTCTGTCATATAGCCCTGAACGAGAAAAATACTCTTTCAATGCTAGTCGCGTATATTTTACTTGCTCATTAAGGCGCTCTGCATGAGGATCAAGCCACTCGCTTACCTTTTCAGCATCCTCTGGGAGTTGTAAGGTAAAATTGAGAAGCTCAGGTGGGAGGCACGCAAAAACCTCATGCATCTGGAAGCCGAAGCGTTTCATCAAGAGCTCCAGCACACTGCCGGAAAAACTACCTTTCATGGCAAGTGGCCAGATGTCTGGCTCTCCCACCATCGCTCGGAATAGTAGTGTGCGGGATACCTTGAGATAGATGGGTGAGTGATCAAACTCAACGAGCCCTTCACTTTCCAGCCGTGTTAGCAGCTTATGAATCAACCACCCTTCTCTAGCGAGGCAGACAGGAAGACGCCCAGAGCCGTTTTCTTCTACTGCTCGAGCATACATCGTCAGAGCTGGCCCAAGGAACGCGGCACCAAACTCACGTAATGCTGTATATGTTTCTTTCATCGACACGCCCTGTTAAATATTGCTGCGCTAATCCCGTAGCCTCAATCAAACTTAAAGGAGCTCTCGAGTGAGTTCCCCTGTGCGTCTTTTTCAGAAACTTGCGGTGGCTTGCCTTCTACTAGCGGCCACTCGATAGCCAGGCTCGGGTCATCCCAACGCACACTGTACTCATCGCCGGGTGCATAGTAGTCGGTACACTTGTACTGGAACTCGGCTCCTGCCGGACTGGTGACATAGAAGCCGTGAGCGAAGCCGGGCGGGACCCACAGCATCTGCTTGTTGTCTTCATTCAACAGCGCACCGACCCACTGGCCGAAGGTCGGGCTTTGTTTGCGCATATCCACGGCAACATCGAATACCTCACCTCGCGTCACCCGCACCAGCTTGCCCTGGGGATGCTCCAGCTGATAATGCAGGCCACGCAGAATGCCTTGAGCAGACCTGCTGTGATTGTCCTGTACGAACTGGTACTTGCCGCAATGCTGCTCAAACTCGCTTTGGCGGAAGGTTTCCAGGAAGAAGCCGCGTTCGTCACCAAAGACCTTGGGAGTCAACAACACGACGTCGGGAATGGCGAGAGGTTGGTATTCCATGACTTGCCTGTATTGGATAAAGGGAATAGGAGAAGTGGCCAGGAGGCGATCAAGCTATGCGAGCGTTGTATCCAGCAGTTTCTGAGCGCTGCTGATCAACTCGTCGAGATGCTCCTGACCTTTGAAGCTTTCGGCATAGAGCTTGTAAAGAGCTTCGGTACCGCTGGGGCGTGCGGCGAACCATCCATTGCTGGTGGTCACCTTGATACCGCCAATGGGCGCGCCGTTTCCGGGAGCTTCGGTCAGTACTCGTTCGATGGGATCGCCGGCCAGGCTATCGGTGGTTATACGGTCAGCGTTCAAGGCCTTGAAGGCCGCTTTCTGTTCGGCGCTGCAGGGGCTGTCGATGCGACGATATACTGGGGCGCCATGCAGGTTGGTCAGGGTGGCATATCGCTGGCTGGGTGTTTCACCGGTTACTGCAGTGATCTCGGCAGCCAGCAGGCACAAGGCGATACCGTCCTTGTCGGTGGACCATGCATGCCCCTCGAGGGTCAACAGACTGGCGCCGGCGCTCTCTTCGCCACCGAATGCCAGCCAGCCCTGGTGAAGTCCATCGACGAACCACTTGAAGCCTACGGGCACCTCGTAGAGCTCACTGCGGTGAGATGCAACGACATGGTCGATCATCGATGAGGACACCAACGTCTTGCCGATCTTGAGACCCGCGGACCACTGCGGACGATGGGCCAGCAGGTAGTCGATAGCCACTGCCAGATAGTGGTTGGGGTTCATCAGGCCTGCGGCATCGACAATGCCGTGGCGATCAGCATCAGGATCATTACCGAATGCCAGGTCGAAACGATCCTTGATGGCCAGCAGATTGGCCATGGCTGCCGGGCTGGAGCAGTCCATGCGGATCTTGCCGTCGTGGTCCGGTGGCATGAAGCTGAAGCTGTCATCAATGCTCGGGTTGACCACTTCCAGGTCGATGCCGTGCTGCTCGGCGATGGCCCGCCAGATGGGAAGGGCGGTTCCGCCCATGGGATCGACACCCAGACGCAGACCGCTGGCACGAATTGCGGGCATATCGACCACTTTCCCGAGAGCCGCGACATAGTTGCCGATCAGGTCCTGCTGCTCCACGCCAGCGAGTGCATCGTCATCCGAGAGCCGCTGGATGACTTCAGCTGGATTTTCGGCGGACGGGTTTGTGGTGGACCGATTTGTGATAGACCGGTATGTGCCAGAGCTGTTGGCGATGTACTGGTTGGCGCGTTGCTCGATCCAGTTGGTGATATCGCCTTCGGCAGGTCCGCCATGGGGAGGGTTGTACTTGATTCCGCCGTCCTGCGGGGGGTTGTGGGACGGCGTCAGTATCAGGCCGTCAGCCAATCCTTGGGTCTGTTCCCTGTTGTGGTTGCGACCCGGGGCATTGTGTCTGAGTATCGCGTGACTGATGACTGGAGTGGCAAGAACCTCATCGCCGGTAGCGATGACGACTTGAACATTATTGGCCCGCAGGACCTGCAGAGCCGTATGCCAGGCTGGGCGTGACAGGGCATGGGTATCTCGCCCGAGAAACAGTGGGCCGTCAATGCCTGCCTGACGCCGGTAATCGGCAATTGCCTGACTGATGGCGGCGATATGCAGGTCGTTGAAAGTATTGCTCAACGCAGAGCCGCGGTGGCCGGAAGTGCCGAACTGGACACCTTGAGCGGGATTGTCCGGATCGGGCGCCGTGTCATGATATGCCGCCAACAGGGCGGCAATCGAATGATCACTCATGGTTGTTGAACCTCACGAAGTGACGAGTGAAATCATAGCGTCGGTGCTGGGATCCTTGACCTGATCACTGCTGTTGGTCTGCCCATTGGACAGGGCTCGGTAGATACCCTGGGCCAGTAGCTTGCCCAGCTCCACGCCTGGTTGATCAAAGGGGTTGAGCCCCCACAGGACAGAATGGACGAAGACCTTGTGCTCGTACATGGCAAGCAGCGCCCCCAGGCTCCATGGCGTCAGCTCATCTACCAGCAGCAGGCTATTGGGCTGATTGCCCCGGTAACCGCGTGCCATGTGATCTCTCAGCGACGGTGGAATGGCATCATCGCCCAGGGCCATCAGTTGTGCCTGGGCCAGGCAGTTGGCCAGCGTCAACTGCTGCTGATCCCGCAGCGATTCCTGGAGCCCTTCCGCAGCGTGGCGGTGTCGGCGGCGCACGGCAATGAAGTCGGCGCTGACAGTGTGAGAGCCCTGATGCAGCAACTGATAGAAGGCATGCTGAGCGTTGGGGCCGACATCTCCCCACAGGATTGGACAGGTGGGGTGGTCGACACCCTGGCCATTGATGTCGACACTCTTGCCGTTGGACTCCATCTCCAGCTGTTGCAGGTAATCCGGTAGGCACTCAAGACGGCCGTCGTAGGGCAATACCGCGTGGCTGGGGATACCCAGCCACTGGCAGTTCCAGGCGCCGACTAGAGCCAGCAGTGCAGGCAGGTTCTCAGTAGTGGGCGCTTCGAGAAAGTGCCGGTCCATCGCGTGCGCACCAGCCAGCAATTCGTTGAAGGCCGGCATGCCGATTTGCATCGCCAGACTGATGCCAATCGGTGACCACAGAGAAAAGCGTCCTCCGACACCTTCGGCGAAGACCAATTGATGAGCTTCAGGAATGCCGAATTCCGTCATCTTTTCCGGTCGTGCGGAAACGCCGATCAGATGCCGCTCGCACACCGCTCGGATGCTCACATCCAGGGAGCTTGCGAGCCAGGTCAAGGCGGTATTCAGATTGAACTGAGTATCGGCTGTAGTGAATGACTTGGAGGCCAGTACCACCAGAGTTGTGGCGGGGTCGAGCTTGCGCATCAATGGTACAAGCTGAGTCGCATCCATGGTGGAGACGAAGTGTACCTCCACCTCGCCTTGGTGATGCGTCTCCTGCAGAGCGTCGCTGACCAGTCGTGGCCCAAGGTCGGAGCCACCTACACCGATATGAATGACATCACGGACTGGCTGTCCGAGAAGGCCTCGCCATTGACCACTGCGTACCTTCTGGACCAATGATGCCATGCGACCCCGCTGTTGTTGGGCGAAGGCCACGGCTTTCTCGCAGCCTTCAGGAGCGGGTTGTTCCTGTGGCCAGCGCAGAACGGTATGCAAGGCAGGACGTCGTTCAGAGGGGTTGACGATAGCGCCGGCGAACAGCTTTTGACGATGCTCATCCAGTCCACGGGCATCCGCCCAGTCGGCCAGCACTTTCAGTGTCTCCGGCTGCCAGCGTTGCTTGGACAGATCAAGGTGCCAGCCGGCAAAGCGCGCACTCAGCTGTTTCAGGCGCTGCTCGCCGGTGTCACCTGTCAGCAGGTCCGACAGGGATACCTTCTGTAGTTGAGAGGCCTGTGACTTCAGTTGCTGCTGTATTTGGGCGAGTTCACTCTCGGCGTCTACCAACGACTCCATGTCTTCCTCCTTGATCCTGGGGCTGGTGATGGCGAGGCCCGGTGATCAATATGCAGGTGGTATCCGGTTTCAGCGGTTCTGCTTGAGCAGACGTTTCAGGTACTTGCCATACCCTGTCTTCTTCAGGCTATTGGCTTGCTCCAACAGGAAGTCGTCGCTGATCCAGCCGTGCGACCAGGCGATTTCCTCGAGACAGGCGATCTTGAGCCCCTGCCGGTGTTCGATGGTTTGTACATATTGCGAGGCCTCGAGAAGACTGTCGTGAGTGCCGGTGTCCAGCCACGCAAAACCGCGCCCCAGACGCTCGACCTCCAGGTCTCCACGCTCCAGATAGGCGTTGTTGACACAGGTTATCTCCAACTCGCCACGTGCCGAGGGCTTGACGGACTTGGCGATCTCCACCACGTCGTTGTCATAGAAGTAAAGCCCGGTTACGGCATAGGAGGACTTCGGCTTGTCGGGCTTCTCCTCGATGGAAAGTGCCTTACCTTCCTCATTGAACTCGACAACACCGAAGCGTTCAGGATCCTTCACCAGGTAACCGAAGACCTTGGCGCCTTGTGGTTGCTCTGAGGCTCGACGCAACTGCTCGGAGAAATGCTGGCCATGGAAGATGTTGTCGCCCAGGACCAGGCAAACCGGATCATCACCAATGAATTCCTCACCGATGATGAAGGCCTGTGCCAGTCCGTCCGGGCTGGGCTGCTCGGCATATTGGAGACGAATACCGAATTGTTCTCCAGTGCCCAGTAGGTTGCTGTACTGGGGAAGGTCGTCGGGGGTGGAAATGATCAGAATATCGCGAATCCCCGCCAGCATGAGAACGGACAGCGGGAAGTAGATCATCGGCTTGTCATACACCGGCAATAGCTGTTTGGAAACGCCGCGCGTGATGGGGTGCAAGCGAGTGCCGGAGCCTCCGGCGAGGATGATGCCTTTGCGGTTCATGGGGGGAACTCTGGTTGGTGGACGAAAGGCCGGATTACTGGCCACAACAGTCGCAGTGGCTGAGCAAGGTAGAGGAGGACTGCTGGTGTAGAACTCAGTAGGCCGATAGCTCAACCGACCAGTGGCTCAGCTATTGCAGTGGCTCAGCTATTGAGAGGTCTGTTGGTATTGCCGGGTCGGAGATCAGCCGAGGTGTTCCGACAATGTCAGAGACAGCTGTGAGCGCCAGTCAGGCAAACGAATGTCGAGGGTCTGCTCAAGTCGGGAAAGATCCAGACGCGAGTTCAATGGACGGGTGGCAGGAGTGGGATACTCTGCGGTGGGAATGGCACTCACCCGGTCACGAACGATGGATAGCTCAAGGCCATGGGCCCGGGCCTGGTCGAAGATTTCACAGGCAAAGCCATGCCAACTGGTCTGGCCGCGTGGCGCCAGGTGGTAGAGGCCCTTGATGGCGGGGTTCTGCTGGTAGCGATGAATGGCCTGAGCAGTGACTTCGGCAATCAGCCTGGCAGGGGTCGGAACTCCGATCTGGTCACCGACGATGGCTAATTGTTGTTTCTCTTTCCCAAGGCGCAGCATGGTCTTCATGAAGTTGTGACCACGGGCGCTGTAGACCCAACTGGTGCGGAAGATCAAGTGATCGCAACCGCTGCCTTGAATGGCGGTATCGCCGGCTAGCTTGCTCTGGCCATAGACCGACAGTGGGCCAGTGACATCTTCTTCCTGCCAGGCATGATCGCCATTACCGGGATAGACATAGTCACTGGAATAATGCACCAGCAGTGCATTGTGCTGAGCGCAATAGCTAGCAAGGAGTCTGGGAAGGTCCGCATTGAGAGCCGTCGCCAGGTCGACCTCATCTTCTGCCTTGTCGACGGCGGTATAGGCAGCGGCATTGACGACCATTGCGGGCCGGTGTTCCGCCAGGTACTGGGTGACTGCATCGCCGTCGCTGAGGTCGAGTTGCTGACGAGTTGGTGCCAGACACTCGCCCATGGTGCTGATATAGCGTTGTAGTTCATGGCCGACCTGGCCATTGACACCGAGTAGGAGCCACTTCATATCATCTCTCCTTGATGTATGAAATTGAGATATTCGAGATAGAGCAGTTGAAGGTTCGATGGCTTGAAGCGGAGGGGGATGGAACTGAGCTGCATGACGTCGAGTTGTATGTTACTCAGTGGTATGTACCGAGCTGCACGAAAGGAGGACCTGCCCGTTTTTATACAACCTCGGCGGCACCCAGTCGCTCGCCCTGATAGCTACCGTCCTGTACACGCCGCCACCAGTCCTCATTTTCCAGGTACCACTGCACTGTCTTGCGCAGCCCTGACTCGAAGGTTTCCTGTGGCGTCCAGCCCAGCTCACGCTCGATCTTGCTGGCATCAATCGCATAGCGGAGATCGTGGCCGGGACGATCCTGTACATAGGTGATCAAGTCGGTGTAGTGGGTAATACCGTTGGGCTTGGCTGGTGCCAGCTCCTCGAGCAGAGAGCAGAGCGTCTGCACGACTTCGATATTCTGTTTCTCGTTGTGGCCACCGATGTTGTAGGTCTCGCCGTTGACCCCTTCCATGGCGACCTTGATCAGTGCCCGGGCATGATCTTCCACATACAGCCAGTCACGAACCTGTTTACCATCGCCATAGACCGGAAGGGGCTTGCCGGCCAGAGCATTGAGGATCATCAGCGGAATCAGCTTTTCCGGAAAATGGTAGGGGCCGTAGTTGTTGGAGCAATTGGTGATCACTACCGGCAGACCATAGGTACGTCCCCAGGCGCGAACCAGGTGGTCCGAGCTTGCCTTGCTGGCGGAATACGGCGAGCTGGGTGCGTAGGGGGTCGTTTCGGTAAACAGGTCTTCGGGGCCTTCCAGATCGCCATAGACCTCGTCAGTCGAAATATGGTGGAAGCGAAAACTCCGCTCAGGTTGTTGTTGCTTCAGATTGTTCCAATAGCTGCGTGCGGCTTCCAGTAGATGGTAGGTGCCGATGATATTGGTCTGGATGAATTCCGAGGGGCCATCAATGGAGCGGTCTACATGGCTCTCTGCTGCGAGATGCATGACGATGTCCGGTTGGAACTCCTCGAACAGCTGGTTGAGGTGCTCGCTGTCGGTGATGTCGGCCTGTACGAAGTGGTGGTGGGGGCTGCCCCCCACCTCGCGAAGAGAGTCGACATTGCCGGCATAGGTCAGCTTGTCGAGGTTGATGACGCGGATGTTATCCCGGCGAAGCAATTCGCGCACGACAGCGGAGCCGATAAAACCCGCACCACCGGTCACAAAAACAGTAGTTACAGCAGTAGAAGTCACACTCACTCCCTGTGAAATAGGTGTCTATGTATTAGAGCGCTGGGAATCGATTACGGAAAACGAATAACTGCTCTGGAGTCGTCCTGAGCGTGTTATATCAATCACGATGGTCGCGTACGATCAGCACCAGCATATTGGCGATAAAGGCAAGAAAGATCGCCACGATAGCGAATACCGAGGCGTTGTACAGCCGCCTTGGGCTAGTGGAGTATTCCGGGTACAACGGGCTCTGCAGAACACTGACCTGCTTGAGCTTGCGTGCCGCCTCGATGCGGGTACTTTCCAGAGAGGCCAGCGCACTGGAGTAGATCTCCTGGGCGAACTTGGCCTTCAGCTCCAGGGTCTGGTACTCCGAGGCAGTGCGGTTTAGTGAGTTGCCTGCCGCTTGAGCCAGGCGGTCTCTTTCCTGCTCGATCTGGTCGTGTACTGCATTGATTTCACTGTTTATTCTGACAACATCCGCGGAGCGCTCACTGGAGTAGCTCGACAGGGCGCTGCGTCTTGCCTGTAGTGTGGCCAGTTCGCCTTGTAGCGTCGCTACGACCTGGCTGAGGCTTTCCACGGTTCCGGTTGGCGATACCAGACCATGTTCGTTCTGGTAAGCGAGCAGGGCGGCACGTGCAGCATCCAGCTCATCGCTCAGGCGATTGACCTGTACCTCAAGAAATTCAACCTGTTCAGCGGCCAGGCGCTGGCCCATATCATTCATATGCTGCTCGCCGGCCTTGAGCAGTAGCTCCGCGACCTGGTTGGCAAATTCCGGGGTGTAGGCCTGCACTTCGATATCGAGTACTCCGGAGTATTCGTCCATCTCCACTGACACGCGTTTCAGGTAATAGTCGTGGAGATCCTCGATGGGAGCATCCTCATTCCACAGCGTGGAAAAGACATCTCCGTGCTCGGCGTAATGCTTGCGGAAATCCAGTTGCTCCTGAACTTGCTTGAGCATATCGACCGAGAGCAGGTATTCACGCAACAGCAGTAGATCACTGTCCTGTTGGCTGCCCGTCAGCAGGCTGGAAAAGCTGAATTCCGGGGTGGCAACCTGCGGGCTCTCGAGTACCACAGTAGCGCGGGAGACATAACGGTCATCGGCCCACACCAACCAATAGAAACTCACCAACAGAATGGCAATGGCGGCCAGTGCCCAATGAGGGTGGCGCCTGGCCAATGATATGGCGGTCTTGGCAGTCGGGTTTGCTGGTGTCGTGAGCATCAAGTGTCGGTCTCTTTATCTGCTTGTCGCTTCTGGATGGCCATAATGACGGTGTGCCACTGTTCCCGAGCTACTCGGAAGGCACTGCCATAGGCCTTACGCTCGGAGGTTGGAATATCGGGCTTCTGAGCGGCTTCCATCTCTTGCCTGGCCTTTTCGAAAGCCTGTTTTCGCTCCAGGCGTAACGTGTGGAGTTGTTGCAGACTGAGGGATGCCAGGTCTTCGAACGCCTCGGGCTGGTTATCATGGGAGGAGTCGGTATCCGCGTGATAGGCCTTGATGGCGTCGTCGATATCGTCGTACCACAGGGCCTGGCCATCCTTTAGGTAGATGCCCGACTGGCAAAGGTCGCGCAGGATACCTTCGCTATGGGACACCATGATCAGGCAGGCTTCGCCGATCTTGTCCTTGAACGCCTTGGTAGCCTTGGCCCTGAAGGCGCGGTCGCCGACAGCAGTCGCTTCGTCTGACAGATAGACATCGAAGTCAAAGGCTAGTGACAGCCCGAAGTTGAGGCGTGCGCGCATCCCGGAGGAATAGGTTCTGATGGGGTCGTCGAAGGCAGAGCCGATTTCGGCGAAAGCTTCGACGTCATCGATAATTCGTTGAACATCCAGCCCCGCGCCGTGTACTCGGGCGACGAATTTGACATTCTGACGGCCTGTCATTGAGTTCTGAAAACCGCCACTCAAACCGATCGGCCAGGACACTCGTGCGTAGCGAATGATTTCACCGCGTTCGGGGGTATCCATTCCAGCAATCAGGCGTAACAGGGTGGACTTGCCTGCGCCGTTGCGGCCAAGGAGGCCAACACTGATACCTTCCGGAATCATCAGGTTGATGTCCTTGAGCACCCAGTCGCTATCCTGATGATTGTGGTAACGCTTGAACAGGTGGCGAATCTCGATCATTTGGCTTTCAACTTGTCGCGAAAGCGAAGATGCAGGATCAAACCCAGCGCAATGGTGGACAGTGCCCACATCCAGAAGTAGGTCATGCTGGTGCCATGCACCACGTGGTAGCCATCGAAGAAAGCGTGACGCAGTGATTCCAGACCATGGACTATAGGATTGAGCATCAGATACTCAAGCGCCCAGTGCGGTAAGTGATTCAGGGGGAAGATGACGCCGGAAAGGATCAGCAGAGGCATGTTGATCATACGCACCACGATCGAAACTTCGGCCACCAGCGTGCCCAGTACCGAGACGATCAGGCCAAGGCCGAGCCCCAACGCCCAGAGCGATAGCCATCCGGCCATGGCCTGTAAGGCGTCATCGGGAAAAAGCTCCATGTCGAGCATCTGGGCGCCGACGATAAACAGCATAAAGACGAAAGTGCGCAGCATACCTTCGAGAAAGTTGCGCACCAGTACCGGGTCGATGGGCTGGACCTGGCGATAGGCAAACAGCGCCTGGTTGGCAGTAATGGCACCTAGTCCCCGCATCATGCCCTCCCTGATCAGGAAGAAGCCCATCAAGCCGACGATCATCCACGGAATGAAGTCGGCGCCGACGATCATGCGGTCCCCCCTGATGAAACTGCGGATCCCAATCATGACAGAGGTGAAGGCGACAGGTTCGGCGATCATCCAGAACCATCCCATACGGTCCGCCATGGTGCGTGAAATGGCTTCACGCATGAACATGGCGTACCAGACGCTGAAGGTGACCGCCCAGGCGGAGCGTGCTCCACCTGAGTTGAGTTGCTGCTCAGCCATCAGAGATCCAGGGCTACCTTGGTGGCCACGGCAATCTGATAGAGGATCTGGGAAATGCTGGTGGCCAATTGGATATTCTTGGTCGGCACTTCCGGCATCACCAGGATCTCGTCGCCAGGCCGCAGGGTGATGTCATCGGCGTTTCGGACAGCGCCGTTCTGGCGCATCACCAGAATGTGGTCGTCATCGCCACGCTGGGTCAGGCCGCCGGCATTCTCGATGTAGTCGCTGACACTCATGCCATCGCGGTACACCGTTGCCTGGGGCACGACCACTTCGCCGCTGACCAGAATCGAGTCGGTGATCTCGGGAATCGTGACCACATCGCCGTCCTGCAGGCGAATGTCACTGATGCCATCCTGGTGGGCGACCACCAGGCGTCCGCTGGGTTCGAGGTTGCGAGCGCGGTCGACGAATTTCTGGATCAACTCTGCTTCGCGGACTCGAATTTCGGCTTCCTCGTCGGTCTGAGAGGATGCGCTCAGATAGGTGGTTTCCAGTCGGCGCAGGCTGTCCTGCAGCGCTTGCTCCTGCTGTGCGGCGACACTCTCACGTTTGATCGAGACACTCTCTACGGCGGTCATGTCTCCGGGAACGGAGATAGCGTCGAGGAACTCGCCAAGACGAGCATCGCGGGGCAGCGCGTAGCGTGCGGGGCCGAAGTAGCTGCCTTCCAGAGTGACGACGATGCTTTCCGCTCGCTGGTCGGAGCTGAACAGTACTTCATCACCACTCTGTACATTCGTGGAGCTGAACTCACTCAGGGGCACATAGGTCGCGAGCGGGCCCGAGGCGCGGTTGCCGCGCAGCAATACATGGGACACACCACTGTCCAGGCGTGCCAGTTCGGTAATTTCTGCGCCTGACAGGTGGGAGCCAAGCAACTCGTAGCGATACTCTCTGGCCACGTCGCCTGTTACAGCAATGGCGGGGCCACGTTCCTCGACCACAATGGTGTCGCCATCACGGAACTGGTAATTCGAAAGCTGACCCGTAAGCAGAAAATCGTAGAGGTCGACGCTGGTGACGGTGCTGCCATTGCGCATCACTCGGATATTGCGATAGCTACCGAGATCGTTGTCGATGCCGCCGGCCTGGTCGAGAAAGTACAGTACCGAGTCGGAGGGGGTTCCCGAGTACCTTCCAGGGCTTTCGACATAGCCGGTCACGAACACGCCTACCGGCTGTACGCCCTGAAGGTTGGTGTAGACCTCGACATTCTCGGGATAGACGCTATGGATCGCCTCTCGAACCCGGGCGTCCAGCTCGCCGTGCGTCACCCCTTGCACCTGAAGTGGACCAATCGAGGGGATGAAAATATTGCCCTGGGCGTCTACCGGCATGACGCGATCAAGTTCCACTGCTCCCCAGAGCTGCACGGTAACTTGATCGCCGGGCTTGATCTTGTAGGTACTGTTCAGGCCGTCCGCCATATTGCCGCGGAAGCCGCCCTCGAACAGGTTGGAACCAAATGGCGGCAGACTATCGACATCTGCCCGGGGCGCTGCGGTTTGTGGATCAGGGCCATAATTGTCACTGGACCAATCGGCACGCGGTGAGCTATCCACCGACTGGCTTGTGGACTGGGCCTGCTCGGCTTCGGGAAGAATTTCGTCTGGCTGGGTAATGCTCTGGGCTGTTGCCGTGGTGGCCACTGTGACACAGGCGCAGAAGGCTGCCAGTTGTGATAGGCGGTGAAGGCCGCGAATACTGCTCATCGTGCGTTCTCCGTTCCGTTCAGCAGGGCCGTGACGCGACGGCGAGAGACCCACCCGGTTGGCGTCTCACAGGCCACCAGCGCTTGCTGCTTCCCCGTATTGAGGCTCAGGGCGCTGAGGTGACGGCAGGTGCGGCCACTGGCTGCACGGTAGGAAGGCTCGGCCTGGAGCTCGACATTGGCCCCCCACGGGCTGGAGGAAAGGTTGAGTATTTCGTGAGCCGAGGATCCGGAAAGAAAGCCGCTGAGTGTTTCATCCAGAGGTCGACCCTGTTGATCACCCAGGATCACGGAGCCGGAGCCCCCGGACTGAGGACCAGGAAAGGCACAACCCGCGAGCAGCATCAAGAGCGCGCCGGTCCATGCGAACCGGCCCATCCGATAAGACACGTTATTTGGCATGTAGGTACCTGAAGAAGCCGGTTGGCGATGGGCCAATCGAAGATAGCGCCAATGGGACTGGCATGAGCAGGCGGCGGGAGAGGGGGAGGCGGCGATGTGTATTTCAGGCACGCTACCGCCCGGGGATTGTGTCCGGAAAATTCCCTTTCCCAAACCACGCTTCATGCATGGCGATTTCGTATTGTGATTTCCGATCATATTCACCGATTGCGAGAGTGGATCTTATTTGCATGAAATTACAGTTTCTAGATATTTAATGTAACCAAAGGAATATTCGATGTTGCAAATATGCGACATCGGACGAAGTGTTTCCTATAGGAGACGCCTTGTTTTTTGATCATGGGATTATGACTTGTGCGTTACGGAAAGGAGGCTGATTTCTGATGAAATGCAGAGCCATGGACATATGGCTGGTAGTGTCAAGATAAAGTGTTGTTCTGTTTTTTCTTGCAAATTCATGTGTTTATCGGCGACCTCTTCAGTGTCTACGAGTCGGGGAGAGAATTTTGATTCTTGTTTGTAACTGTTTTTTACATATTAATTATACTTGATGCCATATTGCAAACATCTAGTCGTGAGGGCTTGAGTGGCGGTTGGGATATTGGTGGAAATACACTTCTTGTGACTCATTGTTTATGAAATAAGCCGTATTCGTTATGGTGCGTTACTGTTTGCGAGAGGCTTCTGAGTCTTACCTTATGCACTCTTTTAGGTCGCTTGATTTTTCAGAGTTGATGGTCTTCCTGGCTGATGAGTTCGGGGTGCACCAGAAATTTCATGATATCGACTTCCGGTTGTACGAGAGGGGGCTATGTTGCCTGGCCAGTGGCAGGAACCCGGTGAGGCGGCGGGAATAGTGCAATGTGCATGTCACAGGAATAAGGAGGCTGCTCCAGCCTGGAAAGACTGCTCTTGCCATATTGGTGCAAAGCACTCTTGCCTGGGCCTTGATCAGGGCCTCGGGAGGTTGACGATGCAGGGACAGTCGCAGCAGCCGTGGGAGCGAAAGAGGGTAATGGAAGAGCGGTAGTGAAACTGCCCCGCTCTGGGCCGAGCGGGGCAGTTGAAGGAGGCCAGTCGCCTGCTGATGTCTACAGCGCGGAGATCTTGTCGCGTTGTTCGACCAGCAGTTGGCGCGCGGCCCGGAACTCGGCCAGCTTGCCGCGCTCCTTCTCGACTACGGCTTCGGGAGCCTTGGCAACAAAGCTCTCGTTGGAGAGTTTCTTCTCGATGCCGCCGATCAGCTTGTCCTGCTTGTCGATTTCCTTGCCCAGACGAGCCAGCTCGGCATCCTTGTCGATCAGATCAGCCATAGGCACCAGCACTTCCATGTCACCGACCAACTGAGTGGCGCACAGAGGAGCTTCGGCAGGGTTATCGAGCCAGTTGATCGACGCCAGCTTGGCCAACTTGGCCAGGAACAGGCGGTTATCCTCGAGACGCTGACGGTCACCGTCTACGCCCTTGGTCAGCATGACGTCCAGCGGCTTGCCGGGAGCGATGTTCATTTCGGCGCGGATGTTGCGCACACCGATGATCACGCCCTTGAGCCACTCGATATCGCGGATGGCGCTCTGGTCGATTCTGCTGTCGTCCGCCACTGGCCAGGCCTGGACCATGATTGAATCACCTTCACCGGAGAAGGTGCCGGCCAGTGGTGCAACGCGCTGCCAGATCTCTTCACTGATGTAGGGCATCATCGGATGTGCCATACGCAGGATGGTCTCGAGCACGCGGACCAGAGTGCGGCGGGTGCCGCGCTTGGCCTCGGCGCTGGCACTCTCGTCCCACAGTACTGGCTTGGACAGCTCCAGATACCAGTCACAGTACTCGTTCCAGACAAAGTCATAGAGCGCCTGAGAGGCGTGGTCGAAGCGGAATTCTTCCATTGCCTTCGTGACCAGTGTTTCGGTCTGCTGCAGGCGGGAGACGATCCAGCGGTCTGCCAGTGACAGTTCGACCTGGCCATTATCAATACCGTTGCCGCTGGCACCGCAATCCTCGCCTTCCGCATTCATCAGCACATAGCGTGAGGCATTCCACAGCTTGTTACAGAAGTTGCGGTAGCCATCCAGGCGGCCCATATCGAACTTGATGTCGCGGCCGGTGGTTGCCTGAGACAGGAAGGTGTAGCGCAGGGCATCGGTGCCGTGGGCCTCGATACCTTCGGGGAATTCGCTGCGTGTGGCCTTCTCGATCGCCCTGGCCTTCTGCGGCTGCATCATGTTGCCGGTGCGCTTCTCGACCAGCGTATCCAGTTCGATGCCATCGATCAGGTCGATGGGGTCGAGCACGTTGCCCTTGGACTTGGACATCTTCTGGCCCTGACCATCACGCACCAGGCCGTGTACATAGACCTGCTTGAATGGCACCTGCCCGGTGAACTTGAGGGTCAGCATGATCATTCGCGCGACCCAGAAGAAGATGATATCGAAGCCGGTGACCAGCACGCTGGAGGGGTGGAAGGTCTCCAATTCCGGCGTCTGCTCGGGCCAGCCGAGGGTGCCAAAGGTCCACAGGCCGGAACTGAACCAGGTATCCAGCACATCCTCGTCCTGAGTCAGCGCCAGGTCGGCGGCGAGGCTGTACTTCTCGCGTGCTTCGGCTTCGGTGCGAGCGACATAGACGTTGCCTTCGGCATCGTACCAGGCCGGGATGCGGTGGCCCCACCACAGCTGGCGAGAGATACACCAGTCCTGGAGGTCGCGCATCCAGGAGAAGTACATGTTCTCGTAGTTCTTCGGCACGAACTGGATATCGCCGTTCTCTACGGCTTCGATGGCTGGTTTGGCCAGCGTTTCCACGGCAACGAACCATTGATCGGTGAGCAGCGGCTCGATGACATCACCAGAGCGGTCGCCGTAGGGCAGGGTGTTGTTGACCGACTCGGTCTTTTCCAGCAGGCCGGCGGCTTCCATATCGGCCACCACCGCCTTGCGTGCTGTGAAGCGATCCAGGCCGGCGTAGGCGGTGGGAAGGCTGGTATCGACCTCAGGCAGCGGACGGCCCTGAAGATCGAAGGCCTCGGCGGCTTCAAGAATATGGGCGGTGCGCGAGAATACGTTGATCAGCGGCAGACCCGCACGCTTGCCGACCTCATAGTCATTGAAGTCGTGGGCCGGGGTGATCTTGACGCAGCCGGAGCCCTTTTCCATGTCGGCGTGTTCATCGGCTACGATGGGGATGCGGCGGCCAACCAGTGGCAGTTCGACAAACTTGCCGACCAGCGAGGCATAGCGCTCATCTTCCGGGTTGACGGCCACGGCGCTGTCGCCGAGCAGGGTCTCCGGGCGAGTGGTGGCCACCACCAGGTAGTCGAGGCCGGCATCGGTCTTGATGCCGTCGGCGAGCGGGTAGCGGAAGTGCCAGAACTGACCCTGCTGGTCGCGATTCTCGACCTCAAGGTCGCTGATCGCGGTGTTCAGCGTCGGGTCCCAGTTGACCAGGCGTTTGCCGCGATAGATCAGGCCTTCATCGTGAAGGCGTACGAAGACTTCCTGCACGGCCTTGTAGAAGCCGTCGTCCATGGTGAAACGCTCGCGGCTCCAGTCGACACTGGCGCCCATACGGCGTAACTGACGAGTGATGTGATCTCCGGACTCGTGCTTCCACTCCCAGACCTTGTCGATAAAAGCATCGCGGCCCAGGTCATGGCGAGTCTTGCCTTCCTCCGCAGCGACCTTGCGCTCGACCAGCATCTGGGTGGCAATCCCCGCGTGGTCGGTACCGACCTGCCACAGGGTGTTGCGTCCCTGCATCCGCCGCCAGCGGGTCAGGGTATCCATGATGGTGTCCTGGAAGGCGTGCCCCATGTGCAGACTGCCGGTGACATTGGGCGGTGGAATCATGATCGCGTACGGCTCGCCCTGACCGGACGGCACGAAACGCTGGTCCTGTTCCCAACGCTGATACCAGCGGGATTCAATCTGCTCGGGTTGGTAGGTCTTGTCCATGGAGTGCTCGCATTAACCGGAATGTCGTCGCTGTAGCTCGCATGCCTGAGGGTAGCCGGGGATGCGGGACGGCGAAAAATGGCAGCGATTATACCCTGAAGCGACCATCTGGAGCGAGGGGAGAGCCGAGCTACGAGCTGCGGGCCACGAGTACGCTACGCTCGAGCAGGTAGCCCCAGTCACGAGTGACGAGCCTCGAGTACGCTTCGCTCGAGCTTGCCCCCCCTCCCGGGGAAATCCACTGAATTGCCGGTTTGGCAATGAACTGCTCGTCGCGCGCAACTCGTTTCTCGACGCTGGGGCCAGGACAGCTCGCAGCTCGCCACTCGTTGCTCGAAGCTGGCGGTTACGCTCCCTGCCCCTTGAGCTGGTGCGGTGTCACCGGGTAGCCGCGCTGCTTGTATATCTTCCAGCATTCGCGTTTGGCGGTCAGTACATCCTGGTGCTGGTTGATGATCTCGGCGACACGCTCGAAGCGCGAGAACCACTCTGGAATATCGGGTGAAAGGTTGAGCATGGCCTGGGGAGGCGGGTCGATGCTGGCCGGTGCTTCCTGCCAGCCGATGGTGACAGGCACGCGACTGGCTTCGTCGCTGCCTTCCAGAGCGTGAGGTACGTAGGCGTCGGGACGAAAATCCCATAGCCGCTCGTCCAGCTCCCGTGCCATCTGCTCATCCTCGGCGTGCAGGTAGAGCCGATAGCCCTTGCGAGCGATGGTCTCAGTCAGCCGGCAGGCGAAAGCCAGCCGTGCCTCGAGCGTCGTGTCGGGGAGGATATAGAAATCGACTTTGGTCATGGCCAGGGCCTGATGATGGGCTACGAGCTACGAGCTAGCTATGGTCGTTCCGGACGAACAAACGCACTTCCCACATCCATGTGGGTCGCGAGCTACGAATCGGTACTGTACTGCTCGCGACTCGCAGCTCGTCACTCGGTGCTGAAGTGGCTTACGCCAGCCTTGTCAGCCAGCCGTGGGTGTCCTCGGCGCGACCATACTGGATATCCAGCAGGCGCTTGCGTAGGCGTGCAGCAACATCGCCGCCCTGCGGGTGTTCGAGGGTAGCGTCTTCGCTGACCAATTTGCCGATCGGGGTAATGACGGCGGCGGTACCGCAGGCAAAGACTTCGGTGATCTCGCCGGATGCCACACCATCACGCCACTCATCGATGCTGATCGGACGTTCTTCCGGGGTCAGCCCCTCGTCCCTGGCCAGCTGTAGCAGCGAGTCGCGGGTTACACCATCGAGGATGGTCCCGGTCAGGCGCGGAGTCACCAGGCGTCCGTCCCGGGTGACGAAGAACAGGTTCATGCCGCCCAGTTCCTCGATCCAGGTGTTCTCGGTGGCATCAAGGAAGGCGACCTGGTCACAACCGTGGTCGGCAGCTTCACGCTGAGCCAGCAGTGACGCGGCGTAGTTGCCACCACACTTGGCGAAGCCGGTGCCGCCCTTCGATGCGCGCTTGTAGTTGGAGGACAGCCAGATCGAGACCGGCTTGACGCCGCCCTTGAAGTAGGCCGCTACCGGTGAGGCGATGACATAGAAGTCGACCTCATTGGACGGGCGCACGCCGAGAAAGGCCTCGGAAGCGATCATGAACGGACGCAGATAGAGGCTGGATTCCTCGACCTCACTGGCCGGCGTCGGCACCCAGTCGACGTCCTGGGCTACCAGCGCTTTGATGGCACCGATGAAGTCCTCGTCGGACAGCTGCGGTAGCGCCAGGCGCTCGGCGGAAGCGCGGAAACGCGCGGCGTTCTTTTCCGGACGGAAGGTCCAGACGCTGCCATCGGCGTGGCGGTATGCCTTGATACCTTCGAAGATTTCCTGGGCGTAGTGCAGTACCGATGCTGCCGGGTCCAGTGTCAGAGGGCCATAAGGGCAGACCCGGTGGCCATGCCAGCCGGCGTCGCTGGTCCAGCGGACATGTGCCATGTGATCGCTGAAGTAGCGACCGAATCCCGGATTCTCGAGGATGGTGGCACGAATGCTCTCGGACTTGGGGGTGGCGTTGGGCTCAAGCGGGAAGCCTTGGGTGGACACGGGACGTTCTCCAGAAATCAGATCTCGGTGCGGCATCTTCAAGCCGCGCTGTCGGAAGCAGGTTTTGTCGATAGTGTTCGAATATAGGACGATGGTGTTCGAATATAGTCGACAGTGTTCAGGTGTAGATGGTCAGAATCAGAATGACATAGCGGGCCTGCGCGGGGAAGTCCGAACTAACGACACTGCCGCAGGTGCCGAGGCATCCTGCGGCAGCCAGACCGATAGTCGCTTTCGGCCCGCGTCGACCACAAATGGATCGGAGATCCAGGCGTGGCTCAGATCAAGACTCGTTCTCGATGACCGTGTCCTTGAGCTCGGCCTCGCGATCCAGCAGGTAGCGAGTCAGCAGGCCCACAGGGCGACCGGTGGCTCCCTTGTTCTTGCCACTGTTCCACGCGGTACCGGCGATATCGAGATGCGCCCAGGGGTACTCGCCAGTGAAACGGGACAGGAAGCAGCCGGCGGTGATGGTTCCCGCTGGGCGGCCACCGATATTTGCCAGGTCGGCGAAGTTGGAGTCGAGCTGTTCCTGATACTCATCCCACAGCGGCAGGTGCCAGGCGCGATCCCAGGCATCTTCACCGGCATCGAGGAGATCCAGTGCCAGGTCATCATCGTTGGCCATCAGGCCTGTGGCATGGTGGCCAAGCGCGATGATGGCTGCGCCGGTCAGGGTGGCAATGTCGACGACACTGGCTGGCTGGAAACGCTCGGCGTAGGTCAGGGCATCGCACAGTACCAGGCGGCCTTCGGCATCGGTATTGAGCACTTCCACCGACAGCCCCTTGAGGGTCTTGATGATGTCCCCCGGCTTGGTGGCGCGTCCGTCCGGCATGTTCTCGGCCGCGGCGACAATACCGATCACATTGATCTTTGGCTTGATCACCTGAATGGCCGCCATGGTGCCGAACACGCTGGCTGCACCACACATGTCGAACTTCATCTCATCCATGCCGGCGCCTGGCTTGATCGAGATACCGCCGGTATCGAAGGTGATGCCCTTGCCGACCAGTACATGGGGCGGCTCGTCGGCATCCTCGGCACCGCGATAGTGCATCACGATCAGTCGCGAGGGCTCCTCACTGCCGTGGCCAACCGACAGCAGTGAATGGGCTCCGAGGGCTTCCAACGCTTCCTCGTCAAGGATCTCGGCTTCCATCAGGCCATTGGACTCTGCCGCCAGACGTTCGGCTTCACTGGCCAGGTATCGCGGTGTGCAGACATTGCCGGGCAGGTTGCCCAACTGGCGGGTCAGGTTGATGCCGTTGCCCACGGCCTCACCGATACGAGCACCTTCAGTGGCGGCATCCACTTCAGCACCATCAGACAGCAGGATGCTGACTCGCTCGAGGGTTGGGTCCGGACCAGGGTCACTCTTGAAATCGGTGAAACGATAGCGGGCGCGCAGGGCGCTTTCAGCGATACGATGGGCCTTCCAGCCGGCATCGCGGTCGTCCAGCGGAATATCGGTGAAGGTGATGGCAACTTCCTCGACGGTACGCTGTCCGAGGCTGGCGAAGGCTGCGTCGAGCGCCTTGCAGAAGGCCGCTTCCTGGCACTTTTCACGCTCGCCGAGCCCTACCAGCAGCAGCCGATCCGCGGCGAGGCCCGGCGCGTAGGGAACCAGTTGCACATTGCCCAGTCTGGCGTTGAAGTCACCACGCTCGATGAGCTGGTGAATCAAACGCTCGCTGGCATCGTCGATTCGCGCAGCAGCGGGCAGCAGTTCGCCGTCCTTGAATACCGGGATTACCAGGCAGGCCGTTTCGACCTTGACCGGGTTGGCGGTCTGTACAGGAAATTCCATGCTGACTCCAAAGCAAGACAAGCAGAAAGGGATTCTGGATAATGCCGGCACGATGCCGAGTCTGCCCCAGTGTAACGCGCGGCAGACGCCAATGCATGACTTCCTGCAACCGGCGGTGGGGCCCGCGTAGTTGATACTTCTGGTTATTAACCCGGCATGCTTTCATGTTGGGTTGATGGCGGCACAGGGACGTGCCGCCGTCGGCCATCAGGCCGACGCGAGACCGCACCACACCAACAGATCCTCGCATCTGCGCCAGTGTGGTGCGGACGACAATCACATCGATCAGGATGAGCTATTTGATTGCCATGTTAGTGATACCGATTGGATGATACCGGTTGGTTGATATCGATTGGTTGATGCTGATGGCCCCGGAACCCACCCCGAGGGATGGTGTCGGCAAGAAGGATCATCGAAACTGTTCAGGACTGCACTGGCTGGATCGTTTGCTGTGGCCCAGGCTCGATGGAGAGCTCATGAGAGTGTAACCGGACGCGCGGATGGGCTCAGGCGCCACTGGCGCAGCGATGGGCATACAGGGATCATGGTATAGATAGAGGTTGTCGCCTGGGCAAGGAGTAGGCATTGATCATTTTTCGTTATCTGGCGCGTGAGATTCTGCTCACCATGTCGGCAGTGGCAGGGGTACTGCTGCTGGTGATCATGGGCAGTCGTTTCATTCGCTATTTTTCCAACGCAGCCGAAGGCGATATTCCGGCCAGTATCCTCGGCTCGTTGATGATGTATCACCTGCCGGGGTTTCTGGAACTGATTCTGCCGTTGTCCTTTTTCCTCGGCATCATGCTGGCCTATGGGCAGCTGTACCTGAACAGTGAAATCACGGTGTTGGTAGCTTGCGGTACCAGCCCCAATCGGTTGTTGACCGTCAGCCTGGTGCCTGCCGCACTGGTGGCGGTGTTGGTTGGCGTCTGTAGTCTGTGGCTGACGCCAGCCAGCGCTCTGCACAACGAGCTGATGCTTGAGGAACAGCGCAGCAAGATCGATTTCTCTTCTCTGGCCCCCGGGCGTTTTCAGGAATTCGGCAGTGGGCGTATCGCCTATGCCACTGAGGTGGCGGAAGACGGCCGGCGTCTCAGTGAGGTCTTCATCAGCGAGCGCCAGAAGCGCAGCGATGGGACGCCAGAGAGTGCGGTCACTCGTGCGGAACTGGGTTACCAGGTGACGGATGGCGAGACCGGAAGTCGCTATCTGGTACTCGAGAATGGCGAGCGTTACAGCGTCGAGGCCGGTACTGCCGAGGCCGAGAGGCTTGAGTTCGGCACCTATGCCGTACGTCTGGCTCGGGCATCGGAAACGGTGGAGATGGATGCCGCTGAATTCCTGAATACCGGAGAGTTGTTCAATAGCGAGGACAACGAAGCGCGCGCCCAACTGCAGTGGCGTCTGGGGGCTCCGTTGATGGTGTTCGTGTTGACACTGTTGGCCATGCCGCTGTCAAAGGTCAACCCCCGCCAGGGACGTTTTGCCAAACTGCTGCCGGCAATCTTCCTGTATGTCGCCTATCTCAGCCTGTTGCTGGCGGCCATGGATGCCATCGGCAGCGGTAGCCTACCCGCAGCGGTCGGCATGTGGCCGATTCATGGTGTCTTTCTGTTGCTGGGCCTGCTGCTGGCCTACCACTCCCAACGCAAGGGAATGAGCGGATGATTCTGGATCGCCTCGATGGCTACATCGCGCGTACCGTTCTGGCTGCCATCCTGGTGGTGCAGGTGGTGCTGCTGGGACTCGATCTGATCATCACCTATATCGATGATCTCAATGATATCGAGGGTGGCTATGGGGCCTTCGATGTCTTCCTCTATCTATGTATGCGTCTGCCCTGGCGCTTCTATCAGTATGCTCCGGTGGGCGTGCTGATCGGAGCTCTGATCGGCCTGGGCAGTATGGCATCGGCCAACGAACTGACCATCATGCGCGCAGCAGGGCGGTCGTTGAACCGTATCCTCTGGGGAGTGATGAAGCCGATCATTCTGGTGGTTGTCATTGTGTTGTCGATTGCCCAGTTCGTCAGCCCGGCCACCGAGCAGTATGCCGATGCCTGGCGTGTCCAGCAGATGCAGGGCGAAGGGGCCATGGTCACCGAGCGGGGTGGCTGGCAGCGTGAGGATGGCGATTTCTATCGCTTTGGCGCCATTCGTTCCGACAATACTGTGCTCGACCTGACCCGTTATCACTTCGACAATCACGACCTCGAATCTGTGACCAGCGCCCGTCTGGCGCGCTGGATGGGCGACCACTGGCAGCTCGAGGATGTCGCAATCACCCGCGTGCTTGACGAGAGTACTGAGGTCGAGCGCCTGGCAGTGCAGCAGTGGGAGACCAGTCTTACTCCGCAGCAGCTCACGCGACTATTGCGCGACGTCGAGACTCAGTCGCCTTCCGAGCTCTGGGCCTACGCCAGCTTCCTCAAGTCTCAGGGGCTGGAGGCCTCCCAGCCACTGTTGTACTTCTGGCAGAAGATGCTGCTGCCATTGACCATGGCCTCGCTGGTGCTGATTGCCGCGTCCTTCGTGTTCGGCCCACTGCGCACCGTAGCCGCGGGAACCCGAGTGTTCTATGGCGTGATCACCGGTTTGATCTTCAAGTACGTTCAGGATCTACTGGCCCCGGCGTCGATCGTATTCGGCTTTTCCCCCGCCTGGGCGGTACTGGTTCCGACTCTGGTATGCGGGGCCGTGGGGTTGTATTTCCTGCGCAGGACGGGTTAAGAGCCGCTCAGCGGCTCAAGCTGTAAGTTATAAGCTGTAAGTAGCTCTGACGGGTTGTGGCCAGTGTACTATCCGTCTTGCTTTGGGTGGCTCGGAGCTCGAGACTCGAGACTCGTGGCTTACGGCTTACGGCTTACGGCTTACGGCTTACGTTTTATTCTGCTTTCCGAGACCTTTCCCATGCCGCGACGCTTTACCCAACTCGATGATGTCTGGCCTGCTGGCTTCGGTCGGCGTCTGGGCGCGATGGTCTACGACAGCTTTCTGCTGTTGGCGATCTGGATCGCCATCACCGCCCTGCATGTGCTGGTGGTGCGCCAGGTGATCGGGTTGCCGCCGGAGGAGGTGGGGGACGGTGTCTGGCAGGTGCTTTCCTTGCGCCTGCTGCTGGTGATGGCGGCTTTCGGTTTTGTAGCTTTCTTCTGGCGCCGAGGCGGGATGACGCTTGGGATGCAGGCGTGGCGGCTGAGGGTACAGACCCATGACGGTGCGCCGATCAGCCTGCGTCAGTCGCTGATCCGCTTCGTCGTGGGAGCCCTATCCCTTGTTCCGCTGGGGTTGGGGCATTGGTGGGTGCTGTTCGATGGCCAGCGGCGCAGCTGGAGTGATATTGCCTCCGGAACCCAGGTGGTGGTTCTGCCCAGGCTCTGAAGCCACTCGCCGAGGCTGATCAGCGAGAGCTCTGTTGCCAGGCGATCAACTGGTGACGCAGGGCCGTGAGAGTGCGCCTTGACTCGCTTTCTTCCCCTCCGGTAAACCCCACCACAAAGCCCTGAAGGATGGTTTGTGTGGATGGCTGTACGAGTGGATAGTAACGCGATAGCGGGTCGAGCTTGATAGCCTGCTTGCGCAGCTGGTCGGTCAGCCATTGATCGAGTGGCTTGCCACTCTGCTGTTGTGTGGCCAGGGCGGGCCGCAGGTAGACCACCACATGCATGCCTCCCGACGGTGGGCGCCACTCGCACCATTCCTGCAGATATTCCTTCAGCAGCTCGCACATACGGTCTCGTTGCTGACGCTGATGCCGGCGCATGCGGTTGAGATGGCGGCTGAAGTGACCCTGACGCATGAAATCCGCCAGCGCTGGTTGCATAGCGGCGGATGCACCATTGCCCAGCGCATTCTGTGAAGCCTGCAATCTGGCGCGCAGGGACGCTGGGGCGACGATAAAACCCAGCCTCAGTCCCTTGAACATGACCTTGGAGAAGCTTCCGATCAACAGGGTATGCCCGGAGTGGTCGGCCTGAAAGAGTGGAACGCTGGGGGAGCCTTCATAGCGGAACTCGTTGTCGTAGTCATCTTCAATCAGCCAGGTATTGCCTGCATTCAAGCGCTTCTGCCAGGCCTGCCGCCTTGCTCGGCTCATGGGCTGGCCAAGCGGAAAATGCTGGCAGGTCGTGGCCACAACGATTGCGGTGTCATTACTCGGCGGTAGTATCAGTCCCTGGTCATCCAGCTCCAGCCAGTGGCAATGCTCGACATTGTGCTGAAGGGCTTCGCGGACAGGAGGGTAGCCCGGTGACTCCACCCACCAGTGCGCTTCTGGCTGCTGTTGCTTCAGGGTATGGGTGATCAGGCCGAGTGCATCACGGTTACCGCCGGTAATGATGATGTTGCTGGCACCGCAGTCAACACTCCTGACCTGATGCAGGTAGTCGACTATCGCCGTCTTCAGCGACCAGAAGCCGCTGCTGGCATCGCCATTCAAGAGGCTGGGCGAGGGGCGGAGCCAGCTGCGCCTGAGACTGGCAGCCCAGGCGCGAGCGGGGAACTGGCGATAATCCGGCAACGATGAAAAGCCGATGATCTCTGCTGGCGCTGTCTTTTCCTGTTCGTATCGTGGTCGAGCAGCAGATGATCGCTGTGCCGGGCCCCGCGACATCGGTGGAAGATCGCTGGCCACGAACAGGCCCCGGCGCGGTTCACTGGTCAGGTAGCCTTCCGCGATCAACTGATCCAGTGCGCGAGCCGTGGTGGTGCGCGATAGACCCAGAGTTGTGGCCAGTTCGCGGGAAGAGGGCAGCCGTTGCCCCGGCATCAGCTTGCCGGTGGCAATGGACGCGATGACCTGCTCGATCAGTTGGCGATAGATGGGCCCGCCATCAGGGCGCCAGCCCAGACGTATGCCCGCCGCTCCCCATTGCATCTGGCCTTTTGATTTTTTCACCAACTGGCTCTCCTGTTGAATGCCAGAGCCTACCAGTATAACGCCGAGGACATGACCGGAGGAGCAACCTCGGATGAACCAGTTGAAGGTAACCGAACGGACCACCATCAAACGCGGGCCAAAGCGGACCAGTCTTGACCGCGAGTCAGCCTGGCAAATGATCGATCAGGCCTTGATCTGCCACGTGGCCCAGCAGATCGATGGTCAGGTCGTGGTGACGCCGACCTGCCACTGGCGTGATGGCGACTATCTCTACTGGCATGGTCACCGCCGTGCCCGTAACCTCGCCGCCGACCAGCCTGTGTCGATCAATATCTGTGCGCTGGATGGGCTGGTCATGGCGCGCTCGGCCTTTCATCACTCGATCAACTACCGTTCCTTGACGGTGTTCGGTACGGCGGAATGGATCGAGGATGAGGAACACAAGGCACAGCAGTTACAGCGCTTTGTCGACAAGGTATCTCCGGGGCGCTGGGAGCAGTTGAGGCCCATGACGCGTCAGGAACTTGCCGCCACAGGTGTTGTTCGGGTTGCTCTGGATGAGGTTTCCTTCAAGTGTCGCGAGGGTGGCCCCAATGACGATGAAGCCGATGCAGAGTGGCCTGTGTGGGCCGGAGTGATTCATCGATACTGTCATTGGGAGCCTGAACAGGACCCGCAGCAGGGCGCTGTACATGAAATGCCGAGGGTACGTCAGGATCTGGTCTATTAACCCGGCATGCTTTCATGTTGGGTTAATGGCGGCACAGGGGCGTGCCGCCGTCGGCCATCAGGCCGACGCGAGACCGCACCACACCAGCAGATACGCGCATCTGCGCCAGTGGGGTGCGGACGACAATCAAATTGATCAGGATGAGCTATTTGATTGCCATGCTAATAGCCACTGAATTCATGCAGCGGTGGGCGGAGTACTCCCTGAAAATAAACGTAAATTCAAACTGTTATAAGTAGTTAATGCGAATTGTTTTCAAAGGGGTTGCATAAGGCTATGGGAATCATTTACATTCACTATCGTACAACAGCGAGGTGAAGTCGATGTACGTATGCCTGTGCAAGGGAATCAGTGACCGACAGATTCGTCAGAGTGTGGACGAAGGTGCCCGTAGTTGGCGCCAGGTTCAGCTCGAGACGGGCTGCGGTACCCAGTGCGGCAAATGTGCATGTGTTGGCAAGCAGGTAACTCGTGAGGCCATCCAGCAAGCGGCGAGCGCCGAGGTGGAGTCTCTTGCCTACGCGGTGTAGCCCGCATTGCCAATCACTATCGTTTATGTTGTATTTATCAAACAACTGATTTAATTGAAGTTTTTCATGGGTTGCCTATACTGGTTCGTAATCGGGCTGGTCGGGCAGCTTTTGCCGTTCCAGCGATTCCGTATGCGAGGAACGAGCACTGACGTTGGCCTTCCTCGACAGCGATTCTGCCAGGAGGAAGCACCATGAAAGGCGATCCCAAGGTTATCGAACATCTCAACATCGTGCTCGGCAACGAGCTGGTGGCCATCAATCAGTACTTCCTGCATGCGAAGATGTACAAGGACTGGGGTCTGGCGCGCCTGGCCAAATGGGAGTACGACGAGTCCATCGAGGAAATGAAGCACGCTGACGTACTGATCGAGCGGATTCTGTTCCTCGAAGGGTTACCCAACCTTCAGGATCTCGGCAAGCTGCATATTGGTGAGGATACCCGCGAAATGCTCGAGGCTGACCTGGCTGCCGAGCACAAGGGCCGTAACGACCTGATCGAGGCGATCACCTACTGTGAGCAGATCAAGGATTATGTCAGCCGTGACCTGTTCCGCCAGATTCTCGACGATGAAGAAGAACACATCGATATCATCGAGACGGAACTGAGCCTGATCGACAGGGTGGGTCTGCAGAACTATCTGCAGAAGCAGATGCAGGAAGCCGGCGGCGAGTAATAGACACTTTACTCAGCCTGCAACGAGGACGGGGGAAGCCAATTGGCTTCCCCCGTCCTCGTTGTGGCCCGTTGCTGCGGCCTGTCGTTGTGGCCCGCTGTTGGTGTCAGTTGAAGGCTTTTTCGAGGGCAAAGCGTGGCACGGTCTCGCCGTCGATTTCTACGCTCTCGTTGAACATCGACAGCGGACGCACCCAGAGGCCGTATTCGCCATACAAGGCGCGATAGACCACTAGCGCCTCCTCGGTTTCGCTGTGATGTGCCAACCCCAGAACTTCATAGTTGGGCCCCTTGTAATGACGGTATATACCGGGGACTGGTCGTTCGTTGTCGCGAATCATGAGGGAGTCTCGATCTTGCGTGAGGTGAGTCGGGCCAGAGTACGGGAGGCGGCGACGAAGCCGAAGGTTCCGGTGACGAAGGTAGCGGCACCGAAGCCACTGGCGCAATCCAGTCGAGTGGCATCGCCGTTGCCGGGCTTGCTGTGACAGACCTCGCCATCGGCACCGGGGTAGACAAGTTGTTCGTCGGAGTACACGCATTCGACGCTGAAGCGGCGTTTGAGGTTGCGCGAAAAACCGTACTGACGACGCAGTAGTGAGCGTACCTTGGCCAATAACGGGTCATGTTCAGTACGCGTCAGGTCAGCAACGCGGATTCGAGTCGGGTCGGTCTGCCCACCGGCAGCGCCGGTTACAGTGATCGGTAGCTTGCGGCGTTTACACCAGGCAATCAATGCGGCCTTGGCGGCAACACTGTCAATGGCATCGATCAGATGGTCGGCATCTTCGGGAATGCGCTCGGCAAGGTTGCTCGGGGTGACAAAAGCCGTATCGGCGATGACCTCGATGCCTGGGTGGATGGCACGGCAGCGCTCGGCCAGTACTTCGACCTTGGGGCGGCCAATGGTGCCGTCCAGGGCATGCAGTTGGCGGTTGACATTGGAGACACAGACGTCATCCAGGTCAATCAGCGTCAGCTTGCCGATACCCGAGCGTGCCAGTGCCTCCACGGCCCAGCTACCGACACCGCCAACACCGACCACCACGACATGAGCATGAGCTAGACGTTCGGTGGCCTGGGCACCATATAGACGACGAATGCCACCGAAGCGTAGTTCGTGGTCTTGATGCTGTTGCTGGCGAGTAGCCGGCTGGGAAGAGATCTCGGTCATGAGCTGGCGACCTCGGAAGATGGGAAAACGGGGGCAACGACGGGACGTGGTAGATGGGCATTCCAACCGAAACGTTCGAACAGCCGGGTCATGCAGGCATCCAGCGGGCAGACAAGCGACAGCGGAGTACGCTCGACAGGGTGCTCGAAGCTCAGGTGTGTGGCGGCCAGCAGCAGGCGGCCGCAATCCAGCTGGTCACGGAAGAAGCGGTTGTGGTTGCCCTTGCCGTGTTTGGCATCACCGATGATCGGGTAGCCGATACCCGCCAGATGTCGCCGAATCTGGTGGCGGCGCCCCGTCAACGGATGTACCGACATCAGTGAGTAGCGGGCCTGGGGGTAGCGATCGACCTGTACCGGAAGCTCGACACCATCGAGCCGACGGACCTCGGAAATGGCTGCCATGGCAGGCATCTGGGCCTTGGGGCGCGAGCCGTCTTCTTCGCGAAGAGGGCGGTCGATGCGTTGCTCCACAGGGCCGATGCCCCGCACCACGGCGAGGTAGCGCTTGTCGATCTGATGTTCGCTGAAGGCCTCGCCGAGGCGGCTGGCGATCTGCGAAGACAGTGCCAGGATCATGATGCCCGAGGTCGGACGATCCAGCCGATGCACCGGATATACGCGCTGTCCCAGTTGGTCGCGCAGGCGCTGGACCAGAAACTCCTCGGCGTCACTGGCCAGTGGGCTGCGATGCACCAGCAGTCCGGTCGGCTTGTGAACGGCGACAAGGTGGTCGTCCTGATAGAGAATGGGCAATGGCTGAGACATGAAACTTCCGGCAGTGATTCGGCGGTGGGCTATTGTCGCTGTATGGCAGCACACTGTCATCCGGGGGACTCGCTTTTGTTCGCCTTTGGTCTATGATGGGCGCCGGAAGCTGCCATTAACCCGGCAGGCTTTCATGCCTGGTTAATAGCGAACAACGAGGTCAGGGAATGGTGCCAGGAAGGGTAGTGCGCTGGCTGGAAGACTGGATGCCGGTGCTCAAGGTGTTGGCGGTGCTGTGGCTGGTTCTGGCGCTGCTGATGGTGGTACCTCTGGTCGTGCTGCTCTTCGAGCAGGACCCTGATGCTCGGGCGTTTGCGCTGTCGATATTGATCGTGCTGTCCGCTTCCCTGTTTTCGCTGTGGGCCTGCTGGCGAATGCCGGTAGAGCTCAAGACCCAGCAGATGTTCGTGCTGACGTCCCTCAGTTGGGTCACCATCAGCGGCTTCGCCAGTCTGCCGCTGGTGCTCGGTGCACCGCAGCTCAGCCTGACCAACGCAGTCTTCGAGTCGGTGTCGGCGATCACCACGACCGGCTCAACCATCCTTGTCGGTATCGAGAACCTCTCCGATGGCCTGAAACTCTGGCGTGGCCTGATGCAGTGGTTGGGTGGCATCGGCATCATCGTCATGGGCATCGCTATTCTGCCGTTTCTCAAGGTGGGTGGTATGCGCCTGTTCCAGACCGAGTCCTCGGACTGGTCGGACAAGGTCATGCCTCGTACCGGCGGAATCGCCAAGGCGACCCTGAGTGTCTACACCGTGGGGACCCTGGGCGCTACCCTGGCCTACTGGCTAGGCGGAATGCTGCCGCTGGATGCCATCGTGCATGCGATGAGTTCAGTATCCACTGGTGGCTTTGCCAACTCCGATGCCTCCTTTGGTGCCTACTCGGACCAGCCTCAGTTGCTGTGGATGGCGACCTTCTTCATGTTGTGTGGCGCATTGCCTTTTGTGCTCTTCATTCGCAGCCTACGTGGCTCTCCGCTGGCGTTGTGGCGTGATGAGCAGGTGCGCGGCCTGATCGTGATGCTGGTATTGGTGGTCGGTGCGATCACGCTATACCGGATCTGGCGTGGTGAGGTGCCTTTCACTTCGTTGACGCACACTGCTTTCAATGTCGTCTCGGTGGTCACCACGACCGGCTATGCCAGTGATGACTACACGCTGTGGGGCCCCTTCGCCACCATGGCGTTCTTCTATCTGACCTTTGTCGGTGGATGTAGCGGTTCGACCAGCGGTGGCATGAAGATCTTCCGCTTTCAGGTTGCCATCAAGATGCTGATCAGTCAGTTGCGCTTCCTGATCCATACCCAGGGCGTCTTTGTGTCGCGCTACAACGGTATGCCGCTGACCGATGAAGTCACTCGTGGTGTCGTGGCCTTCTCGCTCTTCTTCTTCCTGACCATTGCCGGGCTGGCGCTGGCGCTGGCGTTGCTCGGGCTGGACCTGGTCACCGCCTTGACCGGTGCCATGACCGCGGTGACCAATGTCGGCCCGGGGATGGGGGACATCATTGGTCCTTCAGGAAATTTTGCACCGCTACCGGATTCTGCCAAATGGCTGCTGTGTGTGGGCATGCTGATGGGCCGCCTGGAGATCCTGACGGTACTGGTCCTGCTGACGCCCATGTTCTGGAGAAAATAGTTCTGGAGAAAGTAGCTCTGGCGTAAGCAGTTCTGGCGCAAGTGGCGAGGGAGGCCAGCGCGAGCGAGTCTCACTCCCTGTGCCGATTGGGACGCGTGACTTGGCGTAGGCCATGTTGCAGGGCAACATGAAAGACGACCTTGGTCGTCTCGCCGAAACTGGCGGAGGCCTTCACTCTGATGTGACTGCCGTCGGGAGTCTCGCTGATGAATCTGTCCCCTGCCTACCGCCTTGCTGCCACCATCCTGCATGGCTTTGATGAGTACCGGTCACGCTTCAAGCAGATTACTCTGGACGCACGACGGCGTTTTCGCGATGCCGCCTGGCGGGAGGCCCAGCAGGCTTCTGCAGAGCGGATCAACCTCTATCAGGAGAAGGTTGATGAGACCCTGTCCCGTCTGCGGCGGACCTTCGACCACGATACCCTGACTCACTGCGAGTGTTGGCGTGAAGCCAAGCATCACTACACCGACCTGATCAGCCAGCGTCTCGACTACGAGCTGGCCGAAACCTACTTCAATTCGATGTTCTGCTCGATCTTCCATCATCGCCATATCCGTGATGACTGGATGTTCGTCTATTCCTCAAGAGTCGGTGCACCGCATCATTCGGGGATCGAGCTTTGCCGTCGACATGCGGTCAACGGCGACTGGGCCAGAGCCATCGGTGATGCGCTGGAAGGCGCCGAGTTCGAGGTCCCCTTCGTCAATATCCAGCGCTGCATGACGCTGGCGCAGCAGTTCCTCGAAGGTCATCTGGCGGACGAATTGCGGGACGGGGAGGGCACCGAGATCGAGTTGCTCAAGAGCGTCTTCTACCGCAACAAGGGGGCCTACCTGGTGGGGCGGATCGTCAACGGCGAGCAGCAGGTGCCGCTGGTACTGCCGATCCTGCATGAGGAGGACAAGGGGCTGCGGCTGGATACGGTGGTTATCGAGCCTGATGAGGTGTCGATCATCTTCTCCTTCACCCGGGTCTATTTCCAGGTCGACGCCACAGTGCCGGGGGAGTTCGTCGACTATCTGCAGGAGTTGATGCCGGACAAGCCAATCAGTGAGTTGTACGCTGCCATTGGCTTCTTCAAGCATGGCAAGAGTGAGTTCTTTCGCGCGCTCAACCACCAGATTGCCAGACGTGAGGACAAGTTCATCATCGCGCCCGGCGTGCGTGGCATGGTCATGGCAGTGTTCATGCTTCCGTCGCACCGAACGGTGTTCAAGATCATCAAGGATCGCTTCGACCCGACCAAGGACATGAGTCGCGACAACGTCCGCGACAAGTACAGCCTGGTCAAGCGCCATGACCGTGTCGGGCGGATGGCCGATACCCAGGAGTTCTCCTATCTGGTCTCGCGGCGTGACCACTTTGACCCGGACTGTCTTGAGGAGCTGCTGCGCGTGGCGCCCTCTACGGTCTATCTCAAGGATGACAAGGTCATCATCAAGCACTGCTACACCGAGCGTATGATGACGCCGCTGAACCTCTACATCGAGCAATGTGGCGAGGATGAGATGCGGGCGGTGCTCAAGGACTACGGCAATGCCATCAAGCAGATGGCGGCGGCCAATATCTTTCCCGGCGACATGCTGCTGAAGAATTTCGGCGTCACACGTCATGGCCGGGTGATCTTCTATGACTATGACGAGGTCTGCTACCTGACCGAGTGCAACTTCCGTCATATCCCCGAGCCGCTGTATCCGGAGCAGGAACTCGCTGATGAGCCCTGGTACTCGGTGGGGCCCAATGATATTTTCCCCGAGGAGTTCGGCCCCTTCCTGTTCGCCGATATCCGTCTGCGCAAGCTGTTCTACGAACTGCACCCGGAACTGCTCGATGCCGATTACTGGAAGGGGCTGCAGGACGCCATTACCCATGGCCAGGTCATCGACGTCTACCCGTATCGCAACAAGCAGCGCTTTGCTTCAGATCCCGGTGGCCTGACCTGGTGAGTGACTGGTTATCAAATACGTAGTTATCAAATACATAGTTATCAACCACATTGCGATCAAACGCCTGGCTACCAAGAGGAATGCATGACCCGTAAGTCTCCCCATCTGGTGGTGCTGACTGGTGCCGGTATCAGTGCCGAGAGCGGTATCCAGACCTTCCGCGCCCATGATGGGTTGTGGGCGGATCATCGCATCGAGGATGTCGCCACTCCCGAGGCCTGGGCTCGTGATCCGGCCATGGTGCTGCGCTTCTATGATGCGCGTCGTGAACAGGTACGGGCCGCTCGACCCAACGCCGCTCACCGCGCGCTGGCTGGCCTCGAGGCGAGAGGCTTCGAGGTCAGCATCATTACCCAGAACATCGACGACCTGCATGAGCGGGCCGGTTCACGCCATGTTCTGCATCTCCATGGTGAGATCATGATGGCGCGTTCCTCGGTGAACCCGCGCATGCGTTATCCACTGGGGCGGGACAATATCGCCATGGGCGATGTCTGTGACCAGGGTAGCCAGCTGCGTCCGGACGTTGTGTGGTTTGGTGAGGCGGTCCCGGCCTATCCGCAAGCCTGTGAAATCGTGGCCGAGGCAGACCTGTTGCTGGTGGTGGGAACATCGCTGGTGGTCATGCCAGCGGCGGCGCTGGTCGACGAGTTACCACTGGACGCCGAGTGCATGCTGGTGGATCCAGACGAGCAGCTATCGATTCCGCCCGGGGTGACTCGCTGGGTAGCGTCGGCCGGCGAGGGTGTTCCGGCACTGGTACGGCAGTGGCAACGTGAGGGTCGCCTGTTCGTCCCCGCCATGCCATGACGCTTCGTCGGGCGTGCTAGACTACGCGCCTGTTTTCGAGCGAGCCGTATTGATGATGTCGCCATCTGATGAGCTGGGCGCTGGTTCCAGTCCCGTTGAGTCCCTGTCTGCACCCGGACGTGATCCCGCCACCGGTCACCCGCGTCCTGCGCGGAGGGAATTCAAGGCTCGCGGTGCCTTCGTGACACGTTGTGAGGGCTGCAATCTGCCCGAACTGAACTGCCTGTGCCCCTATCAGGTCAAGGCCGAGAGCCAGGTTCAGGTGTGGCTGATCACCCATCCGCTGGAGCACCATAAACCCACCAATACGGGGCGTCTGATCGGTGATGTGCTGGCGCCGACCCGGGTATTCACCTGGTACCGCACTACGCCGGATCCCGAGTTGCTGGATCTGCTCGCGGATGAGCGCCATGCGCCCTTTGTGGTATTCCCGGATGATCAGCCGGACTATGCCCATCGAGTGGTGAACATCGAGGCGGTGCGTAGCGCTGCGGTTACGCGAATTCCAGTGCTGATTCTGCTGGACGGCACCTGGCGACAGGCCCGGCGCATCTTCCGCAAGAGTCCTTATCTCGAGAATCTGCCGGTGCTGCCGCTGCATACCGAGCGACTGACTCGCTATCGTCTGCGCAAGCCGGCTTCGCCTGCTCATCTGTGTACAGCAGAAGTGGCGGCGGAGTTGCTGCGTCAGGCGGGAGAGGGGAGTGCAGCCGATATTCTCGATGACTACTTCGATGTCTTCAACGAGAGCTATGCGGCCAGCCGAGGCTACGAGAAGATCGGGGAGCCGACACCTGCCATGCATCGGCTACTCGAACGCCGCGCCTGATTCCATGCCACCTTGATCCTGAGCGCCCCACCCTCACATACAACTGGTGTGAAAGGTGAGGCGACAATCAGTGTGGGTCAGGCTGGGCTATTGGGCGACCATGTTTGCCGAACAGGGGTAGCCGAATAAGGTTAGCCGAGCAGGCTGCCGGCAATCTTCAGGCCGGCGATCCAGGTGCCTGCCGCCGAGCCAATGGTGGCACCGATGAATACCAGCAGGGTGCGCGATACGCGGTTGCGCCACCAGCCCTTGACGGTTGTGACGTCATGGCGCAGCAGTGAGAAGTCACGCACCTTGGGCTTGCGCATGGCCAGTTCGACGCCGGCCGCGACAAAGCCCGCGCCAATGGTCGGATTCAGTGAGGTCAGTGGTGCAGCGAAGATGGTTGCGATGATGGTGACCGGGTGTGCCAGCGCGATCAGCGAACCGACACCGGCCAGTACGCCATTGATCACGAACCATTCGCCGACCAGTTGCCAGCCCAGGCCGGTATTGCGAGAGAAGCCGATGGCGAAGCCGGTCAACACCAGAGCGGTAATCAGCCACGGGATCATCTTCCAGATGCGCGAGCGGGGCCGCGTCGACTCCAGCTCAGCGATCTCCTTCTCGGGCGCGGCACTGGCCGGGCCCTCAAGGTGCTCGGCCATACCCTTGAGGTGGCCGGCGCCGATCACCACCAGCACACGCTTGAACTTGCCCGGAGGGCACTGCTGAGCGAGGCGCATGACCATGTAACGGTCGCGTTCGCTGATCAGTGGTGTGAACAGGGTTTCCGATTCGGCAGCGAACTCGCTGAAGGTCGACTCCAGCACATCGCCCTGCTTGAGCTTCTCGACTTCCTCGGCGGAGACTTCCTGCCGCGACAGCACGCTGCCGAGAAGTCCAGAAATCAGGGTCGTGCGCTGCCACCAGGGTACATTCTGGTAGATGCGTTTGAGCGTGATGCCGACATCACGGTCGATCAGCAGCAGCGGCAATTCATGGCGCTGGCTGGCTTCGAGGGCGGCTCGCATCTCGGCACCGGGCTCGATGCCGGACTGCTCGGCAATGCGCTGTTGAAAGGCACCCAGCGCCAGATTGGCGGCGACCATACCGGCCTTGCCCTGTCGAAAGATCTCGAACAGGTCCTGGTCGGCCAGTGCATCGGGGTTGGCCAGGTTGTTGTGACGGGCGTCACACAGCTCGATGGCGACAGCGTCGAACTCACCCGAGTCAATCAGCTCGCGCACTTCATTGGCACTCTCGGCGCTGACATGAGCGGTGCCGAGGAGCGTGAATACAGTATCGCCGACGCTGACATCACGGCGTGGACCGGTATGGGTCTGAGCCGACGGTTCGGTTAGCGCTGTTTCGGTCATGAACCTGTAGGCTCGCACAAGAATGAAGGGTCGATTATCCACGAACCCGGCAGGTACGCCAAACCGGTGAGGGTCGACGACCATCGGGAACGCAACGATTGTGCAGTGTTTCCCTATTTACGCCAGAAGGCTGGAGTAAACAGCACCAGCACAGTAAAGATCTCCAGTCGTCCCATCAGCATGGCCATCACCAGAATCCATTTGGCGGCAGACGGCAGGTCTCCATAGTGCAGGCTGGCCTCGCCGAGGGCGGGACCGAGGTTGTTGAGCGCCGAGCCCACGGTGGACCATGCAGTGATCTGATCGACACCGGTGGCCATGACCCCTGCCATCATCAGGAAAAACAACAGGACATAGGCCGAGAAGAAGCCCCACACTGCCTGGGCGATGCTGTCCGGCACGCTGACCTTGCCGACCTTGACCGCAATGACGGCATTGGGGTGGATCAGGCGCATGACTTCACGCATACCCTGCTTGATGATCAGGATGATGCGGATCACTTTGATGCCACCGCCGGTGGACCCTGAGCTGGCGCCGACAAAGGCGGCCATGAACAGCAGCAACGGTAGGGCACCGGGCCAACTGGAGAAGTCGGCGACCCCGAAACCAGCCGTGGTGGCGACGGAAACCACTTCGAACAGCCCGTGCCGCAGGCCCTCGAGGGTCCCGGTTGTGTTGGTCAGCCACAGGCCGACGACGGTGATCATCACCAGACCTGCCAGGTAGAGGACCAGGAAACGCGCCTCGGGATCCTCCAGGTAATGGCGTAGGCTGCGTTCTCGCCAGGCCATGAAGTGGAGGCTGAAACTCATCGCCGAGACCAGCATGAAAGCCACGCAGACCAGCTCGATGGTGGCGCTGTCGAAGTGGCCGATGCTGCCGTCATAGGTGGAGAAACCGCCAATGGCGACCGTCGAGAAACTATGTGACAGGGCATCGAACCAGTTCATGCCGGCCGCCATATAGGCCAGCATGCAGGTAATGGTCAGCGCCGCGTAGATGTACCACAGCGCCTTGGCGGTCTCGGTGATCCGTGGCGTCAGCTTTGAATCCTTGAGCGGGCCGGGGATCTCGGTGCGATATAGTGCCATGCCGCCCACGCCCAGCGTCGGCAGGATCGCCACCGCCAGTACCACAATCCCCATACCACCGAGCCACTGTAGTTGCTGGCGATAGTAGAGAATCGATTCGGGCAGGAATTCGATGCCGGTGATGACAGTAGCGCCGGTGGTCGTCAGTCCCGAGAAGGACTCGAACACCGCATCGGTCACCGACAGCGCCAGGTTGCCGGTCAGCATCAACGGCAGCGAACCGAACAGTCCCAGCACGGTCCAGAACAGCGCCGCAATCAGGAAACCATCGCGGGTCCGCAGCTCACGCCGCGCCTTGCGGTTGGGCAGGAACATCAGCGCGCCGGTCAGCACAGTGATGCCAATGGCCACCACAAAGGCGTACCACATCTCATCGCCGAACAGCAGAGAGATGAGGATCGGAGGAACCATGGTCAGGCTGAACATCATCAGCAGCAGACCGAGAATGCGCAGGATCATGCGCAGGCTCATGCGGTCCTCCTCGTTGAACTACGCCTTGTCCATGAGTTACCCATCAGAAGAACGTCAGCCCCACCTGGAAGAGTCGCTCCACGTCACGAATGCGGCGCTTGTCGATCACGAACAGGATGACGTGGTCGCCACTCTCGACGACCACATCATCATGGGCGATCAGCACTTCCTTGCCGCGGACGATGGCCCCGATGGTGGTGCCGGCGGGCAGCTCGATCTCGCCGATGGCGCGCCCGACTACGCGTGACGATTGCCTGTCGCCATGGGCGATGGCCTCGATGGCCTCGGCAGCCCCGCGACGCAGGGAGTGGACATTGACGATATCGCCACGACGAACATGGGTCAGCAGGCTACCGATGGTGGCCTGCTGTGGAGAGATGGCAATATCGATCTCGCCACCCTGAACGAGGTCCACATAGGCCGCATTGTTGATTAGTGTCAGCACCTTCTTGGCGCCCATACGCTTGGCCAGCATCGACGACATGATGTTGACCTCATCGTCGTTGGTCAGCGCGCAGAAGATGTCGCAATCCTCGATGTTTTCCTCTTCCAGCAGGCGCTTGCTGGTGGCACTTCCGTGCAGTACCACGGTGCGGTCGAGACGCTCGGAGAGCTGGGTGCAACGCTCCAGATTATGCTCGATCATCTTGACCTGGTGGCTGTGCTCGAGGTGCTCTGCCAGACGCTCGCCGATATTGCCGCCACCGGCAATGATCACACGACGGAAGTCACGATCGAGACGCCGCAGCTCGCTCATGACAGCGCGAATGTCACGACGGGCGGCAATGAAGAACACCTCGTCATCGGCTTCGATGACGGTGTCGCCGCGGGGAATGATCGGGCGATTGCGACGATAGATGGCTGCCACACGAGTATCGACGCTGGGCATGTGGCGACGCAGAAAGCCCAGCTCCTGTCCGACCAGCGGACCACCGTAGAAGGCTTTGACCGCGACCAACTGGACAAGGCCGCCGGTGAACTCGAGGACCTGAAGAGCGCCAGGGTGTTCGATCAGGCGGCGGATGTGGTCGGTGACCACCTGCTCGGGGCTGATCAGCACATCAATAGGCACTGCCTCGTGAGCGAACAGGCCCTTGCGCGCCAGGTAAGCGGTGGCACGTACACGGGCGATCTTGGTCGGGGTACGGAACAGCGTGTGGGCGACCTGACAGGCGATCATGTTGACCTCGTCGGAGTTGGTCACCGCGATCAGCATGTCAGCATCCTCACAACCTGCCTGGCGCAACACCATGGGGTAGGAGGCGGGGCCCGAGACGGTACGGATATCGAGGCGAGTGTGCAGCTCCCGGAGCTTCTCGCCATCGGTATCCACCACCGTGATGTCGTTCTCTTCACGTGCCAGGTGTTCTGCCAGAGTGCCGCCGACCTGGCCGGCGCCGAGAATGATGATCTTCATCGTCGTTTTATCCGCAGCGATTGATTCCGCGCCTGAAGTGCCGACGGCACTCAGGTCGCATATCGTGACCAGAGTACCGGCTCGGATTTTCCGTGCGCCGAAATATGGCGGCCAGCATACCCTGGCTGGTAGTCGTGGAACAGGCGCCTGCGCGCATCAGGCACAGCCGAATGCTGAGCTGGCCTGATGCAGGGAAGTTATTGATGGGCGACACCCAGGTGTGGTGCCCCGCAAGTTAATCGAGGGTAAAGCCGACCTTGAGCGTGACCTGCCAGTGGGCGACACGCCCATCCTCGATATGGCCTCGAGTATCGATCACCTCGAACCAGCGCAGGTTGTGGACGTTCTCCGAGGCGCGCGAAATGGCACGTTGGATGGCATCCTCGATACTGGTTTCCGATGACCCCGTCAGCTCGATGTGCTTATAGACGTGATGGCTCATATTGCTCTCCCCTGAGTGCTGACTGTCCCTGAACGCAGATTGATTTCTGGCCGCCGCTCCATGATTGGCGGCTGTTTATCAGCCTGGCCTGGATTTTCACCCTCCGATGGGATTTTTACTGATCCGACCCGCTTTTCACCAACCGTGCGTAGAAGAAGCCGTCATGACTGTCCGGGACCGGCAACAGCTGGCGCCCCGGTGCGGCATCGCGCCCCCAGCCGATACCTTCAGGCATGTTGAGCTGAGCGTCGCTGGTGCGCTCGAGGAAGGCGGCAACCTGGTCGCGGTTCTCCTGGGGGAGGACCGAGCAGGTGGCGTAGAGCAGGGTGCCGCCGGGCTTGAGCAGCCCCCAGAGGTTGTCCAGCAGACGTGACTGCAATTCGGCGAGCTGGGCGATATCCGATTGTCGACGCAGACGCTTGATATCCGGGTGGCGACGGATGACCCCGCTACCGGAACAGGGAGCATCAAGCAGAATGGCGTCGAACTGGGTGCCGTCCCACCAGTCACGCTCGGTGGCATCGCCCTGAGCCAGTCGCGCTGACAGCCCCAGGCGGGACAGGGTGTCCTCGACCCTGGCCAGGCGCTGGGCGTCCGAGTCGATGGCCTGCAGTTCGATGTCGAACAACTCGAGTAGGTGGGCACTCTTGCCGCCCGGCGCACAACAGGCATCGAGCACACGAGCACCGGGGCGCGGTGCTATCACCGGGCCGAGCATGACGGTCGCCAGCTGTGCCGCTTCGTCCTGCACACTGACATGGCCCTGGGCGAACCCCGGCAGTGCCTCGACATCCATGGACTTGTCGAGGGTCAGTCCATCCGGTGCATGGGCACACAGGCGTGCCGAGACTCCGGCGCCATCGAGCACATCAATATAGCTCTCACGGTCATTGTGGCGGCGATTGACGCGTAACGTCATGGGGCCGGGCTGGTTGTTGGCCTCGAGTATGGCCTGCCAATCGTCCGGCCAGGCGTCGCGGATAGCCTTGACCCACCAGCGTGGGTGCAGCAGTGCCACGGCCTGATCCTTGTCGACTTCGGCCTCGAGGCTGAAGGCTTCCCGCTGCAGACGACGCAGGCAGCCATTCAGTACGCGGGTCGCCCAGGCCTTGCCGAGAAGGCGGGCGGCACCGGCGGTCTCGCCCACGGCCGCATGTGCCGGTATGCGCAGGTACAGCAACTGGAAGATGCCCAGCAGCAACAGGGCCTGGACGTCGGCATCGCGGGTCTTGAAGGGCTTCTCGAGCAGTTTCGCGGCAAGCGCCTCAAGGCGCGGCAGGGTACGGCAGGTTCCGTAGCACATGGCCTTGAACAGGGCACGGTCACGTGCCACTACCTGATGATCCTCGAGACCGCTCAGCGATCCTTTACCGGTGATGACCGGTACCAGAGCTCTGGCTGCGGCGGCACGCACACAGTCGCCCTTGGCGTTGGTGTTGGGGCCGTTGCGTCTGGAGCGAGGACGCTCGGAGGCGGAAGTGTCGTGGGTCATGGAGTCGTCTCCGTCGCTGCTGCATTGCCGGATGGTGGGCTTGCCAGTCGAGAGCCGATGGCGAAGCGCTCGGCACGTGAGCGTAGCAGATCAGTGATTGCCAGGGCCTTGCCACCAGGAAGTTGCGCACGAGTGATCGCCAGACGTTGTCGGCCATCATTACCACAGCTGATGACCAACTGCTGCTGGTTGTCGACCAGGGTGCCCGGAGGCACAGGTTCTCCATCATCCAGCACGTGGGCCATCAATACCCTCAAGCGCTCTTCTCCCTGGTGCTCATTGCTCAAGCTACACCAGGTCACCGGCCAAGGGTTGAAGGCACGCACTCGGGCTGCCAGCGCAGCGGCATCATGATGGAAATCGAGTTCGGCCTCGGCCTTGGATAGTTTGGCAGCATAGGTCACTCCCTCGCTGGGCTGAGGGGTGGCCTTCAGCCCCTGGGCCGCGAGCGCGTCCAGCGTCTCGACGATGGCTTCGCCACCGATCCGTGCCAGGCGGTCGTGCAGGTCACCACCTGTGGTATCGGTGCTGATGGGCGTAGCACGAACCAACAGCATATCGCCGGTATCCAGGCCGGCATCCATCTGCATGATGGTGACGCCACTTTCAGAATCACCGGCTTCGATGGCTCGCTGTATCGGAGCTGCACCACGCCAGCGAGGCAGCAGGGAGGCATGCACATTGAGGCAGCCCAGGCGTGGTAGATCGAGTACTGCCTGGGGCAGGATCAGGCCATAGGCCACGACCACCATGACATCAGCCTGCAGGTCGGCAACGATCTGCTGGGCCTCCGGTGCCTTGAGGCTCAGTGGTTGGTGGACCGGGAGGTCATGGGTCTGAGCCAGCGCCTTGACTGGGCTGGGTGTCAACTTGCGCCCACGGCCTGCGGGGCGATCTGGTTGGGTCAGCACGGCTGCCACTTCGTGGCGACTGGCGAGGATGGCCGCCAGACTGTCGGCAGCAAAATCGGGGGTGCCAGCGAAGATTACGCGTAGCGGTTGGGTCATGTGTCGAAGCCTTGCCGAAGAATGCGTTTTCATTCTAATGGCGCCAGTGGATAGCGCCAACGAAGAAGGCCAGCAACGCAAATACGCTGCTGGCCTTTCCAGAGTCTGGTGACGCCTTCGCAGCCGCGATGAAACGTTACCAGTCCCTGTTGCTCACGTTCGAGCGATCGGGATCAAGCGCTCTGTGTCATGCGGTGCCGCTTGTTCATCTTCTTGAGTACCCGGTCACGCTTGAGAGGCGAGAGGTAATCGACGAACAGTATACCTTCCAGATGATCCAGCTCATGCTGGATGCAGTGGGACAGCAGACCGTCGGCTTCGATCTCGTACGGTTTGCCGTCGCGATCCAGTGCCTTGAGCTGTACACGCAACGCCCGCGGCACTTCAGCGAAGTACTCGGGAATCGACAGGCAGCCTTCCTGCATGGGCTCGCGTTCCTCGCCGAGCAGCGTCACCTCGGGGTTGATCAACACCCAGGGTTGGGACTGGTCCTCGCTGACATCGATCACGATAACGCGACGATGTACATCGACCTGGGTGGCAGCCAGGCCGATACCCGGTGCGGCATACATCGTCTCCAGCATGTCATCGACCAGCTGGCGGACTTCCTCGTCGACGTTCTCTACCGGAGCGGCTTTGGTCCGCAGTCGTTCGTCGGGAAACTCGAGAATGGTGAGTTTGGCCATGGTGTTGGTACCACCGTTGCAGTCATCAGTGAGTCTGAGGGTCATTATACGACCACAGATCGCATTCCCCGAGGGGGCACAACCTATCCAGACAATTACCGATAACTATAACACGCGGCCATTGCTGTGCGTGAACAGGTAACGGTTCCTGATGGTGCAGGATGGCACTCGTAGCGGCGCAGGATAGTCCCCGGCAGTGAGGCACTGAAACCTACACTGCTGAAAGATGAACAAGGAGAGCTCATGGATGACGCTCACTCTCTCTGCACAGGAAATCGAACAGCAGCGCAGTATCCAATGGCTGGTGCTCAGCGCACTACCTCAGGTCGGCCCCGTACGCCTGGCCGCCCTGCGTAGCCTGACACCTGAGTGGCCGCAGGGCTGGTTGGCGGTACTGCCGGCCCCCGCGGCTCAGGCCCTGCAGTTGTGGCTGGACCATCCGCAGCGCAGTCCGCTCTACGCCCATGTCCAGCAAACGCTGGAATGGCAGCAGAAGGCGACATGCCGCTACCTGCTCCACCCGGATCATGAGCACTGGCCGTCACTGCTCGGCGAGATTGCCGATCCGCCGCCGCTGCTGTGGGCAGAAGGAGACATCCAGGCACTGCACTCACCCTGTGTGGCCATGGTCGGATCGCGCCGCCCCACCCGGGCCGGTCTGCAGCATGCTGGCCAGTTTTCCGCTGGGCTGAGCCGGGTGGGGTGGACGCTGGTCAGTGGTATGGCGTTGGGGGTCGACGCGGCAGCCCAGATTGCTGCCATGGATGCCGGGGGGCGCAGTATTGCGGTGTTGCCCGGTGGCATCGATGTGATCTATCCATCGCGCCATGCCGAATTGTACCGGCGCCTGCGTGATGAGGGAGGATTGCTGTTGGCGCAGCGTCCACTGGCCGTACAGCCCCGAGCAGGGGATTTCCCCTCACGCAACCGAATCGTCACCGGCTTGAGCTGCGGTGTGGTGGTGATCGAGGCCGCCGAGCAGAGTGGCACGCTTATCAGCGCTCGACTGGCACTGGAGCAGGGGCGCGAGGTGATGGCCCTACCCGGTGCACTGAGTGTGCCTCAGGCCAGTGGTTGTCTTCGCTTGATACGTGATGGAGCCGCGCTGGTACGCCATGTCGATGATGTGCAGGCAGAACTGGAGCACTGGTTGCCGCTGGCCACGGATCTCTCTCCGACCGTAGGCGAGGGGGGCGAGAGTGTCGATGACCTCGAGGAAGTCTCTCCTCTGCTGCGCTGGCTGGGCGCAACGCCAACACCTCTGGATGCCCTGGTCGACTTGAGTGGCTGGCCGGTGGCGCAGTGCCAGCGTGAACTCACTCTGCTCGAGATCGAAGGGCGGGTGGCGCTGGAGGCGGGTGGCTGGGTGCGCTTGCCGAGCTGAGGGAACAGCGTCCGTGGCATGGCCGTGGTAGCATTGTCCTTTACACATTTCGTGTAAATTTAATACGAAACGTGGAAATTGCTTCGCTCCTCTTCATGAATACAGCACGCCATGAATGCCAACCTTCAACTCGCTGAAACCGTCGAGGCCCTGCGCCGTGGCGGTGTAATTGCCTATCCCACGGAAGCTGTGTGGGGATTGGGTTGTGATCCTTTCCATCGGACGGCACTGACACGCCTGCTGGCCCTGAAGCAACGTGATCCGGCCAAGGGTGTGATTCTGGTGGCCGCCGATATGGATCAGTTTGCGCCCTGGCTCGAGGGTCTGAGCGATCAACAGCTCGACACCCTCGCGGCTTCCTGGCCCGGCCCCAATACCTGGCTGGTACCGGACAACGGCCATACACCTGCTTTGGTACGTGGCGACCATGACCGCGTAGCGCTCAGAGTCAGTGACCATCCCGGCGTGCAGGCCCTGTGCCGAGCCTTTGGTGGCCCGCTGGTCTCGACATCCGCCAATCACGCCGGTGAGCCTCCCGCGATGAGCGAGGCACAGATTCGACAGTTCTTTGCCGATGAACTGGATGCCATCGTGCCGGGCGCGTTGGGGGGCAACCCGCGCCCCAGTACCATTCGTGACCTGCTCAGTGGCACCACCCTGCGCAGTTGAGCCAGCTTGCCGCCACCAGACTTTGGAGACCCTCTGTGACTCAACCCGATCTCGATACCGTGAAGGAATATCTGCTCGACCTGCAGGACCGGTTGTGTGATGGCCTGGCCAGAGCCGATGGGCTGGCAGCTTTTCGTGAGGATGCCTGGCAACGGGAAGAAGGTGGCGGAGGGCGTTCGCGGGTCATCGAGAATGGCGCGCTGTTCGAGAAGGGGGGCGTGAATTTCTCGCATGTCCATGGCAGTCGTCTGCCGCCTTCGGCAACCGCAGCACGCCCCGAAATGGCCGGTCGAAGTTTTCACGCTGTCGGGGTGTCCTGGGTACTGCACCCGGAAAACCCTCATGTGCCGACCAGTCATGGCAATGTGCGCTTCTTCATCGCCGAGGCGGAAAACGAGGCACCTGTCTGGTGGTTCGGTGGTGGTTTCGATCTGACGCCTTACTATCCTCGCTGGGAAGACGCGTGCCATTGGCACCAGATGGCCCATGATCTCTGTGCGCCCTTCGGTGACGATGTCTATGCGCGTTACAAGGCCTGGTGTGATGATTACTTCACACTCAAGCATCGCGGCGAGACTCGGGGGGTCGGTGGGCTGTTCTTCGATGACCTCAACGAGGGGGGCTTCGAGCGTTGCCATGCCTTTCAGCGTGCCGTGGGCGATGGTTTTCTCGACGCCTATCTGCCGATCGTCGAGCGCCGCCGCCACGAGACCTGGGGAGAACGCGAGCGGCAGTTCCAACTGTACCGCCGCGGCCGCTATGTGGAGTTCAACCTGGTCTGGGATCGTGGCACCTTGTTTGGCCTGCAGAGCGGCGGACGCACCGAGTCGATCTTGATGTCGATGCCGCCGCTGGCACGCTGGGAGTATGACTACCATCCCGAGCCCGGCTCAGCCGAGGCCGCCCTTGATGACTTTCTGCGCCCTCGCGATTGGCTGGGCGAGACGCCGCCTTCACAGGAGACACCATGACCGACCGCTATTGCGTCCTTGGCCACCCGATCGGCCATTCGAAGTCGCCCGCTATCCATGCCGCTTTCGCCGAAGAGACTGGCCAGACGATGGAGTACGTTGCCATCGAGGCTCCGCTGGATGACTTCACGGGCACCTGGCGTTCGCTGGTTGTCGACGGTGTGCGGGGGGCCAATGTCACCGTCCCTTTCAAGCAGCAGGCCTGGCAGCTCTGTGATCGCTTGAGCGAACGGGCAAGGCGCGCTGGCGCGGTGAATACCCTGGTCGTCGATTCCGATGGTGGCACTTGGGGGGATACCACCGATGGGGCCGGTCTGGTGGCGGACCTGCAGCGTCACGGTGTAGTGCTTGAAGGGGCGAGAATCCTGGTGCTGGGAGCCGGGGGCGCGGTCCGTGGGGTGCTGGAGCCGTTGCTGGCGGAGCAGCCGCAGCAGCTCACGGTGGTCAACCGGACCGCATCCAGAGCCATTGAGCTGGCCACGGACTTCGCCGACCTCGGAGCGATCGAGGGAGCCGGACTGGATGCCATCAACGGTCAGTACGATCTGGTAATCAATGGTACCAGCGCCAGCCTTTCCGGAGACCTCCCGCCACTCCCGGATGACCTTCTTGATGAGAAGGGCATCGCCTACGACATGATGTATGCAGCTCAACCCACGGTATTTGTAGCCTGGGCCCAGGCCAGGGGCGCCCGTGGTATCGATGGTCTCGGCATGCTGGTCGAGCAGGCTGCTGTTTCCTTCGAGCTGTGGCGCGGAGTGAAACCTGAAACCGAGGCCGTGCTGAGTGAGTTGCGTGCGCAGCTCTGATGGCTGATGAATTCGCCGGACTCCCTGCCAACATGATATCCCATGCATGGTGTTTACGACGTACTCCTGTGGGGGTGCTGAGTGTCGATGATCTCGAGCTGGTGCCCCTGCCGCTGGAGGCGCTTGTCGCTGGCGAAGTGCTGATCGAGTCACAGTGGCTTTCGGTCGACCCATATATGCGTACTCGCATGCAAGCCGTCGGCTACGACTATCTGAACCGTGATGGTATGGGAAAGTGGCTGCCCGGCAGTCCGTTGTCGGCCTGGGGCCTGGGACGGGTGCTCGAGTCGAAATATGGAGGTGTGGTCCCGGGCGATTGGGTTGTTGGCCATCTTCCGGCGGCCTCGCACGGGGTCCTGGCGCTGGACTCACCTGCTGGTAGCCTGGCGCCATTGGTATTCCACGGGCAGGATGCACCGCCTCTGGCGTGGCTGCACCAGCGTGGCATGACCGGGTTCACCGCCTGGCTGGCGATGTGCCACTACGGCCGTCTTCGACCCGATGACACGGTGCTGGTGACCGCTGGGGCCGGCGCGGTGGGGTCTCTGGCGGTGCAATGGGCGTTGGCCGGTGGCGCTCGGGTGCTGGCCTCGGCGGGTAGTGTGGCGGGTCGCGAGTGGCTGTTGTCGCTGGGGGTGGCCGGAGTGCTGGACCATAGCCGCCCAGCGGACTTTACCGAGCAACTGGCACGGCTGGCCGAGGAGGGTATCGACCTGCATCTGGAGCAGTTGGGAGGTGCCACTTTTTCGGCTGCCATTGATGCTGTACGGCCCAGGGGGCGCGTGGTGCTTTGTGGCCTTGTCAGCCAATACAATGGCTCGGATCCCCGACGGGCACCCCACAATCTCCGCCGCCTGGCGGCGATAGGTGCTCACCTGCAACCCTTTGTCGTGCCGGGCCACGAAGCCGTATTCTGGCAGCCATTTCAGCAGCAGGTCGCCCAGCCACCCGCCAGTGAATTCAGAGCACCTCTGGAAGTGTTCGATGGCCTGGAAAGCTGGGCCGAAGCCCTCTGCGGCCTGCTGGTCAGTGGCCGTCGCCGAGGACCCGGCAAGCGCGTGGTCAGGCTGTAACGCTCCTCAGCGGCGCCGATAGAGTCCCAGCATGCACAATCCCAGACCGACGACCGAGATCAGCAGGCCACCATTGACCACCCAGGGATGGCGGATGATCCAGGGCACGAAAGGTTGGGGATTATCCCGGCATTGCGCGGCGAGATAATCCCAGTGGCCCTGGTCGACGAGTTGGCATTCACGGATCTGACTCAGCTCGACGAAGTACAGGCCCAACAACAGCAGCACCGGTACCACCAGTAATATCAGACCGATACGGGTGCGGGTCATATCATCAGGCCTTGCAGTTGGGAGTGCGACCTGCTGACTGGGCCTGCTGATAGCGGCTCATGGCATCACCCATTTCGGACTCCAGACTCGCGATACGGCTGCCATGGCTGGGGTGGGTCGAGGCCCATTCAGGAGGTTGTCCACCGCTGGCGCTTTCCATATTACGCCACACGTCGATACTCGCCTGGGGATTGAAACCGGCATCTGCCATCAACTGCAGGCCAATGACATCGGCTTCGCTCTCGTGGTTGCGCGAGAAGGGCAGCAGGACACCGTACTGGGCGCCCAGGCCCATCGCCGCCATGATCTGATCGGATCCCGCCACACCATTGGCGCCGAGCAGCGTGCCGCCCACTGACATGCCCAGTTGGGTCAGATTCTGGGTGGAGGCTCGCTCATTGGCGTGGTGAGCCAGCACATGGCCGATCTCGTGGCCGATCACCGAGGCCAACTGATCCTGGTTGGTGGCGACCTTGAACATCCCGGTATTGACGCCGACATAGCCGCCGGGCAGGGCGAAGGCGTTGGCATCATCGGACTCGAAGACCTTTACCTGCCAGTTCTGGTTGCGCTGCTCTGGCGGAAGTACTGCGACGATGTCATTGGTGATGCACTGCACGTAGTTCAACTGAGCACCACCAACGGTGGGCAATTGTTGCTGATACTGTGAGAAGGCCTGAGCGCCCATCTGGTTGAGTTGGCTCTCGTCCATCAACAGCATCTGCGAACGACCTGTGGGGGAGGTGGAACAGGCGGCCAGCGTTGCCATCGCCAGTGCCGACGCAATACATGTTTTCCAGCGCATCAGTATCTCCTTTTCGAAGTTCAGTGGGCGTGCTTACCACTGGACGCAGAATCCGTATGCTCACAAGATACCCTGACTGCTTCCCCGGTCAACTGTGTAGAAGAGGCAACAGAACTGTCGGGAAACGGGTACGGCATGTTAGCAGGGGGCGTCCAACTGCGAGCATGAAAGAATGCGCTGCTATTCCGCGGGCTCGAGTGACTGGTAGAAGACCGTGGGTGGTACACCAAACTGGCGCTTGAAAGCCGCGGCAAAGGCGCTCTGGCTGTTGTAGCCGTGCTGCAAGGCAACCTCCAGAACCGATTCGCCCCGTGCCAGGTACTCCAGCGATCGCAGTAGTCGTGCCTGTTGTCTCCACCGCCCGAACGTCACGCCTGTGCCGATCAGGAAGCGACGGTGAAAGGTCTTCGGGCTCATGGCCAGTTGCTGGGCCCATTCATTGGCACCGATATTGATGGCAGGTTGTTCTGACAGCACTCTACAGACGCGGGCAATGCGCTCGTCACTGGGCCAGGGGAGGTGGAACGGTAGTATCGGAAGTGTGCACAGCTCATCCAGCAGAAGCCGCATCAGGCGGCCGTCACGGCTGTCGCTTGCGTAACATTCTACTATCTGTGTGGCAGCCAGGATCAACTCTCGCAGTAGCGGCGAGATGGCGATCACACAATCGCTCCCGGGCAATCCCGGAATGGCATAAGGGTCGACGAATAGACTGCGCACTCTTGCAGCCCCTTGCATGCGCAACGAGTGTTCGGTTCCCGCCTGCAGCCAGACTCCACGGCTTGGTGGTGTCACCCAGCGGCCAGCTGGGGTCTCGATCACCAATACTCCTTCTATGGCATAGAGCAGCTGGGAGCGGGAGTGGCTATGGGGTTCCACGATATGTCCGCTTGGATAGTCGATGGCGACTCCGGTGACGGGCAGGTCTGTCACATCGTGGATTTCGGCGCTATCGACCATCTGAGTCACCATCAGGATGCGGATTGAAGGGGGCCGTTGGTCAGCGCGGAGTTGACCATTTTGCGACAATGATAGACCAGATCGCGCAAGATGTTCTTCAGGTTGCCACTTATGCTGATGGACATCACGTCACCCGAGGATCCCTCATGACCCTGCAACCGTTCGACACGCTATCGCTGACCCTGAGCCTTCGCCGGGGTCTGCCATCGCTGCAGGGTACTGCATGCGTTCCTCGACCTTCCCCAGACCCCGGCCTTGAACAGCCTGCCTCGGCAGGTAGGGGAGGTTGTCGCTACTCTTCACTTCCTGTTCGAGGTTGTCGTCATGCTTCAACATCCGGAACACAAGTACCGCCGCTTCCCGACCATCGACTTGCCTGACCGTCGTTGGCCTTCTCGTACCATCATTGAGGCGCCGGTCTGGCTCTCCACCGATCTGCGTGATGGTAACCAGGCGTTGTTCGAGCCGATGAACTCTGAGCGTAAGCTGCATCTGTTCGACGAACTTGTTCGTCTGGGATTCAAGGAGATTGAAGTTGGTTTCCCGGCAGCATCACGAACGGACTTTGATATGGTCCGTCGGCTCATTGACGAGCAACGGGTTCCGAGCGATGTCACGCCAATGGTGATGACGCAGCTGCGTGAGGACTTGATCGAGGAAACGGTACGCAGTGTCGCGGGGGCAAGGCGTGTCATTGTTCACCTGTACAATGCCATCGCGCCGGTGTGGCGGCGTGTGGTATTCGGTCTCTCTGTGGACGAGGTAGAGCAGTTGGTGGCACATCATGTACGGTTTCTGCGCGAGAAGGTGAGCGAATATCCGCAGACCGAATGGGTCCTGCAGTACTCGCCGGAGACATTCTGCATGGCGGAGCTGGATGTATCGCTGCGCATCTGCAATGCCGCCATTCGGTGCTGGGACGCTGGTCCGAGTCGGTCGATCATCATCAATCTGCCGACGACGGTGGAAGTGGCGACTCCCAATGTGTTTGCCGATCAGGTCGAGTGGATGAGCCAACGTCTTGAGCGGCGTGAGCATGTGGTGCTTTCTGTACACCCGCATAATGACCGCGGAACCGGGGTTGCCTGCGCAGAGCAGGCGCTGCTGGCGGGCGCCCAGCGCGTCGAGGGGTGCCTGTTTGGAAATGGCGAGCGTAGTGGCAATCTCGATCTGGTGACATTGGCGCTCAACCTCTATACACAGGGAATTCATCCAGGACTGGATTTTTCCGATATTGCTGCGGTCGCGCGAGTGGCAGAGCAGAGCACGGCATTGCCCATACATCCTCGTCACCCCTATGTTGGCGACCTGGTATTCACGGCCTTCTCTGGATCGCACCAGGATGCCATAGCCAAGGGATTTGCGGCTCAATCGGCGGACGATTTCTGGGCAGTGCCTTATCTGCCGATTGATCCTCGGGACCTGGGGCGCACCTATGACAGCATCGTTCGTGTCAATAGCCAGTCAGGCAAGGGCGGAATCGCCTTTCTGTTGTGTCGCGACCATGGAGTGAAGTTGCCTCGGCGCATGCAGATAGAGTTCAGCACCATCGTCCAGAAACTGACCGACGCCAGTGAGACGGAGCTGAGTAGTGAGGAGGTCGGTGAGCTGTTTGTCTCTACCTATCTGGCACCAGCTCGTGCCGGTGGCGAGCTGGCTTACATCAATCACCGCCTGCAGGATGCTCCGGGACGGCAGAGCGTCGAGATCGAAGTCAAGTTGCTTGATGGAACCCGCCGCTGGCTGAAAGGGACTGGCGATGACTTTATCGATGCGGCCGTCAGCGCACTGGGCATACCATTACGTATCGACAGCTTTGAGGAGTGCAGCCGGAACAGTGATGATGACTCTGTGCTGGCGGTTGTGGAAGGGAACTGGCACGGCGTGGTTGGCTCTCGCTTTGGCGCTGGTCGCCACCCGAACGCGGTTGTCGCTTTGATACAGGCCGTCCTCAGCGTTGCGGCCCGCTTTTCCCGAATCACCGGGCACCTGCCCGGCGACGATGAGAGTATATCTGTGCTCCATACGGAGTAATCCTGCCAACCTGTCGGGAAGGCCGAGGACATTGAGTTGATTCCTCGGCCATCTGACCGATACACCCATGTACCCAGGGAGTGAACTTGATGGATACTGAACTCGCCACACGTCTGTTGCAGCTGCTCGACCGGGTCGAGCCCTGGCTACCCAACTCACCGCAACCGGTGGATTGGTCCAGAGATGTGGCGGCGTTGTGGCAGCGTCATGCGTTGGGCGGGCATCTGGTGCCGGTACCGCCGCGAGATGCGATGAGTCTCGACGATCTGGTCGGTGTAGAGCGCCAGAAGCATGCCCTGCTGGACAATACCCGCGCTTTCCTGCGCGGCCTGCCGGCCAACCACGTGCTGCTGTGGGGCTCGCGTGGCAGTGGCAAGTCGTCGATGGTAAGGGCGTTGCTCAACAGCCTGGCTGATGAAGGGCTGAGGTTGATTCAGGTTGATCGCCATGATCTCGCTGGACTACCGGTGCTCGTCGAACAGTTGCGCCATGAACCGGCACGTTTTGTGGTCTACTGCGACGACCTTTCCTTCGAAGGTTCTGACGATGCCTACAAGGCGCTCAAGAGTGTCCTCGACGGCACTCTGACCGGCCCCCCTGACAATGTGCTGTTGTATGCCACCTCCAACCGCCGCCATCTATTACCTGAGCATATGAGCGACAACGCAGAGACGCGATTGAGCCCGGATGGTGAGGAGCTGCATCACGGTGATGCAGTGGAGGAGAAGATATCTCTGTCGGATCGTTTCGGCCTGTGGCTGGCCTTCCACCCCTTCAACCAGCAGAGCTATCTCGAGACCTGCCGCCACTGGGTCGAGCGTCTGGGCGAAGCGGCGGACTGGGATGATGAGGCGCGGACAGCGGCGATTCGTTTTGCCACGCTGCGTGGTGGCCGCAGCGGGCGCTGTGCGTTCCAGTTTGCTACTGATTGGGTTGGCAAGCGCAGGCTTGCGTCTGTCTGAAGATTCTATCTGCCACACTGGTGATGAGGGGAATTGGAGGTAACCGAGAGGAAGCGATGGCACCGGAGGGGAAGTGGTAGCATCTCGAGATGGTTGCACAAGCCCCACTTCCCTGTGGGGCACATGCAGATGGGACCTGTCTATCGCCGGCTGCGGCGCGCCTCTTTGGTGCGATCCAGCTCGCGCTTCTTGGCCTTGTCGCGATCGGAGGCATCGGCCATCTTGTCGAAGGGGTTGTGGCCCGAGCGGAATTCGAAACGCATCGGGGTACCCTTGACCTTGAGCACCTTGCGGAAGGTATTGGTCAGATAGCGGCGATAGGCCTCGGGAAGTTTCTCGGTCTGATTGCCGTGAACGACAATGATCGGCGGATTGCTTCCCCCCTGATGCGCCATGCGCAGCTTGATGCGACGTCCATTGACCATCGGCGGTTGGTGTTGCTCTACCGCATCCTGCAGCAGCGTGGTCAGACGGTTAGTAGACCAGTGGCTGTTGGCCGAGGCAAATGCGCGTTCGAGTGATGGGTAGAGATCCCCCACCGCCGTGCCGTGCAGAGCAGAGATGAAATGCAGGTCGGCGTAGTCGGCAAAGCCGAGACGACGCTTGATGTCGGACCGCATGCGCTCACGTGCTTCGCTTTCCAGACCATCCCATTTGTTGACCGCCAGTACCAGGGCACGACCGGAGGTCAACACATAGTCGAGCAGGTGCAGGTCCTGTTCCACCAGACCACTGCGTGCATCCAGCACCATGATGGCGACATGGCATTCCTTGATCGCTTCCAGCGTCTTGATGATCGAGAACTTCTCGGCAATCTCGCTGACGTTCTTGCGACGGCGGACACCTGCGGTATCCACCAGCACATAGGGCTTGCCCCGGCGCTCGAAGGGTATCTCGATGGCATCGCGAGTGGTGCCGGCCTCGTCAAACACCACCACGCGATCTTCCCCGAGCAGGCGATTGACCAGGGTTGACTTGCCGACATTGGGGCGTCCGATCACGCCGATGCGAATGCCCCTGGTGCCGGTGTCCGCCGGAATATCGGCGTCGCGCTCGGGAAAGGGCGTGAGCACCTCATCGATCAAGGTGGTGACATTTCGGCCGTGGGCTGCCGCAATCGGGTGCGGATCGCCGAGACCAAGCTGCCAGAAATCGGCCATGGCCGAGTGTTCCTCGAGACCATCGGTCTTGTTGACCACCAGCCAGGTTTTCTTCTGGTTGACGCGCAGATGGTTGGCGATGGCCTCGTCGGCAACGTTGAGTCCGGCGCGGGCATCCACCATGAACAGCACGATGTCAGCTTCGTCGATGGCCTGCAGTGACTGCTCGGCCATGGCGGCGTCGATGCCTTCCTCGTCGCCGCTGATCCCGCCGGTATCGATGACGGTGTAGGCCTTGCCGCCAAGCAGGCCGTTGCCGTACTTGCGGTCTCGGGTCAGGCCCGGGAAGTCGGCCACCAGCGCATCGCGCGAGCGGGTCAGACGATTGAACAGGGTCGACTTGCCCACATTGGGGCGGCCGACCAGAGCGATTACGGGCGTCATGGGTTGAGGTCCAGAGCCTCCAGGCTTCCGTCATTGGCCAGCGCGTAGACGCGCTTGCCGTCGGTCAGCGGGCGTACGCTGATACCGGATTTATCGATACGTGTACGTCCGACCAGGCGACCATTGTTGGCATCGATGAAGTGAACATAGCCTTCGGCATCGCCGACCACAATGCGACCGTCAGCAAAGTTGGGGGCAGTCAGCGAGCGACCATAGAGGTCCTCCATGCGCCACAGTTCATTACCGTTGGTGGCATCGAAGGCAATCAGACGGCTGGCCTCATCCACGACATAGAGGGTGTCGCCCACCAGCACTGGCGTCAGATAGCTGGACAGTTCGGTAGACCACAGGGTTTGACCACTCTGGGCGTTCAGCGCCACAAGACGGCCATTGTAGCTGGTGACGTACAGACGGCCGTCCGGAGTCAGCACCGGCTGGCCGGCGATATCCACCAGACGGTCGATCTCGTTCATGCCGGTGGCCACCGCGATGGTACGCTCGGAAATCTGCTGACCACTGCGATTGTCGATGATCGACAGACGGCCGTTGGAAAAGCCGGCGAAGGTGACCTGGTCAATCACCGTTGGCGTGCCTGCACTGCGCAGCGTCAGGGCCGGCAGGTTGGCGCTGAATACCCACTGCTGCTGACCGGAGGCGCGATCCAGAGCGGTGATGGTGCCGTCAACGGCCTGCACGATCAGCTGCTGAGTATTGGCCTGAGGGGCTGCCAGCACTTCACTCGGGACTCTAGTGCGCCACTGGACGTCGCCGGTGGCCTGGTCGATGGCGATGACGCGGCCGTTGCGGGTGGCCAGATACAGGTCGTCATCGACGGCGGTCAAACCACTGGAGACCGGGGTGTCGAGCTCGATCTCCCACAGTGTGTCGCCGTTGGAAGTCTTGAAAGCCTCGACCAGGCCGTCCTTGTCGGCGGCGAACAGCCGAGTGCCGGCAAGCGCGGGCTCGATGGGGTAGGTGGCTTCACCGAGGCCATCGCCAACACCTTCGCTCCAGCGGGTCTCGACCCGGGTAGAGGCCGAGATGTCGGTCAGTTCCTTCGGCGGATACTGAGGCTCCACGTCACCGGCACAGCCGGCCAGCAGGGCGCTCAGGGTGACACTTGCGGCAATGACGTTCAGAGTCTTCATAGCGTGGCCTCCTCGGCTCCCAGATCATCCAGCTTGAGGGCTACGCCGTACAGCGGCTGGCCTTGCTCTTCTGCCAACGCTTGAGCATTGCGCCAGGCTTCGGCCGCCTGATCGTCATCGCCGTTGGCGTGATGGATATCACCCAGAATGTTGTTGCGCTGAGCCTCCAGAGAAGCCGCAATCTCGCCATCCAGCGTGGCAAGAGCTGCATCGTACTCCCCCTGCTCGTTCTGGATACGCGCCAGACGTAGACGGGCGAGGCTGGTCAGATAGTCGTCATCGGCGTTGTCGATCACATTCTGCAGGGCACTGCTGGCGCCTTCCAGGTCATCGGCGGTGACCTTGAGACGAGCGTCGAGCAGCAGTGCGAGATCAGCGTACAGCGTGTCGTCATATTCACTGGCCAGTCTGTCGACCACGGCCTGGGCCTCATTGCGTGCGTCATCGTCGAGTTCCGGCTGACTGGCCAGTCCCAGCAACTGCTGGTACTCGATCGAAGCAGCGACCGACGTGTTGCGCTGGTGATCCTGCCAGGCGTTCCAGCCGAACACACCAGCGGCTGCGAGCACGGCACCAACAATCAGCGAGGTCCCATTTTCCTTCCACCAGCGCTTGATTGCATCAAGCTGCTCTTCTTCGGTTCTCAGCTCTGCCACGGGCGAGCCTCCCTGTTTATGATGTCCATTGAAGACGCGATAACCATTGATGGTGCAATATCCATTGCAGGAAATGGAGTGAAGGAGGGCATGCGCTCGTTCTCTCGAATTCCTGCACAGTCTGTCTGGTCAGTGTGACACCGACGACAATCAAACAGCTCAAGGTGAGCTGTCTGATTGTGGGATCAAAGTGATCTCAGGGTCGCGGCCAGATCCTGTTGTGCGACAACCTCCTGATTGCGATCGTCGCGCAGGAACTTGATGGCAACCGTGCCGGAAGCCTGCTCGTTTTCGCCGATGATCAGCGCGACCCTGGCACCACTGCGGTCGGCCTTTTTCATGCGGTTCTTGAAGTTTCCGCCACCGCAGTGGAGCTGGACACCCAGCTCGGGGGCCGTGTCACGCAATTGCTCGGCCAGTGCCATGGCCGCCATATCGGTACCGGCATCCATACCCAATACATAGGCATCCAGCGGCGCACGGGCCTCGTCTGGAACGGTGTCCAGCGTCTCGAGCAACAGGATCAGACGCTCGATGCCCATGGCAAAGCCCACGGCTGGTGTCGGCTTGCCACCAAGCTGTTCCACCAGACCATCGTAGCGGCCACCAGCGCAGACCGTGCCCTGGCTGCCCAGTGCAGTGGTAGTCCATTCGAAGACGGTACGACAGTAGTAGTCGAGGCCGCGCACCAAGCGCGGGTTGATCACATAGTCGATGCCGGCCGCCTCCAGGCGAGCGGTAAGCGCTTCGAAATGCTCGCGGGACTCATCATCGAGGTGATCCATCAGCCGCGGCGCGTCGGCGAGCATATCGGCCATGGCCGGATTCTTTGAGTCGAGGATGCGCAATGGGTTCGATCCCAGGCGGCGGCGTGAATCCTCGTCGAGTACCTCATGGTGGGCCTCGAAGTATGCCACCAGCTTGTCGCGGTAGGCGGCGCGCGCTTCATTGGAGCCCAGCGAGTTGAGCTCCAGGCTCACATGCTCGTAGAGCCCGAGCTGCTTCCACAGGCGAGCGGAGAGCAGAATCACCTCGGCATCGATATCCGGGCCATCCAGGCCATAGGCCTCGACACCGACCTGGTGGAACTGGCGGTAGCGCCCTTTCTGGGGCCGCTCGTGACGGAACATCGGGCCGGTGTACCACAGGCGCTGAGTCTGGTTGTAGAGCAGGCCATGTTCCATGGCAGCACGTACGGTGGCGGCGGTGCCTTCTGGACGCAGCGTCAGGCTGTCACCATTGCGATCCTCGAAGGTGTACATTTCCTTCTCGACGATATCGGTGACTTCACCAATGGAGCGACAGAACAGGGCGGTCTGCTCAACAATCGGGGTGCGAATCTCGTCATAGCCATAGCGCTTCATCAGCGCGGCAACCTGGGACTCGAAGTACTGCCATACCGGCGACTGGTCGGGCAGAAGGTCGTTCATGCCGCGAATGGCCTGGATCCTGTTACTCAAAGATGACTCCTTGACTTCATTCTATGCCTGTACGCCGTCGTGGGGAGCGTTGGGGCTGACAGCGGCGCAGGCCGCCTGAATCAGTGTCTCTCAAACGCTGATGCCCGGGTGCCACTGGAGGCCCCGGGCATGTGCCGCTGATATCCGGCGAATGTATTGCCACTGTGTCGCGGCGGGTGGCGACGCTGTCAGCTCTGACGCACGATGACGTCTTCCTGCGCCGCCTGTTTTTCTTCTACCTTCTGTCGAATCAGTGCTTCCAGGTCATCAACCAGATGGTCATTGCGCAGCTTGCTCGCTGGCTTGCCATCGATATAGACCAGGTTGTTGGGGCTGCCGCCAGTCAGACCGAGGTCTGCCTCACGAGCTTCACCGGGGCCGTTGACCACACAGCCGATAACCGCCACGTCGAGAGGCGTCATTACGTCCTCGAGGCGCTCCTCGAGCGCATTCATGGTGCTGATGACATCGAAGTTCTGACGTGAGCAGCTGGGGCAGGCGATGAAGTTGATGCCCTTGGCGCGCAGTCGCAGGCTCTTGAGCATATCAAAGCCGACCTTGATCTCCTCGACCGGGTCCGCTGCCAGTGACACGCGGATGGTGTCGCCGATGCCGTCCATCAACAACATGCCCAGGCCGATGGATGACTTCACGGTCCCCGAGCGCAGGCCGCCGGCTTCGGTGATGCCGAGGTGCAGAGGCTGCTCGATGCGCGCGGCCAGGTCGCGGTAGGCGGCGACGGCCATGAATACATCGGATGCCTTGACGCTGACCTTGAAGTCCGGGAAGTCGAGGCGATCGAGATGATCGATATGGCGCATGGCTGATTCCACCAGGGCCGCAGGGGTCGGCTCGCCATACTTCTTCTGCAGGTCCTTCTCCAGCGAACCGGCGTTGACGCCGATGCGAATCGGAATGCCATTGTCGCGTGCGGCGGAGACCACGGCCTGAACACGATCCTCACGACCGATGTTGCCGGGGTTGATGCGCAGACAGTCGACACCCAGCTCGGCAACCCGCAGTGCAATGCGGTAGTCGAAATGGATATCGGCAACCAGCGGAACACTGGTGCCACGCTTGATCCTGCCGAAGGCCTCGGCGGCATCCATGGTCGGTACCGAGACACGAACGATATCGGCACCGGCCTTCTCCAGTGCGCGAATCTGGCCCAGGGTTGCCTCAACGTCCAGCGTATCGGTGTTGGTCATGCTCTGTACCGAGATCGGAGCATCTCCTCCGACCGGTACGGAGCCGACATGAATCTGGCGAGACTTGCGTCTTTGGATCGGCGAATGCGAATGCATGACTACGGAATCACTCCCCCAGCGTAAAGCGGGCTACGTTGCTGCGGCCGGCGATGCTGCGCAGATCGACAGCTTCGCCTTGCCAATTCAGGGCTACCTCGGAGGCGTTGCCGATGACCAGGCGGATGGGCGGTTCGCCCTCCAGGGTCACTTCGGTGCCGGCGGCCTGGGTGCCATTGAGCAGTTGTGTATTGGTGCTGTCGTTGATGTTCACCCAGGAGGCGCCATTGAAGGTGATGTTCAGCTCATTGGCGCTGGCAACGGCCTGCTCGCTCACTGCTGGTTGGTCGGTTTCGGCCTGTGCGTCTTCTGCCGCAGAGGCATCTGTTGCGTTCTCTGTGGTAGCAGCTGCCTGTTCGGCGGCTGCCACCGTGACCGGCGTGCCATCGTCCGTGGTGGTGACGTCCTGCGTGGCAGCGGCATCAGCGCTGGCTGCGGAGCCTTCTGCAGCGGCATCTCCATCGGCAACCAGCCCCATTTCGCTGTCGTCTTCAGGTACCGGAGGCAGGGCTTCGCTGTTGTTGTCGGGCGATTCATCGCTGGTCGCTTCGCTACCGTCGATGCTGTCCACTGAAACGGGGCCATTGTCGCTGACCTGCGGCGGCTGGCTGCCACCACGGCTTTGCCACCACATCAACGTCAGGCCCACCAGCCCAGCAATGACGATCAATGTCACCAGCCGGAACAGCCATGTACCAATGCGTGAGGGCGGCTTGTTGATATAGACCGGGGTAACCTTGCGCTCGACTTCCTCGTTGCCCATGCGAGCCTGGTACAGCTCCATGACCTGGCGAGTGTCGACTCCCAGCAATTGCGCATAGCTGCGCAGGTAGCCCCGTCGATAGGTGACAACCGGCACCTGATCATAGGTGTCGTCCTCCAGTCCCTCGATCACGGCGGGACGGAGGTTGAGGGCGGCACCGACTTCTTCTCTGGTCAATCCCTGGTGCTCTCGTTCCTGGCGAAGGAATTCGCCGGGAGAGCCCTGAGACGAGAGGATGTTGGGTTCGCTTTGTGGAGTTTCGCTCATGGCTGAGCATCCTTCATCTTGAAAACTGTAATCAAAGCGCGCCGGGCGTCGCAAGACGCGGCTGGGGGTCGCTTGTGCCCATTGTCGCAGAGGAGTCTCCGGCAATGGTCATCTTCCTTTCCAGGTGTCTTGCAGCAGGCGTGGGCCCGGCAAGATGCACATAGCGATCCAGCTGTGATCGGGCGCGCAGGAGGTTGCCCTGTGCGTATTCCAATTCTGCCAGAGTGAGGTAACTCAGTGGCTGACGCGAATCCATCTCCTGGGCTCGCTGCAGATCCTGCCGAGCGGACGCGACGTCCCCCAGTTCCCACTCACACCGTCCCAGATTGGCAAACAAACGGGACCGGTTGACGTAATGCGTATCTCTGGCCGCGATTTCCAGCTGTTCACAGGCGGCACTGGTTCGCCCTTGATCATACAGGAAGGCGGCGTAATTGTTGCGTGCTCGGGTAAAGTTCGGGTCAAGCGCCAGAGCCTTGCTGAAATAGTGCTCGGCGAGATCCTCCTCCCCCTGACGTTGATAGACCATCGCCATGGCCTGAAGTGCCCCGGGATCCGCCGCATCGATTGCAAGAGCACGATCCAGTGCGCTCATGGCCCGAGGTAGATTGTCTTGCTGTAGATAGGCTTCGCCAAGCTGGCGGTAGGCTGATACGGGATCGCTGGCCTGAGAAGCGGGGCCGCTGTGTTGCGAGGCGCAACCTGTCAGGCCGGGTAGTATCAGCAGGCCAGACAATACCAACAGGGTAGCCTTCAGGCTGATGATTCCTGCCCTGGTAGAACTCTGTTGGCCTGTCATTCGATCCTCGCGTCAGCGGCTTGTCAGCCGCATCATGATACCGCAGATGCCTTGTCGCCCAATTCCCGAAAAAAGCTTGATCATCAAAGCGTCACGGGGCGCTGAAGTCAAGCCGTAGAGTAGGCTCAATCGGCATCGATCTGGATCGACTGAATATAGCGCTCGTGACGTTTGGTACGGTCCTTGACGCGACCCACCAGCTGTCCGCAGGCGGCATCGATATCGTCACCCCGTGTAGAGCGGATCGGCGCAGTATGGCCAAGCTCGTGCAGCCATTTCTGGAAACGTACCACCTGATTGCGCGACGGCTTTTCATAGCCCGAGTGCGGGAAGGGGTTGAAGGGTATCAGGTTGATCTTGCATGGCAGATCGCGCACAACTTCGGCCAGTTGGCGAGCATGCTCCTGCTGATCGTTGACGCCAGCGATTACCGTGTACTCGATGGTGATCACTCGCGCGTCACCGCATTTCTGCAGATAGCGCTGACAGGCATCCAGCAGCGTGCGAATGTTGTACTTGCGATTCAGCGGCACCAGTTCATTGCGCAGTTCGTCGTTGCCAGCATGCAGTGAGATGGCAAGGCTGACATCGAGGTCGTCGCCAAGCCGATCAATCATCGGTACAACACCGGACGTCGACAACGTGACTCGGCGTTTGGACAAGCCGTAGGCGTTGTCGTCGAGCATCAATTTCATGGCGGGCAGAACATTGTCGTAGTTGAGCAGGGGCTCGCCCATACCCATCATCACGACATTGGTTACCGGGCGATGTGCAGTATCCCGGCTTGACCCCACGCTGCGCGATGCGACCCAGACCTGACCAATGATTTCGGCGCTGGTGAGGTTGCGCTGAAAGCCCTGCTTGCCGGTGGAGCAGAAACTGCAATCCAGCGAGCAGCCCACCTGGGAAGACACGCAAAGTGTGCGGCGCTTGCCGTCATCCGCGGGAATCAGCACGGTCTCGACATAGCTGCCGTCTTCCACTTCCACTACCCACTTGCGGGTACCGTCACTGGACGAGCCTTCGTAGACCACCTTCGGGCCGCGAATCTCGGCGGTTTCTTCCAGACGTGCACGCAGCGCCTTGGACAGGTTGGTCATTGTCGAGAAGTCGTCGCAGCCTTCGTGATGAATCCACTTCATCACCTGGGCGGCACGAAATTTCTTCTCGCCAATCGAGACGAAAAAGGCTTCCAACTGCTCACGGGTCATGCCCAGCAGGTTGGTGCGTTCGGGAGCGGTGGTCGCGGTCATGGTAGGTTCAGTGGGTCATAGGACCGGTTGGGTGCGCGGGAGCAGGCTCCCGCGCAGGTATTGCAGAAGGGGCTCAGCGCGGGCAGATTTCGTCAGCGCTGAAGAAGTAGGCAACTTCGCGCTCGGCAGAAGCCGGAGAATCGGAACCGTGAACAGCGTTGGCATCGATGGAAGAGGCGAAGTCAGCACGGATGGTGCCGGCAGCGGCTTCCTTCGGGTTGGTGGCGCCCATGAGCTCGCGGTTGAGCGCGATGGCGTTGTCGCCTTCCAGTACCTGAACAACCACCGGACCAGAGGTCATGAACTCGACCAGCGCGCCGAAGAAGGGGCGTTCCTTGTGTTCGGCGTAGAAGCCTTCAGCCTGCTCGCGGGACAGGTGGATCATCTTCGCGGCAACAACCTTGAGGTCGGCCTTTTCGAAGCGAGTCACGATTTCGCCGATGACGTTCTTGGCAACAGCGTCGGGCTTGATGATGGAGAGAGTGCGCTCGGTAGCCATGGTTACTCCGCTAGTAAGGATGGATGAATGGCAGGTAGATAACGTCGCGCCGCCTCGGAGACCGGGGCGGCGCAACGCGATAAGGTGTTCTTTTCGGCGTCACGCGCCGTTGGGCCGCAGATTATAGCGCCGATAGGCGGCCAGGGGAATGATTGTGATGAGCTACGAGCTACGAGCTACGAGCGTTCCTCGTGCCGGGTTCGGCTCGGTGCTGGTTGCTCGTCGCTCGCGGCTGGCCATTCCTATACCGTAAAACTCTCGCCGCAGCCGCATTCATCCTTGACGTTGGGGTTGTTGAAGCGGAAGAAGCGATTGAGTCCTTCGTTGACGTAGTCCACTTCGCTGCCGTCGAGCATCTCGAGAGCGTCCGGGGCGACGAACACGCTTACTCCGTGTTCCTCGAAGGTGGCGTCGTCCTCGGCAACATCGTCAGCAAAGTCGAGCACATAGCTATAGCCGGAGCAGCCGCTGGGCTTCACCGACACGCGCAGTCCCAGACCGCTGCCGCGTTCATCGAGAACACGGCGAATCTGGTCTGCGGCAGCGGGAGTGATGGTCAGCTGTGCCATGGGGGTCTCCTGGTCGTCGGCTCGATTCGTATCGGGCCCGGTGTGCAGTTCATGGACCATATAAAAGTTCATGGAACCTGTGTGGTTCACGGGGCTGCGCGTTCACGCAGTCCTGTCAGTGCGTGGCGAAGCGCCTGGCCGGCGCGCTCGATGTCATCCTGGGTGGTGAAGCGTCCAAGACTCAGGCGTAGCGAGGACAATGCCAGACGTCGTGGCACACCGATGCCCTTCAATACATAGGACGGCTCGACGCTGGCAGAGTTGCAGGCAGAGCCTGTGGACAGGGCAATATCGCGCAGGGCCATCAATAGCGACTCACCATCAACACCATCGAAACCAAGATTGAGGATGTTGGGGACAGACACCTGGATGTCGGTGTTGCAGCATACACCATCGATATCGGCGATGGTGGACAGCAACTGATCACGTAGTGCGGTGATTCTTGCCTGGTCTTCCTCGCCGTGTTGTGCCGCAAGGGCGAATGCCTCGCCCATGCCGGCAATCTGGTGAGTGGGCAGGGTGCCGGAGCGCATGCCGCGCTCATGGCCGCCACCATGAATGAGTGCCTCTATACGTAAATCCGGGCTGCGTTTGACGTAAAGCGCGCCGATGCCCTTGGGGCCGTAGACCTTGTGGCCAGAGAGTGACATCAGGTCGATACCCAGTGCCTCGACATCCAGCGATATGCGGCCGCTGCCCTGGGCGGCATCAACATGCAGTACGGCACCATGCTCATGAGCCACCTGGGAGAGGGCGGCCAGATCGTGGATGCTGCCCAGCTCGTTGTTCACTGCCATCAGTGATACCAGTACGGTATCCGGGCGCATGGCATCGGCCAGCTGTTGCGGAGTGATGCGGCCGTCGGCACCCGGTGTCAGCCAGCTGACCTCGAAGCCTTCCTTCTCGGCGGCCTCGGCGGTATCGATGACAGCCTTGTGCTCGATGATCGACGTGACCATATGGCGGCCACGCTCACGATTGCCGCGGAGATAGCCGAGAATGGCCAGGTTATCGGCCTCGGTGGCTCCACTGGTCCAGACAATCTCGCGTGGGTCGGCATTGATCAGGTCGGCAACCTGGCGACGCGCGCTCTCCACTGCCTGCTCGGCCAGCCATCCCGGCATATGGCTACGCGACGCCGGGTTGGCAAAGGTGCCATCCAGGGTCAGGTGACGCGACATGACGTCGGCAACCCTCGGGTCGACCGGTGTCGTGGCTGCATAATCAAGGTATACGGGTGATGTCATGGGGTCACTTTCATCATGATCCGGCGCCTGGCGCAGGTAACGGGGGCAGGGGCATCACGTTGCCGAGACCAGGATGCCATCCTCATTCAGACGTTGTCTCTGTCGTCCTGCAATCTCGGCAATTTCCTGACGCCGTGCCAGCTCACCAAGAGTGACTCCGGCCAGAAATTGCTGGATACGTTCCGACAACTCGTCCCAGAGGTGGTGGGTCAGGCAGATGTCGCCCTGTTGACAGTCCGCAACACCGCCACAACGGGTGGTATCGACCGACTCATTGACGGCTTCGATGACCCGGGCGACAGAAATGTGTTCGGCACTGTCGATCAGCAGGTAACCGCCGCCGGGGCCGCGCACGCTGTCCACCAGGCCTGCACGGCGTAGCCGAGCAAACAACTGCTCAAGGTAGGACAGCGAAATCTGCTGTCGGCGGGCAATATCGGCAAGGCACACCGGGCCGTCATCGGCATTGATGGCCATGTCGAGCATGGCGGTCACGGCGTAGCGGCCCTTGGTGGTCAGGCGCATGAGGAAATACCTCGGCGCCGACGAGAGGTCGGCAGCTCTGTCTGGTGGTCGAGTAGGCGATCATGCGGTCTCACCGACTCATTCATGGCTGCCATTATGAGAAAGACCGAGTATTGCGGTCAACCATTCTCCCGATGATGTTCGCGCACCTTGTTGATGTTCTGCGCCTGGTCGCTGTCTTGCGCCTCGTCATCACTGGTGGTAGCGGCCTGGTCGTCGTTGTGTTCACCGTCCGGGGAGGGGGCTGAAGCCTGATGTTCCTCGTCCTGCGGTGTATCCGACGTTTTAGGCTGGTGCGCGGAGATCGGTGGGCAGTCGCGATCCACCTCGTCGAGAATGTCAGCGAAATCCTCATCGCGCAGTTCCGGCATCCGGCCATCGCGATAGTTGGCGTCAAGCTTGCGCAGGGTCTGACACATTCCGCCGATTCGTTCATCGACAGCATGCATGTGGTCGAGCATGGCCTGGATGGAGCGAGCTACCGGATCGGGCATGTCCTGGCTGATGCCATAAGCATCGAAACCAAACTTCTGACACATGGCCTCGCGGCGAGCCGGATCAACCTCGAGCATGGGCTCGCTGTCCGGATCCGTGCGCTTGACGATCTTGCCGGGAATGCCGACGACGGTGGCACCGGCGGGAACTTCCTTGGTGACGACCGCATTGGAGCCGACCTTGGCTCCGGCACCGACGGTGAAGGGGCCAAGGATCTTGGCGCCGGCACCCACGATGACGCCATCCTCGAGTGTTGGATGCCGCTTGCCCTTGTTCCAGCTTGTCCCGCCCAGCGTGACTCCCTGATAGAGGGTGACATCGTTGCCGACTACCGTGGTTTCGCCGATGACCACGCCCATGCCATGGTCGATGAAGAAACGACGACCAATGCTGGCGCCGGGGTGGATCTCGATGCCGGTCAGCCAACGGCCGAGTGTCGACAGGGTGCGCGCCACCCATTTGAAGTTGCGTTTCCACAGTGAGTGGGAAAGTCGATGCAGCAGCAGGGCATGCAGCCCGGGGTAGTTGGTCAATACCTCGAGAAAATTGCGTGCCGCCGGATCACGGGCGAATACGCTGTCGATGTCTTCGCGCAGACGTTGAAACATGCGGCGGTCCTTGAGTCAGCCTGAGCCTTCATAGTGCGGGCTGTTGTCGCCCGCTTCAAGTGGATGATGCGCAACTTCAATGATGGTTGTCGGAGGAGCTCTCATCACTGGAACGTTGGCCCATGGCAACCTTTCCGGCAGCCTTCTCGGTGGCGCTGAGGATGCCGCGTAGAATATTGAGCTCCATACGCTCGGGCCGCGAGCGCAGGGTAACCCGACGCAGGCGAGCCATCAGTTGGCGTGGTGTTGCCGGGTCATGAAAGCCAATGGCGATCAGCGTTCGCTCGAGGTGAGCGAAGTAGTGCTCCAACTCCTCATGGGTGGCCAGCGGCTGCACTTCGTCATCGTCTGAGGCTGGCTGGTCCTGATGAGACAGCCAACTGAGCCGGCACTCGTAGGCCAGTACCTGTACCGCCGCGGCCAGATTCAGTGAGCTGAAATCCGGGTTGGTAGGGATATGCACGTGGGCATGGCAACGTTGCAGTTCGGCATTGGACAGGCCACTGTCCTCACGGCCGAAGACGAGTGCGATGCGGGACTCGGAGTGCTGCAGCTCCTCGGGAAGGCGCTCGCCCAGCGCTCGCGGTGTCATCATCGGCCATGGCAGGGTACGGCTGCGTGCACTGGCGCCGACGACTAGACTGCAGTCGCTGACGGCTTCTTCCAGGCTGTCGACAACCTGTGCGCTATGTACCAGTGTGTCGGCCCCGGAGGCACGGGAGATGCTGTCGGCGCTGATCGCTTCACAGCGTGGGGCAACCAGCGCCAGGTCCGTCAGGCCCATGTTGTGCATGGCACGTGCGACACCTCCGATGTTGCCGGGGTGGCTGGTGCCGATCAGGACGATTCGAATTCGCTCAAGCATGTCAGGCTCTATGGTGATGTTCAGGGGCGTGGCGTGGACATGGGCGCCAGGAGTTCGGTTCAGATGATGGCTTTGCGGCTCGGGGAATGGCGCGGGCACGCAAGGGGGCGGATTCTATCATGTTCGTGGATGGCTGCGGATATCGAGGCGAATCTGCGTGGCGTTGATGCTCCTGATCTGCTAGGATTCGCGCCGAGTCCGTTTTCCCAGCACTTTTTCTTCACCGAATACCGACTCCGTTCTTTAACACCACTGACTCCCAAGGCCTGATCATGCATCCGATGGTCCAGTATGCCCTGCGCGCTGCCCGTAGCGCCGGCGAACAGTTTCTACGTATTCGTGAGCGTATCGAGAATGCTCACGAGGAACACAATCTCGACCGTCTGCTCGAGGATACCGCGCGAAACGCCGAATCCCTGATCACTCGCCAGCTCGCTCGCGGCTATCCGCAGCATGGTGTAGTGGGGCGTTATACGCCGCATCGTGCCGGCGAAGGTGAAGGCAAGGATGTGCTGTGGCGCATCGAACCCTTCCATGGCTACTCCAACCTCAGCGTGGCATCTCCCGAGTTCGCGCTATCGGTTGTCTGTCTGATCAAGGGCCGTCCGGAGCATGCCGTGGTGATCTGCCCGTTCAGCGATGACGAATATCTTGCCAGCCGCGGCCGTGGTGCCCAGCTCAATGGCAAGCGACTGCGTGTGCCCAAAGGGCATGTGATCAGCGGCGCGCGTCTGTCGATGAGCCTGCCCGACAGCTATCTGCGTTCACGCTTCCTGCCCACCTGGCTGACGCTGGTTCAGCAACTGGCGCCGCAGACCGAGCAGCTGCAGTCTTCCGCTTGTGGGCTGCTGGATATCGCTCGTGTGGCAGCCGGTCGTGCGGATGCCGTGTTTGTATTGGGCATCGATGAGCAGGATCTGGATATTGGTAGTCTGATCCTCAAGGAGTCCGGTGCGCTGGTAGGTACCCCGAGTGGCCAGCCTTCGGTGGCTGTCGAGGGTCCCCTGATGGCGGCCAACCCGCGCCTGTTCAAGGCGCTGATCAAGCAGCTGGCACCTCACGTCCAGCATATGCCGGGCCGCCACGAGTCCGATTGAACTCGGCATTATTAACCCGGCATGCTTTCATGTTGGGTTAATGGCGGCACAGGGACGTGCCGCCGACAATCAAATCGATCAGGATGAGCTATTTGATTGCCATGTTAATAGCTGAAATATAGAGGCTCTTGTGACTGAGCCTCTTGACACAGAGCCCCTTTCGCCAACGGCGGAAGGGGCTCTGTCGTATGTAGCGCTCGATAGGTCGGCGCTTTTGTTACTGCAGGGCGCTGACCACCTCGTTGACCTGCAGCAGTGTGGACTCCAGGCCACCACTGGCCAGATACCACAGCTTTGGTGAACCCTTGACCACCGAAAGGTCACCCAGCTCGGTCTGCAGTGCCTCGAGATCCAGTTCCGGCTGGCCAATGGCGGCACTGCGATCGATGACCCACACCAGGTCTGGTGCCATGGCACTGATCTGGGCAGGTGTCAGCAAGGTGAAGCTACGCTCTCCTCGCGCCTGAGTGTCGGCGTCTTCCGGTAGGTTGGGAGAGGCGAGTCCCATCAGGTCATTGACGATGGCATCCTCGCGGTAGACCAGCTTGCCGTCATTGTGCAGCACGACGAGCACCTCAGGAGTGCCCTCCACCCTTGCCACCGCATCGTCAATGTCCGCGTGCAGCGAGTCCAGAGCGGGGCCGGCTTGCTCATCCGCGCCATATTCTGTTGCCAGGGCGTGGGTGTTGGCTTCCAGTCGGCTCCAGTAATCGTCAGCCTCCACACCGCCGTTCAACCAGGTGGGGGCAATCTCCTCCAGCTTCTGCTTCTCGCCACTCAGGCGCCCGCTGATGATGATGCTGTCTGGAGCGAGTTGGTCCAGTACTTCATATTCGGGGGATTTCAGGGAACCGACATCGGCATATTTCTGTGTGGCATAGGCAGACAGGTATTCCGGCAGGCTGGATTGGGGGACGCCGGCAATGCGCTCGCCTTGCCCCAGGGCGGTGAGAGTATCGAGAGCGGAGTAGTCCAGAGCGGCGATACGCTGTGCGTCAGTATCCGCCCAGGCTTGAGCGGTAACAGTGAGCAGGGAGGCAATGGCCAGGGGTTTGAGCATCAGTGGCGTCCTTGTTGGTCAAGAAAGAAAGCTGGTCAGAAACGTTGAGACTCTTTCGTGAGAATGAGTCTCAACTGCTTTCATCAAGGGACGCTAAACGAGAAATGCGCAGGAAATGGTCATGTCCCGCTCCGAGAGCGGGACAGGGTGTTGCATGGACTGCAACCTCAGTGCGGGTCCGGCGTTTCCTGCTGCGGCTGATTGCTCTGAGCAGCTCGGACACGCTGGGTCCAGCGCTGCCGAGCGTACTTGCGCATATTGGTGACGTCGTCGGTTTCATCGACGATGTCTTCTCCCAGAATCGTCTCGATGACATCTTCCATGGTAATCAGGCCCACCCAGGTACCGTGGTCATCATAGACCACGGCGAGGTGCTGGTGGTCGCGCTGCATCATCAGGAAGACGCTCTCGACACTTTCAGTGGCACTGACGGTAGCTGCCGAGTGCATGACCTCCTTCATGGTGGCCTGCTCCTCGGCATGATAGGTGTCAGCCTTGTGCACATAGCCCAGAGCATGCTCTCCGCCGTCCATGACAGGGAAGCGTGTGAAGGGTGAGCGCGACAGCTCGGTGTCGAATTCGGCCACTGTCATTGACGGTCGCACAGAAACACACACTGTGCGTGGCGTCATTACGCTGTTCACCGTGATCTCATGAAGATTGAGAATGTTGGTGATGGTGCGTGCCTCGTCGCGGTCCAGCGCTTGCTCGTCCAGACCGATACGGGCGAGTGCCTTGATCTCGCCGCGCATATCGGTATCCGGTGCATCGTGGCTGATGCGCCGCGTGATCAGTTCCGACAGCCAGATGAAGGGGCGCAGGATCCAGATCATGCTGCCCAGCATCGGAGGCAGCCAGCGTGACAGCTGTCGCCAGTAGGTGGCACCGATGGTCTTGGGGATGATTTCCGAGAGTATCAGGATCAACAGTGTCATCACGGCAGAGGCCAGGCCCAGCCAGGCTTCACCGAAGACCACGGCAACCTGGGCGCCAACACCAGTGGCACCGCCGGTATGGGCGATGGTATTGAGTGTCAGAATCGCCGAAAGCGGTTTGTCGATGTCCTGCTTCAGCGCAGCAAGGCGACGGTGCAGCCGAGGTTGGCCGTCCTTGAGCTGGGCGATATAGCTGGGAGTCAGAGAAAGAAGCGCGGCTTCCAATACGGAACACAGGAAGGAAGCGGAGATGGAAAGGATGGCAAATGCAGCCAGAAGTAACATGGGGCCTCAGTAGGTGACCAGAGGGGTAGCGCGCAGGGACTCGGTCCCGATGGCAGCGCCGGAAGTATCATGCAATAGCGTCAATGATTGGGCAAGTGAAATACTTGTGGCAGCGCTGAAGTAGACACACTGGTTCTCCAGCACAATAAAAGGCCCCCGCTGCTCAGAGAGAGGCGGGGGCCGGAGGTGTTGCAGAAGCTGAAGGTTACCGTCAGGGCAACTCTTCCGCTTCGGGGTCTTCCTTCTTCTCGGGAATCAGATCCTTGCGCTGCAACTTGAGCTGGATCAACAATGCGGAAGCGACATAGATCGACGAGAAGGTACCGATACCGATACCAACCAGCAGGGCGATCGCAAAGTTGTGGATCATGTCGCCGCCGAGCACAGCCAACGCCACCAACACCAGAATGGTGGTGCCGGAAGTGGCCAAGGTGCGCGACAGAGTCTGATTGATGGCTTCGTTGAAGATCTGTGCCATGTCATCGATGCGCGACTTGCGAATGTTCTCGCGGATGCGATCGTAAACCACGATGGTGTCGTTGAGCGAGTAACCGATCACCGCCAGAACCGCCGCCAGCACCGTCAGGTCGAACTCCAGCTGGAATGCAGCAAAGACGCCAAGCACGATGATCACATCGTGTACCAGTGACACCAGCGCGCCGAGGGCGAACTTGTACTGGAAGCGGAAGGCGACGTAGAGCATGACGCCGCCCAGCGCCAACAACATGCCCAGACCGCTCTGGTCGCGCAGCTGATCACCGACCTGGGCGCCGACGAACTCGGCCCGTACCAGGTTGACATCAACGCCACCCTGAGCCAGCAGGTCCACGACCTGTTGGCCCACATCCGCATCGAAGGCCTGCTGCAGGCGGATCAGCACCTCGTTGGCGGCACCGAAGGTCTGCACCGAGACATCATTGAAGCCGCCCTGGGCCAGGGCCTCGCGCACACTGTCGAGGGTAGGGGCGGTGGCGTACTGGACTTCGATAAGGGTGCCGCCGGTGAAGTCGAGGCCCAGCGCGAGCCCCTGAATCACCAGTGCGACAATCGAGGCAACAATCATCAGCGCCGAGAAGGCGAAGGCCAGTTTGCGCCGCCCCATGAAGTCGATGTTCAGGTTCGTGACGCGTTTCATACCGTCTTCCTGTGATGAATTCGTGAGTTCATGGCATCAGATCCAGATCTTCTTCAGCGGACGGCCACCGTAGATCAGGTTGACCATGCTGCGTGTCACCATCAGCGCGGTGAACATTGAAGTCAGGATGCCGATTGACAGCGTCACGGCGAAGCCCTTGACCGGTCCGGTGCCGATGGAGAACAGAATCACTGCCACTAGCAGAGTGGTCAGGTTGGCATCGACAATCGACGAGAAGGCGCGCTCATAACCGGCATGAATGGCCTGTTGCACTGACATGCCGTTACGCCACTCTTCACGTATGCGCTCGAATATGAGCACGTTGGCGTCGACCGCCATCCCCAGCGTCAACACGATACCGGCGATCCCCGGAAGGGTCAGGGTGGCGCCGAGCAGCGACATCACTGCGACCAGCAGAGTCAGGTTGAAGGCCAGCGCAATGTTGGCAATGACCCCGAAGGCCTTGTAGCGGATCAGCATGAAGAGCACGACCAGCAGCAGACCGACCTGCACCGACAGCATGCCACGGGCAATATTGTCGGCACCGAGGCTCGGGCCGATGGTGCGTTCCTGAGCAAAGTAGATCGGTGCTGCCAGAGAGCCGGAGCGCAGCAGCAGGGACAGTTCGGCGGCTTCAGTGGGCGAATCAAGCCCAGTGATGCGGAAGCTGTTGCCCAGTGCGCTCTGGATGGTTGCCAGACTGATGATGCCGCGCTCGGTGTAGGGATCGCGGACGGTAACCTGCTTGCCGTCCTCCATCACCGTGCGGTCACGGGTCTTGTGCTCGATGAACACTACCGCCATGTTGCGGCCGATATTGCTGCGCGTGGCGCGGTTCATCAGCGTGCCGCCGGTGCCGTCCAGGTTGATGTTGACCTGGGGGCGACCGCTCTCGTCGAAGCTGCGGGTCGCACTGGAAACACTGTCACCGGTGATGATTACGTCACGCATCAGGTCGGCGGAGCGTGCCGGTTCATTGCGGAACGCCAGGCTCTCCGTCTCATTGGCCGGCGTATCGGAACGTGCCTCGAGACGGAACTCGAGGTTGGCTGTCGCACCGACGATACGCTTGGCAGCGGCGGTATCCTGTACACCCGGCAACTCGACCACAATGCGATCAGGGCCCTGACGCTGAACCAGCGGCTCAGCGACACCCAGCTCATTGACGCGGTTGCGCAGGGTGGTCAGGTTCTGGTTGATCGCGTAATCCCGGATTTCATCCACCGCCGCATCGGTCAGTGTCATGCTCAGTGCGGCACCACGCTGTGTCTCCGGTGTCTCGTACTGGAAGTCCGGGAAGCTTCGGCTGATCAGACGCTGCGCCTCGTCGCGATCCTCATCGTTGATGAAGTCCAGGCTGATGGTATGCCCTTCAATCTGGGTGTTGCGGTAACGGATCCGCTCGTCGCGCAGCTGTTCACGGACGGCACTGGCGTTGACCTCGAGGCGTTGCTGAACCGCAGCGTCCATGTCCACTTCCAGCAGAAAGTGAACGCCACCGCGCAGGTCGAGGCCCAGGGTCATCGGAGAAGCCGAGAGTGAGGCCAGCCAGTCGGGGGTCGATTCGGCAAGGTTCAGGGCGACCACATAGTCATCGCCGAGCGTCTCACTGATCAGGTCGCGTGCGGGAATCTGGTCGTCGGCGTTGCGCAGCCTGATGAGCAGGCTATTGGGTGCTTCCTCAAGGGTCTTGACCTCGATGTCCGCGCTGGCAAGAGCTTCTTCAAGACTCTTCTGCTGCGCCGGAGACAGGGACAGGTCACCGCGGTCGCTGCTGATCTGCACCGCCGGGTCTTCAGGAAAGAGGTTGGGAAGCGAATAGATCAGGCCGAAGAGAAGCACCAGTGCGATGAGCAGATACTTCCATAGGGGGTAACGATTGAGCATCGGGGCTCTGCCCTCAGTTTGCTGACGAATATGCTGACAGTCGAACTGTCATGCCAACGCGCGATGACCGAAAGAACGGCCATCACGCGCTGACATAGAGTAGCCTCGCCCGAGGGCGAGACCTTGACGCCGATCAGATGGACTTGAGAGTGCCCTTCGGCAGCACCGCTGCGACAGCGTTCTTCTGCACACTGACTTCAGTGCCTTCGGCGATTTCCATGACCAGGAAGTCGCTGTCATCGCTGACATTGGTGACACGGCCCATCAGACCACCGCCGATAACGATTTCGTCGCCCTTGGACAGACCGGCGATCAACTGCTTGTGTTGCTTGGCCCGTTTGGCCTGCGGACGCCACAGCAGGAAGTAGAAGATCAGCACGAAGCCGACCAGCATCACGATCTGGGCAATACCGCCACCAGCGGCACCGCCGCCGCCTTCAGCCATGGCCGGGGAAATGAAGAAGTCCAACATGTACGACACTCTCCTGGAGTTGTGGAAGAACCTGGGTTGTTGAGAAAACGGTTGTTGATAAATCAGCTGCTATCGAGACAACAGGTGTAGCTTCAGGTATTCAAACGGCTGGCTCGAGGCCAGCCGTCGGTCAATTCGGCGCGGGAGGGACTGGCATACCACGTTGTGCGTAGAACCCTTCCACGAAGTCAGCCAATGTACCCGCTTCGATAGCACCGCGCAAACCAGCCATCACACGCTGATAGTGGCGTAGGTTATGAATGGTGTTGAGCATCGAACCGAGCATTTCGCCGCAGCGATCAAGGTGATGCAGGTAGCTGCGTGAGAAGTGCTGACAGGTGTAGCAGTCGCAGTCATCTTCCAGCGGTCGAGTGTCGTGACGGTGCTTCGCGTTACGGATCTTGACCGTGCCCTCGAAGGTGAACAGGTGACCGTTGCGTGCATTGCGGGTCGGCATCACGCAGTCAAACATGTCGACACCACGGCGCACTCCCTCGACCAGATCCTCCGGCTTGCCGACGCCCATCAGGTAGCGCGGCTTGTCGGCAGGCATCCACTCGGGCAGGTAGTCGAGCACCTTGATCATTTCTTCCTTGGGCTCACCCACTGAGAGGCCGCCGATGGCATAGCCGTCGAAGCCGATCTCGTCGAGTCCCTTGAGGGACTGTTCGCGCAGCTCCGGGTACATGCCCCCCTGGATGATGCCGAACAGGGCAGAAGGAGAGTCGCCATGGGCGGTGCGCGAGCGCTTTGCCCAGCGCAGCGACATTTCCATCGAGCGTTTGGCTTCCTCGAAAGTCGCCGGCCAGGGCGTGCATTCGTCGAAAATCATCACGATGTCGGAGCCCAGCGAGCGCTGAACGGCCATCGACTCCTCGGGGCCCATGAAGACCTTCGAGCCATCGACAGGTGAGCGAAAGTGCACACCTTCCTCGGTAATCTTGCGCATCTCGCCCAGCGAGAACACCTGGAAACCACCGGAGTCGGTGAGAATCGGTTTTTGCCACTGGGCGAAGTCGTGCAGGTCGCCATGGGCCTCGATAACCTCGGTACCCGGACGCAGCCATAGGTGGAAGGTATTGCCGAGGATGATCTCGGCACCGATCTCTTCGACCGAGACCGGGGTCATGCCCTTGACGGTGCCATAGGTTCCTACCGGCATGAAGGTCGGTGTCTCGATGGTGCCGCGGGGGAAGGTGATTCGACCGCGACGTGCTCGCCCATCACTGGCGAGCTGCTCGAAGCGCATGAAACATTCGTTACGCATGATGTGATCTATCTCCGTGTCCAGCGACGGCCGGACAAGATGTTGGGCCTGAATCAGCGTTGGCGAGTCAGGAACATGGCGTCGCCGTAGCTGAAGAAGGCATAGCGCTGTTCCACGGCTTCTCGATAGGCCTGCATCACAGGCTCGAAGCCGGCAAAGGAGCTGACCAGCATCAACAGGGTCGACTCCGGAAGATGGAAGTTGGTGACCAGGGCATCGACACAGCGCCACTCATAGCCGGGATAGATGAAGATGTCGGTATCACCGGAGAAGGGAGCGATCTCGCCCGAGGCACTGGCGGTCTCGAGGCAGCGCACACTGGTGGTGCCTACCGCAATGACCCTCTTGCCGGCCTGCTGTGCCGCTCTGACTCTGGCGCAGGTCTCCTCGCCAACCTCGATCCACTCGCTGTGCATATGATGCTCGCGAATATCGTCGGCACGCACCGGCTGGAAGGTGCCGGCGCCAACATGCAGCGTCACGAAAGTCGATTCGACCCCTTTTGCTGCCAGACGTTCCAACAGCGGCTGATCAAAATGCAGACCCGCGGTGGGAGCAGCGACAGCGCCATCGCGACGGGCATAGACCGTCTGGTAGCGCTCGCGGTCCGAAAGCTCGTCCTCGCGAGTGATGTAGGGTGGCAACGGCATGTGCCCGTGCTGCTCGAGTAGCGCAATCATCGGTGTCTCGCCGAGAAAACGTAGTTCGAACAGGGCATCCTGACGCCCCTCCACCACGGCCTGGATACCACCCTCGAAAACCAACTCGGTGCCGGGTTTCGGGGATTTGCTGGAGCGTAGGTGGACCAGACCGCGATGGGCATCCAGCGGGCGTTCCAGCAGCATCTCCACCTTGCCGCCGCTGGCCTTGTGGCCGTGCAGGCGTGCGGGGATGACGCGGGTATCGTTGAACACCAGCAGGTCACCGGGCTCCAGCATGTCGACCAGGTCAGGGAAGCGTTGGTGGCGGAATTGGCCGCTGTTGCCATCGACGCACAGTAGACGGCAGTCGCTGCGGACTTCCGAGGGGTAGCGAGCGATCAACTCCTGTGGAAGATCAAAATGAAAATCGGCTCTTTGCATGTGGGCTCTTGAATCGCGGGCACAACAGCTATCGTGGGATGAGTGGCCCGCCAAAGGTACGGTAAGTCGAAGGGTCGACGGGTGACGGCGGTGCACAAGGATAGCGTTTCCTGACCGTCACGTCAGGAAACGCTTTAACATCAGCTGTCAATTATACATATTCACCACATCAACAGGATCAGCCCATAGGCCATCAGAGTGACCAGTACGGTGCTCGCCAGGTTCAGCGCAAAGCCGGCGCGGATCATCGACTGGATACTCATGTGCCCAGTGCCGAAGACGATGGCGTTGGGTGGGGTGGCCACCGGCATCATGAAGGCACAGCTGGCAGCGATGGCAGCGGGCACAGTAATCAACAGGATCGGAATGTTCAGAGACATGGCCATGGCTCCCAGCAAAGGCAGGAAGGCGGCCGCCGTGGCGGTATTCGACGTCACCTCGGTGAGGAAGATGATCACCAGCACCACGCCGCCGATAAGGGCCAGAACCGGCAGCACCCCGAGCGCGCTGAGTTGACTGGCGATCCACTCGGCCAGACCCGACGAGCTGATGGCGCCAGCCAGAGCAAGACCTCCGCCGAACAACAGCAGGATTCCCCAGGGAAGCTTGACCGCCTCTTCCCAGACCATCAGTGATTCACCACGCTGTCGACCGCTGGGTATCACGAACAGCGACATACCGGCGAGAATGGCGATGGTCGTGTCCGACAACCAGTCGAGGCCGAGATTGTTGAGCATGGGGCGCATGATCCAGGCCGCGGCGGCGAGCAGGAAGACTATTCCGACACGCTTCTCTGCGGTGGTCATCGGGCCCATCTCGGTCAGCTCACGCTGGATCATGCTGTCGCTGTCGCTTTCCCCAGTGGTCAACTGGAAGTCGCCGCGGCACAGCCACCACCAGGCGACTACCATCATGGCAACACTGATTGGCAGGCCGACGAGCATCCACTGGGCAAAGCCCAGATCGATGTTCTGTGAATCGGCAAGGTAACCGGCCAGCAGCGCATTGGGCGGTGTACCGATCAATGTGGCCACGCCACCGATGCTGGCCGAGTAGGCGATACCCAGTAACAACGCGGTGGCAAAGCGCTTCAGCTCTTTCGGGTCCGACTTGTCGAGCAGACTCAGCACCGAGATGCCGATCGGCAGCATCATGATCGCCGTGGCGGTGTTGGATACCCACATGCTGATGAAGCCGGTCGCGATCATGAAGCCGGCAATCTGGCGTTTCGGTTCACTTCCCACGAAGCGCAGTACCTGCAGGGCGACACGACGATGGAGGTGCCACGCCTGCATGGCAATGCCGAGCAGGAAACCACCCAGGAACAGATAGATGATCGGGTTGGCATAGCTGGCAGCCGTTGCCTTGATATCACCAATGTCCAATGCCGGAGCGAGCACCAACGGCAGCAGTGATGTCACCGGAATCGGTATCGCCTCGGTGGACCACCAACTCGCCATCAGCAGCGCCATGCCGACACAGTGCCAGGCAATCGGGGACATGCCGGTCGGTGGCGGGACCACCAGTGTCAGCAGCAGGAATGCCAGACCGAGCACCAGCCCGATGCGTGCAGCGACTGAGGGAGACGGTGGGGCTTCGTTGCGGGACTGCGCCATGGCGGGCTCCTGATGCGAAAACTACAGGTGGCTTGGGATGCCGGGAAAAGGTTGGCGCAATCATAACAATCGGATGACGATATTCGCGAGAATGAAATGTAGCCATTGACCTGGCCGTCTGCCCACGTATAATTCTCGCCCGTTGCCGGTGTGGCGGAATTGGTAGACGCAGCGGATTCAAAATCCGCCGCCTTCACGGGTGTGTCGGTTCGAGTCCGACCACCGGCACCATCTTTATCAAATCAGGCGCTTATGCGCCTTTTTTTGTGTCTGAAATCTGTCCTGGTTCTGTGAGTGGATGCCACCTGGTCGCTGAGGGTCGCATCCAGCCCATGGCTTCACGATGAACCTGTTGCGGCCATGTATGACCCTTTTGTGGTCATGTACGACCGCTCCTGCACACCAGACAGCCCGCAAGTGCCTTCCACAAACACGGCTTCGGAGTGAGAAAGGAGATGTTCTGTTGATGCAGGACAAGGCTTTCCGCTGCCGAGTGGTTATTGTCGTCACGCCTTGAATGAGCTCTCACCGGGCTCTCTATACCACCGTGATGCAAGGGATAACCCATGGCGATGCGACCCTGTCCGCAGTGCAGCTTGATGGTCAGTACGGTTGCCCGGCGCTGCCGTGGTTGTGGTTCTGATCTTTGCCAACGCCGTTCACGTTGGGCGGCAGGATTGCTCAAGTGGAGCTGCGTTCTGGTCGGCCTCGGCGCGGTCGGCGGGTGGTTCCTGCTGGGGCATTGAGTGAAATCACTGCATCAAGCGTCCTGGCCACTTGCCTGTGGGCCATTACTGTCCGCCATCAATCGGTAGCCGACGCCAGCTTCGGTCTGTATCAACTGTGGCTGCTCCGAGTCGTCACCCAGCTTCGAGCGTAGTCGGCTGATGACAATTCGCAGGTAGTGAGTGTCCTTCTGGTGCGTGGGCCCCCAGATTTCCTTGAGCAGGTGCGTTTGGGTCAGGACGCGGCCAGGGAACTCTGCCAGCTTCTCGAGCACGGAATATTCTCTCGGTGTAAGCCTGACCAGGTTTCCTGCCAGAGTGATGCGACGCTCCTTCAGGTCGATAACGAGATCACCAATGGTCAGTTGGATGGGCTCGCCAGCACCTTCAGGCAGTGTGCGAGTTCTCAATGCTGCACGGATGCGAGCCAGCAGTTCCTGGATACTGAAGGGTTTGGTGACATAGTCGTTGGCGCCTGCATCGAGACAGGACACCTTCTCGCTTTCGGATGCACGGACGGAAACGACCATGATGGGAGTGTGGAGCTGGTCGCGAATGGCGCGCAGTACTTCCTGACCATCGATATCCGGTAGACCGAGGTCGAGTAGAATCAGGTCCGGCGATTCGCTGATGGCCTTGAGCAGTCCTTCTCCACCGTTCTCTGCCTCGATGACTTCATAGCCCTGGGAACCGAGGCTGATGCGCAGGAAGCGGCGAATCTGCATTTCATCATCAATGACGAGAATGCGTAATGGGCTATGACTCATCCTGGGCCTCGGTGTCATCTTCCATATGGGGGGAGTCCATCAGCGGCAGGCGGATCATGATCCGGGTTCCAGAGCCGAGAGGGCTCTGTTCGGCGGTAATGGAGCCGGCATGCGCACCAATCATGCCACGACAGATCGCCAGCCCAAGTCCACTACCGTGTTTTCCCCGATCGCCTTCGCCTCCCGTAAAGAACATGTCAAAGACCTGCTCGCGTTCAGACTCCGGAATCCCGGGGCCCTGGTCAGTGATGCTGATGAACAGCTCATCTGAGCTGGCTTTACCATGGATGAAAATGCTTCCACTGATGGGGGAAAAGCGAATGGCGTTCTCGATGACATTGACCAGCGCCTGTTCTACCAGCGCAGGATGGACATAGAGTAGGGGCAGGTCGGGTGCAATGTCTCGGACCACTCTGACCTGACCAAGGGCCGATGTCAGCCGTTTCAGGGCGGCATTGATCAGGTCGCTCAGTGCCACCCAGTCGCGCTCTATCTTCAGCGTGCCGTGGCCCAATCGGGTCATGTCCAACAGATTCTGGATGTAGCGGTTCAGACGCTCACTCTCGCCCAACACACTGTCGAGAAGCTCTCGCTTGTCCTCGGCAGTGAGTTGCTGGTCCAGGTCACGCAGGGAGCTTGCGGCGCCAATGATCGATGACAGAGGTGTTCTCAGGTCATGAGATACCGACGACAGCAGGGCCGAGCGCAGACGTTCGTTTTCTTCGGCCAACCGGGCCGCGCCAAGGTCATTGACCAGTCTGGTACGAGTGAGTGCCATGCTGAACTGGTTGATGAGCGTGTCGACCAGGGTTTCCTGATCGTGGATCAGCGAGGTGTCACGGTCTCCCAGAGCCAGTCCGACGATGCCTGATGTCGTCTCCTTGTCGACCAGGGGAATGAATCGCCAGCGTTGGCTGGCCAGCGTCTGTGAACCATGCCCGCTCACCTTGCGGTGATGATACGACCAGGCGGCAGCCTGCCGGGCAGTTGTATCCAGCGCCACGCTCCCGGGATGGGATTCAGTGATGTGAAGTTCCGGTTTGTCGGTAGTGCTTTCCAGGTATACCGTCGGAACTTCCAGCCAGTCTGCCAGTGCACTGATGCCTGTTGTCCTGACGGTGCTGTGGTCGGCGGCGGCGGAGAGGGCTCTAGACAGCTGCAACAGCTGCTGGGTCTGGTCGCGACTGGCTCGCAGGGCGACCAGTTGACGGCGTGCCCGGCCGGCAAGCTGGCCACCGATCATCGCCACGATGAAGAAGAAGAATACCGTCAACAGTTGGTCGCGATGGACCATGGCGAGTGAATAGCGTGGCTCCGTGAAGAAGAAGTTGTAGAGCAGAAAGCTGAGCACTGCGGTGACCATGGCCGCTCGGGTGCCCGTGTAGGCGGCGGTCACCAGAACGCCGGTGAGAAACACCAGCGAGATGTTGGCAAGGTCCATAGTGCGGTCGATTACCAGTGACAGAACCATGGATATCGACAGCACGGCTGTTGGTAGTAGCCACTCCCGATGGGTCAGGCGACGAATGGGATTCTTCATTAGGCGGATGGGCTTGCGACGTTCGCTCTCCGCCACCACCACAAGATCAAACTCTCCGGCTTCCCTGAGTAGCAACTTGCCCAGCGAGCGGTGCCAGAAACGCCAGGGGGCATGGACCGGACGACCAATCACCAGGGTAGTGATATTGTTGCGCCGCGCGTAGTCGAGCAACTCCTGCAACCGACTCTGGCCGGCAAGGACGGTGACCTCTCCTCCCAGCCGCTCCACCAGTTGACTGCTTCTTTCCAGCTCCAGCCGCATCTCTGGAGAGCTGGAGCCGGTATCTATATGCACCGCCCGCCAGGTGGCACTGCGTCGCTCGGCCATGCGATGGGTTGCTCGGATCAGGCTGGTATCCTCGGGACGCCCGCTGAGAGCCACCAATAGTTTGGGGCGAACTGGCCATGGTCCTGCGAGGCCCTGCACACCCATGGAGTCGCGGACATCGCTATCGACTCGCTCGGCCATGGTCTGCATGGCCAGCTCGCGCAGGGCCGTCAGGTTGGAAATACTGAAGTAGCCGTCCAGAGCCGCTCTGGCCTGTTCTGGAACGTAGACCTTGCCTTGCTTGAGACGCTGGATCAGTTCATCCGGAGTGAGGTCGATGAGAGTGATGTCGCGCGCTCGGGTGATCAGCGAGTCCGGCACGGTTTCGCGCATGCGAATGCCGGTGATTCGAGCCACGACGTCGTTGAGGCTCTCGATATGCTGAACGTTCAGGGTAGTCCAGACGTCGATGCCCGCATCGAGTAGTTCCTCGATGTCCTGGTAGCGGCGGGGGTGACGGCCGCCGGGAATGTTGCGGTGGGCCAATTCATCGACCAGCACGACATCGGGGGCACGGTTCAGGGTGGCATCGAGATCGTACTCGTGAAACGCCCGGCCCTGGTGCTCTCGTTCGATCAGCGGGATGCGCTCGAGGCTCTCGCACAGGTCTTCGGTTTCCTGCCGGCCATGGGACTCGATGATACCGATCGTGACCTGCTCGCCTTGACCGGCGAGGTCGCGGGCGGTTCTCAGCATCGCATAGGTCTTGCCCACGCCAGGGGCCGCGCCGAGGAATATACGCAGAGAACCGCGCACCTCTCGGCGCGCGGTCTTCAGCAGGGCTTCCGGATCGGGCCGTGAGGCCTCATCGTTACCCCATCGATTCATGGCATTCCTCTGGCCTGTTCGTCCAGCGCCAGATTCAATTTCAGAACATTGACAGCGGGTTGTCCCACGATGCCTCCATTTTCCGTTGCTGACGAGATGGCGTTCTTGACCTCGGTGATCGGCATGTTGCGCTCCCGGCTTACACGAGGGACCTGTATCAGAGCCGCCTGCGGTGAAATGTGGGGATCGATTCCCGAGCCCGAGGCCGCCAGCAGATCCACAGGTATCTCACCAATCGTTACGCCATCACGTTCCTCGATAGCTCTGGCTTCTTGCAGGGCTCGCTCACGCAGGGTGGCATTACCTGGCGAAAGATTGGAGCCCGACACCTGGTCGGGAGCATAGTTGGCCGCAGAAGGGCGGCCATGGAAATACTCGGCTCCGACAAAGGGCTGACCCACCAGCGCGGATCCGACGATTGTGCCGTTCTCATCGTACACCAGGCTACCCCGGGATTGGCTCGGGAAGACAACCTCGCTGAGACTGGTAACGACAAACGGGTAGAGGAGGCCGAGCAGGGCTGCCAGCAGCACCATCATGCGCAGCGAGGTGAGCAGAGACGCGCGGGTTGTCATGGAAACTGTCATGGCAGGACTCCTGGAAACAGGCCAGCAATCATTACATCGAGGAGCTTGATCAGCGGGAAGGGCAGCAACAGGCCGCCCACGCCGTAGATCAGCAGGTTGCGGCGCAACAGAGCGGTGGCCGAGGTGGCCTTGAAGCTGACGCCCTTCAGTGCAAACGGGATCAAGGCCGGGATGATCAGGGCGTTGAATATCACGGCGGCCAGCACGGCGGACTGCGGTGACGCCAGACCCAGAATATCCAGCTGACTCAGCGCAGGGATGCTGGCGGCAAAGATCGCCGGCAGAATCACGAAATACTTGGCGACGTCGTTGGCCAGCGAAAATGTGGTCAGCGCCCCACGGGTGATCAGTAGCTGCTTGCCGATTTCGACGGCTTTCAGCAGCTTGCCCGGGTCGGAGTCGAGGTCGACCATATTGCCGGCCTCACGGGCCGCCTGGGTTCCCGAGTTCATGGCCAGCCCCAGGTCTGCCTGAGCGAGTGCCGGAGCGTCATTGGTGCCGTCACCCATCATCGCGACCAGGCATCCGGCCTGTTGTTCCTCGCGAATGACTTCCAGCTTGCGCTCGGGGGTGGCTTCGGCAATGTAGTCATCGACACCGGCCTCTGCAGCAATGGCGGCTGCCGTAATCGGGTTGTCTCCGGTGATCATGACAGTCTTGACGCCCATCTCACGCAGCGCCGAGAAGCGTTCGGCCATGCCTGTCTTGATGACATCCGAGAGGGCAATGACCCCTAGCAGTTGCGCTCCATCGGCGACAGCCAGAGGTGTCGCCCCCTTGCGTGAGATACGTTCCACCAGTGACGCATAGTTGGCTGGTATCCGGCCTCCTCGGGCCTCGACAAAGGCTGCAATCGCATTGGGTGCACCCTTGCGCAGCTGCTGTCCGCCAGGGACGTTGACACCAGACAAGCGAGTGGAGGCGGAGAAGGCAATGAGCTCGGCCTGCTCGTCCAACCTGGCGGTGGCTCCCTGATCTCTTGCCAGCGAAACGATCGAGCGGCCCTCGGGAGTGGGGTCTTCCAGTGAACAGCCATAGGCCACGTCACGCAGGTGCTCTGCCATACTGCTGTCACAAGGAGCGAACTCGGTGGCGCGTCGGTCACCGAGGGTGATGGTTCCTGTCTTGTCGAGCAGCAGAACATCGATACTACCGGCAATCTCGACCGCCTTGCCGGACTTGGCGACCAGATTGGCTCGCATCGCTCGTTCCATGCCCGCGATGCCGATGGCTGGCAGCAGGCCACCGATGGTGGTGGGAATCAGGCAGACCAGCAAGGCCACCAGCATGACCGGGGAGGGAGTGATACCCACGAATCTAGCCATCGGCACCAGGCTGACGACGACGATCAGAAATACCAGCGTCAGGGTGGCCAACAAGACCGAAAGGGCCAACTCGCTGGGCGTCTTCTGTCGGCTGGCGGATTCCACCAGCGCGATCATACGGTCCAGCAGGGATTCACCGGGGTCGGCACTGACTTCGATCAACAGCTCGTCCGACAGTAGGTTGGTACCGGCGCTGACGCCGCTGTTGTCCGTACCGGCCTCACGCAGCACTGGCGCCGATTCACCGGTTACCGCCGATTCGTTGATTGAGCCTGCGCCTTCAATGATCTCGCCGTCAGCGGGAATCAACTCCCCGGCAATGACCCGTACACGATCACCGCGTCGCAGAGAGTCCGCTGACACCAACTGCTCGCTGCCGTCCTTGTGAAGGCGCCGCGCCTTCAACTGACTACGTGTGGCTCGCAGGCTTCCGGCGTGCGCCTTGCCACGGGACTCCGCCAGTGCTTCGGCGCCGTTGGCGAACAGTATGGTGGCCAGCAGTACCAGAGTGACGGACAGCACAAAGGTGATGTCATCGCCACGTACGATGGCCAGTCCGGTGTAGAGCATGCAGATGAGAGTACCGATGGCGACTACGGCGATGACCGGGTTGCGTGCCAGAGTACGGGGGTTCAGGCGCAGCAGGGATTCACGGAGCAGGTTGCCCCAGACGAAATTCCCGCGGGCCTGAGTGACTTCGCCTTGTTGCGGTGTTGAGGTCGACATGGTGCCAGTTCTCCTCAGAATCCGGATGTCAGCTGTTCCGCAACGGGGCCCAGAAACAGCACCGGCAGGAAGCTCAGTAGATTGATGATGACGATGACGCCAGCGGTGAGGCCAACGAAGGCGCCGCTATCCATGTTCAGGCTTCCGCGACCGCTGGGCGCGGTACGTTTCTCCGCCAGCCAGGCGGCAATGGCGAGAGGCGCCAGCATGGGCAGAAAACGGCCGACCAACAGGGCAACGACGGCGGTCAGGTTCCACCACAAGGTGTCATCGCCCAGGCCCTCAAAGCCCGAGCCGTTGTTGGCGAAGGCCGAGGTGTATTCGTAGAGCACCTGAGACAGGCCATGAAAAGCGGGGTTGGAGGTTCCTGCGAGACCCGGGAAGGCAACCGTGATGGCGGTCAGACCAAGGATGGTCAGTGGTTGGGCAAGAATCGCTACCGAGATCCAGCGAATCTCACGTGACTCCAGTGGTTTGCCCAACAGTTCCGGTGCTCTACCGATCATCAGCGAACCGATGAAGGCTGCCAGCATCAGGTACAGCAGATAACCGATCAGGCCAACCCCGATGCCGCCGAAGGTGACATTGACGAACATGTCCATCAGGGTCACCAGTCCACCGACAGGATTGAAGCTGTCGTGCATGGCATTGACCGAGCCATTCGATGTCTGTGTGGTCCAACTGGCCCACAGTGCGGACATCTCGGGGCCGAAGCGGACTTCCTTGCCTTCCATGTTCGGACTGGCGCTGGCCGACAGCCCGATGAAGGCGGCATTCGGCATCTTCTCGGATACGATGGCGGTGGTGGACGAGACAAGTGAGAAGGCCACCATCACCGCACCAATACCGTTCATCAGCTTGCGCCGACCGGTGATGATTGCAGTGGCCACCAGTAGCGAAACAGGAAACAGCAGCAGGCTTACGGTCTCGATGATGTTGGAGATGGCTGTCGGGTTCTCCAGCGGGACGCTGGAGTTGGGGCCATACCAGCCTCCGCCATTGGTACCGAGTTGCTTGATGGCGACCATGGAAGCCACTGGCCCGCGAGGAATTTCCTGGCTGATGGAAACTCCCTTGTCGAGCGGGGCGATGCTCTGCGCACCTTCATAGGTACTGGGCACGCCCTGCCAGGCCAGCAGCAGGGCCACGACCGTTGCGACCGGTAGCATGACCCGCACGATAGTGCGCACCAGATCACGGTAGTAGTTGCCCACTCCAGCTGTGGTCGATGAGGCCGAGTCCTGCTTGTTCGCTTTCCTTTTCAGCAATACTCGAACGATGGCCAGCAACACTGCCAACCCTGTCGCCGGGGTGATGAACTGCAGAGTGACAATGGCCAGTGTCTGGCTCAGGTACGAGAGCTGTGCCTGACCTGAATAGTGTTGCTGATTGGTGTTGGTGGCAAAGGACACGGCAGTATGCAGTGCCGTATCCCAGCGCATGCCAGCAATATCATCTGGATTGAGGGGAAGTACACCTTGCGCCATGAAGGTGAACCAGGCGAACAGAATCAACAGGGCGTGAAGTTTCACCACTGCCCAGGCATAGTCACGCCAGGTCATTGAATGATCCGGTTTCACTCCCGCAAACCGATAGATCAGCCCCTCGATGGGACGGAAAAGGGCATCCAGAGGTGCCTTTCGGTCGTCGTCCAGAGAGTGGGCCATGTACAGGCCGAGCGGTAATGCCAGCCCAATGACCAGGGCATAGCAGATGATCACTGCGTTCATGTCTGTCTCCACGGGTTGACCGAGATGTCAGTAGCGCTCAGGCCAGAGAAGAGCGCTGAACAGATAGGCTCCCGTTGCCAGCGAGACGATCAGCAGAAGGAGTTGCATGGTGTCGATTCCAGGTTGAGTAAACGAAAGTTGATGGTGTAGGCGAAGGCTACTGCCGCTCCGCGTAAAAATTCGATGTGGCTTTGCGTGCGGAGACGTAAAAAGTTCGTAAAATTCAACTGCGGGGACCGGGCACCGGCTTCCGGCTTGATGGCCAGAACGTTTGATGGCTGGGAAAGGTCGACCGGTATGCCCCATGCTGCAGTACCTGGATTCATGGCGATGGCACAGACAGGGGGGCGTCGTGTTGGAAGGAAAAGGTGGCTCGAGTCGGGCCTCACCAACTGAAGCAACCATGGTAGGCTTGCCCATCGCAATGCCGTCATGGAGTTGAAAGGATGCCGTTATCCCTGTGGTTGTCACTCGCTGCCATCTGCGCCATGGGAGCCATGTCGCCGGGGCCGAGTCTCGCTCTGGTGCTGCGCCACACCCTGGGCGGTGGTCGCGCCTCCGGGCTGGTGGCGGCAATCACCCATGCCATGGGAGTCGGCTTCTATGCATTGCTGACGGTATGGGGGCTGGGCGCTGTCATCGAGCATCACCCCACGGCCTTTCGACTGATTACCTGGGCGGGCGCCGCCTACCTGGCATGGCTGGGGATCAAGGCCCTGCGGGCAGGGGCGGGAGGCGCGCTACAGGCTCAGGGGCAGTCAGTCAGTCTGGTGATTGCCGCCCGAGATGGCCTGATAGTGGCGCTGGGCAATCCCAAGCTGATCCTGTTCTTTGTTGCGTTGCTCAGCCAGTTCGTTACCCCGGAAATGACCACGCTCGAACGCTCGATCATCGTCCTGACGGCAGTGGTGATCGACGGTGGCTGGTACAGTCTCGTAGCGCTGGGACTTTCACACTCGAGGGTACTGCCCTGGCTTCAGGCCAGGGCGCAGTGGATCAATCGGATCACCGGTGTCCTGCTGCTGGCGTTGGCGGTACGGGTATTGATGGGGTAGCCAGTCTGCAGGTCATTGGTGCTGGTGCTCTCCGTGCTGGTGTTCCGCGTCCGTCGCCATGGCATCGCGGTGTTGTACCGGGACTTCGAGGTCGACACTTGCGCCATCACTGAAGTTCAAGGTCAGCGGAAGCTCACTACCGGCGGTCAGAGGGGCTTCAAGACCGATCAGCATGATGTGGTATGGCTGGCCCGGCTGGAGGCGTAGCGGTTCATCGGCAGAGATATCCAGACCCTCCACCTTGCGCATGGTCATCATGCCGTCCTCTTCTCCCATCTGATGCAACTCCACCGACTGGCTGAGTGGTGACTCGCCGCCGACAAGCTGGCGCTCGCTGTTCGCCTGGATATCCAGATACACCACCGCAGTAGGAGCTCCCGGCGGTGTGGCGGGCGCCGCGGCGTGCTCGACGACGATATCGGAGGTCGCCGTCCGGGAGGATGACGGATGCTCGTGGTCGGTGTCGTGGCCCTCATGGTCAGCCACGGCGTTTCCTGCGCTCAGCGCCATGCACAGAAGCAGGGTGCTCAGGATACTGCGTCCTGTGACTCGGCAAGCGCGGGTGTCTGCACGTGGAGTTCTGAGGTGGGGCGTCATCATGTTGCCATCTCCCTGATGTTGATATTGGAGTTATCGAGATTGGAGCTGAAGATATCCGTAGGGCGGTGTCGCGCGACAGGGAAGTGCCGCGTTGATAGCTGTGGTGCCAATGCACTTGTCGAGCAGTCTGTTGGGTAGTGATGAGCGACACAAGTGGTTGACCAGGTTCTGGTCAGTGGATGCTTGCCAGGGCACGGTGCGGAGGACAACAGGCGCGCACAGCGCGTGGACGATTGCCTTTCGGCGGGCTAGGCTGGAGCATTTGCGCTGGAGGCCAGTATAGATGTCGACGGACAGCACGATCCCTGCCGTGCCGCAGGAGAGCCCCGTGGCTCCAGTGATTGCCAGAGAGCGCATCCAGGTGGTCGATGCTCGTAACCGTCCCTGTGGCAGTGCCTGGCGTAGCCAGATGCGGCGCATGGGTTTCTGGCATCGCGCCACCTATATTGTGGTACGTAACTCACGCCATGAGCTTTGTGTTCAGCGTCGAACCTTGACCAAGGAAGTCTTTGCTGGAGGCATCGATCTGGCCGCAGGTGGCGTTGTGGCAGCGGGTGAGGCGGTGCACCAGTCGGCGCGCCGTGAGTTGGCCGAGGAGTTGGGCATAAGCCGCGAACCCCTGTCGCATGTGTTGGACTTTACCTATTGCGAGGAAGGCCACCACATCTTCGGCAGCCTGTTCACGGTGAGCTTCGATGGCCACTTGAGCCTGCAGCCCGAGGAGGTGGCGGATGCCTGGTGGATGAGTATTGATGAAGCTCTGGCGCTGGATGAGGTGACGCCGGACACTCGGCTGGCGGTCAGCCTGCTGCGCGATCGCGAACATGCCGGAGCTGGCGAATCTGTGGTTTGCGTGTCATCGTGAAGGTATTCCCGGCGAGTGCATGAAATGTCAGTTCACGACCATGAATGCCGTACCCATAGCGGCGAACCCTTCAACCTTGGTGCGTTGCGCGGCCAGGTGCTATTGATTGTCAATGTGGCCAGCAAGTGTGGCTTCACACCGCAGCTGGCTGAACTCGAGGCCCTGTATCGCGAACATCGTGAGCGCGGTTTTACCGTGCTGGGCTTCCCCTGCAATCAATTTGCCCATCAATCCCCCGAGTCTGCTGAGGAGTTCTGTGTCTTCGGCGAGCATCGCTATGCGGTAACCTTTCCCTTGATGGAAAAGGTTGAGGTCAACGGCCGCAAGGCGCATCCGCTGTTCACGGCACTCAAGCAGGAGGCGCCTGGTGTGCTGGGAACACGTGCCATCAAGTGGAACTTCACCAAGTTTCTGGTCGGTCGCGATGGTCGTACTATATGCCGCTTCGGGCCGCGCGCCACGGCCGTCGATATGTTGCTGGAGTTGGAGCAGGCACTGGATGAGCCAGTGACCTGAGCTTTCAAGACAGCCCCTGGGCTCCGTCCGGTGTCATTGCGTTGCCTGGGCCACCGCGACACGTTCGACCAACTCGTTGATGCGCGGGCGTACCATCATGGTGGTCAGGCCCGAGAACAGGGTCCAGAACGAGCGCCGCCAGCCTTTCAGACGCATGTTGTGACCCACAAGGCGCTTCATCAGCTGATAGTCATCGAACTTGCGCCATTCTCCGGCAACCGACATCTGCTGGCGTGACAGCACCGGGGCCAGCTCCAGACGCATGACCCATTCCAGCTCCTTCAGCGTCAGGCCGTAGCGCAGGATCACCTCGGTCATGCGCGCATAGTCGGTTTCACGGGGCTCTCGCTCGAGCCATAGCGGTGCCAGTGTCAGCCACAGCTCGCCGCGTTCATCGACCAGAGTCTGTGCGTCCATCCTTCTTCTCCTCGATATACAGGCCAGGAAAGTTCCACATCACTATTAACATGGCAATCAAATAGCTCCTCCTGATAGATTTGATTGTCGTCCGCACCCCACTGGCGCAGATGCGCGGATCTGCTGGTGGGGTGCGGTCTCGCGTCGGCCCGATGGCCGACGGCGGCACGTCCCTGTGCCGCCATTAACCCAACATGAAAGCATGCCGGGTTAATAACGGCGCCTGACCATCGACCCAGTATGACAGCGGAAGTCATGCCAACTTCTGGAGCGCCACACCGGAGCAGTGGCAGCATGCTGCCGCAGCCATGACGACGGAGCAAGGTGCAAATGGCCGCGCTCGGAACCGGTTTGGCTGGACTGGGAGGTGGATCGGTGCGGACAGCAGCTCTCCAGGCCGCTAGAATAGCGTTTTGCCCAAGTCAATTCAGGGCGGTTTCCCGCCTGGAACGAAGAGGTCTGTCGTGATCATCAAGCCCAAGGTTCGCGGATTCATCTGCACCACAACTCATCCCGTCGGCTGCGAGAAGAACGTGCTCGAGCAGATCGAGGCAACCCGCGCGCGTGGTCTGAATGCTGGCCAGGGCCCGAAGAAGGTTCTGGTGATCGGTGCATCCAGTGGCTACGGCCTGGCTGCGCGCATCACCGCGGCATTCGGTTATGGCGCTGACACTCTGGGCGTGTTCTTCGAAAAGCCCGGTAGTGAGAAAAAGCCGGGTACTGCCGGCTGGTACAACTCGGCGGCCTTCGATCGTTTTGCCAAGTCCGAAGGGCTGTACAGCAAGTCGATCAATGGCGATGCCTTCTCCCACGAGGCACGCGACAAGGCCATCGAGCTGATCCAACAGGACATGGGGCAGGTGGATCTGGTCGTCTACTCGCTGGCGTCTCCGGTACGCAAGCTGCCTGACAGCGGTGAGCTCAAGCGTTCCAGCCTCAAGCCGATCGGCGAGACCTACCGTGCCACCGCCATCGACACCAACAAGGACACCATCATCGAGGCAGAAGTGGAGCCGGCGACCGAGCAGGAAATCGCCGATACCACCGATGTCATGGGTGGCCAGGATTGGGAACTGTGGATGTCGGCACTGGCCGATGCTGGTGTGTTGGCACCGGGTGCCCGTAGTGTGGCATTCAGCTACATCGGCACCGAGATCACCTGGCCGATCTATTGGCACGGCGCCCTCGGCAAGGCCAAGGAAGACCTCGATCGCGCCGCCAGCGCCATCGATGCTCAGCTCAAGACCAGCGGTGGCGGTGCCAACGTTGCGGTACTCAAGTCTGTAGTCACCCAGGCCAGTGCGGCGATTCCGGTCATGCCGCTGTATATCGCCATGGTCTATAAGGTGATGAAGGCCCAGGGACTGCATGAGGGCACCATCGATCAGCTCAACCGCCTGTTTGGTGAGCGCCTCTACGGTGGTGAGTTCAGCACCGATGATGCGGGCCGTCTGCGCCTGGATGATTGGGAACTGCGTGACGACGTGCAGCAGGCCTGCAAGGACCTGTGGCCTCAGGTGACCACCGAGAACCTGTTCGATATCACCGACTACGCCGGCTACAAGCACGAGTTCCTCAAGCTGTTCGGCTTCGAGCGTGACGACGTCGACTACGACGCTGACGTCGATCCGGACATCAGCTTCGACGTCGTTCAACTATAAGGTTCAGCTGCAACACTCAGGCCAGGTCGCCAGGCTCTGACTCCGGCAGCACCTCGGTGGCAGTATTAACCCGGCATGCTTTCATGTTGGGTTAATGGCTGCACAGGGACGTGCTGCCGTCGGCCATCAGGCCGACGCGAGACCGCACCACACCAGCAGATCCATGCATCTGCGCTAGTGTGGTGTGGACGACAATCAAATCGATCAGGATGAGCTATTTGATTGCCATGTTAATAGCGGTTTCCGCTGCTGCCATCGCTGGTTGCGGGGCCATCCATCTCCTGTGTCGCTTTAACGGGTAAATCATCCCTGATTTCAGGAACTTTCCTGGCGTAGAATGGGGGTGGGTCCCCATGATTGGTCAGAGAGTTTCCCATGTCCGATGCCTCCATCACTTCACGTTCCCCAGCGCTGACGCGAGAGGTAGGGATTGTTGTGATGCCGGGGTTTTCCCTGCTGGCGCATGCTTGCGCCACTGAACCACTGCATGTAGCGAATCTGCTCCATGGGCGAACGCTCTATCGCTTGACCAGTTACAGCTGTGGCGGCGAAGCGGTGACCAGTACCTCGCGGCAGACCCTGGCACCAGCGGCACTGGACGACATTACCCATTATCCCGATATGGTGCTGGTCTGCGGACCTGCGATGTTGCCCAGCGGTATTCCCGATGAACTGGGAGGCTGGCTCAAGCGGCTGGCCTCGTCAGGGGTCATGATCGGCGGTATCGGCGGCGGTACCGAGGCCTTGGCACGCCTTGGTCTGCTCGACGGTTACAGCGCCACGCTGCCGTGGCAGCGTTTCGAGGCCTTTGCCGCCGCGCATCCGCGGGTACGCTTGTCCCAGCAATTGTTCGAGATCGACCGCGACCGCATTACCTGTGGTGGAGGCACCGCAGCGATGGACATGATGATCACGCTGGTCTCCAACCATCATGGCCCGGCGCTGGCCACGCGGATTTCCGAGTACTTCGTCATGGAGCGCATCCGCATGGGCGATGAACCGCAGCAGATCCCGCTGCGTTCACGCCTGTCCCATGCCCCGCAGAGCCTGGTCGAAGCGGTGCAGTTGATGGAAGCCAATATCGAGGAACCGCTCACCACCCACGAGCTGTCTGAACATCTGGGGGTGTCGCGGCGGCAACTGGAGCGGTTGTTCAAGAAGTATCTCAAGTCAGTACCGAGCCGCTATTACCTCGACCTGCGCCTGCAACGTGCCAGACGCATGCTGCGCGAGTCCGATCGCCCTGCCGGCGAGATCGCCCTGCAGACCGGGTTCTCCTCGGCGGCACACTTTTCCACTGCCTACCGCAATCACTTCGGTATCACCCCACGGGAAGAACGCCTGGGCGGCTGATGGCTCCAGGTGGTGCTGGCTGAAGAACGGGTCAGTCCCGTATTTCTGTTGTGTGTGCAGCCTTCAGGCGCTCAGTGAATATTCCTCCTATCCTGCTGATGCCTTGTCGTCGGGGCCAGAACGCTATGATGGTTCGATGAACTGGTGGATTCATCCTTCTGAGAACGACATTGGTCTGAGGTTTTTTCTGTAACGCGAGCTCTGGTATCAAGCTGATACCAACATTCTGCTCCACCATGTTGAGGAGTGTTGCGGTATTCCTGACCCAGAAATCCACTTGAAAGGCTGTCTCGTCTTCAATCACGGGCGACAGGATGTGGTGAACCAGAGCCTCGCAGCCACCTGATGACATGATCAAGGGGTGTTCAGGAACCTTCTCGATATCCACTGCCTGAGTCTCTTCAAGAGGATGACCCTTTGGCATGGCGACATGAATTTCATCATCCTTTATTTCAATCCATGAAAAGTTGTCGTGCCAGTATGAGTGGTTGATTATCGTGGTATCTGTCGTTATTCCTATATCAACGATTCCGCCTTCTACCCAATCTTTTACCTCTTCCTCGACGCCTTCGAGAATCAGGCCAATGGATTGTGGAAATTGACGGTTAAACTCATTGATGAATGGCTCCAGGAGGCCTTGCGATACGCTGGGGATGCAGGCGATGCAAAGTGATTCATCTATGGTGTTATGCAGAGCTTCGACACTGGAATGCAGTTGCTCTATTTCGAATGTGATCCTTCTTGCACTGGCGAGTACAACCTCTCCAGGTCCGGTGGGTTGAAGAGGGTGGCTTTGCTTGTGTATCAGATCGTGACCGACAAGACGTTCGAGGGAAGCAATGGAGTGACTGACACCTGATTGACTCACTCCAAGGCGCCGCGCAGCACCCGTGAAAGACCCTTCCTCGATGACATGAAGAAAGGTTCCAAGTTGTGACACTGTGATATCCGGTCTTCTTGCCATCAGTCTTCCTCATGCGTCAATGAGACAAGTTGATTTTTCCTTTCCTGCTTTCTGACGTTAACTTCATGGGTATTGAGGAACGGTAATGTTCCGCGATCAGATGCTCAATGCTGAAGTTCGTGGGTATTGAATGTGAGGAAACGAGGATGTAAATGTCGACTCTCTTGATATCCTTGTCTGCGATGTTGTCTCTTGGGTTTACTCATTTTGTCAATGGGATGGTTGTAGAGAAGGATTTTCCCGTTCGTTTGGCCTTTTTTACCCATCTAGGCGGATCTCTTGTTGCATTGATACTCGCACTGCAGTTCTCGAACTGGAGTAGTGCCGCTGGATGGTGGGGGATTGTCGCCGGCGCGGGCTCGGCCTGCGGAGCTCTGTTTCTCTATAAGGGGCTGGCTGTGTCATCGTTTGGTGTGGTTGTTCCTGTCAGCTCGGTTTCCATGATGGTCATTGCCCTTGCCTTTTCCATGGTGCTGTTGGGTGAGCTGCCAACCACTGTCATGATGATGGGGGTTGTGATTGCCATTCCGGGTCTCTGGCTCGTTTCGGCTGGTGGACCAGCACAGAAACTCCATGCAGCGCTGCCTGCTTCCCGAGGAGTGCTCATGGGGCTCGGAGCAGGTCTCGGGTTTGCCGTGCAGCTCCTTGTGTTGGGGCAGGTGAAGGACGCTTCTGCTCTCTATGCCATCGCGGCATGCATGTTCTTCGGGGCGTTATGGCTTGCGCCATATTCCAGATTGAAGACTGTGGCACTCCGGAATGCATCCATTTCCGCTGTGGCTGGCGGAATCAGTGCGACAGGACTGGCTCTCTACATCTTCTCGCTTCAAGGATCCCTGGCGTTGACCAGCATTGTGATCATTTCGCTCTATCCTCTGGTTCCCGTCCTGCTCGGTTCGTTCTTCCGCAAGGAGAGTGTTGGACTACGACGTCTTGCTGGTATCGGCTTGTCGATTATTGCTACCACTCTGATCGCTCTGGGTAATGGGTATTAAAGCTTCGTGCTCCTGACTTGTTCGAGAAATCAACTTGTGACTGCCTTGCTGGCCTGCAGGCGTCGAAACAACCGGCCCATCATCACTGGCGCATCCTCGTCGATCCGAAACCCGGCCTGCTCGAGCAGTGGGCGGGCCTGGCGGGTAATGTCGGTGGCCAGAGTGGTGGTGACGAGGTTGAGGCCGCGGCGCACAATTCCCGACGGACGCTCGTCCGACTGGAACTTGTCCATGACACACAACAGGCCCTGGTCATTGAGCACGCGGCAGGCCTCTCGCAGGCCCCGAGCAGGGTCAGGCATTACCGCGACGATCAGGTGCATGACCACGATGTCGAACTCGCCATCGGCATAGTCGAGCTGCGCCGCATCCATCACTCGAGCCTCGACATCGATGCTCAACTTGCGGGCGCGGGTTTCGAGGCGCTTGACCATCGCCGGCGACAGGTCGGTGGCATGGATCTCCACATCACGGGGCAGCCAGAGCAGATCGAGCCCGGTGCCGGCTCCCACCAGCAATACCTTCATCCCGGATTGCCAGGGAACCGCACGCAATGATTCGCGGCGAGCACGTCGAAACAGTGGACCTGCCACGCGGTCGTAGATCGGCGCATAGCAGGAGTAGCGCAGTCGGTTCCAGCGGGTGGTATTGATCATGGCAACTCCCGGCTGTGGTGGAGAGTAGTGGTGGAGGGCAGTGGTGGAGTCTGGTACCGCTCTACCAGGGCGTCACCATGGTTGGCCCCGGGCTTTATGAAAATCCGGGTCCCATCGCTGAAAGCCCTGAAGGCAGCGTCTCCCTATACTCGAATGAGCCACTGGCCCGAGACGTCTCCGGCCGGCGTTTACTTTCATGACAGCGGAGAATCCTGATGACCTCTAGACCGACTCGTGCCGATTTCGATCAGTACATGGTGCCCAACTACTCCCCGCAGAAGGTGATTCCGGTACGCGGTGAGGGTAGCCGTCTGTGGGACCAGGATGGTCGAGAGTACATCGATTTCGCTGGCGGCATCGCGGTCAATGCCCTTGGCCACTGCCATCCGGTGCTGGTCAATGCGCTGAAGGATCAGGCCGACAAGCTCTGGCACCTGTCCAACGTCTACACCAACGAGCCGGCACTGGAACTGGCCCGTGAGCTGACCGAGCGGACGTTCGCCGACAAGGTCTACCTGTGTTCCTCCGGTGGTGAAGCCAACGAAGCAGCTCTCAAGCTGGCACGTCGCTGGGCCTACAACAACCACGGCGAGCACAAGCACCGTATCATATCTTTCGGTCAGTCCTTCCATGGTCGCACCTTCTTCACCGTCAGCGTAGGCGGTCAGCCGAAATACTCCCAGGGTTTCGGTCCGGTGCCGGGCGGTATCGTGCACGCCGAGTTCAACAACCTGGATAGCGTGCGCGAACTGATCGACGACAACACCTGTGCAGTGATGGTCGAGCCGATTCAGGGCGAAGGCGGCATCCTGCCGGCGACACAGGAGTTCCTCAGCGGTCTGCGTGAGTTGTGTGATCAGCATGACGCGCTGCTGGTGTTCGACGAAGTGCAGACCGGCGCCGGCCGTACCGGCTCGCTGTATGCCTACATGGATTACGGGGTCAGCCCGGACATCCTGACCAGCGCCAAGGGGATCGGTGGCGGTTTCCCGGTGGGCGCCATGCTGACCACGGATCGTGTTGCCCCGGCGATGGCGATCGGCACTCACGGCTCCACCTATGGTGGTAACGCTCTGGCCTCAGCTGTGGCCCTGGCGGCGGTGCGTCACATTGATACCCCTGAGGTTCTGGAAGGCGCCAACAGGCGCTTCGACCTGATCCGCGAGCATCTGGAAATCATCAACCGCAAGCATGGCGTGTTCAAGGAGATCCGCGGCAAGGGGCTGCTGGTGGGTGCCGAGATGGCGCCGGAATATGAAGGCCGTGCCAAGGATATTCTGCCGCTGGCGATCGAAGAGGGCGTCATGGCTCTGGTGGCCGGCCCCAATGTGCTGCGCATGGCACCGTCGCTGGTGATCCCCGAGGAAGATATCGTCGAGGGGCTTGAGCGTCTCGAGCGCGCGATCGCTCGCATGGTATCCGGCCAGTAATGGCTGGACAGGCGTCAAATGCAGCATCCAAGCCAGGAGGCAATCCCATGCTGGTCGTTCGCCCCACGCGGTTGACTGATCTGCCGGCCCTGGAACGGCTGGCGGGTAGTGCAGCGCCGCGCTTGACCAATCTGCCGGCGCACCGTGATCGGCTGGAAGAGCGCATCACGCGCTCGCTGCGCGCCTTTGGTGCGGAAGTCGATGTGCCCGGTGATGAGCATTACACCTTTGTGCTCGAGGACACGGAACGCAAGGAGGTGGTCGGAACGGCCACCATCCGTGCGCTGGCAGGCTACAACGAGGCCTACTACACCTATCGCCAGGAAACCCTGATCCACGCCTCACAGCAACTCAATGTGCGGCGCGAGGTACAGACGCTGGCGCTGTCCCATGAGGTGTCTGATGCCAGCCTGCTGTGTGCCCTGTCACTGGATCCTCGTTACAAGGGGACCAACGCCGAAAGCCTGCTGCGTCGGGCACGCTTGATGTTCATCGCCCAGTACCCGGAGCGTTTCGCCGACATTCTCGCCATGGCTTTCCCCGGCTACCTCGACGATGCCGGGGAGTCCCCGTTCTGGAACAGCGTTGGTCGTCATTTCTTCGCCCGCGACTACGACGAGATCAATTACTTCGCCGGTGTTCGTTCGAAGAGTTTCATCGCTGAAGTCATGCCGCAGTTCCCACTGTATCTGGCCATGCTGACACCTCAGGCGCGTGCCTCCATCGGTCGCGAGCACCCGGTTCACGAACCGGCGCTGGAAGAGATGCTGGCCGAAGGTTTCCTGCGCTCCCGGCATGTCGACCTGTTCGACGCTGGTCCGGTGATCAAGGGTGACCGTTCGCGTCTCGAAACCTTCCGCCACGCTGCCTGGCATCCGGTGCGGATTCGACCGGAGCATGCACTGCCGGATGCTGAGCTGGCGATGATTGCCAACCAGCAACAGCAGGATTTCCGCTGCACGGTGGCGCGCTATGCACTGTCGCCTACCGGGCAGTTGATGCTGAGTCAGGAGCATGCCGAAGCGCTGGGAGTCGAGGAAGGCCGAGCCGTACTGGCAGCACCGCTGAACCTGGCGGGAAGCGAGATTGATCCGGGTTACGACGAGGGAGAGCTGTGATGCGTATGCGACCGATTGTCGAGAGCGATCTCGATGAACTGCAGGCGCTGGCGCGCGAAACCGGGGTTGGTTTCACCTCCCTGCCGGATAACCGTGAATTCCTGGCGCAGAAGATTGCCTCGGCGCAGCGTGCCTTCAATGGTGAAGTTCCCGCCGATCAACGCCTCTACTTTTTCGTGCTCGAGGACGAGGAGGCTGGTCGTCTGGCGGGCTGCTGCGCCATTGAGGCGCAGGTGGGTCGTGAGATACCGTTCTACCACTATCGTGTTGGCACTCTGGCCCATTCATCGAAACAGTTGGACCTGCATCGCACCATCGATACGTTGTTCCTGAGCTCCGATCACACCGGGGATGCCGAGGTGGCTTCGCTGTTCCTGCGCAGTGAATATCGAGGCACTGATCGTCGCGAGCAGCGCAATGGCGCACTGTTGTCGATGATGCGTTGGCTGTTCATGGCCGAGTTCCGCGACAGCTTCCCGGACAAGGTATTGGCCGAGATGCGCGGTCATTTCGACGAGAACGGCCGCAGCCCGTTCTGGGAGTGCCTCGGCAGCAACTTCTTTCCCATGGATTTCAGTGAGGCGGATCGCCTTACCGGCATGGGACAGAAGAGTTTCATCGGCGAACTGATGCCGAAGTTTCCCATCTACACGCCGTTTCTTTCCGACGAGGCTCGGGACTGTATCGGCCGCGTGCACGAACACACCCGCCCGGCGCTGGCCATGCTCAAGAAGCAGGGGCTGCGTTGGGAAGGCTACATCGACATCTTCGATGGCGGGCCCACGGTCGAGGCCTATATCGACGACGTCAAGGGTGTGCGCCTGTCGCGCCATGTCCGCGTCGAGATCGATCCCGATGCCACCAGTGAAGGACGTCCGCAATGGTTGGCGGCAACCGCCGACATGGGTGGTTTCCGCGCTGCCTGGGTCGGGCGTGGCCCCGACGAGAATGGTGTCCTGACCATCAACAACGACGAAGCCCGCAGGCTTGAAGTCGCTTCAGGCGACACCCTGCGCATCCTGAATACTGACGAGGAGGCGTGATGCAACCCACCCAACAAGTGCTGATCAATGGCCAGTGGCAGAACGGCGAAGGCGAAGTCTTCACCAAGCTGGATCCTGTGTCGGCGCAGGAGCTGTGGCACGGCGCGGGCGCATCGGATGCCCAGGTCGCCAGGGCTGTTGAGGCCGCGCGCGGAGCCTTTGCCGGTTGGGCGCGTACCTCGCTGGAGGAGCGTCAGCAACTGGTCGAGCGTTTCCGCGCGGTGCTGGAGACTCACCGCGAGGATCTTGCCGCCAGTATTGCCCATGAGACCGGCAAGCCACTGTGGGAAGCGCGGACCGAAGTCGGTGCCATGATCGGTAAGGTGGCACTGTCGGTGCGTGCCCGTGAAGAGCGTACCGGGCATCGTGAACGTGACCTCGGTGATTCACGCGCCGTGCTGCGCCATCGCCCTCATGGTGTCATGGCGGTCTTCGGGCCCTACAACTTCCCCGGACATTTGCCCAACGGACATATCGTCCCGGCACTGCTGGCCGGTAATACCGTGGTCTTCAAACCCAGCGAGCAGACGCCGCTGACGGCTGACTTGACTCTGCAGTGCTGGCTCGAGGCCGGTCTGCCGGCCGGGGTCATCAATCTGGTACAGGGTGCCGCCGCAGTGGGTCAGGCGCTGTCCTCCCACGGCGATATCGATGGCCTGTTGTTCACCGGCAGCGCCCGTGTCGGTGGCATGCTGCATCGCCAGTTTGCCGGCCAGATGGGCAAGGTGCTGGCACTGGAGTTGGGCGGCAACAATCCGTTGGTGGTCAAGGACGTTCCCGATGAGGACGCCGCTGTGCTGACCATTCTGCAGTCGGCCTTCCTGTCCGGTGGACAGCGTTGTACCTGTGCCCGCCGTCTGATGGTACCGGCAGGGGAGGCTGGCGATAGCCTGATTGCGGCTCTGACCACGGCCATTGAACGCTTGCGCGTAGCCGAGCCCTTCTCCGAGGAGGCTCCTTTCTATGCCGGTCTGGTCAGCGTTGCTGCCGCCGACGGTCTGCTGGCAGCTCAGCAGGATCTGGAGGAGCGCGGCGGCAAGGTGCTGGCGCGTATGCGTCGTCTGCAGGAGGGTACCAGTCTGCTCAGCCCGGGACTGGTCGATGTCACTGGAGTCGAGGTACCCGATGAGGAGCATTTCGGTCCGCTGCTCAAGGTATACCGTTATCAGAGTTGGGATGAAGCCATCGACATGGCCAACGACACCCGCTACGGCCTCTCTGCCGGCCTGATCGGCGGTGAGCGCAACGACTGGGACGACTTCCTGCTGCGCATTCGTGCCGGCATCGTCAACTGGAACCGTCAGACCACCGGTGCCTCAGGTGATGCGCCCTTCGGTGGCGTAGGGGACAGCGGCAACCATCGCCCCAGTGCATATTATGCGGCGGATTACTGCGCCTATCCGGTGGCTTCCGTGGAGAGCGAAGCGCTGACCCTGCCGGAGAAGCTGCCGCCCGGGGTGACGCTATGAGCAACACCAGCACCAGGAGTAACACCAACACCGCGAGCAGCACCAGCACCATAAGCCAGACATCCCACGCCAGCGATTATCGGGAAGTGAACTTCGATGGTCTGGTCGGGCCGACCCATAACTATTCCGGGTTGGCGCACGGCAATGTGGCGTCGATGAACCACGGTGGTCTGGTCTCCAATCCGCGCGAGGCGGCGCTTCAGGGGCTGGCCAAGATGAAGGCCCTCAAGGATGCCGGCTATCTGCAGGGCGTGCTGCCGCCGCAGCAGCGTCCGGATCTCGGTGCGCTGCGTGCGCTCGGCTTTACCGGCGACAATGCCGCTGTGCTGGCAAGGGCCGCCGAGGAGGCCCCTCAGGTGCTGCGTGCCGTGTGCTCGGCGTCGAGCATGTGGACGGCCAATGCCGGTACCATCACACCGAGCCGGGATAGTGCTGATGGTCGGGCGCACTTCACTCCCGCCAACCTGCAGTCGAGTTTCCATCGCTATCTCGAACCGGACACCACCGGGCGAGTGCTGTCGGCGATCTTCTCCGACCCACAGCACTTTGCTCATCATCCGTCACTGCCGGCAACGCCTGCCTTCTCCGATGAGGGCGCGGCCAATCACACTCGACTGTGTGCCGGGCATGGTGAGGTCGGGGTGCATCTCTACGTCTACGGGCGTCAGGCCTTCGGTGGTGATGGTGTCGAGCCGAGACTCTTCCCGGCGCGGCAGACGCTGGAAGCCAGCCAGGCGGTGGCTCGTCAGCATGGCTTGAGTGACAGCCAACTGGTGTTTGCCCAACAGCATCCCGATGCCATCGACGCCGGCGTGTTCCACAACGATGTGATCGCTGTCGGCAACGGCCCGGTGTTGCTGTATCACGAGTTGGCCTTCCGCGACGAGCAGGCGACGCTGGACGAACTGCGCGAGAAAATGCCGGAGCCGCTGATTCCGGTGCGAGTACCGCTGGAAGCGGTCAGCATCGAGGATGCCGTGGCCTCGTATCTGTTCAACTCGCAACTGCTGTCGAATGCCGACGGCAGCATGACCCTGGTGGTACCGGGAGAGTGTCAGGAACGTGAAGCGGTATGGCGTTGCATCCAGGATTACCTACTGGCCGGCAACAATCCGATCTCGGAAGTAGTGGTCAAGGACGTCAAGCAGAGCATGCGCAACGGCGGTGGTCCGGCCTGTTTGCGCCTGCGTATTGTGCTGAGTCGCGCCGAGCGCGAAGCCCTGTCGGGACGTGTGCTGCTTGACGATGCGCTGTACGAAGAGCTGGTGAGTTGGGTGGAGCGACATTATCGCGACCGCCTGGCCTCGGAAGACCTCGCCGACCCAGTGCTGGCCGAGCAGGTCCTGGCGGCACTCGATGAGCTCACTGATATTCTGCAACTGAGCGCGGTCTACCCCTTCCAGCAAGCGTGATCCCGCCAACCCCGCCTCAATGGCGGGGTTGGCGAGCCACGAGTTTCGAGCCGCGAGCAGCTCGAGCTATAAGCTGTAAGTTTTAAGCTGTAAGTAACCCCGAACCCCAGAGAAGGCTCGGAGCTACTAGTTTCGCACTGGACTGCTCGTAGCTCGGTGCTCGAGACTTACCGCTTACCGCTTACCGCTTACCGCTTACCGCTTACCGCTTACCGCATACCGCCTCCCCCGTCCTCCCATATTTTGTCGTATGCTGTGTTCGAACCACTCCCTTGTCCATGGAGGACAATCCCTTGGCTGGAAGCAGTCTGTTAACCCTGATTGATGACATCGCCACGCTGCTCGACGACGTGTCCGTGATGACCAAGGTCGCGGCGAAGAAGACCGCAGGTGTTCTGGGTGATGATCTGGCGCTCAATGCTCAGCAGGTTACCGGTGTCGCAGCGGATCGCGAGTTGCCGGTGGTGTGGGCGGTGGCCAAGGGGTCATTGCTCAATAAGTGCATACTGATCCCGGCTGCGCTGTTGATCAGTGCCTTTGTTCCCTGGTTGGTCACCATTCTATTGATGCTGGGCGGGGCTTTCCTGTGCTTCGAGGGAGCGGAAAAGCTGGCCCACAAGTTTCTGCACAAGGCGGATGTCGAAAAGGAGCGTGAAGCGCGTCAGCAGGCGCTGGCCGATGAGAAGGTCGATATGCGTGCCTTCGAGCGCGACAGGATCAAGGGCGCAATCCGAACAGACTTCATTCTGTCCGCCGAGATCATTGTCATTTCTCTAGGCACGGTGACTGCAGCGACGCTGTCCGAACAGATTGCCGTGCTGGTGGCGATTGGTCTGTTGATCACGGTGGGCGTCTATGGGCTGGTGGCCGGGCTGGTCAAGATTGATGATCTTGGGCTGCATCTGGCGCAGAAAGAGGGTGGACTGTCTCAGGCATTCGGCCGTGGTCTGTTGAAAGGGGCGCCATTGCTGATGAAGGGCTTGTCGATCTTCGGCACTCTGGCCATGTTCCTCGTTGGCGGCGGTATCCTGGTACACGGGATTCCTGTGCTGCACCACATGGTGGAAGGCGTCGCAGACGCCGATATCGACATTCCCGGCGTGGATGCTATCGTGCATGGACTGGTGCCGATGCTGATCAATGGCCTGATTGGTCTTGTTGTTGGTGCGGTTATTGTTGTCATCGTCACCGGCATTCAGCGTATACGTGGGAAATCCGCACACTGATGACACCTCAATAGGTGCTGAAAATCGGTGCTGGGTTCTGCAATCAAAAAGGGGGAGTCCATGGACTCCCCCTTTTTGCTGTCCTGCCCTCGGGGGCGAGTCGGCTCTGGAACGCTGGCGTCAGGCAAGCGAGGTGCGCTTTCTTGCCGACAGGGTGCGTAGGCCATCGATCACCAGCACCACCAGCAGGCTGACGCCCATGACCGGCATCATGTAGCCCAGCGCTAGACTCACCAGTGCCACGACTGCCAATGCTGGTGCGGGAACGGCGATGATTGCCTGCCACAGGGTCTGCGAGCTGCCACTGGCCCGGCGGCGCCACCACATGCTGTAGCCCCAGGTCGTCATGGTCATGATGCCGATGCCGAGAGCGACCAGCAGTAACTGGTTGGGCAGGCCGAACAATAGGCCCATATGGCCGTCAATCCCCCAGCGAGTCAGCTTGGCCGGAAGTGAATATTGCTCGAAGCGAACCTGGTCAGTTACCGCGAAGGATTGCGGATGAATGGCGACTTCATCGACCTGAGACGGCCAGCTGCGATCGACCTCCCGAACTTTCCAGGCCTTGCCGGAAGCTGGTACCTGGAGCTCAATGGGGCCGGCATCCAGGCCTGCTGTGCGGGCCTGACTCAGAACACGGTCAAAGGCGCTCAGCGCGATGCCGGAGTCCGCTGCCGCGCTGCCTGCCATGTGATGGGCATGGGGATCGGCAGCCGCGTCGCTTCCACCCAACTCCACGGACACCCGGGGAGTTCCCCAGCCGCCGGCCTTGAGAATGGCGAAGAAGTTGCTGCCGGCCCACTTCGACCAGGTCATACCGGTAGCCGACAGGGCAAGAAGGCCGATCAACAGTATCAGCCCCAGCAGACTGTGGCGGCGCCGGGTGCGCAGCCGCCGGGCACTGGGTGTGTGCTTGTCATGGGGGACCTTTCCGCCGGGGCTGAACCACCAGATGGCCAGCCCGCCAAGGGCGGCGATCCACAGCCAGGAAGCAGCCAGCTCGCTGTAGAGACGACCGATATCCCCCTGCATCAGGCTGCGATGCAGTTGGTCGATGATACGGCGCAGAGGCAGTACGCCACTGGTGCCGTACACCGTCAGATCATCGCGGATTTCCAGAGTGGCTGGGTCGATGAAGACGGCGCGGTGCTCACCACTGGTGAGGCCGGGGGCATTGAACATGACTCGAGTCGTGGTGCCGGGTTCCGGCGCCGGACGTACGGCACTGGGCATGGCATCTGTTGCAAGAAAGGATTGCGCCGCGGAGACCTGCGAAGCCAGGGAACGGTATTCGCTGGCGGAATGAACTTCACTGGTGGTCAAGGCATCGTGAAAGATGGCCCGCTCGAGGGCAGGAGTCAACGCATAGAGGGTACCGGTCAGGGCGGCAATGAAGATGAAGGGACCCACCAGCAGGCCTATATACAGATGCAGGCGCATGATCAGCACCTTGAGTGCCGGCCAGGGGCGGATTGTCGTTGTCATCGGGTGTTCTCACAGTCGGAGTGGTACCGCAGGCGGAGAAGCCAGCGGTGAACAGGGTGTCAACCGGAAACCACAAACGACGACGGTGGGGCCCTGGGGCCGGGGCGCAGATGGAAGGGGGTGGTCCATGCCTGTTGCGGCTGAAGCTTCCACGGCACATGCGTCATGGGGGGAAGCGCATCGGGAATGGAGACCGCTACACTCAGCCCCGGCAGGTGCACGCCGAGTGTACAGTAGCCACAGGCTGACAGGTCGTGGTGGCCGCTTACGCTGGCCAGGCCTGCCGCCAACCGTTCGCTCTGGGTACCTTGATGCTGATGTGCCACGGGGGGCTGAGATGCGGCATGATGCTCATGGCCGGCATGACCCTGGTGGGTACCCGCCGACGCAGTCTCTGCCATGAGTTGCTGTGTTTGACTGATCAATGGGCCGACAAACAGCATCAGCATGGCGAACAGGGCCATGCGACAGAGAAGCTGGTGGTGTCGAGAATTGATCAGCATGGGATTGTGGAACACGGGGACTCAAGGCATCGAGAAGTCACTATAGGGGACTGAATGGCCATTTCCCATGCTTCATATACCATGGGCGACGTGGCCAAATGACGCACGCAGGGCAAACAGGGAGAGGCATGACAAACAGCGTAGACGCAGGACTCCTGTCACCGATGAAGGCCTGGCAGAGCGCACTCGATGGCGGCTTGATCGTGGATGATCCTGGCCAGCGGTCCGCTGTCGCCGAACTGGAGGCGTGTCATCAAGGGCTGGATAGCGATGGGGCGGCCAGGGGCGTCTATCTGTGGGGGCGTGTCGGGCGCGGCAAGACCTGGTTGATGAACCTGTTCGCGGCGAGTTGTCCGGTCGCGGTAAGGCGTCTGCATTTTCACCATTTCATGCGGTGGGTACATCGTCGTCAGTTGCACTGGCGAGGGCATGCGAACCCGCTGACCTGTCTGGCTCGGGAATTGGCCACAGAGGTGGCCGTGCTGTGTCTGGACGAGCTGTATGTTGAAGATATCGCGGACGCCATATTGCTGGGCGGATTGATGTCTCGGCTGTTCGATCAGGGCGTGGTCGTTGTGGCCACGTCCAATCAGCCACCTCAGGAGCTGTATCGGGAAGGTTACAACCGTGAGCGCTTTCTTCCTGCCATCGACGCCATTCTCGCAAACATGACCGTCGTAGCGGTGGATGGCGACATGGATCATCGCCATCACCCGGGCGAGACCTGCCAGCGCTATCATGTTCGCCGGGCTGGGCAGCCCAGTAGGCTTCCGATGTTGTTCGCCAAGACGGAAGCGGCGGTACAGTACGACCTCGATGTCGACCTGGGGGCGCGTACCATTCACGCTCGTGGTGTTGGTCGGCATACCCTGTGGTGCGACTATGCGGCGCTCTGTGAAACGCCCCTGGCCGCAGTGGATTTCATTGCGCTCTGTGATCGCTTTCAACTGCTGCTGCTCGGCAATCTGCCATCGCTGGTGGGCGAGGGACAGCAGGCTCGCATTGCCAGAGGCACTGAAGATGCCAGCCATCGGGTGGTGGCCGGTGACCGTGAACTTCCGCCGTTGTCGAGCAAGGATGACGGCGTGCGGCGCTTCATTGCCCTGGTCGATGAATGCTACGACCGAGGCGTGCCACTGATCATCGAGGCCGAGGTGGCAATGGATGAGCTCTATTCCACTGGGCACCTGGCCTTCGCCTTTCGCCGTACCCGAAGCCGACTTCAGGAGATGCAGCTGCAGCGCTTCGGTCGTCTGAATCCGGCTGTCGCCGACCTTTCATCATGAGGATCCCCATGCAGGATATCGTCATCAGGCGGCTGGATGCCGCCGACCCACATCTGGACGAAGTGGCCGGTTGGACTTTCGAGGCCTGGGGCCATTTGAGCCCTGCACGGACCCGCCAGAGCTGGCGCGAGGATTTCGCCGCCGATTGCGGTATAGCAGGCGTGCCTTCGGTGTTTGTGGCAGAGCGAGCGGGTATTCAGGCCGGTACCGCCAGTCTGGTGGTGGATGATATGTCGATCCGCCCGGACCTGACGCCCTGGCTGGCGTCGGTCTATGTCATTGAGGAACAGCGCAGTCAGGGCATCGCCTCGGCGTTGGTACGGCGTGTCGAGGAGGAGGCACAGAACTGTGGCATTGCCACTTTCTACCTCTACACACCCGACCAACAGGCACTGTATCGCCGCCTCGGCTGGCTGGACGTGGAAGAGGTCGATTATCGCGGAGAGCGAGTGACCATCATGAGACGGCAACTATCACCTTGATGATGTTGAGGTCACACTTGAGCCTCCCGCGCACTCAGAACCCGCTCGGCGATATCGATCAGCCCGCGGGCCTGCCATGCGCTGCGACCGATGAAGAGTCCACCGATGTTGGGCATGCTGGCCAGGTCCCCACAGTTGTCCGGGTTGACGCTACCGCCATACAGCACGGTCGGTGGATTCCCTCGAGAGTCGGCCGGTAGCGCCCGACGGATTTCGCCATGCACCCAGTCGGCGTACTCCGCACTGGCAGGAATCCCCTTGTCGCCGATGGCCCAGACCGGCTCATAGGCGATCAGGACGCGGGCCAGGTCATCGCTGGATACCCCGGACAGCGCCATGCGGCACTGACGAAGCACGGTTTCCGATGCAGCACCCAACGCCTTCTCCTCGGCGGTTTCACCGACACACAGCAGGGGAGTCAGCCCCTGATCCAGTGCCGCATGGACCTTGCGGTTGAGGTCGATGTCATTCTCGGCGAAGTATTCGCGGCGTTCACTGTGGCCGAGCTCGACAATGCTGGCGCCGCAATCGGCAACCATCCGTGGTGATACCTCACCGGTAAAGGCGCCGGCTTCTGCCCAGTGCATGTTCTGGGCACCGACCTTGAAGGGAGTCGCGTGCAGATCCTGGCAGACCTGTGCCAGAGCAGTGAAGGGCGGGATGATGAAACCCTGCAGGCGAGGACCGGCGAAGATGTCGGCGCTGTGGAGCTGGTGACAGTAGTCGCGGGCCTCGGCGAGGGTCTTGTTCATCTTCCAACTGGTTCCAACCCAGAATGCAGTGCTCATGTATCGCTCCATGGGATTATGTCGGTGCAGGGCAGCCATGTCAGGCGTCGAGGTTGAGTCCGTAGTCAGAGATCCAGCCCAGCGAATCCAGGGTAGTGGTGACTGGGCTGTATTCCAGTGAGATCACCTTGTCGAAGCGCATGCTCTGGAGTTCACGAAACAGAAACGGGTAATGGATCTCTCCTGTCCCCGGCTCATGGCGGCCGGGGTTGTCGGCCAGTTGAATGAAGCCGATGTGATCGCGATGTTGGCGTACGGTCTCGATCAGTTCTCCCTCGGAGCGCTGCATCTGATAGAAGTCGTACTGGATCTTGAGGTTGGGGTGGTCGACCTCGGCCAGCAGTTCCAACGCCTGAGCGGTATTGATCAGCGGGTAGCCCGGGTGGGTGATCGGATTCAGTGGTTCGACCAGTAGCATGATGCCTGCCTGGGCGGTGGTCTTCGCGGCATAGCGTAGATTGTTCGTCAGGGTGGAATACCACTGGTCGTGGCTCAGTGAGCTGCCGGGGTAACCCAGCGGGCAGTTGAGCTGGCGAATACCGAGTTGTTGAGCGATGGCGATGGTGCTGACGACCGCCTGGCGGAACTCGTCCGTGCGATCCGGGAATACCGCAATGCCGCGTTCGCCTGCTTGCCAGTCACCGCCCGGCAGGTTGCAGTGGATGATCCTGACACCCGCCTGTTCGGCGGCTCGAGCAATGGCTGCCGTATCTTCGCAGAATGGCCAGGGATTATGGAACTCGACGCGTCGGAATCCCGCTTCGCGAGCCATGGCAAAGCGCTCGAGAAAGGGCACCTCGGTGAACATGAAAGTCAGGTTGGTGGCGAACTTGAGCACGGAAACCTCGGCAGTCTTGTGGCTTGTTGTGGGAGGCTGTCAGCCGGGAGACAGGTACTTGCCGCTGGTACGGATTCGACCTTGGTTCAGGTTCAGGGAACCTTGCGTTGACGCCTGCCGTTTCATTCACTAACGTTACTCTAATTGTTATTTTTAACAACACATGAAAAAAATTTCAAAGTCGGCAGGGCCCGACAAGCGGTCCCTCGAAAAACCGCCCTTTGATAAACCGCCCTTGGAAAAGAGAGCCCGAATCGTGAAGGCCAAACCCAGTACCCATAGTGAAGCCGATCTGGCACTGCGCGCTGCCTGGCTGTCCTACGTCGGCGGCTACACCCAGGCGCAGATCGCCGAGCGCCTGAAGGTGTCGAGGATGAAGGTTCACCGGCTGGTAGCGATGGCGCATGACATGGGCGCCGTCCAGGTGTTCATCGATGGTTCACCTGAAGCGCTGTTGCAGTTGGAAGACCAGCTGCGCGAGAAGATGGGGCTGGAAGACTGCGTGCTGGTGCCATCGGTTGCCGAAGATGCTGCCAACCCGGAGATCAATCTGGGGCGTGCGGCAGCGCACTATCTCAAGTCGCGACTGGAGTCTTCGGAAGTCAATGTGCTGGGGCTCGGTTGGGGGCGCAGTCTATCGGAAATGGTCAACTGTCTGCCGGACATGGACTGCTCCGACGTACGCATGGTGCCTGTGCTCGGCAGCGTGGTGCGCAAGATGGCCCTGAACCCCTATGACGTTATCCATCGACTGGTGGACCGCACCGGTGGCGAAGGCTATCTGCTGCCGGTGCCGTTGTTTGCCGATACCGAAGAGCATCGCGATGTGCTGATGGCCCAGCGCAGTGTGCAGGATGTGATGCGCATTGCGGTGGATGCGGATCTCACCATGGTGGGCCTGGGCGCGGTACCTGATCAGGGGCATTCGCTGCTGATGGAACTGGGAGAGCTGGATGAGCGGGATGCTGCCAGCTTGCGCGAAGTGGGGGCCGCCGCCGAGATCCTCGGCCAGTTCCTCGATGCCAATGGTCAGCGGGTCGAATGCGAGATCAATCAACGTACCCTGGGGCTGTCGCTGGACCAGTTGCGTCACCACCACATCGTCGCGGTGGCCGGAGGCATGGAGAAGGTCAATGCCATCCTCGCGGTATTGCGTAGTGGCCTGCTCAAGGGGTTGATCACCGACGAGAATGTCGCCCGCCGGATTCTGGAGTTGTGGGACGACAGCGGTGACAAGGTCCAGCAGGGCTGACCGGATACTCTGGAGCGGCTCGTTTCGGAGGCAGCAGCAAGGGTACAGGAAACGTACCCGAAAACAGCATGACAGCGGCAGCACACAACAACAATCGTGCGGAGTCACGCCATGAGGCAGTACCAGCGGGACCAGGATCCCGACATCATTGTCGGACTCGACGCCGGCACTTCGGTCATCAAGGCGCTGGCCTTCGATGGTGAAGGCCGGGAGTTGGCCAGAGCGCAATGCGAGAACCATGTTCATCATCTGCCAGGAGGTGGTGTCGAGCAGAGCCTTGATGCCACCTGGCAGGCAGCACTGGCCACGCTGTCGGCGCTGTTTGCCGAGCAACCGGAGTTGGCGCCGAGGCTGGCGGCCATTGCGGTGACGGGTCAAGGCGATGGTACCTGGCTTATCGATGCAGATGGTCAGCCGGTGGGAGACGCCATGCTGTGGCTGGACAACCGCTCCAGCGATATCGTCTCCCACTGGCGTGCCACCAGTGCCGGGCCGACTGCCTTTCGACGCACGGCCACAGGGCTCAACCAGTCGATCCAGAGTGGTCAGCTGCGCTGGCTGAAGGAGCATGACCCGCAGCGCCTGGCGCGCGCCGCGACGGCTCTGCACTGCAAGGATTGGCTGTACTTCCGGATGACCGGTGAACGTGCCACGGATCCTGCCGAGGCCATGTGGACCTTCGGTGACTTTCGCAGTGGCGCCTACAGTGACGAGGTACTCGAGTGTCTCGGGCTGGAGGAATATCGTGGCTACCTGCCACCGATCGTGGATGGTAGTCGCGAGCATGCTGCCCTCACGGCTGACGTCGCGAACTCCATCGGTGTTGCTTCGGGCATCCCTGTGGTGCTGGCACCGGTCGACATGCTGGCCACGGCGCTCGGAGCAGGGGTATATGAACCCGGAAAGCGCGTCGCCTGCAGCATCATCGGGACCACTGGCGCTCATCTCTGCGTGCGGGAGTCGGCGCGGGACATCATCCTCGGCAACCATTCCTGCTACACCATGCCTTGCGTTGCGCCGGATACCTGGGTGCAGCTCTGTTCCAACATGGCCGCGACGCTCAACCTGGAATGGTTCCTCAAGGGCATGAGCGAGATGCTCAGCGCCATCGGCGAGACCCCGTTGACGCCCGAGGGCCTGTTGCCGCGTCTCGATCGCGCGTTGGCGGCCACCGAACCGGGCAGAGTGATCTACCACCCTTTTATCTGTGCCAGCGGCGAGCGGGGCCCCTTCTTCAATCCGCGGGCGCGGGCGCAGTTCCTCGGTCTGACCACCGAGACCACTCATCTGCATATGGCGCGAGCCATCTACGAGGGGGTGGCTTTTGCGGCGCGCGACTGTTACCAGGCGCTCGAGGCACACCCCGAGGAATTGCGACTGACCGGAGGTGCCGCTCAGAGCGACACCCTGTGCACCATTCTTGCCTCGGTGATGGGGGTGCCGGTGCGCACGCTGAGTCGAGGAGAAACCGGTGCTGCCGGTGCAGCCATGGTGGCCAGTCTGTGCCTGGGCCGACATCGTGACCTGGCCGAGGCATGTCAAACCTGGGTAACTCCCTGGCTGAGCGAGGAGGCTGTGATGCCGGACCCGGATCTGCAGAATCTCTATGAGCGGCTGTTCGGCGTCTACCAGCGTTCGCATACCAACACCGATGGTTTCTGGCGGCATCTCGAGCGGGTCAATGCCGAGCCGTTACGAGCACCGATACGTCAGCAGGAGAACACCCCATGACAACAATCGAGACGACCGCTGCCGCAGAGCCGCTCTACGATCTTCTGGTGATCGGCGGTGGTATCAATGGCGCTGGTTTTGCTCGCGATGCGGCAGGGCGTGGCCTGTCGGTGGCATTGTGCGAGAAGGACGACCTGGCCCAGGGCACCTCCTCACGCAGCGGCAAGCTGGTACACGGCGGTCTTCGCTACCTCGAGTACTACGAGTTTCGCCTTGTGCGTGAAGCGTTGCGCGAGCGTAGCGTGCTGCTGAAGAAGGCACCGCATATTATCTGGCCGATGCGCTTCGTACTGCCGCACAGTCCGGAGCAGCGTCCGGCCTGGCTGGTGCGCTGTGGGTTGTTCCTCTATGACCACCTGGGAGGCAGAGACGACCTGCTGCCGGGCAGCCGCGGGCTGAACCTGCTGCGTTGCCCCGAGGGCGAGCCGGTCAAGGACGACTTCCCCCGAGGCTTCGAGTACGCGGACTGTTGGGTTGATGATGCCCGCCTGGTGGTGCTCAATGCACTGGATGCCCAGCGTCTGGGCGCGGTCATCCATACTCGTCAGGCCTGCACCAGCGCGATCCGACACCAGGACCACTGGCAGGTCGAGATGACCAACACCGACAGCGGTGAGATCACCACGATCAAGGCGCGCGCACTGATCAATGCCGCTGGCCCCTGGGTCGACAAGGTTCTCAAGGGCGCCTTCGGCGAACAGGGCAAGGATCGCGTCAGGCTGGTCAAGGGCAGCCATATCGTCCTGCCCAAACGCTACGCCACCGCCAATTCATATCTACTGCAGAACGACGACAAGCGGGTGATCTTCGTCAATCCCTACGAAGGCGACAAGCTGTTGGTCGGTACCACCGACATCGTTTATGAAGGTGAACCGGACGACGTAGCCATCGATGACAATGAGATCAACTACCTGCTCGGCGTGGTCAACCGCTACTTCAAGCAGCCCTATGATCGCGACGATATCCTGACCAGTTTCTCCGGTATTCGGCCGTTGTTCGATGACTCTCGGGAGAACCCTTCGGCGGTGACCCGGGACTATGTCTTCGATATCCAGGATGACGATGGCAAGGCGCCTCTGCTGTCGGTATTCGGCGGCAAGATCACCACCTATCGCAAGCTCGCCGAGCATGGCCTGGAGAAGCTTCAGCCCTGGTTCCCGCAGATGACCGCCAGTTGGAACGAGACGGCTCCGTTGCCGGGGGGCGATATGCCGAATGCGGACTTCGAGGTCTTTCTTGACCAGTTGTGGGAGGAATATCCGTGGCTGGAGGATGCCACTGCGACCCGGTATGCGCGGCTCTATGGCACCATCGCCCGAGAAATACTGGGCAATGCCGGGAGTTACACTGATCTGGGAGAGCACCTGGGAGCCGACCTCTATGCTGCGGAGGCCCGCTATCTGGTGGAGCAGGAGTGGGCCAGACGTGCCGAGGACATCCTCGAACGTCGCACCAAACTGTACCTGGTGATGAGTGAGGCGGAAGTCGCCGCTGTGGAAGCGTGGTTGATGCGAGAGTATGTCGACCAGTCGCTCGCTCGCGGGGTTGAGAACGTTGTGGGGTGAGCGGTTCCCGTAGAACAGGAAGGCCGCCGCAGGATTGCACCCTGTGGCGGCCTTCTCGTATCAGTCTGCGCTGCTATTCAAACAACTGACGGAGCTTGCGCATGTTGTCCAGCGTTGTGGCGCAGGCATGGGCGGCTTCCTGCCCCTTGGTCACGAAGTGCTCGTGGAAGAAACTGGTGTGCGTGGCATGCTCGTGGAATTGGTGTGGTGTCAGAACGACCGACAGCACAGGGACTTCGGTATCGAGCTGGACCTTCATCATGCCATCGATGACAGCATGGGCAACGAAGTCGTGACGGTAGATGCCGCCGTCGACCACGAAACCGGCGCCGACAATAGCGCTGTAGCGGCCACTATTGGCCAGCAGCTTGGCCTGCAGTGGAATCTCGTAGGCGCCGGCAACGCTGAACACCTCGACCTGATCGGCTGCGATGTCGTAGTCGTTGGCAAGAGTGCTGATGAAGGCTTCGCGCGCCTGGCCAACGATATCGCTGTGCCAGCTGGCCTGGATAAAGGCAATACGCGGCTGGGGGGACTGCGGGGTAGTCTGATTCATGGTTTTCCTCAACTGTCACCAGAATCAGGGCATGCGGGCACCAGCGACAGCATCGCCGAAAATGGCGATATTGATCGTTGTTGCCGTTCTCTTCCATCCGGACTATGACCGTCGGCTTCGGAATCTCACCGAATCTGCTGACCCTCTCCGCTATTGCCACATCAAATGTCGCGGAAAGGCGCTCGCGGGCTGACTCTCCCTGCATTGGATGATGCATGAGTGGAGAGATTACCGCCGGTGGGGACTTCCACCCCGCCCTGAGAACCTTTATCTCTCTATCAAGGGAAACTTGATGTATGAGAGGTTGAATGCGCCGCAGATCTTTCTGCGACGCCGGATATTCTACCAGCGATCTGAATCAATTCGCCAGGCAGATCTGGCCGGTGATGGAGGTTGTTTCATTCATCACTGGCCATCAAACACGAGGAAGGGCTCTGGACCAGCCGCGGCTACCGCTTGCTGATAACTCGGCGATGGCCAATGCATCACGGTCCTCGGGGGCGCGGGCCAGTAGTTTGCCACGTCGGTCCCACACCGAGCTGCCGCCGACGGCGCGCCGTCCACCGGACTCGCCATGGAAGTTGGCCATGGCGACTGGCATCTCGTAGCGGCGTGCCCAGCGTTCCAGTTGCCCGGTATCGTGCTCATAGCCCCCGGCAGTCATCATCGAAGATACCAGGTAGAGGTCGGCTCCGGCCGTTTTCTGCTGGGCGGCATGATGCTCATGCTGGGTGTCGGCACAGATGGCAACACCGGCACGCACGCTGCCCAGCGGGAAGATACAGTGCTTGTGGCCGGCGATGAAGTGCTCGCCCTCGCTGTGGTGCAGGTGCACCTTGCTGTAGATCAGCGCCTTCTGGCCTGGCTGCAGCACCAGAGAACTGATCAGCGGGCGTGGTGAGCTGTTGCGCAGGGGGGCGCCACAAATGATGGTCAGGCGATTCTCATCGGCGACCTTCTGCAGCCTGGCGATTCTCGGGTCATCGGCACTGATGGCAAGCTCGGCCGCCAGAGCTGGTTCGTAGCCTGTCAGTGACAGCTCCGGAAAGATGACCAGGTCTGTGCCCTCCTGGACCGCGACCTTGAGCAGACTCAGGTGGCGAGCAAGGTTGTCGTCGATACTTCCCTTTGCAGGGTGGAATTGAGCGGCAGCAATTCTCATGGGCACCTTCTCGCTGAGTGGTGCTGCCAGTCTATCAGGATAAGGAGGTGAAGCCTTGTCGGTAGGCAAACTTCTCTGCGTTGCCCATGGCTGATGAAGGTCATGGATAACGCAGAGACTTGCCGGTGCCGCGGGCCGATCAATCGAGTAACGCCGCGGCTTTTGCTACCACATTGTCGACAGTGAAGCCGAAGTGCTGGAACAGGTCGCCGGCCGGGGCAGACTCACCGAAGGTGCTCATGCCGACCACATCACCGTCGAGGCCGACGTACTTGGTCCAGAAGTCGCGATGACCGGCTTCGATGGCCAGGCGAGCGCGCACCGCACGCGGCAGCACCGATTCACGGTAGTCGGCATCCTGCTGGTCGAACACATCGGTGGACGGCATCGACACGACGCGCACCTGCTTGCCCTGTTCCTCCAGCTTTGCAGCGGCATCCATCGCCAGGCCGACCTCGGAACCGGTGGCGATCAGAATCAGGTCCGGCGTGCCTTCACTGTTTTCAAGGACACGGTCCTTGAGAACACCGCCCTTGAGAACACTGTCCTTGAGTACGTAGCCACCACGCTGGATATCGGCCACCTGGGCCTTGCTGCGGCTCTGGTGGGGCAGTCCCTGACGCGACAGGACCAGCGCGGTCGGGCCGCCGGCGCGCTTGATCGCATATCCCCAGGCGGCAGCGGTCTCGACCGCATCCGCCGGACGCCAGGTGCTGAGGTTGGGAGTGGTGCGCAGGCTGGTCAGCTGCTCGATGGGCTGGTGGGTGGGGCCGTCCTCGCCCAGACCGATGGAGTCGTGGGTGAACACGTACACCGCCTGCTGGCCCATCAGCGACGCCATGCGTACCGCGTTGCGCATGTATTCCATGAAGATCAGGAAGGTCGCGCCATAGGGCACGAAGCCGCCATGCAGGGCGATGCCGTTCATGATCGCCGCCATGCCGAACTCGCGCACCCCGTAGTGCAGATAGTTGCCGTCACTGGTCTCGGGAGTGATGGCTTTGGCGCCGCTCCAGAAGGTCAGATTGGACGGGGCCAGGTCGGCGCTGCCGCCGAGCAGTTCCGGCAGTTGCGGGCCCAACTCGTTGAGGCAGTTGAGCGAGGCCTTGCGGGAGGCGATGGATTCGCCCTTTTCCTGAGCGGCCTCGACCAGCGATTCGGTGTTGAGCTCGCAGGGGAGA
>NZ_FRCA01000006.1:227411-275102 GCF_900142755.1 Halomonas cupida | reverse complement strand
AAGAGGTGCTGAAGACGCTGAGTGGAGCCGGCCTCACCATCAGCATGTCCCGACGTGGAAACTGTTGGGATAACGCCTGTGCAGAGAGCTTCTTCTCGTTGATGAAACGGGAGTGGTTGCACCATCTGGGCTTGATCAGCCGCAGGGAGATGGAAGACGCCGTGGCATATTACATTGGCGAGTATTATGACAATGTCCGCTCTCACGAAACCCTGGGCGGGTTAGCGCCCAGGGCATACGAGTTGGCGGCTTGAACCGAGGTGTCTACTTTTTTGGGGGCACACCACTGGGTAGCTCGTAGCTCGTAGCTCGTAGCTCGTAGCTCGTAGCTCGTAGCTTCCGGCTTACCGTTCGAGATACTCGAGCTTGCCGGTCTTGCCGTCCCATTCCTGGGCGTCGTCCAGCGGGTCCTTCTTCTCGGCGATGTTGGGCCACACTTCCGACAGCTCAGCGTTGATCTCGATGAACTGTTCCTGCCCGTCGGGGAGCTCGTCCTCGGAAAAGATCGCCTCAGCCGGACACTCCGGCTCGCACAATGCGCAGTCGATGCATTCGTCGGGGTGGATTACCAGAAAATTCGGTCCTTCATAGAAACAATCCACCGGGCACACCTCGACACAGTCGGTGTACTTGCACTTGATGCAGTTTTCGGTGACGACGAATGTCATGCCAGTCTCCCTTCCTCTCGCCGGTGTCCTGCCGGCAGAAACGTCATTGATGGGTGAGTCATGATGCCAGGCATGCCTGACGCCTTTTCGTGACCTCCGCAGGTGATTGCCGCATCGGTAACGTTTAGTGCTCTTGGTTATAAGGCAATGGTGTTTTTATAATCACGGTCGCGAGAGCCACATTCTAGTCCTGCGGGTCGGAAGGGGGCAAGCCTTGGCTGTCCTCTCCGCCAGATATTATTAACATGACAATCAAATAGCTCATCCTGATCGATTTGATTGTCGTCCGCACCACACTGGCGCAGATGCGTGGATCTGCTGGTGTGGTACGGTCTCGCGTCGGATCGAACGCAGTACAGGAAAGCGCCGTCGTCGACCCATAACAGCCCGGGATGAGCGATTCGATTGCCGGATCAATGGAGGTCAGAGGCTGGCCTTCCATTCATAAAGGAGATCGAGGGCCTGACGTGGTGTCAGGTCATCCATTGCCAGTTCCGACAGCCGCTCTACCAGCGGATGAGGGGCGCTGGCGAACAAGTCCGCTTGCTGGGGCATATCCGGGGCGGAAGCATGCTGCTGCGGTGAATGTCCCAGGTCGACCTCATGCTGTTCGAGGGTCGCCAGTTTGCTTCTGGCCGCGGCGATCACTGCCTGGGGGACACCGGCCAGTTGTGCGACCTGCAGGCCGTAACTCTGGCTGGCCGGACCATCCTCGACCCGGTGCATGAAGACGATTCCATCGTTGTGCTCTGCGGCGGTCAGGTGAACATTGACCACTGTGGGTGATTGCTCGGCCAGAGCCGTCATCTCGAAGTAGTGAGTGGCGAACAGCGTGAAGGCGCGGGTACCGGTCAGGTGTTCGGCGCTGGCCCAGGCCAGTGACAGGCCGTCGAAGGTGCTGGTTCCACGGCCGATCTCATCCATCAGCACCAGACTCTGCTCAGTGGCGTTGTGCAGGATGTTGGCGGTTTCGGTCATCTCGACCATGAAGGTCGAGCGACCACCTGCCAGGTCATCGCTGGAGCCGATACGGGTGAAGATTCGATCCACCGGGCCAATGGTGGCGGCATCGGCAGGCACGAAACTGCCGGCGTGGGCGAGCAGGGTAATCAGCGCTGCCTGACGCATGTAGGTCGATTTACCGCCCATGTTGGGGCCGGTGATCACCAGCATGCGGCGCTCGTCGTCCATGCGCAGGTCATTGGGCACAAAGGGACCTTCGCTGACCTGCTCGACCACCGGGTGCCGCCCACCGAGGATCTCGATGCCAGGCGCTTCAGCGAGGGTGGGGCGTACCAGGTCCAGTGAGCGAGCTCGCTCGGCGAGGGCGCAGAGCACATCCAGCGATGCCAGCGCACGACCTGTGGCCTGTAACTCACCCAATTGAGCATTGAGGCTGTCCAGCAGACCGTCATAGAGCAGTTTCTCTCGGGCCAGAGCGCGAGATTTTGCCGACAGTGCCTTGTCCTCGAACTCCTTCAACTCGGGGATGATGAAGCGTTCGGCATTCTTCAGTGTCTGACGACGGATATAGTCGGCCGGTGCCTCACGGGCCTGAGCACGCGGGATCTCGATGTAGTAGCCGTGTACGCGGTTATACCCGACCTTGAGACCAGCCAGACCGGTACGCTCACGCTCTCGGGCCTCGAGCTGCACCAGATAGTCTCCAGCATGCTCGGCGAGGCCGCGGTGCTCGTCGAGCTCGGCATCGAAGCCATCGGCGAGTACGCCGCCATCGCGAATCACCACCGGCGGATTCTCGACCAGCGCCCGGGTCAGTGTATCGGCCAGTTCGGGATAGGGGTGAATGTGGCGCCTCAGCTCGTCGAGGACGGTTCCTTCATCAAAGGCGGACAGGTCGGCCTCGAGGTTCGGCAGGGCATTGAAGGCATCGCGCAGACGTGCAATGTCACGTGGCCGGGCGCTGTAGAGCGCTACCCTCGCCAGAATGCGTTCAACATCTCCGATCGCCTTGAGTTCGTCGCGCAGTCCCTGGTATTCATCGCGGTCGAGCAGTAGCGCGATGGCAGCCTGGCGTCCCTGTATCTGTGGGCGGTCGCGCAGAGGGCGGTTCAGCCAACGCTTGAGCAGACGGGAGCCCATGGCGGTAGTCGTGGTGTCGAGCACACTGGCCAGGGTGTTGTCACCGCTGCCGGTCAGGTTGGTATCGATTTCCAGGTTGCGTCGGCTGGCGGCATCAATGACCACGGCATCATCGCGATTCTCGACGCCGATCGAGGTGACGTGGGGTAGAGCACTGCGCTGGGTATCGCGGGCATAATCGATCAACACACCCGCGGCAATGATGCCGGCCTGAAGATGGGCACAACCGAAACCGCGCAGATCCTGGACGCCAAACTGATCGCACAGCACTCGCGTGGCGCCCTCGAGGTCAAACAACCAGTCGCTCTGACGGCGCAGGCCTCGGCGTTCGGCCAGATTGGCGGGCAGTGTCTGATTCTCGGGCACCAGCAGCTCGGCTGGGTCGAGACGCATCAGCTCGGTCAGCAGTTCCGATTCGCCATCGACTTCGAGAACACTGAAGCGTCCGCTGGACAGCTCCAGCCAGGCAATGCCGATATGCTCGCCAGTGGGCGCGATGGATACCAGCAGGTTGTCGCGGCGAGCGTCCAGCAGGGCTTCGTCGTACAGGGTGCCGGGGGTGACGATACGCACCACCTTGCGCTCGACGGGCCCCTTGGAGGTCGCCGGGTCACCGATCTGCTCACAGATTGCCACCGATTCTCCGGCGGCTACCAGGCGCGCCAGGTAGCCTTCGGCACTGTGATAGGGAATGCCAGCCATCGGGATCGGCTTGCCGGCCGATTGACCGCGTTGGGTCAGCGTGATGTCGAGCAGTGCCGAGGCACGCCTGGCGTCGTCGAAGAACAGCTCGTAGAAATCGCCCATGCGATAGAACAGCAGCACCTCGGGGTGCTCGCGCTTGATCTTGAGGTACTGAGCCATCATCGGCGTATGGCTGGGAGTGCTGGGCTTGGCCATGTCGTTCATGGGGACGAGATGATTCCTGTGGCGAGTGGCTGGTCATCATGGGCGTCTGACGACCGCACAGAATAGCATGTCAATGGGGGCTCTCTGTAGCCGTTGACGGCATCCTTGATCACGGGGTTGGTTATTAACATGGCAATCAAATAGCTCATCCTGATCGATTTGATTGTCGTCCGCACCACACTGGCGCAGATGCGCGGATCTGCTGGTGTGGCGCGGTCTCGCGTCGGCCTGATGGCCGACGGCGGCACGTCCCTGTACCGCAATCAACCCGACATAAAAGCATGCCGGGTTAATAAGGTGGCCGGTGAACGGCTGGCCGGGTTGATGACACTTTCCGCACAGCGCCGAGGAACGAAGTCGACAGTGGTGGTGTCCAGTGCTTAACGGATATTGAAAATTGCATGAATTTGCTGCGCAATGGTTGGTGACGTAGCGGTGTCGCGGTTACGCTGTGTGAGTGGCAGCAACACGCGACATGCCCTGTGCAGACTCATGTACACATGACTTGAATCGTTCAAGGAGCGGGAATATGGATGTTATTCGTATCATTCTGGCAATTCTCCTGCCACCGGTAGGTGTGTTCCTGCAGGTGGGCTTTGGTCTGCATTTCTGGCTCAACATTCTGCTGACGCTTCTCGGTTACATCCCGGGCATCGTTCATGCGGTGTGGATCATCGCCAGGCGTTGAGCCTGGGCGGCAACTGGACTGCCTGTTCCGGTGAAGTCCTGCGGCGCCCTTGTGGCGCCGCTTGTTGTGATGCGTACCTTTTGTGAGGCGTAGCGTCCCGATGTCCGAATTCTCGAAGAGATCGCAGTCCCTGGCCGAGCGTCTGGGCAGGCAATGCCTGGAGATGGTGGTCAGTGTCACGGCTGCAGAGTCCTGCACTGGTGGCGGTGTCGCCGCGGCCATTACCGATATCGCCGGTAGTTCAGACTGGTTCGAAACCGGCTATGTGACTTATTCCAACGCAGCCAAGACCCGTCTGCTGGGGGTATCGGAGGCGCTTCTTGCACAGCATGGTGCAGTCAGTCAGGCCGTGGTCGAGGCCATGGTCGAAGGGGCTTGTGCCGATAGCGGTGCGCAGGCCGGGGTGGCGATCAGCGGAGTCGCCGGCCCGGGAGGAGGCAGCGCGGAGAAGCCGGTAGGAACCGTCTGGCTTGCCTGGCGTGCCGGAGGCCGAGTCGACGCCCGGTGCTGTCACTTCGAGGGCGACCGAATCGCGGTGCGTCAGCAGGCAGTGATCACGGCTCTGGAAGGACTGCTGGAGCGATTGTCCTGAGAGAAGGGCAGTGCGCTTCAGAAAGACTGGTCGTGCTCGAGATTTTTCGTCATACTACTGTTCAACCATACAGTGATTCTGTCCGGCCGCCGAGCGACCTCGAGGACGGAACCAAGGACACTCGCTCTGCGGCTTCCGCATGACAACAGATCAACAGGAGCTCCTCCATGGCGCAGGATGAAAACCGTACCAAGGCACTGAATGCCGCTCTTTCCCAGATCGACCGCCAGTTCGGCAAGGGCACGGTCATGCGGTTGGGTGATGCACCGCGTGTGGTGATGCCTTCGGTCTCGACGGGTTCTCTGGGGCTGGATGTCGCCCTGGGGATCGGTGGCCTGCCCTATGGTCGTGTGGTCGAGATCTTTGGTCCGGAATCCTCGGGCAAGACGACGCTTACCCTGTCGGTGATTGCTCAGGCACAGCGTGAGGGCAAGACCTGTGCCTTCATCGATGCCGAGCATGCGCTGGATCCCAGCTATGCCGAGAAGCTTGGCGTCAACCTGGATGACCTGTTGGTCTCGCAGCCTGACACCGGTGAACAGGCGCTGGAGATCTGCGACATGCTGGTGCGTTCCGGTGGTGTCGATGTCATCATCATCGACTCCGTGGCGGCGCTGACGCCTCGTGCCGAGATCGAGGGCGAGATGGGCGACTCTCATGTGGGCCTGCAGGCTCGCCTGATGTCCCAGGCGCTGCGCAAGATCACCGGCAACATCAAGAACGCCAACTGCATGGTGGTGTTCATCAACCAGATCCGCATGAAGATCGGGGTCATGTTCGGCAGCCCCGAGACCACGACCGGGGGTAATGCTCTCAAGTTCTACGCCAGTGTCCGTCTGGATATTCGTCGTACCGGGTCGGTCAAGCAGGGCGACGAGGTCGTGGGTAACGAGACCCGCGTCAAGGTGGTCAAGAACAAGGTGGCGCCGCCGTTCCGTCAGGCCGAGTTCCAGATCCTCTACGGCAAGGGCATCTATCATGCCGGTGAAGTGATCGACCTCGGTGTGCAGTGCAAGCTGGTCGACAAGGCCGGTGCCTGGTACAGCTATCAGGGCAACAAGATCGGCCAGGGCAAGGCCAATTCGGCGCAGTTCCTCGAGGACAACCCGGCGATCATGAACGAGATCGAGACCCAGATTCGTGCCCAACTGCTGGCTCAGCCGAACGCCAAACCGGAGGATCAGGACGCCGCCGGAAAGGATGCAGCTGCAGAGGTCGCAGTGGGCGAAGACCTGGGCGACGACCTCCTGTAAGGCTCGGCAGGAACTCGCGATATAACCCGATCGGGCTCCGCATGGCGGGGCCCGATGCGTATCTGATGATGGACAAGCCCGATGTGGGGTGTCGAGCGATGTGGGGTATCTAGTGATGTGGAATGTTGCGAAAACGGCCGACAGCACGCCACGAGATGATGCCATCCGCCTGCTGGCGAGACGTGATTACTCCTTGCAGGAGTTGACCGATCGCCTGACCGCTCGGGGGCATGGGGTCAACGCTGTGGCGGAGGCCCTGCAACAACTGGCTGAGGAAGGCCTGCAGAGTGATGCGCGCTTTGCCGAGTGTTTTTTGCGTGACCGTCTACTGCGCGGCCACGGCCCGAGAAAGATGCTGGCCGAGCTTGGCCAGCGGGGAGTGGATCGCGAGTTGGCTCGCCAGAGCCTGGCCGAGCTGGAACGCGACCAGGCTATCGACTGGGCGGAGCGGGCCATGGACGTGCTGCAACGGCGTTTCGGCAGCGTCGCGCCAAACCAGATACCGCCTCGTGAGCGAGCACGTCACGAACGCTTTCTGGCCGGTCGTGGCTTTGACTTCGAGCAGGTGCGCAGGGCCGTTCAGGAATGGCAGCGGCAGGAGTGAGGGCGGGGGAAGGCCCGCCCCCAATCTCGATCCATCCGAGTTGCAGGTCAGACCTTCAGGTCGGAGTTGCAAGTCTAAGTTGCAAGTCCGAGTTACAAGTCTGAGTTGCAAGGTCGCCGCTCAGGGCTGTCGCTCAGGGCTGCCAGGTGTCCCTGAACTGCTCTCTCAGCTGATTCTTCTGCACCTTGCCCATGGTGTTGCGCGGCAGGGAGTCGACGAAAAACACCTGTCGGGGCTGCTTGTAGCGGGCCAGCCTGTCCTGCAATGGCTGAATGATCTCGGCTTCGCTGAGTCGGGCACCATCATGCACAACCACCACAGCAGCCACGCCTTCACCGAGATCCGGGTGGGGCAGTCCGATCACCGCTGATTCCACCACTCCTTCCAGTTCGTCGATATATCCCTCGACCTCCTTGGGGTAGACGTTATAGCCGCCGGAAATCACCAGATCCTTGTCGCGCCCGACGATCTGCACGTAGCCGCGCTCGTCGACCAATGCCAGGTCGCCGGTAATGAAGAACCCGTCGTCGAGCAGCTCCTCGCGAGTCTTTTCGGGCATCCGCCAGTAGCCCTTGAACACATTGGGGCCGCGTACTTCGAGCATACCGATCTCACCCTGGGGAAGGGCAGCATGATTGTCGCTGTCACGCGAGGTGATGCGAATCTCCACACCCGGAAGAGGCATTCCGACGGTGCCGGCAATACGGTCTCCGTCGTAGGGGTTGGACGTGTTCATGTTGGTTTCGGTCATGCCGTAACGCTCGAGGATGGCGTGGCCGGTTGCCGCTTCGAAAGCCTGGTGAGTCTCTGCTGTGAGTGGCGCCGAACCGGACGTGAACAGGCGCATTCCCGCACAGGCCTCGCGTGTCAGGCGCGGATCCTGGAGCAGTCGGGTGTAGAAGGTCGGAACCCCCATCATGGTTGTGCTCTGAAGCAATTCCTCGAAGATCACATCGACATCGAACTTCGGCAGCAGGCGCATGCTGGCGCCGGACCTCAGAATCACATTGCAGGCCACAAACAGGCCGTGGGTGTGGAAGATCGGCAGAGCATGAATCAGACGGTCCCGTTCGGTAAAGCGCCATGCCTCGACCAGCGAGGCGGCATTGGAGCCGAGATTGCGGTGAGTCAGCATGGCGCCCTTGGAGCGGCCAGTGGTGCCAGAGGTATAGAGGATCGCCGCGAGATCATCGGGGTCACGCGGAAGGATCTCGTCCAGCGGCGTGGCCTGTGAGGCCGCTTGCATCAGGCTGCCATCAGCGGCGGTGCCCAGTGTTTTGACACGAATATTGCCGCATTCTGCGGCCACAGTGCGGGCTTCCTCCAGACTGGCTGGACGGCACACGAACAGCGCCGGTTCGGCATCGCCCAGGAAGTAGCGGATTTCTTCGCTGGTGTAGCCGATATTGAGCGGCAGATAGACGCCGCCGACGCGCAGGCAGGCCAGGTACAACAGAATGGCCTCGGGGCTCTTGTCGACCTGAACCGCAACGCGATCACCCGGCTGTACGCCCTGCTCGTGGAGCGCGCCGGCCAGCCGGGCACTCATCGCCAGGGCCTCGGAGTAGCTGTAATCGGCACCTTCGCTGGTGGTTATGAAGGGGGCTGCGCCACGCTCATCCATACGCGTGGCAAAGGTTGCGAAGAGATTGTGGTTCATGTGCGGTGATCTCCCTTGAGAAACTTGCGTGCCCGGCGCCTCAGGTCGCGCACGGAGGATGAGCACATCACCTTGCCGTCGGTGGAGTAGCGCTCGTGGTTGCGTTCGATGTCGTCAGGCACATAGAGATAGTTGACCATCAGGCCGAGGCCGTTGGCGAGACCCTTGGCGGAGGTATCGCCCAGCCAGTTGATCCGGTGCAATTCTGCGCCGTTGCCGAGGTGAAAACGCGCCACGGCATTGAGTGGCAGCCCCTGTTCGTTGCGCACTCGGGTCAGATAGTGGGCGGCCAGTGGACGAATGTGTTCGCCGAGTGCGGCGGCCACCTCACTGTCGGTGTGCCAGTCTGCACGCCCGAGTTCGGTCAGGCGCTGGAGGAGTTCGTCCTCGAGAAGGTTCTGATCTCGTTGGCGTTGCTGATCCAGCCACACGCGAAAGCCCGGGATGGGCGACAGAGTGACGAAATTCACCAACTGAGGAAGTTCCTGCTGCAGCTCCAGGACCACCTGCTTGATCAGAAAGTTACCGAAGGAAATGCCGCGCAGTCCGGTCTGGCAATTGCTGATGCCGAAGAAGGCGGCGCTGTCGGCCTCCTCTGCATCAATGGCCTGATGGCTGGCATCGAGTATCGGCTGGATGCGTTCGGGTAGGCCACGGGTCAGAGCCACCTCGACGAAGATCAGCGGTTCGTCACCAATGGCCGGATGGAAGAAGGCGTAACACCGCCGGTCACGGGCATCCAGGCGGCGGCGCAGATCGTTCCAGTCGCGGATCTCGTGGACGGCCTCGTAGCGAATGAGTTTCTCGAGAATTGCGGCGGGGGTGTTCCAATCAATGCGTTTGAGTACCAGAAAACCACGATTGAACCAGGAGCCGAACAGGTGGGCAAAGTCGGCATCCAGTGCGGCCAGCTCCGGCATCTCTCGGAGTCGGGTGAGCAGATCCTCGCGCATACGCACCAGCGCATGGGTGCCACCCGCGGTGAGATTGAGGCGTCGCAGCAGTTCCTGGCGCTCGGGTTCGCAGGCCTCGCACAACAGTTGCAACTCGAGATTGCCTCGCGTGGCGTGATAGGCCTGCCAGGCCTGGTCGATACGCTCGGGATCGGCGGCAAAGTCATCGGTGAGTGTGTAGAAGAGTCGAGTCTTCTGCTCGTCATCAAGGCTGGCATAGCCGCTCAGGGCGCGGCTGGCCAGGGCGATGCTCGAGGCCTCTCCATCGCTTTCCAGCACCAGGCGACAGGCATCGACTACCTGCTCGTGAGAGACTGGCTTCCCGTCACTACGCCGCCACAGAAGCGCATCTCGTTGGGTAATGCTGCTGAAAAGTTCCTGAAGAAAACTGATATTCACAGGCTCGTCACTCCTCAGAGTCAATTGGCGGTGCCCGTCGCTCGTGCCGGGAACACAAGTAGCCGACCCACAGGGACGTGGGAAATGCGATCGTTCGTCGGGAACGAACGTCGCCGATTGAGCGGCCAGTTGACGGTGTTCACCGGGAGGGCGGGCTTCAACCACCAGTCCCCATGATCAGATCCGGCAGCCAGGTGGCGATACCGGGGAAGAAGCACAGCAGGATGATGCCGAGCACCATGCACAGGGCATAGGGCAGACTGCCGAGCAGAATGTCGCGTAGGGCGATGTCAGGGGCGATCCCCTTGATGATGAACAGGTTGAGCCCCACAGGCGGCGTGATCAGACCGATCTCCAGGTTGATGGTCAGGATCACGGCAAACCAGTACGGGTCGAAGTTGGCGGCGAGAATGATCGGCAACAGAATCGGTGCGGTCATCACGATCACCGCCACAGGCGGCAGGAAGAACCCGGCAACCAGCAGGAACAGATTGATGATCGCCATCAGCACCCAGCGGTTGACCTCGAGGTCGGCGATGGCACCGGCCACCGTCTGGGTGATGAACAGCGAGGACAGTGCGTAGGCAAAGATCTCGGCACAGGCGATGATCAGCATGATCATCACGCTCTCACGCAGGGCATCGCGCATGATGGTAGTCAGCGGCTTCAGCCGCCACATGCGGTAGACGAGAATGGCCAGCACCAGACACAGGAAGGCCCCGGCGCCAGCCGCTTCGGACGGAGTGGCGACACCGCCGTAGAGGGCAAACAGGATGCAGGTCACCACGACCAGAAACGGCAGTACCCGAATCAGCGCCTTGAGATTCTGGTCGACATTCTCGCGGACATTTTCCTTGAGCCTCTCCGCCGCCTCACTGACGGGGTTGGGGGTGTGGTAACCGCCAGCCAACTGGCAGGCAATCAGCGTCCAGGCCATGAACAGCACAGCCAGCATCACGCCGGGCAGGGCACCGGCAATGAACAGGCGACCGATGGATGTCTCGGTGGAAATGCCGTAGACGATCATCGTCACTGAAGGTGGAATCAGAATGCCCAGGGTGCCGCCTGCCGCCACACAGCCGGCCGCTACACCATCCGGGTAGCCCCGCTTGCGCATTTCAGGAATGCCCAGCTTGCCTATGGCGGCGCTGGTGGCTGGTGATGAGCCGGATAGTGCGGCAAAGATCGAGCAGGCACCGATATTGGAAATTGCCAGCCCACCGGGCACGCGCCCCAACCACAGATCCAGCGAACGATACAGGTCGCGGCCGGTGGGTGAGGAGGCGACGGCGGCGCCCATCAGGATGAACATCGGAATGGCTACGAAACCGAAAGAGGCAAGGCTGCCGAAGAAGGTCTCGCCGAAATAGGTCAGCTCGATCATGCCGCGGTTCATGACCAGCGCGGCAAGCGCAACCGAACCCAGTGCAAAGGCGATGGGAGTGCCGATTGCCATCAATACGAACAGTGCGGTTACGATCAGGATGCCACTGGTGACAGGATCCATCAGTCATGTCCTCCCGACTCTGTAGTGCCCGGGGTTGAAGGTGCCGGAGCTGAAGCCGATGGTTCCGGTTTGCCGGGTTGCAGGATCTCGGCGAGATACTGTGTCACCAGCAGGGTGGTTCCCACCACCAATGGCACCAGAGCGGGCCACAGCGGCGGGTTCCACACCGAGCCCGTGGTCCAGCCGCCGTGCCAGGCCTCGAGCAGATAAAGCCAGGAGCCATAGGCAAGGGCAGCACAGAACAGCAGACCGACCAGAGCGGCGATCAGTTGCATGGCATAACGGGGGCCACTGCTCAGGGCGTCGGGAAGGACCGTCACCGCCACATGTCCCCCCGTCAGAAGCACGTAGGGAGAGCCGAGCAACATGGCAGCGGTGATCGAGAAGATGGCGAATTCGGTTTGCCAGGTGGTGCTTTCTCCCATCACATAACGTGTGAAGATCATGTGGCAGACCGCCAGTACGCCGATCAGCAGCGCCAGGGCCGCAATGATGGCCGCACCGATGGAGACCCATCTCATCATGTGGCAGTAACCGTCGATCAATCTTCCGCGGGAGCGTTGTGTTACGGACGGCGCCGAATGAGAACGCGGCCCGGGGGACGGACGGTGAGGGCTGGGGTGCATGGGGCCTCCGCTGGCCTTGGGCGTCACAGGGGGTCGGCTTGTGCCGATAAGTGGCGGCAGTCCCGGCATGGTGCCGTACCTGCCGCCACTCGCCACTCGCTACGTCGGAATCATTCCACCGCCAGGGCGGCATCGATCAATGCCTGACCGTTCTCGACATTCTCGGCAAAGTTCCTGTAGGCGCTGTCCCTGGCGATCTCCAGCCAGGCGTCGTAGTTCTCCTGCGACATCTGCACCACTTCGACGCCGTTCTCGGTGAAGACGTCGACCATCTTCTGATCCAGCTCGGCAGCCTGTTCGGCGAAATACTGCTCTGCCTTTTCGCCAGCGGCGGTCAAGGCCTGCTGCTGTTCCTCGTTGAGGCGTTGCCAACTGCGCTCTGAAATGAGAATTGGCTCATACATGAACCACAGGGCATTCTCGCCGGGCGCGGTCAAGCAGGTGACCTGTTCGTAGATGCGGTAGGAAACGAATGAGCCGGAGGAGGTGTTGGCGCCGTCAAGCACTCCGGTCTGCATGGAGGTGTAGATCTCCGAGGACGGCATCGAGGAAATTGAAGCACCGGCGGTAGCCAGCATCTCATCGAAGGCCGGCCCGGCCGCACGCATGGTCTGGCCCTGGACGGTGTCCGGTGAGGTGATGCACTGCTGGCTGGAGGCAAAGCCACCTGCCAGCCAGGCATCGGCCAGCACCCGCGCACCCGCATCCTCGATGACCTGCTTGATCATGCCCATGAACTCGGAGTCGTTGAGTCGCTGGGCACGCTCGTGGTTGCGCACCAGGCCCGGCATCAGCGTAGCGGAGAACTCAGGATGGCGGCCGCTGGCATAGTCGAGTGGCAGGGCCGTCATGTCGAGCCGCCCCTGAACCAGGGCGCCCCACTGCTCCTTGGCCTTGAACAGTGACTGGCCGGGGTAGACCTGCAGTTCGAGGTCGACGTCCGCTGCTTCGACCTCGCTGGCCATCAATTGCACCATCTCATCGCGGACATCCCCCTGACCGCCGGGGAACTGGTGAGAGACGCGCAGCACGGTAGCTGCATTGGCGAGAGAGGCGGCGGTCATGGCCGCGATGGTAAGGGAAAGGACGATAGCCTGGCGTTTCATGAGGGACTCCTGGTCGACATTGTTGTTGTGGTGACAGGACGCTTTCATCAAGAAGCATAGTGCTGGTCAGCTGGTTCTGATCGAACTGGTGCTGGTCGAGCCAATGGGGTTCGAGTTGGTACCTTGCGCAATACGGTTTTCGAATGGGTGAGTGGCCGGTAGCGACAGATGCAGTCGCAGTGGTTGAAGGTTATGTCAGGTCAGTATGGCCTCGGTGGCGTTGTGAAATGTTGGCGTTGTGAAATGTATCAATCACATTGATGTATACTTCAATAGCTGTCAGGTATATCAGTGTCAATCTACAGCGTGTTAGACCATGGTGGTGTGGGTCCTGTCCGTTGCACTTCGTTGAGGATGTACAATGGAGCGGAGGTGGTTGCTGTGTACAGCGGCAATACCTGCGATCCGACCGGCATGTGACCATAGAGGCAGAAGGGGTAGGGAATGAAGAAACCATCCAACGCCCAGCGGCTCAGAGACTCGCTCGAGGACGACATCATCAATGGTCGGCGTGTACCGGGTGAGCGCCTTGATCCGGAAGAACTCTGTCGCGTCTATGGTGTTTCGCGTACACCGGTGCGAGAGGCCATACAGCAACTGGTGGCCAGCGGCCTGGTGACGGTATCACCCAAGAAGGGCACCTTCGTGGCCCGTGTAGGGCTCGACCAGTTGATCGAGATGTTCGAGGTCATGGCTGAGCTGGAAGGCATGTGTGGGCGCCTGGCGGCGCGCCGTATCACCGTTGATGAACTCGGCGAGTTGCGCAACGCTTATGAGCGTTGCCGGACAGCGGCCGAGGCCGGTGACAGTGACGAGTATTACTACGAGAATGAAGGTTTCCATGGCTGCATCTATGCGGCCAGTCACAACACCTTCCTCGCCGCCGAGGCGACGGCGCTGAAACAACGTCTCAAACCCTATCGACGCCTTCAGTTGCAGGTGCGTAGCCGTATGCAGAGCTCGTTGGATGAGCACTCACGCATCCTCGAGGCCATCGAGCGGGGGGATGCCGAGGCGGCGGAGCAGGGGCTGCGTGATCATGTACTGATCCAGGGGGAAAGGTTCAGCGACTTCGTGTCCAGTGTGCGTGAAATGGAGCGCCGTGCCGAAGCCGTTTCCAGCTGATTGGCGGTATCACCTGCCTGTACGCCCTGTTTCCACTGTGTTCTTTTCACCGGGCTCTTTTTCCACCGGGCTCTTTTCCCCGGTTTCTGTTGCCGCCGGTTTCTTTTGCCATCGTGCTCTGTTGTCATGGGAGCTGTGCTCCAGAGCGTCTGCCGAGGTTGACATGTTCCCCCGTTTTTCACAGCAGTATCTTGCCCTGCCCGACCGCATGCGTGCCGAGTGTCAGCCGACACCGGTAGCTGCACCGCGTCTGCTGGCTTTCAACCACTCGCTGGCCGAGGCACTGGGGTTCGACCCCAGGGACTTCGATGCTGAAGAGGCGACTCAGATATTCTCGGGTACCCGTCTGCCGCCGGGAGTGACCCCCGTGGCGGCAGCCTATGCCGGGCATCAGTTCGGTAATTTCGTGCCTCAGTTGGGCGATGGGCGAGCGCTGTTGCTGGGTGAGCTGGCGCACCGCGACGGTAGGCTGCGTGATGTCCAGCTCAAGGGCTCCGGGCGCACCCCCTTTTCTCGTGGTGGTGATGGTCGTTCGCCAATTGGCCCCGTGTTGCGTGAGTATCTGGTCTCCGAAGCCATGCATGCGCTGGGCGTTCCGACGACGAGAGCCCTGGCCGCCGTGGCCACCGGTGAAAGCGTGCATCGCCAGTTGCCGGAACCCGGCGCAGTCCTGACCCGCGTGGCCGCGAGCCACCTGCGGGTGGGTACCTTCCAGTTCTTTGCCGCACGTGGCGACATCGATGCGGTCAAGTTACTGGTCACGCTGTCCATCGAACGCCATTATCCAGAGCTTGTCGGTCTGCCGGAAGATGAGCAGGCCATGGCTCTGCTGGATGCGGTCATCGGTCGTCAGGCGAGCCTGGTCGCTCAGTGGAAGGGGCTGGGCTTCATTCATGGGGTGATGAACACCGACAACTGCGCCATTTCCGGTGAAACCATCGACTATGGCCCCTGTGCCTTCATGGATGAGTATCACCCGGCGACGGTATTCAGCTCGATCGATGAACGTGGGCGCTATGCCTGGGTCAACCAGCCTGTGATCGCCCAGTGGAATCTGGCGCGGTTCGCCGAGACCTTGCTGGCGCTGATCGATGACGATCAACAGCGGGCCATCGACCGTGCTACCGCGGCGATCGAGAGCTTCAGCGAGCGTCATGAACAGGCCTGGGCCGATGTCCTGCGCGGCAAGCTGGGGCTGACCCGTGAGGCTGAGCCGGAGGCCGGAGGCGACCTGGCCCTGGGTGGGCAGTGGCTGGAAGTGTTGCAGACGGACAAGGCCGACTTCACCTTGAGCTTCCGCGAACTGGCGGCTGCCATCGAGCCGGGCGAAGGTGAGCAGACACTGCGTCAACGGCTCAATGCCGACGCCGCTCTGGATGCCTGGTTGCCGAGCTGGCGCGAGCGCCTGAGTGAGGAAGGCCGGGCCAGCGAGGCATTGCAGGCACGACTGCAGTCCAGCAACCCGCTGGTGATTCCCCGCAACCATCTGGTCGAAGGTGTGATCCGAGCCGCGGTCGACCATGACGACCTGGCTCCGTTCGAGACCCTGCTCGCCGCAGTGGCCAACCCCTGGTCAGCGCCGGCTGACCAGAGTCTGCTGCGGCCACCGGAGCCCGGTGAGCGTGTCCTGCGCACCTTCTGCGGAACCTGACCCCTGTTGTCTTACCGAGGTGCCCGGCTGGCCTGAAGCGTACGCGTCAACAGAGCTCGCAGAGCTGCCGGGCGTACTGGCTTGAGCAACAGCTGATAACCGCCACGTTTGACCTCCTCGGCGACTTCTTCGGTACGATCAGCGGTGATCACGATGCCCGGTACGGCGCCATTGAGGCGTTCGCTCAAGGCATCCAGCGCCATCAGCCCCGTCACTTCGTTGTCGAGGTGATAGTCGGCCAGAATGGCATCGGGGTCGCTGTCGAGGTGGCGCAGCACCGATTTGGCGCCACCGATGGAGGTCGCCGTGAAGACCTCGCAGCCCCAGCCGGAGAGCATGGCCTTCATGCCCTCCAGGATCAGTGACTCATTGTCGATGCACAGGATGCGGCGGCCGGCCAGCTTGTTGCCGGCGCGCCGTGTGGGCCGCTCTTCCTGCTCACTGCTCTTCTGCTGAGCCGCCACGCGCGGCACCTTGACCGAGAACACCGTACCCACACCCAGCCAGGAGCGAACCTGGATGGGGTGATCCAGTACGCGGCTCATGCGATCGGCAATCGACAGGCCAAGACCGAGGCCCTTCTCGCTTTCCTTGTGCCGAGAGGCCTGGTCCAGGCGACGAAATTCCTGGAAGATCTCCGACTGTTTGGCTTCGGGGATGCCGGGACCGCTGTCCCAGACCTCGATCAGTACGCGCTCTCCTTGCCTTCTGACGCCCAGCAGGACTCTGCCTTCCTGGGTGTAGCGGATGGCGTTGGACAGGAAGTTCTGGATGATTCGACGCAGCATCTGGGCATCGCTGTCGACCCACAGCGCGGTGCCGACCACCTTGAGGTCCAGGCCACGATCCTCCGCCATCACGGCGAACTGTGCCTGCAGCGGGCGGATGATGTCGGTGAGCGCAAAATGGCTACGTCTGGGCGTCAGGGCGCCGGCATCCAGTTTGGAGATGTCCAGCAGGGTGCTCAGCAATTCCTCGGCGGATTGCAGAGAACTGTCGATATGGCCGATGGTGCGCTTCATGTCCTCGGCCCCCATGTTCTGGGACATCGCTGAAGTGAACAATCGCGCCGCATTGAGCGGTTGCAGAAGGTCATGGCTGGCGGCTGCGAGGAAGCGTGTCTTGGAGGCATTGGCATCCTCTGCCACCTGTTTGGCCTGACGCAATGCCTGCTCGGCCTCGGCACGCACGCGGTTTTCCTGGCGTAGCGCTGCGTTGGCTTCGGACAGCGCCAGGGTGCGTTCGCGCACTCGCTCCTCGAGCGTCTCGTTGGTTTCCTTGAGCGCAATCTCGGCGCGTCGCCGTTCGGTGATGTCCTGGTAGAGGGCGAAGAAGCCGAGAATGGCTCCACTATCACCGAAGTGAGGGGTATAGGTGACCAGCATGTAACGCAGGCCTTCCCGGGGCAGGGTCAGCGAGACCTCGAAACTGACACGCTCGCCGGACAGGGTGCGTTCGATCCAGGGGGTACGCGCTCCGGCCATTTCCGGAGACATCACATCGCTGACACTCTTGCCGATCACCGCATTACGATCGATATCGAAGGCCTGTTCATAGGCGCGATTGGTAAACAGGTAGCGGCAGTCGCGATCGAAGTAGGCAATCAGCGCCGGAACATTGTCGGTATAGATGCGGATGTTGTTTTCCGACCGGATCAGGGCCTCTTCGGTGCGCTTCTGCTGGGTAATGTCCTGATAGGTATAGACGAAGCCGCCGCCGGGCATGGGGTTGCCCTGGACCTCGAGTACGCTGCCGTCCTGACGATAGCGCACGTAGCGATGCGGCTGTCCCTCGCGGATATTGTCGAGCAGCAGTTGAACGTGTTCTTCCGGATCTCCGGGGCCGTACTCGCCATTGTGGGCGTTGTAGCGGAAGATTCTATCCATCGGCGCGCCAACCCGGATCAAGTGGTCCGGGAAGCGAAACAGCTCCAGATAACGCTGGTTCCACACCACCAGTCTGAGGTTCTGGTCGACCACACTGATGCCCTGGTTGATGTTCTCGATGGTGGCCTGCAGCAAGGCGCGGTTGAACTCGAGGACCTGGGAGGCTTCGTCGACGATGGAGATGACATCGGAGATGCCAATGCCGCGTCCCTGCAGTGCCGAGTTGACGACGATGCGCGCCGAGGAAGCTCCCAATACCGAAGCAAGAAAGCGCTCAGTGAACTGGATGACATCGATCGAGGCCCGGTTGCTGTCTTCCAGTGCCTTGCCGTTGCGGCGAGCGTAATCGCTGAAGGCACGCTCGACCTGGCTGGCACTGAGGAAGCGCTGACACAGCACCTTGAGGTCGCCGACGGTGGTGGCGCCGGTCCAGGGACGGTTGACCGAGGTCTGGCGAGTCTCGACGCTGTCCACGAACAGCGAAGCCTGGATGCGTTCGACGACACGCTGGGGTGTGACCTGGGAAATGAAGATGTAGGAGACGAGGTTGATGCCCAGCGACAGCATCACCCCGTGGGTAAAGTGGTCCCCGATGTGCAGCCCGAACAGTGAGGTAGGAGACAGCCAGATGATGTTCCAGGGGCCCCCGGCCAGCCAACTGGACGGCAGCACACCCGCATTGATCATGGCCGGCAGCAACAGGGTATAGGCCCAGATCGCGAAGCCCGTATTCATGCCGACAATGACGCCCAGGCGGTTGCCGCGCTTCCAGTACAGTCCGCCGATCAGCGCCGGGGCGAACTGGGCGGCGGCGGCAAAGGACAGCATGCCGATCGATGCCAGAGAAGTGAACTCGCCGATCAACTGATAGAAGCCATAGGCCATGGCCAGAATCACGGCAATGGTGATGCGCCGGGCGCGCAGCACCAGACGACCGTAGTCACGCGCCTTGGTATCGAACCAGCGCAACCGGAACAGTGCCGGGATCACGATCTCGTTGGAGATCATGATCGACACCGCCACCGCCGCTACGATCACCATGCCGGTGGCCGCCGAGAACCCACCGATGAAGGTCAGCAGCGTCAACCAGGGCTGGTTGGCGGCGATCGGCAGTGACAGTACATAGGTATCCGGTGACACGTCGGTCCCGGCAAACACGGTCAAGCCCGCCGCTGCCAGCGGCAGTACAAAGAACGCAAACACCACCAGGTACATCGGGAACAGCCAGCGCGCCCGGGAGGCATCATCGCGGTGGGTATTCTCGACCACGGTGACGTGGAACTGACGCGGTAGGCACAGGATGGCCAGCATGGCGAGTAGAGTCTGGGCCCAGAAACTCTGACCGAAGTCCTGCTGTGCCAGTTGGCGTTGCAGCTCCAGTTGAGTATCGGCAATGGCCAGCAACTCCCCGAGACCATCAAACATGCCCCAGGTGACGTAGATGCCCAGGACCAGAAAGGCCAGCAGTTTGATCAGGGATTCGAAGGCCACCGCATGGATCAGGCCTTCGTGGTGCTCGGTGGCATCGGTATGACGGGTGCCGAACAGAATGGCGAAGATGGCCATGACAATGGCGACATAGAAGGCGGTGTCGCCGAACAGTGGCGAGCGGGTGATGTCCGATGCCTCCGTCAGCACGTTGAAGGAGGTCGAAACGGCCTTCAGTTGCAGCGCGATATAGGGGAGGGTGCCGATCAGTGCCACCAGACTGGCGAAGGCCGCCAGTGACTGGGTCTTGCCGTAGCGTGAGGCGATGAAGTCAGCGATGGAGGTGACATTCTGATGCTTGGCGACCCGCACCATCTTGGCCAGCACCGGCCAGAACAGCAGTAACGTCAGTACCGGGCCGACGAAGATACTGGCAAAGGACCAGCCCGAGGTCGCCGCCTGCCCGACTGCGCCGTGAAAGGTCCATGAGGTGCAGTAGATGGCCAGCGCCAGGCTATACACCAGCGGCCGGCGGCGACTGGCACCCTGCTGACGGGCACGGCGGTCGCCTCGCCAGGCGATGGCAAAAAGCACCGCAATGTACAGCAGCGAGACAAGTATCAATATCCAACCGGGAAACATGGCCACCTCCTCGACATCAGCGGCCATTCTAGGGCATTGGCGGCTCCCCCGGCAGGGGGCGGGCAGGATTGTCGATCATTGTGCCGTGCTGCGGCCCGGTTTGCCTTGTGGATGATGAATGACGAAATATCACCGGAAATTATCGAGAATATTATTCTTCATATAAGACTAACGTGGATTGCACCTTTGTCGTGATAGACCATCGGCTAATATTTCGTAGCTTTTGTTAACCTTTTGAATATAAATAATTTTTACATTATGTGTTGCGGTGCATTCATTGCTTTCGACTAAAGTTCTCGTTATGCGGAGAGCGCCTTTTGACTAGGCTGTTTTTCGAGAAGACCGCCAATATCGTGGCGGAATCCGGTGTTTAAACCATCGTTCTGAGGGGAGCCTTATGCTGGACAAGAGTGCGCAGGCTTACTGGAAACGCAATGTCAGGATCATTCTCGGCTGTCTGGCCGTGTGGTTCATCGTCTCCTACGGCTTTGGCATCCTGCTGGTGGATGTCCTCAACAACATACGCTTCTTTGGCTTCAAGCTTGGTTTCTGGTTTGCCCAGCAGGGATCGATCTTCGTCTTTATCGGGCTGATCATCTTCTACGCCTGGAAGATGAATAAACTCGATGAGGAGTTCGACGTACACGAGCAGTAAGCCCGAAAAATAACGTCAATCAACGGGAAGCTTTTCCATGGATGTACAATTCCTGACTTATCTCTTCGTAGGTGCGTCCTTCGTTCTCTATATCGGCATTGCGATATGGTCGCGAGCAGGGTCCACCAAGGACTTCTATGTGGCCGGCGGGGGCGTGCATCCGGCAGCCAACGGTATGGCGACCGCCGCTGACTGGATGTCGGCGGCATCGTTCATTTCCATGGCTGGCCTGATTGCCTACCTCGGCTATGACGCCTCGGTCTATCTGATGGGCTGGACGGGGGGCTACGTCATGCTGGCGATGCTGCTGGCACCGTACCTTCGCAAGTTCGGCAAGTTCACGGTGCCGGACTTTATCGGCGATCGTTACTATTCGAATGTGGCGCGGACCGTGGCAGTCATCTGTGTCATCTTCGTATCCTTTACCTATGTCGCCGGGCAGATGCGTGGTACGGGTATCGTGTTCGCCCGTTTCCTCGAGGTGGACGTCAATATTGGTGTCGTCATCGGTATGGTCATTGTTTTCTTCTATGCCGTGTTGGGTGGCATGAAGGGCATTACCTATACCCAGGTAGCTCAGTACTGCGTGCTGATTACGGCCTTCATCGTGCCGGCAGTCTTCCTGTCGATCATGATGACCGGGCATGTTCTGCCTCAGACAGGACTTGGTGCCACCTTTGTCGATGCCGCCGGCAATGACAGTGGTCAGTACATTCTGGATCGTCTCGATGGCCTGCTTGATGAGTTGGGGATTACTCCCTACACCGATGGCAGCCAGCCGATGATCAATGTGTTCTTCATTACTGCTGCCCTGATGTGCGGTACTGCTGGTCTGCCGCATGTCATCGTGCGTTTCTTTACGGTGCCGCGAGTGCGTGATGCACGTGTCAGTGCGGGTTGGGCATTGATTTTCATTGCCCTGCTGTACACCACGGCTCCGGCGGTCGGGGTATTTGCTCGTACCAACATCATCGAGGCAGTGCACAATAACACCTATGAGGAGATTCCCGGCTGGTTCAAGAGTTGGGAAGGGGTCGGTCTGATCGGCTGGCTGGACAAGAACGATGATGGCCGCGTGCAGATGGGGGCCGGAGACCCATTCGCGGGCAAGCCGGACTATGAAGCTGGCCCTCTGGAGGAACCCGTGCGCGGTGAACATGGCCAGCGCGTTGTCACCAACACTCCGAGTGAAGGCGACAATGAGGTCTACATCGATCGCGACATCATCGTACTGGCCAACCCGGAGATCGGTGGCCTGCCCGCCTGGGTGGTAGCGCTGATGGCGGCCGGTGGTGTGGCCGCGGCATTGTCCACGGCGGCAGGTCTGTTGCTGGTGATTTCGGCAGCAGTCTCCCACGACCTGATCAAGAAGCAGATCAACCCCAACCTCAGTGAACGGGGAGAGTTGATTGCAGCGCGCTCCGCTGCGGCTGTCGCGGTGGTGATTGCCGGTTACTTCGGTATCAATCCCCCGGGCTTCGTGGCTCAGGTGGTGGCCTTCGCCTTCGGTCTGGCCGCGTCCTCGTTCTTCCCGGCGATCCTGCTGGGTATCTTCGACAAGCGCATGAACCGAGAAGGTGCCATCGTCGGCATGATCGTGGGTCTGACGTTCACCTTCAGCTACATCGTCTACACCAAGTTCATCAATACCGATCCCTCGATCTGGTGGTTCGGCATCTCGCCGGAGGGTATCGGCACGCTGGGCATGATGTTGCACTTTGTAGTGGCCTTTGCGGTGTCGCGTGTGACCAAGGCGCCGCCCGAGGAAATTCAGGAACTGGTCGAGAGTGTGCGCGTACCGCGAGGTGCGGGAGTTGCCCACGGGCACTGATCGTTGTCCTCATGGAGTAGTATCGCCCCCGGCCTGCGCCGGGGGCGTTTCAGGAGCAGGTCATGGTTGATCTCGACATGTCAGAGCCACCGTTCTCGCTGTTGAATGACAGCGCCAGAGAACACCTGCGTGCCGGACTCGACCTTGCATATTTCGCACGCGATACCATCATCCTCGACGCCGGACAGCCCGGCGAGTTCGTCTTTGTCATTCACAAGGGCGAAGTCGCAGAGCTGGACATCAATGAAGCTCCAGAACGGTCGCGTATCGGCCACTACACCGATGGTGATCTGTTCGGTGCCATCAGTGTGCTCAATGGAACCAGCCGTTATCGATTCATCGCCGAGCAGGAAAGCCTCTGCTACCTGATGCCGGGGCAGTTGTTCCTGTCCCTGTGCGACAGCGAACCGGCCTTCGCCGAGTACTTCCGCAACCGCATCGCGGAAAAGACGCGCTTGATGAGCCAGCGGCGCAGTCAAGAGGATGTCAGTCTGGCCGACTTCATGGTGGCCAGGGTCAGTGAGTGTCAACGTGAGCCGCTGGTGGTTGCGTCAACCACGTCCATTGGCGAGGCCGTTCGCATACTCCGTGATCGGCAGGCCGACAGCCTGTTGGTCGAATGGCAGGAAGGTCTGGTGGAGGAGGACAGTTCTCGACCCGGCAAGGGCTACGGCATGGTCACGCGTACTGACATGCTCGAATCGCTGGTGCTCGAGGGCGCTGATCCGGAGCTGGCGCTGAGCGCCGTCGCCAGCCGCGATCTGGTGGGGGTGGAAGCGCAGCAGTACCTGTTTGAGGCGTTGATCGAGATGACCCGCCACAAGGTGGCGCGAGTCGTGGTCTGGAGTGGTGGTCAGTTGGTCGGCATCGTCGAGCTCACCGATGTGTTGAGTTTCTTCTCCAGCCGCAGTTACGTGGTCAGTCTGCAGGTCGAGCAGGCGAGTGATCTTGATGACCTGCGGGCGGCCAGTCAGCGTGTGCCGGAAATGCTCGACTCGCTGATGGCTCGAGGGGTGCGCATGCGCTTTGCCATGAGCATGCTGGCTGCGCTCAATGGTCGCATTATCCACAAGGCCTGGGGGCTGAGCATGGCCGAGCCTCAACGCAGCGCTTGCTGTTTGCTGTTGTTGGGCAGTGAAGGGCGAGGCGAGCAGGTGTCACGCACCGACCAGGATAATGCGCTGATCCTCGCCGACGGTTGTGACTGGCCGAATCTCGCGGATGACGCCACCCACTTCACCAATGTGCTGGCCGAACTCGGTTATCCGCACTGTAGCGGCCATATCATGATTTCCAACCCGCAGTGGGTGGGAACCTTGACGCAGTGGCAGAAACGGGTTCGTAGCTGGGTTGCCGAGCCAGGCCCCGACAACCTCATGCAGCTGTCGATTCTGATGGATGCCTGCAGTGTTGCCGGCGACCTGACGCTGGGGGACCGGTTGCGTGACATCCTGATCACCGAGACCCGAGGCAACGAGGTACTGCTGAGTCATTTTGCCCGTGCCGTGCTGCAGTTCTCGACGCCGTTGACGCTGTTCGGTTCCCTGAAGCGTCCGGAGCATGGCATCGATCTGAAGAAGGGCGGCATCTTTCCTATTGTGCACGGTGTCCGCAGTCTGGCGTTGGAGCGCGGTATCCGCGCGACTTCAACGCTGGAACGCCTGGAGGCTCTGGTCATCGACGGCCGTGTCGAGCGACGAGATGCCGACGACCTGGGGGAGGCGCTGCAGGTGTTCAGTGAGTTGCGTTGGAGGACCGGTGGCAGTGTGCCGGATATCAATGAGGGTGGCGCGAACCGCATCGTGGTGCAGTCGCTGTCATCACTGGAAAGGGATCTATTGCGAGAGGCCCTGCATATCGTCAGGGAATTCAAGGGACGTCTGTCGCACCGCTATCACCTGGAGTATGCGTGAGCATCGGAAAGATGCATGAGCACCAGGAGTGGGCACGAACGGCTGTTACAGGCCTGTATGCAAGAAGGAGCTGTCGGGAATGAATACCATGTTGCGAGCGCTCAGGCGCGTAGCCGATCGTCGTCGGCAGGCTCAGGGAGACTACGGCTGGCTGTTCAATCCCTATACCGGCAATGAAATGGTGTCGCTGGATTGCGAGACAACCGGACTCGACCCGAAGACTGCCGAGCTGGTCTCGATTGCCGCTGTCTGCATTCGTGATGACCGAGTGTTGACCAGTGAATCACTCGACCTGCGTCTGGCACGTCCGGGGTCGCTGGATGGCCAGTCGATCTGTGTGCACCGCTTGCGTGGCATAGATCTTGATGGTGGTCTGGACGTGGAGGAGGCCTTGACCAGGTTACTCGACTTCATCGGCAATCGTCCGCTGGTGGGCTGGTGTATCGGTTATGACTTGACGATCCTGGATCGCTATCTCAAGGAGTTGCTGGGTTTTGCCCTGCCCAATGCCACCATCGACGTGGCCCAGGAGTATCGTCGCCAGTTGCGCCGCAGCCACCCGGAGGTCGTGGTGAGCCCCGAGTTCGAACGGGTGGCCGAGCGCCTTGGAGTGCCCATCATGGGCCGACACACTGCTCTGGGAGATGCCGTTACCACGGCCTTGATGCACCTGCGCCTGCAGAATGGTGCCCTTCAGGAGCCCGGTTGATGAATGTTCATGCCTTGCTCTCATGGCTGGAGCCCATCCTGTTGGTGTCCGGGGTGGTGATGGTGATGATTGCTTACATGCAGTACATCCGTCGTACCGGTGATCCCTGGTCGGTGGTCAGATTCTGGGAGCGTCGATTGACCCTGACCAGTCGCGAGCACGCCTGGCAGCGAAGCGGTATCCTGGTATTGCTGCTCGGGGTGCTGGTACGTTATCTATTGATTCTGCAAGTGGTTTAGCCCGCACGGTCAATGACGCCGGGTTGAGCCCTTCGCGGTGCCTGTCGAGCAATGCTAGAATGCGTGCCCCATCCGTTCAGCCGTGTAGTGCAATGACCATGTCGCCCGTCGTTTCCGTTGACCCCGGTGCTTTTCCGGAACCAGAGTCCGTTGATCCGCAATCTGCCGTCGCGAGCGCAGAAAGCGAAGCGGATGATGCGCTTTTGTTGGTCAAGGAAAAGCGTGAATTCAACAAGTTGCAGAAGCGGCTGAGACGCCTCACCGGCAATGCCATCATCGATTACGGCATGATCCAGGAAGGCGACAAGGTCATGGTCTGCCTGTCCGGTGGCAAGGACAGCTATACCATGCTGGAGGTGCTGCGTAGCCTGCAGCGCAACGCGCCGGTCAATTTCTCGCTGGTGGCGGTCAATCTCGACCAGAAGCAACCCGGTTTCCCCGAGCATGTGCTGCCGGAGTACCTCGACAGAATCGGGGTGGACTACCACATCCTCGAGAAGGACACCTACTCGGTGGTCAAGGAGAAGACGCCGGAAGGCAAGACCACCTGTGCGCTGTGCTCTCGGTTGCGTCGTGGTTCACTGTACGGTTTCGCCGAGGAAATCGGTGCCACCAAGATTGCCCTGGGGCATCATCGAGAGGACATTCTCGAGACACTGTTCCTCAACATGTTCTTCGGCGGCAGTCTCAAGGCGATGCCTCCCAAGCTGCTTTCGGATGATGGCAGGAATATCGTGATCCGCCCGCTGGCCTATTGTCGCGAGGCAGATATCGCCGCCTATGCCGAGCAGATGCAGTTCCCGATCATCCCCTGCAATCTGTGCGGCTCTCAACCCAACCTGCAACGTCAGGTGGTCAAGGAAATGCTTGCCGAGTGGGAGGCCAGGCATCCCGGGCGCCTCGAAAGCATGTTCAAGGCGGTGACCAATGTGGCGCCATCGCAGTTGGCTGACCGTAACCTGTTTGACTTCCAGGGGCTGGAAGCGGAGCAGACGCGCCGCCAGCGCAATCGTATCGATGTGATCGGCACCGACTGAGTCGGCGAGTCGGTCAGACCAGGCGCATGGAGTAGAGCGCCACCAGCCAGATGAACCAGCTGAAGACACAAGGAGGAGCGCAATGAGTTGCGCTCCTCCTTGTCGTTGCAGGCTCTGATGGCATTGCTGGTCAGGCTGGAGCGGCTTCGGTGTCTGCCAGACGACTCAGAGCATTCATGTCGAGGATATTCACTTCGCGACCGGAGACGGCCACCAGCTCCTGTTGCTGAAACCGCCCCAGAATGCGACTGACGGTTTCCACGGCCAGGCCAAGGTGGTTACCGATATCCGCGCGTGACATCGATAGACGGAAGCTGAATGCTGAGTAGCCGCGGCGACGGAATCGGTCGGATAGACCGAGGAAGAAGCAGGCCAGGCGTTGATCCGCTGTCTTGCGGGACAACAGCTGCATCATGCGTCGGTCATGACGCAGTTCCTTGCTCAGAGTACGAAACAGCTGAGCCCTGAGATCGGGCAGTGTCTGAGACAGGGCATCAAGGCGGTCGAAAGGAATTTCGCAGACGGTGGTGGTTTCGAGGGCGACCACGCTACCGGAGTAGTGGCCATCGTCGATACCGTCCAGCCCGATCAGCTCACTGGGCAGGAAGAAATTGGTCAATTGGGCTTCGCCGCTACCCTCGGTAATGATCTGCTTGAGGCTACCTGAGCGCACTGCGTAGACACTGGTGAAGCTGTCGCCCTGCTCGATCAGCCGGGTACCCTTCTTGACGGGGGGATGACGCCGGATAATGGCATCGAAGCGCTCCATATCCGCCGTATCGAGTGCGAGGGGCAGACATAGAGAACTGAGGCTGCAGGATTCGCATCGCGTTTCATGCAGCATGGGGCGTCGTCGCTCCTGGGCCATGGCACACATTCGGAGCTCCTGTGAGTCGGCGATCGATAAAACACGCTGATAACGAGCATTAGCTCATCTCAGCACCTCATAGCCAATATTCTACACCCACTATTCGCGGATAAAGTCTAGATACCTCTTTTGAACGTAAATTTTACGCAGTATTACCTCAACCTTGTCGCATGATGGCGAGCTGCCAGAGGGCCAGACCGATGATCAACAGGGCTGCCAGCCACCGTGTCGAGCGTGATTGCAGCAGGCCGCGCAGTTGATCGGCGGCAATGCCGGTGACCAGCAGTGCCGGTAGAGTACCGGCACCAAACGCCAGCATCAGCATGGCGCCTTGTAGAGGTGTTGTCGTCGCCAGACTCCAACCCAGCATGGAATACACCAGTCCGCAGGGGAGCCAGCCCCAAACCGCCCCCAACAGCAGGGCCTGATAGGGACGCGTTACCGGCAACAGCGTGCGCCCGGCAGGCTCGAGATACTTCCAGTAACGTTTGCCGACAGCCTCGATATGGCGCAGTCCCTTCCATATATCAGCTATGTATAGCGCCATTAGACACAGCATGAGGCTGGATAGCCATTGCATGGCGGTGCGGACTCCTGGAGCCAGGCTGACCAGTGCGCCAAGACTGGCGACGAGAGCACCGGCCAGCATGTAGCTGGTGATGCGTCCGATGTTGTAGCCCAGTACCAGGCCGACCATCCTTGCCGGGCTTCGCATGCTGGGCGGGACGGCGAAGGTCAGGGCACTCATGATGCCACTGCACATGCCGATGCAGTGGGCGCCACCCAGCAAGCCGAAGATGAAGGCTGCTGCCAGCGGCGGTAGATCGAGTCCAGTGGGGTTCATGGTTCCTCCGCCGATTTCGGGGGCTCGGAGGTTGGTGGTGAGGGCCGAGACGAGCAGGACGGGTGTTCATCGTCATCAAACAGGATGCGCCAGGCGGGCCCTTCGAGGTCTTCGAACTGGTCGTGTTTGACCGCCCAGAAGAAGGCCCATACCGCCAGGCCCAGCAGGATCATCGACAGAGGTATCAACAGGTAGAGAATGGTCATCGGTCGGCATCGCTGGCATCAAAGAGGGGCATTGTCGGCTTGTGTGGCGCCTTGAGCCGCAGCGCATTGGCGATCACCAGCAGGGAACTGGCGGACATACCGAGGGCCGCGAGCCAGGGGGCGACCAGCCCGAGTGCCGCCAGAGGCAGGGCAATGAGATTGTAGACCACCGACCAGCTCAGGTTCTGGCGAATGATACGTTGAGTGGCTCGGGCGACTTCGGTGGCTTCGGTGATCGCACTGAGCTGCTCGCCAAGCAGCAGGATGTCGGCATGATTGCGCGTCAGGTCGCTGGCGCCAGGCATGGCAATGGCCAGATCGGCACCCGCCAGTACGGCAACATCATTGATACCATCACCGACCATGGCGACGCTCTGTCCCTGGCGTTGTAGCGTCCGCACCCGTTCCAGCTTGTCCTGGGGTAGCGCGCCAGCTTGCCAGTCATCGACACCCAGGCGGTGGGCCACCGGCGCTACGCCAGCAGCACCATCGCCGGAAAGAATCTCCACCGCCAGCCCTGCGTTCCGCAACTGCCGGATGGTGGCGGCGGCGTCGTGGCGCAGTTCATCCTCCACGCCGAACCAGGCCATGGGCTCTCCCTCGCAGGCCAACAGCAGCCAGCTACCGTCTGGGGGTGGTTGAGGGGCAGTTTGCCCTTCCACGGCAAAGTCCGGCCGACCGATGCGCCATTCAGCGTTCAGGCAGCGGGCCTGAATGCCCTGTCCGGGGTGATTGCGGAAATCGCTGGCATGTACGTCGCTACGGCGACAGCGGCGGAAGGCGCGGGCGATGGGGTGTTCCGAGGCAGCTTCCAGGGCCGCGGCAACGGCCAGCAACTGCGTGGCATCGCGGTGTTCGGCACTGATCACTCGGAAGCCGTTCAGCACCATCCGACCGCGGGTCAGGGTTCCGGTCTTGTCGAAGATGATGCGCTCGATACCTGCCAGCTTTTCCAGTGCATCGCCCCGTGTCACCAGCACTCCTGCTCGGCGTAGGCGCCCATGGGCTACCGTCAGTGCGGTTGGCGTCGCCAGTGCCAGGGCGCAGGGGCAGGTGACGATGAGAACCGACAGTGTGACCCAGAGACTGCGAGAGGGATCGATATACCACCATGTACCAGCCACCAGCACGCTGAAGATCAGTAGGCTCAATATGAAATGGTGAGCGATGCGCTCGGTGGCCCGAGCCAGACGTGGGCGCTCGGCGAAGGCGCGGTCGGTCAGGTCGATGATGCTGGTGACTCGAGTCGCGTTGCCTACCCTCGTAACGTGCAGCTCCAGTGGGCTGTCCACGACCATGCTGCCGGCATGGATGGTGTCGCCGCGGACTCTGGATACCGGTAGCGGCTCACCGCTGAGCATCGACTCATCGACACTGGCTCGGGCGGAGCTGAGGATGCCGTCCGCCGGCACCTGTTCACCGGCCAGCACTCGGACTCTGTCGCCCACTTCCAGGCGGGTCGCGGGTACCACCTGTTCGTTGTGCTGTTCGTCGAGACGCAGCGCAGCATCGGGCAAGGCCGTGCTCAGGGCGTTGCCGACCCGGCCGTGGTGAGTTCGCGTGCGCGCCTCGATATAGCGTCCAGACAGCAGGAAGAAGGTAAACATGCACACTGAATCGAAGTACATGTCTCCGCTGTCACTGACGACCGACCACAGGCTGGCGATATAGGCACCACCGATGGCCAGTGCCACCGGGACGTCCATCCCCAGCATACGGGTACGCAGGTCCCGACAGGCGCCGACGAAGAAGGGTTGCGCCGAAAACAGTACCACTGGTGTGGTCAGCGCCACCGACAGCCAGGCAAAGAGCCGTTCAAGGTGTGGGGCCAGGTCCCCTGGCGTTGCGACGTAGTGTGGAATGGCGAACATCACCACCTGCATCATGCCGACCGCGGCGACGATCAGGCGGCGTACCAGGCGGCGTGATTGGCGCTTGAGCTGCTGTTGTGCCGCATCAGGGTGCCAGGGATGGGCGGGGTACCCAATGGCGGATAGCTCGGCGAGCAGTCTGGACAGAGCTACGCGACCCGGCTGCCAGCACAGGCGTAGACGATGTTCGGAAAGGTTGACCGCGCTGGAGGTAACGCCATCGATGGCATTGAGGTGATGCTCGATCAACCAGGCGCAGGCGGCGCAGGTGATGCCATCAATGGCGAAGGTAGCCTGGACATCCTCTCGACTCTCGCCCGCCTGGCGAACCATACGTGCTTGTATCATACGTGCTTGTACTTGGGGGTCGTCGAACAACTGCCAGCGATAGGTATCCGGTCGAGCAGTCGCCGGGCGTTCTGCTGGCGAGGTACGGAAGTCGTAGTAGCGTCCCAGACCGCCGGTGATGATGGCCTGGGCTACAGACTGGCAACCCGGGCAGCACATCGGTTGTGTCTGGCCATTGATCTCCAGGGACCAGCGATTGTCGTCACCGACCGTGGTGCCGCAGTGATAACAGGGAAGCGTCTGCATGCCGCTCTAGAGTCCAGGTGTCAGGCTGATGGGCGTAGCCGTGGGAAGGTCCGCTTCACCGGTCAGTCGCCAGTCTGCATCGTTGCCGGGGGCTGGTTGAAGCTGCAGGTACCAGCGGTGGCGCAGGCGGTGATCGAGAGTGCCGCGGTAATGTCCATCGCGTGCATGGCCCAGGCGGACTTCAATATCACGGTCGCCAGCAGTGGGAAACAGCAGTCGCAGATGCAGTGTCTCGGGTCGCTGTTCGCCTTCGAGCTTGATCTGGACGTCACCAGTAGTGGCATCGATGCGCAGCTCGGCGGTAAGGCCCAACTGCCGAGCGTGTTGCTGTTTCTCCAACTGCATGTTGATGGCCAGGCCATCCTTGTAATAGTCCTCGGACACCGATCCGTCGAAGTAGCGGATCGAGACAGCTAGATAGGTCAGGCTGAAGGTCACCGAGGACAGCAGCAGGGCGATCAGGAACCACGGCCAGAACTGTCGGTACCAGGGGGGCACGGCGGCTGTTCCCGTTTGCGCTGCGGGTGAGGTTTGTGATTGAAACGTCATCGACGGCTGACTCCCATGAAGCGGCTTTCTCTGACAACCCTCATGTCGGGGGCATCGGTGGCGGCTATCGTGATCTGGATGTCGGTGCTGCGTTGTTGAAGCCTGTCAGGGTCGACGCTCAGGGTCATGACCCGCTGACGGGATGCTCCGGCCGGTACCGTAATGGGCGGAACATCGCTGTGAAGGCCGTCGATGCCGCTGACCGCGATTCGGTACTGGTGATCACGGTGGTCGAGGTTGCGCACAACGATGGTGACGGAGTTGGCGATACTGCCATCGTTGAGCGTCTGGAACAGCTGGCCGCGGTCGCGGTGGATATCCACATCCAGAGGAACACGATCAGCGATGGCATGGATGAACAGGGCGACCATGATGAGCAGAGCGGCGAGGTAACCCAGTAGACGTGGGCGCAACAACCGGGACTGTCGGCCCTCCAGGGCGCGTTCGGTGGTGTAGCTCACCAGACCGCGTGGATATCCCATCCTGTCCATCACGCTGTCACAGGCATCGATACAGGCGGCGCAACTGATGCACTGGGGCTGCAGACCCTCACGTATATCGATGCCGGTCGGACATACCTGAACACAGAGCCCGCAGTCGATGCAGTGGCCCAGCCCTGCCGTATCAGGATCCTGGTGTCGCCTGCGTGCTCCGCGGGGCTCGCCGCGTTCGGAATCGTAGGAGACGATCAGGGTATCGCGATCGAACATCACCGACTGGAAGCGTGCATAGGGGCACATATGGGTGCATACCTGTTCGCGTAGCCAACCGGCATTGAGGTAGGTGAACAGCACAAGGAAGCCTAGCCAGAACCAGGACCAGCCATGCGCCTGAAGTCGACTCAGGCCCTGGACCAGCTCGCCGATGGGGGTGAAGTAGCCGACGAAGGTGACGGCGGTGATCAGCGCGATCAGTAGCCACAACAGGTGCTTGGTGGCCTTGCGCCACAGCTTGCCGAGGCTCCAGGGCTGCTGGTCGAGCCTGATGCGTTGGTGGCGTGAGCCTTCGACACGGTGCTCCACCCAGATGTACAGCAGGGTCCATATGCTCTGTGGGCAGGCGTAGCCACACCATACTCGTCCTGCGAATACGGTGATGAAGAACAGTCCGAAGGCACAGATGATCAGCAGCCACGACAGCAGCATGAACTCCTGCGGGTAGAAGGTCGCAGCGAAGATGTGGAATTCGCGTCCGGGAAGGTCGAACCACACGGCGGGGCGTTCTCCCCAGGAAACCCAGGGCACTATCAGGTAGCTGAGGATCAGGATCCAGCTGGCGTAGCGTCTCAGACGCTGGAAGGCGCCCTTGAATTCGCGAACGTAGATGTGTCGACGGCGTTCGTACAAACTTCGGGAAGTGTCGCCCTCGGCGTGGGGCGGTACGAACGCTGAAGTCACATCACTGACGGGAATTCTGTCACTCATGCTGGATACCGGTCACGTGGAATCATGAGAGCGCTGAACAGGCGGTTGATCGCGGCACTTCACTGTGCCGCGAATCGACGGCCTTGACGCTATTTGTCGGGGTGCTGTTGACCAAGGTGATAGACATAGGCGGCCACCAGGTGAACACGCTCTTCACCGATCCACTCAGCCTGGGCCGGCATCTGACCATTGCGTCCGTTACGCAGGGTTTCGCGCACCGAGTCGGCAACACTCTGTCCCGGTGCCTGGTAGAGCCAGATGTCATCCGCCAGGTTGGGGGCTCCCAGCGCCTGGTTGCCGGTGCCCTGAGGACCATGGCAGGCCGTACACATCGAGGTAAACATCGTCTCGCCCGCTGCGGCACGTTGTGGGTCCTCTGCATTGCCGGACATGGAAAGCACGAACTGGGTGATATTCTCGATATTGTCCTCACCCAACTGCTGCCAGGCCGGCATTGTGCCACTACGCCCCTTCTCGAGGGTGTGAGTGATGGCTTCCGGGGTGCCTCCGTATAGCCAGTCCTCATCGGTCAGGTCGGGAAAACCGTTGCCGCCGCGGGCATTGGAACCGTGGCAGATGGCGCAGTTGTTGAGAAAGATGCGCTCGGCCACCTGCATGGCCTCCGCGTCCTCGGCCAACTCGGGAATCGGTACCGCCTGGTACTGCTCGAAGATGGGTGTGAAGCGCGCGTCTGCCTCGGTCACCTCCTTTTCCCATTGCGCCTCCTGACTCCAGCCGAGCAGGCCGGTGAAGTTACCAAGGCCGGGATAGAGCGCGAGGTAGCACAGGGCAAAGATGACCGTGCCGATGTAGAGCAGAAACCACCAGCGTGGCAGCGGGTTGTCGTACTCGGCAATGCCGTCGGCCATATGGCCAGTGGTGTCGACGTTCCCATCGCTATCCGGGACCTTGTCGGTCCTGCGATTGGCATACAGCAACCAGAAGGCAAGACCGATGGAGCCGAGGGTGATGATGATGATCCAGGCGCTCCAGAAGCCGGAGAGGTCGTTTCCCCATAACGTGCTCATAGGTTGGATTCTCCCCTGTTGCTGCGGGATTGGGTCTCGTTGGCGCCTTCCGCCACGCTTTCGTCATCGGCAAAGGGCAGGTGGGCCGCCTCATCGAAATCGGCCTTGCGTCGTTTCGACCAGGCCCAGGCGACCAGACCCAGAAAGGCACTCAGCAGAATGCCGGTGATCAGGCCGCGCAGGGTACCCATGTCTATGATGGCGAAGTTCATGATCGTGAAGTTCATGATTACTGGACCCTCGCTGAACTGGGCAGGACGGTGCCGAGCTGCTGCAGATAGGCGACCAGTGCGGTGATCTCCGATTGCCCCTGGACGTCATCAGTGGCACTGGCGATCTGTTCGTCGCTGTAGGGGACGCCGAGTCGACGCAGGGCGCGCATCTTGCTCGGCGTATCCTGACCATCGAGCTGGTTGTCGAACAACCAGGGATAGGCGGGCATGATCGACTCGGGGACCACATCACGGGGGTTGTAGAGGTGGGCGCGATGCCAGTCATCGCTGTAGCGCCCTCCAACGCGGGCAAGGTCCGGCCCGGTACGCTTCGAGCCCCACAGGAAATTGTGTTCGTAGACGGACTCTCCTGCCACGCTGTAATGACCATAGCGCTCGGTCTCGGCGCGGAAGGGGCGGATCATCTGCGAATGGCAGCCAACGCAGCCCTCGCGGCGATAGATGTCCCGTCCTTCGAGCTCCAGAGCGCTCAGTGGCTTGAGCCCTTCCACTGGTTCGGTCGTCTGTTTCTGGAAGAACAGCGGCACGATTTCCGCCAGCCCGCCAAAGCTGATCACGACCAGCACCAGCACCGCCAGCAGGCCAATATTCTTCTCGATAATCTCGTGTCTCATCGGTATTTGCGTCCCTGTTGGTTTCCCTGATGACCTCAAGCGGGTTGAGGCATGGGCTCGTGGCGGGGAGCTGGGCGTCTGGCGGTCATGAACACGTTGGCCGCCATGACCCACATGCCGATGACCCAGAACAGTCCACCGATCATGCGCACGAGATAGCCGGGGCCACTGGCTTCGATGGACTCGATGAAGGTGTACATCAGGGTTCCGTCAGGGTTGATGGCTCTCCACATCAGGCCCTGCAGGATGCCGTTGACCCACATGGCGGCGATGTAGAGCACTGTGCCCACGGTGGATAGCCAGAAGTGCACGGCAATCAGCTTGACCGAGTACATCTCGGTGCGCCCAAACAGGCGCGGTACCATGTGGTAGAGGGAGCCGATGGTGATCATGGCGACCCAGCCGAGCGCTCCGGCGTGGACATGGCCGATGGTCCAGTCGGTGTAGTGGGACAGGGCATTGACGGTCTTGACCGCCATCATCGGCCCTTCGAAGGTCGACATGCCGTAGAACGACAGGGCGACCACGAGAAAGCGCAGAGTCGGGTCGGTACGCAGCTTATGCCAGGCCCCGGATAGCGTCATCATGCCGTTGATCATGCCGCCCCAGGAGGGCGCCAGCAGGATGATGGACATCGCCATGCCCAGTGACTGGGCCCAGTTCGGCAGCGCGGTGTAGTGCAGGTGGTGGGGCCCCGCCCACATATAGATCATGATCAGCGACCAGAAGTGGACGATCGACAGACGGTAGGAATATACCGGGCGCTCGGCCTGTTTCGGCACGAAGTAGTACATCATGCCGAGGAAGCCGGCGGTGAGGAAGAAGCCGACCGCGTTATGGCCATACCACCACTGGACCATGGCATCGACGGCGCCGGCGTAGGCAGAGATCGAGTAGCCGGCCGTGACCGGCAGGGCGGCGCTGTTGACGATGTGCAGTACGGCAATTGTCAGAATGAAGGCGGCAAAGAACCAGTTCGCCACATAGATATGCGAGGTACGGCGGACCTTGATGGTGCCGAGGAAGACGATAGCGTAGACCACCCAGACCACGGCGAGCACGATATCGATGGGCCACTCCAGCTCGGCATACTCCTTGACCTCGGTGAGCCCCATCGGCAGGGTGATAACGGCGCTGACGAGCACCGCCTGATAGCCCCAGAAGGTGAAGGCTGCCAGGCGATCGCTTACCAGGCGAACCTGGCAGGTGCGCTGCACCACATAGTACGAGGTGGCAAAAAGCGCGGATCCGCCAAAGGCAAAAATGACCAGATTGGTGTGCAGGGGGCGCAGGCGACCAAAGCTTGTCCAGGGCAGGCCGAGATTGAGCTCCGGCCACACCAGTTGGCCGGCCAGAACCAACCCCATGCTCATGCCCACGATGCCCCATACCACGGTCATGATCGCGAACTGCCGGACCACCTTGTAGTTGTAGGTCGGGTGTTCAAATGCTGTGCTCATGATTCATCTTCCGTCGAACGGTCTTCGGGATGGAATCCCATCACTACAGTGACTTACTGATATCTTGTGCTGATAATGCAGCTAATTGTCTCGGCTAACTGTATCCCAAATCTGCATATAAATGTATACACTTTGGTGAGAAAAATGCGCCTGAAAACGACAGACTCCGGAAAGCAGGAGGGCCTGTGCAGCACTCGCTGAATACGCTTGGTGATCGAATTCGCCAGGGCGAGGAGGGCCGCTGGTTGACGCCGGAGTGGGGAGAGATGATTGTGGCTGGCCCTGCCTCGGAGCATGCCCTGTTGCTGGCCCATGGGGCTGGCGCCGGTCACGATTCGGCATTTCTCTGCGCCTGGCGCAGTGCACTGGCCAGCCAGGGGATTCAGACCCTGTCACTGGAGTTCGCTTATATGCGCAGGATGCGTGATGAGGGGCGTCGACGTCCCCCGCCGCGTGTTGATGGCCTGTGTGAGGAATACCGGCAATGGCGTGACGTTATGTCGCATCTTGTGCCGGGTAGACTGTGGCTGGGCGGTAAATCCATGGGGGGGCGAGTGGCCAGCATGGTGGCCGCCAGGGGAGAGTTCAAAGAAAGATCCAGCGTTCCGGGGCTGGTACTGATGGGCTACCCGTTCCACCCGGTCGGCAAACCCGAGCGCCTGCGCCTTGATCACTGGCCACAGCTGGAGTGCCCCGTGCTGGTGCTGCAGGGCGAGCGTGATCCCTTTGGCACCCGAGAGGAGGTCGTGGGATATGAGTTGGGTGAGCGGACGTCCGTGCAGTGGCTCAAGGATGGTGATCACGATTGGTCGCCACGCAAGTCCAGCGGTGTCAGTCAGGCACAACTGATCGATGAGGCTGCACACAGAACACGTTTATTTCTTGACCAGCATTGATTCCCTTAGCCACCCCTGGTTTCTGCAGGTAGGCCTGATTTTTTCAGGTGACCGTGACAAGGGGGAAGGTGCTTTGGAGCAGGCAGGGGACTGGGCGCAATCATGGAGGTGTCATTCATTGCAGGCAGAGTCATCTTCTGCGAAAGCCGCGTGGTAGCGATGTTTCCGCCCAAGTAGATGAATGTTGGTCAGTTTCCGGAGCACGGCAAGACGCGGGATATTGAAAAAAGCGTGTTGACAATGACCGCCAGCTCTGTAGAATGCAGCGCCACGTGACCGGGTGGTTAGCTCAGTTGGGAGAGCACCAGCCTTACAAGCTGGGGGTCACAGGTTCGAACCCTGTACCACCCACCATTTACGCAAGTTCTGGTGATGGGCACGTAGAGATTGATGCAAGTGGACCGGTAGTTCAGTTGGTTAGAATGCCGGCCTGTCACGCCGGAGGTCGCGGGTTCGAGTCCCGTCCGGTCCGCCATCATCATATCTCGATCCGTCATTGCTGCGGACCGGTAGTTCAGTTGGTTAGAATGCCGGCCTGTCACGCCGGAGGTCGCGGGTTCGAGTCCCGTCCGGTCCGCCATGATGACACGCCTTGCGACGATAGGCTGAAGATCGTCAATTTGAGTTGGGTTGCGAGTAATTCGTGCGGGTGATTAGCTCAGTTGGTTAGAGCACCAGCCTCACATGCTGGGGGTCACTGGTTCGAATCCGGTATCACCCACCATGCGGACCGGTAGTTCAGTTGGTTAGAATGCCGGCCTGTCACGCCGGAGGTCGCGGGTTCGAGTCCCGTCCGGTCCGCCATTTGCTCAACTCATCAAGTCCGAAGGGCTTTTCTGAAAAGCAGTATTCTTCGGCAGAAATCTCAACCCGATGCCTTCCGGCATCGGGTTTTTTCGTATCTGGACACGAGCTACGAGCTGGAGCATGTTCGTTCCCGACGAACATGCCCACTTCCCACTTCCCACTTCCCACTTCCCACTTCCCACTTCCCACTTCCCACTTCCCACTTCCCTGTGGGTCGCCGGCTGCTTTCTCCCCATGGCTAGTGGATTTCGGCCTGGTGGATTCTGTCCTGGGGCTGGCGTCGTGATCTCGACTATCATACAGTTGTTTGAAAACGTTTCGGCTGATGTGGTGCCATGCTGTGCTCATCGCCCGAGTCGACAACAACACTTCATGATATCCGTCGAGGATTTGCCGTGACTGCCTCCTATCCACATCTGTTTCGTCCCCTGCGCCTGGGGCATCTGGAGTTGCCCAATCGTGTGCTGATGGGCTCCATGCATACCAACCTCGAGGAGGCGCCCAACGGTTTCGCCCGTCTGGCGGCCTTCTATGCCGAGCGCGCTCGGCAGGGGGTGGCATTGATCGTCACCGGTGGTATTGCCCCCAATGCCGAGGGCGCGGTGTTTCAGGGAGCAGCTGCCCTGACCCGTGAAACACAACTGGACGAGCATCGACAGGTAGTGGAGGCGGTGCATCGCGAGGGCTCGTATATCTGCCTGCAGATTCTGCACGCCGGTCGCTACGCCTACTCTCCGGACCTGGTCGCGCCGTCCGCGATTCAGGCCCCCATCAATCCTCACACTCCGCGTGAATTGAGCAGTGACGAGGTGGAGCGGCAGATCGAGGACTATGTGCGTTGTGCTCGCCTGGCGCAGGCAGCCGGCTACGATGGTGTCGAAGTGATGGGGTCGGAAGGCTATCTGATCAATCAGTTCATCTGCCGTCGAACCAACCATCGCGAGGATCAGTGGGGCGGTGAGTTCGCCAATCGCATCCGCTTCGCCGTCGAGATCGTGCGCCGCATTCGAGAAGTGGTGGGGAAGGAGTTTCTGATCATCTTCCGCTTGTCGATGATCGATCTGGTGGAAGGTGGCAGTACCGCCGAAGAAGTGCTGGAGCTGGGGCGTGCCATTGAGTCGGCCGGTGCCGATGTCATCAACACCGGCATCGGCTGGCACGAGGCTCGTGTTCCGACCATTGTTACCAGCGTGCCGCGTGCGGCCTTCACCGAGGTCTCGCGACGCATGCGCGAAGCGGTATCGTTGCCGCTGGTCACCACCAATCGCATCAATATGCCTGCCGTCGCCGAAAGGGTGCTGGCGGAGGAGCATGCCGACATGGTGTCGATGGCACGTCCCTTTCTGGCTGATCCAGCGTGGCTGGACAAGGCGCAGGACGGGCGCAGTGATGAGATCAATACCTGTATTGCCTGCAACCAGGCCTGTCTCGACCATACCTTCCAGGGCAAGTTGACCTCGTGTCTGGTCAACCCGCGGGCCTGCCATGAGACCGAACTGGTCATCGAGAAAACCGCTGTTGCCAAGCGAGTTGCGGTGGTTGGGGGTGGTCCAGCGGGAATGGCGACGGCAGTCACCGCTGCCGAGCGTGGGCACCGGGTCACGCTGTTCGAGCGCCGAGCGGAGCTTGGCGGGCAGTTCAATCTGGCGCGGCGCATTCCCGGCAAGGAAGAGTTCGACGAGACCATGCGCTATTACCGAGTCATGCTCGATCGCACCGGTGTCGAGGTGCGTCTGGCAACGGCGGCGGATGTCGAGATGCTCAAGGAGTTTGATCATGTGGTGTTGGCCAGTGGGGTGGCGCCGCGGCCCCTGTCGATTCCGGGAGCAGACCATGCTTCGGTGCTGAGCTATGCCGAAGCGATCAACGAACCTCAGCGTGTGGGGCGGCGCGTAGCGATCATTGGTGCTGGAGGTATCGGCTTCGATGTGGCGGAACTCCTGACTCACTGTGAGCCCGTCGGTGATCCTCTGGTCCATTGGTGCGATCAATGGGGGGTCGACCTCGGCGTGGCAGAAGCAGGTGGTCTGAAGCCGCCTCAGGCGCCCGAGGCGGCACGTCAGGTCTATCTGCTGCAGCGCAAGACCTCTCGTCTGGGCAAGGGGCTGGGAACGACAACAGGCTGGGTGCATCGTGCCTCCCTGCGCCAGCATGGTGTGGAAATGCTCGCCGGTTGTGACTACCAGCGTATCGATGATGACGGACTGCATCTGACGGTGTCTGGTGAGCCGCGTTGTCTTGAAGTGGACACCGTGGTGGTGTGCGCTGGCCAGGAGTCGGTGCGTGAGCTGGTCGAACCACTGGGTGAAGCCGGGATCGTTGTGGATATCATCGGTGGGGCGGACAAGGCGGCGGAATTGGATGCGCGTCGTGCGATTGACCAGGGCACGCGAGTGGCAGCGAGCATCTAGACTGTAGGTAGGCTCACTGGTCTGGACAGGGCGATGGTTCAGGCGCGTGCTGGAAGGGTTGACCAGAGGGCTTTACAGCTCACGCTCGGGGTGATCATTGTAGGAGGTATGGAGGAGACGCTGTTCTATTAACCCGGCATGCTTTCATGTTGGGTTAATGGCGGCACAGGGACATGCCGCCGTCGGCCATCAGGCCGACGCGAGACCGCACCACACCAGCAGATCCGTGTATCTGCGCCAGTGTGGTGCGGACGACAATCAAATCGATCCGGGTGAGCTATTTGATTGCCGTGTCAATAGCAGAGTGACAGGTGGGCGGGATTCGCTGGACTGTGCTTGATCGGGATTCCGCTCCCCTCCAGAAAGGGCACCGAGCGGCTTTCGTCAGCGTCATCCAGCATCGAGAAACCGCCCGAAAAGTGCCGTGCATCAGGAGGGTTGCAGGTTCGATTCCTGCTGGTGCCGACAGTGTTTTCTTTGGCGAATATTCTCCCGCCGATGAAACGCTTTTGTTATGTAGAGTTCTCAAGAGATAGGAGTCTGATCGTTGAAGTTGAACATCGCATTTATCTAATGCTGTTCTACGCTGAAGGTACCCTCCCGGCGAAAGGCGGCGGCTCGATTCCTGGGGTGTCGCCGACTCCGGTTCCCGGGCATACAGGAGGCATCGATGAGTATCTTTGATCACGTGCAGAACCGTTTCGCTCGCACTCAGCAGGAAGAAATGTCCCTGCAGGAGTACCTCGAACTCTGCCGTCAGGACCCTACAGCCTATGCCAGTGCAGCCGAGCGCATGCTTGAGGCAATTGGTGAGCCTGAGGTGATTGATACCGCCAAGGACCCAAGGCTGGCTCGGATCTTCTCCAACAAGGTGATTCGCCGTTATCCGGCATTCAGCGACGAGTTCCACGGCATGGAGGAAGCGATCGAGCAGATCGTCGCCTACTTCCGCCATGCGGCTCAGGGACTCGAGGAGAAGAAGCAGATTCTCTATCTGCTTGGCCCGGTGGGTGGCGGTAAATCCTCGCTGGCGGAGCGCCTCAAGCTGCTGATGGAGCGCATTCCCTTCTATGCCATCAAGGGCTCGCCGGTGCATGAGTCTCCGTTGGGACTGTTCTCGCCCGAAGAGGATGGTGAACTGCTCGAGAAGGAATACGGTATTCCCGAGCGCTACCTGCGCAGCGTGATGTCTCCCTGGGCTGCCAAGCGTCTAAGCGAAGCCGAAGGTGACATTTCCCAATTCCGAGTGGTGAGGCTGTATCCGTCGCGCCTCAACCAGATTGCCATCGCCAAGACCGAGCCCGGTGACGAGAACAACCAGGATATCTCCTCGCTGGTAGGTAAGGTCGATATTCGTCAACTGGAGCTGTACTCCCAGGATGATCCTGATGCTTACAGCTTCTCCGGTGGCCTGTGCCGCGCCAACCAGGGGTTGATGGAGTTCGTCGAGATGTTCAAGGCACCGATCAAGGTGCTGCATCCGCTGCTGACAGCGACCCAGGAAGGCAACTACAACCCCACCGAGGGGATGGGCGCGATCCCGTTCGATGGCATCGTGCTGGCCCACTCCAACGAGAGCGAGTGGCAGGCCTTCCGCAATAACCGCAACAACGAGGCGTTCCTCGACCGGGTATATATCGTCAAGGTGCCTTACTGCCTGCGAGTCAGTGAAGAGATCAATATCTACAGGAAGTTGCTTGAGCACTCGTCGCTCAACGAGGCGCCCTGCGCGCCGGATACTCTGCGCATGCTGGCCCAGTTCTCGGTGTTGTCGCGCCTCAAGGAGCCGGAAAACTCCAGCGTCTATTCGAAGATGCGTATTTATGACGGGGAGAACCTCAAGGACACCGATCCCAAGGCCAAGTCGATTCAGGAGTATCGCGATAGTGCCGGAGTTGATGAAGGCATGGACGGCTTGTCGACACGCTTCGCCTTCAAGATCCTGTCCAAGGTCTTCAACTTCGACAATCATGAAGTCGCCGCCAACCCGGTACACCTGCTGTATGTGCTGGAACAGCGTCTGGAGCAGGAACAGCTGCCGAAGGAAACCTTCGAGCGTTACCTGCGCTACATCAAGGAGTTCCTGGCGCCGCGCTATGTCGACTTCATCGGCAAGGAGATCCAGACCGCCTACCTCGAATCCTACTCCGAGTATGGTCAGAACATCTTCGACCGCTATGTCACCTATGCCGACTTCTGGATCCAGGATCAGGAATATCGCGACCCGGAAACCGGCGAACTGTTCGATCGCCAGTCCCTCAACGAGGAGCTGGAGAAGATCGAGAAACCGGCGGGTATTTCCAATCCCAAGGACTTTCGTCACGAAGTGGTCAACTTCGTGCTGCGTGCGCGGGCCCAGAACAATGGCATGAACCCGGGCTGGCAGTCCTACGAAAAGCTGCGTGGAGTGATCGAGCACAAGATGTTTGCCAACACCGAGGAACTGCTGCCGGTGATCTCGTTCAACGCCAAGGCATCGTCGGCGGACCTCAGAAAGCACGAGGACTTCGTCGCGCGGATGGTCGAACGCGGCTACACCGAGAAGCAGGTGCGGCTGTTGTCAGAGTGGTATCTGCGGGTGCGCAAGTCACAGTAGTGGCCTCTCGGCCCCGGCATGACGGGGCACCGCCTGGTGGGGTGGGGAGATAGGTGGGTCAGGGATGCCCCCGCCCCCGGATGCACACTGCAGGTAGAGGAGGTCGCATGACCTACTTCATTGATCGGCGAGCCAATGCGAAGCACAAGAGCGCGGTCAACCGACAGCGCTTTCTGGATCGCTATCGCACTCATATCAAGCGCTCCGTCGAGGAGGCCGTCAATCGCCGCTCGATTACTGATATGGAGCGTGGTGAGAAGATATCGATTCCCAGCCGCGATATTTCCGAGCCGGTGTTTCAGCATGGCTCAGGTGGTCGGCGCTCTATCATCGCTCCCGGCAATCGGGAGTTTCAGGAAGGTGATCGGCTGCGCCGACCCGGTGGGGGCGGGGGAGGTGACGGAAGTGGTGAAGGCGGAGCGTCCAATCAGGGCGAAGGGATGGATGAGTTTGCCTTCAGCCTGACCCGCGAAGAGTTCCTGGAGTTCGTTTTCGACGGCCTGGAGTTGCCACACCTCGAGCGCAAGCCGCTGGTGGATGTCGAGGAAGTGCGCCCGGTGCGCGCTGGGGTGTCGCGTGATGGAGTGCCGGCGCGTATCAATATCGTGCGTTCGATGCGTGAGGCCCATGCACGGCGCATTGCCATGCGTGCTCCGATCCGTCGTGCGCTGCGCGAGGCGCAGGAGGCGCTGGCCACGGAGGAGCGCAAGGATCCGGTGTTGCGCAATCCAGCGCGTATCCAGGAGTTGAAGGATGAGATCGAGCGTCTCGAGAAGCGTCTCGAGGCGGTGCCATTCATCGATACCTATGACCTGCGCTACAACCATCTGGTCAATCAACCCCAACCATCCAGCAAGGCGGTGATGTTCTGTGTCATGGACGTTTCCGGCTCGATGACCCAGTCGCACAAGGATATCGCCAAGCGCTTCTTCCTGTTGCTCTACCTGTTTCTCGAGCGCAGTTACGAGCGTGTTGAGTTGGTTTTCGTGCGCCACCATACGGCGGCTCGAGAGGTGGATGAGGAGGAATTCTTCTATTCGAGAGAAACCGGCGGCACCATCGTTTCCAGTGCGTTGACTCTGGTCGATGAGATCATCGACAAGCGTTACCCGCCAACGCAATGGAATCTCTACGTAGCTCAGGCCTCGGACGGTGACAATTGGGACGATGACTCGATCAACTGCCGGGAGCTGCTCACTGAGTCGCTGATGTCGCGGCTGCAGTATTTCACCTATGTCGAGATTACCCCCCATGCGCATCAGGCGCTGTGGGAAGAATACGAGCGCGTCGAGGCCGCCTTCCCGGATCGCTTTGCCATGCGTCAGATTGTCGAGCCGGGGGACATCTATCCGGTGTTCAGGGAGTTGTTCAAGCGGCGTGCCGACGCTTGAGTCCGGGGGGGGAGTGGGCTCGAGGTGAGTCCAATTCCCGAGACCTTCCCGCAGCCATTCGGTATACCAGGGAATGTACGTATTGGTTGAAGTCAGGCAACCAGGAGGATGCTTCCATGAACAGTCTTTCCCGGCGTCGTTCGACGCCCATTGCCAGCGGATCCGACTGGACCTTCGACATCCTCACGGAGTTTGAAGTCGAGATCGCGCGGCTGGCGGATGAATATCGTCTTGATAGCTACCCCAATCAGATCGAGATCATCACCACCGAGCAGATGATGGATGCCTACGCCAGCGTGGGCATGCCGGTGGGATATCACCACTGGTCCTTCGGCAAGCAGTTCCTGGCCACGGAGCAGGCCTATCGTCGTGGCCAGATGGGGCTGGCCTATGAGCTGGTGATCAATTCCGACCCCTGCATCGCCTACCTTATGGAAGAGAACACCCTGATGATGCAGGTGTTGGTCATGGCTCATGCCTGCTATGGCCACAATTCGTTCTTCAAGGGCAATTATCTGTTCCGGGCCTGGACCGATGCTTCCTCGATCGTCGATTACCTGGTATTTGCCCGCAAGTATCTGGGCGAGTGTGAGGAGCGTTATGGCGTTCAGGCGGTCGAGCAGTTGCTGGACGCCTGTCACGCCCTGCAGAACTACGGTGTCGACCGCTACAAGCGCCCCTCGCCGGTATCTGCCGAGGAAGAGGCTCGGCGTCAGAAGGAGCGTGAAGACTATCTGCAGGCACAGGTGAATACCTTGTGGCGGACTATCCCGGGACGGTTGCCCGGCGACTCGCCGGAGCCTCAGGCATCCGAGGAAGATCCACTGGGTTTGCATGAGGGTGGGCGTTATCCTCCTGAGCCTCAGGAGAACCTGCTGTATTTCATCGAGAAGAATGCGCCGCTGCTGGCTCCCTGGCAGCGTGAGGTGGTGCGCATCGTGCGCAAGCTGGCGCAGTACTTCTACCCTCAGCGTCAGACCCAGGTGATGAACGAGGGGTGGGCCACTTTCTGGCACTACACGCTGATGAACCGCCTGTTCGATGACGGTGCGGTGGATGAAGGGCTGATGCTGGAGTTCCTGCAGTCGCATACCGCCGTTGTCAGTCAGCCACCTTTCGACAGTCCCTGGTTCAACGGAATCAACCCGTATGCGCTGGGTTTTGCCATCTTCACTGACCTGAGGCGGATCTGCGAGTCGCCGGATGATGAGGATCGCGAGTGGTTCCCTGATATAGCCGGTAGCGATTGGCGCGAGACGCTCAATTTTGCCATGCGCAACTTCAAGGACGAGTCTTTCATCCAGCAGTTCCTGTCGCCGAAGGTGATTCGTGATCTCAAGCTGTTCCAGATTATTGATGACGACCATGAGGAGACGCTGGAAGTTGCCGCCATTCACGACGAACGAGGCTATCGCCGTATTCGTGAAGCGCTGTCGGCGCAATATGCGCTGTCACTGCGCGAGCCCAATATCCAGGTCTATGAGGCGGATATTCGCGGTGATCGTTCCTTGACGCTGCGTCATGTGCAGGACCAGCGCCGCCCTCTGGCCCGCAGCGTCTATCCGGTGATGCGCCACCTGCATCAGCTGTGGGGGTTTCCGATCAAGCTGGAGTCCATCGAAGGCGAGGAAGTGGCGCGGCGCTATCACTGGCCGTTGCCCGAAAGCGACGAAACCGGCAACCACCAGGGGGGGTGAGCGCCGGGGCATCCTCGGTGCTCCTGCCAGCGAGTGCCGAGGTTGCCTGTCAACCAGTGCGGGTTGTTGTTGGGGCGTCTCCGCCCCGTCTTCAGGCTTTGGGTGCCCAGGATTGGCACCATCCTTTCGCTTCGACACTATGGCGCGGGAACAGCTGGCAGCCGTTGTTCTCAGCGTTGAAGAACATGCAGTTGCTGCAGGTTTCTCCTTCGGCCCAGGCCGCATTGTCACTGGCTTCGCTGGCCACCTCTACATAATCGAGTGCCCTGGCCTGGCCATTGTCGAGGGGCAGGCGTGGTAGTTCGTTGGCCTGGGCACTGCGTGACAGCAGGGCGCCGCCGAAGGGCAGCGCGGCAAGGCCGAGCAGGACATGGCGCAGAAAACTACGCCGACTCTGGTGTGGCATCTGGAGTCCTCATTCCACGGTCGTGATTCCGGTTGAGCTGATGTGGCGGCTCGTGGTGCTCTGGCGGCACCTGTATTCCCTTATACGTCAGAAGTCCTTGCCTTTCGATATGCTGGCACAGCATCAGTGATCAAGTGCTCTGGAGTATGAGGCACTGATATACTGCGTAGCGATATCAAGGATGTATATGGATTATTTGCCGCCTGATGGCTTCGGGCGCCGGAAGAAGAGGAGTGTGAGCATGCAGAATGCGGTGATTCTGATCAATACCGAAAAAGGCCAGGTCAAGGCGGTGGCTGAGCGCCTCGCTGACGTCGAGGGCATCAGTGAAGTCTATTCCACCTGTGGCCGTTATGACCTGGTTGCCATCGCTCGTACCCGCGACTTCGAGAGCCTCGCTGATCTGGTGACTGAGCGCCTCAATGCTGTCGAGGGGATTGCCGATACCGAGACCCTCAACGCCATGCAGGTCCACTCACGGCACGATCTGGAGACGATGTTCTCCCTCGGTTGGTGAGCTGAAACCGGTGATATGAGTCATTGATGGCGCTGTGTGCGCTGCGATGATGTGCCCCCGTTGTGTTGGCCTGTCGGCCTGTCTGTTGCTGAGAGTCTTTTGCGGATGAGTCTAGACCTGTCCCTGTCGCGGGTGTTGCCGCGACCACGTAACCTGTTGATGAGTCTGGTGTTGGTGGTTGCGGGCGTGATGCTCTGGCAGAGCACCGAACAGCACTATCGAGAGCGCCTGAGCTGGATGGGAGTAACCGAGTGGCAGGAGCCCGGTGTTCAGGCCTTTACACGGGTGCTGCGTAATGACGGGTACCTGGTGGGGTGGTCGGATTTCCGTGTCGGAGCGCTGTGGACCAGCTACCGCCTGCAGGAGCGGGGGAGTGTGGATATCGGACCACGCCCGGACTTTTCCGCTGACTGGCGCACACTGTGGCCCGTTGATACCAGTAGCTACCGTGGCAGTGGGTATGATCGCGGTCATCTGGCGCCGAATTATGCGATGGCCGTCAACGGAGGCGAGGCCGCTCAGCGGGACAGCTTCCTGATGAGCAACATGCTGCCCCAGAGCCCGAAGCTCAACCGCCAGCTATGGCAACGTCTCGAGGCGGTGGTGATGGATCATTTCCTGCCTCGTTTCGGCCAGTTGCAGGTGATCACCGGGCCGATATATACCCCGATGGACTGGTTGAGTGGCGAGAGCTGGAGACATCTGGCACTGAATCGGGTCGGGTTTGTCGAGATTCCCGAGAGCTTCTACAAGATCATCGTGGTACCGGGAGATACACCACTGGCCGTGGCCTTCATCATGCCGCAGGACGTGGACGGAGGTGAGCCCCTGAGCCAGTACCTGGTCAGCATTGATGAGGTGGAGCAACGGACCGGCTTGAATTTCCTGCCCTCTCTACCGGCAAGTCTGGAGCCGGCCTGGGAGGCCACGGCGGGTGTGGGGGATTGGGACCTATCCCAGGTGTCGCGGCTGCCGGGGCGTTTCGAGTAAGCTGAGCTACGAGCTGGCACATGTTCGTTCCCGACGAACATGTGCACTTCCCACATCCCTGTGGGTCGGCTATTCGTGTTCCCGACACGAACACGCACTTCCCAC
>NZ_FRCA01000006.1:0-226951 GCF_900142755.1 Halomonas cupida | reverse complement strand
GGACGTGGAGGTTCAAGTCCTCTCCTGGGCACCATGTCATGACACAATCTGTCATGTAGAGATAACCGACTCATTGGGCAGCCTGGATATGCCGGAGAGTCATGAAGAGGCCGCGTATTGACGCGGTTTTTTGCGTTTCTGGTGTGTCGGTCTGAGCCCTTCTCGCGACTTCCGAGGCAGCCTCGGGATCCCTCTTCCCGCCCTGTATGACTCGCCGCTCTCGGTCCGTAACTGGTCGCTGAGCTTGGGGTGTGGTCCGCTGCGGCGCTATACTTCGCGCATGACAAGTGAAATCAACGTAGAGAACTTCTGCTCGCGCCCGGCTGCCGGCGCCCAGTTACCGTCTCCGACCCCGTCAAGGATGCATGCCGCATGACTCACTGGACGCTCGACAGCGACCCCCACGCCAGCCGCGAGGCTCACAAGTACGACAAGCCCGCTCCTTCTCGCGAATACCTGCTTCAGCGCCTCGAGGAAATCGGTACGCCGATCTCCCATGAGGAGATGAGCGATCAGCTCGGCCTGGCCGACGAGGACCTGCGTGAAGCGGTGCGTCGGCGGCTGGGAGCCATGGAGCGCGACGGACAGGTATTGCGCAACCGGCGAGGCGCTTTCGCGCTGATCAACAAGCTGGATCTGATCAAGGGCAAGGTGCTGGGGCACCGTGATGGATTTGGTTTCCTGCTGCGTGATGATGGCAAGAAGCCGGACCTGGTGATGCCGCCTCGTCAGATGCGTCGTGTCTTCCATGGCGACCATGTGCTGGTACGGGTCAGTGGACGTGATCGACGTGGGCGCGATGAGGCCACGGTGGTGGAAGTGTTGTCACGCAACACTGAGACCATCGTGGGTGTCTACCGTGCCAATACGCCGGAGTTCGGGGTGTTGATCCCGGAGAACAGCCGTATCGCGCTGGAAGTGATGATTCCGCATAGTGCTCGAGCAGGTGCCGAGGACGGCCAGGTTGTGTCGGCGCGCATCGTCAAGCAGCCGGAGACGCGCTCCCAGCCAGTCGGCGAGATCATCGAGGTGCTGGGGGAGCGTATGGACCCGGGCATGGAAATCGATATCGCCCTGCGCAGCTACGAGATTCCCGCAGAGTTTCCGATGGACGTCACCGACCAGATCGCCAGCATGTCGGCGGAGGTGGACGAGGACGACAAGCTGCATCGTGTCGACCTGCGAGACAAGCCGCTGGTCACTATCGATGACGAGAGCGCCAGGGACTTTGACGATGCCGTCTGTGCCTACAAGACGCGCTCGGGCAGTTGGAAGCTGCTGGTGGCGATTGCGGATGTATCGCACTACGTCAGGCCCGGCACGCCACTGGATACCGAGGCCCTGTCGCGTGGCAACTCGGTCTATTTCCCCGGTCAGGTCGTCCCGATGCTGCCGGAGCTGCTGTCCAATGGACTGTGCTCACTGAATCCCGGTGTCGACCGTCTGGCGCTGGTCTGCGAGATGAATATCTCCAGGAGCGGGACCATCAGTCGCTATCGTTTCTACGAGGCGGTGTTCCGTTCCCATGCCCGTTTGACCTACAACAAGGTGACGGCGATCCTTCAGGATGAAGGCGAGGAGGGCGAGGCGCTGCGTCGTGAATACAAGTCGCTGGTGCCGTCATTGAAGAACCTCCACGGCCTCTACAAGCTGTTGCGCGAGGCCCGCACCGAGCGTGGCGCGATTGACTTCGAGACCACAGAAACCGCCATCATCTTCAATGATGAGCGCAAGATCGAGAAGATTGTCCCGCGGTCGCGCAATGATGCCCACAAGATCATCGAGGAGTGCATGCTGGCCGCCAACGTGGCGACTGCGCGCTTCCTTGACAAGCATGACCTGCCGGCACTGTACCGGATCCATGAGCGTCCCTCTCCGGAGCGTCTCGACAAGCTGCGGCTGTTCCTCAACGAGCTCGGGATGTCGGTAGGCGGCGGTGATGCGCCGACGCCTCAGGATTACCAGGAACTGGCCGAAGCGATCCGTGATCGCGACGATGCCGACATCATCCAGACGGTGATGCTGCGCTCGATGAGCCAGGCAGTGTATTCGCCTCACAACGAAGGCCACTTTGGTCTGGCCTATCCGGCCTATGCCCACTTCACATCGCCGATTCGTCGCTATCCGGATCTGCTGGTACACCGGGCCATTCGCTCGGTGATCCGCGGTCCCCGTCAGACCAATACTGTGCTGCGGGCGGAGGGTGCTCCGGTCGAGCCGCCGAGCAAGTGGTGCCCCTATACCTTCGAGCAGATGCTTGAGCTGGGTGAGCATTGCTCGATGACCGAGCGGCGTGCTGATGACGCCACCCGCGATGTCGAGGGCTGGCTCAAGTGCGAGTTCATGTCCGACAAGCTGGGCGAGACCTACGAGGGCACCATCGCCTCGGTAACCCAGTTCGGTATCTTCGTGCGCCTGGAAGAGGTCTATGTCGAAGGCCTGGTGCATGTCACTTCTCTGCCTTCCGACTACTACCACTATGAGCCGGAGAAGCATCGTCTCAAGGGGGAGCGCACGGGGACCAGCTATCGTCTCGGCGATGGCGTGACGGTGCAGGTTGCACGTGTCGACCTCGATGACCGCAAGATTGACTTCGAGATGGCGGATGCCAAGCCGCGCCCGCGCCGTGCACCTCGCAAGCGTCGCTCCGGTTCCGCCGACTCATCCGGGCAGACAACAGGCAAGCCGGCGGCAGGCAAGAGTAGCCGACAGAAGCGCAGCAAGGCGCCGGCGTCCAGCAAGGCTGGTGACAGCGAAGCGAGTCGCAAGTCGAAGAAAACGCCAGATGTTGCCGAGAGCAAGGACGACGGCAAGAGCAAGGGCGGCAGACGCCGTCGCAACAGGAGATAAGGGTGGCCAGCAAGGGAAAACCACAACGTCGTCGTGGTCCGGGCGCGACTGCGCCAAATGGGCTGGATAGTGTCTTTGGCGTACATGCCGTCAAGGCGATGCTGGAGCGTGGTGAGGCTCCGCGAGAGATCTGGGTTCAGGACGGCGACGCTGGGCGTCGGCTCGCTGAGCTGATCGAGCAGGCGCGCAGCCGCGGCGCGCGCATGAAAACGTTGTCACGTGATGAGCTTGACTGGCTGGCTCAGGGGGCGTCGCATCAGGGGATCATTGCCTTCTGTGCGCCGTTGGCCCCAGAGGGAGAGGAGTCTTTGTGGTTGCGGCTCAAGGCCTGGACCCATGACAGCCCTCCGCTGTTGCTGGTGCTGGATGGCGTGACCGATGTCCATAATATGGGAGCCTGTCTGCGTAGTGCCGACGCGGCCGGTGTGCATGGCGTTATCGTGCCGAAGGACCGTTCGGCGCCGCTCAATGCCACGGTGCGCAAGGTCGCCTGTGGCGCTGCCGAAAATGTCCCGGTCTATCAGGTCACCAATCTGGCTCGCGCCATGGAGCGTCTCAAGGAGCATGGCGTCTGGATCACTGGAACTGCCGGTGAAGCCGAGCATAGTCTGTTCGAGGTGGATCTTGCCGGCCCTACAGCGCTGGTCATGGGGGCGGAGGGCAAGGGTATGCGCCGCTTGACCCGTGAAGCCTGTGATCGGCTGGTCAAGTTGCCCATGGCCGGCCAGGTGTCGAGCCTCAATGTCTCGGTGGCAGCAGGTGTCTGCCTGTTCGAGATTGTTCGGCAGCGGTTGGTAGGCGGTAAGGGGTAATACTGAGGCTACGAGCTACGAGCTACGAGCTACGAGCTACGAGCTACGAGCATGTGCACTGTGGGTCGGCTATTCGTGTTCCCGACACGAACACGCACTTCCCACGTCCATGTGGGTCGGCTATTCGTGTTCCCGACACGAACACGCACTTCCCACGTCCATGTGGGTCGCGTGCTATGAGCCTTGCTTGAGCGATACCCTTGTCGTGAGTTGTTGATGCGTCCTTGGCTTGTGTCCTGGCGCCCCTTCCTATAGAATCTTGGCGCCCGTGCGTCCAGTGCGGGCTCAAGGTTTTCAACTATCACTCCTTGCTTCCCCCGGTGCCGTATTTGCGGTCCTCGAGGAAGCTGCCAAACCGAAAGGAGAAACCATGCGTCACTACGAGATCGTTTTCATGGTCCACCCGGACCAGAGTGAGCAGGTTCCGGCCATGGTCGAGCGCTACACCAGCATCGTGACCGAGAATGGCGGTACTGTTCATCGTCTCGAGGATTGGGGTCGCCGTCACCTGGCCTACCCGATCAACAAGATCCACAAGGCTCACTACGTGCTGATGAATGTCGAAGCCGAAGGCGAGACTCTCGAGGAAATCGAGAACATCTTCCGCTTCAACGACGCCATCATCCGCAGCCTGGTGGTGCGCTGCAAGGAAGCCATCACCGAAGCGTCTCCGATGATGAAGCCGACCGAAGAGAAGCGTGCCCGTCGCGAAGAAAAGCCGCGCACCGCTGAATCTGCCTAAGTCACTCATCGCACGTTTTAAGGAGTCTACCCATGGCACGTTTTTTCCGTCGCCGTAAGTTCTGCCGTTTCACCGCTGAAGGCGTGAAGCAGATCGACTACAAGGATCTGGACACGCTCAAGGCTTACATCACCGAGACCGGCAAGATCGTTCCCAGCCGTATCACCGGAACCAAGGCCCGTTATCAGCGCCAGCTGTCTACCGCGATCAAGCGCGCGCGCTACCTGGCCCTGCTGCCCTACACCGACAGCCACCAGTAAGATTCAGCTTATGCTGCCCATCGCCCGCTGGTCGATGAAAGGGACGCCACAGGCCGCTGCGATTGTACTGCTGACGTCCATTGCACCGTTCCTGATGGTGTTCTGGTTCGGTTCAGCCATCGTTGCACTGGTGGCGTTGCGGCGGGGGGTGACCAACTCTCTGCCGGTCGCTGCCGCTTCGCTGGTCCCCGCCGGTTGGTGGTGGACTCAGGGAGAGCCGGTGCCGTTGGCGACAACGCTGTTGGCACTGCTGATGGCTGCGGTACTGCGCTCACGCGTCCGCTGGAGCGAAGCGCTGATCGCAGGGGCTGTCGGCGGGATGGTACTGACCCAGCTGGGCGTCTATGCCTCCGGGCTCGACACCGGCCTGTTGCTGGAGCAGATGCGTCAGGCCTGGCCGGACTATGTGTCGATGATCGACCAGATGGCCGCCGAATACGGGATCAGTTCCCAGCAGATGCTGACGGAGTTGATTGTCCTGGTTCGGGCCTGTGCAGCGCCGTCTCTGGCAGTGCTGGCGCTGATTCTGGCGCGAGCCTGGCAGGCCGGGTTGTATAACCCCGGCGGCTTTCGTGAGGAGTTCCACGCTCTGCGTTTGAACTCGCGCGAACTGCTGGTGCTGGTAGCGTTGCTGGCAGTGGGCTATATCACCGCCCATGGCGAAGTGGCCTACCTGGCGGGACTGCCGATCCTGATGGCCGGCATAGGACTGATTCACGGTGTGGTTGGACGTAAGGGAATGAACGGGGTGTGGTTGGTCGCGTTCTACGTGATGCTGATCATCCTCCAGCCCATGATTCTCATCGTTCTGGTTGTGGCCATGCTCGATACCCTGCTGGATATCCGCAGGCGTCTGGGCCACGACAACTGACAAGAGGTTTACGAGATGGAAGTCATTCTGCTCGACAACATTGGTAAGCTGGGCGGTCTGGGTGACAAGGTCACCGTCAAGCCTGGTTACGGTCGTAACTACCTGGTGCCCTACGGCCTCGCCGTACCGGCCACCAAGGACAACGTCGCTGCTTTTGAAGCCCAGCGTGCCGAGCTCGAAGCTCAGGCCGCCGAGCGCAAGGCCGCTGCCGAAGCTCGTGCAGAGCAGCTCAACGACATCGAGCTGTCTCTGGTAGCCAAGGCCGGTGACGAAGGCAAGCTGTTCGGTTCCATCGGTCCGCGCGATCTGGCTGAAGCCATTTCCAGCGCCGGGATCGAAGTCGCCAAGAGCGAAGTGCGTATGCCGGAAGGTCCGATTCGCAACACTGGCGAATACGACATCGTCCTGCACCTGCATGCCGAAGTCGACGCGACCGTTCGCGTGGTGGTCGTGGCCGAGTAACAGGCGCCACGAGCTACCGGGGCGCGGGGAGGAGTTTCTCCTTCCCGCGCTTTTTTGTGCTTCCGAAATGCCTGGCTCGCAGCTTGAGACAGATAAGGTAGAATGACGAGGCTCGAATCAGCCAGGGTGTGCGTGCATGAGTGAAGTTCAGGAGCTCGACCGGGAAGCCGCCGCGTTGAAGGTCCCTCCCCATTCCGTGGAAGCGGAACAGTCGGTGCTGGGTGGTCTGATGCTCGACAACCAGGCCTGGGACGGTGTCTCGGAGCGGTTGTCGGCAGGCGATTTCTATCGTTATGAGCACCGCTTGATCTTCAATGCCATGATCGGGCTGGCGGAAGGCAGCCAGCCGCTGGATGTCATCACACTTTCCGAGGCTCTCGAGGCTCGGGATCAGTTGGACAGTGTCGGAGGGCTGGCCTATCTGGCTGAGCTGGCGCGTAACACGCCGTCTGCGAGCAATATCCGGGCTTATGCCGATATCGTTCGCGAGCGCGCGACACTGCGCAAGCTGATCGAGGCGGCCAACCAGATTGCCGACAGCGCCTTCAGTCCCAGTGGTCGCCCTTCCGATGAGCTGGTCAACGAAGCCGAACGGCTGGTTTTCCAGATCAGTGAGGACCGGCCCAAGGCCGGTGGCCCGATCGGCATGAGTGAGCTGTTGACCAAGGCCGTCGATCGCATCGATGAGCTGTTCAACATGCAGGGTCAGATGACGGGGCTGTCCACCGGCTTCCGTGATCTTGATGACATGACCTCGGGCTTGCAGCCCTCCGACCTGGTCATCGTGGCCGGCCGTCCTTCCATGGGCAAGACGACCTTTGCCATGAACCTGGTCGAGCATGCGGTCGTATCCAGTGACAAGCCGGTGGTGGTCTTCTCGATGGAGATGCCCGCCGAGTCGATCATGTTGCGTATGCTGTCGTCCCTCGGTCGCATTGACCAGACTCGAGTGCGGAGTGGTCAGCTCGAGGATGAGGATTGGCCGCGCCTGACCTCGGCGGTCAACCTGCTCAAGGACAAGCAACTGTTCATCGATGACACCGCAGCCTTGTCGCCCAATGAGATGCGCTCCCGTATCCGACGCATTGTTCGTGAGCACGGTAGCATCTCTCTGGTCATGATCGACTATCTGCAGTTGATGCAGATACCGGGATTCTCCGAGAACCGTACCGGTGAGATTTCCGAGATCTCGCGCTCACTCAAGGGTCTGGCCAAGGAGTTTGGTTGTCCGGTGGTGGCACTGTCACAGCTCAACCGCTCGCTGGAGCAGCGGCCCAACAAGCGTCCGGTAATGTCGGATCTGCGTGAATCCGGCGCCATCGAGCAGGATGCTGACTTGATTGGCTTTGTCTATCGCGATGAGGTCTACAATTCCGATAACCCCGATAACAAGGGGCTGGCCGAGTTCATCATCGGCAAGCAGCGTAACGGCCCGATCGGTACGGTACATATGGCGTTCATCGGCAAGTACACCCGTTTCGAGGATCTTGCGCCTGATGCCTACGTCGATGGCTTCGGCGAGTAGAGATCGAAGCGTTGGGCATCAGGATTTCTCGAGCTCTTTTCCCAATGTGAGCTCTTTTGTTACCCCTATTCTGGAGACTGTATAACCATGGCAGGCGGATTTCGACGCGGTAACCGGCAGCGTGCCCCGAAGCTGGAAGCACGCGGCGTTCTGACATCGGTAGAGCGGGAAGGCCCGTTCAAGGAATGGCTGGGCATGCCGGACCTCTATCGTTATCAACTGGTGGTCGAGGGGGAGTCCTACAGTTACCAGACTGAGGATGCGGAGCTGCCGGTGGTGGTGGGTGATCGAGTTGTGTTTCGCTACAAGGAGACCAAGGCCGGAAAGTGGGTTGATCGCAACTCTCTGGGCAAGGCCATCGACCCTTCCGAATATCAGTAATCCTCTGAATTCCTGCGCCCGGTCAAGTGACCGGGCGTTTTCCTGCCTCCTCGTGTTGTCCGTCTTTCCTTCCGGTAACTTTTTGAAGTTACTGTGTTATTCATGGATCTTATTAACCCGGCATGCTTTTATGTTGGGTTAATTGCGGCACATGGACGTGCCGCCGTCGGCCATCAGGCCGACGCGAGACCGCACCACACCAGCAGATCCGCGTATCTGCGCCAGTGTGGTGCGGACGACAATCAAATCGATCAGGATGAGCTATTTGATTGCCATGTTAATAGTGTGGCAGGAACCTACTGCCCTGCGTGTCGTCAGATGAATCAGTCCATACGTCATCGTACTGTCACTGACGATGGTCAGGCTGTAGGATGAATTGGTGGGTGTGGTGTTTCACAAGCTGGCATGATTTCAGCGTTTCATGCTGAATCAGTGGCCAGAAGGCCCTTGATGGATCTGAAACACAAGGAACTTGCGAGGCACTGCACCTGACACCATGGACGAACAATTGGATATGGATAGTAGAGGTGAGAGATATGATGGAATTACAGGAGCTAAAGTCCTTTGTAGAACAACACGATAACTTCGAGATTCGTGTCATTAGCCATGCCGGCAATCGTTTCTACCAGGTGGAACTGGAAGATGTCGAAGGGCAGCGTAGTGTTATCGGTCGCCGTGGCAAGCCGGTACTGTTCCGGTCGCTGGATGATGTCTATCTGGAGCTGAAGCGGGCCGATATTCATCGGGCCTATCTGGTCCACCACGTGGCCAACGATGAAGTGGTCGGGCGTGAAGCTCACTACCATCAGCCGTTGGCATCGCGTACCCCGCTGGTTTTCTGAAAAGCCTCATCAGACTGACGTTAGCGTCTGCAACAAGTGTTTCGTGACAACCGGTAGTCGAACTACCTCCTTCCTTGATAGTGCAGTCCGAGAGCGCACGCTCTCCCTCCACAAGCCCCTGGCAATGATCGCCAGGGCACCGGGCGCGGATCATCGCGCTATCCCCTGATCTTCCCACTGCTCTGATCTTCTCACTGAATGTCCTCCCGGGGCTGCTTTCGTCGGTCGCATGGGGTTTCCACTTGTTGTCGGCAGAATGACAGGGTACTGGCCGTGGAACAGGGGGGAGCAATGGCGATGATAGCCGAAGTTCATTCGAGTCGATCCGTGGCTGGTGGTAACCTTGACGGCGTTTTCTGCTCAGGTCTTTCTTTTCATCCAGTGAGGTAAGCGACTCGATGGCCAATCCGGACACTGCTGAGATGTACTCGATGCCTTCCGTTGAGAGCACAGGCGCAGCGCGACCTGAACATGCTCCCGCCGACCACGTGGCAGTGGAGCATCAACGACTTGGAGTGCTGATTGTCAATCTCGGGACACCGGATGGCACCGACTACTGGTCGATGCGTCGATATCTCAGCGAGTTCCTGTCCGATCAGCGCGTGGTGGATTACCCACGTTGGTTGTGGCAACCGTTGCTGCAGCTGGTGATCCTCAGTCGACGGCCCTTTGCCTCGGGGCACGCCTATCGCAGCATCTGGAATCATGAGCAGGATGAAAGCCCGCTGCTGACCACCACTCGACGTCAGGCAGAAAAGTTGTCGGAAGTGCTTGGTGAACGCTTTGGTGACCGCATCGAAGTTGCCTATGGCATGCGCTACGGCAACCCCTCCACGGACAGTGCCGTGCGCGAGCTGCAGGCCCGGGGTTGTCAGCGCATCCTGTTCTTCCCGCTCTACCCGCAATATGCCTCACCGACCACGGCAACGGCCTGTGATCATTTCTTCCGTTCACTGATGAAGCTCAAGTGGCAACCGGCGGCGCGAACGGTGCCGGCGTACTTCGAGCACAGCGGCTACATGCAGGCCCTGGCATCGTCGGTGCGTGATGTGCTGGGAGAGGACGAGACGGGAGAGGATGGTTGGCCTTCAGCGTTGGTGGCGTCCTACCATGGTGTACCACAGCGATTCCTGCGTGATGGAGACCCTTACTACTGCCAGTGCTGCAAGACGACCAGGTTGCTGGGTGAGCAGTTGGGGCTTGAGGAGGGGCGTCTCATTACTACCTTCCAGTCGAAGTTCGGTCCCGAGGAGTGGCTCGGCCCGGCGACCGTGGACAAGGTGGCTGAACTGGCGCGGGCCGGTCACCGCCATATCGCTGTGTTGTCTCCAGCCTTTGCAACGGACTGTGTGGAAACTCTTGAGGAGATCCAGCAGGAAATTCGCGATAGTTTCCTGGCGGCAGGAGGAGAGCGCTTTACCTACATTCCCTGTCTCAACGACCGCGATGATCATATCGAGGCGCTGGCTGATATTGCTGTCGGAGAGTTGGCGGGCTGGCTATAGGCGCAGCGTAACCCGTACGTTGAATGACACAGGCCGCCCAAAGGGCGGCCTGATGGTTGATGCCTGAGGCAGGTCATTCCCGGTTGGGAGAGTGCATCACAGGCGTTTCGGCCTGTTCTTCCTCGAGCAGCTCGACGGGCTTGCCGCGTGTCTTGTCGAGATATTTCAAACGCTGGTGCAGGCCTGTCTTGGCCAGTAGGTGGGCACTCACCGGGGCGGTAATGAACAGGAAGATGGTGATCAGTAATTCCTGCAGATGGGTGCCGCCACCGATGATACTGAAATAGATTATCGAGGCGATAAGGATGCTGCCGATCCCCAGAGTGGTAGCCTTGGTCGGCCCATGCAGGCGCATGAAGAAGTCGCGCAGGTGGGCCATCCCCAGCGAGCCGATGAAGGCAAACAGGCCGCCGGCGATCAGTAACGCGGAAATCAACCCTTCGAGAATGACGTAGAACATGGCTTGATTGTGCTCCGTTTATTCGATGATATCGCCGCGAAGCAAGTACTTGCATACCGCAACGGTACTGATGAAGCCGAGCATGGCGATCAGCAGGGCAGCCTCGAAGTAGGTCTTGGTCCCCATCCAGATGCCCATCAGGATGATCAGGGCGATGGAGTTCACGTACATGGTGTCGAGGGCCAGAATGCGATCCGGCATGCTCGGGCCGACGGTCAGACGAAAGAGATTCAGCAGCAGCGCCAGGCCAACCAGCGTTGCGCTGATGGTGATCGCGGTGTCTAGCATTCGAAGATCTCCTTCAGCGGCATCTCATAGCGCTCACGAATGGTACGAATCAGCGTCTCGTCGTCTTCCACATCCAGTGCATGGATCAGCAGGGTCTTGCCATCCATACGCACATTGGCCGAGACCGTGCCCGGTGTCAGGGTGATGGTGCTGGCCAGCATGGTGATGGTAAAGCGCTTCTCTAGAGTCAGCGGATACTCGACAAAATGAGGCCGTGTGCGGCGCCAGGGATTGATGATGATCCAGGCCACCTGCAGGTTGGCGACGATGATGTCGCCGACGACCCGCAGAAAGAACCGCAGCAGCTTGAAGGCATTGCCGATATCCGGTTGTACGTCCCAGAAACGTCGGGTAAGCAGGGGGATGACGATTGCCAGACCGGTGCCAAGCAACAGGTGCCCGACAGACACCTCATTGACCAGCAGCAACCACACCACCAGCAGCAATATCGAGAGAACCGGCGTCGGTAGCCAGCGTTGTGCAGGAATCATCGGACATCTCCCTCGAGGAATTGTGGCGTCATGATGCGTCCTCTTTCGGTGTCAGCAGGGCCTCGATCATTACGGAAGGTTCGCTCAACTGAACGGCAGCGGCATCAGTATATTGGGTCAGGGGGCCGGCCAGTACGACCATCAACGGGGATGCGGCCAGCAGCCAGCAGACTCCCGCCCACTGCCAGCAGGACTGGCGGCTGTCGTTGTCATCGCTCTCCTGTCCACGCCAGAACAGCGTCGAACCTGCCCGGGCGAGGGCGATCAGTGCGCACAGACCTGTCGCGAGCAACAGTGGCCACAGCCACAGGCGCTGAGCCCCTTCGGCCGCTGCCAGCAGCAGTACCTTGCCGATGGCGCCGGACAGTGGCGGTAGCCCCGCCACGGTGATGGCGCCAATCAGGAACAGCAGGGCCGTGCCCATGCCGGGAGCTCGTCCCTTGACCAGGCGCGTTCCGGCCTTGCCCCGCTGGAGCCCGATCATCTCGGCCAGCAGGAACAGACCACCGGTGACCAGGGTGGTATGCACCAGGTAGAACAGCAATGCCGAGACAGCGGCGGGGGAGCGCATCCCGACACCCGCCAGCAGGGTGCCTACCGAGACCAGTACCAGATAGGCGACCAGCATGCGCAGGTCACGTGAAGCCAGTACTCCGATACCGGCAATGGCGAGGGTGGCCAGGCCCAGCCACCAGACCCAGGGTTGTTCCAGGGCTTCCAGAGGGCCGGCGTCTTCGCCGAAGATCAGCAGGTACACCCGTAGAATGGCGTACACGCCGATCTTGGTCATCACCGCAAAGAGAGCGGCCACCGGCGGAGGTGCTGCGGCATAGGCACGGGGCAGCCAGAAGTACAGGGGCAGAATGGCGGCCTTGAGCCCGAACACCACCAACAGCAGTAGTGCACCGGCCACCACCAGGCCGCTGCGTTCCGGATCAAGCTGGCTGACCGCGGCCGCCATATCCGCCATGTTGAGGGTGCCGGTAGCTCCGTAAAGCATGCCGACTGCAAACAGGAACAGTGCTGAGCCAGCGAGGTTGAGCACCGCATAGTGCACTGCAGACTGGATGCGCGACTTTCCGCCGCCATGCAGCAGCAGGGCGTAGGATGCCAGCAGCAGCACCTCGAAGAACACGAACAGGTTGAAGAGATCGCCGGTCAGGAAGGCGCCGTTGATCCCCATCAGCTGAAGATGGAACAGACCATGGAAGTTGCTGCCCTTCTCGTCGTCGCCGCCACAGGCGAAGACCACGCAGCCGACGGCCAGCAGCGCCGTCACCAGCACCATCAGTGCCGACAGACGATCCAGCACCATGACAATACCGAAGGGTGGCTGCCAATCGCCGAGGGCATAGTACTGGACAGTACCGGAGTCAGCCTCGCGCAACAGCAGGAAGCTGATCAGCAGCAATGCCAGAGTGGCAACCAGGCTCAGTGCACGCTTGAAACGAGCGCCACCGAGTCGCGACAGCAACAACACCACCGCCGTCGCCAGAGGCAGGACGATCGGCAGAACAATCAAATGCGACATCAGCATCAGCGACGATCCTCCCGCTCTTCTGCCTTGCGGCCATCGACATGGTCATTGCCCATGTCACCGCGTGCCCGCATGGCCAGGATGACGGCGAACGCCGTCATGGCAAAACCGATGACGATGGCGGTCAACACCAGTGCCTGGGGCAGTGGGTCACCGTAGGAGCCGGGACCATCGATGATGGCTGCGGCATTGGACGTCAGGCCACCCATCGAGAACAGAAACAGGTTGACGGCGTAGGAGAGCAACGTCAGCCCGACAACCACGGGGAAGGTGCGACCGCGCAGCATCAGATACAGTCCGCTGGCGCTCAGCACACCAGTGGTGATGGCGTAGAGCATTTCCATGTCAGATGGTCTCCTTGCCTTCGTTCTTGTCTTCCGACTTTTCATCAACGCGGTGCAGGCCTCTGGCCAGGATCTCCGGGTCGACCTTGACGGGACGATGTGGGGTAGTGACCTTGCCCAGATTGGCCAGAATCATCAGTGTGGCGCCGACCACGGCCAGATAAACGCCAAGGTCGAACAGCAAGGCCGTGGCCAATTCAATGTCACCAACCAGCGGGATATGGAAGTGGCCATAGGATGAAGTCAGGAAAGGCGCCCCGAACAACCAGCTGCCGATCCCGGTCAGGGTCGCAATGCCTACGCCGAGAATTGCCACCGGTTGATAGGGGAAGGCCAGACGCTGTTGTGTCCACTCCACGCCGCGTGCCATGTAGATCAGGATCAGCGCCACGGCGGTGATCAGGCCAGCGATGAAGCCACCCCCGGGTTGGTTGTGGCCACGCAGGAAGATGAATACCGAGACCAGCAACGCCAGTGGCAGGATGGTCTGCGAAACCGTCATCAGCAGCATGGGATAACGATCCGGACACCAGACTCGTCCCTCGCTGTCGCTATGCGGCATGAACAGACGTAGACGATTGAGCAGCTTGTAGATCGCCAGACCGGCAATGGCCAGTACGGTGATCTCCCCAAGGGTATCGAAGCCACGGAAGTCGACCAGAATCACGTTGACCACATTGTGCCCGCCGCCGCCGGGTACGCTGTTGTCGAGGAAGAACTGGGAGATGCTGCTGGTCTCGCGTGTCAGCACGGCATAGTTCAACGCCGCCACGACCACGCCCAGCGCACTGCACAACAGCAGGTCCCGCAGACTGCGCAATGGGCTGGATTCCCGCGGGGTGCGCTGAGGCAGGAAGAACAGTGCCAGCATCAGCAGAATCATGGTCACCACCTCGACCGACAGCTGGGTCAGGGCGAGGTCCGGTGCCGAAAAGCGCGCAAAGGTCAGCGACACCACCAGACCAACTACCGACAGCATCAGCAGTGAGATCAGACGATAGCGGTGAGTCACCGCAGTGCCGATGGCGGTGAAGATCAGCAGGACCGCGCCGAGCACCAGCACGCCATCCAGTGGTTGGTTGCCCTTGCTGCCGGTGAGATCCCCCAGGTGTGCCAGACCAATACCGGCCATCAACAGTGCCGCCGTCAGCAACAGGGCCATGAAGCGCTGGAGCGAGGCATTGTCGAGATAATCGGTGATTGCTTCGGCGCGATCGGCGATGCATTGAATGCTGGCCTCGAATATCAGGCTGGCATCCCGTGCAGGGAACTGGCGCATGAAGCGGTTGACGAAGCGGTACATCACATAGACCAGCACACCGGCAACGGTCGCCACAACGCTCATCAGCAGGGGCAGGTTGAAGCCGTGCCAGATGGCCAGATGGAAGTCTAGCGGTTGCTGTAGTACCGCGGTGACGGCCGGGGCCAGCAACCAGTTGGTGACCCCGGGCAGCAGGCCGACAAGGATGCAGAGCACAGCCAGCAGCTCGGAGGGAGCCCGCATCAGGTACGGTGGCTCATGGGGTGTTTTCGGCGTCGCATGGCGAGCTTCGGCGAAGAATACGGCATGCACGAGACGAACCGAGTAGGCAACCGACAGTATGCCGCCGATGGTGGCCAGAATCGGTAGGACCAGACTGACTCCGCCCAGTGCCTGATTCTCGACGGTGGCGGTGAAGAACAGCTCCTTGGAGATGAAGCCGTTGAACAGCGGAATACCGGCCATGGCTGCACCAGCGACACTCATCACCACGCAGGTGATCGGCATGGCCCTTGCCAGTTTGCCGAGGCGCGATAGATCACGGGTACCGGCTTCATGGTCGATGATGCCGGAGCACATGAACAGTGCGGCCTTGAAGGTGGCGTGGTTGAGAATATGCAGCATGGCGGCGAGCACAGCCATGGGGGTGCCGATGCCCAGCAGTACCGTGATCAGTCCCAGATGGCTGACCGTCGAGAAAGCCAGGATGCCCTTGAGATCGGCCTTGACCAGTGCAAACCAGGCCGCATAGACCATGGTGATGATGCCCGTGACGGCGACGAGTACCGACCACAGATCATTGCCGGCCAGTGCTGGATGCAGGCGCGCCATCAGGAAGATTCCTGCCTTGACCATGGTGGCGGAGTGTAGATAGGCCGATACCGGCGTAGGTGCCGCCATGGCATGGGGCAGCCAGAAGTGGAACGGGAACTGCGCCGATTTGGTGAAGGCGCCCAGTAGAACCAATACCAACATCAAGGGGAAGCGTGGGTCGGCGGCAATCACATCCCCGCTGTCGAGCACCACCTGCATGTCGAAGCTGCCGGCCATATCGCCCAGCAGCAGCAGGCCGGCGAGTAGCGCGAGGCCACCGGCACCGGTCACGGTCATCGCCATGCGTGCGCCCTTGCGCGCTTCCGAGCGGTGCGACCAGAAGCCGATCAGCAGGAACGAAGACAGGCTGGTCAATTCCCAGAAGATCCACAATACCAGCAGGTTGTCGGCCATCACGATGCCGACCATCGAGGCCATGAACAGGATCAGATAGGCATAGAAGCGCGCATGTTTCTCGTGCGCTTCGAGGTAGTAGTGTGCGTAGAGGATGATCAGCAGGCCAATGCCGAGAATCAGCACATTGAACATCAGCGACAGGCCGTCGAGCCGGAAGGCCAGGTCCAGGCCGAGCTGGGGTATCCAGTCGATGGCGACTCGCGGGAAATTACCGGCGGTGATTTCCGGCAGCGCGGCAAGCGACATGGTCAATGCAATGGCGGGTAATACAGCGGTGGCTAGCGTGCACAGTGGCCGTGAACGTTTGGCCACCAATGCTGGAACAAGCACACCCAACAGGGGCAGCAATGGGATCCAGAACAAGGTCATCAGTTGGTCATCCTGCGCGGTCCGTGAACATGGTGAGTGTTGCGAGGGCCGGGACGTCCGTGCCTCCATCCTCGCTGGTCGGTGCCTTCTACCATCGGCATCTCTCTCGTGATCGCGGCCTCACTTTACCCGAAATCGACGGCTGACGTCCTCCTTATGGATTGCTTTATCGGGCATAAATATACCGGCTCTGCGTGCACCTCTGGTATGGAGCTGCCAGCTGAGTCATCATTGCCGGCATCCCGACAGCCAAGGAATGCTTTCGTCATGTTGATGCGTTTTCTGCTCCCCACCGTCCTGCTGCTGCCGCTGCTCGGCTGTCAGACTACGACCGCCGCGTCCTCCGAAGCCAACGGCCAGACCTCCAGTGTCAGTGCCGAAGAGACCAACGGGGACACTTCCAGCGGGGGCGCTGCATCCGCCGAACCCCAGGCCGCCAGCTTCGAGGAGTGGCTTGATGGCTTCCGTCGCCAGGCGCTTGCCGAGGGCATCAGCGAGTCCACGCTGGACAAGACACTGAATGGCTTGCGCTTCCGTCCTCGGGTCATCGAGCTGGATGGCTCTCAGCCGGAGTTCGTGCGTCCCATCTGGGAGTATCTGGATACCGCAGTGTCGGATACCCGAGTCAGTCAGGGACGCAGTCAGCTGTCCGACAATCGTGGTGCCGTGGATGCCGCATCCCGGGAGTACGGAGTGCCGAGCGAAGTACTGGTGGCCATCTGGGGGATCGAGAGCAACTATGGCCAGAACTTCGGCGACTTCTCGACCCTCGAGTCACTGGCCACCCTGGGTTACGAGGGCCGTCGACATGAATTTGCACGCTCGGAGCTGATGGCCGCGATGACCATTATCGAAGCCGGCGACATTGCTCCTGAGCGGATGAAGGGCTCCTGGGCGGGAGCCATGGGCCATACCCAGTTCATGCCGTCCAGCTTCGTGGAGTATGCCCGCGACGGTGACGGCGACGGTCGGCGCGATATCTGGGCCAGTATTCCCGATGTCATGGCGTCCACCGCCAACTATCTCGCCCGAGCAGGGTGGCGCAGCGGCGAGCCCTGGGGCGTGGAAGTCCAGCTAGCGAACGGGTTCGACTATAGCCAGACGGAGATCACCACTCGCCACAGTTCGGCACAATGGGCTGATCAGGGGGTAGTGGGACTGGGCGGCGCGGACCTGCCGAACTTCGACGAGGCCTCGGTGATCACTCCGGCTGGCGCGCGCGGACCGGCCTTCCTGGTTGGACCGAACTTCCGTGCCATCCTGCGCTACAATAATGCCACCAGCTATGCCCTGGCTGTGGCCAAGCTGAGCGACCGCATCGCCGGGCGTGCAGGTATTCAATCCAGTTGGCCGCGTGATGACAGGCCACTATCACGCAGCCAGGTGCGTGAGATGCAGGCACAGTTGAATGCGCTGGGCTATGACGTGGGAACCCCGGACGGCATTACCGGTCCCAATACCCGCGCAGGCCTCAGGGCCTGGCAGCGCGATCAGGGGCTGGTGCCTGATGGCTACGCCACACTGAACGTGCTCAGCCAGCTCCAGCGCTGATGCCTCTCGAAACCGAACGGTAAACGCAGGAACCAGATGCCGCCCACCGCTGTCGGGCGGCATCTTGCAGATGAGGACCTCCAATGATCTCGAGCAGAAAATCCCTTGTCCGTGCCTGGACGCTGGCACTTGCCCTGTTGCCGTTGAGCGGCATTGCCATGGCCGATGATGACCATGACAGTCCCGAGGTATTCGGCTGGGTAGAGAAAGCGACACTCGCGCCCTGGGACGTCGAGGTCAAGGCCAAGCTGGACAGTGGAGCGCTGACATCGTCGTTGGATGCGCGCGATATCGAGCGCTTCGACAAGGATGGCGAACCCTGGGTGCGTTTTTCCCTGGAGCTGACCGACGAGGCTACAGGGGAGGACTTTCGCAAGGAACTGGAGCGCCCCCTGTACCGTGATATGTCGGTGCGCGGTGCCGGTGGTCGGGACGAGCGGCTGGTGGTTCTGCTCAAGGTCTGTCTGGGCGATACCATCCACGAGGAGCAGTTCGGGCTGCGCAATCGCGAAGACATGATCTATCCGCTGTTGCTGGGGCGTCGTACCATCGGCGAACTGGGACTGCTGGATGTCAATGAGACCTTCATGACCGAGCCGAACTGTACCGAGGATTCCCCGGTCATCGAGCATGAAAGTGAAGGTGAATATGATACCAACCGTACCGATGACGAGAATGACGACGATTCGGACAGCGATTCCGATAGCTGAAGATGGTCCCGTGGCCCGATAATCTGTTGTCGGGCCAACTTCCCCTCTAATACCCTGGTGTGGTGTCCCCTATTATTAACCCGGCATGCTTTCATGTTGGGTTAATGGCGGCACAGGGACGTGCCGCCGTCGGCCATCAGGCCGACGCGAGGCCGCACCACACCAGCAGACCCGTGCATCTGCGCCAGTGTGGTGCGGACGACAATCAAATCGATCAGGATGAGCTATTTGATTGCCATGTTCATAACCCGGCATGCTTTCATGTTGGGTTAATGGCGGCACAGGGACGTGCCGCCGTCGGCCATCAGGCCGACGCGAGGCCGCACCACACCAGCAGATCCGTGCATCTGCGCCAGTGTGGTGCGGACGACAATCAAATCGATCAGGATGAGCTATTTGATTGCCATGTTAATAGAAAAGCCGCGACAGTAGCGCGGTAACCGCGGTCTCCACGCGCAGGATGCGTGGCCCGAGATGAATACCTTCACATCCTGCCTCGAGCATACGCTCGACCTCCCAGTCGATGAAGCCGCCTTCCGGGCCGATGAGCAGCACACTCTCGTCGGCAATGCCCCGCGGACATTCACTGGGCATCCCTGGGTGGGCCAACAAGCCACGACGCTCGCGGAGCAGCTCCGGGAGCTGGTCTTCGACGAATGGACGGAAACCACGGGCGGTATCGACGACCGGCATGACGGTATCCCGGGCCTGTTCCAGGCCAAGCACCAGATGCTGATGAATCTTCGCCGGATCGAGTTCCGGTGACTGCCAATAGCTCTTTTCCACGCGCTTGCTGTGCAGCAACGTCAGCCGCTTGACCCCAAGAGACGTGGCATGCTCTATGCTTCTGGCCAGCATTCGTGGACGCGGAAGTGCCAGCACCAGATGGACTGGCAACGGGGCCGGAGGGGGCTGATCGAGGGACGAGATATCGAAGCAGGCCTCATGCTCGCTCAGCGATAGTAGTTTGCCTCGGCCCAGAGAGCCGTTCTCGATGCCCAGTGTCATGGCATCACCGACGCAGGCGCGGTGAACCTGGCGAAGGTGGAGCAGGCGACGTGGATCCGTCACCCGTGCCATACCGGCCTCTGCGACGTCTTCGGGGGCGAGCATTATCAGATTCATGTGGCCTCGTATGCGGGATTGTCTTGCAAGGCGCCTTTTGCGGTGCAAAATGGATATCAATGGAAGTTTCCGACTCTCCTCATACTTCAAGGAGCAGCACCGTGCGCGTAATTCGCAAGTATGCCAATCGTCGGCTCTATGATACCGAACAGAGCCGGTATGTGACGCTCGAGGATCTGCGTAGCCTGATTCTCGAGGAAGAGCCGTTTCGCGTCGAGGATGCCAAGAGTGGTGAGGATCTGACGCGCACCATTCTGCTGTCGATCATCATCGAGCAGGAACAGGCTGATGGAGAAGCCGAAGTCTTCTCCAATGACCTGCTGGAACAGTTGATCCGCGTCTATGCCATGTCGCAGCCCCTGCCATTGGCTCGCTATCTCGAGCAGGGCACGCGATTGATGCTCGAGCAACAGAAGCAGATGCAGGATCAATGGCAACAGGCCATGCGTCATTCACCCATGGAACTGATGCGTGAACTGGCTGAGGAGAACATGCGCTTCTGGCAGAACACCATCATGCATGGTGGGCCGGGGAAGGAAGACGATGACAAGTCGTCGTGAAGCCTGTGCAGCAGCGGCGTAGGGTGGCATTTTCTGCCATAATGCCGCCTCAATTGTCACTCGAAAGGTAGTTGAGCGGATGAAGGTCCTGATCATCGGCGGCGGTGGCCGCGAACACGCCCTGGCCTGGAAGGTTGCCCAGTCGCCCCGTGTCACCGAGGTATTTGTTGCTCCCGGCAATGCCGGTACGGCACTCGAACCTGCCTTGACCAATGTCGACATTGCGGTGTCCGAGTTGGATGCGCTGGTTGAGTTCGCCCGCAGCAACAGCATCGAGCTGACCATCGTCGGGCCGGAAGCGCCGCTGGTCGAAGGTGTCGTTGATCGTTTCCGTGATGCCGGACTGAATATCTTCGGTCCCAGCCAGGCCGCGGCTCAACTGGAAGGCTCCAAGGCCTTTACCAAGGATTTCCTGGCCCGCCACGCCATTCCCACAGCGGAATACTGCACCTTTACTGCTGTCGAGCCTGCTCTAGCCTGGCTGGCCGAGAAGGGCGCGCCGATCGTGATCAAGGCCGATGGCCTCGCTGCCGGCAAGGGCGTTATCGTGGCCATGACCGAGGCCGAGGCCGAGGTGGCAATCCGCGATATGCTCGAGGCCAACGCCTTCGGCGATGCCGGTGCCCGTGTGGTCATCGAGGAGTTTCTTGAGGGAGAGGAGGCCAGTTTCATCGTCATGGTGGACGGCGAGACAGTGCTGCCGATGGCGACCAGTCAGGACCACAAGCGTGTGGGAGAAGGCGATAGCGGACCCAATACCGGCGGCATGGGCGCGTACTCGCCGGCACCGGTGGTGACTGATGCTGTCCACCAGCGCATCATGGATCAGGTCATCATGCCCACCGTGCGGGGCATGGCGTCCGAAGGCAATGCCTATACCGGCTTCCTGTATGCGGGCCTGATGATCACCGCCGATGGGCAACCACGGGTTATCGAATACAACTGTCGCTTCGGAGATCCGGAGACTCAGCCGATCATGATGCGCCTTGAAAGCGATCTGGCCGAGCTGTGTCTGGCCGCTGCTCAGGGAAGCCTGGCCGGGCATGATTGTGAGTGGAACCCGAACCCGGCCATCGGTGTGGTCATGGCGGCTCAGGGCTATCCCGGCAGTTACCCGAAGGGCGATGCCATCAACGGCATCGAGGCAGCCGATGCGTTGGGTTGCAAGGTATTCCATGCCGGCACCCAGCAGCAGGGGGATGAACTGGTGACTGCCGGTGGACGTGTGCTGTGTGTCACGGCGCTGGGCGATGATCTGTCACAGGCTCGCCAGCGCGCCTACAAGGGTGTGGAGGCGGTTACCTTCGATGGCGCCTTCTGGCGCAATGATATCGCCCATCGCGCCATGGCGCGCCAATCCTGATACCCGATTTCGGCAGCGGGGCTTGCCATCTTGCAGGCTCCGCCTTGCCACTTTCCTTTCGGCGCCCCATCGACACAGACAACACCAACCTGAGGCAGGGCATGCAGGTTGGCTGGCAGTTGTCACTGTGCTGCGGCTCAAGACAACTCGCCTGACAATAACGAACAAGGAGCGAGCATGGAGCGCGTAAGACTCGAGTTTCCTGAAGACGCCATTGTCCACCGGCAGCCACTTTCGGTGCGTATCACCGATATGAACTACGGCCGCCACCTCGGGCATGATGCGGTCATTTCACTGATGCACGAAGCGCGTGCCACAGCTCTGGCCCACTGTGGCATGAGCGAAGGTGATATGGGAGGTTATCCCTGTGTCGCTGCGGATCTTGCCGTGCAATACCAGGCGGAAGCGCGCTGGCCCGATCAGTTGGTGGTGGAAACTGCAATTCCTGTTCCCGGACGGCGGGTCATCGCTGTCTTTCACCGCATTCGTCGTGCACAGGATGGCCAGCCGGTAGCGACTGCAAGGGTCAATCTGATGCTGGTCGACCCTGAGGCAGGCCGGTCGGTAGCAGTACCGGAAGTCGTGCGTGCTGCACTACAGGGGGACGTCGATGTCGCGTGAATATCCGATCATCTCCGTGACCGGCTCGTCCGGCGCGGGCACCACCACGGTCAAGCGCACCTTCGAGCGCATGTTCGCGCGGGAGGACGTGCATGCAGCCTTTGTCGACGGTGATGCTTTCCATCGCTATACCCGCGAGGAGTTGGCGCGGATCTTCCGTGAAGAGCCCGAGCGCAAGGATGAGCTGTCCCACTTCGCCGTCGAGGCGAACCTGCTCGACCGGCTCAGTGATCTCTTTCAGGAGTATGGCGAAAGCGGCACGGGCACCTTCCGCCACTATATCCATGCTGAAGACAAGAAGATGATCGAGGCTGGCTATCAGGTCGGCACCTTCACCGAGTGGCAGCCATTGCCCACCGGGACGGATCTACTCTTCTACGAGGGATTGCATGGCGGCCTGGTCACCAGCGAAGTCGACATCGCCAGGCATGTGGACCTGCTGGTTGGTGTGGCACCGACAATGAACCTCGAGTGGATCCAGAAGATCGATCGTGACATGCATGCGCGTGGCTATACCCAGGAAGCGGTGATCGATACCATCCTCGGGCGCATGGATGACTATGTGCGCTATATCCAGCCGCAGTTCTCTCGCACCCATATCAACTTCCAGCGCGTGCCCACCGTCGATACCTCCAACCCCTTCGAAGTCCAGGACATCCCGACGGATGCTGAATCGTTCGTGGTGATTCGCTTCCGTGATCCGGCGACCGTGGACTTTCCCTACCTGCTGGCAATGATCCACGACGCCTTCATGAGCCGCCCGCACACTCTGGTGGTGCCGGGAGCCCGGCTATCTCTGGCCATGGAGTTGATCCTGGGCCCGCTGGTCAGGCACCTGCTGGCGCAGCGCAGGTTTCGTTAGCTTCCCTTGGCTACGAGCTGGCACATGTTCGTTCCCGACGAACATGCACACTTCCCACATCCATGTGGGTCGCGAGCTACGAGCAGCTCGAGCTGTAAGCTATAAGCTATAAGTTTTAAGCTGCAAGTGGCTCGAAGCTCGCGTCTCGAAGCTGGGTTTGTCTGTGTACCATGGAGCGGCACTGGACAGCTCGTGACTCGCAGCTCGACACTCGTGGCTTACGGCTTACGGCTTACGGCTTACGGCTTACGGCTTACGGCTTACGGCTTACGGCTTACGGCTTCTTCCTTCTCCCAAACCACCTTGCCATTGGCTGGGCGCTGATACCGTGCAGTACCACCGAGATCATCACGGTGAGCACGACGCTGGCGAGGATGTCGTCGCTGCCGGGAATCGGGTAGTCGGAATAGATCAGCAGTGCGAACAGGATGCTGGCCAGACCCCGGGGCCCGAACCAGCCAAGGAATATCTTCTCCCAGGCCGAAAGCCCCAGTCCGCTGAGCGATAGCCAGATCGGCAGCATGCGAATCACGGTAAGGTAAAGCAGCGCCAGCACCAGCGTCTTCCAGGAGGCAAACTCCAGTGCCAATGGCACCATCACGGCACCGAAGATCAGGAACGTGGCCATGGTCAGCAACTGGCCTTCGCTCTCCATGAACTCTTCGATGAAGGTCGCGTCGTGGCGTAGCTGGTTGCCGAAGGTCAAGCCGCCGAGAAACACGGCAATGAAGCCGTTACCGCCGGCAGCCTCGGCAGCAAGGTAGATCAGAAAGGCCACGGCCAGAAACAGGATACCCTGATGGACCACGGTGATAGTGGCGCGTTCGATAGCCAGGTCCAGCAGGCGTGCGAAACCCCAGCCCATGGCGATACCCACCAGGGGCCCCAGCGTCAGTTGCAGGGCAGCAAACAGCCACAGATTGTCGGGTGCGTGCGCCACGCTGGTACCCGTAGCGGCCACGGACATCAGGGCGGCGGCGAGGATGATCGGTACGGCAAGACCGTCGTTGAGGCCACTTTCCACATTGATCCCTTCACGTATCCGCTGAGGTACGCTGGGGCTCGAGACCACCGCCTGCCCCAGGGCGGCATCGGTTGGAGTGAGGATCGCCGCGACCAGTAGCGCCGTGCTCCACGCCAGCTCCGGCGATGCCCATCGGGCCAGTAGGGTGCCGGTCAGAATCGTCAGTGGCATACCGATCAGCAGCATTCGTGCCGGGATGGCAAAGTTGCGCTTGAGGCTGGACAGCTTGATCACGGAGGCATCGGCAAACAACACGATGATCAGCGTGATTTCAGCAATGGTCCGTGTCAGTTCATGCTCGATATCCATCGGCACCAGGTCGTGGGAGAGCGCATCCAGTGCCATGCCTGCTCCCATGAACACCATCGGCAGGCTCAGCAGAGAGGCGGAGATGCGACGTGACAGCAACGCGAACACGATGATCACACAGAGGATGATGATGTAGTCGCTGTGGTACATGGCGTCTCTCTGCTGAGTGGAGTGATAGGGACGTTTCCGGAAAGGTATCAGAACGGGCCTCAGGAAAGGCAATATTGCCGGGGCCTGCCCCTCAATGACTGACAGCCGGGCGGATGGCAGGTAATCTCGTGCATACCCGTTTTTCCTGTCCGCCAGGACCATCTCTGCCCGGGACCATGCTGTTCGGGAGCACTCTACTCGAAACCAGGAGTTTGCCATGGATTGTCTGTTCTGCAAGATCATCAATCGTGAGATCCCCGCCGATATCGTCTATGAAGACGACCAGGTACTGGCCTTCAATGACATCGATCCGAAGGCGCCAACCCACATGCTGGTCATCCCGAAGAAGCATATCCCCACGCTGAATGACATCACCGAGGAGGATCAGGCGCTGGTGGGTCGACTGCCGCTGACGGCCGCCAGGCTGGCCAGCGAACAGGGCTTTGCCGAAGATGGCTTTCGAGTGGTGATGAATTGCAATGAAGATGGCGGTCAGACGGTCTATCATATCCATATGCACGTGATGGGCGGTCGTCGCTTCACTTGGCCGGCTGGCTAGCTGGCGCACTGCGGACAAATGACTCCGCGACTCTCAAGCGCTCGACGCATGCGTGCATATCGGCGCCGCCTGTAGCCCTCAGGCGGCGCTTTTGCGTTATATGATGCCTGCTCCTCGGGCGGTTGGCGCTTCCTGGCCTGTAGGCACTCGGGCTAGAATGAAGCCGTCAGCGAAAAGGAGCTCAGCATGTCCCGCACTCTCAGCCGAGTCGACCAGGTAATTCATCAATTCGATAATGTTCTGCGCACTCTGGTGCCCGGGGCTGCGGCTGCCTCACGCCCGAGTCCGGCGACATCGGATATCGAGGATGGTGAAATGAGCACCGAGGAGCGAGAACACGCGGCGGGCCTCATGCGTATCAATCACACCGGTGAGGTCTGCGCCCAGGCGCTGTATCAGGGCCAGGGGCTTACCGCCAGGCTGCCGGAAGTGCGTGGCCAGATGGAAGAGGCTGCCCAGGAAGAGATCGACCATCTGGCCTGGTGTGAAACACGCCTTACCGAGCTCGATGCCCGCACCAGTCTGCTCAATCCACTGTTCTATACAGCATCCTTCGGCATGGGAGCACTGGCCGGTGCTATCGGGGATCGAATCAGCCTCGGCTTTGTTGCTGCCACTGAGGAACAGGTGGGGAATCATCTGGACGAACATCTGGAAACCCTGCCGCCTGGGGATCAGCGCTCGCGTGCGGTGTTGCGGCAGATGGCCATCGACGAGGCCCACCACGCCCAGCAGGCGCTGGAGGCCGGTGGTGCGCGCTTCCCCGGGCCGGTCAAGGCCGGTATGACGCTGATGTCAAAGGTGATGACCAGCAGCGTCAAGCGTATCTAGCTCATATCCAGCCCTGCCACTGCTCTGGTCTCACGGATCGGGGCCTCAGGGCTTATTGATGTTCCGGTACTGTTTTCCTCTGAAGCTGCTTCCCCTGGATCAGGTCGCGAATGGTGCGCCGGCCCGGGTGCAGGTGATCCACCAGCGGGGCTTCCAGTGGCAGGGGTTCATCGCAGATGCGCGATGCCAGTAGCTCTGCGCAGAGCGGGGCGCTGGCCAGGCCTCGCGAGCCATGGGCGGCACTGATCCACAGCCCGGGGTAGTGCTTGCCCGGTATTTTCGGGACTCGGGTGGCATCCTTGACCAGAACGGCATAGTCCTGATGCCAGGCGGCTGAATCGGGCACCGGTCCTGCATAGGGTGACTTGTCCGGGCTGGCGGCACGCACGCCGGCACGGCCGTCGAGTTGATGGTGCTGAGTCAACTGATCAATGGCCAGTGACTGACCAGAGGCAGCGAGCAGTGCCGTGTAGCCGGGAAGTGTCTGGTCGAGTTCGGCGAGATTGGCACTGTGGTCCTCGCTGAGCGTCTCGTTACTGCTGTTGTTCGGTACAAAGGTGGCACCGAAGGTCAGCCAGCCATCCAGCGGAGGCGCAACATAGCCGCCTGCGCAGACCACTCTCGCCGGAGCAGGCATATCGTTGGTCAGCGCCAGGCGGCTGACCTGGCCTCGAACCGGCTGCAGCGGCAGGCTAGCGCTCTGCACAAGATCACGCGCTCCCATGGCTGAGGCAATGACCACCTGATCGACGCTGACCTGCTCGCCATTGTCGAGGTTCAGCAACCAACCTCCCTCCGGTACGAGGGTCAGGGCATCAACGTTCTGTCGAACAACACGGACTCCGCTGCTCTCGGCCAGCCGCTCACAGAGCTGGCGAGGGCGAGCCCAGCCGGCCAGACCGTAGTCGAGACCACCGTGGGGCAGCGGCAGACCCGCCAGTTGTGACGCCTGTTCGGCATCGACCTGACGCACCACTTCCCGAGGCAAGGGGTGGTGGGCCATGAAGCGCTGCTGGCGCCGTCTTTCACGGTCCGTGGTGGCCAGTTGCAGTACGCCTGTCTGGCGCCATAACTGTTGCTCTGGATCGAGGCGTCCGAGCCAGCGTTGGCTGTAGAGTAACCCGGCCAGGTAACAGCGACTCTGCAGATTGGTGTCGGCTGCCAGCTTGACGTAAAGCGCTCCCTGCTCGTTGCCGGAGGCTCCGCTGCCGGGGCCTTCGCGATCGAACAGAAGAACTTCCATGCCCCGTCGTGCCAGGGCCTCGGCCATGCTGGTACCGGCGATTCCGGCACCGATGATGGCTACGCGAGTGCACGGCTGTGGCCCGGGCGATGTAAACCAGGGAGAGGCCTGGCGACGGATGTCCTCTGGTGGTGCATCGATCTCGCCGGCCAGCATCTCCCGCTTGCGACCGAACCCCGGAACCTTTCGCCAGCGGAAGCCTGCAGCCTTGAGACCGCGCTTGACGATGCCGGCGCAGGTAAAGGTGGCAAAGGTGGCACCTGGTCGCGAGCGTGCGGCCATCAGTGTGAACAATTCCGGCTGCCACATCCGTGGATTCTTCGACGGGGCGAACCCGTCGAGAAACCAGGCGTCGACCCGACCATCGAGCAGCGCCAGTCGCTCGCAGCTGTCGCCGATGTGCAGGTCGAGAATCACTCTGGAGGACAACACCAGCCGGTGAATGCCAGTGACTGCTGCCGGCCATTGGGCCACCAGCGTCGCTGCCTTGTCAGCGAGGTCGGGCCAGACCGATAGCGCTCGTTGCAGGTCATCGTGCTGCATCGGAAAACACTCGGTCGAAATCAGATGCAGGCGAGCGTCTGCTGGCGCATGTTGCTCGAAGCTCTGCCACGCGCAAAGCATATTGAGACCGGTACCGAAACCGGTCTCGCCAATCACGAAGGGGCGCGACTCGTGCCAGGCGGCGAAACGCTGCGGCAGTCGATTGGCGTCGATGAACACATGCTGCGTTTCGGCGCGGCCGTCGTGGCGCGAGAAGTAGACATCATCAAAGGCGGTGGAGTGCGGGCTGGTGGCACCGCTATCATCGCTGCGCCAGTCGAGCAGGGCGGTTTCGGCAGCTGCCAGGGCAGGCAGACCATCGGGAGCTATGGGCACTACGGCTTCACCGGTGATTGGTCAGGATTTGATCAGTTGCCTTTCAGCGCCGTGACAAGCGGCTTGCAGAAAGACGTCCGCGGCGTTTCAACAGACTTTTCCACAGCTCCTGTGAGTAACCGCCTGTGGATGAAATATCCTGTGGTTATCTTCCACGGCGGTTACTTGGGGACGCTGGCGCGTCAGGGCAGTGCCTTCTTGAACGGCTTGACGGTCACGGATGCATAGACGCCGGCAATGATATAGGGGTCGGCATCGGCCCAGGCCTGGGCGCTGGCCAGATCATCGAATTCGGCGACGATCAGGCTGCCGCTGAAACCGGCATCACCGGGGTTCTCGCTGTCCACGGCCGGATGCGGGCCGGCCAGCACCAGTCGGCCTTCATCGCGCAGGTTCTCGAGCCTGGCCAGGTGATCCGGGCGGGCGGCCATACGCCGTTCCAGGCTATCTTGTACATCTTCGCTGATGATCGCGTAGAGCATCGAATTTTCCTCGGTTACCTCCAGCCCTTCATGGCCGGAAGACGGTGGGACGGAACATGTGACAGGTTGCCAACCCGACAATGTCTTGCTGTCGGGTCTATCGCGGCACGGGAAATACTGCCGCGGTCGGCATCTCCGCAGTAGGCACTGTCGGGACATCGCCATTGACCGGCGTGCAGCACCGCGCGCACCATGTACTCATTATTCTGACAAAGACGTCGCCTGGCGTCATGCAAAGGACATCCCGAAACCATTCTCATGCCCCCATTGCCTGATCAATTCGATGGCGAAACGCTCGCTGTGGACCTTCACATGCACTCGACGGCGTCCGACGGTGCCCTTTCCCCCGAGGCACTGCTGGCGCTGTGCGCCGAACGCGGTCTCAGCCACATGGCACTGACCGATCACGATACCCTGGCCGGCGTTGCCGAGGCGCAGGAAGCGGCGCAACGTTACGGCATTACGGTGCTGCCGGCAACGGAGCTGTCGTCCCAGTGGCATGGCATCAATATTCATGTAGTGGCGCTGCTGCCCAATGGCATTGGAGCTCGCCTCGAAGCGGGGCTGGTTTCCCAGGCCGAGGCGCGCGAGCTGCGTGCGCAGACGATTGCCCGACGTCTGGAACGAGTGGGCCTCAGCGATGCCCTGGCTCGAGCCAGGGCGCGGGCAGGTGAGCGCCCCCTGGGGCGGCCAGACTTTGCCCACCTCATGGTCGAGGATGGTCTGGTACCGGACCTTGGCGCGGCCTTTCGCAAGTATCTCGGCAGTGGCAAGCCCGGAGACGTCAAGTCTCACTGGCCCTGGCTGTCGGAAGTAGTGCAGTGGGTACTGGATTCCGATGGTGTGGCAGTGCTGGCCCACCCATTGCGCTACAAGCTGACGCGCCGCAAGCGGGGTCTGCTGCTGGAGGACTTCCAGGCGGCTGGTGGCCAGGCGGCGGAACTGGTCAGCGGCTTCCAGAATGGCGATGTCACTCGAGACCTGGCCCGTCAGTTGGATGAGCGCGGGCTGTACGCTTCTCTGGGCAGCGATTTTCACTTTCCCGGTGGGCATCTGGCGCCGGGCGCCATGAGCCCGGTTCCCCGGACTTCGGTAGCACCGGTATGGCAACATCCCCGGCTGGCTGCCTGGAGACAATCACCAGCCTGTGGTCAGGAGGCGTCATGACGCAATACTTCCAGATTCACCCGGACAACCCCCAGAAGCGCTTGATCGATCGTGCTGTCGAGATTGTCGGCAAGGGCGGTGTGATTGCCTACCCAACCGATTCCGGCTATGCGCTCGGCTGCCACCTCGGGGACAAGAAGGCCATAGAGAAGATCAAGTGGTTGCGTTCGCTGGACGACAAGCACAACTTCACTCTGATGTGCTCGGATCTTTCGGAGATCGGCACCTACGCCAAGGTCGACAACGCGGTGTTTCGTCTGCTCAAGGCCCATACTCCAGGGGCCTATACGTTCATCCTGCAGGCCACCACGGAAGTTCCGCGGCTGTTGCTGCACCCCAAACGTCGCTCGATCGGCGTGCGCGTACCCGATCACGCCATCACTCGTGCTCTGATCGATACGCTGGGTGAGCCGATGATGAGCGTGACCCTGATCCCGGTAGGAGAGGATCTACCGATGACCGATCCCGAGGAGATTCGCGACCGTTTTGGCGCCCACCTGGATGCGGTGATCGACGGCGGCGCCTGCCATCTGGAGGCCACCAGTGTGGTAGACCTTCGCGAGCTACCGCCGACCATTGTCCGCCGTGGCCGTGGTGACCTGAGCGGCTTCGAGGACTGAGCTGGATACTGGTTTGGCGTCCCACAAGTTGACTTGTGGGACGCCACACTAGACGCCGGGGCCGCTGCGGGGCGGGGGAGTCTCTTCGTCGTCATCGCTGTCCGAGGACTCGGGTTTCTCTGGCCCATCCGCTGATGGCTGTTTGTCTTCACCCGCTGATGGCTGTTTGTCTTCACCCGCTGATGGCTGTTTGTCTTCACCCGCTGATGGCTCTTCATCACCCCCCGCTGATGGCTCTTCAATTTCCTCGTCGGGGGCATGAGGGTCCGGGGTGGTCTCGTCCAGCCAGCTGCCACACAGTAGACAGTATCGTGCGCGCTGCTCATGACGGTCGTGACCGCAACCGGGGCAGGCTTCCTCGGAGTATCGATCGGAGCGAATCGAGCGAATGACTTCTGCCGAGAAGACCCCGGTAGGTACGGCAATGATCGAATAACCGATCAGCATGACGACCACGCTGATGGCCTGGCCCAACGGTGTCACCGGAGAAATGTCGCCGTAGCCGACGGTGGTCAAGGTGACCACGGCCCAGTAGATTGCCACTGGAATACTGGTGAAGCCGGCTTCGGGGGGTTCAATCAGATAGATCAGTGAAGCGAAGATGGTCACCAGCATGAACACGGTGAACAGGAACAGGAATATCTGCCGTCCACTGCGTCTGAGCGCGTCGAGCAACAAGCGCCCCTCGCCGATGAACTCCATCAGTCGCAATACGCGGAAGATGCGAAGCGCGCGCAGCATGCGCACTACGATCAACGACTGGGCACCGGGTACAAGCAGGGCCAGCCAACTAGGCAGGATCGAGATCAGGTCGACAAGGCCGTAGAAGCTCTTCAGGTACTGCCAGGGACGCTCGAGACAGTAGAGTCTCAGTGCCAGTTCGACGGTGAACAGAATCGTGAAGCCCCACTCGATGGTACGGAACCAGTCACCGTAATGTTGGTGCAGTGAAACCACGCTATCCAGCATCACCACCAACACACTGCCCATGATCGCGGTAATCAGCGCGATATCGAAAACCTTGGCCGTCAAGGTGTCGGACTCGAAGATGATCTGGAAAATACGTGTGCGCAGCCCTTCTGCGGCCGGCTTGTAACCGTTGATCACGGTCATATCCTTGCTCCGGTGGACGGTTCAGCCTATGTCGATATGGTCCGGCAGTTGACGGGCCAGATCCAGCAGCATGCCGCCGATCTCCGGTGTCAGCCAGGCGTCCCTGTCGATCTGGCACAGCTCCATGGCGGATCGACGTGTGGATAGCTGAGCCGCCAGCGCCGTGGTGCTCTCGCTCAGTGTCGGTGTTTCGCGACCGAGGCGTTCGAGTGCTGTGATGGCGTCGCTGAGCCATATCGTGGCGCCAGTGTCGCTGAAGGCGTCCAGTGCGGTATTGATGCTGTGCAATAGCTCAGCAGGCAAGGCGGGCTGGAGTCGGGGCCAGTTGCCAAGCAGAAGAGCCGCACCACGTGCCGCCTTGCTGGTGTCTGAAGGGCGCAGTGCGACCTGGTCGACGAAGCGCTCAGCCAGCTCCGGCAGGCAAGTGAGGTCGCCGTCCTTGAGCTCGAGTTCCAGCTCGCGAATGGTCACGCTGTGCCCAGCCGCGCGGATCTCTCCTTCATCGAGGGCCAGCTCGATGTGGTTGCCGTCCAGCGACAACCACCAGGTCTGGCGGTGGAAGTCAGTAGTGAAGCGTGGCTCGAGGCGTTCGAGCAGACCGTCCGGAAAATCACTGATGGGGGGCAACTTGGCCAGTCCTGCCAGGTCCAGCGTTGGTTCAGTGACCGGCCACTCCCATTCACCGCGTTGCGAGACGCCGCCACTCCCCTGGCCACTGGTCTTGAGTGTTTGAACCCAACCCTTTCCAGTGCGTCTGAGGCGCAGGGCCATCCGTGCCCGCTTGAGGTCACCTGCCTCGGTATCGAAATAGGTATTGGTCAGTTGATCACGGGAGGAAGGGTGCTCGGCCAGAAGCGGGTGCCGACGCAGTGCTTCGGGGCCCTGCTGACCAAGGGCCAGCTTCATTTCCACTTCCTGGCTCATCAGGTATTTCTCCGTATATCAGTCGAACGAGAGGGAACAGCAGCAATATGACATTATTTTTTCCATGACGTGACACTGACGTATCACTATACTGACGCCGCCATTTATTCAGTGTCCGTGACTACCCATGGTGACAGCAAATCCGTTTTCCGTGATGTTTGGCCGCTCGCCGTTTCAGCCGTTGCTGGCCCACATCAAGAAGGTTCATGCATGCTCTGCCGAGCTGCTGCCGTTTTTCGAGGCGTCTCTCAAGGGCGACTGGGATGCGGCGGGTCGGCATCGTGAAACCATCATGACCCTTGAACATGAGGCAGACTCGCTGAAAACCGAGTTGCGTCTCAACCTACCCAACACTCTGTTCCTGCCGGTATCGCGCTCCGATCTTCTGGAGCTGATCTCGGTGCAGGACAAGATCGCCAACAAGACCCGTGATATCACCGGCATCATGCTGGGTCGACAGATGCGCGTTCCGGAGCCCCTGGCGGAGCCGATGCGTGACTACATCGAGACGTCGGTCGCGAGTGTTGCCAAGGCGCGTCAGGCGCTGGAAGAGCTGGGAGACCTGCTCGAGTCTGGTTTCGGTCGCAATGTGACTGAGCTGATGCAGAAGTTGATCCGTGACCTCCACGATCTCGAGAACCGTACGGACGAACAGCAGATTGCCATTCGTCGACAGTTGTTCGAGCTCGAATCCAGTCTGCCGCCGGTCGATGTGATGTTCATGTATCAGATCATTCTGTGGATTGGTGAGGTGTCCGACCGCGCCGAGCGGGTCGGTAGCCGTCTACAGATCATGACAGCGAACTGAGCTCTGACTCCTGGAGACCGCCTGCGGGCGGTCTGTGTACATCTGGATCCTGTTTCGAACGTTTCAAGGGTTGTATCCCATGTCGATCATTACTCAGTACGGCGATATCTTCGTCCTGATGGCCTGCGCATTCGGCTTTTTCATGGCCTGGGGCGTCGGTGCCAACGACGTGGCCAATGCCATGGGCACCTCGGTAGGCTCACGTGCCATCACCATCCGTCAGGCGATCATTATCGCGGTGATCTTCGAATTCCTCGGTGCCTGGTTGGCCGGTGGCCAGGTCACTGAAACCATTCGCAAGGGCATCATCGATCCTGCGTTGCTGGTGCATGATCCCCAACTTCTTGTTTACGGCATGCTGGCCTCGCTGCTGGCCGCTGGAAGCTGGTTGCTGATTGCCTCCATGAAGGGCTGGCCGGTATCCACCACCCACTCCATTGTTGGGGCCATTGTCGGCTTTGCCGTGGTGGGGCTGGGCATGGACGCAGTCGGCTGGCCGAAGGTCGGTCAGATCGTGGCCAGTTGGGTGGTGTCACCGCTGCTCGCAGGATCCATTGCCTTCATGTTGTTCCGCTCGATCCAGAGTATGGTGTTCGAGGCGGACGATCCGTTTGCTGCCGCTAAACGTTATGTTCCGATGTATGTGTTCCTGGTCGGCTTCATCGTCTCCATGGTGACCCTGGTCAAGGGACTCAAGCATGTCGGCCTGCATCTGTCCTTCCTGGAGAGCCTGCTGGCGGCGCTGGTGATGGGTCTTGTGCTGATGGGGATCAGTATCCAGCGTGAGAGGCGCATCAGTCGTAGCCAGAAGAAGCTTGATTCCTTTGGTTTTGAAGGAGTTGAACGGGTATTCGGCGTCTTGATGATCTTCACTGCCTGCGCCATGGCCTTTGCCCATGGCTCCAATGATGTGGCCAATGCGGTTGGTCCGCTGGCTGCGGTGATCAGCGTAGTGGAGCATCAGGGCAGCATCGAGACGGCCTCGTCGATTCCCTGGTGGGTACTGGTGTTGGGTGGTGGCGGCATCGTGGTTGGCCTGGTGACCTATGGTCACAAGGTGATTGCCACCGTAGGTACCGGAATTACTGAACTGACGCCGAGCCGTGGTTTTGCGGCCACTCTCGCCGCCGCGACCACTGTGGTGCTGGCTTCTGGCACCGGACTGCCGATCTCGACCACGCACACGCTGGTCGGAGCGGTACTGGGCGTAGGCCTGGCCCGTGGTATTGCCGCCATCAACCTGCGCGTCATCGGCACTATTGTGATGTCCTGGTTCATCACTCTGCCGGCGGGGGCTGGCCTGGCGATTGCCTTCTTCTTCATGTTCAAGGGAATCTTTGGCTGAAGCTTCTCCATTGATTTTCTTCACCGATGGCGCCTATGGGCGCCATCGGTGTTTTGATTGTCCGCTATGCGTTGTGATGGACCTGGTAGCGGGTGGTTGAGCGTCTGGCCATGCTCTGGCGCATGGTGGCGATGCGGGCTGTCATGACCCTCTGATATAGTGATTCGATTACCTCTGTTATTGCCTTGTGGAGCTGCGCTGTCTTGAACACGCCCTTTTCCTTTGTTGACTGGTTCCGTCATTCGTCGCCATACATCAACGCCCACCGTGGGCGTACCTTTGTTGTGCTGATCGAAGGTGAGGCCATGGAGGGCGAGCGAGGGGAGTCGTTGATTCAGGATCTGGCCCTGCTGCATACCCTTGGTGTGCATCTGGTAGTGGTGTTCGGCATTCGTTCCCGTGTCCATCGCGTGCTCGAAGCCGAGGGAATTCAGCCGGTGCGCCATCAGGGGCGTTGGGTGGCGGACGAAGCCATCATGGCGCGCGTCGAGCGCGTCGCGGCGGAGCAACGCCTGTGGCTCGAGGCACGGCTGTCGCTGGGGCTGCCCAATACGCCTCTGCATGGCATCGAGTTGACGACGGTTTCAGGCAACCTGGTCATGGCCAAGCCGCTGGGAGTCCGGGACGGCGTGGATTTTCATCGTTCCGGTGAGGTTCGCCGTGTTCGGGCGGCGGGTATTCGTGCTCAGCTCGAGCAGCGAGTGCTGGTGTTGTTGCCACCGCTGGGATTCTCCAGTACCGGCGAGGTCTTTGATCTTGACGCGGCAGAAGTCGCTCAACAGGCGGCCATCGCCCTGAAAGCCGATAAACTCATCCTGCTGGGGGACGCGGACGGTCTGCGTGACGGCCAGGGGCAGTTGTTGCGCCAGTTGAGTCCATCCGAAGCGGCGCCGCTGCTGGCCGACGAAGCCCTCGTACCGGAGCTGGCTCGCCATCTGGATACGGCCTGCAAGGCAGCCCTGCATGGCGTGGCACGTACCCACCTGTTGTCCTGGCGGGACCCGGATGCGTTGTTGGGCGAACTGTTTACCCGCGATGGCGTGGGCACCATGATCACCCAGCATCGTTATGAGCAGTTGCGCGCCGCTGAGATCGGCGACATCGGAGGGCTGCTGGAGCTGCTTGAACCACTGGAGCGACGCGGCATGCTGGTGCCTCGCTCAAGGGAGCGCCTGGAACATGAGGTGGACGATTATGTGGTTATTGACCGCGATGGCATGATCATCGGCTGTGCTGCCCTGCATCGCTTTGCCGATACCAAAGTGGGAGAGCTGGCCTGTGTTGCCGTTCACCCGGAATATCGAGGTGGCGCGCGTGGCGAACGACTGCTGGCGGAGATCGAACGGCTGGCGAAGCGTGAAGGACTGTCCAGTCTGTTTGCCCTGACGACACATACGGCCCACTGGTTCCTCGAGCATGGTTTCGAACAGGCCTCCCTGGAGGCCTTGCCGCCGTTGCGTCGCGATGCCTATAACCAGGCTCGTAAATCGAAGGTAGTGTGCAAGTCGCTGTAGTTGTGCAGCTGTAGTTGTGCAGGTTGCTGTAGATCGAGTGTGCAGGTTGCTGTAGAAAGCTCCCTCTAGTTGTTCTCTTCCGAACAGTTCTCTTCCGAGCTGGCTACCGCTATTAACATGGCAATCAAATAGCTCATCCTGATCGATTTGATTGTCGTCCACACCACACTGGCTCAGATGCGTGGATCTGCTGGTGTGGTTCGGTCTCGCGTCGGCCTGATGGCCGACGGCGGCAGGTCCCTGTGCCGCCATTAACCCAACGTAAAAGTATGCCGGGTTAATATCTGGTGGCCAGCTATCCCTCCTGTGGCCAGGATGCCTGATTCGAAAGGCGAGTGTCGCGATTTTCTGTCACTCATTTCTGGGTTGATGTCTCCATATGGAGACTATGTATGTTGTTGTTTTTATGGGAATAGATATTTTCCATGGATTTTGTGTCCCTTATTGGAGACGGTTTTTGACGAGTTATTGGCCATTTCATGAGGAATTTTCGAAAGTCACCAAGGTTGTTGTTTTTAACTATATGAAAGTAAAGAACATCTAGGGATTATGGCACGAAGATGGCATTGTCTATAGCGAGCAGGGAAGGTGACTGGTTCAGTTTCATGTCATCTTCCGGGCCAGCTCGGAACCTCACTGCCCTGCGTGTTCTCGAGTTGACCCAGCGTCTGCTCCGCGCGATGTGCGACACAAGGTTGCGATGAGACGGTACCGGCTGTCGTGGCACGGACAGGTATCGATAGAAGCATGGATGCTCTGGCACGGATGCCACCCCCCAGCTCGATGAACGCTGGGGTACACATAGCTTGCACGTTGACGCTTGCGGCAGAGCGGCGACGCAATGAACGAGGCAGGATGGTTCGCCATCCAGGTATCGATGACCCAGTTCCTGGTAATGCAGGTGTCGATACGGCTTCGGGCCTTCGGGCCACTGGAAGATGGTTCAATGGACTGACCAGGCGGTCAATTGATCCGTTTTTCAACCCCTTCAGTTCCCTGCGTATTCGGGCCGGCTCTGCCGGCCCTTTTTTTGAACCGGTTTTCTCGCATCGTGAAAAGGGAAATCGAAGGGGATGCAGGCGGATTCTGGTATCCTCTGGATGGAAAGATGAACGTTTCATTCACTTCCCTTCATAGATCGTTGGCCATGACTTCTGCCGCAACGCGCCGTTGGCGACCCCGCTCACTACTGCAACTGGTTCTGCTCGCATTCCTGGTCGTCACGCTGCCTCTGGGAGTGCTGATGTACCAGGCAGGTCAGGCTCTCGCCGAGCTTTCACGGCTGGCAGAGGTCAGTGCCCGCCAGGCGGTTGAGGAAACTCGCCGTGCTCGCACGTTGGGAGCTCTGGCGGTGGAAATGGAGCGTGGTGCCAGGCAGTACGAAGTGGTACAGCAGGATAGCCTGCTGGAAATCTTTACCGAGCGGTTGGAGGAGTTCGGTGAGCTGCTGGAGCAGCAGCGACGATTGCTGGCTGACAGCCCGGACGTCGACGCGCTTGAAGGCCAGTTGGATGAGCTGGCCCAACTGCCGGAGCTGTCAGCAGAAGAATACAGTGAGGCCCTGGTTCAGTTCACTGCCTTCTCGGACCATGTCGAGGGGATGCGCCAGGAGACCAACGTACGCATCGACCAGCGGCTCGATGCGATACGTGCCCGGGCTCACGACGTGCAGAAGCGACTATGGTGGCAATCTGGAGCACTGGTGTCGGCGAGTCTGTTGCTGATGCTGCTGTTCACGAGGCTGATCATTCGCCCGGTACGCCAGCTGGAGCGACGGATTCTCGGCATCGGCAGTGGATACCAGGACACGAACACCGCACGGCGTGTTCAGGGACCGGCCGAACTGGTGGCTCTGGGCGAGCGCCTCGATTGGCTGACCGCTCGACTGGATGAGCTGGAGGCCCAGAAGCAGCAGTTCCTGCGCCATATGTCGCATGAGTTGAAGACACCATTGGCCAGTGTGCGTGAAGGGTCGGCACTGCTGTCCGATGGAGTCGCTGGCGAGATGACTGCGCGTCAGCGCGAAGTCCTGGAGCTGATCGACGCCAGTGGCGCCGAATTGCAGCGGCTGATCGAACAGTTGCTGGATTACAATCTGCTTCAGCATTCGCGCTCTGCGGCAATCGCGCGTCTCGATATGGCAACGGTGGTTCGTGAGGTGCTGGCGAAACATCGCCTGGGCCTTCAGTCCAAGGACATGCGAGTGGAAGTATTCTCGGGGCCGTTGAATTGGTGTGCCGATCACCAGGCAACGACCAGAGTACTCGACAATCTGATATCCAATGCCGTGGCCTACGGCGAGGATGGTGGTGAGCTGCTGATCCGCGCACGCGCTCACCACGACCGGTTGGAAGTGGAAGTGGCCAATAGCGGTGAGCCGATTGCCGAACAGGATCGTCCTCATCTATTTGAAGCCTTCTATCAGGGACAGGCGCGACGCAAGGGAGCACTCAAGGGCTCCGGCATAGGATTGTCTGTCGCCGCCGACTGTGCACGTTTGCAGAACGGCCGCCTGGATCTGGTGGAAGACCCGCATTGGGCAGTGTGCTTCAGACTGACACTGCCCGTGGCCATGGTTCAGGAAGAGCAAAAGCAGATGTCTGCGGAGACAGGCAGCAACGCAAGGGATTTGACGATATGAGACAAGGGGTTGAGGTGATGCAATTCAGCAAGCGATCGAGTGCACGTCTGCTGCAGTCAGTGGTGTTGGTGACCTTCATGGGAACACTGGCAGGCTGTGAGCTGCTCCCTATGGAGCGAGCCTCGCACCCGGTCAAGGTCGTTGACGATACCGACCTGGCCTCCTGTGATGCAGAGGTACCGAACTTTGCTGAATCCCCATGCATGCTCACCGAATGGGTCGCCTTCGGGTTGGCCTCGCAACGTGGTGATCGTGAGTGGCGCGACAATATGCTGCCTCGCCTGGAGGGACACGCTCCCGAGCAGCGCTTGAGTCGCGCCGTGGTCATGAGTTGGGGCAGCGAATCCCAATGGGATCAGGCATCGGAGCTCTACAAGGCCGATCTGCAAGCTGCACCCAGTGAACTGCAACCCTTGTTCCGTTATTGGCTGAATGAACTGGAAGGACGTCGAAAATCCCTGCAGCGCGTTGGCCAGGAGCGGAGCGAAGTGGCTCGCTTGACGGAAGAAAATCAGGCTCTTGCCGACAAGCTCGAAGCCATGACCGCGATCGAACAGAGTATCAACCTGCGTCAACAGGTGGAGTAGAGCCTGTGGAGAATCCGAGATGAAGCAAGTCGCAACGACCCCGAGCGCCAGAACTTCGGCCCACATCCTGCTGGTCGATGACGATGCCAGCCTACTCAAGTTGCTGGGCATGCGTCTGGAAAGCCGTGGTTATCGTGTGACCACTGCGGAAACCGGACGTGACGCCGTCAAGCGTCTGGAAGAAAACCGTCCCGACCTGGTGTTGTCGGATCTGCGTATGGATGAAATGGACGGCATGGCGCTGTTTCAGGAAATTCAGCGGCGCATGCCGGGCCTTCCGGTCATCATTCTGACGGCTCACGGGTCGATTCCCGATGCGGTGAGCGCTACCCGTCAAGGGGTATTCAGCTTCCTGACCAAGCCGGTGGATCGTGATGAGCTTTTCAGCGCCATCGATGATGCACTGGCACACCTGTCCGGCAGTGGTGAAGGTGATGACAGCTGGCGGGAAGAGATCATTACTCGCAGCCCCGAGATGGAGCGCATCCTCGAGCAGGCACGCATGGTGGCCGGCTCTGATGTCAGCGTATTGATCACCGGCCCCTCCGGCTCCGGCAAGGAGCTGCTGGCCAACGCCATTCACAAGGCCAGTTCGCGTGCCGACAAGCCCTTTGTGGCGATCAACTGCGGTGCACTGCCGGAGCAACTGCTGGAAAGCGAATTGTTTGGTCATGCTCGCGGAGCCTTCACGGGAGCCATCAGCGAGCATGGTGGCCTGTTCCAGGCGGCCGATGGCGGTACCCTGTTCCTCGACGAGATCGGCGACATGCCGTTGGCGCTGCAGGTCAAGCTGTTGCGTGTGCTGCAGGAACGTCAGGTCCGACCGCTGGGCTCGACATCATCGGTACCGGTGGACGTTCGCGTATTGTCGGCGACCCATCGAGATCTTGATCTGGCCATGCATGAAGGCGAGTTCCGTGAGGATCTGTACTACCGCCTCAATGTGGTCAACCTCAAGCTGCCGCCACTCAAGGATCGCGCCGAGGACGTGCCGTTGCTGGTCAAGCACCTCGTTGCCCAGGCGGCCTCGCGTCACAAGCCGTTCGTCAAGGGCTTCTCGCCCGAAGCCATGAACCTGCTGGCGACCAGCGCCTGGCCGGGCAACGTGCGCCAGTTGGTCAACGTCGTCGAGCAGTGTGTGGCGCTGTCCAGCGCACCGATGATTCCCGAAGCCCTGGTCGCTCAGGCGCTGGTGGCGGAGGAGAGCGCGCTGCCGACCTTCAATGATGCCCGTGCCGGTTTCGAGCGCAGTTATCTGGTCAAGGTACTGAAGATTACCGAGGGCAACGTCACTCAGGCGGCACGAATTGCCGGGCGCAACCGCACTGACTTCTACAAGTTGCTGTCACGCCATGAACTGGAGCCCTCTGCCTTCAAGCCGGGGACTCAGGCAGGTGCCTTGCCTCACTGACCGTCAACGTCAACTCGCCTTCACCCAGACGTGCGGTGAGGGTGTCTCCCGGCCGAGTCTGGTCCGCGTTGCGGATCACTCGGCCGTTTTCATTGCTGAGAATGGCATAGCCGCGACCCAGCACCGACAGCGGACTGACGGCCTGCAGCTCGCGCATGCGTGAACCGAACTGGTCTCGGTGGTACTGCAGGTTATTGCGCTGGGCAGCAAGCAGGCGCTGGTTCAGGCGCCGGTGATCCTGACGCGCCTGGGTCAGGTGATTGGCCGGATTGCGAAGGGACAGGCGGCGAGCGAGGTCCTGCTGATGGCGTTGATGGATGCCGAACGAGGCCTGCAGTGCCCGTGCCAGGCGTTGCCGCAACTGGCCAAGTGCTTCCCGCTGACGGCGCAGCCCCTCCCCAGGATGACGCAGGCGCAGGCGAAGGTGGTCGAGGCGTTGGGCCTGCTGGCCAAGCTGGTGATGCTGGATGCGTGCCAGACGCTGGAAAAGTTGTTCAAGACGTTGGCTCAACTCAGGGGCGGATGGCACCAGACGCTCGGCAGCGGCGGAGGGTGTCGGAGCACTGGCATCGGCGGCCAGATCGGCAAGACTGGTATCCACCTCATGGCCGATGGCGGCCATCACCGGCAGGCGTGAATGATGAATGGCACGCACCAGATGCTCGTCATTGAAGGCCCAAAGGTCCTCGAGACTACCGCCGCCGCGGGTGATCAGTACCACGTCGCGCTCCGGGTCCAGCGATGCCTGGCGATTGAGCAAGCCGAGTGCAGCGATGATCGAGGGGGCGGCCTCGGTGCCCTGTACCGGCACGGGGATCAGCGTGACCTGTGCCAGTGGCCAGCGCTTGCCGAGTACCGCCAGCACATCACGAATTGCCGCACCGGTCGCCGATGTCAGTACCAGCAGATGGCGGGGTGGAAAGGCCAGCGGCCGCTGGTTGACGAACATGCCCTGCTCGGCAAGGCGGGCCTTGAGTGCCTCGAGGGCAGCCAGCAGAGCACCGATACCTGCAGCCTGAACGGCTTCGGCGATCAACTGATAGTCGCCACGGGGCTCGAACAATGACACTCGGCCTCGCACCCGAACCAGGTCGCCATCGCGCATCGGGGTAGAGACGAAACGAGCCTGCTGACGAAACAGCACTGCACGTACCTGAGCACGATCGTCCTTGAGGGTGAAATAGACATGCCCCGAGGATGGACGTGATACCCCGGACAGCTCGCCTTCGACCCAGCATTCCGCGAGTTCCGACTCCAGTGCCTTGCGAGCCTGGCGATTGAGGTCACTGACCGAGAGGACCTGTTCGCTCATGCAGGCGACTCCTGTAGCTGTTTTTCAGGGCGTTTTTCAGGGCGTTTTCCAGAGGGGTTTCCAACGCGCTTTTCAGCACGCAGCCTGGCACGATCCGCCCTGTGTGGGGCACGGTCGTTGTGGTGAGGCGAGGCATCAGGGCATGGTATCAGCTCCTGGTGCGTGTCAGGTACCGCCTTATCAGCCCCAACAGTATCGGCATTGCCAGTATCAGTACGGTGATCCGTAGGAGATGGTGGGAAGTGACAAAGGCGGGTTCGATGTCGAGGGACAGGGCGACCAGGCTCAATTCCGGCGCGCCACCGGGCATGTAGGCCAGTAGCGCCGCCGCCATGGAGTAGCCGGTCAGCAGATGGCCCAGCCAGGCCGCCAACACTGCCAGAGCCGTCAGCATCAACGCCTGAACCACGGCAAGCCCCAACTGGCGAGCCATATCTCCCAGAGCGACGCCGACAAAGCGCACACCCACCGAGGTACCGATGATCACCTGAGCCAGTGCCACCAGCAACGGGGGCAGGGCGGCGTGGGTGATGCCAGTGAAATGCAGGACTGACGAGACCAGTGCCGGGCCGAACAGCAAGCGGTTGGGAAGCCGCAGTAGGCGTCCAAGCCAGACGCCGAGTACTGCCGCGGCGATCAGCCAGGCAATATCCTCGGCAGCGGGCATCACCAGCCACTGTGTTGCCATGCTGCTGCCGGAGCCCAGGTCGATATGGCCGATCGCGCCGAGAATCGGTGGGATGGCCAGCAGCAATACCAGGATTCGTACTGCATGGCTGATGCCCACAGCGCGCAGGTCGGCACCGGACTCATGAGCCATCAGCAGCAGTACCGAGAGGCCGCCTGGCGCACCGGAATAGAGGGCGGTATCCAGCGATTGTCCCGCCACCCGCCAGGAAAACCAGACCGCCACCACCATCATCGCGGCGGTAGCGGCCAGCATGATTGCCAGACTCAGTACCCAGCTTGTCAGATCACCGGACAGCTCGGGAGTAAAGGCCGAACCGAGCATGACCCCGATGATCACCAGTACCGCCTGGCGCGCACGCCCCGGTGAGCCCAACCGGATGCCTGCCAGGCTGGTCAGGGTGGTGGCGATCATGGCGCCGAGCAGCCAGGGCAGTGGCAGGTGGCAAAGCCAGGCGATGCTGCCGCCGATGGTGCCAAGCGCCAGGGTGGGGAGGTAACGCAGTAGTCCTTGAGCTGCAGCTGGCGAGGGCAGGTTCATCATGATTCCTGAATAATGAATGACAAAGTCCCGGGCGGAACCCGCCCGGGACAGCAGGGAGCCATGCTCCCCTGGTGCGCTATTATTAACATGGCAATCAAATAGCTCATCCTGATCGATTTGATTTTCGTCCGCACCACACTGGCGCAGATGCTCGGATCTGCTGGTGTGATGCGGTCTCGCGTCGGCCTGATGGCCGACGGCGGCACTTTCCTGTGCCGCCATTAACCCAACATGAAAGCATGCCGGGTTAATAAATGCCGCTCAGGTCGGAGGTTCAGGCCGAGCGGCTGGTGCGCACTGCGCTGAGGCGTCCGAATAGCCACGGCAGAATCAGCAGGGCGGCAGCGGCGATCCACAGGCCCAGCGAGATACCGGACTGCCAGAGGATGCCGGTATCGCCGCCACTGATCGCCAGGGCGCGGCGCAGATTTTCCTCCATCAGGCCACCCAGTACATAGCCGAGAATCACCGGTGCGAGGGAAAAGCCGAGCTTGCGCAGCAGGTAACCGAAGATACCGATAATCAGCATCAGATAGATGGCCGTCAAATCGGAGTGCAACTGGTAGACGCCGACGAAGGACAATATCGCAATGCCGGGCACCAGCACCCAGCGCGGGATCGTCAGCACGCGGGCGAACAAGCCGGCCAACGGTAGATTCAGGGCCAACAGCACGATATTGCCGATGTACAGTGAGGCGATCAGACCGCCGGCAACTTCCGGGTTCTCGCTGAACATCATCGGTCCGGGGGTGATGTTGTAGAGCATCAGAGCGCCGAGCAGTACCGCGGTGGTGCCGGAACCGGGAATGCCGAGGGTCAGCATGGGGACGAAGGATCCGGCAGCGGAGGCATTGTTGGCTGCCTCGGGGGCGGCGAGGCCGCGCCAGTCACCCTTGCCGAAGGTGCCCTCCTTGTCACACAGACGTTTCTCGGTGGTATAGGACACGGCACCGGCCACCGAAGCGCCGGTCCCCGGTAGCACACCAATGATGAAGCCCATCAGGCCGGAACGCAGCATGGTCCACTTGCACAACATCACTTCCTTCATGCTGACGAATACTCGACCCAGTGGTGGCAGCTCGGCCTCGCTGTCCTTGCGGTTGGCGTGCTCGAGCATCAGCAGAATTTCGCTGATCGCGAACAGGCCGATGATCATCACCACGAAGTCGATGCCGTCGTAGAGCTCGGGCATATCGAAGGTGAAACGCATGACACCGGTGCCGGAATCGACCCCCACGGTAGCAATCAGCACCCCCAACACCGCCCCGATAGCGGTCTTGATCGGGTCCTTGCCCATCATCACCGACATCGACGAGAAGGCGAAGACCATCAGTGCGAAGAACTCGGCAGGTCCGAACAGTACGGCGGCACGGGCCAGAAGCGGAGCGAACAGGGTGAGCCCCAGGATGGCAATGGTGGCGCCGACGAAGGAACTGACTGCAGATAGACCCAGTGCGGGCCCGGCCAGGCCTTTTTTGGCCAGCGGGTGCCCGTCGAGTGTCGTCATCACCGCGCCGGCATCGCCGGGCACATTGAGCAGAATGCTCGACATGCGCCCGCCATATTCGGCGCCGGTATAGATACCGGCCAGCATGATCAGGGCGGATTCGGCGGGCAGACCCAGGGTGTAGGCCAGCGGCATCAGGATGGCGATACCATTGATCGGCCCGATGCCTGGCAGGGCACCGAACAGGGTGCCGAGCAGGGCGCCGAGGAAGGCGAGCCCAAGGTTGAGCGGCGTGAAGGCCACGCCGAAACCATCAATCAGAAAATCGAACATGTCATGTCCTTGCCCGGTTTGTCATTCAGTGATTCCTCAACTGATTGGCATTCGGTGGGTCAGCCTAACCAGCTACCACCAGGCAGGGTGATGCCCAGCCCCAGAGTGAACAGCCAGTAGCTGCCGATTGCCATCAGCACACCTGTTGCCACCGCCTTGAGCCAGCTGGCCGAGAACAGCCGTGCCAGGCCAGCGATGACCAGGCCGGAACTCATCAGGTAGCCGAGACGCTGAAACAGCAGCGCATAGATCAGCAGGAGCCCCAGTACGGCGAGCAACTTCAACGCAACACCGGCACTGGGCCACTCGCCGTTCTCACCCGGGCGTATCAGCAATACCAGCGAGAGCAGGGCGAGAATGATGGCCAGCCCGATGGGGAAGGCCTTGGGGCCTACCGGGTCATAGCTGAACGGAACTTCGAGAGACAGGGCCTGGCTGGCAATGAATGCCGCCAGACCGATCAGTGCAATGGCCAGACCGCGATCCGCGGTCCGGCTGTTGAACAGACTCATTGTGTCAGGCCCACTTCCTGTGCAAGTTCCTTGAACCCGGCGACCTGCTGCTTCACGTAGGCATCGAACTCATCACCGAACATGGCCATCGGGAACAGCCCCTGAGCCTCGCGCAGGGTGGCGAAGGAGTCGGCTTCAGCAAGCTGCTGCAGGCGCTCGCTCCACTGGGCGTAGGCTTCATCGCTGACTTCCGGGCCCATGTAGTAGCCGCGCCAGATCGGCCACTGCACGTCATAACCCTGCTCGGCGGCAGTGGGGATATCGGCGTAGGGGCCACCGACACGCTCCTCGGAGAGTGCCGCGAGGACACGAATATCACCGCTTTCAAGCTGGGAGCGCAGTTCGGACAGGTCACCGGTGAACACCTGAATATGGTTGCCCAACAGCGCCGCCAGAGATTCACCGCCGCCCTCGAACGCCACATAACGCAGTGCGCGAGGATCGATGTCGGCGGCACGAGCGGTCAGCGCGGCCTTCATCCAGTCCTGACTGCCCACGGTACCGCCGGCACCGAAGGCGACCGAAGATGGATCTTCCTTGAGCGCTGCCATCAGTTCGTCAAGGGTTTGCCAGGGGGCATCGGCTCTGACCACGATGGCACCGTAGTCGACGCCGATGGCACCGAGCCAGCGGACCTCATCGGCGTCATACTGACCGAACTTGCCCAGTGCCAGGTTGACCGCCGCGCCGGTGCTGGCGGCAACGATCAGGTTGGGATCATCGGTACGCACGCCATTGACATGGTTATAGGCCACCGCGCCGATACCACCCGGCATGTAGGTCACCAGCATCGGGTCCTCGATCAGACCTGCTTCCAGCAGCCCGTTGGCAGCGAGACGACAGGTCAGGTCATAACCGCCGCCAGGTTTGGCCGGGGCAATACATTCGTCGTTGTCGGCCGCCTGGACACTGGATGACAGCAGCGCGCCCCCCAGCAATACGCTGCCCAGCAGCAGTGATAGTGAAGTGTTGGAATTCATGGCAGGCTCCTTGAAGATTGTTGTTCGCGCTTGGAGATTGTTGTTGTCGTTTTGAGGTTGTCGTTTTGAGATTGTCGCTATCGCGAGTCGTAGGGGACCATTTGTGGCAGGGTTGATGCTAAACAGTGGACCTTTCATCAACCTGTCATCCTGCAGGTCACAGGGGGAGACTTTGGTCTAATGAGATTGCTGCTGGTGGAGGATGATGAACTGATCTCGCGCTCGCTGGGTCAGGCACTGACCCGGCTCGGCAATAGCGTTGAGGTCTTTGCCAGTTGCCGTGACGCGCGAGCCGCCCTTCAGGGAGCGCCCTTTGACCTGGTGGTGCTGGACCTGGGGCTGCCTGATGGTGATGGACTATCGCTGCTCGAGGAAATACGGCGACGGGGCGACAGTACCCCGGTGCTGATACTCACCGCACGGGACGGTCTGGATGACCGGGTGCGAGGGCTCGATCTCGGTGCCGATGATTATCTGGCCAAGCCCTTTCAACTGGCGGAGTTGGAGGCGCGCGTTCGGGCGCTGTTGAGGCGCAGTCAGCAACGTACCGACAACTGTCTGAGCCTGGGGCCGCTGCGCTTTGACCCGGCCACCGGCACCAGTTGGCTCGATGATGCCCCTCTGGACCTTCCCCACCGGGAGCGCCTGCTGTTGGAAAGCCTGCTGCTTCACGCGGGTAACATCGCGCCGCGGGAGATCCTCGAGAACCGCCTGTTCGGCTTCGGCGAGGTGGGCACCAACGCCCTTGAAGTCTATGTCAGCCGACTGCGCAAGCGGCTCAAGCAGTCCGGCCTGCATATCCGCACCTTCCGTGGGCTCGGCTATCGCCTCGAGGAGGACGACTCGTGAGCCAGGACGATAGCCAGTGATAACGGTCACGCGGTCGATCAAGTGGCGCATGGCCATGTGGCTGTTGATCAGTGTGCTGGGACTGGGGGCGCTGTTGATGCTGGAGGCCTGGCAGAGCAGCCGTCAGGCCGCCGAGCGGGCCTTCGATGCGCAACTGGCGGCAGCAGCCCTGACCGTCAGTGAGGCGGTGCAATGGCGGGACGGTGTCCCCGAGGTGATCATTCCCCCGGCGGCGTTGCAGATTCTGGCGACATCCAGCGAGGAACGGGTCTTCTATGCAGTGCTGGATGCCGATGGCCGGCAACTGTCGAGCAATTGGCCGTTGTGGCCCGTGCCCGACGCCCTGCAGACATCTCTGGGGCAGGCGCCGGACTCCGCGCCGCTGGTGGTTGATCAGCCGACGCTCCATGGCAGCTTGCGCCTCTACGGCCGTGAGGTGTCCTCGGCGGGCTGGGTGGATCAACAGCCGGTGCAGGTCTGGGTCGGTCATACCCTGAGTGGTCGTGAGCAGTTGACCTGGGCGCTGTTCCGGCAGGCGGTATCGCGCTTCCTGATCATGGTCGTGCTGGCGGGGCTATTGATGGCGTTGACCATCCGCTATGTGCTGGCGCCGCTGCGGCGTCTACGTCACCAGTTGCGTATGCGGGATGCGGAAGACATGGGGCCGCTGGAAGCCCACGTCCCTCGGGAAATCCGCGAGCTGGCGGAGACGCTTGATCATCTTTTTGCACGCCAGCGGCAGGGGCGGGAGGACCTGCTGCGGTTCACCGCCGATGCCAGTCATCAGCTCAAGACACCGCTGGCGGGTCTGCAGACTACCACCGAGCTGGCATTGCGCAGTGACGACCCAGACCATTGGCGAGAGGCATTGGGAGCGGTTCACGACAGCGCTGCACGAACCAGTCGTCTGGCGAGTCAGTTGCTGTCACTGGCGCGCCTGCGCCATATCCAGGGAGATGTGACCCAGACGTCACTCGAGCTGACCGGGCTGGTGCGGGAAGTGGCGCTGGATTGGGCCGGTCGCGAACAGGCTCGCCATCACGACCTTGGCCTCGAGCCGTTACCACCGGCGCCGGTGATGGTGACCGCGCAGGACTGGGCATTGCGCGAGCTGCTGGGCAATCTGATCGACAATGCTCTGCACTACACGCCGGCGGGGAGTCGCATCTCGCTGATGGTCAATCGTGAAGGAAAGGACGTCTGTCTTGCCGTGCTGGATGATGGCCCTGGCGTCGCGTCCGAGGCGCTGGAGCGACTTTGCCGCCCCTTCGAGCGCGCCGGCCGCCAGGATACCGAAGGTTCAGGGCTGGGGCTGGCCATTGTCGAGACTATTGCACAGCGTCTGGGTGGGCGTGTGCGCGTCACCAATCTGCAACCCCATGGCCTGCAGGTGGCGCTCTGGTTGCCTGAGGTACGGTTGTCGGGGGCTGGGCTGCCAGAGAAGCGTGGGTTGCCGGGGGACAGTTCGGCGAGAACGGAGGTATGACGATGCGAGCCCTGATCTTCCCGGTATGCTGGCTGTTGCTGATGAGCCCTGCGGCCTGGGGCACCGTGTTTCCCGACGAGCCCCGTGCCAGGACGCCATTGGTGATCTCTGCGGCGCTGGACCTGAGTGTCGTATCACCGCTGCTGGAGGCCTTTCAGGCTGCGCATCCACGAATTGATGTCGACTTCCGGGAAGACACAACCCTGGCGGTCAATGACAGCGTCAGCAATGGCCCGCCAGCACCGGATGTGGTCATCAGCTCAGCGATGCCATTGCAGATGGCTCGCGTCAATGATGGTTGGGCAAGGCGTCTGGACTCTCCCCAGGCCAGGGCATGGCCGGACTGGGCCAAGTGGCGCAACGAGGTATTCGGTTTTACCTTCGAACCGATCGTGATGGTCTACCGACTGGACCTGGCGCGTCATATGCTGCCGCCGCAGACCCATGCCGATCTGCAGCAACTGCTGACCTCCCACGCCGAACTGCTGGATCGCCGTGTGACCACCTACTCTCCTCAGGTCAGTGCCATCGGCTATACCCTGTCGCAACAGGATGCCCGCTATTCGACGAGATTCTGGGAACTGGTCGATGCCATGGGGCAACTGAATGCGGGATTGGAGCGCGATACCCAGACCATGCTGGAGGGCATCAACGAGGGGCGTTATTGGCTGGGCTACAACCTGATTGGCTCCTATGCCATGGCCTACGCCCAGCACCATCCGGATATCATCGTTCAGGTGCCCATGGACTATTCGCTGGTGATGATGCGCATGGTGTTCGTGCACCGTGACGCCGAGCACCCCGAGGCCGCCGAGACCTTCGTCAATTTCCTGCTGGGACCGGAAGGGCAGCACGTACTGGCCGGGCAGACGCCATTGTTCAGCCCCCTGACCGATATGGCCGGCCCCTGGACCGCTCGGCGCCTGCGTGAGCAGGTGGGAGAGCATCTCTACCCGATTCCGCTGGATGCCAGCCTGTTGGCCTTTGTCGATCCGGCTCGACGTGAGGCATTCATGCGTCAGTGGCGAGAGACTTTCGGCTCCGTGGAAGATAGCCCCTCAGCATCGCCCTGAGTCAGCGTCGTCGTGGAGCCCCGCCATGGCAGGGGAGGTCGTGATCGCTACGGCACATTGCCAGAAAACGGCAAAAAACGTTATAATGGGCGATTAACTTCTTCCCTCCCTCACCAGCTCAGTGGGTGTTGCCGATTATGCTACGTATGGCCCAAGAAGCGCTTACGTTTGACGACGTATTGCTGGTTCCCGGCTACTCCGAAGTCCTGCCCAAGGATGTCAGCCTCCGGACCCGCCTGACCCGAGATCTCTTCCTCAACATTCCCCTCGCTTCCGCTGCCATGGATACTGTTACCGAAGCTCGTCTGGCGATTGCCATGGCGCAGGAAGGTGGCATCGGTATCATCCACAAGAGCATGAGCATCGCTCAGCAGGCCACGGAAGTCCGCAAGGTCAAGAAGCACGAGAGTGTCATCGTCAAGGACCCGGTCACCGTTGGGCCCAAGGCCAAGCTGGCAGACCTGCTGGCCATGGCGAAGGAAAACGGTTTCTCTGGTTTTCCTGTGGTCGAGGGAGAGCTACTGGTCGGCCTGGTGACCGAACGTGACATGCGCTTCCAGCCCAACCACGGCGATAGCGTGGCTGACATCATGACCCCGCGTGAGCGTCTGGTGACGGTGGCGGAAGGCACGCCCCTGGATGTCATCAAGGGCAAGATGCAGGAGCATCGTGTCGAGAAGATGCTGATCGTCAACGACGACTTCCACCTGCGTGGTCTGGTCACCTTCCAGGATATCGAGAAGGCACGTACCTTCCCCAGCGCTGCCAAGGATGCCGATGGTCGCCTGCTGGTAGGGGCTGCAGTGGGTACTGGACCGGAAACCCCGGATCGTGTGGCGGCTCTGGCTGAAGCCGGTGTTGATGCGATCGTCGTGGATACCGCGCATGGTCACTCCAGAGGCGTGATCGAGCGTGTGCGCTGGGTCAAGGAGCACTTCCCGAAGATTCAGGTTATCGGTGGCAACATTGCCACGGCCGCTGCCGCCAGAGCGCTGGCTGAGGCTGGCGCGGATGCGGTCAAGGTCGGTATCGGCCCCGGCTCGATCTGTACCACTCGTATCGTGGCCGGCGTGGGTGTACCGCAGATCAGTGCCGTATCCAACGTTGCCGAGGCGCTCAAGGAGTTCGATATTCCGCTGATCGCCGATGGTGGCGTGCGCTTCTCCGGTGACATCGCCAAGGCGGTGGCCGCGGGTGCCAGCTGCATCATGGTCGGTGGCCTGCTGGCGGGTACCGAGGAGGCTCCGGGTGAAGTGGAGCTGTTCCAGGGTCGTACCTACAAGGCCTACCGTGGCATGGGCTCGATGGGCGCCATGGCGCAGACCCAGGGCTCCAGCGACCGCTACTTCCAGGACAAGGATGACGGTGTCGAGAAGCTGGTGCCGGAGGGCATCGAAGGCCGGGTACCCTACAAGGGCATGATGAGCGCCATCGTTCACCAGTTGATGGGCGGTCTGCGGGCCTCCATGGGCTACACCGGTTGCACCACCGTCGACGAGATGCGTACCAGGCCGGAGTTCGTCAAGATCACCGGTGCCGGCTTCAACGAGTCTCATGTTCACGATGTCCAGATCACCAAGGAAGCGCCCAACTACCGTGTCGGGTAAGCGTTGAGCCAACGGCACGACATCAATGAGCTGGAAGCGGTATTACCGCTTCCAGCTTTTCGCTTTCGGTCACTTTCCTCTTTCGGTCTCTTTTCCGCAGGTAAGCCTTCATGAGCGACATTCACGCCCACAAGATCCTGATCCTCGACTTCGGATCCCAGTACACCCAGCTGATTGCCCGTCGTGTTCGCGAGATCGGCGTTTACTCCGAGGTTCGCGCCTTCGATATCAGCGAAGAGGAAATCCGCGAGTATCAGCCCAACGGTATCATCCTCGCCGGTGGTCCGGAGTCGGTGACCGAACTGGACTCACCGCGCGCACCCGCCTGTGTGTTCGAGATGGGCCTGCCGATCCTCGGTATCTGCTACGGCATGCAGACCATGGCCGAGCAGCTTGGTGGCAAGGTAGCCGGTTCCAACAAGCGTGAGTTCGGCTACGCCCAGATCCGTCTCGATGCCGAGACGGCACTGTTCAAGGACATCAAGGATCACGTCGATACCGAGACCGGTCGTGGTCTGCTGGACGTGTGGATGAGCCATGGCGACAAGGTAGCCGAGGCACCGGCGACCTTCACCGTTACCGCCTCCACGCCGAGCTGCCCGATTGCTGCCATGAGCTGGGAGGAGAAGCGCTTCTACGGCGTGCAGTTCCATCCTGAGGTGACTCACACCCTGCAGGGCCAACGCATCCTCGAGCACTTCGTGGTGGATATCTGCCAGAGCGAGTGCAACTGGACGCCGGCGCAGATCATCGAGGACCAGATCGCGCGGGTGCGTGCTCAGGTTGGTGATCGCCATGTGCTGCTGGGCCTGTCCGGTGGTGTCGATTCCTCGGTAGTCGCGGCACTGCTGCACAAGGCCATCGGCGATCAGTTGACCTGTGTCTTCGTCGACAACGGCCTGTTGCGCAAGAACGAAGGTGACCAGGTCATGGAAACCTTCGCCCAGCACATGGGTGTGCGCGTCATCCGTTCCGATTCCGAGCAGCTGTTCCTCGACAAGCTCAAGGGCGAGAACGACCCGGAGCAGAAGCGCAAGATCATCGGCAACACCTTCATCGATGTGTTCGATGAAGAATCCTCGAAGATCGATGGCGTCGAGTTCCTGGCTCAGGGCACCATCTATCCCGATGTGATCGAGTCTGCCGCCTCCAAGACCGGCAAGGCGCACGTGATCAAGTCCCACCACAATGTCGGCGGCCTGCCCGAGGACATGAAGCTCAAGCTGGTTGAGCCGCTGCGCGAGCTGTTCAAGGACGAGGTGCGTAAACTCGGCCTCGAGCTGGGCCTGCCCTATGACATGGTCTATCGCCATCCCTTCCCGGGGCCGGGTCTGGGGGTGCGTATCCTTGGCGAAGTGAAGAAGGAATACGCCGACATCCTGCGCGAAGCCGATGCCATCTTCATCGAGGAGCTGCGCGCTGCCGGCTGGTACGAGAAGACCAGCCAGGCCTTTGCCGTCTTCCTGCCGGTCAAGTCGGTGGGTGTGGTCGGCGATGGTCGTCGTTACGAGTGGGTCATCGCCCTGCGCGCCGTCGAGACCATCGACTTCATGACCGCCCGTTGGGCGCACCTGCCCTATGAGCTGCTGGAGAAGGTCTCCAACCGCATCATCAACGAGCTGGCCGGTGTATCACGGGTGACCTACGACGTATCAAGCAAGCCGCCTGCGACTATTGAGTGGGAATGATCGTCTGGGGAAGCGGATGAGACCTAGTCTTGCCGCACCTCCCACGTCATACACAAGCCTGCCGTTATCGGCAGGCTTTTTTTATTGCCGAACGTAGTTCGGCTAAGATTAACTAGGCTTAAGTCGGTGAGACTGCGGTCGATAGAGCGGAGCAGAAAGCGCAGCATGATGGGAGTCGCATGGAAAAGATGCCGTCCCCTGACGGTAGAGTGTCTATCCATGCGATTTTTCGGTCACACTCGTAGATCGTTTTAGCCAGTAGCGTTAGTCGAGCTGATTTTTTACGTTGCGCGTGTTAAAACATTCGCTTCTTATGGCATTATGCATTATTCGTTAAAATAACGTTATACGATACATAAGGATTAATGGTGCATTTTTTTTTGGGGAATGGATTATAATTTTCTACTGGAATTTATGCCGTGGTTCTGATGAATGAGATATATTTTTATCTTTATACCTTTAAGGTATCTAGCTTAGGCGTTATGTTGAATTTTTTCTAGTGAGTTTCTCTTGAATGGGATGTTTAAATGACTGTTGCTAGTTTTTTGGAAGTCGCTGAAAGCTTTTTGAAAATGTTTTTTTCATGGCCTGCTGTCGCGCTTTTTTCAGTGTTTTTTTTGAGGGGAACGATTTCGAAAATTGCCGATAGACTGATTAAAGGGGAGTCAGGGAAAGCAAAGCTAGGGTTTGTAGAGGTCGAGCTAGGAAAACTTGCTCAAGATGGTAGAGAGGCTGTTGATAATATCAATGAAGTTAGCATCGTGCTGGCTAAATCAAGGTTGTTGGAGTTGGAGGTTACGAGAGATAATTTTTCGGTTGCTTTTACATCTGAGCAGGAGCGAGAGTTAAATGAATTGATATCAAAGCTTAGGGAAGCTATTGAAGGGTGCCAGTAAAAATGCCTAATAAGATAGTGGTGGATTATTCTCCTTATTTGGATATTGATTTTTCTATTGAGTTTTTAGATGGTGATGTTCTTGTTGAAGGAGAGTCTTATGGAGAAAAATTCTCTTTTTTTGATCCGGGTGTTATGGTATTTGATAAGAATGGTGACAGTAGATTTTCTTTTAATTTATATGATGATTTTGACGGTTTGCAATACGATGTTAAAAGAGAGTTGCTGGAATTTGAAGTTATGCAGGTGGGGCTTGTGAGAGCATGCGTGATCAGTCGAAGAGGCCTGCAGATGTTCTTCTCCAATAAAGTATTGCTTTGGCTTATGGTTGACTTTCTCTGCTCTTATAATGCAAATAGTAGTGATGTTGTAAGGTTGTTGGGGATGAAGCGACAGGAAATTGTCAAGTTTATCGCAGGCGAAGCTGTTGCTGGTTCAGTAAGTTTTTTAAAAAAAATATTGTTGTTTGAAGGTAATAGGTTTGAGCTGGACGTTGTTAAGGCATCTTTGATTAAACCTGATTTAATGGCAAAATTTAGGCACTGGGACAGTGTTCCTATACAAGCGGTATATGTAAGTGATAGGAGGGGCTTGGTTTCTGGGGCTATTTTTCTGAAGGATTTTTTTGAGAGAAATAGGGTGAAACTATGTCATAGCCTTGAAGCTATAGGTGATTTGTATAAAATTGCAGAAGATACTGTGCGATTGGGTGAGTCTTTGAGTTTTAAAAATGCGAAAAAACTAGTTGTTAAATGTAAAAGTGAAGCTGATCTTAAAAGGCTTCATGATGCATGGGTTATTAAGATGAATAAGTCAAAAGAATTTTATGATCCAGATTTAAATTTCCCTGAGTGTAGTCTTCCAGAGAATGATCATATAGTATGGATATCGTCTGCCAATCAACTGATTGAGGAGGCTAGGTTTATGAAGAACTGTGCCGCCGTATATGTGGAAAAAGCGGCTTCTGGTAATTCAGTTCTGTTTTCTGTTCTTTATCCTGAAAGAGCAACCCTAGAACTAAAGAAGAATGATGGTAAGTATCATATAAGTGAGATAAAGGCCGGACATAATCAAGATGTTTCCAAAGAAACGTTTGATTATGTTCGAGAGTGGATGAGTTATTAAGTTGTTCAAAGCGCTTGTGCACTGAAAAAACTCAGGTAGATGGAAAGTTGGATAACAGGGATGAGATTTAGCGGAACGTTCCCTCGACAGCTCATGCTCTGCTGCATCCGGTGGCACCACAGCCTCGGTTGAATTCGGGCCCTGCCATATGGACTACCCTGGACGCCCTTCTAAGTGTCAAGTGGCGATTTGGGTCTGATTGATCTCCCGGTGACGGTTGTGCAACACATAGTACAGCTCCCGGGCGATATAGCGTTTCAGACAGCGGATAGCTTCCAGCTTGGAGTGACCCTCTGCCACCCGCCGGGCAATGTATGCCTGCGTGTTGGCATCCAGGCGTAGTCGCCCGATGGCAATGATATGCAGCGCACTATTGGCGGCCCGGTCGCCGCCCCGGTTGAGCCGGTGCCGCTGCGTCTTGCCTGACGAAGCGGGAATGTGACTAACGCCACATCGCGCCGCAAAGCTGGCTTCTGAGCCTAAACGGCCTGGATTGTCGCCTGCCGTGATCAGCAACTGTGCTGCCGACGCGTAACCTACTGCTCTGCGCGACATCAAGTCTGGTGCCAGCTCATCGACGATGGCCTTGATCATGACGTCCAAATCGGCAATTTCATCAGTAAGTCCGGGCCGGCTGTCTATCCGATAGGACTTGGCAACATGAAATCGCCCCGCGTAGCGAGGGGCGATTTCATGAGCGACCCATAGCAGGTCTCGTTTTGACATGGCTTGGTGGGCCGCCTTTTTGGAGAGGTATTGAACTGGTCAGGTCCTCTTACGGCTTCCCTGTAATTCATCTAGAAAATCTTTGATGTTTTTCAGGTCATCTTCAATTTCTTCTATTGTCGGATACGGATCACCTACTGCCGGAGCGCTGTCATGTCCTGTGAAATAGGTGCTGCATTTTCCCATTGCATTATCTACTTTAGCTGTATCATCGTCTGAAATGTCAACAAGGCGAGATAGGCGTTGTGTGTAAACCCCTCTTTCAAACCTGCTTACTACCTTATTGAGCAATTTTTCCTCAACTAATCGTTCCCAAGTTTCTCTGAGTAAGCCGTAAAATGCCCGGGATGCTTGACGAAAATCAGCTTCAGTTCCATCTCTATCCAACTTCCTTAAACCTTGTAATTTTGTATTTAGATGTTTTATGCGCTTTGATGTTGTTAGTGCTTCCCATGGAGCACTATCCCTTACTATCCCAGCGAATTTTCTAGAACGCTCCAATGCGACGCTTGCATGCTGGGCTCCTTGGAGTTCGGCTTGCTCTAGTAAAAGCTTGAAGAAAACTATGTCATGAGTAAATACGACGACTTGCCGAGAAAGTGATTCTGAAATAAGTCTGGCGGCTACTTTGCTACTCCACTGATGACTTAGTGAGTTCACAGGGTCATCGAATATGACAGCAGACAGTCTGTTATCTGCTTTCATCTCTGCTAAAAAAGCTGCAATTGCAATGCATCTTTGTTCCCCCTCGCTAGCAACTTTAGCAACTATTGGTTCGCCAGCATTTGCGATTGCTAACTTAAATTGTTGTTGTCCTCCGGTGTTTCTTGTTTGAACATCCACCGAGAAGCGCGTGAATCCAAATTTTCTAAGTTCGTCCCTGAAAGCAGAGATAATAGGTTCTATGACTCCTTGCTGGTAAATTTTTGAAGAAAGATCGGAAACTTTGCGAGTGTTGCATTCACTCTTTATTGCTTCCATCTTTCTGATGACTTTATAACGGCGTATGTTTTTTACTATTGATTCATGGTTATCGTTGATATATTTTTTGTCTGATAGGTCCTGTAAATTTTTTTCTTTCCTTTTGATGAGCTCAGCTAAGTCTTGGTTGGTTTTAACTGATTCTATTTGCTCATCAATATTTTTTAATATTGCGTTTATGTCAACTGAAGATGAAATATCTAGTGTGGATTGAAGATCGGGCAATTTTGAGGAGGTGGTAAATATCTTTTGGCGCTCGGCTAAAATTTCAAACAGAGCTATGATTTTTTCGTTTATACCGGGCTTTAGCTTGTTGGATTCTTCTAGTGCCGCCTTATAGTTTTCCAAGCTAAGGTCTTGTGATGAAATCATTCTTATAGCATTGCTCAATAAGTCATGAGCCTTTTTTGCTTCTGTAGCAGCATTGTCGGCCAAGAAACTATTTAATGAGGCCAGCTGCTTACTACTGTTCTCTGAGATTTCCTGGAGGCATAGAGGGCAATTTTCACCTTGGATAGGTGGGAAGTTGTGAGAATTCGGCTCGTTTTCAATGAAGGTTTTTGCTGCACTCCATAGGCTTTGCCAGTTTATACCTGCAACAGTTTCTAGAGGTAGGCCTTGTAGAGTGGCCTGCATTATTTTGTCGGCAGTTCTCTGCTTTGTGTTGTAATCTTCTTGCAGTTCTTTAAGCCTGTCAAAAGCTTTATCGCTTAGAGGTTTCAAAGCGTTATTAATAAATCTTTGCAGCGGTGTTATTATTTGCTTTTGTTGATTGAGGTTGGCTTTTAGACTTTCTGGTGTTTGTAGCTTATCTTTTGAAATTTCTTGTCTTAGAGGTTCTATATTCTCAAGATCCTCTGTCGTAGCTCTATGAGTTTGCACATCTTCTTCTTTAGTGTCGGCAGATATTCCGTTGAAGAATTGTGCTGTATTGGTTTCGGAATTTATTGGTTTTAATGAGATAAGTCCGTTTCCTGGTATTATATCTTCTTCAACAATAGCTTTGACTTGGTTGATGGCTCTAGTCAGCTCTGTTAATAAGTTTAAGCCAGAAGGCTTGAAACCTAGAGCATCCTCTTTGTTAACGTAATGATGAGCTGAGTCTGTATCGAAAACCCTAATTGCCTTCAGGGGGGCAATGCTTGAAGAGTTCAAGCTCCAAGGGTGAGTTTCGTCCTTCCCGTCTACTAAGATTTTGATCGTTGCGCTAGGCGAAGGATTGGTTTGTTCAAATACATTCCCTAATATTTTGGGGCACGAACCGCGTGTTAGGCAAGAATTTTTCATTATGCTGGAGTAGCTGGATTTTCCTGCTCCATTGTCACCATAAACTATGAAGATGCCATCTCTGGAAAATGTTAGAACTTGTTTTTCAATAAGAGCACCAACACCATACACTTCGGATAATGATAGTAGATTGACTTTTCCTTGTTCACTAGTATGTCCGGTGAAGTCTAAATCGTGGCTGCTAGAAGTAGAGCATTCTTCTGAGTGGACTAGTTGGTGTTCAACACGAGCAATATAGTAGATTTCATCGAGGTCACTCTGATCTAATTCTCCGTGTTCAAGTGCTAGTTTAATGCTGTGTTTCCACCATATAGGTTTATCTTCAATCCATGTCTGTGTTTGTTCTATTGGTGTCATTGTTTTTCCCTGTTTTTGATGCGCCGACGAAGTACATTGTTTACTTTCTGTTAGATGGTTTTAAAGATAACATTGATGATATTATGCCTGATTAGATTTCATCGTTAAGTCGAGTCAGTTATGTTTTTCGCCAAAAGAGTTGTTTTTGTAGTACACAGACACAGTATGGCACCACATTCTGATGTCTCAAGGGCAGGCGTCGGTATTCTAAACCGATAGATAGAAATCGCGATGAGGCATTACGTATCTGCGTTTAATAATCGTGAAATCGCCGCTTTTTGGCGAAGGCGAGTTCGCAGCATGGTACCCTCAGACAGCAACAAAGGAGTGGTGAACAGTGCGTCGATTGACCTCCGATGAGATAGAGCACCTTCGCCGGGATATAGCAGAAGCATCAGCATGGGCTAAGGCAGAGTTAAAGCGGCGACGAGCAGCAAAAAAAACTCTGCGCATGGTATAGATGATGGTATCGAGAAAGGTCGCCTTTCTAACTAACTGTTATTTAGATTGATTTTCCTCTCGTTGATATTAGAGTGGAATAAACTCCTGTTGATATGAGCTAGCGCAGCCGATCAAGTACCTTGAAGGCTAGGCCGCCGGTGAGAGATCACCGGCGGCTTTTTCAATGGTGCGTGAACATATGACAGCCACATCGATACCGATCAACTACTGGAGAGAATTTCGGAGCTATCTGCTGTATCACGCGTGGCGCGGTGTCTGACAAGGAGGTTCCGCTAAAGTTGAGAGGTGACCTGCTGAGGTGGTTTTGACTCAAATGCAGAGTGTAATGCCTTGGTGTGTTTAGCGAAGAGTTGTCAGTTGACAACCCTTCGCTCTATTCTGATACTGAAGGAGCATCGATGTCCCGGCCCTTTCATTCCAGGAAGGAGATCGAAGAAGTCTTGAAGTATGCCGAGGCTCAAGGGTGGCGTGTTGAGGCGGGCGGTAGTCACGCTTGGGGCAGGATCTACTGTCCCTACAATGATGATGAATGCCGATGCGGTGAGTTCTGTATCGCGAGTGTGTGGAGTACGCCGAGAAATCCCGGCAGCCACGCCCGGGCGCTTCGTAGGGTGGTGGACAAATGCTCCACCCACAAGCGTCGGGGCGAGGCGAAACCGGAGGATTGAGCCATGGAATACATTTTTACGCTGAAATACCAGTTGGCTGACCACGACAGTGATCTGGATGCATTGGTGGAGCGCTTGGGCGCTGCCGGTTGTGATGACGCCCTGGTGGGCGTGGGGCTGCCGGGGCGCCTGGCGCTGGAGTTCTCCCGGGAGGCGGATAACGCTGAAGCGGCGTTTCGTACTGCTCTGGCCGATGTCAAAAGTGCGGTTCCTTCCGCGCGCCTGATCGAGGCTTTGCCAGACCTTGTTGGTTTGACGGATGTGGCGGACGCCGTGGGCATTTCCCGGCAGGCAATGCGGAAATTGATGCTCGCACACCGAGCGACGTTTCCTGTGCCGGTTCACGAAGGTAGCGCCTCGATCTGGCATCTGGCAGAGGTGCTTGACTGGCTCAAGGCGCGAGGGGGTTACCAAATAGATGTTGGCGTACTGGAAGCGGCGAAGGTGGCGTTGGAAGTGAATATCACCAAGGAGGCGATTCGTCATCCTGTGCGTGACCACAGAGGTATGGAACTGCTGACCGCATAGCCAATCACTCGGTCGTTGCGGTAGCGAACCGGACGGGCTAGACGATGTTTCATGTCCGGTCCCGGAGTGATGGCTGCAGAAGAAAACAGCCTGGATGTACTCACTGGATCTGTGTCGATACACCCATCTCCAGCCAACAGAATTCTCATAAGCATCTATGTTTGATCTATAATTGATCATAAGAGCTTAGATTTGAACTCTTATAAGTGTATATCACTCATATTTGGATAGTTAGGCATGGTGTCCTCAGTCTCCAAACGTTCCGGCACTCAGGTGGCGATGCCGCCACCCGTGGCACGTGCCTTGCGCAATCTCGGTCATGATTTATCAACGGCTCGTCGCATGCGTCGATTGACACAGGAGGACCTGGCGCAGCGTATCGGTACATCGCTGAGTACGGTCAGACGCATGGAAGACGGTCATCCCGGGACCGCGTTGCACACCTTCCTGCGCGCTCTGCATGTACTCGGTCGCCTCGAGGACGTGGTCAAGGTCATGGCGCTGGAGCAGGATACCTTGGGTCTAGAACTGGCCGTGGACCAGTTGCCTAAACGGGTGCGGTCAGCCAGTGGGAAGAAACCGAAGGAAAGGTCATCGGAGGTGATGGTGAAAGGAGGCGAGACCACTGGTGACGATGAGTTCGAGGGCTTCTGATCGCTACCGGGCAAACACAACGCCAGGATATCGACATCCATCTCGGTGCGGATGGCAAACTCATCGGACGCCTGTAACTGGGCAGTGGCAAGCGTAGCGCCTTCCGCTATGACGAGCGCTGGCTGCAGGATCCGCGGTTCTTCTCGGTGTCTCCAGACCTGCAGCCAGTCCCCGGAGTTCAGCATCCACAGGGCGCGTTTTTCCGGGCGCTTGAGGACACGGCAACGGATGTCTGGGGAGAACGGGTTGTCCGTCGCGCGCACACCAAGTCACTCCAGCGGGGGGAGGGAGGGGAGCTAGTGCAGATTCATTCGAAGTCAGGCAGGTATGCTAAGGGGCAGCTATGGATCCATCGCGGGCGAACATTCTTCATTTCCCATTTCAATATCTTACACCAGCAGGGGCTTGTGGCAAGCCCCTGCTGGTGGTGTTCAATTTCCGTCTCTATTTATCAGGTGAGAGGCAAAAATGGGCAAATTGATTAATGAGCATGCCGTGGTGATCGCCGGGGCTGGGCCAACTGGCCTGATGTTGGCGGGGGAACTGACCCTGGCGGGAGTCGATGTTGCCATTGTCGAGCGACGCGCCAATCAGGAGCTTGCCGGAACGCGAGCAGGCGGTCTGCACTCGCGGACCATTGAGATCCTCGATCAGCGCGGAATCGTCGAGCGGTTTCTCTCGGAGGGGCAGGTGGCTCAGGTTGGGCAGTTCGCCGGGGTGACCCTGGATATCAGCGACTTCCCCTCCCGACATCCCTACTCGCTCGGGCTCTGGCAGAACGACATTGAGCGCATACTGGCCGGCTGGGTCGGTGAGTTGGCGGTGACGATCTATCGCGAGGTCGAGGTGACCGGTTTCACACAGAGCGAGACTGGCGTCGACATTGCGCTGTCCGACGGCCAATCGCTACGAGCGGAGTATCTTGTCGGGTGCGACGGAGGACGTAGCGTGGTCCGCAAGGCAGCCGGCATCGAGTTCCCGGGATGGGATCCAACCATGAGCAGCCTGATCGCCGAGGTCGAGTTGGCCGAGGTCCCTGAATGGGGCACTCGGGAGGACGCACTCGGCGTGCACGGTCTCGGCAGAGTGGATTATGAGATCCGCAACGGGGAGGTGGTCTATGCGGACAGCGGGCCGGTACGAGTCATGGTCACCGAAGCGCACATTGGTCCCGCGAGCGAGCCCACTCTGCAGGATCTCAGCGATGCGCTCATCGCCGTCTACGGGACAGATTACGGGGTTCACAGCCCCACCTGGATCTCCAGATTCACCGATATGACCCGGCAGGCTGCTGCCTACCGAGACAGACGGGTTCTGCTCGCTGGTGACGCCGCTCACGTGCATGCTCCGGAAGGTGCCCAGGGCCTCCAGATTGGCGTGCAGGATGCAATGAATCTGGGATGGAAGCTGGCTCAGGTAGTCAACAGGACATCCCCGGTTAGCCTCCTGGATACCTACCATAACGAACGTCACCCGGTTACCGCTCGCATATTGCGCACCACAATGGCGTATGTCGCACTCCGCCGTCCGGACGCACGTGTGGAAGCCTTGCGCGACACCATTGCTGAACTCCTCAGCGCAGAAGAGCCTCGCAGGCGATTTGCCGCGATGATGTTCGGTCTGGACATTCATTACGACCTCGGCGAGGGGCACCCGCTGCTTGGGCGCCGGATGCCTGATCTCGACCTGATCACGCCCAACGGCCCACTGCGAGTCTTCGCCCTATTGCACGGTGCACGCCCGGTGTTACTCAACCTCGGAGCGCCTGGTAGCTTTGATATCAGCCCCTGGGCAGATCGGGTTCAGTTGGTCGACGCTGCTTACGCCGGTACGTGGGAGCTTCCGGCAATCGGAGAGGTCACTGCTCCCGCTGCCGTACTGATTCGGCCCGATGGATATGTGGCTTGGGTGGGAAACCAGACCCAGCAGGGGCTCGTTGATGCACTGACAACCTGGTTCGGGCCTCCGATCGCAACGACGTAGCGAGTCGGCGCTTTCAGGCAACGTCGGTAGGAGGCGCGCTCATGATGGTTGCCCATTCGCGGCACGTTTCTGTGTACTTCATTGTGTGGCTGGGCGCGTCGTCTTGAGGTATGAGGTGGTATGGCTTGCAGCATTCAGAGGCGGCGCTTTTCGAGGCGTATATCGCCTTCGCCAATGTCTTGCTCATTGCTCCATCCAATATGGCGATAGAAGCCAGCGGCGCGACTTGCCTCGGCAGTTTCCAGCCACGCAAGAGCGTGCTTCGAGAACAAGGCTTCCTCAGCAGCTTGTACCAATCTCTTGCCGATCCCTTTGCCTTCGTACGAAGGCAGGACGAATGCTGCGAACAGTGATCCTTCGTCAGAATCAATCATGGAAAAGCCAACAATCTGTGCGTCCTCGCAAGCAACCCAGGCGCAGGGAGCGCTCTGAATCATCTCCGTCACCGAAGCCTCGGTGATCCCCATCTCGGCCATCTCGCTCATGGTCAAGACGTTCTCGTTGACCGAGGTTCGGACACGGAAAATTCCCCCGACATCGGATGGTCGGGCCAATCTGATTTGAATAGGCATGGTAATCTCGGAATCTCTTGTCGGGATCATTGTAGCCACGCAATCTCAGCAGAGATAGCACGGTAGACAGCATCAATCTGGTTGGCTGGGAGATGGTTCGACACAACCTGAAGATCCAACCGCACCTTGACGGAGCGGAAGGCCGGTGGCTCGGCCGGAACAGGTGCTTGAGTCTCTGATAGCACCTGGATCTGCAAGTAGGCCTCGTCCAATACCTCTCTGGTCTCCCGTAACTCGGCCTCGTACTGCTCTCGGAGATACCTGGGGCATGCTCAGGCATCTCGCTTTGAACCTCAAGAGACGAGACAATAACCCCTCCTGGCCGGATGGCAGCCGATGTGTGGCGTATCACAGGTTGAGCGGAAAGCAGAGGTAGCCTCCAGTTTGCGCTGGTGTGGAACCTGGATTCATGGAATAACCGCAGGAAATGGAGAGGGTGGGCCGTAAATGAGTACCACATCATTCGAGGCGCTGATCTGTCCGCTGGATGGTGATTCGTTGCATCGGAAAGGTGGCGCGTGGCAGTGCGAGACAGGTCATGGCTTCGATATTGCGCGTCAGGGGTATGTGCATTTGCTGCCGGTGCAACGCAAGCGCTCACATGATCCTGGAGACAGCAAGGAGATGGTGGCGGCGCGGCGACGCTTTCTCGAGTCGGGCCATTATCAACCCATTGCCGAAGCCGTGGCGCGTACGGTGCTGGTGAGCGTAGCGCCGGATGCAACGTTGAGCTGCCTGGATGCGGGGTGTGGCGAGGGCTACTACCTGCGTGGGCTGGAAAGTGCGGCTGATACACAGGCGCTGGCGCTACTTGGAGTCGATATTTCCAAGTGGGCGGTGTTGGCTGCTGCCAAACGCCAGAAAGCTGCCACCTGGGTGGTGGGTACCAATGCGCATCTACCTGTTCAGACGAGCAGTCTGGATCGTGTGCTTTGCATGTTTGGGTTTCCGGCCTATGCCGAGTTTGCCCGGGTGCTGAAGCCGGGAGGGGAACTGATCCAGGTCGATGCCGGGCCTGATCATTTGCGTGAGCTTCGCGAAGTCATCTATCCCTCACTGAAAGCCCCTCGTGTCGAAGATGACGGGGCGCCGGAAGGTTTTTCACGAGTGGGTCGTGAGACGTTGCGTTATACGGCAGAGCTGGAGAGTGCCGAGCAGATTGCTGATTTGCTGGCAATGACGCCACATCTGCATCGGGCCAGTGCCGAAGGTCGGGCACGTGCCGCCGCGCTGGAGGCACTGACGATTACGGTTGATGTGACTATCACGCGGTTTATTCATGCTGCTGACTGAAGTGCCCGCTATACAGTGCTTCCCGTCAATCAATCGAATCACAACGTTGGAACAGCGCAGAGAATTTTCGCGTCGCATGGTCCTGGCCATCGGAGACGTCGTGTGACGCCTGGCCGATGTTGAGAAATGGGTTGAAGGGGGAAGCTGGTGGGCCCAGCGATGGTCAGTCTTTTGGCTCGCCGAAGGTCTTGCGCCAGTCGCGGGGGCTGACCTGATGGCGTTGCCTGAAATGTTGCCGAAACGATGTCGCTGTCTGGAAACCGGCCCTTTCCGCAATGGCTTCCACCGACAGGGACGTGGTCTCCAGCAGTTCGCGTCCGCGCCGTAACCGCTCGCTCACCAGCCAGGCCACTACTGTCATGCCGGTGGCCTTGTGGAAATGGCGCGTGAAGGTACGCCGGCTCATGGCAGTACGGGCAGCGAGCTCGTCAATGGTGTGCGACTCCGCCAGGTGTTCTCGCAGGTAGTCGAGCAGGCGGTTGATATGGGCATCCTGGGTGGAAGTGGCCACTGGCTGCTCAATGAACTGCGCCTGTCCACCCTCTCGATGCGGTGGGACCACCATGGCACGGGCTACCTTGTTGGCAACCTGCGCACCGTAATATTCGCGTACTAGGAACAGGCAACAATCCAGGCCGGCAGCGGTACCGGCAGACGTCACCAGACGGTCCTCCTCCACGTAGAGCGCGTTGGTGTCCAGTTTGACTCCGGGAAAGCGGGCACTGAAGTCCTGCTCGGCCATCCAGTGAGTCGACGCTCGCCTGCCGTCCAGCAGCCCGGCGTAAGCCAGGGCATAGGTGCCGTAACAGAGCCCCACCACATGAGCGCCCCGCTCATGGCAGCGGACGAGCGCCTCGGACAACTCTGGCGGTGGTGCTTCATTCAGGTCATGCCAGCCAGGTACCACCGCGATATCAACTCTATCCAGCAGTTCCAGGCCACCGTCGGGCCGTAGTGTCATTACACGCTCGGCCTGCAGCGGCTTTCCCTCCAGCGCCACGATGGATAGATCGAACAGCGGGCGGTCGGGCGAGGCCATACCGAACACCGTATAGGGCACCGAGAAATGGAAGGGGCTGATATTCGGGTGAAGGATCAGTCCAACGCTGGGCAGCGACAAGGCGTGACTCCTGAGGTTCATTCTCCTGAATTATGCCACCGTGGCCCGAAAGTTTCGATTATTGTCTTTCAGGCCAATTTTTTGCTCGGCCGGGTCCCTCTAGACTGCTTGCCATCACCTCAGAAACGTAATGGAGAGCACTCATATGCTGAGCAAGACCTTCGCCAGTTCCCTGGCCCTGACCACGGCCCTTATCGCCGGCAATGCATCCGCGGACTCGGTCTCTCGGGAGGCAACACAACAGGTGCAGCAGATCCGTAATGCCACAGTGAAGATCACCTATGGGGATACCACCTTCCTGATCGATCCAATGCTGGCCGAACAGAGTGCCTATCCGGGCTTCGAGAACACCTACCGCAGCGAGTTGCGCAATCCATTGGTTGGGCTGCCAATGCCAGCAGAGGATGTGATTGGTGACGCGGACGCCGTGATTGTCACCCACACCCACCTCGACCATTGGGATGCCGCCGCCCAGGAGCTGCTGCCGAAGGACATTCCCCTATTCGCCCAGAATGCCGCCGATGCTGAGTTGATTCGCTCTCAGGGCTTCAATGATGTGCGCATCCTCGATGATGACGCTGAGTTCGGTGGGGTGCAGCTCCACAAGACAGGTGGTCAACACGGCTCCGATGCCCTCTATGCCGTCCCCGAACTGGCCCAATCGCTCGGCGATGTCATGGGCGTGATCTTCGAGGCGCCGGGACAGAAGACCACCTATGTAGTTGGCGATACCGTTTGGCGTGACGAAGTCGAACAGGCGCTGGAGCGCTACAACCCCGAGGTGATCGTGTTGAATACTGGCGCCGCCGAGGTGACCGGCTTCGAAGGTGACCCCATCATCATGGGCAGGGAAGATACACTGCGTACCCATCAGGCGGCCCCGGATGCCACCATCATCGCGGTGCATATGGACGCGGTGAACCATATGACGCTGAGCCGTGACGAACTGTCCGATTACGTGCAGGAAGAGGGCATCCAGGATCATGTCTCGATCCCCGCCGATGGCGAAATTATCTCATTCTGAGACCAGGAGCCGTCATCTTCATGGCGGCCCATTTTTCCCTGACAGCGCATGGTAGGTCTCTTCGTCTGCCCACCGAAGTCCTTGCGGCATCGGGCCGGGTGGGCGATACATCGTTTTACATCCGACCCCGGAGCGGGGGCCGCTTTATTAACATGGCAATCAAATAGCTCATCCTGATCGATTTGATTGTCGTCCGCACCCCACTGGCGTAGATGCGCGGATCTGCTGGTGTGGTGCGGTCCCGCGTCGGCCATCAGGCCGACGGCGGCACGTCCCTGTGCCGCCATTGACCCAACATGAAAGCATGCCGGGTTAATAGTGGCATACTGAAGATCGCCGTGCGGGGCGTGCCGGAACTTATCTCTCAAGTTCGTCTCTCAAGTTCGTCTTTCAAGCGCGTTTGTGAAGTTCATCTTTCAATGGATGGGTGAGACCGGAAATCATCCTCGCTTAATGAACGTGGGCGACACTGGTAGTCGTCTTCTTGCTGTGCTGGGTGTGATGTCATGAGAGTGCTGCTCGTTGAAGATGATGCTCTGGTTGCGGCGGGGATCGAGGCGGGGTTGGCGTTGAGCGATTTCGTGGTTGATGGTGTGATGACACTGGCCGCTGCTCGAAGTGCGCTGACGACGATGGACTATGATGCCGTGATCCTCGATCGGCGTTTGCCCGACGGCGATGGACTGACGCTGCTCGGTCAGTGGCGGCGTTCAGGAATTGCCACTCCGGTGCTGATGCTTACCGCCAGGGATGCCGTGGCCAGCCGAGTCGAGGGGCTTCAGGGCGGTGCTGATGACTATCTCGTCAAGCCGTTCGATCTTGATGAACTGATTGCGCGGTTGCAGGCACTACTGCGTCGAGCAGCGGGGCAGGTGGATCGTGCGATCCACCACGGTCGCATCGCTTTCGACCCGATTGACCGCAGTGTGACGCTGGATGGCGAACCCGTGGTACTGGTGCGCCGCGAGCTGATGCTGCTCGAGGCGTTGATTCGTGCTCGCGGGCGGATCCTCAGCACGGATCAATTGAAGGATCGCCTGTATGGTATCGACGATGAAGTCGAGAGCAATGCGCTGAACGTGCACATCTACCAACTACGTCGCAAACTCGGGCGTGACGTGATCGAAACCGTCAGAGGCGTGGGTTATCGCCTCGGCGCCGCCAATGAAGCACCTTCCTCATGAGCCTTCGTCTACGACTTGTCGCCACTCTGGGCATCACACTGGTTCTGCTCTGGGGGATCATGGCCGCGTGGTTGATGCGCGATGTCTCGACACAGATCGAGCGCTCCCTGGACCAGCGTCTGGCTCAGTCGGCCCACATGGTGGCGGGATTGTTGAGGAATGTGCCTGCCGCGGCGCTTGGTGACAGCAACGATCCCTCACTCATCCCGTCGCCAGGCGGTGTTGCATGCCGTGTCTCGTCGTTGCGTGGCCAGGTGATTGCGGGGACCCACCCTGAACTGAATGATGTGCTCAAGGCCGATGCTGAAGGCTACAGCTATCGCGATCACAACGGTCAACGCTGGCGCGTCTATACGCTGGTCGATGACGACAAGCGCATTACCGTGGCGGACAGAATACGCGAGAGGGAGTCATTGCTGTCTCAGGTACGTCGCGCCGCTTTCTATCCTTTCCTGCTTGCCCTGGTGGGCAGCCTTGTCGCCTTGTGGTGGGGAGTGACTCGAGGGCTGGCTCCGCTCTCCAGGCTTCAGCGGCGGCTCTCCGGGCGCGATCACGGTGATCTTTCACCACTGCCTGTGCGCGGTCTGCCCAGCGAGATACGTCCACTGATTGATGGCTTCAACACGCTGCTGGGGCGCACCGAGCGCATGCTCGAGATGGAGCAGCGTTTCACCGACGATGCCGCTCATGAACTGCGCACACCGCTTACCGCGATTCGCACACACCTTCAGATCGCCGATCGAGTCGAGGGTGATCGGCGCAGGGAGGCGATGCAGCAGGCCGAGGCAGGAGTGGAGCGCTTGACCAGAACCCTGGATCAACTCCTGATGCTGGCGCGGATGGAGAGTGAGGAGATGGCACGCGGGAAACTCGAACCCGTTGCCATCAAGGAGGCACTCGAGGCCGCGATGAACGAGACAGCAAGTCGCGACCGCTGCCGTGTGAATGGTGCTGATACGGAATGGCGTGCCGAGGTCTCGGGAGCGCTGCTGGTGACCGCTCTGCGCAATCTGTTGGAGAACGCCATGCGACATGGCGAACCTGGTGGTCCGATCGACATCGACATTCATGCTGGTGTCGACATGCTGAGCATCGATATTGCCAATCAGGGCGATACCATTCCGCCGGACCGTCTGGCACGGTTGTCGGAACGCTTTCTCCGAGGCAACCACCCGCAGGGTAGTGGCCTGGGGCTTTCCATTGTCGAGGCCATCGTCATCCGCGCCGGTGGCCGGATGACGATGGTTTCAGGAAATGGCGTTGGGCTGCGGGTGACTCTCCAGTTTCCCGTGATCAAGAGCGAGAGATGAGGCATTCGCTGCTCAGGGAGCCTCGCTACCCGTGATCGCGCGAAGCTGATCCGGCCTGGGAGCCCCCATCACGTGGTGAACACCGTCGTCGCCGCGATAGAAGGTCACAGGGGTGGCATGGAGTTGAGCATCACGCATCAATTGCGTGTTTTCGTCGACCCGCTGCTCGCTTTGATCACTACCTGCATTGTCCGGCATGGCGTCGTTGCGATAGTGCTCGGCGATCGCGGCGCCCGGATCATCGGCGGCGAGCAGTGCGGCGGCTTTCTGGCGGCTGTCGGCCTTGAGAATCCCCACCATCAGATGGCGAACCTGGACCTGTCCGCTTTCCACCCAGGGTTGTACGTCCTCCCAGAACTGGCGGCAGTACGGGCAATTGGGGTCGCTGAAGGTATAGATGATGCGTGGTGCATCTGCCTCGCCGTCGCGCACCCAGTGGTGATCGGCCATCTGTTGCCACAGTTCCGCATTCCTCTGCCCGTAGACGAGCTGTTCCAGTGTCGTCGTTGCGACATTCTGTCCCTGAGCATCGATCAGGGTGCCGACCACTGCATGCTCGCCATCCGGTGTCAGGTAGGCGGCAACAGCCTGGCCGCGCATGCTGGCGGCATAGCCCTTGAGTCCGCCAGGCGCATCGAACTCACCATGAATCGTCAGCCCCTGTGTCTCGATCTGCTTGATGGGCGCGGGCCAGTCTTCCGCCAGAGCCGGCAGGCTTACCGGTAGGGTAAGGCTGGCGGCAAGCGCGATAACGGTCTTGAACGATGCTGAGAAAGGATTTCGAGTTTGCACGGATATCATCTCCATGATGGGCAAAGGGCTCTGCGAAAAAAGGTCTTCGTGGAGCAAAGGCTTCGTGGAAAAAAGGGTCATTGCAGACGTTCGAGGCTGCGATCCAGGGTGGCGCGGGATAGCTCGCCGAAGTGGGTGTCGACGAGGTTGCCGTCAGCGTCGTAATAGAGCGTGGTTGGCATGGCTACCGCGCCGACTTGTTGTCCGAAGGTCATGTTCGGGTCTCGATAGAGGTGCTGGAGATTGAGTGACTCCTGTTCGAGGAACGTGGCGAGGGCACTCGGGCTTTCGCCCTGGTTGACGAAGACGAAGGTGATGTCGCCGAGCTGTTGTTGGGCCTGCTCAAGCATCGGCATCTCTCGACGGCATGGCGGACACCAACTGGCCCAGAGATTGACGACCATTGGCTGCCCGGTTTCGTTCTGTATGCTTGGCAGCATCACCTCGGAGCTGTCGAGCGTGGTCAGAGGCGTAGCGGGAAGGGGCGCGCCGCGTGGTGTCATGAGTACCAGCGCACCTGCCGTCAGAGACCACACCAGAGCCCCCGAGATCATGGCGGCACCCAGAGGGCGCCGCTCGCCCGGGTGACGCCAGAGGCGCCACCCAAGGTAGATCAATGCAAACGCCAGTCCTGCCAGAGGTTCGAAACCTCGATCGCGGATGTCGAACCAGGACCAGAGCGAGTCGTAGCTGTCCCAGTAACGCGCAATGAAGATGATGCGCGCGCCGATGACGCCGATGAGCAGGGCGTTGAACAGGCTGTCACCGATGTGTACCTGCCGCTTGCGACCGACCCAGGCGCCTGCCATGAGGGCAACCAGCATCGCCAGCACCAACAGCAGGTGGCCCAGACTGACACCCATGGGACCAAGGACAATGCTGCGATCCAGTAGGTTCATGGATTACCCCTCCGCCGTTGTGCCGGGAACTTGTCTGGCCTGGGCGTAGCGTTCGAGGAAGTCCTCGGCACTCAGCTCGCCAATGATGCGCGCGCTGCGGACTTCTTCCCCGTCGGGACCGAACCACATGAGTGTCGGTGGGCCAACGACGCCGAAGTGCTGCATGATCGACTTGTCATCTGCGTCGTAATCCGTCACGTCAACGCTCAGACGTTGCACATCCTGCAGCTCGGCTTGCACGACAGGATCGCCAAACACCTCGCGTTTGATGACTTCGCACGAAACACACCATTCGGCGGTGAACTCGACCAGCGTCATCCGGCCATTGTTTGCCTCTGTGGCAACGCGGTTCTTGAGTGTGGTGAGATCATCGACCTTGTCGAACGAGAGGGCCTGCGGTGTTGCTTCGGTGGAAGCTGCGACACCAGGCGTATATACCGCCAGCGGTCGCCACGGATCCTCCCCACCGCCAGCAGCGCCGATCAGGACCAGAGCGCTCCACAGTCCGATGATGAGAGCGCTGGCCGAGGTGAGCTGGGGAAGAACTCCGCCAGTGGCGATGCCTCGGGCCAGGAATCGTAGAGAGACAGCGAGGCCCAGGCCCAGTGCGCCCCAAAGGCCAAGTACGATGGCATCGGGCGTTATGCGAGCGACGAACCAGATCGCCATGCCCAGCATAACGAAGCCGAAGAAACCTCTGACACGGGCCATCCAGGCGCCGGGCTTGGGTAACAGGTGACCGCCGACAGTGCCGATCAGAACCAGCGGAGCACCCATACCCAGACCCAGCGCAAGCAGTGCAGCTCCGCCCAGCCAGGGGTCGCCGGTTTCTGCAATGAACAGCAACCCTCCCGCCAGCGGTGCGGTCATGCAGGGACCAACGAGCACTGCCGATATCACACCCATCAAGGCGACGCCTTTGAGTCTTCCACCACGCTGGTGGGCCATCCAGCTATCCAGGCGTTGGCGCAGAGCGTTCGGCAACTCCAGGTTGAACACGCCGAACATGGCCAGGGCGAGAAGTACGAAGAGCGCCGAGAACAGGCCGATGAACCAGACATTCTGAAACAGCATCTGCAGATTGGCCCCGGCCATGGCGGCGGCAACGCCCAGCAATGCGTAGGTGGCGGCCATGGGCAGGACATAGGCAAGCGAAAGCACAAGCCCCGTCGTCCATCGTTTACCTTCCCGTTGCTGCTGTCCCATGATCAGACTCGACAGGATAGGGATCATCGGTAGCACGCAGGGCGTGAAGGTGAGTAACAGACCCATGCCGAAGAAGGCCGCTAGCGTCCAGAGCCCATTTCCTTCGGCGAGCTGTGCGGCGAGACGCTGATCGTCGGCCAGATCTACGTCGGCGGAAGATGAGGGAGAAGATGCTGCGCTCGTATCCGTATCCGTATCCGCATCAGTGTCCGTGTCCAGTAGGGCGGACTCTACGGAAGTATCCGAGTCTGCTGAAACGTTGTTCAGATCGAAGGTGCGTGTCTGTGGCGGGTAGCAGAGCCCTGCATCAGCACAGCCCTGCCAGCTCAACGTGATGTGATCAGCGCCATCGACGGGTGTCGTCATGCTGAGGGCGTAGCGATATACCTCGGAGCTTCCGAAATACTCGTCCTCGATCATCTCCCCTTCGGGGAGGTCGAGCGTCAGCTCACGACCCTCGGCTTCTGCGTTGAGGCTGTGACGATAGAGGTAATAACCGGGCTCGATCTCCCAATTGACCTCGAGGTTTTGACCGTCCTGGCTCACTGTCGGCTTGAAGGCCTGATCGGGCGACAGGAAATCCTGCTGCTGCCCGAAGAGGCTCTGGGCCGAGGCAACGCTGGCAACGAGAAGCACGCCGATCATCAGTGCTGATGAAGCAAGGCCGCGTTGCCATCTATGTCTCGCTCGCATTCCTTCTCTCCTGAATAAGCTGACGCGCTAGCGTCGCTCGAGAAGATGAGCTGAAGATGAACTCGGCGTGCCATTGGGGGAATGAAGCTGGGGTGAGGTCGGCAACCAGAAGGTCTGGATAAGCCCAGCAAGACTCGCCGGGTAAAGGGCGGCTGCGATGGAGGGACGCTACTCGCCAGCTTGCCATTCACGGATCAACTGACGCATCAGCTCGTCAGCGGTGAGTTCGCGTGCCATCAATGCGCCCTGGCCTGCCCAATGCGCTGCGAATTCATGGCTGCCGAGTCTGGCAGCCGCGGCGTTCAATTGCTTGGCCGCGTCATAGGCTACGGGGTAGGCAGCCGGTTCTACCCCTGTGGCGAGATCTGCGTGGTCGATGAATCGGTTCAGGATGCCACGTGCCGGTCGCCCTGACAGCGTTGAGGTCAAGCGAGTCACAGCTGCTCGCTCGCTCTTGAGGTTTGATCGATAACCCTCGTTGGCAGCCGATTCGGGACACAGTATGAAAGCAGTACCAAGCTGGGCTGCTGCTGCGCCCAGTTCCAGAGCTGCCTTGATTCCTTGACCATCCATGATGCCACCAGCGGCGATGATCGGTAGGTCAAGCTTCTCGACGAGCAGCCGAACGAGTACGGACGTACTCAGCTGTTCATCAACCGCATCGGGGTTGAAGATACCGCGATGTCCACCCGCTTCAATGCCCTGGGCCACAATCGCATCGATACCTCGTTGCTGAATCTGCATTGCCTCGTCGAGGCTGGTTGCCGTCGCAAGCGTATAGATGTTGGCGTCCTGCAGGGCACGTACCTGTTCCACGGTGGGTAATCCGAAGTGAAAGCTGACCACGGCTGGTCGAGTCTCGAGCAGCATCTCGAACGCTTCATCATCATCGACAAAGCTCTTGTAGATTTCGTCGAGTGAGGTTGGCAAGTCCGCCCCGCATTCCTGGAATAGCGGTTTCAGGTGCTCAAGCCAGGCTGCCTCTCGCCCTTCGTCTCGCAAGGCAGGTTCATGGCAGAAGACGTTGACGTTGAAGGGACGTGTCGTCAGCTCGCGCGTCCGTTCGATCATCTGCCTGGCCTGGACCACGCTGCTGGCGCCGATGCCCAGAGAACCCAGTCCTCCAGCATTCGATACGGTGGCGGCCAGTTCGGGCGTAGCCACGCCAGCCATCGGTGCCTGAATGATGGGGAATATACGCAGCCGGGCTGCAAGCGGGCTTGAGGTGCTCATTTCAGATGACTCCACTGACGGATCGAGGAACGTATCGAGAACAATGGGTATGAATTGTTCTGTTTTTGAGAATATACTATGTCTATCGTTTTCAAAAGGTGAATGCAGTGGATCTGGAAACCTTGAAGATATTCGATGCAGTCGCCGCTGAATTGAGTATCACTCGAGCCGCGTCCAGGCTTGGACGAGTGCCTTCCAACATCACGACGCGCATACAGCACCTGGAAGCGGAGTTGGGAGCGGAGCTCTTCATCCGCATGGGGAAACGCATCACGCTTTCTACTGCGGGGCAGCGTTTCCTGGAGTACGCGCAACGCATGCTTGCCCTGGAGGATGAGGCTCGGCACGTAGTCGGTGGAGGCAATAGTGGTGGCACGTTGCGCATCGGTAGTATGGAATCCACGGCGGCAAGTCGGCTTCCTGCGCCCTTGGCGTCATACCACCAGGCCAATCCCACAACCCGGCTGGAGGTCAACACAGGTCCGACGGGGCAGCTTGTCGAGCAAGTGCGCAACGGGCAGCTGGATTGCGCATTCGTAGCACTTCCCGCAACGATAAAGGACCCATCAAGCCTGGCCGAGATGGGACTGCAGGGCGTCCCGGTCTGGCACGAGGAGCTCTTGTTGCTGCTACCAGCCACGGACGTCGCCGCAACGACACCTGAGCAAGTACGTACTCGCTCATTGGCAGCATTCCGATTGGGGTGCACCTACCGGACTATTGCCGAGGAACGGCTTGGTATAGTGGCCGGAGGCGAATGGAAGATTCAGGAACTGGGCTCTTATCACGCGATGGTTGCGGCTGTTGCGGCTGGCTCGTGTGTGACCCTGCTGCCGCACAGTGTGCTGGAACTGAGTCGTGCTCCGGCTGATCTGGCGACGCTGGACCTGGGATCGATAAGTACCCATCTCATCTGGCGCAGCGGTTATGAGATCCCGGCATTTCAGAAATTTGGCCAGCTATTCATTCAGGGGGATGCATGAAGTCCCTCACCTCGGGAACACGCTCTGCCATTGAGGCAGCACTTGTCATGGCTATAGGCATGGGGGTCGGTCGCTTCGCCTATACGGCGCTCTATCCGCATATGGTAGAGGAAGGCGTGCTCAGCTTGAGCGGAGGTAGCCTGGCGGCCTCCGCCAACTACGCGGGTTATCTCATCGGGGCGCTCCTGGCGATCAAGGCCAGGCCATCCAACTCGTACCGTTTCTGTCTTTGGGCGATAGCCGGCACCGTGGCATGTCTGGCGGTTCTGGCATTTCTCCATGCGACCTGGGCCATTGTCGCGGTACGTGGTATTGCCGGTGCCTTCAGTGCGATTTCCATGGTTGCCGCTTCGCTCTGGTTGCTTGAGCACCGCAAGCATTTGCATGGCGCGCCGCTGCTGTACGCTGGGGTAGGGGCTGGCATTGCTCTATCTGCCGAGTTGGTTGTCCTTGCGGCACATTTGGGCCTGAACAGTCATGAGCTCTGGTTGATGCTCGGCATCAGCAGCCTCGCGCTGGCGGGACTCGCAGTGCCCGGCTTGAAATCAAGTGGTGAGGCTGACCTCGTTCAGGTGCCTACCACATCGAGAGGTGACGATACTGTCAGGTCGGTTCCTCTGGTGATGATTTATGGTCTGGCAGGTTTCGGCTACATCATTACCGCGACCTATCTTCCGTTGTTGGTCAAGACTGCACTTCCGGATATGGACTCCGCGCATGTGTGGGCAGTCTTCGGATTGGGAGCGGCTCCCTCGTGTTTCCTCTGGCACCGGATATGCCTGCGGCTGGGAACGCGAAAGTCATTGGCGTTGAACCTGGGCGTTCAAGCTCTCGGTGTGGTGCTGCCCATCATTCTCCCCAATGGCACGGGTTATCTGAGCAGCGCACTACTGGTGGGGAGCTCCTTCATGGGAACGGTGACGATTGCCATGCCGACAGCGCAACGGATGGCACGTCACGCTCGTGGCAACCTGCTCGCCACCATGACTGTGATCTATAGTCTCGGTCAGATTGCCGGCCCCCTGGTGGCGAGTAGCCTCTACTCAGTTGGTCATGGCTTCAGTGGTTCACTGTGGGCGGCTGGTGCAGCGCTCCTGGTGGGGGCCTGCATGAGCCTTGTAGCCCTGTAACTCATTGAGCGATCCGCTCAATCCATGGGAGTGTATTGTGAGAACCGTCGATCCGGATGTCTTCGTACAGATCAATGATGTCCTTTGCCGCTTTTTTCTTTCCTTTGACCAGCGGGATTGGCCAACCATGGCCGAGTGCCTGGCGCCTCAGGTCACCATCGATTACTCCTCTTCGGGGCGAGAACCACCTTCTACGATGAGTGGTGATGACTTCGTCAGACGCCGGCAGAATGCCGTCGATAGTTTGAGCAAACAGCATGGTTTTTCCAATCTGCTCATTACCCCACAACCAGATGAAAAGGTTGTCAGTGCAAGGTGCAACTATCTGATTATGAGGTTTGCACTATCTCGAGAGTTTTCAACAGCGGAAAAGGACTTCTTTCATTCATGCGGAAGCTATCAGTTCCTTCTCGGTAAGATAGAAAGTGAATGGAAAATATCAAGCATCAAGCAGAATACTCTGCACAGCTGGGGGAATGCAGCGCTTCATGGTGGCTCGTCCAGGTGAAGGAAATGAACAGGAGCTTCGATCCTGTTACTTTTCATGAAGATGAGATATGCCCATGAAGACTGTTGTGAGCAAATAAGTCGGAAGAGCTTGTTGCCGGCCTGGTCGCCAGGCTTCGTCGATGCTCTTAACGCCTACTTCAATGAGTAAGTCGAACGACAGCGAAAATCACAGTAAGTGAATGACAGGCCAATCAATATCTACGGACTGTGGTTAGGCAATTCTCCCGCCAATCGGGTCGCCGACCGGACGAAGGATGTGGGGGACTGGCCGAGCACCTTGCGAAACATGTTGGAGAAGGCACCCGGACTGTCGTAGCCGAGTTCCAGTGCAGTTCGGGTAACGGAACTACCGGACAGCAGTCTCGGGAGGGCTGCCATGAGACAGGCCTGTTGGCGCCATACTGCGAAGGACATACCGGTCTGCTGACGGAACAGGCGATTGAAGGTGCGTTGACTGCGATGCAGTTGCCGGGCCCAGCTCTCGGGAAGACTGTGGATGTGCGGTTGGCCGAGAAAGTCTCTGCACAGGCTGGCCAATTGGGGATCCCGGGGCAGAGGAGCAAACAGCGGCAGCGCCGGAGCCAGTTGCAGTTCGTACAGCAGCAGTTGGGCGAGGGCGCCATCGCGACCGGTCTCGTCATAAAGCGCGGGCATGTTGGCTGAGGCCAGCAGCAGGTGATGCAGGAGAGGTGTGACAACCAGCACTTCACAGCTGGGGGAGGAACGTGGGGCCGCGTGGGACTCGATATACAGACTGCGGGTGCTTACGCCGTTCATGCGCACCCGGTGACGCTTGCCTGCAGGCAACCAGACACCGCTGTAGGGAGGCACTACCCAGGTTCCGTCATCGGTGTCGACTTCCATCAAGCCCGTCATGCCATAGAGAAACTGGGCACGGCGATGGGTATGAAAGTCGAGCAAAGTACCGAGGCTGTAGTCAGTACCGATGGCTACGATGGGCCGTGCCACATGGTCCACGTCTGATAGAGAAATATTAAGCATTGTCGTCAGCCTGGCCGAAATACAACGATTATTGTCCAAGCGGCGAATGTCGGCCAGCTCATATCGGAATATCGTTCCTGTCGTTGAGTTCCAACAGGAGAGTTCCGGTGTATAGCGTATTGCTTCTCTGCGGCGGGGTGGCCGGAGTCACCACCGTGTTGTTCGGCTTTGGTGGCGGTTTCGTCGTTGTTCCCTTGATGTATACCTTGCTGATTTCCGTCCATGGGCCGGATAGCGCAGCCGGTCTGGAGGCCATGCATATCGCGGTTGCCACCTCGACCGCGCTGATGATCTTCGCCGCTTCCCTGTCGACGTGGCGTCACCATCGACGACGGACAGTGCAATGGCATCTGGTACGTCCGCTGGTCGGCTATATCGCTATCGGTGCCGTGCTTGGCGCGGCAGCGGCAGTATCGCTGAGTGGGGACTGGGTGCGTTGGGCGTTTATCGGCTATCTGGCGATCACCATTGCGGATGCCATCCTGAGGCCCGGTTTCCTGCACCAGGCGGGTGGCGATGTACGTCCCATGCCCCGCCTGGTGACAGCGATGACAGGCACGTTCATCGGCACAGTCGCCGCCTTGCTGGGTGTGGGCGGGAGCGTGATGACTGTGCCGCTGATGCGCCGCAGAGGGGCCAGCATGACCACGGCCACGGCGATGGCCAATCCGTTGTCGTTGCCGATGGCGGTAAGTGGCACCGCAACTTATGTGTTGCTGTCGGCCAGCAATACCGCTCTGGGCGCCTGGTATGCGGGGTATGTGGATCTGCGCGCCTTGCTGGCGCTGGCGGTGGGGTCATGGCTCGGTATCCGTCTGGGGTCGCTATGGATCGGGCGCATCCCCGATCGCATTCATGCCGGGGTGTACCTACTATTGCTGACGGTGGTGCTGGCGGTGATGGTCGTCATGCACTGAGTCGACCCGGGCCTTCATGAAGGGTTTGCGTTGGCTGTTGCTGGTCATTATCAGCGCCACCTGATCATGATCAGGATTGGTCCAGGTACTGGCCAAGGCTTGGGTGGTGGCATAGACCCTGCGTTTGTATGGTTGGCACGTCCCGCCAATTGCATCAATAACTCCTGCGCCATCATGATGGAGGATGATGCGTGGATAAGGCATTTCTGCAGAAAAGCCAGTTCTCGCCGAGGAAAGAGGCGATTGCGAGGGCGCGACTTGCCAGCTTGCCATTCACGGATCAACTGACGCACCAGCTTGTCAGCGGTGAGCTTACTTTCAGTGAGTCAATTCAGGGATCAATAAACTCAGATGGTTTCACGGTGTGTTTGTTAATAACTTTATGGAATGTATTTCATAAAGTATATGAATTGTTTTTATCAATATCCTTCCTCTAACATCGCCTCCCGGCGTTGGCTGGGAGCAGTCAGCTCTGCTCCTGTCGCCTGCTGGAACCATTCCCTCAATGGAGAAGAGGATGCCGGGACAAATCGCTGCATGGAAGGTGAACCTCTGGGTTACGGGGTCAGGGTCATTCATCAACATGATCGCCATGACGATCATGTTGCCTTTCCTTCCCCACTATCTCGGTAGCCTGGGTGACTACTCGGAAGGGGAGACCTGGCTGTGGTCAAGCCTGGTCTATGCCTCGACCTTCATCACCGCAGCGCTGTTTGCGCCCCTCTGGGGACGGTTATCCGACCGCTATGGATGCAAGGTCAACCTGGTGCGTGCCAGCGTCGGCATGCTGATCTGCATGACCTTGATGGGCCTGGCGACCAGCGCCTGGCAGATGGTAATACTGCGCCTGTTGGCGGGCATTGCCGGCGGCTATACCTCGGGCGCGACCATTCTCATGGCGAAGGAAGCTCCCGAATCCCGCTCGGGACAGGCGCAAGGGGTGCTTTTTGCCTGCATTCTTGGCGGTAGTCTGGCTGGCCCCGTGCTGGGTGGCTTCATCTCCGCTCATGTCGGCATGCGCGAGGCCTTCTTCATTTCCGGTGGCATGATCCTCTTCAATGTTCTGGCAACCGTCTTTCTGGTCAGCGAAGACCATGTTCCGCCGAGGTCACGTGGAGAGTTGCAACCAATTGTCGTGCCATTCGATTTCAGGATCTGGACGTTGCTGATTGCGACCATGGGATTGCTGGTGGCCAACCTGTCGATCGAGCCGATCATCTATAGCGTGGTCGAGAGCTTGAGTCACCATCCGTTCGAGACGACATCGGCGGCAGGCATCGTCCTTTCTGCCACGGCATTGGGTAGCCTGCTGTCATCGTTGATGCTCGGTAGTCTGGCCGATCGCTATGGTGCCATGCGCGTTGCCGTATATGGCTTCGGTATCGGTGCCTTGCTGATCATTCCTCAGGCTCTTGTGACGGACGTCTATGTATTGACGTTGCTGCGTTTCGCCATGGGTCTGGCGCTGGGTGGTGTGCTGCCTTGCCTGAAATCAGCGCTCAAGCATGCCTATACCGATGCCGGTAGTCTTGGACGCGTCATGGGACTGTCGACGTCCTTTCAGTATATCGGCCAGGTGGCAGGCCCGATGATGGGCGGCATCGTGGCGGCTGCCTGGGGCACTAACCATGTCTTTCATGTCACCGCGGCAGTGGCCTTGATATGTGCCGTTCTTCTTTCCTGTGGTATGCGGCGTTCTGTTGTGTCGACCATCTGATGCTGCACCTGGAGCGGGGGAGAGCGCAGTGGTATCAGAGGCGTAGAGGTGTCGCTCGTTTTCTCGACGTCACAAAAATGAAATAAAATATTCATGAATTGCGATTCGTTATCCACCGGGTTTGATACTGTGGCGAGGCAACCGGCTTGAAGGCTGGCTGTCTCCTGCTTGGGTAGGCCAGTCAAGTGTCTGAATATTCAGGACGGTTCAGACATGCCCTTGACGTTGAGGAAGCGGTGGCTGCAGGAAACGATGGCTGGGGGAGACCTGCGCAGGATGAGCCTTCCCCCTTGATGGCCATCGACAGAATGGTGACAACAATAAGGATGGAACAATGAGATATTGCATGAAGCAAACACCGGCTATCGGCGCGCTTTTCGGCGGTCTGTTGCTTGTCGGCGCCGCGGCACCTGCCAGTGCCGCTGAAATCAGGAATGTGATCCTGATGATAGGCGATGGCATGGGACCTCAGCAGGTAGGGCTGCTGGAAACCTATGCCAATCAGGCGCCAGACTCCATCTACGATGGTCAGCCCACGGCGTTTCACCAACTGGCTGACGAAGGTGTGGTGGGCTTTTCCCTGACGCACCCTGCGGATGCCGTGGTGGTGGACTCTGCCTGTTCTGCCACTCAGCTGGCGACGGGGATCTACACCGGTAGCGAAGTGATTGGTATCGATGCCGATGGCAACCCGGTCGAAACCGTACTGGAGCTGGCCCAGTCTCAGGGCAAGGCCACGGGGCTGGTATCGGACACTCGTCTGACGCATGCCACTCCGGCGGCCTTTGCTGCTCATCAGCCACATCGCTCACTGGAGAATGCGATCGCTGAGGATATGCTGGCGACCGGTCCTGATGTCATGCTCTCCGGAGGCTTGCGCTACTGGGTACCACAGTCCGTGAGCGAGGACAGTGAGGTGGCCGGGCAGGTCGAGACGTTGATGGGCGGGGCCTTCGAGCCGGCCTCGAAACGCGAGGATGATCGCAATCTGCTCCAGGAGGCGGCCGACAGTGGTTACGGCCTGGCTTTCAGTCGCGACCAACTCGATGCCTACGAAGGCAACAAGCTGCTGGGCCTGTTTGCCAACTCCGGGATGGCCGATGGCATCACCTATCGCAATACGAAGGATGACCCCGAACGCCAGGAGCCATCGCTGCACGAGATGACCCAGAAGGCTCTGAGTATTCTCGAACAGGATGAAGACGGCTTCTTCCTGATGGTCGAGGGCGGTCAGATCGACTGGGCAGCACACTCCAATGATGCTGGCACCATGCTCAATGAGCTGGTCAAGTTCGACGAGGCCATTCAAGGCGTTTACGACTGGGCCAAAGGGCGTGAGGATACCGTGATTCTGGTCACTGCTGACCATGAAACGGGCTCGTTCGGGCTCAGCTATTCTGCAGCCAATCTGCCGGAGCCCCAGGCCAGGACAGGTCCGGCCTTCGCCGAGCGGGATTATGCTCCCAACTTCAACTTTGGTGGCTTTGGACTGCTCGACTCGATCTATCAGCAGAAGAATAGTTTCTGGGTGTTGCTGAATGAATTCGAGGCTCTCGAGAAGGAGCAGCAGACACCCGCTCGCCTGATGGAAATGGTCAATGCCAACAGTGACTTCCAGATCGACGAAGCCCAGGCAGAAGCGGTACTGACCGACAAGCCGAACCCCCATCATGTGGAGGGACACAGCTATCTCGATGCAGAGGAAGTTCCCGCCATCGCGGATGTCGATGCGTTCTATCCCTACAACGATCGCGGTGATGTTCTGGGACGTATCCTCGGGACCTCACAGAATGTCGTCTGGGGCACTGGAACCCATACCCATACGCCGGTGAATGTCTTTGCCTGGGGGCCGGCGGAGACAATCCTGCCGGTATCCTCGATCCAGCATCACTCCAATGTTGGTCAGTTCCTCAAGTCGCTGGTCGCGGCTGACTGAGGACAAGGTAAGGTAGACGGCTCTCCCGACAGGTCCAGCCGGGAGAGCCTCCGTGGGTCTGTGGGGGAGATCAGGTGTCCAGCGCTCCGACCGGAACGAAAAACTAATGCGAATCGTACGCAGGATTTATCTCAAATAGCTGAATTTATTGAAAAAATTGATATTCCATGAGTTCGGTTATAGGATGTCTTTCCGTCTTTCTATCCACGACTCATGGACGCATTCATATGCAAGGCAAACAGCACATCATCGATGCCCTCAACGGTCTATTGGCAGCGGAGCTTGCCGCCATGGATCAGTACTTCATTCATTCCGAGATGTACGCTGACTGGGGGCTGAGCAAGTTGCACGAGCGTATCGCCCACGAGTTCGATGATGAGAAGGGACATGCCAAGGTCCTGATCGAGCGTATCCTGTTTCTGGAAGGCAAGCCTGACATCCGTACTCGTACAGAAGTGCGTGTTGGTCAGGATGTGGAAGAGATGCTGGGCTTCGACCTGCAGCTTGAGTACGAAGTGCGTGATGCGCTGAAGGATGCGATTGCCCTGTGCGAACAGGAACAGGACTACCAGACACGTAATGTGCTGATGCCCTTGCTGACGGATACCGAGGAAGACCACGCATACTGGCTGGAGCAGCAGCTTCGCCTGATCAGGATGCTGGGTCTGTCCAATTATCTTCAGGCGCAGATGTAATGTCCCGGCCTGCTCGAGCATTCGGGCGGGCTCCTGTTCTGTCCGATACCCGTTCCGGACTTCTCTTTCCGGACGCTCTCATTCGCACTGTCTGGGCGCTGGATAACGCGGTGCCGGATGACGTCGCCGCTGGTGGTGGCGCACACAGGGTGGGCAGCATACTCCCTGCCGCGGGGGATGAGGTGCGGGTCTGAGTGTCCGTGCATCGTTGGCTGGTGGTTGCCCGGTCAACAAGCGAGTATCCAGAAGTTGCAGCAGTTCCTGTAACCCTTTCATTGGATGACCTCGAATAGTCCTTCGTAGTGGGTGACAAGGCCATGATGGTCGAGCTTGAGACTGGCCTCGAAGCCGCAGGCGACACCTTCATCGATGTAGTGCCAGTTATCGTCGTCATGGCGTTGATAACGTTGACGGGACGGCAGGATTTCCATTGTCGGGGCATCAATGAACAGCGCTGTCAGTGTGGCACTTTCGCGTAGTTGCTGGATGGCTACCGAGTTGCAGAATGGCGTCACCGAAAGGTCAATTTCCTCGCAGTGCGACAGGTCCTTGCGTTGGTGTCCGTTGATCCACCAGTCACTGCCATGGCGCTCGATCTGCATATCTTCGGCATGCGGTTTCAGTAGTTGGAGCATCAGCCGCTGAGTGCGCCATCGGCGATCAAGCTGCCACTGGTAACAGAGCGTGAATGGCACGGCACCAAAGGTCGCAACGATCGAGACTGCACGGTATCCGTGGGAGCTGTGTTCCAGCCTGAGTGTTTCCAGACCGGGCTCATCCAGACGACGCCATTGATAGATCATGGTCGATCCTGCGGTGATAGGCGCATGACCGGCTTTACGGCATGGCACCAGGGACGACTTTGGGCAGACCACGCGTAATGAGGCTCAGGACTTGCTGTCGAACAGTTCGGATCTGGCTTCACGAAGAACGCTCTCACAGGCAGCCTGCTGGGCGAGAGAGGTCATCAGTCCCTGAGACAGGGCGAACCCCTTTGCCAGGCAGGTATCAATGTCGTCCGAGCTGAGGGCAGGACGGACGTTGAGTGCGACTGCCAGAGTACAGGTACTGCCATCCAGACGATCCGCCAGGCTGCGTAGCCACCACGCCAGGCGTTCTGACCATCGTGCTGAGGCCAGCGCTCTGGCGCTGATGCTGAGCGTACAGCGCCACTGGGGTCGATACACCTTCATGGGAGTGCCCTCCAGAGTCTCCGGTGATGTGTGTCCTCGTGTTGCTCTGACTTCAGCTTATGCATGTCTCGTGTCGTAGCCAGCCCTCGAAGGTGGGGGCGCTGATATCTATCCAGAGGTATCGGCAGGGAATCAACATCAGCATGTAAAGTATAGGCAGGCCATCGCGCAATATGCAGTTGAGCGGATATGCGCCAGGGCGGCCGAGGAATACCGCTCGAGTGAGTGGGCTTGGGCCTTCGTAGCACGGGGGCTACGTTACTGGAAAGGGAGTCCAGAAGACTTTGCTGATGGACGGCGCATGATGTTGCTACACTCCAGGTTCAATGTGTTGCTGTGCTCCTGGCGGGGCGGCAACATCCATGAGCGATAAGGAGGTATCATCATGCGATTCACGACAAGGATTCTTCCAGTGGTACTGGGGACCGCTCTGGTCTTGCCTGCCCTGACGCAGGCAGCGGAACTCGAACGTCTGACGGCACCGGAGGGTGCCAGTGTGTACATGATTTCACCGCAGGACGGCGCTGTCGTGTCGAGCCCCGTGACGATACGCATGGGGCTCGAGGGCATGGGTGTCGCACCCGCCGGAGTCGAGGCAGAAGCCACCGGACATCATCACCTGCTCATCGATACTCCCCTGGATGAAGTCGATTTGTCCGAGGCATTGCCGGCAACCGATAATATGGTCCACTTCGGTGGTGGGCAGACCGAAACCAGCATCGAACTGGAACCGGGCGAACACCAGCTCCAGCTGCTGTTCAACGATTACCGTCATGTCAGCTTCGACCCGCCGCTGGCATCGGATGTCATCACGATCACTGTGGAGTAGCTGGCAAGGTGACCAGTAGGCCGGGCCAGTGAATCAAGAGGACTGAAATGAAAGGGATGATTCGACTGGTCGCTCTGGTAGCGCCTCTGTTGTGGCTGGCAGGTTGCTCACCTGCGTCGGATGCTGGTGATGAGAACATGCTCGGCGAATTGCCGGCCAGCTATCGTGGCAACACTCCCTGTGCCGATTGCAATGCCATCCGCGAAGAGCTTGCCTTGTTCGCGGATGGCGCGCTGGTGCTGGAACGGGTCTATCTTGGCCCGGGCGAAACTCGCCGTGATTCCATCCGGGGTAGTTGGCTGTTGAACGATGCTCGCCGCCTGTCATTGCACGATGCTGCTGGCCAATTGGTCAGTGACTGGCAGGTCGCCGAGAATGGCGATCTGTTGATGCCCGCCACTGATGGCAGTGAGGACGCGATACGTCTGGTGCGGCTTCCACAGTATCTCGGCGAACCACTGGAAGATCGTTACTGGCGCCTGCTGGAGGTTGGTGGTCGGGCGGTGGAAGTCAGTGAAGCCTTCACTCGGGAACCTCACCTGGTACTGCACTCCAGTGAACTGCGTGTAGCGGGCAGCAATGGTTGCAATCGATTGATGGGAACATACAGCCTCGGGGAAGGGGCACGCATCGATTTTGGTGAGCTGGCCTCGACTCGCCGTGCCTGTCACCCTGAAGTGGCGGACATGGCCCAGGCGTTCGAGAAGGCGCTGTACTCCACCTCAAGCTGGCGGATACTGGCCAATCATCTCGAATTGCGCAATGAAGCCGGGGATGTGGTGGCAAGCCTTGAGGTTGTCCACTTCTAGCCGACTCACCCATAAACCGGTCTGGTCGTCTGGAGAGTGTTTCAGTGAACCTGGTCGCCCGCGGCCAGAGACTGATCCGGGTTGGTCTCGACGATTTCCTGCCGGGCATCAACATGCTGGCTGATGATGCGGTTACGACCTGTAGCCTTGGCACGGTAAAGCAGACGGTCCGCGCGGTTGATGACTACATCAAAGGGTACCCCGGGGGGCAGGTTGGTGACGCCGATGCTCATGGTCAGCGGAATCAGTGCCCCGTAGTGTTGTATCGGGTGATTATGCAGATACTGGCGGAAGCTTTCGATGACCGGCAGGATTTCGTCGACGCTGGCATCGGGGAAGATCAGCAGAAACTCTTCACCTCCCCAGCGACAGAGTACATCCGAACTGCGAAAGTGTTTCGACAGCTTGCTGGCGACTTGTACCAGGCAAGCATCTCCTACCTTGTGCCCATAACGATCATTGATGTGTTTGAAGTGATCAATATCCAGCAGGGCAACGCTGCACGGTGACTTGTTGCGTTGCTGCTGCATGGAAGTCTGACGCAGATAGTCGCTGGCAAAGCGGCGGTTGAACAGCCCTGTCAATGCATCGCGGGTGGCCATGGAAGTCAGGCTGCGCGACTGCATCTCATAGACGCTACGTACCAGCATTGCAAACAGCACCATCACCGTCAGCGCCACGGCAAGGTTCACGGTGGCGGCCAGTGGTGGCAGATTGGAGGCTGTGGCCAGCGGTACTGCATCGACAGGCAGGCGCTCGAGCACCATGAACTCGCACATGCCGAGCAGACCAATCAGTACCGACCGCCACCTGGGCATGTTGGGACTCAGGGTGACCAGGCAGGACAGCGGCAACAGGTAGTAGTGGAAGCCGGCGCCGGTGCCCAGTGTCATGGCCATGATGGCTGCGTGAACACCGGCTTCACTGGCGATCAGATAGACGGCCTGGTTGTGATTTCCTCGATAGTTGGCAACCAGTGCACCCAGCCACATAAGCACACTGATAACGTTGAGAGCGGCAAGCCAGGGGTGATCATAGGCCAGGAACAGAGCGATGAAGCTGAGGTGAGTAATGGCTCCGAGAATGCTTGACCAGTGGATCAGGAAGAACTTGAGGTAGTCCTGACTGCGAACCCGTTGTGGCTTGTCTCGGGAAATGTGGGCGGCAAATAAAGTCTCACGCATGCATGGTCGCTCTGGTTGTGGACTGGCTCCGGTTTCCGTCGTTCAGGGAACAGGACTCCTCGGGCGGTGCAGGCTTCGCGCGATGATGGTACAGAGTGCAGCCATGCGCATGAGGTAATATTAGAAGATAGTTTCAGTCATTAATCTAGCAGATGACGATCAACCTGGAGGGCGCGAGATACCACGCAAACTGTGCGTCACATACCCGGCGTCAGGAGGCCCGGGTGGGTGAGAAGAGCCAGGTAACGCATGGTTGAAGGGCGGGAAGAGCGAACTGACGTGTGCCCGGCGCCTGTCGTGGGGCCGGGCAGTGTCGTGATCAGGGAAGCTCTGCGCTGTGGTAGACATTCTGCACGTCATCCAGGTCGTTGAGCATGTCCAGTAGCTTCTCGAACAGCGCAACGTCATCACCTTCGATCGGTGTTGTTGCCTGGGGGAGGAACTGGATTTCCTCGACCTCGAAATCGATATCGCCAAAGGCATCATGCAGTGCCTGGCGAGTCCGGGCAAAGTCGGTCGGGGGGGAAAAGACGGTAATCTGCCCACCTTCACTCTCGATGTCAGTGACATCGACCTCCGCCTCCATCAGTGCTTCCAGCGTCGCCTCTTCATCGTCACCCGCGAAGGCAAAGATCGCCAGGTGATCAAACATATGGCTGACACTGCCGGGCGTACCGATCTTGCTCTTGGTCTTGGTGAAGCAGGCGCGTACGTCGCCGAAGGTGCGGTTCGGGTTGTCGGTCAGGCACTCGACGATCACCATGGCGTTGCCGGGGCCGAATCCCTCGTAGCGCGCTGCCGAATAGTCCTCGCCGCCGACACCGGCAGCCTTCTCCAGCGCCTTGTCGATGACATGAGATGGCACCTGGTCCTTCTTGGCACGATCCAGCAGACCGCGCAGGGAAAGATTGCCGTTGGGGTCGGAGCCACCTGACTTGGCGCAGACATAGATCTCGCGCCCGTACTTGCTGTACACCTTGGTCTTGGCGGCGGCCGTCTTGGCCATGGATTCCTTGCGGTTCTGGAAGGCCCTACCCATTGCATTGTCCTGTAGCGTAGAAACACGAGACAGGATTCTACGAAACCCAGCGGGGAGCGAACAGCCTTATTTCCGTTCTGGGGTCGAGATCTGGTGCCGTTATCGACGAAAGTGTGACCTGGGGGCTGCTTGTCGGTCTGCTTTTATTAACCCGGCATGCTTTCTTGTTGGGTTAATGGCGGCACAGGGGCGTGCCGCCGTCGGCCATCAGGCCGACGCGAGACCGCGCCACACCAGCAGATCCGCGCATCTGCGCCAGTGTGGTGCGGACGACAATCAAATCGATCAGGATGAGCTATTTGATTGCCATGTTGATAGTGCATGACGGTGAAATATCGTGTGACACGCCATCGCCAGCTCACTCCATGCCATCGGGGCGGTTGATCCACGCAGTCCTGCTCGGGATCACAGCGTTTGCGCTATGGTGATATACACGGGGTCATCGTTGTGATTTTCGGTCTGGAGCGCACTCAAGACGATTCGCTGCGAGCCGAAGTGTGTTGCTCGGTGAGATATCGGAAGTGTCTGTAGGAAAAGGCTGGTTCCTGCTGTCATCACTGATCTTCATCCTTGAGCGGTGACAATATTATGGTGTGGTAATTGGTGGATAGTGGCGACCCAGAATGCAGTGACCCGAAACGTCGCGACCATGGCCGATACAGGTCAGTATATCGAGTATTGTTATTATCATCCTGGTGCGCTGGGTCATGCGGTTCGCTCAGGGGTCTTGCTTGCCTGGGCCGCCGTGCATGCCCATACCGATCGATCAAAAGGCCATGGCGGCCTTTCTACGTGATCCGCACCACCTTGAGGACCTGCTATGCCCGCTGGCGATGACAGCATGCCGAACTCGGCTGGCTCGGTATCGAGACGGCGCTGGAAGGCAGTTCTACTGTACGGGCTGTCGTTGCTCCTGCTGCTGCTGGGTATCGCCTCGGTGATCCGGGCTCAATACCAGGCGGAGTTTCGAGTCGCCGAGCAACGCCTGGAATCCAAGGCCGCGCTGGTGGTGGATCTGGTCGAGAGCACGTTTTCCACTCGCGGACAGTCGCTGTTCGGGCTATCCGATATGCTGGCCTCCGGCGAACTCCCCGAGCAGACGGCCCTCAGCGAACGACTCGGTGATCATGACCGAACCCTGCCCTACATTGATGACCTGATCATCGCCGACCTTTCAGGCCGAATTGTGGCTCGATCCGATCCACGTGTTGGCCAACCGCTCACGATACGCGAGTCTCAACTCTATCAGCGTCTGCTGAAAACCCAGCACGACTTTGTGGTGACGCCGTTGTTCTGGTCGGAGAGTGCGGCAGACTATCGGATGTTGATTGCCCGTTGGCTGAAGGGACCTACGGGACAGGTCGTGGCTGTTGGTATGGCACGCATTGATCCGCATATGCTCATCAAGCTGGTTGAGCAATTGGAGTTGGGGGCAGGCGAAAGCGTTGCCATTATCGATGAGCGAGCTCAGCTATTGGCGAGGCGTCCAGCGTCGAGCTTTCATCTGGGCGATGTCATAGAGGCGACTGGTACCATTGAGTTTCTGCGTGATGGCGCCCTGGAGCATCAGTTCACGGTCAACTCTCCCGTTGATGACCAGCGCCGTCTGTACGTGACAAGAAGGGTGGGTGGTCTCCCGCTCTGGGTCGTGCTGGGACAGAGCACGAGCGAGCTGTTGACCGGCCTCGTGGAGCGATTGTGGCCGTTATTGTTGACCAGTCTCCTGCTGTCTCTGCTTGGATGGCTGTTGTTGCGTCACCTGTTGGCTCAGTGGCGCATCGAGCAGGTCTTGCGTAGGGAAGTTGTCGAGCGGCAGAAAGCGGAGCAGGACGCGCAGAGGGAGGAGGCGCAGTTGCAGGCGTTGATCAACTCGATGCAGGACATGGTCTTTGTGCTCACGGTGGATGGACGCTTCTCCTATGCTCATGCCGGTGACGAGTCGCTCTTGCTGGTGCCTCCTGAAGAAATGATCGGCAGCCACTATCGTGACCTGCTTCCTGAGCCTGTCAGTCAGTATATCGGTGAGGCGGTGGAGCGATTGGCGGCATCGGGGGAGCCTCAGCGCGTCGATTATCGGCTGGAGCTCGAGTCCGCTCCTGCGTGGTTTTCTGCGTTACTGACACCGGTGCTTGATGCCAGTGGCAGGATGGGGTCGATTCTAGCGGTGGTCCGCGATATTACCGAGGACCGTGCTCAGCAGGTGCAGTTGAGTATTGCTGCCACGGCGTTCGAGACTCACCTGGGAATGATGATCACGGATGAGAGTCGGGCTATTCTCAAGGTCAATCGTACCTTCACCCAGATCACGGGCTACACCGAAGCCGAAGTGTTTGGCCAGAATCCTCGAATGCTCAGCGCAGGACGCCACGATGCTGCCTTTTATCAGCGTCTCTGGCAGCAGGTCGACACTCGTGGGTCATGGCAGGGGGAAATCTGGAATCGTCGCAAGAACGGTGAGATCTATCCTCAGTGGCTGACGATCAGCGCCGTTCGTGATGACCGGGGCATCCTGACACATTATGTCGGGACACTCAGTGACCTCACTGAAAGCAAGGCTGCCGAGCGCGAGATCCATCAACTGGCGTTCTATGACCCGCTTACTGGCCTGGCCAACCGACGGTTGATGCTTGATCGCCTGGAGCAGGCCTTGATCAGCAGTGAGCAGAGCGGGGAATACGGTGCGCTATTGCTGCTCGACCTGGATAACTTCAAGCAGGTCAACGACAGCCTCGGGCATCATGGTGGGGACGACATTCTGCTGGCGGCGGCCCGGCGAATATCATCGGCGCTGGATGATAGTGACATGCTCGCCCGCCTGGGGGGCGATGAGTTCGTAACCCTGATCCGTGAACAGGGTAGTGATGAACGGGGAGCGGGAGTGGTGGCCCAGCGTAAGGCCCAGAAGTTGCTGAGCGCACTGGCGACTCCGCTCGTCCAGAATCAGAGCAGCTTTTCGTTGAGTGCCTGTATTGGTATCGCGCTGTTTCGCGATCAGGTGTCCACTGATGCGCTACAGAGTCAGGCCGAGATGGCGCTTTACCAGGCTAAATCTCTGGGCAGTAACCAGGTGTGTTTCTTCGATCCGGAGCTGCAGGCCCGACTTATCGAGCGAACGCAACTGGAAAATGACCTCAGCCTGGCGTTGGAGAAACGTCAGTTGTTCCTGGTCTATCAGCGCCAGGTCGATGAACATGGGGACGTTGTTGGTGCCGAAGCTCTGTTGCGTTGGAGGCATCCAGAACGTGGCCTGGTCTCTCCGGTAGAGTTCATCCCTCTGGCGGAAGGACGAGAGTTGATTCACGAGATCGGTCTCTGGGTGATCGAGTCGGTCTGTGGATTGCTGGTGAGCTGGGCGCAGCAGCCTGCGTTGACCGAGCTGACGTTGTCGGTCAACGTCAGTCCACGACAGTTTCAGGAGCCCTCTTTCGTGGAGCAGGTGCGAGAGATCCTGGCGCGTACCGGGGCTCCTGCGTCACAACTCAAGCTGGAGGTGACGGAATCCCTGTTTGTCGATGACCGTGATGATATTCGCCGAATGATGGAAGAGCTCAAGAGCCTGGGTGTCACCTTCTCGCTTGACGATTTTGGTACGGGATATTCCTCTCTGTCGTACCTGAAGCGCCTACCTCTCGATCAGATCAAGGTGGATCAATCCTTTGTGCGCGATCTGCTCGACAACTCAACCAGCTCAGCCATTGTGGCCAGCACCATTGCCCTGGCACAGACCCTTGAGCTGGAAGTGATCGCTGAAGGTGTCGAGACCGAAGAGCAGCGTGCCTGGTTGCTGCAGCATGGTTGCCTACGCTTCCAGGGCTATCTGTTCGGGGCCCCGGTGCCGCTGGATGATGGCATTCCTGCTCTGCGCTGAGGGCTTGGTGATGAGGCACAACGGAACGTAAGCTGCTTCTGGAATGCTGCTGTAGGGAACCTGAATGAATCTACCCTTCTTTATCGCCGGCTGGTCCTTTGTCGATGGTGTTCGCGAATTGCCGGAACCTTCTCCTGGTCCCCTGGCAGCGGGCTGTTGGTACCATTTTCAGCGTGATGCGCAAGATACGGAGTTGCGCCTTCGCTTGGCGGGGATACCGTTATCGGCCATTTGCAGTGTGTTGGCCGAGGACACACGACCACGATTCGAGCTGCTCGATGACGGCAACTTTCTGTTGAATCTGCGTGGTGTCAATCTCAATGAAGGAGAAACGCCGGATGACATGCTCAGTATTCGTATCCTGTTCTATAACGGCGTATTGATTTCAACACGCAAGTTTCCGTCACGGGCGATTTCCGATATTCGCAGTGAGCTGGCCGAGGGCCTTGGGCCCCGCGATCTGGCCGAGGTGTTGGTGGCGATCATCGACAAGCTGCATCAGCGTATCGAGGACTTTGTCGAGCCTGCCGAGACGCTCATCGCCGAACAGGAAGATGAGCACAGTACCGAGGAGAGCGAGCTGATGCCGCTCAACAAGCGCCTGATAAAACTGCGGCGCTTTCTCAAGCCGCAGCGCTTCGCGTTGGAGGACATGCTCGAGACGCTTCCCGCACTGTTGCTCGACAAGCGCCTGGCGCTGGCCAATGCCAGGGATACCGCGGCGCGCATCAACGAGTCGATTGATTTCTACCTCGAGCATATCGCTCTTGTCGGCCAGTATCAGGCGCGCTGGCATTCCGAGAAGGTCAATCGCAACACCTATCTGTTGTCGATCCTGTCGGGAGTCTTCCTGCCGATCAGCTTCCTGACCGGTCTGTTCGGCATCAACATCGCCGGTATGCCGGGCATCGATAACCCGCTGGCCTTTACCGTCTTCTCCAGCAGTCTGGTGGGGCTGGTGGCGATTGAAGTGATACTGTTGAAGCGTTGGCGGTTCATCTAGGCCAGGCCGGCTGATCGGGCGTGTTTGCCGACAGCATGGATAGACCGGGAGGACCGAAGCAGACACTGAACCATGAGCCTGACCGTGGCTCGTGAACTGCATGGCTCGTTATCTGACCGGGGAATGTTCGATGACTCGAGGCGACACAATGGAAGGTGGGGAAACGGCAACGGACTATCTGGCACTGACGCCGCAACCTCCTTACTACGCGGTGATCTTCAGCTCTCTCAAGGCTGAGGATGACGAGGGGTATGGTGAAATGGCCGAGCGCATGCTGGAACTGGCCGCTCAGCAACCGGGGTTTCTCGGGGTGGAGTCGGCGCGGGAGCAACTGGGGATTACGGTGTCCTACTGGTCCAGTCGTGAAGCCATCGCCGCGTGGAAGGCCAATATCGAGCACCGTGAGGCTCAACGTCAGGGACATGAGCGCTGGTACAAGGCCTTCCGTACGCGTATCTGCCGGGTCGAACGGGAGTATGGAAAGACGGATATCAGTAGTGAGTGAATGCTCCGTGTGCGCCTTGGCTGCAAGTCATCCAGTAGCCCGTCGGAGTCGCTACAGGGCAGAATGAACCCTGAGGCCGACCGCAGTGCGGTCGGCGGTGGATCGGTCAGGAATCAAGACTCCGCAGGACGCTCGCGGATGCGTGTCAGGCCTTCCTGAGCGCTGGAGGCCACCAATTGCCCCTGGCGGTTATAGATACTACCGCGAGCTAGACCTCTGGCGCCGCCTGCCCAGGGACTATCCATGTCGTACAGCAACCAGTCATTGACGCTGACATCACGGTGGAACCACAGCGAATGGTCAAGGCTGGCGATCTGCAGGGCCGGGTCGCCGAAGCGAATGCCATGGGGCACCAGAGCGGTGGTCAGCAGATTGAAGTCGGAACTGTAGGCCAGTAGATAGCGATGCAGGGCGGGGTTATCGGGGAGCTCGCCGTTGAGACGGAACCACAGCCGCTTGCGGGCGGGTTGTCCGGGTTCGGCGGTGTCCTCGAGATGCAGGAACTCGATGGGGTGGCCATCAAAACGCCGGATGTTCGCACCGCTATCGAGAGAGCCGGGGCCAGGCAGTGTTGGCATCTGTACCTCATGGCTGAAGCTATTCTCCTCGCCATGAAAGGAGGCACTGCAGAAGAAGATTGGACGACCCTTCTGGATGGCCGTGATGCGGCGAGTGGTGAAACTTCCGCCGTCGCGCACGCGGTCGACCTGGTAGACTACCGGCATGCTGGCATCGCCGGGACGCAGGAAGTAGCCGTGCAGCGAGTGCACCTGGCGCTCTTCCGGAACGGTCTGAGTGGCAGCGGACAGGGCCTGTCCCAATACCTGGCCACCGAACAACTGGGGCAATCCAAGGTCCTGGCTGCGGCCCCGGAACAGGTTTTCCTCAAGCATTTCCAGGCCGAGTAGATCGACCAGGCCGTCAAGGGCGTCCGACATTGGGGTATCCTCCCGGTGGCAGATGGTGATTGCACAAGAATGGTTGCAGGAAACTGTTGCCGGTATCCTTGGATGACCGGCTATCATACGAGCGTTTCAGTGTATTGTACGCCCGTTTCACCCGTTGTTGGTGAGCCATCAGCGTTCTCTGTTGATCTGTTGAATAGCCATCAGCGTTCTCTGTTGGAAAGCCATCAATCTTGTCTGCTGGGGAGCCTTCAATCTTGCGCAGCGATGAATTCTACATGCACCGAGCCCTGGAACTCGCTCATCAGGCTGCCGAGGCCGGGGAGGTTCCGGTGGGCGCAGTGGTGGTGGATGCGGCGGGAGAGATTATTGGCCAGGGTTTCAACGCGCCCATCTCACTCCATGACCCCAGCGCCCATGCCGAGGTCCAGGCACTACGCGATGCCGCCGCTCATCTCGGCAACTATCGCCTCGAACAGTGCACACTGTTCGTCACGCTGGAGCCTTGCATGATGTGCAGCGGGGCGATCGTGCATGCACGGCTCAAGCGGGTGGTCTACGGGGCGCCAGAACCGCGAACCGGTATGGTGGAGTCGAAGGCCAACCTTCTTGCCCAGCCCTGGCATTTTCATCGAGTCGAAGTCTGTGGCGGGGTACTGGCAAGTCGCGCTTCTCGTCTGCTCAAGCAGTTCTTCTCCGAGCGTCGTTCCAGCGACTAGCTGCCTCATCATTGCCCCAGTCGCTGCCCTTGAGCCGGGGCTGGCGTCCTTCAGCTGTCTGGCATTGCGTCGGTAGACGCGAGTCGTGCCTGATTACGTCCGGCGTGTTTCGCTTCGTAGAGCGCGAGGTCTGCCTTGTGCAGCAGTTCCTCGACCTTGAGTGTACCTTCGCTGTGGACGGCAACCCCGATGCTGATGGTCACCGGCCGACCATCCGCATGCTCCAGCCCTGAGGTGAGAACTCCCTCGCGTAGTCGTTCGGCGATGGCCATACCGCGGTGCTCGTTGGTGCGGGGCAGCAGTACCACGAACTCTTCGCCGCCATAGCGTGCAAATAGCCCTTCTGATGGTGTCAGTTGCTGCCCGATGCTGGCCAGGCGGACCAGGGTGTGATCTCCTGCCTGGTGCCCCAATTGATCATTGATGCTCTTGAAGTGATCAATGTCACACAGCAGAACGGTCAGTGGCGTCTGCTCGGCTCGCTCCTGAACAGCTCTCAGGAAGTGGCGGCGATTGGGGGCGCCAGTCAATTCATCATGTCCCGCCAGCCACTCGATCTCGCTCTGGAGCTGGGTACGCTTGCGTACTTCGCGTCGCAGTTCCTCATTGGAGCGATGAACAGAGCGGTGTTGCAGTGCCATCTGATGACGCCCGAACAGTACCAGGTACAAGAGGTAGGTGAGGATCAGACCCATCGTCAGGCTCACGGACGGCTGACGTGAGCGCTCGCTCAGTAGCAGTTCGCGATTCGGTTGAGCTACCAGGGTCAGGGTGACATGGCCGAAGATAACGTCACTTTCCACTCGCCATGGCCCTGGTGTACCGCTGACGTGCCATTCCTTGAGGGGAGCATCGCCGTTCAACAGGCCCAGGTAGAGTCGCACCCTATCGAAGTGACCTTCGTGATACAGGGTATCGGCCAGCAACGGCAGTCCTACCACCATGACGGCAACCCCCAGGGCGTTGCCGCCTTGGTGTGAGTTGATGGGCAGGTAGTAGATCAGCCCGGGCACATTCTGCAGCAGCGGCAGTACCCCGGTCTGTTCCTCGGTGCGCTGTTTGAGCGCGCGGGCAAGCCGATCCGAGTAGGGGCGCTGCGACTCCTCGATATTCATGCCGATCAGGCTGGTATTGGCAGGATCTCTTGGATAGACATAGGCGATCTCTCCGCCCTCGTTGATATAGGCAATATTGAGGAAGTAACGGAAATCACGGTAGTAGCGCTCGGCCTGTGCCCGCCACTCTTCATCCTCTGGAGGGCGGTCGAGAATGCCCCAGAAGTCGGCAAAGCGACGCATGGCGGTCACGTGGGCATTGATCTCGGTGGTCAACCGCTCGGCCATACGCTCGTAACGCACATCGACGCTCTGATGCAGCTTGGTATCGGCCAGATGGCTCTGTTGATACCAGAAGGCGATAGTGACCACGGCCAGGATAGCCGATGGCCACAGGGCGCGTGTCAGGCTTTGGTGGGTATGGCGCCAACCCTGCACGACGCCGATGAACTGTGCCAGCAGCAGCAGTGCCAGCAGCGAGCCGGTATAGAAACTGCCACGACGAACCAGCGGGGCAAAGTCGTTACCCACTACCTGCAGGCTGGTATCGGCCAACAGCAACAGCGCTGCCAGCACCTGCAGCAGTGGCACACCAAGATTGGCCCGGGTACGTGACAGCAGGCCAAGCGTCAGTGTCATCAATGCTGCCAGCTCCAGCAGTGGTGGCCGCCAGTTGTCGATGTCGCTGCCCGGAACCAGGTGATCGGCCCAGTTGTTGAAGGTAGCCACGGAAATCCAGTGCTCGGGCATCAGGTAGCTGGTGAGCATGGCGCCCAGAATCAGCGCCAGCGGCAGTGTGGTCACTCGCGCCAGGCGATTACCTCGCCAGTACCACAGCAGTTGGCACAGGGCGAGTGCGACCAGCATGGCCCAACTGGCATGAGCCTCCTGTGCAAGGAGGGAGGGCTCCGCCAGCGGGACGACACAAGCAAGCACTGCGGCGAGCAGACTGAGCAGAAGGGCTGTTCGAATCATCCCCGGACCTGGTTATGTGCAACTGGTTATGGCTTGGGAGGGACGACCTCGAAGGTCTCGCTCTCCGGGTAATCAGCCAGTCTGGCATTCAATTGATGAAACTGTTGCTGACTACGATCAACGTATTCGAGGATCTCCAGGTATCGTCGAATATTGCGTACGTAAATCACTGGCTCGCCACCTCGAGCATAGCCGTGGCGGGTCTTGCTGTACCACTCGCTTTCCTGGAGTAGTGGCAGGGCTTCACGGACCGCCTCCCAGCTGTCGGCATCGGAGCCCTGCAAGCGGGCGATATCACGAGCATCATACAGATGGCCGAGGCCAACGTTGTAGGCTGCCAGGGCCATGAACAGTCGATCCTCACCGGTAATGCTCTCCGGCAGTCGTTGTTCGATGCTGCGCAGGTAACGTGCACCACCCTCAATACTCTCTGCCGGATTGAGGCGATCGGCGACTCCGACTTCATCGGCAGTGACATTGGTCAGCATCATCATGCCACGCACACCTGTGGGAGAGGTTGCTGTCGGGTTCCAGTGCGACTCCTGATAGCCGATCGCGGCCAACAGCTTCCAGTCAAACTGTTCACGCCGGGCAGCCTCGCGAAACATGGCGTCGTAGCGAGGTAGGCGCTGGTGAACATGATGGATGAACACTCGTGCACCGACGTATTCAAGATAATCATCATGACCAAAATAGCGTGTGATCAATTGGTCGAGTTCGCCATTGGCCTTGAGCTCATCGAGAAAAGCATTGGCGGCATTGATCAACCCCAGCCCCTGATTGGCCGGGAAGGCCCAGGCCATGGACAATGGGTCGCCAACCTTGAAGCCATCCTCGACTTCCGGAAAGAACAGGCGATTGAGGCGGAACTGGTGCTCGAACACGACAGCAGCGTCAAGCTCTCCGCTCTCGATACGTCGCAACAACGCTGAGGCTTCCAGGTCGCTGGCTTCCTTCCAGCTCAATGCTGGTTGCTGGAGTTGTAGCTCGTGCATGATGCGACTGATACCCGCGCCTTGCAGAATGCCGACCTGCAGGCCGACCAGATCGTCGATATTGTCGGGTGGTTGCAGGCCGCGCCGATAGACCACGATCGGCTGCATGGGCATGATCGAGCGGGAGTAGATCAGACCGGGTTCGTCGGACTCCAGTGGCAATGCGGCAGCACCCAGGTCGCCTTGCTGGCGCACAGCATCCAGTACGGTGGGGACGAAGTGATCATCATCAAGGTTGAGGCTGACGCCCAGGGAGTCGGCGAACCGACGCATCAGTTGATACTCGAACCCGGTCGGGCCCTGGCGCCCTTCATAATAGGTCAGAGGAGTGTTGCGCGTGTGGATGGTAATGAAGTCGCGTGACAGAACGCCCTCCATGGCCTTGCCTGGCGGGGGCGTCGGGTCGATCGGCCACAGCGCCAATGCGGTACCCGAGAGTGCCAGCAGGGTGCGACGCCAGCGCTTGAGGAGAGGAGGAGACGTGGTCATGGACCCCTTGTCGTCAACGACAAAGTCGACACCTTAACCAGAGGATGCCTGGCTGTCATCCATGTCGATTTCTCGACCCAGCCTGTTTCCAGTATCATATGCCGTCTTCGTCGCTCGTCGCGGCCCATCTTCCATCGCTGAAATTCAGAGGCTCCAGGCTATGCTCGAACTGCGAGGTGCGCCCGCCCTATCTGCCTTCCGTCATGCCAGGCTGCTGGCCACCCTGCGCGAATCCGTGCCCGAGATCGATACTCTGCATGCCGAGTATGTGCATTTCGCGGACGTGGATGGCGATCTCGATGATGCAGAACTGTCCCTGCTCGAACAACTGCTGGACTACGGCCCTGCTCGCGAGGCATCGTCGTCGGAAGGGCTGTTGCTGCTTGTCGTGCCGCGTATCGGCACTCAGTCGCCCTGGTCCTCCAAGGCTACCGACATTGCCCACAACTGTGGATTGACCCGGATCAAGAGACTCGAGCGTGGCATTGCCTGGCGCGTCGGTGTGAGAGGCTCTCTGAAGGAAGCTCACTTTGATGCGATCGTGGCCGCACTGCATGACCGCATGACCGAAACGGTACTGACAAACAGTACCGATGCCGTGCAACTGTTCGCCCATCATGACCCGGCGCCGCTGGGCCAGGTGGATATCCTGGGTGGTGGCCGCCAGGCGCTGGCCACGGCCAATGACGAGTTGGGACTGGCGCTGGCCGAGGACGAGATTGATTACCTGGTCGAGGCCTTCACCGAGCTGGGTCGCAATCCCTCCGATGTCGAGCTGATGATGTTCGCCCAGGCGAACTCCGAGCATTGCCGACACAAGATCTTCAATGCCGATTGGGTGATCGACGGCGAGGCCCAGAGCCATTCGCTGTTCAAGATGATCAAGAATACCTACCAGGCATCGCCGAACAATATTCTCTCTGCCTACAGCGACAATGCGGCTGTCATCGCAGGCTCCGAGGCACGCCGCTTCTTTCCGACGCCACTGGTCGGCAAGGAGGGTGAGAAGGCCACCTATGGTGGCGATGTCGAGCCGATTCACATCCTGACCAAGGTCGAGACCCATAACCACCCCACGGCAATTGCACCGCATCCGGGGGCTGCAACAGGGGCTGGTGGTGAAATTCGTGATGAAGGCGCGACCGGCATCGGTGGCAAGCCCAAGGCGGGCCTGACCGGCTTCACCGTATCCAATCTGCGGATTCCCGAGTTCGTCCAACCCTGGGAAGCCTTCGACTATGGCAAACCCGAGCGCATTGTCAGTGCACTGGACATCATGCTGGAGGGCCCCATCGGGGGCGCCGCCTTCAACAATGAGTTCGGTCGCCCCAACCTGACCGGCTACTTCCGGACCTACGAGCAGGATGCACTCGGCGTCAACGGCATCGAGAGGCGTGGCTACCACAAGCCGGTCATGGTGGCCGGTGGCTATGGCAACATCCGCGAGGATCACGTCGCCAAGGGCACCATACCGGTGGGTGGCAAACTGATCGTCATGGGCGGCCCGGCCATGCTGATTGGCCTTGGGGGTGGTGCGGCCTCGTCCATGGCTTCTGGCTCCTCCAGTGCTGACCTCGACTTTGCCTCGGTACAGCGTGACAACCCCGAGATCGAGCGCCGTGCCCAGGAGGTTATCGACCGCTGCTGGTCGCTGGGCGACAACAATCCGATCTGCTTTATCCACGATGTGGGAGCAGGTGGCCTGTCCAATGCGTTGCCGGAACTGGTCAAGGACGGCGAGCGTGGAGGGCTGTTTGATCTGCGCGCGGTTCCCAACGCCGAGCCGGGCATGAGCCCGCTGGAAATCTGGTGCAACGAGGCTCAGGAGCGCTATGTACTGGCGGTGGCACCGGAGCAGCTGGAAATCTTCGATGCCCTCTGCCGGCGTGAACGCTGCCCCTACGCGGTAGTCGGCGAGGCCCAGGAGGCCCATCACCTGCAGGTGGTGGACGGTCATTTCGACAGCAAGCCCGTCGACCTGCCGATGAGCGTGCTGTTCGGCAAACCCCCGAAGATGCAGCGCGAGTTCCAGCGACAGTCACTGGAAATGCCGGGCGTGATGCTCGACAACCTGGATCTGCGCGAGGCACTGGATCGTGTCCTGCGTCTGCCGACTGTGGCCTCGAAGAGTTTCCTGATCACCATCGGTGACCGCTCGATTACCGGCATGGTGGCGCGCGACCAGATGGTTGGCCCCTGGCAGGTCCCGGTTGCCGATGTCGCTGTGACCACGGCGAGCTTCGACACCCACGCTGGCGAAGCCATGGCCATGGGCGAACGAGCTCCGGTGGCGCTGATCAATCCCGCTGCCAGTGCACGTCTGGCGGTCGCCGAGGCGATCACCAACATGGCCGCTGCGCCGATTGCCGACATCAGTGACATCAAGATGTCGGCCAACTGGATGAGCGCGGCAGACCACCCGGGCGAGAACCAGGCGCTGTTTGAAGCGGTCCATGCCATTGGCATGGAATTGTGTCCCGATCTGGGTATCGCCATTCCGGTCGGCAAGGACTCCATGTCCATGCGGACTGCCTGGCAGGAAGACGGCGAGCAGAAGTCGATCACTTCACCGCTGACCCTCAATATCACCGGGTTTGCACCGGTGGTGGATGCCATGCGTACCCTGACCCCGCAGATCGACCTGGCTCAAGACGAGAGCGATCTGCTGCTGATCGATCTGGGTGGCGGTCGCAATCGCCTTGGTGGCTCGGCGCTGACTCAGGTCTATGGCCAGGTGGGTGATGAGTGCCCCGATGTTGATGACGCCGAGGATATCAAGGCGTTCTTCAGTGTCATCCAGGGCCTGAATGCCGACGGCAAGCTGTTGGCCTACCATGACCGCAGCGATGGCGGCCTGCTGGTGACCCTGCTGGAAATGGCCTTTGCCGCTCGCGCCGGCCTGGAGATCAAACTGGACTGGCTGGTGGACGAGGCGGCGGATGCCTTCCGGGTGCTGTTCAACGAAGAGCTGGGGGCGGTCATCCAGGTCAATCGCGTCGACACCGAGGAAGTGCTGGCGCAGTTTGCGGCCGCTGGTATCGAGACCTGTGGCGTCATCGCGCGCCCGCGTTACGATGATCAGATCCGGGTGACCCTGTTTGAAGAGCCGCTGCTGGAGACTACCCGCCAGCTGACCCAGCGTACCTGGGCGGAAACCAGTTATCGCCTGCAGGCTCTGCGTGACAACGCCGACTGTGCCAAGAACGAGTTCGACAATCTGCTGGACACTCGTGACCCCGGTCTGTCGGCGACCACAACGTTCGATGTCGATGAGGATATCTCTGCGCCCTTCGTCAACGTCGCTCGTCCTCGCGCTGCCATCCTGCGAGAGCAGGGGGTCAATGGCCATCTGGAAATGGCCTGGGCCTTCGACAAGGCAGGCTTCGAGGCAGTTGACGTACACATGAGCGATATTCTCGAAGGCCGCGTCAGCCTCGAGGAGTTCAAGGGACTGGCTGCCTGCGGTGGCTTCTCCTACGGCGATGTACTGGGCGCCGGTGGTGGCTGGGCCAAGTCGGTGTTGTTCAATACGCGGGCTCGGGAGCAGTTTGCTGACTTCTTTGCCCGTGACGACAGCTTCTCCCTGGGGGTATGCAACGGTTGCCAGATGCTGTCGCAGCTCAAGGAGCTGATTCCCGGTGCCGATAGCTGGCCGAGGTTTGTACGCAACGAATCTGAACAGTTCGAGGCCCGCGTGGCCATGGTCAGCGTCGAGAAGTCGCCCTCGGTGCTGCTGGCCGGCATGGAAGGTTCACAGCTGCCTATCGCTGTGGCCCATGGGGAAGGTCGTGCCGAGTTCCGCGACAGCGCTCACCTGCGTAGCATGCAGAGCTCCGGTCAGATAGCTTTGCGCTACCTGGACAACTATGGGCAAAGCACCACGCGTTATCCGTACAACCCCAATGGCTCACCTTCGGGCATCACCGGCCTGACCACGCCGGATGGCCGCGTCACCATCATGATGCCGCACCCGGAGCGTGTAGTACGGGCCGTCACCAACTCCTGGCGTCCGGCAGAATGGCAGCAGGACGGTGCCTGGTTGCGTCTGTTCCGTAATGCACGCGTCTGGCTGGGATAGACGAACGGGATCAGTCACACCCTTGTAGACGAAAGCGCCGCCCCTCGGGGCGGCGTTTTTCATGAGTACGAACGAGGAGGATGTACTGACACCATTCAGGTGCGTGTCCTGCGGACCAATCGACCCTCGGTAGGTTCGGACATCAACCCCTTGATGATGGCGTAGCAGGCAATCAACAGTACCAGGGTGAACGGTAGCCCCGTCGATACCGTGGCGGCCTGGAGTCCACCGAGCCCACCGCCCAGCAGCAGGGCAATGGCGATGGCGCCTTCGATGATGCACCAGAAGATCCGCTGTGGTTTAGGTGCATTCATCTTGCCGCCGGCGGTGATCGAGTCGATGACCAGTGATCCGGAATCAGAAGAAGTCACAAAGAATACGATGACCAGCACGATGCCGACACTTGAGGTGATCGCTGCGAGAGGAAGCTGGTTCAGCATCTCGAACAGCTTCAGTTCCAGCGCCGCATCCTGAACACCGGTGAAGCCGGTGCTGACGAGTTGTTCGATAGCGGTTCCGCCGAAGGCTGTCATCCACAGGATGGAGACCAGCGTCGGTACCAGCAATACGGATATCAGGAACTCGCGCACGGTGCGGCCACGGCTGACGCGTGCGATGAACATACCCACGAACGGTGACCAGGAAATCCACCAGGCCCAGTATACGGCCGTCCAGCCTTGGCTGTAGTTGGCATCTTCACGGCCGAAGGGCATCGACAGGGCAGGTATGTACTCCAGATAGGAGACGATATTGTCGAAGAACCCGGTGGCAATGGCCAATGTTGGCCCTACGGCGATGATGAAGAACAGCAGCAGGAAGGCCAGGGCCATGTTGATCATCGACAGCCGCTGCACGCCCTTGTCCAGACCAGCCATGACCGAGCACAGCGCGACGGCGGTGATGCCGGCGATGAGAATAACCAGTGAGGCGTCGTTATTGGGGATATCAAACAGGTAGTTGAGGCCGGTTGCCGCCTGTTTGGCGCCGAACCCCAGCGAGGTAGCCAGGCCGAACAGAGTGGAGAAGACCGCGAGGATGTCGATGACGTGTCCCGGCCAGCCCCATACACGCTCACCCAGGATGGGGTAGAACACCGAGCGCATGGTCAGCGGCAGCCCCTTGTTGTAGGCAAAGATGGCCAGTGACAGTGCAACCAGCGCGTAGGCGGCCCAGGGGTGCAGGCCCCAATGATAGATGGTGGCTGCCATGCCCAGCGACAGTGCCGCGGCCTGGTCACCTTGAGCGCCACCCAGCGGTGCCCAGTCGGTGCGTAGTCCACTTTCTCCGACTGTGGTGCCGGCGAGAGAGCTGCTGAAATGGCTCATCGGCTCCGAGACACCATAGAACACCAGACCGATGCCCATCCCGGCGGCGAACAGCATCGCGAACCAACCGGCATAGGAATAGTCAGGTTTTGCATCAGGCCCGCCAATACGGATCTTGCCCAATGGCGTTACGATCAGCGCCAGAGCAACGACCACAAAGATATTTCCGGCAAGAATGAAGAACCAGGTCAGATTTCCTGTCAGCCAATCCCGGATGCCATTGAGGAGAGGCTCTACTTGATCATGAAGGGCAAGAGTCAGGAGAACAAAGGCAAGGATAACCAGAGAGGATATGGTGAATACACTACCATGGAGGTCAAACTTCAACCCAAACACCTTGGGGTAAATGTTGTCCTGACCGATAACATAGTCGGTATCTACCGTTGTAGTGGGTCCCTCTGGTCTGCGAAGATCCTCATTTCCGCCTTCCATACTCGCGGGGTTTTCCATGGTTTGGCTTCCGTAGTTGAGTTGCTTTTTTCGCGAACATTTCCTTGGTGCCGCTTGGCGAATACCACTGGTCCAGGAGCTGGGAATTATAAGTATTTATTGATGCTCTCTGGTTTTTGGGTGTCTTGGTTGCTACCAGGAGTGTTGTAGTCTCGTACGGAAGATTATGTCAGTGCAATGTTGGCGGAATGTTGCGGCGAGAATAATGTCGAATTGGCATAGGAGGGGCATTGATGGCGAATCCTGTCGCGCATGAGCCTGCATATTTGTTCAATGAATTTATAGGATTATAGTAGTGTTTCGGTAAGGTTGGCCTTGGTGGATGCCTGGTATCTCCATGCCGATGTCTATGCTGTAATAGGCGCGACTCATGCACGTTATTGTGCATTTCTGCACTTTGGGCCCCTGTGTTGAAATAATGATGGCTACGCCATCTATTGAGGTGATCCCTCTACCCGCTCTGCGATATTCGACCCACCCATTGACCGCAACGAAGGGGGCGATGCGGTCGGATGAAGGCTTTACAGCAACCTCGACATTGGTATCGAAAGCATACGTTTCAGATGTCCTTGACCAGCCGTAGTGCATCGTAGATGGCGGCGTGAGTATTGCGTGATTCCACGGCATCGCCGATGCGGAACAACTGAAAGCCTCCTTCGGGGTGGCGGACGACCGACTGTGGTCTGCCGACAATCAGGTCATCGTAGTTCACTTCCCCGCCATTGCTGGCATGAGGCTTCAAGTCGAAGTAGATGTCAGCCATCGGCGTGATACCGTAATTGACCACCACCTGGTCGATACGTCGCTGCTGATCCAGCTCCAACTGATCCTGAGGTGCGTAGTCACTTGTTATGCGTGCCAACAGGGCATCGCCATCCTGTTCCACTGACTTGAGGCGGTAAGTGGGGGTAAAGGTGACATTGGGGCGCTGCAGGGAGCGCATGTAGGGTACGAGGTTCATGGCCATGATGTCTGCCGCGAAGGTTCGATCGGGGGTCATGATCTCGAGTTCTGCACCAGTGGCAGCGATGATCTCGGCCGCCTGCATGGCGGCATGGTCACCAGCATCATCGAACAGCAATACCTTCTGGCCGGGAGTGACATGGCCGGAAAATACGTCCCAGGTGTTGACCACTAGTTGGCTGCCGATGGCGGGCTGCTCATCCATGGGGTAACCGCCCGTGGCCACGATGACCACATCTGGCTTCTCCGCCAGCACATCCTCGGCCTCGGCCCAGACGTTGTAGCGAATCTCGACGCCCAATGCCTCGCAGCGAGCCAGGCGCCAATCGATGATGCCCATCATTTCCCGACGCCGTTCGCTCTGGGCGGTGAGGCGTACCTGGCCGCCGGCATCGCTGGAGGCTTCCAGCACCAGCACGTCATGGCCTCGCTCTCCAGCCACCCGTGCTGCTTCCAGTCCCGCGGGACCGGCGCCGACGATGACTACGCGGCGGAGCTGTACTGCTTTCGGGATGGAGTGCGGCATGCTGGTTTCACGACCGGTTGCGGCGTTGTGAATACAGTAGGCAGCGCCGCCCTGATAGATGCGATCCAGGCAGTAGTTGGCACCCACACAGGGACGAATCTCTTCTTCGCGACCTTCAACGATCTTGCGCACGATATGCGGGTCGGCCATATGCGCCCGGGTCATGCCGATCATGTCGACGGCACCCGAGGAAATCGCATAGCGGGCCGTGGCGACATCCTGGATCTTTGCACCATGGAAGGTGGGAAAGTCGACCTTGCGACGGATCTCGCCCGCGAACTCCAGATGCGGAGCACTCGGCATCCCCTGAATGGGAATGACATCTGTCAGTCCGGGGTCGGTGTCGATATGACCGCGAACCACGTTGAGAAAGTCGATCAAGCCGCTGTCCTTCAAACGCTGCGAGATTTCCATTCCGTCGCTGGCGTTCAGGCCACCTTCCAGCATCTCGTCACCGGTATAGCGGACACCAACGATGAATTCGTTACCGACGCGTTGGCGGATGGCGCGCAATACTTCGAAGGTGAAGCGCAAGCGGTTATCGAGGTTGCCGCCATAGGGGGCATCGAGGGTATTGGTCAGCGGTGACCAGAATTGGTCCATCAAATGGCCATAGGCCTGCAGCTCGATGCCATCCAGCCCGGCCGCATGCATGCGCTCGGCGGCATCGGCGTAGTCGCGGATCAGGCGCTCGATATCCCAGTCCTCAGCCTGTTTGGGAAAGGCGCGGTGAGAGGCTTCGCGACGATGGGAGGGGGATACCGCCGGTAACCAGTCCCCCTTGTCCCAGCGAGTACGTCGACCGAGGTGGGTCAACTGGATCATGACAGCGGTGCCATGCTCATGACAGGCGTCGGTCAGCTCGCGCATCCAGGGAACCACTTCGTCCTTGTAGGCAAGGATATTGTTGAACACCGGAGGGCTGTCCCTGGCTACCGCCGCGGACCCTGCGGTCATGGTCAAGCCGATTCCCGCTCGGGCGCGTTCGACGTGATAGGCGCGGTAGAGCTCGGTGGGCATCCCACCCTCGGGATAGGCCGGCTCGTGCGCCGTCATCATGAGACGGTTCCGCAAGGTGAGATGCTTGAGCTGGAAGGGTTGCAGCAGTGGGTCGTTAGTCACGGTCGGGCCTCCATCTTGTTGTGTTCCTGACAACGCTAGTCGCGAATGTACATTGATGTCAATTATGAGTTCATTGATGTACATTTTGTGTGAAGGAAAAGACGAGAGGACTGCATTGGTTCCGGCGCTGTCCTGCATTGGGTAAGGGCCGGCTTATTAACCCGGCATGCTTTCATGTTGGGTCAATGGCGGCACAGGGACGTGCCGCCGTCGGCCATCAGGCCGACGCGAGACCGCACCACCCCAGCAGATCCGCGCATCTGCGCCAGTGTGGTGCGGACGAGAATCAAATCGATCAGGATGAGCTATTTGAAATAGCGCCATTCTTCAGCTGCCCGGAACATGGCATGTAGGCAAGGTCGTGGGAATGGCAGAGATACCACAAGGGACGCGAAAACCTGTTTCGCATTCTCCAGGAGGACAGGCAGGTGAGTCAGAAGATGGTGCTGGGAATTGTTGGTGGTCATGGCTGGATGGGGCGGTCATTGGGCATTGCCCTGTTGGAGCGGAATATCTTGTCCGCCGACCAGTTGGTGGTTTCATCCCGCTCCGGGGCCAGTGATGCTTACTGCAACTGGCCTGATGTCCGCTGTGTCCGGGACAATCGTGAGCTGGCTGCACTCGCGGATGTCATTGTACTGTCGGTTCGGCCACAGGATCTTGCCGGTATTGATATTGGTGATGCAGGCAAGGGCAAGCTGATTATCTCGCTGCTGGCGATGGCTTCAGTCAAGCAGGTCGCTCACCAGCTCGGAAGCGACCGGGTCGTGCGTGCCATGCCCAATGCAGCCGCAAAGATTCGCCGCGCCTGGTTTCCCTGGTTTGCTGCAGAAGGAGTGAATCCATCGGAGAGGCAGTTGGTGCAGGAGTTGTTGGAAAGTTGCGGTATGGCCCGGGAACTGCCTGCGGAGCGCGACATCGACTATCTAACGGCACTGAGTGGCGCCGGTCCAGCCTGGCCGGCCCTGCTTGCCAAGGCCATGCTGGAACATGCGCAGACTAATGGAATTCCCGATGACATCGCTCTTGAAGCGGTGATGCAGACCCTGGTCGGAGGGAGTCAATTGCTGGAGCACCTGGGTAGCGATCCAGGCGATATGGTGGAACGCCTGATCAATTATGACGGTACGACAGCGAAAGGGCTGAGCGAGATGATCAACGGAAGGCTCAGTGATGTGGTCAAGCATGGTCTCGATGCGGCCCATCGGGCGGCATGTTCGCCGCGGAAATGAATCCTGGAATTTCCATGACGCAGCGCCGTAGCAATGACAGCAGGGGGAGGCCTGTCACTAACCCCCCGGGAGCTGATAGTCATGCCGGGAATAGAAGCGGCGCAGTTCGCGCTGTTGAGGGACCTGACCGGTAAAGATCTCTACATAGGAAGGAATGCGCTGCATGCGAACTTCCAGAGACTCCTGGCTGTTCATCGAGATATAACCGATCTGGGTGAGGTAGATGGTACGCCCGCGGACATTGGCGGCAAGCTCATCATGACCGAAGCGTGTGAACATCCGGGTCAGGGCATCAATGCGGGTCTTGTCGGCTGTCTCGATCTCATGTGATACCTCGTTTGATTGCAACGCCCAGCTACGCATGGCGAATTCCAGCTGCGAGTCGAATAGTGCAGGATTCAGCCAGCAGTCGAAGACATTGAGAATCGCCTCGCTGATGGTCTCGGCATAGGCTTCGGTCTGCCCAGCCAACCCCAGCGTGTTCTTCTCTCGCCAGCGCTCGACCAGAGCCGCCAGCAGTGCTTCCCGATCCTTGAAGAACCAGTAGAAGCTGGTTCTCGACAAGTTCAATCGCTTGGCCAATGGCAGGATGCGCACGCTGTCGACACCGGACTCGAGCAGTAATTCGAAGGCGGCTTCCAACCAGGCGTCACGGGAGCCCCGGGTATGGCGACTATCATCGGTTTGCATCGAAACAGTTTCTCCGGTCAGAGGAACATCAGAACGGATGTGCCTGAACGGACTGAGTGTACAGCTGTGTATGGTTTATGTACATCGAGTGAAATAGGCATGTCAGCCGAGACTACGCCGTAATGAAACAGCGTTCACCTTGAGCTGGAGGCAGGCATCTCTTTGCTCTAGTGTGATAGAGATAATCTTTTTCATCGGCCCTGTGTTCCTGTCGACCTGATGTTCCCGTCGGTCCAGTGTTCCTGCCGATGTAGCGCCTTTGCCAATGGAGTTCGCCATGCCTGCCATAACGAGGACCTTTCACGACCGGCTTCAGGTGGTACTGGAGGAGCATGTCGCGGAGGTGACCCTGCAACGTGCTGACCGCCATAACGCCATGGACGCACCGATGATTGATGCGTTGCTGGAGGCTCAGACCTGGCTTGGCGAGCAGGTTGGTGTGCGGGCGGTGGTGCTCTGTGGCGAAGGCGAGAGCTTCTGTTCGGGGCTGGACGTCGCCGGCATCGTATCAAGCCCCGAACGCGTCGGCTGGCTGTTGACGGCGGAAGGTTCCACCATGAACCCGGCCCAACGTCTGGCGCTGGGCTGGCGCGACCTTTCGGCCCCGGTCGTGGCGGCCTTGCACGGTCATGTCTATGGTGCTGGGTTGCAGATGGCACTGGCGGCGGATATCCGCATCATGCATCCCGAGGCCAACCTGGCGCTACCGGAAGTCGAGTGGGGGCTGATGTCGGACATGGGGATCACGGTCACTTCGGCGGCACTGCGTCAGGACGTGATTCGTGACCTGATGCTGACCGGCCGCCACCTCAGTGGCGAGGAAGCGGTGATACTGGGGCTTGCCAGCCGACTGGATGATGAGCCGTTGCTGGCGGCAATCGAGTTGGCTCAGGCCATTGCCCGTCGTTCGCCGCGGGCGGTGTCGGCGGCGCGTCGTCTGCTGCGCGAAGCGCCTGGCCTCAGTGAACCACAGCGACTGGCTCGGGAATCCGAGTTGCAGCGCAATCTATTGGGTGGCCCCGAGCAGCGTGAGGCGACAAGGGCCAGGCTGGAAGGGCGCCCGCCGCGTTTCCAGCGCTGACTCGCATTCGCTGAGGGGGTGACGTAGAGTGCGCGCTGTTCCTTCCTGTCGATGATGTGGTGGATGACAGAACACGCGACAACCTTCCCGACCACCGCGACGCCCTTATCGGTGCCACCGAGTCTGCGCACCTATCAACGCGAGGCGGTGTCGCGGGTGGTGGAGTACTTCCGTAGCAGTGATGAACCCGCGGTGGTGGTCTTGCCTACCGGCAGTGGCAAGTCACTGGTGATCGCTGAACTGGCACGCCTGGCAAGAGGCCGGGTGCTGGTGCTGGCGCATGTGCGTGAACTGGTCGAGCAGAACCACGCCAAGTATCTTGCCTATGGGCTCGAGGCCGACATCTTCAGTGCCGGGTTGGGCCGCCGCGAAAGTGCCCGCCAGGTGGTATTCGGCTCGGTACAGTCGGTGGTTCGCCATCTGGCCACAGTCAGTGATAGTGAATCGGCGCACGGGCCCTTCACGTTGCTGGTGATCGATGAGTGTCATCGAGTGTCACTGGAAGCGGATTCCAGCTATCGCCGTGTCATCGACCATCTGCGACAGCGCAACCCACACCTGAAGGTACTGGGGCTGACTGCAACGCCTTATCGCCTGGGGCAGGGCTTTATCTATCATCGCCACTACCACGGCATGGTGCGTGGTGCCGAGGACTGTTTCTTCCGTGATTGCGTGTTCGAGCAGCCCCTGCGGTTGATGGTCAAGCAGGACTACCTGGCCCGGCCCCTCAAGGTGGATGCCGCCGTCGAACGTTATGACTTCTCCCGAGTGACTACCGGCAGCGGTGGTTTGTTTCGGGAAGAGGAACTGAATCGGGTGGTGGCCGCCAGCCGCGCCACCCCCGGCATCATTGCCGAGGTGATCGAGCGGGCCCGGGATCGCCGCGGAGTGATGATTTTCGCTGCCACCGTTGCCCACGCCGAGGAGGTTCTTGGCTATCTGCCCGCCGAACAGGCGGCCCTGGTGACCGGCGATACGGCCAGTGATGAGCGTTACCGGTTGGTCGAGGCGTTCAAGGCTCGCCAGCTCAAGTACCTGGTCAACGTCTCGGTGCTGACCACTGGCTTCGATGCTCCCCATGTCGACCTGATTGCCATTCTGCGCCCCACCGAATCGGTGGGGCTCTATCAACAGATCGTTGGACGAGGCCTGCGACTGGCTGAGGGCAAGCAGGACTGCCTGATTCTCGACTATGCCGGCAACCCCTGGGATCTGTACGCACCGGAAGTGGGTAGCCCGAAGCCGGATTCAGATAGCGAGCCGGTACAGGTCGAGTGTCCCACCTGTGGTCACGCCAACCTGTTCTGGGGCAAACGTGATGGCGAGGTGGTGATCGAGCACTATGGTCGCCGCTGTCAGGGGCTGGTCGATGATCACGGTGACCCACTCGATAGTCCCGGCAAGAGTGGGCAGCAGTGCAGCTTTCGTTTTCGCTTCAAGACCTGTGGTGACTGCGGTGCCGAGAATGATATCGCCGCGCGTCGCTGTCATGGTTGCCAGGTACTGTTGGTGGATGCCGACGACAAACTACGGGATGCACTGAAGCTCAAGGATGCCCGGGTGTTGCGCGTGTCGGGTATGCAGCTTGAAGCCGTCGTCAATGGGCGAGGTCTGCCGCGGCTCAAGGTGACCTACCATGATGAAGACGGTGCTACCCTCAATGAGTGGTTTGCGCTGGAAACACCAGCCCAGCGCCGCGCCTTTACTCTGGCCTTTCTGCGTCATCATCTGCGTGCTCCGGGGACCGGGTGGACGCCTGCCAGTGCCCAACAGGTCTGTGATGAGCAGTGGCGTCTGCGTGCTCCGGATTTCGTGGTTGGCCGCAGGGTGGGGCGCCACTGGCAGGTACGCGAGAAGCTGTTCGACTACCAGGGACGTTACCGCAAGGCAGATAGCGCCGAATGAGGTGCTGAAATGTGATGAACTTGCGAGACACCATATCAGCGTCGATGGTCACCAGATGAAGGGGTTGGTAAACTGGTGGATTGATTTTTGATCATCGCTGGCCACCCATGCATCAGGAGAAAGCAACTGCGTGAGCGATTCGCCGACGACAGACCAACCATCTCGGCAGGATGAATCCGCCGCAGACGCGGTTGCTTCGCCAGCGGAGCAGGGGAGCACCGTGGCCGTCCCTGATGGGGAGCAGGATGGCACGCCACAGACTGACCCTGACGGTCGGCCGTTGGCGCCCGACGAAAACGCGCAGGCGCAGGTACTGGGGCGGCTGTTTGATGAGCCGATTACCGAGTTGCCCGAGGATCTGTATATTCCTCCCGAAGCGCTGCGTGTCTTTCTCGAGGCTTTCGAAGGTCCGCTCGACCTGCTGCTGTATCTGATCCGGCGACAGAACCTGGATATTCTCACCATCAATGTGGCGGCCATTACCCACCAGTACATCGAATACGTCGAACTGATGAAGGCGATGGAAATCGAACTGGCCGGGGAATATCTGCTGATGGCGGCCATGCTTGCCGAGATCAAGTCTCGCACCTTGTTGCCGCGCCCGCCCCGCAGTGAGGAGGATGGCGAGGAAGAGGACCCGCGCGCCGAACTGATCCGCCGTCTACAGGAATATGAACAGCTCAAGATAGCTGCCGAGGCATTGGCTGAGTTGCCGCGTCTGGGGCGCGATTGGTTCCCGGCACGGGCAGGCCTGCCGCCGCTCGAGACGCGGGTCATTCACCCGGATGTTGAACTGAACGAACTGCTGGGAGCCCTGGCAGGCATACTGCGTCGTGCCGAACTCAACCGCGCCCACCATATCGAAGGCGAGGTGTTGTCGACGCGGGAGCGCATGCTGGCGATCATGGAGCAGCTTCACCACGAGCGTTATACGCCCTTCGAATCTCTGTTCACTCTGGAGGAAGGGCGAGCCGGAGTGGTCGTCACCTTCATGGCGATCCTCGAGCTGGCCAAGGAAGCGATGATCGAGATCGTGCAGAACGAGCCCTTGTCGCCCATCCATGTCCGCGCCAGGCTGGCAGAAGATGTGGAGGCCGAGGAAGAGCTGGCCTTTGAGCTGGAGGGCGAAGACGTGGGAGGTGAAAGTGCCTTCGACGATACAGGCTCCTGGAGTGAAGGCAGCGAGGCTGAGCTGGAAGGCGACTGGGTCGAGAATGACCGAGTCGCGTATGGTGGCGCCGAGCATGATGGAACCCGGAATGACTGGGCTGATGATGGCTGGGTTGATGATGAGTGGGCTGAGGGCGACAGGAGCGAGGCGGCCCTGGACGACGATCAGCAGGTTGAGGGGGACGATCGCCGATGAGCGTGATGGAAACACCGGATGCTCTGGACGACATCATCGAGGCAGCGTTGCTGGCCGCCGGTGAGCCGGTAGGGCTGGATCGTCTGGAGGTGCTGTTCGACGATCACGAGCGTCCGCCACGCAAGGCTCTGCGTGAAGCCATCGAACGCCTCGCCGAGCGCCATGTACGGGGCGCTATGGAGTTGATCGAGACCGCCTCCGGCTATCAGCTGCGTATTCGTCCACGGCTGGCCAACTGGGTCTCGCGACTTTGGGATGAGCGGCCACAGCGCTATTCTCGAGCGTTGCTGGAGACTCTGGCATTGATCGCCTATCGTCAGCCGGTGACCCGTGGTGATATCGAGGACGTGCGGGGTGTCGCGGTCAGTGGCTCGATCATGCGCACTCTGTTGGATCGTGGTTGGGTAAGGGTCGTCGGCCACCGTGATGTGCCTGGTCGCCCGGCGGTGTATGCGACGACGCGTAGCTTCCTGGACGATTTCGGCCTCAAGACGTTGGATGAGCTGCCCCCGATGCACGAACTCAAGCAGTTCGAGGACTACACCGTCGAGGAAGATATGCCGCCGCCTCCCTCGCCGTTGCTGGAGCAGACCGACGAGACCGGTGACGAATCGACAGAGGGTGGTGAGCGTAGCCTTGATGAGGAGTTGGGTGAGTTGCCTGACGTGCCGGATATCGACCTCGAGGGGCCGTCAGCAGCAGACAACGGGCAGGCCTCTCAGGAAGTGGCCGACGAGAGCGCCGCGCAGGACCACGACGATGGCTCCGCGCACGAGGGCGATAATGAAGACCATGCCGGCTCAGTACAGAATGATGGTGTTTCTGCTGGTGATGATGGAAATATCGGTATAGAGAACTCTGTCGGTAACCCTGAAGAAGGTGGCGACGAGAATGATACTCCCGAGGCCGGGATGGCCGAGGATGACCACGCCGGGATGGCGTCACAGCGGGCAGGACTGAGCTTCGCCGATCTTGAGGCTCGCCTGTCCGACCGGGCTCGCAGCCGCGTCGATGATGACGCTGCTTCGAGCGAAGCCCCCAATGATAGTGAGAAGGATCATGAGTAATACCAGCGAGAAGCTGCAGAAGGTACTGGCTCGTGCCGGTCTGGGTTCGCGCCGCGAGATGGAAGCTGCCATTGCCGATGGACGCGTCAAGGTCAATGGCAAGGTTGCCACCCTGGGCGATCGCATCGAGACACGCGATTCGGTGACTTTCGATGAGCGTCCGGTGTCGCTGCGTTCCGCCGAGGAAGTGCCGCGTCGGGTGATCATGTACAACAAGCCGGAAGGCGAGTTGTGTACCCGCAAGGACCCGGAGGGGCGGCGTACCGTTTTTGATCGGCTGCCGCGCCTCAAGGGCGAGCGCTGGATTGCCATCGGCCGTCTGGACATCAATACCAGTGGCCTGCTGTTGTTCACCACCGACGGTGAACTGGCCAACCGTCTGATGCACCCCTCCACCCAGATAGAGCGTGAATATGCTGTGCGCGTGATGGGCGAGGTCAAGCGCGAACATGTGGTTGCCATGGTGGATGGCGTCATGCTCGAGGACGGCCCGGCACGCTTCACGGATGTGCAGGAGTTTGGAGGCGAGGGCATCAATACGTGGTTCCATGTGGTGATCATGGAAGGCCGCAATCGCGAAGTTCGCCGCCTGTGGGAGTCCCAGGGGCTGACCGTCAGCCGCCTCAAGCGGGTGCGTTATGGCAACATTTTCCTCGACAAGCGGGCCAAGGCCGGCGAGTGGGTGGAGATGAGTCAGGATGAGATCGATGACCTCGCTGGTATGGCCGGTCTGGAAGCACGCAAGGTGCCGGAGCTGACGCCGGACGAGAAGAATCGCTGGAGTCGCGACAAGAACAAGCGTCGGCCAGTGCAGACCATGCGCAAGACCACCAGGACCACAAAGCCCAGCAAGAAGCCCACCAAAAGGTAGGCGCGTCGGACAGTAGGCTTCAGCGGGTCGTCCTGTTTCGGGTGACCCGCGATTGACACCAGGCGGTGGCTCGAGAACGCGGTTTTTGAATGACTTTTGCGAAAAAGTGCTTGCGCGAGTCGGGTCAAATCCGTATTATCTGCACCCGTTCGGTAAGGGTCGTTAGCTCAGTTGGTAGAGCAGTTGGCTTTTAACCAATTGGTCGTAGGTTCGAATCCTACACGACCCACCAACCGAACCTGTGCATGGCGCTGGCGACTCATTGTCGTGTCATGATTGGGTCGTTAGCTCAGTTGGTAGAGCAGTTGGCTTTTAACCAATTGGTCGTAGGTTCGAATCCTACACGACCCACCAGATTCAAGGCCTCGTCCTCCGGGACGGGGCCTTTCTGTGTGCTGGCTACGAGCTACGAGCGGGTCTGCTGTCGTTGCTTGCGGCAAACGGCAGTGTGAGGGCGAAGTTTCATGATGCTGCCTTTGGTCCCTACCTTGAGTGGTGGTTGAATCTCTCGCGGCTCGGCGTCATTATCCTGTTATGTTCGTCTGCTGGCCGATTCGCCGTTGAACGGTGTATTGCGGTAGAATGACGGATACCCGCCGCTGCGGAAGACGCTCTGGCGGGACAGGCGTGTCGCTCAACGGAGCGTTGAGACGGCACTGGCCCTCTCGCAGGGGGATTCCCTGCTGGTCACAGTGGTAGACACGATGACGATCATGACATCTCGGGCCGAGATCAGAGAGCATCTCGCCCGCCCCTATTGTCCTACGCGTATTCCGGCCGAGGACGCGACACATGTCGAGGAGATCAAGCGTCTTCTCGTCGAGCAGAACGCTGTGCTGGTTGCGCATTACTACACTGACGATGCCATCCAGCAGCTTGCCGAGGAAACCGGTGGCTGTGTCGCGGATTCTCTGGAGATGGCGCGCTTCGGTGCCCGTCATGAAGCGTCCACGCTGGTGGTTGCCGGTGTGCGTTTCATGGGCGAAACCGCCAAGATCCTGTCCCCGGAAAAACGTGTTCTGATGCCGACCCTCGAGGCGACGTGCTCGCTGGACGTGGGCTGCCCGGAAGACGAATTCGCAGCCTTCTGCGATGCACATCCGGATCGCACCGTTGTGGTCTATGCCAACACGTCTGCGGCAGTGAAGGCACGTGCTGACTGGGTGGTGACATCTTCCATCGCCGTGGAGGTAATCGAACACCTTCAGGCGAAGGGTGAGAAGATCCTGTGGGCGCCGGACAAGCATCTGGGCGGGTATATCCAGAGCAAGACCGGTGCCGACATGCTGCTGTGGGACGGTGCCTGTATTGTCCATGAGGAGTTCAAGGCCAAGGGTGTTGAAGACCTCAAATCGGTGTATCCCGATGCAGCAGTACTGGTTCATCCGGAGTCGCCGGCCTCGGTAGTGTCGCTGGCCGACGTGGCAGGCTCCACCTCGCAACTGATCAAGGCGGCGAAGGAGTTGCCCAACCGTGAGCTGATCGTTGCCACCGATCGCGGCATCTTCTTCAAGATGCAGCAGGCCGTACCGGACAAGATACTGTTCGAGGCCCCGACGGCCGGCAATGGTGCGACCTGCCGCAGCTGTGCGCACTGCCCGTGGATGGCGATGAATGCCCTCGATAATCTGGCGGGGGCATTGCGTGAAGGTACCGGTGAGATCCATGTCAGTGATGAGCTGCGCCACCAGGCACTCAAACCGCTGACCCGAATGCTGGAATTTCAGGCCTGATTGGCTGCAACAACACCGCCCGCAATCTTGCGGGCGGTGTTGTTTTACAAGCTACGAGTGGCGAGCTGCGAGTACGCTGCGCTCGAGCAGGTAAACCCAGCCACGAGCTTCGAGCTTCGAGCTTCGAGCTGCGAGCACGCTACGCTCGAGCATGGCTCAGCCACGAGTGACGAGCGGCGAGTACGCTACGCTTGAGCTTGAACCCCGAACCCCGAACCCCGAACCCCGAACCCCGAACCCCGAACCCCGAACCCCGAGGAAAGGCACGTAGCGAACAGGTTGGCCCTGGACCGCTCGTGGCTCGCGCCTCGCAGCAGGGGTTGTCTGTGATCCAGGGGGCGGCACAATACAGCTCGTAGCTCGTAGCTCGTAGCTCGTAGCTCGTAGCTCGAAGCTCGTCGCTTCTGCAATCAATGCCTTTCGGGAATCAGCGCCAGCAGGTCGGTGACACCGATATCGGCGCCTGCCTGGTACAGCAGGGTCGAGAGCTGGCCGCGATGGTGTGTCTGATGATTGAAGAAGTGCATGACAAGGCTCCCGTACGGCCGACTGGACTGTACTCCCATGGTGCTGCGGTAATTGAGAGTGTCGTCGAGGTCGTTATCCGAGAGTTGTGTGCTCCAGTCGAGGATCTTCTCGTCCAGCCAGGTACGATGACCACGCAAGGCGTCGAAGTCCTCGAACAGCCTTTGATCCAGCCGGGCTGGTGAAGGCAGTGCCAGCACTTCGGTCAAGTGGCTTGCGCTGCTGGGGTGGCAGGCAAAGCGTTTGAGCCAGATGGTATCGCCAACCACCAGATGGTTCAGGGTGCCCATGATGGAGCCGAAGTAGGCACCGCGATCTCTATTGAGTTCTTCGGGAGTTAGCCGGCCGGCAGCGTCGTAGATTCTGGTATTCATCCACTGGCCGTAGCAGGCCAGTAGCCTGATATGTTCCGTGAGGCTCATCGGAATTTCTCCATCGTCTCGCGATAGTCGCGAAAGGCCTTCTCGCGCTCGCGGATGCGAATCTCGGCGTTGAGATCGCTTGAGCGTCTGGCGACCTGTTCCGCCACATCGAGTTGGCGAATGGCGCGGTCGATGTCGCCCTCGAGCTGCGTCTGCTCGGCTCGGGCGAGGTGGCCCCAGGCTTCGTGGCCACTGCGACCAGCGGCTTCCGCCAGCAGAGCGAAGACACCCGGGTCTTCAGGACGCTGTCGAGCGAGGTCGGAAAGCACCCGCCAGGCGCGGTCTGGGTCCCGCTGAAGCAGGGCTTCGGCGAGCAGCATCGAAGTGGGTGCATAGCCCGGCATCAGGCGCAACTGGCGGTCGGCACGGGAGATGGCGTCATCCACACGGCCATTATCCAGAGCCAGCTGTACCGCGGTGGCGGGCAGCATGGCGATATCCGGATGCGCGCTGCTCAAAGCGTCGATGGTCGCCAGGGCGCTGTCGATACCACCGGCCTGGGCATCGATCAATGCCTGAAGGTAGCGGTGGGCATCTTCAGGGGCGTTGTCCTGGCGTAGAATACTCTGCGCTTGACCGGAATCACGATGGTGGATCGCCTTCAGTGCGCGGGCGCGCACCAGGTGGTACTCAAGACTATCCTCGCGTAGCGCGCCGGTAGCGATCTGGTTTGCACGGTCCTCGGCGTCGCTTATACGGGACTCTGTGATGGGGTGGGTGAGCAGGAATTCCGGTGGTGTATCGCCCTGCAGGCTCATCATGCGCTGCATGGAGCGGAACATGTCGATCATGGCCTGAGGATCATAGCCGGCATTGGCCATGGCCTGCAGACCAACGCGGTCGGCCTCTTCCTCGTAGCGTCTGGAGTAACGCAGCTGATCCTGTACCATCGCGGCCTGGGTGCCGGCCATGGCGGCGAGGCCGACATCCCCGGCACCTGCGGCAGCTGCTACTAACCCCGCCAGCATGGCCGCCATGGCTGGAATCTGGGTCTGTTCGGCGCGTTGCTGGCTGCGCGCGTAATGGCGCTGGGACAGGTGGCCAAGCTCGTGGGCGATGACCGAGGCAATCTCTGCTTCGTCGTGGGCGAAGGCAAAGAGCCCGGCATTGACGCCGATGACACCACCGGGTACGGCGAAGGCGTTGAGCGTTGGGTTGGCGACCATAACAACCGCTGTGTTGATGCCGGCAAGGTCGCTGTAGGGAATCAGGCGAGAGACCAGGCCTTCGACATAGTGTTGGGCGATGGGGTCACGCCACTCCGGGACATGGGCTCGGAACTGGCGAAGCCAGGCACGGCCGAGGCGGGTTTCCTCGCCACTGATGGCATTGCTGCCGGTCGACATCAGCGACGGCAGCTCGAAGCCATTGGACTGATCCAGCCAGGCCTGGCCCTGATATGATGGCGTCTGACTCTGAGGGGGCTGCGCGTCGAGCTGGTACTGATACTGGAACTGTGCCGGGCTTCCGGGCTGGCCTTGAGCCTGATCTTGAGTCGGCCCTTGAGAGAGCGCCTGAGTAGCAGGCACCATGCCCAGCACGACAACCAGCGCCAGGCGACCGACAGTGAATTGGTTCAGAGATCGCTCAATCATCGCAGTCCTCGAGGGAATGGGGCTCATGTACCTGGAGATTCCTGTCCAGCATCATGGGACACAGTGTGGAACCGTGCCTGGTATATCTGCTGGGACATTGATTCCACCACAAAAGTGCCTTTAAATCCCAAGGGTTTGACCAAACGGGCAAACCTGGCGGGCGAGCCCCGCTGTGAAGGAGGAGTGAACATCGCCAGCCTGGCTGTGTGACTTGTCCTTTATTCTCGCTGTCGTTTCATTCACGGCGGGTCGTTTCATTCACGAATAGTATTCTCGGTGGAGAGATCATGGCAGTGCAACCGGACGATGTGCTAGACGCCTGCGGGCTACCCTGTCCGCTCCCGCTGCTCAAGGCCAAACAGGCGCTGGCATGCCTTGAGCCTGGCCAACTGCTTGAGATCAGAGCGACCGACGCCGGTTCCTGGCGGGATTTTGCAACCTTTGCCGAGCACAGTGACCATATCCTCGAAAATCGCGAACAGCGCGGTGACACCTACCATTACTGGTTACGCAAGGCAGGGACGGCTGACAGATGACGCTGCGCAGAGTAGTAAGGCGATGGATTGATCACTATCTGTCCGATGAAGAAGCACTGTTGATGCTGGTCCTGCTGATCACCGGTTTTGCGACGGTGATCTGGTTGGGCAAGATGCTGGCTCCGTTCCTGACTGCGCTGGTGATTGCCTTCCTGTTGCAGGGGGCGGTCAACGCCATGACCCGGCGCAAGGTTCCGCAGTTGGTGGCGGTGCTCACGGTCTATCTCGCCTTCGTTGGTCTGATGTTGGCTCTGGCCTTCATCCTTCTGCCATTGATCTGGAACCAGATGGCGAGCCTGATCCAGGAAGCGCCGCGCATGTTCGCCAGTGGGCAGCGCATGCTGGATGAGTTGCAGTCCCGCTATCCACAGTTCATCACTCCGGACCTGGTGCAGCATTGGATTGGTGTGCTCAGCCAGGAGGCGACACAGTTGAGCCAGCGTGTCGTGACACTGTCACTGGCATCACTGGGTAACGTGCTCAGTCTGGTGGTCTATCTGGTGCTGGTACCGATCCTGGTCTTTTTCCTGCTCAAGGACCGCGAGCGGCTGACCGGCTTTCTGGTGTCGCTGCTGCCGGCACGCCGCGAGCTGATGGGGCGGGTGTGGAAGGAAATGGACAGCCAGATCGCCAACTATGTGCGAGGCAAGGCGATCGAGATCGTCATTGTCGGCGTGGTGTCGTTCTTCACCTTTGCGTTCTTCGGCCTGCCGTATTCGGCCCTGCTTGCGGTGGTGGTGGGACTGTCGGTACTGGTGCCCTACATCGGTGCGGCGGTGGCGACCCTGCCAGTGGCGGCGGTAGCCGGCTTCCATTTCGGCCTGGGCGAGCAGTTTCTCTATGTGCTGCTGGCCTATGGCGTCCTTCAGGCTCTGGACGGCAATGTGCTGGTGCCGGTGCTGTTTTCCGAAGCAGTCAACCTGCATCCGGTGTCGATCATCCTCGCGGTGCTGTTCTTCGGCGGTATCTGGGGGTTCTGGGGAGTGTTCTTTGCCATTCCATTGGCGACCCTGCTCAAGGCGCTGGTCTATGCCTGGCCGCGAGGGATCAAGCAGCGCAGTCTGGCCCAGTTGCCAGGGGAGCAGTCACCGGAAGAGCCTTGATCGACGAGGTGCTCCCGTCTTCTGACCCATGCCCGGCCTCGTGCCGGGCATGTTGCGTCAGGGGTAGGCTCATGCGTCGTCATGCAGTGCCTGCGCGGCTTCGAGGACTTCCTCGACGTGGCCCTTGACCTTGACCTTGCGCCACTCTCGGGCCAACTTGCCTTCGCGGTCGATCAGGAAGGTGCTGCGCTCGATGCCCAGGTGCTCCTTGCCATAGAGTTTCTTGAGCTTGATGACATCGAACAGCTGGCACACGGACTCGTCCTTGTCGCTGATCAGGTCGAAATTGAACGCCTGCTTGTCCTTGAAGTTCTGCTGAGCCTTGAGCCCGTCGCGGGAAACACCCAGAATCACGGTATTGGCGGCGTCAAAGGCGGCCTTGTTGTCGCGGAAGTCGCCGCCTTCGGTGGTGCAGCCCGGCGTGCTGGCTCTGGGGTAGAAGTAGATGACCACCTGGCGACCACGCAGTTCCGACAGGCTGACCTGACGATCGCCAGTGGCGATGGCGGTAAAATCCGGCACGGGCTTACCGATTTCGAGAGACATGAACAACTCCTTGTAGGGACTGGAGGGAAAAGGTGCGACAAGGGAACATGAAGGCCTGGCCGCAAAACTGAGTGCGGCGCATGATGACATGCAAGCCAATGGGTGATCCATGGATTGAACACCAGCAGGGGTTGAGCGCCAATGCAGGCGGATTTGTTGAGTGTATACCGCTTCGCGGCTGTACAGCCCCTGGCAGCCTGAGTACCATTTGATGCCTGGCCTTGGCAATGCATGCATGAGGCTGGAGCCCCAAGCCTGGAGCATGGCGTGTGGGAATATGCTCACCGCTGCATCTGCAAGGACAATCGAGAGGAATAACGAGGATGATCACGGGAAGTATCGTCGCGCTGGCGACACCGATGAAGGCCAATGGCGATATCGATTGGGAAGTGCTGCGAAAACTGGTGAACTTCCATCTCGATAACGGCACCGATGCCATCGTCGCTGCCGGCACTACCGGCGAGCCGACCACCATGTCCTTTGCAGAGCACTTCGATGTGATTCGCAGCGTGGTGGAAGAGGTCAATGGCCGTATTCCGGTGATCGCCGGCACCGGCTCCAACAACACCACCGAAGCCATCGAGCTGACCCGTTATGCCCGGGAGGTCGGGGCCGATTACTGCCTGACCGTCGCGCCGTACTACAACAAGCCGACCCAGGAAGGCCTGTTCCAGCATTTCAAGGCGATCGCCGAGGCGAGCGACCTGCCGGTGATCCTGTACAATGTCCCGGGCCGTACCTGCTCGGACATCTACAACGAGACGGTGCTGCGTCTTGCCGAAGTCGACAATATCATCGGACTCAAGGATGCCACCGGTAACCTGGAACGCGCCGAGGATCTGATCTCGCGCCTCAAGGGCAGCGATTTCATGCTCTATTCCGGCGACGACGCGACGGCCTGTGATTTCATGCTCATGGGTGGCCATGGCGATATCTCGGTGACGGCCAATGTGGCACCCAAGGCCATGCACGAACTGTGTGCCGCCGCTATGGCCGGTGATCACGAAAAGGCGCATCAAATCAATACGCGCCTGCTGCCGTTGCATACCAATCTCGGCATCGAGGCAAACCCGATCCCGGTGAAGTGGGCGCTGTACCGCATGGGGGTCATCGATACCGGTATTCGTCTGCCGTTGACGTGGCTGTCCGAGAAGTATCATTCCACCATCAGCGAGGCGCTTCAGTTGGCGGGCCTGATCGAGGAATAGATGTCCGGCTCTTGTGAAGTGGACTAAATCAATCAACCAAGGTGGATGCATGAATTCTGCGCTGAAAGGATTGCCGTTGGCGGTGATGGCAGCTGTGGCCCTGGCGGGATGTGCCAGAGAAGGGCATTTCGATGATCGCAGCGAAGACTATGTCGACTCGCGCTTGAGTGCGCCGCTGACACTTCCTGACAGCCGGGATCCGAGCCGTTATCGCGATGTCATGCCGGTGCCCCAGGTCGCGGGTGAGTTCTATGCGCGTGAAGAAGGCTTCGAGGCTCCCGTGCCGCAGAGCCTCTCGGCCACGACAGCGGTGCAGGCAGGCGGTGTTGCGGTACGTGAAACCGACGACGACTCCTGGTTGGTGGTCGGTGCCGTGCCCAGCGTCGTCTGGCCGGAACTGGGACGTTTCGTTCAGCAGCGCGGCTACAGTGCTGACCAGGTCCAGGCCTCGTCGGGGCAGATCAGGACGCCAGATGCCGATCTCAAGCTGAGCCAGGGGCTGCGTGCCGGTACCAGCGAGATTCGTTGTGAGACCAACGGCCAGGTCAACACCCTGTGTCTCAACTCCCTGCAGCGCCACTTCGAGGCCCGCAGCGCATCGGCCAGTATTGCCTCCGGGGCGGAGCAACAGGCGCCGGGTGCAGTGACGGTCGATTATCAGCGTCAAGGGGACAACTGGGCGATGGTGATGCCCATCGACTCCGAGCGTGCCTGGGCCGAGATCAACTACCAGCTGACCAACAACTTCCAGATGGAAGGCCGTCGTGAGCTGGTGTCTGCTGATTCTGCGAGCAAGAGCTTTGTGGTGGACTACATCACCGAAAGTGATCGTACCCGTGGCCTGATCGACTCGATCACCTCCTTCGAGCTGGGCGAGTCCCTGCGCCGTATCGAACTGACCCTGACACCTCAGGGGACAGGCAGTGCTGCCGCCGTTCGCAGCCTCGACGATGAGCCGCTGTCGCCGGACGACCAGCGCGAACTCCTCGAACGTGTGGCGGGCCTGCTGCTGTAATGTCCGAGTCGGTAGATACCAATGGGGCGAGGCTGTTGCGCTTCGCCTCATTGGGAAGTGGCAGTAAGGGCAACGCGACTCTGATCTGTGATGGGGAAACGCGCCTGCTGGTGGACTGTGGTTTCACCCTCAAGGAAGCCGAGCAGCGGCTGGCCCGGTTGGGCCTGCACGCGCGTCAGCTCGATGCGATCCTTGTGACCCATGAGCACGGTGATCATGTACGCGGCGCCGGTGCTCTGGCCCGGCGCTACGATCTTCCCGTCTACCTGACGCCGGGTACCTGGCTATCGGGTAAACTGGGACGCCTGGCGCGACGTCACTGGATAACGCCGCAGTCGACCTTCGCCATCAAGGGTATCGAGATCGAGCCGATCACCGTACCCCACGATGCCCGTGAACCGGTGCAGTTTCGTGTTAGTGCCCATCAGCGTCGGTTGGGGCTGCTGACCGACCTTGGCTATGCCAGTGACCATGTTCGTCAGGCCTTCAACGGCTGTGATGCGTTGTTGCTGGAGTGCAATCATGATCGCAGAATGCTTGCCGAGGGCCCTTATCCTCCTAGCCTCAAGCGGCGTGTCGGGGGGAATTGGGGGCACCTGGCCAATGTGCAGGCCGCTGAACTGTTGAGGCAACTTGGCCTCGACCGGCTTCAGCACATCGTCTGCTCGCACCTTTCCGAACAAAATAATCGCCCCGAGCTGGCACTGGAGGCATTGACGCCTCTGCTCGATGGCGACGATTCTCGCCTGACCGTGGCCGCCCAGGATGATGGCCTGGATTGGCAGGTGATTCATTGACCCATTGATGTTCCGTTTCGCCTGTGGAGGCTCCCATGGAAAAGCGTCAAGAACTCTACGCCGGCAAGGCCAAGTCTGTCTTTGCCACCGACGATCCCGACCTTCTGGTCCTGCATTTCCGCGACGATACCAGCGCCTTCGATGGCGAGCGTATGGAGTCGCTGGAGCGCAAGGGAATGGTCAATAACCGCTTCAACGCCTTCATCATGGGCAAGCTGCAAGCGGCTGGCATTCCCGTTCATCTCGAACGTCTGCTGTCCGATACCGAGTGCCTGGTCAAGAAGCTCGACATGATTCCGGTCGAGTGCGTGGTGCGCAACGTTGCCGCCGGAAGCCTGGTCAAGCGCCTTGGTGTCGAGGAAGGGCAGGAGCTTACCCCGCCGACCTTCGAGCTGTTCCTCAAGAACGACAAGCTCCATGACCCGATGGTCAACGAATCGTTGGCGATCACCTTCGGCTGGGCCACTGCCGAGCAACTGGCCGAGATGAAGGCACTGACCTTCCGCGTCAACGATGTACTCAAGCAGCTGTTTGCCGATGGTGGTCTGCTGTTGGTGGACTACAAGCTGGAGTTTGGTGTGTTCAACGGCCAGATCGTATTGGGTGACGAGTTCTCGCCGGATGGCTGCCGTCTGTGGGATGCCGAGACTCGCGAGAAGCTCGACAAGGACCGTTTCCGTCAGGGGCTCGGTGGAGTGATCGAGGCCTACGAAGAAGTCGGTCGTCGCATCGGTGTCGATTTCAGCTGAGACGATTTCAGTTGAGACTTGGTGTACAGATCACCTGGTGCCTTCATCAGGTGATCAGGGGGTCTTCGCCTCTTCTCACGGGGAAGGTAGACCGGAATCAGAGGCAAGTGCTGCACGTGGCTCGAGGGCGTCCACGTGCAGCACGAGGCCTGTTTCGGTATCGATAGTGCGGAAGCGCACATTGACATCGCGCAGGTAGACACCGTACAGCCGTTGGTCTGACTGGCCACGATAGGCAGGCCGTGGATCCTGGGCCAGTACTTCCTCGATCAGGCGACGCAGGCTGTTGCCATCATCACGCAATGCCAGATAATCCAGTGCCTGACTGGAGAACGCCACTTCGATACGCTCCGGTGCTGCGGGGGCAAATCCGGTGTGTGCCTCGGGACGTGCCTCGGCCCAGGGCAGATAGGGCTTGATATCCACCACTGGGGTGCCATGCACCAGATCGGCGCCGCGTAGTGTCAAGGTGACGCCCTTGTCAGTCGAGACGTCGACCAACTCCACCAGGGATAGTCCGAGGCGATTGGGGCGGTGCGTACTGCGGCTGGCGAATACGCCCATTCGAGCATTGCCGCCCAATCTCGGCGGGCGCACCAGTGCTTTCCAGTCTGGCGGACTAAGGTGGAATATGAAGGTCAGCCACAGGTGGCTGAAGCCTTCCAACCCGCGTACGGCGAGTGGGTCATTGTACGGTTCCAGCAAATGCAGTTGAGCGGTCGCCTCTGGCACAAGGCCGGGTTGCCGGGGGACGCCGAACTTGTCGGGAAAATCGCTGGCGATGACACCGATGGGAGTGATCGAGAAACTCGTATCCTGCTGGTCGACTGACATGGGGCTATCTCGCGATTGCTGGTTAACTGGCTCGGCCGACGATGGCAGGCGCGATGATGATGGCGATCTTCAGGTTGAACTGGCCAGTCTGGTTGAGGTGGCATGGCCGACGGCACAAGGATGCCTCCATGACAGAACGGTTGGCGAGTCAGCAACAGCCGGGTAGGCTTGGGCGCCGTCGCCCATCTGTTGATTCCCTTGAACCCTTGCGAGAGAACGTCATGCCGCATCTGACACAGGGTCCGTTATTGTCACCGCTGAGCTCACCGTCGTCACGCCTGGTGTACCGCGAGGCCAGAGCCCGGGATGCAGCAGACCAGGCCGAGGTCTTCCATCATGCGGTGATGCAGGGCGCCAGCCAGCACTACTCGCTGGGCCAGCGTCAGGCCTGGGCTGAGTGTCTGCCTCGTGAAGCCAGTGCCTGGTTGGTGCGTCAGGCGCTTTATACCACTCTTGTGGCCGAATGTGATGGCCACTGTGTGGGCTTCCTCGAACTGGATATCACGCGCGCTCACATTGCCACCCTGTATGTCTGGCCGTCGCTGGTCGGCAAGGGGATCGGCATGCAGTTGCTGGAACAGGCGGAAGGTGTTCTGCAGGAAGCCGGAGCCCGTCGCGTGATCATTGAAGCCAGCTTGTGTCTGGTGGAGAGCCTGATGCGCCGTGGCTGGGAAAGCCACGGCGAGGAGCGGGTTGAGCGTGCAGGTGAATGGCTGTCGCGATACAGCATGAGTAAGTGTTTATAGGGCGCTACGAGTTGGCACGTGTTCGTTCCCGACGAACACGTGCACTTCCCACATCCATGTGGGTCGCGGGCTACGAGCTACGAGTACGCTACGCTCGAGCTTGAACCCCGAACCCTGGCCTCGGGGCTACCGTCTTGCGCCAGGCTGCTCGCTGTCGGGATCACCTATTTGTCTTCCTGCACTTCGATCACTCGCATGGACAGGTCGATGGCCTTGATGTCCTTGGTCAGGGCGCCACTGGAAATGAAGTCGACACCCGTTTCGGCAATGGCCTTGAGCCGGGTCTCGTCGACGTTGCCGGAGGCTTCCAGCTTGACGCGGCCAGCAACATGTTCGACTGCCGCGCGCATGTCCTCCAGCGAGAAGTTGTCGAGCATGATCATATCGGCCTCGGCGGCCAGAGCCTGGTCGAGCTCGTCGAAATTCTCCACTTCCACTTCCACCGTCAGGTCGCGAGCGATGTTGCGGGCTTCCTTGACCGCTGCCTCGATGGAACCACAGGCGGCGATATGGTTTTCCTTGATCAGGAAGGCGTCGTACAGACCGATGCGATGATTGGTGCCTCCGCCACAGGCGACGGCGTATTTCTGTGCTACCCGCATGCCCGGTATGGTCTTGCGGGTATCGAGCAGTTTTACATCGGTACCGTCCAGTTGGTCGACGAAATGACGAGTTCTGGTTGCTGTGGCAGAGAGCGTCTGCAGCAGGTTGAGGGCCGCGCGTTCACCTGTCAGCAGACTGCGTGCGGGACCTTCCAGCTCGAGAAAGGGCTGATCGGGGGCAATGCGGTCACCATCTGCGGCATGCCAGGTCAGAGCCACACGCGGGTCGAGACGACGAAACAGCTCATCAACCCAGGCAACGCCACACAGGATGGCGAGTTCGCGGCTGATGACCTGCGCGCGTCCCACCTGGTTCTCGGGGATCAGTTGGGCCGTGATATCCACTGGGCCAACGTCCTCGGCCAGCAGGCGAGCGGCACAGTTGCGAATGTCTTCGGCGAGGGCGTCATGAAAGTCCATGCGGTAAGCTGTCCTATGCGGCGTTGAGGCACCATTATAGGCTGTCGTTTGTACTGACGTCAGGGGTCAGGATCAAGTGGCTTGTGTCACCAGTATCAACTGATTGATATCAACAGGTGTATCAGCAGAAAGGGGGTAGTAATGCCGGGCCGGGAGTTGGACGTGATGTGGATGAGGGGTGTTACCGATGAAGTGTAACCAGGGCTGGCTCGACAATGTGCGCCGGGTTATCTCTCCCAATGTCAACGAGCGGCCGGAGGGCGAGATTTCTGCCGTGGTGTTGCACTCCATAAGCCTGCCGCCGGGACAGTTCGGCGGAGATCATATCGAACGGCTGTTCACCAACCAGCTTGACCCCAATGCCCACCCGTACTTCGCTACCATCGCCGAGCTCGAGGTGTCGGCCCACGTATTGATTCGTCGCGACGGCGAGTGTGTCCAGTTTGCTCCCTTCGCGACACGTACCTGGCATGCCGGGCGTTCACAATGGCATGACGGCCATACTCTGCGCCGTGAACTGAATGATTTTGCGGTAGGTATCGAACTGGAGGGGGATGAGTTGACGCCCTACCGGGAAGCACAGTACCGCAGCCTGGCAGCCGTTCTGCATGCGTTGTTTGACGCCTACCCGGCGATTACTCCTGCGCGCATCACCAGCCACGAGCGAGTGGCGCCCTTGCGCAAGACTGATCCAGGTCCTGCTTTCGACTGGGCCTATCTGCGACACTGTCTGTCTCGATGCACCGATGGGTAAGTATCAGCGCGCTGAGCATCGAAATAGCATAGTTTTGTCGTAGATCGGTGGTCAAACGTTGGTTTGTTTACAAGTTGCTGACTTTCGTCAGTAATCCTGAGTGACGATGACGCTAAGTGATTGTGTTGCAGTGCAATATGGGTATCTTGAAAAATATTTCCATGTCTGGTTGAATTGGCAGCACGGGGACTTCTACGGTATCTTTCTGCCAGTTCTAGCCCTATCGATACGAAAATTTCGTAAAATTACTACATGCCTGACGTTGCGCCGCGGTCCGAGGAAAGTGATCCTTTCCCCGCGCGCCCACTGGCCTCGTTTGCGGGGCTGTGACCCCTCATCGTCATTCGGAGAGACGTTCTATGAGTCTTGGTACAAGAGAAGATCTCGATCCGGTAGAAACCCAGGAATGGCTGGACTCCCTGGAATCTGTACTGGATCGTGAGGGCGAGGATCGTGCCCGGTACCTGATGACGCGGTTGGCTGATCGCTACCGCCAGGATGGTATGCAGGTGCCCTTCTCGGTCACGACCCCGCACCGTAACACCATTCCGGTGCATAACGAGGCCCCGATGCCGGGCGACCTGTTCATGGAGCGCCGTATTCGCTCCCTGATCCGCTACAACGCCATCGCCCAGGTCATCCGCAACAATCGCGCCAACCCCGGACTAGGCGGCCACATTGCCAGCTTCATGTCCTCGGCGACCCTCTACGACGTAGGCTTCAACCACTTCTTCCGCGCGCCCAATGGCGACTTCGAAGGGGATCTGGTCTACATCCAGGGTCATGTGGCACCGGGTATCTATTCCCGAGCTTATCTTGAAGGACGTCTGACCGAAGAGCAGATGGACAAGTACCGTCAGGAAGTTGATGGCGACGGTCTATCCTCCTATCCGCACCCCTGGTTGATGCCGGACTTCTGGCAGTTCCCGACCGTCTCCATGGGTCTGGGCCCGATTCAGGCAATCTATCAGGCCCACGTCATGAAGTATCTGCATTCGCGCGAACTGCATGACATGCAGGATCGCAAGATCTGGTGCTTCATGGGGGATGGTGAGTGTGATGAGCCGGAATCTCTGGGTGCGATCCATCTCGCCAGCCGCGAGAAGCTCGACAACCTGATTTTCGTCGTCAACTGCAACCTGCAGCGACTCGATGGTCCGGTGCGCGGCAACTCGCGCATCATGGACGAGCTGGAAGGTGTTTTCCGTGGCGCTGGCTGGAATGTGCTCAAGGTCGTCTGGGGACGTCTGTGGGACCCGCTGTTCGAGAAGGACAAGAAGGGTGTCATGCAGAAGCGCATGGACGAGGCTGTCGACGGCGAATACCAGAACTACAAGGCCAACGGTGGCGCGTACACCCGTGAGCACTTCTTCGGCAAGTACCCGGAGACTGCCGAGTTGGTCAAGGACATGTCCGATGAGGACATCTGGAAGCTGAATCGTGGTGGCCACGATCCGTTCAAGGTCTATGCCGCCTACCATCAGGCGACCAGCAACGCCAATGGCCGTCCCACCGTGATCCTGGCGCACACCGTCAAGGGCTACGGCATGGGTGGTGGTGACGGTGAGGCTGCCAACGAGGCGCACCAGGTCAAGACCATGGAATACGAGGCGCTCAAGCGCTTCCGTGACCGCTTCGGCATCCCGATTTCCGACGAGCAACTCAAGGATGTGCCGTACTACAAGCCGGATGACGATTCCCCGGAAATGAAGTACATGCACCTCCAGCGCGAGCGCCTGGGCGGCTACCTACCGTCGCGTCGCAATGACTTCGAGGCGCTGGAGATTCCGGCACTCGACGACAAGACCTTTGCTTCCCAGACTGCAGGTTCCAAGGGGCGTGAAGTATCCACCACCATGGCCTTCGTGCGAATCCTCAACGGCCTGGTGAAGGACAAGAAGATCGGCAAACAGGTGGTTCCGATCATCCCTGATGAGGCGCGTACCTTCGGCATGGAAGGCATGTTCCGTCAGTTGGGTATCTACACCTCTGAAGGCCAGAAATACGAGCCCATGGACAAGGGCCAGATCATGTTCTATCGCGAGGATCAGAAAGGTCAGATCCTCGAGGAAGGCATTACCGAGGCGGGAGCCATGTCGGCCTGGATGGCCGCGGCGACCTCGTACTCGAACAACAACTGCACGCTGCTGCCGTTCTACATCTACTACTCGATGTTCGGCTTCCAGCGTATTGGCGACCTGGCCTGGGCGGCAGGTGACCTGCAGGCGCGTGGCTTCCTGGTGGGCGGTACCGCTGGTCGTACTACGCTCAACGGTGAGGGTCTGCAGCACCAGGACGGTCACAGCCTGTTGCAGGCGGCCATGATCCCCAACTGCCGCACCTATGACCCGACCTATGCCCATGAGGTTGCCGTCATCGTTCAGGATGGCCTGAAGCGCATGTTTGCCGACAAGGAAAACTGCTTCTACTACCTGACGGTGATGAACGAGAACTACGAGCATCCTGAGCTGGAGAACATCCCTGCCGAGGATATCGTCAAGGGCATGTACCTGCTCCGCGAAACTGCGGGCAAGAAAGGCCACGTCCAGTTGCTGGGCTCCGGCACTATCCTGCGCGAGGTCGAGGCTGCAGCCGAGATGCTCGCCGAGGAGTGGGGCGTAGGCTCCGACATCTGGAGCGTGACCAGCTTCAACGAACTGCGTCGTGAGGCTCTGGGGCTCGACCGTCAGGCCTTCATCAACCCCGATGCCGAGCCGGGCAAGCCGCACGTTACCAAGTGTCTGGAAGGTCGCAAGGGGCCGGCGATTGCCTCTACCGACTACATGAAACTGTACGCTGACCAGGTCCGTGCCTGGGTGCCGACCGACTATCATGTATTGGGTACCGACGGCTATGGTCGCTCTGACACTCGTGAGAAGCTACGCTCGTTCTTCGAGGTAGATCGCTACTTCGTCACCGTAGCCGCGCTCAAGGCGCTGGCGGACCGTGGCGAGCTCGACCGCAAGGTGGTGGCCGAAGCGCTCAAGAAGTACGGCATCGACCCCAACAAGCCGAACCCGCTTGAGGTGTAAGGCATCGGCCGAATGATTCGGTGGCACGGCGGGACGCGAGTCCCGCCCCCGTCAAGCATTTGAAGGAGCGCGACCTTGAGTAGCGAAATCATCAAAGTACCCGACATCGGTGGCGATACCGGTGTGGAGATTATTGAAGTGGCGGTGTCGGTCGGTGATGTCATCGAGCCGGAAGACACCTTGATCACTCTCGAATCCGACAAGGCCAGCATGGACGTTCCGGCGCCGAAGGGCGGCAAGGTTGTCAAGGTGCTGGTCAAGGAAGGCGATACCGTCTCCGAAGGTGACGACATCGTCGAACTGGAAGTGGAAGGCGCGGGTGATGCCGAGCCGGAAGCGGCTGCTGAACCAGAGGCTGCTGAGTCTGAGGCACCCGCTGCCAGCGAGCCAACACCCGCGGCCCAGCCTGCTGCCTCCGGTGGTAGCCGCACGGTCGAGATCAAGGTGCCCGACCTCGGTGGTTCCAGCGATGTCGAGATCATCGAAGTCGCTGTCAGCGAAGGCGATGATGTCGGTGAGGAAGATACCCTGATCACTCTGGAGTCCGACAAGGCCTCCATGGATATTCCCAGCCCTTACGCCGGCAAGCTGGTCAGCCTGTCAGTCAAGGAAGGCGACACGGTTTCCGAAGGCGATGTCATCGGTACCATGGAAGTCGCAGGTGAGGGCGGAGATGCGGCGCCTGCAGCCGAGGAACCGCCGGCTGAGGCTCAATCGTCTCCTGCTGCTGAAGAGCAGGATGACGATGAGGAAGAGGACGCCGCTGAGGGTGGACGTCAGGAAATCCGCGTCCCGGACCTGTCCGGCTCTAGCGATGTGCCGATCATCGAGATGGCGGTTGCCGTCGGCGATGAAGTCGATGTCGAGGATGCGCTGATTACCCTCGAGTCTGACAAGGCCTCGATGGATATCCCGAGTCCGTTCAAGGGCAAGGTCGTTGAGTTGGCGGTCAAGGAGGGCGATAGCGTCTCCGAGGGTGATCTGATCGGCTATATCGAAGTGGCTGGAGCTGCTCCGAAGAAGAAAACGCCGAAGAAGGACACCGCAGCGGCGCCACAGCAGGTGGCTGCGCCTCAGGCCGCTGCACCTGCGCAGCAAACCTCTGCTCAGCAGCCCCAGGCTGCCGCCACCGGCACGCCTGGCAAGAACGTCCATGCAGGCCCCGCTGTGCGCATGCTGGCACGTGAGCTGGGCGTGGACCTGAGTCTGGTCACGCCGACGGGGCCCAAGGGCCGCGTGCTCAAGGATGACGTTCACAACTACGTCAAGCAGGTGATGTCCGGTCAGGCCAGCGCGCCCAAGGCTAGTGCTGCACCTGCCGCAGGTGGTTCCGGCATTCCGCCGATCCCGGATCAGGACTTCAGTCAGTTCGGCGAGATCGAAGAGAAGCCGATGGGGCGCCTGCTCAAGATGGGCGCTCAGAACCTGCATCGCAGCTGGGTCAATATCCCGCATGTGACGCAGTTCGACGAGGCGGATATCACCGAGCTGGAGGCCTTCCGCAAGTCAATGAAGGCCGAGGCCGAAGCCCAGGGTGCCAAGCTCACGCCGCTGCCGTTCATGATCAAGGCCTGTGCCTATGCGCTGCAGAAGTACCCGCAGTTCAACGTCAGCTTGAAGGCCGATGGAGAGACCATCGTGCACAAGAAGTATGTGCACATCGGTATTGCCGTTGATACGCCGGATGGTTTGATGGTGCCGGTGATTCGCAACGCTGATCAGAAGTCGCTCATCGATCTAGCGAAGGAATCCGTGGAGCTGGCGAAGAAGGCGCAGACCAAGAAGCTCAAGCGCGACGAGATGACCGGTGGCTGCTTCACCATCTCCAGCCTGGGCTCGATTGGTGGCACGGCCTTCACGCCGATCGTCAACCCGCCGGAAGTCGGTATCCTTGGCGTGTCCAAGGCATCGATGAAACCGGTCTGGGATGGTGCTGCCTTCCAGCCGCGTCTGATGATGCCGCTGTGTCTGTCCTATGACCACCGTGCAGTGAACGGTGCCGATGCAGCCCGCTTCACCACGCTGCTGGGGCAGTTGCTGGGAGATGTACGACGCCTACTGCTGTAATCCAGCATCCGGGCAAGGATGACGGCGCCAACACAGGGCGCCGTTTTCCGTTGCAGCCACGGCATTTGAAAACCAGGCATTTGAAAACACGGCGCTTGAAAACCTGGTTCTTGAAAACACGGTGCTTGAACAGCTATAGCGCTATGCCGGCACAAGCGAACGATGACATTGATGTTACTGCGTGACCAAAGTGCTATATGCGGCGTAGTTCTTTGATATTAAAGTGAAATTTCGATCTTTAATCGGGCTGCGGCAATTTCACTCGGTTGTGTCGCCACGGTGGCGCGGGTATCGTTCGGCAAACACTTTTCTTCATCGAAACCTTTTTCGCGATTTTCAAGGAGTTCTTCTGATGCGTTTGATCCTTTTGGGCGCGCCTGGTGCCGGCAAGGGTACTCAGGCCCGTTTCATCTGCGAGCGCTATGGTATCCCTCAGATTTCCACCGGCGACATGCTGCGTGCTGCAGTCAAGGAAGGCAGTGAGCTGGGTCTCAAGGTCAAGGAAATCATGACCACTGGTGGTCTGGTGTCCGACGATATCATCATTGCGCTGGTCAAGGAGCGCATCGCGCAACCGGATTGCGCCAATGGCTTCCTGTTCGACGGTTTCCCGCGCACCATTCCGCAGGCCGATGCGATGAAGGACGGCGGCGTGAAGATCGATCACGTGCTGGAGATCGCTGTCGATGACGAGGAAATCGTCAGCCGCATGTCGGGGCGCCGTTGCCACCCGGCCTCTGGCCGTGTCTACCACATCGAGCACAATCCGCCACAGGAAGATGGCAAGGACGATGTGACCGGTGAGCCGCTGATCCAGCGCGAAGACGACTGTGAAAGCACAGTGCGCCACCGCCTGTCGGTCTACCATGAGCAGACCGAACCGTTGGTGGGGTATTACAAGGATTGGGCGGCTCAAGGTGACGATCAGGCCCCGCGTTACCACCGTGTGGAAGGCGTCGGTAGCGTTGAGTCGATTACCAACCAGGTGCTCGAAGCGCTCGAAGGCCAGGCGTCAGACAATACAGACTAGCGGTATTGTCGTATCGGTCATCGGCTCATCCTCGGATGGGCCGATGTCGTTTATAATGCGCGCACATTTTCTCTACAGTCGAGTTGGTCATGTCTCTGGTTCTTGCTCTGGATGCTTCCTCCAGTGCCTGTTCGGCCGCATTGCTGCGGCGTGGGGCCGAGGGCGAGGAACTGGTGTCGCGCTACGCGCTGACGCCTCGCGAGCACACCCGTCGTTTGATGCCGATGATCGATGAGGTGCTGGCGGAAGCGGGAGTGGCTCCCGCTCAATTGGATGCCGTTGCCTACGGGCATGGGCCGGGGTCGTTCACCGGGTTGCGGATTGCCGCGGGGGTTGCCCAGGGGCTGGCCTATGGCCTCGAGCGTCCGTTGGTGGGGGTTTCCACCCTCAAGGCATTGGCTCTTGGCGGCTTTCTTCGCCATCGCTTCCGTTATGTGTTCACCACGCTGGATGCGCGCATGGGCGAGGTCTATGCCGCGGCCTGGCGGATCGAGAACGAGCGCCCGGTTGCCTTGATGGATGAGGCGGTCCTGCCTCCCGAGCGTCTGCAGTTGCCACGCGAGCATGAGGATCATGACTGGGTCGGACTGGGATCCGGCTGGGGGCTCTGGGATGCCATGCCAGCGGAGATCCAGGCCGCCCTCGGCCTTACCGTGGTTGATGTGGAACCCCAGGCCAGCGATATGGTGATTCTTGCTGCTGATGCCTTCGATGCGGGAGAGCACCAGCGTCCCCATGATGCGCAACCGGTCTATCTGCGTGATCAGGTGGCCTGGAAAAAGAGTGCGCCCAGGGCAGCGAGCAGGAAAGCGCCCCAGTGAGTGTCGTGGTGGATGAGGGACTGGAGGCACTGGCCCGGCGTTTTGCAATGGATAAGGACTTTGCGGTTGCCGGTCCTGCTGGTGCCCAACTACGGCTCTACCGTGATGACCAGGGGTGCCTGGTGCTGGGCGGTGATGTCGAGACCTTCGGCAAACCCTTGCTGGTGGATTTCGTCGGTGGCCGTGTCGGTCACCGACGGCGCTTCGGTGGTGGTAGGGGGCAGTTGGTAGCACGTGCCTGCGGTCTGGCGAAGGGCGTCACGCCATCGATTGTCGACGCTACGGCGGGGCTTGGTCGTGATTCCTTCGTGCTGGCAAGTCTGGGGGCAGAGGTGTTGCTGATCGAGCGAGTCGCGCCGATTGCGGCTCTGCTCGAGGATGGTCTGCTACGGGCTCAGGGCGATGACGAGATTGCGGTGATCATCGAGCGGATGCGATTGCGCCATGGTGACAGCAGTCGTGAACTGGAGGCCATTGTCGTCGATAGCGGCCATGACCCTCAGGTGATTCACCTGGATCCGATGTTTCCTCATCGCGAGAAGTCGGCACTGGTCAAGAAGGAGATGCGCCTGTTCCGCGAACTGGCGGGGGATGACGACGATGCGCCACGTCTGCTGGAAGCCGCGCTGGATGTGGCGACCCATCGAGTGGTGGTCAAGCGTCCGCGCAAGGCACCACCGATAGCTGGTCCAGAGCCGCGCCATCGCCTCGAGGAGAAGACCAGTCGCTATGATATCTATGTGCATCGGAGTTTGACGGCGGGGTCCTAGCTACGAGCTACGAGCTACGAGCTACGAGCAGCTCGAGCTATAAGCTGTAAGTTTTAAGCTGTAAGTGGCTCCAGCCGCGAGTGACGAGCTTCGAGCACGCTATGCTTGAGCTTGAACCCCGAACCCCGAACCCCGAACCCCGAACCCCGAACCCCGAACCCCGAACCCCGAACCCCGAACCCCGGGAAAGGCACGGACTTGCCGTTTTGGCGTTGAGCCGCTCGTGGCTCGAAGCTCGCGGCTCGACGCTCGTGGCTTACGTCCTACTCCTTCTCCTGAGGCCCCGTCACCGCCGCCAGCCGCCGCTGGAGAGAGGCGTCGAGAAGTTGCATGGCGTTGTGTGCGGCGTGGCGCAGGTTGTGGTCGAAGACCAGGTATTGCTCCTCCTCACACACCCAGCCATCGGCGACCAGGCTGTCGACCAGGCTCTCGAACAGGCGTAGGTCGAAGAACTCCGGGGCGGCGCGACCGCTCAACAACGCCAGACGTTCGGCCAGAGAGCGTGCTCGCTGGCACAGCTCATCTCGGCCCAGAGTGCCGGACGGCGAGGCCAGCAGGGTATCGACCAGCAGGGTGTTACGCTCCAGCGAGGGCTGGATCATCCTGCCGAGCAGGCGCAGGCGTTCACGGGCTTCGAGATTGCCGCAGGGTTGATACTTCCCGGCATGTTCCGTGAGCAGTTGCTGGCTGACCAGGCGTTCGACTATCTGACTCAATTGCCGGTGCAGATCAGGCCCGACAGGGACGGCCAGCTCGCGTGCCAGCATCGGCCATAACGGGCTGAGCAGTTCTGTGAGTTCATCGACACTGTGGGCGTCCTGACTGCGGAAGCTGAAGGCGACCAGAGCCGGCAGGGCAAGGAGGTGCAGGACGTTGTTGCGGTACCAGCCCAGCAGCGCGGCCTGGGACTCATCCGCCGTGATGATGTCGCCCAGCGCTTGTTCGCGGCGTTCCACCATTCCCAGTGCCAACACCTGGGCGATCCAGCCCTCGGCATCGCCTTCCGGAAGGGAAGGGCCAGGCTCGGATGGGGTGTGCGACACCAGTGAGCAGAGCAGCTCCAGTTGGCCCTTGAGCATGCTGTATTCCAACGCGCGATGGGGAGTCGCCAGTAGTGCCAACCCCACCAGATTGACCGCATTGAGGGCTGCCACGGCATTGATGCGCTGACAGATGCTGGTACCCAGCTCGGCAACGGCACCCTTGAGCCAGTCCGGCCGGCTGTCGCTGGATTCACGCCACGCCGGGCTGTGGTTGTCGAGGAAGTCGGCGATGTCCAGTGGTTCTCCGATGTTCACCGAGACACGACCAAATTCGTCACGCAGGCGACCGATCACCTTGAGCAGCCCCAGCGGCGTCTCCTTGCGCTTGCGTCCTCCCCCCATCTCGCGCTGATAACTGGCATTCTCGAGAATCTTCTCGTAGCCGATATAGACAGGCACGAAGACCACCGGGCGGGCGTGCTGCTGCTGGATGCGCAGGAAGGAGCGCAGGGTCATCGACAGCATACCGGGCCGCGGAGGCAGCATGCGGCCACTGCGCGAGCGCCCCCCTTCAATGAAGTATTCCATCGAATAACCACCGGCCAGCAGACGATGCAGGTACTCATTGAATACCGCACCGTAAAGGCGGTTGTCGCGGAAGCTGCGACGCAGGAAGAAGGCTCCGCCTCGACGCAGCAATGGACCGACGATCGGCATGTCCAGGTTGCGACCGGCTGCGATGTGCGGCGGCATCAGGCCATCGCGGTACAGCACATAGGAGAGCAGCAGGTAGTCGATGTGGCTGCGATGGCAGGGCACATAGACCAGCGTACTGTGGCCGGCCAGCTGCTTGACGCGCTCGAGGCCGGTGACGTCCACACCATCGTAGAGGCGGTTCCATAGCCGGCGCAGTGCCCCGGCCAGAAAGCGCAGTACCGGATAGGTCATGTTGGAGGCGATTTCGTTGCCGTAGCGCCTTGCGCGACGTTGCAGGCGCTGCCGGTTGCCTCTGCTGCGTTCGCCTGGAGTGGTCTGGAGTTCGTCGATCACCTCTCGAACTTCGCTACTGCGCACCACGCCCTCAATCAGCGTACGTCGATGGGAGAGGTCCGGGCCCAGCACGCGGGTAGTGACACGGCGAAAGTGCACGCGCAACAGTCGCGCCACCTTGCGGTTGGTCAGTGCCGGGTCACGGCCATCGTGGATGTCGGATAGGTGCAGAGGTGCGCCGAACTGGATCTCCACATCACGGCCATTGACCATGACTGACAGCGCACGCCGGACTCGCCCGGTCAGTTGCCAGTTGTCTGCGGCAAGCAGGTGCCAGAAACCGAACTCCTTGCCGGGTGCACGTCCCCAGAACACACTGACCGGTACGATCTGGACGTTTTCGCCCGCGGCAATCAGTTCGGTGAAGGGGGCAACCGGTTGAGGGCGTCCGGGCCACCAGCGCGAGCGGCGAGCCGGTAGCGTGACACAACGTGCTACGCTGGTTTGGCCGACGATGAGCCGCCCGAGAGACGACGGCATCGGTCTCCGCCTGGTATAGTTCTCGAGCAGTAAGGCATCACTCAAGGCCGGGCGCGGCAGCACATAAATTGTCGGCAGGCTCGGGTCGAGATGCAGCTCCGCAGAATCGGGTTCGGCGAGGCGAACGTCGGTCCAGGCAGAGAGTAGTCGCCTCAAGGGCGCGCGGAACAGGCCAGACATGAAAAATCCGTTGGAAGTGAAGCCACGCTGAATAAGCGCTGATGAATGCCGCCAGTATAACGGCCCCGCCGTGAGTGGCCAGGCCCTGGCCTTTTTACCTTGAATGACAGTAGCAGGGAAGTGGAAACCAGGTGAGTAGCAGACGGAATCCCTCCATCAAGCGTGCCAGAGCGCACTGGAGAGAAGGCAACCACATTACTTTGTTGCCTGAATCACGGTGCTTTCTGCCCGCGCTCTTCGAGGCGGTGGAGCAGGCGCAGGAGAGCATCCTGATCGAACTTTATCTCATGGAGTCCGGGCAGCTGGCGAATCGGGTCATCGAGGCGTTGCTGGCAGCCGCACAGCGGGGCGTTTCCGTCTATCTGCTGCTGGATGGATTCGGCTCCATGGGGCTGGCTCAGGCGGATCGCCAGCGCCTGACCCAGGGCGGGGTGTGGTTACGCGACTTCAACCCGCTGGCCTGGCATTCGTTGGCGCGCAATGTCAGCCGCGATCACCGCAAACTGGTGGTCGTCGACCAGCGTATTGCTTTCACCGGCGGCTTCGGTGCCGTTGATGAGTTTCTCGAAGCCTGGTTCGAGTTGGCGGTCAGGGTCGAGGGACCCGTGGTGGCGGACTGGGTCCGCTTGTTTCGCAGTGTCTGGCAGTCACCGCTGACAAAGGGCGCTCGCGAGGCGAAGCCGCTCATGCCGCCGGTTGATGGTGAGCCGCTGGCGGGCGGAGCCCGGGGACGAGTCATCTGGGGCAGGGGATACCGATTCCAGGCGATACGCCTGTCGCTACAGGATCGCATTACCTCCGCTGACCGGCGTCTATGGCTGTGCACGCCCTATTTTGTTCCCACCCTGGGGTTGCGCTGGCGGTTGCAGCGGGCGGCCCGTCGTGGGGTTGATGTCCGGTTGCTGCTGCCGGGCAGTGCCCATGACCATCCCGGAGTGCGTTATGCCGGGCAGCGATTCTACGCGCGCCTGCTGCAGGCTGGAGTGCGAATCCACGAATTCCAGCCTGGCTTTATCCACGCCAAGTTCGTGCTTGTCGATGACTGGGCCAGTCTCGGATCCTGCAACTTCGACCACTGGAGCCTGCAGTGGAACCTGGAAGCCAATCAGGAGGTGGAATGTGCCGCCTTTGCCGAGGATGTCCGCCAGTTGTTCGAGCGTAACTTCGCGGTAAGTCGGGAAATCCACCTGCAGGAATGGCAGGAGCGCCCTTGGTGGAAGAAGGCGAGAACCTGGCTGTATGGCAGCCTGGATAGCTGGATGACAAGGTTGAGGTAGTGTTTTCTGCTACGAGCTACGAGCTACGAGCTACGAGCTGTGAGTTTTAAGCTGTAAGTGGCTCCAGCCGCGAGCTATGAGTCACGAGTACGCTACGCTCAAGCTTGAACCCCGAACCCCGAACCCCGAACCCCGAACCCCGAGGAAAGGCACGTAGCTGACAGGTTGGCACTGGACAGCTCGTAGCCCGAGGCTTGTAGCTTCTGCTTTGATACCTTGCTGCTGCTAGCGCTTTCCGCCACGCCCCTTGCCTTTCCCAGCCTTGCCGGCGGGACGTTTGGGGCGGGGTTTGGGCTTGGCGGTATCCGGTGGAACGCGGAAATGCAGATAGAGATCCAGCACCAGCTCAGGGAGCTGGCCGACCAGACTTTCCAGGCGTTGGGTGTCACGGCTCAGCTCAGCCATATCCGGTTCTTCGTTGAACAGACCCGAAAGCAGCATGAACGGGAGCAGCAGGGTAGCGGTGGTTTCCTCGTCGCCTTCGAACCAGGCCGGTTCATCGAGAAAGACGCCTTCCATGAAGCCGGCGCACCAGTCTCCGATTGGCGTTTCTTCCGGGGGGACGCCATCGAGCGTCAACTCGAAAGGCAACTCCGGCAGGCCGCCGGTTTCAAGGACATCAATGGCATTGCGGCGCAACTGTTCCAGCAGGCCGAGAATCGTCTCGCGCTCCTGCTCATTGTCGAACTCTGGTGTGCCATGGAACAGTTCGGCAATCCAGTTGGCTGCGGGCAGTTCGCGTGGAGCGACAGCCAGTGCCACCAGGAAGCCGTGGGCACCGATCAGATCCAGCGCATCGGGGCCTGCGCGCTCGTGAAGAAAGTCGTCCAGCAGGTCCAGGCCTTCATCATCAAGCAGGGGTTGGGGTAGCGGCGTATCGGAGTCGGACATGGTGCGCTCGCAGCAATCGGCAATCGGAGAAGCAACGGGTGGTGGCGAACTCTGGCCTGCCACCGTAGCATGATCGCGCATTGTAGCATTGCCATCCTCCCGCGTGCCTGGTCTTGCCCCAACGGCACCTGAGGGCTCTGAAATTTGATGAACTTGCGGGATACCACTCTAGCTCACGACCATGATGCCGACATTGCCCAACCCTGACCGAGAGATGCTTGCCCGCCTGACGCTACCTGAGTTGCAGGCGCTGGTGCGTCAGAGAGTGGACGATGCCATGGCGCTCTGCCACTCACTGTATCCGGATCTGCCGCAACCTGAAGTGTGGTTTGATCTGCGTGGCAAGGGTGCTGGGCAGGCACACTTTGGACGTGGTGGGTTGCGCTTCAATCCCGTGCTGTTGAGCGACAACCGGATGGAATTTGTGGTCGAGGTAGTTCCCCACGAGGTAGCGCACTGGCTGGTCTGGCACCTGGAGGACGGGCCATCATTCCGACCCCATGGACGTGAATGGCAGACAGTGATGGTCCGTTTGTTCGGGATAGCGCCCAGTGTCACGCACGAGTTTGATACGCGCAGTGCCAGTCCAGCACCCTATATCTATCGCTGTGACTGTCAGGAGCATCACTTCTCGGCTCGGCGCCACGCCAATGCCCGCAACGGTCGTGAGTATCGTTGTCGGCGCTGTCGCGGGCGCTTGCGTCACTGTGCCTGAAGCGGATATGCACAAAATGGAAAATTAACTCTAAGCCATTGTTGCAAAAAAGAAAAATACTCATACCAATGTCTAAGGGGATTCGTCAGGTGGGCGACGTTATGCTGGGAACTGGCTTTATGGTGCCGGTCGTGCGTAGTTGACGGTCGGCAGACACACTTCGAAGGCGACTCCAAGGATAACTGCACCATGAGCGATCATTCCCACGTTTATCCGGTTTCTGATGATTTTGCCCGCAATGCCTGGGCGGACAAGGACACCTATCAAAAGCTCTACCGGCAGTCAGTGGAGGATCCCCAGGGGTTCTGGAAGGAACAGGCAGAGCGGCTCGACTGGATCAAGACACCCACCACCATCAAGAATACGTCCTATGCCAGTGACAATGTCGATATCCGCTGGTTCGAGGATGGCACGCTCAATGTCAGTGCCAACTGTCTGGATCGTCACCTGGCCACCCGAGGGGATCAGACTGCCATCATCTGGGAAGGCGATGACCCCAACGAGTCGGCCCACATCACCTACCGCGAGCTCTACGAGCGGACCTGTCAACTGGCCAATGCGCTGAAATCGCTGGGTGTGAAGAAGGGCGATACCGTCACCCTGTACATGCCCATGATTCCCGAGGCCGCTATGGCAATGTTGGCCTGTGCTCGCATCGGTGCCGTTCATTCGGTGGTATTTGGTGGCTTCTCTCCCGATGCTCTGGCACAACGCATCAAGGATGCGGCCTCGCGGGTGGTGATCACCGCCGATGAATCGGTACGAGGTGGCAAGCAGGTCCCGCTCAAGGAAAACGTCGACGCCGCCCTGACACGGGATGGCACTGATGTGGCCGAGAAGGTGTTGGTGGTCAAGCGTACCGGTGGCAATATCGACTGGCATGAGAGCCGCGATGTCTGGTATCACGATCTGGTCGATGGCCAGGACACCGAATGCCCGGCAGAAGAGGTCAACGCCGAGGATCCGCTGTTCATCCTCTATACCTCAGGTTCGACCGGCACACCCAAGGGACTCAAGCACACCAGTGGTGGCTATCTGCTCTACGCCGGCCTGACCCATCAGTACGTGTTCGACTATCAGGACGGTGAAGTCTACTGGTGTACGGCGGATGTCGGCTGGGTGACCGGGCACAGCTATATCGTCTACGGTCCTCTCGCCAATGGGGCGACCACGCTGATGTTCGAGGGCGTGCCGAGCTATCCGACCCACGGGCGCATGGGCGAGATCGTCGACAAGCACAAGGTCAGCATTCTCTATACCGCACCGACGGCGGTCCGCGCGCTGATGGCCCATGGCGACCATGTCATGGACTCCAGCAAGCGCGATAGTCTGCGTCTGTTGGGGTCGGTTGGTGAGCCGATCAATCCCGAGGCCTGGGAGTGGTATCACCGCGTGATCGGCAACAGCAAGTGTCCGATCGTGGATACCTGGTGGCAGACCGAGACCGGCGGCATCATGATCGCACCGCTGCCCGGTGCCACGGACCTCAAGCCGGGATCGGCGACATTGCCGTTGTTCGGTGTGCAGCCAGCGCTGGTCGACAACGAAGGCAAGCTGCTCGAGGGGGCCACCGATGGCAACCTGGTGATCCTCGATGCCTGGCCGGGTCAGGCGCGCTCGATCTGGGGGAATCACGAGCGTTTCATCCAGACCTATTTCTCCACCTACGAAGGCATGTACTTCACTGGTGATGGTTGTCGTCGTGACGAGGATGGCTACTACTGGATCACTGGCCGCGTCGATGATGTGCTCAATGTATCCGGACATCGCATGGGCACTGCCGAGATCGAATCCTCGCTGGTGGCCCATCAGGCAGTGGCCGAGGCCGCAGTGGTAGGCTTCCCGCACGATATCAAGGGGCAGGGCATCTATATCTATGTGACCCTCACCGATGAGGTGGAGCCGAGCGAGGAGCTGCGCAAGGAACTGACTCAATGGGTACGCAAGGACATCGGCCCGATTGCCTCGCCGGATCATATCCAGTGGGCGCCGGGACTGCCCAAGACCCGTTCCGGCAAGATCATGCGCCGTATTCTGCGCAAGATTGCTGCCAATGAATGTGACGGTCTGGGGGATACCAGTACTCTGGCTGATCCATCGGTAGTCGATGATCTGATCGAGCATCGTGCCATCCGCTGATATCGCTTCTACCTATCAAGTTCCCAACTAGTTCATAACCCGCAAACCAGCGTCGGCCATGAGGTCGGCGCTGTTTTCCATGGGTGGCGTTGACTATGATCCCTCTTATAGTCTTGGGATGCTGCCACCCATGGGGTAACATGCTGTCAAACAAGAGTCTTGCGTTGCGGCGTATGGCCTGTATCGCTGCATCGGAATCCGGAGGAGAATCCATGGCCTTTGCCCAGAAATTCATCGTCGCCGATGACCATCCGCTGTTCCGTGCTGCCTTGACTCAAGCACTGCGACAGTTGGCACCCCAGGCCGAGATTGTTGAAGCTGACACAATGGAAGCGACCACGGATGTCGTGATCCGTCATCCCGACGCCGACCTGATCCTGTTGGACCTCCACATGCCGGGAGCCCATGGTTTTTCCGGCTTGATCCAGTTGCGCGGTCAGACACCGGACATTCCGGTTGCGGTTGTCTCCGGCAGCGATGAAGTCCATGTAGTACGTCGTGCCATCGACTATGGTGCGTCCGGCTTCATTCCCAAGTCGTCATCACTGGCGCTGATAGCCGAGGCAGTAGGAGAAATCCTTGACGGTGAAGTCTGGCTACCGGAAGAAATGGCTGATGCACTTGGTGATGCCAATGAGGAGGAAGCGCGGTTCGCCGAGGCCATCGCATCGCTGACCCCTCAACAGTTCCGTGTGCTCAATATGCTCACCGAAGGTCTGCTCAACAAGCAGATTGCCTACGAGCTCAATGTGTCCGAAGCCACCATCAAGGCACATGTCACAGCGATTCTTCGCAAGCTGGGAGTGCACTCACGCACCCAGGCTGTCATTGCCGCCCAGAAGCTGGAGGTGGAGCCTCCTCGGGTGGAGTCCTGAGAGGACCAAACCCGAAGGCATCAATCACCTGCCGTCGCTTCCTCGGTCGGCAGGGTCAAGTGATCGTGGTCACCCATCAGAAAGGCCTGGTTGAGCGCCAGGGCTTCGCGTAGGTAATCCCATACCAGGCGAACCCGGGACAGCTGACGCTGTTCCTGGCGTGCAGTGATCCAGAAGGCCCGCACGACATCCACTTCCTCTTCCAGCAGTGTCTGCAGCTGTGTGTGGCTCGCTCCCATGAAGCACGGCAGGATACCCAGTCCGGCACCACTGAGTGTAGCGCTGAGCTGAGTGGTGACGCTGGTGCTGCGCATGGCGAAATGGGCATGGCGAGCCAGTTGGATATCGTCACTCAACAGCGGGTCGAGATAGTTGAGCTGGTCGCTGAAGATCAGGTCATCGACATAGCCGATCAGGCGGTGCTGGCTCAGTTCGCACAACTGGCTCGGCAGACCGTGGCGTTCGCCATAGGAGCGACTGGTGTACAGCCGCAGGCGGTAGTCGCAGAGATGGGAGGTGACCAGCGCTGGGTTGCTGGGGCGCTCGACGGTGATGGCGAGATCCGCCTCGTGGCGGCTCAGATTGACCATGCGCGGCAGGGTCAGCAGGTCCAGAGTGACGCCGGGGTGGCGCTCGGCAAAGGCTGTCAATAACGGTGCGATGACCCAGGTGCCGAAGCCTTCGGTTACCCCCAGCCGTACCTGTCCCTCCAGTTTGAGGTTCTGATTGGCCAGGCTGTCGGTGGCTTCCTCGGCATGCAGTGCCATCTGTTCAACATGGGCCTTGAGGCGTATCCCGGCTTCGGTGAGCCGGTAGCCGTGGGTACTGCGCTCGAACAGTTGGGTATTCAGCTGCTGTTCAAAGCGCCGTGTTCGCCGTGACAGGGTCGAATGGTCAAGCGCCAGGCGCCGTGCGGCATCTGTCAGTCTTGAGTGTCTCGCGACCTCGAGAAATATCTGCATGTCCTGCCAATCCAGCATGATGACTCCAGCGACTTCAGTTGTGCATGAATGCACAAGCAGTATGCTTCGCTGCGCATTGTTTAACCATCCAACCTCTGGCTAGACTCATGGGACCCTATAAAAATGTTGCGCCACTGGGTTGCCGTGCTGGCCTGCACATGTCGCTGCATTCTGCTTGCCTCGCAGACATGGATACCAGTGAAGCCAACAACACCAGTATTAACCCGGCATGCTTTCATGTTGGGTTAATGGCGGCACAGGAGCGTGCCGCCGTCGGCCATCAGGCCGACGCGAGACCGGACCACACTGGCGCAGATCCGCGCATCTGCGCCAGTGTGGTGCGGACGAAAATCAAATCGATCAGGATGAGCTATTTGATTGCCATGTTAATAGCGCCGACAGCTCAATGGTCCGTGACCCGGTGACCACGGCCCAATTACACCGACGCAGCCATATCGACAGAACCATCAATAGAGCCATCGAAAAGGCTTGTCGAGAAAGTTCGTCGAGTAGGTTCATCGCAAGAAACTATCGAAACAATGACAACGACTGGAGCACATTTATGTCCGTTCGCGAAATCCCCATGATCATCGACGGCCAGGCTGTCACGTCGCAGAGCGGTGAGTGGCGTGATGTGGTCAATCCGGCAACTCAGCTGGTGGTCGCCAGGGTACCGTTCTGTAGTGTCGAGGAAGTCGACCGTGCCATAACCAGTGCCAGAGAAGCCTTCGTCAGTTGGCGCAAGGTGCCGCTGGCAAAGCGTATGCGTATCATGCTCAAGCTTCAGGCACTGGTGCGTGAACACACCAGTGAATTGGCGGCGTTGATCAGTGAAGAGCACGGCAAGACATTGCCCGATGCCGAGGGCGAGGTCGGACGGGGACTGGAAGTTATCGAGCATGCCTGTTCGATCAGTTCCCTGCAGTTGGGGGAGGTGGCCGAGAATGCTGCCAGTGAAGTGGATGTCTATACCCTCCATCAGCCACTGGGAGTGGGATCGGGTATCACCGCCTTCAACTTCCCGATAATGCTGCCCTGTTTCATGTTTCCGCTGGCCATCGCTACAGGCAACTGCTTTGTCCTCAAGCCCTCTGAACAGGACCCGAGCTCGACCATGCGTCTGGTGGAACTGGCGTTGGAAGCGGGGGTGCCAGCTGGTGTTCTCAATGTGGTTCATGGTGGCCCCGAGGTGGCTAACCGGCTCTGTGAGCACCCGGATATCAAGGCAGTGTCGTTCATCGGCTCCACCCATGTCGGCACCCAGATATATCGTCGGGCCAGTGAGTCGGGCAAGCGTTGCCAGGCAATGATGGGAGCCAAGAACCATTGTGTGGTCATGCCGGATGCCAACCGAAGTCAGGCGATCAACAACCTGCTCGGCTCCGCATTTGGAGCGGCGGGGCAGCGCTGCATGGCCAATTCTGTGGTAATGCTGGTTGGTGAGGCTCGTCAGTGGCTGGAGGATATCGTCGACGGGGCTCGTGGCATGAAAGTCGGGCCGGGCACCGATCGAGACGCGGATCTCGGGCCGCTGGTGTCGCCGCAGGCGAAGGATCGAGTGGAATCACTGATCACCACGGGAGAACAGGAAGGTGCACGGCTACTGGTGGATGGGCGTGGCTGCCGCGTGGAAGGCTACGCTGAGGGCAACTTTGTCGGGCCAACAGTATTTGCCGGTGTCAGTGCTGATATGACCATCTATCGTGAGGAAATTTTCGGGCCAGTGCTCTGTGTGGTGGAAGTCGAGACTCTGGATGAGGCGATTGCTTTCATCAATGCCAACCCCAACGGCAATGGTACCTCGATCTTTACCAACTCTGGGTGGGTGGCAAGGCGTTTCGAGAGCGATATCGATGTTGGGCAGGTGGGGATCAATGTGCCGATTCCGGTGCCGGTGGCCTGGTTCAGCTTCACGGGGTCACGTGGCTCGAAGCTGGGCGATCTGGGCCCCAACGGCAAGCAGGCTATCCAGTTCTGGACCCAGACCAAGACGGTCACCGCGCGCTGGTTCGAGCCGGAGAATGTCTCCAGTGGCATCAACAGCACCATCGCCCTGAGCTGAAGGGGGCGATGGGGCTCCAGCCTACAAACAGTGGTCTGGAGCGGATCAATCGGGCTGGTTGGAGGACTGGTGAGCCTCCGCTGATGTATCGCTATTCGTGTCGCTTGCCGCTGTATCGACGTCTGCCTGGTCGAGGGATGAGGGTTGTTTGCGCTGCTGCTTGTTGCGATACATCATCTCATCGGCAGCACGCACCAGCTCACCTGCAGTGGTGGAGTGCTGTCCACTGAACTCGGCAACGCCGGTACTGAGGCTGAAATCCGGGTAACGGCTGGTGAAGGCATTCTCGACTCGTTGGCTCATCATTCTGGCGCCGCGTTCATCGCAATCGGGCAGGATGCAGCAGAACTCATCTCCACCGGCTCGACAGCAGATATCACTCTGTCGCATGCAGTCGTGCAACAGCCCGGCGACGGCAACGAGGACCTCATCACCCTTGTGATGTCCGTAGTTGTCATTGATCTTCTTGAAGTCGTCAATATCGCAATAGATCACACAGAGGCGTGATTGGCGCCGCTCTGTCAGGAGTATCTCGCGGTGCAGAGCCGCTGCCATGCCCCGCTGGTTGTATAGCCCGGTGAGAGCGTCCTTCTCGGCATAGGCGGCCAGCTCCTTGGTTTTCTCTTCGAGATTTCGCGCGTATTGCTCCATGCGACTGCGTGCGATATGGACTTCATTGAGCAGCGTATCGATGTAGGTGTCGAATACCAGGGTAATGTCGAAATGCAGCAGCTTGTCGAGAATCGACTTGAAACGCTGCGTCTCATCCGCCGCATCGAGGTTTTCGTCGAGGATACGAAACAGGATTTCCTTGAGTGTGCACATGGCGGCGAGAAACAGTTTGGGTTCGACGCCGATGCGCTTGTGAACCAGCCCTATACGCAGGCGGCTGTTGACGTAGTCGGCATCGTAGGGACCGGCAAAGATATCCAGCACATACTGACGTTGCGCCGAACGCAGTCGCTGCAGTGTCTCTGAGTCACCGATCAGCAGATTGATCTCGTCGATTTCCGTCTGCCGTGCATAGAACTCCTCGACGATGGTGTCGATATGTCTGTTGATCAGTGGATGGAGGTTGGCGAGGTCTGTCAGGTCATCATCACTGAGGCGCAGAATTTCCTTGCGCCTCTCTATCTCGACGTCGCTGATGTGCATCTGTTCAAGAAGAGTCTTGTCGATTGACCTCATGCTGCCCCCTGCTGTCATTGCCGCGGCCAGGAATCCAGTTGTCGCAATATGCAACTTGTTTCTTTTTGCATCCTGTCGGACGAACGAAAGAAACATCGTGCAATCGCACAAGACCCTTTGTATGCATCAGTTAAAGTGCCTGGAGTATTGGTTACTGAATGTGATTCTGGCCCTGTGTATGGCCTCTGTCCAACAGGCTTCACTGAACAACGGACTTGAGCAGATCCTGCAGGCCACCGCTCTGGCTGGGCAAGGCAAAGGCCGAGGGGTCGGGGGAGTTCGACGATAACGCAGACACCTGGAAACGATCACCGAAGCGCAGGATACCCAGGCCGTGCTCACGGAGAGTGGCGGCGACAGGGTCAGCGCGTCCGGTAAGGATCTGCTGATAGCGATCGAAGACGCCAAGCAACTCCAGGGCTGCTGGGGTTGGGCTCAGTACCAGCCGGTCCTCATGAGCTTCGCCATCCTTGTTGACCCAGTCGAGGAGATAGACGTCTCCCTGCAGGCCGGCCACGGTCTCGGACTCGCCTGTGGCGGTCAGCGAGGTAACGCTCTGTGCCTGGTAGCTACCCAACTGGCTGCTGTCGACGCCACCCAGTTGGCCGAGCATGGATTGAACATCGCGAATGCCGAGGACGACGGTTTGCCCACTGATATTGGTGACGACATGTCCCTTGCCATCACGCATCAACAGATAGCCTCGCGCGGCATGTTCGGGAAAATCCACGCGCAGTTGTTCACCGGCCCAGCGCGCCACGACAGCACTGGTAGGGTCACCGTCACCATCGAGAAGCGTCGCCTGACCATCGGCCAGAGCTGTCAGCGGCAAAGCGGCCAGAAGGGCGATGAGGATACGGCGCATGTCAGAACTCCTGTTGAAGGTAATGAAGCTTTCGCCGATAGCCTGTCGTTGAGGCCCTGGATGAGCGGGTACTCAACAGCACCCGATGATCGGAGATCATCGGGTGGGCATGATGGCATCGAGCCTTGAGCACTGTTCCAGAAAGAGCACGTTCCGAAAGAGCACGGCTTCAGGCAGGCGAAGCCTGTCCGCTATCTATGATACGGCGGATGGCTTGAAGTTCATCGTAGGTGAAATGTTCGAGTTTTCCCGAGAGAAGATCGCTGATCTTCTGTATCGGGATGCCCGCGCGGCGGGCGATCTCGCGGCTACCGAGATCGGATACGGCGATGAGCCGTGTGACTATGCGCATTAAGCGAGTGCGTTGTTCCAGGTCCCTGACATCAAGGTCAGGGCATCGTCGAGGAGGCGGTTCGAGAGCGTCTGCTCGAGACGAGGAATATGCGGTACTCATGATGCTCCAGTGGGCGGTTGTGACACCTACAGCATGCAACCTTTCGACGTCTTTCGCCAGCCCTGATTTACGTTTGCTGGCCCATGTCTGCTGACGGCTTTCCGTGAGCGTGGAATCCACGGCATTTCCCCGCCATCAGGGAGATTGTTAGACATTGGGCCAGGACGAAAAACGTCGAGGTTCTGCAAGTCTGTGTGATATTTTGAGTCTTGCATGCACAATAACAACAGGGCTCTCCAGACCACTATTGGGTCGACCGGGCCAAGTCTCAAGGAGATATGAAACATGGATGTGGGATATGAATAACAGCTCTCCACACCCGGAATTGAGTCGGGTCCTGGCACGCAAGGATGTGCTGGCGCTCGCTTTCGGTGCCATGATCGGTTGGGGGTGGATCGTACTGACCGGCAACTGGATTGTCTCGGCCGGCAGTGTTGGTGCCATCTCGGCTTTCCTGCTGGGTGGACTGGTGATCGTGTTGGTTGGACTGACCTACGCTGAACTCGCCTCTGCCATGCCTCAAGTTGGCGGTGAGCACGTCTACAGCTATCGAGCCATGGGTCACTTTGCTTCCTTTCTCTGCACCTGGGCCATCGTGCTTGGCTATATCAGCGTAGTGGCCTTCGAAGCGGTAGCATTGCCGACGGTTGTTGAATACCTGTTCCCGTCCTATTCCGTGGGCCACCTCTGGACCATCGCCGGTTGGGACGTCAAGGCCACCTGGGTTGCGGTCGGCGTGGTTGGCTCGGTTGCCATGATGGTGATCAACTATCTGGGAGTGCGCACCGCGGCGTTGGTGCAGAAAGTTGTCACGCTACTGATTCTGGTGGTCGGCATCATGTTCATCACCGGCGCTCTGTTCGAGGGAGAGTTGGGTACCATGCAGCCACTGTTTCATGCCGAGAATGGTGTGGCTGGCGGTATCATGCTGGTGATCATCATGGTGCCCTTCATGTTTGTTGGTTTCGATGTCATTCCGCAGGCGGCCGAGGAGATCGATCTGCCGTTTCGTGAGATCGGCCGAGTGCTGATGGTGTCGGTCGTCCTGGCGGTATTCTGGTACGCCTTGATCATTCTCGGTACCTCCCTGATGTTGACGCCAGATGCTCTTGCCGACAGCGACCTGGCGGTGCCCGATGCCATGCAGGCCGTATTTCAGGCGCCCTGGGCGGGCAAGTTGATGGTGCTGGCCGGGATCGCCGGTATCCTGACCAGTTGGAACGCCTTCTATGTGGGAGGCTCCCGGGCCCTCTATGCGCTGGCCCACTGTGGCATGCTGCCGGCTTTTCTCGGCAAGCTTCATCCGCGCCACCGCACACCCGTCAATGCCATCCTGCTGATCGGTATCCTCTCCAGTCTGGCGCCGTTGCTGGGACGTTCGGCCATGGTCTGGCTGGTTGTCGCCGGCGGGCTCGGCATTGTCGTGGCCTACCTGTTCGTGTCGTTGTCCTTCGTGATCCTGCGGCACAGGGAGCCCGAACTGGAGCGTCCCTTCCGTGTACGCCATCCACGTCTGGTGGGGTGGCTGGCAATACTTCTTTCACTGGCATTGATTGGTCTGTATATGCCAGGGAGCCCCTCTGCGCTCAAGCCCATCGAATGGGCGTTGTTCGCCGGTTGGACGATACTGGGGCTGGCGCTGTATGGCTGGTCGCGGCAGCGTTATGGTACTCAGTTCACTGAGCGGCAGATGCGACGGGAGCTGCGCCAGGACTCGGGTCGGGGGTAGTACTCGATCCTGTCGCCGGCTTCTGCTCCACTCTCTGCGGTGTCGCGAGAGGCACCCGGCAATATGGCGTCTTCCACCACGGTGCTTTGCCGTTCCGTGTATTGATTGGCAGGAGTGGGGATGACGGAGTTATAGATGTCATGTCGATGCGTGAATGCCTATGGGCCGGTCGGCAAGCCGGTCTTCCTGACCTGGAGACCTGAGCCAGGCGGCCGGACACCAATAACGAGAGTTTCAATGTACGATTTCATCATCATCGGTGGCGGTATTCTTGGTATGTCCACCGCTATGCAGTTGAAACGGGCCTACCCGGACAAACGCATGCTGTTGCTGGAGAAGGAGTCAGGCCCTGGCCGGCACCAGACCGGCCACAACAGTGGCGTCATCCACGCTGGGGTCTACTACACGCCGGGCAGTCTCAAAGCGAAGTTCTGCCTCGAGGGCAATCGCGCCACCAGGGCATTCTGCGACGAACACGAAATTCCCTATGATTGCTGCGGCAAGTTGCTGGTGGCCACCAATGTTCTGGAAGTCGAGCGCATGAAGGCACTCTGGGACCGTACCGAGGCCAATGGGCTGGAGCGTGAGTGGCTGACAGCCGAGCAGTTGGCCGAACGGGAACCGAATATCACCGGAGTCGGTGCGATCTTCGTGCCATCCAGCGGCATCGTCGACTATTCCCGGGTAGCTCAGGCCATGGCCGCAGAATTCGAGCGAATGGGTGGGGTTATAGAATACGGCCAGGCGGTGACCGCGCTGGAGGAGCGTCGTCAGGAAGTGGTGGTAGCGACGACGGGAGGAACCTGGCCAACACGCTATCTGGTGACCTGCGCTGGACTGATGGCCGACCGCGTCATCCGCATGCTCGGGCAGTCGCCGGGCTTTACCATCTGTCCGTTCCGGGGAGAGTACTACCGACTCTCCAGTCAGCATGACCAGATCGTCAACCACTTGATCTATCCGATCCCCGATCCCAGCATGCCGTTTCTTGGCGTGCACCTGACTCGGATGATCGACGGCAGCGTGACCCTTGGCCCCAACGCGGTGTTGGCTCTGGCCCGTGAGGGCTATCGACGCCGCGATATTTCTCCGCGAGATCTGGTGGGGATGGCGACGCATCTCGGAGTACTCAAGGTGTTGTGGCGGCATATGAAGCCTGGCATGCGCGAGATGAAGAACTCGCTGTCGCGCCGCGGCTACCTTGATGAAGTGCGCAAGTACTGTCCGAGCCTGATGCTTGAGGACCTCGAGCCCTGGCCGGCCGGGGTGCGAGCACAGGCGGTTTCGCGCGATGGGAGGTTGGTCGATGACTTCCTGTTCGTCAACACACCACGCACCGTCAATGTCGGCAATGCGCCATCTCCCGCGGCAACCTCGGCGATTCCCATTGGTGCTCATATCGTGGGCAAGGTCCGCGAGCAAGTCGAAGGGCAGGTATAACGACCTTCATGACGACTGCTTATGATGACCTCCGGGTTCGCCAGTGCACCAGACAGGCACCAACTATGCTGTTTTGTGCAGAACCATTGATTCAACGTCAAAAGGGATAATGTGGTATTGGTTACAGGCACTTGCTAGCTTGCATAAGTGAATGGCGTTGGATACTGCATAGGGACGTGGAATGAACAGGGGCGTGAGATGACAGGGACGTGGACTGAGGAGAAATCCTGTTCGTTTCTCTCGGCCGGTGCGCAACCCGGCGGGTGACTGAACTCTGGCTGCGGGCGGCGCCCGGGTATCCGAGTTTCAGTCGAACATGAGTGAGCAAGGGCCCGTAGGCCCTGTAGATACGTACAATGGCGATGGCTGATGCTTTCAGCACGCCCTTGAAGCAACTGACCAACAACAAGTCCCCTGATCGGGGCGGAGGAAGCACATGCGAGCTATGAAACTGGCGGTGGCGGCGTCGCTACTGATTTCGGCGCAGGCGGCGGTAGCCCAGCAGCAGCTTTCCATTGCCACCGGTGGCACCGGTGGCACCTACTACCCCTATGGCGGCGGTCTCGCCGAACTGATCAAGAACCATATCGATGGCTATGACGCTGTTGCCGAGGTAACCGGCGCCTCTGTGGAAAACATGGGGCTGGTCTGGCGTGGTGACTCTGACCTGGCACTGGCATTGGCCGACACGGTGTATCAGGGCTATACCGGCACTGGTGATTTTGAAGGGCGTGAACTCGAGAACATCCGGGCGATTGCCTCGATCTATCCCAATGCCGTGCAGATCGTGACCATGGCGGATTCCGGTATCGATTCTCTGGACGATCTGGCCGGCAAGGTGGTCTCGGTGGGGGCTCCGGGTAGTGGTACAGAGCTGAATGCACGGGCGATTCTCGAGGCCAATGGCCTGACCTATGATGACTTCGATGCTCGCCGCCTCAACTTCAACGAGACGGCAGACGCACTACGTGATGGCGATATCGACGTGGGCTTCTGGAGCGTCGGCCCGCCCACCAGTTCAATCCTCAACCTGGCAACCACCAGCGATGTGCGCCTGATCGGTCTGAGTGAAGAGGAAATGCAGAAGGCCCTGGAAGCCGAGCCGGTATTTGCTCCCTATGAACTGCGCGCGGATCTTTACGAGGGCATGGATGCAGCAGTACAGACCCTGGGGATACCCAATGTGCTGATTGCCAGCAGTGAAATGGATGAGGAAACGGCCTACCAGATCACCAGGACCCTGTTCGAGCAGACGGATGAGCTGATCGCCATTCACCCGGCGGCCAACGACACCACAGTGGAGTTCTCGGTCAATTCGACACCGATTCCCTTCCATCCGGGGGCGTTGCGCTATTACGAGGAAGTTGGCGCTGAAGTTCAGGATAAACAGCGTCCCTGATGCGGTACATTGCTTACCTTGAGCGTGTTCTGGGGCGGGCCTTCGGGCCCGCCCTGGTTACATTCTACGCACTGGTTGTACTGACGCTGGGCGCTCAGCCTGCAGTCGCCAGGGTAACTCCTGTTGACTGGTTGCAGGTCAGCGCCGAGGATGGCACTCCTCTGGTCAGTCTACCCATGCCGAAAGGCGTTGGATGGTGCCTTGCCTGGAATCACTCCGTGGAAGGGTTCGAGGTGCTGGATTGCTATCGTAATGTGGATGGCAACATGGTGCTCGAACGTAGCCACCTTCCGGACTTTGCTGCTGGGTTGGACCATGTGTTGGGGCGGGGGCGTCAGGTATCGGATGGCGAGAACGGCTACTGGATCGAGGACATCGATGAGCCGGTTCCCGGTAACCGCTATCGTCTGCGGGTCGGTGCCATGCGCGTCGACCATCGCCTGGTCACCCGTGGTGAGCCAATGCTGGAGTCCTTGATCGAGAACCATCGCCAGGCTTGCGGTGAGCGCTTGCCCGACTCGCTTCCAGAAGCCATGACGCCCATCAGCTTGAGTACCCTGGCTGCCAATCGAGCGGTGACGGTAACACTCCTGCCATGTACGTCAGGCCAGGATCCATGCTGCATTCCATAATAACCAATGAAACCTTGGTGTCTCGGCCGGGAAACCTTCCCGGTATCGATAGCCGGGAGGATGTTTGATGAGTGATATTCCCAGCTCCAGTTCGCCCATTGTGCCGGGTAATGAGGCCAGACATTCACGCCCGATACTCTGGGCCATCACGCTGGTCGCCGTGGCGCTGTCACTGTTCCAGTTGTATTCCGCCGGAATCCAGCCCCTCGGGCTCTTTTATCAGCGCAGTATTCACCTTGCGCTGGTGATGATGCTGGCGTTCCTGATGTATCCGCTGATGGGACCGCGCCGTGGGCGTGGCATCATCGGGGGAGCCATTGACCTGGCGTTCTTCTGTGGTGCGGTCATCACTGGCGGCTATATGGCGCTGAATCTGGACGAGATCATCGGTCGCGCCGGGTTCTGGAGCGAGATGGATATTACCGTCGGAATCATCGCCACCCTCACCGTCCTTGAAGCCAGTCGCCGAGCTGTTGGACTGGGGATGACCATCATTGGTGTCGTCGGTCTGCTCTATGCTTTCGCCGGGCCACGCGGGGAACTGCCCTGGCTCGGCCAGTGGCTGCCGGGAATCCTTGAGCACCGCGGCTACAACCTGGATCGTGTCGTGGGGCAGCTTTACCTGGGACAGGAAGGTATCTTTGGTCTGCCTATGGGCGTTGCGGCGACCTATATCTTCATTTTCGTGTTGTTCGGAGCCTTCCTCGAGATCACCGGTGCCGGAAAGTTCTTCATCGACATGGCTTATGCCGCAACCGGTCGTCAGCGTGGTGGTCCGGCCAAGGCCGCGGTCATTGCCTCGGCCGGTATGGGGTCGATCTCCGGCAGCGCCATTGCCAATGTCGTGACCACTGGCGCATTCACCATTCCGTTGATGAAGCGCCTCGGTTACAAGCCGCACCAGGCGGGTGGCATCGAGGCTGCGGCCTCGACCGGTGGCCAGATCATGCCGCCATTGATGGGGGCTGGGGCCTTCCTGATCGCGGAGTATACTCGGGTTCCGTACATCGAGATCGTCAAGGTCAGTATTCTGCCGGCTTTCATGTACTTCGCCACTGTCTACCTGTTCGTGCATATCATTGCACTCAAGGAGGGGATGCAGGGGATGGCGAAGGAAGAGCTGCCCCAGATGAGCGATGTGCTCAAGAATGGTTGGCACTTCCTGTTGCCGCTGGTAGTGCTGGTATGGCTGCTGATGATGAACATGTCGCCGATGAGGGTGGGGTACTACGCCATTGTCTGTATGTTGCTGGTTGCGGTACTGCGCTTTGCGGTGTGGTTCCTGTTCGTATCACCCAGGGTGGACGGGCAACCAGTGAACGCTGAACGATTGACGCTGGCCTGCCGCAATGGGCTACTCAAGTTCTTCGAAGGCCTGGAGCTGGGCGCGCGTAATGCGGTGGCGGTGACCATGGCCTGTGCCGTGGCCGGTATCATTGTCGGCGTGGTCGGTCTCACTGGGCTGGGGCTGAAGTTCTCGGCAATGATGATGGCCTTCTCCGGCGGGCACCTGCTGCTGGCGTTGGTCATGGTGCTGCTGGCCAGCCTGGTGCTGGGCATGGGCCTGCCGGTGACCGCCAGCTATATCGTGCTGATCGTACTAGTGGGCCCGGCGCTGGCCAATGAGTTCGGCGTCCCCTTGCTGGTCGCGCATCTGGTGGTGTTCTGGTATTCCCAGGATTCCAACGTCACTCCGCCGATTGCGCTGGCGGGCTTCGCCGGTGCAGCGATTGCCGGGTCCAAACCCATGGAAACCAGTTTCCAGTCCTGGAAGTTCGCCAAGGGGCTCTATCTGGTACCGCTGTTCATGGTCTACAACCCGGAAATCATCATCGGTGGGCCTGCGGCCATTGTGATCTGGAAAGGGCTTACCGGGATCCTGGCGCTGGCGGCATTTGCGGCGGTGCTGGAAGGCTATCTGTTCACTCGGCTGCCCAACTGGCAGCGCCTGTTGATGCTGCCGGCCATTGTCGGCGTGTTCACCCCCTCACTGATCTACGATGTAGGCGGTGCCGTAGTGATGCTGGCAGTTATTGTGCTCAACTGGTTGGCGTCGCGCCGCGAGATAGCCCCCGCCTGATGAAGGTTGGTCAGGTCCTTGAAAGAGGCCGCAAGACAGAAGCCATAAGCAGGGAGCCCATGTCATTTGGCATGGGCTCCCTGCTTGATACAGTTGTTGGTCGTATTCAGGAACTGATGGGACCCAATTACGGGATCAGGGCTGTGGTGCTTCAGTGCTGGAGGCTTCCTCGTCGACGGCTTCTGCGGCTTCAGTCTGGCTGGGCTCCTGAATGTCGGTAGTGTCTTCGCTCACGGCCTCGGGGCTGGCCGACTCGGCGACTTCCTGCTCCGCTGCATTGGGCTTGTCGCCACTGGACAGTAACTGTTCCTGAGCCTGCTGCAGGCTGGCTGTCTTTGCTGAGCCGTCCGGGCCGATCGGGTGCAGGACAATGGCAACCGGTGCCTGGTCAGCGTCACTCCCGACCTTGACCAGATTGGCCGTGGTAGTGGTCCACAGCAGCTTGCCGTCCTCATCGAGAATCTCTGCGCGCATTGCATGGGCGTGATTGGTGACCACGTCGTCGGCAGAATAGGCGAGCGTGAAGTCGGTGGGTACCGGCTGATCCACACTGATCGTTTTCTCGGCGATGAGCTCTGCAGGGGCATCGGCGCGCGAAACGTCGTTGAGGGACAGGTTGATCTGGGTACCCTCCGGCAGAGAGTCGCCGGTCTCGGCGAAGCTCAAGGTGCCGGAGATGGTCTGTTGGTTGGCCATCTCGGCCTGTTGCGCGTCGCTCTGGTCGCCTTCAGCAGAACCGTCGTTGCAGCCTGCCAGTGCCAGTCCTGAGCTCAATGCGACTATCAGCAACAGGGAGCGTTTCATGGTCTTTCTCCTGATTCGGTTGGCGTTGCAGGGTAACTGCGCGCCAGGTATTCATCGGTCGCTCTCGAGACAGTCGGCATACTTTGCCAGTCTACTCAGTATGCCTTGGCCTGTCGCAAAATGAAGACGCGGTTTATTAACGTGGCAATCAAATAGCTCATCCTGATCGATTTGATTTTCGGCGGCACGTCCCTGTGCCGCAATCAACCCAACATGAAAACATGCCGGGTTAATATTTGTGGTGAGGTATACACCCCCTGGCTCTGCTAGACTATGCGGCTTCCTGATCGTTCACTCTTTGCGGTAAATTTTTTGCTGCTGAACCGTCGTTCTTGAGGAGTTGTAGATGTCGTCAAGCCACCCGTCGCCTCGCGTTGGTGTGATCATGGGGTCCAAATCGGACTGGCCGGTCATGGAGCATGCTGTGGCCATGCTGGAACGCCTCGGCGTGGACTACGAAACCCGGGTGGTATCGGCCCATCGGACACCAGACCTGTTGTTCGACTACGCCAAGGGCGCCGCCGAACGAGGTCTTCAGGTGATCATTGCCGGTGCGGGTGGGGCGGCTCACCTGCCGGGGATGGTGGCCTCGCAGACTGCTGTGCCGGTACTGGGTGTGCCGGTTGAATCAAAGGCGCTCAAGGGGCTGGACTCACTGCTTTCCATCGTGCAGATGCCAGGTGGTGTGGCTGTCGGCACCCTGGCGATCGGCAAGGCCGGCGCCACCAATGCTGGCTTGCTGGCGGCGCAGATCATCGGTACCAGTGATGCCACCGTGCGTGCGGCGGTGGAAGCATTCCGCAGTGAACAGACCCAGGCCGTGCTGGACAACCCGGATCCCAGTCAGGCGTGAGTGAGCAGGAGAAGCAGAACATGAAGATTGGTGTACTCGGAGCTGGGCAACTCGGGCGTATGCTGGCGTTGGCCGGTTATCCGCTGGCCAACCGCTTTACCTTCCTCGATACCACCGGTCATCCCAGTGCCGGTATCGGTAACGTCATGATCGATACGGATCAACGGCACCTCGAGAGCTTTCTGGCCAATGTTGATCTGGTGACCTACGAGTTCGAACACCTTCCGGTGCCACTGGTACAGGCCATCGAGGCCGAGCGCCCGGTGTACCCCTCCAGCGAGGCGATTCGGATATGTCAGAACCGTGCCGAGGAAAAGGCACTGTTTGACCGCCTGGCGATCCCGACACCGGCCTATCGCCTGGTCGACAGTGCCGAAGGTCTGGAAGCGGCGGCCCGTGAGCTGGGGACTCCGGTGGTGGCCAAGTCGGTGACCGAAGGTTATGACGGCAAGGGGCAGGCCGTATTGCGTGACCCCGCTGATGCCGCCGACGCCTGGCGAAGCATCAACCACCCGCGACTGATCGTGGAGTCCTTTGTCGACTTCGTACGTGAGGTGTCGATTATTGCCGTGCGTGGCCGGGAGGGCGATGTGGCCTTCTACCCAATGGCCGAAAACATTCATGTTGACGGGATCCTGCGCTATTCGCTGGCGCCGATGCCGGATCTGGACGAGGCGGTTCAGCAGCGTGCCGATGGCTACATCCGGGCACTGCTGGATGAGCTGGATTATGTTGGCGTGCTGACGCTGGAGTTGTTCCAGTGCGCCGATGGTAGCCTGCTGGCCAACGAGATGGCGCCCCGTGTGCACAATTCCGGGCACTGGACCATGGATGGTGCCGTCACCAGCCAGTTCGAGAACCACCTGCGTGCCATTCAGGGGCTACCATTGGGCGAGACCCGCGCCAGGGCTCCGACCTGCATGGTCAACGTCATCGGTCGCGAGCCGGACCCAGCCGCCGTACTGGCCATCGCCAATGCGCACCTGCACCGTTACGACAAAAGCGAACGTGCCGGTCGCAAGCTTGCGCATATCAACCTTGTGGCCGATAGCCACGCCGAACTGCTCGACAAGGTTCGCGCCTGTGCCGCGCTGGTGCCGGACGCCCCGGCACCCGAGTTCAGTTTCGAAGGCACCAGCGGCGAGTCTTGAGCTTCGAGCTGCTCAGTGATGGCACCTCAACCTGGAGCCGGGCACACAGCCAGATAAGAGCCAGGGAGAGGAAGGGCTCCAGCCCCGATAAGGGGCTGGATACCTCGAGGCTCGTAGCTCGATGCTCGCCACTTGTGGTTACTCCATCAACCAGCTTACGGCTATCCCATCAGCCACCAACTGGCGAGTCCTCCACCCAGGATCAGTAGGGCGAACAGGATCAGTGCCAGCAGGAAGGGCTTGAAGCCCAGCGCCCTGAGGCGTTCGATACGGGTGCCTAGCCCCAGTGCCGCCATCGCCATGGTCAGGGCCAGTTGACCGACCAGTTGCAGACTGGCGTGAAGGGCCGCTGGCATGCTGACCAGACTATTGACGCCGACCATGGCAATGAAGCCCAGCGCAAACCACGGAATGACCAACCTGGTGTCCCCGGTGTTGGACTGATGGCGGCTGTCTCGTAACCACCATTGACCGACAATCAGCAGGAAAGGCACCAGCAGCATGACCCGTACCATCTTGACGATGACAGCGTTGGCCAGTGCCGTGGGGCCAACGGCATCTCCCGCGGCCACCACCTGAGCGACCTCATGGATCGTAGCGCCGATGTAGATACCGAACTGCCCCTCACTCATGCCCAGGGAGTGATACATCAGCGGGTAGATCAACATCGCCAGCGAGCCGAACAGCACCACGGTTGCCACCGCCATGGAAGTCGCTGCGGGGCGAGAGCGAATGGTCGACTCTGTAGCCAGAATGGCCGCTGCACCACAGATCGCGCTGCCGGCACTTGTGAGTAGGGTGGTTTCGCGGTCCATACCCAACAGGCGGGTTCCGATCAGGTAGCCGACGACGACGACGCTGCTGATCACCAGTACGTCGAGCAATAATACCTTCGGGCCGAGGCCGATGATCTGGGAAAGGGTCAGGGACAGCCCGAACAGTACAATGCCGCTACGCAGTAGCCAGTGAGTGGCGAATGTCAGCCCAGGTTGGGCGACCGGGATGAGCCGTCTCAGTGGCAGGTTGCCGACGATGATCCCCATGAGCATGGCGAACACCAGCGGACTGATGCCGCTGTCATCAATCATCGGTAATTGTGCAATGCCTTGTCCTGCAAGGGTAAGTAACGCGCAAAGCGCCAGGCCCTGCCACATGACAGTCTCTCCACTGGATGAGTGGAGATAGTCTAGAGTGGTTTATGCTGTATGGTTATCAGCAAATAACGAAACCCTATTTCGGTAGAACCGATATGCGCTCTCACATCACCCTGCGTCAGTTGGAAGTCTTCGTTGCTGTTGCGCGGCTGGGAACAGTCAGTGCTGCGGCCGTGCGACTCAAGCTGTCCCAATCCGCGACCAGCCAGGCGCTGTCCGATCTCGAACACCAGCTGGGTGTCGCCCTGTTCGAACGTCCGGGAAGACGGCTGACGCTCAACGACATCGGCCACCGGCTACTGCCTCGGGCGGAACAGATGCTCGACCAGCTTCAGGAGTTCATGGTGGCGGCCCACGAGCCGGATGATGCCCTACAGGGCATGCTGATGGTGGCCGCCAGTGCCACCATCGGTACCTACCTGTTGCCGCCATTGGCCGGGCAGTTCGGTGCTCTGCACCCTGGTGTGGATCTGCGTCTTCGTTTGCGTAACACCGGTGAGGTTATTGCCGATATCCAGCGCTTCGAGGCCGACCTCGGGTTGATCGAAGGGCGGTGTCACGAACCCGGGCTGGCCAGTGAAGCCTGGTGCGAGGATCGTATGGAGATTGTCTGCGCCCCGAATCATCCCCTGGCACAGCTCGGCACCATTGATGACGAGGGGCTGGCGCGTGAGGATTGGATTCTGCGCGAACCTGGTTCAGGCTCTCGAGAGGTACTGGAAGCGGCCGTACTGCCGAGGGTCACGCGGCTGCGGGTGAGAATGGAGCTGGGGCAGCATGAGGCGATCAAGCAGGCCGTGGCGGCCGGATTGGGATTGGGATGCCTTTCGCGCCTGAGTGTCCGGGGGGAGCTGGAGCGCGGTGAACTCAAGGTACTGTCCCACGACCTGCCGTTGACTCGACACTTTTCGCTGGTGTGGCATCCGGGCCGCTATCGCAGCCCGGTGTGGCAGGCGTTCAAGGTGTTTCTCTTCAAGTAGATTGGTGACGGAACAGGCGTGTCAGGGATAGGCCGCACGGCCTACGAACAGCAGAATCGCCGCGATCACGGCAAAGTGGGCCGGGTACCAGGCAAGCCACATGCGCCTGGACATCTTCCACTGGATGTCGGGAACCAGACGGCACACGCCCACAGCCATTACCAGTACCGCCAGGGTGGTGATCACGGTGATCGACTTGGCCATTTCAGAGCTGTTCATCGCGCCTGCCAGCAACAGCACAGGTATGGCCGATACAAGGGCAATCAGGCGTTGTCCCGGCGTATTTCCGCTGCGCTGGATCTGGCCGATGGCCAGCATGTACAGCGGTATCAGCAGTAACCCTTCGTGGCCATACTCGACCCAGAAGCCGGCAATGTACCAGGCGACAAGAACGCCCAGGGTTTCCAGTGACAGCCGGGCCAGGCCGAGTTGATCGCGAGCGGTCCGCTGGGCCACCTGCTCGAGCCAGTGACCCGCCATCAGGCCAAGCGCCAGGGTGAAACAGATGTTGAGCTGGAAGATCGCCTCGCGTGGCATCAATTGATAGGGCAGTTGCGCCACCAGACCGATGACCATGATACGGCGGGCATAGCGCAGCGGGTCACGAGTATTGAACAGCCCGTGCCAGGCGACCATGCCGGCAAACAGCGGGAAGGCAATGCGACCGACACTGCTGTCGACCCAGCCCATGCCCCAGGCATCAGTAGCGAGATAACGGGCGACGTGATCCAGTGTCATGGTGATCAGTGCCAGCCACTGCCCCCAACCCGTCCATGATGAAGAGGGACGAAGGCTCTGCGTCTGTGCCTGTGTAGTGGTGGCTTGATTCATCAACAACTCCCGGAGTTTACGGCCGACAGATAGACTGCTCTGATAAGCATGAGTTCAACGACCCATGACAATAATGACAAGAAGGTGGCGGGATGCGAAATGCCTTTGGGTTTGACCTGCGCAGCATGGAGATCTTTGTCGAGACGCTGGAGCGTGGTAGTCAGAGTGCTGCGGCTGATCATCTGGGCCTGACCCAGTCGTCTGTCTCGCACTGCCTGGCGACACTCGAGGAAGCCCTGGGCGTCGCCCTGTTCGAGCGGCGCTCTCGTCCATTGGAAGCCACCAGTGCAGGTCGCTTCTTCTATGATCGAGCGCGCCGTCTGCTTGGGGAGGCACGAGACACCCGGCGTGAATTGATTTCCGGTGCCTTCGGTCAACTACATCAGATGCGGCTGGCATTGGTCGACTCCCTGGCCACGGCAGTCGGCCGTCCCCTGATCGACGTCATTCGGCGTCACACGCGGGATTATACGCTGACCACCGGACTGTCTCACATGCATGGCCATTCGCTGCTGACGCGTCATGTCGATGTAATCATCTCCGATGACCGCCTGGAAAACTATGATGGGTTGGAACGGCATTCCATATTGCGGGAGCCGTTTGTGCTGGTAATGCCCGGGGACTGGCAGGGGCCGGCGGATAATTTACGCTGGCTGTCGCGCCAGCTGGAGTTTATCCGTTATGTGCCTCACTCACTGATCGGCCAGACTATCGAACGACACCTACGTCTGGCGAATGTCGAGCTGTCGGCGCGAATTCATCTCGATAATACCTGTGCTTTGCTCAAGACCGTCAGTGATGGCTCCGGATTTACCATCACCACACCTCTGTGTCTTTACCAGGCGGGGCTTGATCATCTGCAGGTACGGGTTGAGCCGTTGCCGGTGGCACCGCTTGAGCGTGAACTGACTCTGGTGGCAAGACGTGATGAGCTGGGTGGGCTGCCCTCTCAACTGGCCCGAGATGCGAGGCGTCTATTGCGTGGTGCGTTTGTCGACGAGTTGGAGAAGCATTTACCTTGGGTTTTAACCGGGCATGCTTTCATGTTGGGTTGATGGCGGCACAGGGACGTGCCGCCGTCGGCCATCAGGCCGACGCGAGACCGCACCCCACCAGCAGATCCGCGCATCTGCGCCAGAGTGGTGCGGGCGAAAATCAAATCGATCAGGATGAGCGATTTGATTGCCATGTTAATAGTGCCGCAGCTATCGCTGAGCGATGGGTAGCAAGGGTTATTACATCACCTCTGGTGCCATACGGCGTTCGCAGCCGTTCCATTTCGGTGCAGTATCGAATTTATCGATAGTAACTCTCGCGTTGAAATCGATGTAAATGGCAGTTTCGTGATGCTTGAACCAAGACTCAGGTAAATCCACCAGGTCTTCGGGAGAGCCGCGTATGCCGGTAGCGATACGCCTCTATGTGCGCTATGTCGATCGATTCAATCGGCGCGTCGGCCGCATTGTCATGTATCTGATCTTCATCATGATCGGCGTGCTGCTGTATTCATCGGTGTCACGTACTGTATTGGATCAGCCGTTGATCTGGAGCGTCGAGGTCTCACAGTTTCTGATGGTGGCCTACTTCCTGCTCGGGGGCGCCTACTCGATGCAGTTGGATGACCACGTGCGGATGGACCTGTTCTACACCCGCTGGTCTGTGCGCACCCGGGCCTGGGTGGATGTCTTTACCATCCTGTTGTTGATCTTCTTCCTCGTGGTGCTGATGGCGGGCGGTATCTCCAGTACCAGCTATGCCCTCAAATATGGTGAAACCAACTACTCCTCCTGGGCACCGCCACTGGCGCCAATCAAGATCATCATGACCTTTGGCGTGCTGCTGATGTTGCTGCAGAGCATCTCAACGTTATTCAAGGACATTGCCCGGCTCCGTGGCGAGCCCCTCGATGAAGAAAGCCTCGACGAGGAGCAGCCGTCATGAGCTACGAAATGATCGCGCTGACCATGTTCTCGTCGATGATGGTGTTGCTGCTTACCGGTCAACGAGTATTCGGCATGATCGGCTTTGTCGGGGCCGCTGCGGCGCTCGCCCTGTGGGGGAATGGCGGTATGGAGATGCCATTCAGCGCCAGTATCCAGTTGATGAACTGGTACCCACTGCTGACTCTGCCGTTGTTCATTTTCATGGGTTACATGTTGTCCGAATCGGGCATTGCCTCCGAACTGTACGAGATGTTCCACGTCTGGATGGGCAATCTTCCTGGCGGGCTGGCTGTGGGCACCATCGGGCTGATGGTGGTGGTTTCAGCGATGAATGGCCTAAGCGTGGCGGGAATGGCTATCGGTGCGACCATTGCGCTCCCGGAGTTACTGCGTCGTGGCTACGACAAGGTCATGGTGACCGGTGTCATACAGGCGGGAAGCTCGTTGGGCATTCTGGTGCCGCCCAGTGTGGTGCTGGTGCTCTACGGAATGATCGCCCGTCAGCCGGTCAGCCAGTTGTGGTTGGCCGGTGCTATTCCAGGACTGATTCTGGCTGGCATGTTTGTGCTTTATATCGTTATTCGCTGCCGTATTCAGCCGAGTCTGGGGCCCGCGCTACCTGAGGAAGAACGCAACCTGTCGTTGAGCGAGAAACTGGCACTGTTGCGTGCCGGCATCATGCCGCTTGCGATCTTCTTCTGTATGACCGGACTATTCGTCATGGGCGTGACCAGTCTTGTAGAGAGTGCTGCCGTAGGGGCAACAGCGGCGACTATTGCCGCAGCGGTCAAGCGTCGACTGACGCTGGCTGTCATCGAGACCACGGTGCGCAGGTCATTGGGCATCACCTGCATGTTCATGTGGATCATTCTGGCGGCGCTTTGCTTTGGCGCCGTATTTGATGGCCTTGGCGCCGTACGTGCCATCGAATCGGTGTTTCTTGACCGCCTGGGTCTCAGTCCATGGCAAATACTGGTGATGATGCAGTTGTCCTACATCCTGTTGGGCATGTTTCTCGACGACACCGCCATGCTGGTGATTGTGGCGCCTCTCTATGTGCCACTGGTCATCAGTCTGGGATTCGACCCGATCTGGTACGGCGTGCTTTATACCATCACCGTGCAGATCGCCTATATGACACCACCCTTCGGTTACAACCTATTCCTGATGCGGGCCATGGCTCCGCCTGAGGTCAGTCTGTCGGACATCTACCGCAGCGTGTGGCCGTTCGTCGGAATCATGCTGCTGGGACTGGCATTGATCACCACTTTCCCGCAACTGGCGCTGTGGCTACCGGAGCTGGTTCGTGATTATTGATTACTGGGCAGGAAACGTGGCTCAACAGCTGCGCGTCCGTGCAGTGAAGGGGATCGCTGAGTGAGGCCGCAAGGCTTACTGGCGACCATGAATGCTTGATGCAGATAACTCGTACAACATAAGCACCTGCAAGGAGACTGTCATGACCAATCGCCGCGATTTTCTCAAGAAAGCCGGGCTGGCAACAGCAGCCACGGTAGGAGCGACCAGTATTTCGGCACCTTATGTTCACGCCCAGTCGAAAACGCCGATTCGTTGGCGACTCCAGACGTATGCTGGCCCGGCTCTGGCTGAACATGTCATCAAACCGTCGATTGATGCCTTCAACAAGGCGGCCAATGGCGAAATGGAGATCGAGCTGTACTTCTCCGACCAGTTGGTTCCGACCGGAGAGCTGTTTCGGGCCATGCAGCGGGGCACCATCGACGCGGTGCAGAGTGATGATGATTCGATCAATGCGCCGGTGGATGTCTCGGTATTTGGTGGCTATTTCCCCTTTGCATCGCGTTACAGCCTGGATGTGCCGACATTATTCAACCACTACGGTCTCAAGGAAATCTGGGAAGAGGCATATGGTGAGATCGAGGGTGTCACCTGGCTGGGCTCCGGGTCCTGGGACCCCTGCAACTTCGTTACACGAGAGCCGATTCGCAGTATTGATGACCTCAAGGGAAAGCGCGTGTTCACCTTTCCCACCGCTGGACGTTTCTTGAGCCGCTTCGGCGTAGTACCCGTCACCTTGCCCTGGGAAGATATCGAAGTCGCCATGCAGACCCGTGAGCTCGATGGTATCGCTTGGGCGGGGATCACTGAGGCCTATACCGTAGGCTGGGCAGATGTGTCGAGTTATTACCTGACCAATAATATCTCCGGTGCCTGGGCGGGGTCCTATTTCGCCAATAGCGAGCGCTGGAATGAGTTGCCGGATCATCTCAAGACGCTGTTCCGTATGTGCATGGACAGCTCTCACTACCACCGTCAGCACTGGTATTGGTGGGGTGAGGCGCATTACCGCACTAAAGGTGGCAAGCTCGAACTGACATCGATTCCAGAAGCCGAGTGGCAGACCATAGAAGACGAGGCGTTATCGTTCTGGGACGAGATTGCTGAGCAGAGTGAGCGCAACGCACGGGTTGTGCAGATCCTCAAGGACTACCGCGCCACTATGCAGAATGCAGGTCCTCCATACCGCTACTCCTGATCAGAAGCACGTTCAGGTGAAAGGTACGCTTGGGCAACGCACGTCTTGTTGAAAAGCACGATGGTGCCGTCTGTGAACGTTATCGTGATGAAGCCGAACTCAAGAACAGACACAAGACCAGACTCAAGACCATAGGTGGATCCATGAGCGAGTGGGATTCATGAGTTGATGCGGAGGAGATAATGATATGGCGCAACTCAATCCACGAGATGTGCGTACTGTCGAGGACGCCAGGTGTATTGTCGAGCAGCGGAGGCTGAGCCACGTCAAGGTCGGCATGTTCGATCTTGATGGCGTCATGGTCGGCAAGTATATACAGCGCGATAAGTTCTTCTCGGCACTGGAAGGCGGCTTCGCGTTCTGCGATGTGGTGTTGGGTTGGGACAGCAAGGATGAACTCTACGACAACACCCGCTTTACTGGCTGGCATACCGGATACCCTGACGCCAGCATGCGCATTCTGCCAGACAGCTGTCGTGAGCTGAGCATCGAAGGTGACATGCTGTTGTTTCTGGCGGAGTTCACTGATCGTGCAGAGCGGATTTGCCCGCGTGGTCTGTTGCGCCGAGTGTTATCCCGGGCCGAATCCATGGGGTTCAGCGTCAAGGGCGCGCTGGAGTATGAGTTCTTCATGTTCCAGGAGACGCCGGAGTCGGTGCGCGAGAAGGGCTTCCGCAATCTGCGTCCACTGACCCCGGACATGATGGGCTATTCGATGCTCAGGAGCTCGGTCCATGCCGAGCTCTATCACGAGCTGCTGGCGCTGTCGCAATCAATGGACTTTCCCATCGAGGGGCTGCATACCGAAACCGGCCCCGGTGTTCTGGAAGCGGCTCTCGGTGTCGATGAGGCGCTGGCCGCGGGCGACAAGGCGGCACTGTTCAAGACGTTCACCAAGGTATGGGCACAGCGCCGAGGGCTGATGGCGACCTTCATGGCCAAATGGTCACCGGATTATCCCGGTCAGAGTGGCCATATTCATCTGTCCCTTTGTGATCGTAGTAGCGGTGACTCAGCCTTCTACGATGGCTCGGCTGAGCATGGCATGAGCCATATTCAGCGTCAGTTCGTGGCCGGCCAGCAACGCCTGATGCCTGAGCTTCTTTCTCTATTCGCACCGACCATCAATAGCTATACACGTCTGATACCCGGTTTCTGGGCGCCGACAGATGCTACCTGGGGAGTCGAGAACCGTACCACAGCGCTGCGCGTCATCCCCGGAAGTGCCAACTCCCAGCGGGTCGAATATCGCCTCGGTAGCGCCGATGCCAATCCCTATCTGGCGCTGGCCGCCGCCATTGGCGCCGGGTTGTACGGGATCGAGCAGGGCTGGGAGCCGGATGAGGCCGTGACCGGCAATGCCTACGAGATCGAGCATCCGGTGCATCAGGCCCTACCACGTACCCTTTGGGATTCGGCCCAGCGTCTCAAGGCATCCAGCCCCGCGCGGGAATTGTTCGGCGATGAATTCGTCGAGCATTACGCCGCGACCAGGGAGTGGGAAGAACGGCAGTTCCGGCGACATATCACCGACTGGGAGCTGGATCGCTACTTCGAGATCATCTAGGAAAGCTCTGGATAAATTGCTGTGCTCGATGGCCCACATGGATGTGGGAAATGCGATTGTTCGTCTGGAACGAACATAGCCATCCTGGCCACCGGCGGTACTCAAGGTCCTCATTTACGCTCTGTAAACTCCGGCCTTTCCGTTCCGGCGGTAATCAGCCTTCCATCGCTCGCGACATTTATTCAGCGCTTCCTCTCAGGTAAACAAGGATGCATTTTGCGATTTCCTGCATGACAACCTGGCAGTTTTCCCAGAATGTCAGGAAAATTCAACGTACCCCCGGGAGACAGGCAATGGCAATTCAGCAGACGATTTCTCCGGTGGATGGTTCGGTCTATGTCGAGCGCGAGCTGGCCGATGCCGCAGAAGTCGAGAAGGTGGTGGGGAGGGCAGTGGCAGCGCAGCGCGATTGGCAGCAAGTGCCGGTGGGCGAGCGCTGTCGATACTGTTCGACGATGGTGGATGCCTTTGTGGCGCGCCGAGACCAGTTGAGCAAGGAACTCACCTGGCAGATGGGACGGCCGATTGCGCAGGCAGGAGGAGAGATCGGTGGTTTCGAGGAACGTGCTCGAGCCATGATTGCGCTGGCGGATCAGGCTCTGGCACCACTCCAACTGGCAGACAAGCCCGGCTTCACGCGCTACATCACCCGTGAACCGTTGGGGGTGTCACTGATCGTGGCCCCCTGGAACTTCCCTTTCATGACCGCAGTGAATGCGGTGGTTCCGGCGATCCTCGCCGGTAATACCGTGATTCTCAAGCACTCGGCACAGACACCGCTGTGTGCCGAACGCATCGCCGACGCGTTTCGTGAGGCAGAACTACCCGAGGGTGTCTTCCAGTATCTGCACATGAGCCACGAGGCCACCGAAGCATTGATCCGGGACCCACGTATCGATCATGTGTCCTTCACCGGCTCGGTGGCTGGCGGCGAGATGGTCGAGCGCAATGCGCGCGGACGCTTCATCGCCACCGCCCTGGAACTGGGCGGCAAGGACCCGGCCTATATTCGCGCCGACGTCGATCTTGATGCCGCCGTGGACGGAGTGATGGATGGCGCCTTCTTCAATTCCGGACAGAGCTGCTGTGGTATCGAGCGTATCTATGTCCACAAGGATATTCATGACGCCTTCGTCGAGCGTGCCGTGGCCTGGCTCGGGCAGCTCAAACTGGGCAATCCGACCGACCCCATCACCACGCTGGGTCCCGTGGTCAAACCTGCAGCGGCAGACTTCGTGCGAGGGCAGGTCGAGGAAGCCGTGGCTGCTGGCGCGCGAGCCTGGATCGATCCTGGTGATTATCCGTTGTCGGCGCCCGGCAGTGCCTACCTGGCACCGCAGTTGCTGACCGGTGTCGACCATTCCATGCGGGTCATGCATGAGGAAAGTTTCGGGCCGGTGGTCGGGATCATGCCGGTTGTCGATGATGAACAGGCGCTGGCATTGATGAACGACAGCCACTTCGGTCTGACTGCGGCGGTATTCACCCGCGACCTAAAGGCGGGAGAAGCGATGGCACGGCGCCTTCAGGCCGGTACCGTCTTTACCAACCGCTGCGACTATCTGGATCCGGAGCTGGCCTGGACGGGTATCAAGCAGTCGGGGCGCGGCTGTTCACTGTCTCGTCTCGGCTTCGACAGCCTGACTCGGCCCAAGTCCTTCCATCTTAAACACGCCTGAGGTGACCATGAGTGATATCTCCTGTTACACCACCAGTTGGAACTATCCGTCGTCGATTCTCTGTGGGACCGGTCGTATAGCGGAGCTGGCCAGCCAGTGCCGTGAGCTGGGCATGGCATCACCGTTGCTGGTGACCGACCCTGGCCTGGCGGCGTTGCCGATGGTCAGTGATGTGGTTGAGCGGTGCCGTGAGCAGGGCTTGAATGTGGCGGTGTTCAGCCATATCAAGGGCAACCCTACCGGGGCCAATGTGATCGATGGCGTGGAGGCCTTCCGCCAGGGTGGCCATGACGGGGTGATCGCCTTCGGTGGTGGCTCGGGACTGGATGCCGCCAAGGCGATTGCATTGATGGCCAACCAGCGCGAAGGCCTGTCGCTGTGGTCGCTCGAGGATGTTGGTGACAACTGGAAGAACGCCGATGCCGAGGCCATCGTACCGGTGGTGGCGGTGCCCACCACGGCGGGGACTGGCTCGGAGGTGGGGCGAGCCTCGGTGATCACTGATGACAGCGTCCATGTGAAGCGGATCATCTTCCATCCGCGGATGGTGCCTGCTCGGGTGATTCTGGATCCGGCCCTGACCACAGGGCTGCCGCCTGCAGTAACGGCCGCCACCGGTATGGATGCACTGTCCCACTGTCTCGAGGCCTGGTGTGCGCCGACCTATCACCCCATGGCCGAGGGCATCGCCGTCGAGGGAATGCGCCGGGTGCGTGATTACCTGCCCCGTGCCTGGCGCGACGGCGAAGACCTCGAGGCACGGCTCAACATGCTGGTGGCCTCGAGTATGGGAGCGACTGCCTTCCAGCGCGGGCTGGGCGCAATGCATGCGCTGGCGCACCCGCTGGGGGCTCTGTTCGACGCTCATCATGGCACCCTCAATGCGATCTTGATGCCCTATGTGCTGAGGGCCAACGAAACCGCCATTGGCGAACCAATGGTACGCCTGGCGCGTTACCTGGATCTGTGTCAGCCCGGCACGGCGACCGTTATTGACTGGGTGCTGGACATGCGTGAGCGCCTGCAGATTCCTCACGACCTGAGGGCGCTGGGCATTGATGATCGCCAGGCAGAGAAGGTCGGCGAGATGGCCGTGGTGGATCCTTCCGCCGCCACCAATCCGATGGCCTTCGATGCCAGAGGGTATCGCGATATATTCCTCGCCGCGCTTGACGGGAAGCTGTAGGAAGATTGCCATAACGGCGTGTTGCAAGTGCAAGGGGTGATTGGTGTGGGTCGTCGGCGAACGTGCTGACCATTGAGGCCGGGAGACAGGCATGCGAATTGGATTGCTGCAGTGTGATGATGTTGCCGAGGAACTGCGCGAGCGCCATGGCAACTATCCGCAGATGTTTGCCGAGTTACTGGAGCGACCGGCAGCCGAGCAGGGCATCGAACTGCAATGGCGGGTGTGGCGCTGCCTGGATGGCGATATACCCGATGATATCGAGGCCGTGGACGCCTGGCTGACCACCGGCTCGAAGTTCGGTGTCAACGATGGCCATGCCTGGGTTGCGCGGCTTGAGGACTTCGTGTGTGATCTGTGGCAGGCCGGCAAGCCGCTGGTCGGTATCTGCTTCGGTCATCAGCTTATTGCCCGAGCCCTCGGGGGCGAGGTGATCAAGAGCCCAAAGGGCTGGGGTGTGGGGGTTTCGTTCAATCAGGTCAGTGAACAGACCGATTGGATGACACCAGCCAGCAACGGTCTTGATCTACTGGTCAGCCACCAGGATCAGGTGATCAGGTTGCCCCCCGATAGCCGTGTGCTGGGGGGGAGCCCGTTCTGCCCCAACTATCTCTTTCAGATGGGCGAGTGCTTCCTTGGCGTCCAGGGACATCCGGAGTTCCGTCCTGAATATTCCCGTGACCTGATGGAACTGCGCCGTGAGCTGGTCGGCGAGGCCAGAGTCCGCGAAGGCCTGACCTCGCTTACAGCACCTATCGACGATGATGTCATGGCGCGGTGGATATTGAGCTTTATGCGTCAGGCCATGGCCGGACGGGTTGCGGGTTAGGCTCGGGCCGTGATTCAGACCTGAGCAGTGGATTGGATTCAACGGGCCGTGCGCAGAATCCGTAGTCCATTTCCGACCACCAGCAGGCTGGCACCCATATCGGCGAAGACTGCCATCCACAGCGTGGCGTGGCCGGTCAGGGCGAGGGTCAGGAACACGACCTTGATGCCGATGGCCAGGCTGATGTTCTGGACCAACAGGCGCCGGGTCTCGCGTGACAGCTCCACCAGTCGCGCCAGCTTGCCGAGATCGTCATCCATCAAGGCCACGTCGGCGGTCTCGATGGCGACATCGCTGCCCGCAACCCCCATGGCAATGCCAAGATCGGCGCGTGCCAGCGCCGGTGCGTCGTTGATGCCATCGCCGACCATGGCGGTGGGCGCCTGGCGCGTCAGTTTCTCGAGATGCTGTAGCTTGTCCTCGGGCAGCAGTTCACCGTGGGCTTCATCGATGTTCAACTGTTCGGCGATTGCCTGCACACGCGGCTTGCTGTCGCCGCTCAGGATGCTGACCTTGAGTCCCAGTTCATGCAGACGGTCAATGGCTGCCTGACTGGTGGAACGCAGGCTGTCGCTGACCTGGAAGGTGGCCAGTACTTGCTCACCGCGGCCCAGCCAGAGCGGTGCCTGAGTGGTTTGCTCATCCACCTGTGCGCCATACTCGCGGGCCATACGGGCATTGCCCAACCAGACGGTCTGTCCCTCATGGGTGGCGATCATGCCGCGCCCCCCGCGCTCCTCGATACCTTCAAGGTCGCTCAGCGGTGTGCCCTGCAGATGTTCGGCGACGGCTCTTGATATGGGGTGGTTGGAACTGCTGGCCAGCGATAGCGCCAGGCTGGCGCATTGCTCGACGCTCAGGGAGCCGGTGGCCTGCCAGTCACTGACTTTGGGGCGACCGATGGTCAGGGTGCCGGTCTTGTCGAGTACCACCTGTTTCAGACGCTGGGCCTGCTCCAGATAAGCCCCGCCCTTGATCAGAATCCCCTGGCGCGCCGCCGCGGCGAGGCCGCTGACGATGGTGACCGGCGTTGAGATGACCAGTGCACAGGGGCAGGCGATGACCAACAACACCAGAGCACGATAGACACCATCCAACCAGGGGCCCAGGCCCAGCAATGGCCAGGCGATGGCAGTGGCCAGGGCAAGGATGAAAACACCGGGGGTATAGATGGCCGCGAAGCGGTCGATCAGGCGCTGGGTCGGTGCACGGCTCGCCTGGGCCTGTTCCACGGCGTGGATGATACGCGCCAGGGTGGTATCCGACGCCACACGGGTTGCCCGATATTCCATATCACCGTTCAGGTTGATACTGCCGGCATGGACCTGGTCGCCGGGTTGCTTGTCGCGGGGTAGACTTTCCCCGGTGATGGCCGACTCATCCAGAGAGGGATGGCCGCGGGTAATTTCACCGTCCAGTGCCAGTCGTTCTCCAGCGCGGGCACGCAGCAGATCGCCGGGTTGAACGAGCTCGGCCGCGACTTCACGCCACTCGCCATTCTGCTGTTGCACCCGGGCGCGTGGTGGTGCCAGATCGAGTAGTCCGCGAATGGCCTGACGCGCGCGGTGTAGTGAGCGTGCTTCGACATGCTCAGAGATGGTGAACAGCACAATCACCATGGCGGCCTCGGCCCAGTGGCCGATCAGCAGCGCACCGGTGACGGCAACACTCATCAACGCATTGATATTAAGGCTTCCCTGACGCAAGGCAATGAAGCCCTTGCGCCAGGTGTCGAGCCCGACCAGCGCAATGGCGCAGAGGGCCAGCGCCGCCAGTACCCACTGCGGCACATTTCCGCCCCAGTTGAGCACCTCGGCGGCCACGGCCATGGCGCCGGCAATGGCCAGCCTTGTCCATGGGATGGAGGACTGCTGAGGTGCTGTCTGCTGGTCGTGTTGTGTGCGTGGGCTCATGCCAAGTTGACGAATACGTGCCATGGCATCGGCGGTATCAATGCCGTCATGCAGGATCTCGAGTCGGCGTTCCATGAACTGGAAACGCAGCTCGACGAGGCCCGGCATGTCTTCAAGAGCCTTGCGCAACTGGCGTTCCTCGCTCGGGCAGCAGAGCTCGTCAATGATCAGAACCAGTCGCTGGCTGTTCACCTGGGGTGCTGGCTCGGATGCAGTAGAGGCCTGTGATGAACAGCATCCACCGCAGGAGCCTACTGTCGAGTCGGTATGCGCCTCGGAATGTGAAGTCTGACTGGCCATGATTCTTCTCCATTTGCATTGGCTGTGCTGATGAAACACTCTGTAGTTACTACAGAGTCAAGCCCCCATGCGAGATAGATGAAGAGAAACAAGATGGATGGAGCGAGGTGAGACAGATGAAGATTGGAGAGCTGGCCAGCCGTACCGGATGCGCGGTGGAAACGCTGCGCTACTACGAAAGGGAAGGGCTGCTGCCGGAGCCGGCGCGAAGTGCCGGGAATTATCGCCTTTACAGCGTCGAGCACGCTGAGCGGGTAGCGTTCATCCGCCATTGTCGTGCCCTCGATATGACGCTGGATGAGGTGCGCACGCTGCTCGAGTTGCACGATCGTCCCGATCAGCCCTGTGATGAGGCCAACACGTTGATCGAGGCGCACCTTCAGCACGTCGCGTTGCGGATTGACCAGTTGCAGCGCCTCGAGCACCAGCTTATCGCTTTGCGCCAGCGTTGTACGGGAAGGGGAACTACGGCGGAATGTGGCATCCTGCAGGAGCTGGCGCAGCCGGTGAAGGAAGCTGCTGCACCAGCGCCGCATGTGCCGGGGACTCATGACATGAGAGGTTGAGCAGAGCCCCGGCAATTTTCAGTGGCTGGATGGCAACACCCAGTCCTTGCGCGGGAAGTGACAGGTGTAGCCATTGGGCAGACGCTGCAGGTAGTCCTGATGCTCGGGTTCGGCCTCCCAGAAGTCACCTACCGGCTCGACCTCGGTGACGACCTTGCCTGGCCACAGGCCGGAGGCATCGACGTCCTTGATGGTGCGTAGTGCCTCTTCCTTCTGAGCCTCGTCGACATAGTAGATCGCCGAACGGTAGGACATTCCCCGGTCATTGCCCTGGCGGTTGACCGTGGTCGGGTCGTGAATCTGGAAGAAGTATTCCAGCAGGCGACGGTAGCTGATGACCTCGGGATCGAAAATGATCTCGATGCCTTCGGCGTGAGTGCCATGGTGGCGATAGGTGGCATTGGGCACATCACCGCCGGTATAGCCGACACGGGTTCCCTCCACACCGGGCAATTGGCGAATCAGGTCCTGCATGCCCCAGAAGCATCCACCTGCCAGTACTGCTCGCTCGTGTGCCATGGTCAAACCTCCTCGACTTGATTCAGATACTCGCCGTAGCCTTCGGCTTCCATTTCGTCGCGATGGATAAAGCGCAGCGAGGCAGAGTTGATACAGTAGCGTAAACCGCCCTGCTCCCGAGGCCCATCGGGAAACACATGGCCCAGGTGGCTGTCCCCATGGGTCGAGCGCACTTCAGTACGCACCATACCATGCGAGGTATCGGTCAGGTCATTGATGTGAGCGGGCTCGATGGGTTTGGTGAAGCTTGGCCAGCCACAGCCCGATTCATACTTGTCCGAGGACGCAAACAACGGTTCGCCGGAGACGATATCAACATAGATGCCGGGCTCGTTGTTGTGCAGATACTTTCCCGTGCCGGCACGCTCTGTGCCGGACTCCTGGGTGACACGGTACTGCTCCTGGTCAAGGCGGGCAATCGCTTCAGGGGATTTCTCGTAGCGCTTCATGGGCTCTCCTCATTCCATCGGTGGAAACGACTCGGTGGAAACGGCAGGGAGGAATGCTGCTCCTCGTGGGACAATGGTTAGTGTCCCGGGAAGAGAATTCCTTACACCTTGGGAGAATATCCTGCTCTGGATGGGTATTTCAGTTGTTTTGAGTATCTGAGTACAGCGGCATGGCAGAAACTCGAGCGTTATTGCAGATGCTCAATCGGGGGGAGGGGCTGGCGGGGCAGGGAGTCGGCCTCCGGCAAGTTCAAGATGCCAGAGGCCGAAGACGTTACTCTTCGCCGAAGTATCGGTTGAAGATCTCGTCGTAGGTACCGTTTTCCTTCAGCGCGGCGAGCGCCTGGTTGAAGGCATCGGCCAGGTCCTGATCACGCTGGCGGAAGGCGATACCGAAGCCGTCTCCAAAGTACTCCTTGGGCTCGGTGATCTGCTCACCTACCACCTTGTACTCGCCGGAATCGCTGTCGAGCAGGGTGGACTTGCCGACCGGGTAGTCGAGGAAGCCGATATCGACACGGTCGGCATCCATGTCGAGGACCAGGTCGTCGGCGGTGCCGTAACGCTTCACATCGGCCACGTCGCCGTACAGATCGGTGACATAGTTGTCCTGCAGGGTGCCGCGCTGGACACCAATGGTCAGGCCTTCGAGGCTGGCGGTATCCGGCGTTTCCATGTCGAGATCGGTCGGAGCGAACCAGGCGGAAGGCGGCGTGAAGTAGGGCTCGCTGAACAGTACGTGTTCGCGGCGCTCATCGTTGATGGTCATCGACGACATGATGGCGTCGTATTTGCGCGCGGCGAGGCCGGGAATGATGCCGTCCCATGCCTGCACGACCCATTCACACTGGATGCCGATCTCGGCACACATGGCGTTGCCCAGGTCGATATCGAAACCGGTCAGTTCGCCTTCAGCGGTGCGGTACTCCATGGGCTCATAGGGAACATCGACGCCGATGCGAATGTCGCGAACCTCTGCCTGGGCAGTGGATGCGAGGAGAGCGGTACCGAGTAGGCCTGCGGTGAAAACCTTGCGTAATGTCATGTGGGTAGGATCCCTTGTTGTTGATGGAGCGTCGGTGGGACGCAACCCATCCACCATAGCGAATGGGTCTGCCCTGCGGAAGAGGAAGACCAGCGCTGTCGGTTGCTGATTTCCAACGGTTGTTTGACGTTGAACTCGCTGACGTTCATGGATGGTGGCTTCATTCGCCGGCGGGGCGTAGGTGGGCCAGCAGGCGTTTTTCGAGATAGCGGAACAGATACAGGATCGCGAAAGTCAGGCACAGATAGATGCAGGCTACCCACAGATAGGGCTCGAAAGCTGAATAGGTGCGGGCAACGATAAAGCGTGCAGCGCCGGTCAGATCCATGATGGTGACGATACTGGCCACAGCGCTGGCGTGAAGCATGAAGATCACCTCATTGCCGTAGGCCGGCAGGGCGCGACGGAAGGCGCTGGGCAGCACGATGCGCCGCATGCGTAACCAGTAGCCCATGCCGTAGGCCTTGGCCGCCTCGATCTCGCCACGGGGGGTATTCTTGATCGCGCCACGGAAGATCTCGGTAGTGTAGGCCGCCGTATTGAGGGTAAATGCCACGAGAGCCCAGACATGGGCCCTGTCGATATATTCCCAGTATTGCCAGTCCCTTAGCGCATCGATGCTGGGTAGCCCGTAATAGATCAAGTAGAGCTGGACCAGCAGCGGTGTACCGCGGAATACATAGGTGTAGGCATAGATCGGCAGGCTGATCCAGCGACGCTTCGAACTGCGTCCGATGGCCAGCGGGACCGCCAGGAACAGGCCGATCACCAGCGAGGCAAATACCAGTTGTACGGTGGTGACCAGACCTTCCCCGTAGCGAGCCAGATTATCCGCGGAGAGAACGGTGTGGTCGGTCAGTGCGGCCTGCAGGGTAGTTAACCATTCCATCAGTCCTCTCCTCCCACAAAGCCTGTGTCATAGCGTTCCTGCAGGCGGCTGAACCCCCACTCGGAAACACTGGCGATGGCCAGATAGACCAGCGCGACGATGCCCAGGAACAGGAAGGGCTGATCGGTCTGTTTGGAGGCCTCCTCAGCAACACGCACCATGTCGGTCAGGCCGATTACCGAGACCAGCGCGGTGGTCTTGAGCAGGACCATCCAGTTGTTGGAAAGCCCCGGCAGGGCATGGCGCATCATCTGCGGGAAGCGGATGCGACGAAATACCTGGCCGTGGTTCATGCCGTAGGCACGTCCGGCTTCGATCTGGCCTCGATCCACGGCAAGAAAGGCGCCGCGGAAGGTTTCGCCCATATAGGCACCGAAGATCAGTCCAATAGTGACCACGCCAGCCACAAAGGAGTTGATCTCGATGTACAGATCCCATCCATAGAGTTCGTAGAGCAGATCGGTGATCATGTTGAGGCCGATCTGGGCACCAAAGAACAGCAGAAACATCATCACCAGATCCGGGACACCGCGGATGATGGTGGTGTAGAGCGTGGCGATCCCGTGTATCAGGCGGTTGCGTGACATCTTGGCACTGGCGGTGAGCAGGCCCAGCAGCAGCGACAGCAGCAGCGACAGCAATGCCACTGCGATGGTCAGCATGGCGCCCTCGAACAGGCGAGGACCGTATTGCATCAGGTCGGTCATGGCAGTCTCCTTGCCGCGAATCAGCGATTGGGGGCGAGGAATTGCTTGAGGCGCGGAGAGCTCGGATTACCCAATACCTGATCGGGCGGTCCGGCTTCCTCGACCTCTCCCTGGTGCAGGTAGATCACCTGACTGGAGACATCGTGGGCGAAGGCCATCTCATGGGTCACCACGATCATGGTGCGGCCTTCCTCGGCCAGGTCGCGCATGACCTTGAGCACATCCCCGACCAGCTCGGGGTCAAGGGCCGAAGTGGGTTCGTCGAAAAGCATCACTTCCGGATCCATGGCCAGGGCTCGGGCGATGGCTCCACGCTGCTGCTGGCCACCAGACATCTGGGCCGGATAGTAGTGGGCGCGTTCGGCGAGGCCAACGCGGTCCAGCAGCTCCATGGCATGCTGTACGGCAACCGCTTTCGGTTTGCCCAGCACCTGAATCGGGGCCTCAATGACGTTCTCCAACAGCGTCATGTGCGACCATAGATTGAAATTCTGAAACACCATCGACAGTTTGGCGCGCATGCGCACCACCTGCTTCCAGTCGGAGGGTTCGTAGCCGTGGCGGGTCTGCTTGAAGGTGATCGGTTCACCATGAACGATGATATCGCCGGAGTCTGGCTGCTCCAGCAGGTTCATGCAGCGCAGGAAGGTACTCTTTCCCGAGCCGGACGAGCCAATCAGGGTGATGACATCGCCCTTGCGGGCTTCCAGCGACAGTCCCTTGAGAACATGGTTATCGCCGAAACTCTTGTGGATATTGCGCACTTCCAGCGGAATAGGGGTATCAGCCATGAATCGGGCTCCAGATCAGATCGGTTCACGGGAGAGTGAACCGTCAAGCGCAGGCTGGCGCGAAAAGGGGGGGATTCTATCAGGCTTGTCGCGGTGCAACACCGCGACACCGGAAGCGGCTAATTAGACTTTCGTATAGTCCTTGCGTTTCTGCGTGCATGGTTTATCTCCAACTTGTTGTTATTAATAAATGTTATAAATTTGTACTTTTCGTAATGGAATGTGTAACGGTCGGTGGGTATGCATCAGGTAGTTTCTGATGATATCTGCGTCATGAGCTGTGTCGGCTTCACCAACAGCGCGGCGCGGGCACCGAGTTCCACTCTGGCATTGGGAAACACCACTCGCAGAGGGGTTTCGCCCACCACCGTGGGACCTGCGGAAGCATCCTCGGCGATCGTCTCTCCGCAACCAAACTCGGTGAAATTGGGTATGTCGTCGGCGAAACACAGACGGAAGGCCTCGCTTTCGCGGAACACCTCGACGGCGACCTGGAAGCCGGCCATTTTCCGGCCATCGCCTGCTTCGGGTTGGCGACCAGCCATCAAGGCATCCAGCAGGGCGCCCATGGCCGCCAGACTGCCGAGATCATTGTGGCCGAAAGGCAGCGCCTTGCCGAGTTCGAAGGTAAAGGCTTGGGCCTGATGGTAATGCTTGCTGTAGTGGGAGAACGTCCAGCTATGCTGATGCTGCTTGAGCGCCGCCTGAATACCGGCGCCGGCCAGCCAGTGCCACTGTTGCTCCTCGGTGCGCGATTCCGCAAACGGATCAACGACGAAGCGTGGGTACTGGCTGTCCCGAATCGCCGTGTGTAGATCGTAGTGCAGCCGGGGCAGGTCGGTGTGTCGGTCGTAGAAGCGATCCACCGCTGTCATCAATTCCCGGGCGCGTTCGGCCTCTGCTCCCTGCTGTTCGAGGTCGCGACGGAACAGGCGGTTCAGGTTGGTCTCGACGAAGCGGGTATTGCGGCGAATGGCCTCGAGGTTACCGAGAATCACCAGCAGCGGTGCGCCGAGCCGGTTCACGCCAGCCTCCAGGCGCGCCAGGCATTCACCCAGCAGTTCGATGGGGGCGGTCTCGTTGCCGTGGATACCGACCGACAGTACAACGGCTCTGGCATCGTCACTGAGCTGATCGGGCGTCAGAGAAAGAATGCCGGAACCTTCGATACTGTAGCGGCCTCCGGGGATTGTCCCCTGCAGCGAGTTCGGTTGGCCCTGGTCGAGGCTGACGGTCAGCCAATCAGCAAGCATGGCGACCTCTCGAATGGGATGCCGGTAGCATGTCCTTCACTGTCTACGTCCTTCGCTGTCCGCGCTCTTCACTGTCATTAGCGTGTCTCCTGATCATGCAGGTGTTGTGTGGCCGGGTGCTATGTAGCGCCAAGCCTTCATGTTGGAGGATCACCATCCAGCGAGAATACGCTGGCTGCAAGCGAGAGCGTCGGACTGTTGAAAACCATCGGTGAGAAAATGAAAGGCTCGACGGCAGGACCGTCGAGCGCAATCGGAGACAGGGAAGGAAGGGAAGTCAGGCGCCACGGGTGTTGGTGTAGAGGGTGTAGATGGACTGGCTGGCCGTCATCAGTAGGCGATTGCGGTCCTCGCCAACGAAACACACATTGGCGCAGACCTCCGGCAACAGGATACGCCCGATCAATGTGCCGTCCGGAGCGAATATCGTCACCCCATCCCGGCCTTCTCCTCCCGAGGTACCTGCCCAGATGTTGCCATCCTGGTCGCAGGTAAGCCCGTCATAGCCTTCTTCGCGGCTTTCCACGATGCGCGTCGGATCGGTCAATGACCTGCCGTCATCGCCAAGGGTGAAGCGAGTAATGGTCGCAGGCTCATCGGGGTGGTGGGAGGGCGCAGTATCCGCGATATAGACGCTGCGCTTGTCCGGCCCCAGGGCAATACCATTGGGCTTGAACAACTCGGTGGTCAGTGGCTGGGGCTCGGCCATGCCGTCTTCCCAGTAGTAGACCGTAGTATCCAGTTCCAGCTCGCGAACCGCTCCCTCATACTCGAAGTGGGCACCATAGCCAGGGTCGGTGAAGATGATGCCGCCACTGTCCAGGCAGATCAGGTCATTGGGCGCATTGAGCGGCTTGCCGTCGTAGCTTTCGGCAAGCACGTCGAGACTACCGTCCCACTCGTAACGCACGACCCGGGCGGGGGAGTGCTCACAGGCCACCAGGCGCCCCTGGCTGTCAAAGGCATTGCCGTTGGAATGACCCACCTTGTGGCGCAGGATGCTGACTTCCCCGCTTGCCTCGTCCCAGCGCATCTGTAGTGCACGGGGTATATCACTGAATACCGCATAGCGCCCCACGGCATTCCAGGCGGGACCTTCGAGCCACAGTCCGCCTGTCCATTGACGCTCCAGAGGAGTGTTGAACAGCACATACTTCTGGAAACGCTCATCGATCACCTGCCAGGCATTATCCGGATAGCGTGATGGGGCACCGGCGTGAGCGAACAGGTTCGGGGCCGCCGCCGCAGCACCCAGGGCGGCGGAAGCGGCGAGGAACTGGCGTCTTGCAAGGGACATGACACTATCCTTCTACTGGTGGAGTGACAGGTATCTGAACGTCTCTTCAAGATATGTGTTATCCACGATTCTGTATGTTATACATTTTGACGATGGTGCCGGCTATCCTGGTCCGTCGATACCATGAGACCAACAACGGATAGCCATCCATGGGAGCAGCTTGGTGACGAATGAGTTGAACAGAGGCAACAGGCATGGGGCTGATGCTCTGGTCGGGCACTATGCCTGCGCAGGTGAATCGGACACTGGTGCACTGGGGGCTGTGCCATCATTGAAGGAACGACTGCGTCAGGCGTTCACGGAGGCGAGTATCGACCCCGATCAGTTGACACCGGCGCAGATGGCGGGCCTCGACCAGTTGCACCTGGGGGGACGCGGTGCCAGTTACCGCCTGCTGGAGTTGGGTGAGCTGTCGGGCGTCACGCGGATGCTGGATGTGGGGTGTGGCACTGGTGGAGCCAGTCGCCTGCTGGCGCAGGCGTTGGGCTGCAAGGTGGTGGGCGTCGATATTATTCCGGCCTTCATTGATGTGGCACGTTGGCTGAGCCAGGCTTGCGGCCTCTCGACGCAAACGGATTTCCTGTGTGCCGACGCCGCCGAACTGCCGTTGGCATCTGACTCCATCGAGGCGCTGTGGTGTCAGCACGCCCTGCTCAACATGCCTGACCGGGACGCAGTACTGAATGAGTGGCGGCGAGTGTTGATACCCGGAGGGCTGGTACTGCTGCATGAAGTCGTGGCCGGAACGAACCCGGAGCCCCTGAGTCTGCCGGTGCCCTGGGCTCGACAGCCCGAGCACAGTCATCTCGAGTCGCGACAGGCACTGGAGCAACGCCTGCAGCATGCCGGTTTCCGCCAGTTGAGGCTGATCGATGTCACCGAACAGGCCCTGTCCTGGCGACGTCATCATGGACGGCGAGAGCAGCAGGCCGCGGCTATCGAGGAAGTGGAACTGCCCGGCGCCCAGCTGTTGTTCGGAGATGACTTCACCACCATGGGACGCAATCTGCAGGCCAACCTGGCCAATGATCGCGTCCGGGTGATCCAGGGGGTATGGAGGAGGGCCGTGCCCTCCAGCCACGAGTGATGAGCTACGAGCATGGACCACAGCCACGAGCAGCGAGCTACGAGCACGCTACGCTCGAGCCCGAACCCCGAACCCCGAACCCCGAGACAAGGCGCGTAATCATCAGGTTGGCACTGGGTAGCTCGCCACTCGTTGCTCGTGTCTCGTGTCTCGAAGCTGGGTCCATCAGGTTGGCACTGGACAGCTCGTGACTCGCAGCTCGAATCTCGAGGCTGGGTTTGTCTGTGACCCACGGGGCGCCACTGACCTGCTCGAAGCTCGAAGCTCGCAGCTTACAGCCGCCCCTCAATCCGCTCACTGATGGCCTGACCGAGACTGGCGGTATTGCCGTGGCCACCGACGTCCGGTGTGAGAATACTGCTGTCGGCTTCCTCGAGGACCGTTTCGATGGCGGCGAGAATGGCGTCGCCGGCGTCCTTGTGGCCCAGGTGTTCCAGCATCATGGCGCCGGACCAGATCTGGCCAATGGGGTTGGCGATGCCCTTGCCGGCGATATCCGGGGCGCTGCCATGCACCGGCTCGAACAGGCTGGGGAACTTGCCTTCCGGGTTGATGTTGGCCGAGGGCGCTACGCCAATGGTGCCGGTGCAGGCCGGGCCGAGGTCGGAGAGGATGTCGCCGAACAGGTTGCTGGCCACCACCACATCGAACCAGTCAGGGTGCATGACAAAGTTGGCGGTCAGGATGTCGATATGGAACTTGTCGACGCTCACCTCCGGGTACTGTTCGGCCATCTCTGCAACACGCTTGTCCCACCAGGGCATGGTGATGGCGATGCCGTTGGATTTGGTTGCCGAGGTCAGCTTTCTGCGGGGGCGAGTCTGCGCCAGTTCGAAGGCGTACTTGAGTACCCGGTCGACACCATGGCGGGTCATCACGGTTTCCTGAATCACCACTTCACGCTCGGTGCCCTCGAACATGGTGCCGCCGACGCTGGAATATTCCCCTTCGGTGTTCTCGCGCACCACATAGAAATCGATATCGCCGGGAACTCGACCCGCCAGAGGGCTCTTGATGCCCGGCAGCAGGCGGCAGGGCCGCAGATTGACGTACTGGTCGAATTCTCGACGGAACTTGAGCAGCGAGCCCCACAGCGAGATATGATCCGGCACCTTTTCCGGCCAGCCGATGGCGCCATAGTAGATGGCGTCGAAGTCGATCAGCATGTCGCGCCAGTCATCCGGCAGCATCTTGCCGTGCTCCAGATAGTAGTCACAGCAGGCGAAATCGAAGTGGGTCAGTTCGATATCGATATTGAAGCGACGCGCTGCGGCTTCCAGAGCGCGTACCCCTTCGGGCATGACTTCGGTGCCGATACCGTCGCCGGCCAGTACTGCGATGTGATATGCCATTGATGGACTCCTGAGGCCGTTTCGGCCAGCCGTTGTTGAATCGTTCGAGTGTTGGGATCACTCGAGTGCTGGGATCATTCGAGCGACTGAAGACGACGCTGGAGAGCAGTCTAGCGCTTTACCAGAGGGCGATAATCAAGCTAGGGTTCAAATCATTGTTTCTCATGAGTGGATAATAATGGCATCGCTCGATGATCTGGCCTTCTTCCGTCAGCTGGCCAGGGCCGGCAATCTCACCGCCACGGCGCGAGAGCTGGGGCTGTCTGTCTCGGCGGTGAGTAAACGTCTCAAGCAGTTGGAGACGCGACTTGGCGTGGAGCTGGCGACGCGAACGACGCGTCGCTTGACGCTGACAGCCGAGGGCGAGCGCTATCTGACACGGGGCAGTGAACTGCTGGAGGAACTCGCTGAATTGGAAGAGGGGCTTGGTGAGGATAGTGAGGCCCTTGCCGGACCGCTGCGTATCAACGCGACCTTTGGCTTCGGGCGACGTCATATCGCGCCACTGTTATCAGAATTCTGCCGACAGCATCCGGCGATCGAAGCCTCCCTGGAGTTGTCCAATTTCCCCGAGCCTCTGGTGGATGGCGTGGACCTGGGAATTCGAGTCGGACAGCCTCCGGACTCGCGTCTGGTAGCGAGGCGCCTGGTGGTCAACCGCCGTGTGCTGTGTGCCGCGCCAGACTATCTCGAGCGTTACTCGGCACCAGTGGTTCCTCAGGAGCTGGCACGCCATGCCTGCCTGGTGCTGCGCGAGAATGACAGTGACTATACTCAGTGGAGATTCGTCAATGCTGATACGCAGGAGGAGGTCTCGGTCAAGATTTCCGGTCACCTGGCGAGCAATGACGGGGAAGTGATCAAGCAACTGGCGCTTGATGGTCACGGTCTGATGCTGCGTTCCTCATGGGATGTGCAGGAGGAGTTGGCGGAGGGCCGTTTGCAGGCACTGTTGCCGGGCTGGCGCGGGGTACGCGCTGACTTCTTTGCCGTTTATCCCCAGCGGCGCCATATTCCTGCTCGGCTACGAGGTTTTGTGGACTTTCTGGTGGCGGGACTGGACGAGCGCGTACATACGGTGTCGTGAATTGATGAGAACTTTACGGATTCATGCACCCTGGTGCAGCCTTTATCGTGTGGGCACAGAACTCTCGTTAGAGCGATGGGCGAGTTTGATTGCCGGGTGTATGATCCGCGGACAAACGCCGTAACCCGTAATCGAGCCATGGCCTGAATGGCCACCAGTCTCATGTTGATTGCGGTGAACGGCCCATTTCCAGCACGAGGAGACCAGCACGACCGTGAATGTGTTGATGTTTACCAACACCTACCTGCCGATCGTCGGTGGGGTCAGCGAGTCGGTTCAGCGTCTCAAGCAGCAGCTGCAGCAGGCGGGCCACCAGGTACTGGTGGTGGCTCCACGCCTGGAAGGACAGCCCAGGCATGAGCGTGATGTGGTCCGAGTCGCGGCGGTGCAACAGTTCAATGGTAGCGACTTCTCGATACCGGTGCCGATTCCCGGCCAACTGTTCGATGCCATCGAGGCCTTCGAACCGGATATCGTCCATTCGCACCATCCGTTTCTGCTCGGCGATACCGCAGCTCGAGCAGCAGATACCTATGGCCTGCCGCTGGTCTTTACCCATCATACGCTCTACGAGCATTACACCCATTATGTGCCCGGCGATTCGCCGCGCATGCAGCGCTTTGCAGTTGCTCTGGCGACACAGTACACCTGGCTTTGCGACGAGGTCATTGCGCCCAGCGAGAGCATTCGCGACCTGCTGGCGGCACGTGCGGCCAATCCGGATGTGTCGGTGGTCCCCAGCGGTGTCGATACCGAGAGATTTGCCATCGGGGATCGTCTCCGCTGGCGTCAACAACTGGGCATTCCCGAACAGGCGCGTGTGGTCGGGCATCTGGGACGACTGGCTCGGGAAAAGAATCTGGCATTTCTTGCCGAAGCGGTATGTGAGGCGCTTCAGCAGGATGAGCAGAGCTGGTGGTTGGTGGTAGGGCAAGGTGAGGCCATGGCCGAGATAAAGGATATCGCGTCCCACCATGGTGTCGCCGAGCGGGTATGTTTCGCTGGCCGCCTCCAGGGGCAGGATGTCATTGATGCCTACCATGCTATGGATGTCTTCGCCTTTGCCTCCTGCAGTGAAACCCAGGGTATGGTTGTTGCCGAGGCCATGGCCGCGGGACTTCCAGTGGTAGCGCTGGAGGCTCCCGGTGTGCGAGAGGTGGTCGAGGATGGATGCAATGGTCGTCTACTGCAGCACCCCGACTCCGGGGCCTTTGCCCGGGCGTTGCTGGAGTGCATGAGTGGCGCGAGCAGGATGGCAATGAGCGAGGCCGCGCTGGCAACTGCTGCAATGTACGACGAAGCGCGTTGTGCTCAACGTTGCCTGCATGTCTACCGGCTGGCTGTTGCCCGCGGTGGTCCCTTCACCCATGCCGATGATGGTGGCTGGGACCGCGTGCGCAGTCGTCTCGGTGCCGAGTGGCATATGATCTGCCATCGTGGTCGTCTGCTGCGGCACCTGGTACGTGAGCAGTGGCGCGAAGAGCGCCCCTCCTGGTGGCCCGGAAAGCGAGAGGATGAAACCGAGCTGCATGAGGAGTGAGGGAAGACGCCGGATGCTCAAGACCTCGCGTCACCCGGGAGGCCGGTCCCGGGGAGACTGGAATCGAGGGGCTTGTATCAAGTTTCTGACATCAATCTTCTGACATCAAGATCCTGGCACCAAAACGCAGCCGGCTACCGGCCATCAGCCCTGTGGGTGGCATCATCCGCCAGGCTGGCACGATTACCCGGGTTGGCACTATTACGTCGTCGCTTGCGCCGGTCTGCCCACAGTTTGAGCGCGCCGAGCACCGCCACACCTGCCACCAGCCCTCCGAGGGCATAGAAGATATCGCTACCGCTGTCGGCGGTGATCAGCTCTCCCAGTTGGCTACCCAACAGGGTAACTCCCGCGAGCCCCGGCACGATACCGATGACCGAGCCAATCATGTAGTCGCCGAAGCGCAGGTGGAAAGCGCCCGCCATCATGTTGGTCAGGGTAAAGGGGGCCAGCGGCAGGAGGTTGACCAGCGTCATGGTGCGAATGCCGCGACCCGACAGGTACCGCGACAGGCCGTGCAACCGTTTGCCGCCATAGCGCAGCAGGGCGTCTCGACCGATCCAGCGCCCGACCCACCAGTTCAGCACCGAAGCACTCAAGGTGCCTGCCAGGGCGTAGGCAAAACCCCACCAGGGGCCGAAGATCAGGCCGGTCGCCGCCACCAGCAGGCTGAGAGGGAACATCACCAGCGATAGCCCGGCATAGATCAGCATTACCACCAGCACTGCCCAAGGGGCGTCGCGCCAGGCCAGGCTGCCTTTCGCCAGGGCCAGCAGGGTATCCACGGTCAGCACATCATGCATGGCCAGCCACTGCCACATGCCTCCCAGGACCACCAGACTCAGCAACACTGCGGCGGGAATCATCCAGCGCCTGGTTCTCAAGGGAAATGCCATCACAGAACCTGCCATGAAGAGCGCGGGGAACTGGCCGTCATGAAGTCTCACTCACGTTGGTATTCCACCAGCCATCCGGTGTCTGGTGGAAGTAGCGACACAGTAGCGAGTACAGGCCCGGCCAGGCCTCACGCAATTGATGGGGGGCGGTGAAGAAGGCCTCACAGCACACCGAGAAGCATTCGCCAGGGTGACTGGCGGCATAGTCGTCGATGGGAGTGGGCTGACCGCTGGCGATTCGCTCATGGAGGTCTTCCCAGGTGGCCATGAACTCGCGATACCAGTCCTGGGGGGCAATATCCGACGGGAGGGGTGGAAAGCCATCGGCGTCCACCGAATTGCCCATATCCAGCTTGTGAGCGAATTCATGAATCACCACATTGAAACCATCCAGGCCGCCACTGGCAATGACTTCCGACAGTGCCAGTACGACGGGGCCCTGGTGGAAGGTCTCGCCGGCTCGTTCATCGATGAAGTGATGTACGACGCCGGCCTCATCAACTTCCTCTACCTCGCGGCTGAAGGCCCCGGGCAGGATCAGGATCTCGCGGACATTGGCCAGCGCCTCATGGTGCTCGTGATCACTCCAGCCCAAGGTCAGTAGACAGGCCTGGGCGGCAATCGCCAGACGTTGAGTATCATCCAGCGTCTCGGGATCAAGCTCGTTGTGCAGGCTCAGACGCTTGTCATGCAGAAACTGCCAGGCGCGCCGACCGAGGCGTGATTGTTGGTGTTCGGGAAGTATTTCCAGCAATGGATAACGCTGACAGGCCTGACGCCAGGTGGCGTCAGGGAATGGATGGCGGGCATCGAAGCGTTGTGACCGCCAGCGCTTGAATCGAGACAGCATCGGTCAGGCGTCTTCCGTATCCAGTGACCCCAGCCTGTGTGACCAGTCGCGCAGGCGCAGATCGAACAGATCCTTGCGGCGGTCCTTGAGGTTGGTCACCGAGCCTTCGTTGCGCACGACTGTCAGTCGCGACAGGTCGAGGTCGGAGAACATGATCATCTCGGTATTCGGCGTGGTTTCGGCCATCACCGCATCATGGGGGAAGGCAAAGTCGGACGGCGAGAAGACCGAGGACTGGGCGTATTGAATGTCGAGGTTATCGATTGATGGCACGTTGCCCACACTGCCGCACAGCACGACGTAGCACTCATTCTCGATGGCGCGGGCCTGGGCGCAGTGTCTTACGCGCAGATAACCGTTCTTGGTATCGGTCCAGAAGGGCACGAACAGCAGATCCATGTCCTGGTCGGCAAGTAGTCTGCCCAGCTCGGGGAACTCGACGTCGTAGCAGATCAGAATACCGATACGTCCGGCATCAGTGTCGAAGACCTGTAGATCATCACCTCCTTCGATGATCCATTCGCGCCGCTCCTGCGGCGTGATGTGCAGCTTGGCCTGGCGTTCGATGCTGCCATCGCGGTGACACAGGTAGGCGACGTTGTAGAGTCGACCTTCTTCCCCTTCCTCGATCATCGAGCCGGCGATGATGTTGATGTTGTAGGCCACCGCCATACGCGACATCTCGGTCTTGAAGCGTTCGGTGAACTCTGCCAGGAAACGGATCGCGGTGAGCGGGTCCTGTTGATGGGCACGCTCCTGCAGGCCCATCAAGGGCGCGTTGAACAGCTCCGGGAAGACTGCGAAGTCACTCTGGTAGTCCGCCAGGGCATCGACAAAGTACTCGACCTGCTGCAGCACCGCCTCGACGGAGGCGAATTCGCGCATCTGCCACTGCACCGCACCGACACGCACTTGAGTCGGGCGGCTCTCGAGCATCAGCTCCGCCGGCTCGTAGAGGATGTTGTTCCATTCGAGCAGCGTCGCGAAGCCCTGGGATTTTTCGTCCTCGGGCAGGTACTTGCGCAACAGGCGCTTGACCTGGAAGTCGTTGGACAACTGGAACGACAGGATCGGGTCGTGCAGCTCCTTGCGGGACACCTTGTCGATATACTCAGTGGGCGACATCTCATCGGCCACATTGTGGTACTCGGGGATGCGCCCGCCAGCCAGAATGGCCTTGAGGTTGAGCTGGCGACAGACTTCCTTGCGCGCCTCATAGAGCCGTCGGCCCAGGCGGTAGCCGCGGTACTCCGGATCAATCAGTACATCGATGCCGTACATGGCATCACCATCGGCAGTGTTCTGGATGGTCTCGCGATGGCCGATCAGGTCATCGTAGCGATGTGGGTTGGAGAACTGTTCGTAATCAACCTGTGCCGTCAGGGCCACGCCGACGACCTTGTTATCGTCCTCGATGACGATCTGCCCATCGGGGAATTCGTTTATCAGCCGGTCGATGGTCAGCTTCGGCCAGGCGCCGCCGATGTCATGGTAGACCCGGTCCATCAACTGCTTGAGTTGTGGGTAGTCCTCGGGGGCCAGGTTGCGAAGGTTGAGCTGAAGATCTTCGAGCGGCATGGGAGAGAATTCCTCCTTCAGGGGACCGAAAAGTCTACCATGATCCTCTGACGAGGCTGGAAAACAGAGTGTACGCCGCCACTTTGGCAAAGTGGATGGGGCGGAAGCAACAAGGGTCACCTGAACGAGCTATTCGGCACAGCTATCATTCAGCACAGGAATGGGTCGGCGATCGTGTCAGTGGACGATTGACCAACTGTGCCAGCAGGACACCACACAGCACCAGCACACCACCGCTCAGGTGATGGGCCGCTAGACGTTCGTCCAGCCACAGCATGGCGATCAAGGCACTGAATACTGGCATCAGGTTGATGAAAATACTCGAGCGGCTGGCACCGAGGTGCCGAATGGCGGTCATCCATAGGTAGGTGGTAATGATCGAAGCTGGAATACCGGCATACAGGATAAGGCCGATATTGGCCGAACTGATGGGCGTCATCGGTCCCGACAGGTAACCCGGCAACAGCAGCAGTGTCGCAAAGACTGCCTGCATGTACAGCATGACCCAGGGAGAAAGGGGCATGGCCCAGCGCTTGAGCATCACGCCATACAGGGCGTAGCAGATCGCTGCCACCACCATCAGGCCGTCCCCACTGGCCACCTCCAGGCGGCTCATGGCACCGAGGTTGCCTCGACTGAGCAGCCACAGCACGCCTGCCAGCGCCACGATCCCGCCGATGATACCACCCCAGGTAGGGGCCTCACGCAGCACCAGAGCACTGATCAGAATGGTCAACAGTGGAACCATCGCTGCCAGAATCCCCATGTTGGTGGCACTGGTAGTCGCGGCTGCCATATAGGCCAGTCCCTGCCAAAGGGCCATGCCGAGTAGCCCCAGAATGGCCAGCCGCCACCACTGACGGCGAACCTCACGGCGCTCCTGCCAGACTCGAGGTAGCACGAAAGGCGTCAACACCAGCAGGGCCAGTACCCAACGCAGAAAGGCGATACTGCTCGGCGCAATGGTATCTACCGCCAACTGGTTGATGGTCATGTTGCCGGACCAGATCAGCACCGCACCAAGCGGTGCCAGTAGCGCAAGAGGAGGCATGAGACATCCCTGTAGCCATGATGGAAGCAGAAGCCATCATACGGGACCCCAGCCACGAGCGGCGAGCTTCGAGTACGCTACGCTCGAGCATGGACCCCAGCTACGAGCTGCGAGCTTCGAGTACGCTACGCTCGAGCATGGACCCCAGCTACGAGCGACGAGCTACGAGTACGCTACGCTCGAGCTTGAACCCCGAACCCCGAACCCCGAACCCCGAACCCCGGTTCCCGAAGAAAGGCGTGGAATTGCCAGTTTGGCACGGAGCGAGCTCGTGGCTCGCGGCTCGAAGCTCGCAGCTGGATGCCCTACATCTTCACTGGCGCTGAGGGCGCCTCTTCCGCTGGCTCGGGTTGTCCCAGGTGAGCCATGCCCGGCAGCGTCTCCAGTTGATCCTGCTGATCGGTGAGGAAGTGCAGGTGACGCTGATATTCATTGAGAATGTCATGCAGCACTTCCTGGCGCGTATAGCCATTCAGGTCCTGGCCGATGCCGCCTTCGCTGAGGTGTACGTCGAGTCGCAGATAGTAGTCATCATCAGCGGGCAGGAAACTTGGTGGCTTCATGCTTAGCGGTTTGACGGCATAGATGAAGGGCGGTGCTCCCTCGAAGTCGACACGTAGCGTGGGGCAGGCTGGCTGGTGGTCCGACTGTTCACCTTCCTCGAGAGCGGCCTCCATACCGCGGTTGCGCATCTCCTCGGCGAACTCGGCCAGTGCCGGGCGAATGGCGTACTGGAGGGTGGCCTCGGCGCCGTTGCGAGTGGAGGCGTCCAGGGTGCGGTCGAGACGCTCGCGCCAGTCACTGCGTGATGCCTGATGAGAGGCAATATGCAGCCGGCTGTCGGCTTTGCTGGCTTCGCTCTTCAGTGAGCGAACCAGCGCGAACATGGTCATGAATATGACCAACGAGAACGGCAGGGCGGTGATTACCACGGCACTCTGCAGGGTGCGTAGACCTCCGCTCATCAGCAGCGCCAGAGTGATCAGGCCGATCACCGCCGACCAGAAGATGCGTAGCGGGATAGGGGCATCGTGGTTCACGTCGCGCAGCAGATAGGTGAAGTTCGACAACACCAGAGCACCGGAGTCGGCGGACGTGACGAAGAACACGATGCTGAGCAATGTCACCAGGCTGGCGGTGAGCTTGACCCAGGGAAGTTGCTCGAGAAAGGTATAGATGGTTGCCTGGGGCATGTTGATCGCTTGCTCGCCGAGTTCGACAAGGCCCTGATCAACCATATTGATCCCGCTATTGCCGAACACCGACATCATGATCATGACAAAGATCAGCGGAATGAACAGCGCTCCGGCAACGAACTGGCGAATGGTACGCCCCCGCGAGATACGCGCGAGAAACAGTCCGACGAAGGGGGCCCAGGCAATCCACCAGCCCCAGAAGAACACGGTCCAGGCGCTGAACCAACCGCTCTTGTCATCATCGTAGGCGTAGGTGTGGAAAGACATTCCCGGCAGGCTCACCAGGTAGTCTCCGACATTCTGCACCAACTGGTTGAGGCCCTTGAGCGTATCGCCCTGAAAGAGCACGAACAGTACAAGCGCGCCGACCAGGTAGAGATTGAACTCGGACAGCATGCGAATACCGCGGTCGACCCCGCTGACCACCGATAGAGTGGCCATGACCACCACCAGCACAATCAGACCGCTCTGCGCAGCCAGTCCTTCCGGGACCCCGAACAGCCAGGTCAGGCCATAGTTCATCTGAATCACGCCGATCCCCAGAGCGGTGGCGATACCGAACACAGTAGCCAGCACGGCGGCGATATCGACGGCATTACCGATCGGTCCATGGATACGCTGGCCGAGCAGTGGGTAAAGCGTGGAGCGGATCGCCAACGGCAGGCGGTGGCGATAACTGAAATAGGCCAGCGCCATTCCCATCAACACGTAGAGCCCCCAGCCGGACATGCCCCAGTGAAAGTAGGTCTGTACTACGGCATGGCGTCGCGCGGCCTCGGTGGAGGCTTCAGCGAAAGGGGGGTTGAGATAATGGGTCAGCGGTTCGGAGACCACGAAGAACAGGATCGCACCACCCAGGCCTGCGGCGAACAGCATCGCCGACCAGGAGAGTAGCGAGAACTCCGGCCGTGAGTGGTCCGGGCCAAGTCGAATGCGCCCGAAGCGCGACAACCCGATGACGATCACGAACACCAGGTAGGCGGCAACGGCCAGCATGTAGTACCAGCCGAAGGTGTTGCCGATCCAGTTGAGACCGGCATTGAAGAAGGCCGTGGCATGTTCGGTGAACAGCATGGTATAGGCCAGGAACACCACAATGCCGGCAACAGAGCCGTGGAACACGGCACTGTTGAGGCGATTGCCCGGTTGGGCATCTCTATCGGAAACGGTCATGGCTACCTCGTATTGTTGTTGTCAGGGGAGCATGTCTCATTAACGTGGCAATCAAACGGGTTACCCTGATCGATTTTATTGTCACCCTTGCCACACTGGCGCAGATGCGAGGGTCTGCTGGTGTGGCAAGGGCACGCCTCGGCCTGGTGGCCGATGGCGACACTTCCCTGTGCTGCGATCAACCCGACACCAGAGCTTGCCGGGTTGATGACTTCACTCAACCTGCGGGAAGCGCGCGCGTTTCTCCAGGTCATCGAGATCGATGGTGTTGCGCATGTACTGAGTGCTGGCATCAACGAACGGTTGGTGGTCCCAGGCCTTGACCTCTCCGCGACTCAGGGCACGGGCGATCATCCTCCGTCGACGCTGGCTTTCCAGTACCTGCTGGTGTAGAGCGTCGAGATCCCAGCGTTGTTCGACTTCGCGGCGGAATGCCGCTACGCGCTCGGCCTGGGCCGGCTGCTCTGCGAGATTGTCGAGTTCCTGTGGGTCATCGGCGAGATTGAAGAGCTGATCCGGGTCGCAGGGAGAATGCACATACTTGTATTCACCACGACGAATCATGATCAGCGGTGCGATGGCTCCTTCGGCCATGTACTCGCCAATGACCTCATCGTGGCCGCCCGAGCCTGTCAGGTGTGGCAGCAGACTGTGCCCATCAATCGGTACCGGATAATCAGGAGCGCCCTGCGGGTGGGTCAGCTCGACGAATGTCGGCAGCAGGTCGAGAGTGGAGACGGACTGTGAGACGCGGTGGGGGCTGAAGCGCCCCGGGGCATGAACGATCATCGGCACCCGGGCGGAGTCCTCGAACCAGCTCATCTTGTACCAGAGGCCGCGCTCACCCAGCATGTCACCATGGTCACCGGAGAACACCACAATCGTGTCCTCGGCCAGGCCGCTTTCTTCCAGCGCCTCGAGCACTGCCCCCAACTGGTCATCGACATAGCTGATGGCTCCGTAGTAGGCGTGCCGGGCATTGCGGATCTGCTCGTCGTTCAGCGTGTTGGCGTCGAGCTGATAGACATGGCGCAGTCGCTCGGAATGCGGGTCATGGGGCACCTGCTGCCAGCTCAGCGATGGCATGTCGATGGCGTCATGATCGTAGCGATCCCACCATTTACGCGGAATGGTGTAGGGGTCGTGGGGGTGAGTCAGTGATACCGTCAGGCAGAAGGGACGGGTTTCCTTGCTGCGCGCATAGTCATGCAGGAAACGACGCGCCTGAAAGGTCACTTCATCATCGAAGTCGAGCTGGTTGGAACGTACGCAAGGGCCGGCCTGTTGTACCGAGGACATGTTGTGGTAATAACTCGGACGCTCTTCCGGGTGGTCCCAATCCACATACCAGCCATAATCCGCGGGGTAGATGTCGCTGGTCAGCCGGCGCTCGAAACCATGCAACTGATCCGGTCCGCAGAAGTGCATCTTGCCGGATAGCGCGGTTGTGTAGCCGGCATCCCGCAGGTAGTGCGCAAAGGTTGGAGTATCTGCCGGCAGGTCGGCGGCATTGTCGAAGCCTCCCGTGCGTGACGGCAGACGGCCGGTCATCAAGGCAAAGCGTGAGGGCGCGCACAAGGGGCTGTTGCAGTAGGCCGAATCAAACACCACGCCCTGCTCGGCAAGGCGCGACAGATTGGGCGTCTTGACCAGAGGATGGCCGTGAAATGGCAGGCTGGATGCTGCCAGTTGATCGGCCATGAGAAACAGGATGTGAGGTCGTGAAGTCATGCATTACTCCTCGGGTGGTTGGGCTCGTCAACAGGCCCTGTGCTGATGCGCTTGTGTCGGTCCGGCAGGGTCTTCGGGCTGAGCGACTCGGTTACCGACGTCCATCCGCTCTCTGAGGGATGCGGTATTACATTCTTCTAGCTAATCTGTACTGCTGTAAATTCCCTGTTTTTTAATGACTGACATAAGGTGAGTTAATGCTGTTGAAGCAGAAGCGTCTCTCGCCCAACGGGCTCTGGGTGTTCGAGGCTGCCGCCCGCCATTTGAGCTTCACCGCTGCAGCGCGTGAACTGCGTTCGACACAGTCGGCGGTCAGTCAGAGCGTCAAGGCGCTGGAGGACGTGCTGGGCGTCAAGCTCTTCGAGCGGGTCTATCGCGGAGTGCGCCTGACGGATGCGGGCGTCCTTCTGCAGATCGGGGTTGAGGAGGGGTTCGGCCGTATTGAGCAGGCACTGGAGAGAATTCAGCAGCAACGGCAGCAATCGAGCCTGTCCTTGATGACTGACTTCTCGGTAGCTTCCTACTGGCTGTTGCCGCGTCTGCCACGCTTCCGGCGTGAGTTCCCGGATATCGACGTACAATTGCTGACCAACCATGGTGATGTCAGTTGGCGTGACAGTGCCGCCGATGTGGCTATTGTGTTCAGCAACGAACCTGACCAGGCTGGACGACTCAGGCTGATGGGCGAGCAGGTGTTCCCGGTGTGCAGTCCGTCACTGCTGCAGGAAGCGCAAGGCACGAGTGAGTCGAAGCTTCTGCAGCAGGCGCCATTGTTGGCGTTGAGTGTCAATGCCGGGCAGCGCTGGCTGGATTGGCCTGCGTTCTTCCAGCGCCTCGGCGAGGGGCGCAAGGATCCGACTCCGGCGCTGACCTTCGACAACTATACGTTGCTGATTCAGGCGGCGATTGCCGGGCAGGGCATTGCTCTGGGATGGCAGGGACTGGTGGATGATCTCATTGCACAGGGATTTCTGGTCGAGGTCGAGGGGCACCGTGTTGCCACGAAACTGGGCTATGACGTTGTCGACACGCATCCGGCGACGCCCACTCGCGCCAAGCAGCGTTTTCTGAGCTGGATCGCCGGAGAGCGCATAACGCCTTGAGTTCGAGGCGATAAATGGGACCAATGCGGCATCACAGGGAGAGAAGACCATGCCTTATGAACTCGCTGATCGCCTGGTAATCGGCCTGGCATCCAGTGCGCTGTTCGACCTCTCGGCCTCTGACCGTGTCTTTCGTGAGCAGGGGGAGGAGGCCTATCGTCTCCATCAGCGGGAACATGAGAGTGAGACACTGGCGCCAGGAGTGGCTTTCGCCTTTATCCGCAAACTGTTGTCGCTGAATGAGTTGGCTCCCGAGGATCCGTTGATCGAGGTGGTGTTGCTGTCACGCAATGATCCCGATACCGGGCTACGCGTGATGCGCTCCATCGAACATCATCAACTGGGCATCACCCGTGCCATCTTTCTGCAGGGCCGCTATCCTCATCGCTTCATTCCGGCGCTGAACATCAGCCTGTTTCTATCGGCCAACCGGGAAGATGTGGATCATGCCATTGCTGCGGGGTATCCGGCGGGGCGGGTCATGCCTTCACGCAATCCGCTGGTCGATGAGCGCGAGGAGTTGCATATCGCCTTTGATTTCGATGGCGTGCTGGCCAGCGATGCCTCGGAGATGATCTTCCAGAAGCAGGGGCTGGAAGCCTTTCTCGAGCATGAGAGAGAGCATGCGGAAGAGCCTGCCGCGCCTGGGGTACTGGCGGATCTGATCCGCAGACTGGCTGTGGTCCAGCAGCGTGAGAAGGATCATGTCAGGGACTCGGGAGGGGGCTATCAGCCGCGCATGAGGGTGTCGATCGTCACGGCGCGCAATGCGCCTGCTCATGAGCGCGTTGTGCATACCCTGCGTGACTGGGGTGTCACGGTCAATGAAGCCTATTTTCTCGGCGGCATTGCCAAGCACCATGTGCTCGGTATCATCCAGCCCGATATCTTCTTTGATGATCAGTCGTCCCATCTGACGGATACCAGCGACATCCTGCCTTCCGTACATGTGCCGGTGGGACGGCTGAACTCGCCTCCGACGCTGGCCGAAGGCGAGGAGGACTGATCCTACTCCTTTACCTTGGTGGGTGCCTGGCCGTTGGTCTTGACCGACTGGATCCCCTTGTCGCGCGCAGCTTCAGTGTTGTACATCTCGCTGCTGCCGATGATCTGGCCATTGCTGGCCTTGAGGCTGAAGTATGGCTGTCCATTCTTCGCCGCTTTTCGCTCAAAACGCTCGTCAATCTCGCTGTTCTTGCGACAGGACTCGATGCCGTTCTCGGCAGACTTGCGCGTCTTGTATTGCTGGCTGGTGAGGATGACCTGATGGTTCCCCGACTTGAGAGTGAAGTGGTACTTGTCGGCATCGGTCTTCTTCAACTCGTAATAACCCGGCATATCGCTGACTCCCTGTGATTGTCGCGTGGGGCTGTGAACAAGCCGGGCCTGCGTGTCTTCATGGGCCTGGCCTGCGGCCAAGGAAAGGTGAGTTGTTACAGATGATCATGCTAGTTCAGTTTCGTGACTTTTTCGGGAATATTTTCTGACCACATAAGATATTCTTTATGCATCGGGTGATTAAGTTCATATGACTGTTTATAAAGATAATTTTGGCTTGCATGGAAAGTGCAGCCATGCAGCAGACTGCCATGAAAAACCCCTCCTGGGCTGGATCAGTGTCCAACCCAGGAGGGGGCGTTCAGAGTATGTCGAAAACGGTGGGAGGGGGTAGTGGGAGAAAGTCGTGGGAGAAAGTCGTGGAAGAAACTAGTGGGACAGAATATCAGGCGACGGCGGTAACGCCGGCTCTGGCCACCTGGATATCCTGCTCCGGCTTGACGCCCGAGACCCCGACACTGCCGGCCACCTGGCCATCAATACGAATCGGCAGTCCGCCGGACATCAGCCCTTGCATCGGTGCGGAGAGAAAGGCGTTACGTCCGTTGTTGATCATGTCCTCGAAGATCTGGGTTTCCTTGCGTCCGATAGCGGCGGCACGGGCCTTGGCAGCCGCGACTTCTGCGCTGAAGGGGGCCGCGCCGTCCAGGCGGCGCAGGCCCAGCAGGTAGCCACCATCGTCGGCTACGGCAATGGTAACGGCGAAATTGTTGCCTTGTGCCTCGCGCTCGGCGGCATCGAGGATGGCGCTGACCTGTTGTTGGTCGAGGTAGGATTTTGTTGGCATTGGTGAGTCTCCAGCAGCATGAATTGTTTAATGGAAATTATTTCTGCATTTGCAGTCTAGTCACTCTTTGTCCGGTTGTGCACAGTGGCGTCCTGTCGCACCTCTGCCAGCAAGCTGAATTCCGACAGCCGACTAGCTGACCAGCGCTTCATCCACGACCTCGATCCAGTGACGTACCGGTGTCCGGCGGGCCGAGGCCAGATGCGTCTGGCAGCCGATGTTGGCGGTCACTATCATCTCGGGCTTGCCTGCCTCGAGCGCTGCCATCTTGTTGTCACGCAGCTGCTTCGATAGCTGGGGCTGGGTGATCGAATAGGTACCCGCAGAGCCGCAACACAGGTGGGCATCCTGTATCGGGGTGAGTTCGAAGCCTAATCTGTCGAGCACCTGCTCTACTGCACCGCCCAGTTGCTGGGCGTGCTGAAGCGTGCAGGGGCAGTGGAAGGCGAGACGCTGGTCAGCCTTGAGGGTCAGGCTGTCCAGAGCCTCCCTGTTGAGCACTTCGACCAGATCCAGGGTGGCGTTGCTGACCTGGCGTGCCTTGTCGGCATATTGCGGATCATCGGCGAGGATTTCGGCGTATTCCTTGACGAAGGCACCACAACCGCTGGCGGTCTGGATGATGGCCTCGCAACCCGCCTCAAGCTGTGGCAGCCAGGCGTCGATGTTGCGGCGTGCGCGCTCACGTCCAGCCTCCAGCGCGCTGAGGTGGTAGTCGATGGCGCCGCAGCATCCGGCCTGGGGTGTTGGTGTCAGGCCGATACCGAGGCGTTCCAGCACTCTGGCGGTGGCGGCATTGGTGTTGGGGGATAGTCCCGGCTGCACGCAGCCTTCGAGAATCAGCATCTGGCGCGGCTGGCCACGTCCATCAGGGCGCTTTCCGGGAGTCGCCGCAGGGGCTGGCATCTTGTCCTTGAGCGCGCCTGGTACCAACGGGCGGAATATCTGGCCCATGGCCAACAACGACTTGAAGCGAGCCGGCTCGACCAACGCCTTGCGCAGGCTGAAGCGCAATGCCTTGTCTGCCATCGAACGTGGTGCACGACGCTCGATTTCGGCTCGGCCGATATCCAGCAGCTTGTGATACTCGACGCCGGATGGGCAGGTGGTTTCACAGTTACGGCAGGTCAGGCATCGATCGAGGTGCAGACGCGTCTCGTCGGTGATCTGGTCATCGTCGTCGTGGCTCTCGAGTAGCTCCTTCATCAGATAGATACGTCCGCGAGGCCCATCGCGTTCGTCCCCGAGCAACTGATAGGTGGGGCAGGTGGCATTGCAGAAGCCACAGTGTACGCAGGTACGCAGAACCTTCTCGGCCTGGCGTATGTGCGGTTGCTGGCGCTGGCTGTCGCTGAAGTTGGTTTGCATCTTGTGCTGGTCCTGATGGCTCTCGGGCTGCGTTGGCCCGGTGGCTATTTGTCGTTGAAGATAGATGGCTGAAGACAGGCAATTGAAGACAGAGCACGGGAGCGTTGGGGGGCATACCCTCTAGAGGTCGGGATATAACCGACCGGGGTTGAAGATGCCCCTGGGGTCCAGTTGCTGCTTGAGCTGGCGGTGATAGCGCGCTACTGCTGAGGCCAGGGGCGTGAAGGGGGTGGTGTGTCCCGGGGTGAAGCAGGTGGCATGGCCGCCTGCCCGAGTACAGGCCTCACGCAGTGTTGTGGCGTCGATGTCTGTGCGTAGCCAGCGCTGACAGCCGGCCCAGTCATCAATCTGTATGGCATCCTCGAGTTCCGGTAACGGCAGCGGTGGTGTCTGGGCGGGCAGGGACAATCGCCACAGTGGACGTGGGTCCGTGTGGAGAGATTCCCGCGAGAAGAGTGGCAGCTGCCAGTCCCGCAGTTGCTGCCAGTAACGGTCATCGAGCCTGTCTCCACCGATCATGGCCGCGGTGTCTGTCACGGAGCCCGGCCCGCCTTCCAGACGCAGGTGCAGGGCTCCGTCATGCCAGGTGGCGCCGCTCAACGGCAGTGGTTTGCGCCCCCAGACGGATAGCTTCTGCATGGCCTGGTCGCGGGACATCTCGAGGCGCAGGCTGCGACTGGTGCCGGCGATCGGCAGTACCTTGAGGGATACCTCGGTGATCAACCCCAGGCTTCCCTGGGCGCCGACCATCAGTCGAGACAGGTCATACCCGGCGACATTCTTCATCACTTCGCCGCCGAAGCGTTGCTCGCGGCCCTGGTGATCGAGCACTCGCATGCCAAGTACGAAGTCACGCACGGCACCAGCCCAGGGGCGCCGCGGGCCGGACAGCCCGCTGGCAACCATGCCTCCGATGGTGCCTTGCTCGCCCAGCCGGGGTGGTTCGAAGGGCAGCATCTGGCCCTGTTCGGCCAGGCTGGCCTCGAGCTCCTGCAGAAGGGTGCCGGAGCGTACGGAAACGATCAGCTCGACCGGGTCATAGCTGGTGATGCCGCGATGCTGGCGTGTGCTGAGCACTTCTCCCGTCACCTGGCGGCCGGTGAAGTATCGCGTTCCGCCACCTTCGATGCGAATGGCGCTGCCGTCACGATCCGCCTGCTGAAGACGCTCGGCGAGATTGACGAGGTCGTCGTGCGGGGCCATGGAGGGTGCAGTCACTGACATGGGATTTCCTCAAAAGCGCGGCAGTTCCGGGTGCGGCAGTTCGTTGTTGTGGACGTGCATGGCGCCGAATTCGGCGCAGCGGGCGAGGGTGGGGATGTTCTTGCCCGGGTTGAGCAATCCATGTGCATCAAAGGCTCTCTTGACCGCATGGAAGGCGGTGATTTCCAGGCTGCCGAACTGGGCGCACATCTGATTGATCTTCTCGCGGCCGACGCCGTGTTCCCCGGTAATCGAGCCGCCGGCTTCAACACATAGCTCGAGGATCTTGCCGCCGAGCGCTTCAGCGGTGGCCAGCTCGCCTTCGCGGTTGGCGTCGAACAGGATCAGTGGGTGCATGTTGCCGTCACCGGCATGAAAGACATTGGCCACCCGCAGGCCATATTCCTCGGACAGCTGGCTGATGCCCTTGAGCACACGGGGCAGCTCGCGTCTGGGAATGGTGCCGTCCATGCAGTAGTAGTCCGGCGACATGCGACCGACCGCGGGGAAGGCATTCTTGCGTCCGGCCCAGAAGCGTGCACGTTCGGCTTCATCACGGGCCAGTTGGATGCCGGTAGCTCCGGAAGTCTCGAGCACGCCGCGAACCGTGTCGATATCCTGCTGGACATCGGCCTCGACGCCATCCAGCTCGCACAGCAGAATGGCTTCGGCTTCCACGGGGTAGCCAGCATTAATGAAGTCCTCGGCGGCGCGAATGGCGAGGTTATCCATCATCTCCAGTCCACCGGGAATGATGCCGGCGGCAATGATCGCTCCGACGGCGGAGCCGGCCTTCTCGATGTCATCGAAGCTTGCCATCAGCACTTTCGCTGTCTCGGGTCTGGGCAGGAGTTTGACGGTCACTTCCGTGACCACTCCGAGCATACCTTCCGAGCCCATCATCAGTGCGAGAAGGTCGAAGCCGGGGCTGTCGAGTGCAGAGGAGCCGATGGTCATGCGCTCCCCTTCGATGGTCATGACGTCGATGCTCAGAACATTGTGCACCGTCAATCCGTACTTGAGGCAGTGAACGCCGCCGGCATTCTCGGCCACGTTGCCACCGATCGAGCAGGCGATCTGTGAGGAAGGGTCCGGGGCGTAATAGAGCCCATGGGGTGCTACGGCCTCGGAGATTGCTAGATTGCGCACACCGGGTTGAACGCGAGCAATGCGCGCATCGGCATCGATCTCGAGAATCCGGTTGAAGCGTGACATGACCAACAGCACGCCCTGCTCAAGGGGCAGAGCGCCACCAGAAAGCCCAGTTCCGGCACCGCGGGTGACCACAGGAACGCGGACCTCATGACACTTGCGCAGTAGCGCCTCGACCTGGTCGAGCGTCTCGGGTAGGGCCACCAGCATCGGCAGCACTCGGTAGGCGGCCAGGCCATCACATTCGAAGGGGCGCAGGTCCTCCTCCCGGTGCAGCAGTGTCAAGCCGGGGGCCGCCCGGGAGAGCGCTGCCAGCACTTCGGCACGGTCATGCTGCACGAGTTCGCCATCAAGGCGGGCGTCGTGAAGGATGTTCATGGGCTTCCCCATTCTGATCTGTACTGGACGTCAGTTTTTGTCGAAAGGCGGCCGGTGAGGACACCTCTGGCCAGACAACGCCTGTTTTCGTGACATGGTCGTCGAGACATGGTTGTCGTGGAATTGCTGGTTGTTGAACTGATTGTTGTGAAATCGATCGTTGCCAGCAGACTCCAATCTGCGCGTCCTTGACGATGCTGTCCAGATTCTGGTTTGCTGGTCTGACCAGTTATTTCCGTCCGTTGGGTACGAGATCTACGCCCTGTAGCGGATGATTCCTCATTGATTCAGAGTATTACAGACCTTTCGCAGGTGCTGTGGTGAGGCTGTAAACCAGAGAGCTTGCTGGAGACAAGAGGGGGGAGCAACAGGATGGATGATACCGAACGCCTGAAACCGTCGAGTACTCCTCAGGCGATTGCCTCGCGATTGGAAACCTTGATTCTCGACGGTGTCTTTCGGCCTGGTCAGTTGCTGCCATCCGAACGCCGTCTCTGTGAGCGGCTGGGGGTGGCACGATCATCGCTGCGCGAGGCCCTGGGAACGTTACGCAGCAAGGGCATCATCATCACACGTCAGGGGCGGGGGTCGGAAGTGGCTCCGCTGGTGGAAGCGCCGCATGTCACGCCGTTGATGCACCTGTTTCGTGAGCATCCGAGGACACTCTACGATCTGTTGGAAGTCCGGGCCCTGCTGGAAGGCGAGTCGGCAAGCCTGGCGGCCAACCGTGGCACGCCGTCCGATCGAGTGTTGATCACCCGCCGCTATCGGGAGATGGCCGACTATGTGGAGCAGGCCGAGAGTATTGATGTCGGGCGCCTGGCACGATTGGATCACGCCTTCCATCTGGCCATCTGTCAGGCATCACACAACCCGGTGTTGATGCACACCTTGTCCAGCCTCACCGACCTGTTGTTGAGTTCGGTGTTTGCCTCGGTCCGCCACCTGTATCACCGTCCCGACTCCCGAGACATGATCAATCGTCAACATGCGCGTTTGCACCGTGCCGTGGTCGAGGGCAAGCCACAGTTGGCGCGTCGCATCGCCCTCGAGCACCTGTCGACCATCAGTGAACAGTTGCGCGAGATCGATGCGGAAGGGCAGCGGCTCGAACGTGCTGCCATGCGACTGGAGGACTGGTGACGGCAGTGTTCAGTCGTCGATGATGCCGGATACCGCAGCCACCTCCAGCTTGTGGCGTAGATGCTTGCGCAGGATCGTACCCAGCTTCGGGCCATCACGGGCTTCCAGTGCCTCGAGCATGGCTTCATGGTCGGCAACGGCCTGGGCCCAGTTGTCTTCACCCATTTCCACGCTGTAGCGGATACGTTTCACTCGCTGGCTGAGATTGTTGTACATCTCGCTGAGTACTTCATTGCGTGACGCGGCGAGGATGGCCTCGTGTATCCGCTGATTGACCTGGAAGTAGGGTTTGAGCTCCTTGCGCTGGTAGTGGCCCAGCATGCGTTGGTGAAGCCTGCGGATGGCAGCAATCTCGGCATCGCTGATGGAGTTGCAGGCCAGCTCCCCGGAAAGCCCCTCCAGAGCGCCCATGACATCATAGGTATTCTGCACGCCTTCGCGTGTCAGGCGTACCACCCGCGACCCCCGGTTGGGCAGGTTCTCCACCAGGCCCTCGGAGGTCAGCACCTTGAGGGCCTCGCGCAGGGGAGTGCGCGATACGCCGAAGCGCTCGCAGAGTTCCTTCTCGGCGATCTTTTCCCCGGGAAGCAGTGCTCCCTGCTCGATCAGGTCGCGGACCCTGTCGGCCACTTCGAGATACAGGCTGCGCGGCTGAATCTTTTCCATGTTGTATTTCCTGAGTCGTATCGGCGTCACAGCCGTTCGCTGTACCTTGCCGCATCTTGAGGCGCGGAACAATACGGCAATTTCATCGCTGAAACAGCGTAATAACGACGATTTTCCCCATATCAAGGGGCTTGACGTTGCTGGTTTTTGGTATTATGAATTCAAAATTCATTCAGTCCAATCCATTTTCTCCAGCAGTCCGGGATCCTTTCGGAAACGACTGCTGCACAACAACAAGCGATGCATTGGAGGACAGACCATGGCCGGACAGGTGTTTGCAGCGAAGGTGGAGTTGCCGCGCCAGCAGGTGAGGGAGTTGATCGATGCCGGCCTGGCATTGGCACGTGAGTGGGCATTGCCACCGCTATCGATCGTGGTGCTGGACACCGGTGGCCATGTGGTGGTCGCTGAGCGCGAGGATGGGTGCAGTCCATTGCGTGCTCCAGTCGCCATGGGCAAGGCCAATGCGGCTCTGGGAATGGGCATCTCCAGCGGTACCATCGGCGAGCGTAATGCACTGCGCCCGGCATTTCTGTCCTCGGTGGCTGCTGCCGCAGAGGGACGCTTCGTGCCGGTTGCTGGAGGTGTGCTGATTCTGGACAGTGATGACCGGGTGATCGGCGCCGTGGGTGTCAGCGGTGCTTCCTCGGATGAGGATCAGCAGATCGCAATCCGGGGTATCGAGTCCCGGCAGTGGAAACCGGGACTGGCGCCGGACTGAACAGCGCAACCAGCAAGGCCACAGAAGTGTGTAGCCCGGCAGGCTGCGCTGGTGGGAAGGGGAGAGGAAGATAGTGTTGATGGCCGGACACCCTGACTGCGTGGTGTCCAGGTCAATCCTGCAATGACTGTCTCAGTGTCTCGACCATTCTCAGGTTTAGACCTGTGGCGCTGGCAATGGTGGCATCATCCAGTGAGGTCTGGGTGATGAGATTGCATGCCGTCTCGAGTGTTGCTTGCTCCTGTCCCTGCCTTCGCCCTTGCTCCAGCCCTTGTTCCAGTCCTTGCTCCAGTCCTTGCTCCAGTCCTTGCTCCAGTCCTTGCTCCAGTCCTTGCTCTCGGCCTTCCTTCAACCCCTCCCGACGAGCGTCCTCTCGCCAGTATTCCGGCCACCTCTTGATGTTTTCTGCCAACATATGGTTCACCTCATGGAGGTCCTGAAGTGCGTTTATTTCGTCATTATCGAGATTCGGCAGACGACTGGACAACAGCACTCGTCGAATCCATACCGTAAATGCGCGGCGCAGCGACGCATGTTCAGGGGCATTCAACCATTCGACGAGTTGCCGGATCAGGTCCACCCACTGTTCTGGATGCCGCTGGCGCTCAAGCTTGAACAGCGTTGTCACCAGGTTGTGGGTGGCTGCCGGTAAGCTCTCCTGACTGACGAGGGCTTGCTCGTCCAGCAGCAGGTAGGTCAGGGACGGGCGAAATCGAGACAATCCACCGGGAACGTCCTCAACCAGTTCCGCGACATCACAGGCTGCGTTCCAACGCCTTTCACCATTGTAGAGCACAATGGGGAGTATTGGAGGCAGGTTACCGTTTCGGCAGAGTGCCTTCTGGCGGATCAAGTCCTGGTAGAGCAATGCCTCGTAAGCCATCACCCGCACCGCCATGAAGGGGTCAATAGTGCTCTGGAATTCGAGTAGAAGGTAGACATAAAGCCACTCATCACCCCAGCGTACTCTCCAGATGATGTCGTCCTCACGGTCCTTCAGGTCGTCAGACACATAACTTCCGCTGACCTTCTCCAGACTGTTGAAATCCAGTCGCTCCACCCAGTCTTCGCGCACATAGCCGAGTAGCAGATCCCTGACCATGCTCGGTTCACTGAAAAGCAGTTTATAGCTGTTGTCGTGTCTGGCCATGGCTCCTCGCTGAGATCGAGTGACACCACTCACTGTCGACCCAGCTTGGCAATGGCCCTCGAACAGACAAAAGAAGGTTGAGCGAAACGGCATGAAGTTGCCACGGGAATGCGCGAACAGGGAGAAATCATCGCCGCCTTTGCCTGGATGGTGCAGCACCGAAGCTCTCGGGGAGCTCAAGTTTGATGGCGATGACTCAGGTCATGGTGATGAGCATCTGGAGAGGGGTTTTCTATTTTAATTCATTGAATTTTAATAACAAAACGCTATTTCTGACTGCGCTTTCAACGACAAAAGTATAATACCTAATTTTGAATTATGTATCCATATTCCATTGGTCAGGCGGCAATCCAGTGCCATCAGCTGCAGCCTTACCAACGGAAAGTGTCACCGACCGGCAGAGGCCGCCTGAGTCTTCTCGCGTAAACAATCTTCCGTGCAAACAGCAAATCCTGTTGTAGAACGCTATTGCAGAACAACAACGCTTCGGAGAGTTGAGATGAAGCTACTCAAGACCGTACTGGCCGCTTCCGCACTCGTATTGGGTGTCAGCAGTGCTCAGGCCAATGAGATTGAAGTCAAGTTCGGGCACGTCGGTGGGCCGGGTTCGCTGTTCGAGACCACGGCCAGGGAATTCGCACGATTGGCCAATGAACGACTGGAGGGCGAGGCTGAAGTGGTCGTCTATGGCTCCAGCCAGTTGGGCAATGATTCACAGATGCTCAACAAGCTGAAGCTCGGCACCATCGACCTGGCCTTGCCATCATCGGTGATGTCCAGCGTCGCACCGGAGTTCTCGGTGTTCGAAATGCCTTACCTGATCGAGAACCGTGATCATTTCCGCCAGGTACGGGATGACGTGCTCCGTGATGTGCTGGGGCAGGCCGCCGAGGAAAATCGCTATCGCCTGATCGGCATCTGGGAAAACGGTTTTCGCCAGATCACCAACAATGTCAGGCCCATCGTGACCCCTGAGGATCTGGAAGGAATCAAACTGCGCACACCGAACGGCGTCTGGCGGGTAGAGATGTTCAAGAGCTATGGCGCCAATCCGGCTCCAATGGCGCTGTCAGAGGCGTTCGTCGCGCTGCAGACCGGTGCCATGGACGGGCAGGAGAACCCCCTGGTGCAGATCTTCTCCCAGCGTTTCCAGGAGGTGCAGGACTATCTGTCCCTTTCCAATCATGTCTATACGCCGGCCTATGTGCTGGCCGGGGCGAGCTGGAATCGACTGCCCGAGCACGTGCGTGAAGTGCTGGAGCAGACGGCAATGGATGTCGAGGATTTTGCTCTGGAGCAGGGCGAGTCGCTGGATGACAGCCTGCTGGCAGACTTCGAGGCGGCAGGCATGGAGATCAATGAGGTCGATAGCCAGGCCTTCGTTGATGGCTCGGCGCCCATCTATGAGCGGTTCGCAGCCGAGGTGGAAGGTGGTCAGCAGCTGCTCGAACAGATCGAGGCGCTACGTCCATAACGTACTGGGTCCATAACGTACTGGGTCCATAACGTTCAGCCTCGTTGACTCCACACGCCTCTGTAGCGCCCGGCTCTGCAGAGGCGACCATCCTGCGGGAGGTTCGCATCGTGTCCCTCAAGTCATTCGCCCGAGCCTATCAACGTCTCCTTGAAGTGATCGTCTTTCTCAATGTGCTGGCGTTGACGCTCATTATTTCCGTGGGCTTTCTGTCGCGTCTGCTGGGGTCGCCGTTCAGTTGGTATGACGAGCTGGCGTCCGTCTGTCTCGCCTGGCTGACCTACTATGGTGCCGCGCTGGCGGCGCTCAAGGGCGCGCACATTGCCTGCCCCAGCGTGATCAATATGGCGCCGCCATCGATTCGCCTGCCGGTCGCTCTGTTGGGGGAATTGTGTACCGCCGGTTTCTTTGTGCTGCTGGGCATCACCGGTTATCAGGTCGTACAGATTCTCGAAGGCTCGACCATGATCAGCCTGACCAGTGTCTCGCTGCAGCTCACGCAATCGGTGATACCGATCGGCTCGGCACTGTTCATCATCGCTCAACTGCTGCGCCTGCCTGAGGTCATTGCCAGCGCCCGTGGTGCCGGTTTCATTGACCACGAACTGGAAGAGGCCGGTATCAAGCCCGACAGCGTATCCACCACTGCGCACCACGAGACTGCCGCATCGTCTCGTCAGGCGACTTGAACAGGAGAGTGACCCATGATCATTGCATCCATGTTCATCGGCCTGATCGGACTGATTCTGATCAATGTCCCGGTGGCCATCGCGCTGGGGATCGTTGGCGCCCTCGCTACCATTGTCAGCTACGGCAGTTATGCGCTGCCCAATATCGGCATGGTGATGTTCGACGGTGCCACCAACTTTCCGTTGATCGCCATTCCGTTGTTCATCCTTGCCGGGGCGATCATGAATGCCTCGAGCATCTCGCGGCGTCTGATCGAGCTGGCCTCGGCACTGGTCGGATTCGTCAAGGGTGGGTTGGCGATGGTGACCATCGGCGCCTCGATCTTCTTCGCCGAGATATCCGGCTCGGCGGTGGCTGGGGTTTCGGCCATCGGTAGTCTGTTGATCCCGGCCATGCGCAGCAAGGGATACTCGAAGGAGTTTGCTGCGGCGATCTCGTCGTCTGCGGCGAGTCTGGCGATCATTCTGCCGCCGTCGATTCCCATGATCCTGTATGCGGTCATGTCGGGGGAGTCGGTGGTCAAGATGTTCGTCGCCGGTATCTTCCCTGGATTGCTCGGCGCTCTCGGCCTGGCAGTAATGTGCTACTTCCTGGCTCGGCGCTACAACCTGCCGGCGGAGGAGCGCTTTCAGGCAAGTCGCCTGTGGAAGGCCTTCAAGGGCGCGATCTGGGCGCTGTTGATCCCGGTGATCATTCTCGGCGGCATCTTCGGCGGCATTGTGACCGCGACCGAAGGGGCGGCGTTGGCAGTGATCGTGGCGATCTTCATCAGTGCCGTGGTGTACCGGGAGTTCACCCTCAAGAACTTCTACAAGGCCTGTCTCGATGCCGGAGTGCAGACCGCGGTGGTGATGCTGCTGGTTGCCAGCTCTGCAGTGGTCGGCCATTACCTCACCGAGACCCAGATTCCGCAGCAACTGGCCAACTCCATCGCCGATATGACCAGCAACAAGTATATCGTGCTGGCGCTGCTCAACGTTGTCTTCCTGATTCTCGGCGTGTTCCTGCATTCGGCTGCAGCCATCATCCTGGTGGTGCCGATCGTGTTGCCACTGGTCACGGCCGTGGGCATCGATCCACTGCACTTCGGCCTGATCGTGACGCTCAACCTTGCCATCGGGCAGCAGACGCCGCCGGTAGCCAGCGTGTTGATTGCCTCGTGCTCGATTGCCAGGTCCGACATCTGGGCGACCAGTCGAACCAACCTGTGGTTCCTCGCGGTGCTGTTCGTGATCCTGATGATCAACACCTATGTACCGGCGGTGGCGTTGGCACTGGTCAATCTGATCTATGGAACTTGAAGAACGGCACTTGAAAAATGGCGCCTGCCCGCGGTTGTGAAACCAGGGATCTTGAAATCAAGGGTTGTGAACCCCGGGGACTGTGAAATCAGGAGAGGTAATCATGAGTGATAGTGATCAGGGACAGGTCCATTACCGGGTCGAGGACGGCATTGCCTGGCTGACCTTTGACCGGGTGTCCAGTCGCAATGCCATGACCTGGCACATGTATGACCAACTTGATGCCCATTGCGAGGCCATCGAGAACGATCCACAGGTTGTGGCTGTGGTGATGCGTGGTGCCGGTGGTGAAGCCTTTGTCGCCGGCACCGACATCAAGCAGTTTGCGGCTTTCTCCAGTGGTGATGATGCCATTGCCTATGAACGGCGCATCGACCAGTTGGTGGGAAGAGTCGAGCGGCTGCCTCGTCCAACCCTGGCCATGCTTGAAGGCTTCTGTGTCGGTGGTGGGGCGGCCATCGCCCTGGCCTGTGACTTCCGCTATGCCACTCCGTCGCTGAAGTTTGGCATCCCCATTGCTCGCACGCTTGGCAATTGCCTGTCGATCACCAATATCTCTCGCCTGGTGGAGCATACCGGAGTGGCACGAGCCAAGCGCGTGCTGATGGCGGGAGAGCTGATTGGTGCCGAGGAAGCTCATGCCGCAGGGCTCGTCAGTGACATCGTGGAGGCCGAATCGATCGAGGCGGTCGTCGGTGAACAGGCCACCGCTTTCAAACGCCGCGCCCCCTTGACGGTATTGGCCGCCAAGCAGGTGATTCAGAGAGTGCTGGATGAGCAGCGCGGACCCAGTGATGGCAGCGATGACTGGATCGCCACCTGCTATACCAGCGACGACTTCAAGGCAGCAGTGAACAAGTTCGTCAACAAGACGCCGTTCAGCTGGCGTGGACGCTGATAGAAGATTTCAGCAAGGAGACCGATATGTTGCCACTTGAAGGCATCAAGGTGCTTGACGCCTCCCAGATCATGGCAGGGCCCTACTGCACTATGGTTCTGGGAGACATGGGCGCCGAGGTGATCAAGGTCGAAAAGGCCAACGGCGGAGACGATAGCCGCCAGATGGGCCCCTACGTCAATGATGAGTCGACCTGCTTTGCACAGATCAATCGCAACAAGAAGAGTATTTCGCTGAACCTCAAGAATGAGTCTGGTCGTGAGCTGTTCTATCGCCTGGCTCGTGAGGCCGATGTGGTGGTCGAGAACTACCGCCCCGGGGTTACCCAGTCGCTGGGTATCGATTATGAGAGCCTCAAGGAACTCAATCCCGGCATCATCTATTGCTCGATTTCCGGCTACGGCCAGACGGGCCCCTATCGCCACAAGGGCGGTTTCGATCTGGTCGCCCAGGGCATGAGCGGCTTGATGTCGATGACCGGTGAGCCGGAGCGACGTCCGCTCAAGACGGGGGTGGCGGTGTATGACATCGGTGCCGGTATCACGGCCATCTACTCGATCCTGGCGGCCTGGATTCACCGCCAGAAGACCGGGGAAGGTCAGCATCTGGATGTCTCGATTGCCGAATGTGGTCTACCCTGGTTTGCCTGGGAGGCGGCAGCCTACTTTTCCGAAGGGCGTGTGCCTGCGGCCACCGGGTGGCGCCATCGCGTGTCAGCACCCTATCAGGCGATGCGGGTACGGGATGGTTTCATGATGTTGGGCTGCGCCAACCAGCGAACCTGGGAGCGTTTCTGTACCGAGGTCATCGAGCGCCCGGATCTGATGGAGGATCCGCGTTTCATTACCAACCTCGAGCGTGGTGCCAACGTCGAAGCCCTCGAGGAAGTGCTGGAGGGCGTTCTCGGTGAGCAGGACAGGACCTGGTGGCTGCAGCGCTGTGACCAGGCGGGGGTGCCGGCCGGGCCAATCAATGACTTCGACGAAGCAATGCATGATGAACACTACCTGGCTCGCGGCATGGTGCAGGAAGTCGATCATCCGGTGATGGGACGTATGAAGACCATCGGATTTCCCACCAAGTTCTCGGCCACGCCACTCGACGTTCGCCTGCCGGCCCCCTTGTTTGCGCAGCATACCGATGAGGTACTGCTGGAACTGGGGCTGTCCGAGGATGAGCTGACCGAATTACGTGAGCAGGGGGCGGTTCGTTGATCTTGCAAGGAAAAATTTTTCCGATCATTTGAATTCATTATTACACAATCAAGGCTCATGACCATCAGCGGACTCATGATCAGAACCGGGCTCGTGATCAGAACCGGGTTCATGATCAGCGGCGGGGCCGTGGCCAGATATGGGGTCATGACCAAATAGCGGCGCCAAACAGAGCGTCGACGAGGACAATGACATGCTGAATCTCGACTTTCACCCTTCCGGTCGTCACTTCCTGCAGATTCCCGGCCCGTCACCGGTACCGGACCGCATCCTGCGTGCCATGAGCCTACCGACCATCGATCACCGTGGTCCCGAGTTTGGTGCGCTGGGGCGTGAGTTGCTCGACAAGGTGCGTCAGGTGTTCAAGACCCAGGGTCCGGTGGTGATCTATCCCGCTTCGGGGACCGGCGCCTGGGAGGCCGCGTTGATCAATACTCTGTCGCCGGGAGATCGTGTGTTGATGTACGAAACCGGGCACTTTGCCACCCTGTGGCAGAAGATGGCACGGCGCCTCGGCCTGGAACCAGAGTTTCTTTCGCTGCCCGGCTCGGACGGTTGGCGGCAGGGTGTCCAGGCCGAGATGGTCGAGTCGCGTCTGAAGGAAGACAGCGCTCATCACATCAAGGCGGTGTGTGTGGTGCACAACGAAACCTCCACGGGGGTAACCAGCGATATTGCCGCGGTACGTCGGGCCATCGATACCGCAGGACACCCGGCATTGTTGATGGTCGATACCATTTCCGGCCTGGCCAGTGCCGACTATCGCCATGATGAATGGGGCGTCGATGTGACCATTTCCGGATCGCAGAAGGGGCTGATGTTGCCGCCGGGAATCAGCTTCAATGCGCTGTCGAACAAGGCCATCGACGCCAGCCGCAAGGCTGAACTGCCGAAGAGCTTCTGGGCCTGGGATGAGATCCTCGAGGCCAACAGTAATGGCTACTGGCCCTATACCCCCAACACCAACCTGCTCTATGGCCTCAATGAGTCACTGGATATGCTGCTGGAAGAGGGACTCGACAACGTCTTTGCCCGTCATCAGCGCTGGGCGGCAGGTGTGCGCGAGGCGGTGAAGGCCTGGGGGCTGGAGATTCAATGCCGTGATCCGGCAGTGTACTCGCCGGTACTGACAGGGGTCGTCGTGCCGGAAGGTGTCGATGCCGACGCCGTACGCCAGTTGATCTATCGGCGCTTTGACCTGTCGCTGGGCATGGGGCTCGGCAAGGCCAGGGGGCGCATGTTCCGTATCGGTCATCTGGGCGACTGCAATGACCTGACACTGATGGCGACCCTTTCGGGCTGCGAGATGGGCTTGAGGTTGTCCGGCGTCCCGCTGTCAGGCAGCGGTGTGGAGGCGGCGATGCGTTACTTTTCTGAATATGCACCCGCTCACGCTCTGGACAACTGAGGAGGCAGGAATGACGGTATTTCCTTCTCCTGCTGGCCCGGCTCCTGATAGACCCGTGCCGCGTGATTCTCTGAGCGGAGGTAGTGCAGGTGGTGATGCCCGCATTCGCCCTGTCACGGAACTGGCGACGCGTCTGCGCCGGGAACTGGAAGGCGAGGTGTTGTTTGACGACGCCTCGCGGGGTCGCTATTCCACCGATGCCTCGATCTATCAGATCACCCCGGTGGGTGTGGTCATCCCTCGCCACCAGAACGACCTGGCCCTGAGTGTGGAGATCGCCCGTGATGCTGGGGTACCGGTACTGCCGCGGGGCGGCGGCACCAGTCAGTGCGGCCAGACGGTGGGTGAGGCATTGGTCATCGATGTCAGCCGCTGGCTCAACGGGGTGATCGAGTTCGACCCGGAGACACGCACTGTGGTGGTCGAGCCGGGTATCGTGCTCGATCATCTCAATGCCTGGCTCAAGCCCCATGGGCTCTGGTATCCGGTGGATGTATCGACTGCCGCCCAGTGCACTCTGGGGGGAATGGCAGGCAACAACTCCTGCGGCTCGCGCTCCATCCACTACGGCAACATGGTGCATAACGTGTTGGGCGTCGATGTGCTGCTGGCCGATGGTCATCAAGCCAGCTTCGGTTTCGTCGATGAGTTGGCGACAGGCTCGCGTGAACACCAACTGGCCGAGGCCGTACAGCGTATTGCCGAGCGTGAACAGCAACGCATTCGCGAGCATTTTCCTCGGGTCATGCGCCGGGTGGCGGGTTACAACCTCGATCTCTTCGATTGTCAGAACCCGCTGCCCTACGACGCCGATAGGCGTGCCAACATGGCACACCTGTTGATCGGCTCGGAAGGCAGTCTGGCGGTAACACGCAGTCTCAAGCTGAAGCTGTCGCCCTTACCGGAACACAAGATATTGGGGGTGGTGAACTTCCCGACCTTCTACCAGGCCATGGACATGACCCAGCATATCGTGAGCCTGGCCCCGACCGCGGTGGAGCTGGTCGATCACACCATGATCGAACTGGCGCTGGAGAATCCGTCCTTCCGCCCGGTGATCGAGACTGCGCTGATCGGGCGACCTGCCGCCGTGTTGCTGGTGGAATTCTCCGGCGCGGATCGCAGCGCACTACTCGACCGCCTGGCGCGTCTCAACGAGCTGATGGCCGATCTGGGGTTACCTGGCTCGGTGGTGGACATGCCGGAGGCTCGAGCACAGAAGGCACTGTGGGATGTGCGCAAGGCGGGCTTGAATATCATGATGAGCATGAAGGGCAACGGCAAGCCGGTGTCCTTTATCGAGGACTGTGCGGTTCCGCTGGAGCACCTTGCCGAATATACCGACAAGTTGACCGAGGTGTTCCACCGCCATGGCACCGAAGGCACCTGGTATGCCCACGCCAGCGTCGGCACACTGCATGTGCGGCCGATTCTCGATATGCGTCGTGACGGCGCCGAGAAAATGCGTGTCATCGCCGAGGAAGCGGCGGCTCTGGTGCGGGAATACAAGGGGGCCTATTCCGGTGAGCACGGTGATGGCATCTGCCGTGGTGAATGGGTGGCCTGGCAGTTTGGCGGTGCCATCAATGAGGCCTTCCGCGAGATCAAGGGGCTGTTCGACCCCGATAATTTGATGAACCCGGGCAAGATCGTCGACACGCCGAAGATGGATGATGATCGTCTGTTCCGCTTTCCGAAGCAGTATCAGACCATCCCTCTTGCCCCGGTACTGGACTGGTCGCCATGGAACGTCACTCGGGATCCCCTGACCGGGGAGCAGAGCGCACCCGGCACCGGGACCGACACCACCGGTGGCCTCGCCAGTGCGGTGGAGATGTGCAACAACAATGGCCACTGTCGCAAGTTCGATGCCGGCACCATGTGTCCCAGCTACCGCATCAGTGGTGACGAGAAGCATCTGACGCGGGGGCGTGCCAATACCCTGCGGCTGGTGCTGTCAGGGCAGTTGGGTCGTGATGGCCTGGCCAGTGATGAGGTCAAGGAGGCGCTGGATCTGTGCGTGTCCTGCAAGGGCTGCAAGCGCGATTGTCCGACCGGGGTGGATATGGCGCGGATCAAGATCGAGGCGCGAGCGGCTCGCGTGGCACGTGATGGTGTGGCTCTGCGCGAGCGCCTGGTGGCCGAGCTGCCGCGTCTGGCGTCGACCCTCAAGCGCCTCGCACCGCTGACCCGGATGGTCGAACGTCTCCCCTGGCTGGCCAGGCCCATCAAACGGCAGTTGGGCCTGGCGGACGCCCGAGCGCTGCCGGTGGTGAGCGACGACTATCTTCGGCGGGCCTTGTCTTTGAAAACGTCTTCGAGAACGTCTCGGGAGGCGACCGGCATTGACCAGGCGGGGCTTCCCGAGGTGGTGCTGTTCGTCGATACCTTCAACAACTATATGGAGGGCACTAACGCCGAGGCGGCGCATCGGGTGCTGGAAGCGGCCGGATATCGGGTGGTGCTGTCCCGTGGGCCGGACCGACGGCCGCTGTGCTGTGGTCGTACCTGGCTGGCGGCTGGGCAGGTAGACCGTGCTCGTGACGAGGCAGAACGTACCCTCGAAGTGCTGATGCCATACGTCGAGCGCGGGGCTGCGGTGGTCGGGCTGGAACCTTCCTGCCTATTGACCCTGCGTGACGAGTTTCTCGGCTACGGGCTGGGTGAGCCCGCCCGCAAGCTGGCCGAGGCCTGTCTGCTGCTGGAGGAGTTCCTCGTGCGAGAGCGGGAGGCCGGACGCCTTGAGCTGAAGCTCAAGGCGCTGCCGCAGTCGAAAGTGCTGTTGCATGGTCATTGTCATCAAAAGGCTTTTGACGCGCTGCGACCGGTGGAGCAGGTGCTGTCGTGGATTCCTGATCTGGAGGTCGAGACCATCAATGCTTCCTGTTGTGGCATGGCCGGCAGTTTCGGGTACGAGCGCGAGCATTACGAAGCGTCAATGCAGATGGCGGAAGTCGCGTTGTTGCCAGCAGTCCGTCGGGCGGAAGAAGGCGCCCTGATCGTTGCCGATGGCACCAGTTGCCGCCATCAGATCAAGGATGGCGCCCAGCGCGAGGCTGAGCATGTGGTGCAGTTGCTGGCTCGGGCATTGGTGTAAACGCAGGTGATCTTGACGATGTACTCGGATTGTCGCTCCATGGAAAAGACTGATGCTTGCGGATTATGCTGTCAGCCACGACAACCCGTCTCTGTCACAAGACCAGTGTTACAAGACCAGGGAGAACCGATGGCATGATCGATCTACGCAGCGATACCGTGACCCGGCCCACCGAGGCCATGCTCGAGGCAATGGCCATTGCGCCGGTGGGAGATGATGTCTGGGGCGATGACCCGAGTGTACGGGCGCTGGAGGCCGATGTGGCGGATCGCGCCGGCTTCGCTGCCGCGGCCTTCTTCCCCACCGCCACCCAGAGCAATCTGACCGCGTTGCTGGTGCACTGTGGGCGTGGTGATGAGTACATTGCTGGGCAGTTGTCACATATCTACCACGATGAAGGTGGTGGTGCCGCCGTGCTGGGCGGTATTCAGCCCCAGCCGCTGTGCCAGGACAGCCTGGGACGAATGGCGCTGGAGGATATCGCCGGGGCGATCAAGGCCGATGATATTCATCATGCCCGTACGCGGTTGATCACGCTGGAGAACACCTTTCATGGCAAGGTCATGCCACAGGACTACATCAGTACGGTGACGGGGCTTGCCGCTGAGCGTGGTCTCTCCAGTCATCTGGATGGGGCGCGACTGTTCAATGCTTTGGTGGCCACAGGCAAGTCGCTGGCAGAGCTGTGCGCCGGTTTCGACTCGGTCACACTGTGTTTCTCCAAGGGATTGGGGGCCCCGGTGGGTGCCATACTGCTGGGAGGCGAGCGCTTCATCACCAGCGCACGGCGCTGGCGCAAGACGCTCGGTGGTGGGATGCGTCAGTCCGGGTTGCTGGCCGCCGCCTGCCGCTATGCGCTCGATCACCATGTCGAGCGTCTGGCCGATGACCACCGTCATGCACGTCTGCTGGGAGAGTGGCTGGCACGTGTCCCGGGGATCTCGGTGGAGGGGCAGGCGACCAACATGGTCTACATCAATGTGCCCCAGCCAAATTGCGCGCCCCTGGAGGCCTGGCTGGCAGAGCGTGACATCCTGGTGGCGGTACGCCCACGTACCCGGATGGTGACCCATCTCGATATCGGTGAAGCCGATGTACGTCGAGTGGCCAGTGAGATCGGTGCATGGTGCGAGGCAACCACCTGAGGGGGCGCTGCGGTTTATTCAGTGTTTCCCCTGAGCAGGTGTGCGCCAAAGCAGCCATACTCCAACTGATCAGTGAGTGTGAATGGAAGGAGCATAGGATGGCCATCTATCGACTGGGTAATCATTCCCCACAGATTCACCGTAGCGTGCTGGTTGCCGAGAGTGCAGAAGTCATCGGTCGGGTTCGCATATTCGAGGATGCCAGCATCTGGTACCAGGCGGTGGTGCGTGGCGACACCGAGAGTATCGAGATTCAACAGCGCAGCAATATCCAGGACGGCGCGGTACTGCACGCCGATCCCGGATACCCCTTGTCTATCGGGCAGGGCGTCACCGTAGGGCATCAGGCCATGCTGCATGGCTGTACCATCGGTGACGATAGCCTTGTCGGTATTCAGGCGGTGATCCTCAATGGTGCGGTGATCGGTCGTAATTGTCTGGTAGGGGCGGGGGCTCTGGTCAAGGAAGGAGCCGAGTTTCCCGACAACAGTCTGATCATCGGTGCACCGGCAAAGGTGGTCCGACAACTGGATGACAAGGCTGTCGCAGCGCTCAAGGCCAATGCTGAAGGGTACGTGGAGAAGGCCAGGCTACATCGCAGTCGGCTGGCCAGAATTGGCTGATCGTTTCTCTGGACCGGCCACTACCCGATGGTGGTGGCCGATATTCGGTTTGTCTCTTCACTATGCAGTAGCCCCTTGACCCCTGATTGCGAGCTGTCAGGCCATTACTGCTGTCTGTTGCCTTCGTTCCTGTGTAAGCCTTTATCCTGGTAATCAATGTGGTTTGGCTTGTGTCTGCACAATATTGTTTTTTTGGTATTTGTTGGAAAGTGTTTTTAAGCGTGAAGTGATTTTTTAGGTGCGATAGGTGCGCTGTTGAGTTGATAATATTTATCTTATGTTGTTTTTTGCTGTTTTGATAATGAGATTTTCCCTACTCCCGGGTGGGAATATTCCTACTTTTATTGTTCTCCTGTTGTGGAAGACTCGGCTGAGAAAGAAGAGTTCTTCCTGGTTGCCTTGTTTCACATGGATGGAAAATAATTCATTCATGTTGAAAGTGGTGCAAGGAGGTAATGAATTCTCTTTTGTTGCATGCTGTGATATCTGGTTTTTGGGTAAATATACTTAAGTCAAAGGAATGATATCCCCCATGAATAAGGCAATTGAGATTATCTCGCGTGAGCACCAGACCCAGAAGACGGTCAGTCTTGGCAATAGCGCCAATAGTTCCTTGAAACTCACTGAGTCCAGCGTTGTACAGATGCAGGCCAGCCCTGCAGATATCATGAGCTACGAGCGGGTGGGTGATGATCTGGTCCTGCATATGAAGGATGGCAGTACCATTGATTACTCCGAATTCTTCCTGGAGGATGCTGCGGGCAAGCACAGCGAACTGGTGCTCAGCGAAGCGGGCAAGCAGCCCGTGCATGTTGCCTTTGACGAAGCGGCGATGGCAGACGCGAGTGCCCAGGGAGGAGCAACCGAATTGGCGGCAGAGTTCGAGCCTATGGCCAATACGGATTCGCTGCTTGCCAAGAGTGCGGGGGCTGCCGGTGGTCTCTTGGCAACACTGGTGGGGGCAGGCATTGCGACCGCTGCCATTGGCGGTGCAGCCATTGCGATCCACAACAATAACAAGGACGACAATGACCACGACAGAGAGTCGGATACCCCCAGCATCGTGGTCAATCCGATCACTGGCGATGACGTCATCACCAACAAGGAAGCGGCCGATGGCGTGACCATCGATGGCACCACCACACCAGGTGCCGACGTGGTGGTAGTGGTGGACGGCAAGGAATTCCCGGCCATCGCCGATGACAACGGTAAATGGGCGGTGGAAGTGCCCGCTGAGGTGCTGGATGGGGCGGGTGGTGCAGACAGAATCAAGGTGATCGTCACCGAGCCGGACGGGGACAAGGCAGAGATTGATCACCCCGTTATCATCGGCACTGACGAGGTGCCGATTACCGTCAATCCGATCACTGGCGATGACGTCATCACCAACAAGGAAGCGGCTGACGGCGTGACCATCGATGGTACCACCACACCGGGGGCTGACGTGGTGGTAGTGGTGGACGGCCAGGAGTTCCCGGCGACTGCCGGTGACAACGGCGAGTGGGCGGTGGAAGTTCCTGCCGAGGTGCTGGATGAGGCCGGTGGCGCGGACAGCATCACAGTGATCGTGACCGAGCCGGACGGAGACACTGCAGCAATCGACCATCCGGTCATCATCGGCACCGACGATATGACGATCACCGTCAACCCGATCACTGGCGATGATGCCGTTAACGCAAGAGAGGCGGCTGATGGCGTCACCATCGACGGTTCCTCCTCGGCGCCGGGAGCTGGTTGTGAGGTGGTGGTCAGAATTGGTGGTGAAGAGTTCAAGACCCTAACCGACGAGAATGGCGACTGGTCGGTGGATGTTCCGGCGGAGGTCTGGAATGGTCTCGACGGTGAGGCCAACATCGTGGTCGTCATGACCAACGAGACTGGCAACACTGGGGCCGTGGATCATACAGTGACAGTGGATACCAAGGGTCCCGAGGTGACTGTCAACCCGATCACCGGCGATGATGTTGTCAATGCAGGTGAGGCGAAAGCCGGTGTCACCATCGATGGTTCTTCCTCGGCGCCGGGAGCTGGCTGTGAGGTGGTGGTGAGAATTGGTGGTGAAGAGTTCAAGACCCAGACCGACGAGAACGGCGACTGGTCGGTGGATGTTCCTGCGGAGGTCTGGAATGGCCTCGACGGGGCAACCGATGTCGTGGTCGTCATGACCAATGAGTCCGGCAATGTCACCGAGGTCGACCACGCGGTCACCGTGGATACAGGTAAGCCGTTGCTGACCCTCGATATTGTGGCCGGGGATGATATTGTCAACGCGCTTGAGGCCGCGACGGGTGTGCCCATATCGGGTACTGCATCAGCCGGTGCCGAAATCGTGGTCAAGCTGGGTGATGACGAGTTGGTGACGGTGGCCGATGACAAGGGCCACTGGTCGGTGAAGGTGTTGCCGGAGCAACTGGAGTTGCTGGATGGTGATATCTCGGTCGAGGTGACCGCCACCGACAAGTCCGGCAATACCAACAGTATTGATCATCAGATCAAGGTGGATCTGGATGGCCCGCTGCTGACCATTGATACGGTCGCGGTTGATGATGTCATCAACGCGGTGGAAGCCCTGACGGGAGTGCCCATTTCGGGCACTGCGACCGCGGGTGCTGAAATCGTGGTCAAGCTGGGTGATGACGAGTTGGTGACGGTGGCCGATGACAAGGGCCACTGGTCGGTGAGGTGTTGCCGGAGCAACTGGAGTTGCTGGATGGTGATATCTCGGTCGAGGTGATCGCCACCGACAAGTCCGGCAATACCAACAGTATTGATCATCAGATCAAGGTGGACCTGGATGGCCCGCTGCTGACCATCGATACCGTTGCCGCTGATGATGTCATCAACGCGGTGGAGGCGCTGGCCGGTGTGGCCATCACAGGTACCGCGACAGCTGGTAGCAGCATCGTGGTCAAGCTGGCGGGTGAGGAGCTGTTGGCCGTTGCCGATGAGCAGGGACACTGGTCGGTGACAGTGTTGCCGGATGTGCTGAACGCCCTTGATGGCGAGGTCAATGTCGAGGTGATTGCCACCGATGAGGCCGGCAATACCGAAAGCCTGGATCACCTGATCCATGTGGACGTGGGCTTGCCGAATCTGACCATCGATACCGTTGCCGGTGACGATCTCATCAATGCGACCGAAGCGCTGGCGGGAGTGACCATCAACGGAACCGCGACGGCAGGCAGCAGCATCGTGGTCAAGCTGGCAGGCGAGGAACTGGTAGTGGTGGCCGACGAGACTGGCCACTGGTCGGTGAATGTGCTGCCGGGTGTGCTGAACGCCCTCGATGGTGAGGTCAATGTCGAGGTGATCGCCACCGATGAGGCCGGCAATACCGAAAGCCTGGATCATCTGATTACTGTGGATACCGGAGTACCGACCGTCGCTATCGACGCCATCTCTGGAGATGGTGTGATCAGCGCCGCGGAAGTGGCGGCTGGCATTGCCATCACCGGTATCGCCACGGCAGGCAGCAAGGTTGTCCTCAGTATCGGAGGGGAGGATTACAATGTCACCGTCGGCGATGATGGCAAGTGGTCGGTGAATGTTCCCGCGACAGTCTGGGACAATGTCTATGGCGAGGTTGTAGTCAAGGCAGTCGCCAGCGATGAGGCAGGCAATACCGCTGATGCGAGTCGTTCCATCACCGTGGAGACTCCCGCTCTGACCATCAGCACGGTCGCCGGGGACGATATCATCAATGCTGCGGAACACGGCGAGGGCCTGGAGATCAGCGGCACCAGCGGTGGGCTGGAAGCCGGACAGATCCTGAATATCGAGCTCAATGGTAAGGCCTATACCGTCGAGATCGGGGCCAATGGCGGCTGGGTGCTGTCAGTCCCCGCGGCTGATGTGCAGGCCCTCCAGAATGGTAAATATACCATTGTTACCAGCGTCGATGGCATTGGCGACCTGGTCAGTGTTGACCATGACATCGTGGTGGATACGACGGCACCGACCATCACCATCGACCCTGTCGCAGAAAATGGGATCATCGATGCTGCCGAGCTTACAGAGGCGGTGACCATCAGTGGGACGACCACTGGTCTGGCCGGTGGTGAGAATATCTATGTCATACTGAATGGTTGGAAATATACCGGTAAGGTGGCGGCGGATGGCAGTTGGTCTCTGGATATACCGAAAGCGTATGCAGAGGAGCTGGAAAATGGTACCCACAGGCTCACCGCCAATGTAAGTGATGCCTCTGGTAATACCGCGCGCAGTTTCGTTGATGTCAGCGTTCAGGGGCATTCCGGAATCGTCTCCGTGGGAGAGGACTTTCAAGGCACTTGGGATGAAGAGGACCCGAGTGTCATAGATATGGTAGCCGGAGACTCCTATACCCTTAAGTCAGGGTTGACGATGACTGGTATCCAGAATGGTGTTATCGAGGAAGGCACTGCTGTAAAAGAACAGTATGTGTTTAATATATCAGGAACTGGGTATTACTGGGGCGAGGGTACTGGCGATCTCGTCACTCATGTTGATGGAGGGGCTATTGGCGAGTTCAGTTTTGGCCGCCAGGTAAATTCGGTTTCATTCCTTTATGCTGCTGTGGACCGTGACTGTTATGTCGAAATTTATGACGCTGATGGACATGAAATCGATCGCGTCAGGCTGGACGGTAATAATACTGGTGAACCGGAAGACAATCTACCCGTTCAGAAGTTTTCATACGAGGCACAGGAGGGGGTGGCGATAGACCATATTCGGATTAATGCTACTGATGAAAAATGGGGTATGTCGGTTGATGATTTCCGATGGACTTATCATGATGATGTGGCAGCTGACCAGCACAACGTGACGACCGAGGCAGGCACTTCGGGTGGACTCGAAGCCCTGGCGGCAGTGGCCATGGACGACAATGCTGTATCGGGCTCTGCAGGCAATGACCACCTGGCTGGTACTGCTGACAACGATCACTTTACCATAGGCAATGGCGGAGGCGATCTGCTGACCTACCACTTGTTGAATGCCGCCGATGCTACCGGTGGCAATGGCGCTGATCGGGTCGCTGGCTTTACGGTGGGTAGTGGTGCCGATGCGGATCGCATCGACCTGCGTGAGCTGCTGGCCGATACGAGCTACTCCGCCGAAGGCAAGCCGGATGTGGAGGCACTGGCCGAGTTCCTCAAGGTTACGGTGAAGGGCAATGACACCGAGATCGCCATTGATCGCGATGGTGCCGGTAAAGCTCACGAGATGACCACACTCGTGACTCTCTCCGATGTGCAGACGGATCTGGCTACCCTGCTGGCTAATCACCAACTGGTTGTTTGATTCTGCACAAAGCACTGGTAATCGAGTCGACGATAGGCGGAGACGCCTATCGTCAGGATAGTGGATAATATCAATGATTCTAGAGATGAATCAGGGTCGCTTTGGCGACCTTTTTTTTGTGCCATTTCCATCATTGGATGATATTTATTTAAATTCTATTGAGTTGTTGGTGACAATTTTGTTTTATTTATTCAATGTGGTGGTGCGGGTCATGTTGATGGGGTTTTTATAGCTTTCTAGTGCTTTTTGTGAGTGTCAGGGTTTTCTGTTTATTGGGTTGTGGATGTTTTAAAGATGATGTTTGAAGGAGTGTTGCCGCCATGGAAAGGAAAATAGAGATAATATCGCGTGAGCAGCATGCCCATCAGGTAATTGAACCTGATGCCAGCATTCATCTGGATATCACCGAGTCCAGCGTCGTGTATCTGCCAGGAAATCATGCGGATATCATGAGTTATAGCCGGATGGGTGATGACCTGGTTATCCAGATGAAGGGTGGAGGCATCATTCGTTGTGCCAGGTTCTTTGAGGAAGATGAGAAAGGCAACCATAGCGAGCTGGTTTTCGGCGAGTCGGAAGATGACAGCCGTCCGGTTGTGCATGTCATTTTTCAGGACTTGGTATCCGCGGGGCAAAGTGATGCTGTTGAGTTGTTGGGTAATGTGGAACTTCTATCGAGCATCGATCCGCTCCTGTACAGCGATGATGACGGTGGGATTCTTGCTCCCTTGTTGGGCGCAGGAATGGCAGCGGCTCTGCTGGGAGGTGTGGTCGCTGCGGACGAGTCTCATGACCATGGGAAGCGTGACAGAGAAAACCATCATGATGACAGAGAAGGTCCCAGCATCGTTATCCACCCAGTCACTGGTGATGATGTCATCGTAAGGGAGGACATCTCTGGTGGTGTCACCATTGAAGGTAGCTCATCGGAACCGACAGGATGCAAGGTGGTGATCACGGTGAACAGCAGTGAGTTCTCCACCACGACTGATAGGAACGGCAATTGGTCGGTGGAAGTGCCGACGGACACCTGGAATGGAATTGAAGGTGACATCATAGTCGTGGCCGTTGTTACCGATGAGTCCGGCAACACCGCCCAGGATGATCGTACGGTGAAAGTGAACACTGATATTGACGAAGTTCATGTCTTCATCAACCCGGTCACCGGAGATGATGTTGTCAATGTGAGTGAAGCGGTAGCCGGTGTCACTCTGGAGGGAACTTCCTCTGCGCAGGGAGCTGGTTGTGAGGTGGTGGTCAGGATTGGTGGTGAGGAGTTCAAGACCCAGACTGACGAGAACGGCAACTGGTCGGTGGATGTCCCGGCGCAGGTCTGGAATGGTCTCGATGGTGAGACCGACATCGTGGTCGTCATGACCAATGAGACTGGCAACACCGCTGAGGCCGAGCGTACGATCATCGTGGAGACGAGTGGTCCTCACATTATCGTCAATCCGATCACCGGAGACGATATCATCGATACGGACGAAGCGATGGGGGGAGTCATCATTGATGGCAGCACCACGCCTGATGCCGAGGTGGTGGTGGTGGTGGATGGAAAGGAATTTCCGACTACTGCAGATGGTGGTGGTAAGTGGGCAGTGGAGGTACCTGAGGATGTATTGGATGATGCGGCGGGAATCGACAGCATCATCGTTGAGGTGACTGAGGCGGACGGTGATACAGCAACTATCGATCATCCAGTCACCATCGTCACTGGCGATATCGCAATATCCGTCAATCCGGTCACCGGGGATGATGTCATCAATGCCACTGAAGCAGCGGATAGCGTTAGCGTTGATGGCACCTCATCAGAGTCGTCAGGTTGCGAAGTGGTGGTCAGGATCGGAAGGGTGGAGCTCAAGACGCTGACCGATGAGGGCGGCAACTGGTCGGTGGAGGTTCCGGCGGAGGTCTGGAACGGGATCGATAGCGAAACCGACATTGTGGCCATTGTCACCAACGAGTCCGGCAACACCGCAGAGACTGAACGTAAGGTGACGGTGGAGACCTCCACGCCGACCGTGACCATCGCTCCGGTTGCCGGTGACGATCTCATCAACGCCGC
>NZ_FRCA01000009.1:50316-239405 GCF_900142755.1 Halomonas cupida | reverse complement strand
CGCTCACCGCGCCAGCGGGTGGCAGAGGTGGTGTCGTTGTCCTGCGGATCCTGTGGATCGACCAGGTTGCCCGCCGGATCGAAGTCAAAGTGCTCTTCCCGCACTGGCGATGAGGCCTTGCGCAACCGGCCCAGCGGGTCATAACCGTACTGGGTGGTGCCACGCAGGCTGTCGTCGACGGCAGTGAGCAGGCCATTCTCGGCATAGTGCCATTGACGCCTGAGCGCCTGGCCGTGAGCGGGCTTGAGCTGCTGAGCGATCAGGCGGCCCACCGGATCGTAGCGAGACTCGACCTCGCGGCCGCGCTGATGGCGACGGACTTCTCGGTGCAGATCGTCACGCTCGAAGCCGATCAACTCCTGCTGGTCCAGCGCCATGGCATGCACGTGACCGGAGCCGTAGCGCAACCAGGCAATCTGTTGGCCATCGGGCAGGATAGTGGTCTCACGGTTGCCCAGCGCATCATGGGTATGGCGAGTGACAGCGCTGTATTCACTGCCGTTGGGCAGACGATGGCGCTGAACCTCGGCGATCAGGTTATCGGCGGCGTCGAAGCGGAACTGTGTCTCGCTGTCGTCACTGGCGGCACGTACCAGACGCCCCAGCGGGTCATAGGCGAAGTGCGTGGTCACCGGCAGCAGGCCGGGGCGCTCGCTGCGCCGTTCCAGCAGGCGGCCCATGCTGTCACGCTTGAAGGTCGTTACCTGATCGCCTTCGTGCAGTTCTCGCAGGGCACCAGCGGCATCGTATTGATAGGTCTTGCGGCGACCGTCGAACCCCTGTTCCTCGACCAGATGACCGCCTCCGTCATAACGGAAGCTCCAGCGGTCACCGTTCTGGTTCACCAGTGCCGACAGGCGCAGCAGGCGGTCATACTGATAGCTGAAGGTCTGGCCCAGCGGGTCGCGCCGCTCGATGGGCTGACCCTTGCCGTTGTAGCGGTAGCGGGTGCGCTGACCCGCAGGGTCGACATACTCGGTCAGACTGCCTTCACCATCGTGGGTAAAGGTTTCGGTAGCGCCATCGGCGTGCTGGATACTCAACGGCAGGCCGCCAGCATCCAGTCGATAGCGGGTAGGGTGACCGGCGGCATTGATCATCTCGCACAGGTGGCCACGATGATCGTAATGATATTCGGTGGTCTTCTGCGAGCAGTCACTGGCGCTGACCAGCAGTCCCTGGTCGTTCCACTCGTAGCGATAGGTGTTGCCGGCGGCATCGGTCATCGCGGTGAGCAGACCGCGTTCGTTGTGCTTGTAGGTCGTCTTGCGGCCGCTGGGGGCGATTTCCTCCACCGGCAGGCCACGCTTGTCGAAGCGTGTCTCTCGCACACGACCATCGGGGTTGGTGACCCTGGCCGGTAGGCCCTGGTCGTCGTACTCGATCTGCGTCGTCAGGCCCTGCGGATCGGTCACTGCGGTCATCCGGCCTTCGGCATCGTAGCGGTAGCGCGTGGTGCGACCTTCGCCATCCATATGACGGATCAGGCGCCCATGTTCATCCCAGCGCCAATGCTCACTTCCCAGTTCTGGATGGTAGGGGTGAGTGATTGACTCAATCAGGTTGTGATAGTTGTAGCGATAGATGGTGACCACGTCTGCGGCATCGGTCACACGGGTGTACCACAGACCCCGATGGTACTCGAAGCGTGTATCCTCGCTGCCGTCTTCCAGACGGTTGCGGATACAGCGGGTCTCATGGGCCGAGGGGAGGGCGCCTTCGGCCTTGCCGGGCCAGTCCCATTCCAGCTCGACGGCCAACTCGTTGCGATGGCTATAGCGGGTGACGAGGTGATGCTGGTACTGGTAGTGGCGTTCGTAACCGCGGGCATCTTCGCTGGTCACCAGGTCGCGCTGTGCGTCGTGGGTATAGCGGGCCAGTACTTCCTGCGCCTGATCGCTTCCCGGATAGTGACGAACAATCCGCTCCAGCAGCCCGGCGTCGCTGTAGTGAAAGCGCAGGTCCAGCGCGGCGTTATCCGTGATGCTGGCAAGGCAACCTTCGCGATAGTTCAGGATGAGGGCTCGACCGTCACGCTCACGTCGTTCCACCAGACGGAAATGGACACGCTGCCCCGAGCCGGATTCGGCGATACGCTGATAGTGCTCGACGCCTTCATCAAGGAAGCGCAACACATAGGTGTCGACATCCGGGTGTTCGAGTGTGAACTGCTCCCTGGGCAGGAAGCGGCTCTCGCCAATGGCCAATGACTCGACAGGCAGGGCACGATTGAGGCCATCAATGTAGGTCAGTTGCCCGTCATGTTCCTCGAAGCGCAAATGGTAGGGCGTGCTCCAACGTGCGCCAAGCTCACTGTCATCAAGTTCGTCAATGCTCGAACGATAGTAGCGTGTCCACTCGATGTCGATCAGGCCCGGAACGCGAAAGTCGGTATGCCACAGGTTCTCGTCGCCCATCACATAGTCGATGGGGTTGCCGCTATTGCGCCTGCTGACCGGGAAGCCACAGGCGCAGCCAGCAGGTGTCGGACTGGCATCCGTCTCATGACGAGAGGATTGACGATATTCCGCATCGAGCACATGCCGATTGGTCTTCCCGGTGATCGCGCCACCTTCGTGGTTGACGCCTCTCGTGGCTCTTCTGCGGCGCCCTACCTCACTGGCCAACTCCGCTACGAGAGGCAGCAACTCATCGATCCCTTCTATTATCTTGTTGACCGCAACGCCACTGAGCACACGCAGGGAGCCAACCAACTCCAGGCGGTCAGCTCCCAGAGCATCGAGAAGACGGTCAAAGGCGACAAAAACGATCTTCTTGCCCTTGTCGAGGATATCCCACCAGGCAGGGTTGCGTTCGATCATTCCCGCCTGGGTAGCCGCATCCACGGGGTGCTCGATGAACTCACCAAGCTTGTCGATGATGTTGATGACCTCGTTCTGGAAGTCTGACTTCTTTGATTCCACCCAATCGGGAAGCTGCTCCAGGAAGGAAAGCGCTTGACCTGCGGCCATATTGATCAGGATGTCCGCCGCCATTTCGACGCCTTCGCCACGCGAGAACGCCAGAACACTTTCACGTGTCGCCAAACGCATAGGACGCGAGGCATTACCCGCGGCGGGCACCAGGCCAATGGCATCAATGACCAGTACAGCCCACAACCAGGCACTATGGTGATTGGGTTGACCTCGTGGATCTTTGCCAGTGAGGTCGGCCACATCACGAGCCACATCGCCCAGCGCCATGACATTGCCGATCACCGGCAGCATATAGGCTGCCTGTACCACCACATCAAGGATGGATACCGAGTCCTCTTCCACATCCATGAGCATGACGGCTTCCGGCGTTTCGCCTTCGGAGTAGGGCTCCGCCGTGATCACACGCTGATGGATGGCATGCTCGCGGATACGGTTCACATCCTCGGTGACGTTGACCCCTAGTACACCGCCAGTATCGGCCATGACAAGATTCCTTCCCTGATTAAAGGCTCGCTTCAGCGAACGCTATTCTTCAATGCACTGGTCAACATCTGAATGACCGGTTTGGCAGCCTTTTTGTAGGGCCATGCCTGTGGTTTCTGCTCGATATCGCGTGGATCCTCGAAGTACTCGATCACCGCACTGGCTCCGGGAACATCGGACAACGAGGCCTTTCCAGCCGCATCCAGCACACCACTACGCACCGAGCCATCAGCAAAGGTGGCTCGATACGACGCGTTGGGCACCGGCTTACCGTTACCGTAGAGATGCTCGATCTCGAGATTGGTCGGCTCGGTCTCGGGCAGATTTGGCAGTGAGGGGCTCAAACTCGTCGGCCCCGCAAACAGGTGCTGCGCGCCCTTGATATCGATCTTGCCCGGGGCGTGGATCTCGATATTGCCACCCTTGATGCGCACATAGGCGCCAGCGCAGACCATCAGAATCTCCTCGGCGGCGGCGAGATTGATACTCTTCTCGGTGGAGGTGACCTTGACGTCCTTCTCGGCGGTCAGCTCCATGTTGTCGCTCTGGGCCTGCACCTCGACCTTGCCCTGGGCGGCGAACAGCTTGATGCCGGCGCGCTGGACAAACATCGACAGCTTCTCGGACATGGTGGCAATCAGGCTCTTGCCGGTGGCCAGGTTGATGTCCTGTCCACTGGTCACGCTCAGTGACTTGCCCTGGGCGAGGTGGGTCGATTCCGGAGTGCTCATGGCGATGCCGGCAGGGGAAGCGGCATGCAGCCAGGGGGCATTGAGCTTCGCCGCTTCACCACTCCCGCCCTGGCTGGCGGTTGTGGCGCTGCTGCCGTCGAAGGCTCCGGTACTGCCCGCCGACCCATGGCGGCCTTGGGCATCCTCGCTGGCCTGCTTGAGGTTGTCGCGGGTGTCCAGTGGCTCGGCGTTGTGACTGGTGGCGCTGCTGCTCAGGGTGTCGGAGAGTTGCCAGGCACTCGAGAGCTGCTGCCAGGCCTGGGTAATGTCGAGCTGTTCGCCGTTGGCGCCGATCTGGCCCCAACTGGTCAGCAGCAGCCCCTCATTGGCGCGGACGGCACCGTAGGCATCGGTACGCAATTCAAAACCGGTGCCCCGGAAGGCACCGCGGGTATTACCCTGCTGGTCGATCAGATAGCCGAGGTTGAGCTGACTCTTGCTGTGTTCGGAGTTGAGCTTGACCCGCTCCTGATCAGTGGCGTCGTCGAATACCAGTTCGTTGAACTTGCCGCCTCGGTAGGTCTTGCTCTTGAAGCCCGACAGCAGGCCGTTGCTGTGCCAGTCCGGCGTCTGATCACCGTTGTAGACGCGACCGGTGATGATCGGCCGATCGGCATCTCCCTCCAGAAAATCGACCACCACTTCCTGACCAATCCGCGGCACGAAGACGCCACCCCAGCGGCCGCCGGCATTGGGCTGGGCGACGCGCACCCAGCAACTGGAGTGGGCATCGCGCTGGCCCTGCCTATCCCAGTGGAACTGCACCTTGACCCGGTTCAGGGTGTCGGTGTGAATCTCCTCGCCCTCGGGGCCGACTACGGTAGCCGTCTGCGGGCCACCGATGACGGGGCGTGCATGATCGAGAGTAGAGCGGTAGGGCTGGCTGAGGCGCTGGGTCTCGAAGTCGACCAGATAATGGCCGGTGCCGACTCTCCGATAGTCCTCTCGGTAGGCATCCTCATCTTCAAGACCATGGGCCTTGAAGGCGGCATCGATCCGCGCCTGCAGGCTGCCGGGCAGGGTCTTCAGATGAGCGGAGACCGGCAGGGCGTTCTCGGCATGAATATTGAGGCCCAGCACCAGGAACTGGCGCTCGCTTTCGTCACTCCGATTGTTGATGCCCGAGGCATGGCGGGCATGCTGGCTGAGTTCGAACCATTGACCGATCTGTAACTGGCGCGCACCACCGGAGCCATGGAAGCGCTTGGCCCGCGATTCCAGTGCCTCGAGGCGGTTGAGGGTAAGGTGTTCACCACGCTCATGGTCGAGGTAATAGTACTCGCCGGGATAGTCATAGACCTCCATGTCCGGCAGGTTGCCCTGATCGCGGACGGTGTCCAGTGACGAATGTTTGGCCAGACCGGGTTGCTTGTAGTCGAAGGTGGCGAGGCTGACGCGAGTCGGTTGCTGGTGGCGCTGGCCGCTCCACTGGGTAATCGAGTCCTCGGTCTCGGTGGCGTCCTGGCGATGGAAGCGGATGACCTGCGGCGCGACCGGCGAACAGGTTTCCGGGTCATCGGTGAAGACAATGCGGTGACCACTGAAGTCATCGTCCTCTCCAGCGTGCTCCGCATACCACCAGATGCCTTCCTGCTCCAACAGCCGGCTGACGAAGTTGAAATCGCTCTCGCGGTATTGCACGCAGTAGCTGCGTGAGGGGTACTCGCGGCGCAGGTCGAAACGCCAACGGGCGGTATTTTCTCCCATGGCGACGCCATGCTGGCCGAAGACCTCCTCGAGTATCTCGACAACGTTGCGATCCTGGAAAATGCGGCTGTCGCTGCCCAGCTTGAGCATCGCCAGCCAGGGTACCAGCACCACTTGGTAATAGAAGACTCCGCCATCCTCACCCAGCAACGCCGCCGACTCGACCAGTCCGGAGAGTGGCCGGTAGCTGCCATCGGCCTGACGTATCGCCAGCTCGGCGGGCTGGGCCATCAGTGTCTTGAGCTCGATGTCGCCGCGTTGGGAGATGCAATCGAGGGTATAGGAGAAGGGGCGCGAAAGGCGTTCTTCGCCCACCAGCCGATGGGGGATGAAGTCGCCACCGCTGAGGGTCAGCCTGAGCAGGCGCTCGTGCTGGGAAATCGGCCCCGACAGGAGTCGAGTCAGCAGATCACCGGAGTCGTCCGTGAACATGGTGTTGTTGTCCTTTACGCCGAATGCAGTCGCGCCAAGCCATTAACGTGGTAATCAAATCAACCGATCCTGATCAACTTGATTGTCGCCCACGCCACACTGGAGCAGATGCGTGGATCTGCTGGTGCAGCGCGGGCTCGCGTCGACGGCACGTCCTTGTGCCGCAAGGAACCCAGCACAAGAGCTTGCTGAGCTGATATTACCCAGCACTTTACCGGAAGGGTCTGACGACTCCCACTGTGGCGCTAGTCGCGTCATGTACGATATATCGTAATTTACTGTAAGAGATCGTCTACGAAAACCACGAACGGAGCAAGCCGCTGAGCTGAGAAGGTAGGGGCGCAGAAGTCCAGAGGAGAGATATGGCAGAAATATGAAAGAGAGGCGGGGAAACGGAGCGGAGGAAACAAGGCAGGCCGGAGCCCCAAAGGACTCCGGCCTGCAGGTACCCGAGGCAGAACTCAGGCGAGGTCGAAACGATCCAGGTTCATCACCCGGGTCCAGGCAGCGATGAAGTCCTCGATGAACTTCACTTCCGCATCTTCCGTGGCGTAGACCTCGGCCAGCGAGCGCAGCTGGGAGTTGGAGCCGAATACCAGGTCGACACGGGTGGCCGTCCACTGGAGGTCACCGGTCTTGCGATCGCGCCCCTCGTACAGGGTCTGCTCATCATCGACTGCGCTCCACACCGTCCCCATATCGAGAAGGTTGCGGAAGAAGTCGTTGCTCAGTACGCCCGGGCGCTGGGTAAAGACGCCATGTTCGACAGCATCGACATTGGTGCCCAGCATGCGAAGACCACCGATCAGCACGGTCATTTCCGGGGCCGTCAGGGTCAGCAACTGCGCCTTATCGATCAGCAGCGTCTCACCCCTGGCCTCAACCCCCAGGCGGATGTAGTTGCGGAAGCCGTCTGCGGCCGGCTCAAGGAAGCTGAACTGATCCACGTCGGTCTGCTCGATGGAAGCATCCATACGACCCGGCGTGAAGGGAACGACCACATCGTGACCCGCATCCTTTGCAGCCTTCTCGATGCCAGCAGAGCCTGCCAGTACGATCAGGTCCGCCAGCGAAATCCGCTTGTTCCCGGACTGAGCGGCGTTGAACTCACTCTGGATATTCTCCAGGGGGTCGAGCACGCGCCCCAGTTGCGCCGGCTGGTTGACCTCCCAGTCCTTCTGTGGTGCCAGGCGGATACGACCACCATTGGCGCCACCGCGCAGGTCGGAACCGCGGAAGGTGGACGCTGAAGCCCAGGCCGTAGACACCAGTTCGCTGACGGACAGACCGGACGCGAGGACCTTCGCCTTGAGCGCCGCGATGTCCTGGTCGTTGACCAAGTCATGGTCAACCTCGGGAATCGGATCCTGCCAGATCAAGACCTCCTGAGGAACTTCCGGGCCGAGATAGCGGGAGCGGGGGCCCATATCGCGGTGGGTCAGCTTGAACCAGGCGCGCGCAAAGGCTTCGGCGAACTCCTGCGGATTCTCGTAGAAACGACGCGAGATCTTCTCGTAGGCCGGGTCAAAGCGCAGCGACAGATCCGTCGTCAGCATGGTCGGCAGACGTTTGCTGCTCGGGTCATGCGCGTCAGGGATGGACTTGTCACCATTGGTGGCCTGCCACTGCCAGGCGCCACCGGGGCTCTTGACCAGCTCCCAGTCGTACTTGAACAGGTTTTCGAAGAAGTAGTAGCTCCAGCGGGTCGGAGTGGCCGTCCAGGTGACCTCGAGGCCACTGCCGATAGCGTCGCCCGCTGAACCGGAACCATACTTGCTGGCCCAACCCAGCCCTTGCGCCTCGAGCCCAGCACCTTCCGGAGCTGCGCCAAGGTGGCTGTCGGGAGCGGCACCGTGGGTCTTGCCGAAGGTATGACCACCGGCGATCAGGGCAACCGTTTCCTCGTCATCCATCGCCATGCGAGCGAAGGTTTCGCGAATATCATGAGCGGCCGCCACCGGGTCCGGGTTACCCTCGGGTCCTTCCGGGTTGACGTAGATCAGGCCCATATGGGTCGCACCAAGTGGCTTCTCGAGATCACGGTCCTCGGAAAGGATACGCTCGTCGCTGCCCAGCCAGGTATGCTCCGAACCCCAGTAGACGTCCTGATCCGGCTCCCAGGTATCTTCACGGCCACCAGCGAAGCCAAAGGTCTTGAAGCCCATGGATTCCAGCGCGACGTTACCGGTGAGAATCAACAGGTCCGCCCAGGACAGCTTGCGGCCATATTTCTGCTTGATCGGCCACAGCAGACGGCGTGACTTGTCGATATTGACGTTGTCCGGCCAGGAGTTGAGCGGCGCAAAGCGCTGCTGGCCACGGCGCGCACCACCACGGCCATCGAAGGTGCGGTAGGTACCAGCGGCATGCCACGCCATGCGGATGAACTGCGGGCCATAGTGGCCAAAGTCGGCGGGCCACCATTCCTGGGAGTCGATCATCAGGGCCTTCAGATCGGCCTTGACGGCGTCCAGGTCGAGGCTCTTGAATTCCTCTGCATAGTCGAAATCATCGTCCATGGGGTTGGAACGCGAGGAATGCTGATGAAGAATGTCGATACGCAGCTGATCGGGCCACCAATCCCCGTTGGTCATGCCGCTGCCGGCAGCCGGGGTGGAAGCGCCTGCGCCGTGAAACGGGCACTTTGAAGTAGAAGCTTGATCACTCATTGCTGGTTTTGCTCCACGGTTGCCATTGTCTTGTCGGTTCGCTCTATGACGACCCTGCATGACTAAAGCTAGTCCGATTCCAGCTCAAGCGATAATGGATACTGGCTATGCCGGCGATAGACAAGCCAACGCCGGCTCAGGAAAGCCGCCGAGACCAACTGAAAGGGTTGATGGTCAGTGGGCTTTATCAGCCAACGCCAGGAGGCTATCCGGCTCAAGAATCTGAGGGAGCACCTCAGGCTCGCTTTCTCCTGGTGCATACCACAGGTAGAGCGGCACCCCAGAACGGCCATGTTCCTGCAGGAAGGCTGTGATAGCAGGGTCACCGTTGGTCCAGTCACCTTTCATTGTAACCACGCCCGCCTGCTCAAAGGCTTGCTGTGCTCTGGAAGTGTGGATTGCCCGCTGCTCGTTTATCTGGCAGGTGACGCACCAGTCTGCAGAAAAGTAGACGAAGATGGCTTGGTCCTGCTGCTGAAGTTCAGCCAGCCGCTTTTCATCGAAGGTGAGCACGCGTGCTTCGGCGGAGTTTGCTGTCCCGTTGGCGGCAGGCACTTTATGCCCTGGAAAGGAGTGGGGAACCAGAACGCTGCCTGCCAACGCCAGCGCGACAGTCAGTCCTGCTGGCAGCCAGGCTAATCGCTTGCCAGCTCGCTGGCGTATGCCGGTAAACCAAAGCCCAACCGACAGCAACATGATCAGACAGAAACTCGCAATCAAGCCGTCGTTGCTGAGCTGTCGCCCCAGCACCCAGGCCAGTGCAAGGGCCGTCAGAAACATGGGGATGGCCATGAAATGTCGGAAGCTTTCCATCCACGGACCGGGGCGGGGTAGACAGCGGCTCAGCGCGGGTATGAAGCCAAGCAGAAGGAACGGCAGGGCGATGCCCAGCCCCAGGCCGGCAAAGACAGTCAGCGCAGCAAGCGGGGGCAGTATCAGCGCTGCGCCAAGGGCAGTGGCCATGAATGGGCCAGAGCAGGGAGTCGCCACAAAGGCGGCAAGTACACCGGTCCAGAAGGCTCCTGCGACACCCCCCTGATCAGCCAGTCTTGCGCCTTTGCTGATGGAGCCCAGCTCGAATAATCCCGCCAGATTGAAGCCGATGGCGGTGGTCAGAAGGGCAAGCATCACGATAACTCGCGGGTCCTGCAGTTGGAACGCCCAACCTATCTGAGTGCCAGCTGCACGCAACGCAAGGATGACCGCGCCCAGCATGAGACAGACGATCACGACTCCTGCGGTGTAGGCCAGTGCTTCACGCCGAGCTTCGCGTTTACCACCGGACAGTCGCGCCAGGCTGAGCACCTTGAGACTCAGGATCGGGAACACGCATGGCATGATGTTGAGAAGAACACCGCCCAGCAGGGCACCGAGCAATGCCGTCAGCAGCAGGGTAGTGTTGCCTTGTTCCCCAGCCATGTCAGCTTCCGGCAAATTCCGGGGGCTATCGTCGCCCTGCGCTGGTCCATTCTCACTGCGGCCATGCAATGCCAGGCCCGTGCCATTCCCCAATGACAGCAGTGCCTCCAACTCAGCAGGCGAGCCGGATGTCTGCCGAGACTTGTCCAGCAGCGTCTCGACGGTCAGCACATCTCCTTCTCGGCTGAAAACCTGTTCCGCTGCGGGGTCGATTATCTTGTCGGTGGCGATAAACAAGTGAGGATCGTCCAGCTCCACACTGGCGGGCAGGGGGATGCTCAGGCGCAGTCGAGCATCGTCAATAACAGTAAAGCTTGCCCTTGAACCCAGCGGTCTCGGAAGGTCCTGTCTCCATTCGTCGAAACGCGCCTTGCGCTCCGACGGCACCTCTCCATTTCCAGCGATCAGAGTAATAGCCAGCGACGCTTCTTCAGGAACGCAAGCATCAGCTCGGCAGGCAAGGTATTTGATATCAACAGTGATCGGAAGCGAGGTTCCCTGCGGTACCGAGCCATCAACTTCAAAGGGCACCAGTAGCGCATAAGGGTGCTCATAGACATGATTCATCAGATCGCCGGTCATCAGCGTCTGCGGCACCGGGTAAGCTGCCTCGCCGACATTGACGCCTTCCGGCAGTTTCCAATCGAACTGCGGTGCCAGGCCAATGCTGCCCGGCTGTTTCCAATATCCGTGCCAGCCTGATTGCGGCTCCATGAATACGGCCAAGGTACTCGATGTACCAGGTGCGGGCCGATCTGTTTCAGCTATCAGCGAGTTCTTGATCAGCACCTCGTCAGAGGCGCCGGGAATCTCCTGGGCAGCGCCTGTCTGGAGGAACAGCGTGAAAGTCAGGCAGCACAGAAGAATGCAGCGGAACAGGAATGTCGTCATTGGATCCAACCCCCGCGAGGCGGGTTATTCCATCAGAAGATATACCGCTCCGTCGCCGGAGCGGTGAGGGGGCTGCCTATTGGCCGAGACGCTCCACAGCCGTGGTCAGCGTGGTGTCCTGCGGCCCAAGCTTCTCTGCGATCTGTCCATCAGCACTGATCAGCACGACAGAAGGTATCTGTCGAATATCGAAGGCTCGATGCAGCTCACCCTCGGCATCAAGCACCACAGGAATATCCGTCTCGGTAGTGGCAAGATAGCTTTCGACATCGGATTCCTTGGTCCAAAGACCGGAAATGATACCTACCCACTGCACCTCTTCGTCTTCGCTCAGTTGATTGACGGTTTCGCGTACACGACGGCAGGCAGTGGCGGTTTCCGGCTTGCTCTCTGCAAGATAGGACTCACACCAGGTGGCAAAGAACACCACACCCAATGGCTTGTCTGAATCTGCTCGAGATAGATCGATGGTATTGCCGTCCCACGTGGTAACGGCGAGGTCGGTAGCCGCCTGCCCCACCTTCAGCGTATCGGCGTCGTTGTCTGCGACGTCTGCTTCCTCGGTGGTTGAGGACTGCTGCTCATCCTGCTCGAGTACCGCCTGCAGCGCCTGCTCCAATTCCTGATCGTCACGATGACCGATGTAGGCGATGTGGCCACTGCGATCAATCAGCACGTGCTGTGGAGTGACACGTAGATTCAAGGCTTCGCCCAGCGTGCCATCATCCACCGTGATCGGCATGGTCAATCCCATTTCGTCGCGATAGGCGGCTGCTGCCTCGGCGGTATCAGCGTAACCGGTGTTCACGGCGATAACTTGAATATCATCGCCGTGCTCCTCCTGAAACTTCTGGAAGCCAGGCATCTGCTGACGGCAGGGCACACACCAGGTCGCCCAGAACTTTATGTAGACCGGAGTCTCGCCGTACAGGCTGGCGAGATCGATGGTCTCGCCGTCCAGAGTCGTCAGGCTCATCTCAGGACCGGGCTGGCCGATCAGCGATTCGCCAGCGGCCTTGGCGCGCTGCTCGCCGTCGGCCTCCATATCATAGGCTTGCTCCTGCTCGGTCTGGTCCTGATCAGCGTCGTCCGGATCGGCAGCCTGAACCGGGCCGAGATGGCCGAGCAACAGGGTGGACAGTATGGCAACGGAAAGAAAGGCTCTTTTGGTCTGCATCAATCTCATCCTGCGGGTAAATTCGGCATGGCAAGCGCTACGGGTGATAACTATGGTCCATAAATACGGGTCCATAAGTACGGGTCCATAAGTACGGGGCCATATTAGGTAGTGCAGTTGGTAGCGATTCTGAGGCCGACCATGATCCAATAGAAAGTACCAGGATTGGTAAGTTTTTATGTACCATTGGCCAATGAGCAAGCTTCGCTTTTCACTTGATCGCCACGGCAGCCGCTCTCTGGCTGAGCAGATACGCGCCAATATCTCTGACGCAATTCGACAGGGGCATTTGTACGAGGGTGCGCGGCTGCCTTCGTGGCGTGATCTCGCAGTACAGTTGGGCGTTTCGCGGGGAACCGTTAAAACGGCTTATGACAGGCTAGGTGATGATCAGTTGGTCATCTCGAAGGGATCCGCCGGTACTTTCGTGGCCTCGGTACTGCCAGCTCTACCAGAGATTACCGACCGGGCCTCGCAGCTACCGTTACCCGACCTCTATCAGGACCTGGACAGCGCCCCTAAACCTTTTCAAGTGGGGGTGCCTGCGCAAGATGGCTTTCCCTACAAGCTCTGGTCTCGAATAATGCTGCGCTGTTCGCGACAGGCCGTGGCGGAAACATTGCGCTATCCCGATCCGCGCGGAGAGCTGGTATTGCGCAAGGAAATTGCTGCCTACCTGTCTGTGGCTCGTGGGCTGCTCTGCTCTCCAGATCAGGTCATCATCACCAATGGCTACGCTGGTGCGTTGGGTCTCGCGCTACATATGCTGCGGCTGGATTCGCAACGTGTCTGGGTTGAGGATCCTTGCTACCCACTGACGCGGCACTCCTTGTCATTGGCAGGATATACCCCTGTACCAATACCAGTAGATGAACAGGGAGTCTGTGTTGAGCAGGGAGTGACGCTAGCGGCAGAAGCTCAGTTGGCTGTTGTGACAGCCAGCCAGCAAGCACCGTTGGGAATGCAGCTGTCGCTGGCTCGCCGCCAGGCACTGCTGATCTGGGCCAGGGAGAACGCTGGCTGGGTTATCGAAGATGACTACCTGAGCGAGCTGCAACTAAGCGGCCGTGCCCCTCCGGCATTGGCGTCGCTGGATCATGATGGCAGAGTGATTCATATCGGCACTTTCAGCAAAACCATCAGCCCAAGGTTGCGACTCGGTTTCATGGTGGTGCCGCCCATGTTGGCAAGCCGTGCCGGAGATACCGCGGCAGCATTGTCGCCAGCGTCTGCGCTGCCCAGCCAGTTGGCCGTGGCGGAATTCTTGCGAGACGGCCATTACCTTCGCCACATTCGACGTATGAAGCGGTTGTATGCACAACGACGCAATGCGTTGCTTGAGCTGATGGAAGGGTCGGCTTGCGTGAGGAAAATGGCCGGTCTGTCGTTACTGGTCGATCTGCCCGACGATGTTGACGATGTTCAGATCGCCGATATGGCGAGGGAGGCTGGGTTAGCTCCGGCGCCGCTGTCTCCCTGGTTTGCGACGCGAAGCAACGCTCGCAAGGGATTACTCCTGGGTGTGACCAATCTAACGGGCCAGGCCCTGGAAGAGGGGTATAGACACCTGGCCGAGCTTATCGCCTGTTCTGGCGAGCAATAAGTCCGCTCATCGATATCAATCATGATGAAGGTATGGCTTCCCTGTGCTCAGTCGGTAATCGGAATCGTTACGGCTGTAATCCCAGGTATAGTGAATTCCGACATGCGGAACCCGTAGAAGGGGCCGTGAAGTTCAGACTTGCATACGCAGATGCAGGGAATTCAATTACCAGGGAAGCGCCATATAATGCGAATAAGGTTTCCGACTTCAGTGCTGGTCATCAGCGCCGCCGCACTGCTGATCAGTGGATGTGCCAACCGCCAGGCCCCCGTAGCCATGCACCAGAGTGTCTGGCAGGAAAAGCATGAGCGTATCGGAGTTACGGCGTCTGTCGTCAATCAACCGCAGCTCTATAAAATAGGCCCACAGGGGCTTCTGGATCTCGCGATCAATAATGAAATGACTCTGGATCTGCGTGAGGCTATGCAGGACTGGGATAACCAGGCTCTGAAAGACATTCCACAGGAACTGGCAGCGTCACTGGAAGACCGCGGTTATGAGGTCGTGATGATCCCGGAACCACTGAGGATTGAAGACTTCCAGGAAGTTGATAACCGGCAGGATGGATACTCGGCTCATGACTTCAGACCACTGAAGCCACGCTACCAGATCGACAAGCTGATCGTTGTTTCCATCGGTGCCCATGGGCTGACGAGAAGCTATTACGGGTTCATCCCCACCAGTGATCCGGTGGCCACGGTGAATCACCTGAGTTCGGTCATCGACCTTGACGACAATCGCTATCTTCTCCATCAGTCCGGCAGTGTGGAGCAGGTGGCGGAGGGAGAGTGGGATCAGCCGCCGTTGTATCCCCACCTGGCCGAGGCCTACAGCAAGGCGATTGAACAGGCACGACAGGACATTCTCGCGGAATTCCAGAACCAACCGGCAACGATGACGACGCCTTGATCGATACATTGGCTGAAGCCGACCCAGGTTACCTATATGCCCTGTTTCCCCAGTGTCTGACTTCAGCCCGTTACAGACCGAGGAGATGACGTTAGTTGCCCGACGTCATGCTTCCTTCGGCTGCCAGACGTTGACGGCGCGCCAGTTCCGCGCTGGAAGGCTGGGCCATGCCGCACGTACCTGGCCTTGAGCGTGCCATTGCAGTGTTTTGATGCTAGCGATCCATGTTGCCGTCCTCGCGGATGGTACCGTTGGGTTCACGCAGGAAGGCAACGATGGCATCGAACGCCTGCCAACGGCCCGGTTCCATCAGGATCATATGGGTACCGCGGCCGATCTCGATCCAGCGTCGGTACGCTGCATTGTCGAGGCGCGTGAACAGATCCTGCATCATGTCGATTCTTACGTCCTGGTCCCACTCGGCGTGCACCAGCAGCACTGGCGCTGTGATCGCGCTAGGATCATAGAGAGGGCGGTCGGAGAGCCAATGTTCGCGAGTGTCCTGGAGGGCTCCGCCCGGCGCACGAATGGTATTCGGCTCGGGAGCCTCCGGGTCAGTGGCATTGGTCACCACCGCCCACTGCTCGAACCAGCCCGGTGGTAACAGGGCTTCCCGGTGCTCGACCGGGACACCCGCCAGCCATGCCTGACGAAAGTCGTCGATACGCGCCAGGCGCCAGGCCGTCAGTGGCTGTCCCGCATCGATGCGCAGAGGGCGACTCGACAGCCACAGCGGTGCGACCAGCGCCAGTTTTTCAAGGCGCTCGCCATGCTGGCTGGCATATATCCCCGCGACCGATCCTCCCCAGGACATGGCCACGAGATTGAGGCGCTCGATGGAATTTTCGGCAAGGATATAGTCGACCGCCGTAGCCAGATCACGCACCGCGACCCGAGCCGGTGTCAGCGGTGGATTGGCGTCGGTCGGGGCCATCATCTCGGCAGGGCGAGTAGACCCGCCATAACCGCGAACATCCACCGCCCACACATCGAATCCGGCCATGGCCAGAACGTCCATGAACGAAATTCCATCGACGGGAACATCGAACAAGCTCTCGCCAGGAAAGGTGGCACCGTGCATCAACAGCAAAGTATTGCGCGAACTGGCCCGATGCATATCGGAACGACGTCTACGGCGTAGCTGCAACCGTATGCCGACGGTGTCGCTATCAATGAGATAGGTATCGTGAAGCAACGTATCGGGCGTGATGTCAACATTCATGACTGAGCTCCTTGAACGAACTGCCAATCAAAGTCGTGTGCATGGCGAGTGACTCGACCTACGGAGCTGTCTCCGAAGTGAGTAGTGAAGACGAGGGCATCGAGCTCGGCGGCCTGACGAATGGCCTTGCGGCGAGACTGCCGGGCCTCATCTGCGAATTCGCAATACACCGAGTTGATCTCGGGACGCCGGAACTGCAGCGGATGATGCATGATGTCGCCCCAGAACAGCGCGGTCTCACCTCGGGAAGTCAGCGAGATGGAAGCATGATCGATGCTGTGCCCTGGAGTGGAATGGAAACGGAACCCCTCGACATCGGACTCGTCGATCTCGATCCGCTGATCCAGTCCGGCCGTCACGATGGGCTGGATACTATCCTCGAAGACACCGGGAAGCGGCTCATGGCCTGGTTCGCCAAGGCCAGCCTGTCGCTGGACCGATGCCACCGATTCACGATCCTGGGAGAGGGCTCGGTTGTAGGCGTACTCTCGCTCGGAGAAGACATAACGGGCATTGGGAAAGGTCGGTACCCAAATTCCATCCCGCAACCGGGTATTCCAGCCGACATGGTCGGCGTGTATATGGGTAAGCAGCACCAGATCCACCGCCTCGGGCGATACGCCGATCGCCTCGAGGCGCTCCAGAAAAGGCTCATCGAGCTGATGGAACAGTGGTGCCGTTGGGCGCTGTTTGTCGTTGCCGGTGCCGGTATCGACCAGCACGGTATGCGTTGGCGTCTGAACCACCCAGGCGTGAATACTCTGGCGCAGAAGGCCATGCGCGGAGTCGAAACTCCGCTCACCCCAATGCGATGCTTCGCTGGCCAGCACCAGGGGGGAGCCTTGTGGGAAGATCTGGGCGATATCGACGGTATCCAGGGCGAGCTCCGGCACCTTGGTGATCAGGGCATCGCCAACGCGAAAGGTTGTGGGGGACGTCATTGAGTTTTCCTGTTGACCTGTGATGCCAGCCAGCGTATTCCTGATAGACACATTAACCAAATCGATCCAAAGAATGCAGTCAATTGATCATTTCGATCTTCGTAATTTCGACCTGAACCTGTTGATCGCGTTCGACGCGATGATGCGGGAGCGCAGCGTGACTCGAGCCGCGGAGAGACTGAAGATTCGCCAGCCGGCCATGAGTCATAATCTGTCACTTCTGAGAACGCTGTTTCAGGACGAACTATTTGTGCGCGTGGGGACGGTCATGCAGCCGACCATGCGGGCTCAGCTATTGGCAGAGCCGGTTGAGCAGGCACTGGGCATGATGCAAGCGGTCATTCATGCCACGTCGGAGTTCGACCCAATGACTGACCAGCGTATCTTCCGGATGGGGTTCTCGAGCGAGGTGGAGTTGCTGCTGATGCCGGAACTGGCTTCGCGCCTGCGTCAGCGCGCACCCGGGGTGAGGCTTCACGGTCGTCCGGTACAGCAGCGCGATGTCTATCGCATGCTGGATGATCGCATATTGAACCTGGCGATCGGCTGTTTTGACAGCCAGGCACAGCGTTATCGACAGCAGCCGCTGTTTGAGCAGTCATTGAGCTGCGTGTTCCATCCAGACATGATGGCGTTGGGGGAGTCGATCTCGCTTGAGGAATACCTGAGTCTGCCGCATTCCGTGGTTAGCCTCAGCGAGAGCCTGCACGGCTGTCTCGAAGCGGCGCTCGATGCGGTAGGCGGCAAGCTCAACGTGGTGGCTACCTCATCGGAGTTCCTCGGTGTGCTGGGCATGGCGGCAAGCGCACCGTTGATTGCCACGCTGCCAACACGAATGGCCCGACGCTACGGTGAAGCCTTCGGCCTGCGGGTGGTCCCGGTGCCAATGACACTGACAGTGCCGGATGTGTCCCTGATATGGACAGCCCAGGAGGATAACCATCCCGCGTCGCAGTGGTTGCGGAGCGAGATTGCCGACATCCTGGGCCGGATGGACGTGCCCTGGTGAAACAAACTCGAGGAAAATCGGTCGTGGGGATCAGGTTCGTGAATCGTCACGTGCGAACTCAGCGAACGGGGCAAGGCCAATGGCCGAAATCCCGCCAGATAGCGGAAAGAGATCCGTCTGCTCTTCAGGAGCACTTGGGTTCGCATAATGTATATTATGTTAAATATGATATTAACAAACCATGTGCATCCGGCGCGTCATGCGCCGCATTTTGAAGTTCCTGGGCCTGTGGCCAGATTTGGCACCCAACGACTATTCGGTGCGCACACCAGTCATGTTGTTTCAATATCGTCGTTTCGAATCGCGATGCTGACGGCTTCGGCTGTGGCCGCCACGCCAGGATGTCGGCTTACTCGTCGAAGACGGTTCTCTACCGTGCGCATGGATAGACCGAAATATCAGCCTGTCGTCGGCCGGCAGCAGCCCAGGCTAATACTTCGCGCTCGCGTTTCGAAAGTGTCCCGAGGCCCCTGCCTTGGGTGATTCCATAAACCTACGGCCGAGAAATGGGATTTGTAGGCCATGAACCCCGTTCCCTTGAGGCTAGCGCAGGTAGGTCAGTAACGGCTGGATAAACTCGGGGTTCTCCCAAGTCGGGTAGCTTTTACGAATGGATGTTTCCAGTCGCGCTACTGGCTCGGAGGCTTCTTTCGTCAGTTCGCGGACTGTGCGGAAATAGCCAAGTATGTCCGCAGGGATTTCCGCACCGCCGAGATTGCCATGCCCCGGCACGATCAGCTGTGGCTGCAGCTCCATGATATCATTCAGCGCCACCTCCCACTGAGTCAAATCGATGTCTTCCTCCCCGATCATGGGTGGGAAGTTGGGTACGATCGGAAACATGCGCTCCTCGAGCAAATCGCCCGCAAATAGAATGCCTTCCTGCGCCAGGTAGACTACCTGATCGCCGGGAGAGTGTGCGGTACCCCATGTTCTGAATTGAACTTCACGACCGCCGAGATCGATCGTTGCCCCTGCCCCGTCATAGGTTTTGTGCGGCGGCGTCGGTTCAATCCCGTCAAGCAGATGGACATGTGCTGGCGGAAGAACACCCTCTCTGAAACCGGCGAGCAGCGTCTGGGCAGACCTCATTAAGTAGTCGCGTTGCAGGGAGTTGTAAAAGATGTGTGCTTCGTCCCGGAACACCTGGGCGCCGAACCCGTGCTCAGGGTGAGCATGGGTTACGGTCAGAATAATCTGCCGTCCAGGTGCGAGCTCGCGCGTCACGTTCAGCACGTTCTCGGCGCTGTCGATCCCCAGCCCGCAGTCGACCACCAGAACACTGTCCGTTCCGACGATAATGCCAATGTTCGGCACCAAGGGGATGCGCTTGTCCGGCAGAATGAAAACGCCCGGTGCCATTTCCGCCGGGAACCGTGCATCGACTGTAGGCAAGGGCCGGTCGGTAAGGAGGCGTTCCGAGCCTTCTTCCTGCGCCCGGGTGATTCCTGGCAGCGTTCCGGCAACCCCGGCAAGAACTGCCAGCTTCAGTAAATCCCGTCGTGGTATTTCGATATTATCTTGCATGCTGGTTCTCCGTAGCCTGTGATGCGGCTGGCCTTTATCGTTCGATCCTCTGTTCTTCTGCGGGCCATGCGCCGACCTGGTTGAGCCATCCGAACCAGTCTTCGAGATGCCAGGTATGGGTCAACCTGCCGTCGGCGATGTGATGGAATTCATGGATCGGCATATGGAAGTACTTGCCGGTTGGCGCTATACCGAACCATTCGCCTTTATGTGTGCCGGAGATCATGGCCCGCACAGCTGCGCAGCCCGGCGCGCCAATGATCTCGTGGATCGACACCTTGGCATCGGGAAACGCAGCCCAAAAACCAGCGATGAGCGGTTTCATTCCGTCCCGGCCCGCTTCCTGGCCAGGCGGGAGTGGGATGTCCTGCCAATTCTCGGCGACCGCATCATCGAGCAGTTCCGGCCTGCCTTCGAAGGCGCGATAAAATGTCTCAATGGCCTTGCGATCTTCCGGGGTCAAGCCCACCACCTGAGTCCTGGGCTTAGTAGCTGAGTCAGTCATGGGAGATTCTCGTCAAGAGGACTGTCATAGCATAGGAGCGTGAAGAACATGCTTGAAATCGATTTTTGATATCCATTAACATCCATTTCATGAATCTTCACGGCATAGATCTCAATCTGCTTGTCGCGTTCGATGCACTCATGGTGGAACGAAGCGTCACACGTGCAGGTATACGGATCGGGCGCACCCAGCCAGCAATGAGTGCTGCTCTCTCAAGACTTCGTGTTCTGCTACGGGATGAGTTATTCGTCCGCGGACCAAAAGGGCTACAGCCGACGCCAAGGGCACTCGACTTGGCCGAGCCCCTTGGGCATGCGTTGGCGGAAATCCAGCGCACTCTGGATTTCACTCAAGAGTTTGATCCCTCTACATCCACCGCCGCTCTCTCTATCGGCCTGTCCGATCACCCAGCGTTCAGTTTTTTGCCACAGCTTGTTGCGAAGCTGCGCGAGACAGCCCCTGGAATAGCCCTTGCTGTCCGGAGTTTTACTGGCCGGGATGATGCCATCTCGATGCTCGATGCTGGGGAAGTGGACATGACCATCGGCGTCCCGCCCTCTTCCACTGGCCGTATTCTGAACGCCCCCCTATTCGATGAGCGTTTCGTCTGTATCTTGCGGAAGGATCATCCGGCTGCCAGTCTGGACTTGGACCTCGAGACATTTCTGTCTCTGTCGCACCTCCTGGTTTCGCCCGAGAACGACCGTTTCGGCGTCGTCGACGCGGCTCTGGCAAAGCAGGGGCTGAAGCGCCGCCTCGCCCTAACGCTCCCTCACCTCTACGCAGCCCCCGCTCTCGTCGCCTCGTCGGATATGATAGCGACGATTCTGGAGGGTGTGCTCGAAGCATCCGGGCAGGCTGAATATCTCTGCGTGAGGAAGCCGCCCATCCAACTCGACCCAATCTCTTTCACGCTGTCATGGCACCGGCGTAACGATACACACCCTGCACAGCGCTGGTTCCGTGACTGTATCACTGACATATTCCACCAAGGTCCAACGCAGAAGAGCGGCTAACGGCCATCTATTTTCCGAGTGAATTCCGCCGGGAAGCGACGGTCCTCGCGGTTGGAAGGGTCGGTGGCTCCGCTGAGTTTTTCGAGCCGGATTTCGCTTCGCTTGCTAAGGTAGGTCAATTGGCAGATACGGTTCGGGCGAAATATCCGCATCTCGATATTCTCATCAACAGCGTCGAAATTTCGAAACCTAATGGTCCGCACCTTGCAATTAATTGCCTCTCGACATTTCTACTGACCGTACGCTTACTGCCTCTGTTCAAGGCGAGCAAATGCCAAAGGCCTTCGCGCATCGAGAACGTGGCCTCCGCTGGTCAGAGCTCTATCGATTTCAACGACGTGATGCTTGAGCGCGACTATCGTTGTTGGCTTAAGGTCCGCGCCGATGTAGCCATGCAGATAGTCGCGACCGGAGGCTCCCGATAACCTATCTTCAGTGGTGGATCACACCTGGCTCATGCCGCCGTCAATGCAAAGTTCGGCACCGGTGATGAAGCTGCTCTCGTCGGATGCCAGAAACAGCGCAGCGGCAGCCACTTCCTCAGGCCTACCGAGACGGCTCAATGGAATTTGCTCGGCGAGTGCCGCACGAACCTCGTCGGTCGCTTGTTCAAACATGGGTGTGTCAATCGGACCCGGGCTGAGCACGTTGACACGAATGCTCCTTCGCGCCAGTTCGTTTGCCCAGGTTCGAGTGAACGCGCGAACGGCTGCTTTGCTGGCACCGTAAGCGCCATAGCTGGGTGTTCCGATAGAGCCCGCGATCGATCCGATGAGTACGATCGCACTCCCCCGGGACATGAGCGAGGCGGCCCTCTGTGTGCTGAACAGAGTGGCGCGGACGTTCAAGTCAAAGTGACGGTCGAAGTGTGGCTCATCGGTATCTTCCAGCGATGCTGGCTCGGCAATGCCTGCGCAGTCGACAAAGACGTCCAAACAGCCCGCCGTGGCGTGGACTTTGGAGAAGAGCTGATCCAGCCCTTCGGTATCCGTGACGTCGCCGATGATCGGCGTGACATTGCCGTCCATGGCGGTTGCGGCATTCTCGAGCTGCGCCTGGCGACGTCCGGTAATGAACACCTCGGCACCTTCCGCGGCAAAGCGATGTGCGACGGCAAACCCGATGCCACTGTTGCCGCCGGTGATGAGTGCTACCTTGCCTGCTAAACGACCCATGTTGCTTCTCCATTTCTGAGTGTGGAAGCGTCATGGTATATTTCGTATATCTAGTTAACAATTACGCACCTGGAGTAGCCTAGATATGGCTGAAGATACCGCCCTGCCCAATGACTTCTTTGCCGAAGCGCGCACCACGCGGCTGATTCTGAGTCAGATAGCCGATAAATGGTCCGTGATGATCTTGACCATCCTCTGCTCGGGGCCTGCGCGCTTCAATGCCATCAAGAAGCGTCTGGATGGCATTACCCATAAGGCGTTGACGGAGGCATTGCGACGCCTGGAGCGTAATGGCCTGCTTATCAGAACGGTCTTGTCGACGTCGCCGGTGGCAGTGGAGTATTCGATCACCGAGTTGGGCCACTCGCTAAGGGAGCCATTCTCGGCGTTATACAAATGGTCATTGGAGCACTCATCCGAGGTGATAGAGGCTCAGCAGCGATACGACAAGAGATCTCAGGGTTCGACCTGACCAAAAGCTCACAGACACCGCCCCTCCCCTTGTTTGAGCGCAGGCGACAGTGGCCGGGCGCACGACTGCAATTTCTCCTTTCCTGCAAGCTCAGCAGGGTCCCGAAGTCTTGAACGAGGAACTGGCCCGGTAATAGGGAGCCGCGCCGTTACCTCCACATCTCCCGGAACTCGCGAACGTGGTCGATCAAGGCCCGCAATTTCGGTGTAACCGAGCGACGGCTCGGAAAATAGAGGTAGAAGCCGGCGAAAGGCGGCAGCCAATCGTCGAGGACCGTCACGAGTTCGCCGCTTCGAATATAGGGCAGAAAGGTTTCCTCCATGCCGAAGGTAATGCCACCGCCGGCAAGTGCTGTGCGGATCATCAGCAGCATGTCGTTGGTGGTCACCTGCGGCTCAACCGCCACGTCGAAAGCCCGCCCCTCGCGTTCGAATTCCCAGCGATAAGGCGCCGTATCGGGTGATGGGCGCCAGCCGATACAGCGATGACCCGACAGTTCGCTCGGATGTTGCGGTACACCATAACGCTCTAGATAACCTGGTGTAGCGACGGTGACCTGGCGCTGGTTACCGGTCACCGGCACGGCGATCATGTCTCGCTCGATCACTTCCCCAAGGCGCACGCCCGCATCGAACCCAGCGGCGACGATATCGAATTCTTCGTCGGTCACTGTCACATCCAGCGTGATTTTGGGGTAAGCCTCGGCGAAGGTGGAAATGAGCGGTCCCGACAGGAACCGCTCAGCGATCGATGTCGCAGTGACCCGAAGAAGCCCGTGAGGCTCCCCTGTCGCATTCAGCGCCGTTTCCAGAGCCGCCGTGACCTCGGCGAGCGGGTTCGAGACAGACAGCAGAAATCGTTCACCTTCCTCTGTCAGGCGTACGCTTCGCGTCGTGCGGTGGAAAAGCGGCTGCCCGAGGGCAGTTTCGAGCCGTCGTACACCTTGGCTGATGGCAGAGCGCGTTACCCCCAGCCGGTCCGCCGCAACTCGAAAGTTCCCCGCTTCCGCCACTGCGGTAAACATCGTCAAAAGATTGAGATCCATATCTATTGGTAACCACTGCTAATCACCTGGTCAAGCAATTGGCGTCTACTGCTGGACAAACTGACCACTTATCTTGTTTCCAGCTGGAGCAGCACCAAGGCTCGCTTCAGGTGAAACAGGAGAAGACATCATGAGCATTGCAGAAAAGGTCATCCTCATCACAGGCGCAAGCAGCGGCATCGGTGAAGCAATGGCACGTGAACTGGCCGCAGCCGGGGCCAGGGTCCTTATCGGGGCGCGTCGGACCGAGAAGTTGGAGCAGATCACCGCAGACATCCGCAAGTCGGGCGGTGTGGTCGAAACGCGGGCGCTGGACGTGACGGACAGGGCTGCGATGGAGGAGTTCGCACGGGCGGCACAGGACCTCTGGGGCCGTATCGACGTTCTGGTGAACAATGCTGGGATCATGCCACTGTCGCCGCTTTCGGCCGGAAAGCTGGACGAGTGGGAGAGCATGGTCGATGTGAACATCAAGGGCGTGCTCTGGGGCATCGGCGCCGTGCTGCCGGCGATGAACCAGCAGCAGTCAGGCCAGATCATCAATATCGGGTCTATCGGGGCGCTGAATGTGGTGCCGACAGCAGCCGTATATTGCGCGACGAAATTCGCTGTGCGGGCCGTATCCGACGGGCTGCGGCAAGAGAGCGACCATATCCGCGTCACCTGCGTCAATCCGGGCGTTGTGGAGAGTGAACTGGCCAGCACCATTACCCATGAAGAAACGTTGGCCTTTATGGACGACTATCGCGCGATCGCGCTGAAGCCCGCCGATATCAGCCGTGCGGTTCTGCAAATCATCGAAGCCCCCGACACCGTCGACACGACGGAGATCACCATTCGCCCAACGGCTTCGCCGCAGTGAACCGGGGCGAGCTGACCCAACCCAGGAGGGAGACAAGACCATGACGCTTCGGAGCATTTGTTGTCGTCCGATTCGATGGCTCCGCGACCACCACTTCCGGCGGGCCCTACGAGAACCAGTTCGTCTGGATCTTCCGGATGGAGACTTCCTCGAAGACGATGTCCTGCATCATGGTGGAATGGTGCTTTATCGGCGATAGCGCTGCTGAGGCTGCAGCAACTGACGTGATGCCGAGAAAGCGCTGGCCACCTGATGGATGGCCTTCCAGAGAGGCCGGAAAGGACCTCATCAGTGTCGAGGAACTAGCACTAGCGTGGTCTCTTATCAGCGCACCGAATCCTTCTCGATGGTCAGGGTTACCAGGCGCACGACCACGGGTCTGACGACCAAAACACATAGAAATGCGACCGGCATGGCCAGCGCATAGGCGTCGAGCACCGTTTCGAGATATCCGGGCCCTACTCCACCATTGGCTGCCGTGATCACCAGGCACATAAGAAAAGCCATGATACCCGCCATGTAGAAGGCAAAGACCACCGGCGTAAGACGATGCGGCAGCCCTCGCCGCACCACGATTCCCTTGACCATGGAAAAACGACCACGCTGTACGGATGATTGCTGATCCAATGTTGACTCCTTGTTGTTGGCGACGTACTGGTTTCTGGCAATGTCTGAAGCCTTGCTACCTTAGACCAGTTGAGTGACACCCAGTAGACGCCTGACGCTAACAACACTATAAAGGCATGATTACGAATCAGGAGCCTCAATCACTCAGGTGCTTATGGATAGACTGCGTGCCATCGAATGCTTCGTGCATGCCGTGGATACCGGCAGCATCGCCGGAGCGGCCCGACGGCTGGGCATCAGCTCGGCCGCCGCCAGCCAGAACATCAATCGTCTGGAAACCCACCTCAACGTCCGGCTGCTGACGCGAACCACTCGTCGCATGGCGCTTACCGATAGCGGTCAAGCCTACTATACGCGGGTCAAACATATCGCCCGGGATATCGAACTCGCCCACAATGCCATTTCGGTGCTGCATGCAGAGCCTCAGGGACGACTGCGAATCGCCTCGACTGCGGCCTTCGGGCGCCATGTTCTGGCTCCCCTGCTACCGGACTTCAATGCTCGCTATCCCTTGTTGTCTGTCGAACTGCTTACTACCGACCGTAGCGTTGATCACATCAGCGAGACGCTGGATGTCAGTATCCGCTTCGCGCCTCAACTGGATGAGGGGCTCATTGCGCGTCACATTGCCTCGATCCCGTTCCATTTCTGCGCCTCCCCCGGGTACCTGGCTCAGGCAGGAACACCACATGAGCCAGAAGCACTCCGAGAGCACGATTGCCTGGTCTTTCGTTTTCCACGGGATGGTCGTTTCCTGAGCTGGGGGTTCATACGCGATGGGCTTCGTTTCGAGCCCGAAACCAGGGTGGCGATGATCAGCGATGATATTGATGTACTGGCGCAGATGGCCCTGGCCGGTGGCGGTATCACCCGACTGGCTGCTTTCATTGCCCAGCCGTACCTGAACCAACAGCGTCTCGTGGCATTATTCGAGCCCGGACAAAGTGCCACGGCCAGAGCCGTGTCGGAGCCCATGGACATCTATCTGTGCGTGCGGGACCGGCGAGATCTGACACCCAAGGTCCGAGCGCTGATGGATTTTCTGGTTGAGCGACTGCCCGCTCAATGGCGGCCACAATGACAGTTCGGTCCTGCTCGCTGTCTTCAGGTTCGCAGAACCAGGCGTGGCCACTTCGATAACCAGGACTTGCCTTCGACACGCGCCATGAAGGCATCCCTGCCCGGCCTTTTCGGGTTCGGTGTCAGGGTGCCGGCAAACAATGGCGCCAGGCCAAAGGGGGCAACGAACTCGATATGTCTGCCGTCAGCGCTCAAACGTGCGCCGATCGCCGTTTCGATCTCTACCCAGTAGCTCATCGCCTCCGTGGTATTGGAATACGCTGGGTCATTGTTTCGCAGGTGCATTCTGGCCTGGTTCTTGACTGACCAGGGCAAGGCCGAACTGGCCTTTAGCCGAGCCTCCAGTGCGCGATCCCGGTCACTCGTAGGGTTGTGCGAATCGAAATAAACCAGGTCAATGTCGTCGAGCGGTGTTGACTGCCTGTAACCATGCAGCCTGTCCCAGACCAGGTTGCGCACAAAGCCAGCCGCCAGGCACCAGTCACTCAGCCCCAGTTCACTTGCCAGATGCAGCGCTTCAAACCGCAGACTATCGGCCATGAGCCAGCTGACCAGTCTGTCTTCCATGCAGCTTTTGCTCTCTTTATCCATTCTCCACCGATTATCGGCAACATCTTGTCGCGGGAATGTTCTACATTAGCTGTCGTTGCTGCGGCTATCGCTGTGGCCGCCCTGATGGAATACCCCTTGCGAATGGAGCTCCCCATGTCCTCCCTGACTCGACGCAGTTTCCTGTCCAGTGCTTCCCTGCTGACGGCCAGTGCCTTCATCATCCCTTCGGCACTGGCCGCCGACGGCAACCAGAGTTCTGACCTGCAGGCTCGCCTGGCCGAACTCGAACAGCAGCACAATGGTCGCCTGGGCATTGCGCTGATGAATCTTGCCACCGGTGCTGTTGCCAGCCATCGCGGCGATGAACGGTTCCTGTTCAACAGCACCATCAAGGTGATCATTGCCGCCACCATCCTGGCGCGGGTGGATCGTGGCGAATCCGCTCTTGACCGTCGACTTGTCGTTGCTGAATCCGATCTGGGCGGCTGGACACCGATCACCGAGCAACATCTCGGTGAGCCCGGCATGACCGTTGCCGAGCTGTGTCAGGCTGCGGTGGCCTGGAGTGATAACGCTGCTGCCAATGTGCTGTTCAGGGAGCTTGGAGGTCCGGCCGCCATCACTGATTACCTGCGCACCATCGGCGACGATGTAACCCGCTCGGATCGCATCGAACCTGCACTCAATGAGCATGATCACGATGGTGACGAACGTGACACCACGACGCCGTTGGCAATGTTGCAGACACTGCGCGCACTGTTGTTCGGCGATACTCTATCACCTCAATCGCGGCATCAACTGGTCGCCTGGATGGTGGAAGGCAAGACCGGTGACAACCGTTTGCGGGCCGGCATGCCGTCCAGTTGGCTGGTCGCCGAGAAGACAGGTACCAGCAGTGGCGGTAACGCAAACGATATTGGTGTTGCCTGGCCGATGGATCGTGGTGCAGTCATTGCCGTAGCCTATACCTGGCTCCCGGATGCCGAGCCGGAGCAGCGGGACGAAGTAGTAGCGGAAGTAGGTAAACTGGCCTCGATGATCTAGAGCTCTTCTCCTGGCGTCTCCACTGCCCTGCTCTCCCGCTGCGGAGGCGCACAGAGCATTTCAACCAATACGGACACGATAAGCATGTCAGAAGCTCCACATTCCTCGCTGGAGACCGGCCTGATTGGCGGTATCGAGAAGCGTGAGATCAAGATAGTGCCCTGGCGCAGCGAATGGCGGGACATGTTCCATCACCATGCCGAGCGAGTTCAGGCTGCACTCGGCCCGACCCTCGAGGGTATCGAACATATCGGTTCAACGTCGGTGGCCGGGCTCGCGGCCAAACCGATCATCGATATCCTCGCCATCGTCCAGGACCCATCCCGTGAGGACCGTTACCTCACCGCTCTGCAGGCGGCGGGATACGAGCTGCGAGTCCGCGAACCGGCGTTCGATGAGCATCGCATGTTCCGAACGCCGGAGCGTGACGTCCATATCCATGTGTTCCCGCTCGATTCTGCTGAATGCCGGCGTTACCTGCTGTTTCGTGACTATCTACGCAACTGTCCCGAGACCCGAGATCGTTACGCAAACCTGAAACGTGAGCTCAGTCTCAAAGATTGGGAAGACATGAACGCCTATGCCGAAGCCAAGACAGCCTTCATTGAGCAGGTGATCCGCCAGGCCAGGCAGAAAGACGCCCCGCCTTCGTAGCCAGGCTACGTCGCCAGTTGCTCCAGCAATCTTGCTACTGCCTCGGCGCCGGGATCGATATGGCCGACCAGGTTGGCTTCGCTGACATAGCTGGCACGCCCGGCACGGGCACGGGTCATGCCGGCGGTGGCATCCGCGCCATGACGTGCTGCCCGAGCGGCTTCCGGAAGTCCCTGGTCCAGTATCTCCAACGCAGGCGCAAGGGCATCGATCATGGTGCGATCCCCTGGTCTGGCGCCGCCGATCTGTTGCATACGCGCCAGACCAGCCTGAAGTGCCTGCTGGAGATCCGAGCCTCGCGAGGCAGCATCGCCGGCCGCAGCGAAGAAGATCGCCAGCAGCACCCCGGAAGACCCTCCCATGGTCTGGCTCAGCTCCGCCGCTAGAGAGTGCAGCAACTGCGGTGTGTCGGCCAGCGGCATGTCATCAAGCCGATTGCGCAATGCCCGCGCGGCGGTGGCCAGGGTGCTACCGGTATCACCATCGCCGGATTTGGCATCCAGAGCGTTCAACTCAGCTTCCGCCCCGATCAGGATGGCGCAACTACTGTCAATCAAGGTTCGGGTCGGCTCATGGGCCGAAGGTGCAGGGCGTGATGGACTCAATCCCTTCGAGACGGGTAACACCTCAGGCTGGGCAACCACGGCGCTGCAGCCAGGCCAATAGCGAGGTGCCGCCTCGGTGAGCAGCGCTGCTCTCAGGTCGTCATCGCCCGACACGTCCAGCAGCGAGACAGAGAAACCGTGCATATCCAGCGAGGTCATCAGGGAGGCGGGCCCGATCACCCAGCCAATGTGCTCACCGATACAGGAGTGCAGTAGCTCTTTGGTCAGAATCGACATTTCCAGCTGCGTGCAGCCACCGAGATTATTGATCAGCGCCACCTGGCTGCGCCGGTTTTCAGTGGCCGCCAGGTGCTGGCCCAACTTGTCGACAAGCAACGTCACGGCCTGCCGAGCACCACTGAAATCAACCTGTTCAACCCCCGGTTCGCCATGAATGCCAAGGCCCAGCTCGGCCTTGCCGGCAGATAACCGCTGCTCCTTGTTGGAGCCGGGAATTGTGCAGGTATCGAGTGCCATGCCAATGGAGAGAGTGTTATCGATCACGCGCTGTGCGGTATCCGCCACGGTGTCGAGGTCCGCGCCCTGCTCCGCCAGCGCCCCGGCAATCTTGTGCACGAATAGCGTACCCGCCAGACCTCTGGCCTGAGGCGCATCGGGAATGGCAATATCGTCATCGACAATCACCATCCTGACCTGATGCCCGAGAGCACGTGCCCTTTCCGCCGCAAGGCCGAAATTGAGGCGATCACCGGTGTAGTTCTTGACGATGAGCAGACATCCGACGTCGCCGCTCACGGCAAGAATGCCTGCCAGCACTGCCTCCACCGATGGCGAGGCAAACACCTCGCCACACACCGCAGCAGTCAACATGCCTCGGCCGACAAAGCCAGCATGACTGGGCTCATGACCGGAGCCACCACCGGACACCAGAGCAACCTTGCCGCGATCATGATCGGTACGCACCACCACCTTGATATGCGGATAACCATCGAGGCGTGTGACACCCGTTCCCGAGCTGCTCAGCACTCCCTCGATGGCATCGGTGACAAGAGCGTTACGATCATTGATGAACTGGTCCATGGCGCACTTCCCTTGCTGGTTGCTGGCGGGTGAAGAATGTCGATCAGGGTGTCATGGAGCTCCTGACCGCTGCAATGTCAGCCCACAGGCTGCGTCCATCAGTCGATTCGTCGTTGCGCAGCAGTGAGCCCATTTCCTGCTCATCCACCCCCAACATGCGCAGGATCTGCTTCTGAGCCGCTTCGAGAATATGGGTCCGCTCCTGAGTGTCAGGAAGGCTGCGCGCGATGGCAACGGCCCCTACCAGGGAAGCAAGAATGGCACGGGCCTTCTCGGCGACCACCTCACGATCAGGTTCGAATGGCAGCTTCTTGAGTTTGCCGAGCGCTATCAGGCGCGTCTCCACCATCTTCTTGATACGCAGGTAGGAAGCCTCGAACTGTGCCTTGACCTCATCATTGTCATTGCCGATCTCATTGAACAGCACATTTTCCGGACCAGGACGGTTCTTGCGCTCCAGCTCCTGCAGATTGCAGTAGTTGGTCACCAGAGCAGTCAGGTGCTTGATCGACAAAGGCCCCTTGACCAGCCTTGCCGCTCGGCTGTTCTTGAGGGTTTCGCTGACCGAGGCACTGTACAGCGCTTCCTTGGACTCGAAGTGAGCATAGAAGGCGCCATGGGTCATTCTGGCGAGCTTCATGATCTGGCTGATCGAGACCTTGTTGAAACCATAGCGACAGAACAACTCGGTCGCGGATGCCAGGATGCGCTCGCGACTACTGGCCTTGCGGGTCGGGGAATATGGCATGGGAGTCTCGCCACTGATCCATTGAACAAACAGTATTTATATCCGGGGTCTATATCGGGTCGACAGCCTCGGTATTCTACTACGCGGATTGAATATTATCTTGATCATATCAAGCCTGATGATAGCGTCACGACGATATCCGATTCTCAGGAGGCAGCATGGAATCCCCTATCGTCATCACCGGCATGGGTATGGTCAGCCCGCTTGGCTGCGGAGTCAGCAAGGTCTGGAAACGCCTCGTCTCGGGGAATTCCGGCGTTGGCCCCATTACACGATTCGCCACCGACAACCCGCCGATCAAGATTGCCGGCCTGGTGCCGGATCTGGATGCCGACCCGGAGGCAGGATTCGACATCGATCGTGTCGCGGACCCCAGAGAACGACGTAAACAGGACCTGTTCTCGCTCTACGCCCTGGCGGCGGCCGAGGAAGCGCTGAACCAGGCCGGATGGTTGCCCCAGGATCTCGCTGATCAATGTGCCACCGCCACTATTGTCGGCACCGGCATCGGTGGATTTCCAACCATTACTCAGGCCCAGCAGACCCTCACCGAGAGAGGCCATCGCCGCCTGTCGCCGTTCACGGTGCCCGCCTTTCTCGCCAATATGGCGGCTGGCCAGCTGTCGATCCGCTATGGCCTGCGTGGCCCGCTTGGTTGCCCGGTGACTGCCTGTGCGGCGGGTCTGCAGGCCATCGGTGATGGCATGCGCCTTATCCGCAGCGGCGAGGCCGAGGTCGCTCTGGTTGGCGGCGCTGAATCCTGTGTCGATCCCCTGTCGTTGGCGGGCTTCCATGCACTCAAGGCACTGTCCACGGAAGAGCAGCAGCCCACCAGCGCATCGCGGCCCTTCGATCAGGCACGCAATGGCTTTGTCATGGGCGAAGGTGCCGGACTGATGGTCATCGAGACACTGGAGCATGCCCGCCAACGTGGAGCGGAGCCGCTGGCAGTGATCAGTGGTTACGGTACCAGCGCCGATGCCTGGCATATCACCGCAGGTCCGGAAGATGGTGCCGGCGCAGCCCTGGCGATCCGCGCTGCCCTGCGCATGGCGAAGCTGTCTCCCGAGGACATCGATTACGTCAATGCCCACGCCACCTCTACGCCGGTCGGTGATCGCGCCGAGATCGCGTCACTACGTCAGGTGTTTGGTGACCGGCTGCGCGATATCCCGATTTCCTCGACCAAGTCCGCGACCGGCCATCTATTGGGAGCCGCCGGTGGTGTAGAAAGCCTGTTCAGCGCCATGGCAGCCATGACCGGCCGTCTACCGCCCACGCTGAACATGCACAACGCCGATGAGGACATGCAGGATCTGGACTTCGTGCCGGATACTGGTCGCGAGAAGCCCATGCGCCATGTGTTGTGCAATGGTTTCGGTTTCGGCGGGGTCAACGCGGCACTGATCATCAGTCGTCTCGACGCTCAAGACAGGTCCTAGTGGCCTGATGTCATGATGGCCGTGGCAGCCCTGCTGCTGCGGCCTTTCATCGGCCTGCTTCATTCTCCAGGACCTGCCATGGCACGACCGGTTACATGGCCTCGACGGTACGCCGCGTGGCCTCGATCAACTTCCCGAAGGCACTGACGGCCTCAGGTTCGTCACGTCGACGCATGCCTTCGAGCAATTCGACATGGTGGTCGAAGCTGGCATCAAACACCTGCAGACGATCCTCCAGACTGTCCCAGGAGACGTAGAGGTCGTCGTGCATCAACTTGATCAATCCTACCAGCACGCTGTTGCCGCAGGCCTCATAGATAGCCAGATGAAAGGCGGCATCCGCCTCGCTGACTCCAAGAAAATCCTTTGCTGCCCGCGCCTTGCGGTAATCGTCCAGATGCGCAGCCATCGCCGCAAAGGCAGACTCTGAACCGCGGCGTGTCGCCAACACAATGGCCCGCTCCTCGAGTGCCTGCCGCACATCCAGCATTTCCAGTAGATGCTCACGCGCGTCGCTGAGGCCCAGAGTCTCCAGCAACTGGAAGGTCTTCTGCTCACTGACGAAGATTCCCTTGCCGTTGATCACCTCGATGATGCCTTCGGCCTCGAGTTTCTTGAGCCCTTCGCGAAGGGTCGAGCGGCCGACCTCGAGACGCGCCATCCATTCGGAGGCAGACGGTAGCTGATCACCCGCCTTCAGCTGCCTGGTGCTGATCCAGTTGCTGATCTCGCCGGCCACGGTATCGGATAAATAGAGGCGCTTCATGGTGAACAGGCATCCAATGGTATGTACGCAGACTTGCCAGCAGGAACGTTAACCGCATAGCCCGGCGGGATCAATTGATGCCGTATAGAGTCCGTGCTAGCTTTACCTGTCAGACAGGCTGATAGCCTCAGTATAGCAATAATCATCGAGGTACTCCCTTGAACAGCCAGGATCGTTATATCTGCCAGCATGCCTTCGAGAATGATGCCGGCCACCATGGCGCCGTTACTCCACCGGTCTATCAGACCAGTATCTTCACTTTTCCCGACCTGGAAACCTTCAGCCGTGCCCAGATGAAGGAGCGACAGCACTTCATCTACAGCCGAGGCCTGAACCCCGGCGTGCAACTGGTCGAGCGCAAACTTGCAGCTCTGGAGCGTGGCGAGGCCTGCAAGGCCTTTGGCTCCGGCATGGGCGCCATTGCTGCGACGCTATTCTCGCTGCTGCGCCAGGGCGACCATGTGCTACGCATCAATCAGACCTACGGGCCTACCGTCGAGCTGTTGGATCAACTGGGTGCCTATGGTGTCGAACATGATGGCATCAGTGGCACGGCCGACATCGAAGCCGCGCTGCGTCCTTCCACCCGGATCATCTATGTCGAAAGCCCTTCGTCACTGTTGATGGAGCTGGCCGACCTGGAAGCCATCGCACAGCTGGCCAGGGCCCGTGGCATCATCACGGTGATCGACAATACCTGGGCAACGCCGCTGTTCCAGAAGCCACTGGAGCATGGCTTCGATCTCGTCATCCATTCACTTTCCAAGTACATCGGCGGCCATAGCGACGTGGTGGGAGGTGCGGTCATCGGGTCAGCCGAGATGATCGATCGACTGTTCGCCATTGGTCATCAACTGCTTGGCGCAGCTCTGGCCCCCCAGAACGCTGCTTTGGTACTGCGGGGTCTGCGCACCCTGCCGTTGCGTATGAGTGAACACCAGCGCAACGCCTTGCGTGTCGTGGACTTCCTCGCCGAACAGCCTCAGGTCCTGGAAGTCCTGCACCCCAGCCTTGCCGTGGGCTCCGCCGCCGACTGGGCGCAGAAACAGCTTGACGGCCACTCCGGGCTGCTGAGTCTGCACATCCAGCAACCGACCTACCACCGCATCGTGAGTTTCATCGATGCCCTACGACTGTTCCGCATCGGCGTCAGTTGGGGAGGATACGAGAGCCTCGTGGTATCTCCCATGCGCCCTGATGGCAGTGGGCAGCCGCTGATTCGTCTAGCCATCGGGCTCGAGGATATTGATGACATCCTCGCCGACCTGACTCGAGGGTTGACTGCCCTCAATCACTGAGCGCTTCTGGAGGATTCCCAATGCCAGCTCAACAACAACTACAACCAGGTTTTGCACCATCGCTACTGCTGTTGATCGCCATCGCCACTGCCATCATCTACGGCATTGTCATTTCCAGTCTACCCACCGAACTGGTACTGATCAGTTGCGGTGCAGTGGCAACGCTCTTCACCATTCTGCACGGCGGTACCTGGCAGTTGGTCATGGATATCATGGGCCACAAGATCAAGACCGCTCTGACTGCCATCCTCGTGCTTTACAGCATTGGCATGATCATCGGTACCTGGATGATCTCCGGCACCATCCCCTACTTCATCTACCATGGTCTCGAACTGGTCGATCCTCGCTACCTATATGTCATGGCCTTCTTCGGCACGGCGATTGTCTCGACCTTTACCGGTACCTCCTGGGGTTCTGCCGGTACATTGGGCGTAGCGATCATGGGCATCGCCACCGCCATGGATGTGAGCCTCGCCATCACCGCCGGTGCGGTGCTGTCCGGTGCCTATTTCGGTGACAAGCTGTCACCGCTGTCCGATACCACCATCATGGCGTCCATGGTGGTGGGAGTGGATCTCTACCGCCATATCCGTTACCTGATGTTCACTTCACTGCCGGCGGCCGTGCTTGCCGCGACCGTCTACCTGATGCTGGGCCTGAACATGGGCGACAGCGCGGCGACACCAGCCGCCATTGCTGAGGGCGCCGATCAGATCCGCTCGATCTTTGATCTCAACCTGTGGTTGATGCTGCCGGTGGCCATCGTACTGACCGGTTCCATTCGCAAGAAGCCGACCCTGGTGGTGCTGTTCCTGGCGACGCTGTGTGCCATCGTGCTGGCAATGACCGTACAGCAAGCTCCACTTTCCGCGGTAGCCACGGCGGCGGTGTCCGGCTTCAACGTCGAGATGCTCAGCCTTATCCACCCGGAAGTCGACGTGGAGAGCCTATATCCCGCCTTGCTGACGCTGCTCAATCGCGGCGGACTCTACAGCATGCATGGTGCAGTGTTGTTCGTGTTCTGTGCCTTCTTCTTTGCCTCGGCCCTGGAAGCCTCGGGTATCCTGCAGACGGTACTCAACCGAACGCTGGCGTATGTGCGTTCGGCCACCGGGACCATCCTTGCCTCGCTGGCGGCGGGTATGGCCATCATCCTGGCGACGGGCAACAGTTACGTGACCTTCTTCCTGACTCGTGAGTTGTTCGCCGAACAGTATCGCAAGCGCGGCCTGCATCCTCTGAATCTGTCACGCAGCCTCGAGGACGGAGGCATGATCCCTGAGCCACTGGCCCCCTGGACGGTATCAGCGGTGTACATGGCGGCGACTCTGGGTGTGGCAACCATCGAGTACGCCCCCTGGGCGCTGTTCAACTACCTTGGTCTGGTCTTCTCGATAGTGCTCGCCGTGGCTGGTCCGTGGACGGGTTGGTTCGGGGTGCGGCGCATTGACGTGGAGGACGACATCACAGAAAACGGTGTCGGAGAACCAGCGGCAGAACCGGTCGCACGCTAGTCGCTTTCCCTACACCAGATACACAAGGCCCCGACAGCATTACTGCTGTCGGGGCCTTTCGCATTGGGCTGCTCATCAACCCTCGGTAGCGAACTCGCCACCCAGCGGCCTTACCCAGATATTGCGATAACTGACATCGGCATCGTGATCCTGCAGGAAGATCGGTGCGCAACCGTGGGCCTCGTACTCGGGAGCCCCGATCCATTCGGTAGTGCCCTGGATTTCCACATGATTCTGTACCAGTACGCCATTGTGCAGCACAGTGGCATAGGCCGGACTGGTGAGCGAGCCGCTGTCATCGAACTGTGGCGCCGTGTAGATGATGTCGTAGCTCTGCCATTCACCCGGCTCCCGTGATGCATTGACCAACGGGATATACTGCTTGTAGATCGACGCCGCCTGGCCATTCGGGTAGGTCGGATTCTGCCAGGAGTCCAGCACCTGCACTTCGTAGCGCTGCTGCAGAAAGATGCCACTGTTGCCGCGATCCTGGCCTTCATATCCGGCAGTATCCGCCGGTGCTCGCCACTCCACATGCAGCTGTACATCGCAGAACTCTTCCCGCGTCTGGATGCCACCACTGCCGCGCGAGACCGTCATGGCTCCATCTTCGACATGCCATTCGGCAGCGCCTCCCTGTTCGCTCTGCCAGCCGTCCAGGTCCTCACCGTCGAACAGCACAACGGCATCTGAGGGAACGCCATCGGCGGGGGCGTCCACCATCTCCGGGACAGGCTCCCAGACTTCGGTCAGCGCTGCCTGACGCTCTCTCTCCTCCTGGCTGACATCGGTTGTCTCCGCCACCGCCATGCCACCGGATACCGCGACCAATAGGCCACCCAGACACCAGGCACTGTACCTGGTGCTCGAAATCACTCTTGCGTTCATCCGCCTCTCTCCTGAGACAATTCCCTGTTGTGTCGGGGCCATGCCGAACATGGCCCCGACATTCACTGCATTACCCTCAGGTTGCCCAGGCGGGCTCCCCCTCTTCGTAGGGAGCACAACCATCGTAACTGCCGGGTACGGCGACATAGCGCAGGGCTTCTGTCGCACCGACTTCCGAGGTAAAGAAGCCGAACAAAGTCAGCTGCTTGATCATGGTGAAGTAATGCACATCACCGGGAGCGTCGATGTCAGGCGTACCCTCGTCGCTTCCTTCCAGTAGTGTCCGAGCCTCTTGATCCAGAGCTTCGATCAACTCGCTGCGCTCGGCGTCCTCGAGTTGCGGGAAGGCACGTCCATACTGTTGCTGGCACCGCTCACGAATGTCGACCGGGCCACTCAGGAAACGATCCTGTTCGGCACTGGTATAGCAGTCACGAACAAACACCTGCATGAATTCCGCCACCTTGGCATCGCTGGCGCCGGGGGTGTCGGTACGCGGCAGGATGGCTTCCGCGACGGCGTCCAGCAGTTCGACGTCGTCCGCCGACAATACTTCGCCGCCCGCCGTGCCTTCATTGCTGTAGGCCAGCGCCACATTGCCACCGATCAAGGCGGTGCCTGTGGTAGCTGCGATCATCTTGAGCAATTCTCGACGATGCATTACAGATTCCCCCGCTTCAGTTCATTGACGGCAAAGTCCGCAGCGCGTGCGGTCAGCGCCATATAGGTCAACGACGGATTGACGCAGGAGGATGAAGTCATGCAGGCACCGTCGGTAACGAACACATTGGGCGCGTCCCAGACCTGATTATGAGCGTTGAGCACCGAGGTGGCTGAGTCATGTCCCATACGCGCCGTTCCCATCTCGTGAATGCCCATGCCAGGGCCATAGTCGCCCTCTTCCGCCTTGACGTTCTGAATGCCCGCGGCTTCGAACATCTCGACGGCGTCCTGCATCATGTCCTTGCGCATGGCACGCTCGTTGTCACGCAAGTCGACGCTCATCGCCAATACCGGCAGCCCCCACTTGTCGGTGGTCTGCGTATCGAGGTAGATGCGATTGTCGTGATACGGAAGCATCTCACCGAAGCCGGTCATACCGATGGTCCAGCTTCCCGGTTGACTCAAAGCACGCTTGAAGTCGGCGCCGTGGTTGAGTTCGGCGATGTCACGATCCCAGCCTTCACGGCTGGCCGAGCCCTGATAGCCAAAGCCGCGCAGATAATCACGCTGTTCACCACCAACATTGCGGAAGCGAGGAATATAGAAGCCGGCTGGACGACGCCCGAAGTAATAGCGATCGAGGTAACCGTCCACGTCACCGCTGGCACCAGCCCGGAAGTGGTGATCCATGACGTTGTGGCCCAACTCGCCGCTGCTGCTGCCAAGCCCACCTGGCCAGACATCGGTCGCTGAATTCATCAGAATCCAGGTCGAGTTGAAGGACGAGGCGTTGAGGAAGATCACGTTGGCCGTGTATTCGTAGGTCTCATTGGTCTCGGCATCGAGCACTTCAACACCGGTCGCGCGCTGACGGTCCTTGTCATAGAGGACCTGGGTAACGATGGAATGCGGACGCAGCGTCAGGTTGCCGGTCGCCACTGCCGCCGGCAGGGTCGCGGACTGGGTGCTGAAATAAGCGCCGAAGGGACAGCCAAGCCAGCACTTGTTGCGGTACTGACAGTTGGTGCGCTGCTGCTCGGGTTTTGGCTGGGTGATATTAGCCACACGACTGTTTATCAGGCGCCGCTCACCGTCAAATGCCTGCTTGATGCGCTCGGCCACGTCCTCTTCCACGCAGTTGAGCGGAATCGGTGGCAGGAACTGCCCGTCCGGCAGAACATCCAGGCCTTCACGAGTCCCCGATATTCCGGCGAAACCTTCCACGTAATCGTACCAGGGGGCAAGGTCGGCATAGCGGATCGGCCAGTCGATGGCCACCCCTTCACGCTGATTGGCCTCGAAGTCGAGATCCGACCAGCGGTAACTGTGGCGCCCCCACATCAGCGACCTGCCACCAACGTGGTAACCGCGGAACCAGTCGAAACGCTTTTCCTCGACGTAGGGCGACTCCTGCTCATTGACCCACATGCCCTGGGTGGACTCATTGAGGGGATAGTCGCGGCTTAGAACCGGATACTCATCCTTCATGCGCTGGGTCGGGACATCACGGTGCGGATAGTCCCAGGCCTCCTTCTGAGCATTCTGGTAGTCCTTGATGTGCTCGATATTTCGACCTCGCTCAAGGAGCAACACCTTGAGTCCCTTCTCGGTCAGTTCCTTGGCTGCCCAGCCTCCGCTGATGCCTGAACCGACCACAATGGCGTCGTAATGATTGTCTGCCACGGTATAGAGCTCCTGTTATATGGGCTTCTGTTGTCGTTGTTGATGGAACGGAAGGTTATTCAGCGACGTCTGAGGCCAGCGCCTGCTCCAGAAACTCTGCTCCCTGCATGACCACCGCTGCTGCGTCCGCTGGCAGGTCATGCTCGATGACATACCACTCGACACCGGCCTGATCGGCAGCCGGAAGAATGCTCTGCCAGTCCAGAACGCCCTGGCCAGGAATAGCGAATCCCTTTTCGTCCTCGGCCTCCCCCTTCGGTGCGTTGTCCTTGACGTGAATGGCGAAAAGCCGGTCATCGAAATTGGCGAGATACTGGGCGGGATCAAGCCCGCCACGGGCGACCCAGGCTACGTCAACCTCGGCGTACAGATCCGGTCCTGCAGCGTCGAACAGTACCTCCATTGCGGTCTGGTCGCCGAAGGTCTCCATCTCGAAGTCATGATTGTGATAGGCCAAGCGAAGGTCCTGCTCGGCAAGCTCTCGGGCCATGGTGCCCAGCTCTTCCCCCAGGGCCTGCCATCCGGCCTCATCCATCGGGCGCTGGGATTCATCGAGGTAAGGCACCACAAGGGTGTCGTTGCCGATGGCCTTGTGGAAGGCCACAACCTCATCAAGGTTCTGGCGCAGATCTTCCAGCTGTACGTGGCTGGACGAGACCTCCAGATCATTGCTGTCCAGCAATTGATTCAACTGATCTGCGGGTATTCCCTGGTCGCCAACCAGCTCGACAGCACCGACGCCGGCATCAGCAACGGTGGAAAACTGTTCCTCGAGGGTGCCGAAATCACGCAGGGTATACATCTGGACGGCAATCGGCGCTTTACTGGTTTCCTCAGTGGCCATCGCCACCGGAACCATGGCCATTGCCAGGCCGGAAACGAGAAGATGACGAGCCAGTAATGTGGTTGATGAATTGTTGTCGTTGATCTGCATCTAGTGGCGAACTCCATTTCAGGGGAAGGTATGTAACCGGTTACATTGTAATAGATGATTGCCCTGTCTCTGGCAACCCATGGTCAATTATGACCGCACTGGAACACCAGTCTTCTTATATAGAAAATTCTTTTATTTCAGCGCATTGAAAAGATTCTGACCAACTGAAAATGCCTTGTAAGACATTAGTTTCATCCACCTTGGTCTGATATATTGCGTCTGGGTTGCTGTAATGTCGGGAACAGGCTGCACCTGAAGCGAATTCCACCGATTGGCCGGTGCAGACTATCGTCTGGAGGTACAGACAGAAGCTGCGGTAACCGGCTTTCATCAACAGTGGAATGGGTTCAGGAAAGTCAGGAAGACGTGGGCATGGTGGCTATCACGCAGATGCTGTAATAGATGGCGTCGCATTTATGCTACAGGGTGCAGGTGAGCTCGATTTGCGAGACAATTTTCGAATTATCTGCGGCCTTGTGTGTCCTGACTGATGAATGTTGCCGCCAGAATGCCCTTCAAACGGAGTCTCGACACTCTGCATCCGGTGGGCAGGATCAAGGCAATGCCATCAAGCGGGTCTGAGGTGTATCTGTTGATCAAGACACCTCTGCCGGGGACATCAGGTGGGAAGGTTACCAATGCACGACAAGTCAGCCAGCATGGACAGGATTCACAAGGCTCCTTATCATCGCTTCAATTCTTCTTCGCCGACTGCTCGCCTGTTCGCGGCAGTACGTGTTCGTTACCCATTTTCATGCCGATACAAGGACGCCAGTGTCATGCCCTTTCGACCGTTTTCCCTTCTTCCCCTGGTGGGTGCCCTGTTGTTGGGTGGATGCGCTCTTGCGCCGGTCGATGACACGCCTCCTCCACAGACCATTACACCAGCCGAATTCGATGCAGGCATCTCCCGTGTTGTCGCGGAGATTTCCGGACAGTGCAGCACCAACCAGCGCCTGATGGCCGACAACGCGGCGCAGAACTCGATGATGACCGCCGATATTCGCGAGGTTGGCAGTCAGCTGCGCAGCTTGCGTAGCCAGGTCGAAGCATTGGACTCCCGCTCGCATCAGCCTCGCCCCGTGGTGTCCCAATGCCAACCGGCCGTCGAAGGATTGGCCAATAAGGAATTGCTGGGGCGCAGCGAATGGATCGGCTTGCCTACGGTTGGCACCTATATCAATGCACGCATCGCGTCCGGGGCCAACACCTCGATTCTCTCGGCAAGCGAGATCACCAACTTCGAGCGCGATGGTGAGTCCTGGGTTCGCTTCAAGCTGGGGCTCAATGACGACGACGAAGTCGTCGACAGCGTGCGCAGTGACTGGATCGAGGCCCCCATTGAACGTGAAGCCACACTGACCCAGGAGTCCGGCGAGGAAACTCGCCCCGTGGTCAGCTTACTGATGACACTGGGCCCGATTCGCGAGCAGGTTGACTTCATCCTCAGCGATCGTCCCAGCGATGACTTCCCGGTCATGTTGGGACGACGCTTCCTGATGGACATTGCCGTCGTGGATGTTTCGCAGAACAATCTCCACAAGCGCCCCGAATTCAACGCAGGCGAATAGCCCGTACGATCAAGACAGCCAGATCACATCTGGTTGCTGGATGCAGGAGCCGGATACCGCCATACCACTGTCGCTATCCGGCCTTACGCTCCCCGCAAGGAAGACCCATGTCCAGACTCCCGTTCTATATCATTGTTGCCATGCTGATGGTGGTTGGCATTGCCATGAGCATTCATCGTCACATCGAGTTCGAGGTTCCCTGGACGCCTGGCGAGCAACGCCAGGTCTGGGATATCGAGGCCCAGGTGACCTTCGACGGAAATGGTGAGCCCGCCAGGGTCAATATGGCGCTCCCATCCTCCCAGCCCGGCTTCCGTATCGTGACCGAGCACACCGCCTCGCCCGGTTATGGCCTGAGCTTCGAGGAAAAGGGTGGCGCTCGTCGCGCTGTCTGGTCGACCCGTAGCGCCGAGGGTGACCAGCGCCTCTATTACAGCTCCCAACTGCTGGTGACCAACGACGCCAACAAGACCATGAGCACGCCTCCTTCACCTCCGGTGCAGGATATCGTGTGGCAGCGTCCCTATGACACGGCGGCACAACAGGTCATCGATCAGGCCTGGGCACGCTCCGCTGACGCCTTCACCTTTGCGCAACAATTGCTGGGCGAATTCACCGATGACCAGCAGGGAGAGAATGCGCGCCTGCTGCTGACCCAGTTCGATCGCGTGCCGCTGCTGGTCCGCCTGCTCAATCAGGCCGGCGTGTCTGCCCGTGACGTCAGTGTGTTGATGCTGGAGAGTGGACGGCGCCGCCAGAGCCTGACGCCCTGGGTGCAGGTCTTCGATGGTGAAAAACAGGCACTGTTCAACCCTGCCACCGGAGAGCAGGGACGTCCCGATAACCTGCTGGTATGGGAAGGGGCTGGTGACTCAGTGCTAGAGGTTGAGGGCGGCAGCAATTCGCATATCTCGTTCTCGATGCTGGTCCGCAACCAGTCGGCTTCCGCCGCAGTGCGCACTCAGCAGGCCAAGGACAGCGATACCTTGCTGAACTTCTCGATCCACAGTCTGCCACTGGAAGAGCAGGCCCTGTTCCAGACCATCCTGTTGATTCCCATCGGTGCTCTGGTTGTCGTACTCCTGCGGGTTCTGGTCGGCCTCAAGACCTCCGGTACCTTCATGCCGGTACTGATCGCTCTGGCCTTTATCCAGACCTCGCTGCTCACCGGTCTGATCGGCTTCCTGCTGGTAGTCGCTGTGGGTCTGGTGATCCGCAGTTATCTATCGCATCTCAACCTGCTGTTGGTGGCGCGAGTCACCGCGGTCATCATAACGGTGATCGCGATCATCTCGATATTCACCGTGGCGGCCTACCGCTTCGGTCTCAATGCTGGCCTCACCATCACCTTCTTCCCGATGATCATCCTCTCCTGGACCATCGAACGGATGTCGATCCTGTGGGAAGAGGAAGGTCCCAAGGAAGTGCTTATCCAGGGTGGCGGCAGTCTGTTGACCGCGGTGGTAGCCTACATGGCGATGAACAACCCCTGGATTCGACATATCACCTTCAACTTCCTGGGGGTCCAGTTGATCCTGATGGCCTGTATCCTGCTGTTGGGCAGCTATACCGGATATCGCCTCCTCGAACTGCGCCGTTTCAAACCGGTGACGGAGGACTGAGGGATGAAGAACTGGACCTCGCCCGGCAAGCTTCGCGCCAGGGGCATCATCGGCATGAACCGGCGCAACATCCGTTACATCGGACGTTACAACGACCGCAGGCTCTATCCCCTGGTGGATGACAAGCTGCAGACCAAGCTGCTGGCACAGAAGTACGGCATTACCACGCCGGAGCTGATCGGTACGGTGACGACCCAATTCGGTGTCAAGCACATTGCCGAAATGCTGGCGGGCCACAACGGCTTCGTCATCAAGCCGGCCAAGGGCAGTGGCGGAAAGGGAATTCTGGTTATCGAGCGGGTCGAGGGTAAGCACTTCATCAAGCCCAGCGGCGCCGAACTGGAGATCGATGATGTCGAACGCCACGTATCGAACATCCTGTCCGGACTGTACTCGCTGGGTGGATCACCCGATGTGGCACTGGTCGAGGCACTGATCAACTTCGATACGAGCTTTGCCGCCTACACCTACGAAGGGGTGCCGGACATTCGTGTCATCGTCTTCAAGGGCTATCCGGTCATGGCGATGATGCGGCTTTCCACTGCGGTTTCCGATGGCAAGGCCAACCTGCACCAGGGGGCAGTGGGAGTGGGCATCGATATCGCCAGCGGGCGCGCTGTTCGCGGGGTCCAGTTTGATCGCCCACGCATCGATCACCCGGATACCGGCCATGAACTGGCCAGTCTGCATATCCAGGGCTGGGATACCCTACTGGAACTGGCATCCAGTTGCTACGAAGTGACCGGTCTCGGCTATCTGGGCACCGACATGGTGCTCGACCGTGACCATGGTCCCATGCTGCTGGAGCTCAATGCGCGCCCCGGCCTGGCTATCCAGATGGCCAACGGTGAAGGCTTGCGGGGACGACTGGAGTTGGTCGAGCAGCAACCCGAAGGAGTGCCGGTCGCCGAACGTGTAGCTTTTGCACAACGCGAATTTGCTCGTCAGGGGGAGTTGCAGAGCGAGGAGGCCCTGGAAGCCGTCGTCTCTTGACTCGCCACGCCCATGGGTCACTCTGCCCATGGGCTCCTGCTCCGTTTACCTGTGCCACGCTCTTCCCGACATCAACGGGTGACGCGGTGGCGCCACATCAGGTCCCTGTCTGCTGGCCGCCGCTGCGGTCAAGGCGTAGACTATTGGGCTGACTCTTGCATTCAGGACATCATGACAGAAACTGCCCTGCTTCATCAGGCCGAACAGCATTGCGCACGTCGTGGCGTTCGTTTTACGCCGATCCGGCGCCGTGTACTGGAGCTCATCGCCAATACCAGCGGTGGCCTCAAGGCCTATGACCTTCTCGACCTTCTCGCCAGGGACCATGCTTCGGCACGCCCCCCGACGGTATATCGTGCGCTGGATTTCCTGATCGACCAGGGGCTGGTGCATCGTATCGAGTCGCTCAATGCCTACGTCGCCTGCCCCTGCCCGGAACATGCCCACCGCTTCCAGCTTTTGATCTGTCGCGAGTGTGGGCATGTCGAGGAACTGCATCTCGATGACGTTAATGATCAGCTGACAGCGCAGGCCAAGGCACTCGGTTTCCAGGTCCAGCGCCAAACCATCGAGCTACTCGGCCTGTGCCGCAAGTGCCAGGCTAACTGAAGCCATGAGGCTTCACGAAAGACGGAATAATCCCCTGCCAGGACTGACAGCATGACCACTCTGTTCAAGGATCTCGAACGTGCGCCACTGGACAGCCGCCACAACCTGAGCGACGTCCTCGCCGCCATTCCCTTCAACGCCGACGGCCTGATCCCCGCGATCGCCCAGCAACACGACAGCGGAGAGGTGTTGATGATGGCGTGGATGAATCGCGAAGCCCTCGAGGAAACCTTGAGTACCGGCCGCGTCTGCTACTATTCACGTTCCCGTGGGAAACTGTGGCGCAAGGGGGAATCCTCCGGTCAGCAGCAGCACCTCAAGGGCGCCGCACTGGACTGTGATGGCGACACTCTGCTGTTGCAGGTCGATCAGACCGGCCCAGCCTGTCACACCGGCCGCAAGAGCTGTTTCTACATCGCACTTGAAGCAGAGGAGGCACGGATCACCAGCACTCCACTGATCGATCCTGATACGCTCTATGGCAAATCAGCCACCTGACCCCTCATCCAGCCGCCAGCAGCCAACCTTGCTCAAGCGATTGGCCGGGACACTGTTCATTCTGCCGATCCGGTTCTATCAATGGGTGATCAGCCCGATACTCGGCCCACGCTGCCGCTACTGGCCCAGTTGCTCTCACTATGCCAGTGAGGCGATCAGCGTGCATGGGCCCTTCAGGGGCGGTTGGATGGCATTCAGACGCATCCTGCGCTGCCACCCATGGGCACCGAGTGGTATCGATCCCGTCCCGGGTGGCCCCAGTGAGAAGATGTGTCGCGAAGACCCGGAACTCGACGAACAATTCCGGCCTCGCAACGACAGGCGAGATTAGAACGAAAGGCAACAATGGCAGACTAGCCCACTCCTGCGGGTGGCGTGTCGGCCCCCTGCCCCAACGCACGCTGCATCAATACGCTGTCCACCCAGCGGCCATGCTTGAAACCCACCGCCTCGAAAGTGCCCACGACCCTGAATCCCATCCGTCGATGCAGAGCAATGGAGGCAGCATTCCCGCTATCGCCGATGACTGCCAGCATCTGTCGCCATGGTCCCTGTTCACAGCGTTCAATCAGTGCCTTCAGCAATGCACTGCCAACGCCTCTACCGCCCTGCTTCACCGCAACATAGACAGAGTTCTCGACGGTGAACCGATAGGCCGCCCGCGGCCGGTAGCTTCCTGCGTAGGCATAGCCCACCACTTCGCCATGCTGTTCGGCGACCAGATATGGCAGGCCCGCATCCAGTAATGCCTGACGGCGGGTCATCAACTCGTCGGTGGAAGGAGGATGTTCCTCGAAGGACGCCAGTCCGTAGAGCACGTGATGCATATAAATCTGCTGTACCGCAGCCATATCCGCATCCGTGGCATCGCGGATGGCTACCGAGTCGAGATCACGCACCGCAGGGTCCTCTACTGGGCACCGGCATGTTGTTGATGGGCCTGACGAGCCACCAGGTAGATGCGTTCCAGCATGGCATTGAGACCATTGCTGCGCGTTGGCGACAGGTGCTTGTCCAGCCCGAGGTCCTTCAGGAAATGAGGACTGGTGGCGACAATGTCGGCGGGATCGCGATCATTGTAGATACGCATGAGTACAGCGATGAGGCCCGAAACGATGGCGGCATCCGAAATGGCATCGAAGTGCAGACGACCGCCCTGCTCCTCATGGTGCATCCAGACATTCGATTGGCACCCCTGGATCTTCCGATCATCGGTTTTCCATTCATCGGGAAAGGCCGGCAATGCCTTGCCCATATCGATGATGTACTGATAACGGTCCATCCAGTTGTCGAACAGTTCGAAGTCCTCGAGCAGTTCCTGTTGAGCCTGTTCTGCGGTGGTGATGCTGGTCATGACGCCTCCGGAATCGTTGCATCAATTATACCCTCAACAAGGGCCCAGCGTCGTCCCATCGAATACCCTCCTCCATGGAAACAGAAATCTACTGCAGTCCTCGCAAGGTTGCTCCCGAGTCTGGGAGAATCGGGAGCGCGCATGATCAGCCCTCCGCTCTCAAGCGTTTGATCCACCATCAATGGTGAACTCCGCCCCGGTTACCGAACGTCCTTCTGGACCGGCCAGCCAGCGTACGAGAGAGGCGACGTCACTTGCCTCGTTGTATCGGGGGATAGCCATCGCGCCTCGCTGCAGATCAGAATGGTCACCGTCCGCGGGATTCATGTCCGTATTCGTGGAGCCCGGATGAACCACATTGACGGTAATACCGCAAGGTCCGAAATCTCTGGCGGCGCCCTTGGTCAGCCCCACCAGCCCCGACTTGGTCATGGCATAGAGGCTGATCCCCGGCCACGGTACCCTCGATGCCAGATTGCTGCCGATATTGATGATGCGTCCACCATCACGCAAGTGTCTACCCGCCGCCTGCATGGCGATGAAGGGGGCTCGCAGATTGATCGACAGCGAGTGGTCAAGATCCTCCTCGCTGAACTCCAGCAGGTCACCGGTGACAAATATCCCCGCATTGTTGACGAGGATGTCGAGTGCCGAATAGTTCGTGAGGACCTGTGCCACGGCGCTTTCAATTTCCTCTCCGTTACGGCCATCCGCTTGAATGGCAATCGCACTGCCACCTGAAGCCCCGATATTCGAGACCACGCTTCGGGCGTCCTCCTCTCGACTGGCATAGGTGATGGCAACCGCTGCGCCGTCAGCCGCCAGACGGCGGGCAATCTCTGCACCGATGCCTCGGCTGCCGCCGGTCACCAGTGCCACCTTTCCTGTCAGACCACTCATGAATGTACTCCTGTTCCAGTCAGTGTTATTTATGTATCGATCGATACATAAATAACACTGACTGGACTTCACAGGTACTGTCAAGATATTTTTGTATCGACCGGCACATAAAAGAGGTAAGCCATGTCATCACGTGGACGGCCACGCACCTTTGACCGGAACAAGGCCCTTCAGCAAGCGCTGGAGGTATTCTGGGAGAGAGGCTTCGACAACGCTTCAATGAGCGAACTGACACGAGCCATGGGAATCAGTTCGCCAAGTCTCTATGCCGCTTTCGGCAGCAAGGAAGCCCTGTTTCGTGAAGCCGTTGAGCTGTACATCACCACCGGTGGTAGCGGTATCTGGGATCCAGTGAATCGCATTGAACAGGCTCGGGACGCCGTCCGCCATGTACTCCATGCCACGGCGATTGCCTTTACTCAACAGATCCCCTCGCGGGGATGTCTGATTGTCCTGGCCAGCCCACAATCACAGGGAACCAATCCCGTCATTGGCGCAGAGCTGGAGCGGCACCGCAATGGCAATCGCGATTGCCTGGAGCATCGCCTGCGGCGCGCTGTTGATGAAGGAGAACTGAAGGCGAATATCAATTGCAACGCCATCGCCAACTACTACACCACCGTGCAGCACGGCATGTCGATTCTGGCTCGTGACGGCGCCACTCGACAGGAATTACTGGATGTAGCGTCCTGCGCGATGGCAGCCTGGGATGCACTGACCGACTGACCAGAAGCCTACCGCCGGTATATGGGCTATCCGCACGGAAAGACATCCACTCTCTCCCATCGCGAGGACGACCAACCCACAGGAGAGTCGGTGGATCAGGACGAGGGTGTCATCTGGACAATACCTTCCAACGCCATGCGGAACTGACGTTCCAGTTGATCATAGGGCTGGTGGTCGGCTGCTGTATTCTGCAGCAACAAGCGAAAGACTCCGTCGAGCATGGCATACCCCAATGGCAAGACCTCGTCTCCTTTCATGCCTGCCGCCTGTAGTGCAGCACTCAACGTCCGCTTGAGCTTGTCCTCGATCTCCGCCACCACCGGACGAAAGCTCGGATCGAACATCGCCTGGCTGCGAATGTCGTACCACAGACGATGGGTGGAGAGATCATCGGTGATCGACCTTGCCAGCTCTGCGGCCAGACTATCGAGAATTCTATCGGGCGTGCGATGGCTACCTACGGCACTCTCGATACGGCCAATGAACTCGGCCTTGTAGAGGCGTACGCAATAGGTGATCAACTCCGCCTTGTCAGTGAAGTAATAAGTCAAACTGCCCAGTGACATGCCAGAGTGCGCGGCAATGTCACGCATGGTGGTATTGGCGTATCCCAGACGTTTCAGCGCATCCAGAGTGCTGACCGCAATCTCGGTCTTCTTCGACTCACGCTTTGCCGCCTTGCGGCGCGCACGTTCCTCGAGTCTGGTTTCTGAATGCGACAGTTCCGGGTGCGACAGTTGTTGGTTCATGTGTCCATCTGCTTTGCTGTCTGTCCGTATCTCCCGATGGAGACCAGTGCATGTAGGTGGAGCAAGCCCGGCTCCTGAAACATTACCCCGACCGTACTGTTCAAGCTGTCTGTATGACGCAGATGCAGGACGGCCAGGGCACTGCCGTTATCCAACCCCCGATTGCGGAACTAGCCCTGCAACGAGTGGAGGAACAGTCGAGGCAGTTTCAGCCAACCCGGGGCATGGTAGAAATCAACCAGCAGCTCCGCTACTCGATCCTGGCGCCGGTTGGTGATGAACCATGGCGGCCGGGGCAGTAGTGTTGGTCGACCAGTCAGCAGAGTCCGCGGGAATGGTCGAAACGGTGCCTCGATGATAGTACGCTCCGTCTTCTCCAGCATAAGGCAATTATGCACTGTGCCGATACCGCTCTGCACATCCTCCAGGGTATGGCCCGGAAATGCGCCCCAGGGGCAGGGAGCCAGCAGAAAGCCTATACCCGACCATGTGTTGATGGCGATGGTACCGTAACGCAGTTCAGTGATGAGTTCCTCGAAACGCTGCTTACCGATGGCCCGCCGGGTTTCCGGATGGATCACGATGTTGGCGCCCAGAGTGCCGTGCAGTTTCTCATTGGCATAGTCGATCGCCGCACGCAGGTAACTCTCGGCATCACCTGCCTCCAACTCGGTCAGCGACATTGCCGGACCAAACACTTCTGCTTCCCGGAAATAATCGGCGTCACTGGTCTTGGCCATGATTACCGGCAACGCTTCTCCCCGGCTGACCTCGACAGGATCATTGGCCTTCTCGCGAAATGCCGCCAGCCGATCAGCGGCCCCCGGATACCAGGCCGGGCGCGTCGAGCTAGCCATGACCGTCTTCAACTGCTCCAGCAGATCGGCGCCATGCTCCCAGCCACGCGGCATGATCAGCACCTGACAGGCCACGCAGTTGAACCCCGAGTTCTGTAGCTTCTGTGTCGCCAATTGCTCGGCCTGGAAGGCAATATCCGCCTTGCTCCATGGGCCGGGTACCACAATCGTCGGACAAACCGCCCCCAGCTCAGAGGTGAACCGCTTGCTGTTGCGTGGAGTACCAGCCTCACGATTGCGCAGGGCCTCGTCACCGGTGCCCCAGACAATGGCGTCATGGGTCGCCTCGGCGCCGGTAATATGCATTTCCTCGATGTACGGATGCTCGGTCAACCAGGCACCCACCGCACCATCGCCCTTGACGATATGCAACGCATTGCGGTCAATCAGCGCTGCAAGCGCCTTTTCGAGGAACGGCAGGAGATAATCGTTGACCGGGTTCAGCTTGAGCAGACAGACCTGGTTTTCGACGAAGAGCTTATGAAACACGTCCAACGGTGCGATGGAAGCCACGTTGCCGGCACCGAGGATCAGAGCCACCTTGCCTTCCCGCTTTTCCTCAGGCACGTCATAAGCCAGCGCCGCATGCTCGGCCAGGTTGCCCTCGGTGACGCCAGACTGCATCCACACATCCGCGGTTATTCCGGACAGCAGCAAGCGATCCCAGTGACTGGACGGAGTGACTCGTACAGACAAACGCCCGTTGGCCAGGGTGCGGCGTGGCACGCCATCGAGAAAGGCCTTGCCCTCCAGTTGCTGCAGGGTGTGCATCAAGCCGTTGCAGCCCGCCATCATCGCACCCGGACCGGCCAGCCATTCCTCACCTGCCAGAGGGCTGCTCTCAGGCAGGCCCTTGGCTTTCGAGGCGGCCATGGCCCAGTCTTCCGCCACCACCAGCAAGGCATCCTTGACCTGCTGGAGAACGGAAAGACGTTCCTTCACCGACGTTTGCGCCCAGTCATTCCGGTGCCGATAGAGAGCTTCCAGAGCGGCCTCGTGCTGGGGGTAACGGGAAGCGGCTGTCGCCACCTCCTGTTCTGTAGTTGTCATTCCCTGTCCTCCGCCAGAATCTGGCCGTATTCATCCCGTAACCTGTTCTTCAGCACCTTGCCGGTGGCACTCATGGGCAGCGCATCGACAAAGATCGCTCGATCGGGAATCTGCCACTTCGCCACCTTGCCCTCATAATCGGCCAGCAGCTGCGACTCCTCGACATCGGATCCTTCGGCACGCACGCAGACCAACACCGGGCGCTCATCCCATCTGGGGTGCCAGGCGGCAATGGCCGCAGCATTGGCAACACCCGGGTGAGCAATGGCGATATTCTCCAGGTCCACGGTGGAGATCCACTCGCCTCCCGACTTGATGATGTCCTTGGCACGATCACGAATGATCAGATAGCCGTTCTCATCAAGCGTGGCGATATCCCCGGTATCGAACCAGCCATCGTCGGTCAGGGTATTTTCCTCCTTACCTTCTTTATCCAGGCCACCTTTATCGAGGCTGTTTTTATCGTGACTATAGTAGCGCTCGATGACCCAGTGACCGCGTACCTGGAGGTTGCCCTGGCTCTTACCATCATTGGGCAGAGTGTTGCCTTCGGCATCCACCACCCTGAGCTCGACACCGAAGATCGGACGCCCCTGCGCATGGCGTATCTCGCGCTGCTGCTCCAGGGGCAGCTCGCCGTGCTTGTGCAGGGGCATGTTGATAGTGCCGATGGGGGTGGTCTCGGTCATGCCCCAGGCGTGGATCAACTCGACCCCATAATCGTCGCGGAAGGTACTGATCATTGAGGGTGGCAAGGCCGTGCCACCGACAAAGGATCGCTCAAGATCCGGCAGTTGAGCACCGGAGCTCTTCAATGTTGCCAACAGCCCCATCCAGATGGTCGGAACACCAAAGGCCACATTGACCTTTTCCTCGGTCAACAGCTTGAGCAGGCTATCACCATCCAGATTCGGTCCCGGCAGTACCAGCCGCGCGCCGGCAATGGCGGCGATGAAGGGAATCCCCCAGGCATTGACGTGGAACATCGGTACCACGGGCAGCAACGAGTCACGTGCCGAGATACAGGTGCCATCAGGCTGGTTACCACCCAGAGCGTGCAGGACCAGCGAGCGATGAGAGTTGAGCACCCCCTTCGGCTTGCCGGTGGTGCCCGAGGTGTAACAGAGTGCGGCTGGCGTAGTCTCGTCGAGCTCGGGCCAGGTGTACTGCGCATCGCCGCTGGTAATCAGTTCATCGAAGAATTGCAATCCGTCCAGCGTATTTGATGCTTCCTCATCGCGTGGCCCCATCAACACGTAGTGCTTTACCGTGGTCAGATGCGGACGGAGCTGAGGAATGAACGGTAGGAAGGTATGGTCGAAGAACAGTATCTCATCGGCCGCATCATTGATGATGTAGATCAGGTGCTCCGGCGACAACCTCGGGTTGATGGTGTGAGTGACCCGCCCCCCCGCACCGACACCGAAATAGATCTCGAGATGACGGCGATTGTTCCAGGCGATGGTGCCGCAGCGAGCTCCAGCCGCGACACCGAGCTGGTCAAGCGCCGATGCCAGACGACGGGCATTGGCCGAAACCTCTGACCAACAGGTGCGCTCGACGCCGCCCAGGGTGGCAACGGAAACGATTTCTGTACCGGCATGATAGCGCGCTGCATGATCAATCAATGACCCAGTGGTCAGCGCCTGAAACATCATTTGTCCGCGCATGTCAGATCCTCCTGCGTTGTTGCTTGCTGAGACATGGTCTCGGCGGCCCCTTTTCTGCCGAGAATCATGTCTGCCGCCTTTTCGGCGATCATTATGGTGGGAGCATTGGTATTGCCACTGACCAGCTTGGGCATGACAGAGGCATCCACGACTCTGAGCCCTTCAAGACCCTTCACTCTCAACTCGGTATCGACGACCGCCAGGTCATCGTGTCCCATGCGACAGGTGCCGATCGGGTGATAGATGGTGTCACCGCGTGCGCGGATATTGGCCTCCCACTCGGCATCGGTCATGTTGTCGTGGATGCCGAACAGTTCCTTGTGCTTGTACTCGACCAGCGGTGAGGCGTGCATGATCTCGCGAGTGAGTTTGGCACCCTTGATCATGACCTCCAGATCGCGGGGATCACTGAGGAAATTCGGATCGATTCCCGGAGCAGCATGAGGATCCCCCGACTCCAGGAATACCGAGCCGCGAGACCAGGGGCGCAACTGGCAGACATGTACCGAGTAGCCATAGCCCCAGTGCAGATTGCGCGCGTGATCATCGACAATGGCGGCGACAAAGTGCAGCTGGATATCCGGCCGGTCGAGTGATGGATCTGTCTTGAGAAAGGCGCCAGCCTCACCGATGGGTGAAGCAATCATGCCGTTGCCATGCCTGCTCCAGCGTGGCAATTGGCCGAGCAAGCGCAATCCGCCACGGGTGCAGATACCGAACAGATCGGTGTCCTTCGACTTGTAGGCCTGAATGTAGTCAAAGTGATCCTGGAGGTTCTGCCCCACCCCCGGCAGCTCATGGACCATCTCGATACCATGCGGCTGGATATCTTCCGGCCGCCCCACCCCCGACAACTGCAGCAACTGCGGTGAACCGAAGGCGCCGCTGGCGAGAATGACCTCTCGGCTCGCCTTGACGTGTTGCTCGCTGCCATTTCGCGTGTAGCTGACACCGGCGGCACGCTTGCCCTCGAAGCGTATCTGCGTGGCATGCGCCTGAGTGATCACTGTCAGGTTGTGGCGTTCATTGATGACCGGATGCAGATAGCCGTGTGCTGCCGAGCAGCGTTCGCCCTTGTGCTTTCCATGGTGAAACTGGGTCACCTGGAAATAGCCCACGCCCTCGTTATCACCGGCGTTGAAATCATTGGTTACGGGAATCTGCAAAGATGCCGCCGCATCGATAAAGGCTCGGGAAATCGGGCGCGGACGTTCCTGGTCACTGACCTGAAGAGGGCCGTCACCGCCGTGGGCATGGCTGTCTCCACGCACGTTGCTCTCGGCCTTGCGGAAATACGGCAGCACGGACTCCCAGTCCCAACCCTCATTGCCCATCTCGGCCCAGTCATCGTAGTCAGCACGATGACCACGGACGTACAGCATCGCGTTGATTGCCGAAGAGCCTCCGAGGCAACGACCGCGAGGCTGATAGCCACGGCGGCCATTCATGCCCGACTGAGGCACGGTCTTGAAGGCCCAGTTGTTGAGCTTGCCGTAACCAGGCAGCATCGCCACCACACCCACCGGCGCTCTGACCAGCAGGCTGCTGCCGTTCTTTCCTGCTTCAAGCAGGCATACGCGATTGTCCGGGTCCGCGCTGAGCCGGTTGGCGAGCGTGGCGCCGGCGGAGCCCCCACCGACGATGACGTAGTCGTACTCCATGATCACCTCGAGATGTATTTGTTGTTCTGCTGAACTGTTCTATTGAGCTGTTGTAATGCGCTGTTCTGCTGCTTTGTCTTGTTGGCATTTCCATGTGCGCTACATTGAACTCTAGAAAAAATTCGTACAAATGACCAATATAATTGTACGAACTTTAGTCCAGGTGGCATTCGACGGTTTTCATGCGACCCTTTCCGGCACCTGTCGAATCCTGGTGCGCCAGCTATGTTTCCAGGCCCCAGCTATGTTTTCAGACTCCAGCTGTGTTTCCAGGCACCAACAACGACAACTCCAATCATCACAAGGGAGGCACCATGACCGACTCAACGCCACGCTCAACCCTCACCACCCATGAGGTTGTCAACCAGCCACCGATACGCGGTGATGTGGATCTGTGGTCGACCGATATTGCCCTGCGCGAGGCCACGGAGCGTGAAGGTGGGCAGGCTACTGCCATCACTGACTACGCTCGGAAGATGGGCAGCCAGGAAATGCGTGAAGCGGGTATGGAAGCCAATCGCCACTCACCGGAACTGGTGCTGTTCGATCAGGGCGGGCGCCGCCTGGATGAAGTGAGATACCACCCGGCCTGGCACAAGATGATGGAAACCTCTCAGTCGGCCGGCTATGCCAGCGTGGCCTGGCAGGGAAATCCCGGTGGCCATGTCACCCACGCGGCCATGATCTATCTCGCCAGCCAGACGGAACCGGGCCACTGCTGCCCCATGACCATGACCTATGCAGCGGTTCCTGCCCTCGCAGCCAACCAGGCCCTGTCCGATATCTGGCGACCTCGCCTGATTGCCAATCACTACGACCCGTCCACTCGCCCTATCGAACAGAAGTCTTCTGCCACTCTGGGCATGGCGATGACCGAGAAACAGGGGGGGTCGGATCTACGCAGCAATACCACCCGAGCCGAACCCGAAGGTGACGCCTGGCGTCTTTTCGGCCACAAGTGGTTCTGCTCGGCGCCGATGTCGGACGGATTTCTGACCCTTGCTCAGGCTCCGGGTGGACTGACCTGTTTTCTGGTGCCCCGCTGGCTCGAAGGCGAGCGCAATGCCATCCATATCCAGCGCCTCAAGGACAAACTCGGCAATCGCTCCAACGCCTCTTCGGAAATCGAGTACCACGGTGCCCTGGCCTGGCAACTGGGTGACGAGGGCGCAGGCGTTCGCACCATCATCGAGATGGTCCACCATACCAGGCTGGATACTGCGCTTGCCCCTGCCGGCCTGATGCGCGGTGCGCTGAGTACCGCCCATCACTGGGTCTCGCATCGCAGCGCCTTCAAGCGTGACCTGGTGGACCAACCCTTGATGCGCTCTGTGCTGGGCGACCTGGCTCTGGATGTCGAGGGCGCCCTCGCGCTTGGCCTGCGTGTGGCACGCTCCTTCGACGGTACCAGCGACGAGGATCGCGCCTTTGCCCGCATCGGTGTTGCCCTGGCCAAGTTCCTCGGCAACAAGCGGTGCCCACTGGTGACCTATGAGGCCATGGAAATGCTCGGTGGTATGGGCTATGTCGAGGAAACCGGCATGCCCCTCTATTATCGTGAGGCACCGCTGAACGGTATCTGGGAGGGTTCCGGCAACGTCATCTGTCTCGACATCCTGCGTACACTGGCGAAAGAACCACTGGCCGCAGAAGTCCTCCGCCAGGAGCTGGTCGCTGCCCAGGGTAGTGATCGCCGCTACGATGCGGCACTGCGCGCCCATCTCGAACGCTGGCCCAGCCTTCCCCAGGAGAGCGAGGCCCGCTGGTTTGCAGAGCGCACTGCTTTGCTGCTCACCGCGTCAGTACTGATACGAGCTGGCGTTTCGGCCGTTTCCGACGCCTTCGTCACCACGCGCATCGATGGTGAACGAGGCCATGTCATCGGTGCACTGGGAGGCGATATATCGGACGAGTTGCTGGCGCGTCTGTAAGGCAAACGCCGGACCCTGTACGCAAAGCGCCCCGGTGACTGACACCGGGGCGACTATCGACCACTTTCGACCTATCGATTACTTTCGACCTATCTGATCACTTAGCCGCTGACATCGCAGGCCGGGAAGAAGCCTGTCGCTCCTCTCCGCTCACAGTAGTTTGTCTGCCGGTTGCCATCCCCACCAGCTCCGCGCAACGGCTGCCGAGCATCATCGCCGGTGCATTGGTGTTGCCGGCGTTGATATTGGGTACTGCGGACATGTCGCAGACTCTCAGCCCCTTGATACCGCGCACTCGCATGCGGCTGTCGAGCACGGCCATGGGGTCGCCATCCGCCCCCATTCGCGCCGTGGAAGCAGGATGGTAATTGGTCTTGACGTGGCGTCGGCAATGGGCGCGCAGCTCCTCATCCGTTGGGTTGGCGGCCCGAGGCAGGACCACTTCACGTATGCGCTCCTTCAGCGGCCCCTGCTGAAAGGCCTCGAGGAAGAAGCGCTGTCCGGCGACCATATCGTCCATATCCGCCTGGTCCTGCAGCAGATTCGGTGATACCAGTGGCATATCGGCTGGATCACTGGAACGTAGCCGTACACTGCCACGTGACCGAGGCTTGACCACCACCGTAGTGACCGTCATGCCATAGCCATCCTGCATCGAGTTACGGGCGTCGCGGTCCAGGTAGACGATGGGCACACAGAAGGCCTGGATGGTGGGGGGCGCGTCGGGATCCACCGGGTTGACGAAGGCACCCGCTTCCACCCCTGCCGAGGTGACGGGGCCACTGCCGAACAGCTTGAACTGCAGGCCATTGCGCAGCATCCGCCAGCCATCCCCCTGGCGATAATACCCGCAGGGTTGCCTGGCATAGGCGGTAACCGGCACCTCGGGATGATCGATCAGATTCTGCCCCACCCCCGGCAGGTCCTGCTGTACCTCGATGCCATGTTCCTGCAGGTGATCTGCCGGGCCGATACCCGACAGCATCAACAGCTTGGGGGTTACCAGTGCGCCTGCAGCAAGGATGACTTCCCCTCGTGTGCGGGCAACCTGTTCCCTGCCGGCCTTGTCGCGATAGACCACCCCCACGGCACAGCCGTTCTCGATCATCACCCGCTGCACTTCACAATGCAGTTGCACTTCCAGTCGTGGGTCATGCTGCAGTGGACTGATGAAGGCGTAGGCTGAGGAACTGCGACGGCCGGCGCGATTCATGAATTGATAGAACCCCACACCGCGCTGGGAATCACCATTGAAGTCGTGGTTGTACGGCTCGCCGAGTTGCTGCACGGCCTGCACGAACCAGCGTGACACCGGATCGATGTGGCCAGGGTCCGATACCAGCAGCGGCCCGCCCTGCCCATGATATGCATTGGACAATCGGTTGTTGTCTTCCATGCCCCGGAAGTGCGGTAGTACGTCTCCCCAGCCCCAGCCGACATGATCGTCATTGCCGCTCAGCTCACGCTCCCAGTCATCATAATCATCTGGCCTGCCGCGCATGTACACCTGAGCGTTGACCGATGAGCCACCGCCGAGCACATTGCCCTGGGGAATATCCTGCACGCGACCGTCCAGGTGTGGCTGCGGCAGGGTCTGGTGATAGCGCATGAACTTCGAGCCGTTGATCATCTTGAAGATGCCTGGCGGCATATCCAGCAACGGATGACGGTGGGAATGTCCGGCCTCGAGCAGCAATACCCGAGCGCCCTGCTCGGAGACAAGGCGGGCCGCTGCCACACAACCGGCAGCACCGCCGCCGACAACGATGTGATCGAACTCCTTCATGAAGATTTCCTCGGGCTCATGGTGTTTCCTCGGCAAAGAACGTTGAACTGACGAATTGCCAGGAACTGTCCAGGTGCGAGATAAGCGCCTTCTCGGCCAGGTCCGGATCACGGCTGAGAATCGCCTCGAAGATCGCCTGGTGGGCAAGAAAGTTGGTGCGGTTGCGTTCCGGACTGCGTGGCATCTGTGACCACTGCGGCGCCAGCCACTCGACAAAGGCCTGATGAATCGCCGGGAAGGCCGAATTGCCGGAAATCACATACAGCTGGCGGTGAAAGGCAACATCCGTGGCATAGAACTGCGCCGAATCGTCGATGGCCTGTTCGTTGTCATCCAGAGCCTGACGCAGGCGCTGGATATCCTCGCGTTTCGCGCCCACGGCTGCATCGCGTACCAGCATGCGTTCACACAGCACACGTACCTGATAGAGGTCATGGACGTTCTGTGAACTGGCCAGCAGGTGCTTGATAACGCCTCCAGCTGCATGCATCGCGGTACTGGCGTCGGGACGGCAGACGATCGGACGGAAACGGGGACGGCTACGTAGAAAGCCCTTTGCGGTCAGCGCCGTGATCACCTCGCGAATGACCGTGCGGCTTGCTCCGTATGCCTCCATCAGGCTGCGCTCGGCCGGCAGCGGTTTACCTTCGACCAGATCTCCATTGACGATGCGGATCTCGATATCGTCACAGATATGTTCAGCGGTTCTTGTATCCATACCCCTTACTCCCCGGAAGATACGGGTCTTCCCCAGCGGCCTCAGTCATGACCCCTGATGCCCTTCTTGATGATGTCGAATCTAGTTTGGTCGTACAAAAATATCAATAACTACGATGTTAAACAAAAGTCTATACAAAATAACATTTTGTTTTTTATAAAAATTAACTCAATACCGCGCAAATCACTTCAATAACAGTTGACGGACCCCTACCACTCTTTCTAACAATTATGGTCATACCAAACATCGAATAGGGCCGCCGCATGGATTTCTCGCAGCTTTTCTCGCAATCTGGCCAGCAGCCGCTGCATGCTGACATGTTCATCAATGGACGTTGGCATTCCGGCGATCATCCGCGAATTGAGGTCGACAATCCGGCCAATGAGTCACTGCTCGGCACCATTGGTGAAGGAGGTGAAGACATCGCCGATGCCGCGCTCGCCGCTGCCAGCCGCGCCCAGCGTGACTGGGGACGCCGCCCGGCCATCGAGCGCGGCAGGCTGGTGGCACGCCTCGCCGCAGAAGTCGCCGCCCACAGTGAGCAACTCGCCCATATCATCAGCCTCGAACAGGGTAAGCCCCTTGCCCAGGCACAAGGAGAAGTCGAGGCCGCCAGCAATTTTCTCGATTACTCCTCCCACTGGGCGCGGCGCATTGAAGGCGAGATCGTCGCCTCGGACAACCCCCACGAAGAGATCCAGATCCGCTCACTCCCGGTCGGCGTCGTTGTTGCGCTCACCGCCTGGAATTATCCTGCAGCCCTTGCCGCCCGCAAGCTGGGACCTGCACTGGTGGCTGGCAATACCGTGGTCCTGCTTTCCCATGAAATCACTCCCTTCTCGGGGCTGTTCATCGCCGCCCTGGCGGAGCGTGTGGGGTTCCCGCCAGGTGTCATCAATGTGGTCACCGGTCGTGGCGCACAGCTTGGACGTGCACTGGTCGAGGATCCGCGTTCGGACCTGATCAGCATGACAGGCAGCACTCGTGCCGGTCGCGAGATATTCCGCTCCGCTGCTGATGAACTGAAGATCCTGCGTCTGGAGTTGGGAGGCAAGGCGCCTTTCATCGTCATGGAAGATGCCGATATCGACAAGGCGGTAGCGGCCGCGGTCACGGCTAGATACACCAACTGCGGGCAGATCTGCACCTGCAATGAACGCATGTACCTTCACGAAAGCATCGCCGACGAGTTCAGCGAGAAGTTCGTGGCAGCCTCACAACGCCTGACCATTGGCGACCCCTTTTCCAATCCCGATCTAGGACCCAAGGTCAGCCGCGTCGAAGTCGACAAGATCGACCAACTGGTCAGCAGCAGTGTCGAGGCTGGCGCGCAGATGCTGCTGAAGGGAGGGCCGCTCAATGAGGGAGACTATGCCAACGGATACTGGTACGCCCCCACCGTCATCGAGACTCGGCAGAACACCTCACCACTGATCACTCAGGAGGCCTTCGGACCGGTGGCGGTCATTCAGAGAGTCTCTGACTTCGAGCAGGCATTGGCCTTCGCCAATGATTCCGACTATGGCCTGTCGGCCTATGTCTTTACCCGTAACATGCAGCGCCTGATGCGCTTGCCCCAGGAGCTGAGGTTTGCCGAACTCTACATCAACCGAAGCAATGGCGAGCAGGTCCAGGGGTATCACTCCGGCTGGCGTCACTCCGGCATTGGCGGCGAGGACGGCAAGCATGGCTTCTCCGCCTACCTCAAGAAACAGACCACCTACCTGAACTGGGAGGACTGACACGCCACCGACCGACCTCAACAACGACAAACCAACAACGACGAGGGGTATCACCATGAAGACACTCAAATTGATGCTTGGCGCAGCACTCGCGTGTACCGCCGGTCTCGCGATGGCACAACAACTCCCACCTCTGGAGCAGAAGGACAGCTACCGCGTGGGGTTCGCCCAGATGGAGAGCAACAATCCCTGGCGCATTGCGGAAACCCAATCCTTCCGAGACGTCGCTGAGCAGTGCAACTGGAATCTGACCGTGACCGATGCCGCAGGATCGGCCGCCAAGCAGGTTGCCGATGTCGACAGCATGATCGCCCAAGGTATGGATGCCATCTTCCTGCCGCCTCGGGAGGAGCGCGCTCTGATCCCGGCCGTCATGAAAGCACGGGCCGCGGGCATTCCCGTATTTCTCGTTGACCGTCAGGTCGACCCCGCCGTGGCCAGAGCCGGAGAGCACTATGTGGCCTTCCTCGGCTCTGACTTCGTGGAGCAGGGACAGACGGCGGCCCAGTGGCTGGTGGACAATTTTGACGGTGAGGAAGCCAGAATCATCGAACTGGAGGGCACCACCGGATCTTCCCCGGCCAATGATCGCAAGCAGGGGTTCGATGAGGTCATCGCCGAACAGGACAACATGACCATCATTGCCTCCCAGTCCGGCGACTTCTCGCGGGATACCGGGCGTCAGGTAATGGAAACGCTGCTCCAGGCCCACCCCAACGTCAATGTGGTGTATGCGCATAACGACGAGATGGCCATCGGTGCCATCCAGGCACTGGAAGTTTCCGGACGCACGCCCGGCGAAGACGTGCTGGTGGTGTCCATCGACGGAACCCGTGATGCCCTGAGAGCCATCATCAACGGCAAGATGGGAGTGTCAGTCGAGTCTTCGCCCTTCTTCGGCCCGGTGGCCTGTGATGTTCTCAATCGCTATGCCGCCGGCGGGACCATCGAGCCCTGGGTGCGCGTGGAGGATCGTGTCTTCACCGCCGACAATGCCGCCGATCATATCGACGAAGCCTACTGAGACGGGATTGCATGGGGCGGTGTCATCACCGCTCCATGCGGCCGGGGAGCAAGCGATGCAGCCACTTCTCAATATCCAGGGCGTCCACAAGCAGTTCGGCAAGACCCTCGCCCTTGAAGATGCAAGATTGACCATCCAGCGCGGTGAAGTACATGCCCTGATTGGCCAGAACGGCGCGGGCAAGTCAACGTTGATCAAGGTGCTGACCGGTGTTCACCAGCGAGACGGCGGTGACATTACCTTCAATGGTCAGCCCTGCCAGTTCTCACGCCCAGCTCAGGCACAGGACGCGGGTATCGCGACCATCTATCAGGAACTGAATCTCGTCGGCCTGCGCAGCGTGACCGAAAACATCGTCATGGGACGCGAACCCCGCCGCCTTGGCGGCTTCATCGACTGGAAACTCGCCCACCAGCAGGCCAGTGAGATTCTCGCTGGACTCGGCGTCAATATCGATGTGCGTCGCCCGCTGGAGGAGTATTCCACCGCCATCCAGCAACTGGTCGCCATTGCTCGTGCGGTCTCGCGTGACGCCATGCTGGTGATCATGGACGAGCCAACCAGCTCACTGGATGAATCCGAAGTGCTGCAGCTCTTCGAAGTCATTCGACGACTCCAGCAGCGCGGTACAGCGGTGCTCTATGTTTCCCACTTCCTCGACGAGCTGTTCGAGATCTGCAACCACGTCACCATCATGCGTAACGGTGCCTGGGTAGCGGACCATGCCATCAGCGACATCCGCAAAGCGGTACTCGTCGCTGACATGCTGGGCAAGGATGTCAGCGATATCGAAACCCATGGCAGTACCGATTTCGGCGGTGAGCTTGAACCGGCAGGCGAACTGCTCTTCGAGGCAAGAGATATCGCCACCCGTCGACACCTGCGCAGCGCCAGTCTGGAAGTGCATCGCGGCGAGATCGTTGGCCTGGCCGGACTGCTCGGCTCCGGTCGCACCGAAGTGGCGCGTGCCGTATTCGGCATGGATGCCCTGAGCGACGGACAGATGAGCCTCGAAGGTGCCAGCTACCACCCGACCAATGCCAGTGCCGCCATTCGTCAAGGCATCGCTCTGCTGGCCGAAGACCGCAAACGCGAGGGTATCGTCGCCGACCTGAGCGTACGGGAGAACCTGACCCTGTCCATTCTCCCCTCGCTCTCCGCAGGTGTGCAGATCGACAGCGAGGCCGAACGCAAACTGGTTGAGCATTACATCGAGGCCCTGCAGATCAAGGTCTCGGATATGGACCAGCCCATTCGCGAGCTGTCCGGCGGTAACCAGCAGAAAGTCCTGCTGGCTCGCTGGCTGGCCACCGAACCCCAGTTGCTGATTCTCGACGAACCGACCCGAGGCGTGGACATCGGTGCTCGTCAGGAAATCCAGCGCATCATCCAGGACTATAGAGCCCAGGGTGGTGCAGTGCTGCTGATCAGTTCCGAATTCGAGGAGCTCATCGAGGGCGCGCACCGCGTGGTGGTGATGCACGAAGGCCGCTCCATCGACACGCTGAGCAACCCGGGCCTGACCGAGTCAACCCTCGTCGCAGCCCTGTCACGCGGCCAGCCTTCGACTTCCGGTGATGACCACAGAATGCAGGAGACATCCGCCCGGCCCAGTACTCCCAGGGAGACACAAGCATGAAGATCACGACTCCTACGGCTTCATCAGGAGCCACGACAGCTCCGTGGTCGCGGTATCGGTTGCGACACAGCGGGCCATTGATTGCCCTGCTGCTGCTGATCGGCTTCAACGCCCTGATCACTCCCAACTTCCTGTCCATGCAGACCCTCTCGGTGAACATCACTCAGGTGGCGACCATCGCCATCGTTGCCATGGGCATGACACTGGTCATCGCTACCGGCGGCATTGATCTGTCCGTGGGCGCGGTAATGGCTCTGGCGGGCGCTATCGTGCCACTGATCTTCCTGTCCTCCGCGGGCCAGAGCTTTCCTGTCCTGATGACACTGATCGCCGTCATGGCCGCCCTGGGCATCGCCATGATGTGTGGGCTGTTCAACGGCATGCTGGTCAGCCGCTTCGGCGTCCAGCCGATTGTTGCCACCTTGATCCTTTTCATCTCGGGACGCGGTCTCGCTCAGGTGCTGACCAACGGCAACCTGCAGACCTTCGACAACCCGATGTTCGAGTATCTGGGGTCCGGGCGACTGTTGGGCATTCCCATCCAGGGTTGGCTGGTCGTACTCCTGGCCGCCATAGCGGTATTCGTGGTGTCGCGCACTCGCTTCGGGCGCTATCTGCTTGCCAGCGGTGGCAACCCGCGCGCTGCGGAACTGGCCGGTGTTCCCGTGGCACGGGTCCGCATGATCGCCTATACCCTGTGTGCCCTGCTCGCCGGGCTCGCCGGAATGATCAGCGTAGCGATCAACTCCGCCTCCGATGCCGCACGCAACGGTCAGTTGATGGAACTCGATGCCATCGCTGCAGCAGTCGTCGGCGGCGCTCTGCTTCAGGGCGGACGAGCTCCCTTCATCGGTGTGGTCATCGGTGCTGCCATCATTCAACTGGTGCGCTATACCCTGCTCGCCAATGGCGTGCCCGATGAAGTCGCCCTGATCGTCAAGGCAGCGATCATCGTCGGCGCGGTCTACCTTCAGTCCCTGCGCGGAGGACATTGAGATGACAACTCTCGTTCGCAGGCATATCGCCGACCACGGGCAGAGCACTGGCGTGATGATCGGTGTGCTGCTGCTCATCCTGCTGGGCACTTTGCGCTATGACAATTTCGCCAGCCTCTACAACCTGACCTCCTTTCTCAACTACAACGCCATGTTCGTGCTGATCACCATGGGCATGTGTCTGGTGATCATGACCGGGGGCATCGACCTGTCAGTCGGCACAGTGGCGGCGCTGTCCTCGGTCACCGCCGCCGGCTTCAGCGCCTATGGCCTGGAGGTTGCGTTACCGGTTGGTGTGCTCACCGGGTTAGCCGTGGGAGCGCTCAATGCCTTCATGATCGTGATCATGCGCATTCCTCCCTTCATCGCTACCCTGGCAACGCTACTGGCAGCCAAGGGCACAGCACTGGTGATCAGCGATGCCCAGACCGTGCCGGTGGACTGGACCAGCAACTTCACCCAACTGGGCATGAACAGCGTGGCGGGTTGGCTGCCCTGGACCATGCTGTTGACGATGGTGGTCGGCATTGCCCTCTGGCTGCTGGTGGAGCATCGACCGCTGGGGCGCGTCATGCTCGCCGCTGGAGACAACGAGGATGCCACCAATTTGATGGGCCTTTCCTCGGGATGGGCCCGCGCCTGGGCCTACGTGATCTGCGGTGGCTGCGCCGGCCTGGCTGGCGTCTTCCTCGCCTCCGGGTTCGGCGCCGGCCAGCCCCTCGAGGGGCTTGGCTGGGAATTGACGGCCATTGCATCCGTCGTCGTAGGGGGCACCCTGCTCACCGGTGGTCGCGGCTCCATTCCCGCCAGCGTGGCCGGTGCTCTGATGCTGGGACTGATCTTCAACCTGCTCAATTTCGAGAACGGCCTCGGCACCTTCAACCTGAGTGCCTATTGGCAGATGGTGATCCGCGGCGTCTTCCTGTTCATCGTGATCCTTCTTCAAGTGAAGATCACCCGCCCTCTTGTCGGAGACTGAGACTCATGACACGGATTTCACACATTGACCTGCAGTTGTTCCGAATACCGCTCGATGAACCGCTGGGTGATGCAAAGCACGGGCTGCACACTCACTTCGAGCTGATCACTGCCACCATACGAACCTCGGACGGCCTCGAGGGAACGGGCTATACCTACACCGGTGGTCGGGGCGGCAAGGCCATTCTCGCCCTGCTCGAGCAGGATCTGGCGCCACTGCTTATCGAACGCGATGCCGAGGACATCGCTGCCCGTTACGACGAGATGCTGTGGCATGTGCACTATGTTGGTCGCGGCGGCATCGCCTCCTTTGCGATTTCTGCGTTGGATATTGCGCTCTGGGATCTGCGTGGCAAGCGTCTTGGCCAATCGCTGGTACAGATGGCTGGTGGCCACGACACTCGCTGCCAGGCTTACTGTGGTGGCGTTGACCTCAACTTTTCCCTGCCCCGCCTGTTGAGCAATGTCGAGGGCTACCTCGCCAGCGGCGTCGAAGCGGTCAAGATCAAGGTCGGTAAGCCGGATCTGAACGAGGACCTCGAACGGGCCAGTGCGGTTCGTGACCTGATCGGCAAGGACATCACCTTCATGGTCGATGCCAATTATGGTCTCAGTGTCGACCAGGCCATCAAGGCGGCCCAAGCCTTCATGCCTCTCGATCTATTGTGGTTCGAAGAGCCGATCATTCCCGATGACTACCTCGGCTATGCTCGTATTGCGAGAGAGACCGGAATGCCCCTGGCCATGGGTGAGAACCTTCACATCATCGAAGAGTTCGAGCACGCACTGCGCGATGCCTCGCTCTCCTGGCTGCAACCGGACGCTTCCAACTGCGGTGGCATCTCCGGCTGGCTCGCTGCGGCACAGCGTTGCCGACAGGCCGGCATTCCCGTCTGTAGTCATGGCATGCAGGAGCTTCATGTCAGCCTGGTGTCCGCGCAGCCCAATGCTGGATGGCTGGAGATCCATTCCTTCCCCATCGACCGTTACACCCAGCGGCCACTGGTGATCCGCGATGCCCGGGCCATTGCTCCCGAGGATCCCGGCATCGGGGTGAGTTTCGACTGGGAACGACTCGTAGACCACCGCACCAAACAGTATCAGGTATCCAGTAGTCTGCATGCGGCATGACACCCGGATGCCTGTGACACAACAGACATCACAAACCGTCTCCATGACACACCCCGAAACACAAGGACAAGGAACCCCATGAACAATCCTGCTGCTGTCTATCGCGGCGATGGCCGTTTCGAGATCGTCGACGAACCGGTCACGGCGCCCGGGCCTGGCGAAGTACGCCTCGAGATTGCCTTTTGTGGCATCTGTGGCACCGACCTGCATGCCTATCTCGGCCATATGGATGCCCGGATAGGCGATCAGCGCGTGCTCGGCCACGAGATGGCCGGTACCGTCGTTGAGGTGGGTGAAGGTGTCGCAGATCATCACTGCGGCGATCGCGTCGTGGTTCGCCCGCTGGACAACTGCGGCGACTGCCCAGCCTGCAACAACGACCTCTCCCATATCTGTCACAACCTCAAGTTCATGGGCATCGATACGGATGGTGCCCTCAAGCGTTTCTGGACGGTTCCCGCGAAGCTCCTGCATGCTCTGCCGGACAAGCTATCGCTGGCAGCCGCAGCGCTGGTCGAGCCCACTGCCGTAGCCGTACACGATGTTCGACGCGCGCGACTCAAAGCCGGTGAATGCGCTCTGGTCATCGGCGGCGGCCCCATCGGCACCCTGATTGCATTGACCGCAAAAGCCGAGGGAGCTGACGTTATCCTCAGCGAGATCAACCCCACGCGCATCCGCATGGCCAATGCCATGGGACTGGATGCGGTAAATCCGTTGGAGACGGACGTTGTGTCGCTGATCAATGAGCGCACCGGCAACAAGGGGGCTGACGTGGTGTTCGAGGTATCCGGCAGCCAGCCGGGCGTCGATCTCATGACCGAAGTCGCGGCCACCCGTGGACGCATCGTCATGGTAGCCATTCATGCCAGCCGCCCGCTGGTGGACCTGTTCCGTTTCTTCTGGCGCGAGCTGGAACTGATCGGAGCCCGTGTCTATGAGCCGGAAGATTTCGATCGTGCCCTCGATCTGCTGGGTTCCGGTGCCATCGATGTCGATGCCATCATTACCGATCAGCAGCCGCTGGAGCGCATCGGAGATGCCTTTGTCAGCCTGACCGGCAATGCCGAAGCACTCAAGACCTTGATCACCATCACTCCGGGAGAGTAATCCATGTCGATTCTGGACAACTTCAGCCTGGCGGGACGCACGGCCGTGGTCACCGGTGCGAGGCGAGGTATCGGGGGCGCCATTGCCGTGGCACTGGCCGAAGCAGGTGCCGATGTGATTGGTGTCAGTGCTGCCATGCCCGAAGATGGCGGCGATATCGGAGATGCCGTACGTGCAGCGGGACGGACCTTCACCGGGGTTCGCTGCGACTTCAGTGACCGTGACGCCGTGCAGGGACTCGCCGACCAGTTGGCGCAACAGCCCATTGATATTCTGTTCAACAACGCCGGCACCATCGAGCGTGCCCCTGCCGCCGAGCACTCCGATGAGCTCTGGGACCGGGTCATCGAGATCAACCTCTCGGCCCAGTTCGTGCTGACCCGCCAGATCGGTGCAGCAATGTGCCAGCGCGGTCATGGCAAGATCGTCTTCACCGCCTCGCTGCTGTCATTCCAGGGGGGAATCACGGTACCCGGGTATGCCGCCAGCAAGGGTGGCATCGCCCAGTTGACCAAGGCCTTCGCCAATGAGTGGGCCGGACGTGGCGTCAACGTCAATGCCATCGCGCCAGGCTACATCGCCACCGACAATACCGAGGCGCTGCGCCATGACGAGACCCGTTCTCGCGCTATTCTCGAACGCATCCCCGCTGCGCGCTGGGGCCAGCCCGAGGACTTCGCGGGTCCGGCAGTCTTCCTGGCCTCCTCGGCTTCCGACTATATGCACGGGAGCATCCTGACCGTCGACGGCGGCTGGATGGGACGCTAGATCGATACCCTGCCATTGCTGCTCTGGGACAATGCAACTCTGCACCCATGGTGACTCTGGAACAGGGCGAGACGGACTCACTCCGTCTCGCCCTCGTTGCCTCCCGACAGGCGGTGCCGAGATTGCTGGCGATGCCATTCCTCGTCTTCGGTATGCAGATAGCGCGCGGTGGTATCGAGGCGAGAATGACGTGCGGATTCCGCCAGATAACGCAGTTCGACTCCGGCCTGAGCCTGGTGAGTCAAGGCCGTATGGCGCAGCCAATGGGGCGTGGCCTGCCGCAGCCTGACAACAGACAGCGGGTCTCCTCCCTGCTGCTCCATGACATCGGCCGCCTCGGCAAGGGCCTGACGAATCAGACGATACAACTGGTTCGCTCCCAGCGGCGTTTTTCCATCCAGGCGCCGCAGCACGGGGCCATCGCTGTAACCTGGTGACTCGCCAGGGCCATAATGGCCACAGGCCTCCTGTATCAGTTGCATCATGTCCGGCGGCACCGGTATCTCGGCCAGCTTGCTTCCCTTGCCTACCACACGCCACCACCAACGTCCCTCACGCAGCATCAGATCACTGAGACGCGCCTCGCACATCTCCGATATTCGTGGTGCAAGAAGGTAAGCGAAGCCGAACACCAGGCGTCGACGCTGCCACAAAGTTCTGGACCTGGCTGACGCCTGTTCATTCAGTGGTCGATTGAGCCAGCTCCACAACCACTCCCAAAGCGGACGCTCCAGATAGCGTTCGACTCGGGCACTGCGCCGGTTGTCGAGGCGTCTGCGCTTGTCGCGCATAAGACGGAATGGATTATGTGTCAGCCATCCCGCTTCCAGCAGCCAACTGACCATGCCCTGCAGAATGACCAGGCTCTGGCGTCGACTGGCTGGCGCCAGCGGCCCACGAAAAGGTCGCCATCCGGGATGATGGCGCGGCTTCACCGGACCAATCCAGAGTTCCCGAGGTTGCGGGTCGGCGAGAAAGGCCTCGAATTCATCAAGGTGTGGACGGCGCAATTCACACAGCCGCATACCCCGAACATCCAACCACAGCAGCAGACGCTCCGCTTCACGTCGATAACTGCGTTGTGTTTGGGGACTCCCACGATATTCCTGCAGCCAGGCCGCCACCGCCTCGGCGTCACTGTTGGCCAGGATCGCCGCCTCGAATGGTATCAGTGCACGGGAGGTGCCCACGCCCGACGGCTCATCCAGCGTCAGCAGCGGTGCAGGCACAACGGGGGCGGATGGACTTCGAGACATCGGCTTCCTGGCAACGGGAAAGGGACAATGAACATGGTGACAACATCAGTGGTGACGAGTATACCGGCAACAAGAGCCGGAGAACCAAGGCCCTGGCTGCCCTTGCTACCAAACCTGGCGCATCCATCTGCACACCAACAGGTGGAAACAGCTACCTTGATATAGAACCGACGGCGCACTGCGCTCCCTCAACATTGCAGAGAGCAAGGATGTCCCACCCCAAGGATTCCCACGACAGACAGCTGGATGAGCTCAAGAGCGAACTGGTTCGCTTCATCGAGGCGCGCTCCACTGCGGCCCCCCAGTCACGCGAGGCAGGCTCCCTACGTACCAACACACTGACCGAGCAGGAACTGGAGAGATTCACCGAGCACCTGGCCGCCAGACGCAAGGCCCGGCACGCCGCAGCCCTCAACAATCTACTGGACCTCGCCGACCGGGCAGGCACCACAGTGGGTTCGTTATCGCTGATTGCTCTGTTCTTTGCCGACAAGACCACCGACACCCTGCTGGTGGCGAGCACATCGAAACCGCTATGGGGCGCTATCCTTGGCTTTCTGCTGGCAGTAGTCGCGTCCTGGTGCAAGGCTCCCCTCACATGGAGGAACAACTGATGGCGTTCTATATCATTCTGGCAGCCATGACGCTTTTTACCGCAGCCATTGGCTTCGCGGCCTGGCGCCTGGACAGGTCGTACCAATCTGACGTCAAGGAACTGCGCAGGTTTGCCCACCAGTACCTCGATAATCGGCGCTGAGCTCCTCCCGCCTTCACTCTTCGCCCCCGTCTACCAGCAAGGCCTTACCATCGTGTAGGGCCTTGCTGTATCTGATACAGCAACATTACAGCCCTCCCTACCCTACGTTCAGGCCTCTCTGATGGCACCAATGCCCATGAACACTGGCCTCTATCTTCATCAGCAGTACACGAAATTAATCAAGATAATGCGCGTAATCTTGATTTTATTTTATATTTCATTAATAAAATTACGTATATATTCTTTATGTAATTACGCAAAAAGATCTATAATCTGATGACGCTCGACATAGGCCGAGACATAAAGCCATCGTTACAAGCCCGCTGGATCAACATCAGCAGAGAACGAATCATCGCGGGGCATGGCATCCCGGTGCGGAGTTCGGGCATCATCTGTGCAGGCACGACCAGTTTGTGCCGTTCAAGGAGAGATTCATGGCCCGGACCGGGATTACGTTCGAAGATGTTCAGCGCGCCGTTGACAGCCTGTTGCAGCGACAGGAAACGCCGAGCGTGCAGAAGGTGCGCGAGATCCTCGGCACCGGCAGCTACACCACCATCAGCGACCATCTGCGCGAATGGCGTGCACGCCGTGAGGAGCGCCGCGATGTGCCGCCCCCTCAGGGCATGCCTGCAGAACTGCAGCAACTGGCCGAGGAACTATGGCGTCAGGCGCAGCAAGCAGCTTCCGAGAACCTCAGCCACTACCGCGAGGAAGCGGACCGCCAGGTGGAGTCCGCACAGGACCGCGTGGCTGAAGCCCTGCGTCGTGCGGAGGACGCCGAGCAACGTGAGTCCGCCCTCGCCGCTCACCTGAGCAGCACAGAGCAGCGCCTGCAGCAATGCAGTGCAGAAGGCGCCCGCATGGAAGCCGCCGCTCAGAATCTCGAGCAGCAGGCGGAAAAGGAGCGCAAGCGTGCAGTGCAGCTGGAGGATCAGTTGTCTCGCCTGCAACAGGACAATGAGCGCCAGGCCTCTCAGTACCAGGCCAGCCTGGCGAAACAGGAAGAGGAGCAGCGCGAACGCCTGCACCAGGAAGAGCAGCGACACGAAGCCGCCGAGGCAAGATTGATGGCGATGCTGGATGACGCCCGCCAGGAACGTCAGGCACTGGAGAAGGCTCACGCCCAGCGCCTGAAACAGGCCGAACACCGTCAGGATGCCCTGCTGCAACAGCTACAGAGTGCCCGCAGCGATCTGGCCGATGAGGAAAAGCGCCACCGCGAAACCCAGACGGCTCGATCGCGCGCCGAGGAAAACGCTCGCGCCCGTGGTCACGAGATCGACCTGCTCAACGAACGGCTGGAAGAGCAGCGTCGCCTGATGGCCGCTCAGTCAGATCGACTCAATGTCCTCGAAGCACGACTGGACGAGAAACTCTGGACCCTGACCGGCACCTCGCCCAGGGATCAGGACGGTACGCCCGACGATGAGGATGACAAGGACGAACCCCGAGCGGACACCTGAGCCAGGCACTCGCCACCCCATTCCTGTCGAAATGTGCTCCGGAGTTCCTTCAGCCAGGCTCTGGCAGTGTCAGCGAACCATCATCCTCCAACGGCCAGAACGGATTGGCGGCAATTTCCCAGACATGGCCGTCCGGGTCAGCAAGATACCCCGAATAGCCGCCCCAGAAGGCCTTCTCGGGCGGCTTGAGGCAATTTGCTCCTGCCGCCATGGCAGCAGCAAAGACGGCGTCCACTTCCGCCTCATCAGCGCAGTTCTGGGCCAGGCTCATCGCTCCGGTTCCCAGCTCGACTTCGGGGCGCCCCTGATCAGCAGCAAGCTCTGCCTTGCCGAACAACGCCAGCGCAGCGCCATGCATCTGGAAGAACGCAATCCCCGGCTGGGACTCGGGGTGCGGCTGCCACCCCCAGTTTCGGTAGAATTCCATGGCTCGCTGCAGGTCGGTCACACCGAGGGTAATCAATGTCACTCGCTGTCGTGGATATGCCATGAGCCCCTCCTGCCACGTATTCAAGTAAGCATCATTCAAGCACAAGAGTCAGCCCACCAACTATCCTCCTCGCAGATGCCCCTCTTTCCCTCCGACATTTACGGCTCTACCTGACCCGTCACCCTGACGACCTGGAATCTTCACGCCACTGTCACCCTGTATCGCCATCATCGCTCTCGGTGTACCACGCTCCCCAGCCGAGCGAAACGGTCGACGTCAATATCGACCCACAGACCTTCTGATGATGACGGGAGAGGCCGCCTGAATGTCGGGATTCATCCAGCTTACCGATACCCACATCGTTGCTGAAGGTCAGCTCGCCTATGGCCGATCGGAAACAGCGGGACCTCTCCGTCAGGCTATCGCCACCCTCAATGACCAGCTACCTGCCATCACCGAGGTGGAGTGTGTGATTGTCACCGGCGATCTCACCGACCACGGCAGTGAGCAGGAGTACAAACGCTTCCGCTACATCATGGATGTTCTGGCGCTACCTTACCTGGTACTGCCGGGAAATCACGATCACCGCGAGCGCCTGCGAGCCACCTTCGCGGACTGTGCCTGGATGCCGCACCATGGCCCGATCCAGTGGCGTCGTGATTTCAGCGGCTTCTGTGTCATCGGACTGGATACGCTGGTCGAAGGCGAACACTACGGCATGATCGATGCTGACGGCCTTGCCTTTCTCGACAACAACCTGGCCGAGCTTGGCAAGACACCGGTGATTGTTGCCACTCACCATCCCTGGCTGCATAGCGGCATCCAGGCCATGGATGACAACAACCTACGCAATGGGCAGCAGTTGATGGAGAGACTGGAGGCCTACCCAGGCCCGGCACGAATGATTTCCGGTCATGTCCATCGGGCCCTGACCACCCAGATCGGCAACGTTCTCTGCCAGGTATCGCCGAGCACCTGCCACGCGGTTCATCTCGATCAGCGGGCGGACAGCGCCAATTCGCTGGTCATGGAACCAGGCGCGATGACGCTGTATCAGTTTCGCAAGTCTCAGCAGACCATCGTGTCCAACCAGATGGCCATCAGCCAGTTCGAAGGCCCCTGGCCCTTTGAGCAGGAAGACGCTCGGGTGATCGCAACACCGGCTTGAGCGGACGCTCGGCTGGAAGGAAGTACGCCGGGATACCGCTGGCTACAGCGGTATCCCGGCGTCCGGTGTTGCACTACCGATGTCGACGGCCCCGGGTCAGCGGTAATAGGCGTTGCTGGTATCCGTATGGTCGGTGACATCGCGAATTCCCGCCAGCTCCGGAATACGCTCCATCAGTGTCTTCTCGACACCTTCCTTGAGCGTAAGGTCAACGGCAGCACAGCCCTGACAACCGCCACCGAAGGCCAGCACGGCAATCTGATCCTCGGTCATCTGAACCAGCTTGATCTCGCCACCATGGGCAGCCAACCCGGGGTTGATCTCGCTGTAGAGTACATAGTTGATGCGGTCCTCCAGCGGACTGTCAGCGTTGACCTTGGGCATCTTGGCGTTGGGCGCCTTGATGGTCAGTTGCCCGCCCATGCGGTCGGCATTGAAGTCGACCACCGCTTCTTCCAGGAAGGGAATGCTATTGGCATCGAGATGGACGGAAATCTTCTCGAGCTCCAGGCGCTCGTCGCTGGGCTCTTCCTCGCCGGGACGACAGTAGGCCAGACAGGTCTCGGCGTAGGGTGTTCCCGGCTGTGTAATGAAGATACGCACCGCAATGCCCTCGACTCCCTGCTTCTCGAGCAGCTCGGCCAGGTAATCCTGTGCGCTATCAGTAATCTGGATACTATCGCTCATGAGTCTCTCACTACTGTCTGGGCCCGTCGGCATATCGCCGCTGTTACCGCTACGGTCTATTTCCTGTCATGGTAAGCGACCACATGGCGGGATACAATCCCGAGCAATTTAGTCGGGTATAGCTTTCCCCTGCCGCCCGCCGCACCAGTTTGATAATATATAGGCCCTTGCGACACCACCTTCATGCCAGGACACGGAAGTATATCAGTAATGACTGTCGCATTTGGACGTCAGTGGCTCATTCCTCATGTGAGTGCAGACACTGGCCGATACAATAGCTGTTACGCATAACAACCTTAACGCCGACCTGACGTTAGCGCTTTGCTGGAGACCCCTCTTCCCATGGTAGCTGTTGCCACAGACCAGACCGCCCGCCTGACCGAAAGCCTCAAACAGCGCATCCTGATGCTGGATGGTGGCATGGGGACGATGTTGCAGAATGCCTCACTGAGCGAGGAAGATTTTCGCGGCGATCGTTTCCGCGACTGGCCCAGCGACCTCAAGGGCAACAACGACCTGCTGGCGTTGACCTGCCCGGAGCTGGTATCGCGCATTCATCGCGACTACCTCGAGGCCGGCGCCGATATCATCGAGACCAACACCTTCAACGCCACCCGACTGTCCCAGTCCGACTATGGCATGGAGGAACTGGTCGCCGAACTCAACCGTGAGGCCGCGCGTCTGGCGCGAGAGGTCTGTGACGCAGTCGGAGAGGAAACCGGCATTCCACGTTATGTCGCTGGGGTGCTTGGTCCTACGTCGCGCACCGCCTCGCTGTCACCGGATGTCAATGACCCGGCGAATCGCAACGTGACCTTCGACGAGCTGCGTGACAACTATCGAGAGTCGGCGTTAGCGCTGATCGATGGCGGTGCCGATCTGATCATGATCGAGACCATCTTCGATACGCTCAATGCCAAGGCAGCCATCTACGCCCTTGAGGAGATCTTCGACGAGACCGGCATACGCCTGCCGGTGATGATCTCCGGGACCATCACCGATGCCTCCGGCCGTACCCTGTCCGGCCAGACCACCGAGGCCTTCTGGAATTCCGTGCGCCACGCCCGGCCCTTGTCTGTCGGCCTCAACTGCGCCCTGGGCGCGGAGGAGCTGCGCCCCTACGTGGAAGAGCTCTCCAACAAGGCAGACACCTTTGTTTCCGCGCACCCCAATGCCGGCTTGCCCAACGAATTCGGCGAGTACGATCAAACGCCGGAGGAAATGGCCGAGATCGTTGCCGACTTTGCCCGCAGTGGTCTGGTCAACATCATCGGTGGTTGCTGCGGGTCGACACCAGAGCACATCGCTGCCATCCATGCTGCCATTCAGGAACTGCCTCCGCGAGCATTGCCCGAACGCCCCATGGCCTGTCGACTGTCCGGCCTGGAACCCTTCAACATCGAGAAGGGGTCGCTGTTCGTCAACGTCGGCGAGCGAACCAATGTCACCGGGTCTGCGCGCTTCAAGCGGTTGATCAAGGAAGAGGACTTCACCACTGCCCTGGAAGTGGCACTCGAGCAGGTCGAGAATGGCGCCCAGGTCATCGACATCAACATGGACGAAGGCATGCTGGAGTCACAGGAAGCCATGGTGCGCTTCCTGAACCTGATTGCCGGCGAGCCGGATATTGCTCGTGTCCCGATCATGGTTGACTCGTCCAAGTGGGACATCATCGAGGCCGGCCTGAAATGCGTGCAGGGCAAGGCCATTGTCAACTCGATCTCACTCAAGGAGGGCGAGGACTCCTTCCGTCACCAGGCGACCGAGTGTCGCCGACACGGTGCTGCGGTTGTGGTCATGGCTTTTGACGAGAGCGGCCAGGCCGATACCTTCGCGCGCAAGACAGAGATCTGTCAGCGCGCCTATCAGGTACTGGTCGACGAGATCGGTTTTCCGCCGGAAGACATCATCTTCGACCCCAACATCTTTGCCATCGGCACCGGCATCGAGGAACACGACAACTACGCGGTGGACTTCATCGAGGCCACGCGCTGGATCACTGAGCACCTGCCCCACGCCATGGTCTCCGGTGGTGTCTCCAACGTGTCCTTCTCGTTCCGCGGCAACAACCCGGTTCGCGAGGCCATTCACTCGGTCTTTCTCTATCATGCCATTCGCGCCGGCATGACCATGGGCATCGTCAATGCCGGACAGCTGGCTGTCTATGACGATCTGCCGGAAGAACTGCGCGAGGCCGTAGAGGACGTGGTTCTCAACCGTCGCAGCGACAGCACCGAGCGCCTACTCGAGATCGCGGATCGCTACAAGGGCGACGGTAGCACCGCCGAGCGCAAGGAAGATCTCGAGTGGCGTAGTTGGGAGGTCGAGAAACGCATTGCTCACGCGCTGGTCAAGGGCATCACCAGCTTCATCGAGGAAGATACGGAGCTGGCTCGTCAGCGTGCCGCTCGCCCCATCGAGGTCATAGAGGGGCCGCTGATGGACGGGATGAACATCGTCGGTGACCTGTTCGGTGCCGGCAAGATGTTCCTGCCCCAGGTGGTCAAATCGGCCCGGGTCATGAAGCAGGCAGTTGCCTATCTGATTCCCTTTATCGAGGCCGAGAAGAGCGAGGACAGCCAGACCAAGGGCAAGATTGTCATGGCCACGGTCAAGGGCGATGTGCACGATATCGGCAAGAACATCGTCGGCGTGGTGCTCCAATGCAACAACTACGAGGTCATCGACCTGGGCGTGATGGTGCCAGCAGAGAAGATCCTGCAGACTGCCCGCGACGAGAAGGCCGACCTGATTGGGTTGTCAGGCCTGATCACCCCTTCTCTCGACGAGATGGTGCATGTGGCGAAGGAAATGCAGCGCCAGGGATATACCCTGCCGCTGCTGATCGGCGGTGCCACCACCTCCAAGGCACATACGGCAGTCAAGATCGAGCCACAGTACGAACAGCCTGTGATCTATGTCACCGATGCTTCGCGCGCGGTCGGCGTGGCCAGCCGCCTGCTGTCCCCCACACTCAAGCCCGAGTTCATCGCCGACATCCGCGAGGAGTACATCAAGGTCCGTGAGCGCAACGCCAGGCGTCGCCCCAAGGCGGCGGACCTGGATTACGCCAGTGCCTGTGAACGCAAGCCGCTGCTGGAGTGGGAAGGCTATACACCGCCTGCGCCAACCTTCACCGGCCTCAAGGCCTTCGACAACTACGATCTGAACTCCCTGATCGAGCGTATCGACTGGACCCCCTTCTTTATGAGCTGGGAGCTGGCCGGCAAGTTTCCGAAGATTCTCGACGACAAGGTGGTCGGTGAGGCGGCACGCAACCTGTATGCCGATGCCCAGGCCATGCTCAAGCAACTGGTCGACGAGAAACGCATTCAGGCACGTGGCGTCATCGGCATGTGGCCGGCCAACACCGTTGACCATGATGTGATCGAGGTCTATGCCGACGACTCCCGTCAGCAGGTAGTCGAGCGCCTCCATCATATCCGTCAGCAGACCACGAAGAACCGCGAAGGCGTCTGCTACAGCCTCGCCGATTTCATCGCACCAAAGGACAGTGGCAAGGCCGACTGGATCGGTGGTTTTGCCGTCACCGCTGGGCACGGCGTCGAGGAGCTCTCGTCGCAGTACAAGGCACGCGGCGACGACTACAACGCCATCATGGTCCAGGCGCTGGCCGACCGCCTGGCCGAAGCCTTCGCCGAACACATGCATGAGCGCGTGCGCCGTGAGTTCTGGGGCTATGTGCCGGAAGAGAGTCTCGACAATGACGCTCTGATCGCCGAGAAGTACCAGGGCATCCGTCCGGCGCCGGGGTATCCAGCCTGCCCGGATCATACCGAGAAGGCGACGCTGTTCCGCATGCTTGATGCCTCCCGTCATACGGGCCTGGAACTGACTGAGAGCTTCGCCATGTGGCCGGCCGCTGCAGTATCCGGTTGGTACTTCTCGCATCCGAAGTCGAAGTACTTCTCCACCGGCAAGATCACCCGCGACCAGGTCGAGCGTCTCGCTGAACGCAAGGGTCGTGAGTTCGAGGACATGGAGCGTTGGCTGTCTCCTGTCCTGTCCTATGATCCGGCATGACGGTGGTCTCACGTACGGCATGACATCCCCGCATTTCCAGCAACAGATGCCTGCGTTGCGCTTCCGACATCATCATCGGGGGTGCGATGCTGCCTGATTCGACACGGCGTCAGACCATCCTGCGTCTGGCGTTGCCGATCATGGCCGGCATGTTGACCCAGAGTCTGCTCAACCTGGTGGACGCCGCACTGGTTGGGCGCCTGGGTGCCGACGAGCTGGCCGCCGTGGGAATCGGTGGCTATGCCATGTTTCTGGTCTCGGCCACGGTATTCGGGCTCATGTCCGGCGTACAGGCGCAAGTCGCGCGTCGTCATGGAGAACAGGCACTGGATCGTCGCAGCGACCCCTTGCGTGCCGGTCTGACGATTGCCCTCGCCGTTGCCCTGCCACTTACCGCCCTCTGCCTCTGGCAGGCGCCGGCCCTGTTGTCATTGATCAATAGCGACCCCGGGATCAGCCATATTGCCGTTGATTACTTTCGCTGGAGGGTGATCTCGCTGCTGCCGATTGCGTTGATCTTCTGCTTCAGAGGCTACTGGAATGGCATCCAGGAAACCGGCATCTATCTGCGCATCATGCTGGTCATGCACCTGGTCAACCTGCTGGCCAGCATCGGACTGATCTTTGGTTTGTGGGGGCTGCCTGCCATGGGCGCCAGCGGTGCCGGGCTGGGCACGACACTATCGCTGGTGGCGGGCCTGCTGCTCTGGACGGCTGTCACTCATGGCCACCTCCCGGCTATCCGCGATTGGCCCGCCCCCCGTGATCTGCTGACCACCTTGCGGCTGGCGGTGCCGCACTCCTTCCAGCAACTGTGGTTCGCGGCCGGTTACGCTGTACTGTTCTGGATCCTCGGCCAGGTCAGCACCGCCAGCGTGGCGGTCGGCCATGTGCTGGTCAATCTGTCATTGTTGCTGATCCTGCCTGGCGTGGGTTTCGGCATGGCGGCGATGAGCCTGGTGGGTGAGGCTCTGGGCCGCGACGCTCCGGAAATTGCGCATCGCTGGGGCTGGGATGTGGTCCGCCTGACCTGGCTCTGCCTGGCCATCATGGCACTTCCCATGCTGATCCTTCCTGAACAGGTGCTGGGGCTTTTCCTGCATCAACCGGAGATGATCGAGATGGGCGTCCAGCCCCTGCGCCTGACCGCACTGATGATCGTCGTTGATGCTGCGGCCCTGGTATTCACTCAGGCACTACTGGGCGCAGGCGCCCAGCGCACCGTCATGACCCTGACCCTGTCGACTCAGTGGCTGATGTTTCTGCCGCTGGCCTGGTGGCTTGGCGTCCATCACGGATGGGGGCTGGTAGGCATATGGTGGTGTCAGTTAGGCTATCGCATGCTCAACTCGCTGGTCTTTGTGCTGATCTGGCAACGGCGGCGTTGGCAAACCGTGACAATCTAGAATGACTCCCTCTAATTACTTTTTGCGCGAAAACTATAAGCATTTATTCTTTTATAGAATAATGGCGAAAGAGTAAGGTAGCGGGCAACGTCCCGTCATTCTCATGCTGCAGGAAAGCGCTGAATGTACCGCTACGACAATCATGACCAGACCCTGGTCGAAGAACGCGTCGAACAGTTCCGTGACCAGATGCGTCGCTATCTTGAAGGCAAGATCAGCGATGAGGAGTTTCTGCCCCTGCGTGTGCAGAACGGCCTGTACGTGCAGCGGTACGCGCCCATGCTGCGTATCGCCATCCCCTATGGGATGCTGGCTTCCTACCAACTGCGCAAGCTCGGCGAGATCGCCGCGCGCTATGACCGTGGCTATGGCCACTTCACTACGCGCACCAATCTTCAGCTGAACTGGCCGAAACTGGAGGATGTACCGGATATTCTCGCCGAGCTGGCTACCGTGCAGATGCACGCCATCCAGACCAGCGGCAACGATATCCGCAACACCACCACTGACCAGTTCTCGGGGATTGCCGGTGATGAGGAAGTGGATCCGCGCCCCTGGTGCGAGCTGATCCGCCAGTGGTCGACGTTCCATCCGGAATTCTTCTACCTGCCGCGCAAGTTCAAGATTGCCGTCACTGGTGCCAGCGATGATCGCGCTGCCATCCAGGTACACGACGTGGGCCTGCGCCTGTGGCGTGATGACGCCGGCGAAGTCCGCGTCAAGGTGCTGGTAGGTGGCGGCCTCGGCCGCACGCCGATGATCGGCGAGACCATCTGTGAGGATCTCCCCTGGCAGCACCTGCTGACCTATCTCGAGGCGATCGTCCGGGTCTACAACCAGTTCGGTCGTCGCGACAACAAGTTCAAGGCGCGCATCAAGATCCTGACCAAGGCCCTGGGCGTTGACGAAATGCGTCGTCGTGTCGAGGAAGAGTGGGCGCACCTCAAGGATGGCCCTCAGACCCTCAACCAGCAGGCCATCGATGAAATGGCGTCTCACTTTGTCGAGCCACCGCGTCGCGAGATCGACGCCTCAGACATCGAGAGCTATGAAGCCCTGCGTCGTAACAACCGTGCCTTTGCCCGCTTCGTGACCAACAACGTCACCGACCACAAGGTCAGTGGATACAAGGCCGTTACCCTGTCCCTCAAGCGCAGCAGCCAATCACCGGGCGACGTGACCTCCGAGCAGATGGCAGCCATCGCGGACCTGGCCGACGATTACAGCTTCGGTGAGCTGCGGGTCACCCACGAGCAGAACCTGGTACTGACCGACGTTGCCGTCGACCAGATCGAGGAGTTGTGGCACAAACTCGACGAACTTGGGCTGGCCAATCCCACCGTGGGCACCCTTGCCGACCTGATCTGCTGCCCTGGCGGCGACTACTGTGCATTGGCCAACGCCAAGTCGATCCCGGTCGCCCAGGCGATCCAGGAGCGCTTTGAAAGTCTCGACTTCCTTTACGACCTCGGGCCGCTGGACCTCAATATTTCCGGTTGCATGAACGCCTGCGGTCATCACCATGTCGGTCACATCGGTATTCTCGGTGTCGACAAGAAGGGTGAGGAGTACTACCAGATCTCGCTTGGCGGCAGTCAGGGCAATGAAGCCTCGCTGGGCAAGATTCTCGGCCCCTCCTTCTTCCGCGAGGATGTTCCCGGTGTCATCGACAAGGTACTGCAGGTCTATGTCGGCGAGCGTCAGCCTGATGAGACCTTCATCGACACCTACCGTCGTATCGGCCTGAAGCCGTTCAAGGAGTTTGTGTATGCTGCCTGAGCAGACGTCCCCGCGCCCGCTGATCAAGGGCGGCCGCCAGATTGAGGATCAGTGGCTGCGCCACGACGATGAAACAGCGCCCGCCGAAGGCAAGGCCATTGTGCGCCTTGATGTCTGGCTGGCTTCCGATCGTCGCGATTCTCTGGCCCCCTGGCTGCCCAGTGACACCGAGTTGGACGCCGAGACCATCGCCGCCCTTCGCGAGGCGCCGCTGGTTGCCATCGATTTCCCGAAGTTCACTGATGGTCGTGGCTATTCCGTCGCGCGTGTGCTGCGTGAACGCCATGCCTTCACCGGCGAGATCCGCGCTCTGGGTGACGTACTGATCGATCAACTGGTCTACATGAAGCGCTGTGGCTTCGACGCCTGGTCACTGCGTGAGGACCAGATCGTCGAGGATGCCTTGAACGCCTTCAATGCCTTCAGCCGTCATTATCAGGTATCCATCGACAACCCCGAGCCGATGTTCCTGCGCCGCCAACGCGAGGCGTGTGCGCATCAGCCCGAGCCTGCGCTGGCCTGACAGGTCCCTTTGCTCGTAACAAGAACGCCGCCCTCGGGCGGCGTTCTTGTTGGTGGTGAAAAAGAACTCGTGGTGAAAAAAAGCTGGTGATGAAAAGAGCTGGTGGTGAACGAGCCTATCCCCTCCGCTTCTGCTGACGTTCACGATTGTTGGCACGCGCTCGTTCGCTCTTGCGCAACATCACCCAGGTCGCCCCCAGGCCACCATCACGCTCTTGAGCTGAAGCATAGGCCTGGACCTCATCCAGCAACGTCAACCATCTGGCCAGACAGGAGCGCAGCACATTGGGTGGGCTGTCGATTTCCCGGCCGCGACCATGGATGATCAGCACTGAACGCAGATCCGCGGCATAGGCATCACGGATGAAGGCGGGCAACTCGCGTCGGCACTCCTGCAGCGGACGACGCAGTAGATGAAGGCTGGCCTGCATCGGGTAGCCACCCTGCCGAAGGCGCTCGACAACTCCAGTCTGAATGCCGTCACGGCGATATTCCAGTGGATCGAAAGGCGGCACCAGATCGATGAACTCGTCCGATAAGGTGTCCAGCCCCTCCTCCCCCGCAAGCGCGTACTGTCGACGCACCAGTTGGGACTCACTGGGAGCGCTGCGGTGGTGGCCAACATCTGCCCGATTGCGCTCCTGCTTGAGGGGCCGTACATCGCCCATCAGTGCCCGGAAATCCACATCTTCATGACAACCCTGAGTCATGGGCACCTCCTCTCGCGATCAACAGGATCCCTTATCCTGGCAGGACTGATGACGAAACTGAACCATTTCACAGCGACCTTTCGTTACTCTTGATCCGGTGAATCCGGAGCGATCTTCCCCAGTCGTATCAGCCGCGCATGAATGGCGCCACGAGTACGTTGGTGACGATCAGCCAGGTCGTTCGGGCCAATGTCTTCCTCGAATGCCTGAACCAGCTGCAGGTCCTCTTCATCGCTCCAGGGAGCTCCAGCTCTCTCGGGTCGCGCGGCTCTTCGAGTCGAGCTGTTGCCCAACCGCTCCTGCAGCGCCATGCTGGCGACATACAGGGCGCGGACAATATCCGGGTGCTGCAACGTACTGTCGGCGGGTTGGATTTCTCCGGTGATCGGGTCCACGCCCGACGCCAGTGTGGTGATGATCTGCCATGCATTGTCCGTATCCATGCTCCCCTCCCTGGTAGCCGTAAATTCCATGCGAGCATTCTTCCACTGAAGCCTGGCCTGGCAATCCACCATGTCTACCTGCAGCTGTGCTGAGCCACTCCCACAGCTACAGATTGATGAAAGTCTCCCATGTACTTCCGATGATGGGATACCCAATGACCGTATGTCCGATAATGTCCGCACATTGTCCCGGCTGCCCCTGCAGAGCGGGCCCAGGGCGGCTTATCCTGCAAGGACATTCCAGGCTCATCGCCGGATTCCATGACGAGGGACACCGTATGAACACCGCACTACTGCTCATTGATGTGCAGCAATCCTTCACTCAACGAGATTACTGGGATCCTGCAGCGACAGCCCACTGGGAACGGGCACAACGCCGCTTGATCGATCTCGCTCAAGACCGTCAGATCCCTCTGGTGCGGATCTTTCACACCGAGCCTGACAGCGGCACACCCTTTGATCCTGCCAATGGCCTGATTCGTCCGCTTGACGGGTTCGATGATCCAGCGGAGACAACCTTCTACAAGACGGTGCACAATGCCTTCACCGGCACCGGGCTGGAAACCTGGCTGCACCAGCGGCGCATCACCAGGCTATGGATCAGTGGCATTCGCACGGAGCAGTGCTGCGAGACAACCACCCGAGTGGCCTCGGATCTTGGTTTTGTGGTGGATTTCGTCAGTGAAGCGACCCTGACATTCCCCATGTCCCGCGCGGGAACTGAGAGAAGTGCCGAGTGGAGTGCCGAGACCATAAGAGCGCGTACGGAGCTGGTGCTGGAACAACGCTTCGCACGTATCGTTGACGTGGCAACGCTGGAAGACGAGTCGCGGGCCGACTTGAGCACCTGAATCAGGAGATATCATGCCCGACCCGACGGCCAGGCAAGGCCCCATCAGCCGCATCGGCGTGCTGATGCTGCCGGGTCTGGTACCCCTTGACCTTGTCGGCCCCTGGCAGGTTCTGCACTGTGCAGCCCGCCTCAGCGGTCGTTATCACATTGACTACTTTGGCCCACAGGCCAGCCTGGAGTGGATGGGGCCTCTGCAGCTCCATGGTATCAAACCACTCCCGGAGGACGTCTCGGATCTCGAGCTGCTGGTGATCCCCGGCCAGTATCGCGACACCATCGAGGCCGGAGTACAACGCCAGGCCCTGGAGTGGCTGAGGTCTATTGGCCATCAAGCCAACACCATCATGTCGGTTTGCTCCGGCACCCTGTTACTGGCCGAAGCGGGGTTGCTTGATGGCCGACGCTGCACCAGCCATCATGAGTTGCTCGAACGCCTCAAGCAGCTCGCACCCGCCGCGCGCGTGCAGGAGGACTGCATCTTCACCGATGACGGTCGCTTTCTGACCAGCGCAGGCATCTCGACCGGCATTGACACCATGTTACATTGGCTTACACTCCACGGAGGTCATCAACTGGCCCTCTCCGTGGCGCGGGATATGGTGTTGTATCTGCGTCGCAGCGGTCATGAGCCACAGCTCGGCATCTGGCTGCGCGGCAGAAACCACGTCGATGCCCGTATACACCGTCTTCAGGATCAGTTGGCTCTTGCTCCGCAGCAGCAATGGACGCTGCCGTGCATGGCAGAACAGGCGGCACTGAGTGAACGTCACTTGAGACGACGTTTCCAGGCTCTGACAGGGATGTCGCCGGGGGATTACCTGGCGGCTCTCCGGCTTCATCTCGCCCGACAACTCATGAGCGAGACGTCCCTGGGCCTGGGAGACATTGCCGCACGTGTCGGTCTGGGGGACGATCGTCAGCTACGACGGCTCTGGTCACGCCATGAAGGTGGCTCACCCGGCCAATGGCGTCGACAACAGGGCCATACCTCATGACTACCCGATACCGGATGCTGACCCGTATCAGTCTGATTGTTCTGCTGCTCCTGTGCCTGACGGTCGGCGGGGCATGGCTGGTCTGGCGCAGCCCGCTCGGCTATGACCCTCCTGCCGACCTGCCTGAGGTCGGCGCCGGCCCCCACCAGGTCTTCGTCTATGGAACATTGCGCTCCCCGGTGGTGAGATGGCTGGTGACCACCGACTACCTGGAGTCGACTCCTGCGGTGCTCGAGGACTACCGTCGCGATGGCCTTGATGTCGATACGGCACCCGGCCACCAGGTGGAAGGTGAACTGCTGAGCGTTGACCGCGAGACCCTCCTGGAACTGGATCGCTATGAACGTCTCGGCGTGCGCTATCGCAGGGTTCCCGTCAAGTTGCAGGACGGGCAGCAAGTCTGGCTATACCAGCGGCTTTCCGACCAGGATTGATCCTGCCGCTCATCCTGAATGAGCAGACTCCCACCACAAGTCCCTGGCTTGTTGTTAACGACTGTCGTTGCCTGTTGTCATGGACTGTTGTTATGGCCAGGTGCGGGCCCTAGAATAACGCTGTATAGACGATATTCAGGAACCCCTCATGAAGCCCATCATTCTTCTCCACAACCCACGCTGCTCCAAATCACGTGAAGCTCTGGCACTGCTCGAGGCGGCTGGTGCCGAGGTTCAGGTAAGACGTTATCTGGATGAGCCGTTGAATGGAGAAGAGCTGCGCGCGCTGGCATCACGACTCGAGGGCGATATCAGTCAACTGGTGCGCAGCAGCGAGACCGAGTGGAAGACACTGGGAGCCGACAGCCACAATGTCGACCAGGTCATCGATGCCATCGTCGCGCACCCACGTATCATGCAGCGTCCGATTGCCGACGACGGACAGAGGGCTGTCATCGGCCGACCGCCCGAGAATATCCAATCGCTGCTGGACGCCTGAAGCAATCCGCTGAAGCCCATGGTTGAAGACCGGTTGTCTCGAGAGAACCTGACTGACAGGCCCTCTCCTTTCCGTCTCCCTGCCTTCCAGCATGGGCACGTCTTTCACGGACACTACTTTCACGGACTCAAGGAATCTCAATGTCTGACCGCCGCCCCTATATTCTGGTGCTCTATTATTCCCGCCAGGGCGCCACACGTGCGCTGGCGGAGAGGATTGCCGCCGGCATCACTTCCGTTGGCGGGGTTGACGCTCGACTCCGCACTGTCCCGCCGGTCTCACCGACCTGCGAGGCCGTCGACCCGGAGGTGCCTGCCGAAGGCGCGGTCTACGCCAGCCTGGACGACCTGCGTAACGCCAGCGGCCTGGCGCTGGGCAGCCCGACGCGTTTCGGCAATATGGCGGCGCCTCTCAAGCACTTCATCGACTCAACCAGCGAACTATGGCTGAACGGTGCCTTGATCGACAAGCCTGCCACTGCCTTCACCTCCACATCCAGCCTGCACGGTGGTCAGGAAACAACTCTGGTATCGATGCTGCTGCCCATGCTGCACCATGGCATGGTCTATGCCGGGCTGCCCTACAGCGAAACCGCTCTGACGCGCACTCAGGGCGGCGGCACCCCTTATGGAGTGAGCCATCTGGCCGGCACACGAAGCGACCGGCCGGTCGATGGCGATGAAAGCGAACTGGCGACCGCTCAGGGTATTCGCCTGGCACGCCTGACGCTGGCGCTGGAAAGCATGCGGGAGTCTCGAGGATGAGGGCCTGGCTCGAGGATTTCGAACGCCGCAAGGGACTCGACAATCTGGTTCATCAGTCACGGCGATTGGTATTGATCAGCTTCAGTCTACTGATGTTGTTGATGGTCTATCGTGGGCTGGCCATCGACTCCAGCAATGCACGCTTTGGACCACTGATAGCGTTTGTGCTGCCACTGGTGCTGTTCCTTCCGTCGATTCTGGTTCGCCGCCCCCGCGGTCACGCCTGGCTGGCCTTCGTCAGTCTGCTGTATTTTGCCCAGGGCGTGATGGTGGCCACGCTACCCGGCCAGGGTTGGCGAGGCATTCTCGAAGCCCTGGTGTCGTTGGCGCTGTTCACCGGCTGTATGGGCTACGCCCGCTTTCGTTCGCGTCAGATGCGTGCCCCGGATCACCGAGTGGACTGAATGCTGCCTTCTTTCCCCCCGGTCATCTGCGTCAACTATGCTGTTGATCCCGGTTGTTGACCGCATCGGCATCGACTCAATCACTATCAAGTCAACCATCAACCCCATCGAACCAGACGGAGAACCACATGACCCGAGATATCGCTGACATCAGGCGCGACTATGAAGGCGGCAGCCTCGACGAGTCCCGGGTCCCAGCAGACCCACTGACGATGTTCGATGAGTGGTTTGCACTGGCCCGGGCCACCGATCCGGATGATGCCAATGCCATGACTCTGGCCACCGTCGACAGCCAGGGCTTTCCCCATGCGCGGGTGGTACTGCTCAAGGGCTTCGACCAGCGAGGCATGGTGTTCTTCACCAACTACAACAGCCACAAGGGCAGTGAGCTGGCCAATGTGCCTCAGGCGGCGCTGACCTTCTGGTGGCCGCAACTGGCGCGTCAGGTAAGGATCGAAGGGAGTGTCGAGCAGGTCTCCGAGGCCGAGTCCGACGAGTACTTTGCCAGCCGTCCGCGAGGTAGCCAGTTGGGCGCGTGGATTGCCACCCAGAGTGTGGTCATTCCCGACCGCAACTGGATCGAAGAGCGACAGCAACGCTTCGAGCAGGCCTATGAGGGCCAGGAAATTCCGCGCCCTGTGCACTGGGGCGGTTACCGGGTCAAACCCGAGATGATCGAATTCTGGCAGGGTCAGCCCAGCCGTCTGCATGATCGCGTGCGTTATCAATTGCGCGATCGCAATTGGGAGGTCGTGCGTCTCGCCCCCTGATCACCCAGCCTATGCAACAACCACCGCCAGTCCCGATCATATGGCTGGCGGTGATTGCGTTACCTTGTCCTGAGCGGAACCTTGTCGAGCGCGAGCTGTCATAGTTTGCAGTAACATCTCATTATCAGGGCATTTTTGACGATGCACCGGCTACAGACTATTCTCAGGCCTGTAACAGGCTCAAGCCTCCTGACCACTGGTTGTCTCCATGCACACAGCGTTGATCAATCGACACGACTATCCTGAACTCGATGCCATTCTCTGGGATCGGGCCGAGGATCGTGTTGATCCGCAGGTTGCCTTTCGCCTTTATGAAGAAAGGTGGCGTTTCGTGGCACAGGACCAACTGGGAGACAGGGAACGAGCACTGATCGACAGGCTCGTTCGGGTCTACGGTCATGGCCATATGCTCGTGGCATGATGTTCACTCGCCTCCACCATCAGGCCATCGGTGAGATTCTCACACAATTCGATGCCGATTTTCTCCGCCAGAATCATATCCTCTTCGGCGGAGGCACACGTATTGCGCTTGAACTCGACGAGTTTAGAGAGTCTGTTGATATCGACCTGTTCTGTATCGGTCGCTCCGCCTATCGAGCTGCTCGCCAGGCCGTGACCAACACCAGTCTCGGCCCGTTACTTCGCCCCGGACATACAGTGCGCCTATATCGGGAGAGGGAGATTCGCGCGGACCGCGATGCCATTCGCACACTCCTTGATGGCCCCCACCGCCCCATCAAGCTCGAAATCATCAACTTTGCCAATGATCAGTTGCTTCCCGACATGGAGCAGGGCCTATTCCCCATCCCCTGCGTCAATCAGGAAGGGTGCTTTGCAACAAAGTTGACCGCCAATGCCGACAGATATCGCAACCATATCAAGGACATTCTGGATCTCTGCATGATGCGCAACAAGTGGGGACCCATTCCTCAGGCCGCATGGAACATCGCCTGCGACGAGTACGGTGAACGCGTTATTGCAACAGCACTTGGCGAAGCTCTCCAGACTTTGAGCTATCATCATCAGTCCAGTCTGGAGCATGCCGTGGAATCACTGCATATGTCCGAAGATACCGCCCGCAGTCTTATCGAACGCCAGGCACCAGAGTGGTTGCATGAGCTCACCAGAGCCGGGATAACCAACCAGTAGCCAGCCCTCCTACTCCGGCGGTCGTTCGAGACGATGACGCTGCCAGTCACTCTCGGGTTCGTTGAGACGCAGCACCGCGTCGACCACCTGTTCTTCCATATTGAATTTCTGACGAAACCCGAGGTGCTTGATCAGAGCTCGCATGGGATGATTATCGACCATGATCTTGCCGTACATCTCCAGGGTGCCCACCCGCCGACAGTAGCCGATCATCTTGCTCATCAACAGCTTGCCGATACCCAGTCCCTGAAGGTCATCGCGGATGATGATCGAGAACTCGGTACGGATATTGTCCGGATCATTCCACACTCGCACGACCCCCAACATTTCCTTGTCACCATCCTCGCGCAATCGCTCGGCGATGAAGGCCATCTGACGGTCATAGTTGATATGCGCCAGGGTCGAGAGATCTCGCTGGCTGAGATCCGCCTTGTTGTGAAAATAGCGAAAGCGAATGCTCTGCTCGGATAGCCTGCGGTGAAAGGCCGTGATCAACGGCGCGTCCTCGGCGCGAATCGGCCGAACCTCGACATCCCAACCATTGCTCAGTTGAACCCACTCTCGCAGTTCTTCTGGATAGGGCATGATGGCAAAGCGCGCCGGAGGGCCGAGATCCAGCGCGAAATCGACAGCCAACATGCCATCACGATTGAGCAGCAGAGGATTGATTTCCAGCCCCCTGAGACGCGGCAGGTCCGTGGCAACCTGCGATAGCGTGACCAGTAGACGACACAGGTGCTGTTCGTCACGTTCGGGATCGCTGGAGTGGGCACGGATCAATCGCACCGCATGGGTACGGCCGATCATATCGGCAGCAAGGCTCATGTTGAGTGGTGGCAACGCCACCTGACGGTCGGCCAGAATATTGACCTTGTATCCGCCGATGCCGAAGACAATCACCGGTCCGAACACCGGGTCACGAGTAATGCCCGCGCACAACTGCATCGAGTGCTTGCCACGCTGCATGGGTTGCAGACAGTACTCAGCGATGGTGAAGCCGGGAAACTTCTCGGCCACACGATCAGCGAGACGCTCGAGCCCCGTGGCCACCTGTTCAGGGTCGACAAGATCCTGCAGCAGCCCTGCCGATATCTTGTGAGGATGCTGACGATAGCGGAACGGACGACAGTTGCCATCATGCACCACCTTCAGTGCAAAGGGTCCCTGCAGCTCGGCCGAAACCTGGCGCGCCTCTTCGGCAGTCCGTACATAACGACCAGCCGCCACCGGCAGTCCATAGGCCTCCAGCACTTGGCTGGTCTCCGAATGAAGCAGGCTCTCACGCCCTTCCTCCAGTGCCTGCTGAATCAGGCGATGTGACGCTTCGCGACTGGCAGCGGTAGTGGTGAACGGTAGGCTCGGCGGTGTTTCCTGGAGCAGCGCCTGCACACGCTGGTAGTCGACCATGTGCATGAAGGCCTTGACCGCCTTTTCCGGAGAGAGATAGGTCGGAATTCCAGCGTCATGACATAACTTGCGTGCCCCTGCAGCCTGCTCGAACCCCATCCAACTGGTCAACAGATTGCGCTTGAAGGCCCGACGATGCTCGATCAGACGCTCCGCCGTCAGCGCAGAAGGTGCCAACCGCGTAGGAGCATGCACCACCAGCACCGCGTCTACACCCGGGTCATTGGCGACAGCATCAAGTGCTGTGACGAAACGTTCCGGCGTCGCATTGCCACCAAGGTCTACCGGGTTTTCGCCGGGCTTGCTCAGATCCAGATCCTGATCGCGAAGCACCTTCTGTGTGGCGGGTGTGAACTCGGCGAGACGCCCACCGGCATTGAGCAGCTTGTCGATGGCCAGCATCGCAGGCCCCAGCCCATTGGCAACAATCGCCAGACGGTCGCCACGCAGGGGCTTCATCCGCGACAGGGTTTCCAGCGCATCGAACAGATCGTCGGAGTCATTGACCCGCACCACGCCGGCGCGAGCAAAGGCGGCATCGAAGACCTGATCACGATTGGCAATACCTGGCGTCGGTGGCAGCCCACTCATGTCCGAGGCTGGGGTGCGACCACTCTTGATGGCCAGCACCAGGTGATTACGTGAAGCGTCCCGCACTGCGGTCATCAGATGCTGGGCATCCTGCACCCGTTCAAGGTGCAGCAGAATGGACTGGGCCGGCGTGCTCTGATTGATGTAATCGAGCAGATCAGGAAGCAGGACATCAACACTATCGCCCACCGTCACCAGATGCGAGAAGCCGATGCCCTTGCCTGTAGCCCAATCGATCATGGCGTTGGCCAGCATACCCGACTGCCCCAGATAGGCGACCTTGCCGCGGGGCACACTGTGGCTCGAATAGGAGGCGTTGAGCCGGGCTCCCGGCACGATCATTCCCATACACTCAGGCCCCAGCACCCGGATACCGGTACTGCGAGCCACCTTGAGCAGACGCTGACGGATGGAGCCGCTGCGCAGATCATCCAGATCACTGCCACCGGACAGCACCAGCGCCGCACGAACCTTCCGCTCACCCAACTGGCTCAGCACCTTGGGTACGGTCGCCAGTGGTGAGCAGATTACCGCCAGATCGGGTGCCTGCGGCAACTGCGAAGGACGGCTGACACAGTCGACGCCCAGTACAGCATCGTAACCCTTCGGATTGACCGCCCAGATGCGGCCACGAAAGCCTCCATCCTGCAGGTTGCGGATCACCTGTCCGCCCAGCGAATCAGGTTTTTCCGAGGCCCCGATCACGGCAATCGATGAAGGGTTGAAGAACCGGCGCAGGAACTGGGTACTCAAGGAGATTCTCCCGAATCCATTCGACCAGAAAGACATACCATAACGACATGGAACCACCGCCATCATAGCCGCGAATATCGCCTGACGCATGGTCCAGCGAAGCGCTACGCATGCTACCTTTTGCCACTATGGCGATATGTGGCCTACCCCTATCGTGTTTCGAGGCACCGCCGACTGCCGCGCACAGGCAGTGTCTGCTGGCCCCTACCCGCACAGGAACCCTCTCGACAATGATCACCGCCTATCTCACGCACCCGGCCTTCAGTCTGCACGACATGGGCATCGAACACCCCGAGAGCCCCATGCGCCTGGATGCCATTCGCGCGAGGTTGATGCGTTCAGGTCTGTTGCAACAGACCATGCAGGCCGATGCACGGGAAGTCACCGATGAGCAACTGCTGCGCGTACACTCGGCCGAGCACTTCCGCAAGCTGACACAGCTGTCACCGGATAGCGGCTTCATGCCACTCGATAACGATACCTTGCTGAATCCCGACAGCCTTGGTGCCGCTCGCCTCGCGGCAGGCGCCGTGGTCAAGGGCGTAGATCAGGTCATGGGCGGCAAGGCCGACAACGTCTTCTGCGCGGTTCGCCCTCCCGGGCATCATGCTGAAGCCAATCAGGCCATGGGATTCTGCCTGTTCAACAACATTGCTGTCGCCGCCGCCCACGCGCGTGCCGAGCATGGCATCGAACGTATTGCCATCCTCGACTTCGATGTTCACCAGTGCAACGGCACCATCGATATCTTCCGCCAGCAAAAGGAGATCCTGATCTGCACCAGCTATCAGTCATCCTTCTACCCCTGGCGTTACCTGGACGGAGACTATGACAATGTGATCAATACTCCACTGTCGGCCGGCAGCGGCAGCGCGGATTTCCGTCACGCCATCGAGCATCACTGGATCCCGGCACTGGAGGAATTTCGACCGCAGTTGGTATTGGTCTCGGCCGGCTTCGATGCACATCGCGAAGATCCACTGGGTGAATTGTGCCTCGAGGATCAGGACTTCTACTGGATCACCTGCAAGGCACTGGAGATTGCCGGGCGTCATGCCAATGGCCGCCTGGTCTCGGTTCTTGAGGGAGGCTATAACCTGGCGGTGCTGGGTGGCTCTGTGGAAGCTCACCTGCGAGCTCTGCTCGGCCAACCCTGGCCGGATAGCCAGACTCTGCCCTGATTACACACCAGGGATGTTTCCTGACCCCGGGAAACACGGGCCGGGGAAACATGGTCAGCCACTGCGGCTTCATCAGCATGGCCGCGAAGCTGATCCGACGTCGCCATTTTCAGAGATCCTTGTGGTAGCCTATGAGGAAATCTGTTTCCTATCGTGAATCACAATGACCCAAAGCACCGACCAACAGGCGGCGATGAAGATTGCCTCCGGGCGCAAGGCCTTCGTTGAGCCCCTCCGGCTCGGCGACCGCGTCAAGGAGATTCGCCTGGCCAACCAGTGGACCCTGGAAGATGTCAGCCAACGGACAGGGCTTGCCCGGTCTACCTTGTCGAAGATCGAGAACGACCAGATCTCGCCAACGTTCACCGCAGTGCAGAAGCTGATCAATGGACTGGGCATCGATCTCCCTCAACTGCTGTCTCCTCCTCGTCAGCAGAGCCGGACCATGGGGCGTCGCGACCTTACTCGGCGCGGTGATGGACAAATGCACCCCACTCCTACCTACGAGCATGAGCTGCTCAGCTGTGAGCTGGCGCAGAAACGCATGATCCCCTTCAAGACCATCGTTCGGGCACGCAGCTTCGAAGACTTCAGCGAATGGGTGCGCCATGATGGCGAAGAGTTCCTGATGGTCCTCGACGGTGAAGTACTACTGTACTCAGAATTCTATGAGCCGCTGCCGCTGGCCACTGGAGACAGTATCTACTTCGACAGCGACATGGGCCATGCGCTGGTCTCGGTCAGCGACGAGGATGCCACCATCCTGTCGGTATGCACACGCAACGAATAGTCCGTTCCCTGCCGAGTTCTTCGGCGCTTGTAGACCGCAACCAATGTAATCGAACAGCGGAGCCGACCATGCAACATCTTGATGACACCACACGCACCGAACTGGAAGCCGCAGCCTTTCGCCGTCTACTGCGCCACCTGGACGACAACAAGGACGTGCAGAATATCGACCTGATGATTCTGGCCGACTTCTGTCGCAACTGTCTGTCCAAGTGGCTGGTGGCCGCCGCTGAGGAGCGTGGCGAAACTCTCGACTACGAGGCTGCCCGTGAATATGTCTACGGGATGCCCTACAGCGAGTGGAAGACGCTTTATCAGGGCAAGGCAACTCCTGAGCAACTCGCCGCTCTGGAGGCCCGTCAGAAGGCCCGTGACCAGCGTCACGAGGAGTCGAATGGACAATGAATGCTGACGCCATGATTCCGCTGAAGATCGCGGTATTGACCGTCTCCGACAGCCGGACCGAAGCCACCGACCGCAGCGGCCAGACACTGGTCGAATGCCTGACGACGGCAGGCCATCAGCTCGCCGACAAACGTATCGTCGAGGATGACATCTACCGTATTCGTGCCGTGACGAGCGCCTGGATTGCCGACCCGGAGGTGCAGGTCATTCTGACCACCGGCGGTACCGGCTTCACCGGGCGCGACTCCACTCCCGAGGCGATTTCGGCACTGCTCGACAAGCGTATCGAAGGCTTCGGCGAGCTGTTTCGTCAACTCTCCTTCGCGGAGATCGGCAGCTCCACGGTACAAAGCCGCTGCCTGGGTGGAATGGCCAATGCCACAGTGGTCTTCTGCCTGCCTGGTTCCACCGGATCCTGCCGCACCGCCTGGAACGGCATCCTCGCCGAGCAGTTGGATAGTCGGCACAGGCCCTGCAATTTTGCCAACCTGGTGATTCCCGAGCGGGGCCAGCATGATTTCTGAATCTACGCCTCTAGCCGCCGTGGAGCAGGCCATGCAGGCGCTGCTCGATGACGTCGTACCCCTGGCCAGTGAAAGTGTCGCGCTGGGTGAAGCCACAGGGCGGGTACTGGCTGAGGCCGTCGAAGCGACAATGGATGTCCCTCCCTTCGACAACAGCGCCATGGATGGCTACGCCCTGCATCACTCCGATGCCGGGCATACGCTGCCGATCATTGGCCGTGTTGCCGCCGGAGATTCACCCCTGGCGCTCGAGCGCGGCACTTGCGCTCGCATCTTTACCGGCGGCGCTCTACCCGAAGGCGCCGACTGTGTGGTCATGCAGGAGAAAGCCTGTGTCACTGACGGCCATGCGACGCTGCCGGGGGATGTTCCCGAAGGGGATAATGTCCGTCGCCGTGGACGCGATGTGGCGCAAGGTAGCCAATTGCTGGGCGCCGGGATGCGTCTCGACGCTGCTGCACTGGGACACCTCGCCGCTCAAGGGATTGATAAGGTACAGGTACGATGCAAGCCGCGCGTGGCATTGCTGTCGACCGGTGATGAAATCATCGAGCCCGGCAAGCCACTGGCATCGGGCCAGATATACAATTCCAACCGCCCCATGCTGGTCGCACTACTGGAGGGTTTCGGCGCCGATGTCATCCATATCCAGCATGTGCCCGACAACGCCGAGGATACCCGTCGCTGCTTACGTGAGGCCGCCCTGGCTGCGGATATCGTCGTCTCCACCGGGGGTGTCAGTGTCGGAGAAGAAGATCATGTCAAGGCGGCCCTGGAAGCCCTGGGCGAGCTGAATCTGTGGCGTCTGGCCATCCGCCCCGGCAAACCTCTGGCACTCGGTCGGCTGCCGGGGGGCGACGGTCAACTGACTCGCTTCGTGGGACTGCCGGGCAACCCCGTATCCGGCTACGTTGGTGCCTGGCTGTTCCTTCGTCCGTTGCTTGGCGCAATGCAGGGCTGTACCGCCATGGCAGAGTTGCCACGGTTATGGGCCACCAGCACCTTTGGCACCTCGACCGGGCCACGCCAGCACTATATGCGGGTACGTCTGGACTTCTCCCGCGAGGGGATTCAGGCCCACGCCTTCACCGATCAGAACTCGGGAGTACTGTCATCCTGCGTGGGGGCGGATGCGCTGGCGGTGGTGCCTCCACACTCGCAGGTGGCTCAGGGCGACCTTCTCGAGTGTCTATGGCTCAAGGCATGACGGTTCAATGTGTATCAACGACTTCCAACACCTGTCGGACGTCCTGCCACAGGACCTGGAAGTCTTCCGACAGGTGCTGGTGATCCGCACGCAAATGGGGCACCAACTCGGCAAGACGGTTGGGACCTGACAGCCGTGAACCGATCCCGGCGATGGCGCGATAGGTGAAGTCCCGCTGACGGTAGCGATGCAGCCAGTCCTCACTGATCAGCGCCGGGATCATGCGAGCCAGACGTGCCGGCGCCTGCTCCCGACCCAGCACGCGATAGCAGCGCTGGATCAGGAGGTCCCGCGTCGGTGCCTCCAGTTCCTGCAGTAGAAAGTGATCCCAGAGAATATCCAGCGCGATGGCTGCATAGCGCCGCTGCTCCCGGGGAGCCCTGCGACGAGCGGCCAGAACAACGGGGTGTGAATCGACGAAAGCGTCGACACGACGGTGATGGCGCACACCAGCGGCCACCTCAACAGGCCAGTCGCTCAGATCGGGACCCTTGACTCCATCGGCAACGAGGTTGCCGTAGAGGAAGTCATCACTGCCTCCATCAGCCAACGCGGCATGTGCCAGAAAATTCATCGAGCGGCGTCAGAGACAATTGGTGGGCTTGGGCAAACCGGCCAGACGCGCACCAACCTTTGCCGGACTTTCGGGGAACAGTCGCATCAAGAAGATCGAGCTGCCCTTGTCAGCACCCAGTTGCTGACCCACGGCCTTGACCAGAGGCCGCATGGCCGGAGCCTGTTCGAAGCGCTGATAGAAGTTGCGCAGCACATCGATGACCTCCCAATGGTCGGATGTCAGTGTCAGGCCGTCCTCGACGGCCAGGGCTTCGGCCACTTCAGGCGTCCATTGAGTCAGGTCGACCAGGTAGCCCTCAGGGTCGAGCGCTACTCGCTGCTGGCCGACTTCAAGATATCGCGCGATTTCCGTACTAGCCATCGGGATTCTCTTCCATCGGGTGCGCTTCTTTCGTTACTGCCGCCATCATGACCATCATTGCCAATCACCTTCCTGGATGTCGCTGTGACAGACGCGGATGCGAGGGCTCTTGATACCCACTCAATACCAACTGAGCACCTTGTCGGCCTGTTCCGTCAGCGAGACAAAGCCCTCCACATCCACCACTCTGGCATTGTCGTCGCAGCGCTCCAGCAGCCCGCGAGCCACGAGGTCCTCTTCGAGCACATAAAGACGCCCGGCAAGCCCCTCGAACGGCCCGATCAGGTGAGGCAGCGCTCCCTGCACGGCCTCCTCTATCAGCAGTAGACAATCGTCATCGGCCATCGCTGCCAGTGCCTGGCGATAGACCTGACTCTGGGCCGGCGACTGATTCAAGGTATGCAAATGCATGAGTTGTCCTGCTTCAGAAATTCATCACCAGCGTGTGAGAGGCGATCGCCTGCTGGACGCTCGCGGCATCGACAACACTGACCGACAAGACGAGATCCGAACTCTCGAGCCCCAGGCGCTCAAGGCTCTCGGCCTCGACCATGATATTGTCGATATCATACATCTCGAGCATCTCGAGTGTGCTCTGTGTCCCCTTTTGCCCCAGGGCTCCTTCGCCCTGCCCCGGCTGAAGGGCCCAACATCCCTGGCCCATGAACAACAGCGACACTCGCCGACCGAATGCCGCAGCGACCAGTGCCATATCCAGCCCCTCCCGCAGCAGGCTGGAGCCATGGGGAGCATGGCCAAGAATCACCAGCAACTCGCCTGTTGCCGAGGGGGGAGTGATCGAGGTGTGTGCGATGTTGCTGTCGTTCATGCCTTCATTCGCTTTATTCACGTTCACGGAGCGAAGGTCACCAGCCGATCACAGCGTAAGCCAAGATCCACCAGTTGCCCCAGCCCAGTGAGCTCGAAGGGGCGCTCGACGCTGTGTCCTTCCTTGCCGTGACGCCCGGCCTGCTCCTCATCCATCAGCCCTCGACGCAGCGCCGCGGCAATGCAGACATCGAGCTTTACGCCATGTTCTCGCTGTAATTCGGCCCAGCCATCGACCAGGTGTGGCTCATCCTGCGGTGGTGCCGCCAGGCGAGCGGCGTTGTGGACGCCCTCATGATAGAAGAACACGCTGTCGAGCTGATGCCCTCTGGCGATAATGGTCCGGGCAAATCGCAAGGCGCTGTGTGCGGCCTGATTACTGTAGGGCGCGCCCAGCAGGAGGATGCCATAACGCATGAATTATCCTGTATTTCCGGAACTTCCTGAACCCTGTCAACGCACTGACCCCGCCTTCAGGCGGGGTCAGTGGAACTTCTGTTGTCGAATGGCAACAATCCGCTGATCAGAACAGCATCAGTCCTGGCTGACAATACCCAGCAGAGACAACAGGCTGACAAACAGATTGTAGATCGAGACGTACAGCGTGATGGTGGCGAGAATATAGTTGGTTTCACCGGCACGATGCACGATTTCGCTGGTCTGGTAGAGAATCGCTGCAGAGGAGAACAGCACGAAGCCCGCCGAAACCATCAGCGACAGGGTCGGGATGTTGAAGATCAGTGCAGCCACCATAGCCAGTACCAGCACGATGGCACCCGCCATCATGAAGTTGGCGAGGAAACTGAAGTCCTTGCGAGTAATCAGCGCAACGGCGGAAAGCCCGAAGAAGGTCAGCCCCGTCATACCCAGCGCAGTCATGATCAGTTGCGGACCATTGGCCAGGGTAAGATAAGCGCTGAGAATCGGCCCCAGAGTGAAGCCCATGAAACCGGTAAAGGCGAAAGTTGCCAGCAGCCCCATGGCTGAGTTGGCGGTCTTGTGCACGAGGAACATCAGACCGTATGCACCGATGAAGAACACCAGAATGTTCATCTGCTGAACACCCATTGCTACGGCAGCAGCGGCGGCAATAGCAGAGAACACCAGTGTCATTGCCAGCAGACCGTAGGTGTTGCGTAGAACCTTGTTCGTTGCAGCAACCTGCGTCGTCGCCTGATGACTCACATGTGACTCTTGATAGGCCATGTATCCTGAGCTCCCTATTGGTAGACAAGCTATCAGACACAGAATGCCGCCCCTCGGTTCCCGACGCAAGACACTGGCCGTTCAGGACATCAACACTTCAATCTCGGAAATATCCCACAAGTCCCGCCCCAGGCGGATCGAACAGCGTTTCCAAATAATCGCATATTTTTTCGCAGGTTAGTGTCTGTGCGCGAAATGGCACCTCCTTTTGCGTCTTGCGTGGCAACACGACTTCACTACAAGTCGTGTTGCTCCCCACTTACATATCAATGTCAATTTGAAGAACAGCTCGGCACCCCATTGGTGAAGAAATCACCAGGGACGAAGCGCGCCTCGGTAATGATCAAATTGCTCTCGGCGTCCCACGCCATGTGCCGCTGCCAGACCAGTTCGCCATTGCTGTCGACTTCCATGACACGACCACCTTCAGCCTCGGTGAGCAATATATTGCCGTCGTCAAGCAACTGGTGCTTACCGCGACGCCAACTGTAGAAGGGCTGCTCCTCCGAACCACTGAACAGCGTTTCGACGTTGTCTTCACCGGGACGGATACTCAGTATGCGTGTCGCGCCGCTACCGGTGGCATTGTCAAAGACACTGATGGTGCCATCCGGTTCGAAGTCTGGGTCGTGTTGCTTGAACCAGGGGCCATGGCGGTGCCACTTCATGCGACCGCTCTGTGGGTCGATGACCGCGACCAGGTTCAGCTCACGCAGACTGATCAACACATCTCCGGCGTCGAACATGGGGAAGGCGTCAGCCATCTCGGCACGCAGAGGTTCCGCGTCATTGGGATGGAACGGGTCCATCAGGTAGCGTACTTCCTGCTCGGTATTGTCGGGAGTGCGAGTACGGATATCGAAGGTGGCTCGCTGATCACCTCCCGGGTATTCGGCAAGATCCTCGACAATGTCCAGTTGGTGGGTAATCTCGCCAGTATCCTCGTCAAGCCAGGCGATGCCTTCCTCCAACAGCGTGACCAGTTGCCCTTCTCCATCACGGCTGATCGAGTGATGGAAACTCCCCTTGCGGGTCCACATCGGTTTGCCACAGGCATCGATGCGCGCAATCGCGTTACCGGCATCAAAGGTCAGCACCAGAGAGCCGTCCTCGAACACCTCCATGCCGTGCAGCATGACGTTCTGCGGCTTGTGCTCATCGTCCAGCAAGTCGTAGTGCACGGGCCAACGATGTACCTCATTGCCTTCGCCATCATAGAGGCGGACGGAATGGAAAGCCTCGTCCTGATCCTCGTTGAGGCCTGCAACCAGCACATACCCTTCCTTGGTTGTCCCGCTGGGTTTGCCTTCAAGACCACGATCTGTCGCAACGTCACCGCCTCCCGGCTTCACCAGATGGCGGGTCGGCTCGAGGGCCAGGTCGTTTTTCCAGTTATGCGAGATATCCATCAGAGTACGCTGTGCCAGCTGGATCTGAGGGGCCGGGAACCAGCCACGCGTGGTGGCTACTGTACCGTAGACCAGAGTGATGACACCCAGCGATGCCACGAACAGCACCGGCCCCAGACGCTCGCCAATCGATTTCTTTGCCACTATTGCATTCCTTGTCGTCAACTCTATGCCTTGAGCGTACGTTCCAGCAGCTCGGCATGGACTTCTCTCGCTCGGCTGATCAGCTCGGGAGTTGCCCCGGCCAGCGTCCGAACCTCGCGCGAAGCGTGGAACATATCGCTACAGGCGCTGATGGCAGCCTGATCATCCACCGCTAGAGCTTCGGCCAACCGCGGGAGTTGTTGGGACGGTGTCTGACTGAGCGCTTCATGATCCACGAATACCGTATCTCGTGGTGCCTGGGTCAATACATGCTCATATGCAGCGATCCAGTAGCGCAGCCAGTAATCGACATGCTCGGCGCCCTCGCTGCTGGTCGGCGCACCAGCAAAGGCAATCGGCCGCAGAGCAGCCCCGAATTCGAAGTGTCCGATACCTTCCATATACTGGCGTGCAAAGCGGTCCCGCTGATGAAGATCGCTGAAGCGCTGATGCTGACGCATCAGTGACTGGACCTGGGCCAACGGCTCACGAACAGGCACCAGTATGCGGGACTCGGGATACAGCGCCTTGAGCAATGGCAGGCGTGCTATGTTCGCATTGTTCTTCGAGACATAACTGGTGGCGCCGGGCTTGCCAATAATCACCTTGCGCATATGTTGATCGAGGAAGGACTCGAACTCCGCATGACGATCCCCGGCCTCCCAGAGGGAGATATTCCGGTCGGTATACCTGTCCTTCCAGAACGCCATCCAGACCATTTCCTCGAAGGCTTCCGGACTCTCGAAGTCGACCTCGATGCCGTCGCCATGCGCCCGCTCGGCCTTGGCACCGGACTTGCGCAACAGCCGGGAATAACGCCCCCACAAGAGCGGCGCCATGGTAAAGGGCATATGCCGGTAGGTCGGCGATGCAAATTCATTCTGACGTGCCAGCAACTCCAACAGGATGGTGGTACCTGCACGTGGTAACGACGTCACGAATACCGGACGCCGATTGGGAGTGGTCTGGATGCGTTTACGCCACAGGCGATTCTCCAGCCCAGCCAGAGTGGACTGTGCCGAGGATGAAAAGGCATAGAGGTGCAGTGCCTTGTCCATCGACGAGTATGGCACTTCATCACGCTTCTCCGTGTTCTCCTGCGTTTCGCCGCCTCGGGCACCACGACGTCTGGAAAGCAGGATCCACAGCAACACCGCCGCCACCGTGGAAACCACCAGAAATACCGCGCTGGTCGCGACCTGCCAGACCTCCTGCATACCGTACAGGCCGAGCAGGTTGCCGCCGGCAACCAGTACATAGGCACTGACACAGGCAGCAACACCAATGGCAAGCAGGATAAAGAAGCTCTTGAGCAAGGACACAGAGGCTCGCTGCACCTGCCGCTCCTTGACCTCATCATCGAGCTCCGGATCAGAAATGACAGCCAGCGCACCCTGCGCCAACCTGACGGCGTTCACTGCATGGTATTGCGCTGCCAACCCCTTGAGAACGCCGATAAAGGCCACAAGGCTGGCAAAGAGCGCTAACCACACCATCATTCGCTGGGCTTCTGGCTATCGTCGGTCGCACGCTCGGCGCGCTTGCGTCGCATGACGCGCTTCAGTGGGTACCAGATAAAACCGATAACGGCCAGTACAAGGGCTGCAATGACCGCAATCATGGTACCGATGGCGGTAAGTCCTGCCCCGGGTCCGACATAGGCCAGTGCAGGGGTCGTGTACAACGCCAGGATGGCGCACAACAACAGAGTGATACGAGTAGGATGTCGCAACATGGGATGACTCCTTTCCGCCAGATATTGATACTTTCTCCGTGCTTGAATTGACTGGGGAATACTGGCGATGTTCCTGCACAGCCCCCGCCACTGACGGCCTTGAAAGCATACCTGTCGCCAGATGACGACTAGACGTCTTGCCGCACAACGCGAGGAATGTCAGAAACCGTGCAATGCACTGAGAAGGAGGGCTCGCCCGGCGAGGAATCAGTGAGCACAGATAGCACAATTGTCCGACAGAACTGATCGACTACCCAATTGACGCCCACGAAAAAGGGGACCAGCCAATTTGACTGATCCCCTGAAATCGAAGTGGCGGAGGGACAGGGATTCGAACCCTGGAAGGGCATTAACCCTTGCCGGTTTTCAAGACCGGTGCATTCAACCGCTCTGCCATCCCTCCGGCTCACGGCGATGTACTTTACCAGTTTTTCTTCAAAGGTCAACAGTTCTGTTCGATCAATATGTTAGGAGCATACCCGATGAGTGTTTTCAAGGTGTGCACCCACCAACAGAGGCTGTCATATCGCTCCCCCGGAACGGCCCTTGAACAGCAGCCAGCATGGAATACACAACACAGTGCATCTTGCGAAAACGCATCAGCAATGCTCCCATATCAGCCTTCCAGCCACCCCACCACCGACCAGAAGTCGATCAAAAGGGAGAATGACCAGATGAGACCATGGATTGCGCTCAGTATCGCCACGGCACTGGTCGGGTGCAGTAATGAAGAAAGCGGCGTATTCGATGCCGAGGGTCTGATCGAGGAACTGCGTGGCAACCCGGAGATCCAGGCTGCCGCAGTATCGGAAGATCATCGAGAGATATTCATCGGCCTCAAGGCCGAGCGGGCTGATCAGGGCGAGGCATTGGCGAGCAGCGTCTGTGAGCAGGCCAGACAATATGGCTCCGGCCAGTTGGACAACCGCACCATCCGCATCATGGACGTCATGCAAGCCGTGGAAAACGACGAGAAGGTAGAGCTTTACAGTCTCGACTGTGTGCTCTCCCCCGGCTCCTGAGCCTCAAGCTCCGCGTGGCCCCAGCAGGATCACCATGGCGCCGACCAGGCAGATGGCGGCGCCAATGCCATCCCAGCGATCAGGTCGGCTTCCCTCCACCAGCCACATCCACATCAAGGACGTGCCGATATAGATGCCGCCATATGCAGCATAGGCACGTCCCGCCATGTCAGCATCGACCCGCGTCAGCAGCCAGGCAAACAGTACCAGGCTGATCACGCCGGGTATCAGCCACAGCGGCGAACGCCCCAGACGCAGCCAGGCCCAGAAGGCGAAGCAACCGCCGATTTCCGCCACAGCAGCAAGCACAAAGGTGGGCAACGCCAGCATATCTTCTCCCTGAAGCCTGTTTTCGTCGAGCCTATCGTCGCAATGCCACTGGGCGGCACAATACGAGTACGTTACAAGGCACGTCATGTGACACGATACCGCTCAGAACCCAGGGATCTCCGTCCCCATCAAAGGAGCCAAACCATGTACAAGCTATTCACCCTTGCCGGCACCATGATCCTTGTCGGTGGGCTGACCGGCTGTGTCACCTATGGAGAAGGTTACCCATACGGAGATCGCGACCGCCACTATCATTACGACTCGGGAGTTCCCAGCGGCCACCTGCCACCGCCTGGTGAGTGCCGCATCTGGTATCCCGACCGCCCGGCTGGCCAACAGCCGCCTCCCGGCCCCTGCGGCGAGTTGCGTTATCAAGTCCCGCCTGGCGCTCGTTTGATCAAGGGGTAGTCGAGGCCAACTCAATCCTGGCGAGGATCGTCCAGGTTCTCGCCATGCTCGCCACCAGCATGACGACCACGACTGGACAACTCTCCGTCTGCCACCTGCAACACACGCAAGGCTCGTTGACGAAGCCCGGGGTCACCTTGATCCATGATCTCCAGTAGATGTCGCTTTTCCTCGAGGTAGATACGTGCAAAGCCGCGATCGTGGCGCACAATACTCGATGTATTGTGAATCAGATCGGCATACTTGATGGTCTGAGCCCGCGGGTCAGCCAGAGAAAGGCGTTGTGCGGCCCGCTGCTTGCGTGCGGCGCGATTGCCTTCTTCCGGTGTCTGCATGTCACTCAATGCATCGACCAGCCCGGCCACATTCTCACCAAACTCTTCGCGTACCAGTTCCAGCGAGACGGCAGTATCCTCGACAACGTCATGCAACCAGGCGGCGGCCATCATCACCTCATCGGCCTGATGTTCAGCAACGAGTCGCGCCACAGCCTCGGGATGCTCGATATAGGGAGCACCACCGTACTTGCGACGTTGATCGATAGCCGCATGAGCGGCAGTGGCAAAGAGTCGGGCACGTTCCACCAGGTCAAGCGACATGGGCAGTCATCCGTACAAGTTGTGTCATCTCAATGATTCAGCATCACGCCACGCCTGACAAGGCAGAAGGCTCAGCCCGGCAGACAAGACAACCAGAACGCCTCACAGCGGCGAGCAGGCAGCTCTGGGCACGCTGGAAAATACCTCGGAAGCCTCTGGCATGGACTCTTCAAGCACAGCAATTCGTGACTCATGGTGGGGATGAGTCGACAGCAGCTCGAAGGGTTGCTGGTCATCAAGCTCCATCATGTTGTGCCACAGCTCGATACTATGCTTGGGATTGAAACCAGCCCGGGCCATCAATTGCAGGCCAATGCGATCCGCCTCGACCTCGTGGGCACGACTGAACGGCAAGGTTATCCCCAATTGTGATCCCAGGCCCAGAGCCCGAATGAGCGCATCACTGCTGACTTCACCGTCACTGGCCAGACCGATCACCATCAATACCGCCTGGATACCCAACTGCTGAGTGAGACGCTCATTGCCATGGCGAGCAATCACATGGCCAATCTCGTGGCCAATCACCGCAGCCAGTTGGTCGGGTGTCTGGGCAACCTGCAGCAATCCGCTATTGATACCGATTCGTCCGCCGGGCAAGGCGAAGGCGTTGGGCATGGGGTTGTCGAAGACCACTACATCCCAGTGATTCGGTATATCGACTTCCGGCCAGCTTTCACCAAGCGCATCGACCAGCTCCACCGAGACACACTCTGCCAGTCGCTTGATGGCCGGGTCAGTCACCACCGGCATGGTGTGGCGCATCTGCTCGAAGGTCTCGTTGCCCATATCCGCCATCATTGCCTGGGGAATCCAGGCAATTCGATTACGCCCGGTGGGTGTCTCATCGCAACCGGACAACAGCAATGCCAGTGCACCGACCACCAACCATCTCACCACAGCCTACCCTCCACCGCTGACCTCCCTGCCCTTGCATCGGGGCTCAATAAAGCCTGATGCCGACATGAGTGATACGGTTGCCTTCCATGGCATTGACCACCCAGTGGATACCGTGCCAGTCGACGTCATCACCAACCACCGGGTAACCACCAACACGCAACGCCAGAAAGTGTCCCAGGCTGAGGTCGGCCTCGGCCGGGCTGAGTGTCAGGCCGTAGGCATCGGCAACGTCACGCATGCTGGCCGCGCCATCCAGCGTAAAGGTGCCGAAGAAATCCTTACGCTGCTTGAGCCTTGCCTCTCCATCAAACAACCGGTTGAGAGCCGGCAGATCATCGTTGCGGCCGATCACACAGACCACATCGTCTACCTTGAGTCGAGTGCTCCCCTTGGGATGTACCATGACATGCTTGCGGAACAGTGCCGAGATCAGAGCGCCGGATGGAAAGCGCATTAAGCGAATCGGCACATCCTCGAGGTCAGGGTTCTCGATCCGATAGACGAACATCTCGAAATCGTTCTCCGGCAGCACGCCTAGCGGGCCTCTTTGATTGGGCTCGATGGTACTGGGCACCATGACGCGCATACGGCGGGCCATCCATGGAAGAGTGCCGCCCTGAATCAACAGTGAAAGGAGCACCACGGCAAAAGCGACATTGAAGTACAACTGCGAATCTTCCACTCCCCCAATCACCGGAAAGATGGCCAATACGATGGGTACCGCACCACGCAGCCCCACCCAGGAGATGAAGATCACCTCACGCCAGCGGAAGCGGAAGAATGGCTTGAGCGTCAGTATCACCGCCAGAGGACGGGCAACGAAGATCAAGGCAAGGGCCACCACTGATGCCGGCAGAATGACATCAATCAGCGCACTGGGAGTGACCAGCAGGCCCAGCACCAGGAACAGGCCAATCTGACTCAGCCAGGCGAGGCCATCATGCACTGGCAGGATGAAATTCAGATGTCGACCCGGCCGGTTGCCGATCATCAAGCCAGTAAGATAGATCGCCAGAAAACCACTTCCGCCGAGCGCACTGGTCAGGCCGAATACACACATGCCCAATGCCAGAGCCAGCAACGAGTACAAGCCTGGCGCCAGGTCAAGCCAGGACAACAGTCTGGCAATCAGCCAGCCAACGCCAAGCCCGATGATGATGGCCAGCGCAAACTGCTGGGCAAACAACAGCAGCATTGCCAGAGGAGAACTCACCCCTCCCACCAGACTTTCCACCAGAACCAGAGTCAGGAAGATGGCCATGGGGTCGTTGGTACCTGACTCGATTTCCAGGGTGGCGGCCACACGTTCGTTGAGATTCAGGCCACTTCCGCTGAGCATCGAGAATACCGCAGCGGCATCGGTGGAACCGACGATGGCACCCACCAGCAAGCCCTGCATCAACGTCAGATCGAACACCCACATGGAAAGAATACCGACCAGACCGCTGGTAATGAACACACCGAAGGTGGCAAGCCCCAGGGCCGGCCGGAACCCGACGCGGAAAGTGGTCAGCCGCGTGCGCAGACCGCCATCAAGCAATATCATCGCCAACGCAAGATGGCCGATAATGAACGCCAACGAGTAATTATCGAAATTGATCCCCAGTACACCTTCTTCGCCTGCCAGCATCCCAAGAACGAGAAACAGCACCAGCAGTGGCACCCCTGCTACGGCAGATAGGCGGCTCGCCAGTACACTCAAGGCAATCAAGGTGCCTGTCAGTAGAAAGAGACTGTTGATGGTGTCCATATGCATCCCTTGCGCGGAGTCAGAACAGGATTATCCCATGCCTGTCGGAGACACGCGACGTCAATACATCGCATATCCCGGGGAACGAGGCCCATGGTCTGGGTCAGGAATAGTCCCTGGAAGAAGACATGCCCCGTGCTGCTGTGCATGGACGGGCATACTCCAGCCCTTCTTCGACAAGGCGACGGGGTAACGAATATTCCCCCCACCGCCAAGCACGGCTAGAATAAGCCCCCGATGCTTCTGTATGACCAGCCTGGAGATAGCTCATGCCGATGGCACTACGCCGGCGCATTCTGGTGTGCGGCGCACTGAGTCTCGTGCTCATCGTCGGCTCTGCCTACCCCACTCAGCCCCTGTACGCCCAGCAGGGTGCGGGGGCGCCAACAATCGAAGAGTCCTCCGTTGATGCGTCTCCTTCCTCTGCAGATGAGTCTGCGGCCAATGAAGAACAGGCATCCTCCGGTGACGATACCTCTGCCACTGACGATATCGAGGCAACGCCCGACACTCCAGTGGAAGAAGTCGATAAACAGGATTCAACCATTGCCACTACACCTCGACAACGGGCGATCAAACAGAGTTCACAGACAACCTCGTCCAACGAGGACCCCGCCAGCATAGAAGAGGCGTATCAGAACCACCCCAGCGGCCCGGGCGTGGATACACCCACATTGCCTGCCGCTCCCTCGGTGGTCATGACACCACCAGACCCTGTCCTGCCACCGCCACTGACTCAACTTGAACTGGTACTGGACTGGCACCCTAGCCCTCGTCATGCCGCACTGCTGATTGCAGACGCGCTGGGATTGTTCGCTCAACACGGCCTCGACGTCACCATGCGCCCACCAGCGGATCCTGACATTCCGGCCAAGCTCGTCGCCGCATCTCGCGTTGAACTGGCGCTGACCGACCAGGTGACGCTGCATCAACTAGTCGATGAGGGAAAACCTCTGGTCCGAGTGGCAACCCTGGTCGAACTTCCGCTGACAGCCCTGGTGGCACGGGAGGAAAGCGGCATCGACTCCGCTCTGTCGTTGATCGATCAACGCGTGGGATACTCTGACCAGGCCGGTCACGATATTATTCTGCGCGCCATTCTGGATGAAGAGCACCTGAACCTGTCCCATGTCGACGCACGCGATGTTCATTTCTCGATCATCAGTGCCATGAGCGAAGGTCGTATCGACGCCATCGTGGCCGGCGCCCGCTTCAGCCTTCCCCGCCAGCTCGCCGATCTGGGTGTGGCAACTCATGTACTACCGCTGGAGGAGCTCGGCTTCCCCATTCATGACGGCCTGGTCATGGTCGCCAATGTCAATCATCTGGCCTCGCAGCGCAGCGCTATCAATCGCCTTGTTGCGGCGGTTCAGGAAGCCACGCAGTGGATCGTTGCGCACCCGGACGAAGCCTGGCAGATCATGGTCAAGCAGCAGCCCACCATGGACAGCGCAGCCAATGCCGAAGCGTGGCCGGATATTCGTCGCCGCCTGGCACTGCGACCAGGGGCGGTGGACGTCGCCCGTTATCGCCGCCTGGAGCATTATCTCTGGGAGCACGGACTCGTTGACTCACTGACGCCCCCCGAGACACTGGCACGCGATCCGGGCTGACCTCGTCTAGCCTCTCCCAGTGGGGTGCGGACGAAAATCAAATCGATCAGGATGAGCTATTTCTGAACGCACAAGGGCGCCGTCAGGCGCCCTTTGAATACTTGCTGATGCCCATCGAGTCAGCGCTGCTCCAGGAACGCTTCTATGGCGCCACGGAACTCCTCAGCCTTCTCGGTGTGCAGCCAATGCCCTGCATCCAGGGTCACCAGTTCAGCGTGCGGCAGAACGTCGTGCACAGCCCCCAGCCGCTCGTCGCTGACATAATCGGAGCGTGAGCCACGCACCACCAGGCAGGGAACGTCGATGGCGCCCTGACCTGTCGGCGCAGCCATGATGTCGGGATAGCCCTGCTCGATGGCATCCATGTTGACCCTCAAGCGCAACACCCCACCCTCATCACGTTTGAGGTTGGTCGCGAGGAACATGCGAGTGGGCTTGTCGGCGACAAACTCGGCCATCAGGGCGTCAGCATCGCGGCGATCACCGGGCTGACCCTGCTCGACCGCACGCATCGCGGAAAACACGGTGTCATGATGATGCTCATATGTCACCGGAGCGATATCCGCCACCATCAATGACGCCACCCGGTCGGGATACTGCCGTGCCAGCGTCATCACCACCTTCCCTCCCATCGAATGCCCCAGCAGATGCGCCCGATCAACCCCGCAGCTGTCGAGTACAGCCACCACATCCTCGGCCATCTCGTCATAGCTCATACCTGAGACATGGGGAGATCCGCCGTGATTGCGCAAATCCACCGCGATGACTCGCCAATGGGAAGCAAAGTGCTTGATATGCGAGCGCCAGTTGTCCGCGCTGCCCAGCAGGCCATGCACGATGACCAGCGGAGTCCCTTCGCCGCCGCTATCCGAGAAGTTCAAGGCAACAGACATGCAATCTCCCTGGTTGTTCTATTCCGGAAACCTGATGCCGGAAAGGAATAATATTAACCCGGCAGGCTTTCATGTTGAGTCAAGGGCGGCACATGGACGTGCCGCCGTCGGCCATCAGACCGACGCGAAACCGCACCACACCAGCAGATCCGTGCATCTGCGCCAGTGGGGTGCGGACGAAAATCAAATCGATCAGGATGAGCCATTTGATTGCCATGTTAATAATAGTGGCTACGCAAAGGTCTGACCCGAGAGCCTCCGGGCGGCACTGAGCAATTCCGACCTGTCAAATGCAACCGTCTCTACTTCGACAGTCAGGAGCCTGTTGATCCCGCTTCCGCTTTCCACTGCTCACGGGCAGTACTCAAGGCCACCAGGCGATGACTCAACCCGCGCAACAGGATGCCATACAGCGGCAGGAAAAACAGCAGGCTGATCACCAGCTTGATGGCGTAATCAACCGCTGCAATCTCGGGCCAATGGGACGCCATGAAAGGGTCCGGCCCACCCTGGAAGGCAATCGCGAAGAACGCCAGGGTATCCACCAGATTACCGATTACAGTAGAGGCAGCAGGGGCTACCCACCACGTCTTCAGGCGACGCAGACGGTCAAATACCTGAACGTCGAGCAACTGACCCAGCAGGTAGGCCATGAAACTGGCCAGGGCGATACGCGCGACGAACAGGTTCCACTCGCCAAGCGCCTCAATGCCGGCATAGCTGCCTTTCGGGAAGACAACGGATATCACGTAGGAGACCACCAGTGCCGGCAACATCACACGCAGCACAATGGCCCTTGCCGGCTCCTTGCCGAACAGGCGCACGGTAAGGTCCGTGGCCAGAAAGATGAACGGGAAACTGAAGGCTCCCCAGGTGGTGTGCAACCCAAACAGCGTGAAGGGGAGCTGAACGAGATAGTTGCTGGCGGCGATAACGGCTATATGAAAGGCCACCATGGCCATCAGCAGACGGCGTCTCTGACGCGGAGACAGTTCAAACATGCATGTACCTTTTTGGCAAGGGGTGAGGGAACCCTGTGAGCGGGAAATCTGTGCAAATTGGCGCAACATTATACGGACGTCTGAATCCAACTACCAGCCAAAGAACCCTTGCAGTTCCGCGCATGCTGGATCAAGGCCCTGGTCAGAAAATTATTTCAACCGCTGTGATGTAAGGATTCAGCAGTGCTTTCCACTACATTTCTGCGCGAATTGCCATGGCGCCAGGTGATGAACACATCAATTTGTGGAAGAAGCATCCAGAACTCTGCTGAAACGGCCATCTGTGGGCGTTTGGGGCGCGTCATCAAGGGCAATGCGCTATTCTTGAGTACATACTGAATCATAATATACGCAGGCGAACTCGGGCGACTTTCCGGAGCATCGCGGGAACATGGATAGTACTGAAACATTGGGCAGTACTGAAGCAATGGACAGTACTGAAATACCAGGGCTCCGAGCGCCCCCGGAAGTGGATATTGCCCGGAAGTGGATATTGAAGGTAGACACTTCACAGCAGACGTCAGTCCCCTGCCCTTGCGAAACAGGAATGGGCAACTGGCGGCACGCCAAGGCACTGATCCATAAATCACAAAACCAACATATCTGATGCCCACGGGGTTTTAGGAAAGGGGAAGGTAGATGACTAACTCACAGCGTCTGGCAGAGCGTCTGCTCGAGGGTGGCAATTCCACTGTCGACAAGGCCAGCACCTTGCTGAAAGCCATTGCCAACGACAATCGCCTACGCATTCTCTGCCTCCTCGAAGGTCACGAGCTATCCGTCACTGAACTCAATCAACGACTCAGTCTCAGTCAGTCGGCGCTGTCACAACATCTGGCCATACTGCGCCGCGCGGAGCTGGTCTCCACGCGACGGGCATCGCAGACCATCTACTACTCTCTCAATGGCGAGACGGCCAGCATCATGATCGCGGCCCTGGTACAACTCAACGCCGCCAACGACTGACCTGGTCAGGCCCAGGGTGCTCCACCGATCAGAGGAGATTCCGTCGGCTCGCTCAACGCCGCTCCCACAGCGCTGCATCGAGCCGCTCCTCCACCCGCTCCCATAGATGATCCACCAGCCGCAACGAGCCAAAGCCGAGCCGTGAGGGAAGCGTGCGTTCCGGCTCGAGCCCCACCGTCATGACCCGGCCCTTCTCCATGGCCTCGACCAGATAGGCCTCACTGGTGCCGATATCATCGGCCAACCCCTTGTCGACGGCCTCTTCGCCATACCAGATCTCACCGGTCGCGATGGCATCAATATCCAACTGTGGTCGGCGCGCAGCGACATAGTGCTTGAACTTGTCATGAGTACTCTCGAGATCCTCACGGAACTTCTCGCGACCTTCCTCGGTATTCTCTCCCAATACCGTCAAGGTACGTTTGAAACGCCCCGCCGTATGCAGCTCGACGTCGATGTCATGACGCTTGAGCAGACGATGGACATTGGGTACTTGAGCGACAACACCAATCGAACCTATGACGGCAAAAGGCGCGACACGAATACGATCTGCATTGCAGGCCATCAGATACCCGCCGCTTGCCGCGACCTTGTCCACACAGACAGTGGTTGTCACCCCAGCCTCACGCAAGCGGTCGAGTTCCGCCGCAGCCAGTCCATAGGCATGCACCAGGCCGCCAGGAGACTCCAGTCGCACCACCACCTCATCGTCCTTGTTCACCACTGGCAGCAACAATGATACCTCCTGGGCAAGGCGAGTTACCCCGGAAGCCTTGATATTGCCGTGGAAATCCAACACCCAGGTGGTACGTGACGACGATTGATCTGACCTTGAGCGCCGACGCTCATCACGCCTGACTCGGCGCGTCAGGCGACGCCGGGCCCTGGCAGGCATGCCGGCCATCCTCAGCTTGCGTGTCCGCTGCTCATGCTGGCGCCCCAGATCGGTGACGCGAAGTCGCGTGCTATCCCCCTGTCGCCCTGCACTCCGTGCACGGAGAATAACAATGGTGGCAATGGTTACCACCACGCCAACACACAAGAGTTGAAACAGGAAAGTTCCCATCTCCAAGATCCACTGGCCCATCACGCCTCCTTGTCCATTTCCAGCCGCTGCGTGTCTACATCACTGTGGCACTCATGCACTCGACATGACTGACAGCGCTTGATTGAAACGCTTGTTTGAAATACTCTCGACAACCATCGCCCCGCCCACTGTTCAGGATGATGCACATGTCACAGACGCTCGACACACTCCGCACACGGTTCAACCCACAGGCCGCCAGCGGTGTTCAGGAAGTCTTCCAGTTCCATTTCAGCGACGCCGACGATCATTATGTGGTCATCAACGACGGTACGCTCGATATCCAGCAGGGTGAACACGATGATCCATCGGTCAGTTTGAGCATGAGCACCGAGACACTCAAGGGCATCATGAACGGCGACGTCAATGGTATGACGGCTTTCATGACCGGCAAGCTCAAGGCAACCGGCAACATCATGCTCGCCACTCGCCTCAGCGACATGTTTCCCTCAAGCTGAGAGGCTTCAGCAGCAGAGCAGGATTGGCAGTATCTGCCCTGCTGCCCCCTTCCAGGCCGCTCCGCCCTCAGTTCTGGCGACCATCCCGAACCTCTGCAAGATGCAGCTCGATCAATTCCCTTGAGATGGAATACAGCGGTGGCAGTTTCGGTAACTTGCGTGGTGAGAACCAGGCCGCGTCCTCGATTTCATGACCATCGATGCGGATTCGACGGCTGGCCGCCTCGACCAGGTACCCCAGCATCAATGAGTGAGGAAAGGGCCATGCTTGGCTACGTATATAGCGCATACGGCCAACACTGACTCCCACCTCCTCATGAACTTCTCGGCGCAGCGCTTCCTCGGCCGACTCACCAGGCTCGATGAAGCCAGCCAGCGTCGAATAACGCCCAGGTGGAAAGCGGGGGCTGCGGGCCAACAACAGCGATTCTCCATGAGTGACCAGCGTGATGATGCATGGCGAGATACGCGGATAGTTACGATGGCCACAATGATCACAGTGCATGGCGAACTCATGGTCAAGCCGCCTGGCCTGGTGCCCGCAACGCCCGCAGAACCGGTGATTGGCTGACCAGGCAGCCACCTGCAGCGCTGTCGACAGTAACGGAAACCAGCTCTCCGGCATTCGCACCAGCCAGTCACGGCCGTCAAGCCAGTCGACGCCGCCCTCCTCACCGATCAACAAACCAACAGGCTCGTCATTCCACCAGCACAACGGCTGAACCTCTGCCTGCCAGGGTTCGATCAAGCCGAATGGCTTTCCTTCCGGCCCGACCGCTATACGACCCGCCGCGTAGCGAATCACACGGCCTCGGCTTTCCCCATAGGGAATCTCACGCCTCAACATCATCACTACCCCTGACCACCAGTCTGGTCGACAGGCGCCGCGACGCTGTCCCACTGGCAGACCCCTGCCTTGTCACGAATTCTGGCAAGCTTGGCCTGATGTGCATCCAACTCACCATCGGTGGGGCGAACAACACGCAGGCGACCTGGCTCCAGCGTCAGGCGCCGAACCGAAAACTCTCCCGACTCGTTGTTGGTGGATTTTTCCTCATTGTCGGCATCCAGCGTCAGGGCTGTTTGTCCACCGGTCATCGCCAGATAGACATCGGCGAGAATCTCGGCATCAAGCAAGGCGCCGTGCAGTACTCGATGACCGTTATCGATATCGTAGCGCTTGCACAGAGCGTCCAGACTGTTGCGCTGTCCGGGATGCATGCCACGAGCCATCACCAGGGTATCGAGCACGCGGCAGTGCTCACGCACCGGTCCGAAATCGAGGTTCGGATCAGCCGCGCGCAGTAGAGCAAATTCGTGGTCGATGAAGCCCACATCAAAGGGGGCGTTGTGTATGACCAGTTCCGCTCCGCGAATGAAGTCCCAGAACTCCTGAGCCACCTCGGCAAAGAGGGGTTCATTGGCAACACGCTCATTGGTGATGCCGTGTACCGACATCGCCTCGGGATCAATCTCCCGCTCGGGATTGATGTATTGGTGGTAACTGTTGCCGGTCAAGCGGCGGTTGATCACTTCAACAGCACCGATCTCGATCATTCGGTGCCCTTCCCGGGTCTCGATGCCGGTGGTTTCCGTATCCAGTACTATCTGACGCATTGCATATCCCGTTATTGCCGGCTCTCGGCCAGCAGTTCATCAATGGCCTGATTGACAAGTGTGTCCGCCATCTCGTTTCCCGGGTGGCCACTGTGCCCTTTCACCCAACGCCAGTCGACCTGGTGACGGTCGGCCTGCTCCAACAACTGCTGCCACAGGTCGGCGTTCTTGACCGGCTGCTTCGAGGCCGTCTTCCAACCACGCTTGACCCAACCATGTATCCACTCGGTAATGCCCTTGCGTAGGTATTCCGAATCGGTCCACAGGGTGACATCGCAGGAACGTTTCAGCGCCTTGAGCGCCATGATCGCAGCGGTCAGTTCCATACGATTGTTGGTGGTGGCAGCCTCTCCGCCCTTCAGAGTCTTCTGGTGCGAACCACTCTGCAGCACCGCTCCCCAGCCCCCTGGCCCCGGGTTACCTCGACAGCCTCCGTCGGTATAGATGGTTACCACGGGCTTTTCCCCGGCCGCTTCCTGCGCTCCATCACTCTTTGCCACCTCAATTCTCTCCAGCCCTGTTTTCGGCAAACTGTTCTCGGCAAACCATTCTCGGCGACCTGACTGTCACCCTCTGTTGTCATCGAATGTTGTCATCGAAGTCTTGCCTTTCGCGACCGCCCCGTACCCGAGCTCGATTCAGTGGAACTGCGTACCCGCGAGTTCTGTGATTCCAGTGCACGCGAACTCGTGTCAACACGAGAGGCCCCCAGGCCACTGGCGCCCAACGCCGTACCAAACAGGGGGCGCTGTGGCTGACGACATGCCAGTCGGGAGCGACTGCGTGCCTGTATGATCCAGCAGTCCCCCCACGGCAGATTATGACGGCGCCCCAGAGTTTCCAGCAGCGCGTTGTGCGGGGTCAGGCCGGGCAGGTGAAAGCCGCAGTAGTCTAACCGCTCGATCTCGAACTCGACAAACGATAGCCAGTCCCGCATTCGTCGAGCACTGCGCCAGTGGCCGATACCCGGCATGGTTCTGCGCCCACCGGGCCAACAGCGGGCGAGCCCCCCCGCCGACACTGGCGACCACCCCAGAATGATCAGGCGACCATCTCCTGCGGTCACCCGCGCGGCTTCCTGCAACAGTTGGTGCGGGCAGTCGACAACTTCCAGAATATGGTGCAGCACCACTAGATCCAGGGCACCGCTGGGCAGCGGTAATCGACCGGGGTGGCACACGATAGTCGAGGAACTTTCTGCCAGTTCGAGAGTCGGAGCCCAACGCATAACATGACGAACAGATGACATATCCACGAGGGACTCACCCAGTGACATCTCCAACCCGTGGCCCCCTATCCAGCGTTCGGCCTGGGGTCCCAGACAAGCTCGCTCAGCCAGATACAGGCCCCTCCCAGCTTCGCCGGCCCAGAATCGACGGGCCTGCGGAACGAGCGATGCCATGTCTATCGTCGTGGACGCATTTGACATGATCGTTCGCTACCCCCAAAGTATCGGATTTTGCACGTCATTTTTTCATCGTCAGCGATGTTTCATCACGCTGGCCCGGCTGGCTGAACTTTGCTGCCGAGGACGACGCGTGACCAGAGGATGCCATTGACCATGCTAAGCGTGACACCGATTCCGGCCTTTAGCGACAACTATATCTGGCTACTGCGGCAGGATACGAACGACCAGGTCTGTGTTGTCGATCCCGGCGACGCCGAGGCCGTCATCCAGGTGCTCGAGCGTGAAGGACTGTCACTGAGCGCGGTACTGATCACTCATCACCATCAGGATCATACCGGCGGCCTGGCCGCATTGATCAAGCGCTATTCTCCCCGGGTAATCGGTCCCCACAACCCGGATATCAAGGGGATCAGCGAGCGTGTCAGCGATGGTGACGAATTTCGAGTCATGGGGCGTCGTTTCGAAGTCATGGCAGTACCCGGCCACACCCTCGACCATATTGCTTTCTTCACAGCCGGTATTCCACCGTTGCTGTTCAGCGGGGACACCCTGTTCAGTGCCGGCTGCGGCAGATTGTTCGAAGGCACGGCAGAACAGATGAGCGAGTCACTGGCACGCATCAATGCCTTGCCCGCCGACACTCTGGTTTTCGCAGCACACGAATACACCCTGGCCAACCTCGCTTTCGCGCGAGCGGCCGACCCGGACAACGATGATGTGGCACTCGCCCTCCGTGAATGCGAGAAGATTCGCGAGTTGGAGCGACCAACGCTGCCGACAACCCTCGAGAGGGAGCGCCACATCAACCCCTTCCTGCGTTGTGACGACGCAGGAGTGAAGCGCGCAGCATCTACACACGGCGCAACCGACAACAATCAGCAGACGTTCGCCACCCTGCGCGCATGGAAGGATTCGTACTAGATCAAGGGAATTACCTGACTTCAATGATGACCAATGGCCAGCAGCCTCGCTGTCTGGTCGGGAGAGTGCTGTACGCATGACATACCATACAACCCGTAGACGATTGTGGGGCGCTGCCAGCAGCCTTGCCCTTCTTGGCTCCCTGATGGCCAGCGCCTGGACCAGCAGCCAAGCCGCTCCGCTACCGACGGACGGCCGTTACGCGACAGACTCCTTCGCATCTGTCGCCCCTCATCAGCACCTGACCTCCCATTTCTGGGATGCGCTGGAGCTGGAGCCACAGGATGTGTGGACCAATCTGCGCAGCGATTTCCGCTGGCAGGACCAGGCTCTCAATGCGAGGGTTCAGGAGTGGATTGAGTACTATCAGTCCAGCCCCGAAAATGTAGCCGAGATCACCGAGCGCGCTCGTCCCTGGCTGGCCTGGATTACCCAGCAGGTGGAAGCACGGGGCCTGCCGGGCGAAATCGCCCTGATTCCCTTCGTCGAAAGTTCCTTCGACCCCAAGGCACGTAGTCACTTCGGTGCCGCAGGCCTGTGGCAGATCATGCCACGTACCGGCGATGCCCTGGGGCTCAAGCGCAACGGTAGCTGGGATGGCCGTGTTGATGTCGTTTCCTCGACCCGTGCCGCCCTCGACTATATCGAGATGCAGGCCGACGAGTGGTATGACGGCGACCTGCTGCTGTCACTGGCGGCCTACAATGCCGGCGCGGGCACCGTCAATAACGCACGTCGTGCCGCCCAGTCACGCGGCCTCGCTGGCGAATACTGGGATCTGAACCTGCCCGGCGAGACCATGGCCTATGTACCCAAGCTGATTGCCATCTCGAGGATTATCAGCGATCCCGAACAATATGGTGTCGCGTTGCCTGACATCAGCGGCTCGGCAGCATTCGCTCGCATCACCCTGGATTCGCCGATCAGTCTCACCGAGGCCGCCAATCTCGCCGGTGTCACCACTCGTGAGCTCACTGAACTCAATCCCGGCGTCAAGTCATCGACGGTGGATCCACGTCACGCCCGCCAATTGCTGGTGCCCGCGTCCAGTGCCGATACCTTGCGTGCTCAACTGACAGCTCCGCTGTCCGGTGATACCCAGTTGGCCAGCAACGACAGTGGCATGCACATCGTTGAGCAGGGCGACACCCTTTCACGCATTGCCATGCTACATTCTGTGTCGACCAATGATCTCGCACGCTGGAATGGCATCGACGATCCTCAGGCACTGCGTCCTGGCCAACGCCTGACCATCTCCGGCTCGTGATCCTTTTCATGCCGTGAGCAGAGCCCCGGTCCGGGGCTCTGCGCAGGGGTTCTGAACAGAAGGAAAGCAGCTTGATGCGACACGTGGTAACTGGCCTGCTGCTGAGTGTAGTGCTCAACAGTCCACTGCAGGCCGCTGAACCTGAGCAGGTCCCCACCGTTCATGCTCTGGCTCTATTTGGTGACCCCGCGCTACCGGCGGGTTTTGACCATCTGCCACACGTCAACCCTGATGCGCCTCGTGGTGGCTCCATGAGCCAGGCGGCACTAGGCAGCTTCGACTCCACCAATCCGTTTATCGTCCGCGGCACTCCTGCTTCCGGACTGATGCAGGTTTATGACACCCTGCTGGAGTCCAATCCCAACGAACCCTTCACCATGTATGGACTGCTGGCCGGAGGTATTCGCCTCGACCCGGATCGTCGCTGGGTAGAGTTTGATCTACGTCCAGAGGCCCGCTTCCAGGATGGTGAACCGGTACTGGCCGACGATGTCATCTTCAGCTTCGAGACCCTGACCACCAAAGGCAGCCCCTTCTATCGCGCCTACTATGCTGACGTCACGGAGGTTGTCGCCGTCGACCGTGACACCGTGCGCTTTGAGCTCGGCGAGAGTGAATCCCGCGAGTTACCACTGATCATCGGCCAGATGCCGGTACTTCCCAGCCACTTCTGGGCCGACCGAGACTTCGAGGCCGTGACTCGCGATCCGCTGATCGGCTCCGGGCCCTACCGCATTGTCGAGGTATCGCCAGGCCGACGCATCGTTTATCAGCGGGATGAGGATTACTGGGGTAGGGATCTCGGCCTGAATCGGGGCCGCTACAACATCGATCGCCTCGAATATGATTACTATCGCGACCAGTCCATCACCCTTGAGGCCTTCAAGGCTGGTCTGATCGACTTTCGTGTGGAAAGCTCGGCCAGCAACTGGGCTACCGCCTACGACTTTCCCGCATTGCAGGACGGACTGATCAAACAGATGGTGGTGCCCGATGGCCAACCTGCCGGTATGCAGGCCTTTGTCATGAATCAGCGTGAGCCGAAGTTTGCCGACGTACGCGTCCGGGAGGCCATCACCCTGGCCTTCGACTTCGAGTGGCTCAATCGCAACCTGTTCTACGGCGCCTACGAAGCTACCGACAGCTACTTCGAGAATTCCGAGATGGAGGCCTCCGGGCTACCCACCGAGGAAGAGCTGGCGTTGCTCTCCCCATGGCGCAGTGAGCTGCCGGCACGCGTATTCGACGAACCGCTGCCCATCGAGCAACCCGATGATCTACGTCAGCGCCTCTACAAGGCCATGGACCTGTTACGGGCCGCGGGCTACGAAGCACGCGACGGCGTGATGATCAACACTGCTACCGGGCGACCACTGAATATCGAGATCCTGCTCTACAGCACTCAATTCGAACGCATCGCACAGCCTCTGCTGCGCAATCTGTCACGTATCGGCATCCAGGGCCGAGTGCGTACTGTTGATGTCAACCAGTACCTCAACCGCCTGCGCAGCTTCGATTTCGACATGGTCGTCGGCAGCTTCCCGCAATCGGCCAACCCCGGCAATGAACAACGCGAATTCTGGGGTAGTGAATATGCCGACCGGCCTCAGAGCCGCAACCTGATCGGCCTGAAAAGCCCAGTGATTGATGCGTTGGTCGACGACCTGATAGCCGCATCGTCCCGGCAGGCCATGGACACCGCTGCGCACGCTCTCGATCGGGTATTGCGCTGGGGCTTCTACGTCGTGCCTCAATACCACCTCGCCGCCTACCGAATCGCGGCCTGGGACAAGTTCGGCTATCACCAGCCTTTCCCGGAGTACATGCTGGATCTATCCTCGTGGTGGGTTGACCCGGAGCGCGCTCGGGTGATCGAGAACCGTCAACGCAATCGCTGATCCGCCCGGGCCCTTGCCTCACCAGGGCGCTGGGCCGCCCCATTGCGCCCAAGGGACCAGAACACAGACCAGAACACCAACAAGGACAAGCCGTGGCTGTCTATATCCTGCGCCGCCTGTTATTGATGATACCGACCCTGGTCGGCATCATGCTGCTCAATTTCATCATCGTTCAGGCGGCCCCTGGCGGGCCGATCGACCAGGTATTGGCTCGCTTCCAGGGGCTCTCTGCTGAATCCAGCACTCACTTCGGTGGCGGCGAGGACACTCTAACCAGCAGCGGGGATTCACGCGGCAGCCGCGGTATTCCACAGCAGTTCATCGATCAGCTCGAGCAGCAATTCGGCTTCGATAAGCCCGCCCACGAGCGCTTCATCGGCATGATGGTCGACTATGCGACCTTCGACTTCGGCGAAAGCTTCTTTCGCGGACAACCGGTGATCGACTTGATGATCGAACGACTTCCGGTATCGATATCACTGGGGCTCTGGACCACGCTGCTGGTCTACCTGATCTCGATTCCACTGGGTATTCGCAAGGCACTACGTCACGGCTCTGCCTTCGATGTCTGGACCTCGGGCCTGGTGATCGTCGGTTATGCCGTTCCCGGCTTCCTTTTTGCGCTGTTGCTGATCGTACTCTTCGCCGGCGGCAGTTATTGGGATGTATTCCCTCTCCGCGGTCTAACGTCTCCGGATTTCGCCGATCTCAGCGCATGGGGAAAGGTCAAGGATTACCTATGGCACATCGTGCTACCGGTAACTGCCTCGGCCATCGGCAGCTTTGCCACCCTGACCATGCTCACCAAGAACAGTTTTCTGGATGAGATCCACCGCCAGTACGTGCTTACTGCTCGTGCCAAGGGCGCCAGCGAGAACCGCATCCTCTATGGCCATGTATTCCGCAACGCCATGCTGATCATCATTGCCGGCCTCCCCTCCGCCTTGATCGGAATCTTCTTCACCGGCTCATTGCTGATCGAGGTGATCTTCTCGCTGGACGGTCTGGGCCTGCTGGGCTTCGAAGCCGTTACCCAGCGTGACTACCCGGTCATTTTTGGCACTCTCTATCTGTACACACTGATCGGCCTGATCCTCAAGCTGATTTCGGATCTCACCTATGTGTGGATCGACCCGCGCATCGATTTCGCGTCCCGGGAGTCCTGAGCATGCCGACACTTTCGCCCATCAGCCGTCGTCGTCTCCAGGTGTTTCGCCATCAACGCCGCGCCTGGTGGTCCCTATGGTTGTTCTCGATCCTGCTGGTCCTCAGTCTCGGCGCCGAGTTGGTCGCCAATGATCGTCCACTGATGATGCAATACCAGCAACAGTGGTACTTCCCGCTGTGGAATGACTACAAGGACACTGATTTCGGCGGACGACTGCCTACCTCCGCGGATTACCATGACCCCTTCACTCACCAACAGATCAATGAGAATGGCTGGATGCTATGGCCGGTAATTCCGTTCTCCTACGACACCATCGATATGCAGCTCACTCACCCAGCACCATCACCGCCCGATGCTCGCCATTGGCTGGGCACGGATGATCAGGGGCGCGATGTCATGGCCCGCGTGATCTATGGTTTTCGCCTGTCAGTGGTGTTCGCGCTGGTCCTCACTGCAGGCTCGCTCATCCTCGGCGTCCTGGCGGGCGGTATCCAGGGGTATTTCGGTGGCAAGGTCGACCTGATCGGACAACGCATTACCGAGATATGGTCCGGCCTGCCGGTGCTGTTCCTGCTGATCATCCTCGCCAGCCTGGTGGAACCCAATATCTGGTGGCTGCTGGGGATCATGCTGCTGTTCTCATGGCTGGGGCTTGTGGACATCGTGCGTGCTGAATTTCTGCGCGCCCGCAACCTCGAATATGTGCGTGCGGCAAAGGCCATGGGACTGCCCTCACGCATGATCATGTGGCGTCATGTATTACCGAATGCCATGGTCGCTACTCTGACCTTCGTGCCCTTCCTGTTCACCGGCGCCATTACCACCCTTACCGCACTGGACTTTCTCGGTTTTGGTCTGCCGCCCGGCTCTCCATCGCTGGGCGAACTGGTCGCCCAGGGAAAGAACAACCTTCAGGCTCCCTGGCTGGGTATCACCGCCTTTGTCACCCTGGCCACCATGCTCTCGCTGCTGGTGTTCATCGGTGAAGGTATCCGTGATGCCTTCGATCCCCGCCATGTGGAACACGTCAGTACTGCTGAAGGAGTCGGCAATGCCCACTGATCCATTGTTCGAGCTTGATGACATCAGTGTCGCCTTCAACGGCAGGACGGTGGTCGATCGACTGTCACTATCCGTCGATACAGGAGAAACCCTGGCCCTGGTCGGTGAATCCGGGTCCGGCAAGACGGTCGCGGCCTTGGCCGCGCTCAATCTGCTGCCGGACAACGCAGTGGTAAGCGGCCGTCGTCGTCTGGCCGCGACCGACCTGGCAGCATTGAGCCGGCGCCAATGGCAAACGGTGCTGGGCAATCGTATCGGTTTCATCTTTCAGGAGCCGATGACCTCGCTGAACCCCCTGCACACCATAGGCCGCCAACTGGGCGAAACCCTGCGTCTACACCAGGGAATTCGCGGTGAACCGGCCCGACAACGTTGTCTGCAATTGCTTGAGCAGGTCAAGCTTCCCCGTGCTGCCGAGTTGCTCAAGGTCTGGCCACACCAGCTCTCCGGCGGGCAACGCCAGCGCGTGATGATCGCCATGGCCATCGCCAACAATCCTCAGTTGCTGGTGGCTGATGAGCCGACTACAGCGCTGGACGTCACCGTACAACAGGATATTCTCGCTCTGTTGGCAGAGCTGCGCGACCAACATGGCATGGGTATGTTGTTCATTACCCACGATCTCAACCTGGTACGGCGCCACGCCGACCGGGTCTGCGTTCTTCACCACGGCGAGCACCAGGAAACCGGTTCGATCGAGGAAGTCTTCACCCGTCCCCGCAGCTCCCATACTCGCGAACTACTGGCCGCCGACCCTGAGGGCAGGCCCGGCCCGGTACTATCCGCCAACCCTTTGCTCGCCGCTCGCCAGTTGGCAGTCAGCTTCAAACGTCCAAAACGCCTGTTGAGTCGCCGCCCTCCCGCCTTTGAAGCCGTGGCACCACTCGATCTGCAAGTCGCCCCCGGGGAAACGCTCGGTGTCGTTGGCGAATCGGGCTCAGGCAAGACAACGCTGGCCCTGGCCTTGTTACGCCTGGTGTCCAGCCATGGCGAGATCGACTTCGATGGTGTGCGTCTCGATCAGTTGCATGGTGAAGCACTGCGTCGGCAGCGCAAGGAGATCCAGGTGGTGTTCCAGGACCCCTACGGCTCACTGTCACCGCGAATGCCGGTCGCCGACATCGTCAGCGAAGGGCTACGCTTCCACCACCCTGAGTTGAGCGATGACGAGGTGAAACAACGGGTACGCCGTACCCTGAACGAAGTGGGCTTACCGGAGGACGTGGCACAGCGCTATCCCCACGAGTTTTCCGGAGGGCAGCGTCAACGTATCGCCGTGGCACGCGCGATCATCCTGGAGCCACGCCTGATCATTCTCGATGAACCGACTTCCGCTCTTGATCGCACCATCCAGAAACAACTGGTGGAGTTGCTGCGGGATCTACAGCGTCGCCATGGCATCAGCTATCTGTTCATCAGTCACGACCTGGCCGTGGTGAGGGCCATGGCCCACCGCATCCTGGTTCTCAGGGAAGGCCAGGTGGTCGAGCACGGTGACAGTGAGCAGGTGCTCACCCGTCCCGGGAGTGATTACACTCGCACTCTGATTGCCGCATCGAGTCTAGCGTCAGATTCGACTCCCTGAACCACTGATGACGATAGAAGCTGAGTCGGGAGTTGGGTTTTCGCCACGAAAGGTAACGGTATAAATAAGTGTGCAACGAACAATCGAAAGACCAGGGTGGCTGCCTGCGTTGACGAACCCGGAATGCGCCTTCCACGAACAGCCATCCTATACTCCCCGGACCTAAGGCTTCTGGATACGTCATGGCTCGCCTAGTGCTTCACGTGCTCGGCATACTGTTGATCTGTGTGCCTACCTTCGCCCTTGCTCAAGAAGCTCTGGCACAGAAGGTCGTGCTCGAAGATGGTTGGGAGTATCGCTGGGGGGATTCCCCGCGCTTGCCCGATGGCACAGTGCTATGGATTACCGATGCCGACGCTCCTGAGCTCTGGCAGACCATGAGCGGCATAGGTAACCCTCCCGGCCGCAATGACCAGAACAATCTCTGGATGCGTCATCGGATCCCCGAGGGGAATTGGCACCAACCAGTACTCTTTGTGTCCAGCCTGAACCTGATCGGGGAAGCCTACGTCCACGGCGATCGCATCTACCAGCATGGCCAGTTGAACGACAACGGCACCGGCAGCTTCGCCGGCTGGACCTGGCATGCCATCCCCCTTCCAACAGGCTCTGCTGACGAATATCTCTATCTGCGCCTGTATTCGACCTACAAGGACATCGGGCTGTGGGGCAAGGTCATGGTCATGGAAAAGGCCGAGGTGTTACCCATGATCATTGCCGACACCCGCGCTGATCTGCTGGTCTCGGCGCTATGCATGGTCATCGCTGGCCTCGCTGGCCTACTGATACTGGCTAGCCCACAACAGTGGCGACTTGCCAGTATCGGCCTCTTCGCGCTGGCAACCGGCATCATGGTGATCGCCGAAAGCGATGCCAGCCAACTACTGCTGGCAAGACCACTACTGTGGGACTATCTCGCCGCCGCCAGCTACTTTTCCCTGCCGGTGGCCATGGCGTTGATGCTGGAACACTGGTTCCCCCAATGTCGTCACTGGTTGTTGCACAGTATCTGGGTCGCCCATCTGGCCTACATGTTCGCTGCAGTTGGCCTGGCCATGCTGGGACTGGCCTCGCTGACCATGGCTTTCCCGGTATTTGATGTACTATTGTTGATCAGCCTGACCTTGATTGGCCTGATCCTGTTTCGACGTCACCGTACTTTCGACACCGATCAGTGGCTGGTGATACTCAGCTATGTCGCCTTCGCCATCGTATTGATCACCGACATGCTGGTCGCCCATGGTCTAGTCCACTGGTACAGCGTGCCGGTGAATCTCGGTGCACTGGTCTTCGCATTGGTCATTGTGTTGATTTCACTTCGATTCTACGCACGTTCACAACGTGAACTGCATCACCTCAACAGCTTTCTCGAGCGGGAAGTCGAAATACGTACTCAGGCACTGGAGACTCATGCCGAGAGGGAGCGCGAGCGAGCCACGTTACTCGCCATTGAGCACAACAAGAGTCAGGAGCTTGCCCACCTGATCGACTGCCTGCAGAGCATCGGCGCTCTCGAAAGCGCACTGCAACGTACCGTGGATGCCATGCCCGACCTCCTTCATCCACTGCATGGCGCCTTTTACCGCCTCGACCCTCAAACCGGATGCCTGAAACTCGACGCGGTGTGGCCAGAGCATCATCAAGCACCTCACACCCTCAAGACACCACTCCCCTCGTACGAGTCACTGGCTGACCACCTGCGCCCCGGATCCATGACCCGCCACCAGTCTCCTTCACGGAACTATTCACGCCTGACCAACGAGGATGGTGGAGCATCGCAGTACTGGTTGCTGCCGCTGGACATTCCCCGGGCCAATCAACAATTTCAGCGTCTTGGTGTCCTCTACCTGGTGCCGCACGAGAATCAGCACTGGAGAACGGCCCACAGTGATCGCACGCTGCAGTTCATCGAGATGGGGATTGGGCGCCTTTCGCTGGTGCTGTCGAGCATTTGCCTGCAGGAAGAGCTGGCCACCATGTCCTACCAGGATGGTTTGACCGGACTGCATAACCGACGTTACTTCGATGAGCTGATGGCTCACGAGGCTGCTATCGCCATACGTAAACGCTCACCACTATCTCTGGCCATCATCGATATCGACCATTTCAAGCAATTCAATGACCGTCATGGCCACGCCGCGGGAGATTCAGTGCTGTGCAGCGTGTCACGGATGCTGTCCAATAGTTTCCGCGACATCGATGTGGTATGCCGCCTGGGAGGTGAAGAGTTCGTGGTGTTGCTGCCAGGCGCTCAGGCCGATGACGCTCTGCAGCGTATCTCGCGCATGACCAGGGCACTCTCGGAGTCCGCTTTTCGTTACGGAGAAGCATCACTGGGCACAGTATCCGTTTCCTGCGGCATCGCCAGCTACCCGGCCAACACCAATGACCCTCACGCCTTGCTGCTGCTGGCGGACAAGGCCCTCTATCGCGCCAAGGCCGAGGGCAGAGCCCGAATCACCATTGCCAGCCACGACGACGCCCCCTCCTGACCCTCAGGTTGACTGCTGTTCATCAGATGCCACCAGAGCAACGTCACCTCCGGCAGGAACATCGCCACGTTATTAACCCGGCATGCTTTCATGTTGGGTTAATGGCGGCACAGGGAAGTGCTGCCGTCGGCCATCAGGCCGACGCGAGACCGCACCACACCAGCAGATCCGCGCATCTGTGCCAGTGTAGTGCGGACGACAATCAAATCGATCAGGATGAGCTATTTGATTGCCATGTTAATAGAACAGCGCCACTTCCCTGGCAGACAATTCACGCCACTGGCCAGGCGCGAGATCTGGGTCAAGCGCCAGTTGGCCGATGGACTCACGGTGCAGAGCCTCGACATGATTACCGACCGCTGCCAGCATTCGCCGCACCTGGTGGTAGCGACCCTCATGGATCGTCAGTCGCACTTCCTTCTCCCCCAGACACTCCAGTTCCGCAGGCCGAGTCGGTATGTCATCGCCGTCCAACAGGATGCCCTCGGCGAACCGTTCAATGGCATTCTCCGCCTCAATACCTTCTAGCGTACGTGCCAGCCTGGCGTGATAGACCTTGGCGCAGCGATGACGCGGAGAGGTAACACGGTGTGACCACTGTCCATCATCAGTGAGCAGCAGCAGACCGGAAGTATCGACATCCAGTCTCCCTACCGGCTGCAGTCGCTCGGCATGAGGAAGGTCGAGCAGATCGACCACCCGCGGGTACAGGCCTCGTCGTGCGGTACATTCCACTCCTGTTGGCTTGTGGAGCATGACGTAGCGCAGCCCGACCAGGGCGAGCGTTTCGTCACGCCAGCAGACAACGTCTTTTTCATTTACATGACGCGCCCCCTTGCGCTCCACTTCGCCGTTGACCGTGACTTCTCCAGCAGTCAGGACGCGGCGTGCCAGCCCGCGGGTAAGATCCGTGGTTTCCGATAGAAAGCGATCCAGACGCATCAGGACAGATCTCCCGTGACATCCGGGGTATCCATCAAGGAGAAGCCATCGGCATCCTGCCAGGCAGGAAAGCGTTGGCGGAATGTTTCGAGCTCATCACGATCCAGCGTCGCGGTCGCCAGCATGGTTTCACCGTTACCACCGTCAATCAGCGCCTCGCCCCGAGCATCAAGCAACATGGAGTCGCCAGCATAGCCAAGCCCGCGGGCATCCTCACCAACACGATTGACACCAATCACTGCGCACAGATTCTCGATGGCTCTCGCCTGCAGCAGAACTCGCCAAGGGTGACGACGAGGCGCGGGCCAATTGGCAACGCAAAGCAGCGCATCGTACTCGAAAGGTGCAGACGCCGATGGCTGTTGTCGCAACCATACCGGGAAACGCAGGTCGTAGCAGACCGACAGTAGAATACGGAAGCCATTGAGCTCGACAATCACTCGACGATCGCCCATGGCGTAGCGCTCGTGTTCGCCGGCCATGCGGAAGAGATGGCGTTTGTCATAGTGCACGAGTTCGCCATCCGGCGTCGCCCAGATCAAGCGATTGAAGTATCGTCCACCTTCCTCGATGGCTACGCTGCCGGTCACCACGCAGCGACGTTGACGAGCCTGATCACGAAGCCAGGCCACAACGCTGCTGGATGGCATCGGCTGGGCCATCTCCCGCGAGTTCATGGTAAAACCAGTGGCAAACATTTCCGGCAATACGATCAAGTCAGTATCTGCACTGTCCAGATCGCCAAGTTGCTCCTCGAGGCGGCGGCAATTGGTCTCGGGATCTTCCCAGTGCAGGTCGCACTGCACCAGAGTAGTACGCAACTGTGTCATCACAGATCTCTCACCATGGGTTCATTGTCAGCAGGGGCTCTATATAGGCTAACTGACCCTGACGCCGACCGCAGCCATTACCGACCGCCAGTTATCCCTGGCTCCTGGCTCGCGACCCACATGGATGTGGGAAGTGCGTGTTCGTGTCGGGAACACGAATAGCCGACCCACATGGATGTGGGAAGTGCGTGTTCGTGTCGGGAACACGAATAGCCGACCCACATGGACGTGGGCAGTGCGCATATTCGTCGGGAACGAACATGCGCCAGCTCGTAGCTCGTCGTTAGTATGCTAACCTGACGCCTTTTCAGGGAGGATGACCGTTGGCCAGAACTTCGGGATCGACCGTTTCGGAATCGACGGTGTCAGAGTCGACAAGGGGCGTAGCGCTGGGACTGGTGGCCTACAGCATGTGGGGCCTGTTTCCATTGTTTTTCGCCCTGTTCGACGGCGTACCTGCGCTCGAGATCCTGGCCCATCGTGTACTCTGGTCCTGCCTGTTCCTCGCTCTGGTCATTTGTGTACTGCGGCGTTGGGCGCCGATTCGCGATGCCCTTGCTCATCCGCGGCGACTTGGCAGAGTGCTGTGTTGCGCCATTCTGATCGCCCTGAACTGGGGCCTGTACATCTACGCGGTGGAAACCCAGCATGTGCTGCAGGCCAGTCTGGGCTATTTCATGACTCCGCTGGTCAACGTGGCCCTCGGCATGCTGGTGCTCAAGGAACGCATCACACCCATGCAGGGTACCGCCATCGTTCTGGCTCTGCTGGCCATCGGCGTACAGCTGGTACAGCTCGGTAGTCTGCCGTGGATCAGTTGTACCCTGGCCGTGTCCTTCGGTACCTATGGTCTGCTGCGCAAGCAGGTCCAGTTGGATGGACTCTCGGGCCTGCTGGTCGAAACGCTGCTGCTGCTGTCTCTTGGTTTTCTTCTGCTGGGGTGGGTGGTTTGTCCTTGAGGTTGCTGCTTCGACGTTCTTGGTGGGTGTCGTGGTCTCTTTCTGTGCCGGTGTGTTTTCAGCTGTCTTGCCCTTTTTGGCTTGGGGTGTTGTGGTCGGTGTTTTGCTCTGTGGTGCTTGGGTTTTGTGTTTTGCTTCAGCTGTAGGTTGCATTTGTCTGTGTCAGTGTGGGTTTTCGGTGCTCGTCTTTGACTGTAGTGGTTGCTTTGCTTGGCTCTGTTCTGTCTGTGTCTTTTGTTCTCCTGGTTTTCGGGCTGTCGCCCTTCGTGTCGCTGGGGATGGTTTGGGTGTGCGTTTCCGTTTCTTCGTGGGGCTTATTGCGCTCCGATTTTCTTGCGTTGTCTGGGCCTGGCGGCGAATTGCCGGTGGCCTGGTTGATTTTGTCGGTTGGGTCGCCGGGGTGGCTCGTGTTTTGTGTCTTGTCCGTCTGGGCCGGCTTTGGTGGTGTGCCTGTCTCGGCAGGCTGCCCCTGTGGCATCAGGGTGTCGGGGGTGGTGTCAGCGTCGAGCTTGATGGTCTATGTGGTCTTGCTGGTTTCTGGCTGTCCATGGGTGTGGGTGTACTCGCTGGGCGGCTGTCTTTCCAGGGCCGGCGTGGTGGTGCGTGTGTCCGTTCCCTCGTTGTTGCGAACGAGTCTTCTGTGGCTGGAGTTTCTCGGTGTGGTGTCAGTGTTCGTGGTCGCCTCGTTCCCTCTTGTGTCGTTGGGCTTTCCATTGACGGTGCCGGGTGTGTCTTGGTCCGTGGTGGTGGCATGGTTGGTGGCTGCTGGTCGGTCGTTGGTGGTTGCTCTGTCCAGAGCGCCGGTCGTTGTGCTTGTGTGGGCGTCTGTGGCCGTGTTGCTGGTGCTTTTGGGCGCGCCTTCGTTCCTGGCTCTTGGGGCGCTGTCGTTTTCTGCTTTCTGGGATGGGCTGTCGTTGTTGCTTGTTGCGGCCTTGTTTTTGTCGCCGGTGAGTCCGGTCTTCCGCTGCGTGCCGGGTGGTGTCTCGTGGGTCTGCGTTTTGTTGGAGGGCCCGTGGCGGCTGGGTGTCTGGGTCGTCCCTCTATGGTCGCTGCTGGCTGCTTGGCCGGCGTCAGGCGTTTTCCTGCTGGGGCTGCCCCTGCGGGTCCGTCGGGTTCTGCTGGGGGTGGTTCTCTCGGTCCGGCCTTTCTCTCCTCTGTTCTGCTGGGTTGCTGCAGGTGCCGCGGTCTTCTGGTTGTCCGGGTGTGTGTTGGGCTTAGGGGTGTTGTTTGGTGTCCTGGGGTGTTTGTTGTTGTTGAGTGTGGGATTTTCTGGTGTGGTGGGTGTGCCGGGGTGCTTCCCGTTCGGTGTTGTCCTGGCTTGCGGGTGGTCGGCCTCTCTGTTGGTGCTTGTCCCTTGGGTGTCGTTTCCCGCCATGTGGTCGGTGGTCGCGTGGTTGCTCTCGGTTGCTGCCGGGTCGCCATTCTCGACGCTTGGTCGCGGAGGGCCGTTGGTGTTTCTTTCGTGCGGGGGACGTGCGGGCGCCGCTTCACCTGCTGTGGGTTCTTCGGGGGCCTTGATCCGTTGTCTTTCGGGCCTTTCGGGTCGGTCTGTGATCGCGGCGGTCTCGGCTGATTCGCTGGCGGGGTTGCTGGTTGGGTTCCCGTGACCACGTTCGCTCCCGCTGTGCCCCTGGTTGGCTTCGCGCATTACCACTGGCGGCCGCCCATCCCTGCCTGTGCTGGGAACTGTTGTGCTCTCGGCGTTGATGCGGGCTTCTCCATTCGGGAGGGCGTCTCGCTTCTGTGTTGCACGGTGGTTACCTTCGGCTTTCTTGCTGTCTGCGTTGGGGGATCCTGGTGTGGTTATTGGGACTGTGCTGTCGTGCCGGGCTTCGTGCCTCTTGGAGGTCTGGCTGCGCGGTCCTGGTGGCTTCTCGACTGGCGCCCCTGGCGTCTCCGATTGGGTCTTGACGGTCGCATTGGCTGCATGCCTGATGGTCCTGTTCTGCTGGACGCTTCGCTCTTGATTCGGTTGTCGCTTCTTCTTGCGCCCTGGCTGCGTCCTGGGCGGGCTGCCTGTCGGGCCGGGTTTTCGTTTTTGCCTGGTCTGTTTGTCTTGTGTGGTGTTCTGGATCTGCGGGGGTGCTGTAGTGGCTGAGTGTTTTGTCTGGTGGTGCATGCTTGTCTTTGTTTAGGTCCTGTAGCACCTTGTCGGCGTTTTTGGTGTCGTCGGGTCGAAGGATGCGCTTGGGTGGCCTGTCGCCGGTGTCGATCGGCATGTTCGTTGTGTGCTCGCTGACCGGCTGGTCGGGCGGTATGTGCCCGTCTTCCTGCTTGGGGTTGGCCCTGTCCTCGTTGCTTTTGAGCCCCTGGGCGTCCGGCCTGTGCTGCCTGTCAAAGTGTTGGCGTTTGTCGAGTTCGCCCGCCTTGTCGGGGTCCTTGGCATTGATTTGGCTGGCGGCAGAGTCCGTGTCGGTTGCTGTCCGGTGCTCGGCGCTTTGTTTGTCTTTCTGTTCTTTCGGGGGGCTGTCTGTTTCCAGGCAGAAGCTGTTGTTTCGCGCTGTGTCGTCTTCGATCCGTGCGTCTCGTTGCGTCTCCTGTTTGAGGATCTGCTCGTTGTAGTGGTGTGGTCGGTTGTCGGCGGTCAGCATCTGGTTTCGTTTGTTGTTCAGTTGTTGTTGTGTGGTGTTGGTTGCGTTTTTTGGTGGTTTTGTGGTTTGGAACTGGGGTGCTTTTTGAGTGTTGATCTTCTCTTGTGCCCCTCGTGGGGCGGGCTGCCTCTTTGCCAGGGGCTTCATGCCCCGCTTGCTGCCCTGGGCTTCGCTGTGGCGGGTATCCATGGCGGCGTCCTTGGCGTTCTGCTTCCGCGTCCTGGGCATGGCCCGGCGTGGCCTGGTTGTGCTTTGTTCTTTACCCTGTTTTTGGTCGGTTAGCGTTGAGTCTGGGTTGGTGGTGGTTCTCGCCGGGTGTAGCTTTCCTGGTTTTCCGTTGTCTCTTTTCCGGGCTGTCTGGGGTTTCTCGGGGGTTTTGGGCTCCTTTCGCTCTTGGGTCGTCCGCGGGTCGAAGGTGTTGTTGTCTGTTCCTGCTCCAGGGTTTTGCTCTCGGTAGGCCTGTGGCTGCTGTGTGTTGTTTGTCGGCGGCTTGCGTTTCGGTCTGCTGCTGGTCCGTCCTCTGTGTCGCGGCCTGTCTGCCGCTACCGTGTTCGGCGCGGTCGCGTTCTGGTGTTGCGGGTGCGCCTGGTCTGTGCTGGTTGGGGTTCTGGAGGTCCGGGGTGCTCGTGTCTATGGTGTGTGATGGTGCGGATTTCGGGGTCTGCTGTTTATCGGCTGACAGGTTATCGGGTTGGATCCCCGGGCTTGGGGGTTCATGCTCGGGGTCGCGCCTGGGGTCCGCTTTGAGTTCTTGAGTCTTCCCCCTGGGTGCGGGATTCGGGTGTCCTGTGGTGATCTGGGGGACGTTGCGTGCTGTGCTGTTTTTCCTCTTTCTCGTTTGTTGGCCCTGCTGGCTCGGGTGCGTCGTTATGTCGGTGTGGTGGGCTCTCTCGGTGTTTTGGTTTTGGTGGTGGTGTCTTGGTGCATCGGGATTTCCTTTGCCCTTGGCCGTCTGGGACTGGGTCTTGGTGCCGTGCTGTTGCTGGTGGGCATGGTACTGCTCCGTTTTGTTGCTGGGCCGGTTCGTGTTGTGCTTCGCGGCTGTCGTGTGTGGATAGGGCGTAGCGTGCTGTGGATGGACATCCTCGTGGTCGCGCTTCCGCTTGCTTTCGTGTTTGCGGTTGTCATCGCCTCTTTCCTGCTTGCTATGGCCGGTGTTGTGATGTTGGTTCTGTTGCTTGTTCTGGCCACTGCTGGTTTGGTGGTGTTCGTTGTTGGCCTGTTGGTGCTGCTTTTTGTTCGTGCGCTTTGTGTATTGGGCCTGAGTGACGTTGTTTCCGCCGTTGCGGGCGTGGTTTTCGGCGGTCGTGACTTGTCGTGGCTTGGTGTTCATGGGGTGTGCTTTGGTGTTGTTTTGCTGGCGGCTCTGGGGGGTGCCGTGGTGGGCCATCCGGTGGGGGCGTGTCCGCCCCCGACCCGGGCGCTGTCGATCATCCCTGTCTGTGGCGACTCGGTGGTGGCGGTATGGGTGCGTTTCTGGTTGGGTTGTCTCGCCGTCGTTGTTTTGCGTCGGTGGCTTGCTGGTGGCTTGCTTGAGGTTGACGGTGTGTTGTCCGTGGCCCCAGGCTTTCGCTCGCCCCTGTTGAGGAGGGACTGTCCCGCTGATTGGTTTCGTGTTCGGTGTCGATTGTCGCGTGGCTTTCGCGTTTTGTGCTTCGCGTGTTTGGTCGCTCGGTGATCGTCTGCGTGCTTTTCGCTCTGCTGGTGCTTCCTGACTGGCTTGCGTGTGCGCTTCTCGGCGGTCTAGCTGTGGTCGTGTGGTTCTGCGGCTGCCTGCTTGCCTGGGTGGTCTCCGCTCTGCTGGTTCGGCGTCGCTGCCTTGCTGTCGGTGCCGTTTGTCTGCTTGGTGTTCTTAGTGGTTGTGCTCTTTCGGGTTTGGGAGCAGTGGGCTGTGCCGAGTATCTTGTTTCCGCGCTTGTTTTGTCCCTGGTCTCCGGTCTGTTGCTGGTTGGTCTGGGTTTTGTTCGTCTTGTGTTGTTGTCCCTTTTTCTGAGTCACCGGGTTGTCGGCGGCTTTCTGTCGGCTTGCGGCCTGTTGTTTGGTTTCCGTTGGTTGTCTCGTTTGGTCGGTTTCGAGGCCGTGGGTTCCCCGGTTCTTGCGCTTCTGGCGCGCCTCGCGCTCCCGGTTGCGCACCGGTCTTTGGCTCCTGTGTTTGTCTTGTTCGGCCGCGTTGCCTTTCTGTGTTTGGTTCTTGGCTTGGGCGTTCCGCTGTTTCCCGTACTTGGCCTTTGTGTGGGACTGGCTGCGCTTCTTGTGGTTGCCTGGCTGGTTGTGGGGGTGGTCGGGCCTCCGTTCGTTAGTTGTCGACTTGGTCTTGTCTGTTTAGGCGTTGCCCGGGTGGGGCGTCTTCTCTCGTTGGTGCCTGGGCTTCGCGTGCCGGACTTGTCCGTGTCGCTTTGTCGGGCCCTGTTTTTTCGTGGGGTTTTGCTGAGTGTTTTTGGCTTTGTTTCATCCGTGTCGCTGGCGTCGATGTTCTCGGCGAGGGGTGGTGACGGGTTTTGACCTGACGGTTGGTTGCTTGGCGTGTGCGTGTGGCCTGTTGCCGCTGGGCTGGGTGGGGTGTTGCCGGTTCCCGGTGGGTTGTGCCGGCGTTTGCTTAGTCCTTCTTGCGGCGGGGCTCTCGGGGTTGCCGGGGTGTTCGGCGCTGTCGGCTTTGGTGTCGTTGCTCTGGCCTTGACGCGGCTACTGTAGCCGCTGCGGCTCGGCCCCTTTGCCGTGACCTTTACCGTCTCCCTCTTGCCTTTTGTGTATCTTTCCTTGGTTCGTTAGCTCTGGGGCTGTTGGGGCTGGGTCTTTTCGGCGCTGGCTGGGACTGTTGCTGTTGCTTTTGTCGTGGGTGTTGTGGCCGGTTTGGTTTCCGGTGTTTCGGTGTCTGTCGGGCTGTTCTTGTGTGGTGTGCGGCGGCGGCTGGGCGCGATTGTTGTGGGCGTTCTCGGTCGTGGCTGTTTCGTCTGGGTGCCCGGTTCTGCTGTCGCGTCCGCGTGCGATCTGGCTCTGTTTGGCTTTGATGCGGGTGTTTCGTTCGCGCCTGGTTGCTGTGTTGCTGCTGCGGTTTCTTGTCTCGTTGCGAGTCGGCCGGCGCTCTCCTCTGTTGTGTTGGTTTGCTGGGCGGTTCATCTGCTCGGTGCTTTGGCGCTTGACGGCCTTGGTGCTGTTGGTGCACTGCTCTCTGTGTTTCGTGTGGTTCTATGCTTGTGCGCTGTTCGGGGTGCTGTCCTGGTTGGTGTGACTGTTTCTGCTTTTGTTGATGCATTCACTGGCGTTGTATTTCTTCGCTCCTGTGGTGCGTTGGGCGCGCTTCACCGCCCAGGCCCTTGGTGGCTAGGGGCAGATGCGGCTTTGTGGCTTTGTGCTGCTGTGGCTTTCGGTCTTTTGTCCGGGTCTTTCATGGCGCGATTTTCGGCTTGTTCCTTTGTCCCTTCCGCTCCTTTGCTTCAGCGGCTACTAGCCGCTTCAGCCGGGTTTGCTTCGCGGGGTTTGTGTCCCCGGGGGGAAGCTTTTGTTGGCGCTGCTCTTGTGCTGGTCTGGCTTTTGGGTCTGGTCGGTGCGATCAGCGGTGTCGTTGGTGGTTGGCGAGTGCGTGGTGTTCGCCGTTGGCCCGTGTTGGTAGCGCGTGTGCTGGGTGTTGCTGTCAGCGTTGGCTGATCTGTTCGATGCCGGTGTGCAGTTGGCGGTCTTGATGGTCGCTCTGTCGCTGGCGTTCTGCTGTGTGCGGTGGTCGGCGGCGCTTCTGTTTACTGCTCCTACCTTGTGTTCGGTGGCGTTGGTTTCTTGTGCCGTCGTGCAGCTGGATCTTTGTGCTTGGCTCGCTATGGGGTATGCCGTTGCGTTCGTTTCCGGTTGTCTCTTCGCGCCGCTGGTGTCGTGCCTCTGTGCGCTGTTCGCTTGCGTTGGGGGCTCCTGGGATTTTTGGTTTTTTTGTTGCTTGCTGTCCTGTGGTGCGTTGGCGTCTACGTGCGCCGCAGTTGCCTGCCTGACCGAGGTCGTGGTGTGTCGGTCCAATCACGATTCGCTGCGTTTGATGCGTGACCCCCTGGTGGCGCCCGTGCGCTTCATGACCGCCGTGATGGGGCGGCTGTGGTTGTCGTGCCGTTCCTTTTGCTCTGGGTTTGGGGTCTGTGCTCGCTTGCGTCCGGCTCTCTGCTGCGGATTGTGGACATGTTCGTTGGCCATGGTGTTATGGTGCGTCTGCGTTTCTGGCACTGTTTCGCGGGCTTTGTTTCGTGAGTGGTTCGGCTGGTTCCCCTTGTCTTCTTTGCTTCGCTTCTGTCTGGTATTCGTGGACGGCCTCCCCCGGGTTGCGCCGCGGTTCGGCATGAGCTTGAGCCGCCTGCTGGCGTTTCTGGTCTCTTCAGGTGGCAGTGTGCTTGGTGCGGTGCTTGATCCTGGGGTGGTGGGGCCTCTTCGTGCGGTGCGGTGTCTGGTTTGGGTGTTGCGGGATTGCTGGCTTGGGGCTTGGGCGGTGCGTTGTGGGTTCGTTCGTGTGCTGAGGCCTCCTTGCTGCTCGGCGCTGTGGCGCGTCAGGCGCTTGTGTGTATTGCGTGGATGTTGTCGATCCGGGTGGGGCGTCACGTGGGTTGCTACGCGGGTGTCCTTGTTGGGCTTGTTGATGTGGCGTGTTGCGCCCCGGCGTTCGTTGCGGCGGACCGGGTGCATCATGTCGTCCAGGCGATCTCGCGCCTCCTCGTTGCTGGATGGTTGCATCGGTCGATGGTGATGGTTGCTCTTGGGATGTGCCGGCAGCTCCTCGATGGTGTTCTTTTGCGTCTGGTTTCTTTCGTTGAGCGCCTCTGGCGAGGTTATGCTCGGCTGGGGCAGTGCCAGGATTTGTTCGTGATCGGGCCCGTCCTCACCGTGGCTTTGCTGGCGCCTGTGCTCCTGGCTCTCGGGGACCGGGTTGATTTCCTTGGGTCCGCGCATGTCCGGGTGGCGTATTACTGGCTGGTCGCCGTTGTCGCTCTCCAGGTGGTTGGTGTCCGGCGCGTTGACCAGGCTGCTGTTGATGATGTTTTGGCGATGGATGGCGTGCGCGCTTGTCAGTTTGTTGTTGTCGGCCGCGATGGTGGGGGGTTTGGGTTGTGGGTGGTTCAGGTTCATGGCGGTGTCGGTGTGGACCGCGTCCGTCTTGCGTCGCGGTGCGATCGCGCCGCTTATCGGGTGGTTGCTGGGTCTCCTCGCGGCGGCGAGGAAGGCCTTGTTGGTCTGGCGCATTCCCTGTTTGTCGTTGGTCTTGTCGCTTTCGCGCTGCAGGTTGTTGAGTTTGTTGCGGGTCTCGTCTCCGCCTTCGTCACTCCGGGTGGAGCGTCTCGGGGTGTGCATTCCGGTCTGGGTGCTCCTTGCCGTCTCGGGGCTCCAGTCTGGGGTCTTTGGTTGTTCAGTTTTGTCGGTGCTGTCGGGGATCCCCGGTTTCGTCTGGTTGGGTGTGTTGTTGATGATCTGGTTATCGGGGTTGGGGCTGACTTTGGGGTCTGGGTCGGGGATGCCCTCGATCCTCTGTGGCCAGTGTGTCGGCTCCTCCACTGCGGTCGCTGTGGTGGCACGTTGGCTCATGCGGCGGTTTTGAGCCGGTGGTGTTTGGTGTCGTGTGCTGGGGCGGGCCTGTTCGTCGGGGCGTGTCGGTGGCGGTGCTGGGTTTCGTTTTTGGTGATCACTGACATTGCTGTTGGCATGACGCGCGTTGGTTTGTTGGGGCTTGTCCGGCGTCTGTTCCCTGGCATTGGCTTGACGATCTTGTTGCCGTTGCTGGTGGTGTTCTCCTGGGGACGCGGGCTGGTCTGTGCACGGTTCTGTGTCGCTGTGCTGTTGACCTCCCCGTTTGGCTGGTTTTCTGTGTCGGTGTCCCCCTGGAGGGCGCGGGTTTGCTCCATTGGCCTTGTCTTGGTGTGGGTTTGCTTTTAGTTTGTCGTGACGTTGGTCGGCTCTACGTGCCCCCGGTGGCTGCGCTTCCCGGCCTTCTTTGCGGGATCGTTGTTCTCGGTTGTGTTCGGTCGCACGCTCCCTTCCCGTGGTGGCCTGGTTTGGGTCTGTGTGGTATGGTGTCGGGCGCGTTCTTCGGGGGTGCTGGCCGTGTTGGTGCTTGCTCGGGTCTTCTTTGTGTCGGTCTTGGCGATGTTGGGGTGGTGTTGGGCTGGTTGCCTTGACGCCTTGGGTTTGGCGAGTGTGGGTGTTGCGGGCCGCCAGTCAGCCTTATGCTCCTTTGGCTGTTGGTTCGATGTGTCGTTAGGCGAGTTGCTTGATTTGTGGCTTGCACCGTGGTGCTGCGTCTGGTCGCTTTGGGGCTTCGTTGTGGCTGCGTGGGTCTCGGGCTTGGTGTTGGGGGCTTTCTGACTGTTGCGGTGGCGTTTGGGCTGTGCTTTTTTCGGCTCTGGGCTGTTCGGTTCTGCTTGTGGCTGGGTGGGCTGCTTGCGGGTTTCGTTGTCTTCGGGCTGCTGCTTTCGGTCTGTTGCCGATAGCCGTTGCTTGTGTTGCAGAGGCGTGGGCTTGTTCCGTGGTGCAGTCTCGGCTGGTCGCGTCCCGTTGTCGCTGTGCTGATGGGGCTTTTGGGTCTTTTCTCTTGCTCGTTGGAGCTGGGCCGCTTTTGGGTCTTTCCGGTGGCCAGCGTGGCGAGTTCCGGCGGCTTGGTGATCGGGGCCGGCTAGGTTCTTTCCTGAGCTTTGATCTTGGTGTTTCTGCTGTTTTGGCCCGCGCTATCCTGTTGCCTGACTGGTGCTTGCCTTGTTGCTTCGGTACGGCTTTGCCTTTCTGTGGCGATCTCTCCTTGGTTGCGGGTTTTCACTCCCTTGCCGGTTGGCACGTTCGGTGCGGCGTTGCCTTGTTCTGCGATGCCGATCTTGCAGGCCGCCTGTTTATTGTTTTTTCTGGTCTTTTTCTCGCGACGTGCTTTTTGTATTGGGTTGTCCTTCATTGCCATCTCTCTGGTGTTCATTATTCATTGGTTCGGTGTTCGACGGCTCTGCTTTGCTTCGTCTTGCTTTTTGCTTGGGTGAGGGAGCGGCCGTGATTCGTTGTTCTGGGGTTGATTTCCGTCATGGTGGTGCGGGTTGTTGCTGGGGGGGGGCACGCTGTGCGGGGTTGTTGTGTGCTGCCTGTGCTTTCTTTGTTGGACAGGTTTGGTGGGGTTCTCGTGTGAGCTGGCTGGTTGCTGGTGGCGGGGTCTCGTTGCGTCGCTTGTTCTGTCAGTTTGGCGGCAGGGGAGTCCTTTTTGTTTGAGCGCTCGCGGCTCACGCTGCCTGCGTGTGGTGTCTTCTTGTTTGGGGTGGTGCTCGTGCTCCCGGGGACGTCCTGTTTGGCTTGGCGGTGTGCTTGCTTGCTGTGCTTTTCGGTCAGTCGCTTTTGCGTCTGGTGCTTTGTGTCTCCGCTGACTTCGCTGGCCCACCTTCGCTCTGGCGTGTGTTTGTGGGGCGGTGTCCTGCTCTTCTTCGTCGCGGTCTGGGCGGTTGGCTTCGATCGGTGCATGTGCTGGGGCCGGTTCGTGTTTGGGTTCGTCGTGCTTCGGCATCACTGTTTGTTGGGGTGGTGTTTTGTGGGTGGGTGCTTTGTGGGTTCTTCGGTCGAGTGGGCGCTGTTGCTCCTGGGTGGTGTCGCCGTGGCTGACGTGTCTGTCGCGGTTTTTTCCTTCGTGGCTTCCTTGGCCTGTCTGCGGGCGACTGAATTCCGCAGGGCTGCCCTTGTTATTCGTCGCGTCTGGATGTGGTCGTGCGTCCTTGTTGCGTTGGTCGGGTGTCGTCGGCCGTGTCGTTGCTTGTTCCGTCTCGTGTTCGGCGTCTGCTTCGCCCTTGCCCTTCTTGGTTGTCGGATCGGCGCCTTGCGGTTCGTGTTGTCTCGCGCTCTGTCTAGGGTCTACGTGCATCGGGTGGCTCGCTGCTGCTTGCGGCGCTGTATTCTCGGTTGGGGGCTTGTGGGTCATTGTTTCGAGCCCGGGTTGGTCTTGGGTGATGCTCTTGCTGTTGGCGGCCTTGTTCTCTGCGTCTTTGCAGTCGGGGATCGTCTCGCCGTTGTTGGGCCATGTGGTTTTCTTCGTTGCTTGTCTCGTGGCTCAGTAGTTCCTCGGGGCGTTGCTGGTCTCTGGGATTTTGGGGTGTTTGGGGTTCTGCTGGTTGTCTCGAGTGAGCGTGGCCGGTGTTTGCAGCGCTGTCACCCGTTCGATGGGTGACTCCAGGTACAGAAAACAGCGCTCCTGAATCGTCGCGGAAATCTCGGCGGCAAAGCCTCCCGTGCGCGGGGCTTCATGAGTGATCAGCAAACGCCCGGTCTTGAGTACCGACTCGACGATGGTGTCCTCGTCCCAAGGCAGAATGCTGCGTAGATCGATGACCTCACAGGAAATTCCGTCCTTCTCGGCCAGTTCCACCGCCTTGTCGATGACGTCCATCTGCGCACCCCAGCCTACCAGGGTGATGTCGGAACCTTCCTTGGTGATCTCCGCCTCGCCGATGGGCAGTTGATAGTCCTCTTCGGGCACCTCACCAACTGACGCGCGGTACAGACGCTTGGGCTCGAAGAACAGCACCGGGTCTGGATCGCGAATCGCGGCCAGCAGCAGTCCCTTGGCTTCGTATGGATTGCGGGGCACGACGATCTTGATGCCCGGCGTATGCGCGAAATAGGCTTCCGGTGACTGGGAGTGGTAAAGCCCCCCGGATATGCCCCCGCCGTATGGGGCACGAATGGTCAAGCCACCGACGTTGAACAGGTCACCGGAGCGATAACGGAACTTGGCTGTCTCGTTGACGATCTGGTCGAAGGCCGGAAAGATGTAGTCAGCAAACTGGATCTCGGCAACCGGTACCGAGCCCTGGGCCGCAAGACCGTTGGCGAAGCCGATGATGCCCTGCTCGACCAGTGGCGTGTTGAAGCAACGCGCCTTGCCGTACTTCTCCTGCAGATGGCTGGTGGCACGGAAAACCCCACCGAAGCCCCCGACATCCTCACCGAAGCAGAGCACTCGCTCATCCTCGGCCATGGCGATATCCAGTGCCTGATTGATCGCCTGCAGCATATTGATGGTCGCCATGTCACTCCCCTCCCTGGTCTGCGGCATGATCTTCGACATGGTCGGCCGCGCTCAACACCGGATCCAGCGACCGAGCACCTCGCGGGTAGGCCTCGGGATAGCGGCGGATATGACGCTTGAGCTGATCCAGTTGGCGCTGCAGCGCCGGAGTGACATCGGCATAGACATCCGTCACCAGACTGTCGAGCGGGGGCGGCGGACGCTTCTCCGCACGCTTCATGGTGTCCAGAACGTCGGCCCTCAGGCGATCCTGCAGCGCCTTCTCCTGATCACCGTCCCACCACCCCTTGATTTCAAGCCAGGCGCGCATACGCGTGATCGGATCCTTGTCACGCCATGCTTCCTCCTCCTTCCGTGAGCGATAACCGGAAGGATCGTCCGAGGAAGAATGTGCCGCAAGCCGATAGGTCATGGCCTCGATCAACACCGGCTTGTTGTCCTTCACCGCCAGCTCACGAGCACGTTGAGTGGCACGATAGACCGCCAGCACATCATTGCCATCAACGCGGATCACATGCATGCGATAACCGAAGGCCCGCGGCGCCACTCCATCCGCTGCAAACTGCTCCACCGACGGTGTCGAGATTGCATAGCCGTTGTTGCGGCAGAAAAAGATAACCGGGACCTCATGCACCGTGGCCATATTCAAGGCGGCGTGGAAATCCCCTTCCGAGGCTGCCCCCTCGCCAAAGTAGACAATGGTGCACAACCCCTCTCCGGCCAGCTTCTGGCCATAGGCATAACCGGTCGCCTGCGGAATCTGGGTGGCCAGCGGAGAAGAGATGGTCATGTAGTGCAGCTTGCGCGAGCCGTAGTGGATCGGCATCTGGCGGCCCTTGCCGTAGTCCATCTCGTTGCCGAACAACTGGTTCATGAACTCGTCGAAGGTGAAGCCACGATAGGCCAGAGCTCCCTGCTCGCGGTACTGGGCCATGATCATGTCGTCATCATCCAGTGCCGCAGCACTGCCGATCACGGCGGCTTCCTCGCCAGTGCACTGCATGTAGAAACTCAAGCGGCCCTGACGCTGGGCCGCCAGCATGCGCTCATCAAGCACTCGCGTGGCGATCATCGCCTGATAGATACGCAATGCCCTGGCCTGATCCAGGTCCGGCTCTTCCGCCCCGTCATGGAGGCTACCGTCCTGGGCCAGAACAGCGTAGGTGGGAATACTGAATTCATTACCGGACAGAAACTCCGGCTGGTGAGTCCGTGCGGTCGTGGTCATGGCTATGATCCTATCCCTACCCCTTGTGAGGGCAGTGTTGTCGTTATTCCCCCACCTCGCCAGGGGATTGCCCTGGAAAGTGGGCTCGCACTAGTTTGACGTTAACGTAAACGGAATAGGTTGAATAGCCACGACTTTGGTCGAAAAGGCCACTCGGAAGATGCGAGCTTCGAGCAGACCAGGGTCCAGCTTCGAGACACGAGACACGAGCCACGAGTGGCGAGCAGTTCAGTGCCAACCCGGAAATTCTGTGCATTTCTTCAGAGTTTGGGTTTCAAGCTCGAGCGTAGCGTGCTCGACGCTCGCCACTCGTGGCTGGATTCACCTGCTCGGGCGTAGCGTGCTCGAGGCTCGTCACTCGTGGCTGGGTTTACCTGCTCGAGCGCAGCGTACTCGTCGCTCGCAGCTCGCAGCTGTGGCTGTGGCTGTGGCTGTGGCTCAGCCCGTATGCCCCGGCGCCAGCCAACCGAACAGACTATCCACCGTCAATGCCAGCAGGGCAATCAGTACTGCGCCCTGAACGATATAGGCCGTATTGCCGTTGACGATACCCGCGATAATCGGTTCGCCGAGGTTGCTGGCCCCCACCGTGGCCCCCAATGCTGCCGTGGCAATATTGATGGTTACCGAGGTGCGAATGCCGGCCACGATGACGGGGCTGGCCAATGGCAGTTCCACCTGCCGGAGGATCTGCCTGGATGTCATACCCATGCCCCGGGCAGCTTCTCTCACTGCCGGGTCGATACCCTCGATTCCGGCAAGGGTGTTTCGCACCACCGGCAACAGGCCGTAGAGCATCAAGGCAACGATAATCGGCACGGTGCCGAAGCCCAGTACCGGCACCGCCAACGCCAGCACGGCGACGGGCGGAAAGGTCTGACCCATGGACGCCACCTGGGCAACCAACGGTAGAAAGTCCCTCCCCTTCTCACGGGTCACAGCGATGGCAGCTACCACGCCAACCACCACCGAGAGCAACGCCGCCACCGACACCACCAACAGGTGCCGTCCAAGCAGCGTCAGCAGATCGACGCGCTCGAAAACCACCGCACGGCTGTCAGGCTCCACCAGGCGTAGTGGAGCCTCGAGGAATCGCATCAGCAGACATCCACCAACCAGCAATATCCCCCAGCACAATGGGGCCAGCCATGGAGCTCCGTGGCGCTCATTCATGGCCACGCGCTCCCACCAGACGGCGAAAACTCAGCTCACCGATCGGAATATCCTCGTCATCCACCACCGCCAGCCTTTCCACCCTTCGCCATAACATCATCGACAGTGCATCACGCAGGGAGGCCGTCTGGACAATGCGGTCTCGAGCCACCCCGCCGACGCCCAGCGGCACCATCCGCTCACTGACCGGCAACAATGCCGCCTCCTTGAGGCCTCTATCCTCACCACCGAGCAATGATGTGACGAACTCGTTGGCCGGCTCTCGCAACAGCTCCAGAGGATGTCCCTGTTGCACGACCTGACCTTCATGCATGACCACCAGGTGGTCGGCCAGACGAAGTGCTTCGTCCATGTCGTGAGTCACGAAAACGATGGTCTTGCCAAGGCGCGCCTGAAGGTCCCGCAACTCGAGCTGAAGATTCTCACGGGTAATCGGATCCAGGGCGCCGAATGGCTCGTCCATCAACAGAATATCCGGGTCCGCCGCCAACGCTCGGGCCACGCCCACCCGTTGTGCCTGGCCGCCGGACAACTGATGGGGATACTTGCCGGCAAACTCCGCCATATCCAGGCGCAGCAGTGCCATCAATTCCTCAACTCGGGCATCGACCGCTGCCTGCGACCACTTGAGAAGACGTGGCACCAGACCGATATTGCGCGCCACCGTCCAGTGTGGGAACAGCCCGGTGCTCTGAATCGCATAACCGATACGCCGACGCAGGACCTCCTCTCGAAACGAGCGAATCGGCTGCTGATCGATATGAATCTCACCGTCACTATGCTCAATGAGCCGGTTGATCATGCGCAGTGTGGTCGACTTGCCACAGCCGGACGTTCCCACCAGACAGCAGAACTCACCACTGGCCACCTTCAACGAGATATTGTTGACGGCCAGACTGTCTCCAAACCGCTTTGATACTCCGATCAATTCGATCATGTGCCGGCCCCTGGCGATAGTCCCGGTTGTAGTTTGCGTGCCATCCCTGCCAGCAATGCATCCGCCACCAGAGCCATGATCAGGATCGGCAGCGCACCCAACAACACCAGATCCGTCGCCGCCTGGCCCAGTCCCTGGAAGATGAAGCGTCCCAACCCGCCAGCGCCGATCAACGCCGCCACCGCGGTCAGGCCGATAGCCTGAACCGTGGTAATGCGGATACCCTCGATCAATACCGGCAACGCCAGAGGCAGACGCACCTGCTGCAAGATCTGGCGACGACTCATGCCCATACCCCGTGCCGCCTCGATGACACCTTCATCCACGCCCTCCAGTGCCACCAGGGTGTTGCGTACCATCGGTAACAGGCTGTAGGCCACCAGCGCCAGCAGCGCCGGCGCCCAGCCAATGCCACTGACGCCCAGCGATTCAAGCCACGCGTAGTGACTGGCCAGCCAGGCCAATGGCCCGAGCAGAAGACCAAACAACGCCAGACTGGGGATGGTCTGCAGGAAGTTGAGAATGGAGAAAACAGTGCGCTGCATGGCCGGCACCCGACGAACAAACAGTGCGATCCCGACACCGATCATCAGGCTGAGCACCACGGTTGCCGCGACCAGCAACAGGTGTACACCGATAGCCGTGATGAAGTCGTCACTGCGCCCCTGATACTCCTGCCACAATGCAAGGCGATCCAATCCCACCGGGATACACGCCGCCAACACCGCCACCGGGAGCAGAAACAACAGCCAGCTCCGCCACGCAGCCAGTTTCATCCGCGTACTCAGTTCGATCAGCGCCAACAGCAGCAGGAACAGCGTCAACCACATCCCCGCCCCAATGGCGACACGTGCCTGAGGAAGTTGCGGGTCTACCAGTTGGACAGTGGCCAACAACAGCCACAGTGGCCAGCCCACCAGGCACAGCATCACCAATCCGAGCAACCAGGACAAACGCTGCTGACCTGCACGCAATGCAACCCAGCCAGTGAGCAGCAATGGCAGGCTGGCCAACAGCGCCATCGGCCAACCGGCGACCTGCCCGGCAGAGAAGCCGGTACCGGGAACAATCCGATTGGGGGCTACGCTGACGCTCGGCAGCCACCACCAGGCCACCAGCGCTGCCCCCATCAAGGCCACCAGTACCAGGTATCCCTTTCCATCATCACTACGTTGGCTATCCATGCAAACGTTCTATCGCCTATTAGTCCAGCGTGGAGAGATAGTCGGCGGCCACCTGTGCCGGGTCGTAACCGTTGACCGCAACGTCCCCGTTGAGTCGCTGCAGGGTTTCCAGATCAAGAGACTCGAATACCGGCGCCAGCACATCAGCGATCTCGGGATGGCCTTGCAGCACCTCGCTGCGTACCACAGGCGCCGGCTGGTAGACCGGCTGCACACCGCGAGTATCTTCCATCACCACCAGGTCCAGAGCCTGCAGTCCGCCATCGGTACCATAGGTCATTGCCGCGTTGACTCCGCTGGTCTGTTGAGCAGCGGCGCGCATGGTCGCCGCCGTATTGCCTCCAGACAGCACCAGCAACTGGTCATCCTGTAGATCGAAGCCATAGGCTTCCTCGAACGCCGGCAAGGCAAATGCCGACTCGACAAATTCGGTGCTGCCGGCAAGCTTGAAGGAACCACCGTCATTGATGTAGTCAGCAACGTCGTCCAGAGTCGCCAGCTCATTGTCCCGGGCAACATCGCCTCGCACACTGATGGCATAGGTGTTGTTGGCCGATGCCGGTGTCAGCCACACCAGCCCCTGGGCCTCGTCCTTCTCCTTGACGGTGGCATAGGCCTCTTCGGCCTTGTGCCAGACCGGACTATCGGCCATGTCATGGAAGAAGGCACCATTGCCGGTGTACTCCGGATAGATATCGATCTCGCCATTGCTCAGCGCCGAACGGACAATACTGGTACCACCCAACTGAAGGCGGTCTTCCACCTCGATACCGGCATCCGACAGACTCTGCAGAATGATCTGCCCCAACACCGAACCTTCAGTATCGATCTTCGACGAGACCACCACCGGATCTGCTGCCTGAGCAGAAGCCATCACCAGCGGCAGGACCATTCCCGTCAGCAGCGCAAGAGGACGGTTCATCATTATCACCCGATTCCTTGTGTGTGTATGCTTGAGTATACGGCCTAAGTCCGGCGGCTGCAGATTGCCTTCAAACGCAGGAAAAACGCCATGTCATCAAGCCAATACGAGCCGCTGAGCATCACCGAGTCAAGCCTCGAGCACCCTCTGGTGCGCGATCTGGCATGGTTGACTGACGCCCCCGACCTGGTCTGCACACAGTGGCCGGGGCGGCCGGACCTTGCCAGTCTGGGGTTCGCAGACAATGAATCACTGATGAGCTTTCTCCAGCAACTGGATGCACACCCCCTGGCGCTGGAAGCCTGGTTGGAAAGCAGCAACTCTCGTCGGCTCGGCGCCTACCACGAACGTCTGTGGCAATTCCTGCTGAAAACGGCACCCGGTACCGAATTGCTGGCCCATAACGTCCCGGTACGCGTCGAGCGACGCACGCTCGGTGAACTGGACATGGTCTACCGCAACCAGCAAGGGGATTACCGGCATCTGGAGGTGGCCATCAAGTTCTATCTCGGCCTTCCCGAAGGACCCCAACAACCTGATAGCGCAGCCCGCTGGATCGGGCCAGGGGGGCTGGACAGTCTGGCACTCAAGGTCAGCCACCTCAGCCACCATCAGCTACCACTGATGTGCCGGCCCGCGGCACAACAGGCACTGGTCGAGCGGCTCGGTGCTCTCGACCTTCAGCCCCCTGCATCCACTCCCGATCCCCAGATGGCCATGCCCGGTGTGCTGTTCCGCCCCTGGCACGCTCCTGACTTTCCACTGCCCTCGATAACGGCGCCGAACGCACTGCAGGGATTATGGTGCCACTGGCGAGACTGGTCCCGCCTGTGCGCCGAACACCCTCGGTTGACCTTCGGCACTTGCCTGGCGCGCCCGCATTGGCTGGCGCCACCGCACCCCGGGCACTGGCAACCACGCCGTACGCTGAGTCGCACCCTGGCGGCGCACTTCGCCACCTGGGCAACACCGGTGCAGTTGATGCTGTGCCGTGATCCCATGGAGTTCGCCGCCAATCCAACCCCCACAAACGACGATGCGCCGCCCGAAGATTTCGGACGACGCATCCTTGTAGTCGGCAATGACTGGCCCGGCCAGATTCCTCTACCGCCCGACCAGCCTGACTGATCGACCTGGGTCAGGCCTGGCTGGGCCCACCGCTACGATCCACCACTACGATCCACCACCCAACTGGTCCCCTCTCGGGAATCCTTGAGAAGGATCCCGTTGGCCGCCAGCTCATCACGGATGCGATCGGCCTCAGTGAAATCACGCGCCTTCTTGGCCTCGGCTCGGGCGGCGATACGCGCCTCGATCTCATCCTCGCTGAAGGCCAGTCCCCCAGCAGCACCCTTGAGAAAGGCATCAGGTGCCTGCTGCAGCAGTCCCAGCACGGCGCCCAGGCGCTTGAGTTCACGGGCCAGTACCTCCGCCTGGCTGCTGTCCTCCTGACGTACACGATTGAGCTCACGAGCCAGATCGAACATCACCGATAATGCTTCCGGCGTATTGAAGTCGTCATCCATGGCGGCAGTAAAGCGCGCTGCATAATCGCCGGGGCCAACCTCCAGGGTCTCCCCATCCGTGACTTCGACACCTTCCAGAGCCGTGTAGAAACGCTCCAGAGACTTGCGCGCTTCATTCAATGATGACGGCGCATAGTTGATCGCACTGCGATAGTGGCTGGCCACCAGCAGATAGCGCACCACTTCGGGGTCGTGCTGTTCGAGCACTTCACGAATGGTGAAGAAGTTGCCCAACGACTTGGACATCTTTTCACTGTCGACACGCACCGCACCCGCATGCATCCAGGTGTTGACGTAAGTCTTCCCGGTGGCCGCTTCACTCTGGGCAATCTCGTTCTCATGGTGCGGGAATGTCAGGTCCGGTCCGCCACCGTGGATATCGAAGGTCTCCCCGAGGCAGCAGGTCGACATCGCCGAGCACTCAATGTGCCATCCCGGGCGGCCTTCCCCCCAGGGAGACGGCCAACTGGCCTCGCCCGGCTTGGCCGCCTTCCACAACACAAAATCCAACGGATCTTCCTTGTGCTCATCGACGTCGATACGAGCACCGGCACGCATGTCATCCAGGTCACGATTGTTGAGCTTGCCGTATCCTTCGAACTTGCGCACGCGATAATAGACATCGCCATTATCCGCTGCGTAGGCGTAGCCCTTGTCGATCAGGGTGGTGATCATGGCGGTGATCTCACCGATATGCCCCGTGGCCCGCGGCTCATGATCCGGACGCAGGACGAACAGCCGTTGTTCATCCTCGTGCATGGCGGCAATCATACGCTCGGTGAGGTCGCTGATCGTTTCACCGTTCTCCTCGGCGCGGCGCAGAATCTTGTCATCGATGTCGGTGATGTTGCGCACATAGGTTACATCGAAGCCACGCTGACGGAGATAACGGGTGATGACGTCAAACGCCACCATCACTCGGGCGTGACCAAGATGGCAGTAGTCATAGACGGTCATACCGCAGACATACATGCGCACCTTGCCCGGCTCGATCGGAGTGAAGGTTTGTCTGGTACGAGTCAGGGTGTTGTAGATCTGCATGTCAGCCCTTCTTCTGGATCTTGGCCCAGCTGTCCTTGAGGCCCACGGTGCGGTTGAACACCAGATGGTCGGGACGGCTCGCGTGACGGTCGGCACAGAAATAGCCAACGCGCTCGAACTGGAAACGATCCTCCCCCCGGGCATTGGCCAGACTCGGCTCAGCGACACCGTTGACGGTCACCAGCGACTCCGGGTTAAGGTGTTCGAGGAAATCCGCATCCTTGTCCTTGTCGGGCTGCTCGACCATGAACAGGTTGTCATACAGACGCACCTCAACCGGCACACCGTGCCGAGCGCTGACCCAGTGGATCACGCCCTTGACCTTGCGGCCCTCCGGGTTTCTGCCGAGGGTGTCCAGGTCGACGCTGCAACGCAGCTCGACAACCTCACCGTCGGCATCCTTGACCACTTCATCACAGCGGATCACGTAGCTGTTGCGCAGACGTACTTCCTTGCCCGGCGCCAGGCGGAAGAACTTCTTCGGCGGCTCTTCCATGAAGTCATCACGATCAATCCACAGCTCACGGTTGAATGGCACCTTGCGCAGCGGCATGTCCTCCCGCGCCGGATGTCCCGGCACCTCGTAGACCTCTTCATGGTCTTCGGCAATGTTGGTCAGCACCACCTTCAACGGTTTGAGCACACACATGGCCCGAGGAGCGTTGTCTTCGAGATCCGAGCGAATGGCATGGGTCAGCATGGCAATCTCGACCAGACCGCCATCGGCACGAGTCACTCCGATCATCTCGCAGAATTTGCGAATCGATGCGGCGGTATAACCGCGACGCCTCATCCCGGAGATGGTCGGCATACGGGGGTCATCCCAACCATCGACGATACCGTTGTCAACCAGCATCCTGAGCTTGCGCTTCGATGTCAGGGTGTAGTTGAGGTTGAGTCGTGCGAACTCGATCTGACGCGGAGTGGTCGGCACCGGAAGATTGGCCAGGAACCACTCGTACAGCGGCCGATGATCCTCGAACTCCAGGGTACAGACCGAGTGGGAGATGCCTTCAATGGCATCCGACTGCCCGTGAGTGAAATCGTACGACGGGTAGATCTTCCACTTGTCACCGGTCTGGTGGTGGGAGGCGTGACGAATGCGATACAGGATGGGATCGCGCAGATTGATGTTCGGCGATGCCATATCGATCTTCGCCCGCAGCACTTTCTCCCCCTCGGCGAACTCCCCTGTGCGCATGCGCTCGAGCAGGTCGAGGTTCTCCTCGACACTGCGCTCACGATAAGGACTCGGTCGTCCGGGCTCGGTGAGAGTTCCGCGGTATTCACGAATCTCATCGGGCGACAGATCGTCGACATAGGCCTTGCCTTCGCGAATCAGGTGCTGCGCCCAGGCATAGAGCTGATCAAAGTAGTCGGAGGCGTAACGCACATCCCCGGCCCACTCGAATCCCAGCCAGTGAACATCTTCCCTGATCGCGTCGATATAGGCCTGCTCTTCCTTCGCCGGATTGGTGTCATCAAAACGCAGATGACAGTCACCACCGAATTGCTCCGCGAGTCCGAAGTTGAGGCAGATCGACTTGGCGTGCCCGATGTGCAGAAAACCATTGGGCTCGGGGGGGAATCGCGTCACGATCTTCTGCGACCGTCCGGCCTCGATTTCCTCGCTGATCTGATTGCGAATGAAATTCGGCGCGCTAGTGGTCTCGGTGGTCATGTTGATGGAACAACCTCTGGTGGTGGTCGAAGTGGAAGTCAGGACAAGTTATCTGTCCCAGCTTCGCGCCAGGAAGCAAAACCGCTATTATAGCGTCACGCCCCGGCACGGCGCCAAGCCATGCCAGACAACTTGTCAGCCCAGTTCCCCGGAACCGCTGAATATAACGACCAGGACTCGTCAATGATCATTCTGCAAACCAATTTTGGCGACATCAGTATCGAACTCAATCATGAAGAAGCCCCGGTAACAGCGGCCAACTTCGAGCAATACGTCCGCGACGGCTTCTATGATGGAACCCTGTTCCACCGTGTGATCAATGGATTCATGGTCCAGGGCGGCGGCTTCGATACCAACTTCGAGCAGAAGCCTACTCGCGCGCCGATCGAGAACGAGGCCGACAATGGCCTGAAGAATACCGTCGGCACCCTGGCCATGGCCCGCACCCAGGACCCGAACTCTGCTACCGCACAGTTCTTCATCAACGTCGGCGACAACGACTTCCTCAACCATACCGGCAAGAACATGCAAGGTTGGGGATACTGTGTCTTCGGTCGTGTCGTGGATGGTATGGATGTGGTTGATCGCATCAAGGAAGTGCCGACGACACGCCGCGGCATGCATGCCGATGTGCCCGCCGAGGATGTCATCATCGAACGCGCCTGGGTCAAGGAAGACGCCTGATAGTCGGCGACTCCAGCCCCTGCCGCCACACGCCCGCCACGCGGGCGTGTTTCGCCAGTTTCCCGCCAGATGAGCCGTTATGACCACTCTGCTGATATCCGACCTGCACCTGCATCCGGCCGCTCCCGAGATCACCGAAGGTTTCTTCGCCTGGTTGGAGCGTAACACTCAACGACCGGTGACCCTGTATATTCTCGGCGATTTCTTCGACGCCTGGATTGGCGATGACCTGATGGCCCTGGGAGCTCAGGACCCCACAGGCCACGCTGCCCTGGCCAATCAAGTCGCGGCACGACTGCGTGCTGCCAGCGAACGCGGCTGCGGCATCTACCTGATGCACGGCAACCGTGACTTCCTGCTCGGCGACCAATTTGCCGAAGCGGCGGGTGCCGAGTTACTGCCTGAATCCTGCATCATCGAACTGGCCGGCAAACCGGTACTGCTGATGCATGGCGACAGTCTGTGTACCCGCGATGAAGCCTACATGGCTTTTCGCGCCCAGGCTCGCAACCCTCAATGGCAGGCTGGTGTACTGGCGATGCCGATTCCCGAGCGTCTCGCGCTGGCCCAGCGCATGCGCGAACAGTCTGGCGAGGCCAACAGCACCAAGGCCGAAGACATCATGGATGTCACTTCCGAGGAAGTGGTCCGCGTGATGCAGGAGCACCAGGTGAACACCCTGATTCACGGCCACACTCATCGCCCAGCCGTGCACCCGGTGGAACAACTCGATGATGAACAGGCAGTGCGATTTGTTCTCGGCGACTGGTCCCGCGAGCACGGCTGGGAAATCCGTGCCGACGACACCGGGATCGAGCTCAGTAGATTCGTCTTCAGTGAAACGAACGACTGACAAGGGTCAGTCCTCGATCACTCCTGTACGACAGGCCTGAAACCTGGCAACCAGGGCCTCGCTATCCAGAACGAGGTCCTCCGGCCAGAGAATCTCGATGCGTGAGTCCCTTCGCCACGGCGTGCCTTCAGCCTTCAACGGTCCATCTCCATTGTTGAGGATTCGCCAGCCCTGCCCCGCGTGGATCACCGCTTTGATGCGACAGCCTTCCGGCAGGGCTTCCAGCGCTGACGACAGGTGCTGCAGGTCAAACCGCTGCGCGGGATGCCAACGTAGCCCGAGAGTGTGATAGCCCAGGGCCGTGCGCCGCTGAACCCTGGTTTCTCCGGGTTTCGGCATCACATCCATATCAAGCGTCAGCATCGGCGCGCCAGCCATTGCAAGATCCGGCAGAGGATGGTCAACAGCCCTCGACGGTATGTCCCCGACACGGGACGAAGCCCCCAGCACTCGCTCCATCGGCAACTTGCCACCCGTCACCCATTCCACCCACTGCAGTGGTGGCCAACGGCGCTCCAGCCACTCATCCGCTGAACGCAGTTGCTGCGGTGTGGCCAGGTCCGTCTTGCTGACAACCAGCGCATCAGCCATCGCCAGCTGGTCCCGAAAGGTCTGGTTCTCGAGATAACGCGAGTCGGACAGCCGACGTGGATCAAGCAGCGTGATCATTGCACGCACGTCGAGAACCGGGGCCAGATCCTGATCCTGCAGCACCTCCAGCAACCCGGCAGGGTGACCCAACCCGGATGGCTCGATCAGGACACGGTCCGGCCGATGACGGCGAATCAATTGCACCAGCGTCATCTTCAATGTCACGGCAAGCTGGCAGCACAGGCAGCCTCCCGGCAGTGCCTGGACGACGATATCCGACGCATCAGGCAGCATGGCCTGATCGATACCCGCTTCGCCGAATTCATTGATGAGTACAGCCCAGCGCTCGGCAGCTGGCTTGTGGTCGAGCAAGTGGCGAATAAGCGTGGTCTTGCCACTGCCCAGAAAACCACTGATCACATGGCATGGAATTGACGGCACCGACGTTCTCCTGAGCACGAGACACAAGAATACCAGTTGCAGGACAGTCGTCGATTATTAACATGGCAATCAAATAGCTCATCCTGATCGATTTGATTGTCGTCCGCACCCCACTGGCGCAGTCTCGCGACGGCCGGATGGCCGACGGCGACACATTCCTGTGCCGCCATTAACCCAACATGAAAGCATGCCGGGCTCATACCTGATTTACTGATCGCCGTCCTCTCCATTGTGAGAGGATGCGGCGAGTTGAGTCCGACTGGTTGCCGTATGTACATGAGTGACGAGCCCAGCCTCCGGATAATGCCAAAGGTATCCCTGTCCGAATTCACACCCGAGAGAATACAAGATCCCCGCCTGCTGCCTGGTTTCCACACCTTCACTGATGACGTCTACCTTGAGCACTTTCGCGAGTTGAACAACAGCCATGATGACCGCCTTGCACATGCTGTCATTGGCAATATCGGCGACAAACTCGCGATCAAGCTTGAGTACGTCAACTCGATAGCGATGCAGGTTCGATAGTGATGCATAGCGGCTGCCGAAGTCATCGATCGCAATTCGATAACCGGATTCGCGCAGGCTACCGATTCGTTCACAGGCTTCACTGTCCACCAATGCCGCTTCTGTGATCTCGAGACGAACATGGTCAATCAAGCTCTTGTGGGCATCAGCCCACATCAGTAATTCATTGATAAATTGGGGTGAGCGGAGCTGTCTTGGCGAAAGGTTGATTGACAGGCTGAAGCGCTCGGGAAGCAATACCTCAGCGGTGATCAATTCCGCGACGGCATGCTGGAATACCCAGTCACCCAGCGCATGGATATGGCCGTGACCTTCGGCAATCTCGATGAATTCGGCAGGACTGACGTTTCCCAACTGTGGGTGTTGCATCCGGCATAGTGCCTCGGCTCCCACTACCTCTCCGGTGGCAATATCAACAATGGCCTGATAGTGCAGTTCGAGAACCTCATCCAGATCGCCCTTCAGGGCACCTAGAATCAATGCCCGGCGCTTGAGGTCGAGTTCGAGTGCCTCGTCGTAGACCACAACACGATCACCGCCTTCGTGCTTGGCCTGGTATTGTGCCATATCAGCAAGACGCATCACCTCAGAGAGCACCTTCGACGGACTCTCGGCTGAGGAAGCCCATGCCTGCTGCGACAACTCTGCCCTGGCGAGACCAATGCTCGCCGAGGCACGGACACTGACCCCATCAATGACGAAGGGTTGCGAAAACACACTTTGGATATCCACTACCCGCCTTGCGTCCTGCTCCCTTGCGGAAAGCACAATGGCGTACTCATCGCCACCGATGCGCGCTACGGCAACTGCGTCAGAGGCAGCGGCCGTCAAACGCTGGGCCACCTGGCGCAGCAGATCGTCTCCGAATGCATGACCGTTGAGGTCATTGAGCAACTTGAACTGATCAACATCGAGGTAGACCAGAATGAATGCCTCGCCTGGACGCGCGGCAATAGCCTGTTTGAGTCCTCGAAGGTTCAACAACCGAGTCAGCGGATCGGTGCAGGCCCGAAGCTCACTATGGGCCCTTGCGGCAGCGAGAGAATCCATGGTGTGGCGGATCCTCAACACCAGCAATGCGACAGCACCGCCGACAAGAGTCAGCATCACCACCACGGCCCCAAGCGAAATGACCCCAGTGAAGAATACGCCCAGGAACGGCAGGACAACCGCAATGCCAATGGTCGCACCACTGGCCGGGTTCCACCCATGACTACGGTTCGCCGCACCCCCGTCCAATTCGAGCATACTGGGATGCAGCGCTGCTGCCATCCAGGTCAGCGATACCAATGGCGCGACGTCAAAGATGGCAACCTGCAGTGCATTGGACTCGGAGTATGCCAGATAGCCTACCCCATCGACGACGATATCCAGCCCTACGGCGAGAAACACCAGCCGGGCGGCAAGGCCCCGAAAATGATGGCTGTAAAGCAGCGCTACCAGAAGGCCGCTCTGAACCACATACCCCAGTGGCGCCACCAGCGCGAAAGCCGCCTTCTCGAAAGTCGAGTCGCCATGCCCCCAACCCGGCGAGACGGAAACATGGAAATGAAATGCGCCAACCGCCAGGACCACCACCGATGCCTCCAGCCACACATCGCTGTTGGCCAGCACACGACGCGTAATGGCAAACGCCAACAACGCCCCAACGATGGCACAAGCCTGGAGAAGAACGATAACGAGGACCAACCAGTCCTGGTAGGGAAGAATACCGAATCGAAGCAACGGACGTGCGGCGTACAGTGCCGACATTGCCGCCAGCAGAATCCAGGGAATGCAATGGCGTGGGCGATAGCGAGCGACCCCGACCAGAATACCCAGCGCTCCGAGCACTCCTGCAAAACCCCGAACAGCAAAATGAAGATCAAGTGCCGTGTCGTACGTCTGCCCGAACGTAACAAGGATAGCCACGAGGTATACAAGCAACGCAAACACCAGCAACAACCAGTATGCCGTGCCGCCGGGCGCAGCGTGCTCATCCGTATCCATCACCGCCCCCTGTGCCAAAACATTCGTTCTGAAAGCACAAGATAGGGCACAGCAAGCATACCTGGCCAGAGCAGCCCTGCCCGTTCACCCCTCATTCAATGCCGGGATGATTGAACCGGCACAGACAAAGGAGGTCGTGCGTTTCCGACATGCCAGATAACGGCAAGGGGCGTCAGATGGCGCCCCTTGCCGTTGAGTCGTTCGACCCCTTACACGAGTCCCGCCTACTGGCGTTCGATATCGCCGGTCTGCTGCAGATATTCGACCCAGCCCTGCACTGCACTACGACGACGAACCTGCTCACCCATGTTGGTGAACAGAGAGTCGATCTGCTCATTCGACTCGCCCTGAGCCACCTCTTCGAGAGCTATCAGGCTGACCTGATCGCCATCCACTGCGCGACCATAGACCACGGCGTCCGGCTCGGGATGAGGCAAGCGGAAGGCAGCCTGCATCACAGTGTCCGGCAACTGGGCCTGCTGGCGGGTGACATCATCAGCTCGCTGCCATTCGATATCTGGTGTCTCACCGCTCTGCAGCTGCGCGATACGCTCCTCGGCGAGAGCCAGCAACGCCTTGCGCGTCTTGTCATTCTGCACCGCCTCAGTCACCTGATCCTTGACCTCCTCCAGCGGCAGAGTCGTGGCTTCACGATGGTCAGCCACACGCAGCACCAGACGACGGTCATCGTCGAGTTCAATGACTTCGCTGTTATAGCCATCCTCGAGCACTTCAGAACTGAAGGCCGCATCCATCACGCCCGGCTCGGAAAGCACGCCCTCCTCGCCGTCACGACCGACCCAGTCACTGTTCTGGAGTTCCAGTCCGAGGTCATCCGCGACACTCGCAAGGTCGTCCGCCGCATAGCTTTCATCGATCAACTGCTGGGCCTTGTCATTGAAGGTACTGGCAACCTGGCTCTCGGCCAGTTGCTGGCGCAGTTGATCCCGCACTTCCTCGAAGGGCTGCTGGGTGATGGACGTGACCTTGATCAGGTGCAGGCCGTTGTCGGTTTCAACGACATCCGAAACATCACCTTCACCGAGTGCAAAGGCCGCATCATCAAATGCCGGCAGCCCCAGGCTGCCACGTACCAGCTCGCCCATATCACCGCCGTTGTCGGCACTACCGACATCGTCGGAGTATTCGGCAGCCAGATCAGCGAAGCTGTCGCCTTCCGCCAGACGATTCTTCACCTCGTCGATGATCGACATGGCTTCCTCTCGGCTGCGGTCTGCGCCAAAAGTGACCATGATGTGCGACACCGTGCGCGGGGCCTCAGCCTGCTGGCTGTCCCAGGCAGCACGCAGCTCGTCCTCATCGACCGTGACGTCATCCACCAGTGACTTGCGATCCAGCATCACATAATTGATCTTGACCTGCTCCGGGCGCTGGAACTCCTGCTGGTGCTCGGAATAATACGCCGACTCTTCCGCGTCGCTGACTTCCACCGGTGACTCGAGGTCAGCGGCTATCAAGGTGTGGTAGCGGAAGGTGCGTGCCTGGGTCTGTAACTCGATCAGACGTTGCTGCTCGCCGGGCAGGCCGAAATCACTGGCCGCCAGACCCTGCTGAACCTGCTGATTCAATAAGTCCTGACGCAGCTGGCCGCGGAATGCCAGAGGCGTGTAGCCCATCTGCTGAAGGCGCAGCTGATACAGCTGACTGTCGAACTTGCCTTCGTCGTTATGGAAGTCCGGCAGGTTGACGATCATCTGATCCAGCTGCTGGTCGGACATCGCCAGACCACCGTCTTCTACGTAGCTGTTCATCAGCCGCTGGACGATCATCTGGTCGAGCACCTGGCCGCGCAGTTGACGCTCCTGCTCCGGCGGCACCTGACCGCTGCGGATGGCCCTCTGGACCGTTCTCTCGACCTCCTGACGGTTGATCGACTGGCCATTGACCTTGGCTACCTCGTCGCCAGACTGCCCGAACAGGCCAATCAGCGACTCCACACCGAACAGCGCCAGGGCGATGACCACGGCTCCAATGATTACCTTGGCGATCCAGCTCTGGGATCGATCACGAATACTCTGCAGCATGAACGCCTCTGCGAAAGGGGTTGATTCGGGTCGCGCCACATTATACGTCATGTGCTCGCGACTGCGACCGCATCCAGCTCACGAATCCCGGTGACCGACAAATGCGGCGGACTCTCCAACGCCATCAACTCATCAATGACGTCTACCGGGTCACGAAAAAGGCGCACCGCTCAAGCGATGCGCCTTTCAGGAACCGACCTCGATACCGCCTGAGGTCGGTCGAGCCAACAGGGACAGAATTCCCTTAGTTGACAGAGTCCTTCAGAGCCTTACCGGCCTTGAAGCTGGGCACCTTGGCTGCCTTGATCTGGATCGGGTTGCCGGTCTGCGGGTTACGACCAGTACGGGCGGCACGCTCCTTGACAGAGAAAGTGCCGAAACCGACCAGAGAAACACTATCACCTTTCTTCAGGCTATCGGTGACAGACTGAACCATGGCGTCCAGTGCACGAGAAGCGGCGGCTTTCGGAATATCGGCAGACGCAGCAATGGCATCGATCAGCTCGGACTTGTTCACACTTCACCCCTTGACTGTTACGGATATTGAAACTAAACAGCGATTATTCCTGCCGACAGGCACGATCGCAGCATGGCGATAGTTTATAGCAATGCGGCGAAAGACCTGTCAAGCAACCTTCCTTGCTAATCCGCATGATGACGGCTTTTTCCGACCGACATCATGACGAAAAAGTCACTAGTGTGTACTGACCATTGAGTGAGACGACGTGGAATCGGAGGCCAGGGAATCTTCTGATTTTGCCTCGGGCCTTGCCGACAAGGCCACCTCGAGCACCTCATCAATCCAGCGTACAGGATGAATCTTCAATGCATCCTTGATATTTTCCGGAACTTCCTTGAGATCTCTACGGTTCTCTTCCGGTATAAGCACAGTCTTTATACCACCGCGCCTGGCCGCCAGCAATTTCTCCTTGAGCCCACCAATCGGCATGACCTCGCCGCGCAGGTTGACCTCACCGGTCATGGCCACGTCACAGCGCACGGCACGGCCAGTGTAGGCTGACACCATTGCAGTCACCATGGCAATACCGGCACTGGGACCATCCTTGGGTGTTGCCCCTTCCGGAACGTGGATATGAAGGTCTTCCTTCTCGAAGCGCTCCGGATCCACGCCCAGTGACTCAGCGCGAGCACGCACCACTGTCTGGGCCGCACTGACCGACTCCTTCATCACGTCGCCCAGCGACCCGGTCTTGTTGAGTCGGCCCTTGCCAGGGGTCACCACCGACTCGATATTGAGCAGTTCTCCCCCCACGGATGTCCAGGCAAGACCTGTCACCCGCCCAACCTGATCCTGTTGGTCGGCCAGGCCGTAACTGTAGCGACGCACTCCAGCATAGGCTTCAACGTCCTCGGCCGCCAGCGCTCCAGGCGCCAGCGCGCCTTCCTTGCTTTCCTTCTCGAGACGCTCACGCAGCACCTTACGGCAGACCTTGGCAATCTGACGCTCGAGCTCACGTACCCCCGCCTCACGAGAGTAGTAGCGAATCAGCTCCAGCAGCGCATCCTCTCCGAAATGCAGCTCATCATCCTTGAAACCGTTGGCCTTGAGCTGTTTGGGAACCAGATAGCGCGTGGCAATGGCCAGCTTCTCGTCCTCGGTATAACCGGGGAGTCGGATGACTTCCATACGATCCAGCAATGGCCCGGGAATGTTCATCGAGTTGGCGGTACAGATGAACAGGGTCTCCGACAGATCGTAGTCCAATTCCAGGTAGTGGTCACTGAATGCGTTGTTCTGCTCGGGATCCAGCACCTCGAGCAACGCCGAGGCCGGGTCCCCGCGGTGATCCATGCCGATCTTGTCGACCTCATCGAGCAGGAACAGCGGATTCTTGACGCCAGCCCTGGCCATGCGCTGAATCGGCTTACCGGGCAGCGATCCGATATAGGTACGACGGTGGCCACGAATCTCGGACTCATCACGCACACCACCCAATGCAAGGCGCACATACTTGCGGTTGGTGGCTCGGGCGATGGATTTGCCCAATGAGGTCTTGCCGACGCCTGGCGGTCCCACCAGACAGAGAACCGGTCCCTTGAGCTTCTTCACGCGCTTGTGCACAGCGAGGTACTCGAGAATGCGCTCCTTGACCTCATCCAGGCCGTAGTGATCCTCGTCGAGAACCTGCTGCGCATGTACCAGATCATGCTTGACCCGAGTACGCTTCTTCCAGGGCACCGATACCAGCCAATCGAGGTAGGAACGAACCACGGTGGCCTCGGCCGATGACGGCGACATCATGCGCAGCTTGCCGAGTTCCTGATTAGCCTTGTCGGCAGCTTCCTTCGGCATACCGGATTCATTGATCGCCTGTTCGTACTTGTCAGCCTCGTTGGGAACATTCTCCAGCTCACCCATTTCCTTCTGGATGGCCTTCATCTGTTCGTTCAGGTAATACTCGCGCTGGGATTTCTCCATCTGGTCCTTGACCCTGGAGCGAATGCGCTTCTCTACCTGAAGCAGGTCAATCTCGGCCTCGATCAGCGCCATCAGGTGTTCGACACGATCGCGCACGCGATCCATCTCGAGCAGTTCCTGCTTGTCGCCGATGCGCAATGAAAGATGCGCACAGATGGTGTCCACCAGCCGGCTAGGATCCTCGATGCCGGCAAGCGAGTTCAGTACCTCGTTGGGTACCTTCTTCGACATCTTGACGTACTGCTCGAACTGATTGAGCAATACGCGAACCAGAGACTCCTGCTCACGTTCGCTGAGCGGCTCGCTGGCACGCAATACCACCCTGGCCTGACTGTAGCCTTCTTCAACGATATCAATCTGGTGAATGTCGGCACGCGACTCACCTTCGATCAACACCTTCACCGTGCCATCAGGCAGTTTGAGCAGCTGCATGATCTCGGCAACGGTACCGATCGAGAAAAGGTCTTCGTTGTCTGGGTCGTCCTTGCTTGCCTCACGCTGTGCCACCAGCAGCACTCGCTTGTCGGCTGCCATGGCGGCTTCCAGCGCCTGGATCGACTTTTCTCGACCGACGAACAGCGGGATTACCATCTGCGGGTACACCACCACATCACGCAGTGGCAAAAGGGGCAGACTCAAGGTCGATTCGGCGTTCTGCTGCATCGCAGACGTTCCTCAAACATAGCGGATGAATCCCTCAGGAATGGGGGCATTCCAGAGGCATTACAAGGGTGGGCTCACCCTGGCGACTATTGGCGGGCCTGCAAGACAAGGGGCCGCATATGCGGCCCCTTGTCTGGCGTCGCAGATCAAGAGCGACAGAATCAGCCGTCGGTACCGTCGACGCGTGGCTGCTCTTCCGCTTCCTGCTGGGAGTAGATCAACAATGGTTCGCTTTCTCCCGCAATCACCGTGCCATCGATCACCACCTTGGAAACGCCCTCCTGAGAGGGGATCTCGTACATGGTGTCGAGCAATACCGACTCGAGGATCGAACGCAGGCCGCGAGCACCGGTCTTGCGTTTCATCGCCTTCTTGGCGACGGCACGCAATGCATCCTCACGGAAATCCAGCTCGACATCTTCCATCTCGAAAAGGCGAGAATACTGCTTGACCAGTGAGTTGCGCGGCTCAACAAGAATCTGGATGAGAGCTTCCTCGGTCAACTCGGTCAGCGTCGCGATGACTGGCAAACGCCCGACGAACTCGGGGATCAGGCCGAACTTGACCAGATCTTCCGGTTCGACATCGAGCAGCAGCTCACCAACGCCACGCGTCTCGTCCTTGCTCTTGACCTCGGCATTGAACCCGATACCGCCCTTCTCGGCACGATCACGGATCACCTTGTCCAGCCCTGCGAAAGCACCACCCACAATAAACAGGATATTGCTGGTATCGACCTGTAGGAATTCCTGCTGCGGGTGCTTGCGGCCACCCTGAGGTGGCACTGAGGCCGTAGTGCCCTCGATCAGCTTCAACAGTGCCTGCTGTACACCCTCGCCGGACACATCGCGTGTAATCGAGGGGTTGTCCGACTTGCGTGAGATCTTGTCGATCTCATCGATGTAGACAATACCGCGCTCGGCCTTGTCCACGTCATAGTCACACTTCTGCAACAGCTTCTGAATGATGTTCTCGACATCCTCGCCCACGTAACCCGCTTCAGTAAGCGTGGTCGCATCAGCGATGGTGAAGGGAACATTGAGCAGACGCGCCAGGGTCTCGGCCAGCAGAGTCTTGCCGCTACCGGTCGGGCCAATCAGCAGAATATTGGACTTGCCAAGTTCGACTTCGTCCTTGCTGCTGTGACGCAGACGCTTGTAGTGATTGTAGACAGCCACCGACAGCACCATCTTGGCGCGGTCTTGACCAATCACATAATCATCCAGGGTGTGCCGAATTTCGCGCGGAACAGGCAGACGCTCCTCATCGCTCTCGGCATCGGCATCGAGAACTTCCTCGCGAATGATGTCGTTGCACAGATCGACACACTCGTCGCAGATATATACGGACGGGCCGGCAATCAGCTTGCGCACTTCATTCTGGTTCTTGCCACAGAATGAGCAGTACAGCAGCTTGCCGTTGTCGTCCTTGCCTTTGCCGTCGGCCATTCGCGTACCTCTCTGGCAGCGGCGGCCCCCTCAGGGGCCACCGGGTAATCGGTAATCAGCGCGTGGAAACTACCACGCTATCAGGATGCCGGACGCTTATCCAGCACCGCATCGATCAAGCCATACTCGGCTGCCTGGGCACCGCTCATGAAGTTGTCACGATCAGTATCCCGGGCAATGGTCTCGATATCCTGGCCGGTATGATGGGCAAGAATATTGTTGAGCTTCTCGCGAATCCCGAGGATCTCGCGGGTATGGATCTCGATATCGCTGGCCTGGCCCTGGTAACCACCCAACGGCTGGTGAATCATCATCCGCGAGTTGGGTAGACAGAAACGCTTGCCCGCTGCACCGCCCGCCAGCAGCAACGCTCCCATACTAGCCGCCTGACCGATACACAGCGTCGAGACATCAGGCTTGATGAACTGCATGGTGTCGTAGATGGCCATACCGGCAGTCACCGCACCACCGGGAGAGTTGATATACAGGTGGATATCCTTGTCCGGGTTCTCCGACTCGAGGAACAATAGTTGAGCCACCAGCAGATTGGCCATGTGGTCTTCTACCGGGCCGACAAGGAAGATCACGCGCTCCTTCAACAACCGGGAGTAGATATCGTAGGCGCGCTCGCCGCGTGCGCTCTGCTCGACCACCATGGGCACCAGACCACCTGCGGCGCGAATGTCGAATTCATTGCTCATGGGAGATGTCCCTGCTTACGGTGAATGGGGAAGAAACAAGGGGCTGATCGACCGACCAGCCCCGAGTGATATCAGGCTTGCTCGCCGTCTTCCTCTTCGGCGTCGTCACCTGACTGCTGCTGAGCCGCAGCCAGCGCCTGCTGATAGGACATTTCCACGTCCTTGACAGCAGCCTGTTCGAGCAGTTTCTCTACCGCCTTTTCCTCGAGCAGTGCAGACTTGACCTGAGTCTTCATCTGATCGTTGCCCATGTAGTACTCGACAACCTGTTCAGGCTGCTGGTACTGCTCAGCGAGCTGCTCGACACGCGCCTTGATCTCGTCGTCGCTGGCATCAAGTTCATTGGACTTGATCACTTCGGCGAGCAGAAGACCAACCTGAACACGGCTGCGCGCCTGCTCGGCAAACAGCTCGTTGGGCAGTTGGCTGACATCAAAGTCCTCGCCCAGACCGAACTGCTGAGCCGCCTGACGCTTGAGACCGTCCGTTTCCTGCTGGATCAGTGCCTGCGGAACCGGGATGTCGTTGGCGTTCTTCAGTGCCTCGAGCACCTGCTGCTTGACACGGTTCTCGATAGCCTGAGTGGCCTCGCGAGTCATGTTCTTGCGTATTTCGGCACGGAAGGCTTCAGCATCACCGTCCTCGACACCGAACTTGCTGATGAACTCGTCATCCACTTCCGGCAGCTGCTGGCCCTTGATCGCGTTGACCTTGACCTTGAAGGTAGCTTCGTTACCGGCAAGCTGCTCAGCCTGGTAGTCCTCGGGGAAGGTGACCTTGATCTCCTTGTCCTCGCCGGCGGTGGCACCAACCAACTGGTCCTCGAAGCCGGGAATGAAGCTGCCGGAGCCCAGCACCAGGTCATGGCCTTCGGCACTACCGCCCTCGAACGGCTCATCGCCCAGGAAGCCCTGGAAGTCGATGTTGACCTGATCGCCATCCTCGGCGGCACGCTCGACTACCTGCCAGTCGGCGTTCTGCTTGCGCAGCGTCTCGATCATTTCCTCGACATCAGCATCGCTGATTTCAACCACCGGGCGCTCGACCTCAGTACCTTCGACGGAGGCCAGCTCGATCTCCGGATAGATTTCCAGAATGGCGGTGAACTCGAGATCCTTGCCTGCCTCATTGACGTTGGCTTCGATCTGCGGATAGCCAGCCGGGTTGAGCTTTTCGTCGGTGATGGCGCGCACATAGCGCTCACGCATCACCTCGCCCACGACCTCGTTGCGCACTTCGCTGCCATAGCGCTGACGAATCACCGACATCGGCACTCTGCCCTTGCGGAAGCCGTCGAGACGGACATTTTTGGCGGCTTCCTGGAGACGGGCGGCCACGGCCTCATCAATCTCGGCGGCCGGCACCTGCACATTGATGCGGCGTTCGATCTGGGAGGTCGTATCGACGGAAACTTGCATGAATAATCCTCTACCGACTAGGGCGTACTGGAAAGACGTATAAACATCAAAGGAGTGATTTTATGAATCCTGTGAGGCACTGGCAAGCGCCGTACCGCGGAACATGGGGGCGCACTCACATATTACAAGGGCCGAAAGGACAGAAATCAGTTGAACGGCACTATAATAGTGGCCGAAATCAATGCCAATGAATACCGCTGGGAACACCGAAAGGCGCACCTGACACCATACTGGTGTTCCGGCACGACAAGGGGAAATGGATTCAGGAGAAAATACTTTGAGAACAAGCTGGAATAGTCTACGAAAGAGAGAGGAAATGGGGTGGATGATGGGGATCGAACCCACGACCACCGGAGCCACAATCCGGGGCTCTACCACTGAGCTACATCCACCATAACCTCGAGCACTGCCTGATAACGGTCAACGATGTCACGAAACATGAATGGGGTGGATGATGGGGATCGAACCCACGACCACCGGAGCCACAATCCGGGGCTCTACCACTGAGCTACATCCACCATTGCATATTCCGCGCACTTCTCGCTGCCACGCTTACGCAGCACCGCTTCGCCCCTGCCTGTCGCATGCCAGCAGATGGCACGCCCAGCAGGACTCGAACCTGCAACCTACGGCTTAGAAGGCCGTTGCTCTATCCGGTTGAGCTATGGGCGCATTCTACAAAACCGAACGCCTGACCACAACTCTCGATCAAAAAATCTTCTGACCAAACAACAAGTTGTGGTCGGGGTGGAGGGATTCGAACCCCCGACATCCTGCTCCCAAAGCAGGCGCGCTACCAGACTGCGCTACACCCCGCCGGCTTGCTGCACGACACCTGGCGAACCGATGACTGGCCTCACCAAGCGCTGCGTATTCTACGGAACTTTGCCCTGTAGTCAAGCACATGTAGAAATTTGTTTGCTGGGGCCAGGGGTTAGCGGAAGCCAGCTACGAGCTACGAGCTACGAGCTACGAGCTACGAGCTACGAGCTACGAGCTACGAGCAGTATGGTGCCGCCCCATGGATCACAGACAACCCCAGCCACGTGTGGCGAGCTGCCCAGTGCCAACCTGATGATTACGCGCCTTGGCTCAGGATTCGGGGTTCGGGGTTCGGGGTTCGGGGTTCGGGGTTCGGGGTTCGGGGTTCGGGGTTCGGGGTTCGGCTCGAGCGTAGCGTGCTCGCAGCTCGAAGCTCGTGGCTGGGTTTACCTGCTCGAGCGTAGCGTGCTCGAAGCTCGGCGCTCGTAGCTGAGGTTCAGGCTCGGGGCTCGTTGCTGGGACGTTGCCCTTTGCCTGAGCGTGCGCTCATGCGAAAATCACTTCCCCCGATTCTTCTTCACCCTTTTTTTCTGATCTACCGACACTGTCGAGGGAAGCTGATGACCGCCCAACTGATTGACGGCAAATCCATTGCCGCCTCTGTCCGCCAGCAAGTCGCACGCCAGGTTCAGGCCCGGCGTGACGCCGGAGGCCGTGCTCCCGGGCTGGCCGTGGTACTGGTTGGCGAGGATCCTGCCTCCGAGGTCTATGTACGCAACAAGCACAAGGCCTGCGAGGAAGCTGGTATCGCCTCGGTCAAGCATACCCTCCCGGCGACCACCTCCCAGCAGGAGCTCGAGGACATGGTCGACCGCCTCAACGCCGACCCGGCAATCGACGGCATTCTGGTACAGCTGCCGCTGCCGGAGCATCTCGATCCCCGCCCTATTCTGGAACGGATTCTGCCCAGCAAGGATGTCGACGGCTTCCATCCCTACAACCTCGGTCGTCTCGCTCAACGCCTGCCCCTGCTGCGTCCCTGCACACCAAAAGGGGTAATCACCCTGCTGCAGCACAGCGATATCTCGGTACGCGGGCTCAATGCCACCGTTGTTGGCGCGTCGAACATCGTCGGTCGCCCGATGGCTCTGGAACTGATGCTGGCCGGCTGCACCACAACCGTCTGCCACCGCTTCACCCGCGATCTGGAAGAGCATGTACGTCGTGCTGAATTACTGGTCGTGGCGGTCGGTAATCCAGGGCTGGTAAAAGGTGAGTGGGTCCGCGAAGGCGCCATCGTCATCGATGTGGGCATCAACCGTCAGCAGGATGGCCGCCTGGTGGGCGATGTCGATTTCGACGATGCCGCCCAGCGGGCCAGCCACATCACCCCAGTACCAGGCGGCGTTGGCCCGATGACCGTGGCCTGCCTGCTGGAGAACACTCTGATGGCTGCAGAGATCCATGACGGCAAGCATTCACCGGAATGACAACGGGTGCGACGCGCTGAAGCATTGAGTAGAATAGCGCCCCTTTTTCAGGGGCTGATCAGCGCGTCCCAGCCTCCCCCTTGCACTTTGCATAGCTCACTCCTTCCTCGCGAGGCCCCAGCATGAGCGACAAGAAGATGAACGTCGAAAGCTTCAACCTGGATCACACCAGGGTCAAGGCGCCCTACGTTCGCCTGGCAGATATCAAGACCGGCGAAAATGGCGATCGTATTCACAAATACGACCTGCGCATCTGCCAGCCCAATCGTGAGCACATGGAAATGCCTGCTCTGCACTCCCTTGAGCACCTGATGGCCGAGCTGTCTCGCAACCACTCTGACAAGGTGGTGGACATCAGCCCGATGGGCTGCCAGACCGGCTTCTATGTCGCCATGATCAACCATGATGACTATGACGATGTGCTGCGCCTGATCGAGAGCACTCTCCAGGATGTACTCAGCGCCACGGAAGTGCCTGCGTGCAACGAAGTACAGTGTGGATGGGCCGCCAGCCACAGTCTCGAGGGCGCTCAGCAGCTGGCACGCCAGTTGCTGGACAAGCGCAATGAGTGGACTCAGGTATTTGCCTGAGCCAACCCCCCAGGAGATTCAGGAGACCCCGTCGTTGATCAAGCGTATCGGCATCATTGGTGCCATGAGCCAGGAAGTTGCCCAACTGGCCGGGCAGATGGAAGACGTCACCACTCGCACGCATGTTGGCTCGACCTTCCACGTGGGTCGCCTGCATGGCGTCGAAGTCATTCTGCTGCAGTCCGGAATCGGCAAGGTCAACGCCGCCATCGGCGCCACTCTGCTGCTGGACAACTATCAGCCTCAGGCCATCATCAACACCGGCTCCGCCGGTGGATTTGGTGAGGGACTGAGCATCGGTGATGTAGTGGTATCCAGCGAAGTGCGCCACCACGATGTGGATGCAGTGGTGTTCGGCTACGAGCACGGCCAGGTACCCAATATGCCGGCAGCTTATCTGCCGGATGAGCGTCTGGTGCGAATGGCGCGCGAGAGCGTTGAGGCCATGAATGAAGTCAAGGTAGTGGAGGGGTTGATCGCCACCGGTGACGTTTTCATGGCCTGCCCGGATCTGGTATCACGTACCCGCAACCGCTTTCCCACCATGCTTGCCGCCGAGATGGAAGCTGCTGCCATCGCCCAGACCTGCCATCTCTATGGCTGCCCTTTCGTGGTCATCCGTGCCCTGTCGGACATCGCCGGCCAGGGCGACAACCACTTATCCTTCGAGGCATTTCTCGAAAAGGCCGCAGACCACTCCAGCCGCATGGTCAGCGCCATGGTTGCCCGCCTCGCCAACACTACCCAGCACCAGGAAAACAGCCTGCACCCGGCCTGATTCCGATCCGAGCAGCACCACCAACGACAAGGCCCCGCTTGTGAGCGGGGCCTTGTCGTTGCATGCCTGAATGACGTGCTACTGATCTCGAGACAGGCGCAGAATCAGCTGCATTCGATCCTTGACGTCCAGCTTGCGAAAGACCGCTCCAAGATGCGCCTTCACAGTGCGCTCGGTGATCCCCAGGTCACGTGCTACAACCTTGTTGCTGCGACCCTCAGCGACCGCCAGGGCTACATCACGCTCACGATCCGTCAACTCGTCCAGTTCCCCACTCCGCATCGAATCAGCGCCTCCAAGGGCCTTGAACACGCCTCCGACGAGGCTGTCCATCAGCTCATGCCATACCCAGAAGCCCTGATTGCGAATCACAATGTCGACCCGACATAGAGTATCCGGCGTCGAGAGAGCATGAACATAGCCTCGCGCTCCGGCGTTGAAAGCCCGATATGCCTCTGCGGAGTGCGGGTTGAACGACATCACCGCTACCAACACTCCAGCGGCACTCAACCTCGAGCACAAACCGACCCAGTCACCCTGCTCCACGACCACCCAGACCAGATCTCCTCGGCAGGACTGCTCTTCGGCCAATTGAGGTGCAACAATCTGTACTTCGGAAAAAGCCTCTCCCCAGCGCGGCATCTCACTACTTCCCTGATAGACAAGAAATCGGCTCATTCAGCGCTCTCCCAACGCGTTGCCCCACGCTCTCAACACCGGTTTAAGCAGGAATTGCATTACGGTGCGCTTCCCCGTCAGGATATCCACCTGAGCGGTCATCCCGGGAATCACATCAAGGTCCTCCACCACCACCTCTTCCGCACTATCCCTGGTTCTCACACGAACCCGATAAAAGGTATCGCCTTCCTCGTTGGTGGTGGTCGACGCGCTGATATGCTCCAACTCTGCCTCCAGTCCGCCGTAGATAGCGAAGTCGTAGGCGGTAAGCTTGATGGTGGCCGGCAACCCCGGTCGCAGGAATGCAATATCCTGAGGCGCGATCCGAGCTTCGACGACAAGGGCATCGTCCGTTGGCACAATCTCGACCACCTCCTGGCCAGGCTGCACAACACCGCCCAACGTATTGAAGGTCAAGCGTTGCACCACACCATCCACTGGTGAACGGATCTCAGCGAGCCGCACTCGATCCTGCAACCCTGAGCTCGACTCGTTGAGTGCAGCCAACTCCCCGAGAGTCGCTGTCAACTCCTGACGCCACTCGGTCCGGGCCTGGGAGTCTACTTCCCTCAGTTCGCCTTCCGCCTCCTGAATGGCCGATTCCAACCGAGCAACCTGAGCCGTCGCTTGGATACGTTCACCACGGGCCCTTGAAACTTCCCGACGCAGACGCAGAATCTCGACTTCAGAGACGGCACCGGATTGTAGCAACGGCTGTGTCATGTTCAGTTCCTGGCTGGCCAGCCCCAACTCACGGCTTGCCGTATCACGCCTCGACACCGCTTCATTGAGCTCCGCCCTACGCTGCTCCAGACGCTCCTGGAGAATCTGGCGCTGTTCATCGAGCGTATCCAGATTGCTGTTATAGAGTTCCCGCTCACGTTCAACGATATGCGGCGCGCGCTGAATGAGGTCCTCGGACGGCATGAACTCGGAATCAGTGGCCAGCGCCCGGAGTCGCTCGGCCTTGGCCTCGAGTGCTTCCGCTTGAACACGATTCTCATTGAAGGTCGAGAGGAAGCGAGTCGGGTCGATACGCATCAGCAACTGCCCAGCTGCTACCTGGTCGCCTTCATCGACAAGAATCTCGTCGACCACCCCTCCGTCGAAGCTCTGCACCCGCTGCAACTGACTCGACGGAATCACGCTACCCACTCCACGGGTCACCTCATCCACAGGTGCCAGGCAAGCCCAGACAATCAGCACAATGATCGCCACCAGCACGGTGTAGAGCATCATGCGAGCCCGCAAGGGATCCTGCTGCATCCTTGCCCAGTCGGTGTCGCTGGCCCAGTCACGACTGAGATGTGCGCCGCTGACCCGGCGAGCAAAGACACGATCGATGAAGGGGCGGAAGACCTTGCCACCGGTGCGTGATACCTTGCCGACGCCTTCGAAGCCACGCTGTTCTGCGCTGTTTTTCGCCATCAGCTGGCCCTCCCGATCTGCCCTTTGCGCAGCGCCTCCATTACGCTGTCACGTTCGCCGTCCGCCACTACCTTCCCGGAATCGACGACCACAATACGATCCACCAGCGACAGCAACGAAGTACGGTGGGTCACCACTACCATCGTCTTGCCGGGGGCATATTCCTCCAGGTTGCGCTTGAAGGCCTCTTCGCTCGAGTGGTCCATGGCACTGGTCGGTTCATCAAGCAACAGGATTGCCGGGTCATGGACGATGGCACGGGCGATCGCCACGGCCTGACGCTGCCCTCCGGACAACATCTGACCACCCTCGCCAACCTGCAGCTCGATCCCCTGAGGATGGCTGGTCACCAGCGACTCGAGCCCACTGATGCGAATGGCGTTCAGCAACATCTCGTCATCGACGCCTTCACTACCACCACCGGCGATGATGTTGTCCTTGAGCGAGCCGTAGAACAGTCGAACATCCTGGGGGACATAACCGATATGGCGCCGTAGCTGCAAGGGATCGAACTGACGTATATCCACTCCGTCGATCAACACCGCTCCGGAAGTCGGCTGATAGAAGCCCAGCAGCAATTTCTGCAGGGTGCTCTTGCCACAGCCCACACGTCCCAGTAGCGCGACCTTCTGCCCCGGCTCCATGGTGATGGAAACCTCCCGCAGACTGTCATTCTCGGCCTCGGGATAGCGGAAACTGACCTTGTCGAAGCGAACTTCACCCTTGACTGCCGGACGATCGAGATAGCCGCTCTCGGAACGCTCTACCGGCATCTCCATGACGCGGTTGAGTGACTCCAGAGCGGTGGCTGACTGGTGATACTGAGCAAGCAGGCCGGCTGCCTGGCTGACCGGTGCGAGAGCACGTGATGACAGCATGTAGGCTGCAATCAGCCCGCCCTGGGTGAGGCTTCCATCGACGATAAGGTAGACGCCAACCAGAATCACACAGACACCAACGGTATGCTGAACCCACTGGGCAAGACTGGTCACCGAGGAGCCCAGAGACTTCAGTTGCGCACCAGTACGAGACAGGAAGGCACTGGCCTGCTCCCAGCTCCCTTGCACACGACTCTCCCCCCGCAGCGCCTTGACCGTTTCCAACTGGGATACTGACTCCACCAGGGTCGCATTACGCTGCGCGCCCACCTTGAGCGTGGTTTCCGACAGGTCATGCAACTTGCCCTGGGCGGCAAGGGCATAGAGCAGAATGAAGATGATGCCAACCACCAGTGGGATCATCAGGGGAGGGCCGATGATACCGATGATCGCCACAAACATGAGGACGAAAGGCAGATCAACCATGGCAATGACCGTAGCCGAACCGATAAAGGAGCGCACCGATTCGAAGGACTGCAACATGGCCACGAAGGACCCCGTGGACTGAGGCCGTGCTTCCATCCGCATCCCCAGTACGCGCGCCATGATACGCGACGACAGCTTGACGTCCGCACGACTTGCCGCAAGGTCAACAAAAGTGGATCGCATCAAGCGCAGCAGGAGGTCAAAGCACAACACCACGAACACACCCGCAGACAACACCCAAAGTGTCTCGGTGGCATGATTGGGCACTACCCGGTCATAGATGTTCAACACGAACAGTGGCATTGCCAGAGCAAACAGGTTGATGGCCACAGAACCGAGAATGACGTCTCGGTACAACCGACGATTCTCACGAATGACGCCCCAGAACCAGTGACGAGAGCTGTCTCGCTTGACGTCGTCACTGCGCGCATCAAATCGAAAACGCGGACGCACATAGATGGCATCGCCACTGTAGCGTTCCTGCAACTCGTCCAGTGGTATCTCTGTATCGGCATGCCCAAGATCCGGAAACACTACCCGAGCTACTCGCTGGTGGACGTCGAGATCCAGAAGTACGCAGGCACGACCCGGCTCCAACAGCAGAACGGTGGGAAACAAGGCGGGATTGAGCCGCACCACGGAAGACTTCACCAGACGTGCCGTCAACCCGGCTCGCTCTGCAGCACGCGGGAAGACCCCAGGCGTCAATGCGCCCTCTTCGAGCGGTAGCCCCGCCGTCAGGGAATCCGCACTGACGTCATGATCATGGACATGCGCAATGGTCAACAAGGCTTCCAGCAGTTCGTCCTTGACCGATGAAGACTTGCCGCCATCATTGTCTGTCTCTTCAGTAGCCGATGATTGGCTGCCATATTGCTCAACATCAGAGTGTTCCACGATTACCTCACTAACTATCAGCCCAGGCATTTCGGAGGATTGATCAAAACCGCGAATCCTCCTGACTCCGATGGTCCAGGTGTTTCATCCCTGCCACCTGCACTATTGAACCGGCATTCAAACCACAGGCTGCCTCAGGGTCTCTCCCGAGGCAGCCGAGCCCCAACAACTCCAGATATCAGGACGTCTTGTCAGACTGCGCCCAGGCAAGCGACAGCGGATCATTGCCCGCTGTACCGATCAGACTCAGGTCCAGGTTCTCTCCGTTACGTTCCAGGGTGATCTCGACTCGGCGGTTCTGACGGCGGCCGTCAGCATTGTCGTTACTGGCCACCGGACTGCGCGAGCCGTAGCCACGTGTTTCTATCATAGCCGGGCTGACTCCCTGGCTGACGAGATACTGCGCAACAGCATCAGCCCGATTGCTTGACAGCGGGTCATTGATGGCATCCGAGCCAGTACTGTCGGCGTGTCCCGCAATGAAGATCCTGTTCAGATCGTCACGTCCGCGAATACGTGCCACCAGCGCATCCAACTCACCGCGCGCCGCTGGATTCAGCTCATAACTGCCGACCGCAAACAACGTATCTGCCGACAACACCACATCCGGTGCTCGCGTATTGTCATTGGTCAGCTCATCGATAGTGTAGGAACGCGCCCCCACCGCCGGGCAGGTAATATCCGAGGTCACCTCGACACCATTGCTGCCTAGGTCGGCCAGACTCGGTAGCCCTTCCCTGCGAACATCAAGCACCTCAAGGAGATCCCCCATGGCTGCCAGTGTTCTTGTATCGGCCAGTGCTACATCAAACAAAGCATTACGATAGGCACGACTGGCCTCAAAATGCTCATTCTCCATATCCAGCAGATCAAGCAGTGTCCGCTGACCTATATCGAACTGCTGCTTGTAGGCAGCGAGCACACGATCCGTTGTCAGGCGATGCTCATTGAGGTACTCGAGCTGGGCCCGCAGACGCTGGGTGTCGTTGAAGGCGATCGAAGTGGTCTGGCGGATGTCGACACAGGCCTTGTCGCGCAGATTGACAGCCTGCTCCACACGCTCGCTGGCAGCTCGGAAGGATGCCAGATCACTACCGCCACGATAGAGGTTCATGCTGGCCACCAACTCGATGCTGCTGCGGTCCTCGTGGGACTCCGGCTCACTACCTGGAGGGGTGTCGGCATTATCGCCATCACGATAGGTTCCGGCTCTCCCCACCAGATCGAGTCGAGGCTGAAAGGCAGCCCTGGTCCCGTCACGCGCAGCACGGGATGACTCAATATTCGCGATCGCCGCATGAAAATCCGGATTCCCTTCATAGGCCAATCGCAGTGCTTCGCTGACATCAGCAGGTAGTCTTTCGGCAAAGGTCGGCGCCTCCGCCAGCGACTCAGGAGGCAATTCACCCACCAGGCGCTGGAAACGTGCCGAGACATCGTGCAGATTGGAAGCTTCGGTGATCAGGTTGGACTCGGCCAGCGCCAGGCGCCCGGCTATCTGCTCGAGATCAACTCGTCGGCCCGCACCGGAAAGAGCGCGCGCCTCGATCTGATAGAAAACGTCCAGGTGCCGCTGGTAATTCACTCGCGCCAGACCGACCAGAATGCGATAGCGCTGTACATCAAGGTAGGCTCGAGTGGCCTCCAGTGCCGCGTTCTGACTGGCACCCAGCAACTCGTAAAAACGCACCAACTCTGCGTAATTGAGTCGCTCTACCTCATTGGCGGTGGCAAAGCCGTCATAAAGCATCTGCGTCAACGACACTTCGGCGTAGTCGGTGTCATAGCTACCGACACCATCGTTCTCACGATCCTCGAGCCCCACGCCGCCAGTGATATCGACCTGCGGCAGAAAGCCGCCAAAAGCGACACGCTCATCGTATCCAGCAGCCTGCAAGCCATTCCATGCCGCCAGCACTTCGGGGTTGGTATTGATGGTCTGCTCAACGACATCGCGCAGCGTTGTGGCGCCCGGTGATGCGGTCCCCTCAGGTAGGCTGCCCTGCGCCTGCATTTGCGCCTGGGCCACCGCCACCGTCATCAATGACCCCAGTGCCACCGCGACGGCAACAGGCTTCAGGCCTGCATACCTTGATCCTTGCGGTTCAGGTTTCATACTGAACTCCCTTGTATATTAATCATTACCGGTATGGGGCTACATACTTCTTTGAAGCTAGACTCGAGCCCTCGAATCAACAACTCCCGGAAGGCCATCCCGGGCTGTTCGCCTCGACTCAAGTGGTTCTGGCCAAGTGGCTCTGGCGGAAAATCTGATCGCACCTTCAACAGGTATCGAACAACGCTGCACAAAAGTGACTGCCCCACTCCTGCCTTGCACAATCCTGACACACAACATCACGTTCGGTAACATCAAACAACACAGCTTTTGTGCATATTGCGCGAATGAGAACAAATTCATTAGCTGAACTCATTCTTTAGAACCAGCCAGCGCTGTCTAATTCACCCTCATGCTCACGGCTCGGCGGTGAAACATGCTATGGTTGCCGAATTCATCGGCACGGCCATTGGGAATCACACAGATGTCTTCTTCCGAGATCCAGAAAACCCGAATCATCAATGAGCTATCAGGGTTCATAAAGAAACTGCTGCAGGATCCGAGCGTCCTCGAGACCTCACTGGATATCGCTCGTCGGCACCTTGCCAGCAACAGCAGCGATGCCGATGTACTGGCTGCCATCGCCAACGAGATTTCCGATACCACCAGCATCCACATTCCGGACAGCCCGGAGAACCATTCCGAAGCAGATCGCCTATTTCTCGAGTTGCTCAAGGAGGTCATCCATGAGGAACAGGCCCTCTACTGAGTTCTGCCGGCCCGTCAGCGGCAAGCAGCCATCGGTCCGGCTATAGTCTTTCCCCGCAGTATTGCAGCACCCTCTGCTCTGACCGATCTCTCACGGATCGGTCGGTTGCGTCATTTCACCAGCCAATAAATCCTATCGATGCTCTACCACCTCACCTTGTCTGCGGACACCACCATCAAGTCGCCCTCTGTTCGTCGTCACCTGGGCAAGATCCTTTCGACCAACCTTCGAAATGCCCTACGCCGTATCGAACCCGAGGCAAAAGTGCGGGCGGAGTGGGATCAACTCTGGATTCGTCTGCCGGATGGGCTCGATACCGATACTACCGAGCGACTTGAACTATGCATGGCACGCACTCCGGGCATTCATCTGGTGGCCCGTGTGGAGCAGTCTTCCTTCATCGACCTCGACGACCTGGCACAACAGGTGGTAGCGCGCTGGGCGGCGCGAGTCGAAGGTCAGCAGTTCCGAGTCAGCGCCCGGCGCCGCGGCACACATGACTTCAACTCACAGCAGGCAGAACGTCACATCGGCGGCGCCCTGCTTGATGCGACCGAAGGAGCCAGCGTCAATCTGCAGCACCCCCGTATCGACGTGCGCCTGCGCATTGAAGGCGATCAATTGCTGCACCACATCACCGAACGCCCTGGGGTTGGAGGCTATCCGCTGGGCAGCCAGGGCCAGGCATTGGTGCTGATGTCCGGAGGGTACGATTCCCCTGTCGCCGCCTGGAAAATGATGCGCCGGGGGGTAAAGTGTCACTTCGTACTTTTCCGCTTCGCCGGAGACGAGCAGCTTCAGGCTGTTCATCGAATCACCCACCACCTCTGGCAGCAGCATGGCAGCTCCCACCAGGTTTCGTTCACCAGCGTACCGTTCGAGGAGATCATCGACGCTATCCGCCAGCACGTCGATGAAGGACTGACCGGCGTGGTGCTCAAGCGCATGATGATTCGAGCCGCCACTCGGGTCGCCCATCGAGCTCGCGTTTCCGTGCTCGTCACCGGTGAAGCCATTGCCCAGGTATCCAGTCAGACGTTGCACAACCTTGCCCTGATCGACAATGCCACGCACCTGCCGATCCTGCGGCCAGTACTGGCTGACAACAAGCAGGACATCATCGACATCGCGCGGCAGATCGATACCGCCGAGCTATCGGCCAGCATGCCCGAATACTGTGGTACCGTGTCGCAAAAGCCTCATATCAAGGCGTGCCGGGAGGCCGTCACCGAAGCTGAGACCAGGCTGGACATGGATGCCCTGATCCACGCCGCCATCAGCAGAGCCTGGAGTGGCAAACTGGGACGCGACGCACCATCAGTCCCTCGTGAGACGATTGCCAGCGTGTCACTGGAGAACCTCACGGCGACATCCGCGAGGAATACGACCATCATCGATGTACGCGCGCCGGATGAGGTCGACGCTCGTCCATTGCCACAGAGTCATGTGGAGATACTGCAGATTCCCTTCTACGAACTGCAGAGCAGAGCCGAGGAACTGAGCCCCGACCGCCACTACCTGTTGTATTGTGAACAGGGCACCATGAGCCGCCTGCAGGCTCTACACCTCCGTGACCGCGGCATTCATGACGTCGCCATACTGGCACCTCTTTCCCGCCAGCACTGAAACACCACCGCCGGATGCCTCCCGGCAGATGCACTGGGCAGGCATCCTGGCTACAATCGTCGCCTGATTTTCAACGGGATAATCCTTACCACCATGTCCAATATCGCTCCCGCCGCGCGCAAGATCCTGGTTACCAGCGCCCTGCCCTATGCCAATGGTGCCATCCACCTGGGTCATCTGCTGGAATACGTGCAGACCGATATCTGGGTGCGCTTCCAGAAGAGTCGCGGCCACCAGTGCCATTACGTGTGTGCCGACGATGCCCACGGCACCGCGATCATGCTGCGCGCGGAGCAGGAAGGCATTACCCCGGAAGAACTGATTGATCGCGTGTCTCGCGAGCATCAGCAGGACTTCGCGCGCTTCGGTGTGGCGTTCGACAACTATCACTCGACACACTCCGACGAGAACCGCTATTTCAGCGAGTTGATCTATACCCGTCTGCGCGATGGCGGCCACATTGCCACCCGTGATATCGAGCAGATGTATGATCCGGTCAAGGGCCTGTTCCTCGCCGACCGTTTCATCAAGGGCACCTGCCCCAAGTGCCGTACCGACGACCAGTATGGCGACAACTGTGAAGCCTGTGGTGCCACCTATACACCGGCCGACCTCATCGACCCGGTGTCGGCGATTTCCGGTGCCACCCCCGAGGTGCGCAGTTCAACCCACTACTTCTTCAAGTTGCCGGACTTTGCCGAGTTCCTGCAGAGCTGGATCAATGACGACCATGTCCAGCCACAGATCCGCAACAAACTGATGGAGTGGTTCGAGTCCGGCTTCAATGAGTGGGACATCTCCCGTGATGCCCCCTACTTCGGCTTCGAGATACCCGACGCTCCAGGCAAGTACTTCTATGTCTGGCTGGACGCGCCGATCGGTTACCTGGCCAGTTTCCGCAACCTCTGCGAGCGCGAAGGCATCGACTTCGACAGCTACTGGAAGCCCGACTCCGACGCCGAGGTCTACCACTTCATCGGCAAGGACATCGTCTACTTCCACGCATTGTTCTGGCCGGCCATGCTCCACGGTGCCAACCTGCGCACGCCCACGGCGGTCAATTGCCACGGCTTCCTGACCGTCAACGGCGCCAAGATGTCCAAGTCCCGCGGCACCTTCATCAAGGCCGCGACTTACGCCGAGCATCTCAATCCCGAGTACCTGCGCTACTACTTTGCCGCCAAGTTGGCCTCGCGGGTCGATGACCTCGACCTCAACCTCGAGGACTTTGCCCTGCGCGTCAATTCCGACCTGGTGGGCAAGGTCGTCAATATCGCCAGCCGCTGCGCAGGTTTCATCAATAAGCTCGCCGATGGTCAACTGTCCGCCCATTGCAGCGAACCGGAGCTGCAAGCACGTTTCATTGCCGCTGGCGACGAGATCGCCGAGTTCTACGAGAACCGTGAATTCGCCCGCGCCATGCGTCTGATCATGGAGCTGGCCGATGAAGCCAACACCTATATCGCCGACAAGGCGCCATGGGCGTTGGCCAAGCAGGAAGGCCAGCAGCAGCAGGTCATCGATATCTGCTCGGTGGGGATCAACCTGTTCCGTCAGTTGATGGTCTATCTGGCGCCGGTGGTACCGGCTATGGCCGAACAGGCCCGCAGTTTCCTGCAGCTCGAATCCCTCGACTGGGCAAGCCGCGAGCAGTGGCTGCTCGGCCATCCGGTTACACGCTTCAAGCCGCTGATGACCCGTGTGGAAAGTGATCGTATCGATGCCATGATCGAGGCATCGAAGGAGGACCTGGTGGAAGAACAGAAGCTCAAGCAGAAGGCCGCTGGCCCGCTGGCGGATGATCCGATCGGCGAACAGATCAACTTCGACGACTTTTCTCGCGTTGATCTACGTATTGCCGAGATCGTCAGTGCCGAGTACGTCGAAGGAGCCGACAAACTGCTGCGCCTGCAGCTCGACCTGGGTGGCGAACAGCGTCAGATATTTGCCGGTATCCGCAAGGCCTATGCACCGGAAGCCCTGGTCGGCAAACTCACCGTCATGGTCGCCAATCTGGCCCCGCGCAAGATGCGTTTCGGTGTGTCCGAAGGCATGGTGCTGGCCGCCGGCGACAACGACGGCATCTACCTGCTCGAGCCGCATAGCGGTGCCAAGCCGGGCCAGCGAGTGAGCTGAACCGATCATAATGCGTCAGCCTGCTCTGATCGATGCCATTGACGCCGCCTTGCCGCAGACCCAATGCGGCAAGTGCGGCCAGGACGGCTGTCGCCCCTATGCCGAGGCCGTGGCGGCTGGTGAGCCCATCAACCGCTGCCCACCCGGTGGCGACGCGACGGTAGTGCGTCTCGCCGAGCTGACTGGCCGTCCGGTGCAACCACTGGAGCAACCGGCACAGTCGCCGCTGACCGCATGGATTCGTGAAGACGAATGCATCGGCTGCACCAAATGTATCCAGGCCTGCCCGGTCGATGCCATTCTGGGCGCCGCCAAACAGATGCATACCGTCATTACCTCAGAGTGCACCGGCTGTGAGCTCTGTGTCGCGCCCTGCCCCGTGGATTGCATTGATCTGCTGCCGCATCCTGGCTGGCAAGCCACCACCAGCGACATTGAACGTCAGGCCTGGCTGGATGAGCGTGCCGACAACGGCCGCAAGCGCTTCACCGCTCGCAACCAGCGTCTGGTCCACGAGGCCGAGGAGCGTCGCCAGCGACGTGCCGAACGTCAAGCCCAGCGCCAACCACCTGCGCCCCGTCCCGTCGCCAGCAAACCCGATGGCGAGAGCGTCGTGTCCTCCAGCCGTCTACGGACCAAAGCGGTCAGCTTGCGCGCCAGACTCAAGCAGTTGACTCGCAAACAGCAGCGTGACGAACTCAGTGATGTCCAGCGCGCCGAGCTACAGCAACAGGCCAGTGAACTGCAGTCACGCCTGGCCGAGATCGAACGCCAACTGGGCGCTGCGCCGGAAAACCACCCCGACCACGCCGAACAACAACGGCGATTCGCCATCAACGCCGCCGAACAGGCCAGACGCCGTGCTCGACAGCAAATCGCCCACGCCGAGCGCCAGCAGGATCAGCAGGCCATCGATGACGCCCATCACCAACTCGAACAGGCCGAGCGCATGCTGGCGGAAGCTCGTGCCCACTCATCCTGACTCAGGCCCAACATGAACGCCCAGAAACGCCATGAGATCTTCTCCCGGCTGCGGGAGCACAACCCAGAGCCGACGACAGAGCTGAACTGGTCCACTCCCTTCGAACTGTTGGCCGCGGTGCTGCTATCGGCACAAGCGACCGACGTTGGCGTCAACAAGGCTACGGCGAAACTGTTTCCCGTGGCCAATACGCCCCAGGCGATCATTGACCTGGGCATCGACGGACTCAAGACACACATCAAGACCATCGGTCTGTTCAATACCAAGGCCGAAAACCTGATGAAGACCTGTCATCTGCTGATTTCCTGCCACGGCGGTGAAGTCCCGCAGACTCGTCAGGAGCTGGAGGCCCTTCCCGGTGTCGGTCGCAAGACCGCCAATGTGATCCTCAACACAGCATTCGGCCAGCCAACCATTGCCGTGGACACCCATATCTTCCGGGTGTCCAATCGCACAGGTATCGCCAAAGGCAAGGATGTGGTCGAGGTCGAGAACAAGCTGATGCGTCACGTACCGAAGGAGTTCCGTCAGGATGCCCACCACTGGCTGATCCTGCACGGCCGCTACACCTGCGTGGCCCGCAAGCCACGCTGTGGCAGTTGCGTGATAGAGGACCTGTGTGAGTACAAGGACAAGGTTGAGCTCTAGAGCGGCAGGACGGTCGCCCAGACCAAAGTGGTAGCGTCATTGCCGCCCCAACTCAGTAGGCTATCGGAAACCCTTCGCATGAGCGGCAACTGATGCAGGATGTGCTTCGTGAACTCTGGCTCCCGCTGGCCATGGCAGTCAGCTTCGGCGCCTTCACCGGCTCGCTGTTTCGCCTCAGCCGACGCCCAGGCAGCGAACGGCCTCTGATGTTCCCGGTCCTGGGGCTGCTCGGTGGCCTCACCGCCTTCATGATCCACCGGGTGCTGGTATGGACAGTGGGCGCACCGGACTGGCTACTGCCGGTATTGGTCGTGTTGCAGGTATGGCTATGGCTTGGCCCGCTGGGGCCGAAGATACCGCAGCGCAGGTCTCAGAAGGAGCCGTAAGCGACGAGCCGCGAGTGCCGAGTTGTCCCATGAACCCAGCCTCGAGACGCGAGCTTCGAGCCAGCCATGTTCGTTCCAGACAAACAAACGCACTACCCACATCCCTGTGGGTCGCGAGCAGCTCAGCGCCAAACCGGCAATTCCGTACACTTCTTTGGGGTTCAAGCTCGAGCGTAGCGTCCTCGAAGCTCGATACTCGCGGCTGGATCCATGCTCGAGCGTAGCGTACTCATAGCTCGCGACTCGGTGCTCGCATCTCCCCCCTCGCTCATTCCCTCGTTGACGGACAAGGCGCGCCACAGGGTGCACAGGCCGAAGCATCACGTTGATTGAGCGCCGTTCTGGCATGTCCATCGCCCATGTTGAAGGCAAAGGTAGGACTCGCCAGATGATCGGCCAGAATCAACACCAGTACCGCAACCAGGAAGGCGATTACGCGATAACGTTTGTAGGCAGCTTGCATCTCGGTCTCCTCCTTGCTCAATTGGGCAGACGGAACATCGGCCGCAATCGAATGCCGATCAGAGAGCCGACAAAGGCACAGCCAAACCATACCCATGCATGCAGGCTACCCGACGCCAGCCCCGAGAACAGTGCGCCGATATTGCAGCCAAAACCCAGCCGCGCGCCATAACCCAGCAACAGACCACCGATGATGGCCGCCAGAAACTGTCGGCCTTCAGGTCGCTTGCGACTGGCTTCATTGAAGCGATTGGCCATTCCTGCCGCCCACATGGCCCCCAGCAGCAAGCCAAAGTTCATCACCGACGTGATATTGACCAGCACCGAATCAGCCAAAGCCATGGCAGGATAGTCCCAAGTCCAGAACTCGAACTGGCTCATGTCCACACCGATGGCCTGCAGCGCCTTGGCTCCCCATAGATTGAAGGCAAAGGTGATGCCCCAGGGGGCACCGCCAATGGCCAACGTCAACGCATTGCCGATCGCCAGCACCAGAATCGCCCAGGCAAAGGGCCAGCGACCGGTCAACAGAGTGCGCCACCAGCCTCCCTGCGCTGGGGCGAGCCGCAGCTCTCCCCGCTGAATATCACCGTGAGCTCGACGCTCGATCCGGTTGACCCACAACATGACCAGCCCCAGTCCGGCCCACTGGATGGCAATGGCGCCGGGCACGCCGGCAAGCTGGATCAGACTCACCGGATCCATGGAGGGCAAGTCCAGCCACCAGGGCAGATGAATGGACCCCACCACGGCTCCGATAATGAAGAACAGCAGGGTCACCAGCATACGAATATTTCCGGCTCCTACGGTAAACAACGTACCCGAGCCGCAGCCGCCCCCTAGTTGCATGCCGACCCCGAACAGGAAGGAGCCCACCACCAGCGACACGCCGATCGGAGCCACTGCACCGACCAGACCAGGCTGGCCACTGCCGAGCAACGGAATCATGATCAGCGAGGCCAGCGCGAACAACAGCAACTGCGCACGCATACCGGCACCACGCCTTGTGGTCACCAGGTTTCGCCAGCCCGCGGTGAAGCCAAAGGCGCCGTGATACAGCGCCACACCAAGTACCACACCAACAGCAAACAGCGCTACCAGAAAAGGCGCCGTTTCGAGCCAAACCAGGCCGCCCACCAGCAACATCCCGGCCAATGCCAGGCCTACCACGAATCCATCCACCCTCGGTCGTTGCGAACCGAGCGTCGCAGCCGCTACCTCACTCATCACCAATCTCGTCAACAGGGGAAAACCAGGGGCGCCTCGCCTTCAGCTCGGCACCCGAACTACCACCAATGCATCTGGCTCCGGCGTCAGCCTTCGTTGTCGTCGCCGATCCCCAGTGCATCCAGCACCTTACCCAGCCCACGCTTGGCGACCTGAATCGGCCTGGACTCATCCTGGCTCCACTCAGCCATGGAACCATCATAGAGCGCCACGTCCTCGAAGCCAGCAATCTGACTCAGCACGAACCAATCCGTTGCCGCCCAGTGGCCGGTATTGCAGAACGATACCATCGGAGTATCACCACTCAACTCCGCGGCCTGCAGACGCGCGCTCACTTCGGCAGTATCCAGATGCCATGCGCCTTGATCGTCATGCAGGAACTGCTCATAGGGCAGGTTCAGCGAACCGGGAATGGTGCCGGGAGCGGCCGTGGCTGGAGACTGAGTGTCACCACTGAAGAAGCCCTCCGGACGCGCATCCACCAACTGCACTCGAGACTCTCCAGCGGCCTCGACTTCATCAGTGGTAGCCAGTAACGAGTCATCGAGCTCAGCTGCGAAACGTGCCGGATCCGGATACCGCGCCTCGCCACTAGCGACCTCGAGCCCCGCTTCCTTCCAACCAACAAGTCCACCATCGAGGATGGTTACCTCGTCATGGCTGAGTACCTTGAAGGTCCAGAACACCCGAGCGGCACTGCCGAAATCCGTCGCGCCAGTGCCGGCCGGCACAATCACCACGGTATCGTCATTGGTGATGCCCAGCCCTCCGATCAGACGTTCGAGGCTGGCGACCGGTGGCATCATGCCCTGCACGCCATCGCGGGTTTCGCGCCAGCCGTCTTCGGTATAGCTGGAGTAGATACTGCCGGGGATATGAGCCTTCTCGAAACTCGAGCGATCTCCCCCGTTATCGACACTGGAGCGAATATCGAGCACGACAAGATTGTCATCCTGAAGGTGTTCATCGAGCCACTGGGGGCTTACGAGAGGCTCGACCTCAACGGCATAGGCCGAACCTGTGGCCACCAGCAGGGCTATCGTGGAGATTAGCCGATACATCATTTCTGACCTCTTGATCGTATGGTGTCTGGTAGGTTCATGGTGTTGCAGCGTCATGAGGAAAACGTCGATGACAGGCTCCGCAACCCCGGCAAATCAGAGTGTCAGGTCACCGACCTTCTCCAGAGTCCGACGGTAGGCATCTCGATCCCTGACACGCTGCAGAAAGTCCTCCAGTCGCGGACACCCCTCCAGGCCCGCACGACTGGCCAACGCCATCAGTGGGAAGCTCATCTGGATATCCGCAGCACTGAAGGCATTCCCCGAGAACCACTGGCGATCAGCCAGGCTATCCTCCCAGAACTGGCGCAACCGAGAGATTTCCGGGCCCAGATAGCGTTGACGAACTCCGGCCGCGAAACGGCGCCCCAACGGGCGTAACCACCAGGGCACGGGTGACTTGCCGAGACGAGAAAACACCAGAGACATCACCAGCGGTGGCATAGCGGACGCCTCGGCATGATGCAGCCAGAAAAGGTAGTCCTGGCGATCTTCATGACCGGGATCTGGCGATAGCCGGAAATCACCGTCATGGCGCTCCAGGAGGTATTCGATGATGGTGCCGCTCTCCGCCACCACTCGCCCGCCGGCATCTTCATCGACGATGAGAGGCGACTTACCCAAAGGATGGAGGCGTTTCAAGGTATCAGGCGCCAGCATGGTTCTCGGGTCACGGCGGTGAAACTCGATATCGTAATCGACCTCAAGTTCCTCGAGTAACCAGACGATGCGCTGGGAGCGAGAATTCTCGAGGTGATGCAGTCGAATCATGGCGTCCATCCTCTTCAGGCAAGCCAGGAGTCAATTCCGGCAGCCTGGATCCATTATCACACAAAGCTCTGTCACCAAACCCAGTCACCAAACCCTGCCGAGCTACCACTGCACGTCATCAGTGAGAGGCAAACATCTCTTCGCCCATTTCGTCGATGAAGCGCTGGGCCTTCTGAATCATCAACGCATCACAGGCCTCCCTTGATGGGCACAGGTCCGAGCGCTCGAAACGGAATTCCCGATCGTCGCCGTCGGCTGCCGGCTTGCGAATCACACCGCTGACACGATACTGCCCACCCTGAGACTCCGGCTGCGAAACAATCAGGTACTCGCGATACTCGACAGCCTCTGCGGCTACTACTTGATCAGGCTTCCTGTCACCCGACTGGAACAGGCCTCCCAACAGTTTCCTGAGCATTGCTGTCTCCCCTGCAAAAGCAAACCGGGGCACTATTGCCCCGGTTGAATACTAGACTCCGATTGGCCAGGGCGTCGATCAATCCTGACGGCGACCCTTGCCGGCCGCAATCCTCAAGCGCAGGGCGTTGAGGCGGATGAAGCCCTCAGCATCCTTCTGATCGTAGGCGCCCTTGTCGTCCTCGAATGTCGCGATGGACTCATCGAACAGCGACTGGTCGGAGCGACGGCCCGCCACAGTGGCGTTACCCTTGTAGAGTTTCATGCGCACCACGCCGGAGACGTTGCGCTGGGTCTCGTCAATGGCCGCCTGCAGCATGCGACGCTCGGGACTCCACCAGTAACCGTTGTAGATGACCTTGGCGTACTTCGGCATCAGCTCATCCTTCAGGTGAGCCTCCTCACGGTCCAGAGTGAGCGATTCGATGGCGCGGTGGGCACGCAACATGATGGTGCCGCCAGGAGTCTCGTAGCAGCCACGGGACTTCATCCCGACATAGCGGTTCTCGACGATATCGAGACGACCGATGCCGTTGTCGCCGCCCAGCTTGTTGAGTTTCTCCAGTACCTCATGGGGCTTCATCGGCACACCATCGATGGCCACGATGTCGCCACGCTCATAGGTCAGCTCGATGTAGGTCGGGGTATCCGGCGCCTGCTCAGGCGAGACACTCCAGCGCCACATGTCGTCTTCAGCTTCGGCCCAGGGATCCTCGAGAATGCCACCCTCGTAGGAGATGTGCAGCAGGTTGGCGTCCATGGAGTACGGAGACTTCTTCTTCTTGTTGAAGTCCACCGGGATATCGTGCTGCTGGCAGTAGGCCATCAGTTTTTCACGGGAATTCAGATCCCACTCACGCCAGGGAGCAATAACCTTGACGCCCGGCTTGAGCGCGTAGGCACCCAGCTCGAACCGCACCTGATCATTGCCCTTGCCGGTGGCGCCATGGGAGATGGCATCAGCACCGGTCTGGTTGGCAATCTCGATGAGACGACGGGCGATCAACGGACGGGCAATGGAGGTGCCGAGCAGGTACTCGCCTTCATAGATGGTGTTGGCACGGAACATCGGGAAGACGTAATCACGAACGAACTCCTCGCGCAGATCCTCGATGTAGATTTCCTTCACGCCCAGTGCTTCCGCCTTGGCGCGCGCCGGCTCCACCTCTTCCCCCTGGCCGATGTCGGCAGTGAAGGTCACCACCTCACAGTTGTAGGTTTCCTGCAACCACTTGACGATGACGGACGTGTCCAGGCCGCCGGAATAGGCGAGCACGACCTTCTTGACATCGGACATGCTGGGGGCTCCTTTATTCGAACAACAGTTGACTGACGCGCCGAGCGCCATTAGGCCGCCGATTATAGCGCGCCTGTTGCAGCGCGAATACCGGTTAGCGGTTACGGGACGTGAGTTGTCCAAGCTGCTAGACTTGCGCCGTTTGAGTCTGGAGTTACCAGACGAGCCCAGTAGATGAAGGAGAAGTTCATGAGCGAGCTGATTGCCCGCGAACTCATGGCTCAGCGTTTTCGCAGTTTTCTGCCGGTGGTAGTGGATATCGAAACAGGCGGGTTCAACCCCGAACAGGACGCCATTCTCGAGATCGCTGCGGTGACGCTGACCATGGATCCCGAGGGCAATCTGCTGCCCGATGCCACCCATGCGTACCATATCAAGCCGTTCGAGGGAGCCAACATCGAGCAGTCGGCCCTCGACTTCACCGGCATTCGGCTCAATGACCCGCTACGCCAGCAGGTAGCGGTCAGCGAATCCGAAGCCCTCGGCGAGATATTTCGCCCGGTACGCAAGTCGATCAAGGCGCATGGTTGTACCCGTGCCATTCTCGTGGGACACAATGCAGCCTTCGATCACGGCTTCCTCAATGCAGCAGTGAACCGCTGTGATATCAAGCGCAACCCCTTCCACCCCTTTTCGAGCTTCGATACCGCATCACTCGCCGGCCTGATATATGGTCAGACGGTGCTGGCACGGGCATGTCGGGCGGCGGGTATCGAGTTCGACAACAGCTCGGCCCACTCGGCACGCTACGATACCGAGCGTACCGCTGAGCTGTTCTGCGCCATGGTCAATCGTTACAAGGACCTTGGCGGATGGCGACTGGCACAGCAGGAACAGGGACTCGACGAGGACTGACCTTCCCGGACACAGAAGCTATACGTAGAGAGCCCCGAGGCAGTCCTGCTCCCCGGGGCTCTCTGTATCCGTTCCACCTCTGTCTTCTTTCCAGTAAGGCTGAAGCCCTTACTGGCCCGGGTTTTCCTCGTTCTGGCCAGCCCGCTCGGCGGCCTGCTTGATCAACGGCTCGAGTTCGCCGCTGTTGTGCATCTCGACGACGATGTCGCAGCCACCGACCAGCTCACCTTCCACCCACAACTGTGGGAAGGTCGGCCAGTTGGCGTATTTCGGCAGTTCAGCACGAATGTCCGGGTTGTCCAGCACGTTGACGAAAGCGAAGCGCTCACCACAGGCCATCAGCGCCTGCACGGTCTGAGCGGAGAAACCACACTGCGGCAGCTGTGGGGATCCCTTCATGTAGATCAGGATCGGGTTCTCGCTGATCTGGCGCTGGATGTTCTCTAGAGTGGTGCTCATTACGGCTCCTGAATGCGTTTGGTGCAGTAAGTCGGGCAAACACGATGCGGGCACACAAGCACAATTTCAATGCTCGGCGTGAAATGACCGTGATTCCTTACCCTATTCTATGATGCCTATCCAGATTGCGCATCCACTCCTCCCTCCTCTAGGATGGTCGTTTTTTCCTCGTTGGAGAGTCGCCATGGCTGCCCGCCATTTCCTGACCCTGCTGGACCTCGACCAGGATGAGTTGCGTTACCTCATCCAGCGCGCCATCACCATCAAGAATGGTCTGCGTGAGCATGGTCCGACCTATACCCCCTTTGCCAATCGCACCATGGCGATGATCTTCGAGAAATCTTCCACGCGTACGCGTGTCTCCTTCGAGACCGCCATGGCGCATTTCGGCGGGCACGCGTTGTTCCTGTCGCCACGTGACACTCAGTTGGGTCGCGGCGAGCCGATTGGCGACACCGCCCGTGTGCTCTCGGAGATGGTCGATGCGGTGATGATCCGGACCTTTTCCCATTCCGGACTGGAAGAATTCGCCGCCGCCAGCTCGGTACCGGTCATCAACGCCCTGACCGACGACTACCACCCCTGCCAGTTACTCGCCGACGTCATGACCTGGACTGAGCTGCGCGGCTCCGTACAGGGTCGTACCGCGGTGTGGATCGGTGACGGCAACAATATGTGTCATTCCTGGATCAACGCCGCTCGTCAGTTCGACTTCCAACTGCGCATCTGCTGTCCGGAAGGCTATGATCCCCGCGAAGACATCCTCACTGCCGCTGGCGATCGAGTGACCATCGTTCGTGACCCCATGCAGGCGGTACAGGACGCCGACCTGGTCACCACGGATGTCTGGGCTTCCATGGGTCAGGAAGAGGAACAGGCGCGCCGCGAGGCCGACTTTGCTCGCTTCCAGGTGACCGAAGCCATGCTCGACAAGGCGAAGGAAGATGTCCTCTTCCTGCACTGTCTGCCCGCTCACCGGGGCGAGGAAATCAGCGAGACACTCCTCGACGATCCGCGTGCCGTGGTTTGGCAGGAAGCCGGTAACCGCCTGCACGCCCAGAAGGCACTGATCGAATTTCTACTGATTGGCCAGGTCCACCACTGACAGACAGGCACTCCGTAGCTCCTGGCTCCTGGCTCGTGCCCCACAGGGACGTGGGAAGTGCACATGTTCGTCGGGAACGAACATGTGCCAGCTCGTAGCTCGTAGCTCGTAGCTCGTAGCTCGTAGCTCGTAGCTCGTAGCTCGCAGAACACTAGACCTTGGTCTAATACCCTGCGAGCCTTATACTGGACTCATCGTCTTCTGATGAGCCCTCTTTCATGTCCACTCCCGTCGATCGCAACATCGCAGCTCAATCAGCGGATACCGATATCCGCATCGACCTGGCCGCCATGGCCCAGGCCTTGTATCGCTGCGGTGGTGTCCTGGAAACCCTGACCGACAGCAATCGTGGTCTGGACGCCGACACCCTCGACCAGCTTACCGACAGCCGCGAAACCTCCGCCCGCCTGCGCCGCCTGCTGAACAACGGCGCCGCCCGGTACAACGACAAGGGCCGCCTGATCGTCACCAACACAGGACGCCGACTGGTATTCGATATGTTTGGTGTGGGCGCCACAGACGTTTGACCCAGAGCAGCTGAAAGTCGCGAGCTTCGAGCAGTACGGTGCCGCACCCTGGATTACAAGCAAGAGCCGGGGTTCGGGGTTCGGGGTTCGGGGTTCGGGGTTCGGGGTTC
>NZ_FRCA01000009.1:0-50301 GCF_900142755.1 Halomonas cupida | reverse complement strand
CGGGGTTCGGGGTTCGGGGTTCGGGGTTCGGGGTTCGGGGTTCAAACTCGAGCGTAGCGTGCTCGTAGCTCGTTACTCGGGGCTGGGATACTCGTAGCTCGCTGCTCGCCTCTTCTGTCTCGAATTGCAAACCGCCTGTCGGTTTACGCAAACTTGTCTCCGCCAATCTTCGCGACACTGCATTCATAGCGTCCAAGGAGTCCTTATGAATCGCAATGTCATCCTGACCTGTGCCGTGACTGGCGCGGGCGATACCACCGCCAAGCATTCCGGTGTCCCGGTTACCCCCAAGCAGATTGCCGATGCCTGTATCGAAGCCGCAAAGGCCGGTGCCAGTGTCGCTCACATTCATGTGCGTGATCCCGAGACAGGTGGTATCAGTCACGACCTCAACCATTTCCGTGAAGTGATGCAGCGGGTCCGTGAAGCCGGTACCGATATCGTCATGAATATCACTGCAGGCGGTGGCGGCGACTGGATTCCTTCACTCGAGGACCCGACCCGTGGTGGCCCCGGTACCGATATCCAGACACCTGCCGAACGCCACGCTCCGGTGGCAGAGCTGCTACCGGAGCTGTGCACTCTGGATTGCGGCAGCCTGAACTTCGGTGACATGGTCTATGTCAATCCGGCGGACTGGTTGCGTGAGCATGCTCGCCTGGTCCAGGCCGCTGGCGTCAAGCCGGAACTGGAATGCTTCGATCTCGGCCATGTATGGTTCGCCCGCCAGCTCCAGCAGGAAGGGCTGATCGACGGCGATCCTCTGTACCAATTGTGCCTCGGCATTCCCTGGGGCGCCGAAGCAGATACCGAAACCATGGTCGCCATGCGCAACAAGCTGCCGACCAACGCCAATTGGGCAGCCTTCGGCATCGGCCGTATGCAGATGCCGATGGTCGCACAGGCAGTGCTGCTCGGTGGCCATGCCCGCGTTGGCCTCGAAGACAACCTTTATCTGGACCGTGGCGTTCTGGCCAGCAACGGCCAACTGGTCGAACGCGCGGCGAACATCGTCGAAAACCTCGGCGCTCGGGTGATGACACCGGCAGAGACTCGTGAGCAGCTGAAACTGCGTGACCCCGTGACCAACGCTGTTGCAGGAGACCTCGCATGACACAACTGACGGTTATCGGCACAGGCGTGATCGGCAACGGCTGGATCGCCCGTGGCCTGGCCAATGGCTGGGACGTGGTCGCCTTCGACCCGGCAGCGGATGCCGAACAACGCTCCCGCGCCTTCGTTGACAATGCCTGGCCGGCGCTCGAACAGCTCGGGCTTGCCGACGGCGCCAGCCGTGAACGGTTGCGTTTCGTTGCCGATATGGACGAGGCCGTCAAGGGCGCCGACCTGATTCAGGAAAACGTTCCCGAGCGACTCGAACTCAAGCAGGAAATCCTCGCTCAACTGGATGCCCTCGCTGCTGCCGATGTGGTGATCGGCTCTTCGACTTCGGGCTTCAAGCCCAGCGACCTGCAGCGTGACTGCCACAAGGCGGCCGGACGCGTGATCGTCGCCCATCCCTTCAATCCGGTCTATCTGCTGCCGCTGGTTGAACTCGTCGGTGGTGAAGCAACCACCAGCGAGCACATGGAACGGGCCCAGCAGTATTATCGCGACCTCGACATGCGCCCGTTGGTGGTGCGCCGGGAGATCGAAGGGCATATCGCCGATCGTCTGATGGAAGCGCTGTGGCGAGAGGCGCTGCACCTTGTCAATGACGGTGTTGCCACCACCGAGGAGATCGACGCAGCCGTGATCTACGGTTGCGGTCTGCGCTGGTCGCTGATGGGCACCTTCCTGACCTTCCATCTCGCCGGCGGCGAACAGGGTATGCGGCACATGCTGGAGCAGTTCGGTCCAGCCCTGAAACTGCCATGGACCAAACTCGAGGCCCCGGAACTGACCGACCAGCTCATTGACCGGGTCGTCGAAGGCTGTGAATACCAGGCCGCAGGTCGCCCGGTCGCCGAACTCGATCGTCGCCGTGACGATTTCCTGGTGGAGCTGCTGGGTCTGACCAGGAAGTACTGGCCGGAAGCCGAAGGCCTCGAAGGACGGATCTGATGGCACTGATGCAGACATTGGTCGCGCCCGAATGGGTGGACTACAACGGTCATATGAACGATGCCGAGTACGCACGCGTCTTCTCGCTGGCGGTCGAGGCTCTGATGGATCACATCGGCCTGGATGCTGCAGGTCGCGAGCACCACGGGTACACCATCTACACCCTGGAAACCCACCTGTGCTACCGCCGCGAGGCCCACGAGGGGCAACCGCTGGACATCGAGTTTCACCTGATCGACAGCGATGCCAAACGTCTACATGTGCTGTTCGAGATGCGCGATGCCGAAGGCCAGGTGCTGGCCACCAGCGAGCAGATGTTGATGGGCATCGATGTGGCCAGCGGCCGGCCGACGCCCTTCCCGGCCGACATTGCAGGAGCAGTGGGTGAACTGCCTCCCGCAACGGCCGACATCATCGAAAGCGCAGGAAGACGGATCGGAATAAGACGCTGACACCGCAAACAACGACGCGAGCCTGACCCGGGAGAACAACTCAAGCGCTCATGCCAGCGCACCAGAACTGCGCCACAGCTGTCCTGTAACCACAACCACAACAAGGACATCGCCATGCACTGCAGTCCCATGACGTCCATACGTCTGTCGCTTCTACCATCACGGTCGATGCCGTGAGGTTCACTGCCGCAGAATCTTCTCGCCACCAGTGCTGTCACGCGCTGGTGGCGCTTGCTGTGTTGCGAAACGCGCAATGCGCCCGTCGGCAAGAGTTGCGGCTGTGTAGTCTTGAGAGATTCATCCACCCTCGACTTCGACAAGGCCGAGGGCCTGTTTCTGGCGACCACCAGGTCGTCACGGGATCGCCGGCCCGATGCCCGGTTCCAGAGGAGAACGACTATCGCTACTTCACACGACCCACAGCGCCCCTCACCCAATGCCGATCCCGCCTTTCCTCGATCGCCATTGGCTACCAAGGGTCTGTTCGCCAACATGCATCGGGGCATGACCATCACCGCCGCACTGTTGGTACTGGCCTTTGTTGTCGCCACCGGCGCCAGCCCCGAGCTATCCAGCAGCGTATTCAGCACCGCGCGCAACTGGATCGAGAACACCTTCGGCGGCTACTACCTGATTACCGTGGTGGTACTGATTGCCGTCTGCTTCTTCATCGTGCTTTCTCCGTTCGGCAAACTGCGCCTGGGAAAGGACGACGAGAAGCCTGAATTCACGCGTTTTGCCTGGTTCTCGATGTTGTTCTCGGCAGGTATCGGTATCGGGATCCTGTTCTTCGGCGTCGCTGAGCCAACCTTCTATTTCGACAATAGTGGCTCCTTCGGCTATCCCAACAATCCCCATGCCGACATGGCAGGCCATGCCGAGATGACTCAAGCTCGTGCCGTTGATGCCCTGCGGGTCACCTTCTTCCACTGGGGACTGCACGGTTGGGCGGTGTATGTCGTCGTCGGCATGGCATTGGCCTACTTTGCCTACCGCAAGGGCCTCCCCCTGGCGCTACGCTCAGCGCTCTATCCCTTCATCGGGAATCGCATCTACGGCCCTATCGGGCATATCGTCGACATCCTCGGCGTTCTCGGCTGCGTGTTCGGCGTGGCAACGTCTCTGGGTCTCGGCGTCAGCCAGATGGCCGTCGGCCTGCAACGTCTGATCGGCACGGGTGCGGGGTTGGATACCCAGTTGACCTTGATCGCCATCATTACCGTGATTTCCATTCTTTCCGCCGTATCCGGTGTCAGCCGTGGCATCAAGATCATCTCCGAGCTGAATATCTGGGTATCGGTCCTGGTCATCGGCGCCTTCGTCATCGGTGGGCCAACCCTGTGGCTGGTAATGACCTTCGGCGAGACCATGCTCGACTACATTGTCGAGTTCATCCCCATGGGGCTGTGGTATCCGGAGGAACAGAGCGAAGCCGACTGGCTACAGGCCTGGACCATCTTCTACTGGGGCTGGTGGCTGGCATGGGCACCGTTCATCGGCCTGTTCATTGCACGCATCTCCCGCGGCAGAACTCTGCGTGAGTTTGTGCTTGGCGTGCTGTTGGTGCCGACTTTCATCATCTTCGTCTGGCTGGCCATCTTCGGTGGTACCGCCCTGCACCAGGAACTGACTGCTGCCGGCGGAACAGGATCCGCCGGGATCATCGAACTGGTCAATGCCTGGAATCTGCCGGCCGCGCTCTTTGCCACCTCGGACGGCGTTGCTGGAACCGGCGTGCTGGGCTGGGTCCTGTCGGCGATGATGGTGTTCCTGCTGATGAGCTGGTTCGTCACCAGTGCCGACTCCAGCACCCTCGTGCTGACCACCATCCTGTCTCTGGGTAACCCCGAGCCGCCTCAGCGATTCCGCATCTTCTGGGGGCTGGTCATCGGTATGGTGGCAGCTGTACTGTTGGTGGCTGGTGGACTCAAGGCGTTACAGACGGCATTGATCGCCGCTGCATTACCCTTGAGTGTGGTCATCCTGATCATGACCGCGGGGGTACTGGTTGCCCTGTTCAAGGAGGGCTGGCGCAGAACTTCGCGCACTCGTCAGTCTTCCTGACAAGCACCAGCCAGTAACGCCAGGCCGCAAGCCTCGAGGACTGCTGAATACTCCGAGGCTTGCGGCGCCCTCACCCTCCATTTCCCCTCGTTATCCCTGTTTCCTCTACCGCTTTCCGCGATGGTCCAACGCCGTTCCAATCACAGGATGTCTGCAGCAGATGAATGTTGCTGCAACTGGGCAGCGACCGACCGGAACAGAATGTCGAATTGTGCACACTGCATGTCGAATCATGCACATTAACCAGCGCCATCCCAGGCCATGCTGATGATATGTGACTCACCCCATTCATCTGCCGAGGAGCTCGCTACTGTGCATCCCTCACTGCCGGCCACACCTGACTATGATGCCTGGCCCGTTGACCACCAGTTGGTCGATGTCAGTCACGACGCCCGTGTCATCACTCTGCATTGGGACGATGGCCGCACCAGCCGCTACCACAGCATCTGGTTGCGTGAGAACGCCGCCGACGACACCACCATCAACCCAGCGACCCGTGAACGTATTCTCGACCTTTCCAGCCTGGTGGCCTGGCCGGAAATCGCCTCGGCTTACCTCGATAAGGCCGGTGCCCTCGCCGTGACAATGCTCCCGGAAGGAATTGAACTGCGCTTTCACCCCGGCTGGCTTCGTTACCACGATTACGACAACACCGAGGATGATCGCCAACCTCTGGTACCGGTCACCACCTGGCGTGGCGGTAGCGATCAGTCCCCCGTCACCCTCGACGCCAGCGGACTGCTCGATAGCGCGGCGGACAGTATCGATGAGGCTGCCGTTCTTGAGCCCGCGCTGCAGGCCATTCTCGGCCGTGGTCTGGTGCGCCTGCGCAACCTGCCTACCGAACCGGGGACCCTGGCCCGTATCGCCGAGCGCATCGGTCCGATTCGCAGCACCAACTTCGGCACCCTGTTCGACGTTCGAGCCAAGCCCGATCCCGACTCCAACGCCTACACCTCCATTGCCCTGCCACCCCATGTGGATCTGCCGACCCGCGAGTATCACCCCGGCCTGCAGTTCCTGCATTGCCTGGAAAACAGCGTCAGCGGTGGGCAGGCGGTAATGATGGATGGCTTTGCCGTTGCCGAGGCGCTACGCGAGGAAGATCCGGTCGCCTTTGCGACGCTGACCCGTGTGCAGTGGCGCTTTGCCAACACCTCACGCAATAGCGACTACGTCTGGCATTCCCCGATGATCGTGCTCGACGATCGGGGTCAGTTGGATGAGGTCCGCATCGCCGACTTCCTGCGTGGCCCGCTGATGACGCACTTCAATGAGGTAGATGAGGCCTACCGTGCGCTGATGGCATTGCAGGAGCGACTGCGCCAGCCGCGCTTCGCGCTGCGTTTCAGCTACGCGCCGGGCGACCTGGTGATCTTCGACAACCGCCGCCTGCTCCACGCCCGCGATGCCTTTGCCGGTGATACCGGTCATCGCTGGTTGCAGGGTTGCTACCTGGAACGTGACGAGATCCGCTCACGCTTCCGCATCCTCCAGCGTCGCCAGCGGGAACGCCAGGTCGCCGACAGCTCAACGACTACCAGCCAGGTGACGACTGCCCCCGCCGCGCCGTAACGCTGGGTGGCTCACCGAAGCGCTGCCGGTAGGCACGCGAGAAGGTGGCAAGATGACCGAAGCCGGCTGCCATGGCCGCTTCGGTCACGCTGACATGGCTATCAGCAAGGATGCGTTGTGCCAGATCGAGACGCATCCCCAGATAGGTCTGCCGGGGCGTCTCCCTGAACCAGGTCTGGAAGTGACGCGTCAACTGACGCTGCGACTGACCCGCCAGGCGACACAACTCCGGGATGCTGAGGGGTTGGGCGAGGTTGGCCTCCATTACCGCCAGTGCCCGGACCACGGCACGGGGCAGCCTGGAATCGGTCGGCAACTGCCTTCCCGAAGGCTCATCAATGGACCGATGATGGACAATCTGGCGGCCCACCATCTCGGCCAGCGAAGGTCCATAACGCTGCTCGATCCACATCAGCATCATATCAATGCTGGCCGCGCCACCGGCACCCGTCAGCCGGTCGCCATGCCACTCGAAACGCGCCGTACTGATCTTGATCGACGGAAACTCCTGACGAAAGGCGGGTACGCTTTCCCAATGCATGGCGACCCGCGAGCCGTCGAGTACCCCGGCACGGGCAAGGATAAAGGGAGCCGTATCCAGACCGCCCAACCAGGCACCATGGGCCGCCAGGCGACGCAGTACCGCACGATCCTCCGCGGTCACGGTGGCCTCTGCTTCCCAGGAAGATACCACCATCAGGCGGGTCACCGAGTTCCTGTGCCAGGTCTGTCCCGGCGGCTCCGTTCCCAGCTCACCAATGGCGCCGCTGACATCGATACGAACGCCATTGCTGGCGATCACCGGCTGGCCATCCGCAGACAACAGGCGCCAGGCAAACAGCTTGCGGCCAAAGCGATTGGCCACACGCAACGGCTCCAGCAGGCAGAACAGCGTCAACATCGAGAACTTCGGCACCAGCCAGACATTGAGTGTCGTCTCTGCGTCCTCCGGCGACAGCAGTGGTGGAGAATCCGGTCTGGGGTAGGGATAGGCACTGTCCTCGGTCATGCGACGAATCTCGACAAGGTTATGGCGAATTTCGTCAAATAATAGACCATAAGCGGGAGTAAGGTAAAAGAGTCAACGCAGGTATCACATCAATCAAAACAGCCCTGTACTGACGAGTTCCAACCGGCACTGGACCGTGCCGCAGCATTATCCTGCCCGGTGATGCCAAAGCGCTCACTGAAGGCACCATCACTTGTTCAACAATAGCGCCAACCGCGGAGAGCAATGCCAGATGAGCTCCCATGCCTCACCATGCCTGACCGACGCCGGCCGCCAGCTATCACTGCCCGGCCCCAGCGGCCCACTGCTGTTCGACGCATTATGGCTGCGCGAGCGGGCACCCGATGCCGACACCCTCGACCCTGCTACTGGCCAGCGACTGATCGAAGCCGCCGAACTGCCCCTGGACCTCAGCATCACGCGCCTGGATAGCCAGGAGGATTTGCTGACCCTGGAGTTCAGCGATGGACACCTGGCAAGGTTTCCGATGGATGATCTCTGTCAGGCCGAGCGCCCGACCTCCGAGCTGTGCATCACCCTGTGGGATGCACAACTGGACACACTTCCCCGCGCCGACTTCACCTCAGCGGTGGACGACGACCAGGCACTACTGGCGATGCTCGAGGCCATCCATCAATACGGTTTCGTGCGCGTGGATGGTGTACCTTGCGAGGCCGATGGCATGCAGACGCTGATCGACCGTATCGGTCCCCTGCGCCACACCAACTGGGGCGGTATAGCCGATGTGCGCTCAGTGGCCAATGCCTACGACCTGACCATGACCCAGCGCGGTCTCGAGCCCCATACCGATAACCCCTACCGTGATCCCATTCCCGGTTATATCTGGCTGCACTGCCTGACCAACGCTGCCGAAGGTGGAGACAGCACCCTGGTCGACGGCTTCGAAGCGGCTCGGCGACTACGCGAACAGCAACCCCAGGCCTTTGACTGCCTGACACGGGTGCGCCCCGATTTTCGCTACCAGGACGACAGTACTCGGCTGGCCAGCGAAGGGCCGCTGATCGAGACCGACGGCGCCGACACGGTGAGGCGCGTGCGCTACTCCAACCGCACCGAAAGGGTCGCCCTGCTGCCCAGCGACCAGCTGCGCGAATACTATGCGGCCCGCCAGGCCTTCTATCGCCTGATCTCAAGCGACGAGCTGACCCTCAAGCTCAAGCTGGATCCCGGCCAGATGCTGATCATGGACAACTATCGCCTGTTGCACGGCCGAACCGCCTTTCAACTGGCCGGTGGTGTTCGTCACCTGCGTCAGGGCTATGTGGATCGCGACAGTACCCAGAGTCGACATCACTGGTTGCGCGAGCACCTCGCTCCGACATCCCGAAGCTCGGAGCTCCATCGACCGACCCATAAGAGGGAGACCCGATGAGCAAACCGACTGCATCTCTCGACCAGGCACAGTTTCGCCGCTTCGATGAAAGCCGCCACAACGACTGGGTCATTATCGATCGCCACTTTCATCACTATCAGGCCGATGCCTGTCGCCGTGTACTGGTTCACCTCGAGCGCCTGCGCGGGGATCATCACGGCTATCCGGTCGATCGCTATGAGCACAGCCTGCAGACCGCCACACGCGCAATGCGTGCCGATGCCGACGAGGAAACCGTGGTCTGTGCGCTGCTGCATGACATCGGCGATGACCTGGCCCCGGCCAACCATGCCGAGATTGCCGCGGCAATCCTCGAGCCCTTCGTCGATCCTCTCAATGCCTGGATGATTCGCCATCACGAGCTCTTCCAGGGCTATCACTATCGGCAGTTCTACGGTCAGGACCGCCATGCACGTGACGCCTGGTGCGATCACCCCGCCTATCAGCGCACCGTGCGATTCTGCGACGAGTGGGACCAGACCAGCTTCGACCCGGACTACGACACCCTGCCCCTGGCAACCTTCATTCCCATGGTCGAGCGTGTGTTGAGCCGTGCCCCCTTCGGCGGACTGCCCAGTGTCGAGGACACCTGCCCTGCCCCATCCAACAGCGAGGAGTCCCGGGTTTGACCACCTGTGCGCAGCATCTGATTCAACTGCTCGAAGCCTATGGCGTCGACACCGCCTTCGGCATTCCCGGTGTCCATACCATCGAGCTGTACCGCGAACTGCACGACAGTTCCCTGCACCACTACACGCCGCGCCACGAACAGGGTGCCGGATTCATGGCCGATGGTTATGCTCGTGCCAGCGGCAAATCCGCGGTGTGTTTCATCATCACCGGCCCGGGCATGACCAACATTGCTACGGCCATGGGGCAGGCGCTGGCCGACTCCGTCCCCATGCTGGTGATCTCCAGCGTCAATGCTCGCCATCAGTTGGGTCTGGGCCACGGCCACCTGCATGAGATACCGAGCCAGCAACAGACCCTGGCGGGCGTCTGTCGCTTCAGCCATACCCTGCTTGATGCCGACAATCTGCCGGAAGTCATGGCTCAGGCCTTTGCCGTGTTGCGTGGCGGGCGCCCCGGCCCGGTGCATATCGAAATCCCTCTGGATGTGATGGTGGCGGAGATGCACTCATCGACGGTCCCAAGGGTGGCCCGATTCCATCCCCCCGGGCCCGCTCCGGCGGCCATTGATCAGGCTCAGCGATGGCTGAACGAAGCACATCGCCCGCTGGTACTGATTGGAGGTGGCGCCGTCGCTGCGCCGGAGGCGGTTCGCCAACTGGTCGAGCGTCTCGATGCGCCGACGCTGACGACGATCAATGCACGCGGCGTTCTCGGCCATGACCACCCGCTGGATCTTGGCGCCAACGCCAGCCTGCCACCCTGTCGCGAGTTGGCCAGAGAGGCCGATGTAGTGCTGGCACTGGGCACCGAGCTCGGTGAAACGGACTACGACCTGGTGTTCGACGATGGCTTCTCGCTCCCCGGCAAGCTGATTCGCGTCGACATCGACGCTCGGCAGCTCGCGCGCAACCAGGCTGCCGACCTCGCCATCGTCTCGGACGCGGGGCTCGCCGCCACAGCCCTGAGCGAAGTCATCACCGAGCATCAGCGCGATGGTCGACTGCGCACCCAGGCCACCCGCGAAGCCATGGCGCTGGAACGGGATGCCGATCTGGCCCAGTATGTGCCGCTGTTTGCCACTCTTGACGAGGTGCTGCCCGAGGCCATCATCGTCGGCGACTCCACTGGTCCAGTCTACGCCGGTAACATGATCGCGCGTCGCCCTGCGCCTCGGCGCTGGTTCAATGCCGCCACCGGCTTTGGCACCCTGGGCTACGCCCTGCCTGCAGCTCTTGGCGCCAGTATCGCCCGGCCGCAACTCCCCGTTGTAGCGATGGTCGGCGACGGCGGCCTGCAGTTCGTGCTGGGAGAGCTGGGCACGGCACGCGACCTGGCACGTCCCTTGGCCCTGCTGATCTGGAATAACGACGGCTACGATGAGATTCGCCGCTACATGAGTGCCGATGGGGTCGCCCATGTCGGTGTCAATCTCAAGGCACCGGATTTCGCTGCCCTGGCCGAGAGCTTTGAATGCCGGTATCTCGGTATTGGCAGTCCGGCGGAATTGGCAGATGCCCTCGAACAAGTGAAGGACAGTGACAGCGTGCTGATCATCGAAGTCGATGCCGCCCGCTGGCAGGCATCAACGGTGTCGGCGAACACGCTACCCGTGGAAAAGAGGAACACATGAAAGTATCACAACTGACGGCGAGGATAGCCGGTGAAGGCGCTGCCGCCTGGAACATTCATTACCGAGCCCTGGCGAGGCAGCAGGCTGGTGAGGACATCACCGTACTGTCGGTGGGTGACCCGGATTTCACTACGCCGACTCGGATCATGGATGCCGCCCGCGACAGTCTCTATGCCGGTAATACCCACTACGCCGATGTCCAGGGCAAGGTGGCCCTGCGTGAAGCCATCGTCAACCATTATCGCAAGTACGGCGTCACGGCCTCTCCCGACCAGTTGATCGTGCTCGCCGGTGCTCAGTGCGGTCTCTACGCGACGGCGCAGTGCCTGCTGGACCCCGGTGATGAAGTCATAGTGCCGGAGCCCAGCTACGTTACCTACGAAGCTGTCATCCAATCCACCGGTGCCCAACTGGTGAGAGTTGCGCTGCAGGCAGACCGGGGCTTCCAGCTTGATGTCGGCGATATCGCCGCCGCCATCACGCCAAACACTCGCGCTATTCTGCTCAACAGCCCGCACAACCCCACCGGTAGTTGCATCGAGCCCGACCAATGGCTCGCCATTGCCGAGTTGTGCCGAGCCCACGATCTGTGGCTGATCTCCGACGAAGTCTATTCCGATCTGGTGTTCGAGGTCAGCCATACCTGCGCGGCATCGCTGACCGGGATAGAGGACCGCACCGTGGTCATCAGCAGCCTGTCGAAGTCCCATGCCATGACCGGTTGGCGGCTGGGCTGGGTGATGGGGCCACCCGCGCTGATCAACCACCTCAGCAACCTTGCCCTGTGCATGCTGTATGGCTGCCCCGACTTCATTCAGGATGCCGGCATTGCCGCTCTGAGTGGCGACCACCGCGAGTTGGAGCAGATGCGCGATGCCTATCGCCAGCGCCGCGACGCCATCTGTGAGGCCCTGACCGGCAGCGATGCCGTATCGGCAGTCCCGCCTGCTGCCGGCATGTTCGTGATGGTCGACATCCGCCGTACCGGTCTCAGTTCCGGAGAGTTTGCCGACCGCCTGCTCGACGAACATGGCGTCTCGGTACTGTCGGGAGAGGCCTTCGGTCCCTCGGCGGCCGGTTTTGTTCGCCTCAGCCTGACCCAATCGCCCGAGTCCCTGAAGCAGGCCAGTCTGCGCCTGCGCCAGTGTGCCGAGGCATGTCTTTCCACCAACTCCGAGTGCCTATGAATTCATCGCCGACCGCTATTCCCCACTCCCAGGATACGCGTCCGACGCCAGCAGTCGAGGCGCGCCACCTCGTCAAGCACTACGACCAACTCACCGTGCTGCGTGATGTTTCCTTCACTGTCGACGAAGGTACGGTGACTACCATCATTGGCGCCAGTGGCTCCGGCAAGAGCACCCTGCTGCGCTGCATGAACCTGCTGGAACGTCCCGATCAGGGGGAGCTGGCGATTGCCGGTGAGCGTGTCTCCTTCGGCGACACCGTCGGGGACGCCAGCAGCGCTCTCAGTCGGGCCCGAATTCAGCGACTCCGCGCCAGCGCCACCATGGTCTTTCAACAGTTCAATCTCTGGCCACACCTGACAGTGCTGGGCAACGTCAGCGAGCCTCCCGTCCGCGTCAAGGGCATGGCCAGACATCAGGCCAACCAGATCGCTCTCCACTATCTGGAGCGCGTCGGCATGGCCGAGCGCGCCGACAGCTACCCGGCCTTTCTCTCCGGTGGACAACAGCAGCGCGTTGCCATCGCTCGGGCGCTGGCCATGGAGCCCAGGGTATTGCTGTTCGATGAACCTACCTCTGCGCTGGATCCGGAACGCGTCAACGAAGTACTTGGGGTGATCCGGGATCTCGCCGATGAGGGTCGCACCATGCTGATGGTGACCCACGAAATGGCGTTCGCTCGGGAGGTTTCCGATCAATTGATCTTTCTCGATGAGGGCGTCATCGGTGCTGCCGGCACGCCGAAGCAGGTCTTCGACAGCAACAACGAGCGCTGTCGACGCTTTATCGCCCCGGCGGCTTGATGGGCATGGACCGGGCCGCGATTCGGCCTGAACGATGCCCCCCTGGAACAAGACATATCCCGAACAAGACGTATCCCGATATTAACCCGGCATATTTTTATGTTGGGTTAATGGCGGCACAGGGATGTGTCGCCGTCGGCCATCAGGCCGACGCGAGACCGCATCACACCAGCAGATCCGCGCATCTGCGCCAGTGTGGTGCGGACGAAAATCAAATCGATCAGGATGAGCTATTTGATTGCCATGTTAATAATAACCAGGAGCCTCTGATGAAACTCCATCTTCTGACCGTGACCATCCTGACCACCACCCTGACCGGTATCGGTATGTCCTCTGCACTGGCCGAGGAGCCACTGCGTATCGGCATTTCGGCCGAACCCTATCCGCCCTTCACCTATACCTCGTCCGACGGAGCCTGGACCGGCTTCGAGGTAGAACTGGCCGAGGCTCTGTGTGACGCCATGCAGCGTGAGTGCGAGATAACCCCCACCGGCTGGAGCGGCATCATCCCGTCACTCCAGTCCGGACGTATCGACATGATCATGAATTCGATGTCGATCACCGAGGCCCGCCAGCGAGTGATCGACTTCAGTTCGCCCTATTACTTCACGCCCGGCGCCTATGTCGCTGCCTCCGACTTCAGCGACGAGATCCCCGCCGGACTCGATGGCAAGGTGATCGGCGTACAGAGCGCCACCACCAATGCCACCTTTGCTCGTCGAGCACTACGCGACAGTGGCGTCGACGTGCGCCTGTATGACCAGGCCGAACAGGTCAATCGCGACCTACTGGCCGGACGTCTGGACCTGATCCTCGCCGACGAGATTGCCATGCGTGAGTTCGTCGAACGCGACGAAGCCGCTGGTTTCGAGATCAAGGCCACCGCCCCTCACCATGACGCCTATGGCGAAGGTGTCGGTATCGGCCTGCGCAAGGAAGACGACGAGCTGATCGAGGCCCTCAACGCCGCCATCGCTGAGATCAATGCCAACGGCACCTGCTCGTCACTCTCCGAGCGGTACTTCGGTACTGATGTCTGCATCAGCGACGAATAAGGCGGGGTGGCGGCCTTGTGCCGCCATTGCGTGATTTCTCTCCCAGCGCTTCATCACGGACTGACATGAATAGTGTTTCTCAAGAGGGCCTTGCCGACTGGGCAGGCCCGATTCTCTCCGGCGCCCTGACCACGCTGGAGATCGCCCTACTGGCCTATGCCATCGGGCTGCTGCTCGGGCTGCTCGGCGCTGCCTGCCGATTGAGTCCCTGGGCTCCCCTGCGCGGCCTGGGCACGCTGTACTCCACCGCGGTCCGCGCGGTGCCCGAACTGCTGCTGATCATCCTGCTCTACTACGCAGGCTCCCAGGCACTGACCGCCCTGGCCAACAGTCTGGGCTTCAGTGGCGCGGTCACTATCAATGGCTTTCTCACCGCCGTGGGAGTTCTGGCTTTCGTCCAGGGTGCCTATATGACGGAAGTGTTTCGTGGCGCCATCCTCGCGATCCCTCGTGGTCAACTGGAGGCCGCTGACGCCTTCGGCTTCTCGCCCTGGGCGCGCTTCCATCGCATCACCCTTCCGGCGCTGCTGCCCAACGCCCTGCCAGGGATGTCCAACCTGTGGCTGATCCTGATCAAGGATACCGCCCTGATCAGTGTCATCGGCTACAGCGAGCTGTTCTTCACCATCCAGCAGGCCGCCTCCAGCACCCGCTCGCACTTCCTGTTCTACTCCGCCGCAGGAGTACTCTATTTGATCATGACATTGAGCTCGACGGCGCTGTTCCGCCGCCTCGAGCAATACGTTCGCCGCGGCCAGCCCACCGCGAACAGCGAGGAGGCCTGAGATGGATTTCAGTTGGTTGAATGATCCCTTCTACCGTGAGTACCTGGTCGAGGGCTTGATCAACACCCTCTGGCTGCTGGGCGTCTCGTCTGTGGCAGGGTTGTTGCTGGCGGTCCTCATGGCGATTGTTCGCATCAAGGGGCCCCGCCCTCTGGCATGGCTGGCCCATGGCGTATCCACGGTGATTCGCGGCACACCTCTGCTGGTCCAGTTGTTCTTCTTCTATTACGGCGTGGGTCGCCTGCTGGAGGGATTGCCACTGGCCCAGCAGGGGCTGTTCAAGGACCTGTTGCGAGACCCGTTCTTCTACGCCAGCCTCACCTTCACGCTTTCAGTGGGCGCCTACACCGGGGAGGTCCTGCGCGGCGCCCTGCTCAGCGTGCCCCTCGGCGAGCGCGAAGCTGGTCGGGCCTTTGGTCTGTCACCGCTGCAGGTGTTCATTCACCTATGGCTGCCGCGTGCCATCCAGCTTTGCCTGCCGACACTGACCGGCGAAATGATCCTGTTGCTGAAGTCGGTACCGCTGGTGTCCACCATTGCCATGATGGATCTGCTGCAGGCGGCCAATATCATCCGCGACGAGACCTTTCTCACCTACGAGCCTCTGCTGCTGATCGCCGCCCTCTACCTGTTGCTGACCGTGGTACTGACATTGGTTCTGCGCCAGGTAGAACGTCACTTTCCGGGTATGAAACCGCAGCGCAGCAGTTGGTGGCGCCGTCAGCGCCCCTCTGTTTCACGCATATCCTGAAAAGAAGGTCTCCGACAGGCAGGCTCAACTCCTGCCTGTCACCAGCCCTGGCTGATCATGAACGGCGCCGGGCGTCTCTGGGCGATTGGCCAAAACGACGCCGAAAGGCTCGGGAGAAGGTCGATGGCGAACTGAAACCACAGGCCAGCCCTATGGCCAGCACGCCATGGTCGGTTTCCTTGAGCAGGTACAACGCCCTGTCCAACCGTATGCCCAGATACCAGGCCCCCGGAGACGTCCTCAGGGTATCGGCGAACAGGCGCTGCAACTGGCGTTCGGAAATACCGCTGCGCTGGGCGACGACCTGTAGCGAAAGTGGTGTCTCGACGTGACTCTCCATCTGCGCCACCGCCTCGACAAGACGTGGATTGTGGCTGCCCAGGCGTCGTGCCAGGGTCATCCGCTGGTGATCACCGCGCGAACGTAAACGGTCATGAATCAACTGCTCGGAGACTTCCACCGCCAGGGCGGTACCGTGACGTCTGGCGATCGACTCGAGGGCCATGTCCATGGCCGCCGCCCCACCCGCGCAGAAAAACCGCTTGTCCCCCAGCAGGAAGAGCTCATCGCATGTGGCGATTCCAGGGTAACGCTCATTGAAGGCCGGTAGCGACTCCCAATGCAGGGTCACCGTCTCACCCTTGAGCAGTCCGGCCTCGGCCAACACCACTGCACCGGTATCCAACGCTCCGATACGACAGCCTCCCTGATCGAGCCGGTTGAGCCATGCCATCAACCCTCGCCCGATCCACTGCTCCGGGTCGAAGCCACTGCACACCGCCAATGCCGGCAGGTGACGAACATCCGCCATGCCATGATCGACCAGCAGCGTCATACCATTGCTGGCGGTGACCGGTTCCTCGCTCAGCCCGATCAGCGTCCAGTCGTACAGCTGGTGCCCGGCCATGCGGTTGGCGATGCGCAACGGCTCCACCGCCGAGAAGAATGCCATCATCGAGAAGCCGGGCAGCAGCAGAAAGCCGATATGTTCCGTTCCCTGGATGTGGTTACCGTTCAGCACTGAGCTCCTCCCTTGATGGAGGCCATGCGCTTACCCTACCTCGCGCATCATGACCGTTTCTCGACCAGTCACTATTAACATGGCAATCAAATAGCTCATCCTGATCGATTTGATTGTCGTCCGCACCACACTGGCGCAGATGTGTGGATCTGCTGGTGTGGTGCTGTCTCGCGTCGGCCTGATGGCCGACGGCGGCACGTCCCTGCGCCGTCATTAATCCAACATGAAAGCATGCCGGGTTAATAGAACAAACCGGTCTTGTTGCCCTTTGATAGCTGCTGAAAAGTGTATATCTCACTAATTCGGTTACTCATATTTCATTCATCTGGGCTACTCTAAATATCGGCTGCCAGATCTATTGCCTTTATCGCCGGAGGATCCTGCGACCGGCCCAAGGGAGATTATAGAGGCATGGGGATCATTCACTCTTGACGGGAAAAGAGCAAAAAAAAAACGTCCAGGGCATAACCCTCGCACCCCCAAGAGACCAAAACTCATGCACGTCGGTTGCAAACCTGGGTCCAGATATCATCTTCCGAGGCACTGACGACGACACCAGGAATGCACGCAGACACTGGCACTCTACAGGCCTGGATAGCGCAGGAACTCAGCTGACGGAGTCGTCATGAAAGGAATTCGTCCCCGCTCTCGCCTTGTTGCGCTCGAGCCTCGACTGTTGTTTGACGGTGCCGCTGCAGCCGCGGTAGATCAGAACTCCGACGACACCCACCAGGACAGCGACTCGCGGCACGTCGAGGCCAATACGACCAGTGATGCCAAGACAACAGGTAGCGCCAACGGCGCCCGCCATCATCTCGTGGTGGTCGACGCGCGCCTTGATCCGGCCCAACAACAGGCGATCATCGACGGTACTTCGTCCGATGCCGCACTGTTGGTCGTCGATGCCGCAGATAACGGTATCGATTCCATTACCTCCGCGCTGGCCGGCATGGACGATGTCCAGAGCGTGGAGATATTCAGCCATGGCACCGATGGTCAATTCCTGCTCGGCAGCTCCCATGTCTCCGCCGACACCCTTCCTCAACTCGAACAACAACTTGGTCAATGGCGCGATGCTCTGAGTGCCGATGCCGATCTGCTGCTCTACGGCTGCCGAGTCGGTGACGGAGCCAGCGGCCAGCAACTGATCGACGGCCTCGCCGATGCTACCGGTGCCGATGTCGCCGCATCCGATGACGATACCGGTGAAGCACGCCTCGGTGGCGACTGGCAACTGGAGACCACCCGAGGAGATATCGATCAGCAGACCGGTACCGATCTCGCCAGACTGGCCACCATGGACGGCCTCTTGCCTGCCGCACCGACCGTTTCGCTGGGGGCAACCAGTCAAGAGGTCCCACTGGGCGAGAGCTTCGACTTCACGGTCAGTTTCAGCAACACCTCTGCCGAGATCGGCTATGCGCCCTTTATCCATCTGTATGTGCCGACCACCGGCAAGGACGGCGCAGGAGCCGAAATCGACGACGGCATCACCATCAACTCGGCCAGCTATGTGGGCGGCGATCTGCCCATCACCACTGTTACCTTCGATGCCAATGGTCAGGCGGCACATCCTGTTGCGAAGGACGCCAACGGCAATGCGGTGATCATCAACGCCGCCGACTATGGCTACCGGGCTGGTGATACGCTGGCGGTGGTCGAGATTCCCTTCGCCAGCTTTGGCCCCGATCAACCAGCCATCGAAGTCACCTTTACTGCGACCCTGAGTGAACTGGCCGACACCTCAGCCACCGATGGTTCGCCAGAACTCGACATCACCGCCATCGGCGGCTTCGAGCTGGGCCATGATTCGCTGGACAATCCTCAGGATGACCCCAGTGTCATCGGTACCAACCCATCAGTCATTACTGTCATGCCGACAGTTGTCGATGTCGAGCAGACACTCAACATGACCGAGGACGAGACCGCCACCGGTGAGAACTATACTCATAGCCTGACCACCACCATAAAACCTGCAGGTATCGACCCCACGGTCCAGCCCATCAGCAATGTGGTGGTTACCCAGCCAGTACCTTCCAATGTGCAGGTCACCAATATTGACCCAGGCTCAGGCACCCTGACCTCGATCACCCTGGCCAGCGGTCAGGTGGTCACCAACCCAACGGCGATCCAGACCCTGATCGACCGGGACGATGTGTTCATCACCGAGTACACCGTCGAATACGCTGAGCTCACCGGTGCCGAATCGAGTACCGTGGAGTTCTACGTCCCCGAACAGGATGCCGAAGGCAATCCGATCATCGACCCGGACACCGGCGATGATGTCACCATTACCTTCGATGCCCCCACCGGATCTGGAGACTGGGACCCCATCGATGATCGTGACGAACCCGATGGCGGCGGCACCGTCGATTTCAGCGGGACGGGTGAGCCGATCAGCTTTACTGCCAAATCCATCGCACTGCACAAGACAGCGACCATCGTCACCGATACCGGTGCATCTGGCCTGACACCGGGCGATACCCTCGATTACCAGTTGCAGATGACGTTGTCGGACTATTTCGCCTTCGGTACCACCAGCCAGAATCAGGGCCAGTTCGTGATCACGGATACTCTGAGCAACGGCCAGACCGTCCAGGGCACGCCGACCATGACGGTGACCTTCGTCGATGGTGACGGCAATGTGCAACAGAATGTTACCGTCGAGCTGATATACAGCGAAACCGACAACGCCGATGGCACCACCACTCTGGAATTCGATATCGCCGCCTCCATGGAAGCCGCCTTCCCCAGCCAACCCTGGCTGTCGGGGGACAACGCCTTCGACGAGGTCCATAACGGCACACCCACCAGTGCCACCATCGACTACACCACCGTCATCGACGAGGAATATGCCACTGGCGTGGATCATCCTGCCATCAACGAAGGCGACAGCGTCAGCAACAGCGCAGTGGTCACTGCCGATATCCTGATCGACGAGAACAACACCACGGGGTTCGATGAAAGCGACAACTCCAACACCGAAACCACAGTGCCCACCGGTCAGGTGGATATCACCATCCCCAGTGGTGACACGGAATTGTCCCCAGGCGAAGAGGTCACCTTCACGGTCAGCTATGACCTGATTACCGGCGATCACGAGAACTTCACCCTGACGGTGTACCTACCACTGCCGCTGCTGGACACCTCGGGCATCGATTGGGCCGAAGGCACCGGCTCCAATACCTGGGCACTCAATGCCGCCAATACCCACGCGGGCGCAATCACCAGTGTCACCAGCGGGCCTGGTAACTCACTGGTCTTTACCTTCGCCGACGTCGACAACGCCGCCTCCCCCAGCACCATTGCCGTTGACTTCACCATGACCGTGGGCGACCAGCCCTTTGCGGATCAGCGCTCACTGGATGTATTGGCTCTATCCAGCCAGACCACCACTCTCGACAAGAATGAGCTGATCAGCGAAGACGTAGCCCGGGTACAGTCAGTAGCCGAGCCAGTGGTGGGTATCACCCATGGCGTGGTCAGTTCCAGCAACGGCACCGTATCCGGCACCGATGGCAACTGGGCTGCACCCGGCACAACGGGTGCGCCACACACGGGGGCCGTTACCGACCCCGGTGTCGGTGATGGTAATGTCAGTGATATCGACGCCGGAGACACCCTGCGGCTGGCGACCATTCTCAAGAACACCGGCGGCGGCGGTGCCTACGATGTGGCCACCACCATCGAAGTTCCCCCTGACCTGGCCTTCGTTGGCGGTAGCCTTGATGCCGCCAACCTGATCCTGACCCGCGGTGATGGGACCGAACTGATCGAAGGCACCGACTACGAGGTCAATGGCAATACCATCACCCTGCTCGATGCCGACAACCAGGCCACGCTGCTGGCCGGCCGTGATGGTACCGACAATGACAACAGTGGCCTGAACGTTATCGTCATCACCTACGACGTTCAGGTGGTAGCAGCGGTGGCTGCCAGCCGCACGATGGGCAGCACCGCCACACTGAACAATTACGCCAGTGTCGAAGGTGGCCAGGACTTCACGCCCAATGACCTCAGCGACGATGCCACTCAGCAGGTTGCCGCTCCCGAAGTCGTCATCGACTACAAGGACGGCAGTCTGAGCAACGATGACTCCAGTGAAGCCCACACCAGCGGCAACAATCTGGTCGTCGGCGAAAGCATGGACTACGACATTGTCGTCACCCTGCCCGAGGGCACTACCCAGGAACTCGATGTCAGTGATCTGATCCCGCCGGGCATGGTGCTGGACACCAGCTTCAACGGTAGTCTGGGCTATGAATTGATCCAGACAACCGCAGGCAGCGGCGCACTGAGCGCGGATTTCGCCGGTACTGTCGCAGCCGGCAGTATCAGTCCCGATGGTAGTCTGACCTTCACTGCCAGCAGTACCGAGGCCGACAACGACGCCGGCAACAACAGCTTTGTGATCCGTCTGCGCCTGATTGCCGATAATGTCCAGAGCAACCAGCAAGGCACATCACATACCAATGATGCCGAGCTGGGTTACAGCGACCCGGATGGCGACGAGGTCAACGGCGCGACCCCGGTGGACCGCAACATTGCCAGTACCGGTGACGGCATGGTCACGACCATCGTCGAGCCCACCGTGACCATCGACCAACAGTTGACAGTACCCGGCGATCCTGGCCCGGGTGTCGATCGCGATGATGAAATCGAATTCACCATTAGTCTGAATAATGCTTCCGGCACCGATGCCTTCGACCTGATCCTCAACACCCAGCTACCGGAACACGTCAACGATCTGAGTATTGCAGGTGTTGTTGACAGTGCGGGCAATCTCACCGCCGCTGATTTCGTGATTGAGAATGGTGTATTACGTATTGCCGATGGCTCGGATGTTGACCTGACCAATGGCCAGAGCATCACCATCACTATATCCGGCACAGTGGGCCTGATGGCAGCGGACTTCACCAACCTGACCAGCGAAGCTCAGGTGCAGTGGACCAGTCTTGATGATGAGGTCACGTCCAGTGTTGGCGAGGAGCGCACTGGGGTGAATGGTAATCTGAACAGTGGCGTTCTCAACGACTACCAGCAACAGGATACCCTGCTGATTCCAGTGGCCCAGGAGCTGCGCGTCTCCCGGGTGGGCGGACTGGATGATACCAGCGCGGCAGACCCGACCAGCGGCCCCAGTGAAGATGTCGCCGTCGGTGAGATCATTCGTTATCGCGTCGTTGCCTTGATTCCTGAAGGCCTGTCGCAAGGCTACAACCTTACCATTCAGGTCGATGAAGGGCTGACCATCCTGCCGGAAACCGCCAATCAGATTCTGATGGGCCTGATCTCCAATGGCAGCGGCCTGTTTCCGATACTGGATACCGGGGCTAATGAGATCGATGGTAATGGCGAGTCGCCGGAAGCAGTAGATATTCCCGAGGATCTTTCCAACGGCCCCAGCGGTATTCTCAATCCAGATCTCTACACTATCTCTGCTGACGGACGCACCCTGACCATCAATCTGGAGACCATCGCCAACGATGACGACAGCGGCAAGCCCCCCGAACAGGATGATGCGGAGGGCATCAGTCTGGAGTTCAACGTTCGGGTCGATAACGTCGCAGGCAATATCGCCGGTACCGAGCTCGGCATGACCGTCACCCAGACCCGCAACGATAATGAATTCGTCAGCGAGAGAATCGTCGAGCGTATTGCCGAACCCAGTTTTACTGGCCTCGACAAGAACGTGGTCGACTTCGATCCAGGGACCGGCGATACCACAGGCAATGCCACAGTGGATGTCAGCTTTACCCAGGACGGAAGCATGCCGGCCTATGACGTATCGCTCACGGACGCGTTCCCGGATGGCACCAATTACACCGTCAATACCATCACTATTGATGGTGACAGCTATGAGATCGGTGTCGATACGCTTCCGGACGGTGTAGCCATCAATACCACCGACGGCATCAGCGTCACCTTCGACCAACTCGATCCGGGCACTGATGTCACGGTCAACTATAGCGTCGATGTGCCCAATGATGTCCTCGTCACAGACGCCGATGCCTTGGCGACCCTGACCTGGTCAAGCCTGCCCGAGGACTTCACCGAGTTCGGCGGCAGCACGGTCGGTGCGGATGGCACCAGTGAAGGCGAGCGCAATGGCAGCGGTGGCGTCAACGACTATATCCTCACCGAGGGTGCCGGCCTGGGCATTATCTCCGGCACCCTGTGGGACGATACCGACAACGCCAACGGCACTCAGGATGGTGACGAAGCCGGTTTCGACGGTCAGGACGTCACCCTGACCTGGGCGGGGGCTGATGGCCAGTTGGATACGGCTGACGACGAGAACTTCGTCATCACGACTGACGCCGACGGCCAGTATCAGTTCGGCGTCCTGCCCACCGGACTGTATCGCATCACTGCAGCCAATGAATTCAGCGATACCGATGCCGGTGATGTGCGTGCTCGCTTCGATACCGATGGCGGCACCTACGGCGATGGCAGTCTTTCCAGTATCACCATCAACCTCGGTGAAGGCGGCGACAGCCCAGCCAATATCGGCTATGTGCAGCTCAATGAGGCACCGGTCAATCATCTGCCGGGCACTGCGCCGGAGGGTGACGAAGACACCACTATTCCCATCAACGGCCTGTCGATCAGCGACCCCGATGCCCGTGACCCCGCCAGTCAGGCGGGAGCCAACAACCACCAAGTTGTGCTGGAAGTCACTCAAGGGACTCTCGATATCACCGATGTCGGTGATGCGACAGTCACGGGTAGTGGTACCGCCACGCTGACCATTACCGGCAGCGTGGCGCAGATCAATGCTGCCCTCGCCAACCTGACCTACCAGGGCGATCTCAACTTCAACGGCGAAGACACCCTGACCATTACCACCAACGATCAAGGCAACTTCGGCGACAACCCAGACGAAGCGCTTGGCGATGGCATTCCCGGCCAGAACCCCGATGACGCGCTAACCGATGTTGATACGCTGACCATCACCGTCAATGCAGTGAATGACGACCCCGTCGCCAATGATGACACCGCCATTGCCTTGGAAGCCGGCGGCACTGACAACAATCAGGTAGGTATCGACCCCAATGGCTTCCTGCTCAACAACGATACCGACGTCGATATCGCCACCAACGACGACGTACTGACCGTTACCCAGGCGGGGATTGATGCTGACAACCTGCAGGTCGTGGATGCCAATCCGAGCCAGACGACGGAAGTGATTGGCCAATACGGCACCATGATCATCGGTAGTGATGGTTTCGCCCAGTACATCGTCAACAACGATAATCCCGAGGTCGAAGCGCTGCGTCAGTCGGGCGATACCCTGACCGAGACTTTCACCTATGAAATCGCCGATCTCGCCGGCGTTACTTCCCAAGCCACCATCACCGTGACCATTCAGGGGGCCAACGATACCCCGGTTGCCGCGGACGATACCGGCACCGCCATTGAAGCCGGTGGCATCAACAACAGCACCGGCGGCCAGAATGCCAATGGCAATGTGCTGACCAACGACACCGATGTCGATGAGTATGATGAAACCCAGGCCGTCAGCGGCATTCGTGTCGGCGACAAGGAGCTCGATGCGACCTTCACTGACGTCAGCGCGGATACCACCAGTGTCAACGGAACCAGCATCCCCGGCGACTACGGCACCCTGACCATCGGCGCCGATGGCAGCTACGAATATGTGATCGACAACAACAATACCGATGTTCAGCGGCTGGCCGACGGCGACACCTTGACCGAAACCTTCAGCTATCAAGTCGTCGATGCCGGAGGCCTGATCGACGTGGCCAACCTGACCATTACCATTGACGGTAACCAGGACAACCCGGTCGCCACCGACAACAGTACTGCTGCCCAGGCGCCCTCCACCGATGGCAGCACTCCCGCAGAGAATGGCACCGGCAACCTGATCACCGATGACGATGGTGATGGTGTCGATGAAGATGTCGATACTGTCGACCGCCCCAACACCAACCTCTCGGTCAACGGCATTCGCACTGGCACGGAAGCTGATGGCGGCACCCTCACCAATGTGGTGGGAAGCACAGACGTCATTGGCAACTATGGCACGCTCACCATCAATCCCGATGGCAGTTATGAGTATATGGTGGATGGCAGCAACGTCGATGTTCAGGCGCTCGCTGCAGGCCAGACCATTACCGAAACCTTTACCTATCAGCTATCAGATACCGCAGACAATACCGACCTCGCCCAGTTGGTGGTGACCATTACCGGTGCCAACGATCCTCCCTCACCTGCCGACGATACCGCCACTGCCATCGAAGCCGGTGGCGTCGGCAACGGCACGCCAGGCGTCGACCCCAGCGGTAACGTGCTCGACAATGACACCGATATCGATGGCCAGACCCTGGAGGTCAGCGAGTTCGCGCAAGGCGGCACGACGGCCAACGCCGGGAGCTCAATCACCGGCAGCTACGGCACTCTGACCATCAATGCCGATGGCAGCTACAGCTATGTGCTGGACAACGACAACCCGGATGTTCAAGCACTGCGGACCTCAGCAGATCAGCTCAACGAGACGTTCACCTACACCGCTCTTGATCCGCTGGGGGCCGAGACCAACGCTACGTTGACCATCACCATTGAGGGCAGCAACGATACTCCGGTCGCCACCGACGATGCCGCCACTGCCACTGAAGCGGGTGGCACCAACAATGGCGATCCTGGCGCGGATGGTACCGGCAATGTGCTTGGCAACGACACCGATGTCGATGGCGGGGATACCAAGGCCGTCAATGGCATTCGCACCGGCAGCGAAGCCGATGGCGGTGACTTTACCAGCGTGTCAGGGAGTACCGATATTGCCGGTGAATACGGCACTCTGACCATCAACGCCGATGGCAGCTTCACCTACGCCATCGACAACAGCCTTGATGCGGTACAGCAACTGGTCGAAGGGGAATCGCTGACCGAGACCTTCAGCTACCGCATGCTGGATACGGTCGGCGCGACAGACATCGCACAGCTGACCCTGACCATCGAAGGTGCCTGGGATGCGCCGGTGGCCAGCAACGACCTGGCGTACGCTGTCGCCGAAAACCCCAACGGCACCGGCCATAATCCCGATGGCAATGTACTGCCCAACGATACCGATGTTGATGGCAATGACAGTCTGTCGGTAGGCGCCGCTCGCGCTGGTCAAGAATCCAGTGGCGACCCGCTACAAGCGATCCTGCCGGGAGGCATCAGCCTGATCGGCCAATACGGCACTCTGACCATCAACCCCGATGGCAGTTATCTGTACGAAGTCGACAATAACAACCCCGATGTTATCGCTCTGGATGCTACCGATTTTCTCAACGACTACTTCACCTATGAAGCCATTGACCAGGGTGGTCTGGCCGACACCGCCCAATTGCGGGTCATCATCCGTGGCGGAAATGATACGCCGGTTGCCGGTGACGATGCTGGTTCGGCCATTGAAGCCGGCGGCCTGGACAATGCCAGTCCCGGCGAAGATGCCACTGGCAATGTACTGGACAACGATGTAGATCCTGATCGCGACGTTGGCCCGACACCCGATGATAGCCCCAACCTTGAAGTCATCGGCATTCGTACCGGAAACGCCGGTGGCGCCGGTACCGAAGGCGTGGTTGGTGAATATCTTGACGGCGAATATGGACGTCTGATTCTCAATGGTGACGGCAGTTACACCTACGAAGTCAACGATAACAATCCCGACGTTCAGGCCTTGCGCCAGAGCGGTCAGACGTTGACCGATGTCTTTACCTACACCATTGATGATCGCTGGGGCGCTGAAGACAGCGCGGAACTGACCATTACTATTGATGGTCGCAACGACACCCCGGTGGCCAATGACGATGGCAACACTGCTGTCGAGGCAGGCGGCATCGATAACAGTACTCCGGGGACTGCCCCAACCGGCAATGTGCTCAACAATGATACCGACGTCGATGGCTCCGAATATGGCGAAACAAAAGCCGTCATCAGTGTCAGCCAGGGCAGCAACAGCGCCCTCGCCGGCCAGACGCTACAGGGCCGTTACGGCACTCTGATCGTCAATGCCGATGGCAGCTACACCTATGAGGTCGACAACGACAACCCCACCGTGCAGGCCCTGCGCGCCGCCGACCAGACGCTGACCGAGCGCTTCGACTATGTGATGCGCGATGCTGCGGGAGATACTTCCCAGGCGAGACTGACCATCGTCATTCAAGGCGCCAACGATACACCAGTGGCCAACGATGATACCGCCACTGCAGTCGAGGCCGGAGGCGCCGACAATGGCACGCCGGGTGTCGATCCCAGTGGCAATGTCCTCGACAACGACTCGGATGTCGACGGCACCAATCGCGGCGAAACCACTACCGTGGTCAGCGTCGGCCAGGGTACCGACAGCGTGCAGGCGGGTCAGTCGCTGACCGGGCAATACGGCTCCCTGATCGTCAATGCCGATGGCAGCTATACCTATGAAGTCGACAACGACAATCCCGAGGTACAGGCACTGCGGAATTCGGGACAGACCCTGAACGAGAACTTTACCTATGTCATCAGCGACACCGCCGGTGATACATCCCAGGCAGTGCTGACCATCGTCATCCAGGGCGCCAACGACACGCCGGTGGCCAATGACGATGACTCCATTGCCGTCGAGGCCGGCGGTATCGATAACGGCACCCCTGGCGTCGATCCCGACGGGAACGTGCTCGACAACGATACCGACATCGATGGCACAGAGTATGGCGAAACCAAAGCCGTCATCAGTGTCAGCCAGGGCAACAACAGCGCCCTCGCCGGCCAGACGCTACAGGGCCGTTACGGCACTCTGATCGTCAATGCCGATGGCAGCTATACCTATGAGGTCGACAACGACAATCCCACCGTGCAGGCGCTGCGCACCGCAGGCAAAACGCTGACCGAGCGCTTCGACTATGTGATGCGTGATACCACGGGCGATACCTCGACTGCCCGCCTGACCATCATTGTCGAGGGCGCCAACGACAACCCCGTGGCTCGCGACGACAGCAACGTTGCCAGCGACCAGACGCCCGAGCCTCAGGCCACCGGCAATGTGCTGCCCAATGACAGTGATGTCGATGGTGGTGACAGCCGCGAGGTGGTTGATGTACGCCCCGTCGATGATGATGGCACGGTCTCCGCCGGGCAGCCGTTGTACGGGCGCTATGGCACCCTGGTGCTGAATGCCGATGGCAGTTATGAATACGTCATCGACATGACCAATAGCGAAGTACTGCAGGCTGCCGGACGCGGACCGATACTCCAGGACGTGTTCGTCTATCGCATTGGCGACCTGGCCGGCGCACCGGCATCCGCCAACCTGACCATCACCCTCGATATCGCCGCGCCCTATATTCCGGTGGGCGGTGATGCCGATCCTTATCACCAGGGTCAGGGCACGCTGGGGTCGCGCCCGGGTGCCGACCTGGGTTTCGAGCCGATCGTCTATATCACTCCAGAGGTCGAGCTGAATAATATCGAGGCCACCAACTACCTGCGCATCAGCGACAGTGGCAATCCCTGGCTGGTACGCCCTTTCGAACAGCAGACCTTCGTCGGTATGGACCTCGGTCAAGTCGAAGGCCAGTTCGTGGGCCGGGCGGTGGCCGTCAGTCGGGCCTTCCACGAACAGGATCAGATGATACTGCTGGGTCGCCATGGGCGAACCAATCTATCCGCCGATGGATTGCTGCCGGACCCCTCCATTCATGCGGCTACCCACAGCACCATGCTGGAAGGCTTCAGACCCGCCGAGAACGCTGGCACTGATGACAATGCCGGTGCCGAAGCTGATGCCAGGCCAGCCTCCAACACGGATGATCGTCAAACCACACCACAGGACGGTGCGGCACGCACCGAACAACAACAGACCCACACTGCACAAGGCACCGACGACAAGGTGCCGGAGGTCGCAGCGCAGCCGATTGCGCCAGGTTTCCGCCAGCAGTTGCAGGTCTCGAATTCGCGTCTCGCGCCTTTGACATTGGAGTCTGACTCATGACAGCTGTTCGCCCCTCCCCGCGTCTGGCTCGCTTTCCAGTGACTGCACTTGGAGCCGCCATAGCCGCCAGCCTGACGCTCAGCGCCTGCTCCAGCCTTGAGGTTGATCCTTATACAGAGGAAGAAGTTCGCCAGAGAGCGATCAGCGATCAGGCGAAGATGTACTCGGCTCAGGAGCCGATCACCCAGCCGATCACCTTTTATGAAGCTGCAGCGCGTGCCCTCAAGTACAACCTCGACTACCGGTTGAAACTGATGGAAAGTGCGCTGTCCTCGGATCTGCGCGACGTCTCTCGTCACGAATTGCTGCCCCAATTGGTCGCCAGTGCAGGGTACAGTGACCGCAGCAACGATTCCGGTGGCACCTCCATCGGCATCGAGGATCGTCAGGAAAGCCTGCGCCCCTCCACTTCCGAGGAGCGCTATCACACCACCGCTGGCCTTGACCTGAGCTGGAGCCTGCTCGACTTCGGCCTGGCCTACTATGAGAACCAGCAGAAATCCGATCAGATCCTGATGGCCGAGGAACGCCGCCGCAAGGTCGCCCAGAATGTGCTGCGGGATGTGCGTAATGCCTACTGGCGTGCTCTGGCCGCCCAGCGGTTGATTCCTCAGCTCAATGTGCTGCTGGCACGTACCGAAGTGGCGCTGAACGCCTCCCGCGAAGCCCAGCGCCAGGGGTTGCTGCCCCGCCAGGAAGTGCTGTCCTATCAACGTGCTCTGCTGGACTCCACGTCACTGCTGACCGCACGTCGCCAGGATCTCGAACTGGCCCAATCCGAACTCGCTGCCTTGATGTCGCTGCCGCCAGGCACTCGACTCGAACTGGCCGATATGCCGGAACCCGAGCTACCACCGGAAATCAGCGATGTCGCACGCCTTGAGCAGATAGCACTGGAGCAACGCCCCGAAATCATGGAAGAGTGGTATCGCCAGCGCGTCAACCAGCTCGACCTGGAAGCGGCCAAACTGCGCCTGTGGCCCAACATCACCGTCAGCGCAGGCCTCGCATACGACTCCAACGACTATCTGTACAACAATGACTGGGCCCAGAGTGGCGTGAACGTCTCCCTCAACCTGCTGCGCCTGCTGCAATACCCGGATCTCAATCAGGCCCAGGAAACCCAGTCGGACGTCGATGAACTGCGCCGCACAGCCCTTTCCATGGCGGTGCTCACCCAAGTGCGTGTTGGTGCACTGCGCTACCACCTGGCCCTCGAGGAACTCAAGTACGCCGACGAAAGCCTGGAAGTCGATGAGGATCTGCTCGACTATTCGAAGGCAGCCGCCTCCACCTCGATCGGTTCCGAGCTGGAAGTCATCCGAGCCCAGAGCCGCTACCTGCTGTCCCAGTATTCCCGCGAAGCTGCCTACTCCCGCGCTCAGGCCGCCTGGGGGCGGCTGTTCAACTCGGTGGGCGTGGACGTCCTGCCTGATACCGTTGCCGATCACAGCGTCCAGACCCTGGCCGCCGAACTGGAAAACGCCATGAATATCCATGAGACCCAGGGCATCATAGCCGCGCATCCCAGCGGGGCCACGGATCACACCTATGGCGCGCCATTGCAACGAGCCACCCCTCAAACTCCGTCGCCCAGAACGACGTCCGACTCAGCAACGCCTGCCACTGCCACGCCCATGAGCCAACCCGGTGCCATACAGGGAGGTGGCAATGCCCAATAATCCGCGAATTCATGGATCAGGAAGACGTGGAAACAAACAGCTCGAGGCGGAATGGAAAGGATATCTGGCACGGCTGACGATGATCGTCGCCGCTGCCGCGCTACCCCTCAGCGCCATGGCCCAGCAACAGCCGCCAACGGGCAGCCCGACCGCCCCACCCGCCCAGACCCTGCAACCTGAGCAGGTGCAGCAGCTACGCAACTCCCCCGAGTCATTGCGGCTCAGGGTGCTGCTGGCACCACAACAGGATTCGACACTCTCCAGCCGTATGGATGGCACCCTGGAGGAGTTGCCGATAGGCCTGGGGGATACGGTCAGCGAGGGCGACGTACTGGCACGTTTTGACTGCAGGATCCAGCAGGCCAGGGTCAATGCGGCGAGCACCGAAGTCTCGGTGGCGCGCCTCAACCTCGACGCCAAGCGTAGCCTGCGACGACTCGATGCGGTTGGCGACCATGAGGTGATCGTGGCCCAGGCCGAGGTCGAGAAGGCTCAGAGCGCCGTCAACCTGTCGGTGGCCGAACGCGACCAGTGCACCCTGAAGGCCCCCTTCGATGGCCGCATTGCACGTATCCACGTCAAGCCTTATCAGACAGTCGCCGCCGGTACGCCAATGGTCGATCTGGTCGGCGAGGGCCCGCTCAAGGTGCGCCTCAATGCCCCTTCCGTATTGCTGCCGCGACTCGAGGTCGGCCAGGCATTGGAAGTCACCGTCAACGAGACTGAACAGCGCTATGCGGCGACGCTCAGTGCGATCAGTGCACGCATAGATGCCGTTGCCCAGACAGTGGCACTGGAGGCAACTCTGGACAACACTCACGAGGAGCTGAGGCCGGGTATGACCGGCAACGCCAGAATGCTGTTCGAGGACAGCGCAGCGGTCACCGAGTAGAACAGCTGTCGAGAAGAACATGAGTGCACATGAACAACCCAGTCCAGTGTCTCTCGCGCCACTGTTGACGGCGCTGCGTGATCGCGCCATGGCCGCCGAGTCATCGGCGGCGCTGGCGTTCTCCATCGCCAACGATCCCTACCCGCTGCTACGTTTCCGCCAGGCACTGGTATTGAGCACCACTGCTCGCGACATTCGGGTCGCCTGTGTTTCCGGGCTGGCCACCCCCCGCGAACAGACCCCCTACCTCCAGTGGCTGAAGCGTGCCGGGCGTTGGCTGGACGCGCAGCAGAAAGACGCAACACCACAGGTGCTGTCTCGAGACCACCTTGAACTGCCTGATGATATCGCTGAAGGCTGGTCACAGTGGTGGCCAGCGGTGGTCTGGTGCGTGCCATTGCATGGCCGCGATGGCCAACGCCTGGGGCTCGCAGTGTTCCTGCTCGACCAGTCCCCACCCCAGACGCTGCGCGAACAGATGCCTGCGCTAGCCAACTGCTGGGCATTCTGCTGGCAGGCGCTAGAGCCGAAACGCAGGAAATGGCGAGTCCCCGGCAAGCGCATTGCCTGGTTGCTGCTGGTCGCGGCGGTGGCGGTGATGTTCATCCCGGTGCGCCAGTCGGCTCTGGCACCGGCACAGATCATTTCTCACGATAGTATGCTGATCACCAGCCCGCTGGACGGCGTGGTGGCCGATATGCTGGTTGCCCCCAATCAGTCGGTCAGCCGAGACACACCGCTGTTCCGGCTCGATACCACCAGTCTCGAGAGCCGCGCTGAGGTCCTTCGCCAACAGCTCGCCGTGGCCGAAGCCGAGCTCAATGCCGCTGGCAGCCTGGCCTTCGATGATGCCTCCAGCATGGCCGAGATCGCTCGTCTTCGGGCCCAACGCGACCAGCGCCAGGCTGAGCTCGAAGGGGTCGAGGCCGAGCTGGCCCGTACTACGGTGCATGCCCCGACCTCAGGCGTCGCCATCTATCGCGATGAGGACGACTGGCAGGGCCGTCCGGTCTCCACCGGCGAACGTATCCTGCAACTGGCCGACCCCGGCCAGCCGGAGATCGAAGTGCAACTGGCGGTGGCCGATGCCATCGCCCTCGAACCGGGCAGCGAAGTCACACTGTTTCTCACTGCCTACCCCCTTGAGCCGATCAAGGGAGAGATCATCGAGACCAACTACCAGGCCAGACCCGACGACAACGGTGTTGCCGCCTATCGCCTGGTGGCCAGTATCGACGCCGATGACGACACCGAACACGCTCGTCTCGGGCTGTACGGCACTGCCAGGCTGTACGGAGAAGAGGTCAGTCTCGGCTATTACCTGATGCGGCGACCGATCTCAGCGCTGCGGGCCTGGACAGGATGGTGACGGTCCGATGATCAATCTCTCCAGCAGTGACGTTGCCACGACTCTGACCGCCGATGAGCCCGGCGCCACGGACCCACGCCTCCAGCGCCCGGTACCGCCATTGCGTGATGACCTGCATCTGGTCGAAGTGGCCCGTGAACGGGATGGTGAACCCGCGTGGTGCATCGAGGACCCGGTCACCAATCGCTTCTATCGCATCGGCTGGCTGGAATTCGAATGTCTGCGTCGTTGGGGTCAGAGGCCCGAGCAGATCTGTCAGCAGATACGTGCCCAGACGGCACTGGAGCCGGATGTTGACCAGGTACTGGCACTGGTCGAGTTTCTCGCTACCCATCACCTACTGCGACCGGATACCGCCACGGTCGATCGCTTTGCCGCCGAGGCCAATGAGCGCTCGCCCTGGCTCAAGGCCAAGTGGTGGTTGCACAACTATCTGTTCTTCCGCCTGCCGTTGGTGCGTCCACAACGTGCCCTTCAGACCATGGCCCGCGCCCTTCCCTGGTTGTTCACACGCAGTTGCGTCATGGCCGTGCTGCTGTTGGGCATACTGGGGATCCTGCTCGTGGTGCAGCGCTGGGATCGCTTTACCCATGCCGTGGTCGAAGCCTTCTCGCTCTCGGGGCTGGTGAGCTTTGCCTGTGCTCTGGTGGTAGCCAAGTCATTTCATGAATTGGGCCATGCACTGGTGGCCACCCGTCTCGGCGTCAAGGTAGCGCATATGGGCATCGCCTTTATTGTGCTGTGGCCGATGCTCTACACCGATACCGGAGAGAGCTGGAAGCTCAAGGGGTCGCGCCAGCGCCTGGCAATATCCTCGGCGGGTATCCTGACCGAGCTGGCGTTGGCCGGGCTGGCGACACTCGGCTGGGTGATGACCCAACCTGGCGCACTGAACAGCGCCCTGCTGTATCTGGCAACCACCAGTTGGGTACTGTCGCTGGCACTGAATTCCAGTCCCTTCATGCGTTTCGACGGCTACTTCATCCTCACCGACGTGCTCGACTTTCCCAACCTCCACGAACGTGCCGGTGGTCAGGCACGCTGCTGGTTGCGCCGCAGGTTGCTGGGCCTGAACGAGCCCTGGCCGGAAGCGTTTTCGCGCTCGCACCGTCGAGCCCTTGTAGGGTTTGCCTTCGCCACCTGGCTGTATCGCCTGGTGCTGTTTCTGGGGATTGCCGTGGCCGTCTACACCATGTTCTTCAAGGCACTGGGGATTTTCCTGTTCGTCGTCGAGATCCTGTGGTTCATCGTGCGCCCGATACACCAGGAGCTGTCCCACTGGTGGTCACAGCGTCGCGCCGTCCCGAGGCATTTCCGTGTTGGCTGGCTGCTGGTAGCCCTGGGCTTGACCGCGCTGCTGTTCATTCCGTGGCAGACCAGTGTCGGCGGCCCCGGCGTCATTCATTCGGCGCGCTCGCTGACCTACTATGCACCGATGCCGGCCAGACTAGAAGCTCGCCATGACGATGGTTCAGTGGAACAAGGCGCCACGCTGGTCAGTCTGATCGAGCCGGATATCAGCCTGGATCTCGCCGCTCAGCAGGTCGCGCTGGACAATATCGATGCCGAACTGACCGGGCTGCTCGACAACCCTCAGGGACGGGCTCAACTGAGCGCCGCCCAGGCAAGGCGTCTGCTCAACCTCAGCAATATCGAGTCTCACCAGCGCGAGATCACTCGTCTTCATCTCTCGGCTCCCTTCGCCGGCAAGTGGCAACGCATCAACGAACAGCTGGCACCTGGTCAGTGGCTGAGCCCCCGGGAACCACTGGGGGTGCTGATCGACCCCGCACACTGGGTAGTGGAAGGTTACATTGACCAGCAGGACATCCATCGCCTGGAAGTCGGCAGCTCGGTGCGCTTCTTCGTCGAAGGTCAGCCCAGCGCCCTGCACGGTGAACTGGTGCGTATCGCGCCATCACGCACACGGCTGCTGGACCAGACCATGTTGGCTGAGCGCCATGGCGGTGTGCTCAAGACCCAGCAGGAGAGCGGTAGTGAGGGACAGCCACTGGAGCTGGAGCAACCGCTGTTTGCCGTTCAGGCCCGCATTGACACGAGCTGGAACGACATTCGCGAAGCCCGCGGGCGGTTGCATATCGACGCCGAACGTCAGAGTCTGGCGGCACGCCTGGGCACCTGGCTGGCAGCCATTGCGGTACGCGAAAGCGGATTCTGACCCGCGTCATCATCTGCCGGACAATGGAGGCAAGGACGCCCAGCAACGAAGGGTGGAATTGAGTAAATGTTCAACATATGCGAGGATCGGCTGGACCCTGAATGGAGCTCAATAGTGCCGCCTTCCCCCGCTACCACCAGCAAACGCCCCAGTGTGACAGAGTACCTCGCCGAAGCAATCTTCTCCGGCCGTTATCAGCCCGGTGATCTGGTACCCCGGGAAGTTGATCTCTCCGCTCAGTTCTCCCTCAATCGTTCCGCCGTACGCAGCGATATTCGCCAACTGGTCGATGCCGGCATCATCGAGCGCATTTCCGGCCATGGCACCCGGGTTCGCGACTTTGATGCCTGGAACATCCTCGACCCTCAGGTCACCGACTGGATGACCCGCTACGCGGCGCCAAACCCGGATATCCAACGCGAGATTCTGGCCTTTCGACTCGATGTGGAGCCCTGGGTGGCCATGACCGCAGCACGTCGTGCCACTGCCCGCGACCTGGTGGCCATCGAGGAGGCCTTCGAAGGCATGGAGCGTGAGATGTATGCAGCGGGAAGCAACGCCAGGCGCCTCCACAGTGACCATGACATCGCCTTTCACGTCGCCATATTCAAGGCCACGCGCAATATCGTCTGGTCACAGCTCTCACACATCCTGCGCCCGTCGATCTACCTGCTGATCGAGATGTCCAACGAGAGCTCCACCGACCCCGAAGCCAGTCTGGAGCGCCACCGTGAGCTGATGGAGGCAATCCGTGCCCGACAGCCACAGACAGCCTTTCGCGCTGCGGAGGCTGTACTTGCCGGTACCGCCGAGGCATTGGGACTGCAGCCGGGCGATGCCATCCTCGGCAGCGGTGTGGAACTTCCTCCCTCGGCGTAAAGCTCCATCAAGCACGGACGCGCCTCTCTGGAATACACTCCGAACGAAAACGAGCCACGAGGTCATCCCTCATGGCTCGTGTTGCTCGTGGCTCGCGACCCACAGGGATGTGGGAAGTGCGTTTGTTCGTCTGGAACGAACATAGCTGCTCGTAGCTCAGCCTCGACTACGCCGTGTCTGTTTCCAGCGGTCGAACATCACCGCCAGCAGCAGAATGGCACCGCGCACCAGATACTGATAGAAGGTGGGCACATTGAGCAGGCCCATGGCGTTCTGTACGCAACCCATGATCAGCACCCCAACCAGTACCCCGGTAATCGACGCCACCCCACCGGACAGTGCCACACCACCGAGCACACAGGCCGAGATCACCGCAAGTTCCAGTCCCAGCGCAGTATTGGGATCCCCCAGGCCCATGCGTGAAGTCAGCAGTACACCAGCGATACCAGCGACTACACCCTGCAGACCAAACACGATGACCTTCAATCGACGGACATTGACGCCAGCCAGAGCGGCAGCCTCGGCATTGCCCCCGGTGGCCAGCACATTGCGCCCGAAGGCGGTCAGGTTGAGCAGCACACCAAACACCACGAAACACGCAATCATCGTCCAGACCGGCAGGGTCAACCCGAGAAAGGAGGCGCTGCCCAGTTCGAAGAAGGCAGGCACTGTAATCATTACCGCGTCACCGCCGGAAGTGATGTAGGCCAGACCACGCACGAACTCCATCGCTGCCAGGGTAGCGATCAGCGAATTGATCCCGAAACGCGCTACGACAAAGCCATTGAAGGCACCCACTGCGCCCCCGGCGGCAATCCCACCCAGCACACCGATGAAGACACTGCCCGAGGTGGTGGTGATTACCGCCGCCACCACTCCGGTAAAGGCCACGATGGAGGCCACCGAGAGGTCCACTTCCCCCAGCGCCAGCACCAGCATCATGGTGGTGGCGATGGTCCCGATCACTGTCACCGACAACAGCAGACCGACCATGTTACGGCTGGTCAGGAAGTCGGGGATCAGCACCGAGAGGCCAATGAACAACAGGATAAAGACGGCAATCAGGCCGGAAGTATCGAGCAGCGTGCGCAGGGGTTTGGCCAGTCCCTGACGGCCCTTGGCGCGTGGTGCCTCAGCACCATCGCCTTCAGCCAGGCGTTGAGTCGTCATAACATCTCTACTCATTTCGTTATTGGAAGAAAGTCGCTGGAAGAAAATCGCTGGAAGAAAAGACTCTGAGAGAGCGCTGGCAAGAGCAGCAAACGCCGCCACTCGCGCCATCAACTCGGCAGGGCAAGACTCAACAGGCGTTCCGGAGTCACCTGGTCACGAGGCACGATATCCACCAACTCACCATCGCGCATCACGCCAACACGGTCACAGATAGCCGTGATCTCCGCCAGGTCGCTGGAAATCACCACCACGCTCTTGCCTTCGTCTGCCAGGTCATACAGCAGGTTGTAGATATCCCGCCGCGCGCCGACATCGATCCCTCGGGTAGGCTCATCCATGACAAACAGCTCGATCTGCTCGGACAACCAGCGTGCCAGAATGACCTTCTGCTGGTTGCCACCGGACAGCGATGCGATCGGCGTTCGTGGCCCCGGCGTCTTGATGCTGAGTCGACGGATGTAGTCCTCGGTATTGTCGAGCTCGCGTCGTGCATGGCGCATCCAGCCAAGGCGCTTGAAGAAGCGCCGACAACTGATATTGAGATTGTCGGACACACTGGCGATGGGAAAGATGCCCTGGGACTTGCGGTCTTCCGGGCACATGGCCAGACCCGCACGTATGGCATCACCGGGAGTCGAGAAGCGCCGAACCTGTCCCTGGAAACGGACCTCACCGGCACTCGGCGCTTCGACGCCACAAACGAGACGCATCAACTCGCTGCGACCGGCACCGACCAGACCGAACAGCCCGAAGACCTCACCACGATGCACATCGAAGCTCACCGGGCTGGTTACCCCATGCCCTGCAACACCGGCAATCGACAGCAACACCTCTCCTCTAGTCCGTGGCCGATAGCCATAGACATCCTCGATATCGCGCCCGACCATCTCGCTGACCAGGGTATCGTGATCAAGGCCCTGCATGGTGTCGTGGGTGCGGATATGGCAGCCATCACGAAATACCGTGACCGCATCACACATCTCGAAGACTTCTTCCATGCGGTGGGTGACATACAGGACGACCCTGCCTTCGTCACGCAGACGCTTGACGATACGCTTGAGCTGTCGGGTCTCGTGCACGGACAGGCTGCTGGTCGGCTCATCGAAGGCAATGACTCGGGCGTCGCGCAGCAGGGCTCGACCGATCTCGATCATCTGCTGCTGACCAATCGACAGGTCGCGCACCTTCGTCGCCGGGTGAACCTCGGTTTCGCCAAGATCGTCCAGCACCTCTCGGGCCCGGGCATATAGCCGCTTGCGGTCGAGCAGCCCACGGTTCTCGGGTAGCTGGCCAAGCAACAGGTTTTCCGCCACGGATAGATTGGGCGACAGCGTCAATTCCTGGTAGATGATGGCAACCCCCTGCGCCAGCGCCTCACGGGCATTGGCAAACAAGTGGCGTTCGCCATCCAACCAGACGGCGCCTGAAGTGACACGGTTGACGCCACTCAAGACCTTGAGCAACGTTGACTTTCCAGCACCATTCTCGCCCATCAACGCATGGACCTGGCCAGCGTGAGCCTCGAAGCTCACGCCATCCAGCGCACGCACACCGGGGAATTCGACCGTGACATTGTCGACCTTCAGGAAGGCTTGAGTCGATGGCAGAGGCGCGGTGCCGGCAACTTCATCAAAGGCCAAGCTCATCGCGCACCTGCTCCCAGTTGTCTCTTGTCATCAAGGTACCGGTGGTCTCGACATTGGCCGGCGGCTCGACGCCTTCGGTCACCCACTGATAGAGGCTACTGGCCGTTTCGCGGCCATGCGAAGTGGAGCTGACCGCTACGGTGCCGTAGAAGCCAGTGGGATTGTCCCGGGAGAACTCAGCAAAGGCGGCACCGGAGCCATTGATCCCTACGCCAATCACATCTTCCGGCGACAGACCATATTGTTCGGTGGCCCTTACGCCACCCAGCACACTCTCCTCATTGAGGGCATAGATGATCCAGTGCTCGAACTCACCATTCTGTGAAATCACCGGCGAGGCTGCGGAGAAGGCACTGGCGGTATCAGTGTTCTGCTGTGGCGCATCGAAGATATTGTCCTCGGGGAGTCCACGCTCGATCAGTTCCTGCGTCGCGCCATCGGTACGCTCCTTCGCGGTCGGCAGTTCATAATTGGTGATACGCAGCGCAGCGACTTCCTCGGGATCCCAGCCACGCGCCTCCATCTCGTCGGCGATGGCATTACCCACCTGCTGGCCGATCTTGAAACCGGACATGCCGAGATGCGGTACTCCTTCCATCGGCTCACCGTCGGCGCCCACAAAGCGATCATCCACGGTGACCACTTTCATGCCGTACTGCTCAGCCCGATTCATGATCGCCGGCCCCAGGCGCACATCCGGCGGACAGATGACGAAACCCTTTGCGCCCTGGGAGTTGAGGTTGTCAATGGCGCTGAGTACCTGTTGACCATCTTCCCCGGCCAAACGCACCACCTCGAAGCCTTGCTCCTCTCCGAGGGCCGTGGCCGCTCTCTGCTCATTGATGAACCAGGCCTGCTCAGGCTTCTTGACGATGAAGCCCAACTTGATGTCATCGGCTGCCTGCGCGCCTACCGTGGTCATCAAGGCCAGTCCTGTCCCCAGGGTGATGGTCGTCAACAGTGACAGGGGTCTCATATCATGCTGCTCCTCAATCGAGCTGAATTTATTGTTGTGGAAACGTGGTTGTGGAAATGTCGTTGTGGGAATGGGCGCTGCTGCGCCCATGAGCCTGCTGTGTCGAACTCTAGGCGTATCACCCATAACCGCCAAATAGCATTAACGACTGGCATTGATATCCATTTAGTTATCACTATGTCGCGATCAGCCGCCAATAGCCGGATCTCGGAAGAAGGGCCATCACCACCGTTGCGACTAAAGTGCGTAGATTTGTCGGTCGAGAAGGAAGGATTGGTACAGAGTCCTTACAAAGATCATGTCATTCAGACGTCAAGCCCCGCATGAGCGGGGCTTGATGATCGTTGCAGTCAGTGTGAAGCGCCAGATCAGGCTTTGAGCCAGTCAGCGGGTGGAGAACCGATAGCGGGTATGGCTGAGCCAGGTCTCGCCGGGTGACAACAGCGTAGAGGGGAAATCGGCCTGGTTGGGTGAGTCAGGATAGTGCTGGGTCTCCAGTGCCAGGCCCGACCGATGACCATAGGGCTGACCGGCTTTCCCCTCCAGCGAGCCATCGAGAAAGTTACCGGAGTAGAACTGTATCCCCGGTTCGGTGGTGTAGACCTCCATCACCCGGCCACTGTCTGGCGCCTCGACACGTGCCGCCAACACCAGGTCGTCACCAGCCTCACGCTTCAGCACGAAGTTATGGTCGTAGCCTTGACCACGCTGCAGTTGCTGGTTGTCTTCGTCGATACGGGCACCGATCGCGGTCGGCTGGCGAAAATCAAACGGTGTGTCGGCGACTGAGCGAATCTCGCCGGTCGGTATCAGGCTGTCATCCACTGGGGTAAAGGCGTCAGCATTGAGGGTCAACTGATGGTCGAGAATATCGCCGTTGCCCTCGCCCTCGAGATTGAAGTAGCTGTGCTGGGTAAGATTCACCGGTGTGGTTGCAGTGGTCGTGGCCTGGTAATGGATATCCAGCGCATTGTCGTCGGTCAGGGTGTAACGCACCTCGGCCTCCAACTGACCCGGATACCCCTGATCACCATCTTCGCTGGTGAGTGTCAGCACCACGCCGACACCGCTGCCCTCCTCCACTGGGCTGACCTCCCAGAGGCGCTGATCAAATCCCCGACTCCCACCATGCAGAGAGTTGTTGCCGTCGTTCTGCGGCACCTGCCAGGTCTGGCCATCGATCTCGAACTGGCCACCGGCAATGCGGTTGCCATAGCGACCGATGAGGGCACCGAAATACGGATTGGCCTTGCGATACTCCGGTGCCAGATAGTCCTCGAGACTATCGAAGCCCAGCACGATATCCGCCTGATTGCCCTCGGCATCCGGCGTCTTGAGGGACACAATGGTGCCTCCCAGTGACATCACTGTCATCTCCATGCCATTGTCGTTGACCAACCGGTAGAGCTCTACCTCACGCCCATCCGGCAGTTGGCCAAAGGTCTGCGCCGTCACACCGGCGGCAGGCACCTCACTCATCCTTGTTTCCTCCTGAGTTGTATCACCGGCCAGTGCGGACAGTGGTAGACCCACCAGCATCGCAGAAACCAGGCCAGCAGTCGCACGGCAGCCGACATGGCGCTTGCGGGAGGGAAAGCCCCTCTCCCGTACAGCCGGCTCTGACGCTACCGAACGCGATGGAGCAGGCTGTGAAGGACCTGGGTGTAATGAAAAAAGGCGTGATAAACCAGGGCGTGATGAACCAGGTGACAGCATTCGCATTCTCCAGACACAGGTATGGACTGAACAACCGGAGTGTCTTCCGGTTGAAATCCCAGCCTGGACATCGCTCTGATTAACCGCTAATACTCCCTTGTCACATTTCTCATATCCATTTGGCTATCACCCTATGACGCGAGCGGTAGACAACGACGACCTCGCCCCGGACTGGTATCTCGATGTCCGACTAAAGTTACGCCATATGCAACTGTTGGCGGCACTGGACGACCACCGCAACCTGCATCGTGCGGCGAATAGCCTGGGCATCAGTCAACCGGCAGCGTCAAAGCTCCTCGGTGATCTCGAGCAGCGCCTGAGGCTGAAGCTCTTCGAGCGTCATTCCCGGGGCCTCGAGCCCAACTGGTATGGCGAGATCATGGTGCGTCATGCCCGCACCATGCTGTCTTCACTGAAACAGACCGGTGACGAACTCAATGCACTGAAGGCCGGCAACGCCGGTACCGTTGCCGTGGGCACCGTGATGGATCCTACCGTGACCCTGCTTACCCAGGCGCTGGAAGAGACCCGTCTGGACCTACCGGGACTCAAGGTCAGTGTGGACGTTGATGTCAGCCAGGCCCTGATCCCCAGGTTGCTGAATGGCGAGCTCGACCTGGCGCTGTGTCGCATTCCGGCAGGGTTCAATGCGGGTGACTTCGTGTTCGAGGAAATCGGCGAAGAAGCCATCTGCATCGTCTGTCGTCATGACCATCCGCTCACCGCTTCCAACAGCCCCGATCTCGCGGCGATGATGCGCTATCCCTGGGTGTTGCAACCGTCAGGATCACTGATGCGCCAGCGCTTCGATTATCTGCTGACCTACCACGGACTGACGCCTCCTCTACAGATTGTCGATACTCCCGACATTCTGGTCTCCCTGGCCCTGGTCTCCGCCACCGATACACTGACAGTCACCACCCAGGAGGTCGCAGATCTACTCTGCGACCGAGGGCGCTTTCGTCTACTGCCGACACGCGAGGCCCTGAGCGTGCAACCCTATGGCCTGGTGACTCGACGCGAAACGCGCCTGTCCCCAGGCGCCGCCGCCTTGAGCACCAGGCTGCGGGATGTGATTCGTCGTCAAAGCTGGCGACGCCCGGCACGCTGATCCACTGGCTCATTCATCTCCTGACTCAACCGCCGCCCCGCTCAACTGTCGACCCCGTTCAACTGTCGACAAAGTCCTCTACCCAATGGCGATGGCCAAGCATCAGGGCATCGGCAACATGGCGCAGCGGCGTGATGTCCATATCACTGACGCCACGCGCCAGCAGTTCATGAAAGTGCGCATAGACGCCCTGGTATTCACGTTCAGGCGCATCGATGACCACTTCACCGTCAATGATCAAGCGTGCTCCGCCGCCTTCCAGCGCCAGCACACCACAGTCGGTCTCGAAGGTCATGTTCCAGTGGGGCGGATCCTCGTGACGGAAATCAAGATCCGCCGCAATCCTGCGCGCCTGCCCGGAAGGCCCATCACCGAGATGGAAGTCGAGCCTCGCAGCAATCGGTGTCTGGCAGTTGCCTGGTACCTCCAACTCGGCTCCCTTCAGGAAGAACGGTTCGTCGAGCAGGTGGGTCAGAATCGATAGCGCATTGATCCCCGGATCGAACACCCCCATGCCACCGGCTTCCCATAGCCATGTCTGGCCCGGATGCCAGACATGCACATCCTCGTGCCAACGGATCGCCACTGAATCGACCTGGCCTCGCGACAGCCACTTTCGGGCCTGTGCAATACCCGGCGCATAGCGTGAATGCCAGGCAGAAAACAGCACCTGCCCCAGGTCCTCGGCAAGGCTCCTGAGATCCTCGGCCTCAGCCAGGGTAGTGGCCGGGGGCTTTTCGAGCAACACCGCCCGGCCCCTGGTCAGCGCCTCACGAGCCAGACGATGACGCAGTCTGGCTGGAGTACAGATGGCCACCGCATCGATCTCTGGGTGAGCATCGAGCATCGCCGTCAGATCCGTGAAGCCCGGTAGTCCTTCGAGCTGCACACCAGGATCGGCGTAGGCCACCAGTTCCAGACCCGGCGTTGCCTCGATGGCAGCCAGATGCTGATCCTGGACGATCTTTCCCGCCCCCACGAGACCCACACGAAACACCGACATAAACGGCTCTCCCCCTGCTCATTGAGAACATCATATTGAAAAGGTCATTGAAAACATCATATTGAAAAGCTTATCCCCAGAGGTCGCCAGCCATCGCGACATCAGGCGCTGGCCAGTTCCAGTGACTGTCCACTCCAGTGCTGGAACGCCTCGATCACCGTTTCAGCCAATGCATCACTGGCGGACTGACGATCGGGGTGACGCAGCATCAGCACCTGGTAATTGCCCATGACAGGGAGGCCGACGCCTTGACCCAGGCTACGCAAGGGTGCCTCCACCATGCTGGCCGGTAATGCCGATACCGCCAGGTCGGCGCTGAGCGCCGCACAGAGACCAGAGGTACTCTCGCTGACATAGGCAATGCGATAGTCGATGTCGGTGGCGTCAAGCGCCGCCAGAGCCATGCGGCGCCAGGCACAGCCGTGGTTGGAGAGCGCCAATTGCAGTGGACGGCATTCGCTGGCCAACCCTCCACTGCGACCGGCCCATACCAACGGTTCGCTATGTACCACTTCCCCTCTTCCCTCAGGCAGGCCATCGGTACCGGAAGTCATCAGAGCCACATCGAGGTCATCACCATCGAAACGCTCCATCAATTCCAGACTGGGAGCAACGCTCACGTCCACCTGCACTGACGGGTGGAAACGGGCAAAACGCGACAGCACTTGTGGCAACAGCCGGGTGCCCACATCGTCCGCTGTGCCCATCCGCACCGAGCCCTGCAGGGCCGGCTGCAGAAACTGGGTGACGGCCTCCTGGTTGAGGTTCAGCAGACGTCGAGCGTAGCGCAACAGCGTCTCGCCCTCGGTCGTGGTGCTGATCCGCCGCGCCTCACGCACCAGCAGCGCCTTGCCGAGCGTCGCTTCCAGACTCTTGATCTGCATGCTCAGCGCCGAGGGGGTGCGATGCACTTGCTGAGCAGCGCGCGAGAAACTGCGGTTTTCGACGATGGCCACAAAATTGCGCAGCACATCGAGATCCAGTAACGGCAATGGTGCCTGCCAGCCCGGGCCGACGGAAGCGGACATGGTGGGGTCCTCTGGTTCTATAGGAACAGCTCTCTGGAAACGATTCTCTTATTAACATGGCAATCAAATAGCTCATCCTGATCGATTTGATTGTCGTCCACACCACACTGGCGCAGATGCGCGGATCTGCTGGTGTGGTGCGGTCTCGCGTCGGTCTGATGGCCGACGGCGGCACGTCCCTGTGCCGCTATTAACCCAACATGAAAGCATGCCGGGTTAATAAAACAGATCATTGAAGATCATGCTTTCAGATTTCCTGAAAATACAGTGTAGCAAGTTTCGCTGGATTGAACAGAATGCAGCGACGATGCTGCGGGTGTAGACCTCGCCCCAGGCATCATTCGACGACATTCCGGGGCCATGGATTCCCGACTTGTCCCAACAAGTCACCGTCACAGGAGGCAGCACCATGCAACAGCTCAATCGTCGACATCAGACCCAAGCCAGGAATGAACACCCTGACATGGAGGACCGGCAGGAAGAGACGGCACTGAATCGCATGCCGGATCTGGTCATGCCGGCCATGCCACCGCTGGGTTTGATCACCGCCATTGAAAACTGGATAAAGCGACGTCTGGACGCGTGGAAACACCAGCACCATCTGCGACGCAGCCGGCAAGAGACCGAGCTGCTCGATCAACGCCTGAGAGATGACATCGGAATCGATCAGCCATCAGTGGATGAGCAGACTCCCGGGGCTGCCGGTCCCTGTCGGGGTTGATCAGGCTGCTGCGGATCACTATTAACATGGCCATCAAATAGCTCATCCTGATCGATTTGATTGTCGCCCGCACCACACTGGCGCAGATGCACGGATCTGCTGGTGTGGTGCGGTCTCGCGTCGGCCTGATGGCCGACGGCGGCACGTCCATGTGCCGCCATTAACCCAACATGAAAGCGTGCCGGGTTAATAACATGGCAATCAAATCGCTCATCCTGATCGATTTGATTTTCGTCTGCATCACACTGGCGCAGATGCGCGGGTCTGCTGGTGTGGTGCGGTCTCGCGTCGGCCTGATGACCGACGGCGGCACGTCCCTGTGCCGCCATTAACCCGACATGAAAGCATGCCGGGTTAATATCAGTGGTTGTCCCGAGGCGGAGAACACCGAGCCACATCGCGATAGTCATCGGCACCACGCAGTGTCATGCCACGATCCAGCGGTTCGATCAGCGTCCGCTGGATCTCCTGCCAGGGAGTCTGATGGGCGGGATAGCGGTAACCACCGTCGCGTTCCAGTTGTTCCCGGCGCCGGACCAGTTCCTGATCATCAATCAGCAGTTGTACTTCCCCACGCGCCAGGTCCACACGCAGGCGATCGCCGCTTTGCAGCAAGGCCAGAGGCCCGCCGGTCGCCGCTTCCGGCGACGCATTGAGTATCGACGGAGACCCCGAAGTCCCCGACTGTCGCCCATCGCCGAGACATGGCAGAGAATCCACGCCCTGACGGATCAACGCCTCCGGCGGCTGCATGTTGACCACCTCGGCGCCACCGGGATGCCCCACCGGCCCTGCGCCTCTCATCACCAGTATGGTCGTGGCGTCGATGCCCAGATCGGGATCATCGATCCTGGCGTGATAATCCTCGGAACCATCAAAAACCACCACCTTGCCCTCAAAAGCATCCGGATCATCAGGATTGGAGAGGAAACGCTGGCGAAAATCCGTAGAGATGACGCTGGTCTTCATCAACGCCGAATCGAACAGATTCCCCTTGAGATTGAGGAACCCGGCCTGCTTGAGCAATGGAGTATCGAAGCGACAGATGACATCCTCGTCGAGGGTCTCGCAGCCGACGACATTCTCGGCCATCGAGCCTCCATTGGCGGTGATGGCCTCGCCGTGAATCAACCCGTGCTTCAGCAACTCGTTGACCACCGCCGGCACGCCTCCGGCACGATGGAACTCCTCTCCGAGATAGACACCAGCGGGCATCACATTGGCCAGCAGCGGCACCTCATGGCCCAGTTGCTGCCAGTCATCATTGCTCAGCGGCACCCCAGCGTGGCGAGCAATGGCATTGACATGCACCGGCGCATTGGACGAGCCACCCAACGCCGAGCACACCACGACGGCATTCTCGAAGGCCTCGCGGGTCAGGATATCCAGAGGGCGCAGGTCCTCCCAGACCATCTCCACGGCCCGCTGACCGGTGTCGTACGCGACCATGGCGCGCTCTTTGTAGGGCCCCGGAATCATCGCCGAGCCCGGCAGGCTCATGCCCAGCGCCTCGGCCATCGAATTCATGGTCGAGGCCGTGCCCATGGTATTGCAGTGTCCCACCGAGGGTGCCGAGTCAGTGGCGGTGGAGAGGAATTCGGCATAATCGATCTCACCGGCAGCCAGGCGCTTGCGCAGCTCCCAGATGATGGTTCCCGACCCCACCCGCTGATTGCCGCGCCAGCCGTTGAGCATAGGTCCGCCGGACAGCACGATGGCCGGGATATTCACCGTTGCCGCCGCCATCAGGCAGGCCGGAGTGGTCTTGTCACAGCCGGTGGTCAGTACTACACCGTCCAGCGGGTAGCCATGCAACACCTCGACCAGCCCCAGATAGGCGAGGTTGCGATCCAGTGCCGCAGTGGGACGGCGTACATTCTCGTGGATCGGATGCAGGGGGAACTCGAAGGGCACGCCCCCTGCAGCCCGAATGCCATCCTTGACCCTCTTGACCAACTCGATGTGGTGACGATTGCATGGGGTGAGATCCGACCCCGACTGGGCAATGCCGATGATCGGTCGCCCCGAGGTCAACTCGTCGAGGGTCACGCCATAGTTCATGTAGCGCTCGATACACAGCGCCGTGGTCCCCGGATGCTCCGGGTTATCGAACCACCAGCGCGAACGTAACTGATCCGGGGTCAAGCGTGGGCGTTGAGACATGGGGTCTCCCTATTCGAGCTACGAGCTACGAGCTACGAGCTACGAGCTACGAGCTACGAGCAGTGTGGCTATTGGTGGCAAATTCCCATCAAGGGTTGGTATGAGAACCTGGTGTGAAAACCTAGTGTGAGTGGCGAGGCACTTCCGCTCCCCGACATCCCACCAGGAAGTCGAAGTCACAACCCTCGTCCGCCTGCAGCACGCGCTCGATATACAACTGGCGATAACCGCCGGTGGAGGCTATCTGGCGCGAGGCCTCGGTCGGATCGTTCTCCGCCAGGCGAGCGGCTAGCTCTTCCTCACTGATATCCAGGTGCAGCTTGCCGGCATAGGCATCCAGTTCGATCCAGTCACCGTTGCGCACCGCCGCCAGCGGGCCACCCGCCGCCGCTTCCGGGGATACATGCAGTACCACCGTGCCGTAGGCGGTACCGCTCATGCGGGCATCGGAGATGCGCACCATATCCTTGACGCCCTTCTCGAGCAGCTTGGAGGGCAGCCCCATGTTGCCGACTTCCGCCATGCCGTGATAGCCCCGAGGACCACAGTGCTTCATCACCAGCACGCTGGTCTCATCGACATCGAGGTCCGGGTCATTGATGCGTGCCTTGTAGTCGTCGAAATTCTCGAACACCACGGCGCGACCACGATGACGCATCAGCTCGGGGCTGGCCGCGGACGGCTTGAGCACGGCACCGCGTGGTGCGAGGTTGCCACGCAGCACACACATTCCGCCATCCTCGACCAGCGGCTTTTCCAGCGGACGAATCACTTCATCATTGTAGATCGGTGCGTCCTTGACGTTATCCCACAGTGTCTGGCCGTTGACGGTCAAGGCATCCTTGTGGGGCAGTCGGTCGACTTCGCCCAGACGACGCAGAACCGCAGGCAGACCGCCGGCATAGTAGAACTCTTCCATCAGAAAACGTCCTGACGGCTGCAGGTCGACCAGCGTTGGCGTGCCGCGCCCGATTCGATTCCAGTCATCCAGTTCCAGGTTGACACCGATACGTCCGGCGATGGCCTTGAGATGGATAACCGCATTGGTCGAACCGCCGATGGCAGCATTGGTGCGGATGGCGTTCTCGAAGGCCTCACGGGTCAGTACCTTCGATAGACGCAGATCCTCGTGCACCATGTCGACGATACGATTGCCCGACAGATGGGCCAATACATAGCGACGCGAATCCACTGCCGGGATTGCCGCATTGTGCGGCAACGAAGTGCCCAGCGACTCGGCCATGCAGGCCATGGTCGAGGCCGTGCCCATGGTGTTGCAGGTACCCGCCGAACGCGACATCCCGGCCTCGGCAGCCATGAAGTCATGGATGGAAATACGTCCCGCCTTGACCTCCTCCGACAACTGCCAGACCACGGTGCCCGAGCCGATATCCTGTCCCTTGTGCTTGCCATTGAGCATCGGCCCACCGGTGACCACGATGGTCGGGATATCGCAACTCGCCGCCCCCATCAGCAGCGCCGGAGTGGTCTTGTCACATCCCACCAGCAACACCACGCCATCCATGGGGTTACCACGAATCGCCTCCTCGACATCCATGCTAGCCAGATTGCGAGTGAACATGGCAGTGGGGCGCAGATTGGACTCGCCATTGGAAAACACCGGGAATTCCACCGGATATCCACCAGCCTCGAGAATCCCCTTCTTCACGTGCTCGGCAATCTTGCGGAAGTGTGCGTTGCAGGGCGTCAGCTCTGACCAGGTGTTGCAGATACCGATGATCGGCCTGCCATCGAACTCATGATCGGGAATGCCCTGATTCTTCATCCAGCTGCGATACATGAAACCGTTCTTGTCGGCGCTGCCGAACCATTGTGCGCTGCGCAGTTGGCGCTTGGCAGAGGATTCGTTGTCCCGGGCCATGGCAATGCTCCTCGGATGTCACGGTAGGTAGATGACGCTTGTGAACTGCGGTTGCAGCCACCCTATCCGCTCCCCTATGCAAAGTACACACATACGAAAGTATATGTTGAACATATTAGCCCAATGAGCAACATTGCTCCTCCGAGCAATCCATGTTCACCGTCTTCAAGAGGCGGTTTCCCCACAACGCTTCTCAACAACAACTCCCTACAACAACACCTGACCGGAGAGCGACCATGAACAGAACACTCCCTACGCTGATACTGGCCTCTGGCGCACTGTTGACCTCAGTAACTGCGCAGGCCGCCGAGTACGAATGGACCTTCCAGGCATCGGAAACCGCCGGTGAGCCCAGTTTCAAGATCAAGCAGGAATGGGCCGAGCGCATCAGTACCATGACCGACGGTCGCGTCAGTATCGAGGTACTGCCCATCAACTCGGTGGTCGGGCCGACCGAAACACTCCAGGCGGTATCTTCCGGCATTCTGCAGGGACATATGACCGATCCCAGCTACTTCTCCGGCCAGGATCCGGCCTTCGGCATGATCGGTAATCTGGTGGGTGCCTGGAACAATCCCTATGACTTCCTGGAGTTCATGAATTCTGCCGGTGGTGAAGACCTCTACAACGAACTGGTCGAGCCCTATGGCGCGCACCTGATGGCGGCCGCCACCTTCCCGCTGGAGTCAATTCCCTCCACGGTGCCGATCGAAAGCCTGGCGGACTTCGAGGGGCTCAAGATCCGCGCGCCCCAAGGGATGGTCTACAACATCTTTGAGCGCATCGGTGCCACGCCGGTCAACCTGCCTGGCTCTGAGGTCTACACCGGACTCGAGAAGGGTGTCATCGATGCGGCCGATTCCACGGTGCTATCCAACAATGACGCCCAGGGGCTGCATGCCTTCGCGCCCTACCCGCTGTATCCCGGCTTCCACTCCATGCCGATGATCGCCGTGTCACTCAACAAGGAGATCTGGGATAGCCTGCCGGCCGACCTGCAAACCACGCTGGAAACCGCTTTCGACGGCATGGCCTATGACCTGATTGCGCGCCTCAAGGCCCAGGACATCGAAACCCTGGCCCGCCTCAATGAGGATCCGGAAGTTCATCCGTTCGATCTGCCTCAGGAAGAACGCATCAAGTTCCGTCAGGCCGCCGAACAGGAATGGCAGGAATGGGCCGGGCAGAACGCCATGACCCAGAAACTCTATGACTCGGTGACCAGCTTCCTGCGTGCACGCGGCCAGCTGTAACCGCTTTCCTTCCACCGCGATTTCGATACCTGCGTCCGGGCACAGTCCCGGACGCTGCGCGGCCTTTCGAAATCCCTTGTCGAGTCCGCTTGTTGAGACAGTTTCCGAGGACGCCCCATGAGTGACATAACGCCGGAAAAGGCTCCCGACCCGGTGCGCAGCGGCTTCGACCGCTGGGTGGTCAAGGCCGGACAAAGTGCCGCCTGGCTGGTGTGTGTGGCGATGA
>NZ_FRCA01000026.1 GCF_900142755.1 Halomonas cupida | reverse complement strand
ACCGACAACCCCTTCCGCTTCCAGGGCCAGTACCACGACGAAGAAACCGGGCTGCATTACAACCGGTTCCGCTACTACGACCCGCAGATCGGTCGATTCACGACCCAGGATCCGATAGGCTTGGCAGGTGGCGAAAACCTGTATATGTACGCGCCCAACCCTACCGGGTGGGTGGATCCCTTGGGGTTGGAAAATAGACCTTCGGGAAGGTACAACCGTCAAATGCACTATGGCGGTTCTCAGACAAATAGCCCTGCTGCTCAGGTTGCAAGAGCTGCGGGGGAAGGACAACCTTGTCCCGCATGTGGTGAACTTCAAGTCGGTGGAACACCAACTGCGCCAAGCCCTCAACACGAACCAACACTTGTTGAGCACTATTATGAGCATGGTGGACATGAAATGACAGATGAGCAACGTCGAGACTATGCGCGTAACCAGGGGTTATCCGGAACCCAATGCTTAAGGTGCCAGAGAATAGAAGGTGCATCTGCATCGAGATATTCGAGGCAGCAGGCTAAAAGGCATGGATTTTAGTATCATGGAAAAAAATAGTATCTATAGTGGCTTGATGTCTCATGTGGACACCTTCTGGCCAAGTGAAAAAAAGGAGGTTTTTTCATGGGAAAAAGGAGGCATAAAATCTATACTTCCTGACTTCAGGGTCTTGAGAATATCTCCCGGGAAGCAAGGGGAACCATGGGTGTATCTAACGCTTGGAGCTTGGGAAGTTGATAACAACTTACCTTTCAGGCAGGAGTTTTTAATTATCTCCCCGTACGAGTCTCCTCGCCATATTGAAACATTGGCTATGCTCTCTAGCTACTATAGCGGTACCGCGAACCTGTCCACAGGATCGTGCGTTAACATAGGAAGAGAGTGGCTAGAAGGAGCAACGTGTACACATCTGTTGATATCTTTGCCGTATCCATACGGACCAGAGTTAGAGAACTACAACTCCTCTCAGATATCGGTAAAATACCGATGGCTTTTACCAATCCATTCCAGTGAAAAGGACTTTCTTGATAAATATGGGCTGGAAGAGCTTGAGAAGAGGTTTGACAAGAATGAGATGGATTACCTGGATCCCCTTCGTGCATCTGTTGTAATAGAGTAATTGATTGCTAAGATGCACTAGCGCGTAATTTTTTCACTGCACTACATTTCTTCTGCCTGTAGAGGCAGCAGAAATGCACCTGCATTACAACCGGTTCCGCTACTACGACCCGCAGATCGGTCGCTTCACCACCCAGGATCCGATAGGCTTGGCGGGTGGTGAAAACCTGTATATGTACGCGCCTAATCCCACCGGGTGGGTGGATCCCTTGGGGTTGAGTAGGTGTAGCGACAGCTTAGGTCCCACAGTGGGAGACTTGAGACGGTCTGGCCAAAAAGATGCGCATCATATTGTTCAGGATGCCGCTGTACGGGATCTTCCCGGATACAGAACCAATGATGCCCCGGGTGTTCAACTGGAAGGGCCTGCATCATCTATAGGATCTCCGCACTATACAGCTACCCAAGTGCAAAGGCAGGCTGGAGGAGGCACGTATGGTGCGGAAAGACGAATCGGGTACAAAGCACTTCGTAGAGCGGGGCTGGGTCAGGATGAAGCCCGCAGCTCGATTCTGCGTGCCGATGATTACTTTAATAGTATAGGAGTTGAGAACTCGACTCCTACGCGTGTCCCAGGAAATCGTCGATAGGTGATTTATGCAGAGTTCTGAGAAAAGAATTAAAGCTGAACTTCAGGATGTGGTTTCGCTTCTGGTGCAAAAAAAATACCACGAGCTGGAGAAAAGATCCAGTGGGATACGCCTGACGTCATATGAAATGGAACGAGCCATTGATGAATATGGGTGTGCTCTTGTCTACCCACCAGAAAGTGAGTTTCATTCTATAGACATGATTGAAGTTCAAAACTCCAACCCTAAAAAATGGTCTGTTCGTTTTGACCTGTGGTCAGAGCAAGAAGGCAGGTCTGATCTGAATTTGGAGTTGACAATGACAGAAGTTAATGAAGAAAAAATAGCCGTTGAAATTGATGACATACATGTCCTCTAATGTCAGGTGGTTGGACATGCTCCAGCATGAAAATCGGCCAAGGCTGAGCATAATTCCCCTTGGCTATATGCAACCTCCCTTCTACCTGTATCGCAATGAGCACCCAGAATTGACTTACTCGATGGGCCAGCCCCCATCTTTTCTAGAAACATGAAAGGGCAGTTGTGATGGGAAAGATGAAAGACAAGCAGAAAGAAGTTTGTGAAATAACGGGATCAGAAGTCATTTTCCCGTCTCCTGGCGATATTGCAGGGGTTGCTATCCATACAGCTAAAGAATCTCCTATCTATGGGGTCCGTGAAGACCCGGAAAATGGTAGTTCTGGCTGGTATATTTGGGCAGGCGAATGCAGTGATGCTGCTGATTTTTTCAAACCTTTACATATAGAGCATATAAAAGACTTTTTCCCTCACGTGGAAAAATACTTGGCGCTATCTCCAAATCATAAATTCATCGTTGATAGAAATGGATATGAAGACGTTTGGGTTGAAAACGAGTAAGCTTATTACAATTTCGTTACTTCCATAGCGCCGTAAGACTAACTGAACGCCGGTAGCGGAGCCTGAGCGAGGCGAGCCATTACGCTTAGGCTCCGCAGCGGTACGGTGCTGTACAGCGGCTACCGGCTGGCCGAGCCGCAGCTCTACTACTTCCAGACGGACCATCTCGGCACCCCGCTGGAAGTTACCGACACCAACGGCAACCTCGCCTGGGTCGGTCACTATCGCGCCTGGGGCAAGCTCGACAAGGCCAGAGACGGCAACGGCACCGTGAGACCACTACCCTGCCCGATGGCCAACAGGTTGCCTGGTTGCGTTACGGCTCCGGTCACGTGCATGCCATGGCGCTGGACCAGCAGGAACTGATCGGCTTCGAGCGTGACGATCTGCACCGAGAAGTCCGTCGCCATCA
>NZ_FRCA01000007.1 GCF_900142755.1 Halomonas cupida | reverse complement strand
TCAAGCGCTATTTCATCCAGTTCTTTCTGGCTGTAGACCGATAGGTCCGTTCCCTTGGGCAAGTACTGCCGTATCAGTCCATTGATATTTTCGTTGGCGCCTCTCTGCCACGGGCTGTGCGGGTCGCAGAAGTAGATGGCAACGCCGGTGTTCTGGGTGATTCTGGTGTGCTTCGCCATCTCACGTCCCTGGTCATACGTCAGGCTCTTCCGTGCGGCCAATGGCATGCGATTCAGCGCCGCGCTGAAGCCTTCCACCGCGGAGGTAGCGGTCGCATCGTTCATCTTCGCCAGAATCAGATAACCGCTTTTGAGTTCGACGAGGGTACCGACGGCCGATGCGTTGCCCTTGCCTTTGATGAGGTCGCCTTCCCAGTGCCCCGGGAACTCGCGTTTTTCCACCTCCGGAGGACGCAGGTGAATGCTGACCATGTCAGGAATCTGGTTACGCCGATCGACCTGGCCCCGGCGTGGCTTTCGGGTCGATTTCCCTTGCCTCAGGCAGTGGATCAACTCCTTTCTCAGCTCACCGACGGGCAACGCGTAGATGGCGCTGTAGATCGTTTCACGGCAGACGTAGGCGTCTCGAAGGTCTGGAATCGTCATACGCTTGAGCTTGCCGCTGATCTGTTCGGGAGACAAGCGATGACGCAGCATATACTGGATCAAGGCGAACCGAGGACTTCCTTGAAGCAGCTTACGCCTTGGCCGACAGCCTACCCGGCGATCACGGCGATCACGGCGACACTGGTGAGCGTGTAAAACGCGGTATCGGCCATCGGGTGATCGATTACGTCGTATCTCTCGACTGATCGTCGACGGGGATCGCTCGAGCAGAGCCGCCATCCTCCTGATGCTCAAACCTTGCTCAAGGCTGACCTGGATTGCGGCACGTTCTTCGATGCAGAGTTCAGAATAGGACATGGGGCCAACACCTTACCGAATTGGTCAGGTGTTGCACTCAGACTTTGCGTCCAAGAAGTAATCAGTAAATATTGGAAAATCACGCTTTCCACCTCGGGAGGATGGAGGTGAATGCTGACCATATCAGGAATCTGGTTGCGCCGATCGACCTGGCGATGGCGTGGCTTTCGGGTCGATCGACGCAACCAGTGGATCAACTCCTTCCTCAGCTCACCGACGGGCAAAGCGTAGATGGCGATCGTTTCACGGCAGACGTAGGCGTCTCGAAGGTCAGGAAATCGTCATACGCTTGAGCTTGCTGCTGATCTGTTCGGGAGACAAGCGATGACGCAGCATGTGCTGGATCAAGGCGAATCGAGGGCTCCCGAGAAGCAGCTTGTGTCTCGACCGACACCGTATCCGGCAGTCCTGTTGAAGCTGTTGAGCATGCGGGACGCAGTATCGGCCATCGAGCGCCTGATTGCGTCGTATCTCGCGATTGATAGTCGACGGGGACCGCTCCAGTAGGTCAGCCACCTTCCTGATGCTCAAGCCTTGCTCGAGGCTGACTTGGATCGTGACGCGCTCTTCGATGCAGAGTTCAGAATAGGACATGGGCACAACACTTTACCGAATTGGTCAGGTGTTGCACTTAGAGCTTGCGGCCAACAGGTTTCTCCGCCGTGCAACTGATCGAGCTCGAAACTCATCGCACGACGGCTGGTGCGGTAAACGTATAGCCGACGCCATAGACCACCTTGATGGGCGCTTGCAAGTTGGTGTGTGCATCTACCTTGCGACGAAGGCGGCTGACGACGGCATCGAGATACCGGTTGTCGAAATGAGCCCCTGGACGGGCAATCGTCTCCACCAGCTTCTCTCGATCACAAACGCCCCCCTCGTAGTCGCAGAGCGTACTCAAGAGAGCAAACTCGGTCGCGGTCAGCTTGAGCGTAAGCTGGTTTGGTGCTGTGAGGGTCCAGCTTCTGCTGTCCAACACCCAGTTGCCTCCGGTGTTGTCCGTTGCATCGGTCAGGTCTCCTGTCCGGCGCAACAGGCTGCGGATCGCCGCTTCTATCTCCCGCAACGTACTATGCTTGACGAGATAGATGTCAGCGCCGCTTTCAAAACCTCGTATGCGGTCGTCACTTTCGCTGAGCGCCGTGAGCATGATGATGCCGCAGCGATGGATTGCGCGAATTTCGCTGGCGAGCTCAAACCCGTTACCGTCTGGTAGCCCGACATCAAGGATGATGATGCCAGGTGGCTCGCTATCCAGCAGCGCCTGACGCAAGCCTTCCGCTGTCGCGACACCTTCAGCTGTAAAGCCGCACAGCTTGAGAAAGTCGACCAGGTCCTTTCGCAGCCGCGGCTCGTCTTCAACGATCAATATGTGCGTCAAGTCATCGCCTCCTATGGCTTGGTCGGCTGGGTTGCGTCGTTTGGCAACGGCACGCGCAGGATGGCCACCGTCCCCCGACCTTCATTGGGGAGTAACTCCAGTGTGCCGCCATGGTAGGCAAGTAGCTTGCGGGACGAGTAGAGGCCGAGCCCGGTGCCTGTCGCGGCCTTGGTGTTGGAGGCTCGGAAGAAACGCCGTCCTATCCTGGGTAATTCGGCTTTCGGTATGCCGATGCCGCGATCACGAACCCGGATAGTAACGAACCCGCCTCCTGCCCAGAAATCGATATGAACGGGCTGGCGTTCCGGCGAGTATTTGAGCGCATTGTCAATCAGATTGATAATGATCGTCGACATCATATCTGGATCGACGAATATCGATATTGCCTCGTGATCTGTCCGGAAATGCAAACGGTCACTGCGGCCACCCATTTCGAAATGCAACTGCACATCGACGATAAGGGATGCAATTGGCATTGATTCGGGCTGAAAACCATTTTCTCGGTCGTTCGTCATGAAGCGATCGATCAGAGAGAACAGTCGGTCCACCGCCTCTCCGATGCCGGAAAGACGTTCCCTCGTTGCCTCATGAGATCTGTCGCCGACAAGGCCAATCATGTCGACTGCATTACGGATGACTGCCAGCGGAGTGCGAAACTCGTGACTGACAACGCGCATGAAATCCGTCTGCTCCGCACGAAGTGCGCGTTCAGACTCAAGACTGGTGTTCAGCTGATCCTGCAATTTACGCCGTTCCAGCACCTCCCGCGACAGGGCGTCATTCTTCTCGCGCAAATCAGCAGAGAGCCGTGAACTGACCATGAAGAGCAGGCAGGCAAACAAGGCGATCTGGAACAGAATACCTTGCAGCAGATACCAGGCGTTACGGTCGTTTATAACAGTGATACCCTGCGGAATGGCCGGAAACCAGAATTCGATGGCGCTGTGAATGATGCTCGCTGCCATGTAATAGACCAGCACGCCAATCGTCATCCAACGCAAGAGCCAGGGTTGTGTCCGATCTCGCAGCAGCACCAGGGTCATGGCCGACATGGCGATCACCGTGAAGAGCGTGGATGTGTAAATGCGAATCGCGATGTTACCTGGGTCGGCGACCATGGCGACGCTCCAGATCGCGACATAGCAAATCAGCAGAGAGAGGCCGGCCCAGAGATAGCGCGGCTGTCCCAGAAAGCGTGCCAAACCTGCTGCGAGCAGGACCACCCCCAGCTTGATAACGGTATTGGACAGGACGATGGACCAGACTGCTGGCTGCTCCTCCCTCAGGAGCAGTAGGAGAAGCCCTATGGCAATGGCCTTGAACCCTACCGCGAGAAACTTGAGCTCGTAGAGATGACGCCACGCCAACCAGACAAAGAGCCAGGCCACTGCCTGCAGGCTCGCGATTGCCAGGCTGACGACCAGTACTGTCTTGAGATCAAGCATCGCTGAGCATTTTCATGGATCCCTCGCCGCATAGCCGCGGTGATGCATCTTATGGTTGGCAGGTGATGAAGGATAGCGCAAGTACCGTTGTGTTGGGCAAGACGTCGTTGGAAAGGTCGATGGATGTTGCCGTGGTCGATGGATCAGTTGGTTTTCCACCTTGACTCGACTCGAATGTCGATTCGCAAGATTTAGTCAGAATTCAATTGTTTTGATCAGTAGAAATGATGACTGCAATAGTCCTAAATTCTTATCAGACACTGGAACGCCCGTCACAGGCTGCCGCCCAGTCCATCAAGAAACTCCAAACTCTGTTGGATTTATGGATATGCATAACAAAGATAAAGCCTCATCCTGGCGCGGTAGTCTTTCTGAAACCTCGCTCAATCCGAATACTCTGCGTGTGCTGACCGCATCGGCTGTGGGTCTTTGCAGTTTGGCCATGGTCAGCGGTGCGCGCGCAGGCTGCGATGGATCTGCAACCCAAACACTTGGCGAAGGCAATTTTGGGTATACATGGTCGATTTGCCAAGGCGAGGACGGTGCCGATGACAAAGATGAGAAAGAAGGCAAGCCAGGGGCGGCCATAACGTTTCAAACCCAAGGATCGTATACGGCCGGCAGCAGCCTCCCTTATGACTCATATGGGGCCGACCAGAACGGTGTCATCATGGCGCGCTCACGTGGTGGCGATGGCGTCGACGAGGGGGCGGCGGGGGGCGGTGGTAGCGTTACGATCACAAATTCTGGCCCTGTAACCCTGACTAGCGAGAACGATCCGGGCTCGATCGGCAGCTTGATTTCGGCATTGAGCTTCAGCGGCGACGGAGATGCGGATAATGACAATTACAAGTCGAGTGGCGGGAATAGCACGTGGGCTGGGACCGTCACCATCAACAACACGGGGACGCTGACCGTAGAATCGGTTAAGGCCGATCAAGGCAGAGGCATGTCCGGCATCCTTGGCTGGAGCCAGGGTGGCATTGGTGGTCATCAGAACGACGGTGTGGTGGGCGACCAAGTGGGCGGCACTGGCGGCAACGGCAACACCATCACCATCACCAACGACGGGCAAGTGAATCTCGGTAGTGAGGGTAGCCTGCTGAACGGGCTGGACTATGCCTGGGGCATTGCTGCCAGGTCTGTTGGCGGTCAGGGTGGCGACGACAACGGTTCTGGCGGTACGGGGGGCGCCATCCATATTGGCAACGGAGCATCCGGTAGTGCACCAATCAATATCTACTCGAACAGCTCTGACAGCGTGCGCGGCATCTATGCGCTGAGCCTGGGCGCCAACGGCACCGCTTCCAAGGACAGCACCGATAATGGCGGCAACGGCGCGCGCGGCAGCACCATTTCAGTCGATACATTTTCCGATATCACCGTCGTCAATACCGCCGATGTCAGCGAACTATCAGGCGGTATCGTGGCCATCAACCAAGGGGGGAGTGGGGGCACCGGCTATGACTCGTCGAACGGCGGTGCTGGTGGGGCCGCCAGCAACGATGTGATGACCCTGGGCGTCGAACAAGGCGCTACGGTGTCGACATGGGGCGATCATGTGATGGGCGTGGTCGGGCTGACCCAGGGCGGGCGCGGCGGCGATGGCAGGGATGGTGAGAAGAATAGCGCCGGAGGGCGCGGCGGTGAGGGTAGTCAGATCCAAATGGATGTTGATGGCGGCACCATCGAGACGGACGGCAACTATGCCTACGGGGTATTGGGTGGGAGCATCGGCGGTCAGGGCGGCAACGGCGGCGACGACACGGCGGTTGTCGGTACCAGTGGTGGTGGTGGCTACGGCGGTGATGCCGGCAGCGTCGGTGCCTACGTAGCGAGTGGTTCCGAGATTACGACGCTCGGGGATTTCTCGGCTGCAGTGACCTTGCACTCGATCGGCGGCGGTGGCGGCACCGGTGGCGACTTCACCAATGTGCTCGGCGGCGGTGCGGGTAATGGTGGCAATGGCGGCAATGGTGAGTTGGCCACCATCAACAATAATGGCGGGACGATCACCACTCATGGCGATCATTCCTACGGTCTTCTTGCGCAGTCGATCGGTGGCAGTGGCGGTACCGGTGGCATCGCCGCTGGGTTGACCCTCGAATTGGGTGGCGATGGCGGCAGCGGCGGGTCGTCGGGAACGGCCAGTGTCGAGAATGTCGGCTCGGTTACCACCTCCGGCTATTCGGCACATGGCATCGTCGCGCAGTCGATCAGCGGCGGTGGCGGTGCTGCCGGCATGGCCGGCGGCGTGTTGTCGATCGGTGGGTCCGGCGGTGGCACCGATAATACCAATGGAAATACGGCCAAAGTCGAGAATTCGGGCGATATCAGCACCGTCGGCGATGCGGCGATCGGCATCATGGCGCAGTCGATCGGCGGCGGTGGTGGCACCGGCGCTGGGGCGGCGGGTATTGCCACCGTCGGCGGCCAGGGCACTGCCGGTGGCGATGGCGGAGACACCAGCGTAATGCTGACAGGTGGCTCGATTACCACCCAGGGCGAGATGGCGCATGCGATCATGGCGCAATCGATTGGCGGTGGTGGTGGCAATGGCGGGAATGTGATCGATATGTCAATCGGCCTTCCTGCGTTGGGTATCGGCGGTAGCGCCGACGGTGGCGGTGATGGTGGGACGGTCTGCGTCACGAATGTTGATGACGGCGGCGCTTGTTCGGCCAGCTCCAATATGAACCCTGTCACCATCACGACCGCGGATTCCGGTGCGCTCGGCGTACTTGCTCAGTCTATTGGCGGCGGCGGCGGCAATGGCGGTAACGCCACGGGCGGCGATCTCGGACTCGCCAGCTTCCAGGTCGGCGGTATTGGTGGTGGTGGCGGCAACGCTGATACCGTAAACGTTGCCTTCGGCAATCTCGACTTGACGACCCGGGGCTCGCATGCGCCGGGCATCGTGGCTCAATCGGTTGGCGGCGGTGGTGGCAATGGCGGCTCTGCCAACTCCTATTCCTCGGGTGTTGGCTTCACGGCGTCGATGGCGGTGGGCGGTTCCGGGAGTTCTGGCGGTGCCGGCGGCCCCGTTTCCGTGAAGCTGACCAACAGCGTCGTCAAGACCGGTCAGGATGGCGGAGACGTGACCGACGCCATCGGCGTGCTTGCGCAGTCGATCAGCGGCGGTGGTGGCAATGGCGGTTCCTCGGTTGCCGATGCACTCACTGTGGCGGTGCCGACAACCGACGGCGTCTCCCTGGCGATGAGTGTGGCCACGGCCGTCGGCGGCAGCGGTGGAGGAAGTCACTCCGCCAGCAGCGTAGATGCGGTACTGGATGGCGGTACCGTCTCCACGAAAGGTGCTTCGTCGCATGGCCTCGTGGCGCAGTCGATCGGTGGCGGTGGTGGCAATGGCGGCAGTGCGTCGTCGATGGCCGCAACGGCCGGCATAGCGGACACGGTCAGCGCGGACATTGGTGTAGCGGTTGGCGGCTCGGGTGGCGGTGGCGGCAATGGCGGCACCGTCAACGTGGTACTCAAGAATACCTCCTCCGTAACGACTGCCGACGATTATGCCAATGCGATTGTAGCGCAGTCGATCGGCGGCGGTGGTGGTAACGGCGGTGTCGGCAGTGTGAATAACCATCAGATCGGCGGCGGCTTCAACCTGACGGCTAATATTGGTGTCGGCGGCGCCGGTAGCGGTGGTGCCAGCGGCGGAACAGCGAATGTGGATCTCGACGCTGGGACCAGTGTGCAGACCAGTGGGTCCGGGTCGCGTGGCGTACTCGTTCAGTCAATCGGCGGCGGCGGCGGCACGTCACAGGGCGTCAGCGTGGGCCTGGCGGGCAGCGGGGGGACGGAGGAGACAGGCGACATTACTGCCTCGGTCGGCGTTTCCGTCGGTCGCAGTGGTGGTGGCGGCGGTAGTGGTGGCGCGGTCAATGTCACCACAGCGGGTAATATCATCACCAGCGGGGGGGACGCCGATGGGGTGCTCGCGCAATCGATCGGTGGTGGCGGTGGGCTTGGTGGCTCGGTCGCGTCAGCCACACCTCGAGACTCGATATTGCCCGACCAGGGCACCAGCTACGGTTTCACCGTCGGCATCGGGGGCGCTGGAGGTGAAGCGGCCGACGGTGGCACTGTGACTCTGACGCACGCTGGCGATATCACCACCACGGGTGACTGGGCCGACGGCATCGTCGCGCAATCGATCGGAGGCGGAGGCGGCGCGGGCGGCTCCTCCAGCATGTCTGGCAGTCAGGCAACCGCCAACATCGCCGTGGGGGTTGGCGGCAGTGGTAGCGGGGGCGGTGATGGCGGCAAGATCGACATCACGTTCGACGATAATAGCGGCAACAGCATCAACACCGCGGGTTATAGTGCCCATGGCGTGCTGCTGCAGTCGATCGGTGGCGGCGGTGGCCAGGGGGGGGACGGCTCTGATCAGGCTAACGGCAAGATCACCGTAGGCGGCGGTATAGGCGGTAGTGGAGGGGCCGGCGGCAATGGCGGCAGCGTGGTAACCAGGGATTGGATCAACCTGTCGACGAGCGGTGACGACGCACATGGAATCGTCGCGCAGTCGATCGGCGGCGGCGGCGGCGTTGGCGGAGCCGGCAACAGCACGGCGGCCGAGGGCGACGATAGCCATACGATCGATCTCGTCGTCGGCGGCGCCGGGAGTGCTGGGGGCAGCGGTGGCACAGTCGATCTCGACCTCGGCACGTCACTGATTACCCATGGCGATCGAGCGTTTGGCGTCGTGGCGCAGTCGATCGGCGGCGGTGGCGGCATTGGTGGCGCCGGAGAGGCAGACAACATTGCTTCGCTGGTGGTCGGCGGCTCGGCCGGCGGCACGATCAACGGCGGGGATGTCTCGGTCGACATCACGACGAAGAGCTCTCTCCAGACCGGTGGCCTCGCTGCTCACGGCATCGTCGCGCAGTCAATTGGCGGCGGCGGTGGAATTGGCGGCACCGCGTCCGGCGCACCGCTTTCCTTCCAGGGGAACGACGCGGGTAGCTATGGCGACGGCGGTGACGTTGCCGTGACACTCGACAACGCGCATATCGAAACTGACGGGGATCATTCCTTTGGCATCATCGCACAGTCGATTGGTGGTGGTGGCGGCTTTGGAGGCAACGGATCCAGCGCCTTTATGGGATCGAACAGGAACGCAAGCACGGCCGGCATGAGCGGCCAGGTGACCGTCAATGTCATCAACGATGGATCCGTCCGAGCGAATGGCGAGGACTCGGCCGCCATCTTTGCGCAAAGCGACTCGCGCCAGATCAACGGCGGCGTAGAAGTGAACATCGCCGGCACGGTCGTCGGCGGCTCGGGTGACAAGGGCGCAGGGATGATCGTCGCCGGTGGTACTGATCAGGGCGACCACGCCAATTCCGTCACGGTCAATGAAGGTGGTTCGCTCAGTGCCGCCTCCGGCGTCGCGATCCGCTACCACGGCAGCGATAACTCCAATAACGACAATCCCAATGCCGGTGGCCTGGCGATCACCAATGAAAGTCTTGGCCGGATCGATGGCAGTATCGAGGCCTATGATGTAAACGGAAATTTGCTGACTCGCACTCAGGGAACCGGTACCGCGATGGTCAGCACGGCAACCTTCGCCACCCCGTATGCCGCCGTCAGCGCGGTGCCGGCGCATCCCGTGACGGTGCTCAACGAGGCAGGCGGCACGCTGACCGGGGCAACGCGTTACCAGGCGGATGTCACCAACGAGGGGCGTCTGGACGTTGGTCATCCGGGGAGAAGCGATACACTGACTGTCGCCGGAGATTTTGTTCAGTCCGACAGCGGTGACACCCATGTCGCGGTCGATTTCGCCGGTAACGAGGGCGATCTGATGGCGATCAACGGGGCCGCAACGTTGGAAGGTACCCTGACACTCGAGCCGCTGTCGATCCTCTACGGCTCGGAGTTGACGGTACTGACCGCCGAGGAGGGCATCGTCGGGAGGTTCGATGATGACGCATCTGAACTCATCACCTTCAAGCATTCGGTGACCGAGAAGGGGTACGCGATAGCCGTGTCGGAGGCGAGTTTCAGTGATGATCGCCACGGTCTGAACGAGCAGCAGGAGAATGTCGCGGACTACCTTGGCGATGTGTTCCGGGCGGGCGACATCAACACCGCTGAGGCTGTTGCGGCGTTGGAGCTCGCCGCGCGCGATGGTGGCTACCGCGAGGCCCTGTCGAGGCTCTCGCCCGGGGCAAGTCTGGCTGCGGAAGCGGCAAGTTTCGAACTTGCACGCGGCCGGTTCTCGACGGTTCTTGACTGTTCGGCCCAGGCCGGTGCCTGGTCCGACGGCCAGAACTGCCTGCAGATCCTGGGGTCGGGACAGTATCTCGACCAGGGGGGCGGCGATGACGCCTTCGGCTATGACGGGCATGTTGATACCGTCGGCGTGGCCGGTGCGACGATGCTGAACCCCGACTGGCGGATCGGCGGGGCGATCGGCTACGAGACCGCTGACTTCAACGGTGAGGACGGTTACGGCGCGACCGAGGGCGAGACGGTCTTCGCCGGTATCTCGGCTACACGCGAGATCGGTCCAGTGACCCTCGCCGCAGCCGGGGTGTTCAGCCGTGGCAATTTCGACACGACCCGGCAGCCGGGTCTTACCGCCGGCGCCGACACAGCACGCGGCGATCACGATGTGACCAGCGTGGCAACACGCTTGCGGGCCAGCTATCGCAAGGATTTCGGGTCATCCTACGTAACGCCGATGATGGATCTTGACGTCATCTGGACCGATTCCGAGGGTTACACCGAGGACGGTGCGGGAGAACTGGCGCTGGAGGTGGACGACAGCGAGGAAACGGCCTTCGTGGCAACACCGGCGATCGAAGCGGGACACCATTTCACCTTGGACAACGGTGCAGACCTGCGGGTTTACAGCAGTGCGGGGGTCAGTCTTTCGTCACTCGACCGCTACCGGACCAGCGCACGCTTTGCCGGTTCTGACCCAGCGGTAGGTTCCTTTGACAGTGACGTGGCCATGCCCGATGTTGTCGGCCGGATCAGCGCGGGGGCGGAGGTTCTGAACTCTCGAAACCTGGGATTGGGCGTACGTTACGACGGCGCCTTCGGTAGTGACCTGACCAACCATGGCGGAAGTCTGAGTCTGACCTACAGGTTCTGATTGCCACTGACAGGGATGGTTATTCACGAGGAGAGTTTCGAAATGAGTGAGAGTCTTATTCAATGACAGTAGGGGCATGTCGAGCGTAAGTAACTTATGGCGGATGGTGACCTGGGGACTGGTCATCATCCTTGCTATTGTCGTTGATTAGCTCCAGCTGTGTGCCTGATGGCATCGGCAGTGTCGTTACGACAGCGATCATGCGCGCAAAAGGTCATGGACTGGCTGATGAGCCAGCCGAGGCGCTTCTCACTGTTCATGTACACCATCTCAGGGCATACCGAATCAGGTGGCAACAGTATGCTCGCAGCCGAGTGTCAACGAAGCACCTCGAATCGACTGATGATCCAGAAGATGTGGAAAAGCAGTGCGAGGACTGCGAAAGCCGTCTGATAGCGCTTCGATCGCCATATCAGCGCAAGGACGGTTCCGGCGAACAGCACGGCCTGGCGGACCGGATAATACCAGCTGCCGTAATGAGCCAAATAATACTCTCGGCCCTTGATCAACGTATCGATCACATCGACGGTAAGTAGTAGCAGGAGCAGGATATAGAAGGCGTGCCGTCGCTTGCGGAAATAATCGCCAAAGCCCTGATATTCGTCCATGCGATCAGGGAACAGGACAGCCGACAGTGCTGCGAACAGGCCAGCGTAGAAGATCAGGAAGACATAGAGCTCAAAGGACCAGTTCTGTCGATGTGAAAAGGAAAATTCAAACCACCAGAAGTGGATGATAAATAGTAGAAGGAACAGCACCCAGCAGAAATGCGATAGAGAAAGCTGTTCGCGCCCCGGGTGTTGGATGAAGCGCGTCATCCCGGTGATCAAGCGGCTAACGCTGAGCCCCAGTACCATACCCACGATGACGCGGATATGCGTAAAGATTTCCCCACCGGTCGAGCTGTGTGCCAGTTCGTTCATATCACCCCGGGTATTCAACAGAAACGATGGTAGTTCCCACAGCTGCGTCCAGTTGGAGGCTAGTACATTATCTTTGGCATCGCCAAGGGATGGGTGTCGTTGATGGTCAGCTCCGAATCATGTCGCACATGAATCACGTAACCTTCACGCCGCTATCATAAATATTGCCATACCGAGTACGCCCTTGGTCGCCTGAAAAGCTGAAGAGGAATGTCAAGCTGCTATGAGTCGATATGTAGAGCCTCCCATAGATTGGCTTGATTCCCGAAGGAAGTGATTTACAGCGAGGTGATAAAAGTTAACCGAAGGCTATAAGTTCATGTATGTTTTCGTGTCTGTGCTCTTTATTTCTGTTGAAAATATGAAGAGGAAATTTACCTCATATCCGATCAGAACCGCACCCATCTGAAATATCAGTGACACGTCGAGGAAAATGCGCCTGGTTGTCGCCTGACCCGACTGGAGGCGATCAACGTGCGTTACTCTCCAGAGCGTAGTTCAGCCGTCATCCATGTTGACGATCACCGGCTGTTGCGGAGTCGACGATCGTGCGCCTCAGCCAGAGGTGGCGCGGCTCATCCTGATGACGGGTATGCCACAGCAGGCTCATCGTGAAACTGTCGAGATCAAGCGGTGGTGGTAGCGCAATGAAGCGCCCCATTCCCGCTGCCGTCTGTGCCAGACTTTCTGGCAGCGTCATGATCAAGTCGGAGCGGGCGGCGATCTCGACGGCGGCAAGAAAGCTCGGCACGCGCACGCGAATCCGCCGCCGCCTATTCTGCCTGGCGAGGGCAATGTCGACGGGCGCCGATCCCACGCCAGTGACGCTGACGACGATGTGGCCCAACGCGAGATAGCCATCGAGATCAAGCTTCCGGCTGGCGGCGGGGTGTCCAGCGCGCATCAGCGTCACGAATCGATCATCGTAGAGACGGCGCCGACGAATACCTGTCGGTGCCTCATCGATCACGCCGACCACCGCGTCCACGGCGTCGTTCTCCAGCGCCGCAAAGACTGCCGGCCCGGGCGACACGATGTCCAGATCGAGCCCCGGGGCCTCGGCGGCGAGGCGAGCCAGCAGATGCGGCCCCAGCACAGCGGTTTCCAGGTCCAGCATCAGCAAGCGCACTTGCCCCGTCGCGGTGGCCGGATCGAATGGATTCGCCTCCAGCATTGCCTCAACACCCGATAGGGTTGTGTGCAATGTCGGCCGGATCTCCTGAGCGCGGGGAGTGAGGGTATAGCCGGACGGTCCTTCTGCCAGCAGAACATCCCCAAGGAGCTTGCGTAGCCGAGACAAGGCGCGGCTCACCGCCGGCTGGCTCATGCCGAGGCGGCCGGCGGCACGGGTGACGCTTCTTTCCTCGAGCAGCGCCTCGAGCACCACCAGAAGGTTCAGGTCGATTCGACGTAGATTCACTTCACGCATGCAAACTATATAGCCCATGCATTAGACGCATGTTCAGTGGCCGAACACACTCAGGAGTGTGCTCGTCACGAACTACCTGGAGGACAGCGTCATGTATGTGATCTTTGGAGCCAATGGTCGAGCAGGCGGCGAAACGGCGCGAGCGCTGCTCGAGCGCAGCGAACCGGTGCGTGTCGTGGTGCGTCATCGGGAACAAGGCGAACGCTGGAAGGCGCTGGGCGTCGAAGTGGCTCTGGCCAGCCTCGATAACGCGGCACAGGTCTCCGACGCCCTGACCGGGGCGACGGCAGCTTTCCTTCTTGAGCCGCCGCCGGTGGCCAATGATCCGTTTGAGCAGGCGACGGCGATCAGCACAGCTCTCTCCGAGGCGGTACGGCGCTCTGACCTGCCCAGAGCGGTTGTCCTGTCAGCAGTAGGTGCGCAACATGCCTCGGGAACTGGTGTCATTGCCACGCTGCATCAGCTTGAGGCCAGTTTGGCTGGGACTGCTCCGGCCACCGCCTTTCTCCGCTCGGGCTATTTTATTGAAACCTGGTCAGAGGTTGCCGAGTGCGCTGTTGCTGACGGTATCCTCCCATCCTTTCTGGATCTCGATCAGAAAATCCCGATGGTGAGTACGACCGATGTCGGGCAGGCCGCCGCTCGGCTCATGACCCAGCAATGGACAGGTACGCGCATCGTGGAGCTTGGCGGGATCACCGATTGGAGCGCTCGTGATGTCGCCGCTGCCTTTGCCGAGGTTCTCAACCGCCCGGTCAAGCCGATGTGGGTGCCGCCGGAGCAGCGGAGCGCCATGTTGGCCGAAGAAGGACTTCCCGAGGAAGTGGTTACTGTCCTGCTCGGCATGTATGAGGGCATCACAAACGGCCGCTTCACCCGCGAGGATGGCACCGAGCATTGGCGAGGCTCGACATCGCTGACCACCGCGGTTGAACACATCGTGACGAAGCTTCGCACCGCTGTATAAGCCAAGTGATCATGATGAACTTCATCCCGAAGACAGGAGGGGCAACGACAATGGAGCTATCCATCGATCTTCTGCTGTGGTCTGCCGCGATCGGCTGTGGCCTCATCGCCGGGATCTACTTCGCTTTCTCGACCTTCATCATGGCGGCCCTCGGCCGTATTGATGAAGGTGGCGGCATCGCTGCCATGAACTCGATCAATGCGACGATCCTTGGCTCACTGTTCATGACACTGTTCTTTGGCACAACGCTCGCCAGTGTCGCGTTGGTGATCCTCGGCCTGGCTGCGTGGGGCCAGCCGGGTTCGACGGTGATGCTCGCCGGTGGACTGATCCACGTCATCGGCATGTTTGCCAGCACGCTGGTCTTCAACGTACCGCTCAACAAGGAGTTGACGAGGGCCGGGGAAGGGGCTGCGGATGTCTGGGCCCGTTATCTCAAGAAGTGGACCTTCTGGAATCATGTCCGGACGGTCGCCTCGACGGTGGCCTGCGCAGGTTTCATCGCGGCTCTCCTGGCCAGGCCCCCAGTGTTCTGAAGCCTGCCAATGACTCTTGTCCCGGACAAAGGCCCCTGTGGCCGAACATTGAGGATCTTGCTTCGCTTACTGAAGTACGGAGTCTCGCAGCCACGATCAAAAGTCAGTACACGCAGCTGGACGAGCTGGTCAGCAATGCCGGAGTGGTAATCCTGGGTGATGTTCCGAAAGCCCTGCATATTCTGACAAACCCCCAATGATCTCCTATGCTTGACCCGTACGGGCAAATGACAGGTCAAAAGAACAACAAACGGTGGTCGATCAGTATGCTAGTGGGCCTGCCTGCCGTTCATGGATTGGATGAGGGCATGCATGAAACAGGATGCTACCGTGATCATTGCGCAATACTGGGCTGTCGGCCTCTTCGTTGTTGCCGTGATCGCTCTGTGTGCCTTCATGATTGGTGTTGCCAGTCTGCTCGGCGGGCGCAGCAAGGGGCGTAGCAAATCCCTGCCTTTCGAGTCCGGCGTGGTCGGTACAGGGAGTGCTCGCCAACGTTTTTCCGTCAAGTTCTACCTGGTCGCGATGCTCTTCGTGATCTTCGATATCGAAGCCGTATTCCTGTTCGGCTGGGCCGTAGCCGTGCGCGAAGTGGGCTGGACCGGCTTTGCCGGGGCTGCGGTGTTCATCCTTATTCTGCTCGCAGGGCTGATTTACGACAGTCGTGTCGGTGCCCTCGATTGGGCCCCGAAGCGCAAGCTGCGTGACCCCGAGTTCTGACTCGGCCCTGGCAACAGGCAAGATCTGGCCGACGCCGGCTTCAGATGTTCCATAACGATGTGACAGCTAGCCGTTAGCGGGAGGAGATGTATGACTTACACCCTCACACGTGCCGAAGAGGCAGCGCCAGCGGATGAACGCTATCCACTGGGCGAGCGCCAGCGGGTCGAAGAAGATCCGATGAAGCAGCAGATCCATCGCAACGTTTTCACCGGCAAGCTGGAAGAGGTCCTCAATTCGGCCGTCAACTGGGGGCGCAAGAACTCCCTGTGGCCTTATAACTTTGGGCTGTCGTGCTGCTATGTGGAAATGACCACGGCGTTTACCGCGCCGCATGACATCGCACGTTTCGGCTCCGAGGTGATTCGTGCATCCCCGCGCCAGGCGGACTTCATGGTGATCGCGGGGACCTGTTTCATCAAGATGGCGCCGGTCATCCAGCAGCTCTACGATCAGATGCTCGAGCCCAAGTGGGTGATCTCGATGGGCTCATGCGCCAATTCCGGGGGCATGTACGACATTTATTCGGTGGTTCAGGGTGTGGATAAATTCCTCCCGGTAGACGTCTACGTTCCCGGCTGTCCGCCACGGCCCGAGGCTTTTCTGCAAGGCTTGCAGCTCCTCCAGGACTCGATTCAGGAAGAGCGGCGGCCACTGTCGTGGGTGGTTGGTGACCAGGGTGTGTACCGTGCCGACATGCCTTCGCAGCGCGAGAAGAACCGCGATAGACGCATCCAGGCCACTGAGTTGCGTACGCCCGACAGCATCTGACCCGTGCGTCCACTTTCCGTCGCAGGAGCTGGTTCACGTCCATGAGCGTTGCCACCTTTTCCCCCGATTCGACGATCGCCGACGATTCCATTGTCGATGCGCTCAAGCAGCGCTTCGGCGATCAAGCTGTCCTCGAGCAGTCGACGCTGACCGGCATGCTGGTGTTGTGGGTATCCCGCGAAATATTGACCGAGGCGCTGAGCCTACTGCGCGATATGCCCGAGCCGTTCGAGATGCTCTACGATCTATCGGCGATCGATGAGCGCCTGCGCGCTAACCGGCACGGCCTGCCGGATTCGGCTTTCACGGTCTTCTACCAACTGATGTCGATACGGCGGAACCGCGACGTCATGCTGAAGGTGGCGCTGCACGAAGATGACCTGACGCTGCCCACCAGCGTGTCGCTCTATCCCAATGCCAACTGGTACGAGCGTGAAGTGTGGGACATGTTCGGTATTGATTTCCGTGGCCACCCCCATCTTGCGCGGCTCCTCATGCCGCCAACCTGGAATGGCCATCCGCTGCGCAAGGACCATGGCGCACGGGCCACCGAGTTCGACCCCTATACGCTGACGGTCGAGGGCCAGGACATCGAGCAGGAGGCGCTGAGATTCAAACCTGAAGACTGGGGCATGCAGCGCGAGCAGGGCGACACCGAATTCATGTTCCTCAACCTGGGGCCAAACCACCCCTCGGCGCATGGCGCCTTTCGCATCGTGCTGCAGCTCGACGGCGAGGAGATCATCGACTGTGTGCCGGATATCGGCTATCACCATCGCGGCGCCGAGAAGATGGGCGAGCGCCAGTCCTGGCACAGCTACATCCCCTATACCGACCGGGTCGATTACACCGGCGGGGTAATGAACAATTTCCCCTATATCCTGGCGGTGGAGAAGCTTGCCGGTATTCAGGTGACCGAGCGCGCCCAGACCATTCGTATCATGATGGCCGAGCTGTTTCGGATCAGCAGCCATCTGCTCTTTCTTGGCACCTACCTGCAGGATCTGGGGGCCATGTCGCCGGTGTTCTACACCTTTACCGATCGCCAGAAGGCCTATGAAGTCATCGAGGCGATCACCGGCTTTCGCATGCACCCGGCGTGGTTTCGCATCGGCGGGGTGGCTCAGGACCTGCCCAGGGGGTGGGATCGCCTGATGCAGGGCTTTGTCGATTGGATGCCTGCACGGTTGCGCGAGTACGAACGGTCGATGATGGAAAACGCCATCGTCCGCGAACGCACCCGTCACATCGCCGCGTACACCACCCGGGAAGCACTGGCCTGGGGCGTCACCGGCCCCAACCTGCGCGCTACCGGCTGTGACTTCGACCTGCGCAAGCAACGCCCTTATTCGGGTTACGAGCAGTTTGACTTCGAGGTGCCGTTGGGTGGTAACGGCGACGCCTTCGATCGTGGCCAGCTGCGCATCGAGGAAATGCGCCAGAGCCTGCGTATCATCCAGCAATGTATCGATCACATGCCCGCCGGTGACTACAAGGCGGATCATCCGCTGACCACGCCACCGCCCCGCGAAAGGATGCTGCAGCACATCGAGACCTTGATCACGCATTTCCTGCAGGTGTCCTGGGGCCCGGTGCTCAAGCCCAATGAGTCGCAGCAGATGATTGAAGCGACCAAGGGCATCAACAGCTATTACCTGACCAGTGATGGCAACACCATGAGTTACCGCACGCGCATTCGCACGCCGAGTTTTCCGCATCTTCAGCAGATTCCGTCGGTCATGCGCGGTGGCTTTGTACCCGATCTGATTGCCCATCTGGGCAGTATCGATTTTGTGATGGCCGACGTGGATCGCTGACATGACCGAGACGGCACGACAGATCACCAGTGATGGCGATGGCTTCATCCTCGCCGACGAGGACCGCCAGGCCATCGAGCATGAGCGCGACCATTATGAGCAGCCCCAGGCGGCCTGCATCGAGGCGCTCAAGATTGTTCAGCGTCGCCATGGCTGGGTGCCCGACGCGGCGATTCCCGTCATCGCCGAGGTGCTAGGGATCGGACCGGCCTCCGTCGAGGGAGTGGCGACCTTCTATAGCCTGATCTTCCGTCAGCCGGTGGGGCGCCATGTCATTCTCGTCTGCGACAGCAGTTCGTGCTTTCTCAACGATTACGATGAACTGCTCGAGGCGCTGTCGGCGAGGCTCGGCATTGGTTTGGGTCAGACCACCGAGGATGGTCGCTTCACGCTGCTGCCGGTGTGCTGTCTGGGCGCCTGCGACCGCGGTCCGGCGCTGATGGTCGACGATGATACCTACGGCCCCGTTGCACCCGATGACGTGGCCACTTTGCTGGAGGGCTATGCATGAGCGTCAGCCGCTATCGCAGTCAGCTGCGTCAGAGCGCCGCCGAGCGTCGCGCCGAAACCCATCCACTGACCTGGCGACTGGGTGAAGACGGCGCCATGGTCGGGCTGGGCGAGTACCTCGACAAGGACGGCTATGTCGCCGCACGGAAGGTCCTCAACCACCAGTCGCCCGATGACGTGGTCGCGACCATGAAGGACGCCAACGTGCGCGGGCGTGGCGGCGCTGGCTTCTCGGCGGGCATGAAGTGGAGCCTGACCATGAAGGGGCAGGACATCCCTCGCGGCTACCTGGTCTGCAACGCCGACGAGATGGAGCCGGGCACCTTCAAGGATCGCCTGCTGCTGGAACAGCTGCCACACCTGCTGATCGAGGGCATGATCATCGGTGGTTACGCCAACCACTCGCGCTTCGGCTACATCTTCCTGCGCGGCGAGTACGTTGAGGCGGCTCGCGCTCTGGCTCGCGCAATCGACGAAGCGCGCGCTGCCGGCTGGCTGGGCAATGATATCGCCGACAGCGGTTACGACTTCGACATCGCGCTGCACACCGGTGCTGGCCGCTATATCTGCGGGGAGGAGACGGCGCTGATCAACTCGTTGGAGGGCAATCGTGCCAACCCGCGGGCCAAGCCGCCGTTTCCGGGCCAGTCAGGCGCATGGGGCAAGCCCACTGTCGTCAATAACGTCGAGACCTTCTGCAACGCCCCGGCGGTGATGCTTCACGGTGCCAGGTGGTATCAGGATCTGTCCGGTGAGCTCAGCAACGACGGAGGGACCAAACTCTATGGTGTCTCCGGCAAGGTCGCCATGCCGGGGCTATGGGAGTTGCCGATCGGCACCAGCGGCAGTGAATTGCTCGAACGTGCCGGCGGTATGCGTGATGGTCGAGCGCTGAAGGCCTGGTTGCCGGGCGGCGGAAGCACTGGCTTTCTATTGCCCGAACACCTCGATGCGCCGCTCGACTTCGACACCATCGGCGAGTTGGGAAGCCGCATGGGCACTGGGCTGTTGACGGTGGTCAACGAGGATCAGAGTGTGTTGTCGCTGGTGCGCAACCTCGAGCAGTTCTTCGCCCGCGAGTCGTGCGGCTGGTGCACGCCGTGCCGCGATGGACTGCCGTGGACGGTCAAGATACTCCAGGCGCTCGAGCACGGCGAAGGCGAGCGCGGCGATCTGGAAATGCTCGACAAGCTGGGCGGCGATCTGGGACCGGGCAAGACGTTCTGTGCTCATGCTCCGGGGGCCGCGATGCCGCTGCAGTCGGCGCTCAAGTACTTCCGCGAGGAGTTCGAGCGTGGCGTCGTGCATCCGCCGCGCGCTGCCCATGCCGACCCGATCCCGGTGGGTGTGGTATGAGCGGATTCGTTCACCTGAAGGCGAGGTAGCGGCATGGCGACGATCCACGTAGACGGACAGAGCTACGACGTCGACGGGGCGGATAATCTGCTCAGTGCCTGCCTGTCACTGGGCCTCGATGTGCCCTATTTCTGCTGGCATCCGGCGATGGGCAGTGTTGGAGCCTGTCGCCAATGCGCGGTCAAGCAGTACAAGGATGCCGACGATACTCGGGGCATGCTGGTAATGTCGTGCATGACCCCGGCGGCCGATGACAGCAGGATCTCGATCAGCGATGCCGAGGCGCGCGAGTTTCGCGCCAGTGTCATTGAGTGGCTGATGATCAACCACCCGCATGACTGTCCGGTGTGTGAGGAGGGCGGCCATTGTCATTTGCAGGACATGACGGTGATGACTGGCCATGATCGGCGGCGTTATCGCTTTCGCAAGCGCACTCATCGCAATCAGGAACTGGGTCCGTTCATCGCCCACGAGATGAATCGTTGCATCACTTGCTATCGTTGCGTGCGCTTCTATCGCGACTACGCCGGAGGCACCGATCTCGGCGCCTTTGGCGCCAACAGCAACATCTACTTCGGTCGTCATCAGGACGGCGTACTGGAGAGTGCATTCTCCGGCAATCTTACCGAGGTCTGCCCGACTGGAGTGTTCACCGACAAGACCCACTCTGAGCGCTATACCCGCAAGTGGGATCTGCAGTTTGCGCCGAGTATCTGCCATCAGTGCGCCTCGGGCTGCAATATCAGCCCCGGTGAGCGCTATGGTGACATCCGCCGCATCGAGAATCGTTACCACGGCGAGGTAAACCGATTCTTCCTGTGCGACCGCGGCCGCTTTGGCTACGGCTACGTCAACCGCAGCGACCGGCCGCTTCGCCCCGAGTGGCGCAGTGATCGCAACGACACCGCGGTCACTCTGGAGGTCGATGCGGCACTGGGTCGCGGCGCCGACCTGTTGCGCACTTCGCGCCGGGTGATTGGTATCGGCTCGCCGCGGGCGAGTCTCGAAAGCAACCATCAACTGCGTGAACTGGTGGGTGAGGACAACTTCTCGACCGGTATCGCCGCGCAGGAACTGGCGTGCCTGACGGCAATGAACGCGCTGAACCGGAATTGCGGATTGCCTACTCCGACTCTGCGCGATGTCGAAGATCATGACGCCGTACTGGTGCTCGGTGAGGATCTGATCGCCAGTGCTGCCCGCGCTGGTCTGGCGGTGCGCCAGGCGGTCACCGCCCGGCGTACCGAACTGGCCGCCGAGCGCGATATCCCGAGCTGGAACGATGAAGCCGTCAGGACGCTCGGCCAGGACAGCTATCATCCGCTGTACATTGCCTACCCAATCGCCACCGGACTCGATGACATCAGCGCCGGGAGCTGGACGTTGGCGCCGGCCGATATCGCACGACTTGGCTTTGCCGTGGCGCATGCCATCGACGCTGAGGCTCCAGTGGTTGAAGACCTCGACGAGTCCACCAGGCGTGAAGCCGAAACGATCGCCAAGCGGTTGCTCGCGGCGCGCCGGCCGCTGGTTATCGGCGGCGGATCGCTGGGCTCGCCAGTGGTGATCGAAGCGGCCGGCAGTGTGGCCCGGGCATTGTCCCGGCGCACCCGCCAGGGCAGCCTGCTGCTGGTGCGCGGCGAGGCCAACAGTACCGGGCTGACGATGCTCGGCGGAGAGTCGCTGGAGTGGGCGCTCGACGAACTCGATGGCGCGCATGCCGATGCCGTGGTGGTGCTCGAGAACGACCTCTACCAGCGAGCGCCGCGAGAGCAGGTCGATGCCGTGCTGGAGCGGGCCGATGCGGTGATTGTGCTCGATCACCAGCGCACCGCCACTTGGCAACATGCCGATCTGGGGCTGCCGGCGGCGGCCTTCAGCGAAGCCGACGGTACATTGGTCAGCCTGGAGGGGCGCGCCCAGCGTTTCTTCCAGGTGTTTGACCCGCGCTACATTCGCCCCGAGACACGCATCCACGAGAGCTGGCGCTGGCTGCATGCCTTGCGTGCCGACATGCTGCGCCAGGATACCGGTGAGATTACCTTCGATGCGGTGACCCGGGCCTGCGCTGAGCACTATCCTGAATTGCACGACATGCTCGGTTCGTCGCCGAGCGCCGACTATCGGGTGCGCGGGCTCAAGCTGGCGCGCGAGCCTCACCGCTACAGCGGGCGCACTGCGATGCGCGCTCATCTCGACGTCAGCGAGCCGCGTGCTTCGCAGGATGTCGATTCACCGTTCACCTTCTCGATGGAGGGGTATAACGGCTTCGATCGGCCGCGCGAAGAAGTCGCCTTCGCCTGGGCGCCGGGCTGGAACTCACCCCAGGCATGGAACAAGTTTACCGACGAGGTCGGTGGCCACCTGAGCGCCGGTGATCCCGGTGTGCGACTGCTGCATCCGTGCCCGGGTCAGTATGACTATTTTGTCGCGCTGCCGGAACGCTTCACACCGCGCGATTCCGCCTGGCAGGTGGTGGTGCTGCCGCGGCTGTTCGGCGGCGAGGAAACCTCGTCACGCGCTACACCGATCATTGAGCGTGCCGCACCGGTGACGCTGCGGCTGTCTGTCGACGATGCCCAGCGCCTGGGTTGTAGCGATGGCGACTTGCTCAGCGTGGTCACCGACAGCGGCCGAACCAACCTGCCCGTGCAACTCGATGCGGTGCTGCCTGTCGGGTTGGTCGGCATCCCGGCCGGCGTTGAACCGGGCCTGATCAGTGGTGACTGGGCTGAGCTGAAAGCGGAGGCGACGAACCATCACCAAGGCCAGATCATGGGTCAGCGTGACGACGAGACAGGAGGTCGCCCATGAGCTGGTTGTCGCCGGTCATTGTTGCCAGCCTGATCGCCATGCTCCAGGCCTTGGTGATCCTGCTTGTCGCAGTATTGCTGGGGGCGGTCATGACGGTGGTCGAGCGGCGTTTGCTGGGACTCTGGCAGGACCGCTACGGACCCAACCGGGTCGGGCCCTTCGGTTCGCTGCAACTGATCGCCGACATGATCAAGATCTTCTTCAAGGAGGACTGGATCCCGCCGTTCGCCGATCGCACGTTATTCGTGCTGGCGCCGGCGATTGCCATGGCCTCGTTGCTGCTGTCGTTCATGATCATCCCCATCACCCCCGACTGGGGGGTGGCGGACCTCAATATCGGTCTGCTGTTTTTCTTCGCGATGGCCGGCATCAACGTTTACGCCGTACTGTTCGGAGGCTGGTCGAGCGGCAACAAGTACGCTCTGATCGGCGCCATGCGCGCATCGGCGCAAACACTGTCCTACGAGGTCTTCATGGGCCTGGCGCTGATGGGGGTGGTGGCGATGACCGGCTCGTTCAACATGCGGGACATTGTCAACGCCCAGCAGGGGCTGTGGTTCGTGATCCCGCAGTTCTTCGGTTTCTGCACCTTTCTGATCGCCGGGATCGCGGTGACTCACCGTCATCCGTTCGATCAGCCCGAGGCCGAGCAGGAGCTTGCCGATGGCTATCACATCGAGTACTCGAGCATGAAATTCGGCATGTTCTTCATCGGTGAGTATGTCGGCATGGTGCTGGTGTCGGCGCTGATCGTGACGCTGTTCTTCGGTGGGTGGCATGGCCCGCTGTTGCCGCCGGTTGTGTGGTTCGCGCTCAAGGTCGCTGCCTTCCTGGTACTGTTCGTGCTGCTGCGAGCGGCATTGCCGCGGCCGCGTTATGACAGGGTAATGAGTTTCGGCTGGAAGTTCTGCCTGCCGCTGACCTTGATCAATCTGCTGGTGACCGGGGCGGTAATTCTGATTGCCGATCCGATGTGACGAGTCCGCCATGACCGAGGAGAGATGGCCATGTTCTGGAACGTGATCAAAGGAACAGTCTCCCAACTGCGTACGCTGGGCATGATCTTCATGCACAGCTTCCGCAAGCGCGAGACGCAAAACTATCCCGAGGATCCAGTTTATCTGCCGCCGCGCTATCGAGGACGCATCGTGCTGACCCGTGATCCCGACGGTGAGGAGCGCTGTGTGGCCTGCAATCTGTGCGCGGTGGTCTGTCCGGTCGCTTGCATCTCGCTGCAGAAGGGGGAGCAGGAAGATGGCCGCTGGTATCCCGAGTTCTTTCGCATCAACTTCTCGCGCTGCATCTATTGCGGAATGTGCGAGGAGGCCTGCCCGACCTCGGCGATTCAGCTCACCCCGGACTTCGAGATGGGCGAGTATCGGCGCCAGGAGCTGGTCTATGAGAAGCAGGACCTACTGATCGACGGCCCCGGCAAGGACCACGACTACCACTTCTATAAAGTGGCGGGGATGGCGATCGCCGGCAAGGACAAGGGGCGGGCGCAAAACGAGGAACCGCCGATCGACGTCAAGACGCTGCTGCCGTAAGACGGCATTCATCAGCAGGAGGTAGCGATGGAAATCGCCTTCTACTTGAGTGGCCTGATCGCCGTACTGGCGACATTGGGAGTCATCACCAACACCAATCCGGTGCATGCGCTGCTCTACCTTATCGTCTCGCTGATTTCGGTAGCGCTGGTGTTCTTCGCTCTGGGGGCGCCATTTGCCGGGGCCCTGGAGGTGATCGTCTACGCCGGCGCGATCATGGTGTTGTTCGTGTTCGTGGTAATGATGCTCAACCTGGGAGACCAGGGGGCCGCCCAGGAGCGAGCGTGGCTCAAACCACGCATCTGGTTGGGGCCGTCGCTGCTCGCTGCGGTGTTGCTGGTAACGCTGATTGCCACGCTATGGTCGGGCGATGCCGGACGTATGGTCGACGGCGAGATCCTGACCGCCAAGGCGGTGGGGACGTTGCTGTTTGGCCCCTGGCTGATGGTCGTCGAACTTGGTGCCATGTTGCTGCTGGCGGCGCTGGTCACGGCTTCACACGTCGGTCGCACGATCCCTCCCGACAAGCCCCGGATCAATGCTGAATCCGGTGCCCGCAAGGAGGTGTCATGAACGGAGTTCCCATGGAGCATGGCCTGGTGCTGGCATCGATCCTCTTCGTGCTGGGCTTCGCCGGACTGGTCAGTCGACGCAACATGGTGTTCGTGCTGATGAGCCTGGAGATCATGCTCAATGCCGCGGCGCTGGCTTTCATCGTCGGCGGTTCGGCCTGGGGCCAGCCGGAGGGCCAGGCGATGTTCCTGTTGGTGATCACCCTGGCCGCAGCCGAAGCGAGCGTAGGTCTGGCACTGTTGATCCAGCTCCATCATCGCTTCAAGTCGCTTGATGTAGATGCCGTCAACCGTATGCGCGGTTAAGGGAGCCTGCCGATGTCGCAGTTGCCACTGATGTTCCTGCTGCCTCTGACGTTTCTGCTGCCGCTGGCTGGGACTTTGATCCTTGCCCTGTCGCGAGGCAGGCTCAACGCTCGTGCCAGTATGGTGGTCGGCGTTGCCAGTGTCGGGCTGGCCGCGCTGGTCACCGCCCTGGTTGGCTGGAAGTTTCAAGTCAGTGGCGACACCAGCGTAGACATGACGCTATGGACCTGGCTTTCGGTGGGCGATTTTCAGCCGACCATCGGTCTGCACCTCGATGGGCTGTCACTCACCATGCTGGGGGTCATTACTGGCGTCGGCTTCCTGATTCACTTGTTCGCCGCCTGGTACATGCAGGGGGAGAGTGGCATCACCCGCTTCTATGCCTACATGAACCTGTTCGTGTTCAGCATGATTCTGCTGGTGCTTGGCGACAACCTACTGCTGCTGTATCTGGGCTGGGAAGGCGTCGGCCTGTGCAGCTACCTGCTGATCGGCTACTACTACCAGACGTCGGCCAACGGTTGGGCGGCCTTCAAGGCGTTTATCGTCACCCGGTTGGGCGACGTGTTCCTGGCCATTGGCTTGTTCGTGTTGTTCCGTGCGCTGGGCACATTGAATATCGCCGAGATCCTCACACGTGCGCCGGAAGTCTGGGCCGAGGGCACGCTTGAGGTGCAACTGGCGGCCCTATTGATTCTCGGTGGCGCCTTGGGCAAGTCTGCCCAGCTGCCACTGCATACCTGGCTGGCGGATGCCATGGCTGGTCCTACGCCAGTGTCTGCGCTGATTCATGCGGCAACCATGGTCACCGCCGGTGTCTATCTGATCGCTCGACTGCACGGGATCTTCGAGCTGGCGCCAATGGTGCTCTATCTGGTGGGGCTGATCGGTGCGTTGACGTTGTTGATGGCAGGTTTTGCGGCGCTTGCCCAGACCGACATCAAACGGGTGCTGGCGTATTCGACGATGAGCCAGATCGGATACATGTTTCTGGCATTGGGCGTTGGTGCCTATGATGCGGCGATCTTCCACCTGATGACCCACGCCTTCTTCAAGGCGTTGCTGTTCCTTTCTGCTGGTGCGGTGATTGTCAGTTGTCACCATGAACAGGACATGCGCCGGTTGGGTGGCCTGTGGCGCCGACTGCCGCTGGCCTACGCCGGTTTTGTCGTTGGCGGTGCAGCGTTGGCGGCATTGCCGTTGGTTACCGCCGGCTTCTACAGCAAGGATGAGATTATCTGGGAAGCTTGGGCCGCCGGCGATGGAGGCCTGGTGCTGGCGGGCCTGATCGGCGCCTTCCTGACCTCGTTATATACCCTGCGGCTGATCATTGGCACTTTCCATGGCGAGATGAAGAGCGACAACGCGCGCCACGCTGAAGCGGGGCGCGGTCTGGTGCACGGTCTGCCACTGGTCGTTCTGGCGGTCCTGTCGACCTTCGTTGGTGCGGGGATCCATCCACCATTGGAGGATGTACTGCCGTCGAGCCCCGGGGCCGATGTGCACGGTGTCGGCCATATCGTGTTGGGGCTTTTTGCTGCCGCGGCTTCACTGGGCGGGCTGGGACTGGCCGCCTGGCTATTCCTGAAGCGTCGCCGCTGGCTGGCTGACCGCATCGCCGATGGTTGGGGAGCAAGGCTGTGGCGCCTCTGGCATCACGCCTGGGGCTTCGACATCGTCTACGACCGGCTGCTGGTGCGCCCCTATCGGTGCCTGGTATACGTGCTGCGCAACGACATCATCGATCGTCTTGTGCTGGTGGTGGGTTGGATCGCCTGGCTATCTCACCGTGGCCTTGGTTACACGCAGTCGGGCAAGCTGCGACTGTATGCCGTCAGCATGGTGATGGGAGTCACGGTGGTCTTGATCGTGTTGGTGCTGGGCAGTTGAGCAACTGAGCAACGTGATGTCCATGACTTGCAGAACAAGAGGCAGAGGGAGGTCTCCAGTGTATCGACAACCACAGGGAATGCACCGCTTATGACGTTGCTCTGGCTGATCCTGATTCCCTTCGCTGGCGGCCTGTTGTGCTGGCAGGGCGAGCGCTTCGGTGATCAGGCACCGCGCTGGATCGCGCTGGCGACGATGCTGATCGAGCTATTGATCACGTTGGGGCTATGGTTCCACGGTGATTACCACCTGCCGCAGATGGGCACCGGCAGCGAGGGAGTTCGCTGGTCGATGGAGTGGCAGGCAGCGTGGATTCCACGCTTCGGTATCAGTGTTCACCTGGCGCTCGATGGCCTGTCGCTGGTGCTGATTGCGCTGACCGGCTTTCTGGGCATATTGGCAGTACTCTGCTCGTGGAACGAGATAGTACGCCGGGTCGGTTTCTTTCATCTCAACCTGCTGTGGATTCTCGGCGGTGTGGTGGGTGTTTTCCTGGCGATCGACCTGTTCCTGTTGTTCTTCTTCTGGGAAATGATGCTGGTGCCGATGTACTTCCTGATCGCGCTGTGGGGACACAGTGGGTCGGAAGGGCGGACCCGCATCCGCGCGGCGACCAGGTTCTTCATCTATACCCAGGCCAGCGGTCTGCTGATGCTGGTGTCGATTCTTGGCCTGGTCTTTGTGCACCACGCCAATACCGGTGAGTATTCGTTCTCTTACGCAACGTTGATGGAGACGCCGTTATCAGAGGGGACAGCGATGCTGCTGATGCTCGGCTTCTTCGTTGCCTTTGCGGTCAAGCTGCCGGTGGTGCCGCTGCATGGCTGGTTACCCGATGCCCATGCTCAGGCGCCCACTGCGGGTAGCGTCGACCTCGCCGGCATTCTCCTCAAGACCGCCGCTTACGGCATGCTGCGTTTTGCCTTGCCGTTGTTCCCCGAAGCCTCCCAGACCTTTGCTCCAGTGGCCATGACGCTGGGCCTGGTAGGTATCTTCTACGGGGCGCTGTTGGCCTGTGGACAGCGGGACATCAAGCGCTTGATCGCCTATACCAGTATCTCGCACATGGGCTTCGTGCTCATCGGTATCTACGCTGGCACCGAGCTCGCCTTGCAGGGGGTGGTGATGCTGATGGTCGCCCATGCATTCTCGGCGGCCGGGCTGTTCATCCTGAGCGGCCAGCTCTACGAGCGGCTGCATACCCGTGACATGCGCGAGATGGGCGGCTTATGGGGGCGCATGGGCAGTCTTCCGGGGTTCTCGCTGTGTTTCGTTGCCGCCTCGCTGGGTATGCCGGGAACCGCCAACTTCATCGGTGAGTTCATGATCCTGTTCGGCACCTTCCCGGTCGCTCCCTGGACGGTGGTCATCGCCAGTGGTGGGTTGGTACTGGCGGCAATCTACTCACTGCTGCTGATGCAGTGGGTCCACTTCGGCCCGGCCCGGGGCGAGGAGCGCTTCGCCGATCTCGATAGCCGTGAATACCTGATGATGCTTTCGCTACTTGGGTTGGTCCTGCTGTTCGGGCTCTATCCGCAGCCTCTGCTGGATACCACCGGTGCCGCGATGCTCGAAGTGCAGCACCTGTTCGGTGCGGTCGCACCGTCAACCATTCCGCCGACGGGGGCTCCATGATCTTGACCGCGACGCACCTGCTGGCATTGACGCCTCTGGTTCTGGTCTGTGTCACGGCCATCGTGGTGATGCTGGGGATTGCCTGGCGCCGCCATCATACCGCTATCACCATCGTCACGGTTGTTGGCCTCAATCTGGCGCTCATTGCGCTGATCGGCGTGTGGCGCATGGCACCACTGGCCACGCCGATGCTGGCCATTGATGGCCTGGCGATCTTCGCCGCGGTATTGATCCTGGTGGCGGCGCTGGCCTGTGCCACGCTGGGACATGCCTACCTCGAGCACTATCGTGGACCGCGGGAGGAGTTCTATCTGCTGTTGCTGTGTGCCACGGCGGGGGCCATGGTCCTGGCCGCCAGCACCCACCTGGCGACGCTGTTCTTTGGCCTCGAGCTATTATCGATGCCGCTGTATGGCATGCTCGCCTATACCTACCATGAGCGGCGCTCGCTCGAATCCGGTATCAAGTATCTGGTGCTGTCGGCGGCGGCGACTGCCATTCTGTTGTTCGGCATGGCGCTCCTCTACGCCGATACCGGCCATCTGGACTTTGCCGGTCTGGCCACGGGGCTGGTTGCCGATGCTGGCGCCTGGAGCCTGGCGGGTGCCGCATTGATGCTGCTGGGGCTGAGTTTCAAGTTGTCGATCGTGCCGTTTCACCAATGGACGCCGGATGTCTATGAGGGTGGCCCGAGTCCCGCATCAACCTTCCTCGCATCGGCAAGTAAAGTGGCGGTATTCGTGGTTCTGCTGCGGCTGGTCATGGCGGTCCCGGCCTTTCAGAATGCCTTGCTGCACAGCGTACTGGCGGTGTTGGCGATCCTTACCATGCTGGTCGGTAACCTGCTGGCGCTGACCCAGTCCAACCTCAAGCGTCTGCTGGGCTATTCGTCGATCGCTCATTTCGGTTACCTGTTGACGGCGCTGGTGGTCAGCGACGGGCTGGCAGTGGAAGCCACTGGCGTCTACCTGGTGGTCTACATGCTGACGACTCTGGGCGCCTTCGGCGTGGTCACGTTGATCTCCTCGCCATACCGCGGCGAGGACGCAGCAGCACTGCACCACTACCGCGGACTGTTCTGGCGACGTCCCTACCTGACCGCGGTACTTACCGTGACCATGCTGTCGCTGGCTGGCATTCCCTTTACCGCGGGCTTTATCGGCAAGTTCTACATCATTGCGCTGGGTGTCGAGGCCGAGCGCTGGTGGCTGGTGGGCGGGGTCGTCGTCGGCAGTGCCATCGGGCTCTATTACTACCTGCGGGTGATGGTCACTCTGTATCTGGCCGAGGCGGGCATGCAGAAGCGCGATGCGCCTGAGGACTGGGGAGTGCGCGCCGGCGGTGTGGTCGTCCTGGGCGTGGCGTTGTTGATCATTCTGCTGGGGATCTACCCGACGCCGATGATCGACTGGGTGCGGGTCATGGGCGGTGCCATGCTGGGGCCAACCGGCTAGCGCCAGGAGTTCCATGCGCCTCCTTTGAACGTCTTCCTGCATCGAAGAGGCGGATCACTGTCGGTGGAATGACCAACTGATATTGCCGGTCTCACGACAACACGGGTGAACACCATGCCGACTAGACTACATGGAGGAGCGGAAGCCTATGAACCTGACGAATAGCCGTCAGATGGTGGCGCCCTCGACAATCATGCCGTGAGCGACCCGAGTCCCTCGCCATGATGGCTTCTGCAACTATCACTATTGCCCAAGGAGCCACTACCATGAACGATATCAGGATTCATCCCGCCGTAGACGACGGGGTACGTGCCGGCAGTGATAACTTTGCAGGTGCCAGCCTGCATTGCCACTGTATCGACAGCCCTGTCGAGGTCACTGTCAAGGCACAGTGCGCCCACAACCACGTTTGCGGCTGCACCAAGTGCTGGAAGCCAGAAGGAGCCTTGTTTTCGATGGTCGCTGTGGTACCCCGAGAGACCCTCAGCGTCACCGCCAATGAGGACAAGTTGGAGGTGATCGATGCTTCGGCCGCCATCCAGCGTCATGCCTGCAAGGAATGTGGGGTACATATGTTTGGCCGCATCGAAAATACCGACCATCCTTTCCACGGTCTGGACTTCATCCACACGGAGCTCTCCAAAGACACTGGCTGGGCGGCACCTGAATTTGCTGCCTTTGTCTCCTCGATCATCGAGTCGGGAGCCAATCCAGACAACATGGACAGCGTGCGTGGCCGACTCAGGCAACTCGGCCTGGAGCCCTATGACTGCCTGTCACCGCCGCTGATGGATGCCATTGCCACCCATACGGCCAGGGCGAGGGGAGTACTATGACGCCAACTGTCACCATGAGGCACACACCAACGTGATGAACGGGATGTAGTTCCCCCACTCTGTGCCGACGTTGTCGCGTCATATGGGTGGGGGAATCACTTACCGGTCCGAGGATGAGGAGAGCTTCCTTGAACACTATCCAGCCCGGCGTGGATTGCCTTGGGTGATGTGGGAAAGACGTTGTTTATTCAGGAGCGCAGCTGGCCCGTCATGCGGCTCGCCGACTTGCGCACCGTTTCCTCTGGGCTCTTCTCATACGTCGGCGAATCGTGTCGCTGGATCATGAACAGCCTCTCATGCCGTTTCGTCGACTGGCGTCGCGCTCTCTGCTTCCGGTTGGCCAGGAGGTTGCCAATGTACGGGCATGATGTGGTCAAGGCGCGTACGCTCCACCACGAAGTCCACGAAGGTTCGCACCTTGGGCGAGATCAGGCGGCCGCCCGGGAATACGGCATTGAACTCGACTTCGGGACCCTCCCATTCCGGCAGGATGCGCCGCAACTGGCGCTCCTCTGGCCCCAGGCAGGCAACGATCTCACTGGTCAGCATCACGCCATGGCCCTCGACCAGTAGCCCTCTCAGCACGAATGGATCGTTGGCGATGGCAACCGGGTCTAATTCGATTTCTTCCCGGTGCCCCCCCTTGTGCAACTCCCAGAAATAACGTTGACCGCGCTGGTCCCTGGATTTGGCCAGAGCGGGGTGGAAGGCCAGCTCTGCAGGCGTCTGAGGTTCTCCGTGGCGGGCGATATAGCTGTCGCTGGCATAGACGAACGAACGGTAGCTGGCCAAGCGGCGGGCGACCAGACTCGAGTCCGGCAGTTCACCAACGCGCAGCGCCACGTCGATCTGATGAGCCACCAGGTCGAGCCGGTCGTTGGACAGTACCAGTTCGATTTTCACTGCCGGATACAGCTCGCGGAAATCCCGTACCAGTGCCGAAGTGAATTCGGTGCACATGGTGAATGGAGCGGTAACTCGTAGCCAACCCCGGGGGTTGCCTTCCAATTGTTGGACAGCACTCTCCGCCTCGTCCATATCCTGGACAATGCGACTGCAGTAATCGTAATAGACGGAACCTGCTTCGGTCAGGCTCAGCTTGCGGGTGGTTCGGTTCAGCAGCCGCGCGCCGAGGCGCAGTTCCAGCGCCTGAACCTTTCGACTCACGGTGGTCTTGGGAATGCTCAGCAGCCTGGAAGCCGCGGTGAAACTGCCCTGTTCTACGACCCTGGCGAAGATCAAGGCGTCATTGAGATCCGGTTGCATTGTTGTTGTCCCATGTACTTATGTTTCGAAAGCACTTATGTCTCGGAAGTACTTGTGTCCGGGAACTGTCCCACCAGTGGAACAGTATTTCCCTCATATAGTAGGTAATCAAATTGTGGCTGAACTCCTATGGTGTTGCATTGCACTTGCATGCCGGCGGTGTCGATTTCATGCCCTGGCAAACGACTACTTCGATGAACTGGCAGGCTAAGTAGTCCGCACGATACGACAGTCTTATGGCGCTTCCTGCGTAAGCTACGCGCGTTGCATCGATAAGTGGTCCATGGGCATGCGGCTCATTACCTCAAGTTGAATTCGGGATGCAAGCTTGCCGTGTCAGCACCTTCCTGGAGAGATGAACTGATGAGTTATCCCGCCCCGGCACGTGGACGAAGAGGGCACTTGCCCCCCAGGCTGGCGACCCGCGTGTTTTCCATACACATGTTAGTAGCCATGACTGTGGTGCTTGGTGCCATTGCGACGGCCGGTTGCGATAGTCAGGCCGACGGTCTGGGGCAGGAGGCGCCGCCGCCACCGGAGGTCAGTGTGGCCGAGGTGGTGGTCCAGGATGTGAGTTTCTGGGACGAGTTTACGGGCCACATCGAGGCAGTAGAGACGGTGGAACTGCGTTCGCGGGTTGCCGGCTACATCGATAGCATCCACTACACCGAGGGCCAGAGCGTCGACAAGGGAGATGTCCTGTTTACCATTGATCAGCGTCCTTATCGTGCCAGCCTGGATAGTGCGGAGGCCGACCTGCAGCGTGCTCGCGCACGGGTCGAGCTTACCCGTGGTGAGGCCGCCCGCGCCGAGCGCCTGGCTCAGACCCAGGCGATTTCCCGGGAAGAGCTGGACCAGCGCAGGGCAGCGTCACTCCAGGCTCAGGCCGATCTGCATGCGGCCCAGGCCGCACTCGAGACGGCGCGCTTGAACATGGAGTTCACCGAGGTGCGTGCACCAATCGCAGGCCGAACCGGTCGAGCTCTGATCACTGTCGGCAATCTGGTGTCGGACGCGTCCCTATTAACCAGCATTGTCTCTCTGGACAAGGTTCATGTTCATTTCTACAGCGACGAGCAGACCTGGCTGCAGTACGGCGACATGGCCCGTTCCGGAGAGCGCCTCAGTTCCCGTGAGAATAGAACGCCAGTGCGCGTTGGGCTAGCAAACGATGGGGGCTATCCCTACAGGGGCGAAGTGGACTTTGTCGATAATCAGTTGGATGCCGACTCAGGCACCATGCTGATCCGCGCCGTGCTCGACAATGACGCTGGGCGCTTCTCGCCCGGTATGTTTGCCAGGGTACAGATGCGTGGCGGCAGTTCCGATAGGGCCATTCTCGTCGATGACAAGGCCATCTTGACCGATCAGGACCGCAAGTACGTCTACGTTGTCGACGCTGAGGGGCTTGCCATCCGCAAGGATGTGGAGCTCGGACGCATGGCTGATGGATTGCGGGTGATCCGAACGGGCCTGGAACCGGGAGACCGGGTGGTGGTGCGCGGTACCCAGCGGATCTTCTATCCAGGCATGCAGGTGGCGGCGAACAGCATCGAGATGCCCGGAGGAGAGCCCGGCGAACGGGAGTTGGCCACGACTCATTGAGCGTGTTCGAACGTCAATAGCCGTCATTTGACTTCACTGTCGACCGAGTCATCGGGGTAGGCTCTGAATGCCTGCCTCGGCGAGGGAGTATTGCCATGGATTTTGCCAGGTTCTTCATTGACCGCCCGATCTTCGCCGGGGTGCTGTCGATCCTTATCTTCATCTCGGGGTTGATCACCATACCGCTGATGCCGGTCAGCGAGTACCCGGACGTGGTGCCACCCTCGGTGGTGGTACGCACGGTCTATCCTGGCGCCAATCCCAAGGTCATCGCCGAGACGGTGGCCACACCGCTGGAGGAGGCGATCAATGGCGTTGAGGACATGATGTACCTCAAGTCGGTGGCTGGTTCCGATGGTGTACTGCAGGTAACCGTAACCTTCCGTCCCGGAACTGATCCGGATGACGCGGCGGTCAAGGTACAGAATCGGGTCAGCCAGGCGCTGGCGCGATTGCCTGAGGATGTGCGCCGACAGGGGGTGACCACGCAGAAACAGTCACCGACCTTTTTGATGGTCGTGCACCTGACCTCTCCGGATGGCCGCTATGACACCCTGTATCTGCGAAACTATGCCCGCCTGCACGTCAAGGATGCTCTGGCACGTATCCAGGGGGTCGGTGATGCGCAGATTTTTGGTGGTGGCGATTATGCCATGCGCGCCTGGCTTGATCCGGACAGGGTTGCTGCGCGAGGACTCACGGCCGGCGATGTAGTGGAGGCGATACGGGAGCAGAACGTTCAGGTCTCGGCCGGTCAGCTCGGCGCCGAGCCGATTCCCGATAGCGACTTCCTGACCTTGATCAATGCCAGAGGACGGCTGACCTCCGAACAGGAATTCAGCGACATCGTGGTCAAGACCGGTAGCGACGGACAGATCACCTATTTGTCCGATGTGGCCCGTCTGGAGCTGGGGGCCAATGACTACAGCCTGCGTTCGAAGCTGGACGGCGACGACGCGGTCGCACTCGGCGTCTTCCAGGCGCCGGGGGCGAATGCCCTGGAAATCCAGGAAAACGTCATCGCGACCATGGATGAACTTGCCCAACAATTCCCGGAGGGAGTTGAGTACGAGGCGGTGTATGACACTACCATCTTCGTGCGCGACTCGATCGAGTCGGTGGTCAAGACGCTGCTTGAGGCGGTACTGCTGGTGGTGTTGGTGGTGACGCTGTTCCTGCAGACCTGGCGCGCGTCGATCATTCCGCTGATCGCAGTGCCGGTGTCGGTGGTGGGCACTTTCGCTGTGCTCTATCTGTTGGGATTCTCGATCAATACTCTGACTCTGTTCGGTCTGGTGCTGGCGATCGGCATCGTGGTTGATGATGCGATCGTGGTGGTAGAGAACGTCGAGCGCAACATTGAGGAGGGCCTGGCGCCGCTTGCCGCCGCGCACCAGGCAATGAAGGAAGTATCCGGCCCCATCATCGCCATCGGCCTGGTATTGTGTGCGGTGTTTGTGCCAATGGCATTTCTGTCCGGTGTCACTGGGCAATTCTATCGCCAGTTCGCGGCAACCATCGCCATTTCCACGGTGATCTCCACGGTCAACTCGCTGACCCTGTCACCGGCGTTGGCGGCGCTGCTGCTCAAACCACACGATGCCCCAAAGGATCGCCTCACGCGGATGATCGACGGGTTGTTTGGCTGGTTGTTCCGCCCGTTCAATCGCTTCTTTCTCGCCAGCTCCAGACGCTACCAGGGAGGCGTTTCGCGCAGTCTGCGGCGGCGCGGCGTGGTGTTCGGCATCTATGCGCTGTTGCTGGTCGGAACAGGGGTGATGTTCCAGGCGGTGCCGCCGGGTTTTATCCCGACCCAGGATAAGCAGTACTTGATCGCTGGCGTGAAGTTGCCGGAAGGTGCCTCGCTTTCACGTACCGATGAGATGTTGAGCCAGGTGGGTGAGATCGCCATGGAGAGTGAGGGCGTAACCCACACAATTGCCTTCCCGGGGCTCAATGCGCTGCAGTTTACCAGCACGCCCAACAGCGGAGTGGTGTTCCTGCCTCTGGCCCCGTTCTCCGAGCGGAGTCGCTCGGCGGCCGAGATCAATGCCGAAATCAATCAGAAGATAGCCGGATTGCAGGAGGGGTTCGCGTTCTCGTTCATGCCACCGCCGATCCTCGGCCTTGGCAACGGCAATGGCTGGCAGATGTTTATCGAGGACCGCGCTGGGCTCGGCTATGGCGCGCTACAGGGCGCCGTGCAGGCGTTCCAAGGTGCGGTCGCACAGACGCCGGGTATGGGCTTCCCGATTACCAGCTATCAGGCCAATGTGCCGCAGCTTGATGCCGAAGTCGACCGGGTGAAGGCCAAGGCTCAGGGGGTGCCATTGACGGGGCTGTTCAATACTCTGCAAACCTATCTTGGCTCGACTTACGTCAATGATTTCAACCAGTTTGGCCGGACCTGGCAGGTGATAGCCCAGGCCGATGCTTCCCACCGCGACAACGTTGAGGATATCGCCAATCTGCGTACTCGTAATGATCGCGGAGAAATGGTGCCGATCGGCTCTGTGGTGGATATTCAGTGGACCTTTGGCCCGGATCCGGTGCTGCGTTACAACGGCTATCCTGCCGCGGACCTGGCGGGCGAGGCGGATCCTCTCGTGTTGTCCTCGACTCAAGCGATGGAGGCACTGAGCGAACTCGCTGCTGAGGTGTTGCCCAATGGGATGAGCTTCGAGTGGACCGATCTGAGTTTCCAGCAGAGCACTCAAGGCAATGCTGCCTTGATAGTGTTCCCGTTGTCGGTGTTGCTGGTGTTCCTTGCCTTGGCTGCACTCTACGAGAGCTGGACCTTGCCGCTGGCGGTGATTCTGATTGTACCGATGTGCATGCTTTCGGCGCTGTTCGGCGTGCATTTGATGGCGGGTGACAACAACATCTTCGTCCAGGTCGGGCTGGTGGTGCTGATTGGACTGGCCTGCAAGAACGCCATCCTGATCGTTGAGTTTGCGCGCGAACTGGAGATGCAGGGGCGCGGTATCGTCGAAGCAGCGCTGGAGGCTTGTCGTCTACGTCTGCGTCCGATCATCATGACCTCGATCACCTTTACCGCGGCGGTGGTGCCACTGATGCTGGCTGGCGGTGCTGGAGCCGAGGTGCGACAGGCGCTGGGCACGGCGGTATTCGCCGGGATGGTGGGTGTTACGCTGTTCGGGCTTTTCCTCACGCCAGTGTTCTACGTGGCACTACGCAAGTTGGTGACTCGCGGTGAGCGGACTTCGCAAGCACAAGAGGGGTATCAGGCCTGAGTGACTGGAGATGGAAGGCATGCTCGCTTATGCCTGCCATGGGCGCTAGCTCGAAGCTGGCGCCCAATATCTGGACGTCGGGGTCGGCCATCTGGGTTTTTCGGTCTGGTTCGAGTCCTGTTCGGGGAACCATAATGATTCCCTGGTGGTGGTCGTTATCTATTGATGAAGAATCCAGGTGATTGGAGGGGCTCCAGCATATATTCTGGTGCTGAGGAAAGCCTCAAAATACTGATCAGGGTTAGTTGACCACTACAACCTTATTTGTCGTTCGGTGTGACCACGGCATAAGCCACTATTTCGATCAGCATCTCTTCTCGAGCAAAACCGCTGACAATTAACGCTGCACGGTTGGGGTAGGGGGCGGTGACGTATTCGGAGTAGACTCGATTGACCGTGGCCAGGTCCTCGCGCTGGGTTACGTAGATCAGTACTTGAGTCAGTGACTCGACGCCGCCGCCAGCGCACTCCAGCGTATGCAGCAGGTTGTCCAGGGTCTGTCGGACCTGGGCCTCAATGCCGCCGTTGACCACCTCGCCGCCTGCGTTGATGGGGATCTGAGCGGTAAACAGGATGCCGTTGCCGATACTCCCCCAGGATAGGGGAGCGCGGGAAGCGAATAGCTCGGTCTTGACCGGATAAATCATAGGGCATTCTCAGTTATGGAAGCATGGGAAGAAAGACGGTGCTTGATTTAGTCGAGCGTCAGTCGTTGTCGTTGGACCCGGCTCCGGCCCCGCTGCGCGAGGTTTCGGTGGACTCCACCAGCAGCCGGGTAGCCAAGCTCTTGAGGCGTACCCAAAGACCTTCGTCGACCTCGATGCCTTGCTGCATGGCGCGCTCTCGACAGGCCAGCAAGTCGGACTCCTGATGGCGGGCCAACAGGTCGAGCTGATACTCGGAGCGCAGCGATGGCAGCAGGTCCACGTGGTTGGCCATGATCAGTGTTACTCCGTCGTTGGGTTCGTTTTCCTCGGGGACCTCGTGCACCGCGTAGACGCGGATCTCGGGCACCGAACTGCCAGCGCGAAAGCCCACCACCTGCTCGATCAGCGGGGTATCGTTCATCTTCCCGCTGTCAGGGGCTTGGGCATTGCGCCAGAAGGCGGTAACGTTCATCCCGCGTCCGGCCAGTCGCGCCAGATAGCCCATAATCAACTGGCGGTTGTGGCAGTGGCGGATCTTGATCACCGCAAGGCCCCGTGCCCGAGCCTTGGCGAAGCCCAGTTCCAGCGCCAGACTTGAGCTCTTGAGCACGCTTGCGCCGTGACTGTCGAGCACCGCCAGATCGCCATCCGAGTAGATCAGCTCTGGCGCCCGCTCATCCTGATCCTCGAGCAGAAAGTCGAGGCCGCGGCCTAGTGCCGTCAGCCCACTGAGCTCGTAAAGCTGCATCCAGGCTACCATGTCGGCGGCATCGCTGGCGTCTCCCTCTTCGAAGCCCATGGCCTGAAAGGCCTTGCGGCAGAGTGCCTGGAGTTCGTTGTAGGACACCTTCATGTACTGACTCCGGCGTATTGGCGGGTTACGGCACCGGCCTCGCTGAGCGTACCTTCAGCGCTTTGGCTTGGCTCCAGTGGAAAGCTCCAGTCGTCGAATTCGATCAGGTCGCAGGGCTTGGCGTTGAGCTCCTCGACCAGCGGCGCGCCCTGGAACAGGGTAATGCGCACCCAGCGATCGGACTTGGGGTCGAAACGGCTGGCACCAAAGAACGATAGCTTGGTGCGCAAAATGTGCACCGGCTTCATATCCCGGGCCCATAGATTGGCGCGGATCTCTCCGAATGGCGTTTCGGCCATGCTCTGGATACGCCGGATGATGTCCTTGTGACGTGGGTGGTGGATCAGAAACTCCACCACCAAGGCCCGCGGATGGGTGGTGAGAAAGTCATCAATGACTTTATGGGTGTCGGCGACTCGGGCAGCGATAGCGAGCTTCAACTCGCGGTCGGCACCGGGTTCTACGTCGCGCACGCCCAAGCGCGGTTCTTCCTTCTCCATTGAGCGATACCAGAACCAATAGCGCTCGTCGGGATCTTCGAAGTCGTGGCGCAGGGCCCAGTCGTAGTGGGTTTCGATCGACTGCTTGAGCCTTATCAGCGGCATGTCCGGGGTCAATTCCAGGCTCTCCTTGACGCCCATCCTGTCCTCAAAGGGGTCGACGATCTTCGGGTAGATCTCCAGCAGCAGGGTGTGGATCAGCTCCTGGGCCTCCAGACTCAAGGTCTGGCGGCTCCAGTCGATCAACTCCTGCCATAGCTCATCAGTCAGTGGCACTTGCTCCAGCCAAGCGCGCACCGCCGGCAGGGCGCTGGCGGTATCGCGGTTTCGAGCACTTTGCTTGGTGTCCTCGGTCACGGTCTGGGCCATGTGTTGTTCGGCCCGGGCGATCAGTGTCAGTAGGCGCTGACGGTCCGGCTCGCCAGGCACCTGACCGCTGACTTGGGCCAGCGCCTGCTCGCGGCTCTCGATCCAGCGTTGGATCAACTGCGGGTGGTTGATCAGAAAGGGTGCCATGCCGAGCCCAGTGGAGTTGCCTATGCCGAGATAGCGACGCAGTGGCGTTGCCATGGCGACGGCCCTGCCCGGCGCTTTGGCCCGGGCCATATGCTCGATCTGCTCGATGGAAAAGTGGCGCAGTAGGTACACGGCCAGCATCTGGGCCGAGAAGGGGCGCTGAAAGTCTGGGTTGTGCTTGAGCCGATCGAAGTCGGCGATACCGAATTTGCCGTTACCGTAGACCGCGGTAGTGCGATACAGGTAGCCGACTCTGGTGAGCCACGTCGGGTCCGGCTGGCGTCCGGCACTTAGCGCATCGAGAAAGGCAGCGAAGTTCCTGAGACTGCGGTTGGCCCGGGACAGCACCAGCAGGCGCGGATGTTGGCGCCCAGCCTCCTGCAGAGGCACATTGGCGGCCATATGGTCAAGCAGCGAGTCGTCCACGTCGCCCTCGACTACACCGAAAGTGGCATCCCAAGCCTCGGCAATCACCCGGTCGGAGCGAGCGGCATCATCCAGTGGCTGGGAGAAGATCACCCCGTGGTAGCGTGCCCATGGGGTCTGCAGGCGATAGATGGCAATTCCATGACCCTCAGCGTCGAGATCGAAGCGGATAGTACTGATCTGCCAGCGCTGGCGCGCCATCTGGCGCACCAGGCTGCGGACGAAGCTTAGCCGGCTGGCGTGCAGGCTGCCCAAGCGTTCGAGTTGCATCACCTCATCGGGGGAGCGCAGGCGAAGGCGTTGTTCGATGTCGGACAGGCGACTGGCCAGGTCTTCGCGTCTCATCTCAAGCTTCTCCCGGAACGCTGGATTTCAGGCTGGTTATGCCCTGGATGCGGGCCATGGCGAGGGCAGCCTGGGGGCCGGTCCACAGCGACGGCAGCAGTACTAGCGACACCGGAATGGCGGTGATTACGATGAACTGTTGCAGGGCGCTGATCTGCCCCGATCCCATGTACAGGAGAATAGCCGCCATCAGTGCCATGGCGATGCCCCAGAAGGCGCGGACCAACGGGCTCGGGTCATCGTGCCCGGCGCCGACCACGGCGATGGCGTAGCTCATGGAGTCACCGGTGGTGGCGACGAAGATGGTGGTCAGTACCAGGATCGCCGCCGCCATGCCGGTGCCGCCGGGCAGGGCCTGGGCCACGGTCAGGGTGGCTACGTCGAACTGGAAGTTGCTGAGCGCCTCGGTCAGGTCGATGACCCCGGTGAGTTGGAAGAAAATGCCAGAACCGCCCAGTAGGGTGAACCAGATGGCGGTGGCCACCGGCGCCAATACCGCCACGGTGAGCACCATCTGGCGAATGGTGCGGCCCTTGGAGATGCGCGCAACGAAGATCGCCATAAGCGGCCCATAGCCGATGAACCATGCAAAGAAGAATGCCGTCCACCACTGCATCCACCAGTCCGGGGCGCTCTGGGCGGTCATCGTCGACATGGCAAAGAAAGATGTCAGGTACTCTCCAAAGCCTTGGGTGAAGGCGTTGACCATGAACAGGGTCGGTCCAAATACGAAGATCACCACCGCGATGGCCAGCGCCAGAAAGATGTTGAAGCGCGACAGGATCTGGATGCCCTTGTCGATGCCGGTGACCGCCGAGGTGACGTAGACAGCGCCAAGACCAATCAGGATAAGCAACTGAGTCAAGTAGTTATTGGCCACGCCAAACAGCTCATGCAGGCCGAAACTAACCTGGGTGGCGAGAAATCCGATGGGACCGACAGTGCCGGCCACCACGGCGATCACGCACAACGCATCGACCACGCCACCCAGCGGCCCTTTCATCACCCGTTCACCCAGCACCGGGTATAGCAGGGTACGTGGCTGCAGTGGCTGGCCCTTGTCGTAGTGGGCGTGGGATAGCACCACTGCGGTCAGACTGCCGAGTACCGCCCAGGCGAGAAAGCCCCAGTGCATGAATGACTGGGCCAGGGCTGGGGCGACGGCGGAATTGGTGCCGGCCTCGATTTCTGTGCCGGCGGAAAAGGCCGGCGGCGTGACCACGAAGTGGTAGATAGGCTCGCCAGCGGCGAAAAACACCCCGCCTCCTGCCAGCAAGGTGCACATGATGATCGACACCCACTTGAAGGTGGATAGCTCCGGCGTGCGCGTGTTGCCGATGCGCGCACTGGCTGCCGGGGTGGCGACTAGCCCCAGGGCGATAAAAAAGGTGAGCAGCAGCAAGATCTGAAAATAGCTGCCGAGCGCCTTGGCGGTCCAGGCGAAGCCTGCGCCTATGGCCCCTGCCACGCCGTCGATGTCGTACAGCGACAAGCCGACGAACAGTACGATAAAGCCGACACTAAGACAGAGCACGACGGGGTCGCCCAGCCGGTACTGGCCGGCGGACAGATCCCGGGGATTTGCAGGAGAGGAGCGTGATGGTGACGAGGTGCCGTTGCGGGGTGTGGTCATGGCGTAAACCTCTGGCGTGCTGCACCGCCAGGGCGGTGCTTGTTGTGGTTATTGGTGGCCGTTGGCGTCCGCCTGTTCTTATGGTTCGGGTGACGCCGGGGGGCCTCAGGCGGCCCAGTCGGTATTGCTGGCCTGTGGCGTGGCGGAGCGTTCAAGCAACGCGACCCAATTGCACCCCATGATCCCGGCCACTTCGTCCTCGTTCATGCCGACGTTGCGCAGACCCTGGATCAGATTGGGGAGGTCGCGGCTGTCCTTGAGCCAGGTAAGTGGCCTCGGCCAGCCTGCGTTGGATGCGCTACCCTCGCCGTAGTCCATGTCCTTGGACCACCGACCGTTGCGCATCCAGTCGAGGACCGAGGTCGGTTGGTTTTGACATAGGTCGGTGCCAATAGCCAAGTGCTCCACCCCCATCAGATCGGCGGTGCGTGCGATCATCTCGCAGTACTCCGTGAGGGTGCAGTCTGGGCCGTTGCGCAGGTGGAAGGGATAGGCCGAGAAGCCCAGCAGGCCGTTGCACTCGGCGATGGCTTTGAGCACTTTGTCCGACTTGTTGCGTTTGGCAGGGTGAAAAGTGGCAGGGTTGGCATGAGAGATAATCACCGGACGGCTGGATAGCTCAATGGCCTCGAGGGTCGAGCGCTCAGCGCTGTGGGACATGTCAATGACCATGCCGACCCGGTTCATCTCGCGGATCACTTGGCGTCCGAAGCGGGTGATACCGCTATCCTCGGCCTCGTAGCAGCCGCAGGCCAGTAAGCTCTGGTTATTGTATGTGAGCTGCATGATCATCAGGCCCAGGTCGCGCATTACCTCGACCATGTCGATGTCGTCCTCGATGGGCGAGCAGTTCTGGGCTCCAAGGAAGACTCCGATACGTCCGGATGAGCGAGCACGAGCGATGTCGCTGGGTTGATGGACCGGAATGATCAGGTCAGCGTGGGCTTCGAAGCGCCGGTTCCACTCACCCAGTCGTGATAGCGTCTCGCGGGTGGTTTCGTGATAGACGAGAGTGGCGTGAACGGCATCCAGACCACCTTCGCGCATCTGCTCGAAGATATCCCGTGACCAGTTGGAGTACTGCAGGCCATCAATCGTCAACATTTCTCGGGACATGACATGCCTCCTCAGGCCTTGGTGTAACAGGTCTTGACCACGGTGTAGAATTCGCGGGCATAACGTCCCTGCTCACGAGGGCCGAAGCTGGAGTCCTTGCGGCCACCGAAGGGGACGTGATAGTCGGTACCGGCAGTGGCAAGGTTGACCATCACACAGCCAGTTTCGGCGCGTGCCTTGAAGTCACTGGTGAGTTTGAGGGAGTTGGTGATAATGCCAGCGGTCAGGCCGAAATTGGTGTCGTTGAGGGTTGCGATGGCTTGCTCATAGTCACGTACCTTGATCACGCAGGCGATTGGTCCAAAGATTTCCTCACGGTTGATTGCCATGTCGTTGGTGGTACCCACGAACAGCGTGGGTGCCATGAAGAAGCCATCTGTGTTGCGTTTCAGGCGTTCTCCACCGAAGGCGAGGGTGCCACCATCGGCTTTCGCACGTTCCACCCAGACGAGGTTGGACTCCAGTTGACGGGCATCTACGACGGGACCGATATGCACATCTTCTTCCAGCGCGTGGCCGACACGTACAGTCCTCAGTTTGGCGATCAGTTTCTCGAGGAAGGCGTCGTGGACTGCCTCGGTGACGATCAGTCGTGAGGACGCTGTGCACTTCTGTCCGGTGCTTGAGTAGGCGCCGGCGAAGGCGGCTTCCACGGCTAGATCCAGGTCAGCATCGTCGGCGACGATCAGGGCATTCTTGGACCCCATCTCCAGTTGGCACTTGACCAGGTTGCCGGCGGTAGCGGCGGCCACACGGCGCCCTACATCCAGAGAGCCAGTGAAGCTCAAGGCATCGATCTCGGGGCTCGAAATAAGCGCATCGCCGACGCTACTGCCTGGACCCATCAGCAGGTTGAAGGTTCCGGCTGGGAGCGCTTGGCGGCTGATTATTTCGGTTAGGGCCCAAGCACTGGCAGGGACCAGGTTAGCGGGTTTGAAAACCACTGCGTTGCCGAAAGCCAGAGCTGGGGCGATCTTCCACACTGCGGTGGCCATGGGGAAGTTCCAGGGACTGATGACGCCCACCACACCCACCGGCTCGCGGCGAGTATCGACTTCGACGCCTGGCCGTACGGAGTCGATACGCTCGTCGATCTGACGCAGTACTTCGGCGGCGTAGTAGTGGAAGAACTGCGCGGAGCGATAAACTTCGCCGACGCCCTCTACTCGGGTTTTGCCTTCTTCGCGACAGAGCAACTCACCGAGTTCCTCCTTGCGTGCGATCAATTCGTCGCTGATAGCCATCAGCACGCTATAGCGGCTTTCCAGGCTGCTCTGACGCCATTCAGTGAAGCCACGCCTGGCGGCGGCGATCGCTTGGCCGACCTGTTCAACGCTCGCTTGGGCATAGGTGCCGACCACGTCGCTGGTGTCTGAAGGGTTGACGTTAGTGATGCTGTCCTTGCCGGCGACCCAAGTGTCGTCGATGTAGAGAGCGTGAACGTGGGACATGGAAACCTCCTTTGAGACGTTGTCGTCATCCTGGGCGAAGATTTAAGATAAGGATAATCAATAATAAATATAAAATGATAAGGTTGTTTTATCGTTGTAAGGTGTCGAGAAGATATCATGCTGCCCGAACTCAAGATCCAACCCCTGCGCTATGTGCTGGCCATCGTCGATGAAGGTGGCTTCCATGCTGCAGCCCGTCATCTGCATCGCACTCAGCCAGCACTATCCATGGCCGTCCGTGAACTGGAGCAGCGCTTGGGCGAACCGATCTTCGAAAAGGGGGGAAAGGCGATGCTGACGCCCTTCGGAACATACTGCCTGCCACGTTTCCGTGAGCTGATTATCCAGCATGATCGTCTGAGCAGGGATCTGGTTACCCAGGTGGAGAAGCGTGCCGGACATATTGATATGGCCGCGGTGCCTTCGGTGGCCAGCCGTCTGATGCCGCGGCTGTTGTCGAATTTCATTCAGCACTACCCTGACCTGAAGGTCAGCCTCCATGATGGTACCGCCGACTTCGTCAGCCGGCTGGTAAGCGCCGGTGAGGTGGATCTAGGACTGACCAGCCTGTGGCAGGTGGATGAGGAACTGGACTTCCAGCCCTTGATGCGCGACGCCATTGGGGTGGTCTGTCGTGACGACCATCCTTTTGCTGGCCGAGAGGCACTGGACTGGCAGGAACTGCAGGGACAGGCACTGATCCGTAATGGCACCTCGCGGCTACTCGAGGGCACCGAGGCCGAGCTGCTGCTGGCCCAGAGTGACTTCTATATTTCCAACATGATCTCATTGACCGCCATGCTGGTAGCGGGCATAGGCATCACCACACTGCCGCGCCTGGCCTTTCCCGAGGAGTATGAACGGTTACGTTTCGTACCTTTGGCCACCCCCCACGTTGAGCGCGAACTCGGTTTGCTCAAGCCGCGACGGCGTAGTCTGTCGCCGGCTGCCCAGGCCATGGAGGCCTTTATCATCCTAGAGCTTGGAGAGTGAGCGGCCGCCAACTGGTGCCGAGTTCGGTTGAGGTGAGACCGCGGATGCCGATAGTAGAGGAGGTCTCGTAAATCAGCTCGACGTCATGCGGCGCTGTAAACCGCGTTGATGAGAGGCCAACGAGCAATTTCCTGTCCGCTCGGAATCGGTTTCGGTAGCCGTCCCGGCCACCGATAGTCGGCTCAAGAACCGACCGTCGAGCCTTTGTCCATCTGTGTATCGAGGTTGCTGCCGTCACCGGCGTAATCCTCGTGCTCGAGATCATCCCATACCGGATCGGGCAGGTGGCCCTCCTCGGTATAGAACTCATATTCTTCACTGCGATAATCGAAGATGCTCGTGTCTTCGGGGGCATCGCGCTGACCGTAGCTGTACATGTAGGCATCAAGGAAGTTGTATTTCTCGAGCCCGTCTTCCTGAAGCAGGCCATCCTCGTCGAGGGAGGCGAATAGATCATCAAGATCGTTGCGATGGGCATCCAGAGCATTGTTGTACTTGATGTCCTGAACGATGGTGAAGGGGAGCGTCGCTAGAGTCAGGCCGGCGCTGACCCAGAACAGTGGGCCGGTGGCGGCGCGGGCAAAACTGATGCCGCGTAGCGCTGCCATCGCCGAGCCACCTCCGGCCAGGCCGAAGGCTCCTGCTGCCACGGTTATCGAACCCTGGGCGATGGTGGCACCATCACCGCTGTCGGCACCACGCTTGATCATCAAGCCGCCAAGTACTGTATCCATGACGCCTGTAGTGATATTGGCCCCGGCATCAAGAATACGCAGAAAAGAGCTGATGGTTCGGGTTGTTGTGGTCGCGTCGGGGAGGCCGGGGCGGGAGGCATAGCCATCTTTCATGCCATCAACGATCTTGCGGGTCTCTTCCTCGCTGAGGTCCAGTTTCTGGCTCAGTTTTTCACGATCAGCAATGGGCGCTTCATCAATGATCTTCTCCATGTTCTTGACGAACTGAAGTCCTTTCTCATCGGTGAAGGGGGAGCCGGAGGCCTTGTCGTTGCCCCAGATTTCGGGCAACGTCTTGTCCAGTCCCAGCATCGCATTGACGTTGGTTCCCCTGGCCTTGTCGTAGATATTGCTGCCCAGCGTGACGAAATGCTGGCTGGCACCGAAGAAGGCGATCATTTCCTTGGCAATGGCGACGCGCTCTTCAGGTGTATCGGCGAGGGTGCCGCCCTTGCCGGCCAATTGATAGATACCTGATGCCAGCGAGATCAAGCCACCGGTCGAGCCCAGTGCGCCATTGCTGTTGAGCGTACTGATTACTGACAGCATGCCGCCGTTGGTCTTCTCATTGAGAGCCTTGTAGACGTCCTTCTTCAGCAGGTTGTCGATATCGTTGCGGGTGATTTCACCATTCTTCTGGAAGATATCGCCCAGCTGTTGCAGTGCCTTGCCGAAGTTCTTCGCCGTTTGCTGGTCATTGAGATATTCATTGACGAACTTGTCGATGCTCTCGACGGTGCGTCTCGGGATATCGACGCCGGCGCGCTTGAGCGCTGTCAGCACCATCTTGACCACATCCTGAGTCGCAGTGGCGGTATTGGCGTCGTTGATCTGGTCGGGATTCTCGATCAGGTGGTCCAGGTCGATGATCGAAGCATCGAGCTGCAGGCCTTGAGCGAATTCGGCGGCCTTGTCGGAATCCTCCGTCGCCGGGAACAGCGCTGCCAGTGCGCTGTAGGTCCGCGAGATGTCTGCCTCGGCCAGTTCACCCTGGCCGCTTTCGCGCAGATCACCGATATACTTGACGTACTCTTCGCTGAACGCCATTTCCTCGAGGCTGTCGGCAATCTCGTCCTTGTTCGCCACCTTGTCGATGGCGTCGGTCTGAGCCGACTGGTAATCCTTCTGTACGGCATCGGAGACAAACAACTCGCCCAGACGCTCGTCCAACTTGCCTCCATCGATGATGGCAGAAAGGTCGTCACCGGTGGCATTGGCGAGATTCTGGCCCGATGAGATATCCAGCACGGTCATATCGAGGCCGTTATCCAGAGCGCCCTGAGCACGCAGTGCACGGTAGAACTGGGCTCGTTCGTCATCCTTGGCGATGCTGCCGTCCTCGATACCCTGCTTCCAGTCATTGATCAGGTTCTGCCAGGTCAACTCGCTCACGGTGAGATTGCGCGAGCTATCGTCGGGATCGGCCTCCGACGTTTCCATGGACTGAATATCCAACTCACTGATCGGCGGCAGATCGTGATCGCGGCGCAGGGTGTCCAGTTCGGAGTGGTCGGTAAGACGCTGTGCGTCGTCCGCACCACCGTGACGCTTCCAGTAACCATCGAACACATCAACCACCGCATCGCCATCTTCGCCGGCGGCATTGCCGATGCGCGAGCGCAGATCGTCATTGACCTGAGTGACTGCCTCGCTCGGGTCGACGCCTTCGCTCTTCTTGATGTTGATCAGGTTCTGGTAGAGCTGGGAAAGAGTATCGGACGAGTCCAGGTGAAGGATATTGCGTGTGCCGGTCAAGGTGCCTCCGGCCATTGCGGATGCCAAGGCATTGAGATTGTCTTCGTAGCTCGGGTTGTCCAACTGCGTGGTATAGGAGAGGAAGTCATCGTAGGCGCTGTAGCCGGCACTCACTGCCGCGTCGTTGCCGCCATGACGATTCCAGTAACCCTCGAACACATCGAGCCCGGCCTCGCTGTCCTTGCCGACATTGGTCAGCCCGTTGCCGAGCCGGCCGAACAGGGCGTCTTTCGCGTCATCGATGGCCGTCTGGAGATCCGGTGTTTCACCGCGTTCGCGCTGCTGGTTGAGTTCATACTCGACCAGTTGGCTGAACTTGTCACCGGCATCACCCGTTAGCGGAGCCACGGTTCTGTCGTCGATATTGATGCCGTCGGCCATGTCGTCGACCAGTGAATTCAACGTGTTGTCGTAGGCAATGTCAGCATCGTCACGATTGGCCAGCCAGGTTTCTTCAGCCAGTTCCTCGGCATCTTCCTCTCCACCGTGCCGGCTCCAGTAACCATCGAAGATATCGACGACGTCATCACCACCAGCGCCGTCAAGACGGTTGCGTAGATCCTCATTGACCTGATTCCGTGCCTCCTCTGTATCGGCGCCCTGATCGAGTTTGTCCTTGATCAGGTTCCGGTAGAGCTGAGACAGGGTGTCGGAGGAATCCAGATGCAGGATGTTGCGTGTGCCGGTCAGCGTGCCGCCAGCCAGAGCCGACGCCAGGGCATTGAGGTTGTCCTCGTAGCTCGGGTTGTCGATCAGAGTGGTATCCGCGAGGAAATCATCGTAGGCATCGTAACCGGCATCCACTGCTGCGTCGCTGCCGCCGTGTCGGTTCCAGTAACCTTCGAACACATCAAGTCCAGCCTCGGTATCGCGCCCGCTATTGCTCAGGGCATGGCCGATGCGATCGAAGAGAGCCGTTTTTGCGTTGTCGATGGCGGACTCAAGATTGGGTGTCTCCCCGCGAGCTCGTTGTGCGTCGAGTTCGGCAGTGACCAATTGTTGAAACTGTGTCGCGGCATCACCTGTCAGGGGCGCCACGGTGCGCTTGTCGGTGTTGATTCCATCGGCCAGATGGGAGGCCAGCGAGTTGAGCAGGTTCTCGTAGTTGTCGTTGCCCAGGATCAGTGACGTTGTGGAAGTGTCGTTGTCTGCCACCTGTTTGGCCAGGCCGAGAGCCGTAGTGAAGGCTGCGTTGTTACGTGTGAGAGATAGCTCGGTCGGGTTGGCCTGGGGGTCGACACGCATCTGGCACTCCTCCTGAGTTGGCGCTGGCTGATGGGGCGAGCGACGAGAAGTCCGATTCAACCGCCGCGAGAGGTAGTTTGAGCAAGCGGCGTGACGTCTGAATGACAGTTTGGCAACAGCGAGTGGGCAAAAGAGCGTAGCGTTGAACACTCCGATGCCATGAGAGGCGGAGACCGACTTCAGCCATGAGTCGCTGACGCGTCCAGGCTGAGATCAGTGGAACTCGATCAATGGAACTCGATCAATGGAACTCGATAGTGGCCCAGAGTGATTCCTGTTGATGCCTTCTCTGCACCGCTTTAGGCTGAAAAGTTCTACCCGTCCGGGATATGGAGCCTGCTGTCGATCCAGCGGTGGGTATTGCCAGTTCGGGGTCTGACATCCACAAGGAGAGCGGAATGAACAGATTTATCCCCCTGGTGGCCTTGATGTTGGCTGCACCTGCCAGCGCAGTGGCCGATCAGGACATCATTCAGGAGATGGAAGCCGTGGCGTCACAGCTGACGGAGGAGCAGAACATCCTGGTACAGGGAGTGGTGGGCGACATGATGATGGCTCATGCCTGTGCTCCGTTGCTGGATGATCCCGCGATCTTCGAGCAGGCGCAGGAAGCCGCGCGTGTGGATCTCGAAGAAGAGGGACTCAGCGAGCCTTCAGTCGAGCAGCTTGTCCGCCTGGTCGAGAGCTTCTCGACCGAGGACAACCAGGAACTCAGTGCTGAGGCCTGCAGCATGGTCTATGAAAGGGAGCCGCAGCAGTCCTGATGGAAATGTCGGGCCTCGCCGGACCTGATGCCCGGCGAGGTAGATGAGGTATCTGGAAACCAGTGTCAGAAATTAGCTGCCATGAGCGGGATATCAGGACTGGGTGTCCTTGCGGTTGATGCCGCGCGTCTTGAGCAGACTGGCAACAGTAGTGATGACCAGGGTTCCGATAATGATGGTCAGCGAGAGCCAGATGGGGATCTCGGGAGCCCAGTGAATGGACTGGCCATCATTGATGAACGGCAGGTTGTTGGTGTGCAGGGCCTCCAGTATCAGCTTGATCCCGATGAAGCCGAGGATGGCTGACAGGCCGAAGCCCAGGTAGACGAGGCGATCCAGCAGACCTCCGAGCAGGAAGTACAGTTGCAGTAACCCCAACAGGGCAAAGGCGTTTGTTGTGAAGACGATATAGGGCTCCTTGGTCAACCCGAAGATCGCTGGAATGGAGTCCAGCGCAAACAACAGGTCGGTGAAGCCCAGGGCGACAACGACGAAGAACAGGGGGGTGACCAGCCATTTGCCGGCATCGCGGACCAGCAGTTGGTTTCCATGGTACTCGCTGGTGGAGGGAAAAACGCGGCGGGCCTGGCGTTCAACCCAGCTTGGCTGGCCTTCATCGCTGTGATCGCTGTCGCTGAGCTGAGTCTGCGCCAGGTGGACGGCGGTGTAGATGAGGAAGGCACCGAACAGGTAGAAGACCCAACTGAACTGGCTGATGGCGGCAGCGCCCAGTGCAATGAACAAGGCTCGCATGACCAGTGCGATGGCGATGCCCAGCAACAGGACCTTCTGCTGGTAAATCCGTGGCACCGCAAAACGGGCCATGATGATCACGAAGACAAAGAGGTTATCCACCGACAGACTTTTCTCGGTGATGAAGCCGGCAAAATACTCGGAGCCATACCGAGGGCCCCAAACGGCCCATACACCTGCACCGAAGAGCATGGCCACGGCGATGAAGAAAGTCGACCAGGCGGCGGCTTCCTTGAAGCTGGGTTCGTGGGGTTTTCGCGCGTGAAATACGAAGTCGAACAGAAACAGGGCAATGATGCCGCCCGCTGTGGCCAGCCACAGCCAGATAGGGATATCCATGAAGAGTCCTCCGGGTAAACGGTGTCGTTTCCGAAAGTCTCTTCCGCGACGCTATGAACGACGCTGCTGCCACCGGGACCATTGGGTCCGTGTTGACGAGGACAGTGCCGGGAGAGGTCTCCCGGGGAATACTCCCTTTCAGCTAGGGATTCTGACGGTTTGCTGCACAGCTGGCAACAGGGATGTATACGGCCGCGCGGAATGGGGTAGCCGAGACCTGTGCCTGGGTTCAGGCGGACCATGATGGTTCATCAGCAGGAAGCTGGCGGTGCCCGATGCCCCAGGCCTGTGCGTGGCGACCCAGGCCTGTGTATAGATCGGACGAACCGTTCAGGCGCTGCCCGAGGTGTCCTGCCCCGACGTCAACGGCTGGCTCGAATCGTCATCTTCCCGAGACGTCTGGGTAACGACGGTGGCAACATTTCTGGCTTCGCTGGGAGAAGTGTTGTTGGTGCGCTTGTCGACCCAATGCAGTGCCGCGAGCTGAACCAGCAGGACCGTGAAACAGATGGAGAGAGCCTTGATCATGTCGGGGAGTTCCGGAGGAATCGAGATGCCGACCGAATATACGCCCATGGACCGGAAATGGGTAGATGGAGTGGTTCATTAAAGGGAACTGGAAAGGGGGCGAGGGAGGGAGCCTGGGCGTGGCGACTCCCAGCCGGGAATCGCCACCGAGCATCAGCTTTCTGTGTTGTCTTGAGCGGGCTGTTGCGTCCGGGACATCATCGCGTTGCAGTTCTTCTGCATTTCCTCCATGTCTCCCATCATGCCCATCATCTGGCCGTGCATCTCCTCACCGCTCATCATGTCCTGACCGGCACCGTTCATCATGTTGCCATCCCCCAGCATGTGGGTGCCGCCTCCCTGAGTGGCGCCTTCATCTCCATCATGGGCGAGTAGTGATCCTGCGCTCAACATACCGAAGGCAATGGTGGCGGCGACGACCAGGCTTTGGTTTCTATTCATGTGCCTATCCCTCGTATCGATCTGTCCAACAGTGTTGACCATGACCACCAGGTTTCATGTCCGGTGGCGGTTTGACAATGGACCGAAGTCATCACCCTGAGTCTGGACCCAGGTGCTACCCACAGGTCAAGCGCAAGGAGGGAGGCTGCATGGTGGGGTACTGTTTATCGACGTCTGGCCATGAAGTGACTTTCATGAAGGGCTTTACGAAGTAATGAGAATCATGTTTAATTGTTATGTTATATCATAATTATTCGGAGCAAGACATGAAGAAGGGCATTCACCCCGCCTACGACTATGTGGTTTTCCGCGATACCAGCAGCGATACGAGCTTCCGTATCCGCTCCACCTGTACCTCCGACAGGACCATCGTCTGGGAGGACGGCAAGACCTATCCGCTGGTCGAACTGGATGTGTCCAGTGCGTCTCATCCTTTCTATACCGGTGAGCAGCGCCGGGTCTCCGCTGAGGGCCGTGTGGCACGCTTCCAGCAGCGTTTTGGTCAGTTTTCCCGTCAGCCCAGTGATTCCGGTCAGGGGTAGGTGTCATGCAGGTACTGAGTTCACTCAAATCGGCCAAGAACCGCCACCCCGATTGCCAGGTGGTGAAGCGGCGAGGGCGGCTCTATGTCATCTGCAAGACCAACCCGCGCTTCAAGGCGCGCCAGGGAGGAAGACGTCGGCCACGGTGATCGTGGCCGGTTGTTTGAGAGATGAAAGCTCGGTAGTAGCGGGGCGGTAATATCTCGTCGGATCAGCGAGGTGCTCGGCTCGCCTGAAGATGGAGGTCGATAAAACAGAACACTGTTGACCTTTTATTAGAGCGTGAGGTCCTTCGATACTCGAGGAGATGACGATGGTTCCATCTCCTGCCGGTGGTCGAGCTGTCGTTGCCGCAATTACAACAACAGGGCGCTCACATGAAACTCTCAATGCTCCTCGACTGGCGTCTGCACAGCATCGTGGCTGTTGCAGCCCTGATCTCAGAAGCCGTCGGCATCATCAAGATTCCTCTCGGGCCCGGTACGCTACTGCTTTTGCCACTGTTCTATGCCTTCATCATCGGGCTTCTGCTCAATCCGCACCTATTCTCGGCTACGTCACGTCTGGTGCCGGTGAAGCTGAGTACCGCCGCAGCCCCGGTCATTCTGCTATCGATCATGCCATTCATCGCTCGTTTCGGCTCCACGATCGGACCCGCCATCGAGCAGATTCTCAGTGCCGGTCCGGCGCTGATCCTGCAGGAACTGGGCAATCTGGGCACGATGCTGGTGGCCATGCCATTCGCAGTGCTGGTGCTGAAGATGGGGCGGGAGGCCATCGGCGCCACCTATTCCATCGCCCGTGAGCCCAATATTGCGATCATTTCCGACAGGTATGGTCTCAAGGGGCCGGAAGGTATCGGTGTCATGGGCGTCTATGTTGTGGGCACCATGTTCGGCACACTCTGGTTTGCGCTGATGGCAGGCTATCTGGCCACACTGGATATCTTTGATCCGCGCGCCCTGGCGATGGCCTGCGGGGTGGGCAGTGGCAGCATGGTGGCGGCCTGTTCTGGAGCCATTGCGGGTGCCTTGCCGGAGATGCGTGATGAGCTGTTGGCGTTCGCTGGCGCAAGCAATCTGCTGACCTATGCGACCGGCCTGTACATCTCGTTGTTCATCGCCTTGCCGATGGCCGAGCGTATTTTCAAGTGGTGTTCAGGGCGTCGGGAAGCGCGTTCTGTGGGCGCCAGGGCTACGGAACAACCGGATTTTGCCACCACGGTGAGTGACGAGGAACGTCCCGAACGTCATCTCGGTCAGACGGCAATCGTCATGGCGGTAGTCTGCGTGGTTGGCTGGGTCAGCAACACCATCAATGGTGGCTCCCTGATGATGGCTCTACCGGGAATGGTGATCCTTTATGCCATGACCATGCTGGGGCTGGTCATCACCCGCGTTGCTCCCTTCTACCTGCCGGGCGTCGCCTGGGTCTCACTGGTCAGTATTGTCGTGACCCTGCCGTGGTTCCCGGGTAATGCCTGGGTCGTCGAGCAATTACAGTCGGTAAGCTTCCTCGCCATTGTCACTCCGGTTCTGGCCTATGCCGGGCTGGCACTGTCACCGCGGGAGTTCACCATGTTCCGACAGGCCGGTTGGAAGCTGGTCATCGTGTCGCTGCTCGTGTTCACCGGCACCTTCATCGGCTCGGCTGTGGTTGCTCAGGCGCTTCTGTAACCCAGGCACTTCTGTAGCCCAGACATTTCTGTAACCCCGGCGCTTGTGTAACCAATGTGATTCCCAACAGGAAAAATGCTATGTCGACTATCACGCCGGATATTCTGCGCCAATGGCGCCATGAATTTCACCGTCATCCGGAAACCGCCTTCGAGGAGCAGCGTACCAGTGCTCGGATCGCCGAGATCCTCGATGCCCGAGGTATCGAAATGGTTACCGGGCTGGGCGGTGGTACTGGCGTGGTGGCCTGGGTCGATGGCTGTCGCGGCAGTGGCAGTGCCATCGGGCTCCGGGCCGATATCGATGCACTGGACGTGACGGAAGCCAATGCCTTCGCCCATGCCTCTCGGACACCGGGAAAGATGCATGCCTGTGGCCATGATGGGCATACCACCATGTTACTGGGGGCCGCCTGGGCGCTGGCCGACAACCCGGACTTCGCCGGCCGTGTCTATTTCATCTTTCAGCCGGCGGAGGAGAACGAGGGCGGCGGACGGGTCATGGTCGAGGAGGGCCTTTTCGAGCGCTTCCCCATGGAAGCCGTGTATGGCGTCCATAACTGGCCGGGTCTGGCCGTCGGCGAGGCCGCCGTGCACGAGACGGCGGTAATGGCAGCGTTCGACGTATTTACCGTGAAGCTATCGGGCTATGGGTGCCATGCCGCCATGCCTCACCTGGGCAAGGATGTGGTGCTGGCAGCATGCCAGTTGGTCAGCCAGCTTCAGGGCATTGTCAGTCGTGAGACGCCTGCGCATCAAACCGCCGTCCTGAGCGTGACGCAGTTCCATGCAGGGGATGCCTACAATGTCATGCCGGAAACCGTCGAACTGTGTGGCACTGTGAGGTGTTTCGACCCCGAGTTGCGCCACTATATCGAAGCACGTTTCCGTCAGGCGATTGCCTCGCTGGCGACCTTCCATGGCCTGGAGGCCAGCATCGACTATCAGTCGCGTTATCCGGCCACCTTCAATACGCCTGCTCATGCCAATCGCTGTGCTGAAGTACTGGAGGCGATGCCGGACATCCGCCAGGTGCACCGGGATATGCCACCTTCCATGGCATCGGAGGACTTCGCCTTCATGCTGCAGCAGTGCCCTGGCGCCTACATCTGGCTGGGGAATGGCAAGGACAGTGCTGCTCTGCATAACCCACATTACGATTTCAACGATGAGCTGACACCGCTCGGTGTGGCGTACTGGACCACGTTGGTGAGAACGCTACTCGGCTAGCGCTGTCTGCGCACCTTCCTTTTGAATGCAACCACTGTCTGGCCGTGCCTTCCTGGCATGGTCCAGTGCCTCCTTGCCTGCATTTCGGCACGAGGTCCTGTATCAGACAAGTACAGAGCAGGAGTTATCATGAAGATTGTAGTCATCGGTCTGGGCCACATGGGCGGCAATATGGCGCTCACTCTGCATGCCGCCGGATTCACGGTGCTGGGCACAGATGTTGCCGAGAGCGCTCGCCACAACGTGGCGTCTCGGGGACTCACAGTGATCTCCCCGGAAGTCCTGCCAGACGCTGACGTTTATCTGCTGTCGTTACCCACTTCGGCACATGTTCGGGAGGTGGTTGAGTCCTCTCCCGGGTTACTGCAACACGCCTCTGCAGGCAGTGTGATCATTGACACCTCGACCAGTGACCCGGTGGTCACTCGGGAGCTGGCTCGGAAGGTGGTCGAGGCTGGCCTTGAGTGGCTTGATGCGCCGGTGAGTGGTGGGCCGGCGGGGGCTGCAGCAGGGAGTCTCGGTATGTTGCTGGGGGGGGAGACGGCGACCATTGAACGTGTCGAACCCATGCTCAAGGCGATGTCGGCACGCTATACCCATGTGGGCGCAGCGGGTAGTGGGCATGTAGTCAAGCTGGCCAACAACTACCTATGCGCGGCACATCTACTGACGACAGCCGAAGCTGTTGCACTGGCACAGCGGGCTGGAGTGGCTCCGGAGGCCTGCCTGGCGGGCCTGAACAGCGGTTCTGGTCGCAGCGCCGTCAGTGAGGTCAACTTCTCCAGATGGATTCTTTCCGGCGCCTTTGATTCCGGCTTCACCACCGGCCTGATGCGCAAGGACCTTCGTCTTGCACGTGATGCCGCCATTGACCAGGGGCTGTCGCTGGATCTACTGAACAGTGTCGTCGAGAAGTGGCACGCGGATTCAGGTGCCTTGCCTGACGGTGCTGATTTCAACCATATCACTGATGCGATTCTGGGCCGTGCGTCAGCCAATGGTTCGCCATCAAGTCAGGAGGATACGTAATGAGCCTGCCCAACGATTCTTTCAGCAACTCGTTCAACAGCTCTTTTAGCGACTCTCCCACGAGCTCTCACAAGACCTCTCCCAGCAACCCTCTCAACGCCAGAGCAGTGGAGTGTATCAGCGAACTTCTGGCAACACTGGGAATGCAGGCAGAGGTGCCGCTCAGTAACTGGGTCGACGGGGAGCTGCTGGCGGGGCAGGGCGAAGTCATCGAACTGCTGGACCCGGTGACGGGCCTTCCGCTGGTGGCTTATCGTGACGCCGGTAGCGCGCTGGTTGAATCCGCGGTGGAAGCCGCGACTCGTGGTCAGCAGGAGTGGATGGCGCTGACAGCCAGCGAGCGGGGGCGACGCATGACGGCTGCCGCCGGGGCATTGCGTGGCCATGAGGAGACGCTGGCACGATTGGAGAGTGTTGTGGCGGGCAAGCCTGTTCGTGACTGTCGCGGCGAGGTCAACAAGGTCCGTGAGATGTTCGAGTACTATGCCGGCTGGTGCGACAAGCAACATGGCGAGGTAATTCCGGTGCCCACCTCGCATCTCAACTATGTGCGTCCTGTGCCCTATGGGGTCGTCGGCCAGATCACGCCCTGGAATGCTCCGATGTTCACTTGCGGCTGGCAGTTGGCGCCGGCGCTGGCAGCAGGCAATGGGGTAGTGCTCAAGCCTTCGGAAATGACCCCTTTCTCGTCGGTTGTGCTTGCCATGTTGCTGGAAAACGGCGGCTTGCCTCGTGGGTTGATCAATATCGTCAATGGAGTGGGTGCCACCACCGGGGCTGCACTGACCGGTCATGCCGGTATCAGCAAGTTGGTCTTCGTCGGTTCGCCGGAGAGTGGGCGACGTATTGCCCAGGCAGGCGCCGCGCGCCTTGTGCCGAGCGTGCTGGAGTTGGGCGGCAAGTCAGCCAACATTGTCTTTGCGGATGCCCGATTGGACGACGCTGTGGCTGGAGCCCAGGCTGCCATCTTCGCCGCCGCAGGCCAGAGCTGTGTCGCGGGTTCCCGATTATTGGTCCAGCGGGAAGTCCTGGATGTGGTCTGTGAGCGGCTGGCTCGAGCCGCGGGCGAGATCACGGTCGGCTTGCCTGACGATGATGCGACGTTGATGGGGCCAGTCCAGAATGCCAGGCAGTATCAGCACATCACTGCAATGCTCGAGGCCGCAAGGCAGCAGGGCGCACGAGTGTTGTGTGGTGGCAGTCGTCCGGACACTCTGCCGCAGGACGCCAGGGGCTACTATCTGGCGCCCACCGTCGTGGTCGATGTCACCCCGGATATGGCCATCGCACAGGAAGAAGTCTTCGGTCCAGTGGTAGTGGTCATGCCATTCGATACTGAGGAGGATGCCGTGCAGCTGGCCAATGCCACACGCTTTGGCCTGGCCGGGGCGGTATGGACGCAGGACCCGGCCCGCGCCCATCGGGTGGCCGCTCGGCTGCGTGCCGGTACGGTATGGATCAACAGCTACAAGGCGATCAATGTCATGTCGCCATTTGGCGGTTTCGGCGATAGTGGATTTGGTCGCTCCAGCGGTGTGGAGGGGCTCAAGGAATACACGGTGGCCCAGAGCGTGTGGGTGGAGACGGCGACGTCTGCCAGCGTGGCCATGGGCTATGGCAATGGCGTAGGCTGACCCGGCTGGGCTGGGCTGGGCTGGGCTGGGCTGGGCTGGGCTGGGCTGGGCTGGACTGGATTGAGTTGGGCTGGACTGGACTGGATTGAGTTGGGCTGGACTGGGCTGGATTGAGTTGGGCTGGACTGGGCTGGATTGAGTTGGGCTGGACTGGGCTGGATTGAGTTGGGCTGACGCAGGATCAGGAGTGTGTGGCGTTGGTGTCCACTTCCGTGCGTGAGTTGAAGGCGCGCATCCAGCGTTCCAGATGGCGCAGCAATTGCAGTCCGGCCCTGGGCATGCGCCGACCGACACGAGTGATAATATGTGCGTGGGCCTGGCGGAAGCGCTCGCAGTCAACATTACGGGCCACGAGTAGACCATCCTCCAGTTCCCTGGCCGCTGCGAAAGCAGGCAGCAGTGTCAGCGTCAGTTCGGAGCGGGCGGCATGCTTCAGCACGGACAGTGAATTGGTCTGCATGCTGACCTGGTGACGCAGCCCTGCCTCACGGAACCCATCATCGACCAATTGGCGCACTCCATGTCCGGTGCGCCACAGTGCCAACGGGTGCTCGCTGAGCACAGGCAGGGACAAGGCATCCTTCTCACCAGCCAGGCAGTGGGTCGGGGACATCAGTGCCACCAGTGGTTGGCGACTGGAATGCCAGAAGCGCAGCTTGGGGTGGATCCGCTCGTGGTACATCAACCCGATATGAGCCTCGTCCCCGACAACAGCATCAATGATTTCGCAGGTGCTGCCCGTATTCACGTCGAGGCGTACACCACGATAACTCTCGGTGAAGGTACGTAGTGGCGCATCGACCAGGTCGCCGACGAAGCCCTCTCCGACGGTCAGCGACAGATGGCCGGTCTCCAGGCGTTGATAGGCATCAAGCTCCTCACTGAACGTATCATCCAGCGCTGAGCGTTTACGGCAGTACTCCAGCAGCATCTCTCCGACGGCTGTCGGCACGACACCATTGCGCGATCGTTCCAGTAGTGGGGCACCAAGAGCAGCCTCGATCAACGTGAGCTGGCGACTGACAGCGGAAGGCGCTATATCGAGGCGTGCCGCGGCCTGGCGCACGGAGCCTGCCTCGATCGTCACTTGAAAATACACCAGTCGTTGGTGAGGGATATCCATTCCTGTTCTCTGAACTCCCGAGCGATGAGTGTGCTGGCCGATATCTCATTGCCGGCGCAGGTCTTGTTGTCATGATCATCCAGACGCAAACAGCTTCCAGTATATCCCGGTAACGGTCGGATCGTGGACTGGTCCGCGCAGGTGAGCACCATGACCTACAATCTGGGCGTATAACTTGGGCGTATAACTTGGGCGTATAACTTGGGGGAGCCCCGTTTGCTGCTCGCTGACATTGAAGCGGGTAGGCCATGGCGATTTGGTGGCTTGATACTATTAACATGGCAATCAAATAGCTCATCCTGATCGATTTGATTTTCGTCCGCACCACATTGGCGCAGATGCGCGGATCTGCTGGTGTGGTGCTTTCTCGCGTCGGCCTGATGGCCGACGGCGGCACGTCCCTGTGCCGCCATGAACCCAACATGAAAGCATGCCGGGTTCATAAGATGATGCAGTTCGGCCATGACGCAGTTCGGCGGAACTGGCTAGGCGTATCGCTGTCGGAGCGAATGAGTGGGATCATCAGGCTGATCATGGGGACATCTCAACGCGTCACTCCTCTTGCACCGGTGCAGGAGCAGCCCACAGCCGTTCGGTCACAGGGGAAGTCGCCAATGACGAGCAGAGAAACGCTAAACCGGAGTGTCAACCTGAAGGTTCTCGAGCAACTTGGCGACCCGGAGGGTGATGCCAATGCCGATTGGGTTGAGGGACGCGCTGACTGTGTGCTGTGGATGGATGGTGCTGCGCCCGTCAACTCCGGGGTGACGCGTAGTGGCTATCCCAGCGATGCCGCCTGGCTGGTACGCCGCTTCGCACAAGATTTCCTTGAGCGCCTGACACCTCATTGCGAGACTCAGGCGTTGGTCGCGGAGGTGCAGGGCGGCCTTGCAGAGGAATTCGCCGAACTCGGACAGCCTGGAGCGTGTGTAGTCGGGGGCCCTCCCTTTGCCTGCTTCGGGGCTGCACGGTTGATCGGCGAAACGCTTGAGCTTACCAATGCTGGTGATTGCGTGTTGCTCTATGAGGATTCCGCTGGGGAAGTGACCAGCTTTGGTTACAGCGCTGTCAGTGGCCTCGAGCAGCGAGCCATCGACTTCCTGATTGACTTCAAGATACGCACTGGAGCACCGCATACCGAGGCGCTTCAAGCAACCGTGCCTGTCATCTACGACAATGTGGCACAACGCAACCGTCTCTTCGGATACGATGTTGTCGAACCCATTGCTGGGCTGACAACTCAGTTGGAGCGGGTGTTGATGCCCGCCCGGAATGGCCAGCGTCTGTTGGCCATGAGTGACGGCTTCTTCCGCGCCGTTGATACCTACCGGCTGTTTTCCCGTGAAGAGCTATTCGAGATCGCTTTCCGAGATGGGCTCCGCGAAATTCTTGCCGCCCTGCGGAACGCTGAGGAGCAGGACCCCGAGGCTCAGGCCTACCCTCGACTCAAGTTGCGTGATGACGCCACGGCCATCGCTTTCATGGTAGAGGGTCAGTCGATCCCTCAAGGCCCGACAGGGTTACGGTAAGCGCAAATGCAACTGAAGTAGGCGGGCAATGAGCTGCGAGTCATGAGCAGAGGCGTGCTCATGACTCGTGTGCCTTGGCTGGCGGGTTCAGTGTTGGGATACAGCGGCCTTTGCTCTAGCACGCTTGCGCAGCGGGACGATGATGGCGGCGATCAACAATATGACCGAGATCACCAGCAACGTGGCGCTGATCGGGCGATCCATCAGGATCGAGAGATCCCCCTGAGACATGGCGAGAGTGCGGCGTAGCTCACTTTCGGCGATGGGGCCCAGTACCAGTCCGAGGATGATCGAGACGGTCGGGAAGTTGATCTTCTCCAGCAGGTAACCGATCACACCGAAGCCCAGCATCAGCCACACGTCGAACATCGAGTTGCTCACCGAATAGGTGCCGACGATACAACACATGATGATGATGGGGCCGAGTACCGAGTAGGGTACGTTCAGCAGTCGGGTAAAGAGCGCAATGAACGGCTTGGAGAAAGCCAGAATCATGAAGTTGACGACGAACAGTCCGGCAAATACGGCGTAGATCAGGTCGGCACTACTGACCATGAACAGTGGGCCGGGCTGCAGGCCATGCATGATGAAGGCGCCGAGAATGATGGCCGTGGTGCCACTGCCGGGAATGCCCAGCGCGAACAGCGGTACCAGCGCTCCCATGGCGGCAGCATTGTTGGCCGACTCCGGAGCGGCGATACCTTCGGGGGCTCCCTTGCCGAACTGTTCCGGATGCTTCGACCAGCGCACCGTCTCGCTGTAGCTGACCATGGCGGCAGTACTGGCACCGATACCGGGCAGGATGCCGATGATCACGCCAAGCAGTGAGGAACGTGACAGGGTCACACCAATACGCCGCAGAATCGGCATGTCGAAGATCTTGACCTTGACGCGGGTCAGCGGTTGGTGAGCTTCTCCCCCCAGGGAGCGCTTCATGACTTCGGAGACGGCAAACAGACCGACAATGACCGGAATCAGGCCGATACCTTCGGAAAGGTTGAGGTTGTTGAAGGTATAGCGGCTGACGCCGGTCAGCGGGTCGATACCGACGGTGGCAATGAACAGCCCCATGGCGGCGCCGATCAGTCCCAGAATCAGGCGTCCGCCCAGCGAGGACACCACCGTCAGGCCGAGAATGGCCAACGCGAAGTATTCCGGAGATGAGAATTTCAGTGCCACCGACGCCAGCAATGGCGTGCAGACGATCAGCGCAATGGTGCCCACGAGGCCCCCGATGGCCGAGCTCAGGATGCCGATGCCCAGGGCCTTGCCGGCCTCTCCCTGCTGGGTCATGGGGTAGCCATCGAACGAGGTCATGACCGCCTCGGGAGTGCCGGGCGCACGATAGAGAATGGCGGTGATCAACCCCGAGAAGACCGTCGAGCCATAGATGGCGGTGAGCAGCATGAAGGCCTGGGTCGGCTCCATGCCGTAGGTGACCGGCAGCAGGATCACCACCAGGATCACGCCGCTGATGCCGGGTAGAGCGCCGCCGATGAATCCGATGAAGACCGCGGAGGTCAGGATCAGCAGGTTAATGGGCTCGAAGACCACGGCCAGCCCACTGAGAAAACTATCCAGCATTGTCAGCTCCTCGACAACGGTTGGTTCTTCAACAAGAGAGAGTGGGCTGCCTCAGGGCAGCGGGATGCCCAGCAGAAAGACGAATACGCCCTGGATCAACACCACGGCGATGGCGACGGTGGCGAGAATCAGCCCCCAGTGGCGAGCACCCAGCAACCAGCTCATCGCCAGTGCAAAGGCCACCGTTGATGGCAGGAAGCCCAGGGTCTGCATCAACAGCGTGTAGATCACCGTCATGGCGATGAGATACCAGTGGCGATTGGCGGCGATGGACCACCGGTTGCCAGCCGCTTGCGCCGACTCGATGGGCTTGTCGTTCGATTCGCTGGGCATACTACTATCGGCTTCCTTGCGGGCCTGTTTGCGGGTATCCACCAGCAGAAATGCGCCGAAGGCCATCAGTGCGACCACCAGGCTCAGCGGCCATAACCGTGGCCCGACAAGAGTGGATACCTCCTTTGAACCGGGGAGCTGCAGGGTAGGAATCAGCGCCGCCGCAGCGACAATCATGACGACGGCGGCAAAGAGCGTGAGTTTGGTATTCATGAGGGTTGACCTGGCCGGTGGCGAGGGAGGTCGGCGATGACCTCTGAGGGGCGGAGCGAAGCCCAAGTGGCTCCACTCCGTGTACTCAGGCTACTAACTGTTCTCGAGCAGACGCTTGTACAGCTCGTAGTTCTCCTCGAGTTTCTGGCGGTAGTCTTCACTGCCCAGCCAGCCCTCGCGGTAGTGAAGATTCACTTTTTCCTCATATTGCTGATACTGCTCGGAGTCATAGACTTCCTTGAGGGCAGTTTCGAGTCTGTCGACGATGGCATCAGGTGTCTCGGCATTGACGAAGATGCCGCGCTCATTGCCGTCGGTCAGGTCCCAGCCGTTCTCCACGGTGGTGGGTATGTCCGGGAAGTTGGGCAGACGCTCCTCAGCGAACACCAGAATCGGCATCATCTCGCCGGATTCCATATAGCTCAGCACCGAGCTGATTTCACCGAACAAACCATCGATGTTGCCACCCATGACGTTGGCGGCCACGCTGCCTTCCTCGTCATAGGGAATGAAGTTCATGTCCAGGCCCGAGGCATCGCGTAATGACAGGAAGGCCATGCGATCCGGGCTGGCTGCGTGGGTGCCGCCGATAATGACGTCGCCGGGGTTTTCCTCGACGTGGGCCTTGAAGGCATCGAAGTCGGCATACTTCTCGGGGTCGACGATCAGCGTCATGACATCGGACTGCATGCGCGCTACCGGTGTCAGCTGGTCAAGGCCGGTGGGATTCTGGCCGGCGGCCAATGAGGTCACCAGCGTCGAGGAAGCGAAATCCAGGGTATGGCCGTCCGGGTCACTGTTGGCGGTGCGCTGATGAGCGAGGGCGCCGGATGCAGAAGGCAGGTTGATCACGGTGACACGAGTGTCGAGTGCTTCCTCGAGCATCGGTTTCACGGTGCGTGCGAAGTTGTCTGTGCCGCCTCCCGCACCTGCTGCGACGAGGAACTGCAGCGGTCCGGACGGAAAGTCGGCCGCCTCTTCGGCCATGGCGGCAGCACCCCAGACCAGGGCCAGGCCAGCAGAGCCGGCAAGGAGGTAGGACTTGAGGTGAGGCTTGACGTTGCGCGTATCGAACATGGTGAGTGCTCCGGTAGTCTTGTTGTCGTAGTCAGACTTGTTGTGATCGGATCTGTTGTGGTTGTTGGCTGGTCTGGTGGTGCTTGAGGTTGCTGGAAAACGGCAGGCTCAGGCGCTGGCAGGCGCAACCGTGCCGTGGAAAAGCTCGTCCTGCGCATGTCGCAGGCGCTTCAGATGGGAGTCCGGAAGTGCCACGTCAGCCAGAGTGATCAGCTGTCCGGCACGGACCGAGCGCAGGACCTCTGCGCCGGGCAGAAGATAGAAGGGGACCGCAGCATCGCCGACCAGCGGTGCGCTCGGGTGTACCTCCGGTTGCAGGCCCTGGATGTGACGGTGGTGGCCGCGCATTTCCAACGGTTGTCCGGCTGTCAGATCGGTTGTGGCGCGAGCGACGAGGTCAACATGGGGCTGGGTGTGTTGGCCACCGCCGGATGGCAGTTGCTTGAGCACCGCATCGAGTAGTGATATCGGTGCCTCGAGGCCCAACAGGTGGCGCGGCAGATAGACCATGGCGCTCTGGCCCGAGCGGCTCAGCACATGTCCCTTGCCGCGCAGCAGTTGCCAGTCGTCGGCATCGACACAGCGCAGGATGACAAACACACCGCCGGCGAAGCTCAACTCGTCGGGGCGGCGCAGGCAGTTGAAGACTTCCAGTCGAGCGTGGCCCGCGAGTACACCGCCCCGAGCTTCGCTGTCGAGCAGCGTCGGTACTTCATGGTTGCGTAGTACCAGTGCGTGGAACTCCGGGCGGTCAGGCAGCAATCCGGTGGCGTTGGCCACGTTGGTCATCTCGCACAGGTCCGGGGCGGAAATCTGCGGAATGTCGGCAAGGTGGTGTCCACGAGCCAGGGCGGTGGTGCGCTGGTCATCCTCCGGAAGGTCCCACAGCGCCGCCATGCCGGGAGCTGGGTTGACCTGCCCGTTGCATACAATGCTCTGCTGGTCCTGGTGCCAGATGAAGTCGTACTCGCTGCTCTTGCCGGCGGCGATGATCTCGAAACCCAGCGTCTGGGCCCAACTGATCAGCCCGATCAGCAGGGCAGGTTGGTCACCATCCAGTGGGGTGAAGATCCGTCCGTGCTGTTGAGCCAGCCGAGTCAGCCATGGACCCACCACGGACTCGGTTTCCTTGGTGGCGATACCGACATGCTTGCCGGCCAGAATAGCGGTCTCTGAATGGAGAGCTCCCACCTCTGGTATACCAGTCGACTCCACCAGGATGTCGAAAGGTAGATCAATGACGTCGTCCAATGATCCTGAAGCGATGAAAAGCCCTTTCTGCCAAGCTATTAATGCCTCTTCAGAAGTATGGCATACCATTATCTGATCTTCGGCAATGCCGCAGGAGCGTAGCGCCTGAGCGGCTCCATTGGCGGTGACATCGACGGCGATACGTGCAGAAAGGCCGGGCATCTGCAGCGCCTGGCGCAGTAGACCACGGCCAAAATCTCCGGCTCCCGCGACACAGGCCTCGACAACCTGAGATGAATCAAAGTGATGTAGGTAGTTCATTGGCAGGTTTGTCTCCACAGAAAACGCGATGGGTGCACCGCCTGTCGGGCTGTTCAGGTGCCTTCAAGAGATGTCGTGTCTGTGGGAGAAATGTAGTGGTATACCATTTTTGCCGTCAATGACTTCGGGCTGAGACTTTCGTCCAGGGCGCAATGTGGCTGCTGGCAACTCAATGAATCCAATGGATAAGAAGAAGGGAGCATGTACGCCGAGCAATTGAATTTCTCTATAATGGTATGCCATTATCGGTACATAACAGCTGGAGGTAGCCATCTGGATGGAAGACGAACAGCAGCCAGGGCGTTCAGGGTTGGTGGAAAAGGTCGCCAACTATCTGCGCGAACATATCGTGATGGACCACTTCCAGCCCGGCCAGCGTCTACCCGAGAGGACGCTGGCCGAGGAACTGCAGGTGTCGCGTACCCCGATGCGCGAAGCCTTGAAGATTCTCGCCACGGAAGGGTTGGTCGTGTTGTTGCCTCATCGAGGCGCGGTGGTGGCGGATGTCAGTCCCCGCGACATGCAGGAAAAGGCGCATGTGTTGAGTGTGCTGGAGCAGGCGGCAGCCGAGCTGGCCTGCGTCAATGCCTCGGATGACGATATCGCCGAGCTGCAGGCCATGCACTACGAGATGAAGGCGGCGTTTCTGCGCCGTGACCGCCAGAACTACTTCCGCCTCAATCAGGACATCCACAACCGCATCGTGGCGTTGTCGGGCAACGCCTCCCTGATCGAGATTCATGCCAACCTCAGTCGTCAGCTGTATCGCGTGCGTTATCTATCCAATGAGCGGACCGATAAGTGGCAGGTGGCAATGATCGAGCACGAGGCCGTCATGGCGGCGCTGGCCGCGCGTGATGCCGAGCGAATGGGGCGCGAGTTGCGCAATCACCTCGGCAAGACCTGGATGAAGTACGCCAATGGCGAGGCTGAGGTGATCGTGGAGCAGGGGAAGCGGGAAGACAGCGATCAGCCTGGAGTCTGACTGGCGGCCGTACCTGTGTCATTCACGGAGTGCTGTTCGCAAGATGCTGTTTACAAGGTGCCAGTCACAAGGAGCTATTCACAAAGTGCTATTCACGAAAGAGGCCGGAGCAGATTGCCCCGGCCTCTTTTCATGCAGTGACCCTGCCTCGAGGGTTACTGGTTCTTGATGGCATATTGCCAGCTGGGTCCCAGTAGAGAGAAGTCGAGCAGGATCTCAGCGGCTTCCTCAACTTCGGCGTGATCCACCGGTTGATCCTCTTCGCTCTCATCAGGTTGTGCGGTGTCTCCACTTTCCTCGCCGCTACTGCGGGCATCGGTCCAGTCTTCCAGAAGTTCCAGTCCCAGTGCCTCGCGTCTGGCGTTTTCCAGTGCCAGCATCTCCTCATCCCGAGTGTCGGCCTCCTGCTGGCGCTGCTCACGATTCAGACTGATGCTGGTGTGCTGCTCGCGCATGCGAGTGGCCAGTTCGGCACGTTCTTCCAGGTAATGGAAGTTGGGATGTTCATCGGCACGTTCCCGGTGGCGTTCACGCAGTTCCTTGAGGTACTGGCGCGGTGTGCCGTAGCTGCGATACTGGACTTCGCTGACGGTATCCCAGGGCAGGGCATTGTCCAGTGAGCTTTCACCGATGATCTCGGGATCGATCAGGCTGGGGAACTGGACATCCGGCTTGACCCCGCGGTTCTGGGTGCTTTCGCCGGAAATGCGATAGAACTTGGCGCGGGTCAGCTTGATCTGTCCGTAGTTCAGGTCGCTGAGTGTCTGTACTGTGCCCTTGCCGAAGGTGTTGGAGCCGACAATCAGGCCGCGGCCATAGTCCTGGATAGCGCCGGCGAAGATTTCCGAGGCTGAAGCCGACAGGCGATTGACCAGTACTGCCAGCGGGCCGTCATACAGTGAGCCGCTATCGGTGTCGCCGTACAGGCTGATGCGTCCGCGGGCATCACGCACCTGGACGGTGGGGCCGCGATCGATGAACAGGCCGATCATCGAGTTGGCTTCCTGCAGGGCGCCGCCGCCATTGTTGCGCAGGTCGAGTACGATGCCCTCGACGTTCTCGGCCTTCAGCTTCTCGATTTCCGCAGCGACGTCGCGAGTGGTGCTGCGGTAGTCGGCTTCGCCGGCCTGCCAGGCGTCGAAGTCGACGTAGAAGGCCGGTACCGTGATCATGCCGATGCGATGGGTGCCATCATCGCGTTCAACCTCGATGACCTCGCTGCTGGCGGCCTGATCCTCCAGCTTGACGGTGTCTCGAGTGATGTCGATGACGGTGGAGCGAGTCATGTCGACGGCTTCACCGGGCACGATTTCAAGGTTAACCACGGACCCCTTGGGGCCGCGGATCAGGTCGACTACATCGTCCAGACGCATACCGACCACATTGACCATGTCCTCGCCTTCCTGGCCGACGGCAATGATGCGGTCAGCCGGCTTGAGTGCACCGTCCTTCTCGGCAGGGCCGCCGGGCACCAGGCTGGCAACTTTCACGTACTCACCATCGGCCTGCAGCAGGGCACCGATGCCCTCGAGGGACAGGCGCATCTGGATGTCGAAGGATTCGCTCTGCCGAGGGGATAGATATTCGGTATGCGGGTCGATGGTGCCGGTGACACCGGCCATGAGGATGGTGAAGATATCGTCGGCATTGGTCTGCTCGACACGATGACGCTGGGTCTCGTAACGGTCGCGCAGTGTGTCGATGACTTCCTCATCCTCCTGGCCGCTGATCGACAGTGTCAGTGCCGCATCGGCCAGACGTTTCTGCCAGAGAGTGTCGAGTTCCTGCTCGCTGGTCGCCCAGGGAGCATCCTCGCGATCCAGCTCCAGTCGCTCATCACTGTCGAAGCTCATGTCCAGTTGATCGAGTTCTTCGATCAACCAGTCGAGGCGAGCGGTGACGCGTTGCTGATACAGGTCATAGAGTTCGTAGGTTCTTTCCAGTTCGCCATCCAGAATGGCGTCATCCATTGTCATGCTGAGGTCGGCAAACTGGTCGACGTCACTCTGCAGCAGGTAGGCGCGCTGGCCGTCAAGGATGTCGAGATAACGCTGGAAGGCGCGAGTGGACCACTGGTCGTCAAGCCTCACATCGGCGTAGTGGCCGTAGCGTAATGATTCGGCCACCTCCATGGCCGCCTGGCGCTGGTCATCCCCGGGCGAGGGAATAGCCAGTGCTGTTGGGGCCGCTAGCAGCAGGGACAGCGATAGCGCGCGACCCACAGACTCAAACAGGCTCATCAATGAAGCACTCCAGGATTGGTGTACACTCGTCGGTCTGACACCGACACAGTCGGCGGGTTCGTGAGAACTGGCTGATCTGTTCGCAGGAACAGCCGGTATTGTATCAGGTCGATACCTGTTCCATGACCCCCCTAACTATTCATCATGCACCAGAGGACGCCCATGTCACAGGAGAGCCTGCTAAAGGATGATTCCACTCAGGCCGCAAGGCTCGATCGCCTGCGCGAGTTTCTTCACCATTCACCAACCCCCTGGCACGCCACGACGAACATGGCCGAGCGTCTTGAAGCGGCGGGGTATCGGCGTCTGGATGAGACGGATACCTGGTCACTGAAGCCGGGTGACCGCTTTTATGTGACACGCAACGACTCTGCCATTATTGCCGTCAATCTGCCTGCTTCGCCACTGGCAGCGCTGAGAATGGTTGGCGCTCACACCGATAGCCCCTGTCTTCGACTCAAGACCAATGCCGCCCAGACTTCTGCAGGTTGGCTGCAATTGGGCGTGCAGGTCTATGGAGGCGTCCTGCTGGCGCCCTGGTTCGATCGAGACCTCGGGCTGGCAGGCCGAGTGCATGTTCGCCACCCGGATGGGCGCCTCGAGGGGCTGCTGATTCATGTCGAACAACCGGTGGCCATCATTCCCAATCTTGCCATCCATATGGACCGCGATGCCAATGAGGGACGTGCGATGAATGCACAGACCCAGATGGCGCCGGTGTTTCTCCAGGGTGGTGACAAGGAGGACTTCGATCGTCTGCTCGAGGGTTGGATCAAGGAGCAGCACGGACTGAGCGATGTGCAGGTACTGGACTTCGAGATTGGCTTTCATGATCTGCAGCCGCCTTCGATTGTGGGAGTCGGCGGTGAGCTGATCGCCAGCGCGCGGCTGGATAACCTGCTGTCCTGCTTCATTGGGCTGGAAGCCATGCTCGAGGCCGATGGCAGCCAGGGAATGCTGCTGGTGGCCAATGATCACGAGGAAGTCGGCAGTGCCAGCGCCTGCGGTGCCCAGGGGCCCTTCCTCGGCGATGTTCTCAAGCGCATCAATGCTCAGCTCGGGCAGGGCGGTGAGGAGAACTACATTCGCCTGATCCAGGCATCACGAATGATCTCCTGTGACAACGCCCATGCACTGCATCCCAATTTCCGCGACAAGCACGATGCCCAGCATGGCCCGGCAATCAATGGCGGTCCGGTGATCAAGGTCAACTCCAATCAGCGTTATGCCACCAACAGCGCCACTGCGGCGATGTTCCGGGCGCTGTGTGAGGAGGTCGAGGTGCCGGTACAGACCTTTGTCACCCGTGCGGATATGGGCTGTGGCAGTACTATCGGTCCGATCACCGCGACCGAGATCGGTGTGCCGACCCTGGATGTGGGCGTGCCGCAGTGGGCAATGCATTCCATACGCGAGACGGCGGGGACCCAGGACGTGGAGTACCTGACCCGAGTGCTGACAGCTTTCTTCAACAGCCCCGAACTGGCGTAGGTCGACCTTCTTCACATAACGACAAGGATAGCGACAAGGCTTCCCATAACGACAAAGCCCGCCGATCAAGGATCGGCGGGCTTTGTGATATCTGGTGGCTACGCCCTGATTTGAACAGGGGACCCCATCATTATGAGTGATGTGCTCTAACCAGCTGAGCTACGTAGCCTTTATTCGCGCCGTATTATACCCGGTAACCCGCCATTGTCAAGCCGGGCGAGTGCAGACATTGCGTTTTGTGCATGGCCTGGTTTTCCGTCCCGGTGGTTTTCTCCTGTTGCTGATTTCGGCAATATCTCACACAATACTGTATATATAGACAGTGTTTTGTAAGATGTCGTGTGAGAGCGTTCGAGACGTCGCGTGGCTGACGTCGCGTGTGAATGGTGCTGCAGGAATACAGGGGGTGGCCATGGGACTGGAGCAGTTGATCAATCGGGGCGATGTCTGGCGTGGGCCGGGCATGCTCCGTTCGTCGGCATCCGCTTCCCGGAGCACGGGGCATCTGCAACTCGACAGGATGTTGCCCGGCGGCTGGCCACGGGCGGAATTGATCGAACTGCTGTACGACCAGCCCGGTATCGGTGAGCTGCAACTGCTGTTGCCTCTGCTCTGTGCAGCGGAGGCTCCGGGGTGGCTGATGTGGGTGGACCCCCCTCTGTTGCCGTGTGCGTCAACGCTGCATGCACAGGGCCTGCCACTGGAACGAATGTTGGTGGTACATACCCGGACCACGAAGGAGCGGCTCTGGACCATGGAGCAGGCGCTGAAGAGTGGCTGCTGCACGGTGGTACTGGGTTGGTTGCCGACGGTGGATACCACGGCGCTGCGTCGGCTGCAGTTGGCGGTCGCTGAAGGTGGCAACTGGGGACTGGTCATGCGTCCGAGAGCGAGCCGTCAGCACAGTTCACCAGCTCCCTGGCGTCTACTGCTCGAGCCTGAGGAGGATGCCCGAGCATTGAGCGTGACACTGTTCAAGCGCAAGGGCGGCTGGGCCTTGCCGCGTTGCCGTATGCCGCTGAGCCAGCGGTCCTGGCGAGAGGTTCAGCCCGAGCCATCGGTGAACAGCGTGCCACAGGCAAGACTCCGGGGAGAGCCGGAGCTTCGTCTGGTGGGAGGTGGCGCATGAAAGGCTTGTGGCTTTATCTGCATTTCCCGCTACTGGCGCTGGAATCACACAGTGATGTGCTGGAGCAGCCAGCGGCTCTGCTCGATGAGCACGCGGTGCGAATAGTACAGGTCAATGCATTGGCACAGGCCTGTGGTGTGGTGCCGGGGATGGCCATGGCCAGTGCATTGAGTCTCGAACCTCGCTTGCGGCTGTTGCAGGCGTGTGCCGAGCAACATCGGTCGCAACTGGAGGGGCTGGGGCTCTGGAGTGGTCGTTTCAGTGCGCGTGTCAGTCTGCAGCCACCCGACGGGGTATTGCTGGAGATTGCCAGCATGCTGCGTTATTTCCAGGGGCTGGATGGCCTCAGAAGGCGGCTGCGACAGCAACTCGAAAAACTTGACCTGACCTGCGTCACTGCCACGGGGCATACGCCACGGGCGGCACGCCTATTGGCGCTGGATGGTGGCTTCTGGGCTGAAGACGAGTCTCGCCATGAGCAACGTCTGGCCAGGGTGCCACTGGCCAGGCTTGAACTGGATGAGCGTCAGCAGTCTCGTCTGAAGGGGCTGGGGCTGTCGCGGCTTGGGCAGTTACAGGCCTTGCCGTCGCGCGAGCTGGCCCATCGTCTGGGGGCTGCGCTCAGTGAGCAACTGGCATGCATCAGTGGCCAGCAGGCCGATCCCCCTGAATATTTCGTGCCACCGGAACGGTTCTGTCGAGCCATCACACTGTCCCACGAGGTCGAGCGGGCAGCGGCGCTGATCTTTCCGTTGCGGCGATTGCTGGAGGAGCTGGAAGGCTTTCTGCATGCGCGTTGCCGACGCGCAGTAACGCTGGAACTGAGCCTGGAACATACACAAGAGCAGCAACAACTGACCATTGGGCATGCTACCGGTGAGCAACGCGCCGAGGCCTGGCTGGAGCTCTGTCACCTGCGGCTGGAGCGTTTGCAGTTGTCTCGGCCAGTTGTCGGCCTGCGCCTGGAAGTGCATGAGCTGCGTGAGCTGGAACCTGGCCGTGAGGACCTGTTCAGCCCTCGATTGCCTGCTGATGCGCCGGCGCAGTTGTTGAGTCGGTTGACGTCGCGACTGGGTGAGCAGGCACTGGGCCGCCTGGTGCCCTGTGAGGACCATCGTCCGGAGTGCAGTTGGCGCCGTCTTCCGGCAACGGGGCGTTGGCCGAAAGAGATGGTGGCGAGTTCGGGAAGACGTCCGGGATGGCTATTGATGTCTCCCGAGCCACTGGTGGCTGACTGGGTTGGTTCATCCATCGCTCTGTTGGAAGGCCCCGAACGCATTGCTGGTGGTTGGTGGGACCAGCATCCAGTACGCCGTGACTATTATGTCGCCCGATGGCCTGACGGGCGCTGTGGCTGGGTCTTCCGTGACGCAGGCGGGGGGTGGTTTGTCCATGGCTGGTTTGGCTGACAGGCAGCTTGCCGACGATTCGCCCGGAGCGAGGCACTCGCCGCTGGCATTCGCTGAGCTCCACTGCCTGAGCAATTTCAGTTTTCTGCGCGGTGCCTCGCATCCGGAGGAACTGGTGCGACGAGCCAGTGAGCTGGGCTATCGGGCACTGGCGATCACCGACGAATGTTCGGTGGCTGGAGTGGTGCGTGCCTGGCAGGAGGCGTGTGTTGTTGGGCTCAAGTTGCTTGTCGGAGCGGAGTTTCGCTTTGCGGATGAGCGCCTGGTGATACTGGCGCAGACACGTCAGGGGTATGCACGGTTATGTGCGTTGATCACGCTCGGTCGTCGAAGAGCCCCCAAGGGCCAGTATTGGCTCGACTGGCAGGATCTGGACCAACTGGATGACTGCCTGCTGTTGTACCGGCCCGGTGATGACCCGAATGAGGCCGAGCGGCGGGCTGGATGGCTATTGGAGCGCTATGCGGGGCGTTGCTGGTGGCTGTACGAACGGCTGCTGGGGCCTGCTGACGAGGAGCGCCGCCGCTGGCAGTTGGCCCTGGCGGACCGTCTGCGCATGCCGATGGTATGCGGCAATGCGGTCTTGATGCACCACCCTGATCGTCAGCGATTGCAGGATGTGGTCACAGCCATCCGCCATGGGGTCTCGGTACACAGGGCCGGCTTCCTGCTCGAAGGGAATGCCGAGCGGCATCTCCGCTCCCTGCGCAAGCTGGAGCAGCTGTATGGCGTCGAGATGATCGCCGAGACAGTGGCCATTGCCGAACGCTGCGGCTTTGACCTCGGTGAACTGCGTTATGAATACCCCGCCGAGTTGGTGCCGCCGCGGATGAGTGCCGCCGAGTGGCTGGCGCAACGGGTCAGGGAGGGCGAGCAAGTGCGTTTTCCTGAAGGAGCCTCCGACGACCTGCGACGCCAGATCGACCATGAACTGCGGTTGATCGGGCGCATGGGCTATGAGCATTTCTTTCTGACCATCGAGGATATCGTTCGCTTTGCACGCAGTCGCGGCATTCTCTGCCAGGGCCGCGGCTCGGCAGCCAATTCGGTAGTCTGTTACTGCCTGGGGATCACCGAGGTTGACCCGCGCCAGGCCACGCTGTTGTTCGAACGTTTCATTTCCGAGGAACGTGGCGAACCGCCGGATATCGATGTGGACTTCGAGCACGAGCGGCGTGAAGAGGTTATCCAGTACATCTACCAGCGTTATGGGCGCGAGCGGGCCGGATTGGCCGCCACTGTGATCAGCTATCGTACACGCAGTGCGCTGCGCGATGTCGGTAAGGCGCTGGGCCTTGATCCGCTGTACCTGAACTGGCTGTCCAGCCAACTGGATCGTCGTGCCGGTCAACGCAGCTGGCTGGAGGAGTTGCGTGCTCTGGGAGGCGAAAATCCCTCACCGCGCTTTGTCCTGCTGGTCGAATTGATCGAGGAGATACTGGGCTTCCCGCGTCACCTTTCTCAACATGTCGGTGGGTTCGTGATCTCGTCGGGGCCCTTGTCTGAACTGGTGCCGGTCGAGAATGCGGCGATGTCGGAGCGCAGTCTGATTCAGTGGAACAAGGACGACCTCGAGGCGCTCGGTCTGCTCAAGGTGGATGTGCTGGCGCTGGGCATGCTCAGCGCCATCCGTCGCACTCTGGATATGCTGGGCGAACGGCGAGGAAAGCCGTTTCCGATGCAGGATATCCCGGTAGATGATTCGGAGGTCTACGACATGCTGTCCAATGGTGACAGCGTTGGCGTCTTCCAGGTCGAGTCACGGGCACAGATGAATATGCTGCCGCGCTTGCGGCCGCGCTGCTATTACGATCTGGTAGTCGAGGTGGCGATTGTTCGGCCAGGACCGATCCAGGGCGATATGGTGCATCCCTATCTGCGTCGTCGCGATGGCCTGGAGGAGGTGAGCTATCCCGACGAGGCGATGCGCAAGGTACTGGAACGAACTCTGGGGATTCCGATCTTTCAGGAGCAGGTCATCCAACTGGCGATGGTGGCCGGCGGCTTCTCTCCGGGAGAGGCCGATCAGTTGCGACGGGCCATGGCGGCCTGGCGGCGTAGCGGCACCATTGCCGAATATCAGGATAAGCTGAGGGCGGGCATGCGGGCGCGGGGCTATGACGGCGAGTTCGCCGAGCGTATCTGTCAGCAGATCGAGGGCTTTGGCCAGTATGGCTTTCCCGAATCCCATGCGGCGAGCTTCGCGTTGCTTGTCTACGTCTCGGCCTGGCTCAAGTGCCATCATCCCGCGGCCTTCTGCTGTGGCCTGCTCAATAGCCAGCCGATGGGGTTCTACTCACCCTCGCAACTGGTACAGGATGCACAGCGCCATGGGGTCGAGGTGCGACCGGTGGATATCAATGCCAGTGACTGGGATTCGAGTCTCGAGGGCGACCGGATCATGCGTCTCGGTTTCCGGCTGATCAAGGGATTGCCTCGTGACGCGGCAGAACGGCTGATGGCGGCCCGCCCGGAGACTGGCTTCGGCTCCATCGATGAGGCGCGTCGCTGTGTCGAGCTGAATTCACGGGAATGGGAAGCCCTGGCTGCCAGCGGGGCGCTCAATGGGTTAGGAGGCCATCGTTACCAGGCGCGCTGGGAGCTGCTTGATTCGGATCCGCGGCTGGCGCTGGGTGAGGCACGAGCCGCAGAGGCGCAAGTGGTCGAGCTTCCGGCGCCGGACGAGCAGCAGGATGTCGTCGAAGACTTCCGGCATGTCGGGGTCTCCCTTGGCCGCCATCCCATGGCGATGTTGCGTGAGCGCTATGCGGCCAGCGGCCCACTCAAGGGGTGTCTACCCGCCGCAACGCTGACGAATCATGAGCATGGAAAGCTGGTGCGGGTCGCCGGCCTGGTCACCACCCGTCAGCGGCCTGGCACATCATCCGGTGTCACCTTTGTCACCCTCGAGGACGAGACCGGTCCGGTCAATGTCGTGGTGTGGCGTGATACCGCCCAGGCGCAGCGCCAGGCACTGCTCAACGCCGGCATTCTTCAGGTTACTGGCACGCTGGAGAAGGAAGGGCAGGTGGTGCATGTGATCGCTGGGCGCCTGACGGATATCAGCGAGCTGTGGCAACAGCTGCGCCTCAAATCACGGGATTTTCATTGACGACAAACTACCGAAGACAATGTCTCTTCAATCTCCATGCTGCCATGATGCTGATGACATCATGGCGGCATGGTGCGCTTATGAGACAGGATTCATGAAGCCGCCTTTCTGGCGTGGTTTTCAAGACACTAGTTTTTAAAGCACCAGTTTTCAAATCATCGCCTTCATGAAATGGCACGTTCAGGAAAACTGAATTCCCCCATCGATCATCACCGACTGGCCGGTCATGTAATCCGAGTCGGATGAAGCGAGGTAAGAGACATAATTGCCAACGTCTTCGGGAACGGAGACGCGACCCAGGGCAATGGAGCCGGAGTAGGTCTTCAGAGCTTCACCTTTTTGCCAACCTTCTTCGGCTGCCAGTTTTTCGTCAATCAACTCCCACATGTCGGTGCCTACAATACCAGGGCAGTAGGCATTGACGGTGATGCCGTGTTTCGCCCATTCCATGGCGGCTCCCTGGGTCAGGCCGCGTACGGCCCACTTGGATGCCGAGTAGGGGCTGAGCATGGCAAAGGGGCGATAGGCGACGATGGAGGCTGCGCCAATGATCTTGCCACCATTGCCCTGTTCGATCATCTGGCGGGCGGCCTCCCGATAGCAGAGAAATACACCGCGCAGATTGACATCCATGACCCGATCCCAGTCCTCCAGGCTGACGTTCAGAAGTGACTCCACATGAGCTATGCCGGCATTGGCCACCATGACGTCCAGAGAGCCCAGTTCTTTCACCGTCTGTTCGATCAGCTGTTTGACCTGTTCTTCGCTGGTGACATCGGCGACAACCGCAGCACTCTGTCGACCCATGTCACGAATGGCCGCGGCAACGCCATCCAGGGCGTGGCTGTTGGCGCTGATATCATTGACCACGACATTGTGGCCATCCTCGGCAAGACGTAGTGCAATGGCCTTTCCGATTCCACGCGCTGCACCTGTGACAATAACGTTGCGAGACTGCTGAGAAGATGTCATGTGAATTCTCCACTTCTGCTGTGGCTGAATGGTGGCTATCCCTGCACTCGAGCCATGCATTACCGAGGAAAACTGTTCAGGGAGTGCCATTTTTTGGGCAATACCAGCCCTGACGGGTCATAGGGTGACCTGTCGAAATGGTCGGGAGTCAATCAAGGTGTTGTTGTTGTGATTTCACTCTAGAGACTCTGGAGAAGAGCGGGTAATAGTCCGCTACTACGTCGACTAAAGTGTAAAGATCTCCACGTTCACGAGCTCGTTGGTATCAATCATGAGTTCGTTGGTATCGATGCGAGAGAGGGGAGAGCTATTGCGGATCAGCTGGACTTTTCGGGTGCCAGCCAGCGGAAGGAGTGCTCGAGAAAGGCCCGGGCCTCGCTGTGGATGATCTCACCATGTGCCATGATCAATTGCTCAGGCTGCCATGCCAGAATACGTCGTAGATGCTGACGTGCTTCATTTCTGTGGCCGATGAAGGACAGTCGCCAGTCCAGAGGCATCCGGCCATTGGGAGCGACAACGCCACCGGCTCTTGCCAGCCATCGTTTCAGTGGCGGCAGACTCTCGGGAGTCAGGTTTTCGATCAGGTCGCTGACGATAAGGGTACGGGTCTGGCGATGAAAGAAGATGGTCTCGGTCATGGCCGGCGAGCCGGTGAACAACAATTGATCCAGTTGCGGTGACCATGTCGGGTGAGCGGTGTCGGTCAACGGCGCGTTGAAATGCAGGTCATGGCGCTTGGCGATGACCTCGGGAGTGCCGTAGCTGGCAGCGTTGGGGTAGGCCTGCTGCCATTGCTCGATGAACAGGTGGTGGAGGTGGTTGGGGGCGATCAACCAAGCGACCTGACCCAGTCGATCGACCTGCTCCTGAAGCGAGTCATCCAGCGCTATCGGGCTATGTATCCAGAGGCTGCCGTCCTCGAGGCGCACGATCACCATGCGGGTCGGGTAGGGTAGCGTATAGAAGGATACCGTTTCCCCTTCCACCACCCATAGACCGGAACCGAAGGGTATCAGTCGTTCGCTCGCCGCTGAATGGGGATCGGAGGTGTTCATTCGATGTCCCTGTCTGGTCGTTTGCCTGGTCTATCTCCGTCCGGCTTTCCTCTGACACACACCTATATCTGCGCACTGACCAGGACGAACATCGGGCGCTCGGCTTCCTCGATCAGACTGCTGTCGCTGGCCATCTGTTCGGCACTGGGCCCCCACTCGTCGACATGACGCAGGGTGAAGCCCGCCGCCATGACCGCATTCAGGATCGTCGCCAGGGTGCGGTGATACTTGACGACGCCGGGAGCGAGCCAGTCGCTGGTGCGCTGTCCCTCGTCCTGGTAGCGGTGCAGGGCCCAGTAACGTGTCCCCTGGTCATCAGTGAGCCAGCGATGATCGGTGGGGCAGGTATAGATCGGGTGCTCGGTAGAGAACACTAGCCAGCCACCGGGCTTCAGAGCCTGCTGAACCGTGTTCAGCAGCGGTGCCAGGTCTGGCAGGTAGTGGAGCGCCAATGAGCTGTAGGCTACGTCGAAGGTGCGCTCGGGCAGTGAGAGGTCCGCCAGGTCGTCGAGCCGGTAAATGATGCCCGGATCATCCGTCATGGCTTCGGCCCTATCGAGCATTCTGCGTGACAGATCAATGCCCAGCACCTGGCTGGCGCCCTGTTGTCGGGCGCTGCGGCAGAACCAGCCGTAGCCACAACCCAGGTCCAGCACATTCAGGCCATTCAAGTCCGGCAGCATGGCCTGGAGCGAGGGCCACTCGGGAGCCGCCGCGAGCCCTTGCTGTGAGCGAGGTAGCTGGGCGTAACCCGCAAAGAACTCAGGATCGTCGTAGATATTTCGGGACATGGTGTTGGCTCCGGTGGGCATGACCGGAGTTTGGCAGCAGAGAGAAATGATGAAAAGAGCCCCCAACAGTGTTGGAGGCTCTTTCAATGGAAGGGCAGTAGCGAGAGGTATCTCGCGGGGACTCAGGTGTTCAAGCGCTCAAACATTGAAGCGCTTGAGCATTGAAACGCTTAGACATTGAAACGGAAGTGCACCACGTCGCCATCCTTGAGGATGTAGTCCTTGCCTTCGAGACGCCATTTGCCGGCATCCTTGGCGCCCTGTTCGCCACCGAGGCTGACGAAGTCGTCGTAGGCGATGACTTCGGCGCGGATGAAGCCCTTCTGGAAGTCGGTATGAATCACGCCAGCACCTTCCGGCGCCGTGGCTCCAGTCTTGACTGTCCAGGCGCGGACTTCCTTGACCCCAGCGGTGAAGTAGGTCTGCAGGCCGAGCAGGGCGTAACCGGCACGAATCACGCGATCCAGGCCGGGTTCTTCCATGCCCATCTCGCTGAGGAACATCGAGCGTTCGTCGTCGTCGAGCTCGGCAATCTCGGCTTCCAGCTGGTTGCACACCGGCACCACGACGGCGCCTTCTGCCTCAGCAATCTCGCGCACCACGTCGAGGTAGGGGTTGTTCTCGAACCCGTCCTCATTGACGTTGGCGATATACATGGTCGGCTTGAGGGTCAGGAAGCCGAAGCTCTTGACCTGCTTGAGCTCATCCTCGCTGAGATCAAAGCTGCGCAGGGGCTGGCCTTCGGCAAGGTGTGGCTGGATGCGGTCGAGCACCGCCTTGGTGGCGATGGCATCCTTGTCGCCGCCCTTGACCACGCGAACCAGGCGCTGAATGGCGCGCTCCACGGTGTCCAGGTCGGCCAGTGCCAGCTCGATGTTGATGGTCTCGATGTCGGCGCTGGGATCCACCTGGTTGGCCACGTGAATTACATTGTCGTTGTCGAAGCAGCGCACGACATGGGCGATGGCCTGGGTTTCGCGGATATTGGCGAGGAACTGGTTGCCGAGGCCTTCACCCTTCGAGGCGCCCGCGACCAGGCCAGCGATATCGACGAACTCCATGGTGGTCGGAACCACGCGCTCGGGCTTGACGATTTCGGCCAGCTTGTCGAGGCGCGGATCGGGCATCGGCACGATACCGACGTTGGGCTCGATGGTGCAGAAGGGGAAGTTTTCCGCATCGATGCCGGATTTGGTCAAGGCGTTGAACAGTGTCGACTTGCCGACATTGGGCAGACCGACGATGCCGCAGTTGAATCCCATGGATGTATCCTGACGATAAAAGTGATTCTTGAGCGACGCGCCGCTATTGAGTGCGAGTCGGTTGTGTGCGGGTGCTGCTGGTGCAAATAGTGTATCGGTTGTGATGTCGCTGCGCAGAAAAACGTTGTCGCGTAGCTGTCTTCTGGATCGGTCTCGAGTCAGACCTGACGGCCAGGACCACGGATAACACTATCCGTGAGTAAAACTGTGCAGACGGTTCATGGCCTTTGCCCAGTCACCTGCTAGAGCGAGGGGCAGGGTGGCCATGCATTCGTCGATGCTGGCGTCGATAGCCTCGCGCTCGCTCTTGCCCGGACGACCCAGTACGTAATTGGTGACCTGACTGGCGCTGCCGGGGTGACCGATACCGATACGTGCACGATGGAAGGACTTGTCGTTGCCCAGCGCACTGATGATGTCGCGCAGACCATTGTGTCCGCCATGGCCGCCACCCTGTTTGTAGCGAGCAGTGCCCGGCGCCAGATCCAGCTCGTCGTGGGCCACCAGTATTTCGTCGGGGGCCAGCTTGAAGAAATTGGCCAGTGCCGCCACTGCACCGCCGGAGCGGTTCATGTAGGTGGTCGGTGTCAGCAGATGGAGATCCTGGCCATCAATGATCGCCTTGGCATACAGGCCCAGAAACTTGCGCTCAGGGCGCAGGCTGGTACCGGCCTGGCGCACGACTTCCTCGACCAGCCAGGCGCCGGCGTTGTGCCGAGTGGCTTCGTATTCCGCGCCGGGGTTGGCGAGGCCGATCAGTGCCTTGATCCGTGCCATATCATGTCTCCGTGCCACATCCAGCCGTTGCTGGAGTCAGCGAGTGCTTTGCTCAGCATCCCAGGTCATTGAACTGAGCGCACTGAACAAAGAACTGGCGTATCAACGAGAGTCTGCGTTCGAGCGGTAGAGGCTGTCGCCAAACGAAAGGGGCCACCGTAGTGGCCCCCGAGAAGTCGACAAGGATTACTCCTTGTTGCCTTCTTCTTCGTCGTCGCCCTTGGCTTCTTCGCCGGCAGCAGCCTCGGCAGAAGCAGCGGCTTCTTCCGCTTCTTCTTCCTCGGTCTTCTGGACCTTGGCCTTGGTCACGTTGACGATGGCCTGGTCATGGTCTTCACCATGAGTCAGCTCAACGATGGTGACGCCAGCCGGAACAGTCAGGTCGGACAGGTGCAGGGTGCCGCCCAGTTCGAGATCAGCGATGCTGGCCTCGAGGTAGTCAGGCAGGTCCTTCGGCAGGCAGCTGACTTCGACTTCAGTCGCCAGCTGGTGGACTTCACCGTCCTGCTCCTTGATCGCCTTGGACTCGTCCTGGCCAACCACATGCAGCGGAACACGCATGGTGATCTCGTGAGTGGCATCGATGCGCAGGAAGTCGGCATGGGTGACCAGCGGCTTGTACGGGTGACGCTGCAGATCACGCACGACAACCTGAAGCGGCTTGCCTTCAACCTTCAGAGTGATGACGGAGGAGAAGAAAGCTTCGTCTTCCAGCGCCTTGTAGAAGGAAGTCTTGTCGACGGCGATCGGCTGCGGAGCCTGTTCACCACCATAGATGATGGCAGGCACCTGCTGGTTCGCACGACGCAGGCGGCGGCTCGCACCTTTCCCCAGGTCGTTGCGAACGCTGGCTGTAAGTGTGTATTCGGACATGGAATTGCCTCTTGATCAAAAGTAAGGAAGCCATCGCAGCCCGCGACCAGACGACGATGGTTCCATTTGCTCCGCTTGATGATCGGAGCGCGTTGCGGAAACGTCAGGCGTTTCCTCCGACGCGTTGTTCCGGATACTGAAAGCCTCTGATGTTGAAAACAACGCTGTTGAGAACAACAGTATTGAAAACAACAGAGTTCCAGAATCTAGTGGAACATCGCGCTGACGGATTCTTCATTGCTGACACGACGAATGGCTTCGGCGATCAGGCCGGCCACGCTCAGCTGGCGGATACGACCGCTGCGGCGCGCTGTGTCGGACAGCGGAATGGTGTCGGTCACCACGACCTCGTCGAGTACCGAGGCGGAAATATTGTCCACCGCCGGACCAGACAGGATCGGATGGGTAGCGTAGGCCACCACGCGACGGGCACCGTGTTCCTTGAGTGCTTCACCCGCCTTGCACAGGGTGCCTGCGGTATCAATCATGTCGTCGACGACCACACAGGTGCGATCCTGGATCTCACCGATGATGTGCATCACCTGGGCCTGATTGGCCTGGGGACGACGCTTGTCGATGATGGCGAGGTCGGCGTTGAGCTGCTTGGCGATGGCGCGGGCACGCACTACGCCGCCAACGTCAGGGGACACTACCACCAGATCGTCATAATTCTGGCGCTCGATATCGTCGAGCAGGATCGGCGAACCGTAGACGTTGTCCACCGGCACGTCGAAGAAGCCCTGGATCTGGTCAGCATGCAGATCCATGGTCATGACCCGATCAACACCGGCCTTGACCATCATGTCGGCGACGATCTTGGCTGAGATCGGCACACGAGCCGAACGTACGCGGCGATCCTGACGAGCATAACCGAAGTAGGGTACTACCGCCGTGATACGTGTTGCCGAGGCCCGACGCAGGGCATCAACCATCAGGATCAGTTCCATCAGGTTGTCATTGGTCGGTGCACAGGTGGACTGAAGGATGAAGACGTCCTTGCCGCGCACGTTCTCATTGATCTCGACCGCGACTTCTCCGTCGCTGAACTGGCCTACTGTGGCATTACCCAGTCGGCTATCCAAGCTCTCGGCGACCTTACGGGCGAGTTCGGGGTTGGCATTCCCGGCGAAAACCATCAATTTTGACACGCGCAGCCACCTTTGCTGTGTTGGGTCTTCATTTTTCATGATGAACCATGGTGTTGTGTCCATGATTCACAGGAAAGCTGGCTGGGGTAGGAGGATTCGAACCTCCGCATGGCGATACCAAAAACCGCTGCCTTACCGCTTGGCTATACCCCAGCAACGTCTGCACGTCAGATATGCAGGTCGTCCAACAGAGGGGAGCGGTTGAGACCTCGAGCACAGAAGACATGCCATGCGGGATGTTCCTGCTCGAGCTCTGCCTGCAGATGCAGCGCTTGAGCCCTGCTCGCCAGGCGAGCAAAAACACAAGCGCCGGTCCCCGTCAGCATGGACGGTGCCCGGGCATTCAACCAATCAAGTGCCTGCGCCACGTCAGGATAAAGCTGCCTGACAGTGGGTTCACAGTCATTGCGCCAACTCGACGCTCCTCCCTCGATTGCGCGCGCCATGGTAATCGGGGGGGTGTCCCGTGTCAATTCTGGAGCCCGGAATACCGCTGGCGTGGAGACACTGATTCCCGGGTGGACAACGACGAACCAGGGCGTATCCAGCTCGACTGGTGTCAGCCTTTCGCCGATGCCTTCTGCCCAGGCTGCACGGCCGCGCACGAACACCGGGACGTCGGCGCCCAGACGCAGACCAAGCTCAGCCAGATGGTCTTCACTCAGGTTCAGCGACCAGAGTGCATTCAGGCCCACCAGGGTCGTAGCGGCATCGCTGCTGCCGCCGCCCAGGCCTCCGCCCATCGGCAGACGCTTGGTGAGCGCAATGCTGGCTCCCTGTGAGGTGCCAGTATGCGCCTGCAACAGTCGAGCGGCACGAACAATAAGGTTGTCCTCGCTGCTGACTCCGTCCAGGTCACCGTCAAGTAGAATGCGGCCGTCATCTCTTGGCCTCAGTTGCAGGCTGTCCCCGTGATCGACGAACTGGAACAGTGTCTGCAGCTCGTGATAGCCGTCGGCACGGCGGCCAACAATATGCAGCATCCGGTTGAGCTTGGCAGGGGCCGGTAGGTTCAGTTCGCGACCCTCGTTCGGGGTAGCCTTTCTCCTGGTACCTTTTATTTCGCCACCTCTTTTATAGGTATCGAGAGTCGAGGTACTGGCAGCATGGCCAGGAATGGATGTGTCGTTATCGGCGGGTGGGGCAGGGGGCATGATTCGATGCTGTCTCGGCAAACTGTCTTGGAACACATGGGTACGCTGTCATGCCGCCCTAGGCCCGGGCGGCATGACACCAGGCTCATTCTTCCAGGGCTTCCCACTGATTGACCACCAGGGTGGCACGCAGGTCGTCGTAGGTCATGACCAGGCGGCTGGGGAGCCAGACACCGTCAACGTTGTGCCAGCTACGATAGTCGATTTCCCAGCCGTCCTGGGACAGAGTGTCGGGAAAGCCGAGACTATCTTCGGTGGATTCGTGAGGCTGCCCCTCAGCGGGCAGGCCGCGCACCCAGTCGGTGAGGTTGGAAACCGGCAGTGACCAGCCGAGTTGCTGTTCCATCAGTTCTTCGGGGCTGTCGGCTTCGAAACGACCTTCGCTATTGGTTAGCGAGACTCGGCCATCGCGGCCTTCCAGGGTGCTGCGGCCAGCGCCGATCGGGCCGGTGACCAGCAGACGGTATTGCCAGGGCGTCTGACGCCAGTCGAGGTTGGCGCTGGTCGAGTCCTGCGGGGTGCGCAGGCCGACCTTGCCGATCAGGTTCCAGGAAGTGAACCCCTTGACCTCATCAAGCTGCTGCTGCCATTGACCATCGCTACGCTCGGTGCTCTGTTGCGACGTTGTGCTACCCGGGGTGGCACAGCCAGCCAGGGTGGCCAGACAGAGGGCTCCGAGGGACAATCTGAGAGAAGAAGTCATCACGCTATCCTTACGTGTAGGGAAAAGTGGTCATGAGTTGATCCTCGGTGAGTCGGGCGCTCAACGAGCAATCTCCGGCCTGCGTTGAATCAGCTCATCGATCAGCGGGTGTTCGGAGAACTGTCGTTGCGCCTGCTGCAGCAGGTCGCGTGCGCGCTGCTGTTGACCAAGGTCCCACAGCACTTCGATGAGATGGGCACCGACTTCCTGGTCGGGAATCTGTGCCCAGGCCTGTTCTATCCAGCGTAGCGCGGTGTCCAGGTCTCCGCGCTGATAGGCTACCCAGCCGAGACTGTCGTGAATGGCAGGGTTGTTGGGCTGAAGTTCATGAGCGCGCTTGATCAGGCGTTCGGCCTCATCCAGATCCTCGGGATCGCCCTGGTCGGCCAGAGTGTAGCCGAGGGCGTTGAGTGCAGTGGCATTGTCCGGCTGATGCTGAATCAGGGTGCGAAGGTCGCTCTCCGAGGTGTCGGCATCGCCATTCCCCCAGGCTCGCATGGCACGGAAATAACGCAGTTCGCCATCATCCGGAACGCGCTCCAGTTCTCGGCGCAGCAGTTCATCGGCTTCGGCCTGCTGGCCCTGGCTATCGAGCAGCTCACTTTCGATGATCACCAGTTCGCTGTAGGACTCACTGGAGTGCAGTCGCTCGGACCGCAGGAAGTCGCGGGCGTCAATCAGGCGCCCTGCGTCGATCAACGCCTGGGCGGCATTGTGTCGTGACAGGAGGAAGTCCGGTCCTTCCGGAACCTGCCGGTAATAAAGGAGGGCATTCTCGACATCCCCCTGATCCGCGGCAATGTCGCCGAGCATCAGGTACACCGGCGAAGGCGTGTTGGGCTCGCCGACCACTGGTGTGAGCAGGCGGGACGCTTCGTCAGGGTAGCCTTCCTCGAGAAACAGTTGAGCCAGCCCGACTTTCAACAGGGGCACATCACGGCGTAACTCGATCAGCGCATCGGCGTTGCTGCGTGCCGAGGTGAGGTTGCCGAGCAGAATGTCGGCGCGGGTCATCAGTAGCAGGAAACGAGGATCTTCCGGCGACAGGGCCAGACCACGTTGGGCGGCTCGTCGCGCCTCACTGGGTCGCTCGCGGTCCAGCGCGATGCGCGAGGCGACCAGCCAGTACGGTGGCATCTGGCTGGCGGTGTTGCCGAGTGAATCCAGTCGTGTCCGTGCCTGATTCAGATCACCAAGGGCGGCGTCGGTCAGGGCCAGTGCCAGCGTCAGGTCGGCACGAAAGTGGGCGCTGAGTCGTGGCTGTGACAATTCGTCGCGTAATGGCTCGGCCAGTCGCTCCGGACGGGCACCGGCGGATAGCGCGGTATCGACGAAACGGGTGATATCGCTGTCATCGCGATTCTCGCTGACGATCAGCGATTGGCGCAGTGCTTCCTGCCAGTCGCCGCGGCTGCTGGCGAGGGTGCTCAGAATCTCGGCCGCGGGCTGAGCTTCAGGAGATATGGATTGCCAGCGGCGTGCGGCTTCCTCGACCAGCAGCGGGTCGTCGGCGAAGCGGGCGGCCAGTGTAGCCCGCTCGATAAGAGCAGGTGATTGGTAGCGTTGCGCGGCCTTGAGATAGCCCTCGCTGGCCCGGCGATAATCGCCACGCAGGCCCGCCATCTCGGCAATGAGCAGAGTGGACAGTCCTCCTGCGTCCAGACCGCGGGTGATCGGCGGCGCATTGATCATGGGGTCTCGGGTTTCGGCGCTGGATGGCGCGATACCGAAACCCTGGCAACCTCCCAGCAGCACCGAGAGCACCAGCGCCGGGAGGGTGTGTGTGACCAGAGGCTTGCAGATCAGCGGTCTCGTCATCTGTCGATTGCGCACATCGCTGGGCATACCCGAATCACCATATCTGTAGGAATCTTCAGGATAACGGCTTGGCGAGGCTTGGCAAAGCACATCTCTGTAGAAGAAGAGGAGGTGAGGGGCGAGGAATGTGGCGAAGAAGGCGCGACTCGGAAGGGGGAGTCGGAACCAGTGTCGCTATGCTAGAATGTGCGGCCTTGCGGTGCGGCCATATACGACACCTTGTCCCTGATGGTGAATCAATCAGCTGGTGATTCACCGACGGGGCGGTAGTGAACTCTTGTCGTGAATCGTCCGGTTGTTCGTGACCTTTGGTTACTGGCTATCAGGACGAATGCCGCCCGGACATTATCTGGTGAAGACGTCGAACGCATGACCCTGCTCGCCCTTGGCATCAACCATCGCACCGCCGCCATCGAAGTGCGTGAAAAAGTGGCTTTCGGACCGTCGCAGCTGGCAGCAGCGCTGACGGAGCTGCGTGCGTTGCCGCAGGTCCGGGAAGCAGCGGTGTTGTCGACCTGCAATCGCACCGAGCTGTACTGCATCACTGATGAACGCGGTGAGCAGGAGGTGCTGGGGTGGCTGAGTCACTTTCACGCCCTTCCCGTGGAAGAGCTGACCCGTTGTGCCTATCACTATGTCGATGGTGAAGCGGCGCGGCATCTGATGCGTGTTGCCGTGGGGCTGGACTCCATGGTGCTCGGTGAGCCGCAGATTCTCGGACAACTCAAGGATGCCTATCAGGCCGCGCGAGAAGCCAAGGGTTTGGGCGGTGAGCTTGAACGTCTCTTCCAGCATACCTTCGCCGTGGCCAAGCAGGTACGTACCGAGACGGGGATCGGTGAGAACCCGGTATCCGTGGCCTATGCAGCGGTCAGTCTGGCGAGCCGTATCTTCGATGATCTATCCACTGCTTCGGCACTGCTGATCGGTGCCGGCGAGACCATTGAGCTGGTGGCACGCCATCTACACGAAGCCGGGGTGCGCAAGCTGACTGTGGCCAATCGTACCCGGGAACGAGCGAGTCAACTGGCCGGAGAGCTGGGAGGGCAGGCGATCAGTCTCGACGAGATTCCCGAGGCGCTCGAAGGTGCCGACATTGTCATTTCCTCAACCGCCGCGCCGCTGCCGATTCTCGGCAAGGGGATGGTCGAGCGGGCTCTGAAGCGCCGCCGCCATCGCCCGGTATTCATGGTCGATATCGCCGTTCCGCGCGATATCGAACCGGAGGTCGGCGATCTCAGCGATATCTTCCTTTATACCGTCGATGATCTGCAGGAGGTTATCGAGGAGAATCGTCGTCACCGCCAGGTGGCGGCGGATCAGGCGGAGGCGCTGATCGAGCATGGTGTCAACCATTGGCATCATGAGCGCCGCATCCGCAGCGCCGGCGAAGTCATTCGTGACGTGCGCTCCCACGGTGAACGCCTGCGGGACGAAGCGCAGCAGCAGGCGCTGGATCGTCTTGCGCGCGGAGAGGATGCCGAGCAGGTCGTGCGCCGCCTGGCGCACCAGTTGACCAATCGCCTGCTGCATCAGCCGACATTGGCACTGCGTGGAGCCGCTGCCGACGAGCGGCAGGAGCTGCTCGAAGCGGCCTCGGAGCTGCTGCTGGGTGATGGCGAGCGAGGCCACTAGCTTTCTTCATCTGCCTCAGCCATCAGAAGCCACCCTTGACCTGCGGTGTCCGGGGATAGTCGCGCCGAACCTCTTGCCCTACATGATTTCAAGGAATTGCCGATGAAAGCCTCTCTGCGTCAGCGTCTCGATACCTTTGTCGAACGCTTCGAGGAACTCTCCGCGCTGCTGTCGGAACCCGATGTCATCTCCGACCAATCACGTTTCCGTGACTACTCCCGTGAATATTCCGAGCTCGAGTCACTGGTCGAGACCTGGCGCGATTATCGGAGCGTTGAAGAAGATGTCGCGACTGCCGAACAGATGGCTGACGACTCTGATGCCGAGATGCGTGAGCTGGCGCAGATGGAGCGCGATGAAGGCATGGCCAGGCTGGAGGAGCTGGAAGTCGAGCTCAAACGCCTGCTGGTGCCGAAGGACCCCGATGATGGCCGCAGTGTGTTCCTCGAGGTACGAGCCGGCACTGGTGGCGATGAGGCGGCCCTGTTCGCCGGTGACCTGTTTCGCATGTACTCCCGGTATGCCGAGAACCATGGCTGGAAGGTCGAGATCGTCAGCGCCAGTCACGGCGAACAGGGCGGCTACAAGGAAGTGATTTCCCGGGTCAAGGGCGATGGCGTCTATGCGCGCCTGAAGTTCGAGTCCGGTGCGCATCGCGTGCAGCGGGTTCCGGCCACCGAGTCCCAGGGGCGCATTCATACTTCGGCCTGCACCGTGGCGATCATGCCCGAGGCGGATGAAGTGACCGATGTCGACATCAACCCGGCGGACCTGCGTGTGGATACCTACCGTTCCAGCGGTGCCGGTGGCCAGCACGTCAACACCACCGACTCAGCGATCCGCATCACACACCTGCCTACCGGCGTGGTGGTGGAGTGCCAGGAAGAACGGAGCCAGCACAAGAACCGGGCCAAGGCCATGTCGCTGCTGGCGGCTCGACTCAAGCAGGCGGCGGTGGCCAGTCGGCAGCAGGAGCAGGCCGATGCACGGCGTTCGCTGGTCGGTTCGGGTGACCGCAGCGAGCGCATTCGCACCTACAACTTCCCCCAGGGGCGAGTTACCGATCATCGCATCAACCTGACCCTCTACAAGCTGTCCGAAGTGATTACCGGTGATGGCCTGGACGAGGTCATCGAACCCCTGATCCACGAGTTTCAGGCCGAGCAACTGGCGGCTCTACAGCAGGAATCCTGATGCGTATCGATATCCTGTTGGCGCGCATGGCGTCACGCCTGCAGGAGGCCGGGTCTCCCTCGCCGCGGGTCGATGCCGAAGCGCTTGCCATGCATGTACTGGGAGTGGATCGTGCCTGGCTCTACACCTGGGGCGATCGGCATTGGGCTGTCTGGCAGCGGGCACGCTTCGAGGCTCTGGTGGCGGCACGCTGCCAGGGGCAGCCGATTGCCTATCTGACCGGGGAAAGAGAGTTCTGGGGACTGGCCCTGGCAACCTCATCCTGCACGCTGATTCCTCGCCCGGACACCGAGACCCTGGTCGAGGCCGCGTTGGCCCGGGCATCATCAGTTCAGGGCGACCTTCTCGATCTGGGAACCGGAACCGGCGCCATCGCCCTGGCGTTTGCCAGTGAGCGTCCCGAGTGGCAAGTCACGGGAGTGGACATTGCCGCCGAAGCGGTCGAACTGGCGACGCGCAATGCGCAGCGCCATGGTCTCCATGCACAGTTCCTGGTCAGCGACTGGTTTACGGCCCTGTCAGGACAGCGCTTCGACCTGATCGTCTCCAACCCACCCTATATCGATGGTGAAGATCCTCACCTGCGGCTCGGTGATGTGCGTTTCGAGCCAAGACGCGCGCTGGTGGCGGCCGACAAGGGGCTGAATGACATTCGCCGTATTGTGGACCAGGCGCGGAGGCATCTACGTGAGGGCGGTTGGCTGCTGGTCGAGCATGGCTATCGTCAGGCAGAGGCGGTGCGCTCCATTCTGGAGCAGCATGGCTATCATCAGGTGACCAGTATCGCTGACCTTGGTGGCAATGATCGTGTCAGCCTGGGGTGTTCTGGGGACGTCGTGTAGCGATTGCAGCCGTCGTGCGTGGAGCCCCTGGCCGACTGTCATGAAGCTGCCCGCTGTCGCGCAGGAGAAACTGCGTCGCAGAGACAGGGCCGTAGAAGCAGAAACAGGGCCGCGGAAACAGTGTCGTAGCGAGTATCGAGCCAGCTAGCGTTGAAGCTGATTGGTGGAGCAGTTTTTTGCGATATGCTACAGATTCAACATTAAAATAATTCGAAAAAATCCGTTTCCACGCGAGAGATTGTCGCAGATGGCATTCTCCCTAGTCTTCCGGTGATGACTCTTGCGATCTGGATTGGCGCTCCCGACTCAACTTCAGGATTACAATGAAAAACCGCAATCGTTCTCTCGATCGTATTGATCTCAAGATTCTGCGCTGCCTGCAGGATAATGCCCGTGTCTCCTATGTTGATCTGGCCGCTCAGGTCGGCCTGTCGACCACTCCTTGTCTCGAGCGTGTCAAACGGCTTGAAAGGGCGGGGGTGATTCGTGGCTACAAGGCGGTGCTCAACCCACGCATGCTCAAGGCCAATCTGCTGGTGTTCGTCGAGATCAGTCTCGAGACACAGTCGCCAGCGGTGTTCGACGAATTTCGTCGTGCCGTCTCCAGGCTGCCGCAGATTCAGGAATGTCACCTTGTTTCCGGCCAGTTCGACTACATCCTCAAGTGCCGTATTCCCGAGATGTCGGCCTACCGCCAGCTGCTGGGGGATGTGGTGCTGACGCTTCCGGGAGTGAAGGAATCCAAGAGCTATGTGGTGATGGAAGAGGTCAAGGAAGACTACTCGCTCCATGTGCCGGATCTCGATGAATTCGACGACAAGTGAGCGGATCCAGGCTACTGGCGGATTTAGACTACTGATATTAACCCGGCATGCTTTTATGTTGGGTTAATGGCGACACAGGGACGTGTCGCCGTCGGCCATCAGGCCGACGCGAGGCCGCACCACACCAGCAGATCCGTGCATCTGCGCCAGTGTGGTGTGGGCGACAATCAAATCGATCAGGATGAGCTATTTGATTGCCATGTTAATAGGAGAAGTGAACTGATGCTGGAGGCTGGGCGATCTTGAGTATGACAGACCAGCAGCTGCTGCGTTACAGCCGGCAGATCATGCTCAACGAAGTGGATATCGAGGGCCAGCAGCGTCTGCTGGACGGGCACGCCCTGATCATCGGAGCGGGAGGGCTTGGCTCTCCAGTGGCGCTCTACCTGGCCGCCGCTGGGGTGGGGCGCTTGACCATCGCTGACGATGATCTGGTGGAGGTCTCCAACCTGCAACGTCAGATCGCCCATGGCGAGTCCGACCTGGGCGTCAACAAGGCCGAGTCCGCGGCCGCATCCGCGCGGGCGCTCAATCCCGGTTGTCGCATCACCGCCATTGATCATCGTCTCGAGGCCGAAGCCTTGCGCGCTGTTGTCAGTGAGGCGGATGTGGTGCTGGATTGTACGGATCGCTTTTCCAGTCGCTATGCCATCAATCAGGCCTGTGTCACGGCGGGAGTACCGCTGGTGTCCGGGGCCGCCATTCGGTTCGGCGGGCAGTTGGCGGTCTTTGATGGCGCGGATGCCGATAGTCCCTGTTATGCCTGCCTGTATCCTCCCGATGATCAGGGCGATGAGGCGTTGTCCTGTGCCGAGAGTGGTGTGATTGCGCCACTGGTGGGGATAATCGGCAGTTTCCAGGCTCTGGAGGCCGTCAAGCTGCTCACCGGTGCCGGCCAGCCTCATCAAGGGCTGTCGACCTTCGATGGTCTGAGTGGCGAGTGGCGACACTTCCGCGTGCCGAAGGATCCGGGCTGTGCGGTATGCAGCAGCGAGGCATCATGAAGTCAACGCGCTCCCATCAGAGTCCGGTCACCGATTTCGATATCCGCCTGTTGCGGGTCTTCAAGGCGGTTGCGGAGTGCGGCGGCTTTTCGGCAGCCGAGGGCGAGTTGGGGATCAGTCGCTCGGCGATCAGCCTGCACATGGGCGACCTCGAGAAACGGCTGGGGCTGAAGCTCTGCCGCCGTGGTCGAGGAGGCTTCGCGCTGACCGAGGAAGGTCGCGAAGTGCTGGAAGGCGCGCGCCGTCTACTGGCCGGTCTCGAGGCCTTCCGCAACGAGGTCAACGCATTGCATCACAGCCTGCGCGGTGAGCTCAATATCGGTATTACCGACACCCTGGTGAGTTCTCCCGAGATGCGCATCACCCACGCACTGGCGGACCTCAAACAACAGGGACCCGATGTGCGTATCAACATGATGATGGAGCCGCCGGGGGAGATTGCTCGAGCCGTCGTCGATGGGCGCCTGCATGTTGGTGTGGTACCGGCGGTCAATTTGCCTGCCAGCATTGAGGCAGGGGATCTCTACGAAGAAATCTCGCGTCTCTACTGCTCCCGTGAACATCCGTTGTTTTCCGTCGCCGAGGACCCGGAGTTCGAGCAATTGGCGCAGTGGGATGCGGTGGTGCCGTCCTATCCCTTGACGGAGGCCGGGCGCGAGCGTCACTCCTGGCTGAACAGCAGCGCTTCATCCTCGGATCGCGAGGGGGCCGCCTTTCTGATTCTGACCGGGGCCTACATCGGCTATCTGCCTGACCACCAGGCCCACGTCTGGGTAGAGGAAGGGCGCTTGCGTCCGCTGTGCAGCGAGACTGGCTGGTATTCGACCCCGTTTGTCACCATTACCCGCCGTGACCGTCGTCCGCACCGCGTGCTGGACGTTTTCCTCGGCGCACTCCGCCAGCGGTGATTCCCGGGAACCCGCAGCACCGCTCTCTGCAGGCAGTGACCGTAGAGAACCCGTTTATCCGTTGATGCTTATGCATCGCCATCGGCTCACCTATACTTTGCGCTCCGGCACTGACGCCAGCTCGCACGCTTTCGAGCGCTTTTCGAATGCGAGACTGTCGAATATTGCAGTTCGAAAGTGACGGGAAATGTCATGACAAGACGATGCGGGGATCGTCAGGACAGCGCATTATCTGGTCTCTGTTGTATGGGGGAGGCTCCTTGGGTGGCAGCATCATGGTGTTGTTTGAGCACTGTGGTTACTGGGTTGCAAGGCAATGTTATGGAATTGCTGTCCTTTCGTTGAATGAATTCTTGTTATTGAATTCTTGACATGGTGCGGGGGCATGGTGCCACATTGAAGAGGTGATGCCAGTCATGGCATGCATGTCTTCAATCGCCATGTCTCCAATAACGACAAAGCGCAATGCGCAACAGAGACGGACTTTTTATGACAGTTTCCTCGTCGTCCGCGACACCTGCGTCCTGGTACCGCGACTCCATTGCAGTCGAGCTGGACCCGGCGCCTCCCCTCGAAGGTGATGTGCGGGCCGATGTCTGTGTCATCGGCGCAGGCGTTACCGGCTGCTCCACGGCATTGCACCTGGCCGAGCGTGGCTATCGAGTGGTGTTGCTCGAGGCACTGACAGTAGGTCACGGTGCCTCGGGCCGCAGCGGTGGTCAGATTCTCCCCGGGCTGGGTACCGATATGGGGACCATCGAGAAGGCCCTGGGTCTGTCGGCAGCCCGCGATATCTGGGCCATGAGTCGTGAAGCGGTCAACCTCACCGCCGAACTGGTCGAGCGTCACGAGATCCCCTGTGACCTGGCCTGGGGCTACCTACATGCGGCGGTCAAGTCTCGCCATATCAATGAACTCCGCCAGTGGCAGGAAAGCATGGCCCGCGACTATGGCTACACGGCCATGGAGTGGCGTGAAGGCGAGTCACTGCGCGAGCATGTGGTAACCGATGCATATCCGGCAGCCCTGTGGGAAAGCGAAGCCGGGCACCTGCATCCCCTCAATTACACCCTTGGCCTGGCCCGTGCTGCGCAGCGTGCTGGCGTCAGCCTGCATCAGTACAGCCCTGTGATCGAGATCGATTACCGGGATCCGGCCACCGTGACCACCGAGCGCGGCCGTGTCGTGGCCGACCATGTGGTGCTGGCGACCAACGCCTACGGAGATCGCCTGGTGCCGAAAATGAGTGGTCGCATCATGCGCGCGGCCAACTACATGATTGCCACCGAGCCGATGTCCGCCGAGCAGGCCAGTCTGGTGCTGCCGCGTAACGATGCACTGTCGGATGCCAACTTCGTCCTCGATTACTATCGGCTCTCGGCGGATCGCCGCCTGATCTATGGTGGCCAGGTCAGTTATGACGGCAAGCCACCACGTCACCTGGATCAACGCATCGATGCCAAGATTCGGCGCCTGTTTCCGGTACTCGACAATATCGATATTGAATATCGTTGGGGTGGAGATGTCGCTATTACGCTGAATCGTGCCCCCGACTTCGGTCGTCTGGCCGACAATATCTACTATGCACAGGGGTATTCCGGACATGGCATGGCCCTGGCGGGACTCGCCGGCAAACTGTTGGCGGAAACCATCAGCGGGCAGAGCGAGCGTTTCGATGTCTTCGCTGCCATGCCTCACCGGGCGTTTCCCGGGGGACGCTGGCTGCGTACACCGTTGCTGGTGCTGGCCACGACCTTCTACAAACTGCGTGACCGACTCTGACAAGCTGCTGGAGCGGCAACCAGACAGCCAGAATAATATCTAGAGGACCTTTCCCATGACCGATTTCACTACCGCGGTCGATGCCACTGGGCGCGCAGATAGCGCAGCCCCTTCCGGCGAGGACACCGGTGAGCAGAGTCACCTGCAACGTGGTGCCTCATCGATCACCCTGCAGGGATTGCACAAGCGTTTCGGTCGCGATGCCGTAGCGCTGGACGGGGTTGATCTGACCATCGAGGCGGGTGAGTTCTTCACCCTGCTCGGACCCTCCGGCTGTGGCAAGACCACGTTGCTGCGGATTCTTGCCGGGCTCGAGGAAGCCGACGAAGGGCAACTGAACATCGGTGGCAAGGATGTCATTGATGTGCCGCCCCACCACCGCAGCGTCAATACCGTATTCCAGTCCTATGCGCTGTTTCCGCACCTTTCGGTACGCGAGAATCTCGCCTTCGGCCTCAAGATGCGTGGCATGCCAGCCGCCCAGCGCGAGCAGAAGGTGGCCGAGATCGCGCAGTTCATCAAGCTCGGTGATCTTGTCGATCGCCGCATTGATCAACTTTCCGGTGGTCAGCGTCAGCGTATCGCTCTGGCACGGGCGTTGGTGTGTGAGCCGGATGTGCTGCTGCTGGATGAGCCGCTGTCGGCACTCGATGCAGGCCTGCGCAGCCAGTTGCAGGTCGAACTATTGCGGGTACAGAAACGCCTCGGCATGACGTTCGTGTTCGTGACCCACGATCAGGACGAGGCCATGGTCATGTCCGACCGTATCGCCGTGCTCAACGGAGGCAAGATTCAGCAGGTCGGAGCCCCGCGGGAAGTCTATGAGCGACCCAGTAATGCCTTCGTGGCACGTTTCATGGGCCATGACAACCTGTATCGAGTGACGGCGCGCAATGGCAATCGTCTGACCACAGAACTCGGCGAACTGGAAGTGGAGCAGGACGGCGGCGGCGACCTGGTGCTGATTCGACCCGAAACACTCGACCTCAAGCCGGGCCATGTCGAAGGCGTCAATCATCTGCATGGCCGCATCGCCGAGCGTCTCTACCGCGGTAGTCATGCGGAGTTTCGCCTCGAGCTGGCCGGAACCACCCTGCAGGCGGTGGTCAACAATCGCGGCAAGCATATGCCTGACGTAGGCGATGAGGTGACGGTGCTGGTGGCACCGGAAGATCTCGTCACGCTGAGCGAATGAGGTGAGACATGTCGAATAGCCATACTACGGCCATGCAGAGTGGTCAGACACTGGGGCGGAGTCAGGCCATGGTGCGCGAGGCGCGCCATCTGCTGTTCACCGTTACTCCCGGTGCTGCCTGGATCATCTTGTTTTTGGTACTGCCCAGCGTCTATCTGATGGCAGTGGCCTTCATGACCAATGGGCCCTATGGGCTACCGCAGATGCCACTGTCGCTGGAGTCTTTCAAGCAACTGGCGGGCTTTGGTTTTCTTGGCTGGAGCCCCGGCAATATCTATACGCTGCTGCGCTCGCTGTGGCAGACCTTCCTGGCGACGGCGCTGGTGGTGATCGTGGCCTATCCGATCGCCTACTACATCAGCACCTGTCGCGAGAAGTGGCGCCCGTTGATGCTGCTGGCGGTGGTGGTGCCGTCCTGGACCAACCAGGTGATTCGCGCCTTCGGCTGGATGAACCTGCTGGCGCCTGGGACACCGCTTTCCAGCTTTGCCGAGACCCTCGGATTGATCTCGCCCAACATGGGCCTGTATCCGTCGAACTTCGCCGTCACTCTGGGGCTGGCCTATAACTTCCTGCCGTTCATGGTGCTACCGCTCTACGCTGCCTTCGAGAAGCTCGATACCGCTCAGGTCGAGGCCGCCCAGGATCTCTACGCCACGCCGTTCAAGGCCTTCTGGCATGCGGTCTTCCCACAGACATTGCCCGGCCTGCTGGCAGGGGTGGTCTTGGTGGCGATTCCAGCCTTCGGCATGTACGTGGTGCCTGAACTGCTGGGTGGTGGCAAGGGCATGATGCTGGGTAACCTGGTGGCCACGCAGTTCTCGGGAGGCTCCAACTGGCCGTTGGGTGCGGCGGGGGCGATCCTGATGCTGATCGCGACCTTCATCGGGCTCTTTGCCATGCGTCGCATCGGCAAGCGGCTGGGTGGCGGCGAGGAGGTAGTGATATGAACAAGCGAGCAATGCGTCGTGGCCTGACGACATTCTGGTGGCTGACGGTGGTCTTTCTCTATCTGCCGCTGGCCGTGGTGATGTTGTTTTCGTTCAATGCTTCCAACAGCGCCGCCAGAATGACCGGCTTCTCGTTACGCTGGTATCACCAGTTGCTCGGTAATGAGCAGATCATGTCAGCCTTTGCCAACACGCTGATTCTGGCGGTGATCTCCTCGGTGATCGCGCTGGCGATCGGCTGTATGATCGGGTACGGCATGTACCGCCATCGGCACCGCAAGCTGGGATGGTTGATCATCCTGATCTATCTGCCGATCGTGCTGCCCGACATCGTGTTCGGTATCTCGGAAATGGCCTTCTTCGTGCAGTTCCATCGCCTGACCGGGTTCCTGCAACCGGGGCTGACGACCATGATCATCGCCCATGTGACGTTCCAGATCCCCTTTGTGGCACTGATCGTCTATTCGCGCTTTGTCGGTCTGGATCCCACTCTGTTCGAGGCCGCCAAGGATCTGTATGCCTCGCCGGTCAAGCGGGTCGTGCACTTCATGTTGCCGACGATCAAGCCGGCGCTGATATCGGCATTCTTCCTGTCGTTTACTCTGTCGGTGGATGACTTCGTCATCAGCTTCTTCACCTCAGGGCCGGAAAGTGCCACCTTGCCGATCTATATCTGGGGAGCGATCAAGAAGGGGATCTCGCCCGAGATCAATGCCATTGCCACACTGATGATTGGTGCCGTGGCATTGGCGGCAGTGTTCAGTCTCATGTTCAATCGTCGTCGAGCCTGAGGGCGAGAAGACACGCAAGGGAAAACAACCAGGAGACTCCTGATGATCCACAACAAGACGCGAGCTGCACTGGCAGTGTCACTGAGCAGCATGTTGCTGGCGGGTGGCGCCCAGGCGGAAGAGGGCAAGTTGTATCTGTTCAACTGGACCCAGTATATGGATCCGGCCATCATCGAGGCGTTCGAGGAGCAGTTCGATGTGGAAGTGGTGCAGAACTACTTCAACTCCAACCCTGAGCTGATCTCCAAGCTCAATGCCGGAGGCACTTCGCAGTACGATGTTATCGTGCCGTCGAATTACTATATTCCACGCCTGATCGAGACCGGCCTGGTGCAGAAGCTGGACCGTTCGAAGTTGCCCAACTTCGATAACCTGATGCCGCAGTTCAAGGATCCGATCTTCGATCCTGGTGCGGAGTACTCCGCTGCCTACCAGTGGGGCGTCACCGGTATGGTCTACAACACCGAGACCTTCCCGGATGCGGCCAACAGTTGGTCACTGCTGTTCGACCCCGAGGTCAACAACGACTATCCGTTCTCCTTGATCGGGGATGGCCAGGTCGCAGTGGGCAGCGCCTGTGCGTATCTCGGTGCCGGCTATCAGTGCGCAGATCTCGACTCGCTGAAGAATGCGGCTCGAACGCTGATCGAAACCAAGAACCGTGACAACTTCTCCGGTTTTGCCGACGGAACTCCGACGCTGCAACAGCTTGCGCGTGGCGTGGTGCATGCCGGTATGTCCTTCAACGGCGACTACCTGTTCTACAAGGAGGAGGATCCCGAGTCCTTCGCCAACCTGGCCTTCACCATTCCTGATGAAGGTGCAGAAATGTGGGTCGATGCGATGATGATTCCGGCGGATGCGCCCAACCCGGATCTGGCCCACGAGTTCATCAACTTCATGCTGGATGCGCAGATCGGTGCGCAGCTGTCCAACTACAACTACTACGCCAGCCCCAATGAAGCCGCGCGCCCCTACCTCGATGAAGTGCTGACGGAGTCCCCGACCCAGCCGACCGATGAGGAAATGCAGCGGCTGTATTTCACGCCCAGCCTCAAGGGCGAAGAACTCCAGACCTTCCAACAACTGTGGTCTGAGGTAAAAGCTCGGTAGGGGTTACGGAGCACCGACACTGCTGGTCGAGGCCAGTGGTGTCGGGACTCAACCACCGAGCTGTTCATTCATCATACGGAAAACTCTCATGAGTAACCGCCAGGAAACACCAGCACTCAACGACTGGTTTACACAACACGGCATTACCGAGGTTGAGTGTCTAGTCACCGACCTCACCGGGATTCTCAAGGGCAAGATCATGCCCGCCGGCAAGTACCTCAACGGGGGCCGCCCGCGCCTCCCGGACTCGATCTTCATTCAGACGGTCACCGGAGGGTACCCGGATGATGAGGATATTCGCTTCTGGAACCCCGCCGAGCGGGATATGGAGCTGGTCCCCGACCCCAACGCCGCGTTCCTGGTTCCATGGGCAGAGGACCCCACTGCCCAGATCATTCACGATTGCCACTACCTCACCGGCGAGCCGGTGGACCTGTCGCCACGTTATGTCCTCAAGCGTGTTCTAGAGCTCTACGCCGCGCGTGGCTGGAAGCCGGTTGTGGCACCGGAGGTCGAGTTCTATCTGGTCAAGACCAATACGGATTCCGACTATCCGCTGGAGCCGCCGATCGGGCGTACCGGACGTCAGGAGAGTAGCCGTCAGTCGTTCTCCATTGATGCGGTCAACGAGTTCGACCCACTGTTCGAGGAGATGTACGACTACTGCGATGCCATGAACCTCGACCTGGATACGCTGATCCACGAGGAAGGCGCCGGGCAGATGGAAGTCAACTTCCAGCATGGCGACCCAGTGGCGCTGGCCGATCAGGTGGTGATGTTCAAGCGCGTGCTGCGCGAGACCGCACTGCGCCATGGCATGTATGCCACCTTCATGGCCAAGCCCATGGCCAATGAACCGGGTAGCTCCATGCATGTTCACCAGAGCCTGGTGGACCCCGAGAAGGGCAATAACCTGTTTGTTGGTGATGATGGTCAGCCCAGCCGTCTGTTCCATCACTTCATTGGTGGCCTGCAGCGTTATCTGCCGGCGGCCTTGCCGTTGCTGGCGCCCAACGTCAACTCCTATCGCAGACTGATGCGTACCGACAGCAGTGGTTCGGCGCCGGTCAATGTCGAGTGGGGGATGGACAACCGTACCGTGGGGCTGCGGGTTCCGGTAGCCTCTCCGGCGGCGACCCGCGTCGAGAATCGTCTCGCGGGGGCGGATGCCAACCCCTATCTGGTCATGGCCGCATCGCTGGCCTGTGGCTATCTTGGCATGGTCAGCCAGATCGAGGCCCGCCCGCCGATGGTTGGCTCGGCCTGGTCCGGCGGTAACAAACTGCCGGACGATATCGGCCCGGCACTGGACCTGCTGCGGGAGTGCTCGGAACTGTCGGATATCCTCGGTGAGCGCTTCACCAACAGTTACCTGGCTGTTAAACGCGCAGAGCACAGGGCCTACTTCCAGGTCATCAGCTCCTGGGAACGAGAGCACCTACTGCTCAGGGTGTAGTCCCGTAGCCCAGTAGTGGGCCAGGCAAGCCGCGGAGCTGGCGGGGAACAGTTTCCACGGCTTGCCTGACGGGCGACATCGGCGATGTATTCTCTGTGAAGGGAAGGAGAACAATAATGAAGACGATCCGCGCAAAGGGATTGGCAGAGTTCTGCCGCAAGCCTGGCTCGATGTTTGTGTCGGGACTGATGCTGGCCAGCCTGGCGATAACGGCCAACGCCGAGGAAGCCCAGCTCAATCTGTTCAACTGGACCGACTATATGGATCCCGGCATCATCGAGGATTTCGAGGCCGAGTCCGGTATCGAGGTGGTCCAGAATTACTTCAACTCCAATGCCGAGCTGATGGCCAAGCTCACGGCTGGAGGAGATGCCCAGTACGACATCGTGATGCCGTCGGATTACATGGTGGCGCGTCTGATCGGGGCAGGGTTGTTGCAGCCGCTGAACGGGGAGGGCGCTGGCCTGGAGGGAACGGAGAACATTCTCGAGGACTTCCGTGCGCCTTACTACGACCCCGAGGATCGCTATACCGTGCCCTATCAGTGGGGCGTCACCGGTATCGTCTACAACACCGAGACCTTCCCCGACCCCGATCCCAGCTGGGGCCTGCTCTACGACCCGCAGGTCAACAGCGAGTACCCCTTTGCCATGCTCAAGGGCGATGGTCAGTTCAACTTCGGCACCATCTGCGCCTGGTTGGGCAAGGGCTTTGACTGCGTCGGCCAGGAGCCATGGGTCGAGGCGGCCGGTGTGGTGATCGAAACGCGACAGCGGGACAACTTCGTCGGCTTTGTGGATGCGCTGGCAGGTATCGATCAGATCTCAAGTGGCGTGATTCACGCTGCCGTGGCCTACAACGGCGATGTTGCCGGCAAGAAGGCTGCGGATCCTGAGCTCTATGGCAATGTGGGGTTCTTCGTGCCCCGCGAGGGCTCCCAGCGCTGGGTTGATGTGATGGCCATCCCGGCTCGTGCTCCGCATCCAGAGGCTGCGCGCGCCTTTATCGAGTACATGCTGCGTCCGGATGTCGCCGCCAGGCTATCCAACTACAACATGTACACGTCTCCCAACGCCGCCGCGCAACCGATGCTGGATGCCGCGCTGCGTGAGCCACCGGTGATGCCGGATGACGAGACACGTGCCCGTCTTTCCTTGACACCAGGGGTGGAGGGCGAGCAACTGGAGCTGTTGCAGCAACTGTGGTCGGAAGCCCGTTCACGCTGAGCCCCGACTGGCATGGATGGATCGACGCCAGGCTCGTTGCTGACGAGCCTGGCGTTTTGTGTGTTGGGAAGCCCCGATGGCGGTGAGTGCTCGTAGCTGTGAGCTGTCATGGCGATAAACCCCAGCGGTTGTGAACGCCAGGTGCAGTGAACCTCAAGACCGCCAGGCACTCGAGAGGAAGAATCTCGCCGATGATCAATGGAATGGTGATTATATGCTATCGAAGGGGTTGGAATTTGCCTGTTCCGGCTCGTAGAATGGCAATATGTGTTGAATAAAATAACCATTTTCGGAGTTAGCCATGTCTGCGACGTCGAAGCGTTCCGCGTCTGCTACCGAGCATGCCGGGTCCTGGTATGCGGCCTCGGCCAATCCCTCACCGGAGCGTCCTGCCCTGGCCGGGGAGGTCAGTTGCGATGTCTGTGTTGTCGGTGCCGGTTTCACCGGAATTTCCTCGGCGCTGCACCTGGCCGAGAAGGGCCTCAAGGTCGTGGTGCTGGAAGCTGCCCGTGTCGGCTATGGGGCCTCGGGCCGCAACGGTGGCCAGATCGTCAACAGCTACAGCCGCGATATGGATGTCATCGAGGACAAGTACGGCGCGGAGACCGCCCGTGCCCTGGGAGACATGGCCTTCGAGGGCAATCGCATTATCCGCGAGCGTATTGCCACTTACGACATCCAGTGTGATCTGCGCGAGAAGAACCTGTTTGCCGCTTGTAATGCCAGGCAGCTCAACGGACTCAAGGAGCACAAGGCGCTCTGGGAACGGTATGGTAACGACCAGTTGGAGTTGCTGGAAGGCGAGGCCTACAAGCGTGAAGTCGGCAGCGATCGTTATACCGGTGTACTGGTCGATCATTCCGGCGGCCACATTCATCCATTGAATCTGGTGTTGGGCCAGGCGGCTGCGCTGGAGTCTCTGGGCGGTGTCATCTACGAACAGAGCCCGGTTACCAGTCTCGAGCATGGTCAGCCGGTGACGCTGAGAACTCAAGGTGGTCTGGTCAAGGCCGAGCGCGTGGTGCTCGCTGGTAACGCCTACATGAGCGGAGTGATGCCGGAGCTGGAGGGCAAGTCCATGCCCTGCGGCACCCAGATCATCACCACCGAGCCGCTGGAGGAAGAACTGGCGAAGGCACTGTTGCCCAACAACATCGCTGTCGAGGACTGCAATTACCTGCTCGACTACTATCGCCTGACCCGTGACAACCGCCTGATCTACGGTGGGGGCGTCAACTACGGCGGAGAGGATCCGGCGGATATCGAAGCCGTGATTCGTCCCAAGATGCTCAAGACCTTCCCGCAGCTCAGCAACGTCAAGGTTGACTACGCCTGGAGTGGTACCTTCCTGATGACCCTGAACCGTCTGCCGCAGTTCGGGGTGATCAACGATAATGTCTACTACGCCCAGGGCTATTCCGGCCATGGTGTGACCTGCACCCACCTGGCGGGACGCTTGATCAGTGAGGTGATGACCGGACGTGACGAGCGCTTCGACGCCTTCGCCGGCCTGCCGCACCTGCCGTTCCCGGGCGGACGCATGTTGCGAGTGCCGCTGTCGGCAATGGGCGCCTGGTATTACGAGACCCGTGACAAGCTGGGGATCTGAGGCGCGAGCTGCGAGCGACGAGCACGCTGCGCTCGGGCTACGAGCAGGGTAGTGGCACTTCGTGGTTTTCTTCGGGGCTGCTCCTCTTTTTCGAGGGGCGGCCTTTTGTGTTTTTCGCCCTGGGTGAACTTGTACTGTAGGGTGCATATAAAACCTTACTGAATACCTTTTTCCAATCTTCTGTCTATCCATCATGCTGCGTCGATCCGCTATCAAGCTTTGATGTCCTTGGCTTTATAGCGGCACTGTAATGATTGCCTCTCTAATATTATGCAGACATGAGCACCTTGCTTGCGGTTATTCCATCAGGTGTTGAATTGTTGTGTGTCTGACCATGTATCATCCACTGGGGCGAGGGGAAGGGCGCGGCGCACTTCATGTCCATGTTGCTTGCCGGTCGGTGGCGGGACTGTTCCGAACGCCCCATGGTTTTTCTGAAAACAGACCTGACTGGAAACTGATGGTGGCAGAAATTCTCAGTGCTGGCGTAGTCAAGATAAGGTGGGGTTGTAATGGAGAAAGAGCTTGTTCAGTTTTACAGAATTAAAACATCAAAAGTGAATGTTTTTATTTGTCTTGTATTGTTGGTTGTGGTGGCGGCTGCTGCGTTTTATTTTCTCCAGAATGCATTCTTGTTGGTGACATTTCTGGTAGTGGCTTATTTACTGGTTTTGAATATCTATCGTGGGCTTGGGGAACGAGGAATCAAGATATTCACGGACCATATGGAGGCTCAGTTCGAGCAGGATGGTCCTGTGTATTCCATTACCTACGAAAGTTTTCGCGATGTTGCTGATATAGATAGAAATATCAAGAGTCTACGCTATGAAGAGGGTGGCGAAGAAAGGGTGGTCTTGATGTGGTTGAAGGATTATGACGCTGAAGATATCGAAGCATTCTTCAAATTCATCGACGAGAAGGTCGCTTTGGCCACGACGCGTAGCTTCAGCCACGAGGTATCGGTTCAGTTCTCATGATCAATGACACCCGAAGACCACTGAGTGGCCAATGCCATACTGGTGGAAGGCTCCTGGTGCTGCTTGAAGACCCGTTGCTTGTAACGGACATCTGACGTCGCTGAATGCAGACATGCGCGACAATGATCATGCAACTTGCACCTGGAATGGTGCGAACAGTGTTCGACAATGCCAGAATTGCTTCATTCCTCGAACAGGAGCCCCTCTGCGGACAAGCCTTTTACGGATCGTCCTTTGCGGATGCTCTTTGCGAACAGTGCGGTCAGTGGTGGGGTAAGGAGACGATAAAATGAGCAAGTCGATCATTATTGGTTCTACGCTGGCCGTTCTTGGCCTTGGTGGCATGGCCTTTGGCGCCTGGCAGGTACAGCAACAACCGGAAGGCCCGCAGTTTGCCGATATCACTGCGGTGACGCCGGTCACCCAGACGGTCGAGACGCCGCGTCAGGTCTGTGAAAGCGTGCCGGTGACCCGTCAGGCACAGACTCGCGACCCGCACAGCATCCTCGGTACTGCCGCTGGTGCAGTGATTGGCGGCGTGGTCGGTAACCAGATCGGCGGCGGTAATGGGCGCAAGATCGCCACGGTCGCCGGGGTTCTCGGCGGCGGTTATGCCGGTCGTGAGATCCAGCGCAACATCGAGTCAGGGCAGGCCGTCACCACCACTGAGCAGCGTTGTCAGACCGTGACGGATACCCAGCAGCAGACGGTCGGTTACGACGTGGTCTGGCATCACGATGGCATCACTCGTACCGCACGCCTCGACAGCGTCCCGGAAGGCGACCGAGTGTTGCTGGAAGAGGGCCAGCCACAATGGGATGTGGTCGTTGGTGGCCAGGAGACCACTAGGACCTGAGCGGCCCAGCACGAATCAGGGGCTGTTCTGGAAGCTCGCAAGCGCCTGCCTGACGCATTGTCAGGCAGGCGCTTTGCATTGCTACGGTGCTATTTCGCTGGCTGATCAATCACTGATATCAGTGCTCAGCACCTACCTGCGTGTGAATCAGAACTGTGTAACAGCGAGCCTCTGAAAATCACTTCACCGAGTAGCCTCCGTCGACAACCAGATTGTGTCCGGTGATATAGCTTGAGGCATCACTGGCCAGGAAGATGGCTGGATTGGCAAACTCCTCCACACGCCCTCGACGTTCCAGCGGTGTAGTGGCCCGAATGTCATCATCTAGATCACCGTCTCCTGCGGCGACGTCAGCCCCATCCTCGGGAACGTGTTCAGTCCAGCCAGGATTGATCGTATTGACTCTGATGCCGTCACTTCCCCACTCAACGGCAAGATTACGCGCCATCATATCGACACCTCCTTTTGCTGTAGCCACACCGATCAGGTCGGTATAACCAACAGAGCTGGAGTTGGCAGAGATCATGATGATCGATCCACGCCCTTGTCTGGCCATCAGCCTATAAGCCGCCTGGCTCAAGTAAAAACAACCCGACATTTCGGTGCCGATGACCCGGCACCAGTCCGAGGGCGTCATGTCTGCCGCAGGCCCTTGGATATTGGTGGCTGCATTACACACCAGAATATCCAACTGCCCAAACTCTTCCTCTGCTTTCGCCACCAGTGCGGTGCATGAAGCAGGGTCCGAGATATCAACGGATGCACATAAAGCGGTTCCGCCCGAATTTGCAATTGCCGTCGCAGTATCAGATAGGTGTTCAGGGTTCCTGGAGCCCAGTAGGACTTTAGCCCCAGCAGAGGCCAGTCCAAGAGCGATGGCTTTACCAAGCCCGCGGCCTGCGCCGGTGACGATAGCGACCTTTCCGTCCAAACTGAATGCCTTGCGTGACATGTTCATCTCCTCATTGGATGGGATATTCAATCCACGAGGGCATGCTAAACTATGACAGCGCTGTCAAGGTCAATGCATCAGTCAACAGGAAGCATTCATGAGAATTGGAGAGCTGGCACACCATCTGGGCATTAGCGAACGTATGCTGCGTTACTACGAGCAGGAAGGTCTCCTGACACCCGCCAGAACAGAGTCGGGCTATCGCGATTTCGATGAACACTCAGTGTTGGTGGCCAAGCGTATTGTCATGCTCAGCACTGCTGGCCTGAAGCTGGAATCCATCCGCATTCTATTACCTTGCATATTGGATGATCAGCCGATCTTTGATCCTTGCCTGGAAGTCAGTGAAACCCTGCATAAGGAAGTTGAGAAACTGGATCAGAAAATACTCAACTTGAAGGAAAGCCGGAAAATAATATCGGGATACCTCAGGAGCCTGGATCAGCGTCCCCCAGCAGCCTCAACCGCATGACTCTGACCACTGGCGGGTTAGGGGCAGTGACCGATAAACCAGGGTTGGCTCGATCCCCAGTTGAATTCGCTCAGATCCTGGTGAGCCGGGGGCCCTGGAGAGGGCTCAGTGCTTGAGCTCTGGTCTGGAGTCCTGTTCTTGAACCCTGGTCTGTAACCCCAGTCTTGAACCCCAGCCTTGAGGTCTGACATCCGTCCCACACAGAGGCATTCAATGGTCTAGATTTGGGGTGATCGCTGATGGAGCCTCGACCCATGTCTCGACTGCTGTTCTGCCTGCTCGTTCTGTTGCTGCCCTGGATGGCGCAAGCCGCTGACCATGACGCCATTCTACCCGCTCAGCGTATCGAGTATCAGGACGGAGTCGATCTGCCCGGCAATGATCTGCGGGCGATCTTCCAGACGGATCTTGAATACTGTGCCAGTGCCTGCCGCAATGAAGCGTCCTGCCGTGCCTTCACCTTCAATGGCCGCGCCGATGCCTGTTTTCTGAAGTCCGATGCCGCGACGCCGGTCAATCATATCGGAGCCCTGTCCGGCCGCATGGTAGCCACGGACCCAGCATTGCGAAATCATGCGGCGGGCCAACCATTGGGCTTCTTCAACCAGGGCGAGCAGGATCAGGCAAGGGCGCTCTACGAACATCTCGAGCTGGTGCAGGGGAGCTGGAATTACCTTGATGAGGCGGTACGCGGCAATCAGCCCGGTGCCTGGCTGGCGCTGATGCGTCGCGCCCAACATTCCGACGGGAGGCCGAAGTTCCTCGATCGTTGGGGTTACGCGGAGCCTGCCTTTCTCATCAACGCTTGGCTGCGTGCCGACGAGCACAGCGAGCAGCTTCCGGTGTTGGAGAAGATTGTCGAGCAGCTCGAGGAAGACCCGGATCGCGGCCCGGATATTCTCGCGGCGCATCGCCTCCTCGCCGAGTTGAGCGGCAATCGCCAGCGTCTTGAGAAGGCCCTGCTGACCTTTGGCCCGAGGGTCATGGATACCCGAGCCGAGGCGGAGAGCAGTGCGCCGCGCTTCTGTGCCGAGTTTTCCGAGCCGTTGCGTGAGGATGGCTTTCTTTACGGTGACTATGTGAGGGCCAACGACGGGGTGCGGACCAATGGCGTCGACGTGGATGTCAGCGCCGAGGGCAAGCGGCTGTGTATCGCGGGCCTGGAACATGGTGGCGAATACCATATCGTGTTGCGTCAGGGATTGCCGGCAGCCTCGGGTGAGGTCATGGCCCGTGAGCAGTCCTTCGAGCTGGTGATGCCGGACCGCTCCCCCAGCGTACGTTTCAGTGGCCGTGGCTATGTGCTGCCTCAAGGGCGTAACCATCAGATTCCGATCACCGCGGTCAACACCGAGCATGTCGAACTGAGCATCTATCATGTCGGTGATCGTGGCCTGACCGGGCTGCTCCGCGGTGGTGAGTGGCTCAATCCGTTGGATCGCTACAATGCCTCGGCGCTGGCCAGCGAAGAAGGCAGCCTGGTCTGGGAAGGCGATGCCCGGGTGGCCAGTGAGCTTAACCAGGACACCGTCTCACTGCTCGATATCGACACCGCCCTGGAAGTGCTCGAACCCGGTATCTATGCGATCACCGCACGTGTTCCGGAAGACAACAGCTATCAGTCCGCCACCCAGTGGTTTCTGGTATCGGATACCTCCCTGACTACTTTCTCCGGGCCTGATGGTCTGCACGTTTTCGTCAATCGCTTCAGTGACGGTAGTGTACTGGCCGATGGCGAGGTTCAACTGATCGCCCGCAACAACCAGGTCTTGCACCGCGTCGAGGTCAATGATCAGGGATACGCCCATATTGCTCCCCAATGGCTGTCCGGTCGCGGTGGTGATCGTCCTGCGCTGCTGACGGCGATCAATGCCGGTGAAACGGACTTCAACTTCATCAATCTGCGAGACGCAGGGTTCGATCTCAGTGACCGCGGCGTGGCCGGGCATCCTGCACCGCAAACCGTCAATGTCTTTGCCACCACCGAGCGGGGAATCTATCGTCCGGGTGCCAGTGTGTTCGCGACAGTATTGGTGCGTGACATCGAAAGCCGCGCCATCCCGGATATGCCGCTGACCATGATTGCCCTGCGCCCGGATGGCAAGGAGCATTCGAGACAGACACTGAACGATCAGGGCGCCGGAGGCCGGGTAGGGCAACTGGGTCTCGATACCAGCGCCATGCACGGCCTGTGGCGACTGCGCTTCCATGCCGATCCTGACGCCGAGGCACTGGGCGAGGTGAGCTTTCTGGTGGAAGACTTCGTGCCGGAACGCGTCGACTTCGACCTCACCAGTCGCCAACAGCAAGTCAGCCACACCGAGCCCACCGAGGTGGAGGTCAATGCGCGCTATCTCTACGGTGCGCCCGGCGCCAACCTGACCATCTCCGGCAAGGTGACCCGTCGGCCGGTGGCAGAGCTGAGCGACTATCCCGGCTATCGCTTCGGCATTCCGGCGGGAGAGGACCAGAGCGCCTCCGCCCTGTTGTCCGCGGGGTTGACCACCGATGACGAAGGCCAGGCGCTGGTAACCTTGCCGGTACCGCCGAGTACCGCCGCCGGTCAGGTGGAGGCGTTGACCCTCAATATGCAGATTCGTGAGGGATCGGGTCGGCCGGTGGAGCGTGAACTCAGCCTACCGATGGCGCTGGATGGCGTCGTGATTGGACTCAAACCGATGTTTGATCGAGTGGTGGCCGAAGGCAGTGACGCGGCCTTCGAGCTGGTAGCGTTGGGTGAGGGACGCACAGCGCAATCGCTGGACGAGGTCGAGTGGACACTGTCACGCATCTCCCGGGATTACCAGTGGTACAAGGTCAACGGTGAGTGGGGCTACTCCGCCGTCGAGCGACGCAGCCGTGACGGACATGGCACCGTGGCGATCGATGGCGAGGATGGGGGCCGGCTGTCTGTGCCGGTGGACTGGGGGCAATACGAGCTGGAGTTGCGTACCGAGGTTGATGGCCAGCCAGTCGTGACCCGTCACAGCTTCTGGGCCGGCTACTACGGCAGCGGTGGCAGCGCCGATACGCCGGACCGACTCAACACCGGACTGGACCAGGCCAGTTACCAGACCGGGGATGAACTCAAGCTACGGCTCGATGCACGCCGTTCGGGCATTGCCGAGGTTCGTGTGCTCAACGGCCAACTGGTGGAGACGCATCACTTCGAGGTCGATTCCGGAGCCAACGAACTGAGCCTGACCGTCGGCGACGATTGGGGGGCCGGTGCCTGGGTGATTACCTCGCTGGTGACGCCTCAGGAGCAGGCCGATGATCTCAACCCGCGTCGTGCCATCGGGGTCAACTGGGTCGCTGTGGATGCCTCTCAGCGCACCATCGATCTGGCAATGGCGCCTGCCGAGCCACTCAAGTCGCGTCAGGACAATCAACTCAGACTGTCGGTCGAGGATGCCGTGGAGGGGGAGTCGGTCTACGCCACCGTGGCGGTGGTCGATCTGGGGATTCTCAATCTGACCGGTTTCGCGGTGCCGCAGCCCGAAGAGGAATTTTTCGGCCAACGGCGTCTGGCCTTCGAAATGCGCGATCTGTACGGCCGGTTGATCGAGAACATCCCCGGTGCGACAGCGGCACTGCGCGAGGGCGGTGATAGCAATACGCCTGATGAGGCGCCAGGCCCGCGCCGCGAGGAATACGTCACGGTCTTCTCGGGGCTGGTCGAGGTCGACGCTGATGGTGAGGCACTGATCGACCTGCCGCTACCGGCTTTCAACGGCACGGTTCGAGCCATGGCGACGGCCTGGTCGGAGACCGGGCTGGGCAACCTCAGCGAGGACTTCATTGTTCGTGACCCTGTGGTTCTGACGGCGCACGCCCCGAGCTTCCTGGCACCGGGGGATCAGGCCGAGGTGCGGGTCGAGCTGGCCCATGCCGAAGGACCGGTTGGCGAGACCGAGGTTCGTCTTGAAGGCGTGGGGCCTGTCTCGGTGGCCGGAAATGGCGCTCAGACGGTTACCCTCGACGAGGGTGAACACCAGATGCTGACCTTCGAACTGACGGCGCTCGATCCCGGAGAGGCTGACCTGACACTGACGCTGGAAACGCCCGGCGGCGAGATGTTGACCCAGACGCTGCCACTGGCAGTACGTTACAACGACCTGCCCATCCAGCGTCGTCAGCAGTTCCCGGTACAGGCCGGCGCGGAGCTTGAACTGCCGGACTCCTTTGTTGAGGGTATGGCCGAGGATGCGGCGCTGACCATCAGTTTCGGTGGGTTGGCGGATTTCCATGTCCCGGCGGTGGCGCGATCGTTGTACGCCATGGCCTGGGGCTGCACCGAGCAGTTGATCTCGAGTGTCGAACCGCTGATGTCAGCGCGTCAGGTGCTGCCGGACGAAGCCCGCGACAAGGCCGCCGAGCGTCTCGATGAAGTGCTGGCCGGTGTTCTGTCACGCCAGTCACCGACCGGGGCCTTCGGCGACTGGGCGCCGGAGAGCAACAACTTCTGGCTGGATGCCTATGCCAGCGAGTTCCTGTGGCGCGCTGCCGAGGATGGTCTGGATGTGTCGCCTGCGGCGCTGGAGCTGGCCATGGGCAATCTGCAGAACAAGGTCAACGGAGCCAGCTACTCGGCGGAAAGTCGCAGTAGCGCCGCCTACGCACTCTATGTGCTGGCGCTGGCTGGCGAGGCACGGGCCAGCGATCTGCGCTATTTCGCCGACAGCTGGCTCGATATCGATGGCGACGAGCAGCGCAACGGACTTGAAGGCGCCTGGCTGGGGGCCGCGCTCAATGAGATGGGCGATCCTGCCCGGGCATCGCGGTTGTTCCAGACCGCCTTCGAGGTACTGGAAGCGGAGTCCGTGGCGCCTTATTCCCGCGACTATGACCCCTACGCCAGTGATGTGCGTGATCAGTTGATCGCCTACCGTCTTGCACTGTCTGCTGACTACCCCGTGGCAAGGGAGCGAGTACTGGATGCCATTCAGGCCGCCGCCGACAGCGGTAACAGCGTGGAGCAGGCCAGCCTGCTGCGTGTGGCGGCCGGGCAACAGCAGACACCGGGTGAGGCATCGGCCAATCTGTCGTTGAGCCTGGCCGACTATCTGCACAGCCGTTCCGTGGCGCTCAATCCGCTGGAGGAGGACACCACCGCGGCGGTGACACTCAGTGGCTCGCCTACCGGCGATATTGCACCGCGCAGCTCGGGCATCGAGATATCGCGGCGCTATTACAGCCTGGAGGGAGAGCGTATCGATGTCTCCGAGCTGGAACTCAATCAGCGCATGCTGGTGGTGCTGACCATCACGCCGCTGGCCACCAGCCGCGGTCAGTTGGCCATCGAGGATCCGCTGCCTGCCGGTTTCCAGATCGATAACCCCAATGTACTGTCGTCGGCGGATGCCGAGGGACTCGAGTGGTTCTCCGGCGGGATCAAGCCGACCCATGCTGAATTCGCCACTGACCACTTCCTGGCCGCCGTTGACCTGCGTGACAGTGAACTGTTCGAGCTGGCCTACATGGTGAGGGCGATACGCCCCGGTGATTTCCGCCATCCCGCCGCGCGGGTGCAGGACATGTACCTGCCGCATCTACAGGCCAATACCGACTCCGGACGAGTGGTGATCGGTGGGGCTGATGAGGGACAGCAGTGAGTGATCGGCAGCCGGGCGCGCCATGGGGGAGAGAGTGGCGGAGAGAGTGGCGGAGAGAGTGGTTGAGCCCTTCTCGCCGCAAATGGTGGTGCGCCTCGATTCTGATACTGCTCGTGTTGCTGATCGCGGCGCGGCTGGTGGCCAGTCACTGGGTGGCGAGCGCTCCGGATCCGCTGCGGCAGATCCACTATTCGCCGCTGGTGCTGGATCGTCAGCAACAGCCGTTGAGCCTGTTTCTCAGCGCCGATGGTTACTGGCGGCGGCAGGTAACGCTGGAGCAGGTGGATCGCGGCTATATCGACATGCTGCTGGCCTACGAGGACAAGCGCTTCGAGTCCCACCATGGTGTCGATTGGCTGGCACTGATGCGCTCGGGCCTGCAGGCCGCCTGGCATGGCGAGATCGTATCCGGGGGATCGACGTTGACCATGCAGGTCGTCCGCCTGCTCGACGGCAGGCCTACGCGCAGTCTGGCCGCCAAGGTCGCACAGATTCGAGGAGCGCTGGCGCTGGAGCAGCGCCTGGACAAGCAGCAGATTCTTGAACTCTATCTCAACCTGGCGCCCATGGGCGGGAATCTCGAGGGCGTCGGTGCGGCCAGCCTCGCCTGGTTCGGCAAGAACCCCGGCTGGTTGTCGGCCGCCGAGTCAGCCCTGCTGGTGGCGATTCCGCAGTCACCGGCACGACGCATCCCCAGTCGCGATACCGAGGCGGCGCTGGCGGCACGTAATCGGGTGCTGGCACGCAGCCTGTCGTCAGGACTGCTCGGTGAAGAGGTCGCGAATGAAGCCCGCCAGGAGCCGATGCCGACCCTTCAGCGGCCCATGCCACGGCTGGCGTGGCATCTGTCGCGGCGGTTGCTGGAGCAATCCAACCAGGGCCATGTAGAAACCTCGCTGGATGCGCGTCTGCAGCGTCGGCTCGAGCGTCAGTTGCGTGAGTGGGTGGTCCGTCAGCCGCGTCCGGTCACAGCAGCGATGCTGGTGGTCGATCACCACACGGGTGAGCTGCGTGCCAGTATCGGCGCGGCGGATGCGCTGGACGCTGAACGTGCCGGCTATGTGGACATGACCCAGGCGCTGCGCTCGCCGGGCTCGACGCTCAAGCCGCTGGTCTATGCGCTGGGCTTTGATGAAGGCGTGGTGCATCCCGAAACCCTGATCAATGATGCTCCCCATGACTTCGATGGCTGGTCTCCGGCCAACTTCGATGGACGCTATCTCGGACCCATGACCATTCGCGAGGCGTTGCAGTCCTCGCGCAACCTGCCGGCAGTGGCGGTCCTCGATGCGGTGGGGCCCGGGCGTCTACTGGGAGCCATGCGGCGTGCCGGGGCCGAGCCGGTGGTGCCGTCTGGTGCGACACCAGGGCTGGCTGTGGCGCTGGGGGGAGTCGGTACCCGTCTGGAAGACATGGCGGCGATCTACGCGATGATCGCCAATGAAGGGCGCGCCGTGCGTCTGACGACAGTGCCACAGGAGGAGGGCGAAGCTGCCCTCGGGCCAGGAATAAGCCAGGGACCCAGAGTCATCAGTGCCCGTGCCAGTTGGTATCTGGCCGATATCCTGCGTCAGACCCCACGTGGTGGTCTTGGTACACCAGATCGTATCGCCTTCAAGACCGGTACCTCCTACGGCCACCGGGATGCCTGGTCGATCGGCTTCGACGGTCGGCATGTCATCGCAATCTGGGTGGGGCGTGCCGACAATGGCTCGATGCCGGGGGCGCTGGGGGCCAGAAGTGCTGCGCCGCTGCTGTTCTCGGCTTTCGATGTGCTCGGTATCGAAGCGCCGGATCGTACACCGCCTGCCGATGCGCTGATTGCCTCGACCGCGGAACTGCCGCGCTCGCTGCGCCAGTTCCATGGCGCCTCGGGCCAGCCACTGGATGCCATGCGTATCGTGGTGCCAAGGGACGGTGCCGAAGTACAGCTTTCATCGGCGGACAGTGCTTCCCTGTTTGTGCGTCTGCAGGGTGGTGAGCCGCCGTTCCACTGGTTGGTCAACAATCAACCGGTGGCCATGGATGAACTGCGCCGCGAAGGCTGGCTCGAGGATATCGGTGGCGGTTTTCACCGCCTTACCGTGCTGGATAGCCGAGGGCGATCAGCGAGTGCTGCGGTGAGTTTGATGCCCTGACAGGCTCAGTAACGCAGGCTCAATAACGTGCACGAAAGTGCCACTCGTCCTCGCTGACATCATTGCCTATGGCGGTGACAATGGTGGGATCAAGGCTGGGGTCGTCGGGATCGTAGAGACCACAGCGGGCCAGGCATTCCCGCAGCGAGGTACCTGAACCGATGCGCTCGTAAACCACGCGTGCGCAGCACGGCGTACGGTCGCAGCTATCCGCCACGCCCAGTTTGATGCCAGTCAATCGGGTAACGCGGCTGCGGAAGCTGGGGTAGAGCACGGTCTCGGTGATCTCGTGCTGGTTGATCGACTCGTAGTCCACCAGAAACAGGCGGCTGGAGAGAAACAGCGCGATACCGCGATAGCGGTTCTGGTGTGGAAGGGAACTGCTCGGCAGGGGCATGCGCTCGGCGCGCTCGTAGACAACGTCCTTGCCCTGTTGCTGGATCGATACCAGGGTGCACAGCACCTTGCCGGGTCGGGACATGGACATGTAGTACTCATGATAACGTCCCAGGTAGCGTGACAGACCGTCACGACCGCGCTGGCGAATGCCTCTGGGCAGGCTGAAGTTCTGTGGGCTCGCGCTGTTTTCCTGCTCGACATTGTGCACTCTGTCGCGGGGACGATTTGCCACCAGTTCCACAAAGCTGGCGTGGGGCAACAGGATCTCGTGGACTTCGACGCCGAAGAACTTGCATATCCGGCGCATGGTGTTGCCGGAGGGCCTGTAGCGACCGCTCAGGTAGCGATTGAACTGGGCGCGGTTGATCTGTAGACGACGGCAGACGTCGGCGATGGAGCGGTAGAAGGTACAGAGGTAGCGAAGATTGGCCGCAAGATCATCGTCCACGTTCGAGAGTCTCCCTCGATGAAAGTCTGGGTCCGTACACCTGCCAGTGGTGCGAAGTGATGCACAAGGCGCGAAGGAGACTGCACCATCACGCACCAGAGCGTCAAATTTCATGACGTTGAAATAGTGTTTGAATCCGTGGAGCCCCATACAACATACAAAAGGGAGTCTCCTGATTCATGATGGCATTTCTCAACGACCTTCTCTGGGGGAAGGTACTCCTCGTATTGCTGGTAGCGGTGGGCATAGGCTTCACCGTTGCCTCACGCTTCGTCCAGTTCCGCTATTTTGGTCGCATGTTCCGCATCCTTGGCGCCAGTGAGGCGTTCAAGCGAGACAAGCATGGCCACCTGAGTTCCTTTCAGGCACTGGTACTGTCCGTTGCCGGTCGAGTCGGCGGCGGTAATATCGCCGGTGTCGCGGTGGCCATCACGCTGGGCGGACCCGGTGCCGTGTTCTGGATGTGGCTGGTGGGCCTGATGGGCATGGCGACCAGTTTCCTCGAGTGCACCCTGGCGCAGACCTACAAGCAGTCGGTGGGTGACGGCACCTATCGCGGCGGCCCGGCCTACTACATCGTCAAGGGGTTGGGGCGGCACTGGAGCTGGATGGCGGGGCTCTACTCGGTGCTGTTGTTGCTCACCTTTGGATTCGCCTTCACCGCGCTGCAATCCTATGCGGTGGCGACGTCCTTCGGTGATGCCTTTGGTGTGCCGGTGCTCTACAGTGGCATCGCTCTGGCCATCGTAGTTGGTCTGATCATCTTTGGTGGCATCAAGCGTATTGCTCGCGTCTCCGAATATCTGGTGCCGTTCATGGCCGGGGCCTATCTGTTGATTGCCTTCGTGGTGCTGGCGCTCAATATCACCGAGGTTCCCGGCGTCATTGCCCTGATCGTCAAGAGTGCCTTCGGACTCGAGCCCGCCATTGGTGGGGGAATCGGTGCCGCCATCATGATGGGGCTCAAGCGTGGTCTGTTTTCCAACGAGGCAGGCCTCGGCAGTGCGCCCAATGTGGCGGCCGTTGCCTATGTGCCTCACCCGGCCAACCAGGGCATCGTTCAGGCCTTCTCGGTGTTTATCGACACGGTGGTCATCTGCTCGGCCACGGCCTTCATGATTCTGCTCAGCGGTATCTATGATCCGGCCTCCGGCAATGACGTGGCAGGCATTGCCCTGACCCAGGCCGCGTTGGCGGACCATGTCGGGGAATGGGGGCGCGTGTTTGTCAGCCTGGCCCTGCTGATGTTTGCCTTCAGCACCATCCTCTACAACTACTATCTCGGCGAGAACAGCCTCAACTTCTTCAGCCGTGATAACCAGAGCCTGTTCAACGTCTTCCGCATCGCCATCGTGCTGTTGGTCTGCTGGGGGGCGACGACGGACCTGGGGACGGTGTTCGGTTTCGCCGACGTCACCATGGGGCTGCTGGCGGTGGTCAACCTGATTGCGCTGATCTTCCTGTTCGGCAAGGGACTGCGCATCCTGCGTGATTTTGATCGACAGGTGCGGGACGGTATCGAGTTCCCCGTCTTCGACGCCAACCAGCATCCGGACATGAACCTCGACCCGGCTTCCTGGCAGCTCGAGCCGGAGGATCTGGAACGCATCAACCGCAAGCTCGGCAATGATCCTGATGCCGTTCGCGAGAACTGAGTAGCGGCACCACAGTTCCTGAGAGCAGAAAACGAGACGACCCCGCCCGGTGAGGCGGGGTCGTCTTTATGTGCAGGTGCTCCACCCAAGCCTCCTTCAGGGCTAATGCACGGTAATGACCCGACAATCGGCGCCGTGGCTGACCTTGTGGGAGACACTGCCGAACACCAGACTGCTGAAGTCGCCGAGCCCCCGGCTGCCCATGATGATGGCGTCCACATTCCTGTCCCTGGCGGTATCGAGGATAACCCGGGCAGGCGCGCCATGGGCCATGATCGTATCCGTGGCCGGTGCATTCAGCTCGACTGCTTCCTGCTCGGCTTTAGCGAGTATCTCCCGGCCGACTTCCTCGCGCCTGACCATGGCCGCATCCGCCGGTACCGCTACTACACCCCATACGAGCACCGGCTCATGGGCGAGCTCTTCCGGTACATGAAGCAGTACTAGCTGACTGTCGGGGCCATCAGCCAACCGACAAGCGACTTTCAAGGCATCGCGAGAGTGTTCAGACCCGTCGATGGGCACCAGAATCGTCTTGAACATTGCTTATCTCCATTTCTGCCATGTCTGCCTGTCAGTCTAGTGTCTAGCCAGGACATGGGGAGCGATATTCCTGCCGGGGTGAGCTACGTTGAAGGACATAAAGGATATAGTTGAAGGATACAGGGGTGGCAACACGACAGAGCACACCCCCGGATCGGCCCGACGTGGTGCTTGTGCGAACAAGCCGAAGGAGGCGCTCAATGATCAAGCTCATGTGCTTTCACGACAGGTGTCCCATTTACTTGAATCCCGAGCATATCGTGTGGATGAAGAGAGAGGACGAGGAAAACTGTACCAAGATCGTCACGGTGGAGGATCCGGAGGGTTACTGTACGGTCCAGGAGACGCCAGAAGTCATTCTGGGATTGATTGAAGAGAAGGTCGCATAGCGCGCAATGCATCCGATCCTTTGCAGGTCGTAGTTGTAGGTAGAGAACGCAGATAGCGAGTGCCGACAATCGGCAGCAGTCGATAGCCCGGAACAGCAGAAGCCCGCCTTTCATGGCGGGCTTCTGCTTGTTGGAGCGGGTGATTGGGCACCTTACCTACAGCATCAGTGCATCAGCATTCCCAGTACCAGGAAGCCAATGGTGGTGACGGTGGCGCCGATCAGGGTATAGGGCAACTGGGTCAAAGCGTGTTGCATCGGCAGCACACCGCTGCCCTGCGACGACAGCACCGAGGAGTCGGAGAAGAAGCAGGCATGGCTGCCGAAACTCGACGCCGACAACAGGGCACCAACCACCAGTGGCATGGATGCATCCATATGCACGGCCATGGGCACCACGATGGGAATCGAGATCACGAACACACCCCATGACGAGCCGGTGGCGAATACCACCACGGCCATCGACAGGAACACGATCGCCGGCAGCAGCGCGGGGGTCAGAAAGGGTGCCAGCGAATCGATCATGAACTGGGTCATGCCCAACTGGTCGTTGACCTCGCGCAGCACGAAGCCCACCGCGACGATGGCCAGCGGCAGCATCATGGTACGGAAGCCATCCATGATCGAGTCCATCAGCGTGGAAAAAGTCGCCAGGCGCTGCACCAGATACAGCACAATGGTGAACAACACCGCCGCGATCACTCCCTTGAGCAGGTCGATCTCGAACCAGGCGCTGGCCCCGATCAGTACCGCCATCGGTGCAACGAAGTTGAACACGCCAGCCCACGGATTGCCGCGTGGCACTTCGTCCTTCATGCCCACATCCGGTGCGCCGTCGGGAATCGGCTGGCCGGCACGCGCCCGGGCCTCAGCCTTCTTCATCGGCCCAAGGTCGGGGACCAGGCCGATGGCGACGAGGAACACCAGACCCATGGCCACCCAGCCGTAGAGCATGAAGGGGATCGACTGGATGTACAGCGCCATGCCCGAACCTTCCGTGGCGCCGTTGGTCCTGAGCAGTTCAGCGAAATACACCGCCCAGGTGGAGATCGGCACCAGGATACACATTGGCGCGGCGGTGGAATCGACGATATAGGCGAGCTTCTCCCGCGAGACACCGAAGCGATCGGTAAGCCGCTTCATGGCCGCCGAAGTGGCCAGCGCATTCAGGTAGTCATCGATGAAGATCATCACGCCGAGCATGGCCGTGCTGAGCATCGACTGGCGACGCGTCTTGACCAGTCGACTCATGAAGTGACTGAAGCTCAGTGTGCAGCCGGATTTCTCGAGCATGGCGATGAAGCCACCCATCAGGCCACAGACCAGAATCAGCCAGGCGATGGTCTCGTCCATCATGACCGTCAGCGAGATATCCGCCAGCTCGCCGATATAGTCGCTGGGTTCGAGCAGAATCAGGCCTGCCAGCGAGCCGATGGCCAGGGCCTCGAGGGTTCGGTGGGTGGCAATCGCCACTACCAACACGATCAGTGACGGGACCAGGCTGATCCAGCCGAAGTCGGTACCGGCCTGATGGTAGATCGTCAGGCCAATGACCAGTGACAGCAGCCCGGCGACCAGTAGGAAAGTGCGGCCCTTGCCACGCTGGTCCGGCTGCGATGGTGCAAAGGCATGACTGTCGATGTTCGATGTGGGTGAGGATTGACTCATGACCAGGCCTCCCGAATGTCGTGACGGGAAGCCCCTTTCCGGGTTGTGATTGTCATCTTGGTTGTCCAGGCGTTATTGGAGTTGGTGGAGAAACGGTGATTGGCTGCGGCGCCGGGACAGGAAATGCAGGGGAGGGGCAGGCCGCAGCAATCGGTGCGCACTTAGACGTGGCGCAGGTACCAGTCGTATTCCAGCTTGCTCACCATCTGCATGGCGGCCTCGCGCTCGGCGCGGCGATTGGCGAGAAATACCTTGAGGAAGTCGCCGCCGAAGGCTTCGGTCAACGGCTCGCTGGCCTCCAAATGGTCCAGTGCCTGGGCCCAGCTGTTGCTGAGCGTCGGCTCGAACTGGGTGTAGGCATTGCCGGTCACCGCTGGGCCGGGATCGATCTGCTGGCGAATGCCGTAGTCGATGGAGGCGAGCAGCGTGGCCAGCAGCAGATAGGGGTTGGCATCGGCACCGGCAACGCGGTGTTCGACTCGGCGTGCCACATTGGGGCCGGACGGGATACGCAGTGCCACTGAACGGTTGTCATAGCCCCAGGTCGGGGTCATCGGCACATACAGCCCGGGCTGAAAGCGGCGGAACGAGTTCATGTTGGGCGCGAACAGTGCCATGGAGTCCGCCATCAACGCCATGAGACCGCCAATGGCGTGATGCAGCGTCTCGGTGCCGAGAGGGTTCTCGTCAGCAGCGGCAAACACATTGTTGCCCTGGGCATCGAGCAGACTCATATGCACATGCATGCCGTTGCCGGCTTCACCGCCGTAGGGCTTGGCCATGAAGGTGGCTTCGAAGCCGTGCTGGATAGCCACGCCCTTGATCAGACGCTTGAGCAGCACTGCGCTGTCGCAGGCCTTGAGCACGTCATCGCCATGCAGCAGATTGATCTCGAACTGGCCAGGCGCACATTCCTTGAGTGCCGTATCCAGCGGCAACTGCTGCACTTCGGCAGCGTGCTGGATGTCCTCGAGGAAGGCGGCGTATTCATCGAGTTCGGAGATCGAGTACAGCTGGCTTTCGGTAGCGCGCTCACCGGTGGCCGGAGAGCGGGGCGGTTGCGACATGCCCAGCTCGGTGCGCTGGCGGTCGACCAGGTAGAATTCCAGCTCCAGCGCGACCACGGCCTTGAGGCCCATGTCATCCAGTCGGCGGACCTGGCGTGCCAGCACGCTGCGCGGATCGGCGAAGAAGGGGCTGTCATCGTCATCATGCATGCTCATCAGCAACTGGGCATGGCGACCATTGCGCAGCCAGGGCGTGGGCATCAGAGTGCCGGCCACCGGGCGGCAGACGAAGTCGCGATCACCGGTATCCAGACCCAGGCCTGTCGCCTCGATGGTGTTGCCGGTGATATCGAGGGCAAAGACCGAGCCCGGCAGGTTGATGCCGTTCAGGTAGGCCTTCTCGAGATTGTCGCGGGGGATGCGCTTGCCGCGCTGGACGCCATTGAGGTCGCTCAGCAGCAGGTCGATACTGTCGATATCAGGATGGCGTGCCAGGAAGTCACGGGCCTCGTCGACGGGGTGTGAGGACATGGTGTGGTACCTGTTTGCGTTCTTGTGGGCTGCGCGTCGAATTCAGCGTTTCCCCTAGTGTTCCGCTAGCCCTCTGGTGTTGTCAAATAATTTACGCCTATGGAGAAGGATGTGAATATGCTGGGTCTCGCAACAACTGTTCATTGTTCAATACAAACAGTGTGTTGTGTGTGTATTGTCCAAAGGTGGAAGACGTACGGCTTGGCAAGGAAAATGAACCAAGGTATGTTGAGCAAAACATAACAGTCCTGTGTTGGCGGTATCCGAAATTCATGACCCGGTACCCCAATTCACCAGACCTTTTCTTGAAGCCAGGTATCCAGATCCCGGAGGCATCATGCAATCCCGTCCCCTCGTTGGCGTTATCGCCTGCCGTCGCATGGTCGAAGGCCATCCTTCGCATATGGTGACCGACAAGTATCTCAGTGCTCTGCGTGAGTACGGTCTGGAACCGGTCATTCTGCCGGTGTGGGAGGACGTTGATACCGATGCAGCGGGAGCCCTGCTCGACCGTCTCGATGGGCTGGTGCTGACTGGCAGCTACACCAATGTGCTGCCGGAGCGCTATGGCGCCGAGCGCGCCCCGGAGAACACCCGCGACGATCAGGATCGCGATGCTGCGGCCATGACCTGGGTGCCACTGGCGCTGGAGCGCAACATGCCGCTGTTGGGTATCTGCCGTGGTTTTCAGGAGCTCAATGTCGCCTTCGGTGGCAGCCTGCATCAAGCCGTTCAGAATGTACCCGGCATGCTCGACCACCGTGAGCCGGAAGGCGAGAAGGAGCAGCAGTACGCTCCGGTGCATGCCATCGACATTCAGCCGGGCGGCTGGCTGGCGAAACTGTTCGATGGCGCGAAGTCCGAGGTCAACTCACTGCATCAGCAGGGCGTGGATCGGCTCGGAGAGGGCCTGCGTGTGGAAGCCACTGCACCAGATGGCCTGGTCGAGGCCATCTCGGTTGCCGACGCTCGGTGCTTTACGCTGGCGGTGCAGTGGCATCCCGAGTGGAAGCCCAGTGAGCATCCTCTCTACGACGTCATCTTCCGCGGCTTTTCCGACGCTTGCATGCAGAACCGTTGAAAGGGCTGCAGAACAGGTAAAAGAGCTGTAGAACGGGGATGAGAAATAACAGCTGGGGCAGGCGAGTCACTGCATAGGCCTGGCCGCCTGATGGGCCGCTTATCAGCGCTCGTCAGGCTGGCTTTCCAGCAGGGTTTTCAGGGTGGCAAGGTCGGCCTCGACGGCCTCCCTGTCGGCAGCAAACTGCTCATCAGTCATCTCGGGTTGGCGAAACAACGTGAAGGTGAATTCACTGCCTTCCTCGTTGGCCACCACCCGCATGGGGTTGTGAAAGACGCTGCCATCGTCCAGTTCGACATCATGATCCATGACGCCGAAGGTGTTGTCCTTGGCAAAGCGGATGCTGACCCGACCAAAGGGCGCAGTGGCCCGCCATTGTCCATCTTCTCGGGTAACCTCGGAGCCGGCCAGGCCTGCCGCCCACTTTGGCAGGTTGGCGGGGCTCGAGGCGAAGGCATACACATCGCCTGGTGAGCGGTGGATATAGGTGCTGATGTGTTGCACTGCCATCATGAGTCATTCCTCGCGGGTGTAGGCATGACTCATGATAGCCGAGGCGGGAAGGCAGGCGGGCAACAACGGCTGGGAACCGGAAGTTAACCTTCCCTGGCGAGCCGGGTCAGATCCGCGACCATCGAATCCATGGGATCACTCTCGCGCATCAACCGGCGTGCATTGCCGTCATGATCGAAGGCGAAGATGGCGCTGGTGTGTGAGACGTCGTAGTTGCCCTGAGCGTCCTTGTCACCGTACTCGTAGGTGGCCCGATAGCGATTGGTTACGGCATCGATGTTGGCCTTCTCACCGGTGAGACCGATGAACTGCGGGCCGAACACATCGGTGTACTGCTTCATGATCTCCGGCGTATCGCGGCTGGGGTCCACCGAGATGAACAGCACCTGGATCTCGTCGCGCAGGTCTTCATCGATCTGACGGGTGGCCGCCGCGAGCTTGGCCAGCGAAGTCGGGCACACATCGGGGCAGTGGGTGAAGCCGAAGAACAGCAGGGTGGTCTTGCCCTGGTAATCTTCGGCATCCACCGCATTGCCGTTCTCGTCGATGAGATGGAAGTCGAGGGGTGGCATGGCCTCGGAGATATCGGTGCTGTGCCAGTTGGCATCTTCGCAGCCCATCAGGCCGAGGGCGATGACCGCGGGGGCTAACCACTTGTACATGTATTCCTCCTGCCGCGTCGTCCTCTACATCGACGCCGGTGATACGACTTCAAAGGTGACCGGCTGCGGAGCCTGGCCGTCAAACTTCAGTGTTACCTCAATTTCATCACCCACCTCCAGCGGCTGCTGGCGGTTCATGAACATCAGATGGTAACCGCCGGGCGCGAACTCGAGGGTCTCGTCTGCGCCAACCTCAAGCTGGTCCACCGAGTCCATCTGGCTCATGCCGTCCTTCTCGGAACTGAGGTGCATATGGGCCATGGCAAAGGCAGAGCTCTCCGCGCCAGTCAGCGTCACCGTCTCATCGCCGGCATTGTGCAAGGTGAAGTAGCCGGCGGCCGGCAGATCACCGGGCAGTAGCCTCAACTGTGCGTCAGTGATTTCGAGATCCTGAGCATGGACAGCAGTGCTGGAAAACAGCAGAGCGAGGATGCCTGCCATGATGCCACGCTGAATGGCGGTGCGATGGCTGATGCTGTGATCGATGGTGTTGCGTTGGTCGGAGTTACGAGAGCTGGTGCTGAAATTCGGGCCGGACATGGTCGATTCTCCGTTCAGGGAGCCGCAGGGTCAGGATAGATGCACACCATAGCGTTATCCGTGGGCTCGGCAAGCCTGGTGCGACAATTTGCCTGTGCAGGATTTTGCGGAATCGATGACTTCAAACGTTCTTTCTTCAATTCCCATACGCCAGGTCCAATTCACTTGCGCCTGGCACTGACCTTTTTTAGTTGGCTCCCTCGTCCAGCCTGTCGAGTCAGTGCGATCCGCATCAGACGCTGAAAAGTCGGGCACTCCAGATGACTTGGCGCGGTGCAGTTCATGGCGTGGCGCAATCCATCCCGCAGCGCGCTCAGTTCCTTGATGCGGTGGTCCAGAAAATCGGCCTTGGCACCGAGCTGTTCGCGATCGATGTCCGGGTGACGGTCCGAACCCAGCATCTCGCGTATCTCGGCCAGCGAGAACCCCGCGACCTGTCCCAGAGCAATCAGCGACAGGCGAGATACCACTTCAGGTTCGAAGACCCGCCGCAGCCCCTTGCGCCCGACTGAGCGGATCAGTCCGACTTCCTCGTAATACCGTATTTTCGAGGCCGCGATGCCGCTTTGCCGGGCGAGTTCAGAGATGTCGAGCATGGCACTTGACTTCAAGTTGACTTGAAGTTGTAGGCTACTCAGCCTCATTCGACTCATCAAGGGAGCCTGGGGAATATGCCGCTTTTTGACACTCATGGCCGAGGTGCACATGGCCCCGGATCGGGGGCTGCTGGTCCGGGACGGGGTCAGGCCACGCTGCTGTTCATTACCCGCCCGGGAGCAAGTATGACAGGGGTACGGATTCCAGAGATACGAATGACAGGGGCACGGATGCCAGAGATACGGATGACCGGAGCGCAGAAATGACGGGGTTCCTGATCAATGTCCTGATGCTCGGCATCGGGGCGACCGCTTTCATGGATATCATTGCGCTGCTGCAACGCCGTCTGTTCGGTACCCCTTCGCTGAATTACGCGATGGTGGGGCGCTGGCTTGGTCACCTATCGAGAGGAGTCTTCATCCATCGCCCCATCGGAAAAAGTCGGCCAGTTCGAGGAGAGGCGGCTCTGGGGTGGGGGGCTCACTATCTGATCGGAGTCGCGTTAGCTGCGGTGTTCCTCGCACTTGCTGGAGCGGACTGGTTGAGCCGTCCCACGATCATGCCTGCATTGGCTTTCGGCGTGGCGACGGTGTTGATTCCGTTTCTTGTCCTGCAACCTGGTTTGGGCGCAGGAGTCGCCGCCCGCAAGACACCTGAACCGAACACAGCCCGGCTCCGTAGTCTCCTGGCGCATTGCAGCTTCGGTGCGGGCCTATGGGTCACTGGCCTCGGAGGCATGCTTGTGCTCCAGGGGAGGGGGCTATTGTGACGTTGGTGTTTGTCGAGGCAATGGTGTTTGTCGAGGCAATGGTGGCTGCCGTGACGACGGGGCGGCTCAGCAGATGGCCGACAGACCGCAGTTGGTCTTGAAGCGGGAAGAATTGACATCGAGGGTGACGCGGTCGTTGACCTTGTCGTAGAAGAACGAGGCGTAGCCCTGATCTGATGATGCCTGTTTGTACAGGCCACAGATGCCATAACCGTGATTGACCTCCTGCAGGTACTGCACCTCGACCAGACCGGCAGAACCGAGCTCGGCCGACAGCGCCTGCTGAACATCATTGCTGACCCGGGCTTCGGAGATCGCCTGGCCACCAAAGATCGCGCCGCCGATAACGAGAATGGCGACGATGGGAATCACGATGTTGAAGACCAGACCACGGGAATATTTCATGGCGCAGATAATAGCCGCTGTCGCAATCCCGATTCAAGCACTCGAGCTACCTCTGTGCCGCGATGAGTCGTTGGATTGTTCTGGCTCAAGGAGCCGCTTGAATGGTCGATAGGGACTCTTGCTGTGTTGTTGTGTGAAGCAAGTAGCGTTGTCCGAAGAAAATAGCGTTGTCCGAAGAAAATAGCGCTGTCCGAAGAAAATAGTGCTGTCGAAAGTGTGAGGATATCTGTCTCCGCTCTGATAGCAGTTCGTGAGTGGCTCGAGCAGGCTGAGTGCCCCATGGAGAGGGGGGAGCCGAATGCAGATGGCTGATGGCCCAGGGAGGGGCGGGTAGATGCTGGAACGAATGTTGGCGGGTGTAGTAATTGGCCTTGTGGCAGGAGGTGTCCTCGGCAGGGATCTGGATGCGCATGCTCGATCCGTGGCGATAGGTTTCTTTGCGGCGGTGGCGGTTGCCTTCGTGGGTTCCTCCTGGCTGTATGGTGCGGTATACGGGGCCATGGCCGTTGGTGAACTCTGCCTCGGTTATCTGCTGTCCAGGCTGGTACCCAGCAGCAGGACGCTATTGCGAGCCAGGAGTAGAGAAAGGTAGCCCGCGCCGACTGCGTGGCATCGATAAGCCACGACGATTGATGCACCACAGCAGTCGATGAGCCACAACAGTCGATGAGCCACAACAGTCGATACGCCATAGCTGTAGATAAGCCACGACAATCGTTGCGCCAGAGAGAGCCGCCTGCGATCAGGTCTTGTGTTCGGGTTTGGCTCTGGGCCAGGAAAGCAGAATGGCCGAGCTGCCAACCAGGGGGGCACCCCTGGTTTGGGACTCTGGCAGCATCAAACTACCGCTGCCGGCCGCCCAGACCTTCTGATCAGCTATCGTCAGGCCCCATAGCTGCAGCTCCTGCAGAGCACCGTGCGCTGCCCGGGGTACCTCCATCCATGGTTGCCAGCTTGCGCCGCCGTCCCGGGTTGCGTAGATCCAGCCATATCGTGTGATGAACCAACCATGATGCTGGTCTTCCAGCCGCAGGCGGGTGATTCCGTCGGCTGCTGGCTGAGTCGGTGACGAGGCGCGCTCGACCTCGGCAGGCTGCCAGGAGTCGCCGCTATCATCGGTGCACCAGACCTGCCAGTTACCCGCCATGCAGCCGTGCTGGCCGGCGAAGTCCAACCCCATCAGGTGGCTGTCATCTCCGACAACATCGACAGGTGTCCAGCTGGCACCCGCATCCCGGGTTCGGTACACCTGCCCAGCGCTGCCGATTGCCCACCCGGTACTTTCATCGACAAAGGCGATTTCCTGTATGGCCTCTCGGCCCAGGCCCGGCCCAGTGGGATTCCAGTGCTGACCATCATCGATGGTACGCAACATATGGGTGTTGCCACCTGACACCGCGGTGGAGTCGTCGGCATAGGCGATGGCGTAGGCTTCGCCCTTGAGCTTGAGTTGGTGGGCCTCCTCCGCGTTCCAGACGTTGTGGGGCAGGTTGTGAGCATGCCAATGGTCACCAGCGTCCCGGGTGCGGAAGATGGCGCCATCATTGCCGGTGGCGAGGCCGTGGTTGGCATCCCTGAACGTCACGTCCCGGAACGCATCGGCGAATCGAGTGAAGGCCTGAACCTCCCAGGTCGGGTCTGCTTCGCTATCGGCTCGGGCGATCTGCAGGTGTGGGCCGCCCACGGCTACCAGGCTGCCACCGGCGGTAAAGGTGATGCTGTTGAGAAACAAGTGGGTATCCGCGAGGCTCATAATGGTCAAGCTGCGCTCGGCCACTTCGATAGCGGTACTGATGACTGAGTGGTCCTTGCGAGAGTAGAACTCGGGATCGAAGGTTCTGAGATCAACGCAGTCGCTCGGGTCATAGCTGTCGTAGTCGCGAGAACAGTGAGGATAGAAGCCGGTTTCCGCGGTGCCTTCCACCGTAGCATTGGCCAGACGCTCCTCCGCAGTGGGTTCCGAGCAGCCGATCAACAACAGGCTGATGGCCATCGCGCCGGACAAGGCAAGGTTCTGATGCCAGGTGGTGCGGCAGGCCATTGAGAAAGACGAACCCAGGTCAGCCATTCTTTCCTCCGATGAAGGTGGTGCTCCGGTTCCATCAGTTCGAGAGTAGACAAGCAAGGGGACAGGCTCCAGCGCTATTGTCAGCGGCGACGTTCGGTGATGGCCTCCCGCAAGATCAGTTACCTGCCTCCCGGAAGCTCACCAGGCGGTGCTTCGTCTCGTCCCACAGGACCAGACGCACGGATACGAGACTCTGCCATAGGGTGAGGCGACCGATACCACGCAGTTCGGGATGGTCGCGCAGGACATCGGGCAGGCGGTAGAAGGGAATGCGGCTGCATAGGTGGTGGACATGGTGCACCCCGATGTTGGCGGTGAACCAACGCAAGATGCCGGGCAGGTCATAGTGGGAACTACCGTGTAATGCCGCCTCCTGGAAGGTCCAGTCAGGTTCGTGCTCCCAGAAGGTGTCCTCGAACTGGTGCTGAACATAGAACAGCCAGACACCGATCGTTCCGGCGAGCAACGTGATCGGCAACTGCACGAGCAGGAAAGGACCGATGCCCACCAGCCACATCATGGCGGCGACGAGGACCAGGATTGCCGCATTGGTCGCCATGGTGCTCAGCCACGGCATCCAGCCTGCGCGCATGAAGCCTACCGGCAATCGACTATCCAGCAGGAAGAGGTAGGCTGGGCCGAGAGCGAACAGGACCAGGGGGTGACGATATAGGCGGTACTGCAGCCTCCTGTGGAGAGGCAGGGCTCTGAACTCCTCGACTGTCAGGGTGTCGATGCCACCGATACGCGGGCGGTCGAGGTTGCCGGAATGGGCATGATGATGCCTGTGGGTATGGCGCCAGAAGTCGAAGGGCGTCAGGGTCAGCACGCTGATCGCCCGCCCGACCCAATCATTGGCGCGCCTTGAGGGAAAGAAAGCGCCATGGCTGCAGTCATGCTGGATCATGAACAGGCGCACGAGAAAGCCTGCGGCGGGCAGTGTAAGCAGCAGGCCGAGCCAGTAGCCGGCGCTCAGTAGGGCCCAGGAGAGCGTCCAGAGAACGGCTAGAGGAATCAGCGTGACCAGCAATTCAATGACGCTGCGGGTGATGCGTGGCGTACGGTAGTCTCCCAGCGCACGCATGAGGGCGCGTGGCTCGCTGGCGAGGTCGTTCTTCTGCGCGGGGGTATCCATCTACAGCTTCCTGTCGGATCCAGTGCGCCTTGTCGAGGTGCGCGGCCTTGGCGGGCGCGTGTCTGGAAGTTCGGGGGTACGTTTCAGAGTGCGCGGAGGGAAAGTGAGGTGTATGTGCGCATGCGTATACTGGTTGACGCATTGTGTCAGAAAAGGTTCCACCCTGCCGAGGTCCGAATGGGGCAGGATTTCCGGGACCTCGGTATCATGGGGGTTTACTGTGTATCGAGCGAGTAAAGAAAGGCACGACATACAGCACTATCCAGGCGAGAGCCGTGCATATCACCGCGGTCTGCTCGCGGCCCAGGCCAACGGCGACCCCTATGGCAGCCGTGAACCAGACACCAGCCGCCGTGGTAAGCCCTGAAGCACCCTGGTCATCCTTGCCGGTGATGATGGTTCCTGCGCATAGAAAGCCGATGCCGGCAATCACTCCCTGAATGACTCGACTCATCTCCACATCCGAGATACCCGCTTGCTGCGGAATGAATATGAACAGGGCGGCCCCCATACAAACCAGCATATGGGTACGTACTCCAGCAGGCTTTCCACGCTGCTCTCGCTCGAGCCCAAGCAGTCCCCCTAAAAGAGCCGCGAACAGCAATCGAATCATGGCAACGATGAACTCACTGAGGTCAGTGAAATCCGAAAGCTCAGACGTGATTGCATCTACTACAGGTTCCATCGGTTCGTTCCTGTTGTTTCTGCGGGTTGAGGGTTGTCTTTCATCCTGAAGAATGCATTGCTGTTGTTGTTTTATGGCAAAGAAGAAAGCGGCTTTTTGATAGAAGATTGATGTGGCAGTTTTTGATGGAAGGTCGATGCAGTCTTCATGGCCATGATGGTCGAATTTAAAACCAGGTGACGCATAAGATGTTGTTTTCACATAATGGAAAATTTTTGGCCGTGAACGCCAAGCAACGGCTGGGTCTTCTGAGACTCGGCGTTAGTCGTTGCTTCAGTATAGTCTAACGTTCTTCAATCGGCCATGAGCGGGCGATGGAGCGCCCATGATAGAGCAATATTTTGAAGTGTTTTAAATTATGGTTGTTTTGGGTTTTATCTCTTGAATTACCGTGTTGATATTATTGGTTGGTATGATTGGAGAAGAAGAAGCTTTATCCATTGTTGTCGTTGTGGAGGAAGAGTTGGTGTGGTAGCGAAAATGGCCGAGAGAATGCCTGACGTCATGGGTGGATTGAAGATAGAGAAGCCTTTCAATGATTCGGTGGTTGAGGTGATCCAGGCGTCGAGAAAAGTGGATGCAATTCCCTCTTCGGCGCGATTATCTCGTCAATTCTCGGCTCTTGAAGCCGACGCTTGAAACCGGCCTTTGAGGCCAGCCCTTGGGCCTGGCTGTGGGACAGACCTTGAGACTGGTCGTGGCTGGCGCCGAGATTGCGTGTAGGAGGGCCGCAATCTTCAGCGCCATGGTCAGCAAGAGGGTTCAGTGCTCGCCGTCATCTCCGCCGAGCGGCTGGACGCAACGCAGGTGGACGGCGGAGAGGATTGCCAGGCCGAGGATAGCGATGCCACTGGCGGCTGCCGTGATGTTCAGCCCGGTCGTGAAGGCTTGCTGAGCCGTTGCCACGATCTCCGGAGATAGCTGATCCAGCGCCGATACGGTGGCCCACAGGCTGTCCTCGACGATAGCGGTGTTGTCGGCAGACAGCTCCCCCGGCAGCAGAGAGTCGATCTGCAGGCGATAGATCAGCGTCGACAGGCTGCCCAGCAACGCCACGCCAAGGGCCACGCCCAATTCCTGTACCATCTCCGACATCGCCGACGCGGACCCAGCCTTGTCCGCTGGGGCGGCGCCGATCACCAACTCGGTGCCCAGCGCCGCGATGGTGCCCAGGCCCAGATAGACCAGCGAGAAGCCGAGAATGGCCACTCCCAGCCCCGATGGCGCGGTACCCACCAGGAACAATGCCAGGTAACCCAGTGACGAGAACGCCAGAGCACCGGCCACGACTTGCCCCGGAGGCAGACGCCTGGCGATCAATGGTGCGGTGACGCCTGCCGCTACCATCATCAGTGCAGGTGGCCCCATCCAGAGCCCGGCGGCAAGGGGAGAGAGTCCCACCACCAGTTGCAGATATTGGGTGACCAGCAGCATGGCACCGCCCACGGCGATCAGCCCGAACAACAGCACGATCAGCGCGGTGCTGAAGGTACGACGGCGGAACAGGCCCATATCCAGCAGCGGCACTTTGAGTCGCTTCTGGCGCCGAACGAAGAGCATGGCCAGCAGGATTCCCGCCACCAGCGACAGCACGGGCTCGATGGCAGGGCCGTGCCTGGCCAGTTCCTTCAGGCCATGAATCGCCGGCAGGATGGCGGCGAGGGACAGCAGCACACTGGTGAGATCCATCGGTTCGCGGTGGTCCGCACGATACTCCGGCAACAGCAGCGGGGCCGCCAGCAACAGTACCAGTACCACCGGCACGGCAATCAGGAAGGCCGCACCCCACCAGAAGTGACTCAGCAGCCAGCCGCCCACCACCGGGCCAGCCGCCATGCCGAGGGCAAACATCGTCGCCCAGACCCCGATGGCCAGCGAGCGTTGGCGCGGGTTCGGGAACAGGTTGCTGATCAATGCCAGTGTCGATGGCATCAGAGTGGCCCCCGCTACACCGAGCGCCGCTCTGGCAGCAATCAGCATCTCGGCACTGGTCGAGTAGGCGGCAAGCACCGAGGCCGCTGCGAATGCGACAGCACCAATCATCAGCAGTCGACGGCGGCCGACGCGGTCACCCAGGGTGCCCATGGTGATCAGGAACCCGGCAATCATGAAGCCGTAGGCATCCATGATCCACAGCGCCTGGCTGCTGCTGGGTTGCAGCTCGACCGAAAGCGCCGGCAGTGCCAGGTAGAGAATGGTGACATCCAGCCCCAGCAACAGAGTGGGCAACGCAAGCACTGCCAGCCCCAGCCAGGCGATGAGGCCTGCTGGCTCGTCTGATCGCCGAGTCACAGGGATGGGACCATTGGGCAGGGCAGTGGCGTCAGACAGCGGAGTGGGTTCACATTGGTTGGCCATGTCGCCTCCAGATGAGTGAATCAGAAAGCACATGCTCAACCGCTGATTATCCGGGTACAATATAGCCAGTTATCCTATTACCAATGGCAATCGTCAGAAATCTGGCAGTCAGTGAGGCCCGGCATCAGGGAGACCCTGCATGAATGAGACCGAACGACACAGCAGAAGCCTCGAGCGTACCCGGGGAGAGCTGACCGAGTTCCTGCTTCACCATCGACACAAGCTGACACCCGCTGACGTGGGGCTGCCCACCACGGGGAGACGGCGTACGCCGGGGCTACGTCGAGAGGAAGTGGCGACCCTGGCGGGAGTAGGGCTGACCTGGTACACCTGGTTCGAGCAGGGCCGCGACATCACGGTCTCGGAGCGCTTTCTGCTCAGCGTATCCAAGGCGTTACGGTTGGATGATGCCGAATGCTGCCATCTGTTTCTGCTCGCCCATCGTCGCCCACCCCCGGTGGAGGCCTATCAATGGCAATCCATCCCGGCGCGCATACAGTTGCTGATGGACGAGTTGGGCCGCCCGGCCTACGTGATCAACCTGCGTTGGGATGTCATCGCCTGGAACACCGCCGCGGATCGGCTGTTCGAGCTTGCGACGCTGGAGCAGGGCGAGCGCAACCTGCTGCGCATGATCTTCGCCAACCCGACACTGCGCAGGCGCCTGCCGGATTGGCAGCAGGATGCATACCGTCTGCTGGCCCAGTTCCGCTGTGACCTGGCATCCGCTCCGGAAGACCCGGAGATGCAGAGCCTGATCGACGACCTGAAGCAGTTGTCAGCGGACTTCCGCCTGTGGTGGGAAAAGCCCGACCTGCACACCTACGGTTACGGCATCGGCGCGATCACCACAGACGACGCATCGCGTCAGGATTTCGACCACGAAACCCTGATCGTCGATGAGCACCGCCATTTGCGTATGGTGCTTTACTTTGCTCGTGCTTGAGGGGTAGCGAGGGGGCGCGGTCTCTGACCAGAAGCGGCCATGGAGACTTTGTATAATGCCAGGCTCAGGCGTACGCATTGGCGCATTGCCTGAAGCTTCTTTATTGGGTGCCTAGCCGCGGTCCGCAGGATGGTTAACGCCATCATTGGTTGGAATTCCCTCTATGCTCAAAGGGTTGATGCCTTCCAGACATGCCACATTGAACCCATACTGATCCGGCCTGGACCGACGCTGATGATGGGTGTAGATGCCACAGTTGGAGCAGAAGTAATGCTTTGCGGTGCGAGTATTGAACTGATACAGCTTCAGCATCTCCGATCCCTTGACGATGGTAATGTCTGACAAGGTGACGGATGCAGCTACAGCTCCTCGCCTGCGGCACATGGAGCAGTCGCAACGGCGCACGTCAATCAGGCCATCGGGCAGGCTGAGCTCAATTTCTACGGCACCACAGTGACATGTAGCCCTATGCCAGGCTTTGATCGGTACGCCGTCAACTTCCTTCAGATTTATCGCCATACTTGAATCCCTGTTAGCACATAACGTCTGAGCCACCGGACCCTGCGCCTGGTTGGGCCGCTACCCTTCAGGGAGGGGCCGCACCATTTCCTGTACTTCTCCAGCCGAAAGGAGAAGGGCGTTTTCTGCGATCCGGGAACTTATTAACCCGGCATGCTTTCATGTTGGGTTAATGGCGGCACAGGGACGTGCCGCCGTCGGCCATCAGGCCGACGCGAGACCGCACCCCACCAGCAGATCCACGCATCTGCGCCAGTGTGGTGCGGACGACAATCAAATCGATCAGGATGAGCTATTTGATTGCCATGTTAATAGCTTAGCATTCCGCCCAGATTCTTCTCCTGCGAAGAAGAGTTCGGGGGAGTACCGACTACCTCATGCCGAATGAGGTCAATATCCGCAGTATAAGGTTCCGTCGCAACGTTTACTGCAGTGTCCGCTGCGGCCTGGCCTCCGCCCCGGAAGCCCCGGAGATGCAGAGCTTGATCGGCGATGAGCACCGCCACCTGCGCATGGTTCTGTATTTTTCCAACATCAGCTGATCGATGGTGGTCGATGTATCACTGGACACGCATCACTTTGCGTCTCGCCGGTCAGTACCCGACAGGGGCAGCTGGATCGTGGCGATCAACCCCCGTGGTTGGCGGTTGGCGATCGTCAGTTCTCCTCCATGGAAATGCACCGCCGAGCGACTGGCAGCCAGTCCCAGGCCGTACCCGCCGGTTTGGGTGTTACGGGAGCCTTCTACTCGATAGAACGGGTCGAAAAGCCGGGATAGGCACTCAGGTGGTACGCCCGGGCCTTCGTCCTGAACAGTGATCACGATGGTGCTCTCGGTCACGTAAAGTGCGACGTCGGCATGCCCCGCATACTTGACGGCATTGTCGATCAGATTGGTCATGGCGCGTTTCAATGCCGTGGGCTGGCCTTCATGGATCACCGCTTGAGCGCAGCGATACGTCACCGTTTTGCCCATGTCGCGGAAATTGTCCACGACGGAGTGAAGCAACTCGCTGAGTTCCAGGCGTGTCATCTCCTCCGGCTGGGATTCCTGCTGAAAATATACCAGACAAGCCTCCACCATCGACTGAAGCTCGTCGATATCACTCATGATCTTCTGCCGCTGATGCTTCTCGTCGACGAATTCACTGCGTAACTTCAGCCGCGTCAAGGGCGCTCTGAGATCGTGGGATATTGCCGAGAACATCGCCGTGCGCCCTTCAAGAAGCCGATGTATCTGCGTCTGCATGGCGTTGAATGCGGCCTGCGTCTCGCGAATTTCGATGGGGCCTCGTAGCTGCAAAGGTTGACGTTGGGCACCGATACCGAACTGCTCGACCGCGCGGGCAAAGGTACGCATGGGATGCGTGACCCACAAGCCAAATACCCAGGAGATAAGTATTGTCGACAGCAGGACGAAAACGCTAACCAGTAACCATCGAGTACCTGAATTCAGTCCCCATAACCGAGCTCGTGTCGAAAATCTCAACCAGGAGTCATCCTCGAGCTGTATCGCAAGGGCATAGAAGCGCTCGTCGTATGGTTCTTCCGCTGGAGCCCAGCTTTCGTCGTCCGAGTCAGTGAACAGGATTCTGGTGTTCTCGAACCCGAGTAACTCGATGATATTTTGACGTATCCTGGAAAACTTCTCCTCCTCCTTATATGAATCGAGGATTGGCAGTCTTTCATGATTGGAGAACCAGGAAATGTTGATGTCGTCATCGGAAAGATCTTGCGCCAATGATGAACGGTCGTTGACTGGTATTCTATTGAGTGTCTTGGCGACGCCGGCGGCCATCGCTAACTCGTTAACCTGGCGGAGAGGGGGATTGGATAAGCTTCCAGACAACCTGAGGAACAGAAAATTCATTGCCAATGCGATCAGGATAGCGGCAATGACGTTGGCAACGAACCAGCCATTTAGACTGCCGAAAAATCGGCACTTGAAGCTCACGACGACCGCACCGTTGGTGTGAAGATATAGCCAGCATTGCGCACGGTCTTGATGATGTCTGGTCGGCGAGCGTTAACCTCGATTTTCCGTCGTAGGCGGCTGATTAGAACGTCAATGCTTCGGTCGTAAACATCATGTGCTTCCCCCTTGGAGTAGTTCAGTAGCTGGTCACGTGAAAGTAGGCGGCCTGGGTGTTCCAGGAGCGTCAGTAGCAGTGCGAACTCTCCCTCGGATATCGGCACAAGGGTGTTGTCGGTACGGCGCAGCTCCCTTCTGGATACATCGACAGACCAGTCCAGAAACCTGAAGGTGGAAGTATTGTTGGCAGTGTCGTTAGCGGGGAGTGATGCTCGTCGAAGCACAGAACGAATTCTTGCCAGAAGCTCTCTGGAATCGAACGGCTTTGTTACATAGTCATCGGCGCCAAGCTCAAGGCCAACTATTCGGTCTGCTGTTTCCGTAACCGCTGTCAGCATGATGATGGGTGTTGTAAACAGCGTGCGGATACGACGGCACAGGGCCAAACCGTCTTCACCGGGAAGCATGATATCGAGGATCACGATATCGAACGTTGACTCGGATAGTTTTTGGTCCATCTCGACACCAGACCTGGCCACCCCCACGGACATGTCGTATCGAGAGAGAAATCTTTGCATTAAATCAAGAAGGTCAAGATCGTCGTCAACAACCAACACTTTTGTCACTGTCTGTTCCTCCAGAATGGATGACGATGTTCTCATTCCTGTAAGTTATGTGTCTGCTGTGTAACGCATGTTTCAAGGCAGACATTTTCGAGAAAAATTGCAGACAAACTGCTGTGTGATGATCGCGCCACCATGAAGATCAACAACGGATAGAGGGTTTGAGTGATGATCGGTAGCGCTATCTTAGGGAAAAAGAGACTTCTTTGGCCAGTGGTCGGCTGCATCGCCTCATCCGTGACGATTTTCGCGGAGGCACAGGAGACGGCCGGATTGAACACGAATGCCACTCAGTGGAGGCTGGGTGTAATGGGGACGTTGTCCGATGCTGCCTATGTGGATGCTGACAATAGTATCGGCATCTATCCTCTGATTTACTTCGAAAGTCGGCGATTTTTCTTTCACGCAACAGAAGGGGGAGTTCACCTGTACAAGGGGGACCAATTCACGCTGGACGCCACTCTGGTGATAGGTAGCCTGAATATGGATCCAGATGACCTGGGGCGAGGAGCATTGGCATCCCGCAACGTCGACCGGGGCCAGCTGGACGACCGAGACCGCAGCTATTACGCGGGCCTGTCAGCGTCCTGGGCGAGCCGGTTCGGGGTGCTGAGTGCCGAAGCGCACACGGACATCTCGGGCACATCGGAGGGAGAGCGGTACGATGTGGGTTACCGGTACCCATGGAATATTGGGCGGGCACGTGTGACACCGCATATCGGCGTCACCTACTTATCCGAGAATGTTGCGGACTACTACTACGGAATCGATACGGACGAGAGCATCACGGGGGATTATTCCTATATCCCCGATGCTGCGCTGCTGTCTGGTGTCGGCGTGGATCTTGCCTATTCCCTGAGTCATGACTGGAGCATCTACGCTACCTTTGACTACGAGAGCTATCCCGATGAGATTACCGACAGTCCCCTGATCGAGGATGACGCTGCTGTCAGGCTGAGAACCGGTATCAGCTATTCGTTTTGAGGAGGCGATCTCCTATGGGGATACACCGCGAGGTGATCAATCCGCCTGCTGTGGCCGATACCGTGAAATATGGCTTCAGCCAGGCGGTGATGGTACGTGGCGGCTGCTGCGTCTATCTGTCGGGTCAGGTGGGTATCGATGCAGAGGAGCGCGTCGTCGGGCCCGACATCGGTACACAAGCAGAAGCCGCCCTCGACAACATCGCGATCATATTGGAGAGCCTCGGCGGAGACCTGAGTCAGATCGTCAGGTTGCAGCTGAACGTGGCAGAATTTGCACGTTACGAGCAGGAAAGTGTGACGCAAGTACTGTGCAAGCATTTCCCCATTGATCCACCCGCAACTTCATGGACCATCGTGTGCGGTCTGGCGGAACCCGAGTGGTTGATCGAGATCGTCGCCGAGGCCGTGTTGGAAGATCTGCAGTAGCGATAATCAATAAAGGACATAGCTGTTGGCAGGGGAGAGCTCCGCATGACCTACCGAGCGTCAGCGAGGTCCGGCGCCCCGGAAGAGCGTGAATTCCTTCCAGATGCGCATTGACGTACCGACCGAACGGCTTGTCGACGAGAGAGGCAACAACTTCGCTCGCTTCCAGCAATGTGGAATGCGGAATGAAGAGAGTCGTGCAGAAAGGACATCCTCGTTCGCATCGAGCTGCGACCCCGTCGGTCAGCTCTCGGGATCGTACCCGAACTCGCGGAGCTCCTGCGAGCAGCGGCAGGCCTTGGCAATCTTCGCGGCCCATTGGATGGCGGCTTCGCGCGACGGGAGCTCCAGGACACAGAAGCCGCCGTCGAACTCCCTGGTTTGCGGGTAGGTCTCGTTCGTGACGGTGCCATTGGCGGCAACCATCAGCGGCGCGACGTCCTCGTTGATACCACCGCCAAACACATAGACACCGGCACCCTTCGCCTCGCGTATGACCGCGTGTGCCGCTTCGCCGACGGCAGCCATCTCTGCGTCGGAGATGTCCATCGCCGACCCGGGGAAGGAGACAAGATACTTCGTCATCGTTCAGCCCTCCGGGTGTGAGTTTCGGATTTGGGTGTGAGGCTTGATAACCCCGATGACCATGCCCGCTTTGGGTCGACCTGTGTCAGGTAGTGGACTCAGCACCTAGAGTGGTCTGAGCCATTCTTTCCTCTCCACCCATGGAGAGCCACACCATGAACGCCTCAACACCCGTAAACCATAGACCCTGGAACAAGGGCAAGCGAGTCGGGCAGAAAGCAAGTTGAGAGCCTGTGATCTGGTCGCTCTGTGTCAGAGACATTGTTCATGGAGACCGCGTACTGCCAGGAGCCGTTGTCATGCAGCAGAAGACACAGCGCCAGAGCACTGTCAGATACCTCGGGATAGAGGTAGACGATGCCTTGGAGATGGCCGGGCAAACGGAGGCATAGCTGGAACTGGAAACGGCCTGGTTCGGGCCGTCTCTACCGGCCAGAAGCGGGCCCTCCGTGAAACCCCATGCATCTCGGCAGACAAAGCGGGTCATTGACTTGCAAGATGTCCCCGCTCGGCTACATTGAGCGGGGTGCAAGTTAATGAGGTAACGCAATGAACAGCGACGAGCTGACGGCAAGCTATCGTGGCTACATCGAGTGCCTGAACCAACAGGACTGGGACAACCTGGGCCGCTATGTCAGCGAGAACGTCAGCCACAATGGGAAAACCATAGGGCTGAGCGGCTACCGCTCCATGCTGGAAGGCGATTTTCAGGCTATTCCGGATCTTTGCTTTGAAGTCGCCTTGCTGGTCTCACAGCCCCCGCATGTCGCCAGTCGCCTGCAGTTCAACTGCACCCCTGTCGGCATGCTGTTCGGCCTACCGGTCAACGGCAAGCGCGTGCAGTTTGAAGAGAATGTCTTCTATGAATTTGATGGTGACGGAAAGATCAAGACCGTCTGGTCGATTATCGACAAGAGCGCCATTGCTGAGCAGATATGACTTACACCAGGCGCTTTGGGAGCGTTGGGTGTTGTTTGAGTCCAGTAGAGACTGATTTTCGCTTTTCGGCCACAAGCGACCGATTGCTTGGTGGCTCAGAGGTAAGGCGACTCCCTTGACGTACAGCCTTCTTCACACGCGTTCCTGACGCGAGCCTATCGGAGGCCGCCTTACGTTTGAAAGAATTCAACCGTCTGTCGATACCGTCAATGTCTCCCAGACATCGATCTCCCGCGACCTATCGACGAGTTGGCCCCGTACCAGCCCGAGTGCGTCACTGCCGAGCAATAGGTGCGCCGGTGGCGTTTTGCTTTTCATGATCTCGAGCATGGCCTGAGCCGCTTTCACCGGGTCGCCCAGTTGCTGCCCGCTCTTGTCTTTTCTTGCTTGTCTTACTGGATCGAACAGGGTGTCGTAATCGGCGATGCTGCGTGGGGAGCGGCGCATCGATCGGCCAGCCCAATCGGTTCGAAACGAGCCGGGCGCCACGGCGGTGACATGAATATTGAACGGCGCCAACTCCTTGCTCAACGTGTCGGATATGCCTTCCAGCGCGAACTTGCTACCACAGTAGTACGCAATACCCGGCATCGTAATGTAGCCACCCATCGACGTAATGTTGATGATATGGCCGGCACGACGTTCGCGGAACGATGGCAATACGGCTTTGATCATCTCGACCGCACCGAATACATTGACCTCGAACTGCCGACGCATCTCCTCGGTGGATGACTCTTCCAGTATGCCTTCATGGCCATACCCGGCATTGTTGACCAACACGTCGATCAGGCCGAACTCATCGCTGATTTCGTTAACGACTGGGGTGATCGATGGGGTATCGGTCAGGTCGAGTAGACGGGCATGCGCTCGCTTCGACTCATGGGCCTCGAAAGCCGTGGCGGCCTCGTCACTACGCACCGTACCGATGACCCGGTGTCCTGCAGCGAGCGCTTCGGTCGCTAAGGCCTGGCCGAACCCACTGCTGACTCCGGTGATGAGGATAGTCCTGGACTGACTCATGATTGCGCTCTCCACTGATGTGGCTTGTGTACAAGAAGAGCGTTCATGCTAGAGAGTCGGATCTTGAGTTCGTACGCGAGATCGTCTGATTTACTTGCCTATTCCTATGATGCACCTACGATTCAGGCAAGAACTCGCACAGACTATCGACGTACAGTCACCTGATTGAGAGATCGATGAACGACCGGGACACGAAACTAGCGCATAGAGAGCAACACATCGTTGACTTGCTCGCCAGGATGGCACCACAAGAAGGCTATAATCTGACCGTGCTGCCGGACGTGCGTTTCCTGCGTTCCAATCGCCCGTTACGCCGGACGCCCGTCCTGTATGACCCGGGCATTGTCATCGTTTGCCAAGGGCGAAAGCGCGGATATTGGGGCAATCAAACGTATGTCTACGATGCCCAGCACTATCTGGCTGTATCGATTCCCGTGCCTTTCACCATGGAAACCGAGGCCAGTATCGAGCAGCCCTTGCTGGCCATTTATCTTCATCTGGATACTTCTCTGGCCGCTGAGTTGCTGCTTGAGCTCGAGGAGGAGGGCATAAGAGGCGCGTCAACGCCATGCGGCCTGATGGCGTCACCCATGGAGCCGGCATTGGCTGACACGGTGTCGCGCTTTCTCGAGATCATGGAGTCGCCGGAGGATGGGAAAATCCTGGGTCGTTCAATGGTTCGCGAGATCTATTTCCGCGTACTTCGAGGTGAGCAAGGCGGGGCGATGCGGGCCGCACTTGGGACAACCACACCTTTCGGTCGTATCAGCCGTGCGATACGTCGTATTCACGAAGCCTACGCAACGCCACTGGATGTCGAATCACTGGCGCGCGAGGCACGTATGAGCGTCCCGACCTTCCATGTACATTTCAAAGCGGCGACACAGACTTCTCCCATGCAATACGTGAAGGCTGTCCGGCTTCATCAGGCGCGACTCCTGATGTTTCGCCAGGCCAGAACTGCCGCTGTCGCGGCAAGCGATGTCGGTTATGAGAGCTCCTCTCAGTTCAGCCGCGAGTTCAGACGCCTGTTCGGCCGTACTCCGACAGCCGAAGTCGCTTGGATGCGTTCAACATTCGAGCTACCCCCGCCAGAATCGCAGTCGATTTATGTGTCATCTCACTAATTGGCTGCCAAAACCAATCCATCGGCATAGTCTAAAGTTGTGCATCCGGCCAAGAGCGGTCTTTTAGGAGCCACTGATATAGCGCTTTACGCCCGCATTTGCGGTTGGCTTGGAGGGCAGCGGAAAGCCAGTCCGACAACATGCGCTTGTTAGGCCTATCTTGATTGGCTAAAAAGAAACTCGACTGCATCCATAGAAAAACCATCTGTATAAACATCTGCTTTGTCGTAGTCAATAAATCGGTATCTTTCGATTAATTCATCTTTGCCTTTTGTGTCCGTCCTATAGTCGACGAGCTTTACGTGGTTCTTATACCAGTCTAAAAGCGGTTGTTCCCAAGCCACTTTTTGGAAATTAGATATTATTCTATAGAGGCATATTCGAAGATAATCATCGTGTAAAGGCAGAGAGAACCCGATAATTGACACACCCAAGTTCATACCACCAGCATGCCCCCAACCCCACCAAAAATCCAAAAACGGGTTTGCATAGACAATTTTCATATGAGAAGGAGAGAGAATCATAGGGACCGCAGGTGGATCGAAATTTCCGTAAAAGCGATCTATGTTCTTTAGCCTGTAAATATTTATTAGCGGATCATCTTCATTTCTTGGCCCATCAACTAACGGAAAGTGGCCATACTTATCATTGTTATTGAAAATTGGATCGTTAGGTGCCCCATCTACACCTTGTTTTTTAAAAGCCTCTAAGCCATGAAGGTAGGATTTGTTACTGAACCAATCCAACGAACCATGCAGCTTTAAGATCGTAACTTCATCTCTGGAGTCGTCAACTATATTAGCCCCGTCACCAATCTTGCCGTATCGATGCGGGAAAAGCCTATAAGGCTTACCAACATGCTCAAGAGCTCGCTCAAGAACAACGTCATAATTTAGCGTTATCACAATATCATTTACTGACAATTTCTCAGCAAATTCATAATATTCATCTGGCAATAAATCCTTGCTTGGTGTTCTCTCGTGAATTATCTGCCCAATGAATCTTTTCACAAATAGCTGAGCTGCATTGCCGTGCTCACTTAAGGTATCGCCCCCCTCTAACCCAAGAAAATGCTCGATATCGAGATAGGACATAAACTCTTCTAGATCTATGGTATCAATAGACAGATCAACGCCATCGCTTCTTTTTCGGTAATCGATATAGTCCTGAATTGCCCGGTGAAAACGATTGTCTTTTCCAAGCAATCCCTCTACTCGCCTGACAACTTCGGGATATAACTCTGCAGCAGTAGGAAGCCCCGCCGGAACAGAAAAACCAGCCCCAAGCACAAAAATGCGAAACCCAGGATGTTCTTTACTCAACTCTATCCCCTCTTTATTTTTTGAAATATCAAAAAAAGCCTGCTTGAGCCTTTTTCCCTTTAATTTTTTCCTACTACCCATGACTGGTTGAGGCCTAACGCCGAGTGGTGCTGCAGACTTTTGCGTAGGAGGAACGACGGAGTAAAAGGCTGACTGGCGCCGAAGGCGAGTACAGGCACGACTTGTTATACATATTTTTCGGTCATACTTTCCACTCCATCGCGATAGCTAGATGTTTGGTAACGATGATTGGTAAAGACGAGTGCTTGGCGATGGCAGATCCTTTCTCTTCATCAAACCTTTCAGGACTGAGCCATAAAGGTCCTTTAACGCTACCTATTAACGAGTTCGGAACCATATTAGCCATTTCTACGAGCAAATGAATTTTTTCATCAAGCTCTGGACTGTCGGATGACAACCCATATAGGTTAACAGCTTGTGTTCTGATCTCTTCTGCAAGCTTAGAAGTGTCTACTGTAGGCAAGACATCAATAAGCGCCAGCAACAGCACTAAAAGCGTTGAGTAACTTGAATTATTTCTATGTAGATGGGGATGGCGACTTTGTTGACGCTCAAACTTACTTGTAATCAAAAGCAATTCTCTATACTCACCCTCGAAGGCAAATGAATCAAGAAAATCACTATCGGTTTCAAACAACTCTATTTGTTTTTCTGGGATTATCCCAAAGCCAGAGTGCAACCCACCAACTTCTTTCAGGTCAGACTTGAAGTCGCCCCAGTCAGAAATATTAATATATATAGAATCCATAGTTGGGGGGCCGAGCCAGTGCTCAGAAACTCCGGGAATAATTATATGGATTTCCGTAATTCCACCAACAAAATTGTCCCATGCGGCAATCCAAAATACCCGTTTAGACTGGGGTCGAACGACCAAGGAGGTCAATCCAAGGTTTAAGTCTATCAATTGCTTCAGTGCCGCGTTGGCATCCACCAGTTTTTTGGTGGTTTCGATCAAGCTTATGGAAGCATTAGGCTCATGCTTTGCAATATTATATAGCTTGCGAAAGCTATCAAGCTTCTGATATTCAGAAATGGGAAGACCTTGATTTTTAGCTTTCGATATAAAAGAAACTAGATTACCGCTTGAACTGCTTGCTGGGAACACTATAGTTTTTAGAAAAAGCTCCAACTTACCGCCTAAAAATGAGACCTTTTTCCTTATGTCTTCTTCAGTATAATCTGTATGAGCAAGCTCACCCAGTAGGCGCCTCTCGTTAGAAAATACACCCAATATTTGTTTTCCGTAAGTTTCCACTTGTACTACCTATATTTATAACAGCGTTTTAGACGGCGCGTTTTATGATTGAATGAACATGCTGGCACTTCGTTCCGAAAAATGCAGCCTGCCAGATTCTCCCAATCTATGATTCTTTATTCTATTAATTTCCGTTAGGGCGAATAGCCAAAATTCCCGCTTCTGCTGCATTCCCAAGAATGACCGCTTAGAGTCAATAGCACCTTGTGCATGGACGTTCCTGTTTCGGACGTTCAGATAATCCTGATTATCGCGCCAAAATAAAATGGTGTGCCTCACGCGCCCGGTTTTCGTGGCTTGTAATAAGTCATTGCATCATAAACGTCAGCTATCGGCTGCATTCGCATAACAGAATCTTCGATATCGACTTTGACACTCGCGTCATTACACAGTCTTTTAACCGTATCCTTAAACCAAGGGTCTGCGTGTGGAGAAACTACCACTTTATGAATCATTTGCTCTAGGTTAACCTCGAACAAACGTCCAGATTCATCACTTTTTGGAGTCTTTGAGAGATCTATATTTGAGTTCCAAGCTACTACTCTACACTCTCGCTCAAAAGCGTATGGCTTCGATTTGGCTATGAAGGGATCTAGCGGGTTGCCGGAGAAGTTATCATTGATGTGATCGATATAGCTTACTCGCTGGATTTCCAACATATTACATGAAAAAACAGGGGCTATAGCAGCTTCTAATCGTTCATTAGTTGAAAATATACACACTGAGTTCTTATCTTGACCGTATAACTTCCACATAGCCGCACATTCATGCTCTGATTGGTGCCAGCAGCTTACGTACAACCATTCTTTGCAGGCAGGAAATAGTCTTTCAGCTTCATCACAAGGATATGAACCAAACGGTGTGTCAAATAACCTTCTCTCAATCTCGTTGTGTGCCGTCTCAAAATCCTCGAGCCGAGTGACTCTCGCTGCAGATTTTTCGTTAGCTGAAGGCCATGCACCATTTAATGCCAAGTCAATGATTGCTGGAGAGTTCGATGTTTTAAAAAAATCACCGACAGTTAGCCCACCTTCTAAGGCATCCTCAAAGGCTGACATTTTTGCGAGATAAAGAGCCCTAGTTTGAATAAGGCTTGCAAATTTAGGTAGGTCCATATACCGCTGAATAATTTCAGACATCCTTCCTCGCCTTCTCTCTGTACTACTTACAATCGAATAGATAAATTCTCATATTAGGCAGGCATTTGGATTGCCTGAGAAATCTCTCATGTCTGCTCAGGGTCGTCAGTTGCCTCTTCCATCAGGTTATCCTTAAGATCAGCATTCGGCCAAGAACGGGCGTTCAGCCAGCACTGATATAACGCCCACCATAACCGGCGAGCAAAAGCATGCGAAGCGCCACTTTTGCCCGTCAGAGTTGATGACGTTGTTATGCACAACTTTGCTACGGAGCACTCTTCGCAGCCTTCCGTCGAGTTTTTACTGTATTCACGAGTGCTCGAAGATCGGCAATATCTTGCTTGAGTTCACCTGGCGTAGGAGGCGGATCGTCCTTCGCGGAAGCAGGATCATGGGCTTCTACGACATCGTGGCATCTTTGATTGAGCCGGAATAACTCGTCCACCTCGGTTTGTTGAAGACCAACCACCTCTGCTAAGCGCTTTACCTCGATATAGTCTCTGAATCGCTGAACCGTTCCATTGAGAAAATGGTCTTGAACTACACGCTCAATCGTGGCCCGCAGAAAACTATACTGTCGGGTAATTTGTCCTGCAAGTTCTTCAGAAGGCTCGGGCGGCCACGGCAACTTCTCAAAAGCCTTTTGAGCCTTTTCCAGTGCATCGATGCGGTCCCCGAAGCTTTTGTGCACCCACGGCAATCCCGGCGTGACAATCCCTACACTCATACCCACACGTTCGAGGCTAGTAATTTCTGGATCGATTGACGCGTGCTTACACTCAGTGCGCAATTGCTCCAGAAACACGACGTCATGGGTGAACACAATCACCTGCCGAGCGCTTGCTTCCTTAACCATGCGTTTTGCGACTCGCCCTCTTCTCTTATGATCCAGTGAAGAGACTGGATCATCAAAAACGATTCCGCACGAGTGATCCGCCAACGATAATTCCGCGAAAAACGAACCAAGGGCGACGGCACGCTGTTCACCTTCGCTCAATATCTCGTATATTTTGTTCGTAGTTGGCAGATCAAGCAGTAGCTGATGGAGCATCTTTCCCCGGGAACTTCTCTCCTTAAGCTTCGTTTTGATATGCCCTATGCCCAAGGCGTTGAATTCTTCATCAAGGGCCTTCCGGAGTTCCTCGGTGACTGCGGCCGAGGCCAATTCCTTCGATTTGTCAGAAATCGGACGGGTCTTTAGCTTTGGTCGGCAAGTTTCAAGCGTAGCCTTCTTTTTCATCCGCTCAAGCAACGCGATGACTCCCTTCAAGCTCTTGGCCAGACTTTGCCTCGCAGAGAGTTCTCTCAGTTCCTTGTCGAGCTTGTTCCGCGTCTCTTCGTCCGCGGCTCTCACCAGCCTCCGATATCCCTTAAGCTGATGAGCGGCAAGCTGCCGAACTCGTACTCTCGGCGATTCGATTAGACCGGGCATATCGTTCCATTCTGATGTTCTCAAGCAATTGAGCATCGAGTGCCTTCGGGAATCAATCGAATCTTGGAGCTCTGTGATTGCTTGGGCTATCGATCCATCCAGCGCCTTTAGTTCATCCCTTAGGGCTTCGTCAGCGCCAATCTTCAGATTAGCCTCTTCGATTCTTCTCTTAGCTGTCTCGACCTTCTTGCGAGCTGCGTCGGCAGCCTTCGCAGCATCGTTCTCTATATACTCCTCAAACCGGTTCAGGCGCTGATTCGCGGTTTTCGGCAAGTTTTCTTGACACAGAGGACAGACTTTTCCCTCGGCAGACGCCGGGAACTTCTCGCCCGGATACGCTGCTTCAGTAAAGTAGCGTCTTGCGGCTTCAAACAGAAATTTCCAAGTCTGATCTCCCGTTCCCGGAAGCAATTCCTCACCAGCACGCAGCGCGTCCGCTGCCTCCTTTTCGACGGCCTCAGCGGTTCTCTTCTCTTCATCGAGTTTCTGGAGCTTTTCAACTGCCTGATCGCTGACCCAGATGAGTGGTCTGGACAGTTTTTCTGCGTAGGCCTTCAACCGCATCGACGAAAGACGAAATTCCTCAGCTTTGGCCAGAGGATTGATTTCCTTAAGAGCTGTTTCGAGCTCGGTGATACGCCTGGTGCCGGCTTCTGTCAGTGTTCCAAGAGAAGTAATCGCATCCACGTCTGACTTGGCGGAAAGACCTTCGATGACTTTTCCAACTTCTGTACCACCAAGGAGATGGTCGAATGGGAACTTGTTGACGTCAATTCCCGAGATTTCCGTTTCGAGCTTCTCCGAGAGTGTCGGAAGAACATGGTTTGCGAGGTTTTCAAGGATATCGAGCCCGTAAGGAAGGTAAGCGACATCTTTCTCCGCCGTAATGTATGAGCGAGCGCACTTCGAATCGAAGACAGAAATTGTGGAGAGACGATCTGGCGGTGTCGCGTCGCGTGACCATTCGACCTCTTTCAAAGCACCCGATACTCTTACATCGAATTTGGCTGTCGGTTCCTTTGTTGCAGCTGCGGGATTGTTTGCATTTGGGTGAATAGGGTCAGATTGCTCTCTGGCGCGGCAAGCTCTTTTCATGACACGTGCATACCCAGACTTACCGGCACCGTTTCCTCCATAGATCACGGTCATTCCGGCTTCCGAGAAAGTCAGCTCGTGGTCGTTTGGGATCTGATTGACGTCATTAAGATCACGCAACGCAACAAGAGTAACAGTCTCTCCAGGAGCGCGTTCAGCAGGAAGGTGCTCCCTAGTCAATGGTACCGCCGCCACGGCATTGTCGACCTCTATGCCATTTCCCTCCTTGAGAAGTGTGTAGAGTTCGGAGTAGTCGACTGCCTCCAATCCGTCTTCTTTTTGGAGGAGGCGCCGGCACGCATCCCGCTCCCAGGACGGACGGGATTGAGTCCACTCTAAAATATCATTGAGGAGGGCCATTTAACTTCCTGCGTCGTAACAATGCATTTCGTTGAAGAGATGCTTCATTGCATAACGTCTTGCTCACTGGAAAACTGGAACAAAGCGGAAATTTGTCCGTGTACAAAAATTGTTAGAGACATATATTCAACCCAGTGACGGCGAAAATCGATAACAGCAAACCCGCCAGAGTAAACCCAGCAGCCAGCTTTAAAAACAATCGCTTGCGCTGCAATACTGATTCTTTGTGCTGTTTTACATCCGCTGGGATTCTTGCATCAATCTTTGTCTCTTTTGGGTAAACTCCAATTAGAGCAGTTGCCAAGGCGATGAAGAAAGCGACAAGCAGTACTATCCGGAAACCATCAGTGATCGTTGATTCGTGTAGAAAGGCAGCTCCGCCACCCAACAGAGCAACATTCATGGTTATCAGAAGCCGCAGCACATCGTTAGCAGTTGAGATATTCGCCTTTACGGTCTCGTATCCCCATTGCCGATAAAAGACTTCATCTTCAGTAGGCTGCCGTGCGCTACCCTTCATCGGCCCATCACTCATTTTGAACTGTGACCGTATTTGTTGCTTCACAATGCGGGCAGTCAACAACGTAGGTCGGCGGTCTCGGCGTGTCATCGTCAAGCAAAAACATCCTGGCGCCATCCGTCTCAAATGAGGAGGACCTCCCACACTTCGAGCATTCATATTGGACCTCAGCCATATATAACCTCCTTAGGTTAATCTTAGCTTCTAATAGATATTATATAGCATGCTTGATATGCCTCTTGAACGCGTACGCACGGCAAACAATTTTATGCTGCGCGCTCGTCCACTTCTCATCCTATTCGTATGGCTAGGCTGCATAACACCGATCATCGTGCATGCCACCTATCCTCAATGAACTTGCTTGCTGCCTTTGCCGGAAGGGCCGCTTTGGGTCGAACTCAGTCATTATGGGACCTTTCATGTCTTTATGGTGAACGATCACTCTAGGAGGAAATCGTGCCGACATTGAGCAAATGGGGCACAGCAACATCTCACCGAGTTCACACTTTCTTCAGTCAGATACGCCAGCCTCCTCCTTTTATTGGAACAACTTGAGTTTCATCATCAGGGTACTGTCTCCGGCATATACGGTATGTCTAGGTAGAGGCCGCCGTCCTGGAGTGATGTGCACAGGATACCGCCTTCAGCGACCATATCGTCCGCAATGTCTCCTATAACCTCAAAAACACCATGGTCCTGCCATGTGCCGTACTGGGCCGCTATTGTGTAGCAAGCTTCGTCCAACCGGTGGAAATACGCTTCAAACCAATGGCCAGCGAGTGTTGCTTCAAAATTCGGCCTTTGGGACAACTCTAAGCCGTGTCCAGCTAGGTTTCCGAGATAATAGGCTGCGTATTTCAGCAAGTTACCGTAGGCTCGGTAAACTTCGCAGTAAACCTTTTCCACTCCACTGTGTAAGCGATAAGCCTTGATTGATTCGTTGGCTTCCTGACGTGCTGTGCCCATGTGTGTGATCAGCGTTGCTTCATAAGCTTCTGTAGGATCTTCTCCGAAACCAGCGCTAAGGAGCGTGGCTGCATACTCATCCCAGCATGCTATGATCACATCGCTGCGGGCCCTGTCACGTATGTCCGTAAAGCGTTTACGCAAAAGTACGCCTGGGATAGCTGCCTCAAACTTGCCGGTAATCTCGACATGTGCGCACTCGTGGGCCACGATGTGCAGCGCCGACTGGAAATCAGGGTGGGTGTCATCCAGAAGTGGCCAGAGGTACTGGGCATTGACGACGATATGGCTTTTCAGCATGCCATCGCGGAGCACTGATGGCGTCATCGCGACGCCAACGACAGCCCCTTCCGACGGAGTGAGGGGGTGATTGCTCTCGTAGCCGCGATCTAGTTCAGCCAGTGCTTGAGCGTAATCCTCGGCAACTGTCACTCCGTCCAGCTGGGATAGATCAAATACACGGCTGAACTGACGAACTACCTGACCAATCAGGGTTGCGAGCATGCGCGCTTCGTCTTCGCTGGGAAGCGCACCCCGGGCGGTGATGGCAAATTGTTCAGGCACCGTGGTCGGAGCCTGATTGGTCTCTGTCTTGCCGGTCGACTCTGCCACCATGATGATTCCTCTGCTCTCAGAAGTTGGGATATGGGGCAGACTTGAGCCCATGGCCAGTTGAAGTTGAACCTGTATCGGGGCGCCATAATTGGCAGACTGTGTACTACCGATCAGCTTCGTGGTTCCCAAAAGTGACTACCATCGGCAACCTGCTGCAAAACAGTCGTGAACTAATGACGCTCTAACGTCAGCAATGGGTCGAAAGCAGCCATCCAAGCAAGCCATAACCATGCAGTCCCTCCAGATCCCAAACCGGCATCGACGTTACAAAATTTATCCATTATGTCTCTTTTAGCAGACAATAATGCTTATGCCCACTTTTTCGGCACAGTTTTTTCGTCAACCCGCAGTCAACGAAGCTGGTCGAGATGGTGTTGAAAAGGGTGGTGGGGGAGATTGTTCCTGAGTTGGTGAGCGATGCACTGTATGCAGGCACTTACTTCCAGTCGACAAAGCGGCTTTGGCCTGCACTACCGAACCACTGGCCGTTACTGATGGGAGTGGCCACGATGTCATGGCTTCACCAGGCTGGGGCTCTAGTGCCGTGCTTGGTGAAAGCAATATACGCCTCCGGAGAGGCGCAATGGCAGAAGCTGCTTCTGGATGGGCGGGTTGGTCGCTATTGGCTGCGGCACTCGCCGGTAGGCTGAGCCATTCGGCGGGTTGAGCTGCGTAGGCCCAGCCATGCATTGACGAAGAGCGTCAACAGGATCAGGGAGCCGCCGAGCAGGGTCGCCTGAGGTGGCTGCTCGTCCAGCCACCACCAGACCCACAGGGTGCCGAACACCGCTTCAATCAAATAGAACAGGGCAACTTCCGCCGATGGCAGATAGCGGGTCGCGTTATTGATCAGTGCGGTGGCCAATGGCATCTGCAATAGTCCCATCAGTGCCAGGACGCCGTAGCTTTGTGTTGTCAGGGCCAGTGGCGTTGCCATCGGCCAGGCAATCAATGCCGATAACCCGCCCCCTATGGCGATGAGGGGAACTCTGTCCAGGTTGGGGTGACGGCGCAGGAGGGTGAGGTTACCCCCGACGGCGGCTGCTGCGATCACCGCATAGATATCGCCGAGCAGGCCTTCGCCGGACAGCGAACCAGAGAACACGATCAGCATGCCTGCCATGGCCGCTATGATCGCCAGCCAGGTCCGCATGGCTACCGTCTCATGCAGAAAGCAACGCGTGAAGATGGCAGCAAACAGCGGGGCGGCACTCAGGATGACCACCACATTGGCGACCTTGGTGTTCATGACCGCGAGGACAAACAGGCTGGAGGTGATACCCAGCGTTATTGCAGAGAAGAGAGCAACGCTAGGGTTCTCACGCAGCGTCGCCAGCCTGCGCCCATTGAGGCACAGCAAGCCGAGCGATAGTGCCATCAGGGCTCCACGCCAGAAGATGATGTTCCATCCATCCGTCGCTGCCAGCCGGACCAGCAGGCTGTCGAAGCTCAGGACCGTGACGCCTGCGGCCGCCATCGCCAGGCCGCGTCCGTGGCCATGTAGAGAGAAGAACATTCAAGGTGCTCCTGCTGTGGTGCGTGATGGCCCGATGTTTAGCCGTGGGTGATCATGAGGAGGTTAACAGTTTCCCTGCCAGGATATGGCCCCCGGGGGAGGAGGGCTGTTCTCTTCACGTCAGCCCGCAAGACTTCTGCGACACGCGCATGCCTCTGCATATCTATCCATTCATGCATATCCACTTATACCCACCCATACTGCTCCACACTTCTTGAAGCCACCATCATCCATTGAATCCTGATATTCAATTCCTGCTGGTGGCCAGAAGCCGATCTGCTGCTGGGCGGCGAGCCGGTCAACGCCGACATTGTGATTCAGGGCGTTGCACCGCTGGTTCTCTTCCTGAACTGGGCCGCCTTGTAGCGGTTGCCGCACAGAGCCATGCTGCACCAGCGACGCTTGCGTGCCTTGGTGCGGTCGTAGAACCACAGGATGCAGTCAGGATGATCGCACTGTTTGACGAGGGTGAAGTTGCCTTCCACCAGTAACTGCGCCACCGACTCGGCGACCGGGCCGAGGAGGGTTGCGACCGGCTCACCGCATGCCGTACGAGTCAACACCAGGTTACCTTCGCTGTCGCGTTCCAGGTGCGGGACGCTGGGGTAGGTGTGCAGGTACTCGTTCAGGTCACTGATATCGCCCAACTGATCGTCCTTGCGCTGCACGATGAGCTGTCGCGCCAGTGCCCGTAGCGCTTTCGCCTGCGTGAGCAGCTCTGCAAGATCAATCGCCTTGTCCTCCGGCGCCGAAACGACACCACTCCGCTCCAGCCAATGGAGCACATCGTTGCCGCTGTTCCAGTATTCGATGACATCGCCGTTGTCGTGCGCCTCGGTATTCAGCAAGTCCATCGCGAGATGGTCACCCACCATTGGCGCCTCGGCCAGGCTGCCGTCGCTCGGCATTCCTGCATCTGTCATTTCGTAACCTCTAAAAAATAGTTTGACAGGTTATCAAGGGCTGGCTCATGCTCAGCCTCGAGTAACCTGTTTGGTTTGAGTATAGAGGTTATTAAAGTTTTCACACCAGCTTTAGCGTCGAGGAACACCATGAACACCAGAGAAATGCCATCTGCAGCCAGTGCCAACAGCACCGAGAATCCTGTGCAGATCCATTACAGGACCATAGAAGTCCAGGGCGTCAGCGTCTTCTATCGCGAAGCCGGATCACCGGATGCACCAGCCGTGCTGTTGCTGCACGGGTTCGCCGCGTCGTCATACATGTTTCGCGACCTGATTCCGCAACTGGCCCGGAAGTACCATGTGATCGCTCCCGACCTGCCTGGCTTCGGCCAGACCACGGTCTTGCCGGGTGTTGAGTTCAACTACACCTTCGACAACCTGGCATCGGTGATTGATGACTTCACCGTGGCCAGCGGGCTGGATCGCTTCGCCATGTACGTATTTGATTACGGCGCTCCGGTCGGTTGGCGTCTGGCGGTGAAGCACCCACAGAAGATCACCGCGATCGTGAGCCAGAACGGCAATGCCTACGAAGAGGGCTTGAGTGAGGGCTGGGCAGACATGCGCAAGGCATGGGCCGAGCCGACCGCTGAGAACCGCGAATCCCTGCGCCGGTTCAACACCTTCGAGATGATCAAGTGGCAGTACATCGAAGGCGTCAGCGACACCTCGCTGATTCCGCCAGAGACCTACCAGTTGGCCCATGCCGCCATCGAGCGCATTGGCGTCGAGGCACAGATGGATCTGCTGCTGGACTATGGTGAGAACGTCAAGCAGTACACGCAGCTGCACGAGTTCTTCCGTCGCTACCAGCCCCCGACACTGGCGATCTGGGGCGACAAGGACCCATTCTTCATACCGCCAGGCGCCGAAGCATTCAAACGCGACAACCCGAACGCCGAGGTACGTTTCCTCGACTCGGGCCATTTCGCCATCGAAACCCATGGCAAGGAAATCGCAGAGGGCATGCTGGAGTTGCTGGGCCGTAGCGTCACGACCTGAGCCACATCATCCTTGCGGATAGCGGGCCTGGCCGGAGAGTCGGCCATGGCTCGTACGTCGTCGGGAAGGAAGGTACCGTTGTAGCGGTATAGATGGTGTGAGGGCGGTGGGGGAATTTGTCCGGTGCATTAGTTATTGCCTCTTAGGATTTCCATCCACGATTGAGCGAATAACCAATCTAAGAATCATCCACCAAGCGTAAATGGTATGTATTGATGACGAGGTATTATCGTCCAACAAACCATGGGCCACTTCATTACGCAAATTAAATCCAAGCGCATCTGTAAAAACGCTCTTTATCTCAAAAGTTAAATCTTCGCCGAATAATTTAAGCGCTTCTTTCATCTCCATCAGTGTGCTTAAACCATTCTCATTTTCAATGCCTTTCCTATCAATATTACTCGTATGGGCACCTGCTTCCTTTAACTGTGATCGCACAATATGTTCGGTTTGCGGGCAAAGCAAGTGAATCGCGGCGCCAAATTCGTGTTCAAAACCTAGCCAAAGCGCATATCCCAGTAGCTGCTCTCGACTTTGTGGAACTATAGGCGAGTGGTGACAAGCGGCCACCATAAGCTCTTTTGTAAACCTATGCTCCATAAGCAATTGTCTAAGTGCTGGCAATACTTGACCTTCAACTACAAGCTGAATTTCAATAGAAAACTGTTGCTGAATTTGCCTGCGCAGCGCTGCTTGATTAGCAGGATCATCTTCACCAGCCCCCAAATTCATGGCAGGGGTTTTTGCGATTACACGCCCATCTCTGCTCATATGGCTTGATCCAAATAAGCTGGCAAACAGGCTTTTCTGCATTATTTCTTTCGCGCTTTCACTAAGCTCCTTGTATTTGGGCCCGCTAAATAATCCTGTAAAATACATTAGCGCTTCTACTGAACTTCGCTTCCCCGAAACAAGCTCACTTGATTTCTTCGCAATATCGGAAATGTCGATCCCTTGGGTTTTTACTATACCCATTTCGTCTAAGGAGGCTTTTCCTGAGGCTGCTACTTTGTCACGAATTGATATTATCTTTTCCTCGACGCCATAAGTAGCTCGATTCTTAGTAGGAATGCGGCGATATGCTTGTATAGCGTTTTCATAGAAGGAGTTAGCAACCATATTGCTCCCGCTAGATCGCGAATCTGCTTCTAGCTCGAAACACTCAGCTATCGCAATTAAAGATTCCAGCCATCCATTCTCATCGTCGCATTGCTGGTACTTCTTTGAAGCCAACTCAAAGTACGACCTGGCAGAATGGAAGTCACCATCTCCCAGTAAGTCTTTTGCTTTTCTGTGAAGAGAAACCGCTATATCTTCTTTAAAATCACTATCAATTTTAAGATTATCCAATAAATCCGCTATCCAAAGCGTCATAAATTTGCTTCTTGGATATTCAGAACAAAAGCCTGAAAACAGCTGACTCTTGATCGCGCTCAAGCGATCAAAGTCTCTGATTTGTATACACAGTCGTGCAGCACGTTCCCAACAGTCGTTAACATCACGATGCCATGTTTCATCGTCAATCGGTTGGGAAACATATGAATCTATTGCCACCTTCGCATGCTCTGGTTTTTTTGGTTTTCTTAACAGCCATAGCAGATCGGCGAGTCTTGCCTTTAACAATGGCTCATTGACGTCATTGAGAATTTCCTCAAAAAAGATCAGCTCTTCTTGCGTAAAGTCATCAGGCAGAGCTGATCTACGTCCTGCCTGAAAGTCTTGAAAGTAGGCTTTGAAGGGTTCATTGATACTGCTCGGTGCCAACATCATTGATGCCGATCGTGCTAGCAGATCGAGAGCTTTGGAATGCTCTTTCTTTCCCAGCTCTAACATTTCCTTTGAATACTTCTGCAGACACCTCCTAACCGAAGAGTACCCATAGCGGTCATCTGGTGGGACGTCATAAACCCAGTTGCATTCCAGAAATAGATCTCGAGTTAACTCTAAGAAATTTTCCATAATGACCTTTTTTCTTGGAGAGTCACGTAATTGCATAATGCCCGCAACAGCGGAAATTTAGGAGCTTTAGTGAGTAAATTTTCCGAATGTTTAAGATTGTTATATTTTAATTCACAACAACCTCCAGAAGCACTCTTCGTCAGCGATACAATCAATACCTTTCAGGTTTTTGTCTATATCTTCTAGGAACTTAGCTACTTCTGGATTAAGAGGTGATCGATAGGCAAGCGCGAGAGCAGCAATAAACGCAAACTGCGACACTATTTTCATGTCCTCAAGAAATGCTTTCGTTTCATTAGCAGATGCTTTCCCATAGGTAAGATATATACCATCTCGATAGTTGGCTTTTCCTCTGTATCGAAATGCACAATGCATAAATGCTACTGTTTTAGGAAGCTGCCTATTTCTCTCTTCTTTGGCGATTTTAGTTCGGAAATCACTATAGTCGGCCCTTTTGAGAACCCTCTCTTTGGCTAACCATGTGTAGTATTTTGCATTTCCTGAAAGATACTCCAGAATCATGCCTTTTGCGGCATCTTCATTCTCAGGAAACGATTTACTTAAGCTAAAGCTACTAGCCGATGCATACTTCGGAAGCAACGAGTTATATTTTTCATTATTTACATGCACTGCTTTCATATTCAGAGGGTGTGGCATCTGGTCGCACAAATTTGAACCAAACGCTCGATAAACAGATGCATGGTTATCGTCAACAGATTGACCCGTAGAGCCAAGCATTGATAAAACTGAAAAATATACTGAGTAATACCAGCTAACAATTGCACTAGGAAGCACCCATGACTCTTTGCTGGCATTTTTAGCTGATGTTTGTAGAGCGAGGCAGCCAGTAAGCGATGAGTACAACGACTCAAAAATATAGCTATTATTCAGAGGCGCCAACTTCCTTGGGTATGCAGCCTTAAAATGGCTAACGCAAGATTCAAACTGCTCTTTAGCTGAACTTCCATGCTCGTTTATTATTTCAAAGCGTAGAGCCTTCATCCAATTAATTGTACTTTGCCTAGCAAACGTCGGCACTCGAAGATCATCTTCTTTGATCACTTCCGTGTACAGCCAGTTGTCCATAAGCTCTCCGAAAATGTAATAATTATAATTTTCCACTCTACATAACTTCAATGAACCCGGCGGCGCGTTCATTCAGGTTACACAGCCCATCACTCACGATCTACCCCCATTGAAATTAAAATGAATTAAGCATAAATAGGCGAAATAATATAGATTATCGTGCCGGCTGCATAACACGGCTGAATCAGCATGCCGCTTTCGCAGTAAGGGCCGCTTTGGGTCCATAGCGCCTAAGCATGAGCATTGCTGTTTCGGCCAGAAGCTGCCTTTTAGTCGTCTCTGATATAGCGCCTGGCTTTGCGGCGTGCCGCAGCGCAGGCACGTACGGCAACAGCCACTTGTTAGGCATTACTTGACCATATCCAGAATATCTTGTGTTTTTTGGAATAGCTCATCGTAGGTCAGTATTTCAACATTTGTAGTGCTATTCCTGAATAACTCAAAAGACTTATATTGCGTAGCTTCTTGTAGCTCTGACTCTAACGTACCAGCAATAACAAGACACTTTGGGTTAAAGGCACTAAAGGTATCACTGCCATCATTATGGCTTAACTTATAATACTCTTTTATTAGTTGGTCTTTGTAATTAAGAACCTGAACAAAGGAGCCGGATAACTCTTCACTAATAGAGTAAGCATTCCCTCTATACTTTTTCCCTAATAACTTGGTCTTTGGCGTCTTGATTTCTACTAGCACTATGTTTCCTGTAAGCTTACTTGCATAGATGAAATCAACAAGATTACCACCTGAATTGCTTATGGATTTACCACCTACGTAGCATTTACTACCCAGCTGGAACATGCTTTGAGGAAATACCTGAGATAACACTGAAGGACATTTTTTAAGTAAGTTTTGCCAAACCTCTTCAGATGGATTTTCACTGTTATTTCGCCATACCCCTAAGGCCTGCTCTAAAGATATTTCCACCTCATCGTCTAACTTAACTTCCGCAAACTCTTTCGACGAAGAAATTATACCTGAAATATTTTTTAGATGATCTTCTCTTGCTTTTTTGAGCCATTCAGCTGAGTAAATTTCTGGCTGTCTATCGACGATAACATGGTGATTTGGACAAAGTAGAAGATAGTTATCAATCTCAAGTAGAGAAGTTTCATTTTTAGATGGGTTGTGTCTCGGCCCATGCGAATGAACAGCTTCAATCGAAGCCAATTGACCGATAAATGATGCTCCGTCGAGCATGAGATTTTGCTCACAGCCAGGAAATGAGCACTTGTAGCCACTAAGTACCGCTAGCTCCCTTTTAGCTTTTGCACTTAGCATGAGCCTTCTTTGCACTTTTCTTCCCTCAATTTCTCAGTCTGATTTTGCCTAACAGTGATTATACACCCCTCTACATAACCTCAATGAACCCGTCGGCGCGTTTCTGCGGGTTATACAGCCCTTTGTTCACGATCTACCCCATTGAAATTAAAATAAATTAAGTATAAATAGGCAGCATAGCATAGTTTATCGAGCCGGCTGTATAACACGGCTGAAACAGCATGCCGCTTTCCCCGGAAGGGCCGCTTCGGGTCGGAAGCCGTCACCCAAGCAAGCCACAGCCATGCAGACTTTCGAGCTTCCAAGCCTCACAACGCTCGCAAAATTTATCCAATATGTCTCTTTTAGCAGACAGTAATGCTTATGGCCACTTTTCGGTACAGTTATTCATCAACCTGCAGCCAACGAGGCTGGCCAGATGGTCTTAAAAAAGGGTAGCAGGGGGCCGTTAAGGAGTTGTAGGGTGAGCAGCCACTCACTTCCAGCCGGAGCAGCAGCATAGGCCCGCGCTACCCATCCGCTGGTCGGTTTGCACTGTCACTGGTGGGAACATTCTCGATGCCAAACGGGCGCTACCTTCAAGGCAACCGACCTTGAAGCCGTGATGGAGCATGGCTGGTCCGAAGGTTGGTAGGCGTCAGCTCAACAGCAGCTCACCGTCGATGGGAATGAACCTGTTGGCGGCTTTGATCAGTGAGTTTGCGGTAAGGCTGGAGACACCGTACACCTCGACATGCTTGCCTTTATCGATTCTCAGCTTGTCGACCAGCAGTGCAAAATCTCCGTCGCCGGTGACGAGTATCAGGCTGTCCGCGTTATCGGCGTACTCGAGTGCATCAATGGTGATGCCAACGTCCCAGTCGCCCTTGGCAGAGCCGTCGGCCCGTTGGATAAAGGGCTTGAGCTTCACCTCAAAGCCGATGGCGCGCAGGATATTCTGGAACTCGTATTGCTTCCTGTCGCCACGATCAATGGCATAGGCGATAGCCTTGACGATGTTGTAGTCCGCGGCGACCCCCGACCAGAATCGGTTGTAGTCGAAGTTGCGGCGAAAGGCCTGGCGGGTGGTGTAGTACACATTCTGCACATCGACCAGGATCACAACGTTTCTTTTCATCATCCGACACTCTCGTAAGTACGCTTGGCAAACCATACATGAACTGATGCTGCCTGTTGGTCGAATATGCCTTGAGCTATCGATCCGCTGGGTGGTTTGTCCCATCGCTGGTGGGCACGTTCTCGATGGCAAAGGGGTTGATACCATCGAGGCACCCGACATTGAATCCGTACTGGTGCGGGGTCGAGCGGGTCTTGTGGTGGGTGTAGATGCCGCAATTGGAGCAGAAGTAGTGCTCCGCCACCTGGCTGTTGAACTGGTAGGCCTTGAGGTGCTCGGTGCCCTTGAGGATACGTAGGCCATCCAATGGCACATAGCCCATGACGGCGCCCTTGCGCCTGCAGATCGAGCAGTTGCATCTCTTCAGGTCCATGAGGCCATCGGGCAGGTCAAGCTCCAGTTCCACCAGGCCGCAGTGGCAACAGGCTCGGTGTCTGGGCTGTATCTCCACGCCGCCGATGTGTTTGAGCACTGAGGCACCTCGCATTATACGGGCTTGTTATACGGGCTTGCTGGACACGTGACTGGAAAAGAACGTGATGACATGTCCAGCGGGCTCGCGGACGGTAAAGGTCTCATGGTCGATTTCCGGGCGCGGCTCGATGGGGGAGGTCGCAAGTCCCTGTGACGTCAGTCGCTGATGCATCTCGTGCAGGTCATCCACCATGAGGTCGAAGGCCGCGTCACCTGCTGTGACGCTGTCATCCTGCATCAGGATCAGGTGCGTGCCCCCACGCAACTCGTAGACGGATATCTTGGGCCCATCAAAGATGGGCCGCATGCCAATGGTGCGCATGAACTCGGCGGATGCTTCCATCCGGTCAGTCTGCAGTACGATGTGTGCCACGCTCACTGCAGGGCGTTGGTCGTTTGTGTTCATTTCGGGACTCCCATGCCCACCGCATCTGTGCCCCTGAGACGAGGCCGTGGGCGCGTTGGAAAGGTTGTCGCTAAAGCCTCCTTGCCCCATGATAGACGCCGTTTCCGATGTGGGAAGCATGCCAACACTGATAAAGAGAGCTTGAGTGAAGGAGCTGTCGGGAGCCGGTTGGTGGGTGTCAGTTCAACAGCAGTTCTGCGTCGATAGGGTTGAACTTGCTGGCGGCTTTAATCAGTGAATTGGCGGTAAGGCTGGGGACACCATACACCTCGACATGCTTGCCTTTATCCTGGCGCAGCTTATCGACCAGGATCACAACCTTGTCTGTCATCAGCAGATACTCTCGGAATTGCGCTTGGCGAACCAGGCGTGGATCACCCCGGATTGGAAGAACTGAACCGGTGTCGCAAAGCCGCCAGCCTGGATGATAGTTGCGGTTTCGGTGGGCGGAAGAATGGCGACATCCTTGGCATAAGCCTCCATTATCCTGCTCAGGTCCTCGGCGGACAGATTGGCTCCGGACATGACGCGTTGCCATACTTCCAGCAGTAATGGATATTCTTCGGAGCTGGTGTCTGATGCCAAGTCGGCGTTAGCCAGTATGCCGCTCGGTTTGAGTCTGGCAGCAATCTCCTTGAAGAATGCCGAACGAGAGTCCCTGTCCAGAATGAACTGGGAAACCAGCAAGCTGGTCGCGGCATCAAAGCGCGGCACTTCAGGGAGCGAGTCGAGATATCCTTCATGGAAGGAGCAGCGTGATGTTATCGATGCTGCTTCGGCAGATTGTCTGCAAACGTCGAGCATCGGACCCGAAGGCTCAACGGCGGTGAAGTGCCAGCCTGGAAACCGGCTGGCGAGATGGAGCAGTTCCCTGCCTGTCCCAGCTCCAACACATAACATTCGAGCATCCGCTGGAAGTTCGGCGAAAACGGACTCAAGAAGGAAGTACAGCCCATCATTGATGGGCGCCATTCTTGTCCACTGAGTGTTGTAATTCGAGGCCTGCTGATCGAATAGCGCCTTGAGTTGTTCCTGATTCATGAGCTTCCTTCTCTGTATCTCTATGGGCTTTGGTTCTCGTGCTCAGTCGCATCAGTCCGCTGCGGCGAAATGCGCCATCTGGTCAGCATGTGCTTTCACGAAGGCCGGGCGAGCGACGGCGCGGGCGATATAATGGCGGCAGGCGGGGGAGGCTTGCAGTCCGTCGAAGCGGTCGACAAGGCGCAGCACATCCACCATGACAATGTCGGCGATGGAGAAGGTGTCGGCAAGCCATTCGTGTTGGGCGAGCACCGGCTCCAGGCGTTCCAGCCGTAGTTTGAGAAAATCGTCCAGAAACTTCCACGCCGGTGTATCACCGTTATCACCCGAGAAGTTCAGTAGCGCCCAGGGCAGGCTGGCCATCTCCACGGAATTGAGGGCGGCGAACAGCCACTCAATCGCCTTGCTACGATGGAGCGGATCGGCGGGCAGAAGGGTGTCACTGAGACTCCCCAGATGCAGCAGGATAGCGCCGCTCTCGAAGATCGAGAGGTCGCCATCGATCAACCACGGCACCTGGCCGAAGGGCTGATGCGACAGGTGCTTGGCACTGCGTTCGTTGAACGGCACGCTCTCGACGCGGTAGGGTAACCCGGCTTCCTCCAGTGCCCAACGTATTCGCAGGTCACGTACAAAGCCCCGTGGCAGCTCGGGTACCCAATCGAAGGTGGTGAGAATCAGAGTGCTCATTCTGTGTCTCCTGCTGTTGGCGTCAGTGCTGCCATCCGGTTACTTGAGGGCGCGTCGAGATGCGCGATGGCCTACACGCGCAACAGGCCCCGGAAGCCGCGTGCGCCATAGTAGGAGTCGGCGCCATTGTGATAGGTGAAGACCGCGCCGTAGCGGTAGTCGCAGAACAGGGCGCCGCCGCGCTTGCGGATCTCGTCGGGGGTGGCGATCCAGCTTGATGTCTTGGCATCGAAGACACCGAGTTGCTGAAGATCGCGGTACTGGGCTTCTGTCAGTATCTCGATGCCGATTTCCGCCGCGACATCGAGGGCGCAGTTCTCCGGCTTGTACTTCTTGCGTGCCTCCAGCGCCTCGCGGTCGAAACACAGGCTGCGGCGTCCGCTGGGGCTCTCCGCCGAGCAGTCGATGAACAGGTATTCACCGGTCTTCGGGTCATGTCCCACCACATCCGGCTCACCACCGGTGCGCTCCATCTCGTGCAGCGCTTTCAGTTTGGCGGTCTTGCCCGTCAGCCTTTCCAGCACCTTGTCCCAGTCAAGGTCCTGATGCCGTTCCTTATGCTTGTCGAAGCGCTCCTGCAGGGTCTGAAGAAGCTCTTCACGCTGCTGTGCCTTCATGGTGATGATCCTGTTGTGAAAGACGATTCTGTGGTGAAAGATGATTCTGTGGTGAAAGATGATTCTGTTTTAAAAATAGTCGCTGGCAATATAGCTCAGTCATCCGACTTTATTGGCGCTTGGCCAGTTTCTGGTGCCATGCCCGAATGGATCTTGCGTAGCCGGCGGGTAGATTGCTCGGGAGGTTGTCCACGGGAAAGGTCTCGATCCGGCTGTGCTCATGGCTTACCACGGGATGGAAGGGGCCGGACAGGTGGCATCCATAGGTGACAATGAAGACGTGCCGGTCGGCAATTACCTCGAACAGATAACTATCAATGATGTCCCGGGCGCGGACATCGACGCCAAGCTCCTCCTTGAACTCCCGTTCCAGGCCTTCCTCGGAGCTCTCTGCAAGCTCGATACGGCCACCCGGCAACTCCCATTCGTCGCGATCATTGAGTGCCAGCACCACTTCGTTGGATGGGAGCAGCAACACACCTTTGATGGATACGGGAAACACAGCGGATTCTCCAGGTTGATCATTTCTAAAGGGGGACGCGCCCGGCGTAGAACGCGGCGAGAGGAGATGGTCGAGATCTTTGCGCCTCATTCCTGACGGAGGCACTATAGCCTCGTGAACGCGATATCTCCTGTACGAGGAATTGGATATGGACATCACACTTCTCCCCTTGCCTGTGAAGACCCGGCGGCTGACCCTGCGGCGCTTCGTGGCAGACGACTTCCCATCCTACGCAGACTATCACTCGCGACCTGAGGTCTATCAGTACCTCTATACCAGCCCTCCTGAAGGCAATGCACTACAAGCACAGTTCGACAACACCCTTGGCGGTGCGTTTGCCAAGGATGGCGATGCCCTTCATCTAGCGGTAGCCAACGAGAGCGAGGATATCGTCGGTGAAGTGCTGTTGAAGCTGGCCAGCAAGGAAGCCTGTCAGGCAGAGGTCGGTTATATCTTCCATCCGGGCTTTACCGGCAGGGGATATGCCACGGAGGCCGTATCGGCAATGATTGACCTGGGCTTCAACGACCTGGGATTTCATCGGATATTCGCCCGACTCGATACACAGAACCAGGGGTCCGTTGGTGTCGTGGAGCGACTGGGGCTGCGTCGCGAAGCCCACCTGATGGAAAACGACCTCTTCAACGGCGTCTGGGGCGATGAGTATATTTACGCCACTCTGGCCCGAGAGTGGAACCGAGAGGGCCGTGGAGATCCTCAACCATCGGATCTGGAATAACTGGTCCCGATACCGGGCCCTTAATACCAAACCCCGGCACCAGGCCCCCAATCCTGCGTCAGGACACTGTGATCTACTCCATGGTCTTCTCCGAGCTCTGCAAGGAGCCGCTGAGCAATTCATCGCTGGACGGTTGATGCGCTCAGCGCTGCTGATTCAATGTTGCAGCGGCCATGTTCCGACCTATTCGAGTTGTTGGTTTCCCTGCCGGGCGAGGTTGCCGGCTGGCAGGGCTGCTTCAGGACGTACTTGTCTCATCAACTCGGCCCTCGCATCGCGTCCCCAGCACCAGAATGGCCGATCCCAACAGGCTGAATCGCTGCGCCTGCTCCTGGCTAGCCCCTGGTAGCGCACCGTTCGATAGCCGAAGACGTTCTTGATGACATGAAACAGGGGCCCGACCGTGGCGCGGATGCTGGCCTTGGCATTCTCGTACTCCAGTAGCAGCGCTTCCTTAAGGAAAATGGCCTAAGTAGAGTCGAACTACTATGGTCAATAAGTACTAAATTAATAATAGTTTTGTACTAGGGTGCGTCGGCATGCCGTTGCTTCCGCGTAGGACGCTGCTACCGCCAGGGCCTTCTGCATTCGCTTCGAAGGTGTGCGGTGCACCCGGGGCAGTATCCGATCGATGTTCTCATCGACCCGCCCCGTCCCGGACCGAACGCAGCGGATCCGGGAAATCCCCAGCAGGTGGAACTGAAGGAGATAACTATGAAAAAGCATGCATTAGGGATCGCTTCTTTCGTCATGGCTGCAGCTTCGCCCGGTATTTGGGCATCGGAGGAGGCGACTCATGACGAGGACATCGCCAGCGAAGCCCCGTTCTTGACCATGACGGCGCAGAATTTGAAGCTGGCGGACTCTCCCATTCACCCTTTTATCAACTCTGCATTACCCGACCCACCACAGGATGTTTATTCAGGGCCTTTGTTTCAACTGAGACATGACTATCCGGAAGACCCGCCGTCAACACCAACGCTGCCCTGGAAGGAGGTCACCAATAACGGCCGTATTACGACTGAAAATTCGCTGGAATATGTTGATGCGTTGAAGCAGTACGTTTCAGACGATATGCGGCAGTTGCTTTATAACTATGAGCAATGGAATCCAAGCGAAGCGCCCTGGTGGGAGTCTATCTGGTTGGGCTCAGAGCGTGAGCCGATCCATGGATTTTATGTTGGCTCAGGCTTTCCTGCCGGAACCTTGCCTGAGCAAGATCTCGATTTCACAACCTATGTATTGACGCTATACGACGAAGCGGCCGCGGCCACGTTGGGAAATATATGGGGAACCACGCTTGAAAGTGCTCATAATCCAAACTTGAATACCGCGGATGCGCAATATGCCGAGGGTAGCGTTATTGTCAAGTTCGCTTTTGTGACGACATGTGGTGCTGACTGGGCGCCAATGGACGGCACAGTGTCCTGGCCTATTTACTCAACCTTGAATGAAAGCAATGGGTCGGGAAATAATCCTCAGGCTTCAAACTGTCCCAACAACGGCTCGGAAGGTTCTCCAACTGATCCCGCTCTGACCAATGTTTACCTGATGCAGTTTGATATTATTGTCAAGGATAGTCAGGCTGCTCCTGAAACGGGTTGGGTATTCTCAACGTTAGTCTATGACAAGAGTGCACAGGGAGATGATGCCTGGGATAAAATGATCCCGTTGGGTGCCACCTGGGGCAATGATCCGAATATCGTCAACACATCCAGTTCAGCCTTGACGCCTCCAGTGACGGTGAACACAGACCTGGAGCAGAACTGGATCAATCCTGACTCTCCAGCGTATGCGACAGCGACGCTAGGTTGGGACGGACGTCTTTCGGGGCCCAACGACGGTGCAGTGGTTACGCCTGCATGGGCAGGTAGCCATTATTACCCTGAAGGCCTGGCCTCTGCCGGTTGCCTGGGGTGTCATAGTAGTGCGCAATATCAACAGAAGTCCTTCTTGCTGCCTTCAACGACTTACCCGCCCAGAACATCGAATGCACCGGGCTCGGGTGCAAAAGCCCTGGTCCTGAATGAACCGGGATCGGAAGCCTGGATGAAATGGTTCCAGAGCCGCCCGGGAACAGACGCCATGGATCCGGGGGCTGAGCAAGTTGGCCTGGATTACGATATGGTGACGTCATTTAAAGCCATTCCCATGTGGCAAGCAGCGATGGAAAATATGCAAAAGGACGATGCAGAGAACGCTTCTTTGGAGCGGGTGACAAATTAGCCATGAATTTTGGCGAGTTGTTAACCTGGCATGCTTTCATGTTGGGTTAATCGCGGCACAGGGACGTGCCGACGAAAATCAAATCAATCAGGATGGGCTGTTTGATTGTCATGTGAATAACGGGAGACGTTATTGACTTTTGGTTCGCAGCGCCTGGCTCAGCCGAGTTGGGCGCTGACCGTGCCCAGAATGCGCAGCGTAACGTCTACCGCGCTCCTGGTTGCGTCGTATCTCTCGACTGATGGTCGAGGGAGAGCGCTCCATCAATCGATCGATCTGTCTCATGCTTGCGCCTTGGACAAGACTGACCTGGGTGGTCAGGTGTTGCACTCAGTTTCTGTGGCCAGGACCATTGCTCTGTTATGCCGGTCTGTGGACTGAACCGTAACCAGTGTGAAGCGAATAGTCCGGCGCAAACCACATAGCAGGAATCGCACCAGAGAAAGGCAGGAGCCCGTATTCGCAACGTACCCAATGCCTGCGTGGTCTCGGTATCCGGAGTGTTGCCTGATACCTATCGGGCTCGGGTATGGCGCTATGTTCTGTCAATGGTGTGGTGCGATTGCTGTGTTAACTGGATTGTGTCGCTTGATCGAAGTTTTTTTCTGCATGGGTGCGTGCGCGTAACTATATTTCCGGCATGAATGTGAGGTTTTTCCTTGTCCGGGAGTTCGCCGTGGCATGGGGAATTGCTTGTGTAGAAAAAACTTAATGAAAAAGGAGTAAATCTTTCACTTTTTCCTGTCTGTAGGTCTAGATTGATTCAGAGCCCCATCCCTGAGGCAGGGAAGGCCTTGCTCGACCGATGACTGATGGTCGATGGCCTTCGCCCCTCGGGACCAGGAAGGAGAAGTGCTTTGATCAATCTGGTACGCAGTGTCCATCAACTGTTCCGGCCCGACGCCGCGGATACGTTTTCCTCGATCCTCGGCTCGGCGATTTTCAGCAGGATCCAGAGCCCCCCTCCGTCACCTCCTACGCCACCTCCTACGCCGAGATACACCCCGGCCTTTGATGCTGAGCCTGCCTGGAATGCAGGTTTCCAGGCGCCGGTCTTCCACTATCAGCCGCCTTTGAATAATGGCGAGGGGCTGGGCGTCTATTCGCCCAGTTACTCACAACCGTTGCTGGCCCAGCAGACCAACCTCCCTTATCTGGACAATGATCCCTTCCAGACCCAGTACCCGCTCCTCGACACCAGCGGTCAGGGGCCAACATTTGACGTCACCCAGGTCGATAACCCAGGGACCGACAATGGCAATGGTCTCAGCGCCGATGATGCTGAGGCCATTGCCTCGGATATCGCCGATGGTAAAAGCATTGATCAGGTCGCCGACGACTATGAGATCAGCCGCGAGGAGATCCTCGAACAGCTCGAAGCGGATGGCCTCGACGTCGATATCACTGAGTCCGATGACGGCCAGGAAAGCACTACCGAGATCAGCGACCCGGAAAGCGGTGACACGGTTGCCAAACACGAGAGCACCGAGCAGCAGGATGGTGTCGTCGTCGAGGAAATCACCGATGCCGATGGCGAGACCACCACCGCGGTGATCGATGAACAAGGTCGGCGCACTGAGTTGAAACCCGAGCAGGACACCACTCGCGAGGGAATCAACGACATCGTCGAAGGTGTTGCCGACGGCCAGAGCATCGAGGAAATTGCCGAAGCCCAGGGGCTGTCCCCCGAGCAGGTGGTCGCCCAGGTCGAGGCCGCTGGTTACGAATACGAAACGGGGACCGAGGGGGAAGGTCCAGCCATTACCTCGACGACACGCATTACGACTGAAGACAGTGGAGATGAGGTCGTCAGCCATGAGGCAGGTCCCTCTGGGGCCACCACGTCGGTGGTGACCGACACCAATGGCAACGAGACTCGACGTACCGAGAATCGTGATGGCAGTACCACACAAACGGTCAGCGAGCCGGATGGCCGTGAGACGACGACCCGTGTGGATGCCGATGGCAAGACAACCACAGAAGTCACGGACAACGGTTATACCCTGATCACCCCGCCAGATGGCGATCTGACCTTGCGCCGCGACGAGGATGGCAAGGAATTCACTATTGCCCGGGGTACGGAGGAGCAATCTCTAGCGGAGGAGGTGCTCAAGCTCAATCCCGATGATTCGCAAGAGGACAAGGTGCTCCAGGCGGTCATCGAGGAAATGCTGGTGGATCGCACCGATGACGGCAAGATCAAGGATATCGAGGACCTGAAAACCGACCTTGGGGATAAAGAAGAGGCCGTTCAGAGTGCCATCGATGAGATCGTCGGTGAGGATGGTGATGAGAGCGATGTCATCAAGGAGGGTGAAAACACCAGCGACAGTGATCCCCTGGGTATCCCGCCAGACGAGGAAACTTCCAATGGTGAGGCCTGGGTCCCGATGCAGTATGACGGCAAATGGGTCTGGGTGGACCCAGGCCTGGTCGAGCCTCTTGAGGCGGCGGAGACTGCGCGTGTTGCCCTGACTCAGGCACAGGCAGAGGCCTGGCAACATCAGGAACAGGTCAATGTCTATGCGCTGGATCCGGATAATGAAGCGACCATGGACAATGTAAGCGAGCGGATCAATGAGTTGATCGCTCCCCATGGCCTGCGCTGGGACCCTCAGAAGCCTGAGGGAAGCCTGGCAGAAGCTCAGGAACGCCTGGAAAACGCCAATACCTGGATCGACTATCTCGATCTGCAGGAAGAGTACCGGGGCCTGCAGGAGGAAGCCAACGGGCTCAAGGAAGACGCCCTCGAGATCTATGCCAACGACGAACGCTTCGAGAAGTATTTCCAGAAAGACGGTTTCGAGGATGTTACCGAGAGAGGTCCGCAAAATTCCATCAAGGAAACGGAGCATACGGGAGAACTACTGTACCAGTCCGTCGTGGAAAAGGATGGGCAGCTATACCTGCGCAATGTCTATGCGGATCGTGATGAGCCCTTGCTTGTTCCGACTCCGCTGACGCGGGATCCTGCCGAGAATGCCAATGGATTGTCGGAAGCCCAGCAGGAACTCAATCAACAGTGGCATGAGCTGAAAGTCGGTGACGAGCCAGGGCAGTTGCAGGACGATGCACTGGCTGCTTTCCGCGAAGCCAACCCCAAGTATTTCGATCCTGACGGTTACACGAAAGAACCTCAGGGACGAGGAAATTACGCTCCAGAGACGGGCGAGTTGACGGATACCAGGGTTGTCGAGCGCGATGGCCAGCTCTATGTCGTCAATACCTATGGCGAAGGCTACGACAGGAATGAGGTAGAGAAGCCGCTCACCTATGCGCCAGGCGAGGAGCCCGAAGACCTGACTCAGGCACAGCGTGATGCCAACCAGGCCTGGCAGGATTTCGCTCAGGAGCGGGACATCAATCCAGACCTTGAAACACGCATGCTCGAGGATGTGCGCGACCGACACCCCGATTACTTCAAGTCTGAGGGTTTCACCAAAGTCACACCGAACCGGTCAGGACCTCCGAATGAAGACCCCAGTGGCGCCTTGCAGGATCAGCAGGTCGTCGAGCGCGATGGTCAGCTCTACCTTGTCAATACCTACGAGAACTGGGATGAGCCCCTGGAAGTCCCGCTGACCTATGAACCTGGCAGCAGTGAATCACCGACACGCACTGAAACCCAGCAGCAATTCGATGAGGACTGGGCGAGCTGGAAAGACATCCGTTATAGCGGGGATGGCAGCCTGGTGCAGGTCTCTCGGGAGCTTGCCGATGCAGAGCGTACGCTCACTGAAATAGGCATCGAGCAGGATCGCGGGACTGCGGCGGCGCTCGAGGATGCCAATCCTGATCGGGAACAGGCACTCGACGATGCCATCGACGAGCATGGCGAGGGCTCGGTGGTGCCGGGCGGCGAGGACGCCGAACAGGTCGAGATCGATGGTGAGATGCGTTGGGTTCATCCAGAAGTGGCCGAAGCACAGCGCGAACTGGTCGCGGCGCGTAATGCGCTGAACGACGGTGAGGATATCCTCGCGCGGGCCAGAGAGCTGTACGGCGAGCAGCAACCGGAGCATCTCGACCCCGATGGCTTTACCGAGTGGGAAACGTATGGCAATCAAACGCTCCCCAAGCCAACCGGTGACTTGAATGGAGAGGGAAAAGAATACTTCGTCGACGAGAATGGCCAGCTGTGGCTAAGGAACCGCTACGAAGATCGAGATGACCCTTATGAATTCCAGCTGACCTATGCCCCTGGCGAGACCCAGGAGGGACGCACGGAGGCCGAACAGGAGCTCGATCAGCAGTGGGCCGACTGGTGGGCAGAGCATGCAGGCGACAAGGGAGATCCATTGAAGGATGTGCAGCAGGAGGTCAACACTGCTGAAACCGCGAGCAATGACGCATTGGAAGAGCATGGCAGCGGCACGACGGAAAAGCTGACCGATACTTTTGATGAAGATGTGACGCCGGTACTGGTGACGCTGGAAGGCGAACAGCGCTGGGTGCACCCCGATGTGGCGATGGCACTTCAGGAGTTGAACACCACCAGCAACGATCTGGCGTCGACCCGGGCCGGCATCGAAGAATCGCAACTGGCACTGGAAGAAGCAGATTATCGCTCGGCGAGGCCGTCGACCTGGAAGCTGGTCGATGACACCTACTCGATCGAACATGAAGGAGAGGTCACAGCCGCGTGGCAGATGGAAGATGCCTATCTCGACGCCAATGGCACCCACGGTGCGCTGACGCAGGCAAGGCGTGACCAGGTAGAAACCCAGACGGCGTTGCTTTCGACACAGATCGGCCTCACCGAGGCAGGGCTCGACGGTAATGGTCTGGCTACAGGTGATGTACCTCTCACAGGGAGTACCGGGCTGCAAACTAGCGTATCCGACTTGCGTCAGGCACTGACAAGCACTGAAGCAGTCGGTGAGCAGCTGGATGAAGCGGGCAGATGGAACGACTTCCTGCGTGACGAGTCGCTGGCGGATCGTCTTGATCCGGAACAGTGGCAGGATCAACAAAATCGCTTCTTCGAAGAGAATCCCGAAGTGGCTGAGGAAGCCATCGAAGGGCGCCTGGATGGCCTGCCGGCTACGCTATCCATGGACGACGAGGACGCTCGGCAGCGGATCAATCAAGCGCTAGGTGGGGGAGCATCGGAGGATGTGAATTCGGATGTGGTGGATCCGGTGATCGACCAGATCCGCGATATCGCTGGTGATGATGCCGAGGTCGACATCATCCCGCTTCTCTATCGCGACAGCAGTGAAGGGGTGCGTGATACCGCACTGTTCAGATTCGAGGATCAGGATGGCAAGACCTGGCTGGTCGATGAGAGCGGCAGCAAGTACCGTAACTTTGATGATTACCGCCACAACAATTACCTGTCCGACAGTGGCCATATCTATGCCCCGGAGGACCTCAACCGGCTGACCGATGCTTCTGGCGACGTCAGATACGAGTGGCTGCAGGCCAGGGAGCTGAGCTTCACTGAAGAATGGCTGGATCCTGTCATCGGCATTGGTACCGGTATTGCCACGGTGGCCTCTTTTATTCCCCCGCTGGCACCGATAGCGGCACCGATAGCCTTCGCCGGAGGCGCCTACTTTGGCGCCCGCAGCGCTCATAACCTGCATGAAATGCATGAGTATGGCCGGCCGCTGGCCAGCACCGAAGGCCTCATGCAAGGGGCGATGCTGGTGACCTCTGTGTTGCCGATGGGAGCCAGTGCTTTCCGATTTGCTGGACTGGCTCGGACAGGAACACCGGTCGGTGTGTCAGCGAGAACCAGTATCGGTGCCGTCAATACCTCGCAAAAGCTCACGAGTCAGAACTCCGTATACCGAGAGGCTGCTGACCAGCTAACTGTGAATAACCTTGCGTTCAATACAGCGAAAGGCCTCGACCGGGCCGCGATGGGGGTCGGCATCCCGTTGATGGGCTATTCCGGTTACAGCATCCTGACGAACTGGGATGACATGACGGGGCTGGAAAGAGCTGATGCTCTGGCGGGATTGGGCAGCGGCATCTTTGGTGTCGGCATGAGCGCAAAGTCGTTGAGAGCTTCGCGCCCAGATTCGCAGCCTGCCGGTCCACTCATCCCGGACAAGTTGTTTTCTCGGCATGGTGACGCCACTCCGCCGGAAAAGATGTCTCGTCTGTATCGACTCAATGATCTGAATGTCTTGAATCAGGCCTCGGTGGATGGTGCCTTGCCACCGGGGCATCATGTGCACTTCGTTCAACCAGAACGATTGGGGGCCAGTGGTTTTGTGTTACACGAAGGGAAAGTACGGCGTGGCGGGTTTGTGGGCGAGAGTGGGCATATCAACAAGAATAATGTTGATCGTAGCAAAGGACCGAAAGGGCCTATGGAGCCGGTCACTTTTACCATGACTCGTAGTGACACCGGCCGTCAGACCGTCCAGCTCCATGGAAATGGCCGGGTACTGCATAGCGAACATTTCGACGGTGAAGTCTATGTGCTGGTGACCGACAAGTCGGCTAACCAACTTGGTAGGGCGATCAACCCTGATAAGCAAGGCTATAAAGCCGAACCCCACGACTTCGCCCTCTATAACGGCAGTAACGGTACCTGGTTATCGGCGCGAAGCCATGAAAACGCGATCCGTACCTTGTTGTTGAGTGCGGGAGCTCTTGGTGCAGGTTTGTCGCTGTCAGGGCCTCCTCAGATATCAATGCCCTTGAACGCCCTGGCATCAGGTGTTCGGGGAGCCAGTTTGTTGACGCGTTCGATGGCCCCCGACGCGACAGCGGTTCATACCGGCCTCGGGAGAACGCTGCGTGGCATCGAGTTTGTTACATTCACCATCAATACTGCAGGGACATTTGGCAATTATGTCACTAACGAGGGTGGAGGAATTAGTTTCCTCATCCCTGATAGCCCCCTCGGTGGATTGGATGCTGGCAAGGACGGAGTCTTTGCTTTCGGTAGTTCTGTGTATCTCGCCAAGGGCTTTCAGGAAGCCGTAACAGGCAGGTCAGCAATGAAATGGGCAGATGACTGGGCATTACCCGCTTTCGTGGCGGGCAGCGTTGAAGGTATGGGATCTAGCCTGGCATCAGGTTGGGGGCCGATGACACTCTACAATTCCATGTCGAACCTTCTGGTCGGAGGTGCATCAACACGCCTATGGTTTCGGGATGCTTCTCTGGGGAAGAAACTTGGAGCCAGACTGGGGGCCCCAGTATCCACCAAAGTTCCCTTCATCGGCGACCTCATGAAAATGCAAAAGCGGGATGTTGCCACGATCATCGGCTTCAGTGGCACCATGATTCCGGGCTCCGTCATGGCGGGAGTGAAGTTTGCCAATGAGCATATGTCGGAGGAGCCGGAAGATATCGATGATGAGCTTCCCGGCTATGTGCCCTCCGACTTCTCTCCCTCCACGGTACCTGTGGTCGATGGTGAGCGCGAGAATGCGACTCCTGTGCTCGATGAGCAGCCTGGAGCCGAGGAAGTGTCTGACCTGGCCGTGGTAGAAGATATCGGTGAGCAACCTGGCGTCGCAGAGGATGGCGGACGCATCAATCCTCTCCTGGAAGGACGATATCCTGTGGTCATTGTGGAACCTGATCAGACCCTGGGAGGGATCGCAGTCCACCAAGGGCGGGATGTCGAACAGGTCGTGATGCTCAACCTGGACCATATCATCGACCCCAACATGCTCTTTCCAGGGGATCGCATTTACTTGCCCGCGGCCTGAGGGCCGTGCTGGACCAGTGCCTGCAACGTCTCCGACATCCTGACAGTCCCGTCATGATTGTTACTCCCTCCATTTTGTTGCCCTTGAGCTGAATACCTCTCATGGCCAGCGAAATGGAGGAAGTAACATGTCTACGCCGAACCTTGAGCACTCATCTCGGCGTCTTCCTTAGCTTGATTAACATGGCAATCAAACAGCTCATCCTGATCGATTTGATTGTCGCCCGCACCACACTGGCGAAGATGCACGGATCTGCTGGTGTGGTGCGGCCTCGCGTCAGCCTGATGGCCGACGGCGACACGTCCCTGTGTCGCCATTCACCCAACATAAAAGCATGCCGGGTTAATATATACTGGTCGGCCGTCATCAAGGTGTTGTCAATCGCCCGATCATTGAAGGAGTGTTGTATGCCTGCTCAATTCCCCCAGGCTCGCCTGCGCCGTTTACGCCGGAGTGAAGCGCTGCGCGATATCGTGCGAGAAACAACCTTGCGCGCAGAGCATCTGGTATACCCGATCTTTGTGGAAGAAGACTGCGATGAATTCACGCCAATTGCCGGTATGCCTGGGCAATCCAGGGTGCCAGAAAGCAAGCTGGCCGACGAAGCGCGCCGCCTGAGCCAGCTGGGGCTCAGAAGCATCATGCCGTTCGGTATTTCGCATCATAAGGATGAGCATGGCAGCGATGCGATGGACGAGAATGGTCTCGTTTCACGCATGGTGCGCACCATCAAGGAAGCTGCGCCGGATATGGTGGTGATTCCGGATATCTGTTTCTGCGAGTACACCAGCCACGGGCATTGCGGCATTCTCAAGGGCAATACTGTAGATAACGACCTGACCATCAATAATCTGGGGATTCAGGCAGTGGCGGCAGCGAGGGCCGGAGCCGACATCATTGCGCCTTCTGCCGCTCAGGACGGCCAGGTCGCGGCGATTCGCCAGGCGCTGGATGCTGCTGGCTTCGACGATATACCCATCATGGCCTATTCCACCAAGCTGGCTTCTGCCCTGTATGGGCCCTTCCGCGAAGCCGCGGGCACCGAACTCAAGGGCGATCGCAAGACCTATCAGATGGACCCGATGAATCGTCGGGAAGCCTTGCGCGAGTCGTTGATGGATGAGGCAGAAGGGGCCGATCTGCTGATGGTCAAGCCGGCACTGGCCTATCTCGACATCATGGCGGATATCCGCCGTAACAGCCTGCTGCCGCTGGCGGCGTATCAGGTCAGTGGTGAATACGCGATGATCAAGTTTGCTGCCGAACAAGGTGTCATCGACGAATCGGCAGTGGTACGTGAAACGCTAGGCTCGATGCGGCGTGCCGGTGCTGACCTGATCATGACCTACTTTGCCCCCCAGTTGCTTGAAGAAGGACTGTGATCTGACAGCGCGGTGCTCATGAGGTGATGGTCGGACTGTCGCGATCACAGGTCCGGCACATGCTGATGGCAATGAGAATGGCGCACCAGTACGCGCAACGCAGCGGTTCTTTCTCGCAGACATTTGTGCATGGTTCCTGAGGCGTGAAATGAAAAGGCCCGCATCGCGGGCCTTGGGTAAGGGAATGGAAGGGGCTGACGAAATGGGGCTTGGTTACTGCGGTGGTTCGATGACCCAAGGCTCCAGTTCCACCTCGTTGCGGCAACTGGCGTCGACGGTGGCCATGGGGTCGTCGAGAAAGGCCTGAATCATCGTCGAGCGACATTCGTTCACGGGGTTGTGGCCCAGTCCCTGAAACTTGACTGCCTGGACGTTGGGCATGGTTTCACGCAGATGGTCGCTCCAGCGGGGGCCACAGCACGGATCCATCTGGCCGTGGATGGCCAGCGCCGGGGTATCGGATACCGGGGGATCATTGTGCTCAGCGGGAACATCGCCGTCCTTGCCCCACCAGCCGCACACCCAGGGCGGTTCGAAGCCGAGGATGGCCGGTTCACGCTGCACGGCGGCGAGGGAGTCCGCCCGGGAAGGACGGTTGCTGCCCATATCGCCGCAGACATGCGACAGGAAATAACCGAGCGCATAGTTAGGCGCTTCGGACTCGGCGGCATAGTCGTCGATCAGGAAGAAATCGTTGAGTCGCGTGTAGTCGCCGGCCTTGATGTCGGCCACAAGGCTGGGCAGCTCCGTATAGGCAGAAGGCAGCATCAGGTAGAGAGTGTCGAGGAAGGCCGCACCATCGAAGTAGAGCGTATCGCTATTGCCGTCGGCATCTTCGACATCGACGATGTAGGGTCTGGAATCCAGGCTACGGCGGGCCTGATCGATCGCCAGCAGCCAGTTGGGCAAGAGGTCACGGCAGGCTTCGTCATCGGCAACACAACGGGCCAGAGTGTCGGTGAAGGTCTGCTTGGCGGTGTAGAACTCGTCGACCGGAGGCCGGTTGCGTAGATGACTGAACCAGGGCCAGCCGAGAATTGCGCTGCGCACGCTGTCCGGGTAGTACTGGATGAACGAGACCACGGTACCGCTACCGGTGGAGGAGCCGAAGGCATCGATCTGGTCGTATTCCAGCAGCTTGCGTATCTCGTCGACATCCCGCGACACCGTGTACTGGTTGTACTGCGCCACGTCGATGCCTTCCTCGGTGAGCTTGTTATAGCAGTTCTCCACCTCGCTGGTGATCGTCTCCAGGCGCTCCATCGGCTTGAGCGAGGACGTGATCGCAGGCGTATGGATGATGTTGTGATAGGGCGAGACATCCGCGTAATCCGGGCACTCCAGTGCAGGTTCGGCATGGATATAGCCCCTGTGATCCATCGTCACCAGGGTACGATTGCCGACGTCCTTGAGTAACTGCTCGATATAGGCCTGGTTGCCCAGTGATGAATAGCCCGGCCCACCGGGGAAGAAGAACACCGGTACATCCTCGGCCTCGGCGGATTCCGGTTCCAGCACTGCCACCGGAAGCTGGATCAGGTTGTCGCCAGGCTCGTCCCAGTTCTCGTAGCCGTAGAAGGTGTAGCAGTCCGCGCCCAGCTCCTTGAGCGCGTCGGTGACGCATTGCGTGGACTCCAGGCGAGGTATCGTCTCCGGTGACGAGGAGGATTGCGCTTGAGCGGATGAAACCATGAGAGGGAGAGCAAGCAGGGCGACACCCGCCAGATACCGGTCTGGGTTCTGGCGGTGCCGCCGCAAGGTGAAGTTCATGACAGCCTCCATCGGCATTTCTTGTGATTTTTCGGCGTGTCCTCAAGCTAGTTAGCCGGCATGGAGGCGTCAAATGGCTGCTTACGTATCTCGGCAACGGTCACGTCGCTGCCGATGGCAGCGTCAAAGACGGCGAAGGAGTGATACCGGCAATGCACTGGTGGAGCCGTGCACGTGGCTAGATCGTTCACCTGATGGCTGAGGTGCTACACATTGATCGAGTAGGCGAGATCCCGAGCCTCGTCACCGGTTAATCCGCGAAATCCCCAGCAGTGCGCGGGTTGTTCCTTGATGGTTACTTCCACATCAATAGGTGCAATACCTATATCTGACTCGATCTTGCTGAACAGTGCCTTGATCAGAGCTTTCTGAGTATCCGGAGAGCGTCCCTGCATCATGTTGATCTCGATGACGGTATAGGCGGGGGTGCGGCCACCAGGGTAGTAGAAATCTTCCGCTGCAAGAGGAATGAATCGATGGGCTCTCTTGTCCTCCGGCATTCCCAGCACCGACTGCATGCATTCGTGAATGATGTCAGAAAGTTGGGCCTTGATGGGGTTCAGGTGTTCCTTGATTCCATAGATGACTATCACGATACCACCTGTATACGCGGTTTCCGCTGTGACTGGTGTACCCTGAAATCAGTGTAACCGATGAGTTTTCAGTACGTACTTCTTCAGCACCTACTTCTAGAGATCGTAATCATTCCTCTCAGCAGGGGCATCGGAGAAATACTCCATGAATTCGTACTGAATCCTGTTGTTGTCGAAGATATAGACATTTCGCCGAAAAGGGTGCCTGGCCCCTGCATGATCCACCGGATATCCGGCCTCATCCAGGCGGGTTACCAGCGAATCCAGATCGGGCACTACAATGCCGATATGCTTGACCCCGGTCCAGCTCTCCTTCCAGTTCTGTACGACGCCCTTGCCGCCTGTCTGGACGGCAATATAGGTGTTGTCATCACCGACATGAAACCATTGAATCTTCTCACCGAACCAATCCATCTCACCCTGTCCACGCACTGACCAGGACGGAATGGCTGTGGTCAGGAAGTCGATGGTTTCCTGAGCGTTCAGTACCGATATATTGGCGTGCTCTACGTAGGCCTTGTTCGCTTCTCGCATGACGCCCTCTGTCGAGATGGTTTGTGGTTGGAAGCCTGTTGGAGTCTTGAGATTGGCCTGGTATGCCGGTTGGTTGCAAGACTCCTGTCGCAGCAATGGATCAGAATGACAAGGGCCCACTGCTGCGGGCCCTCGGGGGAGAGTGGTCAGGTATGGGGCGTAGATGAAGGCTCAGGGCTTTCTTTGGGCTGAAACCCTGCCGTGGCGCGCTGGCCTACGGTGAACAGCACTGCCATCAAGCAGATGACACCACCAATCAGACCAAGCCACCAACTGATGCCATAACCGACGGCCAGGGAGCCGAATGCCAGGGCGACGGCGCCGACGAGCAGGGCGTAGGGCAATTGGGTGCGGACGTGATCGATCAGGTCGCAACCACTGGCCATGGCAGCGAGCAGAGTGGTTTCGGCCAGTGGCGAACAATGGTCGCCCCAGACGGCTCCAGCGAGGACGCCGGCGACAGAGGCATAGAGCAGCGGCATGCCTTCCGCTGTACCTGCCAGACCATGGTGACTGAGTACGGCCCATGCCAGTGGGACGACCAGTGGCATCATGATACCCATCACGCCCCAGGAGGATCCGGTAGCAAAGGCGGTGAAGCCGGCGAGAGCAAAGATCACTGCGGGCAGCCACTGCGGTGCCAGACTGTCACCCAATGCGGAGACGAGGAAATCGCTGGTATGCAGTGCTTCATTCACGTTGGCCAGCGCCCAGGCCATCATCAGGATGGTGATCGGCAACAGCATGGATTTCACACCTTCGAACCAGTAGTGCGCTGTTTCGGTCATGCTCATCAGACGCTGCGCCTGGGTCAACACCACGGCGACCACGCAGGCGGCCAGAGATCCCCACATCATCGAACTGAAGGAGTCGCCCTCGCCGAAGATGTCTCGCAGGTCATGCTCACCGCCACCCAGGGCGCTCAGGCCTGTGTAGTAGATGCCGCCAAGGGTGATGGTAACCAGCACGATCATCGGCACGATGGCATTGAAGGCGCGTGTCGGGATGCCTTCCTTGGTGGGAATGTCGGCTTCCTCGACGATCGACTCGCGATTGCTGATGGTGCTCCGGGACGCAGGTTCGGAAAGGGCGCGACGTTCGGCCTTGAGCATCGGGCCGAAGTCACGGCCGCTCCAGGCAACGAGAAAGACGAAGGCCAGGGCCAGCAACGGATAGGCGTTGTAGGGAATGGCATTGACGAATACCGAGTACGCCGATTCATTCCAGCCATCGATTTCCGACATGGCTTCACTGATCAGGCCGACCTGGAATCCGATCCAGGTGGTGACCAGCATGATGGCCGATACCGGTGCCGCGGTGCTGTCGACCAGATAGGCAAGTTTGGCACGTGAGATATTCAGTCGGTCTGTGATGTGGCGCATGGTGTTACCGACGATCAAGGCATTGGCATAGTCGTCGAAGAAGATGGCCAGGCCCAGCAGTGCCGTGGAGTTCTGCGCCTGACGCCGTCCGCGGATCAGCCGAGCGATGCGCTCGGCGATGCCTCTAGTGCCACCATTGCGGGAGATGATCCCGACCATGCCACCGATCAGCAGACAGAACAGCACAATGGACATGTGGTCGCTATCGCTGGCAGCCGTCAGCACGTGAACGTTGACCGAGTCACCGAAGGCGTTGACCAGGGCACCAGCGCTCATGCCGTGCAGCACCCAGCCGCCCAGTAATAGTCCAGCGAACAGCGCGAGGATCACCTGACGGAAGAGGAGCGCCAGGCTGATGGCGGCCATTGCCGGCAGCAGCGACAACCAGGCGGGGACAGCATCGATGGTGGTGGTAGCCAGTATCCTGCCGTTGCCATCGACGAGAGAAAGCGGGCCTGGCTCGCTGCCCGGGGTGATCGTGACGCTGGCAGAGTCGCCAGTGAACTGGATATCCAGTGCCGACTGCCGATATTCGACATGCAGGTCGCTGGTCTGCTCGATACCTTCCAGGGCAACTCCGGTAGGGATGCCTTCCAGCATGACGGGTGGAGGAGTGAGTGAGGGAGCGGCTTGCACCGGCACGGCGAACAGCAGGAGCAGGGAAATCAGCGGTGCGAGCAGCAGCCAGCATGGTCGTGGCGAGTGATTCATGGTGGTGTCCCCGGTTGTTGTTGGAGGCTGGGGTATTGTTCTCTGCCGGGTTGCGGCGTTCATGAAAGTTGACCAAAAAATGCTACGAGGTCAACAGAAAACAATGCAATTTATCCAGAATATCGACATTATACGATGGTCTAACACATAAAATCAGTGTGTTATGCGAATCATTGGCTCGGTTGTGCAAAAAGGGTTGGCATTCGGCATATGGATCGATATGTTGATTAAAACATAACAGTCGATTCTGGTGGTGAGCCGGATCGACCTCGATATTCTCTACCGGAGGAGTGAGCCATGACCCCGCCATCCACTGCGAGGCTCAAGCAGCTCGACCGCGACCATCACCTGCATCCCTTCACCGACTTCAAGGCGCTCGGCGAGGAAGGCAGCCGGATCATCACTTCGGCCGACGGCATCTATATCCACGATGCCGATGGCAATCGCATTCTCGATGCCATGGCGGGCCTGTGGTGCGTGAATCTTGGCTACGGTCGTCAGGAACTGGTGGATGCGGCCACTGAACAGCTTCAGCAACTGCCGTACTACAACAACTTCTTCAAGACCACTCATCCACCGGCCGTGGAGTTGGCGGAGACGCTATGCCGCCTGGCACCCGCGCACATGAATCGAGTGTTCTTTACCGGTTCGGGGTCGGAGGCCAACGATACGGTGCTGCGCATGGTGCGCCGTTACTGGGCGCTCAAGGGCAAGCCGGAGAAGCAGTGGGTCATCGGTCGCGAGAACGGGTATCACGGCTCCACCGTGGCTGGCATGAGTCTGGGCGGCATGGCGCCCATGCACGAACAAGGTGGCCCCTGTGTGCCGGGTATCACCCATATTCGCCAGCCCTGGTGGTTCAGTGAAGGGCGTGACATGTCGCCGGACGAGTTCGGCCGGGTCTGTGCTCAGGCTCTGGATGAGCGTATCCAGGAATTGGGGGCCGACAAGGTCGCGGCCTTCATTGCCGAGCCGGTGCAGGGTGCCGGCGGTGCCATCATTCCGCCGGACAGCTATTGGCCGGCGATCAAGGAAGTGCTGGCGAAGTACGACATTCTGCTGGTGGCCGATGAGGTCATCTGTGGCTTCGGCCGTCTAGGCGAGTGGTTCGGCAGTGTGCATTACGGCATCGAGCCGGACCTGATGCCGGTCGCCAAGGGGCTGTCTTCCGGATATCTGCCCATCGGCGGTGTGCTGGTCGGTGATCGTGTCGCCAATACATTGATCGATGAAGGCGGTGAGTTCTATCACGGCTTTACCTACTCCGGACATCCCACCTGCGCGGCGGTGGCGCTGAAGAACCTGCAACTGATGGAGCAGGAAGGCGTGGTCGAGCATGTCCGTGACGTGGCGGGGCCGTATCTGGCCAAACGCTGGAAGGAACTGGAACAACACCCGTTGATTGGCGAAGCGAGGTCGCTGGGCCTGATCGGTGCCCTGGAAATTGCCGCCGACAAGACAACGGGGCAGCGTTTCGACAAGTCACTGGCGGTGGGGAATCTGTGCCGCGACATCTGCTTCGAGACCGGCCTGGTGATGCGTTCGGTAGGCGATACCATGGTGATATCTCCTCCCCTGGTGATCAGCGTTGAACAGATCGATGAACTGGTCGACCTGGCCCGAGCCGCGCTGGATGAGACAGCGCGTCGCCTCGAGGCCCGGGGCGTTACTCTCGATCCTTCCATGGAGACTCTCGCATGACCCGCCCACAGGACCTGGCCGGGTGGCAGGCGCTTGCCACACAACTCAAGACTCGTCTGGAGTCCCGTGCCTGGATCAACGATGCCTTTGTTGACGCAGAAAGCGGCGCGACCTTCGACACCATCAATCCGGCCACTGGAGAAGTGCTGGCCAGCGTCGCCAGTTGCGATGCGGCCGACGCCGACAAGGCCGTGGCTCATGCCCGTGCCGCCTTTGCCTCTGGTGAGTGGTCACGCCTGGCCCCGGGGCAGCGCAAGAAGGTGATGCTCAAGCTTGCTGACCTGATGGAGCAGCATCGCGATGAACTGGCGCTGCTCGATACGCTTGATATGGGCAAGCCGGTCACAAGCTCGCTGGGTGACATGGCCGGCGCCATCGGCTGCATCCGTTACCAGGCCGAGTGCATCGACAAATTGTATGGGGAAGTGGCACCGACCGGGCAGGATTCGCTGGCGCTGGTGCTGCGTGAGCCGCTCGGCGTCGTTGCCTCCATCGTACCGTGGAACTTCCCGCTGATGATGACGGCCTGGAAGATCGGTCCGGCGCTGGCGGCGGGCAACAGCGTGATTCTCAAGCCTTCCGAGAAGTCGCCGTTGTCGGCCCTGCGGCTGGCGCAACTGGCCCAGGAGGCGGGCATACCCAAGGGCGTGTTCCAGGTGTTGCCGGGTTTCGGCCATACCGTCGGCAAGGCGCTGGCGCTGTCCATGGACGTCAATTGTCTGGCCTTCACCGGTTCTACTGGTGTCGGCAAGCAACTGATGCAGTATGCCGGGCAATCCAATCTCAAGCGGGTCTATCTGGAGTGTGGTGGCAAGAGCCCCAATCTGGTGTTTGCCGATTGCCGGGATCTGGACAAGGTGGCACGTCATGCCGCCGAAGCCATCTTCCACAATCAGGGCGAGGTCTGTATCGCTGGATCGCGCCTGCTGGTCGAGAACAGCGTGCGCGAGGCATTCGTCGATAAGGTGCTTCAGGCTGCCGAGTCCATGCAGCCGGGTGATCCGTTGGACCCGCAGAGCTTCATGGGCGCCATCGTGGATCGCACACAGTACGAGCGCATTCTCGATTATATCCGCAAGGGTGTGGAGGAAGGCGCACGGCTGCGTTCTGGCGGTGAAGCTCTGGAAGGCCCGGGATTGTTTATCCAGCCGACGATATTTGATGGCGTCAATGACGACATGACCATTGGCCGAGAGGAAATCTTCGGCCCGGTGCTCTCGGTATTCGGCTTCGACAGCGAAGACGAGGCCATTGCCATGGCCAACGACAGTGACTACGGTCTGGCCGCCGGTCTGTGGAGTCAGGACATCGATCGCATCATGCGGGTGACTCGACGCCTCGAGTCCGGCCAGGTGTTCGTCAACAACTGGGCCGGTGGTGATCAGACCGTGCCCTTCGGCGGCGTCAAACAATCCGGCAATGGTCGTGACAAGTCGCACCACTCGCTGGAAGAGTATTCCGAGCTCAAGAGCGTATGGATGGCGTTGACGACCGCGCTCTGAGGCGCGGCCAGCTTGCGAGCACTATCCGGGCTGCGTCATGCGAGCTTGCTTGTCAGTGCACGCAGCAGACTTGTCTGGCTGCGAGGCGTTCATGGAGTCAGTCGATGAAGTCCTCGAAGGCGCTGAGTTCGCGTACGCGGTCGCGGTCGATATCGACACCGAGTCCCGGTGACTCGTCCAGCATGATGTGCGTGCTGTCACCAGGCATCTCGGCCACATCGCATGAGAGCATTGCGGGGCCGACCAGGTCATTGGCGATAATATTGGGATGGGCAATAGCCAGGTGGGCACCGGCCAGAGTGGCGATGGAGGACTCCACCATCGAGCCCACCTGGCAGGGAATGTCGGCCGCCATACCCAGCTCGGCCATGGCTCGGGCCACATGTAGACCGGCGGACTTCATCAGCTTGATGTTGACCATGTCGGCCGCCTCGAGTCGGATGACTTGAAGCATGTCACGGAGGCCGTGAACCGGCTCGTCGGCCATGATGACCGCATCCGTGGCCCGGCTGACCCGGGCCAGGGACTCGAGGTTTTCGATGAATACCGGTTGCTCGTACCAGTTCACACGGAAGGGCTCGGCATGTCGAATCACATGCAGGGCCTGCTTGACGCTCCAGCCCTGATTGGCGTCCACCCTGAGGATCATGTCGGGTGTCAGGACCTCTCGCACTCGGGCGATACGTTCGATGTCGGTTTCCGGCATGTCGCCCAGCTTGATCTTGATCGAGCGGTAGCCTTGCCGGCAGGCTTCGTCGGCCTGGCGTGCCATCTCCTCGGGTGACAACATGCTGATCACGTAGGGAAGCTCAAGACGTTCATGGCAGCGCCCACCGAGCAGAGAATGAAGCGGCCGCCGGCACTGTCGGGCCATCAGGTCGTGGAGGGCGATATCCAGTGATGCTTTTGCCGAGGGGTTGTGCCGAATGCGCGCTTCGGCAGCACGGTGGAAGGCGCCGATGTCGGCGGCGGGCCTGCCGATCAGCAGGGGGGCCAGTTCCTCGGCGATGATGCTGCGCGCTGACTGCCAGGTTTCGCCCGATACGTGTTGATCAACCACAGCTTCGCCCCAGCCGATGTCTCCGCTGGTCGATTCGATGCTGATCACCAGACTCTCGATATCTTCATAGCTATCGTAGGCGATCTTGAAGGGGCGTTTGAGTGGTAGACGGAGACCATGTAGCGTGATGCGTTTAATCGTCATGGGAAGCTTCCTTTCAGGACCAGGATATCAGGTGGGCCAGGGTGATCATGCTACTGGCCATCAGCAATTGGATGAGGACAAGAGGAAGTATCCACTTGATCCATTTGCTCCATGACACGCCGGCCACGGCCAGGCCCGCCATGAAGTAGCCGGAGGTGGGGGTGATGATGTTGGAAATACCGTCGCCGAACTGGAAGGCGAGCACCGCGGTCTGCCGAGTAACGCCGACCATATCCGCCAGCGGCACCATGAGCGGCATGGTCAGGGCCGCCTGCCCGCTGCCCGAGGGCACCAGGAAGTTCAGCAACAGTTGTACCAGGAACATGCTGGTGGCCGTCAGTACTGCCGGCATATCGCCCAGCAGCCCTTCGAGCTGGTGAAGAATGGTATCCAGAATACTCCCATCCTTGAGCACGATCAGGATGCCGTAGGCGAACCCTACCACCAGGGCACCCATCGCAATTTCCTTGATGCCGCTGACGAAATGCTCTGCAATTTCGTTGGGTCCCATGCGTGCCAGCGCCCCGACGAGAATCCCCATCAGAAGGAAGACTCCCGACATTTCGCCGATATACCAGCCATGACGGATGACGCCATAGGCGATGGTAATGATTGCGCCGATGAAGGCCGTCAGTACTAGCTTGTCCGACAGACTCAGTCGCTGGTTGATCTGCATGGGTTCGGGGTTGCCGAACTGTCGGCGGTCGCTGTTGTAGACGGGGCTGTGCTCGGGCCGGGCCTTGACCCTGGACGCGTAGCGTGTCACGAAGGTGATGCTGACGCCGACGAAGATGACCCAGTAGCCGGCGCGCAGCGTCATACCAGAGAAGATCGGCAACTGGGCGATATCCTGAGCGACGCCGACGGTGAAGGGGTTCATGAAGGCGGCGGAGAAGCCAGCACCTGCCCCGACCAGGGGGACGGCAGCAGCGGTGATGGAGTCGTAGCCCAGCAGGCGCAGCATCGGTGCGAGAATGATGATGAACGCGATCGTTTCCTCGGCCAGGCCAAAGGTGGCGCCGCCAGCGGCGAACAGCAGCATCAGCAGGGGAATCAGGACGATATCGCGCTCCGACAGCGCCTGGCTGACACTGGCCACGAGTGTCTGCAGCACGCCGGTAGCCTTGAGCACGCCGAAGGCCCCTCCGGAGATAAAGATGAAAAAGATGATGCTGCTGCCTTCTCGCATACCCTCGAACACTGCCATGAAGGGCGTCAGCCAACCGGCCTTCTCGGTTTCAACCGGCGCGTAGCTGCCCGGCACCACTACGGTCTGCCCCTGTTCGGTGGTGGTGCGCTCGTAGCTGCCGGCATCTACCAGGTAGGTCGATAATGCCGCAAGGCAGATAAAGGTGAACAGCACCACGAAGATGTGGGGAAACTTCATGGTTCGCTGTTGTGCCGTCTCGCGTGTCGTTGTTCTTTCGAGATCGCTCATGCTGAACCTCAGTATCGAGTGGTTGTTGTGCTTGCCGGTTGTTGGTGATGCTCGTCAAGAAAGCGAAGGGCCACGTTGGAGAGAAAGTCGCTGCCTTGCGCGAGGATATCGTCGTTGAAGTCGTAATCCGGCTGGTGGAGATCCGGAACCGTGTCGCCCTTGCCGTTGCCGATCCAGCCATAGGCGCCGGGTATCGCTTCGAGCAGAAAGCCCATGTCATCGGCGCCCATGCTGATGGGGTGGGTGACCAGCCGGTTGTGGCCCCAGCACTCTTCGACGACTTTCCGACATAGCCTTGCGCAGTCGGCGTCGTTGACCACTGCGGGAGTCGAGGGCACGTAGTCCAGCGTCACGCCGCAACCGCTGGCCCGTGCGACGCCCTCGGCAACCTCGCGAATTCGCCTTTCGAGCTGGTGGCGGACATCGGGCTTGAAGCAACGAGCCGTGCCCTTCAGTATCGCCGAAGCGGGAATGATGTTGCTGGCATGTCCACTTTGCAGACACCCGAGACTGACCACTGCAATATCCTCGGGGGCGACGTTGCGACTGACGATCTGCTGTATGGCGGTGACGAACAACCCGGCTGCGACGATGGGGTCGGTGGTCAGGTGCGGCATGGCGCCATGTCCACCTTCGGAGTGAAAGCATGCCTCGAAATCATCGCTGGAGGCCATGTGTGGTACATCGTGGATGACGAAGGAGCCCGCCTCCACGCCTGGCCAGTTGTGCAGACCGAAGATAGCCTGCATCGGAAAGCGCTCGAGCAGGCCATCCTCCAGCATGGAGGGGGCGCCGGTACCGAGCTCCTCGGCAGGCTGGAAGACAAGAACGACTCGACCTTGAGGCGGGCGCGCCTTTACCAGGTTGAGTGTTGCACCCATCAACATGGCGGTATGTCCATCATGACCACAGGCGTGCATGACATTGGCGTGGGTCGAGCCATGGGCTAGTCCGGTGGCTTCATGAAGGGGCAGGGCATCCATGTCGGCTCTCAGTCCCACCGTTGCGCCTGGTTGATGGCCGTGGATGATAGCGACGATGCCATGACCGCCGATGGCTTCATGGACCTCATCGACTCCGATTTCACGCAGCATGGTCGCAATACGCCGTGCCGTGTGTTGCTCCTCGCAGGATAGCTCTGGGTATCGGTGAAGCTCTTGCCGGAAGGCAATCATTCGTTCTGCCTCTTGCTCTTGCATCGCATTGTCCTTGCTTGCTCTAGTGTTCCGTGTGCGCAGTTGATCACCAGTTGGTGTCGGCTGATTGGGCTGCCATGCCGCGTTGCTACTTATCGTCCTGGTCGGTTACTCGACGATTTGGCGTACTTGCTTCCAGAACGAGGTATCTGCGTGAAAGGGCGTTGATGAATCGGGAGGAGGCAATTCGTGAGGCGTCCGTCACCAAAGCCTGGTCGGCATGATTCTTGTCAACATGACAATCAAGACGCTCACCCTGATCCTCTTGATTGTCGCTCGTCTCATGCTGGCAGAGAGGGGGGAATTTTGCGGGCGTCTGTCAGGCTTGCGTCGGCCAGTCGGAACGTACCTGTGCGACGAGTTACCTAGCATGAATGCTTGTGGGGATAGATAGTATGTTCAGGTGAACAGGCGATAAAAATACTTCTTTCCTATGCGGTCATGCTTTTTTGATATGCTGATCGATCCGAGTGGTGAGGCAGCCCAATGGATAGCAAGAAGCTGAAGTATTTCCTGGCCGTGGTAGAGGCAGGTTCCATCACGCGAGCCGCTGGGCGCATTCCCGTCGCTCAGCCCGCGTTGACTCGTCAGATACGGCTGTTGGAAGAACAGGTTGGAGCTCGGCTGCTCGAGCGTGATCGCAAGGGCGTTTCGCTGACACATGCAGGCCAGTTTCTCTACGACAACGGCCGCAGGCTGATTGATGAGTTGGAATGGGTGGCCAGGAAGGCCCGTACCATCTCCGATGGCTATAGTGACTCCCTGTCGATCGGTATCACCACCATTCACTCCTGCATTCCTGGCATCTCGAACTTGATCAGTCGTTTTCGCGCAGAGCATCCGGGGATCCGATTGACCCTGGAATCGATGCTGTCGGGGCCGCAGGCTCAGGCCATTATCGACGGGGAGCTCGACGCTGGTATTCTGTTTACCGAGCAGGAAGATGATCCACGGTTGGGCTATTTGCCGATTGCCAGTTATCGCATGGCTATTGTTGCTAGCCGACGTCATCCCCTGACCAAGGCACCGCCGACCGCGTTACGTGCCTTTGCCGAAGCGCCTTTCATTCGTTTCAGCCGCGATTCTACGCCGGGCAGCTATGACAGAGTTGATCGTTGCTTCGAGCAAGCCGGTATCGTGCCCAATACCATCCTGGAGTGTCATGATGACATCACTATCCGTAGCCTGGTGGCCGCGGGTATGGGGTATGCCATCATGCCGAGTATCATGGCGCGGGGGGAGAGCGACCTAGTCGCCTATGAACCGGATGATCTGCAGATTTTTTCGCAACTGATGCTGGCCTGGCGCAAGGACTCCGTCTCGAAGACGATTGATGAACTATGTCGTATGGTCAGCCACCCGGCGTGACGAGATCTTGCGCCCTGCATGAGTGTCGGGGGCTCGTGACATTTCGGCGGCGTCAAACAATCCGGCAATGGTCGTGACAAGTCGCACCACTCGCTGGAAGAGTATTCCGAGCTCAAGAGCGTATGGATGGCTCTCGAGCTATAAGCCGCTATTGAGCTATTAACATGGCAATCAAATAGCTCATCCTGATCGATTTGATTGTCGTCCGCCCCACACTGGCGCAGATGCGCAGATCTGCTGGTGTGGGGCGGTCTCGCGTCGGCCTGATGGCCGACGGCGGCACGTCCATGTGCCGCAATTAACCCAACATAAAAGCATGCCGGGTTAATAACATGGCAATCAAATAGCTCATCCTGATCGATGTGATTGTCTTCCACACCACACTGGCGTAGATGCACGGATCTGCTGGTGTGGTGCGGTCTCGCGTCGGCCTGATGGCCGACGGCGGCACGTCCCTGTGCCGCCATTAACCCAACATGAAAGCATGCCCGGTTAATATCGGCTTGGCTGCCCATAGCGGCATTTCAAAGAGCACTGATGGGGCGAGAACTCGTCTCTCTTCTGGGTCACGCGATGCGTGACCCATTTTTTATGCGTCCCGTTGAGCCGTCACCGATATTCGAGGGTGTAGACCAGGTGTGACTCGACGTTGCCTGCTGTAGCTGCGCCGCCGACGGCGATGTACTGCGCCGCGTAGTTCAGTGTCGCAGTGTCATCGTCGATGGTGGTGTAGCGGTTGTTGCTGTTGTTGCGGAGGTCGATGGCATTCTGATTGCTGCCGTCGGTGATCTGAACCTGGACGTTGGCGGCGGGCGTGTTGGCTGCCAGATTGGTCAGGTTGCCTGTGTTGCGGTCCACATTCAGTGGCTCGAACCAGGCGCGCACACTGGCCTGGGGTGGACAGTCCGACAGCGCCATGGTCATGGGCGTCGCACCGGCAGTGGCTCCGGCCCGGGCCAGCGCATCCCGGGATATGACCGGTAGGGCGACAGATGAATGGCCTCCAGAATCTCCACCAAGGGTCACCAGACACGAACTTTCCACGATTCTGCCGGTAATGTTGATGGCGCCACTGGAAGCAAGTGCATTGGTGGCACTCAAGAGTCCAGTGATGGTCAGAGCAGGGATCATGCGACCTTTCATGTGTACCTCCCGGTGTGTCTTCCCTACCGCCCGGGTGTTGAACCTGGAGCGGCAGCCTTTCTTGTAGTGATGGGCAGGCCGATGTCTCGTTTATGTCACATTGATCTCACATTCAAATCCCGGAATAAAGGGGCAAATGGCGCCTTTCTCGTGGCGGTAAACTTTTCGATTGCCCCGTGCGATATGAAGGGTGGGCAGAATCAGGCCGGGAAAATGGTGGCAAGAGGGTGCTGTGACAGGGCTTTGGTCTTATGGGGCTTTGGTCTTATGGGACTTTGACTGATAGACCCCCCTGGTCTCACAGGCGGCGTGCCGGGCGTGTCAGCCGGTGCGCGCCCGGCGCGATGGTGGAGTCAGTATTGCCCGGGCGTCTGCGGGAAGGCGTTCTTCGGTTAGAAGGTTCTTGCCGGGGTGGCGCAACTGACCAGGCGGCACTGGGCCGTGCCGGGATTGCGGAAGCGATGGGGGACATTGGTATCGAAGTAGTAGGCCTCGCCAGCGGTGAGCAGACGGGTTTCGGCACCAATGGTGATCTCGATCTCACCCTCGAGGATGACACCGGCTTCCTCGCCCTGGTGGGCAATCATTTCGCGTCCAGTATCGGCACCAGGCGGATAGGTCTCGATCATGAATGACAGCGCACGACTTTCACGATTGGCACCAATCAGCTTGAAGATGACATCGCCGCTGCCGACATCCGTCAGCTCATCCTCGCTGTAGAACACCTGATTGCGGCTTTCCAGGTCCATGGTAAAGAAGTCGCCCACGCTCATGGGGATGGCGTCGAGGATCTTCTTCAGTGAGCTGACCGACGGGCTGACCTTGCCCTGTTCAATCAGTGACAGGCTGGAGTGGGTGACACCACAGCGCTTTGCCAACTCTCGTTGGGAGATACCACGCAGGGTTCTCAAAGCCCGGAGACGGGCGCCGACGTCATCTGACATCCTGGGTTCCTTGATCGGAGACTCGGATACGACAGGACCAGCGTGTCGCTGGCCCTGTCTGGATCATGCCACAATTGCAGGCTTTGACAACCGGGGTGGCATTCCGCGGTGTCTGGCGGGCTCAGCACAAGGCGTCGAGCTTTTCCTTCAGCAGGGTGTTGACCTGTTGCGGGTTGGCGGTGCCCCGCGAGGCCTTCATCACCTGGCCGACGAAGTAACCGATCATCTTGCCGCGTTTGTCTGGCTCGGCATCGCGATACTGCGCCACCTGAGCCGGGCTGTCGGCGATCACCTGTTCCACCATGGCGTCGATGGCGCCGGTATCGGTCACCTGCTTCAGCCCCCGGGCTTCGATGATGGCATCTGCACTATTGTTTTCACCCCCGCCTTCGCCGTTCCACAGTGCCTGAAAGACCTGCTTGGCGGCCTTGCCGTTGATGGTGTTGTCGATAACACGCTTGATCAGTTCACCGAGCTGGTCGGCGTTGATTGGGCTGTCCGAGATATCCAGCGCATCACGGTTGAGTGCGCCGGACAGCTCGCCCTGCACCCAGTTGGCCGCTTGCTTGGCATCGCCGCAGACATCCTTGGTGCGCTCGAAGTACTCGGCCATGGCTCGGCTGCTCGACAGCACTCCGGCGTCGTAGGCCGACAGGCCCAGTTCGTCCTGGAAGCGGGCGCGCTTCTCGGCGGGCAGTTCCGGGAGTGATTCGCGCAGGTGGTCGATATAAGCGCTATCGACCATCACCGGCAGCAGGTCAGGGCAGGGGAAGTAACGGTAATCGTTGGCTTCCTCCTTGGTGCGCATGCTGCGGGTCTCGTCGGCTTCCGGGTCGTACAGGCGAGTTTCCTGCACTACCTTGCCGCCGTCCTCGATCAGCTCGACCTGACGCTCCACTTCGTAGGCGATGGCGCGCTCGACGAAGCGGAATGAGTTGACGTTCTTGATCTCGGCACGGGTACCGAACTCTTCCTGGCCCTTGGGGCGCACCGAAACGTTGACGTCGCAACGCATCGAGCCTTCGGCCATGTTGCCGTCGGAAATGCCGAGATAAGTGACGATGGAGTGGATGGCGCGCAGGTAGGCGACGGCCTCTTTCGCTGAGCGCATGTCCGGCTCGGAAACGATCTCCAGCAGCGGCGTTCCGGCCCGGTTGAGGTCAATACCGGTCATGCCGTGGAAGTCTTCATGCAGCGACTTGCCGGCGTCTTCCTCGAGGTGCGCATGATGCACGCGGATGACCCTGGCGCTGCCATCGTCGAGCAGGATCTCGACCTCGCCACGACCGACAATCGGCTCGTACATCTGGCTGGTCTGGTAGCCCTTGGGCAGATCCGGGTAGAAGTAGTTCTTGCGGTCGAACACCGACACTTCGGGAATTTCGGCATTGATACCGAGGCCGAATTGAAGTGCCATGGCCACCGCCTGCTCGTTGAGCACCGGCAGTACGCCCGGCAGACCCAGGTCAACGGCGTTGGCCTGGGTGTTGGGCTCGGCACCGAAGGCGGTGGAGGACCCGGAAAAGATCTTGGACTGGGTCGCGAGCTGGACGTGGACCTCCAGCCCGATCACGGTTTCCCATTGCATCAGGCGTTCTCCTCGGCAATCTCGGGACGGCGCAGGTGCCAGTCAGTGGCCTGCTGGAACTGGTGAGCGACGTTGAGCAGACGAGCCTCGGCGAAGTGCGTGCCGAGGATCTGCAGGCCCACCGGACGCTTGCCGGAGAAACCGGCCGGCACGCTGATGCCGGGAATGCCTGCGAGGTTGATGGCGATGGTGTAGATGTCCTGCAGGTACATCGACACCGGGTCCTTGGTTGCGCCCAGATCGAAGGCCGGCGTCGGTGCGGCGGGACCCATCAGAACGTCGACTTCCTCGAAGGCGTCGAGGAAGTCCTGGCGGATCAGGCGGCGCACCTGCTGAGCCTTCTTGTAATAGGCGTCAAAGAAACCTTCGGAGAGGGTATGGGTGCCGATCAGGATACGGCGCTTGACCTCATCGCCGAAGCCTTCGGCGCGTGACCGCTTGTAGAGGTCGATCAGGTCGCTGGGGTTGTCGCAGCGATGACCGAAGCGCACACCGTCGTAGCGCGACAGGTTGGAGGAGGCTTCTGCCGGGGCGATGACGTAGTAGGCCGGAATCGCATAGGAGGTATGCGGCAGGCTCACTTCACGCACGCTGGCGCCGAGGGATTCGAAGACCTTGATGGCATCGCGGATGGCGCTTTCGACGCTGGGGTCGAGGCCATCACCGAAATATTCCCGCGGCAGGCCGATCTTGAGGCCGGCCAGGGGGGCGTCAAGTTCTTCGGTATAGTCGGGTACGACGCGGGCGACGCTGGTCGAGTCACGGGCATCGTGACCGGCAATGGCGTTGAGCAGCAGGCCACAGTCAGCCGCGGAGCGTGCCATGGGGCCGCCCTGATCGAGGCTCGAGGCATAGGCGACCATGCCGTAGCGGGATACGCGACCATAGGTCGGCTTGAGGCCGGTGATACCGCAGAAGGCGGCCGGCTGGCGGATCGAACCGCCGGTATCGGTGCCCAGCGCGGCGGGTACCAGACCTGCTGCCACGGCAGCGGCACTGCCACCGGAGGAGCCACCGGGAACCGCTGTCAGGTCCCAGGGGTTCTTCACTGGACCATAGAAGCTGTTCTCGTTGGATGAGCCCATGGCGAACTCGTCCATATTGGTCTTGCCGAGGCTGACAGTGCCGGCGGCTCGCAGCTTGCTGACTACGGTGGCGTCATAGGGGGCGATGAAGTTGTCGAGCATCTTCGAGCCACAGCTGGTCTTGACACCCTGGGTGCAGAAGATGTCCTTGATCGCCAGCGGGACACCAGTGAGAGGGCCGGCCTGGCCGTTGGCACGCTGTTGGTCGGCGTGATCGGCGGCACTCAGCGCCTGCTCGGCGGTGACGGTGATGAAGCTGTTGAGTTGACCGTCCATGCGGTCAATGCGTCCGAGCAGATCCTGGGTCAGCTCGCGACTGGAGATCGTGCCGGCGGCAAGTGCGCCGGCAATCTCGGTAATGGTCTTGTCATGCATGGGCCTGGCTCCGAAAAGGCGTGGCTCAGGGGTGATCTGGATCAATGGCTTGAGCGCAATTCCTGCAACTCTTCCCGTCCACAACGGATCTGTTCAATGGCTGTTCCAGGTCGGCAACAGCGTTATTCAACGACGCGGGGAACCAGGTAGAGGCCATTTTCCACCTGAGGGGCGCATTGCTGATAGTGGTCGCGCTGATCCTTTTCGGTAACTTCGTCGGCGCGCAGCCGCTGGGTAGCATCCATCGGATGGGCGAGGGGCGCGACATCCGTCGTATCCAGCGTTTGAAGCTGATCAACCATGTCGAGGATTCGTCTGATATCGTCCAGATACTTTGTTGCATCGTTGTCGGAAAGGTCTAACCGGGCCAGGTGCGCGGCGCGGAGTACCTCGGCGTGTTCAAGCGCCATGATGGTTTCCTCAAGGGAAGCTTGCGGGAAATGACCGCAGAAGGTACCACAGATCAGCGTTGTCTGGCAGACCTGGATGTGACGACCTATGCGCATGGCGCTTGCCGCTGGGGGGGCGCAGTGATACCGTTTGCGTCCGCACAGGGTTTCCGGTCAGCACTAGGTATCGTTTCCATGTTCAAACGTTTAAGAGGTGTGTTCTCCAGCGATCTGTCGATCGACCTGGGAACGGCCAATACGCTCATTTACGTGCGTCATCGCGGCATCGTCCTCGATGAGCCGTCGGTGGTTGCCATCCGTCAATCAGGCAACATGCGCAGCGTGGCTGCGGTGGGTGCTGATGCCAAGCGTATGCTGGGTCGTACTCCCGGAAACATCACCGCTATCCGGCCGATGAAGGACGGTGTCATTGCCGACTTCACCGTGACCGAGCAGATGCTGCAGCATTTCATTCGCAAGGTGCATCAGAGCACTTTCCTGACCCCGTCACCGCGCGTACTGGTCTGCGTTCCCTGCATGTCGACGCAGGTTGAGCGCCGTGCCATCAAGGAATCCGCCGAAGGCGCGGGTGCCCGCGAGGTCTTCCTGATCGAGGAGCCCATGGCGGCTGCCATCGGCGCCGGTCTGCCGGTTGAGGAAGCTCAGGGGTCGATGGTCGTTGATATCGGTGGTGGTACCAGCGAGATCGCCATCATCTCCCTCAACGGCGTGGTCTATTCCGAGTCCATTCGTGTCGGTGGTGACCGTTTCGACGAGGCCATCAGCGCTTATGTGCGTCGCCACTATGGCAGCCTGATCGGCGAAGCCACTGCCGAGCGCATCAAGGAAGAGATCGGCTGTGCCTATCCGGGCGGCGAACTGCGTGAGATCGATGTGCGCGGACGCAACCTGGCGGAAGGCATTCCGCGCAGCTTCACGCTCAACTCCCACGAGATTCTCGACGCGCTACAGGAGCCGCTGGGTTCCATCGTTGCCGCCGTCAAGAGTGCATTGGAGCAGTCTCCGCCCGAGCTGGCGTCAGATATTGCCGAGCGCGGCCTGGTGCTGACCGGCGGTGGTGCCCTGCTGCGTGATCTGGACAAGCTGATCGCCGAGGAAACCGGCCTGCCGGTCGTGGTGGCAGATGACCCCTTGACCTGTGTGGCACGCGGCGGTGGCAAGGCCCTCGAAATGATCGATCAGCGTACATTCGAGCTGCTCTCCAGCGACTAACCCTGGCCCTGGATCTCGAGGGAGACGGCCTATCAAACCGCTGTTCTCGCACGGCTCAGTGCCCGGCTACCGCATGTTTCTGTGTGCGGTCGTGGCCGGCGCACTGATGTTCGTTGATACCCACTTCACTCGCATGGAGTTGGTGCGCGCCCAGCTGTCGACGCTGGTGGCACCGATCCAGAGGGTGGTGAGTCTGCCCAGCGACATCCTCAACTGGGGAGCGCTTGCGCTGTCTGATCAGCGCGCTCTCGTTGAAGAGAATGCCCGCTTGCGTGAGCAGTTGCTCACGCTGTCACATCGTGTTCAGCGTATGGCCAGCCTCACTGCCGAGAATGTTCGACTCCGTGAGCTGCTCGACGCCGCTCAGGAGCGGGATGTGCCTTACCTGACGGCTGAGCTGCTGTCACTGGACCCCGACCCCTTTACCCATCAGATGGTCATCGATCGTGGCCGTCGCGATGGTGTTTATGCCGGGCAGCCGGTGATGGATTCTTCCGGGCTGGCGGGGCAGGTCAGTGAGCTGTCGGCCTATTCGAGTCGCGTGCTGCTGGTCACCGATGCCAGTCATGCGCTGCCGGTTCAGGTCAACCGCAATGGGCTGCGTTTCATCATTCAGGGAACCGGTAGCTACGACGCCTTGAAGGTCTTGCATGTGCCCGATACCGCTGACATCCGTGTCGGCGATCTGCTGGTCAGCTCCGGCCTGGCCGGGCGCTTCCCGGTCGGTTATCCAGTCGCTCGGGTCACCGAGGTGGGTCATGATCCCGGCGAGCCCTTCGCCGCCGTCAAGGCCGAGCCGGTAGCACGCCTGCAGCGTTCGCGGCACTTCCTGCTGTTGTTCCCACCGGAGCCAGCATTGAATGTGGTCGAGGGTCGCTGGGAGCCCGAACTGGATCCGTTGGCCATTGAGGCGGCAGTGCAGTTGGGGGCTCTCTTGTCGACCCCTGTGAGCGAGGAGGAGCGCTGATGGCTACGTCCGTTCGAGTCAGTCTGCTCTGGATCTGGTTCACCCTGCTGTTCGCCCTGTGCCTGCAGGTGATGCCAATGGCCGAGGGCTGGCAGGTGTGGCGTCCGGATTGGCTGGGTCTGATGCTGCTTTACTGGTGCATGCACCAGCCCGAGCGGGTCGGTGTGTTCCACGGCTTTGTGCTGGGACTGCTGCTCGACCTCATCGAAGGTGCGCCGCTGGGTCAGAACGCGCTGACGCTGTCGTTGCTGGCCTTCCTCAGCGCCCTGGTCTATCCGCGCTTTCGTACCTATTCACTGGTTCAACAGGCGGTGCTGATCTTTGTATTGCTGGGGCTGTCGCAACTGGTCGAGCAGTGGCTGCGCACCTTGTTTGGTCCCTTCTCCATGCATCTGTCGTTCCTTCTGCCATCGTTGATCGGTGCCGCCCTCTGGCCCTGGCTGGCCACCCTGTTCCAGGCACTGAGACGGCGCCCCACCGGTGAGTGATCCCATGACGTCTGTCGCTCAACTACGCCTTGCCTCGGCTTCGCCGAGGCGGCGTGAACTGCTTGCGTCGATTGGTGTCCAGGTAGAGGTGGCACCGGTAAACATCGATGAAACTCCCCATACCGGTGAGAGCGCCGAAGCCTACGTGGCAAGGTTGGCCATCGCCAAGGCCCTTGCCGGGGTGGCTCAATCGGGTTCAGCCTCCGCCTCCGCCGGGCTGCCGACGCTTGGCTCGGATACAGCGGTGGTCTGCGAAGGCCGGATCCTCGGTAAGCCGGAGGATGAGGCGCATGCCTTTGCCATGCTCAAATCGCTTTCCGCACGGCGGCATGAAGTGTTGACCTCGGTAGCCGTGGCCGGTCCGCAGGGGACATTGGAGACCACGGTGGTAACGGCAGTACACATGCGCGAGATCAGTGATGCGGAAATCTCGGCCTATTGGCGTACCGGTGAGCCTGTCGACAAGGCCGGCGGTTATGCCATTCAGGGGCTGGCCTCGGTATTCGTGACGCGCATCGAGGGGAGCTACTCGGCAGTGGTGGGTCTGCCACTGTTCGAGACAGCGCAGCTGCTGGCACGTCAGGGTGTGACCATCTGGCACGACTGACAGGCATCTGGCGTGCCATAATGGCCGCAGGCCGCTGGATTTCCATGATGCTGGCCGCCAGGTATGCGAGAAGAATCCAGCGCATGGGTCATCCTGAGCAGGGGTTATCCTGAGAATTGCTTAACCAGAACACCAGGACAAGGACTGCCGCATGAGTGGTGAAGTACTCATCAATCTGACGCCGATGGAAACTCGAGTTGCTGTGGTCGAGAACGGCGTGCTGCAGGAAGCCTTCATCGAGCGCGCACGACGCCGGGGTATCGTCGGCAATATCTACCAGGGACGAGTGGTCCGTGTGCTACCCGGCATGCAGGCGGCCTTTGTCAACATCGGCCTGGAGCGCGCTGCCTTCATCCACGCCCACGATGTGGTGGCAGCTGGTGTTCCTCCCGAGGAACAGCCGTCGATTTCCCAGCTGTTGCACGAAGGTCAGTCGTTGGTGGTTCAGGTCACCAAGGATCCGATAGGGTCCAAGGGCGCTCGCCTCACGACACACCTGTCGGTACCATCGCGCTATCTCGTCTATATGCCGGACTCGCCACACAATGGGGTTTCCCAGCGGATCGAGGACGAAACAGAGCGCGAGCGGCTGCGCGAGCTGATCGAAACCGCACAGGCCGAGCAGGATATCGAGATTACCGGTGGCTTCATCGTGCGTACCGCAGCGGAAGGGGTGACGCTGGAAGAAATGGCCGCCGACATGCACTTCCTGCTGCGCCTGTGGCGCAAGGTCAGTGAGCGCAAGATCACTGCACCGGCCCCCAGCGTTATCTACGACGACCTTCCGCTGTTCATGCGTACCTTGCGCGATGTCATGCGCGACGAGATCGAGCGGGTACGCATCGATTCCCGCGAGAATTTCGTCAAGCTGGTGGAGTTTGCCGAGGAATTCATGCCCGCTGCGGTGGGGCGTATCGAACACTATTCCGGTGAACGCCCGATCTTTGATCTCTACAGTGTCGAGGATGAGATCCAGAAGGCACTGGCGCGCAAGGTACAGCTCAAGTCCGGCGGCTATCTAGTGATCGACCCCACCGAGGCGATGACCACCATCGACGTCAACACCGGTGGCTATGTCGGGCATCGCAATCTCGAGGAAACCATCTTCAAGACCAACCTCGAGGCAGCAACCGCCATCGCCAGACAGCTGCGTCTGCGTAATCTCGGCGGCATCATCATCATCGATTTCATCGACATGGTGGATACGGAGCATCAGCGCCAGGTGTTGCGCATGCTCGAGAAGTCACTGGAACGTGACCATGCCAAGACCAAGTGCACCGGGGTCACCGAGCTGGGCCTGGTACAGTTGACCCGCAAGCGTACCCGCGAGAGCCTGGAGCAGACGCTCTGCGAACCCTGCCCGTCCTGCCAGGGGCGCGGCACCCTGAAGACTCCCGAATCGGTGTGCTATGAGATATTTCGCGAGATTCTACGCGAGGAGCGTGCCTACAATGCCGAGACCTATGCTGTGCTGGCGTCTCAGGCAGTGGTGGATCGGCTACTCGACGAGGAATCGGCCGCTGTGGCTGATCTCGAGGAATTCATCGGCAAGACGATCCGTTTTCAGGTCGAATCCCACTATTCCCAGGAGCAGTACGACATCGTGCTGATGTGATCCCATGGCGCCATTCCGCCTGCTGTCAAGATGGACGTTGACGCTGGTTGCGGTGGTGCTGGCGCTGGTCGCACTGCTGCTGTTGGTGCTGCGCCTGTCATTTGCCCAGGTCAACCAACTCGAGACCATGCTGGTCGACATGCTCGAGAACCGCTTCGATGCTAAAGCCAGCCTGACCCACATCGATGGCGCGATCAATGGCGTCGACCCGCAGGTGTCTCTTGATGGCCTGTCCCTCGAATCACGTACTTCGCTGGGCGACTATCCGTTGTTGCAGATCGATCATGGCGATGTGCGTCTCGATAGTCTGACCAGCGTTCGCAATCTGTTGCCGGTGGTCGAGCGAGCGCATTTCAAGGGCGTTACCCTGCATCTCTACCAGGATCAGCAGCGTCGCTGGACATGGCCAAGGCCGGCGCGGATTCCCCCCGAGCTGGTGCCGGAAGGCGAGTTCAGCCTGCAGCGCGTTGATTTCTGGGTCGGTGTTCTACTGCGCCAGCGAGCCTGGGTCGATGACCTGCGAGTGGTGCTGCATGGTCAGCGCCGTGTTACCGAGTTGCGGGCGCCGCGAGTGTTGATGACCGCCGATGAGAGCGGCAATACGCACATCGAAGGCGAGGTCTTCATCGAGGGCCGCGGTAAGGAAGCATTGCAGGTAGTGATGACGCTGAAACCGGGTGATGAGGATGCCGCGAACTTCGATGCGGCACTGCAGGGCACCATGCAGCTCGAGAGTCTTACCGGGTTATCCACCTTGCTGGGCATCGAGGACATCGTGCGGTTCGACGAAGCCAGCGGTGACGTCAAGCTCTGGGGGCGCTGGGATGGCGGGCGTCTGGTGGATGTGCGGCTCGATCTCACCGCCCCGCGCCTGGCCCTCAACCAGTCTCGCCCGTTGGATACCGATGTCGAGCACAAGGGTGGTGTGGTGCTCGATGGCGGTGAGCTGCGTGGCCAATGGGTACGTGAGGGTGTGGATGACTGGCAGTCCTGGTTCGAGGGGAGTGCCGAGGCGATCGAGTGGACCGGTGGCAATGGGCAGCAGGCGCCTGCCGGGACACCCATTCCCAAGTATTGGCACATCACCAGCCTGGACAATGGCTGGTGGGCCAATGCGTCCGGTTTTGAACTCGAGGCTCTGGCTGCATGGCGTGAACGCCTGCAATTGCCCGAGGGGCTGGCACGGGCCGTTGATGCCTTGCAGCCGCGGGGGCAGGTCTCGGGGCTGGGGTTTGGGCGGCGGGATGGCCAGTGGCAGGCTCGGGTGGCAGCAAACGCGGTTGAGGTGTCGCCCTGGCAGAGTGCGCCTGGCGGTGGGCCGCTCGATATCTGGGTCGAGGCCGACGGCACCAGCGGTCGGGTGGACTTCGTCAATGCCGACGGCGCATCGATGTATTTTCCCGAGATATTTGCTGAGCCCATGGCATTGGATTATGCCCGTGGTCGGGTTGGCTGGTCCTACGATGGACCGCGCAGTTTCGTCAGTGGCCGTGATCTTGAAGTGGGCTGGAAGGGCGCCGATGTTCAGGGCAACTTCGGCCTGGCCATCGCCTCGGATCAGCGTGGTGGTTTTGGCCTGAACCTGGACTTCCAGAACGTCGATGCCTTCGATCAGCCATTGTCGGGCTGGTTACCCATGCCGCTGTTGCGCAATGATGTTGACCCCGAACTCGCTGAATGGCTGGCCAGTGGCCTGGCCGGGCATGTTCCCCAGGGGAGTCTGGGGCTGCATGTGCCGTTACGGGAGCAGGACAGTCTGTCCGGTGAAGCATTGGATCCGAGTCTGGATCTCGAGCTGGACATTGTCGATGGGCGTCTTCCCTATGCCGAGGGATGGCCAGCGTTGACCGATGTCAGCGGACATCTGTCGGTCAAGGACGAGAACGTCGATGCCCGGGTCGACCATGCCGAGTCGCATGGCCTGGTCACGGAAGGTGCTCGGGCGGTGCTTGAGGACCAGCAACTCAATGTCGAGGGTCCGGTCAGTGGATCTCTGGATAACCTGTTTGCCTTCCTCGCCGAGATGCCGGTGGATGGAGCGGAAGCCGCAGCGGACTGGCAGGGACAGGGGCAGGTCGAAGGCCAGTTGACGCTGAATCTGCCGATGGACGATGGCGACGCGGCGCTGGATCTTGAGGTAGCGACTCAACTGCGAGCACCACGCATCGAACATCGTGGGATAGGGCTGCTGTTCACTGATGTCAGTGGTCCGTTGAGTTGGCACCAGAAGGGTGAACAGGGTGGGCTGCAAGGTCAGGTAGAAGGCGAAGTGCTGGGCGGTAGCATTCGTGCTGATATGGCGGAGCCCAATCGTCCGATTGCGCTGGCCGGTACCGCCAGCAGTGCTGCATTGAGCGAGTGGGCTGGGTTGCCTCCGGATACGCTGCTCAGTGGTACCACTGACTGGCAGGGTTCGCTGGACCTCAACGAGGAGCAGTTGAGCATCGACAGTTCGCTGCGCGGAATAACGATTGCCTTGCCTGATCCGCTTGGCAAGAACAGCAGCGAGTCGATGCCTCTGGCGCTGGATATCGGCCTGGGAGACAACGGCAACATTCGTGGGCAGCTCGGCCATGAGCTGGGCGGACGCTGGCGCGATGCCGCAGGTGGCCAGGGGCAGCTGTGGGTCGGACGTATGGCACCGAGCCGTTGGCCGAACGCCGCAGGCTGGGAGTTAGGCGCAACCTTGCCGCGACTCGATATCGTTGCCTGGGCGGATGCCATCAAGCCGCTGCTGAGCGGCGATCATGAGAGAGGCTCTGGTGGTCTGCCGTTTGCCATCAATCGGGTGCAGGCGGATACGGCCTGCCTTGTCAATGAGCAGAGTTGTCTGGGCTCGCTGGCGCTGGATGCCCACCCTCAGGGCAGGAACTGGCAGGCGTCGCTGAGCGGTAGTTTGATGGAAGGACAACTGGACTATCTGGTCGGTGCTGCACAGCCGTTGCGTATTCGTCTGGAGCGCCTGGATCTGGATGGTCTGGTGGCGGATATGAAGCCTGAGCCGGTCGTGGAAGGCGCGCCGGGGTCGCTGTTCGGTGAACTGGAGATTGCGGCTCAGCCAGCGCCCTTTGCCGAACGGCTTGGTGAATTGCCGGCCGGGATGCTGGAGATCGTCGATCTTGAATACCAGGGACATCGTTTCGGCCCCTTCAAGGGCCAGTGGCAGGCGCGTTCGGACCAGTTGTCTCTTGCTCCGGTTTCGCTTGAACTTGGTGAGCTGACCGCTGAAGGAGAGTTGTTCTGGGAAGCGTCAGGTAGCAGTGAGAGCCTGACACGTTCACGACTGACGATTACTGGCGGAGATCCCGGTACTGCGCTGGAGGCACTCGGTCAACAAGTGGCGGTAACCAGTGAGACCCTGGACGTCGACAGCCAACTGGCGTGGCCCGGCGCTCCCTGGCAGTTCGCCTTGGTGCATTCGCGAGGCAGTATCGACGTCGACATGGAGGATGGTACCTTCGCCAACGTCAGTTCACCCTCGGCGCGGGTGATTGGACTGCTCAACGTCGATAACCTGTTTCGCCGTCTGCGACTCGATTTTTCTGACGTTACTGGTGCCGGAACTGCCTTTGACCGTGTCAGAGGCACGGCAACATTGTATGGTGGGGTGTTGGAAACCCAGGGGCCGATCAGCATCGACGGTCCCGCCACGGACTTTACCCTTGAAGGGACAGCGAACCTGGCCAGCCGCGATCTCGACTTGATGTTGGGAGTCACGCTGCCAGTCAGCAACAACCTGCCATTGGCGGCCGTGCTGGCGGGAGCGCCGATGGTAGGTGGCGCGTTGTTCGTGGCCGATAAGCTGTTCGGTGATGCCATCGACAGCGTTACACGAATTCATTATCAGGTGCAGGGTCCCTGGACCTCACCGCAGATATCTCTGGAAAGTGCTCAATGACATCTCAACGCGAGTCCTTCGATGAAGCGGTAGCCACGCTTCTTACGCCTGGCGGCCTGGATCTCGACGGCCTCGATCGAGGCCTCGGGCACGCCCTCGGCGCAGGCATCGACTATGCCGACCTGTATTTCGAGCGTACCTGGCAGGAAGGCTGGGTGCTGGAAGACGGCGAGGTCAAGGAGGCCAGCTACAACATCGATGGCGGTGTTGGTGTGCGCTCCATGGCCGGTGAGAAGACCGGTTTTGCCTATTCCAACCAGATCACCGCAGATGCCTTGCTCGAAACCGGGCGCACGGCGAGTGGTATCGTGCGTAGCGGCGCTCGTATCGAGCGTGCGCCACGCATTCAGGTCAGTGCCGAGCCGCGTTATGCCGGTATCGACCCTCTGTCCGGGCTGTCCGCCGAGGACAAGGTGGCGATGCTCAAGCTCGCCGACCGCGTGGCTCGTGCGGCCGACCCTAGTGTGACTCAGGTCAGTGCTTCGCTGAGCGGAGTCTACGAAGTGGTGCTGGTGACCTCCAGTGATGGCACCCTGGCGACGGATATCCGCCCCCTGGTGCGTTTCAACGTCAGTGTGATCTGCGTACGCAACGGTCGCCGGGAGCGGGGTAGCGCCGGGGGCGGTGGTCGTTATCCCATGGCACGTCTGCGCGATGAAGGTGTGGCCGAAACCTATGCCAAAGAGGCGGTGCGCCAGGCACTGGTCAATCTCGAGGCCGTGGATGCACCGGCCGGGCAGATGCCGGTAGTGCTTGGTGCTGGTTGGCCGGGGATCCTGCTGCACGAGGCCGTTGGCCATGGTCTGGAAGGTGATTTCAACCGCAAGGGCAGCTCCGCTTTCGCCGGTCGCATGGGCCAGCGGGTTGCGGCTCCCGGCGTCACCGTGGTCGATGACGGTACGCTGCAGGACCGCCGTGGGTCGATGTCGGTGGATGATGAAGGTACGCCTTCGCAGTGCACCACGCTGATCGAGGACGGCATCCTTACCGGCTATATGCAGGACAAGCTGAATGCGCGTCTGATGGGCATGGCGCCTACCGGCAACGCGCGCCGCGAGTCCTTTGCACACATGCCGATGCCGCGTATGACCAACACCTACATGAAGGCTGGCTCGGATGATCCGCAGGACATCATCAAGAGCGTCAAGCGTGGCATCTATGCTGTCAGCTTCGGCGGTGGCCAGGTGGACATCACTTCGGGCAAGTTCGTGTTCTCGGCCAGCGAGGCGTACATGATCGAGGATGGGCGCATCACGGTACCGGTCAAGGGCGCGACCCTGATCGGCAATGGTCCGGAGGCCATGGGGCGTGTCTCGATGATTGGTCACGACATGGAACTGGATACCGGCATCGGGGTATGCGGCAAGGAAGGTCAGGGAGTGCCGGTCGGTGTGGGCCAGCCGACACTCAAGCTCGATGAGCTGACCGTCGGCGGGACGCAATCGTGACGTTGGGCGGCAGAGCCGCCCAACGAGCTGTAAGTGAAGAGCTTTAAGCTGTAAGTCGCCCAGGTACATGGGGAAGGCACGGAAACCGAGTAGACTGCTGTGGCTTACGGCTTACGGCTTACGGCTTACGGCTTACAGCTTATGGTTGCTAAAGCCCCGCCGTTTCGCGCATCAGCTTGAACAGCCGTTTGGCATTGGTCGGTGGCTTCTGCTGCTGACGTTCACGCACGGTGTTGCGGACCAGTTGGCGTAGTGCCTGAATGTCGACGTGGGGATATTCGGCGATGAAGGCCTGAACGGCGTCATCGCCTTCCTCGAGCAGTCGGTCACGCCACTTCTCGAGGCGATGGAAGGCGTGGTCACGCTGTTCCTTGGTCTGTTCGATCGCGTCGAATACGGCCTGGATGCCTTCGAGGTCTTCCTTGCGTATCAGCTTGCCGACGTATTGCATGTGGCGGCGACGAGCTTCACGAGCGCGAATCCTGTCGGTTTCCTCGATGGCGCGCTTGAACTCGTCAGACAACGGAAAGCGATCACGCTCTTCGGGCTTCATGGCAATGAATTGTTCGCCCAGGGCCTGCAGCTCGTGCATTTCGCGCTTGAGCTGGGATTTACTGGGTTGTTCTTCGGCGGGGTTGTGCTCGGGTTGGGTCATACCGGTGCCCATGGTTCATGAATCGGGAAGTGTGCGCAGTATACCAGTACGCGCTGCCGATCGCGGCGCGCAAATGTAATACAGTAGTGGCCGCCAGCGGTCACGATAGGAGAACAGTCATGACACAGGCGTTCGATGCCGCGGCTCAGCAGAAACTGCTCGAGGAACGCGCAGCCGCCGCTCTGATGATGGCCCGGCAGTTGGGGGCTGATGCCTGCGAGGTGGGAGCCAGTGTCGACCAGGGCATTGGAGTCAGTGTCCGTGAGGGTGATGTGGAGTCGGTTGAACTGTCCCGGGACCAGGGCGTTGCTGTGACCGTCTACGTCGGCCAGCGCAAGGGCAGCGCCTCTTCTACCGACGCCGGTGATGAGTCGATCAAGACCGTGGTCGAGAAGGCTTTGGCTATCGCTCGCTACACCGGCGAAGATCCGGCCTCGGGATTGGCCGATGCTGACTTGATGGCAACCCGCTTTCCGGACCTCGATGTCCATCATCCCTGGGCGCTGGGAACGGACGAAGCCATTGAGCTGGCGGTGTCCTGTGAAGCGGCGGGCCTGGCGGCAGAGGGCATTCGCAGTTCCGATGGTGCCAGCCTATCCAGTGGCGAGGGCGTTCGGGTCTATGCCAACAGTCATGGCTTCATGGGAAGTCAGTGCGGCAGTCGGCATTCGCTGTCATGCATGCTGATCGCCGAGGACGGGAACGGCATGCAACGTGATTACGACTACACCTCGGCACGCAAGCCTGGCGAATTGCGTGATCCCGCTGAGGTGGGGCGTAGCGCAGCTGAGCGCACCTTGCGCCGCCTTGGCGCACAGACACCGCAGACCGGGCGTTTCCCTGTGCTGTTTGACCCCAGTCAGGCGAGCGGCCTGATCGGCCACTTGATGTCGGCCATCGCGGGCGGTGCCATCTATCGCGATGCCTCCTTCCTGTGTGGCCGCCTTGGCGAATCGCTGTTCCCGGACTGGTTCACCCTTGGCGAGAAGCCGATGCTGGTGGGTGGCCTTGCCAGCAGCCCGTTCGACGGAGATGGCGTCCAGACCCGTGACAATGTCTTCATCGACAAGGGAGTGCTGGCGAGCTATATGCTGTCGGCCTACAGTGCCCGCCGCCTGGGAATGCAGACCACCGCCAATGCCGGTGGCGCGCGTAATCTTCGCATTGGTGCCGAGCTTCAGTCGCGTGATGAATTGCTGGCGCAGATGGATCGGGGAATCCTTGTCACCGAGCTGATGGGGCAGGGCGTCAACAGTGTCACCGGTGACTACTCGCGCGGCGCGGCAGGTTTCTGGGTCGAGAATGGCAGGATTCAGCATCCGGTCGAGGAGTTCACCATCGCCGGTAACCTGGCTTCCATGTTCGCGGGCCTGGCGGGGGTCGGCAGTGATATCGATACCCGTGGCAGTATCCATACCGGCAGCTGGCTGATCGATGAGATGACTGTCGCCGGAAGCTGAAGGCCTCCGTTCTCCGTATACCTACCGGGTTCAGTGCTTACTTGGTCTCTTGATCAAGTATGTACTCGAACCCCGCTCAGGGCCCATCCAGGTGATGGGCCCTGACGCATCTGATGTATCTACCTGCTTCAACGCTCTCTGGGTAAAACAATCTGCCAGACTGGGGTGATGCCTCAAGGCTCGAGTCGTGTTGCCGGGTTTTGATGGTGTCTTGTGATGGCGTCTCGTGATGGCGAGGTGATTGCGTAGACATTCTGCTTTATCGGGATTTTCTGTCGATGCTCGTGGGTAACCGGCACAGCACGTCTATCCTCAGGATATTGCAGTGGTGATCAGGCAGGCGAGCATGAAGCGAACAATACCAGGCAGGGCACTGGCAGCCATGATGCTTCTGGTGCTGGTCAGTGCACTCATGGCACGGCCGGTACCGGCGAGGGCTGCGGTTGCCGTCACTCTCGACAACTATGTGCGGGCGCAGACTGATCTGCATTTTCGGCGCTACGCCGAGGATGGGTACTTCGGCACTCTGCGTCATGAGCGAGAGCCCCAGCCTGTCGAGGGCAGGTTGGTGCGGCCCAATCGCGACGTACTGTACAGCATCGGGCTGTTTGATCTTGCCCATCCGGTTCGCTTTGTGACACCGGAGCGTGCCACGCGGATGCAATCCATGCAGGTGATCAATCAGGACCACTACACCCCGATCATGAGCTACGGCGGAATCGAGCAGGAGTTGACCCAGGAAGATGTCGGGTCACGCTATGCGCTGGTGGTGTTTCGTACTCAGGTGGATGCTGATGATCCCGACGATATCGCCGATGCCAATGCCATGCAGGATGAAATCAAGTGGCATCAGGAGGCTTCGGGAAACCTGGAACTGCCTGACTGGGATGCCCAGCAGATGACCGCGCTGCGGGAAGCCATACTCGATCTCTCTCCCTGGGTCAGTGGTAGTCACGATATGTTCGGCGCGAAGGACGAGGTGGATCCGATTCGCCATCTCTGGGGGACCGCCGCCGCCTGGCTCGGCCAGCCAGAGTCGGCAGCCTTGTTCATGACCTTTACGCCTCTGCATAATGAAAGCGATCGCGCTCAGGTACTGACGGTGCCGTTCGATGTACCGATCACGGCGTTCTGGTCGGTGGCGGTTCATGACCGGGACGGACGATTGCTGCCCGACGCTGAGGGCGCCTGGTCATTGCAGAGCAGCAATGCACATGCCAACGAGGATGGGTCTGTCACGCTGCTTTTCGGAGGCAACGCCGAGGCACACAACTATCTGGCGATCGAGCCGGGGTGGAGCTACACCTTCCGCTTCTATCGTCCTGCCGGGGCCCTGCTTGATGGCGACTGGGTGCCGCCATCACCGATTCCGCTGGAGGTTCCCGAGGAATAGTCGAGGTGTGTCGATGTCGGCGGGGAGTGGCACACCGCTCCGGTCATGGCCAGAGCGGTGAGGTAGCGGGACCAGTACGCAATAGAGAATGACTGGCCTGCCCAAGGGGGATGGAGCCAGGTAAAGGTCAGTGGTCCAGATAGAGATAGTGCTGCCAGCTCAGCATACGCAACAGAATCTTGCGCATCACCGACAGGTGGTCACGGTGCTCGCTGTAGACGGCCGCCTGTGCTGTCACACCAAGTGGAAGGGGAGGAAGGTCCTGATCTTCTTCCAGCTTGAAGGTGACCAGTACGCGGCTGTCCGGGTTGGCAAAGGCGGCCCCTCCGACCAGACGATCACCGGCGACCAGTTGCGCCTCGGCAATAGCCGGCAACACTTGATCGACTCGAGCAGAGAAGACCTTTCCGGGCAGGGCGTTGAAGATCAGCTCGGCCTCGGAACCGGGCTGGATACGTTGCAGTGATTGCTGGCGGAAGGCTCCAGTGAAGTGGCCTTCCTGCTTGTGCAGAAACACCCCCAGGGGCCTCAACGGCAGTGTGACCGCCATCATGCCGGGGCGCACGGCCAGTTGCGTCAGGTAGCCATCGGTGGGCGCGCGAATCACGGTATGTTCGAGGTCGAGTTGCGCCTGCTCGAGTTGCGCCTGCTTGGCGGCGACCAGCGGATCCAGTTCACCATCTCCAGTTTGTTGCTGAGCCTGAGCGCGCTCAAATGCTGCCTGAGCCTGGCCAACGCCTGCCGCGGCGGTATCGAAGTTGCGCTGCGCCTGATCAATCTGCTGCCGACTGAAGGCACTGGACGCATTACGATAGCGTGCCAGGGTGCGGCTGGCCTGGTCCCGCTGTGCCTGGGCGGCCACCAGGGCTGCCTGGGCTTCGCTGACGGTTGCCACGCGCCCCTGTGAATTGCGCAGTGCATCCTGAAGCTCAGCACTGAGCTGCTCGACGACGGCCTCGTACTTCGCGGAGTCGAGCGTGAACAGTGGTGTGCCCGCCTTGACGAGTTCATTGGGCTCGACATCAATGGACACCACGCGTGCCCGTACCTCGGAGACCAGTGGGGTCACGACGTAGGCTTCACGCACCTGCCGCGAGAAGGGGTGATTGTAGTTCATCACCAGCACCAGACTGCTGACGAGGATGATCCCGCCCAATACAGCAGTCGGTACGGTCCATTTGTTCTTCGGAATGCGGAACAGCTTGAAGATGAAGATACACAGCGCCGCATAGATCAATACGATCAACGTTTCCATTCGGTTCAATCTCCCTGCGAGGCTGAGGAATCCTGGGTGGAGCGGCTCTCGAGAGCGGCAAGGCGCGTCTGCATGGCACTGACTTCAGTGCGCAAGCGGTCAAGTTCCTCGCGTTCACGGGCCTGTTCATCCTCGATCTGGCGGAAGCCCCAGCCGCGCTCCGGGCGATAGAGCGTTGCCCAGATCCACAGGAAGGGCCACAGCACGTGCAGGGTAAAGAGGCTTACCCAGCCGGCAACATGAATGGCATCCTGGTGGGGGTGGTTACGTTTCTTGGCGATCAGGTAGGGGATGTCGTGGATGGCGATAATGCCGTAGAAGAACATCAGCACGGCAAAAATCAACAAGCCAAGGGCGACATTGTTGAGCATTAATGGATCTCCTGGTGAGCCTGCTTTCCTTGCATGGTCTTTCCACCATGCCGGGGTGACAGCTCGAGGTCATGAGCAATACAGTGCCGCCGCGCGCAGGGCGCCCTGGCTCCAGCGTAGAAGCAGGACCAGGTTGGGCCCGGCGCGGGCGACATCAGACATCATCAGAGGGGGAGGCGTGTGGAAAGGCGTTTCTGACGTGAGAGTCTGTGCTCTCATCGCCGCCGGGCTCAACGTCCTGAAAGGTTCCATGGCGTCGGTATCTGCCATGGTAGTGTGCCTATCCATTCAGCCGCCGCAGTTTATATCACATTCACGCTATGGCATTGGTCAGGGACGGACTTCCGTCATGCGGCAGATTGCCGCTATGCACCACCTGGACTGGATTGCCCGGGGCCTTGGTGGCTGGCGTGAATGGACAATCCAGGGGCGGAGCCGCCGTTCTCGAGAATATCCGCTACAGGCCTTTCCCTATAGACCTTCCGCCTTGCGGCGGTACTCGGTAACTGCTGTCATGGCTGCAGCTCGATCATCGGCATCGCCGAGCTGTCGAGCAAGGTTCTCTATGGCGTTGGCCGCCACTTCGGCATCGCGGTGAGCAAGGCCAATTGCTGGCGCTTCGGCGAGCACGGCTTGCCAGTTATCTTGCGCGGCAGCGGGTTCCGCCTTGCCGGCGAGGGCACTGGACAGATTGCTGCCCCGTTGGGTCAGACGCTTTACGTAGGCTGCCAGAGCATCGCGCTCCATTTCCATCTTGACCAGTTGTCTGGCCAAGGCATAGGCGCTTTCGCCATCCGAGAGGTCCCGGGCCTTTTCGTCAATCTCGAAGTTTGTCATGTCGTCACTGTAGTCCCTGCGTAGTTTCCCCTTTATCGAAGGCGACTCAGGTCGTAACGGCAGGGGCCGCTGTGCGACAGAGTCACCCGCGGGGCTCTGGTGCCTCGCTGGCGGGGAAATTCAATGGCCTATGATGCCATATCTTGACCATTGCATAACTCATTGCTGTTGGTCCATAAGGCATGTGTATTATTAACCCGGCATGCTTTCATGTTGGGTTAATGGCGGCACAGGGATGTGCCGCCGTCGGCGATCAGGCCGACGCGAGACCGCATCACACCAGAAGATCCGCGCATCTGCGCCAAGTGTGGTGCGGACGAAAATCAAATCGATCAGGATGAGCTATTTGATTGCCATGTTAATAGCCCGGACGGTCGTCGGCAGGGGATGGCTGCTTCCTGCATCGGTCAGTGCAGGAGCTCCTCCATGGCTCTGGCGATGCGCTGGGGAGCTCCGGAGCGTTGGTACATGCGTTGCAGATAAGCGAGCAGCGCAGTCTGGTCGTCGATCAGGCCTTCCTCGTTCGCCCAGTCCATGAGGTATGCAGTGACGCAGTCGGCAACAGTGATGTCATTACCGACGATGAACTGCCTCGCCTGCATATGCTGATCCAGCACGGCCGCCATGGAGACGAAATCCTGCCTTGCCAGCTCGATGTCCCGGGGGAGTCGCTGGTTTTCTGGATACAGCGTCGTGTGTCGCGCTATGCGCCACAGAGGTTGCTCAAGCTCGGTCATGGCAAACATGGTCCAGCGGTATACCTGCGCGCGCTCTTTGATATCGTTGGGTAACAAGCCTTTGTCCGGGTACTTTTCCGCCAGATATAGAACGATGGCGGCTGATTCGGTCAACACTGTGTCGCCGTCCACCAGGACAGGAACCCGAGCTGCGGGATTGAGGTGGAGAAACTCGGGGGTCAGGTGCTCTCCCTTCATGAGGTTGATCGATATGAACTCGAAGTCGACATCGAGTTCGTTCAGCGCCCAGAGAACGCGCAATGAGCGTGTGGGGCCAAGGCCATAGAGTTTCATCGTTGGGCTCTCCTGTGGTCAGAGGTAGGTAGCAGGCGTGACGAAATTCACGACTTCCTCAAACCTTGACGAATGAGCAGCACGGAATTCGACCAGGCTTCTGGTCATGAGCTGGTGACCACAACAGGCCGAAGCGATGGGCAGAAGTCGCATCAACCACTACTCTGGACGTGGTGATGCCCAGCAGGATGATGTTCAGCGAGAGGAAATGATGATGCGTCTGCAGTTTCACAAGGGAATGAAGGTAGTGGCTTTCTCGGTGCTGGTCACTTTGGCTCTGACCTCCTGCAGGTCGGGTGCGGAAATGAGTGGGGCAGCCGAGCCTATACCGACAACAGATACCACGGAGAGCGTTTCGTCCAGTCCGGTTGCGACGGCTCAGCACTATTTCGACCTGTTGGCGGCGGGGGACTTTGATCAAGCCTATGAGATGTGGGCACCTGAAACACCGACTCGCAAGGGCGGACGCGACCTCTTTGAAAGCTCGATGCTTGCCTACCAATCTTTCGATGGGGAAACGCTGGGGGATGCCCGAGTCGAAGGTGCCGCGGGAACCCTGTATGCAGAAGTGCCGGTGCAGATGTCGGGAGCGCGCCGCGGTGAACCATTCACGAATGCCGGCTCGATGACGCTGCAGCGCTGCAATGATGTGCCGGGGTGTAGCGAGGAAGACCGACGTTGGCGGTTACGCTCGATAGATATCGAGGACTGATCCCGGCTGATCGATGCCTGCTGGCGACGACAGCGGGCAGAAATCCGGTTGGGGAATAACTTGAATGGAGCCGATTGTCGAAATCGGCTCCATTCGTTCGTCTACAGGAGGCAGCAAGACATCATCAATGCCGGTCATCAAGATACTTATCTTGTGGAGTACAGGTCTTCAAGCATTTGTCTTCAAGTGCCGGCGCTCAATACAGGAGTCGTCACCATGCCCAGCACCATCCGCCTTCATCGTGTCCTGTGCGCAACACCCGAACGAGTCTATCGAGCGTTTCTCGACCCGGATGCCATGGTCAAATGGCTACCACCCAACGGCTTCACCGCGAGGGTCCACCACCTGGATGCCCAGGTTGGTGGTACCTATCGAATGTCATTCACCAACTTTACGACGGGGCAGGCACACTCCTTTGGTGGAGAGTATCTCGAGCTGGATCCCCACAAGCGTATCCGTCACACGGATGTTTTCGAAGACCCCAATCTGGATGGCGAGATGCAGGTGACTGTCTCGTTCCGTCAGGTCTCGTGTGGAACCGAGCTTGATATCGTCCAGGAGGGGGTACCTGATCTGATTCCTGCGGAGGCCTGTTATCTCGGTTGGCAGGAGTCGCTCACCTTGCTGAAGCAGTTGGTCGAGGCCGAGATTCCCGACGAGTAGAGACGCTCTGAGCCACAGTCGCCGATGGTATCGCCAGTCAGCGTGGTGTTGTCCGCACAGAAAAAGGCCCCTGCAGGGGCCTTTTTCGTCATGCCTTGATGTACTCGCTGCTCTGGATGCCGTTAGTGAGCAGCATCCCAGGAAAGCTGCAGAGAGTTGCCGGTTTCGGCGATGTTGGTGGCCGTATCCTGTTGAGCACGGAGCTTGAGGCGTGACTCGGCCATGGCGGCGCTGTTGCCCTGGGCGACGACATCGAAGGAGACATCGGTCACCGGAGGACTGACCCGGCTGGTCTGAGTGGCGGTGGACAGTGGCTCGCTGAGCTGCAGGGCGCGCTCGGTGGCCGGATCGGCCTGGGCAGCCAGAGGCAGGGCGGCGAGCAGTAGGCTGGCGGTGATCAGTTTGATTTTCATGTGGCTATCCTCTGGTGATCGAGTTGATAGCATGCATTTTATTAGTTAGCTAATTTTAATGATAGTGAAATATATTAACTGGATCGATCGATACAGACGATGAAGCTGCCTTGGTGACTCCTCTCGGGCCAATACCCTGTAGTTTCGGGTGATGATATCCGGACCTGAAGAAGGAATACCGGTTGCAGCACGCAGTGCGTGAGAGAGGAAAGGGGGGAGAGGAAAGGGAAGAGAAGAGTAGAGAAGAGCTGCGGCGGATCAGCCATGCCTGTTCAAGCCGAAAAGGGGTATGTCGAGGCTGGATAGGTTTGCCGAGTCGGGATGGATTTGAGGAAAGTTATCAAACAGTGTTTGCGAACATTGTTTTTCTACTATACTGGAGGTGCTGGATCAGAGTGGCTCGGTCCCGGGTAGGGTAATGACTCCGATGCCCAGGCAGTAAGCCACGGAGAGTCAATCACTGCAGAACCATACGCGGTTGGAGGTGACAATGATTCGGACATTACTGCTGACCCATACGCCCTTCGAGAAACGGATGAATCCGGAAGCTCGTATCGTAAAGCCCGCCAGACGCGCCTGGCCAAAGTCCTGGCAAAAGGCTCGCAAGAAGGTGGAAGTGGGCTGCCTCTCCCATGCTTCAAGTGAGTCTCCAGGGCTGGGAGAAATGGCCAATGCCAAGCGGCGCCTTGATTTCTACTCCCGCTGGCATGGCCTGAAACCTGCAACCCTGCAGATATGGAGAGCTTCCTGAGTCGGTATTCGACCGGGATGTGTGAGGAGGGATGATCCCATGGCACCTGACTTGCAGACTGCGAAGTGGCGGCACATACATGCCGATTGGTGGCAGGACGACCAGGGCAACGAGATTCATCGAGTCGAAGTGGATGAAGACGTGCTCTATCACTGCCACTTTGCCGGCTCTTCGCTACCCTGGAATGCCGTGGCCCTGGATCGGAATGAAGCCATGGCCGTGTTCGACGACCAGATTCCAGAGAAACCTCGATGGCAGTGATGGAAGTGGCATCTTTCATCCCATTCATGCATCGGTCGGGCGTCCGTCACGGTCAATCTCGAACCGTTCGGGCAGCCATCCGGCAGAGCCGAAAATTCAGCGGCGAAGGAGGATGATGGATGACGTTCGATGATCTGCTGTTGGGCATGGCTATTGGCGTATTGCCTGCCCAGATCTACGTGATTGGTATGCTGCCCACCTGGATATAGGGCGGCTCACCAGGCAATAGGATGGCTGCAGGTATGGCCACTGATCCCATAACCTATCGTGAGACAACATAGCCCCCGACAAATGTCGGGGGCTATGTTGTCCTGCATGTGACTTGAACAGGGAGGTGCCTGGGCCTGGGGTCACCGGGTGGCTCATGACCTCTCGGCGAGTAGCCGGCAACGCCGACGTAATGCCTCGCCCTCGTCGGAATTCACAAGGCCTGGTCGATCAAGACGCTGAAAAAGATAAGTAAAGCCGGCGACGCCGAAGCGCTGCATCTGGCTGCCTCCGGCAAGTTGCTCTGCGATGTCGCCGGGAAGGCCACGCATCAACCGTGCCAGGTCGAAACCGATGGGAAGGTAACCCCAACGGTCCCAGTCGACCAGGGCGATGTGACCACTACCAGCGTCCACCAGAACATTTTCGCGATGCAGGTCTCCGTGGGACAGCACCCGTGGCAGGCGATGCAGTCTTCTCAGTAGCCAGAACAGGAAACCGCGCTCTCCGTGAGCGCGATCCCAGTGCAGGGCATCCCCCAGGGCATGACGAATGAGACGGGCGACCAATGTGAGTTTTCGGCTGCCTGGCTGCCACAAATATTCTCGGTGCTGCTCTCCGAAACGTTGCAGACGCTCCAGCTCAGCCTTGATGGTAGGCAGCCACGCCTCCCACCCTGGGCCATGCCGGTCCAGTGGTTGCCCGGGAAAGAAATCGAAGATCAACGCCTGTCGTTCGCCGATGTTGAGCTTGTGGTATAGCGTCGGACTGGCGATACCAGCAGGTGTCAGCACTTGTTCATGGAAGTGATGAAGGCGGCTGACGGAATCAGCTGAGACACCAAGGTGTGCCACCCTCGGACCTTCTCCGGAATCAAACTTCACGGCAGAGATATGACCTGGTTGGCCGAAAAGTGGTCGGAACTGCTTCCATGACAAGTGCTCAGAGAGATCTGCAATCTCTGAATACTCCGGGTGACAGGCGGTCAGTGACACCGGCAGCCAGTCTTCACCGTTCCTTGTCACGTAAAGCCAGGGGCTGTGGCGCAACGGCTTGTCCTGTGGAGTGGTTACCCGAACGATATCCCCGTCACTGAGGGATAGTGGAAAGGAGAAACCAACGCGTCCATCGGGTGACAGTCCTGCCGCCTGCACATCGGGCCGAGTGCCCGTGCAACGGGTGCTGCCCACAGGAATGCCATTGACCGACACCACAACATGCGGGGAGGGACTCCAGCCTGATACGCCCTTGGCCCACACGCGATCGATATAGCCGCTCACTACCGACATGACGGCTCCGTCCTCCTTCTGGCCATGTTGATCAGGCCGTGATTGTGCACTCCACTCGCCGAGAGCCGCCACACCACATCATTAACCCGGCATGCTTTCATGTCGGGTTAATGGCGGCACAGGGACATGCCGCCGTCGGCCATCAGGCCGACGTGAGACGCACCACACTGGCGCAGATCCGCGGATCTGCGCCAGTGTGGTGCGGACGACAATCAAATCGATCAGGATGAGCTATTTGATTGCCATGTCAATAGCGGCTCTCGTTCGAAAGCGGCCGCGCGCGGTGTTCAGGGTTGCAGGATAAGTACTGGTTTCGATTGGCAACATAGCTCCATGCGCCCAGTGAATCGGGGCTGAAACACTCCTCGATCATATCAGAAGGAAGAATGGGGATTGCGCAGCAACGGCGCTCGCGATTTCACCTGCCATAGGGTAGACCATTACGGCCACATCGCTTTCCAGGCCCCGACCGCAGCCTGCATTGAAGGCGCGCTGGCTTGGTGATCGGGAAATATCGAACGGTGTGGGCGCAGCGCCATGATGTTGAAGGCGCGAGGGTGTCACAAGCGGCAGCTCGTTGCGGCGCCGATGGAACGCTATCGATAAACATCCAATACTGCCAGTCGCGTGTTGCCGGTGTTGGTAACGAGAAGCGAGGAGGATATGTGGTCGACAACAAGCAGAAGGAAACGCCAAAGGCCAGGCGCCCCATAGCGGCAGGGCTCGGTATTGGACTGGCAACAGGAGTGGCGGTAGGCATTGCCACTGAAAACCTGGCCATCGGGATAGGCGTAGGAATAGCGATTGGTGCCGCAATGGGGGCGGCTCGCAAGGAGAAAGGCGGCAATGGCGAGTCGAAAGACTGAGTCGTTACGCTATCGGGTGAGGGAGGCAGTCAATCGGCTCGGTCACAATCCGGTCACAGTAGATTCTCTACTGCGTCGAAACAACGTGGTCGAAATCGGGAAAAACTGAGGGGAATCAAAATGGTGCGGATGGGGAGACTTGAACTCCCACGCCCGAAGGCACTAGAACCTAAATCTAGCGTGTCTACCAATTCCACCACATCCGCACTGCAGGTAGGCGGCCCGTATTTTACGGGACCCGCTCCGCAAGTCAATCGATTCTCGGCAAGTGCAGGTAATCTGCGGCCTTTCCTGCACGCTCTATGGGGCTGGCTTCGGTGAGACGTGGCACCACACCAAGGCAGGGCGCGGGGATGACCCGGGTGAGATGGGCCAGGTTGGCCTGGTAGAGTGTATCGTCCACGGCAAAGCCGGGATCGAGTAGGTTGCCCACCCAGCCGGCCAGTTCCAGGCCATCGGCCTGGATTGCCTCGGCGGTCAGTTGGGCGTGGTTCAGGCAACCGAGTTTGAGACCAACCACCAGCACGACGGGGAGGTCGAGGCGCGAGGCCAGCTCTGCCAGGTTTTCCTCGGGGTTGAGCGGTACGCGCCACCCGCCGGCGCCTTCCACCAGTATCAGGTCGCGAGGCTCTGCCAGAGCGGGGGCCAGGGCGCCTTCCAGGCGCTCGAGACCCAGGTCACAACCGGCGCGTTGGGCGGCGAGGTGGGGTGCAATGGCGGGCTCAAAGGCAAAGGGGTTGATAGTGGCGTAGTCAGTGGCGGGGAAGGTGTGGGCCATCAGGCTCAGGGCGTCGGCATTGCGCAGGCCAACGCCGGTGTTCTCGCAGCCGGAAGCCACTGGCTTGAGGCCCAGGGTGGTCAGCCCGTCCCGGCGTGCTCTCGCCAACAGGGCAGAAGCAATCAATGTCTTGCCTGTGTCGGTATCAGTACCGGTGATGAAGTAGCGTTGCATCCAGGTAGCTCCGCAGATTGATACTGTTTGGTTCAGGCGTCCAGCACCAGGGTCAGGCGCTGATAGGTAACGGGAAGACCTCGGTGATCCCGCAACGTTTCGTATCGGCGCCGGGCCCGTTCAATGTCTCCCCTGGTGCGTCGTACATCACGGCCGCTAACCTGAGCGCCTACGCCCTTGATCGAGTCCATCACCGCCCGGAGGTCAGGGTAATGGAAGCGTTCACAGGCTTGATCGACAGTGATGCCTGACCAGCCGGCGGCATGGGCGGCAAGGCGGTGGCAGGCGGCATCACGAAAGCTCAGCACTCCCGCTGGCGCATGGGGCTGGCGCCAGACCTGCTCGATTTCGCTCAGGGTGCCCGGGGCCAGGGTGTTGATCACGGCCCGCCCGCCGGGACGGATGACTCGGCGCAGCTCCTCGAGTGTTGCTTGAAGATCGGGACACCACTGGATCGCCAGGTTGGAGACGATCAACGCCTGACTGGCATCTGCCAGCGGTAGTCTCGCAGCATCGGCGCATAGCCAGGTGAGCTGCTGTTGATGAGGCTGTTTGCGTGCCTCGTGGAGCATCGCGTAGGAAAGATCCACGCCAGTCAGCCGTGCCCCGGCATAGTGTGCTGCCAGTGCATACGCCAGATCACCCGGCCCGCAGCCGATATCCAGGATGTGATCGGCGCTGGCAGGCAGATATGACCAGAGCGCCTCGGCCATTGCCGCCTGGGCTCGGGCATGGCGGCGATAATGTGGCGCCGCGCGGGAGAAGGCGTGGGCGACCCGCTGCGACCAGTCGGTGTCATTCGAGGTGTTGGCAGGGGCAGAAGGGGCGAGTGATAACGGTGCATTCATGAGTTGATCTCCTCCTGCTTGCGGGACGAGGACCGGGATGGCAGAAGGCTTTCCTTTCCAGGCAGCTGAAGGCTCTTGTTATCAGCCAGCTGAAGGCTCTCCTCGATAAACCGGGCCTGATCTTCGATCAATCGGGCCAGAGGTGCGGGCTGACTGACCATGGGGCAGTGACCGGCATTGGCGAGTCGCGCGTCCATGGCATGGCGTACTGATTCGGCGAGCAGCGGATCTCGGTCGCCGCAGAGGTGGCGGACCGGACAGGACAGTGTTGCCAGTGACTCGGTGATATCGCAGTTGGCGAGCCACTCCAGACCTGAGGCAAGGGTGTCGACATCATGGAGGTGGTTCCTGTCGACCAACTCGCCGAGCAGGCGCAGGGCGTTGCCCGGTGACGGTTCGCCGCTGAGCTGCCAACGCAGGAAGTGTCTCCGGGCCTTGTCTGGTGAGCGTTCGAAGGCATTCCGAAAGCTGGTCAGATCTGCCTCGGTGACGCCCTGAGGATGGCAGAAACGTGATCCCATACCGAGCAGGATCAGCCCTCTGGGCGAGGGTAACCGGTGAGCCAGCAGCGTGGCCTGCAGGGCACCAAGGGACCAGCCAACCCAGATGGCATCCTGAGGTAGCTCTCCGGCCATGGCGGTTGCCAGTGCCTGGTGGTCAGCATCTAGCGCGGTGACGGGCAGGGCCGGATGCTGGCCCATGCCAGGCCAGTCCGGGGTGGCGACGTCGACGTCGGTCGACCAGTGAGGGGCGAGAGGGCGCCAGATTCGAGCATCCACTGCCCAACCGGACAACAGCACCAGCTTCATGTGTGGTCCTCCTGCTGGCCCTGCCCTTGCTGCTGCCCCTGCTCTTCCTGCTGACATCGTTGCAGGGCCTCGAGCAGCCGATGGACATCATTGAAGTCGTGGCGTGCGCTGAGCGTGATGCGCAATCGTGCCTGGCCTCTAGCCACCGTTGGAGGACGAATGGCGCCCACGCGAAAGCCGAGCTCGCCGAGCTGTCGACTCCAGTGCATCACCCGCGACTCTTCGCCCAGCAGCAATGGCTGGATCGGAGAGGAGGAGCCCATCAGCGGCAGCCCGATGCTGGCAGCCTCGTGGCGGAACCGGGCAATCAGCGCCTGAAGATGGTGACGCCGCTCGGGCTCGCTGACACAGATGTGCAGGGACGCCAGGCTGGCACTGGCGACGCCCGGGGGGAGCGCAGTGGTGTAGATATAGGGGCGCGCAAACTGGATCAGGTGTTCGATCAATGCCGTGTCGCCGGCGACAAAGGCGCCCGCGGTACCCAATGCCTTACCGAGAGTGCCGACCAATACCTGAACCTGGTCGCTGGCATAATGTCGTCCAACGCAGCCGTCCCCGTCGTTGCCCAGGACGCCGAGGCCGTGGGCGTCGTCGATCATCAGCCAGGCTTGGTGCTGCGCCGCGATGGAGGTCAGGTCATCCAGTGGGGCAACATCGCCATCCATGCTGAACACGCCATCACTGACGATCAGGCGCCGCTGGCTGGCATCAGCGCGGGCCAGCAGGCGCCGGAGATCCTCGCCGTCGGCATGGTGGTAGCGTCGCGAGCGTGCTCCCGCCAGTTTGGCTCCGTCGAGCAGCGAGGCATGGTTGAGACGGTCCTGAAACAACTGCGTGTCGGTGTCGCACAGGGCCTGCAGCACACCCAGATTGGCCATGTAACCGGTGGAGAACAATAGTGCGCGTTGACGTCCGGTGTGCTGCGCCAGGGCTTCTTCCAGCTCATGGTGGGCCTGGCTGTGGCCGGTCACCAGGTGCGAAGCGCCACTGCCGGCTCCATGGAGTCGAGCGCCTTGATGCTGCGCCGCGATGACCCTCGGGTCATTGGCCAGCCCCAGGTAGTCATTGCTGGCGAAGTCGATCAGAGCATCATTGGTTCCACGCACCAGGCGACACCGCCAGCGTCCGGCCTGGCGCTGTTCCGCGGCCTTGTGGGCCAGAAACCGCTGCCAATCGTTGCCGGTGCTACTCATCAGGCACTGGCGTCGTAGTAGAGGGACTCTGTGGCCTGACGCTGGATGGCCGCCTCCAGATGTTGCTGTTGTTCACTATCGCTGTGGCAGACTTCGCGTTGTTCCGGGTGCAGGCCAAGCTTGTCGAACAGGGCGCGATCTCGTTCCAGCTGCGGGTTGGCCGTGGTCAGCAGTGTCTCGCCGTGGAAGATAGAGTTGGCACCGGCGAGGAAGGCCAATGCCTGAGTGGATTCCGACATCTGCTCGCGTCCGGCGGACAGGCGCACGTGGCTTTTCGGCATCAGAATGCGCGCCACGGCGATGGTGCGAATGAAGTCGAGGGGATCGAGGTCGTCGACATCTTCCAGTGGCGTACCGGCCACCTTGACCAGCATGTTGATCGGTACCGACTCCGGATGTGGATCAAGGTTGGCCAACTGCTGGAGCAGGGAGGCGCGGTCGCGGGATGACTCGCCCATACCGACAATGCCGCCGGAGCAGATGCTCATACCGGCCTGACGCACGTTGTCCAGAGTTTCCAGGCGCTCACCGTAGGTGCGAGTGGTGATGATCTCGCCGTAGTATTCCGGCGAGGTGTCCAGGTTGTGGTTGTAGTAGTCGAGGCCGGCATCGGCCAATTGCGTGGCCTGATCACCATCGAGCATACCCAGAGTCATGCAGGTTTCCAGCCCGAGAGCCTTGACCTGGCGAACCATTTCCAGCACCACGTCGAGATCCTTCTGACGAGGGCTGCGCCATGCCGCACCCATGCAGAAACGGCTGGCGCCGGCATCGCGTGCGGCACGCGCCTGATTGACGACCTTCTCGATCTCCAGCAGCTTTTCCTTGCCGAGTCCGGTGTTGTAGTGGCCCGACTGCGGGCAGTATTTGCAGTCTTCGGGGCAGGCTCCGGTCTTGATCGACAACAGGGTAGAAATCTGTACCGCATTGGGGTCGAAGTGCTCGCGATGCACTTGCTGGGCGCGGAACAGTAGATCATTGAAGGGCAGAGCCAGCAGTGTTTCGATGTCATCCAGCGACCAGTCGTAGCGAACCCCGCCGTTGGCCGGAGCTGGATGGGGGGATGCAGATGATGAAGTAGCGGGTGACGAAATGGCGGACAGGGAGGTCGATGTCATGGTCAACTCTACTGGTTTTTAGAAGTTTACACGAAGGATAAAGACTTGGCGGGAGCTGTCAACCTGGCTTTATTTCAGGGTTAACAGATTGCTGGGCAGTTGGTTGCAAGGCAGCTGTCTGCTGTGTCGTGGACCGGTGCTCCGGCGGCGCAGGAAGCTTGTGGGTGAGGGGAGGACAGTGGCGATGTGTCAGGACTGTCACCACCACCTGCCGTGGAACCACCACGCCTGTCGGCGCTGTGCCGAGCCGCTGGGCCAACGTCACCCGACATCGGCTGCGGCGGAGCTGTGTGGGCGTTGTGTGGCCCGTCCACCGGCCTTGACGTCCTGTCATGCGCCTCTTCTCTACCATGCGGAAGTCGCCCGGTTGGTGCACCGCTTCAAATTTCATGCTGACTGTCATGCAGGCCATATGCTGGTAGCGCTGTTTGCCGAGCATCTGCTGGATGATTCGGTCGGCGATCGTCCTGATGTGTTGCTGGCGGTACCTGCGGATGGTGTGCGGGCGCGGCAACGTGGGCTGGAGCATGCTGAATGGCTGACATGTCAGTTGGCGGGGTATCTGGCGTTGCCGGTGATGGTGGCGCGGCGTCGCCGGGGAGTCGGTCAGGCTCAGCGTGGCTTGTCTCGCAGCGCCAGGTTGCGCAACCTGCGTGGCAGCTTTGTGATCGATGGCCCTCTGCCGGCTCATGTGGCGCTGGTTGACGATGTAATGACCACCGGGGCGACCATCGAACAACTGGCGCGCTGCTGTAAGCAGGCCGGTGCCCGTCGCGTGGATGCCTGGGTGATGGCGAGGACACCTGTCTGCTAGTGTGGTGTCCCGCAAGTTCATCGTGTTTCAGAGCCATCAGGCGTCGCTGGGGCTAGACGCGTCCTGTAGTCCATATCGACTATATGGACCAGGGAGGCAACACAGCACCAGCGGCGCCTGATGACTCCCAGGGGGCGCGCCATACCGGGCCGCTGACGGAGTTGTCGCTTTTAGCAAGGGGAGCAGCCATTCCCTGCAAGCGGCTTTGGTCATCGATCCGGTATGACGCGCTGAAATCATGCCAACTTGTGGGATACCACGCTAACATGCAGCTGGAACCTTGCCTGGAGTCGTCATGACTACGCCCTTGCCTCCCTTTGCAGAACTGTCTCCAACACTGGTCGTATCGGCCATCGAGTCGCTGGGCTTCTGGCTGCCGGGTGAACCCTTTGCCCTCAACAGCTACGAGAATCGCGTCTACATGGTCCATGACGAGGAGCGCAAGCGTTGGGTGGTCAAGTTCTACCGCCCGGGACGCTGGACCGACGCCCAGATTCAGGAAGAACACGACTGGCTGTTCGAGCTGGCTGACGCCGGGGTTCCGGTGGGGGCCCCCTGGCGCAATGATGACGGAGAAAGCCTGCATCATGTGGAAGGCTTTCGGTTGGCATTGTTTCCACAATTGAGCGGTCAGGCGCCTGAACTGGAAAATCCGTCGCATCTGTTCGTGCTGGGGGAGCTGATTGGCCAGATGCATGCGGTTGGCGAACGTTCGGCCTTTACCCAGCGTCTGTCGCTGGACCCGGTGAACATGGCCCGCCAGGCGGGTGAGGTGGTGCTCTCCGGCAACTGGATGGATCGCCGCCAGCGCCAGGCATACGAGCGTATCTCTGCCGCTATGCTTCGGCAGTTGGACGCCATCGATTGGAAGAGTGTTGCCTGGCTGCGAGTCCATGGCGACTGCCATATCGGCAATATGCTTGGTCGTGATGAGCACTTTGCCCTGGTCGACTTCGATGATGCGCTGATGGCGCCTGCCGTACAGGACCTATGGATGCTGCTGACGGCGGAGGATGCCGAGGAGCGTTTCATGCAATACAGCGAAGTGGTCGAGGGGTACGAGCAGGCTCGCGAGTTCGACCGGAGCGAGTTGGCGTTGATGGAACCACTCAGAGCATTGCGGCTGGTTCGCCACAGCGCGTGGATCGTATCGCGCTGGGAAGATCCGGCATTTCCTGCAGCCTTCCCCTGGATCAGCGGCGCCGAGTTCTGGGATAGCCACATTCGCCAACTGGAACATCAGCGTCTGGCAATGGATCAGGCACCACGCTGGCTGGCATGAATGCAAGGCGCTGCGTAGCGACGTTGCCTGAGGTAAACTATGCCGCCATGTGGCTCGGTTGTACGTTGCGCTCGACGATGTGCTCGGTTGTACTGAAAGAGTACAGGAGTTGTATATGAGCTCTCGACGCAATATGGCAAGCCGCCACATCTTTCGTTCGGCACGGTGTAGACCCAACGGTTTGTGCTGCGTCGATTACCGGACTGCATTGCTCGCGTGCTCTGTTCTCTGGATGAGACCAGTAGAGGCGCGAGTGTGAAACCTGCATCAGCCATTCGCAATGTGATGGCCAAGCGCCATCGCAGCCGTTTGCTGGATTTCCCCTGAAGGGCCCAACAATGACCGACACTCTTGCCAACCACTATCGCGGTATCATCACGGAACTGGGTGAAGATCCGGACCGTGAGGGTCTTGTCGATACTCCTCGGCGCGCGGCCAAGGCCATGCAGTTTCTCAATCGTGGCTACACCCAGTCGCTTGAGGAGATCGTCAATGGAGCGGTATTCAGCTCCGAGACCGACGAGATGGTGTTGGTCAAGGACATCGAGTTGTATTCGATGTGCGAACACCATCTATTGCCGTTCATTGGCAAGTGCCACATCGCTTATCTTCCCAACGGCAAGGTATTGGGACTCTCGAAGTTCGCCCGTATCGTCGACATGTATGCGCGTCGCATGCAGATTCAGGAGAATCTGACTCGGCAGATTGCCGATGCGGTACAGCAGGTGACCAATGCCCAGGGCGTTGCGGTGGTGATTGAGGCTCGTCATCTATGCATGATGATGCGCGGCGTCGAGAAGCAGAATTCCAGCATGACTTCCTCTGTCATGCTGGGGGCCTTCCGCGAAAAGGCGACGACGCGCCAGGAATTCCTGACTCTAGTAAATGGTCGCTGAGACCAGGTTGGCGGCGAAATGCCGCCACACGCTGCACTTGTTGGCTGAATTCCAGGCCACAATCCACAACAACTCAAGGAGGACGGGATGGCGTTACATGTATTGGACGATCAGCACCTCGATCATTCGCTGGCAACGATACGCATCAAGAATCTGCGCCTGAGAACTTATATCGGTATCAAGGATGAGGAAGTGCGCAATCTGCAGGATGTGATCATCAATGCGGTGATTCGCTATCCGGCCGATGAGGCAGTGGCCTTCGACCAGATCGAACAGGCGCTGAACTACCGCACCATCACCAAGGAAATCATCGCCCATGTCGAGGGCAATCGTTTCATGCTGCTGGAACGAATGACCCGTGAGCTGCTCGACCTGATCATGAGCCATGAACAGGTACTGACGACCCAGCTCGAGATCGACAAGCCGCATGCGCTGCGCTTTGCAGACTCGGTGTCGGTGACTCTCTCGGCGTCACGCCAGACGCGGCAGCGGGAAAATCTGCAACTCCCCGGGCGAGATTCAGATAAATCCTGATCTGGTTCTGGTGAATCTTGAGTAGCGAACAGGTTGGCTATCCGGGGGCGTAGCGCTTAGCATGGAAGTGATTATCCATTGCTGTTCCCCAGGAGCTCCCCGATGACTTCGCTACAGGACATGCCGCTGTTTCGTCCCTTTGCCTATATCGACGGCAGTTGGGTCGCCGCAGACGGTGATGAGCAGATTGATGTTGTGAACCCGGCCACCGGTGAGGTAATCGCCCAGGTACCTCGCCTTGGTCGTGCAGAAACCGAAACTGCCATTGCGGCTGCCGATGCCGCCTTGCCTGCCTGGCGAGCCCTGTCCGCTCAGCAGCGTGCCGATATCCTGATGAAATGGTATGAGCTGATGCTCGAACATCAGGATGAGCTGGCTACCATCATGACGCTGGAGCAGGGCAAGCCGCTCAAGGAAGCCGCTGGTGAGATCGCCTATGCCGCCAGCTTCCTGCGCTGGTTCGCCGAGGAAGGTCGCCGTGTCTATGGCGAGACCATTCCGGCAGCCCATGCCAATCAACGTATTGTTGTCACCAAACACCCGGTGGGGGTGTGCGGTGCCATCACGCCCTGGAACTTCCCGGCAGCCATGATCACTCGCAAGGCGGGAGCGGCACTGGCTGCAGGCTGCACCATCGTCTGCAAGCCGGCGAGCCAGACACCGCTGTCGGCCACGGCGTTGGCGCTGCTTGCCGAGCGTGCCGGGGTACCGCGCGGCGTGTTCAATGTCGTGCCTGGTGCCGCCAGTGAAATTGCCAGTGCGCTGACCGAATCTCCCGTTGTGCGCAAGGTGACCTTCACCGGCTCGACCGAAGTGGGTCGTAGCTTGATGGCTCAGGCCGCACAGCACATCCAGAAGATTTCTCTGGAGCTGGGCGGCAATGCCCCCTTCATTGTCTTCGAGGACGCGGATCTCGATGCCGCGGTGACCGGTGCCATGGCGGCCAAGTTCCGCAATGCCGGCCAGACCTGTGTGTGCACCAACCGTTTCCTGGTGCAGTCCAGCGTGGTCAATGCCTTCAGCGAGAAGCTGGCGGTAGCCATGAACAGTGAGCTGAACGTGGGTGATGGCACCCAGAGTGGCGTCAATATCGGCCCATTGATCGATGACAAGGCGGTGGCCAAGGTCAACGAGCATGTTCAGGATGCCGTGGACAGCGGTGCGGAACTGTGGATCGGTGGGCACCCACACCCACTGGGTGGCAACTTCTTCACCCCGACCTTGATCAGTGGCGCTACCGCGAAGATGAAGGTGGCCAGCGAGGAGACCTTCGGGCCTCTGGCCGCGGTCTTTGCCTTTGACGACGAAGCCGAAGCGGTGAGCATGGCCAATGATACCGAGTATGGCCTGGCGGCGTATTTCTATACCCGTGATATGGGTCGTACGTGGCGTCTCGCCGATGCGCTGGAATATGGCATGCTGGGTATCAACACGGGCATGATTTCCAATGCTGCAGCACCCTTCGGCGGTGTAAAGGCATCGGGTCTGGGGCGTGAAGGTGGCCACCAGGGCCTGGAAGAGTTCCTCGAGACCAAGTATCTGTGTATTGATCTCGGGGAATAATGGCTACGAGCTGGCCCATGTTCGTTCCCGACGAACATGGGCACTTCCCACATCCCTGTGGGTCGCGAGCTATAGGCTATGAGCTGGCCGATGTTGGTTCCCGATGAAGATGGGCGCGTCCTATAGCTATATGGGTCGGCTATTCGTGTTCCCGACACGAACACGCACTTCCCACGTCCATGTGGGTCGCGAGCTATGAGTTGGCCGCAGGCTATAAGCTGTAAGTCATAAGCCGTAAGTTAACCCCTGGCCTTGGGGTTTGCGGCTTATTGAGTGGTAAGTGAAACTTCAAACCCTTTTGTCTGCGTCCCGCTCGGGAAGTAGAGGATTGTTCGTCAGAAAGTCGACAAGACCAGCAGCTTGAAGCTGCTGGTCTTGTCTATCTCTGTTCCAGGTTCCTGCCCGTGGTCCATGGAGCGGCACCAGACCGCTCGCAGCTCGGAGCTCGGAGCCTTCAGTGCCGGAAGTGACGCATCCCGGTAAATACCATGGCGATACCGGCTTCGTTGGCGGCGTCGATCACTTCCTGGTCACGCATTGAACCGCCCGGCTGGATCACGGCCGAAATGCCGGCGCTGGCGGCGGCGTCGATGCCGTCACGGAACGGGAAGAAGGCATCGCTGGCCATCACTGATCCCGGTACCGACAGGCCTTCATCGGCGGCCTTGATGCCGGCAATGCGTGCCGAGTAGACACGGCTCATCTGGCCGGCGCCGACGCCAATGGTCTGGCCTTCACGGGCGTAGACGATGGCATTGGACTTGACGTACTTGGCCACTTTCCAGGCAAACTCCAGGTCACGCATTTCCTGCTCGGTGGGCACGCGCTCGCTGACAACGGTGAGGTCGTCGCGGCTGACCATGCCGAGGTCGCGGTCCTGAACCAGCAGGCCGCCGGTGACGCGCTTGAGGTCGAGTCCCGCATCTGGCTTGTTCGACCAGTTGGCGCTGACATCGAGCAGGCGGACATTCTTCTTCTCGGCAACGATGGCGCTGGCCTCGTCGCTGACGCCCGGGGCGATGATCACTTCGACGAACTGACGATCGATGATGGCACGAGCTGTCTCGGCATCAAGCGGTACGTTGAAGGCGATGATGCCGCCGAAGGCGCTGGTCGGGTCGGTAGCAAAAGCCTTGTCATAGGCTGCCAGTGCGCTATCGCCAACCGCGACACCGCAGGGGTTGGCATGCTTGACGATGACACAGGCCGTTTCGGTGAAGCTCTTGACGCATTCGAAGGCAGCATCGGTGTCGGCCACGTTGTTGAAGGACAGCGGCTTGCCCTGCAGGGTAACGGCGGTGGACACGCTGGGCTCGCTGGCCCTCGGGTCGACGTAGAAGGCTGCCTTCTGGTGCGGATTCTCGCCGTAACGCATCGACTGCTTGCGCATCAACTGCATGTTCCAGGTGCGCGGGAAGCCATCCTCGGCGTCTTCCACCAGGCGACCGAGGTAGTCCGCGATGGCGCTGTCGTAGCCGGCAGTGTGCTCGAAGGCCTTGACGGCGAGATCGAAGCGCGTGGCCTGGCCGAGTGCGCCGCTGTTGCTGCGCATTTCGTCAATCACCCGAGAATAATCACCGGCGTTGACCACGATCGATGTCCAGGCATGGTTCTTGGCACAGGCACGAACCATGGTCGGGCCACCGATATCGATGTTCTCGATGGCGTCCTCGAGGGTGCAGTCTGGACGCGCGATGGTCTCGGCGAAGGGGTAGAGGTTGACCACCACCATATCGATGGGGGCAATGCCATGCTGCTCCATGACCTCGTCATCCTGCCCGCGGCGGCCCAGAATGCCGCCGTGAATGGTCGGGTGCAGGGTCTTGACGCGACCGCCCATGATTTCGGGGAAGCCGGTGTGCTCGGAGACTTCGGTCACCGCAATACCCTGCTCGCTGAGCAGGCGGAAGGTGCCGCCGGTAGAGAGCAGTTCAACGCCCTGGTCCTGAAGGGCACGCGCGAAGTCGACGATCCCGGTCTTGTCCGACACGCTGATCAGGGCGCGGCGAATGGCGATGGGAGAGGAATGGGCCATGGGGTAGGTCTCTATTGCAGTCAGATGATCGAATGGTTGGCTGGAGCAAACGCAGGAAGGGAGCCATTGGCTCCCTTCCTCTAGATCAGGTCGTAATGCTTGAGCTTCTTGCGCAGCGTGCCGCGATTGAGGCCGAGCATCTCGGCGGCGCGGGTCTGGTTGCCGTTGGTGTACTCGAGCACGGATGACAGCAGCGGTGCCTCGACCTCGGCCAGTACCATGGCATGCAGGTCGGTCACGGTGCCGCCATCAAGATGATTGAAGTAGCGTCGCATGGACCACAGCACGGCTTCTCGCAACGGTCGGTCATCGCTGCTGGCCATATCGGTGGGGGCCAGACCGTCAAGATCCTGGTTGGCGTCGCCCAGTGTGGAGAACGATGACGTCTGATCTATGGTTTGTCGGCTAGTCATGCGGCGCGGATTCCATGGTGTGCCACGGCCCTCGCCACCCGCTCGGGGGCGTCGGCTGGGTCGTGACGAAAGAGTTCGTCGATAAAATCCAGTTGGCACTGGGGACTGTCCAGGCCATTGAAAGTGGCGCGTAGCTGGCGTCGCGAGTCCTCATCGAGGCGAGTATCTCCCTCCAGATACCAGCCCAGGTGCTTGCGGGCGATACGTACACCCATATGCTCTCCGTAGAAGGCATGCAGGGCGTGGAGGTGTCCTCCGAGCACGTCGCAGCGCTCGGTGAGGCTCGGGGCGGCCAGCCTTTTGCCATGTTGCAGGTAGTGATCGATCTCGCGGAAGATCCAGGGATTCCCCTGAGCGCCACGGCCGATCATCACCGCATTCGCACCAGTATAGTCGAGCACGGCGCGAGCCTTGTCAGGTGATGTAATATCGCCATTGGCAAAGACCGGAATCTGCACGCGAGATGCAACTTCAGCGATGGTGTCGTACTCGGCTTCGCCTCTGTAACGCTGCTGGCGATGGCGGCCATGCACGGCCAGGGCCTGGATGCCGCAATCCTCTGCCATTCGGGCGACCCGCACGGCATTGTTGCTGTCAGCGCACCAGCCGGTACGAATCTTCAGCGTCACCGGGATGTCCACGGACTTGACCACCGCCTCGAGTATCTCCGCTACCAATGTTTCATCACGCAGCAGGGCAGAGCCGGCGGCCTTGTTGCAGACCTTCTTGGCTGGGCAGCCCATGTTGATGTCGATGATCTCGGCGCCCTGATCGGCATTCAGCCTGGCCGCAGTGGCCAGCATCTCGGCATCGCCGCCGGCAATCTGTACCGCGCGAGGCCCCGGCTCGCCACGATGATCCATGCGCAGGCGTGATTTACGCGTGTTCCACAGCGCTGGATCGGCGATCAGCATCTCGCCTACCACCAATCCCGCCCCCAGTTGTCGGCACAGGGCGCGGAATGGCCGATCGGTCACCCCAGCCATGGGTGCGAGAATCACGCGGCTGGTTAGACGATGTGGGCCGATGCTGGGCAGTGGGCGAGTGTCGGACATGTATCTGGTCCTGGATCAAGGGTTGCATATCATACGCGCCCAGCCATCTTTGGTGAAGGCGCGGGCGCGGGATATTCGATGGGCTATTGTCTCAATTCAGCGGGCGGTGGCCGTGGAGGCGTACCCAGCCCTCACGATAGCAGGGGGTATCCATGATCAGTCCCTGAGCGCGGTAGGCGTCGAGTACCTCTTCTGCCTGGTCGGCAAGGATGCCGGACAGTGCCAGGCGTCCGCCTGGCGCGACATGTTGTCCGATGGTTGGAGCCAGTTCGACCAATGGACCCGCCAGGATATTGGCCACTACCAGCGGGAAGCGTTCGGCGCCCATCTGTTCGGGATAACGCAACTCGAGGCGTGACGATTCGATGTCGTTGCGTTCGGCGTTGTCGCGGCTGGCAGTCAGTGCCTGGGGGTCGATATCGGTGCCGATGGCGCTAGCGGCACCGAGCTTCAGCGTGGCAATGGCGAGAATGCCCGAGCCACAGCCGACGTCCAGTACGTCGAGGCCATCCAGACCGCCATCGAGAGCTAGTCCATCCAGCCACTCGAGACACAGTGCGGTAGTCGGGTGGGTTCCGGTGCCGAAGGCCAGACCCGGATCAAGCTTGAGGTTGATGGCGTCGTCCTGGGGTGGCTGATGCCAGCTCGGTACGATCCACAGGCGCTGCCCCATGCGTAAAGGTTTGAAGTCCTCCATCCACTCGCGTTCCCAGTCGCGATCGTCGAGCAACTCGTGTTCGATGACCGGGCAGGGATCGTCGGGCATGTGCTCGGCCCAGGCCGCTGCCAGCCGTTCGAGCATGTCGTGAATGCCCTCGAGGTCGTCGTAGAGGCCAGTGAGCACGGTCTGGTCCCACAGGGGAGTGGTACCTCGGTCAGGTTCGAACACCGGATCGTCATGCGCGTCCTGCAGGGTGATGGCAGTTGCGCCTTCCTCCAGCAACAGTTCCTCGAGCAGCTCGGCGTGCTCGGGTGGCACCTCTGCCTTGAGTTGAAGCCATGCCATGGCGAGCCTCCAGAATGGGGTAGGTCACAGGGAGTACGTATACGTAGCTGGGCAGAAACCCGTAGAAGCAGTCGGGGCGGCCAAGGCCGCCCCGTCGAGGAGAAGTCGTCCGCTGAGCAAATCAGAGGCCGAGCTTCTTCTCCAGGTAGTGGATGTTGACCCCACCCTGCTGGAAATAGCCATCGCGGACCAGATCCTTGTGCAGATCAGTGTTGGTCTTGATGCCTTCCACCAGCAGTTCATCCAGAGCATTGCGCATGCGGGTCAGCGCCGTTTCGCGATCGACCCCCCAGGTAATCAGCTTGCCGATCAGGGAATCGTAGTGCGGCGGCACGGTGTAGCCGGTATACAGGTGCGAATCCATGCGCACGCCGAGACCACCCGGAGGGTGATACAGCGTAACCTTGCCCGGGGAGGGCATGAAGGTACGCGAGTCCTCGGCATTGATGCGGCATTCGAAGGCATGGCCTTCGACCTTGACGTCCTGCTGGCGGATGGACAGCGGCAGACCGGAGGCGATACGCAGCTGCTCGCGGACGATGTCGACACCAGTGATCATCTCGGTGACCGGATGCTCGACCTGGACGCGAGTATTCATCTCGATGAAGAAGAACTCACCGTCCTCGTACAGGAACTCGAAGGTACCGGCACCACGATAGCCGATCTCGATACAGGCTTCGCGGCAGGACTCGAGTACCCGAGCACGAGCGTCCGGGTCCAGTCCAGGTGCCGGTGCCTCCTCGAGCACCTTCTGATGACGACGCTGCAGCGAGCAGTCGCGATCATAAAGATGAATGGCGTTGCCCTGACCGTCGGCCAGTACCTGGACCTCGACGTGGCGCGGCTTCTCGAGGAACTTCTCCATGTACACCGTGCCGTCGCCGAAGGCAGAGTGTGCCTCGGTGCGGGTGACGTTCACCGCAGAGATCAGATGAGCCTCGGTATGCACCACGCGCATGCCACGACCACCGCCGCCGGCGGCAGCCTTGATGATGACCGGATAGCCGATACGTTTAGCGGTGGCGAGCAGCTCACCTTCATCATCGGACAGCGGGCCGTCGGAGCCGGGCACGGTCGGAACTCCGGCCTTCTTCATGGCTTCAATGGCACTGACCTTGTCGCCCATCAAGCGGATGGTGTCGGCGCGCGGGCCAATGAAGGTAAAGCCGGAGCGCTCGACCTGCTCGGCGAAGTCGGCATTCTCGGAGAGGAAGCCATAGCCTGGATGAATAGCACTGGCGTCCGTCACTTCAGCAGCGCTGATCAGCGACGGAATATTCAGGTAAGACTGGGCGGAGGCGGCGGGGCCGATACACACGGCTTCGTCGGCGAGACGCACGTGCATGAGTTCGCGGTCGGCCTTGGAGTGTACCGCCACCGTCTTGATTCCCAGCTCCTTGCAGGCGCGCAGGATTCGCAGTGCGATCTCGCCTCGGTTGGCGATTAGAACCTTGTCCAACATGTTGGTGTCCGCTGAAAGTGGGGGAGACACTGACCGGTGACTCAGGAGTGGCGACGGGAGGGCAATGACAGACATGCGTTGCGTTGCCCTGTGTTTCCGTTCCCGGCGCTGGCCCTTGTATCGGTTGCTCAGTGCGTCCTGAGATGACAACTGGAAGATACTGGTTCTCGGAGCACTATCTGTAAAACGGCCTGTTCAGGCGGCATCAGTGCTCCGGAGAAGACGCGATCTCTCAGGCGATAACGACCAGAGGCTGGTCAAACTCGACGGGCTCACCATCCTCGACGAGAACCGCTTCGACAACGCCGTCACGGTCAGCTTCGATCTGGTTCATCATCTTCATGGCTTCAACGATACACACGGTGTCGCCCTTGCGAACGGTGGAGCCCACTTCGACGAACGCCTTGGCACCCGGTGCCGGGGAGCGATAGAAGGTACCGACCATCGGTGACGCCACGGCATGACCCTGGTAGCTCGGACCACTGTCGGCGGCAGGCGCAGCCTCGGCAGAGGCAGGCGCTGCAGGAGCTTGCTGTGCCGCGGGGGCCGGCCAGGGCTGAGTAGGCGCAGGCGCCTGCCAGGCAGCACCCATGCCCTGGAGATGACGGCTGATGCGGACTGATTCTTCGCCTTCCTGGATCTCGATTTCGCTGATGTTTGATTCTTCCAGTAGCTCGATCAGCTTCTTGACCTTACGAATATCCATGACAGTGTCTCGACAATCAGATGAAGAATGGGCCGGGTGCTGTAAACCCGGGCGAAGTTTCAATAGATCGCAGCAAGATGGCGTGTCTTGCTGCTCTATCCAGTAAAAAACCACGATTGGAGGGGAGTTTGCCGAAAATGACCAGGCTTGTCCAGAAAAGGGCGAACGCTGTTCGCCCCTCGCGATCAAGTCTGGGGTTCGGCGTGTGCAGACAGCCATTGGCTGACACCTCTGGCGTGCTGTGCCAGTTCATCAGCCTCCAGTTCTCCCTGGATGCGTGCCTCGCGGATCTCGTTGTTACCGTTGAAGAACAGCAAGCTGGGAGGGCCAAACAATCGCAGATGCTCAAGCACTTCACGGCTGTTGGCATTGCTCTCGGTCACATCCACGTCGATCCAGCGGTAGTCGGCCAGCGCTTGCTGGACCCTGGCGTCAGGAAAGACCTCGCGTTCCATGATCTTGCAGGAAATGCACCATTCGGCGGTGATGTTGACGAAGGCCGGTTGCGTCGAGCTCGCCAGTAGCTGCTGAAGCTCGTCCAGGCGATGCACCACAGTGACGTCCGCGTGGGCGGTGCTCTGAGCTGCTCCCGCCGGAACTCCGGAGAACTGTGCACCTGCCAGCGGGCGTAATGGGTCTTCGGCACCACGGGTGGCTCCGACCACCAGCGCAATGCCCCATACCAGCAGCATGACGCCGGCGGTCTGACGTACTCTTGGCCAGCCCGGAGTGGCCTGCAGGTTGATCGCGCCTAACGTCAAGCCGGTGCCGACCGCAAGTCCAGCCCACAGCAGCAGGGCGACAGGGCCCGGCAACAGGCGTTCGATCAGCCACACCGACACACCCAGCAGGAGGATGCCGAAGGCCACCTTGACGCCATTCATCCAGTTGCCCGAGCGCGGTAATAGCGTGGTACCAAAGGTGCCGACCAGCAGCAACGGTACCCCCATGCCCAGCGCCAGTGCGAGCAGAGCCGCACCCCCGACCATGGCGTCGCCGGTCGTGGAAATGAACACCAGAGCACCCGCCAATGGTGCGGAGACGCAGGGGGAAACCACCAGCACCGACAGGGCTCCCGCTACCGCCAGGCCCAGCGGTCCACTGCGCTGGGCACGCTGCTGCCAACCATCGACCAGGTTGTTGAGACGTGGTGACAGCTGCAGGTTGAAGACCCCGAACATGGCCAATGCAAAGAGTCCGAAGAGAATCGAGAAGGTGATCAACACCGGTGCCGACTGCAGGCGGGCCTGAAGGTTGAGACCCGCGCCGAATAGCCCCATCAACACACCGACTGCGGCATAGGTCAGCGCCATGCCCGCGACATAGCTGGCAGAAAGCGCCAGAGCGTGGCGGCGACCAGGGTTCTGATTGACCGAGCTCTGGCCGACGATGATCGATGACAGGATCGGGATCATCGGCAGTACACAGGGAGTAAAGGTCAGGCCCAGACCCGCAAGGAAGAACAATCCGAGCATCACCGGGAGGCCGGCATCCTGGATCAGCGCCTTGAAGCGACTGTCCTCGCTGACTGGTGCGCTGCCCGATACCGTCGGTGCTGGTACCTTGCTCGCCGCCTCGCTGTCGCTTCCTGTGGCGGAGGACCCTTCACTGGTCGCCGGTTGGCGGTGGGCGTCTGAATCAGTGGCGGCAAGCTGCTGCGCGTCGGCAGCAAATTGCGGGGGCGGAGAAGTTTCCGCGGCAGTAAGCTCAATGGTCTCGGGGGGATAGCACAAGCCTGCATCAGCACAGCCCTGATAGGTCAGCTGAATCTCCACCGGCCCTTGTTGAGGCGTGGTGAAGGGCACTGTGAATACCATCTGGTCGTAGAAGACCCGAACGTTGCCGAAGAACTCGTCGGTCTTCTCCTCCCCGGCGGGCAGCTTTGGCTCGCCGAGGATGTCGTCGCCGGTCGAGCTTGTTACGCCAAACTGGTGCCGATATAGATAGTAGCCGTCCGCATTCTCGAAACCGATATAGACCTGATTGCCATCATGCCAGGTGCTGGGGACGAAGGCCTCGTGCACCGGCAGGAAGTTGGACGAGCTGGATTGTGAAAAGAACTGCGCCTGGGCGCTCCAGGGCAGAAACATGCACAACAGTAGTACGAGAAGTCGTGTTGCAGACAGCACGTCATATCCTTGAGTAGTGTCGTCAGGGTGGCGATGAGAGAAACTCGCCTGTCTGACCCCGGGGCCCGAGACAGGTTCCGGCCTCGACGACCAGAATTCTGGATGCAATGGTATTGTACCAGTAGCATCGCTTTACCTTACTTGTTCATGGGCATCCGGTTAACTTCATGGGCATCCGGTTAACGGAGCCGCGACGCGAAAATTCCCACAATGACAGCGCAGGAGATCAAATCATGACAACGCAGGAGAACGCATCATGACGAGCCGTCGATTGCGTGCTGCCCAGCGCAGGGAAGCGCTGGAGACCCCGCAGTATGGATGGATCTGGAAACCACTGCTGGTGGTGTTGATCGTGGCACTGGTGGTCATGGTGGGGCTGGGCGTGTGGTGGAGCAAGGCGCCGAAGGCCTTTGATGTCGAGGCGGTGACCGAGCAGCAACGCCAGTCCTCATCGCCAGCCGGGCGCGGTGTTGTCACTGTTGCCACCCTGAAACAACTGCTGGATACGCTGCAGGACAAACCGGGCGGCTATCTGCGGGACGATGTACTGCCTCCGGGGGTGGTGATGGACAACATGCCTTCCTGGGAATGGGGGGTATTGCAGCAGGCGCAGGTCATGAGCCACCAACTGGCGAGCCTTGATCCTCGTACAGCTCCGCCAGTCGAGGCCCTGGACGCCGCCATGCGCGGTAATGCCGACAACTGGATACTGTCGTCGACCGGCAAGAAACTGGCGGAGGCCAGCGGCCAGGTGGGTGACTATCTCGAACAGTTTGATCAGGCTTCAGGGACGGCTTTTGCCGCCAACGGCCAGGGGCTGGCGGCCTGGTTGGGGGCCGTTAGAACGAAGCTGGCACCCTTGACGGAGCGCTTGTCGGCCTCGGTAGGTGATGCCGATATGCTCAAGGAATTGGGAATAGCGGTGCCTGAGTCCGCCGATGTGCCCTGGTACCGGGTCGATAACGATCTGCATCAGGCACGTGGCCAGAGTTGGGCATTGTCGCGCTTGATGGCCGCCATGCTGCGTGACCAGCGCGATGCCATCGAGTCCGCCGGCATGCTCGATCAGTGGCAGCGCGCTCAGGCAGAGCTGGAGCGTACCCAGCGCCATTTGTGGAGTCCGGTCGTACTACGGGGGAGTGGTTTCGGTATCTTTGCCAACTATCCGTTAACCATGGCCCATCACCTAACCCGCATCGATGCCTCGCTGGTTGAGCTGGAAGCAGGGCTGGCGATTGAGCCATCCAGGTCGTCGCGATCAGAGCCTTCAGCGGGAGAACAGCCATCAGCGGAAGAACAGCAGCCTTCAGCGTCAGAGCCGTCTTCAGAGCAAGAGGGGCAGGAAGCTCCGGCCGAGGAAGCTTCTCCGGAAGCCGAGCAGGGTGCCCCCACCGACGAGACTTCATCGGAAGCTGAGCAGAGCGCTCCGGCTGAAGAGGCTTCACCTGAGGATCAGGCCGCAGCTTGAGTGACCTGTCGTCCTGATGCCGGAAGTTCGTGTCACCTCAACAAGAATGCCCTTGTCCATGGACAAGGGCATTCTTGTTCTGCAGGGTGGTGCCGAGACGGCACCGACCGCTGATCAGTCTTCGCGAGAGTAGGCAGCCGCTGACTTCTCGATCGCCTTGCGAGCGGCCTCGACACCTTCCCAGGATTCAACCTTCACCCACTTGCCCTTCTCGAGATCCTTGTAGTTCTCGAAGAAGTGAGCGATCTGCAGACGCAGCAGTTCCGGCAGGTCGGTGACTTCCTGAACGTCGTCATACAGGGTCGAGATCTTGGGGTGAGGAACACACACCAGCTTGGCGTCCTCGCCAGCTTCGTCGGTCATGTTGAGAATGCCGACAGGGCGAGCACGAATGATGCTGCCCGGCGCCACCGGATAGGGTGTCACTACCAGGGCGTCAAGGGGGTCGCCATCATCGGCCAGGGTGTGCGGGATGAAACCGTAGTTGGCCGGGTAGAACATTGGGGTGGCCATGAAGCGGTCAACGACCAGCGCGCCCATGTCCTTGTCGATCTCGTACTTGATCGGCTGATGGTTGGCCGGGATTTCTATGGCGACATAGATGTCGTTGGGAAGGTCCTTGCCAGCGGGGATATTGTCGAAGTTCATGAATACGTGTCCTTCGTTGGGCGAGTACAGGCTGTACGGGCGTAAAATCGCCGGAATTATACGAATCCCTCAGGCCGATTACCAATACAGCTGTAATATGACGGCATCAAGGTGCCACAATGGCCGCGCCTGACGAGGGCCGAGCCAGAGTGGGTCGGTGATGTGTATGATATAGAGCTGATGTAAGGCACCGCAGGAGGTGAGTTTGGCCACTGGGCGATTATCGTTGAGTTACGGACAGGCGTTCGTGGCGCCTGATCGTCGGCGTCATCGCAGTAGCATGTCGGTATTGGTGCCGTCTGCCCAGCAGATGGGTACCAAGGGCGCCTGCGCTCTGATCAGTGATTCGGCATCCCGTAATGCATTGGCTGCTCAGGCCGGTGACCTCTGTGTGCGTGGTTTTCTCGCCGACTACTACTCCACACCTGAGCACTGGAGTGTCAAGGACTCGGTGTACCGAGTAATGCGTGCGCTCAATGCCTGGTGTCATGGTCAGACGCGGCAGGTGCCGGAGGGCAGTTATGTGTCCTCGATGTCGGCGCTGGTTCTTGCGGGGTGTGATGCCCACCTGTTCCACGTCGGCGATACCATGGTCTTCCGCTTGCGCGGTGCTGAATTCGAACAGTTGAGTCGCGATCATGTTACCGACCTGGGAGGTTACCGTTACCCGGCTCGGGCTCTCGGTATGGATGCAGGCGTCGATATCGACTATATCCAGCCTGGCCTCAAACAGGGCGATATCTTTCTGTTCACGACCCAGGGCGTGCGTGGCACCTTGATGCCATCGGATTACGTGGGCCTGATTCGCCAGAATGCCAGTGACCTCAATGCCGCCTGTGAGCGCCTGGCTCAGGCAGCCCGCGAGCGTGCCGGCGAGCGTGGTTATGGCAGTGATTCCTTCTGCTTTCAGCTGGTGCGTGTCGACGAACTGCCTGATGCCCAGCCGGATGCGCCTGGTCGAGTATACGGCGACCTGCCGATTCCCCCGGAGCTTAGCCCCGGTGAGCGCATCGATGGACTCGAGGTGGTGGAAGTGTTGTCACGCACGGCGCACTCGCGGGTTTATCAGGTGCGCGACATCAGAACCGATCGCGATTGCGTGCTCAAGGCACCGAGCCCCGAATTGTCCAACCGTAACGCCTATCTCGAGCACTTCCTGCTGCAGCAGTGGGTGGTTGAACGGGTACGCTCGCCCTTCGTGGTCAAGGTGATCGAACCTTCTCGCCCCCGACGTTATCTGTACTACCTGATGCGCCATGTTGGTGGGACCACGCTCAAGGCATGGATGGAGCGGCATCCCCAGGCCAGTCTTGTTCAGCGGCTTGATCTAGCGGTGCAGCTTGGCAAGGCATTGCAGGCCCTGCATCACAGGGATCTTCTGCATCAGCAGGTGCACCCCGAGAATGTACTCGTCGATCAGCACGGTCAGGTGGTGCTGGTGGATTTCAGTGCCTGCCATCTGCGTGATGTCGATGGCCATCGGCGTTCGCGCCTGCTCGCTCAGCAGGTTGGCCTCAACGAGCACAGTGCTCCGGAGTACGCTCTTGACGATGAGGTGGGGCGGCGTAGTGACCAGTATGCAATGGCGTCGACCGTGTACTGGATGCTGACCGGCGAACTGCCCTATGCGGTGCCCAGTCACAAGCTGCGCAGTCATACTGATCTTGAACAGCTGAACTATCGCAGTGCCCGTGCCCGCAATCCTGAAGTCAGCCGTGAGCTGGATGAGGCCCTGCGTCGAGCCCTTGATCCGCAACGTTCACTGCGCTTCCGACGCCTATCCGAGTTCCTCTACAGTCTGCATCCCGGACGTCAGTCCACGGATGAGGCCAGCGTACCCGGCGCATGGCGTTCACCGGCCAATGTCTGGCAGATCGTTGCCGGTGTGTTGCTGGTGTTGTTGATTGTTTCCTGGTGGCTTCGCTAGCTACGAGCTACGAGCTACGAGCTACGGGCTGCGAGCTGTCCAGTGCCGCCCCATGGATCACAGGCAAAAGCCCGGGGTCTAGACTCGAGCGAAGCGTGCTCGCAGCTCGACGCTCGCGGCTTACCGCTCCGGCATCCCGGGGGTGGCTTTGCTGAAATAATGGGCCTCGTCGATCAGCCAGTCGATGAACTCGCGGATGCCTTCCGGCGGAGTGCCGTTGTCGGGCATGACCAGCTCATAGCGGAACGGGGAAGGCAGCATCCATTGGTCCCCGAACGGACAGGTCAGGACGCCGCTGGTCAGTCGATCCGCGACCACCGGCAGGCTGGCGAGAATCAGGCCGCGACCGGCGATGACCTGGTCCAGGGCGAGGCCATACAGCGAGTAATGGCGTAGCGTCGGAAGTGCTTCTCCGGCCAGGCCCGCGGCGGCAAACCAGTCTCTCCAGCTCGGAAAACCATCACGTCTCGGCGTTGACCAGCAGACATCGAACAGGGTGTGTGCAAGCAGGTCGCGCGGTTGCTCGATTGGGCTGTGCTCGAGCAGAGCCGGTGAGCAGACCGGGACCAGTACATCCCCGAACAGTGGCAACGTGCTGACGCCAGGCCAGGGGGGCCTGCCGTAGCGCAGTGCCAGACGAGCGTCTGTGTCATGCCAGCTGGGTTCGCTCAGCGCCTGGCTGGCGTCGATCGATATCTCCAGTTGGCGGTGGTGGAGTTCAAAATCAGCCAACCGTGGCAGCAGCCAGAGCTGGGTGAAGGAGGGCGGTGCACTGAGCAGCAGGCGAGTGACGTCAGGTGTGATGTTGGCAATGGCCTCCATGCCGGCGGCAATGCGTGCCAGGCCCGCATCGACATCCTCGGCGAGGCGTCGCCCGGCAGCGGTGGCACGCACACCGTTGGCATGACGCTCGAACAATGCCACCGCCAGGCGCTCCTCAAGCTGCTTGATCTGACGGCTGACCGCTCCAGGCGTGACGCCAAGTCGGTCTGCCGCCACCTTGAAGCTGCCCTCACGAGCCGATTCTGCGAAGGCACGTAGACCATTCAGAGGCAGACGTTCAATTTTCATGAGTTGAGTTTTCCTGAGTCTGGCCCACCAGGATAATCGCTTGGCGGCATGGACTGCAAATGCTCCACTTCCCGACCTGATTCATCAGGTTTTCCAGGCACGGCGCAGACATCGCCGATATCTGTGTGAGCCGTATCGAGGGAGGGAGGTTTCATGTCTTGTTCTTCCGCATCATCAGCATCCGGGGTGGCGCTACCGACTCGTCGTGCCATCGATGTGCCGGCCGGCGCGGCCATGGTGGTGTTCTGTGTGGCGCTGGGCCTTCAACAGGTGGCGATCAAATCGGCTGCGGCAGACATTGCCCCCTTGAGCCAGATTGCTCTGCGTTCGATGCTGGCGGCCATGCTTGTATGGGGGCTGGCGGCCCTGCGAGGCATCAGCTGGCGCGACTTTGTGGCGGGCCTCGGGCCGGGGGTGTTGGTTGGCCTGGGCTTTACCTTCGAGTTCGTCTTTGTGGCACTGGGGCTCCACTACACCACGGCATCCCACATGTCGGTCTTCCTGTATACCGCGCCGGTATTCGCGGGTCTTGGGCTGCACCTGATGGTGCCGGGGGAGCAACTGATCAGGCGTCAATGGTGGGGTATGGCACTGGCTTTTGGCGGGCTGGTGCTGGCCATGGCGCCCAGCGACGATGGTGCGGATGCTGGCGCCATGCTGGTGGGGGATATCTTCGGCTTGCTGGCGGGCATGAGCTGGGCGGCTACGACGTTGGTGCTGCGGCGTACCTCGTTGTCGGAGGCGCCACCACTGCAGACGCAGGGGTATCAACTGCTGACTGCGGGGGTGTTGTTGTTGCCGGTGGCACTGTTCAGTGGCGATCTCGCTGCGATGCAGTTCAGTTGGATTGCCGTTACCAGCATGGCCTTTCAGACGCTGGTGATCTCCTGTGCGGCGCTGTTGCTGTGGTTTGCGCTGCTGCGTCGCTACTGGGCATCGCAACTGGGGGTATTCTCGTTTCTGTCGCCGATCTTCGGGGTAATGTTTGGTGCACTGCTGCTTGATGAGCCATTGACCGTCAGTTTTGTGGTCGGCGGTGTGATGCTGCTGGCCGGGATCGTCATTGTCTCACGCGGTTGATTCAGTGTGGTGTCGCACAAGTTGGCATGATGCAGACGCAGAGCGCCCCGCACGTTGGCGGGGCGCTCAAGGGCAGGGCGAGGCCTGCTGCAGCTATTCCATGAAGTCAGGGATAATGGCCGCAGGTTAGATGGTGAATTCAGGCAAACGCTTTTCCACCCGAGCCAGCTTGAGACGCGCGACCTTGGGCAAGCCATTCTCGAAGGGAGGGAAGTCCTCGCCCTGGATCAGCGGTGACAGGTAGGTGCGGCAGGTCTCGCTGATGCCGAAGCCATCCTCGCTGATGAAGTCGCGTGGCATGAACTTCTCACGATTGGCCACCTCCGCCAGCGGAGCGGATTCGATTACCCAGCGGTAGGGGTTGTCGCTGACACGCTTGATCGCCGGCATCTTCGCGTTCTCTCCCGCCACTGCCAGTTCCACCGCTTTCTCACCGACCGCGTAGGCCTGCTCGACGTCAGTTCTGGCGCCCAGGTGGCGCGCAGCGCGTTGCAGGTAGTCGGCAACGGCCCAGTGGTACTTGTAGCCGAGGTCCTGCTTGACCATGCCGGCCAGCGTTGGTGCTACGCCACCCAACTGGCGATGGCCGAAGGCATCAGTGTTGCCGGAATCGGCGAGGAAGGTGCCGTCTTCATAACGGGCTCCCTCGGAGACCACGATGACGCAGTAGCCGTAGTTCTTGACCGCATACTCGACACGCTCCATGACCTTGCTGCGATCAAAGGGCACTTCCGGGAAGATTACCAGGTGCGGTGGCTCACCTTCTCCCTGACCTGCCAGGCCACCGGCAGCGGCGATCCAACCGGCGTGGCGACCCATGACCTCGAGCACAAACACCTTGGTGGAGGTGGCACACATCGAGGCGATATCGAGGGACGCTTCCAGCGTGGAGGTGGCGATGTACTTGGCGACGCTGCCGAAGCCCGGGCTGTTGTCGGTGATCGGCAGGTCGTTGTCCACGGTCTTGGGCACGTGGATGGCAGTCAGCGGATAGCCCATCTTCTCCGACAGCTGTGAGACCTTGAGGCAGGTGTCAGCACTATCACCACCACCGTTGTAGAAGAAGTAGCGAATGTCGTGGGCCTTGAACACCTCGATCAGTCGTTCGTACTGAACACGATGACTCTCGATGTCCTTGAGCTTGTAACGGCAGGAACCAAAGGCACCACCGGGCGTGTGGCGGAGTGCGGCAATACTCTCGTCGCTTTCCTGGCTGACGTCGATCAAATCTTCCGTCAGGGCGCCGATGATGCCGTTGTGGCCGGCGTAGACCTTGCCAATGGAATCACTATGGCGGCGGCATGCTTCGATGATGCCACAGGCGCTGGCGTTGATCACGGCAGTGACGCCGCCTGACTGTGCATAGAAAGCGTTGTGCTTGGCCATGGGGCTGGGGGGCTCCTGATCCTGATGATTGAAACGGTGCGTTGCGGTCATCGGGCACCGTCGGTCGCGGGTGATAAATGGTTATAGGATTGGTCGCCGATAATAGCCCATCGTCCAGGACGCTGCATCTGTCGGAATCGGGCGTCGCCTGTCGTCGCTGGAGGCCGACGGGGAGGGCGTGCCAGTCGCTGCTGTGATATCGTCGCTGCTTTGCAATGTATGCGGCGTCGTTGATGGGGTTTTCTCCCCGTCCTGCGCATCTGCGCCCCGAGTTCAACGGATCAGTGTCGCGTGGACGGCAAGCCTGGGGTGGAAAGAATCCTGGGGCTTGCCTGGTTATTAACCCGGCATGCTTTTGTGTTGGGTTAATGGCGGCACAGGAACGTGCCGCCGTCGGCCATCAGGCCGACGCGAGACCGCACCACATCAGCAGAACCGCGCATCTGCGCCAGTGTGGTGCGGGCGACAATCAAATCGATCAGGATGAGCGATTTGATTGCCATGTTAATAATAGTGAGCGCGTTGGAGGCGCCATGCATCTTCATATCGTCGGAATCTGTGGCACCTTCATGGGCAGCCTTGCACTGCTGGCAAGAGAGTTGGGATACCGGGTGACAGGGTCTGATGCCAATGTCTACCCTCCCATGAGCACGCAACTTGAGCAGGCGGGCATCGAACTGATGAGCGGCTACGATGCGGATAACCTTGATCCGCGTCCGGACCAGGTCATCATCGGCAATGCCTTGTCGCGGGGTAACCTGGAAGTCGAGGCCGTTCTTGATCAAGGACTGCCCTATATCTCCGGTGCACAATGGTTGGCGGAGCATGTCCTGCCCGGTCGTCGGGTGATCGCGATCGCCGGTACCCACGGCAAGACCACCACCTCGAGCATGTGTGCCTGGCTGCTGGAGAGCGCTGGCCTCGAGCCTGGCTTCCTGATCGGTGGTGTGCCGCGCAACTTTGGCGTTTCTGCACGGTTGGGCGCCACATCCGGGCCTTTCGTGGTCGAGGCGGATGAGTATGACACTGCCTTCTTCGACAAGCGCTCCAAGTTTGTTCATTACCGCCCGGAAGTGGCCGTGCTGGGTAATCTCGAGTTTGACCATGCGGATATCTTCCCGGACCTTGCGGCGATTGAACGTCAGTTCCACCATTTGGTGCGTACAGTGCCCGGCAAGGGGCGTTTGCTGGTGGCGGCAGGAGAGCCGGCGCTGGAGCGTGTGCTCGAGCAGGGCGCATGGACACCGGTGGAGCGCTTTGGCGGTGTCGATGATGGGGCATGGCGACTGGAACTGGAGAGTCAGGATGCCAGTTGCTTTAGAGTCTCGTACCGCAATGAAGATGGCGGTGAGGAATCTGCAGTCATCGAATGGTCGTTGACCGGGGAATACAATGCGCGCAATGCCCTGGCAGCGCTGGCTGTGGCGCATTTTTATGGGGTATCCGTCGCTGACGGTGCGGCTGCGCTGATGCGTTTCGAGACACCGCGGCGGCGTCAGGAAGTGCGTGGAGAAGTCGGTGGCATTCAGGTCATCGATGACTTTGCTCACCACCCCACGGCGATCGAGGCTACCCTGAGCGGGTTGGCGTCTTCGTCGCGGGCGGGGCGTCTGCTTGCGGTTATCGAGCCACGTTCGAACACCATGCGTCTGGGTACATTGCGTGAACGCCTGGCGGCCAGTGTCGGCGCTGCCGATCTCGTCTGGTGGTACCAGCCGGAAGGGCTCGACTGGTCGCTGGAACCGATCATTGCTGCATCCCCGGTTCCAGCGCGTTGTCTGGGCAGTATCGATCGCCTGGTGGCGGATATCGTTGCCGAGGCTAGAGCAGGGGATCGTATCGTGGTGATGTCCAACGGCGGCTTCGGTGGTATACACGAACTCCTGTTGACGGCACTGGAGGGGGGCAATGGCTGAGGAATTCAAACCACCGGTGACGGTGGCGATTACCGGGGCTTCAGGTGCGCAGTATGGACTGCGCCTGATCGATGTTCTGGTTCAGGCCGGGCACGAGGTCTGGGTGATGGTGTCGAAGGCTGCGCTGTTGGTCATTGCCACAGAAACCGATGACGACCTGCCGCCACGGCCCGATCACCAGGCCGAGGTGTTGAGTCGGCGTTTCTCGGCGGCTCCCGGGCAGATCCGTTGCTTTGCCCGGGAGGACTGGATGGCACCGGTGGCCTCGGGTTCCGGTGCCAGCTCGGCGATGGTGATCTGTCCGTGCTCCACGGGAACGCTGTCGGCGGTTGCCTGTGGGGCGAGTAATAACCTGATCGAGCGGGCCGCCGATGTGGCGCTCAAGGAACGTCGTACCTTGATCCTGGTACCCCGCGAAACCCCTTTGTCGGCGATACATCTCGAGAACATGCTCAAGCTGACGCAGATGGGGGCAGTGATACTGCCCGCTGCACCGGGGTTCTACCACCGCCCCGCCAGCATCGACCAACTGGTCGACTTCATCGTGGCCCGGATCCTCAACCAACTGGGCATCGAGCAGCGGCTGTTGCCGCGCTGGGGTGACGATACACCCGCATGAAAGACTCACGCTTGAGTAACTGTCGCGTCAGCAACTCTCACATCCGTAATTCCCTCATGAGCATTTCCCGGCCTACCGGGTAAGGATACTTCGATGCCGTCGCTGTCGGTGCTTTCGGTATTTGTTCCGACCTTCTTTCTGGTCTCGCTGACCCCGGGAATGTGCATGACCCTGGCCATGGTGCTGGGCATGACCCAGGGCGTGAAGCGCGCCCTGTGGATGATGCTCGGTGAGTTGGTCGGGGTCGGGCTGGTGGCCTTTGCTGCGGGGGCTGGAGTGGCGGCGTTGATGCTCAAGCAGCCTGCGCTGTTCGAGCTGTTCAAATGGGTCGGTGGCGCCTATCTGCTCTATCTTGGTGTCATGATGTGGCGCTCCCGGGGGCGCATGGCGATTCCCGATGAGGTCGTCGATACGGCACCAGCGAAGCGTCGCGAACTGGCCTTGCAGGGATTCGTGACCGCCGTTGCCAACCCCAAGGGCTGGGCCTTCTTTGTTGCTCTTCTGCCGCCTTTCATTGATGCAGGCCGCCCGGTGATCGGCCAGTTGCTGGGCCTGATCGTCATTATCCTGACCCTCGAGTTCTGCTGTCTGCTGCTTTATGCGACGGGCGGCAAGAGCCTGCGTCACCTGCTCGGTAGAGGCGGCAATGTGCGCCTGCTCAATCGCATTGCTGGCACCTTGATGATCGGCGTCGGCCTGTGGCTCGCCCTGGGCTGAGACCGAAACCTGATCTCCGCTACACCGGTGGCAACCACAGCAGCCGAGCCGTCAGCAGTGCCAGTGAACTGATCACCAGAAGCGTCAAGGGGCAGGGGGCCAGTTGTCGTCGAGGCCGGCGCACCCAGGCCAGGTTGACCATGGCGCACACGACCAGGCCGAGTAGTGCGCCGCCGATCAGGTCGCTGAGCCAGTGGACACCCAGAATCAGCCGCGATATCGCCATGGGCACCACAATCACAATGGCCAGCCAGTAAGGCCAGAACCGCTGTGAGCGTGGCATGGCCTGAGCAATGAAGGCTGCTGCCATGCCATAGAGCACAACCGCCGTCGAGGTATGAGCACTGGGGTAGGATAGCGAGTGGGCAAGGTAATCCGGTGCATCCGGGCGCATTCGACCGATGACTTCCTTGCCCAGGGTGTTGAGTGCTGCCACACCCAGCAGACCACAGAGCACATGGCTGAGAGCCGCATAGTGGCGCCGCACCAGCAACCAGATAAGCCAGGGCGCGACGAGAGCCACCACACCGAGGACATCACCCGCGCGAGCCAGTACCTGCGACCAGCCATTGAGGATCGGCAGGCTCAGACTGCCGATCAACTGGTTGAGCTGAGCATCGATGGCCAGAGGACCGTCAGCCTGAAGGACGACCAGTGTCCAGGCGCTGAGCGCAGTGAGTGACGACAACAGCAGTAGCCAGGTGGCCAGTGGGGGCTCGTCCTCGTGTTGCGGTGCCAGAGCCTGCCACAGTCGCTGCCCGTTCGGTAGCCGCTCGGTAAGCCAGGCGAGGCTGCGATAGACGAAGCCTCTGGGGTAGGCGTGGTGACGCACCAGCGAGAACAGCATCGCCAGCACCACGACAGTGATACCCAGAGCGGTCAGCCAGGGGTGAAGGGCGTCGGGGGCCGCCAGCCATTGTTGCCAGGTGCGGCCGAGTAGGTAGCCGGGTAGCACATAGGCGGGCGCCCACAACAGAGCTGAACCGACATTGGCCCACAGGAAGGTGCTCGGTGGCATGTGCATGATACCGGCAATGAGAGGGATCACTGGTCTGACCGGACCGACGAAACGACCCAATAGCACCGATAGTGCGCCGTGGCGCTGGAAGAAGGTCCTGCCACGGTCCAGCCATTCCGGGTGACGTGATAGTGGCCAGATGGACGTGACCTGATCACGGTAGCGATAGCCCAGGAAGTAGCTGACCCCGTCGCCGATCACGGCACCGATGAAGGCTGCCAGCATCACCAGTAGAGCGCTGATCTCCTGATGGCCCGCCAACGATGCAGCGGCAGTGATCAACACCACTCCCGGAACCACCACGCCGACCAGCGCCAGCGACTCGGTCAAGGCGATGAGCACGACCAGCAGCAGTAGCATGGTCGGTGATGGCGTCAATTGCAGTAGCCATTGTTCGGGGTTCACGTCAGCGCCTCCGGAAGGGAGATGCATGGGCCGGCTGACCGGATGGTGGCGATGCCTGCGCCATGACGCACCGGGTTCAGGTCGCTGGAATCGGTTCTGGAATTGGTTCGATGCTGGATCATGCTGTCCCTGTCGATATCCAGAAGGGCGCATACCTGGCGCCCGGAAAGGTCAATTATGCCTCAGTCAGGGATTGTGTGCGGATAGCGAGGCGTTGTTCGAAGTGGTCCCAGTTCTCACCGCTGCGCAGGGCACATAATTGCGTGCGCAGGGTAAGTGGGCCGGTATCGGTCAATCGCACCTCGTCAAGGGCCTGTTCGAGCCGCCGTAGCACCAGCAGAGCACCGCTTTCGGTGGTGTTGGGCAATACCAGCCAGAAATCGGCGTGGCCCTCGCGGCCGAGAAAGTCGTGGTTGCGGCAGTGTGTGCGCACGGCGCGACAGAGCAGGTCGAGTTGTGCCAGTTGAGCGCGAGGACCGAACTGCTCGCTGGCGATGTCGAGTTGCGGTAGATGGAGGATCAACACTGCCAGGCGCTGGTTGAGGTGCAGAGCACGATCGAACTCACCGGACAGGCGCTCGTGGAGTGTGGTGCGATTGATCGCATCACAGTCAGGGTCGGTGGGATCAGTGGCCCTGGCGAGGTCGCGTTGTCGTAGATGCTCCCAGGCGGTGAGCGAAACCGTACCGAACAGTGTCAGGTAGGGTAGCGCGTGAATCAGTTCCGCTATTCCACCATGCAGTGATATCAGCCACACCGGTAGCATCACGATACCGAGCAGCAGAGCCGGCCCGATCGGCAGCAACAGCAGCGGGAGCGGAACCAGTGCGCCGAGCCAGAAGTCGTGGTAGCTCACCAGGTCCGGCAGTCGATCCACCGCCATCAGATACCCACACATCAGCAGCAGCCAGCCGGTGAATGCGGATTTACGCCGGAGGTCCGCCAGGGCGGCGAACAGCAATACGCAGGCCAGTACCGCCGGCAGGATGATCTCGATGTATTCCCCTAGCAGGTAGTGCCAGAGTGCCAGCCCCGCCAGCATCAGTGTGGCGATCATGTCGGAGATGGCGCGCAGGCCGACTGACCACTGTGGTGCCTCGTTCATGACACCTCCTCAACAACGCTTGTCGACGGTGGTTGTTGGTCTAGAGCAACCAGTGCTTGAGACAGGCTGGTGAGTCTGCTCAGCGATACGGCTCGTACGGTAGCCGGGTGAGTCAGGTTCTCGAGAATCTCGGTCCGCCGCAGCTCGGCCTGAAGTCCATCCTGGCTGGTGAGCATCACCGCTATGGTTCGACCGTCTACCCGATAGACATTCTCGAAGGCGTGAATGCGGTTGCAGATCTGTTGTGCCAGTGACCAGAGATGGCGAGCCGGGGTCTGGATCAGCAGCAGTTCAGCGAAGACGTTGTCACGTGCTGCCCGCCCGTGTTCACGGGGCAGGTCGCGTTCCAGCTGGGCGAGGGGCCACAACGGTAGGCCGGGGGCCAGGCGGGCGCGCTTGAGCATGCTGCGATGGGTCTGGCCAATCGGCAACCAGCGAGCCACTGCGACCAACACCATGCACAGTAGTGCCGCTCCGCTCAGTAACCAGTGATGCAGCGTCAGGGAACTGAGCAGCCACCACCAGCACAGGCTGGTAAGGCCGATGTTGAGCGCCAGCATCCAGGCGGGCTGGGCCAGCATCAGCAGGCATGGCCAGGCCCACAGCCAGGGCGCCTGGGCATCGGGTGACAGCAGGATCAGCGCCGTAAGCAGCGTGCTGACACCCAGCAGCCAGCTACGGTGGGAGTGGCGGCGATGGCTGAATTCCAGCAGCAGTCCAGTGATCGCCAGCCAGATCGCGGCGAGTCCCAGAATGATGGCATCGGCGATATACAGTGCAGTGAATGCCTGGTAGCCAAGCAGCAGTGCGCCGATGAGCAGGTTGGTCTTGAACAGAGTGACTTTGTACTTGTTCCGCATGCTGTCTTAAGATGGTTGTCTTCCAATGACAAGGGCCGCGCAGCAGGAGCTGCCACGCCATTCACCGATATTCTCGACACTGATGTTTCCAGCACGATTTTTCCAGTTGCAGAGGCGTCGGTGGTTCCCCCACAGGAGAAACCTGGCTGTATGAATGCCGAAACCGCTGTCACCGTGATCGACGACGTCGACGCCTACATGACCGAGGTCGGTCAGGCCGCGCGCGCTGCGGCCGCCACCTTGCGTCGTGCGACTACCCGGAGCAAGAACGAGGCTCTCGCTGCCATGGCACGTCAGCTTGATGGTGCGCGTAGCGAGGTCAAGGCCGCCAACCAGCGTGATCTCGAGCGGGGTCGTGCCAATGGCCTGGACGATGCCATGCTCGACCGCCTCGCGCTGACCGACGCGCGCATCGATGCGATGGTCGACGGGCTGCATCAGGTAGCGGCGCTGCCGGATCCGGTGGGAGAGGTCGATGGCCTGCGGTCGCTGCCGAGCGGCATTCAGCTTGGTCAAATGCGCGTTCCTCTTGGAGTTATCGGCATCATCTATGAATCGCGCCCCAACGTCACCATGGAAGCGGCAAGTCTGTGTCTCAAGTCGGGCAATGCCTGCATTCTGCGTGGTGGTTCGGAAGCCAGTGAATCGAACGCTGCACTGGCCGCCTGTATTACCCGAGCGCTCGAGGAAACCGAACTGGCAGTCAGTGCCGTCCAGGTCGTTGCCACCACTGACCGTGCGGCGGTAGGCCGGTTGATTGCCATGCCCGAATATGTCGATGTCATCATCCCTCGTGGTGGCAAGTCGTTGATCGAGCGCATTTCGCGTGAGGCGCGCGTGCCGGTGATCAAACATCTTGATGGTATCTGTCATGTCTATATAGATGCCAGTGCTGATCCTGATATGGCGCAGTCCATTGCCATCAATGCCAAGACGCACCGCTATGGTGTCTGCAATGCCATGGAGACACTGCTTGTCGATGCGGCAATTGCCGACAGTATCCTGCCGCGGCTGGCGGACGCCTACCGGGAGCTGGGTGTCGAGATGCGTGGCTGCGAGCGCTGCCGAGTGATCGTGTGCGATATGTTGCCGGCCACCGAGGAGGACTGGGGGACCGAGTATCTGGCCCCGGTATTGGCGATTCGTGTGGTCGATGGTATTGATGCGGCCATGGCGCACATCGACCGTTACAGCTCCCGCCATACCGATGCCATCGTCACCAGTGACTATCTGCTGGCGCGACGTTTCGTTGCCGAGGTGGACTCCGCTTCGGTGATGGTCAATGCGTCGACTCGTTTTGCCGATGGCTTCGAGTATGGCCTGGGGGCGGAGATAGGTATCTCCACCGACCGTCTGCATGTGCGGGGGCCTGTGGGCCTGGAAGGACTCACCACCCGCAAGTATGTGGTGTTCGGTGAGGGGCAGATTCGCCAGTGAGCATGACTTTCGCGCTGTCAGAAGGCGGTGGCCCGGCACGCATTGCCATGCTCGGTGGCACTTTCGATCCGGTGCATCTCGGCCATCTGCGCACGGCAGTGGAACTCCACATGGCGCTGTCGTTGGATGGGGTGCACATGGTGCCGGCCGCTCAGCCACCTCTTCGGGGTCGCCCTCAGGTATCCTCGCAGCAGCGTCTTGCGCTGCTGCGTCTGGGGATCGGCGATACGCCGGGGCTGATGGCAGACCCGTGTGAACTCGAAAGGGAAGGGCCGTCGTGGAGTGCCGACACCCTTGCCGACCTGCGATCACGCTACGGCAAGGAGGCTCGGCTGGTGATGGCGGTGGGCCATGATGCCTTCCTCAAGCTGGCCGACTGGCGCCAGCCCGAGCGGATTCTTGAACTTGCCCACGTGGTAGTGGTCGACAGACCTGATCATGAGCAGCCTCTGCCGGATGCGCTCAAGCAACTGTTTGCCGGACGCGAGGTGGACAGTGTCGAGGCGCTGATGGCTTACCCCGAGGGCAGGTTGCTGCGTTTACGGCTGCCGTCGCGAATGGCAATTTCAGCGACCTTCGTCCGCGACAGTCTGGTCAGTGGCACGAGTGTGCGCTACCTGCTCAGCGAAAGTGTCGAAGCGGAAATTCGTCGTCTGGGTCTGTATCGCTGACGCGGTGTCCTGAACTGATCCCCTGAGCGTTATTTGTCACTGCCAGAAGTCGGCACACAGGTTACAATGACGGTCTTACCGAATACCCATAGATGAGGGGCTATGCAGATCGACGCACTGAAGACGATCGTGATGGAGGCGTTGGAAGATCTCAAGGCCAGGGACATCGCGGCACTGGACGTTTCACGCCTTACCAGCGTAACGGATTGGATGGTGGTTGCCAGCGGTACTTCCACGCGCCATGTTTCGGCACTGGCCGACAGCGTTGTTACCGCGGTCAAGGAAGCCGGCATTCAGCCAATTGGCATCGAGGGCGAGAACGGCTCTGACTGGGTGCTTGTTGATATCGGTGAACTGGTGGTGCATGTGATGCTGCCGGCAACACGAGACCTTTATGATCTCGAACGCCTGTGGGCGGACCTGCCAACTGATGCCGCTCCAGCAGGAGAAGAGGTCAAGGCATGAAGGTCCGCCTGTTGGCGGTGGGTACACGCATGCCGGGGTGGGTCAACGAAGGCGTCGAGGAATATCGCAAGCGCCTGCCACGCGACTTTACTCTCGAGATCGAGGAAATTGCACCAGGCCATCGCGGGCGCAATGCCGATGTGGGGCGTGCCGTCGCTCAGGAAGCGGAGCGTATCGTGGCTCGCCTCAAGGGCGATGAACACCTGGTAGCTCTGGAGGTACTCGGCAAGACCTGGAGTACCGAGAGGCTTGCCGGGGCCGCTGAACAGTGGCGCCTGGACGGTCGCGATGTCGTGCTGCTCGTTGGCGGTCCTGATGGCCTGGCAGCCGAGCTGTCGGCACGCGCACATCAGCGCTGGTCGCTTTCCGCCTTGACCCTGCCGCACCCACTGGTCCGTCTGGTGCTTGCCGAGCAGCTTTATCGCGCCTGGACACTGATGGTGGGGCATCCGTATCACCGATGAGCCTGTCTGCCAAGGATTGCCTCTTACATGCGCGAGCCTCGTAATACCCTGAAGAACCCCGAGCACGCGCTGCGTATCTTTCGTGTGCGTGCCAGCCTGGCGGTGTTGGTGGTGTTGTTGCTGTCGAGCCTGCTCGTGGGCCGACTTTGTTATCTTCAGATCGTCGAGCATGAAGTCTACAGCACACGTTCCGAGAACAATCGTGTGCGCGTGGAGCCGCTGCCACCCACCCGTGGCCTGATCTACGATCGCCATGGGCGCCTGCTGGCCGAGAATCGTCCCACCTACAACCTGACGCTGGTCAGGGAGCGTGTCGATGATCTCGACGCGACCCTGACCTTGCTGGTTGATCTGCTCCAGCTTCCCGCCGATGAGGTCGAGGAATTCAAGGTGCGTTCGCGCCAGCGTCAGCGCCCCTTCCAGCCGGCGCTGCTGATGAGCGATCTTACCGAGTCACAGATCGCACGGCTGGCAGTCAATCGTCACCGTTTGCCCGGGGTCGAGGTCCAGGCCCAGTTGCTGCGCTACTATCCGCAGGCAGAAATCATGTCGCATGCCCTTGGGTATGTCGGACGGATCAATGCCGAGGAACTGAAGGAGCTCGACCCGGGCAATTACGCTGGTACTCATTTCATCGGCAAGACCGGGATCGAGAACTTCTATGAGGAGCAGCTGCATGGTCGCGCCGGGCTGCGCAAGGTGGAAACCAATGCGCGCGGTCGAGTGCTGCGCGAATTGGGGCATACAGCACCACAACCGGGTAGTGATCTGACCCTGACCATCGACATTGATATGCAGCAGTTGGCCTATGACCTGCTCGACGGTCGACGCGGCGCCATTGTGGCGATCGCTCCCCAGACCGGCGAGATTCTGGCCATGGCATCGGTACCCGGCTTCGACATCAATCAGTTCGTCACCGGCATTGATGTGGCCTCCTATCGAGGGTTGCAGGAGGACCTCGACCTGCCGCTGTTCAATCGTGCCACCCGTGGCAGCTATCCAGCGGGCTCGACCATCAAGCCGTTCATGGCCATGAGTGGGCTGATCGAAGGTGTCATCACGCCTGAGCAGGTGATCTATGACCCTGGCTACTACCAACTGCCCAATGATGATCGTCGCTATCGCAACTGGTTGCGCTGGGGGCATGGCCGAGTCGACCTCGAGCGAGCGCTGGCGGTGTCCAACAACACCTATTTCTATTCGCTTGCGCATGACCTGGGCATCGACCGTATCCACGACAACCTCGAGCATTTTGGCTTCGGTACTCGAGTTGCCGCCGATGTTGCCGGGCAAGGCGATGGTCTGTTGCCGTCGCGGGACTGGAAACAGGCCCGCTTCGAGCAGTCCTGGTACCCGGGGGAGACGCTCTCGGTGGGGATCGGCCAGGGCTATCTCCAGGTGACGCCACTGCAGCTGGCATCGGCCACTGCGGTGCTGGCCAACCGTGGGCATTGGGTGCGTCCGCGCTTGGCGCGGAGTATCGGTGAAGAAGACGTTCCGGCGGATCTGCCGGATACGCCAGCGGATATCGAAGTCAGCAATGACAGCTATTGGGATCGGGTTTTCAGTGGCATGGAGAAGGTGTTGTCCGGTCGCGAAGGAACCGCACGACGTACCGGTGCTGGCCTGGAGTACCGTATGGCCGGCAAGTCCGGTACCGCCCAGGTGTTTTCGCTGGGTCAGAACCAGAAGTACAACGCCTCGGAGCTGCGTGAGCGCTTGCGCGACCACGCTCTGTTCATGGCCTTTGCACCGGTCGACAATCCGCAGATTGCAGTATCGGTGATCGTCGAGAACGCCGGTGGCGGTTCGACTCACGCCGCCAGCCTGGCCAGAGCCATGACTGATGCCTGGATTCTCGATCACAATTGCGGGCTTCCCGAACAGGAATCCTGTCTCGGGGGGAATGATGCGGAGAGTCGCCCATGATCACTGACCTGTTGCGCCCATCACGCGCCTATCCGGTCAAGCAGTCACAAAGTGGTATCTCGCGGCGCAAGACCATCTGGCAGCGATTGCATCTCGACCCCTGGTTGCTGGGTATGCTGCTGCTGTTGATGTGCAGTGGGCTGGTGGTACTGTACAGCGCCAGCGGTGAAAGCAGCCATATGGTCATTGCCCAGGCGATACGTTTCGGTGTTGCGCTGGTGGTAATGCTGGTGCTGGCGCAGTTCTCGCCACAGACCTTGATGCGCTGGGCCTTGCCTGCGTACCTCTTCGGCTTGTTGATGCTGGTAGCGGTGGAGGTGCTGGGGGATATCGGCATGGGTGCCCAGCGCTGGCTGGAGATTCCCGGACTGATTCGTTTCCAGCCCTCGGAATTGATGAAGCTCGCCATGCCCATGATGGTGGCGGCCTGGATCAGTCGCCATGAATTGCCGCCCAACTGGCGTGTGCTGTTGGGCTGTGCGGTGTTGATCGCCTTGCCTGTTGGCCTGATTGCCAGACAGCCCGACCTGGGGACTTCGTTGCTGGTCGCGGCGGCAGCAGTATTCGTGATTCTGCTGGCCGGTCTGTCCTGGCGTTTCATTGGTGTCATAGTGGCACTGGCCAGCGCTGCTCTACCGCTGTTGTGGATGAACATGCACAACTATCAGCGCCAGCGGGTGCTGACCTTCCTCGACCCGGAAAGTGACCCTCTCGGGGCGGGCTGGAATATCATCCAGTCGACCACCGCCATCGGCAGTGGCGGCATCTGGGGCAAGGGATGGCTGCATGGCACCCAGTCTCAACTGGAGTTCCTGCCGGAACGTCACACCGACTTCATTGTGGCGGTGTTGGGCGAGGAGTTTGGCCTCATCGGCATGCTGGCCTTTCTGATGCTGTACCTGTTGATCGTCGCCCGAGGCCTGTGGCTGGCAGGGTCGGCTCAGGACACCTTCGGTCGCCTGCTGGGAGGCGGCATCATGCTGACCTTCTTCATTTATGTGTTCGTCAACATCGGTATGGTCAGCGGCATTCTACCGGTGGTTGGAGTGCCGTTGCCGCTGGTAAGTTACGGCGGCACTTCCAGCGTGACCTTGATGGCCGGTTTCGGTATTCTCATGGCGGTTCACGCACACCGCCGCTTGTTGCCGCGATAGCAGTCAGAGGAAATGAGAGTCGTCTCATTCTGATTGCCGGATCTGAAATTACCAGATCTGAAATTGCCAGGTCTGAAAGGACCTGGAAATCGTGCCGGCAGGCGCTGATTCAGGGAGAGGATGAATGAAGGTGCCCCCGTTCCAGGGAAAAGGTGGCGTTGGTGCAGCGCTTTGTATGCTGTTGGCCGCGATGCCGATGATGGTTCAGGCCGCAGATTTTGACCCTGCCGAGTCGGCGAAGGTCAGGGCCATGGTGGATCGGGTGGCGGCTGAGGGCGTCGACCGAGAATGGCTGGATGATGCCATGAGCCATGCCCGCTTCCAGTCATCGGTGCTTGATGCCATGAGTGGTGCTGCCGAATATCACATGACCTGGCATCGCTACCGAGGGATCTTCCTTGGTGACGAGCGTATCAATGAAGGTGCGGCCTTTATCGAGGCCCACCGCGATGCGTTTGAACGTGCCGAGCAGCAGTACGGTGTGCCGCCGGAGATCATTGCCGGCATCATCGGTGTTGAAACCCGTTATGGTCAGATCACCGGTGACCATCGGGTGCTTGACTCACTGTCGACCCTGGCTTTCCATCATCCGCGGCGTGGCGACTTCTTTCTCGGCGAACTCGAGGCGTTTCTGCAGATTGCCTATGAGCAGGAGGTCGACCCCGCGGAGCTCAAGGGATCCTATGCGGGCGCCATGGGCTACCCGCAGTTCATTCCCACCAGCTATCAGGCCTATGCGGTAGATTTCAATGGGGATGGCCACCGCAATCTGTGGACCGATCCTGAGGATGCCATCGGCAGCGTGGCCAATTATTTTGCCGAGCACCGCTGGCAGCCGGGCGGGGTTATCTACTGGGACGCCGAAGGGCCTGCCACGCCACCGAGCAGTATCGACTTCAATCGGGATGATCGCCCCGATGTCAGTGTCGCGGAACTGGCGGCAGTGGGCATCACGCCGGTTGAGCCCTTGCCTGCAGATCAGCAGGTCGTGCCTCTGGCTCTGGATATGGGCGATGGGACCACACGCTATCGTATGGCGGGCGAGAACTTCTACGTCATTACGCGTTACAACCACAGCTATCTCTATGCCATGGCTGTCACCGAGTTGGCCGAGGCGATTGCCGAGGTGGAGCAATTGGGTGGGCGGTCATGGTTGCAAGCCACAGAGACGGAGCCGCAGACATGATGCGACGATCTCTCGTTCCTTCGGCACTGGGCATGGTGCTGGTACTCGCCGGTTGTGCCGGCAACAGCACTGCCCCGGAGTCGTCTTCTTCAGCATCCACGGCACCCGATTCGACGGCACAAGCGACCAGTACCGGTGGGCGTTATGCCATGAGTGGCGATGCCTATCCGGAGACGCCGCCGGATGTCAGCCAGGTGCCTGATGCTGTGCCACGAGTGGAGCCGCGCTCCTCGGCCGGCAACCGTTCGACCTATGAGGTGTGGGGCAAGACCTATCATGTCATGGACGATGCGCGGGGCTATTCACGGGAGGGAACGGCCTCCTGGTATGGTCAGAAATTTCATGGATACGCCACATCCAATGGCGAGATCTATGACATGTACAAGATGAGCGCGGCGCACAAGAACCTGCCGCTGCCCAGTTACGCCCAGGTGACCAATCTGGACAACGGGCGTTCGGTGATCGTTCGTGTCAATGATCGGGGGCCGTTCCACGATGATCGCGAAATCGATCTTTCCTATGCGGCAGCCGCGCGTCTGGATATCCTTGGCCACGGTACCGGGAATGTCCGGGTAACGGCCATTGATCCGCAGCAGTGGCAGGCCAGCGGTGGCCAGGTATCGGCACCGACCTCATCAGCACCTGCGCAGGCGTCAACGGCTAGTCAGCAGGCTGCTTCGGTCAAGCAGGCTACGCCGGTGGCCAGCGCGGCTCCAGCACCATCCGGCGGCGGTTCTGAGGTCTTTCTGCAGGTCGCGGCATTGGGCTCGGCAGATGGCGCTCGTTCGCTGCAATCGAAGCTCCAGAGCGAGCTGAACCAGAGTGTGAGGGTGGAGGGTGCCGCCGGGCTGTACAAGGTCCAGGTGGGGCCGCTGGCCAGTCGTAGTCAGGTGGAGCCGGTGCGCCAGGCGTTGAGCCAGGCGGGTTATCCGCAGAGTTTCGTTGTCGGTGGTCAGTGACCTCAGACAGCTTGTCATCATGAGGTGGCCCCAGGGTCACCGACGTTTATCATACGATGCATAGAGACATATCAACATGATCTCCAGATTGTCCTACCGACGCATCATTGCGTCGACACTTGTCTGCTTGTCACTGGTGGCACCCTGGGTGAGCGCTCAGCAGACGCCGGCGGTGCCTCAGCCTGATGTTCCCGAGCCGCTGGTAATGATTCCTGCGTCGCCGCAGATCGCGGCGACATCGTGGATCCTTATCGACGCCAACAGCGGTCGAGTGCTGGCCGAGCGCAACCCTGATGAGCGCGTGCCACCGGCCAGTCTGACCAAGCTGATGACTGCCTACCTGGTCGAGCGTGAGCTGGAACGCGGCAATATCCAGCCGGATGACATGGTGCCGATCAGTGAGAACGCCTGGCGCACCGGTGGGTCCAAGATGTTCGTCGAAGTGGGGACTCGGGTCTCCGTGACAGACCTGTTGCACGGTATCGTCATTGTCTCCGGCAACGATGCCAGTGTGGCCATGGCCGAGTACCTGGCCGGTGGAGAGGCGCCGTTTGCCGATCTGATGAACCAGCATGCCGCTCAGTTGGGCATGGAGAATACTCACTATGTCAACGCCACGGGCCTGCCTGCGGATAATCATTATTCATCGGCCCGTGACCTGATGCGCCTGGCGCGTCACATCATTCTCGACTACCCCGAGCACTACGCGATCTACAGTCAGAAGAGCTTCAGCTACAACGGTATCGACCAGAACAACCGCAACCGCCTGTTATGGCGTGATGATAGTGTCGATGGCCTGAAGACCGGCTGGACTGATGCAGCAGGCTATTGCCTGGTATCGTCCGCACAGCGTGAGGATATGCGCTTGATCTCGGTGGTGCTGGGCACGTCCTCCGAGGAGGCCAGGGCTCAGGAAACCCAGAAGTTGCTGAGCTATGGCTTCCGTTATTACGAAACACTCAAGCTGTACGATCAGGGAGCGGTACTCAATACCCCGCGAGTCTGGGAAGGGACCAGCAGCGAGCTGAAAGTGGGTGTGGATCGTGATGTCTACATGACGGTGCCGCGCTCGCGCAATGACGAGTTGACCGCGCGCCTGGATATCAACGAGAGTCTGGTGGCGCCGATTGCGGCAGGACAGCAGGTTGGTACCATGGAAGTGCGACTGGGCGATGAAGTCGTCGGTGAGCGTCCGCTGGTGGCGCTGGAGGCCGTCGAGCAGGGTGGCTTCTTCAAGCGCATGTTCGACAAGGTCCACCGTTTCTTCTCTGAGCTGATCGGTGGCTGGTTCGACTGAGTTTCGTCTCGTTTCGAGCAGGATGAAATATGAACTCGGCATGCTTTCATGTTGGGTTCATGGCGACACAGGGATGTGTCGCCGTCGGCCATCAGGCCGACGCGAGACTGCACCACACCAGCAGATCCGTGCATCTGCGCCAGTGTGGTGCGGACGACAATCAAATCGATCAGGATGAGCTATTTGATTGCCAGGTTGATAACACCGGGAGGTGACCAGAGGTCCCTCCCGGTGTTTTGCTTGGTCGGAAACGGTAGGTTGAGTAGAATGGTCGGGTATACAAGCACAGAGGCAACGGATGACTGAGCGTAGCTTTCGTGATCTGCGCACTGCTGGCGGGCCGAATCCCGAAGATGTGTCGATCACTTTTCCCTGTGACTACCCGATCAAGGTAGTCGGCGATGCTGCCGAGGACTTTGCCGCTCTGGTCGGCGAGGTCGTCAAGCGTCATGATCCCGGCTTCGATGTTACCAGCGTCGAGGTGGTCAACAGCCGAAATGGTCGATTCCAGTCTGTACGTCTCACCATGCGGGCCACCGGAGAGGCGCAGCTCAAGGCATTATTCGATGAGCTCAAGGCCACTCAGCGCGTGCATATGGTGGTCTGATGGAGCCGATTGAAGTCTACCGGCTCGGGCGTCGTGACTATCCGCCGGTCTGGCAGGCGATGCGCGACCTCACGGACAGCCGCGATGCGGCGACGGCGGACCAGATCTGGGTCGTCGAGCATGAGCCGGTATTCACTCAGGGGCAGACCGGCAAGCCCGAGCATGTGCTTGCACCTGGCGATATTCCGATAGTGGCCACGGATCGTGGCGGGCAGGTCACCTATCATGGCCCCGGCCAACTGGTGCTTTACCCGCTGTTGGATGTGCGACGCAGCCGCATTGGTGTACGCGAGTTGGTGACTGCGCTGGAGAACAGTGTGATCGACATGCTTGCCGAGCATGGTATCGAGTCCCATGCGCGTCCCGATGCGCCAGGTGTCTATGTTGGCGATGCCAAGATCGCTTCTCTGGGGCTGCGTATTCGACGGGGTGCCAGTTTTCATGGTGTCGCGGTCAATCTTGACGGCGACATGACGCCCTTTTCGCGAATCAATCCCTGTGGTTATGCCGGACTGGCCATGACCCAACTGGCCAATCTGATTGCGGGAAGAGTGGACTTCGAGGCCGAGACGCAGCGACTGTTGCGAACTCTGGCGCGCCGCCTTGGCGATCGACCTCTGATCGAGCGTAGCGGGTTGCCGACAGCACTCAGCGCATCCGCGACTCTGGTCACTTGATGTCATCCATCACCCAGCATTCATCACTCATCACCGACTGACCAGCATGGAAACAGGCTGGTCCTTCACAGGACAGTGACATGACAGACAACTCAGCCATTCAGGCTGCTGCGGCAGCCGCGAAGGCCAGGAAGAACACCCGAGTCGAACGGGGTGTGAAGTTGCGTGGCGCCGAGAAGATGGCACGCATTCCGGTCAAGGTCATTCCCACCGAGGAGTTGCCCCGCAAGCCGGATTGGTTGCGCGTGCGTATGCCGGTGTCGAAGGAAGTCACCCGGATCAAGGACACCCTGCGTCGCCATGGTCTGCACACCGTCTGTGAAGAGGCTTCCTGTCCGAACCTCGGCGAGTGCTTCCATGGCGGCACGGCGACCTTCATGATCATGGGCGATATCTGCACACGTCGCTGCCCGTTCTGCGACGTGGCTCATGGTCGTCCCAATGCACTCAATGAGCGCGAGCCTCGTGAGTTGGCTGAAGCCATCGCCGAGATGCGTCTCAAGTATGTGGTGGTGACCTCTGTCGATCGCGATGATCTGCGTGATGGTGGTGCTCAGCACTTTGTCGACTGCATCCGCGAGATTCGCAATGACAGCCCGCAGATCGAGATCGAGGTGCTGGTACCGGATTTCCGTGGTCGTATGGACGTGGCGTTGGATATTCTCGAAACCACGCCGCCGGATGTCTTCAACCATAATCTCGAGACGGTGCCTAGCCTGTATCGCAAGGTGCGCCCGGGCGCGGATTACCAGTGGTCACTGGATCTGCTCAAGGGCTACAAGGAGCGTCGTCCCGAGGTGATGACCAAGTCCGGCTTGATGCTGGGCGTTGGCGAAGCCGACGAGCAGGTGATCGAGGTCATGCGTGATCTGCGTGCCCACAACGTCGATATGCTGACCCTGGGCCAGTATATGCAGCCGTCGCGCAATCACTTGCCGGTGGATCGCTGGGTGCCGCCGGCGACCTTCGACTGGTTTGCCGAGCAGGGCAGGGCCATGGGCTTTACCCATGTAGCTTCCGGCCCGTTGGTCAGGTCGTCCTATCATGCCGACCAGCAGGCGCATGGCATCGAGGTCAAGTGAAGCTCTGCTGACTTCGAGAATGTGTCGTTGCCGTTCCTGCGACGGCTAGTGCAGTAGAGGGGCTCGAACAGCCTGCCTGCAGCGTATCGCCCGGCCCTGGTGCCGGGCGATTTAGTACCGGGCGATGTCGTTGGCAGATAACGCGAGCCCGTATGAAATACCTGTAGGACTTTGCTGATTCGAGTGTGCCGGTATTCGCATGACCGGGGGAGGTGCGCTATATTGCACTGCAATATATTCGTGTGTAATGGGCTGAACAGTGCTGGATGTGCCTGTGCACCAGGGCCTGTTGATGTTCCGCGTGAGCCGCGACGAAACGCCAACCGGCCCTGAACAACCCTCGGGAGTCACCCATGAACGCTCTAATGCCGCAAGTCCCCGAATCCCTGGTCTCGATGGTCGATCCCTTCGGGTTCGGTCGCGCCGCGGTCAATTACTGGCGCGACGCCGTCGAGCGTAACGTCCTGTACTGGGATGTGATGCGCCAGCGTGGCAATGAGTACCTCGAACACATCGAGAAGACTCGCCCCAGTGTGCTGGGCTTTGACGCCGATATCATCATGATGGGCGAGGATCTGTCGCGTCCGGTCAATTACGAACTGCTGCGTGTTCATCCTCCTGAAGGCGTGGTGACTGATGAGCAGTCGCGTCCTTTCGTGGTGGTTGATCCCCGTGCCGGGCATGGTCCCGGGATTGGCGGGTTCAAGGCGGACAGCGAAATCGGTGTGGCGCTGCGTGCCGGTCATCCTTGCTATTTCATAGCGTTCATGCCGTATCCGGTACCGGGCCAGACCGTGGAGGATGTGGTCGAGGCCGAGGTGGCCTTCCTGCACCATGTGATCGAACGCCACCCGGATAGCGAAAAACCAATGGTGGTCGGCAACTGTCAGGCAGGTTGGCAGATCATGATGGCGGCGGCGCTGGAGCCTGATGTATTCGGGCCGATTCTGATTGCCGGTGCGCCGCTGTCCTATTGGGCAGGGGAGCATGGCAATGCGCCGATGCGTTATACCGGGGGCATGACCGGGGGCAGTTGGATGACTCACCTGCTTTCCGATGCGGGGGATGGGTTGTTTGACGGTGCCTGGCTGGTACAGAACTTCGAGCGTCTCAATCCGGCCAATACCTGGTGGGACAAGCAGTATCAGCTGTATGCCAATGTCGATACCGAGGCCGAGCGTTATCTGCGTTTCGAGCGCTGGTGGGGCGGCCATGTGGTGCTGGGTGGCGAGGAAATCCAGTATATTGTCGATAACCTGTTTGTCGGCAACCGACTGTCCACCGCGCGTCTGGTGACGTCCGATGGCCGGCGCATCGATCTGCGCAATGTCCGCTCGCCTGTGGTGGTGTTCTGCTCCAGGGGGGACAACATCACGCCGCCCCCACAGGCGTTGGGCTGGGTGCGAGATCTGTATGGCGGCGTCGATGACATCCTGGCCAACGAACAGACCATTGTCTATTGCGTCCACGACAGCACTGGCCATCTCGGCATCTTTGTTTCCGGCAGCGTATCGCGCAAGGAGCATACCGAGTTCACCGCGAACATGGATTACATCGATGTTCTGCCGCCCGGTCTCTATGAAACTCGTGTTTCGACTGCCGCCGAGCGCCCGGATGCCGAGCTGATCGAGCGCGACTATCTGCTTGAGTTCGAGACGCGCGATCTGGACGATCTGAACGAGGTGGTCAAGTGGGACGCCGAGGACGAGCGTCGCTTTGCCACCGTGGCGAGAGTTTCCGAGATCAATCTGGGCCTCTATCGCCAATTCCTGCAGCCCTGGGTGCGTGCGGTATCAACGCCCGAGAGTGCGCGCCTGATGCGGAGCATGCATCCCAGTCGTCTGGGCTATCGTCTGCTGTCGGATCGCAATCCATTGATGGCGCCCTTGCCGGTACTGGCGAATATGGTTCGTCGTGACCGGCAGCCGGTGTCTGACGACAACATCTTTCGAGTCTTCGAGGATATTCTCTCCGGGCATGTGTCGCGTAGCCTGGATGCCTGGCGAGTACTGCGTGACAATGCCACCGAAAGTCTGTTTCTCGATGTCTATGGGCAACCGTTGTTGCAGTCAGCGGTGGGTCTGCATGGTACACCGGAGGCACGGCCGCGCTTGCCGGGAGCCGAACCCGAGCGCCGTCGTTTCATTGAGAACCGGCAGCAGGAGCTACGTGCCCGTGTGGCGGAAGGTGGCAGCCATGAAGCCGTGATGCGCTCGATGATCTACGTGTTGGGTGGTGCTCCTGCAACGGATGGACGCAACTTCCGGCGTCTACAGGCATCCCGCGCGGAACTCGAGCCGCGTCTGCAGTTGGCAGACTTCAAGGAGCTGCTGCGTGAGCAGTTCTTCATCCTCAAGCTGGACAAGCAGCAGGCGCTGGAGTCGATACCTCGGTTGCTCGAGGGACAGACGGCGGCCGAGATCGACGCCCACATCGAACACATCGAGCATGTGTTGGCTGCCAGTGGTGAACTCAGCGAGCGGGCGGCAGGGCGACTCGAGCGCGTCAAGGCACTGTTTGCCGAGGCGCGCCCGAAGGCTCGCAGTACGGCTCGTCGCAGCAGCAGTGGCTCCTCCGGCAACGGTACGTCAGCCAGGAGCGCGGGTACGACTCGCCGTCGCAGCACGGCGTCGAGCACCGATAAGAAGGCTGATGTGGTCTCCAGCGACGCCGCCTCGAGCAAGGTCTCACCTCGGACTGGTGTCGAGTCTGACAAGAAAGCCGAGTCGGAGAAGAAAGCCGAGCCAGAGAAGAAGGCCGAGCCGCGGAAGAAGGCCGAACCTCGCAGCAAGGCGGTGACCGAGAAGAAGACCTCTGCCCGGACAACTGCAAAGTCCAGGGAAGCGACACCCAGCAGCGCATCATCCGATGTCGAAGCCGGGGACGACAAGCCGGCGCCATCTCGGCGTGGGCGGAGTACCCCCAGACAGCGTAAGTCATAGGTCGAGAGAGCACGTCATGATGCCTCCGCGGTTGTGCGGAGGCATCATGCGTTGCAATCGAACACCATCAATGGGCTTGTCGGCGCTACAGCCTTGCGTCTAGTCTCTTGGCGATACCTCCTGCTCGAGGTGTCATTTGCCTTCCCGTGATCCATGTGACTGGCGTGATGCTCGGGGCTGGGGTAGGGTAAGCGCATTTTTCCGTCATCCTGTCGGGATGAGGCAGTCATCCATCGACGTGCGCAGGAAGCCGCGACGTCGCGAATATTGTGGAGTGCTATGGGCAAGTCTCTGGTCATTGTCGAGTCGCCAGCCAAGGCAAAGACGATCAACAAGTACCTCGGCGACGAATTCATCGTGAAGTCGAGCGTGGGTCATATTCGTGATCTGCCGACCAGTGGCTCGGGCAAGTCAGCCTCCGATCCCAGTGAGCGTGCGCGTCAGGCGGCGGCGACGCGCAAGATGTCGGCAGAAGACAAGGCGGTCTACCGCAAGCAGAAGGCTCAGGCACAACTGATTCGGCGCATGGGCATCGATCCGGATAACGGCTGGGATGCAACCTACGAAGTTCTGCCGGGCAAGGAAAAGGTGGTCGCAGAGCTCAAGAAGTTGGCTGCCAAGGCTGATACCGTCTATCTCGCGACCGATCTTGATCGCGAGGGGGAAGCCATTGCCTGGCACCTTCGCGAGACCATCGGTGGGGACGAGCAGCGTTATCGTCGGGTGGTATTCAACGAGATCACTCGCAATGCCATCAAGGATGCCTTCAAGGATCCCGGTACGTTGAATATCCCACGTGTGGAGGCGCAGCAGGCACGCCGCTTCCTCGACCGGGTCGTGGGTTTCATGCTGTCGCCGTTGCTGTGGTCCAAGGTGGCTCGTGGGCTATCGGCCGGTCGTGTGCAGTCGGTTGCCATGCGCCTGATTGTTGAGCGCGAACGTGAGATCCGTGCCTTCGTCCCGGAAGAGTTCTGGGACGTACACACCGACCTCGCGACGCCGAACGGCGAAGTGGTGCGCTTCGAACTGGTGCGCGATGCTCAGGGCGCCTTCCGTCCCACCAGTGAGGAAGAGACGCTCAAACGGATCGCTGGACTCGACAAGGCCAGCCTGTCGATCACCTCGCGTGAGGACAAGCCGACCCGTTCAAAGCCCAACGCGCCCTTCATCACCTCGACGCTGCAGCAGGCCGCGAGTGGTCGTCTGGGATTCTCGGTCAAGAAGACCATGACCCTGGCGCAGCGCCTCTATGAGGCGGGTTACATCACTTATATGCGTACCGACTCCACCAATCTCTCGCAGGAAGCGGTGGACAGCGTGCGTGAGTATATCGATGGTGAGTTCGGCAAACGCTATCTGCCCGAGGCGCCGAATCGTTATTCGAGCAAGGAAGGGGCTCAGGAAGCGCACGAAGCGATCCGACCTTCAGAGGTCACCCGCCGCGCCACAGAACTGAGTGGTATGGAGCGTGATGCCGAGCGCCTGTATGAACTGATCTGGCGTCAGTTCGTGGCCTGTCAGATGACGCCGGCAGAGTATCTGTCGACCACGCTGACGGTCGAAGTCAACGGCTTCGAGCTCAAGGCACGGGGCCGGGTGCTCAAGTTTGATGGTTATACCCGGGTGATGACGCCCATGGGGCGCAAGGACGAAGATCAGTCGTTGCCCGATCTCGAGAAGGGCACCACGATGACGCTGGAAGCGTTGGATCCTCGCCAGCACTTCACCAAGCCACCGGCTCGCTATACCGAGGCCAGTCTGGTCAAGGAGCTGGAAAAGCGTGGTATCGGCCGACCGTCGACCTATGCAGCGATCATTTCCACCATTCAGGACCGTGGCTACGTCAAGCTCGAGAACCGTCGTTTCTACGCCGAGAAGCTTGGCGATATCGTCACCGAACGCCTCAAGGAGTCGTTCCCTGACTTGATGGACTATTCCTTCACCGCGCGCATGGAAGACAATCTTGACGAGGTGGCGGAAGGGGACCGCAACTGGCGCGAACTGCTGGATGCCTTCTATCACGAATTCCGCAATGAACTGCAGGAAGCCGAGAGCGATGAGGGTATGCGCCCGAATCAGCCGGTTCCTACAGACATTGACTGCCCTTCCTGTGGACGCAAGATGCAGATTCGGACAGCATCTACCGGCGTCTTTCTGGGCTGTAGCGGATACAATCTGCCGCCGAAGGAACGTTGCAAGACGACCATCGACCTGCTGCCCGGCGAGGAAGCCGTGGCTGCGGATGCCGGCGAAGATGCCGAAACCGACGCCCTGCGTGCCAAGCAGCGCTGTCCGGTCTGCTCGACGGCGATGGATAGCTATCTGATCGATGAGCACCGCAAGCTGCACATCTGCGGCAATAGCCCGGACTGTTCCGGCTATTCGGTCGAGGAAGGCAAGTTTCGCATCAAGGGCTATGACGGGCCGACCATCGAGTGCGACAAGTGTGGATCCGAGATGCAGCTCAAGGCGGGGCGTTTCGGTAAGTACTTCGGTTGTACCAATGATGAGTGTCGCAACACCCGCAAGCTACTGCGCAACGGAGAGGTGGCACCACCGAAGATGGATCCGATTCCAATGCCGGAACTGGCCTGTCAGAAGGTGGAGGATCATTATGTGCTGCGCGACGGTGCCAGTGGCCTGTTCCTGGCGGCCAGTAAGTTCCCGCGTAATCGCGAGACGCGTCCGCCATTGGTCAAGGAACTCAAGTCCCATGCCAGCGAATTGCCGGACAAGTACCGTTACCTGTTGGATGCGCCCAGCGAGGACCCGGATGGCCGCCCCGCGCAGATTCGTTTCTCACGCAAGCTCAAGGAGCAGTTCGTGATGACCGATGATGACAAGGGCAAGGCCAGTGGTTGGAAGGCGACCTTTGACGGCAAGACCTGGCAGGTCGAGGACAAGCGCAAGTGACACCCAGGGCCAGAACCAATCAGTTGCTGTATCAGGCAGAGTTGTTGCTCGACATCGATACGCGGGATGACGAGCACCGTGAGGCTCGACTCAGGGCCGGCGAAGAAGGTGCACTCGCCCTGCTCGAACTGGCCCTGAATGCCTTGCTGCGGGACGTATCCAGTCACGCTCAACTGGGCTCCCATGATTGGCGGGAGCTGTTGGTTGGGGAGGCGGATGATCAACCAGCGCTGGCCGAATTGCAGCGCCTGCGCAGCCTTGCCTCGGATGGTGAGAGCTGGCTGGGCTGGTTGATGCTCAGGCTTGAGGCGTTGCACAGTGATCAGGGAGCGGCCTCAACCAGACGAGGCCCCGTCAATGCCCAGTTGATTTCGGTCAGCGACTCAGTCGGGCCGCTGGAAGAGCAGTTGCGTGGCTGTATTCGTGCGGCGCGCCGCGAGATTGCCTCGCTGCGAGAGACGAGTGAAGAGTGGTAAAGTATATTTGTCGCAATATAGATACACTAGAGTTGCGACACTGGTAATAAGTTGTAAAGAAGGTGTCGTGCGGGTGGTATAGCTATCGGAAAGAGTGGGGTATATCCTGCTGATGCCGTTGTTACAGAATTTAACCAGACTTCTTGAAATTGGAAAGTGAGCTCAATCGTATGTCAGGAATCACCCGCCGCCGACTGATCCAAATGATACTTGGGACATCCTTGCTACTCCCGGTGACTGGTTGGGCTAGTACCGGGGTGATGGAAGACCTGTTGCGACGTGCCATTGTGCCCACTTCCATTGGAGAGGTGTGGGTGTTGATCGACAATCAGCAATCCAACCTCACGGTATATCAGGGCAATGTCGAGCTGGCTCGTTTCGCGCCGATTCGCTTTGGTCGAGGCGGCGCTGACCTGCAGCGCGTCATGGGTGATAGAACCACGCCACTCGGGGAATTCCACGTCAATCGCTTCAATTATGACAGCAAGTTCGACATCTTCATCGGCCTGGACTATCCGACACCGTTGCATGCACGGATGGCGTTGGAATCGGGGGTATATACGGAATATGATTACGACGCCTATTTCGATTACTATCGGCGTCATCAGTCGCCTCCTCAGGATACGGTACTGGGTGGTTACATTGGCATCCATGGTGTCGGTGAAGGTGACATGAATATCCATCGTAACCTCAACTGGACGGATGGCTGTGTCGCCGTCACCAACCAGGAAATTGAACAGCTGGCTTCGTTAATTGGAGTTGGCACTCGCGTCGTCATCCGCTAGTCTTTAGATGCGCACAGGACGACGAAGACTCTGGACAAGCGCCGTTTTCTATAATAAAACAGCGTTTGACTCCCGTGCTTCGCAGCACAAGTCGCTGCAAGAAAGGCCTGCCTTTGCAGGAAGCCTGATGCGAAAGCATCACCAACGAAGTACCAAGGAAGACTCAAGGAGAACACCATGACTCTCAAGACTACTCTGAAGCTGACCGCTGCCGCTGCTTCTCTGGCCGTTCTGGCTGGCTGTGCTTCTTCCAGCGCTCTGGAAGAAGTTCGTGTTACTGCCGAGCAGGCTCAGGCTGACGCTTCTCAGGCTCTGAGCGTTGCAAACCAGGCGCAGGCTACTGCGACCCAGGCTCAGCGCGACGCTCAGGCGGCTCTGCAGCTGTCTCAGCAGAACCGTGAAGAGATGAACCGCATGTTCCAGACTTCCATGCGTAAGTAATCATGCTTTCTCCCTTCGGGGAGTGACATGATTCAGACAGAGGCCCTGCCGCAAGGCAGGGCCTCTGTCGTTTGTGGAAGTCGAGCGACGACGAGCATGGACCCCAGCTACTAGCTACTAGCTACGAGCTACGAGCTACGAGCACGCTACTGGTGTGCCCCCGAAAAAGTAGACACCTCGGTTCAAGCCGCCAACTCGTATGCCCTGGGCGCTAACCCGCCCAGGGTTTCGTGAGAGCGGACATTGTCATAATACTCG
>NZ_FRCA01000023.1 GCF_900142755.1 Halomonas cupida | reverse complement strand
CTCTTGCCGGTGGCAAGGTTGATGTCCTCGCCGCTGGTCACACTTAATGACTTGCCCTGGGCCAGATGGGTGGATTCCGGCGTGCTCATGGCGATGCCCGCCGGTGAGGTGGCGTGCAACCAGGGGGCATCCAGCCGCGCGGCCTCGCCACGACCGCCTTGAGCCGCCCCCTGGGCAGTGTTGAAGTCGACCTGGCCGCTGCTCTCCGCGATCCCGTAGCGCCCTTTCGCATCCTCGCTGGCCTGCTTGATATCGCGGCGAGTTTCCAGCGGTTCGGCGTTGTGGCCAGTGGCGCTTTCGCTGAGGCTATCCGCCAGCTGCGAGGCGCTCTGGAGCTGTTGCTGGGCCTGGGTCATGTCGAGCTGCTCGCCGTTGGCGCCGATCTGGCCCCAGCTACTCAGCAGCAGGCCCTGGTTGGCACGCACGGCTCCATAGGCATCGGTGCGTAACTCGAAGCCGGTGCCACGGAAGGCACCCCGGGTATTGCCCTGCTGGTGAATCAGGTAACCGAGATTGAGCTGACTCTTGCTGTGTTCGGAGTTGAGCTTGACCCGTTCCTGATCGGTGGCATCGTCGAACACCAGTTCGTTGAACTTGCCGCCTCGGTAGGTGCTGGTCTTGAAGCCCGACAGCAGGCCGTTGCTGTGCCAGTCGGGGGTCTGGTCGCCGTTGTAGACGCGACCGGTGATCAGGGGCCGGTCGGCATCGCCCTCGAGAAAGTCGACGATGACCTCCTGACCGATGCGCGGTACGAAGACACCACCCCAGCGACCGCTGGCATTGGGCTGGGAGACACGCACCCAGCAACTGGAACTGGCGTCGCGCCTGCCCTGGCGATCCCAGTGGAACTGGATCTTGACCCGGTTGAGCGAGTCGGTGTGGATCTCCTCGCCTTCGGGGCCAACGACAGTGGCGGTCTGCGGGCCACCGATCACCGGGCGCGGATGGTCGAGGAAGGAACGGTAGGACTGGCTGAGGCGCTGGGACTCGAAGTCCACCAGATAGTGGCCGGTGCCGACACGCCGGTAGTTGTCCCGATACTCCTCGTCATCCTGCCGGTCGTCATTCAGACCATGGGCATCGAAGGCCGCATCGATCTGGGGCTGCAGACTACCGGGGAGGGTCTTCAGATGGGCAGAGACCGGCAGCGCACTCTCGGCATGGATGTTCAGGCCCAGCACCAGGAACTGACGCTCGCTTTCATCACCCCGGCTGTTGATACCCGAGGCATGGCGGGCGTGCTGGCTGAGTTCAAACCATTGGCCCACCTGCAACTGACGAGCCCCGCCCGAACCACGGAATCGCTTGGCCTGTGACTCCAGCGCCTCGAGGCGGTTGAGTGTCAGACGCTCGCCCCGCTCATGACCGTGATAGTAGTACTCACCTGGATAGTCGTAGACTTCCATCTCGGGCAGGTTGCCCTGATCACGCACTGTCTCCAGACCGCTGCGCTTCTCGAGGCCAGGCTGCTTGTAATCGAAGGAGGCCAAGCTGACACGGGTGGGCTGCTGCTGACGCACCCCGCTCCACTGGGTGATCGAATCCTCGGTCTCGGTGGCATGGCGATGGAAGCGAATGGTCTGCCTCCCCCCCACCACCCAAGTCCCGATATCGTCAGGCCAGTCAGTTGGACGATTACAACAACCAACTAACTGACAAGAAACTCCGACTCGGACAATTCCTACCGATAACTACCATCCTCCTGATGCTCAAGGCCATAGTAGCTGGGGCGAATATTATTATGTTCTTCCTGCCACTGTCTTGATCGGGAAACAGCCTCTTGAATTTGCTCGTCAGTCATCTTCTCAGCCACAGCTTGTTTTTCTGGGTTTCTTCCTGTCCCCCCCAAATCATACATCATGTATGCCATGACCAGATCCTTTTCTGTACCTAAACCTCTTTCAAAATACTCCCCAGCCAGACCCTGTGCCATCAGATCATCCTGCTCTACTGCTTGCATCAACCATTCAAATGATTTATCAACATCCACCTCAACATTATACCCATACCGATAACTAATTGACATATTCACCATGGATAGAGCATGTCCTGCTTCAGCACTTCTCTCTAACCAGTAGAAGTATTTCTCTCCATTTTCATCAATACCAAGATCTCTATCGCCTTCTCTATATACATCCATCAAATCGCCATAGGCTGAGAGCAACCCTTGCTCTCCAGCTTGGCTGGTATATTCTTCCCATTTCTTCCCATTTTTATCGACTCCCAGACCATAGCGGTACATCCTCCCCAACTCATACTGGGCTTCCGCAATGCCTTGGTTCGCAGACCTACTTAACCAGCAAAATGCCTTTTCATAATCCACCTCAACATCCTGGCTTTCAAGACCAAGCAAGTAAGCACTCCCCACCAAGTACTGCGCTTCTGCATCGCCTGATTTCGCCTTTCCTAAACTAACTTCAACATCCTGGTCACGGTAATAATTTTGCTTCTCCTGGTCAGGAAAGGCTATTTCTGCACTTGCCCAGCAAGAAAACAATAAACAAAACAAAAACAAAAACTTATTCATACAATCACAGCCTCACGATAAAGACTTCACCTCTGTCAGCAGAAAAGCCATCTCTATAGCCAACCTCCGCGTGCACTTCCCCCGCCTCCATATCAACATAATTATTATACACTATCACAGACCGTTCATCGGGTTTATTGGAATTACCCTTCTCCCTCAACATCCACCTATTTTCTTCAGATTGAGGAAGAGCAGCGGCCACCTCTTGGCCATATTGGTCGATTTCCACGACACTACCAACACTATATTTTGCCCCTCCCAAATACAGGGACAGCCCTTGCTCATGATTGTGGGTTATTTGAACTCTCAACTCCCCTTCCAGCTCACTAGGCAACTCCACGGAGACACTGAGTTTCCAGGTATTCTGTAGCGGATCTTCTTCACCCATCATCTCGTGGATCACGGCCTCGCCCCAGGCCGCTCGGGAAGTCGCTGCCAGAGCACCTGGCAAGGTCTCGCTGAAGCGCACAATGTCCATATCGAACACAATCCCACTGAAGACCATCTGCAGAGAGGCTTGTTCCTCTTCGGCACTGGCAAACGGGATGAAGCGGAAACGCTCCTGCTCCAGCCCGAACAGGCTACGGCGCAGCCAGGTACGGATGTTCAGAGGAACCAGTTGAATCAATTGATAGGAGATAATCAGGGTGATGATGCCCAGTACCAGAGGCACTACCACCAGCGAACTGGCGGCAAGCGCCACGACTCCACCAAATACCATGACGCTGCCCAGCAGGGTCTTGCCCTGCACCTGAGTGCTCACTGCTCCCCTGCGGCTCAGCGATACCGCCTCACTCAGCACACGGAAGCCATCGAGAATGCTGATGGCAGAAGATACCTTGCCGATACGTGCAGCGGCTCTGCTGGTGCGGGCGGCGATGGATGCAGCAGAAGCTGCGCCTCGACTGCCAAGCGCCAGGCCCCGGCGTACCTGCAATGCTGTCGCCGCCTCGAACGCCAATTGCGTCACGGACGCGATGGTGCCCATCAGCTTGAGCCAGTGCTCAAGGCTGTTGGGCTTGCTGGCCAGTGACTTTCCGATATCGTAGAAGCTGATCATGGCAAATACAGCATCGAAGAGCCGCAAGGCATTGTCACCGGACCATAGCCTGGCATGCAGGCGCCTCTGCTCCTGCAACATGGCATACTGATCGGTGATTCGTAGCGTCCTGGGAGCCCCTCCCTCAGTAATATCACCAGAGCCTTCCACATAGGCTGCGAAGCGCTCCAGTTCCGTCTCCTGGACTTGCCACAACACCTTGACGCGACTTTCATCCGCGACATAGTTGCCAGGCAAGTTGCCACCTCGACGCTCGCCATTGTCGATCGGATCCACGTACTGCAGATCCTGACCGTTGAGTACCGGCGAGCCATCGCGCTTCGCCAGATAGTTCATCGTGCGACTGTACTCGCCCATGGCAACATCCATTTCCACCACATACGCAGCCTGCGAGGTGAAGTCGCCATCCGGAGTAGACACCAACCTGTCCACCTGCAACAAACGAGCGTACTGCAGCATCAAACCGGTTCGTGGAGCAATCATCTCCTGTCTGCTTACCTGAGCGGCAGACTCATGGTTCATCAGAGTACCGGCCCCACCAAAGATGGTGCTGCCCAGACCAGAAAGTGCTTTTCGAGCGGCAGTGAAGTCGTCGAGACCCCAATGGTTGTTGGCAACCTTCCTCAGACGCTTGAGCTGATCGTACCAGTCCTTCAATTTCGCCTTGCCGAAGAACGACTTGACATCCTGAAGTTCCAGCGTGTCTTCGGCAAACTTCTCTGATGCCTCCTGGTTGTTGTGCAGATAAGCACGAAGCAGAGGAGAGTCCGCGAAATGAAGTTGCTCCATCAGGACTTGCCAGGCCCATTTGCTGTTTGATGTCAAAGCACCGCCCTGCAGGCAACCATTGACAATTTCCGTGACTCTGAGACCAAACCTGGTATCGAGATGGTCATATCGGTCCAGTGCGTTGCTCAGTCCATGCACAACCCACTGCGCGTAATCGGCATCCATGGGAGGTAGATCACTGTCAATGGAATTCTCATAGGGCTTCAGCGCTTCCTCAATACGCTTTCTCTGTTTGTCATCGTAGTACTGAGAGAATTCAGCCAGTGTTTTTGCAAGATCCTCGTTGGTGGATGCGATCTTGCTGCTGCGCTCATTGGTCAGCTCAATGTAGCGACCTATGGTTTGAGGATCGCCATAGCGCCCATTGATTCCCTGGGAACGAATTTGATCATAGTGCTCCTGATAGGCGCGCTTCTCGCGAGGTGAAGCCCCCTGGATCTTTTCTTGCCAGTGCTCATCCAACTCCTGCATCTGCTGATCAAGAGAGCCCTCCAGGCCCTTTATCTCATCAGCCACACTACTATCGATGCTGGCGATCTGGTCTTGTGCTGCATCCTCCAGAGCCTTTTTCAACTTGGTGACAGCAGCCAGCCATTGCGACCGGCGTGCATTGTCTCCTTGCCTCTGAAACTCGCGCATTTCCTCGATGGGCTTCTGACGAGAATGATTCAGCTCCTCAACAATCCCCACTTCATCCTTGATCGCCAGCACCACTCCTTTACCCACTTTTCCTTCCAGCCCCGGACTGTTCGCAATGCGTTCATCCATGGCTGCCTGCAGGTCATTCAGCTCTTCACCGGTTAAATCCTCTCGAGCCGGGAAATAGTGCCTGGAGAGGTGGTACCTCGCGACATCGCCATTGGGTATGTATTCGGGAACCAGCTCGGCGATGCTATCCTGGGGGAAGGCATGGGCGGCCTGTCCGGTATTGAGCCAACTATCGACATCAAAGCGCTGCATATTCTTCTGGCGCCATTCCGCATCGGAAGCCACTTCGTCCAGAAAAGCTCTTGACCAGGGGCTTTCAACGTAGGCAAACCATGCGACCCCGGTACGCGTTACATTACCCAAGGTGACCAGAGACGCATGTTCTCTATGTCCATCCTGATTGCAGGAAAATTGAGAAGGCTCTCGCTCCTCCGGCGGTGTATCTGGCGTAAAGCGCTTGAGTTCTGCAGTATCACTGATGGCATAGGCAAGCCACTGTTGGTTGCCTTCGTCGTAGACGTAGAGGAAACCGCCACGCAGTTTTCTCAAGATGTACTTGTTCTGCTTCTCGCGGTCGTATGTGACTTCACCTTCACTATCGACAGAAGCATCAAGATTCAGCTCAACGGGATTGCCTTCCTTGTCATGTGGAAACAGTTCACTGACTCGCCCCTCGGGAACACCCGGCACAGCCTCACTATCGGAGTCCATCTGGCATATGGCATAGCGGACAGGAAGAATGGGGAAGCCATCCCGTTCACAGTACGCACATTTTCCACTGCCCGGAGGAATACCCTTATCCTCATGCAGCATCTCATTAAGATTCATATCGCTCACTGCGGCCACCTCCCTGTCTCTTCCTTTACCTGCTCCCAGTCACTGCTTTTCAATCCATCTGTCAAGGATACATAGGACTCGGAGGCCGTCATCCTCTCCAGGATGCTCTGGATGAGAGGGTGTTCATGGAATCGCTGACCGTTGACCAGCCCGTGCATCACGAAGAAATAGCGATCCTTGTCATCTTCCAGACCAATCCTTTGCGAAGCCTCAATCAGAGCATCTATGTGTGCTGGCGTGATATCCGGCTTTGAACCCATCTTAAACTCATCCCACTTGTCCCAATACAGGTTCACCTGACCAATTCTCTTGATCGCGCTCCACTGCTCAGAGGACAGGGTGAGCTTGCCCAAGTGCATCTCCGCAGTTGGTCGAGAAATCTGTCGGAGCCGTTTTCTGTGATCGAAATAGAACCAGTGTTCAATGGGACCCAATAGATGCGCCATCTGCTTTGGTTCAAGAATGACTTCCAATCTTTCCATCACCCGCGGATCGTAATACCTCAGCATGGCGGTGTTACCTTCGGGAGACGACACCGTCAATTGCTTCTCCATGTGGGAGTTCAGGGCATGCGGAGTACACCTACACAACACCCAACCACAGAAGGCGACATGCCCTGTCCGTTTATCGGGCAATGATTCACGTTCCCGAGAGAGCACCTGACGCAAACTCTCTGCCTTCCTGTTGAACGGTTGAAGGTAGAGCCGTTGATCACGGGGTTGGGATATGAAGGGGTGCGCGAGCTGAATACAAGCATCCAGCTCCTCCAACGTCAGCCTACGTTGCGGCGAATGGGCGGGATCAACCAGTGTATAGATCCGGCCAGAATCGGAGCAGGAGGACAGTGTCTCGATGAGCTGCTCAGCGGTATCTTGCGTTTCCATTCATCGCTCCAGCAATCCATCGCCATTCTCGGAAGCCGATTTACTTCTGGCCGCACACGTCTTGTCCTCGAACTCCGGCAACTCCACCGGCGGTGCGTCCAGGCTGGTCGGCCCGGCAAACTGGTGCTGGGCGCCCTTGAGGTCGACCTTGCCGGGGCCGTGGATCTCGATATCGCCGCCCTTGATGCGCACGTAGCCGCCGCCGCTGGCCAGCAGGATGCCGTCTGCGGCGCTCAGGTGGACCTTGCCTTCGGTGGCGGTGACCTTGAGATCCTTCTCGGCGGTCAGTTCCATGTTGTCGCTCTGGGCCTGAACCTCGACCTTGCCCTGGGCGGCAAACAGCTTGATGCCGGCCCGCTGGACAAACATCGACAGCTTCTCGGACAGGGTGGCGATCAGGCTCTTGCCGGTGGCAAGGTTGATGTCCTCGCCGCTGGTCACACTTAA
>NZ_FRCA01000024.1 GCF_900142755.1 Halomonas cupida | reverse complement strand
GCCAAACTGGAAGCCCATTACGAAGCCATCCCGCAAGCCACCGGCAGTGGCACAGTGCTGTACAGCGACTACCGGCTGGCCGAGCCGCAGCTCTACTACTTCCAGACCGACCATCTCGGCACCCCGCTGGAAGTCACCGACACCGACGGCAACCTCGCCTGGGTTGGCCACTATCGCGCCTGGGGCAAACTCGACAAGGCCAGAGGCGGCAACGGTAACAACGCCGTCACCGACAACCCCTTCCGCTTCCAAGGCCAGTACCACGACGAAGAAACCGGGCTGCACTACAACCGCCATCGGTACTATGATCCCGAGATAGGGCGATTTATCACCCAGGACCCCATCGGGCTAATGGGTGGTGCGAATCTCTATCAGTATGCCCCCAACCCCACCATCTGGGTTGATCCGCTTGGATTGAATAAGTCATGCTGTCGATGTCTTTACCGTGGGGTCAGTGCGAATCACCCAGCACTTGACGATGCCACACAAGGTGTTGTCAGACCAGCAAACCCAAATGCGAACCTGTCTCCCGAGCAGCACGCAGAAGGAGGGTTAACCGGAGAAAGCCAGTACGTCTCATGGACTCCGGATAAGTCTCTCGCATTGCAACACGCCAACAAGGATGGAGCTGGTGGCGTTCTGCTTTCAGTCCCACAGGGTGCTCCTCAGTCGGGAGATTCATGGTCATGGGGATGGACTCATATAAACGACTGGGGGGAGGCAGAAATGCTTCAAGAAGGAACTAGGACCGGAGTAAACGTCTCTCGCGAGGGGTGCCTATAATGGATATGCTCCAGCATGCAAAATTTATACTCAGCCAAGCCTTTGACAAGAGGGAGCTGAAAGAAAAGATTGAAAAAATGTCACTAGACACACTTTCTCTTTATGGAGAAAACCCTAGAAAAACATCAGCATCTTTCGCAAAACAACAAGCAGAAAGCCGTCACAAAATGGCGGCAGAGGGAAAAATAAATGCTTTTGGCATGAAAGAGCTAATCAACCAATTAACTCAACACTCCGGCGAAGACGAGATACTCTTCTACTACGTAAAGACAGAGGGGCATACTGGAGAAATTTATTTTCTTAAAGACTCACTTATCGGAGTCCAGTTTGTAGAGCGGAAACATGGAAAATATGCTCCCGGCTACCGCCCAGATATGCTATAAGCGATGCATTTCTGAAAGCTGAAATTGAGACCTTATGGATTTGATATAGGGATGGGCCACTCATGCAAACGGGATTTTGGGGTGGTGTAGGTGAGCAACCTTGAATTCGAGAAGCCTTACACACTCGAGCAGCTTGTAAGGCTATTGGCTGATGGCGTCAAAGCCGCCAGTGATTTCTGTGTGTACACAGATGAGTATGAACTCACTGGGATCCCCAGCCTCACCTGTTATCTTGCTGGCTATCCTGAGATAGATGATGACGATGAGGAATTATACCCTGCCTTCGTTAGAGAAAATAATCTGGAATTATTCTTTTACGGAGACCAGCTCGAAGATGTCGTCAGAAATGCATTAACTCAAAAAGCAAACGCTTCAGCTAGCGAGATTATTGATGGGATCAACTGGTATATAAAAAGCGATACATTTATTGATCTTGCGTAACAGATAAGCCTAAGCATATCGCCAGCATTGGCTATTGAGTATTTAACTGGATCGAAGCAACAAGCGAAGGCCCCCAAGCATTGCCATGGGGGCTGAAGAACCTTCTCACGCCAGAGTTGGCGGCCTGCCAGCTTGTCAGCTACCGCCTCGTAGAAACGGGATAAGGACGTGTGGCCGCCAAGCGACACCAGCGCTTGGCGCTCTACACTTTCCATGTCCCCCGAGCTGACAGTGTTCACCTGGGACGGCGATCTACTGCAGAGTGAAGAAAGCTTCCAGGGCAAACCGCCGACGGCCTTCCCTGCCGAGCCGCTGGAACTCGCACGTGAGAACCCGGAACGCAGGCTGTCGGTTCCGGTCGCCCAGCGCGTGCATAGCCTGGACACGGTGGCCATGGTGCCTCAGCGCCGCGTCAGTTACCTGTTCGAACCAGGCAGCTTCATCCCCGCTGCCAAACTGGAAGCCCATTACGAAGCCATCCCGCAAGCCACCGGCAGTGGCACAGTGCTGTACAGCGACTACCGGCTGGCCGAGCCGCAGCTCTACTACTTCCAGACGGACCATCTTGGTACCCCGCTGGAAGTCACCGACACCAACGGTAACCTCGCCTGGGTCGGTCACTATCGCGCCTGGGGCAAGCTCGACAAGGCCAGAGACGGCAACGGCAACAACGCCGCCACCGACAACCCCTTCCGCTTCCAGGGCCAGTACCACGACGAAGAAACGGGCCTGCATTACAACCGATTCCGCTACTACGACCCGCAGATCGGTCGCTTCACCACCCAGGATCCGATAGGCTTGGCAGGTGGCGAAAACCTGTATATGTACGCGCCCAACCCTACTGGATGGGTGGATCCGCTGGGGTTGGCTGGTAGCGAGACCTTGAAACCAGGCCCTTATGCCACGGAATCTATTCCTGCAAGGGGACCTGAACGCAACTTCACCTTAGACGAAAGGCAACAAATAAACACCATTGGGTATCGTGATGGCTGCCATACATGTGGCTCCATAGAGCCCGGCACTAAAAGCGGCGACTTCATTCCTGACCACCAAACTCCAAATGCGTTGAATGAAGCAGGAGAGCCTCAGCGCCTATACCCCCATTGTAGACAATGCAGCCTCAGGCAAGCAGGGCAAGTTACACAGCAAAAAAGGAGGAATGGCCGATGAAGAAATATGCTATTTCAGATTGGATTAATAGCTCGGGGGGGCCATTTGTAGTGATGGAGGAAGGTAAAGCTTCTTTATGGAAAGGAGTAAACGGATCTTCCTCTGATTATTATTTGGCCTGCCAGACAAGTGATTATATTGAAAAGTTATATCTACATGACACGGAGATACTTGTCTTGGGGGATGAGCCCTTGCAGACAGCGATTGCTTTTTCAGATGATCGGCAGTTGATTGTTCGATGGAAGTGGGCTGATAGTGAACCCGATGTACAGAACGCCATTGAAAAAATCGATTTTGATACCGTGCACTTTATCGAGAAGATAACCGTTGACTGGAAAAGTCAGCCATTAGTTATATTTGATGCAGCCGATGAGTTCGACCCAACTCAATGTTTGGAGTTTTCAACTCGTGAGAACAAGGCCAAAATCTCAACTTTTATCCATCAACCCACCTCTACCACATCACTATTAGTTCATTCTATTGATTCCATACCATAGGTGCTCACTAAGCCGCCACAGAGAGTCAGACTCCCACTACAACCCGAATGCTTGGAGCCTGGATTCATAGAATAACTGCAGCACTTTGGACAACGCGGTAGAAGCAGGAGGGCCAGCGCCGGTACCCTCTCTGATTTACCGACCAAAGTGAAGCCTGAACTCAACCAATAAGTGCAGCACTCGCCGGGCCGTCCGCGCCAATGAGGGCCTGCTGCTGACCAGTTGGGGCCAGCCAGCCACTACGCCCAGGCACCTGCTGCAGGTGATGCCGCCCTGCCCACCACTCAGGCCCGTTATGGCTACGATGGTCTGGGGCGACGGGTCTGGAAACAGGTCGAGCATCAGGGCCAGTCCCCCGAGCTGACGGTGTTCACCTGGGACGGCGATCTCCTGCAGAGTGAGGAAAGCTTCCAGGGCAAACCACCGACGGCCTTCCCTGCCGAGCCGTTGGAGCTCGCACGCGAGAACCCGGAACGCAGGCTGTCGGTCCCGGTCGCCCAGCGCGTGCATAGCCTGGACACGGTGGCCATGGCGCCTCAGCGCCGCGTCAGTTACCTGTTCGAACCAGGCAGCTTTATCCCCGCTGCCAAGCTGGAAGCCCATTACGAAGTCATCCCGCAGGTCACTGGCAGCGGCACCGTGCTGTACAGCGGCTACCGGCTGGCCGAACCAAAGCTCTACTACTTCCAGACGGACCATCTCGGCACCCCGCTGGAAGTCACCGACACCAACGGTGACCTCGCCTGGGTCGGTCACTAT
>NZ_FRCA01000025.1:2464-3760 GCF_900142755.1 Halomonas cupida | reverse complement strand
ATTCCGCCGGGTGAGCCCGGCGATCCGAGCACACCGACGCCGCCGAGCGAGCCGGGCGATCCGGAGACGCCGGAATATCCCGGCGACCCCGAGGATCCGAGCGACGACATCGATCTGGCGGCCGGTGATTCCCTGCGCGTGGTCGACGAGGCCGGTCTGTCGGATGGCAGTGATGCCGAGGCGACCACCGAGACCACCAGTGGCACCTTCGCGATCGACACGAAGGGCGACAGTCTGCAGAGCCTGGTGATCAACGACACCGATGTGACGACGGCCGGCGGTGACGGCCTCACCGTGCAGGGCGAGTACGGCACGCTGACCGTCACCGAGAGTGGCGGCGAGTACCAGTGGAGCTACACGCTCGACGCCAGCACCACCGATCACGACAGCCAGGGCCCGGCGATCGACAACGTGCGTGACATCTTCAACCTGACGGTCACCGACAGTGACGGCGACACCGAACAGGCACGTCTGGGCATCGACGTGAAGGACGATGTACCGACGGCGGTGGACGATACTGCCGAGGCCGCGGAAGACAGTGCGGTCACGGTGGACGTGCTGGCCAACGACACCCGGGGTGCGGACGGTGCCAGTGTGACCAAGGCCACCGTGTCCGAGGACCTCGGTAGTGTCGTCGTCAACGAAAACGGCACTATCACCTTCACCCCGGCGGCGGGTGTGGAAGGCGACGTGGTGATCGACTACACGCTCACCGACGCCGATGGCGACACCAGCACGGCCCGGTTGACGGTGACCGTGGCGGCGGACTCGACGCCGGAGATCGTGATTCCGCCGGGCGAGCCCGGCGATCCGGGCACCCCGCCGGAGCCGGCAGATCCGGAGAATCCGGAATACCCGGGCGATCCCGAGGACCCGAGCGACAACATCGACCTGGCGGCCGGCGATTCGCTGCGCGTGGTCGACGAGGCCGGTCTGTCGGATGGCAGCGATGCCGAGGCGACCACCGAGACCACCAGTGGCACCTTCGACATCCGCGTGGGCAGTGATGATCTGAGCAGTGTGGTGATCAACGGCACCCCCGTGACCGAGGGCGGTACCGTGCAGGGCAAGTACGGCACGCTGACCGTGACCGAGAGCGGTGGTGAGTACCAGTGGAGCTACACGCTCGATAGCAGCACCACCGATCACGCCAGTGAAGGTCCGGCGATCGACAACGTGCGTGACCTCTTCAATCTCGAGATCACCGACAGCGACGGCGACACGGACCAGGCACGTCTGGGCATCGACGTGAAGGACGATGTACCGACGGCGGTGGACGATAGCGCCGAGACCGCG
>NZ_FRCA01000025.1:0-1259 GCF_900142755.1 Halomonas cupida | reverse complement strand
ATTCCGCCGGGTGAGCCCGGCGATCCGAGCACACCGACGCCGCCGAGCGAGCCGGGCGATCCGGAGACGCCGGAATATCCCGGCGACCCCGAGGACCCGAGCGACGACATCGATCTGGAGGCCGGTGATTCGCTGCGCGTGGTCGACGAGGCCGGTCTGTCGGATGGCAGTGATGCCGAGGCGACCACCGAGACCACCAGTGGCACCTTCGCCATCGACACGAAGGGCGACAGTCTGCAGAGCCTGGTGATCAACGGCACCGATGTGACGACGGCCGGCAGTGACGGCATTACCGTCAATGGCGAGTACGGCACGCTGACCGTGTCCGAGAGTGGCGGTGAGTATCAGTGGAGCTACACGCTCGACGACAGCACCACCGATCACGAGAGTGAAGGTCCGGCGATCGACAACGTGCGTGACATCTTCAACCTCGAGGTCACCGACAGCGACGGCGACACGGACCAGGCACGTCTGGGCATCGACGTGAAGGACGACGTGCCGACGGCGGTGGACGATAGCGCCGAGACCGCGGAAGACAGCGCGGTCACCTACAACGTGCTGAGCAACAACGACGATACCAGCGATACCCAGGGCGCGGACGGTGCGACGCTGACCGCGGCCAGCCTGCGTGACGACACGCAGGGCACGGTGAGCATTGCGGCCGATGGCAACGTGACCTTTACCCCGGCACCGGGCGTGGAAGGTGACGTGGTGATCGATTACACGATCACCGACGCCGACGGTGACACCAGCAGTGCGACGTTGACGGTGAATGTGGCCGAGGATTCGACGCCGGAGATCGTGATTCCGCCGGGCGAGCCGGAGGACCCGAGCACCCCGCCGGAGGTCCCGGAGGATCCGGAGAATCCGGAATACCCCGGCGATCCGGAGGATCCGAGCGACGACATCGATCTGGATGCCGGTGACTCGCTGCGCGTGGTCGACGAGGCGGGATTGTCCGACGGCAGCAATGCCGACGCTGATACCGAGACCACCAGCGGCACCTTCGCCATCGACACGAAGGGCGACAGCCTGCAGAGCGTAGTGATCAACGGCACTGACGTGACGGCGGCCGGTAGTGACGGCATTACCGTCAATGGCGAGTACGGTACGCTGACCGTCACCGAGACGGATGGCACCTACAGCTGGAGCTACACGCTCGATGCCAGCACCACCGATCACAGCACGGTCGACAGCACCGCGATCGACAACGTGCGTGACATCTTCAACCTCGAGGTCACCGACAGCGACGGCGACAC
>NZ_FRCA01000028.1 GCF_900142755.1 Halomonas cupida | reverse complement strand
GTCGAGCGGCGGACGGGTGAGTAATGCATGGGAATCTGCCCGATAGTGGGGGATAACCTGGGGAAACCCAGGCTAATACCGCATACGTCCTACGGGAGAAAGCAGGGGATCTTCGGACCTTGCGCTATCGGATGAGCCCATGTCGGATTAGCTTGTTGGTGGGGTAATGGCCTACCAAGGCGACGATCCGTAGCTGGTCTGAGAGGATGATCAGCCACATCGGGACTGAGACACGGCCCGAACTCCTACGGGAGGCAGCAGTGGGGAATATTGGACAATGGGCGAAAGCCTGATCCAGCCATGCCGCGTGTGTGAAGAAGGCCTTCGGGTTGTAAAGCACTTTCAGTGAGGAAGAACGCCTCTGGCCCAATACGTCAGAGGGAAGACATCACTCACAGAAGAAGCACCGGCTAACTCCGTGCCAGCAGCCGCGGTAATACGGAGGGTGCGAGCGTTAATCGGAATTACTGGGCGTAAAGCGCGCGTAGGTGGCTTGATAAGCCGGTTGTGAAAGCCCCGGGCTCAACCTGGGAATGGCATCCGGAACTGTCAGGCTAGAGTGCAGGAGAGGAAGGTAGAATTCCCGGTGTAGCGGTGAAATGCGTAGAGATCGGGAGGAATACCAGTGGCGAAGGCGGCCTTCTGGACTGACACTGACACTGAGGTGCGAAAGCGTGGGTAGCAAACAGGATTAGATACCCTGGTAGTCCACGCCGTAAACGATGTCGACTAGCCGTTGGGCTCCTTGAGAGCTTTGTGGCGCAGTTAACGCGATAAGTCGACCGCCTGGGGAGTACGGCCGCAAGGTTAAAACTCAAATGAATTGACGGGGGCCCGCACAAGCGGTGGAGCATGTGGTTTAATTCGATGCAACGCGAAGAACCTTACCTACCCTTGACATCGAGAGAACTTTCCAGAGATGGATTGGTGCCTTCGGGAACTCTCAGACAGGTGCTGCATGGCTGTCGTCAGCTCGTGTTGTGAAATGTTGGGTTAAGTCCCGTAACGAGCGCAACCCTTGTCCCTATTTGCCAGCGATTCGGTCGGGAACTCTAGGGAGACTGCCGGTGACAAACCGGAGGAAGGTGGGGACGACGTCAAGTCATCATGGCCCTTACGGGTAGGGCTACACACGTGCTACAATGGCCGGTACAAAGGGTTGCGAATCCGCGAGGTGGAGCCAATCCCGAAAAGCCGGTCTCAGTCCGGATCGGAGTCTGCAACTCGACTCCGTGAAGTCGGAATCGCTAGTAATCGTGAATCAGAATGTCACGGTGAATACGTTCCCGGGCCTTGTACACACCGCCCGTCACACCATGGGAGTGGACTGCACCAGAAGTGGTTAGCTTAACCTTCGGGAGAGCGATCACCACGGTGTGGTTCATGACTGGGGTGAAGTCGTAACAAGGTAGCCGTAGGGGAACCTGCGGCTGGATCACCTCCTTAATCGACAAGTCACTGACTGTCGGTAAGTGCTCACAATGAATTACCTGATCAAGATAGAGCAATGACTGTATGGGTATAGACCCAGCGACCAATGGGTCTGTAGCTCAGTTGGTTAGAGCGC
>NZ_FRCA01000029.1 GCF_900142755.1 Halomonas cupida | reverse complement strand
GCTCTATTGCTCTTTAACAATGTAGATCATGCTGACAAAGTCCCTTTCTCTTCCCGGAGAAAGGGCAAATGATACGTCTCAAGCGTATCCGGCAATTGTCGTGCATCATCGACTGACAGACCCCTTGGGGTTATATGGTCAAGCGATGAAGCGCATACGGTGGATGCCTAGGCAGTCAGAGGCGATGAAAGACGTGGAAGCCTGCGATAAGGTTCGGCGAGGTGGCAAACAACCTGTGACCCGGACATTTCTGAATGGGGAAACCCACCCAGGGTAACCTGGGTATCCCACACTGAATACATAGGTGTTGGGAGGCGAACCGGGGGAACTGAAACATCTAAGTACCCCGAGGAAAAGAAATCAACCGAGATTCCCCCAGTAGCGGCGAGCGAACGGGGACCAGCCCTTAAGCAATACGACCGGTAGGTGAACAGACTGGGAAGTCTGGCCATAGTGGGTGATAGCCCCGTAACCGAAACCCGAGTGTTGTGAAAACGAGTAGGTCGGGGCACGTGAAACCTTGACTGAACATGGGGGGACCATCCTCCAAGGCTAAATACTCCTGACTGACCGATAGTGAACCAGTACCGTGAGGGAAAGGCGAAAAGAACCCCGGAGAGGGGAGTGAAATAGATCCTGAAACCGTATGCGTACAAGCAGTGGGAGCAGACTTGTTCTGTGACCGCGTACCTTTTGTATAATGGGTCAGCGACTTATTTTCAGTGGCGAGCTTAACCGTATAGGGGAGGCGTAGGGAAACCGAGTCTTAACTGGGCGACCAGTCGCTGGAAATAGACCCGAAACCGGGCGATCTATCCATGAGCAGGTTGAAGGTTGAGTAACATCAACTGGAGGACCGAACCAGGATCTGTTGAAAAAGATTTGGATGACTTGTGGATCGGAGTGAAAGGCTAATCAAGCCCGGAGATAGCTGGTTCTCCTCGAAAGCTATTTAGGTAGCGCCTCACGTATCACCGCCGGGGGTAGAGCACTGTTTCGGCTAGGGGGTCATCCCGACTTACCAACCCGAGGCAAACTCCGAATACCGGTGAGTGCAAGCGTGGGAGACACACAGCGGGTGCTAACGTCCGTTGTGAAAAGGGAAACAACCCAGACCGTCAGCTAAGGCCCCGAAATCCTGGTTAAGTGGGAAACGATGTGGGAAGGCTTAGACAGCTAGGAGGTTGGCTTAGAAGCAGCCATCCTTTAAAGAAAGCGTAATAGCTCACTAGTCGAGTCGGCCTGCGCGGAAGATGTAACGGGGCTCAAACCAGGTGCCGAAGCTACGGGTTCGCCGAATGGCGAGCGGTAGAGGAGCGTCGTGTAAGCCGATGAAGGTGGATTGAGAAGTCTGCTGGAGGTATCACGAGTGCGAATGCTGACATGAGTAACGACAAGGGGAGTGAAAAACTCCCCCGCCGGAAGACCAAGGGTTTCTGTTCGACGCTAATCGGAGCAGAGTGAGTCGGCCCCTAAGGCGAGGCCGAAAGGCGTAGTCGATGGGAAACGGGTCAATATTCCCGTACCTCACAGTATTGCGATGGGGGGACGAAGAAGGCTAGGTG